>NZ_GL883081.1:294005-294496 GCF_000204015.1 Asticcacaulis biprosthecium C19 | reverse complement strand
ATCATAATCGAGGGTGACGCCTTCGATCGAACCGTCATGGCCGTCATTGACGGCGTAGGTGAGGGTGATCATGCCGTCGAAGTCATCGGCATGTTCGATCGTGTAGGTGCCGTCGAGGTTGTTGGTCACCGTGGCGCCGTTGCTGGCGGTCAGGTTGGCCACCGACAGGGTGTCCAGGTCATCGACATCGGTGAAGCCGGCCAGCAGGTCTTCCACACTGACGATGTAGTCTTCGTCTTCCGTGCCGTCTTCCAGGGTCGCCTGGACACCGGTCAGGACTGGCGCGTCATTGGTGCCGGTGATGGTGATGGTGACGGTTTCGGTGTCGGAAGCCCACCCGTCGGAGACCGTGACATCGTAGGTCTGGGTCAGGGTCTGGCCGACGGCCAGGAACTGGATATCGTCATTGTCAACCGAGAAGGTCCAGTTGACCGTGCCGCCGCCGCCCTTGCCGGCCGGGGTGACCGACGCGGTGAGGGTACCGACATAGG
>NZ_GL883081.1:287955-292342 GCF_000204015.1 Asticcacaulis biprosthecium C19 | reverse complement strand
GCCGCCGTCATTGACGGAAGCGACCTCGTAGGTGGCCGAACCGGCAACGGTTTCATCGCCGTCCGTGACGGCGTATTCGAGGTTGACGGTGCCGTTGTAGTTCTCGTCAAGGGTGATGGTGAAGTCACCGTCGTCATAGACTGCTGAACCAATGGTGTTGCCCTTGGCGTCCTCGACCGAAATGGCGTTGCCGGAGATGCTCAACCCATCGAGGTCGACATCTTCCGCGCCGAACAGCAGGTCTTCCACCGAAAAGACGGCGGGCGTGTCTTCGTTGACGCCGGTCAGGGTGACTTCATCGCCGAAGGTCGGCGCGTCGTTGACAGCGGCGACGGTGTAGGTGGCGGAAGTCGCGTAGCTCTCTTCACCGTCGGTGACGGTGTAGACCAAGTCGATACTGCCGTTGAAGTTCTCAGGCAGGGAAATGGTGTAGCTGTCGTCGTCGAGACTGGCGGTCCCCATTAAGGTAGCGCCACTAAAGACGGAGACGGAGCCAGCGATCGACAGGACGTCATGGTCGACATCGGAGGCGTTGGCCAGCAAATCCGCCAGCGTGAATACGGCGTCTGTACCTTCGTCGACGCCGGTCAGGGTGACTGGGCCGCTTACGGTCGGAGCGTCATTGACGGGGGACAGGTTGTAGGACGCGGAGCCGGCCACGGTCGCGTCGCCGGACGGTGGGACGCCGTTCAGGTTGGACTCGGCGTCTGTGATGACATAGTCGAGATTGACGACGCCGTTATAGTTGATGTCGTCAAGCGTGATGGTGACGTCGTTGCCTGAGATGGAGGCCGAGCCGATGATCGTGCCGTCGCCGTCGGTAACAGTAATCTCACCGTCCTGGATGGACAGGGTATCGCCGTCGACATCGTCAGCATTGGCCAGAAGGGCGGTGACCGTTGTGGTGACGCTGGCGCCTTCGATCGTGTCGGTCAGGGCGATATTACCGCTGTTGGTCGGGGCGTCGTTGACGGGGCTCAGGTTGTAGGAGGCGGAACCTGCTACTGTCGCTTCGCCATCGGTGATGATGTAGTCGAGATTGACATCACCGTTGTAGTTGATGTCCGTCAGGGTGATGGTGACATCGTCGCCCGAGATAGAGGCGGAGCCGATGATGGTACCCTCGCCGTCGGTGACGGCAATCTCGCCGTCTTGGATGGACAAGGTGTCGCCAGCATCGATATCGTCGGCATTGGCGAGCAGGGCTGTGACCGTGGTGGTGACGCTGGCGCCTTCGATCGTGTCGGTCAGGCTGATATCGCCGCTGTTGGTCGGGGCGTCGTTGACGGACGTTGCCGTCAGGCTGTAGGTGGCCGCTGGAGCGTTATTGTTGTCGATGTCGAGATAATAGGTTCCCGGCTCAAGCGTAACGACAATTCTGGGATCCAGGCCTGGCCCGCTGTCGCCATCATAGGTCAGGAAATTACTACCCGCATCGAAAAGCATCATATGACCATCGTTTAATCCGCCATCAGTAAGCGCGAGATCAAACGCGTAGGTGCCAGCTTCGGTTATGACGACCTTGACCCAGTCAACGTCATCATTTGATCCGAGAAGGCTGGTAAAGGCCGCGCCGTCCACGATGACCTGGGCGGTCGTCGTATCGTCATTGGGTAAATCCGCCGCGATAATGTTGAAGTTGCTGGTGACTTCGATGTCGCCGCCGTCGGTGTCGGTGACGGTGTAGGTGATCGACGCCGCACCACTGAAGTCAGTGGTCGGCGTAAAGTCGTAGTCACCGGATGTTCCGTTGAGGATGAAGGTGCCACCGGTCACGGCACCGATGCTAATCGTCAGGTCTTCGTCCGCATCTTCTATGTCCGAAATATTGGCGAGAAGCTGCGCGCGGGTCAGCGAGAAGGGAGTGTCCTCGACCTTGTCGGCTACGACTGCGGCCGTACCCGTCGGGTCATCATTGACGGCGGAAACGTTGTAGGTGGCGGAACCGGCGACCGTGTCCGTACCATCGGTGACGGTGTAGCTCAGGAAGACGTCGCCGTTGTAGTCTTCGTCATCGAGGGTGATGGTGTAGGTATCTTCGTCCAGGGTGGCTGTGCCGATGATGCTGTCGTCGCCGTCCTTGACCAAGACCTCGCCATCGATCGACAAGGTGTCATTGTTGTCGGCGTCGGAGGCGTTATCAAGCAGGTCGAGCAAGGTATATTGGGCGTTGGTGCCTTCGGCAACGCCAGTCAGGGTGTCTTCGGGGCTGAAGGTTGGAGCGGTGTTGCTCTGCATCAGAGCGGCCGTCATGTGATATGTCCCGGCATTGACGCCGCCCTGCGCCGCCGCAGCCAGGAAATAGGTTCCTGCTTGCAGCGTTGTTTGCATAACGTCGGCCGCACCGCCGCCTCCATTGTCAGACAAGCTGAGCTGAATGCCTTCCGCGTCGTAAAGAATGAGGTAGCCGTCGTTGAGGTCTCCGTCCGTGACCATCAAGGTAAACTCATAGGTGCCGGCATTGGTGATCACGACCTTGATCCAGTCGACGTCGTCATGCGCCTCCAGAACGCCATCAAAGAAGCTTTCGAGTTGGATTTCAGCGCCAGTTGAGGTGTCATTGGCAATATCGGGGTCAGACATGGGGTCCTCCTCAGGACAGGTCGAAAGGCGCCGCAGACGAGCCGCCGGCGCCGGATTTTCAAACTTGGATGGGCCGGCCCAAGGATGTCAGGCGCGGGTGTGAAGGGGAAACGCAGTGCCGTTGTCGGCGGGAGCTCAGGTCGCTGGCTGGCCGGGTAGACCCCAAGGGGAACGCGGCTAACTGGAGGTTTGCGTGGAGGGCGGTCCCGACAGCGCGTACCCGTACAGCATGACCTTTATGTCGGTTCGAATGGGAAGGTGTGCGGCGCAGGGGGGGCAAATGACGTGTTACGGCGCCTGCCGGGGGCAAGCGCGTCAGATGTGTTCTGCCGGGGCGGCTGAATGTGGTGTGCACGAAGACTTTCGTCCCTGTTCCGACAGGATTCGCCAAAACAGCGAATCAAGCCGGTCGTTTTTTGTAAGTTTTATATTCGTAGGCGAGGCGCTACCGGTTATGCATCCTGCAAATGAAGGAAACGTTTCGAAATTATTCTTCGCCGAAAGATTGAATTTTTAAAGATGGCAAACGGCTCATGCTGGCGATGAGCTGGGCCTGGCGTTCCGTCTCGGTCTTGCGCAGGAGTGACGACAGCTGCGAACGGACCGTCGTGATACGAACGTTGCGCGCCAGGGCAAAGTCTTCCGGCGTTTCCCCGCGCATCAGGGCCTCGGTCAAGGCGGTTTCGGCGGCGCTGAGGCCATAGAGCTGGGAGATTTTGGCGTTCAGGGGGCGTGGCGTAGCCGGATCGTCGATGACGAGGAATACGCTCTTACGGTCGGCCATGGGCGACATGATGACACGCTGCTCCAGGCCATCGCCGCGGCCAATCTGGCAGATTTCGGCGTCCTGGCCATTGCCGTTCAAGGCGGTGTGAAGCGCATCGGAAAGGCGTTTGTTGTCTTCGGATTGCTGGGCGTAAAGTCGGCCCTTTTGCTCGAACAGGCCCTGGCGCCGCACCAGCGTGTCGGTGGCGGCGGCATTGGCCAGAAGAATGTGGCGGTCGGGCTGGAGGATCAGGGTCGGATAGGCGAAACGGTCCAGGGCGGCGCGGGCGACGTCCGAACGGGTCTCGAGCCGCTGCATCTGCAGGCGCATCTGATGCATGCGCTGAAGGTGGGGTACGAGCGCCTGGAGCCTGGCCGCGTCTACGGCCGTGAAGGGCAGGGCGTCCAGGGGCCGGCTTATGGCGACGGAGAGGACACCATGCTGGGTGGTGATGAGGGCGTTCAGCCCCAAAACCGACGGGTCGGCATGGGTAAGATAAAAGCGGGTGTAGATGTCGGCGATCGGCACGCCGTCCAAGGCGTGGCTCTGTGCCGGCAGGGTGGAGAGGCTGTGGCCCGCCTGCTGCCAGACGTCCTGCGTGAGGAAATGGCCCGTGAAATCGATACCAAGCGTCGCCAGAAAAAAGTCGCGCACCATGGCGAACTCGCGCATGTCGCAGGCATGCAGGGTGACGGTGGCGGTTCGGGCGCCGGCAAGCCGGGCCAGGCGCTCGGCGACTTTCGGGATGCCCTTATCGTCGACAGCCGCGTCATAAATCGTGTCAATCAGACTCGATACGCTGTCCATATCCATGATGCATCCCCTTACCGTGGTGACGAGACCAGCCCGGGCCAGGTCAACATCCTTCACATGACGGATGGGGATGCCGGAAATGCGTCCGAGTCGGGTCGAATCACCGGCCACAAGGTTATCACAATCGGCGCCTGGCGTCGCGGTAAACCCTCTTCGACCCTAATACCAACCCACGAAAAGACTGACACATCCTGCCCGATAAGGTGCGGTTGGTATTCGCATTTA
>NZ_GL883081.1:278204-287818 GCF_000204015.1 Asticcacaulis biprosthecium C19 | reverse complement strand
CCCTGCCAATCCACGATGAGTCAAGTCATCGTGGGTTGGTATAACAGGTACGGGCAGGCCTGAGTTTGTGGGTAGGCTTTCAACGCGTCAGACGCGGGGTGCCTGCGGGGCCGACACCCGCGGGCACCGGAACGCCGGATCCGCTGTAGCGGGTATTGATGACCATGACGGGATTCTTCTTCAGGGTGATGGTCTTGGCGACGATGATGCTCCACGCCGAGTCCTCGGCGACCTGACCGGCGGTTTCGACTTCCAGTTCCGCGTTGGGGATGTAGATGGTGCCCAGCAGTTCACTGACATTGTTGGAGGCGATGACGAACTTCTCGTCGTTCTGGCGCGTTGTGGCCAGCAGGAACCCGGCAAAGACGCCGGTCTTGCGTGCGGTGATCTGGACGGACGAGGTGTCGTTGAACTTTACCGACTTGTCCGAACCGAAGATCAGGACAACGTCGTCACCACGGATAGTGGCGTTATCCTTGGACTCCAGATGGTCCATGAACCAGTGATCTCCCTGACCCAGGATCAGTGTGGCATTCTTTTCGATTTTGAAGTGCTCGCAATGAACGCCTGCCGGCAGGGTCAGCACGGCCCCGGTCACAATCTTGATTTTTGCCGTCTTCCCGTTGCAATCTGTCGGCGGGGTCAGGTTCATCGAGAGGAAGGGATCTTCGATGGTCATGGCGCCATTATGGCCCTGGGGCGACACCGGGCCCCTGACGGCGCCGACGGCCTGGGTCTGGGCGGCCTGAAGGAAGGCGCCGCTGGCAACGGTGACATCCTTGTTGCTGTGGACCAGGCAGCCGCCCGCGCGTACCGTGGCCTGGTCGTCGATCTTCATCTCCGAACTGCCGATTTGCAGAATGCACAAAGGGGTTTTCAGGAGGCCTTCAGCCGTGGCTCTGGCACTGATGGGCGTGGGGCCATCGCTCATGAAGCCGATCAGCGGGGCGTGCTGGCTGCGACCGGTAACGGTCACAGCGCCGGTGCTGCGGTCCACCACAACCTCAAAGGTGACGGGATTTCTGAGATCGCCGATCTGTTGATGGGCCGCGGCCTCCGCGGCACCGAACACCAGTTCGTCACTGCCCAGGGCCAGTTTGGCAGCCCCCATCAGCGCGCCGGCATCTGCTGCGGCTTGAAGGCTGAAGCGGTCCTTGACCATGGCGGAATGATCGATGGTGGCGGTGATGACATACAGCAGAGGTGCTGCGCAAAGCGCGGAGATAACGGCAACGTTGCCGCCTTGGCAGTGCGCCCATTGGACAAATTGTCTGCGCATCTGGGAAATTGCCATGAGAGTAAATTAGGCGAAAATCCTTATATTTGCTTAAAGGTATCGAACTGCAGTTATTTTTGCTCGGGTGGTTAGAGTATTTATGGCTTCTTTATTTAAAGGCGTTCGCGCGTGCAGCAAATTTGTTGCGACGCGAAGGTGTGGTAATTTTATACTGATTGCGACTTGGTTATGTAATCGGCATTTCTGCTTTGAGGGACTGTGCTCAAATAGACCCGAAACTTCGTAAAGTGGACCGAAGGGCATGAGTTCCAGCATCCGGGTCATCGCAGCGGAACGAACAATTTCGGGCTATTTGCTGACCTTGCGGTTTGACGGGTCGCCTCGCACCGTCCGGCTGTCGTCCTCCTGTGAAACCCAGGCTGAGGCCGTTGCCGATGTCTGGTCACAGTTGCGGCAACTGGGGGTTGGCACCCGGCCCGATTTCGATGCCGCTCCGACGGCCGATACCACCGGAAACGACCTAAGCAAGGTTTGATCAGCTATGGGGCGCCGATTCCACGCGGCTTCCTATCAAGCTGCGCAGGGCCATCAGCTTGTCAACGTCGCCCTCAACGGCGGCCCCCAGAAGTGCGGCTGTGTCCTCCTTCGCCTCGCTGACCGTGATGGAGCCTTGCTCGAGCAAAACCAGCACGCGTTCTATATAGGCGATGACCCGGGCCAGCAGGCTGGGTTGGATCACGCCGTCATAGAGGATGGGCAGGGTGCGCATCAGGCAGCGTCGGGCGTCCTCGGGCTTGATGGCGCCGGTTTCCACCCAAGACAGGATTTCGTCGCTGTAATCTGCGAGCACTCTGATCTCCCTTACAGACGGGAAGCCTAAGCCTTATCGGCCAGAAGGCGATGGGAAATGCAGGGCGAACTTGTGCGGATTTGATAAGATGGAATCAGTCTAAGGCTTTCCCGGAAACGGAAATGGGAGAAGCAGGTCATGGCGTTGCGCGATGTTACGGGTGCGGTCGATTTCGGTCATCTGGAGTCCTATACGCTCAATGATTCCCTGGTGATGGAGGAGGTATTGCGCCTGTTCCAGCAGCAGAGCGAACTGTGGGCGCCGCTGCTCGACACCGACCATGAGGGCTGGCGGGACGCCGCCCACACCCTGAAAGGGGCGGCGGCCGGTATCGGTGCCAATACGCTGGCGGCCCTGGCCGGAGAGGCCGAGATAGGCGATGCGGAAGGCGCGGCCGGCCGGCTAGAAAGGGTCAAGACCGCTCTTGCGGCGGCCCTGATGGATGTCAGCGCTTACCTGCATCACCTGCAGTTGCTGGCGCTGAAAGGGTAGGCAGCAGGGTTCAAGAAAAATCTGCCTCGGCCATTGCCAGTCTAACTATGTAAATCTTTACGTATTTTTCCCGCAGACGGCTCGTCGCACGGTGAACATTGCTATTCTGTAACTTGACGCTGACGCTCAGGGGGAGATGATTTCGCCAGAGACAATTTTTCCCGTGAGGCCGACCCATGTCGCTGCGACCATCAAGGACCTCGGCAACTGCAATAGCTCTTGTTTTTTCGACCCTTATGACCGGTGTGGCTCTCGCCGAGCCAGTTCACGACGTCGATCTGGTCGGGATCGACGCGTCGGTGAAACCGGGTGATGACTTCTACCGCTACGCCAACGGCACGTGGATCACGTCGGCCGAAATCCCGGCCGACCGGTCGTCTTACGGACCCTCGGCGGTTCTGGTCGAAAAGACGAGCGAGCAGGTGCGTGCCCTGATCCAGGATGCGGCCGCCGGCAACGCTCCGGCCGGATCGAACGCCCAGAAGGTTGGCGACTACTACGCCGCCTTCATGGACGAGGCCGCCATCGAGACCAAAGGCCTGCAACCGCTGGCGGCGGAATTTGCCGCTATCGATGCCATCACGGACAAGGCGGGGCTCGCGACCTATTTCGGCAGCCATCTGCGCGCCGATGTCGATGCGCTGAACGCGACCGACCTCTACACCGACAATCTTTTCGGTTTCTGGGCCCAGCAGGGCTTCGAGGCCCCTGAGCGTGTCGTCGCCTACCTGATGCAGGGCGGCCTGGGCATGCCTGACCGCGACTACTATGTCGACCCGTCCGAGAAGATGGCGGCCCTGCGCACGCGCTACCAGCAGCACATCGTCACCATGCTGACCCTGGCCAATGTGCCGGACGCGGAGGCAAGAGCGGCCCAGATCATGGCGCTGGAGACGGACATCGCCAAAAACCACGCGACGCGCCTGGACACCAGCGATGTCAGCAAGGCCAACAACCCGTGGACGCGGGACCAGTTTGCCGTCAAGGCACCGGGGCTGGACTGGGATGCCTACTTCAAGGCCGCCGGCCTGAGCGGGCAGAACGACTTCATCGTGTGGCAGCCGTCAGCTATCGCCGGCAGTTCGGCGTTGGTGGCGTCCCAGCCGCTCGACATCTGGAAGGTCTATCTGCGTTATCGCCTGCTGGACCATTATGCCCAGGTCCTGCCGAAGTCCTTCTATGACGAGGTGTTTTCCTTCTACGGCACAGCTCTGCAAGGCACCCCCAAGATGCGCGACCGCTGGAAGCGCGCTATTTCGGCGACCAATGGCGCTCTGGGCGAGGCTGTCGGCCAGCTCTATGTCGAACGCCATTTCCCGCCGCAAGCCAAGGCTAAGATTCAGGCCATGGTCGACAATGAGATTGCCGCTTATCGCGTGCGTATGGAGAAGCTGGACTGGATGTCGCCGGAAACCAAGGCCAAGGCCCTGGCCAAGCTCGGAACGCTGAAGGTCGGGGTCGGCTATCCGGACCGGTGGATCGACTATTCCGGCCAGGAGGTGGTGCGCGGCGATGCGGTTGGGAATATGCAGCGTGCGGAACGCTTCAACTACGAGCGCAATCTGGCCAAGCTGGGCAAGGCGCCTGACCACTATGAGTGGGTGATGACGCCCCAGACGGTCAACGCCGTCAACCTGCCCATGGCCAATGCGCTCAACTTCCCCGCTGCCATCCTGCAGCCGCCCTATTTCGATCCGGAAGCCGATTCAGCCTTCAACTATGGCGGCATTGGCGCGACTATAGGCCATGAAATCTCGCACAGTTTCGACGATATGGGCGCCATGTTCGACGACAAGGGCCGGTTGATCAACTGGTGGACGGCCGAGGACCTGAAGCATTTCAAGGCGGCTGGCGCTGCCCTGGCCCGTCAGTATGACGCCTATTGCCCGTTCACAGATCTGTGCCTGAACGGCGAACTGGTGCTGAGCGAGAACATCGCCGACGTCGCCGGCCTGGCGGCTGCCTATGACGCCTATAAGATGTCCCTGGGTGGCAAGCCGGATGTGGTCAAGAACGGTCTTACGGGGGACCAGCGCTTCTTCATCGCCTTCGCCCAGAGCTGGCGCGACAAGACGCGTGAAGCGGCCCTGCGCCAGCAGATACTGACTGATGGCCACGCGCCGGATGAGTACCGTGGCGATACCGTGCGCAATCTCGATGCCTGGTATGAGGCCTTCAAGGTGACGCCGGACCAGAGGCAGTATCTCAAGCCGGAGGACCGGGTCCAGGTTTGGTGAGGCGGATCAGGCCCTGAGCGATTGGTCCATGTCGGCTGACTCCGAACCCGCCGCTCTTGCGATGGCGTTGACCAGAGCCGCTGGCGTAATCGGCTTGGCGACCAGGCCATCGAAATCGGCCGGGTTGTACAGATCATGGCCGTTGGCCGTAAAGGCCAGGATGGGGACGTCGCGGTTGGGGCCGGGCTCGCTTCGGATCCGCTTGGCGGCCATGGTGCCGTCCATGCCCGGCATGCGGATATCCATCAGGATGACATCGAGCGGATAGACCCCCGCCATCAGAACGCCCGCTGAACCGTCCTCGGCTTCGATCACCGCGGCGTCTGCCCGTTCCAGTATGGCGCGCGCCAGTTCACGATTGACGGAATTGTCATCGACCACCAGCACCCGCAGGCCGGCGAGGTCGGGAAGATCGGTGTCGAACTCGAATGCCGCGCCATCGGCCAGGGCCGGGGCGGGCAGGGTGAAGTGGAAATGCGACCCTTCGCCGGGGGCACTGGTTACACCAATCGTGCCGCCCATGGCTTCGACCAGGCCGCGGCAAATGGCCAAGCCCAGGCCGGTACCGCCGTGTTTGCGCGTCGATGAGCCATCCACCTGCGAGAAACGCTGGAACAGCTTGGCCTGGCCGGCTTCGTTCATGCCAGGACCCGTATCGATGACCCGGACCGTCAGGTGTTTGTTGTCATAGCCCAGCATCAGGGTGACGCTGCCGGTATCGGTGAACTTGATGGCATTGCCGACCAGGTTGAGCAGCACTTGGCGATAAGCCTGCGGATCAAGGAAGACCGTATCCGGCACACTATTGTCATCTTCGAAGCGCAGATTCAGCCCCTTCGCAGCGGCTTGCGCCTGCATCATCAGGAACAACTCGCGCGACATCTCGACGATTTCGGTCGGCTTGGGTTTGAGCTCCAGTTGGCCCGCTTCCAGCTTGGAAAAATCAAGAATGTCATTGACCAGGGACAGCAGGGAATTGCTGGCGGTCGCGATACGCTGGGCGTAGCGCAGGGCGTCGTCCGGCATGTCCTGGCGTTCGGTCAGCAGGCTGGAGAAGCCGATCATCACCGTCAGCGGCGTGCGGATCTCATGGCTCATATTGGCCATGAAGTCGGCCTTGGCGGCGGCGGCGGCTTCAGCGGCATCGGTGGCGGCTTCCAGTTTCTGTTCCTGGGTGACCTGGGAGGAGATGTCACGCACCACGTCGACGAACATCGGTGCCGTGTCGTCGCCATTGCGGATCAGGGACGGGCTCGATTCCACCCAGGTCCAAATGTGGGCTTCCTGGTTCCAGCAGCGCCAGCGCACGCGCAGACCCGTCTCACCTTCGGCCGTGCGGCGGAAGGTGGCGACGACGGATGCCACGTCCTCTTCGTGCATATAGTCTTCGGGGCGGCATGCCAGCGCTTCAGCCGGGCTGATGCCCTGCAGTCGGCGCACGGCGGCCGAAACGAAGCTGCGCCTCAGGTTCAGGTCGCAGGTGACGATCAGGTCGGTGGTGTTCTCGGCCATAAGCTGATAGCGCGCTTCGGCCTCCATCCGCTCGGTCAGGTTCTGGACCTGCGCGATATAGTGTTTCGGCGCACCGGTTTCTTCACGCACCATGGATACGGACAGGTTCACCCACACGACCTCGCCATTCGGGCGCAGGTAACGTTTGTCCATCTGGTAGGACGGGATATCTCCTCGGGTGAGCTCTGCCAGTAGTTCCAGATCGCGATCGAGGTCGTCCGGGTGCGTGATTTTTTGGAAATCAGCCGCCAGCAGGTCTTCACGTTCCAGGTCGACCAACCGACAGAAGGCCAGGTTGACCTTCAGGAAGCCCCCATCCAGCCCGACCAGGGCCACGCCGATCGGAGCGTGGTGGAAGGCGGCTTCGAACAGTTGCGTCTGGGCCAGGCGTTCGGTGACATCGTGCATCATGGCGGTGAATTGCCAGCCGGCCGAATTGCGAGCGGCGCTGAGGGCCAATTCGATCGTAAATTCAGTGCCGCTGCGATTCAGCGCAGGCAGTTCGATACGCTGGCCGATGACGCGGGCTTCACCCGTTTCCATGAAACGCGCCATACCCTTGGTGTGGGCGTCGCGGAAGCGCTCAGGAATGATCATGTCGGACATACGCCGGCCGACGACCTCGGTCTCACTCCAACCGAACACGGCCTCGGCCTGGCCATTCCAGCTGGCGACGCGACCATGCTCGTCAGTGGTGACGATGGCCTGATGGGCGTTGGCTATCACGCTGTGAAACTGCGCTTCGCTGGCCTGGGCGCGCAGGCGTTCAGATTCGAGCCGGTTCTCGCTTTCGCTCATCCGCCGGGCGGAGACGACGCCGAGGATGATCAGGCCCAGCATGGTGCCGGCCGTGGTCAGGACCAGGCGGAAGTCGGGTGTGAGCAGGTTTAGATTCGTCGCCTGCAGGGCCGTCCAGCCCAGCACGGGGGGCAGAGCGACAACGGTCAGCAGGATGCGGCGCATCAGCTGCCCCGTAGAACCGGCCTGGGCGAGAACGCGCAGGGGCGTTGCATCGGGGCGCAGAGCCATGACGGCGCAGGATAGCAGGCACAAGCCCACAGATGTATGCAGGTCGATGTCGGTATATCCGACGACGCCGCGGGCGCTTCTGACAGCGAGCAGATAGGCCAGCAGCGAAATCGCACCGATGGCCAAAGGTACGGTGGCGATGAGGAGATGGAGAGCAGCGGGCAGGCGGGCACCGATTACGCGGTGGATCAGCAGCAGGCTGGACAGTAGGAACAGGCCCAGCGATGTACCTTCGGTCATACGGCCGGGGTGCGCGGGCAGGGGGGCCTGGTGAAGGATTTTGTCGCCAAAGAGCAGCGTGTCGAGAGCGGATGTTGCGCCGGTGAGATGCTCGACCAGGAAGGCCAGACTCCACAGGGCGGCAACGGCACAGGCCGACAGTGACAGCGCACGCGGCAAGCCCGGCAGGGCCAGAACAGATCCGATCAGGACGAGGCACATAGCGGTCGTCGGTTGCATGGCCATCAGTCCCGGCAGGACCGAGCGCAACAGAACGATGTCTGTTGGCCATCCCACCAACGCGATCAGGCCAATCGCGCAGACAGCCACGCCGAGCCGACGGCTCAGGCGAAGCCAGTCGATAGCGGCCTCCATGGGGATCATCGGGTACTCTTTCGAACGCGGTACGGAAATCGCGATACAGACTGCCGCAAACACGTTAATAATCCAGACAATACCGCATCCTCACCGCTTCCTCCAAACAGGCCTGACAGATAACATTGTCCCGCGATTGACCATGGTTGCGCTGCAAAAAACGTTGCGCCGGAAATGGTTTGGGTTCACGTATAAAGGCTGAAAGCGGGCGCTGGCAGCGTGCCGGATCGGGTGATGTGATGAAGTTGAAAGTTGTGAAACTTAAGAGCCTTTTGTTGTCAGTGGTTGCGGGTGTGGCGATTGCCACGGCGGCTCTGGCCTGGGGATCTGCCGGCCACCGCTTTATCGGCGAAGAAGCCATCCGTGCCCTGCCGGACTATACGCCGGCCTTCTTGCGGACGCCCGAAGCCATCGCCGACGTCGGCGAATATGCCAATGAACCCGACCGCTGGCGCGATTCCGGCTTTGTCCATGACAGCGAGCGCAATGCGGCCCACTTCATCGACCTGGACGACGAGGGCAAGACCCTGGCCGGCCAGACGCTGGCGGAACTGCCCAGGACGCGGGCAGATTTCGAAATCACCCTGAACGAAAAGGGCCAGAAGATCTGGAAGTCGGGCTATCTGCCCTATGCCATGGTCGACGGCTACCAGCAGGTGGTCAAGGACTTCGCCTACTGGCGCGTGCTGAACCTGCTGGAGACGCGTGAGACCGACAAGGCCAAGAAGGCGTGGTACCGCGCCGACCGCATCCGCCGCGAAAGCCTGATCAAGCGCGATATCGGCGTCCTGGCGCACTATGTCGGCGACACCACCCAACCGCTGCATATGAGCATCCATTACAACGGCTGGGGCGAGGAATTCCCCAATCCCAACGGCTACACCCTGGAAAAAATCCACGTGCCGCTGGAGAACGCCTTTGTCGACGCCAACATTTCGGCGGCTGATGTGCGCGCCAGCATGGCGCCGTACGAACCCTGCACCGACGGACCGGAAAAGTGCTTTGCCAAGCGGATGATGAAGAGCCATGCGCTGGTTGTGCCGCTGTATGAACTGGAAAAGGCCGGCGGCTTCAAACCGGGCGATCCGCGCGGCCGCGATTTCATGAAGCAGCAACTGGGGCAGGGGGCTTCGGATCTGCGTGACGTCATCCTGGACGCCTGGCGCGATTCCAAGACCATGGCGGTCGGCTGGCCCAAGGCGACCTATGACGACTTTGTCGGTGGCAAGGTGGCCGATCCTTACCTGACCCTGCATGGTGGCGCCGGGTAATGCCAGATCTTTCTGGGAAAGAGATCAAGCAGTTTGGCGATCGCCAGGCCGGCCTGATCTACAAGCCCCGCGTCGGCGCCTATGGCATTTTGCTGCACGACGGCCGCATCGCCTGTGCCCAGATCGGCTATACGAAATTCAGCTATGACCTGCCGGGTGGCGCACTTGATCCCGGCGAGACGCCGGAACAGGCGGTCAAACGCGAGTTCGTTGAGGAAACCGGCCTGGACGTGGCTGTCGGCCGTCAGGTGACCGAAATCGACCATTACTTCATCCACGACGATGGTACGCCTTACAACAATCGCTGCCATTTCTTCGAGGTCGAACTGGTCGCCCACAGACCGGCTGCCAAGTCCGAAGCCGATCATGAACTGGTCTGGCTGCCGCCGCTG
>NZ_GL883081.1:264425-278184 GCF_000204015.1 Asticcacaulis biprosthecium C19 | reverse complement strand
GAGGTGATCAAGCGGCTGAAGAATGAAGGCTATGCCTGGGCCATGGTGCTGTGGCTGAGAGCCATGCGTTAACGCGCCGGGGCTCTTAAGGGTGCTCAGTTGTGCAGTGAGGTGGTCTTCACTGTCATCTCTCGATAGTCAGAAACTAAGAAAGCGGCCAGTTGGCGGCGGCTTTATATGAATGCCTATGTTATTGTAATTTAAATTGAACTTCATGATTATAAAAGGTCGGGCAATCAAGGGACGTAGTTCAACAGTAGAGGGTGAACCATCATTTCCGTGAGAAGTTCACCTGCCGCGACTGTGGCAAAATCAGCCAGGCGCTGGTGCTCTTCAAGGCCAGGGCGGCGGATGATTGATGCTAAAAAAGATCGAAACCCGATTGACCCTGCTCCTAAATATCGCTTTCGGTGGGTGGTCCTTCATTGCTTTCCCGCTTGAAGCGTGTACGTAATTAGCGCGTACAAGCATCCACGATCCAGCATCAGTTTCGATTTTTCTCATTATTCCAGTTCCGAATTTTCAGGTTGGCGCGGTGCGTAAGATGCCGAGGCCGGAGTTTTGATCTCTTAATCTCAACAGGAACGCGTCCGTGACCAGGATACTTTACTGGAACATTGAAAACTTTTCCCTGGGCAAAATATATGCAGGTGGCGTCGGCGCCGCAGCCTCTCAGGCCGAGCAAAGATTAGATTATATCGTAGACAGAATCTTTGCGGGCCCGAGTGCCCCCGGGCCAGGTGCCTTGCCCAATAATCCGCCGGATATTATTGTTATTGTTGAAGTTTTTAGACGCACTGGCGAAATTCTGGAAGAGGGGCTGGTTCTTAATTCGACATCGAACGCAGGCGTGGCATTACAAGAGCTCCTGGCTCGGATTCAGGCGAACGCCCAACTGGGAGCAGCATGGTGTCTTGTTCCACCTATCGCCTTGGGTCAAGGTTACTATACGGAAGCTGTCGCAGTCTTTTACAACTCGGCGAACCTGGTCTTTACCGGGCCCAATCTGCTTTATCAACTCCACGGCCCACCGGGGGGCGTTGTGGGCCAGTCGCAACCCGTCACGGCGTACACAGTGGCACATGCTATGCCCTATGCGGGTGCGTGGCCCGCTGTTCTGCGTGCTCGGCCCGTTTCATTTCCTGCACTAGGCCCCCACGTTACCGTGCCAGAAAATCAGCTTGCAGGCGAATGGCAGTATTTCGTCGGTCCGCGCCCGCTTCCCGGTGGGGGACCGGCTGGCGGAACGCGCATTGAATTCCCAGCCAGCTATAACCGGGGCCCCTTCCAGACGACCTTCCATGAAATCGTCTCGGGTCGGAACCTGAACCTGTATTCGTTCCATTCATCCCCCGACACGGCCAAGGATGCGGTAAATAATTTACAGTTTATTCCCGATATGGCCGTGGTCGGCGCGAATGAGGTCAAAATCGTGTTGGGTGATTTCAACATCGATGGTTTCGGTCCGGGCTCCGGCGCGTACGGCTGGATGTTGTACCCGGTGCCTCCGCGCCCGCTTTTCACGCCCGCGCTGGACTGGCGCGTCGCTGCCGCCGCTGTCCCGGCACTGCGTCCGTTTTGTACGACTCATCTTTTGCCCCTGGATGAAGCTACGCCATTCAATGACTTTGGTTTGCTCGCGCCAGATGTCACGCACAATGTCTATCCTAGATATGGATACATGGGGTCGTCGATTGGCGGCTCACTGAGCGAGATCGGTGCGATCGACAATGTATTCACGACCTACGGTCCCGGGACAGCGGCTCCCGCCATCAACACTATCACCGTAATCAATACCCTGACCGGGACACCCTACCTGTCGCACCCGCCCGGAATACTGCACCCGCCCGCTCCCCTCACGCCGGGTATGGAGTTCGAGCAGAGCCTAGGCGACAATCTTCTCACCAGTGCGCCGCCGGCCAACCCGACTTATGGCGGAATCGATTCTGCCGACCCTATAGCTCCCGCCGCGGAAATAGCGTTTCGAGAATTCGAAAACTACGGTCTGGTTCGCAGCACAAGCGACCACCTGCCGCTGATCCTCGATGTATAGGGGCAGCCGTCCATGAGTTTGTTCGACCTCCAGACGATCTTACAGGCCCAGGTCGCTGCCAACGGGACCATAGCCGTCTCTTCGGCATCGGTTGTTGCCGCCAAAATGGCACCCAGCGCTGGGTTTGATGCAACCATTCAGTCATATTTGCTTTTGCCCGGTTCCCTTGTCATCAAGGTGGCAACGCCGGTTCCGGCACCATCCGGCAATGGCCGTACACTGGAAGTCGACGGAACAGCGGATTTCCTGCAACTGAACAATGTGCCTGTGCAGGTCACCTTCAGCCTGGGAGCCAATCAGACCGTCGACGTCGTTGTTGTCGCCGATCTTCCCGCCCAGTGGACGTTCGCCGACAGCTTTCCGCGTCTAAAGGGGGAGCCGTTCAGCAGCCTCTCGTTCACCGTTCCGACGCTTATTCTGTCGACATCGGCAGCACAGGTTGCATGGCCGGCGAGTTCCGCAAATCTGACGGTCGGCAGAGGGCTCAATTTCGCCTGTGTCCTTGCGCTCAGTGGTCCGTTGGGCGCGTTGCAATACCTGATCAGCAGCCTGACCGGCAGCGCCACGGTCGTGTTGTCGGGCACCGTCGACACAACGGTACCCCAGAGGCTGGGCGCCGTTTGTCCGGCGATTTCCCTGGTTGGCAGCCTGCCCGGTTCGATCACGGCGAATACGACATTCGATTTGAGCGTTCCGGCCGTGATGTTGCAGAGCGGGCAAGACGACCGCGGCCAAACAATGTACTGGATAGCCTTCGGTTCAACGCTGAGCCTGCTCAGCGGGACCAGCCGCACCCCGTTGGGAACGTTTCAGGCCTCCCTGCGCCGATCCTCGGTCATCAATTTCGCGCTTCAGCCTGCTGCGGGCGTGATTACGCCCACCGAAATTTCAAGCCTGCTGGGTATCGCAGATTTTACCCAGCATCTGCCCACCTATTTTAAGCCGTTCTTCAAAATCGTCGGACTGAAGGGGCTGGGCGCGACATGGGATCTGAAAGCCGGCCGGCTCATTATGGCAAGGGCGGCTATTGAGACAACGCAACCGGTGTCGATCGGACCGGTAACCCTCACGGATATCGTCGCGGGCTGCACGGTGATGCGGCTGGCAGGCTCCACTCTTGTTTCGGGAAACCTGACAACGAAGGCGACTTTCCTGCCCAAGGTGTTCAAGGGTGAATTCGACGTCCAGGTCACGGCCGACACGTTGGGCGCCGCGAACTTGGGGGCGACCTTTTCAGGCCAGGTCGCGTTGCAGGATATTCTCAACGCGCTATCGGCGCCGGGCACGCCACCTCAGCTACCTGCGGCGCTGAGTCATCTGACGTTCGAAAACTTCGGCCTTAGCGGAGCCGAAAGCGCAGGCAACTGGACATGGCAGCTGTTTGGAGGGGTGGACGACGTATTCTCACTCGGGCTCGATACGGGCGCAATTGATGTCAGTCTTCAGATTTATGTCCAGTCCGCCGCAAGCTTACCGACCTACAGGCTGGCGGGAGCGGTAAAAGCCGGTAGCCAGTTTTTCGATGCCGAACTCAATCTAAGTGGCGACAAGCTCCTGAAAGCGACCTGGACCAGCGCTGGCACACCGCTGCAACTTGCCGACATCGCGGCGAGCTTTGGAGGGAAGCTACCCAGCCTGCCTCCAGATCTTGACCTTTCGCTGGTCAGCGCATCCTTCAGCTATGACTTCAACGACCATTCCCTGGTTTTCGGCGCGCAGTCCACGACCTATGGCAAGGTAGCCTTCATTTCCAAGATCAGGGACCAGGGTAAGACGCGCGCCTGGTTCCTGTGCCTGGGGGTGGATGTCGACTTCAATTTCGCCGACCTGCCACTGGTTGGTCAGACTCTGAACGCTATCGCGCCGATGGCCATCTCCGACGTCACGGTCATCCTGACGGACCTCACTTCGATCAGTCCGAATGAGGCATCGAGTTTCAACGCGCTGGTACTGAGCCGACTTGACGCCACCTATCCGACGTTGCCGGTGGCCACGGTAACCGGAAAATTCATCGCCCATTCCAGCCTGCATATCGGGGCGGATGTCTTTCCCCTCACCCTGGACATGGGGGGCGCGGGAGCGAACCTTCACGCGAACCTGGCCGGAGCCAACACGTCGTCTGCGGGCACGGCGTGGATCGATATCCAGCGCAGTTTCGGCCCGGTATCGATCTCCAGGATCGGCGTCAGCTACCGGGCCGCCGATCAGTCCCTGTGGTTCGAACTGGACGCCACTCTGGCTATTGGCCCTCTTAGTGTCAGCCTCGATGGTCTCGGCATCGGTTCTCCCCTGAAGACATTCAAGCCCGAGTCCAGTCTTGGCGGCCTGGGGGTTTCCTATATCAAGGCTCCGCTTGAAATCGCCGGGGGCCTGGTCAATCTGGCACCGGGCGCCAGCTATTATGAATTCGACGGGGGCATTACTGTCGGCGCGAAACAACTGACCCTACAGGCGGTTGGCTATTACGGGGACAAGCCAATCCCGCCCGCCATAACCGGCTTCCCGTCGCTCTTCGCCTTCGGCGACCTCTCTTATCCGTTCGGTGGACCGCCGGCCTTTTTCCTAACCGGAGTCGCCCTCGGTTTCGGCTACAATTCCCGTCTGCGCTTCCCGACAATCGACGAGGTGCAGACGTTTCCGTTCGTCCAGGTCTTGCCAACCTCGACGGTTTCGCAGACCAATCTCTTCGGCCCTAATCCGACTCCGGACCACATCCTGGACGTCATGCTAGGCACCTCCGGCCAGTCACCGGCCTGGGTTACGCCAGCCGAGGGCGAGTTGTGGTTCAGTGCGGGCATAACCTTTACCAGCTTTGAGTTGGTGAATGCGCAGGCCTTGGCAATGGTGGTCACCGGTGCCGATTTGGCCATTGCCCTCGTCGGCGACGCCCGAGCGCAATTTCCGCAGCAGGCCGGCGGGGTGGTTACACCGGTCTATGCCAATATCGAGCTGGATTTCGACATCACGATCGCGCCAGACCAGGGCGTCTTCTCGGCTCAGGCCGTTCTGGCCTCGGGGACCTTCCTGATTGATCCCGCCTGCGTCGTGACCGGCGGGTTTGCCTTCTTTGTGTGGTACGGGGACAATGCCCACGCAGGTGACTTTGTCCTCAGCCTGGGCGGCTATAACCGGCGCTTCACGGCACCGGACTATTATCCGACGGTCCCTGCCGTTGGTTTCCACTGGTCGATCGATTCCAGCATCACCCTCAGTGGCAGCGCCTATATGGCGTTGACGCCAGCAGCGCTTATGGCTGGTGGCGATTTGTCCGCCACCTATCAATCCGGCAATCTGAAGGCGTGGTTCGACGCCCAGGCGGATATCATTGCCTATTGGCGTCCCTTCTGGATGGATGCCGATATTCTTGTCACGATAGGCGCATCCTATCGGCTGGATCTGCTCTTTACGACCATGACCGTGAAGGTCGAGCTGGGCTGCGATCTGGAAATCTGGGGCCCGCCGACCGGCGGCCATGTCCATGTCGATTGGTATATCATCTCGTTCACCGTGCCCTTCGGCGCGGATCCTCCGGCCAATTCAAGACCGCCCGTGACCTGGCAGGATGTCGAAGCTGTCCTGCCGAAGTCAGGGCCGGCAGGTCATAGCTCGGTCCTGAGCCTGACACGAGACGATGGTCCGGCGGGGATAGACGGCAAGGCGCAATCCGCGGGTGGGGGGCAAAAGGCTGTCTGGCGTGTCCGCAGCAGCCGCTGCGCTTTCAAAGTGACGAGCCCAATGCCGTCGACGCAACTGACCGTCGGGGCCAGTCACAGTTTCACTGGGCAATCCTTCAATGTCTGCCCGATGAATTGGTCAGCTGTCGTCGCGAATCTCGATATTCAGATAACCGATAGCGCCAAGACCGACGTCTCCGCCCTTTTCACCGCCGAAGTGGTCGAGGGTGACGTGCCGGCCTCTCTCTGGGGCCGTCCGGTTTCCGCGCCGCAGCCCGTTCCAGGCCGCGCTACACAGCTTTTGACAGGCCGGGCGCTCGGCGTCTCGATCGGCGTCCGTGCGCCGAGTCTGGGCGCCTCTGTTGGAAGCGTGGATGTCGCGGCGGCCATGGCCGCGAAGTCTGCGGGACTGACCGGGGCCGTGCTGCCTTTTGATGCTTCGGCCGCTCCCCAGGGTGCCATGGCGTCCAATTCCGGGACGACGATCGCCGTTATCGCAGACGCTGCGACGGGGATTGCCTCGCCGGCCGCCGCTCAGGCCCGCTCCGGCATATTGGCCGCTCTGTCGAACCTCGGTTACGCTCCCGATACCCGCAACGACCCGATGTCTGCTTTTGCGGCCTCTGTCGGCCAAACCCTGGCCGCTGAGCCATTGCTCGTCACGTGAGGAAACCATCATGAGGCGCGTCAGAACATCTGGTCCCGGAATGCAGAAGGCGACGGTCTCGGGTAACGGGGAAACGCTTCAGCTTTACGATGGCTGCTTTTCTCATCTGCCACCGGGCTCATATTCCATCAGTATCCAACAGTCTCTGGCGGGAACAGGGATGCCCGCTCCGTTCACGGCGGATCAGGCTTTTATCGTCGAGGCGCCTCAGTTTGCTGTCGATACAAAGGTCGTCCGGACAGTGTTTCCGCCGTCGGGAGCCATCGGCGCCTATGGCGACCGTCTGCCCTATATCATTCTGAACGACGCCGCCCTGCCTTGGGAGCGCTCTCCGATCCCTGGCGGCGCCTTACCCGATCCAGCCAATTCGGCCTCGTGGCTGGCGCTTCTGGTTCTTACCGGAGACGACATCGTGGCCGAGGCACCTTGCTCGGTACAAGCCCTTCTGACGGCGGATGGTAACACGCTGAAGCCGCAGTTGGCGCTTTCTTCCGTAAGCCCGGAAGTCCTCGCTTCCCAGTGCCGGACCGTCACATTGAAGGGCGCGGCTTTCAGTGCGGTAACGCCTGCGCCAGAGGATTTGCCCTTTCTGGTCCATTGCCGTGAAGTCCAGTCGGCCGGTGAGGGGGATGTGGTCGTTTCCGTCGTCCTCGCCAACCGCCTGCCGATAGCCGACACGGTCCCGGCGCGGTATCACGTCCATCTTGTTTCACTTGAAGGTTTCGCGGCCTATCTTGGTCCAAAGGGGCAATCGATTCCGCAAAGGGCAGGCGGCGGGGTGATTATGGACGTGCAGATGGCGTCCATGGCCTCGTGGACATTTGTCTCAACGCCGCAATCGGGTTTGAGTTTCGAACAGTTGATGCAGGGCCTGATCGACAGCCAGGCCGTCACGCCGTCACTGAGGCTGCCCTTGCCCACGACCGGCGGGTTGCCAAAGGCCATTACCGATCGGCTGACGGATGGCTATGTCGCTGCCACCTATGCCCCTGGCGCGGGAAACAGCAGCTTCGCCTGGTATCGGGGGCCGCTCTCACCGGTTTTACCGCAGCCACTGCCCACAGTTGGCAATCCGGCGGTCGCCATACGGGAAGCCGCCGCTGCCGATGAACTGGCGATCTATGTAGCGGGAGATGGGGTCTTCGACCTCAGCTTTGCCGCCGCCTGGAATATCGGCCGGGCTTTGGCCCTCTCCGATGCCAACTTCGCGGCGAGCACGGTAAACCTTCGTCGGGCGTCAAAGGCCTCGCTCGCACGCCTGGCGCATCGCTTGAATGTTCCCCAGGCACTGAATGCGCCCGACCTTCTCAAACTTGCCGCAGAGTTGGGAGCGGCGGATCAAGGGGGTGATGCTGGAACACTGCCGGCCCGGCGAACATTGCGACCTGGCTTATCGCGCAGCTTTATCCATCCGCGTGATGTGCTGGCGCTTCCCAGCGCGGCTCCAAATCTCGCGCAAAACCTGAGCGATCATCTGGCGGGTTTGGCGAAATGGCTAATCAAGCTGAGGAGCCTGGCAACACTGCCCTTCGCCCACCTGGTACCGGACCCAGCCATGCTCCCCGTGGAATCCATACGCTTCTTTCATATGGATGCCGGGTGGATCGACGCATTGACGGCCGGTGCGATGAGCCTGTGCGTGCAGGACTCGCAGGATCTTGCCCTGATGCAGGCCATGCGATCGGAGATTCAGACCTTGATTGCGGCGGCCCCGTCGGCGAAAAGCGGGGTGCTGATCCGTTCGCAAGTCGTTTCGGGCTGGCCGCACCTGGTCATTAGCGCCAGTCAAGGGGGCACACCCGTGACGATCGTGCGTGACGACTGTTTGTCGTCGGATGTGCGGATGTGCCTGTTCGACGCCTTGCCCGATCTGGTCACGCTGCGCGAACCGTACCACGGCCTTCAGTTCGGCATCGCCGAGGCAGGCGTCGTTCCGAGACTGACGGCGCAGTCGGCGGGCCTTGGCTCGAAACTGGCCGTCGCACCTCTGAAACCGACGTTTCGCAAAGTGACTGCGGGCTCAGTGGACGGCGTCCTCGATGTGGCCGCCTTCGCGGCCGCTCTGGAATTCGCAGCCGGCACCCTGCCGTGCGATTCATCGACCGTCATTGAATGGAACCAAACCGCGCTAACGACGACGCTTGTTAGCGAACGTCAGGTCTCGACGCAGATTCCGCCGTCCAGTTTTGCGTCGGCCGGGACGGCGCAAATCACACTGGTTACCGGCGGAGTTCGTTCGGAACCCGTGGACTTCGTTATCGGCGTTGCCATGGGCAGCGCAACTGCGGCCGGCACGGCTTTCGCCGGCTGTTCGCCTCCCGAGGACAAGGATCGCGTTGCGGAAAGCGCCACGATGCTTTCAAGCGTGGGGGCGGGTTACGTCATCGATGGCATGTCCAGCTACGCCGCGCCGGCGGGCATCCCAGGCTTCAAGCTGCATGTCACAGGACAGAACTTCGATACATCCGCGGTCGTCCTGTTCGACAACGCAGCCGCTTCGACCACCTTTGTCAGTGCCACGGAACTGATCGCCGACATTCTCCCCGCCTTCATTGCGTCAGAGGGCCAGTTTCCGATCGCCGTGACCAATGTCCAGATTTGGTCGAACAGCCTGACCTTCTACGTTACCCGTCCAAGGCAACCCGCCATTTCCTTGCTTGAGCCGTCGACGGCAATGCTGGGCGCGACTGGCTTGACGCTGGTTGTGACCGCAGGCGGGGGAAGTGGAAACTTCGCCTTGCAACTCGCTATCGAACCCCAAAGCCAATCCTTCGCCAGCCCCTGAAGGCGCCATGTCCGACCAAAGCCCCCTTATCGTCCCAATGATCGTCGAGGCCCTGGTTGTCAACGATCAGGTCCGCAACAACGGTACCTTTCTGCGCGCGCGCATGCGCTACGAGGAATTGCGCGCATGCCGCAACGGCCAATCCGGTCCGGCCAGCAACGATGCCAGCTTCACCGGTATGGGCTCCGTGCCGCCGTACAATGTCGCGGCCTCCGACTTTCATAATGGTGTATATCTCAAATGGCGGTTGCCTGAGGCCTTTACGCACGGCCAGCAGGACAGCCGGCAGGGCGCCACACTTTTCCCGAAAGTTCCCAACCGTTGGCTGGTGCTCAAGGTTTCAGGGGCACTCGCCAGCCGGCGGGCGAGGGCCTGGATAATCGAGAGCGACTATCTCTGGTCGGCACCACCCGCGCCCGGAAAGGCTTCAGACGTCGCTTCCATATATGTCCAACCCGCAGGTTCGGGCGACAACACCCCCATGGACGTATTTATCGGGCGAAATATACCCCTGGGCGCCTGGAGTGAACCTGGGACTTCCCTCGGCCTGACGGCCGTAGCGCCCGGAAACCCGGGCTTCGCGTTCCACCAGCCCCACAACAACAACGTCTTTTCCTTTATCGACGTGCTCGGCAATGCGCAGGACGATATCGCCAGCTATCAGGTTGTCGGATGGTTCTCCGATCCATCCGAGGATCCGCTCGCGGGGGGCTTCAATGCCGCCATGACGACACTTGGCTGGAAGCTGCCTGACGCAACGGATCCGACCTGGACCGCGCGCTGGATGCTGGTGGCAGGGTCGGTGACCGGAGTGTGCTGGCAGGCGTCCAAACTGCCACCAAGCGTCTTGCCATCCAACCCAACGCTCTACGCTGCGGTTGGTCACACATCGCAGCAGGCCTTCACCGCACTGAAGGTCATGCAAACGACGGAATATGATACCGGACCGTACATGGATGCCGCGGCCCTGGAAGCGTTCCAGCTAGGTATTTTCGAAGCGCTCGCCAAGCCTGACGGCGCCGCCATTCTGGCGGATCGCTGGCAACGCAGTTTCTTTCAGGTGACTTCTGGCGGCTATAGCTGGCATATAGGCGATGCCCCCGGCGCAACGGCCTCCGTCAGCGATACCGAGCGTCAAGCGGAACAATCCTGGCTTGCCGGGCTCAACAAGGACCAGGCCGCCCTGGACGCGGCTGTCCGGTCCTTGACCGACCTTCAAAGCCGGCTGCATCAGATGTGGTGGAAATATGCAGCCTGGCAGGCCGGCAAATATGGAACCGCAAGTGTTTCCGGCATCGACCAGACCTATCTGCGCACACAGCTCGATCCGCAGGTTACGGGATCTTTGGCGCATCAAATTCTGGTCCAAAGCGGGCAGTTGACGCTTCTGGCTGCAAAGGTTCCGGCAGGTGACACACCGCAGGCGCTACAGGTAGCGATTCAAAACTACGCTGCTGCCCGCCAGTTGCCTTCGACCCGGATACTGAAGCGGGGTGCCGCAAAACCCTTCTATCTGCCGAACAACCCCGTGATCCTGCTTGATGGTCTGCCGGCGGATTGCGCGCCCCCGGACATGACCAAGATTGTCTGCCGGTTTCCGCCTCAGCTCATCACCGGAATTCATCTTGGCGGCAATCTGATTGATGGTTCGACCCAAGGCCTGGCCATTCCTCAACCCGATTTGTCGCAGGTCACGGGCGTCCCCTGGTCGCAAGCCTTGATCAGCGCCTTGATGGACGAGTTCTTCTTCACAGATATAAACAGCGCCGAACGGATACAGTCGATCGTTCCGACCGTGCCGCTCAATGCGGTGCTTGGCGCTCTCGGCGACCTGACAAATCTCGCGGGCGTATTTCCTGCCGGCGGCACCCATGCTTGGCAGGCGAATCCATGGCGCCCGATCCAGCTTCACTGGGAAGCGGACTATTACCCGATCGACTATGGGACGACCAAGACACCCAACTGGATTTTTGAAGATGGCCGGTACCACTGGACAGGTCCCATCGCCAACACGACGCCGCTCGCAATACCGATGTCCGGTCAGGTTCAAATCGCGCAGGCCGCAAGCGCAGACATCGTTACCCGTCTCGGTCGCTTTCTGTCGGACGCACCCGATCTCGATCCGATGTTGGCCGATCTTCTTGGCCGTCTGTTGCAATCGATGACCTTTAAGCCCTTGGAGACCTGCATTCTCGCTCAGGCGCTTGACGGCTTTAATGAACAACTCCTGTTGGAACAGCCGGGCGTATTCATTAGCCACAGGAGCACGTCTGTGTCTACTCAGCCGCCACTGGCAGATCTGATCGGCGAGATGGAAAGCTATCCGCCGAGTCTCGCCGACCTTTCCTCTGGTGCTGCCCCGCCGGGCAGTCATTTTCAATCCTGGCGAAGCGGCCAGTTTACATTCCGCAAACTGCTCCTTGTAGATGAGTGGGGACAGGCGCTTGAACCCCTGATGCGACTGCCGACTGGCGTGCCTCTGATCATGCCGCGGGAACTATCGGCTGACCGCGTCAGCAGGCCAGCCACTTTCACGATTGGGCCAATTACGCCTCCAAACATGCCGCAAGGCAATCCCGTCATCGAGTCTGTTAGTCCTCAGGTCGTCGAGGCCGGCTGCGGCCCGGTGGTCCTGACGATATCAGGAAGCGGCTTCACGCCTCAGGCTGTTGCCAATGTGGGTTTAGTGAGTTCAAGGGAACTGCCCACCACCTTTGTCTCGTCGACGCTTTTGACTGTTGCTTTGCCCGAACATCTGACAATGGCGCCAGCCTATTTCGAAATTGTGGTTGTTAATTCCGGCGCCCCAATCCCTTTATCGATGTCAAATCTGGTCCGTTTTGAAGCTACGTCCTGGGTGGCCATCGATACCTTGTCACCCAATTTTGTGCTACCAGGCACGGGCGGTTTTTCGCTTTCGGTTTCTGGAACCGGCTTTGGGCCGGAGTCACAGGTGTCGTGGAATGGCAACCCTTTGCCGACGCGATTCGTCGACGCCAACCACCTCACAGCACAGGTCCCGGCGTCGAGCGTTGCAACCGGTGGAACCGCCAACATTACGGTGTCGGCGGGCTATCAAATCGTTTCTTCGCCCGCCGGCACGCTTGTCCAGCTACCGCCGGCTTTGCTTCAGCCGGCCCGCCTGAATTTTGATCTGCTTTCATCGCATGACGACACGGTGGTCTGCGGTCCTTCCGAACCGGATGCCAATCCGATTTGCGGTTGGGTGCTGGTGAACCACCTTGATCATTCGCTCGTGGCCTACGATGCCTTGGGCGCGGCAATGGGCGAACTTTCATCCGGGGTTGATCAACTGGGACGTCAGGCCGTTTTCTGGACTCCTGCGCCGGGAAGCCAATACGCCACGATTGCACAGGCAGCCGCGACCGTCCCGCATTTTGGTCCATTCCTGCAAGGCCTGGCAGGGCAGGGCGTGCAGGGGCTTGCGGATTTTCTGAACGCTATCGACGAGGTGCTTTGGACCACCTTGCCAGAAGCAGAAGCCTATGGTGGCGCGATCTCCGCGGCGATCGGCCGGCCGTTGGCCATGGTCAGGGCGCAACTGCAGTTTGAACTGCGTAACTCCCCTCAAAACGATCCAAGCTGGCAATATACCCAGACCTCTCTGCCTTCCGCCATTTCGACCTTTTCTTTTCCCATTGAACTCGGCGACACGACGCGGCTTGATGATGGTCTGATTGGCTACTTCCTCGAAGATGATTACAGTCAATTCAATGTCGAGCTACCGGACATCCCTGTCTCGAATTCGTATCTGCGCGGGATTGGAACGAACGACAACTTCATTTACCTCCGTTTTGATCACCAGTCGGTCGCCCATCTCTTGCTGTTGGTTGATCCTCACGCACCGGTCCGGGCGAGAACCGGTATCCTGCCAAATGCCGAGATCAGCCTTCCGCTTCGATTCGTCAGAGACAGTCTTGCCAGCATCGACGTTACCTTCCGCGTCAATGGACTGCTCACAGAACAGCAGGCACTAAAACCGGTAGGTGTGGCGCTTGTCACGCCCATTCCCAAAGAGACCGCCGGTACCTGGTCATGGCTGCAAATGGAGGCAGGCCAATGGACTGAGTATCCAGTCGTTCCGCCGGATGCCGCCGCCCATCTTGAGCCGAAGCAAATTGTTCTGCGGCGTGGATTGCTAAAATTGGCAGCGGCGACCGGACGCCCGAACATCACAGGCACGCAACCGGGCACGTAACCGCGCCTCAGGTCACTCGCGATAAAACTCCCGCTTTGGAGGCGCGTTCGGCAAATCACCACGTCCGCATTTGGCGGTGTTCCAAGATCGTTTGTGACTCACAGTATGGCTGGATTGACAAGGTAGAGATCAAACAATTTGGGACCGCTGAGCTTGCGCGCGCTTCTTAGCCACGCCCTGGGGATGCCGCCGGTTGCTCAAGTATCTGCTTTTTTGGCTCTAAAACGCTGTAATTTAACGGGAGTTTCGTGGTGGCAAAATGTCAAGCAATCAATGCCATTTTTTCGGGGTTGAGCTGATGGCGCACCGGCCGGCGGCCAAGACCGAAGCCGATCATGAACTGGTCTGGCTTCCGCCGCTT
>NZ_GL883081.1:250827-264303 GCF_000204015.1 Asticcacaulis biprosthecium C19 | reverse complement strand
TGGTTGCGTCGGCCGATCTGACGGCTACTTCCTGACCTCGACCATAGCACCACCCTCGCTGTAGCTGAGCGGCGCGAAGGTGATCGAGCGCTTGTAACTGCCGCCGCCTTCCAGCAGCTTATCGTGGTAGAACAGCCACGGCTGGCCCTGGAAGTCAATAATGGCCTGGTGGTTGGTGTTGATCTCAAGATAGTCGAGCACCACGCCGCGATAGGTAAAGGGGCCAAGCGGCGTTGCGGCCGTGGCATAGACAATCTGACCCGGCCAGCCGGTCGAGAAGGTGAAGTAGTAGATCCCGTCACGCTTGTGCAGATAGGGCGCTTCCCCGTACTTTTTCTTGGCGTCATCCGCCGGGAAGCCCTCAATCGCGATATCAAGGATCGGGCCCTCGGTCTCGATCATGTTCGCCTTCAGCCTGACGATCTTGGGCACACGCGTGCCGAAGAGCAGATACGCCTGGCCATCATCGTCGATCAGGACTGCGGGATCGATCGGTTCGGCACCGGCATTGGCGTCGCGCGCCTTGTCGACCAGGGCATCGCTGCGGGCATCGATAAATGGCCCCTTGGGATGATCGCTGACGGCCACGCCGATCTTGTCACCGCCGACGGGCGCATAGAAATAGTACTTGCCGTTGCGATAGGCCGCTTCCGGCGCCCAGGCCTTGGCGTCGGGCTTGGCCCATTTGAACACGGTCACCGACAGGAAGGAACCTTCATCCGCCCAGGTCTTCAGGTCATTCGAACTGAACAGCCGCCAGTCGGTCGAATCCCAATACTTGCCGGAATTGTCCTGGTCATTGGTGGCGTAGACATAGACCTTGCCGTCAAAGACATGCGGCGACGGATCGGCGTTGAAGCGCGGCGAAATCGGTTCGGCGGCCACGGCGGGTAGGGCCAGAGCAAGCGCGAGAGTGGCGAGGCGGAGGGCTTTCACGGGCGGGTCTTTCGTTTCGAAGCGGGCCGGGTGTCATCCAGGGCATTGGACGCCAGCAGAAAGGATTTGACGTTTTCGATGTGGGTCCACATGGCGACGAAGGCGGCGTCGCCGTCGCGCCGGCGGAGGGCCTCGACGATCAATTCATGATCATTGACCCAGCGGTCGCGGTAATGGGCATCCTTGATATGTTCGTTGAGGCTGCGCCACAGCGGGTTATCATCGCGGCGGTGCCAAAGCTGGCTGACCAGAAGCGCCAGTTCGCTGTTCTGGGTCGCCTGGGCGATCGCCATGTGGAACTGGATGTCGTAGTTTTCCTTCGGCTCGCCGTAGTGGGCGCGGCTATGGTTGTGGGCGGCCTTCTCGATGATCTCCATGTCCTCGGCCGTCGCATTGACCGCCGCCAGCCGCGCGATATGGCTTTCCAGCCATTGCCGTGCCTGCAGCAGTTCGAATGGTCCTGCCGGCGGCAGGGAGGGCGTCTCCATGCGCACGGCGTCGGGAGCCGCTTCATAGGCACGCTTGGTAATGTAGATGCCCGAGCCCTGGCGCGGTTCGACCAGGCCCTTGACCTCCAGCATGACCAGGGCGTCGCGGATGACGGTGCGACCGACCTCGTACCATTGCGCCAGGTCGCGCTCGGTCGGCAAGCGGCCGCTGGAGCCGAATTCGCCGGTGCGGATGCGCCGGATCAAGTCGTTACCGACATCGTGATAGGCACGGCGCTCCTTGTCGGCCCTGAGGTTATTGCCGTCCATTTGCCTGCTCCTGGTGGCCGCTGCCGGGGTGCGACTCTACCGCGACGGGGCTTTTGTGCAAGCGGGCATCGAGATCGAGGGCGTGCGCCATGACCTGATAGATGTAGTTCGATTCAAACGTGCCGGTCAGCAGGTCGGCATCGGGACCGCGGGCATAGACCGGGACGTCCTCGCCGGCGTGCTGGGCGCTGGTCATATAGGTCAGGGCGGGCTGGCGATAGTCGGGGCTCAAGACATCCGTCTGGTCCGGAATTGTCGTCGCCACGCCGTCTTTCGGGCCTGAAGGGCCTGTGGCGTAGGACAGGGTTGTGCGGGGGCGGCCATTACCGTCGGCCTGGATCTCGCCGTGGTAGCGAACCAGGCCCAGGACGGGTTCCTCGCGACTGGAGCCCGCCGTCAGCACCAGGCCATGGCTATGGTCGGCCGTGACGATGATCAGGGTGTCGCGCGGATCTGTGCGTTCCAGAGCGACCTGGACAGCCCTGGACAGTTCATCGACCTCGGTCAGGGCGCGGTAGGCGTTGTTCTGATGGTGCCATTTGTCGATCGCCGCCGACTCGACCAGCAGGACATAGCCGTCAGAATCCTGCGACAGCAGGTCGATGGCGGTGGCGGTCATGGCGGCCAGGCTGGGCACGGTGTCGGGGCGGTCCGCGGCGGAGGGCAGGTCTCCGCCGGCAAACAGGCCCAGCACAGGGCCGGCGACCTGCGTGTTGAGGGCGCCCAGCCCAGCAGCATCACGGACCAGGCGGGCCTGAGGGTAGCCCAGCCAGGTCGCCGTCAGGTCGCGGCCGTCCTTGCGTCGGCCTTCGCCAGCGCCGGCGGGCAGGAAGTTGTTCAGGTCGCCGCCGAAAGCGACATCCAGTCGGATCGTCTCCGGCGCCTCGACCAGTTGCCGCGCCAGGTCGATGCAGCCCGCCGCCACGGCCTCGGGCGGCAGATCGACATCGGCGCGCCAGCCGCGAAAGGTGGTGTGGCCGTAGGCGCCGGCCGGCGTAGCGTCGGTGATACCTGAGGTCGTTACGACACCGGTGGCCAGTCCGGCGCGTGCCGCCTGTTCGGCAAGGGTCGGTATATGCCCCTTCAGGGCGCTCGGGCAGTCCTTGCCGGTGACACTGTCATCGACGCCGGTGGCGGCGTTGATCGTCTTCACGCCCGTCATGATCGCCGATATGCCGTTCGACGAGTCGGTGACCAGCTTGTCGGCTGAATAGGTCTTGGACAGGCCGGCATAGGGAAGTGTCTCGAATGACAACTGGTAGCTGGCGCCGTCCAGCCCCCTCGTCTGGCCTGCCAGAATGCGTCCGGCCGTGACCGAATTGATCCCCATGCCGTCACCGATAAACAGGATGACATTGCGCGCCCGACGCGGCGGTGGTGGCCGGTCAAGGGCGGTATCGAGTGCCGCGCGGGCGGCGGCGAATTGCGGATTGGCAGTGTTATCGGCGGCCTGAGCGGCAGCGGGCAGCATCAGCAATAGGGCGAGGGTGGCGGCTTTCACGGTTGCGGCTCCACGGCGCCATAGTGATAGGGCGCGCGGTCAAGGTCGATCTCGATGCGATCGAGAGTCACGCCCGGATCGAGAGGATACACCCGGATCTCATGCTGGCCCTTGGTCAGCAGTTTCAGCGGCAGGGTGCCGACCGCCGTATTGGTCAGGACGTTGTTTTTCCACGCATCACTGCGCCCCAACGTGGCGAAATCGAGCACCTGCACCGGGCCGCCGTCCAACTGTACAGCGACCCTCACGCCCTTGCCGGGATCGAGCGCATGGGTCGGTAGGGCGATGACCTTTAATACCCCGCCGACCTCGGTCGAGGTTGAGAAGCTGTAGACGGCCGGCGTGCCCTGCGGCCCGGAGGGCAGATCGAGCCGGGCGCGCAGGACGCTGCCCAGGCTGCCCAGACCCTCAATCGTTTGCCAGTCAGGACCGATCTCGCCGGCGGTGGCGCGCAGGGTGACGATGCGATTGTCTTCCGCCGCGCCGTCGGGCAGGGCGGGCAGGACGCGGACATAGAGGGGCAAGTCCTGTTCGCCGCACTTGACGGTGAGGGTGCGGTCGCCCGGCGCCGCCGAACCGTCATAGTGCAGGGTCAGGCGCTGTTCGTAGCCATTGGCGGCGTTCAGTTCACCGGAGGTTGACGACAGGGTAAAGCCCGCCGAATTCGTCCCGGCCTGCCATGTGAGACGTGTCTCGCGATGACCGAAAACTGTCACGGGGCGGCTTTGCGGCCGGCCGGCAACGAAAGGCAGGGTGTTGTTGTCGTTGTACCACTGACCGGTCACCGCCAGGTCGCAGCCCAGTTTCACCGAGGCGGACCAGTTCGGCCAGGCGGGTTCTTCGAACACCGGCAAGTGGCGCGGCGCCATATCCATCATGCCGCGCCACTTGCCACCGTTCAGGCTGTTGTAGGTTTCCGTGTCGCGCACGATGACGGCATGGGCGTCCTTCGCCTGGGCCACATACAGGTTGGGGCCGGCGCGGCCCTGGCCGGCATAGAGATCGGCCAGGTCCAGCTTGAGGACGCGTTCATTCAGCGCCGCTGAGGTCCGCACCGGATAGAGGACCAGTTCGAAATAGGCGTCACGGCGGTCGGCCGGGATGTTTTCGGCCACGGCTTCGGCGCGGGCCGTCAGATCGGCATAGGCCCTGATCCGTGCCTGGGCTTCTTCGCCATCGCCACGGACATAATCGCTGCGACGGTTCTGGTTGACCCATTCGGTCTGGCCGAAACCCATGAATTCCGGTTTGCGCTCAAATGCCAGGTCGTAATAACCCATCATGATGTCGGTGATTTCGGCGGCGTGATCCGCCCCGAACTGCTCGGTCATGAAGCCGGACAGGTAGTCGCGCGGCGTTTGTTTGAACGTCTCGGCATCAAAGGCCAGGTCGAGGAAATACTGGGTCAGATATTCGATCGGCTTGATGTCGCCGACATTGGCGATCCACATCCGTCGGGCTTTCAGATCCCAGGCGCGGCCCATCTGTTCGTGCATCAGGTACGGGTGCGTCGTCCCCAGCCACAGATAGTCGTGCGGCCGGCCCCAGTAGGACAGGTGGTAGTAGATGCCGCCGCCGCCGGAGCGTTCCCTTTCTTCCGGCGTGCTGAAGCGACGGATATAGCCGTAGTTGTCGTCGGCCCACATCAGGGTGACGTCGTCAGGGATGGTAAGCCCGCCGGCGTCATAGGCTTCCTGCAGTTCGTGATAGGCGACATAGACCTGCGGCACGGTCTGGGCGGGGCGCTTGTAAACCTGTTTCAGGATGTCACGTTGCAGGCCGATGACGGTTTGCAGGACGGCTTGGCGCTCGGCCATGGAGTTGGCGCCCTGCATCGGTCCGTCATGGATCCCGCGCAGTCCCACGGTATAGATGTTGTCGAACGACTTGCCTTCACGCACCCGCTGGCGCCAATACTCCAGGATGGCCGGCCGGTTCCGGGTAAAATCGAACGCGCCGCGGGCATGCTCGTCCCATTCGCGCAGATTGTTGCGCATCATCGGCTCGGCGTGCGAGGTGCCGACCACGACGGCATAGTCCTCGGCGAGCGGCGGATTGCCCTTATTGCCGTAGAATGGCGTCGAGATGGTGTGCATGGCCGGCCACACGGTATTGGCCTTCAGGCGCCACATCAGCTCGAACACCTTGGCATAGGTCTTCGGCCCGATATTTCCGGTTGCGGGGTCGAAGGTTTCGGCGGCCCACGGCTCCAGACCCCAGTCCTCGTCATTGAGGAACATGCCGCGGTACTGGACCGACGGCGTTTTGGAGGTGAGGGGGGCGTCGTCGATCGCCAGCCGGTCCTGGCGGCGCGGGGTAACATCGGCCCACCATTCCCACGGCGACACGCCCAACTGACGCGACAGGTCGACCGTCCCGTAGACCGCACCACGCCGGTCCGAGCCGGCAATGACCAGGTAGGTTGTTCCGCCATCGCGGACGGCAAAGCGGCGATAGATCTCCCACTGGCCCTTCAGTCCGGACAGGTTTTCCCCGGCCAGTCCCGCCAGACGGCGGATTTGCGGGGCGTCGTACAGACCCACCACGACGCAGACCTCGCCGCATTCTCGGACCTTGCCGGAGACATTCGGTGTCCGACCGCTCAGGCTGGTCAGGTCGCGCGCCAGCAGGTCGGCGGCCAGGTTAAGGGTGCGGCCGGCGTCGCGGTCGTCATGGACGATATTGGCCACCCGTGCGCCGTCGTACAGTACAACCTCACCGGCGAAGGCAGGGGCGGCGAAAGCCACGATCATTCCCGTCAAAACCCTTGCGGACCATCGTCTCATCGGCGTAGCATCCCTGTCAGTTTCCGGCCGTCTTGATGCGGTCCGTAGAGTCGCCCGGCGCCGGGCGTTGTGGCAATATAAAACGAATATTGCAAATATCAATCTAATGAAATATTCATTCTGAATATTGCGGTTCACCCCGGACCGGATCAGTCGAGGTTCTGCCTGTATGCGCGCTATCGGACATTTTTATTCCGGCCGGCTTCAACCGGGTGACGGGCGTGTGTCGGATGTCTTCGATCCCAATACCGGTCAGGTTCAGGCACAGGTCCAGTTGGGCGACACGGCTTTGGTCGAACGCGTTGTGGCGGCTTCCAAAGCGGCCCAACGCGGGTGGGCGGCCGTCAATCCACAACGCCGCGCCCGCATCCTGTTCGAGTTCAAGCGCCTGCTGGAACGCGACATGGAGGCGCTGGCCTATCTGCTGTCCAGCGAGCACGGCAAGGTCATTGCCGACGCGAAAGGCGATATCCAGCGCGGACTGGAGGTGGTCGAATTCGCCTGCGGCATTCCGCACCTGCTGAAGGGTGACTATACCCAGGGCGCCGGGCCCGGCATCGATGTCTATTCGATGCGGCAGGCTCTGGGCGTCGTCGCCGGCATCACCCCGTTCAACTTCCCGGCCATGATCCCGATGTGGATGTTCGCGCCGGCCCTGGCCTGTGGCAATGCCTTTATTCTCAAGCCTTCCGAGCGCGACCCGTCGCTGCCGCTGCGCCTGGCCGAACTGTTGGTCGAGGCGGGCCTGCCGACGGATGTTCTCAACGTCGTGCAAGGCGACAAGGCCGTGGTCGACGCCCTGCTGAACCATCCCGATATCAAGGCGATCAGCTTCGTCGGCTCGTCCGACATCGCGCAATATGTCTATGGCCGCGGCGCTGCCAAGGGCAAACGCATGCAGTGCATGGGCGGCGCCAAGAACCACGGCATTGTCCTGCCCGACGCCGATCTCGACCAGGCGGTGGCCGACATCATGGGCGCCGCCTATGGCTCGGCCGGGGAGCGCTGCATGGCCCTGCCGGTGGTGGTCCCCGTTGGCGACCATACCGCCGACGCCTTACGCGAACGGCTGGTGGCTTCCATCGAAAGCCTGCAGGTCGGCGTATCGACCGATGCGGATGCGCATTACGGCCCGGTGGTCTCCGCCGCCCATAAGGCGCGCATCGAGTCCTATATCCAGATGGGCGTGGACGAGGGCGCCGAACTGGTCCGCGACGGTCGCGGATTTGCGCTGCAAGGGTACGAGAGCGGCTTCTTCCTCGGGCCGACCCTGTTCGACCGAGTGACGCCACAGATGAAGTCCTACCAGGACGAAATCTTCGGCCCCGTTCTCCAGATAGTTCGCGCCGACAGCTTCGAAGAGGCTCTGCGCCTGCCCAGCCAGCATCCCTATGGCAATGGCGTCGCCATCTTTACGCGCAACGGCGACTACGCCCGCGATTTTGCCGATCAGGTCGAGGTCGGCATGGTCGGGATCAATGTCCCCATCCCGGTACCGGTCGCCTATCACAGCTTCGGCGGTTGGAAGCGGTCGGGCTTCGGTGACCTTAACCAATATGGTATGGATGGGGTGCGTTTCTATACCCGCGTCAAGACGGTCACCCAGCGCTGGCCGCGCGGCGGCGTCCTGGCCGATTCGAGTTTTGTCATTCCAACGATGTCATAGGTTGGCCGACGATGTCATGAAGGCAGGAAAAGTCCGACAACTGCGTTGACGTGGAATAAAAATTCCATTTATAACAAATACAAAAATGGTCGACCAATCGGCCGCGCTCCCCGGGAGGAACACATGTCCATCAGCCGCCGCCACATGCTGGCTGCCACCGCCCTGTTCGGCCTTTCCACCCTGGCCGCCTGCTCGAAAGGCGAGGAGGCCGGTTCCGGCGATATCGTCGTCAGTTTCAGCGACCTGTCCCAGCCCTTCTTCGTCGCCATGCGCCGTGACCTGGAAGACGAGGCTCAGAAACTGGGCGTCAAGGTCCAGGTCCTGGACGGACAGAACAACTCCTCCAAGCAGGTGTCGGATCTGGAAGCCGCCCGCATCCAGGGCATCGGCGCGGTGATCATTGCGCCGACCGACTCCAAGGCCCTATCGTCGACGACCGACGCCCTGGCCGGCGAAGGTGTCATCGTCGTGTCGGTCGATCGCTCTATCGGCGGTGGAAAGCACCCCGTGCCGCATTTCGGCGCCGACAATGTCGCCGGTGGCCGTGCCATGGCCGACTGGGTGGTCAGGACCTACCCCAAGGGCGCCAAGGTGGTGGTCATCACCAACGACCCGGGCAGTTCGTCCTCGATCGAACGCGTCAAGGGCGTCCACGAAGGCCTGGCGGCCGGTGGTGCGGCCTATCAGATCGTCGCCGAGCAGACCGGCAACTCCAAGCGGGACCAGGCGCTCAGCGTGACCCAGAACGTTCTGACCTCCATGGGCGGGGCCCATCCGGACGCCATCCTGTGCCTGAACGACGACATGGCCATGGGCGCGCTGGAAGCCATTCGCGGTGCCGGCTTTACATCTAAGCAGATCGCCGTCCTGGGTTTCGACGCCATTCCCGAAGCCCTGGGCCGCATCAAGGCCGGTGACATGGCGGCAACGGTCGAGCAGAACCCGGGCGAACAGATCCGCACCGCCCTGCGCGCGGTGGTGGAGCATCTCAAAAACAATGCCCCGATCGCCTCCAACAGCCTGACCCCGGTCCTGATCACGCGCGACAACCTGACTGAGGCGTCGCGCATCGCCGAAATGAAGTAGCCAAATGGCCTTGCTGGACCTCGCCGACATCACCAAGCGATTCCCCGGCGTGGTGGCGCTGGACGGTGCGCGTTTGTCGGTGGCGTCTGGTGAGGTTCATGCGCTGCTGGGCGAAAACGGCGCAGGCAAGTCGACTTTGCTGAAAATCCTGTCGGGGGCGCAGGCTTGCGATTCCGGCCGCCTGACATTTGATGGTGCCGCGTTGTCCGCGTCCGACACGCCGGTCCAGCGCCAACGCGCCGGCATCGTCACCATCTATCAGGAGTTCAATCTCCAGCCCTTCCTGACGGTGGCCGAAAACCTCTATCTCGGCCGGGAGCCCTTGCGTTTCGGTCTGATCGACCACAAACGCCTCCGCGCCGACGCCCGGGCCGTGCTCGATGGCCTGGGGCTCGACCTCGACCCCGATATGGAGGTCCGCCGACTGAACATCGCTGACCAGCAGATGGTCGAGATCGCCCGCGCCATGACGCTTCAGGCGAAGCTGATCGTCATGGATGAACCGACGGCGGCCCTGAGCCCGCGCGAGGTCGATATCCTGCACCGGATCATCGGCGAGCTGAAGGCGCGGGGGATCGCCGTCATCTATGTCACCCATCGTCTCAAAGAGGTAAAGACCATCTGCGACGGCTATACCGTGCTGCGCGACGGCCGCTTCGTCGCCACCGGGCGGGTGGCTGAGATCGAGGTCGCTGGCATGGTGCGGCTGATGGTCGGGCGCGATGTCGAGTTCCTGCAGCGGCCACCGCACCGCGAACCCGCCGAGATCGTGCTGAAGGTCGATGGTGTCAGCCGCAAGCGCGGCCGTCACGAAGCGCGCGGCACATCGCTGACGGACGTCAGCTTCGAGGTCCGCGCCGGGGAGATTGTCGGCCTGGCCGGGCTGGTCGGGGCCGGGCGTACCGACCTTGTTCGTGTGCTGTTCGGCGCCGATGCCATGGACAGCGGCACCATCACCCTGAACGGCGAGGTCGTAAACCCGGCCTCGCCGTGCGACGCGCTTAAGGCCGGTATCGCCCTGGTGCCCGAGGATCGCAAGCAGCAGGGCTGTTTTCTGGAGCATTCCATCCGCCACAACCTGTCCCTGCCCAGCCTGAAGCGGCTGTCGCGCTGGGGCATTTTTGTCGACGAAACCGCTGAAAAGGCCCTGGTCGAAGACTTTCGTACGCGGCTTAACATCCGTATGGCCCATGACGGCGTCGCCATCGCTACCCTGTCCGGGGGCAATCAGCAGAAGGTTTTGCTGGCCCGCTGCATGGCCCTGTCGCCCAAGGTCCTGATCGTTGATGAACCGACCCGCGGCGTCGACGTCGGTGCCAAGGCCGATGTCCACCAGGTCCTGTTCGACATGGCCGCCACTGGCGTCGCCGTCATCGTCGTATCGTCGGAACTGCCCGAAGTGATGGCGGTCAGCGACCGTATTATCGTTTTCCGCGAAGGCCGCATTGCCGGCACGCTCGACGGTTTTGCCGCCGATGAAGAAACCCTGATGGGCCTGATGGCAACTGGACGCGCAGCATGAAAGAGATCGTATGAGCACCTCAACCGAGCGGCAGCCCTTCGATATGGTCGCCTTCCTGCGGACCTGGGGCACCACCCTGTTCCTGCTGCTGCTGATCGTCGTGTTCGCCGCCTGGAACCCGCGCTTTCTGTCGCTGCGCAATGCTGTCAATATCCTGACCGAGGTGTCGATCTACGGCGTCATCGCCGTGGGCATGACCTTTGTCATCCTGACCGCCGGGGTCGACTTGGCCGTCGGTTCGCTGCTCGCCTTCGCCGCCATTGCGGCCGCCTGGGTGGTGCAGGCGATGGGAGGGGCGGTTCCGCAGTGGCTGGTCGCGCTTTTGGTAGCGTCCTTTATCGGCCTGGCCGCGGGCTACCTCCACGGCAAGTCGGTCACCTGGCTAAAGGTGCCGGCCTTTATCGTCACGCTGGGCGGCATGACCGTGTGGCGCGGCGCCACCCTCATCCTCAATGACGGCGGGCCGATCTCGGGCTTCGACGACGGCTACCGCTGGTGGGGTACAGGCAGCGTGCTGGGCATTCCCGTCCCGGTCATCATCTTTGCTCTGGTCGCCCTGGCCGGCCATATCGCCCTGCGTCACACACGCTATGGCCGTCAGGTCTATGCGGTCGGTGGCAATGCCGAGGCGGCGCGCCTGGCCGGCATCGACGTCAAGGCGGTGATCATCAGCGTCTATGTCATCGTCGGCTTCCTGGCCGGTCTGTCAGGCTTCCTGCTGTCGGCGCGCCTGGGCTCGGCCGAGGCCGTGGCCGGCATCAATTACGAACTGCGCGTCATCGCCTCGGTGGTGATCGGCGGGGCCAGCCTGTCGGGTGGTTCGGGCAGCATTCGCGGCACACTGATTGGCGCCCTGCTGATCGGCGTGCTTTCCAATGGCCTGGTCATCATGCACGTCTCCTCCTACTTCCAGCAGGTCGTGATCGGCCTGATCATCGTCGCCGCCGTGGCGTTCGACGCCTATGCCAAATCCCATCGCGGAAAGGTCTGATCGTGTCCTATAAGTTGCTTGCGGCCGTAACGGCCGGCCTGATGCTCGCCACGACCACCCTGGCGGGAACGCCGCTCTACACCTACGTCGATCCGATGGTCGGCGTCGGCAACGACAACCAGGGCGACACCATCCCCGGCACCGCCTTGCCGCATGGCTCTATCCATCCGAGCCCCCAGACCCTGACCGGCAGCAATGCCGGCTACGACCCAAAGGCCGAGATCAGCGGCTTTGCCCAACTGCATACTCAGGGCTCCGGCGGGGTGACCACCTATGGCACTTTCCTGGTCTCGCCTCAGGTCGGCGCGCCGCAATTCGACGAGGCGGCCCATCTATCGCCCAAGGCGAATGAGCAGGCCGGTGCAGATCTCTATGCCGTCACCTTGTCGCGCTACGATATTCGCGCCGAGGTCACGCCGGCGCACTATGCCGCCATGTACCGCTTCAGCTACCCGGCCACCGACCAGGCCAATATCGTCTTTGATATCACGCGCAAGATCCTGGGCGTAAAGGCCAGCGACAATGCCGAGGTTACCCTCTATCCGGAGCAGGGCCGTATTGTCGGCCGGGTCAAGGCCAAGGGCTACTGGAACCCGGCGAAGTTCGATATCTGGTTCGTCGCGCAAATGGACACGAAACCCACGGGCTGGGGCGTGTTCAAAAACGGTGAGGTCATGACCGGTGCCACAAACGCCAAGACCGGCGCCGACGAGCGCCTGGGCGCCTGGTGGTCATTTGCTGCCAACGGGCAAAAGCCGGTGTTGATGAAGGTCGCTGTGTCCTTTGCTGGTCCCGAACGGGCTCAGCAACTGCTGGATCGCGACATTCCCGGCTGGGATTTCGACGCCGTGCGTACCCAGGCCCGCGACGCCTGGAACACCGAACTGGGCCGCATCGAAATCAGCGGCGTCGCCGATGCCGACAAGCGGCGTTTCTACACCGCCCTGTATCACACCGCGATCCAGCCGCGCGACCGGTCGCTCGATCAGGTCGATTCCGAGATGCACGCACCCTATTGGGATGACTACTATACCCTTTGGGACACGTATCGCACTGGTTTCCCGCTGATGTCGCTGATCAAGCCGCGCGAGTATGCCGCCAATGTCGGCTCAATCATTCACACGTTTGACAAGTTCGGTTACGCCGACACCGCCATCATCGGTGGTCGCAACTACCATGTCGGCCAGGGCGGAGACGAGGTCGACAATGTCATCGGTGAAGGCCTGCTGCGTGGCATCGAAGGCATCGACTGGAACGCGGCCTGGAAGGTGGTCCATTTCAATGCCTTCGAACGCCGCCGTCCGCGCTATCTGGTCGAAGGTTACTTCGCCGTCGGCGATCGCAGCCCTGAACCCAACAACCAGCGCGCCAAGTCAGGTTCGTCAACAGTCGGCTTTGCCTTGAACGACTATTTCGCGGCCAAACTCGCCGAGAAGGCTGGCGATACCGACAAGGCCGCCCTGCTGCTGCAACGGTCCGGCAACTGGCGCAAGGTCTGGAATGCCGACGCCACCAGCGATGGTTTCAGCGGCTTTATCATCCCGAAATATGCCGATGGCCGGTTTCAGGATCTGGATCCGAAGCTGGGCTGGGACGGCGTCACCTACAACAATGTCGGCTTCTACGAAGGTACGGCCTGGGTTTATTCCTATGACATGCTGCATGACATTCCGGGCATGATCGAGGTGATGGGCGGACCAGACCGCTTCCGTGAGCGCCTGGAGCACGCCCTGTCGGCCGGGCTGATCGATATGACGAACGAGCCGTCCTTTACGACGCCCTGGCTGTTCCACAATATCGGCCGGCCGGACCTGTCGGCCTACTGGGCGGATCGGATTTTCAAGGATTTTACGGCGGATGCCTATCCGGGTGACGAAGACAATGGTGCCATGAGCTCGCACTATGTCTTCAACCGCATCGGCCTGTTCCCGAAGCTGGGAAGCGACCTGTTCTATCTGCACGGCCCGCGTCAGCCGCGCACCCTGATCCGGCTGGAGAATGGCAAGACGTTTGAGATTGTCGCAAAGAATGCCGGTCCGGACGCCATCTATATCCAGTCGGCCAGGCTGAACGGTGTGGTGCTGAAGGACGCCTTCCTGCGCCAGTCCGACATCGTCAATGGCGGCAAGCTGGAACTGGTAATGGGTAAGAAGCCGAGCCCGTGGGGGCGGGGAGCTACGCAGTAAAGCGTTGAAGATGCTTCGTAAATTACCTCTCCCCGTTTACGAGC
>NZ_GL883081.1:246613-250461 GCF_000204015.1 Asticcacaulis biprosthecium C19 | reverse complement strand
GCGAAGACGATTGTGCGGTGGAAACGATAGCTTGCCCCTCACCCTAACCTCTCCCCGTGAAGAACGGGGAGAGGGGATTTCTTACTTCCGTGCCATCCTACAACTTCACCACTTGGCCGGTCTTCACCGACTGAGCCGCGGCTTCGGCCAGTTCCAGCGCCTTTACCGCGTCATCAAACCCGACCAGCGGTTTCGCTTCCCCGGCCATCACGGCGGCGAAATGCTCGACCTCCGAGCGATAGGCCTCGGCATAGCGGTCGAGGAAGAAGTTCTGGAACGCATCCAGCACCGGACCTTCCGCGCCCCAGTGGGCCACGGTTGACTCCAGCACATTGTCGGCCTTCAGCAACCCCTTGGCGCCATAGGCTTCGATCCGCTGGTCGTAGCCATAGCCTGAGCGGCGCGAATTGCTGATGACGCAGATGCGGCCCGACGCCGTCTTCAAGGTCGTCTTGGCGGTGTCGATATCGCCGGCCTCAGCGATGGCCGGATCGACCAGGCAGGATGCCGCGGCGAAGACTTCGGTCACCTCTTCACCCAGCAGGTAGCGCGCCATGTCGAAGTCGTGGATCGCCATATCCTTGAACAACCCGCCGGATACCTTCACATAGGATATCGGCGGCGGCGCTGGGTCATGGCTGATGATCAGCAGGCTTTCCAACGGCCCGACGCGCCCGGCGTCGAGTTGACGCTTCAAGGCGCCGAAATGGCGGTCGAAGCGGCGGTTGAAACCCAGCAACAGCGGCCGCTCGCCACCCAGCACTCCCGCTGCTGCGCGTGCCGTCGCCAGATCCTGATCGATCGGCTTTTCGCACAATACCGCCTTGCCGGCAGCCATGGCCTTCAGCGTCTGGTCGAGATGCTGGTCGGTCGGGGAGGCGACCACGATGCCGCGCACCGCCGGATCGTTCAGGACGGCCTCAAACGTTGAAACGACCGCACCTGTCTCCGCCGCCAAGGTCGCAGCGTTATCGCCGACCGGATCGACAACAGCTTTCAGGCGCAGGCGCGGATGGGCTGCAACATTCTTGGCGTGGATGCGACCGATACGGCCGGCGCCGACGACGGCAATTTCAAACATGTTTTCCATCCCATTTTTTGCCCTTGGGCGAAATATTTATTCCATTTTTAGAATGATGCCGGTAATATGAGCCCGAAGTCATTCCGCAATCGGATTTTCAGGTTTGGAACAAAAATTTCACACCGTGTCAACTTGGAATTCCGTAGAGGCGAGAACAAAAAAGACGGGAGAAGACCATGGCCGACGAACAGGCTGACCTCGAGATTCAAGCTGCCAACCCACCCCAGACGGTGGAAGCCTTGCGCGCCGAAATCATGCGCCAGTACGAACTGGCGTCACGGCGCATGAAGCAGGTGGCCAGTTTCGTGCTGGACAAGCCCGAGGATATTGCCTTTGAGACCCTGGCCGTGGTTGCCGACCGCGCGGGTGTGCAGCCCTCGACCATCGTCCGCTTCGCCAAGACCCTGGGCTATCCCGGCGCGTCGCAGATGCAGAAGGTCATTCGCGACGAGATGCTGGCCAGCCACATCACCCTGGCCTATGGCGAACGCGCCCGTCAGTTCAGCGAGGCCGGCGGCGGCGAAGAGACGGCCGATACGATCCTGGACGAATATGTCGAGGCCGATATCCTGGCGCTGAACCACCTGCGTCAGTCGGTGACCTCGGCCCAGATCGCCGAAGCGGTCGACGCCATGGTCAAGGCCAAGACCATCTATATCGCCGGCTTCCGCCGTGCCTTTCCGGTCGCTTCATATCTCGCCTACGCGCTGCAACGCGCCGGCAAGCGCGTCGTTTTCATCGATGGCACCGGCGGGCTGTGGAGCAACCAGGCCCGCGGCATCGGTCCGGAGGACCTGCTGATCGCCATCAGCTTCCGGCCCTATGCTGAAGAAACCGTCAAATGCCACGCCCTGGCCGTCGAACAGCGCGCCAATATCCTGGCCGTGACCGATTCCAACGTCTCCCCATTGGTCAAGGGCGCCGCCCAGGCCTTGCTGCTGCGCGAGGCCGAGGTGCGCTCGTTCCGTTCCCTGACCTCGACCCTGTGCCTGGCCCAAAGCCTGGTCATTGCCTATGCCTTCGCCACTCAGGACGAAGAATAAAATCTACGATATGAAATGATAATTGCATTTTTCGAAATGAAAGAATAAAAATTCCAATGAGGGCGCGAGACGGCGTCCCATGGAGGATTCGCGCATGAACGCTCTCACTGCCGGCGGACTGGATGTCATCACCCTTGGGCGATCCAGTGTTGACCTGTACGGGCAGCAGATCGGCAGCCGTCTCGAAGATATGGCGTCCTTTGCAAAGTACGTCGGTGGCAGTCCGACCAACACCGCTATCGGGGCCGCCCGTCTGGGGTTGAAGGCCGGCCTGATCACCCGCGTCGGCGCCGATCACATGGGCCGTTTCATCCTGGAAGCCCTGCACCGCGAAGGGCTCGACACCCGTGGCGTGGTCACCGATCCGGCGCGGCTGACGGCCCTGGTTCTGCTGGGCATTGTCGACAAGGAAACCTTCCCGCTCATCTTCTACCGCGAAAACTGTGCCGACATGGCCATCGACATGGCGGACATCGACCCGGCCTGGCTGTCGTCCGCCCGTGCCCTGGTCATCGATGGCACCCACCTGTCGCAGCCGGGCGTCTATGCCGCCAGCCTGGAGGCCGTGCGCCAGGTCAAGGCGGCCGGCGGAAAGATCGCTTTCGATATCGACTACCGCCCGGTCCTGTGGGGACTGACCTCGCGCGACATGGGCGAGCAGCGCTATGTCGCCAATCCTGAGGTCACGCAACGCCTGGCCGCTGTGACACCGCTGTGCGACCTGATCATCGGCACTGAGGAAGAGGTTCGCATCCTGGGCGGCAGCGACGATGTCATCACCGCCCTGAAGGCCATTCGCGCCACGACCGACGCCGTCCTGGTCTGCAAGCTGGGGGCGGACGGCTGCGCCATCTTCGACGGCCCTGTGCCCGATCGTATCGAAGACTGCCTGGTCGTGCCGGGCTTTCCGATCGATGTCATGAACGTCCTGGGCGCCGGCGACGCTTTTTCCGCCGGCTTCCTGCGCGGCTGGCTGGGGGGCGAGGACCTGGCGACCTGCGGCCGCTGGGCCAATGCCTGCGGCGCCCTGGTCGTCACCCGCCATTCCTGTGCGCCGGCCATGCCGAGCTTTGACGAATTGCAAGTCTTCCTGGCCATCAGCCACCCGATGTCACTGGACGATCAGGCGCGGCTGGATCACCTGCACTGGTCCTACACGCGCCACCGCGATTATGACGCCCTGATGATCCTGGCCATGGATCACCGCTTCCAGTTCGAGGAAATGGCCGCCGATCTGGGCGCCGACATGGCGCGGATCTCGGCCTTCAAACGCCTGGCCCTGCGCGCTGTCGACAGCCTGGCCAATGGCAGTGCGGCCTTCGGCGTCTTGCTGGACGGCCGCTACGGCGCCGATGCCCTCAGCGAGGCCGGCCACACCACCTACTGGATCGGCCGCCCGGTCGAGGTGCCGAAATCCCGCCCGCTTCAGTTCGAAACCGGCGCCGATGTCGGGCTGGAACTGAACACCTGGCCGGCCAACCAGGTCGTCAAATGCCTGGTCCTGTACCACCCCGATGATGAGCCCGGCCTGCGCGCCGAGCAGGAACGCCAACTGGTCATACTGTTCGACGCCTGCCGCAAATCGGGCCATGAACTGTTGCTGGAACTGATCCTGCCCCCCGACATGCCGGCCGACAAGACCACGCGCAGCCGCGCCATCCAGCGACTGTACGACCTGGGTATCAAGCCAGACTGGTGGAAGCTGGAACCTGTCACCGATCCCT
>NZ_GL883081.1:227547-246462 GCF_000204015.1 Asticcacaulis biprosthecium C19 | reverse complement strand
CCTGTCGGCGCCGGAGGACGAACTTCTGCGCGCTTTCGAGGTCGCGGCGCGGTTTGAATGCGTGAAAGGATTTGCCATTGGCCGCACCATCTTCCACGATGTCGCCGCCCGGTGGCTGAAGGGCGAGATGGACGATGCCGGCGCGGTCGATGCCATGGCGTCGAAGCTGTCGCGTCTGGTCACTGCCTGGCGTGACATGCGCCGGCGGCCGGCGCGGGCGTCTTTTAAGGAAAGCGTGGCGTGACGATTCGACTGACCATGGCCCAGGCCCTGACGCGTTACCTGACGCGCCAGTCGGTGGAGACCGAGTCCGGTGTGGTGCCCTTCTTTGCCGGTGTCTGGGCGATTTTCGGCCATGGCAATGTTGCCGGTATGGGCGACGCGCTCTATGGCGTCCGCGACGACCTGCCGACCTATCGCGCCCACAATGAACAGGCCATGGCCCATTCTGCCATTGCCTACACGAAGCAAATGCGGCGTCAGCGCGCCTTTGCCTGCACGACCTCGATCGGGCCGGGCGCCACCAATATGGTCACCGCCGCGGCCGTCGCCCATATCAATCGCCTGCCGGTCCTGTTCCTGCCGGGAGACGTCTATGCCAGCCGACGCCCCGATCCGGTACTGCAACAGATCGAGGATTTCGCTGACGGCACGGTCACGGTCAATGACTGTTTCCGACCGGTGTCGCGCTGGTTCGACCGCATCACGCGTCCGGAGCAGATCCTGAAAAGCCTGCCGCGCGCCATGGCGGTTCTGACCGACCCGGCCGATTGCGGCCCGGTCACCCTGGCCCTGTGCCAGGACGTCCAGGCCGAGGCCTTCGACTACCCGGAAGACTTTTTCACGGCCAAGGTCTGGCGCCTGCGCCGGCTGCAGCCTGATCCGGCGGATATGACCGACCTGCTCCAGGCCCTGTCGGTGGCGCAACGCCCGCTGATGATCGCCGGCGGCGGGGTCCGCTACAGCCGCGCCGAAGCGGCCCTGGCTAGCTTTGCCGAACGCCACAACATCCCGTTCTGCGAAACCCAGGCCGGGAAGGGGGCTGTGCCCCACGATCACCCGCTCAATTTGGGCGCCATCGGGGTCACCGGGACCGACGCCGCCAACCAGGCAGCGCGCGAGGCCGACCTGATTCTGGCTGTTGGGACGCGGCTGCAGGACTTTACCACGGGATCGGCGGCTTTGTTTCCTCAGGCGCGGATTGTGTCCGTCAACACCGCCGCCTTCGATGCCGGCAAGTTCAACGCCCTGGCCGTGGTCGGCGATGCCAGATCCGTGCTGGAGGCCGTCACCGTACAGCCAGCGCCGGTCTCCTGGTCCGACAGACTCAGCGCCGCGCGGGCCGAGTGGGATGCGACGGTCGACAGGGTGCTGGCCGCGGCCGAACCGGCTACTGAAGCCCGCGTGCTGGGCGCGCTGATGCGGACCGTAGACGACAATGCCATTGTGGTCGCGGCCGCCGGAGGCCTGCCGGGCGACATGCACAAGCTGTGGCGGACGAAGCAATCCGGCGGCTATCACATGGAGTACGGCTATTCCTGCATGGGCTATGAGGTCGCCGGCGGATTGGGCGTCGCCTTGGCCGAGCCCGAGCGCGAAGTCTATGTTCTTGTCGGCGACGGCAGCTATCTGATGATGAATTCGGAACTGGCCACGGCGGTCATGATGGGCGTGCGGATGACGGTGGTGCTGATCGACAACCGTGCCTTCGGTTGTATCCACCGCCTGCAGACGGCGACCGGCGGAGAGCCGTTCAACAACCGGCTGGCGGATTCCTGGCACACCGAACTGCCCCGGATCGACTTCGTCGCCCACGCCGCAGCCATGGGTGCCCATGCCGTCAAGGCTGACGACATCTCAGGCTTTGAAGCCGCCATCCGTGACGCCCGGGCGAGGGGCGGCGTCAATGTCGTCGTCATCGACACCGAAGCCACGACAGGCACGAACGAGGGCGGCGCCTGGTGGGACGTCGCCGTGCCTCAGGTATCGGACTCGCCCGCCGTCCAGGCCGCGCGTGCCGCCTATGACCAGAAACTCAAGACCATCAGGGACAACTCATGACCATCACCTTCGGCGTCAGCCCCATCGCCTGGATCAATGACGACATGCCGGAACTGGGTGGCGACACCCCGCTCGACAGCGTGCTGAAAGACATTACCGAGGTCGGCTTTGCCGGTTCGGAGCTGGGCGGCGCCTTTCCGAAGGACCCGGCCGAACTGAAGTCGGTGCTTGGCCGTTTCAACCTCGACCTGGTCGGGGGCTGGTACAGTTGTGAACTGCTGACGCGCGATGCCGAGGCCGAGATCGCCGCCCTCCAGGGCCATCTCGCCCTGCTGCGCGCTCTGGGCAGCAAGGTCTTCGTCATTGCGGAGACCAGCAACGCGATCCACGGCCAGCGCAATACCCCGTTGAACACCCGGCCCCATCTCGACGAAGCGGGTTGGGTACAATTCGGCGCGCGTCTCAGCGCCGTCGCCGACTATGTCGCTGCCCACGGCCTGAAACTGGCCTATCACTACCATCTGGGTACGGTGGTTCAGGACGCTGAAGACCTGCAGAATTTTTTCCGTCATACCCGCGCCAATGTTGGTGTGACCCTGGATACCGGCCACGCGGTTCTCGGTGGCATAGATCCGCACCAGGTCATTGCCGACTACCCTGAGCGGGTCACCCACGTCCATTGCAAGGACGTCCGCCAGGCGGTGTTCGACGCCACGGCGGGCAAGGACGACAGCTTCCTCAACGGCGTGCTGGCCGGCATGTTCACGGTGCCAGGCGACGGCTCTATCGACTTCGATCGCGTCATGACCGGGCTGAAAGCCATCGGCTACAGTGGCTGGATCATCATCGAGGCCGAGCAGGATCCCGCCAAGGCAGATCCGCGCACCTATGCCGAACTGGGGCTCAAGACGCTGAAGGATGCTGCACGCAAGGCCGGACTGATCGAGGCGGTGGCGGCGTGAGCCATCTGCGGGTCAGGCCCCACGCGAAGGATGCCAAGGGACAGGTGCTGACCGTCACGCCGCAAAGCGCCGGCTGGACGCATGTCGGATTTACTGTGGTCAAGCTGTCACCGGGCCAGAGCTTTACCGGCCAGGAAATGACGCGCGAAACCTGTCTGGTTGCCGTGGCCGGAAGCGCCGATATCCGTATCGGCGACGAGGTCTTTGCGTCTGTCGGGGGGCGTTCGTCGCCATTCGAAGATGCCGCACCGGGTGCGGTCTTTGTTCCGCCTGCCAGTGACTATGCCGTCACGGCCCTGACCGAACTTGAACTGGCCGTTTGTACGGCGCCGGGTGCGCCGGGTTATGCGCCACGTCGCATTCCGGATGCCGAGATGAGCCGTGAGGTCCGCGGTCAAGGCACCAACACCCGCTATGTCCGCAATATCCTGCCCCAGGACCGCCCGGCCCATAGTCTGCTGGTGGTCGAGGTGGTTACCCCGGCTGGCCACTGGTCCAGCTACCCGCCGCACAAGCATGACACGGCGGAGGCGGGGGCGGAAACGGCCCTGGAAGAGACCTATTATCACCGGCTTGACCCGCCGCAGGGCTTCGCTTTCCAAAGGGTCTATACTGACGATCGTACGCTGGACGAAGCCGTGTTGGTCGAAGATGGCGACGTCGTCATGGTGCCGCGCGGCTACCATCCCGTAGGCGCGCCGCACGGCTACAATCTCTACTATCTCAATGTCATGGCCGGCCCCGAACGCCGCTGGATATTCCGCAACGATCCGCAGCATGAATGGATCGCCGCCGTGACATAAAAAGAAGCCCGGCACACGAGATGCCGGGCTTTAGTTCAGCACGAGCCAGGGAGATGAGGGAAGGCCGTGCTGCGGGAACGTGGGCGCTACCAGTTGAACATCGTGCCGTCTTCCAGACGGTTCACGGGCAGGTAACTGCGCCGATAGGGATAAAGGGCGGCGCGGGCCTCGTCGATATCGACGCCCAGCCCGGGCGCGTCGCCCGGATGCAGATAGCCGTCCTCAAAACTGTAGCCATGCGGGAAGACCTCGTCGGTTTCCGCCGTGTGACGCATATATTCCTGCAAGCCGAAATTCGGAATCGACATGTCGAAATGCAGCGCCGCTGCCATGGTCACCGGCGAGAGGTCAGTAGCGCCATGACAGCCCGTGCGGACCTGGTACAGGTCGGCCAGGGCAGCGATCCGGCGCATATGGCTGATCCCGCCGGCGTGCAGAACTGTGGCGCGGATGTAGTCGATCAATTGGTTCTGGATCAGGTCCTTGCAGTTCCAGACGTTTGAAAAGATCTCGCCAACCGCTAATGGCGTGGTCGTGTGCTGGCGGATCAGGCGGAAGGCTTCCTGGTTCTCAGCCGGGGTAGCGTCCTCCATCCAGAACAGGCGATAAGGTTCGAGATCCTTGCCCAGTCGGCCGGCTTCGATTGGGGTAAGGCGGTGGTGGACGTCGTGGAGCAGATGGACGTCCCACCCCAAGGCCTCACGTGCAGCGGCAAACAGGTTCGGGATATGGTTGAGGTATTTCGGCGTCGACCAGACATTTTCCGTCGGCAGGTCATTGTCGGCCGGCTCATAGAACATCTTGTCGCGCGAGACGCCGTAGGTGGACGGCAGGCCGGGTACGCCGGTCTGCAACCGGATCGCCTTATAGCCCAGGGCCTTGTACTTCAGCGCTTCGGCAATGGTGTCGTCGATCGTCTCGCCATTGGCATGGCCGTAGACGGTGACGCCGTCGCGGCAGGCCCCGCCCAGCAACTGATAGACGGGCAGACCCGCCGCCTTGCCCTTGATATCCCATAACGCCATGTCGACCGCGGCGATGGCGGTCATGCCCACGGGGCCGCCGCGCCAGTAGGCGCCCTTGTACAGAAATTGCCAAATGTCCTCGATACGATGCGCGTCACGACCGATCAGGCACGGGATGACGTGGTCAGTCAGATAGCTCGCCACGGCCAGCTCGCGGCCGTTCAAGGTTGCATCGCCGACACCGTGCAAGCCTTCGGCCGTCTCAATCTTCAGGGTGACGAAGTTGCGCCCTGGGGAGGTCACGATAACGCGGGCGGCGGTAATTCTGGACATGGTCACGTCAGTTGCAGGGTTTCGACAAATTGGCCGACCAATTTTGAGTCGGTGGGCTGCTAAGGCTGTAACCCGACTCTAGGTCAGAAATTTAGAAACGTCAATTTTGAAAATTGTTAAAATGATATTTTTATTCTAAATTTGACATGCTCGGTTCTGGGCATGTTTAAACAAGGAGGTCGCCATGGAAGTCCTATCCCGCCGTCATATTCTGGCCTTGACCGCCGCTGCAATTCTGTTGCCGCGGATATCGTGGGCGGGACCGGCGCGCGCCGACACACCCTTCGGTCTCAATGTGCGCGATTTCGGTGCCAGGGGTGACGGAACGACCATCGATACGCCAGCCGTAAACGCCGCAATTGACCATCTGGCGAGCCGAGGCGGTGGCACATTGTATTTTCCCGCCGGTTCCTACGCCTGCTACACGATCCGGCTGAAAAGCCATATTCGGCTCTATCTTGACGCTGGCGCTGTGATCGTGGCCGCCCCGACACCGATTGAAGGCATGACCTCGGGCGGTTATGATCAGGATGTCGACCTGCCTGAGTCCTATCGGGACTTCCAGGACCACGGTCACGGGCATTGGCGCAACAGCCTGATCTGGGGGGAGGGGCTCAACGATATCGCTATCGAAGGACCTGGCCTTATTTGGGGGAAGGGCCTGGGGCGCGGCCATGACTATGACAAGGGCATGCCCATTTCCGGCCGTCCCGGTGTGGGCGACAAGGCGATCGCCCTCAAGCTGTGCCGCAATGTGCTGCTGCGTGACTTCCGTATGTTGCAGGCAGGCTGGTTCGGTTTGCTCGCCACTGGCGTCGACAATTTAACCATCGACAACCTGCTGATCGACACCAACCGCGATGGACTGGATATCGACTGTTGCAAGAACGTCCGGATATCCAACTGTACTATCAATTCGCCTTGGGACGACGCCATTTGCCCCAAATCGTCCTACGCTCTTGGCTACCCCCGCGCGACGGAGAATGTGACGATCACCAACTGCTACGTTTCGGGGAGCTACGTCATCGGTTCCGTGCTGGACGGAAGCTATAAGGTCTTCCTGCCGGAACCCAAGGGTACCCATGGGCGCATCAAACTGGGTACGGAGTCAAATGGTGGCTTCCGCAACATCACTATCTCCAACATCGTCTTCGACAAGTGCCGGGGCATTGCCCTGGAAACCGTTGATGGCGCGCATCTCGAAGACATCACCATCACCAACATTTCCATGCGTGAAGTGACGACGGCACCGATATTCTTGCGGTTAGGGCGGCGAATGCGCGGTCCTGCCGGCGTAGTGCCCGGTACACTGAAACGCGTAATTATCAGCAACATTACCTCGTCTGCCGCAGCTATCATGCCGTCAATTATCGCTGGTGTTGAGGGTTACAAGGTTGAAGACATCCGGATCTCCGATATGTTCCTGCAATCCCTCGGTGGTGCCGACCCAGCGCTGGCCAGTCGTATGCCGCCTCTCAATGAGGCTGGTTATCCTGAACCCAACATGTTCGGTGATCTGCCGGCGAGCGGTCTGTTTGTGCGGCAGGCCAGAAACATCGAACTCGACCATATCGAATTCCAGACACAAAAGCCCGATCCCCGGCCGGTCTTCTGGTTGCAGGATGTCGATGGGTTCCGCACCGGCCATATCCGGCGTCCTATCGGTGCAACTGTATTCACCCAGCGTGTCACTGGCATGGAAATGGACCGTCCCTGACGAAAAACGCAACCCGCAAGAGGCTGAGCTTTCTCCAGTGTCAAATCAAGGGTGGATATCCACTTTTTGATTTGGAGCGTCGCGAAAAAAAAATCGGAATGACGATGGTTATACGTCATTCCGATTTTGGAGGAAGTTGGTTGAGAGTTACGCGGAGGCTTACAAATTCGGGACTTGGGCCAGAATGCTTTACACATTCTGGCCCTTCCAACCGGCTGACTCGGGATCAGAAGGTTGCCCGTGGCGCAAAAGCCTAGAAGGAGGCCTTGACGCTGGCAGTGAAGGTTTGGCCGTCGTAGTCGATCTGGCGGACCATACGTTCGTCGCCCTGATATTCCTTACGGAAGGAGTTGGTCAGGTTGTAGGCATCAAGCGAGATGGAGACGCGCTCGTTGATATTGTACGACGCTGAGAGGTCGAGCTGGCCGCGGGCGGCCGCATTCCGGGCGTTACCGAAGAAGGTCCCCGAGCCATCCAGATTGTATTCCGAACGCCAGTTATAGACCGCGCGAATGCCGTACTTGGACGTTTCGTAGTACAGGATTGCGTTGTAGTTGTGCTTGGAGATCCCGGGGAAGGGGGTCTTTGAACCGCCAGTCTGTTTTGCCTGGGTGAAGGCGTAGTTGAAGGATCCGCCAAAGTTTTTCCAGAAGCTGGGCAGGAAATCGAAGTTCTGCTGAATGTTGAACTCAAGACCACTGACATAGGTCGGTGAGTCGATGTTCTGAAGACCGCTTGCGAAAATCCGATAAGAATTGGGAACACCATTCACGACATCATTTGCATTGGTCGCGCTGCAGTAGCTGCCATTCCAGGTCAGCGCCCCGAAGCCCCAATCACTGCCATCTGCCGGGCACAGAAGTGCCGGATCGGCAATGGCGGCGACGCGGTTCGTCAGTTTCTTCTTGAAGTAGGCCAGCGAGATGAGACCATTGGGACGATTGTACCATTCCAAGGAAAGATCATAGTTGTCAGCCAGGTAGGGCTTCAACTGGCCGCTGGCCAGATTGATATTCACATTGGTTATCGTCTGCGTCAGTGTCGACTCGTTGTTTGTGGAATAGGAGTAGTTGCGAACCGGGCTGCTGGTTTGCGGATCGGGTCGGACATAGGTCTTATAGTAGGCGGCGCGAAGGACCACGTTTTCGAAAACATCTGCAACCGCGATAGCCGACGGCAGAATCTGGCTGTAGGAGTCCTTGTAGGTGTGCCACGTGAAATCGGACCGGGCGCCGACACCGCCGTTGCTGGCCACACGCGCCGTACGATCCAGGGTCGTCACTTCGTATTCCGTGGTTTCGGAACGGACGCCGACGTTACCGCGAACGCGATGCCCGAAGATGCTGGTGTCATACTTGGCTTGAATGTAAGCCTGCATGAGGTCGTTGGTCACCTTGAAGTTGTTGTTTGCGAATCCGCCATCGGCATAGAAGACGTTAAATCCAAGGTCCGAAAGCTCTCCGTTGCCGTATTTGGTGACGGGACGAATAGCATTCAGGAAGGGGATTGGATCAATCGTCAGCCAATCCGTATTGATGGGCGCCTTGCCTTCCATAAAGTCGTCGACGGACGGCGCCTTGATCAGCATCGAAGCGGTTATGTTCTGTGTCTGGATGCCGTACGCCATATTGCGCACGCCACGGCTTTCGTATTCGTTGCCTTCCGACCGGATTCCGCCTTGAATGCTGGTGATCGGGCCAAACTCGACCTGGCGTTCCGCATCGAATTGCACGGAATTTACACTCTTGGTGGCATAGCGATGCGTACCACCCAAGTGCAGCAAATACTTCCCGTCTGAGGTGAACAGATCTGTTGGTGCATTCGGGGCCCAGTTCCAATAGCCGGGCTGGAACCCAGCCGTCGACGTTGAGGCCCGGAAAGGTAGTGTGAACATCACGTTTTGCGGCGTCGGCGTAACGGACTGATAGAAATCCCCCAACTCGCCCAATCCGGTATCCATGATTTCGACCAGGCCGTTGTTGCCCGAACCGCCCAGGGTCACGGTACGCAGGTCAAGCTCGGTTTCCTCGGAGGAATTCGAAGATGTTGTGGCGGCAATGACACCGGCGAAGCGCCACTTGTCGTTTTCCCACTCAGCGTTGAGGAACACGCCATCGGCCGCCTGCTTTTGCGAGAACAGACGCGTCGAGGTCTTGCCATCATAGTTGCTGTTGCGGGTGCGCGGGACGACGGCAAAGCCATTTTCCATCACAACCGGTGAGGTGAGAGGTTCAACGGTCGCCGTGCCAAACGGGTCGTTCAAAAGGAAGTATTGTACGGTATCCGGCAGGTCGCGGTCGCTGTGGTAGGCCGTAACACCAATCTTGAGGTTATCATTCACCCGCCATTCAGCGCCGGCTGAGCCGGACTGCAGCGTGCCGACGTTCATGCGTGTATATTGCCGCATCAGGCCCAGAGCCCAGATACCGTTCTGCGACGCACTTCCGACGTTCGACGGCGCGGTATAGACATTGTTGCCGAGCGCCTGAGCCAGGGTAAAGGTCGAAGAACTGGCGGTCGTTCCGTAATAGGCGCCATAGGCGTCCGCGAACTGTTGCGCCGTCAGCTTGCTTTGGGCCAGGGTGATGCGGTTGTAGCCGTTATACCGCAAGGTGTCGCGACGGAAGTTTTCCTTGCGGTAGGCGAACGTGCCGAACACTGCGAAATCGCTGTTGATGTGCTTGTTGTAGCCGATGGTATAGGCGGGGGCGCCGAGGCCGCCGTTCGTGTTATACTCATAGGCTGCCTTGGCAAAGCCGCCGTCCTTGCGTGACAGGGCTGGCGAGATCTGCATGTCGATATTGCCGGACAGGCCGCCAGACTGGGAATTGGCCATCGGCGACTTCTGGATCGAGAAGGCCGTGAAGATGTCGGAGTTGAAGGCGCCAAGCGGCGTGCCGTCGGCGCCGCCCGTGGTCGTTACGTACGGGGGTTCGGCAAAGGCTTGCCCGTTCAGGGTCGTGCGGGCGTAGTAGCCCGGCATGCCGCGAAGACCGATCGTCGCGTTGCGGCCCTCGGCCTCGCGGTTGATCTGGACGCCCGGAATGCGTTGCAGGGCTTCACCGACGTTCAGGTCGGGAAAGCGGCCCAGGCCGTCCGACGAGATACCGTCCGAGATTTCAATATTCTGCTTTTTCGCCCGGATGGCGTCGGCCGCACTTCTTTTGAAGCCGGTCACCACGACCACGTCGCCGGCCGGTGGCGCTGCGTCCTGAGCATAGGCGGCGCCGGCGGCGCCAGCGAGAATGGTGGCTCCCAGCAGTGCGTACCTGAAGTTCTTTCGGTTGAAAGATGTGCCTTTTTTCATTGTGTTTCTCCTGTGTTGTTGCCCGTCCGCCCGGTCGGGATTTGTGTTGTGTCAGGTCCGAAAGCGCCTTTGGTGCGAACCAATATTTCAACCCTGAAAATTGGCCGACCAATTTTTCCGGCTTTCGAACGGCGAGGCCGGCGATACGAAGGCGGGATTTGTGGCCGATCCTGCCTTCGCCGCGGCAATCAGGCACGTCGTCCCTTCGCCGAAATTCTGCGGAAGTTCATACTGGCCCCTGAGTGTTTGGTTTTCTGTTCTTGGCCGCAGCCACCCCCAGACCAAAAATGCGGTTCGTGAGGGGCCTCTGCGACAATTCTCAGACTAAAAGCGATGTTACGGAATGTCAATTCCATGAAATATCAAATATGATATTTTCATTTCAAAACATATTGATCTAATGGTTTCAAAAGTTGCGGTTCGGCCGCTGATAGCTGCAATCCGTTGATTTGCAATATTTTTCGAAATTCCGAGATCCGTCGCTCCACCATGGGTTCAGCTCAGGTTTTCCATGCCTGTAACTGAAACACCACAGTTTTGACCGGATCAGGACAGAATCGCCAGCAACCGCGCCGCGTCGCCCGCCGCATCGGAGGGGACACGATGGGCGACAGGTTCCTTTGATTCGACCCAGGCGTTTTCCCAGGCGATCAGGCGCTCTGTCGTTGCTGCTGGGTTATACGTGCCGGTGCGAAGGGCTGCGAACAGCATCTCCCAGCGCGGCAGGTAAAAGTCGCGGTAGAGGCCCTGCCAGGCCTTGGAGGCGTAGTCGTGCAGATTGCCCTTGCCGCCCCACACAGTGACCTGGGCACGCGCGTTACGTTCGTAATAGGGCTTCTCCGTGGCGGTATCGCCATATGCGCGCGCCTGTTCGATCCAGCCCGCCAGATGACAGGGCTGGGCGCCCATCAGGTCATCAATCGCGATGGTCACGCGTCTTACCTCCGTGGCCGACCGATCCCCTGCCGCTACGTCGCCGTCCCGATAGGCGACCAGCGCCGTGCGGATCAGATTGTCGAGATGAAGGCTGGCCAGGTGCCGCGTGAATTCGATCACGTCGTAACGCAACAGGGGACTGTCGTGCCGTATCGCCGCCAACCTGGCCAGACCGGCGCGCAAGGCTGCGCGATCGCCCGGTGCGCCTTCGAAATCCGCCATGGCAATGTCTGGCCGCTTGCACAGCAGATAGGCGCCGGCGGTCGACCGCCACCACCGCGGTGTCCAGTAGCGCGTGCCATACACCCCTTTGACGATGTCCAGCCACGCCGTCACCACTTCGGGCGAACTGATGCCATAGCGGGCGCGGGTATAGCCGGCCAGCCAGTCGCTTAGGGATTTCGTCCCGCCGTTCCAGGCCAGGTCATACAGATAGGCATAGACGATTGAATTGCTGTCGAGCCCTTCCGGAAAAACACCAAACCCTTGCAAGCGGCCCCGTGCCGGATCGGAAGTGATCGCTGCCATATCGCGGCGGTAGAAGCCGAGATCGCCATAGATCGGGTTGGACGCGCCGTAATTGTGGACATAGCCGTAGATCCACCCCTTGCCATGGAAGGCTTGGGCTGTCTGGCGTACCTTGGGATAGCGATCATTGCCGATGTCCAGCACCATCAGTCCGTCGTCGGGCACATTGCGCAGAAAGGCGGCGATGGCGTCACCCGTCCAGAAGCCTTGATCGGCGCCGAACAGCCAACCCTGCATCACCCAGACGGCGTCGGGCCGGGCACTGCGGATCGAATCGTGCAGCCTCTGGCCATAGGCCGCCAAACGTTCTGCCTTCACCGCGGGATCGACCTCGGCGACGGCCTCCTTGTTGGCGGTGGAATCGCCGTAGCCGCCTTCAACCGGCCCGTCGCCGACCGGCGGCAGCATCTCGTTGAAGGCGTCTGCCAGATAGAAACGGCCCTTGCCGTAGGTCTGGTCGTACAGGTCGAGGAACCGCCCGGCCAGCTTCGCGAACAGGGGATCGGCGGGATCCAGCCAGTAGGTCTCATGAAAGCCTTCCCATGCCCGCATGCGGTAGATGCGCGCCTGGGGATGGCTTTCCGCGAACGCTTTCGGGACGTAGCCGGCAAAGGCGGGCAGGATAGGCTCCATGCCTAGTTCGCGCATGGCGCCCAGGATGCGCTTTTGCAATTCGCGCTTCTTGACGATCCATGAAAGGGGGAGGGGCGCCTGATAGCCTTCGATATTACCCATCCGCTGCCAGGGCGTGAAGGCCGGGCCGGAAAAGTAGGCGTCTAGGTCGCGGTCGTCCAGGCCTTCGCCGCGCCACAGCTCGCGCCATACCCATTCCTGGCCTTCCATAGCCAGGGGCATGTCGATGCCGTGCAGCGCCATCCAGTCGATTTCGCGCCGCCACCGTTTCCAGTCCCAGAAGGGCGTGGTGTAGCCGAAGGTGCAGGTGTTCATATAGACGCGGTGGGCGAACGGCGACGTCACCGGACCGCTGCCGCCCTGGGGCAGGCGCCGGGGCAGGGCGACGCGGTCGCCTTCCCAACTGGTGTGGGCCAGGCCGAAGTCGCTGAGATAGGCGTAGGCGCCGCGTACGGCCGCCACCGGCGACGAGGCCGTGACCGTGACGCGGCCACCGTGGGCGTCGTAGGCATAGGCTGGTGCGCTGCCGGGCTGGATATCCAGCATGAAGTCGTTAGCGCGTCGTCCGATCAGCCTTGTCAGCACAGCCTGAGCTGGGTGAGCCGGTGTGGCGGCAGCGACCGAGGGCAGGGCGGCGAGGCCCAACAGCGCATGTCGCCGCGAGACGGGAAGTTGGGTCATCATACACTTTCAGATCTTGATCAGAATGCGGTTGCGGTCGAGCACATAGCCGAAGCCCCAGCACACCAGCATATAGGCAATGGCGCAGAGCAGGGCCCCGAGGGCGCCGGGTGCGACCAACTGAAACAGCCCGCCGGCGGCGTCATACAGCCCCTGGCCCGATGGCAGCCGGATCAATTGCAGCACGGTCACCAGCAGTTCCGAAAACAGATAGATGGCCAGTGGATTGCGCCCGAAGACCTCGCAGAACGGCACGCCGAATTTCTGCCTGGCCAGTTCGACATAGGCGATGAGGCCTGCCAGAAGCCCCAGGTCGATGCCGATATTGATGAGGGCAAAGGAACTGGTCCATAACCGCTTCGAAAGCGGGAAAGTCAGGCTCCAGGCCAGGGCGGCTGCCACGATCAGGCCCGCGGCCACCGCCAAACGTATCACCACGGTGCGCAAGTCCGGTTGCGAGCGGATATAGCGGCCAGCCAGGTAGCCGGCCAGGACATTGACGATGGCGGGCAAGGTGCTGAACAGGCCTTCCGGGTCGTAGCCCTTGCCCTTGGCGTACATGTGGTTGATGCCAAAGACGGCACGGTCGATCAGCGCCCCGATATTGCCGAGCGGCGTCAGTTGCTCACCCGGTGGCCCGAACACCATCAGGGCGCCCCAGTAACCCAGCAGTAAGACCGCGCTCAGGCCGATGAGTTTGGGCACATCAAGCCAGCGCACGGCGATCGCGGCGGCCAGAAAACACAGAGCTATCCGTTGCAGCACCCCCGGTATTCGCGTGTGCTCGACGGGATTCAGCGCCCAACCATCCGCCGTCGCATGGACGAACGGAAACCAGTACATCAGGTAACCCAGCAGGAAGAGGATGGCGGCGCGCTTTACGACCTTGCCGAGATAGCGGCCTGTCGGACCTGACTTGGGATCGCCAAAGCTCATGGCGTTGCCGACGGCGAACAGGAAGGCGGGAAAGACGAGGTCCGCCAAGGTCAAACCGAACCATGTCGCGTGCGATAACTGAGCAAACGGCGCGGCGCCAGGACCGGAGGTGTTAACCACGATCATGAAGGCGACCGTCAGCCCGCGAAAAACGTCAAGGGATGTGAAGCGTTGCCCAGCCATAATCCGGCATGATGGGCCAGTCGCTTCGTAGGGTCAATTTCAAAAATGAAATAAATAGAAAAAATATTCCAAACTGAGCGCCCGCTGTCACAATCAAGCTTGAGCTATCCTGAGGCGTCTTCGCGCAGGTTGCGGCAGTTGTCGTACGAGGCAGCTGCCGCGTGGCTGCCTTATCGCTCGGCAGGTTGCGGTGTGCCGTACCAGTTGACGTTGCGGGTCAGGATCATCACCGTGGCGATGACAAGGAAGGCGCAGACCGCACCGATGAGGAGGGCGTAGTCTTCCATCCGCATCAGGGTGTAGATCATGCCGTACAGCAGACCGAATACCCCCAGCGCAGCAACGCCACGTAGCAGGCTCTTGAACACCATGCCGGCATAGGCCGAAATAAGGCCGACGGTTGCGGTCGCGGCCACCGCAAAGGCGGCGTCGAAACCGATGCGTTCGGCGAAGGACAGCAGCAGCAGGTAGAAGGTCAGTTGTGCCAGGCCGACCAGGATATATTGCGCTGGGTGAAGCTCGCGCCGGCTGGTGCTTTCAAACACAAAATAGGTGAGGAACACCAAGCCGACGAACAGCAGGGCGTATTTCAGCGATCGGCCGACGTTCTGGTAGGGATTTGTGTTTTCGACGAAAGTCACCGACAGTTCCGACTTGCCCAGGCTGGCCAGATTGTCAAAACCGATGACCGCTGGCAGGCCGCGCGCGACGAAGGGCACCGACCATGACGCCCTGAAGCCGGACTTTAGGTCGGTTTCACCCTTACCCAAGGGCGTCTCGGCGGTATGCGGGAAGGCGCGCTCCGACGGCAGGAAACCGCCGCCGAAGGACGGCGTGTTCCAGTCGCCGGCGATGGTGACTTTCGACGACTTGGCAAAGGCCAGGATGCCGACCTTCTGGGCGCCCGTGAAGGCCATGTCGAGCGTGATATCGTGCGGTTGGGCGGGGTTGAGCTCAGGCAGGGGCGTCGAAAACAGGTCCAGCCGCGACGAGCCCTGGTCGCTGCCGATGGTCTGGGCGCCTTCCGGCGCCGGGGCCAGGGTGACCGCTGTACCATCAATGGTCGCGACGATGTCTTTGCGGGCGCCGCGGGAATCCGAAGCGCCGGACAGAAGCTGCGCCCGACTCCAGTCTAAGGCGCCGCCATTGGGTGCGGTGACGCCGCTCAGGTCGAAATGCGCCTTGAAGTTCAGGTCGGTGGTGTAGACCGGCACGCGGAACAGCGACCGTGACCGGACCTCGCTCTTACTGGCGGCCGTCGCTTCTCCGGTGACAGGAAACACGATCAGGCTCGAGGTTGTCGACGGCACCAGGGTCTTGTTGCCCTGGGCGTCGGTTTCGGTGCGCGCCGGGAGCGTATAGGGCACCGAGATCACGGGCCCCAGAAAGGTCTGGGGCCCGCCCATCAGTCCGCCGATTTCGTTAGCGACCTGCTCGGCGCGGTGGGTGCGGTCCAGCAGCAGCAGGAAGACGCCGCCAGCCGGTATCGACATCAGGACGGCCAGGATGCAGACGATCAGCAGCTTGGTGCCCTTGCTTCGGCTGATCAGGCCGCGATGGGGCGGGGTTTCGGGTGACGGAATGGTTTCGGACATGGAGTTCGCCTCGGGAGGTCCAGTTGCGCCCGGCAGTGGCGCGCGGGCGAGGAGACATTACCACGCCTTGAACGCTGTTCAATATAAAAATGAACAATGTTCAATTTTGTATTCTGACTCTGGTTCCCCGTTGCTGACGCTCTAAGCCAGTCCGCGTTTCACCGCGTGCAGGGTGGCTTCCACGCGTGTCGAAATATTGAGCTTCTGGTAGATCAGCTTGACATACCCGGCAACGGTCGAATGGGCGAGTCCCAGATGCCTGGCGACCTCGGCGATCGTCAGTCCCCGCGCCAGAAGCGCCAGGGTCTCGGTCTCACGCCCGGTCAGGGCCACGTCCGGATCCGCCTTTGGGGCCTGGGTCCGGAAATGGTCGAGCAGCCGAAGGGCGATCGACGGCGACAAGGGCGGTTCGCCCTGTTCGATCCGGCGCAGGTAGTGGACGATCATGTCGGGCTCCTGATGCTTCACCAGGTAACCACGCGCCCCGGCCGAAAGGGCTTCAAACAGGTGACCATCGTCATCGTACATGCTGGAGACGACGCAGGTTGCCGCGGGGAAACCGGCTGTAATCTCCTGTATCAGCTCGATGCCTGATCCGTCCGGCAGGCCCAGGTCGACAATGGCCAGAACAAACCTGCGGGCTCTTTCACCATCCAGGCTGCTCAGCCACAGCCGCCCCGCCTTCAGGTTGGCGACGCAGACGATCTCAAGCCCGTCGAACGCCGCGGTCAGGGCCTGTTTCATCCGTGCCTGATTGTCGGGCTGGTCCTCGATTACGAGGCAAAGACCGTCACGCGTCATTGAGTTGCACTTCCGCTGGGGGTTAAGGGCATGTCGAAGGCGATGACGGCGCCGGTCTGGCCGCCCTCGGCATTGCTGAACCGCGCAATACCGCCGGTTTGGGCAATCCGGTCGGCAATGCTTCTCAGCCCCTGTCCGCTGGCCGAGCCGTCCATCACCTGCTCCCCGAAGCCTTTGCCATCGTCGGTGATGTTGACCTGCAGGCGGTTGCCCGTCAATACCAGCCGCACCGCTACCTTTTGGGCCCCGGCGTGTTTTATACAGTTGGTGATGGTTTCGCGCATGGCCGAGGTCAGCGCCTTCTTGTCCAGAGCGCTGATCTGAACGAAGGGCGCATCTTCCGGCCACAACGGCCAGTCGAGATCGATGCGTGCAGCGTCCAGGCGTCGGACCGTTTCGTGGCGCATCTCGGCTACAACGCGATCCAGTGGTGCGCTTTCGGTGATCATCGCAGAAGCGATGTCGCGTATCTCTGTCAGAGCCTCATAGATGAACGGCCGCGACGCGTCGTCGGCGACACTCAGGCCTGACACCAGCTTGGCGCCGACGTCGTCGTGCAGGTTCTGGGCCAGTCGATGGCGTTGCTCGGCCGCGCCGCGTTCATACGCGGTCAGGCCCTGCATGGCCTCGCGCGAAAGACGCAGGATCTGATTGACCAATTCGACATGTTTCGGTGAAAACAGGCCGCGACCGCCCTGGGGAAACGACAGTGTAAGGGCAGGGACGCCCGTCAGGCCGGGGACATGAAGGTGCAGGCCATCGGCATCGATAAAGGCCGCGTCGACCTGCGCTGGGGCCGGCGCCATAACCTGCGGGGTGAACAGGGTGTTCAGCAATCCCTGCCACTTGGCCTGGCGAAGGGACGCCTGCGGGGCAAAGGCCATGTCCATCGCCGCCGCCAGAATCTCACTGTCGTTCAGAGACGTGCCGTGCAGGAACCGGCGCCACAGCAAGTCCCTCAGCGGCAGGTAAGCAAAACCGATAAACGCCAGGGCAAGGGGCAGGGCGATGCTCTGGGTCAGGCCCAGAAGATAGATAAGGCCGGCATCCAGGGCTATGAACAGAACGGCAGCGACGGCATAGAAGAAGATGCGGAACGCCCAGTCGCGGACTTCGAACAGGCGAAAGCGGGCCACGCCGATGGCGATACCAGCATAGGTTATCAGAAAGCTGATGAAGACGTAGCTGCCGGGCATGGTCTGCATCTGGCCCTGCACGACATGGGCGCCAATGACGAGGCACCAAAGTCCCGCCCCGACGAAGACAGCCAGCCCTAGCCACAACAGCGAGGCCTTGGCGTTTGGATCCTTGCGCGCTTTGAAACTCTGTATACCGATCAGACCGGTTACCGCCGCCATGACGGCGAAGCAGAAAACGAATATGGCGTCGGTTGCGCCCAACAGCCGCAGAAAGTCGAGCCCTGAGATCACCAGGCTGGTCGCCATGATCGCCCACAATACTCGGTCGGAAACCAAACGCTTCGGAAAAATCAGAAATAATGAAATGAGCGACATGCCGAAAATGGCGGTGCCGAGATGGTTGCCGTCGAGCACGGCGGAGATCAGAGCCGAAGGCGCGGCGATCGGTTGGGAAAAACAGATCGCGCCGGTGGCGGCGGCAATCAGCATACCAAGACCATTGATGGCCAGGACCTGAGTGACGGTTTCATGCGGCTTGAGGCACCATACCCATCCGCCGATCAGGAAGGCGGTCAGCCCGACGATCAGCGGTCCCCAGAAGCCTTCTCCCAAGCGGGACAGGTCAAGTTCGCGTACCTGAACCGGTACTTCGGCTATCTCTCCCGATGGCCCTCTTACGCCAATCTGAACAGTCGGGCTCTTCATGATGGCGACGATCCGGTCCTGCCGTTCCCGGTAGGCATCGAGGGCGGCATAGTCGCCTATGGCTTCCACCTGCACGGTCAGGTCCGACGGCAGCAGTATGAGGCCCTTCTCGTCGTTTGGATGCCGCAGACTGACGACCGTTTGAGACTTCTGACCCGGCGCATCGTATTGCAGGGTCTCGCCCCGCCGGACGACGCCGTCCAGATAGCGGTGCTGAAGGGACAGGCTGAAACTGACTAGCGCGGCTAAGATAGCTACCGCTAGAATCAGGTAGACGCGCCAGGAGGAGGCGTCCGTCAGCCGGCGCAGTATGCGGATAGGCAAGATGTGTATACCCTGTTGACGTCTATGACGCGTCTAAGCAATCGCGATCTGTTGCGACCCGTACGCCGCCGTTTTCCCAAAACCATACATATGACGGCTTCGATAAGCCAAGGTTATTCTATCTGCCACCCTCTGTTCAGGGGATGACATACCACTACGCCGGCCTTAGGGCGTCGTTCATGTCTACCTACGAAAAAGCGCGAGACGGCGGAATTCAATCAATGCGAAATTGATCGAATTGACGACTATATCCAGGAAGCGGAACAGCAGGGTTTCCAAACCTGGACCGCAATCCGACTTTCGGACAAATTACATTTTAAAACAATAAGTTATACCAATCGCCCTAAACATTGACCGATGCCCATT
>NZ_GL883081.1:225897-226398 GCF_000204015.1 Asticcacaulis biprosthecium C19 | reverse complement strand
TTATATCAAAAACACACACAATATACACCTCACCCGATCCGACGATGAACAGGTAATACAACATGTTTTCCGCCGGACGTGCACGTTCGCTATTCACCCTCGCCACGTTGCTGGCGGCGGGATTCTTTCCCGCTTACGTTCAGGCACAGGATCGCGACGTGATGCGACAGGCTCTCTGATCCCTTACTTTGCATAGTCGGCAAAGCCCTGGCCGATGAAGCCGAAGCGGCGCTTAAGGTGGGTGACCCCGGTGTGGCTTGCGTCTCGTTGCAAATGACCAAGCGTCATACTGGAGAGTTTTTCAAAGCGGTGGAACCGCTGGAAGCCCTGAAAAATGACGATCCGGCCAACTTTGGTGACGGTCAAAGCCCAGCGAATATACTGGCTTTGACAGACGGCATGGTCGAGATGCGCGCCAATATCGAGGCGGGCGGCAAAGAGGTCTGCGACAGCGTCGGCAAGCCGTTTTATACCAATCCACGATGACCTTGACTCATCTTG
>NZ_GL883081.1:170320-225786 GCF_000204015.1 Asticcacaulis biprosthecium C19 | reverse complement strand
ACCTTATCCGGCAGGATGTGTCAGTCTTTATGAGGGTTGGTATTAGAACGCAATACGGTAAAGTGGCTGCCAACGTCCGGGCGGCCCGATGTCGAAAAAATTGCGCGACCAAACAAAAACTCTATCATGGTGTCCCCCTCTGTTCAGAGGGTGACGCCCTGCCACGTTAGGCCTACGATCGGACGGGGTGTCTTGGTTCGGGCGAACGGCCATGGCCTGTAATCTTCGCAGGATAATGACAGTATTTGTAACAAAATTGCGTCTATAAAAGATCACCCAATAAATATATGCCTTTCCCATACACTGCGGAATGCTGAGTTTCACGGCTCGTATTGCGCATCGGCAAAAGTTTTTACACTGGACCACATATAGATGACGAAGTTGTTTTTCCGCGGATTTTTGCTTGGCTCGGCTATGCTCATGCCTCAGGTGGCGCACGCCGACTGGAACCAGAACAACGACGAGGCCAATCGCCAGCGGGCGATGAATGACATGCGCGCCACCCAAGCTGCCAACGATCGCCGCAGCAACGATGCCGCGATGGCCAGGCAGCGCGACGTTGACAGAAGCTCCGCCAGCGGTCCGTCGTCAGGGTCGCGAGCCGGTGACTCAAGTTCAAGCTCCGGCGGGTCAGCCGTTTACAACGGTGGCGGCAGCACAAATTCCGGCCCGCAATCGGTTGTCGCCACCTATTATGTCACGGAAACCAACGAACAGGTGGTGGCGCGCCTCATCAAACAGGCCGAGCAAGGCGACAGGGATTCACAGTACAAGGTCGGAATTTTCTATTACAACGGCGTCGGCATCGGCCGTGACGATGCCCGGGCCCGCCACTGGTTTGGCGAGGCCGCCCGCCAGGGCCACGCCATCTCCGCCGGCCAGTACGGCTACATGCTGCATTATGGCAAGGGCGGCCCGGTTGACGACGCCCAGGCCTTGGTCTTCACGCGCCAGGCCGCGCTGCAAGGCGATGTGTTTGGCCAGTCGATGTATGCGCTGTTTGCATTGATGATCGACTACCAGACCGGTGCCCGTCAGGACATGACCGAGGCGGTCGGTTTTGCGGTTAAGGCGGCCGATGCCGGCGACGCCACGGCCCAAGCACTGTTGGGGACGACGGTCTATTTCTTTGGCGCTACGGGTGTTTCGCCAGATAACCCGAAGGCTTTGAAATATCTTGAGATGGCCGTGGCCCAGGACAATGCCATGGCCATGCAGCAACTGGGCAAATGGTACTATTTCGGCTGGGACGGCGTCACTCGCGACGAGATCCGTGGTGCACAACTGATTGAGCAAGCCGCGGCTCTGGGGGATGCGTCGGCCATGACGCAACTGGGCAAGTTTTACCTGACCGGCATCGGCGGCGTCGGACAGGATGACGCCAAGGGCGTGGACCTGATCAAACGCGCCGCCGAATTGAACGACGCCGAGGCCATGGCAACCCTTGCTCTGATCTACCTCAACGGCATGGCAGGCCAGCAAAAGAATGAAGCCGAGGCGCTGCGGCTGGTAAAGGCATCCGCCGAGTACGGCGATTCCGCCGGCATGTCGCTCTATGCCGCCGTGCTTTATGACGGCCTCGTGACGCCCAAGGACATGCCGAAGGCCATAGCCTATGCCGGTCGCGCGGCCGAAGCCGGCGACGGCGACGCCCAGGTCCTGATGGGCAAGATCTATTATTTCGGTGACGGCGTCGAAAAGGACATCGTGCAGGCGACGCGGTGGTTCAAGCGCGCCGCAGATCAGGGCCATGCCGAAGGTGTGGCGATCATGCAAGAACCCGATATCGCCGCCGCGGCCAGAACGCTTTGAGCCAGCCCCGAGGAAACGCCAACATGTCCTTTGCCCTGAAACTTTTGACGGCGCTGGTTTGCCTGGCCCTGCCGTTTTTCGCCGCACCCGTCCTGGCCGATGTCGGCAAACCCGTCTACGTCGCCTGCTGGGCGCATCAATCCGACAAGAACAGAGTCATGTGGACGGCGCCGTTCGTTGCCAACAACAACGAAATTGACGCCGCGAAGGAGCAGTTCGCCGGCTACATCGTCAAAGCGGGATATGTGAAGAACCTGTCCGCCGTCAGCACCAGCTGTGTTTGGAACAAGAAGTCTGAAAAGACGGTCGCCGATATCAATGCGATCAAAGCGCAATTCAACTATTCCACGGATATCGGTGTCAACTTCATCTACAAACCTTTTTCCCAGGTCTCGGCGGGCAAGCAACTGCATGTGCAGTGCGAAGTCTACAAGACGGCGGCCAGTTGCACAGCCTATGGCCGCGCCTTCGAGCAGGGCAATCGCGGGCTGGACAAGGACGACACCCAGGCCGCCGCCTATTACCAAATGGCCTGCGACATGGGGGATGCGGTTGGCTGCGTCTATCTCGGCATATTGCGCGATGAGGGCCGCGGTGGCCCGGTCGACATGGGTCAGGCCCTGCAGCTTTATGACAAGGCTTGCAAGGCCAACAACCTGTTCGGCTGTTACCGGGAGGGTGTTGCCTTGGTAAACCACGCAAAGACACCCGAGGACGTTACGCGAGGTCTGGCCCTGTTGCAGGCCGCCTGCGACAAAGACTTTGCCGCCGCATGTGGCAGTCTGGGCGTCTACTACCACACGGGAAAAGGCGTGGCGGTGGATCCAAAGCGCGCTTTTGACAACTATACAAAGTCCTGCACGCTCGGCAACCAGACCGCCTGCAGAAACCTTGAAAAGCTAAAAACCAAATATCCGGACATCTCATAATTACCGGTCTGCGAACTTCCAGCGTTCTTTTTCAACCCTATGGTCATGACCCTTCTCTTTAAATACCTGCGCATTGTCCTGTATCCGTTCCTTGCCGGTACAGTCCTTCCTGCGACGGCTCAGGCGGCCGATGGATTTCTCGGGTGCTGGGCGCATCAAAGTGACACGAACCGCGTCCTGTGGACCGGGCCCTTCGCCGCTAATGAAAGCGATAGGCAAGAACCCGATATTGCCGCTGTCGCGGCCAGGTTTTGATCAGCGCCTTTGAACAACAGAGACCTCATCTCGAGTTTCCTACAGGCCAAAAAAAGGAGTCCTTATGCGTTACCCCATTAAGGCCATTTTGATATCGGTCGTTGCCGCCCTGACTCTTGCCTTGCCGGGCCTGGCTCAGGCCGCTGACGGCTATATGGGCTGCTACGCTCACAGATCTGACACAAATCGCGTTTTGTGGACCTCGCGCCTGTCAGCCGGCGAGGGTGACAAGGCGACGGTCGCCGCGGCCTTCCTGCGCTACTTGCAGGGCAAGAACCTGATGCCCGACCAAAGTCTGGTGACGGCCTATTGCGTTTGGAACCGGGATGCTGCGACTTCGGACAGTGAACTGCAGCGGCGCGTCAAGGCCTTCCCCAATTCCAACAATATGGGCCTGAGCTTCGACTGGCCGCCTGAGGTTAAGGCCGCACCGGGGCCCGCACCCGCCGCCGTTTCTCCCGTTGCAAGCGCCGCGCCCGATACCTCGGAAACGGAAGGTCTCAAGGCTGCTTGCCTCGCAGGAGACGCCAAATCTTGTATGGGTTACGCCTATCGCATGGAGGTCGGCTACTACGGAAATACGCAGGACGCTTCCATGAAGAATCCTTGGGAAGCCGTTGCCTATTATCGCGATGCCTGTCGCCTGGGCGAGGGTGTTGGGTGTCGAAACTTCGCCTTGATGAAGACGCGGGGCGGGGTTGTTCCGATAAATTATGACGATGCATTTGTCTTTTATGACAAGGGCTGCAATCTCAATGATCCCTTCAGTTGCTTTGCCTTGGGAGCTGCCTACGCCACAGGCCAGGGCACTTCGGTGGACAATGAAAAAGCTGTCGTCGCCTATCGCAAGGCGTGCGACTTGAACGAAGGCGGCGCCTGCAACAATCTGGCCTGGATGACCGAAACAGGGGCGGGAACCGCCAAGGATAAAACGCTGTCGCTGAACCTTTATACCAAGGCCTGCGACCTTGGCGATGCCAACGCCTGTGCCAATTTCAAGCGACTAAAAACATCTTAGCGCCGGGCATTCCCTAATTCCGTAAGACCATATTTTTTTCCTTTTCCTTTGGACCTCACCATGTTGCCATTTTTCAAACGGCAAGCCCTTATGGCGCTTAGCCTGGCCATCGTACTGCCATCAGCACTTAGTCTTACCGTGGCAGCTCAAGAGGGACCGGCGGCTGAACTGGCCTATCACTACCTTGCCCAGGCGGCCGATGCCGGCGACGCGGACTCGGCCTTTCAGGTGGCCTTGGCCCACACCTTTGGCAATGGGGCGCCCAGGGATCTGGTCAAACGCAAAAAATACCTCGATATCGCCGTCGCCAAGGATCACCCTCAGGCGCTCTATTACCGTGCCCTAGATTATCAGTATGGCAGCGATTTGATTGCCAAGGACGAAGCTAAATCCCTGACCTGTCTTAAACGCTCAGCAAAGCTGGGTTTTGTTGGCGCACAAAACAGTCTGGGTTTCAACTTTGAGACCGGTGACCTGGTTGGGGCCATTGATCTGGTCCGGTCCAGCGCATGGTACAGCCTCTCGATCCGGACGGCAAAAGCCGATCCGCGCTACGGCGAAGCCCCTGGATCCGAACCCATCAGTTCGCTCGAGGAATTCCGTGATGCGGTCAATGCGCAGCTATCGCCAGACCAGATCACGGCGGCTGACGCTCTAAGTTATACGCTTCTCGAAGACATCAAGCTGTGATGTTTTCGCCGTCAAGGACCCCCATTATGCGCCAAGCTTTTTCCGTCATTTGCCTGACGACCCTGACACTGCTGACAACAGCGCTACCGCTGGCAGCGCAGCCCCCCCAGGACATGGCTGCCTATGAGGCCCTGATCGCGGCCGCCGATAAGGGGGACGCCGAAGCAGCGTTTCAGGTCGCCGCAGCCCTGACGGATTCCAGCATCGTCACCTACGACCCGATCAAGCGAAATGCCTATCTTGACATAGCCGTCGCTCAGAATCACGGCGAAGCCCTGATGATGCGGGCCATGGATTTTGAAGCCGGCAACGCGCCCATCGCGCAGGACAATGCTCAGGCACTCAACCATTATCTCCGCTCCGCGAAGGCCGGTTTTGTCGGCGCGCAGACGGTGTTGAGTATCTACTACGAGACCGGTGACCTTGTCGGCGCTCCGGATCTGGTGCGAGCCTGCGCCTGGATCATGCTGGCCATTCGATCGGCGAAGGCGCAGCCTGACTTTGGCGCCGAGCCCGGTTCGGATCAGATCTCAGACCTGGAAGAGGCCCGTGACACTTACTTGATGGAACTGTCCGCAGAGGACGTCAAAGCCGCTGAAGCCCTGAGCTACAAGCTGCTGGATGAAATCCAACTGTGATGCCCGGTCTTCCCCAAACTTTCCCGAATCCTTCCCTGTCTCGGCTTAACACCAAGAGGTACGCCGTGAAGACCTACATTTGCGCCACAGTTGCCCTTTTGCTGGCCGCTCAACCCGTTCTGGCCCAGGACAAGGCCCTGTACGAGCAGGTCAAGGCGCATGGCCAGGCGGGCGGCAAATATCTCCGCGATGCGGACGCCGCCGAAAAGCAGGGCGACTTCAAGACGGCCTGTGAGTTGTTCGGAGCGGCTGAAGCCGAAACCAAGCAGGCCGTCGTCATCTTCCAGGCGTTTTCCGACAGCTTCCCGACCTGGCCCGACGACAAACGCGCGGAGGCCAAAGCCAAGGTCGATGACATGGCCTTCGGCGCCTACCTTAAGCGTCGTAGCAGCTGTGAAGCAGCGAAATTTGACGCCAGGTTCCAGGCCCAAATGGCGCCGATCGTCGCTGAACTGGAGCGATCCATACAGTACACAAAAGATGCCGACGCTGACTTTGCCCGCGGTGACGCCGACGGCGCCATGGCAGGTTATTACTCGGCCCTGATCATTTTGCCGGACCTGGTCCTCACGCCTTTGCGCGACATGACCGCCGCCAATATCGGCGCCGCAGGCAAGCAGCCCGTGCACAATGAGCGTACCACCGCGATGGTCAACAAGGCCATGGCCCAGTCGTCCGAGGTCCAGGCCAAAATCAAGAAGACCTGCCTGACCTGGCCCAACAATTTCAAAGGTATTCCCTACAGCGGCATTTGCGAAACGATGACCAGGTAGCCGCGCTAACAAGATTTGTAACGGTGTTCCGCCGTTCGCATGTGCTTTGACTGTCGATACGGCTTTATCGCGATTTTCACACAACAAACAATGAGAACCATCATGTCAGCCTTACTCAGCAACCGTCGCACGCTTTTGCTTTCCACCCTGGCTGGGGCGACGATCGCTCCGCTGGCAGGTGCAGCGCAGGCCCTCAGCACCGAAGTCGTCCCGCCGGTTATGGCCTGGATGTCATGGCAGGGCGGGGTCGATCTGGTGGCGGTGACCGACGCGTCCCTGACCCAACCCAATGTCATTCTGCACGTGGCGCGGATGGTTCAGACACCGGTCGGTTCATCGGCATCCGGCATGGTCTTCTATCAGCCCAATCCGGCTGAGCCGCCCGTCGTCATGGGATTTGTTTCGGGTGACCCCAAGGTCGGCGCCTATTTCGGGCCAAAGGTTTTCAAAGGCACACCGTTCGAAACGGCACCGGTGTTGAAGGCCAAGATTGTCGTCGATGAAACCGGGGCGCCAGGTACGGTGGGTTCCAAAATCACCGTCGGCAAGCACGTTTTTGAAGTCACCCTGGCCGGACTGACGCCTCTGGTTCAGATCAATCGTCCGCTCGGTGCCTTGCCCTTCACCCAGCAAGGCCTGGAGGCGTCGTCGGCCGACGTCACACTGAAGGTCAATGGTAAGCCGGTCACTGTCATCATTCCGCCGGTTGGCATGTCGGGTGGCCCCGCCGCCGTCTGGTCGCCCACTGGTCACTACGCGCGATAGAGGTCGTATGCCTTACCCCGCCGGCTCCCGACATTTTCTTCAGCATGTGCTGGTCCTGGCTGGCCTGTTATCCTTGGCGCTGTTTGCGCCAGCGGCTCTGGCAAAGCCGGGCGCCCGCGATCTCCAAGCCATAGCCATCAAGGCGCTCAATGATGAATCGCTCTACTGGGCGGAGGCAGACAAGCTAAACGCCAAACGCAAGCTGACGGAGGCCTGCGTCTGGTACAGCCGCACCAACAGATCCATGATGATGGCTGACTACGCCATCAGCGCGTATTTGCTGCTGCCCGACGTGCCTGGAAAGTCTGTCTTTCAGGACGGGCTGAACAATCTTCGCGGGCGTCGCCCAGGGCTGCAGGGAAGTCTCACGGCGGCTTGTGGCAACAATGCCCGAGGCATGGCCTATAATGCGATGCTATCCGAAGACAAGGACTTCAAGGGCAACAAACTGGCGAAATTGCCGAGCGAACGCGCCGCTTTCACATCCGACGCCTGGCAAGCCGATTTCAAGTTTCGCGATGGCAGCGGTTACGCTCAGAGCCAGGGTTATGTTGTGGCGTGTCAGCGTTATGGCGAGGCCGCCAAGGCGTACGATATATTGATTGCGAAGGTCCTGGCCTATGGTGCGCTGCATCCTGAGTTCGACCCGATCACCATCGCGGCCTTTGCGCACGAGATGGCCCAGGAACGAGCCATAGCCGTCAAGGGTTCTCAGGATGTCTGCGGTCGTGACGGCTTCGGCGAGCAGATAGCCGCGGCGATGAAAAGCATAACCGAAGATATCGAAGAGGGCGAAGCGGCCGTTGCCGCGGGTGACCGCTATTTCGCTGTCGGCGACACCATCGAGGGCTGCAGTGCTTACCGGGAAACCGAAAGGACGATCATGCGCCTGATCGACACGGTAACCTATTGGAACCCGCGCACCGAGGGGCATGAAAACCATCCTAAATATTCGCCCTATGTCGATCTGACCCGCCGCGCCGATGTTGTGATAGATGCGCTTCTCGACCGGCTGAAGACGCGGTGCGATCTGACGAAGCGGTAGAGTGAGGTCTGCTGCCGACGGAGAATGCATCGACTGGCAGAGGTGATGGGCGCCGATTGTCTTTGAGCCCTACACGCGCTATCCATAATTCAATGCCCCCCATCTGATCTGTGTCGACCTGCGCGACACGCCAGCACCAATAAGGAAAGGCGGCTGTTTTATGATCGACGCCGTGTGGTACCGTGTCGGATAAGTCCTTCGTTTCCGTCCCGGCCTTCGATGCCGATCTGATCTCTGCCTTGGCCTCCGAAGGCCTTCCGGTGTCGGATCTCGGCCAGCCGCATCAGGTCGTCTGGCAATTGGACTGCAACGGCCAAACGGCTGGCTATGTCGCGCTTGAAACCTATGGCGATGCCGCCCTGCTGCGGTCACTGGTGGTTTTACCGGAGGCGAAAGGGCAGGGGCATGGCGCGGCGCTGGTCGCTTATGCCGCTGATCAAGCTCACGCAATGGGCATTCGGGAGTTGTGGCTGCTGACCCATACAGCCGCTGACTTCTTCGTCCACCTCGGCTGGCAAACCCGCGACCGCAGTGACGCGCCGCCGGCCCTTGCCGCCTCGGCTGAGTTTGCCAGCCTGTGCCCCGCCAGCGCGACCTGCTTTAGCCGGGTAACCGCCGCAGAATGAACTCGTCGTCCAGGGTTTCGCCGACCGCGAACTTGTACTCGCCGACTTTCTCGAAGCCGTAACCAGCGTAGATGGCCTGGGCGCGGTCATTGCCGCTCCACACCCCCAGCCATTGTGGCGCATCGCCGTAGGTCCGGGACATCCAGTTCAGCGCCGTTTCGAGTAGTCGCTTGCCAAGGCCCAGCCCCTGGTGTGACGCGCGGACATAGATACGCTTCAGTTCGCCGTGACGGTTTCCATCGGCTTCGTCGAAGGGCAGGGTGACGGGACCGCAATGCAGGTACGCCGCCGTGTGCCCGGCGTCATCGATAACCATGCGCCAGTACTGTGATGGATCTGTGATGTCCGCAAGCAACGCCTCTGCCGAATAGGATTTGACCAGGAAGGCCTCCAGATCACTCGGCGGGTAGAGATGTCCGAAGGTTTCGCTGAAACAGTCACGAGCAAGGGCGGACAGCCTCGCGATATCACCGGATTGAACGGGAAGAATCTGCATGACCGGTGCATAGCCAAATTTCGGCTATCGCTGCAACGTCCTTTTCAGGCGGCCGAAGTCACAGCTTGCACAAGGTTAGTGACAACGTGGCGCTTCCATGACCGGGCATTGAAACATCCGCCCTCATCACAGCTTGTCGCCGGGTAGCTGGCTGGCCTGTTCGACCCACGCCGTGAACTGCGCCTCGTCGAATGGCTTGTCTTCGTAGATGTCGAGATACCGCACCTGCGTCTGTTTGGAGGTGCCGGGCGGTAGAGGCTCGAGCGACGCGCCACGGGGAAAGGCGACCTTGACGTATTTGGTGAGGCAGTGAAACCCCAGGAACCAGGTCTTGTCGTCGACGCTGTAGAAGGGCGTGTTCCATTTGACGGCCTTTTGCACGCCAGGAACGGCCTTGACGATCAAGGTATCAAGCATTTCCCCAACGGCGCGCTTCCAGCCCGGCATGGCGGCGATATAGGCCTGGACGGGTGCGTCGCCGTAACCCTTGGCGATCTGAGGATTTCCACCGGATAGCAGAACCGGTTCGGAGGATGTCGTTCGCTCGTTCATCTGCGCCTCCCTTGTCAGGCGACGCCGCGGGTCTCAGCCCTTCAGAGCCGCCCAGGCGTCGGTGAACGCTTTCGCCTTACCATAGACAATGTCCGGCGTGTCGCCAGGCTTATAGACGGATGACCCGATACCGAAGCCGGCGGCGCCAACCTCGAGATAGTCCGTCATATTGCTCGGTTCGACCCCGCCGACCGGAAACACCGGCATCGCCTTGGGCAGGACGGCTTTCAACGCCTTCAAACCCTTGGGCCCGGCGAGTTCGGCCGGGAATAGCTTCAGCGCATCGGCGCCGGCATCGACGGCCGAAAAGGCTTCGGTGGCGGTGAAAAAGGCCGGGAAGGAAATCATGCCGTACGACTTGGCGCGGCGGATGACGTCGGGATTGGCATTGGGAGAGATGCAGATCTGGCCGCCGACGCCAGCCAGGGCGTCGACATCCTCGACCTTCAGCACCGTGCCGGCGCCGACAATCGCCGTATCGCCCAGGGCTTCCACAAGCAGCCGGATCGACTCGAACGGCTCGGGCGAGTTCAGTGGCACTTCCAGCACCTTGAATCCGGCTTCAACCAGTCGCTCACCGACGGCGACAGCTTCGGACGGCTTCAGGCCGCGCAGGATGGCGACCAGGGGAAGCGTGTCAAGGGCGTCCTGCCAGCGGACGGCGAGTTCCGGTGTCATATCAGGCGTCCTTGCTGGGCGATCGCCCAAAGGCCGGCGGCCGAAGCGTCGTCGCCGTTACGGCGGACGACGTCGGTGAAGCCGGTGTGTTGCAGCGCGCGTTCGTACACGCCGATCAGGGTGCCGTCGCCGATCAGGGTGACCGGCCGAATACCGTGACGGATGCTTTCGGCACGGATCTCCGACCCAATCAGCAGGCCCGACAGGTAGGACGACAGGCTCTCCGGCTTAATATGGCCGAACAGGGCTTCGGTGCGCACCGAGAAGATCAGCGACAGGAAGGACTTGTCATTCATCGCCCGGTCGATGCCCAGCTTGAAGGCGTCATCATCGTCGATATCGTTGTCCATCAGGTCGCCCAGGATGGAGTGGCGTTTCAGCACCGAGAACATTTCACCGGTCATGTAGGACGAGAAACCGCTGATGCGGCCGCCTTCGACCGACGCCCACTTGCTGTGGGTGCCCGGCAGAACGTAGACGGCATTCTCGGTTTGGGCTCCAGCCTTGTGCGACCCGCCGAAGATCTGCGTTTCTTCGCCGCGCATGACATTGATCAGGCCGGGATGGTCGGCGTCTCCGGACAGGCCCGGGACGATCTTGACCTTCAGCTTGTCGGCCGGGGCGGCGACCAGACCCTTGACGACATCGTCGAGACCAGCCGGGCAAGCGACATACGGCGCTTCCTGCCAGCCCTGACGCGACCCGACCATGCCCGACAGAAGGATCGGCAGGTCCGGACGGGCAAAGTCTTCCTTCATCACCGAGGTCAGGGCCTGTTCGAAGGTCAGGACACCCAGGTTCTTCAGGCCGATATTGGCGGTGTGGCGGGCGATGATCTCGCCGTCGGCCGAGAACAGGAACAGGCGGAAATTGGTCGTGCCCCAGTCGGCGGCAAGCAGGGCGGGCGGTTCGGCGGACATGATGTGAGTCTCTTTTCAATGACTGGCCGGGTTTAGCCCCTGAACTTCTGCGGTTCAAGGCCGGTATGGCCGCGCAGAAGGTCACTTGGGATTTCGAACAATGTCCCGGCTTCACGGTCGTCGGGCAGGTCGATGGCGGCCGAGGTGACGAACAGGCGGTTCAGGTCATTCCCGGCGAAGGTCATAGAGGTGATCTGTTGGGCCGGCAGGTCGATATGGAAGTCGGGGGTCGCGTCCATGTTGAAGCGGGTAATGCGCCCAGCCCCCCAGTGGGCGATCCACAGTCCGCCCTGGGCATCCACCGTCATACCGTCGGGATATCCCCAGCTTTCTGGAAATGTCAGCCAGGGCCGCTTGCCGCTCAGTTCGCCGTCGGCGTCGATGTCGAACCGGAAGACCTGGCGCAGGTCGGTGTCGGTATGGAAGACGTGGCTGTGGTCGGCAGCAAAGGCCGGACCGTTGGGGATGGTGTAGGGACCGTCAACATGGGTGACAGTCTTGTCAGTGTTCAGCCGGTGCCAGCCGCCCGACGTCTTGGTGATCGGCTTGTGCATCGAGCCGGCCCAGATGCGACCGCGGTCGTCGGCCTTGGCGTCGTTGAGGCGGTTTTCCGGCTCATGCGGGTAGGGATTGAGGATATGGCGGACGGTGAAGGGATCCAGGGTCAGCTCGGCGAACCCGGTCATAAGGCCAGCGATAAAGCCGCCTTTTTCGCGCTCGATCACCCAGCAGACGGGGCAGTCGAAACTCCAGGTCTTGTGCCGGCCATCGAGATAATAGGCGTTGAGTTTGTGCGACAGGATATCGACCCAATAGATGCACTGGTCACGGCGGGACCACAGCGGTCCTTCGCCCAAAAGCGCGCCCGGTCCCGTGCGGCGAATGATATCCTGAGGCATTGCGTTCCCTGTTTCGTTGTCGTGGCGTTGTTTTGTAAGGGGATCCACAGATTACACAGATTGGGAGTTCTGCTGAAACCTGAGACGGTGATCATAGAAAGGGCGCGTAGCGCCGATCTGTGAAATCTGTGTAATCTGTGGACCTCTTGATCTACCATTCCCTGACATATCCATCAGGCCCGCGCCACGCCGGATTGCGCCATGGCGGACAGTCTTTCGCCATTTCGCGCACCTTGTCCTCGTCGATCTCGACGCCCAGACCCGGCCCAGTTAGCGCTTCGACATAGCCGTCGCGGACATCGAACACTTCCGGATTCTTCATATAGAACAGCAGGTCATGGCCATTGGTGTTGTAATGAATGCCCAGCGACATTTCCTGGATGACATGGTTCGGTGTCGCAATCCCCAACTGCATACACGCCCCCAGGGCCAGCGGCCCCAGCGGACAGTGCGGCGCCACGGCGACGTCGTAGGCCTCGGCCATGGCGGCGATGCGACGCACTTCGGAAATACCGCCGGCGTGCGACAGATCGGGCTGGATGATGTCGACGCAGGCGCGCTCGAAGAACGGCTTGAAATCCCAGCGGCTGTAGAGACGTTCCCCAAGGGCAATTGGCGTCGTGGTCAGCTTTGAAAGCTGCTCGATGGCTTCGAGGTGCTCGCTCAACAGCGGCTCCTCGATGAACAGTGGCCGGATGGGTTCCAGGGCGTGGGCCAGTTGCTTGGCCATAGGCTTGTGAACCCGGCCGTGGAAGTCGAGCCCGACATCCAGTCCCAGGGCCTGGACCGAGGTGGCGCGCTCCAGCACGCCGTTGATGACCTTCGGCGAATCGAGCCAGCCCATGTCCTCGGAGGCGTTCATCTTGACGGCCTTGAAGCCCTGCTCTTGGCGGGCCCTGGCGGCGTCGACAACGTCAGAGGGACGGTCGCCGCCGATCCAGGCATAGACCTGGACCCGGTCACGGACCCTGCCACCCAGCAATTGCCATACCGGCACGCCCAGACGGCGCGCCTTCAGGTCCCACAAGGCCTGGTCGAAGCCTGACAGGGCCGACATCAGCACGGGTCCGCCGCGGTAGAAGCCCAGGCGGTAAAACACCTGCCACATGTCTTCGATGCGTTCGGGATCATGGCCGACAAAGCGTTCGCGGATCTCGGCGAAGGTCGCTTGCGTGGCTTCGGTGTGGCCTTCCAGCGAGGCTTCGCCCCAGCCGACGGCGCCTTCGGAATCTTCAATGCGTACGAACAGCCAGCGCGGCGGCACGGCGAAGGTTTCGATCTTCGCGATCCGCGTGGCAGCGGTGGTGGAGGCGGTGAGGGCGGGTGCGGTATCCATGAAGGTCTGCCTAATACTGCTGCGGAAGGAGGTCAAGATATTGTATGATAATTTAGATGAATATGGTCATGGTTTCCGCCAGGTTGGAGAAAATTTTCCCGATTATCTTGACGTGCGCGTAAAGTAAGCGCATGTAATTCGGCAATTAACACACACGCCGAGCGTGGAGGACAGACCGGATGCCGACCCCCGAAAATTCCGCCTATATCTATGACCATGTGCGCTCGCCGCGCGGCAAGGGCAAGAAAGATGGCAGCCTGCACCAGATCACCGCACTGGACCTGTCGGCCCAAGTGTTGGCGGGCCTGCGCGACCGCAACAGCCTGGACACGGCCCTGGTCGACGACTGCACCTGGGGGTGCGTCACACCGGTCGGTGAGCAGGGCGGTGACATCGCCCGCGCCGCGGTTCTGGCCGCCGGCTATTCGCAACTGACCGCCGGCGCCCAGGTCAACCGCTTCTGCGCCTCGGGCCTGGAAGCCGTCAATATCGCCGCTGCCAAGGTGGTGTCGGGCGAAGCCACCATGGCCATCGGCGGTGGTGTCGAGTGCATGAGCCGCATTCCCATGGGCTCCGATGGCGGCGCCTGGGCAATCGATGTCGCGGCGGCCTTTCCGAACTATTTCGTGCCGCAGGGCGTTTCGGCGGACATGATCGCCTCCAAGTGGGGCTTTTCGCGCACGGACGTTGACGCCTATGCCGTCGAATCGCACAAGCGTTCGGCCCGGTCGTGGCAGGAGGGCCGCTTCAAGAATTCGGTCCTCGCCATCAAGGACCAATTGGGCATCACCGCGCTGGACCATGATGAAAGCGTGCGCCCCAACACCGATATGCAGACCCTGGGCGGGCTGAACCCGTCGTTCGCCGCCTTTGGGGAAATGGCCTTCGACGCCGTCATCCAGCAGCGCTACCCCGAGGTCGAACGAGTCAATCACGTCCATACGCCCGGCAATTCGTCGTCGATCGTCGATGGCGCCGCCGCGGTTCTGGTCGGCTCACGCGAGGCCGGACGTCTCACCGGCATCAAGCCGCGCGCCCGGATTCTCGGCACCGCCTCGATCGGTTCCGAACCGTCGATCATGCTGACCGGCCCGTCCTACGTCACCGAAAAGCTGCTCAAGAAGCTGGGCATGAAGACCACGGACATCGACCTCTACGAACTCAACGAAGCCTTTGCCGCGGTGGTTCTGAGGTACATGCAGGCACTGGATATCCCGCACGACAAGATGAATGTCTGCGGTGGCGCCATCGCCATGGGCCACCCGTTGGGGGCCACCGGGGCAATGATCCTGGGCACGCTGGTGGACGAACTGGAACGGACCGGCAAGTCGACCGGCCTGGCCGTGCTGTGCGTCGGCGGCGGCATGGCCACCGCCACCGTGATCGAACGCGTCTAAGAGGGAATGAGAACCATGGAAAACTTCAAAACTGACCTCGACGCCGACGGCATCCTGCTCTGCAGCTTCGATGTTCCCGGCAAGACGATGAACACCTTTACCCGTGGCGCATTGGCCGACCTGGAAGCCATTGCCAACCGCGCCAAGACCGAGGCCGAGATAAAGGGCGTGGTCATCACCTCGGGTAAGAGCAATGGCTTTTGTGCCGGTGCGGACTTGGATGATCTGTTTGGCGGCGGATGGGAAGTGGAAGGCGAGGGCGAAGACGCGCTGAAGGCAACCTTCAACGTGGCGTTTGAGATGAACCGCATCTACCGCCTGCTGGAAACCTGCGGCAAGCCGGTGGCCGTTGCCATCAACGGCCTGGCGCTGGGCGGCGGGCTGGAACTGTCCATGGCCTGCCACTACCGCGTGATCGGTAATGGCCCCAAGACCCAGGTCGGCCTTCCGGAAATCAAGATCGGCATCTTCCCGGGCGGTGGCGGCTCACAACGCCTGCCGCGCCTGATCGGAACTCAGGCAGCCCTGCTGGCCATGTCGGAAGGCAAGTCGTTCAAGCCACAGGAAGCCCTGGGCATGGGCATCGTCCACGAAATGGTCGAGGCCGGCAAGGAAGTCGAGGCCGCCAAAACCTGGATCAAGACCAAGGGCGACCCTGTCGCACCGTGGGACAAGAAGGATTTCAAGATCCCCGGCGGCGGTCCCTACCATCCGGCCGGCTCGCAGGTCTTCATCATGGGCAATGCCATGCTGCGCAAGCAGTCCTACGGCAACTATCCGGCCGTGATCAACCTGATGCACGCCGTCTATGAAGGCTTGCAGGTGCCGTTCGACACCGCGCTGAAGATCGAGACGCGGTACTTCTCCAAGACGCTGATGACGCCTCAGGCCAAGGCCATGATGCGGACCTTCTTCTTCTCGATGCAGGCCATCGGAAAGGGCTCCGGCCGGCCGGAAGGCTACGCCAAGACCGAGTTCAGCCAGGTTGCGGTGCTGGGTGCCGGCATGATGGGGGCGGGTATCGCCTACGTCCAGGCCATGGCGGGCATCAAGACCGTCCTGATCGACCGCGATCAGGCCTCCGCCGACAAGGGCAAGGCCCATTGCGAGGACCTGATCAAGAAGCAGGTGTCGCGCGGCAAACTGACCAAGGAACAGGGCCAGGCGACCCTGGATCTGATTACGGCGGCGCCCGACTACAGCCTGATTGCCGGTTCCGACCTGGTCGTCGAAGCTGTCTTTGAAAACAGCGATCTGAAAGCCACGGTCACCAAGGCCGCCGAGGCCCATTTGGCGGATACGGCGGTGTTCGGTTCGAACACCTCGACCATTCCGATCAGCGACCTGGCGAAAGCATCGGCCCGGCCGAAGAACTATATCGGCATCCACTTCTTCTCGCCCGTCGACAAGATGATGCTGGTCGAGATCATCATGGGCAAGGAAACCTCGGACGAGACCCTGGCCAAGGCTGTCGACTATGTGCTGAAGATCAAGAAGACGCCGATCGTGGTGAACGACTCGCGCTACTTCTTTGCCAACCGCTGCTTCATTCCGTTCACCGCCGAAGGCCTGCACCTGTGGGCCGAGGGCTACAGCCCGGCCATTATCGACAATGCCGGCCGCATGACCGGTATGCCGCGCGGGCCGCTGGAAATGATGGACGATGTCGCCCTGGACCTGCTGGTCAAGATCACCTCGGAAACCGCCAAGGCCGAGGGCGACGCCTATGTGCCGATCCCCGGTGAAAAAGAAGTCGCCGCCATGGTTGCCGACGGCCGTCTGGGCCGCAAGAGTAACAAGGGCTTCTACGACTATCCAGCCGAAAAGACGGCCACCAAGACCCTGTGGCCAGGCCTGAGCGAGAAGTTCCAGCCGACCATCCTGGAGGCCGATCCTGCCCTGGTCGAAGAACTGAAGAAGCGCATGCTGTACGTCCAAGCCGTGACCGCGGCGCGCTGCTTCGAGGACGGCGTCATCACCGATCCGCGCGAAGCCGATGTCGGCTCGATCCTGGGCTGGGGTTTTGCGCCGTGGTCGGGCGGGATCGTGTCGCTGATTGACTCGATCGGCGTTGCCAACTTCGTTGCCGAACTGGACCGCATGACCAAGGCCTATGGCGACCGTTTTGCCCCGCCGCAATTGCTGCGCGACATGGCGGCCAAGGGCGAGACCTTCTACGGCCGGTTCGGCAAGGTCAAGAACGACAAAGCGGCGGCATAGATTTACCGCAACCCCTTGACCTTACAGCATTTGTAATCGACCACCCCCTGAACGGGGGTGGTCGTAACGCTGTTTTCGTCATAGCTTGCTTCTCGTTATCCACAGGGGCTAATTGGGGTTATCGATGAAAAAGCAAGTTTTCGTTTGGGTTGCCGGCGTCGTTCTGTCGCTCGGCATGTCGTCTTACGCTTCGGCGATGGATCTGGCGTCGGTACAACGCCATGAAGAGCCAGAACTCACCAGCAACCAGGCGGTTCAGGTCTGCGCCGCGTCCATGATGGGCGCCGCCTATATGGCGGAAAAGGGGAGCGAAGACGCGGAACTGTACACCACTCTGGGCCGGGCCTGGGTGTCGCTGTCGCAGAAGGTGTCGACCCGTAGCGGCGACGACTATATCAATAACGAACTGATGCCGGACATGGAAGCTCTGTACAATGCCGGCGATGAGACGGTGAAGTTCTATAAACTGTACTGCCTCAAGGCCAGCAAGCAACTGCTCGAAGGCTAGTTGCCAGACCGGGCCATGATTTCGGGCGTGCGTTCTGCGCACGCCTGAGCTAAGTTGCGCGAAATTGCGCAGATAGCAGGACATGTCATGGATCGCCGTACCCTTCTCGGACTGACCGCCGCTCTGGCCGCAACGCCCGCGCTCGCAAGGGCGCAGGTGAATGCGAATGCCCAGGTCAGCGCTCAGGAGGGGATGCCGACCGAGGCGTCGCTGACTTTGAAGCCCAGCCTGCCCATGCAGGACCTCTGGCCGGGCGCCGCACCGGGCGGCGAAAAGGTCACAGCTACCGAGCGCTCTGTCCTGCGCAAGCCCGGTGGCGATCCCAACGACACCGCCTTCTACAATATTACCAAGCCGCGGATGTCCGTGCGCCGGCCTGAAACGCCCAACGGTGGCGCTGTCCTGCTGATTCCCGGCGGTGGCTATGTCCGAGTCGCGGTCTCCAAGGCCGGCGGTGAGGTCGATGCCTGGCTGGCGGGCCTCGGCTACACCGTCTTTACCGTGACCTACCGCCTGCCGGGGGATACCTGGGCGGCCGGTCCTGATGTCGCCTTGCAGGACGCCCAGCGCGCCGTCCGACTGATTCGCTCCCAAGCTAGCCAGTTCGGCATCGATCCCCATCGCCTGGCCATCATGGGCTTTTCCGCCGGCGGGCATATCGCCGGCCTTCTGGCGACGCGGTTTGCGGAACAGACCTATGCCCCCATCGATGCCGCCGACCGTCTGTCCGCTAGACCGGCGGTGGCGGCCCTGATGTATCCGGTGATTTCCATGGGCGAACACGCCCACAAGGGCTCGCGCCAGGAAATCCTGAAAAACGTCCCCGCCGAAGCCGTTGAGGCCGTCAAGGTGCATGCATCGGTCGAACTTCATGTCCCGGCGGACGCTGTTCCTTCGTTTGTAGGCGGAACTACCGATGACCCGTCGGTCCCGGCGAAGAATGGCATCCTGATGTATGAGGCGCTGAAAGCCGCCAAGGTGCCGGCGGAGTTGCACCTGTGGGAAGGCAATACCCACGGCTTCCCGCTGCGTGGCAAGGACGGCCAGCTTCTGCCGTGGGGACCGGCCGCCCTGGCCTTTATGCAAAGGCACGGCTTGGACGCTTAGAGCGCGTTGCGATCCTTAAGAATCGGATCGGCGCTCTAAGCCTTTACTTCGACGCGCATCTTTATCCGAAAACGGGGACGCCCGCGCGGTGGTCACACTTTTCGGGATGTGCTCCAATCAGCGGTCCTGACGATTTTGGATAGGTCTTATCGCTTGCAACGAGTTCCGTTTCACGGTTGAACGCGGGCAGGAGATTCAAGATGAAAGAGACCACCCGCCTGAACTCGGCCACCCTCGGCCGTGCCAACAGCCGCAGAGCCGTCAATACCGGCGTCGAGCGCGGCTCGACCGTGCTGTTTGAGTCGGCGGAGATGCTCTACAACGACGACGTCCGTCCAACCTATGGCACAGACGGTTTGGCGACTCAGGACGACTTGCGCCGGCTGCTGGCCGACCTGGAAGGCGCCACGGAAAGCTTTATCCTGCCCAGCGGCCTGGCGGCGCTGACGGTGCCGATCTTTGCCTTCCTGCAGGCAGGCGACGAAATCCTGGTGGTCAATTCCTGTTACGCCCCGGTCCGTCGCTTCGTTGAAACCCAATTGAAGCGCTATGGCGTGACGGCGCGCTATTATGACTCGCGCCTGTCTCCCGCCGACGTCCTGGCCCTGGCGACACCCGCGACCAAGATGATCTATGTCGAAAGCCCGGGTTCGCTGACCTTCGACATCCAGGACATTCCGGGTATGGCGGCGCTGGCGAAGGCGAGGGGGATACTGACGCTCTGCGACAACACCTATGGCGGCGGCGTGCTGTTCAAACCCCTGGAACACGGCATCGATCTCAGCATGCAGGCCCTGACCAAGTATGTCGGCGGCCATAGCGACGTCCTGATCGGCTCGGTCAGCGTCCGGGATCCGGCCTTGGCGGCCGCCCTCTACAAGACGATCAAGGCCTGGGGTTTCTTCACCTCGGCCGACGAAAGCTATCTGGCGGCGCGCGGTCTGCGGACACTCCACTTGCGGGTCAAGCAAAGCGGCGACAGCGCGTTGAAGATCGCCCGCTGGCTGGAAACCCGCCCGGAAGTCCTGCGGGTGGTCCATCCTGGCCTGGAAAGCCACCCCGGTCACGATATCTTCGCCCGCGACTTCACCGCTGCGAATGGCCTGTTCATGGTGCTGTTCAAGGGCAATGGCGACCATCAGTCTCAGGCCTTTCTGAACAAGCTCAAACTGTTCGGCCTTGGTTTCAGTTGGGGCGGCTATGAAAGCCTGGCGGTCAATTGCGAACCCCAGGTCCGCGGCCGGCCGAAGCTGAACGACGAACCCGATCCGTATCTGGCCGGTTCCTCGATCCGCTTCTATGTCGGGTTGGAAGATGCCGACGACCTGATCGCCGATATCGAACAGGCTTTGGACCTTTTCAGCTAATGCCGGCAGGTTGCCGGTTAATTGAAATCGCGCGCCTTGGACGCAAACACCTGAGCGGCGGAGTTAAATTCCTGTTGCAGCCGTGATACCAGTTCCGCCACCGGCAGCACCTCGTGAATCGAACCCACGCCCTGGCCGGCCGACCAGATGGTCTTCCATGCCTTGGCTTCGGGGTTCAGTTCCTCGTCCATATCGATCTTGTGATGGGGATCCTTGGCCGCCGTCGGATCGAGACCGTTGGCGACCAGAGACGGGGTCAGGAAGTTGGCATTGATGCCGGAAATGGCGTCGGTATAGGTGATGTCCTTGGCGGTGGTGTCGATCAGCATCTGCTTGTAGCCGGGATCGGCCTGCGCTTCCGTGGTGGCGATAAACCGCGTGCCCATGTAGCCGAGATCAGCACCGGCCATCAAAGCTGCGGCGACGTCCTGGCCGGTCGAAAGCGCCCCGGACAGGATGATGGTGCCCTTGAAGAATTGGCGCACTTCATTGAGCAAGGCGAACGGATGCTGGTTGCCGGCATGGCCGCCGGCGCCGGCGGAAACCAGGATCAGGCCGTCGACCCCGGCCTCCATGGCCTTGCGGGCATGGCGGGCATTGATAATGTCGTGGAAGACCACGCCGCCGTAGCCGTGGACGGCATCGACCACATCCTTGACCGCGCCCAGCGAGGTGATGACCAGAGGCACCTTGTGCTTTACGGTGACCTGCATGTCAGCCAGCAGGCGTGAATTGGTCGGATGCACGATCATGTTGACGCCAAAAGATGCATCCTGGTCGCCCAGCGCAGCCTCGATGGTATTCAGCCAGTCCTCGTAGCCTTCGGTCGTGCGTTGGTTCAGCGCGGGGAAGGTGCCGATCATGCCGGCCTTGCAGGTGGAGATGACCAGCTCCGGGCCTGACACCAGAAACATCGGCGCGGCAATGGCGGGAAAACGCAGGTTGCGGGCGAGGGAGGTCGGGATCATGACACGTTTCCTTTTGCCCGTAATTAGCCAGAAATTGACGTGAACGTAAAGGTAAATTTCGTCGCGATACGCGCCCCCCTTGCGCTTAAAGCGGTTGGGTATAAATAGGGAGCCATGAGCCACTATACCGACAACCTGACGCAACTGGGTGGAGATGCGCGCCCAGTCGACGACCCGGCCAGGGCCGTGCTGGAACGCGTGCCGAACCCCCATGCCGATGTCGACTATGTCGCGCGCTTTACTGTGCCGGAGTTCACCTCCCTGTGCCCGGTTACCGGTCAACCGGACTTTGCTCATCTGGTCATCGACTATGTCCCCGGCGATTGGCTGGTTGAATCGAAATCGCTGAAACTGTTCCTGACCAGTTTCCGCAATCACGGCGCCTTTCATGAGGACTGCACGATTCATATCGCGAAGCGCCTGCGCGACCTGCTGGCGCCGCGGTGGCTTCGGATCGGTGGCTTCTGGTATCCGCGCGGCGGCATTCCGATCGACGTCTTTTGGCAGACATCTGAACCGCCCAAGGGCGTTTTGGTGCCCGATTTCGGTGTTGCAACCTACCGGGGCCGGGGATGAAGGCCCTCTGGCGCACCATGGCGGCCCGCGCCGCGGTCGCCTTCCTGGTTCCGGCGGCTGCCAACGGCCTGGTGGCCGCCGTTCTGCTGTATACGGCCGGCCCCGAGGCCCTGGAAATCACCGGTCCGTTCGGCCTGATCGAGGGCTATGGCCATCTTATCCTGGCGCCGTACTGGCTGTTGGCGGAGATCTGGGGCTTGTCCCGCAAGCAGTTCCTGCCGCTGCGCGGCTATCTCGCCTTTATCGCCGTCTTCTACGCGGTCTATGGACCGGTCCTGGTTTTTATACCGTTGCCGGAGTGGCCGGGCTTCGCCGTCGCCTATGCCTGCGGCAGTGTCGCCGCGATCGCCGCGGCCTGGTGTGTGACCTGGCTTTGGGTGCAGTCCGAGCGCGCCCGCGCGCTACAGCGTGACACGCAAATGACCGATGCGTTCTGACGCAGCCACACGGGGGGCAATGGAAAAGCTTTGGAGAGGTTCTGGCAACCACTGGCCTGGCGTCGCCAATCTTTCAGCGGTGGAAAAAGAAGACCGCCACGCCGGCCGAATTGTGTGGCCTGTTCTGAGAGAACCTATTCCCCCGACCACCAACCTATGCGTTCGTCGTAGCTCGGCCGGTCACGTTCCAGTGGCGCTTCCGAAGGTGTACCGAGGTAGATGAAGCCTGCGACATTTTCATGGGCGGCCAGGCCCAGCACAGCCTTGGCTTCGCCATCATAGCTGTACCAGTCAGTGATCCAGTTGGCGCCATAACCCATGGCGCCAGCGGCGATCAGCAGGGTCTGACATACGGCGGCTGCTGACAATTGCTGTTCCCATAGCGGAATCTTGTGCGGCTGGATCGGCGAGGACACCACCAAGAGGGCCTCGGGTGGGATGGACAGCTTTTGTAAAGCCGCCAGTGCCTTGCCGGGCTCCGGTTGTTTCGCCGCCAGAGCGGTCAGTATTTCGACAAGCGCGCCCTTGCTTTGGGGGGTAAAGCGTACGATGCGCCAGGGACCGATCTTGCCGTGGTCGGGCACACGCAGGCCGATGCGGATCAGCAGGTCAATCTCGTCCGGTGATGGTCCCGGCGCCTGTAAGGTCGGGGCGGGGGCGCTGCGACGGAAAAACAGGGCCTCCAGAACGTCGGGAGATGGCTTCTGCGGCAAGGCCTGGCCGAATTCCGGTTCGCGCGTATCGAGGAGGGCCAGAGAGCGGTCGCTTAGGGGCATGGAAAGTCCTTGCTGAGTCTGTCTGCGACTATATAGGTTTGGAACCGCGAATGAACGCGAATGAACGCGAATATTTTTGCTGAAGTGACGATTCTTCGACTGACCTTCGCGAAAGCCACGTGTTCTTATTTGCGTTCATTCGCGTTCATTCGCGGTTCCCATCCATCTGAAAGCTCGTCATGACCGACCTTCTCCCGCCGTGGGACGATGAAGCTACTGCCGCCCAGCGCGCGACCTGGAAAAGTCTGCGTCACCAGGTGGTGTTTGAAAACCCGTGGATACGTATCGAAAGCCACGATGTCATCGCACCGACCGGCCGCGAATGCCACTACGGCCTCGTTCGTTTCGCCAATCGCGCGGTCGGTGTCCTGCCGTTGTTCGACGACGGCACGGTCGCCCTGGTTGGTCAGGCGCGGTTTGCGCTCGGCACCTTTAGCTGGGAAATGCCGGAGGGCGGCGTTCCGGAGGGTGAAGATACGCTGGATGGCGCGAAACGCGAACTGCGCGAGGAAACCGGCTATACGGCGCACAATTGGCAGGAGATCCTTCGCTTTGACATGTCCAATTCTGTGACGGACGAGGTCGCTGTCCTGTATCTCGCGACCGGCCTTAAGCCCGGCGAGGTCGAGCCGGACGAGACCGAAAATTTGTTCGCCGCGCGCGTTCCCTTTTCGCAGTTGCTCAAAGCTGTTATTATGGGGCAGGTTCGCGACGGGTTAACCGTTGCAAGTGTATTACGGGTCCACCATATGGCGGTTAGCGGCGAATTGCCGGCGCATTTGGCGGATGCCGTTTTGAGGTAATACTATGGCTCAGGTTTTCGAAGTCATCACGCCGGACGACAAGCCGATCTGGCTTAACCTGCGCCAGGAAGCTCAGGATACGTTGGCGGCTGAGCCGGCGCTGGCTTCCTTGCTGCACTCGACCATCCTGTCGCACGACGACCTGGCGTCCAGCCTGTCCTACCACATCGCCCGCAAAATGGCCGACGACACCCTGCGTGGCATGACCCTGCGCGAGTTGGCGCAGAAGGCCTATGCCGCCGACCCGTCGCTGGTCGAGGCCGCGATGGCCGACCTGCAGGCCGTCTATGAACGCGACCCGGCTGCCAAGGGCTATCTCCAGGCCTTCATGTTCTTCAAGGGCTTCCTCAGCCTGCAAATCTATCGTGTGTCGCACTGGCTGTGGAACCAGGGCCGGTCGACCATGGCGCACTTCCTGCAAAGCCGTGTGTCGGAGCTCTTCCAGATCGATATCAACCCGGCTGCCCGTATCGGCAAGGGTGTCTTCCTCGACCACGGCACGGGCATCGTCATCGGCGAAACTGCGGTGGTCGGCGACGACTGCTCGATCCTGCAAGGCGTGACCCTGGGCGGGACCGGCGCCGAACGCGGCGACCGTCACCCCAAGATCGGCCGCGGCGTCCTGCTGGGCGCCGGCGCCAATGTGCTGGGCAATATCACGATCGGCGACTATGCCAAGATCGCCTCCGGCTCTGTTGTGTTGAAGCCCGTGCCGGCCCATTGCACCGCAGCCGGGGTGCCCGCCAAGCTGGTCAACTGCAAGACCTGCGAAGATCCGGCGCGCCAAATGGACCACACCATGCCGGATATCGATTACGACTATTCGATCTGAGTGCGCTGCGTTCGGGCGTGCGAATCCACGCCCGCCTTGTGGATAAGCGCGATAAGCATTTGCCCGTAAATGCGTTGAACGCTAAGGCTCCTGTCACAGAAAAGTTTATCCCTGCCCAGGGGAATTTGTGGTTTAGTCGCCCGATAAGCCGGGGGCGGACCAGGACAAGACCTCCGGGCCATCATGAGAGCCACACCACATGACCCCTGCTGAAATCACCAAGGTACAGGACTATCTCACACGGACGTTCGGAACCAAGGGCCTCGAAATCAAGGCCCGCAAGCAGAAGGATTCGGCCGAGGTGTTCATCGGCGAGGAATTCGTCGGTGTGGTCTACGTCGATGAAGACGAAGCCGGGTCATACCTCTTCGAAATGGCCATCCTTAAGGAAGACCTCTAAAATCGGTGATGCTGGCCTGCAAAGGGCCGTTTTCTGCGCTTCCGGTGCTCACCTACTGCATATTGAGTCGTGCTAACGCTCCGCTCTTTGAGCACGGTACGCTCCGCTCCGGTTCTCGAAACCAGCCCTTTTCGGCTCAGCCTGACCGATTTCAAAGATCAAAAAAGCGCCGGACGAACCGGCGCTTCTTTCATAAAGACTGCATCTCGAACAGTCTTTCAACTTCCGTACATGTCGAAGTCCGCATCTGCCTTTTTACCGCGGCGCTTGCGCGTCGGTTCGACGTCGGGCGGCGGCGGCGGTGTCGCTTTGCGGTCATATTCGGCGGTCTTGTAAGCGGCGCGCTCGGACTTGCCGGACTTCCAGCGGGTCAACTCATCGCCGCCGGCGATGACAAGCTCGGACAGGATCGACAGAAACTGAGGGAAGCGCGCGGCGACAAACCCGCCGACAATGGCTGTAACGGCGGCCAGGAAGGGCGAATGCACCGACATGGTCTCGATCATCTTGGACAGCGAACCTACCGGAGACGCGGCAAAGGCCTCATCGAACATGCGTTGTTGCTTTGAGCGTTTGTCGTCGGGCTGGGCGATCTTGATCAGGACGTAGACGGCAACCGGTAGCAGGAAAGCAGCTCCGATCGCCAGGGGCCCCCAGACCGGGCCCAGTATGGCGGTCGCCCAATTGTAGATGCCGAAGCTGATCCAGATCAAACCGATGATGGCGGCCGCCAGCATCAGGACATAGCCCACCAGGGACTGCTTTAGGGCGTCGAATTGTTGCGACAGATTGAACATGCCCGGTCTCCGAAATCACGCATCCAAATCTAGACGCCGGCTGTATAAAAGGACAATAGGTTTAAGGCTCTCTTGCCGAACCCAAAAAACGAGGTTGAAGGTGTTGTTTTTGAAGGCGATGTGGCACTCGCTGCGAGTCGTGGCAACCGGTTTGTTCTGGCTTATGGTGGTGATGTTTCTGCTGGCCGGGATCACGCAACTGGGCAAGGCACCGCTGATCGGCCAACTGACCCTGGGCTTCGTCGCGACCGTGGTTCTGGCGCGGGTGCTGCTGGTGCCAAAGGTGCTGAAGCCGCAGGTGTTCAATGTGATCGGCTGTATGGCGTTTTTTGCCTTCATTGCCGTGCTCATGATGAAGGGCATGACTGGGATTGCGTAGGCGCGAGGTCGGCAGCTATCAGGACAGAGGCAACAGAAAGGTATTCTGGTAATTAGGCTCGCGTCTGAAAACGTGCGCGGATGGCGAACCAGGCGGTAAGACAGACGACCAGCAGGACCGGCGTCGCCAGAAAGACCGGGTGGTGCAGAGCTTCAGGCAGAAATCGCGTATTTCCAAAAAAGAAGATCCCGCTTGCCAGGAACATCGAAAAGCCCATGCGCCAGCCATGACGTGCGGTTCGCCGGGCGCCATGATGGAAGCTCCGGAAGATAAACAAGCCATCCAGTCCACTGATAAGGCACGCTATACCTGCGATAGCCAGGAAGGCTCCGGGAGGCAAACCATTCAGCATGCCGTCCGGGGCACTCGCCGCCCGAAAGGCGCCGATTACCGCGCCAGCCATCATGGTGAGCGATGACAGAGGCGACAGGTAGGTGATGACGCGGGCGAAGCTGTGGCGCGAAGCCGCGGTTGCCCAACCTGTCACCACGGCGTGAAAAGCCAGCCACGACAAATACACCGTAAAGAGGATATCCCGCGCAAGACTGAGCCACAGACCGCTGGCGCACAGAAGGATCATCGTGACGAAAAAGCAGGTTCCGGCAGCCCTGTGGAGGGTTTTGCCCTTGGGAGCGGCCAAGGCGATATAGCCGGCTACGATGCGGATGCAGCCGACCCAGAGGTGCGCGATCGCCAGAAATGCTGGTTCCTTCATCGGTTGGCCTTCGGCGTTGCGGCTCGACCTTGCCACAGGGTTCGGACCAGCCAGAAGACCATCAGCAAAACGATAATCAGTTCGGGCAGGGACAGCAGGCCGGACTCCTGAAGCGCTTTCGGAAGCGCCTTGGACCCTGGACCGGTGAAGGCCGAACCCGCTGCAATGAAAAAGCTCAAACACATGCGCCACAGGTGACGTGCAATGCGATGCCGGTCGGACAGAGTTCGGCGCCAGATCAGGTTGACGTCTCCACCAACCGCAAGAGCTGCCATGCCGGCCAGAAACAGATAGTTCTCCCCGCGATAACCCAGGAAAGCGGCGCCAGACGCCGTTGCCACCACCCCAATCAGAGTGAGCGCCAGGCAATTCGCGCCATTGAGCGCGGCGAGAACGACGGTGATACCGTTCACGCTTCCCGATCGGTTGCGCGCCGCCATCCAACTGCTGACAATCAGATAGGTGGCCAGTACACCGGCGTGGAAGGTGATGTAGTGCGCGTCGGCCAGCATCAGGCCCAGACCTGCCCCCAGCAACGAAGACAGCCCCATCGTCAGTACAAAGGCTCGTCCGGCGGCAATATGGACCGGGCGGCCCTTGGGCGCGCCAAGCGCTATAGCGCCCGCGACTACGGCCAGAGAGCCGGCCGCAACATGCATGATTGTTAATATGCTCATAGGATAGGTCAGCCATCTCGTGTTGGGGCGTTGGGTATCAACTCGCTATCGCAGCTCACGCTCACCACGTCGTCCGGGCGTGACGGGCCGGACAGTTCGCAGTCTTGTCCGATCGGCCCGGACTGTGGCACGTGTAGGCGCATGGACATCATCCGGATGCCGGTTTCACCACAAGCAAGGGCGAAGAGATGGCAATGCCTGACGCAGCGACAGCCTTGGTCTTGGGCCACAGTCTTGTTACGCAAAATCTGCTCATCCAAACCAGCCTAGCGGCCATGGCTTTGGGTATCAGTTTGGCGGGGGCAGTTGCCGCCCTTCGAGCCCGGCGCGGCGAGGAGGGCCGGTGGCTCGCCGGCGTTTTTGCCCTGTTGGGGGCCATGTCAGCGACACCGCTTATGGCCAATCTTTGGCTGTCGGGATTCGTATTCTATCTCCCGGTCCTGCTGCCGGTCCTGTTCGCTCTTCTTCCCGTCCTGCATAGATATGTGCTCGAGATGGCCACCATGACATCAGATGACGGAGGCGAATCTGCCAAAAAGGGCGGGGACGGGCGATGGCATCTTGTATTACCCGCGCTGGGTGGGGTGGTGACCGCGGGCTTTTGGGCCTTGCCGGACGACGACCGGCGCGCCATGCTTTTGCGTGGGGTCATGCCGGACGGAGCCTTTCCGGCAACTCTCGCCCTGGCAAGCTTCGGGTTGATCCTTGTGTGGAACGTGGTGTCGGCGGGCTATCTGGTGTCCATAGTGCGTCATTTGGTGGCGTACCGGGCGCGGCTGCGTGATTTGTTGTCAAATGTCGCCGGTTTCGAAATGCGCTGGGTCGAGGGGCTCATCGGTCTGCTTGTGTTGCTTTGGGGCGTCGTCGCGCTGTCCCTGCTGAGCGATAACCTGACCCAAAATAGTGTCTCTTCACCTCAGTGGGTCTTGCTTCTGACGATCTGCGTTGAGATGCTCCTGACGGCTTTCGGCTTGTCACCCGGACGACTCCGTCCTCTGCCTCAGGCGAGCGACGACGCGCCGCAAACCCCCGTCGACCTAGGTCAAAAATACGCCAAGTCTGCGCTTTCGGCGGACAATGCCCAGCGTATTGCGGAGCGCATGGAGCGGGTTATGCGCGATGAACAGCTTTATATGGATCCGAACCTGTCTCTGGATAAATTGTCGCGGCGGACGGCCGCGGCTCCCAATCTGGTGTCTCAGACCCTGAATGAGACCCTGGGGGTGACGTTTTTCGACTATATCAACACATGGCGAATTGCCGCGGCGAAACCGTTGATTCTGTCGGATCAACGATCGATCCTCGAAATCGCCTACGCGTCGGGTTTCAATTCCCGCTCAACCTTCTACACGGCCTTCCGGAAGGTGACGGGGCTGTCGCCGAACCAGTATCGCAAGCTGGAGCCCCAATCAGATCAGCGCATCGTGGAATAGAGTCGACCGCGAACCGCTGCCCGTCTCCGTGGTGAACCCCTTACGCCACCTCAGCCAAAGCCGCACGCAGGGTCTCGACGATCCGGTCGATATGCGTCTTTTCCAGGATCAGCGGCGGCGACAGAGCGATGATGTCGCCCGTCACCCGGATCATCAAACCCTTGTCGAAGCAGCGGTCAAAGGCCTCGAACGCCCGCGCCGTCGCAGCACCCGGCCGGGAAGCCAACTCGACCCCGCCGACCAGGCCCAGGTTGCGGATATCGATCACGTGCTTTGCGTCCCGCAGCGAATGGATCGCCTCTTCCCAGTAGGGCGCCATCGAGGCCGCTCGGGCGAACAGGTCCTCTTCGCGGTAAACTTCAAGGGTCGCCAGGCCAGCCGCGCAGGCGAGGGGGTGACCGGAGTAGGTGTAGCCGTGGAAGAACTCGATCGGCGTATCGGCCGTCTGCATGAAGGTGTCGTAGATCCGCGTCGACACGGCCACGGCGCCCATGGGCACGGTGGCATTGGTGATGCCCTTGGCCAGGCACATGATGTCAGGCCGCACGCCGAAATAATCCGCCCCGAAGGCTGTCCCCAGTCGGCCGAAACCGGTGATGACTTCGTCGAAGATCAACAGGATATCGTGCTTGTCGCAGATGGCGCGCAGGCGTTGCAGGTAGCCCTTGGGCGGCACCAGCACCCCCGTCGATCCGGCGACAGGCTCGACGATGACCGCCGCGATCGTGCTGGCATCGTGCAGGGTGACGATCCGCTCCAGGGTGTCGGCCAGGTCGGCGCCGTGCTCGGGCTGCCCCTTGGCGAAGAGGTTGCCCTCGACGCCGTGGGTGTGGGGCAGGTGGTCGACGCCCGTCAGCAGACTGCCGAAATACATGCGGTTGCGGACGATCCCGCCGACCGAGATGCCGCCGAAGCCGACACCATGATAGCCGCGCTCACGCCCGATCAGCCGGGTCCGCGCGCCCTGACCGCGGACCCGCTGGTAGGCGAGGGCGATCTTAAGCGCCGTGTCGGCCGATTCGGACCCGGAATTGGTGTAGAAGACGCGCTTCAGATCGTAGGGCAGCATCTTTGACAGTTCGTGGGCGAACTCAAAGGCCAAAGGGTGGGCCATGTTGAAGGTGGGCGCGAAGTCCATCTCCGCCGCCTGCTTCTGGATGGCCTGGGTGATCTTGTCACGGCCGTGACCGGCATTGACGCACCATAATGCCGAGGCGCCGTCTAGAATCTCGCGGCCGTCCACGTCGGTGTAGAACATGCCTTTGGCCGAGGTCAGCAGTTTCGGCTTTGCCTTGAACACCTTATTCGGCGTAAATGGCATCCAGAAATTATCAAGGACGGGGGCGTTCATAGTGGTTCTCTTATCGGCGAAAGCGCGTATATTGTGATCACATCGACGCGTTCGATACAAGAGGCAGGACGAAGGAAATGCGCGTAGTCAGTCTGGACACAGCGGGCGGGGATGCAAAAGTCCACGACCAGGTCTATGACGCCCTGGCCGATGCCTTAATCAAGGGGCAGATCCCACCCCTAAACCCCGTATCACTGCGTACCTTAGCCGCCAATCTCGGCGTGTCGCCCATGCCGGTGCGTGAGGCTGTCCGGCGATTGATTGCTGAAAAAGCGTTGGAATTACAGCCGTCTAACAAACGTTTACGCGTGCCGGACCTGACCGAAAAGCGAGTCCTGCAATTGACGAAGGCGCGCGAATGGGTTGAACCCGAACTGGCTGCCCTGGCGACGCCGCGCATGACCAAGGATGCGATCCGCCGGCTGAGAGACGACGACGCTAAGCTGATGAAGGCTTTGTCGAGCGGCGATGTCGGCGGCTATATGCAAGCCAACCAGGATTTCCATTTCTGCATCTATGCCCAGGCCGATGCCGACCTGTTTTATGACCTGGCACGGACCCTGTGGCTGCAGGTCGGACCGTTCATGCGGGTTGTCTTCGGCCGTCTGGGGACGGTGCAACTGCCCAAGGACCATCACCAGGACATGATCGCCGCCTTCGAAAGCGGTGATCCGGAGGCCGTTCGCGCCTCCATGCAGTCGGATGTTCGCGAAGGCATGGAGATGATGCTGGACGTTATTCGTTCGCGCGCTGAACCGGAACCCAAGCGCCGGCGGGCCAAGTGATCGCGACGGCGGCCGAATTCGTCAGGCTTCGCACGTCCGACAAGCAGGAAGACTACGAACGTGCTCATGTCGAACCGGCGACGATCGAAGTTTGGCTCGATGTTATCCGTGATTATCCAGACATGCGAGAATGGGTGGCTCATAATAGAACCGTACCGGCCGAGATTTTGCGTATTCTGGCATGCGACCCTGACCGTCGCGTCCGCGCTCGCGTTGCTTCGAAGCGGTTAACTCACAGGACGCCAGATTTGATTGAGGTGTTCTCTCGCGACCCTGATCCCTATATCCGGCTCGATATGGCCCGCAGCCCCAGTGCGCCCGTAGAGATGCTGGAGCGTCTGTCATCTGACGAACACGAATGGGTACGCCTGACAGCCGCTGCCCGTGCAAAAGGAGAGCCGGCGCCAGATTTGACCAAGCTGTGAACGCAAATCCAGCGTGTGCGGCTTGACTTTGCCGGGGTCCACAGTGTGTAAAGTGTGATCACAAGCCAAGGATTTCGCCATGCCCGTTTCCGCGCCGCAAACCTCTGTTGATTCGCTGGACGGTGTCCTGGCGGCCGTTGCCACTATCGCCAAGCCTGACAAGGCTCTGATTGAAGGCCAGGAAGTGGCTTCGGCGTCGGGCCGGACCTTCGACAACCGGTCGTCGCGCGACGGCACCCTGATCAACCGCATTGCCGCCTGCGATGGCGCCGATGTCGACCGAGCTGTGGCCTCGGCCCGTACAGCTTTCGAGGATGGACGCTGGCGCAAGCTGGCGCCCAAGGCCAAGAAGAAGATCTTGCACCGTCTGGCCGACCTGATGGCGGAACACGCCGAAAACCTGGCCCTGCTGGAAAGCCTCGACACCGGCAAACCTATTTCCGACGCGCGCAATGTCGATATTCCTCTGGCGATCCAGAGCACGCGCTACTACGCCGAAGCCATCGACAAGATCTATGGCGAAGTCGCGCCGACACCGGGCGACCGCCTGTCCTACGTCGTCCATGAGCCCTTAGGGGTGATTGGCGCCATCGTGCCGTGGAACTTCCCGTTGCACATGGCGATGTGGAAGGTGGCACCGGCCCTGGCCATGGGCAACAGCGTGGTACTGAAACCGGCGGAACTGTCGTCAATGACGGCTCTCTATACGGCGCAACTCGCTTTGGAAGCCGGCGTGCCGCCTGGCGTTTGGAATGTTGTCACCGGCCTGGGCCACGAAGCCGGCCAGGCCCTGGCGCTACATATGGACGTCGATATGATCACCTTTACCGGTTCCGGGCCGGTGGGGCGGACCCTGATGCGGGCTTCGGCCGACAGCAATCTGAAGCGCGTGTCGCTGGAACTGGGCGGCAAGTCGCCCCAGATCGTCTTTGCCGATTGTGATGACCTCGATACCGCCGCCGCCAATGCCGCCTGGGGCGTCTTCTACAACCAGGGTCAGGTCTGTACGGCCGCGTCGCGTCTGCTGGTCGAAGAGAGCATCAAGGATGACTTCGTGGCCAAAGTCGCCGCCGTCGCCAAATCGATCCGCGTCGGCGATCCCTTTGATTCCAAAACACAATTCGGCGCCATGATCTCGTCGCGGCAGATGCATACGGCGTTGGAATATATCGAGCGCGGTCAGGCCGAAGGCGGCCGTCTGATCATGGGCGGTCAGCAGATTCACGCCGACAGCGGCGGCTTCTATGTCGAACCTTCGCTGATCGATGGCATTACGCCACAGAATGTTCTGGCCCAGGAAGAGGTGTTCGGCCCGGTTCTCTCGGTCCTGAGTTTCAAGGACGAAGCCGAGGCACTGAAAATCGCCAATGATACCGTCTTCGGGCTGGCGTCGGGGGTATGGACCGCAAATATCAACAGGGCCATGCGGGCGGCCAGTGCGCTGAAGGCCGGTCTGGTCTGGGTCAATGGCTGGGACGCCTGCGACATCACCTCACCGTTCGGAGGCGTGAAGCAGTCGGGCTTCGGCCGCGACCGGTCGCTACATGCGCTGTACAAATATGCCGACCTCAAGGCGGTCAGCATCAGTTTCAAGGCCTGATCTATGCAACTCACTGACAAACACCGCGCGCTTTTGGGCGATCTCATCTTTATGGAGCAGGCGCCCGATCGGTTCGCCGTGCTCAACCCGGCGACCGGCAAGCCACTGTGCTATGTTCAGGCCCACGGCGCCGACGAAACCCGCGCCGCGGTCGCGGCAGCCGATGCGGCCTTTGCGGCGTGGTCGCGCCAGCCTGCCAAGCAACGCTCAATCCTTCTCAAAAACTGGAACAGTCTGGTTTTGGCGCATCAGGAGGAACTGGCGCTTCTGGTCACCCTGGAGCAGGGCAGGGTGCTGAAGGAGACGCGCGGGGAAGTTGCCTATGGCGCGTCCTTCATCGAATGGTTTGCCGAAGAGGCCAAGCGCGCCTATGGCCGCACCATTCCGGCGACCCTGCCGGGCAAGCACCTGCAGACCATCCGTCAGCCGGTCGGGGTCTGTGCCGCGATCACGCCGTGGAACTTCCCGATTTCAATGATCACGCGCAAGGTGGCGCCGGCCCTGGCGGCGGGTTGTACCGTCGTGATCAAGCCGTCGGAAGAGACACCGTTGTCGGCCCTGGCTCTGTTTTTGCTGGCGAAGCAGGCTGGCATCCCGGATGGCGTAATTTCGATGATCACCTCGGTCAAGGCCAAGGAAGTCGGGGAGGTCATGACGTCGGACCCGAGGATCAAAAAGCTGAGCTTTACCGGTTCGACTCCGGTCGGCAAGCTGCTTTATGCCGCCTGTGCGCCGACCATGAAAAAGGTGTCGATGGAACTGGGCGGCAATGCGCCATTCCTGGTGTTCGACGACGCCGATATCGATGCCGCGATCGAAGGCGTACTGGCGTCGAAGTACCGCAATTCCGGCCAGACCTGCGTCTGCGCCAACCGTATCCTGGTCCAGGCCGGCATCTATGACCGGTTTGCGGCGGCTCTGGTCGATAAGGTCAAGGCGATGAAGCTGGAACCTGGCTGGCAGGACGATGCGACCTTGGGGCCGCTGATCAACCAGAAGGCCATCGACAAGGTGCAGCACCTGGTAGACGGTGCCGTCGCCAAGGGCGCCAAGGTCGAGACCGGCGGCAAGGCGCACGACCTGTTCTATGAGGGAAGCGTTCTAACCGGTGTGACGCGCGACATGGAGATTTTCGACGTCGAGATCTTCGGCCCCGTCGCGCCGCTCTTCAAGTTCGACACCGAAGACGAAGCGATCCGCCTGGCCAACGACACGCCGTTCGGTCTGGCCGCCTATGCCTATACCCGCGATATCGGCCGCGCCATGCGCGTGGCGGCGCATCTGGAGTACGGCATGGTCGGCATGAACGACGGGATTATCTCGACCGAGGTTACGCCGTTCGGCGGTGTCAAGGAATCCGGCATTGGCCGCGAAGGCGCCATTGAAGGCATGGAGGAATACCTCAACATCAAATACATCTCCTACGGTGGGTTGGGGGACATTTGACCTTACAGGACTTCATTTCGCAACAACGCGAAGTGTTCGCGTCGGCGCATTCGCTGTCGAAAGCCTTGTCTGAACAGGCTTCGGCGTGGCGCGGGGGCGTGCCTATGCACTGGATGCGCGACTGGGCGTCACCGTTTCCGATATTTGTGAAGTCTGCTTCCGGCGCCACCCTGACCGATGTCGATGGCGTCACCTACGACGATTTCTGCCTTGGCGATACGCCGTCCATGTTTGGCCATGCGAGGGCGGAACTTACAGACGCCATCGCCGACCAAGCAGGGCGGGGGGTCGGCTATATGCTGCCCATGCCGCTGACCAATGTGGTTGGCGATTTGTTGCGCGAACGCTTTGCCATGGACCAGTGGCAGGTGGCGACGACGGCATCGGACGCCAATAGGGCGGTGATCCGCTGGGCGCGCGCGATCACCGGGCGCGACCGGATCCTGGTCTTTGACGGCTGTTATCATGGCATGGTCGAAGACTGTTTTGTTGCCCTCTATGACGGCGTGCCGTCCAACAAGGCGGGCCTGATCGGCCAGGTCCACGACCAGACAAGGACGACGACGGTTGTCCCTTTCAACGATCTGCCGGCACTGGAAGCGGCTCTCGCGACAGGCGATATCGCTGCCGTCCTGGCTGAGCCGGTCATGACCAACTGCGGCATGATCCGGCCCGACGCCGGATATCTGGAGGCTCTTCGTGATCTTTGCACGCGGCGCGGTGCGTTGTTGGTGATGGATGAGACCCATACCCTCTCGTCGGCGCCGGGCGGCTATTGTATCGCGAATGGCCTCAAGCCTGATATGTTTGTCGTCGGCAAGGCCATCGCCGGGGGGATTCCCGCGGCTGTCTGGGGTGTGACGTCTGAGGTTGCGGCCCGCATGGACGAGGCCCAGGCGCGGATTGGTCCCGGACAGTCGGGGATCGGCACGACCCTGTCCGGCAATGCCTTGGTCATGCGCGCGATCCATACGGTGCTGACGCAGATCGCCACCCAGCCGGCCTATGATCGCATGCTTTCCGGAGCTGAGTATCTTGTTGCCGGCCTTGATCGCGTGACTGCTGACCTGCCGTGGTGCACGGTTCATGTCGGCGCCCGGGTCGAGCTGGTCTTTGCACCGGAGCGGCCGCGCAATGCCCAGGACATGCGCCGCTTCCTCGACCACGACCTGCTGGACGCTTTTCATCTGTTTCTGATCAACCGCGGCGTTTTGATTGCGCCGTTCCACAATATGATGCTCATCTCGCCGCAAACGCAGACTCAGGCTATCGACCGGCTGGTCGACGCCGTCGACGCCTTTGGGCACCATTACAGGGAATTCTCATGAGCCTGCCACCGCACCCCATGGTCGCTACCTTGCGCTCAAGGAGCGAAGCGTTAGCGCACACCAAAAAAGGAGGCTCGCGATGAGTCAAGCACCGCATTTTCCACCGCACCCCATGGTCGCTACCGTTGAAGAGGCTAAGGCCTTCCTCGATGCCCACCCGCACATCGTCTATTTCGAGATCCTGTTCACCTCGATGACCGGCGTGCCGCGGGGCAAGCGCCTGCGCCGCCATGAACTGTTGCCGATCTACGAATATGGCCGCTTCCTGCCAGGCTCGATCCTGGTGGTCGACACCCTGGGCGCCGATTGTGAGGACACCGGGTTGGTCTGGGAAGACGGTGACGCCGATCGCGTGGCACGGCCGGTTCCGGGCACCCTGGTGCCGGCGCCGTGGTTGGGTCACGATGTCGGTCAGGTCATGTTGTCGCTGTACGAACTGGACGGCACGCCCAACGACCTCGATCCGCGTCATGTGCTGCAAAGGGTGCTGGACCGATACGCAGCCGACGGCCTGACCCCGGTGGTAGCGTGCGAACTGGAATATTATCTCGTCGATATCGAGCGCGGCCATGACGGGGAACTGTTGCCGGCGACCAGCTTTACGACGGGAGAGACCCCGAAGGGCATCCAGGTTTACGGCCTGCCCGAGATCGAAGCCCACGGTGATTTCTTCCGGCAGCTTTGGGAAACCGCCGACATCCAGAACATTCCGCTGGAAGGCGCCATTTCCGAATTCGCGCCGGGCCAGGTCGAACTGACCTTGAAACACAAACCAGATGCCCTGCGCGCTGCAGACGACGCGGTGATGTACAAGCGCCTGGCCAAGGGTGTAGCTCTGTCGCTGGGTATCGAAGCGACCTTTATGGCCAAGCCCTGGGCCGACCGCGCCGGTTCGGGCTTCCACGTCCATATCAGTGTTGCCGACAAGGACGGAAAAAACCTGTGCGCTGACGCCGATCCGCAAGGATCGCCGCTGTTGCTGAACATGATCGGCGGCATGAAGGATCACCTGGCCGACGTGATGGGTATTTTGGCGCCCGGTGCCAACAGCTACAAGCGTTTCAAGGCCAATTCCTATGCCCCGGTCGGCCTGACCTGGGGGGTGAATAATCGTACCGTGTCATTGCGCGTCACCGCCGGGCCGGCCCATACGCGACACGTCGAGCACCGTGTCGCTGGCGCCGATGGCAATCCCTATCTGGTCCTGGCCGCTATCCTGGCCTGCGCCCATTACGGCATTTCGCATAAGACTGATCCCGGCCCGGCCGTGGTCGGCAACGGCTATGCCGTCGCGGCGGAAACCGGGGCGACCTTGCCGACCAACTGGTTCGCCGCTGTCGACTATCTCGACAAGTCCGCAGTTCTGCGCGACTATCTCGGCGACCGCTTCGTCGACATGTACGTCAAGGTCAAGCGCACCGAGCAAGCGCGCTTCTACGAAGAGATTACGTCGCTGGATTACGACTGGTATCTGCGCAACGCATAAAGCACGCAATTGCGAGAAAATACGTTTCGTCCGTGTTGTGATCACATTTGGGGATTGACAGGTTGTTAATCCCGTATTCCTCTGGCGTATCGTCTTAGGCGGATTTCGGCTGCAGCTTCACAAGGAGACAGGTCCATGAGTGCCAATCGTTCGATTATGTCACGTCGTTCCATCCTGGCCGCCACGGGCGCCGCTGCGGTGGGTATCAGCTTCACTGGGCTGGCAGGGTGCGATGCGCAAAAGCCGGCCGGGAAAAAGATCAACTTCTACAACTGGGATACCTATATCGGGCCGACGACTCTGGATGACTTCAAGGCAGCCAACGGCGTCGAAGTCAATATGAGCCTGTTCGCCAGCAATGACGAACTGTTCGCCAAGATCAAACAGGGTAATTCCGGCTACGATGTTATCGTGCCATCGAACGACTTCGTCAGCCGCCTGAGTCAGGCGAACCTGTTGAAGGCGCTGGATCACACCAAGATCCCAAATATCAAGAACATCGATCCCTCCTTCCTCAACCCCGATTACGATCCGGGGCGCAAGTTTTCCATGCCCTATACCTGGCTGCTGCTGGGCATCGGCTACAACAGCGCGAAGATCAAGGACGGCCAGATCCCGAATTCATGGAAGTGGGTGTTCGCTTCGGACGCCTACAAGAAGAAAATCGCCTGGCTGTCGGAATCCGGCGATCTGGTCCGCCTGTGCGCCAAGTATCTCGGCTACAGCGTCAATGCCATCGACGACAAGGTCCTGGCCGAGGTCGAGGCTGTGCTGACCAAGCAGGTTAAGGCAGGCAATATCCTGAAGTTCCACAATGACGACGGCCAACTTCTTCTGGAGGACGAAGAGGTCGATATTGTTATCGAATACAATGGCGACCTTGCGCAACTTAAGGCCAAGAAGCCCAATTTCGATTTCGTCGTGCCGGTCGAAGGCTCGCAGTTCAATTCGGACACCCTGGCGATTCCGGCTGATGCGCCGAACCCCGATGAGGCTCACGCCTTCATCAACTACCTTCTGGACGCCGAAGCCGGCGCCAAGATCGCGACCCAGATCAAGTACGGGACGCCGAACCTGGCGGCCAAGGCACTGATGCCAGACGACTACAAGAACAATCCTATTATCTTCCCGCCCGCTGATATCCTGGCAAAATGCGAATATGCTGCCTTCAAAGGCGCCGAACAGGCCCAGAAGATGGAAGAACTGATCACCCGCGTGCGGGCCGCTGCCGGCATGCCGGCCGAAGAAGAAGCGTAAGCAAAGAGAGAGGCGACTCAGATGGAACAGTCATGGCGCCAGGCAAAAGGGCTCTTTTTCACCCTCCTGAGCGCCCCGCTATTCTGGCTGGTCATCTTCTTCGTCGCGCCTCTCAGCATCGTCTGGCTGTACAGTTTCGGTGAAAACCAGGGCTTGGTCGATGTCGCCTTTACCGGCACGTGGTCGAACTACGGCAAGATCTTCAAGGGCCTTAGGTGGCTCGACTTCAGCGACGCTCTTTACGTCAATCTGTTCCTCAAGTCCTTCTGGTTTGCCGGGCTGACGACCTTCATCTGTCTGGTGCTGGGTTTTCCCGTCGCATTGGCCATCACCTTCGCACCGGAACGATGGAAGCCGTGGCTGCTTTTGATGGTCATGCTGCCGTTCTGGACCAACCTGCTGGTGCGGACCTACGCCCTGATTGCGGTCCTGCGAACCAAGGGCTTCGTCAATATGGGGCTGGAGAGCGTGCACAACGGGATCAACAGCGTAAGCGGAGGTGCGCTGGGTGCCTTCGATCCGTTGCCGCTTCTCAATAACAACTTCGCCGTTGTCTTCGGCCTGGTCTTCGTCAATCTGCCGTTCATGATCCTGCCGCTGTATTCGGCGCTTGACCGTCTCGACCGCTCACTGCTGGAGGCGTCGCTGGACCTGGGCGCGGGTCACGTCCGCACCATGTTCAACGTCGTAGTGCCGATGGCCGGGGCTGGGATTGCTTCGGGTATCCTCATAACCTTCATCCCGGCCCTGGGTTCGTATCTCACGCCGGATATGCTGGGCGGGCCGGAGTCGCAGATGATCGCCAATGTCATCGAGTCGCAGTTCAAACGCGCCAATAACTGGCCGTTCGGCGCGGCGCTCAGTTTCATCCTGGTCTATCTCACCTTCATCGCCATTGCTTTGCAAGGCGTCTTCCAGGCTCGGTCGCAGGCCAGGTCTCAAGGGGGGCGGGCATGAGCCAGTCGCCGTCCCGCAAACTTCCACCCGCGCCGCTGGAATATCTGCGCCGGTGGCCGATCCAGCTCTCTTTGGTCGTAGTCGCCATATTCCTGTATGCGCCGCTTCTGACAATGATGCTGTTCAGCTTCAACGACGACCGCAGCATCACACAGTGGAGCGGTTTTTCGCTGAAATACTACAAACAGGCTTTCCAGAATGAGAGCCTGATCATCGCCTTCATGAATTCGCTGACTATTGCCTTCTTCTCGACCCTTATTTCGCTGGTCGTCGGCGCCATGGCGGCGATCGTGCTGTGGCGCTTCCGTTTCGGCGGCAAGACCCTGTTCGATGGCACCATGGCAGTGCCGATCGTGGTACCCGAAATTTGCCTCGGTGTCGGCATGCTGGTCTTCTTCGCTAAGGTGTTGCCATGGCCGCAGGGTTTGCCGTGGCCATTGAACCTGGGGGCCATTATTATCGCCCACGTCTCGTTCAGCTTTCCCTTCGTCGCCGTCGTTGTCCGTGCCCGCCTGGGCAGCTTCAACCGGGAGCTCGAGGAGGCCGCCAAGGACCTCGGGGCGTCGGATTTCCGCGCCCTGATGGATGTTGTTATCCCCCATATCCAGCCGTCGTTGATCGCCGGCGCTTTGCTGGCATTCACTCTGTCGCTGGACGATTTCGTCATCACCTTCTTCACAGCAGGACCGGATACGGTAACCTTCCCGGTCAAGGTCTATTCGATGGTGCGTTTCTCGGTGACGCCGGAGGTCAATGCCGCTTCGACCATACTGATCGTCGTCACCGTCCTGCTGACCTTCCTTGCCCTCAAATTCCAGGGGTCCAGCGCCCTGACCGCCGGCCATGATGGCGGCGCCGGAGAGAAAAAGTGACAAAACCGATTATTCAATTCGAGAATGTCTCCAAACGCTTCGGCAAGGTGTCGGCGGTCGACAATGTCTCGCTGACCATCAACGAGGGAGAGTTCTTTTCGCTGTTGGGGCCGTCAGGCTGCGGCAAGACGACGCTTTTGCGCATGCTGGCCGGGTTCGAGATGCCAACCGAAGGCCGGGTCATGATCGACGGCAAGGACATGTCGACCACGGCGCCCAACCTGCGTCCGGTCAATATGGTGTTCCAGTCCTACGCTGTCTTTCCGCATATGACCGTGTTGGACAATGTTGCGTACGGCTTGAAGATGGACGGTGTGCCTGGCGACGAACGCCGCCGCCGCGCCGAAGAGGCTCTTGAACTGGTCAAGTTGGGCGGTTTTGGCCCGCGCAAACCGGATCAGATGTCGGGCGGGCAACGCCAGCGTGTTGCTCTGGCGCGCGCCCTGGTCAAGAAGCCGCGCGTGCTGTTGCTGGACGAACCCCTATCGGCCCTGGACGCCAAGCTGCGCGACCAGATGCGCACCGAACTGACCACCTTGCAGGAAAAGGTTGGCATCACTTTTATCATGGTGACCCACGACCAGGACGAAGCCCTGGCCATGGCGACGCGGTGCGCCGTCATGAACCGCGGGCTGCTGCAGCAGGTGGCCAGCCCGTCTGATTTGTACGAATTCCCCAATTCGCGCTTCGTCGCAGACTTCATCGGCAGTGTGAACATGTTCGAGGGCACGCTGGACGTCGATGAGCCCGATCATGCCATCATCAATACCAAGGACGTCGGGCCGATCTATCTCGACCACGGCGTCACCGGCGCCACCGGCACCACGGTCTGGGCGGCCGTGCGGCCGGAAAAGATCGAGATGCACAAGCGGACCGACAAGCCTCCCAAGGTTGAGGACGCGCCCGAGGGTTACAACGTCATTGCGGGTGTGGTGAAGCACCTGGTCTATCTCGGGAGCGAGACCATTTTCGAGGTCGAGATCAATGGCGGCAGCCTGGTCAAGGTGGTGCGGCCGAACCTGACGCGCTGGGATCAGGAGGATTTTACCTGGGATGAAAAGGTGTGGCTCAGCTTCCATGCTTGCTCCCCGGCTGTGCTTCTGAGCTGATGATGATTCGCCCCTGGCGGCCGGGCGATGGTCAGGCCCTTATGGATTGCCTATTGGCGCAGGCCCGTCTGCGCGGTCTGGATGACATCACTGTGGGCACGATTGCGAAATTCGACGGCGCACTCGGCTTTTACGCGAAAAATGGTTATGTCCAAATCCCCCGTAATGCGTTACGTTTTGGGTTTCCGGTGATGGCACCGGACGATATCTTTTGCCGCCTGGACCTGACATCATGACGGAAAAACCTGTCATTGGCATCATGGCCTGTAACCGCACCGTTGGCGTGGAGAACGCCCATGCGGTCATGGAGCGCTATGTCCGCGCCGCGATGGTGTTCGGTGATTGTCACGCCCTGCTGATCCCGCCGACAGGTGCCGAGGTGTCGCGCACCCTGTCCAGCCGCCTTGATGGCCTGATGCTGACCGGTTCGCCCTCCAACCTGCAACCGCACCTTTACGGCAGCGACTCCTGTGCCGGGCCGTTCGACACCGGTCGCGACTCGGTGTCTCTGGCCATGATCGAATGCATGATCACAATCGGCAAACCGGTCTTCGGCATCTGCCGCGGTTTTCAGGAAATCAATGTGGTCCTGGGCGGCACGCTGCGCACCGATGTCGGTCGTGGCGGTAATGGCATGATCGCGCACCACGCCCCGGATGAGGCGTCGTTCGATGCCATGTTCGACCACGGCCACGACGTAAGCCTGACGCCCGGCGGGGTTCTGCACGGGGTTTACGGCGCCGACCGCATGTGGGTCAATTCTGTGCATTATCAGGGCATTGGCCGGTTGGGGGACGGGTTGGTCGTCGAGGCCATTGCGCCCGACGGCCTGGTCGAAGCCGTCAGCGCTAATATCGGCGGCTGCCAGCTTCTTGCCGTGCAATGGCACCCGGAATGGCAGGTGGAACGTCATCCGCAAAGTCAGCAGTTCTTCCGCCTGATGGGACGCGCCCTACGTGGGCAATCCATTTTGGCGCCCGTGGCGGAACACGCATAATTGTGATCACAATATTTGACTTTCGATAAAATTTAGAATCAGATTGGCGCTCAGTTTTTAATGAGCGCGCCATGACCCTGCCTGTCCAAAAGCCTATCCGAAACTATGACGTGGGCGAATTGCGCCGTCTCGACCTGGCGCACCATCTGCCGGCGCAATCGGATTACAAATTGCAACGCGAACTGGGCGGGTCGCGCATCATCACCCGTGCCGAGGGCTGCACCATCACCGACGCCGAAGGCAAGTCGCTCCTGGATGGTATGGCCGGGCTGTGGTGCGTCAATGTCGGCTATGGCCGAGACGAACTGGCGCGCGTTGCCTATGAGCAGATGCTGGAACTGCCCTACTACAACACCTTCTTCAAGACGGCGACACCGCCGCCCGTGCGGCTCGCGGCCAAAATCGCCGAGAAGATGCAGGCTTCCAATCCGGCCCTGACCCACGTCTTTTTCAATTCATCGGGTTCCGAGGCCAATGACACCATCTTCCGTCTCGTCCGCCACTACTGGGCGCTGAAGGGCCAGCCGAAGCGCAAAATTTTCATTTCGCGCAAGAATGCCTATCACGGCTCAACGGTAGCCGGTGCGTCGCTGGGCGGCATGACGTTCATGCATGAGCAGGGCGATCTGCCGATTCCTGGCGTAGAGCATGTGTTGCAACCCTATCAATTTGGTGAGGGCTTCGGCGAAGATCCGGACGCCTTCGCGACACGTGTCGCCAATTCGATCGAGGAACGTATTCTCGGCGTCGGCGCGGAGAATGTCGCCGCCTTCATCGGTGAGCCGGTTCAGGGCGCCGGCGGCGTTATCATTCCTCCCGACAGCTATTGGCCCAAGGTCGAGGCCATTTGCCGCAAGTATGGCATCCTGCTGATCTGTGACGAAGTCATCTGTGGCTTTGGTCGACTGGGTCATTGGTTCGGCCACCAGCATTGGGGGATCAAGCCCGACCTGATCGCCATGGCCAAGGGGCTGTCGTCTGGATACCTGCCGATTTCCGCTGTCGGCGTGTCGAGCGAGATCGTCAATACCCTGGTCGAACACGGTGGTGATTTCGTGCACGGCTATACCTATAGCGGCCACCCGACCTGTTGCGCCGTGGCCCTGGCCAATATCGAGATCATGGAAAACGAAGACCTGATCGAACGGACCCGCACGGTTACCGGGCCTTACCTGGCCAAGGTGTTAAAACGTCTTGAGAACCACCCGTTGGTCGGAGAGGCGCGCTCAATCGGCCTGATCGGGGCGGTGGAAATCGTCTCTGAACCGGGTACTAACAAGCGTTTTACCGGCAAAGAGGGCACGGCAGGACCGATTGTCCGCGACCTGTGCATTAAGAACGGTTTGATGGTTCGCGGTATCCGGGACAGCTTGGTCATGTGTCCGCCGCTCATCATCACCGAAGCGGAAATTGACCGCCTGGTCGACATCCTGCACCAATCGCTGAATGAGGCTGAACCGGTTCTGCGGGCCTTGTAGGCGCTTGCATCCCAGGCGCGAACAGGTCATCTATCGCCTATGAAAAACAACATAAGCTGGCTCTTCATTGGCCTGCTCGCCGCTTTTGCTGCGACGGGCTTTCTTCTTGCCCTGGCGCCGGATCTCGCCCTCCTGACGTTTGTATTCGTGCTGTTGGGCTGGCTGATCAGCCTGTGCCTGCACGAATATGCCCATGCTCTTGTGGCCTCGAAGTTCGGTGACTACACCGTCGCCGGCAGTGGCTACCTGACCCTGGACCCGCGCCATTATTTTTACGGCCCGACGTCGCTGATCCTGCCGATTATTGCTCTGGTCATGGGTGGGATAGGCCTGCCAGGCGGGGCGGTCATGATTCGCACCGACCTGATCCGCAAGCGGTGGCATCAGTCGGCTATTTCGTTGGCTGGGCCCGCGGCGACACTGATCTGTGCGGTTCTGGTCTATTTCGGCGCCGTTGCACTGCAGGGGCTGCCGGCGCTTTTCGTCTCGCTGATGGTCCTTTTTTTCTTCCTGCTGACGGCCTTTATCCTCAACATGTTGCCCATTCCCGGCCTGGATGGGTTTGGCGCTATCAGCCCGTATCTGCCCCAGCGCTGGCGAAACGCTGTTTCGCCACAGGTGAGCGGGCTGATGATTGTCGCGCTGCTGGTCCTGGTGTTCTTCTTTGGCTATCGCATCATCATGCCGATCATGCTGGCGATTACCGGGGCGCTCGGGATCGACCTGGCGCCCGTGTTCCTGGGACTCGGCCGTTTCCGCCTGTGGTAAATCAACACCTTACGATGTTTGTCATTTGAACCGCTGCAATGAAGCGTCCAAGGGTTACACACATGTGTAACGGCGTTTTCATTCGGGAGTTTCCATGACGCAGTCGATTCAAAATCTTTCCCGCCGTGCCGCCCTGACGGGGCTGGCGGGTACTGCCGCTTTCGTCGCCGCTCCGGCATTTGCGGCCAAGAAGGACAAGGCGCCGCCGTCCGTCACCATTGGATCGGCGGCCGACGGTCTGGCCAATGCCGATGCCTTGCTTGCCCGCTACGGCAAGTTTGCCCTGCCGGAAGGCGGGCGCATCGCTCCCCCATTCTTCAGTGTCGAGTTGGTTGAACAGGCCGGTAAGGTCGTGGAAGATCGCTCTTACCGCTCCGGCGCGGTCGCCGACTCGACCTTTGTCGTTGAGGGCGTCAACTCGCAGGCGGTGCAGGCGGCCGTCGACCGGCTTTACACGGACTTTCTCGCCGGTCTGACGGCCAGCGGCTATGTGCTCGTTCCCGACGCCGAGGTCGAGGCCAGCGCAGGCTGGCAGAAGCTCAAGCCGAGCTTTCAGCCGTCGCCGTGGCAGACCAAAACCTCTGGAAAAGGTAAGTCGACCTTTTATGGGCCGACAGGGAAAGGCATTTATGTCTCTTCCCAGGACACCCGTTTCAGCGGCGTGTCGGTCGCTCTCGGATTTGGTGACACCATGGGCAGGGCCTTCGCGGAACAAGCCATTCCGGCGCAGATATCGGGGGCACTTATGGGCGTCGAGTTGGCCGTTGGCTTTGTCGACATCTCCTCAGAAGGCGGTGGCAAATATTCCAACCTGTTCGGCAGTGGCTCGGTCAGTATCGACGGCAAGGCGGTCATGACGATTATCCCCAGTCGGACGAAGCTGTGGTTCATGCCCAATCCCGTCCCCAGCCAGGGGCGTCAGGAGTTGTATCTCGACCGTGTCGTGGTACCCGCGACAACCCCGATCACAGCGTTCAAGGACGTTACCTCACGCGGAGAAAAGTTGGGTGACGTGGCGGGCACGATGATTGGCATGTTGGCGGGTGGCGGCAAGAGCTATTCGACTAAGACTTTCCAGGTCACGCTCGACCCCGAAGCTTTTCCAGCCACACTCGAAACCACCTTGGCGGGCGTGACGGGCGCAATGCAAAAGCGTCTTGCTGAACTGCCCTCCGCGCCAGCCGGTAACAAACGCTCCTGATCGGTCGGCGCTATCTATGGTGCCTTCTGGACGATGACGCCGTACCAGCCCAATCCCTGATAGGTTTCGTATCCCGGGGTGCGGTGGAAGGCGGTGACTGTGCCGTCCGGTTCGGTGTAGTGGCCGTGGTCGCGGCCTTCGGTCTTCAGGTTCAGGCTCTCGTTCAACGAGGCCTTGCCCTGAGAGTCGGCGATGATACGGCTGCGGGCGTCGACCAGCATGACGCGGGAACGTTTGCGATCGTCGGCGGAAAGTCGCGCACCTTGCGTAATGGCCTGAGCCTGGGGCGCCCAGTCGAAGTGGATGCCGAGCACACCGAGCAGCTTGCCGTCGGCGTCGCCGTTCTTACGGACGCCGGTTGCGTAGGTGGCGACCTGGGCACCCCCGAGCCACGGATTGGCGGTGACGTCGTCGACAGCAAAATCATTGCCCGTTGCAAGATTTCGTGATTTCTGGAACCATGGAAGGTTGGCGACGCTTCGGCCGGTGACGTCGTAGGTCTGCGGCCGGCCATTGGCGATGACATGGCCGTCGAGGTCACACAGCCACAGATCGAGATAGACCGTGTAGGCGTCGAGGATGACGCCCAGACGTTTGGAGGCGTGATGGCAGGTTGTCGTGTCGCGGCTTTGAGCGGCGTCGACAAAGGCGGAGTCGGTTGCCCACCAGCGGACGTCGCACGTCCGTTCATACAGATTGCGGTCGATCAGTTCGATGGCATTGTGTGCCAGGTCGGTCAGGCGGTTGCCCTGGCTGGCCAGCGCCATGTCCTGGGTCAGTTTCTCCAGCGCATTGATTTCGCCCAGAAGCTCGACCGCCATGTCCTTGGACAGGGTCTCGACACGGCCGGAGATGGCCTTTACCTCGTCGGCGACGACGCCGAAGCCGGCGCCCATCTCGCCGGCGCGACGGGCTTCGATCAGGGCGTTTAATGCCAGCATGCGCAGCACCGTATTGACGGAGCGGATATCGTTGACCTTGCCCGACATAATCGCCCGGGCACGGGAGGAGTGGGCGATGATATCCTTTAGACTGACGCTGGCCTCTTGCACAGTAATCCCTCCAAACGATTGCACCGCACAATGAGTAGGTTTTTGAAGGTTAACGCAAACTTAAAAATGGTATTGCGCGAAACGGAATTCACCTATTCCGTCGCGTGCTGTCTAAAGCCTGTCGCGTAGCGCGTAATAGCTCAACCCGGCCACGAGCGCGGGCCAGCGCAGCATGCGGCCGCCGAAGAAGGCGGGGGTGGGAAGGCGGCTCAGCAGGTCGATGTCGCGCGAATCACCGGTCACGGCGCGGGCAAGAAGTTTGCCGAAATAGGGCGCCAGGACAACGCCTTGGCCGCTGTAGCCGGCGCTGACCAGGACGTCAGGCGCCAGCCGGCGGACGAAGGGGGCGCGGGTCATGGTGATGGCCAGGGTGCCGCCCCAGCCGTGGGTGATCTCGACGTCGCTGAGTTGCGGGTAGACTTTCAGCATGTTGCGACGGACGAAGGCCTTGATATCCTTTGGGAACCAAGGGGTGTAGTTCTCGCCGCCGCCAAACAGCAGCCGGTTGTCGGGCGTACGGCGCCAATAGTTGACGACGAAGCGTGAGTCCGCGGCGGCGTAGTCGCTGGGCAGGATGGTGTTGTCGGGCAGCGGGGCGGTGACAAGGATGAAGTTGTTGATCGGCATGACCCTGGCGTCGATCTGTTCGCTGAGGCCTTCCATATAGCCATTGCCGCAGATCAGCAGGCGTTTGGCCTTGACACGGCGGCCGTTGGTCAGGGTGAGGCTGGTGCCTTCGTAGCGAAGGACGCGGCTGTCTTCATAGAGGTTGGCGCCTCGGGACTGGGCGGCGCGGGCCATGCCCAGGGCCAGTTTCAGCGGGTGGAGATGGCCGCCGCCGGCGTCGACCAGCCCGCCGTGATAGACGTCCGTGCCCAGTTCGGTGGCGGTTTGGGATTTGTCGAGGAAGGACAGCTTGTCGTAGCCATAGCGGCTGCTGACAAAGTCGGCATAGGCGCGGTCATCGGCTTCGAAGCGCGGCTTGTGCCAGGCATGGACCAGGCCGGGTTTGAAGTCGCAGTTGACGGCCTGATCGCGAATAAGAGCGTCGAGGTGGGCGCGGGCGTCCATGGCCATGGTCCAGAACTGGCGCGCCATGTCTTCGCCGAACATCTTTTCCAGGGTTTCGGGATCCAGGCGCTGGCCGGTATGGACCTGACCGCCGTTGCGGCCCGAGGCGCCGGAGCCAATGCGACCGCCTTCGAGGACGGCGCAGTCTATGCCCTGACGCGCAAGCTCCAAGGCGGCGCCCAGTCCGGTATAGCCACCGCCGACGATGGCGATATCGGTTTCGATCTCGCCTTCGACGGTAGGGAAGGCCGGGATATCGGCGGTTTCAGCATACCATGACCCTGCCGGGTGACCCGTATTGGCAATGCTCAGATCTGGCATCACACGTTCAGCAGCAGGAATTCACGTTCCCAGGGGCTGATGGTCTGCATGAAGGTCTCGTACTCGAAGAGTTTGACGCGCGAATAGGCGGTGACGAACTGCGGCCCCAGGATGTCGATGATGGGTTGGGCGCGTTCCAGCTTGATGATGGCCTGGACCAGGGAATAGGGTAGGTCGCCCTGGGGGAGGGTCGAGGCGTCATGGCCGACCGGGTCGGCGGGCTTCAGCTTGTCGACCATGCCGAGATAGCCGGAGGCCAGGACGGCGGCTATGGCGAGGTACGGGTTGGCGTCGGACGACGGGATGCGGTTTTCGAGGCGGCGGTTGGCCGGGTCGGCTGGCGGCACGCGCAAGCCGGCGGTGCGGTTGTCATAGCCCCACTGGGTGTTGACCGGGGCGCCCGACCCCTTGGCCAGACGGCGATAGGAGTTGACATAGGGCGCCAGCAGCGAGGTGATCGCGGGCATGTATTTCTGCTGGCCGGCGATGAAGGAGAAGAAGGCCTCGGTCGGTTCGCCGGTCTTGGGGTCCGAGAATAGGTTCTGCCCGGTTTTCGCGTCGACGATCGACTGGTGGATGTGCATGGCCGAGCCCGGCTCCTGGGCCATCGGCTTGGCCATGAAGGTGGCGTAGATGTCGTGCTCCAGCGCCGTTTCCTTGATGGTGCGCTTGAACATGAGCACCTGGTCGGCCAGTTCCAGCGGATCGCCATGGCGCAGGTTGATTTCCATCTGAGCGACGCCGGATTCGTGGATCAGGGTGTCGATCTCCAGGCCCTGGCTCTCGGAATATTCGTACATGTCCTCGAACAGGGCGTCGAACTCGTTCACCGCGGCAATCGAATAGCCCTGACGGCCGGTCTCCGGTCGTCCAGAGCGGCCGATCGGCGGTTTGAGCGGATAGTCGGGGTCGACGTTCTTTTCGACGAGGTAGAATTCCAGCTCCGGCGCGATGACCGGCTTCCAGCCCTTGGCGGTGTAGTAGCTGAGGACGCGGCGCAGCACCTGGCGCGGGCTCTCCTCGACCGGGCGGCCGTCTGGGTGGAAGGCGTCATGGATGACCTGGGCGGTCGGGTCGTGGGCCCACGGCACGGCGGCCAGGGTGTTGAAGTCGGGCTTCAGGAAGATGTCAGTGTCGGACTGGACGGTGCCAACGACGCCTTCCAGATCAGGATAGTCGCCGGTGATGGTTTGGTAGAAGACCGCCAGCGGAAGGTTCATGTAAGGGGCGCTGAGGAACTTTTTCGACGGCATGATTTTGCCGCGCGCCACACCGGCCAGGTCGGGGATCATGCATTCAATCTCTTCGATATTCTGGTTCATCAGCCAGCCTCTGGCCTCTTCCAGGTCTCGGGCGCCGCGTTTGGCGAACGTCATCTTGTGACGTTTGTTCTTGGATTTCATATAGCTGTCGTGCGACATTTTGATCTCGGGGACTCATGATGTGAACGGATCATGACACTCAACCGAGCATTTGGGAATGAACCAAATACGACCCAAGGTCCGCGGATGAACCGCCGGAGTATCGTGAGATTGTGATCACAATATGCCAGAGGAAAGGGAGAGAGGCAAGCCGTGACGGAGATCATTGCCATCACAGACCCGTCAGATGTGCGGCTTAGGCTGTATCGCGACGTCAAGGACCGCGACCTGACGGGGCGGGAGGGGCTGTTTATGGCCGAGGGCCGGGTGGTGATCGAACGGTTGTTTGTGTCCCCCTGGTGCGTTTGTATAAGTGTGCTAACGACGCCCGATCGTTTGAAAATGCTGGATATTTCTCAGGCTGGGGATGTGCCTGTCTATGTTGTCGATCAGGCGATTATGGATCAGGTCGCCGGATTTGCCATCCATCGTGGTTATCTGGCTCTGGGGCGATATTCCGGTCCTGCGGGTCTGGGCGAGGTTTTGAAGCCGGGCAGGGTGCGGGTGCTTGCCCTGTCGACGATCGCCAATACCGACAATATGGGCGGGTTGATGCGCAATGCGGCGGCGTTCGGAGTCGACGCGGTGCTTCTGGACGCGGCCTGTTGCGATCCGCTGTATCGCAAGGCCATCCGCGTCAGCGTCGGCGGGGTATTTCAGGTGCCGCATATCCGGGTGCCGAATCTGGTTGAGGCTTTGACGGCGCATGGCGTGGCGCCTTATGCGCTGAGTCCGTCAGGGGCGGTTGTGCTGGATGACGTGGCGCCGGCAGAACGATCGGCCTTCCTGTTCGGGGCGGAAGGGCCGGGATTGGCGCCCGAGGTCATGGCGGCATGCACGTCCGTGCGGATCGACATGCACGGCGGGTTCGACAGCCTGAATGTGGCAACGACCAGCGGGATTGTGCTGTATCATATGTGCCGTTGAGGGGGCAATATGCTGATTGAGGGACTTTTCTGAAAGTGGCCTTCAATAAGCGACGTTGTTGGCTGTTTTTTGATCTCCGAAAGTTTTAATGCTACAGGTTGAGCTACGCCCACGGCCAAGCGAATCTTACGCCTTTGTCGCAATTCATTTTTTTGTTTGAAATATATAGCAAATACCTTGAAGACAACGACCCACAATTGAATTTTCCAATTGATTCTCCAACGTAGACTATGGCTTAAGTCCCGTGAGCAACGCTTTATCACAATTCGAGATGGCGACGATACTGGTCGTAGACGACACGGACGATATTCGCGAACTACTGGAAATTTCCTTGGCACTTCGAGGCTTCCATGTGCTTACGGCAGATGGTGGCCGCCAAATGGATGCTATTCTGGCTTCCCGGAGAATAGACCTTATTGTTCTGGACGCCATGATGCCGGGCGAGGACGGACTGTCAATTTGCAAACGTGTCTCGAGTGCCAAGGGGCCGCCCATAATCATGCTCAGCGCGCGCGGTGAGGACATTGATCGACTGAAGGGTTTGGAAATAGGGGCACAGGATTATGTTTCGAAGCCATTCAATGCCGACGAACTTGCGGCACGTATCCGCATCGTCATAGGCAGGCATGCCGTCAACGGCGCGCCGGGCGCCGGCACCACGAGGACCCATTTTTTCAATTGGAGCCTGGACACCGTTTCGCGGATTATGATCGGCCCCTCGGGACATCAGATGATCTTGTCGCAAGCCGAGCTCGCAGTGATGCGGGTTTTCCTTAACCATCCCGATCGCCCCCTAAAACGCGAGCAAATTCTCTCCGGTATGGCGGATCTTCATGAGCACACAACGCCTCGTGCTCTGGACGCTGTCATATCTCGTTTGCGGAAGAAGCTTAATGACGCTTATCCCGAAGGCGCCAAAAAGGAGGAATTGATCCGAACTGTCTATGCGGTGGGCTACATGTTCCGGCCGGAGTTTAAGCGCTGAATACCGATAATTTGCGAAATGCCTGATCGCCCCATGGAAAAAATTAATTGAAAGCCGCTATTTTAACCATGGCTTGGAGAGTTGAGCGGTATCCTCCAAGTTCACTTTTTGTCGAGGCCCAAAATGTCGATCTCAGAACGATTTGCTATTACTGAGAAAGGTTCTGGCACCACGCCCATGATCTTTATTCATGGCTATGGGTGCGACCAGAATATGTGGCGGCTCGTCACACCCCACTTTGAGCCAAATTTCCGAGTCATTCTGTACGATCAGATCGGCGCGGGTAATTCTGACGCCTCGGCCTTTGTAAAGTCCAAGTACGCTTCCTTACAAGGCTACGCCGACGATCTCATTTCCATATGCGACGCTCTGAACTTGAGCGGGATTACGGTCGTCGGCCATAGTGTCAGCGGCATGATTTCGCTGCTCGCCGCGAAGAAGCGCCCTGAACTCTTCGAACATCTTATCATGGTTGGTCCTTCGCCCTGCTATCTTGACGACGGCGCCTATCAAGGCGGCTTCACCCGTGAATCTCTGGAAGAACTGCTGGAATTTCTCGAGATAAATCATCGTGGCTGGTCCGCGCAAATGGCGCCGGTCATCATGGGGAATCCCGACCGGCCCGAGTTGGCCCTGGAGTTGGAATCCAGCTTTTGCCGCACCGACCCCGAAATAGCGCACCATTTTGCCAGGACGACGTTTCTATCGGATCACAGGTCTGATCTCGATGGCGTGGCGACCCCGACACTCATTCTACAGTGCGATGAGGACGCCATCGCGCCCTTGACGGTTGGCGAATACATGCAAGCGACCATGCCAAATGCCCAACTTGCTTTGATTCATTCCGAGGGACATTGCCCGCATATAAGTGCGCCAGACCTCGTCGCTGAAACGATTCGAAATTACCTCAGAGCTGAACCCTAAGAGTTTCGATATTCCATTGATCAAGCCAGCGGAAGCCCCTTACCTAAATGACGACGCTGAGCTTTTTGATCTGGCGCCCTGCGGTCTGGCGCTCTGTGACGTGGGCGGGCACATCCTGCGCTGCAATTTTGCCTTCGCGGCCATGGCAGGTAAAGCCACTCATGAACTGACCGGGGTAAGCCTGAGAAGGCTTCTGACGCGGCCCTCTAACTTCGTGATGGGATCTCATGTTCTGCCACCTCTTGCTCTTACGGGAAGTGTGCATGAAGTCGAACTGGACATTGTCGGACCTGACAATATTAATGTGCCCGTGACGGCTAGCGCAATGCGACGGCTCAAGAATGGCGCCAGCGTCGACATGTTTTCGTTCATGCCAGCCAAGGGGCGCAGGGGGTTCACGCAGGAATTCCTCCTGGCGAAGAGCCTTCTGGACCGCCGGCAAGCCTACCTCGACCTTGCCGAGAAGCTGGCCAAGGTGGGACACTGGCACGTCGATCTTAAAACCACGCAATCGACCTGGTCGCCGGAGGTATATGCAATACACGGCTGTGATCCGGCGGGGTACCAACCCAATCTTGATGATGGCATCAGCTTTTACCACCCAGACGACAGAGCTTCCGTGGCAGGCGCCATTGCCGAAGCTTTGGAATCTAAGGCAACCTTTAGTTTCCGAAAGCGCCTGATACGGCGCGATACGGGTGATGTTCGCATTGTCGATTCCGTTGGTCTTGGCGAATTCGACCATGCCGGTCAGGCTGTAGCGATTTTCGGCGTTTTTAAAGATGTCACCGATCTGGTCGCCGCCCAGGTCAAGCTCGAAGAGAGTGAAGCGCAGTATCGTCTTCTGGCAGAGCGATCCAACGATATCGTCGCCCTCTTTGATCTTGAGGGAACGTTCCAGTACCTCTCGCCGTCAATCGAGGAAATTTTGGGATATCGTCCGGACTCGTTTGTCGGCAGGTCAACCCGGGATCTCATTTACGCCGAAGACTATGATCGTACCCTTGCTGTCTTCGCGACCTATCTTCGTGAGAGGGATTGGAAGCGTCCATTGCGGGTGCGCTATCGCGTTCGACATGCCAATGGCGCGTTGCGTTGGATGGAGGCTAACCCTCGTCCGATTTTTGATGCCGCCGCCGACAGGATTATAGGCTTTCAGGATGTCGTCCGCGACGTCACTGAAACGGTTGAAGCGCTGGAGCGCATCCAGGCCAGTGAAACCCGCCACCGCCTTCTGGCTGATCATATGCCGGGAATGGTGGCGTATTGGGACAATACCCTGGTATGTCGGTTTGCAAATCGCGCCTATGAAGAATGGTTCGGCCGAACCGCCGAGGAGATGATCGGTCTCGATATGCCCAGCTTGATGGGCCCTGAGCTCTTTGCCCGAAACGAGCGCTATATACTGGGGGCGCTTGCCGGGGCGCAGCAGAGCTTTGAGAGGGCCCTGACCAAGGCAAATGGTGCGACGGGCTATACGTGGGCGCAGTATCTTCCTGATCGCGATGAAAACGGTGCTGTGCGTGGTTTTTACGTCCTGGTTACCGACATCACGGCATTAAAAACCAAGGAACTCGCACTTGAAGAGGCCAACGCAGCCTTGGTCGTAGCCCGAGAAAAGGCAGAAGTGGCGGCGGAGGCCAAGGCAAATTTCCTTGCGACAATGAGCCATGAAATACGAACCCCCCTCACCAGCATTATCGGGTTTTCCGGTCTCATGGCAGATCTCAACCCTGAAGGAAGTGAAAATGCTCGGTACAGCCAGAGAATTTATTCCGCAGGTCACAACCTGCTGACGTTGATTAACGGCATTCTTGATCACGCCAAGATGGATGCCGGTCAGCTTCGCCTCAAACCGACGGCGTGCAACGTCGCCTCAATTATCGACGATGTGACCGGCCTTCTCACCGTCCAAGCCAAAGCAAAATCACTGGATCTCCGCGTCGATGTCGCAGATGACTTACCGTCAGCCATGTTGCTGGATGAGATCCGGTTCCGACAAATTCTTCAAAACCTAATCGGTAACGCCATTAAATTCACGGTTAAGGGGCATGTCGAGGTTAAGGCGGTACCTATTGCGTCCGCTGAAGGTGCTACTTTGCGAATAGCGGTCTCCGATACCGGCCCGGGGATTAGCCTTGAGGGGCAGGCCCAACTGTTTAAGAAATTCAGCCAAGTCGATCGCAAAGCGGGCGAGACGCAAACTGGCACTGGCCTTGGTCTCTTGATTTGCCGTCAACTGGTCGAGTTGATGGACGGGGCTATCAACGTGGAAAGTACAGTCGGTCATGGGACAAGTTTCATTGTTGACATCCCGATCAAGCGAGATGCCGAGATGGGGCAAAGAGAATTTGTTCCCGACGAGGACAATGCCCAACTGATGACGCACAACCGGATCCTGGTCGTTGACGACGATGATGCCAGCCGTGAATTTGTCACGACTGTTTTAAGGTCAGAAGGCTACGACGTGATGACGGCGGACAATGGCGATAAGGCTATGGGGGTCGCCATCAGGCATAGTTTTGACCTGATTTTTATGGATATTAACATGCCAGGGATGGACGGATATCTTGCTACCGCGGGCATTCGAATTTCAAATGCGCGCAATTCCGTCGTCCCTATTATTGCCCTCACAGCAAATCCTGCAGACGCGCAACAAAGATCCATCGACGCCGGAATGAACGATGTTGTCGCAAAGCCGGTGAAGCCCGCAACGCTTTTGACGACCGCGGCGCGATGGCTCAGTCATCAAAAAGATAGGTAATACCAACCCACGATGACCTTCACTCATTGTGGGTTGGCATGGGCGCCAAACAACGCTTCCTGGCCGCCCGAGCTTACGCGAGGAGCCTTCGGGGCCGCCCATGCGTCGGCGCTCGAG
>NZ_GL883081.1:155197-170180 GCF_000204015.1 Asticcacaulis biprosthecium C19 | reverse complement strand
GACCAACCGCACCTTATCCGGCAGGATGTGTCAGTCTTTTTTGAGGTATGAGCATAGGGAGGCGGCAATTTTGCGCGTGATTTATCGCCGGGATCAGGATTTATCATCACTGAAGGCATGAGGCCCTGAGGAGGTTTAGCGCATACGACACCGATAATGTCGTTGATCTGGGACTCAGATGTATGTCACGGGGCCGATTAATCTGCGCGGCCCGTCCTCGTTGAGCATAATCGATGTTCTGGCAAGAAGTTCCTGATCATTGAACGGCTTGACAAGAAAATGCACAATACCGTGTGCCTCTGCACGCGTTTTTTCCTGCCGGTCGCCGTGTGCTGTAATGATCATCACCGGAATGGCCCGCGTCAGTTCATTGGTGTCCAGGGACTTCAGGACAGCAAACCCGTCTTGCCCCGGCAAGCCTAGGTCGAGAAATATACCATCCGGCATTCGATCGGCAATGACGCTAGGAGCCAGAAGGCCATTATCGACAACAAAACTGTCATAGCCGGCCATGCGAAGCCTGATGGTAAGTAGGTCCGAGATATAGGGGTCATCTTCGACGATGGCCACGCAGAGGCTTTTTTTAGGCTCGGACATAGATGACACACACATTCAGGAAGAGGCCGCAGCAGACAAACCGGCGACTGCGGAAATTGTTGCTGAGCCGGGAACGCCGTTCGCCCAGCACAAGACGGGAGTCACTCTTGTCCTATTCAACAGTCGTATCGATGGTTTCGGCTGAAGTTCCATTCTTTTTAATGGACTCGATCGCATTCTTTGCGGAAGCTTTTGAAGCATAGCCTTCTGTCCAGAAAATGGTTTCAGAATTATACGAGAAGTAGGCAACGAATTCGCCTGCCTTGTTTTTCTTGATTTCAAAACGATGTGACAAGCGCTTACCCTTTAGTTACGGCTTAGTTTTCAACTCTGACAGGATCGCCGCCAATAGTTCCTCAGATGAGGGACCGGAAGGGGCTGGAGGCGCGGCCGTTGCCGGTGGAAAGGCCTTATTCAAGGCTTTTACAATCAGGAAAATTGCTGTCCCTATGATCAGAAACTGGATGAGCGTGTTTATGAACATGCCATAGGCAATAGCGACCTCAGTGGCCTTTGTCGCGGGATCGGCCGCCTTCAAGACAAATTTCAACGACGAAAAATCAACGCCACCGGTCATTACGCCGATCGGCGGCATAATAATATTGTCCACCAATGACGTCACGATCTTGCCAAACGCGCCGCCAATTACCACCCCGACCGCAAGGTCGACCACATTTCCACGCATCAAAAATGCTTTGAGTTCACTTGCTATACTCACAGTGGACACCTCCAATAACGGCAAAGGATGTCGCGCAACGATCATACTTCCTGGTGAGGGTGGGGCTATGATCGTTGCGCGACTTGCGCTTGCTCACATTCCGGGGGGATGGAACCGAGCAGCACATGGGAAATCGGTGCGAAGAAAGATGTCATCAATTGTAAATTATCTGCATCGAACTGATTCAATAGAAACGCCAATATAGCATCTCACTTGAGGGAAAAATTTGCTTTTTTTATTGCATTTTCGACCACATTTACGAATATTGTGCGTGTGCGGCATGCAAAAAAAACAGATTATTACTTGTTCGTCACAATTTGTTCTTTGGGTCGTATTCGTTTCTTTGGAAATACGGGGATGGGGTAATGCTCCCTCTTTGTTCTGGTTGTGCTAAGGCTGGCGAATGGTCCGTCTCGCTCGCATTGTCGCCTCTGAAATTCTGCATCATGGCATGGCGCGCGGCAATCGACGTGAGCCGATCTTCTTCTAAGATGGTGATCAGGATATCTACCGCGATATGCTCGCCGAGCAGGCGCTCAAGGCCGGGGGGGGGGGGGGGGCGTACTGCCTGAGGCTCAACCACGTGCATCTGATCCTCTGTACGAAAACGGAGGGACGGCACGGCCTAGGCTTTGGGCGCGGCCCATCCGCGATGGGCAAATTTCGTCAATGCTCGGGGCCGTTGGCGCGGCCACCTTTTCGACAGGCGCTTTGCACTGGTGGCGATGGATGAGGACCATCTGATGGCGGCGGTCCGCTATGTCGCAATCAATCCCGTTCGTGCGCGCCTCGCGCCTAAGGCCGGGATTGGCGACTGAGGTGATGGCGGCGTGTACAACGGTGCGGATCGATTTGCACGGCGGGTTTGACAGCCCCAATTGTGGCAACGACCAGCGGGAGCGTGCTGTATCACATGTGCCGGTGAGGCGCGGAGAGACGTCGAGGGAGGGGTTTTTCTCGCGACAGCCCTGTTCGTAACAAGGTTTGGATCGAAGATTTGGAGGCAATCTCTTTCGCCACAAAAGCGTTGATCAAAGCTGCGCACAGCCGTGAAAAAGCTGAAGGTTGGGCCGCCAAAACCTTGGAAATAGGTTCTATGTCTTTGTAATTAAGACTTTTTCTTCGCGAAGTGGGCTATAGATCCTGAAGTTCTAGTACGAGGACCTTCTCGCCGCCGTCGACGGTGAAATTTACCTTCGTTCCCACATTTCCCTTCAAAAGCTGCCTCAGTTCGGGCAGTGTCATCGATCCCGGCGGAGTGCCATTTACAGAGACAATGCGGTCGCCAATCTTAAGGCCTGCTATGCTGCCAGGACTATTGCCAGCAACATAAACAACCAAGAAAACCCCGTCAGCGGCATCGAGCCTCAAGCCCGATCGATCCGCCAGATCGACCTCCGCCCAATGCGTGTTTGGCTTCAAATAGATTTTGGAATTTGGGTAATCAAAAACGATGTTAAAGCGGTGCAGCACTCCGTACCCGATGTTTCCTGCGAGACTGCTGTCGACTGACGTGCCTTGCGTCTGTTGCGACAGGAATGTGACTGGCCCATCAACCGAAACACCGCCCAAGTCCAGGGTACGTGCCCGCGCCATCAGCGAATACACAGGCCCTCCAAGACCTATTGCTGACATCACCTTGGTTTTTGCGTGGTAGAATGTCACCAAGTCATTCTTTTCAACGAAAGGCCGACTAAGCGTGAGTGATCCATTGCTGCCGGTGTCAATCGTGAAGCGGCCTGAAAAACCGTCGACGTTTCCGGTAATTTGAGGGGTCTTGCCCTTCAGCGTCATCGAAATTGCCTGACCCGCATTTGAAAACTCGGCGTCTGCAGCGGTGTAAAACGTCAGCACGTTTGTGTCGTAGTCGAATTTGACTGGAAATTGCTTTAGCCACTCAAAGCCAATGAGGCCGTCAACCTGTACCCCGTCGGAAACGGTTGCCGGCAAGTCCAGCACGTAAAAGGCTTGGTCGGTTCGGGTCAGACTAGCCAGGGCAAACGTGTCTACCTTGGTCTTCCACCCCGTCTGAGCACCGCCAGTCCCTTGGGCCTCGAACTTGTCCTTTAGTTTCAAACCCAACTTGGCGGCCGTCGCTGGCGTCATGACATTGACGGACCCAGTATCGAAGATGAAATGAAAAGGACCCTGGCCATTGATACTTACATCAATATAGACGTGCCCGCTTTGAAGATGAAACGGTACCTCGATAGCCTGCTGGGATTTTGCCGCGTCAATTTGTGCCTGCGCCGCCGACGTATAGCCAAGCCAGATCAGGGTAAGCATCGCAAATTGATAATGGAGGGTCGACAGGGAGGTGCGACGAGGGCGGAATTTTACGATTGTTGTCATTACTAAGCGTACGCAAGATCAGATTTAAAGACCAGTTCAAATCGTCGTTAAATTTAGAAGGCAGGGCGAAGTTTGTGAATTTCACCGTCAGCAGGCCGATACGCGCATTCGATCACCAACCAATTTGCGCGATGCCCCGCGTTCTGGACCAGCCCAATGCTGCGCCAATGTTGCGCCAATGAGGCATTTTCGCAACATCTGGCACGCCATCGCGGACCAGGCTCCGATGCTTCGGCCGGGCAGACTGACTGGGCTTCCTTTTGTTATATAAAAGAAATTGCCATTAATGAAAATTGAAATCGAATTTTAAGCCCCCTCTCATGCATTGGGGCGTATTTCGGGCTGAAAATGAAATTTCAATTCCATAAATAGATTGACTTGACAATTTTGTTTCATTTTGGTCATTTCCATATGTGAAATCAACTTTCCGAGTCCTGTCCGGAACGACGTCCGGTTGGGTCCCTTAAGCTGGTCACCCTCAGAAATTTCTCAGGTCCACACCATCGGCCCCCGGCTCGACGGCAATACCAATCCTGACCGGGTTGAGCTGGTCGGAATTCAAAAATGGAAGGAAACAGTCCGTGCTTCTTGAAAACATCCTGATCAAACCGGCCTATTGCGCGAAGGCCTGGAAGCTGGCGCTTCTGGGCGGATCCATGCTCATCGCCGGACTTCACACGACGGCCTACGCCCAGGACGTGGCGGCGCCCTCGGCTGCCGACGAGGTCATCGTCGTTACGGGCTTCAAGAAGAGCTATGCCGACGCAGTGCGCTCGAAAAAGCAGAACATCGAAATCACCGATGGCATTTCCTCTGACGGTCTCGGCCGCTTTCCTGACCTGAATGTCGGCGAGGCGCTGCAACGCATTCCCGGCGTACAGATCAATCGCGAAGCCGAAGGACGTAACGCCACCATCAATCTGCGTGGCATGCCCGGCTCCTATGCCCGCACGACGCTGAATGGCGTGGCATTTGCCGCACCACCATCGCTGGCCAACGATCAGGGCTCTCCGCTGGGCGCTTTCAACTCAGATATCTTCTCGGCATTCGTCATTGAAAAGTCGCCCATGGCCAATGCCCAGTCGGGCGGCCTCAGCGGCAATGTCGATATGCAGATCGCGCCCGCCCTGTCGCGCACCGACGGCGGCATGGTCAAGGTTTCTGCCGAATACAACGAACTGGGCGGCAGCGTGGCGCCGGCCATGACCATCGGCTACAACAAGCACCTCAGCACTGATCTCGCCGTGTTCGCTACCGTGGCTTACAAGAAGGAAGACTTCCGGCGGGATACATTGCGCTACAATGGCTACAGCCGCCTGACGCCAGGGCTTACGGGCCTGTCTGCTGCAGATTTTGCAATGACCTACGGCCAGTATTATTCCGCCTCACCGTGCCCGTCGTCGGGCTCGTTCTGCCGCTCACTGTCGGATGTGCTCGGTACTTCGGCCTATAACACCAGCGCCACAGGTACAAAAGGCAATACAGGTGTTTACGCCCTGGACGCGATCCGCCAGTACACCCGCGAAAACAAGGGCGATCTGGTGACGGCGACCGCAGGTATCGAATGGAAGCCCAACGATAATACCAAGATGGGGATCATCGGGTACTATTCGGAGCGCGATCTGCCCAAGACGACCCAGTACTTCCTGATCAATGCCGTTTGGGACGGCGCCGGCACGATCACGCCGTCGGGGACGCCGGCGCAGATGTCGGATGGCCGCTGGCTTTATGAAACGGCGACCTACAATAACTTCCCGGCGAAGTCCTCGACGCGCCTCTATTCGCAGCACCAGCAGGCCCAGGGCTTTGTGGCCAACCTGGACTGGAGCAACGACCTCTGGAAGGTTAATTTCGTCGTCGCCGGCTCGAAAGGCTCGAACTCATCGCTCGAAACCGAACTGGATCTCCAGACCAACCCGGTTTCGGGCGGGACCAACGGCATTTCGGGGACGCTGACCACCGGCTTCGGCGAACTGGACGGCTTTGCCTATTCGGTCACGCCGACCCCGCAGAACCAGATCTTCAACAATGGCTGGACGTGGCAGGGCCCTAACGGTGACCCGGAGGGCTATCTGCGCTCGAACGGACTCTACTACCTCAACATCTCCGGTTCGGAGAGCTTTGCCGACCAGTCGGTTACCTCCGCCCAGGTCGACATCGAACGCCATCTCGACTTCGGTCCGGTCACGGCGCTCAAGGGCGGCCTGCGCCTGGAAAAGAACCAGTTCAAGTCGCATGGCTTCCGCAACATGGCCTTCGGCGCGCAGCTTCAGAACATCACCAGCGATATGCTATATACGCCGGACTTCGTCGACGATTTCATGAACGGCGACGCCAAGATCAGCAAAAACTGGCAGGTGATCGACGCCGAACGCTTCATCGACGCCGTGACCCCGGTCGATATCTATCAGGGCGGCGGACTGACGACGCGCGGCTTCAACATCCTGTATCGGGACGGCGCTTTCGCTGACAACAATTACGAAACCGAGAACGCGCTGACCCAGGCCTATATCCAGGTGAAGTACGACACCGAAGTCCTGGGTCACCGGCTGCGCGGCAACATCGGCACACGCTACGAAGCCACCGACAACACGATCGACTCGCTGGATGTGATCCGTCCGTTCACCGGCGTCGCCGGTTCGTTGTCGGATTTCAAGTGGCAGCGCATCGAGAACAAGTATCACTACTGGCTGCCATCGGCGATCTTCGCGCTGGATCTGAAAGACGATCTGATGTTGCGGGGCGCCTACTACAAGACCTATGTTCGTCCGCAGGACCGGCAGTTCTCGCCCGTCACCCGCATCAGTCAGCGTCTGATCAATTCGCAGCAGACGACGCCGAACATGACGGTCTATGATGCCTCCGTCCGCATCGGCAACAACAAGCTGCAGCCTTACCTGGCCGACTCGGTTGACGTTTCCTTGGAGTGGTACAACCGCCCCGGCGGCCTGCTGGCCGTGGCTTATTTCCGCAAGGTGATCACCGGCCGCATTGTCGGCACGTCCGATCCGGCCATCCTGTGCCCGTCCGACGGGTCGACCTGGGGTTTCGGGCCGCTGTCGTGGGACGGCCAGTACTGTACAGCGACCAGCCTGGGTACGTCGAACAGCACCACGCGGGTCTTCGCGTCGGGCAATTACAACCTGGACCGCGAAACCACGGTTGAAGGCTGGGAGTTCAATATCCAGCAGAACCTGGACTTCCTGCCGGGCTTCTGGAAGAATTTCGGCGGCAATTTCAACTATGCCTATACCGACTCCAAGAGCCCAGCCATCGCGCCTTTCCCCGGCATTTCGAAACACACCGCCAACCTGATCGGATACTACGAAACGCCTAAATTCGGCATCCGGGCGGTTTACAACTACCGCACGGACTACCCGCTGAATGCCAACGGGACCTATACCGGCGGTGCCCGGTCGGTTAAGGCCCGCGGCCAGCTCGATCTGTCGGCCTCCTACAACCTCACCGACCGGTTCGCCCTTTCGCTCGATGCTTATAATGTGACGAACGAGAAGCGCTACGAGTACGAAAACGACCTGCGCGTCGTCCGCTGGATCGACTACGATGGCCGCAGCGTCACGGTCAGCCTGAGAGGCACTTTCTGATACCTTCCCTCGGCGGGTGCTCCCCGGCGCCCGCCTGACCCAAGTCCGACGGATCAGACGAAACGTACATTCTCCTGTGGCGCCTTCTGCCTGATCCGCCGGACGTGGGACTTGGCCTGACAATCGCCCATTGTCAGGCCACCTTTTTTTCAATCCCTGCCCGGAGACACCACGATGGTGAAACACCCCGGTAAAGCGGTTCGCAAGGTGGTCATTGCTGGCGGCGGAACGGCCGGATGGATGTGCGCCGCCTGGTTTTCTAAAATCCTGCGCGACGATATCGAAGAGATCGTGCTGGTCGAAAGCGAAGAGATTGGCACGGTCGGCGTCGGTGAAGCCACCACGCCTTATATACGCGTCTTCAACCATCATCTCGGTATCGACGAAGATGCCTTCGTCCGGGACACTCAAGGGACGTTTAAACTCGGCATAGAGTTCGAAGACTGGGGACGGCTGGGCCACACCTACCACCATCCGTTCGGCGCCAATGGCCGTGAGTTCGGTTCCTTACCCTTCCATGCCATCTGGCTGAGGGATGTCCTGGAACGCGGCGGCCCGTCCGATCTGGGGCTGTATAACCTGCAGTCGGTGGCGGCGCGAAACGGCAAGTTCATGCGGCCACAGGGACAGAACTCCCCTCTGGCGGGGATTGAATACGCCTTTCACTTCGACGCTGGGCTCTATGCCATGACCTTGCGCCACTTTGCCGAGGCCCGGGGCGTCACACGCATCGAAGGCAGAATAGAGACGGTCGAACTGTCTGGCACGGGTAGCATCAGCGCACTTCTCCTCAATGAAGCGCGGCGGATCGAGGGCGATTTGTTTATCGACTGCACCGGATTTCGTGCCTTGCTGTTGGGCGAAGCGCTCCAGACTGGCTTCGAGGACTGGAGCCACTGGCTGCCATGCGACCGTGCCTACGCCGCCCCGACAGCGCGCGTGGGCGCGCCTTGTCCCTATACACGATCGATGGCCATGGCCGCGGGTTGGCAATGGCGGATTCCCTTGCAGCATCGTGACGGCAATGGACTGGTCTTTGCCAGCCATTTTTTACCTGAAGCGGAGGCGCTTGACATCTTTCTCGGCAACCTGCTGGCCAGCCGCATGAGCGACCCGAAGCTTATCCGCTTTAAGACGGGGCGGCGGAAGGTGTCCTGGCACAAGAACTGCGTGGCGATCGGCCTAGCCGCAGGGTTCCTGGAACCGCTGGAATCGACCTCCATCATGCTGATCCAGAACGGTATCGCCCGGCTGCAATACTACTTTCCCGACACAGGTTTTGATCAGGCGGACATTGACGCCTATAACCGGGCGATGAACCGGGAATATGAGGATATCCGGGACTTCCTCATCCTGCATTATCACGCAAGCGAGCGTGACGACTCCGAATTCTGGCGTTATTGCCGGGCGATGCCTGTGCCGGAGAGCCTGGCGCACCGTTTGGACCTGTTCCGCAGCCGGGGCCGGATACCGGAGGAACGCGGCGAGCAATTCCGGTTGAATAGCTGGCTGGCAGTGATGTGGGGGCAGGGGCTGCGGCCGAGGTCTGCGGACCCCTTGACGTTGAGTCTGGACGGTGACGGGCTTGGAACGTGGCTAAGCGACATACGCGACGTCATAGGGAAATGCAGCGATATCATGCCGACGCACGAGGATTTCATTCTTCGCCACTGCCGCGCGGCGCATCTGGCCTGAACGGGTCGTGAACGTCTTCCGCGGGATTTCCGAAGTTTCCGATGTTAGCAATAGTGACGTTGCGTCGAACCTTTTCCGGTGCGCGACTAACGACTACAAGAGTCCGAACGTTTCGCGTCGACCTTTACAATCAAATTCCTGATGTTGCTGTCCAAAGTGCTTATGTGATCACGCGCTGCGGTACTCATATTAGCACTGAGAAGCATGCTTTCGTAAATTTTCGAGGCCTTGACCAGGGCCTGTTGTCCATTGGTAAATCGGTCGCAGGCCGCTCCCCAATAGGTTTTCTGGTAGGCTTCATTGCCTGCGGTTATTTCACTATCTGCATATTCGATAAGACCGGAGGCGCGTTGATATTCGGCGTTGAACTGTGCCTGCTTGCTGTCCTGCGCCAGGGCGGGTTGAACGGATAAACCAATGGCCAAGACTATGCCAAGGACTGAAGATTGGCGTTTCATATGGTTTTCCTATGAGAATGCGCGCGAGTTGGGTTCAAACGAAAGGGGGCGGGCAGAACAGTGCCCGCGCGACGTTTTGGATTTACACGCAGCGCGCATTTTTCGATTTGCCCCGTGTAGACGTGCTTTGGTTCGGGTGAAGACTTTCGTAGCCGCAGGCTTTCAACCTTAATCCGTGTGGGATTGTTGTCTTCACCTGTTCAGGGGAGGCGCGCTTAGAACGATGGCCTTCAAGCTTTTTCCGTTGGGACTGAGACGGGCGGCTCATTCGAATCGGCGCTCTAAGTTTTGCTTTTGCGCGCATCTTTATCTAGAAACGGGAACGCCCGAGCGGTGCGTCATACTTTTGGGGATGCGCTCTAGCTTCTGTTTATGCCTTTGCGCGGTAGCTCTGGCAGCCCTTTCGCCCGCCCTCGGTCGCTGTGGTCTCATTCTTTCTGGTCTGATCTGAGAGACTCTGCGGGCGCTGAAGGACGCGCGTGGGTCAGGGATTCCTGAAAAATGTTCAGTTCCGACACGCCGTGGGGCCTCACGCGCTCGATGATGAGCTTTTCGGTGTAGGGAAGCGCATGGCCCCGGCGATTGTGATAGTGGTTGAAGCCGACTTCGAAAGTGTCAAAAACCACACCCGTCGCCGATCCGTTGCTGCACGTGCCCTGCATGTCACCTGTCAGGAGTTGGCGTGCCATCAGTTCCATGGCTGATGTAAATCGCTTTTCATGGGTGGCATAGACGTCCACGCCCTGATTCCAGGCGATCTCCGCCGCATGTAAGGCCGACGCGAGCCCGAACTGGGCGTGATGACCATTGTCGCGGCAGGTTTCCTGAGTCAGGCCATCAACCCACCTCGTCGGGTGGAACCAGAAGGCGTCGATATTGCCCCCGTCGCCATCGATGGGCGCGATGGCGGAATCGGACTCAAGGTAAATATAGGCGGGGAGGCGGGTTTGTAGCCGTTGCAGCCCGCGTTCGAACGCGACGCTGTCGTCGTTGGACACGGCAATCGTCATCAGGGCGTCGATCTGAGTGAGGTCAACATTGCCGTTCCAGCGGCTTGCCACGGTGAGCTGCGGGTAGAAGGCGCGACGAAACATGGCCTGGAAAGCGGCGACGTCGCTGGACGGCCAGTCGGGTGATGACCGCATGATTTCCGCCGCTTCGCCGAACAGGACGCCGATCCACCCGGCGTGTAACCGGTCCTGATCCGTGCCGCCCACAAAGCCCTGGAAGTCCGCCCATCGGTTCAGAATGGCAACGGCCTGGCGCGCATAGATCTGATCGCCGGTGAGGCGCCAGGCCAGAGCGTTAGCGTAGGCTTTTTCCGCCTCCCACTTGGAGGTTGAGGCCTGGTTCTGGTCTCTGGCGTCTACGGCGGTCAAGGCAGGCCCAGCCGGTTGGGCTTTGCGTTCCACCTCGATCAGGGCATTGCTCCACGGCGCCTGATGTTGCGCAATCCTTGACCTTGCCATGTCGAGACTGGAATCGGTGTTCAGCGCTCCCGGGTGTCGAAAGGCGAAAACCGTGTCGGCGACGCTCGTAGATGGGAGGCCGAGCGCCAAAAAGCTGACAATGACCGCCAGCATTGCGACGCGAACCCTTGCGTCAGGCTTCGTTGGGCGTTGGGACATGGAGCGGATCAAACCAGTGTACGGCGTTCCACGCAAGTCCTTCGGCATCGCTGTCACGACGGCCTATCGCTTGCGCCGGCTTTTGGACTTTACGCCCGGCGTATCCTGAAGGTCTGATACGGCTGTGGCTGCCAGCAGAAACGCGCCGACGCCATAGATCTGACTGTCGTCAAAGGTGTTCAGTTCAGGCCGGTCACTGATCGGCTGCACCCAGCCCAGCTTGCCGTTATCATGGACGGAGCGCGTCAGAGCCTGCCATCCGAGCTCAACATGGGGGGCGTAGACGGCGGGATCGAGCAGGCCGGACCTTATGCCCCAGGCCAGTCCGTAGACAAAGAAGCCTGTGCCACTCGATTCCGGCAGGGAGCCCCCTGGATCGCCCAGCAAGGACGCGTTCCAATAGCCATCGGACTTTTGAATGGAGATAAGCCGGGTCGCCATCGTCTTGAACAGCGCTTCGAACCTGGCGCGGTCGGGGTCGGTTTCGGGCAGATGCGTCAGAATGTTGGCCAGGCCAGCGAAAACCCAGCCATTGCCTCGGCTCCAAAAGACTTTTTCTCCGTTTTCGCCACGGCGATCGAAAAAGCGACTGTCGCGGAAATAGAGTCCGCTCTCCTTATCTTGGAGATAGTCCGTTGCCGCCCAGAACTCCGTCTTGGCGAATGCGGCGTAGCGTGGATCCCCGGTGACCTGGCTCAGTTCAATGAAGGCGGGCGGTGACATAAACAGTGCGTCGCACCAGCACCAGCGATCAAAACAAAGCGGATCCCCGGCGCCGGCTGGACGTTCGACAAAGGCAAGATCGGCTCGCGACGGATTGGCCAGGATAAGATCGAAGGCCTTGCGCATCGGTGCTAAGGCGGCTGGGCCGGCGCCATGGCGTGAGGCCCACACATAGGCCTGGCCGACGGTGTGGTCATCGGCATGATACAGGCGGCGTCCCAGTTCCCAACGATTGCTCTCGCCCCGGGCTATCAGAAAGTCGCGATACTGCGGGCTCTGGCTGCGATCGGCCAGGTGCGTCAGTCCGATGAAAAAAGCGCCCTGAACCCAGCCCTTTGGGTCGGTGGAGTCGGCTGCGTTGCGAGGGTGCACCTGGCCGGCAGCCAGCATGGCGATCTGGTAGTTCGCCACCTTTTCCGCCAGCATCAGGATTTCCGCCTGCGTCATCGGGCGCGCCGCCAAGGTAGCGTCTGCCGAACCGCCAGTGGCCGCCGGCGCTGACAAGGCCGCGACCGGCGCGATGGCAAGTCCTGCCAGAGCAACAAGGGAGGCGAACAAGCGTAGGTAAGGTTTTTGTCTCATCATGTGTTCCTCGAGGCGGAGGTCTGTTGGCAATCAGGCGGTGATGACTTCAGGCGGGCGGTGGAAGGCGCAGTCGAAAGCTTACAAGTCTGACGAGACGCGCCATATGTTCAGGCCGCCTTCGCTGGCGTAGGCCTCAATGCGGGTCAATTCTTCTTCGCTGAAGGCGAGATTGTCCAACGCACATAACGTGTCGTCCAACTGAGCCACAGTCCGGGCCCCGACCAGCGCCGACGTGACCCGCGGGTCACGAAGAACCCAGGCAATGGCCATCTGCGCCAGGGTTTGCCCCCGGCCGTCAGCGATAGCGTTCAGGGCCCGAATCCGCTGAAGATTTTCGGGTGTGACGAGGTCGGGGCTAAAGGAGCCCGCCTTGGCGGCCCGGGCATCCGAAGGCACGCCGCCGATATACTTTTTGGTCAACAGGCCCTGGGCAAGCGGAGAAAAGGCAATGCAGCCAACGCCCAGATCGTTCAGCGTTTCGAGGAGATCGGCTTCAATCCAGCGATTCAGCATCGAATAGGAGGGCTGGTGAATAAGCAGCGGAACCTTATGGGATTCAAGGATTTCCGCCGCCTGTGCCGTCAGATCTGCAGAGTATGACGAAATGCCGACGTACAAGGCCTTGCCTTGCCTGTGCAGTGTCGCCAGGGCTCCCATCGTTTCCTCAAGTGGCGTTTCTGCGTCGACGCGATGGGAATAAAAAATGTCAACATATTCAAGCCCCATGCGCTTCAGGCTCTGGTCGCAGGAGGCGATAAGATACTTACGCGAGCCCCCGACATCGCCGTAGGGGCCTGGCCACATATCCCAGCCAGCCTTCGTCGAAATAATCAGCTCGTCGCGATGCGAGCGGAAATCGGTCGCCAGGACCCGGCCAAAATTCTCTTCGGCCGATCCATAAGGCGGCCCATAGTTGTTGGCGAGATCGAAATGGGTAATGCCCTTATCGAAGGCGCGGCGCAGAATGGCGCGGCCGGTTTCAAAGACGTCGTCGCCACCGAAGTTCTGCCACAGCCCAAGCGAAATTGCGGGCAGTTTTAAACCGCTCCGGCCGCAGCGTCTGTAGGGCATGGAGTCGTAGCGTGAAGGGGCTGCGGTGTAGGGAATGGGAAAGGCCATAGGGCGTCAGTCCAGAGATTTGAGGATGGCGGTGACGCCGATCTGGGCGATTTCGAAATCTTCCTCGCCGCTTAGTCCGCTGACGGCGACAGAGCCAACACAGGCGCCCTGGTAGAAGACGGGTGCGCCGCCTTCCCAGCCCAAATACCGCGCGTCGCCGTGATAGTGGACATCCCAGCCGCCTTCGGCTGCGGCCCGGCCCAGGTCGCCACTGGGCTGGCGCAGACGCGATGAGGTGAAGACCTTGTTGGTGGCAATCGTCGCTGTCGCAAGCCCGGCGCCATTCATGCGCAGCAGCCCAATCAGTTCGCCATGGCGGTCGGCGACAGCCACACTGCCGGTCTTATTGCGTGCTTTCAGTTCCATGACGCAAGCGTCGATTGCCAGCCGCGCGTCCTCTTCGCCAAGGTCATGGTTGGATTGCATTTGGGTGTTTTCCTAGCCGTTATAATTCAGGCGAGTAGATCAAAAATGGAAACGATGTCAATGAAAATTGAGGAATTATGTGACCAATTGTAACGATTATGGTGCTATATGAGTGGCAAATCTTACAAAAATATGAAAACGTTACCATTGGTGCGGCTTCGGAACGTTTTGAGGTGCTAAGCGGGCGATCTGCTTGCGCCCGAAGCGACAGCGCCATAGAGCTGATACTTTCGGATGGTTATCGCGGGAGTATTCGACATGATGCGTGCAATCGCCCTTGTTTTGATCATGTGCGCCGCGACGGGCGCCAGGGCTGGCGATTATCAGAGTTCGCCGCCGCGCCAGCCGGCTGTCGACCAGGACTGGGGGCAGTGGCTGGGGCCCTATCGCGCCGGCATTGTCGCCAAGATGGGCGAGGATTTCGGTGAGCAGTATATCTATGCCGCAAAGAATGCTGCTTTGCCGGCGCCGGCGGCCGGAGAGCAGAGAGTGGTCTTTATCGGCGACTCGATTACGGACCGGTGGGATTTGGCCGCGTTTTTTCCGGGCAAGCCTTATGTGAATCGTGGCATCGGCGGCCAGGTCACGCCGCAGATGCTGGTCAGGTTTCACGCCGATGTTGTCGCCCTGAAACCCAGGGCAGTGGTGATCCTGGCCGGAGTCAATGACCTTCATGGCGTGCTTCAGGTGGAGAGCGATGCGCAGATTGTCGCCAATTATCGCGCTATGGCTGAGATCGCGCAGGCCAACGGGATAGAGCCGATTTTTACGTTGATACTGCCGTTGAACAATTACACGCCCAACGCCGCCGGTATGCTGGCGGAACGCAGCCCCCAGCTGATTGCCTGGTTGAACGCGTGGTTGATGGCGTTCTGCCGCGAGCGTGGGTATGGGCTGATCGACTATGGGACGGTGTTGCGCGACGGGAATGGGCTGTTGAAGGCCGAATATACCGCGGATGGGATTCATCCGAACGACGCGGCCTATGCGGCGATGGCGGAGGTGGCCGAGCGGGTGATTGAGGCGGTGTTGGACGGGCGGAAATAGACGGACATTTGAATATGACAGCGGGCCCGA
>NZ_GL883081.1:153837-154958 GCF_000204015.1 Asticcacaulis biprosthecium C19 | reverse complement strand
GTCATTAAAAAAATAATGTTATTTTAGGTGGTGGGCGGTTAGCGGCAAGTGCAGGCGGTGCCGCACGAGCAGGTTTCACCGCAGCCTTGGGTTTGCACGGCAGGGGCGCTGCAGGTGCAGTTGGGACCGCAGGCGCAGTTCGCGCATTGGCAGTTCGGGTTGGTGTTCATGGTGGTCTCCTTGGGTTGGGTTACGTCCGCCTGTCTGCGGGACGTCCGGTATTTAGACCTTTGAGAACGGAGACACTTGAACGAAGGGGCTAGGTTTTGACTGGAGACAGCGCGGAAGGGACGATGCCGAACATGCGGCGGCAGGTTCGTGTCAGGTGGGCCTGGTCGGCGAAGTTGGCGCCCATGGCGGCGTCCGTCCAGGATGTGCAGGAAAAGCCGAGTTCGATGGCGCGTTTGACCCGCGCCCACAGCACAAATGGCCGGAAAGCCACGCCCGTTTCGGCGACGAAAAGGTGGCGCAGACGGCTTTCGCTCAGGTGGATATGGTTGGCGGCGGCGCTAAGGGTGAGTGGTTCGTCGATATGGGCGTAAATCCAGTCGATCAAGCGCAGGATACGCGGATCTGTCGGGCGAATGGGGGATGTCAGGCCGGCCAGTTGGGCGAAAATGTTTCGGGTTTCGAGAGACAGGGCTGCGTCGTCGGCGTCTTCGTGAAAGAGGCGGACGAGGTTGTCGGTGAGGTGCGGGGTGAGGGGGGAGATGGCGTGTGCCGGGAAGCGTTCGAGGAGGCTGCGGCCTGTGTGTGATTCCGGCTCAAGGAAGAGGTTGGCGACCAGGCTGCCCGACGCCAGGTACTCGTGGGCGACGTCAGGGCCTATGACGGCGCCGGCATAGGGTGTCCAAGTGTCCTTGGTGTCGGCTCTGAGGCTGATCGGGGCGTCGATGCCGAACGCAATCTGAATGGCGTGGTGGGCATGCAGGTCGGAGCCGCCTTGGGCGCGGCCAATCCACAGGCTGCCACCCGGCCAGAAGATGATCCGTCCCGTGCCCTTGAGTTTCATAGGCGCAGGATGGGGCGGAGGAGGGGATTTGGCAAGATGGGGAAGGACGACAGCGCACCGGCGCCCCCTTCGTCTCGACGCGCTTCGCCTGAAGAAGGCTCGCTTGCTC
>NZ_GL883081.1:150971-153663 GCF_000204015.1 Asticcacaulis biprosthecium C19 | reverse complement strand
GACACCTCCCCCCGCACGCGAGGGAGGATAAGGAAGTTGAGCGCCGGAAGCGCTGTCGCGAGTCCGGGAGCAGGGGCTGAGCCCCTGCTAGATTTCCTGGTTGTAGCTGCCGATTTCGGGATAGGCCGCCAGGCGCGGTTTCACTTCCTTGCGGAACAGATCGCGCATGTCGTCTTCCGAACGCAGGGATTCGACCACTACGACCAACTCCGGCTTGTTTGACGAGGCGCGGACCAAGACCCACGAACCGTCTTCCAGGTGGACGCGAGCGCCGTTGACCGTGATGACTTCCTTGATCTTGCGGCCCAGGATCTCGCCACCGGCGGCGCCCAGGGCCTCGTACTCTTTCACGATGCGCTCCAGGACCTCGTACTTGAGCTCATCGGCGCAATGCGGCGACATGGTCAGGGAGGTGAAGGCCTGGGGCAGGGCGTCCTTCAGTTGCGAGAGGGTCTTGTCCGGATTGCGGTCCATCATCGACAGGATGGCTTCGGCGGCGACCAGGCCGTCGTCGTAGCCGCGGCCGATCGGGTTGGCGAGGAAGAAGTGGCCCGACTTTTCAAAGCCGGCCAAAGCCTTCAGTTCGGCGGTCTTGCGCTTGATGTAGCTGTGGCCGGTTTTCCAGTAGACGGTGGTGGCGCCATTGGCCTTCAGCACCTCGTCGGTGGCGTAGAGGCCGGTCGACTTCACGTCGACGACGAAGGTGGCGTTCGGGTAGATGCCCGACAGGTCGCGGGCCAGCATCAGGCCGATCTTGTCGGCAAAGATCTCCTGACCAGTGTTGTCGACCACGCCGCAGCGGTCGCCATCGCCGTCGAAGCCGAGCGCCAGGTCGGCGCCGTGTTCCTTGACGGCCTTGGCCATCTCGTGGAGCATTTCGTGGTCTTCGGGATTGGGGTTGTATTTCGGGAAGGTCGAGTCGAGGTTGCAGTCCATCTCGATGACCTCGGCACCCATGGCACGAAGCACCTGAGGGGCGAAGGCGCCGGCCGTACCGTTGCCGCAGGCGCAGACGACCTTCAGCTTGCGCTTGAGTTTGAGCTTGGAGGCGACGTCGTCCATGTAGCGTTGCTGCACGCCGTCGACCTGCTTCAACGAGCCGCCGGGGCGTTCTACGCCGAGACCGCCGAGAACGATGTCCTTAAGGCGGGTCATTTCTTCCGGGCCGAAGGTCAGGGGCGCCTGGGCACCCATCTTGACGCCGGTCCAGCCGTTGTCGTTGTGCGAAGCGGTGACCATGGCGACGCAGGGGGCGTCGAGGTCGAACTGGGCGAAATAGGCGATCGGCGACAGGCAAAGCCCGATGTCGATGACTTCGATGCCAGCTTGGACCAGGCCCAGGATCAGGGCGTTTTTGATGTTGATCGAATAGGAACGGTAGTCGTGGCCGGTGACCAGTTTGGGTGCGACGCCGCGTTCGTGGATATAGGTGCCCAGGCCCAGGCCCAGGGCCTGGATGCCCAGCAGGTTGATCTCCTTGCCGAACAACCAGCGGGCGTCGTATTCGCGGAAACCGGTCGCCTTGACCAGCGGTATGGTTTCGAATTCGAAGGTGTTCTCGGCAATGGCGGGGAGGGGCTTTACGGACATGATCTATCTCTCACAAACAAATGAAGGTTGAGGCAGCGGGGGCAGGCGGACGTGTCTTCCCGGCGGGTGTTGCCCCCGCTTGTGCTCTACGAAAAATAAGGGGACAATGCGACGCGGGCGGCTTCGCCCAGGTCGGCACGCTTTAACGCGAGAGCAACATTGGCGCGCAGCAGGCCGATCTTGTCGCCGCAGTCATAGGTCGTACCATCATATTCCAGCGCATGGAAGCTCTGGGTTTCCATCAGACGGAACATCGAGTCGGTAAGCTGGATTTCGCCGCCGGCGCCGCGGCCCTGGGTGGCGAGCAGCTCGAAGATTTCGGGTTGCAGGATGTAGCGGCCCGAGACGATCAGGTTGGACGGAGCCGTGCCCTGGGGCGGCTTTTCGACCATGCCGGTCATCTTATTGAGTCTGCCGTCCTGCTTTTCGAGCGCGACGACACCGTATTGGTGGGTCTGTTCGTGGGGAACGGCTTCGACGACGATGATATTGCCGCCGACCTGGTCGTAGGCCTGGATGGCTTGTTTGAGGGCCGGAACTTCTGCGTCCATGACCATGTCGGGCAGGATGACGGCGAAGGGCTCATCACCGATGATGTCGCGGCCACACCAGACGGCGTGGCCCAGGCCCTTGGGCTGCATCTGGCGCACGAAGCTCATCTCGCCTTCGGTCGGCAGTTCGGCCAGGAGTTCGTCGAGGATGGCGGTCTTGTTCTTGTCGCGCAGTTGCGATTCGAGTTCGACCTGGTGGTCGAAATAGTCTTCGATAGCGCCCTTGGAGCGGCCGGTGACGAAGACGAAATGCTCGATGCCGGCGGCGCGGGCCTCGGCGACGACATAGGACAGGATGGGACGGTCGACGACGTTCAGCAGTTCCTTGGGGACGACTTTCGTACCGGGAAGGACGCGGGTACCCAGACCGGCGACGGGAACGACCGCCTTGCGAACGCGTTTATGTGACACGTGAACCCCTTAAAATCGATGTGGCAAATCCGCCTATACGGCGTGAAATTATGAACAGCGGCGGCACGTTAGTGCGCAGACGCGAAAACGGCAACCACCGTCATGAAAAATTCTTGCTTGGAGCGCGTTTCGATCCGGAC
>NZ_GL883081.1:149216-150755 GCF_000204015.1 Asticcacaulis biprosthecium C19 | reverse complement strand
GTTTCGGGATGCGCTCCAATGCGAAACGACAAAAAAACCTCCCGGTGAGGGCCGGGAGGAAAGTCATGTGTTGGGAGGATTCCTCGAAAGGAAAAACGGCGGGAAATGCCGTCTGGAATTTTTTTATCATGTATGACAATTAAATCAAACAAATAATGCAATTTAAAATATTTAATCATTGAAACTTGTCAGGCGAGAAATTGTCATATTTATTGGCCGTCAAAGCACGGTCCCGACAAGGGCCTCAGGGAGAATTGAGATGACCGGATTACGATGGACGGCCGTTGCGGCCGCGGCGCTGGTGATGGGTATGGCGGGGGCCGCCAGTGCCCATGAAAGCCTGGAGTTGACGGCGCCGAAGCCAAATCTGGCCGCGACTCCGCCGATGGGCTGGAATTCGTGGAACAAGTTCGCCTGTAATATCGACGAGGCCAAGGTGCGGGCGGTAGCCGATGCCATGGCGTCGACCGGCATGAAGGATGCGGGTTACCAGTATATCGTGATTGACGATTGCTGGCAGACCGAGCGCGCCGCCGATGGCACCATCCAGGCCGATCCGGTCAAGTTCCCGTCGGGGATCAAGGCTCTGGCGGACTATGTGCATTCGAAGGGCTTGAAGTTCGGTTTGTATTCCGATGCCGGGGTGAAGACCTGCGGCGGTCGTCCGGGCAGCGCCGGATATGAGTTCCAGGATGCGCGGACTTATGCGGGCTGGGGCGTTGATTATCTCAAGTATGACTGGTGTTATACCGGTACGCGCAATGCCGAGGCGGCCTATACCCTCATGGCCAAGGCGTTACGCGCCTCGGGGCGGGATATCCTGCTCAGCATCTGCGAGTGGGGCGACAACAAGCCGCGCGACTGGGCTGCCAAGGCTGGACACCAGTGGCGGACGACCGGCGATATCCGCGATTCGTGGGATGTCGATGAGGGCTATAGCCACTCCTTCACGTGGATCCTGGATCGTCAGGCCGACCTGTGGAAAGATTCCGGGCCGAACCAATGGAACGATCCCGATATGCTGGAAGTCGGCAATGGCGGGATGACGACGACCGAATACAAGGCGCACTTCTCGCTGTGGGCCATGCTGGCGGCGCCGTTGATCGCCGGAAACGATCTTTCGGCCATGGACCGGGAGACGCATGATATCCTGACCAACAAGGACGTGATTGCAGTCGACCAGGATCCGCTGGGTCAGCAGGGGCGTAAGCTGGTGGATGACGGCGACTTCGAAGTCTGGGTCAGGCCTCTGGCCGGCGGGGACCGGGCTGTGGTGCTGTTCAACCGATCGGCGGCAGCCAAGGTTATGTCGGTCGATTGGGAGACCTTGCAGATGCCGGCCGAGATGAAGGCGACCGTCAAGGATCTGTGGACCAAGCAGGTCACCAAAAAGGTCAAGGGGCGCTATTCGGCTGAGGTGCCGTCTCATGGTGCGGTGATGGTGCGGATTACGCCGACGGTGTGAGGGAAGTAAAGGCCCCCTCCGTCTCGACGCGGTCGCCCGTAGGGGGGCTCCCTTGCTCGCCAACTCCCCATTAG
>NZ_GL883081.1:124295-148840 GCF_000204015.1 Asticcacaulis biprosthecium C19 | reverse complement strand
GATTAGAAATGGGGAGGAGAAGGAAGAAGGCGTTTGCCGGGTTCTTTAGTGGAACAGGGTTTGAAGGCCCTTGAAGTCGGCGTCGGGGGAGGTGACCTGGTAGGCCGGGACGGCGCTCAGATAGTCGCCGATGCGGCCATCCTTGCGGAACTCGCGGCCGAAACGGTCCTTGTCGACAAAGTCCGACAGCATCTCGATCAGTTGTCCCGACAGGTAGACCCCGCCGCGGGCACCCGTGGTCAGCACGAAGTCCGCCGAGGCCCGCGCCAGCCAGTCCAGGCACATGGTGATGGCGGCATTCGCGCGGACATGGCCGCCGTGGGCCATGCGGATGATGTCGTCGACAGACACAGGTGGGGACGAAGCGCCGTCGAGGTCGCTTAAGGCGCTGAAGGTGTCGACCAGGCCGCCGAGCGAGACGGCGCGCTCGATCGAGACATGGCCGTAGCGGGCCTTGAGGTATTTGAAGACGGCGAACTGTTCGTCGCTGGCTGCTGGAAGGTCCATGTGGCCGCCGGCGCCGGCAAAGGCCGTCCATTGATCGTCGGCGTCCTTCATGACGATGGCCAGGCCCAGGCCCGGACCGGTGCCGACCACGCAGCGGGTGGCGTCGATATATTCTGACAGGTAATCGCCGGGGCTTAGGGTGACATAGTCCCGCGGCGTCAGGTTCGGGATGGCCATGGCGCGGGCCACGGTCGGGTTGACGATGTGCAGACGCTTGACGTTGAAGACGCGGCGCAAGCGCTCGCGTTCGATGTCGTAGCCGTGGTTGGGCATATGCTGGATGCCGTCCTGCTCCCAACCCGGGGCGGAGATGGCGGCGGCGGTCAGGAAGGGGGCGCCGTTTTCGTCGAGGAAGTCGTTGACGGCGGTCTCAAACCCCGGCGCGTCGCCGGCGGCGAATTCGCCCGAGGTCAGGATACCGTCATGTTCGTTGACAAGGGCGAGGCGGGCGCTCCCCTTGATGGCCAGATTGCAAAGCAGAATAGCGTTCGACATATCTCAGGTCCGCTGTATCGCTCCCCCGGCGGCGGTAGCTGCGGGATAATACCAATTGAACGGTGAACAAGAGGATAATGTAATAGCGTCGTTATTTCACCGTTTCGATCAGTTTCAGCGAGTCGCGCAGGATGGCCTCCGAGGCCTGTTTGGCGGCGTCGGCGTCGCCGTTCTCGATGGCGACCAAGACGGCTTCGTGGGCGGCGATACTGGCGGTGTGGCCGGAAATCTGGTTGGTCAGCTGGATCGACAACTGCAGGGCGTTGTTGATCAGGGGCTTCAGCCGCCAGAAGAAGGGGTTGCCCGAGGCCTTCAGGATGGCAACGTGGAAGTCGATATCGGCCTGCAGGCCGGCTTCCGGGTCGCCAGTATTGGCGATCATGCCTTCCAGGCCGTCGCGGATCTGGGCAATGGCGGGCTTGTCCTGGACCTCGGCGGCCAGGGCGGCGGCCTGCGGCTCGATGGCCAGCCGCATCTGGGCGAATTCGCGGAAGATCTTGTTGGAGAAAGGACGTTCCATCAGCCAGCGCAGAACGTCGGGATCCAGCATATTCCAGTTGTCGACGGGCTCGATGCGCGTGCCCTGGCGCTGACGCGACGACAGCAGGCCCTTGGCCGACAGCATCTTGACGGCTTCGCGCATCACGGTGCGCGAGGCGCCGTACTGCTGGCACAGTTCCGCTTCGGTCGGGAAGGTCTTGCCGTCGTATTCCCCGGTAACGATCGATTGGCCCAGCGTCTTCAAAAGGCCGTAAGCCAGGCTGACGCCGTGTTCGGAACGCATTATAATCATCCATCCGGTTGCGCAGATTCGCACCCTTGAGAGCGAAACTGACAAAAAACCCGTCATAACACAAGTTGCGTCGATTGGACTTGCCGGATCGCCGGCAATTTTATATGACAAATTTCACACGTGATAAGAACTGCATATATGGAAAGTGTCGGTGAAAACCGCATCTTCCGCTAAAATGCGAACAGATAGGGAGCTTCGGGTGAGGCAGGCGACGGTCCAGCGGATTGGCAAGCAAATCGGCGGCGTGGTGTTAGCGCTATCTATGGTCCTGGCGGCGCCGATGACCCTGGCCGCAACGAAAAAGGCGGCGCCGGTGAAGCCCATCCCGGCACTGGTGCAGAAGGACGGCAAGTTCGCGCTGATGGTCGACGGTGCGCCGTTCCTGATCCTGGGCGGCCAGGCCAACAATTCCAGCAATTATCCGGCGGCGCTGAAAAACGTCTGGCCGGCGATCAAGGACCTGAACGCCAATACCCTGGTCATGCCGGTCGCGTGGGAGCAGGTCGAGCCGGTCGAGGGCCAGTTCGATTTCAGTTTCGTCGATGCTCTGATTTCCGAGGCGCGGCAGAACAAGGTCCGGTTGGTCATCCTGTGGTTCGGGACCTGGAAGAATACCGGCCCCAGCTATACGCCGTCGTGGGTCAAGGGCGACAATAAGCGCTTCCCGCGGCTGACGAACAAGGACGGTTCGCTGTCCTATTCGTTGTCGCCGCTGTATGAGACGACCCGCGATGCCGACAAGCGCGCCTATGTCAGGATGATGGAACACATCAAGGCGATCGACGGCAGCCAACGCACTGTCATCATGATCCAGCCGCAGAACGAGGTCGGGGTCTACGGCACGGCTCGGGACTATTCCGCCAAGGCCAATGCCTTGATGGCCCAGCCGGTGCCGCAGGCCCTGCTGACGCGGCTGAACAAGCAGCCGGCCGCTGGCCAGAATGACTGGAACTCGGTGTTTGGCAAGGATGCCGACGAATTCTTCCATGCCTGGTCGATCGCGTCCTATGTCGACACTATCGCCGCGGCCGGCAAGGCGGTCTACCCGCTCCCGACCTATATGAACGCCGCGCTGAAGGACCCACTCAATCCGGATTCGGTGCCGGGTTCCTATGCCTCCGGTGGGCCGACCTATAATGTCATCGAGGTCTATCAGGCCGCCGCGCCGAACATCGATTTCGTGGCGCCAGACCTCTATTCGCCGGGCTCGCAAAGCACAGAGGCGACGCTGAACTTCTATGCCCGTAAGGACAATCCGCTGTATGTCGCCGAAAGCGGCAACAAGCCGACCTATGCGCGGTTCATTTTCTCGACCCTGGGCCGCCAGGGTATCGGTTTCGATCCGTTCGGTTTCGACTATACCGGCTATGCCAACTATCCGCTGGGCACCACGAAACTCGGCGAGGAGATGGTCAAGCCGTTCGGCGCACTCTACGACCTGTTCCGCCCGCTGGAGCGGGTATGGCCGAAGCTGTCGTTCGAAAGCCAGGTGTGGGGCGTTTCCGAGCCCGACGATCATTCGGCGCAGACGCTGGATATGGGGCCGAACTGGAACGCCAAGGTGACCTATCGCCAGTGGCAGTTTGGCATGCCGGAATGGGATCCGGAAAACAAGAATGGCTATCCGGAAGGTTCCGAGGTGGCCAGCGGCGGCGTTGCTGTGGCGAAGCTGTCGGACAATGAATTCCTGGTCGCCGGCTACCATGCGCGGATTTCTTTTGGGGCCGGGGCAGCGAATGCTGCGAAGGGATTTATCCTCGACCGCGTTGAAGAAGGTCACTACGATGCGAAGGGTAACTGGGTGTTCGAGCGCGTGTGGAACGGGGACCAGACGGATTATGGTTTGAACTTCGCCCAGGCCAGGTTGTTTAAAGTGCGTTTGGCGACGTTTGAGAAGTAAGTAAGAATACCCCTCCGTCGCGGACCTCGCCTTCGGCCTTTGGCCTACGGCGGCCGCGCCACCTCCCCATCTTCGATAGGGAGGAGAAGAAAGACAAATCGCGGAGAGGTCTCGGGTGGCCGTCTGCAGAAAAACAGGGAGTTGAGATGATGAAAATGAAGGTTTTGGCATCGGTTTCGGCCTTGGCCATGATGGTATGTGCGGGCTCAGCCTTGGCAGGTACGTTCGAAAAGACCGCCACCGGCGTGATTGTTCGCCCCGACAGCGGCGCCGAAAAGCAGATCGTCCTGGACGTTATCCGTGACGACATCATTCATGTCGTCGGGCTGGACGATCCCAAGCGGACACAGATTCCGTCGCTGATGGCCGTGGCCAAGCCGGTGACCAGCGGTTTCACCCTCGAGGAAAAGGGCGGCAAGGTCGTGCTGAAGGCCGGCAAGGCGTCAGCCCAGGTCTCGCTGTCGGATGGCAACATCACCTTCTACAACGCCAAGGGCGAGGCCGTCCTCACTGAGGTTGGCAGCGCCATCACGCCGGTCACCATCGAGGGCCAACCCTTTGTCGCGACCTCAGCCCAATTTAACAAGGGCACAGGCGAGGCCTTCTACGGCCTGGGCCAGCACCAGAACGCCCAAATGAACCTGAACGGCGAAGACGTCGAACTGCGCCAGCACAATATGGATATCGGCATTCCGTTCGTCGTTTCCGACAAGAATTACGGCCTGCTGTGGGACAACAATTCGGTGACGCGCTTCGGCAACCCGGTCCGTTTCGGCCTGGCCAGTCGCGATCTGAAGCTGACGGCGCTGGACGGGACGTCCGGTGTGACGGCGAAGTACTATGTCGACGGCAAGCTGGTGCTGACCCGGGTCGAGCCCGACATCCGCTATCAGTTCCTGAAGGACGTGGCTGAGTTCTGGCCTACCGACGCGGCGCTCAGCAAGGAAGCGACCCAGGGCAAGAAGGTCAAGGTCGTCTGGGAGACCAGCGCGACCTCGGACAAGGCGGGCGTGCACAAGATGCGGCTGTTCTCGGCCGACTATGCCGTCATGAAGGTGGACGGCAAGACGCTGTTCGACCATGGCGTCTGGCGGATGGGTTGGAACGGCTGGTACAACAATTTCGAACAGAGCTTCGAGGCCGGCAAGCCGGTGAAGTTCGAGATCGAATGGGAACCGAACGGCGGCCTGATCTCGCTGCACCACTCGAACCCGGAAGCCGAGGCCGACAAGCACTCCTTGCGCTTCACCTCGGAAGCCGGTTCGGCGCTGAACTACTATTTCATCTCCTCTAACGACATCCAGGGCGCGATTGAAGGCTATCATCATGTCACCGGCGCGCCGCCGATGATGCCGAAATGGGCCTACGGCTTCTGGCAGTCGCGTCAGCGCTATGAAACCCAGGAGCAGCTTCTAGGCGTGCTGAAGACCTATCGCGACAACAAGTGGCCGATCGACAACATCGTCCAGGACTGGTTCTACTGGCCGGAAGACCAGTGGGGCAGCCATGCCTTCGACGCCAAGCGTTTCCCGGATCCGAAGGGCATGGTCGATCAGGTCCACGCCCAGAACGCCAACATCATGTTCTCGATCTGGGGCAAGTACTACGCCAACACCGACAACTACAAGGAGTTCGAGCGCAAGGGTTATATGTGGACTAAGAATGTCGAGAACGGCTCCAAGGACTGGGTCGGTCCGGGCTATCTGAACTCGCACTATTCGCCCTATAATCAGGAAGCGCGCGACATCTATTACCGCCAGTTGAAGGACACGCTGATCCCACTGGGCATCGACGCCTGGTGGATGGACAATACCGAGCCGGACGTGAATTCGAACCAGCGCCTGGAAGACTTTGCCGAACTGATTACCCCGACCCAGATGGGACCGGGCGCCGTGGTTCACAACGCCTATGCGCTGATGAACACCGTGGCCATGTACGACGGTTTGAAACGCGACCAACCGGACACGCGCCAGTTTATCCTGACCCGTTCGGGCTTTGCCGGCGTGCAGCGCAATGCCGCTGCCGTGTGGTCGGGGGACACGGTTGGCACCTGGGACAATCTCTACGACCAGATCTCGGCCGGTGTGCAAACGGGCTTCTCGGGCGTGCCGAACTGGACGCACGACATCGGTGGTTATGCCCAGGAGACGCGTTTCCAGGGCACGGATGTCGGCGGTCTGCAGGAAAACCGCAATGCCGGGGGCACCGGTACGGCCGAAGACCTGAAGGAATGGCGTGAGCTGAACCAGCGTTGGTGGCAGTTCGGGACCTTCTCGCCGCTGATGCGTTCGCACGGCGAAGGCGTCAAACGCGAGATTCATGAAATCTCGCCTGCGGGCTCGCCGATGCGCGCCAATATGGTGTGGTTCCTGGAACTGCGCTATCGCCTGATGCCGTACCTCTATTCGGCAGCGGCCGACAGCCACTACGAAGCCGCCCCGATCATGCGCGGCTTTGCGCTCGATTTCCCAAGCGATGCCAAGGGGAAAAACATCAACGACGCCTATATGTTTGGCAAGTCGATCCTGGTCGCGCCGATCACCAAGTTCAAGGCGACCTCGCGCAGCGTCTACCTGCCGGCGGGGGCTGCGTGGTACAACTTTTATACGGGGGAAAAGGTCGAGGGCGGCCAGACCCGCGACGTCGCCGCGCCGCTGGACCAGATCCCGCTGTTCGTGCGGGCCGGCGCCATCGTACCGATGGGCCCGGTGATTCAATACGTCAGCGAAAAGCCCGACGCCCCGGTGACCTTCACCATCTACACCGGCGCTAACGGGACTTATAGCCTGTACGAAGACGATGGCGTGTCCAACGCCTACGTCAAGGGCGCCTATTCGCGCATTCCGGTCACCTACAACGACAAGACCGGCGAAGTGACCATCGGCGACCGCACCGGCAGCTATAAGGGCATGCTGGACAAGCGGACCTTCCGGGTGCGTTTTATCACGCCGGGTGTGTCGACGTCGGGGACCCTGGACAGCCAGGCGGTCGAGGTCGCCTATTCGGGTAAGGCTGTGAAGGTAAAGAAGTAGGTTTTATCGCTCGGAGTCAGCCAGAACCGCACGCGTCAAAGGACGCGTGCGGTTTTTTTATCCTCCCCCGGCCTCGCCGGCAGGCAAAGCTGTGGCGGATTAGGAGGCTGGCCCTTACAGCGTCAGCAGGCGTTCGGCGTAGCGGCGGCCGAAGGTGCGTTGGGCGGCGGCGTCGAAATGGACCGGATCGCCTGGCTTGCATGTCAGGCCCGCGCTCGACACCCAGCCGGCATGCGGCAGGTGTTTGTCGATGTTGTGGATGTAGTTCAGGAATAACCGCAACTGCTCCGGATCGAGTTTCTGCAGCGCTTCGCCTTCGCGGGCGAGGTATTGCGGCGTCAGTTCGCCGACGACAATCGGTGCGTCGGCCGCGCCGGTGATCTCAGTGCGCAGGGCCTGCATCAGTTCGACATGCGCCGTCGCATAGCCCGCCATGGCACCTATGCTGATGTCGCTTTCACCTTGGTGCCACAGGATACCGCCGAAGGTCACCGGTCCGGTGGCCCTGGCGGCTTTGATTGCCGCATTGGCTCGGGTGACGGCACCACGAAAGAGGTCGCCGCCCACCGTCGGATCGGCCGTTTTGAGCCAGCGTTGACCGTATTTGGGCACCTTTACGAAGAATCCCGTGCCGCCCCAGGCCGCACCGACCAGCAATACGCGGCCGCCTTTCGCCGCCCGCCAGGCCTTGGCGAAGGACAGGCCCGGGCCGATGGCGGTCGGTTTGACGCCGCGCTCCGGATGCGGGATCGGATCGGTCGCGGGAATGATGCCGGCGTCAGGATCCCACATGAAGATGTCGGGTGAGGGGAGGCCGTCAGCATCCATTGGCTGGGGGATGACGCCGCGGCCGGCCATGTTCGACTGGCCGGCCAGCAGGAAGACGTGCCAGGGTGTTTTGGCGGTGGGGGCACAGCCTGGGAGGCTCAGGGCAAGGGCAGCCGTCAGGGCGCTGCGTCGGTCGATCATCGGAGAGGCCCTGTGGTTCGGGTTTCACCACGACCATAGGGCAAATCTGTCCGAGCGACCAAATCATTTGCGCCGGGGACTGTGCGGCGGGTCAGCCTGGGCTTGGCAGGGCGGCATTGACGAGATTTCCCATCAAGGTGTTCACAGCCCCCGATACACGCGTCTTGTAAAGCTCGGGGGCATCCAGGTGAGCGGCAATGTTGATGTGTTGAGCCCCGCCGAGAAGAAATCCTGTCATGCGCTGACCAGAGGTTTCGCCGGCATCCGTCAACGTGAACAGGTCTGAACCCATGAAGATCGGATTGCCAACGGCGATGACGACGTCGCCGTCCTTTGGCGGTGCCATGTGAGTCGCTGGGATCTGACGGACGCTCTCGCCCTTGCGATTGGTACTTGTGGGCAGCCGGAACGACAGCCGTGATTGTTCCTCGCGAATTCGCACATGACTTGACGCATCGGCCGTATGCTCCGCCCGGTCAAGCGTGCCGCCGCCGCCGCCAAAGCCCCAGCGGTTGGCGCCGGCCTCGACCTTGCCGAAATCGACCACCTGCCACGCCTTGACCACAGCCGCATCCAGCGCCTTGGCCAGGTCGATTTCCCAGCCCGGAAGCTGATAGGGTTTCAGGCGCTTCATCATGGTCGGCGGATTCGGAGCGCCGCCGGTGCTTTTGCCGTTGTACAGTTCAAAATTGCCAGTTTCAGGCCCGTAGCTCTGAAAGGGGGCGAGGCCGGTTGCCGAGACCAGTACGGCCTTGCCGTCGCCGTTACCCCAGTAGGCCGGACTGCCAAAGCCCGTTGCTGTCTGGATCTTCTGGTAAAAGGGCTGGGAGGCCAGGACGGAGGTCTCCAGGACCTCGATGCCGTGGGCGACAAAATCCGCTTTCAACTGAGCGTAGCCGGCGTCGGTGATCTCCTGCATGAGGTCGACGTCGAAATTATCCCAGCTGTTTGTGGCCTTGGTTTCCGCCTTGTTGAACCGGGTGGCTTCGCGAAAGTCGCTGGTCTCGGTCTGGAAGGCGATGACATAGTTGGCAATGACGATGCGCTTGATGCCGGCGAGCGCCGCCGCACTGGCATTGGTGAACATGATGTCGCTGTTGGGGGCAGTAACTGGCTTGTCCTTTTTGCCAAAAGCCAGGGCCGGCTGGCTTGCGAGGCCGGTGAGCAGCCCGGCGGCGCCGGCGGAAAGCAGGAGGTTGCGGCGTGATGGGAGTGGCATGGACATGGCGGCATTCGCTTTCGTTATGAATACCGGCCAAGTGTGACGACCTTGGCGTTCGGCGTCGTCACCTGTTCGGGGGAGGCGCCGGATTATTTATGGCCGCGTCAGACCCATCCGCTGGGCGCGTATCGCCGCTTCGGCGCGCGTCGTGATACCGAGTTTGGAATAGATCGACTTGATATGGCTGGCGACCGTACTTTCAGCCAGGCCCAGGGCGTGGGCGGCGTCGGCATTGCGCAGGCCTTTGGAGATCAGGCCCAGGACGTCGAGCTCGCGCGTCGTCAGAGTGGCTTCCGGCTGATGGGCGACGGCGGTCGAACGGAAATGATCGACGATGCGGCGGGCGATGGACGGCGACAGGGCGGGAATGCCTTGCCCCAGTTGCTCAAGCTGGCGGACGAACAGGTCTGGCGGCGAATCCTTCAGCAAATAGCCCTGGGCGCCGGCCGACAGCGCCGCGATGATTGAGGCATCATCCCCCATGACGGTGGCGACGACCACCAGGGTGCTGGGTTGATGCTCGCGAAAGGCTGAGATGACGTTCGTACCAGAGCCGTCGGGCAGGCCAAGATCGACGATGGCGAGATCGCAGGCGGCGCCCTTTGCTGCGTGGACGCCACTGCGCATATCGGGAGCCTCGCGGACTTCGCAGCCGGCAAAAGCCGACCTGACGACGGCGCCCAGCCATTGGCGCGTCTCGGCGATATCTTCAACGATCAGAATCGTTTTCATGACGGTAAGGCCTCCTGGCCGAAGGGGATGCGTGCGGCGAGGCGCGTTCCGGCGCCTTCGCTGGTCAGTGAAAAAGCGCCGCCAAGGCTTTCGGCCCGTGACTTCATATTGTCGAGGCCATGACCTAGCTGGACCGTATCGAGGTTGAAGCCGCGACCGTCGTCTTCGACCAGCAGCGAGACGCCGGATTCGTCGAGATGGAAGGTCACGGTCATGGTTTGGGCGTTGGCATGTTTGATGGTGTTGCTGGTCGCCTCGCGCACAAGGGAGCGCAGGGCGTGGATGCTGGCGGGCTTGAGCGATCGTTCGGAAGGGGCGTCGACCCGCCAGGCGAGTGAGATGCCATGGGGGCTTAGGCGGTCGGCGGTTTCCGCGCGCATGTCGGCAAGAATCAGGCTCAGCGGCAGGTCAACGCTTTGGGCGTTGTTGATGACATCGCGCAGGTCGGCCAGCGTGTCGCGGATCATCGCGTCCTTGCGCTCGGCCGCGCCCGAGTGCAGCGCCCGCAGAAGTTGGGCGCCGATATTGTCGTGAATGTCGCGGGCGATGCGGGTGCGTTCCTCGCTGACGCCGCGGTCATAGGCGCCGCGGCTTTCTTCGGCGTGATGCATGAGGGCCAGGATCTGTTCTGCCACAGCCAGGTCGCGCGGGCTGAACAGGGATCTGCCGTCGTGAGGATAACGCAGAAGGAGGGACGGCGCGCCGGCCGCAGCGGGTAGGTGCAGTTCCAGGCCTTCACCCTGCAGTTTGGGGGTGTCGACACTGGTGGGCGCCGAAACCAGCTCCAGCGGGCGATAAAGGTCCTGTACAAGCTGCCGCCAGCCTTCAGCGCGTTGCGGGCCGCTGGGCTGCAACGATGTGGCGATGACGGAACGGAAGATTACGGCTTCATCGATGGCCCGGCGCTGGGTCAGGCGATGCCAGGCATAGGCGCGCAAAGGCAGGTAAAGGAAGGCCACGGCAAACAGCGATAAGCCGAATGCCACGCCGGGTGTTAGCGACAAGGCGCCGATGAAGACCGCGTCTATCGCCAGCGTCGCCAGAGCCATGGTGGCGTTAAACATTAGTTGGAACGCCCAGCCGCCCAGTTCGAACAGGCGGTATCGCACCAGACCTACCGCCAGGCCGGCGTAGATTAGAAGAAAAGCGGCAAAGGCGTAGTGCGGTGGTACGATCGCGTCGTGCCCGAGGGTGATGGGAACGGAAACCAGGGCGATAAAGGTCCCTGCGCCCAGCACAACGGACGCAGCAAGCCACACAGCGATCGCACGTTGACGGGGCTCGTTTCGCGTGAATGCGATCTGCCAAAGGGCGATGAGGATGATGCCCACCATCTCCGCCAGGGTGATGGGTTGGACCGAAGCCAGATCGCGAAACGGCCCGAAGGTCCGAACCAGCGTCCAGACCCCAAAGACCGTGACACAGGCGACGATTCCCCATCGCCAGCCCGGCAGACGGCTGGGATAGATGAGAAACAGGCAGATCATGACGATGCCGAAGCCCGATGCCGCCAGCACGTTGACGCTCTGGAGCGCCAGCATGAGAGAGTCCGGTAAGGGCGCGGCCATAAAGCCACGGGTGGCAGAGAAGGTGAACAGCAGGGTCAGGACACCGCTGGCTGCGAATAGGCGGGTGGCCGGATTTTCCGGTTTGAGCGCCCAGATCCAGGTCGAAATCGCGTAGGCACCAAAGCCTGTTCCCAGCGACACCCACAGCGCCGGGTTAATGCTGAACAGGCGCCAACTGAGGAGGTTCAAGGTCGGCCCCGTCGCCGGTTGCAACGCCCAGCCAACAGCGATCGCCAGGGCGGTGAGCCCCAGGGTCATCAGGGTCGTGAGCCGACCGGCGGGTGTGTTGAACAGGTTTATACGCATTGCCTGATCCGTCGAGTGGGTGAGAAAGGCCATCTCAAATGTTCATGCCCTCAAAGGTCCGTATACCCCGGAACCGGGGAGGCGGTCATGTCTTTGTCGAAAACCGGCGTGTGGATCACCTGTTCAGGGGAGGCGGGCCGGCCCTGTTGCCGATATCGTCCGTTGTGTCCGGACCTCGTTGCCCGGAATCATGATCACCGAGGTAAACCATGACACCGTTCAACCTTAGACCCCGAAGCTTTATGGTTGCCCTCCTGGTGCTGTCGAGCGCCGCATGTCCCGTTTTGGCTGAGGACTACAGTGCGAAGGTCGACCAGGCGGTCAATGCCTATAATGAGGGCATTAACGCCGAGGAAAACGGCAGGTACGCAGACGCCTGCGCCAGTTACAGATACGCCGCAGATCGCTTTGAAAGCGCCATTTATGCGTTGGTTGGACAACCCATGTATACCGAAGAGCAGCGTGAAGGCATCAAGGCCTACGCCAATCATCTGCAGGAAAATGTCGATAGCGCGAAGCAAAATGCCCGCGAGGTATGTGGCAAGTCATGACCTTCAGGGATCGCCTTCGCAGTACGGCATGTATCGGCCTTTTGGCCTTCGGTTTTTGCGCTATGTCACAGGACGGAGCGCAGGCGCAGGCTGCCTTGGTGCCGGATAGCTGGACGATTGTGCCCGCCGGTCCGGATGCCAGGGTTGTGCAGGCTATGCGCACCGTACCGTTGCAGGGCGGTGGGGAACTGGCCCTGCGCCTCAGTTGTGACTTCCGGCCCAGTTCCGATCCCGTCATGAATGGGTACTGGCTGAGACTGGAAGGCAGGTTCAAGGGCGCTGACGGTAGCCAACTTGGCATTGATGACGGGGCCATACGCGATGGCCAGGCGATGTTCGTTGTCGTTCGCTCTACCGGCGAGGAAGGCCGTATGGGGGCCGAAGCGGCCACACCGGACCAGTTCACCTACGACAACAACCAGACCAACGAACTGAACCAGGACAACAACGACCCCGCCAAGGTCGAGATCGCCAACAGCATCGACATTTCCTTGAACGATGGCCGCATTATATCGGTGCGGATGCAAAAGGACGACATGGGATACACCGGGTTGCTATCGCAATGTGCGACGCTGGGGCCGAAATAGGCGTGGTTCGCGATAAAGTATGATCGATGATGGTCGAGCGCAAGATGGTGGGCGGCCATCCGGTGATCGAGATCGCCGATCCGTTGATGACGAAGCTGGAGGTGATGCCGGTCAATACCTATGCCGGTTGGTACGGCGATAACGGCCTGGATACCCTGCCGGGGTTGCAGTGGAACGTGCCGGTCGATAAGCCCTTGATCTTCTCGGAGTTCGGCGCCGATGCTCTCGCCGGGTATTTTGACCCGGCGGCAACGCACAAGTTTTCGGAGGACTATCAGACGCAGTATTCTCGCAAGACGCTGGAGATGGCAGGTCAGATCCCCAATCTGCGCCGCATGTCGTCTTGGATTCTGAAGGACATCCGGTCACCACGGCGGGAGCATCCGGTGTTCAAGAATGGCTGGAACCGCAAGGGCCTCCTGTCAGAGACGGGGGAGCGCAAACAGGCGTTCGAGGTGCTGGCGAAGCATTACGAAGACAAATCCAATTGATCGACAGGGCGCCGCCTTGTTTTCCTGTGAAGAATTGCCATACTTATGATTGGGCCGCGCGTCCAGTCCCGGCGGTCCGACGTACAAGAGTCTCAACCTCATAACCAAGGTCGACCATGTCCGCTGATGCTGCCGCTCCCATGTCTCCCGAAGCCGAACTGAAAGCCTTACCGTTTCACCTGCGTAAGGGGGTGGAGATACTGCGCAAGGTCTTTCATTATGGCACGTTGGAGGTGGTCCTGCCGTCCGGCGCGCATATGGTGATCCAAGGCAAGGCACCTGGCCCGACCGGCGTGCTTCTGGTCAGTGATTTCAACTTCATGAAGCGGGTCATGGAGACGGGGGATATCGGATTTTGCGACGGCTATCGTGACGGTGAATGGGATACGCCCGATCTGGCGACCCTGCTGGAGGTGCTGTCTCTGAACAGCTACCATCTGGGGCAGTTGTTTACCGGCAATCCGATCATGCAGACCATCAACAACCTCCTGCATGCCTTCAACAAGAACACCAAGGATGGCAGCAAGCGGAATATCTTCGCCCATTATGACCTGGGCAACAGCTTCTACGACCAGTGGCTGGATGACTCCATGACCTATTCGTCAGCACTGTTCAGCGAGGACAGGTTCAAGGATCACAAGGATCTGGGCGCGGCCCAGACGGCCAAGTACGCCAAGCTGGCCAGCCTGGTCGACCTGAAGCCCGGCCAGCACGTGCTGGAAATCGGCTGCGGCTGGGGCGGGTTCGCGCAATATGCCGCCGAGGTCATCGGTGCGCGGGTGACCGGTTTGACAATTTCGCCAGCCCAGCGCGACTATGCCATCGAAAGGATGGAGCGGCTGGGGCTGTCCGACAAGGTCGATATCCAGCTCAAGGACTACCGCGACGTTGAGGGGCAATATGATGCGGTGGTCTCGATCGAGATGTTCGAGGCCGTCGGCGAGGCCTATTGGAAGACCTATTTCAACAAGCTGCACGACGTGTTGAAGACGGGCGGCAAGGCCGGGCTTCAGGTTATCACCATTGCCGACGAGATCTTCGAGGACTACCGCACGCGGGCTGATTTTATCCAGAAGTATGTTTTCCCGGGCGGGATGTTGCCTTCGGCGCAGAAGCTGGTCGAGCAGACGCGGGCGGCCGGGTTGAAGATGTTATCCGATTTCCAGTTTGGCCATGATTATGCCGAGACGCTGAAGCAGTGGGGCGTCAGGTTCGAAGACGCCTGGAAGGAAGGGCGGATCAAGGGGTTCGATAACTCGTTCCGCAAGTTGTGGCTGTTCTATCTGGCCTATTGCGAGGCGGGTTTCCGGACCCAGCGGACCAATGTCGTGCATCTGGAACTGCAAAAGGCGGATTGATTCGACATCTCCAAGACGATTGGCGGTGAGGCTTCCCCATTTGCAGCCACCGCTTCCTGGGTGGTTGTGGATAGACGGCGCGCTTGCCTGAGCGTGGGGCAGGTGATAGCCAGACTGCATGAACGAGGTTGAGCATGTGGCTGGATGACGCCCCCCGGGTGGCCGTATATGAGGGCGTCGACCGCCAGCGCTTTGAGACGGAGATCCAGCCGCGGCAAAGGCCGGCCCTGTTGCGCGGCCTTATCGGTAGCTGGCCTGCCGTCGCCGCGGCTGGTCGCTCGCCTCAGGCGCTGTGTGACTATTTCATCGCGCGCTCCACGGCGCACAAGGTGATGCTGCAGACGGCACGACCGGATCTGGCCGGGCGGTTCTCGTTTACCGACGACCTGCGTACCGTCAATCATCAGCAGCGTCATTTGTCGTTCGGCGAGATCGCGCCGCTGATCCTGCGTGACAGCGCTGATGACGGTGCGCCGACCCAGTACGCCGGCGGCATCCCCGTCGACCTGGTCATGCCGAAGGTACTGGCCGAAAACCGGCTGGATCTGCTCGACATCCAGCGTGTCAGCCAGGTTTCGCTGTGGATCGGCAATCGGACGCGGACAGCGGCGCATTGGGACCTGCCGCAGAATCTGGCCTGCGTCATTGCTGGGCGCCGTCGGTTCACGCTGTTTCCCATCGATCAGATCGGCAACCTGTACATCACGCCGCTGGACATGACGATCGCCGGTCAGCCGACCAGCCTGGTCGATTTCTTCGACCCCGATTTCGAGCGTTTCCCGCGCTTCCGTAACGCTATGGCGGCGGCCGAGGTCGCCGACATGGTGCCCGGCGATGTGCTGTACATGCCCAGCCTGTGGTTCCACCACGTCGAATCGCTGGACAGTTTCGGGGCCATGATTAATTTCTGGTGGCGCGACGCGGCCCCTTATATGACGACGCCGCTGCTGACACTGTTCCACAGCCTGCTGACCCTGCGCGACATGCCGCTGGAGGAGCGCCTGCGCTGGCGCACCCTGTTCGACCACTATATTTTCCGACCGGACGGCGAGGCGCCACTGGACCACATACCGCCGGCTGCGCACGGCCTGTTTTCGCCCATGACGCCGCGTAACGAACAGCACCTGAAGGCGTGGCTGTTGCAGCATCTGGGGCGCGGAACGCCATAAAGGGCTTGTGTCCGCTGTTAAGGAACGTTACCAACGGGCGCTCTTTTCTTACCACAGGCGAATCCGTGAGGGTTGGCTGATTGGGGACCCGGTGCGCGACACTGTAACCACGACTGAAGGCCCTGCCCAGGCAGAGCCGGCTATGGGCGCTATCACGCTGTGCCGTCACGGCGAGCCGGCGCTGTCGCGGCGGCATACCATGGACTGGCGTGGCTACAAGGACTGGTGGGCCAGGTACGAAGAGGGGGGGCTGCTGGAAGGCCAGACACCGCCGAACTGCCTGGAAGCCTACGCCCGCGACGCCCGCTACATCTATTCGTCGACCCTGCGCCGTGCCCAGGAAACCGCCGTGGCGGTCTGTGGCGGCCGGGCTTTCGAACCCATGGACATGCTGGTCGAGGCCCCCTTGCCGCCGCCGAAGCTGCCGACTTGGATCAAATTGTCGCCGAAATCCTGGGGTTGGGGCACCGTATCGCGCCTGTGGTGGTGGTATTCCGACCGCCACGACGCCCTGGAAACCCGCGCCATGGCCGAGAAACGCGCCAAGGACGCCGCCGATTTCCTGGTCGCAAAGGCCCGCGAAGGCGGTGATGTTCTGGTGCTGGCACACGGCTATTTCAACCTGATGATCAGCCTTGAATTGAAGAAAATGGGCTTTATAAAGACGGTGGAGCAGGGGTTCAAATACTGGGGGTGCCGCCGCTACGAGCTGAAAAGGGACCGTAAATGACTGAGACGCCTGAGATTTCGTTCGAAGAGGCCCTGAAGCAGCTCGAGAAGATCGTGAGTGAACTGGAATCGGGCCAGGCGCCGCTGGAAAAGTCATTGGACCTTTACAAAAAGGGTGCTGAACTGAAGGCTCTGTGCGAAGCGCGCCTGGAAGCCGCCCGCCTGCAGGTCGAGAAAATTTCCCTGAACAAGGCCGGCGTCCCCGAAGGCGTGGTCCCAGCCAGTTTTGAATAGCCACTTTTGAAAAGGATGTGTCCGTGACTCCGGTCGCCGCCAATACCGACCTGCCGCCGCTGCTGCAACGCATGGCGGAGACGGCCGACCTGGTTACGGTGGTGCTGGACCAACTTCTGCCGCGCGGCGATGGGCCGGAATGCCGCCTGACCGAGGCCATGCGCTATGCGGCGCTGGGGCCCGGCAAGCGGTTGCGGCCGTTCTTCGCGCTGGAGACGGCGCGTCTGTTCGATGCCGACGAAAATGCCGTGTTGCGGGCCGCCTGCGCTTTGGAATGCATCCATGCCTACAGCCTGGTCCATGACGACCTGCCGTGCATGGACGACGACGATATCCGAAGGGGGCGGCTGACGGTTCACCGCGCCTATGATGAGGCCACGGCCGTTTTGGTTGGCGACGCCTTGCAGAGCGTGGCTTTCGAGATCTTGGCTTCCGAAGACACTCATGACGATCCACTGGTGCGCTGCGAGCTGGTTCGGATGCTGGCCCAGGCGTCCGGCGCGCAGGGCATGGCCGGCGGCCAAATGATTGACCTGATCGGGGTCCACGACGATCTGGGCGGGGTGGCGCGGATGCAGCGGCTGAAGACCGGCGCGCTGATCGTCTATGCCTTTCAGATCCCGCTGGTCGTCGCCGATGTCGGCGAGCGCGAAGGCATGGTGATGACCCATTTTGCCCAGGACCTGGGGCTGGCCTACCAGATTGCCGACGATGTCCTGGATATCGAAGGCGATCCCGAGGAGATGGGCAAGGCCGCGTCGGGTAAGGACGCCGCCAAGGGCAAGACGAATTTCGTCACCCTGCTGGGGCTGGACGAGGCAAAAAGCCGCGTTAAAATATTGTCTGAACAGGCCAAGTCCCGTCTTGATATTTTTGGCGGAAAGGCGCGATACTTGCGTGAAAGTGTTGACTTTGTTTTGAACCGGCGCAATTGAACGCCGTTCGTTGCGTGTGAAACGGTTGCCCGATTTGCCTCCTGAAACCCCTGTTCTCGACAGTTTCCAAACGCCGCAGGATATTCGGCGTTTAAGCCCCACCCAGGTCAAGGCGCTGGCCGACGAGGTGCGCGCGGAGACGATCGATGTCGTGTCGAAGACCGGCGGCCATCTGGGGTCGGCTCTGGGCGTGGTCGAGCTGACGGTGGCCCTTCACCATACCTTCGAAACGCCGCGCGACATCCTGATCTGGGACGTCGGGCATCAGTGCTATCCGCACAAGATCCTGACCGGCCGGCGCGATCGTATTCGCAGTCTGCGCCAGGGCGGTGGGCTTTCGGGTTTCACCAAGCGGTCGGAAAGCCCGTACGATCCGTTCGGAGCCGCCCATGCGGCGACGTCGATTTCGGCGGCTTTGGGCTTCTGTGCGGCGCGCGACCAGAAGGGCGAGGATCACAAGGTCATCGCCGTGATCGGCGACGGCTCGATGTCGGCGGGCATGGCCTATGAGGCGATGAACAATGCCGCCGAGACGACTCGCAATCTGACCGTCATCCTCAACGACAACGACATGTCGATCGCCCCTCCGGTCGGCGGGATGAGCGCCTATCTGGCCAACCTGGTTTCCGGCGGCGCCTATCAGGCGGTGCGGCGGTGGGGCAAGAGTGTGGCCGAGCGGCTGCCGCGGTCGATCTTCGAGCTGGTGCGCAAGTCAGAGGAGTTCTCGCGGACCTATGTCACCGGCGGGACCTTCTTTGAAGAGCTGGGCTTCTACTATGTCGGCCCGATCGATGGCCACAATATGGAGCATCTGTGCCAGGTGCTGCGCCGGGTGCGCGAGATACGCGACCGCCCGGTGCTGGTCCATGTCGTGACGCAGAAGGGCAAGGGCTACGAGCCCGCCGAAAACGCCGCCGACAAATATCATGGCGTCGCCAAATTCGACGTCATCACCGGCGAACAATCGAAGCCGAAGTCCAACGCGCCCAGCTATACCGAGGTGTTTGCTTCGGAACTGATCAAGCAGGCGCGCCGGGATGACCGCATCGTCGCCATCACCGCTGCCATGCCGTCGGGCACGGGGCTGGACCGGTTTGCCGAGGTCTTCCCGACTCGGTGCTATGATGTGGGGATCGCCGAACAGCATGCCGTGACCTTTGCTGCGGGCCTGGCGGCGGAGGGCATGAAGCCATTTTGCGCTATCTATTCGACCTTCCTGCAACGCGGCTATGATCAGGTGGCGCACGATGTGTCGCTGCAGAACCTGCCGGTGCGTTTTGCGATCGATCGGGCCGGTTTGGTCGGGGCCGATGGCGCCACCCATGCAGGGGCGTTCGATATCGGCTATCTCGGCGCCTTGCCGCAGATGATGATCATGGCGGCGTCGGATGAGGCCGAACTGGCGGCGATGATCGCCACCGCGACGGCTTACGATGACGGGCCCAGCGCCTTCCGGTATCCACGCGGCGACGGTGTCGGGGTAACGATCCCGGACGTGGCGCAACCCTTGGCCATCGGCAAGGGCAGGATCGTTCGCGAAGGTTCCAAAGTCGCCATCCTGTCGCTGGGCGCGCGGTTGCAGGAGGCTTTGAAAGCGGCTGACATGCTGGCGGCGCGGGGGCTGTCGACGACGGTGGCCGATGCCCGGTTTGCCAAGCCGCTGGACAAGGATCTGATCCTGCAACTGGCCAGGCACCATGAGTGCCTGATTACGGTTGAAGAGGGCTCGGTCGGTGGTTTCGGCGGATTTGTGCTGCATTACCTGGCGGGTGAGGGCGCGCTGGACAACGCTCTTAAGATACGTACCCTGACCCTGCCGGATGTCTATCAGGATCAGGACAGCCAGACGAACCAGTATGCCGAGGCCGGGCTGGATGCGGCGGGCATTGTGCTGACCGCGGTCCGGGCACTGGGGCTGGAGGATGTCCTGGCCGCCAAGCTGGTCAAGGGGTGATCCAAAAATTGGGTTGTGCGGAATTGGCGCGGGATGTATGTAATACAATGTATTACTTGGAGTCGTCCCGATGTCCGTGAAAACCCAGATTAAACGAACCGGAAATGGCCGGGCCTTTCCGGTTCCTGCCGCCTTCTTCAAGGCGCACCGGCTTGACCGCTATTCAAGCTTCAATATGGACTTCCGTGATGGCGTGATTGTTATCGAACCCGTTGCAGAACTTGCTTCAGAAGATGAAGAGACCACAATTTCCTGGCTCCTCGAAGGATTTGGCCCTGACAATGTCGACCACGAGCTGGTTAAGTCCGACCGCCAGGGGCAGGAAGATCTATGAGGGGGCCAGGTCGCAACGAATCCTTTGTTCCGGATGAAGGTGACGTTGTCGAGATGGACTTTGGCCCGGTTCAGGGCCATGAACAGGACGGAGTCCGGCCGGCAATCGTCCTTTCCCCAAAGGCGCTAAACGGCAGTGGCATCGGCATATTCGTGCCGATGACGACGCGGGTGTCAGGGGCGCGCACCGAATTACCGATTCTATCATTCAACCCCGAACGCAAGGGCGTTGCGCTGATCACCCAATTGACGTGTCTGGATTGGCGGGCTCGGAAGGCTGAGTTTCGTGGGCGCTTGAGCCGGGATGAGTTGCTAAAGGTCCGTTATTACGCGCGCCTGATGCTCGGTGCCCTGCCCGCCGGTTACAGACCCCCTCGATATAGAAACGGCGCCCTCCGATGGAGAGCGCCGTTTTAGGTTCAGGGGCGATCCGGCTCTAGTAATCGCCGCCGATGATCAGGCCAGCGATCAGCCCCGTGGCGACAGCCGCCAAGACGTAATTGTCGTCCACACGGCGCCATTCATAGCCACGCGGCGGGGCGTAGAGGTGACGGTGGCCGCGGTAGTCGACATACCGGCCGCGATGCCAGTCATTGTAGCCGACATAGCCGCCGCGGCGCCAGTCGGAACGGTCGCGCCAGCCGTTGTGGTAGCCACGATTGTAGTTGCGGCGGTCGTCGCGGTATTCGCGGCGGCGCTCGTAGCGATTGTGACGGCGGTCGCCGCGGTCCCAGCGATCTCCGCGGTCATGACGATCGCCTCGGTCGTAGCGGTCACCTCGGTCGTAGCGGTCACCACGGTCATGGCGGCCGTGGCCCTGGGCCATCGCGGCATCGCTCAGGACGAAGGTCCCAGCGAGCACGGTGGCCAAGGTAGCAGCAATAAAGCGTTTCATGGCGATTTCCTCAAAAGTCTGTTGCAGTCGCCCCGTAGGCTCAAATGTATCAAGGCTGACATGAACCCGACATGAATAGTACGGTCAGGTTTGACAGGCGGGGGACGGTTGTGTGGGTGAATAAGCAAGGAAGCAGCAAGGACGGTTGCTGGCTCCGAATCTTGAGGCCTTCTGAACGTGGCGCGTAGCGGCATTTACGGTAGGTGAGTCCACAGATTACACAGATTTATAGGGATTAAGACTCTGAAATCCCTTCTAATCTGCGAAATCTGCAGACTCACTTTGACCCGCATGCCGCTGCGCGGCGGGCTCAGAAAGTGTCCGAAGTGATCTGAAAAAATAGGTCCCCCGATGCAACGCCGAATACGTCATCGCGGACCTCTACCAGCGCCGCCAAGTCCTGAGCCAGAGCGCGGGTCAGGCGGGCTTCCAGGCCGCGGCGGACCTCGACATAAGGCATAAAGCCGTCGTTACCTTTGGCAAAGCGCAGTGGATGGTCAGGGCCGGCGGTGACCAAGTCGTCGACATTGGTGCGGAAGGTCAGGGTGCCGTCGACCTGCGCCATCTCAACGGCAAGGAACGGGACATCCTCGACCGTGATCCCCAGCTTCTCGACCGGCGTGACCAGGAAAAAGCCATCGTCGTCGCGGCGCAAGACTCGCGAGAACAGCCGCACCATGGCCGGGCGGGTGATGGGCGTGCCGTTGTAGAACCATGTCCCGTCGCGGGCGATGCGCATGTCGATGTGGCCGCAGAAGGGCGGATTCCAGGTCTCGACGGGCAGCGGCTTCTCACCATGCTTGTCGGGGGGGAGGTCGCGCAGGAAGGCCGGCAGATCCTGCATCACGCGGCCCGGAAGGCGATGGGGAGGGCCTCAAAGCCGCGTACCGACAGGCCGCGGCGGCGGACCGACTCGCCGGCGGGGGCAATGTCCTTAAGGCGGCGCAGCAGGGTCGAAAAGACGATGTCCAGTTCCATCCGCGCCAGGTGGTTGCCCAGGCAAACGTGCGGGCCGCTGGCGAAGGCGATATGGCGGTTTGGCGCGCGCCCGGCGTCAAAGCAGTCCGCGTGGGCAAAGACAGCTTCGTCGCGGTTGGCGCAGCCGTAGAGCAGGCCAAGCTTGGTGCCTTTGCGGATATGCCAGCCGTTCAGATCGAAGTCGGCGGCGGCAAAGCGGTGGAAGAAGGGCAGGGGCGCGTCGTAGCGGAACATCTCCTGGACGGCCGTGGTCATCAGGGACGGCCCGGCGCTCAGGCGTTGCTGTTCGTCCGGATGCGCGAAGAGGGCCGCCAGGCCGTTGCCGAGGATGTCGATGGTCGAACCGTGGCCGGCCATCAGAATCAGCATGCAGGTCGAGATATAGGCGTCCTCGGTGAGGTCGCCGGCGTCGTAGCGGGCGATCAGACGCGAGATCAGGTCATCCTGGGGCCGGCGGCGGCGTTCGTCCGACAGTCGCAGGAGATAGTCGTAGAATTCGGTGGTGGTCTTTTCCGCCAGGGCCTTGCGGGCATCGCTGCGGTCGATGTCGAAATACTGCACGATGTCGTCGGACCATTGCCGCAGCGGAGCGCAGTCTTCCTCCGGGACGCCGAGGAAGGCACCAATCACCGGGCCGGGGACCCTGGCGGCGAAGTCCTCGATAAAGTCCATTGCGCCGGCGTCGATGACGGTGTCGATCAGGCGGTCGACATGGACCTGGGTCTGAGCGTGCAGCCTTTGCAGCGACGGTGTGCGAAATTCGTTGAAGATCATTCGGCGCAGGCGCTGATGGACCTCGCCGTCGGCGTTGAGCAGGGAGAATTGCACGAAGCGGCTGTGGTGCGGCATGTTGTGCCAGTTGTCGCGGACCTGTTGGGCGGCGATCTCGTCCGGCGTCATCACCGCTTCGGGTGAGCGGACACAGGCCGGATGGACGGCGGCCGCGGCGACATCTTCGTAGCGCGACAGCAGCCAGATGTCATAGCCGGCGAAGTACCACGGGGCGCCGTGGTCGCGTAGCCGGGCATAGGTGGGATAGGGATCGTCGGCGAAGGCATCGGACAGTGGTTCAAAGCCCGGGTCCGGTTGCGATTCCGGCAGCGGAGTCATGCGACGTCCAGGTTTCTTGCTGGTTCAGGCTGGCTGTCGTCGGCCCGGCTCAGGCGCAGCAGTTCCAGCCAGTTCTGCGCCATGTCGCGGGTGGCGGAGCGTACCTCGACGACGACGCTGGCCAGCAGGTCAAAGCCGAGCGGCAGAGCGTCATAGCGGCGATAGACGACCCGGGTGCGGGCGGCAATCAGGCGTTTGGCATAGGCTTCGGCCTGGGGCGCCAGCGGGTCCAGGCCGGCGGCGGCGATCAGGGTGCGCGGTTGACCGATGATCAGCTTCTCGTGGGCCGGCGACACGCGCGGATCGGCCAGGTCAGCACCGGCACCGGCGCCAGCGTAGTGCGACACCATCTGGTCGATATCTTCCGCAGCGATGGGCCACAGGCCGTCGGTCGAGGTCTTCATCGGCCCATCCGCCAGGTCGAGCAGGGGCGTCACCAGCAGTTGCGCCACCGGCAGGGGTTTGAAGTCGCGTTTGAGGTCCAGGCACAGCCGGGCTGCCAGGTTGGCGCCCAGCGTTACGCCGCCAATGGCGACCTCACCGCTACGCGAGCCCAGGCGGACGGCATTGACCTGAGCCCAGTCCCACGCCAGGCGAGCGTCGTCACAGGCGGCCGGGAAGCGGTGGCTGGGCGCCAGGCGGTAGTCGGGCAGGAAGACGGGACAACGCGCTTCGTGGGAAAAAAGGGCGCAGAAGGCTTTGGACAGGTCGGGGCCGCCGATGACGCCGCCGCCCTGATGGAAGAAGACCAGCAGGGGCGCATCCGGTGCGATGACTGCTGGCTTGATGACGATACCGCCGATGCCGCCGGGGGCGTCGCCCGATGCCGGTTCGATTTTGACCTTGATACCGCGGGGCAGGCCCAGCAGGTTGGCCGCCTGCTGCCATTCCTCGCGCGCCGTTTCCAGGCTCTTGCCGGCCAGACTGAAGGTGACGTTCTGCTTGGCCGAGGTAAACCAGGTCCGCCACAGGAACTGAATTTGAGCGTCCAGGGTGCGGCCGCCGACATAGACGACGCCGCCGCCCGAGAAGAAGCGCAGCACGGCACTGGGCAGGGACAGGATCTGGCGTAACAGCCACAGACGCAGGAAAGGGGATGTCATCTTCAGTTTCTAGCACCTTTTCTGAGTTGTTCAGCGGAATTTTGGCCTTCAAACTGGCAAAAGTGGGACATTTTGGCCAGAATCCACCGGAAAATGCCGTCAGATTCGCCCAAAACGATGTGTTTTCGTTTGACGGTCCCGAAAACTGCTGTCTTACTTGGGTTACAATCCGTTACTCTGGCTGCCTATGCTACCGGGATTACAGGGTCTTGTGCCCTTTGGTCTCAACCGCCTGCTACCGAGACGATTGTACGTGACATTATCTCAACGTCACGCCTCGATAACAGCTCGGACCAAAGGAGAGCACACATGGCCGAAGGTACCGTTAAGTGGTTCAACAGCACAAAGGGTTTTGGCTTCATTCAACCGTCTTCGGGCGGCAATGACGTCTTCGTTCACATCTCGGCCGTTCAGCGCGCCGGCCTGCAAGGCCTGGCCGACGGTCAGAAGGTGTCGTACGAGCTTCAGAATGAGCGCGGCAAGACGGCAGCGGTCGATATCAAGCTGCTGTAAAAATCCTGTTTGCAAAAGCGTGAGGCTGGTCTGCAAAGTGCCGTTTTCTGCGCTTCCGGTGCTCACGTACTTGAGTGTTAG
>NZ_GL883081.1:121112-124115 GCF_000204015.1 Asticcacaulis biprosthecium C19 | reverse complement strand
TGACGCATTTTCAAGACAGTCTTTGCGCTCCTAAGACCATAGTAAAAGCGTTTCGAAAGCGCAGACTGCGACAGCGGTCTGCGCTTTTTGTTTGGGCGCCTCTAACTGATTTGCCGGTAGAAGACCCACTGACGGAAATACCCCTCCACCGCTCCGCGGTTCCCCTCCCCACACGTGGGGAGGAGGGAGTTTGGCACATCGTGAGGAGGTGGTTTTAAGCCTTCGCCGTGATGTCGAGTAGGGCGAGAATATCATCGGAAGACCGGCCGCCGTCGCGATAGTCGCGTAAGGATTTCGAACCCTTGCGTTTGGCCAGGCGGCGGCCTTGGTCGTCCAGCACTAAGGTATGGTGCAGGTACTGCGGCGTTGGCAAGTCCAGCAGCGCCTGCAGCAGCACTTGGGTGTGGGTGGCGTCGAACAGGTCCTGGCCGCGGACGACGTGGGTGATGTCCTGACGGGCGTCGTCGACCACCACGGCCAGATGATAGGCGACACCGATGTCCTTGCGGCCCAAGATGACATCGCCATTGATCTCCGGCCGGGCAGGGTGATCGCCGGCGTTCAGGTCGGTGAACTGCAAGGCGTCGTAGCGTGCGCCGAGGCGGGCGCGCGCGGCGTCCAAGGACAGTCGCCACGCCGGCGGGGCAGGGGATGTTTCGGTATTGTCATCACCTTGGGGGGCGCTAAGGGCCGCTTCGGCCTGGCCCTTGCGCGTGCGGCTGTCGGCATAGAGCACGCCCATGTCGCGCAGCCGATCCAGGGCCGCCTGGTAGTCGGCCAGATGTTCGCTTTGGCGCAAGACAGGCGTCTCCCATGCGATCCCCAGCCAGGCCAGGTCGTCGAAAATCGCCTGCTCAAACTGCGGCCGGCACCGGGTATGGTCGATGTCTTCGATGCGCAGGATGAAATCGCCGCGGTGGTCACGCGCAAAGCCGTACGCTGTCAGGGCGCTGAAGGCGTGGCCCAGATGCAGGTAGCCGGTCGGTGAGGGTGCGAAACGGGTGCGAACGGTCATGGTTGTTCATGACTACACCAGCCTGTGCGCCAGGACCACAGGTCGTGAAATAAGCATTGTCGTAAAAAATTGACGTTTCTTTTGTGTGGAATCGGAGGCAAACTATCCACAGGCACCATCTTCCTGCCGAAGGAGGTTCGTCTTCAAACCATGCAGTTTCCTTTCGCCGCAAACCGTTCATCCGGGGAGGCGGCCATGCAAGTCCTGAAAGCGCCCCCCACGATTGGCGCGCCCTTGTGCTTAACGCCGATTTCCGGCCCTTGTCCTACTACCCCTTGTCGACCAAGCCGTGGCAGGACGTCGTCAAGGCCGTGTTCGAAGGCCGCGTCGATGTGGTCTCGACCTACGATATCGAAATCCATTCGCCGTCGATGAAGATGCGGTTGCCCAGCGTGGTGTCGCTGAAAACCTATATCGACCAGAACCGACCGCCGGCCTTTACCCGCTACAATGTCTTCCTGCGCGACCGGTTCTGCTGCCAGTACTGTGGCTCGCCGCACGACCTCACGTTTGACCATGTCGTGCCGGTCAGCCAGGGCGGAAAGTCGTCGTGGACCAACATCCTTACAGCGTGCGCACCCTGCAACTTGCGTAAAGGGGGAAAAACACCTGTTCAGGCGCGAATGATGCCGACAAAAAACCCACACCGGCCCACAATGTTTCAGCTTCAGGAACTGGGGCGGCGTTTTCCCCCTAACTATCTGCACGAAAGTTGGATAGATTATCTGTATTGGGATACGCTGCTCGAGGCGTAGAGGGTTTCATTTTACAGGTCTTGGCATAGAATATGTCGTCTCCAGTGCGGTTTGAAATGGACAGGCGCGCGTTTGGCGTCGTGAACTTCCCACGGCCGCGCGGCAAGACCCGCATGCCGATGGAGCCCCTGACCAAGGCGCTGCAAACCACTCTGGGCGTGCGCATCGAGGCCCGACGCAAATGGCTGTTTGGCCGCAAGCATCATAGCTTTGTCTTCATGGGCGAACGGGTTCAGGTTCGGATGCTGGATAATGGCGACGCGGCTTTTGATCTGGGCACCGTCGACGACGAAATCCGCGAGACCCTGCTGGAGCATCTGCGCACCAGCCTGGAGTTCGAGGGGCGATAATTGGCGGAAGCGCTGGCGGTGGACGGGGACAGATCGCTTCGCTGAGAAAACGGCGACTGTTATTATAAAGGACTATCCTGGCTAGCCATATGTCGTTTGCGCCGGTGGTTGGCGATTTGCCCCCATAAGGACGGTCGGAGTTTCCGACAGACAATTTGAGGCTGATTTACGGTGCTATGCACTCGCACGAAGATGTGTAATGGGCAGTTCCGATGTCGGCCGCGGTAGAGCAGATATGTCATAATCATGTTCCGTGAATGAAGAGAGGCTACCATCTAAAATGCCCCTCACGAAGGGAAAAATACGCTGAAGACGAGAAATTTACATTGCCGCACGCTGGGATTTGGTTAATATTCATTTATTAACCATTTCGGGAGCGGGGACCATGGCCAAACAGTTTGGTAAGCAATACGGAACAACTTCGTCAGCATTGAACGTGGATCTGCAGCGAGGTCCGCTCTACATCACAGACTCCGGCGTCTTGGCCGTTACTATGCAACCGCTCGCCGAAGCGGGCTCAGGATTAGCGTCGACAGCCATATCTACGTTGGCCAAAGGATCCATTGAGCACGCCAACTATGTCGGGACATCTGGAAATGATACCTACGGCGGTACCGGGAGCGCTGACTACATCGAGGGTCGTGCTGGCGATGATGTGTTGTCGGGTGGTGGTGGCAGTGACTACGTTTATGGCGAGGGCGGCAATGACACGCTGAGTGGCGGAACCGGCTACGACTATGTAAGCGGTGGCGAGGGTAACGACCTTTTGGACGACACGTCAGGCGGAGGTGAACTCGACGGGGACGCGGGGAATGACACGCTGACAGGCGGAACGGCAGGCGAGTATCTTTACGGTGACACGGGCAACGATTTACTGAACGCT
>NZ_GL883081.1:101307-119660 GCF_000204015.1 Asticcacaulis biprosthecium C19 | reverse complement strand
CGAGGGAAATGACCTTTTGGATGACACGTCAGGCGGAGGTGACCTTGATGGGGGCGTTGGGAATGACACGCTGACAGGCGGAACGGCAGGCGATTATCTTTACGGGGGCACTGGCAACGATCTACTGAACGGCGGTGCAGGCAGCGATAACCTCATCGGCGATTCTGGCAATGATACCGTGAGCTATGTCGGCGCTGCCTCAGGCATTACCGTCAGTATCGCCATATCGACTTCGCAGAATACCGGCGGCAGTGGCTTCGATACCTTGTCCGGATTCGAAAATGTGACGGGCTCAGCGTATGCCGACAGCCTGACGGGAAGCTCAGGCGGAAATATTATCGACGGTGGAGCAGGAAACGACACGCTCGCCGGTGCCCAGGGTAATGACACCTATGTTGTCGACAGCGGCAGCGACGTCTTGGTCGAGGCTGCAGCGTCGGGGACAGATGTGGTGCAGGCCTTCGCCAGCTTTACGCTCAACGCCAATGTCGAAAACCTGGTCCTGCTGGGTGCAAGCCTGAACGGAACGGGCAATAGCCTGGACAATACTATCACCGGCAACACCAGCCACAATCTTCTGGATGGGGGCGCAGGCAATGACACTTTGTCGGGCGGACTGGGCGACGACAGTTATGTTGTCGATGCCGCGGGTGACGTTGTAACTGAATCTGGTGGTGAAGGCACGGATACTGTGTCGTCGTCCGTCACCTATGTGCTTGGCGCTACCCTCGAGAACTTGAGTCTAACCGGTTCAGCCAACATCAGCGGTACAGGTAACGTACTAAACAACAGCCTGACCGGTAATTCGAACAATAATGTGCTGGATGGGCTAGCTGGCAATGACCTGTTGGATGGTGGGCTGGGCGACGACACGCTGAACGGCGGGCTGGGCGATGACACCTTTGTTGTCAATGCGATCGGTGATGGGGTCACCGAAGCGGCAGGCGAGGGCGCGGACACGGTCCAGTCCAGTGTGTCATGGGCCCTGGGCAGCAACTTGGAAAACCTGACCCTGACCGGAAATGCCAATATCAACGGCACGGGGAATGTGGGCGACAACGTCGTTTTCGGTAATTCCGGCAACAATATGCTGGATGGTGGCGACGGTAACGACACGCTGAACGGTGGCTTAGGAGATGATACATTTTTCATAAACGCGATTGGAGATGTCGTCGCCGAAACGGCAAGTGCAGGTTCGGATGAGGTTCGGTCACTGGTCAGTTGGACCCTGGCGGTCGATTTGGAAAACCTGACTCTGACGGGTTCTGCCAATATCAGTGGCACCGGCAACGTGGCCAACAACGTCATAATCGGCAATTCCGGCAACAATCTCCTGGATGGCGGCGGCGGCGATGACAGTCTGAACGCGGGCCTCGGTGACGACAGCTACATCGTCGATGCCGCTGGCGACTTGGTGACCGAGGCGGTTGCTGAGGGCACGGATCTCGTCGTGGCGTCCACGAGCTATGTTCTGAGTGCGAATATCGAAAACCTGACGCTGGGCGGGACCGGCAATATCGACGGTACTGGCAATAGCGGAGACAACAGTGTCGTCGGCAATATCGGTAATAACCGGCTGGATGGCGCAGAAGGCAATAACAGTTTGTTCGGTAGCGCCGGTAACGACACCTATGTGGTGGCCACGGTTAATGACATTGTCGCCGAAGCTCCGGGTGACGGCACCGACACGGTCGAGTCCACCATCAGCTACAGTTTGGCTGCCGACCTGGAAAACCTGAGCCTTATGGAGACCGCCGATATCAACGGGACAGGCAATTCCGGCACTAACCTCATTGTCGGCAATTCTGGTAACAATGTGCTGGATGGTGGGGCGGGTGATGACAGCCTGGCCGGGGGCCTTGGCAACGACACCTTTATCGTCGAGGCCTCAGGCGATGTTGTAACCGAGGCCTCCAGTGAAGGTACCGACGAGGTTCAATCGTCCATCACCTATGTTCTGGGTGATCATGTCGAAAACCTGAGCCTGACGGGCGGCGCGTCGATCAACGGTTCCGGCAATAGCCTCATCAATATCCTGACGGGCAATTCGGGCAACAATATCCTGACCGGTGGACTTGGCGCCGACTCCATGGCGGGGGGACTGGGTAACGACACCTTCGTTGTCGAAGATATCGGTGATGTCGTGACCGAAGGCCTGGATGAAGGCACGGATATCGTCCTGGCTTCGGCGACCTTCATCTTGGGCGCCAATATCGAAAACCTGACTCTGACCGGAACGGGTGCGATCAACGGCACCGGTAATGCGCTCAATAACAACCTGACCGGCAACTCCGGCAATAACGTGCTGAATGGGGCTGCGGGCAACGATACCCTGACCGGCGGTCTGGGCAACGACAGTTATTATGTCGATAGTGCCAGCGATGTGGTCGTCGAAGTCGCAAGCGGCGGCACCGACCTGATTCTGTCGTCGGTTCATTATTCACTGGCGGGCATCGTGGTGGAAAACCTAACCCTGACGGGAGCCGATGATCTCAACGGCACCGGCAATGGCTCGGGCAATGCGCTGACCGGCAATAGCGGTAACAATGTGCTGGATGGTGGCCTTGCCAATGACACCATGGCAGGCGGGTTGGGTAATGACACCTACTATGTCCAGGCGACCGGCGATAATGTGGTCGAAGCTAATGGAGAGGGATCGGACGTCATCTTTTCGAGTGTGACCTATACGCTGTCTGGTCGAATCGTGGAAGTCCTGAACCTGACGGGCCTGGCGGACCTGAACGCCACCGGCAACAGCCTGGCCAATACGCTCAACGGCAACGCTGGAGCAAATCTGCTGGACGGAGGCGGCGGCAACGACACCCTGAGCGGGGGGGCGGGCAATGACACCTTTATCGTCAATGTCACCGCGGATGTCGCAATCGAAGCCTTCGGCGAAGGCACGGATATCGTGCAGTCATTGGCGACCTTTACCCTCGGCGCGAATATCGAAAATCTAGTGCTGACGGGGATCGCCAATATCAATGGGACCGGCAACGACCTGAACAACAGCCTGACCGGCACCATAGGCAATAACGCGCTCGATGGAGGCGCGGGCGTCGACACCATGGTCGGTGGGCAAGGCAATGACACCTACTATGTCGATATTGCCTCGGACGCGATCACCGAAGCCGCAGGCGAAGGTACGGACCTGGTCTATGCCAGTGTCACCTATTCCCTGGCCGGCAAGGTCGTCGAAAACCTGACCATGACGGGCACGGCTAATCTGAGTGCGACCGGCAATACACTCGGCAACAAGCTGAATGGAAACTCCGGAAACAACAGCCTGGATGGCGGGGCGGGCAACGACACCCTGATGGGCGGGCTGGGCAACGACACCTATTATGTCACCAGCACCGGCGACAAGGTGGTGGAAAATAATGGCGAAGGCACGGATATCATCTATTCAACCGTCACCTATACCCTGACCGGGCGCTACGCCGAGACCCTGGAACTCACCGGCTCCGGCAATGTCGACGCCAGCGGCAATGGCGTCGGCAATACCCTGATCGGGAACACGGGCAACAACACGCTCAACGGGCTTGGCGGCAACGATATCCTGACCGGCGGTTTAGGGGCGGATGTCTTCCTGTTCGGTATCGCCAGCCGGGCTGACACCGTCACCGATTTCAGCGCGGCGCAAAACGACACGATCAACGTCAATGCCTATACCGGCGGGGTCGCCAACAATGGTCTGGTGGTTCAGGTCGGTGCGGATACGGTCATCAACTTCGGTGGTGGCAATGTCATCACCGTGTTGAACGCCACCCAGGCGGATGTGCTGGCGCATATGGTCTGGTAGATTCAGGCGACCTGTGGCCCGAGCGATTCGGCGAGGAGAGATTCTTCGACGACCCGTTCGGCGGCACGGACACGGGCGGCTTTGACCAGTTCTTTGAACAAGGCTCGGCAGGAACGGCGATAGATCATCAGTTCGGGATGGAACTGCACGCCGATCCAGAAGCGGCGCGACGGGTCTTCGACGGCCTGGATGATGCCGTTGGGTTCGCGCGCCGTGACCCGCAAGCCCGCGCCGACCCGTTCGATGGCCTGACGGTGGATGGCATTGACGCCGACTTCGAGCTTGCCGAAGACCCTATGCAGTCTGGACCCTGCCGAGACTCGGATATGTTTGCGCAGGAAGATCGGCTCGATCCAGCCTTCGGCGGAAATCGGCAGATGGAAGCCGGTCAGGTCGGCGTGCAGGGTGCCGCCGGCAAACACGTTCAGCATCTGGGCGCCGCGGCAGACACCGAGCACGGGCAGGTCATGGTCGCGAGCACTTTTGGCCCAGGACGCCTCCATCTCACCACGCGCCAGGTCGTAGCGGTAGCCGTGTTTCGGATGGCCGTTGTAGGTTTCGGGATAGACGTCCGAGCCGCCGCCGAACACCAGTCCATCGATCGTGCGCGGATCGCCGGGCGCCTTGGCCGTCAGCTTGACCGGCCGGCCGCCGGCCAGCCAGATCGCCAGCTTCATGGCCCACCAGGCCAGCAGGTCACCTTGTGCCGGCTTGGTAATCCCGATCGTTGGCCGTTTGTGGGGTTCGCGCGTGCGCGGTGCCGAAGGCGCGTCGGCGCGGTAGGTGATTTCCGGCGGCAGTTTGCGGTGACGAATCAGATGGCTGAGGACGAACAGTGCGCCCAGGCCGACCAGCGGGTCCTTGTCGCTGCTGAGTTCGCTGGGGGCTTCGCGGTGTTTGGCGATGGCGGCCGACATGGCGTCCAGAACGTCGTGGGCGGAGGCCGTCGATCCCAGGGCGGACACGGCCTGTTCCATGGCCCGGGCCAGGCGCCCGGTGACCAGATTGCGCTTGGCGCGGCGCCAGGCATCGGCGGCAGCGTTGAGGTGGGGGTCGGAGGCGGCGACATCTTCCAGGGTCGCCAGAAGCCAGACTGCCGGGGTGCGTGTCACCACCCCGACCTCGGCATGGGGCTCATCGACCTCAAGTCCGATCGTCTGGCGGTACAGTAGCCACGGGAAGTCGACACCGGTTTCGATGGAATGGAAGATGCCGGCCCAGAACCGGGCGTTGATCTCGATGACCTGGGGCGGATCCTCTGCCTTTCCGGTCCAGCGGAAGTCGATCTCGCAGACCCCGTCCCATTGCGTGGCTTCCAGAATGCGCGCGACCACGGCGCGGAAGGGCTCGGCATCGACGGATTCGCGAATGGCGCCGGCGCCGGCCTTTTTCGGGAAGGTCGCCAGGTTGCGATAGGCCATGACGGCCTGGAGTTCGCCTTCGCGCGCCAGGGCAGCGACGCAATAGTCGTCGCCCGGAGCGAAAGTTTGTACCAGGGGCGGTGGATCGAAGCCCAGTTCCTCGGTGCGGGCTTTCAACTCGGCCGGGGTGTTGACGAGAGACACGCCGCGGCCGCCGACGCCGGTGACCGGCTTGACGATCAGGGGAAAGCCGAGATCGATCCGTTCGACCTCCTGCGGGGTGGCGGGAGAGACGCCGCGCGGCGCGGGCAGGCCCAGTTCGGCCAGAAGGTCGCCGAAGCGGTCCTTGGTCTGGACCAGGTCGATGCTGGCCGCGTGGGGGCGGCGAGGCGGATCAGGGGCTCGAATCGATCACGGTGCCTGGCGATCAGCTCGACCTCGCGAAACACCGGCATCAGCACATAGGGGCGGCCATCACGCGGGGCGTGGGTTCGCACGGCCGTTTCGAGATCATCGAGATAGCGGGCGGGGTCGCTTTCCCATGGGGCGACGACAAAGGTTTCGCGGACATGCTTCGAGAAGGTGAGAACGGTCATCGCCACATCGTCGCAGCCGATGACCTCGATGCCGCGCTGGGCGAGAGAACGGGCAATGACCAGGGCCATCAGGCTGCGGCCATAGGTCAGAATGACCCGCCCTGGGTGGGGAGTCTCGGTCGCCGCCGCGTTTACATCCATTTGTTCGTCCATTATGCCCTGAGACTTTGCCGCACCTTTCCCGTTTATGGAAAACGGCGCACATATCCGTTGATACGGGTCAAGTTCATAAATTTTCGACAGGTCTTTGTGGGACGCATGTGAGGGAAAAGCACGCATCTTCGCCGATCCGGCTTTGGCTGATTCTGGCGGCTGTCGTCGTCGTGACGGGGCTTGTCTGGCACTATCGCCTCGGTATCGAGCACGTAAAATTGCTGCTGGCGCCCCTGGAGGCGATGCGGGCACAGTCGCCCTGGCTGTTAGCAGCGGGCTATCTGGCGGTTCACGTCCTGTTGGCGACCCTGTGCGCGCCGCTCGAAATCCTGCTGGCGGTGATGGCCGGCGCCCTGTTCGGACCGGTGCAGGGCGCGATCCTGGCGTCGTTCGGATCATCCATCGGCGGGACCCTGGCGTTTTCGTGGTCGCGTTGGCTGTTGCGCGATCGCGTCCGGGCGTGGTTTCCGCGCCAGGCGGCCATGGTCGATCGGGGTATGGCGCGCGACGGCGTGCTCTATCTGGTGACGTTGCGGCTGCTGCCGGTGGTGCCGTTTTTTCTGGTCAACCTGCTGGCCGGACTGACGCCGCTTCGCACGCGCACCTTCTACGTGGTGACGCAGGCCTCGCTATTGCCCGCCATTTTCCTCTACGCCAATGCCGGCACGCAACTGGCGCAGATCAAGAACGTCGGCGATATTCTGTCGCCGTCGTTTCTTGCCGTTCTCACCTTGCTGGCCGTCCTTCCGTGGCTCGCCAAATGGGGACTGAGCCGGTTCAGGAGGTGACGACGGGCACGACCAGGCTGGAACCCATCGAAATCGGCATATCGCTCATCAGCGGAATCGACAGTAGGAAGTCATAGGTCCAGGTGACGCGGCGCACCTCGACATCGGTGGCGATCTGCTCGGTCGTGATGGTCAGATTGAGATCGTCTACCGGCACTGCCAACAGCAGGTCCAGGGCATCGGCTTCCAGGGTTGCCGCCGTGGTGGCAGGATCCAGGATCAGGCTGCGCGATGAATGCTCCACGGCATTGCGCACCGTGCCGCCGCAGTAGATAGCATAGCCGAGGTTGAAGACACCGATCAGCGCCATGATCAGCACCGGTGCGACCAAGGCGAATTCCAGCGCCGTCGCGCCCGATGTGTCGCCCCTGAAACGCCGCCCCATCTGACGCGGACCTCCTGCTGAGCGACGATCGAGGTGTCGGTGTACCAGCCGTCATAGGGCTGGACGATGGACACCCTGACATAGGCCTGCGGGATCGAGGCATCGGTGCAGACGTTCGAGCAGGTGGCGGCAACCGAACCGCAGTAGCAGCTCTTGACGGCTGAGACGGTGGCATCCTCGGTTTCGGGCGTCCACGACGACAGCACGATCTGGCGTGCGACGCTCAGGTCGGATCCGCCGCGCATGACATACTGAGCGGCGCTGGACACGCTGGAACGCATGGCCTTTTCCTTCATGGTCACCGCTGACAGGTCGTCGACAGCGGCCAGGACTCCCAAAAGCACCGGCACGATTAGGGCAAACTCGACAATCGCGGCGCCATGTCGCTCTCGCGCGAACCGGCTGAGAAAGGTCTTCACGTTCAGACGGGAAAGTGTCTTGATCATCTTGCCTACTCCACGAGTTTTACGACGCCACCAACTGCGAGGGCTCCCATGCCGAAACCTGCGCAATTGACTTTGAGGGTGGTGTTGCCGCTCCACGAAACCGTGCGGGCGACAAGCTGGGTACAGCCGTTCGCGCCCTGGAAATTGCCCAGGTAGGAAACGGGTTGTTTCGGAAAATAGATGGCCCCGGTCATGGTCGAGGCGGCGTTACCGTTGACCGTAATGCTGGTGGTTGTCGCATTGCTGCGGCTGCCGAAGAACAGCATGCCGGAATAGGTACCGCTGGTTGGCGGTGACAGGTTCATGACGGTATTGCCGTTGAAGGCGAGCGTGGCATTATTGGCCAGGTAGAAGATAACCCCGCTGCCGTTCAGGGTCGAATTGCCGTTGACCCGGAAGGTGCCGCCATCGATGATGTAGACGCCGGGATTGAAGTTGACGTTCTTGTTGATGCTGAGCCCGCCGCAATAGCGGCCTGGCTGCAGGGTGGCGCCGTTGGAATTCTGGCAGGCGCCCGGTATCGTCGGTTCCGGCACGTTGCGGAACGGGTCGGCAACCGGTGGCAGGCCGACCATGGCGCTTTCACACACAGTCTGGGTGACCAGGGCGCCCAAAGATACGCCGCCCGTGGTCATCAGGCATGGCGCCGTGACACGGGTCGAGCCCTGGCTGTAGATGGAAGAGGCCGACAATGAGTTGGTCATCACATTGCAGCCGATGAAGGTCGCGGTCGAGTTGCCGGAGAAATAGGCCGCCTGGTTGGCCGACGTGTCGAGCGCCAGGACGCAGGCATTGGAGGCGTTCTCGAAGTGGGCGACGGCGCGAGACCGCAAGGTGATGACGCTGTCGTCGAAGAGCTGGGAGAAGTAGCGCGGCTCGCGCCGCGTCAGGATGACTTCCGCCGCCTTGTCGTTCTGGTGCGTGCCCGAGGTCGGGGGCGCGTTCAGGCTCACGTCACCGAGACTGGCCTTGAAGCCGTTCGCCGCTGCGGCGGCGCGGGCCGAGGCCAGCATGACCTCCGGCGTACCGCCGGCGCGCTTTTCGAGACCGGCGGCATAGGCCGCGGCGTCGGCCGCCTGTTGCAGTTTGGTCTGATCCAGGTACCAGATCCCGCTGTCGAGACCGAAAGCGGCGCCGCCCGCCACCAGGGGGAGGCTGAACGCAAAAATTGTCGCTACGTTGCCGGACGTGTTCCGTGCAAAGCGGCGCAAACGTCGTTGGAAAACCCTGAACATAACCGCACCCACCATCGTTGCAGATCAAGGGTTACGCCTCGGAAATTTCACAGGTGTGAAGAAAATTGGTTGAAATCCGTTAACCTTCGTAAATTTTTCGCGCTTCCGGGGAATTGTTTAGAACGCTGTTCGGCTCGTTTTGCCTGTGCTATCTTCGGGACAAGCAAAGCATAAAAAGAACGAAAACCGGGGAGATTTCATGAGCATGGTAGGATCGTACAGGCGCAGGCGTGATGTGCTTACCGGGGCCGCCGCCCTTGGCCTCTTGCCGTCTTTGGCGAGTGGCCAGGAGGTTGCAACTCAGGCGGCGCCGTTAACCGATGACAGCGAAATTGCCGAGCTTGCGGCGCGTAATAATTACGACCGGCTGACCATTCCGGTGACGGTCAACGGCAAGGGGCCGTACCAGTTCATTGTCGATACAGGCGCGGAGTCGTCGGTACTGTCGGATCGGGTCGTTGCGGACCTGGGGCTGAGCGGCGGCGTAGACGTGATCGTCGAAGGTTTGGCGCGGCGTATTCCGGCGAAGGCCGTCGAGGTTGCGGAATTGGGTTTTGGCGCGTTTCGCCGCAAGAATCTGCTCTTGCCGGTCTTGCCGCGTACCATGCTGGGCTGTGACGGCTATCTCGGGCTGGATGCGATCGAGCGAACGCGGGTGACCTTCGACTTCGCTCATAAGCAGGTGCGCATCGAACAGGCGCGTAACATGACGTGGGAGATGACGCGGATAGATGTCGCCCGTATCAAGATGGAGGGCCGCGCCGGATACCTGCGCACCGGTGAATGCTTGGTCGACGGCGTCATGGCCACGGCGTTTATCGATACGGGCGCCGAGGTGTCGATGGGTAATCCGCCGCTGCTGGCGGCCCTGCAGCGCAAAGGGCGTGTGCCGAATACGCTGGGGCAAATCATTCTGGCCGGGATTACGGGCGGCGAGATCGAGGGACAGGTGGTTCCGGTGCACGCGATTCAGATGGAGGACCTGAAGTTTACAGACGGCGTTCTGGCCATTGTCGACGTGCCCAACTTCACCATTTGGCAGGTGGACAACAAGCCGGCCTTCCTGATGGGGATGAACTTCCTGCGCCAGTTCGCCAGTGTCGCCATCGACTACCGCGCCCGGGAACTGCGCTTTCAGCTGGCGCGGCTGGATCCTAAATCGGGGCAGTATCTGGCTTAGGGCGCCAATCCGACAGATTCGAATCGGCGGACTAGAGCTTTGGTATGACATATCTTTCTTATGGCGGGACGGCCTAGTCTGCTGGCATGACCCCAGTGCTTCTCGTCTGCCATGGATAAGGCAATCTTGTTCGGGATTGCCGCGGCCCTGCTGTATGGGGTGACGGATTTCGTTGCTCGCTTTGCCAACAAATCCAATGGCGTGGTCAAGACCTTGCTGTGGGGGCAGGGGTTGCTGGCGGTCTTGCTGACGGTCGCCGTTATCCTCGTCGATCACCCTGTCTCGGCCACCATCGGCGAGTGGTCGATTTTGATGGCCTCGAACCTGATGATTATGGCGGGTACGGCCTGTCTTTATCACGGCCTTGCGACCGGGCGTCTGGCGGTAGTGGCGCCGGTCATGTCAGGGTACGGCGCCATCAGCGGTCTGCTGGCCCTGGCGTCGGGTTCGGCGATCACGCTTCTGGGTGGTGCCGGATTAGCCCTGACGGCAGTCGGCGCTGTGCTGGCGGCGGCATCGCCACGCAAGGACCGCGACATTGGCAACGGGCGTCCATCGGGATGGCTGCCGGCGGCTGGCGCGGCCGTCATGTATGGTGGGGCCTATTGGATACAGGGAACCTGGAGCCTGCCGGTCTTCGGCGCGCTCGATACCCTGTGGAGCTACTACCTGTCCGGCACTCTCGTGTTTGGTCTGGTGGCCGCTATCCGTCGCCAGGACATGCGGCTTGACGGCGTCAAGGGCAGCGCACTGATCTTCGGTACGGCGCTGCTGGCGGCCGGGGGCTATTTTGCCCTGTCCTTTTCCCAGATGAGTGGCGGCGTCGCGATCGGTCCGGCTCTGGGGGCGACAGCCAGCGCCATCACCGTCATGCTGGCCTTCGTTTTTTTGCGCGAAAAGGTGGCGTGGCCTGGCTGGCTGGGAGTCGCCAGCGTCGTGGCGGGGGTAGCTGCGCTGCATCTGGGCAAGTGACGACTTGCCATTCACGCGCTTTGTCTGGAAATGCATACCATCCGCCTGAACGGCCAGGCTGTCGGCGCGGTGCATCGAGCAGCCGACGATGAACAGCACGCTGATCAGGGCGGCCAGCGGGCCGGTGAACATGGAGATAAAACGCAGGGTCATGTACTACGGCACGTCACGCTGCCGGGCGGGATAGGGTTTACAAACCGGGAGCTTCCGGGCACCGCCGCAACCGGATCGGCTTGCTATTTAGTAACAGAAGGTGGCGGTTCAGGCGCCCGAATGTGGCTAAACTGGTTGTGAGTTGACGTGGCTGCGCGGACGGGGTGAGATGCCTCCGCCGGGGAGCAATGTTTTTGTGACGCCTCATGTTTGGTCAAACGTGGCATCCACGTTTTGGCATGAGGGTCCAAGGAGGTCGAATGACACCTGCTCTTGCCCGACGTCGCGTTCTGAAAAGCGTGCTGATCGCCGGATTGTTTGCCGCCGCCCCAGCCCTGGCCCATCACGGCTGGGCATGGACAGAAGAGAAGCAAACCACCCTGGCCGGCACTATCCAGAGCATTTCCATGGTGCCGCCGCATCCCGTGTTGAAGGTCAAGGCGGCGGACGGCGTGTTGTGGCAGGTTGATCTGGGCAACCCCATTCAGACCGAAAAATCGGGCTTTCGCGGCGACAGCGCCAAGGTTGGGGACAGCATCACCGTGCTGGGCAATCGCGCCCTGGACAAGACCAAACACATGAAGGCCGTCCGCATCACGCTGGCCGGCAAAAACTATGACATGTATCCCGACCGGATCCACGCCCATTGATCGACCTTATCGCCGACTGGCCAGGCGCCGTCTGGTTGCAGCACAACTGGGTGGCCTATCTCTTTGTCAACGCCACCCACATCCTGGGGATAGGCCTGATCCTGGGGGCGATCCTGCCACTGGATCTGCGGTTGCTGGGGTTGTTCAAGACCGTGCCGGTGACCGTCATCGCGCCGTTCCTGTCGCGCGCTGCGGCGGTCGGTGTCGGGCTGGCCATGGTGACGGGGCTATGGCTGTTCTCGGTCAAGCCAGACGAGTATCTCAGCAACCCGGCCTTTCTGACCAAGGCCGGATTGCTGGTTTTCGCGGTCGGAAATGTAGCGGCCCAGCATAGGATGCCGGGTTTCCGCCGGGCCGTGCAGGGCGGAGCTGTTTCGGGCAGCGTGAAGCTATTCGCCGCCGTGTCGGTCGTACTGTGGCTCTCGGTATTGGTTGCAGGACGGTGGATCGGGTTTTTGTAGGTTCGAGCTTCCGGCAAGAAAGTCGCCTCACCAGAAAAAGCTAGGTCGAAATCGTGAAATACACCAGGCACCCGGCCGCCACCGTCATCAACACCAGGGCGAGGCCGCCCAGAAGGTTCGACCACAGGCCATTGGTATAGCTGCCCATGACGGCCTTGTTGTTGGCGATATGCAGCAAAATCCCGATCAGGACAGGCGCCGTTACGCCGTACAGGATGGCTGACCACAACAGGGCCTGGATCGGCGAAATGCCGAGATAGTTGATGCCCAGTCCGACCACCAGCGACACGATGACCACGCCATAGAAGGCCGGCGCTTCGTGGAATTTCTTGTCCAGTCCCTCCTGCCAGCCGAAGGTCTCGGCCACGATATAGGACAGGCAGCCCGAGAGCACAGGGATGGCCAGAAACCCTGTTCCGATGACGCCGATGGCAAACAGGTAGTAGGCACCGTCGCCGGCAACTGGCCGCAAGGCTTCGGCCGCTTCGGCGACGGTGTCGATGTGATGAATGCCGGCGGCATACAGGGTCGATCCGGCCGTCAGGATAATGAAGAACATGACGATGCTGGAAAACAGCATGCCGAGATCGACGTCGAACCCCATCTCCTTGATCAGGCGCTTGTCGACCACGACCTGTGTCTTGTGCAGTTGGGCTTCGGCTTCCATGGTGGCCTGCCAAAAGAAGAGGTAGGGCGATATGGTCGTCCCCAGTATGGCGACCAGGACGCCGATAAAGGCCTTGTCGAAATGGAATTCCGGCAGAAGGGCGTGGCGCAACACCGCCATCCAGTCGGTTTGGGTCATGAACGGCACCACCAGATAGACCAGCAGAACGGCGCACAGCCATTTCAGTACCGAGGCCAGCCTTTGATAGGGCAGGGCAATGATGGCCCCAACAGGAGTGCGGTGAAGACGACGCTGAACACCAGGGCCGGGACCTGCGGGATCACCAGATTGGCCACGGCGCCCATGCCGGCGATATCGGCGCCGATGTTCAGCACGATGGCCGGAACGCTGAACAGCAGCATTAGCCACAGGACCGGCTTCGGATAGGTCTTGCGCAGGATGCCGCACAGGCCCTGGGAGGTGACAAGGCCAATGCGGGCGCACATCTCCTGGATCGCCGCCATCAGCGGAAAGGTGATCAGCGTGGTCCATAGGGTGGCCAGGCCATATTGCGCGCCGGCCTGGGTGTAGGTCGCTATGCCGGACGGATCGTCATCGCTGGCGCCGGTGACCAGGCCCGGGCCGATGGATTTCCAAAGCCGGGACAGTTTGCCGGGCTCAGGCTTACCTAGCTCGGGTGGTGTTTCGGCGGGGGCTTGGGGCGTCTCCATGCATCTTCCTGGATATCGTGCCGGACTGGAATGACAAGACCCGCATCAGGAAGCGATGGCAATCAGATTTTCTCGCTGATTTTTATGGCGACCCTGCATCCGGCCTTTATCACGGCTGACAGCAGGGGATAGGCGGGGGCTTCGCGTGCGCCCTGTTCAACGGCGTGGTCGTGGTGGCCCAGTTCGTCATCGCGGAACTTCGACAGTTGCGCCGATAGTTCGGGGTCGGACTGCGAAAGTTCGCGCACCTGATCGGCGTAATGTTCAGCGATGACGCTCTCGACGGCTTCGGTGCAGGCATGGGCAGCCTTTTCGCCCAGCAGCGCCGTGCCGACGCCCAGGCCCAGGGCGGCAAGACGCCAGACCGGCGTCATGGCGGTCGGGCGGACTTGTTTGTCGCGCAGCAGGGTCTCGAAGGCGTCGAGGTGGACCTGTTCCTCGCCTTCCATGCGGGTGAACTGGTCAGCAAGGTCCTTGTGCGGCGTCTGGCGGAAGACAGCGCTCTGGCCGCGATAGATGTGCACGGCGGCCAGTTCGCCGGCATGGTCGACGCGCAGGATCTCTTCCAGGCGGGCGCGCGATTCGCCCTGGCCGGGACGGGGCGGGACGGGCCGGGTGGTCAGATTTGGGGGCGACTGGGTCATGGGCCTATTCTACCACGGATCGGTGGCGGCGCGACGTGGCGTCTTGCCTCAGTGCTTCTTCTTGCGGCGGAAGCGCAGCGAGGCGATCAGGCTGAGGATCGCCAGGATACCGCTGGCAATGGTGTTGTAGCCGGCCATGGTGAGGCCCCACAACTCCCAAACAATAACACCGCACTGCGGCGCCTTGGAGGCCGTGCCCGTGATGAAGCCCATCATGATGTCCGGGCTCAGTTCTCCGCTTTCGGCGGAACAGGTCTGCGGGCCAGGCCACCAGGTCTGCTCGACGCCGGCGTGGAACAGAGAGATGGCAAATCCGGTCGCGAAAATGGCAAACAGAACGAACGAAAAGACCCGCGGCGGTCCCTTGGCACCGGTGAATACCGCCCAAACCGAGGCGACCAGCGAAACGCCCACGGCGATCCAGTAGATGTCGCGCTGCTTCAGGCACAGATGGCAGGGATGCAGGCCACCGATCAACTGAAAGCCCCAGGCCGTGGCCAGCATGGCCAGGGAGATGACGAGCGCGGTAATGCTCCACCAGCGCGAGAAGGCCAGCCGGAGCTTGGCTCCGACGTCAGTAGAGGGTTTGGGCGTGAGTGACACGTAGGGCCTCAGTGCGGGATCAGTTTGATAGCGACGAGTCCTAGCACGATCAATACGACCAAAACAGTGCCCACAAGATAGAAGCGCTTTTCGAGCTGTTCCGTAATTTGCGGACCGAAACGCTTGCAGGCCCACGCGACCGCGAAGAAACGGACGCCGCGTGTAACGGCGCAAGATAAGAAGAAGGTCAGCAGCGGCATTTGGGCGATGCCGGAGGCGATGGTGACCAGCTTGAACGGAATGGGAGTCAGGCCCTTGGCCAGGATGACCCAGGCGCCCCATTCCTTCATGAAGGTCTGAAAATCGGCCAACCGCTCACCGTAGCCCAGAAAATTCAGCAGCATCAGGCCAACCGGCGTGAAGAAATAGCCGATGGCATAGCCAAAAAAGGCGCCCAGCACCGAGGCGATGGTACAGACCAGGGCGTAGCGATAGGCCCGGTCGGGGCGGGCCAGAATCATCGGGGCCAGCATCAAGTCGGGCGGGATCGGAAAGAAGGAGCTCTCAGCGAACGAAATGGCGGCCAGGCCTTTTTCGGCATGGGCCCCGGCGGCGATCTTCATCATCCAGATATAGAGCTGGCGCGGCCACATGGCGACGGTACGAAGCGGGGCGGGCAGGCGCTTGACGAATTCGGGCGTTTCAGCGGAGGGAGGCTTGGACACGGGGGATGTGGGTTCCGTTGGCGGGGGCCTTCACATAGCAGCAGTTTTGCCCCTTGTCGCCCCGGAACAACGCCGTAAGCGCTTCCATTTGAGGCGCTTTTCCTAACCTTTAGCGAAAATAGACAAAGCCTTAACTATTACTGATTTGTCATTGGCGACGGGGTGGGGCATCAGGTAGCTTACCGACAAAAGGACAGTGTTTCCATGCCGCATACCTCGTTGACCCTGGACGAATACACACCCTACCGCCTGGCGGTGGCCTCCAGCGCCGTCAGCACCCTGATTTCTACGGCCTATGACAGCCTGTATGGCCTGAAAATCCCGGAATGGCGACTGATCATGATCCTGCGCGAGGACGGTCCTTCGACGCAGCAGGCCCTGGTCAAGCGCGGCGGCATGGACAAGGTGACGATTTCACGCGCGGCTCAGGCCCTGGCCAAGCGCCGGCTGATCACCCGGGCGCCGCACGAACACGACGGCCGGTCGCACCACCTGATTCTGACCGCTGAGGGCGAACGCCTGTTTGCCGATGTGGCGCCGGCGGCGGCGGAATATGAAAAGGTGATGCTGGCCGACTTCACGCCGGACGAGGTGGCGACCTTCAAGAAGCTGCTGCGCCGTGTCGAAGAAGCCGCGCTCAAGGCACAAAACAACCGCTGACGGGCGAACCCGCGGATTCCTGACGCAAAATCGGTGATGCGGGATGGCGTGCCGCTTGTCTATCTGTTAACCTTTGTGGTTAGCTGGTTCATGAGACGGCGGGATACCGTTTCGTCATGCGTAAGGGAGGCGGGGGCTTGCAGGTCGATTATACCAATGACGGTCACGGCTTACCGTCCGACTTCCCCAGCGATCCCGTATTCCAATGGGACCTGATGTTGGGCTTTGTCGGCCTGGTGCTGCTGGCGCTTGTCCTGGCGGGTCTGTTCATCTTCTTCCAGCGCCTGGGCCGCCAGATGGTTCTGCGCGAAGCCGATGACGCCATCGTCAAGAAGTCTGACCTTATCTCCAAGGCCCTGTCACGCGCCGCCCGCGCGCCGCGCGACCAGCAGGAAGCCCGTTTGGGTGAGGCGGTCGGGGAAATCGACAAGCATTTCGGCGCGACACTGAAAGCGGCCGCCGACATCAGCAAGGCTGTTGGGGGCGTTTCGGGCGCCCTGGAAGGTCTCAAGGACGGTGCGCCAGCGAGTGGTTTATTCCCCAATGGCAGCCATGTCCATGGCAACACCATCATCAATATCGCCGTCAATAATGGCGAGATGGTCAATGGTGGACCAGGGGGGGGACCGATCGGCGGCCAGCCCGTGCCGGCTTCGGCGCCGGATGTTGAGATGACGCCGCGTGAACGGCACGAAATCGTCTGGGAGGCCATCCAGCGTCTGTTCGACTACTGGAAGTTCCGCTCGGCCGTGGTGACGCAACTGCGTGCCGTGCGCCAGCAACTGGATCATTCTCCGTCTTGGGAAGCACCGCGTCCCGAAGGCGGCATGGCGGTCTTTGGCCGTCGCGACGAAGTGTCATGAGGGCCGCATGAACGACTTCGATGACAATTTCGGCGGACCGGCCGACGCTTACAACGATCCCTATCTGATCGATTCGACGCTCGATCCCTATATTTTCGTGACGCTCGGGATGCTGGCCTTGCTGGTCGTGGTCGTGTGCCTGGTTGGCTACTATATCGGCCGCTCGGCGACACGCCGCCGTCTCGAGGCTGAACGCAAGGCGTCGCGCGATGCCATCTATGGCAGCGTTCGTTATGCCCTGGAAAAGGCGATGAAATCGTCAGGAGCGGTGATCCTTGAGCGCGGCCGGGAGGTCGCGGATATCCTGGATGCCCGGCTGGGCCTTCTGGTGGTGGTTCACAACAAGCTTGGCAAGGCGGTGGCGACATTACGTAATGCGCCGAGTGCCAAAAGGCCCGAGCCGCCGAAACCGGCCGGTCAGAAGGTGCCGCGCGGCACCTATAGCCATGCCTTCGAGGTTTCGCAGGCCCTCGAAGACTTAAGCGCCTTCTGGCAGAAGGACACGGTCGATGAACTGCTGCGCAATGCCCAGCGCGAGTTGAGCACGCCCCCGGTCATGCCAGTGGTGCAAAACGCATCGATGTTTAAATGGGAACGCAAGACGCCTTCCGCTGCCGCGGTGGTGAAGGGCGCTTTGGAGGACGCCAACAAGGCGGGAACCGCGCCGGTCGCGCCTCTGCCGGGGGAAGCCTTGCCGGCTAAGACCGAGGACGCGGCGCCTGCGCCAGAACCGGATCCGACTCCTCCGCCCCCGCCGCCGGCTCCCAAGCCGAAACGTGGCGGTCCGTTGCCAGCACACAAGCGGAATATGCTGGCATAGGCGCCTCAGCGAAGCGGTCGATCGACTTTACGTTTCCATCTAAAAATCCTGCCAAAACGGTCTTGCACCGGCTGGCGAAAGTCTTTATCTGTCCGGCTTCTTGCCTCAGGCCCCTGTGGTGGAATTGGTAGACGCGCCGGATTCAAAATCCGGTACCGCGAGGTGTGTCGGTTCGAGTCCGACCGGGGGCACCAGGCTTCAAGCACTGTGGAAGTTGTCTCCGCAAGGCGGCTCTTAATAAGCTCAGGTTGAGTGTCGGCTAGGTGCCCCACCGTCATACATCCTGGCAGCTTTCCTCAAGAAATTTTCGGCCTCGCTTTCGTCCATATATCCTGCGTCACAGTGGCCGCTGCCGTACGGTTCCTCATAGTGCCATTCCGGCGCACCGATCACATCCTCTCCGCCAACGCTAAGCGACTAGGTCTGGTGACGGGCGCGGAAATAAAACACCTTCCCGTTCAGCATGCCTTCAGCCTGAACAGGGCAGGTTCCGCCAATAGTCTCGATTTTCAGATCCATACGTCTTTGCTAGCGCATCCCCGGCAACATTGCGAAACTAAGACTTAGAGCGCGTTTTG
>NZ_GL883081.1:57443-101160 GCF_000204015.1 Asticcacaulis biprosthecium C19 | reverse complement strand
CCCAAAAAAGTGCGTGGCCCCGTTTGGGGTGCGCTCCAGGCTTGTGACACGAACGCCCTGCGGATGCCGGCGAATGACAACAAAGCCTGACCAATAGCCCTGGTAAGTTGGATCGCAAAGACAGCTTTACCTTCAGAGGCAGGGGCGACAGGGAAAGAAATCTCGTTGAACGCTGCTTCAGCAAACTCTCGCTTTATTGCGTGCAGTTTGAAGTCGCATTCAGCGGTGACGCTGAAAGTGGTCTTACTATCTCATTGGGAGATAACATCTGCCATTCCAAGACTCCGAACGCGGCGTAGGATTTGGCGTCGGTCGATGCGTCCAACACCGCACGGATACAGCGGGTCGTTATGGGTTTGAACGACACCATTGAGTAATCCCCTGACACCGTCGTGTAAGGGCCATTTGCCGTGACGGACCTCCATTCGGCTTCGTCCCAGTACTCAATGCGCCAAAACTTAGGAATGGCAACACCTGTGCCCGCTCCGGTCGGCTGATCGCCCCAGAAGTAGATTTTCGTCGCATCTACAGTAACAGGCTTATCCCATTGGTAAGCAATCCAACCTGTTGGGGTATCGTTTCGGCCCGTCCAGTTCCCCCACATATCGGGCGGTAAGGGGGCCGGCGGGGTTTTCTCATCATTCAATGCCCGAAGGCGGAACTGAACCGGCAATGGCATATTAGATGCCGTAATGCGTGCGCTTACGGCCATATTGTTTGTCGGCGTCGAGTCAACGGGTTGCCGTGTTTGCACAACCTTTTTGATGGCGGGTGGCGACACGGTGTCGTCCCAGAACACTTCGTCAATAGCAACGCTGCGGCGGAAATGACTGCCGTCTTTGGCGTCGCCATTGTGATAGGCCAGATACCATTTATCCTTGAAAGGCACGATACCTCCATGGGAGGTCGCGGACGTTACGGGGGACAGGAATACACCATGATAGGTCCAGGGCCCCAAGGGAGATGACGCGGTGCCATAGGCCTGACAGGCATGATAAACCGCTTCCGTGCAGGGCGAGTTGGGCCCAGCATTATTGGCCGAATAGGCCATATAGTAGGTGCCCTCGCGCTTGAAGATCCAAGGGGCTTCAAAGAAGCCGGTCAGGGTGTTGACGTCGATTGGATTTCCCTTGGGCGTCTTCATGTCTTTTTCTAGTTCGACGCCTTTAAGTCTGCCAAACGTGCCCCAATAGATAAAGACGCGCCCGTCGTCGTCGATCAGAACGGTCGGATCAATATTTTCGATCTGGTTCCTGACAGGCGTCGTCTGGGACAGAATTGGCCCTTCCGGGTGTATGTCCTGATAGGGACCAAGCGGTGCATCGGCTACGGCTACACCGATGCCCATGCAATTGCGCGCCTTGCAGTTCTTCTCCCTGACCGGGGCATACAGGTAGAAGCGCTTGTCTCGCCCTTGAACGATCTGCGACGCCCAGGCACCATCCTCTTCGGCCCAGGCGAAGACTTTCTCGGGGCGCAATATGTCAGGGTAGAGTTTCCAGTTCTTTGTAGCCGGGTCATCCGTTTCAAAGATTTGATAATTGTACATGACAAAGCCGCCCGCATCGATGGAGGCCTCATCACGTCCGGAGATGATGTAAAACTTACCATTGGCCACAAGGGGGGCGGGGTCTGCAGAGTAACGGCTGCCGTCTGCAATGAGCGTATTATAGGCCGGACGAAGGGCGATCGGCGCCGGCAACCGTTCAGGGTAGGGCGCAAGTATGAGTGGCGGCGGGGGCGGTGTGGGCGCAAGCCTCGCCAGATCGCTGTCAGGGAAATTGGCCTTGGGATAAATTACGACGGAGATCTCGCCGGAATTGTCGTTCAGAACATCGTCATTTATGCCGAATTGCAGCTTCACGGCGCCCTTCGGGACGAGGCCCTTCCAGTCTGTGCCAACCGGGAAGGGTTTGCCGACAATGCGCCCCCTGGTATCGACAAACACGCCGATCAGTTGATTCAGAAAGGCCGGGAAATCGCTTGGGTCCACATATTTGCTGGGGAAGAAGCGTCCGGAACCGCCGGGATAGTCATCCGCAGTATAATCCTGCTGCCCTTCAGGCCCGATCCTTGTGCCATTTGGGAAGGTCTGAGTTCCGCCGGTCGCTGTGATATGGATCTTTTCTCCGGCCCTCAGTGATAGTCCCCTGGCAACTGCCGGGGAAGAGCCCTCATCAATCCCGATCGGGTAGTCAGGATTGACACGGTTGTCCCAGGCCTTTGACGTACCGGAAACATTTAATTTCAGTTCTTGCGCGTTTGCATGTCCGCAAAGAAGCGCCAGTGCTGCGACCGCCAGCTTTAGCTGCGTTGTCTTGGTCATCATAAAACTGTCCATTTTTCGCGTTGGAAGCCGGCTTTGGCTTTACTTCTCAAAGACCATGAGTTCGGTAAGGCCCGTGCGACCGGGTGAGTCATGTTTAAATATGACACCCACCTTGCGGGCCTTCACAGGTGAGACGCTTATGCTGTTTACGGTGCCCGCTGTCGGCTCCTTGGGTGTCCGGGACGCAATATCAAGTGGCTTCCAGGCGGTCCCGTCCCAGTAAATCAGGGCGTAGCCAAGGGGGGCGCGAACTCCGCCGTCGTCGCCAAAAATATAAAGGTCAACGCGGCCGACCGTCTTTTCCGCGCCAAAGTCAATTTGCACCCAGTCCGTATCATTGGGCGATTCAAAGGCCGTCCACCGGTTCCTCGAATTCGAGGAGAAAAAGACCTTCCCATCATTCACCTCTTCGATCCTGTCGAAGGGCGAAGTATAGGAAGCACTTGCTTTTGGGTATTGCTGGCTTCCGGGATTGTAGGCCAGATCATCAATCTCAGCCGTGGGCGCGGACAAGGGCAGGGTGTCGTGTCCCCAGGCTTCGACCTCAGAAAGACCGGTAAAGGCGCCTGGCGAGTGTATAAGGGTGAAGCGGAACTTTTCCGTCGACACGGGGTTGGCAAAGGACACGATATTCGGCCGGCGACCTTCAGGTTTTTCGGGAAATCTTGTGCTGCCCGATGCCTTAAGCCACGCGCCGTCTTTCCAGTATTCTACCTCATACGCCTTGGGGGGGCGCAATGTGTCGCCATCATCCAGAAAGTAGAGGCTAAGCGACGACACCGGCCGGGTGGTCCCGAAGTTCATCACGAGGGTGTCGGACGTATTGGGCGAACCTTCTGTCGTCCAGCGGTTGGGCGGGGCATTAAGATACCAGGCAACTCCGTCATTGAGGCGTTGCAAAGCCGTCTTGGGATCACTGAAAGACGCCGAAAAATTGGGAAAATAGCTACCTTCATTATTGACCGCGAAGTTAATGGCGTTGTCGGTCGGTGAGGCAGGCACTGGGGCCGGTATGGCGACCTCAAGCTTTTGCAAGGTGGGCGCGTTGCCGGCGATCTTGCCGTCAACGATCAGAGTCAGACCCTTGCCCTTGTTGTAGCGCGTTCCGTCCTTGTCCCACAGTATCGAGACATCGTGGCCGTGATAGGAAACGCCATCCAGGGCAAAATAAGCCCAGTCCCCAGGAAAGAGGGGATTTACCTCCAGGACATTATCGGCACGAGGGCGTAAGCCGGCCAGTCCGGTAACGACGAGATCGATGTAGGAAGAGTGGAAATAGTGCTCACTATGGCCATCCACAATCTGCCAGGCACCGGTATCCGGATTGGCGGCTTCGGCTATGTAAGGCTTGCCCTCGTGGCGCTGGGTGACGGTAAAGACCTTCAAAAGTTTCAGATAGTCGGCCCTGGTGATATAGTCCTGCTCATAATTGTTAAGCAGGTTGGCCATCGCCTCAAGGGTCTGAGCAGTAGCGTAAGGCCATGAATCGCCGCTCCAGACGCAGCAGCGTGGTGTTATCTTGAACTGCGGATCGTGGCGCTCGACCGTTGTCGGTCCGTAGGGCGCGAAGAACCCATTTGGGTCCATGAGCGTTTTCCAAGCGGCCGCGTAGTCTTCCTTGGCTTTTGGGTCTGGCAGGTTGAACTGCCACGGGACAAACCCTATCAGTTCGCGGCCATATGGACTGCCAGCATGAGTGCCTGTTTGGTAGGTCAGGCTATTGGCTTTGATCCCGCCCTGTTCATCATTGGCGAACATATGGAAAAAATGCTGGCGTTTGGGATCCCACAGGCGGGTCTGCACCCTATCCCTCAAGGCGGAGGCCTTGTCAGCGTAAAGTTTGGCGGTGGCCGTGTCACCAGTGAGTTCTGCGGCGCGAGAAATCGCTAAGGCATCGCCATACATATAGGCATTGAGCGTAGGCCGATAACCCTCTGCACCCCGGAACCAGTCCTTGGTGAGGCGAGAATTGATGTTGGTTTCCATGCCATCCTGCATGCCGTTCCAGACGAACATCTGCGCCTTGGCGTCAAAGTGCTCCTGCTCCCAGCCTTCATATTGTGCTTTCATTTCAGGCAGGATCGATTGAATGAACGCCCGGTCGCCCCAGGCCTCATAGAGGCCCCACATGCTTGTGCCAAACCAGTTGCTGTAGGCGCGCGGCAGAGCGCCGGGGACATTGAACCAATATCGGGCATAATCGCGGGTAACGCGCTGATCCCTTAGCCATCGCATGTCAGAAAACTGTAAACCGACGGGGGCGACGATCGCGCCATAGGTCCCGGACCACGCTGGCCGATCAATGAATTCTGTTACCGCATATCCGTGTTCCGGAGACCCGTAGACGAAGTGCTTCGTCATCATATCGAAGCGGTAATAGTAGGTCGCGTCGATCTCCGAATCTGGCGTTTCCAGAAAAGGGACATTCTTTTTGTACCAAGCCCAGTCACGATTATCGAGAAATGTCATCCTTTCCAGGATCTCGACACGGTCAAGAATCTCGCTGTCTCGCGTTGGCGCAACGGACGGAATTGAAGCGTCAGCCTGGATGTTTGCGTGAGACATGAACGGACAGGCAACCAGTAGTGATATCGCGGAAGATATCGGCAACCATTTTTGGTTGATTTTTTTCATGAGATTGCCTCGGCTACGAACAAGGAAAGAGGTTTGATTGTATACCGTATATTATGTCTTTCGATTGTCAATTGCTGAGGCGTGGCGTAGCGCCTCCCTGTTGTTAGGCTCCCAGAGGTCGGCGCGTCGCTCGCTCCCTCGATTCTATCCCCCCACCCCGGCTCCAATTGTCACTGCCTATTTGTGACGTTCGGGAACCAAAGTTTTCCCCGTCTCAGCCCCGAAATTCCGTTCAGTGGTATGCGGAGGTCTCTGCTGCTTTGAGGTCTTTTCGGCGACGTTCGTCTACCAGACTTTTCTCATCCCTTGCTTTGCATCTGAAACCGTCTCCCGCCCGTAGTTGCGATAAGCCGCCTCAGGTTTCCATCCAGCACAGACAGGGCAATCCCATGCAAACGACCAAGTTGACCGTTACTCTGATCGCGACCGGCATGCTGGCTGCGGGTGCGCCCGCGGCCTGGTCGCAGGATTGGGCAGGACCCTATGTCGGGGTCGCCGCCGGCATGAGCAACATCGCTGACGATAATGAAACCGTCGAATTCGATACCAATCTCGATGGTGCGTACGGCGATACGGTCAACACCTTTGCCGGCGCCAATGCGTTTTCGCCTGGCTTCTGCACCGGCGCCGCCAATGGCCGCACGCCCGGTGAGGGCTGCGCCAAGCAACGCGAAGAGGCCGGTATCGGCCTGCGCGCCGGCTATGACTGGCAGGTCGGCAACTGGGTTTTCGGCGTTGTCGGCGAGGTCACTAACGCCAATTTCGAAGACAGCGTCACCGCCTTTTCAACCACGCCGGCCAATTACGTTTTCACCCGTGATATCGAAAACATCAATGCGTTGAGGGGGAAGGCCGGTTATGTGATGGGTGACTGGCAGGTATATCTGACCGCAGGCTATGCTCAGGCCGATATCGAACGTACGTTTCGGACCAGCAATGCGCTGAACAGCTTCACGGCGACGGATGGCGATGACAGCGATGGTTATCAGGTCGGGCTCGGCATCGAGCAGCGCATCAGCGGGCGCTGGATCGGTGGCATTGAATATCTGCGCACGTCGTTGAAGGATGAGCCGGCTGTGGTTGTGCGCGCTGGGCCCAGTGCCAATACCTTCAATTCCAATCCTTTCCTGATCGTCAATTCGTCCGGCACCGACATGCGCCGGACCAGCGACAAGATCGAAATCGATACATTGCGTTTGAGCCTGCGCTATCAGTTCGGCGGGTAGGGGCTTTCCGAGCTCCCGGCGCCCCCTCCGCTTCGACGCGTTTCGCCTTCGGCTTCACTTGCTCAGCACCTCCCCCGCGAGCGGGGGAGGATGAGAATGGTCAGGCGTGATGGTGGCCATGGTCATGGCTGTGCACCGCCGTCACGCCGATGACGTTGAGCGTGGCAAAGCGGACGCCGCGCTGGGACTGAATGGCGTCGGCGAGGGCGCGGACCGCTCCCGCCGGCCCTTTCAGGATCACCGTCTCCAGACATGAGTCATGGTTGAGGTGGATGTGAGTCGTCGCCACCACAATGTCGTGGTGATCGTGCTGCAGTTCGATCAGCCGCTGGGCCAGGGCGCGGACATGGTGGTCGTAGACATACGACAGACTGGCCACGCAAGCGCCCTCCACCGGCAGGTTGGGCCGCGCGGCCACCGCCGTGCGGATCAGGTCGCGGATGGCTTCCGACTTGCTGGTATAGCCCTGTTCGTGGGTCAGCCGATCGAAATCCTGCGACAGGTCGTCGTCGATGGAGATGGTGACGCGCTGCATGACAGACCTCGTATTTTTCCCGGTGCGGCGATCCTATGATCAATTCGGCAATAAAGTAAATTCGCCTGCGTCCATCCCGGCAAGCCATCCGTATGAACAATTGAAGCAAACTTCATACGGGGCCGGATATGTGTCGTCGATCTTTTTGGCTGAGCCTGTTGATGGCCAGTGTCGCCTTGCCCGCCATGGCTCAGACGCCTGCCGCCGAAGAAGAGATCGTTGCAGCCGGTGAACCGGTTCACGTTTTCGGCAAGCGCCGCAATGAGATCGGCGTCGCCCAGTCGGCCAGCGAAGGGGTTGTGTCGTTTGCGCGGTTTGACGATCGACCTTTGACCCGGCCAGGCGAACTGGTCGAGGTGGTGCCCGGCATGGCGGCGACCCAGCATTCCGGCAGTACCAAGGCCAACCAATATTTCCTGCGCGGGTTCAACCTCGACCACGGGACCGATTTTTCGGTGTCGCTGGACGGCGTGCCGCTGAACCTGCGCAGCCATGGTCACGGTCAGGGGTATCTCGACCTCAACGGAATCACGCCTGAAGTCATCGAGACCATTACCTACCGCAAGGGACCTTATCACGCCGTCCTGGGCGACTTTTCCAATGCCGGCGGGGCCCAGTTCGAAACGTTCGCCAACGGTACACCCTCCTATGTCCAACTGACGACCGGCGAGGCTGGTTATAACCGCGTGCTGGGCGTGGCGGGGGTGGGCGAACGCAGCTTCCTGGCGGTCGATTACACGCATTCACGCGGGCCGTATGACAATCCCGACAACCTGCGTAAGCTGGCGATCACCGGCCGCGTTGGCTGGGGCAACTGGTCGCTGACCGGGCTGGCCTATGACGCTCACACCAATGCCACTGACCAGGTGCCGCAGCGCGCTATCGAAAGTGGGCTGATCTCGCGGTTGGGCGCTATCGACACCAGCGATGGCGGTGAGACGTCGCGCTACATTCTGTCGCTGGGCTATCATGGTCCGGACGGGCTGGAGGCCAGGCTGTATACTCAGCGCTATAGCCTCGATCTGTTTTCCAATTTCAGCTATTTCCTCAACGATCCGGTCAATGGCGATCAGTTCCAGCAGTCGGATCAGCGCTGGGTTCACGGCGGATCGGTGATCAAGACGTGGGCGCAGCCACTTGCCGGGTTCACGGTACGGACGGGGGCGGAGTTCCGTTACGATGACATCGGCCGGGTGGGGCTGTATAACACCAAACAGCGTCAGGTTCTGTCGACCGTGCGCGAAGACCGGGTGCGGGAATATTCCGCGACGGTGTTCGCGGATGCTACGCGCGCCTTTGGGCCGGTGCGGGTGACGGGGGGCTTGCGTATGGATGCGATCGGCGGCGAGGTTCGCTCGGACGATGCCCGCAACAGCGGCAAGGCCGACGACGTCCTTCTTAGTCCGAAGTTCACCGCAGCGTGGCGGGTGTCGGAGACGGTGGAACTGTATGGCGATGCCGGCGGCGGGTTCCACTCCAACGACATACGCGGCGCCACCATCACCGTCATTCCCGGCAGCGACGATCCGGCGCCGACGGTCGATCTGTTCGCGGCGTCGCGCGGGGGAGAACTGGGGGCGCGCTACAGCGCCGGCGGCTTTACGGCAACGGCGGCCTTATGGGCGCTGCATCTCGATTCGGAACTGGTCTATATCGGCGACGGCGGCGACACGGCCAGCACCGACGCTACCGATCGGACGGGGCTGGAGCTTTTGTTTGGTTACAGCCCGCACTCGCGTCTCGACATCAACCTGACGGCGGCGGCGTCGCATGCCCGCTATGCGGGCGATCCGCCTGACGGTGATCGCATCCCCAATGCGCTGGAATATGTGGTTACCGGCGGGATCACCGCCCGACTGACTCCGCGCCTGACAACGACCGTGACTGTGCGCACCTTAGGCCCGGCGCCGCTGATCGAGGACAATTCGCAACGGTCGAAGGCGACGACCTTCGTCAATGGCTTGATCGACTACGACTTTGGCCGGTTCAGTGTGAAGCTGGAAGCGCTGAACCTGCTGGACAGTCGTGGCAACGACATCCAGTATTATTACACCTCGCGCCTGCCGGGGGAGCCGGCCGAGGGTGTTGATGATCATCACGTCCATCCGTTCGAGCCGCGGACCCTGCGCCTGTCGCTGCGGATACCTGTCGGCTGACAAGCTGCATTTTATTTTTCCGGCGACAGATCCTCGGCGCGATTTCGAACGTATCTGTCTGCTGTCCGGATTTCCGCGATGGCTTTCGTCCGCCCTTCGTGTTGCACCCGTCATGCTCTACTCCTTTGCCGGCAAGGCCACATTGAATATTTACGGCGGGGAAGGGGAAATGGCGTGGGTTCACGGGACAGGCTGGGATGATAACGGTCATAGACGCGCCTTACGCCAAGCCGGTCACTGCAGCGAGGTCGCGCGTGGCTGATGTTGATAATCTCAACGGTCTGGTCGAGAATGTCGCCAAGGGCGATAAGCCAGCGTTGAAAACGCTATATAATCTTATGTCGGGGCGTCTGTTTTCCGTCCTTCTTCGTATGGTAAGACAAAGGGATGTGGCAGAGGACCTGCTGCAGGACGTTTTTGTTACCGTGTGGCGCAAGGCGCACCAGTTCGACGTCCGTCGCGGCAATGCCGAGGTCTGGCTGTTTTCGATCACCCGGCGAAAGGCGATTGACCGGCTGCGCATTTCCTACAGAGAAACCGTGGGCACCTTCGAAGATGTCGCGAGCGTCGAGCGCGAAACGGATATTTATGTTGGTATTGGTAACACGGAAAACTATATATCGGTGCGCAAGTGCCTGAAGGAACTCCGTCCGGATGTCCATCGTGCCTTGCAGCTATGCTACGTGTTCGGCCTGACCCATGAGGAATTGGCCGAGGAAATGAAGGTGCCGGTCGGCACCGCCAAAAGCTGGGTCCGCCGCGGCCTGGCGCAACTGAAAGAGTCTTTGAGTATCGATGAGCGAACATGACGACATTTCGGACAGCTACCTGGCGGCGCGTTACGCCCTGGGAATAGCGTCGCTTGCCGAAATTGTTTCCGCCGAAGCCCGTATCGATAGCGATCCGGTTTTCGCGGCGGAAGTCGGCCGCTACGATATTGTGTTTTCCGGTTTCGAACCCGGTGCTGCGAACGTAGCGCTGCCGGCTGACCTGTGGGACCGCATCGAAAGCGCTATCGACGATGAGAGTAGGTCGCCCCATACGCGGACGATCCGCACGGCCGAACTGGCGTGGGAGGCCTTCATTCCCGGCATCGACCGCAAGATCGTCTTCGTCGACAAGGCCGCGACGATTAGCGGCGTCCTGTACCGGCTGGCGCCCGGCGCCAGTGTCGGCAATCACGGTCATGGCGTGATCGAGGAATGCCTGGTGCTGGAGGGCGAGATCGAGATTGACGGTGTGCCGATCCGCGCCGGTGACATGCATATGGCCTTTCCGGAGGCCCGCCACGGACTGCTGAGCAGCCGCCATGGTGCCCTGGTTTATCTGCGCGGGGATATGCAGATTCAGGCTTAGTGCCTATTCCATGTGATCGGCTTCGTAGCCTGGTGTCGGCACGAAGCCCAATGCGATTTGAAGCACAGCGATGGCGATCAGCCAACTTGCCGCGACCTTGACGGCAATCCCCCAGCCACGGCCAACCAGCCAGGCGCCCGGCAGCATCAGAGCCACGAAGGGCAGGGCGAAGGCCAGGCCGGACGGCGACAGCGACATCTGATTGAGCAGGCCGGCCCAGAGACCGGCGTTGAGCGCCAGGCCCCATGCCAGCCATGGACCGGCGCGCAGCCGCCAGGTTTCGCGTAGGTGGAGGCTTGCCGCGGTCACAGCGACACTGAGCCAGGCGGCGGCAAAGGCGATCTCCGACGTGAAGCCGGGCAGGGGGAGCAGCGCAGCGGCTACGGCGGCGGCGATAAAGATCACGACTGCCCGGAAGGCTGTGCCGCGACTGTAATAGCTCAGGGCCAGCCCCAGGGCGGCGGCGAGCATGATCTCTGGCAGCAGGGGATCGCGCATCAGGCGATGGCCCGCCACAGAAAGACGCAGCCGGCGATCGAGATCAGGGCGCCCAAGGCGCGGACGGCTTTGCGGCCGGTCTCATGGCGGTCGATCAGGCCGATGCCGATCCCCACAACGTGCAGCAGGCCGGTGCTGAGGACGAAGCCCGTGCTGTAGCCGGCGGGATCGGCGGCGGACGGCAGCTCCATGCCGTGGGCATAGCCGTGGAAGACGGCGAAGATGGCGACGATGGTACAGGCCAGCCAGACCGGCGCGGCGTAACGAAAGGCGATGACGGCACCCAGGATGACGACCGAAAGCGCAATGCCAATTTCAACCGGCGGCAGGGGGATGTTGACCATGGCGAGGAAGGCGCCGGCGACCATCATCACCGGGAAGATAACCGGCAAGGCGATGATCAGCGGCCGGCCCAGGATGGCGCCCCATAACCCGACCGCCACCATGGCCAGCAGGTGATCCCATCCGGTCAACGGGTGCAGGATGCCGGATATGAAACCGCCGGCCAGTCCCGTGCCGTCATGGGCAAGGGCCGGGGTGGCGATTGTCAGGCTCGCAAGAATTACGAGTAGGCCCATGCGGCCCAGGGCCAATAAATTTTCGTCGTCATGCGGCCGGCGGCGCGGTTCGTTCGTAAGAAAGGAAGCCGGGACCTGACGTGATGCCCGGAGGTGCGAACGAGGGCTGGCTGATGACATCGACGATTTCCCGCTATGGTTCTTTGGATTCCTATACGAAGCAGAGGGGAAAAGCGATGAGGCGGGCATGGAGATTTGCTCTGGCGCTGGCGATTGCCGGTGCAGCCTTGCCGGCCATGGCGCATGATTTCTGGCTCCAGCCGGAACGGTTCCGTCTTAAGCCGGGCGCCGCGACGCCCATGACGTTTCAAGTCGGCCATGGCAATGACCGCCAGAAATCGCTGATTGCGCGCAATCGTGTGGTCAGGTTCGACAGCCTGTCGGTCGCCGGTCAGGCTGACCGGCGCAGCGAATTGCGGATGGGCGACGCCAATGCCGATACGGTCCTGAAGTTCCCGGCGCGCGGGTTGCAGCTTCTGGCATTTGAGACGGACGGCGCCTACAGCGAGTTGCCAGCACTGCGGTTCAACGACTATCTCAAAGCCGAGGGGCTGACGCCGGCCATCACCTGGCGGGCGCAGAAAAAAGCGGTCAATGCGCCGGGCCGCGAAACCTATAGCCGGCGGGCCAAGGCTTTGGTTCAGGTGGGGGATTACGCCAAGGCCGATGATGCGATTGCGACGCGCCAGCTGGGCCTGGCGCTGGAGATCGTGCCGGAGGTCAATCCTTATGCGCCGGAGTTTACCGGCCGCTTGCCGGTGCGGGTCTATTACCAGGGCCAGCCATTGGCGGGCGCCATGGTGCGGATCAACAATCTCGATTTCGATTCCCGGCCGCTGGAGGTGATGACGACGGACGCGGCAGGGCGGGCGGTGTTCAAGATCCCGAAGACCGGGAGTTGGCAGTTGAATGTGGTATGGACAAAGCCTGTGCAGGGCAATCCCAAGGTGGACTTCGACACGATCTTTTCCAGCCTGACGCTTGGGTTTACGCCAGTACAGTAGCGACTTGGCATGAGTGCACCGCGAAGCGGCATCTATAGTTAAGGTGGTCCACAGATTACACAGATTTCACAGATTAAGTAAGAGAGAACGCCTCTCCTTATCCCTCTAATCTGCGTAATCTGTGGATCCACTTGTCTTTGGTGCCGCTTCGCGGCTTTTCAGACTAGTCTACATACAAAAGGCCCGCCTCCTTCCGGAAGCGGGCCTTTTTTAGCGATACCCGCGGGCCTAGAGGTCCGTCGGCTTGGCCGCCGGATCGACGGGCACCACATCCGAAGCCGACACCGCTGCCGGGGTCGAGTTGGGATCGGCCTTGAAGGCTGCGGCAAAACCGGCACCGAACTTGACGTTCGAGTCGGCCGGCGGAGGTGGTGTCACCACCACGGTTGAGCCGCCGCTGCTGCCCCCACCGCAGGCGGCCAGGCCGGCCGCTGCGCCGAGGATCAGCGAAACTATAATCAGTTTTTTCATGGCTCAGGTCCTTAGTCGTTGGGCGAGCCCGGGATGGGCGTGTTGAGATAGGGGAAGGCATTGCCGAGGTCGGTGGCCGAAAGCGGGGCGCCGTCGGTGAACGGAACCGTGCCGACCGAAGCCTGAGCCGGAGTACAGACGCCGAGATTGGTCGGCGTGCCGTTGATCGGGATCGGGTGGCACAGCGCGCCCATGGCGACGCGCAGGGTAATGTCGACCGTGTCGTCACCCGGACGGCGGCCGTTGGGATAGCCGGCCAGGTCGTCGCCGGCGACACCCAGGTTCTTCTGGTTGGCACGGGCGGTGACGGCGACACCGGTGTTGAGCCGCAGCATTTCCGACGGAGTGACCGTCGACAGCTGGTTCAGGGTCGGCACGCCAGTCAAAAAGGCCGCGACCAGGTCGTTACGTGGGAAGTTGGTCGGCGCCAGGTCGGCGATATTGGTGCCCAGGGTGGCATTGACAGCATCGCGGAAGAGTAGGTTGGCGATGGCCGGGAAGGTCGGGTTGGTGACATAGGCGCCGAACTGGGCATCACCGGACGGCGAGGAGGCGTTGAACTTGTCCTTGTCGGGCAGACCGATAACCAACTCGTTGACCAGGGGCATGCTGAGGCGCGACACCTGGGTGTAGGCGCCGCCAGAGACCGACGGCTGCTTGTAGGTGGCGTTGGGCGCCAACAGGCGGGCCTGGGGCAGGCTGGCCGTCGTCCAGCCACCGACGACGCCGTTGCCGGCGCCCTTCAGGCACGATATTGGCACTTCGATGGCCAGGGTGGTGACGTTCTTCTTGCCATAGAGGTCGTCGTTCGAGCGCTTTTGGGTGATGCCGCCTGGGAAGCCGCCGCCGTCGCCGGCGCCCGGCGCGCTGTCGCCTTCGATCGGCACGAAGTTCACCAGGTCGAAGATCGGACCCAGATTGACCGCGAAGGCCTCGGCGCGCTGACCCGCAAACACCTTGCCCTGGGCTGAACAGCCGGGGATCGAGGTGGCGTAGATAAACTTGCTGGCATAGGCGCCGTAGTTGGCGATGGTTTTCGTCCCGGCATTGTCGAACGGCTTGGCGAACGTGTTGCCACCGGCGGTGACGTTACCTACCGCGGCCTTGCTGCCCGACCGGCGATCGCCGGTGATCAGGGTCAAGGTGTAGTTTTCGGTATCGGCGCGGGTGGCATCGGTCGGCGCCTGGCTGATCGGGCCGGCGTCACGCAGCGCAATGGCGTTGGTCGTGCCGCCGATGTTCAACGTGATGCCGGTGTCGTTGACCAGGGGCGTGTTGAACTTGAACTGGAAGGTCAGGTCTTCCTTGGCGTCGCCGTTGTTGTCGATGTGGATCTCATAGACCGCGTCCGGGTCCATGGTGAAGTAGTTCGGACCGCCGCCCGGTTCCTGAAGCGGCTGGTAGTTGGCCAGAATGGTCACATAGTCCTCGCGACCCGGTTCGTAGCTGCGGAACATGTAGAAGTCGGTCGCGTCGACCTTTGGCGACTTGGTGATGCCCGGCGCTTCACGGTGGCTTGAGGCCATGGCTGGCGCCAAAGCTGCCGTCAGGCTGAGAATGCTGGCTGTGGTGAGAATGGCGATGCCACGACGTTTCAGACTTATCACGAAAACCCTCCTGATCGTTCTACGATCAACTGTGTGTGTCTTGTTGGCCCTGTCCGGAATTACGGGGTGGTCGGGATTCCGGATGCGAGGGTGAGAAAATAATTGCCGCCCGGGTTGGTGGCTTCCGGGACGATCAGGTCGCCCCAGCGCCATTCACCGGAACCGACGGCCAGTACGGCGGTCATGCCGTTGTCGGGGACGAAGAACAGCACAGGCCCGCGCTGGGCCTGGTCCAGGCAGGCCTCAGGTGCCGATGACACGGCCTTGATCAGTAGCGCCCGCAGCAAGGCCTTGCCGCCCGAGTGCGTGTCGTCGGGCCAGCCGCCGTCCCACAGCATGATGGCGTTGGCCACCGAGCGATGTTCCAAAGGCAGGCCGGCCAGGCCCTGGCTGACGGCGGGGCTGGTGGCGAAGCCCGACGCCAGAAGGGCGGTCAGGTTGCACGCTTCACCGGGCGCGCCTGCGGACGCCGGCATCTGGAAGGCGGCCAGCGCTGCCATGTCGGCCGGCGGCAAGGGGGAGGTATCGGCCGTGGCCATGACCTCTTCCGGCGGGGTGTTTTCGCTGTCGGGTGTCGCCTCGGCGGCGTCGATGGTTTCCGCGGACGTTGATTTAGAGACGGTTTCGGCTTTGCTGGCCGGCGGTGGCGCGGCCGCCGCCATGGCCGTCGCCGGCTGAGAGGCACCGTCCATCAGGCTGAGCGTTACCGTGGCGCCATCGACGCCGGAATGGGCCACGGTGCGCGGCCGGATGTCGAGGCAGATCAGGGTGAAGAAGAGGGCGTGGGCGGCCGTGACGCCACAGGCCACCGTGGCCTGTCTGACCAGGCGACGGCGTCTTGCCGGCGAAGAAACCCATCCCGTCTTGAACATTGGCGTACCCACCTTATGTCGCTCCTACGGGGGAAGCGGGAAAACAGATGCATTTTCGAGGCTATGGTGGGGGCATATCGCGATGGCAGTTGATGCGAAGCGTCTCTGTGGTTGAACGAGTTGTTGGCCGGCCTATCAAATCTATGACGGTAGGCACGTTTCGGAACTGCGTGTTACGGATGGTGCATAGCAGCCACAGCCAGGTCAATAAATTCGGATACTGGACGACGAGATGTGGCCTTTCATAAAATATTTGCTAACCTTTTCGCATGGCGGGTGGTGGAACGATAAACAGCCTGGAGTTAGGGCGCAAATTCTGGCGCAAAACCAACTCTTGGTTTGGTCGAGGGTTTGGCTTCGCCATCCTGACAAGCTTTGTCATGCTCGTTAGCCAGGGACTCATCATCTACGTTGAAATGTCGCAGTTCGCCGATGATTTCGCGCCAATACAGACGTGGAGTTTTTTTCCCGTTTTGCTTTTGGGCGCCAGCATGGCGGTTACTTTCCTAGTCATCTTTATTGGCTCGAAAGATGGTTTTGGCATTTCCAACAAGGTTTATCTGGGGCTGCTGTTCGTTTCGATGTATGTGGCGTCGTTCGGCACGTTTGAGTTTCTGTTTAAAACGCTCATGAATATGGGCATCCGTAATAGCCAGTGGTGGGCCGTCGCGCTGGTTTATCCGCTGATTGGATTCGTGCTATTTATTCTCATTTACCTTGTCATAATTCTCCTTGCTATGACCGTCGTCGCGGCGGCAGCTGAAAAGATTAGCCGCACGGGTCCTAGTGCGCCGCCGATCTTCGTTTTCTACGTCGTCGCACTTCCATTGGCGGTGCTGCTTTTGCGCGGCTTTGACGTCGCCTTCGAAGAGTTCGCTCGTATTTTTAACATGCCTGGTGTGTTGCCCATATTGGTGGTGGCAATATTGTGTATCGCTTTCGTCCTATTTCCGCGGATGGGCCACAGCCTCAAACCAAGTATTACGGCTAGGTCTCGCGCGGCGGCGGTGGCAGCCGCGATAGTTTACTGGCTGCGCTGCGCGGCGTCGGTTTTTGATACGATACTGGCTGACAACATAGCGCAATTGTTTACCGGCTGGAAATCCATATTGAGCCGTTACCTTGCCATCTTCGCCGCCTTTTTCGTTCCTTCCTTGGCGATCATGGTCTGCCGAGAGGACGTGGTAATTCCTCTCTACTTTTTAAGCATTCCGCTTGCGCGCGACGTCGTTGCCCTCCTCCTGCTTATCCCAGTGATTGTTGCAGCCGGAATATATCGCCGTTCCATGTGGCTTGAAGCGGATCGCCAAAAATGTATCCGGTCTTCGGATGACGAACTGGGCCGAAACTCGCGAACACGGGTTGATTTTGACAGTGACCTCCGGGGAGAACTGCTCTTTGCTGTGTTCCTGTTGTTTTTCCTTACCGCTCCGACCCTCCTGTGGGTGATTAGCGGATTGAAAACGCTGACCGACCTTTTTGGTCTGATGAGTTATTTCGGCGCTCAACTCGTCAAGGACGTCCCGATTCTTCAATGGCTGCCCGGAGCGGAAACCTCGGTTAAGCCCCCTATCGTGCACTCCGACCTCTTAGGGGGGCATGCTGCGCTAGCCGTTCGCATTTTCGCCGAACTAACGATTCTTGCTATCTTGTTCGAAACGCTGAACCGCAGCAGCGCGGAGGCGCGTCAACGCGAAGAGTTTCTGGACGTCCGCGATTCCGTCAATCGCCTAGACCCCGTGGAAGAACGTAAGCTGTTCTTAGAGGTGGTGACAGATTGGGGTGTCGTTGAGCGGGTGGCGCCCTATGATCCCGCCCGTCTGATGGTTGTTGTCTCCCGCATATTCGACCCCGCCATCATGTCCGATATCAGGATCTGCCTTGGAGCAGCGCGTATCGCCGGTTATCAGCTGGCTGGGGCGGTCATCGCAAAAGTCCTGACAACGGAATTGGATAATAAAGACGTCAAGGACCTAGACCACATGTGGTCCGCTTTCCGCCAAGCGCCGAGTGTCTATGCCCACAGGGGTTATGATTTTGACGCGCTTTCACACACACGGCGCGCGCGGCAGCTTATAGTCAATGCCTTACTGGAGGGGCTTCAACTGCGTCTTGAGCAGATGGACGGTATTGCCCCCGACACAGATCTGGTCGTTAAAGCGTTGATCGAAATCCGAGATACCGACCATGTCGAGATTTTCGCCGAACTGGAAATACAGCTCGACGGCCTTACCCGAGCCAATAGGATTGTGTTTCTAGTCAAGGACCTGAGTAGCGAGGACGACTATATCGCCGAGGCTGCGCGACGGGAGCTGCAGCAACTGGTCAATCGCAAACATGTCGGACTTTATCGTGCCATGCTGAAAAGCGACGATCCCGATGTCTGGGGCGAGGGGGCCACGCTTTTGGGCGTCTTGGGGATTGACAGTGAGAACGAACGACTTCTGCTTGAAAAGTGGGCCAATCTTCAACGACTGAGCTATACCACTTTGGCACTTCTTCACAGCCTCGGGTGTGTCGGAGGGGAAGCTACGTTTGAAGCCATTCTCAACATGGCACCTTTTTCGAAAGGACGTATCGAAAAGGTGTCCGGTCTTGAAAAGTACATCCTTGCAGCCCTTACCGGCGTGGTCGTGCGCAACCCCGGCTTGCGTGGCCGGGCCGTGGATTTTCTCAAGCCACTCCTTCAGTCGACTCGTCCGGCGGCAATACGGGTGGCTTCCGTTGTCGCGCTTTCGTACCTTTACGATGCCGATTGCGACGACATCCTGCTGGATTGTGCCTGGCAGGGCTTTGCTGGTCGTGATGAACGGCCAGCGAAGCAGGCCAGAAGTGAGGTGAACGCGATCATCATGTTGAAGGTCGAAGCGATAAAGGCGCTAGCGCAGTCGACAAATCCGGAAGTTGCTCACTCCATTCAGCAAATCATCGAGAACCTCAAGCAGGAAGATGACCTGTCTGGTCGAACCTGGATTGAATGGATGGGGCATACTTTCAACCGGGTGACCACACGGAAACATGCTTCCACGCGAACATTGATATTTGTGGCTCAGAGAACCCTGAGAGCTTATGACCCTCAGTCAGCGGCTTGACGCCGCGGCGATTTGTTTAAATGACCAGCGTCTTTGACATCGCGAAGTGGCGAAGGGGCATTCGAAATAGTCGTCACACTTGACTGTGCCTCCACCGCCTTCCACGGATATACAGTCAGAACCTGTCGCCAGAACCTTTCGCGGGGACACGACGCAAACTCAGAGCTGCTGCGACATCTTCTGTCACACGGCCGACGTGACGGTCTGACCTTGCGGCTACCACACGATATGACTGAGCACATCTGCCCGCACCGCGTCCAGAACGGTAACGATATTGCTTCCGCCCAGGGCGATGATCACGTTGGCGCCGCTTTGCGTGACGATCCCGGTATTGGCCACGCCCGCCGTATAGGCGTTGATGTCGATCCGGTCGTTTTGCGCCGCGTTGAAGTCAGTGATCCGGTCGCCGCCGCTGCCGGCGGTGAACAGGAAGATGTCCGCCCCCAGGCCACCGGTCAGGACGTCGCGCGACGCCATGCCGTTCAGCACATTGTTGCCGTCATTGCCGATCAGGGTGTTGCCCAGGGTGTTGCCGGTGGCACTGAGACCGGCCGGGCCGATCAGGGTCAGATCCTCGACCACTGTGCCGAACAGCGAATAGCTGACCCAGGAGGCCACCATGTCGCGGCCTTCCCCGGCGTTTTCGACGACGACATCGCCGGCTGATTGAACGTAGTAGGTGTCATTGCCCAGCCCGCCGGTCATGGTGTCACTGCCGCCGTCGCCGTTGAGCAGGTTGTTGCCGTTATTGCCGGTCAGGCTGTTGCTCATCGAATTGCCGGTGCCCTCCAAATTGCCGGTCCCGGTCAGGGTGAGATTTTCGACAAAATCGGCCAGACCATAGCTGAAGGATGCGGATATCTGATCCGTCCCGCCGCCATCGAGCTCAACGACCACGTCGTTGCCGTCGATGACGTAGGTGTCGTTGCCGTTCAGACCGGCCAGGGTATCCGTGCCGGCCGCGCCATCCAGCCGGTTGGCGGCGTTGTTGCCGGTGATGACGTTATTCTTGTTATTGCCGATGCCGATGCCGTCGTTGACGTCGATGCGGAGGTTTTCGAAGTGTTCGCCCAGCGTGTAGGTGGCCAGCGAACTCCAGATCTCGTCCAGGCCGCCGCCGGCGACCTCGGTGAGAAGGGTGGATGCATTGTAGATGGCATAGGTATCATTGCCGGTGCCGCCGACTAGGGTCGAGGCCTCGCCGATATTGTCCTGAAGCCTGTCGTTCCCGGCGCCAGCCATCAGCAGGTCCAGCCCGCCACCGGCGAAAAGGGTGTCGTTACCGGCATCGCCCGTCAGGGTGTCGTTGCCGGCATCGCCGTACAGATAATCGTTGCCGCCTTCACCCAGGAGCGTATCGTCGCCGGTATAGCCGTACAAGCTGTCGTTACCGTCGCCTCCCGACACAGAATCAGTGCCAGCATACCCCTGTAAGCTGTCAGATCCTGCGCCGCCCAGGAGGGTGTCATTGCCATCACCCCCATCCAGCCGGTCGTCGCCCGCGTCACCGTCCAGGCTATCGTTGCCGCCGTGGCCGAACAACCTGTTGCTACCGCTGTTGCCGGTGACGACATTGTTCTCGGCATTGCCGCTGCCATCGATTCCGCCGGTGCCCAGCAGGGTCAGGTCTTCGACATAGGCCGCCAGGCTGGTGGTTATGGTCGTGTACACCTGGTCATGCCCCTGACCGATAAGCTCGACCACCCTGTCGGAACTGTCGTCGACGACGTAAGTGTCGTTGCCGGCTCCGCCTGTCATGGAGTCTCGGCTTCCACCTCCGTCCAGACTATCGTTGCCATCGCCGCCGGTTATGGTATCGCGGCCGCTGCCACCATAAATCGTGTCATGGCCCGCCCCGCCGGACAGCGCGTTGTAGCCGGAGTTGCCTGTAATAACATTGCTAAGACCATTGCCGGTGACTGAAAAGTCACTGGACCCCAGCAGCGTCACGTCTTCGACCAGTAAACCCGACATGTTGAATGAGCGTGAGCTGACGACAAGATCACGGCCTTCGCCCTCGAGCTCGACAATGACGTCGCCGATGACGTCTGTGTAATAGGTGTCATTGCCGGCCCCACCCACCAGGGTGTCATTGCCGGAGCCGCCATCCAGCCGGTCATGGCCGCCGCCGCCGGAGAGGCTGTCGTTGCCGCCGGCGCCATTGATGGTGTCGTTATCATTGCCGCCGGTGTAGGTGTCGTTGCCGGTGCCGCCTGTATAGACGGCCTCTGTGACAGACGCGGTCACCGCCGCAGTCAGAACCGCATCCGGCGTGGCGGCCAGAACCGGCGCCGTCTTGTCCGTCTTAGATGTCAAACCGCTCATGTCATCCCCTCCCATATTGATTAATTAGAGGTTAACATAGCGCCGATGTGCCAGATAGCAACCCAACGTGTCGTCAGGCGGCGTCGCTGCTCTTCAAGACCTTCGACATGGTGACGTGCGGGAGGGTCACCTCGATATAGGCCTCGCCTTCAACCTCATAGCCGTGACGGGCATAGAAGTCCCGAGCCGTCACACGCGCCGCCAGAAGGATCCGCGTGGCGCCTTCGCCGCGCGCCGTGTGTTCGGCCGCCATCAGAAGTTGCGTTCCGACGGCCCGACCGCGATGCGAATCCGCCACCGCCATTTGGCGCAGTTTGAAGGTCGCTTCCTTGTAGGGGGTCAAAACCACCGTGCCGATCAGTTCGTCGCCGGCAAAGGCGGCCAGGTGGACGTCACCGGCCTCGGCCGTCAGTTGATCGGCGGTAAAATCGAGCCCCAGCGGCGTACGCAGTATGGCGCGGCGCAGAGCCACCATGGTGTCATAGTCGGGCGTGGCATGGGCGATGCGGCGAACGGCGAGGGGCATGGTCAATCCTGCGAAACTGTGCTTGTTTAGGCAGGAACCAGCCGGGGGGCAAGATGACGCGCAGGACATGGCTGATCGGGATCGCGGTGGTGCTGACCGTGCTGGGCATCTATGCCGGTGTGCGCGCCCTGGGCAGGCCCCCGGCGTACCAGGACGGTGACCTGATCTTCCAGACCTCAGGCAGCCATCAGTCGGCAGCCATACTGGCGGCAACCGGCAGCGCCTTTACCCATATGGGCATTGTCGAGCGCCGCAAGGATGGCTGGTACGTCATCGAGGCCGGTGGCACGGTGCGTTCTGTGCCCTTGCGAAGCTGGATCAAACGCGGACAAGGCGGGCGCTACGCTATATATCGCCATCCGTTGAGCAACGATCAGGCGCGGACGATCCTGAGAGCGGCACACGGTCTGGATGGGCGGCCCTACGATATCTTCTTTTCGTTCGAGAACCGGGCTATCTACTGCAGCGAGCTGCCCTATCTCGCCTATGGCAAGGCGGGCCTGACGATCGGCCGGGTCCAGAAGGTGCGCGACCTGAATGCCGATAATGGCCTCGCCAAAGGCCTGATCGAAAAGCGTTGGCAGCGCCACGAAGACTGTAAGGGGCTGGATTTCGAAGCCTGCTATGCCCGCATCCTGGATCAGGATCTGGTAACGCCGGTGTCGATTGCCAAGGACGGGCAATTCCGGCAGATATTCAGCAATTACCCGTTCTGAGGAGGGGCGTTTGGAGGCCGACCATACGATCAGCCGAACCGATATGGCAGTGTTCGCGATCAAGTCGACCCTGCTGAAGCTTCGCCGCGTCGCCATTGACCTGGTCTCAGGCGTACGGCGCTGGAAGATTGCGCCAGGACACGGCGAGGCGCTGGCGGAGGTGGTGACCCCCTTGTGGTCGGACGACAGTGTCGCCGAGCGTGGCCTGCAGCTGGGGAAGGTCGAGAACCTGCGCATCGCAGCCCGGTCTCTGAACGGTCTGGTCATACCGGCTGGTCAGGTGTTCAGCTTCTGGGCCCAGATCGGGCCGCCGACGCGGGCGCGCGGCTTTGTCGAAGGCCGTGAACTGCGCCAGGGGTGTCTTATCCCGACCGTGGCCGGCGGGCTTTGTCAGATGAGCAACAGCCTGCATGTGGCGGCCAAACGCGCCGGCTGCGCAATCGTCGAACGCCATGGCCATACGGCGGCGGTGCCGGGCTCACCGTTCGGACCGGACGAGGATGCGACGGTCTTCTGGAACTATGTCGATCTGCGCTTTCGCGCCGTTCAGTCCGTCCGTCTGCGGGTCGTCTTGACCGAAGGTGACCTGCAGGTTGTATTGGCGCGTGCCACATGAGCCTGCATTCGCCTGAAAGCTGCGCGTCGTGCAACAAGGTCGACTGTCACCTCAGTTTTGCCAGTCGTGATATGGCCCCGGTCCTGGCGACGACGGCCTGGGTGCTGGACGAGATGTGGCCCGAGCACCAGGCTTATCTGACGGACCGGGCGCGCGAGGATGACCAGATCCTGAGGCCGGGCGTGTTTGGCGCAGCCACGGCGCGCTATGCCTGGGGGCGAGGGCAGGGCGTTGCGGGCTGGGCGACGGTCCTGCGTCATGCAGCCATGAAGCAGGTGGCAAAGGCCCGCGGTGCGGTGCGTCAGGCGGCCTATCTCAAGGCTGACCAGGCTGTTGCCCAGGCCATGGCGAAGCGGATCGATTACCGCGCACAGCATGTGGTGGTGGCGCAGACCCTGTTGCCGTTTCTGTGGCGAGACGGCGTCCTGGGTGGGCGGAGCTTTGATGTCCTGATGACGCGCTATCCGCTGGCTGAGATCCACCGCCGGCTGGACCAGATGCAGGCGCAGCATCCGGACAGTACCACCATCGGCGATTTTCGCGCCCCCGACAGCCTGCTTGCGGCCGAGAGCGCCGCCCTGGCCCAGGCGCGCAAGGTGATAACACCGCATCACGATATTGCCGAAAGCTTCCAGGGGCGGGCGGTGTGGCTCGACTGGCGCAACCCGGAGCTAAAACTGCGGCGCGACGGCCGGCGTGTCGCCTTTATCGGCCCGTCGATCACCCGTCAGGGCGCGCGGGAGGTCCGTGAGTTGGCGCGGGGATTGCCAGAGCCGCTGATCGTCTTTGGCGCCGATCTGGAGGGGGCCGGTTTCTGGGACGGCGTGGCGATTGAGCGCCGTGCGTTTGGTCCCGGCTGGATGGACGATCTGGGCGCCATCCTGCATCCGGCGGCGATGACGGCGGCGCCGCGGCGTCTGGTTGAGGCCCAGGCCCATGGCATCACTGTCTATGCTCAGGCCTCGTGCGGGCTGGCGCCTGGAAAGTTCCGGCCGCTGGAGACGTTCCAGCGGCCGTAGGGCATTACCATACGATATGCGACAGCACGTCTGCGGTTGTGGCATTGTTGATGGTGATGATGTTGCCGCTGTTGAGAGTGATCAGCACGTTCAATCCTGCCTGAGTGACCAGACCGGTATTGGCGACGCCGCCGGTGAAGCCGTTGATATTGATCATATCGTTATCGCTGGCGCTGAAGTCGGTAATTGTGTCCTTGGCGGCGCCGAGCTGGAACAGGAAGATGTCCGCGCCCAGCCCGCCGGTGAGGATGTCCTTGCCGCCCAGGCCATTCAACGTATTGCTGTTGGCATTGCCGATCAGGATGTTGTTGACGCTGTTGCCGGTGGCATCGATGTTGTCGATGCCCGTCAATTCCAGGGTTTCGATATAGCGGCCATGCAGGTTGTAGCTGACGTCGCTGTAGATAATGTCCGTGCCTTCGCCGTTGACTTCGGTAACCTTTGCCGCCGTGTCGTGGATGTAATAGGTGTCGTTGCCCAGCCCGCCGATCAGGGTGTCCTGACCGACACTGCCGTCCAGAACGTCGTTGCCGGCGGCGCCGTCCAGCTTGTTGTTGCCCGGATTGCCGTACAAGACATTGTTGCCCGCATTGCCCGTTCCTTTGAGATTACCAGCCGTCAGTAGGGTGAGGTCCTCGAGATTGTCGCTCAGTGTGTAGTTGACGGAGGCGTGAACAATATCCAGGCCCTCGTTGGTGGCTTCGATGATGACGTCACCAGCGGCATTGACTGTGTAAAGGTCGTCACCGGCGCCACCGCTCATGGTGTCGGCGCCCTGTGCGCCGTCGATGCGGTTATTGCCACTATTGCCGGTCAGGACGTTGGCGAGGGAATTGCCGGTAATGTTGAGATTGGCCGCGCCAGTCAGATAGGCGTTTTCGACGGCCCGCCCGAACAGAGAGTAGGTAACCGAGCTGTAGAGTGTGTCGGTGCCTTCAAAATGGAGCTCATTGACGAGGTCGTAGACGTGGTCGACATAATAGACGTCGTCGCCAAGGCCGCCGGTCATGACGTCATAACCCGTACCGCCGTCGATCGTATCATTGTTACCGGCACCGGTCAGAGTGTCATTACCGCCATTGCCGTTGATCAGGTCAGCGGAACTGTCGCCGGCCAGCAGGTTGCCGTCATCGTCGCCGATCAGCGGCGCCCATTGTGAAGTGTAGCCGAAGGACAAGATGTCGTGGATTTCGGTGGAGCCTCCGGTGCTGGCGGTAAAGCCGACCGAAACCAGGTTCGTGTTCAACACGGCAATCAGATCGATGGCGTAGGTCAGTTGCGCCGTGCCAGGCTTGATGCCGTCGTCCGACAGGAAGACCGACAGGGTGCCGCCGCTGTATTCGACCCAGACGTCCCAGACATTGCCGTTGTCCATCGGCGTCTCGACGTCCGACGAGGCCACCGATGTCACCGAGCCGTCCTGATCGATACCGATATGGTTGGCGCTTTCGTTGGCGTTTTGCCAGGTGTCGAACTCAATGGCGACGCTGTTGGTCAGGCCGGCATAACCCAGGCCTTCGCCGTAACCGGCCGAGCCATTGCCCGTGTCACCCGCCGCCAGCACGAAGGTGAAGCCGTCCGCTCCGCCGTTCCCCGGCTCGGTAATGCGGAATTCGAAGTGGCTGCTGAAGGCTGCCGCCGATACCTTCTCCTCGGAAAAAGCCGCGCCGACGTTGTTGCCATCCGTCGAGTTCAGGCGAAGGACCGTTCCCTCTTCGGTTTCGGCCGTTGTGGCGGCGTTATACAGGTCGAGACCCGTCAGGTCCGAGAAGTTGTCGTATTGCATGTTCCATCCCCGGGGCCTTTTCTTCGAAAAGACCTCATTTATCTTTGTATTTATTAGACAAATGACGATTACGCCTTATCTGGCGTAGCAAAGGCCGAGATAGCAAAGGTAAACGTCATATTCACGAATATGATCAAAACCTTGTTATCTGGCAATCGGGAATTATCATTTCTGAAAAAACATTGGATTGCCCTTGCGGATCGCTGACAAAAAAGAGGGGATAGCCTTATCGACCTCGCGCAGGGAGTCGCCTAGTTTCGCCCGACACTTTTTTCACGGAGAGATCACCATGATCCGGATGACATGCACAGGCGCGATGGCCATGGCGGCCGCTTCCGTTCTTGCCCTGGCGGCCTGCTCGCCCAAGACCGAAACCACGACCACGACCACGACGACCACGACCAGTGTCATCGCTGAGTCGGCAGCGACCTCGATCACCTCGGCCGAAGCGTCGGTGATCGAATCCGCCGCGACGCTGGACAGCTTCACCGGCAAATGGACCGGCCCTGAGGGCACGTCGCTGACGGTTACGCCCAATGGCCCGGACTATAAGGTGATCGTGGTCAATCTGGACGGGCCGCGCGAGTTTGCCGGCACAGGCATTGACGATGGGATTCGGTTTACCCGTGACGGCCAGACCTTCACCCTGCGTAAGGGCAATGGGGACGATACCGGCATGAAGTGGCTGGCGGGCAAAAAGGACTGTATCGTTGTCACGACGGGCGAGGGCTATTGCCACGACTGACCGCTCGCTGTAGGCAGCCCTCATACGGAGGGCTGCTATGAGCGAAGACGACGACATTCTGGTAAAAGACAGCAACGGCACGCGGCTGCACGATGGCGACAGCGTGACGCTGATCAAGGATCTTAAGGTCAAGGGCTCGGGCGGTGTTACCCTGAAGCGCGGTACTTTGATCCGTAACATCCGTCTGACCAATGATCCGGCCGAGATCGAGTGCAATGCCGACAAGGTCAAGGGGCTGGTGCTGCGGACAGAGTTCGTCAAGAAGGCCTGACGAGCTAGTGCGTATGCCGGCCACGTCTGCGGGAAGATTGCCGTAAGACGATCGAATCTTTATGATTTCTTTGCCATACGGTTAACCGGCTGGCTGCTGCTGCGGCGCTTGGGGGCATCTCCTTTTCCTCCCCGGAAGGACATGTCATGGCTAAAGATCTTGTTCTCGTGCGTTCGCGCGGCCGTACATTTCAGGCCGTCGTCATTCTTCTGGCCGCCATCGCGCAGATCGTCTGCGCCCGGCTGACCGAGGTTCTCAACACCGGTATCAGCGTCGAACTGCGCTCGGCGGTTGCCAGCCATCCGCTGGTGCCATCTGGCTATGCCTTCTCGATCTGGGGCGCCATCTTCCTGTTCAGCCTGGTGGCCGCCATCTGGCAACTGCTGCCGCAACAGAAGCACAATCGCGCGCTTGCCGCTGTGGGGTGGAACATGGCTGGCATCTACATGATCAATGCCCTTTGGCAGGTCTGGGTGCCGATAGCCGGTTTCGACTGGGTCAGTGTCGCGCTCGTACTGTTCGCCCTGATCCTGGGCGTCAGCGGCTTGCTGAAGCTGCGCCACGATATGACCCTGTCGCGGATGGACGCGTTCATGGTCTTTGCGCCCCTGGCCCTGGTCACCGGCTGGTTGACAGCCGCTCTGTCGGTCAATGTGACCACCGTGCTGGTGTCGGGCTATTATGCGCTCGATCCGTCGCAAGTCGGGGTGTCGCTGGGCTTCCTGGTCGGGCTGATCCTGTTCGGCGGGGTCATGACCTGGATGACCGAAAGCCTGGTCTATGCCGGCGCCCTGGTGTGGGCCCTGTTCTGGATCATGATGGCCAATATCTACCGCGACAACGAACCGGCCATGGTGACGACCAGCCTGATCGGCATCGCCCTGATCGGGTTGGTCAGCGCCTGGGCCGTCACCCACCATCACGAAAGCGGTCCGATGCATCTTCGTCGCGGGTGAAGACGTTTCCAGTTTTCCGGAAACCGTGTTAGCCTTTCTCCGAAGAACCCAGAAAGACCTTTCGGGGAGGCTTGTCATGACGGGCAAGGGCAGATTGCGGACGGTGATCGCGGGCGGTCTTGTCGCCGGCGCGCTGGATATCGTCGATGCCTTCGTTTTCTGGGCTTGGAAGGCGGATGTGCCGGCGATGCGGATTGGCCAGTCGATCGCCGGCGGGTTGCTGGGGGAGGCGGCGTCGCGTGGCGGCTGGGCGACCTTCTCCTTGGGGATGGTGGCCCACTTCGCCATGACGGTGGTGATGGCGCTGGCCTTTTATGCCGTTGCCCGGCTGGCGCCTGTGGTCGCGCGGCACGGCCTGGCGTTCGGCGCAGTCTATGGCGCGATGGTCTATGCCATCATGACCTATCTCGTCGTGCCGCTGTCGCTGGCGACCGTAGGGCAGAACCCGCACTATCCGCCCAACATCGATCTTGTCTTTATCAACGCCATTTTTGCGCACGTCGTGCTGGTCGGCATGGTCATCGGTTATTTCACCAAACGGGCCATCAGATAAAGGTCGCCTCGCTCTTACAACAGGTGGCGCAACCCACCATATAGAACTGACGCGCCGGTGGTGCGCTGCGCCATGGCTGCCCTGTCTTGCAGGAGCCCTGGTTTACCCCAGGAAGGGGTTGTCATGACACTACGAGCCCCCTTGCACGCCTTCAAGTTTTCACGCGGCGCGGTACAGGCGCGCCTCGGCCTCGACCGCGCGGCGGAAGAGGTCAGCGAAAACGAAGGCATGGCCGAGCACCTCGCCAAGGCGCGCGACCCGGCAGCTTGGGAAAGTGACCGAATTCGGCGGCTGGGCGGGGCGTGGGATTTTTTCGCCGCCGACGCCGTTGGGCCACCTTTTCCCGGCGAGCACTTTCCGTGGAGCGCCTGATGACCTCGGACAATGCCGACCTTGAGCGCCGCGTCCTGGCGCACGAAGAGATTTTGCAGGCTCTGATCGCCCATATGGTGGAGACCGAGCCCCGGTTTCTCGAACGGCTAAGTGCCACCTTCCGTCAACCGGTGCATCTCGAGGGCGATCGGCAGGACGATATGGCGACCGCCGCTTACGCCGCGCGGTTCGTGCGCGAAGTCATTCGCCTGGAGGAACCCAAACTCGTCGAGTCTCAGAAACCTTCCCTGGTCGCCCTTTGGGATGACCTTTGGCCGACCTCGGGCGAGGTCGGACTGAAAAATGAAAACGTTCCTGTGCGATTTGAATTGCGCCAGCGTGACGATATGTGGGAGGTGATCCGCAACGGCCGTTTGGTGGGAGGCTATGTCTCGCACACCGGTGCACTCGAAGCGGCTCAGCAGGCGATCCTGGCCGTTTTTACCGTTGGCGGATCGGCCGAACTTCTGACGACGGATACCACGATATGACGACGAATTTTCGCCTTTATGAGAGCGCCTGGGTGCTGGTCGAAGGCCTTGAAGCCCCCGTGCAGGTCCATAAGGACCCGGGAAAGCCGGGCGCCTTCCGCGTCGGCGAACACCTCTACGACATCGATGCCCGCGCGATGACGGCCGGCTCTCCGAAACTGCTGTCGATCCTCAGCCTGCAGGCGATGAGCGGTGCGGGTTTGCTGGGCCGCAGTAACACCATGGCCGCCAAGGAGCCGCCGCACTCCAGCGGCAAGCTGCGCTGGAGCTTTCTGCCGTCGCGCTGATCTAGAGGATCTGCAGCCGGTTCTCCGATGGAACCAGACTGGCCCGCTCGGAGCTGTAGGTCAGGCGCACAGTATCGCGATTGCCGGCATACTTTTCCAGGGTCATCGCCCCTTCGCGGAAACACCAGATCGTAACGACATTGCTCAGGGTGCTGTACTGCGGGCCGCGCACGTTCGTCGTCGCCTGGCTGCAGGGCGTCCCGTAGGCCGCGGTCAGTTCGCCGGCAACGGCGGCATAGTCCTGCAGCGGCCAGGCCACGTGCAGGGCGCGCAGACCCTCATCGTCGAACAGGGCTTCCGTCGCCTCGGTCTTCGCCCCGGCAACCTGATTGTCGCGCAACTGACAGATGTGCTGATGGCCGGAGCGGGAAGGGGTGCAGGTGGCCAGGGCGGGGGTGCCCTGTTGCCAGCCCTGAGCGGCCTTCAAGGTCTGGAAAACGAACAGCGGCTTGACGGCAAGGTCCCAGTCCGGTTCAGAGTTCGCGCACCCGACCAGCAGGAAAGACGCCGTCAGCACGGCAGCAACAGATTTCATAAATTCGTTTTTCCACGCCCGTCCTTGCCCAATGGGAGACGCCCGATGGGGGAGGGACGACCGGTATATAGGCTTTGAATCGTAAGTTCTCGCCGCCTTTCTGCTGTTGCAGGCCTGACCGCGACACGATAGGACGGCGTTTGGAGGTGATCCATGGACATTCGCGCGGTGACGGCAGACGACAAGGCAGCGTGGCGGCCCCTGTGGCAGGCCTATCTCGACTTTTATAACCAGCCCCTGCCCGACGCCGTCACTGACCTGACCTTTGCGCGCTTCCTTGATCCCGAAGAGTCGATGTTCATGGTGGTGGCCCATGTCGATGGCGCCATGGTCGGGTTTGCCACCTATATCCTGCACCGGTCGACCTGGGCGAAGGACGGCTACTGCTATCTCGAAGACCTCTATGTCGACGATAAGGCCCGCGGCCGGGGTGCGGCGCGGGCCCTGATTGCCGCCGTGACCGAAGACGCCCGGTCACGCGGTATGGGTCGGCTGTACTGGGTCACCCACGACCACAATGCACGAGCACGCGCACTGTACGACAAGGTGGCCGACCTGACCGAGCTGGTGCAGTATCAGACAACCCTTTGAACGGTATCACTCGGTGTTTCGCGCGGCGTCGGCCGCCGGGTCGCCGCCGTGGCCCAGCGCCTGGCGGATACCCTTGCCGAAGGCCGGATCGATCAGGTCGAAATGTCCGAGCGCGCGTTCGATGATGAAGGCGGGTACGCCGCCCATCGAGCCGGCAATGGTCTCGCACGTTCGCTGCTTTTGGCCGTCGTCGAACAGGTTGAACAGGGCGCGCGCCTGGCTGTAGTCGTCATTGCCGTCACGGTGATCATAGCGGTCGGCATCGCCGGAGATTTTCAGTGGCGGCTCGCGATATTCCGCTGCTTGGGCCGGACCGCCGAAGCTGTTGGGTTCGTAATAGGCATCGGTTGGCGTCAGGCTGCCGAAGAAGCGCATCTGACCGTCGGCATGGTAGTGCCGCACCGGACATTTCGGCGCGTTGACGGGGAGGGCCTCATAGTGCGTCCCCAGGCGGTAGCGATGGGCGTCGGCATAGGCAAAGATCCGCGCCTGGAGCACCTTGTCCGGTGAAAATCCGATCCCGGGCACGATGTTCGACGGCGAGAAGGCGGCCTGCTCGATTTCGGCGAAGTAGTTGTCGGCATTGCGGTTCAACTCCATCACGCCCACCGGGATCAGAGGATAGTCGGCGTGCGGCCAGACCTTGGTGAGGTCGAACGGGTTGTACGACGTGGTTTCGGCTTCCAGTTCCGGCATGATCTGGACGTACAGATCCCACTTGGGGAAGCGGCCGGACTCGACTGCCTCGAACAGGGCCTCCTGGTAGGTTTCGCGCGACTTGCCGATGACTTCGGCCGCCTGGGCGTTGGTATAGTTGACCTTGCCCTGGCGGCTCTTGAAGTGGAACTTGACCCAGAAGCGCTCATGCTCAGCATTGATGAAGCTGAAGGTGTGAGATCCGAAGCCATCCATATGCATCGGCGACACCGGGATGCCGCGATCGGACATCAGGATGGTAACCTGGTGCAGGGCTTCCGGGCTGAGGCTCCAGTAGTCCCACATGGCCGTGGCCGAGCGCAGGTGGGTCTTCGGGTGGCGCTTTTGCGTATGGATGAAGTCCGGGAACTTGTACGGATCGCGGATGAAGAAGACTGGCGTGTTGTTGCCGACTAGGTCCCAGTTGCCTTCCTCGGTGTAGAACTTGACCGAAAAGCCGCGGACGTCGCGCTCGGCATCGGCGGCGCCCAGTTCACCAGCGACCGTCGAGAACCGGGTCAGCAGCGGGGTCGACTTGCCGACCTCGGAGAAGATCGCTGCGCGGGTATAGGGCGTGATGTCGTGGGTGACGGTAAAGGTGCCGTAGGCGCCCCAGCCCTTGGCGTGCACCACCCGTTCCGGGATACGTTCGCGGTTCTGGTGGGCCAGCTTTTCGATCAGCTGATAGTCCTGCATCAGCAGGGGGCCGCGCGGTCCGGCCGACAGGGCGTTTTGATTGTCGGCCACCGGCGCGCCGGCCGAGGTGGTCATGTGGTAAGGGCATTTGGGTTCGGACATGGCGGATCTCCTGAAAGCGACAGGTCCAGTGTTACGGCCAAGCCCGGAATAAGAAAAATCGATAATAGTTTTAATTTTCGAAACTTAAAATTATGACGCAGTGCGGCCGCCTGTTGCGAAACAGGCGGCCGTTCCATGCCTGGTGAGGCTAGTCCTATTTCAGGGCAGCCTCCAGAGCCGTTGCGAAGGTTTCCGGTTGGTCCAGCATGACGAAATGCAGGCTGTTATCGACCGCCACGAAAGTTACATTCGGCTGGCCGGCATAGGCACCCTTGTAGAAGGCCAGGGTGGCGTCCTGGGTCATGCCGTAGTGCGAGGCCACTGGCACGATCACCGTGGTCGGCGTCGTGATCTTCGCCAGGTCCGGGCGCAGGTCCAGCACGAGATCCTCATACATGGCCTGGGCGAAGACACGGCGGTCGGAGGCCAGCGACCAGCCGACGACAGTCTCCTGGTGGGCCGGGGTCGTGACCATGCGGCCGGCGCCGGCGCGTTGCTGCGCGGCAAAGGCGTCGGCCGGGGCGTTGATGAGGCTGTCACGCATAGCAGTGGCTTGCGGGGCGATGGTTTGCGCCGTGGCGTTAGGATCGAAGATCAAACCGATAAAGGGCAGGGCGTCGACGATGACCAGTTCGCTGGCGTCCTCGGGGTGCGACTTGGCCAGCATCAGCGCCATCAGCCCGCCCAGGGAATGGCCGGCGACGACCGGCTGTTTCAGGTCATTGGCCTTGATATAGGCATCGACGGCCTCAACCGAGGGCGCCAGGACGTCGCCCTGGCCGTTGGCGGCGGCAGGTTCGCCCGCAAAGCCCGACAGATTCAGGACGTGGAAGCGGTACTGGTCCTTGAACTTGGCGACCGTGCCGTCCCAGACCGCGGCCGGGGAGCCAAGGCCAGGGATCAGGATGACATCGGGGCCTTCACCGGTGACGGTGACGCTGAAGCGGGCATTGGCTTCATCGGGAAAGCGGATGGTTTCAGCCCTGGACTGCGACCAGGCGACAGCGCAAGCGACGAAAATACCGACGCCGATGGCGAACATGGCGCCCATCGACAGGCCTTTTTTGCGTGTGGGAGATTCGGACATGAGGGATTTCCTTAAAGCGTGGTGATGGATGTGAGCAGTTGATTGGCGGCGTTGATCAGGGCCTTGGCCAGGCGATGCTCCGGTTCCAGGAACAGGAAGGCAAAGAAGGCGAGGCCGGCGGCGAAACGCAGTAGTCGGGAGAAGTCGGGCGTGATCGGGCGGGCAAGGTTGTAGCGGTCACGTTCCGCAAGGGGACGATCGGACATGGAGTATTCCTTTAAGATGAGGGGGTTAAGCCGGCCGGTAAGGGTTTTCGAAGATGCTTTCCACCGGCCGGTCGAAAACAGCGGAAATCTTGTAGGCCAGATCGAGCGAGGGGATGTGCTTGTCGGTTTCGAGGGCGATGACCGCCTGGCGCGAGACCCCCAGTTTTGCGGCGAGGTCGGCCTGGGTCAGGCCCATCTCCGTGCGCAGTTCACGCAGATATTGTTTCATGCCGCCTGCCTTACGAAGACCGAGGTCAGGCCATACAGACCCCAGAAGAGGGCATAGACCAGATACAGTGAAAATTCGGGGGCGCCGGCATTGTCTTCCATGAAACCCCAGGCCGTGCACAGGAACAAGGTCAGGCCCGTGGCGATGACGAAGCGGCGGGTGGTGACGGCGCGGACATATTCATCGACGGCGTCGATATAGCGCAGGAAGACAACGATGGTGCCGCCGATGGGCAGGGCGGGCGCCACGGCCAGGACATAGAGCAGGGGACCGGTGGGTTGAAGGCCCTTGATCAGAAAGATCGAGCCGAACAGCGCGGCGACATACAGCGCCATCCAGAACGACATGCCGATGGCATATTGGGTGTTGGGCGAGGAGGTTTTCATGATTGTTTCCTATCAGGATGGATTGCGGGTAGCGCCCAGTGTGAACGGCGTTACAACGGCCAGGCAGGCGCAGAAGACGGCGAAGACGTACAGGCGCTCGAAGATCTTCACGCCGGTATAGTTTTCCAAAAAGGTGTAAGCTGAGCACAGCAGTAGCGTCAGGCCCATGGCGATGAGGTAACGCCGGACCAATTGGCCGCGGACATATTCGTCGCTTGTTTCGATGTGGCGCAGCATCACCCAGATCATGCCACCGACTGGCAGGCTGGGGAGGACCGCCAGGACGTAGGACAGTGGTACTTCCACCGGTCCTAAGCTACCCCGAAAGTAAAAGCCATTGAAAACAATAGCGGATATGTACAGCGCCATCCAGAAGGACATGCCGATCAAATAGCGAGTAAGGGGGGCTTTGTTCATGGTGTCGGCTCCGGTGAATGTAAGGTCGACTTTACATTTTCCCGAATGTCATGTCAACCTTACATCGGGAAAAATGTCAGGTCAACCTGACTTGTTGCCGGGCTTGGTTTTGCGAGACTTGAGGCGTAGGATCTGCACTGTATTTTGAAAATTTTTTCGGAGCGGATTATGAAAACCTGGACGATGTTGGCCGGCGGGGCGGTGATGGGCGCAGTTTTGACGGCCGCGGTTGTGGGGGTGGCGCAGGGCGATACAGGCGATACCGGGCGAATCGCGGCACTGGAAGCCCGACTGGCCCGGATGGAACAGGCTGTGGCGACGGGCGACAGCGTCACGGTGACGGCGAACAAGCGTCTGATCCTGACGGCGGGCGACGAGATATGGCTCGGTACCGGCAAGGCGCGGCTGCAGATGAAGAAGTCGGGTGAAATCGTCCTGTCGGGCACAGACATTACCATCGACGGTGCCGGCAAGATCAATGTCAAGTCGACGTCCGACGTCACGGTCAAGGGCAGGAAGATCGCAGAAAACTGAAAAAGGCCGGCGGTGATCCGCCGGCCTTGAACAGGTGTTGCGTGTGAGCCTGCCTACTTTTCGTTGGGCAGGCCGACCTTGCCGGTGGCCGCCTGGACGGTCACGTTGATATAGCCTTCGTGTGAGAAGGTACGCTCGTGCTTGCCGTCGGCGCCACGCTCGTGTGTGTAGCTATAGCCGTAGCTGTAGGCTGTCGGCGCGGCGTAGCCCGAGGTGGTGGTAATGCGCGTCTCGACGGTGGCGACGCTTTCGCCGACCAGTCCAGGATTGGACTGCACGACAATAAACCGTTCCGCGGGCAGGGGGCGAAACTGCACACCCAGGGTATTGCCCAGGAGGGCAAAGCGGTCCTCCCCAAAGCTGCGGGTGACCTTGCCGTCGCTTTGCAGAAGCGTGACGGTCGGCGCAAAGGTCCGGATCGCTTCCTGCACGCCACCAACGGTGACCGTGTGGTTTTCACCAGACGCCGGAATGGCATAGACGACATAGTTGCTCAGGCTGCCATCGGCCCCTGTCAGGCAGGGCGTATTGGCGTCGACCAGGGTCGAGACCGTATGAAGGACCTGCTTCTTCACCGGTGTCAGGGACACGGCGTTAGCTGTCGACGGCTCGGTCGCGCAGGTCTTGCCCGACAGGTCGGTCACGGCCATGGGCGGCGGGGGTGGCGGTGTGGTCGCACAGGCCTGCAAAAGCAGAAACGGTGCGAACCCCAGGGCGTATCTGAGCAGCTTCATACCGGTAACCGTCCTACTTCAGGAGTTGGGCGGCTGCACGGGCCGAGGCTTCGATGGCCTTTGTGAGACCTTCGGTAGCCTTGACCGGATCGGCCGCGATCGCTTCGGCACTTTCGAATGTATAGGTCTCGTCGACCGGCACATTGACCGTCAACGGCACCGGCGCCACCGCGTTATATTCGACTTGGTTGTCGAGCAGGACGTTCTTGGGGTCCTTGGCGTCGTACATCATCAGTTTGACCACGACATAGGGACGCCAGTTCTTGGTGCCACCGACCTGCTGGTAACCGTAAGCATAGCCGTTGATGTCGAGCACAGCAGTACCGGCGGCGGCGTCAGGCTGCGGGGCAATGACGACCATGCCGTGGTTTTCGGCGCGCGCCGTCTTGTTGACCGCGATGTCAAAATTCTGCGCCTTCAGTTCAGCCTCGAACGCCGCATCGAAAACGGCTTCGCCGTCGAACTTCTGAGACTCCAGCGCACCGTTGATCTTCTTGTTCTGATTGTCGGCAATCCCGGCTTCGATACCGGCGGCGGCGAGACCGACCACCAGACCCGCCAGGCCAAGCCCACCGGTCGCACTGGCCATGTTCTGGCCATTGGTCGCCAACTTGCGGACGTTCGATTTCGCCGGCACGGCATCTTCGACGACCTGGATTGTCGAGATACCCGACGTAGCCCGGTCAAAAGGAATGGGCCGGTAAGGTGTGGCGCACGCGGTGACAAGCGTCATTAGGGCGACAGACGCCAGAAGTCTCTTCATTTTGGAAATCCCCCTTGGATTTTTAGCGAGCGCCATGCGGGTTTTGGGCCGGACGCTTTCGCCGCCAATCTGCCACATTGTCAGGGCTTTGCAATATCTTTATTTTCTTTATGAAATACTCGTGCGCCGCGAGAACTATAAAGCCGTCGGGACGTGGCGCCAAATTGGTCTGATTGCGCTGGCGCCGTTTTCCGCTAGGGTCTCCCCTTCAGGGAGATTCCGCCATGGCCGAAGTGATTGCCTTCAAGAAACGTGAAAAGCCGAAGGAGGAGGAGCCCGCGCCACCCAAACCGGCGTCGGTGCGCTTTGAGGCGCTGGATATCCTGCGCGGCCTGTTCATCATCGGCATGCTGTTGGCCAACAATGCCGGCGACTGGAGCCATATCTACACGCCGCTGGATCATGCCGAATGGCATGGCTTCACCCTGACGGACATGGTGTTTCCGGGCTTTATGACCTGCGTCGGCCTGTCGATGACCCTGTCCCTGGGGCGGCGCCAAAAAACCTTAAACAGTCAGGCGGGCGGCAAGGCGGCCCTGCTGGTGCACAGTTTGCGCCGGGCGGCTATCCTGGTCGGGATCGGCCTGTTCCTGAACCTGCTGCCGCAGTTCGATTTCGAGCATTGGCGCCTGCCGGGCGTTCTGCAACGTATTGGCATCTGCTACGCCATCGCGTCAGGTCTGGTGGTGCTGCATTCGCATCAGAATCAGCAAGGCGGCCTGATCCTCCATAGCCGTGCGCTGGCCTTGTGGGGCGTAGGATTCCTGGTGGCCTATACCCTGCTGCTGAAATATGTCCCCGTACCGGATGGGGCAGGGGCCAACCAATGGGATGCCATCCATTCCTGGCCGGCCTGGGTCGATATGCAGGTTCTGGGCGTCAATCACGTGTGGAGTGGCGCCAAGACCTACGACCCGGAAGGTCTGCTGTCGTCCGTGCCGGCGACGTCCAACATCCTGTTCGGCATTCTGATGGGGCTGTACATCAACACCAGGACGCCGCGTAACGCCTGGGGCGGGGTGGCGATCATCGGCGTGCTGCTGATGCTGCTGGCCCTGGTGCTGGACTCGTACGTTCCGATCATCAAAAAGCTGTGGACGCCGAGTTTTGTGCTTTTGTCCTGTGGTTTCGCCTTCACCGTCCTGGCGGTGTTGATGGTCGTTATGGACCGGCTGGGCTTCAAGCGCTGGGCGGTGCCGATCAAGCTGTTCGGCACCAATGCCATCCTGGTCTATGTCTTTGCCTGGCTTCTGTCGATTGCGCTGGGCATGACCGGTGGGACGGGTGCGGCGACGACCTGGATCTTGGCCCAGGTCGGGGATCCGTATCTGATGTCGTTCCTGTATGCCTTCGGGGCGCTGGTGATCTGCGGTCTGTTCCTGGTGCCGTTCTACATCAAACGCTGGTTCCTCAAAATCTGATTCATTTATCCTCCCCCGCTTTGCCTGCCGGCGAGGCCGGGGGAGGGTAAGCCTAATTGACTCCCGTCTTCTTCAGGCGTAAGTTAGTACTGACCGGTCAGTACGGAATGGAGCGAGTATGGTCGAGCCCACACCCTTGCGATCGCGCCGTGCCGCGCCGGAAGTGCGCCAGGCCGATATTCTCGATGCCGCCTTAGCCGAGTTTTCCGAGCATGGCTTCGAAGGCGCGCGCATGGAGGATGTCGCCCGCCAGGCCCGTGTCAGCAAGGGCACGGTCTATCTCTACTATCCCACCAAGCAGGCCCTGTTCGAAGCGTTGATCATGCGCGACATCGCGCCCAGAGTGGCCTTGGCCAGCGTTTTCTTGAAGGGCTATGACGGGCCGCTGGAGCCGGCTCTGATGCGCATCGTCGAGATGGTAGGGGCGGCGATAGCCAGCGGCAAATTACCCGTTTACCCCAAGCTTCTGATCGCTGAAGCCCAGCGTTTCCCCGCCTTGGCCGCCTTCTATCGCCGCGAGGTTGTGGGCAAGATGCTGGAGGGGCTGACGACCCTGTTCGACCGCGCGCTGGCGCGTGGCGAAATCTCCGGGACCACCGGTGAAATGGCGGCGCACCTGTTTATCGCGCCGATCCTGAAATCGGTCATGTGGCAATTGGTGTTTGCTGCGGCTGAAGAGGTTCCGTTTGCTCCCGAGCCCTATCTGAAAGCCCATGTGCAACTGTTTCTCAGGGGATTGAACCATGCGTAGGTTCGCTTTGGTGGCCTTACTGACGGTGTGCGGTTGTTCCGGCAAACCGGCCGACACCTACAGCGGCTATGTCGAGGCGCAATCGGTCAGCGTCGCCGCGCCGCAGTCGGGTTGGCTGGCGACGGTTGAGGTCGATCGCGGCGCCGAAATTACGGACGGCCAGGTGCTGTTTACGCTGGACCCGACCCAGGCCGGCAACAGCCTGTCCGGGGCGCAGAGCCGCGCCGAGGCGGCTGCCGCCCAGGCTGATGACCTCAGCAAGGGGGCGCGCGATGCCGATATCGCGCCGCTGCTGGCCCAGCGGGTTCAGGCCCAGGCGGCGTTGGATCTGGCGACCGCTAACGAGACGCGATATGCCCAGCTTGAGACCAAGGGGTTCGTCTCAGCGGCCCAGATGGATGCCCTGCGGACGCAAACTCGGTCGGCGCGGGCAGCGGTGACCAATATCGATCGTTTGATTGCCGAACGCCGGCAATCGGCGCGCCAGGACCAGCAACGGGCGGCTTCGGCACAGGCGGCGGCCGCTTCGGCCGATGTCGCCAATGCGCAGTGGACGGTAGATGAACGGTCAGTCCGGGCGCGGTTGTCCGGTCAGGTCGACGAGCGGCTGCGCGAGCCGGGTGAGTTCGTCGCCGCCGGCGCCGCGGTGCTCACGGTGCGGCCAAAGGGACGCGAGTTCGTCCGGTTCTATGTGCCGCAATCGGAACTGACGAAGTTCAAGATCGGTACTGTGGTGAAGGTGTCGTGCGATGGCTGCGCGATTCAAACTGCCCGCGTGCGCTTTATCGCGGCCAATGCCGAGTTCACACCGCCGGTGATTTACAGCGTCAAGGAGCGCCAGAAGCTGATGTTCCTGATCGAGGCGGTACCGGAAAAACCCGACGCCTTGCATGCCGGCCAGCCGGTGGATGTGCGGCTGTGAGGAAGTTGTTCGATCTCCAGCGCGTCTCTATTCGTGGAGCTTGGCGTTCTTCACGTCTTATACTCCCCCGTTATACGGGGGAGGTGGCGGCGCGCGTCAGCGCGCAGTCGGAGGGGGGAGTTCTTGGCGCAATTGTCGGCAAGATATCGGGGGGGATAGAGGAAACACCGGCGGGCCAAATCCCCCCTCCGTCTCAGTTGCTGTCGCAACCGATCCACCTCCCCCGCATAGCGGGGGAGTATAGACCTTTCTCTAGAGACCACTTGCGTCGCTTTGCACCCTTTCTCGCACATCCAGATGGCGGGAGGTACGCATGACCAAGGCTGGAGACAACCTCGCTATCGACGTCCGCGGCCTGACCAAGACGTTTGGCAAGCGAAAGGCCGTCGACAGCGTCGATATCGCCATGCCGCGCGGTCAGGTCTGGGGCTTTCTCGGCCCCAACGGGTCGGGCAAGACCACCACCATCCGCATGCTGTGCGGATTGCTACGGCCCGATGCGGGGCAGGGAACCTGCCTCGGCTACGACATCCTCAAGCACAGCCGCGAGATCAAGCGCCAGGTTGGATATATGACGCAGAAGTTCTCCTATTGGGAGGACCTGACCATTCGCGAGAACCTGGAGTTCGTCGCCAATCTCTACGACATTGCCAACAAAAAGCAGGTCGTTGATGACACACTGGAACAACTGGGCCTGACGACGCGCCAAAAACAACTGGCCGGCACCTTGTCGGGGGGCTGGAAACAGCGTCTGGCCCTGGCTGCCTGTACCTTGCACAGTCCGAAGATGCTGATGCTGGACGAGCCGACCGCGGGTGTGGACCCGCAGGCGCGGCGCGACTTCTGGGACCAGATCCACCGGCTGTCGGCCCAGGGGCTGACCGTGCTGGTCTCGACCCACTATATGGACGAGGCCGAACGCTGCGACCAGATCGTCTATATCGCCTACGGCAAGCTGATGGCCCAGGGCCGCGTCGAGGACATTATCGACCAGAGCGGGCTTTACACCTTTGTGGCTGAGGGCACGGGCGTACGCGAACTGATGGAACGCCTGCGCAATAAAACTGGCGCCGACCATGTCGCCTATTTCGGCAATGCGCTGCATGTGTCGGGCGGTAATCTGGATGCGCTGACGGCCTTGATCAAGGGCGAACAGGTGGTTGGCATCATCTGGCATCAGGCGCGGCCCAGCCTGGAGGACGTTTTTATCCACCTGATGGGTCAGTCCGTCGACAACACGGCGGTAGCTTGACATGTTCGCTGCGCTGAACCGCATCCTGGCTATACTGATCAAGGAATTCATCCAGATGCGGCGCGACCGCATGACGTTTGGCATGATGATCATGGTGCCGGTGGTGCAACTGACCCTGTTCGGCTTCGCCATCAATTCCGACCCGCGGCATCTGCCGACCCTGTTGTATCTGGAGGACGAGTCCGCTGTGGTTCGATCGCTGGCGGCCGGGCTTCAGAACTCGACCTATTTCGATATCGAGGGGCAGGTGAGCAGCGCGAAAGAGGGAACGGATGCGCTGCAGTCGGGCAAGGTCGCCTTCGTCATCACCGTGCCGGCAGGGTTCACGCGCGACCTGCTGCGTGGTGACAAGCCGCAGGTGCTGATCGAGGCCGACGCTTCGGATCCATCGGCGGCCTCTAATGCCGTCGGTATGATCCAGCAGATCGTCAATTCTGCCTTGCGTCAGGACCTGAAAGGCGAGTGGGCCGGCCTGTCCCAGGCGCCGCCGCCCGTCGATATCATCGTCCACCGCATGTACAATCCGGAGGGCATCTCTCAGTACAATATCGTACCCGGCCTGCTCGGGGTGATTTTGACCATGACCATGATCATGATCACCTCGATCGCCATGACGCGGGAAACCGAGCGCGGCAATATGGAAAACCTGCTGGCCATGCCGGCGCGACCGTGGGAGGTCATGGTCGGCAAGATCGTGCCCTATATCGGCGTCGGCCTGGTCCAGACGGCGATCGTGCTTCTAGCCTCAGCCTACATTTTCGGCGTGCCTTTCATCGGGTCATTCTGGCTGCTGGCCCTGGGGGTGGCCTTGTTCATCATCGCCAACCTGGCGGTCGGGTTTACGTTTTCGACGATTGCCCGTACGCAAATGCAGGCCATGCAGATGACGTTTTTCTTTTTCCTGCCGTCCTTGTTGTTGTCGGGCTTCATGTTCCCGTTCCGCGGCATGCCCGAATGGGCACAGGCGATCGGCCAGATCTTCCCGCTGACCCATTTCCTGCGGATCGTACGGTCAGTAATGCTCAAGGGCTCGGACTTCGCCGCCATGTGGCCGAACATCTGGCCGCTGCTGGTGTTTATCGCCGTAGCGACGGCGGTGGCGATGAAGCGATATCGGTCGACCCTGGATTAAAGCAAATTCTCATCGGTTTGAAGCGGCACGTCTCTTGAGCTACCTTAGGCTTGTGTTTTGGACCCGAAGGCGGAAAGCATGGTATACGCGGAGAATCTACCCTCTAAAAATGAGGATGAACAGCCAGTTCCAGAATTATGGCGTCCCGTCTTGGCAGAGATTGCCGATCAGCTCGCCAAGGGTGATTACACACTTTCCTCAAGGCCATCTAACGCCAGTCCAGTTGACGATGACCTTGCGGGGCTTATCGCGCATCAGATTGCATCGTACGGCGACGAACTAACCAGCTTGTTGGATGAAACCTGGAAAAGTGCCGTCTATTTATGGATGGGCGAACACTGGGAAGTACTCGTTGATCTTTGCACTAAGTCGGAGGGCGTATGCGACTTGGCCCTGTTCGTGAAAGTGTTTCAGGAAGCAGAAGACTACCGATTCCAAGTTTGGTCAGTGCATGTTCCTTAGCCAGCCGTCGACATCTTAGCGCCAGCCAATTGCTCCAACATAATCGCATCCGCAGGATACGATGCTATATGTTCGGAGTCTGCCGTAGGTCTGAACCTGCAGCGCAGCGGCAATTATTGAAGTGGGTCCACAGATTACACAGATTACACAGATTTTTTTCTAATCTTAATCTGTGAAATCTGTGTAATCTGTGGACCCACTTTGAGAAATATTCCGCTTCGCAGGGCGTTGGGGATTACGCTTACTTCATGTTGTCTCGGATCACCGTCATCAGCAGGCCATTGCGCGGGATCTTCGCCGCCATGCCTTCGTCCATCAGGTAATAGAACCGGCCGGCCGGGAACTCCGGCGGGATTTCGTAGTCCATCGCCTCCCAGACATCCTCGCGGAAGCTGTAAAAGGCCCAATGTGAACCATAGCCGTTCAGGATATCCAGCACGTCGTTGAGGTATGCCCCGCAGTCCGACCAAACCCGCACGCAGCCATATTCCCCAGCCACCATGCGGTTGACGGGCACGCCGTTGGCCTTGGCCCAAGCGAACGGCTGGGCCAGGAAGGCTTCCATGGCCTTGCGGTCGAAGGTCTCGCCGCCGGGCCAGGCGGGGCCGGGATAGGGCGATTGCGGATCGCGTTTGATTTGAGGGGAACTGGTCAGGTTCCACGGCTCGTACATATGAAAGGCGTACAGGACCTTATCGTCCTTCAGCGGCGTCCAATAGGCGAAGCTGCCGGCATTGGCGTACCAGCCGCCGTCGACCATGACCGGCGTATTCGGATCGACGTCTCGGATGGCCTTGATGATGTGTTCGTAAAGCGCAGGCAGATCGCGCGTCGTGCCCTTGTGCTTGTCATACCAGGCCACCCGCGTGGCCGCGTCGGCATCCTCCGCCATGCCCTGGCCTTTTTCGGGCGTCGGTTCGTTGAGCAGGTTGTAGCCCGCCAGCGCCGGATGGTCCTTTACCGCGGTGGCAAGGTCACGCCAGAAGGCCGCTGATTGATTCCAGTAGGCGCGATCGTTCCACAGTCGTTCGTCCTGTTGGCCGCCGTTCTGCTGGTTCCAGCGATCGCCCGGCAGCGACAGCGGCACCAGCACGACCTTGATTCCGGCGGCGTTGGCAGCATCCAGCGTCTTGATCAGGGTTGCCAGATCGGACGCCGGAATGCCGGTATAGACATCGGCGTCACCAATCAGGAAGTCCTGGCCTTCGCCCTTCCACTTGCTCCAGGTCAGGCGCACCCAGGTGGCGCCGGTGGCCTTCAGTGCACGGAAATAGGCTTCGTCGGGCGCCTTGCCATTGAAGCTGTTGCCACCGTACTGCGGCTTATCCCAGAAGATGATGTCGCCCGCCTTAGCCGGGGCGGCCAGGCACAGCAGAGCGGCAACGGTGGCGAGCAGGCGTTTCATGCTCAGCGCACAATGGGAAGCCCGGCCGCATGCCAGGCCTTGATGCCGCCCGCCAGATGGTCGGTGATGTCGAGCCCGGCGGCCTGACAGGCCTCCAGGGCGCGGACCGAGCGGACACCGCCGGCGCATTGCAGTACCACGCGCTTGCCCTTCGCGTCCGGCAAGGCCAGGGGATCGAAGGTCGACAGCGGTGCCAGGACCGCGCCGTCGATGCGGGCGTCGGCGAATTCGTTGTCCTCTCGGACATCGATCAGCAGGACGTCACCGGCTTCGAGATGTTGCGCCAGCTCTTCGGGTGGCATGTCGTAAACCTGGACCATGGTGTCTCCTTTTCCTGCGAGACCGTTTGCAAATTGGTGATGCCGGCCTGCAAAG
>NZ_GL883081.1:33362-57280 GCF_000204015.1 Asticcacaulis biprosthecium C19 | reverse complement strand
TGACCCATTTTCAAATGGTCTCTCTGGTCCTACATCACATCTTGCCGGCGAGCAAATCTCCCAATGCACCGTCCAGGTCCGGATGGCGGAAAGCGTAGCCGGTAGCCAGGGCGCGGGCCGGGAGGACCTTCTGGCCATTGAGCAGGATGGTTTCCGCCATCTCGCCCAGCAGCAGTTTCAGGGCGAAACCAGGCAGAGGCATGATCGCCGGCCGGTGCATGGCGCGGCCCAGCGCGCGGGTAAAGTCGCGATTTTGTCTCGGGTGCGGCGCCACGGCATTGACCGGTCCCTCCAGGCCCTGATCGATGAGGTGACCGACCAGGCCGACGACATCGTCGATATGAATCCACGACATCCATTGCCGGCCGCTGCCCATGGGACCGCCGCCGCCAAATTCAAAAGGGAACAGCATCTGGGCCAGGGCGCCGCCCTCTAGTGACAGGACGATCCCCAACCGCAGCACGGCGACCTTGACGCCATGCTGGGTTGCCTGTTGCGCGACCGCTTCCCACTGCCGGCACAGGTCCAGCGCCAGATCGGGCTCGCCGGGAGGCGAGTCTTCGCGGAATTCCAGGGTGTCGCTGTGGCCATAGGCGCCAATCGCCGATGCGTTGATCAGGTGGCATGGCTTTTCGGGCGCGGCGGCAATCCAGGCGACCAGGTCGCGCGTCAGGTCCAGCCGGCTGCTGTACAGCTTGCGCTTCTTGGCCTTGGTCCACAGGCCATTGCTCAGCGACTCACCGGCCAGGTTGATGATGACATCGACGGCCCGCAACTGCGTCAGGTCGTCGATAGCGGTCAGCCGGCCATGGAACTTGGCCACTTTGGACTTGTCGCGGGTAAGCACGCTGACCTCATGACCATCGTCGATCAGGCCCTGAACCAGGCGCGACCCGATCAGACCGGTCCCGCCGGTGACCAGGACGCGCTGATTGGGGTGCGCCAGAAGCAGCGGCGGCACTTTGGCGGGTGCGCGAAACCGCCGCGAGCGCAGATAGTCGAACACCGCCCAGGCCGACACGCCGGCGGCAAACAAGGTCATCACCCAGGACCACAGGCCGTGGGATTGCAGGTGGAATCCGGTCGGCATGGCGGCCCAACCCAGCAGCACCGGCGTCAGCAAACAGAGGATGACACCGTAATTGATCGCCAGGATCGTGTGGGTGATGCGCTCGCTGGCCGGCAGCTTGCGGCTCTGGTCTTCGATGACGAAATCCCACAGGGTCAGCAGGACTTCGCCGACCAACATGGCGGCGAAGAGCCAGGCCAGCCAACCGCCCCAAGCCACCCAGCCCAGCGAGGCAAAGATGAGACCGTAGAAGAAGTTGCGCACGCCGTGGATGCCCAATTCCTTCGACGCCGAGGCTTTCCACGGCAGGTGCTCGGAGAATTCGTGGTGATAAATCGTATCGAAGGCACCCAGGCAGCCCTGGATCGTCATCATGAGTAAAAGGGCTTCCATGATCAGCTCCGGTGGAAGACGCCGGTCTGGTAGAAGGTCCGGCCGAGCAGTGCGTGATCCATGGCGATGGTGAAGCGGAAATTGCCGTGGCCCAGGTCGGTATGGCTGACATGGGTGCGGCCGGGCGACAGCCAGTGGGGCAGGGGGATCTGCACCCCGACGATTTCCCAGAAGAAGCGTTCGCTGACAAAGTGCAGGGCGCCGTTGCGAGCATAGGTATTCAGCCGCATGCCGAATCCGAATCCTACGTATTCACACAACTGACCCCGGGCGTTTTCGCGCTTGGCCGAGGTGACGACGAACGGCTTGGCGTCGAAGAAGTAGCTGCGCTGCCAATAGACGCCGCTGCGGCCAGGCCGTTTGATCAGGTGGACCTGCATCGGTACGTTGCGGCCGCGATGGGCGGCCAGCGGATTGCCAATCAGGCGGGTCACCTGCGCGAACAGCCAGCCGGCTTTCGAGCAATGGACCTTTTCCATCACGCCTTCGTAGAGGACGGGTTCGTCGACGGCGGGTTCTTGCAGAAAGCGCGCCTGGACCGCCGGATGGAGGCGGTACCAGTCCGGCCCCATAAGGGTCTTAAGCGCGCCTTCTTCCCCCCTTTGTTGTCCCTTGGGTCCCCCGACCTGAATAGCCTTGCCGTGCATGGCTTTTGCCCCCGACGATCTTGACTTCTGCGTCCGATCGCCATATATTTAGCTAACTAGCTAATCGTTACGCCCCTCTTTACGCTTCGTCAATAGGCGACATGATGAGACGTTCAAGGTGCGCCATTCGGACGCAACCTTTATGAAAATGGTCAAAACCTTCGAGGCCCTGGCCTCGGAACCGAGACTGAAAATCCTCGCCTATCTCAGCAAGGCGACCCTGACCGCCGGCGAGATTGCCGAGCGTTTCGACATGGCCAAACCGTCCCTGTCCAAGCATCTGAGCATCCTGGAAAACGCCGGTCTGATCACGGGCGTCAAGAAGGGCAAGTTTATCCACTACAGCATCGTCTCGGATCACATCTTCAATCAGTTGGACGGCTACCTGCAGGAGGTTTGCACGGTGCGTGGTCCGCTAAAGCGCGAGAGCGAGAAAAAGGCCGACGCGACGTCGGATGGTCCGCCAACACCGGGCAAGGACGGGTGATATTTATCGAACGCTGGTAATTTTTGTCCGTACCGGTGCTATCAGTATCTCCCGTAAGATCTCCGGCGCCATGGGTTTGCCCAGCAGATAGCCCTGCACCTGATCGCAGCCCTCTCGGGTGATGCAGGCCAGTTCGGCTTCGGTTTCGACGCCCTCAGCCGTAACTGTTGCGCCGAAGCTCTTGCCGAGGCCGATCACGGCGCGGACAATGGCCAGGTTCTCCGGCGAGGTGGTCATGCCCTTGATGAAGGACCGGTCGATCTTCAACTTATCGAACGAAAAACAACTCAGATAGGCCAGGCTGGAATAGCCGGTGCCGAAATCGTCCAGGGCAATGCGGATGCCGAGTTGCTTCAACTGATTAAGGATGCGGACATTTTCCTGACTGTCGGTCAGGAAGATCGACTCAGTGATTTCCAGTTCGAGACGGTTCGGCGCGAGATGCGACTGATCCAGGGCCCGGGTAACGTCGGCCGCCAGTCCGAATCCGGTGAATTGCCGCGGCGACAGGTTGACGGCGAGGCCGATGTCCGACGGCCAGTCGGCGGCTTCGCGACAGGCGGTATGCAGGACCCATTGACCGATCGACTCGATCAGGCCCGACGACTCGGCGATCGGGATGAACTCGACGGGCGAGATCAGGCCGCGCGTGGGGTGCCGCCAGCGCAGCAGGGCTTCGCAGCAGATGATCCTTCCCGAACGCGTACAAACGATGGGCTGGTAGTCGATCGACAGCTGATGTTTTTCGAGGGCGACGGTCAGTTCCTCGCGCAGGATGCGCTGGTGGTCGGCCTTCTCCTCCATGGCGAACTGAAACCAGGCATAGTCGCCCTTGCCGGTCGCCTTGGCGGCGTAGAGCGCCAGGTCGGCCCGCTTCATCAGGGAGTCCGCAGTATGGCCATGCAGGGCGCGCAGCGCAATGCCGACGCTGCACCCGATAGAGACATTGTGGCCATCGATGTTGAAAGGTTGGCACAGGGTGTCGATCAGTTTCTGCGCCAGCCACGAAGCGCTGTCGCCATTGCCGTCGCCCTTGTGGATCACGCCGAATTCGTCACCGCCCAGTCGCGCGACGATGTCGTTGTCGCCCATCAGCAACCGCATGCGGCCCGCCACCTGTTGCAGCAGATGATCGCCGACATGGTGGCCCAGACTGTCATTGACCGCCTTGAAGCGATCGAGATCCAGCAGCAGGAGGGCAAAATCGTTGTCCCCAGCGCTGCGGACCATCTGCTGGTCGAGGATGTTCTGAAACTTCAAGCGATTGGGCAGGTCGGTCAGCACGTCGTGCAGCGCCAGGTGGCGGCTGCGTTCCTCGACGCGGAGTTTTTCGGTGACGTCTTCGGAAATCCCCAGCAGATAGCGCGGCTTGCCGTCGGCATCCGGGACACCGATCTTCTGGGTTCTGAGCTGGCGGACGCCGCTCGGTGTCGCCAGGGGTTCCTTGTCGATGGTGACCAGTTTTCCTGACGCGACCACCGCCCGGTCGGCGTCGCGAAAGCGTAGAGCGTCGTCTTCGTCGAACAGGTCGAAATCGGTCTTGCCGATCAGATCGTGCCGGCTGAGGCCCAGCAAGTCCTCGCCCGCCTTGTTCAGCAGCACGAAACGCCCGTCTTGGGCGTCTTTGACGAACACCATGGAGGGAATGCTTTCAACGATGGCGTCCATGAAGATCCGCGTGCTTCGCAGTTCTACCGCAGTTTTTTCGCGCTCAGTGACGTCGATGTTCCACACAATGACGCAAGCCTTGCCGCGATAAGGTGCGCGACGGGCGAAGTGCAGGATCTTGATTTTCGCGCCATCTGACGTGATTTGGGTGCCGCACCGGCCGCCGCCCTGGATGGCGTCCAGCTTGTCGACCTCCTTGCGCACGGCGCCGCGCAGACTTGCCGGAAACAGGTCGGGCACCTTCAGTCCCTGAAACTGTTGCTGGCTATAGCCGTAAAGGGCGCAGGCGGCGTCGTTGACGGCTAAAAAATCGAGCGTTTCGGTCTCGAATATCCACATCGGGATCGGGTTGTTGTCGAACAGCATGTCGAACGGCCCGTTCCGTTCGTCCAGGCGACGCGACTCCCCGCCGTTCGGCGTCTGGCTGCTTGTCTCCACTGTACGCTTCCTGCCCCAACAGTTTTGAATTGGCGAGATGCCCCTTGCCTGGGGCTGGCTCACGCCTTCAATCTATACAGGTAACATTTCCAAGGGCTTAACTGCCCGCCAAACAGTCTTGACCCGTAGTTTCGGATGTGAAAGTATTTTGTAATATAAAATCGACATAACGGGGCGCGAGATGAACTGGACGGCAATCACGCTTGCGGGCGTTCTGGCCCTTATGGCGGGTGGCGTTCAAGCGGAGTCCGTTCGGACCGAGTCCTACAGTTGGAAGACTATACCGTTCCAGGGCGGTGGGTTCGTCGATGGCTTTCTTTATCATCCCAAGACACCCAATATTTTGTATGCGCGGACCGATGTCGGCGGGGCGTATCGCTATGATTACGGCAACCGGCGCTGGGTGCCGTTGATGGATGGCTTCGGCCGGGACGACTGGGACTGTTTCGGCGTCATGACCTTCGCCGTCGATCCCAATGCGCCGCAGCGGCTGTATGCGACGTGCGGGCTCTATCTCAGCGATCGGGCGCCGGATGGTGGGGTGATCCGGTCAGAGGATCAGGGCGCGACCTGGCAGAAGACGACCTTGAAGGGCATCAAGCTGGGCGGCAACGCCATGGGGCGCGGCGCCGGTGAGCGGCTGCAGGTCGATCCCAGCAATGGCGATGTCCTGTGGCTGGGGACACCGCAGAACGGGCTGTTGAAGAGCACGGATCGCGGCAGGAGTTTCAGCCGGATGGCCGCCTTTGTCCCCAAGGCGGTCACCACGGTTTTGATTGACGGCAAGACCATCTATGCCGGGTCGGGTGAGACAGGCGACGGGCTGTATCACAGTGTCGATGGCGGGGAGACCTTCCGGAAGATCGAGGGTTCGCCGAAGATGATCCCGCACCAGATGGCGCTGGATGCGGACGGTACGCTCTATGTCACCTTTGCCGATGCGCTGGGGCCGTGGGGCGTCAGCGACGGCGCCGTGTGGAAGCTGAAGGGGGATGTCTGGACGGATATCTCACCCGCCAAGCCGACGAAGGCACTGACGTTTGGCTATTCCGGGCTCGATCTCGACCGTCAGCATCCCGGCACGATCGTGGTGGCCACGACCAACCGCTACAGCGGTGGCGGCGATGACATCTATCTGTCGCGCGATGGCGGGGCGACGTGGAAACCCTTCAAGGATCAGGCCGAGCACAAGGCCGACGGGCATCCGTGGTTGCTCAACTATATGAAGGGCGATGACGAGGATTCCACCGCCCGCAAGGAGATGGGCCACTGGATGGACGCGCTGAAGATCAATCCATTCAACAGCGACGAACTGCTCTACGGCACCGGCTACGGCGTGTGGATGACGCGCAACCTGTCGGCGCTGGAGACGGGCGGCTCGGTCGTCTTCGATTTCGAGAACGAGAATTTCGAGGAGACGGTCATCCTGGGGCTGGAAAGCCCGCCCAAGGGACCGAAGGTATTGATGGCGGCGGGGGATGTGTCGGGTTCGGCCTGGCATGACCTCAGCCAGACGCCGTCGCGCGGGCTGTTTTCTCCGACCCATGAGACCAACCAGGATGTCGCCTTTGCGGCCTTGGCGCCGAACATTATCGTGCGTAGCGCCGACAACGAAAACATCAGCGGCTATATTTCCTATGACGGCGCCGATAGCTGGCAGCCTTTGCCGGCCGAGCCGCCGCCCTTGCAGACCAAGGATTGGAACAACAACCGCGCCGGCAAGATCGCCATCTCGGCCAAGGGAAAGACGATGATCTGGGTGCCGGAAAACCATCCGGCCTATCACAGCAGCGACGGTGGCAAGACCTGGACCCTGTCAAAGGGTTGGCCGGCACCGCAACGCGGCCAGGAGGCGGTCGCCGACAAGGTCAATGATGCCACCTTCTACATGTTCGACCGTGCGGCGGGGCAGGTGCTGGTGTCGCGCGATCGCGGCCAGTCGTTTGGGTTGCTGGCCGGCGGGTTGCCCGCGGGGAATGGGCAACTTCGGGCCGCGCCGGGCTTTGAAGAAGAGTTGTGGCTGGCTTCGGGCGCGGCGCTGTACCGCATCCGTAACGGCCAGCCGGTGGCGATTGCCGGGGTCGATCAGGCCTGGCAGGTGACCTTCGGCAAGGCCGCAAAGGGCCACAAATATCCGGCGGTGTTCCTGTGGGGCAAGCTGGGCGGCGAGGAAGGCCTGTGGCGCTCGGACGACGAAGGCACTCACTGGACGCGGATCAATACGGATGCGACGCGCTTTGGTCAGATGCGCGCCATTGCTGGTGATCCGCGCGAGCATGGCGTTTTATATATAGCGCCCGATGGGCGTGGCATTATGGTGGGAAGACCGCAATGAACAGACGTGAAATACTGCTGGCTTCGGCCGCATTGACCTTGGTTGGCACCGGCGCTCATGCGGCCGAGGCGCCCTATAGTTGGGCCGCCATTCCGTTCGGCGGTGGCGGCTTTATCGATGGTTTCCTGTATCACCCGAAGGCGCCGGATATCCTGTATGCGCGCACCGATATCGGGGGCATGTACCGCTATGATTTCGCGGCCAAGCGGTGGATCGCTCTGCTGGATCACCTGAGCCACGACGAGGCCGACCTGATGGGTGTGCTGTCGATGGCGGTCGATCCCAACGACGCCAACCGGGTCTATGCCGCCTGTGGCCTCTATCTCGGCGAGTGGGCAGGGAAGGGTGCCATCCTGCGCTCATCGGACCAGGGCAAGACCTGGCAGAAGACGCCGCTGGACATCCAGGTCGGCGGCAATGCCGACGGCCGCGGCTCCGGTGACCGGTTGATCGTCGATCCGAAGGACGGCAATGTCCTGTGGTACGGCTCCAACCAGGAAGGCCTGTGGAAAAGCACGAACGCGGGCGCCTCGTTCAGCAAGGTCAACGGCCCTGCGACCCGCTTCAGCCTGATGCTGATCGATCCGGCGTCCGGCGCGATCTATGCCGGCGGTGCCGACAGCAAGGCCGGCCTGTTCGTCAGCGCCGACACGGGTGCCTCCTGGCAGCCGGTCGATGGCACTCCGGCCCAGGTACCCCAGCATGCGGTTTTCGCCGCCGATGGTTCGCTGTATGTGACGTTCGCGCAGGGCGATGGCAAGAACGTCGTCAACCCCAGCAATGCGACCTCGGGCGGGGTGTGGAAGCGCGATCCTTCCGGCAAGTGGCGCGACGTCTCGCCGATCAAGCCGGCCGGTGGCGCCAGCTTCGGCTTCTCCGGTGTCGATGTCGGACCGGACGGCACGGTGGCGGTCTCGACCCTGAACCGGTGGTGGCCGGGCGATGACGTCTTCGTGTCGAAGGACGGCGGCGGTAAGTGGATCGCCCTGGGCGAAATGTCGAAGCACGACGCCTCAAGCTATCCCTGGCTGGCCAGCTACCTCAAGGGCGAGGACAGGATGGGCCACTGGATCTCGGACCTGAAGATCAATCCGTTCAATTGCGACGAGATGATCTACGGCACCGGTTACGGCCTGTGGATGAGCGAGAACCTGAGCAAGGCAGGGACGGGCGAAACGGTTCGCTTTGCCTTCAACATCAAGGATCTGGAAGAAACCGCGACGATCCAGATGACCTCGCCGACGGGCGGCGCCATCGTTTTGGCGGCGTTTGGCGATGTCGGTGGCGCGGCCTGGGACGACCTGACGGTGACACCCTCGGTCGGGCTGTTCGCTCCGGCCAGCGAATCCAATTGGTCGGTCGATTACGGTGGCCAGGCGCCGGACTTCGTTGCCCGCACCACCAATAGCGGCAATCACGGTATGTACTCCGAAAACGCCGGCGCCAACTGGACCGCCTTCCCGGCATCGCCCTATCGGCGGCCGGGCGATGGCCAGCCGTGGAAAAACTCCGGCATCATCAATGTTTCGGCCAAGGCGACTTCGCTGTTGTGGGTGCCGGAAAAGGAAGGCGCCTACTATTCGACGGACAAGGGCCGAACCTGGAAGGAATCGGCCGGGTGGCCGACGGGCCGCGACCAGGCCTTGACGCCGATTTCGGACAAGGTGGTGGACGGCGTGTATTATGTTCACGACCGGTCCTCGGGCAACATCCTGATCAGCGTCGATCATGGCGCGAGTTTTAAGCCGATCGTCTCGGGCCTGCCCAAGGTCGAGGGCTGGCAGGGTGCCCAACTGGCGGTCATGCCGACACGGATGCGCGACCTGTGGCTGGTCGCGCCGTTCGGACTGCTGCATTCGCGTGATGCCGATTCGGGCATGGTTCAGGTCAAGGATGTCGATGTCGCCTGGTGTGTCGGCTTCGGCGCGCCCAAGGTCAAGGACGGCTATCCGGCGGTCTATCTGTCGGGCAAGGTCAAGGGCCGGGAGGGGCTGTGGCGGTCGGACGACGAGGGTAAGTCGTGGGTGCGGATCAATGACGACGCGCATCAGTTCGGCAGCTTCCGGGCGATTGCCGGCGATCCGCTGGAGTGGGGAACCTTGTACATCGCGCCGCATGGACGGGGATTGCTGGTCGGGAAGCCGGGGTAGGGGAAGATACTGTCTCTGAGGCCTATTCTTGAATTTTTGCGCCCGGATCTGCGCGGGGTGCGCGCACTAATGAGCGCTCCAACCGCGATCCCCCTCATCTCTTGCTTTCATCCAAAAATGCGGGCCAAAATCAAGACAAGGGCAAGCCCTTACAGACGAAAACCTTAGTTTATTCTGAAATTTGACAACCTGTCTTGTTAATTCTGGTCGCACCGATTCTCACCCGATTCTCACCTGCGTATCGTGTTTCCATGTTATCTTCTGATATACGATTCGCGTGGTAATTTTACCAATCTCGTGCTATAAATCGTGGAACAAAAACGGACTTGCTTGTAGAATGGAGGGGTGAGTGGTTGACTATAGTAAAATCGCGGCGGCCTTCACCGCAGAGCAGGTTTCGAACCTAACGGGGCTCTCTCCCTCGCAACTGCGTTATTGGGACAAAATTGGATTTTTCAAACCTCATCACGTGTCTGAGAATCCCAGAAGTCCTTATGCGCGAATTTATTCGTTTAAGGATATTGTCGGTTTGCGCGTGATAAGTATTCTTAAGAATGCGTATAACGTCACAATTCCGAATCTAAAGGCCGCAGCTGCAAAGCTCGAAAAGCACTCTTCCCACCCTTGGTCAGAACTAAAGCTTAGCGTTTGGAAGAACCAAGTAACCTGGATGAACCCGGAAACGATGACTCATGAATCTGTAGTTGGAGGACAAGGCGTTGTATTTGAACTTATTTCAGTTTTCGAAGATATGAAAAACAAGGCGGAAGCGCTACGTAAGAGGTCCGCCGAAGAAGTCGGTAAAATTACCCAGAACCGCTACGTTGCTCATAACGCAAGAGTTTTTGCGGGTACACGAATTCCAGTGGAGACGGTGCGCAGGTTTTATCGTGCGGGTTACAGCGTCGATGGAATCCTTGCAGAATACCCGACTTTGAAGCGGGCCGACGTCGAGGTCGCAATCGCGGAATTGCAAGCTGCGTGAAACGAGCGAGTCCACTAAACTTTCTTGTGGACGAAAGCGTTCCAGACGCGGTTGTGCGGATTCTTAGAGAGAGTGGGCACAACGCAGAAGCGTTGCGTGATAGTGGCTTGGCGCGAGGGACACCCGACCAATTGGTATGCGCGTACGCTGAGGCCAATGACCATATTCTTGTGGCCTTAGACCATGACATGAAGACTATACTTCGCAACAGGTTCAAAAGCCTTAGCTTGATTAAATTGTCTTGCGGTGATGTTAACGCGGCGCGCAGGATATCAGAGGCGGTAAGCCTAATCGAACATGAATGGCAAGTAGACCAGGGCGCAAGATGTCGCCGCATTTTCATTGACGTGAAAAAGGAAAGTCTTACCGTCTATAGGTGAAGTGTGTGGTGGGAATTTTGGGAATTACGCCATTTCACTGAAATTGGAGATATGCAATTCTACCTCGGCCCTTATTCCGACCGGGCATCAAATGAGCTGCAAATTTACGCTAAAATTTGCATTGCTATGTTTCACTATTTCGCTTGCGGATAAGGCATAGCCGGTGAGGACCGGATCCGCGGCGACCACCATTCCAGCCCATTCCGTCTTATTGCGGAGCACCCAGGCGCCAGAATCACCAGGCTGGGGCATGGGTGTTGTTGCAACGCTCACGGAAAAAGGCAAAATGCCGGCGGTGGGCGCGTGCAACTGGTACAATCGGTTCCAGCAAGAACCGCCTATCTCGATTTCGACGACGGCGCCGCCGACCTCGTACGTGACCGTCCCAGAGGTCGCCCCCCGCATTTCCACGAGATCGCCCTTGCTGACCAGCGAGCAAGTAGTTGTCGCCACGTTCGAAACCGTTGCGGTGCCGACGTCGATGAGAGCTACGTCCAACTTGGCCATTTGGCTGCAATTAGCATCGCAAACTGTGCCGGAAGAAAGCGCTTTTGGCGGAGTGGCGTAAACGCAATTTCCTAATGTACCTGCCTTGGTCGACACGCTTCCGGCGGAAACCACGTGGCCGCATGTGACTGCGTAAGTGGCGCCATAGCTACCGTCTCGAAGAAATCCTCCAAGGGTGCCTGAGCTGCCAGCGCAGGTAAGTCTGTCCCCTGGGGTGGCGATAAGCTGTGCGCGTTCCACTGTGTCTACGATCGTCGGCAACTTGGCTTCGCGTGCAGCTGATACTAATTGCTGCCGCCATTCAGCATCTCCTGCTGACCTGGATGGAGCGGCCAATATGCGAAGCATATAAGGGCCATAAGCGTCTCGCCCAAAGTATTCCTCTGTCAGATAATCAGCTATATCGTACCTTTGTTGTAAATCAATTACCCCGCTGGTTCTGGGGATGGGAAACACAATCGGGGATCCACCCTCCCTTAACCAATAATGCCAATGCGGGACAACCAAACCGGCCGCTTCTAATCTCTGCGCGGCATCCCAAAAGGGATTCAAATCCAAGACCATGCCGTGCTTTAATGGATTCCTCCCGATTCGGTCGCTCAGACTGTAAACGTACTCCCTCAGCGTAGGATCTTCATCCAGGGCAAGGTGAAGCTGGTGCATGACGTTACTTGGCCTCTCGGGGGGAAATAAGGATTGCCAGCGCAACGATCACAGCTTGTGCGCCAAATGAAACGAGCGGAATAAACCAATCGCCCAATAAGGCGCTGGAAATTGGATAGGCCCATGCCAAGAACGAAATAGGCGAAACGACCAGATGTGCTTGTTGCACAGAACCTTTGGGCGCCTCGCGAAGGACGTATATTATGGTTACGACCAAAAAAAGCGCGATAAGCCCGGTGACGGCTCGCTGTGCGGTAACCGCTTCCAAGTTAAAGGTGGCGAGAATCGTGAAAAGAGCGGTATAGGCGGCAACCACCTCTGTCGGAACGTATTTGACAATCCGGGCAAGAGGATTGTCAGCGCCATCCCCAACGTCGGCTCTTAATCCCGGCCGGTTCGGCAATACCCATCTAGACATGTTGGCTATTCCTATAATTTAATGTGCTTAAACTCATAGTTGAGGCGCTTCATGTACCCTCCCCCCTTCATCTGCGAGAGGGTTGCGCCACTGTCAATCAAGTTTCAACGAGCAACTATCGTGCTTGGTGAGTTTTGCAATTGACGCTTGCAAATTTGCAACAGCTCAGCATTTTTCGCGCTCGCAATAATTGATCGATCTCAGGTTGCTTAACTTGGTTGCTTCCTACTCGAGAATCTGGAGGGTTCTGTGAGGTTCGCGGCGACGACAATGGTGCTGTGCTGAGCGAACCTCATTTAAGCCTGATGGAACTAAACCGCGGCGCGATGCGTATATTATTATCGGAAAATGGCCTTTACGAGAAATGCCCAACCAGGAAAGAAAATGTGTCAGAGTCATTACTGGCGTCAGTTCAGAGCAGATAATGCCGCATTTGACAACCTGTCCCCGTAATCGCCCCCGTAATCGCCGCAGAATGGATGTGTTTAGCAACCTCATTCTGCCTGAGCTCGGGCAGCTATCCACCCTCATAGGATCTTTTCTGCTCCGCACTAAGCCCTTGGTTCTTCAGGTCCACATCTTGAGCGTGACGTGAATTCTCCCTAAGGTAGTTTTGCATTAGAGGAGGAAGCTATGACGAAGACGACGGAAGTACCTGAGAAGGCATTGCCAATCTGGTTACAGGTGTCAGAGCATGACGCACAAACCGTAGAAATCGAGAAGCCGATTTCTGACTCTAAGTTCGCCAGCAGTTCTGCCATCGGAAGACTGTATGACAAAGCGATTGCGGACGGCGTTGATGATCCATCGAAACGGGTCTATTCGATGTTGGCTCAAATTTGCCAAATGCACCCTAAGCCCGATGAACCGAACGATCCCTACGGGCCGATGATTGTGTTCGCGGATGGGCGGCGATCTGCAGTTCCATCAGATTTTCGAGAACACCTACCAATACTGGCAAAATGGGCTGAGGACGCGAAGCATCCCGTGCTGCAAGCACGTTTGTCTGATATCGTTTGGTTTTTGGATCGAAAGCGCTATCAATTGTCAAAAATTGCAGCGGCGGCTTATTCCAGTATTATTCGGCAAACAATAGAGGGCAATCTTGTCTATGAATTTTCGGATGAAGCGACACCTCTAACGAGCGAGGCGTCTGAAATTCTACGAAGAGCGTTGCGACTTGCCAAGGTGATCGGCTGGGATAGTCCCGAAGGTGAAGGGGTGAAATCTCTTGTCCCGATTCTATGGCAAAGAGCAATCTCACTGGACCATTCCGTGGCTGCTATATGGTTCTGTGACATCGACCTCGATTATGGAATTAGCGCCCCTGCCGACTTGGCATCGGCAATTGAAGACTACGTAACAAAACTGGACGATGCAAAAGGCACACGGCCGCTGGTCGATCTTTGGCGCCTTACAGCGAGAGCATACCACAAAGCAAAAAACGATGAACGCAAGCACCTTGCGCAAACCCAAGCTGCTGAAGCTCTAGCCACGGAGGCATTGACGAAACAAGGCTCGGCAATGCTGGCCGCGCATTTCCTCGGTCTTGCTATTTCTGAGCTTCATGGAATCCCAGATCAGAAAGCACGTAGGACTGAATTACGTCACAAATTGATCGATATTCAATCTCGAATAGGCGAGGAAATGTCTTCCTTTTCTCATGAGATTGACATCAGCGATCTTGTTAAACAGGTCCAGTCAGGTTTTGAGCCTTTAGGCTTCATTGAACTGTTGTTTGCGTACGCAGCGCTTGAGCGGTCACCCGATCTAAATTCCTTGGGAAAGGACGCCATCGAGCAGATAAAAAGGCATCCCCTTGCCTCATTATTCCCCGCCGCGCATCTCGATGCAGAAGGAAAAGTCCTTTCGCGCAGCAGTGGCGGTATTGGGCATGAACCGGATAGTTCTCAAGTCATTCATGAAATCGCAAAAAACGAAAACATGCGCCGTAACATTGCGGTCAATGGAAAACTGGAAGTCGCGAGGCGGTCTATAACATCACGGTATGTTATTGGCCGTGAAACTTTACGTCCATTAATCGACCATAGTCCGTTCATCCCGCCAAGCCTCGCCGCAACCTATTGTCAAGGCTTTGCCAGACATTTCCAAGGCGACTTTATCGGGGCCACCTACATTTTGGTCCCGCTACTTGAAGCCTCAATCAAATACATTCTGAAATCACACGGACATGATGTTAGCATATTCGATAATGCTACCCAAACACAGCAAGATCGAACTATTTCTTCAATATTTGAACAGATGGGAGATGAACTCGATGAAATATTCACCCCGGCAATTCGAGCTGAAATAGAACGAATTTTCCTTTTGAAGCCGGGTCCCCATATTCGCCATGCTGTTGCGCATGGCTTACTTTCAGATTCAAGTGCATATGATCCTGATACGATTTTTGCATCATGGTTCATATTCAGACTGAGCATGATGCCCTTGTTTGCGCACCAGGAGCAAATAAACGCTGACCTTTCTCACTACTTCGAATAGGATTGGCGCTGTCTATCTGGCCTATCTGGCTTATCTGTGGACCACCCTTTGCTGCGGTTCCGCCGCGATGATGGCTGAGATTTTCACCCCGACAGCCGAGCCGCTGAAACGTCATTTTTTTTTGTTCACAGATAAGCCAGATCCACAGCGTAAACGCTTGAATCGTAAGGGAATCGTTGGAAATGTGAAGGCGCTTCGCGCGGGAGAAGGGGAAGGTGGGAATTCCGATTCTGTCCGCCTCTTTCCGTGTGTTCCGTCGTTTGATTCTACCGGCGCTTCCGGGTGGTCAGCGTTTTGAAAGGGATGCTGATGGCGTGGGAGGTTGACTGGAAAGAGGACCCCTCCGTCTCGACGCGCTTCGCCTAAGAAGGCTTGCTTGCTCGCTACCTCCCCATTGAAGAAATGGGGAGGAGAAGGAAGAAAGACGTCCGTTGCTATGGCTTTGGCGTTTCCGGAAGAAAGTCGCCCCACCACCATTTCGCTCGGCTTCACTGCGTTACGCTGCAGGTGGTCTTTACGCTTGCCGAGATATATCTCGGCTGCGCTCACCCCACGCAAAGAGGCGCGGGGAGGTATCAGTGATTGGTGATGCGAGGGAGCGGGAAAAGGTGTCAGGGTCATTACGGCAGGCGACTTGCCCGGATGACGCGGCTGACGAAGCCATCCGGGTTCCATGCGCCATCGAACCGGGTGTCGGGATCGTTGGAGACCATGGCCAGCACCAGGTCTTCGTCTGGCAGGCTGATCACCATGAGCCTTATGCCGCCGACCCAGCCCTGGCGCTCGACAAAGCGGATATCCTGGCCATCGAAGGGTAGGGTGTAGCTCCATGAGCCCATGGCGTGAGACTGGAATTCCGGTCGCCCTTCCAGCATCTGCGCGGTCCATTTGGGATCCAGCTGTTCGCTGCGAACAAGCGCGCGTTCAAAACGGGCGACATCCTTCAGCGTACCCGTCATTCCGGCGGCTGTGGAATAGGCCCAAAGCCCCGGCGACGGCTCAAGCTTATCGCCGACAACATAGCCGCGTGCGGTTGTGTCGCGGCCAGGTTTGGCGGCCACCCACGACTTAAGGCCCAGCGGGCGGGCGATCCTCTCCTGGGCCAACTGGTCCCAGGATTGGCCGGTCAGTTGCTCAAGGACTGCGCCCAGCCAGAAATACTCGCAATCTCCGTATTGAAATTGCGTGCCGGGGGCTGTGACCGGCGCGTCACTGCATATCCGTGTCGCCTGATTGAGGGGACGGGCGAGCTCTGCCGCGCTGGAGGCGGGGTGGAAGGGGAAATCATAGGATTGGCCGGTGTCGGCCTCACGCAGGCCTGATGTGTGGCGCAGGAGATGCTCGATCGTGACTGTGTTGGCCCAGGCCGGTGCATCCTTGATATACCGCGACAGGGGGGCCGCTAGGTCGATCCGGCCGGCCTGGACTTCCTGAAACACCAGAAGGGCGGTGATTTGCTTGGTCACGGACGCATATCGGGTGGGCGTGCTGGTCTTCCAGCGCCGGCCCGTCGCCCGGTCAGCAAGGCCCCAGCCATGATCCAGGATCGGCTTGCCGTTTTTCAGGATGATGACGGCGCCGGAAAAGAGGCCCGCCTTGGCTTCATCGTTGATCACGCTGCGCGCCGCACCACCGTCGGCCAGGGCAGGGTTTGACAGACCGGTCATAGCGACAGCGAGGCTTAGGGCGATGGCGAGCAGGGTCGATCTGGTCTTTTGCGTCGTCATGGGCTGGCCCCCTCGGTGCTGTTGTGACCGACGTTTACGCTGTCCTTATGGGGTTGGATTTGACACCTGATGGCTTTCGTTGTCCGATCGAAGTCGTAGGAACAGGTGTCAGCGTTGGCAGAGACAGGACGATCTCAGAATTGAGAGAGGCCCGCGCCGTCTGGCCGAAGGTTGCTGGTCGGCAAGCCGGGGAAAGCCGCGCTTCGGCTGAAGCGTGACATCCTAAGAAACGGCCACCGGCCAGGTTACCTGAAACCGCGTTCCGGTGGGCAGGTTGTCGTCGATCGTCAGGACCCCGCCGGTCTGCTGACAGATGTCGCTGACGATGGCCAGGCCCAGTCCGCTCCCCGGCGCCTGGGTGTTGAGACGGGCGAAACGGCCGGTGATGAAGTCGCGTTTGTCAGCCGGGATGCCGGGCCCCTGATCGGCAACGCACAGAGTCACATGGTCGGAAGTCTGGGCAAGGGAGATGTGCACCTGTGTGGCCTCAGGCGTGTGCAGGACGGCGTTTTCCACCAGATTGCGGACGATAGCAGTCAGGCCTGCGCCATCGACCGGGAGACGCACGCCCGGTGTAATCGCCACGGACAAGGCGTGGTCCCGCGCTGCCGGGCTGTGGCGCACGGTGTCAACGGCTGCGGCCACGGCGCCGGAGACGTCACACAAGCCGGCGGCGTGTTGCGTCTTTTGCCGGGCCAGGCTCAGCATCTGATCGACCACGGCGGCGGTACGATCAACGATCTGGAGCAACTCATCCATTGAGGCGCGCGCCCGGGCGTCGGGTTCGATCAGTTTCGATGTCACCTGGGCCCGGGTCTTGAGCGCGGCCAGCGGGGTGCGCAATTCGTGGGCGGCATTGTCGGTGAAGTCGCGTTCGCGCTGCAAGCTTTGGGACAGCCGGCCGAGCAGGCTGTTCAGCGAGGTCACCAGGGGCGTTATTTCACGCGGCAGGACCGCAGGAACCAGCGGGTCGAGCCGCGCCGCGTCGCGGGCGGCTATGTCCTCGGACAGAGCGCGAAACGGTACCAGGACGCGACCCAGCCCCAGGAACAGGGCGACCAAAACCAGGGGCAGCAAGACCAGCAAGGGCAGGGCCACGCTGGCGCCGACCTCGAAGACGGCCTCACGCCGCACCTTCAGGTCCTGAGCCACTTCGACGATAACATTGTCGGCTTTGTCGACCAGGGTCAGCATGCGCCATTTGCCGTTGGCACCGTTGACGTTGCGAAAACCGTCGCCGGCCGGTGCCGCGTCAAAGACCGAGGCCGGTGTATTGGCCGAGGTCGCGACCAGCGTTCCGCTGCCCCAGATGCGGAAGGCGATACGTTCCTCAGCCAGGGTCTGGACCTGCTCGACGCGGCTGCCCAGGGTGGCGGCGATGTCTTCGCCCTCCAGAGCTTCGTGCCGGGTCAGCAGGTTTAGGGTGCCGGCCAGATGCGACATTTCAGCGTCTGCGGCGCGGTTGACCTCACGCGAGGCCGAGACAAAAGCTGCCCCCAGGCTGACGGCGACGATCAGCAGCAGGGCCGGCAGAAAGCTGAGCAGGGCGGCGCGGTGCAGGGAATAGGTCTTCATGTTTGGGTCGCCAGGCGATAGCCCATGCCGCGGACCGTCTGGATAACGTCGCGCGACAGCTTGTGGCGGATGGACGAGATGTGGACCTCGACCGTGTTGCTGTCGATGTCGCGTGACCAGTCATAGAGCGACTCTTCGATCTGGCCCTTGCTGACAATGCCGCCGCGTGCCGCCACCAGGCGCTCGAACACCGCCATTTCCCGCGCCGACAGGTGCACGGGCTGATGATGATACAGGATGCGCCGGGCCTGCGGGTCGTAGTCAACGCCCGGCGCCACTTCACGCAGGGCGACATGTTCCGAGGCGCGCCGCAGCAGGGCGCGGCAACGGGCGATCAGTTCGTCGAGGTCGAAGGGTTTCACGAGATAGTCGTCGGCGCCGCTGTCGAGGCCTTCGATGCGATGGCCGACGGCGTCACGTGCCGTCAGGATAAGCACGGGCGTGCTGTCGCCGGAACGCCGTAACTGGGTCAGCCAGGCCAGGCCGGAGCCGTCGGGCAGGCCCAGATCCAGGAGGATCAGGTCATAGGCTGTGGTGCTGCGTGCCAGGGCGGCGTCGGCCAGTGTCCTGACCCAGTCGACGGCATGATGCGGCGTCAGTCCGTCGCGGACCGCGCTGCCCAGCATGGCGTCATCCTCAATCAGCAACAGGCGCATGGCCAACTCTCCATCAATTCGGGACGTTAGGCGCGACGGTAGGCAAAGGCAACTCTGTCAAACCATCGGGAAAACATCGCGTCTTCAGGTTGGCTTCAGGTTGGCGGGGCATTGCACAGCGATAAGCGCCCCAACCGGAGATTTCCCATGCCCCTTCCCGTGACCAAACTGTACCTCTCCACCTTGCTGACGGAAGCGGATGGCGCCTACGAGTTGCTGGCCGACGAACCGGGCTCTGTGGCCCTCACACCCCTGACGTTCCCAAGCGCACGCTGGGTGTCGGGCCTGAACGATATCAACGGGGACGGCGTGGCCGACCTGATCGTCGGCGGCGCAGGGGATGACGACAAGGACATTGATGCCGGTCGCATCTATGTCCGATTCGGCCTGGCCACGGGCGGCACGTCCGACGTTCTTCCGGATGCCATCAACGGCATGATCATCGATGGCGTCAATGCCGGCGACATGGCCGGCGCGGCCGTCGGCAGCGTCGCCGATATGAATGGCGATGGTCGCGGAGAGATCCTGATCGGAGCGCCATTGATGGAAAAAGGCGCCGTCGTCGATGCCGGCGCCGGCTTTGTCATCTGGGGCCTGCCCGGCGGTGGTGTCGACCTGGGCGATCCGTTTTCCGGCGGGGGTGACGGTTGGGTCATGAAGGGCGAGGCCGCCGGTGACCATGCCGGACTGGCCATGGCCGCGATCGCCGACCTGAATGGGGACGGGCGCTCCGAGATCCTGATCGCCGCGCCGGGAAACGACGCAGGTGGTGCCGACGCCGGCAGCGCCTATGTCGTCTGGGGCAAGACCTCGGCGTCGGCCGTTCAACTGGTCAATGTGGCGGCCGGAACCGGTGGCTTCAAGATCGTCGGTGAATCCGCCGGCGACGAAGCCGGCATCACCCTGACCAGCCTGGCCGACCTCAATGGCGACGGTAAGGCCGAGGTGGTCGTGGGCGCGACAGGCAATGATGGCGGCGGCACAGATGCCGGGGCCGTCTATGTCGTCTGGGGCAAGTCGACCACAACCCAGGTCAATCTGGATCTGGTTGCCGCCGGCACTGGCGGTTACAAGATTACCGGCCTGGCCGGCGAAGGCGCCGGCGCCGGCATTGCCGCGATTGGCGACGTTAATGGCGACGGTCTGTCCGACCTGCTGATCACGACACAGGCCGGTGACAAGGCCTATGTCGTCTTCGGCAAGGCGACGGGCGACGCGGTGTTCCTGTCCGACGTCGAGGCCGGTATCGGTGGCTTCGCGATTGTGGCGGAACAGGCGGGCGATCTTGCTGGCGCTTCGGTGAGCGGCGGCACGGATTTCAACCAGGACGGCGTCGCCGATCTGGTCATCGGCACTCCGCACAACAGTGAAGGCGGATACGACGCCGGCGCTGTCTATCTGGTGTGGGGCGGCGCAGGCGAGGTGGTCGACCTGTCGCTGGTCGCGCAAGGCGCCGGCGGAGCCAAGATTGTTGGCACCTACGGCAGCCTGACCGGGGCGGCCGTGGCGGTCAACGGCGACATGAACCGTGACGGTCGCGCCGACCTGGTGGTTGGCGCGCCGGGTTCTACCGAGTCGGTTAGCGTGGTCTATGCCAACGACCTGTGGCAGCCGGACCTCAACATCTATGGCACCCAGTCCGATGACCTTATGACGGCCGGTTATGGTGGCACGCGCAAGATCGATGACACGGCGAATTCCATCTATGCCTTTGATGGCAATGATACCCTGGCGGCGGGCGGCGGCAACGATCTGGTCGATGGCGGCCAGGGTGCCGATGAGATGGCCGGAAACGCTGGCGATGACACCTACTATGTCGATGACGCCGGTGACGCGACGATCGAAGTCGCTGGTGAAGGTCTTGATGAGGTTGTGGCCTCGGTCGACTGGACGCTGGCGGCAAATCTTGAAAACCTGACCCTTAAGGGATGGGGCCTTGCCGGCACCGGGAACAGTCTCGCCAACACCCTGACCGGGACGGACGGAGGTGATGCGCTGAACGGCATGGCCGGTGGCGACACCATGGTCGGTGGGGCCGGCAACGATTCCTACTCTGTCGATACCGTGAACGACGTCGTCACCGAGGTGGCTGGCGGCGGAACGGACACGGTCTATGCCTCACGCAGTTGGGTCCTGGGCGCCGATCTCGAAAACCTGGTTCTGACCGGTGCCGCGCGGGCGGGGACGGGCAACAGCCTGGCCAATATCCTCACGGGTACGGCGTTCGCCGATACTCTGGATGGTGGCGCCGGGTCGGACCAGTTGATCGGCGGGCTGGGTGATGACAGCTATAAGGTCGACACTATTGCCGACGTGGTTATCGAGATGTCCGGCGAAGGCCTGGATGTCGTCACCACGACGGTGGACTACACGCTGGGCGCCAATATCGAAGTCCTGCGCCTCAGCGGGGCGGCGCGTCGGGGAACGGGCAATGCCTTGGCCAACAGCCTGTTCGGCACCACCAGCAGCGACGTGCTGGACGGTGGCGGCGGGGCTGACAGCCTGACCGGCGGCAAGGGTAACGACAGCTACCTGGTCGACAACGCCGCTGACGTGGTGATCGAGTCTGCCCTGGAAGGCACCGACACAGTGACGACCGCGGTCGACGGATACGTGCTGAGCGATCAGGTCGAACGGCTGGTGCTGGCGGGAGCGGCGCGGCACGCAACGGGCAACGGTCTCGACAATTTGATCACCGGCACCACCGGCCACGATGTTTTGGATGGCGGTCTGGGCGCGGACAGCCTCAGCGGCGGGGCCGGCAATGATACCTATTATGTCGATTCAGTCGCGGACCGGACAACCGAACTTCTGGCCGGGGGATCCGACATGGTCGTTGCGTCGGTCGACTGGACCCTTGGCTCCAATGTTGAAAACCTGACCCTGGTTGGCGGTGCGCGTGTCGGCCGTGGCAACGCCCTCGATAACGTTTTGGTCGGTACCGTGGCCAATGACAGCCTCTATGGCGGTGACGGCAACGACCTGCTGGACGGCGGCGCAGGAGGTGATCGTCTCTCGGGGGGGCTCGGTGATGACACCTACCTGATCGACAGTTCTACGGACGTGGTCGTCGAGTCGGCGGGCGCCGGGTACGATACCGTTATTGCGACCTTCGACTATGTCCTTCAGGCCAATGTGGAGGTGGCGCGGCTTTTGGGCTCAGGGCACACCCTGACCGGCAATACGGGCAACAATATCCTGGAAGGCGGCAGCGGAGACGACGTGCTCAATGGTGGCGGCGGTGATGACCTGGAACTGGGCGGCGACGGACATGATGATCTGGTCAGTACGTCCGGCCATGACACCCTGTCGGGCGGCAGTGGCGATGACGTCTATCTGGTTGATGGCGGCTGGGCCGAAATCGAGGACTTCTTAGGTCATGACACGATTGATTGCCACGATGGCACCGAAGACAACTATATCGACCTGTCCGGTGAAACCGAGTCCGAGATCGAAAACGAAGTCTGCGAACTGGGGCAGGGCGGTACCGTATCCGGTCCGCTCGACGTACAGTTCCTGCAGGATCTGACCGGCTCTTTCGGCGACGATATCGCCAATGTGCGCGCCCTGGTGCCTGCCATTGTCACGGCCTTGCGCGCCGTGCAGGCCGACAGTCGGTTCGGCGTTTCCGACTTTGTCGACAAGCCGATATCGCCGTTTGGCGCGCCGGGCGAGTGGGTCTACCGCCTGGCTCAAGCTCTGACCTCGGATGTGGCCGCCTTTGAAAGCACCTATAACAGCCTGTCCATCCGCAATGGCGTGGACGCCCCCGAGGCCCAGATCGAGTCGCTGATGCATCTGGCCCTGACCTCTGCCGAGGCGGGATTCCGCACGGAATCCGCACGGTTTGTCATCCTGTTCACCGACGCCCCCTTCCATGTCGCGGGTGACGGCGCGGCGGCGGGCATCACCACGCCGAATGATGGCGACGCCATTATCGATGGCAACGGACTTGGCGAGGACTATCCCTTTGTGGCGCAATTGAAGGCCGCGCTGGAAGCGGCGAACATCATCCCGATCTTCGCCGTGACGGCCGATGTCACGGGCGTCTACGCCAATCTGGTGACCGAACTGGGACGCGGGACGACGGTCACCCTGACCTCGAACAGTTCCAACGTCGTGGCAGCGATAACCGGCGGATTGACGGAAGCGACCCGGACCGTGATCGAAGACGCCGTCGGGGGCTCAGGCGATGACGTTCTCCTGGGCAATAGCGCCGCCAACGGCCTGACGGGCGGCAACGGCAATGACGATCTGTCCGGGCGTGCCGGCGACGATCAGTTGCTGGGTGGATCAGGCAACGACAGCATTTCGGGCGATGCCGGCGACGACCTGATGGATGGCGGTACCGGCTACGATACGGCCGACTATGCCGCCGCATCGGGCGCTGTGACTGTGAACCTCAGCCTGTCCGGTGCTGCCCAGGTGACCGGCGGCGCCGGAACCGACACGCTTGTCTCGGTCGAAAACGTTACGGGCTCGGCCTTTGCCGACAATCTGACGGGATCGACCTCCGCCAATCAGATCGACGGCGGCGATGGCAATGACACCATAGATGCGGGAGGCAGCTCGGACGTCGTGAACGGGCAACTGGGCGACGATTCCTTGCTGGCCGGAACGGGGGCGGACACGCTGGATGGCGGCGAAGGCAACGATACGCTGGACGGCGGCAGCGGCAACGACACGATGGCCGGTGGGACGGGCGACGACGCCCTGACCGGCGGGTCCGGCGGGGATGTCCTGATCGGGGACGCGGGCAATGATGCGCTGGACGGCGGTACCGGAACGGATACGGTCGACTATGGTTTGGCGACGGCGGGCGTCTCGGTCAGCCTGTCCATGCCAGGGCTTGCTCAGGTCACCGGCGGCGCGGGAACGGATACGCTCGTTTCCATCGAGAATCTGACGGGGTCAGAATTCGACGATTTCCTCATTGGCAGTTCCGGGTCAAACATCCTTATGGGTGGCGGTGGTCACGATCAAATCGTCGGTCGTGGCGGCAATGACGGGCTGACCGGCGGCGCGGGCGCGGATGATTTCGTCTTCGGTCTGGCCAGCGGCGCCGATCGCGTAATGGACTTCAATGCCGGTGACGGTGACCAATTGGATCTGAGCGCCTACCACGCCCAGGCGACGGCCGTCATCTATCAGTCAGGCGCTGATACGGTCATCGACCTGGGCGGTGGAAACTCGGTCACGGTCATCTCGATGCTGGCGACCGACCCTGGCCTGCTGAGCCATATCGTCTGGTAGCTCCGTCGCCAGAACCCGGGGGGCTTATACCAACCACTGAAATGATAGACACGTACTGCGCCTAC
>NZ_GL883081.1:4196-33209 GCF_000204015.1 Asticcacaulis biprosthecium C19 | reverse complement strand
GGCAATGATGAGTCAGCATCATCGTTGCCTGGTATCATTCCCCCGGGATCAGGACGAAGGCCGGGCCCATATAGACGGTCTGCTTGGCGCCGCCCAAGTGAACCGCCAGCACAACCGTCTTCTTGTTGTAATCCTGCGTGGCCACGGTCTCGATCGAATAAAGCTGCCAGTCGGCGCCGACCGTCTGTGTGCTTTCGGTCAGGGAGGTGTAGGGGGCGGAATTGATCTGCAAGCGCATGTTGAGATGGGCTGGGGCACCGTCCTCGGTCTTGGCCTTCAGCCAGACCGCCGCCAGGATTTTGTCACCCTTTTTGATATCGCCGCTGACGTCAGTCTGCGCCGCCGAATCCCACGGATTGGCGCCCTTGGCCGGTATTTTGATCTCGATGGCGTAACCGCCCTGGACGGCCGCGTCCTTGACCCGCTTGTTGGTCTGCTGGCCGTAGACCTGCCAGCCGGAACTCGGGTCGTTGATCAGCTTGTCCTCGGCAAAAGCCGGCACAGCGGTAAAGGCGAGGGCGCACATGGCTCCCATGAGGATATCGCGACGGTTCATATTAAGCTCCCTGATCTTGTTGTTTTCAGGGAGGCTACATCCGGTTACGGCTTTTGGCTATAGGCGTAGGGACCAATAAGGGTGCCGACGAAGCCTCCGGCCTTACGTGTGCTCAGCACTGTGGCATCTGCATCCCAGGCGAGGCGCTTCATGTCGGTCGTCATGTGGTCAGCGGCGGGGTTGTACATGCAGTACAGCTTCTCGCGGCGGACGCCCAGGGTGACGTGGACGCCGTCTTTCGCGTCGACGGTTTGGGCGTTCAGCACCACGCCGTCGCGTGGATCGTCCTTGCTTGCGCGCTGGATCAGGGCGATTTCGCTGACACCGTTGCGCTTAGTCACGCCGCAGAACACCCAGGCGTCGTCAGACTGCACCATCATCAGCCCGGCGCGGTCGCCTTCATTGGGCGAGAACTCGACCTTGGTGTCCATGGCCGTGAAGTTGCTGGGCTGGCGCAGGCCGACAAAGGCCGGCTTGGCATTGACGTCGCCAATCGGCTGGCTCAGGGCCTTGACCGTCATGACCTTGCCGCCGTCGCTGACCGTCAGGAAGCCGTCGGAGGCGCCGCGGATCGACAGCCACTTCATCGGATCGTAGCCGCGGACATTGTGGTGGTAGGGGTTAGCCTGCGGCGCGTCGCCCAGGCCCTTGGGCCGCTTTTCGGAATAGGGGATGGGCTTGCCGCGATCAAGGATGACCGGCCAGCCGTCGACCCATTTGACCGGCAACAGGAAGGTCTCACGGCCGGTGTTGTAAAGGTCGTCGCCATAGGGGCGCACGGCCAGGAAGATGGCGTACCATTCGCCGGCCGGCGTCTGGATCAGGTCGGCGTGGCCCGCCGAGGTGATCGGGTTGGCACGATCGCGCGGCAGGTCGCGCTGGGTCAGGATCGGGTTCTTTTCCCAGGGTTCATAAGGACCCCAGACGTTTTTCGAGCGGAAGACGACCTGGGAGTGACCTTCGGCAGTGCCGCCTTCGGCCGGCATCAGGTAGTACCAGTCGTTGATGTGATAGATGTGCGGGCCTTCGATCCAGATCGGCTTTTGCGAGAAGTCGGCGCCGCCGTTGACGATCTGCTTTTTCTCGCCCGCTATGGTCAGGGTTTTCGGGTCGAATTCCTGCATCCAGATGGCGCGGTGGCCGTCATAGGTCGAGCCGCCGATGGGGCCGTCGTTCCAGGTGATATAGGCCCGGCCGTCCTTGTCGAAGAACAGGGAGGGATCGATGCCGCCAAACGGCAGCCAGGTGGGATCGGACCAGGGGCCCGCCGGATCCTTCGCGGTGATGACGAACTGGCCTTTGCAGTCGACGCAGGTGTTGACGATGTAGAAGGTGCCGTCGTGGTGCGAGATAGCCGGGGCGAAGACGCCGCGCGAGACGCCTAGACCCGAGAAGTCGAGCTGGCCCGGCCGGTCAATGGCATTGCCGATCTGGGTCCAGTTGACCAGGTCTGTGGACTTCCACACCGGGATGCCCGGGAAGTGGGCAAAGGTCGAGTTGACCATGTAGTAAGCGTCGCCGACACGATCGATCGACGGGTCGGGGGAGTAGCCGGGCAGGATGGGGTTGCGGTAATAGCCGGGCTTTTCGGGGACATCGATCGGGTAGTTCTGGTCCACCATGTGGTCGGCGCGCAGCCAGGTGTCGGTAAAGCGGGCTTCGGTTTGGGCGGCGGCCTGGCCGGCGAAAAGAACGGTGGCGAGGGCGGTGAGGGCGACGATAGGGCGCATGATGTCCTCCTGTTTACGATCGGCTATTGTGCAAGGTTAATCGGCGAAGCCGGTAGAATTTAACGACGGAACACACGGAAAGAGGCGGAAAGAAACGGAATTCTTGTTCTTCTGAGTCCGCCGCGCAGCGACGAACTAAGTAGATAAGTCGGTCATAGATTACACAGATTTCACAGATTTTTCAGCGACTTAATCTGTGCAATCTGTGTAATCTGTGGATCCACTTTAAATCAGATACCGCTACGCGGTGGAGCGGATTGACCTGAATTCCGCTTTTTTCCGTCTCTACCCGTGTGTTCCGTGGTTTGATGTTACCGCCCTTTCCGAGTGGGGCGCGACGACACGCTACCTCGGCGAGGCGTTTTTGAACGACTCGGCGATGGCGTAGTACAGCGGCTTTTTCTCGTAGTTCGAGTCGAACGGCGTCGGGCGCAGCGGCAGCTTGTCTTCGCGCGGGGTGAAGCCCTGCAGCCAGTTGTAGTGGTCGGGCATGCCCCAGAAGATCACGTCCTTCGTTTGCTTGTAGCTCAGCATCTGGTCGAGATAGATGCGGCCGACCGTCGCCACGATCGCGTCGCGCTGTTCGATATCGCCCGTCGGAATACGCTGGTCGTCGACGTCGAACTCGGTGATATGCAGATCGTAGTCCATGGCGACGATGGCATCGAGCCAATCCTTCCACTGGTTGACCTGGCCGCCCAGAAGATCGAAACCGTTGCCGATGTGCGACTGGACGCCCAGGGCGTCAATCGGGATATTCTTGTCGCGGAACCAGCGCAGCATCTTCAGCACGCCGGCGCGGTGCTTTTCGTTGCCGGCTTCCCAGCTCATATAGTCGTTATAGACCAACTCGGTTTTCGGCAGGTTTTCGCGCGCTGCTTCGAAGGCAATGCGCAAGACGTCCATCCCCAGAATCCGGGTAAAGACGTTGTCGCGGACCTCGCCCGTCGCCGGATCGATCGTCTCGTTGACAACATCCCACGAACAGATGCGGTCGCCGTAGCGGGTGGTGACGACCTTGATGTAGTCGCGCAGGAGGCGCTCGGCCTCGACCTTGGGCTTCGCGCCGAAATCGTAGGCCTTCAGCCACTGAGGCGTGAATTCGTCGCGTGCCCAGTACAGGTTGTGGCCGCGCATCGGGATCTTGTTGGCTTCGGCAAAGCCCAGCAGTTCATCGGCCGGAGCAAAGTTGTAGTCGGTCGCATTGTTATTATGCGTGACGTACATCTTCAGTTCGTTTTCCATGACCAGGACGTTGCATTCCGCGATCATCAGCGCCTTCAGTTTCGGGTCCTTGAAGGCGCCGATACCAATGGCATTGCCAAAGCGCAGGCCCTTGGCGGCGGCCAGATCTTTCAGTGCGGTTTCGGTGCCGGCGAGGGCGGCCAAGGGGCTACTTGCGGCTGTGGCAGTCGCCACCGCGCCGGCAGCGGCCAGGGCACCCCGGCGAGTGAGATTTTGACTCATGAAATTCTCCCTGTTGTCATTTTCTTTTGTTAGCGGTAACACTGTCACCGATTCAAGAAACCGTCAAGCTCGCCGATGTGATGATTCCGCGCTGGAAATTCGCTAAACGCGCGTTTATGGTCAGACCAACCGGTTCGCCCAAGAACCGAGCATAAAACAGGGAAGTTATCAAATGAAGCTCCAAAGCTCCAAGCTGACCCGCCGTCTGTTCGGCGCCTCGACCTTCGCGCTTACCCTTGGCGCGGCCACAGCCGCCGCCGCGGCGCCGAAGAAAAAGGGCAAGAAGGACGCCCTGCCGTACCAGGACGCCGCCTTGCCGGTGGCCGATCGCGTGAAGGACCTGATGGGCCGCATGACGCTGGACGAAAAGGTCGCCCAGATGCTGTGCGTGTGGCAGCAAAAAGGGGCGATTCAGAGCGAAAAGGGCGATTTTGATCCGGCCAAGGCGACCACGGTCTATCCGCACGGCCTGGGCATGATCGCGCGTCCGTCCGATCGCGTAGGCGTCAATGTCGCCACCGGCGCCGGCGATAACGGCGCAGTCGCCAACCGCAACGCCTTCGAGACCGCCACCTATATCAACGCCGCCCAGAAGTGGGCGATGGAAGAGACCCGCCTCGGCATCCCGATGATCATGCACGAGGAATCGTTGCACGGTTTCGTCGCCCGCGACGCCACCAGCTTCCCGCAGGCGATTGGTCTGGCCTCGTCCTTCGATCCCGTCCTGGCCGAAAAGATCTTCAGCGTCTGCGCCCGTGAAATGCGCGCCCGCGGCGCCAATCTGGCCCTGGCCCCCGTCGTCGACGTTGCCCGCGATCCGCGCTGGGGCCGTATCGAGGAGACCTACGGCGAAGACCCCTATGTCTGCGGCGTGATGGGTAAGGCCGCGGTGATCGGCTTCCAGGGCGACACCCTGCCGCTGGCCAAGGACAAGGTGCTGGCCACCCTCAAGCACATGACCGGCCACGGCGAGCCGCAGAACGGCACCAATGTCGGGCCGGCGCAGATCTCGGAACGCGTGCTGCGCGAGGACTTCTTCCCGCCGTTCGAAAAGATCGTCAAGGAAACCAAGATCGCGGCGGTCATGCCGTCCTACAACGAAATCGACGGCGTGCCGTCGCACGCCAACAAGTGGCTGCTGACCACCATCCTGCGCGGTGAGTGGGGCTTCAAGGGCATGACGGTATCCGACTACTTCGCCATCAACGAAATGATCAGCCGCCACAAGCTGGTGCCCGACCTGACCGAAGCCGCTTACCGCGCCATCAAGGCCGGCGTCGACATCGAAACCCCGGACAACCAGACCTATGGTAAGCTGGTCGACCTGGTGAAGGCCGGCCGCGTTTCGGAAAGCGAGATCGATGCCGCCGTCCACCGTATCGTGGAATGGAAGTTCCAGGCTGGGCTGTTCGAAAACCCCTATGCCGACGCCAAGAAGGCTGACTCGCTGACCGCAACGCCGGACGCGGTGGCGCTTGCCCGTGAAGCCGCTACCAAGTCGGTGGTCCTGCTCAAGAACAACGGCCTCCTGCCGCTGGATGGCAAGAAGGTCGGCAAGGTTCTGGTGCTGGGCACCCACGCCAAGGACACGCCGATCGGCGGCTATTCCGACATTCCGCGCAAGGTGGTGTCGGTGCTGGAAGGTATCGAAGCCGAGGGCAGGGCCCAGGGCTTTACGGTCGCTTACAGCGAGGCCGTGCGCATCACCGAACAGCGCATCTGGGGCCAGGATCAGGTCAATTTCACCGATCCGGCCGTCAATGCCAAGCTGATCGCCGAGGCCGTCGAGGCGGCGAAATCGGCCGACACCATCATCATGGTACTGGGCGACAACGAACAGACCTCGCGTGAAGCCTGGGCCGACAACCACCTGGGTGACCGCGACTCGCTGGACCTGGTTGGGCAGCAGAACGATCTGGCCGCCGCGATCTTCGCCCTGAAAAAGCCGACCGTCGTGCTGTTGCTGAACGGTCGTCCGCTGTCGGTCAACCTGCTGGCCGAAAAGGCAGATGCGCTCGTCGAGGGCTGGTACATGGGCCAGGAAACCGGCTGGGCCGCCGCCGACATCCTGTTCGGTCGTGCCAATCCGGGCGGCAAGCTGCCGGTCACCATCGCCCGCAGCGTCGGCCAGTTGCCGGTCTATTATAACCACAAGCCCACTGCCCGCCGCGGTTATCTGGGTGGCGAGACCAAGCCGTTGTATCCTTTCGGTTTCGGCCTCAGCTACACCACCTTCGAGATCGGCACCCCAACGCTGTCGCAGGCCTCGATCGGTATCTCGGACAGCGTCCAGGTCCACGTCACGGTCAAGAACACCGGCGCGGTCAAGGGCGACGAGGTCGTGCAGCTCTATGTCCGTGACGACTTCTCGTCCGTCACCCGCCCGGTGAAGGAACTGAAGGGCTTCCAGCGCGTTACGCTCGAGCCCGGCGCCAGCCAGACTGTGACCTTTGTGCTGACGCCGCGGGAATTGCAGTTCTACAACATGGAAATGCAGCGCGTTGTCGAGCCAGGGACCTTTACGATCTCCGCCGGCCCGAATAGTGTCGACCTGAAAGCGGTGACCCTGACGGTCGCCTGACATTTAGGACGCCTCATGTTTATCCCAAAAGTGCCGAAGAACGTTTCTTGGCCACTTTTGGGCATGAGGCTTGAGGGATCTGACATGGTAAGCGTGGTGCGGCGTGGTGTTCTGGGTGGAGCCCTCCTGGCGGGGGCGTCCTTCGGCATGGCCGGGGCGGCCGGGGCGCAAGCCCTAACCGCCAACGAACCGGCGCTGAAGACCGACCCGGCAGCGTTTCGCGACCAGGCCGAAGCGGCCGCACCGCCACCCCCTGAGCTGGTAAAGGTTGGCCAGGACTGGGCCAACCTGAACCGCTACAAGGCGGCCAATCGCGACGCCCTGAAACTGCCGGCGTTTAACCGTCGTGCCGTGCTGATGGGCGACTCTATTACGGATGCCTGGCCAGGGCGGGCGAACGATATCTTCCCCCAGAACGGCCTGATCGGACGCGGCATCGGCGGCCAGACAACGGCCCAAATGGTGGTCCGCTTCCAGCCCGACGTCGTCGCGCTGAAGCCGGTCGTGGTCCACATCCTGGCGGGGACCAATGACGTCGCCGAAAACCTGGACCCCTATGATTTTGCGGCGACGACCAACAACCTGATCGCCATGGCGGCCATGGCGAAGGCCAACAACATCCGTGTCGTCATGGGTTCGGTGCCCCCGGCGACCAGTTTCGCCTGGCGCCCGGCCCTGGGTAACCGTTCCGCCGAAATCCAGACCCTGAACGCGTGGATCAAAAAGTTCTGTGCCGCTAACGGGCACGTTTATGCCGACTACTGGCCGGTCCTGGGGGACGGGCAGGGGGGGCTGAAGGCCGCTCTGGGTGCGGACTCGGTGCATCCCAATGCGGCGGGCTACGCCGCCATGAATCCGGTTGTCCTCGCGGCGATCGACAAGGCCATGAGCCGAGGAAAATAGTGATGAAGCTGCCGGTTCTGATCCTTATGGGCGCGTTGCTGGCGTCCAGCGTACAGGCCCAACCGGCTCAGTTGAGCGACAAGGGATTGATGGTTGACGGCAAGCCGTTCCTGATCCTGGGCGGCGAGGTCGGCAATTCCTCGGTATCCGATCCGAAACAGATGGCCCCGGTGTTTGACAAGGCTAAAGCCATTGGCCTCAACACCTTGCTGGTGCCGGTCGAATGGGACCAGACCGAGCCGGTCGAAGGGCAGTTCGACTTTACCGTGACCGATGCTCTGCTGGCCGAGGCGAAGGCCCACGACATGAAGCTGGTCATCCTGTGGTTCGGGGCGTGGAAGAATTCGATGTCGACCTACGCCCCGGCCTGGGTGAAGACGGATCAGAAGCGTTTTACCCGGGCGCGGTCGGCCGAAGGCGTTGCGCAGGACATCCTGACGCCATTCGATGACGATTTGTTGAAGGCCGACGTGAAGGCGTTTTCGGCCTTCATGGCCCATCTGAAACAGGTGGACACGAGCGGAACGGTCATTATGGTGCAGATCGAGAACGAGATCGGCATGCTGCCGTCGGCGCGCGATCACTCCGACCTGGCGACGAAACAATTCATGGTCACGCGTGATACCGAGGAACGCTTCCAAGCGCGCAGCTATGCCCGCTTTGTCGAGGCTATGGCCAAGGCCGGCAAGGCCCAGTACGAGCTGCCGATGTACGTCAATGCGGCGCTGAACCGGCCGGGCAAACTCCCGGGAGAATATCCCTCGGCCGGACCGCTGCCGCACCTGTTCGACATCTGGAAGGGCGTGGCGCCCAGTGTCGACATGCTGTCGCCGGATATCTATTTCCCGGACTTTGTCGAACGGGTGAAGCCCTACGCCTTCAAAGACAATCCGCTGTTCATCCCCGAAGCCCATTATGCCGGTGATGCTGTGGCCTCGGCCAACGCGTTTTATGCCATCGGCGAGCTGGATGCGATCGGGTTTTCGCCGTTCTCGATCGAGAACCTGCCCGATGGCGATCCGCTGGTTTCGGCCTATGCCCTGCTCGACAGCCTGGCGCCGCTGATCCATGCCCAGCGCGGGAAAGAGACCATGCGCGGGCTGCGTGCGCCGATCAACTATGACGGCGTCATTGATACGACGCCCCAGGGGTTCGACCTGGGCGGATACCGGTTTACGGCCGCCTTCATCGATCCGTGGACGGCCAAGGACAAACAGAACCCCAATAGCCACGGCGCGCTGATCATCCAAACCGGCAAGGACGAGTTCGTTGTCGCCGGCTCTGGGGTGACCCTGACGTTCGCGAGTGACACGCCGGTCGGCATGGAGCAGGTGATCGAAGGCAAGTTTGTCGATGGTGTCTTCGTGCCGGGCAAGTGGCTCAATGGCGACCAGACGCACCAGGGGCGGCATCTGCGTCTGCCGCCGGACAGATGGGGCGTCCAGAAACTGAAGCTCTACAAATACAACTAAGAACAGAGTCGGGAGAGGTACCATGAAGGCGATTTGGCTGGCGGCCGTGGTCTGGCTGGTGCCCGTGGCGGCGCTGGCCTGCGAAGGTCCGGTGGCGGTGTGCAAGAGCAAGGTTGACGGCTTTGCTCTGATTTCCGAAGGTAAGCCGGCGACCGTCTATGTCGATGCTAACTCGGCCGGGCCGGTGTTGCAGGTGGCGCAGGATTTCGCCGCCGACCTGGAGCGAGTCTCGGGCGTCAAACCGGTGATCGTCAATGATTTGAACGGCTTGAGCGGACCGGTGGTGATCATCGGCCAGGCCGGGCAACCGGTCATTGACGGCCTGGTTCGGGACGGCAAGCTGGACCTGAAAGACATTTCTGGAATATGGGAAGGGTATGTTCAACAGGTTGTAACCGGTCCCATGCCCGGTCTGCCGGCTGCCTTGGTGATCGCCGGTTCGGATCCGCGCGGCGCTGTGTACGGGACTTATGACATTTCCGAAAAAATGGGGGTGTCGCCGTGGTACTGGTGGGCCGATGTGCCGGTAAAGAAGCAGACCGACATCACCGTTCTGGCCGGTGCGCGGTGGGATGCCCCGGTGGTCAAGTATCGCGGCTTCTTTCTGAACGACGAGGAGCCGGCGCTGGGGAACTGGGCGCGCGAGAAGTTCGGCGGTATTAATGCCGAGTTCTATGCCCATGTTTTTGAACTGAATTTGCGTTTGAAGGGCAACTTTTTGTGGCCGGCCATGTGGGGCAAGTCACTCCCCGATGACGACCCGAAGAGCCTGGCCATGGCCGACCGCTACGGTGTCGTGCTCAGCACCTCGCACCATGAGCCGATGGCGCGGGCCCATGTTGAGTGGCAGCGTCAGAAGGACGCGGGGCTGATGTCCGGCAAGTGGGACTATCGCAGCAATGCCGAGAATCTGCGCACGTTCTGGCGCGGCGGGATAGAGCGGCGCATGTGCTCAAGCAGCGCCAGCGGTAGCACAAAGACAATGTGCCATGAACAGGTGATTACCCTGGGCATGCGAGGCGATGGTGACGAGCCGATGACCGAAGGCACGGCGACGGCGCTTTTGGAGACCATTGTTGCCGACCAGCGCAAGATCATCGGCGAGGTGACGGGCAAGCCTTTGACCGAAACGCCGCAGGTCTGGGCTTTGTACAAAGAAGTTCAGGATTATTACGACCACGGTATGAAGGCGCCCGAGGACGTTACCTTATTGTTCGCGGATGACAACTGGGGCCAGATCCGGCGTTTGCCCAAAGCGGGGGCGGGGCCGCGCGTGGGCGGTTATGGTGTCTATTATCACTTCGACTATGTCGGGGGACCGCGGAACTACAAGTGGCTGAACACCAACCAGATCGAAAAGGTCTGGCAGCAGATGGACCTGGCCTATGCGTCCGGCGCCGACCGTTTGTGGATCGTCAATGTCGGTGATCTCAAGCCAATGGAGTTCCCGCTCGATTTCTTTTTGGACATGGCTTGGAACCCGGAAGCCATGGACGTCAATGCGCTGTCTGCCTATCCGGTCAACTGGGCCGAACAGCAGTTCGGGCCAGAACTGGGGTACACGATTTCGTATCTGTTGACGGATTCGTCGAAGTGGCTGGCGCGGCGTAAGCCGGAATTGCTGGATGCCGGCGTGTTTGCAGCGAACCCGGATTTCAAGGTGATGACGCGCGACTGGCAGGACATGCTGGCGGCGTCAAAAGAGGTCCGGGCGGAGTTGGGCCCGGAGTATGATGCCGCCTATTTCCAGTTGGTGCATCATCCGATCGCGGCAGCGGCCAATGTCTATGAGCTGTACAATGCCGTGGCCGATAACCAGGCTCTTGTAGCCAAGGGCGATGCGGCCGGCGCAAATACGGCGGCAGATGTCGCCGAGCAGGCCTTCGAACGCGACAAGGCCATCAGCGCGGATTATCACGCGCTTTTGGGTGGCAAGTGGAACCACATGATGTCGCAGACCCACATCGGCTATGACAACTGGCAGCAGCCGGACAAGGATGTCATGCCGGTCGTGAAGCGTTTGCCGGTCAACGGTGTCGTGCCAAAACGGCAGGCGGTCGTGGCCGATTACAGTGCGGTCCAGGTGGTCGAGGTGCCACGGCATTACGGTGGCCGTTACACCGATGAGCACGGCTATGTTTCGATCGATGCTGAGTTCTTTACCCGCGCCTTTAGCGATATCGGCGGCGATGTCTATTGGGAACTGGTCCCCGATCTGGGGCGGACCGCCGGCGCCGTGATCAGCTTGCCGCAGAACGCACCGCCATCAGATGTGACGGCGTCATCACCGATGCGGGTCGAATATGACGTGGCGACGCTGAAGGATGCCGATGCCGTGTTGCATCTCTATCTGGCACCGACCCTGGACACGCAAGGGCGGGGCGGATTGCGGATCGGCGTGTCGATCGACGGTGGGGTGGTGCAGGTTCTTGGTTTTGATCTGAAGCCGGATGCGCCGGACTGGAACGAGGCCGTCAAGAACAACATCCATGTGTTGAGGGCGTCGTTCCCGGGGTTGGCTGCCGGGGCGCATACGATCAAGGTGTTCCGCATCGATGGTAATGTCGTTCTGGAAAAGCTGGTGCTGGATACGGGCGGGTTGACTCCGTCCTATCTGGGACCGGTGAGGAGCTTTCAGAAGTAGGGTCAGAGCTTTTTGAGCCGCTTTGCATTCGCCACGGCGCGGGTGCGAAACGGCTTCATCACCTTGCGCGTCAGGGTTTGCGGGTGTTCATTGTGGAGAATGCCTGTCGAGAGGGCGACCAGGGATTCGGCAGCTGCTTCGGCCTTTTCCTGACCCATCCGCAGGAATTCGGCGCTGTCCCTGGGGCTGAGCGGAAACTGCGCCATGGCCATACGGTTCAGGCGATGGCGGATGACGTGGGCCGAGGCCAGCATCATCTCGGCCGTCTGCCAGCCGAGGCTTGTCCATTGGGTCACGGCCAGAGCTTTCGGCGCTTTGCGTCTTGGCATGAATCACCTCCGGAGATAGGGTGACGCGACGGCAGTAAGGAAGCGATATTGGGGTGGTCCGGTTGGCGTGCTGATTGCCGGAAAGAGGACCCCTCAGTCTCGAGCCTCGCCGGCAGGCATTGCTTCGGCCCATAGGGGGCCTCGCTCGCTCGCCATGGCACGGGCCACCCCGCTCCCCATTGAAGAAATGGGGAGGTGAAGTAGTAGTGTGTCTGTTCCGGTTCTGGCTTGTTGCAACAGGACACAGGAAGTGACGTTACGGCAGGGCGGCGGCTGCTATATTTGCGGCAATTATAACAAGCCACACTCGAGTCCTCCATGTCCCGGCCAGCCGACCATCCTCTGCGCGCGTCGCTCAGCGACCTCATGCACGCCCGTGTCATTCCCGTTTTCACTGCCCCCGCCGTGGTGCGAAGCTGGGTTTACCTGCTGAGCGATGTGGAGCGGGCGGCTGAGCGAACCTGGATCGACAGCCTGCCCGGCGAGCACGGTGCCGAAGGGTGGACCTTGCACGATATTGGCGATGCCGGTGGCATGATCTGGGAGCGGCACGGCGAGTTTTCGACCTATCTCAAGTTCACGACCCAGGTCGACCCGGATGCGGCGACGCAGAACGGATTGGGGTTTTGCAGCCTGAAGACGGCGGATTTCGCGTGGTTGTCCGAGGCGCCGGGGACAGTGTTCCGCAGTGTTGAGATCGCTGTGTTCTCGTATGAGCCCGAGCCTGCGCAGCTTCAGGCGTCGATCGACCTGACGCAGGCGGTGTGTTGCGACGTTTTCGGTGGCAAGGCGCGGATTTGGTCGGATTTCCGGATGCATGACGGCGGGGCAGGGCGGATCTATGTCCATGACCGCGGTTTGCAAAATGACGAGCTGTCGCGTCTTCTGCAGAATCTGATCGAGATCGGGCATTATCGCAAGCTGGCCCTGTTGGGCTTTCCGGTGGCGCGTGGGTTAATGGCGTGGCTTAAAGAAGCCGAGGCGCGGCTGTTTGCAGTTACGTCGGATATGGCCAGCCAGAGCGCGTCGCAGGAACAGGTTCTGGATCGCCTGATGGCGCTATCGGCAGAGGTCGAGCAGCGGGTCAACGAGGTCAGTTTCCGTCAGGGTGCGACGCGGGCCTATGCGCAACTGGCCGAGGATCGGCTGGTGTCGTTGCGCGAAAACCGGGTTGAGGGCTATTCGACCATGGCCGAGTTCATCGAGCGGCGATTACGGCCGGCGATGAGGACCTGTGATGCGGCCTCAAGGCGGCTGGATGAGATTTCATCGCGCATCGGCCGGGTGAGCGATCTGTTGCGGGCGCGGATTTCGATCTCGCTGGAGGTGCAGAACCAGGATCTGCTGAAGAGTATGGATCTGCGGGCGCGGCTGCAGGTCAAGCTGTCGGGGCTGGTCGAGGGCCTGTCGGTGTTCGCCGTCAGCTATTATGTATTCAGCCTGTTGAAGTATGTGGTGGATTCCGCCGTGCCGAAAGAGGTGGCGCATTGGCTGTATGCCCCGATGATCGCCGGGATTCTGGCGCTGGCCTGGCTGTTTATCTATCACCGGAAGAAGAAGATCGAGGAACAGGCCGAGTAGCCAGCACCATTAATGGGGTTTGGGGCATGAGGCCCCAAGACTTTACTTTTCCTGACTTTTCCTCCGCCCCTTGCGGGCGGAGGAAAAGTCAGGAAGATAAGAACTGGGGCCTCAGGCCCCAGACCCTATAACCGTTCAGGGTGACTATGCGAGCCTGGTTCTTCCTCGTCCTGCTTCTGCCGTTGCCCGCCCAAGCCGGCGCGGTCATGAAGAGCACCAAGCCCTGGTCCAACGCGACCGTGCCGTATCAGCTTAGCGCCGACATCCTGAAAACGGCATATACCCAAAGCAAGGATTGTACCGGCTGGGCCAAGTGGAAAGCCTCGCCAGCGCACAAGGCGTGCAAGGCGATGAACGACTGGCATCGCCGAACCGGGGTGCGATTCGTCGCTCGTGACGGCCTTGGCAGTGTCCAGATATACCTCAACCCCCATGCCACATCGGCGACGGTCGGCCAGCTTCCGATCGGCAATCAGGTGAATATCCAGCCCGGCGCCAACTACGGTTCCATCCTGCACGAGTTCGGTCATACCCTGGGCCTGGCGCACGAGCATCAGCGCGCAGACCGTGCAACCTATCTGAACCTCCAACCGTTCCTGCAAACCTATCTTGAAACCTGTGGCATGAAGCTGGACACCGTCTGCAACGATGTCCGCAGCGCCTTTCCGGAACGCGAGATGCGCCTGACCTCGGATTATGACCCATGTTCGCTGATGCATTATCTGGCCAATCAGGGACCGCGCCACAAGGAAGATCCCCGGTGGAGCCGCATCTTCACCTTGACCACCAAAGGCAAGGCGGCCGAGAAGGCCTGTCTGCCGCAGTTCGCCAAACTCGAAAAACGCTGTCGCAAGATCGTCCAGAAGTGCGCTATCTCGGACCGCGACGCCTGGACCGTTCGCCGGTTTCACGGCCTGGAGTAACCTATGCATAGCTTCCCGTCCGTCGCCGTCGCCGAGAAGGTCGACCGCGCCATGTTCGACAATGAGATTCGGCCGATGAACCAGCCGGTCATTCTCAAAGGGCTGGTCGCGCACTGGCCGTGCGTCGCTGCGGCGCAGGCCGGGCCGCGCACCCTGGGGGACTGGCTGGAAAGCCGGGACTCAGGACTACCGCTACAGGTGTCCGTTCTGCCGCCCGAAGGGCAGGGACGCTTTTTTTACAATGAACAGAAGACCGGATTCAATTTTTCCAATCAGAACCGGAGCCTGCGCGACGTCGTCGACAAACTGCTGAACCACGCCCATACAGGCGAAAGCGTCTACGTCCAGGCCGCCGACACTGACCGGCACCTGCCGCTCACCGTGTCCGAACTGGATATGCCATTGCTTTCCCCCCAGGTGCGGCCGCGTTTCTGGATCGGCAATACGCTGCGGACGCAGACCCATTTCGACTATTCGTCCAACATCGCCTGTCACATCGCGGGCGAAAAGGTCTTTACCCTGTTTCCGCCGGAGCAGACCCCAAACCTTTATCCGGCGCCGGTCGACATGACCCCGGCCGGCGTGCCGATCAGCCTGGTGTCCCTGGAAGCGCCGGACTTCGAACGCTTTCCCCGTCTGAAGGACGCGTTGGCTGCCGGGCGACGCGCCCGCCTGGAGCCTGGTGACGCGATCTACATTCCGTATCTTTGGTGGCATCACGTCCAGACCACCGGGCCTCTGAATATGCTGGTCAATTACTGGTGGAGCGATGCGCGGCCCGATATCTACTCCCCGACCAGCCTGCTGTTCCTTGCTGCGCTGAGTGTGAAACGGCTGCCGCCGGCCCAGCGGGACGCCTGGCGGCCGCTTTTCGACTATTTCATCTTCAACAGCCACGGCGATCCGATGGCCGAGGCCGGGGGGCTGCCCAGTATTTTCAGAGATCAGTTAACGCCAGACGAGGTGGAGACCTTCAAGGGCCATCTGCGCAAGCGCCTGACCCTGTAGGAGGCGCCGACTGGCTATTGCGGCGGGCAGGGCAGAGCGAATTTTCTGCCTGATGGCCCTGTCCACCGGCTTGACAAGGGCGGGCATTCTGTGAACAAAAAGAGAATACGCGCAGAAGGCCGCAATATCCGCGTTTCAGGGGTGCAGGTGTGGCCAAACCGTTTTCCGACAAGCTGTTCGATTGCTGCTGGGTGGACTTGGCCGGCTATCCACGCCCGGAACTGGTCATCCAGAAGCGGCTGAAACCGAAGATCTTCGCTATCGACGAATTTTTGTATGACGAACGCGGCACGGCGCTGCCGGTCAATGCGGATGCGCCAGCGATACTGGTCATCTACAACACGACCGTGTCACCGCGGCGACGGGTGGCTTGACGCGAAGCCCGGCGTGCTGCACCCATGACGCCAAACCCACTGGAGGATGCCATGAAGTCGCTTACCCTTGCTCTGGTTCTTGCGTTCGCGACCGCCGGTTTTGGGCATACTCAGGCCTTGGCCCAAACGGCCGAGGTCAAACTGACCCGGCTGGATTGCGGTGATATGGGCGAACGCGACGTGGCGTGGTTCTCCGACGCCCACAGCTTCGATGGTGTGAAAAAGCCTTTTGTTGCCTCATGCTACCTCATTCAGCACGGCCAGGACTACCTGCTATGGGATGCCGGTTTCGGCCCCGGCGCCAAGCGCGATGACGGCTCTCCGATCGTCAAGACCACCATCCTGCAGCAACTGACGACCTTGGGCGTGGATCCAAAGGCGGTCAAGTTTGTCGGTATCAGCCATATCCATGGCGATCACACGGGGCAGGCGGGCGATCTTCCGGCGGCGACCCTGCTCTTGGGCAAGGGCGACTGGGACAAGATCAAGGCGGCCAACAAGAGCGACGATCCGCTGGTCCACTGGGTCTCCGGCGCTGGCAAGAGCGAGCCGGTTCCGGGCGACAAGGATGTCTTCGGCGACGGTTCGGTGGTGATGCTGAACATGCCGGGCCATACCGACGGCCATCACAGCCTGCTGGTGAAGCTGAAGGCGACGGGCTATGTGCTGATTACCGGCGACCTGGCGCACTTCCATGAGGCCTATGACGGTAATGAGGTGCCGGGCTTCAATACCGATCGCGCCGACAGTCTTGCGTCACTGGACCGGTTCAAGAAGATCGCCCAAAACCTGAAGGCGACGGTGATCATCCAGCACGATCCGCGCGATATCGCCAAGCTGCCGGCTTTCCCGAAGGCGGCGGAGTAGGGACGCCTGCACAGAACGGCGTTGTGCTACCGCAGAGCTCGTGGCAGTCTCAGTCGTACGAAAGATGGGAGTAGGTGAGATGCGTGTACTGACAGGAGCGTTGGTGTTGGCGGCCGGCCTGGTTCTGGCCTCGGGTGTGGCTGCGGCAGATGCAGGCTATCTGCAGATCAAGGGCAGCAAACAGGGCGAATTCAAGGGCGACGTCCAGGCCAAGGGCAAGGAAGGTTGGAATTCGGTCATCGGATTTAACTATACCGTGCCAGGCGCTTCAGGGCGGAGAGTCCAGACGCCGGTGACCTTCACCTTGCGTTGGAGCAAGGCGACACCGATGCTGATCAATGCGGCGATCACCGGTGAAGTCCTCAGTGAGTTCAGGTACAGCAACTGGGTGCCGGAGGCGACGGGCATGGGGACGGTCGTCCACGCCGACTCTTTGGAATTCCAGGGCGCGAAGATCACCTCTGTACAGGTTCATGATAGAACCGGTGACAGCGACGCTGTCGAACCGGTGGTTGATATTACCATCAGCTACCAAAAGGCCATTGTTACGCATGTTCAGGGGGCCATTACCGTCCTCGATGACTGGACTGCGCCGAAATAGGCCATATCACGCCCTTATCTCCGTAAGGTCTCGTCTCATTGCGCCCTTACAGGCGCCTTGGCCATGGTCTGCCCACAATCTCAGTGAGGCCGACCCCATGGACAAGACATTCGACACCCGCGCCGGCAATGGCGGCGAGACCCATCAGCACGTTCCGGGGAAGGGACCGCACATCCCCGAAGGCCACCTGACCACCAATCAGGGCATCCGCGTTTCCGATAACCAGAACAGTCTCAAGTCCGGGGCGCGCGGGCCGACCCTGCTGGAAGACTTTGTTCTGCGCGAGAAGATCTTCCACTTCGATCATGAGCGCATTCCGGAACGTATCGTTCACGCCCGCGGTTCGGCGGCGCACGGTTTTTTCGAGCTGACCGAAAGCCTGGCCGATGTCACCACGGCCGATCTATTCCAGCGGGCCGGTGAGCGCGTGCCGGTGTTCACGCGGTTTTCGACGGTGGCCGGCGGCGCCGGATCGGTCGATACGCCGCGAGATGTGCGCGGATTTGCCGTCAAGTTCTACACCCAGGCCGGCAACTGGGACCTGGTCGGCAACAATATTCCGGTCTTCTTCATCCAGGACGCCATCAAATTCCCCGACCTGGTCCATGCCGTCAAGATGGAGGCCGACAAGGGCTATCCGCAGGCGGGTTCGGCCCATGACACCTTCTGGGACTTCGCGTCGCTGATGCCCGAGACCACCCACATGCTGATGTGGGCCATGTCCGACCGCACCATCCCGCGTAGCCTGCGCACCATGGAAGGGTTCGGCGTTCACACCTACCGCTTCGTCAATGCTGAGGGTAAATCGACCTTCGTCAAGTTCCATTGGAAGCCGAAGCTGGGGCTGCAATCGCTGGTGTGGGATGAGTCGCTCAAGCTGCAGGCGGCCGATAACGACTACCACCGCCGCGATCTATTCGAGGCCATCGACACCGGCAACTTCCCGGAATGGGAGTTGGGGGTGCAGTTGTTCGATCAGGCCTTTGCCGATGGCTTGCCGTACGATGTGCTGGACGCCACCAAGATGATCCCGGAGGAGGTTTTGCCGGTTAAGATCGTCGGTCGGATGGTGCTGGACCGTAATCCGGATAACTTCTTTGCCGAGACTGAGCAGGTTGCCTATTGCCCAGCCAATATCGTGCCGGGGATCGATTTCAGCAACGACCCGCTGTTGCAGGGCCGGCTGTTTTCCTATCTGGACACGCAGTTGAAGCGGCTGGGGAGCACCAACTTCCATCAACTGCCGATCAATGCGCCGAAATGCCCGGTCATGAACTTCCAGCGTGATGGTCATATGCAGATGACGGTGCCCAAGGGGCGGGCCAATTATGAGCCGAACTCGCTGAGCGAGAACGGCGAGGTCAGCGGGCCGCGGGAATGTCCGATGACCGGCTTCAAGACCTTTGTTGCGGCGGATGGGCAGGAGGAGCAGGGGGATAAGCTGCGGGTGCGGCCGGATCTGTTCGCCGATCACTACTCGCAAGCGCGGCTGTTCTGGCTGTCGCAGACGGAGTCGGAACAGGCCCATATCGCATCGTCGTTCGTGTTCGAGCTGTCGAAAGTCGGGATTGCGGCCGTGCAGGCACGCATGGTGGCCAATCTTCGCAACGTCGATGACGGCCTGGCGCAGCGTGTGGCGGACGGGATGAATATTCCACTGCCGAAGAAGAATCCGGCCGCGCGCGAGCCGGTGGATTTGCCGGCTTCGGATGCTTTGTCGATCCAGAAGAACGCCAAGCCGATGTTGGAGGGGCGCCAGTTTGGTATCCTGATCGCGGATGGTTCGGATGCGGCGGCCATAGCCAAGGTCAAGAAGGCCATCGTCGACGCCGGCGGCAAGGCGGTCATTGTCGCGCCCAAGGTCGGCGGCGCCAAGCTGTCGGACGGCAAGGACATGAAGGCCGACGGGCAGTTGGCGGGCTCACCGTCGCAGCTGTATGACGGTGTAGCGGTGGTACTGTCGGACGATGGAACCAAGGCACTGCTTAAGGAAAGCGCGGCGGTGGAATGGCTGACCAATGCCTATGTGCACCTGAAGGCGATCGGTCATACGACCGAGAGCCATCCGTTGTTGAAAAAGGCTGGCGTCGAGCATGACGCAGGCGTGGTGTTACTGGACGATTTTGTAGGGGCCGCGGGAACCCGATATTATGATCGGGAACCGAAGGTCAGGACGTTGGCTTAACCGGATTGATAAACAAGTCTCTCCCTCTCCCTTCGGCCTGCCTTCTTTGGGGGCTGAAGGGAGATGTTTCCTATTCATCATCCCCCGCAAATGCCGGTGCCCATGATTTGACGTCTCAAACCATGGCTACCCTTGAGGCGGATGGTACAGAGAACGATACCCCGCAAGGGGGCGAAGAAGAAAGAAGCCAGCGTTTCGATCTGCTCTTCAACGCCTGTGACATCACGATTTCTTTAGCGAGAAAGAGAAGAGCGCCAAAGCCCTAGCGGCTTTCGCGTTTCTTTTTCGTCCGTGATCGTCGGCAGAAAGAGCCGCTGATGACTCCCCCTGACAAGAAGAAATCAGGCGAAGCGCCTTATTCGCTTCGCTTGACCGACCGTGAACGCGCCTGGTTGAGAGACCGGGCGGGCAATATCTCGCTCGGCACCTATATCAAGTCCGTTTTGTTTTCGGATGCCAATCCGAAGGCGCGGCAACGCAAGTCCCCGGTCAAGGACGAGAAGTCCCTGGCCGATGTGCTGGCGTGCTTGGGCGCGAGTCGGATCGCGAGCAACCTTAGGCATAACGGCCACCTCCGGTGATCATATATTCAACGGCATCATAATGAATTTCTGAATCAGAACTGTCATTCGGTCTAATTCGTTCATTCGGATCGGCTGAAGGAGTCGTTGTACCGTACTTATAAAGCAATGTAATCTCAATGGTATTGAACATTTGTATTTTCCAAAATTGAGTGTGTCGGTCTTTTATTGATCGTGTATTGCGTATGCAATGAGCTTTTGATCAGGAAAAACAATCACTATTTCTGAATCTGATCCAATAGTGTAAAAACTGCCTGGACTTGCCAGGGCCTTGCAAAAGGGCTTGTTGTCTTTCCATTTGCTTTGGGAGTCGAGACATTTGAATTCATTGAGCGCGTCGAAACTATAATTTGAATAGGCGTCAACATCGGCGGTCGATTTCTTAATGACAGGCGTTTCTTGCCAGGGTCCATAAGTGGAGCGCGAGCCACGGCTTGTCTTAGGCAATTGGTTGAGTGCGGAAAGTCCGCGATTCCCGATTTTTACGGCGAACGCATCAGGCAATTCGAAGACAATTAGCCCGGTTTCATAGGTCAGTGTTCTGTCGACAGATCCGGAAACAACCGCTCCTGCTTCCAGCCCGCTGGGCAGATGCGAGCGCTCTGAATCCGTAGAGTTGCTTTCGCATGCCGAAGACAAGGCAATCGCTGTGATCGAGCCAATCCACAAAAGTGCGCGACGCATGGTCGAATGAACCGGACAGCGCTTCTCGTGAAGGCCAGTACGAACGTGAAGCAGGCCATACATAATTAATCCCCCGACGGAATAGCTAAGTCGTGTCTCACTCCGCCGAGGTTTTGACGTCGATCTCGCTGCCCAGTTCCTTGAACTTGTGCGACATCTCGGCCATGCCGGCTTCGATATCCGCCCGTTCGTTATCGGTCATGTTGGCGGCGAATTCGCGCACCTCCTGGCTGATCTTCATCGAGCAGAATTTCGGGCCGCACATGGAGCAGAAGTGCGCTGTCTTATGCGCTTCTTTGGGCAGGGTTTCGTCGTGGAAGGCACGCGCCGTTTCCGGATCCAGCCCTAAGTTAAACTGGTCCTCCCAGCGGAACTCGAAGCGGGCTCGGCTCATGGCGTCGTCCCACATGCGCGCGCCCGGATGGCCCTTGGCCAGGTCGGCGGCGTGGGCGGCGATCTTGTAGGCGATGACCCCGTCCTTGACGTCCTTGCGGTCGGGCAGGCCCAGGTGCTCCTTCGGCGTGACGTAACAGAGCATGGCTGTGCCGTACCAGCCGATCATAGCGGCGCCGATGGCCGATGTGATGTGGTCATAGCCAGGCGCGATGTCGGTCGTCAGTGGCCCAAGCGTATAGAAGGGGGCTTCGCCGCAGGTCTTGAGCTGCTTGTCCATATTGGCCTTGATCTTGTGCATCGGCACGTGGCCGGGGCCTTCGATCATGACCTGGACGTTTTTCTTCCAGGCGATCTGGGTCAGTTCGCCCAGGGTTTCCAGTTCGGCGAACTGGGCGGCGTCGTTGGCGTCGGCGATCGAGCCGGGGCGCAGGCCGTCGCCCAAGCTAAACGAGACGTCATAGGCGCGCATGATGTCGCAAATCTCGTCGAAGTGAGTGTAGAGGAAGTTTTCCTTGTGGTGGGCCAGGCACCACTTGGCCATGATCGAGCCGCCGCGCGAGACGATGCCGGTGACGCGCTTGGCGGTCAGGTGGATATAGGCCAGGCGGACGCCGGCATGGATGGTGAAGTAGTCGACGCCCTGTTGCGCCTGTTCGATCAGGGTGTCGCGATAGACTTCCCAGGTCAGGTCCTCGGCGACGCCGTTGACCTTTTCCAGCGCCTGGTAGATCGGCACGGTGCCGATGGGGGCGGGGGAGTTGCGGATGATCCATTCGCGGATGTTGTGGATGTTGCGGCCGGTCGACAGGTCCATGACGTTGTCCGCGCCCCATCGTATGGCCCAGACCATCTTTTCGACTTCTTCCTCCATCGAGGAGGTGACAGCCGAATTGCCGATATTGGCGTTGATCTTGACCAGGAAGTTTCGGCCGATAATCATCGGTTCGACTTCCGGGTGGTTGATATTGGCCGGGATAATGGCACGGCCGCGGGCGACTTCGTCTCGGACGAATTCCGGGGTGATGAAGTCGGGGATTTCGGCGCCGAAATCCTCCCCGTCGCGGATGACCTCGGCGTCGTGGGCGCGGCGCAGGTTTTCGCGGATGGCGATGTATTCCATCTCGGGGGTAATGATGCCGCGGCGGGCATATTCGAGCTGGGTGACCGACTGGCCATCCTTGGCGCGCAGGACCTTGGGGAGGTTGGGGAACTGGGGGGCCAGCTTGCCGGCGGAGACGTTACCGTTGTCTTCGGGTTTGACTTCGCGGGCGACGATCTCTTCGACGTCGCCGCGTTGACGTATCCAGGATTCGCGAAGTCTGGGGAGACCCTTCGAGATATCCGGAACAAAGCCGGCTTCAGTATAGGGGCCCGACGAATCGTAGATGGTCAGGGGGGCTTCGTTGGCGGAGGCGTGGACACAGACCTCACGGAACGGGACGCGGATGTCGGGGTGGAGCGTCCCGGATTGATAGACCTTGTGCGAGCCCGGAATGGGGGAGGCTTCGACCGTAACGGTCTTGTGTTCGAGCGGCTTGTTCATTGTGCAATCCCTTTGCATTTTATTTGCCCTACCGCTTCGCTGCTTGAGGGCTGTAAAGGGATCATGCGCGTAGATTGCGGGCGCTCGACTTGGTCTGCTCTATCGCTTCGCTGCTTGAGAGCATTCTGGGTTAAGCGTATCCAACTCCCTTCGCCGGCATGACCCGGATCAGGTTCGGCGGGTTTAAGGCACTTTCGCCTCGTCTCAGCCCGCCTCAAACGCGCGGACACCCCGGTGAACTATTCCCAAGCATAGAACCAAAGGCGGGAAGGTCAAGAAAAACGAATAGGCTGTTTGGACGACAGCACCCCGTTTGTTCACGTTGAGGCTTCGTTAAGCCCTGAGGCGCAGACTTATCCACAGTCTGTCCCCAGGGCGTTTAACGCCACCGAGGTAAATCATGCCCGCCCGACACACTTCGCGGCCGGTCGACGAATTGGACCTGCACCTTAAGGTCGGCGCTTACGACGAGTATCACCACGCCCATGGCTATGCTCACCCGCGCGAAAAGCACCACTGGTACTGGTTTGCCGGCATAGCTGCGGCGATTTCCCTGACGGCCGTTATTGGCGGGGTCTATACGCTGTATGATCGCGCCATGACGCCCATGTGTAGCCGCAGCGACAGCGAGACACGCATGTCGCCCGACGGCGCCTACGTCCTGGAATCCGTGCTCGTTACCTGTGCCGGCGCCGCGCCGAACCGTCGCGTTCTGGTCTACGCCCCGGGGGGCGCCGGCAATGTCCCGGCCCTGGCCAGTTTCGACGAGGCGGCTTTCGTGCGCATCCGCTGGGACGGCGACGACAGGGTCGTCCTGACCAAGTCGGGCGGCCGGGTGTGGAGCTTCCGTCCGCATTATCGCGATATCCGCGTGCACTATGTGACCGAGTAGGGCCTTTATTTTGCCGCGTCACGCGCTACATCTTCCCTGACCCATCCAAGGAGGATTCGCATGTTCGGCTCATCTGTTCCCACGACGCATCATCACCGCAGTTCCGGCGTCGCTGACGATATCGATTTCGAGATCAAGGGCCAGGAACTCCAGTTCGTCGAGATCGAACTCGATCCGGGCGAAAGTGCCATCGCTGAAGCCGGCGCCATGGTGTGGAAGGATGCGTCCGTCGGCATGACGACCGTGTTCGGGGACGCTTCGGGCCAGCAGGGTGGCGGCTTTATGGGCGCGCTGTTGGGCGCCGGCAAGCGGCTGATCACCGGTGAATCCCTGTTCACGACCGTTTTCACCCACAACGGCCACGGCAAGGCGAGGGTCGCTTTTTCCGCGCCGGTGCCGGGTGCCATCGTGCCGCTGAAACTGTCGGATGTCGGCGGGCGGTTGATCTGTCAGAAGGACTCTTTCCTGGCCGCGGCCAAGGGCGTGTCGTTGGGCATCGCTTTCCAGAAGCGGATCATGACCGGTCTGTTTGGTGGCGAAGGTTTCATCATGCAAAAGCTGGAAGGCGACGGCTGGGTGTTCGTTCAGTTCGGCGGCATGGTGGTCGAACGTGAACTGAAGGCCGGGGAGCAACTGCACGTCGATACCGGTTGTATCGCCGCCTTTACCGATACGGTCGATTTCGATCTGATCCAGGCCGGCGGCATCAAGTCGATGTTGTTCGCCGGCGAAGGGGTGTTCTTTGCGCAACTGACCGGACCGGGCAAGGTGTGGATCCAGTCGCTGCCGTTCTCACGCCTGGCCGGGCGGATCGCGGCGGTTGCCGGCGGCGCCGGTCCTAACCGTGGCGAGGGCTCGGTCCTGGGCGGCCTCGGCGACCTGATCGGCGGAAACCGGTAGGCGTTGCGCTACAGCGGACTCACGGTACAACGCATGGTTTGTACCGTGAGGCACCATGGCCGATCCTTCCGAACGCGATGCCTATGATCCACTGACGCCTGTGCCCGACGGGCGGCGTACCTTTACGCCGCGTGACGCTTTTTCGTTGTGGTTCAGTCTGGGGATCGGGCTTCTGGTGCTGGAAGCCGGTAGTTTTCTGGTCCCCGGCCTGTCGATGGGGGCGGCCCTGGTCGCGATTTTTGTCGGCAGCCTGGTGGGGGCCGGGTTGCTGGGACTGGCCGCCGTGGTCGGTAGTGATACCGGCCTGTCGGCCATGGCGTCTTTGCGGCCGACCCTGGGTGTGCGCGGCGCCGGTGTCGCCGCCATTATCAATATCGTGCAACTGGTCGGATGGGGGGCGTTCGAAATCATCGCCATGCGCGATGCCGCCGATGCCCTGGTGCAGCGCAATTTCGGTCTTCATTGGCCGGTGGTGTGGACTATCCTGTTCGGCGCGGCCGCGACGGGATTGGCGCTGGCGGGGCCATTGAGCGTGGTGCGCCGGTTCCTGCGCCACTGGGGTTTGTGGCTGCTGCTGGCTGGGGCGGCGTGGATGAGCTGGTCGCTGCTGTCGCGTACCGACTGGAGCCAGTTGTTCGCCCGGCCGGGCGACGGGACGTTGTCGCTGGCGTCGGGTATCGACCTGGTCGTCGCCATGCCGCTGAGCTGGCTGCCGCTGATCGCCGATTATTCGCGCTTTGGCAAGTCACCGGGCGGCATGCTGAAAGGCAGTGCGGGCGGCTATCTGCTGGCCAATATCTGGTTCTACAGTCTGGGCGCTGCGTTTGCCCTGACGGCGCACGGCAATCCCGATGGGTTGCTGCTCGCGGCCCTGGCCGCGACCGGTGGCGGGCTGGCCCTGCTGCTGATCCTGATCGATGAGACGGATAATGTGTTTGCCGATATCTTTTCGGCGGCAACCTCGACGGGGACCCTGTTTCCCGTCAAAATGACGTATCTGGTCGTTGGCTTCGGCTTGTTAAGCACCCTGATTGCCCTGTTTGTGCCAATGGGTAAGTTCCTCAACTTCCTTTACGGGATCGGGGGTGTGTTCACGCCGTTGTTCGCGGTGATGCTGATTGACCATTTTGTCGTCCGTCAGCGGAAGATTGTTGCTGACGATGTCCGCAATCCGTTCGGTATTTACCGCTTTACCTACGGCGTGCACCTGTCGGCCTTCGTCGCATGGGGCTTTGGCATTGCTACCTATCAGTACTTCCATACGTGGCTGCCCACGGCCGGAGCGACACTGCCAGCCTTCTTTGTCGCGGCGTTTGCCTATTGGGCATTGTCACACAGCTTCAGCCGCCTGAAGGCTCCACCGGAGGGGTGACGGCCGGACCTTTCAGTTCCAGACGATTGCCGTCGGGATCGGTCAGGTAGATGGACGGGCCTACGCCGTCGGCGCCGTAACGGTTGGCGACCTCAGCGATGATGCCGTGTGCGGAGAGGTGGGCTATGATGCCGGCTTCGTCCCACGGGGCCACTCGGAAATAGACGTGATCGACATTGTGGCCGTCCGGGCCGGGGGCGGGACCGCCCTTTCTGCCGATGACGCCGTCGACCGGGACCAGGTCAATCAGGGACGTGCCGACACGCAGTTGGTACAGGTCAACGTGGGTCTGGTGCTGTTCGAACTGCGCTCCCAGGACATCCATGTAGAACTTGACCGAGCGATCGAGATCGCGGACGCGGAAGACCACGTGGTCGATGTTTTGGATCGATATCATAGTGCCTTATAGCACAGGAATTCTGCCACAGTCCGCTGTAACAAAGACATGCCGGAGCATGGGCGGCGAGATAAGTCGCGCATACGTATTCAAGTAGGCAACCGGGCCTACCCGTGGCACACCTGCGGCCATAAAACAGGGCAGGGAGCTCGACTATGAAATTGAAGGCTATTTTCGGCGCGGCCGCGCTTGCTTTCATCCTGGCGGGCACTGCCCAGGCTCAGATCGATGTCTCGCCCGTGCCCGTCCTCAAGAAGACGAGCGCCTTGCCCAAGGACTGGAACCGGACTGCCGTCTTTACCGAGATCTTCGTCCGCTCGTACAAGGACAGCAATGGCGACGGAATCGGCGACTTCAAGGGTATGACGTCGCAGCTCGATTATTTGCGGGATCTGGGCATTACGGGGATCTGGCTGATGCCGATGAACCCGTCGCAGGACGGCGACCACGGCTACGCCGTCAACGACTATCGCGCCGTCAATCCCGACTACGGCAGCATGGCCGATTTCCAGGAATTCCTGGATGAGGCGCACAAACGCGGTATCGGCGTTATCATCGACTTCGTCGTCAACCATTCGGGCAGCGGCAATGCCCTTTTCGTGGAGGCCGCCAAGTCCAAAATCAGCCCGTACCGTGACTGGTATCTGTTCGCCGACAGCAATCCTGGCTGGTACGACCAGAGCATGCGTGGCGTCAGCGGCGCCTACTGGAACGATCCGTGGAAGCCGGCGGACAAGGTCGTAGCGGGCGGGCAGGGACTGTATTACGGCGTCTTCGACACCACCATGCCGGACCTCAATCTGCGCAACCGAAGGTCGTGACCTATCTTCAGGATTCGATGCGATTCTGGTCCAATATGGGCGTGGACGGGTTCCGGCTTGATGCCGTGACGATGTTGCTGGAAGAGGGCAGATCATCCTATTTCAACAACCCCGGCAACCCCGGTATCGTCAAGGCGTTCAAGGACGTCGTCGACCAGTACGACAATCGCTACCTGATCTGTGAAGTGTCGGAAGGCCGCGAGTTGTATCTCGATGTTTGTACGGCCTTTGCCTATGGCGTCCAGCAGCCTTTGATTGCCGGCATCAAGAAGGGCGTGGTTGCGCCGGAAGTCATTAGCTTCCTGGAAGACCCGCGGCGCGACCTGATGCCCCTGGCGTTGCAGAGCCATGACGCCTACGTCGGTGACCGGTTGACGAACCAGTTCGGCGTCAATGGCGATGCCAATTACAAGGTCGCGGCGGCGGCCTCGATCTTGGTGTCGGCGACGCCGTTCGGTTATTACGGCGAAGAGATCGGCATGAGCAATGGCGGGACCTATAATGATCCCGGCATCCGCTCACCGATGTCGTGGTCGGGTGAAAAGCCCGCAGCCGGCTTCTCAGGGGCGCATCCGTATCGCGACCCGGCGATCAATTTCGCGACCATGAATGTCGACGCTCAAACCGGTGATCCGTCGTCGATCCTGGAATTTTATCGGGCGGTTTACAGTGTTCGGAAGGCCCATCCGGTGCTGGCGACGGGGACGTTCAAGCTGTTGTCCAAGGCCGGCGATCCGGTATTGGCCTTCTCGCGAACGGATGCGAATGAGACGGTCGTGGTGGCGATCAATGTGTCGGATACAGTGCAGTCCGTGACGGTGGATACCGGGGTGAAGAATGGCCGCTTCGGGCAGGCCTTCAAGGCGCCGGATGTGGCTGCGCCGCCTGAGGTGAGTAGCGACAAGACCGGCCAGGCGACGATAAATCTGGCCCCCAAGACCGTTCAGGTGTTGGTGAAAGCCCGCTAGATTTTCGTCCTGGCCTGCCGCATAAAGGCAGGGGAGGTGGGATGATGCGGATTTTGCTGCTGTTTGTGGCGCTGGGACTGAGCGGATGCGCCGGTGTTTGCGATAATATCGTGCATGAGAAGGGGACCTCGCCAGGCGGCCGCTATTCCGCAACCGTCGAGCAGCGCAACTGCGGGGCTACGACCGAGGAAGCTTTTGTTGTGGTGATCCATGATCGTGGCAATATGCTGGATCCGCACAAGGACGTGGCCGCCTATGATGGAACGGACGGGATCGATGTGCGTTGGACGGGTGATGATCAGTTGACCATTAGCCGCAACGGTCAAAGTTATAACGAACTTGATAGCTGGCACGATGCCGAGATCGTCTACGAAGGCGAATAGCCAGGTCGGAATGACTTAGCCTGAATCATCCGCCGTGTTTTATAGAATTTTTTTACCACGGACCCCACGGACCACACGGACCACACGGACTTCAATGTTTACATGAAACCGCGCAGCAGTAGTAAAAACTTAGGTAGGCAAGGCCGCTGCGCGGCGTAAGAACAGACACGAAGTCCGTGTGGTCCGTGTTAGAATATTATGCACGCAAGGAGAGGCGAGGGTGGTTCAGGGTAATGCCACACGGCTCTAGCGGCGGAAGTGCGCCATGACCCGGCCTAGCAGGGTTTCGATCTGGGTGCGGTCGTGGCTTTCGCTCAGAGTGACGTCGTGTCCCTTCGGTGTGGTCAGCACCAGGCGGAAAAAGTTGTCACCGTCGCTGTCCTTGGCGGTGTGGATGGCAGGCGGTTCGACGTCGTGTGGCCGAAAGCGTTCTGTTTCGGTTTTCCATGGCCAACGTTGGTGTACGGTAATGTCGTCATGTGTGATGGTGGCGTGAACCAGAGGCGGCTTGAACGCGTGGGTACTCCCGGCTGCGCCGAAGACCCAGAACAGCAGGACGATACCGGTTTCTACCGGCTGGGAGAACTGGCCGAAGCCGCCGTCGCGCAGGAAGACCCAGGTCATCAGGCAGAGGAAACTCATCCAGATGGACATGAAAATCCAGCCAGCCAGCGGCATCAGGTTTCGGATTTTGACAGGCGCCGCCTTCATAAGGACTGTTGTAGCTGAATTGGCCTACAGGTTTGTTAAGGCGGCGAGGATCTTCGGCGTTTCGTCCGTCACCGACATCCGTTTCTGACCGTTTTGAGCCTGGAAATCCCCCCTCCGACCGCGCGCTGTCGCTTGCGGCCACCT
>NZ_GL883081.1:0-4175 GCF_000204015.1 Asticcacaulis biprosthecium C19 | reverse complement strand
TAGAGATAAGGAGTATGGCTGGTTCTGTAGTCGTGACCCAGAAAGGACTGGGGCGAGGCATGCACTCTGGGTTTGACAAATATAGGGGCGAGGATACCCTTCCTTTCGGAGGTCGGAATGTCTGACGAGAAAACATTTACGCCGAGGCAAGGCGGGGAAGGGGCTGACGGCGGAACATCGCCTCATAACTATCTGCACGAACTCCTGGCCATCAGTGCCAAGGAATTAGACGATGGCGAATTTGCTGACGTGACGGCTGAAAGCATACTTGCTGAAGGGGAGGTTCGACGTGCTCAGCAGGCTATGCGGCTGACGGAAGATCAACGCAGACTTTACGAGTTGATGAGCGATATAAGTGAAGAGGCCATATTCGCCGGCTGGATCAATCACAACGAGTATCGGCTTTGGGCGATGATCTCCGAACCTGGCAACAGTCGGATATTCCGGGGCACAGTTGTGACTGACGAGCAGGTGCTCGAAATGCGGCGGCTTTCCAAACTTGTCGATGGTTGGATCGTCTACATCGTTGAAGACGATATTTCGTACGAGGAATGGGGAGAACGCTTTCTGCCCATGGCGGAGTGGCTTAAGGTCTATGAAGACTTTCGGCAGAAACATTCAGATCACTTCAAAGAATACCTGAACTCCTGATTCCGATTAACGCTTGACGGGGTATGGCTTGTCCTCTATAGCCCGGCCATCATTTTCGAGGCGGCCCTCAGAAGCTCTCCCGATCCATCCTATGCAGGGGCTGTGTCCCCGCCGTAACCTCCATAGCGCAGGTTGCGGCTTTTGTGTTTTTCAAAACACTGCAGTGATGGTCGGACCCTCAGAAACGGTAAAACCGCAACCGAAGTCCTCCGGCCAAACGGCACAGGCTTCCTAAATCAAGGCACGAGATTTAATGCCCACAGTCAACCAGCTTATTCGCAAGCCTCGCCAGCCGAAGCCCAAGCGCAACAAGGTGCCGGCCCTGAAGGGCTGCCCGCAGCGCCGCGGCGTCTGCACCCGCGTCTACACCACCACGCCGAAGAAGCCGAACTCGGCTCTGCGTAAGGTCGCCAAGGTCCGTCTGACCTCGCAGATCGAAGCCGTGTGCTACATCCCCGGTGAAGGCCACAACCTGCAGGAACACTCCGTGGTCCTGATCCGCGGCGGCCGCGTCAAGGACCTTCCGGGCGTCCGTTATCACATCCTGCGCGGCGTGCTCGACACGCAAGGCGTCAAGAACCGTAAGCAACGCCGTTCGCACTACGGCGCGAAGCGTCCTAAGTAAGGAACAGATCATATGTCACGTCGTCACCGCGCAGAGAAGCGCGACGTCCTGCCGGACCCCAAGTTCGGTGATCTGGTCGTCACCAAGTTCATGAACTACGTCATGTACGAAGGCAAAAAAGCCGTTGCCGAAAACATCATCTATGGTGCTTTCGACATCCTGATTGCCAAGAAGAAAGATGCCACCGCGCTGGAAACCTTCCACGCCGCCCTGGACAATGTCTCGCCGTCGATCGAAGTGCGTTCGCGCCGCGTCGGTGGTGCGACCTACCAGGTCCCCGTCGAAGTCCGTCCTGACCGCCGTCGCGCCCTGGCCATCCGCTGGCTGGTCAACGCTGCTCGCAAGCGCGGTGAAAACACCATGACCGAAAAGCTGGCCGGCGAACTGCTGGACGCCGCCAACAATCGCGGCACCGCCGTCAAGAAGCGTGAAGACACGCACAAGATGGCTGAAGCCAACCGCGCATTCTCGCACTATCGTTGGTAAGAGAAGGCTTGGCGTTAGTAATTCCAACGTTTTTGCAAGCGCGAAAATTTTGCTTTGAGGCGCGGGCGGTTTGAGTTAAACCGCCCGCGACTTTGCACCTGAAACAGTGCCCTGAAGCAGCGAAGCGTTAGGGCAAGGAAACAAGCCCTGAAGCAGCGAAGCGTTAGGGCAAGGAAACAAGCCCTAAAGCAGCGAAGCGTTAGGGCAACCATCTTTTTATCCTGAGGCTACTCCCATGCCCCGCACACATAAGATCGAAGACTATCGTAACTTCGGTATCATGGCGCACATCGACGCCGGCAAGACCACGACCACCGAGCGCATCCTGTATTACACGGGCAAGAGCCACAAGATCGGCGAAGTCCACGACGGCGCCGCCACCATGGACTGGATGGAGCAGGAGCAGGAACGCGGTATCACCATTACCTCCGCTGCCACCACGACCTTCTGGCTGGGCAAGCGTCTGAACATCATCGACACCCCGGGCCACGTCGACTTCACCATCGAAGTCGAACGCAACCTGCGCGTCCTCGACGGCGCGGTCGCTGTTCTTGACGGCAATGCCGGTGTCGAGCCGCAGACCGAAACCGTCTGGCGCCAGGCTGACAAGTACAAGGTGCCGCGCATCGTGTTCGTCAACAAGATGGACAAGATCGGCGCCGACTTCGATAAGTCGGTCCAGTCGATCCGCGACCGTCTCGGCGCCAAGGCTGTGCCGATCCAGTTCCCGATCGGTTCCGAAAACACCCTGTCGGGCCTGGTTGACCTGGTCCGCATGAAGGCCGTTGTCTGGGACAACGATGCCCTGGGCGCCAACTACCGTGACGAAGAAATCCCGGCCGACCTGCTCGACAAGGCCCTCGAAGCCCGCCAGTATCTGATCGACAATTCCGTCGAACTCGACGACGAAGCCATGGAAGCCTATCTCGAAGGCACCGAGCCGTCGGAAGAAGTGCTGAAGAAGTGCATCCGTAAGGCCGTTCTGAACGCTGCCTTCTATCCGATCCTGTGCGGTTCGGCCTTCAAGAACAAGGGCGTTCAAACCCTGCTCGACGCCGTCGTCGACTACCTGCCGTCGCCGTCGGACGTTCCGCCGACCCATGGCATCGACTACAAGACCGAAGAAGACGTCGTCCGCAAGGCTTCGGACGAAGAGCCGCTGGCCATGCTGGCCTTCAAGATCATGGACGACCCGTTCGTCGGCTCGCTGACCTTCTGCCGTCTGTACTCGGGCAAGCTGGAAACCGGCATGGGCCTGCTGAACACGACGCGCGAAAAGAAAGAGCGCGTCGGCCGCATGCTGCTTATGCACTCTAACGACCGTCAGGATATCAAGGAAGCCTATGCCGGCGACATCGTCGCCCTGGCCGGCCTCAAGGACACCCGTACCGGTGACACCCTGTGCGACCCGATGAAGTCGCCTGTCATTCTGGAACGCATGGAGTTCCCTGCGCCGGTTATCGAAATCGCCGTCGAGCCCAAGTCGAAGGCCGACCAGGAAAAGCTGGGCGTTGCCCTGGCCAAGCTGGCGTCCGAAGATCCGTCCTTCACCGTTTCGACCGACCACGAGTCGGGCCAGACGATCCTGAAGGGCATGGGCGAACTGCACCTCGACATCAAGATCGACATCCTGAAGCGGACCTACAAGGTCGAAGCCAATATCGGCGCGCCGCAGGTTGCCTATCGCGAATCGATCACCCGCAAGGCTGACATCGACTACACCCACAAGAAGCAGACCGGTGGTACCGGCCAGTTCGCCCGCATCAAGGTGACGGTCGAGCCCGGCGAGCCCGGCTCCGGCTTCGTGTTTGAATCGGCCATCGTTGGCGGTAACGTGCCCAAGGAATACATCCCGGGCGTCGTCAAGGGCTTCGAAACGTCCAAGGAAAACGGCCTGCTGGCCGGCTTCCCGCTGATCGACTTCAAGGTCACCCTGACCGATGGCGCCTACCACGATGTCGACTCCTCGGTCCTGGCCTTCGAAATCGCCGCGCGCGCAGCGTTCAAGGAACTGCGCGACAAGGCCGGTCCGCGTCTGCTGGAACCGATCATGAAGGTCGAAGTCGTGACCCCGGAAGAGTACCTGGGTTCGGTCATCGGCGATCTGAACGGCCGTCGTGGTATGATCCAGGGGCAAGACATGCGCGGCAACGCCATCGTCGTCGATGCCTTCGTGCCGCTGGCCAACATGTTCGGTTATGTGAACACCCTGCGCGGTATGTCGCAAGGTCGCGCCCAGTTCTCCATGACCTATGACCACTACGAGCCCGTGCCGCAGCACGTCGCTGACGAAGTGATCAAGAAGTACGCCTAAAAACCCTCTTGGCCCGTAGCACGGACTGTGCTACGGGCCGCAACCTTACAAAGATCAACCCTAGCAAATGAAGGCCCGCTACCAGCGGGATTTGTGAAA
>NZ_GL883080.1:816324-817867 GCF_000204015.1 Asticcacaulis biprosthecium C19 | reverse complement strand
GAGTACGTTCTGTGGAGCGCTTGCCAATCCGCGATATCAAGACTTTCGCGGCTTGTGTTAGTTGGTGGTGTATTGCGACGTAATGCTGGCGATGACCGAATCAACCGCGACAATGCTGTCGGCGTCCTGAACCGCGTGGCAGGAGACCTGAAGCGTCACCTGGGGCGCCTCGCTCGCGGGAAGTTTTTCCGGCGATTCGAAGGTCGAGAAGACCTGGGTATCGCTGGCCTTGACGTACTGGAAGCCCTGGGACTTGCACAGCTCGGCCGACTGTTTCATGGCCATGGCGCGGCGGTATTCGGGGGCTGTCTTGTCGTTGCCCATATAGACGACGTCGTACAGATTGTCTGCGCGCTTGACGGCGCCGACACTGGCCACGCCGGCGTCAACCCCGCCGTACATGTGCTCACAGCCCGACAGGCCCAGGCCGCACAAGGTCAGTGCCAGGAAAATGGTCTTAGACGTCAGGTGATGTGAACGGCCCATATTGCACCATAGCACATGTCAAATTCTTGGCAAATTAAAGGCCGGTAAAAAAGGTCATCGATACAGGAATAAGGCCAGGGGTCTCAGACCCCTGGACCCCGAAACTCGATAGCGTTGATCGGGGTTCAACGAGAAGCAAAAATACAAACTGAAACCCCCTTGGGCCTTTTCAGCCCAAGGGGGTTTCAGTTTGTATGTCTGTTTGCCGTTCAATCTCTGACCGGCACCGCCGAGTAACGGGGGTCGAGGGGGCCCGAGGCCCCCTCGCCTTTTACTATTCGACGATCTTCGACACGACGCCGGCGCCGACGGTGCGGCCGCCTTCACGGATAGCGAAGCGCAGCTTCTCTTCCATGGCGATCGGGGTGATCAGTTCAACGTCCAGTTCGGCGTTATCGCCCGGCATGATCATTTCCACGCCTTCCTTCAGACGCACGATACCGGTCACGTCCGTGGTGCGGAAGTAGAATTGCGGACGGTAGTTGGTGAAGAACGGGGTGTGACGGCCGCCCTCTTCCTTGGTCAGGATGTAGGCTTCAGCCACGAACTTGCTGTGCGGCTTGATCGAGCCGGGCTTGCAGAGAACTTGGCCACGTTCGACGTCTTCACGCTTGGTGCCGCGCAGCAGCAGACCGACGTTGTCGCCGGCTTGGCCCTGGTCCAGCAGCTTGCGGAACATTTCGACGCCGGTGCAGATCGTCTTTTGCACCGGACGGATGCCGACGATTTCGACTTCTTCGCCAACCTTGACAATGCCGCGTTCGACACGGCCGGTGACGACCGTACCACGGCCCGAGATCGAGAACACGTCTTCGACCGGCATCAGGAACGGCAGGTCGATCGGACGCTCCGGCTGCGGGATGTAGGCGTCGACGGTTTCCATCAGAGCCAGGATTTGCTTTTCACCGATGTCCGGGTTGACGCCATCGGTCGCGGCCTTGGCCGAGCCCATGGTGATGGGGATATCGTCGCCCGGGAACTGGTAGGACGACAGAAGCTCGCGCACTTCCATTTCGACCAGTTCCAGCAGTTCGGCGTCGTCGACCAGGTCGACCTT
>NZ_GL883080.1:781290-815929 GCF_000204015.1 Asticcacaulis biprosthecium C19 | reverse complement strand
TAGTCCAGGCTCCAATTTGCCCAAGCGGGCTAAGGTGACGCCATTTCCATTTATATGGAAATGACTTGATGCGAATGAAGGTTCGAGCCGAAAGACGGGATGGATTCGATATTCCGAGCCAGGAAGCCTGTCCCGCAATGCCAATGCTATCTGTCTGCCAGCGTCTAGATTTGAAAAGTCCGGCATCCGTCACCGATTTGGTTACGGACTGAAACTTTCGAAGCGCGGCTTATGCCAGAGGTCGCATTGGCATTCAAGACCGTGTGTCTTTATTGATAGTGGAATGTCGAATAGGTCAGGGCGCCGCCGCCGCCGCCAGGAAGGACTTGGCGGCCTCAGCGGCTTTTTTGACGTCCTGGGCGCGTGACAGGGGAGAAATCAGGATGCCGGACGGTGTCGAAACCACCATGATATCGGCCATGTCGATCACCGCGACGATGGGACCGCCGTCATTGCGGATCAGGCAGTTCTGAGCGTCGATCAGGATGGCATCGCCCTTCACATGATTGCCATGCGGATCCTTGTCAGCCAGGCGCCACAGTTCGCGGAAGCCGCCAACGTCCGCCCAGCCGATATCGCAGGGCACGACCGCCGAGCGCGTCGTATGCTCCATGACCGCATAGTCGATCGAGATCGAAGGCACTTGGCCGAACAAGCCGTCGTCAAGTTCGACGGCCACGCCACGACGCCGTGCGGCGGCATAGGCCGTGCGGCACGCCGCGAGGACGGCCGGCGCATGAAGCTCCAGTTCCTCCAGCATGACCTGCGGCGCGAACAGGAAGATACCAGCGTTCCAAACATGGGCGCCGCCAGCGACATATTGAGTTGCCGTGGCCAAATCCGGCTTTTCTAGGAAGCGCGCGATCTCGTAGTGGCCCGGCGACAGTTCGGCGCCGCGTTCTATATAGCCAAATCCGGTCTCGGCATGGCTGGGCTGGATGCCGAACGTGACGATGCGCGTTCTGGCCGTCTCACCGGCGGCCAGAACGGCGTCATGGAACGCTGCCGGCTGGGCGATCACGTGATCGGCCGGCACCATAAGGATCAGGGCGTCGGGCGCCAGGGCCAGGCCGCTCAGAGCCGCCATGGCCGCCACAGCCGCAGTGTTGCGTCCGAAGGGTTCCAGTATCACTTCCTGAGGCGCTTGCTCGATCGCCTCCAGTTGCGCGGTTACCAGGTCGAAATGACTGCGGCCGCAGATCGCCACCGGCGCCAGGAAGCCGTCGCCGGTGAGTCGCAGGACCGTCTCCTGGATCATGGTATTGGCCGTCGCCAGGGCGTGGAATTGTTTCGGTGCCGTCGGCGTCGACAGAGGCCACAACCGGGTACCGGAACCGCCGGACATGATGACCGGTAAGATCTGAGTCGGCATTTTCGTAAGTTCCTGTCTGGGCGGCGCGCGCCCCTCTGTCAAAAAAACTCTACAACGATATGCAATCTTCGGTTTTAGCCTTGGAAGCACGTGTGATCGCGCGTCACCATTAACCAAAATCATGCCGCACTGCGCAACACTATTTTTTGCGCTCGCTTAATATGTAAAAAAGACGAACTTTCTGCGACACAACTCGCCAAAATGGGAAGTTTCTGAAAATAAACGTATAAAATCAACATCGCACCACGGTAAATAACGCTACATGTCTGATTAATTCAACAAAGTGAAATGAACGCACCGCGACGCAGCAAGATATATGCTGCGATGCGAAATAAATGTGACATAAATGTGAGTTAAGTTTGTGTTTACGGATTTTTTGAGTTTTTCGGGGATTTGACTATGACTTCAGTATCCAAGCCGCGCGTCAGCATTTTTGGTATCGGGTATGTCGGTGCTGTTACCGCCGCCTGTATCTGCAAGGATGGTTTTTCCGTTCATGCGGTCGACGTAAACCAGGCGAAGGCCGACTCCCTCGGCAAGGGCATCTCCCCGATCGTCGAGCCCGGCCTGCCGGAGCTTTTGAAGGGCGCAGTCGACGACGGTCTGCTGACCGCCGGCACCAGCGCCGTTTACGCCATCGACAATACTGATCTTAGCATCGTCTGCGTTGGCACGCCCAGCCTGCGCAACGGCAACCTTGATCTGTCCTATGTCGCCGCGGTCGCAGAAGACATCGGCAAGGCCATTGGCCAGAAGGCAGGGTACCACTCGGTGGTCATGCGCTCGACCATGCTGCCGGGCTCCATGGACAAGACCGTGATCCCGATTCTGGAACGCGCCAGCGGCAAGAAGGCCGGCGTCGATTTCGGCATCGCCTACTATCCCGAGTTCCTGCGCGAAGCGACGGCGATCGCCGACTATGAAAACCCCGCCGTCATCGTGCTGGGGATCAAGGATGACGAAACCCTGAGCCGCCTGCGCGTAATCAATTCGAAACTGACGTCGCCGGAATTCCTGGTCGACATCAAGACCGCCGAGGCGATCAAGTATGCCAACAACACCTGGCACGCCGTGAAAATTTCGTTCGCCAACGAAATCGGCAACATCGCCAAGGCCGCCGGCATCGATGGCCACAAGGTGATGGAAGCCGTCTGCGCCGACAAGCGTCTCAACATTTCGACGGTCTACATGAAACCCGGCATGGCCTATGGCGGTTCATGCCTGCCCAAGGATCTGCGCGCCCTGCGTTACAGCGCCCGCTCGATGGAGGTTGCGACCCCGCTTCTGGACGCCGTCGCCGACTCCAACGACAACCAGATCGATCGCGCCTTCAACATGATCGCCGCCACTGGCAAGAAGAATGTTGCCATGCTGGGCCTCAGCTTCAAGGCCGGCACCGACGACCTGCGTGAATCGCCGCTGGTGGAAATCGCCGAGCGCCTTCATGGCAAGGGCTTCAAGGTCAAGATCTACGACGAGAACGTCCGTTACTCGGCCCTCACCGGCGCCAATCTGAGCTATGTCCGCGCCCACCTGCCGCACCTGGCCGACCTGCTGGTCGCCTCGATCGAAGAAGCCAAGGAAGATGCCGACGTTCTGGTTGTCGGCAACAACGACTTTCGCTTTGGCGAAGCCGTAGGCGACAAGCGCGACGACCAACTGGTCATCGACTTTGTCCGTGTGTCCAAAGAAGTCCGCAGCAACAACCAGGATTACGCGGGCCTGTGCTGGTAAATACGGCTCAGTAAGCACTTTCCAAAACGTGGACGCCATGTTTTGGGAAGTGCGGCAAGCAAATCTCTGATCATTTCCACGGATCAAAATGATCGGGAAATGATCTCGCAGGAGCGCACACACACATGACGGGCCTTCTCGGGTACGCAGTTCTGCTGCTGGCCATCAGTTTGGCTATGCCGCAGGAACTGTTCAACCAGCAATCGGCACATTTCCTCCTGGCGATCGGGCTGATCGCTTCGTGGCGTTATATCTGGGCGGCCACTCATCTGGTGCGCTCCCTGATCTATCGTCACATCGTATTCCCGCGCCTTCGCCGCCAGGCGGATGCGATGGGCGTGGACGGTATGCCGACCCATGCCTACCTGCTGCTGACCAGCTTCCGCATCGATACCGAAACCAGCACCGATGTTTACCGTGCCGCCATCGAAGAGGCGGCGCGGACCAAGATACCGGTCACCCTGGTCGCATCTCTCGTGGAGATGGCCGACCAGCGTCTGGTCAAGCAGTTGTTCATCGCGATGGACCCGCCGCCACACGTTACGCTGTCGTTTATCCGCATCGGTGGCACCGGCAAGCGCGACGCATTGGCACAAGGCTTACGTACCATTCAGATGATGTTGCCACCGCCGGGCGCCGTGGTGGTCGTCGTCGATGGCGATACGGTTCTTGAACCCTATTGCCTGCAGCGCAGCCTGCCCTTCTTCAAGGTCATGCCCGATATCAGCGCCTTCACGACCGACGAGGTGTGCGAAGTCCGCGGTGCGCGGGTGTTCCACGATTGGTACAATATGCGCTTCGCCCAGCGCCAGATCCTCATGTGTTCGATGGGCCTGTCGAAGCGGGTCCTGACCCTGACCGGCCGGATGTCGGCCTTCCGCGTCGAGGTCGCCACCGATCCGGGCTTCATCAAGCAACTCGAGTCCGACACCATCGACCACTGGCGTCTTGGCCGCTTCGCCTTCCTGACCGGCGACGACAAGAGCACCTGGTACTGGATCCTGCGTCACGGCGGCAAAATGGCGTACATCCCGGACGTCACGGTCAACACCGTGGAGTCGCCGCCCGACAACGATTTCGTCAGAGCCTCAACCATGCTGATGGTGCGCTGGTTCGGTAACATGCTGCGCAACAACAGCCGGGCTCTGGCGCTTGGGCCTCGCAAAATCGGTCTCTTCGTCTGGTGGACGGTCCTGGACCAGCGGGTCAGCATGTGGACGGCCACGGTCGGCCCGACCGCTGCAATCCTACTGACTCTCTATTACGGGCCTATGTCGCTGGTTGTCTATGCCTACTGGATCGCAGTGACCCGGTTCATCCAGACCCTGGCCCTGCTGACCGCCCGCAAGGACGTCGCCTGGACCTTCCCCTTCCTGCTGTTCTTCAACCAGGTCTACGGTTCGATGGTCAAAACCTACATCTTCTTCCGGCTCGACCGCCAGAAATGGACCCGCCAGAACACGACCGTCGCCCGCAACCTGGGCGGCTTCTCGAAACAGGTCATCAACATGACCTCCTGGTCGATGCATGCCGTCGCCATCCTGTTTTTCCTGGCCTGTGTCGGGACCTATCTGGGCGTGTTTAAGCCCTTCTCCTTTTTGCCTTTGTTGTGAGGATTATGAATGTCGCTGAAAATTGTTCATGAGGCCTCGTCCCAACGCCAGCACGTGAGACTGCGCGTTCCCATCACGGTGACGATCGGGGACGACACCTACGAGGCGACCGATTGGTCGGTAGCCGGCCTGGGTGCGGGACCGTTCGCTATCGTACCCGCAGTAGGCCAAATCGTCCCCCTGACCCTGATCTTCAAGTTCGAGGGTTTCGCCTTTGAACTGGCGGTCAAGGGCGAGGTGAAACAAGCCAATCCCGAAACCAAATTTGCCGGTTTCGCCTTTGTCGATGTGGCGCCCAACTCACTGTCTCTGCTGCAATACCTGATCGGCGCTCAGTTGTCGGGTGAGATGGTGACCTCAGGGGACGTCCTGGCCATCATCAAGCGCGAGAACTTCACGGGTGCCCGCCTTCAAGCAAAGGAAGACGCCGGGCAGAAAAAGAGCATCATGCCAACGGTGCAGCGCCTGGTCCTGCTAGCCATCCTGTGGTCGATCGGCCTGGGTTTGGTCGGCTATATCGGCTACAGCGCCTTTGCCCGCGGCTTCGTGGTTCGCGCCGACGGCGTGCTGGCCAGTCCGGACGCCCAGATGCTGCGCGCCCCCAAGGCCGGCACGGTCCTCTCGGTCGACGCCAAGCCGGGCGAGCGCGTCCTGCCCAACCAGAACCTGAGCAGTCTGGAAGCCATCGACACATCGGTGGTCAATATCGCCAGCAACTGCGACTGCATCATGGGTGAGATCTTGGCCGCGCCCGGCGCCTTCATCGCCCGCGGCGCCCCGATCGCGCAGATCGTCCCGACCTCGGGCCGCATCGGCGGCGAGTTCATTGTGCCGCTGGAAGCCGCCCGCCGCATCCGCCCGGGCGACCATGTCGTGGCTGATATCTACGTCGGCGATCGCTACTACAATGGCCGCGTCGAGCGCGTTGTCCTGCCCACGTTCGGCGAGACCAACGCCTATGCCCGCGTCTCGCAGGGCGTGATCCAACTCTCGGCCGTGGTGCGTGTGAACTTCGACCGCAAGCTGCCCGCCTCCATGGTGGGGCAGCCTGCCTCGGTCCGCGTCAGCACCCTGCGCCTGCTTAACCAGGACAAAAAGTGATGAAAAATCTACGGGCCAACCACGTTCTGCGGGCCGGCCTGGTGACGGCCGCCAGCCTCATCGTCGCGACAGGTGCAGGTCATGCCGCCGCTGTCGAAACCTGCCCGGCACGCCCCCAGACGGCACCGGCGGCAAAGGCGACGACCAAGACGCCGAACCTGGCCAAGATGTCGCCGTCGGCACGGCGGCTGCATGCCGCAGACCGCGCCTATGATGCGGGCCAGTTCGACGAGGCCGAGACGCTGTTGCTGAAGCTGATGAAGACGCCGCGGGACAAGAACGACACGGCGCGGCGCGCCACGATCCGCCTGGCGCGCGTCCGCATCCAGCAAGGCCGCTTCGATGACGCACGCGCCCTGGCCACTCAGGCCAGCGCCTCGCGTGACGCCAAGGTCAAGGCCCAGGCGACCGCTATGCTGACCGACATCGACTATCGCCAGGGAATCGCCGCGGCCCGCAACCGCTTCGACCAGGCCGAGGCCCTGCTCAAGTCCGGCAATCTGACCGAGTCGGAAACGCAGTTCGAGGCCCTGCTGAGCCAGCCGTGCCCACTACCCGAAGGCTACATCGACCGGGTGCAACTTCGTCTGGCTTCGATCAGCACAAAGCAAAACGATTTCGATGAAGCCGAGCGCAGGTTGGCCGCCGTGGACCGCAGCGACGCCAATATCGCTTCGGCCGCCGGCGAACTGGACGGCAGCGTCGTGCAGAAGCGCCTCGATTTTACCGCGCGCACGGCGCTGGACGCTGCCGCCTCCAAGGCCGAAAGCGGCGATGTCGCGGGCGCGGTGGAAGCGGAAAAGCTCGCCCTGGCCACCTATCCGACCGCCTCGGCGCCGGTGCTCAGCGGTGGGCAGCTCAGGCTGTCGGATCACCTGTCGCGCCTGGGCCGTTTCGACGAGGCCCGCACCGTTCTGAGTGCGGTTCACATCAATGCCGGCGATGCCGACCTGGCGACGCGCCGTGACGAGATCGCCAAGCGCATCGATGTCCGCGAAATGGATGCCAAGGCGTCGGACCTGCTGGCTCAAGCCGACGACGAGTCGGCCGTCAACCACCCGCAAAAGGCGATGGTCATCTATGACGGCATCATCGCCAGCCCGCAATTTGCTCCGGAATGGCACCAACGCGCGAAGTTGCGTAAGGCAACGCTGCTGCGGCGGGGCTATGACTTCGCCGGCGCCAAGGCGCAGATCGATGCGGTTGCGGCGGCACCTGCCACCCCGTCCCTGGCGGCCAGCGCGGTTACCGCATCCGACACTTTTGCCGCGGAGACTCCGGCTCGGGCCTTTACCGGTAGCCTGGGCGGCGGGCTGCAATACGACGACAATGCCCCGGCCCTGGTCGCCGCGATCCCCGGCGAAGAAGGTACTGCGCCTTACGATCCGCAACAGAGCTACAGCGACGCAGCAACGGTCGTGACCGCCGGTGGTGAATACCGCCACCGTCTTGGCAGCAGCTACAACTATCTGACCGCGGCCGGACGCGCCACGGTCACTGACCAATGGGAACTGGACCCGATCGACAGAGTCAAGATCGATTTCAATCTCGGCGCCGTCATCTATCTGCCCTCCCTCGCGGCCAAGGTCGAAGGCGGCCTGCTGTATGACCGCAGCCACCGCGGCGGCAAGCTGCTGAACCAGGGGCTGGGTTTCTATACCAGCTACAGCCAGTTGGCGATGGGCCGCCGGGTGACCGGCCGCTACGAAGGCCTGAAGATGGACGACCGCCGTCCCGGCCGTGATGGCTGGCGGCACTCTGTATCGTTAGAGGTCGCCCCTGCAACGGGGGAATATGGCCTGGCCGGCGGGATCGAGCTGTTCCACGATCAGCCGTCCGACATAACCTTGCGCCAGTCGGCGGTGACGGTTTCGGCCGGCTATGTCTGGCCGATGCTGACCCGCGGGTCATGGCAAGTCGACGGCGATGTTGCTGTTTCGCTGCGGACAGGACGCTACGACGCCATCAGTACATCTGCGTCCGGCGCCGACGAGCACCGCAAAATCGTCCGCACCCGCTTCGAAGTCGGTCCAGTCGCAACCTATAAGCAAACCACCCAGGTGCGCGTGACCTATGCCTGGCTCGATATCGACGACAACAAGGTCAACTTTAACCGCCGCGACAATCAGGTTCGCGTCTCCGTTTCACGCCGGTTCTGACCGCATCGGAAAGGAGGTCAGCATGTTTATCTCACGGCGCGATGTGTTGGCAGCGAGCGCGGGCGCATGCCTGCTGACCCTTCCGGCGCAGGCCGCCACCCGGCGCCTGCGACCGCCGTTCGCTGTGCCGCGCGCCAGCGGCGTGGCGCCAAAAGCAAAACACCTGCCCAAGACGGAACCTGTCCGCGAGCTGGCCAACGAGTCGCGGTACAGGAAGGACGACCCGTCGCGCTCGACTGTCGATCCGGAGTTGTCCGAAGCCTATGAACGCTCGGTGGCGCCCTTGCGTGCGTTCTCGCAGTCCGTCATCCGAGCCGCCAATCGTTATGTTGCCTCCGATGGCAAGAACCTGAAGGCCGCGGCCGAGGCCGGCGGCATTCTGGCGACGTGGGCCGGGGCCGACAGCCTGAAGGTGGTCAGTGGCGAAACGGCGCAGTTCAGCCGCCTCTTGACCCTTGGGGCGGCCTCACTGGGATTGATGCAGATCGAGGGAGCGCTTAAGCCTACCCTTCGCACGATCATCGCCAACTGGCTCGAAGACCGCGCCGGCGAAACTTATCGGCATTACGCAGCCCTGAAAACCAAAAGCGCGGCCAACAACCACCGTTACTGGGCGGGCCTAAGCGTCCTGTCGGCCGGGATCGTCGCCAATCGCCGAGACTTGTTCGACTGGGGCGTGAGTTCGGCCCGCATCGGCATTGCCGAGGTAACCGCGGAAGGCGCTTTGCCGCTGGAACTGGCGCGCGGGCAACGCGCCCTCAGCTATCATGCCTACGCCCTGGCGCCCCTGGTCCTGATCGCGGAGGCCGCTGCCAGGAATGGCGATTCAAGCCTTTACGACGAGAATAGCGGCGCCCTTCACCGATTGATCGATTTTTGCCTGACCCAGTTGGACGATCCGACTCGGATCACCCAACTCGCTGGTACGGCCCAGGAGGCCCTGCCCAACGGCGAATTCTACGACTCCGGCGACGTTGCATGGCTCGAAATCTACGAGTCCCGCTTTCCCGGCCGCAGCGCCTGGAGCGCAAGATTGCCCAAAATGCGGCCCATGCGCAGCACCAATCTGGGCGGGGATATCACCCTTTTGTTCGCCCGCCCGGGTACAGCGCCGGCAAACATACCCCGAGGACGGGCCAGGCCTTAGACCCCCGATTCGCTCAAGACGTAATGGAGACAGACATGACTATGGCCACGACCAGAAGAACCCTGATGACCGCGCTGATCGGCGCGGCCGCCTTGCTGCCGCTTTCCGCCAACGCCAAGAATGCCGATGCCGGCCTCTATGCCGCGGCACCGCCACCGAACTCGGTGTTCATCCGCGTCGTTTCGACGGTCGAGGATGGCCAGACGGTCAATGCCACCATCGGCAAGGCCAGCTACAGCGTCGCCGCGGGCACAGCCACGGCTTACAAGATCATTCCGGCCGGAACGACCCAGGTGCGCTTCGGAACCAAGGGCAAGACACTCGTCGTCAGCGACGGCGGTTACTATACCGTCGTCATTTTCGGCACACGGTCGGCACCCCACGCCGCGCTCATCGAAGACCCCAAGCTGGACAGCAAGGTCAAGGGGTTGATCACCTTCTACAACCTGACCGACCGGGCCGCCCTGTCGCTAAAGACGGCCGACGGTGCGGCTGCGGTTGTTGACGCCGTCGCACCGCGCAAGGTTGGCTCGCGTCCGGTCAACTCGGCTACCACCGGCTTTGCGGTGTTCGACGGCACGTCGCAATTGGGGACCGTCCCGCAACAGACCATCGAACGCGGCAACGCCTATTCGTCGATCGTCTCCGAGGTCGGTGGCAAGATCAAGGTTGTCTGGGTCCGTTCTGAAACCGCCAACTAGTTCCGCAATGACGTATCCCGCGCACTTCAGGAAAGGGGGGCGAAATGGTATTTTCTTCTAATGTCTTCATATACCTGTTTCTCCCGCTTTTCCTGGCGGCCTACTATCTCACGCCAGGACGATGGAAAAACATCACGATCGTTCTGGGCAGCTATATCTTCTACGCCTGGTGGCGGGTCGACTTTCTGATCCTGCTGATCGTCTTCACCTTCTGGAACTATCTGATCGCCATTGTCATCGACAAGGCGGCGACGCAAGCCAGGCGCAATCTGTTCCTGATCGTCGGCATCGTCATCAATGTCCTGACGCTGCTGTATTTCAAATACATGAACTTCTTCGTCGAGAACTGGAACCTGCTGGCAAAGCAGGTTGCAGGTACCGATCCCTTCATCTCGCATGTCGTCCTGCCGATCGGTATTTCGTTCTTTGTCTTCCAGGCGATCAGCTACCTAGTCGATGTATGGCGTCGTGACGTCGAGGCGACGACCAGCCTGGTCGACCTGGCCGCTTTCAAGGCCATCTTCCCGCAGCTGATCGCCGGCCCCGTCCTGCGTTACAAGGATCTGAAGGACCAATTCCGCGGTCGTATCCACACCGTCGACAAGTTTGCCGAAGGCCTTCGCCGCTTCATCTACGGCCTCTCGACCAAGATCCTGTTGGCGGACTCGGTGGCGCCGATCGCAGACCAGGCGTTTGGTTCTGCAGCGCCCTCCCTGCCTCAGGCGTGGCTTGGCGCGGTCGCCTATGCGCTGCAGTTGTTCTTCGATTTCATGGGCTATTCCAGCATGGCCATCGGCCTGGCGCTGATGATGGGCTTCGTCTTTATAGAGAATTTCGACAATCCGTACGCGTCCCGCAGCATCACCGAATTCTGGCGGCGCTGGCATATCTCGCTGTCCACCTGGTTGCGCGACTACGTCTATATTCCGCTGGGCGGCAATCGCAAGGGGGAGGCCAAGACCTACCGCAACCTTATCCTGACCATGCTGATCGGCGGCTTCTGGCACGGCGCCAACTGGACCTTCCTCCTGTGGGGCGGGCTGCACGGCGGCGTCATGGCGCTGGAGCGCTATTTCACTATGTCGGCGAAAATTCAGAGCCAGGCATCGAAACTCCTGGCCTGGGTGGTGACCATGGTGATCGTCCTGATCGGCTGGGTGCTGTTCCGCGCCGCCAATCTGGGGGAAGCCCTGACCATGTATGCCGGGATGTTGGGCATGCACGGTCTGACATCGGCGGACCTCGCCTGGAGTCTCAGCCGCACGCAGTTGGCCTTCCTGGCCATCGCCCTGATCGTTGTGGGCCTGGGTGTTCGTCAGGCCTGGACCGGCCGGGGCTACGTGCCGCCGCGCGGTTCACGGCTGGAGCTGTTCGTTCTGCCGCTGCTGCTGATCCTCAGCCTGACCCGGCTGAGCGCATCGAGTTTTTCGCCATTTCTCTACTTTCAGTTCTGAGGCGCGACCATGCAGGACACAGCAAAAGCGATGAGCAAGAGCGGCAAACCGGCCGCCGTGCTGGGCGTTGTCCTGGGCGCGGCCTTGCTGACGCTGGGGCTGGCCAACCCGGCGATGCGCGGCGAAGACGCTCCGGCGCTTACGTTCGACACCGTCTTTCACGGCAAATGGGCGGAAGCCTTCTCGGCTGTCTTCGACAAGAAGCTGCTGATCCGCGATCCGTCCACCCATGCCTGGACGGCGGCCACCTACGGCCTGTTCCATGAAGGCCGCGACGGTGTCCTGGCCGGGACGGATTCCTGGCTGTTCACCAAAGAAGAGTTTGAAGCGCCGCGCCTGAGCACCGGCATTGCCGATACGGTCGCCGAGGCCAACTCCGCGCGCCAGGCGCTGGACGCGCGGGGCGTGCGTCTGGTCATCGCCATCGTTCCGGCCAAGGCGCGGATCTATGGCGAACATCTGGGCGGCTATCGCTGGCCGGCGGAACAATCAGGTTTCTACGATGCGCTATTGAGCGAACTGCGAGGGGCCGGCTTTACAGTCGTCGACCTGCGGCCATCGCTATTGGCCGTCAAGGCAGAAGCGCCGGCCTATTTCCGCACAGACACCCACTGGACGCCGGCGGGCGCCCAGGCCGCTGCCCAGACGATCGCAGCGGAGGTCGAAGCTGCGGGTGGCATCAAGGCGCAGCGTCAGGGCGAAGAGATGCGCGTCACCTATGGTCCGGCCCAGGTCCTGAACGGCGACCTGATGACCTTTTTGCCACTGGGGACCACGTTCGCCGCGATGGCACCGCCGGCCGACAGCCTGAGCCTGCCGGCTTTTGCCTATGTCGAAACGGGCAGTGGCGGCGGAGATGGCGCCGGCGACCTGCTGGGCGACTCGGCGACCCCGGTGATTCTGGTCGGAACCAGCTACAGCGCCGACGAGAGATGGGGGTTCGCGAAGTTCCTAGAAAAGGATCTGGGCGCCGATCTGGTCAATGTCGCCGACAAGGGCGCGGGGCCGTTCGTACCGATGGACAAGCTATTGACTGGCGGCACGCTGGCGGAAGCGGCGCCGGAACTCGTTATTTGGGAAATCCCGGAAAGATACGTTTGGATGCGTCCAAGCGAGGCTGAAGGTGGCATAAAACAATGAATTTCAAACCTTTCCTTTCAAGGACAGCCACAGGCTCGACCGCAGGAGCCCTGGCTCTGACGGTCTTCCTGGCCGTCCTGGCTGGCTGTGCGCCGGGCGCCGGGACGCCGTCGGTAACCCAGTCCCCCGACACCGTCAGGGCCGAGGCAGCCTACACCCAGGCGCAGAAACTCACCGATCCGACTCAACGGGAGGCCGAACTGGCGAAGGCCATGCGGCTGTACGACCAGGCTACCTTGTCCGATCCGGCACTGGGCAACTCGCCGAACTTCTCGAACCTGCTCAAGGACTATTCGACCCTGCTCAGCCAGCGCGGCGGCAATGCCGCCCTGCCCGTGGAAACCCGCCGCGAACTTCTCACCAGCGCCCGCTTTATCTCCGAACGCCAGCCCGACGCCGTGACCGGAGCACGCGACCTGCTGTCCATCGCCCGTCAGCAGATCCGGATCGGTGACTACCGCGCCGCCGTCGACACCCTGACCGCCGGCTATGTCCGTATGGCGAAAGTCCCTGCGGCACAGCGCGATCCGGTTGTCGGCGACATGGCGCGTCTGCTGGCCCTGGCCGCCGGGCAGCGCGACCGCGCCACCGCTTGGGCGACCGAAATCACCGATCCCGTCCGCCGCGGCGCCGTCCTGTCGGACGTCTCGCGCTGGAAATTGCGGGTGGGCGACTTCACCGCACCGGAACTTGCCAGCTTCCGCGACCAATCCGTCGCAGAACTGGACCGCCGCAGCCCGGAGTTGCTGGATGCCGCCGAAACGCTGAGAGTCAACGGCAACACTGAAGCCGCCCTGGCCGCCGCTCTGGCCGCCCGGGTCGGCACGCCCGATCGCGACAACCTGCTCCTGACCCTGGTTCAGGAAGCCACGACCAACGAACAGCGCGATGTCGTCGAGATCGCCGCCTTCGGTATCTCTTCCATTGCGCAACAGAACGAGGCCCTGTTCTTCCTGGCCATGGGCAACACCGACAGCCCGCGCCTGTCGATCGCTGAACGCCTGACTCAGAGCTTGACCGATACCACGCTCAAGGCGCAAGTCCTGTCGCAGGTGGCCGCCGCCTATGCCAAGTCCCACGTTACTCAGGCTGCCACGGCGCAAACTCTTGAGACCGTGAAAATCACCTCGTTCTTCATGCCGCGCGCCGCCAAGTCGCGGATCAATGCCAACCTGGCCCTGGTCGACATCTATTCCGGCGACTACCCGCGCGCCCTGATGTACGCCAACCGCATCGGGGAGCCTGACCACAAGACGAAAACCCTTCAGGAGCTGGCGCGGCGGGCGACGAGCAGCCGCGATTGGGCGACCGCAGAGAAGGCCATCAACGGTATCAAAAGCGCGGGGCAGCGCGAGCAGGCCGCCCTTCTGAGGGCCGTCCTGCTCGCGGCAAAGGAACAGCCCGACGCCATCGCCAGCCTGGCCAAGAGCCAGACGTCGCCCGGAACCAAGGCTTGGGTCCTGGCCTATGCCGCCGACGCCTACGCCAAACGGATCGAGCCTGCCAAAGCCTTGGCCATCGTCGCCCAGATCGAAGCCCTGCGCGCCAAGGCGTCGTCGGTCGAGGAAGTGCAGCAGACCGCGTCGGCGGCGGTCTTCGCCCTGGCGTCGACGGGGCAACCTGTCAAAGCCGAGGCTTACCTGCTGGACGCCATGGCCGACGACAATGTCCATTATCTCAACGCCCTGACCGAATTGGCTGCCGCCTGGGCCAAGGTCAAGGATACCGGCCGCATTGACCAGGCCGTGGCCTGGGCGCTGGACGAACACCAGGCCTCGGACATGCTGCAACGTGTCGTCCGCGTCTTCTCGGACAAGCACGAATACGAGGTCGCCGCCCTCTATGCCCGCCAGATTCCCGACTACCAGGACCGCGTCCGCTCGATGCGCCAGTTGGCCGCGGCCAGCGCCGAGGCGCTGGATATTTACGGTGTCCTGGACGGCGGCGTGACCCGTCCGGACAATACTGCCCGCGAACGCCAGGTGATCCTGAAGGGCCAGGCCGCGACCTATTACAATATAGGCAATAACAAGGTGGGCGAGTCGATCCCGACACCGCCAAACCTCAACAGCTACAGCCGCCAGGCCGTCAGCGACAACATCCCGGTTGCAACGGACGGGGGTGTGTATGTCATCCCAATGGAATACAGCTACTACAACACCAAGTTCGTATCCCAAGTGAACAACACCTTCCGCCAGATCGGGGAAAAGGTCTTCCCGGTCCAGGCGCAAGGCACCCGCTATCCGCGCTACATCCACATCGAGTCCGGCGTCCTGACCTTGGAAAGTCTGGCGCGCCACCTCAATAGCATCGGCGAAGGCGAACTGCTGATCCGCAAGGGTTCGCGCTACATGTTGAATGTGCCGTTGCTCGTCGGCCCCCAGGCCAGCCTGGTCATCTCCGGCACCGATGCCGAGGAACTGCGGCTGAATTCCAACACCGGCGTCTTCATCGTCAATGCCGGAAAACTGTGGTTGCACGACATCACGGTCGCTGGCTGGGACGCCGCCGGCAAGGCCTATCCCAAGCTCGATTTCGACAGCCGCAACCAGTTCCGCCCGTTCCTGATTTCCTGGGGCGGCTCGCAGATGCACGCCGACGGGTCGCACTTCCATCACCTGGGCTTCAACGGCGCCAAGGGTTACGGCTTCTCATATTCACAGGGTCCGATCCTGGTGCAGCAGCACCGCCCCGGCGCGCTCAACCGCCCCACCGGCATGGTTGTCGACAACAGTTTCGAGGAGATGTATTTCGGCTTCTTCACCAATGCCGCCGACGACATCGCCCTGATCGGCAACGAATACCGCAACAACCTGATCTACGGCGTCGACCCGCACGACTATTCCAAGCGCCTGATCATCGCGTACAATGTCAGCTACGGCACCGTGAAGAAGCACGGCATTATCGGATCGCGTGAAGTCGATGACTCATGGATTGTCGGCAATATCGTCTTCGACAATCACGGCACCGGCATCATGCTGGATCGTATTTCTTCCGGAAACCTGGTCTATGCCAACCGCGTCTGGGGCAATGGCCAGGACGGCCTGGCCGTGTACGAAAGCCCGTGCAACATCCTGGCCGGTAACCGGACGTTCGAGAACCACGGCGACGCGGTCAAGGTCCGCAACAGCACCGATATCGGCATCTTCCGCAACCACCTGATCACGGCCCAGCGCGCCGGGGTGAACATCTATGTCGGCGACCCGAAAGAGGTCATCGGATTCCCGACCCGCGACGCCGTGAAGGATCCCTACACCAAGTTCGTGACCGTCGCTGTCGTCGACAACGTTATCGACAAGCACAACGGCACGGGTATTACTGCCACCGGTTTCGGTACGGTCGCCGTTAAGGGCAACCAGTTCTTCGGCTCGACGAAAAAGCTGTTGCAGGGCGACCTGGAACCGCACGGCCGGGAAATGCTGCGCCTGCAAGGGGAAGGCGTTGTGGTCCGGTCCAGTTGCAGGGCCGTCAATGTTCCGAAGGTCTGTCCGTTCCTGAACCAGGGCTATCTCAGCGGTGTGGTCGAGGAACTGCCGCCTGCCAACGGCGCCGGCATGATCTGTACCGGCACTTTGGATCCCGATCAGGAGACGGCGGAAGCCGGCGCCGAGTTCGACAGCGAGGAAGACCACGCATCATGACGAAATCAGCTTTTTCCGGATGGGCAGCGTTTTCCATAGCCCTGACAATGGCCGCGGGCGCCGGCGCCGTCGGTATGACGATGTGGCAGATGCGCCCCGAATCCAGATTGCGCGCCATCGTGCTGGCGGCCGACCAGGCCGTCAAGGAGCGCAAACCGAAAGCCGCCTGGACGCAGATCGAGAGCCTGCGTGCGGTCAATCCGTGGGCGGCCGACTACTATCAGGCGCGACTGCTGATGCGGTCGCCGGAACTGGCCGCACCCGGCGCCGCGCCGGGCCAGTCGGCACAACTGCTGCGGCGCGCCGCATCGGCGCCGAAATATGCCGACCGCGCCCGGGTGGCTCTGGCCGAACTGCTTATGGATCATCCTGAACTGGCGCGGTCCCCCGACGAAGCCATGACAGCGCTGCGCAGTGCGGCGCAGAGTGGCAACCGCAAGGCGGCGGTGATGCTGGCCGGGCAGTTGACCCAGCGGCCGGATTCCGACAAAATGGAGGTCCTGCGTCTGCTGACAGAGGCCTCGGAAACCAATGCCGGGGCGGCCAAGACCCTGGTCACCATGATCGAAGGCCGGTCGCTGCCGGTCAAGAGTCGCGCCCTCACTGACGATATCCGCTACCGCCAGTTCACCAGTAGTCTCTATGACGCCAAGGGCGGCGATCTCGACGCCATGGTCCGGGTGGGCGATGCCTACCGCACGGGCGCCGGCGTTGCCAAGGACATCGCTCTGGCGAGCGAGTGGTACAACCGCGCCGCGGGGCTGAACAGCAACACCGCACGGATGCGGCAGATAGATGTGCTGCGCCTGGAGGGCACACCGGAGTCGGCGCAGAAGGCTCACAGCCTGGCACTGGACGCGGCCAAGGACGCCACCTCGGTCGGCGCCCTGACCGAACTGGGCCTGGATTTCAAGACCGGACGCGGTGTCCCCGCAGACCTGGTCAAGGCGGAATCCTATTTCCGCCGCGCCGCGGCCATGGGTTCGGCCTCGGCCAAATACGAACTGGCCGACATGCTGCTGAAACGCCAGCCGTCCAAGCCGCAGGACGAGGCCGAAGCCGTCGCCATGCTCACCGATGCTGCGCAAATGGGGAATCCCGGCGCCTCCTGGGTCCTGTATGGCCTGTATGACAAGGGCCAGCGCGGCCTGACCGCCGATCCCGCCCGGGCCTTCGCCTATCTGAGCCAGGCGGCCAAGGGCGGACGCACGGCGGCGCGGACAGAACTGGCCAGCCGCTACAGCAGCGGCGACGCCGTCGTCGCGCGCAATGAAGGCGAAGCCTTCCGCTGGGCCGGCAGCGCACTGGACAGTGGCGCCACCTCGACCAATCTGCTGCTGATCATGGCCGACGGCTATGCCCGCGGCGAAGTGGTGACCCAGGACCGGCTGCGCGCCAAGGGCTATCTGGAGGCGGCGGTTCGACGCGGCAGCCCCCGCGCCATGCGTAAACTCGGCGCCCTGTACTTTACGCTGCAGCAGCCGGATGCGTCGCAACAGGCCGTCAAATGGCTGCGAGAAGCGTCGCGCCATGGTGAGACCGATGCCTATATCGATCTGGGCCGCGCCTATGCCAGCGGCGCTGGCGTGCCCGTTGACGCCGCCCGCGCCTTTACCTTCTTCGAAGAGGCGGCCGATGCCGGTAACCTGACCGGTCTGATCGAGATGGGCCGAAGCTATGCCACGGGCTATGGCGTCGCCAGGAACCCGCAACGGGCGGCCGAACTGTTCCTGCGCGCCGCCAATGCCGGCAGCGCCGAAGCCATGATCATGCTGTCCTACAGCTACGAGGTCGGCGACGGCGTACCGCAATCTCTGCCAGAAGCCCGCGCGTGGTTGAAGCGCGGCGCCGATTCCGGCGACGCCGAGGCCCAGTACTGGTACGGCTTGTATATGCTGGATGGCCGCGGCGGTCCGGCAGATCGCGCCGGCGCCCTGGCACTGTTCGAGCAGTCCAAGGCCGGAAAATTCAAGCCGGCCGGGGCCATTCTGAACCAGATGAAGCCGAAACCCGCTGCCCCCAAGCCGGTCGCACCCGTTGCGCCGCAAGCCACCCCCGCTCCGGTTCCCGCCGCTCAGGTCGCCGCCCGCCCAACCGCTTCCGGGCCCGGGCCTTCCGCAAAGGCAAAATCATGACCCCGACCACCACCCTCAACTGGCGCCAGGCCCTGCTGGCAGGCGTGATGGCCGCCGCCGCCGTCCTGGCCGCCGCCTTCCTGCTGCTGGCCGTGTCACGCCTGACCCAGCCCACCCCCACGCTGAAAAACGCTTTTGCCGCCCGCCAGCTTGTATCAGACGAAGCCGCCCATCGCGCCTTCACCAAGCTGGGGCGGGTCCGCGCCGACTGTGAAACCGCCGGCCTGATCCTGGCGGTCGAAAAGTCGTTTGGGCGCTATATGTTCGCGCCGCAGTTGCCCAAGGACCCCGACGAGGTACTGAACACCTGCCAGACGGTGCGCGACCTGGCCTATGGCGACCCCGGCCTGCAGGCCGACACCCGGTCAGCCAAGGTCAATCCCATCGCGCTGCGCGGCGTAACGCGTCTCGCTCTGGGCTTTATTCCGCTGCAGATCTGGCAGATCGCCCTGGCCGTCGCGGCCCTGGCCATTGGTGGCGCCACGGCCTTCTTCCTGGTGCGCACCCGCCGCGCCAGCGTGGTCAAGCTGGCCGTACTGGGCGCAGCCAGCCTGATCGCCGCGCTGTTCGCCGCAACCAGCCTGTCGCTGGGCATCGGCGCTCTGTTGTGGCCCACCGCCCTCGCCGCGGCCTTCTTCGTTTCCGAAAAGTCGCCCTGGCGCCTGCTGGCCGTCTGCGGCCTGCTGGGCGCCGGAGCCGTCGCGTTCGATTACGGCGCGGCCCTGGGTGTGACCGTCCTGCTGTCGCTGCTGTTTGGGCTGGCGGTTCAGAACACGCGCCCCGGCCTTCTGCTGACATGCGCTGCCGCTTATCTCGGCGCGGCAGCCACGGTGGTCATCATCCTGGCCCTGGCCCAGGCCAATGTCCGTGGCTTCGGTTTCCTGGCCACGTTACCGTTCGTCATCGAACGGTTCACCGACGGCGTCCTGCTGCTGGGCGACGACGGCGCCGCCATCGCCGCCCGGTCCGGTGAGAGAATTGGCAAGCTGCTGGCCCGCTATAACGGCTGGAGCGCCATCGCTCTCTATGCCGGCCTGTGCGCCGTCGCGTTCAGCGGCTGGGCCCTGTGGCTGAAAGGTCATAAAGGACTGGGTGTTCTGATCCTGGGCTCCGCCGCCGGAATCGTTCTGTGGAGCCTTTTCGCCTTCGACCGGCTGTCGGCTCAGCCGCTGCAATTTGCTTCCCTGCCTCTCCTTCTGCTCGGCTACACACTGGCGTCCGTCGTGGCGACTCTGGTGGTCAAGCCCTCCACACCGCTGGAACCTGCATCATGATCAAGACCTCCCTCACTTGTTTCGCTCGCCGGCTGCAGACTGGACTGCTGGTCGCCCTAATGGCCGTTCCATCCCTGCCCGTGACCGCCGCCACGCCCGTAGTGCCTGCGGCTTCAGGCATATCGGGGCCTGGTCAGCCTTCCTGGATCTGTAATCAACTGGAAGACGCGCAATACTATTCCGATGAAAGCTATATCTTTATCCGCAGGGGCAAAGGCGACTGGCTGTTTCGCAGTCACACCGATTTCAACGTGTATCCGCCTGTCGCGGGATCATTGGTCAACAATTTCGCCCATCTCAACAAAGTCCTCAAGGCGTCGAATGTTCGACTCGCCGTTCTGGTAACGCCACCTCGCGGCTCGATGATGCGCGAATTTATCGATCCGGCGGCTCGAAACACAGAACGGTATTCGCCGGACATAGCGATGCAAAGCTATCAAAAAACGCTGAGCCGGCTGCGGTCCACAGGAATCTTCGTGCCGGATGTTACGGCCGCGGCCTTGGACAACAACCTGAGCCTGCCCGGAACTAACAGCCAGTTCTACCTGTCTGGCGACATTCACTGGACTGCCTATGGCGCTTATGTGACGGCCAACGCGACAGCGCGCGAACTAGCGCGGCATCCCGAGTATCGGAATATACCAAAGACGGAGTTCAAGACAGCTTTGGGAGCCGTACGGGAAGAGCAACAGATGCTGCGGCTTGAAGCCAGCAGAATTTGTCATTCGACCTACAAGGCGGACAAGATCAGGGCTTTTGAGACGGTCAGGGCTGCCGCTGGCGCCGGAGGCAATCTTCTTGATGGCGGTGATGTCGAGATCGCCCTCGTCGGGACCAGCTTCAGCGTCCGCCCAACCGCCAACTTCAGCGGATTTTTGCGGCAGGAACTTCGGGCAGACGTGGCAAACTACGCTATCGGCGGCGGCGGCTTCGAAGCCTCAATCCTATCGTACCTGTTGTCGGCCGATTATCAAGCTGCCAAGCCCAAGGTGCTTATATGGGAAATGCAATACCACAACCTCGACGGAGTTGCGTCCTTCCCCCTCATACTGGGGGCCGCAGATGGCGATTGCGGCAACAAGGCGCTGGTTGCGGGCAAGGCCATGCCCGTCAAACACGGCAAGATTCCTATCATGGCACTTTCGACGGCGCAGCGCTCCAAGATTCGGGGACCGGTCAATGTTGTCGTCAATCTGACGTCTCCCGATGCACGGCAATACCGGCTTACGGCAACGTACACGGACGGCCGACAGGATCAGTTCGATATCGATGCCAGCCGCTGGCCGCACCCGGCAAACAAAATGATTATGCGACTGCCGCGCGATGGCGGCGAGCTTGCCGACGTATCTTTAATTCCCCATCAGCGCTTGTCCGGAACGGCCGCTGCTCACGTGTGCCGCGCTTCGAGCTGAGCCGGGTCACACACTATCGGCACCAAACAAAAGTGTCAGGTCGCCGCCCAGGCGGTGACCCACCAATGGTCGATAGTCTTTCATCCAAGGCGTCAGGCGATCGTCCTTGAAGCGGGCGTAATAGGGCTCCATCCAGGCCAGTTGGGTCTCCTTCAGTGTCCCGTCGAGGTCCTGCTTTTCGCCGGCCCTTTGCGCGAAGATCGCCGGATCGCGCAGTCCGTGAACCACGAAACCCGCTAGACGTTTGATCGCACCATCGTTCAGGTCGTAAGGGTCGGCCTGGCCGTTGGCGATCAGCGCCTCGGCGTGAAGCACCAACGGTCCTAGGGCAAAATTGTGGTAATGCAGCGCTTTGCGGCGGCGCTCCATTTCCAGCGGCAGCACGCCGTCCGGCTGGACCTGGGCGCAGGCGCGTTCGAACCCGGCTTTGGCCCAGGCAAAAGCATCCTTGTCGTCGCGCGCGATCGCGGTGGCGCAGACCGCCCAGTTGGCCCAGTAGCGGTGGTTGTTGGAGCGGCTCTTCTTGTCCTGACGGTCCTCGAAATTGGCGATGACCAGGGCATTGAGCCGGCCCAGCCAGTCGAGAACCTCCCGGTTGGCCGAGGCGCTGAGGTAGGGGTCGGTGCGGATCTTCAGATAGCTGCCGGCGAGGCTGGCCAGGGCCCAGGCCTGAACCATGCGGCCCTGTTCGGTGACGCCCTTTTCCAGCGCCCCCGCCTCGGCCCAGCCCGCCAGCCAGTGCAGGACGCATTGTGCGATCTCGCTGGCCCGCGGGTTCGAGCGGACATAACGGTCAGAGATGCGCGTCAGTGGATTATAGAATCCGCTGACCTCTTTCAGCTTTTCCTGGTAGTCGTCTTCACGGTCTGCGTCCTCGACAGACGAATTGGTGCCGGGCTTGTACTTCGACTCGTGATCCAGAACGGTCACGGGCTCCGGCGCGCGGTCGCAATCCAGGTCGGTCGCAGGTTCGCCGCGCAGGCTGCGCGCCATGGCCACGTCGAAGGGCGACACCAGGCCCGGAAACTGAAGGTCCGGCGCGGTTGGATCATAGGCCGATGGGGCCGCCGAGGCCCGCCGGCAGCCACCCGCCATGGATATGGCTGCCATGCTCAAGGCGACGAACGCCCGGCGATCGATTCTTGACATGCTGACACCATATCTTTGGGTTCGAAAACCCATACCTGACAAGGAAAACTGACCGTTGTGCGTCGCACAATTTTGTGGCCAATTCGTGTCAGTTGGTGCCTTGGTTAACCCTTTAGATCACCAGGATGTCGGAAAACCCAATAACCGGCGCCCCCAACAACTGGGCAAACTGAATCTGCGCCTTGATGCCGGTTCCATCGGCGTCATAATACAGGGCGCCCGACGCCGAATCATAGATGATCCTATGGTCGAGGCTGGTTGCGGACGTCCCGGCGACGAAGGCTTTTTCCGTTCCGACCCCGACATCCAAGGCGGTAAAGACCAGATGATCGAGCACGATCTGGTCCCACCGGGTCTTGAAATCGGTAACGGTGTCGAGATTTTTCGTCGCCGACAGGGCGCTGTCGAAAACGAACCTGTCACGTCCCGCGCCACCGGTCAGCAGGTCGTTTCCGCTACGTCCGGTGAGGTTATTGTCCCCGGCCCCACCGACCATGCGGTTGTTACTGCCGTTGCCCGTTGCCGATATGACGCCAGCCGCGACGATGTAGACATCTTCGAGATAGTTGCTCAGAACGATGCTGGCCGAGGTGCGAACGACTTCGAAGCCCCCGGTACTGATCTCAACAATCTTGTCCAGTTCGTTATCGACATAATAGCTGTCATTGCCCAGGCCGCCCGCCATGGTGTCGGCTCCGGTTCCGCCATCCAGAGTGTCGTCCCCCGCCAGGGCCGTCAGCGTGTTGTTCTCGGCATTGCCCAGCAGACGGTTGTTGAGGTCGTTGGACGTTCCCGTCAAGGCTGAGCCCGTTAAGGTCAAGTGCTCAACATTTGCGGTCAGCTTATAAGAGACGCTGCTCACGACCTGGTCTGTACCAGCCCGGACCATTTCGACGACCTTGTCGCCGGCGGCATCGACAAAGTAGGTGTCGTTGCCTTCCAGACCTTGCATCTGGTCGTTGCCTGCGCCCCCGTCCAGCAGATTGGCCCCCTGGTTTCCCGTGAGGACGTCACCGTTCCTGGTGCCGGTGGCATTGATATCGTTCGTTCCTGTCAGCTTCAGGGTCTCGACATTGACCGACAGGGCATAGCTGACCGATGCGTAAACGATGTCGGCGCCTTCGCGAATATATTCGACGACGCGGTCCGACACATTGTCGACGATGTAGACGTCGTCGCCGTCACCGCCGAACATGGAATCGGCCCCTGCCCCGCCGTGGAGACGGTCTATGCCGCCGCCGCCATACAACTTGTCATTGCCGTCGCTACCATTGAGGATATCATCACCGTTCAGACCGTACAGGATATCGATATCGTCACCACCGCGAAGGACATCGTCCTTCGCCGTCCCGCTCAGGGAAACCGCAACATGTGAGAGAGCTATACTTGCCAAGCCACCCAGGCCTGCGCCCGCGCCATGTCCGAAATCCAGGGCGTAGAAGGCGGCGATACCGACGCCTGTCCCCTTGGTCTCATTGACACCCAGGTAAACACCACTCTTGAAGTAAAAGCTGTCATCCGCCCAGGCATTGCTTATCTTCGTAATCGACTCATAGGTATCGCCATCGGCATAAACCCTGACGATCAGCAGGTCGTCTTTTGCCGAAATGTAATAAGAAAATTTTTCGCCGAGATCGATGTCCGCAACCTCACCCGCTGCATTCAGCAGCTCGAACTTCGTTTCGATGTCAGAGGTGCCAGCTTGTTCGTTGACGAAATACACAGTGCCGTTGTCGTAGTAAAGACATGCCAGTTCCTGAGACTCGCCGTGAACCTGGCCGACGATGATTCGCCCCGGGGTTCCGTCTGCAAGAACCGGGGTCCGGTTAACCGACAATGTCGCCGTCAGAGTTCCGCCCTCGTTCAGCCCCCACGCCGCCAGGCCGCCATTTCGCATTTCGCGCAGTTCAGAACGGGCATAGGTCGAACCCGTCGTTGTCGCACCTTCTACCGCAGCGCGAAAAACCATGGCCCCGTCAGGTGCAACATAGAAGAAACGGTCGTCACTATACCCGACCAGGTTTAGAACTTCGACGGCCTTGCCGTCATTCTCACCGTCGCTGTCGACGGGCAAGGTTAACTTCCAGTGTGTGAGATCAAAGTCATCCGAATTAAAATTCATCATCCATGTCCTTATGATGCAGCCTATCCTTGAGCTGAAACCTGTGTTTTTTAAGGAAACAAACAATGTAAACAGGAAGTAATTTACTTGGGAAACAAAGTGCTTATACTTTAGGTTAAAAACGCCTTAATTATTAAAATTTCCGAAGTGACCGGCATTTCGCCCGCGCAATATCGCTTTTGCGATAGAAATTGCGTCGCGCTGCAGCATTGAATTGTGGTGAGTATTTCCACTTTCTTATCCGAAATTTCATTGCCAGGTGCTATCGTGTGCAAAAAGGGATCGGATACATGCCACAGAACCGGGTTACCATGCCAAAACGTCGTCAGGTTACTCAGCCGATCCTGTACAGTGCTGCCGACTATTACGGCCGCGACGACCGGACGGGTCCGAACGGCGCAGAGCCCATGGCGCCAGCCCGCGAAGACGATCACGACTTCTATGCGCGTATCTGCGATGACCTGTCCGATCAGGCGGAGGTTGTCATTGTCGGCAACAGGAACAGCGTGCGAAATTTCCACGACTTCGTCCAAACCAACCGTCGCGGCATATCGGCCATCATGAATTACGAAATTGCCACTGACCTCGACGACGGCCAGTTTGCCGTCTTTACGCGCGACTCGTCATCGGACAACTGACGGCGAGCGCCTTCGCGCCTTAACCGCGACCAACTGCGTTCTTTTAACAACAGCACACTGGCCTGATGGGCCGGTCACAAACCCCTTCGCCCCGGCCCTTGCCTGCGCGTCGTGGCGGATTTGCATCACGCGACGATGAATGCAAGCGTACAGCAGACGCGTTGCACATTTCCGTTGCAACGCGCCCGGGACGGCGTTATGCCTGAAAAAACGTAATCACACATAATGATGATTACTGATAACTAATTTGGCGCTTCGGCGCCTGACAGGCCCAGGAGACCACATATGACCCACCGGACCCATCAGCGGGGACTTCGCTTCAAAGCCTTGACAGCCTTGCTGTTGGCGGGTGTATCCCTGCCCGCTCTGGCCCAGGCCCAGGACACTGCGCCCTCCGCCGAACCCATTCAGGATGACGGCGTCGAAGTGGTCATCACCGCCGAACGCCGCAGCCAGCGCCTCAGCACCGTCCCTATCGCCGCCACCGTTATTTCGGGTGACATCACCCGAAAAGGCGTGACCAGTGTCGCCGATTTGCAAGCGGTTGCGCCGTCCGTCGCCATCAATACCTTCAACCGGTCGACCTTTATCAATATCCGCGGCGTCGGCATCGCCCAGTCGGCCCCAACCTCCAGCCCTGGCGTCGCCTACTATATCGATGGCCAGTTGATCCCGCACGAACAGTTCATCGGTCAGAGCTTCTACGACCTCAATTCGGTCGAAGTCCTGCGCGGGCCGCAGGGCACCCTGACCGGCCAGAACTCCACCGGCGGCGCCATCTATGTCCGCACGCCTGAGCCAAAGTACAACCAGTACAGCGGCATGCTGGACGTGACCCTGGGCGACTATGGCAAGCAGCGGGTCGTCGGCGCCGTCAATGCCGGTTTCAACGACAATGTCGCCCTGAGAGTCGCCGCGGTCATGGACCAGCGCGACAGCTACACGACCAACATCTCGGCCAAGGCGCTGAGCCAGCCCGGCAATACCGACCTGAGTTCCGTGCGCTCCAACCTGGCCATCCGCTCCAGCGACGACCGGACGAAGTTCAACCTGCGCCTGGAATGGTTCGACCTGAAGACCGACAACAACGCCGTCAAGCGCCGTAACGACACGGTATCGACGGACCCGTTCGAGATCCAGGAAGACGGCTATTCCTACATGAACCAGAACGGCAGCCGGGCCTCGATCGAGGTGCGCCATGCCCTGACCGACGGGTTGCAGGTCCGCTATCTCGGCTCGTTCCAGCGCGGCTGGAACCGCGACCAGACCGATGGCGACCGCACCGATACCCGTCCGCCGCGTCCGCCCGCGGGCAACACCGGCCGGGTGTCCAACGCCTATCAACTGACGGCGACCTCGATCCACGAAATCAACCTGATCTCGACGGATGACTCGCCGATCCAGTGGGTTTTGGGTGCCTTCCGCATGGACGAAGACATCGACCTGCTGCTGCTGCGTGACAACAACCATGTCGACTATGTCAGCACCGTCACCTCCACGTCCAAGACCTTTGCCGTCAACACATCTGAGTCGATCTTCGGCCAGGCGACATGGAAGGTCACGCCCAACTGGGAACTGCTGCTGGGGCTGCGCAATTCGACCGACACCCAGGTCTATACGCGCTATGCCGCCGGTGGGCCGCTGCTGGCGGTCCCGGTGGTTGGCACGGCGGAATCGGCGGAATCGACCGGCAAGATGGCGGTAAACTATCACACTGACGGCGGGTCGCTGGTCTATCTGTCGGCGTCCAAGGGCTACAAGGCCGGCGGGGTCAACCTGACGCCCAATACGCCCAATTTTGGTCCGGAAACCAACTTCGTCACCGAACTGGGCTTCAAGACCAAGCTGTTCGACAACCATCTGCGCGTGAATGCCGACGTCTTCATGTCGGACTATCGCGATATCCAGCTCTCCAGCCTGGTTGGCGCCCTACCGACGACCCAGAACGCGACCTCGGGTGAATCCAAAGGCGCCGAGCTGGAACTGATCGGCAATTTCGGCAATCTCAGCTTCACCTTCGGTGCCGGTTATCTCGACGCGAAATTCTCGCAAAGCGCCTGCATCTCGGACACCAATGCACCGGGAACCGATGCCGGCTGTCCGACCAATCTGCGGTCGGTACCCGCCGACCGGGTCCTGCCATTCTCACCGGAGTGGACGATCAATGGCGGCATCCAGTATGATTTCGACCTGGACGGCGACATGGTGCTGACACCGCGGCTGCAGTGGTCGCACATCACCGAGCAAAATGCGACGCCCTTCCCCAGCCTGAACACCATCGTACCGGCGCGCGATGTCATCGATGCCCGCCTGACCTGGGACATCAACCCGTCGTGGCTGCTGGAGGGGTATATCAACAACCTGACGGACGAGGTCTATATCGCGTCGCAGATCCAGTCTTCGTCGTCGGCCGATGGCGGCATTATTTACGGCGCGCCGCGCACCTATGGTGTGCGGGCTCTTTTCAAGTTCGGCGGGTAGCTTCCGTTCCCGTCGCGGCTACGATCGCTCCCGGTCGTGCCCTTTCCCCTGCCGGATGGCCTTAGCGCCATCCGGCTTTTTTGTGCCAAGTGTTAGAACTACCAATGACGGGAATGACAAACGCCCTCCTCCCCATTTCATGGGAAGGGGGACCGCGAAGCGGTGGAGGGGTACAGGGAAAAGACGTCGCGACGCGGATTCAAGACGTTCTTGAAAGACATAATATGTAGAAACTTTAATAACTTAAGAGTGTGTTGCGCCGTAAGAATACCCCTCCACCGCTTCGCGGTTCCCCTCCCCACTTCGTAGGGAGGAGGGCGTTTGTGACGTCTTTTGGTGTTTAATTTGGTGTGTAGCAGCTAGCGGTCAGCGCCCCACCAGTTTCACCGGCACAACCAGGGTGCCGATTTCGGGCATGCGTGTCGGGATGATCTCGCCGGCGATCTCGATCGCTGAGGTCTTTGCCAGCAACCGTTCCAGCGCAATGCTCAGCTCCAGCCGCGCCAGACCAGAGCCCGGACAGGTGTGCGGTCCACGTCCAAATGCCAGGGAGTCCTTCATGTTCGGCCTGTCCAGGCGGAAGGTCTCGGCCGCCTCGAACACGGTTTCGTCGCGGTTGGCTGAGGCATAGATCAGCGCCACCGGCTCGTCCTTCGGGATCGTCACGCCATGCAGGGTCACGTCCTGCGTCGGCGTCCGAGCGAAACCGCGATAGGGCGTGTAAAGCCGCAAGAACTCCTCCATGGCGGCGGGGATAAGCTCGGGCTCCGCGCGCAACTGCGCCTGCAGCTCCGGATGGCGGCACAGATGGACGACCGTCGAGCCGAACACCACCTGCGGCGCGATGATGCCGACCACCAGCACCTGACGGATGGTCCCCAGGATCAGTTCGTCCGGCAAAGGTTGGCCATCCACCCGCGCGGCCAGCAGCGCCGAGGTCACGTCTTCGTCCGGATGCAGCGGAACAGCCTTGCGGCTTTCCAGCAGGCCACGGGCCATGTCGTAGAGTTGCAGGCTGGTCGCCTGGGTGGTGGTCTGGTCGGCCGACTGCACAGCCGCGCCATAGACCCGCGCCACATCGGCCAGCCACAACTGGTCCTGCGGCGGCAGGTTCATCCACTCGGCAAAGACGCGGATCGGCAGCACCGCGCCATAGTCGGCGCAGATCTCGCCGCCCCCCCTGGATAGCATGGCATCGATCAACTCGTCGCAGACCTTGACGATAAACGGCCGTAGGGATTCCACCCTACGTTCGACCAGCACCCGGTTGATGGCACGGCGATAGGGCGAATGTTCGGGCGGATCTAGATGCAAGGGCGGCCGGCGGCCGGTCGTCGCCACCTTGGGGACGACATTCTGCACCGTCGTCGTAAAGGCGGCATAGTCTGCGGCGGCCCAGGCGACATCGGCATGGCGGGTCAAGGCCCAGAAACCGCCCCAGGCGTCGGTATGGGCCACCGGACAGCCGGCGCGCAGGCGGCGGTAGTCCTCGTAAGGGCTATCCAGGGTTTCGGGGCGCAGCGGATCGAAATCGTCCATGGGTTTTAAACTCGGAAAACGGCGCCGGCATCGCGGCAATCATCAAGGGTGAGTATCTGCCTGGCCAGGCGGTGGGCGTCGTCCCTTGCCAGTGGACGGGCGCTCATGGCGGCGCAGGCGGTGAACTTGGCAACCAAGTCGTCGTCACTCAAAGGCCGCGACGGATGCCCCAGGGCCTGATGCTCTTCGGCCGTCAGGACCCGGCCGTCGGTCAGGGTGACGACCAACCCGCCGGAAGTGGCGCGATCGCGGCCCCAGTCCGGCCGGTCCAGAGGCGTCACCTTGGCCGCCAAGGCCAGGATGGCCGGGTCGCGCAAACTGCTGGCGTCGAACTCGGCAAGGGTCACCCGGCCACAGACAAGGGCGGCGGCCACGGTGAAGGGCAGGCTGAACTTGGCGTCGATGGCGGTGGCCGGGGCCTGTTTGCGCGCCAAAGGCTCAACCAGCATGTGCTGGACCTCCCCGGTCATGACCTGGACGGAGGCAATGTCGCCCGGGTTGAGGTCAAGGCGCAGGGCCAATTCGATGGCGGTATGGGTGCCACGGCAGGCCGGCCAGGGCTTGAAGCTCAAGGCCTCGCCGTACCAGCGCTGGCCCATACCGTCGAGGATTGGGCCGGCGTCGTAATGGCCACCGGCATAGAGGCTGAAGAAACCGCCCTCGCCTTCCAGCGGCTGCTCGAAACCGGTGACGCCCTGGGTAGCCAGAAGCGCTGACACGACCGCGGCTTGGGCCGGAAAGGCTTCGCGGACGGCGCGCAGGACGGTGCCGCGACTATGGCGGATTTCGCCGGGCGCGCCCAACTGGCACAGCATCAGCGACAGGGCATCACGGGTGCGCGTGGCATTGAGGCCCGCCAGGCGCGCCGCCACGGCCGACGCCCCAATGGCTCCGAACAGCATGGGCGGATACCAGCTGCGCTCTTCCAGCGGCCGGGTCAGGCTGTGACCCAGCCGACAAACCAGGTCGCAACCGATGGTGAGCGCCGTTATCAGGTCATGCCCGCTGACCGGCTCCCCGGCCTGGATCATGGCCAGGGCGGCCGGGATGGCCGATACATTGGGATGCAAGGGCACGGCGTCATAGGCGTCTTCGAAATCGAGCGCGTGCCCAAACGCACCATTGGCCAGGGCGGCGAACGGCGCCGCGGCGGCACCGTGGCCGAGGATCGAGCAAGGTCCCTCGCCTTGGGCCATGGCGACAAAGGCCCTGGCTTCGGGGCTCAGACCGCTGGCCGCCAGCATGACGCCGACACCGTCCAGCAGGAAACGCCGGGTGGCATGCCGGGCGGGCTCCGCGATGTCGGCCGCCCCGGCGATGTGCGCGCAGATGTCGTCGGACAGGGTCACGGCTTGGCGAACCGCGGCGCAAGGGCCAACAGGAAGATCGCCCCAATGAGGATACCGGCGCCGGTCAGCTCGGCCGAGGTCGGATGCGGCAGGCCCCATACCCAGGCCATGACCAGGGCGGCGATGATCCCGGCCAGCAGAGAGGCCGAACGTTCCAAGGGCACGCAGTAGCTGTTCTCCCGCTTGTCGAGCAGGATGACGGCCGCCAGGACCGAGATGATGGTCAGCAGGAAGCCATTGACGGCCAGCTTCCAGATAACGGGATCGGACCAGACATGGATGAATCCGTTGGTCAGTTGGTCGGCCTGTTTGCTGATCCCGCTGGCCGACAGCAGGTACAGGGCCAGGATCGACAGCGGCAGGGCGACGATCTTTTCTTCAACAAAATAGCGCCGCACCGACGCCTCGTCGCCGCTCTTGGAAATCTTGGTCATCACCGCCAGGCGCAGGAAATAGCCGATGGTGTAAAGCACGATCGTGGCGATGGCCAAGGGCGGCAAATACAGGTTGCCGCGGGCATTGAGGACCACCAACAGAGCGACGCAGACCATGACCAGGGCGACCCAGCTCCACCATTTGACCTTACGGCCGAACATCAGGTCGACGATGGGTGCGATGATCAGGATATCGCCGCGCATTAAAAGCTGGATAAAGGGGATGCTGACGCCTTCCAACGTAAAGGACAGCGGCACGGTGAACAGGACCAGCGAGGTGCCGATCCCCGACAGAAACGTATAGAAGGTCGGGACCGGAATGCGGATCGGGCCGGCCTGAACACCATGGGCGTCACGGTGCCAGCCCGACAGCCAGAAGAAGGCCACTGTCAGGACCATGTTGACGATCAGGGTCGCCGGCAGGGTTTCCAGGCCGCTTAATGGCCGACCGAACGCCGCCACGGCCTGGGTCGTGGTAAGCTTGGTCAGGATGATGTTGGGAATGTAGGTGATCAGGTAGAAGACGACCGTCATTTCCAGCGGCAGGGTCCAGCGCAGGGTCTTCATCCGATACCTCCCACGACGACCAGGTCGCCATCGATTGTGTAGTCGCCATTTAACCCGGCTTCGGCGGTGACGGCGCGCATATAGTCGACGGTTTCGGTGAATTTCGGATCGTCCGGCGCGGTGAACCGCGGCACGGAATCGCGGCCGATATGGACCGGGTGGAAGCCCGCGCGCACCACCTTGCCCGCGCTCACCTCCAGCCGCGCCACCATCGACAGGGCCGAGGCCTTGGGGAAGTTGTACAGGCTGTCGAAATCCGGAACCCAGTCTTCGGCCAGGGTCTGGATCTCCTTGAAGCTTTTCGAACTGGCGTGGGCTTCGTCCATGCGCAGGTCGCAGGCGAAATTGCACAGCGAATGGAAGACCGGCCGGCCATCGATGACCTCGACCCCTTTCAGGATGTGGGCATGATGCCCGAAAATAGCGTCGGCGCCGGCGGCGATAGCGGCCCTGGCCACCTCGCGCTGATAGTCGGCGATGACCGCGCGGACAAAGTGGATGCCCCAATGCAGCGACACCACAACGACGTCGGCTTCGGCCTTGGCGGCGCGGATGTCGGCTTCCAGCGCCGCCAGGTCGCCGCGATGGGCAAAGGTGTGGATGCGCGCCGGCGTGCCGGGCTGGTCGTGTTCGATCTGTTCGTAAAGCGTATGCGCCCGCATCGGCGCGCAACCCGGCCGGCGCTCTTCCGCCCAATAGGCCTGGGGCAGGATGGAGCTGTACGCCAGCACCGCCACCCGGCTGCCGTCGGGCAATGTCCGGATCACCGGCTTGCGCGCCGCGGCGATATCCGGACCGGCGCCGACCACGGCGACGCCCTCGCCTTCCAGGTGGCTGATACATTCCAGCATGGCTTCGCTGCCCCAGTCGAGGCAGTGGTTGCCGGCCATGGAGATAACGTCGATGCCGGCACGCGCCACGGCGCCAGCGCCGGCAACCGGCGCCAGGACAGCATGACGCGCCTGGGGCAAGCGCACTCCCTTGGCGGCAAAGGTGGTCTCCAACTGGGCCAGGGTCAGGTCGGCGGCGGTCAGGCGCGCTCGTACGGCATCATAGCTGGTGTCGGGATCGGGTCGATCCGGCGCAATGTCCCCAACCGCCAGAATAACGCACGCTTCCACAATCCACCCTTGATAATTAGTTATATTTTAGAACAATATACGCCATGGTGATATATGCAAGGGCTTGCATGAATTTTTGCAACGGATCTTTGATGACCGAAACCCCGGCCAAGGCCTTGTCTTTTCCCGAATTCGCCGCCCTTGTGTCGTGCGTCATGGCGATGACGGCTTTGGGGATAGACGCCATGTTGCCGGCCCTGCCGGAGATCGGCCGGTCGCTGCGCGTCGATAATGCCAACCACCTGCAATGGGTGGTGGCGATTTTCTTCTTCGGCCACGGCCTGGGCCAGCTTATCTTCGGGATCTTGTCAGACTGGCTGGGGCGCAAGCGCATGCTGCTGATCGGCATCGGTTTGTTCGCGGTGCTGATGGCCGCCACCGCCCTGGTGTCCACCCTGCCCGCCTTGCTGACCTTGCGGTTGCTACAGGGTGTGTGCGCGGCCTCGGCCAGCGTCGTCACCCGCGCCGTGGTGCGCGACCTCTATTCCGGCGCCCAGATGGCGCGGGTGATGTCGACCAGCTATGTCATGTTCCTGGCTGTGCCGGTGCTGGCGCCCAGCCTGGGTCAGCTCATCCTGCTGGTCCTGCCCTGGCCGGCGATATTCCTGGCGATCGCGGTTCTGGCCGCGGCTGTGTGCGCCTGGATGTGGCTGCGCCTGCCCGAAACCCACCCGCCGGAAAGGCGCCAGCGCCCCAACCTCCGCCGCCTGATCAGCGTCGCCCTGTTCGTCCTGACCCAGCCGGTCAGCGTGGTCTATACCCTCGCTGTGGCCTGCATGCTGTCGACCATGCTGGCCTATGTCTCGCTGATGCCCCAGATCTTCCACGATGTCTTTGCCAAACCGCAGTGGCTGGCGCCGGTCTTTGCCGTCTGCGCCTTGGGGATGGCCGCCGGGTCGGTGTTGAACGCCACACTGGTCGAAAAGCTGGGCGTGCGCCGCATGTCGCACACGGCCCTGGTGGTCTTCATCATAGTCACTTTCATCCACATGGTCTGGGCCTTCACCGGCCAGGAAACCCTGATCAGTTTCGTGGTGCTGCAAGGCCTGACCATGACCGCCATGACCCTGTGCACTGCCAATTTCAACGCCCTGTCGATGGAGCCGACCGGCGCGGTGGCGGGGACCGCGGCGTCGCTGCAAGGGGTTTTCACCGCCGTGGTCGGTTCGTGCCTGGGCGGTTTTGTTGGCCAACACTGGACCGGCGACATCGCGCTGTTGCCGCTGGGGGCCTGCCTGTGCGGCGCCCTGGCCTTCGCCTGTATCCTGGTCGGCGACCGCAAGCGTCTCTTTGGCTAACTGCACCCGCTTGCACAGATTTTTTGCAGTGCTATCAAGGAACTATGAAACTCGACCGGCGCAATCTCAAACTGGACGACGTGGCGGCCCGGGCCGGCGTCTCGGCCTCGACCGTGTCGCGCTATATCAACAAGCCGTCGGTCGTCGCCGAAGACACCGCCCAACGCATCCAGAGCGCCATCGATGCCATCGGCTATGTCCCAAACCTGGTCGCCGGCGGGCTGGCCACCCAGAAAAGTGACCTGGTCGCCGTCCTGATCCCGCACCTGACCAGCACCGTGTTCAGCGACACCATCGAGGCCATGGTGAACGAGTTGTCGGCCTCGCAGCATGTCGTCATGCTGGGCGTGACCGGTTTGCAGCTTGAGCGGACGCGGGAGCTGGTCATGGCGGCCCTGTCGCGCCGTGCCGCCGCCATCATCCTGACCAGCGAGGTGACGCCCGACCTGCGCGACCTGTTGCGCAAGTCAAACACCAGCGTCATCGAGATCTGGGACCTGCCAACGGAGCCGATCGACATAGCCATCGGTTTTTCGCACGAAGCCATCGGCGAGGAGATCGCGCGCTTCCTGCACCTACGCGGCTATTGCCGGCCGCATCTGGTGACCAGCAATGCCAGCCGCGCACGCCGTCGCCGTGACGGTCTGGTGAAAACCTGGGCGGAGCTGGGCGGGGTCGCGCCGACCGAGGACATCATCGAACTTCCGGTCAAGTTCGGTCAGGCGCGCGGCGTTTTCGCCCGCATGAAGCGGCTCGAAGCCCGTCCGGACGTGGTTGTGTGTGGCACCGACCTGCTGGCCCAGGGCCTGATCATCGAGGCCATGTCCCAGGGGCTGAAGGTCCCCGATGACCTGGCCGTGGTCGGTTTCGGCAATGCCACAGTGGCGGGTGAAATGCGGCCGACCATCACTTCGGTCGATATCGACGGCAAGCGTATCGCGCGCGAGGCCATCGCCATGCTGCGCCGTCGCGCCGAAGGTGAGGTGTTGACGTCGTCACTGGTTGATGTCGGGTTCAGCCTGGTCGCCAGAGAGAGCGCGTAAGCGACCCGAAGAAGA
>NZ_GL883080.1:749298-781101 GCF_000204015.1 Asticcacaulis biprosthecium C19 | reverse complement strand
GAAACGCGTCGAGACGGAGGGGTCCTCTTTGCGGCAACGAGCTCTCAAAACACCGCCTCGATCTCCACCCGCCTTAGCGATGGCGCCGACAGGTCACCCACGATCGGATCGGCTACGGGCTGGGGACGACCGGAGGTTTTGACCACGATCACCTTCGGATCGACGCCCATCCGCGTCAGCCATTCCACCGTCCGTTCGGCCCGCGCCTGCGCAACGCCCCTCGCCTCGCGTACCAAGGCGTCCCTGGTCGCCGCATAGCCCGTCACCACGATCCGCCTGGGCTTGGCCGCAGTCAGCCAGCGCGCGGCCTCATCCATATAAAAATCCGTCGACTGATAGGTCATAAACGTGCTGCTGTGCTCGAAATACAAACGAAACGTCCGCGCTTCAAACGGCCCCAACACCGGGTCCGCCGGCAAATACAGCGGCTTCAACACCGTCTTGGGTAACGCGAAACGACGCCCCTTATAGCCCTCCGCCGGCAAGATCCGCCGCACGCACCGAACGTCTTCCAGCACCGACACCCGCACCGAATCCATCACCACCCCACCGCAGGCCTCAGCGCCACCGGCCACCCGCCCTTCAACCAGGACGCCATGCTCCCAGTCCGGCAGCGATGTCGCCCCCGACACATCGTACACCACACCCGACGCCGGATCGCGGACTAGCCAGCACCCCGACTTTCGCCCCTGATCGGTATCGCGATACACCGGACAACTGACGAAGCGCACCTCCTGCGCCGTCGCGCCCGTCGCCACGAACACCATTGCCAAAGCCGCCCACCTCATAGGGCGTTCAGCAGGTTGATCAGGTCCTGCCGCTCCTGTGCCGTATAGCCGATGCGATACCGCCGGTCGTAATAGTCAACCACCGCGGCCGCGTCCTTCGCCGAACCATTGGCAAAGTATGGCGCCCGTCCGCTCAGGCCGCGCATATTCTGGATGGTCACCCGGCCGACATCGGCGCAGCGCCCGGTCGTCAAGGCAAAGCCCGGATCGGTCGTATAGATCACCCGGCCGTAATGGCGGTGCGGCACCCTGCAGGTAATCCGAAACAACGGCAGATGCGGCGCGGCGTCGGCATAGGGCTCGACCGTCGTGCCGATATCGACCTGGCCCGGCGCGACATCCATGCCGGTCTGGCTCATATTGTGGCAGAAGACGCACGAATTGCGCACCGGATTGCCAAAGCCGATCGGCGAATTGATCCCGGCGCTGTTGTCGATCAGGAAGGTGCGGTCGCGAAACACCTTCGCCCCGCGCGCCACCGACTGGCGCCAGGCGTTCTGCTCCGGCGTGCCGTCCGACGCGGTTTCCCAACCGGCGAATTCGCTCCATACCGGCGTGCCGATACTGCCCAACCGCCCGGGTGCACCGTCACGCAGCGCCTCGGCGCCACCGGTCGCGCCGTGATCCAAGGCGCCACCCACCCGGCTGGTCTGCTGGGCGGTAAACACCCGGCGTTCGAAATCGGCGATCTGGGCGCGTTCGGCATCGGTCATGACCGCCGTCAGGCGCAGATGGGTGGCGCCGGCCTCGTTCATCTGAGCGTCCAGAGTGTCGGCGCGGCCATCGGCCATCAGATTGCCGGCCATCCACCCGCCGTGGGCGTCCTTGCGCAGCGCCATGCCTTCCTTGGGATCATAGGCAAAGCCCGCCGCGGTGGCGTAAGTCAGATTGGCCACCGGGCGCGGGCGGCGATAGACCGAGATATTGCCGGCCTTCAGGCCATAGACCTTGCCGCTTTCGCAGCCCCACGGATCGCGCACCACCTCGATGGTAAAGTCCGGTTTGACGGGATGGCCGTTCCCGTCTTTCGGCGGCCACGGCCGCTCGATGCGGATCAGGCCGTGGTCCAGCAACAGCGAATGCGACGCCCGCTCGCCGCGCGGCAGGGTCGGGCAGTTCATGCCGTCATAGGCAGCAAACAACGAATCCTTGCCGCCGGTCTCGTCCCAGCGTTGCCGCGCCGTCTGTGCCGACAGCGCCATGCCGTCTGCCGGCTGATGGCAGGTGACGCAGGCCCGGCCGTCCGGCCCCTGAGGCGTGAAAAAGGCGTGACCTTCCGTCGCCATGGCGCCGCCGCTCAGCAAGACGCGCAAGGTGCCTTGGCTGTTGTCGTAGTCGGCGGTGGCGGGAAACACCCTGCCCTCGCCCGGCGCCCACCAGGTTGGGCCATAGCCGCCCTCCTGGCCCGCCGCGGCTACGGCTATGCCGGCCAGACCCAGGGTCAGGAGAACCCAGCGCTTCATGCCTTCACCGGCTTTTGCATCTGGCTGGCCACCACGGTGACCAACAGGCCCGCGCCGGCAACCAGGATGGCGGCCACCGCAAACACCACCATGTGGACCGAGCCGCTTTTCTGCAGGATGGCACCGATGGCCAGCGGCGTCAGAACCCCGCTCAGATTGCCGCACAGATTGATGGTGGTGATGGCGAAGGGTGATCCGGCAAACAGCCGCGCCGGCAAGGTCCAGAAGACCGACTGCGCCGCCCCCAGCCCGACGGCCCCCAGCACCAGGCAGGTCAGGGCTAACGGCCCCGCGCCGGTGGAAATGGCGATGGCCAGAAACCCAGCGGCCGCGACGGCGGGTATGGCGCTGTGCCAGATGCGTTCCTGCGCCCGGTCGGACATGCGGGCATTGACGAACATCCCCAGCCCCAGGCCCAGCCACGGCAGGGCGCTGATCCAGCCGATGGTGACGGCGTCGAACCCGGTCAGGGATTTCAGGGTCTGGGGCAGCCAGAAGATCAGCGCGTTCGACCCGGTCAGCAGGGCAAACCACAGGGCGGCCAGCGCCCACAGCCGCGGCTGCAGGATCAGTTTCACAACCGGCAGGTCGGCCTTGGGTCCGGCCTCGGCGCGTTCGCGGCCGATCTCGGCGGCGATCCAGGCTTTTTCGTCGCCGTCGAGCCAGCGCGCCTTGTCGGCGCGATCGGTCAGCCAGAACAGGGCAAACAGCCCCAGCATGATGGTCGGCAGGCCTTCCAGGAAATACATCCACCGCCATCCGGGCAGATCCAGCCAGTCGAGTTGCATCAGCAGTCCCGACACCGGCCCGCCAATGATCACCGACGCCGGCACGGCCAGCAGGGTAAAGCCCAGCGCCCGGCCGCGATAGGCCTGGGGCATCCATTGCGACAGGAAGGCGACGACGCCGGGGGCAAAACCGGACTCGGCCACCCCCAGCAGGAAACGCAGGGCGAAGAACTGTTCCTTGGTGTGGATGAAGGCCATGGCGGCGGCGACCACGCCCCAGGATATGACGGTGACGCCGGCCCACAGCCGCATGCCGAACTTGCGGAACAGCCAGATGCTGGGGAACTGGAACAGCAGGTAGCCGGCAAAAAACAGCGACACGCCCTGGCCATAGGCGACCTTGTCGATGCCGAGATCGTCGTTCATATGCAGGGCGGCAAAGCTGACATTGACCCGGTCGATCGAGCTCAGGACGATCAGCACGGTCAGCAGCAGAACCAGGCGCAGCCATACCTTGCGATAAACGCGATCGCCCACATCGGGCATGGCGGTACTCCCTGTCACGGCCGTCTGATGCGGCTCAGGAGGTCAGGGTAACAGGATGCAAGCGTCCGTCAAGAAAGATTATGATGTATAACTATAATGAGCTTGATTGTCTCAGAATTCTCGCAAGGAGGAAACTAGCGCCTTCATCCTTAAGAAGTTAGGAACCGAGAGGGGATAGAGCAGTTTCAACCGTGTTGCTACACAAGAGGCGGATTCGCTTCCATTTCCTTAGAGTTGGCCTTCATAGATCGCCGTGTACCAAAACTACTCACCGGCGAAGAAGAAGGACCCGATCTCCACGAGGCGAAGAAGACGTGCGTGCCCCATCCTGAAACTCCATGTCTCCCGGAATCTAAAGCAAGATATGTTGACTGACGTCTTAAGCTGCATGCGGCTAGGTCGTAGCTCTGCGCGCGTTAACCAAGGGTTGAAAAGTCGGATCATATTGGCTAATACGAGTTGATGATTCTAAAGTGAAAATAAGGACTACGCCCGTGGTAGCTACGAAACTCGACCAAGAAAAAGCGTTCGAACTGCTATTGGTCGGAAATTTATCGAGAGTTAACGACTTTTTGAAGTTTGCAGAAGCGAAAAATGCAGCTTTGCTAACATTTTGCTCAGCATGGATACTTGGGACTTTTAGCTTCGTTGCGATATCTAAGGTTCTCAGTATTTATTCCTCTACAGGCTTAGGAATGTCTGTTATTTTGCTTTTGTTCTCATGCGGCTTCTGCATAAATGCGTTATTACCTCAGTTGCTTAAGTCAAAATTTAATTCGAGTGCTGAACGTGAACTAGCCAATTTGTTCTTCGGTCGAATCGCGGCTAAAACACAAGAAGAATTTATGCAACTTATAAACGAGCGATACACGCCAAGCAACGGGAGCTTATATACCCAGGAATATATTGAAGACATATTGTCGCAAATGCACACAGCAAGTCAAATCGCGCGCCGAAAATTTGACTTATTTAACTCTGCAGCTCGAATTACCTTTATCGCCATGCTGACCCTCACAGCGTCGGTTGCACTTGACTATGCAATTAAAGCTTCGGCACACGTGTAGGATATTATGCCCGAGTGCCCAACTTTCCGAAATAGCTTGCAGCTTCCCCGGTAGACCGTTCTACAGTTTCTTTCGCGCCCTGCTCCGCTACAGCGTCAGTTGCAACGCTCGGCGACTCGACATCTGAAGCAGATTGCTCAGTCTTCAATCGGGCCTTCTCTGTTTCTTTCTCTAGGTAGCTTTTTCGAGAAATTAGCCAGTCAATATACCAAGGCTCAATCGCCTCAAAATCAGGCGTTCCGCATTTGTAGATGAAGGGTGAGATCAAGAACAAATCTTTGCTTGCTATGAAAGCTCGACAATATGCGACGATAGCTTGCGGATTTAAATCATGATCCCGTGCTCCAAGTAATCGCTTTTCCAACATGGCTACATCGTTGTGAGTATACACAGATATCCATAGGATAGGGTACTCTCGGCCGCCCAAGACTCCCTTCAGCACCTCATTCCCATCGTACTGGACTTTAATCTCAGTCCCCCAACCGGTCACCAAACTCATACATAGTATTAACGCAAGCTCAATGCTTATACACATTTTCTCGGGAGTAGAAAACCCAGTAAGTCGAAAGCCAGTATCAATAGACGTTCCTAGAAAATCCAATTGCATATCGGATTTTCGGCCCCCTGACTCACGATACCATTCGTTTAATAGTGCGTATTGCTCAACGGAAGCATCAGCATCGTTGTCAAGTTCTACTTTATCGGCCGATTGACCGCTGGAACTTTGAAATATAACTTCGCGGTTTTTGAGCGGAAATCCAGCCAACCATGCAGTCGATTTCAGATCTAAGCCTTTGTTGTCAGATTCACGAAGCGTTATGCCAAAAGCTTGCACAGCTTTAAGCCAGACGGCCACTAGCGCCCCAGCTTGGCGGGGATTTTCTATTACGGCGGTGTAAAGTAATTCGTCGCCTAAAGATTTCCAAAAAAATAGCACATTAGAAACTAAGGATGCGTCCGCTGAATGGGTTTTTACAAAATCACCGATAGCAGCAGACAACGCGGTAGAAAAACCTTTATAAAAACTAAGTATTACTGTCTGCCAAGGAGGCTGCTTTCCCGCCCCTTCTTTAGCCACGAGAATATCTGCGCCTGCGGTCTGTTTAAATGCCGTTGATCCCACCAAATCGACGCTAAAAAAAAATGCGCATACGGGGACGCAAAGCAGGCGGAAGCCCCTCATACCACTGAGAATCTTCCGCCGTCTCTGACATATACTAAGCTACAACTTCTTCAGTCGCGTCCTCATCGATAACTAATTTGGCAGGTACCAAACCAAGCTGCCGTGCTCTGGTAATCGAATCAAAAACTGAAACCTTAAAGTATTCAGCCACTGACAAAATTGAACTTTGGCAATCTTTCCAAGTACGCCGAAAATCTTCGGCAGGCATCAAAAATGCCCAAGCAAACCAATTAGCCTCATTTTCAGCTTCTCCCGTGCCGTATCTCGACGCAAAAATAGGCTTGCGATCATTAGCGGCTAAGTAGTGAAGTACGTAATGGCCTAATTCATGTGCAACAGTAAAACGGTTAGCTGCTGCCGTTGCAGTAGCAGGGATCCGAATTTCGAAGTCTCTCTCACCATTCACTCGGATTGAATTCGTTTCCAAAACACGGGGGTCATCACTAAATATTAATGTCCCGTTGAAACGCTCGACCATTTCGACAAGTGACATGTTGGGGCTATATTCTGCCTCCTTGGACCATACTTCGGCGATTGCTTCAACAGCACTTCGAGGCAACCGCAAAGGTTGCGCCTCGGTAACGCCTGAAAGTTGATGTTTATCTTTGGACATGCTCTTCATTATTCTTCTTAACTTAGCTTTCCGGCAGACAGCAGGCAAAGACAACGGAGGCGCGTATATAGACCAAAATTATCCTAGCCGCAACCGGGTTAAAGTGATATTAAGATTCACGAGGACCGCAATCAAAAGTTGCCAAAGGGCATGGGCGCAAGTTGAACACCTCTTTTTGAATTTTCCTCAGGTCGCATCACCAATAGGCGATCAGGGCGAGGAACTCTCTTAATGGTGTATGTGGCCATGAGTCTGCCTGCCTTGCAATTGCCGCCCATTTATAATTTTGGCGCAAATAACGCCATGTTTTCTTTAGTTGAAACGATAGACCGTGCTTTGAGACAGCGAACGTCCCAGACAAACTGAGAAAATGCACTTTATGAAGGCACTCAACAGAACATTATCAAGTTTGGAGAGGCAAAGCGCCCTAAAATTGGGGCGTTATCTTGATCGCGGCTTTTGTCAACAGACAAGTACTCGACGGGCATCGATCGCGAATTTCAACGCAAAATCATCGTCGCTTGGTCCGGGAAAACGCGTGAAAACGTCATCAATCACGTTGGCATCCCCCTATTCCTCCTCAGTGCCCCTCGACGGCATAGCCACCAACTACTTCCGCCTCTCCATAACTTGTCGATACGGACCAGCAGAATACCAGTCCGTTTAAAGTACCGACGCAAAAAACGCTTCGCTCGGCGCCCATACCCGAGCCTGAATTCGTCAAATCAATCTTATCGTGCTGCTATTTTTCTTGTCTACTTTGCGATTCGCCAAGCTACAGTCCTTCAGAGCGATGTCTGCAGGTCTCTGAGTCAAGCCGCCCTACCCGCCCCAGTCAGCGCCGCGATCTCATCCGCGCCATAGCCCAGCCAGCGCATGATCTCTTCGGTATGCTCGCCCAGGCGCGGCGGGGCGGAGGCCACGAACGGCCCGTCCACCGCCATGCGGAAACCGGCATTGACCACATGGACCTGCTCGCCGCCAGGGATGCCCGGCACCGTCACCGGCAACAGGGCGTCGCGTTCCGCCAGATGCGGCAGGGCGGCCGCTTCATCGACCCCACGCACCATGCCGCACGGAATGCCGGCCGCGCTCATCTCGGCTTCCCATTGCGCCGCCGGCTTGGTCCGCAAAGCTTCGGCCAGTTCGGCCTGCAAAGCTTGCGCATGGGCGCGGCGCAGGTCTGGTGTCGCATAGCGCGGATCGCTCAGCCAGTCTTCGCGGCCGATATGTTTCGCCAAAGATTTGAACTGGTTTTCCTGAACCACCCCCAGCGAGATCTGCCGCCCGTCGCCGGCTTCGAACAGGGCCGCCGTCGGCTGGCCGGAATAGCCGGTATTGCCGGTGCGCACCAAGGGCGTGCCGGTCACCAGATAGGGCGTCACCGCCGAGGTCATAAAGGCCAGGGTCGCATCGAACATGGCGACATCGATAAAGTCGCCGCCCTCCCCGCGCGCCTGGCGCATCAAAGCCGCCATGATGGCAAAGGCCGCCGTCTGGCCGGTCAGGGTATCGACCGCCGGGAAACCGACGCGAATCGGCGGATCGCCGGGATCGCCGCCCAGGCTCATCATGCCGCTGGTCGCCTGGACGATGTTGTCGATGGCCGGCCAGTCGCGCAAAGGCCCCGACTGGCCATAGCCCGACACCGAACAATAGACGATGTCCGGATTGAAGGCCTTGACCGCCGCATAGCCCAGGCCCAACCGCTCCATGACGCCGGGCCGGAAATTCTCCAGCACGACATGGCTGCGTTTGATCAGGCGCCGCGCCGCCTCCAGCTGGTCCGCGTCCTTCAGGTCCAGGGTGATCGATTTCTTGCCGGCATTGACCGCGATAAAGGCCGGCGCCATGCCGTCATAGCGCCGGTCGGCGCCGTAATAGCGCATGGCGTCGCCGCGTCCCGGCGTCTCGATCTTGATGACCTCGGCGCCCAACAAACGCAGCAGATACGAGGCATAGGGCCCGGCCATGACATGGCTGAAGTCGGCGACGACAATTCCGGCAAGGGGCTGGCTCATAGGGTTATGTCCTTACAGGGCAGGAAATGCTGCCGTCGGGGTGCAAGCTGGCCCGGCCGGCGTTGAATACAGCGGTGCCGTCAATGCCGTACCGCGACAGGTGGCCGGCATTGCGCTGGGCCACTTTCAGATACAGGGCATTGAACGTGACCTGGTCCTCAGGCGACACCGGGAAGGTCTGCACGCCTTCGGCGGCAGCGGCCTTCAACCCGGCGGCCTGGGCCTTGCGAATCTCGTCAGCCAGGGCAGCCTCCCATACGGCAATGCCTTCGTCCAGCACGGCGCGTTGCTCCGGCGCCAGGCTTTCGAACCGTTTCAGGGTCATGGCGCGGGCCGGATAGGCGCCGCGGGCGATCTCCAGCGGCCAGTAAAATTTTGCCACTTCCGAAAAATGCAGGGCGCGGAAGGTGTCGGCCGGCGCCACCACACCGTCGATAATCCCCTTGGCCAGGGCGGAATAGACCTCACCCATCGGCATGTTGACCGGGTCGGCGCCCAGCGCCTTGGTCACTTCCGACAGTTCCGACGGGATACGCAGCCGCAGGCCCTTCAGGTCGGCCAGCGACTTGACCGGATGGTTGCGGGTAATCAGCGACGGCATGTTGCCGCCCTGGACCGCCAGCACCTTCAGGCCTTTCAGCTCGACGGCGAACTGCGGGCTGGACTGCTCCATGCAGCGATACAGCGAGACCTGGTCCTCGACCGTGCGCACGCCGCTGTAGAAACCGGCCTGGATGCGCAGCAGGTGGGCACCACCTTTGACATAGATGGGCGTGATCAGCCCGATATCGGCAACGCCGTGGCGCAGCTCCTCCATCGACTGGTCCGACGACAGCAGCGATCCGGACCACAGCGGCCGCAGGGCCAGGCTGCCGCCCGAGCGTTGCGCGACGAACTTCATCCAGGTCTGGTCGGCGCGGCTGAACGGATGCCCCGGCGAATAGGGCGTGGCATAGGTCAGCCGCGTCACGCCGTCGATCACGGGCTTTGTGCAGCCCGCCACGGCCAGACCGCCCAACAGAAAAGCCCGCCGCTTCATGCCGCAGTCCCCTGGATAAGGCCGCGTTGCGCCAGAAAATCGGCCACCTGGGCCACCATGCGGTCGTGGTTCCAGCTTTTTGCGTCGACCATGTCGCCATCCAGCGCCAGCACCGGCACCCCGGCCTGTTCCAGGGCCTGGGCGGTCAGGCGCGTGCCCGACTGCGACAGGCGGTTGTCGGGCGGTACCAGGACGATGGCGGCATCGATGCCGCAGCGATCGGCTTCCGCCGTCATCCAGCCGTTCATCCACGGTGGCAGGTGCAGAACTTCGTTCATCGAACAGATGCGCGACGCCAGGGCATGCATGTCGCGGCCGTCCAGCTCACGAATATATTGCGGCCCGGCAAACGGCATATACATCGACCACACAAACACTGCGCCCAGCCGGTCCTCCAAAGCCTGGTAAAACCCGGGATCGTGCCACACGCCGGCCCCGATCCACATCAGCCGGATGCGTTCGTTCGCTGCCGCGCCGATACCGGCCTTGACCCGTTCCGCCACCTCATCGCGGAAACGGCGGGCGTGCTCGACGGCCCAGTCCGAGCCGCGGTGCCACTGGGGGATCATGGTGTTGGGCATCTGGTCGGCGATCGACACCGGACACGGCCGCGCCGACCCGATCATCTCGGCGGCCTCGGCGATATAGCCTTCCTGTTCGTTGATGCGCTCCATCAGGTGATGGAACTTGGCCGCATCGAAGCGGCGGCCGGTGCGCTGTTCCAGTACGGCGATCAGGTCGGCCATTTCGTCGACCAGAAGCTGGACCCGGTCGGGCTGATAGACCCGCTCCCATTGCGTCCGGGAATGGCGAAACCAGTCGCCTTCCTTGTGCTCCCAGGCGGGGGCCTCGATCGGGAAGAACTCGGTCCCCAGGGCCTGGGCCCATTGCTCAAAGACATGCTGGATGCAGTCGCAGGTCAGGCGTGCCACCAGAAGCGCCGGCTTGGGCAGGCCGCCCCACGGCGCCGTCTTGGGGTCATTGGCCAGGGTGCAGGCCAGGCCCAGCGAGCAGTATTTGCAGCTATTGGCGGGATAGCCGCGCTCGGCCATCACATCGAAATAGCGCGCCGACAACTGCTTGGCCGAGATATAGGCCGACCACCACTGATTGGTGACCAGGGCGATATCCATGGCGTGAAAGATTTCGTGCGGCGTGTCGGCCTGAGCGACCACGAAGGGTTCGCCATCATCGACCACGCGCCGCTTCAGCTCGGCGCCGAACGCCTTCTGGTAGGCGGTGGCGACGGCCGTGCAGGCCAGGTCCTTGCGGCTTCTTTGGCCGGTTTCTTTGGGGCCAGTCTCGATACTCATCGGAATACTCCCAGGGCTTCCAGCTCAGCGAAACGCGCCGGCGTCAGGCCCGATAATTCAAGCGCGACATCGCGATTGTGCTCGCCGATGTCGGGGGCGCGGAACGGCGCAAAGGCGTCGCGCGACAGGATCAGCGGCGTGCGGACATGGCCGAAGACGCCGAGATGGGCGTGTTCGATATCGACCAGGGATTGCCGCGCCGCCACCTGCGGATCGTAATCCATCAGGTCCTCGATATCCTGCACGGGGGCTGCGGCTATGCCTTCGGCCTGCAGGCGCTGCGCCAGTTCAAGGGCGTCATGCTGCGCCGTCCACGCCTCCAGCGGTCCGCCGGCCAGGGCCTGCAACCGGTCGCGTTCGGCCTGGGTCATGGCGGAGATCGCAATCCATCTGTCCTCGCCGCGCGCCGGCAGTACGGACTGCCAGAAAACGCCTGCCTCGTCATTGCCCTGGCGTTGCGGCGGCGCGCCGGTCTGGGCGGCCAGGATTTCGTCGCGCATCTGCTGGACGCAGATTTCGTACATGGAGGCATCGATATGGCAGCCCTGCCCCGTCTCATGCCGGCGCGCCAGCGCCGCCGACGCCATGGCAGCCATGACATAGGGCACGATGACGTCGCCATAGGGCACGGCGCCCGGAATCACAGGATCGCGGTCGGGCCAGCCGGTCAGGAAGGTCCTACCGGACAAGGCAGCACCTGTGCCGTCGACGCCCCATTCGGCGGCCAACGGCCCGGTCTGGCCAAAGACGCTGCCCGACACCATGATGAGATTTGGATTGCGTTTTGCAAGTTTTTCGTAGTCGAGCCCCAGCTTGGCCATGGTTCCCGGCGAGAAGTTCTCGACCACCACATCGGCCCATTCGATCAGCGGATCGAGGACCTCGCGCGACTCCGGCTTTTTCATATCGAGCGCCAGGGAGCGCTTCGACGTATTGAGATGGGCGAACCATGGCTTGTCGTCGAAATTGCCGGGTTGCGAGGCCGAGACCTGGACGTCCAGCCGCGTCAGGCACGGCCGTGTGCGCGACTCGACCTTGATGACCTCAGCCCCCAGATCGCCCAGGGTCTTGGTGGTCAGAGAACCGACCAGGGCCCAGGAAAAATCCAGCACCCGCACGCCGGCCAAGGGCCCGGGGCGCTGCGACGTGCGGGTGCTGGCCGACGGGGTCTCGGGTCCGTCGGTGACCGTGGCGAACCGCGACGGTTCGCGCACCGCCGCTCCGGTCCAGAAGTTGCGCGCCTGAAGGTGCGGATCGGCCAGGACATCGCCCGGCGCGTTGACCACACAGGCATTGATGCCCCGGCGGCGCCCCTCTTCCGACATCTGCGCCTTCGTACGGGTGGCGAAGAAGGCGGCGATGGCGGTTTCCCACACGGCGCGCGTCTCCGCCGGCAGGGTCGAGCGGTTATAGCTCAGCCAGTCGACGCCCTTTAGCGGGTTCTCCAGGCCGGCCTCATCGATCCAGTCCGACAGGGCCTGGTTGGCCGGGGCGCCGAAGCGGCCGGTCATCAGCGAATGGAAGCACCAGCCGTCGGCCAGCGGCCAGATGCAGCGCACCGTGGCGCGGCCGTAGTTCAGCGCGCCGCCGACTCTGTGCAGCTTGCGGCGGTCGAAATGCCAGACCAGAACGCCGTTGATGTTGCGGCTGAAGGCCACCTCGGCAACCGAGACATCGACATGCTGGCCATGACCGTGGACGGTGCGGGCGAAATGCGCCGCCATCGCGCCCGAGGCCGCCACCATATCGGCGTGGAAGGTGCAGGCATTGCCGGCCTCCTTGACCGGCGCGCGGTCGGGCTGGCCAGTCAGCCGCAGGGTCCCGCCCATGGCCGAGGCCTGAAGCTCTCCGCCCTTCCAGCCGGCATAGGGGCCGAAACTGCCATAGGGCGTCACCGAGACATGGATCAGGCGCGGATAATCGCCCTGCGGCCGCGTGGCCTCCAGCCCAAGATCGTCGATCAGGAAGGAGGCTTCGTCGAGACGCGCAGGATCGAACGGTGCGACGGTCGCCCCCAGAGTCGCCAGATAGCGCGCCAGCGGCCGCTCCGCCATGGTACCCAGGGTGAGCACAAGATGTCCGTTCAGCAGGCTCACGCGGCACGCTCCGTCAAAAAGTTGGTAATCTCGCCCGTTATATCGTCCAGCCAGGCACGCCGCGTCAGAACCAGGGCGGGAATGCCGGCAGCGGCCAAAGCGGCGCGCTGGGCCGGCACGTGCCAAACCTCGGATTCTTCCTCTTCGATCAGCCATAGCAAGACCGCATCGGCATGGGCGGCACGAGCGGCCGCCACCAGGCGTTCGCCGCGATCACCAAAGGTGCGGGCACCTGTGGTCCGGCCCAGAATGGCTTCGGCCAGGGCAGTGATGGGATCGCCGTCTTCGGCCACCCGCGGCCCCAGCCAGTTCAGCGATCGGTCGTGGGCTTCGGCGATGATGGAGGCCCCTGCCCGTTCCACCGCGTCATGCAGGCGGCCATCCGGCGGCGGTGTCCCGGCCAACAGAATACGGCGCGCAGTCTGGCCGGCGGGCGGGGTCGCGACGACCTCGCCGAACAGCGACGCGCGGGTCAGGCGTTCCCAGAACGGCCCGTCACCCTGGCGCCCGGCTTGCCAGGCCGTCATGACATCGCGGCGGGCATTGACGGCGGCGATGGCCAGGTCATCGCTCCGGACACCCAGTTGGGCGCACAGCCCGGTCAGGGCATCACGCGTGCGGCCGGCGCTGGTGGCGCGGCGGATATAGGCGACGTCGAAGATGACCGGTTTCGGTCCCTTGATCTCGCCGCGCTTCTGCAATTCGCAGATGTAGTAGTAGAGCCGCTGGGCATTGTCGTCGCCGCGCGTGAAGACGACCTGTTCGAACCGGTCGAACCGCCGCTCGGCCCAGTCTTCCAGCATGCGACGCGTCCAAGGCGCAAATCCGCTTTCCAGCCAGGTGTCGGCGCGCTGGGTCGGCAGCTCACGGTCCCACGGCAGGTGGCAGGCCTTACGGCCGTTAGCCGTCAGGACCTCCAGCGGGATGTCTAGGCCGACAAACCCGATATCAGCTTCGGCCAGGAGGGTGTCTAGATTGATCATTGTCCCAGCAACTCCGGCAGGCCAAGGGCGATGACAGGGAACAGGATCAGCAGCAGCAGGTGGACCAGGTCCGAGGCCAGGAACGGCAGGACGCCGACGAATATCCGACCCAATGGCACGTCCTTGGCAATGCCCTGGATGACATAGAGATTCATGCCGATGGGGGGATGGACGAAGCCGATTTCCATGGCGCGGACCAGGAAGATACCGAACCAGATCGGCGACAGACCCATCTGGTCGATAATCGGCAGCAGGATCGGCGTCGTCAGCAGCATCAGGGCCAGACCGTCCAGCACCGACCCCAGCAACAGCAGCAGCACTGCCATGACCAGGACCGTCACCAAAGGCCCGGCGCCCAGGCCGGTGATAAAGCCACCGATGGCGTCGGTCAGTCCGGTCACCGACACGAAGACCGAAAACAGCAGCGCGCCGATGACGATGGTGACGATCATGCCCGAGGTCTTCAGGGTCTCGAACAGGGCGTTGTACAGGGTGCCGAAGGTCAGGCGTTTGCGCACGGCAGCAATGATCAGAGCGCCGATCCCGCCGATCGAAGCAGCTTCGGTGGGCGTAAATACCCCCAGCGCGATACCACCGATCATGACGATCACCAGCAAAGCGATGTCGGCAATCCTCAGCAGCGCCTTCCAGCGTTCCGACCACGGCGCGCGTTCGCTCGCCGGCGCCAGTTCCGGCTTCCACCGGACCACCAGCCATACCACCAACAGGTAGAACAACGCCTGGGTGATCCCCGGCACCAGGGCGGCCGTAAACATCTTTCCGATCGACTGTTCGGCGATGATGCCGAAGACGATCAGCGCGCCCGACGGCGGGATCATCTGGCCCAGGGTACCGCCGGCCGCCACCGCGCCCGTCGCCAGACCATCGTCATAGCCGCGCTTGCGCATTTCGGGCAGCGCCACCAGCCCGATGGTCGCCGCGGTGGCCAGGGATGAGCCGTTGATCGAGCCAAATCCTGCACAGCCGGCGATCGAGGCGAAGGCCAGGCCGCCGCGCTTATGGCCCAGAAACTTGGCCGCGGCGTCGAACATGTCGCGGCTGGCATTGGCCGAGAAACACAGGTGCGCCACCAGCAGGAACATCGGAATCGTGCCCAGCTCATAGCGGATGAGGGTCTCCAGCAGGACCACGCCGGACTTGATCACGGCGGGCTCGAGGCCCAGGCACAGGACCAGGCCACCGATGCCGACCAACCCTAAGGCCGCGCCGATCGGCATGCCGGTCATCAACAGCACCAGCAGGATCACTACGCCGATCAGACCCGTTTCAGGAGTCGCCATCATGACGGCTTCCTCCAAAGAGCCTGCCAAACGAACACCACTGCGACCGCGGCGACCGTGGCGCAGGCGATAATCCGCAGCGGCGCATAGGGAATGCCCAGGACCTCGCTGGCCTCATGGCCCGGCCAGGCCTCGATGGCCAGCCAGACACTGCCGGCCAGCAAGGCAACAAAGAACAGGGCCGAAATCGCCCGGGTGATCCGTTCAGCCCCGTCACGCACACCCTCGGGCAAGCGCTCGACCAGCAGGTGGACCGTGGCATGGATGCGGGTCAGGCTCGCCACCAGCAGTCCGGCGCACCCGGACACAAGGATGGCCGCCTGGACGATTTCGATCGCGCCAATCAACGGAAAACCGGTCTGGCGGCCGATCACGCCCAGGGCGTCCCCGGCCATGGCGGCCAGCAAGGCACAGCCTCCGGCAATCGTAAGCCAGCGCAGGGGCCAGGCGTGGTGTTGCGGTTCAATCATGCGACGGCGACCTCCCGGGCGCCTGCGGTGAAATCGAGCACCGGCAAGCCGGCGCGAACGGTAATATCGGCGATGTAGCGGGTCACGGCTTGCGCCCGCTCGCCCGTGGCCAGGACCGGACGGCCCGGCGGCTCGATGAAGACGGGCAGAAATCCGGTCTCGAGCTGCCCGTCGGCGCGCCACACCACCTTGCCGATCAGGGCATTGACCGCCTCCGGGTGAAACGGCGCCAAGGTGTATTCCGGGTCGGGCTCGAAGCCGAACAGCGCCTTGCGCCGTTCAACCCAGGCGGCGCGCGCCGGATTGTCCTGGCCGGGGCTTAAGGCATGGGTCACCACACAACCATTGCCGAGGCCATGAAAAATCGGCTTGCCCTTGTAGATTTCGATCCCGCGCGCGATGTGCGGATGATGGCCGATGACGATATCGGCGCCGGCGTCGATCGCCGCCTGGGCCGCCGGCCGTTCATAGGGCGCCAATCGCGCCGGGGTGTGCACGATCCCCTTGTGCAGCGCCACCACGACCAGGTCGGCCTCGACCGCCGCGATATCCTCGGCCAGCCGCTGATGATCGTTAAACCGTTCCAGCGCCGCAGCCGGGGCGATAGCCGATCCGTCCGCCGTCTCGACGCGCAGATAGTTGCACCCAGCCCTGCCCTCGCCGGCCCAGGCGATCTCCGGCCCGACCAGGTTGTAGCTCAAAAGCGCGATCCGCCGCCCGCTGCGTTCGATGATCACAGGTCGCGCGGCCTCATTCAGGTCCTTGCCCGCACCGGTATGCAACACGCCCACCCGTTCCAGCCCGGCGCGCGTATCGGCGATGCCTTCCGGCCCACAGTCGGCGATATGATTGCCGGCCAGGGTCACGGCCGTAAACCCCGCTCGCTTCAAGGAGGCCAGATTTTCCGGCGGCGCACCCGGCGCCGGTACATCGCCGGCCATGGCGTGGACACTCAGGGTATGCGGCACCTCCAGGTGCCCGATCGCCACGTCGGCCGTTCGCAAAGCTGAGGCAATCCCCGACAGCCAGTAATCGGCGTCGGGCACGTCCAGAACCAGATCGCCGGTGAACATCAGGGTAATATCAGGCACGGTCATGACAAGGTCTTGAAGCTACTCAGGAAAGGTGGCGACGAAATGGTTGACAATCCGCCTGTGGATGCCGAAAGGTCAAGCCATGATCGCAAAAACAAAACCACTCGCCGCCAATGACGTCGCCAGTCGCCTGCGCGACGGCATCCGCATGGGCCGCTACGTCCCGGGACAGAGGCTGGTCGAGGCCGATATCATCGCCGATACCGGCGCCACCCGCTCCCGCGTCCGCGAAGCGCTGCAACGCCTGGCCACCGAAGGTCTGGTCACGATCGAAGAGTTCCGCGGCGCCTCGGTCAAGAAACTCACCCTGGACGAGGTCCGTCAGATCTATCGCGCCCGCATGGCCCTGGAAGGTCTTGCCGCCGCTGAGTTCGCTACAGCTGACAAGCCCGATTTGAAGGCCCGCCTCCAGGCTATCCAGACCGAGATGGACAGCGGCGAATCGACCGGCGACCACGAACAGTTCGGCCGGTTGAACACGGCCTGGCACCGGCTGATCATCGAAGGTGCCGGCAACGACTATGTCCGCGCCTTCCTGGCCACTCTGACGGTGCCGATCTACCGGCTGCTGTTCTCGACCTTTTACAACGCCCAGCGCATTGATGCGGCCAATGCCGACCACCGCCTGATCACGGCGGCGATCGTCGAAGGCCGCGCCGAAGACGCCGAACGCTTTATGCGCGCCCATGTCGAGCAAGGTTTCCATTCGCTTTCGACGATCCATTCCCACTTCGGAAACTAGGCAGAGCTTGAATTTCTTCCTCCTCCCCTGTTTACGGGGGAGGTGGCGCCCCGTGGCGTGGCATCGAGCGAAGCGAGATGACGGAAGGGGCTTTTCCACAGACAGTAAAGCCCCTCCCACCGCTCCGCGGTCCCCCCTCCCCGCAAGCAGGGAGGGAGAAGTTAGCGAAGCCCATGCCTACCACTTGGCCTTCAGGCTAACGGCGATCTTGCGACCGAGCGGTGACGCCGCCGTGGCGTCATAGCCTCCGCTGCCGTTGACGCTGGGGGCAATGTTGACATAGGGCGGGCCCTGGTCGAACAGGTCCTGCACATCGACACCCAAGGTCAGATCGCTGCCCAACCGTTCGCCAACTTTCCAAGCCAGGTACAGATCGACCGGCGTATAGGCGTCGACGTCCTGGAGCGGATTGACGGCGGTGTTGTCATAGGCTCCGACATGCTGAACCAGGACCTGAGCACTGACCGGCCCCTTCTCCCAGGACACCGACGCCCGCATCTTCAGTTTCAATGGATTGAAGATGGTGTTGAGCACATCGAGCCTGGGCGCGGCCGGCGTAATCGCCGCCTCATAGTTCGTCAGATAGGTCCCACCGGCATAAAACCGGAAGTTTCCATAGCTGTCGGTCGGCAGCCGGTAGGTCGTGGCGAAGTCGAAGCCCTGGGTTTGCGAAACCCCCAGATTGTTGTTCCGGCCGTCGACGAACAGGGTGACGTTGTTCGGATTGCCGCCCGGGAACGACCCGCGCAGCAGCGGTATCCCCTGGCTCAGCAGGTCCAGCACCCGGTCGCGTGCCGCCGTCCCGGTCAGGATGATCCCCGTCCCGTCGAACTGGCTCTGCCGCGTCAGCAGGGCCAGGTCGGACAGGTAGGTCGTCACCTGGTTTTCATACAGCACGTCGAAATAGGTCAGGCTCGCGTTAAAGCTCGCATTCGGCCGCCAGTCTACGGTGAAGGACTTGGTCTCGGCCGTTTCCGGCTTCAGGTCCAGGTTCGGCCCGGAATAGGCAAACCCTAACAGGGGCGCCCCGCCCGTCGGATTCTGGTAGTTCTGCCCGAACAGTCCGTTCGAATTGCCGTAGATCTGCGGAATGATCGGCGCCCGGAAAGACGTGCCGTAGGACGCCTTGAAGGTCAGACCGTCCATCGGCGTCCAGTTGACGCCGTACTTCGGGTTGGTCGTCTTGCCGACATCGGAATAGTCGTCGCTGCGCACGGCCAGCGACAGGTCCAGCTTCTGGAAGCCCGGCACGGCGTTTTCGAACCCGAAGATCGGGATCAGGGTCTCGACATAGGCCGAGCTGACATCGCGCTTGAAGTAGCGGAACACCATCGGCGCCGTCGGTCCGCCGCGCGCACTCCCCAGGTCGACCTCGTTGCTCTGCTGCTCGATGCCGGCAGCGACCTTGACGTCGCCCCCCGGCAGGCTGAACAGCGCGCCGGTCACCCGCACTTCACCGCCCTTGTAACGGCCAATGGTCGGATTGATAAAGATCTGGTCGCTCAGGACCGCCAGAACGCTGTCCGACGTCCGCCCCAAGCCATAGGGATCAAAGGCTCTGGTCGGATCGCTGCTGGTCAGGGCGGCGGTCAGAGCCGCATTGTTCAACCCGCGCGTCTGGATCGACGTGTCGTGCGTCCGCCCGACGCCGTAGACGATTTCCAGCTGCCAGTCGTGCGGCAGCTTGAACCGCAGGCCAGGCGTGATCTGCCAGCTTTGGGCGTGACCGGTAATCTGGTCACGCGGCAGGTCGTTCATGAAGTTGTAGTCGATCGTCGTGCTGGTCCCGGTAAAGCCGGTCGGCCGAACGAACCATGCATTGGTCTGCGGCACGGTGAGCGTGGCGCTGGCATAGTTGGGCTCGCGCACGAAATCGCGCCGGCTGTAGAAGGCGTCAGCGAACACCGTCATCCAGGGTGTCACCTCCTGGGTGAAGGTCGAGTTCAGCGAGACATAGTCCTGCTGCGGGAACAGGTCCTGGCCGACCAGGTCGTCGCAGGTGTTGCTCGTCCCGGCCACCAGACTGGCCGCATTGGCCTGGGTCAGTTGCGCCGGCATGGCGTAGGACACGCCGCCGGCCTTCAAAGTTCCAGGTGCGCACCGCGTGACGGAATAGTTGTTGCCGCCGAACTTGCGCTGGTCCGACACGAAGACGTCGCGGTCCTCGCCTTTCAGCGCCGAACGGTTGACCTTTTCGGCGGCGAACATGAACTGGCCGCTGCCCCACTTTTTGCCGAAGGCCACGGCGACCTGCTTCTCGTCGAAACCGTCGGCAAAGCCATAACGTGCAACGGCCTCAGCCCCGTTCAGGCTGCGTCGCGGAATCAGATTGACCACACCGGCGACAGCGTCGGAGCCGTAGATGGCCGAAGCACCGTCGGCCACGACCTCGATACGTTCCAGCCCCAGCGACGGAATGACCGACGGATCAATCGAGCGCGAATTGCTGACCACGCGGTGACCGTCGACCAGGATCAGGGTCGAATACGGCCCGATGCCGCGCAGATTGACGCTGTTGCCGTAGACGATATTGCCATTGCCGCCGGACTGGCCGCGTGAGTTTTCACTGACGCCCAGATCGAAGACCTGGGGGATTTCCTTGATGATGCGGTCGGTGGTGACGGCGGGCGAGTTGGAGATTTCGTCACGGCCCAGCGCAATGATCGATGATCCGACCGGTGCCGCGCCGCGCAGGCGCGATCCGGTGATGACGACCGGGGTGTCGTCCGCAGCGGCGGCAGGGGCATCCTGAGCCACAACGGTAGCGGGGAGCGCCAGCAAGGCAGCTCCGGTTAACAAGGCACGGCGGTACGCTATTCCCTTCGGCATTTTGTTACACTCCCTATTAGTTAGTTTTTATAACTAAATGAATGTGGCGACCACGCTAGATTGTCAACAATAAAATCGACAATTATCGCCTACAGCCGGAAGGCGCGGTTTTTGGGTGACAGGGAGGTCCCAAGAGAGCCCCCAAGAGAGCCCCCAAGAGAGGCTCCCAGAGATGCTTCAAGAGAGGCTTCAAGAGAGGCTCCAACAGATACTTCATGAGATACGTCAAGGGAGGCGCCCGCCCGGTCTACAGAAGCTACTTTTACCTGTAAAATCACCCATGACATGTCCGCCGAAATGCGTTACGCAAATGTCCGACAATTTTTACGGTCGTTTCTCTGGCGGGACGCAGGCCTCTACAAACGACCGCCCGGCGCAAGCATTTCCCGAAAATTCCGAAAAGGGTGCAATGACATGATCATCGATAACGGACGAATCAATCGCCGGCGCCTTATGGGTTATGCGGCCGCCGGGGGGATGGCGGCTCTGAGCTGTGGCGCCTGGGGCAAGGCCAAGGCCGCGCAGGATTCGCGATTGCCGGACGGCACGGAGTTCGCGCTGTGGGAACAACCGCTGAACTTCTCGAAAACCTATTATGTCGACAATACTTCGGCTACCGCCGACGACAACGGGCCTGGCGATCAGGCGCGGCCCTTCCGCACGATCAACCAGGCAGCGCAGGTGCTTCAACCGGGCGAACGCGTCATCATCGCGGCCGGCGACTACCGCGAATGCGTGCGGCCGGCGCGCGGCGGTGACGGACCTTCGCGGATGATCAGCTACGAGGCCGCCCCGGGCGCCAGGGTCTGTATCAAGGGCTCGGAGATTCTCACCGAGGGCTGGCGCCAGGAAACCGTCCATGTCGGTTTCCGTCCGCCAGGTAGCCCTGCCCCAACTGAGGGCGGCGTAACCACCTGGCGCTACCAGTTGGACGGCGCGCTGTTTCCCGACGCCTATAACCCCTTCGCCTTGCCGAGCCTCATGGGCTCATGGGCATGGCTAAACACCGCCACGGTCGATATGGGTCCCTATCTGCGCCGTCGCGGCCTGGTGTTTGTTGACGGAAAGCCGCTGGAGCCCGTGGAGCAACTGCGCGAACTGGCGGCGCCGGCCTTGCCGTCCGTTCCGGACTTCACGAAACCAGCCGTGCCGCAGAACGGACTGCCCGCACGGCGGCGCGGTGGCCCGATCATGCAGGAGATCGGCGGCGTTCCTGATGCGCGCTTCTGGGTGGATCCGTCCGGTACGGCGATCCAGGTCCGCCTGGCGTCGGGTACGCCGGCCGACCATGCGATTGAGGTGACGACCCGCCAGCATGCCTTCCTTCCAATGCAAAGCGGACTGGGTTTTATCCGCGTCAAGGGTCTGACCTTTCAGCATGCCGGCAATGCCTATCCCTTTCCGCAGTACGGCATGGTCTCTCTGGCCGGCGGCGACCACTGGATCCTGGAAGGCAATACCCTGGAATGGGCGAATGGATTGGGGCTCGCCATCGGCTTCGACGGTAACAGCGCGGGCGCGCTCAAACCCGGCGTGTCACATGTCATCCGCGGTAACATCTTCCGCTATTGCGGCATTGGTGGCATCGGCGGCATGGGCACGACCGATGTCCTGATCGAGGACAATCTGATCGAATGGTGCGGCTGGGCCGATGCTGAACGCGGCTGGGAGGCATCCGGCGTCAAGTTCCACCGCGCCCGAAACATGATGTTCCGGCGTAACATTGTCCGCCATATGCGCCATGGCAATGCCGCCTGGTGGGACGTCGACAATACCAACTGCCGCATCACTGGCAATATCTTCGCCGATGTCCAGACCGTCAGCGCCGCCGTGCACATGGAGATGACTCGCGAACGCAACCAGATCGACAACAACATCATCTGGGACGTACGCAATGCCGAACCCGGCACAGCCGGCCAGCGAGGCTGCGCGGGATCGGGTCTGTTCATCAATGCCAGCGAGCAACTGATCGTGGCGCAGAACCTGATCGGGCGCTGCGACAATTCGGGGGTCTTCGCCATCCTACGTCCGGATCGGGCGGGCAGCGGCCAGGCGCGCGACAACACCATCGCCAACAACATCTTCGCCAAATGCGTCACCTCGGCCATCGTCTTTCTCGACCGGAAGAACGCAGCCGATGGCAATGTCTATATTGACATGCCTGCGCGATTCCAGGGCTTCCTCGAAGGCGATACGAAGACCTATCTCGACCTCGCGTCCTGGCGCACGGCCTACGGCTGGGACCGGACGTCTGTCGAGGCCGCGATGCAGGTCGCGTTCGACCCCGTCACGCTGCGCCTGACCTTGTCGGGCGCGAAGGCGTTACCCAAGGTGGCCTTGGTGCACGGTATCCAAAGCGACCTTCTGGGCGCGCCGACAGGGGCGTTGCGAATCGCCGGGCCGCTGGCGAATCTGTCGGCACGGGACGCCTGGATGGTCGACCCGCGACGCAGGACGAGCCTCTAGCAGGTGCGAAGGCGGTTTTGCGGCCCTGGTCGCGGGCGTGCAATCGGCCAAGGTGTTCAGACCGTTGCAGAAAATTTGCGCGAAATAGCCTCAACGCCGTTTGGAACAGACGGCAAGCTGTTGAAATTTCCGCAGCGCAGCATGTATTCAAAAGCCATCAGCAGGCCATGACTGTGCGTGCGCAAAAGCGTGCGCCACAATAAACGCCTCAACACAGCCTCCCAAAATGACCATTAAAGCAGACTAATAAAGCCGGCGACGCGCTTGGGGAGTGATGGGGACGGCTCTTATTTTTGACACATCCGTCAACAATCTAAAACAGGATGTATATTTTTTCCCTTTATAATCAATGTTTTATTTTTTCCGTCGCGATATTAGTGCCAAAATAGCCACTTCTATCGATGAAAAAGGATTTCAGATTGACGAGGATCGCGGTTATGCTTCATATATACAGTCAGACTTATTCGTGACATTTTTTCGGTGAACGGACGAGCGAAGCATGAACCTTTGGGTTCTGGCTTAGCGCCCTCAACGCGCCAAAGAAGTAATGCGCATGAGTCTGTCAGTGCCAAGTTTATAAAAATCGCAGAGACTTAGCTGGTTACACGGCGATATACTTATTTCCGAAATATGAAATAGGTAGATGGCGGAGCTATGCGAAGTTTCCAAGACAAATCACGCATAACGCAGGGAAATATCGTGAAGACCTTACGGGCTATACTTTACGGCGCATCGGGCGCCGCCATCATCTGCGGGCTCTCATTCCCGCTCGTCGCCGCGTCTGCAGATGCGCCGCAGGAGGCAACCGCCAGCGCCACGCCAGAGACTGACGATTCGGTGGTCGTCGTGGTGACCGGGTCGCGGCTTATCAAGGCGAACGAAAAATCACCGACACCGATCACAGCGGTCACCACTGAACAATTAAGCCAAACAACGCCCAGCGACATTGCCGATGCTCTGAACAAGCTGCCGCAGATCATCGGTGGCCGCACGCCGCGCACGCAAGGCAATGGTGCCAACAATAACGGCGGCAACGTCCTTGCCCTGCGCAATTTCGGTCCCTCACGCACCCTGGTGCTGTTCAACGGTCACCGCGTCGCGCCCAACAATCAGGACGGCACGGTCAATGTCGATGTTCTGCCGCAAATCCTGATGAAGCGCGTTGACATCGTCACCGGCGGTGCCTCGGCCGTCTATGGTTCGGACGCCGTCTCGGGTGTGATCAACTTTGTCATCGACGAAAATTTCAACGGCTTCAAATATAAGATCGATACCGGCATTTCAGGTTATGGCGACGGACGTGAAAATTCGATCGCAGCCGCTTGGGGTACAGACCTTTTTGACGGGCGTGGACATTTTGAAACCTCCTTCCGTTACCGCCACCAAGACAAGATCCTCAATACGGATCGTCCGTACGCCAAGGATGGACAGGTTTGGTTTCTGACCGGTAACGGATCGGTCTCGAATCCATTTACCAATACGCCCTATGCCCGCGTAAACAACCAGCCAATGACCGGCGTTGTAAACTGTGGCTCAGCCTGTGCGCTCAATGGCTACACTGTCACCTCGCCCGGCAATTTTGGCCCGCTGACACGCGGTACTCCCACGGGAAGTGGCACCATTGATAGCGGTGGCAACGGTGGTTACGTCAAATTCGGCACCTTCCGCTCAGGTCTTGAGATGAAGGACTCGTTTAGCCGGTTTGACTATGATTTTTCTGATAATGTGCATGGTTATGCTCAGATCAGCTTGGCCGAAGCCGACGTCTCGTCGGATTGGGTCAATACGGTTGTGAGTTCGTCCGGCTCGGGACGTCCAAGCACGATCTTTGCCAACAACCCGTATCTGTCACCCACATCTCAAGCGGCCCTGGGTGCCGGCATAACCTGCGGTACACCTGCGGCAACCGGCTATCGCTGCTTGCCTGCAACCCCACTGACGGCTCAGAACAGGTTTAGCTACGATGGCACGCTCATGCCAGGTGCGACCACCCCAGCATCGCCGGGCGTACCCTTTCTGTCTGTCCCTTCCTATATCTGGAACAAGATCGACGGTCAGGACGCCGGTCCACAAGGCCGCGTCTACAAGACCCTATCGAATCAAAAAAGCTTGAACTTTGAAACCGGTCTCAGGGGAACGCTGGGTAATTTTGACTGGGATATCTTCTACAGCAACAGCTCCAGCGAACTGACGGTCTCGAACCCAAACAACCAACGCAACGACAGATTTTTGGCGTCGCTTGATGCCGTGATCGCGCCTCCGGGCACCCTGGTCAATGGCGTAAATGTCAGCGGCACAATCGTCTGCTGGGTGTCGACCCAGTCGCAGTATGCCTCGCTCTATCCAGGCTGCGTCCCGACCAATATCGTCGATCCGAACGGCCCGTCGGCGGCATCATATGATTATCTTGTTCAGGAGACGCACTGGACCCTGAAACAAAACATGCAAAACTGGGGCGCCTCCATCGGTGGCGGGCTGGGTTTCGGACTTCCGGCGGGTGAGATCAGAGGCGCTGCTTCGGCAGATATCCGTTACCAGACCTACGAGATGACCACCAATGCGCTGGCGACGGATTTCGTCAACTGTACCGGTCTTCGTTTGTGCCTGGCGACCGGGAATTCTGCAGGCGCGGGCGCCGCACCGGCATTGTGGATTCAAAACGTCAACAACCCGGTTGATGCCAAAAACAACGTTTACGAAGCCGCTCTCGAGTTCACCATTCCTTTGTTGAAGGACTTGCCCCTTGTTGAGGACCTGACCTTAGCAACAGCAGGCCGTTATACAAAGTACTCAACCTTTGATGCCGTTCATTCCTGGAAGTTGGGTCTTGATTGGCATCTTAACTCGATGTTCCACGTGCGGGGCACGCAGTCGGTTGACATTCGGGCGCCAAACCTGAACGATCTTTACCAACCGGCTGGTATTTCGGCGTCGACTTTCTCGGACTTCTTGACGGGCCTGAATCAAAATACACAATTTCAAGTCTCTGGTAATGCAAACCTGACGCCTGAAATTGCACGCACGACAACTCTTGGTGTCGTCTTTACGCCAAGCTTTATCCGTAACTTCAACCTGTCGTTTGATTACTACAAGACGGATATGAAGGACGCCATCACGAATATCAGCTACAATAATGCGGCGATCCAAAACCTGTGTCTCGCCAGCGCGCCGGCCTACGACTCCAACTTCTGCTCGCTTGCCGTGCGTCCGATCACCAACCCGTCGGATCCGAATTACAAGACTGCGGCGAACTTCCCGACGAAAATCTTCAGTTCACCTCTGAATGCGGCGAGCTCAACGATCAGTGGTTATGATATCGAGGCAAACTATGTCTGGAGTCTCGCTGACAACGTGTCCTGGTTGCCGGGTCGCTTCGCTTTCCGCACCCTGATCAGCGTCCAACCCACCAATACGACCATCAATATTCCTGGAACCGCCGAGCAATGGGGATTCCAACCTGAGTACAGACAAACGACCTTCTTGTCCTACGTCAACGGCGACTGGACTGTGGCCATTCAGGATCAATATATTGGTGAGGCCAGAAAGGCGACCAGTGACCCCTCAGTGGCCAGCAATAATCAAAACTTTGTCATCCCTACCCTTCCTTCGATGAATGTCATCGATCTGACGATCAGCAAGTCATTCGAGTTCCGGTCAGGCAAGAGCGAAGCCTTTATCAACGTCACCAATCTTGGCGATACACGCGCACCCCTGTTGCCAGGCGCGGGTGTCCCAGGTCTCACCTATCCGACCGCCGGCTTCCATGATGATATGGGCCGCTACATTACGGTCGGCGTCAAAGGCAAGTTCTAAGAGACATCCGGCTGGGCGGTTTTCCCCGTTCGGCCGGAAAACTGCCTTGCGGGCGGCAGCGCGACCTGAAACGTCGCAAGGCTTCGCGGCCTTGCCCGCAACTCCTATGCTTCCCGGACCCTGGACTGCCCCGCCTTTGTGCGGGGCAGCTTTTTTTTCCGATGGGCAGGTTATTGCGAAGCAGCGGCCTGTTGCCTCGCCAGCTCAGCATCGAAGTCCCGCTCGCTTTGGGCGTTGAAGTCCGCAAGCGCTGTAGAACTGACAAATGCGTCACTGTCCCCGGCGATCTGCCGGGCGCGCTTGTCCGCAAGATTGAAAAAGTTGGCATGGTTAGCCAAGAAGATATCGGCCTTTACGTTGCGAATATAGGCAAAGGTGGCACGATAGCTGGCGATCATGCCGGGGTAGGATTCCGGCACAAGGCTCTGCCCTCCCGTCGTGGTGCTGCAATGAAAAAAGACGTGGTGAAGCTCACCATCGTCGCCGCGAACATCCATGCTCCAACTCGTGCAGCCCGGCGTATGGCCGGGCGTGAGGTGCGCCGTCAGGGTGACGCCGCCCAGGCTTAAGGTGTCGCCCTGGCCTACCAGGCGATCGACGCGGACGGGTGGCACGGATATGTCCGCCGTAGGACCATAGCCAACCCGGCCGCTTTCGAGGACGGCGCGATCGGCTGCGCTGGCCACCATGGTTGCGCCGGCCGCCCTTTGCAGCGCCGCCAGCCCGCCGGCATGATCGAAATGGGCGTGGCTGTTGAGGAGATATTTCACATCGCGGATATCGAAGCCCAGCGCCTGGATATTGGCGATGATCTGCGGCGGCGTTTGCGGCAGAGCGCCATCCAGGAGGAAATGGCCGCGCGGCGTGGTAATGAGCCACGCACTGACGCCGGTCGTGCCGACATAGTAGATGTTTCCCACCACCTTGAAGGGCGCAAACGGATCGTTCCAGTGCGCTTCGGCCGCCATGTCGGCCAGCGGCGCCGCCTCCGCGTTCAGAACCTGCCTGTCATCCGCCAGGGGCGAGAGACCTTGAGGTGCGGTGGCTGTACAGCCAGCCAACAGCACAGCCGCACATAGGGAAATTGATTTAACCATTGGCCCAGAAACCTCCCGCGGCCACCGCCGTCTAGCGCCTTGCGAGGTGAGCCCATAATGATCCTGCACCTCGCAAACGTGCCCGTCAACGCGCAATATCGGCCCCTCAAACTGACAACCAGCGCCCACTATGAAAGGCCTCCCGGCACCGCCTTTGCTTGACATGATGCGCGACACGACCATGTCATCGATCACTGTGGGTAGCGCAAAGCGCCGGGGCGGAACTCTTGTTTAAGAGACAAATTCAAAGGTCCGTGGCCTTCCCCTTTAGGAAGAAAGGCCACTCAGCAGGTCCGTGTAGGCCAGGGTCGCATTGGCATGCTCACGCATGAGTGCCTCCGCCCGCGCCCCCTGCCCCTTCGCCAGCGCGTCGTAAACAGCATGATGCTGCATGTGAGCGTAGTTGAGCCGGCGGAATTCGCGCTCCAGGTCGTTCTTGTCTGCCGCCAGGGCCTTCACCGACGCAAAAGGCAGATGATCGTTACGCATCAGAGCCTCGCGAATCGCCTGGCTGCCGCCGGCAGCCAGCAAGACCTCGTGGAAGCGGATATTCATGTCTTCATAGGCGGCGATATCCCCTTCAATCAGGTGGCCTTTCGCGAACAGGGCATCGCCATCCGCCAGGCATTGGCGCAGGGCAGTGTCGGCCACTTGATCCAATCCGCGCTCGGCCGCCCGCAGTGCCGCCAGCCCCTCCAGAACGCCCCGCACCTCGACGGCGGCGACAATGTCGTCAAGCGTCACCGAGCGAACCGTATAGCCGCGGGCCCCGGCCCTTACCAGCAGCCCCTCCTGCTCCAAAATTCGTAGCGCCATGCGCACGGGCATGCGCGACACGCCAAGGGCTTGCGCCGTCGGTATTTCCGCCAGCCTTGTTCCGCCCGGCAATTCGCCGGAGGCAATCTGTTGCCTCAGCGTCATGAGAACTTGCGCACCCGGCTTGCTCATCGCCATCTCCCTGACATGACTCTGGTATGCCCCAGTTCCGTCTAAACCACAATTGGCCAAACGGGATCCAATAATAGCTATTTTTATTGACGAATGGCAAATATTGCCCTTAATTGGATCCAATAATAAGCCGGAGGACACCATGTCGGAGACGCCTGCCCCACTGCCGCCGATGAACAGCGGGCCAATGAACACCTGGCCAATGAATACTTGGCCAATGAACACCTGGTACGTCGCTGCACGCAGCGATGAGGTCGCGGCCGCGCCGCTGGGCCGGACCATCTGCGGTGAACGTATGGTTTTCTACCGAGACCAGGACCACAGGGCCGTCGCCCTGGAGGACTTTTGCCCGCATCGCGGGGCGCCCCTGTCGCTGGGCAAGGTGTCGGATGGCAAGTTGGTCTGTGGTTATCATGGCCTGACCATGGGCTGTGATGGCCGGGCGGCCAGCATGCCGGGTCAGCGCGTCCGGGGCTTTCCACCGGTCAAGGCCTATCCCGCGGTCGAACGGTACGGATTTATCTGGGTCTGGCCGGGCGATCCGGCTCAGGCAGATCCCGCCACCCTTCCGAACCTGATCTGGGGCGACCATCCGGACTGGGCCTATGGTGGCGGGCTTTACCACATTAAATGCAATTTTCGCCTGATGATCGACAACCTGATGGACCTGACGCATGAGACCTATATCCATGCCGACAGTATCGGGCAGAAGGAGATCGATGAAGCGCCCGTGGCGACGCGTCTGGAGGACGACGAGGCCATTACCGAGCGCTATATGAGCGATATCCAGGCGCCGCCGTTCTGGCAGATGGCGCTGCGGGAAAACGGACTGGCCGACGATGTGCCGGTCGACCGCTGGCAAATCTGCCGCTTCAGCCCGCCCAGCCATGTCATGATCGAGGTCGGGGTCGCCCACGCCGGCCACGGCGGCTACAACGCGCCAGACGGGGTAAAGGCCGCCAGCATTGTCGTCGACTTTATCACGCCGGAAAGCGAGACTTCGCACTGGTATTTCTGGGGCATGGCGCGCCGGTTCAAGCCCGACGATGCCGGCCTCACCGACCGCATCCGCGAAGGCCAGGGCAAGATTTTTTCGGAAGATATGGAGATGCTGGAGCGCCAGCAGGACAACCTTACCGCCAATCCCGGGCGCAATCTTCTAAAGCTCAACATCGATGCCGGCGGGGTCCACGCGCGTCGGATTATCGACCGCCTGATCCGTATGGAACTGGTCGGCGGAGACGCGGCATGATCGAGGTCGTGGTTCGCGAGATCGTCCAGGCAACGCCCGCGATACGTCGCATCACCCTGGCTGCCGCGAACGAAAGGGCCTTGCCACCGTTTCAGGCTGGTGCCCACATCGATGTCCACCTGCCTGACGGCCTGGTGCGGCAATATTCCCTGACCGGCCAGCCCGGTGCGGACCAGGTCTATCACATTGGGGTCCTCAACGACCCGGCATCGCGCGGCGGATCGCAATGGATCCACCATAGCCTGAAGCCCGGCGATCGCCTCCAAATCAGCGCACCGCGCAACCTCTTCCCCCTGGTCGAAACGGCCAGACGGCACATTCTGTTTGCCGGCGGCATTGGCGTCACGCCCATCCTGTCGATGGCACGCCATCTTTCGGCGACCGGCGCCGATTTCGAGGTGACTTACAATGTGCGCGATCGCGCCGATGCCGCCTTCGCCAAGGATCTGGCGGCCTTATGTCCCGAAGGCCGATTCCAACTGATGGCGGACGGACGCGACGCCGCACGCGCCGATTGCCTCAGGGCGCTGGCGCTCCCCTCCCCTGACGTCCACGTCTATGTCTGCGGCCCCGTGGGTTACATTGAGACCGTGCTCGACCTGGCCCGGCAACAGGGATGGCCGGACAGCCAGCTTCATCTTGAAACCTTCGCCGCAGCCCCGACCTCGAGTGCCGGCAATACGGCCTTCACTGTGCGCCTTGCCCGGTCCGGTTTGACCATTTTGGTCGCCGAAGACCAGACCGTCCTGAGCGCTCTGGAAGGCAGCGGCATCCATATACCAAGCTCCTGCGAACAAGGCATTTGCGGCACCTGTCTGACACCGGTCATTTCCGGTACGCCGGACCATCGCGATCACTATCTGACGGATGAAGAGCGCGCCACCAACGACCAATTCACGCCATGCTGCTCGCGCTCCCGGTCAGTTGAACTCGTGCTGGACCTTTAGGCCCACGCCTACGGTTTACGCGCGAGGAAGCCGTGCATGTCGATCCAGTTGACGAAGGCCCCGAACCACCCGGTGCTGGTCGTTTTCTTCTGGTACATGCCGAACCCATGCCCGCCCTGCTCATACAGGTGCAGTTCCACCGGGCGTTTGGCCTTGCGCCAGCTATCGATCAGCCCAAAATCCGGCGCAATCAACGGATCGTCAGCCGCCAGAGCTACGAACATCGGCGGCGCGTCCGCCGGCACCTCGACGGCGGTCAGGGGTGCATAGACATAACCGATAAAGGCCGGCTTGGCCTCGGCGCTTTGCAGAGTCGTCCATAGGGTCAGTCGCGCCCCCGCGGAAAATCCCACCATACCGATACGATCGGCATCGACGCCCCAGGTGGCGGCATTGGCGCGAACCAGGGCAAAGGCGGCATTGACGTCGGCGATCTGGGGCGAATCCGCCGAAACTATCCAAGGCCGACTGGGGCTGGAGGCTGATGGCGGCGGCCCGGCGGGACGCGAAAATTCCTCCAGGCTGGCTGGCGTCTGGTTCAGGCGGTATTTCAGCACAAAGGCCGCCACACCGCGGTCGGCCATTTGCCGCGCCATGTCCCAGCCCTCGTTTTCCATCGACAGGGTGCGAAAGCCTCCACCCGGCGCGATGATCACGGCGGCCCCGGTCGCCTTGGCCGGGTCGGGCAGAAACGGCGTCAGGGTGGCCTCTGTGACATTGCGGGCGAACACACTGCCGTACTGGCGGTGCCACGACTCCGGCGCTGTCGCTCCCGGCAAGGCGCCGGTGTTCAGCGGTATGGCGCCAGGCTGGGCCGGACTTTCGATCGCCACCATCTTGCTGTCCTGGGCAAGCCCCGGCGAAGCGGCAAGGCACATCAGCGCCAGAGCGCCGGCCAACCCGGCACACCAGCGGCCTATATCGGAGACATGTTTCATGGTTGCTTCCTCATCTGTAAACGCTTAGAGCGCGTTTCGACCCGGTAGAATCGGGATCGGCGCTCTATG
>NZ_GL883080.1:686463-749194 GCF_000204015.1 Asticcacaulis biprosthecium C19 | reverse complement strand
AGTGCGCCACACTTTTCGGGATGCTCTCCGCGCGCTTTGACTGGCCCGTGTTAGCGCTAACCTAAGACCGTGCAGACAAAATTGTCAACAATCCATCACGCGACGCCGCGACGTCGTGGCACGCTCGCCGTTTCCGTCGCCGCCCCCGGTTGGTGTAGGCGAACCCGGCGAAGTGCGCCGGGCAGGCCCGGCCGGACGTATCCTGGCAGGCCATGCCGACGAAGGTTCCGGTGAAACTCGGATGCCCCGGCAAGGTCGCCTCGTCTGACAGACAGGTCGCGTCGAAGACCTCCTCCAGGTCCTGCCACGCTCCGCCCGTGCGATAGCTGAACCGCAGTTGCCGGCCATCCGACACGACGCGCAATTCGACCGGCCCGTCGGGAAGCGGATACAGCCTCGACAAGGCTTCCGGACATGCCGGATCCGGTAAGGCCGACATGACGCACAGATGCCGCCCGGCGACCTCGTCGAGGCTGATATAGGCGTAGTGGAACTTGGTCGAATTGTAGTAGCAGACCAGCCCTGCTGATTGCTGGAAGCTCTCGGGCTCAAAGTCCACAACTGTCGTCGCCTCGTAACAGAACGATGTCTGCCGCCGGCCCACCAGGCTTTGCTCGAACAGGCTTCCGATCGACTCGCACCCGAACAGGGTCAGATGCCCCGGCCGGGCGCTCAGGCTGAACAGCGCCTCTGGATAGGGCGTACGCAGCCACTGGAAGTCGGATGGCAACGCGCCATCAAACATGTAGACCTGCGCGTCGGCGGCCGTGGCGTCGGCCGCCTGGTCAAGCTGAGGCAAAGGATCCGATGGCTCGATCCATCCGTCCTGCGTCCACCGAACTGGCTGCAGAGCCGTTTCGCGCCCCAGCACGCAGTGTTGCGTTCCCGGAACCGGCCGGGCGCACAGATAGGCGATCAGCCACGTTCCGTCCTCGGCCTCGACCAGGTCGCCATGCCCAGCCCGCTGCAGCGCCAGGTCCGGCCGCCCACGGCTGGTCAGGATCGGACCATAGGGACAGACCTCATACGGCCCATACAAAGCACGCGATCGCGCCAGGGTGACGGCATGGTCCCATCCCGTCCCGCCCTCGGCGACGACAAGGTAGTACCATCCGTCCCGGCGATAGAGGTGGGGGCCCTCGGTATAACCCAGCTCAGTGCCTTCGAAAATCAGCTTCGGTTCCCCGGTCAGGATCTCGCGTTCGGTGTCATACGGCTGCATGAGAATGCCGGCGAAGCGGTTATGACCGCGGCGATGATCCCACAACAGGTTGAGCAGATAGCTCTTGCCGTCGGCATCATGAAACAGAGATGGATCGAAGCCGCTGCTGTTGAGATAGACGGGATCGGACCAGTCCCCCTCGATCGCCTCGGCCGTGACGACATAGTTGTGGAAATCGCGCAGCGATGTGCCCTGGGCGCCGTATTCGGTCGTCCGTCCATACCGCCTAACCAGCGAATAGGTGAGATAAAACCGGCCCTTGGCATGGCTCAGGCACGGCGCCCAGATGCCGCAACTGTCAGGCACCCCGCGCAGATCCAGTTGCGATGGCCGCCGCAAGGGCCGTGACACCAGACGCCAGTTGACGAGGTCAGTGGAATGATGGATCTGCACGCCTGGAAACCACTCGAAGGTCGAAGTGGCGATGTAATAGTCGCTGCCGACGCGGATGATCGACGGGTCCGGGTTGAAGCCCGGCAACACAGGATTACTGATCACGCGCCGCCTCCATGGGCTTGACCAGGAACCACAACAGCAGCGCGCCCAACAGATCTATGCCACCCAGGATGAAAAAGAAGGGCGTGTAGCCCGTCGTTGCAACCAGAGTCCCGATGGCGACCGAAAACAGAAGGGCGCCCAGATTGGCCGCCGTTCCGGCCATGCCTGCCACGGTGGCGACCTCGCTCTGCCGGAACAGATCGGACGACATGGTGATCACCGTCACTGACAGGGTCTGGTGCGCGAAGGCCCCCAGACACAGCAGCGCGATGGCCACATAAGGGCTCTCCACGAAGCCGACAAAAACGACCCCCATCATCAATATCGCGCCGACCGAGAAGGTCAGCTTTCGTGCCGTAATCAGAGAAATCCCGAATCGTTGAAATGTCGCAACGAGGAACGGCCCGAACAGGCATCCAATGTCCGCAGCGACGAATGGCAGCCACCCGAACAGGGCGATCTGTTTCAGGTCGAACCCTCTCACCGTGGCCAGGTACAGCGGCATCCAGAACACCAGTGTGCTCCAGGTCGGATCGGCCAGAAAGCGCGGAATCGCGATGCCCCAAAAGTTCCGCTGTTTCAATATCTTGAGCATGGACGGCCGCTCTCCGGTCGCGGCAAGATGCTTTTCCTGCCCGTCCAGAATGTAGCTCTTCTCCTTATCTTTCAGCGCCTTGTGGTCTTGCGGTGAGCGATAAGTGAAGAACCACAGTATCGCCCACAGAACGCCCAAGGCGCCGGTAAACACAAACGCCGCCTGCCAGTTGTAGTAAAGGATGGCAAACGCTACCAAAGGCGGCGCCAGCATGGAACCAACCGATGCGCCGATATTGTAGAGACCGCTGGCGAATCCGCGTTCCTTGGCCGGAAACCATTCGGAAACGACCTTGAGACCGCCCGGCTGGGCCGTGCCCTCGGCGAAACCCTGGAATCCCCGCAACCAGGCCAGCGTCTGCCAGTTACCCGCCAGAGCATGCAACATGGTGATCACGCCCCAGGCCAGGGCGAACAGAAACATACCCATCTTGAGCTTCACGACATCAAGGACAAAGCCGGCGATGGGCTGCAGCATGATGCCGAACTGGAAAACACCCGTAATGAAGCCATAGTCCTTTTCGCTCATGTTCATGGTGGTCATGAGCGTCGGCGCCGCAACGCTGAGCGTACTACGCGTCAGATAGTTGAGTATGGTGCCGACTGTCAGCAAGGCAATGATGCCCCACCTCACGCCACCGCTGTTAAATCGCACCATAAAAAAACCTTGCGGACCTCAAAGGAAAAGAACGCCCTCCTTTACGGAAAAAAAGGGGGGCCAGAGGAAGAACACACACATCAAGGATGCAGAAACTCAGTCTTTGAACCGGACGCCGACGTGGTAGAAACGGCGGTGAGTCTCGGGGGCAGATTCCGGTCGGTTTTGGTCCGGGGCGAAGGCTCAGGGTCGGCAAGGGGCCGAAAGCCCCAAGTCTTCGCGGCTTGTTTTTAAGACTGTCGCACGGAGCGAGTACGATTGGCAGGGCCGCCAGCCGTCGCGCCAAGCGCAATTAGGTCTGATTGTATCATGGGTCAGAGTGCGCATATTCGTCAATAGAAATTCTTAGCGCACCGCTTCAAAAACCTACGCAACCCTTTTCATTACATTGATAAATATCGTATAAATTAGCCTTTCCGACTTCCATCTCGCGGTAGGACTCGATGAGGCGCAAGCATGGCCGCCTGAATTTTACCCACCTAAACGAAATATTTAGTCTGCTTATATAATCGAATAGACGAATCCTGTGCGGCATGAGTCGTTTGCGGATGGCGGCAACCGCCTCTTCATGGAATGCTTTGCATTCCGGCGTGGGTATGGCACTAACGATAACCCTATGGATCTGCGTGCGAGGAACGGCAAAGGCTCGGGTCGCACGAAGTATCGGAGATGTATATTTGATTTTGCACGGCCCCTTATGAGCAAAATGCCAAAACGGCGGCAGGTCGTTACCTGGGACAACGCAGCCGGCGGAGGTCCACTGGCGCCAGGCCGCCCCTCGTCGCGTCTCCACGACCTGTTGTCGGAGAAGCTGGCCACCGAGATTATCTCAGGCCACCGACTACCCGGCGATGTCCTGCCGACGGAACTGGATATGTCGATTTCCCTGGGCATCTCTCGAACGGCCGTTCGGGAAGCCATGCGGATTCTGACCTCAAAGGGTCTGATAGAGCCGCGCCCCAAACGTGGCACCTGCGTTACCGAGAAGAGCTCGTGGAATTTGTTGGATCCAGACGTGATCGGCTGGATGTTCTCAAGCGAACCCGACGACCGGCTGGTGCGCAACCTGTTCGAGTTGCGGCTAATTATCGAGCCGGCGGCCGCGGCTCTCGCGGCTGTGAGGCGCAAGGCCTCGCATCTGACTGCGATGTTCCGGGCGCTCGAGATCATGGACCGTGACACCCTGCTCACAGAGACAGGACAGCAGGCTGACAAGGATTTTCACGCCGCGCTTTTGGCGGCAGCGGACAACGACCAATTGACATCGCTGAACGCCTCGATCGGCGTGTCGGTAGCCCTCTCGACACGCTACAAGATCGAGCACGACGTGCTGGGGCTGGACCCGGTCGCCGCCCACCGAGCGGTCTATGACGCCATTGCCCATGGCGATGCCGCTGAGGCGCGCTGGTGTATGGAATCGCTCATCCGCCATGCTCAAAAGGACATTGTCAAAAGGCGAGACGCGGAATCCTGATCCCAGTTCCCGACTGACTGCCCGACGGATGGGCGCTGGTTTTTACTGGGCATGTGGCAGGTCGAGGCGTGAGGCTTCCGCGCCGCCCAACAGGACAGTGATGCGGGGGGCGGGTTCGAGCTTGATGTCCTTGAGGTTCCGTTGCCGTGGATCGGCGCCGGTGACGGTCAACCGCAGCCGCGCGCCGGCGGGCACGACGCGAGAGACGGGCGTCAGGGCAATCGACATCTGGACCACTTCCCCTTCAGCCAGGGGCAGAATATCGGCCGAGCGCCCGGAATGCCACGGCAGGCCGAAATTGTCATAGGGCGGTGGCGACAGCTTGCGATGGCTGATTTTGAGCCGACCGAAGGCGACAACCTCGGCCGAGCCGTCAGCCGCCACCTGATCGAGGTAAACGAAAATGTCCGCCTCTGGATGGCTGGCGGTCACAGCCAGATGAGCGACCGGAGAACCGATCAGGGTTAGCGGCGATTCCATGGCCGGGCTGGTGTAGCTCAGCCCGTGCTTGTCCATCGGCTGGGGCCAGAAGGCGAAATATTCCGGCGGCGGCAGGTCATAGTCAACGGTGAAGGTATCCTTTCCGGCCGCGGCCGCTTTGGCAGCCATGCCGCCATCGTTCGCCGATTGCGCCGTTCCGCTGCGGTCACCCGTGAGGAACCAGGACAGGGTTTGCGACCGGACGCCCGGCAATTGATCCGAACGGACATAGCCTCCCCTGCCGTCCAGGCCCTCGACCCAGTAGGTGGCGCGTGGTTCGCGCTCGATGCCGTTGTCGATACCTTTGAGATAGTGGTCGAAATAGCGGGTGATTTCGCCGGTAAAGTCGAATCCTGGCGGCGGCACGCAATGACTGCCTGGTCCGCCCAGGAACTTTCCGCCGAGGTTTTTGGCGCCCAACAGGGTCTGGGCCGTCGGCTCGTCCTGCCAATTGCTCCAGAAATAGGTGGCGATGCCCGCCTTTCGGATGGCGTCAAGATAGTTATAGACGCCAACCTCTTCCCAATAGGCATTGCCGGTATAGGCAGACATGCTGTCACGGTTTGGCATCCCATACCACAGCGGCCCCATGGGGGTGTTCTGCGCGTGCTGTGCGACCGCCTGGCGCAGCAGATTGCCGTCGGGATCGGCATCGACCGGCAGGCTGGCCAGATCGACCGACAGCGGTTCATCCGGGCGGGTGTTGAACTGGGCGGTGATGCCGCCAGCGCGGACGAAATTGTACTTATCGAGGTCGGAGGCGCCGATGAAGACAGCTTTCAAAGACGGCGGCGCTGTCGATGCCGTGTGGAAGGTCGTGCCGCCGTAGTAGGAGCAGCCGATCATGCCGACAGCGCCGGTCGTGTAGGTCTGGCGCGCCAGCCATTCCACCAGATCGTAGCCGTCATAGGCTTCGGTACGATCCTGGAAGCCACGGCGATGGCCGAAGGAGGCGCCCTTGCCGCGAATATCGGCGACAGCGACGACGTAGCCTGCGCGGACCAGGGACTGCAAGGCAAGCTGGTCGTTCAATGCGGTCTCGACCACCTCACCCTTGTCGTTACGAAAGCGGGCGCGATACGGCGTGAACACGAACACAACCGGGTGCTTTGCGGTCATGGCCTGGCCATCGACCGCCGGTCGATAGATATTGACGGCGAGGCGCGTACCGTCGCGCACCGGGACGTAGAGTGACTGACGGACATAGTCCGCCGCAGAAGCCGTGTCGGCCTTGGCGGCGAAGGCAGTGAAAACCAGCACACACAGGCCGGCCAGGCCCGCGAGCAGCGTCAGGAAGGTTTTGCGGCGGTACATCACTGGTCATCCCCTCATCTCAAAAATGTGTCGCAACCGTTATCGGATTTCGCTCCAGGGCCTGGCGAATGCCTTGGGTTTTCATTGCGACCCAACCTTCTTACATGCGGCATATTAAATATGCACATTATTTAGTATTGCTCATATCTATTTTGTATTGAGATGATCATCAAAACGACGCATCCTGGCGTCTGGACGTGGCGCTGACGTACAACGTCAATGGATGCGTCGGTTACCGCATACCCAGCGAAAGCTGCCAAATTCAGCAGGAATGGCGCAAAGTTCGTTGACCTTATCGCCGGCTTGCCATTCCGTGCGACACAAGGTCCTGTGTTCTCCCACCAAGTGTCCTTGATAAAGCCGTCCATACGTATCATGAAGTGAGATTGAATCGGTTTTAGATCCGGAACTCCAGATTACGATCGAAATCGGAAGGGTGCAATGGCAATGGACAGGTTCCCGGCAAGCGAACACCGGCGCGCATTGATCATCACCAGAACCCATACCGATCAAAAGCCATCGGCTGAGCGAACCCATCAGGTGGAGTTTTGACCCAGATGCAGGGCCGCTGGCAGCGGATTTACCAGGATGTGCTGGAAGGGCGGTACACAGGCTGGCCGGCCTATGCGCTCGCTGTTGGTTGCAGCGCGCTTGCCCTGGGTCTGCGCAGTATTCTCGATCCGCTCATTGGCGGTCGACTGGCGTTCGCCATAATGGTCCCGGCGATTTTGCTCAGCGCCGTCATGGGGGGGCTTTGGCCAGGACTACTCGCTGCCGGCCTTTCCCTGGTGATCGCACTTGTATTTGCCGCACCACAGGCGGGTCTGGCTGACACGCTCAGTCTGATTCTGGTCTATGTGGTGGCCGGCGGTCTGATCGCCGGTATGCTGGAACTCGTCCACAGCAGCCGTCGTCGCACCGTTGCTGCTGAACAGAACTTGGGCGATCGTGAGGCCCAGATCCGCGCCATACTGCGGACAAGCCCGGATGCCGCTATTGTCATCGATCACCGTGGTCTGATCATTTCCTTCAACGCTGCCGCGGAAAACCAGTTCGGTTACAGCGAAGTCGATGTCCTTGGCAAAAATATAAAGATGCTCATGCCGCAACCTTACGAGGGCGAGCATGACGCCTATATGCATCGCTATATGACGACCGGCGAGAAACGCATCATAGGCAAGGGGCGCGTGGTCGCAGCCCAACGCGCAGATGGTTCAACCTTTCCCATCATGCTGGCGGTCGGCGAATTCAGATCCGGTGGCCAGGTCTATTTTACCGGCTTCATCCGCGACCTGACAGAACGCCAGGACACGACGGCGCAACTCGAACAATTGCACGGCGAACTGGCGCGACTGTCGCGGCTTAACGAACTGGGCGAAATGGCTTCAACCCTCGCCCACGAATTGAACCAGCCCCTTTCGGCCATCGCCAACTATGTCCAGGGCAGTGTCCGGTTGCTGAAAGATGTCGAGACAGAGCCGGCAAGCACTGTCCGCTTTGCGCTGGAAGAAACAGCCAAACAAGCCCTGCGCGCCGGGAAGATCATTCACCACCTGCGTCAATCGGCGACCCATGGAACGACCGAGATGCGACCGGACAGCCTGCGCTCCATTATTGAGGAAGCTGCCGCCCTGGCCCTCGCAGGGTCAAAGGAAAAAGGCATCAAGACAGTGTTCGGCTATCAGGCTATAGCCGATCAGGTGCTGATCGACCGGGTCCAGATTCAGCAGGTGCTAATCAACCTTATCCGCAATGCCGGGGAGGCCATGCGGACTTCAGAACGCCGCGAATTGACCCTTACCACGTTGGATGCGAGCCCGGACATGGTAGCGGTCGAGGTGGCCGACACCGGTCCTGGCATTGCCGAAGACGTAGCGGCGCAACTGTTTCAACCCTTTGTCACCAGCAAACCCGGAGGTATGGGTATTGGCCTCGCTATTTCAAAGCGAATCATCGAAGCCCATGACGGCACGATCGAGGTCCGCCGCAATAGCGATGGCGGGGCCACCTTCCGCTTTACCCTGCCCCTGATGACCGAAGCTGAGGAGTCATGATGAGCGACCGTATCGTACATATTGTCGACGACGAAGCGCCGGTGCGCGCTTCACTTGCCTTCCTGCTGATGAGCGCGGGCTATGCGGTACGTGCTCACGACGGCGGTCCTGCCTTTCTAAATGCGATTGGCGACACAGCCGGCGCCTGCCTGGTCACCGACCTGCGGATGCCGGAGATGAACGGCGTCGAATTGCTGGAAGCCTTGTCTGCCAAAGGCCTGCACGTTCCGGCCATTGTCATCACAGGTCACGGCGACGTCCCGATGGCCGTCGCGGCGATGAAGGCGGGCGCCATCGACTTTATCGAAAAGCCGTTCGAGGACGCGGTGCTGATCGCCGCCATCGAACGCGCCAATGCCTCTGCCGATGCGCGCGGCGACCAGGGTCCCGATACTGCGGCCATCCAGCTTCGCATGGGCCAACTGACAACGCGCGAGCGCGAAATCTTGACGGGGATCGTCGCCGGCCTGCCCAACAAGACCATCGCCTACGACCTGCAGATAAGTCCGCGTACGGTTGAGGTGCATCGGGCCAATATCATGACCAAGATGCAGGCGAAAAGCCTGCCCGAACTGGTCCGTATGACGCTGACAATGGCGAAAAAGCCGATTTGACCGGAGTCAATGCAGGCATCTTTTCGGGCCTGTAATTTCGGCGCCATGGCCACTCCGCTTTCACATGTACTTGTTGTCGCACCCGATGCGACCCTGCTGCATTCCCTCGCCTTCATGCTGACCGCGGAAGGTTACGGGGTGGCGACCGCCACGGCGTGGCCGCCGCAAGAACCGTCTCAGGCCTACGATGCCGTCGTTATCGACCACTCGGCGCTTGATCGCAAATCCGCCGGTGACGTGCGTTTGGGCGCCCTGAAGCGTCGCGCTGTCGTCCTTGCCAGCCATCCCGACATGTCCGGCCTGCCCCCGTCCGTGACACTGGTCCGCAAGCCTCTGCTCGACCACTCCCTGCTTGATGCCCTGAAGCAGGCCCTGACTACGTAGAATCCCGTAGGGCGAGTACGTAGGGACATAACCGAATAGCGCGCGGCCAAATTTCCGATCACCTTCTCGGGGTAGTTTCGGAGACGACAACATGTTCGACGCCAGCCCCCTCACCCAGGCCCGCCCGCTTTCCCCCCGCGATGGCGACGTCGCCCATCTGCCGGCGCTGAACGGTCCGGTGGCGACCTTTTCGGCGGGAAGTGAAATCTATGCCCAGGGCGACCGGGCCGGCACGCTCTATCAGGTCGCCTTCGGGGTGGTTCGCGTCTACCGACTTTTGGCCGACGGTCGCCGTCAAATCTGCGCCTTCCATATGGTCGGCGACGTCTTCGGCTTCGAAGCCGGCATTGCGCGTCACGTCTTTGCGGATGCCGTGACCACCACCGGTCTGCGCACCATACGGCCCAGTTCAGACGCCGACCTGTCGCGTGAACTCTACCGTCTGGCCATGCAGTCCCTGGGCCATGCTCACGATCACCTGCTGACCGTCGGCCGGAACGATGCCGCCGGCCGTGTCGCCGCCTTCCTGTTAGAAATGGCCGACCGCCAGGGTACCCATGGCGAGCAAACCGGACGGGCGCAGATCAACCTGCCGATGTCGCGCACGGATATTGCCGACTATCTGGGCCTGACCATCGAAACCGTATCGCGCGTCCTTACACGCCTGAAAGAAGCCCGAATTCTGCGCCTGACCTCGTCCCGCGAATTGCAGGTCCTGCGCTGGGACGCGTTGGAAGATCTGACCGCCTGACGCTTACGCAAACCCACCCGGCGTATACCTGACCTTCGAGCGCCGGACGGGCCGACCCGTCACACCCCAAGTGGTTTGACGGGGATCCGCCGGCCGTTCCTTCCCCCGGGAGCGGCCGGTTTTTTTCGTTCAACCCGACCTCAGACTTGCGTCGCTGATCCAGGCATGTGTTACAATGCGCCCTATCCGAAAGGCATGATCCTTAGGACTGAGGATCAGTGCGCCAATAGCAACGGCAGGCGGGCGTGGCGCAGGACATGCCGGGTGACACCGCCGAAGACCCGTTCGGCGAGATGGCCTCGACTGTAGGCGCCCAGCGCCAGGAGGCCAACGCTTCGCGCCTCGGCTTCCGCGACGATGGTCTGGCCCACGGATCGGCCCCCCCGATCGCACTGGACAAAGGTCGCCGAAATGCCGTGGCTGCGCAGATAGGCCAAAACATCTGCGGCCGCCACCGTATCCAAGGCCGCCCTGCCCGTCATGGCATGAAGGATGTAGACCTCGCTGGCGTTTTGCATCGACGGTACGGCTGCACGCAGGGCCTGCGCCGCGGTACGGCTACCATCCCAGGCGAAGGCGAAAACGCGGGTTACGCCCGAGACGGACAAGGGATGGTGCGGCTGGCGCGGCAGGAGCATGATGGGGCGACGCGCCCCAAACAGCACGGAACGTGTTGTCGACAGATCTTCGTCCGGCTGATGGTTCCAGTCGCTGACCACGAGGTCGCAGGACAGGGCTTGCTGCATCACAACCGTGGCAGGCGTCCCACTCACATTGCGGAATTCGGCGCTGGCCTGACCGGCTACGGGCGAGTCGCCAGGTCGCAACAAGGGGACCTTTTCGTGCAAGCAGTAGGCACGGACATAGGCAGCAGCGTCCTGCGCCAACTGGACGTGGTCCGGCTCGTGCAGATTCGCCTCAGCGCCGGCGCCATATGCCCCCAGGCCGGAAATCTCTGGCAGGAAAGGGGTTTCGGCGATGTGCAGGATACGCAGGTGTGCACCATCGTGACGCGCCATGGCCAGGGCAAGGCTCAGGGCATTGAGTTCGTGGGCGTGGCCTCCGAACAGATGAAGACGCAGTTTTGGCGACACGGCGGACATAGGGGAAACTCCTATGGCCGAGCATGACGGTATCTGCCGGCGACGCCTTGACCCGGATCAATCCTTAAAAAGCTTCAGGCGAAGAGAATTGGCGACGACGACCAAGGACGAGCTCGACATGGCGATGGCTGCAATCAGCGGCGTGACAAACCCAAAAATCGCCGCGGGCACGGCGACCAGGTTGTAGACCAGCGAGAGAGCGAAGTTCTGGGCGACGAGAACGCGGGTCAGACGGGCGATGTCGATGGCGGTTACCACCGACATCAGGCCCTCGCCGCGATAGACGAAATCGGCCGCATTTTGGGTGATGTCCATGCCGCTCGACGGTGACATCGACACCTGTGCTGCTGACAGGGCAGCGGCGTCGTTCAGGCCGTCGCCTACCATTAACACCTTGCGGCCCTCGCCTTGCAGCGTGTCAATAGCCGCGACCTTGTCGACCGGCGACAGCCCGGCCCGAACTTCGTCGATACCGAGGCGGACGCCCAGGGCGTCGGCCACGGCAGGACGGTCACCCGATAGCATGAGAACGCGAAAGCCCCTGCGTTTCAAAAGCGAGATGGTGTCGGCCGCATCGCTGCGTTCGACATCGGCGAAGGCCAGGCGTATGGCCGGCTGCTGCCCCCGGCGAAACCACAGTTCCAACTGGCTGCTGCCACTATCGGGGACGCCGAGCCACGCGCCGCTGCCCAGGCGCAGACTTTCCCCATTACACACAGCGTCAAGACCCTGGCCCGGATGGTCCGTCACAGTCATGTCCGGGAGGCTTCCGACATAGTCGGCACTGGCGACCGCCTGCGACAGGGGATGTTGGCTGTGTGCCGCCATCGCTACGGCCAGGCGGCGATCCTTTTCCGGCAGGACATGGGGGTTCAGCCATTGCGGTGCACCGCGCGTAAGGGTGCCGGTCTTGTCGAAGACGACTGTGTCAACGCCTGCCAGGACCTCCAGGCCCTTGCCCGATTTTACAAGGACCCCACGGGCGAATAGGTGCGACGAGGCCAGCACATGCACAACGGGAACCGCGAGCCCCAGCGCGCACGGACAGGTAATGATCAGAACGGCCATCGCCTTCAGCAAGGCCTCTTCCCATGCCACGGCGGGCCCGGCGACATATCCCCAGACAACCCAGCCCACGAAGGTGGCCAGGGCCAGGACGTGTACGACCGGCGCATAAAGGGCCGCGACACGATCAGCGAACCGGACATAGGCGCTTTGCGACTGTTCCGCCTTCTCCATCAAGGCAACGATCTCGGACAGAAGGCTGTTGTCGGCCGCCGCGGCCACCTCGACCTGCAAGGGCGCCGACTGATTGATCATGCCGGCATAAAGCCGGTCCCCGACCGTTGCCGGGCGCGGAAGGGTCTCTCCCGTAACCAGCCGCGTATCGATGTCCGAAGTCCCCGAAACGACAACGCCATCGGCGGCGATCTTCTCTCCTGCTGCAACAATCAGCGTGTCACCGGGCCGGATGTCGCGGATGCGCAGGGCTTCGGAGCGGCCGTTTCTGATCACCCGCGCCGTGCCCTCCAGCATCGCGAGCAAGCCCTGGGCGGCTTCACGTGCCTTTCCGCGCGCCTTGAGGTCGAGATAGCGGCCGATCAGCAGGAAAAACAGCAGCATGACCGAGGCATCGAAATAAACGTACTGGCCATGGCGAACGGTCTCGAACAGCGACAGGGCATTGGCCAGGATCACGGCCAGAGAGATCGGCACGTCCATATTGGTACGGCCGTGACGCAAGGCGCCCAGGGCCGATCGGAAAAAGGGCCGGCCGCAATACAGAGTCGCCGGCATAGCGATCAGACCCATCAGCCAGTGCATCAGGTCGCGCGACGGCCCTTCAAGATCGCGGGCGAACCACAGGGCGTCCGCAAACAACATGATAGCGGCGGTGGCGAAGGCCGCGACCGCCAGGCAGGTCAGGAGTTCCCTTTCCTCGGCCTTCGCTGCCGCTGCACGGCTGTCCGGATCGAACGGCGCCACATGGAAGCCAAGGGCTTCGATTTCGCCGGCGAAATCGTTGGCGGCGTGCCCTGGAGCGGTATCGGGCCAGGTGACGCGCAGGCGTTGGGTCGAGAAGTTGACGCGCGCCTCAACGCCCGCATGCGCCGTCAGCGCCTGCTCGATTTTCCAGGCACAGGTGGCGCAACGCATGCCTTCGATCTGCATATACAGGGACCGCCGGCCGTCTTCCTCATGGGTAAAACAGCTGAAGTCTGTGGCGAGGTTCATGCTTCGTCCTCGTCGGGCTTGAGGATTCGCGCGGCCTGCCCTTCCAGGTCCTCATACTGACCGCTGTTCAGCGCCCACAGCAGGGCCGCCAGCCCGGCAATGCCGAGCAAGAAGGCCATGGGAATCAGGATGAGGAAAACGGCCACACTAGCGTCCTTCGACGATGATCATGGATTGGAACTGGCGCCCGCCCTGTTCGGCTGTGACATGCACCTTCCAAACGGCCTCTACCGGCAGGTCCGCCGCCACACTATAGCGACCCGCGCCATCGGGGCGGAGGTCGAAAGCGCGGTCATGGGCCTTCACGCTCGGATGGACGAACCAGGCGCGGACGCGGGCGCCGTCCAACGGACGGCCTTCACTGTCTGACAAGGCAACATCCAAGTGCCCCTTGCTGTAGACGGCTTGGGTACGCCACCCCAGTTTCGCCTGGGCATCGGCCTTGGCGAGGGTTTCATTGTAGGCCAACCCCTTGGCGTAGGCCTCGGCGGTATATTCATTGGGCGGATTGTGGAAGGCGATGACAACGAAGGCCATGAAGCCGGACATGAAGGCAACATAGAAGGCGACGATAATCCACGGCACGAAGCGGCCCCGGCGGCGGTCGATCTGCGCCTGTGTCTGGTCAGGGTTGGACGAAATAGCTGGCATGTTTGGCCACCTTTCCAGTGCTGCGGTCGATGAGGCGGAAGGTCACCGGTGTGCGACCGGCGCCCACCGGAGCGGTTATCACTTGCACACGAAATTCACCGACCGTGTTGGCCGGAACCGCCATGGCCGACACCTTGACGTCGCCGGCGGCCAGCATTTCAATATTTTTCGGACGAAGGCCATCGACGGCAATGTCATAGCTGCGGTCAAAATGCGTCTTGTTGAGCACCTTGAGCTGGTAGTTGTTGCGAATATCGCCACTGGACAGTCGGACGTACTGCGGTGAGCGATTATGAATGACATTCACGTCGGTCTCGCTGCGCAACAGGATGGCCCCCAGCATCAGGGCGCCGACCAACGACATGATCGCAGCGTAAAATACCGTGCGCGGCCGAATCCAGCGCATGCGCCCCTTGGGCGGCAGTTGGCCGGCACGCAGGGCGCCGAAGCGCTGTTCCTGATTGTTTTCCGTATCGTAGTGGATCAGGCCGCGCGGCAGCATGACCTTTTCCATAACGGTGTTGCAGGCGTCGATACACAGGCCGCACGAGATGCAGTCAAACTGCAGTCCATTGCGGATATCGATGCCCATGGGACAGACGACGACGCAGGAATCGCAATCGATGCAGTGTCCCCGCCCCTCCCAGCTGTCGCCGCGCTTGTGCTTGCCGCGGGGCTCACCGCGCTCGTGGGCGTAGGAGATGATAAGGGTGTCGCGGTCGAACATGGCCGACTGGAACCGCGCATAGGGGCAAACATATTTGCAGATGTTTTCGCGCGCAAAACCGGCCATGAAATAGGTCGACAGGGTCAGCGCGACGATCCACGACCAAACGGACGCCGGCAGGTCGAGGTGAACAAGGCCTTCCGCCAAGGTCGGGGCGTCATTGAAATAGAAAACCCAGGCGCCGCCGGTCAGGGCACCAATGACCAGCCAGATGGCGTGAGTCAGGGTCTTTTTCCCGATCTTCTCCAGCGTCCATGGACCGTCGTCCAGCCGTTTGCGGGCGTTGCGATCGCCCTGGACGAAGCGCTCGACCCAGACGAACAGGTCTGTCCAGACGGTTTGCGGACAGGCGTAGCCGCACCAGGCGCGGCCAAGCAGCGAGGTCGCGAAGAACAGGCCGATCGCCGCCAGGATCAGGAGTCCGACCAGGAGATAGACCTCCTGAGGCCAGATCTCGATGCCAAAGAAATAACCCCGCTGACCGGCCAGGTCGACGAAAATGGCCTGGTTGGGGACATGCGGTCCACGATCGTAACGTAGCCAGGGGGCACCGTAGTAGATGCCCAACAACACGATCATCGCGGCCCATTTGAGGTTGCGGAAAGTGCCGGAGACACGACGGGGATAGATCTTCTCCGCCTTTTCAAACAATTGGGCCATGGGATACAGTTACTCGAGACGTCAGGTCAGGAGACGTACGCCGCCCCTGACCTTGCTGCCTTGATCCGGATCAAACCGCGCTATTCGCCGCCGCCCAGGGAATGGACGTAGACGGCCACCATCCGCTGGTCGTCAACGCTCAGGCGTTGCTCCCACGCCGGCATGACCCCCGCCCGCGACTTGGTGATGGATTGCACCAGGGTGTCGTGATCACCGCCGTACAGCCAGATGGCGTCGTTCAATTGCGGGGCGCCCAGCGCACGGTTACCTTCACCCATTGCGCCATGACATGAGACGCAATTGGTTTCAAACAACACCCTGCCGTTGGTCCAGGCCACTGACGGCGGCTGGCTCGCATTCATGCTGCCAACATAGGTCGCCAGATCGTCAATCTCCTGAGGTTTCAGCATGGCGCCAAAGGCTGGCATCATCGCCGCATGGGTATCGACATGGGTCGAGCGCGACCCGACCTGGATGGTGCGATAGATATCCCCGACCGCGCCGCCGAACAGCCAGTCATCGTCGTTCAGGTTGGGATAGCCCTTGCGGCCTTCTCCGCCGGCGCCATGGCAGGCGACGCAATTTTCCTTGAAAACCACCGCGCCGCCGGCTCGGGCGAATTCGAACAGAGCCGGGTCCTGATTGACCTGCTCGAATGAGGCCGCATGGAACTTGCGGCGATGTTCGCGCTGACGGGCAAAAATTTCGCCCTGCTCAACTTTCAGCTTTTCGAACTGCGTCCAGCCAAACAGCCCCTTGGTGTGACCGCCCAAGGTCGGCCAGGCCGGATAAATGACCCAATAGCCAACGGCGAAGACGATCGACACCATCCACACAATCAACCACCAGCGCGGCGCCGGATTGTCGAGTTCCCGCAGACCATCCCATTCGTGGCCGGTCGTCTGGATGCCGGATACTTCGTCAACCTCGGGACCGGACGGATTGCCTTCTCCCTTGTGATCCTTAGTCATGGTTCTTGTCCTCATTCAGGGGAATGAGCCCGTAGCTTTTCAGGCGTTCGCGGTTTGCCGGCCACAGCGCCCAGGCGCAGATGCCGCAGAAGCTGGCGGTGAAGATCACCAGGACAGCGAGGGCGATATCCGATTGACTCATTTCGCGCGTTCCTTTTCCGGCTGCTGCTTCAGTTCGTAGTCGGGGTCGTAGGTCGTAAAGTCGACATGGGTGCCCAGTTGCTGCAGGTAGGCGATCAGGGCGTCGGCTTCGGTGGGTGCGCCCGGGTCGCCGCTACCGAAGTCCTGCGGCACGACCTTGGCGCCATAGCGTTCCTGCAAGCCGGTCGGGTCTTCATCGGGCATGGTCTGGATTTGCAGATCCAAGGCCGCGTTAGAAATGTGGTCCTTGGTATAGGGTACGCCGACAGCCGCCAGCGCTTTCATCTTGTCGCCGGCATCCCAGGTGCGAACCTGCCGGCTGGCCAGGAAGCTGTAGCGCGGCATGATCGATTCCGGCACGACGGCGCGCGGGTCCTTCAGGTGTTCCAGGTGCCAGGTGTTGGAGTATTTGCCGCCAACCCGCGCCAGGTCAGGCCCGGTGCGCTCCGAACCCCAAACGAAGGGGTGGTCGTACATGCTCTCAGCCGCCAGGCTGTAATGGCCGTAACGCTGCACTTCGTCGCGCAACGGGCGGATCTGCTGCGAATGGCAGGTGTTACAGCCTTCGCGGATGTAGATGTCCTGCCCGGCCAGTTCCAGCGGAGTGAGAGGACGCATGCCCTTCACCGGCTCGATCGTGGTCTGCATGCGAAACAGGGGCACGATCTCGACCAGGCCGCCGATAGAGACGGCGACGACCGTGAAGATCAGCAGCCAGATCGAGTTTCGTTCGAGTTTTTTGTGCGATTCTAACATTGTGGCCTCCTATTCCGCCGCTGCCAGGGTCGGTTTGGCAGGGCGTGCGACGCGGGGCTTTGGTTCGTTGATGGTGCGCCAGATGTTCCAGACCATGATCAGTCCGCCGGTGAGGAACAGCAGGCCGCCAAGGGCGCGGATGATGTAATAGGGATGCATGGCCTGGACGACTTCGACGAAGGAATAGGTCAGGAAGCCCATCTCATCATAGGCGCGCCACATCAGGCCCTGCATGATGCCGGCGACCCACATCGAGGTGATGTAGAGCACGATGCCGACGGTCGATATCCACAGGTGGACGGAGATCAGGCCCTTGGAGAACATGGCCGGTTTCTTCCACAGGTGCGGCACCAGGTAATAGATGGCACCGAACGAGATGTAAGCGACCCAACCCAAGGCTCCGGCATGCACGTGGCCAACGGTCCAGTTGGTGTAGTGCGACAAGGCATTGACCGTCTTGATCGACATCAGCGGACCTTCGAAGGTCGACATGCCATAGAAGGCCAGGGCGATGATCATGAACTGCAGGATGGGATCATCGCGCAGCTTGTGCCAGGCGCCCGACAGGGTCATCACGCCGTTGATCATTCCGCCCCACGACGGCATCCACAGCATGATCGAGAAGGTCATGCCCAGGGTCTGGGCCCAGTCGGGCAGAGATGTGTACAGCAGGTGGTGCGGCCCGGCCCAGATATAGATGAAGATCAGCGACCAGAAGTGGATGATCGACAGGCGGTAGGAATAGACGGGACGATCGGCCTGTTTCGGGACATAATAGTACATCATCCCCAGGAAACCGGCGGTCAGGAAGAAACCCACGGCATTGTGGCCGTACCACCACTGGATCAGTGCCGACTGGACGCCCGCCCACAGCGAGTAGCTCTTTACCCCAACGAACGACACCGGCAGGCTGACATTGTTGCACAGATGCAGGATGGCAACGGTGACGATAAAGCTCAGAAAGAACCAGTTGGCGACATAGATATGCTTTTCCTTACGGCGCGTCAGGGTCATCAGGTAATTCACCAGATAGACCACCCAAACGACGGTCAGCCACAGATCGGCATACCATTCCGGCTCGGCATATTCTTTGCCCTGCGTAACGCCGAACAGGTAGCCCAGCCCAGCCATCAGGATAAAGGCTTGGTAACCCCAGAAGTGGAACCAGGCCATTTTTGTACTGAAAAGCCGCGTCTGACAGGTCCGCTGGACCACATGGTAAGAGGTGGCAAACAGGATGTTGCCGCCGAAGGCGAAAATAACCGCTGAGGTGTGCAGCGGCCGCACCCGGCCAAACGTCAGGTACGGCTCAAGATTGAACGCCGGAAAGGCCATCTGCAACGCCAGAAGGACACCGACGGCAAATCCGGCGATCGCCCAGAACATGGCGGCAATGGTGAAGTATTTGAGGATGGTTTCGTCGTAGCGTGGCGGCGCGGCCGCGACCGGCGCCGGGAAATCTGTTCCGGCTGTGGGCTGGACGGTGGACATGTGAGGGCTCCTGAAGATTCAGCCGAACGCAAGGGTCAGCAAAACCGCGCCGTTGACGCCGAGCGCCGCCAGGGTAAGGGCCTGGCGGGTGCGCGGACGCTGGTTGAGAAAACGAAAGCCGGCCACACCCAGTCCCATCAGGACAGGCATGGTGCCAGCGGCGAAAGCGGCCATGGCCATGGCGCCGCCGATCAGGTCAGCCTTGGCGGCGACGACCATCAGTGCGGCAAAAACCATCGGACACGGCAAAAATCCCAACGCGGCACCGAGGCCGAAGCGCGCCAACGGGCCGCGCGTCGTACGAATGCGACGCATCGCGCCAACGGCGCACTTCGGCTTCCAGACGGGCACTAACGGCAGCGTCACCCCGAGCCGGACCAGGGCGCGTTCGGCAAAGACTGCGAGGAAGGTCAGGCCGACCAGGGTCAGAAGGAAATGGCGGATAACGATGAAAGCCGGCGAAACGCTGACGAGGTGAAAGCCAAACCCAACCGCAGCGCCAAGTGCAGCATAGGTCACAAGCCGTCCCGCATGGTAGGGCAACAGGAGTTGGGCGATGACACCCCGGCCGGTCATGGCTTCCGACTGCCCAAGAACAAAGGTCGAGCACATGGTGGTGCAGTGAGTCAGGCTCCCGGCCAGGCCGGCGAGGAACAGACCCAGGACCAGCGGCACATTTGCCGCCGCGAGGATCGATCCGCAATCATATAACCAACTCAGGAGATTCACTTTAAAGGCCGCCGGCAAATCAGCCACCCGACTCGGCGGCTTCGTATTCGACCTTTCCGTCGCACGGAACGCCGGGTGGGTATTTGATCACGATCAAATTTGCCGTCACGCCGCTATTGTTTCATATTGACTCCGGTCAATGACCTTCGATCGCCTTCGGCTTACACGGCATAACTGTCGTCGAAATCCGGGGCGAAGGCCCCAGTCAGAGGCCACCCATGAACGCCAAACCGCCCACGCCCGTTCTACGGACGGGACTCGATGACGCCGAGGTGACGGCACGCCTCGCTACGCACGGCTTCAACGAACTGCCGAGTAAGGAAAAGCGCGCTTTTCTCAGCATCGTGCTCACCGTCGCCCGTGAGCCGATGATGATGCTTTTGCTTGCGGCGGGACTGCTCTACCTGTTGCTCGGCGATACCGGCGAAGCTCTGATCCTGCTGATATTTGCCGGTCTGTCCATGGCTATCACCGTGACACAAGAGTTCCGCACCGAACATGTCCTGGCGGCCCTGCGTGACCTGACCAGCCCTCGCGCTCTGGTTATTCGTGGTGGTGTCCGCAAGATTATCGCCGGACGCGAAGTTGTGCCGGGAGACCTTATCGTCGTCGAGGAAGGCAGCCGGATACCGGCGGACGCCGATCTCTTCGAAAGTCATGATCTGAAGGTCGATGAATCGCTTCTGACTGGCGAATCCGTGCCGGTCTACAAGACCGTCGGTACTCCCGACATCTATTCCGGCACGCTGGTGGTACGGGGCACCGGCCTGGCCATCGTGACAGCGACTGGCATTTCCAGCCGGATCGGCCGGATCGGCTCGACCTTGAACACTCTCACCGAAGAACCGCCACGTCTTCTGGCAGAGACGCGCCGGCTGGTGCGCCTTTTCGCGACCGGCGCCGGCGCGATCTGTCTGACGATGGTTATCCTGTATGGCTTTCTGCGCAACGACTGGCTGCAAGGAATTCTCGCCGGGATCGCCCTGGCCATGGCCATGCTGCCGGAAGAATTTCCCGTTGTTCTGACGGTTTTCATCGCCATGGGCGCATGGCGCATCTCCCGTGCCCGTGTACTGACGCGGAGGGCCGCGACGATCGAAACTCTTGGAACCGCCACAGTTCTGTGCACGGACAAGACCGGAACCCTGACCGAAAACCGTATGGCCGTCGCCCGCATGCAGGTACCGAGCGGCGAAGGCTGGACTGCGGCCGGCGCCGGTACACCCCCCTCTCAGGAAATGTCCCGCCTCGCGCTGATGGGTTTGATGGCCAGCGATCGCGAGCCCTACGACCCGATGGAGCTGGCTTTTCATACCCTGGGCCACAGTCTGGGGGCCGTGACCGATGACAACACCGTTGAGGACTGGCAACTGCTCCGCGCCTATGGCCTGCGTCCCGATCTGCTGGCCATGACCCAGGTGTGGCAGACCACCAACGGTTCGCTCGTTGCCGCCACCAAGGGGGCGCCGGAAGCCGTCGCCGAATTGTGCCGTCTGGACGCCGCGACGCGGAGACACTTGTTGAACCAGGCCGACGAAATGGCCGCCGAGGGGCTGCGCGTCCTTGCCGTCGCCAGCGCCACCCTGGAGAGCGGCGACCTGCCGCCGTCACACCGTGATCTGCCTCTGGTCTTCATGGGCCTGGTTGGTCTGGCCGATCCGTTGCGCGCGGGCGTTGCGGAGGCCGTCGCCGAAGCCGGGCGGGCGGGGATCCGGGTGATCATGATCACCGGCGACTATCCCGTCACCGCCAGAGCCATAGCGCAACAGGCCGGGTTGAACGGCAATGCCGTCATGACCGGAGACGTCCTGCGCGCGATGGATGACGAGGCGCTGGCAGCGTGCGTAAGGGCCACAAATATTTTTGCACGCATAGCGCCAGAGCAAAAATTGCGCATCGTCGAGGCGCTCAAGCGCCAGGGCGAGGTCGTGGCCATGACCGGCGATGGCGTGAACGACGCTCCCTCTCTGAAAACCGCCCACATCGGGATTGCCATGGGCGGCCGTGGCACCGACGTCGCGCGCGAAGCATCGTCGCTTGTGCTGCTGGACGACGACTTCGGTTCCATCGTTACGGCCATCCGCCTGGGTCGCCGGATCCACGACAATCTGCGCAAGGCCATGTGTTTCATCGTCGCCGTCCATGTCCCCATTGCCGGCCTGGCTCTGCTTCCTCTGATCTTTGGCCTCCCAATTCTTCTGGGCCCTGTCCACATCGCCCTGCTCGAAATGGTGATCGACCCTATCTGTTCCCTGGTCTTCGAGAATGAGCCCGAAGAAAAGGACATCATGCAACGACCGCCGGCCGCCACGGATGCCCCACTCCTGTCCCTGCCCCTCTTGCTGTGGAGCGTCTTTCAAGGCGCCATTCTGTTCGTTCTCGTAGCTTCGCCCGTCCTGATCCTGAAAGACGCCGGCGAAACCGTCATGCGCGGAACGGCTTTTCTTACGCTGGTCCTGGCCGTGGTCAGCCTGACGCTGATCAACCGGTCGTTCAGCGCCTCCATCCTGACCGCGCTGCGGCGGCCGAATCCCATGCTGGCCGCCGTCGTTGTCGCCGTCACGGCTGGCCTGAGCCTGGCCTTCCTGTGGCCCTGGGCGCGCAATGCTCTGAACTTCGGCAAGCTGGGCCTGAGCCATCTGGCGATTGCCGCCGTGCTGGCGGGAGTTGCCCTGGTCGCGTTGGAGGCGACGAAGGTTATCTTGCGCCGCGCCCTGCCCGGAAAATCCCGGCCGGTATAAACTTCCCCAAGGCCGACGGGATTTGATACACCTCAATTCGCGCCGGGCCGCACTGTGCCATGCCTGCCCCATGCCAGATGAGATTTTGATACAGCACCCCTATGCCGGCCTTCTCGACGGCGCCAAAACCCTGCCGCGGCTCAGGGTGGCCATCGTCCATCCCGTTAGCAGCGATGCGATTGAAGCAGCGGCGGACGCAGCTTCGCACGGGTTGATCGAGCCGGTCCTGATTGGCCCCGCGGCCCGCATCCGGGACGCGGCTGGCGCTGTCGACATATCGCGCTGGGAAATCATCGATACCGAGCACAGCCACGCCGCCGCGGAAACGGCCGTCGGGCTGGCGGCAAGCGGACGGGTAGACGCCCTGATGAAGGGCGCCCTGCACAGCGACGAACTGCTGCGGCCCGTGGTAGCCGCAGGTTCAGGCCTGCGCACCGAACGCCGGATCAGTCATGCCTACCTGTTGGATGTACCGACCTATCCCAAACCCCTGATCATCACTGACGCTGCCGTCAACATAACGCCCGACCTGGCGGCAAAGGCCGATATCTGCCGCAATGCCATCGCCCTGTGGCGCAGCCTGTTCGGTGAGGACCGGCCGCCGAAACTGGCGGTACTGGCGGCGGTGGAAACCGTCACGGCAGACATGCCGTCGACGCTGGATGCCGCAGCACTGTGCAAGATGTCCGACCGCGGTCAGATTACCGGCGCCATCATCGACGGGCCGCTGGCCTATGACAATATCATCAGCCGCGAGGCGGCTGCGGACAAGGGCATCGTGTCGGAGGTCGCCGGCGACGCCGACATCGTCCTGGTTCCCAATATCGAAACCGGCAACGCCCTGGCCAAGCAACTGATCTATCTGGGTGGTGCCCAGGCGGCCGGCATTGTGCTGGGCGCCCGGGTGCCCATCATCCTGACCAGCCGCGCCGATTCGCAGGCAACGCGGCTGATGTCATGCGTCTGCGCCGTGTATCTGGCCGCCGCGCGGCGGCAGGGACGGATCAAGTGAGCGATGCCCTGCTCACCCTCAACGCCGGCTCATCCAGCCTGAAATTCCGATTGTTCGGTCTTCAGGACGGTCTGCCGGTCCTGGGCGGTGGCAAGATCACGGGTATCGGTGGAAATCCAGCCCTGCGCCTGGCCGGCGAAACGGATGACCGCCCCCTGAGCCGTGACATGGACATGCCCGATGCCGTGGCCTTCATGCTGGAATGGCTGGAAGGTCATGCCGGCTGCCATATCTCTGCCGCTGCCCATCGCATCGTTCACGGTGGCCCAAACCTTGACCAATGCGTGCAGCTCGATCCATCGACTCTCGATGTCTTGAAAACCCTGATCCCTCTGGCGCCGCTGCACCAGCCGCATAATCTGGCCGCGGTCGATGCCCTGGCCGAATCGCATCCCGGCCTCGCGCAGTTCGGCTGTTTCGACACCGCCTTTCACGCACATCGAGAACGCGTGGCCACCGCGTTCGCTCTTCCGGCCCATATCCGGGACAAAGGGGTCCGCCGCTACGGCTTTCATGGCTTGTCCTACGCCTGGATTGCACGAAGGCTGGCCATTGACCATCCGGAACTCCATGGCGGCCGTGTCGTCGTCGCCCACCTCGGTAACGGCGCCAGCCTGTGCGCCATGGCGAACGGCCGCAGCGTCGACACGACCATGGGCCTGACCGCGCTGGACGGCCTGCCGATGGGCACCCGGTGCGGCGCGCTCGATCCCGGAGCCGTTCTCTACATGCAGCGCGAACTGGGGCTCAGCCTCGATGATGTCGAACGTCTCCTGTATCAGGACTCCGGTTTGAAAGGCCTTTCCGGCATTAGCAACGACGTCAGGGACCTGCTGGAAAGCTCGTCACCCGATGCTATCTTCGCTCTCGACTACTTCGCGCGCAAGACGGCGCAGCAGATCGCCGCCATGGCGGTCAGCCTGGGCGGGCTCGACGGCCTGGTGTTCACCGGCGGCATTGGCGAGAATGCGACACCGGTGCGGGAGCGGATTCTCGCCGCGCTGGCCTGGCTGCCGCCGTTTCGGACCCTGGTCATACCAGCGGACGAGGAGCGCGCAATGGCCCTCGACGTCGCCCCGCAGCTCTCAGGCCGGTCACTTCGCCTTGATCCGGATCAATCATCCTGCGTGTGAAAAAGCGCATAAAGGTCCGATCATCCACCTGCTCCGCAAAGGCTCCACACATGCCCGCCTCCCCCAGCCCTTTGAATGCCATCGCCTTGCCGGCCGCCGACGAAATCAACGAAACGATCGGCCGCGCCAGCGATAGTCTGAACCAGATGTCGGGGGAATGCCTGGCGCTCTACGCCGACGGTCTTGCCGCCACCATGGCCGCCAGCGACGAGACGTCACGGCGGATCGATGACATCCGGAAGTCTTCCACCGAAGCCTGCCTGGCGTCCGTGGGCCGTTTCACCGCCCTTTCACGTGACACTTTGATGTGCAGGACCCTGGCCGACGCTCTCACCCTGCAGCAACGATCCCTGGAAAACCTGACCGACTCCGTTGCCGATGCCAGCCGGATATATTGTGGCCTTTTCGAAGCCTGGTCCCATGCGGTTGATCCGATCGTCGCCCGCGCCGCTCTTGGACCGCAGCGCCTCTTCCGCGCGTTCGCGGACTGACAAACGCTCATTTGTCCGATCTAGTGCGCCAGCAGCAACGGCAGGCTGCCATGCTTGAGGACGTGGTCCGTAACCCCGCCCAGGATCATCTCGCTCAGATGGCCATGCCCATAGGCGCCCATGGCCAGCAGGTCCGCGCCCAGCCGCTGCGCCTCCTCCAGCAGGGCTTGACCGATCGTTCGGGTGCCACGCTCGGCGCGTACGAAGTCGGCAGAGACGCTATGGCTATGCAGGTAGGCGAGAAGATCCTCCTCCGAGACCAGGTCGGCATCCTGGCGCTGCGGGGCGATGCGCAACAGAAAAACCTCGTCGGCGTGCAGCATGTGCGGCACGGCCTCGCGAAGCGCCTGGGCCGATGCGCGGCTGCCGTCCCAGCCGAAGACCACCGTGCGTGCAAAGCCATCGGCGTAACCCGTCACCGCAGAATGTCGCGGAAGCAGGAGCACCGGCTGGTCGGCTCCGAACAGTGCCGTCAGCACACCCGCGAAATTGCCATGAGGCTGATTATCCCAACTCAGGATGACCAGATCCGTTACCAGGGCTTCGCGGGCCAGGGCATCGGCCGCGGTACCCACCACCACCCGGAAGGTGGCGGCCGCCTGGCCCATAACCCCCGGTTCGCCATCGCTGAGCAGAGGCACACCATGGTGCACACATTGGCTGCCTGTGTGGGCGCGGGCGGTGTCCGTGAGCTCGCGCGAGGTGGCTTCGAGCAGATCTATGACCGGGCCGTCAGCGATCGCGCCGGCATACAGGCCGAGCCCGAGGGTTTCGGGCAGGATCGGCGGTTCGGCAAAATGCACAACGCGCAAATGGGATCGGCTGTGCTGTGTCAGGGACAGAGCCTGATTCAGAGCGGGCAGATCGTGGTTGTAGCCGTCAAAGACAAGAAGAAGCGACTTGATGGACATGTGAACCTCCATAGACCGCCGACAGAATGACAGAGGCGCGGGAGATCACCTTGATACGGATCAAGCAATGGCCGGTCCGCCGCCGTATTGTTCGTAGGCCAGCAAGGCGTCGGCGGCATACATCAGCGACGGACCTCCGCCCATATAGATCGCCATGCCTAGGCATTCCTCGACCTCGGCCCGGGAGGCCCCGAGTTTGACCAGGGCTTCGGTGTGAAACCCGATGCAGCCGTCACAGCGGGTCGCAACGCCGATCGCCAAGGCAATCAACTCCTTGGTCTTCTTATCGAGCGCGCCGTCCCTGGTGGCCGCCGTCGCCAGAGCGGAAAACCCCGCCATAGTGTCCGGGATGTCCTTGCGCAGCGACCGGATGCCGGTGGAGATGCGTTTGGTGATATCGGGATAGGACTTGGTCATGATGCACCTATTTGAACGCCGTGCCGGGCTTCACGCCCAGGGCCTTGAAGACGATGGCGGCAGGGCAAAAGCCGGTTATCGCCGCCTGGATCAGGTTGGCGCCGGCGAAGGCCGACAGCAGGTACCACCAGGGGATATCAACCAACCCAGTAGAAGGCCGGTCAGAACGACGAGGCCTGCGAAGGCCATAATTGCGCGGTCAAGGGTCATGCCTTGGTCTCCTCTTTTCAGCTTGTGGGCGCCCATCAGATCGAGCGCCATCCACTCGATCCTGACGTTCGTGTTGGGGGCACCCGGGGGGATGACAGGTTTCATATTTGCCGCCTGCGCACATGCGCCGGTTGACATATTGATATATTTATATTATCGCATATTCTTAATTACGCAAATACATTCTTGCCCCCCGGAGTTCGTCATGTTCAATCTGTCCTCAACGTCCACGCAAAACCTTGATCCGGATCACGTGCGCGACGGCCTCCGCCAGGGCAACTTCCTTCTGGTCGACGTCCGTGAACCGGAAGAATATCAGGCGGAGCGAATTGCCGGCGCCATCAATGCGCCGCTGTCGAGTTTCGACCCGAAATCACTCCCGGTTGACGGCAGTAAGACCGTCGTCCTGCATTGCGCCGGGGGCGTCCGCTCGGGGCGCGCCTTGGACGCCTGTCGCAAGGCCGGTGTCGCCGTAAGCCATCACCTGGCCGGCGGGCTGAGTGCGTGGAAGGCCAGCGGCCTGCCGACCGTTCGATAACCTGGGAGACTTTGTCATGCCGCGCCGTCTGTTACCCGCCCTGCTTCTGACCGCCAGCCTTATGGGGCTGGTCGCCTGCGGGGACAAGCCGGAACCGCCTGTCGCCGAAAAGGCTGCCGGCCACGTGTTCACCGCCGCCCGAACAGAGGTCGATGACCTCAAGCCCATCGCCGGTACCTTGACCAGCTACAAGATGGCCGAAGCCTCGGCGCGATTGTCGGGCACGCTGGTCGACCTGCGTGTGCGTGAGGGCGACGTCGTGCAGAAGGGACAGCTGATTGGCCGGGTCCAGGACAGCAAGATCGCCCCCCAGACCAGCGCCTACAGCGCCCAGGCGGCCGCGGCCGACGCTCAAACCGTCCAGGCCAGGGCGCAGTACAACCGGGTCAAAACCCTTTTCGACAAGGGCATCTATGCTCAAGCGGCACTGGATCAGGCCGAGGCTGGCTATAAATCCGCCGAGGCGTCGGCGCGTGCCGCCCACGCTCAGGTCGCCGCCAGCAATGCCTATGGCAATGAGGGTGCGATCTATGCACCCGATTCCGGTCGCATCCTGCGTGCACCCGTCCCCCAGGGTTCGGTCGTGATGATGGGACAGTCGGTCGCCACGATCACGGCTGGCGAGCCTGTGGTGCGCATTGAGCTGCCGGAAGGTCAGGGTCGTGCCTTGAAACCCGGCGATACGGTCGAACTATCGGTTCCTGGCCGAACCGCCTCCGGCACCATCACCCAGGTTTACCCGTCGGTTAGCCTTGGCCAGATAACGGCCGATGTCACCCCTTCGGGCTTGCAGGACCTGCCCATCGGCGCCAGGGTCACGGCCTATATTCGGCTGGGCCGGCGACCGGCTGTTGTGCTGCCGCGTAGCTATGTTCAGACCCGCTATGGCCTGGACTATGTCCGCCTGGTCCAGCCGGATGGACATGTGGTTGAAACGACGGTGGAAACGACGGACTATGACGCCACCCAGATTGAAATTATCGGCGGGCTGAACAGCGGTGACCGCCTCGCTGCCTATGGAGGCCAGTGATGAGCGGACACCGTTTGGGTATTTCGGGCAATTTGACCAAAGCCGCCCTCAACTCCCCTCTGACGCCCCTGTTTCTGTTGGTCGCCATTCTGGTCGGGCTTCTGGCCGTCATGTCGATCCCACGTGAGGAAGAGCCGCAAATCAGTGTCCCCATGGTCGATATCATGGTCGCCGCGCCAGGGCTGGCGGCACCGGACGCTACCGAACGGGTGGTCAAGCCGCTGGAGGCCATCATCAAGAGCGTCGCCGGCGTTGAGCACATCTACAGCTTTGTCGATGACGACAGCGTTCTGGTCACCGCTCGCTTCGACGTCGGCACCGACCCCGACAATGCCGCCGTTCGTATCCACGAAAAGCTGCGCGCCAATTACGACCGCCTGCCGTCGGGCACGGCCGAACCGCGGGTCCAGGTGCGTGGCATCAACGACGTTCCGGCCCTTGTGCTGACCCTGTCCCCCCACCCCGGCACGGGCGACCGCATGACCGATCAGGCGCTTTACGACCTGGCGGTGCGGTTGCGGACCGAAGTGATGAAGGTGGACGATGTCGGCCTGACCTTCGTGACCGGCGGCCGCCCGCGTGAAATCCGTATTGAACCGGACGCCGCGCTGATGCGCGCCCGCGGTGTTGCGCTGGACACCCTGATGTCGACGGTCAAGGCGGCCGGCAGCGCCTATCCTGCAGGGCGCCTGCGCAGCGACAACCGCGCGGTCGCCGTGACCGCCGGCCAGACCTTGCCTTCCGCCGAGGCGGTCGGGCTGATCACCGTGCCATCGATCACGGGCGAGAACGTCCTGGTGCGCGATGTCGCCCGGGTCGTCGAAGCGGCGCGTGAAGACCAGGTCCACGTCTTCCGCTACAGCCAAGTGAAACACGGCGAATGGACCCAGGCGCCGGCAGTCTCCCTGGCCGTCGCCAAGCGTCAGGGCGCCAACGCCGTCGTGGTCTCGGGCGCCGTTCTGAAGCGCGTCGAAGCGCTCAAGGGACCGTTGATCCCGGCCAGTGTCGACATCGCCGTCACCCGCGACTACGGCGAGAGTGCCAACGAAAAGGCCAATGAACTTCTCTTTCACCTGGGCCTCGCCACTGTCTCCATCGTCGTGCTGATCGGGTTCACCATTGGCTGGCGCGAGGCGGGTGTGACCGCGATCGTGATTCCGACGACCATCCTGCTGACTCTGTTCGCGTCGAATCTGATGGGATACACCATCAACCGGGTCAGCCTGTTCGCCCTGATCTTCTCGATCGGCATACTGGTCGATGACGCCATCGTCATGATCGAGAACATCTCGCGCCATTGGGGCATGAACGACGGCCGCAGCCGGGCCGAGGCCACGGTTGATGCCGTGTCCGAAGTCGGAAATCCCACCATTATCGCCACGCTGACCGTGGTGGCGGCCCTGCTGCCGATGCTGTTCGTCTCAGGGCTGATGGGGCCCTACATGGCGCCCATCCCTGTCAACGCCTCTGCCGCCATGATCTTCTCCTTCTTCGTCGCCGTCATCCTGGCGCCGTGGCTGATGATCCGGTTTGCGCGCCAAATCCTTCCTGCGGGCCAAACCCTTCCTGCAGGAACGTCATTGCCGACGCACGGCCACGACCACGAAGGCCTGATCGGGCGCCTGTACCGCCGGGTGGCCGGGGCGGTCATCAAGGACCGGCGATCGGCCGGCCGTTTTCTCGCCGGCGTCGGGGTCGCCACGCTGCTGGCCTGCGCCCTGTTTGCCACCAAGACGGTAACGGTGAAACTTCTGCCCTTCGACAACAAGTCGGAGCTTCAGGTCATTGCCGACCTGCCCGAGGGCACGACTCTGGAAACCACTCAGCGTGTGCTGAACCAGGCGGCGCGCATCACCACCGCCTTATCAGAAGTCGAAGCCATCGACACCTATGCCGGGACCGCGGCGCCATTCAACTTCAACGGTCTGGTACGCCACTACTATTTCCGAAATGGCCCCGAACAGGGTGACCTGAGTGTCCAACTCCAGGCCAAACACCATCGCCATCGCGGCAGCCACGCCATCGCCCTGGACCTGCGTGAGCGCCTGAAGGCCGTGCCACTGCCGGCCGGCGGCGTGCTCAAGGTGGTCGAGGCGCCACCGGGGCCGCCGGTCATGGCGACCTTGCTGGCGGAGGTCTACGGTCCCGATGCCACCACCCGTCGTCAGGTGGCCGAAAAACTGAAAGGCATCTTCAAGTCGATTCCTTATGTGGTTGATGTCGATGATTCCTACGGCGTTGCGGCACCGCGCACCCGCGTCGTCACCGACCGCACCCAACTGGAAGCGCTGAACGTGAGCGATGGCCAGGTCTATGCCAGCTTGAATGCGCTGCTGAACGGTCAGGTACTGGCCCAGGTAAGCCGTGGCGAAGGCCGCGATCCGCTGGACATCGCCGTACGCCTGCCGCAGTCCCAGCGCACACCCGGCCACAGCCTGCTGGCCATGCCGGTCGCTGTTGCCCGGACAGGAGAAGGTATTCGACTGGTCGCCTTGGACGAGGTCACCACCCTGCGTCAGGAAGCCACATCGACGCACGGTTTCCGCCGCAACGGCCGCGATACCGACATGATCATGGCGGAGTTGGCTGGAAAGTATGAGGCGCCAGTCTATGCCATTTTCGACATCAATGCGGCGATCAAAAAAGCCGACTGGGGCGGCCTGCCCACGCCTGTGGTCCGGCTGAACGGCCAGCCGGACGACGAAACCCGCCCGACCATCTTGTGGGACGGTGAATGGGAAATCACCTGGGTCACCTTCCGCGACATGGGGGCGGCCTTCGGCGTGGCCCTGCTGGCCATCTATGCCCTGGTGGTGGCTCAGTTCAAATCCTTCAAGCTGCCACTGGTCATCCTGACGCCCGTACCTCTGACGCTGATCGGGATCGTCATCGGCCATATGCTGTTCCAGGCGCCGTTTACGGCGACCTCGATGATCGGTTTCATCGCGCTCGCGGGGATCATCGTGCGCAACTCGATCCTGCTGGTCGACTTCATCCGGCACTACAAACAGCCGGACGGAAGCTACGGCCGGCCGTTGCGCGAGGTGTTGCTCGAAGCCGGAGCTACGCGCTTCAAACCCATCCTGCTGACGGCGCTGGCGGCGATGATCGGAGCGGCGGTGATCCTGACCGACCCGATCTTTCAGGGCCTGGCCATATCGCTGCTGTTTGGGCTTTTGTCCTCGACCCTGTTGACGGTCCTGGTCATACCCGCCATCTACATCGTCATGAAGGAACGGGCCACGGAACTACACCATGAAAGCTGAAGCCGACATCGACAGCCTGACGCCGAACATCCGCAAGGCCACGCGTCTGCTGAAACTGATGGCCAGCGAGCATCGGCTGTCAATTCTGTGCCGGTTGTTCGACGGCGAGGCCAGTGTTTCGGACCTGGCCGACTATGTCGGTCAGTCGGTATCGACGACATCGCAACATCTGGCCAAGATGCGGGCCGAAGAACTGGTCGAAACGCGGCGCGATGGCCAGACCATCTATTACTCGATTGCCGATCAGGGCGCCCGGCGCGTCGTCGATGTGCTGTGCGAGCTGTATGGCGGGTGAGCCCGGGCATTGACCGCGATCAAGGCGCCGAAGACGGTCTCGACCTAAGCTCCAATCCTTAAATCGCATAAGGATGAGCCACCATGAACAGAGTCGCACACAAGGTTGCCATCGTTACCGGCGGCGCCATGGGCCTGGGTGAATCGGCCTGCCGTCTCCTGGCGCGCGAAGGCGCCAGGGTCGCGGTCACGGACATAGACTCAAAAGGCGAAGCGGTCGCTGCCGCCATTCGCGCTGAAGGCGGCGAGGCCCGCTTCTGGCATCTGGATACGGCCAAAGAAACGCAAGTGGCCGACGTCTTCGCTTCGATTGCAGCGACGTGGGGCAGGATCGACGTCCTGGTCAACAATGCCGGGATCGCCGGCACGGCCAAACCGACGGACCAGGTCAGCGAAGCTGAATGGGACGCCGTCATGGCGGTCAACGTCAAGGGCGTCTTCTTCTGCACCAAGCACGTCATCGCCTATATGCGTCAGGCCGGCGGCGGCTCGATCATCAACCTATCCTCCATCTATGGATTGATCGGCGCGCCGGACAATCCGCCTTATCACGCTTCGAAAGGCGCCGTCCGGCTGATGACCAAGACCGACGCCATGCTGTTTGCTCCCGACCGCATCCGTGTGAATTCCATTCATCCAGGCTATATCTGGACTCCGATGGTGGCCGGTGTTGCCGAACAGAGCCAAACGGATTCGGAGGCATTCAAATTGACGGTCGGCAGTTTGCACCCACTCGGCCATATGGGCGAGGCCGACGATATCGGTTGGGGCGTCGTCTATCTCGCCTCCGACGAATCCAAATTCATCACCGGCTCAGAACTTGTGATCGACGGCGGTTATACCGCGCGCTGAGCTTGCGAAAACCCGCTTTCGCCCCCGGCTAAACAGCGCGGAAAGGCTTCAGGGGTGCCAGAACAGGAATGGCGCCCCCGCCAGCCCCGCGGCCAGGCTCAGGAGCAAGGGCGTGGCGGCGCGCCAGCCATTGCGCCCTCCGGCCGTGACGATAGCCACCCCCGTCTTGACCAGGGTGTTGAGCATGACGGGTGCCGCCAGGATCAAGCCTGCCGTCGTGCCGGGCAAGGCATTGTCCGGCAAACTACCCATGGTGATAATCGCCGAGTCGACATCGACCATGCCCGATATTGCCAGAGCGATGGCCAAACCGGCTTCGCCGATCTCAGCCAACAGCCAGCGGGCCGCCAGCGACAGGACGGCAACCAGGGCGGCAAGGAACAGGGCCGGCCACAGATCGAAGGGATTACGCACCCCCAGGCCTGAAGAGACGGTGCCAGGCGCCGCCCGCGACCGCCAGATCAGCCAGACGGCGCATACCACGCCCGTCATCGCAGCCGGCGCCACCAGCAGGCCCAGGCTCGGCAAGGCGAACGGCGCCAGCAGCGCTGTCAAAATCAGGACACGCAAAAACATGACGGCAGAGGCAATGGCGATACCTGCAACCAGAACAGCTTCCTGGCCCTCCCCATGACGGATACGGCTCGACAGGGCGACCGTCACGGCGGTCGAAGACACCACCGCTCCGGCGGCTGCAGTTGCCAGGATCCCACGCGACGGTCCCAATAGCTTCCCCGCCATATAGCCGGCGAAGGACAGGCCCGATACCAGAACGACGACCATCCAAATATGCCGCGGATTCCAGGCGCCAAACGGCCCGAAGTCGGCATCGGGCAGCAGCGGAAGAACGGCAAGGCTGATGACCGCGAAGCGCGCAATCGCCTGCACCTCTGACTCGTTCAGCCCACTCAGCCAGCCATGGAGTTGCCGCCGCGACGAGAGCAGTACCGTCATCAGGGCGGCCGAGATCGCAGCCAGCGTCATCTCGCCAAGGCCGGCGCACAGACCGACCGCCAGGGTCACCAGACCGGCAATCGTCGATGTAGCGCTAAAATTCCCGCTGGCCCTGGCATGGCGGGCATATCCGGTCACCAGGGCCGCAGCGGTCGCTATCACAATAATTCCGCTCAGTACCTGCGATCCGTCGGCCAGCCTTCCGGCTATGCCACCGGCGAACCCCAGCAGGCCAAAGGTCCGGATGCCGGCCACGCGTGAACCGTCAGGGTCGTCACGCCGCGACCAGCCACGCTCGATGCCGATCAGCAGACCCAGGCCGAGGGCCAGGACCACACCTTCAAAAGACTCCAGGGGCGCGCCAAGGGAGACGGTCATCTTGCGTGCGCCTCAACGGGGGTGAGATGCAGAACGGCCAGCGGGGCCGCCCGTACCAGATTCCGCGTACAAGGATTCAGGCGCCTGCACCGTTCGGACGCGTCAGATTTGCTACGAAAGTCTACGGGGTAACAGGTCACAGGCGCCACCTTGCCTCCGTCTACGGCGGCGGACCTTGATCCAGCGCAAATTCGGCGATCATAAGATGTCGCGGGTACCGATGGTCGGAATAGGCGGACGGGACCGAACGGGCATGGTCTGAATGGGCGCGCTTCCATTTGTCTCGACGGTGCCCTCCCCTGCCAAACCCCTTGCAGCCAAGGACTTCGCGCCCTATTGCTATACCGCACCCGCTTGTGTCTAAGATGAGTCAGGCAGTTGCTTGCGTGCATGATCGTCGTCGAAATTAATGAGTTCCACACCCATGGCCAGTTCGTCCCAGATCCCTGACGATACCGCAACAAAGGCGCCCGTCTACAGCGCGCCGGCGCTTGAAAAAGGCTTCACAATCCTGGAACTACTTTCCGAGTTTCCGCGCGGCCTGACGATTACGGAGATGGCCGGAAAACTTGGCTTTTCGGTCAGCGAGATTTTTCGCGTGATCATGGTGATGGAGCGACTAGCCTGGTTGCGGCGCCATCCGGGAGACCGTTTTCGCGTGACGCTCCGTCTGCTGGAGATGGGTTTTAAGGCGACACCGGTCGACGATCTGGTCGAAACTGCGGCCCCCTTCATGCGCGACCTCGCCAACCGTATCGAACAGTCGTGTCACCTGGTTGTCCGAAACGCAGAACGTGGCATGATCGTCCATAGGCAACAGACTCCGGGCCCCACCGTTTTCGCCGTCCGCGTCGGTGCCGAGATTGTCCTTGAGACAAGCTGTTCCGGCCATGTCTTGCTGGCGTTCGACGCCGTGAACGACGGCCGTGCCGTGCCCCCGCTCAGCCTGGATTCCGCGCTCGAGACGACGTTGCGCAAAGTCAGGGCGCGAGGCTACGAGATGATGAAAAGTGCGCGCACAGTGGGCGTGACCGACATCAGCTATCCGATCTTCGGTGGCAACGGTGTCGCCGTGGCGGCCTTGACGGTGCCGTTTCTCCAGTTGATCGACGGTACACAAAAAGTGGAGCGCGATGATGCCCGCGTCGTGCTGCAGGAAACCTGCCGCCAGATCTCGGAAGAACTGGGCGCGATCCGCTCGTAAACCGCCTCTCAACCCAAGTGCGTCACACGTTTTGGGATGCGCTTTTAATACAGCCCCCGGCGCTGCGGCAATGCTGGTCGATAAAGGCCTGATGGCCGGGCATCGTCGCAAGCGACCGCGTGACGTCGTCCTCAAAATGAGTCATGCGGCGCACGAGTTCCTCCTCCGAGATCATGTCGGCGATCGGGTGGTAACGCTTCGGCTCGATATTCTGACCCTGCATGACGGCCAGCCAACTGACCTCGTTGAACAGTTCGTTGTCGTGTCGGTATTGCCGTGCATTCTCCCGGTATATGGCCAAACGGTCTGCAAGCGTCTGGGGTATCTCCATCGTCCGGCAATAGTTCCAGAACGGACTATCGTCGCGCGCAGTCGCATTATAGTGCAGAATGATAAAGTCGCGGACCTGTTCATATTCCAGCCGAGTTCGACGGTTGTAATAATCGATGTCCGGCTGGTTGAAGGTCTTGTCTGGAAAATTGGTCATCAGGCGGGCGATGGCCGTCTGGATCAGGTGGATCGACGTCGATTCCAGCGGCTCCAGGAAACCCGACGCCAGCCCCAAGGATACGACATTTTTCGTCCAGGGGCTCTTTCGTATGCCGGCGGTAAACCTCAGAAAGTTCGGCTCCGTGAGGGGGGCGCCATCCAGATCCGCATTGAGGCTGTCCAGCGCGGCATCGTCGGAAATGTGGGCACTGGAATAGACATGGCCGTTACCCGTTCGCGACTGGAGCGGGATGCGCCATTGCCAGCCCGATGCCTTGGCCGTGGCACGCGTATAGGGGATCGGATCAGCGACCTTCTCACATGCCCGTGCAACGGCACGGTCACACGGCAGATAGTGGCTCCAGTCATCATAGCCTGCCTTGAGAGTCTGCTCGATCAGCAGCCCGCGAAATCCGGAGCAATCGATGAACAGGTCACCTTCGATGACCTCGCCCGTTTCCAGGACGACGTTTTGGACGTGCCCGGAGTGCGGATCCTGGACCACATTTGTGATACGGCCTTCTGTCCGGGTCACGCCTCGGGCCTCAGCGTGCTCGCGCATCAAACGCGCGTAAAGGCTGGCATCGAAATGGAAGGCATAGGCAATAAGGCTGAGCGCGGTATTGACCTTGGACGGGTCCGGGCGCTGAAACTTGGCGGCCCGTGCGGCCTGTATCATCAGGCTGTACCGCTCCAGCGGTGGCGCCTTGCCCATGGCCGCATAACGCAGCCAGAAATGGTGGAAGTGGATGCCGTCCATTGGGGCGCCGTAAGGGCCAAACGGGTGGATATAGCTCTGCCCAAGCCGTCCCCAGTTGACGAATTCGATCCCCGTCTTGAAGGTTGCATTGGTTTTTCTGACGAACTCGTTCTCGTCGATTCCCAAAAGTCGGTTGAAGTAGAGGATATGCGGGATGGTCGCTTCGCCGACACCGACCGTGCCGATGGCTTCGGATTCGACAACCCGGAAGGCGACCTGGTTGGCCGGCAGCAGTTTCGACATACCGGCGGCCGCCATCCATCCGGCGGTTCCCCCGCCGACAATAACAACTTTGCGAATTCTCAGATCTTGCATGATGTGGCTTTGCGGTTGGCGCTAAAAATTTAGGCCCTTACAGCGGGGCAGTAGCTTTGCAGAAAGGCGGCGTGGGTGGGCATGCGGCCAGCTTCGGCGTGCATGGCCTGACGCATGGAGTCAAGGCTGTCCCTCACGGCATCAGACGGCAGCATGGCGATCACAGGGTCGAAGCTTCGCGGCATGATGCCCTGGCCGAGGAACACGGCAATCCAGCTCGGGCGTCCGAACAGCTCCTCCCTGTAGGCGTAGGTCCGACCCGCCGTCCGGAACAATTCGATCTTGTGATTGAGGCTATCGGGAATGCTCATGTTGCGGCAGTAGTTCCAGAACGGCGTATCGTCGCGTTCGGTCGCACTGTAATGCAGAATAATAAAGTCGCGCACCTGCTCGAATTCGGTCTGCATGTGCTGGTTATATTCCTTGCGCACCACCTCGGGCAGCGAAGCGTCGGGAAACAGCGCGATAAAGCGGCTGATGCCTTCCTGAATCAGGTAGATCGAGGTCGATTCCAGTGGCTCAAGAAAACCGGCCGACAGGCCGATGGCGACGCAATTTTTCTTCCAGAAGGCGTGGCGGTGGCCGGCCTTGAAGCGAATTTGACGAGGTGATGCCATGGCCTCGCCGTCAAGATTGGCGAGCAGGATCGCGGTGGCTTCGTCGTCCTCCATGAAGGCGCTGCTGTAGATATGACCGTTGCCGGTACGGGTCTGGGTCGGGATCCGCCATTGCCAGCCCGCGGTCCGGGCCGTCGAGCGCGTATAGGGCAAGAGCGGACCGGCATGGGCGCAAGGCACCGCCTGCGCCGTGTCGCAGGGCAGCCAGTGACTCCAGTCATTATACCCAACACCCAGGGTCTTCCCGATCAGAAGCGCGCTGAACCCCGTGCAGTCGAAGAACAGTTCCCCGTTGATCGTCTCGCCCGTGTCGAGCCTCAGCGCGGTGATGTCTCCCGATTCCGGCGCTTGCAGAACCTCCTCGACCTTGCCTTCGACACGGCGCACGCCCCTCGCCTCCGCATAGGTGCGCAGGAAACGGGCATACAGGGTGGCATCGAAATGATAGGCATAGCGAATATGACCGCGCGGAGAATTTGTCGTTCCCGGCAGGTCAAACCGGTTTTGGCGGGAAGCAACAGCGGACATGCTGTAGGCGTCGATCGGATGCGTATTGCCGTCGGCACGGCTGCGCAGCCAGTACTGATGGAACTCGTAACCATTCATGTCGACGCCATGGCCGCCGAACGGATGTATATAGGCATCGCCCTTGCGCCCCCAGTCGACGAACTCGATGCCCAGCTTGAAGGTGGCGTGGGTCGCCTTCATGAACTCGTCTTCGCGAATGCCGAGGTGACGGTTGAAATTGATGATCTCAGGGATGGTCGCTTCGCCGACACCGATCGTGCCGATCTGGTCAGACTCGACCAGGGTGATCGAAACGAATTTCGGATCGAGTTGGCTGGATAGTGCCGCCGCCGTCATCCAGCCCGCGGATCCGCCGCCCAGAATGACGATCTTCTTTATATACGAGGTCATGCCTCACCCTTTAGTTTGTCGAAGATAGTTGGTCAGACCGTTCAGATAGCTTGCGTGAGGTGGCATGGATCGGACCGCATTCTCAATGTTGCCGCGGAGTGTCTCGAGATACTGCCTGATCCTGGCACTGTCCGCGCCATCAACAGTGCGATCATATCGCAACGGACTGCGCCCCATTCCGTAGTGAAGCGTGAGCCAGTCCTCCGGACCGAACGGTTCGAGATCGAAAGCGACATGCAGACCGCGGCTTTCGAACTGTTCGATCTTGCGTACCAGGCGTTCATCGGCAGGTGTCCGGGTGGCGGCACGCCAGTACGGAGCCCCGTCCATGGGTTGCGTCTCGAATAGGGCGCGCGTGAACAGGTCGGCATGGACATAGTCCGCCAAGGCCTGGCGATTATACTCGCGGCGCTCTACCGACAGGTCGTCAGAAACCGGCAACAGGGGCAGCAGGCGTTCGATATCTCGCTGAAGCAGGCGCATGGGCGCGATGGTCAGGGGTTCCGCCACACAGGCCGCGTGACCTATGCCAACGCAGTTGCCAACCCAGGCCATGTCGCGCCAGCAGATATCGACGGTCGCCGACCTTAGCGGAGCCGTCTCCAATGCGGCTTGGGCCTCCAGGTCCGAGTCTGGATCGCTGGTCGTCAGCATGAGCGTTGAGGTGCGCAAGGCCGTCTTTGCCTGCCAGCCATAAGGCGTACCGTTGATAGTGGTAACGGCCGGGCCAGGCGTTTCCGTTTCCATGCGCGTCAGATGGAAGCACAGACGCCGGGTGCCTTGACGCACCCCGGCGATCTGCGACAGAAGCATAGCTTGCGGCCCCGTGGCGTCGATCCACAAACCGGCCGTCAGGGTCTGGCCATTGCTCAGATGAACGGCGTTAATGACGCCATCGACGGCATCAATCGCGGAAATATCTGCCGCGACCTTTCGCACGCCGCCACGAGCGGCGGCAAGCTCGAACAGGGCGCCGTACGCCGCGGCGTCAAAGTGATAGCCGTATTCCGCCCGCGACAACGGGTGGGCAAGGTCTTCCGGCGGGTGAGCAAAGACGCCGCGCCGTGCCGCCATGGCCGATACCAGAAACGGCTCCAGAGCCGACTGACCTTGTTGCGTCAGGTAGTGTTGGAACGTCGCCCCTTCGAGGACCGGAAGAGGCTGATGAAAAGCCTGCACCCAGTTCAGCCTGCGTGCGCCCCAGTTCGTGACATGCGTTCCGTATGAGAAGGTCGTATCGCTGTTCAGGATCAGGTCCGGTTCGGAGACCCCCAGCGACAGGTTGAAATCGTAGGCCGTTGGTGGTGCGAGGTTGCCATAAACGATATCGCTATCCGCGCCCGACATACCCGTAATCCAGGTCACGCTGAGCGCGTCGCAAAGATAAGGCGCCAGGGCGGCGCAAACCTGCTGAGCGGCCAAACCACTGCCGCAAACCACTACGTGACGGCCCGCAGTCTGCGCAGGCGATGTATCAGATGTTCCCATGGGTTAAACGGCCTGCGCGATCAGGGGGCCAGTGTCGGACGCCGCCCCCATTTGGCGGATATAGTCCTTATGGTCGGGTGTTGCCGACACCGCGGCGTTCACCCTCTGCCGCAAGCCCTCTGCGTTCTGGACCAAGGTATCGTGCGCCATCCGGTCGACACGCGGATCATAATGACGCGGTAACAGGTTCTGTCCCAACATGACGGCAACCCAGCTTGGTGGCAGGAAAACGCCGAACTCGTAGCGGATGAGTTGCCCGCGCGTAAGCCATATCTGGATTTTTTCTTCCAGACTGTCGGGAAGTTTCAAGTTGCGGAAATGCCGCCACATCTCGGTATCGTCACGCTGGGTCGCCGCATAGTGCAATAAAAGGAAGTCGCGCACCCGTTCAAAATTCACCCCCATGCGCCGGTTATATTCGTCGATATCGGATTGGAGAAATCTCTTGTCGGGGAAGATATGCAGCAACTCACTGATGCCTTCCTGAATCAGATGGATCGAGGTCGATTCGAGCGGCTCCAGGAACCCTGCGGCAAGCCCGATGGCCACAACATTGCGATTCCATAACTTCTTGCGTCGGCCGGTTGTGAAATAGAGCTGACGCGGGTCGGCCAGGGCCGGCGCATCCAGATTGCCAAGCAAGCGGCGACTGGCGTCCTCATCGCTGATGAAACTGCTGCAATAGACGTAGCCATTGCCCGTGCGATGCTGCAATGGTATCCTCCACTGCCAGCCGGCTTCGAGGGCTGTCGCGCGCGTGAACGGCGTCAAAGTGCCCCGCGATTCGCACGGCACAGCCAAGGCCCGATTGCACGGCAGCCACTGGCTCCAATCGTCATAGCCCGTTTTCAGCGCCTGCTCGATGAGAAGGCCGCGAAAACCGGAACAATCTACGTATAGATCGGCCGCTACAACCTCGCCACTGTCCAGCGTCAGCGCTGCGACATGCCCGGTTTCGGCGTCCAGTCGCGTATCAACGACCTTGCCCTGCCGTCTGACGACGCCCCGCGCCTCGGCAAACTGACGCAGAAAGGCGGCGTAGCGTGTCGCGTCGAATTGATAGGCATAGCCGTAGGTCGATTCTATCCGGGTCGGGTCGGTCGAGGGGTGGCGAAAACGGTTGGCTTCGGCGATGGAGGTCGGAAAGGCATAATCGTCAAGACGGGAGGCCAGGCCGAGTTTCTGCAGGCGCAGCCAATGCTGATAGAAGGGAATGCCGTCGATCTTTTCGCCGTAGTCGCCAAACGGATGAATATAACGGTCGCCGATACGGCCCCAGTTGCAGAACTCGATGCCGAGTTTGAATGTCGCTTCGGTCGCCTTCATGAAGGTGACTTCGTCTATGTTGAGGGCTGTATTGAAATTACGGATGTGAGGCAGGGTGGCTTCACCAACACCCACCGTGCCTATCTCGTCGGATTCCACCAGAGTAATGGAGATCGGCAGTCTCTTGAATTCGTGCGCCAGGGCGGATGCCGCCATCCAGCCCGCCGTACCACCGCCCACAATGCATATGCTTTTAATTGCCTGGGGATTATCGCTCATTGCTCGGTGTCCTCTCCGCCAGAGTGTCGGGCCTGGCCTGGAATATAGTTATACAATGAATTGCGCCATAACGACCAAGATCATGAGCAATTGCGTCAATCTGCCACCGTCCTTGCGGTGTACCGACGTGTCGTCTTGTGGTTGGCGCGGGGGAGACTCACAAGCACGACTACGCGCCGGATATAGCTCACGGCGACCGTTTCATAGCTTCGATGTGACAGGTGAAAACGTGATAAGGGCGCCGCGTTTCTCGGGCGCGACGCCCCCGATCGCTTTGGCACAATTTTTCGGGAGAAGAATTGAAACCACAATCATTATAACTCATACAAATTCAAAGTCAACAAATATAATGTATAAATAGACTTATGAACTACTGTACTTTGAGATTTGGAGGCGCGCATACAAAGTATTTAAATGCCCATTTTGCCAATCACAACTTGCGTGAACTACACACTGAAGCGCAACGACAACATTCAATACTCAAAACACCTTGGCGCGACCCGTGAAGTGCCGTGCGCCAAGTCATTATCATGACTTAGCGCACAAACTTAGCACCGACCTATTGCATGGACGCGCGGAGTTCTTCGATTGTCGACTTGGCTTCGAAGATTTCCGGCTGTTTTTTGACGCCGTCGAACTTGGCTTCATCACCACTGCCCATCTGGATAATCAGAGCCGCCTGAATGACCTTCTTTGGCTTCCAACGTTCGAGAACCGACGGAGGAACATCACCGCCGCCGAACCCGCCTGTGGAAGGGCCCATCTGAACATTGCCGTCACCGCCCCCGGCACTATTGCCACCAGCCGGACCTGTGCCCGATCCACCGGCGCTGCCCGTCGCGGACATGGTGTTACCCATGAAAGAGCCCGTGCGCGACGCAATATCATCTTCGCCGCCCTGCTCGATGCTTTTGACCGTGGAACTGAGAACGGCGAACCACTCAAAGCCGGATTCTGCCGTCAATTCCGCGGCGCGCAGCAAGGCATAGTTGGCCGCCACGGCCTTCTTCGTGCGCGCTTCGCCCGTGAAGACGACAACATAGCGATTATCGCCCATAGAGGCCGACGTGTAACCCGCACCACCCGTTGAGGCGACAGGCTGATAGAGAGAGTCTTGCGCCATAGCGACAGATGGCAGGCCGCCAACTGCACTTATGGCTATGGCCGAAGCCACGATGGTCAGAAATTTGTTCATTGTGGAATTCCTTCTCGCCTGCTGCCAACGCGGCCTTGGCCGCCGTGCAACAGATCACCGAATAAAACGCTCGATCAGACAGCCTGATCAAACCGGCCCCCGGAGCGGCGCTTACCCGCATCTACTCAACATAAATATGTACGCAACATGACCAAACAAGGGGTGGGTGTATTTCCCACCCCTTGCCGGACGTCATGCGTTGCGCACTTAGTACTGGTAGCGAACGCTCAAAACAAAGCGACGGTCGTTCAGGAAGCTGAAGCGATCAACGCGTTGGCCATCTGCGCTGATTTGCGCTTCGGCCTTGTTCTTGGTGTCGAGCAGGTTCGACGCGTTCAAGGACACCTGAAGCTTTTGGTTCACGTCGTACTTGATCGAGCCGTCCAGGAAACCAACCGCCGAGTTAAAGATCGGACCACCGGTGATGTAGTCACGGTAGGTGGTCAGGTTCTCATCGCGCCAGTTGTAAGCCAGGCGACCTTCCCATTTGTCGTCCTGATAGATACCGACAACGTTGAGGATGTACTTGGATTGCCCCAGCAGGTTGTTGACGCCAAAGCGATAGATGGTGGCGTAGGAGTCAGGCGTGCCATCGCCATCTGCGTCGACGAAGGGCGGCGGGGGAGCAGCGCTTGCGTCGATATAGGTGAAGTTGGCTTGCATACCGAGGTGCGACATCCAACCCGGCAGGAAGTCATAGAACTGCTGGTAGGCCAGTTCGACACCCTGAATATCGGCTGTCTCCTGGTTGACCAGACCACCATAGACCACGCTGACCGTCTTGCCATCGAGGGTCATGGACCCCAACGTCTCGTCGCCGCTTTGGATGATGTTCTTCAGTTCCTTCTTGAAGAAGGCCGTCGAAACCGTCCCGCCCTGGAAGTACCACTCCCATGACAGATCATAGTTGATCGAGGTCGTCGGCTTAAGTCTGGGGTTACCACCCGTGACACGCATTTGCTCCAGCTGGAAGGACGACGCACCGCGGTCAACACCGAACAATGGATCCTCGGTACAGGTCGTTGCGGGGGCTTGGGGCACACATCTCGGGATGACCGGGAAAGCCAAACGGGCAGTAACGGCACGCATTTGTTGGCCGGCACGCATGTCCTGGATGTTCGGACGGCTGATGTTCTTGCTGGCCCCAAAACGGATCAACATGTCTTCGTTCAAATTCCACTTAACGTTGAACGAAGGTAGCCAGTGTTCGTCGTCGATGTTGACGGATTGCGCTTCGGACTTGCCGATCTGGCCTTCCGGGCAGCCACGGAAACGTGCTGTGGCGGGCGTCCAGCCGCCACCATTGGGTGGCGCAGCCTGTTCAGTTGGCGTCAATGCCGCGGACAGTCCCGGGCACATGAAACTCGTCGTTTCCGGCAGGAAGTCTTGCACGGAGTCACGGCTTTCAGCATCCGGTGTCCGGGGATTGGCCGTCGTCGAGGCCGTTTGCGGATCGGCGTCGATCGATCGATAGCTGAGGAATCCTTCCGAATTCAGCTTGGTCGAGGTGTAGCGCAAGCCGAAGTTACCGTCGAGCGACATGCCATTATCGAAGTCATGCCCGAAGTTGGCCATCAAATAGACATTGTCGGTCTTTTCAACAATGGTTGAGACGTTCGCGGGATTAAAGATGGGCTGGTAATTCTCATCCAGCTGCGTTGTCCAGTTGGTCTTCAGCGTACCATCGGGGTTCGACAGTCGGCTATCGGCCTGCATGAAGCGCAGCATTTTCTCGGGATTGAGCAGCAGTTCGGAACTGATGACCGCGAACTTGGTCTGGCCGCCCTGATCCGTCTGCAGCACGCCGGAGTCGCGGTAGAAGTCAGCGAAATCCATCTTCTCATACAGCGAGGAATCCATCGCTGCCAGTGTGCCGAGACCGACATTGCCCCAACGCGGTCCGATGCCGCCCCAGTTCAGGTCTGCTTGCTTGTTGACCTGGCTACGCTCGGACGTACGGACGCCAAACTTCACCGACTTGAACCAGGCATTGTCCTCGAAGTCGTATTGCACATCGGCGCGGAAGGCCGTCAATTCACCGGTGCCGCGCTGATGGCCCTGCGAGTTGAACTTCCAGAACGTATTGCTGGGATCGTCCGTGCCGGTAATCGGCGTAGAGACATAACCGCCGTTGCCGTTGAAGGCGTCGCTGAACCGTGTCCGCGGATCAATCGTCAAACGAACACGCGGGTTGTCAAGGTCAGCCGCAATTTGGGCCATAGCAAAAGTCGTGGTACCGCCCCACAGCTCGTCAACCGAGGCCGTGGCCTTGGTCTGCTGCGCGTCGAGCTCGACATACAGGCGGTCTGTCGGACGCCACTTATAGTTCAGGCTCAGGTCTTCGGTCGTCGACTTCTCAGTCTTGCCGATCGACAGAACGTCGATATGGAGACCATAGGCTCCAAACCACGAATCTTCGTCCTTGGTGATCAGGCCGGACTGCATCAGGCCGCCCGTAGTCGCAAAAGTCTTTTCGCAGTAGTCCTGACCGCGCGTAGCGTCAGCGTTCGGGTCGTTACAGAGATTCAGAGCCGGGGTGGACCAGCTCGTGTCGTACACAGCATTGCTGAAGGAGTAGAGCTGGTTATTGTTGCCGCCCGGGAAGGATTCGAGCGTACGCTCGACGCCCTGGGTCTCGTTGTCAACACGGATGTACTTGGCGGTCAGGCGGGAATTGTCATTCTTCCATTGCCCGGCGATATAGAAGCTGTCACGATTACGATCGACATCGTTGGTACGCATCTGGAAACCCAGCATGGCGCCGGCAATCGGGTCAGTGGTCGTCCGCGGCTCGTGGGTGAGACGCTCGCCCGTGCTGTTGCCATTGGCGCCAATAACGCGCGGGATCGGCGCAGGCTGCTGCCAGCCTTCGATCCGCGACAGCAGCTTCGAGGTCGAATAGGAGCCCATCAGGCCGAATTCACCGATATCCGTCTGCCAGCGATTGCCGATCATGGCGTTGTAGGATGGCGACCACTTCTTGGCCAGGTCACCATAGTTGAAATCCGCCGAAACGGACGCAAAATAGCCCTTGCGATCAAAGGGTTCCAGCGTGCGCAGGTTAATCGTGCCGCCGATGCCGCCTTCGATCAAGTCGGCCGACGAGTTCTTATAAACGTCAACGCCGCCGACGAGCTGCGGCGGAATGCTGGACCATTCAAGTGCACGACCGGCATTGGCCGAGAAAGCGTCACGGCCGTTGAATTCCGAACGCACAAAACCCAGACCGCGGATCAGGTTACCGCGACCTTCGGGCGACGGGAAGTCGGGGCTGCCGCCGAGCGTGAAGCGCGTGACAGTCACGCCCGGAACGCGCTGCAGGGCTTCAGCGACCGAAAGGTCCGGCAGAGCCGAAACGTCCGAAGCTGTGATCGAGTCAACGAAGGTCGAGGCCTTGCGCTTGATGCTCGAAGCGGATTGGAGCGCGCCACGGATACCGGTAACAACGACGACGGTGTCATCGGCCGGCGGGGCGGCCTCGGCGGCGGCCGGTGCTGCGTCCTGGGCGAAAGCTGCTGTCGACAGAAGCGCGGCGGCCAGAGCCGTCGAGCCGAGCAACGCCACGCTCAGACGAGAACGACGGGCAACGCCTTGATTTTGGACGGATTCGTCCCTTTTGGATTTCATGATATTTAGTCTCCCTGCCTCAACTGGCTACTTGGGCCACGAGGTAATTTTATGCTCCCCGGAAAGGGACGCGCCTTAAACAACCTTACTTGTAACGCTCACGTTCCGGGCCGCATGTCGTTTCACATGCCCTTCGCGTCCACCCGGTTCGCAAACACCTAACGACGGTATGATAGCGGTCACATACTTTCAAGTATAAAAGTCGGACAATTTTGAAGATTGTGTCACCCCCGTGGCGCGATTGCGACACTTTCGTTTCGCATGGGTCATTTCATTTCATATCTGGTATGAGTCAAGACAAGATTTCGCACGAGCGCGTGTCCAAATTCGACGAATTACAATATTGTTTTTATTTAAATTTATGATGGTTTTCGAAATGCGGACCCACGCAATGACATGTAATAGCCACATTACAGGCCAGCAAGACCATCGGAAACGCACCAGAGCTTTTACAGATAAAACTACATTGCGCGAATAAATAGTCGTACTTTTTGCAAAAAACCCTTGCCATTCCGAGCGTTAGGAAGCGCTTCCAATTTGTACCATTTCGTCGTTATCCGCAATCCTGGTGACGGCACTCAGCGAAGACGTGAATGGATCAGTTGCCGATCACCAGCACAGCGCCGCCGCCACGTTCCATTTCGACCCGGACGCTGTCTCCACGAGATAGCTGCTTTTCTGTCCGATCGGCGTGATTCGCCGTTTCGCCGTCCTGCCAGATCACAGCCTTGTGAGTGCCATGCGCCAGGAACCCGAGCGGAATGTCGATGATTCGCGCGGTTTCATTGTTCAGGGCGCCCACGTACCACGTCCGTCCTTTTCGGCGGGCAATGACGACGTAGGTATCAGGCGTGCCCGCTACGAATCGGGTCTCGTCCCAGGCCGTCGGTACCTGTTTGACAAAATCGAAGCCGGCGGCGTTTTCATAGGCCGCCGGGTCGTCCGACACCATCTGCAGCGGACTGTCGTACACCACGAACTGCGCCAGGGCCTGACCACGAGTAAAGCGGGTGGATGGAAACACCTCAGTCTGCGCATAGGCTTCCGGGTACGCATTGCGGAAACCACCCGGCGTATAGTCCATGGGCCCCAGCAGCATGCGGGTATAGGCCAACTGGACATTGTGCGACGGCGTCACCTTGCCCCACGGGAACTTGTTGTATTCCGCCCCCAGCACGCCTTCCTGAGTTATGTAGTTGGGGTAGGTCCGCGATAGTCCAACGGGCGGAAAAGCGCCGTGCATGTCGAGCAACAGTTGGCGTCTGGCAGTCTCGGCCGCAAGGCGCTCATAGAAGGCGACCATATCCTGGTCGTCGCGTTCCATGAAATCGACCTTGATGCCCTTGATTCCCCAGGCCTTATAGGTGTCCAGCACCTGGTCCATACGCGGCTCGACATGTTTCCAGTGGGCCCATAGAAGCAGGCCTACGCCCTTTGATTCGGCATAGGCGGCCAGGGCGGGCATGTCGATGCCGGCCTCGCCCTTAGTAATGTCGGTGCGCGGATCAGCCGCGCAGCACGGGCCGGTGTTCAGCGCCCAACCGGCGTCGATCAGGAAATAGGGAAAGCCCGACTCGGCTGCGAAATCGATGAAGCGGCGATAGCGCGCCATGGTCGGTTTGTCGCCGACCGTCGGGCCGGACCACCAATCCCAGGCCACCATGCCGGGCTTGACCCAGGAAAAATCACCCGTGGCCTGAGCCGACAGGTTGCCGATCAGATGCGATTCGATCAGGTCCCCTGCCCGGTCGCCCATCATGATCACGCGCCAGCCGCTTTGCAGGCCGTCGTTTGATTTGACCGCCACCTGTTTGTCGTTCTGGCGCGGGAAGAGTTGGACTGTCAAGGCGCCGCCTGCCGGCTTCAGGGCCGAGCCGGTATAGCCGGACAGGCCCGCCTGGACGATGGCGTAATGAGTCTTGCCGCTGGGTGACGGACACAGGACGGGATAGTCGTAGAGCTTGGCGGGGTCGAGTTGCGAGACTTGCAAGGAATTCCAGTAATTTTCATGCGACGCGCTGAACTCCGAGACCAGGCAGCTTGGGTCCCCGGCCGGACGAAACTGCGTTGTTTCCCCCGCCAGGGAGACGGCTGCGCCCTGCGGCAGGAGGTAGCGCCAGGCGACGCCGTCATTATAGGCGCGCACCTCCATCGACAGTTCGCGCTTCAGGCCGCCCGATTCGCGGAAGGTCAGGCGTTGGCCGTTATAGCTGTCCTGGGCGTGATCCGCCTTGGTCGCGGTGAGTTGATACGTGCGGTTTTCACTGAATGTTGTTTGCTTGATCAGCACCAGATCTGAAAATTCCGGCGCCCCGGCCAGTTGCAGGCCGGGATGTCCGGAGGCCACCTCTTCGCTGTTTCGCGCGGCTGTAAAGGCGGAACCATCTGCCGCCATCCGCAATTCTACCTTGCCGTCCGGAGACGACAGGACAATCTGGGTTGCCGCGGCAACCGCCAGGAATGCAAACATCTTCCCTGTTCCGTTTTTTATATGGTGACGATGGCCTTGAGCAGGTCGTCGGGCGTCTTGAGAAGTTCCGGCACCTGGCTAGGCAGGTCGACCGCGTTCAATGAGTGGGTGTGCAGCTTGTCGGTGGGGATGGCGCCGTCGCGAATCATGTCGATGACCATCTGGAAGTCATGCTTCGTGGCGTTGCGGCTGCCGATCAGTTGCATTTCGCGCTTGTGAAACTCGGGATCGGAAAAGGTGATATCCTTGCTGACGACGCTGACCAGGACATAGCGTCCGCCGTGGGCGACGTAAGCGAAACCCTTTTGCATGGCGCCGGCATTGCCCGATGCGTCAAACACGACGTCGAAGAAATCGCCATTGGTCACTTCCTTCAGCCAGGCGTCGGCTTCGGCATCGGCTAACGTCGTCTTGATACCGGCACAAACCGACCGGGCGCGTTTCAGGCGGCCGCCATTGGTGTCGATTACGACCACATCCGCACCGGTCATCTTGGCAAACAAGGCCACGCCGACGCCAATCGCACCGGCGCCAACGACCAACACCCGGTCGGCCGAGGTGACAGCGCCACGGCGGACGGCGTGCATGCCGATGGCCAGGAATTCGACCATGGCGGCCTGGTCAAAGCTGAGGCCCTCAACGTCAACGATCGCCTCTTCCGGAACCGTCACATATTCGGCCATGCCGCCGTCGATATGGACGCCCATCACGCGGATGTTCATGCAGCAGTTCGGCTTGTCGCGCCGGCAAGCATGGCAGGTCTTGCACCGCAAATACGGGTTGATCGTCACCGTGGACCCGATGCGGATAGGAGAGCCGGGGTCGGCATCCAGGACCTCACCGGACAACTCGTGGCCCATGACGCGCGGATAGGACAGGTAGGGCTGATTGCCGGAAAAAATGTGGAAATCCGTGCCGCACATACCGATGCGGCGGATGCGCACCAGAACGTCCCCGTCGCGCCGGACAGGAACCGGACGTTCGGCCAGAGAAAGGTCGAAAGGCTTATTGCAGGAGATGGTCAGCATGTGACGATTCATTTACCCATATGGAATTTACTTTTATATAGGAAAAATGCAGATTGCCAAGACCCGGCTTGCGATGATGCTGGACCGACGTCCCTATTGACTACTAATGCCTTGAAACTATGGGTGAAACATGAAACTTTCCGGTATGCCGGCGCGCCGCCACGTCCTGATGGGCGGTGCTGCCCTCCTCGGTGTCGCAGCGACCAGCGCCCACGCGTCAAGCCCGAAAGACCGCGGTCCTGACCACATCACCGTGACGCCGGACGGCACTCTGCAGATCTTTGCCCTGACCGATGCGGCCTTCCGCGTGCGATTTGTTCCCAAGGACGGGCCCAGGGACGGGCCTGGGCTAGGGTCGCTCGCAGCTCCAGACACCCTGATTCTGCCGCAACGGCGGCGCCCGAAAGTCCGGCAAAAGACCTCCGGTGAAAGGATTCGCCTGCAACTGCCGGCGATAGCGTGCGAAATCGACGCCGCCGGCCCGCGGTTCTACGACCGGGACGGCAACCTTCTGCTCAACGAAACGCCAGGCGGTCGGCGGCTCACACCCTCGAAGCTGGGCGACGAAGACGTCTTCATCGCTGAGCAGGCGTTTGATTCGCCACCCGGCGAGCATATCTACGGCACCGGCTGTTTCCAGGATGGCGCGCTCGATCTACGCCACCTGCCGCGCCGTCTGACCCAGGTCAATACCCAGATCAGCCTGCCGGTCATCCTGTCGAGCCGCGGCTATGGCCTCCTGTGGCTCAACGGCGGAAAGAGCGACCTCAATCCGTTGTCCCGTCAGGTTCGACTCAGCCGAGTCGAGGTCGACGCCCAGGGACAGGTCGTCAATGTCACCACCGGCGCCGGCAATGCGACCATCGCCCGAACCGAGGCCGTGTTCGAGCAGGAATTCGAATTGGATACCGCGGGCCGCTTTGCCTTCCAGCTCGACACGGGACGCAAGATGGCCTCGCGCCACTATGTCGAGATCGACGGCAAGGTCTATAGCGACCTGACCAATCTATGGCTGCCGCCCACCACCAGCTTCCTGGCCAACCTGGACGCCGGCCGCCATAAGGTCCGCGTCATCGCCAATGCCGACGACACGCCGTCCCTGGCGTTTGGCGCAGTGCGCGACCAGACGGTATGGCGGTCCGATGTGGCGCAAGCGATCGATTACGTCGTCATCGCCGGTCCCGACGCCGAACAGATCATGGCGACCTATCGCCAACTGACCGGGGAAACGCCGCTGATGCCCAAATGGGCTTATGGCTACATCCATTGCCGCGAACGCTTCAAATCGTCCCAGGAAATCCTCGACAATGCCCGGGAATTTCGCCGCCGCAAGCTGCCCGTCGACGTCATGGTGCAGGACTGGCAATATTGGGGCAAGCATGGCTGGAACGCCATGCGCTTCGATGAAGACCATTATCCCGACCCGGCCGGCCTGGTGAAAGACCTGCACGGCATGGATATGCGGCTGATGCTGTCGGTATGGTCGAAGGTCGATCGCAAGGCGGAACTGGGCCAGGCCATGGCGGCGCGCGGCTTCTATATCCCCGACTCGGACTGGATCGATTTTTTCAATCCGCAGGCGTCAGCTTTCTACTGGCAAAACCAGAGCACCCGTCTGGCTGCCCTGGGTATCGATGCCTGGTGGCAGGATGCGACCGAGCCGGAAAACGACGACCTGGTCGGTCGTCAGACGCATGTCGGCAAGGGCGAGCACGTCCGGCTGACCTATCCGTTGCAGGTGTCACGGACGGTCTTTGACGGCCAGCGCCGCGACTATCCCGACCGGCGGGTCTTTACCCTGACGCGGTCCGCCTTCCTGGGCCAGCAGCAGTATGCGGCGGCCACATGGTCGGGCGACATCGGCAACGACTGGGAGACGCTGAAGCGGCAGATCCCCGCCGGATTGAACATGGCGGCGGCCGGCTATCCCTACTGGACGGTCGATGCCGGTGGCTTCTTCCGGCCGGGACCGTCGCAATACACCGACACAGCCTATCACGAGCGCTTCATCCGCTGGTTCCAGTACGCCACCTTCCTGCCGTTGCAACGCGTGCATGGCTATATGACCGACACGGAATTCTGGCGCTACGGCGAGACGGTCGAAGGCGTGGCGCGCGACTACCTGAACCTGCGCTACCGGCTTTTTCCTTACATCTACAGCCTGGCGGCGGTCGCCCACCGCCAGGGCATGCCGCTTATCCGCCCGCTGGTCTTCGACTTCCGCACGGATACGCAGGCCCTGGACCAGAAACACAGCTACATGTTCGGCCCCGGACTGCTGGTGGCGCCTGTGCTGGAACCGGGCGCCACACAATGGCCGGTCTATCTTCCCCCATCGCCCGGCGGCTGGTACGACCTGTGGAGTGGCGCCCATCGCAGCGGCGGTGAAACCCATCAGGTCCCCTCGCCTCTGGCGCAAATTCCCGTTCACGTGCGCGCCGGAACCGTTCTGCCGCTGGGGCCGACGGTCCAGTCCACCGCGGAGATCACCGGTCAGGTCCTCGATATCCTGGTCTTCCCCGGCCGCGACGGCACGTTCGCGCTCTATGAAGACGACGGCCTGACCTATGGCTACGAAAGCGGCGCGTGCAGCACAATTCCAATAAATTGGAAGGATAGCAGCAGAGAACTGACCATTGGCGCCCGCGCGGGCCGGTTCGATGGCATGCCGGATCGACGGCATTTCCGCCTCCATCTTGTCTCACCGGATCAACCTCCGCTCGACGTGAGTGAGGGTGTGGAGATCATCTACACCGGCCGCCGAACGACGATCACTCTCTGATCTTTCGGCCAGAGGCGGGTGCTGTCAGAAGTTCTTCTTTTCATAAATGATGCGTTTGTCGACGCAGTAGCCACAGCTCTCGCCGCTGAATTTATCGGCCGCCGACGCGTCGCCCTTCAGCTTCCAGTCCAGCCAGGCGGTGACGATTTCCGCTCCGATGCCACCGTTCGGTTCCATATAGGTGCCGCCATGGCCGACGGGAATGTCAACATAGGCCGCGGGAATATGGTTGATCCGCTTATAGTCGTCACGGCCGTTGTTGTAAGCAATGTCGGTTGGACCGCCCAGAACATAGATGACCGATCCATGCAGATCGGCCAGCATGGCCTTGCTGACATTAATGCCCGCAATGGGATTGCCGTCATTGAAGACCCCGCTGTTCATAACGACAACCGTTGAAATGCGCGGGTCCCTGGCGACGGATATCGCCTGTAAGCCGCCGCAGCTAAAACCCGATGCAGCAACCTTGTCCGCCGCCACCCGACCATAGTAGCGGCTGTCGCTGCGGCCGTTTTCCTTGAGCGCCCAGTCGATGGCCTGGGTCAGGGATTCCGCGGAATTCGACGCCTTGAGCTGACCCGGCTGGCGCTGTTCCTCGGCTGGCGCCGGGTGGTTTGCCGGGATGATGCCCGGGGCGACCACCAGATAGCCGTGCGAGGCGATTTCCGCCAGGTGATTGCGCGAACTGGTGCCGTCATGGCTGCAGGCGCCGTTGCCAAAGACATAGACGGGCAAGGCGCCGGACTTCACGCCGTTTATATCGGCGGGACGGTATACTACATGTTCGGGCAGGGTCGGGTCTTCTTCGACGACGACCTTATAGGGACCGGACTCCGCGGCGGCGTGACCGGCCATGCCGGCTGCGGCCAGCGCGATCATCAGTGTACTTTTCAGGGTGGTAATCATGGTTCAGGGCTCCAGGGTCTGGGCGGAGGTTACGGTAAGCGTGGTGGCGATACCCGGCGCCTTGGCCAGGCCAGGGCGTTGGTCCGGCTGTCCGCCGCCCAGCCAGAGATTGACCTTGCCCGGCTTGACCGAGCGCGAGCCGTCGGCGTTCACCGTGCTGAGCGCCCGGCTGTCGAGGGTAAAGGTGACCGTCTTGGTTTCGCCGGCCTTGAGGTGGATGCGGTCGAACCGGGCCAGAGCGCGGATCGGCGTGTCCTTCTGGCCGGGATGGCTGAGGTAGAGTTGCACAACCTCATCGCCGTCCCTGGCGCCGGAGTTGGTGACGTCGACGGAGACGGTGACCTCGCCATTGCCAGCCACCTTGGCGGCCGACAGTTTCGCCGGGGCATAGCTGAATTTGGTGTAGGACAGGCCGTAGCCGAAGGGATAAAGCGCCTCCCCCTTGAAGTAGCGGTAGGTCCGCCCTTTCATTGTGTAGTCGGTGAAGGCTGGGATCTGGTCGGCCGAGCGGTAGAAGGTCACGGGCAAACGGCCGGCCGGGCTGAAGTCGCCAGCGATCAGGCGCGCGACGGCCGCCCCACCCTGCCCGCCCGGATACCAGGCTTCGACAATGGCGGGGACGTTTTTATCGGCCCAGTTGACGCTGAGCGCACTGCCGTTGATCAGGACCAGTACGACGGGCTTACCGGTGGCAGAAACCTGTTCCAGCACCTTCTGCTGGACGGGCGGCAGGTCCAGGCTGGTACGGTCGCCGCCGGAGAAGCCCGGGGTCTCGACGCGCATCTCCTCGCCCTCGACCCGCTGAGACAGGCCGGCGACAAAGATCACCAGATCCGACTCTTTCGCGGCGGCGACAGCTTCCTGGGCGCCGGTATCGGACGGCAGGCTCCAGACCAGTTTTTCGTCGCCGGCGGCCTGGCGCTGGAAGGATTCGACACGGATGGCGTTGCGGCTGCCGGCCTCCAGCCGGACAGCGCCGGTCGCAATCGACGGCCGCCAGTCGACGCGCCAGGCGTCGACGACCAGCTTGTCGTTGACCCAGATGCGATAGCCGCCGTTGGCGTCATAGCGGAAGCGATATTCGCCGCTTTCCGGCGCGGTCAGGTAGCCGTCATAACGCACGGCGCCGCTGCGTTGTTCGCCCTTCCAGGCCTGGTGAATACCGGCTTCGGCAGCCGATTTTTGCGCCGTACCCGACATTTCGGGCGAGGCGAAGTGGCTGGCGGTCACGCCTTTGGCAGCGCAGTCCTTGTCGCGGCAAAAGCTGTCGTCGGGCACGGCGGTCATGACCGGATCGATCAGGCCAGACCCTTGCGCATAGCGCACCGTGGCGTTGGGGAAGCGGGCCTTGATGCCCGCCAGCACGGTCACCGGATGGGACGGGTCGCCGTTATAGTTGCCGACCAGAGAGTCCATTGTATCGGCATTGGGACCGATGACCGCAATGGTGCGCGGCTCAGACTTCAGGGGTAGTAGGCCGTCGTTCTTCAGCAGGACCATGGCGGATTCCGCCACGTGCTGCGAGAAGTCACGATTGGCCTGGGTGTCGTAATCGTCGGCGGTGATCGCCGGGAAGACCTGGGCGGGCGGATCGAACTGGCCGAGTTTGAAGCGCGCCGAGAACAGCCTCACGAGCGCCGTATCGACAAGGCTTTCCGGCAGAATGCCCTTGCGCACGGCGCTGGCGACGTGGTCGGCTTCATTGGCGTTGCCGCAGATCAGGTCGGTGCCGGCCTGATAGGCCACGGTGACGCCCTCTTCCGGGGTCGGGCGGTAATGGTGCGAGGTCTTGTAATAGATGTCGCCGACGGCATCGCAGTCGGACACCACAAAGCCCTTGAAGCCCCAGTCCTGGCGCAGGTGTTTGACCAGAAGGTCGTCATTGGCGCAGGCCGGTTGGCCATCGATGGCGTTGTAGGCGCACATGATCGACACGGCCTTGCCTTCGACGATCGTTGCCCGAAAGGCCGGCAGGTAGGTGTCTTCCAGGTCGTAGCGCGACGGGTTGATATTGTCGCGGTGACGGCTGGCTTCGGGACCGCTGTGGACGGCGTAATGCTTGGGCGTGGCAATGGTGCGGTAATAGACCGGGTCCTCGCCTTGCAGACCCTTAACGAAGGCGACGCCGATGCGCGCCGTCAGGTAGGGATCTTCGCCATAGGTTTCCTGGCCGCGGCCCCAGCGCGGGTCGCGGAAGATGTTGATGTTCGGTGACCACACCGTCAGGCCGCGGAACCAGTCGGAACCGCCGAAACGGTGGCGGCTGGCGACGTATTTGGCGCGGAATTCGACGCTGATCGTGTCGGCAACCCTATGGATCAGGGGCTCGTCGAAGGTCGCGGCCATACCGACCGCCTGCGGGAAGACGGTGGCGTAGCCATGGGCGGCGACGCCGTGCAGGCCTTCGTTCCACCAGTTATATTCACGCACCCCAAGCCGCGGGATAGCCGGTGCGTCGTTGATCAGTTGCGCCGCCTTTTCTTCCAGGCTCATGCGTGACACCAGGTCGGCGGCGCGTTGCTCCGCTGTTTTGGTGGTGTCCTGATAAGCCGGGCTCTCCAGTGGATTCTGCGCCTGAGCGGTGGGCGCCGAGAGGCAGACGAGCAAAGCCAGGACCGATGCGTTCAGGCTGTAGTGCGTAAGATTTCGTTTCATGGTGCTCCCCTAAGCGCGGGCAAATTCGTAGAGTTCGACGCTGATCGGCGCGACCTTGATCGCCGATGCGGTGGTGAAGGTGTTTTCGGCAATCACCACTTGTGGCGCCTTGCCGACCTGGTTTTGCGCTTCGACGCCGTGGCCGGTCAGCTTCCAGCATCGTCCGGTCTTGCGCGCCTTGAAGCCGTCCAAAGTCAGGTTGAGGCTTTGGGCCTGCTCCGTGGCATTGACCACGGCGACGATCAGGGCCTTGCGGTCGGCGGTCAGGGCGGCGGACAGGTCCAGCGGATAGGTGGCGCTACCGGCATTGACGCGCGGCTGGTCGCCGCCGGCCGGATATTGCGGCGCCGGCACCGGCGAATTGCCGGTCACGGCTACGGGTATGGTGCCGAAATGCTGGTTGTACATCTGGTACATTCGGCCGGTGGCGCTGATGACCGACCGGGTGCGATCGACGTCGATCCAGCCAGTGGCCATGGTGTAGCCGGCCATGTCGATGAAATCCGTATGACGGAAGAATTCGTGCAGGCACATACCCATGGCCAGGCAGGTCTTCAGGGTCTGGCGGAAGCTGTAGGCATATTCGTCGAAATAGACCTTGACCTTGCCGTCGTTGAGCGCCGGGAAGCGGCGTTTATACTCCTCCCAGCATTCGACCATGGTGAGGACGCGGTTGGCGGGCTGGCGCGCCCATTCGACCAGGGGCCGTTCGACGTCAAACAGCTTGCCGGTCTTGACGTCGAACTTCTTGTTTTCCGGCGGATAGGCGTGGGTGGCCAGGGCGTCGAACTTGCCCCAGGAATTGGCGAGCATACCGTGAGCCCAGTCGCGGTCTGAACCGAATTCGACCTGGGGCTGGCCTTCGATGAAGATCCCCTGCCCCGTCGTCATCTCGTCGGCGAAACCACCGGGCGCGATGATATAGATCGACGGATCGACCTTGCGCATGGCGTCGGCGAACATGTTGTGCTTGACGAAGTACTGCTTCATCGGGATGTGGCCCATCTGCCAGTGGCCGTACATCTCGTTGCCGATGTTCCAGTATTTGACGCGATAAGGCTCCGGGTGGCCATTGGCCGCGCGCTTGGCGCCCCATTCGGTGTCGGCGGCGCCGTTGACATATTCGACCTGTTCGGCGCCGGAGCGCGGGCCGTCGAAGCCGGTGCTGACGCACCAGCTGGGTTCGGCGTTGATCAGTTGGCACATCTGCAGCAGTTCATCGACGCCGACATCGTTCGGCTGGGCGAAGTTCCACACCGGATCGAGGATCGGCGGGCGCTTGTCCGGATAGCCGATGGTGTTCTTCCAGTCGTAGGCGGAGATGAAGTTGCCGCCCGGGATGCGCAGAATCTTGCAATCAACTTCCTTCATCAGGGCGATGGTGTCGGCGCGGAAGCCCTTGATATTGTCCGCCGGCATCAGCGAGACGGCGCCGATGCAGAATGTTCCGGTACCGGTGCCGGTGATTTCGAGGCGCGCTTCCTCGGTATCGGCTTGGGAGGAAAATCGCAGCGGCACCGTGCTCCACGCGTTGCCGGCCGCAAGCTTGACGGTCTGGCGGTCACCCGGCCCACTGCCCCAGACCAGGGTGGCGGAGAGTTCGGCCAAACCGTCAGCGGAGATGACGACGCGACCGGTATAGTCTTTCTTCGCCAGGCTCAGGCCCGACTGGGCGATACCGCGAGGTTCGGCGCCGGCCAGGGCCACCACCGGCGACTGTTCGCCGACATAGGGCGCTGTCTTGTCCATGGTCACGGCGCTGTCAGGGCCGACCGGCACCCATTTCAACATGTCGCGCCGGCGCGACGCCGGGCCGTCGGCCTTGGGTGACGGCTGCGAGTTGATGGGCTGGAAGAACTTCCGATCGTCGAGCACCTCGCTCCACAGGCTGTGATTAATCAGGTTGCCGATGTGTTCGAGGAAGCCGCCATACAGGAACGGGTTGAGGGCCGGGCCTTCGCGGCCAGCCTGGATGGTCGAGGCGATGCCCCCGGACTGAGCCATTGCGGGGAAACCCGCGAAGGCGGCGGCGACGGCGCCGGTCATCAGGGCCTGGCGCCTGGACAGGGAGGAATTCTTGTCTTGGGGCATGGGATCTTGGGGCATGGATAACCTCGCGATTTCGGACACAGGCCGGCTTTCGGCGCGGCAAGTCCGTGAAAACAGGGATAGAGGAAGGTGCCCCGGGCGACCGGGGGCGTTGCACTTACATGGTGATCGTGAGGACGGTGACGGAGGCCGGGGCCAGCCGCACCACGGCCTTGCCGTCCTTCAGCTTCACCGAGACCGGTTTCGGCGCAACCGTGTTGGGCGCGGCGAAGTCGTTGTAGGAGTCGAACTTCGGCGCTGCCAGGGTCTCGCCCGAGACCGACTTGGCCTTGACGCCCAGGAAGGCGGTGTCGATATCGACGGGCTTGTTCGGATCGAGGTTGGTCAGCGAGACATAGAGCTTACCGTCCGCGCCCTTGGCGGCCACAGCGTCGACACGCGGCAGCGTGATGCCCTCGTAGGTGTAGGTCCCGGCATCGAAGGTCACCGGAATATAGGTGGCGTCCTGGAACGGCACGTACATCTTGAAGACGTGATAGGTCGGCGTGAGCAACATCTTGTCCTTATCGGTCAGGATCATGGCCTGCAGGACATTGATCATCTGGGCGATATTGGCCATGCGGACGCGATCCGAGTGGCGGGCGAAGATGTTGATGTTCAGCGCGGCCAGAACGGCGTCGCGTTGGGTATTCTGCTGCATCAGGAAGCCGGGATCGGTGCCGGCGGTGGCGACGTACCAGGCGCCCCATTCGTCGACGACCAGGGAGACCTTCTTCTCCGGATCATACTTGTCCATGATCGCCGAGTGCGTTTTGACCAGGTCCTCCATCCCAAGAGTGTCCTTGAGGATGACGGCGTATTGTTTTTCGGTGAAGCCTGTGGCCGGTTGGGACACAGGGAAACCACCGCCGGTGGTGTACTGGTGCAGCGACAGGCCTTCGATGCTCCACGCCCAGCTTCGGCCGGCATAGGCCTTCATCACCGCTTCGGTATATTCGGTGTTTCCGCCATTGGGCCCTACCGCTATGCGCTGCATCGGCGCGGCCGGGTTGTAGTTGCGGACGAAGCGCGAATGCATCTTCATCTGGCTGGTGTAGAAGTCCGCCGTCATCCCGCCGCCGCAGTCCCAGCTTTCGTTGCCGAGGCCGACAAAGGGCACCTTGTAGGGTTCAGGATGACCATTGGCGGCGCGTTCGGCGCCCATGGCGTCTTTCGTATTGGCCGTCATGTATTCCAGCCATTCGGCGGCTTCGCCGACGGTGCCCGAGCCGACATTGACCGAGAGATAGGCTTCGGCGCCGACCTGATTGGCAAAATCCATGAACTCGTCGGTGCCAAAGGTATTGGGTTCGATCACGCCGCCCCAGTTGGCGTTCATCATGGCCTTGCGTTCCGGACCAATGCCGCGACGCCAGTGATATTCGTCGGCGAAACAGCCGCCGGGCCAGCGCACCACCGGAACCTTGATCGCCTTCAGCGCCGCGACCACGTCATTGCGGATGCCGCGGGTGTTGGGGATGGCCGAGTCCTTGCCGACCCAGATGCCTTCATAGATGCCGCTGCCCAGGTGTTCGGCGAACTGGCCGAAGATGCGCCGGTCGATCTTGGCGCCCGGCTTGGCGGCGTCAACCGTGACCGTTACGCTGTCCTGAGCCTGAGCCGGCAGTGACAAAGCCACCAGCGACACGGCAGCCATCAACAGAATGGACTTCATAGTACCTCCCAAGGTTTGCGGCACCGGCTTAGCGGCGCCTTTTTCGTTTCGGCTGCTGCCAGCCTGATGTTAGCGTTACCAGATGCGGCGGGCCGGATACAGTATAGTTGAGTCTCGCGGCATTCAGCGCACCCGGTAGAAACGAATGCGGACGGCGGGCTTGCCTTCGTGGGTGACGATCTCCAGGCGCGCCACAAAGGCCGCCTGGTTCAGCCATTCGTAACGGCCCAGCGGCGCTTCGAAGACGGGTGTCAAAAAGATCTGGCCACCTTCCTGCCCTTCCTTCGGCGGACACATTGGCCCCTGGTTGCGCACGTTGATGACGGCGCCGTCGTCGGTCTGCAACATATAATCCGCCGTCGCCCACACGCACCCGTCGGCGCGTTTCAACTGCCAGTCCCAACCGCCGGCCCGAACAATGCCCTTGAACCCACCACCGTCACCGGGGCCGTCAAATGTCCCGCCGGTAATGGGGATGATGTAGCGCTCGCCCATGGGGGTCTTGCCGGGATTTTCGCCTGCGCCCAGCAACACAACTTCTTCGAAGGCGAACTCCAGGCGCGGAGACAGCGGATCCGTTTGCGCCAAGGCCGGTGCTGACCACACGGCACCGGCCAGAGCCAGACCCGCCAGTAAAGGCCTAAAGACGCGCTTCATTGCCCGACCGGAACAAAGGCCAGGTGCTTGGCGAAGAAGGGCAGGACATGGTTCTGGAACCGGTCAGCGACGCCGCTGACATGGTCGCCGTCATAAAGTTCGAAGCTATTGGCAACCTTATAGGTCGTCAACGCAGCACTCAGCGCCTCGGTATCGGTCTTCAGGCCGTCGCGGTCACCAACATCAAAGGCGATGGCGGTATAGCGGCGCATGTTCGGAATATACTGATGCACCATGGACAGCGGCGCATTGGCGGCCCAGCGCGCCAGGACATCGGGTTGGGCCACGCCATCCTTTGTCGGCAGGTCGAGATAAAACGGTGGTTTGTTGGGGTTCGGCGACCAGGCCGACGACACGGCCAATGTGGCACGAACGAAAAAGCCAAGGGCCTGCGCCTCTTCCGGCGTTTTCAGGGCTTCCAGCTTCAGCCCTTCCTCGGGTGACGGTGCGCCGCGGGCCGACAGGCAGCACGGGCTCATGGCGTAGAGCGCGCTGAACACCTCGGGATGCTTCATGCCGATGCGAACCGTTCCGTACCCCCCCATGGAATGGCCGGCCAGGCCGCGGCTTTCACGCTGCGCCAGGGTGCGGTAGTGGCTGTCGATATAGGCGACCAGGTCGGTGGCGATGAAGCCCTCAAAGTCACCTGTCGTGGCGGAACTGGAGTACATGGAGCCATTGTGCCGGGTCTGCGAATTGGGCAGCACCACGATCATGCCCTTAACGCCGGCGGCATAGGCGCTGTCGATTGTCTCCGGCGCCTTGATCTCCTTGGACCAGATGTCATTGTTGATCGAATAGCCGTGCAGCGCGTAGAGCACCGGGTACCGCTTCTGGCTGTTGGAGTCATAGTCCGGCGGCAGATAGACGGTGACACTGCGCTCTGCCGTGTTACCTTCAAGATTCCCGTCCAGGGCCTGGCTGTGAACCGTGATCCGGTCCACGCGTACCGACTGGGCCATGGCAGGGCCCGCCGCGCCGACAATGAGCGCGGCGCAGAGGCCAAAAAGCACCTGGCGCATTAGTTCTCCCTTATAATTATTCGTTTTTTAATTCCTCTGACAATATCAAAGCGAAATCAAGTGCGGAATTAGATCGTAACGCAACTTTGAAGCACGCAATGGCGTTTTTGAGACACCCCCTTTCATTAGCAAAATTTTTGGCGTGACAATAATACATTATTATATCTTATTTTTCAATAAGTTAAACTACTTTTGGGCGCATTTCGATCGCACCACACTTGGCTGCGTGAGATTTTTTTCAATATACCGTCCCCACGGCAATTGACGAGAATTGTCTGATATATTAGCCTGTGTGACCGCTAACATATGTTGGCGATGTTCTTGCTCCTCCCGAGAGAGCAAGGTGTTTTCGTACCTCTAGCTCCTGATCTTGCTGCCCCTTCTCCAGGGCACAGCACAGGGCGCATTTCCGGATGCGCCCTTTTTTTTTTCGAGTGTTAGGCGTACGCAACGACTCAGGCTTCCGACCACCGTGCCGAGCCTGAAAGCAGTACCCAAAAACAATAAACGAGAGGAAATGCCATGAAACCGAACATTTTCCGTCAGTTGAAGGCCGGCGTCGCCGCCGGCGCGATCGCCCTGATCTGTGCGATGGCGTCACCCGTCAGCGCCCAGGACGACAAAATGACACCGATCGCCATCCCGGCGCAACCAACCGCCATCGTCCTGAACACCGGTCCTCTGCCCGGCGCCACGGCGCCCGAAGCCTGGCACAGCCAGTACGGCAGCGTCTTCGCCCGTAACGTCACGGTGGCGACCCTCACCCCATTCCTGCCCGATCCAGCCAAGGCTACCGGCGCTGCCGTCATCGTCGCGCCCGGCGGCGGTTTCCGCACCCTGTCGATGGAAAACGAAGGCTGGGACGTGGCCCAGGCGCTCGCTGACCGGGGCATTGCCGCTTTCGTACTGAAATACCGCCTCAACCCGACGCCGGCCGACCCGGTGGCGTTCGAAGAGTCGATGAAGCAGATGTTCACCCCTGGCGCCCGTCCGCCAGCGCCTCCGGGTCAGCAGGATCCTGCCAAGATGCTGGCGCCGCAGATCGCCGATTCCCGTGCCGCGTTCGCCCTGGTGCGTTCGCGCTCCAAGGAATGGCACATCGATCCCGATCGTATCGGCATGGTCGGTTTTTCCGCCGGCGCCATGCTGACCCTATCGACCGCGCTGTACGGCGAGGACGCCAAGCCGGCCTTTATCGGCGACATCTATGGCCCTCTGATGCCCGTCACCGTTCCCGCTGACGCACCGCCCCTGTTCATCGCTCTGGCGGCTGATGACCCCTTCTTCGCCAATGCCGGTTACGGCCTGATCGATAGCTGGAAGGCGGCCAAGCGCCCGGTCGAGTTCCACCTGTACGAACAGGGCGGCCACGGTTTCGGCATGTATCCGAAGACAACGACCAGCACCGGCTGGTTTGAGGCCTTTGCGAGTTGGATGACCATGCACGGCTACATGAAGCCCAAGGGCTGAATAGCCCCGTAGCGCGGTGGCGTGGCGGTTGTAACGCCCGCCATGCCACCGATTTTTTTGACATACAAGACGACGGAAACTGACGT
>NZ_GL883080.1:578510-685281 GCF_000204015.1 Asticcacaulis biprosthecium C19 | reverse complement strand
GACGAGAACGACTCTCCGTCACCCAAAAGGCCTGGAATGAAGCGCACCTTACGTTTGGCCACTTGCGGCCTTTTCGCCCTATCTCTTCTCTGGGCAGCCCTGCCCGCCGCATCCGCCTCTGCCGGCTCAGATCCCCTGGCGCCGACGGGCCGCTGGAGCGCCTATACGGCAGGTCGCGCCGCCACCCCGCCCATGGGCTGGAGCTCCTGGAACGCTTTCGGCACGGATGTGACCGAGGCGCGCGTCCTCGATTCCGCCAATACGATCGTGGCCAGCGGCCTGGCCGCCAAGGGCTATCTCTATATCAACATCGACGATGGCTGGTGGCTGAAGCGCCGCCAGAGCGACGGCCGCATGCAGGTACGCACGGCGATCTTTCCGTCCGCGGCAACCGGTGGACCCGACGAGTCCAGCTTCCGACCCTTTACCGACCAGATCCACCGCATGGGGCTCAAGGCCGGCATCTATTCCGACCTCGGCCGCAATTCCTGCTCCCAAGCCTATGGCGGCCCTGGCACGCCGAACCTGCCAGAAGGCACCCTTGCCGAGCGCGAGGTCGGGCTGTATGGCCATGCCGAGAAGGATTTGAAGCTCTATTTCGAGGATTGGGGCTTCGACTTCATCAAGGTCGATGGTTGCGGCGTCAGGGCCTTCGCGCCCGACAGCGCAAAGGTCAAGGACGGCCAGTACCAGGCGCTGGTGCCGCTGATCGATTTCCAGTCGGTCAACCGCACAGATGTCACCGAAATCAAGGCGCTCTACACCGAGGTCGCCGATCACCTGAAGCACTACAACCCCGACGGCGACTACGTCTTCTCCATTTGCGCCTGGGGGTCGGCGGATGTGCGATCCTGGGCCAAGAACGTCGGCAACCTGTCGCGGACGAGCGATGATATCACGCCGAGTTGGGGGCGGATGCTGACCAATTTCGACAGCGCCGCGACGCGGGCCCTGTATGCCCATCCGGGTAGCTGGAACGATCCCGACATGCTGTTCGTCGGTCATGGCGACTTCGATGAAAACCACCTGACCGAGGCCAAGTCTCACTTTGCGCTGTGGGCCATGATCAGCGCGCCGTTGATCATCGGCTATGACCTGCGCAAGGCCCCGCCGGAACTGATGGAGATCTTTGGCAACAGCGATCTGATCGCCCTCAACCAGGATCCTTCCGGCCACCAGGCCGTTCTGGCCTATGAGACCGACGACGTACAGATCTTCGTCAAAAGCCGTGGCGATGACCCGGCGCGCAAGGCGGTCGCCATCTTTAACCGCGGTACCGCGCCGCAGGACGTGATCCTCACCGCCGATCATCTGAAATATATGGCGGCGGACGACGTCCACCTGGTGGATCTGTGGACGAAGGCGGCCTTGCCGGCCTTCAAGGGCGAGGTCAAATTGCGCGTCGAACCGCGCCAGACCCTGATCTTCGACGCCCACGGGACACGAACCCTAAAAGGCGGCATCTATCTCTCCGAAATTCCGGGGCGGGTAAATCCGGCGGTTGACGGCGTGGTGACGCCCCAGGCCGATCCGTTCATTCACCGCGCGGTCAGTCCCTGGGCCGGCAGCCGCGGCCGTGGCGACCTGCCGATGTACGCCGGCTGGGGCGGCGCCCAGGCCGATGCGACGCCCTTTGGCCGAAGCCTCCAGATTGGGGGCAAGCCTTTCGCCAGCGGCATCGGCATCCTTGCCAATTCGCGCCTGGAGGTCAGGCTTAAAGACGAACGGCGCATCACCGCCAGCGTCGGCGTGGACGACTCGACACTCGATACCGCTACGCCCGTAACCTTCTACGTCTACGGCGATGGAAAGCTGCTGGCGCAGTCGTCCGCCTTAGGTTTCGGATCGGCGCCAGAAACCTTGTCGGCGGATGTTGCTGGCTACAAACTCCTGGAACTTGTTGCCCGCAGTACCGCACCGGGTAACGCTGAACGCACCGTCGTCACCTGGGGCAATGCCGCTCTGTCGAACTGAATGCCGCCGCGCCGGCCCCTTCGGTCCGGCGCGGCGCAGGTTCAGAAGTTTAGCGAGTAGGTCAGGTTGATGTTGCGCGGCCGGGCATAGATGACCTCAGCATAGCCTGCCGACGTGCTTTCCGACGATGTGCCGGCCAGCGGATACAGGCGGTTGGTCAGGTTGTTGCCGGACAGGGTGATGTTCCACTTGCGGTCATCGGGTTCGAAAACGATCGAAGCGTTGACGATCGTTACCGACTTGTTCTGGGCAATCGACACTGTATTGCCGGCGTCGAAGTACTGCTGGTCCGTGTAGCTGATATTGACACGCGGCGTCAGACGCCATCCGTCGCCCGGATGGAAGGTGTAGGCAGCCCCCACATGTCCTTGCAGTTCCGGCGCAAACGGCAGACGGCTATCCAGAGTGGCCACCGAGGTCGGTGTCACCGCGCCGAAGGACGGCGGATTGGTGATGGTGTCGAAACCTGTTTTCAGATAGCCGAGGCTGGCGTTCAGGAAGAGGTCGGATACAGGGACGTATTCGGCTTCCAGTTCGATACCGCTGACCGTCGCCTCACCGGCGTTGAACAACAAAGGCACCACCCCCAGGCGGTAGGTCATCTGCATATCGGTGTACTTGGTGCTGAAGGCAGCGCCATTGACGCGTAGCCCCTTCACCGGGTTCGCCTTGAAGCCGGCCTCGACCGTCTCCGCCGATTCCGGCGCAAACGAGATCGGCTTATTGCCCGGAGGCGCATTGTTGTAGCGCTCGTTGAAGCCGCCGCTCTTGAAGCCCTGCGACCAACTGACATAGGTCATCAGCGCCGGATTCCAACGGTACTGCAGGCTGGCCGAGCCCGTCGTTGCCGTGAAGTTGCGCGCATTCTGGCCCGTACCGATGAACAGGCAACCGGTCTGGGTCGGCGGCGGACCGCCGAAGGGACAAAGGGCCGTAGGAGGCGCCGGTTCCGCCGCCGTCGCGGGCGCGACATTGAACATGACGCCCTGCAGGCTCTTGCTTTCGTCCGTGTAGCGCAGACCCGCCGACGCACTCAGCTTGTCAGAGAATTTATAGCTCCAGTGCGTGAAAAACGCCGTCGCCTCGGTTTCCAGTTGCACCCTCTGGGTGTCATAAGACGTCCCGGGATTGCCCAAGCCGACCAGCACACGGTCGAAGGTGTCCTCCTTGAAGTAGTACGCGCCGATGACCCCATCCAGTTGGCCGGTCTTGATCTGGGCCTGAAACTCCTGGCTCTTCTGCTCGCTCTTGCTGCTATAGTTGGTCTGCAGGATCAGCAAGGGCGTGTTGTCGGCATCGCGCGCGCCCGACCACTCGAGGGTTCGCGCTGACGAGATGGACTTGAACGACAGGACGTCGTTGACCTTCCATTCGGCCACAAGAGACAGCCCGGAATTCTCCAGCGTACTGAAGGCCGGCGCCGTGCCGCCATTGGTGAACGGTCCCTTGTACTGGGCGTCGTTGGCGCACCGCGGGTCCGCCGTTGCCGGTACGAAGGGCGGCGGGAAGGTGGCGCCAGGGCAGCCGGCGGCACGGCTGGCCGCCGCCGGGAAGGTCTGACGTTCGTTGATCTGCAGGAAGACAAACGGCGATCCGTGCTCGTCGGCCTTGGCGTAGTCGCCGCGGAGGGTGAAGGTCAGGTCAGCGGACGGCTCCCATCGCAAGGTGCCCTGGGCGTTGGAGGTATTGACATCGCCCAGGTCCAGCCCGTCCGACACGCGGTGGACATATCCATCGCGCATGCGACGTCCCAGCGCCACGCGCCCTTGCAGCGTTTCCGAGATCGGCACATCGAAGGCAACAAAGGCCTCCTTCAGATTGTCGTCGCCGATACCGGCGCGGACCGTATTGCCGGCGCCGGGCTTGTTGGTCGACAGCAGCACCGCACCGCCGATGGTATTACGCCCGAACAGCGTGCCCTGGGGCCCACGGACGATCTGGACATTGGCGATGTCGCGGAACTCCATGGCGCCACCGACCGAGCGCCCCATGTAGACGTCGTCGATATAGAGGCCGACGCCAGGGTCGACCGCGCCGGTGGCATCGGTCTGGCCGATGCCGCGGATGAAGACCTGGGCGGCCGAATTGTTGCCGGTCAAAGTGCCGTAGGTCGCGAACTGCAGATTGGGCGTCACCTTGCCCAGGTCCGTCGTCGTCTGGATCTGCTGGCGTTCCAGCGCCTTGGCGCTTAGCGCGGTAATGGCGATGGGTGTGTCCTGGAGCGCTTCCATGCGGCGGCGTGCCGTAACGACCACCACCTCGCTGTCAGGTTCGGCCGCCTGCGCCGCGGCTTGCGTCTGGGCGAAAGCTTCGGTGCAAAGAAACGGCAGGCAAGACGCCGCCATTGCTGCAAAGCCTGCCTTGTAAATCCCGTGCGCCAGCGCACGGCGATTGCCATGAAATTTCATCGTTAACTCCCGTTTTTTATATCGCATATTAATTATGCGCATTATTTAGTAGCTTACATACCTATTAGGTCATGAAGGCTTCGTCAAACGGGGGGATAACGTAAATCTGAAGTGTTGCTGACGCGACACACGCATAAGGTGCACGGGTTACCGCATTCGCATCAGCGTTACGTTGCACACTAAGGGATTGCGCCGACGTGCGACACTATCCGCGCCTGCTGGTGAGGCACACAGGAACGCCAAAAAGGGCGGTCACCAGACCGCAATGCCTCTCGGTCATTGCGGTCCGGCATAAGCCTCACGAGCGCTGCTGTTGATCATCCTTAGCGTCCGGATCATCCGTCGTATGGAACTCATACCAGATACCGTTCAGGACGCCGACAGCGACGGCCAGGCCGACACCCAAAATCCAGGCAAAATACCACATCTGAGATACTCCTAGTAATAGTCGGGAGATGAGCTGACCGTGGCGACTCCCACCCGACCGAATAGCACCTTATAGACCCAGGCGGTGTAGAGCAGGACGATCGGCAGGAAGACCACGGTGACGAGAAGCATGATTCCGAGCGTCATGTGCGAGCTGGAGGCGGTCCACACCAGGAGGCTGGAACGGCTGTCCACCGAGCTGGGCAAAATGATGGGGAACATGCTGAGCCCCACCGTCGAGACGATGCCGGCCAGGCTGAGGGACGAGGCCAGGAATGCCGGGAAGGCCAATCTCAGGCGCAGGCTGAGCGCCGCCAGGGCAGCGCCGGCGAAGCCCAGGGCCGGACCCGCCCACATCCACGGATGCTTGCCGAAATTGTTGAGCCATGCGCCCGCCGCTGGAACGACTTCGGCGCGGGTCGGATTGGAGGCTCCCGACGGCAGGACCTCGGCGACGACCTGGAAGCCAAGGCCGCTGAAGCGAACGAAAACATAGCCGATTGCGAACAGGACGATCGTCAGAAGCGCGGCCACCGATCCGTAGGTCATGACACGGTCGTAGGCGGTGCCCTTTTCCAGTTTCATGGCCAGGAAGGCGGCGCCCTGCATAACCAGCATGGCAACCGATGTCAGTCCGCACAGCAGGGTGAACGGCGTAAACAGTCTCAGGAGGCTCATGAAGGTGCCTCCGTCGTAGGTTGTGCGCAGGTCACTATCCAGATGGAAGGGCGCGCCGGACAGGACGTTACCGACGGCAACGCCAAAGACCAGGGCGGGAATAAATCCACCGGCAAACAGCGCCCAGTCCCAATTACGCCGCCAAGTGGTGCCGGGCTTCTTTGACCGGTACTTGAACGCAACGGGACGCAGGATCAGCGCTGCCAGCACGAGGAACATGGCAAGGTAGAAGCCGGAAAAGCTGACGGCGTAGACGAAGGGCCAGGCCGCGAAGATGGCCCCGCCGCCCAGGATCAGCCAAACCTGATTGCCTTCCCAGGTCGGCGCGACACTGTTGATAAGGGCGCGGCGCTCACCGTCTGTCTTGCCGGCGAACGGCAGGAGCGACATAGCGCCCATGGCGTAGCCGTCCATGATGGCCAGGCCGATGAGCAGGACGCCCAGAAGACCCCACCAGATGACCCTGAGGGTCGGGTAGTCAATAATCGGTTCCATGAGTCTGTCTTTCTCTAGATTACTCAGCCGGTGCCGCAGTGGGGACGTCGACGGGTTCGTCATTCAAGCGACCGAAGACCGAGTGATAAGGCCCCTTCCGGATAGCCCGGATCATCAACTTGATCTCAATGAACGCCAGGCCGCCATACAGCAGGGTAAATCCAACAATGGTGATCCAGATCTGAGTTTTGGTGAGGCTCGATGCACCCATGAAGGTGGGCAAAACACCTTCTACGGCCCATGGCTGACGGCCTATCTCAGCCAGAAGCCAGCCGCCCTCGATCGCAATCCAGGGGAAAGGCAGGGCGGCGATACACAGAACAAGGAACCACTTCTGGCGCACCTTGTCGTAAGTCACCATGAAGAAGGCGAGCGCGAACAGGGCGATAAAGGCGAAACCCAGGCCGGCCATCAGGCGGAACGCCCAGAACATCAGCGGGACGTTGGGGACGGTGTCCATGGCAGCGCGGGCGATGGTTGCCTCGTCCGCTGTCCGCGGATCGGCAACATACTTCTTCAGCAGGTAACCATAGCCAAGGTCGGCCTTGTGCACTTCGAACCGGCCGCGGGCATCGAAATCATCGGGGTTCAGCTTCAGGGTTTCGACGGCATCGTAGGCAATTATGCCGGAGCGGATACGGCCCTCGGCCTTTTCGACCAGGTCAAGTATGCCAATGACAGGCTTGTCGAGACTACGGGTCGCAATCAGACCCAGGACATAGGGCACCTTCACGTCATAGTCAGTGCGCTGTTCGGCGACATTGGGGATGCCGAACAGCGATATTCCGGCCGGCGCGTCTTCTGTGTGCCACATGGATTCCAGGGCGGCCAGCTTCATTCTCTGGTTGTCGGTCAGGGCATAACCCGACTCGTCACCCAGGACGACGACGGAAAGCGATGATGCCAACCCAAACGCCGCCGCGACCGCCATGGAACGCTTGGCGACACTGACCCACTTGCCGCGGATCAGATAGATCGCCGAGACCGCCAGAACGAAAACCGCTGCCAGGACATAGCCGGCGCTGACGGTGTGCACGAATTTTGCCTGAGCGACCGGGTTGAACAACACGGCCATGAAATCGCTGACCTCCATGCGCATGGTCTGCGGATTGAATTCGGCGCCGACTGGGTTCTGCATCCAGCCATTGGCGATCAGGATCCACAAGGCCGAGAGGTTGGTACCCAGCGCCACCAGGAAGGTCACCATCAGGTGGGCCGGTTTGCTCAGCCTATCCCAGCCGAAGAACATGAGGCCGACGAAGGTCGCTTCGAGGAAGAAGGCCATCAGGCCTTCGATGGCCAGGGGCGCTCCGAAAATGTCACCGACATAGTGCGAATAGTACGACCAGTTGGTGCCGAACTGAAATTCCATCGTCAGTCCGGTCGCAACGCCGAGAACGAAATTGATGGCGAACAGGGTGCCCCAAAACCGGGTGATGGTTCGCCATATCTCCTTGCGCGTGAGAACATAGACGCTTTCCATAATCACCAGCATGAAGCTGAGCCCCAGGGTCAGGGGTACGAACAGGAAGTGATACATTGCGGTCAGTGCGAACTGCAGCCGCGACAGGTCGACGGTACTGAGATCCATTTTTGGGCTCCCGTGCCTTGAAAATAGGGGGTTAACAAACAGGCACCGATCACCATAGGGATCAAACACGGGACGGCCTTGACCTGGATCAAGGACTTTTTGCACCGCAACAGGTTCTTCCTGTTGTCCCCTGCGTCATTGTCGCGATTGTGTGCTACTTGAAACCCATGACACAGCTTGCCGGAACACGATTTTCTGCAACAGATATCCGACGCCAGTTGCGTTCCTGGATGAGCGGCGAAACCACGGCAATGCGCCGCGGCACACTGCTGGCGCTTGCTGAGGCTTCCACCGTCATTGGTTTCGCCTGGGGGCTCAGCCACCTCGTTACCGATCTGTGGGCGGGACCGCGCACCCTGGCAAGCCTGGCACTACCGGCAGCCGTTGTCGTGGTATCGCTCATCCTCCGCGCCGGCCTCGGCTGGGCAGCGCAGACGCTGAATCTCCGCGTCGCCCGACGCGTCGCGCGAGATCTGCGGCTAAGTATCACCGCGCGCGCTTTGGAAGGTCGCATTGATGCTCTGGGCCAACGCCGGCGCCTCAACGCTCTGTTCGAGGATAGCGAAGCGCTAGAAGGCTACTATGCCCGCTTCCACCAGGCCGACATGCAGGCCAGGCTTCTGCCGGTGACGGTTTTGATCGTCATCGCTTTCCAGAGTTGGGTTTGCGCGCTGATCCTGGGATTGACCCTGATCCCGTTCGTGGCGATGATGGCGGTTCTGGGTCTGAGCAGCGCCGACGAGTCCAGGCGGCAGTTGGACGCTCTGTCGCGTCTCTCCAATCTGCTTCTCGACCGCATTCGCGCCCTGCCCGTCATCCTGGCCTTTGGCGATGGCCCCAGACAGATCAAGGCCGTCGGGGACGCCGCCGTACAGGTTGCCGACAGCACCCTGCGCGTTTTGCGTATCGCCTTCGTGACCTCTGCCGTACTGGAATTCTTCAGCGCCCTGGCCGTTGCCCTGATCGCTGTCTATTGCGGCTTTTACCTCTTGGGGGACCTGCCCTTCCCTCCGCTTGAAGATTTGCGTCTGGAGACGGCGTTCTTCGTTCTGGCACTGTGCCCGGAAGTCTACGCCCCGATGCGTCGTCTCGCCGCCGCTTACCACGATCGCCAGTCCGCCATGGCCGCGGCGGAACGCCTGATGGCCATTGAGATCGCGCCTGCCATCGTCGCGGCGCCGCGTCTGTCCGCCGCGCCAAGAATTGACTACGACAATGTCACCATCGGCTTTGCCGACGATCCTGACCACAAGATCGGCCCTGTCCGTTTCTGCTGCCAACCCGGCTCCGTCACCTGCCTGACGGGGCCCACGGGATCGGGGAAGTCGACACTGTTGCGGCGAATTCTGGCTGCAGAAGGTGAAAACATCCGCGTCAACGGCATGGCGGTGGGCCGCGACCACGACGTCGCCGACCAGATCGCATATGTGTCGCAGTCCCCGCCCCTGATCGCCGGAACGCTGGCCGACAATCTGCGCCTGGGTAATCGCGAAGCGACGGACGAAATGCTGCAGAGCGCGATCCGCCGGACCGGACTGGCACCGGCGATTGCGTCGCGACCGGACGGTCTAAACACGGTCCTGGATGACCGCGGCTCAGGTATATCCGGCGGTGAGCGCCGGCGCATCGGGCTCGCGCGTGCCCTGTTGCGGCCTGCACACATCCTTCTGCTGGACGAACCCACCGCCGACCTCGACATTGATTCCGAAACAGCCGTGCTGGCCCTGTTGCCGGAACTGTTCCGTGGCCGCACGGTCATTCTCACCAGCCACGCCGAACGTGTCATGGCTCTGGCAGACCAGGTGGTTGCGCTATGAAGGGAAATTTCGATGCCACTCTAGCCGCCCTTGAGGCGCGCCGCCGTGACGGCTTCTGGCTGGCGGCGTTGTTTGCGGCCGGGGTTTCCGTCGCCGCCGTGGCACTTCTGGGGCTTTCCGGATGGTTTCTCGTAGCCGCTGCCGGCGCCGGTGCGGCGGGCCCCGTCGCCGCGCGCGGATTCAACTATCTGCTTCCCAGCGCCCTGATCCGCACTCTGGCGATCGCTCGAACTCTGCTGCGCTATGGCGAGCGTCTGGTGGGGCACGATGTGGCCCTGCGCGCGATGGCTGAGCTGCGGCCCAGCCTGTTCGGACGGATTCTGGCACTTCCGCCAGAAATCTCGCTTCGCCTGGCCCGAGGAGACACGTCAAGCCGATTGATACAGGATGTGACGACCCTGGAAGTCGCGATGGTGATGCGTAGCGCCGGGCCGGGCGCACTGGCTGGCATTGCCACGGCCGTGGCGCTGGCCGCGATGGCGAACATCGCTTCGGCATGTGTCCTTCTCCTGTCTCTGATCGTTGGGCTGGCCGGTGTGTGGTGGCTGCATGAGGCCTTGCCCCCTGCCCCGCCGGAAACCGAAGGCCGTAGCCGGATCAAGCAACGCTTCCAGAACCTTCTCGACACGCTGCCCGATATCCGCACCTCGGATCCTCGACATGGCTGGCTAAACCAGATGGCGGCATTGGAAGACGAACTGGCAGAGACGCGTCGGGTGGGCATTTCCCGCGATACCCTTGCCGCGGCCGGAATCTTTGTGCTGACAGGACTGTGCCTGCCTATCATGGCCTGGGCAGGACGCAACGGCGACATCGCCGGCCTAGCCATGGCCCTGCTGGCCGGCACGATGGGTTTCGAAAGCCTCAATGCGGTGGTTCGATATCTGGGACAAAGGCGGGAGGCGGCTGCATCGCGGGACCGTCTGCGCGACCTCTGTGACCAGGACGAGGCTCAACCCGACAGGCATGACAGTGATGGTTTCTCCTGGCGTGGGGTAACCTACCGACTTGGCGGGGATCTGCGACTACGGATCGCCGGCGCCTCGGGCAGCGGAAAGACGGCTATGGCCGAAGGGCTGCTGGGTTTGCGCCATGTCGAGGGCCTGGCGGGCGGTGGTCAGGCAGCTTTCGCCTGGCAGCCTCAGGACGCCACGCTTGTCAGCGGGACGCTGCGCCAAAACCTCACAATGGCGGGATGTGATACGGAAGAGAGCCTGTGGTCGGCCTTAAGGGACGCCGGGCTGGCTGACCGTGTCGAGGCCTTGCCGCGAGGTCTGGACACCTGGGTCGGCGATGGTGGCGTCACGCTTTCGGGCGGTGAACGCAAACGCCTCGCGCTCACTCGGGCCTATTTGCGGGACGCACCGGTCCTGCTGCTTGACGAGCCCACGGAGGGGCTCGATGCCGCGACAGAGGCCTATATTATCCAGCGCTTGGAAGAGAGGCTATGCCGAACTGGGCAGGGCCTGATCTTGATCAGCCACCGCGCACCGCCGCGCCGTCTTACCAACCAGACGCTTGCTACCGATGCGGTAAGAAACGCCAGATCGCATGTAGTGACGACGTAGACTCCCGTACGGATAAGACCGGATTTCGCGCCGCGAGCGAACCTGTCATGCTTGGCTCTTGTTCGATGAGAGAGAGAGAGACAGCCATGTTTGACGCCGCACCTTCGACCAGCTTTTCCCCAGTCCGGCAAGGCGCAGTCACTTTACAGGCCGCGACCAACCCTGACCGACTTGCCGCCAGTTGCGGTCCTCTGGCAACCATCGTCCCCGGCGCCGAAATTTGTTTCTTTGGTTTCGCGATCAGTGATTTCCACGCGCCCGCCAGGATTATGCACCTTTTCGACCAAGATTTTCGACCCCGGCAATGTGATTTTGCCGCGTTTCGGGCCCCTCCTCGACGAGTCCCAAGGTACTCAGGCGCACCGGCTTAAATCCGCAAAACCCGAACAGGTTCTTGAAAGCCTTGCCGCCATGGGCACGGAAGGCCAGCCAGTAGACGGCGCCCGGCATACCCATGGTCTGGATCAGGCGGACGGACCTTCCCTTAAGCAGCGGTGCGTCCAGAGGGTTCTTGGCATCGGTGCGGTAGGCGAATCCCGGTGTGAAGGCGCGTTCGCAAAACCCTTTGACCAGAGCCGGAACGTTGAACTGCCACATCGGGTAGACGAACACGATATGCGACGCCCACTGAATGGACGCCTGGACATCGGCGAGGTCCGGCTCGACCACTTGAACCGCGTGATAGCCTTCGTGCAGGATGGGGTCGAAGTCGAGGTCGGCCAGTTTGACCATCCGGACCTCGTGTCCCGACGAGAGCGCGCCCTCGTTGTAGGCGCAGGCCAGCACCTCGCTGAAGCTGCGGCGATTGCGGGCCGGATTGCCGTTGATGATCAGGATGCGTTCAGTCACAGGAACCTCTCACGCGGATGTACTGGGCGGATCAAAAGACCGGCTGTGCCCGTCCCACAATCTACCCGGTCTGAAACAAACCGCCTTGACGCGAGTCAAAGGGATGCAGGCGCGTCCAGGGTTCTCGGTCCCCTTCGCGCCAGGAGACCGTCTCGTAAGGCCGCGACATCCGCTTCGGTTAACCGCAATCGGGCTATCGGCAGAATAATCGCCGTCGTCATGCAGAGGTGCCGATGCAAAGAGGCGACTACCGTCACAGTGGCGTCAGCGATGCCAGATGTAGCTAAGGCCGTGAGGTCACCTTGGCGAAGACGTTCGAGTTCGGCCGCGCAATGCTCCAGCTGCGGCCGAATCATGGCGTGATTTGCCCTCACTTCGCGAAATGCGGCGCTGAGTTCATCACCCGGCCGTTTCCGCAGTTGCAGAATGGGCAGGATATCCTCCTGCTCATCGGCAAGTTGCAGAGCCCAGTCGCGACGCAAAACCGCGACCAATCTGCTGAGTTCGACAAGTTCGGGATTTTGCTCGGAAGCGACTTCGGCTGTCAGCACGCACATTTGTTTGAGACGGTTGCAGGCCTTGGCCATGACGTCTAGAGGACGACCCCCGTCAGGATCGGTTTTTTCGCCGCGCGGTAACAGGTCGCTTCCCATTCAAATGAACCGTCGACGCGTATTCTAACATCCATGACGCCCTCCATCAGCCCCGCGATCCTTGCCTAATGTCAAATGTCAAAAAGACTCATGTCAAACGGCAAATGGTTATGCAATTTTTTCTAGATGTTTGATCTGCATCCACCTGGCCGACTCCTGTAAACTTGACAGTGGCCCAAGATAGGATCACGCTCAAAAAATTCGACGTTTCCAGTACTGGAGAGAACATGAGGGATAGCGACCTCGATCGGGTTCGCAACCTGAGACTGTTCTCGAGCATGTCCGAACCACATTTCGCTGAGCTCACCTCTGCCGGTTTCATGCAGAAATTTCCCGCCGGGACGACGCTTCTGTTTGAAGGCGACACGGTGGACTTTCTCTATGTTCTGTTGGATGGCGTCGTCGAGATGCAAGGCTCGTGGAACGACAAGGAAACGACGGTATCCGTTATTCGGCCCTTGTCTCTATTCATCCTGTCATCCGTTGTTCTGGACGCGCCGGCGCTGATGTCGGCCAGAACCCTGGAGCGTTCGGAAATCCTGATGCTTTCGGCAGACAAATTTCGCAACGCCCTGCGAGCGGACGGTGCATTTTCGTTGGCCGTTGCCGAAGAGCTTGCGGGTTGGAACCGTGCCATGGTTCGTCAGGTCAAGAATATGAAGCTCCGCAGCGCCAGCGAGCGCCTAGCCAACTATCTTCTCCAACTGCAGGTCCAGCAAGGCGGCGTCACGACTCTGCGACTGCTACATGAAAAACGAATCCTCGCGTCCCTTTTGGGGATGACTCCGGAAAACCTGTCGCGCGCCTTTGCGGCGCTCAGCGACTACGGTGTAGAGGTACAGGGAAATGAGGTTCGCCTGACGATACTCGGCGCCCTTCGACGCATGGCCAAGCCGTCACCCTATATCGATAATCACATGCCACCACTGGACCACCTAGGTGGCAAGGCGGAACGTGAACTGTGGCCCCCCAATGACAAGGCCAGCAAGGTCATCTTCGACTGAAACGGCATAAGAAACGGCGGCTACCCGAGGCAGCCGCCGCATACCCAGCCCAGTTACGCGCGGCCGGCCGTGTTGTTCGCCGCTGCGTGGTAGAGGGGTGAGGACCGCCGCGTCGAACATCCTCAGAATAACCAAAGCCGAATGATAAGTGTTGACGCAGATCAATTAAAACTTGAGATACGCAACCCCTCAACTTGACGATTATCAAACCTAAGCCGCCGGGATCCCGGTTGGCAATTGATCCCGATCAAGGCAAAACTCTCTCACTGCGTGTAGTAATACGTTCTGATGGGGGCCGCGGGAGCTTGGTATGTATTTGTGAGACGCGCTGGTTCGAGATTTGGCGAGCGACCTTTCGGGCGGAGAAGCCCTGTTCCAAAGCCACGGTATCGACTATTATCGCATCGGAAACCTGCAACTGAGTCAAGCTGCGGCCCGTTCCGGTTGCGACCTCGAGCAACTGGTCGCTGCGCTGGCAATTCTTCCTCGAAGGCAGGAGAAAATCCCTTCTTCGGTGCGAGACCTGACAGCGTATATCCAGCGGCGATATCATGCCATCCACCTTAATCGCCTGTTCGTCGCCACAAGGCTGGCCCGGCGGGTCGAACTGGAATTCGCGGCACATCCCGCCTGTCCCCAGGGTTTCAGCCACCATCTCAACGCGCTGGCGGAAGATATCGAGATCCATCAGGCCAAAGAACGCGACGAGGTGTTTCCGTCACTCGTGTACGGCCTCCGCTCGAGCCAAAAATTTCCAGTGCTGCGAATGATGATTGAACATGACGGCTTCGCCGAGGAACTCGACAGTCTCTCGGCGATGACGCGCGGCTACACGGTCCCAGACGACGCCAATACCGACTGGAATTTGCTGTGCGCCACGTGACGACACCTTGACAGCGAATTGCGCTTTCACATCCACCTGGAGAACAACCTTCTCTACCCGCGTTTCCTGGTTGAACGCGCTGTGGCCGCGTGATGGCAGAGACGCTGAACCTGCGCATCGCCATACTGCACATCTGCGAAGCGGATGAGCAGGATGACGCACGTGGCGTCGAACTGGCCTGCCGTTTCGCGGACGCCGGTCATCGTTTGGCTGACCTGGTCGTCATCCCCAACAAGGCGCAGGTCGCGTCGCGTCAGATGGCGATTTGGCGTGAGGCTGGCGATGTCGACGTCGTGCTCACGCTTCCGCCAAAGTCATCCAAATTCAGCGCCGAAAAGCCCGACATAACCCTTGGTGGCGTCTGTTTGCGCGATGGCCGCCTGGGTGAGGTCCACGTTATACATCTGCGAAGCATGCAACTCAGCACCGCGGAAGCGTGAAAGTCCAACGCACTCATTCATGGTTTAAACAAAGTCGCTTCATGGCACTGAAGCCGATGCATTAACGGTGCACACCGAGAACCAGGTGCACGCCGTGTTCGATCCTGCCGATGCGCGCGCTACCGGTTATATGCCTACATGACGCGCTCCGACACGCCCTTAGGATAGTGGCGAAATCCGATCGTTTTAACGCCTTAGAAGTGTGACCAGAGTCAGGTCATCCTCCAACGGGTTTACTTCCAGGTCCAGGGCATCAATCAGGCGTGCGTTGATGGTCGCCGAGTCTGCGCCAGATCCAAACTGGTTGACCGCATGGCACAGGCTGTCCGTATCAAACACGGCCTGGGGCGGCATTGGCGTTTCGACCAAGGCGTCGCTATACATGACGAGGCCAGCACCACGTTCGAAACGGCGGCTATGGTTCTCGTAACGCGCTCTAGGCTGAAATCCCAGCGGAAGCCCCGCACCTTCCAGCAATTCGTAAGCCGAGTCTCCGCTCTGACGCCACAAGGGGGGCATGAAAGTCGAACAGGCGTAATCCATGCGGTCCCTGGCGGTATCGATCACGGCATAGAACATGGCGGCGAACCGTCCGGGCGGCAGATATCCGTGCAGGCCCGTATTGACCTGAGCCAGCACGCGCTGAGGCCGCGTCCGCTCCAGGTCCGGCGCATGGAGAATTTCATGAACTTTTCGGGCGTGGGGCGCGACCTCCGGCCCGTGGCCGCACACGTCGGCGCAAAACACGGCCAGCTTGTCGCTATCGATCGGCAATAGGCCCCAAAGATCACCGCTCATCGGAGGCGGCGACAGGAAGACCGCCGACAGGTCCACGCGATAGATCGCTTCGCAGCTTGCGATGAGACGTTCGTCGGGTAAAAGACCGGCAAACAGCCCGATCTCAGCTCCGGAGTTGATCACAGGCAATCCCTTTCCTGGCGATCGGCGGCGAGAAAGTGGAAATGTGACGACGGCCGCTCCGGCCATGATCAGGCCACCTTCAGCATTTTGTCGAGGCGCGACAATTGCAGCAATTGCTTCACCGGACCTGCGGCATTTGCCACTGTCAGGCTCCAGCCCCCTTTGCGTGCGTCCTCGATGGCCAGCATCAGCATGCCCAACCCGGAGGAATCAATGGCTTCCAGCGTCGCGACGTCCAGGACGCAGGTCTTGATGCCGTCGGCACGGATGCCATCGAGGACCTTGCGGAACTGACCATGATCGGAAAAGCTCATCCGTCCGGACAGCTTGGCGACAAGGTGATTTTCCGTCTGATGAAGGTCGACCCGCATGATTTTTTCCTGACAGACCGCACTAACGGCAATCGATTGCAACGCCTGAGCGAGGCGTAAGTTATCGTATCAAAAAGGCGTTAACTCGCCGTGACTGGAACCGGTTACCGCATGTAATCGCTCGTACACTCAGAACAATTCTATGTCGTCGTCGCGCAGTTGCGTGGTCTTGAAAACGACAGGCCCTGGCCCGCTACGCAGCGAAGTTTCCAGCTTGTCATGGACGCTGCCCAAGGTGCATTGCTGCAGCACGGCGGCGCTGAGTTCGCCCCCCAGACCGGCCGTATGCGCAAGGTTCAGGTTAAGCTGGACCTCGTCGTCGACGCGGCGCAGGGCAGCGGTCAGGGTACCCAGCCCCTTGACGGCGGTTTCAAGTCTTTGGGTCGCGCGGTCCTGGAACTGCATGCGCACAATGGCAGCGGAGATATCCTGGGTAATCGTCTGCGTCGCCTCAGCGCTGGCTTCCAGCATGGTTTTCATGCTGACACTCTGGTCGACCAGCGCCCGCATCATATTGGTCATGCTCTTGTGCACGAGGAGGTTTTGGCCGGAGGTATCGACCTCGGCGATTTCGCGCAGCAGGTCATAGCCTTTGTGGAGACCTTCCGAAATGGTAGATATCCGCTTCTTCAGGTCGGACGACAGGGCGTTCACGTTCTTGGCCAGTTCGCGGATCTCATCGGCAACCACGCCGAACCCAGTCCCCGCGTCACCAGCATGAACGGCTTCGATCTTGGCGTTAATGGCCAGCATATTAGTCTGGGCATTGATATTGTCGATGGATTTGATGCTGCGTTCCACCGCGCTGATTTCGCCCAGGACGTCGTCGAGTGTGTAAACCATATTGACGCTGCGGGACGACATGAAGACGATCTTTTCGACAAAGTCCGAAAGCGCCCGTCCCATGGTGTTGACGACATCGTGGACCGCCAGGGTTTCGTCGGCCACCTGAACCGTGTCGGCATTTCCGGCCAGATCCTGAACCATACGCGTCTGGTCCTGCGAAACGCGCGCCAGATGGGTGAACCTCTGGGAGAGATCCTGAAAATTAACGTCGATATCCGACCGCACCTCGGAAATCTCGTGGATCACGACGTCGAGGATGCGCGCCTGGACGTCATTCAGCCCCAGGATGTCACACAGATAGGCCTGGGCCTGGAGCAGATCCGCCGGCACTTCGGGCACGACCGGCTCTACAGTTAACGCGGCCTCGGGAGGGGGGGCTTCGGGCTCGCGCCGCTTGAGAAAGGACATCAGGGCCATGATTTCAACCGGTTTGAACTGAGACGTGGGAACACAGGTCGACAAGCGCCTGGGCAATGTGGGCAGGTGACATTTGACGCTCGACGGCGCCCAGTTCGGCAGCCACGCGCGGCATGCCGTAGACAACGCAACTGGCTGCGTCCTGGCCCAGGGTCCGCGCACCGCGCCGGCGAAGCTCAAGCAGGCCTTCGGCGCCATCGCGGCCCATGCCGGTTAAGATGACACCGATCGCACGATCGCCACAGGTTTCGGCAACCGAATTGAACAGAACGTCGACCGATGGGCAGAACCCGTTGACGCGGTCCTCGTCAGAAATGGCCAAGAACAGCCCCTGCCGATCCGCTCGAACCCGTGTCATGCGGCCGCCGGGCGCGATACATACTTCGCCAGATCGCAGGCGCTGCCCGTCCTGGCCTTCACTAACCTTCAGGCCGCAGGCTTCGTCCAGCCGCTGCGAAAATCTGGGTGTAAAACTGGCCGGCATGTGCTGGACGATGACGATGGGCGGCATGTCGGCCGGTAAGGCCGTAAGTAGAGTCGTCAGGGCGGGAATCCCGCCGGTGGAAGCCCCAATCGCGATCACCTTGTCGCCGATCAGTCGAGAACCTGAGCGCCGGACCGCCGTTGGAACCCGGTGCGCCCCGACCCGGCTGGCTGCTGCGGTTCGGACCTTGGTGCGAATCTCTTCCCCGAGCGCCGCCATGCCGTCTGACATGAAGCCCGATGGCTTGCCGACCACATCCACCGCCCCGATGTCCAGCGCCTTGAGCGCCGCATCGGCACCCGACGCGGTCAGCGAGGAAATCATAACGACCGGGGTCGGGCGCAGCGCCATCAATCGCGACAGGAACTCAAGGCCGTTCATGCGCGGCATTTCGACATCCAGCGTAATGACGTCGGGATTGTGCTTCTTTATTTTTTCGCGCGCAATCAGTGGATCGGCGGCTGTGTCGACGACGTGAATCTGAGGGTCCTCACTCAGAACTGCCGTTAGAAGCTGGCGCATCAGGGCGGAGTCATCGACAATAAGGACACGAATGGGTGGGTTCATATCGCCGCCTATCCGAAAAGTTCGATGTCGCCCTCGACCGGTGCGGTCGTGAGGCGGGAACGATACGTGGTTTCGGCCGTAGCGACGCGGCTGTCTTCGCCGCCGGTCAGCAGGAGGCGTTTGACCTTGCCGGTCGATGGCCAGTAGTGGATGCGGCGGCCGTGGCTGCCACCGAGATCGCTGGCAGAAGCCCTAAGCCCCTCGGCTTTAAGGTAGCCGGTGACAAACTGGGCGTTTTTGGCGCCGATCTCGCTGCCGCCGACGTACATGTTGGCACCGCCAAACAGTTTGATCTCCATTTCGGAACGACGGCAACCCGACTTCATCACCTCGTTGATCAGGTTTTCCATAGCGTGGTTACCATAGCGCATGTGTGAGGAGACGCCGTTCCAGTCGCCCTCCTCGCTTTGCGGCAGCATGAAATGATTCATACCCCCGAAACCGGTGTAGGGGTTGCGGACACAGGCGGCGACGCAGGATCCCAGCACGGTAATAATCATGATACCCGCATCAGAGGTGACGAAGTATTCGCCTGGCTGAACGCGGACATTATGCTGACCCAGGCGTTCATCCCTTATCCGCGTTCGTGCGATGTGGCGTTCCATGGGTACGGGCATGCTATCCCCCGACCTTGCGGTAGATAGTCCGGCCGCACAGCGAAAACAGGGGCTGCTGGTCGAGAAGGGTTTCCGAATGGCCTACCATCAGCCATCCTCCGGGACGCAGCATGGAGGCAAACCGCCGCACCAGTTCCGTCTTGGTCGGGTTGTCAAAATAGATCATGACGTTACGACAAAAGATGACGTCGAAGGGCCCCTTGACCGGCCAGGGCTGCAGCAGGTTCAGAGGCTTGAAGGCGATCAGATTGCGCAAATTGTCCTTCGCTCGCAAGGTACCGGCCGCCTCGGTAAAGTAACGCTGGCGCAGATCGGAATCGACGCCGTCGAAAGCATCGAGGGGATAGGTTCCTGCAGCCCCCTTTGCCACCATATTGGTGTCAATGTCCGTGGCCAGGATGCGAGCGTCCCAGCGCGACAGCTCCGGAAAATGCTCCTGCAGGGTCATGGCGATGGAATAGGGTTCCTCGCCGGACGAACAGCCAGCGGACCAGATGCGCAGGCGGCGATCGGCGCGGGAAACCTTGAGTTGGGGGAGGATATTCGCGGCCAGGTACTCGAAATGATGCTTTTCGCGAAAGAACCGGGTCAGGTTGGTGGTCATCGCGTTGATAAAGGCGCGAAATTCATCCTCGCCGTCCGCAGAGGTCAGCAGGTCGATATAGTCGTCGAAGCGCACCAGACCGCGCTCACGCAACCGTCGCGTCAGGCGCGAATAGACCATGAACTGTTTGTTCGGCCCCAGCACGATCCCCGTATGCTGATGAACCAGGGCGGCCAGCACGTCGAAGTCCTTGCGCGTAAAATCGAATTCGACGGTATCCAGATCGCGGATAACGGATTTTTTCGCCAATGCCATGGGCCACACTACTCATCTTTAAGCGCTTGTCCGCCGGAGCTTGCGCCCCGGCAGACAGAAGGGACAGGTTTACGCGATCAGAATTCAGCCCAGTCGGCGTCCATAGCCGAGCGAAGGTCATCCTGAAGCCGCGCAGCACCGCCGGCAACCCGACGAACAGGCGCTTTGCGCGACGCCGGAGCCGAAGTACGGGCGACCTCGACCGGACGGACGGCTTCACGCAAGTTTGCGGATCTCGGCAGGCTGAAATAGGCCATGCGGCTGTGCATGTTCTCTGCCTGGTCCTGAAGCATGCGCGACGAGGCCGCATTTTGTTCGACCAGAGCCGAGTTTTGCTGGGTCATCTCGTCCATCTGCGATACGGCGGTGTTGATTTCTTCGACGCCGACCGACTGCTCCTTGGAGGCCGCTGCGATTTCCGAGATGATTTCCGCCACCTGACGGATAGAGCCGACGATTTCGCTGAGCGCGCCACCGGCATCGTTGACCAGTTTGACACCGTCCTTGACCTCCGAGCCAGAGGCGGCAATCAGCGTCTTGATGTCCTTGGCGGCACCCGACGAACGCTGGGCCAGAGAGCGAACCTCGGCGGCGACAACGGCAAACCCCTTGCCGGCATCCCCTGCCCGCGCGGCTTCGACGGCGGCATTCAGCGCTAGTAGATTGGTCTGGAAAGCAATTTCGTCGATGACGCCGATAATATCCGAGATCTTCTGCGACGAGGCTTCGATACGCGACATCGCCTGAACCGCCTGAGATACAACCTCACCGCCCTTGCCGGCGACACTGGAAGCCGTGCCCGCCAGCTTGCTGGCCTGTTGCGCATTGTCGGCGTTCTGCTTGATGGTGGAGGCTATCTCCTCCATCGACGAGGCCGTTTCCTGAAGGCTGGAGGCCTGCTGTTCGGTACGTTGCGACAGATCGTTGGTACCGGCAGTGATTTCGGCGGTGGCGACCTTGATCTCTCCGGCACCGGCCGTGACCTGCTCGACGATGACGCAGAGCTTGTCGGACGTTTCGTTCAGCTTGTTCTTCAGGTCTTCGAACAGGCCGCTGTAAGAATGCTCGATACGGCGGGTCAGGTCACCTTCGGCAAGATAGCCAAGATGGATCGAAACCTCGTTCAGGCTTTCGGCCGTGTTTTCGCACAGGCGATTCATCGCCTCGGCCAGGTTGCGCATAAAGCCAGTCTTGCCTTCAAGTTCCAGGCGTTCACTAAAGTCACCAGCGACGGCGGCCTGGACGACGCGATCGACTTCGCTCTCGATGTGCTTTTCAGCCGTAATGTCCTTCCATTCGACGACCGAGCCGAGGCGCTGACCGGCGTCATCAATAACAGGACTGGCGATCAGGTCGAACTGACGCGTGCCAACCTTGATCTGGGTTTTGAAAGTCGCCGTCAGCCGCTCCAGCATACCACGCTGATGGGCTGGATTTTTATGGAAGACATCGATGTTTGCGCCATCCAGCTTCGACGCGTCGAAGTTCGGCAAAGCGGCGCGCATGTCACTTTCCGCATTCGTCATCATCGCACGCACGGATGTGTTCAGATAAATAATCTTGCCTTCGGGATCGGCCATCATGACATTGGTCGAGCAATTGTCGAGCGCCACCTTGATGCGCAGGTTTTCTGCGGCGACGCGTTTGCTGGACATGCCATTTTGCTTGAAGATTTCCACGCTCTTGGCCATGGCGCCGATTTCGTCGCGGCGCTGGGCCCCAACCACGGTCACATCGAAGTCGTCACTGGCGAGGCGTGTCATGACGTTGCTCATACGGCCCAGGGTGCCGGAAATTTCGAGGGCGATATAGACGGCAAGCCCCAGGGCTGCGGCGGCGATAGCGCCGGCGATTCCCAGCAGGGTCAACATGTTCAGCCAAAGGCCATCGATACGAGCCTGGAGCAGGCGGTCGAGTTCATCGGCCGAGGTCGTCCACAGCGTGTCGGCTGAGGCTTCGAGCGCCTCGTGAAGCGGCAGGAGCGCCTCAATATCGGCCCGCGTGACACGTCCGCCCGCCTCGACACGCTCCAGCAAGGCCTTGCCCTGATTGGCATAGGCGTCGCTTGCTGCGGTAAAGGTTGCCAATGCGGGGTTGATGCGGCCGGCCAAAGCCTGGTCCTTGGTTCCCTTCAAGGCACTTTGTACCGAGGTCGAGGTTGCATCTCGGGCTTCGCCCAATGATCCAAGTTCGCTTCCCAATTCAACAGCAAACTTCAACGTTGTCGGTTGGTCGACCTGCGCCAGAATCGTCTGATAGACATCGTTGTTTTGTCCGCCCACGGAGGGCAGGTTCACGGTTATGATGTTTTGCAGGTAGTAGGTGTCGAGGTCGGGATCGAGCGTAAGATTGCTCAGATTACCCGTTTCCGTTACGAGGTTCGATAAGGCCGTAACGGCGCCGGACGCCGCCTGCGCCGATTCGATCGGACGTGCTGGAAAGCCGATGGCGTCCAAGGCCTTGCGGGTGTCCTGGTAGACCGGCTCGATGCCAAGTTTTTGGGCCAAGGCGGCGGATTCAGCCAGGTCAACGCCCTTGAGGTGGGCTTGCGGGGCCTGGCCATCTTCGACGGCGGCATAGAGCGACGACAAGGACTGCCACACCGGGCGCAGATAGGCCGTGCCGACCTTTTCCTTTTCAGCGAAGCCGATATCCTGAAGATTGGTATTGATAAACAGGCCCGACATGATGACAAGAGGCACGCTGAGGGTGCCAACGATCAGGGCCAGTTTGCCGCGAAGCTTTATATTGTTCAACGAAAGCATGGATTTCTTCCTCTGGTGCCGTTGTCAGGCGGCGGTTTCGTGTGCCGGCTGTTCGCCCGGCATCGTGTCGAAAAGGGTGTCGAGTGAGAGCAGCACCACGAGGGCGTCTCCCTGGGTGATGATGCCGGCCAGGTAGCGGTGGTCGCCGCGCAGGGAGGTTTCCGGGACCGCGCCGATGCTGTCGGGCGAAACGCTGAGTATGTCGCTGACTTGATCGACCAAAAGACCGATCAGCCGCTCTCCAACCGCGACGATCACCACGACATGCTTGGCCGTGGCTTCGGTCGCGCCCTGGCCAAAGCGGCTGCGCAGGTCGAACACCGGAACGATGGCGCCGCGCAGGTTCAGCACGCCGCGGACATAGTCGGGCTGGTTCGGCAGGACCGTCGTCTGGGTCCAGCCCTTGATCTCGCGGACCGCCAGAATGTCGATGGCGTAGTCCTCCGCCCCGACGCGGAAGCTGATGAACTGACGCAACCCGTTACCATCGGTACCTCGCCCGATGGCGCTCAGGGTGTCTTCGTAGGTTCGCAGAAGTTCGCTCATGCAGCGGTCTCCTCAAGGCTGGCCAGTTGTTCAATGTCGAGAATGAGGGCAACGCGGCCATCACCCAGAATGGTTCCGCCGGATATGCCCGGTACGGCGGTGAAATTGGTCTGCAGGGATTTAATGACCACCTGCTGCTGGCCGATAAGACCGTCGACGACCAACCCCAACCGTCCGCCGGTTGCGGTTTCGGTCAGGACGACCAGTCCGTGGACCGGATCGCAGATAGCGTCACTGACGCCAAACACACGGCCAAGGCCCAGAAGCGGGACAAATTCGCCGCGGACGTTGACGATGCGGCCGCCGCCCGACAGTTGGCGAACCTGCGCCGCTGCCGGGCGGAAGCTTTCGATGATCGAGGTCAGGGGCAGGATGTAACGTTCGGTGCCGACCGAAATCAGCATGCCGTCCAGTACCGCCAGAGTCAGGGGGATGATCAGGGTAAAGCGCGTGCCCTTGCCGGCAATGGAACTGACCTGGATGCGGCCGCCGATCTTTTGGATATTGCGCCGAACAACGTCCATACCAACGCCACGACCGGACACATCGGAAACCGTCTCGGCCGTTGAAAAACCGGGGGCAAAGATCAGATCGAGGATTTCGTCGTCGCTGAGGACCGCGCCCGGCGCGACAATGCCCTTTTCGACAGCCTTGGCGACCAGACGTGCACGGTCGATCCCGGCGCCGTCGTCCTCGATCTGGATCAGGATATTGCTGCCGACATGGCTGGCAGAAAGGGTCAGGGCTCCCTCAGCCGGTTTGCCGGCTGCGATCCTGATGGCAGGCGCCTCGATGCCATGATCGACGCTGTTGCGGATCATGTGGGTCAGGGGATCCGACAGTTCTTCGAGCACTGTCTTGTCGAGTTCTGTCTGCTCACCAACCATGACCAGGCGAACCTGCTTGTCGAGACGGGCCGCTACGTCACGGACCAGACGTGGCATGCGGGCAAAGACGGAACGCACCGGCTGCATGCGAATAGCCATGACGCAGTCCTGCAGTTCGCGGGTCAGGACGTCGAGCGATTCCAGCCCGTCGACGACGGGCAGGTTGTGCGTCGCTAGTTCCTGACGCAGCATGGCCTGAGAGATCACCAGTTCGCCCACCATATTGACCAGACGGTCTACACGCGACAGGTCGACACGGATTGAGGTCTGTGCCGGCGGGCGCTTGCCACCCGGCTCATCGCTGGTGAGCGCGACGGGGCCAGGTGCGACGTCTGCAACCTCAGTATCCAGCCACAGACCAAAGCCTTCATCCTGTGCCTCAGCCAAGGCGCGAACAATGGCGATCTCGGCGTCATCCTCGACGAACTCGAAGACCTCGCGGATCGCGTCATCACCAGCGGTGGTCTCAAGTTCGAAGGTCCACGACAGGTAGCAGTCGTCGCTGTTGATCGACTCCAACTCTGGAACACGACTAGAGTCACAGACGGTCTTGAGGTGTCCCAGGCCCGACAATTCGCGGATGAGCAGCAAGGGCTCGTTCGCCTTGCGCATCAAATCGGCATGGGGCGTGAACCGTATCTCTACGCGGTGAGTGTCGTCACGAATTTCGACGGGAGCGATGGCAGGAGTGACCGGCGTCGCCCCCTCCCCTAACAATCCGTTGATGGCGACCATAACGTCAGCCCCCATGCCGGATGGCGCCGCCCGCTCGGCCTGAGCAGCCGCGACCAGTTCCGCCAGGATGTCAGCGGCACGGATAATCAGCCCACCAACCGTGGCGTTGACGGACATGCGGCCGTCGCGAAGGCGATCCAGCAGGGCTTCGAAGCCATGGGCAAAGTCGACCAGGCTGCGGTAGTCGAACATGCCCGCGCCGGCCTTGATCGAATGAACGGCGCGAAAAACAGCGTCCAGTTCCTCACGGTCGAGGCGACCCGTCTTCAGGGCTTCCAGGCGTTCGTCCATATCTGCCAGCATCTCCGCGCTCTCGGCGAAGAAGGTCTGGCGAAACTGAGCGTAATCGTTGCGGGCTTCGGTCGACATACGGTTTTACGGGCAAACCTTGTTCACAACGGCAATCAGCTTGTCGGGAGCAAAGGGCTTGACAATCCAACCCGTCGCCCCGGCGGCGCGACCGGCCATCTTCTTGTCTTCATTGCCTTCGGTCGTCAGGACCAGAATGGGTGTCGAACGAAATTGCGGCAGGGCGCGCAGCTCCTTGACCAGGGTAACCCCGTCCATGTTCGGCATATTGATATCCGTCAGCACGACATCGACGGACTGGGTCTTTGCGAGGGCGAGAGCCTTGACTCCGTCCTCAGCTTCAAAAACCTCAAAGCCCGCATTGCGCAGAGTAAAATTGACCATGTCCCGCATAGTCTTGGAATCGTCGACAGCCAGTACGCGTCTTGCCATTGTTATTGAGCTTCCGGGGTGATGTTGAAATGACTGGGTCCGTCGAGGCCGGCAACAGCCAGGGCCTGACAAAGAGCCGGGGAGCGCGGCGACAGGTCAAATTCCAGTCCACCATCGCCAAAAACTTTGCTTCGCTGACCACAGGAGTTGCAGTCCCGCCGTGCCGATACGCTCGACAGAGCCGCCGTCAAGGCGGCACGAGGCTTTGCTTTGTAGCTGCGCGATCAGGCAGTCTTTCAGACTGTCGACGGCGGCGGTGTCCACGACACCCGGCAGGGAGACAACGAACATGAAACGAACTCCGTCGCGCCGATTACTTCAGCGCTGCAATCCATTTCATTAGTATAGAAGATTGGTTTCCGTCGGTTTAATGAGTCACGTTATTTATCGTTAAAATTATTAGCCAAAATTGCCACAAATCGACTTCGTAATTGACATATATCAATTTTAGGCTTGTTTTTGCGTACTTTTTCTATTCAATTTACTCTCGTTAACCTTAAGGCGGCCGTCAGTGGTTTGTCAGGCCAACGATACACCGCACCCTATTGCCGTTACCTTCGTAGGTCAGTTCGTCGAACGACATCAACCTGGCCGTAGCAATGCCACGTCCGTGCGGATCCGTTGCACGCTCTGGGCTGAGTTCGAGATAGGATTGATAGGCAAAGCCTGCGCCTGAATCCTGAAGTGTCACGCTGATGGCGCCGGGCCCCGCGTCGAGCGTCAACCAGGCGTAGCAATCGATTTTATCTGGAGCGTTCAATCGGCGCACCACCTCGTTTTCCCAGTCCCCTTCCAGCAGGAGCCGGGTCTTTTCGGCATAGGTGATGCCAAGATTTCCGTGTTCGACGGCATTGATCATCAACTCGCTGAGGCCGTAAACGACACGTTCGGGGTCGGGGAAACAGTTGGCGATGAATACCGAGAGATTGCGGGCCTCTTCCAGGGTGCGAAAGCGAAAAATGCCGTGCTGCATCAGTCCGAGGACTGTGCGCTGCCGGCGGACATCGCCCAGGAGGTCGGCGCGGCGACGAGCATCGTCGAGGGCGGAGCGCACGAGGCTGAGGAGAATGTCCGCTGCGTAGGGCTTGGTGAGATAGTAGAACACCCCCGCCTCGATACCCTGCCGGACCTGATCGTGCGAAGCCGCAGCCGTCTGCATAATAACGGGCAGGTCGCGCCAGCGGGCATCAGACTTCAAGGCCGCCAGGCAGGCCATGCCGTCCATGTTTGGCATCATTCGGTCAAGGACGATGACCTCAATGTCGGGATGAAGTTCCAACAGGGCAAGGGCCTCGCGCCCGTCAACGGCCAGGACGGGCTGATATCCGGCTTCGTCCAGGATTTCTCCCAGAATATCCAGATTGAAGTCTTCATCATCCACGGCCAGAATTTTGGGACGAGTTTGATCATTCATGTCGTTCTGACTCCGCGTTGCCACCCCGCTATCCAGCCAGGGCGATCGCGGTCCTTTCTCTGGGCAGGGTAAAGGCCAGGCGCGCGCCTTTGGGATGAAGATTTTCGGCCCAGATTCTGCCGCCGTGCGCACCGACGATCTGACGACAGATCGACAGGCCCAGTCCGGTACCGCCGGCACCCGATCGGGTCTCGCTCGACTGCACGAAGGTTTCGAAAATGTGTTCCAGTTCACCTTCAGGAACGCCCGGACCATCGTCGCTCACGGTGCAGATGAGCCCATAGCGGTCCTCCTCAACGGCGACGGAGACATTTCCGCCTTCTGGGGAAAACTTGATCGCATTGGACAGAAGATTGACCATGACCTGGATCAAGCGGCCCCGATCAACTGTGATAACGGTGTCAGCCGCGTTCCATTCGACGTCCAGATGGAGTTGCCGCGCCTTGACCAGGGAATCGAGTTCCATGCAGCTTTGTTCCACGACCCCGCGCAAATCCGTCGGGGCCAGGTCGAAGGTCATCTTGCCGGATTCCAGCTTGGCCAGATCCAGCAAGTTGTTGAGAAGTCCCAAAAGTCGCGTGCCGGCCGTCCGGATATTGCCCAGGTACTTGGTCAGCTTGTCGACACCATCGCCCGACGGCAGACCCGTCAGGCGCTTCTCCCCCATGGCGGCATAGTTCAGGATAGCGTGCATCGGCGTGCGCAACTCATGCGACATGTTCGAGAGGAATTCCGACTTGGCCCGAACCGAGGCTTCTGCCTGTTCCTTGGCCTGGCGCAGGTCCGAGGTTTGGGCCTCAACAAGCGACTGAAGGTTGTCGCGATGCTGTGTCAATTCCCCCTCAAGCCGCTTACGCTCGGTGATGACCTCGGTAAACATGATGATCCCCATCACCATGTCGTCCTCGTACCAGGGGTGAAAGGCGTAGCTGATCCACTCCTCGCCCCCGCCCGGCATGGGCACCAAAGCGCCGGAATTGGTGACGATCTCACCCGAGAGACAGCGGCGATGCTCATCATGCCAGTATTCTGCCTGGGCCGGCGCTACCTGATACAGGGTGCGCCCGATCGGATCACTATCGTACAGGCCAAAATCACTGCGCCAGCGCTCCGAAACCATCAGGTGGCGCAGTTCGATGTTGAAAACCGCAATGGCCGCCGGCGTATGGCGGAAGAAGAGTTCTAAATGCTGGGCTGTCCGCTTCAGACGTGTCTCGAACGCCTTGCGATCCGTGATGTCGGTGGCCGCCAGGATGAAGCCTTCACAGCGTCCGGCACTGTTCAGGCGCGGCGTGGCGTTGGCCAGCATCCAGCGGTAATCGCCATCGGCGCGTCTCAGGCGGAACCAGCACTGAAACGCCGCTTGCTGCGCGACGCCCTCTGAGAACTTTTCGGTACAGGCGGCGACATCTTCATGATGGACATGGGCCAGCCACCCCGCATCCGTTTCATCGTTCAACGCCTGGCCGCGAAAATCCAGCCAGGTGCGGTTGAAGAAGACACAATCGCCGTCGAGATCAGTAATCCACAACAGGTTCGGCGTGCTGTCGGCAAGAGCGCGGAACTGCTTTTCACTTTCCGCTACCTTGGCCTCCGTGGCCTTGCGCAGGGTAATGTCCTGCATGAAACCCTCGATGGTGATGGCACCATCGGTTTCTCTAGCTTTGACGTGACCGTTGACGCGAACCCAGACAGGCCGCCGAGAACCACCACCAGCCACGGTTCGCGGCTGAAGACGGAATTCGATTTCAAAACGATCCGCTGTGTCGAGTTGGCGCCTGACGCCCTGCAGCACCGCAGGCCGTTCCGTTTCCGGGATAAGATCGGCGAAGTGCCGGACCTTGCCCCTGACAAAATCCGATGACGGATAACCCGTCAGGGTTTCGATATAGCTGTTGATGAACTGGACGGTCAGGTTATCGTCCAGGCGGCATTCGAAAATCACGACGGATATGTGCGTGATGATCGAACGGTATTTTCCCTGGAGGTCGGCGTTTCGACGCCGCAGAGCGGTGATGAGCGCCGCGAAGCCCAGTGCGAACGCCGCGGCAAGAAGCAAGCCCACTCCGAGGGCGCCGCGGATTTGCGCGACCTTTGCCTGATATTGGCGAATACTCATATCGACACCGACAATGCCGATCTGGGCGCCGTTGCGATACATCGGCGCGTAGGCGCTCAGGAAGGTGCCGTATTCATCGGTATAGGGCTCACTCTCGACAACGGCCTGCCCGGATCGTAGCGCCTTGACCAGAGCTGGGGAGGGTTGTTCGTACACCTGCATGACGTCCGATGGCACGACCGCCTCGCCCTGACGCGGCAATGCAGCATCGAGAACGATGCAGGCCCCACCACTGCACGGGACGACGGTATAAACATAGATGAGGTCGTCATTTGCCCGAAGAATGCTCAGGTAGGGGGCGATCAGGTGTTGATATTCCGGGCCGGTCTTTTGTTCGGGACGGACCATGGTCGCGTGCTGTTCGGCATTGGTCATGTCCGCTGCCATGACCGCCAGATTGCGTAAACGCCCGTCAACGATGCTATCGAGTTGCTCGACCGTGCGTTGATAGATAAATCCGCCCGCAACGACGGAACCTGCAAAGATGGTTGCGCCGACGCCAATGGCGAGGGGGTCCAGCCACGATTTCACATCCTTAAAGCGCCACTTCACAGGTAACCCCCGTTTAATTCTGCAAAGGATTGCAGGGGCAGCTTAAGATTTCATGACCGGTCATGCCACTCTTGAGTAGCGCTGTGGCCCATTCTCACGCCGGGCGTAACGGTCGAAGGTACAGGCCACTGGACGAACGAGCATTTTCAACGGATTGTCGAAGGTGACGACACGTTTGTCGACCGAAACAAGTCCGGCCTCGACATACTCGCCCAAGGCTTCGATTTCCTCATCGAGATGGCCAAAGGGATAACCATGGCGGGTGAGTATTTCGCCCACATCGGCGCGGAAAAAGCACATCAGCTGGCTTATGATTTCACCGCGAACGCGATCGTCACCGTGGTAGGTCCAGCCGCGGACGGTCGGCAGCACGCCAGTGGTCACCGAACTCTGGTAGCTGGTGGCCTGGGCAATGTTTTGCGCCAGACCCTGGTCTAGATTACTGATGGAGGACGCGCCCAGCCCAATGAGACGATCGTTGGGCAGATCCGTATAACCCATGAAATTGCGCCGCAGCGTGCCGTCGCGAACCGCCCGGGCCAGACCATCGTCTGCACGTGCGAAGTGGTCGATGCCGACGCCGGCATACCCCATGGCCTGCAACTGGGTGTCAATCTGGAGGTATTGCAGCGCCTTCTCACCCGTGTCGGGCAGGGTCGTCGCGTCGATCAGGCGCTGGTGCTTCTTCACCCACGGGACATGGGCATAGGAAAAGGCACTGATCCGGTTAGGGGCCAGTTTCGCCACGTCCTCCAGGGTGTGTTCAAGACTGTTAGCCGTCTGGTGCGGCAAGCCATAGATCAGGTCGATGCCGATTTCGGAGATATCGTGGGCGCGCAGCAGATCGCAAGTCTTTTTGACTTGGTCCATCGGCTGAATCCGGTTGATCGCCGCCTGAACCTGAGCCTGCGTGTCCTGCACGCCCAGACTGACGCGGTTGAAGCCCAAAAGCGCATAGGCCAGGACCTTCTCCCGAGTGACGCGGCGCGGGTCCAGTTCGATCGATATCTCCGCGTTATCACGGATATCAAAGGTTTCGAATAAGGCCGTCATCAGCCGTGTGAGACTTTCCGGTGTCAGCATGCCGGGCGAGCCACCGCCGAAATGCAGGGCGTGAACGCGCGGCCGGAACCCAAGGACACCGGCCAGGAGACGGATTTCGGTCAGCAGGTTGTCGACATAGGCCTCGACCGGATCATAACGCCGGGTGATCTGGGTATTGCAACCGCAGAACCAGCACATCTGTTCGCAAAACGGCACATGAACGTACAGGCCGACGCTTTGATCCGGTGTGAGAGACTGCAGCCAGCCGGAATAGGTCGCGGGGGAGACGCGCTCGAAATGATGAGCGGAAGGATAGCTCGTGTAACGTGGCGCCTCCTTGCTCAGCCATTGCAGATGGTCATGGTCCTGCCAGGATCGTTCGGTAGATGGCATCTCAGCTGTCCTTTCCGGGTTCGGACGGAATCACGATAGGCAGCCAGATAAACGCGTGATTGAGGCTGGCCACCCCTGCTCCTGCCATACGCAATCCATCGTGCTCCGCCTTGTCTTAGATCAAAACCACGATATTTCCGTCACTCCCGTGGCATCGCACATGCTGCAACGGCCGCGGCCAACTACCCAACAAGGCAGCAGAACGACACCCGATTCCGATCACTAGCGGCGGGTTCAGACCTGAACCAAATTGATCCAGATCAAATGTCTGTAAAAATGTCGCCAAAAGATGCATAAAAACATCAAAAATCGAAAGCATCTCGACCAATCATACGTACTTTTACTTATTTTTTACACCCATGTACTCGCAATGACTGCGTCAACCTGACGCGCGACATGTTGTACAGGTGAAACCCGAACCACGCGAGTCTATCAGCGGGGCCGTTAACGGCTGCAAAGGAGAAAGCCATGATGGATGCCAAAAAAACCACAATGTTTATAGGGATTATGGCTCTGGCGGGAGTCTGTGGTGCCGCCACAGCACAGGACGCGGGACTGAAAGGGACCTGGCAGGTGACGGCACGGGCGACAACGGTGGCACCGGACGCATCGGGCGCGATCGTCACGGCAGCCGGCGCGGACAGCGGACTGGACGTTGCGGTCAGCGACAGCACCGTCCCTACCCTCGGCTTTACCTACTTCGTCACAGATCATGTGGCCGTCGAAGCTATTCTCGGGACGTCGAAGCACACCATCAAGGCGGTCGGTACCGGCACGAATGTCGAAGTCCATGAAACCTGGGTGCTGCCGCCGGTGATCACCGCGCAGTACCATTTTAACACCGGTGGAAAGGTGAGCCCCTATCTCGGCGCGGGCATCAACTATATGAGTTGGTACGGCGGCAAGGACCTGAACGGCTTCAAGGTTCGCCTCAAGAGCAGCCTTGGCACGGCGGTTCAGGCCGGCGCCAACGTCAAGCTAAAGGACAATCTGGTGCTGAATATCGACTACAAGAAGGTATTCTACAGCACGGACGCCAAGATCAATAGTGGCGCACTGTCCTCCGATGTCACGCTGGATCCCTCGGTCGTCTCGATCGGCCTGGGCTACCGCTTCTAGAGCGCAATCCGATAAAGTGTGCAGCACTTTTCGGATAAATTGCGCGACAAAACAAAAACTTAGAGCGGGGTTTTGATTCCATCAAAACTCATCCCGCTTCTAAAAAACTGGAAATGTGTGGACGGCGCCGCGCCAGCGCGCGGCGCCGTTTGCAGGCCCTCCTGCCGGAGCGAAAAAATCGCTTCTGGCAGGAGGTTTTTCTTTTTCCGTCAACCGGCCTGACAGGAGAAGCTGTCAGCTTTTTCGACATCACCGCCACGATAGTGGGCGGTTTGCGGATAGGCGCACAACGGGCGCTGGCGGCCCGGCCAAGGCGTTCCGGGGCCGGCGGTGGCGACGACCGAATCCGGCGCCTTGCCGTTCTCGACCCAGGCCACCAAAGCGGTGAACATGTCGTACTGATCAGTGGCGGGGCCGCCGCCACAGTGGCACATGCCGGGGATGGCAAACACCCGCACGAAGTCACCCGCCCGGCCGCCATTGCGATCGTCGACTTCGTCGAACCAGTCCAGTGTGTCTTTCAGGGAAAAGACGGGATCGGAATCGCCATGCGGCACGATCAGCCGGCCGCCGCGGGCACGGAAGGCCGACAGGTCGGTCGACCGCGAGGCGATGCTGGCCCAGGCGGAGTGCTGGAAGGGAGGACTGGCGGTATAGATCCTGCCGGCATCGCGATCAAAATCGAACGCCAGCATATAGTCGAGGCGGCTTTGCGGGTCGCCCAGCGCCGTCGGCGGTGTCGTGAAAACCGAGGCCAGGGAAGCACCGCCCAAAAGGACGTTGAGTGCAGGAATACGGCCGTCTTCGGAGCCGATCTTCCACATCCGCCAGGCGTCGCTGGCGACACCCGACGGCCAGAACCAGCCAGCGTAAAGCTGCCGGCCGTTGCTGTTGCTAGCACCTCCCATGACGCGCCGAAGCACGGAGATCTGCGCCCCGGCAAGGCAGGTGGCGGTCTTGGCGCCCGCACATTGAACGGCGCTCAGTTGTGAGACCACATCTTCGTCGCGACAGGCCAGGACATTCAGCACCATGCCGTCGGCAATGCCGTCGCCTTCGTCACAGGCCTTGACGATGGCAGCATGTACCAGTTTGAAATCGGCATTCGAAAACGCCTTGGGCAGATCCTGCAGGTTGACGTGGCCAGCCTCGTCGGCGACGAGGGAGGCGAAGGCGTCAACGTCCCAGGCTTCGGCGACCGCAGCGCGGGGCAACGAGAAACCGGGTGCCGAGGCGACGATACCGTCGAACATTTCGGGGTAGTACTGGGCGAAGGTCATGCCCTCCTGTCCGCCCTTGGAACAGCCGACAAAATAGCTATAGCGCGGACCTTTGCCGTAGAAGGTCTTGATCAGCGCCTTGGCGGCGTCGGCCGAGGCCTTGAGCGAGGTATGGCCGTAATCGTTCCGGGCCTGGGGATCGAAGCCGAACGCCAGTTCGCCGTTGCGCGCCGGGTCGGAATTGGTCGCATTGTCGTGGCCGGAATCCTGGCTGATTACAGCAAAGCCCCGTTCGATGGCCGTGGGCCCCGAGGTCGCCAGAGGCCCGAGCGCATCGCCGACGACACCGTTGCTGCCGCCGCCGCCCTGAAACACCATGCGATTGTTCCACTTTATCGGCAGGCGCATATGAAAGCGAATAGCATAGGTCTGTCCGAACTGACCGGTGCGTTCGTGCATGATCCCAAAGACGTCACAATGCGCCGGCAGGTTCATGCGCACCTCGCCGGCAAAGCTGCTTATCGTGAAGGGCGCGCCTTCGGTCTTATGGGTCGCAGACACGATGCGTGCCTGGTCGCCATTGAAGCTCAGAGTCTCCCCGGCCAGGGCGCCGCATCGGGCTTCCAGGTCCGGGCTCTTCGCCAAAGCGGCCGGCGCGGCCAGAAGTGTCGTGATGGCAAAGATACTGACGACCCACGTTTTCATGGCCTGAAGCCTCCTCTTTTTTTGATATGTTGCATACCTATTCGCGACTGTCACGAGCATTCCCGGTGCTAGCCAGCTTACAGGTCACAAATGAGATCGCTCCCACCCATCACGACGCGCTGTAAGAAGGGTTTTCAAGTTCGTCGCGATTGTCGACCTGTCGACGTCAGTGATCGGCGGGCGAACCAGATTCACCTTCCCGAACATGGAAAGTCGCTGTCGCGCCGCTCCCTGGATAATCGGATTACGCCTACGCAATGGGACGTCACCCTGGGGCGAGGCGATTTTCGCGGGCATTGGCGGTAGAAGATACGCGTTCGTGCGCCACGAGCCCCTCTATCCGGCACGGTAAAAGCGGATGCGCACGGCAGGACCGGCGGCAGAATCCGCGGGTTCAAGCGTGCCAATGAAACTGCCTTGTCCAAGCCATTGATATTTTCCCAAGGGTGCCTCGAAGACCGGCGACGTAAAGATTGGCACGGTCGACGCGCCATCTGAAGGTCTGCATGCGACGCCCTGGTTGATCACATTGATAACGACGCCATCGTCCGTTTTCAGCATGTAGTCGGCCTATATAGAGAGGCAGCCATCCGCGCGCGCCAACTGCCAGTCCCATCCTCCCGGGATAATGGTGCCCTTGATACCAGTACCGTCGCCTGGCCCCTCGAAGCTTCCGCCTGTGATGGGTATCATGTTGCGTCCGCCCAGGGGTGTGTTGCCGGGTGTCACAGGCTCCCCCAATGTGACAACTTCCTCAAAGACGAGTGAGAGAACGGGTGCGGGTGGCGTTTCGGCACGCGAATGTGGTGCCGTTGTCAGGCATGTCGCGCAAAGAACCGTCAGTGCGATGCGTGTTAGAGGGACCATAGGAACTCCTTATATGTGGTTCGGGATGCGCAAACCAAAGCTCGATCAAGCGCGACGGAAGACCATCTCCATGGCGTTCAGGGCCGAATTGGGCCTATCGGGAGAAAGTCGTATATGACCCGCGTACACCCCATGCCCAGAGTGGCAGCATGGGCTTCAAATGAGGATTGCGACGACGCGAGCGTATAGGCCATGAGCGCGGCGAACAGAGACACCGACAAGCCGGTGAAGACGGCGTGGTTTGACGTGCGAACCTTGTGCATTATTTTACCCTTCGGAATACGAATTCGCGTGAAGGGCGGTCTGCGACGTTAAAGGTCTGTCGCAGACCGCCTTGGGCACTAGAAGTCGCGGCTGATTTGCACGCCGACAGTTCGGAAGGAGTTGTAGCCGAAGTTCTGGGTGTAGGACGTGACCCCTGCAAACGCGTCGGCGTTGTCGACGGCGATCACGACCGGCATGCGGACATCCGTGCAGTTCTTGCAGAAAATCGCAAGGCGCCAGCCTTTGGCCGTATCAATGCCAGCGTTCAGGCCCACGATATCCACCGCGCCATAATAGGTTCCTGGCGCCTGGAAGATGGAATAATAGACCGCGTCCCGGTGGTAGAGCGACGCCCCTACAAAGGCGTCAATACCATCGCGCAGAGCAAAGGTGTAGCTGGCCTCGGTCGTACTGGCGAATTTCGGCGATCCGGGCAGGGTCAGACCCTTGGCGTTGAAGGTAAGGCAGCCCTGCGTCGGATAACACTGCGCTCCTGGGAAGTCCTCGAACTTGGCGTCCAGGAAAGAGAGATTTGCGCTCAGGGTCAGCCCTTCGATCGGCTTACCGATCAGGGTTACCTCGGCGCCCTGGCTTTTGACGACCGCCGCGTTCTGCGTGATGAACGAGGATGTGGTCAGGTCAAGCGACTGAACCTGGTAGTCCGAAAACTTTTGCGAGAAGACCGAGGCGTTGAAGGTCAGCTTGCGGTTAAACCAGGTCGACTTAACGCCGGCCTCAACCGTGTCGTTGATTTCCGGACGAACCACCAACGACCCGGTCGGGGAAACGGCATTGTCGTTGAAACCAGGGCCTTTGTAGCCCTGACCGACCGTTAGATAGGTCATGGCCTGGCGGTTGAAATTGTATTGCGCCCCCACCTTCCAGCTCAGATTGTCAACGGAGTAGCTTTGCGATCCGGCGTAAGGGATGCCCAGGGTAACGAAATACTTGTGCTGGTTTTGCACGAGATCGATGGCAATCTTGTCATTGGTAAAGCGGGCGCCGGCGATAAGCTGCAGCTTCTCTGTCGCCTTGTACGTAAACTGACCGAACACAGCCAAGGCGTCGGCGACCTGGTCCACCTTGTGGTCGTTGCCGAGGAAGGCTTCGTTCGAAACGGAACAGGTCGGCGGGAAAGCGCCCGGGACGGCGGTCGCGCCGACGCAAAACGGGAATCCGCTGTAAACGAAGGGCGGCAGGTAGTTGTTGCCGGCAATCTGCGCGTCGGTGGCCAAGTCGCTGTGGAACAGGTAGATACCCGCCTGCCCGCTCAGGCGATCGCCGCTCGGCAGCGCCACGCGCAGTTCATTCGAATACTGCCCGTACGACGTCGTGTTGTGATTTACGTTCGCGCCATTGAGACCCGTGTAGTCCGTGTCCAACTGCTGGTTTCGCTTCAATCCTTTGAAGGCGATAATGTCGGAGATCTCCAAGCCATTCTCTAGCACGTAGCTAAGCTTAAGCTGCGCGCCCGTCCGGCGTACATTGCGGTAGTAGGGTGCATCCCCTCCGATTTCAATGTTTTCCGGGCCGGCCGTGATGCCATCGCCTGCGAGGGCCCCGGTCTGCGTAGTCCCCGCGCCAAGCTCGCGGAAGGTGGTGTCGAAAAAGCCGCCGACGCCACGGTCCTCGCTGTAATCGACGATGGCGTTCAACGAGAACTTGTCGCTGGCCTGCCACAGGTATCTGCCCCGCAAGGCGGCGCGACGTGCGCCCAACTGCGCGGTGCCGGCATGGCTACCTTGATAGTCCATGATCGGATCTTGATCGCTGTAGAGTCCGCTGATCCGCAAGGCCGACGTGCCGGTCAAGGGAATATTCAGGCTGCCACGCGTGATGACGCCTGTGCTGCGATCCGCAGCCGTGGGCCGATAGTCGCCTTCGACCTCGATCGTGCCGCCGAAGACGCCGATTTTCGGCCGATTCGTCGTGACGTTCAGAAGACCCGCCGAAGCGTTCTTGCCGAACAGGAGCCCCTGCGGCCCGTTGAGCACTTCAACCTGCGCAATGTCGTAAAAATCGACCGCAAGGCCGGCATTGGTAAGGTTTACCTCGTCGACGGCAAGTGCGACGCTCGACTCCAGGCTCTGAGAGAACGAAAGCGTACCCACGCCGCGGACCGAGAAGTTGCCGTCACCGCCGGCGGCCAAACTGGGGGCTGCCAGTTGCAACTGCGTCAGGTTGCTCAATGCCTTATCGCGCAGTGAGTTCCCGCTGACGGGCGTTACGCTGACAGGCACAGTTTGCAACCGTTCCGGACGGCGCTGGGCCGTCACGATGATCTCCGTTGCATCGATTTCTGGCTCCGGGGCCGGAGCCGGTGCGTCCTGAGCGAAGGCGGAGGTCGAGATTGCGAGCGCCGACGTGAACAACGCTAACCTGGAAATTCGAGATATCATGCCATGTTTTCCCTGAGATGGCCCCTCCCCTCTTGTGATCGGGAGTGGGTGTCTGGAATCATCATAACGTGGCTATATCGATCCACAAAATTGATATATTTTATATCTTTCCATCAAGAGCCGTTATACGTTGCCGGATGCCCTCGAAAGAGGCCCGAGTAAAAACGTTAACTTTTTTTGATACTTTTCAATGCATTAAGGACGCAAAACGACTCACCAAATTGAGGGACTGTCATCCAATCGCATTCCTCCGGGCAATCCTTGCAAAGTGAAGAGCGCTACCTTTAACCGTTCGAACCTGAGTCGCCCGATCGACGGCTACGAGGCCAAAATGCTTCGCGTATCCGAACGTCCACTCGAAATTGTCCAGTAGCGACCAGTGGATATAGCCCTTGACCGGAATCCCGTCTCGCAGGCAGTTCCTGACACCCGCGAGGGCAATGTCTATGTAGGCAATGCGGCGGCTGTCGTCGTCCGTGGCCACGCCATTTTCGGTAACATAGATGGGCTTGCCGGTGGCTGCATAGGCATAACGGATCGTCTGTTCCAGAGCCTGAGGATAGAACTCCTCGCCCATTTGCGTCAATTCCGCACCTTCCGGAACCGGCATGATGCCATTGGCATCCAAGCGCGTGCGGCCATAGGTCTGGACGCCCAAAAAGTCTCCGTGCTGTTTGGCGGCTTCCAGCCAGGATGTATAGAGCGCCGCGCGTTTGCGGTCACGCTGGACGGAATCGCCGACGGCCTGATCGTCGGAAATCGCCAAGGTAACACCGACTGGCAGATTGGGCGCGCCGGCCTTGATCGCCGCAAAGGCCAGTCCATGGGCTTTTAGCATTTGCGCTTCGATGCGCTCCGGTTCAGCAAGGGGTATTGAAGAGAATACCGGCACATTAGCGGCTTTGGCGGCTGCCTCCAGCCCTTGTCGCATGCCGTCCGTCACGAAGGGCGGCAAGCCGATCCAGCGCAGGAGCGCATTGATATTGGGTTCGTTAAAGGTCGCAGCGGCGGCAGCCAGGTCGCCGACAGCTCTGACGGCGCGGGCACAATAGCGCTCAAATAGCACGGGCGCGTCGGGGTTTTCCCAGCCACCCAGTTTGGCGAACCACAAGGGCGCGGTAAAATGGTTAAAGGTCACCATCGGCCGGACACCATGCTCGCGGCAGGTCGCTGCGACCTTCCGGTAGTGGTTGAGTTGCACCTCGGAGAACTCACCTTTTGCCGGCTCAATGCGGGACCATTCAAGTGAAAAGCGGAACGTGTTCAATCCGAGTTTGGCCAGCAGGGCGATGTCCTGTTCAAACCGGTTGTAGAAGTCGCAGGCATCTCCGGAAGACTCGGCGTACGGAGAACGCTCAAGGTGTTCAACGAACCAACTGTCCGAGTTTGTGTTGTTGCCCTCGACCTGATGGCCGGCCGTCGCCGCACCCCACCAGAAATCCTTGGGAAACTTGAACGTACTGGTTCGGCCCATGGAATGCGCCTGGCTCGATACGGCCGCAAGGCCGACGGACGCTGTGACCAGCATTTTCCGGCGCGATACAGATGTCATTGTGGATATCCTCAGGTGAAGCAGGGCTAAAACGATTCATAGTGCAGACTATCTGCCGGCCACCCCAGTTCATCAGCCGTGCGCAGCACCGCCTGCATGAACGGCCTCGGCCCACAGGTATAAAGGTGAGATCGCGGAGCGAAACCCGCCAGGATAGTTGCCGGTTTCAGACGTCCAGTGGGGCCGTCTTCGCTGAAGTGGAAGACAACCTTGTCGCAAAAGCTGGACTGATGGATGAGATTTATAAACGCCGTGTCACGCCGCGACCGGGTGCAGTAGTGAAGTACGAATGTTTGCTCGGACGCGTGCAGTTGCGCTGCCATGCTCAGCAGAGGGGTGATCCCGATCCCGGCCGCAACAAGCACATAGCGCCTGGCGCGCGCCTCAAGGGGAAAGGCGTTGCGAGGTCCACTGATTGTCAGCCGATCGCCACGGGCCAAGCCATGGACAGCCCGAGATCCCCCATTGGAGTCTGGCGTCAGACCTACGCCCAGAAGGTAATGATCTGTTGCCAGCGGGCTGCTCGCAATGGAGTAACTGCGCTTTAAGTTGTCCGGTAGAAAGACATCGATATGGGCGCCGGCGGTAAACTTCGGGAGTTTCTCGCCGCGAAGTGGTTCAATGCGCAGCGCGCGGATCGTTGGTGTTTCCTGGTAGATATGCGAGACGACAACGGAATGGACAGCATCAGGCTTGGGCCGCGAAGGGCTCGATTTCGCAGGTCGCGGCGAAGCGACGACGGTTGCCGTGTCGACCAGAAGCAGGCGCCCAAGATCATCGACTTCGGTCGGGAGCAATTCCAGACGGTCTCCAAGACAGGGGCCGGCAAAGCAAACCCCGGTCACCCGGTCAAAGCGGGCGGCATGAGCGAAGCACATGATTGTACTTCCGTCGGGTGTCAGAAACTGATCCTTGCGCCATCCCAGCGGCGTTCCCTCATGCGGGCAAATGTTCCGGAATACGCGCACACCCGCGTCGTCGCGAATGGCAAAAACCGTATCGACCCCTGCCCTCAATGGATCGAACCCGCGGGTCGTTCCCACGGGCAGATCTTCCAGATGGCAAAGGACGCTCGGCACCTTAGACATGGGTCGCTTTGGCTCCCCCCGGCGGCGGGCCACCCGGCACGAACTTTTCGGCCTGACTGAAGAGGAACAGTTGCGCATTGTCAGCGGTCATTGGCGCGTGGCGCGCCACCCAGTTGTCGTCATGCTGGTCCATCTCGGCATCGAATTCGACTTTGCAGCCGAAGGGGCTGTTGAAATACCAAAACCAGTTCGAGCCGAATATGTGCCGTCCGGGTCCCCAGAAGGACTGATATCCCTTGTTGGCGAAATGCGTGCCGGCCAACATGACATGCGTGCCGGACTGGAAATGGAAGGTGAAGTGTTCGACCCCGTTGAGGAAGGGCGGGGTTTGTATGAAAAAGACCTGATGGTGATCCGCCGATCCGGCGGCACGCATGAAGGGGCCGACCCCGGTAAAGGTGTCGGTGGTAATAAAGCCGAGACGTTCCTGGTAGAACCTTTCCTGGCGGGCGTAGTCGCGCACGAAATAGACCACATGGGACAGGGTCTGTGGAACAACCGCCATCCCCTGGAGGACACCCGCCTGATCCAAAGGTGCGGCCCGGACAGCGGATGCGATCGCCCGACGGCGCGTCACCTTGAAACCGAGCGCAAAGCCCTCCTCATCGCGGAAATGCACAGAGCCATCGGCGCCGCGCCTGACGTCGCGGTCCTTGCCGACCTCGGCAGCTATGGCGTCAAGCGTCGCCAGGTTATCGACGCCATAGACGCTTTCCCGGATGGATGGATGGCCCGTCATCGGTTCGGGCAGCATCGGGTGGTCCGAGCGCCAGATGATGACCGCCGTACCATCTGCCGCCTCGAAGCGCCCCCCCACTTCGCTTAGAACGACGGGGGTCAGGCCATAGTCGACGAGATACTGCGTGCATCCCTTGATGTCCTCGACACCAAAGACCAATTCCTCAAGACCAACGATATTGAACATGAAACTCTTTCTACGTGATGCCGTGCATGGGGGTGGGTTCGAGGGGTTGACCATCGATCACCACCGGGTGCGCGCCCAAAAGAACAAAGACGATGGAACACGGGGCCTCGCTGCGATTGACCCAGGCATGAATGGTTCCGCGCTGCATGGCGACGTCGCCGGCCTTCATTGACACCATCAGACCGTCGTCCAGTTCCATATCGACTTCGCCCGATACAACGATGGCGTAGTCCAGCGACGTGGTGCGGTGAAAGGGAGAGCGGCTATGTGGCAGCATATCGACGATACGCAGTACGGAACCTGACGGACAGACGAGACCGGTAATAAGATCGCGGCCGTCGCGACGATCGGTGTTGTCGCAGGGAAAGCTGTCCGTCGCCCACAACGACGTCAGCACCGCATCCTTGGTCGGCGTGACATAGCCTTCAATCAGCTCATCACGTTCAACGACCGCCCGGCCGCGTGCGTCATGCCCGGTAACAATACGGCGGTGTTTCTTGATCATGGACGAGGACTTTTTTCTGGAGGAGAACAGATTGAAAATCATGCCGGCACCAAAACCTTCTGGTCGATACGACCGAACATCTTTGGGTCCAAGGCGTGCAGGCAGACGCGATCACCGCGGCGCATGAACGGTGTTGAGGGCTTTCCGTCCGCGATCGTTTCGATGGCGCGTCGCTCGGCAATGCAGGCCGACCCGACTTCGGCATATCGGCTTGAGGAGACCGTGCCCGACCCTATGATCGTCCCTGCCGGCAGGTCGCGAGAGCGGGCCGCGTGCGCGATAAGTTCGTGGAAGCCGAAGCCCATTTCGTTGGCAGGGACAGTGCCGAACGGCTTTCCATTGAGATTGACCACCATCGAGGTCAAGATACGGCCATCGCGCCAGGCCTCTCCCAACACATCGGGGGTGACTGCGACGGGTGAAAGCGCACAGGCCGGCTTGGCCTGAATCCAGCCAAAACCTGTTTTCATTTCGACAGGCGCAATAGCGCGCAATGACCAGTCATTGATGACAAGACAGAGTTTGACGTGGCGCAGTGCGTTTTCGGCCTTCGTGCCCATCGGGACGAAGTCCGTCACGATGCCGAACTCGCCTTCGAAATCTATCCCGTCATCGACACTCGGGAGGCAGACGTCTTCAGCCGCCCCCAGGAAGCGATGCGACATGCCCTGATACATCAGCGGCATGGCGGTTTCGATCGGCGGCAGATTGAACGCCTTCTGCATCAGATGGCCATGATTTGCGAAGGCCGAACCATCCAGCCACTGCCAGGCGCGGGGTAACGGCGCCATCGCGGCTTCTTCGTTAAACGCAATACTGTCAGAGACCGCGCCGGCATTCAGCGCATCCGACAGGTGCCGCAGCTTCGGAGCTATATGATCCCAATGATCAAGAGCCTCTTGCAGCGTCGCGGCAATATCGTCGGCGCGGACCGCACGCCTAAGATCCTGCGATACGACGTGAAGCCTGCCGTCCGGACCACCGTTCTTCAAGGTTGCGAGCTTCATGATGTCTTACCGCCCAGGACTTCGGCGAACCAATCCGCGATGTAATCACGGCCAAAGCTCATATTGTCGGCGCCGACATGCTCGACACCGCCTTCGCGGTCTGTAAACACCTTCAACTCGCGTTTGGGACTGTTCACGAGCTGGTCATAGGTTTGATAGGAGTATTCGACACCGATTTGACGGTCTTTGATGCCATGGGTCACCAGGAACGGCACCTTCACCCGGTCGAGTATGCCGTTCAGGTTCATGTCCGCTGCCTTGGCGAAGAAGTCGTCCATGTCGCTGGCACCGAACACCCACATGACGTGCGCCCAATAGTGGGGAACGGGATTTTCGCCCTCGCGGCGCAGACGTTTCTGCTGGACTTCCGCCCAATTATGGTTGGCGCCCCAAACCGCGCCGGCGGCAAACCTCGGTTCGAACGCAACGGCCCGCGGCGCATAGTGGCCACCTAAAGAAATCCCGGTAATGCCGATCCGCCTTGGATCGATATCCGTTCTCGCGGCCAGCCACTCATAGACCGGGGTGGCCCAGTTTTCGCTGTGGGGATCGGCAAACAGGCCGTTGCGTCGGATGGTCTCGCCGGTGCCCGGCTGATCGACACACAGAGTAGAAACGCCACGCCGTGCCAGGGCGCCAGGCAGCCATGACCAGTAGAGCAGCTCTTTGCAGCTATCGAGGCCGTTGACGTAAACGACGCAAGGCGCCGGGCCGTCTACCCCTTGGGCCTGCGTATAGAGCGCCGGGATGAAGGTGCCTTTGTAAGGAATTTCGAAGCGCTGGCAATTTTCCCGGCCAAGTTTCATCCCCTGGTCAAAGGCGGTCAACGCCTTGGTGTATGTGGCCTCTCGTCCCGGATGACCATGGCCCTGCATCCGCTCCGCCGTCAGGAGGTAAAGCGCGCTGCGCTGCCATTTCTTTGAAGCTGAAAAGTGTCGCCCCAAAGCTTCGTCCTCACGCGCCAGTTCCGCCAACTTGTCAGCGACCTTGACCCACTCGGTCATAAATTCGGCCGTACCCGCATCCGTCCCGTTCGCCGCGGCCGCTTTAAGGGGCGCGCACATGTCCATCAACTCGCCGATTTCCGCCCCCGACGCCATGGCGATAGCCAGGGACAGGTTCCAGACGTAATTTTTGTCGAAATACTCAAACAGCATCAGACTACTTTCATGCCAGAAGGGCAACTCAGAGGGGTGCAGCGACGACGTCGTGCATATTGCGGGACTCCAGGGCGTTATCGAGAAGCGGCCCCTTGCCGATCTGGCCGTCGCCGATCGCCTTGGAGCGGTCGACGATATATTTGCACCGACTGAAGCGACGCTTGTGCATCGCCCTGAACGCCTCCTGCGGCGTACGGGCCAGGACCAGTTCATCCGCCAGGACAATTCCGTCCTCGATGGCCATGCCGGCGCCCTGCCCAAGATGCGGCGTGGTGGCATGCGCCGCGTCTCCCAGGACGCAGATGTTGCCAACATGCCAGTCGCCGTCGAGGAACAACCAGTGCAACGGCCGATAGACGACGGAGTCGTTGTCCGTGATTTGCTCACGCAGACGGCCGATGAAGGGGGGCACGTTTTGCAATTTGGCGCGCATGGACGCCGCCAAAGTGTGCTTCTCGTAGAAGGGATTCCCCGGCTCACGGGTCGTGACGTACATGTACATAAGGGTTTCCGACAGGGGACAAAAGCCAATGCCCGTCGGGCCTTCATAGGCCGTCAGATTGGTGATCGAGGGGTCGCGCGGAAAATTGTAACGCCAGACGCCTTGGCCAGTGAATTCCGGCATCGCGGCTTTCGGGAACAGGACCTGACGCACGGCCGAATTAACGCCGTCGGCGCCAACAACCAAGTCATAGCGCCCTTTCGAGCCGTCAGAGAACCAGGCTGTTACGCCCCTGCCGTCGTCCTCCATGCGCGATGCCGTAACGCCAAGCTTGACCCGCGCACCTGACGCCTTCGTTCGGTCGCCAAGCACCTTATGAAGCGCTGGACGGCCGATTCCGACATTGCTGGGATAGCCTTCGACCAGCTTGGGCGTCGGGATATGAGCGACTTGCTGACCCGAGGGGATAAAAATATCGACATAGTCGAAGCCGTAACCCGCATGAATGTAGTCATCGAGAATTCCAAGCTCGTTCATGGCGCGAATGACATTGGCTTGCTGGATGATGCCGACGCCATAGACGGCCCAGTTTGGGTCCTTCTCGACAACCTCGACGTCAAAACCCTTTCGTCGCAGGGCGATGGCTGTGGTCAGCCCCCCGATACCCCCACCAATGATGAGGATGGATGCCGTCTGCATCGCGCACTCCCTGTCTCACGCGCCGAACACGCGGCGGGCCAGTTTTCTGGCCATTTCACAGAGAGATTAAAGCGGCCCCGTAAATTTGTAAAAATGATTGTTTTTATGCCTAATCATCAATTCTATTTATATGGGCGATGGCGGCAATCTGCTGGCGAAGCCATATCAGTCCACCATCCAGACCCGTTGCCCGGTGGTACTGCATCATCTCCCGCATGGCCGGGAAAGCAAAGGGCAACGGAGCGACACTGAGTGGCATATGATCCCTCACCGTGTCTGCCAGGCGTTTGTGCATAATGGCGACCCGGTTGGTGTTGATCAGCAGCCACGGAACGGTCGTAAAGGACGGCGCGGTGATCTCGATATTGCGTTTACGACTAAAGGCTTCCATTCGTCTTTCCGCAAATGAACCTTCCTGGCGGCTACCGATCGATACCGCGACATGGCTAAGTCCAAAGAAGGTTTCGACGTCGATCGCAGCCTGAAAATACGGATTGCCCGACCAACCCGCCAGAACATGATCTTCTTCCAGTACGAGCTCCGAAGGATGGTCCGCCGAGATATATTCTTCGGGTGTGATAACGAGATCGAGGTCGCCATTGTCCAATTGGACCTGCGAGTGTTCACTGGGGAAGCGCAGGTTGAGACGAACACCGGGCGCCGTGGAGGCCAAACGTTCGGCGAGCGGCGTGATGAGCACAGCTGTTATGTAATCAGAGGCTGCAATGCGAAATGTACGATCGGACGTCTTAGGGTCAAAGACCGACGAGGTCGAGATCAGAAGCTGGACATCGGCCAGGATGGCTTTGACCCTGCCCGCCAGACTCTGGGCATAAGCCGTCGCCATCATGCGACGCCCGTTTGAAATCAGAATCTCGTCGTTGAAATATTCACGAAGCCGGTTCAGGGCGGCGCTCATCGCCGGCTGGGTCATGTTGAGGCGGCGGGCGGAATTCGACACACTCCCCTCCTCCAGCAGAACGTCCAGAGCCATGATCAGGTTCAGATCGAGACCTTTAAACCGCATCGCCACCTCCCGTTGTATAGATTTTTCATATGAATATTGATCAATATAATAGATTTTTCTTTTGGCAAGGTCCGTGTTTCATTGTTCCTGGAAATGACCGCAGAAAAAAACATGCGGCGGCCAAAACACAGGCCAAAACAAAGGCCAAAACGCAGGGATGGAAACATGAAAACGCTATGGCTCGCCAGTTCGGCGCTCGCACTTCTCGTATGGCCCGTCTGCGGATCCGCGCAGGAATCACCCCAAACCGAAACTTCATCGGAAACGGGTTTGGGTGAGATCGTTATTACCGCCCAACGCAAAACAGAAAGCCTGCAGAAGGCCGGAATTGCCGTCGACGTCATTACGTCGGCTGTCCTGGTCAAGCATGATGTCTCCAACGCGGCCAATATCAGCAGCGTGGTACCGGCCCTTAATGTCCAGGCCGGCGGTGGCGCCAACACGATCTTCTTTCTGCGCGGCGTGGGTAACTTCACGGTCAACGGCTATTCTGACCCCGCGATCGCGTTCAACTACGACGATGTCTATCTCGGCCGCCCCACCTCGACCTCCGGCATGTTCTATGATTTGGAGCGTCTTGAAGTGCTCAAGGGGCCACAGGGCACGTTGTACGGACGCAACGCCACGGCGGGGGCCATCAATGTCTTGCCGGCGCGACCCAAACTGCATCAGGAATCCGGACAGTTGGTTGCCAGTCTGGGCAATTTCGGCGCGGTAAATATGCAAGGCGCCGTCAATCTCCCGATCGGCAATACCATGGCCCTTCGCGTTGCCGGGAACTACGTAAAACACGATGGATATTTGTCGGATGGACAATCCGACGAAGACACGGCGGCGGCCCGGGTTCAGTGGTTGTACCGGCCATCGTCCGATTTCAGTATCCGTTTAAATGCCGACTATTCCAAAACCGGCGGCGTCGGCCCCGGATCCAGCTACGGCGGCCACTATGCCCTCAATTTCCAGACGGGCAAATACGGCTTCGTGCCGTCCGGCATAGACAACGCCGTCGGTCTGCTCAGCCCCGAGGCGCAGGCCTACCGCCAAACCTTGTTCGCAGGCCTTTCCGGCCGCACGCTGAATCCGTTGGACGACAACGTCTATCAAAAGAATGACTTCAAAGGCATTAGCGCCCATGTCGAGTGGACAACCGGCGCCGGCACCCTGACCATCATACCGGCGGCGCGTGAATCCAATCTCGACAATCGCTTCGCTGTTCCGGGCTTTATCGGACTGATCGATGAAAAGGACAAGCAGACCAGCCTGGAGGCCCGCTTCAACGGGAAGCGCATCGGCAAGCTGGACTATATCCTGGGCGCATACTATTTTAACGAGACGGTTTCCGGCCACTACAACTTCTCTCAACAGGCCTTGAGTGCCTATCAAGACCTGGTGTCGAAAACCGAGTCTTACGCCGTCTTCGCTCGCACGACGCTAAACCTGACGGACAGATTCAGGGCCGTCGGCGGAGTCCGCTATACAAACGACAAAAAGACTTTCGACGGTCAGGCGGATGTATTTCTCGTCCGCTGTCTTGTCAGGAATGGCTTCGGCGTTCCCTCCTGCCCTTTGGTCCCTCTGTTGCCGGTTACCTACGGCTTCAATGAATTGCCAGCGCCCTTCATCATTCCACCGGAAAACCAGGCACGGCCGATCGGCGCAACGGGTGGCCTTTTGATCCGCGCCAGCACACCCGTTCACGCACAGCAGAAGAACGACAAGATCACATATCGCCTGGGTGTCGAATACGACATCGCTCCCAGATCCTTGTTTTATGCGAGTTTCGAAACGGGATATCGTTCCGGCGGCTTCTCTCTGTCCGCCGGGCATGAACAATACCTGCCCGAATTTATCGATGCCTATACAGTTGGTTCCAAAAATCGTCTGTTTGGAAACAAACTGCAGCTCAATCTCGAGGGCTTCATCTGGAAATACCGCGACCAGCAGGTCAACCATACCGGTTTGGATGCCAACGGAAATCAGGGGGTTTTCACGGAGAACCTTGGCCGCTCAACCAACAAAGGTATCGAGATCGATGCCCGGTACCTTCCGGCGACGCATACGCTCCTGTCGGCCAGCGTCCAGTATCTGGACGCGACGTATGAGGATTTCACCTTTACGCAACCCAATGCCGGGCTGCCGCCGGTCGTAGGGTGCCCCTACACTGTGGACCCCGCGAACCCGGCGCAATTCCTTATCGATTGTTCCGGAAAGCAAACCTACCAATCTCCCAAATGGACGCTGAACCTCGGCGCCCAGCAAACGTTTCCGATGGGCGAACACGAAGTCGTCGCCTCGGTCGACACCCAATATAAAAGCGAACGGTTTGTCGGCTTCGAGTATCTCGATTCGGAGATCGTCCCCGCCAACTGGGTCTCCAACCTTCAGATCAGCTACGGCGATAGCGATCGCACCTGGTCGGTAAACGCCTGGGTGCGTAATCTCGAAGACAAACGCATCGTGACGTCGACCCAGTTCTACGCGTCGGTAAACGCGATTCAGAATGTCACCACGCCGCCACGTACCTACGGTTTCCGGTTCAACCGGGAATTCTAGAGCGCAATCCGACAAAGTGTGCAGCACTTTTCGGGTAATTTGCGCGTCAAAACAAAGATCTAGAGCGGGCTTGTGATTCTGCCAAAACGCATCTCGCTCTAGCCTCTGCCCCGGCGCGAACTCCGCGCCGGCCGCCACCGGGCAGCCTTAAATCGGGACGCGATCCAGGCAATCCCACCGATGTCATCCACAAACGATCTGGATTGGATCTCACATGTCAAATCCCAAAACGGGCACGGCGGCGCAAGGCTTGCTGCTTTGCCTGCTTTCAACCTTGTCAGTCGCTGCGACGTTGTTGATTTCGCCAATCTTGCCGATGATCATAGCTGCGTTCCCGGATGACCCGCAGGCTGCGACCAAGGTGATCCTGGCCCTGAGCGTGCCCGCCCTGGTGGTCGCGGTCACCGCGCCGTTCGCCGGCCGGATCGTCGAGACGACCGGCCGAAAGACCGTGTTGATCCTGTCTCTCGTGCTGTATCTGGTTTGCGGGCTCGCACCATTTTTCCTTAATGACCTCAACCACATCATCGCAACACGGGTTGGCGTCGGCCTCGCCGAATCCGGCTTCATGACGGCGTCGACGACCCTGATTGGCGACTATTTCAAAGGCGCCAGGCGTCAGCATTGGCTCGTGGTGCAGACCAGCACGGCATCAGTCGCCGCCGTCGTCATGATGGCCGTTGGCGGCGCCCTGGGCGAGTTCGGCTGGCGCTATCCCTTCGTCGTCTATGCCTTGCCGCTTCTGTTTATTCCGCTCGTCCTCGTGCTCATTCGCGAGCCCAAGGCGGAGGCGCATGAAGTCGGTGGCAAATTCCCCTGGTGGAAGGTGATTCCACTTTATGTCCTGGGCCTGTTCGTCGCGATCCTTTTCTTCGTCGTGCCTATTCAGACACCGTTTGTATTGACCGCGCGCGGCATGGGCTCAGCACAGCTTATCGGCCTGACCAGCGCAGCCGGCGGCATTGCGGTGCCCATCGGCGGGCTGATCTTTCAAAAGCTGTCCCGGCTCAACCTTTTCCAGGTCCTGGCCATTGCCTTCGCGCTCATCATGATGGGGCTGCTCCTATTTGTCGGAAATGGAAGCTACGGCGTCACCTGTGCCGGTATCGTCATTGCCAGCCTCGGGTGTGGAATGACTCTTCCGGCCGTGTTGACCTCAATCATGGCCAAACTGGATTTCGAGCAGCGCGGACGTGGCACGGGGGGTTGGCAAACGGCCTTCTTCCTCGGCAATTTTGCCAGCCCGGTTATCGTGCTGGGCTTGACGGCGAAATTGCAGGGGCTGGAAAATGCGCTTCTGATGTTAAGCGTGGTCAGTGCAGGCGCCCTGGCCTTGAGCGTGATCGCAGCCATCCTTTCGGCCGCGATCAAGCCCAAGGTGCGTGTCTACGTCATGCCGCCTCAGTAACAGCACATGCGCATAGCCATCACCGGAGCCGGTGGGTTCGTCGGCCAAGTTCTGACGCAACAGCTATTGGCGGACGACCGGTACCATCTCGTACTTGTCGATCGGAACCTCCCGCCATCCCTCAGACATACCCGGATAACCCGCGTCGAAGGTGATCTGGTTCAGTCGAGTCTCGTGTCGCATGTCGCAGACCAGGCCGTCGATGTCCTGATCCACCTTGCGACTGTTCCCGGCGGCACGGCCGAGGCTGACCGCGACCTTTCGCGACGCATAAACCTCAACGCCTCTTTGGACCTGTTCGACGCTGTTGCCGCAGCGGGCCCTGCGGCGGATCGCGTTCCACGCATCATTTATGCGTCCACGATCGCAATATTTTCACTCGGCCTTAACGAACGAATTGACGACGATACGCCCCCCGCACCCTTTTTATCCTACGCCGCGCACAAGCTCATGTGCGAAACCTACCTTGCCGACCTGCATCGCCGGGGCGAAGTCGAGGCCATTTCGCTGAGATTGCCCGCTATTCTCGCCCGCCCCAATGGACAGGGTTTGACGTCGGCGTTTATGAGCGAAATTTTTCGTGCGCCCGTTGACAGGCCCTTTGTCTGCCCAACGTCTGAAGACGCACGCATCTGGGCGATGAGCGTCGATCAGGCGTGCATAAACCTGCAGCATGCCATTCACATGCCTGTGGGCCTGCTGCCGAATAGCCGTGCGGTCACCTTGCCGGTTTTGCGCTTTTCCATGGGAGAATTGGCCACCGCGCTGGGCACCAATATTCGCTTCGAACCCGACCCGCTCATTGGGCAAAATTTCACTTCACAACCCATTCTGGACGCGTCGGCAGCCGAAGCTGCGGGCTTCCGTAACGACGGCAACCTGCAATCTCTCATTTTGCGTGTTCAGGCGCGCTTTCCAGCGCTTAATGACGAAGTGCTAAATACGGTCGCAAGGCAGCAGGTCGGAGCAGTTCTGGGTTAGGATAGACGCCGTCGAAACCCAGAGCGCAAGATTTCGAGGCTGTCGCAAGCGATCGCATTCGCCTTGTCTCAAAATTCAACTATTCGACATCAAAACGTCAGCCTCGTCGGTGCACCCGTGTAGGTCACCGACTTCGTTGCGGTCGCTTCCGCCAATCCCTTCGCATTCTGCGGTGAAACGAGAACAAAATTAAGCTTTCTGGCCTCGACCAACCCGGGATATATGCCCTGGCGGGCACCGATCGTGAGCGTCCGGGCGGCATCGTCCCAGACCAGATCGTAGGTCGCGTACTGCCCTTTTTCGTAGTCGTAGGTTTCGTTGTCGTCCTCATAGACCGTGAACCGGCCATCGGCGCCGGGATAGATGCGGATTTCATAGTCGGCGTCGGGCCGTTCGGTGGCGTACTGGACAAATGGCCCCATGGGCACAATGGCACCGGCGCGCACATACAGCGGCAGGATGTCCATCGGAACGGTTTTCTTGACTTTTTGACCGCCGGCGAAGCGCTCATGGGTCCAGAAGTCGTACCAGTCACCGCCTTTGGGCAGGTAGGTCTCCGTCGTGGCGTCGATCTCGACCTTCGTGTTGGCGAGTTCGGCAATCTGGGTTGGAGTCCGCCAGGCCAGCCGCACACTGCGGTCGCCGCTGCCCTGGAAGAATTCCAGCGTGACCGGAACGACCTGCCCCTTATGAAGGCGCATCTTGCCGCCCTTATAGCGAGCGGCGCCCATGCTCCAGTCCTCGACCAGAAGCTTGCCGTCAACAAAGAGGCGATAGCCATCATCGCCCTCGACGCCCAGTTCGTACTCCCCGTCTTCCGGCGCGACAAGAGTGCCAGTCCATCGTACCGAGAAGTTGCTGAGGCTGTCCAGTCCGGCCGGGATATCGGTCAGGGGTGGCCCCGGCCAGCGCAGGTCGACCGTGGTGTCAACCGTCGTGCCTTTGGGCGTTTCGAAGTTCATACCTTCAAAATACTGGCCGGACAGTCCCGGCTTGCCGTCTGGCGTTCGCAGGGCCGACGCCGGTATCGTCGCGGCCGGAGGGGCCTGGAAGCGGTACATCGGCCGGGTAACCGGGTGCACCAGGACGGACGGACCGTACATGAAGGCGTCATTGATGTTATGGACGGCGCGGTCATCCGGGAAATCCATCGGCAGGCCCCGCATCACCGTATAGCCTTTGTGGGTCACCTGCCAACTCAGGCTGTAAGTATAGGGCAGCAGCCGGTAGCGCAGGTCGACCGAATTGCGCAGGGCCTTGTAGAGGTCCGGGTCGCTGTCGCGGAAGATATAGGGCTCGCGTTCGACGTCGGTGCCGTGAATGCGCATAAGCGGGTTGAAGGCGGCGTACTGCGCCCAGCGGGCATAGAGTTCGCGGTAGGCCGGGTTCTTTTCGCCGCCCGGAAACCGCCCGGATACGAAGAAGCCGCCGGTGTCCTGGGTCCAGTACGGGGTGCCGGCGATGGTGACATTGACCCCGCCATTGATCTGTTCGCTCAGGGTCTTCCAACTGGCGAAGGTATCGCCCGACCAGGACGCCGCCGCCGTCCGTTGCGCACCGGCCCAGGCCGACCGGGTCAGGGTGAAGACCCGTTTATTGCTGGTCGCCCGTTGCCCGTCATAGGTCCCCTGGGTTGTCATCAGCGAATACGGGTTGAGGTAGCGGGTAAAGTCGCCCATGGCGTTGTTACCGAGCAGCTTGATGTCCCGTTCCGTCTCGCCGGCGTCATGGACGGCAGTGCCGACCTCAACCTCGGTGCCGTCCATCCACAAGGCATCGACGCCGACATCGAGAAGCCCGTGTTTGATGTGCTTGAAGTAGATTTCCCGCCCTTTGGGGCTGAAGGCGTCGTAGATGCGGGCCTGTTTCGAAATCCAGTGAAGCGGCTCGAAGCGGAGATTGTGCTGGTCCAGTTCCTTGCCCAGATCGGTGTCATTGCCGACGGACGGCCAGATGGAGATCATCAGCTTCAGGTTCATGTCATGCAGGCCTTGGGTCATGCCCTTGGGATCCGGAAAGCGTTCGGGATTCCAGATCATGCCGCTCCAGGTACCGTCCTTATCGCCGCCCCAGTACTGCCAGTCCTGCACGATGTAATCGAGCGGGAACTGTTCCTTGCGGAAGGTTCGGGCGACTTCGAGCAGCCGGTTTTGGGTCTGGTAGCGTTCCTTACTCATGAACAGGCCGAAGGCCTGTTTCGGATACATCGGCGCGTCGCCGGTCAGGTCGCGATAGCCGGCGACGACGTCGTCCAGCGTATCGCCGGCCATGAAGTAGTAGTCTACGCCACCCGGCGCGCTCTCAGCCCAAAGGCTGGTGCCATCTGAGGAGTCCTGAAAGCGCATCTTCGAATAGGTATCCCACAGGATGCCGTAACGCTCGGTCGAGACCATGACCGGGATGATGATGCCGATATTGGTCTGGACCAGCAGCAGGTCCTTGTCGCGGCGATTGACCTCGCCCTGCCCGACAAACCCGAAGCCGTAAATGGCTTCGTCGGGTTTGAGCGTAAAGGTGTTGCTGGCTTCGTAGGTCGGTGCGCCGGAGATTTCGATCTTGTTCAGTTTTTGCGGCGCGGCCAGCTTCTCCTGCGTGTAGACCTTGCCCCTGGCATCCATGAACGTGACGGCGCCCGTCGATTTGGCGATCACCACCTGCAGAGACGGACTAACAAGTGTCAACGATTCCGGGGTCTCGCGCACGTCGAAGTCGACGGCATCCGGTTGGTCGGTGACCACCAGACTGGGATATTTCCAATAGTTTTCGCCCAGGTTGGCGTTCACGCGGACCGTCCGCGGGCCATAAAAGATGATGTTCTTGGTGACAGATCCAACGCGTACCTGGACGCCATGCTCAAGTCTGGAAAATGCGAATTGCGTTGCGGCAGGCGATGCCACCGCCACCAGGTGGCCGCGCGTATCCAGACCGGTGACCGCCTGGGCCTGACCATTACCGGCCAGACCCGCCAACAAGGCCAGCATAGATAGTCCAAGTAACGTCTTCATTTGCTTCCTCCACAGCCTGTGACCTGAACAAACGTCAGGTTTATTATGTCGTCACGCGATTTTGGGTAGCGGTAACACGGCCCAACGCGTTGCGCAATTGTCTGACTAATGATGGGCTCCGATAGTTAACAGTGGCGTTTTCAACGTAACAACCAACGGTCAGACCTCCGTTTCGAATTCATAGGTCCCTGCCCGGGGCGGGTAGTTCTTTATGAAGCGGCAAATACAAATCAACCCCAGGAAATTCCCAGGGTTGCGGTCGCTATGAGAAGCTATGAGTTGGAGCGGGTAGACGGGATCGAACCGACATCCTCAGCTTGGAAGGCTGCTGCACTACCATTGTGCTATACCCGCTAAGGTATCGACGTGAGGCCAGGTCTTTGGTGAGTGATGGTGGGGGAAGCAGGACTCGAACCTGCGAAGCTTACGCAGGGGATTTACAGTCCCCCCCCTTTGCCGCTCGGGACATTCCCCCATGCACTCACAAAGAACCGGACGCCTTAAACTCGAACCTGATGAAAAGCTCAAGCCTAAAAATGAAAAAAACTTTTTGATTCACAGACTTTAGCCTCGTAAAGACCAAGCCAGATCAAAAACCTTCCTCATCAGGCCTCAAATCGGAGCGCGTCTTATAGTGTCATCAAATCGCGAACGCAACGACTCGAAACGCCCGAAAGGTAAAAACCGGCCAGAAAAAAACGCCGGACGGCCGCACGCGCCCGAACAGCAACGCCCCCGCCAGGCCGAAAACGCGCCAAAACCTCAGTCTTTTCAAAAATCTAAGGTCAATGATGACGGCTGGCTGTGGGGTGTGCACGCCGTCGAAGCCGCGCTCAAAAATGTGAACCGGCAAGGCCCCCTGAAGCTGTACCTGAGCGAAGAACGCACCAAAACCATCGCCCCTGCCCTGCTGAATCGCTCCGGACTACGCGTGTCGACCCTGATGATGCCCGATATTGCTCGCATGCTGCCCCAGGGCGCCGTGCATCAGGGAATCGCCCTCCATGGGCCTGTGCTGGAAGGCGTTGGTCTCGAATCGATCATGGAGGGTGGCGATGGCGTCATCCTGATGCTGGATCAGGTCACGGACCCGCAGAATATCGGCGCCATCTTCCGTTCCGCTGCCGCTTTCGGCGTCCAGGGCCTGGTCATGCAGGACCGTCACTCACCGCCGCTGCAGGGGGTGCTGGCCAAGACCGCCGCCGGTGCGGCCGACCGGGTGCCGTTCGCGCGCGTGACCAATCTTTCCCGTTCTCTGGAACTGTTGGGCGAGAACGGCTATGTCAGTGTTGGCCTGGCCGGCGAAGGCGAGTTCAACCTGCACACCCTCCTGGCGCAACAGGGATGGGGGATATCCTTGAAGAAGCTTGTCCTGGTGCTGGGCTCCGAAGGCGAAGGTCTGCGCCGCCTTGTGGCCGAACATTGCGACCACTTGGCGCGCATCCCTATGCCCGGCGGGTTTGAAAGCCTCAATGTCAGCCATGCCGCCTCGATTTCCCTCTACGAAGCCCTGGCTCGCACGCCTTGACTATGGACAGCCAGACGTATCGGCGCGGTTGGTATCAGGCCATATCCTCGGGGATTTCATCACCGAAATGCAGGGCGTGGTCGTAGCGGCCGCGCGACGGTGACGGACCGTACTTGTTGCCGCTGCGGCTGCCTTCGAGGAAACCGCATTCGACCAGCGCCCAAACTTGGCCGATAACCGGCACCAGGGCGGCCAGAAGCCACCAGCCCGACCGGCCGCGGTCGTGCCAGCGCTTGACCAGGACGCAGAAGGCCATCCAGGCGACGGGTACGGCCAGGATCAGGCCGATCCAGGCAAACCGGCCGACATCGCCTTCGCCGAGGACCGGGGGCTGAAAACCACCTTTTTGGGCACTGAACTCGGCCAGGGTGGTCAGGCCGACGGCCGAGACGACGGCAATAAAGAGCATGGCCAGCCACGCGCCCCAGAAACCAAGACGGGTGATGCGGCCATTGGGGCTGAGCAGAACATCGGTGATACGCATGGTTGCCTCCCTGATATCGGCGAGCCTTCAGCGACTCGTCCTTATGGAGACATACTATCACAAGGCGACATTTTCCCGAATGGCGCGAACTACACTGTGCCGTGATCGCCGCGCCGACACAAGAATCCCGGCGGTGCGCAGACCGCCGGGACAAAAACCACTTGATGGCGGTTACGACTTAACGCGGCGCGTTGCCGTATTGGTTCGGCCCGCGCATCCCGTCGCCGAAGCCGCAGGCGAACAAGGTCCAGAAGAAGCCAATAAACGGGATAAAGCGTACCAGGTACATCCACCCTGTGTTGCCGCGATCGTGCCAACGTTTTACGACGAGGCAGACATTCATCCAGAAGTACAATGGAACCGGCAAAAAGATGAGCAGAACGGCGGGACTTGACTGCCCCGGTTCGATCTGCCCCGACGCGTCGAGGCCAAAGAAAATAGCCCCCAGGAGGGCCAGGCAGCCGAACAGGGTCAAGGTTCCCCAGATCCAGTATTCCCCACGTCCAATGCGCCCATTGGCGCTGAAAAGCATCTGTTGCCAGCTCATGAAAGCCCCCTAATTTAAACAGCCAGCAAAAACTGACACATCCGCCAGGATTCGCAAACATTGCGCCTCAAACAGCGTACATCCCAAAATCGCGATACGGCGAAGTCGGGGACGATCGCCCGTGGTCAGAAGACGCCGGGCTGATTATTGATGCCCTTTGGGGACGGACCATAACGATTCGGGCCTTGCGTCCCGTCCAGGAAGCCACATTCGATCAGGGTCCACAGGCCCCCGATGAGGGGAATGAACAGGATGAGATACATCCAGCCCGATTTGTCGCGGTCGTGCCAACGTTTAGCGATAAGACAGACACTGATCCACGTCAGGACGATCACGCAGGCAGCATAGACCAACCCAAAGAGGGCCGGAAACTCGCCCTTCTCCATCGCGCCGAAAGCGCCTGTAGCTCCGCCGAACACACCAATGCCTACCCCGAACACCAGGCTGATACCGATGCTCCACAACCAGTAATCGCGGCGGCGGATGCGCCCCTGGGCGCTGAAAAGTGTTTGAGCGATGGACATGAAAACCTCCCTTGGAAATGGAGCCGAGAGCTAAGCATAGGGGGATCGGCGCGTAAACTTACGATTGCGACAGAATCGAGCGACGGTCACGGGTGGCTGCCGCGTTGAAGTCGTACCCATTGCACGAGGTGCCCCATGTCCGATAAGCCCGCCATCACACAGGCGATGATCGACGCCTATGACGATTTCACGCACCGCAGTCCTGACCGGCGGGCCTTCATGGAGCGATTGACGGCCTTATGCGGTTCCGCGGCCACGGCCGCCGCCGTAGCCCCCCTCCTGGCGGCCAGCCCGGCCAGGGCGGCCATCGTGCCTGAAAACGACGCCCGTATCATCGGGACGGATGTCACCTACGGTGCGATGAAGGGCTATCTTGCACGGCCGGCGACGATTTCGGCGGCCCTGCCCGGCGTTATCGTCATCCATGAAAACCGCGGCCTGAACGCCCATACTAAGGATGTCGCCCGCCGGATCGCTTTGGAAGGCTTTGTGGCTCTTGCCCCTGACTTTCTGTCGCCCAAGGGTGGAACGCCGGCCAATGAGGACGAGGCGCGTACCCTGATCGGTCAGTTGGATCCGGCTCAGAATGTCGCCAATGCCGAGGCCAGCCTGGAATGGCTGGAGAGCCAGGGTTTTGCGCGCCAGGCGACCGGCGCGGTCGGCTTCTGCTGGGGCGGCGGGCTGGTCAACCGGCTGGCCACCAAATCGCCGAAGTTGAAAGCCGGGGTGGCATATTATGGGTCGCAGGCGCCCTTGGAAGACGTACCGGGCATCAAGGCGGCCATGCTGCTTCACTATGCCGGTCAGGACGAGCGGATCAATGTCGGTATCGAAGCCTATCGCGCGGCCCTGACCGCAGCCGGCAAGACCTTCGATGTCCAGATGTATGAAGGTGCCCAGCACGCCTTCAACAACGACACGTCGGAAGCGCGCTACAACAAGGCAGCGGCCGATTTGGCCTGGGGGCGCACCGTCGCGTGGTTCAAAAAGTACCTGGTGTGACCGCTCAAGCGTCCGCGCCGCCGAACCGTTGCGTCCATTCTGCGACCTTTTCGTCTTCAACCTTGCTGAACAGGATTTCACCGGCGGCCACCGTTTGGCCGGTTACCAGCTTGTCCAGTTCGGCACGGATGTCGGTCGATGGCCAGGCCAGAGGCAGGCTGGCGCCGACGGTGGCAGCGATCTTTTCCGCCGAGAACGGCATGAAGGGCTGGGCCAGGACAGCGTTGAGGCGGACCAGGTTCAGGGCGTGACGAACGATGACGCCGGCGCGGGCCGGGTCGGTCTTGATCGCCGTCCACGGAGCGGCTTCCTGAAGGTACTCGTTGCCCAGCACCCAGATGCGGCGGACGGCCTGGGCAGCCTTGCGCATCTCCATGGTTTCTAAGGCTTCGGTGGCTTCGGCGAGTTGTTCGGCGACGTCGCCGTAGAGCTTTTCCTCGATCGGGCCGGCCTCGCCGCCTTCTGGCACCCCACCACCCAGCTTGCCTTCGGTGAACTTGGTGATGCGGTTGACAAAATTGCCCAGGACGTCGTTGAGGTCCTTGTTGATCGTCGCCTGGAATTGCTCCCAGGTGAAAGAACTGTCCGAGCTTTCCGGCGAATTGGCAATGAGGTACCAGCGCCAATAGTCGGCCGGCAGAAGCTCCAGGGCCTGATCCATAAAGACGCCGCGGTTCATCGAGGTCGAGAACTTGCCGCCATACCAGTTAAGCCAGTTGAAGGCCTTCAGCGTGTCGACCATCTTCCACGGCTCGCCCGAGCCGAGGATGGTGGCCGGGAAGCTGACCGTGTGGAAGGCGACGTTGTCCTTGCCCATGAATTCGACATAGGACACGTCCTCGGCGCCCTGATCCAGGCGCCACCAGGTTTGCCAGCCATCGGGTTTACCCTTGGCGTCGAAGAATTCGCGCGTGGCGGCAATGTATTCGATCGGCGCGTCGAACCAGACGTAGAAGACCTTGTTTTCGAAGCCTGGACGGGGCTGACCGTCCTTGGTCACCGGCACGCCCCAGGCGAGGTCGCGGGTGATGCCGCGGTCGATCAGGCCCTCGTCGAGGTGTTTGTTGGCGATGGACTTGGCCAGGTGTGGCCAGTTGTCGTGGCTGGCGATCCAGGCGCGCAGGCGGTCTTCGACCTTGGTTTGCAGCAGGTAGAGGTGACGGGTGTCGCGCACCTCCAGATTGGTCGAACCCGAGACGGCGGAATAGGGGTTTTTCAGGTCGGTCGGGTCGAGGAGACGGCCGCAATTGTCGCACTGATCGCCGCGGGCTTTTTCGTAGCCGCAGTGGGGACAGGTGCCTTCGACATAACGGTCGGGCAGGAAGCGGCCGTCGTCGATGGAAAAGACCATCTTGTCGACGCGCTCTTCGATCAGGCCGTTGCGGTCCAGAGCCTCGCAGAACATCTGGGTCAGTTGGCGGTTCTGCGGCGAGGACGAGCGGCCGAACCAGTCATAGGACAGGCCGAAGGATTCGCCGGCGCTCTTCTGGATCAGGTGCTGTTCGTCGCAATAGGTGCGGACATCCTGACCGGCCTTGGCGGCGGCGAGTTCGGCGGGGGTGCCGTGTTCGTCGGTCGCGCAGATATAGAGCACCTCATGACCGCGGGCGCGCATGAACCGGGCATAGACGTCGGCCGGTAACATCGAGCCGGCCAGGTTGCCGAGGTGCTTGATGCCGTTGATATAGGGGAGCGCGGAGGTGATGAGGATGCGGGACATGCTTGGCTCTTAACCTTTTCAAGATCGGGGTCAAGGGGTCGAAGAAGGTTTCTTGGGGCTCCCTTGCCTTGATCTTGCAAAGGTTGGACCGGGCGTGACCGGTATTTTCTTGGAGGGATATGGGCAAGCGTTAATTGGCGTGGACAAGCAGGATTGAACAGGTCCCGTGGCGTTGAGCGCTGAGTGGAGTGAAAAAATAAAGGCCAACGAAAGCTCATGTGGGCTGAGAACAGCATGTTTCCCTTACTCGTATTTGGCATAGGGTGGCTGCGGCACCCCTGAGGGTCAGCTTGCTTAACTGACCCGTCGCAGGCTGCGACGAAACGATCTCCATTTTCCGGCGATTTTCGAGAAAGCCGAATCCATGTCAACCCGACGGCAAGCCATCGTCCTGGGTGCAGCAGGCGCCGTCTCGGCGTGCGCGCCCGACCCCGCGCCGACGAACTATGACCGGTTGGCCGTGGCCCTTCGCGCATCGCTTGGACCCCATCCGGATATGTTGGAGTTGGTGCGCTTTGCGTCTCTGGCGGCCAATGGCCATAACACCCAGCCATGGCGCTTTTCGCTGGCGCCAGCCCAGGTGAGGATTATGCCGGATTTCAGTCGGCGCACACCGGCGGTCGATCCCGAAGATCACCACCTGTACATAAGCCTGGGCTGCGCCTGCGAAAATCTGAGCCTGGCGGCCGAGGCCCGCGGACGTCAGGCGGAGATAGCTTTCCTGCCTGAAAACAGCGGGAGCATCCGTATGGACCTAGCCACGTCGCAGCCGCGCCCGTCTGTGCTGTTTGACGCGATTCCACATCGTCAATGCACGCGTTCCGAATATTCCGGCGCGGCCGTTTCGCCCGCTGACCTCAGTCAGGTCGAAGCCGCCGCCCAGGTCGATGGCGTCGGGGTGATCATCCTGACCGAACGGGCAAAACTGAATTCTGTGCGAGACTTTGTTGTCCATGGCAACAGCCTCCAGATGGACGACAAGGCGTTCACGGCGGAACTCAAGGACTGGATCCGGTTTAATCCGCGCGAAGCCTTGGCAAAGCGTGACGGCCTGTTCAGCGGGTGCACCGGCAATCCGGCAATCGCAACCTGGATGGGTGAAGCCTTGTTTCCGGTGATCTTCGGCAAAAAAGGTGAGAACGACAAATACGCGAAGCAGATCAGGTCATCTTCCGGCGTGGCGATATTTACGGGCGCCAAGGCCAATCCCGAACACTGGACCCGGGGCGGGCGAAGCGTGCAACGCTTTGCCCTTCAAGCTACCGCACTGGGCATGAAATATGCCGTCATCAATCAGCCCGTAGAGGTCGCTCAGATCCGGACTGAGTTCGCCAAATGGCTGGGCCTTGGTGCTGCGCGAACGGATTTTGTCCTGCGATTTGGTTATGGAAAGCCGTTGCCAATGTCGTTGCGGCGTTCCGTCGCTGACATTGTCGTTCACGTGTGAAAAGTCGATTTTCGGCAACCTGTTTTTGGGGGGCGTTCTTTTAGCAGCCTTCAGGTGGGGTTTTCCGCCCTGACACAGGCAAAAGGATCTTTCCACATGATCAAGTCAGTACTTCTCTTCGCCGGACTCAGCGCGGCGGTGCCCCTGCTATGGGGTCACCATACGCGGAGCCGTTTCGTCGCGTCTTTCGAAGCCCTGGAACGCGACGTTCGCGCAGCAAAGCCAAGAACCGGGCCAAGAGATGACCTGCCACCCGAGGTCCTGGCGCTGGCTATTCGCCTCGGCGCGCGCGGAGACAGCAAAGCCAACTTCGTCTCTATCCGGCAGACCGGTGAAATGTGGAGCACACCGGGCAAGACGCCCATGGTATTCACGGCACAACAGGCCCTATCGCTCACAGCACCCGACTTCATCTGGCGCGCTAAGTTTGAGCCGTTCGGAAGCATGACGGTCGCCGACTATCATGTCGGAGCCAAGGCCGGACTTGAGGCGCGCCTGGGGGGCGCAATCCCCGTCATGCGCAGCGTCGGCTCCCAAGCCGTGTCTCGCGGCGAAGTGATGCGATACTTGGCCGAAATTGCCTGGGCGCCCGACGCGATCCTCATGAACAAGGCGATCGACTGGCGTGTGGTGGATGACAAAACCTTCGTCGTAGCCTCCGGCAAAGGTTCCGACCGTGCCGAGGTCACCCTTCGTTTGGACAAGGACGGATGGATCGAGAGCATGAGTACGGCCGCTCGCCCTGCGCAGGAAGGCAAGGTGGTCGTCGACCGGCCGTGGGGCGGACGATTTTGGTACTATCAGGTTAGGGACGGACGTACCATCCCCATGCAAGGCGAGGTTTATTGGGTCATCGACGGCCAGCGGTTCATCTATTGGCGCGGGCGGCTTACCGACTGGACCGCGATTTCATGAGACGAACCGGCCATCGTCAGCCGTCCAAAGCGATGTCTATGGTCCCTGAATGGCCGGGGCGCCGTAGGGAGTCTGTTGCCCGGTCGGTAGGCAGATTTCGCCGCCTGAACCCACGATGCCGTGATGAGGGGATTGTACATAGGAACCTTACGTAAATCGGCGGCAAGTCCCGTGGCGCCTATCGGCGCAAACCCCCGAATTGGAAATAATAATGGCTTACGACACAGACCTAAAGCAAAACGTCCTCGACGAACTCAACTGGACTCCGAACGTGAACGGCGCCCATATCGGTGTCACAGCTCATGATGGTGTCGTAACACTGACGGGACACGTGGAGTCCTACAGCGAAAAGCACGATGCTGAACACGCCGTGCGTCGCGTCAAGGGCGCCAAGGCCATCGCCAACGAAATCGAGATCAAGCTGGCGAACAGCGCAAAACGCGATGATGAGGATATCGCCAGGGCAGCCCTCAACGTCCTGTCCTGGGATGGCAACGTACCCACCGACGCCATCAAGGTTGCGGTCAGCAAGGGTTGGGTTACCCTGAGCGGCCAGGTCGAGTGGTATTTCCAGAAGGAAGCCGCGGCACAGGACATTCGCCGCTTGATGGGTGTCATCGGCGTTTCTAACGAGGCGACGGTCAAGCCGAAGGTGAATACGGCGGCTATTGCTGAAAACATCGCCTTCGCTCTTGACCGTTCCTGGTTCGACACCAAGCGCATCAAGGTCAAGGCTGACGGCGGCAAGGTAACTCTGACCGGTGCCGTTGAGACGTGGAGCGATTGGCAGGAGGCGTCAGAAGTCGCCTGGGCAGCCGAAGGTGCGACCTCCGTCGAGAACAAAATCGTCATCGCGTAATGGCTCAAGGTTCATTGCGCTGGAATTGACCCAGCGCAATGAGCCCGTTTGTCCTTGCACTATTGGGTGGTCCGGTTTTCCCGGATCACCGGTGAACAGGTCAACAGGAGGCTCGAAATTTCATATTCCCCTTCAGCCCGGCTGGGTTGCCCTGTTTGGAAGCTTTTGGCGCGTGGTCGCGCCGACCGCGTCGCAAGCGACGGGCGATGTTCTTGCCGATACAGTGCTGGTGGTGATTGCGACGAGCGGCGCAATACTGAGCTTCAGAGCCTATGATCCGAATGCGCAATGGGCAAAAATGGCTCATGACGCCTGATAGATTATCGCGCAAGCCAACAGGATCTCCATGGCTCTTCTTTTTGCTACTGTTTCTGCTGTCGCTTCCCTTCTATGTGCTGGGTGCAGCCGGCGATCGCCTTCCGATCGCGAGCTTCCTTCCTCTGACCGCCTTGATGGCGTTCATGCCGGTGATTGCCGCACTGATCCTGGTCGTCCGTGATAGCGGCCTTGCCGGCGCCCGGGCGCTTTTCGCGCGTGTCCTGGACTATGACAGGATCAACAGTGTGCAATGGCTTCTCGTTGCGCTCCTGATCATGCCGGTCGTCTTCCTATTGCACTATGGCGTGTATCGCCTTTCCGGCGCCGCCCTGCCTGACGCGCAGCTCTTTTCCATCCTGGAAATTCTGGCGTTCGCGCTGATGTTTCTCGTCGGCGCCGTCGGCGAAGAGCTGGGTTGGCAGGGATATGCTTTCGCCGGCTTAAGCGCCCGGTGGAGCGCGTTGACCACCAGCCTCATTCTGGGGACGGTCTGGGCGCTTTGGCATGTCATCCCTTATGCGCAGATGGGCCACGACGTCGGCTGGATCGCCTGGCAATGTCTTGCCACAATCGCGCTAAGGGTCATCATCGTGTGGTTGTTTGCCAACACGGGCCATAGCGTGTTCATCGCTGTGCTGTTCCACGCGACGATCAATATCCCCTGGGGGATTCTAACCAATTATGACGCCTACTATGCGCCGTTTTTGCTGTTTGTGATCCTGGCGGTCGTCGCCGTGATCGTCGTTGTCTTGGCAGGGGCCGCAACTCTTAGGGCATCAGACCGTTGCGATCATTCGGGCTCGAAGGGTTCCGCTCGCTACCTTGCCGCAGGGGGGGCCGTCGGCTCGGGCGCACTCATTCTGGCGGCGGCAATTGCCTTTCGCATAGTCCTCCCGGTGTTCCATTTCCCGCGCCCGACAGGACCATACGCCATTGGAACCGTCACCTATCATTGGGTGGATGCGAATCGCCCGGACATCTTCCGTGCTGATCCGGCGGCCCGTCGCGAAGTAATGGTGCAGGTCTGGTATCCTGCGCAGGCTGTTCCGGCGGCCCCGCGCGCACCCTATCTGGCAGACGCCGACGCGGTCACGGCGGCTTTTGCACGCCTACAGCGCAAGCCGCAATTTCTCTTTTCACCCCTAAAATATGTCACGACGGACGCCGTGTCGTCCGCGCCAATAGCCAACGACCAGCGCAACTACCCGGTTCTCATCTTCCTGGAAGGGGCGACCGGCTTTCGCCAGATGAATACCTACCAGATCGAGGAATTGGTCTCCCATGGCTATATTGTCGCTGCGATCGACCAACCGGGCGCCGCCGCCAATGTCGTCTTCCCGGATGGCCGTCAGCAGGCGGGCCTGACGGTCGCGCAACTCCACGCCATGGTGGGTTCCAGCTACATGCGCGACAGGGTCGCGCCGCGTCTGAACGGGCATGTCTTGGAAGGAAACAGTATCATTCCCTACCTGGCGCAGGACGTGAGCTTTACCCTGGACCAGCTTGCTGAAGTCAATCGGGCTGATGCCGGGGGCATCCTGACGGGAAAACTGGATATGCAGGGTACTGGCGTCTTCGGGATTTCGCTGGGCGGGATTGTGGCGGGCGATTCCTGCCTCCGCGACCCACGCCTGAAGGCCTGTCTGGTGATGGACGCCGCCATGTCCCTTGACGTTGTCAAGTCAGGCCTGCGGCAGCCTGCCATGTGGATTACCCGCGACGCGACCGACATGCGTCTGGAACGCCAACGCAGCGGCGGTTGGCCGGAACCCGAAATTGAATCGCATCAAACCTCCATGCGGTCGGTGTATGAAAGTTTGGCCAGATCCGGTTATTTCGTACGGGTTTCGGGCATGTTTCACAGCAACTTTACGGATATCTCGAACTGGTCTCCTGTCCTTTCACAGATCGGCGTCACAGGACCGATCGACGCGGTGCGCGCCCACACGATCGTCAACGCCTATTCGCGCGCCTTCTTCGACCGGCACCTGAAAGGACGACCTGCGCCGCTGCTGGCCGGGCCAAGCGACGCGTACCCTGAGGTCAAGGTCGAAACCAAACCTTAGCTTTTTGCAAGTGAGTATTCACGCCCTAATTCAGGCTTGGAAAGTCAGGGAAAACGAGGCGTCACCGCCCGTCTTCGCTACGCTTTGACGCGGCAGCCATTGCGCACGTCGTTTGCGAAGGCTGGTGCCGGCTACAGGAATCGAACCCGTGACCTGATGTTTACAAAACAACTGCTCTACCATCTGAGCTAAGCCGGCCAGACGTGACATTTCACGAACCGCGCTTATGCCGAGGCCGCTTAAGAATGTCCAGTGGTGGAATGCGTCTTTTTGGTTTCACGACATAAGATACCTGTTCGGAACGTTCGACAACTCAGGCACCAGCCGGCCGGACACAGCCAGCAGATCAGCGATATTGGCGTAGATGTCGGCTTCGCGGCGGTGGATTTGCGGCAGAAGTCCCATCTGCGCGAAGGACACCGGCGTCACGTCGAAGAACAGAGTCTCCCACTCGAACCCCCTGCCCCACCACAGGCCTTGAAGTTGCAAATCCGTGCAGGCGCCGCGCTCCAGCAGCAAGCGCATGACCGCCGCCGAGCGGTTGCCGTTGGAATTGACGGTGTGGAAGATGGCGGTGTGGCCGTTATAGCCGAGATCTGTATCGGCGGTTGCATTGGGGTCGCAGCCCTGGTCGAGCAACCAGGTGGCGGCTTCGAGGTGGCCGTATTCTGATGCCAGATGCAGCAGAGTTGCGCCGTTTAGCGAGACGAAGGCGCTGGGGAGGTGGACACGGTGGTTGAGGTAATCCGGGTTGCTTTTCAAAGCATCTTCGAGAGCCGGGATGTCATCGAGCAGGACCGGCAGAAGGAGCGGATCAACGACGGTGGCGCCATGGTCGAGGAGGAGGCGCAGACAGGCCGGAAAGGCATCGGAGCGATAGTACATCTCAATCAGGATCATCACCGGCGGCTTGCCAATAATGGGGACGGTCGGGTCAAGGCCTTGCGAGAGGACGGATTGGATTTCGGCCAGGTCGTGGGTTTCGAAAGCCGTAAGGAGGCGGGATTGGAGAGTCATGTGTGGTTCCGTTTGAACAGTCGGAAAGGCTGAAGGGACATTGAAGCCCCTCACCGGATCGCTATCGCTTCGCTTAGCTCTAGTCCTCTCCCCGCAGGCGGAAAGAGGGAAATTTATACACGCAATCAAAGTATTATGTTAGCCGAAACATCGGCGGCGGTGACGGCCAGGATGGTGATGATGTTGCCGCCACCGAAGTCGACCGTGACGTCAGCGCCAACTTGGGTCACCGTATAGCTGCCCAGGCCGACCACTGCATCCTGTCGCCCTGGGCCGAGCTGAAATCCGTGATCCGGTCGGCACGGAAGTCCGAGCCCAACTGGAAAAATCTGCGCCAAGACCGCCGGTCAGGGTGCCGATTGCGCGCCTGCCGTCGTGGAGTTGGCGCGGGTCTCCACACCAGTCGCCGTGCCGTCGGCATCATAACGCTGGAGATAGATGCCGGACGCATCACCATCCTGGCCATAGCTTTCCCAGGCTACGACGTTGCCGCCGTTGCTGAGGCGGGTGATGGACGGCGCAAACTGGTCACCGGTGATAAAGCTGTTGGCGCGGGTTTCGTTCTCAATGGTCAGGACGCTGGTCATGATGGATCTCCGGACAGGCTCCCTCAGGCCTTTCCCGCGACACATAGCATAACAGGGCTATCGCGGGGGAAGCCAGGTACGGTTTGCACCTGGCTTCCCCCGACCGGCGTTATGCAGCCGTGAGTCAGACGCAGTCGAAACGGCCTCTCAGCTTTTTTGCGGCGGCGACCATGTTGACCAAGGCCGGCCGGACCTCGGCCCAGCCGCGAGTCTTCAGGCCGCAGTCGGGATTGATCCAGATCTGGCCGTCGTCGAGTCGTTGCCTCGCCAGTGCCAGCAGGTGGACCATCTCGGAGACCTCGGGCACGCGCGGCGCGTGGATATCGTAGACGCCGGGGCCAATTTCGGCCGGGTAACTTCGGGCGGCGAAGGCATCCAACAGTTCCATCTTCGAACGCGAGGTCTCAATCGAGATGACGTCGGCGTCCATGGCGGTAATGGCGTCTAGGATGTCGTTGAACTCGGAATAGCACATGTGAGTGTGGATCTGGGTGGCGTCGGTCACGCCCGAAGCGGTCAGACGGAAAGCTTCGACCGCCCAATCGAGGTAGCTATCCCAGTCGCGGCGGCGCAGCGGCAGACCTTCACGCAAAGCGGCTTCGTCGATCTGAATCATCCGCGCGCCGGCGGCTTCCAGGCTGGCGACCTCGTCGCGGATGGCAAGGGCAATCTGACGGCAGACCGTGGCGCGCGGCAGGTCGTCACGCACGAACGACCAGTTGAGTATGGTCACCGGTCCCGTCAGCATGCCTTTGACGGGCTTATCGGTCAGGGACTGGGCGTAGCGCCACCACGCGACCGTCATCGGCTCGGCCCGGGCGACATCGCCGAACAGGACGGGGGGACGGACGCAGCGCGAGCCGTAGGATTGCACCCAGGCGTGGCGCGTAAAGGCAAAGCCCGAGAGCTGCTCACCAAAGTACTGCACCATGTCGTTGCGCTCGAACTCGCCATGGACCAGAACATCGAGCCCGATCTCCTCCTGCCAGCGGATGGCGCGCTCGGTTTCCGCCTTCAGGAAGGTGTCGTACTGGGCTGCGGTCAGGTCGCCTTTGGCGTAGGCCGAACGGGCCTGGCGGACCGCGGCGGTCTGGGGGAAGGAACCGATGGTCGTGGTCGGAAAAGCCGGCAAGCGGAAGCGATCGCGCTGAACCTTGGCCCGATCGGAGACAGGGCTGCCCCGGCGGCTGGCCTGCGGCGTGATGGCGCTCAGGCGCGTCCGGACCTTGTCATTGTGGACCTTGCGCGAGTATTTTCTCGCTTCGGTCGCGGATGTGGCGGCGACCAGTTCGGCGTGAACTGTATGGCGCCCACGCGTAAGGCCATTGCTCAGGGTTTTTAGTTCCTCCATCTTCTGCAGCGAGAAGGCGAGCCAGGATTTGACGTCGAGGTCGAGGCGGTCTTCGAGGTCGAGGTCGATCGGCACGTGCAGCAGTGAACAGGATGGCGCCAGTTGCAGATGGCCGCGTGAGACAACCGGCTCAAGCCGATCAAGGATGGAGTCCAGGTCAGCGCGCCAGATGTTACGGCCGTCAATGACGCCCAGCGACAGCACCCACTCGGCCGGGGCCCTGGCCAACACGGCGGAGAGCTGTTCCGGGGCGCGGATCAGGTCCAGATGCAAGCCGGCAATGGGGAGGCTGAGTGCCAGGTCGAGATTGTCATCAAGGCCGCCGAAGTAGCCGGCGACCAGAATCTTCAGGTCGGGGACGGCCTCGGCCAGGGCAGCATAGGTGGTTTGCAGCGCCTGGGCCGTTGCCGCGTCGTGGTCCAGCGCCAGGACCGGCTCGTCGATCTGCACCCAGTCGGCGCCGGCCTCGCACAAGCGGGTCAGGATGTCGGCATAGACCGGGATCAGGCGATCGATCAGGCTGAGCGGGTTGAAATCGGCTGTCGGCGATTTGCCCAGGCGCAGGAAGGTCACCGGTCCGACCAGGACTGGACGGGTATGGTAGCCCAGGCTTTTGGCCTCGAGAAACTCGTCGAGCGGTTTGAACGCGGACAGCCGGAAGGTCTGGTCGGAGGTGAATTCCGGCACCAGATAATGATAGTTGGTGTCGAACCACTTGGTCATTTCCTGGGCCGGCACGCCCAGGCCGTGGTGGTGGACATGACCATGTCCGCAGACCTGTGCAGTCTGCGCGCCGCGCGCCATGGCAAAATAGGTGTCGAGATCGGCGGCTTCGCCGTATCCGGCAGGGATGGCGCCGACCATCAGGCTGGTGTCCAGGACATGGTCGTACAGCGAAAAGTCGTTGGACGGGATGATGTCGACGCCGCGCGCCTTTTGACGGGCCCAGTTGATCGCGCGCAACTCCGCCGCGGTTTGCAGCAGATCGGCCTGGCTGGTCTTGCCCGACCAGTAGCTTTCGAGGGCGAATTTGAGCTCGCGTTTGCTGCCGATGCGCGGTGTCCCCAGGGTGGCGACGGGCAGAGAATTCAGTGACACGGTAAGTCCTCGCTGGAAGTGGGTCTCCGGACATGGGGCCGCACGTCCGCATCCGGCTGGATTACGGAGGATCGGGCGCATCCGGACGGAAAGCCGCGGGAACCTAGGTCAGGTTTCGCGACGCGTCAAGAATGATATAAAGATATCTTTATATGTGCATATCTTTATTTGTGGAAAATTTGATGCGTTTTGACCTGGATCAGCCCGCATGGATTTCTTATCGGCGATCACGGCATGTAGATGGAAAAGGAGACGTCCCATGTCCCAGTATGTTTATCGGCTTATCGACAACAACACCGGCGAAGAGGTCTATGCCTCCGACGGTTTCAGCTTCTCCGCCCCGCCCCTGCCTGAACACCGCATCAACGACACGGAACTTCGGGCGCGGTACGGCAGCCCGGCCGTGGTCGACAAGGTCGAAGAACAGGCCTTGGGTGACGGCCGCATCGAGGTCAGGGTCTATATCGACGGTGTCGAAGAACGCGTGAACGGTGAGACAGCCGACGAGAATTATCGCCCCTGAGACGCCTGCCCGGTCGTAAGTTCGGGCTTGCCATTCCGCTTCACCTGGACCATATTGAACATTGTTCAATTGTAATAGGGATGCCGCATGGACGACATCAAGGCCTGGCACACAAGGATCGAACTGCGGTCGGGTTGGTACGCCGTTGCCTTGTCCAGCGATCTGAAAGACAAGCCGCTAAGAGTCATGTTCGACGGCCAGGCCTATGTTCTGTGGCGCGATGGTGGTCGGATTGGGAGCAAGATCGGTGCGCTTGCCGATATCTGCCCCCACCGTGGCGCGCCGTTATCGCTGGGCCGAATCCAGGATGGCGGGGTCGTCTGCCCCTATCATGGCTGGCGCTTCGAACGCGATGGCCGCTGCAGCCATATGCCGGCCCTCGCCTCGCCGGCGCCGGCGTTTATTGCGCCCGTCCAGGCCGCAGAAGGTGACGGCTTCGTTTTCCTGGGCCGCCATGCCGCTGACCTGCCTTTGCCGATCGCGCCGCTGGTCCCCGGCGGGACTTCTGTCATCATGACCGGTCAGGTGGCGACGACCCTTGGCGATTTCGCCGAGAACATCCTGGATACGACCCACACCTCCGTCGTCCATGGTGGCTACTTGCGCGGCACGGACGGTCGGCAGCCGGTTACGCCCACCGTCGTCACGGGGCTGGACTGGATCGAGGCCCACTATCCGCCGGCTGCGACACCGGATGGTTTCATGGGCAGATTTATGGGCCAGGGCGGTTATCACATCACCGACCGCTTTCGGGCACCCAACATCACCGAGGTCGAATACCGCCAGAACGGCCGATTGGTCTTCGGGACCCGATTTCACCTGACACCGACTGAGGCTGGCCAGATCCGCGCCTTCGGTACCATGGCCCTGGCCGGCCAATCCTGGCTGACGCGGGCCAAGATCAGCATGCTGCAGGTCCTGTTCCAGCGGATCATTGCTGAGGATCGGATGATCCTGAACGCCGTATCGGCCAATCGCGCCGCCTTTGGCCGCACGCCCCACTATATCGCCCCCCAGGACGTGCTGCGCGCCGGCATCGATGCTCTGCTGCGCGGCGACAGCCCGGCCGTCCCTGCCCGTATGCCGGACATGCTGGTATGAACTTTTTCACCAGCCTGAATTTTACGTCGTCGAATGAGGATGGCGAGACCGAACTGCGCGCGCTCGATATCCGACAGGGCGAACGCGTCTTGTGCCTGACCGCCAGCGGGACGCGGCCACTGGACCTGCTGATGTCGGACGCGGCGGAGGTGGTGGCGCTGGATTTGAATCCGGCGCAGAACCAGCTTCTGGCCCTGAAGGTGGCAGCCTTGCGTACCCTTGAGAGCGACGACCTGTACGCCTTTCTGGGGCTGACCGGGGGCGATCGCATGGCCCTGTACCGCAAGGTGCGACCGGCACTCGGTGATCCGGCTTTCTGGGATGACCGGCCGGGTGTGATCCGCGCCGGTGTCTGGTATGCCGGCCGTTGGGAGAAGGTCTTGCGCCTGGGCGCCTTCGGCACCGGCATTATCCGTGGCCGCCATATCGATGACCTGTTCGCGGCCGAAACCCTGGTAGACCAATCAGCCATCTGGCGACGGCACTTTGACGACGGCCTGTGGCGGGCGGCCATACGCAGCCTGAGCGGCCGCTTTTTCTGGCAGCACGTCATCGGCGAACCCGGCGGCGCCTTCCTGCCCGATGCCGACGGGTGCGTCGACCGCCTGACCGCAGCGTTCCGCGACGCCGCCGGACGGTTCTTTTTTCGCGACAGCGACTTTGCCTGGTTGATATTCCGGGGCCGCCACCATCCGGACGCCCTGCCCATCCACCTGCGGCGCGACAACCTCCCCGTGGTGCGGCAAAGGCTCGACCGCCTGACCATCGTCAACGGCGGCCTGGCCGAGATGTCACGCCTGGGTCGGTTCGACGCCTTCTCGCTTTCGGACTTCGGTTCCTACTGTGACGTGGCGGCCTACCACGCCTGCTGGAGGGGCGTTCAGGCCGTCGCCCGCCCCGGCGCGCGCTATTGCGAACGGGTGTTCATGAACCCGCTACCGGCACCGGTCGCTGTCGATGACACCTTGTCGGCGCACCTGACATGCCGCGACAAGGCCATCATCTACCATATCCGCGCCGGTCTACTGGTGGGCAAAGACCCAGATGCGGATCATGCGGCGGCCGATATGACGCACCCAGTCCGGGTTGAGTTGGACCAGGTGGTCGTCGCCGATGACGTCCTGCTGTAGCGCCAGACAGAGGCCGGCCTGAGACGCCGCCGCCTGGATGTCGGCTTCGGCATGGGCGAAGCTGGTCAGGCGTATCTGCTCCCCGTCGGCGGCGACGAAATTCGCTTGTGTTCCGCCAGCAATCCGGTCGGGATGAATTTCCGACATGTAGAAGCGACCACCTGGTTTCAGGGCCTGCGACACCTGGGCGAAGAATAGTCTGAGGTCTGAGATGTGTTCCAGCACAAGGGCGGTGAGCACCGTGTCAAACTGACCCCAGTCGCCGCCGATCATGATATCGGCTTCAACCAGAGTGACGTTTTTGGCCCCGGCCAACTTGCCGCGCGCGACGTCCAGCATAGCAGGCGACAGGTCGAGGGCCGTGACGCGATTGCCCTGCGAGGCCAGGCGCACCGTATGACGGCCGGTGCCGCAGCCGATTTCCAGGACATCAAGATGGCGGACTTCGGCATAGACTGACGGGAAGTACAGCTCGTCCGTCGCGACGGTCGAATTGACATAGGTATCGTAGAGTTGCGCCCAACGGTCATAGCCGGCGCGGTTTTCGCTTGAAGGATCGGAGGTCATGATACGGCTCCCTGTACGGCGCAGGCCTTGCGCAGAGTTTGACGCCTCATGTTTATCCCAAGAGTGCCCAAGTACGTTTCTGGCACTTTTGGGCATGAGGCTAAGGAGCGTATTGTTTTGACGGCAGCGCCACTGCCCGCGCCGGATATACCCAAACCGGCCGGATGGATCAAGAGGCCGGCGTCACCCGCCACACGACATTGCCGACGTCGTCGGCCACCAGAATAGCGCCGGATTTGTCGACCTCAACGCCGACCGGGCGGCCCATGGCCTTGCCTTCGGCATTAACGAACCCGTCCAGGATCGTCTGCGGTGCCCCCGCCGGGCGGCCGCCACCAAACGGCACGAAGATGACGTCATAACCACTGCGCGGATTGCGGTTCCATGACCCATGACGGCCGATCACTGCGCCGCCGGCATATTGCGGCATCAGGGTCGCGCTGTAGAAGGCCAGGCCCAATGGCGCGACGTGCGAGCCCAGAGCATAGTCAGGCACAATCGACCTGGCGACCATGTCCGGGTTTTGCGGCGCGACACGGGTATCGACATGGTGGCCGTAGTAGCTGTAGGGCCAACCGTAGAATCCACCGTCCTTCACCGAGGTGAGATAGTCCGGAACCAGGTCGCTGCCCAGTTCATCGCGTTCATTGACCACCGTCCAAAGTGCGCCCGAATGGGGTTCCCAGGCCAGACCGTTGGGATTACGCAGGCCTGAGGCGAACCGCCGTGTCGCGCCGGTCGTCAGGTCGATTTCAAGGATGGCGGCACGGTTCTCTTCCCCCGCCATGCCATTTTCGGCGACGTTTGAGTTGGAACCGACCGTGGCATAGAGCTTTTTGCCGTCGCGGCTGGCCAGGAGGTTCTTGGTCCAGTGATGATTGATAGAGCCCGCCGGTAGGTCGGCGACCTTTTGCGGCGTGGCGGCTATCGCCGTCTCGCCGGAGGCGTAGGCCACTTTAACGACAGCATCCGTGTTGGCGATGTAGAGGTCGCCACCAATCACTTGCATTCCGAAAGGTGAATTCAGTCCCGAAAGGAAGACGGTTTTGGTCTCGGCGACACCATCGCCATCGGCGTCGCGTAGCAGGGTGATGCGGTTGGCGGACGGGACGCCCGCGCCGGCCTTCTTCATTACTAACTTCATGATGGCGCCCTTTATGCCCTTGCCGTCCTTGGGCTTGGGTGGCGCATTGCTTTCAGCGACCAGGACATCGCCGTTGGGCAGGACATGCAGCCAGCGCGGATGTTCTAGGCCCGTGGCGAAAGCTTTCACGGCGAGCCCTTCGGCTGGCTTAGGCGTGACGCCCGAGGGCCAACCGATAGCCTCAGCGATCTTTACGGTTGGGATGGCGGTCTTGGTGGCTTTGGGAATTTTTGGGTCTGTTCCTACTCCGGCAGAAAAGGGCAGCCTGGCCGTCTCGCCACAGGCGGTGAGTGACAGCGCCATTAAGCAGACGGCGATGTTGGATTTCATGTCAGCGCTCCAGGTTGGTGGAACGCTAGGACGATCAACATGAAGATGTTGTGCGGTTTTGCTTGGTGCCCATAAGTTCGGTATACGGCTTATGCCGCGTGTGTCAGACGACTGTCGCGGCCTTCCTGATCCAGGTGCAGGTCCGGCAACACCGCCAGCATCGGCTTCAATTGATCCAGCGATGGCGGTTTGACCATATAACCCGCCGCGCCCAGAGACTCCGCCCGCTTCAGGTCATCTTCGTAGGTCGAGCCACTGCACATCACCACCGCGACCGGCGGGATCGACGTATCCTTGCGCAGTTCTTCCAGCATCTCGAAGCCGCTCATACCCGGCATGTTGATGTCCAGCAGCAGCAGATCAACCGGTTCCTGCTCGCGGCCGGCCTGGCGCAGGCGTTCCAGCGCCTCCTTGCCGCTCTTGGCCATGATCAGGTTGAACTGCAGCCGGTCGCGCACCTGCAGCAGCACCCGCGTCAGCTCCAGATCGGCATCGCGGTCATCGACCAGCAAGACATTAGCAAGGCGTCGTCCGGTTGTTTCCATAAGGCTCCCTCGGTTGACATTCGCCGTCGCTCCGGGCGTTCCCGCTCCAGATTTCGGCAGGGTAAACAAGAAACGTGCGCCGCCTTCATAGCCGCACTCGCACCAGATCCGGCCTTCATGCAAGGCCATGACCTTGCGGCAGATCGACAGGCCCAGGCCGGCCCCCTCCTCGTTCAGGTTCAGGCGTTTGAATGGCAGGAAGATGCGTTCGACGTCATTGCGCGCCAGTCCGGGCCCGTTGTCGCTGACGCTGAACTGCCAGTGGTCGCCCAGGTCCGTCGCGTCGATCCGCACCTCTACGCCGACCGGACCGTGATGCAGGGCATTGCTGACCAGGTTCTGGACCAGTTGCATCATATGGGCGGCATGAGCGTCGACGGTCGGCAGATCCACGGCCGTCACGATCGCGCCACGCTCGCGGATCAGTTGGGCCAGGTTTCCCGTGACCGCCGTCACCGTCTGGTTCATGTCGACCGCGCGCTTGCTCAGCCGGCTGGGGTCATCGAGCTGGGTATACTGGAACACGGTGTCGACCAGCATGGCCATGCGGTCGGCGGCCTTGTGGATTAGCTCGAAATAGGTGTCGCGCATCTGCGGCGGATCTTCGCCGCAAGCAATCAGTTCCGAAAAGGCGCGCACCGTGCGCACAGGTTCCCTCAGGTCGTGGGCAAGGGCACGCGAAAACACCTCCAGCGACTCATGCTGGGCCTCGATGCGGGCGCGTTGAGCTTCCAGGCCCTTGACCTTGTCCTGTAGGGCTTCGAACAGGCGAACATTTTCCCACGCGACGGAGGTAATGTCCGCCAGTGCATGAAGGATAGCAATGTCATCCTCATCGGCCAGACGCAGTTCATTCCAATTGACGACGATGGCGCCGAGCGGCTGGGAGCGCCGGATCGGCACGACCAATATGCTTTGGATGGCCGCAGGGTCGTAGGCGCTGCTGGGAATTCGACTGTCCTGGCGAATATCCGCGATACTGTCGGCGACGCCGCTCAGAATTACACTACCGGTTACGGTACCCTCAAGCGGGAAGCGTATGCCCTTCCATTTCTTGTTGGGGCCGCTTTGCTCGACACAATGGCCTTCATGGCCGTCGCGAAGAATGAAAGTCGAATCGGCAGCCCCCAGGAGCCCCCGGGCGGCGTCGGCGGTTATTGAGGCGAGGGACGACATATCTCGCGTTTCCGACACGCATCGGGCAATGTCCACCAGCCACGCCATGGCGGAGGCGCGTCTCTGGGAAAATGCCGTTTGCGTAGGTGACGGAGGAAGCTGCGTGGGCGTCAACGGAAACCAATCCTCTGATTTCTCTGTGCTTTCGAAGCATAAGGTTACACTAAAAAGACGAGCGGAAAAAGGCATAATCGCGTTGAAAGCGAGTATCAGCCAAGGCCTTCTGTTAAGCCGGAATCAACCGCTTGGCCCTAGAATAGGCCTGTCGGAGGCACGCGCATGATCAGGGTTTTTTATCTTCCGAGCGGCGGTTGCGGCAAAATCGCCGAAACCCAGATCGACGCCACCCATAACGTCCCAGACGAACCGGTATGGATCGACCTGGTCAATCCCACCGAAGAGGAAGAGCGCAATCTACCGCAGAACCTCAACATCGCCCTGCCGCGCCAGGACGAGATCTGGCGCAATCACGCGCTCAACCGCATGTACACGCGTGACGGCATCTCCTACATGACCGCCGCCATGTTGTGTGACGTCGACAGCGGTACACCGCGCACCAGCCCCGTCACCTTCATCCTGACGCCGGAATTCCTGATCACCATCCGCCGCATCGACCCGACCTCGTTCCTGCATTTTTCGGAAAGCCTGTTGCTGCGACCCAAACGCTATCCGACCAGCGCCGATGTCCTGGAAGGGCTGCTGGAGGAGATGATTACGCGCGTCGCCGTGCGCCACAACGACGTCATCAAGGGCATGGATGCCCTGTCGCACCGCATCTTCAACGAGGAGGCCTTCGACAGCCGCCATGGCGATCCGTCCATCCTGACGCGCGGTGTGCTGAAACGGTTGGGTTATCTGGCCGACCTCAACGCCAAGATCAATGAGAGTGTCCATAGCCTGGAGCGGCTGTTGACCTATTTCCGCGACGATCATAACCACGGCAAGGACGAGTTGAACCGCGACGCTAACCGGTTGATCAAGGATTGCCGGTCGCTGGCGGCCCAGTCGGGATTCCTGAATAATCAGATGACCTTCCAACTGGAAACGAGCCTGGGCATGATCAATGTCGAACAGAATCTGATCGCCAAGATCTTTTCCGTGGTGGCGCTGATCTTCCTGCCGCCGTCTTTGGTGGCTGGTTATTTCGGGATGAATTTCAAAAACATGCCAGAGTTCGAGCTCAGCTGGGGCCAGCCTTTCGCGATCGTGCTGATGCTGCTGTTCGCCGTGGTGCCGTATCTCTGGTTCAAGCGGAAGCGATGGCTGTAGCGTCCTGACTCTTTCTGGCCGCGAATCCTGTCAGAGATCATACATGCTCTTCTACGACCAAATGGACACACCCTTCGGCCAGGCCGCGGCCACCGTCGATGATGACGGCGCCCTGGTCGAATTCACCTTCCTCAACGGTGTCATGGCCAATCTGTGGTCGCACGACGCCAAGGCAGTTCCAGCGCCTGGTCGGTTGACGCATGTGTTCGATCAGGTCGAAGCCTTCTTCGCCGGCACGCGCACGGATTTCGATCTGGTCTTGCGACCGCGCGGCACGCCGTTTCAGCAGAGAGTATGGCAGGCGCTGTGCGATATCCCTTTCGGCACCACCATCCACTACCAGGAACTGGCGCGGCGAACCGGCGACGAGAAGGCCATGCGCGCGGTCGGCGCCGCCAATGGTAAGAACCCCATCGCCCTGATCATCCCGTGTCACCGAGTCATTGGCAAGAACGGTTCGCTGACCGGCTACGGTGGCGGGCTGCCGCTGAAACGCGCCCTACTCGATTTTGAGTTTCCCAAAGCCCAGCCCGATCTGCTGTGACAGGATTTGTAACGGGCGCAGCCTGACCAAGCCTCGTATAATCACCGCAACCGGAGGGGTTGTGTCATGAAGCGAATGGCTTTGGTATTGGCGGCGGCGTTGGCGGCTGTGGGGGTAGCGCAGGCGCGCGTCCAGGAGGTGCCGCCGGAAGTCGTCGCCGCAACCCAGGCCCTGGTCGCCGACGGCTGGCTGACCTACAATTCCGACGAACCGGACAGCGGCGGCCCACCGCCCCCCACGCCTGTTGAAATCCGCAAATGGCAAAGACGGGGCCTGCTGAAGAAAATCAACGTGACGCCGGGCAAGGCGCCCGACTGGCTGATCAACAGCGAGAAAACCGAATATCCGGCTGGCTGGTGCGGCACGGGCGGGTGCCTTATCGAGATCTGGTCGCCAGGCGAAGACGGCACCTATGTCCGGACATTCCGCAACCAAGTCCGCTTTTATAAATTCCGCCGTATTCCAGGCAAGGATTTCAGTTGGATAGAAACGGATTTTCACGGCTCCGCCTGCGGCCTCACCGGCGTCGAGGCTTGTCCCTGGGGTTTCGAATGGCGTGACGACGGTCTGGGCAAGTTCGCCTTGCGGGCGTCGTGGCGATTTACCCAGAAGGATATCTTCCGGACCGGGGCGGCGCCCCAGGCGATTGATTCCGTGCTCGATACCGCTCCGGACACCCCGCCGCCGCCGATCGCGGCCGTGATGGCCGCTAATACCGCCGCCTGCGCCGCCATTGGCGCCAAGGTCTCCCACGACGGCGCCATCAACCGGACGCCGGACCTGAACGGTGACGGCATTGACGACTGGAGCTATGACGGCCACTGGATGAACTGCTACGTGCCGCAAAGCGAGGATGTCGAAACCACCTCTGAGGGCACGGATCCCGTTGACTATTGCCCGAAGCTGGATTGTGGCGTCCACATCTGGATCTCGCGGCGCGAGGGTGCGGCGGTGACATGGCAGTCGGTCGACCTGAACCCGGCGCGGGACTATGGCATCGTCTATCGCGTGGCGGCACCGATCCAGTTGGTCGAACTTCGCGACGCCGACGGCGTCGATCCCGACAGCGACCAGTCCTGCGATACCTTCTTCCTCAAACAATGCGTTCTGGCACCGATTTCGTTGTCGCCAAACCCGTGAGACTGCCTTAGAACCGGGGCGGTTCCACGGGGTATGACAATGAAACAGGCGGTGGTTTTGGGGTTGGCGATGCTGGCGCTGGGTGCATGCGAACGCAAGGCCGACAATGACGACGGCGCTGCGATCGCACTGGCTCAGCCAATTGACTATTCGCCCGAAGAAAAAGCTACCCTGCTGGCAGCTATGCCAGCGCCGTTCAACGCTGCCGACCTGGCCGACGGCGAGAAGCAGTTCGCCAAGTGCCGGTCATGTCATACCATCACCGCCGAAAAGATGAACCTGACGGGGCCGCATCTCTATGGCGTCTTTGGGCGCAAAGCCGGAAGCGAACCGGGGTACCCCTTCACGGACGCCATGAAAAACCATGGCGTGGTGTGGGATTTTGTCACGCTGGACGCCTATCTGGAGGCGCCCCAGGTTGTGGTCAAGGGCACGAAGATGGCCCTGGCGGGCGGTGGCATTGACGACGCGAACAAACGCCGTAACTTGATCGCCTACTTGAAAATCGAAACGACACCGCGGCCCGAGCCTGCACCGGCGGCTTCGGAGAATAGGTCGGCGTCGGAGTAGTTTTTACCAGACGCGGTAGGGACGATCATTACTGATCAAATCCGGGGTTTTCGCGCTTCAGTTTGCGGATCAGCCCGGGCCAGGTCAGCATACCGACGAAGCCCACCCCCATTGATAGCGGCGCCACCTTGTCCTGGATCTCCTGGCCGACCTCGATCAGATTGTCCCGGCCGGCGCTCAGGGCCGCGATCTGCTGGCGGCAGGCCTGTTCCAGGAAATACATGATTGCAAAGGCTTCCCCGGCTGTCGTGCCCCAGGTGAGCGTGCCGTGGTTGCGCAGGATCAGTACGCGCTTGCTCCCGATATCGGCAATGATCCGCCCCCGTTCTTCGAGGTCCAGCGCCACCCCCTCGTAGTCGTGATAAGCGATCTGCGGCCGCAGCAGCAGGGCGTTCTGGGTTAGCGGAAGCAAGCCCTCCTGCTGCACCGACACACCGGTCATGGCATCGGTATGCAGATGCAGGACATAGTGCGCGTCAGGCAGTGCCGAATGGATGGCACTGTGGATGGTGAAACCCGCCGGGTTGATCATGGACCTGTTGTCGCCGACAGCCCTGCCGTCGATGTCGATCTTGACCAGATCCGACGCCGTCATCTCGTCGAAGAAGGCGCCGTAGGGATTGATCAGGAAATGATCGACCTGTGCCGGACCGTAGCTGCCATCCGCCTGCTGGACCAGCGACTCGCGAGCCGGAATACGCGCCGAGATATGGGTGAAGATCAGGTCATCCCAACCGAACAGGGCCACCAACCGGTAGAGCGCCGCCAGGTCGCAGCGCTTTTGCCATTCGCCGTCGGAAATATGGGCGTGGGCCCGGCTGTGATCGTCGTGCATGTCGGCGTTTCCCTGGGATCTATGCCCTTATTGGAAACCCGATTTTCCACTTTGGCAAGCGCAAAGCCTGTTGCCGCAAGGGAAGCTACTCGGCCGGCTTGACGTACAGCCGCCCCTCGTGGATGCGCTCGATCACCACCCGGTCCTTATCCTTGAGCTTGATATCGCCGGCGTCTTCTTTCAGCACGGCCGGCCACTCGACACCGTCGAACATGACCCGGCCCGTGCGTTCACCGCCGGCCACCAGGGCGAATCCGCTGAGGATTTCCGCCTCCTTGCCCAACATCCGGACATGCGGATCGTTGACGTCCGGACCAAGCCCCGGGACCTTCAGGAATTTGCGGGTCAGCAGCGCACCGCCTATGCTGAGGATGGCGAAGACGATGACCTGGGCGACCAGACCGAAGGGAAGCCCGGTCAGGCACACGACCGCCACCAGCCCCGCCGCCGCGGCAGACCACAGAAGCCATTGCGTGCCCAGAAATACTTCCAGCCCCAGCAGCAGAATGCCGAAGGTCAGCCAGATCCAGAAGGCCTGCAAACCCATTGGCGGGATGAGGAAGACATCCGTCATGGCGCCCTCCCCTACTTGCGCGCCGGCGGCGCCGGCGGATTGCTGGTGTTGACCGACTTGATCAGTTCGATGACACCGCCCAAGGTACCGGCCAGGCTGCCCAGTTCGGCGGGCAGGATCAGGGTCTTCTGGTTGGGCGAGTCGGCGAACTTGCCGAAGGCCTCGACATATTTCTGGGCGACAAAGTAGTTGATGGCATTGACATCGCCCTTGGCGATGGCCTGGGACACCATATCGGTCGCGCGGGCTTCGGCTTCAGCGGAGCGCTCACGCGCCTCGGCGTCGCGGAAGGCGGCTTCCTTGCGGCCCTCGGACTCCAGCACGGCCGCCTGCTTCTTGCCTTCGGCGCGGGTGATGGCTGCCTGTTTCTCGCCTTCGGCCTCGATGATGACGGCGCGGCGTTCGCGTTCGGCCTTCATCTGGCGCGCCATCGAGTCGGTGATGTCGTGCGGCGGGCGCAGATCCTTGATCTCGATGCGGTTGACCTTCATCCCCCACGGGGAGGTGGCGTGATCGATGACGTTCAGCAGGCGCGAATTGATCGAGTCGCGCTGTGACAGGACCTCGTCCAGTTCCATAGACCCGACGACCGTGCGCAGATTGGTCATAGACAGTTGCGTGATGGCGTTGTCGAGATTGTCGACCCGATAGGCAGCAAGCGAGGCATCCATGACCTGAGTAAAGACGATGCCATCGACCTTGACGACCACATTGTCCTTGGTGATGACCTCTTGCTGCGGGACATCGACGACCCGCTCCATCATGTTGACGCGGCGGCCGACGGCCTCGACAAATGGGGTCAGAAAAGAAATGCCGGGCTTGAGTGTTCGCGTGTAGCGCCCAAACCGTTCGACGGTAAATTCAAAGCCTTGTGGAACAATTTTGACAATACTGAAGACAATGACGATCGCCAGGATGAAAAGCACGACCGCAAAAATCGAAATAGCTGCCATAGTAAAGGCCCCCTTTAAGTCCGCAGAATCGGACTGACATCTATATGGTGGTCAGACGATACGCGCGCAATCGAAGAAACGTCAAATCACCGTGACCTACGCACTCTCGGCCTTAGCCGCGGCGTGGTCGTCATCCGCCAGGTGCAGCAGGCGGGTCACCGTTTCGATCAGGGTATCCATGACGATCGGCTTGGCGATATGGGCGTCCATACCGGCCGCGTGGCAGGCGGCGACCTGGTCCTGCATGGCGTCCGCCGTCAGGGCGACGATCGGCAGGCGGCGACCTCGCGCTTCGCCGGCGCGGAAGATACGGGTGGCCTCCAGACCGCCCATGCGCGGCATGTTCAGGTCCATTAACACCAGATCGAAGCGCGACATGTCGAGGTCGAGGGCTTCCTGGCCGTCGGCAGCTTCGGTGATGTCGAAGCCAAAGGGCTCTAGGAACAACCGCGCGACCTTGCGGTTGATCGGGTGGTCATCAACCAGCAGGATACTCGTGCCCGGCAGGGTGTCGTCGTCTTCCGCGATAATCGAAGCCGAAATCGGCTCGGCCTTCGCGACTTCGCTGACAGCGCCTGCGTGGAACGTCAGGACGAAGGTCGAGCCCTTGTTCTCGTCGCTGGTGACGCTGAGGGTGCCCCCCATCAGTTCGGCCAGGCGGCGGCTAATCGACAGGCCCAGGCCCGAGCCGCCATATTTGCGCACGGTCATCGCGTCAGCCTGGCTGTAGGCTTCGAACAGCTTGTCGATCACAGCCTTGCTCATGCCGATGCCGGTGTCCTTGACCTCGCAGCGGACCTGACAGCCGTCGCTTTGCTCTGTCACCGAGACATTGATACGGACTGAGCCCATTTCGGTGAACTTGATGGCATTGGAGACTAGGTTGGACAGGCACTGATAGACACGCAGCACGTCGAACGACATGATCCGGTTGGCGCCCTCGTCAAGGTGATAGCTAAGAACAACGTCCTTCGCACCCAACAAGGGGTGATAGGTATTGACCACCCGGTCGACCATGTCCTTCATGGTGGCCGGCGACGGCGCCAATTCAACCTTGCCGGCTTCGATGCGCGACATGTCCAGCACGTCGTTCAGCAGGGCCAGAAGGGTTTCGCCGGAATCGACCATGATATCGACCTGTTCACGCTGGGCGCCGTTGAGATCGCCCTTCTTCAGGGTCTGGGCCATGCCCAGCATGCCGTTCAGCGGGGTCCGTAGTTCGTGGCTCATAACGGCCAGAAAACGCGACTTGGCAGCGTTGGCAGCCTCGGCATGTTCGTGAGCTTCATTCAGGTTGCGATGCAGACGGCGCATACGCAGGACCCAGAAGGCACTCCCGACACTGATCACGGCCAGGAGTATCGCGATTAGACCGGCTGCCCACAGCAGCAGGTTGCGCATTTGAACCTGTTTGACCAGAAGTCGACTTTCCTGCGTTTTGCTGTCCAATTCCTTGCGCAAGGCCTTGTACATGTCTTGGACCGAAGCAACACGTGCCTGCTCGTCCTTGCGGCGATAGGCCAGTTGCACCTCGCCCATCTCATGAAACGCCTCTTGATAGCGCCCGTCATTCGCTTTGACATAGGCTCCGACATAGGAGTCGAAAAGGGTGCTCCGCGGAAATACGGCTGGTGGCACGGCTTGCAGCTTAGCCAGATAGGCGCGCGCGTTTCGGTTGTCGCCAATTTTGGCATAGGCATTTGCCAGGAGCATCAATTTAAGACCATCGTGCCCGCTTGACACAACTCCACGCGTAACTTCGGAGCCTTTCAGACATTCAATGACCGCTCGATAGTCCTCGGCCTTATCGGCCACCACGGCGCATAGGCCTTGATCCCAAGCACGTAACTCCTCGACACCATGCTTCCTGACGTACCGAGCATGAAGTTTTTGAAAAAGATAGGCGGTCGGAACGTCATTGTCTTGAACAGCAAAAGTCGCCAAGTCGTTGATGAGGCTCATTTTTTGTAGAAAAAAGGCGTGCTTGCGAGACAATATAGCCGCCATCAACATGTGTTCGGCATAGCTGTCGTAGTCGCCAACCTTAAGCATGTTGTAGGCCAGCGAACGTTCGGAAACAATTCGTAGCGCTTCGGCCTCGGCGCCCTCGCTTATAAGACTTATATTAAGCTCTTCGCCTAGGTCAATGGCTTCAGCCCATTGCTTGAGATATTGAGCCTGACGCTCTCGCTCTAGAGTAGCAGCATTTCGCACAACACTGTTGGGTGCCGTCAGATAAACATCCCATTCCCTGTCACTAAGGATCGCAAATCCGTTCAACTCGTTTTCATACGCCTGCCACATGAACCGTGCCAGCAGATCAAGGTCCGCATCTCCACTGCGGCGCGCCTCCGAGCGCACACGATCCCGCCAGTATTGCATCTTCGGGCCGTTCAACATGTCCTTATATGCGTATAGTAGGCGCCAGGTCGCATATAGTCGGCTTTTTCCGGTAAGTCCCAGAGCGATGTTTCCAAAATTATCGACCTCATCGTTACTGTAGACGAAGGGCATTGCTTCCAGCAATTGATAAGCATCCAGCATCTTTTGCTGGTGGGTCGAACCGCTGAGCGCAGCGACGGGGGCTGCCCACCCAACTGATGGGATGAAGGCAAGACAATACAAACCTACCAAAAAGGGTAAAAACAGCCGAAATGGGCTAGGTTTTCTGTGCAGTAACAGTTCGGTGAGCGCCATAGCGATTCCGTAAATTCACAGGATTTCTACTACACAGACCTTAGAATTCACTTAATTGGTTCGCCATATTCTGTATCGAAGCGCAATAAAAAACGGGCAGCAGCCTCAGCCCCTGCCCGTTCTCGATTTATGTCGCCCGACTTAGCAGTAGGGACACCATACAGGCGGGATCGCCGAAGCCGGGCTGGCAACGACAACGGCGCCGGCAACCGCAGCAAGGGCGGCAACGGCGAGGATCAACTTCTTCATACTGGTACTCCTTAAAAGACTCACCAAAACCATCACATCCGGCTGTTTTTCTGCCGGTCGTTTTTTTAGGGGGTGGTCCTCACGCCGGGAGGGGTGCGGACTGACCTCGGCGGCGATGTCCGCCATGGAGTTACCCCCAGCCGAAAAGCGCCGTTAAGAAATTCTTAGTGGTTTTTTAACGAATTATCAAGCATTCGCGCGTGGCGCGTAAAAATATAACACTGTTCGCGGCTATTTTGCCGCAATATGACGGCGGTTGTACGGGGACCATCTGCAGCTTCGCGCGGCAGGCGCTTTTTTAACCAAATGCCTTGAGCAAAACGTCACGAAGGTCAGGCTGTGCAACGGTTTTCAGCGCCTCTTCCATGTTGAAAAACCGCGCTTCATCGGCATCGTCACCGGGTCTGGGTTCACCCGATATCCAGTCGGCGGCGTAATCAATCAAAACATAGTGAAACCGGGAGTCGATAATTTCGTAGACTTCAACCAAATGGCTAATTGTGGCGACGATTCCGGTTTCTTCGGCCAGTTCGCGCAGGGCGGCGTCGATCAGGTTCTCGCCCCACATCACCTTGCCGCCGGGGATCGACCATTCGCCGAGCCTGGGCGGGCGACCACGGCGGATCAGCAGGACTTCTTCGCCGCGTCGGCAAACCACGCCCACCGCCGGGATGGGATGTAAGCCATCTTGGTTTAAGGTGGGCTGACCGTCTGAGTTAGGTTTTGTGGCTTGCACTTGCCGATTCTCTCGCTTAACGCAGCGCCATAGTCCAACAAGGTCCCGCCGATGTCCACGCCCGCCCCTGCTGTTGAAACACCTGCCGTCGCCGCTGAGGTCATTGCCCGTATCAAGGCCGTGGTCGGAGAGGCCGGCTGGAGTCAGGACCCCAGCCGTGTTGACCCCAAACTGACGGAATGGCGCGGCAAGTGGAAGGGCCACACCCCTCTCCTCGTTCTTCCCAAGACGACCGAGGAAGTTTCCGCCGTGGTGAAGATCTGTTTCGACGCCGGCGTGGCCATCACGCCCCAGGGCGGAAATACGGGTTTGGTTGGCGGCCAAATCCCGTTCGGCGAGATCCTGATTTCCCTGGATCGCATGAAGACAGTGCGCGATGTCGCGCCCACCGACGACACCATGGTGCTGGAAAGCGGCCTGACCCTGTTGGAGGTCCAGCAGATCGCCGAAGGTGCCGGGCGCTACTTCCCGCTGTCGCTGGCGGCCGAAGGGACAGCCACGGTCGGCGGCGTCATCTCGACCAATGCCGGCGGCACGGCGGTGCTGCGTTATGGCGTGACGCGCGACCTGGTATCGGGTCTGGAAGTCGTGCTGCCGAATGGCGACATCTTTCACGGCCTGAAGCGGCTACGTAAGGACAATACCGGTTACGACCTGAAGCAGTTGTTCATCGGCGCCGAAGGGACGCTGGGCATCATCACCGCCGCATCGCTGAAGCTGTTCCCGATCATGAATTCGCGCTCGACCGCCATTGTCGCCTTCGAATCCGCGCAGAAGGCCATTGATCTGCTGGTCCGCGCCAAGCAGGAGACCGGCGGTCAGGTCGAGGCGTTTGAGCTGATGGGCCGCTATGGCCTGTCGCTGGTGCTGAAGCATATTCCCGATACGCGCGAACCGCTGGAAGCAGAGTATCCGTGGTATGCGCTGATCGAAGTGGCGTCGGGCGATCCGGACGGCGCGGCGGCCAGCATGGAACGGGTTTTGGGCGCGGCCTTCGAAGAGGACCTGATCCTGGACGGCGTCATCGCCCAGAACGAGGCCCAGGCGGCGGAGTTCTGGCGCCTGCGCGAGGACCATTCGGCGGCGGAAAAGGCCGAAGGACCGGCGTGGAAGCACGACATCTCTGTGCCGCTGTCACGCATGGCCGAATACATTATCGAAGGCGACAAGGCGGTGCAGGATTTCCTGCCGGGCGCACGGCTGGTGGCCTTCGGTCACGTCGGGGACGGCAATGTCCACTTCAACGTCATCGTGCCGGAAGGCATGGATGCGGGGGAATTCAATGGTTTGCGCGACGCCGGCGCCAAGGTGGTTCATGACCTGGTCCACGCCTACGCCGGCTCGATCTCGGCTGAGCACGGGCTGGGCCGTATGAAGACCGGTGAGGCTTTGCTGTACAAGGATCCGGTGACGATCGCAGCGATGCAGGCGGTACGGACGTCACTCGACCCCAAGCGGATCATGAACCCGCACGTGTTGTTTTAAAGGTTAGCGCGCGAAGATGGCGTCAATCGCGTCCTGGGCGGCCGTTGTGACCTCTTCCGGCGCGTCCTTGGCACGGATCACGCTGGCCACGCTCAACAGCATGTCACGCATGGTGTAAGGCTTGGGCAACAGAGCATCGGCGCCGGCAGCCTTGGCCGCGGCCAGGACGTGGACAGCGGTGATCTTGTCGTCGACGCCTTCTGAAGCCGCCACGACGCGAACATGTTCCCAATCGCGCTTGATCTGGGCCGTACCTTCGATACCACCGATACCGGGGATTAGCACCGCTGTCACCACGACGTCGATCATGCCCAGATTATGGTCGAAGAAGGCGTCTTCCATATTGGCGGCCCACGCTACCTTGTAACCCACCTGTTTCAACACACGGCAAACGTCGCCGCGCAGCTCCGGATCGTCCTCGACCACCAGAATGTGGTGTTCTTTCATCCGTTTGCGATGGTAGGCGTTGGTATCGTTCAGCAGGGTTTTCAGCTTGTCCTGGTTGAACGGCTTGGGCAGGACGAAATCCGCGCCGGCCATATGCGCCGCGTCGGCGGCCGACTTCATCAGTTGGCCCTTCGACACATGGTTGGACATCAGGGCCAGGGGCGCGTCATGCGACTCCGCGCGCAGGTTCCCCAGAACTTCAGCCTTGGCGATACCATCAGAATAGGCATCGAACAGCAGCAGGTGGAAACGATTGGCCTTCAACTGGCGCATAGCCATTCGCTGATCGAAGCTGAGGACGGACGTCCACTTTTGCGCTCCCAGCATCGTCGAAATACGCTGGGCTTGCTCCCGGTTCTGGTCCAGGATCAGCACGCTGCCCAAATTCATACGCGCCTCCCTTGCCTTGGGCCGGAACCCCATCCGGCTCTAGACCAATTTGTCTGCCCTTGCTGGGCCTTTAGCCTTTTATCAAGTGTCAAACAAAACCATTAAGAAGCTGAAAACGCATGTAAAACGTTGTTATTATTGACGCTTTCGTCAAAACACATTTATGCAACCGTTTTCAAGCAGCGATACTGCGTTCGGTCAGGACGGCGTCAACAAGGAAGCACAGATCCGACGCCGTAAACGGCTTGGGCAGCAGGGCATGGGCGCCCATATGGTGAGCCGCCGACAGGGCCTGGGTATTGCCGACCTTTTGGTCGACACCGGCCGACATGGCGATGATCGAGACCTCAGGCCAGGTCGCCTTGATGATGGCTATGCCTTCGATGCCCCCCATACCGGGCATGAAAATATCGGTGATAACAACGTCAACATGGGCGATATCGATGCGTTCGAAGGCCTCTTCCATCGAACGGGCGTCGCTGATGCGATAGCCTTTTTCGGCGAGCGCAGACGTGGTCAGTTTGCGGACAACGCGGCAGTCATCGACCACCAGAATGTGCTTCGGCGGCGTTGGTGACCGGCGCATCTGATAGGCTTCGTCGAGGATGACGCGCAGATCGGTCGGCGTGAAGGGTTTGGGCAGGACAAAATCGGCCTGAGCCCGGCGCGCAGCATTCAGCGTCGCATTCAAGGCCTGCCCCCCTGCCCCGCCCGCTGTCATGATCGCCACTGGAATGTCACACGACAGGTCGCGAATTTCCGGCAGGTGCAGCAGGGTATTGCCGCCTTCGATATAGACATCGAGCAACAACAGGTCGACATTGCTGCTGCGCAGGAGTTGGTAGACGGTCTTGTGGTCGAACGCCATAACGGCCGACCAGCCCAGGGCGGTCAGCATTTTCGAGATCAGTTGGGCCTGAACGCGGCTATCTTCGAGCACTAAGACCGTACCTAATGACATGCGTCACATCCTCCGGCGGTGTCGTTCGTTGGGCGTTACCCTAACACGCACCGGTTAGGCCAAGGTAAACGGTTGCGACCAAAAATCGCGAAGATTTCGCGAAAAACTCAGACCATTGAACAACTTAATCATCCGGAAAGCGCGAGATTGCGTTACAGACCGGGTCTTCCTATCATGGTCGGTACCGAATCCGGAGCCGAAAGCCCAGACATGTTGACCCTTATTTCTCCCGCCAAATCGCTCGACTCCACGCCGCACGAAGGCGCACCTGCCGGCACCGAACCGCGCTTTCCTGAGGCAACTGCCAAGCTGCTGAAGAGCCTGAAACGTTTGAAGCCAAAGGCCATCGGCGAGTTGATGGATATCTCCAAGGCGCTGAGCGAATTGAATTATCAGCGGTTTCAGGGTTTCGAGGATCAGGCGGCGATGAGCGCCGCCTTCCTGTTCGATGGTGATGTCTATGTCGGGCTGGAAGCGCGTACCCTGGATGCCTCCGGCATCGATTGGGCGCAGGATCATCTGCGTATCCTGTCGGGACTGTACGGGGTGCTGAAGCCGCTGGACCGTATCCGGCCGTACCGGCTGGAGATGGGATCGCAGTTGAAGACCGGCCGTGCCCATTCGCTGTACGAATTCTGGGGCGACACGATTGCGAAATCGCTGAAGACCGAATTGAACGGTGATACGGTCGTCAACCTGGCCAGCACCGAATATTCACGCGCTGCCCTGACCAAGGCTTTGAAGGCCCCGGTGGTCAGCCCGCGCTTCCTGGAGATCAAGGGCAACCAGGCCAAGATCGTCTCCTTCTTCGCCAAGAAAGCGCGCGGCTTGATGGCGCGCTATATGATCGATCATCGCATCGATCGTCCGGAAGGCCTGAAAGACTTCAAGGTGGCCGGCTATACGTTCCGCGCCGACCTGACCACGGGCGACGACTGGGTGTTTACCCGCCCCCAGCCAGAGGCCGTCACTGCAAAGCAGAAGGAAGAGGCTTAGCCGATAAACCCGGCGGCGCGGCGGATACGGTCGTTGATAGCTTCGCCGATACCGTCCCCGGGGATTGGCGCGATCGCAATACAAACCGGATTCAGGCGGTCGGCTTCGCGAAGGCCGCTGAACAGATTGGCGGCGGCTTCGGCCGGGTCGCGGTTGGCGCTCAGCTGAATGACCGGGCCGGCGTAATCGGTCGGACCAAAGGCAAGATAGGCCGCGCCCAGCGGAGGCGTTTCCATATTGATGTGTACCGGCGCGTCGGGTGCATAGTGCAGGCTGAGGCGCCCCGGTGAGCGATGCCCCTCGGTATCGTCAGCCGCTAACGGGCCAATGACGGCTTCGATCTGGGCGCGGGTGACCGCGCCGGCGCGCAGATAGCGCGCGTCACCCAACAAACTGACAACGGTGGATTCGACGCCGACCTGACAGGCGCCTCCATCCAGCGATACCGCCACAGACGTACCTGTCTCTTCGAGCGAGTCGGCCTGGGTTGTCGGGCTGGGCCGGCCCGAACGGTTGGCCGAAGGCGCCACGACCCCGCCGCCGAAGCCGCGCAGGACCTCCAGGGCCAGCGGATGGGACGGCAGCCGCAGGGCGACACTGTCCAGACCTGCCCGCGCCAGGTCGCAGGCGGCCACCGTATCGCGCACTGGCACGACCAGGGTCAGGGGGCCAGGCCAAAAGGTATCGGCGAGCGCGAGCGCGCGCTCATCCATGACGCCGATCGCTGCGGCGGATTCGACCGAACCGATGTGGACGATCAGCGGGTTAAACCGCGGCCGGCCCTTGGCTTCAAAGACCTTGACCACAGCGGCCGGATCATCGGCACGCGCACCCAGACCATAGACGGTCTCGGTCGGCAGGTGGATCAGGTCACCGTTGCGCAGCGCCGCTATAGCGGCGGCAACCGTCATGCCGCGCGGGCCCGCAGCTTGATGGTGACGGGCACCTTGGCGGGAACAGCATCGGTACCGGCGTACGCACCGGCGCCGACGCCATAGGCCGTGCGATCGATATCCACCGAGGCGGTCATATCCGCCACGCCGTTTTTGATCGTCAAGGTGAATGGCAAGTCGATCTTTTTCGACACCCCACGCAGTTTCAGCGTGCCGTGGGCAACGTAGCGCGTGGCGTCCTTGCGCGTGAAGGATTTGGCCTCGAACTCCGCCTTTGGCGAGGCAGGGACATTGAAGAAATCCGGTCCCTTCATGGTGCCGTCATAGTCGCTGTTGCCGGTGGTGGCCGATGCCAGGTCGATGGTCACCTTGACGCGGGACTTGTCCAGTTGCTCCGGGTCGAAGTCGATGCGCGCTGAATAGCCGCCGAAGCTGCCATTGATCGCATCGCCTTCCAGGCTGGTCGCAAAGCGGATGGAACTGGCCGCCTTGTCAACTGTCCAACTGGTGACTTTTTCGCTGACCGAGCTGGTTTCGGAAGCGCTCGCTTGCGAAGCCGTGGCAGAGGCTTCGGCCGGTGCCGTTGATGCCGTAGAAGCTGTTGAGGTTGGTGGCGGGGCTGGTTTTTCGACGGGCTTGCCCAGAAATGCGAACCGCCCGAGCACGAAGGCCGCCACGATTATACCGACCGGCAGGATCCAGCGCCAGTTCAGGATCGGCTTCGGAGTCAGACCCGGCACCATGTGCTGCATCACCGTGTCCTTGTCGACGAACTGATGCTTCAGAGCCGCCAGGACATGCAACGGCACCATGCCGTAGATGATCAGCTTGGCGATGAGGTGGTGGCCCTCCTCGAAAAACTCATGCAGCGCCTCGGTCTTCGGGACCGGCAGGTGCGGCCAGTCGAACAGGCCAAAGAAGGGGATCGGCCGCACATTGGTCGAGACCAGCAGCCAGCCCGACAGGGGCATGCCGATCATCACAACGTAGAAGCCAATGTGCAGCGCCTTGGCGGCCAAGGCCTGCCAGCGCGGCATGGGCGGTTCAGGCGGGGCCTTGTAGGCCAGGCGCACCCCGATACGGACGAAGCTGAGCAACAGAATCAGCATGCCGACGGACTTGTGCAGGTCGAAGCGGGTCCGTCTCAGAGTGTCCTGGTCCTCCAGGCTCCAGCCCAGGAAGATCATGAACAGGATCAGGAAGGCCAGGATCCAGTGCAGCCAGCGGCTGTAAGCATTGTAGGACGTGGTTGTCAGCGGGGAGTCAGACATCAGCCAGGTCTCCGGCGGTTCGGGAAGGCGCGATATATAGCACAGGCCGTCCCCGCGTCACCCGGAAAGATATGTAATCAAAACCATTTCAGTTTCCGCAAGTTGACGTTCACGTAAATTATTCTTGCCACCCGCGGCGACCGGGGTTACCTATTGGGCCAGAGGAAAACCACATGACCTATCGCCCCGCCATCAAGGATATCGCCTTTTGCCTCGACCATGTTGTCGATCAACCCAAGCTGTACGGGACGGCGGCCTTTCCCGATGTCGACGGGGATCTGCGCGATGCCGTGCTGGAGGCCGCCGCACAGTTGGCCGGCGAGGTGCTGGCGCCGCTGAACCGGGTGGGCGATGACCATGGCAGCAAGCTGGACGGCGACCAGGTAACCGTGGCACCGGGTTTCCTCGATGCGATCAAGGCCTATGCTGGTGGCGGCTGGTACGGCGTGGCGGCTGATCCCGCCTACGGCGGGCAAGGCATGCCGAAGACGTTGGAACAGGCCTGTTTCGACATGTTCAATGGCGCCAACATGGCCTTTACTCTACTGCCCACCCTTAGCCAGGGCGCCATTGAAGCCGTTCACGCCCATGGCACCCAGGCGCAGAAAGACCTGTATCTTCCAAGGCTTATTTCGGGGGAATGGGCCGGCACCATGAACCTGACCGAGCCCCAAGCGGGGTCCGACCTGGCGGCCCTTGCGGCCAGGGCCGAGCCAAACGGCGACGGCACCTATGCCATTCACGGCCAGAAGATCTTCATTACCTGGGGCGAGCACGGTGGGGCGGAGAATATCGTCCACCTCGTGCTGGCGCGATTGCCCGACGCGCCGAAGGGCACGCGCGGCATCTCCTTGTTCTTGTGTCCGAAGTTCCTGGTGGGCAGCGATGGTCAACCCGGCGAACGCAACCGTGTCAAATGTGTGGGCCTGGAGCACAAGCTGGGTATCCACGCCTCTCCTACCTGCGTGATGGCCTTCGAAGGTGCGCAAGGCGAACTGATCGGACCACCGCACGGCGGGCTGGCCGCCATGTTCACCATGATGAATGCCGCCCGATTAGCTGTTGGGTTTCAAGGGGTTGGCGTCGCCGAAGCCGCCTGGCAGCAGGCGGTGACCTACGCCAAGGACCGCAAACAGGGCAGGTCTTTGATCACCGGCCAGGACGGCGCCGCCATCTATGATCACCCCGATGTCCGGCTGATGCTGGCGAAGATGAAGGCCAAGACCGAGGCGGCGCGGGCCATCTGCTTCTTGACGGCAGCCGCGATAGATCAGGGCAAGGTCGCCGAAGACGAGGATGAACGCCTGCGTGCCAAGCGGCGCGAGGATTTTCTGGTACCGATCGCCAAGGCCTGGTCGACCGATGTCGGGGTTGAGGTCGCCTCGCTGGGCGTCCAGGTCCACGGCGGCATGGGCTTTATCGAAGAGACCGGCGCGGCACAATACTACCGCGATGCGCGGATCGCTCCCATCTATGAAGGAACCAACGGGATCCAGGCCGCCGACTTGGTCGGCCGCAAGCTCGGGTCCGACGGCATGGCGGCCATGGAATTGGCCGGCGACATCGTACATTTCCTGAAATTTGGAATTCTGGATTTCTCGAAGGAAGCCAAGGTGCTTGAGGAGGCCCTCGACGCCTTCATGGCGGCGACCGAGCACCTCCTCGCTCAGAAGACGGCGGCGCCGCTGGACGTCGCCACGGGGGCGACGACCTATCTGCAACTGGCCGGTGACGTCATCGGCGGCTGGATGCTTTTGAAGGGCGCGGTCGCTGCCAGGTCGGCTGAGGGTGACGTGGCGTGGCTGGCCGATCGGGTCAAGCTGATGCAGGTCTATTTTGCCAATGTGCTGCCGCACGCTTCGGCGCATCTGGCGGCGATCAAGGCTGGATTTGCGCCTCTGGACGGCCTAAACCTCGCCTTCGACTAGGAGGTGGCATGCGGTTTCGATTCAAGAAGACCCTGATAGCGGTGGCCGCCATTGCGGCCTGTGGCGTTGCGTATGTTACGCTGAACAATCCGCGGCGCGAGGTCATCATGCCGGTGCGGACGGTGACTCTGACTGTTGCCCCCCAGGCCGAGGCCGAGTTCGCGGAGAAGGTGCGCAAGTTTGCCGTCGCCGAAAAACTGGGCATCGCCAATTCTCAGGGATCGGCGGACAACCTGGTCATCCTGCTGCGCGACGAAAACCGCGAGGTCAATATCACCCGCTATGGCGCCAGCGCACCGGTGTCGGCGGCCTTCTACAAGGGCAAAGGGCTTTTCCCGGCCAGCCAGTCGCAGCTTAATTCCGACGCAGAAGAGTTTCTTGCTGCGGTGACGCAAATTCCGGGTGTCGCAGCCGTGAGGTAGTGCCTCAGTTCACCGTTCCCGAGGGCTTGGCGGCCTGGCCGGCCGGGTCGGTCTTGCGGTCGGTCATGTCCTGAGTGTCCGTCGTCGGTCCGCCCGGCGTCTTGACCGGCGCCGGCAAGCCCGGAGTCAGACGCGGCTGAGACAGGGCGCCCGTCGCCTGCCCTCTTTGCATGATCTCGATCGTCTGGTGAACGAACACCGCATCGGCGACCACGCCCAGCTCCAGGCGCTGATTGTCGTCCTCGACCTGCTTGATCAGCACGCCGGCAACGAAGGTTTTCCCCTTGGGGCCTGCTGTGGTCATGAAAACCGGACCACCGGAATTGCCAGGCACCGCCGTCAGGTCGATCAGGAAGGTCGGATACGAGGTCGAGGGCGACAGCGGGTAAGAGGCCACCTTGCCGGCGCGAAGAATCGGGAAGCCCGCCACATTGGCCGACAGGCCGTGCGGGTAGCCCAGCGTCATCATTTCTTCGCCGGCCCTGACCTTTTCGGTGATGAAGGTCGTCTCGTCGCCCAGCATGGACTGCGGGATGGCCTGGTCCTTGAAGCTTTCCGGTGCCTGGACCGGGATGACCGCGATGTCCTGGGTCGGATGCTGAAACCAGGCCGGGCCATTGGCGGTGCGAATCTTGATGGTCGACGGCTCATACAACCAGGCGCCCTGAGCGTTCTGATAGCGCCAGCCGACGCGGACGTCGGGCGCCGGCATCTTTTCGAAGACGTGGGCCGCGGTGACCAGGACCACCTGAGTCTTACCGTCAGCCTGCGGCACCTCGACCAGGAACCCTGTGCCGACCATCCGCTTGGCTTCATTGATCGGCTGATCGAGCTGCACTGTGGCCTCGATCAGGTCTACCGTCAGGTCAACAAACATCGAGGCGCGTTCTCCCCCGGGAAAAATCGTAACAGACCCAACAACCTGTTTGACGGCTTATTGGGAATGGGTCAATCCTTGCCGCGTCTTTCGACTAATCCTAATGTGTCAGGTGAATGGCCTCATGAAAAGCCACTTGAATCGTAGAAACATCATTTTCACCTCCGTAGCGACCAGTTTTGTCGCCGGGTTTGGCTTTGCCGCCACACCTGACCCCGCCAGCAAGAAAGCCGCCCCACCTGTGACCCCTCAACCGAAGACCACCCTGCCGACAGCACCCTCCCCTGCCAAAAAGCCCTTCGAAATCGAGCAGTTGGGCTATAAGCGCAGCGACGATTATCATTGGATGAAGGACGATAACTGGCAGGCCGTACTTCGCGACCCCAGCCTGATCAAGGCCGACGTCAAGGCCGCCCTGATCGCGGAAAATGCCTACAGCGCCGCCATGCTGGCCTCAACCCAGGACCTCCAGACCCAGATTTTCGAGGAAATGAAGGGCCGCATCAAGGAGGACGACGCCTCGGTGCCGTCGCCGGACGGGCCGTGGGAATATTATTCGCGCTTCGAAAAGGGTGGCCAGCACCCGATCCTGGCGCGCCGGCCGAGGTCGACCACACCTTTCTTGGACGGTGTGCCGTCGACCGACTTGACCCGGGCGGCGGAATACATCCTGCTCAACGAGGATGAGCGCGCGAAAGGCCACGACTATTACCAGGCCTCCGGCGCCCAGCACAGTTCCGACCACGCCCTTTATGCCTGGGGCGAGGACACGCAGGGTTCGGAATACTACACCATCCAGGTCCGCGACCTGGCGACCGGTGAGATCCTGCCCAACCCGATTACCTCCAGTGCCGGTGACTTCGTCTTTTCGAAGGATTCGCAATATATCTACTGGATCTGGCGCGATGAGAACTCCCGCCCCGCCAAGGTGTTCCGCCGTCCGGCGCGCGGCGGCGAAGACGTCCTGATCTACGAGGAAAAGGACGAGGGTTTCTTCATCAGCATCGGCGCGGTCAGTTCAGAAGCCTTTGTCGTCATAGGCGCCGGCGACCATGAAACGAGCGAATCGTGGCTGATCCCGGCCAGCGATCCTACCGCCATGCCGGTGGTGGTCGAACCGCGCACGCCGGGCCTGAAATACGACCTCGATCACTGGGATGATCGTTTCATCGTCTACACCAATGCCGATGACGCCATCGACTTCAAGATCATGACTTCGACGGCCGCCGTGCCGGCGCGGTCGACGTGGCAGGAGTTTGTGCCGCATCGTCCGGGCATCTATGTCACCAGCGCCGAGGTCACCAAGCGCCACATGATCCGCACCGAGCGTGAAAACGCCAATACCCGGATCGTCATCACCCGCAAGTCTGACCTGGCCGAACATACGATCTCGGTCGATGAAGAGGCCTATTCGCTGGGGGCCGGCAGCGGGTTCGAATACGATACCGACATTATCCGCTACGCCTATACCTCGCCGACCACGCCCAGCCAGACCTTTGGCTACAATATGGAGTCGCGCGAGAAGGTGCTACTGAAGACCCAGGTCATTCCGTCGGGCCACAATCCGGCCGACTATACCGCGCGTCGCCTGTATGCGACGGCGCCCGATGGCGAAAAGGTGCCAGTGACCGTGCTGATGAAGGCCGGTACCAAGCTGGACGGCTCCTCGCCCCTCTTGCTTTACGGCTATGGTTCCTACGGCATTCCGATGGACCCGACCTTTTCGATCCGCTCGCTCAGCCTGGTCAATCGCGGCTGGATCTATGCCATTGCCCATATCCGCGGCGGGACCGAAAAGGGCTACGGCTGGTTCCTGGATGGCCGCAAATACAAGAAGAAGAACACCTTCACCGATTTCATCGCCGCCTGCGAAAGCCTGTGCGACGCCGGCTACGGCACGCGCGGCAAGGTGGTGGCCTATGGCGGTTCGGCCGGCGGGATGCTGATGGGCGCCATCGCCAATATGCGGCCGGAGTTGTGGGCCGGTGTGATCGGCGCCGTGCCGTTCGTTGATGTTTTGAACACGATGAGCGACACGTCCTTGCCGTTGACGCCGCCGGAATGGCCGGAATGGGGTAATCCTCTCGAGGACAAGCAGGCCTACGAGTACATCGTGTCGTATTCGCCGTACGACAATATCGAAGCCAAGCCCTATCCGCCGGTCCTGGCGACAGGCGGTTTGAGCGATCCGCGGGTGACCTATTGGGAGCCGATGAAGTGGATTGCTAAGCTTCGCGAAAAGTCGACGTCTGGCGCGCCGATGTTGTTGAAGATCAATATGGAGGCCGGGCATGGTGGGGCTTCGGGGCGGTTTGACTTCCTGAAGGAGATTGCCTTCGACTATGCCTTCGCCATCTGGGCGCAGGACAAGGGCTGGACGAAAACATAGTTCTGCGAGGATTTTCAACGACCTCACACGGACTTCATGGCTTCTCCGAACCCGCCGCGCAGCGGAAATATCTTTAAGGGTATCCACAGATTACACAGATTTCACAGATTAAGCGCCGAACCTAATCTGTGTAATCTGTGGACCGCCTTGCCTTCAGTTGCCGCTACGCGGCGGGTCACGTTGACCTAGAAGTCCATGTGGTCCGTGTAGAAACCAAGCTTGGCTGGACGTAAGTGCGTCGGCGCCATCGGTGAGAGTGAACATGATACGCGACGCGACTGAGGCGGATTTTGAGGTGATCACCGCCATCTATGCGCACAATGTGCTGCATGGGACGGGGACGTTTGCGCTGGAACCGCCGTCGCAGGATGAGATGCTGGCGTCGTTTCGAACGATCAAGGGCATGGGACTGCCGTATATCCTGGCGGAGGAAGACGGCCGCATCCTCGGTTATGCCTACGCGTCACCGTTCCGGACGCGACCGGGTTACAAGTACAGTATCGAGGACAGCATCTATCTGGCGCCGGATGCCTCCGGCCGTGGGCTGGGCAAGGCGCTGCTCAACCGGTTGATCGAATTGTGCACGGCGCGAGGCCTGTACAGCATGATTGCGGTCATCGGTGACGGCGAGAATGGGCCGTCGATCGGTGTGCACCGCGCATGCGGTTTTGCCGTGACGGGCACCCTGCCCCGCGCCGGTTTCAAGTTTGGCCGCTGGCTGGATGTGGTGTTTATGACGCGCGATTTGCGACCGCCGGAGGATGTGCCGGATGGTGAAGGATGGGTGGGGTAGACCTACTCGTCGGTCGGAGCATTTGCGAACGAAAGGGAATATTGCTCCGCTCTCCTTAGTTCTTCAAAAACAGTGGCTTTTTCGCAACCATAGATCGTTTACGTGCTTTTAGATCATTTTCGCGATTGTCAGCGTACGGCCAATAAAGCATCGTTTCAGGAGGGTTGGAATCGTTATTGCCCGCAGAAATTTTCGCTTTGTGGCGCATGAAGAAAACACAAAAATAATCAAAGGGTTGAATGCAGTCACGTACGGAATGACCGAGATTCGCAGACTGGAAATATGGAGGTGAAAATTCGTTGCCCTCGCAACGAGAATGTCATTTGTGGCGCAAAATGGAGATTAATTTTACCCTAATGTGACGATAATTAGAACAAAATCTAACGAAACGTTAACAATCCGAAAAATTATTTCTTCAGTTGTCACTTGACAACCTGGCTTTGAAATTCTAAATAGTGGGACATCAATGGTACGCCCTCGGCACCCCAAAAAGGAAATTGAAGTTGCTCTCGACTATGCTGAACAACACAACTGGCGAATCGTAAAGGTTGACCGCGGTCATGCCTGGTGTCGCCTATATTGCCCCTACAATGACAAGGAATGTCGTTGTGGTGCATTTTGCGTGATTAGCGTTTGGAGCACGCCGAAGGTTCCCCATGATATGGCGGAGCGCATTTATCACGTTGTTGATAAGTGTAACTCAGCCAAAAGACCCAAAATGAAAAAGGAATAGGCCGCTATGAAGTACTCATTCACTCTTAAATTCCGGCTTTGCGAGAAAACGCCAGACTTGGATCAAATCGTCGACCGATTGTTTGAATCGGGGTGTGACGATGCCTTGGTTGGCCTTGGCATTGCTGGTCATATTTCGCTAGCCTTTGATCGGGAAAGTACCAGCGCGTTCGACGCATTAGAAAGTGCCATTTCTGATGTCAAGAACGCTCTTCCAAACGCAAGGGTCGTGGAAGCGACTCCGGACTATGTTGGCCTCACTGAAGCGGCTGAGTTTATAGGAATGTCGCGCCAGGGCATGCGAAAGTTGATGACTGAAAACGAGGCAACATTCCCCTCGCCAGTTCACGCCGGTAACACGGGGGTTTGGCACCTGGCCGATGTGCTCGGTTGGCTTATCACTGAACGCAACTCGATTATTGACAGTGCGACGGTCGAACTGGCCAATGAAGCAAGGCGCATAAACCTTGCGAAGCAAATTAATGCCTTGCCCGCCGGTGCTCTCGAGGACGCAATTGAACTCGTGTCGTCGGACTAAATAGGTACGCCTTTGACGCATATCAAACAGGATGATCTCGATCAGGTGTGGCTACCCAATTGGGGGAGGTATGGACCATCTAAAGAAAGATTTGTGCCTAAGAGCGCTGTCGTCAGCCTATACATCGAATCGAGGCTTCCTGTTCGTCAAAAACTTAAGCAATGACCTGAAACTCGGACGCGTAGACGGCAGTCTTGCAAAAGCGTTCTTTACGGATCTGGCGATTTGTCTGAAGGGACAAAAAGCTCCAACATGGACTCGGGCGGTCCAGGAAGTCTTGAAATCAAAGGCGATTTACCTGCACTGTGGGCCGGTTCATTCGGACGACCTAGGAGAGGTATTTACCACCTTGTCTCTCGAAACACTTGAGAACTATTATCTCGATCCGATAACGATCGTGGGGCGCCCACCTGGGTATAATCAGGCCCAGTTTTTTGACTTCCTAGGAGCCGCTGATATTCCCCACCTGTTGACTGACGCGATTGTCCGCGGAGGGCGTGACGCTGTCTGGTTGGCGCCTTGGGCAGATGCAGAAGATATTTTCTCTACGACTGCCCCCTGCCCTAATACTCTCCGATCATTTTTGGGCTTGAATCACTTCAATCAGGACGAATTCCTAGTAACCTTGCATTTTGAGGGCCTGGACAACAGCTATGTCTTTAGGCGCCCGACCAGCTTGGATGCCGGGCCAAACCTGATCTTCCGAACGGATGGAAGTTTGCGGACCTTCGGATACACAGTAAATCTTTTGACCAACGGCAAGGGATCGCGCGAGGTTATAGGCCGTCACCTTAAAGGCACATTGGTCACACGTGCTATCGGCTGGGGCGAATTAACCTCAACGCCAGAAATTGACTGGAGCGGCATCTCAAGGGTTGCTACTGGAAGCCTTAAGTTCGTCAAAAAATACCTCCATAGTATGGTGTAAAATGATCGACACGCTGGCAAAAGATTTTGGATACAAAGATTTCGTCGAGGTCATATACGCGCTTGTGAATGGAGAGTCCTTCGATACTGGACCACGCCGCTTCGCAGAGTACGTTCAGGCTCGATGTGTAGCAAACCAGGATGCTGGATGGAAATATAGTCTGTCTAGATCAATCATATCTGCTCTTGATCATATTTCAGTTAAAGTATTAATTGCAAATGAATTGAGTGAAGAGCGGAGGTATGGTCGAGATGAGTTCTTAGTGTTGTGCCGCATTGTTAAATCTCCGGATTTAGCGAGAGTGTTGTACAGGCTTTATTTGCAGGCAAATGAAAATAGCGTAGGTAGGGAATTTTCTGTAGTATTCGGCACCACTCTAGTCGACGCGGTAAAAAATTCCATATCGTCAGTGTATAGTATTGAAATTGCTCAAAAGCTTTGCAAAGATCCGCTATTCACAAAATTCGGCGCTATATTGTATTTTTGTCTTCTCTACCAGGCTCAGATTGAGTCCCATGTCGCGCTGCCAAACTTTATTTCCAGATTTCAGGTAGTAACGGGAGGTATTGAACAGAAATTTTTGCGAAAGCAGGTTGAGGCAGCATTCAAGGAGATCGATCTAAATTTCTACTTGAACCGCTTGCCACATCAACATCTTCACGATTTTCTTAAGATTATTTACAAGACTGACATTGCCCAAGCTTATAACTCAATAAATATCGACGCCGAAATCCAAAATGAAGCCGATCGGGATCTTCCTGCTTCACAAGGTTATTTTCAGACGAGCTCCAATGTCCCGATCGAAAAATTGCATTCCGAAACGTCGAGAGCTTGGACGGCTGTTCGTACTCATTTCGTTGCCTCAAATCCGACAGCTGTCTCAGCGAATTTGAAAGCGCTCGCGGAGGCTCTGCACTGATGCGTATAGATACCTCAACTCAGGATACAATGGCACTACAGGCTTATAAACTCTTCGCCCAGAACAACATTCGATACGCAGAAGCTAGCGAAGAAGACATCGATTTTGAAGAAAAAGGGGGGAAAATCATCTACGCTATAGATCATAGCGAGATTTTTGCCTATTGCCTTGCTCGGACCGAGGCATTCTTTTTCGAGAATGACGGAAGAGCATTTTTCGACCGGATGGGAACTTCTACGCTAGATGCGTTGCACGAGGCCATACTAGAGCAGGTCTTGTTTAAGAGGGATGACGGATATGTCCTACTGCCTCCATACATAGTCGAACTCATGGATTTTGCGCGGAACATAAAGCAGGGAGCGGTGCGCGCTACCGCACAGAATGCTGCCAAGGCGCTTAAGAGCCTTAGAGATCTTAGAAGTAGTAGTCAATACGGTGACCTACTAGAGCGTGCTCGAGAAGCGGTCGGAGATGGCCTAATCGATCGATCGGCTCCTGCGTATATTGAATTTAAGCATGCATTCACGGCATTGATGCCAGACTTAATTGAGGTGAAACTCGAAAATAAGCAGGTTGAAGCCGTTGGGCGACTGAGGAAATTTCTTACCAATCCATATCTGCAAATCGCGGAGCTGAGTCCCGAACTTCCTAATGGAAATGATAGAGTTTTGTGCCATTGGCAATCGGAACTCGATCGGCGTCGGCCCAACAAACCCGACCAAAATTTCAACGATGCGAAATCCTTGGCGTACATTTTCGATCTGAACCTAACGCTCGGCCGTCAACATCCTCGACGAAAAATCGTACTAGTGAGCCGTAGTCATAGCTTACATTCGATAATGAACGCAGACATCGGGAATTGGGATGAAGCGGGAGGTAACGTTGTTCGGCACCCCAGAGCGTTTCTCAATGAAATCAATCGTATCGGACAGCTTTCCCGTCAAAGCACCGAAGATCGTAAACAAAACTTGACTTGGTGGAAAAACACCTATTCGCGGATAGCTGCACCACAAGATCGAGCGATTGCTCACATGCTAACCGATACTGAATGGTTGAACAGGCGCATTGCTTTGCTGATGGACAACTGGAAGAGATTTTGTAGCGCGCAGGTTGCTACAAAAGTCATAACATCCGACAAGGGGATCGAAGATCGGCTATTAAATGCCCTCCAAGCACTAAGCAGTAATTCGATGAGGGGCCTGATCGATGACATTCTCAACGATCTGCATATGTCTATGGAAAAACTGCATTTTCAAATACCGGTGATGCTGGAGAACATAGATCGGGTAGTCAGTGTGCAGTTGAAAAGCGAGCGATATGCTCAATCACCGCCAACGCACTTTATCCACCCAAACCCCGAGCAGGTTTTTATCCGCACACCGCATGGGACACCGCTTTCAAACCATCTGCGATTGGCATCTCCAAAAATTCGGCAGTTGCTAACAGAAAATGCGAACGATCCATTCGCCGCATTGGAGAGCATGGCAGACATTGGCGGTACTATTGACTCTCGAGACCCACTCTTCGACATCGAGTGGTACCTAGCCATGGCGTATATTTATGCATCTGTTGGTGCCTGGAAAGCCAGTTCCTCCTGCCTCGACGAATCTAAAAAGCACCTCGCCCAGGCCGGTGGCAACAGTGTGACGGATTTGGATTTTGTCAGTGTAACATTTGGGCTGGACTATTTGGTTGCCCGATGCATGCGTGAACTGGGTGCTACGGTGGAGCAGTTTCAAGGGATTCGGACGGCCTTGATATTAAGGCTCGGTGAATTGGACAAATTCAGTTTTGACGGCAAATCAAGTATGCTGCTTTCCGTACGAAGCACATTATTGAAAACACAAATGGAGATTGTAAAACACCCTCCTCAAAGAGATCAAGCGGTAGAAGAAATACTGATAAATGTGGAATCTTGCATATCATTGAGCCACTCAGGCGTCATTGTTGAGTCTAGGGTGGAATTTTTGAATAACTTTTGCTATTATTATGTCGAAGAACCCGAAATATTTGCTAGTAATTACTCTATGAATTTTATGATTCGGGAATTTTGCACGTTTACACAAATCTTAACAACACTATACGGTGCGGTGGAGGAGTGGCCTGATAATTTCTTGGATACTTTTTGCTGGGTTCAATACAAGAGTGGAAAAAATTCAGACGGCGAAAAACTAACAGAGACAGAATTGAAAAATATCCATGGACTGATGGTAATGAATGCTGGACGTGAATATTTAAGCGAGCTTGATAGACATATATTCAAAAGACATCTTAAAGAGATTGAAAAGGTTGTCAGTTAATCCGCCTTAAATGCTCGAATATATTACATATTTCATGATTCAGTGCTTTTTGTAGTATAGAGGGGAAGAAAATGGGTCAGAGTCATTAACTGAGCCTGGTGCACCAGTGGCGAGAATGGCCCGTGCCCCGTCTTTCGCCGCGGGAAATTGATGGCCGTTTAAGGTCTGTTGTGGTAGATTATTCCTATGTTGAACTTTACCCCCTGCCCGCCTCTGAGGTCGCCGCCGGTCGCGAACGTCGCGCTGAAGGTATGAAGCTGGCCGAGATCGAGAACAACCCGCTGACGGCCGAAGATGTTGCCATGTTCGATATGTTCGACCGTGAGGCCTGGTCCGTCGAGCGCAGGCTGGCCTATATAAAAATCAGGGCGACGACCCTGGCCAAGTGACCGAGGACGATCCTTACGTTTACCCGGGCACTGATGTCCTGCGTAATAGGCTGGATCTCAGAGATCATGGCACGCTGGAATATGCTGGGCGCAACCTTGTACAGGTGCGCATCGAACAAGGCGCGCCCTACGGCCGCTTTGATCTCGCCCATCTTAAAGCTATTCACCGCCATCTCTTTCAGGATCTCTACGCCTGGGCCGGCGAAATTCGGACGGTCGAAATCAACAAGGACGGTAGCCAACCTATTGACTAAAGCTCAGAATAGCTAAGAACAGTTTGCGTCCGTCTTCTGCGAATATGTTGCCGCCACGTCCCTCGATGGAGGATATTCTGAAGACGAAAGTCTCAACTGCTTCGCCGATTTTGTCGTCGCCCGGTTAAAGATTCTTCAAGTCTACAGCCGCAGGATCGCCGGTGGTTAACTCCAGATGCGTAGCCCGTGAACTGAGAGTGGAGCACCTGCTGATCGGCAACGAAGTGACAATCAGCGGGCAATGCGGAGGGGGGAGGCGAAAGGTTCAAGAGTGCAACGTCCTCGGAAGGCCCCTCACCCGATCGCCTTCGTTTCACTCGGCTCTCGTCCTCTCCCCGCGGGCGGGGAGAGGTAATTTGTAGGCGCAGTTTCTCGTGAAGCGATACGGCCACCAGGTTCACAAAGGCATAAATCAGCCATTTTCCGCATAGGCTGAAACCTGTCGTTAACCCTGTTGCCGCAATCTGACGGCGATCCAAAACAACGGTTTTCCAGTACAGGTAGAGACGTACCATGGCACGGGTTTCTTTCAACACCATCTCCGCCAAGGCCGGCTTCGCCGCCATGCTCAGTTTTGTGCTTTGCCTCGGCATTGCAGGACTGGGCTTCTATTCGGTCAACAAGCTGGGCTCTGCGCTGACCGAATCGACGCAGATCGCCAAGATGATGCAGAACCAGATGGAAGCCGACATGGCCCACGACGCCATCCGCGGCGAAGTGGTCGCTGCCATGTACGCCGTCGTCATCGACCGGCCGCAAGACCTGGCCCGCGCCCAGGAAGGCGCCAACGAGAATACCGAGATCTTCCGCGATCGGGTCGCCGCCAACGTCGAGCTGATCAAGGACCCGACCCTGGTCAAGACCGCCGACACGCTGACCGAACCCGTCAAGGCCTATGCCGCCATGGCCGAGGAGATCATCGCCCTGGCCGCCAGCGACTATCCCGCCGCCCAGGGACGGATGGCGCAGTTCAATGCCGCCTATTATGAACTGATCGGCACCATGGAAAATGTGTCGGAAGCCATCGACGCCTATTCCGCTAGGGAACGCGGTGCGGCTCAGCGCGACGCCAGCGCCGCGGCCACGCTGATGGGAGCCACCATAGTGGTCGCGCTAATCCTGTGCGGTCTGACCATTGCGGGAGTCTATTTTGTCATCGCCAAACCCTTGAAAACCATGGTGATGGCCCTGGCCGAACTGGCCCGCGGCCAGGCCGATCTCAGCCACCTCAACCTGAAGGCCAAGGGGGAACTGGGGGAGATGGCGCGGTCGATCAAGGATTTCAGCGATTTGCAGACGGCCCATGCCCAGACCGAACGCGAAGCCGCAGATGCTGGCAACCGGCAGACCCTCGAAAAGGCTCAGGCCCTGGATGCGCTGTGCCAGACCTTCAGCCGCGATTTCGAAGCGTCGATCCATGAGCTGAGCGCGGCCAGCGGCACGTTGAACGGCGACTCGCGTCATCTCAGCGACTGCGCCGGTCAGACCGATCAGCAGACCCACGCCTGTTCCGAGGCCACCCAGGTGGTGTCGGGCAATGTCGACCAGGTGTCGTCGGCGGCCGATATTCTGAATACCGCCATCTCCGACATCACCGGCCGGATGCAGGCGTCGACCGAAATGGCCCGCCGCGCCTACGAATCGGGCAAGAGCGCCGAGGCCATCATCACCGAACTGGCGCATGCGGCGGATCAGATCTCCGAAGTCGTGGCCTTGATCAACGATTTGGCTGTCCAGACCAATGTCCTGGCGCTGAATGCCACCATCGAAGCCGCCCGCGCCGGTGAAGCCGGCAAGGGCTTTGCCGTGGTTGCCACCGAGGTCAAGGCGCTGGCCGCCCAGACCTCGCATTCGACCGACAGCATCTCCAAGCGGGTCGAGGACATCCGCCGTGTGTCCGATCGTTCGGCCGATACTTTGCGCGACATCATCCAGGCGGTCGAGCACCTGCACGATATTGCCCAGACCGTGTCGGGCCGGGTCGATGAGCAGGCCCGGACGACCGCGGAGATGTCGCATGTCGTTCGCCGCGCCTCGCATGAGGCCCAGACCGCGGCGCAAGCTTCGCAGCGACTGGCGGGGTTGACGGCGCAGACCCATTCGGCGGGCCGCAATATCGAGACCGCGTCCCAGCAGATCGACGATGCCACATCGCGGCTGAAGGTGCAGGGCGAACGCTTTATCCAGGCGCTGAGGTCGGCTTAGGGTTAGAGCGGGGCGAAGGCCGGGGACGGCTTGTCAGGATTGCAGCGGAATGCGTTGAGGTAGGCCTCCCCGTTATCCTCTGAAGCATGCGTGGCGACAAAAGGGACAATCGCATAGG
>NZ_GL883080.1:570837-578431 GCF_000204015.1 Asticcacaulis biprosthecium C19 | reverse complement strand
ATAACGGACTCGGAATCTCAGGTAGATGTGTGAATACGATAGCCCCATGGAATGGGGAGGAGAAAACGAGGCGATCCCGAAGGCATGTGAATACCACGGCATAGCCAAAGAGGCGAAGGTGTTTCGAGCCAAATCATGACACCCACTCACCGTCCCAAATGGCGCAAACACGACTGTCACCGCCTACTGCAGGATTCGGTACAGGCGTGTAAGCAAGCATGTGTCAGGAACAGCCATAGATCCGTGGCCAACGTCTAAATGCCGTTCGTCGTCGGGCGAATCGCACCCAGCCCTATCGGGCGGAGCGGGCGCTCTGGATCAGACGTGCGACCTCGCCGCCAAGCGTCTCAGCCTGGGTTTGTAGCACGCTAGACGCTTCCAGAACGAAGTGCGACGCCTTGGAGGTTTCTTCCGCGGCATCGGAGACACCATTGATATTGCGGGTGACTTCACCCGCCCCGGTGGCGACCTGCTGGATGTTTTGCGAAATTTCCTGCGTCGCGCCACTCTGTTGTTGCACGGAGGCAGCAATGGCAGCGCACACCTGGCTGAGGGACTCGATAATATCGCTAATGTCCTTGATCGCAGCCACTGAGCCCTGGGTTGACTTCTGAATTTCAATAATCTGACCACTGATGGTCTGGGTCGCCCGACTGGTCTCGTTGGCCAGGGACTTGACCTCGGTCGCCACGACGGCAAAGCCTTTGCCCTGCTCGCCCGCCCGCGCCGCCTCAATGGTGGCGTTGAGCGCCAGCAGGTTGGTTTGAGACGCGATATTGTTGATGATGTTGACAACCTCGCCGACATTTTGCGCGGCACCGGACAATTCCAACATCTGCGCCGAGGTGCGTTCGGCGTTCTGGGTCGCCGTGCCGGCAATGCGCATGGCGTCATGGACCTGACGCGAGATTTCCGCGATCGAGGCGACCAATTCTTCGGCGGCGGCAGCGACCGTCTGGGCATTGACCGAGGCCTCTTCCGAAGCGCTGGCGACGGCGACGGATTGGCTGGTCACTTGCGTCGATATCGCCGACAGGCCGACAGCGGTCGTGTTCAGTCCCTTGGCGCTGCCGGACACCTCACCCAATATTTTGCTGACCGAGCCTTCAAAGCCAACGATCTGTTCGATGATCTCGTTGCGCTGGCGTTTTCCGGCGTCCAGGTAGACAGCAATGGCGTAGTCCATATCCATCAAGGTGGCACGGGTGATGGCCTGCTGGAGGGCTAGCGTATCTTCGCCGGAGGCTTTGCCAAACAGCCCGGCGGGCTTGCGGCGGGCGATACTGGCGAGAAGCGAATTGAGTAGGAAATTATAACCGCCAATGTACCAACGGGGCTCAAGTCCGATCCGGTTGTGCACTTCACCGATGACCGTCACAGACTGGACATAATCGTGGCCAAAATTTCCCTGCAACAGCATGCCCCAATGTTCGATCTGCTTCTGCTTGGCATGATCCATGTGGCGGCGGTCGCGAAAGAAGCGCTTCGCCTCGGGGAAGCGTTCAATATGGTCGTAAAATTCGTCCAGCGCCGAAGGCAGCAGGCCCATGATGTAGGCACGGTTTTCGCGCAGCAATCGACCCATCTCCGCCGTGATGGCGTGAAACCCGATCCGCTCCGAAGAGGCGGCGCTTGCTGCGTGCTGTACCATACTAACTTCCCCGAGAATCAACTTCGGTTTACTATAACCCAAGGTTGATAAGAGAGCCTGAATGGTAAACGCTTCGCTAATCCCCGAAGGACCAGGGCGTTATTATCAAAAATAATGGGAAGATAGTCGGCAATTTCGCTGCGCGCACGACGAGCGAGACTTGGCTGGGGAACTAGGACTCGAACCTAGAATGACGGTACCAAAAACCGCAGTGTTACCATTACACCATTCCCCAGCATAGGCCGGCTCCGGGCTTGCGCCCGAGAGAGGCGGTGAGATAGCCCAACCTTTTGCGACATGCAATCCCCGTTGCACATTTTTTCCCCAAAGTTTTTCCAACAGTTATAAGCCCCACATGCCTGCCCCACTGATCGTCCTGCTACCGGGTACCGACGGCACCGGCGCCTTCTTCGAGGACCTGGTGGCGCACCTCACGCCCCAGGCCGAGGTCCGGGTCATCGCTTATCCGCAATCGGGTCCCCAAACCTATGAACATCTGGGCGCTCTGCTGTTGGCGCAGATGCCTACGGATCAAGACTATGTTCTGGTCGGCGAATCGTTCGGCGGCCCGCTGGCGGTTTGGCTGGCCGTTCATGCGCCGCGGCCGCCGGTCAGGCTGATCCTGGACGCCACCTTTGCCGCATCGCCGTTTGGACGGCTGGGGCGGTGGGTCAGGCCGTTGCTGTGGATCGGCGAGCATCTGCCGCTATGGACGTGGCAGATCGACCTGATGCTGTTCAACGGTCGCAACCGCGCCTGGGCGCAGCGCATTCATGACGCCGTGCGCCTGATTCCGCGCCGCGTGTTGCTGGACCGGGTGCGCGCGGTGCTGGGCTGTGATGTGCGGTCGTTGCTGGACGCGGTGGCCGTGCCGGTGCTGTGTCTGAATGCCGCCCGGGACCGGTTGATTCCGCCCTTCCTGCCGCGGCATTTCGGCCATCGGTCCAACCTGCGCATCGTCAATCTTGATTTGCCGCATATGATCTTCCAAAGCGCCCCAGGATCGATTACGCAGCACCATCTCCTTCCGTTCGTGAAAGACTGAGATGCGGCCCTATGACATGCCTGAGGTGCAGGCCTACAACCAGCTGATGGCGTTCAGCTTTCACAAGTTTACCGGGCAACCGATTGCGAACGGGGCCGAGTTGGCGCTGGCCATGTGGCACGCCCCTCAGGCCATAGTTTCGCATGGCACGCAGGCGGATCCGATCTTCCGCTATGCCAATGCGCGGGCGCTGGCGCTGTGGGAGATGGACTGGGCGGCGTTTACCCGCCTGCCGTCAAGATTGAGTGCCGAGACGACACCGGATATTCAGTCGGATCGCAATGCGCTGTTGCAGGCCGCCCTGGCCAAGGGCTGGGTCGATACCTATAGCGGCGTTCGGGTCTCAAGCACCGGCAAGCGCTTCGAGATCCGCGACACCGTGTTGTGGAATGTTGTCGATGAAGCCGGTGTTCGTCACGGCCAGGCGGCCTTCATCCGCGACTGGCGACACCTTTAGTTTTGTGGTAGGTGGCGGCCATGTTCGAACGCCCTGCCCCTGCCCCGTTTGTTATCGCCGCCTTCTACCATTTCTTCGACTTCCCGCAATTCGAAGCCATGCGCCAGCCCCTGCTCGACGGGCTGGTGGCGCGGGGCATCAAGGGATCGATCCTGATTACGTCGGAAGGCGTCAACTCAACGATTGCCGGAACACGTGAGGCCATCGACGGCTTCATGGCCTGGCTTCAGGCCGATGTTGTCGGCGCCCCCATGCGGTGGAAAGAGTCTCAGGCGGCGTTTCAGCCCTTCGGCAAGGCGCGGGTACGCCTGAAGAAGGAGACCATCTCGCTGGGCGAACCGGTATCGATGCGGCGGTTCGGCCAGTATGTGGAGCCAGATGCGTGGAATGCGCTGATCCAGGGCGATGACGTCGTGATCATCGACACGCGCAACGACTACGAGGTCAATCTCGGTACGTTCGCCGGCGCCATTGATCCGAAAATTCCTAATTTCAAACACCTGCCGCAGTGGACGCGCGACCATCTGGACGCCTTGCGCGGCAAGCGGGTGGCGACCTTCTGCACCGGTGGGATTCGCTGTGAAAAATATACCTCGTGGCTGATCGATAACGGTGTCGAGGACGTCTATCATCTCCAGGGTGGCATCCTGCAATATCTGGAGGATGTGCCGCGCGAACAGTCGCTGTGGCAGGGCGAATGCTTCGTGTTCGATGAGCGAATCGCCGTCGATCACGACCTGCAGCCGTCGAAAACCGCCGTCCTGTGCAAGCATTGCGACCACGCCCTGACGCCGGACGACCAGGTCAGTCCGGACTATATCGAGGGGGTTGCCTGCCCGCACTGTCACGGCGATCCGAAATACGCCCACGACACGCTTCCAGCAGCCGGAAAATACCCCGGCCGCACGAAATTTTAGGCATTTTTTGCGACAATGCGCCCCTCTGGTGCAGGGCCGTCACAAGCCTGCGCAAATCGTTAACTATAACATCCTCTTCATTTGACCTCCGGCCGTTAAGGTTTATGGTGGAGGCCGGGATGTCGAGTGGGATGATGGGTCTTAGATGAAGCAGTTTTTTATTACCTTGTCGGCCGTGATCGTCGGGATGATTGTGGTCCTGGTCGCATTGCCGATTGCGCTGATTACCATGGTCGCTTCGTCCGCCACGCCGCAGACCCGCGGCGATGTTGTGATCTCGCTGGACCTGCGCCAGAAGATGAGCGACCAGGCGGCGTCGGGCCCGTTCGATTTCCTGACCGGCAGTACGTTGTCGACCGTGGAGGTCGTCACCACGCTGCATCGCGCGGCGGACGACCCCAAGGTCAAGGCCGTGTTCATGCGCCTTCCTGAAGGCGGCATGTCGCCGGCCGCCGCCGAAGAGATTCGCGAAGCCATCATCTATGTTCGCCGCGCCTCCAAGCCGGTGATCGCCCACAGCCAGGGCCTGTACCCGAGCGGTATGGTGATTTCGTCCTACATGCTGGGCGCTTCGTCCAGCGAACTGTGGATGCAGCCGCGCTCGTCCTTCCAGGTGACGGGGATTTCCAGCTCGGAGATGTTCTTCAAGGATGCGTTCGACAAGTACGGTATCAGCGCCCAGTATGAACAGCGCGCCGAGTTCAAGAACGCGGTCAACCCGTATCTGTATAACGACTTCACGCCCGAACACCGCGAAGCGACCTTGTCGTGGATGGGCAGCATCTATCAATCGATGATCGGCAATATTGCCAGCGATCGGCGCCTCGACAAGACGGTGGTGCAGACTACTCTGGAAGCCGGTCCTTACGGCGCCGAAAAGGCGTTGGAACTGGGGCTGATCACGCATCTGGGCCAGGTTCATGATGCCGAACAAGCTGCGCTGAAGCGTGGAACCAATGCAAAGGTGATGTCGCTGGCCGATTATTCCCGCACCCTGGCACCGGATAGCAAGGGCGAGACCATCGCCATCATCGACGGCGAAGGCGCCATCATGACTGGCAAGGGCGGGGGTGGCGGCTTCGGCAGCCAGAAGATGATGATGTCGGATGATGTCTCCGAAGCCTTCTATACCGCCATCAAGGATCCCAAGGTCAAGGCGATCGTTTTCCGGGTCTCGTCTCCGGGCGGATCGGACACGGCCTCGGCCCAGATCGCCGAAGCCATGAAGGACGCCAAGGAAGCTGGCAAGCCGGTCGTGGTGTCGATGGGCGATTATGCCGCTTCGGGTGGTTACTGGATCGCCTCAGGCGCCTCGGCCATCGTTGCCAACCCGTCGACCCTGACCGGCTCGATTGGTGTGTTCGGTGGCAAGTTCGCCATCGGGGATGCCCTCGCCCGCTTTGGTGTCGACATTAAGGACATCCATGTCGGTGGCGATTACACCGAGGTCTTCAGCGAGGCCAAGGGCTTCAGCCCCACCCAGCGCGCCGCTCTGTCGAGCTGGATCGACCAGATCTACAACAGCTTCATCACCCATGTCGCCGCCGGCCGTAACCTGCCGGAGGATAAGGTCCGCGAACTGGCCAAGGGCCGGGTGTGGACCGGCGCTCAGGCGGTCGAGCATCGCCTGGTCGACAAGGCCGGTGGTTTCTATGCCGCCGTCGATACGGCCAAATCGCTGGCCAAGATCGATGCCTCGGCGCAGGTGCGGCTGGTGCGATATCCGAGCAAGCCGTCGATGTTCGGCGGCGTCAGTAACAGTGTCCAGATGAGCCTAACCGGCCTGAAAACCCTGTCTTTCCTGGGCTGGGCGATGAGCGATCCAAAGGCCGAAGCGGTCATTGACCGTGTCGCTGATCAACGGCTGCGCGAACAAGGTGCGACGATTATGGCGCCGCAACCCTACGAGACTGCGCCGGCGCGCTGATTGCCGCCCCTCACCTGTCAGCAAGACAAAAACGCCCGGAGCGCCGCTCCGGGCGTTTTTCGTGATCGTGTTGTTCGGGCTTCAGGCTTGGCGCGTCTATGGGGCGAATTGTCTGCCAATCGCCCCCCGTTTGTCGACACATTGATCGCCGCAACGGCCCTCACCTACGGCAAGGCCGTGCAAGGCGTGCTAGGCGCCAACCGCTTTTCGCCAGCAGATGAGTTCACCGTCTTCCGCGTCGGTTCTTGTGCCCGCGCGCTGAAAGCCATTGCGCTCCAACACGCGCTGAGACGCGAGATTAGCAACAGAGGTCTCGGCCGTGACCGCGATCAGATCCGGACGTTCAGTTGCCCATTTCAAAACCTCGCCCACACCACGCGATGCGGCTCCCCGGCCTTGGCGGCTGGTCGCTACTCCATAACCAATATCAATGGCTGCATCCGTCGGACCAGCGGTGATTGAACACAGACCGATAATCTCGTCGTCTTCTATGATCCACCAGGCGGCCGGGTCACAGGTGGGACGTATCGTGTTCGCCAGACCACGCAACATTGCCAGAACCGTATCCGGCGCGATCCCACCGTCGGCCATAGGCATGCCTCGGACCTTTCCCTCGCATGCCAGGGTGTCAAAATCGGAATCTTCAGCAGCTACGATCATCAAATGTGTACCATTCGTCCATATCCATCCAGCAAGGCGTCATGCATCGATCCGTCAAACGTCATGGGCGCAAAAAATTGAGCATTTTAGTAACATGATATCAATTACTGGAATAATAGCAGTTTATCTATCCCTACCTAACTGATCTTGATTCGAGGCTTTGGGCCTCGCTTTTGGGGTGAAAATGACTTTCGGAACATCAGGGGTGCCTCGGCGCGCCGTCATCTAAGTGGCCTATGGCCCTCGGATCGCTCGCTGGTTGATACCGCTAGAACTTAAGGCACCGGAACTAGGAACTGCGATATTGGAACTGGATCATGTCTTCATTTTTTGTGGTCCGGAGGATGGCCTTGAAGAACGGCTCAAGGCAGCGGGTTTCGTCGAAACCTATCGGCGGTGCCATCCCGGGCAAGGGACAGAAAACATATGTTTTTGCTTCGACAATGCCTTTATCGAGTTGCTTTGGGTAAGCGACGAAGCTGAAGTCAGAAGTTCTGCGATCGCTCGGACGGGTCTGTTTGAACGATCTAGGTACATCGACCTTGGGACCTGCCCATTTGGGATTGCCTGGCGGGGCAACAGTAACATTTCGACGTGGCCGTATCGACCGCCCTATTTGCCAAAACCAATGGCAATTGATGTCGCCACCGATGGCGACGCCGCCCAACAGCCGATGATGTTTAGATCTCCCGGTGATAGTCCGCCTATCTCCTGGCCGGATGAGCGTCGCGGCAATCTTCAGCGACAGGCCGGATTTCAATCCGTTCGCATCCGAGAATTCGTAATGCCTGCGAACACTCCACCAAGCACTGCGCTGCAACTACTGGCGAAGAACCTTGGCTTCGCCATCTCAAACTCCGAACGAGGGTACCGTATAGATCTTGAGATCGTTCGGTTGCACGGACAAATGCCGGTAGTCATATCCTTGCTTTAGACA
>NZ_GL883080.1:568567-569857 GCF_000204015.1 Asticcacaulis biprosthecium C19 | reverse complement strand
GTTCCAAAAACGGGAACGCCCGAGCGGTACGTCACACTTTTTGGGATGCGCTCTAACTCAGCCGCCACGCCGCGTTCCCTCGATCTTTGATCGAGCGCCGGCCATTGGAGGCCACGCCGAAGGATGCGTTGGAAGATGAAACGCGAGCGACCGTCATCAAGAAAAGCCCGCTGACGCCAAGGACGCAGGGAGCAATCATGATCTGTGAAAGATGGGAGCTGAGGCCACTGGGGCTTGCCTCAGCTTATCAGCGTCGCCTTATTCATCGTCGGTGAAAATCGGATAGATCCGCGCAAAGACTTCGTCATTTATAGCTCCCGGCGCCGTCTCCACAAACTTGCCCGACCGGGCCGCCAGATCAACGGCGCGAATTTGCGTAAGATCAATCACACCGGTCGTCTTCGTACCCGCACCCGTTAGACTGACGGCCAGACCTTCCGACCGCGCGAGATTGCCTCCGGTCGAAATGGGCGCAACATAGGCCAGGCCGCGCGTATTGTAGCCTTCAGGGGAAATGATGAAGGCAAAATGTTTTCCGACCATCTCCTTGCCGGCAGAGGGCGTGAAGTCGAGATGATAAATGTCCCCACGGCGCGGTCGCTGGGCTTTTACCATCAGATTTCGTTCCCCACCGGAGGCAATTGCTCCCACGCGCGTTGTTCGTCTGTCAGTTCGAATGTCTCTGGCAATTCCTGCAGTAGTTCATTCAGTGAGTAGCGCTTTTTCCGCCCCGCCTTATGGCGTATCACAAGGCTTCCATCGTCAGCGACCACGATATCGCCAATGGTCCCCTCACTAAATCGGGCCGCGTCTGCGACGGACACCGGGATGGTAATGGCATAAGAGCCACCTGACTTGCGGAATTTGACTTCCTTTCGAATAGCCTCATTAGAAACCTTGATCGCAAAGGACATGACAAACCTCTGGGTAAAACATTGTTGAACATTATAGATCAATACGACAAAACGTTCAACAATGTTGATCTTCGGCCGCTGGGGCGCGCCAATCTCAAATCAGAAAGCCAAACGACGGCGAACACAAAAGGGGCGGAGACAATTACGAGCCTTACAGCAGGCGCGCCTGATGATCCACCTTGACCTCTTCCGCCTGTGTCTTGCGCGGCCTTCCCCTCACCGACCGCTCGACCCGACGTCCAAGCGCGGCTTCGATCTGTCGGCGGAACCGGTCGCTGCCGGCTACGCAACCGCGTTGGAAGTATTTAAGTATTTCGGGGACGCCTTACTAAATGTCAAATTAGGGGTAGGACTTCCTCCTTCGCCCCTGCCAAGT
>NZ_GL883080.1:564795-567932 GCF_000204015.1 Asticcacaulis biprosthecium C19 | reverse complement strand
GAAAACAACGCGCGCCTGTCTCGCCATCTCCGCCTCCTTCGGTATGCAAGTTCTATAGTCTAGTAAATTAGTTTATGCAATTAGTAAGGCGTCCCCGAAAATAAAATAAAATAAAAATGATACAATTAACAACCTGTCCAAAATACCACAAAAATACCACATGCTATCTTTGAATTCAGACAAACCCTATTTTTTCCTTTTCCAAATGAAAGCAATAACTATTACAACCGCCGCCACAATGTATATACCATATTTACTCCCCTCCATCAAAACGGACTCTAGGTAATTAACGTAGATAACGCCCCCATGACTACTATATTTGTATATATATTCTCCGACCGGCTCTAAATATCCTCTTGACGTAATAATGGACGAGTAGACGCTCACAGCAATTAAAAATATTGCCAAAGCTACGAGCGCAAGCGCCTTTAAAAACAAAGTCGATTTCATTACATGGCCATAGAGGGATCGGATGTCATGTCGAAACCTTTATCCGAGTTATCATTCTTTGGCAATTCAATTAGCTCAGTTTGCCCGACTCCGACACCACCTCCAGGACCGGCGCCAGGACCGACTAGCACTGTTGCTGATAAAACGACTTCACCTTTTGTATTTGTTGAAGCTGATCCCGAAACAGTAACCGGACCCAGTCCCGCTTCCGCAACTCCAGCCTTCCCTGTTTGGTCCTCTATCTTTCCATTTCGACAGTCACTGAAACGCCGTTGGATGCGTTCGCACCTCCTCCTGCGGTCACCGTGGTAGTCTTTATGCCTGAAGACTTTCCAGTTGTGTCAACAGCAATGCCTCTCGAATGTGAGCCTTTCACACCAACGCCGCCACCAACAGTCCCCGCGACAACAAGTGTTCCCCCTTTTGCCATATTCGGATGAGTCCGGTCATATTGGTCCTGCTGCGCCTGACGGGATTTCGGCGTATGCCCTGCGCTATTGTTACAGAGTTTCCCAAAGCATTCGCCTTTCAAGCCGGTTGGATCGCTCCCGTTAACGGGATCCCCTTTGACATACCCGTACAAGTTCAGGTCATCCTTGCTGCCGATGGGGTCAGTTTGCAGGAACCGTCCGTACATCGGATCATAGACCCGGGCCTTGTAGTAGTAAAGTTCGGCTTCCTTGATGGCATACTGGCCGGTGTATCGGAAGCGCGCCCCGTCCCAGAACTTGGCGCCCTGGGCGTTCTTGGGTTCACCGTAGGGACCATACTTGTACAGTTCGGGGACATTGCCCGCCGAGTTGCTGACGCCGATGACGCTGCCCTGGTAGTTAGTAATGTAGAACTGCCCGCCGCTGGCTATGCCTGAGCCAATGAACCACAACAGCGGCTGATCGGTGCCGGTGCCGTGGATATAGCGGCGTGACATGCCGTCCGAAGCGTGGCCGGTCGCAGAACTGTGGATGTACTCACCGATCAGGTTGACGCCGTCATACAGGAACTCGGTCGTCGTCGAACCATAGGTATAGGCGGCCAGCCTTCCCTCCGGATCATAGGTCATGATCAGGTCGGGGGCCGTCGGCGTACTGCATTTGGCGACCTTCAGCAGGCGGTTCATATTGTCATAGGTCATGCAGCGTTTGGTGGCGGCATCGCTTGCGGACGGCGTGGTTTCATTCGCCAGATTGCCGTTGGTGTCGTAGCCACCGCTCAGAACGGAGATCCCCGTGTCCCGGTTCAGACCGTCGTAGTTGGTGTTGACGGTGCTGGAGGCGATCTCCTCATAGTCGTAAACCGTGGAGGTCGCGCCCCATGACGTGATCTGACCGGCGGGGTTGCGGCCATTGAACGTCCAGGTGACATTATAGGCGGTGTTCACCAGGTTTTGCGTCATGGAACTCAGCCGGCCGAGGCCGTCGTAGCCATAGGTCGTGCTGGTCGAATTGTTGCGCGAGACCGACGTCATACGCCCCAGGCTGTCATAGCTAAGGGTGAAGTTGAACGAGCCCATGCCGGAAGAGGTCAGCCGGTTCAGGTTATCAAGGGTATAGGGCTGCCAGTTGCCATCCGGATAGGTCAGGCGCGTACGCGCACCGGCGGCGTTGTAGAGATATCCGAGCGGTCGGCCGTGCATGTCGGTCGTAGACTCCAGCCGCCCAAGACCGTCATAGGCGTAGCTGACGCCACTGCCCGAAGTCGAGGCAAACCGCTTCCAAGTAATCCGCCCCAGACTGTCGTAGCGGGTATAGACGTCCTTTTCCGTCGCCGTCTGGACGCCGGTGATCGCCGGCTGGTCTTCCAGGGTTACCCGGTTCAGCTTGTCGTAGCTATAGCTGATGGTCGCGCCGTTGCGCCGCCGCCAGGTCTGGCGGTTGCCGTTGGCGTCGTAGGTGTAGTCTTCGTAGTCGGTCGTGCTGGAGGTGCCGGCGCCGATCGCCGTGTTCGGGTAGCGCAGTTTTTTCAGGCGGCCGAAGCCGTCATACTCCAGGGTGGTCAGGTTGCCGTTGGCATCCTTTTCCGTCCACTTCTGACCGTTGACCGTGTAGGTATAGCGGGCATAGGCGCGCTGGACCGAGGTGCCGTAGGCCTGATCGACCTGAAGCAGTTGACCGGCATCGTCATAGGTGTTTTTGGTGATCCGGTCGGGGCCGAAGGTCGGGCTTTCCGTCCCAAGGTCGCAGGCACTCGACGGCAAGGTGCCATAGGCAGCGGGATTCATTCGCACCGCCGCGCACAGCGGCCGGCCGACGCTATCATAGCTGACCTGGGTCACACTGTGGATGGTTTCAGCTTGCAGCGGTGGCGCAGTGAAAGCGCCTGTCAGCAGAATGGCGGCTGCCCCAAGCCCCCTGGTGATTGTGCTTTGCGAGACCATTACGGCACCCCCACTTCGGTCTTGGTGACACGGTCCATGCCGTCATAGGTCATGCGCGTAAAGGAAGCGACCGTCATGGCTGCGCCCAGGCAGGTCGTGGTGCTGGTGCCCGTACCGCTTTCGGTCAGGGTCTCGCGGCCCGGCGCATCGTAGGTGTGGCGCACCATGGCGCGGACCAGGGCGCCGCCACCGTCGGGATCGGCACCGATCTCGCACACCACGCGGCGCTCGATATCGTAGGTCTGCCCATTTCGGGGACGCCTTACTAAATGTCAAAATAGGGGTAGGTCTCCCTCCTTCGCCCCTGCCAAGG
>NZ_GL883080.1:552956-564160 GCF_000204015.1 Asticcacaulis biprosthecium C19 | reverse complement strand
AAAAACAACGCGCGCCTGTCTCGCCATCTCCGCCTCCTTGGGTATGCAAGTTTTTTAGTCTAGTAAATTAGTTTATGCAATTAGTAAGGCGTCCCCGAAAATATGGCGACCGAGCCGTACCCAGCTCACGGTAGGACTTGCACCCACTAGAATGCGCCCATGCTGGGCGCACAAAAAGAAGGCGGTGCTTTTCAGCACCGCCTTCAATTCCGTTCAGATCAAGTCCGCTCTTAGAAGGTGACCTTGCCGGTCAGCTTGACATAGCGACCAACCAGACCGGGGCTGTGGAAAGCCACGTTGTAGTTGGTGATCTGATAGGTGCTGCTCGGATCCTGGGGAGCCGCCGCGTCGAAGGCGTTCAGGATGTCCAGCTGAACCGAGTAGTTGTCGGTCAGCTGATATTCGCCGTGCAGGTCGATATAGGTGAAGGCGTCGACGTTACAGGTGATCACGTCGCCGTTACGATAGGTCGCAGCGGTGTGGCCTTCTTCGCAGGTACCGTAGTAATCATCGCCGTTGTCGGCGGCGATCGACTTGTAACCGCTGGTGTAGTAGGCGGTCGCCGTAACCGACGCCTTGCCGAAGTCCAGCGTGCTCTGCCAGTTGCCGCGCAGCTTGGGCGTACCCGAGCCGGAGGTGATCTGGTTGTTACCCAGGGTGCCGTCGTAGCGCGCCTTGGTGCCTGACGGATAGGTCTGAGTGAAGTACTGGATGTAAGAGGCTTCCGCGGTCGAGGTCAGCTTGGCGAAGCCGAGATCGAAACGGCCCGACGCCGAGACGTCGACACCGGCAATGTCCTGAGCCGACAGGTTGATCAGGCCGTACTGGATGAAGCCTGGGGTCGGCAGCAGGTTCGGGAAGTTCGGGTCAGCCTGCCCGGGAACAACGTTGAAACCAGCCGGGATGGGCTGACCGGCGAAGTAGGCGTCAAGAGCCGGGGCATAGTCACCGCCCTGGATGATGTCGTCCTTGTGGATCTTCCACCAGTCGAAGGTGAAGGACAGGTTGCGCGTCGGCGTGAAGACAAAGCCAGCGCTGGCCGACTCCGACTTTTCCGGCTTCAGGGTGGTCGAGGACACGGTGGTCAGACCGACCGAATACGGGTCACCATAGCCGTTGTTGTTGTGGGCGGCAATGAAATCGTCCGGAGCCGACAGGGTGATGAAGCCAGTCGACGGGTCAGCGTTGGTTTCGGCGATAGCCGGCGCACGGAAGCCCTTGGACAGGGTACCACGGAAGGCAAGCTTGTCGTTGGCCTTGAACTTGGAGCTGATCTTCGGCGAGAAGGCGCCGAAGCCGGTCGAGTAGTCGTCGTAACGGCCACTGAAGTTGACTTCCCAGTTGGAGGTCAGAGGCGCATCCAGTTCGAAGAAGGCGGCAGCGACGGTACGCTGACCCTTTGCGCCGAACGGATTGATGGTGAAGTAACGCTGACGCGGGTCGCCACCGACCGGGTCGGGGTTGGCGCTGGGGTTATCGACCATTTCGTAGCGGATGTCGGCGCCGACACCCAGTTGCAGCGTACCGCCAGCCAGTTCCATCAGGGGACGTGCCGCCGAGAAATGGATGGCTGCCGTCTGCGACTTCGAGTCCTGAATCTTGGTCGGCGACAGGTAGTCACGCACGGCCTGGGTGTTCTGCGACGGATTGACGAAGTTGTAGGAACCGTCCTTGACCACGTCGATCAGGTGCTGAATGTACAGGCGGCCATGCTGGGCGTATTCCAGCGAGGTTTCCATGCCGGAAATACCCAGATCCCAGTCCCAGCCCATCGATTCGCCTTGCAGACCAGCGGCGAAGCGGGTCGTCTTGGAGTCGGTGGTGGTGAAGTAGGGGATGTCGCCGAAATAGTAGGACAGACGGGCGACCTGGTTGGAAGCCGCGAACGGGTTGTTCGGGTTCAGGGTGCCGTTGGTCGAGGTACAGGCCACGGTCGTGCCGCGCGGGCAGACGTAGATCGGCAGATAGAGACCGAAGGCGCCCGGGAAGTCGGCCGAACCAGCAGCGGTGCTGTAGGTCGTGCCGGCGGCGCCGGGGGTCGCCTGGTCGCGAGCGCTGCGCGGACGGGTTTCGTTGTAGGTCTTGCTGTTATACAGTGTCAGCGAGCCGTAGCCTTCGAGCGTGTCGCTGAAACGCTTGGTAAAGCGCGCCGAGAAGCTGGTACGGTCGACTTCAGGGATGGCGACGCTGTACTTGTTGATATTGTCCTGTTGGCACAGCTTCGTACCGACCGGAACGCCACCAACCGGGGCACCCGCCGCCGCGTTGGCGTCGATATTGGCCTGGGAGATGGTGACCGTGTCCAGATCGCGACAGCCGTCGGCCTGGTTCAGAATACGCCAGCTACCGGCAACGGCCGTTGCGGCCGCATTGTACGGACGGACGGTCGCGACCGTGGTCGTGCCGACACCGAGGAAGCGGTTGTCGAACTGAATGCCGTTCTGGACGCCGTTGGTGCGGCAGGACACAGCGTTACAGGTGTCGCTCTGGTCGGCGGTGTTGTACGGATAGCCACGCTCGCTGAACTTGAGCATGTCGTCTTTTTGGTATTCGCCGGAAACGTAGAAGTTCCAGCCGTCTTCGGCCAGGCTTCCGGTGCCCCAGATGGCCGAGATGCCGCGCTGATCCGCGCCGCCCTGCTCGGACGTACCGACAAAGCCCTTGGCAGTAAAGCCCTGGAACTGCTTCTTGGTGATGATGTTGACAACGCCGGCAATGGCGTCGGCGCCGTAGGTCGAGGACGCGCCGTCGCCCAGGACTTCGACGCGATCGATGATGGCGCTGGGGATGGTGTTCAGGTCGACGAAGTTACGGGTCGCGTCGTCGGCCAGCGGATAGTAGGACAGACGCAGACCGTCGGTCAAAACCAGGGTAGAGTTGCTGGTCAGGCCGCGCAGCGAGATGGCCGAGGCGCCGGCGGCGAAGTTACCGTTCGCCGACCAGTTGTTGGTCATGGTGCCGCCGTTGTTGCCCGGCAGGCGCTGAGCGACGTCTTGGGTCGTGGTGATACCACGCGCTTCGAGATCACCCGCCGTGATGACGGTCAGGGGCGAGTTCGAAACCAGGTTCTTACGGCGGATGATCGAGCCGGTGATCACGACTTCGGCGGCGGGTTCATCGGCTGCAGGTGCGGCTGCCGCGGCATCTTGCGCAGCGGCGGGCATGGCGGCGACAGCAATCGCCAGACCAGCCACACCCGACAGAATGCCGCGAATGGTGGTCGTGGCCAACAGGCCAGATCGCAAAGATTTTTGTTTCACTCTTGTTTCTCCGGGTTACATGAGGGGTGTAGGCGCACCCACCGCAGTTTCCAGCATTACGCGCTGTTAATAAACTTAAAGACCCCTGTCGTGAATCCGTCAATCACACGACACATTTTTGTCTATATCAATTGAAACCTGTTTCAATAAAGTCACAGAGGCAACCTTCCCCAGGGGAAAGCTTTTTCAGATACAGGGGGTGATTTTTCCACAGGGGTTTCTTACGCCACCCGAGAGAAATATCGCAAAAACTCTTAATATTTCAACAAAGACCGGTGCCAGAGAGCGGCTTTTCAGGCCCCAACAGGTGGTGAGAAAATTCACCCCATATCCAAATCAAGGCGCGGAAATCATTCCCGCGGATATTTTGATGCGACGGAGGCAAAAGGCCAAAAAGGGTCACAAAGCGGCCTTGGAGGCACTTCGCAAGCGTGACCTTGCAAAGGATTTGTAATCGCCTATCAGGGGTAACGGTGGCTTGCTCGTCTTACCGTGCCAAGACACTGGCACAGCATTCGCATACCACGACTCCAGCCCCGAAACCGACTACGAATCCGACCACGAATCCGGGTCAGTGCCGCACTGCAATGCGAGCGGCCATGGGCGACACTGGTTCGGGGGTGCAACTGGCAACCGCCAGGTGTGCCATAAACAGACACAGCAGAGCCGCCAGACCACGTTGCGAACGCTTGGAAATATATAGGGCGATGTCGCCGGCCATGTGTCACCTCTGCACGATTGGCAAAGGTTAAGCAAAAGTTAAGCCAGCCGAAGGCTACAGGGCCTCAATCTTGTGAATCAGGTCGACGACCCGCCGGCAGTTGGTGCCCAGGTCGGGCATGGGATAGCGGCCGACGCTGCGGATATCGATTCCGGTCGGATCAAGGCGAATCACGACGTCGGACTTAAAGCCGTAGAATAGGTCCTGGTAGGTGGCCTCGACGCGCCAGTCGGCGGAACCCGTGACAACATAGCCATCAGCCTTGAGCATGGCGACGACCTTCTCGGCGGTCACGCCTTCCTTCTTGGTAATGGTACGCGCCCGCGGACAGGTCAGGGCGTTGATTTCCGGTATCGTCTTGCCGCCCCAGTCCATGGATTCGTTGCGCGGCACGCGCGGCAGATCTTCGATCGGACGGGCGTCGGTACCGCGCGCCTCAATGAGGCGTCCCGAGAAGGTTACCGGACGCTCCCAGTTGGTGGCGACGTCGCCGATGGGGGGATTGGCTTTCAGCGCCTTTTGATAGAGCCAGAAACCGCCAAGAACCCCACCGGTGATCACCACCGCGGCCAGCGCCCAGGGACCGCAACGGCCCGGCGCCATGAACAGCGAGATAAGCAAAGAGAGGCCGGCGACGGCCATGGCACCCAGGGCCATTTTCGGGGCAAGGTTCAGGGTCAGTGCCTTGAAGCCCAGGTCATAGTCAATATAGCCAAGGTTCGACGCAATCATGACGCAGCCCAGGAACAGAGGCGTCACAAGGGCAACGATGAAGGCGAAGTGGGCGAAGGCAAGGCCCTTCTTCTTTGACGTGGCCTGAGTAGATTTCGGCATGTCTTCCGTCACGCGCGGGTTTTCCCTTTTGTTGTATCAAATGGAACGGACCGATGTACCTTGGGGCCGCTGCGGGGCCGCGTCACCGCTTTACCTTCAAAAAGCGAATATTTTTTGAACCACCTCGCCGTAGCGAGGTCGTTTCAAAGCAGATTCTATCCCCACTTGTACGTCGCAGCCTAACACCCGGATTAGGGTATTTTTACGACGTCGTCAGGTTTCAATCTGCCACGAAACCGTTGCCAGATCAACAGTTTGCTGACGCTGAGCAATATCGGGCGTGGCGTCGGAGACATCGCGGGTGCGCAGGGAGACCCGGGCGGCGCGATCGGCCGCGGACACATCCAGCCAGATGCCGTGGAACGGCAAGTTCGCCTGGCCGGCGAGCGCCTGAGCCTTGTCGCGCCAGGCGGACTCGCGGAATGTCGCGTCCAGAATGACCGACTGGCCGGTTTCGACAACGGTTTCGGCCAGGGCAAACATCTCACCGTAGACGCGGTGATTCTCATCCGGGGTGTAGGCTTCCTGTGGCAGGGCTTCGTATTCCGGGCAGGCCCACAGGCGTTTGCGGATCTCGTCGCTGCGCAAGATGACGGCGCCGGGTGCGCGGCCGCTGGCAGGCGCGATCTGACGGGCGCGGGTCGATTTGCCCGAACCGGACAGGCCGCCGACGGCGGTAAAGGTCGCCGGCGACATCTCCAGGAAACCTTGGGCAGCCTCCAGGTACATGCGCGCCTTGTCCATCGCGTAGTTGCCTTCACCACCATAGTTGGCGTTAACATGGCAGCGCACGCCGGCGCGGACCGACAGGTAGAGCGGCAGCAGCTTCAGGCCGGCATAGACGCTTTGGACGTCGTCCTCGAGCCGGGCGGCCTGTTCGAGATAGACATTGAGCACGCGCGAAGCGGCGTCGCCGTGCCCCCTCACCCACAGGTCCATCAGCAGGAAGCCGAGATCGTAGAGGACGTCAATCTGGCTGAGTCGCTCATTGAACTCGATACAGTCGAACAGGACCGGCAAGCCGTTTTCGACCAGGATATTGCCCAGATGCAAGTCGCCGTGGCAGTGGCGGACATGGCCATCGGCAAAGCGTTTCAGGACGTCGGTTTCGACAGCTTCGTAGGCGGCGTAAATGGCGGCGCTATAGGCGTCGACCGCGTCTTCGCCCAGTTGTTTGCGGAAGACGTCGATGTTGCGCTTGTTGGAATCGATGACGTATTTGACGTTGTTGTCGTGCTGCGGGTCGCGGCAGATCTCGGAACCAGCGTGGAAGCGGCCGACCATGCGCCCCAGATTGTGCATCAGGTCAAGATCGGGCGTCCATGACGGATCCTCGGCGCTCTGTTCGCCCAGCACGCCTTTGGTATCGAAGCGGCGCATGACCAGGACGCTCTCACCGGCAATCTCCTCGACGCCAAGATAAATGTCGGCCGCCATGCGCTGGTTGTAGCGCAGTTCACGCAACAGGGCCGAGCGGCGCTTTTCGGGCGAGGTAAAGTCGAGGAAGCCGTAGTCGACCGACTTCTTGACCTTGTAGGCCTTGGTGCCTTTGAGGATGACGACGGCGCACGAGGTTTCGATGACCTGGTCGGCGCCTTCTTTCAGGTGATAGAGGACTTGGCTGAGCGACATGGTTTTTCGGGTAGGACGTTTTTACCGGATTGGCAACAGGGGCGCTTGACGGCGCAGGCGGTCAGGGTCCATGGAGCGCCGCATGTCCCTTTCCGCGCCGCCCCTTTTGCGACCGGAGGTGCAGGCGCTGATCTTCGATTGCGACGGCACCCTGGCCGATACCTTCGCCGCCCATTTTCGCACCTTTCGCGAGGCCCTGGCGCCCTACAAGGTCGAAATGACCGCCGCGTTTTACGCCGCGCGGCTGGGGCTGTCGCGGCGGCAGTTGCTGGCGGCGTTGACCGAAGAGACCGGTGTGCCGGTCGATGACGAGGACCTGCGGGTGCGTACGCCAGCGATGTTTCTAGGTCACGCCGCGGCCATCCGGGCCATTCCGTTTTCGGAAAACCTGGTCCGGCATCATCACGGCAAGCTGAAACTGGCTGTGGCGTCGGCAGCGCAGAGACCAATGGTGATGGCGTCGCTTGGCGCGATCGGATTGACAGAGTTTTTCGAGTCGATCGTGACGATCGAGGATACCGGGGTTGGCAAACCGGCGCCGGATCTGTTTTTGAAGGCGGCCTCTAACCTGTGTGTCGCACCGACGCTATGCCATGTATTCGAGGACAGCGACCAGGGTATCGTGGCCGCCTACCGCGCCGGCATGACCGTCACGGATATCCGGCCATTTTATCAGAGCGATCCGGCGGGGTGGTAGCGGACTCGGATATGGCCGAGATGCGCCACCAGTTCATTTTTTTTCTGCCAACTGCTGCGCCAAGAAATCCCCCCTCCGACGGCGCGCTGGCGTTTGCCGACACCTCCCCCGCATAGCGGGGGAGTATAAGAAAATAAGGACTTTGGAGTCAAAAGAGGCCGCGCGATCGCGACCCGAAGAAGCGATTAGGAAGACAAGCAGATCTTTTTCGCGACCGTTTCGGAGGCAAGCAACGGGTAAAAGGGAAAGGCGCTCAGGCTGCGGTACTTTTCTATAGGGTTCTTGACGGTACCATCGTCAGCTGATGGCTTTTTGCCGCTGAGGCCAAACATAGCGCGACGGGTGCGTTGCCATCTGTTGCCGTCGAATTTCCAATCCTCTTCCAGGCTGATCTCCCCGAAAAAGAAGGTGTTGTAGATCCGGCTCAATTCCGCATGCCCGTTGCCATGGAACACGTAGGTGTCGTGAACCATCCAGTCACCGCCGGGATCGGCCGACGACAGACGAACTTCGGCGCTTCCGTTCGTCCATGCTATCGAAGCAGCGTCTTCCGCAGGGTCGGCTTGCCACACCGCTTCCGAGGGATAGCGGCACCAATTCTGCGTTTCTTCATCGCCTGTATTGGAAACCCACGCCGTTTTCGCCAAGGCCGGCAAGGGTGCCAACAGAACCGCAGCCAGGACCCCGATATATCGTAATAGTTTCATCCCTGCCTCCCTAGCGGCAGCAATCTTACGTCGAGTGGAACTGAATGGCAATCTCAGGGATACAGCTTCTCGCGGGTCCAGCCGGTGGCTGTGCGGATAAACTGCACCCGGTCATGCAGGCGGAAGGGCCGGTCGCGCCAGAACTCGATGGCGCTGGGCACGACGCGAAAACCCGTCCAGTGTGGCGGGCGCTCGATCTTGCCCAGGCCGAACTTCAGGCCGTATTCGGCGACGCGCTTTTCCAGGGCGAAACGATCCGGCAGAGGCTGCGATTGTTCCGACGCCCAGGCACCGATCTGGCTGGGGCGGGCGCGCGAGGCGAAGTAGAGGTCAGCCTCGGCGTCCGTCACGCGGACGACCTCGCCGCGGATGCGAACCTGGCGGCGCAGCGATTTCCAGTGGAACAGCAAGGCGGCCTTGGGGCTTTGGGTCATTTGCTGGCCCTTGGCGCTTTGGGTGTTGGTGTAGAAGACGAACCCCTCGGCATCGAAGTCCTTCAGCAGTACCATGCGCACGTCCGGCAAGCCGTCGGGATCGACCGTCGCCACCGCCATGGCATTGGGATCGTTCGGCTCCTTGGCGCGGGCGTCTTTCAGCCAGTCGGCGAACAGGACAAAGGGCTCGGCGGCCTCTATCTCGGCGCCGTGGGCGGCATGGGCTTCCTTGTAATCGGCTTCGGTCGGCGAGGCCGGAATCAGGGGTGACGACATGGTGATCTCCCGCCCTTGAATGAAGGGCAATCAGGTAGTGATTTTCGCCGGGACGATACGGTCTCGCAGGTCGCGCCGACGGGGCATGACAGGCTCATATGACAAATGAGGATGAAACGGATGCACACGAATAGACCCGAAAGAAAAGAAAAATAAGGGTGGCGCATTGTCTCAGGTCCGTATGGCGTGGCGTCGCAGGTTCTATCGCCCTGCCCTGAGAGTGAGGGTAGAGTGAGGGTGAGGCCTGCCGACAAAAACATGGCTAACGGCGCATTAAGGATTGCGCGGCATAAATGGGCCTAAAGCGCCGTTTTGGTAGAGTCAAAACGGCGCTTTAGATTTTTGTTTTGACGCGCAATTTTTCCGAAAAGTGCTGCACACTTTATCGGATTGCGCTCGTGCCCGAGGGAGCACCATGGCCCGCGCAAAGAAACAACCCAAGCCCGCCGTTGAAACCGTCGAAGAGCCGACCACGCGCGCCGAAGCGCTCGTCGCGCTCGGGCTGGAGGGCAAGGTCAATGACGACGACGTTCGCACAGCCTTCCGGACGCGGTTGAAGGCGGCGCATCCGGATATCCATGGCGGCACCGATGCCCTGTTGCGCCGGCTGATTCTGGCGCGCGAGCTCTTGATGTCCGATAGCAAATCGGCGCACGAACATACGGAATTGTTGACCAATCTGAACGCGCACCTCGATGAACCGATCAGGTTGGACATCAGCCTGAATCAGGCCTTGAACGGTGGCGTCGCGTTGAAGGACGTGCCTGCGTGGGAAGTGTCAGCGGCGCATGAGGAACTCACCTCGCTGACGCAGATGAAGACCTTGAAGGTGGCGTTGCCGGCCGGGTTGCGCAATGGCGATCTGCTGCGGGTACCGACCGAAGGGCTTCGCGCCGAGCAGGTGTTCCGGGTCCATATCGATGCGCCCGACGGCGTTCGGGTGTGGGGCGACGATCTGTGGATGACGGCCCATATCGAAGTCAGGATTTTTGCCATCGGCGGCCTGGCGCGAATCGAGACGCCGCACGGCCCGCGCGACGTGGCGATCGAAAAAGATGCACCGCGCGGGTCGAGCCTGTGTCTGGCGGGGCTTGGTTTGCCGGCCAATGGGAAACAGGCTGCGGGCAACCTGCATGTGCGGCTGGAAGCCATGATGAACCGTGTGCCGTCCTACCGTGACGCCTTGAACGAATTCCGGCTGAAATGGGCGTCGTGATGTCTCCGGACGTCTTCAGTCCGTCGCTAGGCGTTCGCGAGGATTCGTTCGGCAATCCGATCGGGAAGGCTCTGCCGGGATGGGTTGGGTGTCAACGATTGCCGGACGTTGACCTGATCGGGCGGACGTGCCGGGTGGTGCCTTATGATCGATCATATGCGGACGGCCTGTCGTCGGCCTTTACCCGAGGCGACGGCGGATTGTTCAGTTATCTGCCCTGGGGACCTTTTGAGTCGGCGGGCGAGATCGATAACGTCGTGCGGCTGCATAGGGATCATCGCGGCTTCCAGACCTTTGTCATTGCAACGAAGGACGGACCGGTCGGGCTGGCCAGCTATATGCGCTATGATGAGGGGAACGGCGCCGTCGAGATCGGCGGGTTGACGTTTTCGCCGTTACTGCAACGGACGACGGCGGCGACCGAGGCCATGTACCTGATGATGCGGCACGCCTTTGATGGAGGCTATCGGCGCTATGAGTGGAAGTGCGATCAGTTGAATGCACCGTCGAAACGCGCGGCGGAACGGCTGGGATTTACGTTCGAGGGTGTGTTCCGCAACGCTGTCGTGACCAAAGGGCGGCGCCGCGACACGGCCTGGTATTCGGTGATTGTCGAAGAATGGCCGGCCGTGCGTGCGCGGTTGGAGGCGTGGTTGGGTGTGGAGAATTTTGATGAGAACGGCTTCCAGAAGCGGGCTTTGACGACGGACATTTAGAGCGCCGTGATTATTGCGCGAAGTCCTGATATGGAAAGGCTGCTCCAAAGACGGTAAAGCCCCGCCCGGCGCTTCGCGCCACCCTCCCCGTAAACGGGGTGGGCGAAGAAAGGTGCAGCATTCTGCCGTGCTATGATTTGCTTGGCGCCAGTAACGGAGATCCGTCCTCAATCAATCCGTTTTCGCGACTGACCAAAGTCGCGCACAACAGTTGACTGGTCACATTCGTGGCCGTCCGGATCATGTCGAGGATCCGGTCGATCGCGGCCAGCAAGGCAATCCCTTCCAGCGGCAGACCCGCCGTCGACAGGGTTACGGTCAGCATGACCGTCGCCACCCCAGGCACCCCGGCCGTGGCCAATGACCCCAACACGCTGGCCAGGGCGATTAAAATATAGTGCTGCACCGTCAGGTCGATGCCGAAATAGTTGGCGATGAACACCGCCGAAATCGCCGGATAGATCGCGCCGCACCCGTCCGCCTTCATATTGGCGCCCAGGGGCAGGGCAAAGCCGGCATAGCCCTTCTGAAGCTTCAACTTCTCGATCGCCGCCTGCAACGACACCGGCAGGGTCCCGATCGACGAACAGGTGAAAAATGCCGTCTGCTGGGCGGTGAACACGCTCTTGTAAAATCCGGCGACGCGCAAGCCATGCAGCTTCAACAGCGTCGGATACACCACCAGCAGCAGCACGAAACAGCCAAGGTACA
>NZ_GL883080.1:534836-552853 GCF_000204015.1 Asticcacaulis biprosthecium C19 | reverse complement strand
ACCAGGCCGATATAGGGCACCAAAGGCTTCAGGGCGTCCAGGCCATAGGAGGCCACCACCGACCCGATCAAACCGAACACCCCGATTGGGGTCAGTTGGATGATCCACCGCGTCAGGCGGAACATGACCTGAGAGCCTTGCTCAACAATGACACCCAACTCTTTGGTTTTGCTTCCCAAAGCGCCGATTGCCGCACCAACCAGAATAGCAAAGAAGACGATGCTCAGGACCTGGCCTTCGGCGAAACTCTTGAAGATGTTCGACGGCACGATACCGGTTATCACATCCACTGCCGGCGGGATGACCTTGGGCGTGACATCCGCCAGAGGCAAGCCCGTAAGCCCGCTACCGGGCTGGAAATACCAGCCAATCGCCAGGCCGATCGACACGGCAATGATTGATGTGATCATGAACCACATGACGGTATAAAGGCCCAGGCGCACCGCCCTACCCCCGCCGGCCGCATCCTCGCCCTGGCCCAGCCGCGCCACCGATGCGGCAATCGTGAAGAACACCAAAGGCGCCACCAGCATCTTGATGGCGCGAACAAAGGTATCGCCGATCGGATTCAGGACCGGGAGAGCCGCCTCGCCCCAGATCAAGGCCACGGCAATGCCGGCGGCAAAGGCGATCAAGGTCCTGAGCCAGAAAGGGATTTTGCCAAGCGCCGTCAACATGATGATTTCTCGCGTAACCAGTCCGGAACATATGAGGCCTGTCGCCGCAATCGACGAACTAAAAAAATTGCGGCCACACATGAATGCCGCTAAAGCCAATGAAAATTCCAGCGGAAAAGTCATGTCGCACAATACCTTCGGCCATCTGTTTCGAGTCACCACGTGGGGCGAAAGCCACGGTCCGGCGCTGGGTTGCGTGATCGACGGCTGCCCTCCCGGCATTCCCCTGACCGAAGACGACATTCAGTGGGCCATGGACCGGCGCAAGCCCGGCGGGTCGCGCTTTGTCACGCAACGCCGCGAGGCCGACGAGGCCAGGATCCTGTCCGGCGTCTTCGAAGGCGTCACCACCGGCACGCCCATTTCAATATTGATCGAAAACACCGACCAGCGCTCCAAGGACTATGGCGACATCGCCCGCCAGTTCCGCCCTGGCCATGCCGACTACACCTACTTTGCCAAGTACGGCGTGCGCGATTACCGCGGCGGCGGCCGTTCCTCGGCCCGTGAAACCGCCGCGCGCGTCGCTGCCGGTGCGGTGGCGTTGAAGGTCCTGCAAACCCTGGTGGGTGGCATCGAGGTTCGCGGTGCCCTGGTGCAACTGGGTATCCACAAGGTCGACCGCGACAACTGGGACTGGGCCCAGACCGCAGAAAATCCGTTCTTTTCGCCCGATGCCGCCTCGGTGCCGGCCTGGGAGGCCTATCTCGATGGTATCCGCAAGGCGGGTTCCAGCATAGGCGCCGTTGTTGAAGTCGTGGCCGACGGTGTCCCGGTGGGCTGGGGCGCGCCGCTCTATGCCAAGCTCGACTCCGAACTGGCCGCCGCCCTGATGACGATTAATGCCGTCAAGGGCGTCGAAATCGGCGAAGGCTTCGGTGCGGCCGTGCTGTCGGGCGAAGACAATGCCGATGAAATGCGCATGGTGGACGGCAAGCCGGTGTTCAAATCGAACCATGCCGGCGGTGTTCTGGGCGGCATTTCGACCGGTCAACCGGTCGTCGCCCGCATGGCGCTGAAACCCACCTCCTCGATCCTCACCAAGCGCGAGAGTATCGACACCTCCGGGCAGGACGTCGAGCTAATAACCAAAGGACGCCACGATCCGTGCGTCGGCATCCGCGCCGTTCCCGTCGCCGAAGCCATGGTCAGTTGCGTGCTTCTGGACGCCTATCTGCGTCATCGCGGCCAGACCGGCGGCAGAGTTCACGAAGTCGGGAATTAACCATCAATCGTTGCCAGCAGCCGATTACCGTTCCATAATGTCAAAAAGACGGGGATGGAGGGATGGTCATGTTGTACACCGGCACACCGGGCAACGACACCTATACCGGCACCAGCGACAATGATACGCTGAATGGCAATAGCGGTCAGGACAGCCTGCAGGGCGGCTTCGGCGACGACCTTGTCACCGGCGACGATGGTGACGATCACCTGCTGGGTGGCTGGGGCAGCGACAGCTTAAGTGGTGGCGGCGGCTATGACGTGCTGGACGGCGAGTTCGGCAACGATGTTCTGAGCGACAGCAGCGGCGGCAGCACCCAGAACGGTGGAACCGGTTTTGACACCTTGACCGGTGGCAGCGACGCGGACGTCCTGAACGGCGGGGATCATGGCGACCAATTAGAGGGCGGCGGCGGTTCGGATATTCTCACCGATGGCGCGGCGGGCAATACCGACCAGGACACCCTGATGGGTGGGGCTGGCGACGATATTCTGCTGAGCTACGGCGGGGCCGACCGTGTCGACGGCGGTGCCGGTCTGGATGCCGTGGTGCTGAACCTGTCGGCGTCATCCCAGGCCGTGTCGCTCGATATGGCCCAGGCAGCCACGGCTTCCGGCATGACCCTGGATAGTGGCACAGTCCTGGTCAATATCGAGCTGGGTGAAATCACGGGCGGATCCGGTCATGATACCCTGACCGGCGCCGGCCAGGCCGACTTCTTTGCCGGAAGCGCTGGTAACGACCAGCTTTCGGGTCGGGCGGGCAACGATTTGCTGGACGGCGGCGATGGCGAGGACTGGCTGACTGGCGGTGCAGGTAACGACACCCTGTTCGGCGGCGCCGGCAGCGACACCGCCGACTATTCCGCGGCCGGTGGCGCCGTCCAGGTGGATCTGACCCTTAACACCGCCCAGAACACCAATGGCGGCGGGATCGATGTCGTCACCGGCATCGAGCATCTGATCGGTTCGGCCTTTACCGACCTTTTCATCGGTACCAGCGCCGCCAACCGCTTTGACGGTGGTGCCGGGGCCGATACCCTGGCCGGGGGTGCCGGGGACGACAGCTATGTCGTCGATAGCGCGGCCGACGAGGTCATCGAGAAGGCCGGCGAAGGTGTCGACCATGTCTTTGCCGCCATTAGCTATGCCCTGACAGGGAGCTTCGTGGAGTTCCTGACCCTGACCGGCACCAGCAATATCAATGCCACCGGCAATGGCATGAACAACTTCCTGATCGGCAATGACGGCAACAACGTTCTGGACGGCGCCACCGGCCACGACCTGATGGCCGGCGGACTGGGGGACGACACCTACTTCGTCCAGGCGGCCGGCGACAATGTCGTCGAAGAGCATTTTGCCGGCAACGACACAATCTATTCCACCGTCAGCTACAGCCTGTTCGGCCGGGCGGTCGAGACCCTGATCCTGACGGGCGCCGCCCATAGCAGCGCCACCGGCAATTCCCTGGCCAATGTGCTGACCGGCAATTCGGGCAACAACCTGCTGGAGGGCGGTGGCGGCAAGGACACCCTCACCGGCGGTTTGGGCAATGATACTTATGTCATCAATTCTGCAGGGGACGTGATCGTCGAGGGCGCCGGCGAAGGCATCGACACGGTGCGGGCGTCGATCCACTACACCCTGGCGGCGGACAGCGCTATCGAAGCCGTGGTGCTGACGGGGTCGAGCAAGATCAACGCCACCGGCAATGCCCTGGACAATGCCCTGACCGGCAATAGTGGCAACAACCGTCTGCAGGGCTGGGACGGCAATGACGCCCTGGCCGGCGGGGCGGGGAATGACAGCCTGAGCGGCGGGACCGGACGCGACAGCCTGTCTGGCCAGGACGGCAACGACACCCTATCCGGCGGCACCGGCAATGACGCCGTCACGGGCGGCAACGGCACGGATCACCTGGACGGCGGCACCGGCGACGACACCCTGGCCGGCGGCACCGGCAATGACAGCTACGTTGTCGATTCCTCCGCCGATTCGATTCAGGAACTGGCCGGTCAGGGGCTGGATCGCGTCACCAGCAGCGCGTCCTATACCCTGGCCGCTAATATTGAAGAGCTGTGGCTGTCGGCGGCAGCGCTCCGCGCGACCGGCAACGCGCTCAACAATTTCATCGCAGGCTGGGATAATGCCAATGTGTTGGATGGCGGGGCTGGCAACGACACGCTGAGTGGTGGTTTCGGCAATGATACCTATCACGTCGACTCGGCAAGTGATGTCGTTGTCGAGGGCGGCAATCAGGGCATTGATACGGTCGTATCCAGCGTGTCCTTTGCGATGGCCGGCAGGTGGATCGAAAACCTGACCCTGACCGGCTCGGCCAATCTGGCCCTGACCGGCAATGAGTTGAACAATGTCCTGACCGGCAATGCGGGCCATAACCTGATCGATGGTGCGCTCGGCAACGACACGATGGCCGGCGGACTTGGCGACGACACCTACGTCATCACCAGCACAGGGGACGTGGTCATTGAGGCGGCTGGCGGCGGTTACGACACGGTGCGGATCACCTATTTTGGCAACGGAAACTATGTCCTCGCCGAAGGTGAGATTGAAGCGATCGCCCTGGTCTCGGCGGGCAACTACAACGCCACCGGCAACAGTACGGCCAACACCCTTACCGGCAATAATTCCAATAACTGGCTCAATGGCGTCCGCGGCAATGACACGCTGGAAGGCCGACTTGGCAAGGATACACTGGACGGCGGCGACGGCAAAGACTCCATGTCAGGGGGCGCGGGAGACGACGTTTATTATGTCGACTCGGCCGGCGACGTGGTCTTCGAACTGGTCGGTGAAGGCAATGATACCATCCGCACCTATGGCAGCTACAGCCTGGCCGGAACCGAGGTCGAGCGGCTTCATCTGCAACCTGCGTCAGGTGACTTCACCCTGACCGGCAATGACCTGAACAACGAACTGGCGGCTAATGGCGGCAACAACCTGTTGGATGGCGGCGCCGGCGCCGATACCCTGCGTGGGGGTCTAGGGAATGATACCTATGTCGTCGACGACAAGGGTGACACGACCAACGACTTCGACAACGGCGGTATCGACCTGGTATTGAGTTCGTCCAGTCACACGGCCGGCGCCTATATCGACGACGTTACCCTGACCGGCAGCAGCAATGCCAACGCCACAGGCAACGACCTCGACAATCGCCTGACCGGCAATATCGGCAATAACCTGCTGAACGGCCTGGCAGGCATCGACACCTTGACCGGAGGGCTGGGCAATGACACTTACGTCATCGACAGCCTGTCCGACGTCGTGAACGAAGGTGCGGCCCAGGGAACGGACGAGATCTGGTCGACCCTGAGCTATTCGCTGGCCGGGCGGCAGGTGGAGACCCTGACCCTGCTCACAGGCGGCGCTGTCGCCGCGACCGGGAACGAACTGGACAATGTCCTGAACGGGAACGCCAATGGCAATGTGCTGGATGGCGATGCGGGCGCGGATACCATGGCCGGTGGCAATGGCCAGGATACCTATTTCGTCGACAATAGCCTTGATGTCATTGTCGAGGCGGACCGTGGCGGCGAAGACCAGGTCACGACGGCCTTTTCCTATGTCCTGAGCGCCAATCTGGAACGCCTCACCCTTACGGGCACAGCGGATGTCAACGGCACCGGCAACGCCGTCAGTAACACGCTGACCGGCAATGCCGGAGTCAATGTCCTGACAGGCGGGTTGGGGGACGACTATTATGTCATCCAGACGACCGGCGACACGGTCGTCGAACTGGTCGGCGAAGGCTATGACTCGGTCGAAACTTCGGTGACGTTCAACGCCAGCGGGACTGAGGTCGATCGCATCGTCCTGTCGGGAACGGACAACATCAACGCCACCGGAAACGGTCTGAACAACCAGCTTCTGGGGAATGCCGGCAACAATCTGCTGGAAGGCGGCGGCGGAAATGATTCGATCACCGGCGGCATCGGCAACGATATCCTGGACGGTGGAACCGGCGCCGATACCCTACAGGCGGGTTCGGCAGCGATACCTTCATCATCGATAATATCGGCGACCGGATCAACGACAACGGAGGCGCTATCTGGTCGTACATCAGTTACGAGATCACCGATGACCAGGTTTCGTACCTGCGGCTGCTCGGCACTGCCGATATCAACGGCACGGGCAGCGAAGAAGGCGGCGATCAGATCTACGGCAATTCCGGAAACAACATCCTTCGTGGCGAGGGCGGTGATGACCGCCTGGACGGCGGAGAAGGCAATGATACCCTGATCGGTGACAGTGACTCCGATTACTTCGTCTTCAACCTGAACAGCGGTCAGGATGTGCTTGACGAGGTTCAGGATGTCGATTTCCACGATCGCATAAATATCAACGCCTATACGCAAGGCGTGGCCAATGAGAGCCTGGTAACTCAGGTGGGAAACTACGCCGTCATCCACCTGGGTGGCGGCAATACAATTTCGGTCTGGGCTTTGGTGGAAGACATCCTGCCCTGCATCATCTGGTGAGGAGAGACACGCATGTTGTACACGGGCACACCGGGTAACGATACCTTCGCTGGCGGCAGCGATAACGATACGGCGAATGGCAATGGCGGCAACGACACCCTCCTGGGCGGAGTCGGCAATGATGTGATCACCGGCGACGACGGTAATGACAGCCTGAACGGCGAATGGGGCAATGACAGTCTGTACGGCGGTGCCGGGCTGGATACCCTGGACGGCGGTTTCGGCGACGATGTCCTCATTGACAGCGACGGCGGCAGTTTGATGAACGGCGGCGACGGGTTCGACACCCTGGCCGGCGGCACCGGCACCGACCAACTCAATGGTGGCGCCAATTCGGACTCGCTGGAGGGCGGAGGCGGTTCCGACGTCCTTACCGATGGTGAAAGCGGGGATGTCACCGCCGATACCCTGTTGGGGGGAACCGGAGACGACGTGCTTATCAGCCGAGGTGGCGCCGACACCATCGACGGCGGCGACGGCATCGACAGCCTGATCCTGGACCGGACCGCCTATGCCGGCGCCCTCGTTATAGATCTGGCCCAGATGGCGACACCGGGCGGAACGGTCCTGGGCGACGGAACGCGAATTTCCTCGGTCGAACTGGCCGAAATCCGCAGCGGCTCGGGTAACGATACGCTTTTGGGGGCTGGTGCAGCCGACCGGCTGCAAGGTGGCGCCGGCCAGGACAGCATCAGTGGTGGCTCGGGCCATGACCGGCTGGACGGTGAAGACGGCGACGACCTGCTGCTGGGTGGCGGCGGCAACGACACTCTGAGCGGTGGCAACGGCACCGACACCGTCAGCTACGCCAACGCAGGCGGCGCCGTGACGGTCAATCTGGCGCTGGCAACCGCTCAGAATACCGGCAGTGGCGGCACGGACATGCTCAGCGGTATTGAGAACGCGAACGGATCATTCTTTACGGATATCCTGGTCGGCAATACCGCGGCCAACAGTCTGGACGGTGGCGCCGGTGCGGATACGCTGGTGGGCGGCGCAGGCAACGACAGCTATGTCGCGGACCATGCCGGCGACACCGTCCAGGAAAGCGCCGGCAACGGGGTGGATATCGTCTATGCCAGTCTGAGCTGGACCCTGGCCGGCAATGTCGAAAATCTGATCCTCAGCGGCGGCGACATCAACGGGACCGGCAACGGGCTGAACAATGCGCTGACCGGTACGGCCGGCAATAATGTGCTGGATGGCAAGGGTGGCAGCGATATCATGACCGGCGGGCTGGGGGACGACACCTATTATGTCGATCATATCCAGGACAATGTCGCCGAACAGCACCTGCAGGGCACCGACACGATCCTGTCCAGCGTCAGCTACTCGCTCTTCGGCCGCGCCGTCGAAACCCTGACCCTGACGGGGGCGGCGGTCAGCGCGACGGGCAATGGCCTTAACAATACCCTAACCGGCACCGACAGCAACAATGTGCTGGATGGCGGCGGCGGGGCCGACAAGCTGGTCGGCGGGCTGGGCGACGACACCTATTATGTCGACCATATCCAGGACAATGTCGCCGAACAGCATCTTCAGGGCAATGACACTGTCTTTTCAACGGTCACCTACTCGCTGTTCGGACGCGCGGTGGAAGCCCTGATCCTGACCGGGGCCGCGCATATCGCCGCCACCGGCAACTCCCTGGCCAATACCCTGACCGGCAACAGCGGCAACAATGCTATCGACGGCGGTGACGGAAACGATACCCTGACGGGCGGCGATGGCCAAGACAGTCTGAACGGCAATGTCGGTGCGGATTCCCTGGCCGGCGGGACCGGTGACGACAGCTACGTCGTGGATAATGTCGGCGACGTCGTCCTTGAACAGGCCGACCAGGGCCGCGACCGGGTGACCACCGGATTATCCCACACACTCAGCGCCAATCTCGAAGACCTGATCTTGACGGGCAGCGCCCTCACCGCCACCGGCAACGGGCTGGACAATGCCCTGACCGGGACTGACTCCGCTAATGTGCTCAACGGGCTGGGCGGCAACGACACGCTGAGTGGCGGTAAGGGCAACGACACCTATTATGTCGACTCGGCGGGGGATACGATCGTCGAAGCCATCGGCGGCGGCACCGACCTCGCCCTGGCCAGCGCCAGCTACGTTCTGGCGGATACGGCCCGGGTAGAAACCCTGACCTTGACCGGCTCAGGCAATTTGGATGCGACGGGCAACATCGCTGCCAATACCGTAAACGGCAATAGCGGCAATAACCGGCTGGATGGCGGTGGCGGCCTCGATACCATGATCGGCGGACTGGGTGACGATACCTATTACGTCAACAGCCTGGATGTCGTGATCGAAGCCACCGGCGGCGGCTACGATTCGGTTGTGCTGCAAAGCTATGACCGTACAGACTTCGCGCTGGCGGCGGACAGCGAGATAGAGGCTGTGACGATTATGGGTAACGGCCAAATTTCTGTGGTCGGTAACGGTTTCAATAACCGCCTTGACGGGAACAATGCCCATAACCGGTTCGATGGCCGGGCGGGAAATGACGAACTGCTGGGCCAGGGTGGCAATGACTCGCTTTACGGCGATGAAGGTAACGACACGCTCAATGGGGGCGCTGGTGGCGACCGGGTGAACGGCGGCGCCGGTGACGACTCCATGACCGGAGGCCTCGGTGACGACACCTATTATATCGACTCAGACAGTGACGTCGTGATCGAACTGGCCGACCAGGGCCTGGATACGATTCTCGTCAATGCCAGCTACAGCCTGGCCGGAACCCATATCGAAGGCCTGCAGTTGAACGTAGCGACGGGGAACTTCAACCTTACCGGCAATGAAGCCGCCAACCGGATTGCCGGCAATGATGGCGACAACCTGCTGGATGGCGGCGCTGGCGCCGACAGCCTGCTCGGTGGCACGGGAAACGATACCTATGTCGTCGATGACGCGGGAGACCTGCTTTACGAAGACGCCGACGAAGGTATCGACACGATTGTGACTTCGGTCAGTTTCGAGATGAGCTTCTTCTATCAAGATTTTGAGAACATCACGCTGACGGGCAGCGCCTACAGCGCCAAAGGCAACAGTCGCGCCAATGTTCTGACCGGCAACTCTGGGAACAATTACCTTGATGGGTCTGCCGGCAACGATACGCTGATCGGTGGTGACGGCAATGACATCTATGTCCTGTCCGGACTGGATCAGATCATCGAGAGCGAAAATGGCGGTACTGACCAGGTTTCGGCAGACACCAGCTACAGTCTGGAGGGGGCGGCGGTTGAGAACCTCACCCTGCAGAACACGTCGGCGGCGCTCAATGCCACGGGCAACGCCCTGAACAACTACCTGACCGGAAACAGCTATGCCAACCTGCTGGATGGTGGCGCCGGCGCCGATACCATGGTTGGCGCCAAAGGTAACGATACCTATGTCGTCGACAACAACGGGGACGTCGCCGTGGAGACCAGTTCCCAGGATGGCAGGGATCTGATTCAAACCGCAGGATCCTATACGCTGGGTAACTTTATCGAAGACCTGACTCTGACAGGCAGCGGCAATATCGACGGAACCGGCAACGCGCTGTCCAATGTGCTGACCGGCAATGCCGGGATCAATGTGCTCAATGGCGGCGCCGGCCACGACACCTATTATATCCAGAACGTCGGCGACACGGTCGTCGATACGGCTTCAGGAAACGATGTGGTGTTTTCCCTGGTATCTTTCGTTCTGAGTGATGGTGTGGAGAGGCTATCCCTGCAAGGGACGGACAATCTGACCGGCACGGGCAACAGCGGGGATAATCAGGTAAGCGGCAATGCCGGGAACAACCTGCTCGAAGGCGGGGGCGGCTTCGATATTCTGTTCGGCGGCAATGGCAACGACACCCTCACCATTGATGGCAATGACGAAGCCAACGGGGGTGGTGGGATCGATACGCTCTTCTCCTCGGTCTCCGTCGACCTGGACGTCGGCGAGGACCAAAATGGACATGTCTTTGGCTTTGAAACCGTGATCCTGACGGGCAGTGACGACGCGAGTATTTATGCCGGCGGCGTAGGCAACGAGTCTTTTTATGGCAATACCGGCAGCAACTACTTGTACGGGGGAGACGGTGACGATCGGCTGGATGGCGGCGTCGGTAATGACGACCTGGACGGCGGCGACGGCGCCGACCTCTTCCTGTTCAACCTCGATAGTGATCAGGATAAAGTCGACAACTTTACCGGCAGTGATGGCGACCGGATCGATGTCAGCGCCTATACGGGCGGTGTCGCCAATGTCGGTATGGTGTCCCAGGTCGGGTCGCATACCGTCATCGACCTGGGCGACGGCAATACCATTTCGGTGCAGTACACCACGATCAATGATGTCCTGCCCTATATCGTCTGGTAAAAACGCGCACAAAAAAGGGAACAGCCATGGCCTATTTTAACGGGACACCCGACAACGACACCTACACTGGCGGCGCCGGTAATGACGGTATCACCGGCGTCGGCGGTGATGATGTGCTGAGCGGCGGCGACGGGCTCGACACCCTGTTTGGCGGCGACGGCCACGACTGGATCGACGGCGGTGACGGCGACGACATAATGGGCGGCGGCCTGGGCGACGACACCTTCGTCGTCGACAGTGCGGGTGACACCGTCCTGGAAGGCACCAACCAGGGGATCGACCTGGTGCGGGCGTCGGTCAGCTTCTCGCTGGCTGGGCGGCAGATCGAATTCGTGACCCTGACCGGTGCGGCGCACATCAACGCCACAGGCAATGGGTTTAACAACCTTCTGACCGGCAACTCCGGCAACAACCTGCTGGATGGCGGCGCCGGCAGCGACATCCTGACCGGGGGCTTGGGGGACGACACCATGACAGGCGGGGATGGCGACGACATCTTCTATGTCGATTCAGCCGGTGACCTTGTCTTTGAGAATTCGGGCGAGGGCGCCGATATGGTGGTGTCCAGCGTGAGCTACAGTTTGTTGGGAACCGGGCTGGAGCACCTGACCCTGAGCGGCGCGGCGAACCTCAGCGGCAAGGGCAACCAGCGCGCCAATGTACTGACCGGCAATAGTGGCAACAATGCCTTGGACGGCGACGCCGGCAATGACACCCTGACCGGTGGCGCCGGTGACGACACCTATTATATCAACAGCAAGGGCGATGTGGTGGTGGAAAACCACTACGAGGGCCATGACAGCATCGTGTCCAGTGTCAGCTATTCCCTGTTCGGCCGCGCCGTGGAGGACCTTAGCCTGACCGGTGCCGGCCACCTCACGGCTAAGGGAAATTCGCTGGCCAATGCCCTGACCGGTAACAGCGGCAACAATGTCCTGGATGGTAGCACGGGTAAGGACACCATGTCCGGTGGGCTGGGCAATGACACCTATTACGTCAACAGCAGCTATGACTTGGTCAATGAGGCCAGTGGTCAGGGCTTTGACCGGGTCTATTCCAACGCGACGTTTTCGCTGGCCGGACAGTTCGCGGAGGCGCTTTTCCTGACAGGAACGGGAAATACCGATGCCACAGGAAACACGCTGGGGAATCTGCTGGTCGGCAACAGTGGCAATAACGAGCTGGACGGCATGGGCGGTGCTGACACCCTGCAGGGCGGAGACGGCGACGATACGTATTATCTGGGCCTGGACAAGAACGATGTCGTTATCGAAGCCGTCGGCGGCGGTAACGATACGATCCATACAGGGCTGAGAAGCTTTACCCTGGTTGGTCTCGAGGTCGAGAATCTGCGTATGCGAGGGGACTCACGGGAAGGTTTCGGTAACGATCTAGACAATTGGATTACCGGCAATGGTTATAACAATTTCATGTATGGCGGCGCCGGCAACGATACGCTGGACGGAGGCGCTGCACATGACGTTATGACCGGTGGGACGGGAGACGACGTCTACTATGTTGAGTCGTTGAATGACGTAGTCGTTGAAGATGCAGACAGTGGCATAGACTGGGTTATGGGAGGAAACTCCCACCCCCTGTTCGCTAACGTCGAAAACCTGACCTTGCTGAATGATAATGCTGTGAACGCGACGGGCAACGGACTGGACAACCGGCTGGAAGGCAATACCGGGAACAATGTCTTGACCGGTGCCGGCGGCGCGGATCTTTTCGTGTTTTTACAGGACAGCGGGGCGGACAGGATCGCCGATTTGAACGGCGCTGAAGGCGACAGGATCAATATCAGCGCCTATACCGGCGGTGTCGCCAACCCAGCCATGATCAGCCAAGTGGGCGCCGATGTCCTGATCCACCTGGGCGACGGCAATACGGTGCTGATTCTGACCGATACCGTTGACAATGTAGCGCCGTACATCGTCTGGTAGACGGCCGAGACGGCAATCGTTAGGATTGTCGCGCATCATTTTCTTGGGGGGATAGAATGAAGTTGTGGATTGCGCCTGCCTTTTTGCTGATCTTGGCGTCTGCAGCGCAGGCCGAAACGCTGGAACAAAAGCCCATCGATCAGGTTTGCGCGGAACGCGCCTGCCGGGCTGGCGGCTACGAGGCTGCCGTCTTTGTCGACGACGACAATAATTTCACGCCTATACCGGTAGCCCGTTCCCCTTACGTCTTGGAAGACGGTGACATCCTGGTCTATCCCGGTGAAACCTTTGCCGTGGTGTTTCCTGCCGAGGGTGACAATCCGGGCAAGCCAACGTTTCACAAGGCTTTTGCCGGTCATTTCCCCACCCTGACAGTCCAGGGTGAAACGCTGGGCGACAATCCGCTGGATGGAAATCTCCCTAAGATCGACGGCGAATTGTCGGCAGAAAAGTTGGCCCATCTTCCGCCGAATACCCTCATTATCTCCTACGGCCAGAGCGCCAGGCGACCGGCGATGATGCTAACCCTTGACCATAACATGACCAGGACGCTGAAGTTGGACGCCACCATGTTTCTAATAGAGCCCGGAAATTATGACTCACGGTACACCTCGACGTGCCCTTTGCAATCCAACATTACCCTCTATGAATCGTGGCCGCACCAGATTGGGCCGATGGTTTTGTCGAATTTTCGCTTCCTGAAGGACGGGGACGATATGGTCTGCAAATAAGCATATTGTAATTGTACTAGTTACATTTATATAGCTGACATCTAAGCGGCATCCGTGATGCCAGAGGGAGATGGAACGATGATCGACAAGAGACCTTTCGATAAGCTGGGCGGCGCCCATCATGGCTGGCTGAATGCCAAGCACCATTTTTCCTTTGCCAGCTATTATGACTCCGCCAAGATGGGCTGGGGATCGATCCGCGTGTGGAACGACGACGAAATCGCGCCCAATTCCGGTTTCCCGCCGCATCCGCACGACAATATGGAAATCATCACCTATGTCCGCGAAGGCGCCATCACCCATCAGGACAGCCTCGGCAACAAGGGCCGCACCGAGGCCGGTGACGTCCAGGTCATGTCGGCCGGGACCGGCATCCGCCACGCCGAGTATAATCTGGAAAGCGAAACCACCAAAATCTTCCAGATCTGGGTGATCCCGAGCGCCCGCGGTGACGCGCCGCAATGGGGCGCCAAGCCCTTCCCCAAGGACGACCGTGCCGGCAAGTTCGTTACCCTGGCCTCGGGGTTCGAGAACGACGGAGATGCTCTGCCGATCCGCACCCCGGCCCGACTGCTGGGCGCCACGCTGTTGAAGGATCAGGCTGAAGTCTACAGGCCGGCCGACACCGGTGCCCCCAGATACCTCTACTTAGTGGTGTCCAAGGGCAGGGTTTCCGTCAACGGCGTCGAACTCGACACCCGCGATGGCGCCGCCATCAAGGACGAGGCAGAACTGACGATCACAGCTTTGGAAGACGCCGAAGTGGTGCTGCTCGACGCAGCCTGAGGACGTCAAAAAGCCCACTGTGGCGCACTGTCACCACCTACCGGAAATTGTGGTTGGTGTCTGGACGAACACAAACGCGGAGCCTAGTGTTTGGCTCCGCGTTTGCTTTTTGTGGAGGCCGACAGTGCGCGTCGCTATCCTTGCTGTCCTTACCCTGGGTTTGAGTGCCTGCGAACCGGAAATTTCCGGCGGTGAACCTGCGGCTGCGCCACAACCACCGGCAGCGCCAGGCGGGCCTGCCGTGCCCGAAGCACCCAAGCCGTTTGTTGGCGGGGTCGACCTCAGTCAGCCCGTGAACCTGATCGGGACAGAGCCGTTCTGGAGCGTGAAAATTGAAGGCGCGACCATGAGCTATTCGTCGCCCGAAGAGCCCGGCAAGCCCTACGTCATCGGCAGCACCAAGATCGTCGACGGGAACAAGGCCGAACTCACCAGCGCCGGGTTGAATGTCACCCTGACGGCGGGCACATGCTCCGACGGGATGAGCGATCGGGTCTATCCTTTGACGGCCGTCGCGACCCTGGATGGCAAGACCCTGAACGGCTGTGCCATCGGTACTGCTGATATGGCTAAGACGAAACCGTAGGCCTATTTCAAACCAACCAGCTTGTGGGTCTGGACGCTCATCCGCCATTGGGGGTGCAGCAGGCAGTAGTCAATCACTGCCTGGGTGTTGGCGGCCTGTCGCGGATTGTCCTTGGGCTGAAGATAAAAGCGTTCGAATTGCATTTCCAGGAAATCGGATGGATCGACATTTTCCTGAGGCCAAACAAGCTTCAATTCTTGTCCACTTGTCTGGTGCAAGCGATTTTGGCCTTTTGGCGAAACGCAAACCCAGTCGATGCCTGCCGGCGCCTTAAGGGTGCCATTGGTCTCGACGGCGATAAAATAGCCGGCTGCTTTCACCGCTGCGATGAGGTCCGAGTCCAGTTGCAAGAGGGGTTCACCACCGGTGAAAACCACCGCTTTCCCGGCCGCCCTGCCCTCACCCCAGACGGCATCGAGCGCGGCGACGACATCGGCCGGGGTAGGGAACCTGCCGCCATTCTCGCCGTCGGTGCCGACGAAGTCGGTGTCGCAAAAGTCGCAGGCGGCTGTCGCGCGGTCCTGCTCACGGCCGCTCCACAGGTTGCAGCCGGCAAAGCGGGCGAAGACATTGACCCGCCCGGCCTGCCCACCCTCGCCCTGCAGGGTGAGGAAGATTTCCTTGAAACTGTACATGGTGGGGATTTAGCGCCGATCCCGATGAAAATCTACCGCTCAGCGTGCTGTTTCATTTCCAGGAAGTGTTCGAAGCCGGTCTTGCGCAATTGGCAGGCCGGGCAGTCGCCACAGCCATAGCCCCAGGGGTGGCGTTCACCGCGTTCGCCCATGTAGCAGGTGTGCGACTCTTCGACGATCAGGTCGACCAGAGCCTCGCCGCCCAGATCCTGCGACAGGGCCCAGGTCTGGGCCTTGTTGAGGTACATCAGCGGGGTGTCGATGGTGAAGGGGCGTTCGACGCCTAAGTTCAGCACCGTCTCCATGGCCTTCAGGGTTTCAGCGCGGCAGTCGGGATATCCGGAAAAATCGGTCTCGCACATGCCGCCGACCAGGTGGTCGATACCGCGGCGGTCGGCCACGGCGGCGGCATAGACGAAAAAGACCAGGTTGCGGCCCGGTACGAAGGACGATGGCAGACCGCGTTCGGTCATGACAATGGCGGATTCGCGAGTCAGGGACGACTCGGCCACGGCGCCGAAGCCTTTCAGGTCACAGACATGGTCTTCGCCCAGCCGCGCCCTAGCCAGGGGATAGACGTCGCGGAACCGGCTTAGCAGGTTCTGGCGAATGGTCATCTCGATGGCGTGGCGCTGGCCGTAGTCGAAACCGATGGTTTCCACCCGGTCATAGGTATCCAGCGCCCAGGCCAGGCAGACACTGGAATCCTGGCCGCCCGAGAACAGGACAAGGGCGGAATTGGCGGCGGGAACCTGGTCCAGATACGCGGACATGACCTCTGGCTTTCTGACGTGAACAAAGCGGAACCCTATTTAGAATGCCCCTTTTGGGGGTTTTGCAAGGGATTTTTGCTGCGGCGCGTCACCGAATTACGGTCGACGGCGCGGTTTAGACTTTGACGCGCGCGGAAACTTGGAGGAAAATGGAGATCAATCCTGGTGGGAATCGTACATGAGCCAACCGCCGTTTTCCAACATGTTCGCCGATATTGTCGGCCATACGCCCTACATGAAGGCGATCGGCGTGCGCTACGTCGGTACGGGGCCGGATGGGGTGACCCTGGCCCTGCCCTATCGCGACGATCTCGTGGGCGATCCCGAGACGCGGGTCTTCGCCTCGGGCGTGGTGACGGCGCTGTTGGACAACACCTGCGGCATGGCGGTGTGGGACCGGATCAACGAGTTCAAGCCGATCGCGACCCTGGATCTACGCATCGACTATATGCGGCCGGCCATGCCGGACAATGAACTGAAGGCGACGGCCAAGTGTTACAAACTGACGCGCTCTGTCGGGTTCGTGCGTGCCTTTGCCTATGAGGTCAGTTCGGACGATCCGGTCGCGGCGGCGCAGGCGGCGTTTATCATCAGCAATCCGGCATTGAGGGCCAAGGCATGAGCGAAGATCTCAGCAAGCTGGCGCGCAAGGAAAGCTGTCATCCGGCGCAGGTTCTGGCAGGCATTCCGTTTGCGCAGTATTTGGGCGTCTATGTCGAACTGGCCGGCGATGAATTGACGGCGCATCTGCCGTTTCAGGACAAGCTGATCGGCAATCCGATGATCCCGGCCCTGCATGGCGGAGTCATCGGGGCGTTCATGGAGATAACGGCCATGGCGCAACTGGCGTTTTCGGAGAAGTTCGACCACATCCCCAAGCCGATCGATGTGACGATTCAGTATTTGCGGTCGGGCAAGCCGGTGCATACCTATGCCCGGGCGGTGTTGAACCGGGTTGGCCGGACCGTGGCCAATGTCGAGGTAAGCGCCTGGCAGGACCAGAAGCATCATCCGATAGCGACGCTGCAAGCCCACTTCCTGATCGGGTAGTTACTCCGCGCCGGGTGTGAACCCGTACTCCCAGTCGTAGGGCACGCCGGTCTCGCCCAGGATCAACTTGACCAGACCTGGGAAGGCCTTTTCCGCGCGAACGTCATTGGCGAGGATGACGACGCAGCGTTGGCCCTGTTCGATACAGACCATCGTGTTACCCGTCGTATCGTTGTGGCCGCCCTTGTAGTAGCCCGGCCCCTGCGGACCGTCGAACACCACCACCCCGAGGCCGGCGTAGAGATCCTTACGTTGCTGTTCTGGTGGAAGTTCCGGCTGGAAGCTGTTGAATTGTGAGCGAGTCGTGATGTGCAGTTGTGGTTTGGTGAGCTCGGCGCGGGACGCTGGCGACAGGCCATCGCCGCGCACCAGGGCGGCAGTGAACCTGGCGATGTCGGTGATGGTGGTGTCCATGGAGCCGGCGGCGCGAACCTTGGAGCGTTCGTCGTGGGGTTCGGTTTGGCCGTCCTCGCCCCAGCCATCGGCCAGGTTGCCGGCAAAGTCCGGGCGCCAGATGAGTGAGGTGCGCGTCATGCCCAGTCGGTCGAATTGGGCCTGGGTCAGTTGGCCGACGTCAAGGTTCAGACCTTTTTCGATGGCGAACTGCAGAAGAATGATGCCGTCGCCAGAATAGGCATAGCGTGCGCCGGGTTCGAAATGGATTTTCAGGCGGCCGTCGGGCTCGAGGAAGCCGAAATTGGCGAAGCCCGTGGAATGAGTCAGGATGATGCGCGGGGTGATTTTCCGCCAG
>NZ_GL883080.1:518112-534692 GCF_000204015.1 Asticcacaulis biprosthecium C19 | reverse complement strand
CGATCGGCGCGTCGAGATTGAGCTTGCCCTGGTCGACCAGTTGCAGGGCGGTATAGGCCATGACCGTCTTGGTCAGGGAGGCGCCATACATGATGGTGTCGGGCGTCAGCGGGTCGTTGTTGGTGTTGCGGATGCCATAGGCCTGGGCGTAGGCGACCTGGCCGTTATCGATGACCGCGATGGCCAGGCCCTTGGCGCCGGTGTCGGCCATGGCCTTGTGGATAGCGGCATCGATGTCGGCCGACGCGGGGATCGCACTGCTGAGCAGGGCGTAGAGGGCAAAGGCGGTAAGTTGCATAGCGCTCTCGTCATGGGGGTTTGGGGCCTGCGGCCCCAAGTCTTCCTCTTTCTTTCCTTGACCTTCGCCCTCAAGGGGGCGAGGTCAAGGACAGAAACAGAAGGATTTGTGGGGTCGCGGACCCCACACCCCGCAACAAGGGGGCTAGGCCACCACCAGATTGCCCTCTACCCCCTGCTCAAGCAAGTCAATCGTCCGTTCCAGACCGAAAATCGCCACGAACGACCCGAACCGCGGCCCCTGAGACTGGCCGAGCAGGACTTCATACAGAGCTTGAAACCAGGCGCGCAAAGGGTCGAATTCATGCGCCTTGCCGACTTCGAACACCAACCCCTGCAAGGTCTCGGCATCACGCGTATCCGCCGGCAAGGCCCGGAACCGTTCCGCCAGGTCCCGCATGGCCGCAGCCTCCCGCGCATCCGGCAGACGGAAAGATTTCGACGGCTTCACAAAGTCCTCGAAATAGTTCAGCGCATACCCCGCCAGGCGATCCAGCAAAGGCTCGGACTCCGGCGTCGCCCCCGGAATATAGGCACGCAGGAAGCCCCATAGCGTCTCCTTGTCCGCCGCATTGGCCGCCGACACCAGGTTCAGCATTAGGCCGAACGTCACCGGCATACCCTTGCCGACCTCCTGACCACGCAGCACGAACCATACCGGGTTCTCGATCTGCTTGGCGAACTCCTGCTTCGGGAAGGCCTCCAACTGCTGGAGATACTCGTCTGTCGCCCGTGGGATAACATCGAAATACAGCTTCTTGGCCGACTTGGGCGACTGGAACATATAGTAGGCCAGGCTCTCCGGCGCACCATAACGCAGCCAATCCTCCATCGTCAGACCGTTGCCCTTGGTCTTGGAAATCTTCTGACCCTGCTCATCGAGGAACAGTTCGTAATTGAACCCTTCTGGCGCCACACCACCCAGCACCCGGCAAACCTGAGAGGACACCTTAACGGAATCGATCAAGTCCTTACCGGACATCTCATAATCGACGCCCAAGGCTGCCCAGCGCATGGCCCAATCCGGCTTCCACTGCATCTTGACGTGACCGCCGGTCACCGGCACTTCAAACCGCTCGGTTGTTCCAGTAGTAGGATTGGTCTCCTCAAACACGATCGTGCCCTTCGACACATTGCGTTCCAGGGTCGGCACCTGCAAGACATGGCCGGTTTTTGGCGAGATCGGCAGGAAGGGCGAATAGGTCGAACGGCGGTCCGGCCCCAAGGTCGGCAGCATGATCTTCTGGATATCGTCGAAACGCTCCAGCGCCGTCAGCAGCGTCGTATCGAACACACCGCCCTTGTAGCAGTCCGTCGACGATAGGAATTCATAAGCGAATTCAAAGCCATCCAGGAATGCCCTCAGACGTGCGTTATTGTGTTCTCCGAATGACGGATGTTGGCCGAAGGGGTCGCGAACCACGGTCAACGGCTTATACAGATCCTCATGTAGAATCTCAGGATTGGGAATCCCTCCGGGCACCTTGCGCAACCCGTCCATATCGTCGGAGAAACAGATCAGTCGCGACGGCCACAGACCATTGGTCATGGCGTCGAACGCCTGACGCACCATGGTGGTACGGGCGACTTCACCGAAAGTGCCAATATGCGGCAGGCCCGACGGCCCATAACCCGTTTCGAAAATCACAGGTCGGCCCAGACCTTCGAAATTGCCCAGGGCCTCATCCAGCTTGCCTCCCTCGATCAGACTCAAAGCCCGTTTCTGTTCCTCATGGCCTTGAACACGCGACTTGATCAGGCGCGCGATCAGAGCACGGGCCTGTTCAAACGGCCATGCACGGCCGGCGTAAGCAAGGGAGGCAAGAGACGACATAATCGGGACGTGACCTTTCAACGGTTGAAACACGCGCCAGCCTTTAAGCCGCAAGGCGTCAACCGTCAATCCGGAACGATTCAGCTCAAACGCCGGACTAGGCGCCCCCCATGGCTCGCTGCAAAGGCGGCGGCGGCCAAGAACGGTTCTGTGGCGCCCTTGACCGATTGCGATGCAACTTGGAGCGAGGTTCCCCTTACGGCAACAAAATTGTTGACCTTACGTCCAAACCGCCATATGTTTACGTTGACGTCAATGTAAACTTTTGCCATAAGATTCCCATGGACCACTCCCGTACCTATTCCATTCGTCAGCTCTCCAAGGAGTTCGATGTCACCGCCCGTGCCTTGCGTTTCTATGAGGACAAGGGCCTGATCCATCCCGAGCGTAAGGGCCAGACCCGGCTCTATTCCGCCCGCGACCGGGCACGCCTGCAGTTGATCCTGCGTGGCAAGCGGCTCGGGTTCTCGCTGATCGAAATTCACGAAATCCTCGACCTCTATACGCCGAAGGACCATGGCGTCGCCCAGATGCGCGCGACCCTGGGCAAGTATCGCGGCCAGATCGAAACCCTGAAGCGCCAGCGCGAAGACATCGATGCGGCCATCCATGACATGCAGGACGGCTGTGTCTGGCTGGAAGGCGAGATCACCAAGCTGGAAGCCGAAAATATCAAGACGGACAACGTCTAAGAGAAACGACCTTACTTACAGGATGAATGCCACATGGCCTATAAAGCTCCGGTTCGCGATTATCAGTTCCTCATCGCGGACGTCTTCAAGACCGATCAGTACAACAACCTGAAAGGCTTTGGGGACGCCGATTCGGCCACGGTCTTCGCCATCCTGGAAGAGGCCGCCAAGTTCACCGAAGAGGTCGTCCACCCTATCAATATCACTGGTGACAAGGAGGGATGCACCCTCAATCCTGTGACGCACGAGGTGACCGCGCCGAAAGGGTACAGAGAGGCCTATAAGGCTTTGAGCGAAGCGGGCTGGACCGCCTTGTCGGGTGACCCAGCCTATGGCGGGCAGGGATTGCCACATTTCGTGAATACAGCCTTCTCGGAGATGTTGTCGGGGGCTTCGAGCGCGTTTGGCATGTATCCCGGCCTGACCGAGGGTGCCATTTCGGCCCTGACCGCTGGTGGCACGCAGGCGCAAAAGGACGTTTACCTGCCCAAGCTAATCTCGGGCGAATGGTCGGGCACGATGAATCTGACCGAACCGCATTGTGGCACAGACCTGGGCCTGTTACGGTCGAAGGCCGTGCCGGCGGCGGACGGATCGTACCGGATCAGCGGCCAGAAGATCTGGATCTCGGCCGGCGAACACGATTTTACCAGCAATATCTGCCACCTGGTTCTGGCCCGTATCGAAGGCGCACCGGAGGGCGTGAAGGGGATTTCGCTGTTTATGGTGCCCAAGTTCATCCCGGATGCCGACGGCAATCCGGGGGAACGCAACAGCCTGCATTGCGCGGGCCTTGAGCACAAGATGGGCATCCACGGCAATTCGACGTGCGTCATGGTCTATGAGGAGGCCAAGGGCTTCCTGCTGGGGGCGCCGAATGAAGGCCTGAAAATCATGTTCTACATGATGAATGCCGCCCGGTATGGCGTCGGCCTGCAAGGCCTGGCCATCGGGCACGCGTCCTATGTGGCGGCGGCGGAGTTCGCCAAGGACCGCCTGCAGGGCCGCGCTCTGACGGGCCCCAAGTCACCGGAAAAGCCGGCCGACAGCATCCTGGTTCACCCGGATGTCCGCAGGATGCTGCTGGAATCACGGGCTCTGATCGAAGGCGGTCGTGCTTTCCTGACCTGGGTGGCCTTACAGGCCGACTTTCAGCATGCGGCAGAAGATGAGAAAGACCGTGAAAAGGCAAGCGATTTCATGAGCTTGCTGACGCCTGTACTGAAGGCGTATCTGACCGAGAAGGGCTTGAAGGTAACGCAAGACGCCATGCAGGTGCACGGTGGTTCGGGCTTCACCGAGCACTTCCCTGCGTCGCAATATATGCGCGATGTTCGGATTACCCTGATCTATGAAGGCACCAATGGTGTGCAGGCCCTGGACCTGGTCGGGCGCAAGCTGCCGTCCAAGGGCGGTCGCGCCATGCAGAGCTTCCTGGGGGAGATCGACGCCTATATCGCGGCGGAAGAGGCAGGCTCGGCCGTGCCGCAGTACATCAAGGCGCTGAAGGAGACCAAGGCCAAGCTGATGGACGGGACCATGTGGCTGATGCAGAACGGCATGGGCAACCCAGACAATGCCGCGGCGGGGTCGCTGGACTACCTGAACATTTTCGGCCTGACCTGTCTGTCCTATATGTGGGCGATGATGGCCAAGGAAGCGCAGGCCAAGATCGCCGAAGGTTCGACCGACCCGTTCTATGCCTCGAAGCTGAAGGTCGGCCGCGTGTTCCTGGAGCGTATCCTTCCGGAAGCCGACGCCCATCTCGCCAAGATGAAGGGCGGCGCCGAAGCCATCATGGCCCTGGAAGACGAGCTCTTCTAAGAGACTGTTTGCAAATGGATCAGGTTGGCCTGCAAAGCGCCGTTTTCTGCGCTTCCGGTGCTCACGTACTGAAGTCCGCTCCGCTCCGGTTCTCGAAACCAGCCCTTTTCGGCTCAACCTGACCCATTTTCAAAACAGTCTCTAAGCCTTTAAAGCTTCATCTTTGGCTGGTAGGCTCCTCCAAAAGGGGCTTGTCATGCTGAAGAAGATTTTCACCGGTGTATTCGCCGTCGTGTTAGCGCTGGTGGTCGGCTTGGCCGTATGGCTGAGTGTGGCCCCACCTGCCCTGCTGCGGGTCGGCACGGGCTATGCCGCCAAGATCATCTGTTCGAATGTGTTTCTGGCCGGACGGGATGCCAAGGCGGTCCTGGCTGAAGATGTGCAGGCACCGGGCCATCCTCTGCTAAAACTGGTCTCGTTCAATTTTGACGGCCCGGTGGTAACGGTGCGTTTGCTGGGCGTGTTCGCGCCGGGTATCGCCGTTCACCGGCCGGGACTGGGCTGCGTCAGCGTACCGGGTGGCGATATCGCCAAGGTCACCGGTCTCACCCTGCCGGAGATCAAACCCGAGCCCCAGGGCGCGGCGGTGGTCGCAACCGGAGCCCTGGCGGATCTACTCGCGGCCCCCGCCCTCACAGGGCCCGGTCTGCGGGCCATCGTAGTCATGCAGGACGGCAAGATTATCGGCGAGGCCTATGGCGACGGCTTCTCGCCGGATAGCCGTCTGCTGGGCTGGTCGATGACCAAGACGGTCAATGCCGCACTCGTCGGGCGTGCGGCCCTGGAAAAAGGTCTCAGCCTGGATCAAGTCGTGACACCTGAGGTCACCATCCGCGATCTGGCTGCCATGAAAAGTGGTCTGGCCTTCAATGAAGATTACGGTGGTGTCTCGGATGTGTCGCGGATGCTGTATCTGGAAGCCGACATGGCGAGCTTCGCGCTCAGCTTGCCGAAAGGTGAGAAAACCTACGCCTATTCAACGGGATCCAGCGTTATCCTGACGCGTAGCTGGATGAAGGCTGTCGGCACGAACACCCTCACCTACCCGCATGACGCCCTGTTCGGACCACTGGGCATGACCAGCGCTGTGTTCGAGACGGACGAGAGCGGTACCTTTGTCGGCGGTTCGTATCTCTACGCCACGGCGCGCGACTGGGGCCGATTTGGTCAGTTCCTCCTGCAAGACGGGGTATGGCAAGGCAAACGGCTGTTGCCTGAGGGCTTCGTCGCCATGATGCGTACGTCGAACGGTTCCGAAGAAGGCTACAGCCAGATGCAGTCCTGGCTGAAAGGCCCCGGCGAAAGCGACACCGGCAAGATGGCCGGTCTGCCTGCGGACACCTTCTGGCTGCGGGGGCATGACGGGCAAAGCGTCACAATCATCCCCTCGCAACGGTTGATTGTCGTCCGAATGGGTCTGACGCCGTGGGATCTGGGCTACCGGCCGGAAGCGTTGGTCAAGGCTGTGTCGGACGCGATGTAAAGTTTTTGCAGGAGGCGCAGCCTCCTGCACCTCGAAACGCTTCAGGATAACAATGAATAAGCCAGGCGAAGCGGCCTGGCTTATTCATTGTTGGTCTGAACGGTTATGGGGCGCAGGGGGTGAGAAGCGCAGGTTTGCCGCATGGCCGGCAAACCTGATGAAATCGACCCAGTGGGTCGATTTCCGCGCCGAACGCCCAGAGTCATGCGGCGGGCGGCCCCTGCGAAAACCTTACAGTTGCTCCAGCACGTGCTCCGCCGACGACACGCGGAATTCACCCGGCGCTTCGACGAACAACTGGTCGACCTTGCCGTCCTTGACCACCATGGCATAGCGCTTGGAGCGCGGCCCCATGCCGAAACCGGTACCATCCAGCTCCAGCCCGACTGCCTTGGCGAAGTCGCCATTGCCATCGGCCAGAAGCACCACTTCGTCGACGATCCCCTGGTCCTTGGCCCAGGCCTTCATCACAAAATAGTCATTCACCGAGGTACAGGCAACGACGTCCACGCCCTTGGACGTGAAATCGGCGACGTGATCCTTGAAACCCGGCAGGTGGCGCGCCGAGCATGTGGGCGTGAACGCCCCCGGAACAGCAAACAGCACCACGGTTTTGCCGGCAAAGAACTCGGCCACGGTCGTCGGCTGGGGAGATTCCGCACCCACAACGGTCAGCTTGAGATCGGGAAGGGTATCACCGGGTTGCACAGTCATGGAAGTCTCCTTAAATTCACCTTACCGGGGACCTATATAGACTACGTTATGGCGGGCCAAGACGCGGCCTGCAATATATGTTAGGCTTCGTATAAAGGATGTGTGATGACCGGACCGGACGCCATGACTGACGACCATCTGTCGCTCCAGGGACAATTCCTGATCGCCATGCCGGGCCTCTCCGGCGAGCCTTTCGAACACTCCGTCGTCTATGTCTGCCAGCACGACGAAAACCACGCCATGGGGCTGATCCTCAATCAGCCTATCAACGGCCTGAACTTCGGCAAGATGATCCGCGAACTGGGGATCGACAGCGGTGACCGCGCCCCCTCCCTGCAAAAGATCTTCCGCGGCGGGCCGGTACAGAACGATCGCGGCTTTGTCCTGCACAGCCTTGACTACCAGATCGACAATATCACGGTCGAACTGGGTGGCCCGTTTCAGGAAGGTCAGGACGGCGAAGAAACCGGTATGGGGCTGACCGCGTCACGCGATATCCTGGTCGACCTGTCCAGCGGGTCAGGTCCGGCGCGCAGCGTGATTGCCCTGGGCTATGCCGGCTGGGGTCCGGGGCAGCTAGAGAACGAATTGAGCGCCAATGCCTGGCTGGTGGCGCCCGCCAGTCAAGAGTTGATTTTCCTGAGCGAGCCCGAACAGTTGTGGTCGGCGGCCCTGGCGACGCTGGGCGTGGAACCCGGTCACCTGTCCGGCGTGGCAGGCCGGGCGTAAGGTTTTTGAACCACCGATGGACATCTGTGATTCAACACCTTTACGCGCTTAACGCATCCGCCTTGTATCCGAGCGAGTTTGCCAGGAAGGCTTCCGCTTCGGCCGACTTTAACGCCTTGGCAAAGCCCCAGCCCTGCCCCATCTGGCAGCCCAGGGCCGCCAGGCGATCGGCCAGGGCAAGGTCCTCGACACCTTCAGCCACCACGTCCAGCCCAAGGTCACGGCCCAGAGTCAAGATTGATCGGACGATCTTCTCTGATGACACCTCGGTCTTCATGGTGTTGACGAAGGAACGATCAATCTTGAGCGTATCGAACGGCAGCTTGGCCAGATAGCTCAACGACGAAAAACCTGTGCCGAAATCGTCCAGCGCTATCCCGGCACCGGCTGTGCGCAAATCTTCCAGAACCCGCGCCGAAGCCTGCGGATCGCGCATGACGTCGCTTTCGGTGACCTCGAGTTTCAGCATCTTGTTGGGCAGGCCGGCATCGCGGATCAGCCGCGAGACGTCCTCGATGAGATGGAGGCGCTCGATTTCCGGCGCCGACAGGTTGACGCTGATGAAGAAGCCCGACGGCAGGGCATAGGCCTGCTTCCATTGGCCCAGCAGCCGGACCGTGGTGGTCATGATGATGGTCCCCAGATCGACCATCATGCCGAGGTCTCGCACCGCGCCCAGGAACTGATCCGGCGCAATGACACCGCGGCGCGGATGTACCCACCGCGCCAGGGCCTCAAATCCGGTAATCCGGCCGGTGTGCAGATTGACGATCGGCTGATACCAGGCGTGGATCTCGCCGCTGACAAAGGCCTTGCGCAGGTCCGCCTCCAGCGCCAGACGTGTCAGCCCATCGCTTTCGAGATCGCGTTTATACGATGCGACGCCACCGGCGCCTTTGGATTGCGCCGCTTCGACGGCCATTTCGGCGCGGCGCAGCAGTTCGGCGGCCTCCAGTGCCTGGTCGCCGCCTTCGACCGAGACAGCGCCCATCGAAAAGGTTGGCTGGATATCGAAACCGGCAATATTGATTGGACGTTCCAAAGCGTTACGCATCCGCTCTGACACGCGCGGAAACCCGCGCTGGGTCAGGACGGCGAACTCGTCCTCACCCAACCGCGCCAATACGGCATGATCCGGGAAAGCGTCGCGCAGGCGCAGGGCCAGAAGCTCGAGCACAATGTCGGCCCGTTCGTGGCCCAGGGCCTCATTCAGACGGCGGAACCGGTTGAGGTCGGCCACCACCAGATCGTAGTCGCCGGCCTTACGCAACACTTGACCGGCACCGTTCAAGAAGCCCTGCCGGTTCAGCAGGCCCGTCAATGGGTCGGTATGGATGTCCTGCAGCGGAAGGCCATCGTGAGCGTCGGACTTGCCGATGGTCTTCTTCAACCCGATATCGCGGCTTAAATCGGTGATAACGCCCAGAACCTGACCGCGCGACACCTTGCGACCTTTGAGATAAACCAGGCGATGGTCGCGCAGGCGCAGCAGACATTGGATATGACCTTCGCCTGGGTCCGCCGCGTGGACATCGAGCGCACGGAACTGGCTGTCGAGGCGGTCAACTTCCCCGGCTTCGAAAGCCGGGTCGAGATCGTCGAGAAAGACGCGGCTCCACATCGGCGGCAGGCCCAGATGACGCAGGTCGCCCTTGAATTCGAACAGGCGCTGGCTCAGGTCGTAGGACCACAGCAGGGTGTCAGCCGACTTCAGCGCCTCCATCTGGCCTGCGCGGCTGTCGATGGACAGGCGGGGATCGACGTCGCGCAGCACGTCCTGGCCCGAAGGTCCGCCCATTTTCCATCCGAAAAGATTGATGTCCGACATGTTTTGCCCCGGCTTTAACCGTGAGCCTTAACCAAGAGTGTTACTGTTCGGATAAGGAGACGCCTTGTCCGACAAGGAACCGCCGTTATTTTTGCATTGCAAACGATTAAATGGATTTGGGCAAATTACTGTGGTGCCCGAAGCCGTTCACTGATGTGTTGAAGATTACGGCGGGCCAAATCCCCCACCGTCTCATTTGCTTCCAGCAAATGATCCACGGCACGGGCCGCCCCGCTCCCCGTATAACGGGGAGGTATAATATTAGTGGCATGCCAGCTGGCGCGACGTAGGATTTACGCCGCCAGGGTCATGGATTTGGGACCGAGCAAGGCTGAGGCGCCGGGCTGGGCCGCGATCGCCGCGCCGACGCGAACCAGATCATCGCGCGTGACCGCGGCAATGTCGACAGCGACTTCGTCCAGGGCGAAGACCTTGTCGAAGACCGACATCTGGCTGGCGAAGGCCGAAGCCCGCGAACCGGCACCCTCGAAGTTGAGGAACAGTGAGGTGGTGAACTGGGCCTTGGCGCGTTCCAGTTCAGAGGGTTTCGGATCGGCGGCCAGGTCGATCAGGACCCTGCGGATCAGTTCGCTGAGCGGCGCCACGTCCTGGCACAGCCGGCATAGACGCCGAACACGCCGCCGTCGCGATACGGAGTGGTGTAGGAATCGATGGCATAGGCCAGGCCCCTCGCCTCGCGCGCCTCCTGGAACAGGCGCGACGCCATGCCGCCCCCCAGGATTTCCCCGAACAGCCGCAGGGGGATGATGTCGGGATCGGTGCGGCCGACGGCGCCGAAGCCCAGGGTCAGGTTGGCCTGTTCGATACGGCGTTTCTGTACGGCATGGCCGGGGCTGAACCGCAGCGCCTGCGGCGCGGCAAAACCGGATTGCGGCGCGATCGGGTCGATCAATGGTCGTGCCGCGGCCAAAACCTCCTCGGCCGTCACGCCCCCCGAAATGCAGATGACGATGCGATGCGGGGCATACAAGGTGTCGGCAAAGGCGCGCAGGGCGTCGGGCTTCGCCGGGCTGAGGCTCTTGCGACTGCCCAGGATCGGCCGGCCCACCGCTTGATCGGGAAACATGGCAGCCTGAAGCAGGTCGAAGACATGGTCGTCCGGCGTGTCGTAAGCTTCGAGGATTTCCTGGGCGATGACCTTCTTCTCGCGTTGCAGTTCGTTCGCGTCCAGCTCCGACCGGAACATCAGGTCGGTGACGATTTCCAGGGCAAGCGGCAAAAGGGACGACAGGCCGCGGACCTCGAACCGGGTGTGTTCGTAGCCGGTCGAGGCGTTGATGCTGCCGCCCTTGTGTTCGATGGCTTCGGCGAGAGCACGGGCATCGCGCCCCCCTGCCCCCTTGAACACCATATGCTCCAGCAGGTGCGCCCAGCCCGACTGGGCTTCGGTCTCAAAACGTGCGCCGCCATGGATCAGGGCGTTCAGCGCAAAGGTCTTGACACCCGGCATCGGGTCGACCAGCAGACGCAGGCCGTTGTCGAACCTGTACAGGGTCTGGCCATCGAGACTCACGATTTGCGCATCCGCTGAAAGACAAAGGCGCCGAAAACCGCCAGCAGAGTCCAGGCCAGGGCGAACCAGGTCAGGGCATATTCGAAGTGACGGTTGCTCAGTTCCGCGGTCAGGTGGCTTTGCTGCAGATTCTTGACGGAAACACCGGACGGAGCGTGGTCCAACATAACGAAATAGTCCTCACGCAGGTCGGGCGCGCGCAGGAAGGCGCCCATGTCCAGCGGTGACCGCCAGTACCAGTCGTTGCGGATGGGGTCGTTCATGGGGGTGAACACGCCGGACTTGTCGAAAGCACGCAGACGCCCGACCGGGTGTTCGATGCTGAACGAAGGCTGGAGCTTGTCTTCGGCAAACCCCAGTTCGACCAGGATGGTTCGGTCCCCCGCCGGACAGGGCGCCAGTAAACGATAGCCGGGCTTGCCGTCGCTGAGGCCGTGCATGTGCAAAACCCGGTCAGGCGATACGTCGCACCGGGTGAGTGTCACGGCGCGCCAGGCCGGCTTCGGCGACGCGAGTATGGCAGCCAGCGGCTGCGGCGCCTGGGCCTGCGTGCTGGCCAGCTCTGCGACCAGGTTGCGCTTCCACACCAGGCGCTGGGCTTGCCAGACACCCAAAACGTTCAGAATGACAAAGGCGATGGCGACGGCGATCGATAGACCCTTGGGCACGGCCGTGAGGAATCGGGACAGGCTCATCTCAGTCTCGTATCTTATGACGAATTTGTGCTGCGACCATCAGGCCCTTCAAAATCGGCATCAGGATCAGCGACAAGATCACGGCGAAGGCCGGCCAGACGGCGAGCAGGGTCGCCGGGCTCCAGTTCCAGGCCAGGAAACTGATCAGAAGGCCCGCGCAGGCGGCAAATCCGGCAATCAGAATGACAAAGACGACGGGCCCGTCACCGGTGTCCGCCGCCTTGAAGTCGGTGGCGCAGACCTTACAGGTCTCCGCCACCTTGAGATAGCTTTTGAACAGCTTGCCCTGACCACATACCGGGCAACGGCCCAGGGCTGCGGCGATGAAACCGCCCTTGCCGTTGGTCGTCAATGGGGCGCGCCGCCGAAGACAACATAGACAAAAGCGAACAGGAACAGCCAGACCACGTCAACGAAGTGCCAGTACCAGGCGGCCGACTCGAAGCCGAAGTGCTTTTGCGGCGAGAAGTGGCCGGCCAGCAGGCGCAACAGACAGATGATCAGGAAGATGGTCCCGATCAGGACGTGGAAACCGTGGAAGCCGGTCGCCATGAAGAAGGAGGAGCCATAGAGTCCGGAATTCGCCGCAGCGTCGTTGAAGAACTCATTATGGTGAATAAGCTCGTAGTACTCATAGGCCTGAACCGCGGTGAACAGAGCGCCCAGTATAATGGTCAGAACCAGCCCCCACTTGACACCTTCGCGATCGCCTTCGGTCATGGCGTGGTGCGCCCAGGTGGCGGTAGTGCCGGAGGTCAGCAGCAGCAGGGTGTTGAGCAGCGGCAGGTGCCACGGATCAATGGTTTCGACACCATGCGGCGGCCAGGTCGACCAGGCCCGACGGACTTCTTCGATCGCCGAGTGATCGCCAGCGCGGTGCGTGTTGAACAGCGCCATTTCGAAGAAGATCCAGAACCAGGCCACGAAGAACATGACTTCGGAGGCGATGAACATGATCATGCCGTAGCGCAGACCGATCTGTACGACCGGGGTATGGTCGCCGGCCCGGCTTTCCTTGATGACGTCGCGCCACCAGAAGACCATGGTCAGCAGGATGCCGGTCATGCCGACGGCGAACAACCACCAGCTACCCTTTTCGAAGCCGAACAGTCCTTGCAGCCACATGACGAGGCCCAGGCCCCAGCACACCGCGGACGCCGAACCCAGCAGGGGCCACGGCGAAGGGTTGATGATGTGATAGTCGTGTTTGACGCCGTGGGCCATTCTCGTTCAACTCACCTCGGTAGCGCGCCTGACGGCGCGCGGAAATTCTGACGTTCGGCCCGATAAAGCGTACGAGCCGTTGGTCTCGTTTAGGCCAATTCTTTTTCAAAGACAATGCAAGCCGGGCACCAAAATGGCCCCTTTCGCGTTACTTTTTTGCCTCTTTGGACTCGAAAAAGGTGTAGGACAGGGTTACGTCGCGTAGCTTGCGCGTGTCGACGTTTTTGAGCATCTCCGGATCCAGGAAATAGACCATCGGAAAGGTCTTCGATTCACCAGCCTGAAGCAGTTGATCATCGAAACAGAAGCACTGCAGTTTGCGATAATAGGGGCCCATGGTTTCGGGCAGAACATTGAACACTGCGCGCGCCGTTACCGGGCGATCCGCGGTGTTGGTGACGGTAAAATACATCATAGCCGTCTTGCCGATACGTACGTCCTGATAGGGCTTTTCGACTTTGAAAACCAAAGGTGCGTCCCGGACATTGGTGTCGAAACGAACGCGGACGATGACATTGGTGGCCACTTCAGGCGCCTTGTCGGCGCGCATGGCTGTACCGTCAAAACCCGTCAGATTGCAGAAGGCGCGGTACAGGGGCACGCTGGCAAAGGCCAGGCCACCCATGAAGACCACGCCCGCCACCAGCCATAAGACGACCTTGGTATTCTTGTTCATGATCACTGCGAGGCTGGCGCGGCCGAACTGGCGGCCGCGGCCTGGTCTTTGAGCACCTTCAGCTTTTCGCCCCGGGTGTTGCGGCCCATCTGGACCATGGTCACGAAGAAGACCAGGATCACAAACACCAGAAGGCCACCGGCGATAAACAGGTTGCGCCGGGATTGCGCCGCCAGGTAGGCCTTCTTGTCGTTAGCGTCGGTCATGACATCACGCCTTTGATCAGGTGTTCGACCAGGAGCGTGGCGAACAGCGCTGTCAGATAAAAGATCGAATAGGCGAACAGGTTGCGCGCCGAAAGGGCTTCCTTCTTAACATCGTACAGGCTGTTTTCGCCACCTTCGGGGTGGTCGCCAGCCCGCGACAGATAGACGCGCAGCGCAAAATAGATAAAGACGGCGCCGCCGACAACTGACACGAAACCGTATACCAGCCCTCCCAGTCCGACAGCCATCGGCAGGCAGGCGACCGGCGCCATGACCAGCGAATAGAGGAGGATTTGCAGACGGGTCGATTTCGCGCCCCTGGCCACCGGCATCATCGGAATGCCAGCCTTGGCATAGTCTTCGGCCGTGTACAGAGCGAGCGCCCAGCTATGCGGCGGTGTCCACAGAAAGATGATGGCAAACAGGATCCACGCTTCCCACGGCGCAGCTCCGGTCGCGGCGGCCCAGCCGATAACGGGTGGAAAGGCGCCTGCAGCGCCGCCAATGACGATGTTTTGCGGCGTGCGCCGCTTCAGCACCAGGGTATAGAGGACGACGTAATAGACAATGGTCATGGCCAGGAGGCCGGCCGCAAGGCCGTCCGGAAAGGCGATCCACATCATGAAGACCGACAGGAAGGCCAGAACGCCGCCGAAGGTCAGCGCGTCGTTGCGTGTCACCCTGCCAGCCGCGACCGGACGCAGTTTCGTGCGGCGCATAAGCGCATCGGTCTCGCCTTCCAGCGCCATGTTCAGCGCACCCGCCGCGCCAGCGCCCAGAGCAATGCACAATACGGCGATAAAAGCCAGGAACGGGTGGATCGGTTGATCGGCAATGATGAGCCCGGTCAGGGCGGTGAAAACCACCAGAGACATCACCCGCGGCTTCAGCAACTGGAAATAGTCACCCGGCGAGGCACGCAGCGCCTGGGAGGCATAGGCCTGCTTCAGGTCAGCCGCAACATCAAGCGGCGCTTCGGGCCTCACAGGCGACTTGGCGGGTTTCTTGCTCATGGTATCTCTACGTAAAAAGGGGGTGAAGCGAACTTCACCCCCGATCGCGATGTCTGGCTTTGGAAGACGACTTAGTGGTGATCGTCTTCTTTGATGACGGGAAGTTCCGAGAACTGGTGGTACGGCGGCGGCGAGGACAGGGTCCATTCCAGCGTCGTCGCGCCTTCACCCCACGGATTGGCCTCAGCCGGACGACGGCGCACAATCGATTCGACCAGCATGACCAGGAAGATGAGAACGCCGACCAGGGTAATGGCATAACCCCACGTCGAGACCTGGTTCCAGTAGGTGAAGCCCGTCGGATAGTCGACATAACGGCGCGGCATACCCTGCAGACCCAGGAAGTGCTGCGGGAAGAAGACCAGGTTCACGCCGACGAACATAACCCAGAAATGGGCCGTGCCGAGGAAGGCGTTGTACTTGATGCCGAACATCTTTTCATACCAGTAATAGAAACCGGCGAAGATCGAGAAGACGGCGCCCAGCGACAGCACGTAGTGGAAGTGCGCCACGACGTAATAGGTATCATGCAGCGAGTAGTCGATCGGGGCGTTCGACAGGACCACACCGGTGACGCCGCCCACAGTGAACAGGAAGATGAAGCCGATCGCCCATTGCATCGGGACCGAGAAGGTGATCGATCCGCCCCACATGGTGGCGATCCACGAGAAGACCTTAACCCCGGTGGGCACCGCGATCACCATTGTGGCGAGGACGAAATAGGCGCGCAGATCGAAGCTCATTCCCACGGTGTACATGTGGTGCGCCCACACGACAAAACCGACGACGCCGATGGCCACCATGGCGTAAGCCATGGCCAGATAACCAAAGATCGGCTTCTTGGAGAAGGTGGAAACGATGTGCGAGATGATGCCAAAGCCCGGCAGGATCAGGATGTAGACTTCCGGGTGGCCGAAGAACCAGAACAGGTGCTGGTACATGACGGGGTCACCGCCGCCCGCGGCCTGGAAGAAGGAGGTGTTGAAGTTACGGTCCGTCAGCAGCATGGTGATGGCGCCGGCAAACACGGGCAGCGACAGCAGCAGCAGGAAGGCGGTAACCAGCACCGACCAGGCAAACAGCGGCATGCGGTGCAGGGTCATGCCCGGGGCGCGCATGTTGAAGATGGTGGTGATAAAGTTGATGGCCCCCAGGATCGAGGACGCGCCCGACAGGTGGAAGCTCAGGATCACCAGGTCGAAGGCCTGACCGGGCGAACCGGCATGGGTCGACATCGGCGGATACATGGTCCAGCCGCCACCAAAACCGTTTTGGCCGGCCCCAGGACCCGACGGCGTGAAGATCGACACGCACAGCAGGATCCACGAAGCGATCAGCAGCCAGAACGAAATGTTGTTCAGGCGCGGAAAGGCCATGTCGGGCGAACCGATCATGATCGGCACGAACCAGTTACCGAAACCACCTATCATGGCCGGCATAACCATGAAGAAGATCATGATGACGGCGTGGGCGGTGACAAAGGAGTTGTAGGCGTGCTTTTGCGCCGCCGGATTTGTCAGGTCGAACAGGCCCATGGCGTCCAGCATGGAGCCCTTAGCGAAGATCTGGAGACCCGGCTCATAGAGTTCCCAACGAATGAAACCCGACAGCGCACCGCCAACCAGACCCGCCATAATGGCGAAGCCCAGATAAAGCGTGCCGATATCTTTGTGGTTCGTGGTAAAAATCCAGCGGTCGAAGAAGCCGGGTTTGTGGTCGTGATCATCGTGGTGATGATCGTGAGAGGCGGCGACGGTAGCCATGGATAAGGTCTCTCTATACTTTTTATTGTACGGCGGCCGGCGCAGCAGCGGCAGGCGCGGCCGGCAGG
>NZ_GL883080.1:499828-517977 GCF_000204015.1 Asticcacaulis biprosthecium C19 | reverse complement strand
GAAACGGCATCAGCGGCCTGGGCGGAAGCTGCAGCTTCCGCAGCGGCCTGGGCCGACGCCGCAGTGGCTGCTTTTTCTTCGGCTGCGATCATAGCGCGGGTCTTGCCACCCTGGGCGATGATGAACTTGTCGAAATCGGCTTCGGAAACGACCTGAACCTCGATCGGCATATAGGCGTGGTCCTGGCCGCACAGTTCGGAGCACTGACCGTAATAGGTCCCAATCTTATCGGCCTTGAACCACAGGCTGTTCAGACGGCCCGGCACGGCGTCAACCTTGACGCGGAAAGCCGGCACGGTCCAGGCGTGGATGACGTCATTTGCGGTCACCTGGACGTGGACGACCTTGCCGACCGGGACGACCAGCTTGTTGTCGGTAGCCAGGAGGTACGGCTTGTCAGGCGTGGCCGTCTTCAGGTCGGCGGCTTCCGGCAGCAGCCGGGCTTCGATGCCCTCGACGCCCAGCTCCGGATAGTCATAAGCCCAGTACCACTGGTTGCCGGTAGCCTTGACCACCACGTCAGGAGTGGGGATGTCATTGAACTTCTTCAGCAGCGGCATGGAGAAGACGGCGATCACGACCAGGATGAGGATCGGAACGACAGTCCAGACGATTTCAATAAAGGTGTTGTGCGAGAAACGCGCCGGCGTTGGGTTGGCCTTACGATTGTACCGAATGACGATCCAGATCAGCAGCGCCAGAACGAACACCGAAATGACGGTGATAATCGGAAACAGCAAAGCATTATAGAACCAGTCGACCTCATGACCCAATTCGGTCACGTTGGGCTGAAGGCCCATTTCCTTGTCCGTCGGCTGACCGACCAATTGCTCAGCGGCAGCAGACATCGCCAGCACGCCACTTAGCGTCAAGGTGGCTACAGCCCCGCACGCGGCCTTCAACAGCCCCTTCATGCCCATTCGCCCAAATCCCATAATATGGCCTCATCTTGCCGGACGGGACGCGGTGCTCGTGCGCCCTGACCTTTACCGTAATCGACATTTCTTGGGCGCCATTCCAGCAACGATTCGCGCAGCCATACCTGGCCACTGCCCATCGGGGCGCCCTAGCAGAAACGATCCCATAATGCGTTCGCGGGCAATTGCAAAGGGCAAAAAAAGGAATTCCCCGTTTTGCGCAGGGTCTTTGCGGCAATTCCAGTACCGTCAGGCTTTGACGTCGCGCAAGGTGCGCTACTTTGTCGCGGAAACCGAGGCAAAATCGAAAGGGCCGGCAAAAAATGTGCTTTGCCATGGCCATACCCCGCGGGCACGCCTAAATAGGGCAGACCGTTACACTTTCGAGCACCAATCCATGGCCCTTCCCTTCCCTACTGATTCCGCCGCTGCCGACTGGGGAGATTTCGATCTTCACGCCGCACAGGGTTTGCTGGACGAGGCCTTGAAGGGCGCCGATGACGGCGAGATGTTCATTGAACGTCGTGAAGGCGAATCCCTGCTGTTCGACGACGGCCGGCTGAAATCGTCGGCCTACAATGCCGACCAGGGATTCGGATTTCGCGTCGTGGCGGGTGAAACCATCGGGTTCGCCAACAGCGCCGAACTGTCGCTGGAGGCTGTCGGCCGAGCGTCCGAAGCCGCGGTGCTGGCCAAGAAGGGCAAAAGCGTGGATGTGAGTTTGACGGCGTCGCACCCGTCGCGTTCCAACCGCTCCTACTACCAGGCGCATGACCCGCTCGGTGAGATGGCCTTCGCCGACAAGATCGCCCTGCTCCAGGCGATGGATGCCTATGCGCGCCAGGCACACGCCGGTGTCGTCCAAGTGTCGGCGTCCCTGGCCTGCGACAAGCGCGCCATTACCATCCTGCGCGGTGGCGGCCAGATGTATCATGACTACCGGCCGCTGGTGCGGCTGAATGTCAGCGTATCGGTGGAGAAGAATGGTCACCGCGAGACGGCGTCGTCGGGTGGCGGCGGGCGTATCTCGTGGTTCGATATCACGTCGCCGGAAAAGTGGCAGGCTCAGGTCGACGAAGCCATTCGTCAGGCCCTGGTCAATCTTGACGCCATTCCGGCGCCCGCCGGTGAGATGGACATCGTGCTCGGGCCCGGCTGGCCAGGCGTGCTGCTGCACGAAGCCGTCGGCCATGGGCTGGAAGGCGACTTCAACCGCAAGGGTACCTCGGCGTTTTCCGGCAAGATGGGCAAACAGGTAGCGGCCAAGGGCGTGACCATCGTCGACGACGGGACTGTGCCGGATGCGCGGGGCTCGCTGAACATCGACGACGAAGGGACGCCGACCTCCTGTACGACTCTGATCGAGGACGGCATCCTTGTCGGCTATATGCATGACCGGCTGTCGGCGCGGCAGATGGGCGTCAGCGCGACCGGCAACGGGCGGCGCCAGTCCTATGCGCACCAACCCCTGCCCCGCATGACCAACACCTTTATGCGCGCTGGCTCGGACAAACTGGCCGATATGATCGCCAACACCAAGAAGGGGCTTTTTGCCGTCAACTTCGGTGGCGGCCAGGTCGATATCACCAACGGCAAGTTCGTCTTCCAATGTACCGAGGCCTATCTGATCGAAGACGGCAAGGTCGGCGCACCGGTCAAGGGCGCTACCCTGATCGGAGATGGTCCGGCCGCCATGGGCCAGGTCGACATGATCGGCGACGACTTCAAGTTCGATCCGGGCGTCGGCACCTGCGGCAAGGCCGGCCAGTCGCTGCCCGTCGGCATCGGCCAGCCCAGCCTGAGAATCAGGGGACTGACGGTCGGCGGGACGAACTAGTTTTCCGCATCGTCCACTTGTGATGTTCGCGTTGCGAAGCCTGGACCTGTGCCGGGCTTCGCAACGCTGTGCCGTCCCCGGCGAGTATGACCACCGTAATATTAATTCTGTGTAATGTTGCGCGCTTCGCCACCTACGAAAAACGCCGTAGTTGGATTTGACATCGCATTGAATTTTCGACAGAAATTCTGCGTTTGCTTCTCATTTTTGACGATAGTTCGTTGAAATTGTTACAGGCATTTAACTTGTAAGTCAGCCTTGCGCAGTATTCCGTCCGGCCACGGACCGCCACCAACGGCGCCATGTCCACCGGGGATTTTCCGACTATGCGTCTCTTCGTCACCACCGCCCTGGCCTTCGTGTTTTTGGCTGCACCGGCCTTTGCCCAGGCGCAGGACACGGCGCCGGCCGCCGAAAGCGGCAATCAGGTGGTCACGTACCAGGCCAGCTATTTCACCGAGTTTCAGGTGTCGACGGCTCTCGACATGGTGTTCCGGGTGCCGGGCTTTACCTTCAACGAGGGCGACGAGGTCCGCGGCTTCGCCGGTGCGGCCGGCAATGTAGTGGTCGACGGTCAGCGCCCGGCCAGCAAGACCAACCTGGGGGAACAGCTAAACACCATTTCGGCGGCTCAGGTTGAGCGGATCGAGCTGATCACCGGTGGCGCGCCCGGCGTCGATATGCAGGGCTATCGCCAGATCGTCAACATTGTGCGCAAGCAGAGCGACAAGGCGACGATCAATTTCGGCGGTAATGTGAAATTCTTCCCAGGGTCTTCCAAGCCGGCCGGCTTCTTCAGCTATTCACGCAACCGCAATGGCATCCTGACCGAATTCTACATGGAGTCCTTCGGTTTCAACGACAACGGCACCCATGACACGACGCGGTATATCTACCAGCCGGACTTCAGCGACCCCAATCCAGACCGGATGTTCATCGATCAGGTCGGCGGCGGTTCGGGCCATGCCGAGCGCTTTACCCATGCGCGTCCGTTGTTTGGCGGCAAGATCACGCTGAACGGCAGTCTCAACCCGATCGACTATGAGTATGACGCCCGGTATGTTCGGGATGGATCGACGGCGGTCGAGCACCTGGATCTGCAGGAGACCGAAGGCGAGTTGGGCCTGCAGTTCGAACGCAAGCTGACCAAGACCCTGTCCCTGGATGTGAACCTACTGCACCGGTTTGACGATGAGACGCTGGACGATGTCTATACGGATGGTCCCGACACCTCGCGCTACATTTCCAAGTCCGAGGATCGCGAAAACATCGTCAGCGCCAAGCTGACCTGGCAGCCGAAAGACAAGATCACCTACAAGTTTGGCGCCGAAAGCGTCTATAATGGCCGCGACGTCGCCTCGCGTTACACCGAGAACGACAGCGAACAGAATGTGCCGTTCGACAACGTCATGGTCGAGGAAGACCGGGCGGAGTATTACGCCATGCGCAACTGGCAGATGACTCCGAAATTGTCGCTGGAGACCGGGCTGAAGGTCGAGACCTCGACCATTTCGGTGGCCCAGGACAACCGGTCGGAATCCTTTGTCTACCCCAAGCCGTCGGTACAGGTGGTGTGGGCACCGCGCGACAAGGTCAAGGTGAGCTGGCGGTCCGAGCGGGTGGTTGGTCAACTGGATTTCGGAGACTTTGCCTCGTCGGTGTCGCTGGATACCGAGGTGGTCAAGGCCGGCAATCCATCGATCGTGCCGCAGAAGGAGTGGGCCCATGCGCTGACCTTCGACTACGGTTTCTGGACCAAAGGGGCGGTGAGCCTGACGTTGAAGCATGCATCACTCGAAGACACGCTGGACTTTGCGCCGATCGTGACCGATGACGGGGTGTTCAATGCCCGTGGTAATATCGGCGACGGCGTCCGCGATGAAATCGGCGTCAACCTGACCTTGCCTCTGGACAGGTTCAAGTTCAAGGGCGGCGAACTGAAGGTGGAGTACGCCAAGTATTTCACCAGCGTCACCGATCCGATCACCGGCGACTCGCGGCCGATTTCGGGCCTGAACCCGGACCGCTATTTCATTCTGCTGAGCCAGAACATCACCAGTTGGCGTGCGAACTGGGGCCTGGAGATCAGCAGCCTGAACAACGGCACCCAATATCATGCGACCGAGCAGTATCGCTACAAGTCGGCGCCGTGGATCGCGTTCTGGGCGGAGTACAAGACCAAGGACAACATCACCTGGGCGGTCATCTTCCAAAACCCGCCCAAGCGCCGCGACCAGATGACCCGGACCGTGTGGGCGGGGCTGCGCGAACAGACTCCGATCGTGCGGCAGGAACTGAGCGACGGCAAGTCGCAGCCATTTGTGATCGTACGGGTGAAGAAGGAACTCTGATGCAACTTATGGGGTCGAGGGGCCAAAGAACGTATCTTGAGGCCCCTCGACCCACACGTCATTTCGGCGTTTCTTCCGCTGTCGTATCGTTCGCCCCATATGACCAATGGCCGATGACGTATGACAGCAGGAAGAAGAAGACCCCGACCCCGACACCCAGCCAGCCGATGAAGTTGAAGGTTTCGATCGACGACATCAAAGCGGAGCGGTTGTCCAGAGCCACCCCCCCCACCGTCTCGGTCGAGGCAAACTGTGCGATAATGGCCGCAACGTTCTGTCCGTTCGACTGCCCAAGGAACCAGATGGCCATCATGGTCGCCACAATGGTCGGCGGCGACAGCTTGGTCTGTTGCGACAGCCCGACCGGCGACAGGGTCAGTTCCCCGATCGTGTGGAACAGATAGGTCATCATCAGGAACAGGACCGGCAGTCGCCACAGGGCGTCGGCAGTACCGACACCCCACACCAGAACCAGAAAGCCCAGTCCGACATTGGCCAGGCCGAAACCGAACTTTTTCAAGGGATCGGGATCAGCGCCGCGCCGGCCCAGATAGGTGAACAACCAAGCAAAGACCGGCGCCAGGATCAGGATGAAACCGGCATTGAAAGTTTGGGTTTGCGAAGGCGTCAGCCCCATATCGATCCAGACATGGTTCGCCGGCAAGGTCATGGCCGCCAGTTGTTGCGAAGAGGCCAGCACAAAATTGCCGATTACGATGGGCGCCGACAGGATATCGAGATTGGTGTTACGTTCGGCGAACAGGCTCAGACTGGATCCGGCCTGTTCGAACAAAGCGAAGAAAAGGGCGGACGATCCCGAAAGGATCATCGCCAGGGTCAGGCGGAACCGCTCCGGCACAGAGTATTTCGTGAACATCTGGTGGATGACGTAGCCGATAATGGCCAGCGAGCCTGCATACAGGGCATAGCGAACAATGAGGTTCTGCTGTACCAGCAGGTAGATGACCGGCACCAGAGCCAGGCCTCCCAGATAGATCAAAACCTCCTTGTTGAGCGGCCCCACCTTCTCCTTCAGGACTTCCGGCTTGGGTGGTTCACCCTTGCCCATAAGCCACGGCTTGCCCAGCGTGAACATGATCAGCCCCGCCAGCATGCCGATACCGGCCAGGCCAAACCCGGCCCACCAGCCGACGTTTTCGCCGAGATATCCACACAGAGCCGCCGCCCAGAACGATCCCAGATTGATGCCGTAATAATAGAACTGGAAGCCCGCATCGCGTCGCGGATCCTTCTCGCGATAAAGCTGACCGACGATCGTCGAAATGTTGGGCTTCATGAAGCCCACCCCAAGGATGATCAGCGAAATCGCCAGGTAGAAGACGTTTTCCGCCCAGGCATCGACGATCTTCACGTCCTTCTGAATGCTGGCGGCGGGCAGAATTGCCGGTATCGGCGCATCCGCCGGCAGGCCGACAACCTCATAACCACCATCCGCCATACCCTTCCAGTCATAGTGCTGACCGTTGACGTCCAGCTTGACGGACCGGTTCTGCCCCATGCCGTCAGTGACGAACTCATAGGTCGTACCCTGATAGGTCACCGTCGGAATATTCGGCCGTCCTTCGATCGCCATGCCCAGATGGCCAGCCACCAGCAGTATTGCGCCGAACGTAATCGCCTTGCGCGTCCCCAGCCAGCGGTCAGCAATCAGGCCCCCCAAGAGTGGCAGAAGATAGATGAGCGTCGTGTAGGCACCGTATTGCGCATTGGCGCGGGTATCGTCGAAGAGGAAATGCCGGACCAGGTAGTAGATCAGCAAGGCCCGCATGCCGTAGTAGGAAAACCGCTCCCACATCTCGGCGAAAAAGCAGACAAACAACCCCTTGGGGTGGTTTCGCATCTGCAGGAGGACGGGAATGCCGGTCAGGATCGTAATCAATATCCCGGCGCCAATGACGATATTCAGCATACATGATCTCGCAAAGAGGACATAAGGTCTAACGCTCGCGGCGCTGCCTTTTTTGCGACATGATCAGGTATTTGGCGGTTTGGCAAGCGCCATCGTCAAATCGTATACGAAGCGAATCTAGTAGGCTTCCTCAGCGTAGAGACGGCGAATGTCGCCCTGCCAAGGGCCATGGAATTTTTCCAGCAGCCGGTCGGCCGGGGTCAGGCCGCTGTCGGCGATTTCGAACAGCTCGCCGAGATAGCCTGTTTCGTCTATGAACCCGCCGGACAGTTTGTTACGGTTCTTCAGGCCTTGTTTTGCGATGTTCAGCACGTCCATGGCCCAGTCCTTGACTGGACGACCGGCGATGTCGCCCCTTAGGCCGGTTCTTGCCGCCATGCCGCGCAGGCGGTTGTGTTCATCGGTTGTCCAGCCCTTGACCAGGTCCCAGGCGGCATCCAACGCCGTCTGGTCGTAGAACAGGCCTCCCCACAGCGCCGGCAGGGCACACAGGCGGCTCCATGGACCGGCATCGGCGCCGCGCATTTCGAGGTACTTCTTCAGGCGCACTTCCGGGAACAGGGTGGTCAGGTGGTCGGCCCAATCGTCCATGGTCGGACGGTGTCCCATATAGGCCGGCAGTTCGCCCTTCATGAAGGCTTTGAAATCCTGGCCAGAAGCATCGATATAATCATCGCGGTGGACGAAATACATCGGTACGTCCAGGGCGTATTGGGCGTAACGCTCATAGCCGAAGCCGTCTTCAAAGACGAAATCAAGCATGCCGGTGCGGTCAGGGTCGGTATCGGTCCAGACATTGGCACGCGCCGACACGAAGCCGTTCGGCTTGCCTTCGGTAAAGGGCGAGTTGGCAAACAGCGCCGTGGCGATCGGTTGCAACGCCAGGGATACCCGGAACTTCTGCACCATATCGGCTTCAGAACTGTAGTCGAGATTGGCCTGGACGGTGCAGGTGCGCAGCATCATATCGAGGCCGAGATTGCCCACCTTTGGCATGTAGCTGCGCATGATCTTGTAGCGGCCTTTAGGCATGACCGGTGTCTCTCCGCGCGTCCACAGCGGCGAGAATCCCGTGCCGACAAAACCCAAGCCTAGTTCGCTCGCGACCGCCCTCACCTCTTCCAGGTGCTGGCCGGTTTCGTCGCAGATGTCATGAACGGTTTCCAGCGGCGCGCCGGACAGTTCGAACTGGCCACCGGGCTCCAGCGACACCGAAGCGCCGTTGCGGCTAAGCGCGATCAGGGTCTCGCCTTCGTAGACGCCTTGCCAGCCAAAACGCATCAGGCCTTTCAGCATGGCCTGAATACCGTCGGGACCTTCGTAGGCGGGCCGGGTGAGATCGGTCAGACGGAAAGCGAACTTCTCGTGCTCTGCACCTATGCGCCAACGTTCGCGCGACTTTTCGCCCGACTGGAAGTAGCTCACCAGTTCGGAGAAGGTACGCAGGGGCTCTGACTCACCCGAATACGCCATGCCGCTGCCCTTTTTGTTTGCGAAGTCGCCGCCTATATGGGCCGGTCGCCGGGGGCAGGCAAGAGAGGATTGCTAAATTAGCGCCAATCTCCAACCACCGCTTGATAGAGTGTAAGCGCGCTGATCGCCGCGGTATCGGCGCGCAGGATACGCGGGCCGAGATTGACAGGGATGCAGTCAGGCCGGCCGCGCAAAGCCAGTCGTTCGTCATCGTCGAAACCGCCCTCCGGACCGATCAGGATGACGGACCTTTCCACCGCAGCGGTCGTTTTCAAGGCCTGCAACAACGGCAGGGTTTCTCTGGTGCCTTCATGGGTCGAGTTTTCGTCGCCGAATATCAGCCGGTCGAAGGCCGCTGCCGCTAGGAAGCGGTCGAGTTTTACCGGCGCCAGTATCTCGGGCACATCCAGACGTTCGGTCTGCTCGGCGGATTCTTTGGCAATGGAAACAAGACGTTCAACATTCGTATGACTGGCATTGGTGCGTCGGGTTGTCAGCAACTGGATCGTACCGGCGCCCAGTTCGGTGGCCTTTTCGACGATATATTCCAACGCTGAGCGCTTGATCAGCGCGACCGCCAGGATCGGCCCCTGCCCTGTCGGTTGTGGGCGGGTTTGTTCGATCAGGTCAAGCTTGACCGCCTTCTTGCCGACCTCGCTGAGACGCGCCCCCCATTCGCCGTCGCGGCCATTGAAGATCGACACCGTGTCATCGACGGACAAGCGCATCACAGCCGCGAGGTAGCGCGACTGGTCAGGATTGAGGATAACGCTCAGGCCTTCGGCGAAAGGCGGTGTGGTCTCGGAGATAAACAGACGGATCATGGGCATGTCTTCTAGATTTCTACGGCCGCCGGCTCAAGCCGATTTGTCCATCCACGATTGACAATACGGGTAAGGCGCTCCCGGTCAATCTTGATCGGCCAGACGCGTGTGGATGAAATCGTCGACGTGCGCCGTGTAGGCGGTATCCAGACCCAGGTCGCGGTTGATGGCCATGTGGCTCATGGCTTGTGGCAATACCTGGGTGTCCTGCCCCTGTGCCGCCAACTGGGCCGAAAAAGCCCTGGCGTCGGCGCAGGGATCGTCCGGACGCTGCGACGAACAGACCAGAAGCATGGGAACGGCTCCGGGTTTCAACCGGGCAGCCGGCGACACGTTGGCCCAAAAGATCGGGTCATTGCCTAAGGCGTCGTCATATAGGCGGGGATGACGCTTTTGCATCACGGCGGTCACGTCCAAAGCGGCCGAATCGATAACCACGGTTCCCCGCCAGGCCCGCCCCCCGGCTGCAACGACGGGCGCGGGGTCGGCCGAAACCAGGGCGACAAGATGGGCACCGGCCGAATGGCCCATGGCTATGACCTTGTTGCCATTTCCACCCCAACGCGGCGCTTCCTTTTGCACGTAAGCAATGGCGTGAGCGATGTCCTGGGCCTGCAGGTCGACTCCGGCATCCGGCAGCATGCGATAGTTGACGCTGACCACTATAAAGCCCTGAGGCAGCCAGCGTTTCAGCTTGTTGTCCACCACGCCTGGACTGGCCTTGTCTCCGAGACGCCAGCCCCCGCCATGGACCATGACGATGATTGGGGCGTCGCGTGGCGACGGCGGGGCGTAGACATCAAGGGTCTGGGCTGCGTCCGCGCCATAGGCCACGGTCTGCACGGTGGCGCCCGGCAGGATTTTCGCCGGGTCGGTAACCTCGCCCACCGACCTTTCCTTCATCCGCCCAAGATAGCGGTCGCGCATTGGCCCGGCATGCGCCGACGTAGATGCCAGAGCCAGAATAAGCAGAAAAAACAGCGGTTTCATGATGCGCCTCCGGCGTGAGAAGGCGCGTGGGCGACGGCAAAATTATGGCGGGTCCGCCGCCCATTGGTTACAAACGGTTACTTCTTCTCAGCCAGGATGTCATCCAGCAGCGGCTTCCTGCCTTCGATACGCTCCAGCTTCGGATAGCGCAGGCCGCCATGATAATCGACCTTGAAGGTACGGTAGTTGTCGTCGACCTTCACCAGCAGTTCGATCGGATCCGTGCCGGTCTTGGCCGCGGTGATCGCCGTCTTCAGGATCTCTGCGTCATAGGCCTTGCCATTGACCGCGATCAGGGTCGCATTGGGCGCCATGCCGGCCTTGAAGGCTGGACTGTCCCACTGAACCGCACTGATGAGTGCATCCTTGGAATTGATGGCGATGCCCAGGGAATAGGCCAGGTTGACGTTCTTGCGCAGAGTCTCTGTCGCCTTGTAATAGGCGGTCGGCGTGTCGGTATAGACCAGCTTGTAGCCACCACGGGTGATGCCGTCGAGCGGCGCGCCCGGACCCGCGGAATGCAGGCGATCGTTCAGGAAGGTCGCCCAGTCGTAAGCGTATACGTTGTTCAGACCGGTCACGATATCGTCGAAGGTGTAGGTCACCGGTGTCCGTGATCCCGGATTGACGCCGAAAAAGGCCTTGGCGAAGTCGTCCAGCGACTTCTTGCCGTTGGTCTTTTCACGGATCAGGGTGTCGGCGTCGAGCCAGATCAGATAACCTTCGGTGTAGTATTCCTCGCTGCGTTGCCAGGCACGCCAGGTCTGGGCGGCGCGCGCCGAGAGGGCCGGGTCGTTGGTGGTGTCGGCCAGGTCGCGCCATTGCCGCCCCGGCAGGTTGTCGAGGCCGGCGGCCATGATAGCCAGGTATTCCAGTTCCTGGTCCTTGCTGTACAGGCCGGACCGCGCTGCGAGGATGTGGCCCCAATATTGGGTCTGGCCTTCGTAGACCCACAACAGGCTGCCACGCATCGGCACCTGGTAGTTCGGCGTCCACATGTCGGCCGGGCGGCGGAACTTGCCGTTCCACGAGTGGACCAGTTCGTGGGTCAGCACGTCGCGTCCGACGTACTCGTTCTTCCAGTCGGTCAGCCACTTGGGCTCCATGCCGATTTCGGTCGATTGATGGTGCTCCAGGCCGATATCGCCCAGCCAGTCCGTCGCTGATATCAGGAAGTCGTAGTGGTCGTAATGCGGTGCCCCGAACAGCTTATAGGCCTGGTCCATCATCTTGCGATGGATGGCGACGATGTCCTCGCTGGCCTCGACCTGGGTCGGCTTGTCGGCCATGACGTTCAGGCGGGCCGGTACGGGACCGTCCGGATCGATGTCGTAGGTTTTGAAATAGCGGCCGGAAAAGAGCGGCGAATCGATGAAGGTTTCGTAGTCCGTGGTCTTGAACTGAACGGTATTTCCGGTCTTGCCAGCCGTTTCCAGCGCCGTGGCGTAGCCCCAGCCCTCGGGCAGGGTGATCGAGGCGGTGATCGGGATACGTGAGGCGTAATAGCCTGCCGGATACAGTGACGCAAACTCCCACTGCAGGTTCAGCATGTCATTGGTCAGGACGATGCGCGCGGTCGAGGCAACGGTCGGCGCCAGATACTGGAAGGCCACCTTCAACTCGCCGGCGCCGGCTGGAACCTCGACGTGGAAGGCATTCATGTCGACGGCGTCACGCTTCCATTTGACCGGCTGGCCGTTGGCCGTAATGACCAGGCCGGCAATGCGCTGGATATTGCCATTGGCGGGATGGTGTTTGCCCGGCAGCCATTTCGGCAGCATCAGCACCAATGGGCCGGGCTTGGCCGGGACGGTCTGCTGGATCTTGATGACGCGCTGGTTCAGGTCGGTGGCGTCAACAGCGACCGTCATGGTGCCTTCGAAGGCGACATCCTGGGGCAGAACGATCGGCGGGGTCGGTGGGGCCGCGACCTGGGCCATCGCGCCGTGCGCCATCATGCCTAAACCCAGTGCTACGGCACTGACCAGTCCGACCATCTTTATCGACATCTACGCGTTCCTTAACTCAAAGAGATCGCAAACCAAGCGCAGATCGTTGCGATTGTAAAGATCGTCCGGATTAACGATCGGTAATGTTGAGGCCTACTCCGGCAGGGGAATGAATTCCTGGTCGTCTCCCGGCACTTTCGGGAAGGTTTGGGCCTTCCAGTCGGCCTTGGCCTGTTCGATGCGTTCCGGCCGCGACGAGACAAAATTCCAGTAGATGTGACGTTCGCTCAGCTTTTCGCCACCGACGATGACGAAATGGACCGGACCGCTGATCGCCGTCAGCCGGACCAGAGCGCCCGGCGTCAAAACGGCCATCTCGTAGGTCTTCAGGATCAGGCCGTCAACGCCCAGTTCGCCGTCGCAAACATAGATGGCACGTTCCTCAACGCCCATAGGCGCCTGGAGTTCGGCCCTCAGCTTCAGTTTCGCTTCGACATAAAGGGTCTGGGCATAGGTCTTGACCGGCGAGCGAAGACCAAAGGCTTCGCCCATCATCACCCGGACATGCGCCTGACCATCGTCGAAGGACGGGATCTCGGCGGCGTCATAGTGGTAGAAGGCCGGATCGATCTCCTCATCGGCTTCCGGCAAGGCCAGCCACAGTTGCAGGCCGTCGAGATGGCGGGTGCGGGTCTTGGCCTCGTCTTCCTCGCGTTCGGAGTGAACGATGCCCTTGCCGGCGACCATCAGGTTGATGTCACCCGGAGAAATGACGCCGCGCGTGCCCAGGCTGTCGCGGTGGAGAATGTTGCCTTTGAACAGGTAGGTGACGGTGGCCAGGTTGATGTGCGGATGCGGCCGGACATTGACACCCAGGCCAGGCGCGAAGTCGGCCGGCCCCATGTGGTCGAAGAAGATCCACGGCCCGACCATACGCCGTCTGGCATAGGGCAGCACGCGGCGGACCATGAAGCCGCCCAGGTCCTTTTCGCGTGCCGGGATGACCATGGCGACGGTGTCGGGCAGGGAAACGCCAGCGTCAGTATCGGAGTCTGTCACGGTCAGCGCCTTCTCTTTCGGTATTTCTTCTTGCCCTTCTTGACCGGTTTGGCCTGCGGGGCAGGGTCGGCGATCGGTGCCATGGTGACCGGCGCAGATGGGTCGGGCGCCGTCACGCCAGGGATCTGCGTCGGCGGGCTGGCCTTGGCGATCAGCTCGACCTGGGTTTGCAACGGCAGTTCGCGGCCGACGACCTTGTCGCGCAGCACCGCCTTGATGGTATAGAGGCCCGGGACGTCGTGGTCCTCGAACTGCATCAGGACGACCTTGTTGCGGTTGTCATAGACGCCTTGCGTCCTGCCCTGCTTACCCTTGACGCCCGCCACAGAACTGTACTCGTCGCCATACAGACGGCCGTCGGGTGCGGTGATCGACAGGTCGTAGACGACATCGACATTGTTGTCCCAGTCGGTCTCGATACCGACAAAGACCAGCTTGATGGCCAGAACGGCGCCGGCTTCGGCGCGGGAGACGCGGTTAAGGTGCCGCTCGGCGCCGGATGGCTTGTTGAATTCCTCAACCTCGCTCTGCGGAATGACGATCAACATACCCGACAGGGGACCGTTCTTGTCGGGGAAGCCCCGGGACGGATTATATTCGGTCGTGGAGGTCGTGTTGGGGAGCAGGATGGTGGGCTTGGCGTTGTCCGGCGCCGGCGCCTGGTTGGCCGCGACAGCGGAACCTGCCGCCAGTCCCCACATCAGACCCAATACCAAAGCCGTACGGCGCGTCATGTTAGCCTCGAAGAAAGCGAGAACCGGTTATGTCACGCAGACGATGAGGCTTCAAGCCATCGAGATATTCGGCGGGTCGTAGGACGTGATCATTTTGCGTCCTTCTCCGGATGCAACCGCGCCAGGATCCAGTCGGAGAGCCGATGCCAAACGAAGGCAAAGCCTACGAGCAGGATCGCCCCCGTCAAAATGACAGTGAACAGAAAGTCGATCCCCAACACCTGTTTCACGACCAGAAAGGCGTCCACGGCGGCGGGTGGGTGAAAGACTTTCAAGCGCAGCATCAGGACGATGGCCAGCCCGACGCTGAGGGCGGCCGCCCATTCCGCCGGTCCCAGCAGCCACAACACGATATACCCCGCCAGGGCCGAGACCAGATGACCGCCAATCAGGGCCCTGGGCTGTGCCGGCTCTGACGACGGCGCCCCCATGATCAGGGCTATGGAGGTGATGAACGGCAACTGCCAGAAGGGACGCTGGCTGATTGTCGCGGCAAATTCGAGGGCACCGACACAGACAGCGCCCCCTATCCCAGCCAACACTGGCACCGCGAGCAAGCGGCGGATCGCAGCGGTGTTAAACCGGGACAGGTAGGGGGGAAGGCCGCTCATATGACAGCCTCAGTACTTGCAATTGATCGCAAGCCAGGTCTTGGTGCGCGACGCCGGGGCCGCCGGGCTCTTGCGTTCAAAATCGGCATGTTTCAGCATCAGGCTGAACCTCGGCGTCAGGGCGATGGTGGCCATGGCGCCCCACTCGGTGCCGATCTTCTGGTCCAGGCGGGTCGTCGAATAGTCGTGCCAGGACAAGGTCAGGGCCGGCTTCAGCTTGTGCGGCAGGTTGATCGTCGCTGTATAGCTCAGTTCGTTGATACCGTTGCCGAGGTCTTGCGCCCGCCGGTCGCCGAAAAGGCGTCGTCGGCCTGGGCGTTGACCGCCATGGCGCTGCTCAGGGCGAGCACGGCTGTGCCCGTCAGGAGGTAGGTTTTCATTGGATGTGCCCCGGATAGAAAAGCGGCGCCACCGGATGACAGTGACGCCGCCGAAGAACAGGTTATCAGGCCCGTGTGTTGTCGGGCACGGCATCCAGTTCACCGCTTTCGCGGGCCTTTTTCCCGTAGACAGCTTCAAACACCGGCGAGGCCATGACTGTGGTCACGATGGCCATCAGGACCAGCATGGCGAACAGCGGCAGGCCGATAATGCCCTTCTGCAGGCCGATATTGATGATGATCAGTTCCATCAGGCCGCGGGAGTTCATAAGAGCGCCAATGCCGAGCGCCGTGCGGTTGTCTTCGCCGGTCATGCGGGCGGCGACGTAGCAGGCGCCGAACTTGGCGACAACCGAGACCGCCAGGATGACCAAGGCCACGAAAAGCATTTCGAGCGAGTTGACCATGTCCATGCGGGTGTTCAGTCCCGAGAAGGTGAAGAACATCGGCAGCAGGACGATGACCGCGAACGGCTCGACCTTCTTTTTCAGTTCCTCAACGAACTTGCCGCGCGGCATGGCGGTGCCCAGGATGAAGCCACCAAAGATGGCGTGGATGCCGACGGCGTCCATGACGAAGGCCGACAGGAAGAAGCAGATCATCACGATGGCCAGTATTGTGTAGGACATCTCGCCCTTTTCCTCGACCATGCGGCCCAGCGGCGCCAGCAGCTTGCGGCCGATCGTCACCACGAACAGGGCAAATGAGATACCGCCGACAATGGCCACGACGGCAATGCCCGGACCGCCGCCAAAGGTGGCCAGCACAACAGCCAGGACGCACCACGAAACAGCATCATCGAAGGCGCCAGCCGTCAGGGACAGGGTTCCCAAAGACGAATTGGCCAGGCCGCGCTCATTGATGATGCGGGCCAGCATCGGGAAGGCCGTCAGGGCGATACAGGCGCCCATGAACAGGGTGGCGTTGAACTGGGAAATACCCGCGGTGAACAGGCCAGGTATGGTCATCAGCCAGGGCGTGATCAGCACAGCCAGCAGGAAGGGCGCGCTGATCCCGGCGAAGGAGACCGCCATGGCGCTCTTGCCCTTCTTGGCAAAATGGTCAAGGCGGAAGGAGGTACCGACCATAAACATGTACAGGCCGACGCCAAACTGGGCGCCGGTGTAAAGGACGTTCTTCATTTCCTTCGGGAAGACGGCCGCCTGGATTTCGGGGAGAAGCAGGCCGAACAGCGATGGCCCAAGGATAACGCCCGCGATCATTTCACCCACCACCTGGGGCTGGTGCAGCAGCTTCTGTCCCAGCCAGCCGACGACGCGGCAGGCCGCGATGATCACGGCCAGTTGCAGGAAAAAGTGGATGGAAAAATCACCGAGCGCATAGGTCCTTGTGACGCCATCAGCGCCAACCGCGCCGTGCGGCGACAGGATGTTGGTGAGTTCGTGGACCGTGCTTTGCCACAGGTCCTGAGGCGCTGCCTCAAATATCATTGGATGTCTCCCCGAGAGTAGTACGCTTTTTTTGGTGCCGTTGACCGGCTGCGACAAAAAGCCGCCGTTTTTCATCCGCCGTCAAACAGAATTTCAGGATCACAAGTTGTTTATTTTGTTGAGGAATTTAACGTGACAAATCCATCACAGCGTAGCAACGTAACTACATTTTAGAATTTCGACGTGTAGACATGTGCCTACCTGCAAGCCGCGGCAAAGAAAAAACCCGACGTTAGGAGCGCCGGGGTTTTCTGGATGGGGAGGAAACGTTGTTGCAGGCTGCGAATGGCACCCCGGCGGCTCGGGTCCGGTTGCCATTCCCGTCTCGGATGATATGTCGCGCGGCCAGGTCAAATGAAAATTTCACACTCCGGCAATTTTTCAGACCCTTAAAGTTCAAAGTAAATTTCGATTTTCCCGGATGATATAATGTAGTAATGTACCTACATCAAAAAGAGGCCGCTATGACAACCCTGACCAGCCGTGAATTTAACCAGGATGTAGGTCGGGCAAAAAAAGCGGCCCGGCTGGAGCCGGTGTTTATCACCGATCGGGGCAAACCGTCCCATGTCCTGCTCAGCTTCGAGACCTTTCGGCAGATTACCGGCCAGACCGAGAGCCTGGTCGACCTGCTGGCCATGCCGGAAAGCGCAGCTGCGGACGTCGAATTCGATTCGCGCGGCAGTTGGGAAACGCGCGAGGAGAGGTTCTGACCATGTACCTGCTCGACACGCCAATCATTTCGGAACTGCGCAAGGCGCGCACCGGCAAGGCCGATCCCGGCGTGGTCACCTGGGCCGGCGGGGTGGCGCGGCAGAACATGTATGTCTCCGCTGTGTCGCTGCTGGAGCTGGAAAATGGCATTGCGCACGTCGAGCGCAAGGACCGGCCCTTGGGGGAAGCCTTGCGCAGTTGGCTGGACGATCAGGTCATGGTGGCGTTCGAAGGACGTATCCTGGCGGTCGATGCTGCCGTGGTGCGCAAACGCGGCGCCCTGCCCTATGCCGACGGCAAGGGAGACCGCGACGCTCTGGTGGCGGCGACGGCGCTTGTGCACGGCCTCACCGTCGTTGCGCGCCACGTCAGCAACTTCCGCGCCGGCCGGGTGAAGGTGTTCAGTCCGTGGGGCTATGCGCCGGAAGGTGAGGAAGCGGCCGATTGGCAGGAAACGACGGGCACCGGGCCGGTATGGCTGAAGAACCTGTTTTTGCGATTCTGATCGAGCGCTGTAAAGTTTAACGCGAAGAAGCAAAGACGGAGTGAGGGATTAAAATCCCTATGCATCCACGATCTGCGGGCGCTACCTTTTAAAATGGAACACGCTGAAAGGTTGGACAACGCAGACGTGGCCGAGCGGCTGAAGGCACGCGTCTGCTAAATGAGCGTACCCTCAAAGGGGTACCATGGGTTCGAAACGAGGACATTGCGGAGCAATTTCCGAGTTCGGCGAGGCGCAGCTGAGCCAATCCCATCGTCTCATTGCGGTCGTCGTGGCGGCCGCGTCAACTTCCCATCAAAAAACCCTGTGCATCCACCATTTGCGGACGTTGCCTTTTAAAAAAGAACACGCTAAGGGGTTGGACAACGGAGACGTGGCCGAGAGGCTGAAGGCACTCGTTTGCTAAATGAGCGTACCCCTAAAA
>NZ_GL883080.1:488470-499631 GCF_000204015.1 Asticcacaulis biprosthecium C19 | reverse complement strand
CGTTTTTAGTGGCGGATATACATGTGGCTGAGAACCCATTGGGTTCGAAACGAGCAAGTTGCCCTCGCAACTTGCGAGTTCGGCGAAGCGCAGCGGAGCCAATCCCATCGTCTCCATCTGTCGTCGTTGCGGCCGGAGGCGTTTCAAAAAACTCCCTCCTACGCCAGCACCCGCGATAACTCCCTGGCTGCTTCCAGATTACTCAGCAGCTGCGCTCGGCCGATCTGCTGAGCATGATAGCGGGCGAACTGTAACGTCACATACGAATGCACATCGACCGCCTCGCGAATGCCTTCCGGCTCACAGCGGTACAATTCTATCAGTTGCTTGACCGCCTCCACCACCACCTGGGTGCAGACCAGCTTCTGGTCCAGCTTGCGCAGTACGCTGTCGATATCGCCGACAAGGCTCATGGTCATCTCCCCGGATTTGATGCAGCGCAACTAAAACCCTCCGGCCATAAATTTGCGATGTGTTTACGTCGGTTAACGGCACGGTAACCCTATGCCCGAAATACGAGGCCTCGTTTTTGCACAGGCGGGCCAGGATCAGAGAAATCTGTGCCAAATTAACCGAAGCCTAAGCCCGATCGCCTATCGTGAACCCCTACGACAGAAAGTTCGCTTAAGGTCATGAACGCCCTCTCGCCGCGCCTGCTCGTCAAGGCCACCGCCACAGACGCCGACTTCCTCGATCCGCGCGAGCGGCGGGGACCGTTCCGTCCTGAAAAACTGGTCTCGCGCCGTGAACGCAAGAGCGGCGACATGTTCGTGCGCCTGTTCCGCAGCGTCGACGCCATGGCCTTGTTTTTCTTCGGCTTGTTGACGGCACTGCCGGTTGCGCCTACCGGCCTTCTGAATGCGCCACTGGGCGACAGCCTGCCCTTCCTGCTGGCCACCGGCCTGACCTTCTATGCGCTCAACGGCAGCGGCCTCTACCGCTTTGGCCGAAATGAGCATCTGATCAAACATATGGCCAAGATGTTCTGCGTCCTGGCCGGCGCCCTCATCTCCGGCATCTGGCTGGCCGGCTTTGCGCCAAATCAGGACAATGTCATTTCTGCCCTGCGGTTCTGGTTCGTCGCCGCCTTGTCATTTTTCGTTACCCTGCACATGTTGTGGTGGAGCCTGGTCGATCGTTGGCGCCGCCAGGGTAAGTTGACTCCCAACGTCGTGATCGTTGGTGCCACCCGCCATGCCCAGAAGCTGATCGAGGCGGCCATCGAAAGCCGCGACGTCAATGTGCTGGGCGTGTTCGATGACCGCCTGGCACGCAACCCCATGGCCGTTTCCGGCGTGCCGGTGCTGGGCGACGTCCAGTCGCTGCTGGCGCACAAGATCACGCCCTATGTCGACCAGATCGTCGTCGCCATCGACACCTCGGCCAAGGCGCGGGTGAAGGACGTCATCGAGAAGCTGCGCTCGCTGCCCAATGAAGTATCTCTGCTGGTCGATGTCGAGACCGACACCGAGCGCAAGGCCGCTCTGTCGCGCCTGGCCGACATGCCGCTGACGCGCGTCTCCGGCATCTCCGAGGACGACCGCAAGGAATTGCTGAAGCGCGTCGAGGACCTGATCATCGGCACGATCGCCCTGGTCGTGTTCGCTCCGATCATGGTCGCCGTCGCCATCGCCATCAAGCTGGACAGCAAGGGCCCGATCTTCTTCCGCCAGCGCCGTCACGGCTTCAACAACGAAGCCATCATGGTGTGGAAGTTCCGCTCCATGTACACCGAGATGACCGACCACACCGCATCGCAGCAGGTCACCCGGGGCGATCCGCGCGTCACTCGCGTCGGCCGCTTCATCCGCAAGACCAGCCTGGACGAACTGCCGCAACTGTTCAATGTGCTGGCCGGCGAGATGTCGCTGGTCGGACCCCGCCCTCACGCCATCGGCATGAAGACCGGTCCGGATGAGAGTGCGCGCCTGGTCGCCGAATATGCCTGGCGCCACCGCATGAAGCCCGGCATGACCGGTTGGGCCGCCATCAAGGGCTCACGCGGCGCGCTGGATACGCCCGAGGATGTCCGCCGCCGCATCGTGCTGGACGTCGAATATATCGAGCGCCATTCTTTGTGGTTCGACCTCTACATCATGGCCATGACGATCCCCTGTCTATTGGGCGATACCAAGTCAGTTCGCTAAAGCCTCATGCCAAAACGTGTCTGAAAGTTACCCGTTCACTTTTTGGATAAATATGAGGCGCCAACTAAAATAACTTATCAACAGGAGCGCAGAAAGCGCATGTACGTCAAAGGTTTGCTGGGGTATCTTCCGGCCAACATTCTCCAGGGACTGGTCGGTTTTGCCAGCCTGACGGTGTTTACGCGCCTGTTGTCGCCGGAAGATTACGGCCACTACGCCCTGGCTCTGGGGATCACCACCCTGGCCCAGACGATGTTTTTTACCTGGATCGAAGCGGCCATGGCACGGTTCTACCCCGCCGAAAGCCGCGATGATGCCACGGCGCCTGCCCTGTATGGCACGCTGTACCGCCTGGTCGTCGCCGTCTTCATCGGTTTTGCTGCCCTAAGTGCGCTCGGCCTGTGGCTGTGGCCGGGCACTGGCCCCTTCAAGATGGCCATCGCCATATCGCTGGGCTGCGTCATCTTCCGCACCCTGGTCAAGATGGTCCAGGAGCAGCGCAAGTCCGAGGGCCGTGTCGGCGCGGCCTCGATGATTGACATGTTTCAGACGGCCGGCGGCTTCGGCCTGGGCGCCTTATGCGCGTGGGCCGGCCTGGGGGGCGCAGCGCCGATCCTGGGGGGCGGGATTATCGCTTTGGCGACCCTGCCCTTCATCGTTCGCGAAGACTGGGGCCGCGCGGCGAAGGGCGGGTTCGACGCCGTCCGCGCCAAGGCCTACCTGCAGTACGGCCTGCCGGTGTCAGCCTCCCTAATCCTGACCCTGGGTCTGTACACGGTCGACCGCTTCCTGATTGCCCACTATCTCAACGCAGCCGAGGCCGGCGCCTATCATGCCGGCTTCTCGTTGGCCTCACGTATCCTCGACGTGCTGTTCATCTGGTTCGGCGCTGCCGGCGGGCCCGCCATGGTCCATGCCCTGGAGAGCGGTGGGGTTTCCGCCCTGCGCGACAACGCACGTCAACAGTTGAAAGTTATGTCGTTCGTTTTGTTTCCTGCTGTCGCCGGCCTGATCATGGTGGCGCCGGAACTGGGCGGACTGCTGATCGGAGAAGCCCTGCGCGCCGAGGCGCTCAGCGTCACCCCACTGATCGCTATCGGCGCCGTGTTGTCGGGTCTGAACACCTACTATTTCCTCCAGGCCTTCACCCTGGCCAAGAAGACCCGGCTGCTGGTCTTCGCCATGGCCGTGCCGGCGGTCAGCAACATCGTTTTGAACGTCATTCTGATCCAGACCATGGGCCTGGTCGGCGCGGCCTGGGCCTCGGCCCTGTCGTTTGGCCTGGGCATCGCCGCATCCTGGCTGCTGGGACTGAAGACACTGCCTCTGCCGGTTCCCGCCATCGACCTGCTCAAGACGGCGGCCTGCGCCGGCGCGATGATGGCCGTCCTGGCCGTCTTGCCGCGCTGGGGGATCGATGTCGTGGACCTCGCCATCCGCGCGGTCACCGGCATGGTCATCTATGGCGCCCTGGCCTGGCTGCTGAACCTCAATTCCATACGCGATATCGTTCGTCAACGATTGATGAAAGGGGCCGCCGCATGAGCCGCTTCGCCTCCCTGCGCAATGCCGCCCATGAGACGGCGACGCCGATGCTCTCGGTCTTGATCCCCTTTTACAAGGAATCGCCGCTGGCGCTTCTGGAGGCACTGCAGACGCGCGACCCGCACGATGTCGAAATCATTCTCATCGACGATGGCTCCGGGATGGCGCAAATCACCGCCGATGTCGCCATGTTCATCAATGCCTCCCCCATGGCGTGCGAACTGATCACCTTGGACCAGAACGAAGGCCGGGCACGCGGCCGCAACCGCCTGACCACGGCGGCGCGGGGGAGCTACTTCCTATTCCTCGATGCCGATATGCTGCCCGACGGGCCCGGCTTTCTCGACCGCTGGCTGGACGCCACGGTTGATCGTCCCGCGGCGATCTTCGGCGGCTTCACCCTGCTCCAGGCGCCGGACCTGCCGGAGACCGCCATTCACCGGCAGATGGCGGCCAAGAGCGACTGCCTGGACGCGGCCGCCCGCGCCTTGCAGCCCGAAAAGTACATTTTCACGTCCAACCTGTTGATCCGGCGCGATGTGTTCGAAACCGAGGGCTTCGATCCGGCCTTTACCGGTTGGGGCTGGGAAGACACCGAATGGGGCATGCGTGTCGCCGCCCGCTACGGCGTCGGCCATATCGATAACACCGCGACCCACATGGGCTTGGACCGCGCGGAGACCCTGGCGCGCAAATACGAGCAGTCGGTTGCCAATTTCGCCCGCGTCATCGCCAAGCATCCTGAGGTCGTCGCCACCTACCCCAGCTACAAGGTCGCGCGGATGCTGAAGCGCGTACCGGGCGTTAGCCTGCTGCGCCCTCTGCTCAAAGCCTTTGCTCTGTCGCCGGCGCCCGTGCGCCTGCGCGCCTTTGCGCTTCGTCTGTATCGTGCCGCCCTCTATGCCAAGGTCGTGTGAAATGTCTGAGTCCAAGCCCTACGCCGCCGATCGTTCGCTGTACGGCAAGCTGCGCCGCCGTTTCGCCCGGTTTAGCCACACCCGACCCATCGGCATGCCGGGGATCCGGCGACCGATGCTGACGGTGTCCTTTGACGATGCACCGGCCTCTTCGGCGCGCAACGGGGCCGCCATTCTGAAAAGCCACGGCGTCACCGGTACCTGGTTCATTTCGGCCGGGATGATGGGCCAGGACAGCCATATGGGGCCAATGACCTCGGGCGACGACATCCGGGCGCTGTACGCCGCAGGTTTCGAGATCGGCTGCCATACCTACGGCCATCTGGACTGCGGCCGGGCGGGCAAGGACGAGATCGACAAGGCGATCGAAGACAACCAGTCGGTTCTGCACAGTCTGGGCATCCCCATGCCGAGGACCTTCGCCTATCCCTACGGTGACGTGTCGGCACAGGCCAAGGCGGTGGTCGACAAGCGCTACCTGGCGTCACGGGCGCTGCATCACGGCCTGATCGTGCCGGGGACGGACCTGAACCAGGCACCGGCCGTGGGCATTGAGGGGGAAGACGGCGAGCGGGTGGCGATGAGTTGGCTGGAGCGGGCCGCGAAGACGCCGCAAAGCTGGCTGGTGCTGTATACGCATGATGTGCGCAAGGCCCCGTCGCCGTTCGGCTGCACGCCGGAGGTGTTGAACCGGATCGTGGCCAAGGGTGTAGAGCTTGGGTTCGATTTCGTGACCTTTGCCGGCGGCGCTGAACGGGCCCTGATGGCCGGGCCGGCATCCAGGGCGGCGTAAGAAATTTTACCACGAACCGCACGACTTAATGGAGTATCCGAATACGCCGCGTAGCGGCATCTACCATTAAGTGGTCCACAGATTAGAGGGATTAGAAGGATTGAGAATAATCTGAGCTAATCTGCGAAATCTGTGGATCACCTTCTCTTCATAAGAAGCCGCTACGCGGCGGGGATTTGCAAACCCTTACGTTCGTGTCTGTGCGTGCCCAAAACCTTTCTTAAAACCGGGCATCAGCGTCCTCATCGGTCGGCAAGGATACCTTGACCAGAACCATGACAAACAGGCACCAGCGCAGGTCGTTCCAGTTTAACGCCATGCTTTCGGTCAGGCTCGACAGGGTATAGATCCCCAGAAACGGCAAGGCGAACATGCCGGCGTCGCCACGATAGGTGCTGTACAGCGCCTTGATCCAGATCTCGGCAAAGACCAGACCCCAGACGATCAGCCCAACCAGCCCCAGAGCCAGCCACACCTCGTACCAGCACGAATGGGCATGATAGGCCCGGAACCCCGCGACCTGGGTAATTTTGGCCAGGGGGGCGAACTCACTCTCATCGGTCCACACCGCGGCGTAGCCATAGCCCAGCAAGGGCCGCGTCTCCATAACATGCGCGATCCCCTCCCAGATGTAGGTACGCCCTGTCAGGGTCGGGTCCTTGCCCAGCAACAGAAATATCTGGTCCGGGAAAAACAGCACGAACGCGCCCAGCAGGAGCAAGACCGTCACCGCCAGCCAGATCAAAACAATGCCCAAAATCGGGCCGCGACGCGACAGAAAGACGAAGGCGATACCACCGACACCCAGGATCACCGACACCAGCGCCGTCTTCGACGTCGACAGCAGAACCAGAATCAGCATGACAGCCGCCGCCACAGCCCAAAGCCACTTTCGCGTTGGATTGAGCAAGGCCGCGGTCGCGGCCGCCGTAAAGCCGAGCGCCATATTGGCGCCGAGATTGTTCTTTTCGATCCAGACCCCGCGCCAGGCTCCGGGAAACGACTCGGTCATGATTCCCCAGCGTGGCGGCAGGATCGCCATGACGATGGAGGCCACCGCCATGACCGTAAAGGCCAGGGCCATGACTTCACTGAGACGTCGCCAGGAGAAGCGGGTGGCCAGGCCATAGGCGCACAACATCGTCATGCCCACAGCAATGAAGCGACGCAGCGTGTCGCCCGGATTGTTAGACCAAAAGTATGACGCCGCGCATAAAACGAGCAAACTCAACATTATAGGCGTACGCCAGGTCGCGTCCAACATCCGTTTCCAGCTTAGGAGCGCGACGATCACGCCAGCCAGATAGAACGGATAATAGAAGAAGCGGATCAGTGCACCCGAACTGGCCTGATCGGTGGAGTAGCCGAACAGGGGCGCCTGCCAGGCCTGCGAAAAGGCCAGCAGAACGCCGATTGCGCACAGCAGGGACAGCCATGCGCCGCGCCAGTCATCAATGAAATCTGTCAAGGCGCGCATGACGCGCTACAGGGCCGCGTACCGGCCCATGGGCCGCCGGGCCGCTGACCGCGGCGAGCGGGCGCGATTATAGACAATGCCCATCAGGTTGCCGCCGACCTGTTCGATATCATTCTTCAGGTCGATACGCGCCTGGATATCCCCCTCGTCTTCGCTGAGGACCAGGATGACGCCATCCATTTGGGGCGCCAGTTGCAAGGCTGCCGCCGAGCGATCTAGTGCCGGAACGTCGACCACAATGGTTTGAGCGTGTTTGCGAAGCGCTGGCCAGTAGGACGACTGATCGTTCAGCTTGGGTCGCTGCCCGGGCGCCAGATTGCGCAAACGGAAGCGCGTCACCCACAGACGGTTGTCGAGGAACGGTCGGGCGACGAGGTATTTGTGGTCGGGAATTTCCTGATCCGCGGCATCACGCGCCGGCGGCGACAGGCGAAAGAAGGCGGAGCCGTCGGGCGAGGCGCTAGCCAGGGTGCCAGGTGGACCGAAACGTGCGGAATCCTCGGTGACAGCCTGCATCTGGGAAGGCTGGGCCAGATCGGCATCGATCAGCCACACCGGACGTTTGGCGAAGGCGGCTTCGCAGCGAGCATATTCGCGGGCAACGGTCGACACGCCCTCGCCGGTAAAGGCGGAGACGAACATCAGCGCACGGCCGGACCGCGTTTGCGGCCGCCCCAGCGCCGACATGAGGTCGGCCATTTCCTTTGTTAAATCAACCATATAAGGGGAAGCCTACGCGAATCAATACGAGCACTGTCGCAGACGGCCGCGACCGGATCAAGGCCGGGGTCATGCGGCACGCACGGGTCGGTCGGCCGACTTGACCCCCGCCGTGGCCAGAACAGGGAGATCCAGCGCCCGCGCCGCCATGTCGGCATTGACAATGCCCTTGCGCGTCACCACCCGCAATCCGCCAACGCACAGGGCGGTAAAGCCGGCGAACAGGAAGGACATGATCAGGATGATCTTCTTGAAGCTCTTGGGCTTATCCGGCAGCGACGCTTTTTCGACGACGCGGACGCCATCACTGCCGCCCTTGGTCATTTCCTTTTGAGCTTCGTTTTCCTGCAGGCGCTGGGTGAAGGTGCTGACATTCTTTTGCAAAGCGTCGCGTTCGATCGTCAGGCTGTTGTATTGCGCTTCCAGCCCTTGCAGGTCCAGCAGCCGGCCATTGACGTCATCGGCCTGGCTTCGCAACAGGCTGCGGCGGCCTTCCAGCGACGCGATCTCGGCTTCCAGATTCAGCTTCTGCGTTGTCAGGTCCTGATAGATCGGATTGACCCCGACCTTATGGGCCTGTTCACCGACACCCTGGCCGCCATTCATCATCGCCTCGTAGCCCGCGATCTCGATATCGACGTCTTTCACCGGTTGGGCCGTTGGCAGATACCGCGTCAGCAGTTCCTGGCGCTTTTGCTTCAGGGTGAAGATCTTATTGGGGACACTGAGATCCAGGTCGCGCTCGACGCTCATCTCCGGCGTCAGGCTGACCAGGCTACGATTAATGCCGCTGAGCCTGGCGCGGTCCTCGGCCAGTTTGGCCTCGACCGAAAACAGTTCGGTCGTAAGGGTTTGCGACAGGCTGGTATAGGTCGCCTTGGCGGTGATGAAGTCCCCTACCCCATTCTGCGCCAGGAAGTTCTGATAGGCAGAGTCGGCCTCGCCGAGCTTACGATCGAAGGCGTCCTTTTGCTGTTGCAGGGCTGGCCCCACCGAGTCGGTCAGGACCTGTTGGCGATAAAGCTGGTACTCGTCGATCATGGTGTTGAGGATCAAAGCCGCCGACATGGCGTCGGCGTGCTTGAAGGTCAGGCGCACCACCTTGTTCTGCGGCGCTGTCGAGGTGGCGAACCCACCCTGCAGCACCTTCAGTGCCGCGGCCTCGGCCTGAGCCTTCTGGGCCGGCGTCTGTGGGTTCCACATGGCCGGGGTCTCGGGCAGTACGGTCTTCAATCCCACCTTCTCGATCACCCGCTTTTTCAGCTCGGTGGAGTTGAGAATTTCGACTTCGGACTGCACGACTTCATCGGTTGTCGCGATGGCGCCGCGTGCCGCATCGCCAGCCAGGGGATCGTAGACATAGTCTTTGCTGAGTTGCATCAACAGACTGGCGCTGGCAGTGTAGGTCGAATGCATCGACAGGGCCACAGCGGCGCCAATTCCGAAAATGACAGCGAAGACGATCGCCATCAGCCAGAGTTCGCGCAGCAGCAGGCGCAGGATGTCATCCATCCCCAATTGCAGCCGTGCCATCCCTGGTTTTGCGGCCGCTGCCGTCATTCCACTTACTTGGCCCTTACCCTGAACGCGGGACTTGCGGCGTAAAGGCACAACGGTTGCCTCTTCGTCTTCCCACCTGTCCTGAGGGTGCATGGATTCTCTCGTTACTGGCCAGAACTTTGTGTTCAAGCGACTGAGTCTTAACAAAACCGTAAGTTTAAGACTTTACGTAAAAGACCGTTAACGAAGGTTTACGATTTGCCATGTTAGCCGTGAGAGGCTGATTTTTCGGCCCAACTTCAAAGACGACTCAGGTAAGCTTGCCGGCATGATTTCGCGCAGAACCCTTATCGCCGGACTGGTTTTGACGGGCACGGCGGCCGAGGCTGCCCGCGCGGCCGAACGCATGCCGCAGGCCTACGACATCCCCTTCGCCACCTGGACGGACGACGAGCCGCTGTATCTGTTTTATCCGGGGGACAAGCTGGAGATCGTGGTGCCGTCGGCACCCGAACTGAACCGCCAGACCCAGATCGGCCCGGACGGACGGATTACGCTGGCGCTGATCGGTCAGGTCATGGCCGCCTACCACAGCGTGCCGGACTTGCAGGCGATGATCGCCGCGAAATATGCGCAGATTCTGCGCGATCCAACCATTTTCGTATATCCCGGCGACACGACGCCGATGCGCGTCCTGGTCGGCGGCGAGGTCCGAAATCCGGGCTGGGTCGATATGATGGCCGATATGGACGCCCTTCAGGCGACTCTGGCGGCCGGCGGTTTCACCGACGGCGCCAAGCGCGACAAGGTCATGCTGATCCGGCGGGGACGCAACGGCGGCGCCATGCAGCGAATCATCGACCTGAAAACACCTCTCAAGGGCAAGGCCGGCAAGATGGTGGCGTTGCGGCGATTCGACATTCTATATGTGCCGCGTTCCGCGATCGCCGAAGCCGGGGTGTTCATGAACCAGTGGGTCAATAACCTGATCCCCGGCGGCGTACAGAACTACTTTATGTACCAGGCCTTCAATTAGCCCTGGTTGCGAAGTGCCTTACGCCGCGTAGCCGATGCGGCCCTGGTCGATCCACTGACGAGCGGCCTTTTGAGCTTCGGCGATGTCTTCACGATCCATCTCGCGCGACAGTTCGCGGCGATAGACGGTGGCTTCGACCGAACCGCGCATGGCGGCCAGGTTGAACATCATGTGTGCCGAGATCAGATCGATCGGAGCGCCGCCCTGGCCGGTCGAATACATCATGCCCAGACGGAAAAGTTCGTCGCCACCCATCTCTGGGGTCGGCAGCGGGATGGTCTTGGTTTCCACAGCGGTGGTGGTCATTGGCGATACCGCGCTTTTTGCGCGTCCCCTGAATTGGTTGACACGCTGAGTTCACCACTACGCCATGAAATTAAAGTTAATTGCGAAATTTACACTGAATTTTTTATGTAAACAGAAGTTTAATTCTTAACATAGCCGTTTATACTTTGATGCATATTTGCTAAAATTCAGATAATTTGGCAGTATTTAACGCAAACATATCTATAATAACTCTATGTTTGCTTCGCCTCCACAGAACAATCTGCGTTAACAGCACAGTTCACTCTGAACTTGACTCATGTACCGCCCCAGCAAACATCGCTTTTTCAACACGGCCTTAACCGCGCATCGTCCTCGCGTGCGGGGCGAATTGCTGACACTTTCATTCAGTTTCAGTTCAGCTACAATCTGGCATAACACCGTCAAGACGATATTTTTTATCGCCATGCGTGCCAGATCCGCGCACAAAAACCCCGGCAGCGGGGAGATCTGGCAGACTGTTGAGGAAAACATGATTAGCAAGATGGCCAAGAAGGCGGCTCCGCTGCTGGCGCTGGCGATGGTCCTCAGCCTTGCGTCGGTGCCAAGCTACAGCTTCGCCGGTGAAAAGGAAGAGAACCCGCGAGTCGACCCGGGACTCCGAGGAGGGGATGGAGGTAACCGCGGCGGTGGTAACCGTGGCGGCGGCAATCGCGGTGACGGCGGCGGAAATCGCGGCGGCAGCGCTCCGGCGCCGCGCAG
>NZ_GL883080.1:481501-487485 GCF_000204015.1 Asticcacaulis biprosthecium C19 | reverse complement strand
ATCCACGATGAGTCAAGGTCATCGTGGATTGGTATAAGGTGAAGACCAGCCCAGATCGGGCCATCCTTATGCGTCGTTGGCCTTGCGCGTCGCAATATTGGCGATCGTGCCCCAGGTCAGCTTGCCCCCCGTCAGGGCGCCCTGTTTGAAGGCACGGCGGCCAAGGGCTATCATGGCAAAGGCCGCGATCGCCATACCGCCCAGGGTCATGGCGATTTCCCACACCGGCAGCGGTTCGCTCAGGCGCAAGGGCATCAGGAACGGCGTGAAGATCGGCACCCACGACAGCCACTGGATGATCGGCGCATTGGGTGCGCCGATAGCGGCCTGCATGCACAGCATCGGCACCATCAGCACGATCATCAGCGGCCCCATGATGGCCTGGGCGTCCTTTTGGGTTTCGCAGAAGGCGCCAATAGCGGCAAAGGTCACGCCGAACATCAGATAACCGCCGACAAAATAGCTCAGCAGCAACACGACATAGGCCGGCGTGAAGATGCCCGCCAGGCCCTCTCGCAGGGTTTGCGCCAGGTCGGGCGGCATGAAGGACGCGCCCTGGCTGATCATGACGAAGATCGCCGAACCCCAGATAAGGCCGACCGTGGAGAGCACCGCGGCGACACCCAACACCTTTCCGATCAACAGGCTTTCGGTCGAAGCCGACGCCAGCAGCACTTCCAGAACCTTGCTGGCCTTTTCCTCGATGACGCCGCCCAGAAGAATCATCGACGACGAGAAGATGGTGAACCAGGTGACGAAGCCCAGGGCTATGCCGACAACGCGCGGGCCATGATCACGCAGACCGGCCGCCAGGAAATCCGCCTTGGCGCCAGGCGCGCCATCGGACGGCGTCAGGCTGACGATCTCGGCGCGTGATGCGCGCATGTCTTCGGCAACCTTGGGGTCGACGCCCTTTTGACCGGCGACCTTCATATACTGAAGGCCATGCAGGTCCCAGTACAGCTTGTCTTCAAGGTGCTTGCGCTGGTCCGGTGTCGACCAGATCCGGAAATGCAGCTTTTCACCGTCATCGCTGACAACAACAATGGTTGTGGCCGGCGAGACCGGGGTCGCGAGCACGTCCGGTATCCGGGCCTCGGCGGCGGCGACCGTCATCGAGGCATCCAGGCCCTGAGGCAGGGGTACCAGTTTGATGCGCTCCTTGTCGAAGGCGGCATTGGCGGCGTCCTGAAGCGCGGCGTCAGGGCCTTGCGCCTGGGCCGGCGCCGCAACGCGTTCGATCAACTGGCGCAGAGGCTGTTCCACATTCGCCCCCGTGAGATCGAGGATGGCGACATTCATCACCTCGACCGGCGCGGAGGTCCGGATCAACATCGGAACGGCAATGATCAGGGTAAAGATCAGCGGCGCGGTCACGATCGACAGCCAGAAACCGACGGTGCGGACAAAGGCGAGATATTCGCGGCGCGCAATCAGCAGGGTCTTACGCATGTTCCGCTCCCGTCAGGACGATAAAGGCATCATGCAAGCTGGGTTCACGCGCCTCGAAGCGGCGGACATCCAGATTGCGCAGGAATGCGGCTTTCAGCGCCTCGTGCGCTGACTGGCCGGCTTCCAGCTCGCAATGCCACAGGGGCACGCCGTCCTCGCTCAGCCCTGTTTCGGTGGCCGATTTGATGCCGGGCAAGGCGAGAATATCGGCCTGGCTCAGTTGTCCCTCCAGTTCCAGGTATCGTGGTGCGGCGGCGCGGGCCTGTTTCAGACTGCCTTCGAACACCTTGCGCCCCTTGGTGAGCATAACCACGTTCTGGCACAGCCGCTCGGCGTGCTGCATCACGTGGGTGGAAAACAGAACGGTCGCACCGCACTTGGACAGGTCACGGATAATGCTCTCCAGCCCCTGCTGGTTGACTGGATCCAGGCCGGAAAACGGCTCGTCGAGAATCACCAGTTCCGGCTCGTGGACCAGGCAGGAAATCAGTTGCACCTTTTGCGACATGCCTTTGCTGAGCGACTGGATGGGGCTGTTGATGAAGGCGCCCAGGCCTTGCGCTTCCAGCATCTCCTTGGCACGGCGGCGTGCCACGCTGGCCTTGACGCCTTTCAAACCAGCCAGGAAGACGATGACGTCGATCGCCTTCATCTTGCGGTACAGACCGCGCTCTTCCGGCAGGAAGCCGATACGGTCGAGGGCGCGGCTGCCCTGACCGCCCAGCACGGTGATCTTCCCGGCAGACGGCTGGGACAGGCCCAGAATCATCCGCACGGTCGAGGTTTTACCCGCGCCGTTGGGGCCCAAAAAGCCGCAGATCGTGCCCTTTTTGACCTCGAAACTGAGGTCGCGCACCGCCTGAAAGTCGCCGTAAGTCTTCGACACGCCGTCGAGACTTAAGGCCAGTTCGCTCGCCATCAAGCGCCCCCTGCTGTTAAGTGGGGTTCAGCTTATACGGCTTGGGCGGGCATGGGAAGCCACGGTTGAGATAACGCGCCAACCGTTCGGCAGGCTTTTTCCTTGCCGAATTCCAATAGCGGCGTTCCGGCTTCTGGCTGTCATATTTACCGGCCGCTGCGGTAGGGTGAAGCCGTTAAGGGACGGGCTGTCCATATTGGAGCTTATGATGAAAATAGTGACCCTGACGGTCCTGGCCGCGTTTGCCTTGACTTCGGCCGCTCCGGCTTTTGCCGGTGAAACCACCCCCAGCGCAGCGTCGGCCAAGACCAGCAACAAGGTCCGGACCAGCGACAACCTGAACCAGGCGCAGTTGCAGGACTACAATCAGTTCATGGCCACCCGCCCCGCTGCGATCGCCACCTACTCGGTCAACCAGCCCCAAGTCAGCTATGTAGAGGGTGACGCGGAAGACTTGCAAGGGGACGTGCTGGTCCAGGCGCCGCCCCGCGACGCGACGGAAACCATGCGTCAGCCCGATACCAGCCCACCAAAGACCGGCCAGCCGGCGATCGACACGCCGTACATCGCCGTTCAGCCGGCGCAGTAGGGCACCGTTCCTGCAAAGACAAAATCGCCGCGGTCATGATGACGGCGGCGATTTGCGTTCCAGAGGTAAGAAGAGATTTACTCCACGCCCAGCTTGGCTTTCAGCAAGGCATTGACCGTGGCCGGATCGGCCTTGCCCTGGGTGGCGCGCATCACCTGGCCGACGAACCAGCCCAGAGCCTGGGGCTTGGTCATGACCTCAGCCGCCTTGTCGGCATTGGCGGCGATTAGGTCGTCGATAGCCTTGTCCAAAGCACCAGTATCGTTGTCCGTTTTCAGGTCGTGCTTGTCGACAATCTCGGCCGGGGTGAGAATGCCCTTCTCGTCCCACATATGCTCGAAGACCTGCTTGGCGATCTTCGACGAAATCACCTTGGTTTCGATCAATTCCACCAAACCGGAAATATGTTCCGGCGGCAGCGGACTGTCGGCGATGTCCTGGCCAGCTTCGGCCAAACGCGACAGCAGGCCATTGGTCACCCAGTTGGCGACCAGCTTGGCGTCGCGGCCTTTCGCGGCCTGCTCATAATATTCGGCGCGGGCCTGGTCCGAGATCAGCACGCCGGCGTCGTAGCCCGACAGGCCGTACTGGCTGACGAAGCGCGCTTTCTTGTCGTCGGGCAGTTCGACCAGGTGCTGACGAATCTCTTCGATCCAGGCTTCCTCGATTTCCAGCGGCAGCAGGTCGGGATCCGGGAAGTAGCGATAATCGTGGGCCTCTTCCTTCGACCGCATGGAGCGGGTCTCGACCTTGGTGGCGTCGAACAGGCGCGTCTCCTGGATGATGGAACCGCCATCCTCCAGGACCTCGATCTGGCGGCGGGCTTCGAACTCGATGGCCTGCTGCATGAAGCGGAACGAGTTCACGTTCTTGATTTCGCAGCGCGTACCCAACTTCTCGCCCGGCCGGCGGACCGACACGTTGCAGTCGGCGCGCATATTGCCCTTTTCCATGTCGCCGTCGCAGGTGCCGAGATAGATCAGAATAGTTCTCAGTTTTTTGAAGTATGCGACCGCCTCATCGGAGGAACGCATGTCGGGCTTGGACACGATCTCCATCAGCGCGGTGCCGGCACGATTCAGGTCGACATAAGTCGCGACCGGATCGATGTCATGGATCGACTTGCCGGCGTCCTGTTCCAGGTGCAGCCGCTCGATACGCACGGTGATGGTGGTGTCGTCGAGCTCTACCAGGACCTCGCCCTCGCCCACGATCGGGTGGAAGAGCTGCGAGATCTGATAGCCCTGCGGCAGGTCGGGATAGAAGTAGTTCTTGCGGTCGAATCGCGAATGGCGGTTGATCTGCGCCTTCAGCCCCAGGCCGGTCTTGACCGCCTGCTCGACGCAGAAACGGTTCAACACGGGCAGCATGCCGGGCATGGCTGCGTCAACCAGGGACACCTGCTCATTGGGGCCGGCGCCGAAGCCAACCTTGGCGCCGGAAAACAGCTTGGTGTTGGACGCCACCTGGGCATGGACTTCCAGCCCGATAATGAGTTCCCACGGACCAGTGCGGCCCTGGATGAATTTCGAGGCGTCGGCGGGGCGGATATCAAGATCGTTGGTCATGACTCTCCCTATAACCGGAAAGGTATTGCCGGGGAAAGAGCGATTTCCGCTCCAGGTTTCACAGATTCAAAATCACCTGCCCCGTTTACAAACGTTATTTTGTCTGACAAAATAATTATAAGACAAAATGTAACAGGGAGCTTTCCATCATGTCGTCATTGATCCGCCTTTCCGGGCTGGTCCTTGCGTTGGCGTGGCTAATGCCGGCCAGCGCTGTTCACGCGCAAACCCCGACCACCGGCCCCGCTCAGCTGTCCATCGGCACCAAGTTCGTCAAGGATTTCTGCCTGGAAGGTCGGGCCGACGGGACGCTAGTCATCAACAAGTGCAATGCCCAGCCGCCTCAGGCCATCGACTATGACGACACCACTGGCCAGATCAAGACGGCGGGAAAGTGCGTTTCTGCTCATACAAAAGGCCAGCCCCTGGCGCTCGCCGACTGCGCCGACGCCACCGAACAGTTCTGGACCTTTGAAGCCAATGGCACGCTGAAGAGCGATTCCGGCCTGTGCGCCGACGTGCTGAACTTCAACAAGGACCCCGGCACGGCCGTCATCGCCTGGGACTGCACCGCCACGGAGAACCAGAGCTTCTTCTTGACCAATATCCGCGTCGCCAAGGCCGAGAAGACGGGACCGGCGCTCGCTGACATCTCCAGGGAGGTCAACGGGACCCCGTCGATCGCCAGCTATTTTGTCCAGGGTCTGTGCCTGCAAGCGACCGGCAGCAAGGGCGCCATTTCGATCGAGGTCTGTAGCCGCGCCGCCGGCCAGGATTTCCGCTTCAAGGCGGGGAATAGCGGCGCCATTATCCAGGGCGACATGTGCCTGACCTCCACCGGACAGGGCAACGCTCTGGAACTGGCCGCCTGTAACGGCAAACCGGAACAGGCCTGGACCTTTACCGTGGAAGGCCTGTTGCGCACCGGCACGAACCTCTGCGCCGATATTCTGGGCTTCGGAACGCGTCCCGGCACCGGGGTCATCGCCTGGGAATGCACCGCCACCGACAACCAGAGATGGTATCCTGCCGTGGCGACCAAGTCTGGCTCTTTCACCCTGGGTGCCACCATCGGTGACCAACTGCGCGGCGGTGGGGTCACCACCCTCTCGCTGACCCCCAGCTTCTCCGGGGGTAACCTGACGGCGGCCGGCGGCAAGATCCTGAGCGCCGACACCGACGGTAAGGTCACCGGCGGCGAGAAGGACACGATCGTAGTCGGCGGCGCCGGGGTTCTGACTCAGCGCTTCGCCAAGGGCCTGGTCGCGCCGACCGTCAAGGACGCGACGACTGCCGGCGGCACCTCGCTGCTGCCCGGCGACTGGTCGTTCTTCAGTGGTTCAACAGCGGGAACCATGAAGCTGGATTGAGTGCGAATTCTGCGGATATGAAAACCGGCGCGAAGGGAGACCTTCGCGCCGGTTTTTGTTTGAGGGATGCGCACAACGTGACGCTT
>NZ_GL883080.1:480166-481266 GCF_000204015.1 Asticcacaulis biprosthecium C19 | reverse complement strand
CACCGCCTGCCGGCGAGGCTCGAGACGGAGGGGTCTTCTTAGCGGTCAACCGCTAGCGCCGTTGGTATTACACACTTCTAGCGATCGCTTCCTTTTGTCCCTCCCCACTTGTCGCGGAGGCGGATGAGCGTATCCGAGTAAACCTCTGTAAGCGCAAAACGAGTGCGCGAAGACCGAAGGTCAACGACCTGAGTCGAAGCGGATGAGGTACGGTGGTGAGGTTTCTTACCTACCGGTGCGTTCAGCGCTTGCCGATAGGACCGAAGACACCCAACACCATTTCGCTGCCCGCACTTCGTTTTGCTTCGCTTATGGTCGTTCGCTTGCCGAGATATATCTCGGCTGGCTCTTACCCCAACAAGTAGGGAGGAGAAAGAAAAAGAGGGACAAGTGACCTAGCCGCAGGCACTAAAAAACCCCATGCCCGCAGCCGGCATGAGGTTCCAAAAGACATAGAGCCACAGCTCAGGGCTTCTTGATATTGTTCAGGGTCGCCTGCTGGCCCTTGGTGAAGCCCGCCGCGGAGACGGTTTCAACCTTGACCGCTTCCTTCTTCGGTTTGCGGACTTCCTTGTTGCTCTTTTTCTGACCCTTGGCCATGGCGCGACTCCTCAAAAAGGGTACAATGACAGGTCTTGGCCCCGAAAGCGCGAAAATTCTTCAGGTCAGTCATCCGCCTGATAAACAACCAGGTTGATATAGGGCTCCGGTTGGTCGAACTGAATCAGTGACACCTGCACGCCCGTCATCTGAGTCTTCAGGTACCATACGCGTTCAAACAGACCGAATGTCGACATGACCGCACAGCCCCTCACCGCTTCGGTATAGGCCGCAGCCGCCGGGCCATCGGTGTTACCGGCCAGGGTCATGCGACAGGTGTAGCGCATGCGGGCCGGTGTTTCCGTGGTCTGGTAAACCTGGCAATCGGTCGTGTCCGGAACCGCGAGGGTGGCGCGCCATTCGTCATTGCCCAGGCTCTCGCCGCGCACAGCTGAGAACCCTTCGGTGGCGGCATCGAGAACCGGCTGGAAGGCCTTACAAAACGATGTGGCTTCCGCCTGCGCCACCGGAGCGGCCAGCAGGGGCAAAAGTGCAAGTAA
>NZ_GL883080.1:402503-479373 GCF_000204015.1 Asticcacaulis biprosthecium C19 | reverse complement strand
AAGGCGACAGATTTGATCATGACAGTTCTCCCGGAGGTAGCGGGAAGGTAGGCCATGGCCGCAGCCTGGCCTACTTACAAATGCTGTCAGACAGACGTGCTTGTCGGCACATGGGCCCAGAATTCGACCTCGACCGTGGCGCCATAGGCCAGGCTGCTGACGCCGAAAGCGGTACGCACCGGCAGTTGAGCCGGGTGGAAATAGGTCTTGTACAGGCGGTTGAACTCACCCCACTTGTCGATCTCGGTCAGCATGACCGTGGCCTTGAAGACATGCTCAAGTCCCAGGCCGTATTTCTTCAGGATGTCGGCCGTGTTGCTCATGATGAAGCGGACTTCGTTGTCAAAGCCCTCGGCCAGCTTGCCCTTGTCGTCGAGCCCGATCATGGCCGACAGGTACAGGACATTTCCGACCTGGACCGCTTCGGAAAACGGCGAACGCGGATGCGGATGCAGGAAATAGGTGATCCCGTCAGCCGGGATCGGGTTGATCGTTGGGCGGTCTTCTACATTGCTCATAGGTGTATCCTTTGCCCGGCTTTTAGCCAGTTTCGCGAAGCTTGGCCACGAAAAAACAAAGGCCCCGCCGGGTAATCCAGCGGGGCCTTGAGAGTCAGCTTGTCCCGTCGGATCAGGTCTGGGTGTCGATCTTTTTCGCCTGGCCAGCCGACCAGACATAAAGGCCCACCACGATCACCACTGCCATGGCAAACGCGATAATCGTGCCCAGGTGCTCATCCACCGCCGCCATGAAGGCCAGCGGAGTTTCCTTCTGGGTGATGACGATCAGCAGGGCGTGGGCGACGTTGAACAGACTTTCACCGACGATGAAACCCGACGCCACTAGCACACCCAGACGTTTGGCGATCGCGCCCCAACTGCGTTTGCTGACGGTTTTTTCGTAGATCCAGCCCGAGACGGCACCCACGACGACGGGCGCGGTCACAGCCGACGGCAAGTAGATGGCCAGGCTAACGCCCAGGGGCGGCAGGCTCATCTTGCCGCCGCTGACCTTCTTGACGATGATGTCGACCGCGATCAGCACGGCGCCGATGATCCCGCCGTAACCCAGAAGTTCCCAATCAAGATTGCCGCCGATGACGCCCTTGGCCAGGCTGGCGATCAGGGTCGCCTGCGGGGCGTTGAGAGGTGCGGCGGTAATGGCGGAACGGTTGGGATCGTCCGGGAAGCCATAGGCCTGGTTGAGCAGTTCGAGGACCGGGGGAATGACAATGGCGCCGGCGATAACGCCGATGATCAGGGCGACCTGCTGCTTCCACGGCGTGGCGCCGACCAGCTGTCCGGTCTTCAGGTCCTGAAGGTTGTCATTGCCGACCACTGCAACGGCCAGGACGATGGTCGTCAGGAACAGGATGAAGGCGATAAGAGCTTGTTGTTCATCGGGTCCGGTCAGGCTACGGCCCAGGACACCGACCATCAGAGAGGCGGTCAGGACGGCAAGGATAGCCAGGCCCGAGACTGGGGAGTTGGACGAACCGATCAGGCCGGCCATATAGCCGCAAACCGCAGCGGCGATCAGGCCCGCTACGAGAGCAAAGGCGACACCGGCGCCGACCAGAGGAATCAGCAGCGGCTGCAGGGTACCGCTTTCCTGGATGAAGTGAGCCAGCAGCCAGCCGACCGGCACCATGCAAGCCAGGATAATAATGCCGACCGTGTTGACCGGCAGGTCTCGATCGGTGCGCGGCACCTCGCCATCGCCACGCTTGACCGCGGCATTGGATTCTAGAGCCGACATGAGTCCCAGCCAGACGGGAACGATCAGCTTGCCCAGGGTCCATAAGGAGGCAACGGCAATGGCGCCGGCGCCCAGCAGGCGGACCTTGGTGCGGAAAACAGCACCGGCGTGCTGAGCAATGGTCGCGCCATCGGCCATCGGGGTGATCGATGTGAGGTAAGGCAGGGCGAAACCGGAGGCAATGATCAGGCCTGTCAGCATGGCAATGCCAACGGTGATGCCCATCAGGTGGCCGGCGCCCATCAGGGCGAGCGAACTGCCGCCCAGCAGGCTGGTGGCTCCAATCTGGCCGTTGACAGCCTTGACCTTCCAGAAGCCGGCTACTTCAGCCGGGATGATCTTGACGGCCGCCGTGAACGCGACAAAGGCCGAGGTCAGCGACCCCATAAGGATGGCCCACAAGCCGGCCTTGCCTTCCTGGGCGCCTTCGCGGGTTGACGTACCGACCTTCAGCACCTCGGCGGCGGCGACGCCTTCCGGGTAAGGCAGGTTCGACTGAACGACCAGGGCTCGGCGCAGCGGCATGGTGTACATGACACCGAGAATCCCGCCCACCGCACAGGCGGCAAAGGTCATGAAGAAGGGCACGTGCGCCCACCAGCCAATGATGATCAGGCCAGGCAGAACGAAAATGACCGACGACAAGGTGCCGGCGGCCGAAGCGATCGTCTGGACGATGTTGTTTTCCTGGATGGTCGCTGACCGGAAGGCCTGCAACAGAGCCATGGAAATGACGGCGGCGGGAATCGACGTGGCGAAGGTCAGGCCGACCTTAAGGCCAAGGTATATCTGTGCCGCCGTGAAAACCAGCGTGATCAGTATCCCTAGAAGAACGCCGCGGACGGTAAATTCCTTGGGATTGGCGGGAAAGCTCATCTGAAACTCCGGTTGTATCTCACGTAACCAGCCGGACTATAGAACGGCGGTTAGCCGATGCAAGGACATTTGTTAACGCACACGTCAGTGCCCGATATGGTCCAGGGTGTCTTTCAACTGCTTTTGCAAGGCATCGCCGGAGTCCTGACGCACCCGGCCGTCGACGAAGATCTTCGAGATAATGTCCTTGTATTCTCTATAGTTGCGCAATTCATAGGCCGCGGCCATCTTGTCGGCTGTGGCGCCGTCCGACTTGGCCAGTTGCTCCATGATGGCATGGAAGCGCTTGTAGCGCTCATAGCGGTTGCGCTCCGCCTCGACCGAGGCAAACCAGACGGCCGACCAGGCGATCACGATCAGCGGCAGGATCAGCAGCCCCCATGCGATCATGTCCTCAGGTTTCGACAACATTCTTTTCACCGTCCGTCTTCACTGCAACCGGTGACAAGTTTAACCCGGAAAAGACCAGGTGCCACAAGCCATTCGTGCGTCAGGGGTGTAAATTCCGCGCGATATCACCGATTATCGGAATATTAACCGTGTTGCCGGGTTTTGCGGCCTCAGGCGGTCGGCGCGCTATCCTCTTCCTCCAGGAAGATGGCATCGCAGGTCTGCTGAAAATCCTCCAGAGTGGTGCCGCTGTCCTTCAGCATGTCGGGAAACAGCTCCCCCGCCTTCTGGATATCCGCGGCGACCTCTTCGTCGCTTTCGCCGCTGAACTCCTTGTAGATCTCGACGGCAAAGCCGCGCGCCTTCTGGATGTCCGCCGCGCGGGCACCGGCCTTGCCCTGAGCCACCACCGTATCATAGGTGGCGATACAGCCGATCGAGACTGTCAGCACCTCTTCGGCCGACACCTCGGACTCCGACGGCGCCGCTGCGTCCTGGGCGAAAGCCGGCGCTGTGAACAGGCCCAACAGGACGGCGGCAACAAGATATTTTTTCACGGGTACAGACCTTCAAGACGCCTTTTGCTGAGCGCCCAACTTAGGCTCACTGACACGCGACGCAAGGCCAAAAATTCAGAGCCGCAAAAGATGAGCTGTGGGTTTAGTTCAGCGGTTTGCATTGTTTGGCGCCGGCGTCGAACAGGACTTCGCGCAGCAGATGGTTGGCGTCGCTAAACTGCGCGATGTGCTCCTGAGCCTGCGGATAGTCGGCCGGCCATTTTTTCGGCTTGAACGCGGTAAAGAAGTTGAGCGCGTCCTTGGTCTCGCCGCAAACCTTGTCGGCCAGATTGCGCCCGCCAGCTTTCTGGAAACTGGCCAGGGCCCAGCAGGTGTGGGCAAAGCCCTTGGTCCACTGTTCCGGGCCAAACAGCATGCCTGATCCGATCTGGTCGCGGATTTGCGTGCAGGCAGCATTGACGGCAACCATCTGTTGCGTCAGTTCGGCCTGGACCTCGTCCAGGTCCTTGCCGCCGCCCGGTTGATAGCTGTAGACGAAGGCGTCCCAGGCACCGAGAAACGCGGCGTTGTTGGCGGACAGGGTTTCCCAGTCCTGAGGCTTGGGCGGATAGGCCTGCGCCGGTGCGGCGCACATCAGGGAGATGGTGCTCAGCAGAGCCAGGGCGAGTTTGCGCATGACGTGTATCCGGTCTCCGGGTCAGTTGAAGGACAGCAGGTCGCGGGCCTGCAGAAGATTGTCGATATCGGCGTCGTTGCAGCCCTGGGCACGGGCGGCCTCGATCAGGGCGTTACGCGAGAGGCCCGGATCGAAGCTGCGCTTTTCGCCGTCGCAACGCGCGTACAGGACGCCCCACGATCCGGTCGTGGCCGGCGCCTTTTCCTGCGACGGCGGGGTCAGACGCACGGGCTTGGTCACCGGGGGCGGGGGATAAGGGCCGGTCTGGGCGTTTTGGCCGGTCTGGGCGTCCTGGCTGGCCTGGGCGTTCTGGCCGGCCACAGTCTTGCGAAACGCCAGGGGCGACTCCTCGGCCACCTTGAAACCCTGCGCCCGGTCGCAGCCCCCTGCCCGCTCATCCATCAGGCCGACCGTCGCCAGTTCCTGGGATCCGGCCAGCGCGTCCGCCGCGACCACCTCGGGCGTTTCCACGGTAAGGCCGCGCAACTCCAGCAGCCGCGTGCGCGCCATGGTCGCGGCCTGGCTGCGCGGGGATGAGGGACGCGCCGAAATGACACCGTAAACCGCCGCGCAGGTCAGGGCATCCGTCGCCGGTGCGGTCGCGGACACGGCGCCGGCCGGTTGGGCCAGCGCGAGCAAAGCGGTCACCACGAGCAGGTGATGCGGAAAAAAGACCGGATGTCTGCGGCAGTTGCCGGTCATGGCAGGTTTACTCCGGCGGCCCTGGCTTCGGCGATCGCGGTGTCGACGTCGGTGGCGCAAGCGCGCGCCATGTCACGATAGGCAGTGTCGGTAAAGTCAAGGCTGCGTATCCGGGCGCGTGCCGCATCCATCTCGTCGATCAGCGCCGCGTCTGATAAGCCGCTCAGGCCCTGGTACAGATCCCCCAGGCGCGTCGACTGGGCATACAGTTGTGCCGTGTCATCGGCGGTATTGCCGTCCAAATCAGCGACAATGTCATGGATGGCCTTGCAGTCGCGCGCCGCCTCCGCGAGGTGCGCAGCGCGATCTTCAGCCGCCCCTGCTGCCATTGGCGTCACGCCCCAAAAGGCCGTGATAAAACAGATATATAAACGTCGCATCGCCATGGTCATAACTCCTGAAAAGTCTTAATCCGCCAAGGGTTCCAGGATATCGATCGCCGTCACCAGGGCTTCGATCAGGTCCGAGGGACAGTCGCCGTCGCGCGCCGAAGCGAGGTGGTCCTCGAACTTGTCGTGGAGATAGTCGGCGCCGTACTTGCGGAAATACTCGGCTTTCTCGCTGGACGGATCTTCGGCCGCATCCCGGATCGTGTAGGACATCTCGCTGGCACGCATCTCGAAGTCATCGGCTATGGCCTGGCATTGCGCGGTCATCCCGCCATCATCGGCTTCGGCCGTCTCGTGCATTTCCGGGACGTCGAGATCCAGGGTGGGACGTATGCCCAGTTCCGCCGCCCGGTTATGTTGGGCGACCATCATGTGGAAATGATGGTCGCAGGCCTTGATCTGTTTATCCAGGTCATATTCACCATTGCCGATATATTTGCGCCAAAGCCCCTCGGTCTCGGCCAGGTTTGCCTCGAGCTCGGCATCGGACTTGCCGCTATACAGACGGTAGACGCCGCGGGCTGTCGCCTGCATCGTCCGCGCTGAGGCGGCCATGGCGGGGCGCTCTTCGGACGCCATGGCGTAGATGGCGTGGCAGTTCTCGGAATTGCGGATCATCTTGTCGACGAAGGCGTCCTCGGCTTCGGTGGCGTGCGCCACACCGCCAAGCGCCATCAGGCCCATCACAATCGCCGCAGCGTACCCGATGTTCACCCGCGCCATCACGACCCCGCCTCCTCGCAAACCTCAGCCGCCAGAACGTGGGTGTCATTGGCAAAGGATTCGACGTCCTTGGACATAGCCAGGAGTTCGCGATGATCGATGCCGTCGATCAGCTTGAACGAGGTGTTGTAGGCCCGCGTCGCCACCGAATCGAGCATGTTCGCCGCCGATCGGAACCCGGAACAGGCCTTGGCGTAGTCGCCGTTGTCGTAGGCGTCGGCGGCTTCCTTGCCGACGGCCATGGCGTAATCATAGTCCGACTGGAGGGAGGCCATGATCCCCTCAGCTTCACTGGACTGGGCAAGGGCCGGCATCGGCAGGACGGCTGCGATGGAAAACGCGGCAATAGCGAGGATGGGAGACTTCATAACACGGTCCGAAACTGCGCAATCTGGATAGCGCAATCCGTAACAGCGTTACAAATCTCTCTCAAGCCGGGATGCGAGGCTTACAGAATTTGTAATCCTCACATAGTTTCAGGCACCGCGGACAGGTTGGCCGCCTACCACCACTTCGACGGCTTGGCCGAGAAACCGGCGGCCTGCTCCAGGGCGGCACCAACGGCAAACACCGTACCTTCGTCCAGCGTTTTGCCGATAACCTGAAGCCCCAGCGGCAGTCCCTGGCTGTCCAGACCAGCCGGCACGCTCATGCCCGGCAGACCGGCCAGGTTGGTCGTCACGGTGAAGACGTCGTTCAGGTACATGGCGACCGGATCGGCGGCCTTGGCCTGGTCGCCCAGCTCAAACGCGGCCGACGGGGTCGCCGGAGTCAGGATGACGTCGCAGCTGTTCCAGGCGTTGATGAAGTCCTCGGCGATACGGCGGCGAACCTTCAAAGCCTTGACGTAATAGGCGTCGTAGAAGCCGGCCGACAGCACATAGGTTCCGATCATGATGCGGCGCTTGACCTCCTTGCCGAAGCCTTCCGAGCGCGACAGCTCGTAGACGTCGGTCAGGCCCTGCGCCTTGTCGGTGCGGTGGCCGTAGCGCATGCCGTCGTAGCGCGCCAGGTTGGACGAGGCCTCGGCCGGGGCGATGATGTAGTAGCACGGCAGGGCGTATTTGGTGTGCGGCAGCGAAATCCTGACGATCTCGGCGCCGGCGTCCTTCAGCCAGGCAATACCCTGTTCCCACAGGGCATCGATCTCGGCCGGGATGCCGTCGAGGCGGTATTCGTCGGGGATGCCGATACGCAGGCCCTTGACCGACTTGCCGACGAAGGATGCGAAGTCCGGCACCGGAACAGTCAGCGAAGTCGAGTCCTTGGCGTCGTGCGAACACATGGACTGCAGCAGGATGGCCGAGTCGGCGACCGTCTTGGTGATCGGGCCGGCCTGGTCCAGCGAGGAGGCAAACGCGACCATGCCATAGCGCGAGCAGCGGCCGTAGGTCGGCTTGATGCCGACGGTGCCGGTGAAAGCGGCCGGCTGACGAATGGAGCCGCCGGTGTCGGACGCGGTAGCGGCCAGGCACAGGTCGGCAGCGACGGCCGACGCGGAACCACCGGACGAACCGCCCGGGGTCAGGGCGGCATTGGAGCCGCGCGACTTCCACGGATTGGTCACTGGGCCCCAGTGCGAGGTTTCATTGGACGAGCCCATGGCGAATTCGTCCATGTTCAGCTTGCCTAACATGACCGCGCCATCGTCCCAAAGATTCTGGGTGACGGTCGACTCATAGGTCGGCACGAAGTTGCTCAGGATGCCGGAACAGGCGGTCGTGCGGACGCCTGCGGTACAATAGAGGTCCTTGATGCCGAGCGGCGCGCCTTCGAGGCGACCGCCCTCGCCTTTCGCCAGCTTGGCGTCGGACGCGGCGGCCTGGGCTCGGGCCTTGTCGAAAGTGGTTTCGACATAGGCGTTCAATGCCGGATTGGCGGATTCGATCGCGCCGATAAAGGCGTCGGTCAATTCGGCCGAGGAAAATTGCTTCGACTTCAGGCCGTCGACCGCGTCTTTCAGGGTCAGATGCGTCAGGTTGCTCATGTTATTCGACCACCTTCGGCACGATGAAGAAGCCTTCCGCCGTCTTCGGCGCATTGGCAACGACCTGGGCGACCTTGTCGCCGTCACTGACCACGTCATCGCGGAGCGGAGTCGGCTGCTCTACGGCGGTGGTCATCGGCTCGACGCCGGCGACATCGACCTCGTTGAGCTGCTCGATCCAGCCCAGAATGCCGCTGAGTTCACCGGACAGGGCTTGCAGACGGTCCTCCGGTTCGCGCAAACGCGACAGGCTCGCCACTTTTTTGACGGTCGCCACATCAATGGCCATCATCGGACTCCTTAAATCTATGGCGAGATCGGTTAGCGTTTAGGTCCTCGTTTGGCAAGATGTATGTCGGCGCCCTGACAGATTTCAGGCCGCGCCCCGGGGAGAGGCGCGGCCTGAACAGGACGGCGGGCGACCTTGCGGAGGAGGATCGCCGCCCGCGGCGTCCTTATCGCTTACCGGTCGTTGCGAGCGTAGGCCGGCGCCGTAGCGCGGGCGTTTTGATGGACCTGGCGCAGGTTGTCGTTTTTCAGATCGGCGACGGCGCTGTTGACCGCGCGGTTCATGCAGTCCTCGTCTTCAGCCAGCACCCAGGACGAGGCATCGCCATCAACGCCGCAGACCTCCGCGGCGATATCACGGATCTTGGTATAGACCGTCTGGGCGCGCTGCTCGGTCTGGAGGTCCGCGGTGTTGAAAACGACCTTCTTGAACACGCGGCCATCGTCGATCGGCAGGACTTCAGCCTGGGCGGCGACAGCGGTGAAGGCAAAAGCCACGGCCGCAACGGCGGCAAAACTACGAACGATTTTCATGTCAGTATTCCTTGTGCAATTCAATGTAACTGACACCGTAGATACACAAGTATAAATTTGAATAAAACAGATTTTTTCTTAAATATTTTCCATGTATTACAAGTATTTAACGACCTTTTGTTTAAAAAAAAGCGCACCAACCAGGCGCGCTTTTCTATTGATTGAAAAATGTGGACGATTACCTTGACGTGGTTTCGCCCTGAGTGGCCGCCATTTGCGTGGCCTCGGCATCGGCACTGTCGAGGCGCGCCAGTTCCGGGCTGCCGATCTGCCGAATGGCCTTCTTCACCGCACTGCGTTCGCAGGCCAGGTCTTCGTTGATGCAGACACGGGCCGCAGCCTTCTTGAGGTCCTTGTAGAAGGCCCGGGCTTCGGTCGGGTTGCTCAGATTGACGCCGCTGAGGCTGACGACTTCTTGCAGCGGGCTGTCCGCGCCGAAATAGATTTGATCTTCCGGCCCCCCGGCGGCGACTGCTGCGCTGGCGGTCAGAGCGGCAATTGCGGAAAAGGCGATGATGGTGATGGTGCGGTTCATGGTGGTGTCCTCCAGTAGGATTGTGTGAAAAAGCGTTGAATTCTGAATACACAAACCTTTAAGTCATTGCACGATGAATATTATTAAATCGGAGACATGTATTACAGTTGATTAAGATATTAACTTGTCGTAATGAATTAAATTCTTGTAATGTTAAGTAGAAAGATTGCAACTGTAATAATTGCCGTTGCAACCAGCCTTATGGTTGACTCCCAGGCGGCTTGGCGTCAAACCGGCGCCATGGCCGTAATCGACATTACCGAACTAAAGGCGGGCTTACCGGCGCGCCATGCCCTGCTGGGCCTCGACCTGGGCGAAAAGACCATCGGGGTGGCCGTGTCCGACATCTCGCTCACCCTCGCCTCGCCGCTGGAACTGATCCGCAAAACCAAGTTCACCCATGAGGCCGAACGGCTGTTCCATCTGATGCAGGCGCGCGAAGCGGCGGGCCTGGTGATTGGCCTGCCCGTCAATATGGACGGCACCGAAGGCCCGCGCGCCCAGTCGTGTCGGGCCTTCGCGCGGAACCTGTTGCGCTTACGTGACGTTCCTATTGCCTTCTGGGATGAACGCTGGTCGTCGGCGGCGATGAACCGCTTTCTGATCGAAGAGGCTGACCTGTCGCGCGCCAAACGCGCCGAAGTGATCGACCGCAATGCCGCCGCCTATATTTTGCAGGGCGCGCTGGACCGCATAAAAGGAGATAAAGCATGAACATGCGCGATCTCCCCGCAGCGTCCACCAAAAGAACGTCCTGCGCGCCGGCGATCGTTCGCCGCCCCCGCGGAGGCGTGAGCGAAGCGAACTGCCGTGAGCGCAAACAATGACGCTGATGACGATCCTCAACGGGATCGTACCCGTCTTCTTGCTGATCGTGCTGGGCTACGGTCTGAAGAAGTCGGGCTTCCTGCCTCTGAATGTATGGGCACCGATTGAGAAGTTCGCCGTCTATGTCCTTTATCCCGGTTTTCTGATCCCCGCCATCTGGCATGCCGACCTGAGCGGATTTGCTGCCGGCCCGGTCAGCCTTGCTGTGGTCGGCGCGCTGTTGATCGGCTCGGCGGTCGGGTTCGGGTTGAAACCGGTCCTCAACCTGCCGGGACCGACCTTCACCAGCGTCTTCCAGGGCCTGATCCGGTTTAATTCGTTCGTCTTTATTCCGGTGGCCGCCGTCATTTTCGGTGACCGCGCCACCGCCATCGCGGCCGTCGCGATCAGCGCCCTGATCCCGGCGTCCAACATGATCAGCATCCTGGTGCTGGCCCAGTGGGGCGAGCCCGAGGGCGAACAGCCGGCCAAGACACCGCTGTGGATGGCCAAGACGCTGCTTACCAACCCGATCTTCGCGTCCTGTCTTATCGGCTTGAGCCTCAACGTCCTGAAAGTCCCGTCGATACCATTTGCCGAACGCTCGCTGACCATGCTGGGCCAGGCGGCCATTCCGACGGGGCTGATCTTGGCCGGGGCGGGCTTGAGCTTTGGCTATGTGTTCCGCAAACCCATCCTTGTGACCTCGGTTTCGCTATTCAAGGTCCTGGTCATGCCCGTCCTGGCCTGGGGCATCTGCTATGCGCTGGGCGGTGATGCGCTGGCGCAGGGTGTGGCCCTGGCCTGCGGCGCCGCGCCGTGTGCCGCGGCGGCCTATGTGCAGGCACGCCATATGGGCGGAGACGCGCCGCTGATGGCCGGGATTGTTGCCATGACCACCACCTTGAGCGCCATCACCATGCCGTTGCTGCTGACGGTCTTTCACCTGCAATAAATCCACAGCAAACTGCAACCGCCACCCTGACAAAACGGCACAGCCACACCATATGCGGGGAGTCCGAACACAAGGATCTCCCCACATGACAACTGCCAAAGCCTATGCCGCGCTTTCCCCCAAAGCGCCGCTGGAGCCGTTTAGCTTCGAACGCCGGGCTCCTAACGACGACGATGTCGTCATCGATATTCTTTACAGCGGCGTCTGCCACTCTGACATTCACCAGGTCCGCGATGAGTGGTTCCCCGGGATCTACCCGATGGTGCCCGGCCACGAAATCGTCGGCAAGGTCCGCCAGGTCGGCGCCAAGGTGTCGCGCTTCAAGGAAGGCGATACGGTCGGCGTCGGCTGTTTCGTCGATTCCTGCATGAAGTGCCAGCAACGCGACGTCGATCGCGAGCAATATATGATGGACCAACTGGCCCAGACCTATAACAGTCTCGACCGCGACGGCCTGCCGACCTATGGCGGATATTCCGACCATATCGTGGTCAAGGAAGGCTACGTCCTGTCGGTGCCAGGCAATCTGGACCTGGCAGGTGCCGCGCCCCTGCTCTGCGCCGGCATCACGCTCTATTCGCCCCTGCGCCACTGGAATGCCGGTCCCGGCAAGAAGGTCGCCATCGTCGGGCTGGGCGGTCTTGGCCATATGGGCGTCAAGCTGGCCCACGCCATGGGCGCCGAAGTCACGGTGCTCAGCCAGTCGCTGTCCAAGAAGGACGACGCCCTTCGTTTGGGCGCCGATCATTATTACGCCACCAATGATCCGGAAACCTTCACCAAGCTGGCGGGTTCGTTCGACCTGGTCATCAATACGGTGTCAGCCCAGATCGACTGGAACGCCTATCTCAACCTGCTGACCATCGACGGCACCATGGTTCTGGTCGGGGTGCCGGAAAATCCAGTGCCCGTCCATGCCTTCTCGCTGATCATGGGCCGCCGGTCGCTGGCCGGATCGTGCATCGGCTCGATCAAGGAAACCCAGGAAATGCTGGACTTCTGCGGCGAGCACAACATCGTCTCGGATATCGAACTGATCGATATCAAGGAGATCAACACCGCCTATGAGCGTGTCATTAAATCCGATGTCCGCTACCGCTTCGTGATTAATATGGCGTCAATTAAGTAAGTTAAGGTCAACGCGATCACTTGGAAATCCTCGTCCTTTTGGGCGGGGATTTTTGTTGCGGATCCTGTCCCAACTCTTCACAAGGCCGAAAAGGGAGACAGCTGATGACCTATCCACCTTTGGCAATTTGGAACGAGGTAACGGTCGAACTCGGTCAAGCACTGCTCGGCGTTATTTCGCCCAACATCCGGTCGGTCGCACTTTCATACGAGAACGACGATTGGATGATACGCTTTGTCCTGGCCGAGGAAGACGCCGAAGACATGGAGGAGGTCGCAGAGGCGTTGACAGATTTCGAAGGGATGAACGGAACTACCTACGCCTGTGAAATCCTTGTCAGCCAAGAGACTATTTCGGTACCGCCGCTGCCTGGCCGGTTGGTTTACCTTCGACGCGAGTGTCCCTAAGCAACTGTGACCTAACTTCCGGAGCCTTTTTCCAGCAACTGGTCCAGGTCTCCGCCCGAGGTCAGGCCCGCGACAAAGCCGAAGCTCTCATCGGTTGCAGCCTTCAGGAAGGCTGTCACGGCCGCCGAATGCAGAAGGCTGCCCAGGCTGATCCGGCGCACGCCCAGTGCCGCCAGTTCTGACACCGTCAGCGGCGGATTTCCAATTCCCCCCAAAGCATTGACCGGTCGGTCGACCTCACGCAGCAGAGTCGTGTACTCGTCGGCCGTCGTCAGGCACGGCGCATACAATACATCGGCTCCCGCCTCCTGATAGGCCTGGAGCCGGCGAACCGTATCGGCGAAATCCGGCCGACCGCGCAGATAGTTCTCGCACCGCGCCACCAGTTGAAACGGAAAGCTCAGCGACCGCGCCGCTTCGGCGGCAGCTCGTATGCGGTCAGCTGCGGCTTCGATGTCGTAGAAGGTCCCGTCGGCGCGCCAGTCCTCGATCGAACCGCCGACCAGACCCGCTTCGGCACCCTGACGAATCGTTTCAGCGCAGTCTTGCGGCGTCGGTCCGAAACCGTCCTCCAGGTCGGCCGCCAGGGGCAGATCCGTCGCGTCCACCAGATCGCGGCAGTGGGCCAGAACGTGATCCCGGCCGGCGCGATAATCTGTCACACCGATCGAGCGCGCATAGCCGGCGCTGGTCGTGGTCAGGGCCTTGAAACCCAAGCCCGCCAGCATCAGCGCTGAACCGCGGTCCCAGGGGTTAGGGATGACAAAGCAACCTGATTGATGCAGTGCAGCGAAATCGGCCGCCTTTTGAGACTGGCTTTTCATGAAACTGTCATCCTTCCGCTTGTGCTTTTGACCATTATTGGCCACAAGGCAGCCAAATGGTGGAATTCGAAATGTCTCCCAGCGACTCAAATGTCAACGACCTGATCGGCGCGCGGCTGAGTGCCTTCCCCAAGCGCCACTTCCTCGCCGCCCAAGACCTGGATCCGCCTGACATCATGGCGCTGCTGGACCTGGCTGATGTCTTCGTCGACCTGAACCGCCAGACCACCAAGAAACTGGACCTGCTCAAGGGCCGCACCCTGGTCAACATGTTCTTCGAGAACTCGACGCGGACCCAGTCCAGCTTCGAGATCGCCGGCAAGCGCCTGGGCGCCGATACGGTCAATATGAGCATGAAGACCTCGTCGGTCGCCAAGGGCGAGACCCTGATCGATACGGCCGTGACCTTGAACGCCATGAAGCCCGATCTGCTGGTGGTGCGCCATTCGGCCTCCGGAGCCGCGGCCCTGCTGTCGCAGAAGGTCGGTTGTTCGGTGATCAATGCCGGCGACGGCCAGCATCAGCACCCGACCCAGGCCCTGCTGGACATGTTGTCGATCCGCCGGGCCTTCGGCCATGTCGATGGTCTGACCGTTGCCATCTGTGGCGATGTCGCCCACAGCCGCGTCGCCCGCTCCAACCTCATCCTGCTCAGCAATATGGGCGCGAATGTCCGGCTGGTCGGACCACCGACCCTGATCCCCGGCGATGCCGACCAATGGGGCGTCGAGGTCTATCACGACATGCGCGAAGGTATTGCCGGCGCGAACGTGGTGATGATGCTGCGACTGCAGTTGGAACGCATGGACGGCGCTTTTATCCCGTCGGCGCGGGAATATTACCGCTTCTTCGGCCTGGATCGCGAAAAGCTGGCCGTGGCGGCGAAAAATGTCCGCGTCATGCATCCGGGGCCGATGAACCGCGGCATCGAGATCGATTCGGAGGTCGCCGACGATCTGTCGGTGTCGCTGATTCAGGACCAGGTCGAGATGGGCGTCGCCGCCCGCATGGCTGTGCTGGCCTCGCTGTCCGCCCGGCTGGAGAATGATCGATGAACCCTTCCAGCGAACGCCGAATAATAGCTTACACTCCCCGCTATGCGGGGGAGGTGGATGGGAGCGGAGCGACCAGACGGAGGGGGATTTGGCCCTCCGTCGGTGCGGTCGCTTAAGGTCTGTTCCCCAGAGTTCGGTGCCAAGAAATTCCTCCTCCGACTGCACGCTTTCGCGGGCAGCCACCTCCCCCGCATAGCGGGGGAGTATAAGAAAATAGACGTTGCTCAAATGGGTGGCATCCATGTCTGATTCAGCCGCCATTGCTTTCGTCAACGCCCGCCTGGTCGATCCGGCCAGTGATTATGACGGCCCCGGTTCGGTCATTATCGCCGACGGCGTCATCACCGATATCATCCACGGCGAACATCCGCCCGCCGGACAGGTTGGGATGAAGGTCATCGACTGCGACGGCAACGCCGTCATGCCGGGCCTGATCGACATGCGGGTCAAGACCGGCGAGCCCGGCTCCGAACCGAAGGAAACCCTGAAATCGGCCAGCCTGGCTGCCGCCGCCGGTGGCGTGACCAGCTTCGTGGTCCAGCCCGACACCGATCCGGTCATCGACGGACCGGCCATGGTCGATTTCATCCTGCGCCGGGCCCGCGACATCGAACTGGTCCACGTTTACCCGGCCGGTGCCGCCACTAAGGGCGCCGACGGCAAGCACCTGGCCGAGATCGGCCTGATGGTCCAGGCCGGCGCGGTCTATTTCACCGATGTCGACCGCCCGATCGTCAACAGCAAGATCCTCAGCCGCGTGCTGACCTATGCCAATGGTTTCAACGCCCTGATCGCTCACCGCCCCAAGGAGCCGTGGCTGTCGGAAGGCGCCGTCGCCACCTCGGGCGAGATGGCCATGCGGATGGGCCTGCCGTCCGTGACCGCCCTGTCCGAGCGCATCGCCCTGGAGCGCGACCTGGCCCTGGCCGAACTCACCGGTGCGCGTTTCCTGGTCGACCAGATCTCGACCCGCGAAGGTCTGGGCTCTCTGGAACGCGCCAAGGCCAAGGGGCTGGAAGTTTATGCCTCGGCCAGCATCAACCATCTGGTGTTCAACGAGATCGATATCGGCGACTATCGTACCTTCTACCGGCTCGACCCGCCGCTGCGCTCGGAACGCGACCGCCAGGCCCTAGTGGCGGCGCTGGAAAGCGGGCTGATCGATGTCGTGGTGTCCAACCACTGCCCTGCCCCGGCAGAGGACAAGCGCCTGCCGTTCTCGGAAGCCGCGCCCGGCGCTATTGGGCTGCAGACCCTGCTGCCGGCCCTGATAGGCCTGCACCTGGATGCCGAGGTGCCATTGCTGGACCTGATCCGCGCCGTGACCATAAACCCGGCCCAGATCCTCGGTCTGGAGGCAGGACGGCTGGCCAGGGGAGCACCCGCCGACCTGATTATGGTCGACATCGACGCGCCGTTTGCGTTGCGCGAACGCGACATCCTGTCGAAATCGAAGAACTCACCCTTTGAGAATCGCACGCTACAGGGCAAGGTGTTGAAAACCTTCGTGGACGGACGTCTCGTCTACGATCAAGGTTAGAGCGCTTTTTCGATCCGATGAGATCGGATCGGCGCTCCAATGATAGTTTTAACGCGCATCCCTTTGGGGATGCGCTTGGCAGGCCGAAAATTTGAACACGCCTCCTGATCTTCTGATCTTTGCCCTCGCCCTGGCCGGTGGCTACCTGCTGGGTTCGATCCCGTTCGGCTATGTCTCGACGCGGCTGGCCGGCATCGATATCCGCAGCGTCGGATCGGGCAATATCGGCGCCACCAATGTGTTGCGCACGGGCCGCAAGGACCTGGCCCTCATCACCTTTCTCGGCGACACAGGAAAAGGTGCGGCCGCGGTGGGGCTGGCCTTGCTGGTTACCTTCCTGATCGGGGCTGATATCGAAACCCGCCGCCAGGCCATGGCTCTGTCCGGCGCGGCTGCCTTCCTGGGCCACCTGTTTCCGGTGTGGCTGCGTTTCAAGGGCGGCAAGGGCGTTGCGACCTTCCTGGGCACCCTGTTTGCTGCCGCCTGGCCGATGGGCCTTCTGGCCGCCGGACTGTGGCTGCTGACGGCGGCGATTTTCCGCATCTCCTCGCTGTCCGCCCTGGTGGCCGCAGCCCTCGTGGTGCCGCTTTCAGCCTTTGTGTTTGACCAGCCCTACCCGTTCCTGGGGATGGCCGTGTTCATGGCCGTCCTGATCTATATCCGCCACCGCGACAATATCCGCCGCCTTCTCAAAGGCGAGGAGCCGAAGATCGGCGCCAAAAAAGAAACCCCGGCTATTGAATAGCCGGGGCTCTTTTCAGATCGTGCGCGATCCTACTTACCAGATAATATGGCTCAGCAGGCCGGCGTCGTTATAGGCGACGCCGAGCACAGTGATGTTGTTGGCCCCCATGGTAATCAGGGTGTTGCCGCCGCCGGCATCGGTGATGGTCACCCCGCCGCCATTGACCACGCCGCCGGAGTAGGCGTTGACATTGATCCAGTCGTTCTGGGCAGCGTTGAAATCGGTGATCCGGTCAGCGCCGCTGCTGGTCTGGAAGAAAAAGGTATCCGAACCAAGCCCACCCGTGAAGGTATCCGCCCCGCCCTTGCCGTTCAGAACATTGTCGCCGTCGTTGCCGATCAGCGTGTTGACCAGCGAGTTGCCGGTGGCATCAATGTTGGTGGCACCGGTCAGGGCCAGGGTCTCAACCGCGCCGAACAGGGTGTAGCTTACTGACGAATAGATAATGTCTGTGCCATTGCCGGTCGATTCGCTGATCGTGTCGGTGGTGTTCTGGATGTAATAGCTGTCGTTACCCGCGCCGCCGGACAAAGCGTTTGTCCCGGAATTGCCGGTGATGACATTGTTGCCGGCATTGCCGGTGCCGTTGATGTTAACGGCACCTGTCAGGGTCAGGTTCTCCAGATTGGTTTTCAACGTCCAGGTGATAGACGATTCGACCGTGTCCGTGCCTTGAGCGGGCGCTTCCGTCACGATATCGCCGGCCACATCAACGACATAGGTGTCGTTGCCGTTACCGCCGATCAGTGTGTCGGCGCCGGCTCCGCCGTTCAGCACGTTGTTGTAGTAGTTGCCGATAATGACATTGCCGACGCCATTGCCGGTGCCATTGATGGTGGAAGACCCGGTCAGGGTCAGGTTCTCGATCACCTGCCCCACCAGCGAGTAGGTGATGGACGACAGCACGGTATCCTTGCCCTCGCCGGCCGCTTCTACGGCGATATCGCCCACTTGGGTGATGATAAAGGTGTCGTCGCCCAGGCCGCCGATCATCGAATCGACATCGGCTCCGCCGTCGAGATAGTCATTGCCATCCCCACCGTTCAAGGTGTCGTTGCCGTTGCTGCCGAAGATGCGGTCCTTGCCACCCAGGCCATTGAGAACATTGACATAGTAGCTGCCGTTGATGACGTTGTCGCTAGCATTGCCGGTACCGTCAGTGTTGACATAGCCTCCCAGAGTCAGGGCCTCGACATAGTCGGCCAAGGTGTAGGTCACCGAGGCATTGACCAGGTCATACCCACCGGAATCGCTGCCTAACGTGGTTTCTGACACCGTATCACCGACATTGTCGACCGAGTAGGTGTCGTCACCCGCGCCACCATTCATGGCATCGGCGCCAGCACCTCCATCCAGGGCGTCGTTGCCGCCCAGGCCCCACAGGCTGTCATTGCCCGTGGCTGTCGTCAGGGTGTTATTGGTGTTGCTGCCCGTCAGGGAGACGCCCGGCGTGGCGTCGACCAGGACGCTGGAGGCATTGTAGTAGCGCTCCAGCGCGTTGATGGTGACGTTCTCGACATTCAGGATGGCATTGCTGTTGCCACCGAAGACAAAGGTACCTGCGTTCAGGTCGACGACGATCGCGCCCAGGCTGCCAAAGCTCGACTGGTCGGCCGAGGTATGGAGGATGTAGAAGTAAAACGTGTCGTTGCCGGCACCACCGTCGAAGGTGTTGCCGGAAATGGTCAGGTCGGTCGACCCTGTGACGCCGTTGGCGCCGCTGCTGGCCCGGGTTGTGGTCCCGCCGTGATAACCGCCGACGCCCCCGACGCCGCGCAGGCCGGAGGCAAGGGTGTTGTAGAGGTAGAAGGTTTCAGCGGTGTTGTCGCCCACGATGGTGTTACCGGTGTAGTTGATGACGGCCGAACCGCCGTTACCCCCCTTGCCGCCAATGCCGCCCGAACCGTGGTCGAAGGTCTGGCTATAGGTATAAACACCCGGCGCCGTATAATCATAGGAATTGGTTGTGCCCGTGCCGCCATTACCGCCGGTACCACCGGCATAGCCCAAACCACCCTGGGCACTTAGAGTCGTATTGCCGTAAAAGTTGCCGAAGCTGTTGGTGACATTGACCGTCGCCTTGCCGCCGTTGCCACCCGCACCACCGACGCCGCCGTCGCCACCATGGCCGCCATTGCCACCGCCACCGCCGGAGCCGCCATAATTGCCACCACCGCCATAGGCGCGTACGGTGGTGTAATAGCCCATGAAGGTTGAAGCATCAGCCGTGGTCGTGCCGTTGCCCCCCGTGCCGCCGGCTGAGCCCGCGCCGCCGAAACCGCCGTAGCCACCAGCCTGTGTTTCTGTGAAGCCATAATAATAAAGGGTCGGTCCGACGTAGTAGCCATTGGCGTAAGGATTGTTGACGTAATAGCCATTGTAAGTGCTGCCACCGGTGCCACCGGTGTAACCAGCGTTCCCGCTGCCGCCTTGGGTCTCGAGGTGTTGGTTGTCGATGGCGATCAGGCTCGACGCGGTAAGCGTGGAATGGCCGCCGTTGCCACCTTTGCCCGCGGCGCCGCCATTGCCGCCGTCCGATACAGCGGTGTTGCGCGAAACCAGATAACCAGCGCCATTGTAGTTATTGGTAGTCGTGTAATAGCCCGAACCACCCGCGCCGCCATAGGCGCCATAGCCACCACTGCCGCCTACGAGATATAGCGCGGGATCCCAGTCATCCTGATCCATCAGGAAAGTCAGGGACTGCCCCGAAGTCGCCGCCGTCCCGGCACTGCCGCTGGTGCCGTTGACCGTGCCATTGGTTGAATTGGTGCCGGCTGTACCGTTGGTACCATTTGTGCCGACCGTACCGTAAATGTACGTCATCCTAAAATCTCCGAAAACGAATGTAAGCCCGATACATACGCTTTCGGGCATGGTGGCGTGGTTCGTACGCTACTAAAACCTTATCCGCCCGCTATGCTTTTACCGCGCCTTTATGACGAATCAAGCCGTCTTACCTGGGACGCGAGTCACAAATCGGGCATAACCGGCATCTTGCGATGGCAGCCCACTCCTGTTAGCGTCTCCGTTGCAGATTTCGGAGCACAAATTTTTTGCCTTTCGAACGCATCGCCGCCGCCGACAGTGACGCCGAACGCATCGCCCGGCTGCGGCTGGCGCGCACCAACCGGGTCGGACCGGTCAATTTTGCCAGCCTTATGCTGCGATTCGGCTCGGCCGAACGCGCCCTGCAAGAACTCCCCAATCTCGTCAAACAGACAGGCGGAACCTTCGTCGCGGTCCCGCAGGCCCGCATCGACGACGAGTTGGCGCGCGCCGAAGCCATCGGCGCCCGGCTCGTGCTTCTGGGGGACTCCGACTACCCGGCCCTGCTGAGCCAGGTCGATGCCGCCCCGCCCGTCCTGTGGACGCTCGGCCCCCTGAAACCCCACACGCGGGCCGTGGCCATTGTCGGCGCCCGCAATGCCTCGGCCGCCGGCCAGAAGATGGCCCAGATCCTGGCGCATGAACTGGGGGCTGCCGGGTTTCAGGTCGTATCAGGTATGGCGCGCGGCATCGATGCGCGGGCGCATGAGACGACGCTTACCACCGGCACCATCGCGGTCCTGGGCGGCGGAATCGACGATGTCTACCCGCCGGATAATGCCGCCCTTTACCAACGCCTGCGCGAACAGGGTCTGCTGGTCTCGGAAAGTCCGGTCGGTTACACCGCCCAGGCGCGCGACTTTCCCCGCCGCAACCGACTGATTTCGGGGTTGTCTTTAGGCGTGGTGGTGGTCGAGGCGGAACTGCGGTCGGGCTCGCTCATCACCGCGCGGCTGGCGCTGGAACAGAACCGCGAAGTCTTTGCGGTGCCGGGCTCGCCGCTGGATCCTCGGGCGCGCGGCAGCAACGACCTGCTGCGCCAGGGCGCCACCCTGTGCGAGAGCGCCGAGGATATCATCCGGGTGCTGGAAACCCAGTTCGGCGTCTTTGCGCAGCCTTCGCCACGCTGGCCGGTGCCCCCGCTGATCTTCCCGACCGACGGCCAGGATGGCGATATCGCCAAAGCTGCCCGACGCCTGCGCGAACTGGCCGGGGCGACGCCGGTTTCGCGCGACGAGCTTATCCGTCTGGCGGGTGCGCCGGTCCATGTGGCGCTCAGCGCCCTGTGCGAACTTGAGATCGCCGGCCTGATAACCGAGGTCGAGGGAGGCTACGTCGCTAGCTGACAGGAAATGTCACAGGAAACTGGTAGACAGCGGCTAAGCAATAAGATGCTGATTTTGTAAAAAAAATCGCCCACCGCGGCCTTACCCTCCCCCGCTCAGCAAAATGCGGTCCACAGCCATAACCGTTGACACAGACAGAATCGATTAGCATGTATGCCTGCCATCGACGGCCGGACCGGCTGCCAGGGCGCCGCGTCGCCTTCTCCCCTCCCGCGCGAAACCGAATATTTTTAAAGAGACTTCATGACCGTCGTTATTGTTGAAAGCCCGGCCAAGGCCAAAACCATCAACAAGTATCTCGGCAAGGGCTACACGGTCCTGGCCTCCTATGGCCACATCCGCGACCTTCCGTCGAAGGACGGATCAGTGAAGCCCGACGAGGACTTCGCCATGACCTGGGACATGGATCCCAAGTCATCCAAGCGACTCAGCGATATCGCCGATGCCGTCAAATCGGCCGACCGTGTCATCCTGGCCACCGACCCCGACCGCGAAGGGGAAGCCATTTCGTGGCACGTGCTGGAAGTCCTTACCAAGAAGCGCGTACTGAAGGACAAGGTCGTCCAGAGAGTCACCTTCAACGCCATCACCCAGTCAGCGGTGCAGGCGGCCATGGCCGCGCCGCGCGAGCTCGATATGGAGCTGGTCGAGGCCTATCTGGCCCGCCGCGCCCTCGACTACCTGGTCGGTTTCACCCTGTCGCCCGTGCTGTGGCGCAAGCTGCCGGGCGCCCGTTCGGCCGGCCGGGTTCAGTCGGTGGCGCTGAAGATTGTCGTCGACCGCGAAATCGAGATCGAAAAGTTCAGGACCGAGGAATATTGGACCGTCGAGAGTGAGGTTTCCGCCGAGTCACCGCCCTTCACCGCGCGGCTGGTACAACTGGCCGGCAAGAAGCTGGCCAAGTTCGACTTGAACAGCGAAGTCCTGGCCCATGCCGCACGCGACACCATACAGACATCGTCCTTCTCGATCGAGGACGTCGAACAAAAGCCCGGCCGCAAAACCCCGCCCCCGCCCTTCACAACCTCGACCCTACAACAGGAAGCCGCGCGCAAACTGGGCTTCTCGGCGTCGCGCACCATGCAGACGGCCCAGAAACTGTACGAAGGTGTCGATATCGGCGGCGAGACGACCGGTCTGATCACCTATATGCGGACCGACGGCGTCTTTATCGAACCCAATGCCATCGCCGAGAATCGCCGCATGATCGGCGAGCGTTTCGGCGCGGCCTATGTTCCCGCTGAACCACGCCATTATAAGGTCAAGGCGAAGAACGCCCAGGAGGCCCACGAAGCCATCCGCCCGACCTCCATGTTCCGCCGCCCGGACACCCTGCGTCATCTGGATCCCGACCAGGCGCGTCTGTATGAGCTGATCTGGAAGCGCACAGTCGCCTCGCAGATGGAGGCCGCCCGCGTCGAGAACACGGTCATCAGCATCCTGTCCAGCGACAAGCAGACGGGTCTGCGCGCTACCGGCCAGGTCATCACCTTCGATGGTTATCTGGCGGTCTACGAAGAAGGCAAGGACGAGGTTGAGGACGAAGACGGCGGCCGCCTGCCCGCCGTCCGCGCCGGCACCGCCACCCAGGTGCATGAGATTAAGCCGGCCCAGCACTTTACTGAACCGCCGGCGCGCTATTCCGAAGCCACCCTGGTGAAGAAGTTGGAAGAGCTGGGCATCGGCCGGCCGTCGACCTATGCCTCGATCCTGACCGTGCTGCGCGACCGCGCCTATGTCCGCATGGACAAGAATCGCTTCATCCCGGAGGACAAGGGCCGTCTGGTCACCGCCTTCCTGGATCAGTTCTTCCACAAATATGTCCAGTACGACTTCACCGCTGACCTGGAAGAGAAGCTCGACCTGGTGTCGGCTGGTGAACTGAACTGGAAGCAATTACTTCGAGATTTCTGGACAGATTTCCATGCTGCTGCCGACGGCATGACCGAACTGCGCGTCACCCAGGTGCTGGACACGCTGAACGAAGCCTTGGGGCCGCACATCTTCCCGGACAAGGGTGACGGGTCGAACCCACGCGCCTGCCCGACCTGTTCGACCGGTTTGCTCAGCCTGAAAACATCGCGTTTCGGCGCCTTTATCGGCTGCTCCAACTATCCGGAGTGCAAGTTTACCCGCCCAGTTGGTTCGCCGGATTCTGAAGGTAATTCAGAAGCGTCCGGCGATCGCGACCTCGGGGCCGATCCCGAAACCGGCAAGATGGTTTCGCTGAAGATCGGCCGCTTTGGACCCTATGTGCAGCTTGGCGAAGCCGAATCGAAAGAGGATAAACCTAAACGTTCCAGCCTGCCGAAAGCTTGGCCGCCGGCCACCATCGATCTGGAGCGTGCGCTGAAACTGCTCAGCCTGCCGCGCACGGTCGGGGTCAATCCGGAAGACGGCAAGCCGATTACGGCGGGCCTGGGCCGGTTCGGTCCCTTCGTGGCGTCGGACGGCACCTTTGCCAACCTTTCCGGTTTTGAGGAAATATTTGAAGTCGGCCTGAATCGCGCCGTCACCCTGATCGCCGAGAAGCGCGCGGGCGGTGGCCGTCCCGGCCGAGCCGGTGCGGCGGCGGCTTTGAAGGAACTGGGCGACCATCCAGAGAGCGGCGACAAGATCCAGGTGATGGCCGGGCGCTACGGTCCGTACGTCAAATGCGGCAAGGTCAATGCCACCCTGCCTAAGGAAATGACGCCGGAGACGGTGACGGTCGAACAGGCCCTGGCTTTGATCGCCGCCAAGGGTGGTGTGACGAGCAAGAAGGCCCCGGCGAAGAAGGCTGCGGCCAAGAAACCCGCTGCCAAGAAGGCCACCACCGCGAAAAAGGCCCCTGCCAAGAAAGCAAAGACGGCGTAGCTATGAAGTGGGAGGACGTAAAGGATGATCCGAAAAAGCGGCACGCCTTTTACGTCTTCCTCCAGCAGCGAATAGCCGGGTTAACCGACCTTTTTGCCGACCGCCTGGATGGTGAAAGGACCGCCCAAGTCATCGATTATGTTCAGCATAATGAAAATGGCTTGGCGCTTGAAGTGCTGGCTGATTTCCTGATCGAAGACGATATTCCGATCTCGAAGATTGAGATGGCAGACATTCTCGCCATCGCCGGGATCATGAAATTGGATGTGGATGAGCCACGTTACAAGTTCCTGGCAAAACAGATCCGTGTACCGGGCGGTTGAAATAAGATTGGCATAGTCGCCGACGAATCCCTACATTAGCGGGAATGAAACAGAAGAAACCTTTTCGCGCGGTCAAGGCAGATGCCCCGCGCGCCCCGTCCGGACTGCCGGACGATAAAACCCTCCTGGAAGCTTTGCAGGCCTCGCGCGAAGTCGATGTCGGTGACCTCGCCAAGCAGTTCGGCCTCAAGGGCGAAGACCGCCGTGCCCTTCGCCAGCGGCTGAAAGCCCTGGCTGACGGCGGCAAGCTCGACAAACGTGGCCGCAAGACCTTCGGCGCCATGGGGCAACTTCCCGAGACCGGCGTCGTCGAGGTCGTCGAACAGGATATTGACGGCGAGTTGTGGGCCAGGTGGGGGAAGCCCGATGCGCTCAAGCAGCGAAGCGGTAGCGCAACGCAAAATGAGGCTGTGCCGCTGGCCCGCCTGGCGCCACTCAAGAAATCTGTCCAGCAAACCCCGCCCAAGCTCGGTGACCGGCTGTATGTGCGCTTCGAGAAAGCCGCCGATGGCTGGATTGCCCACCTGATCAAGATCCTCGACCAGGGTGCCCCGAAACTTGTCGGTGTCGTTCGCATCGGCAAGCGCGAGATCCGCCTGGAATCGGTGATCCGCAAGGAAAAGGACAGCTATATCCTGACTGGCTCAAACCTCGACACGCTGGAAGACGGCGATGTCGTGGTCGCGGCCCCCGTCGGCGGCACGCACCGGTTCGGCCCCAAGCCCGCCCGCGTTCTCGAGGTCATCGGCAAGGAGGATTCGCCCAAGATCGCCTCGGTCATGGCTATCCACAGCCATGGTCTGCCCATTGGCTTCCAGACCTCAACCGAGGATGAGGCCAAGTCGGCCCAGGCGCCTGGCCTCGGCAAGCGCACCGACCTGCGCGATCTTCCCTTTGTCACGATCGACCCTGTCGACGCCAAGGACCACGATGACGCCGTCTACGCCCACGCCGACGACGATGCCGCCAATCCCGACGGGTGGGTGGTGTGGGTGGCCATCGCCGACGTCGCCCACTATGTCACGCCGGGCTCCAGCCTCGATCGCGACGCCCGCGACAAGGGCAATTCGACCTACTTCCCCGACCGCGTCGAACCGATGCTGCCGCACGTGCTGTCAAGCGGTCTGTGCAGCCTCCAGGAGGGCGAGAATCGCGCCACCCTGGCCGTGCGCATGGTTTTCGATCGCGAAGGCCGCAAGATCAGCCACAAGTTCGTCCGCGGCCTGATGCGATCGGCGGCGAAACTGTCCTACGAACAGGCCCAGGCCGCCATCGACGGTACGCCTGACGACAAGACCGGTCCTATCCTGGACAGCCTGCTGAAGCCGTTGTGGGCGGCCCATGCCTGCCTGACGCGCGGCCGCCAGGTCCGCCAGCCCCTACAGATCAATTCGCCGGAACGCCGCGTCTATCTCGACAAGGACGGCAATGTCGAGCGGATCGAGCGACGGGTGTCGCTCGACGCCATGCAGTTGATCGAAGAGATGATGATCCAGGCCAATGTCTCGGCCGCCGAGACGCTGCAAAAGCACAAGACGCCACTGATCTATCGCGTCCACGAAGCGCCCAGCCTGGAGAAGATCAACAACCTGGCCGACTTCCTGGCCACCCTGGGGCTGCCGTGGGCCAAGGGCGAGCCGCCGCGCACGCCGCGGTTCAACCAGTTGCTGGAATCGCAGAAGGAAGGCCCGCACGCCGAGATCATCAATGAGGTGGTCCTGCGCACCCAGATGCAGGCCCATTACAGCCCGGAAAATTTTGGGCATTTCGGACTGAACCTGGACCACTATGGCCACTTCACCTCACCCATCCGGCGCTATGCCGACCTGGTGGTCCACCGGGCACTGATCCGGGCGCTGAAACTGGGCGACGATGGCTTGACGGATTACGAGATCAAGACCTTGCAGGATACGGCAGAGCATATCACGGCCACCGAGCGCCGCTCGATGCAGGCCGAGCGCGAGGCCATCGAGCGCTATATCGCCTCCTACCTTCACGACAAGGTCGGGGCGACCTTCCAGGGCCGGATCGTCGGCGTGACGCGGTTCGGGTTGTTCGTAAAGCTGACCGATACCGGCGCCGACGGGATCATTCCCGTGTCGTCGCTGCGGGACGACTATTACGTCCATGACGATGTCCAGCACGCCCTGATCGGCGAGCGCCATGGTTATCGCTGGCGGCTGGGGGCGACGATCGAGGTCGAACTGATGGAGGCTATGCCGATCACCGGCGGGCTGGTGTTCAAGGTGCTGAGCGAACCTGAAGTCGGTGACCCTGGTGCACCCCGGCCGCGGCTGGGGATGCGCAATCGGGTAAAGACACCGAATGTGCGCGGCAAGCCGACGAAAAAGCCGGGCTTCCGTGACGAGCCGAAAGGCCCAAAACCCGGCGTCAAGAACATGAAGAAGAAGAAAAGGTAGGCCTGGAACGGCACCACAGGCGCATTTCGCGCGTTTCAACCCGAAACGTTCCCGCTCATCCTGAAGTTCGTGTTGTTCGTGGTGAATCCCTTACCGTCGTTGGTCTGACATCCCACGGTAAGATTTTGACCACGAACAACACGAACAACACGAACTTCAGGACGTATTTGCCCCCTCTGAGGAAGGTGCATGCACCGCGAGCGCTACGCGCCCATGAGTGCCTTCAATCCTTACGGCGTCACCGCGCCGGCGGCCGGCCATTCGGTTTCGGACACGCGCTTCAGGTTCATTTCGAAGATTTTCCGCGCCGGCTGACCTTCGGCGACATATTCCTGAACCTCATGCCAGGTATCGCCGCTGAGCGTGATGGTGTTGACCACGCGGGCATTCGGTCCGGCCGGGATTTCCCATACCGCTCCGGTCGGCGTCAGATCGAACTTGAACGTCCCCGAACGGCCGGCATTGTAGGCCTGAAGCTCGTACTTCTGCTTGTCGTTGCTCCACGACAGAATCGCAAAGGCGTTGAACTGCAAGGCACCCGCCGGATCGTAGCCGCGCCCCTCGATGACCAGGACATCGCCGCCCAGCATGGTACCGACGCGCTCGGTCTGGGTCAGCTTGAATGGGCCGCTCTGGTTGAAGCCCTGGGCCTCCCCCTTCCACACGCCCTTCATGCCGTCCAGCTTGGCGATGGCGGCAGCGTTGGCCGCCGGTTTGGCAGCTTCCTGGGCGCAGACCGCCGATACACTCATGGCCGCGAGGGCCGCAGCGCATACAATAGCTTTGAACATAATCGTCTCCTGATGATGGTGACAGTCTACTCCGCCGCGTTACGCCCGGCTTGAAGGTTTCGGACATCGTCGACGTCCCGAACGTTGAAAAGGCGAATCTGGTGAAGATAGGCCGACAACTGATGCGGCGACAGGTCGAACACCGCCTTCAGTTCGCGCGTGAAATGGGGCTGGTCGGCATAGCCGTGGTCATAGGACACCGCCGCCACCTGTTTGGGCCGCTCGTAAGCCAGGTCGAGCACCGCCCGGCGCACCCGCCGCAGCCGGGCATAGATCTTGGGCGTCAGGCCGGTCTCCTTCAGGAACCGTCGGCGCAGCTGGCGCTCGCCAATATCAAATCCGGTCACGATCTCCGCCAGGGGCGTAAAGCCGTCACCCGAATGGATCCGTCGCACCATCTCGCAGACGGTCGAGTCCAGCCGGTCAGGCTGAACATGGCGGCGTGCCACGGCTTCGAAGCGGGCGGCGAAGTCGGTCAGGGACGACGCACCACAGCAGGCTGCCATCATCTCCGCCCCTAGGACCGGCACGGCGGCGAGCAGATAAACCATGCCGTTGGTCAGGGTTTCCGCCTCCAGGCCCAGCACGGCGCGAATGGCGCCGGTGCGCAGGCGCAGGCCCCAGTAGCGCAGACCACGCTGGACCGGCACGCGCACCGCCCGCTCCGCCGGCCCGGTCAGGCTGATGAAGGCGCCGATCTGCGGGATGGGCTCGATCAGGCACAGGCCGGCCGTGCCTTCGGGCACAATGACGTGCTCGTAGCTTTCGGGATCGATGGCTTCGGGCTCAAAATACCAGAACCGGTCGATCACAGCGGCAAGGTCAGAGGACGGTGCCTGTTCGCGAAAGATCATGGAAACGCCGATCCGTCCTTATGGGTAAACACCCACTGGCCGTCGATCTGATTGGCCTGGATATCGTCGTCGGGATAGGTGGCTGCGTCACCCGGCGTGCGGTCGCCGACCTCCAGATACACGACCTCTTCGTCCGTGCGGTTGACCACCCGGTGACCGTCGGCCACACCCGCCTTGAAGCCGGCGCACATGCCAGGCTCCAGCTGGGTTTCGCCGGCGTCGGTGATCAGGATGGGCCGGCCAGACACGACATAGACGAACTCGTCCTGACGGGTATGCCAGTGGCGCAGTGCCGACTGGCCGCCGGGCAGGATGCGCACCAGGTTGACGCCGAAATTGCTCAGCCCGAACAGATCGCCCAAGGTGCGCTTTTCGCGCCCGGCCATCATCGAGAAATAGGGTTCAGGATAGTTGGAGGGCCGGGTGCGCGTTGCGACCTCCAGGGCCTTGACAGCAACCGGTCGGGCGGGCGAATTTGTATCCATGGGTTGTCTCCTGCGCGGTCTAGTGAAGACCATGACGGTGGCGTGTCAATCCCCGGTTTGGCGGCCCCAGGCGCAACCGCCACAAATATTCCGCCAAATTGCGGGATTGGCGGTTGACTTTGCTGGCTCCGTGAGTATGTTCCGCGCTCTTATTTTCCGCGCACTCTTCGTGCGACCGTAACTCTAAGGACTTTAGCCATGGCGAAGCCCGCCTCCATCAAGATCCGCCTGAACTCGACGGCGGACACCGGCTTCTTCTACGTGACCAAGAAGAACGCCCGCACCAAGACCGAAAAGATGGTACTGAAGAAGTACGATCCGGTCGTGCGCAAGCATGTCGACTTCAAGGAAGGCAAGATCAAGTAGGATCTTCCCTTTGCTGTTATTCCAGGTGAGGTCCCCTCGCCCGGTTGATTGATTTGGCCGCGTTTTTGAGTTTTTGATTCGGACGCGGCTTTTTCGTGCCTGCGCAAACCGAGCGAGGTGACACCGTCCCTGACAGACGCTGCGATGGCTTTGGTAGAATTCCTGGTGGGCGGTCTGCTGCGGGGGTTAAGCCGCAGCCCTGACGACGACCTTGTTGCGGCCGGACTGCTTTGCCTCGTAGACGGCCTCGTCGGCGCGCTTGATGAGCGTTTCAGGCGAATCGCCTAACCCGCGCGAGGTCGATACCCCGACCGACACCGTCACATCCAGTTGCCGGCCGTCGGCCAGAACGAAGGGCTGGTCGGCGATCTGGGCGCGTACACGCTCGGCGATATTCAGCGCATCGCGGTCTTCGGTTTCCGGCATCAGCACCACGAATTCCTCACCGCCATAGCGGCAAGCCATATCGATGGCGCGGACCGACAGGCTGACCCGACGGGCGAATTCACGCAGAACCTCGTCGCCGGCGTCATGGCCGAAGCCGTCATTGATCTTCTTGAAGAAATCGATATCCAGCATCAGCACCGAAACCACCGGTCCGCCCTTGATATGGCGCGACAGGTGGACACTGAGCTGGTGATCCAGGAAGCGGCGATTGTTCAGGCCGGTCAAGGGATCGGTGACCGCCAGTTCCAGACTGCGGTCCAGGATGTTGCGCAGGAAGTCGCCGTAGCGCTTGCGCCGGATCTGGGTCTTGGCGCGTACGCGCAGTTCCTGCATATCGACTGGACGCGGCACCACGTCATTGACGCCCAGTTCGAGGGCCTTCAGCATCCGCTTGCGTTCGTCGGCATTGACGATAGCCAGGATGGGGCGCTGGCGCGTGGCTTCGTTGGACCGCATTTGCGCCACCCAGCGCAGAGGATCGAAGGATTTCGCCAGGAGATTAAGCACGACCAGGTCGACGCGGCCGGCAGCGATCTTCAGCGCCCGGGCCGGATCGGTCTCATAGGCACAGCGGTGGTCCTCGCCCAGTTGCACCATCAGCCGTTCGGCCTGGCGGACATTGTCGTCCAGCACCAGCACATTACCTGTGGCCGATATCTGGCGCTGGTAAACATCGTTGTCGATCAGACCGGCACGGCGTGACGAGGCTTCGCGGGCGCGCAGGTCGTCGGCCATCTGTTTCAGCCGGACCAGGGCCTGCAGGCGCGCCATCAGAATCACGTCGTCGACAGGCTTGGTCAGGAAATCGTCAGCCCCGGCTTCCAGGCCAGACAGGCGATCGTCGCGACCGTCCAGGGCAGTGATCAGGATAATCGGAATGTGGCGGGTTTCGGCCGCTTCTTTCAGCCGGCGGCAGACCTCGTAACCGTCGATCTCCGGCATCATGACGTCCAGCAGAATGATGTCCGGCTGGTGCTCGACGGCCATGTCGATGGCCAACTGGCCATCGTGCGCGGTCATGACTTCGTAATACTCAGCCTCGAGTTTCGCCTGCAGCAGGCGGACATTGGCCGGAATGTCGTCGACGATCAGGACGCGCGCGGTCATGGCTCAGCCCAGATACTTGCGCACCGTGTCGAGGAAATGGGTGACCGAGATCGGCTTGGAAATGTAAGCCTCACAGCCTCCCTCGCGGATGCGCTCCTCGTCGCCCTTCATGGCGAAGGCCGTCACGGCCACCACCGGAATGTGCGAGAGCTCATCGTCCTCTTTCAGCCACTTGGTGACTTCGAGGCCGGAGATTTCGGGCAGCTGGATATCCATGAGGATCAGGTCCGGGCGGTGCTGACGCGCCAGGGTCAGGGCGGAGAGGCCTTCGCCGGTCTGAAACGTCTCATAGCCCTGCGCATCCAGCAGGTCATGAAACAGTTTCATGTTCAGCTCGTTGTCCTCGACAATGAGAACCTTCTTGTTGATCATCCGCGGTAAACCTGTGTAGCCCCAAAAACCATCACGCATGCCGACGCGGCAGCTTCATGGCGGCCCGGCTTATTTTACTGTTACGGTTCTACACGGTTAGTCTTAAGCCGAGGTGAAGGGAAAGGTAACAGAAGGTAAAAATACCCTTTCAAAACCCTTAAGAAACAAGGTATAGAGCGCGAAATTGCAACCGCAATGGAGTCGCCGGACGGCGTCTCGCAACCCTTAGAGACTCATATGGGGGACTCATGTCGAAAGCCGAACTTAACCTTGCCACGCTCGGATTCGCCCTGCCTGTGGCCGCCGCGCCGGTGGCCAACTATGTCCCCTTCGTGCGTACCGGAAACCTGATCCATATCTCCGGCCAGGTGTCGAATGACGGCAAGGGCGGGCTGAAAGGTACGGTCGGCGCCGACCTGTCGGTCGACCAGGGTGTGGAAGCCGCGCGAATCTGTGGCTTGAACCTGCTGGCCCAGATGAAGGCCGCTGCCGGCGACCTGGATAATGTCGTGCGGGTGATCAAGTTGAACGGTTTCGTTCAGGCGGGACCGGATTTTTACGATATCCCCCAGGTGATCAATGGCTGCTCCGACCTGATGGTAGCTGTCCTGGGCGATGCCGGCAGGCATGCCCGCTCGGCCGTGGGCATGTACAAGATTCCGCTGGGCTTTGCGGTCGAAATTGACGCGGTGATCGAGGTTCTGGACCGGCGCTGATTCGACGGCTTGCCCCCTTTCCTCGCGTCTATTAAGTAACGGATATCAAGGGGGAAACCACAGTGATAATCGGTATTGACCTGGGAACGACCAACTCCGCCGCGGCTGTGTTTCGCGACGGTAAGGCCGAACTTATTCCCAATAGTTTGGGCCACAACCTGACGCCGTCGGCCGTCGGGATCGACGACAATGGCGACGTCCTGGTCGGTTTGCCGGCGCGCGAACGGCAATCGACCCATCCGAACCTGACCGCCACGGCCTTCAAACGCTATATGGGCGCCAAACGCGAGACGCGGCTGGGCAAGAAGCTGTTCTCACCCGAGGAACTGTCGGCGCTGGTCCTGGCCTCGCTGAAACGCGATGCCGAAGCGTATCTGGGCGAAAAGGTCACCGAAGCCGTTATCACCGTCCCCGCCTACTTTAATGACAAACAGCGCAAAGCCACGCGCCGTGCCGGCGAACTGGCCGGGTTAAAGGTCGAGCGCCTGCTCAACGAACCAACCGCCGCGGCTCTGGCCTATGGCATCCATCTTCTGGACGACGAATCGCAGTTCCTCGTTTTCGACCTGGGCGGCGGGACCTTTGACGTTTCCATTCTGGAAATCTTCGAAGGCGTTATCGAGGTTCGCGCCTCGACGGGCGATGCCCGGCTGGGTGGCGAGGATTTCAACGACCTGCTGGTCAATGACATGCGTTACAAGTTCCGCGACGACTGGAAGCTGAAGTCCGGCGAAGAGGATGCCCTGCGCGAAAAGCTGCGCGCATCCGCCGAACGCGCCCGCCGCACACTGACAAACGCCAGTGAGGCCTCTATGGACGTTGTCTGGCGCGACACGGCCTACAGCCACGCCGTGACCACCGACAGCTTCGAGGCCCTGGCGGCGCCGCTGATTGAGCGTCTGCGCGAACCTGTCCTGCGATCTTTGCGCGACAGCCAGATCAATGCCGCCGCCCTGAAGGAGATTGTCCTGGTGGGCGGCGCCACCCGCATGCCAGTGGTACGCCGGGCGGTGACCAAGATGTTCGGCCGCTTTCCTTCGCAGACCGTCCACCCCGACGAGGCGGTCGCCCTGGGGGCCGCCGTTCAGGCCGGGCTGAAGGCGCGCGACGTCGCGCTGAAAGAAGTCGCGGTCACCGACGTCTGCCCGTTCAGCCTGGGCGTCGCCACAGGTGAGCGCGATGCCTCAGGCCACGTCCGGTCCGGCCTGTTCTCGCCGATCATTGAACGCAACACCACGGTGCCGGTCAGCCGGATTGAAGTCTTGTCGTCCCTGCAGGACGGCCAGTCCGAAATCGAGGTCGAGATCTATCAGGGCGAGTCGCGCTTCGTTGTCGACAATGTCGCCCTCGGCAAGCTGCGGGTGCCGATTCCGCGCCGGCCGGCGGGCGAAATTTTTATCGAGGTCCGTTTTACCTACGATATCAATGGTCTGCTGGAGGTCGACGTCCACGTGCCGGCGACCGGCGAACGGCGGCAACTCGTCATCGTCGATGAAGATGGCCCGTCCGGCGCCGATCTGGAGAAACAGCGCAAGGCGCTGGAGGCGCTGAAGGTTCATCCGCGCGACGCCGACACCAATCGCGCCCTGATGGCACGGGCCAATCGCGCCTTTGAGAACCATCTCGGCGACGTCCGCGACCATATCGCCCGGCTGATCAGCCAGTTCGAATCCGTCCTCGACAGCCAGGACCCGCGTCTGGTCGAACGGGCCCGAACGGAGCTCAGCAGCCATCTCGACTCGCTGGAAGGCGAGACTTGGCTGTGACCGGGGCTGTGACCGGTTCGGTCTGGGACACTCTGGGCATCGCTCGCACGCGCGATCAAAAAGAGATCAAGCGCGCCTATGCCCGCCGGCTGAAGGAAACCAATCCGGAGGACGACCCGGAAGGCTTCAAGACCCTGCGCACCGCCTATGAGCGTGCCCTGGCTGGGGTCGACGATAGCGGCGACAGCGTCTTCGTCTTCCCTTCGCTCAAAAAGCCGGAGAAGGTCGAGGCCACGCCGGTAGAGGCGGCTCAGGATGCGGCTGAACCGTCGCCGCCTGATCCGCGCCAGATCCATGCCGGTCTGCAGGGCCGACTGGAAAACCTGCTGCGCAAGCGCCAGGTCGATCCCGACGCCGTTCTGGCAGCCTTCACAGCGGTGCTCAAATCTCCCGCCATGGACCTGGTCGATGTCCACGCCGCCACCGAAGAATGGCTGGCCTGGCTGATCGCCAACCGGTCACCGCGAACGGATATCCTGATCGCGCCCGGCTGCGACCGCTTCGGCTGGGGCGGACGCGGCCTGAGACAACGCGACCACTTTCATGTTCAGCGCATCCTGGCGCGGCAGCGGGACCTGAACTTCCTCGGTGAAATCCGCAAGGCCGATTCCGAGCACAATGCGGCCTACCGGATCCTGTCCGCTCCGCCTAAACCGGTGACCGTGCTCAGCCGCCTTCTGGGCCAGGCGCCCACCCACAAGATTTCCGATTTACTGGATGTGGTGCGGCGAGAATACCCCACCGCAATCGCCGACCTCAACAGCGAAACCGTGGCGCAATGGGACGACTATCAGGCCCGGCCGCAGCTCGGTACGTGGGGTTTGCGCTTCGCCGCGGCATCGCCACCCTGCCTGGTCGGGCTGTTGCTGGGACAATGGCTTTTGCCGCCGGAATGGTCAGCGCTCAGCATCCTTCTGATCATTCCGCCAGCGTTTGCAGTGGCGTCGCTCATCGGCGTCTACGGCTTTGAAATGCCACGCCGGATGTGGCTGAGCGCCTTTGTCTACGGCGCGCCTGTCTGGCTGCGCTATGGCTGGGCGCTGGCCATTGTCGCGGCCTTAGCCGCAGCCGCCGCCCTGCCCGCCTCGCCAATTACAGCCCTGGCCGTCGCCGCCGCGTCACTGGTCGTCGCGATGTGGGCTCGCACCACCGGACAGGCCGACACGAGCGACGGCCAGTTGCCGTGGCAACTTCGCGCCGCCTTCAGCGAAATCTACCTGTTGGCCTGGTGGCTGGTTCTGGCCTTCAACCTGGTGCCTTTGATGCCATTTTTGCAAATGTCGGCGGCCATGGTTGCGGCCGCCGTTGTCAGCGCCTACGGCCAGCGGCCGATGTTCGAACTTTGGCTGTCGTGGCCGAAATGGGGGCGCCTGCTGTACGGTCTGATGGTTCTTGGCCTGGCGACCGGGACGGCTGTCCTGCTGAACGACGTGGCGCGTGCTGGTGCCGACGCCTGGTGGCCGGGAGTCGCTGCCGCTGTGGCTGTGACGGTGCTGGCGCATCGCCCGCTGATCCCGCTCCTGGGCGAATGGGGCTTCCGTCTGAAGTGGTACAGCATGATTGGCCTCGTCTGGTTTGCCCTGCATGGCGGTGCGGCGCATGTGGTAATCGCCGGCGCGGCGGTTCTGCTATTCTGGGCGGTGGCGCATACCATCCTTGTCACCGCGCGCGACACGTTTTCCAGGACCTGATTGAGGTGCCCAAGCCTGACTGAGCGGATTGTGCGCCCGCAAATAGGGTGCTAGCGTTACCACTTGCCTGCTTCAGGAGCCTCCCATGAAAACCAGCCTTGTCGCCCTTGCCGCCGCCCTGTCTCTGGCGGCCCCCGCTGTCGCCGCCGATACATCCGGCGACGGATGGCCCGCCTTCCGCGACCTGTACAAGGAACTGGTCGAGACCAATACCCAGCATTCCGACGGCTCTTGCACCCTGGCCGCCGAACGCATGGCAGCGAGGCTGAGGTCGGCCGGCTATACCGACGCCGATCTGCATATCTATGCACCGGTCGATGCGCCCAAGGATGGGCTTCTGGTCGCCACCTTGCAAGGCTCGGACAAGCCCGCCAAGGGCATCCTGCTTCTGGCCCACATCGACGTCGTGGAAGCCAAGCGCTCGGACTGGGTCCGTGATCCCTACAGCCTGATCGAAGAGAACGGCTATTTCTATGGCCGCGGTACCACTGACGACAAGGCCCAGGCAGCCATATTCGTCGACACCCTGATCCGTTACAAGCAGGAGGGTTACAAGCCGAAAAAGTCGATCAAGGTGGCACTGACCTGTGGCGAGGAGACCGAGGGCGTGTTCAATGGCGCCCGCTACCTGGCCAACGAGCGCAAGGCGTGGATCGATGCCGACTTCGCGATCAATGAAGGCGCCAGCGGTGAGTTGGATGCCCAGGGCAAGCGCGTAGCGCTGAACATCGAGGCGGCGCAGAAGGTCTATCAGGACTTTACCGTGACCGCCACCAACACGGGCGGCCACAGTTCACGCCCGCGCCCGGACAATGCCATCTACGCCATGGCCGATGCGTTGAAGAAGGTGTCGGCCTACAGGTTCCCGGTGATGCTGAACGATGCCAACCGCGCCTATTTTACGCGCACCGCCAAGTTACGCGGCGGTGAGATCGGGGCGGCCATGACCGCCATTGTCGCCAATCCCGCCGATGCTGCGGCCGAGGCGACGCTTAGCAAAGACACCAGCCTGAACGCCACCTTGCGCACCACCTGTGTCGCGACCCTTATCAATGGCGGCCATGCACCCAACGCCCTGCCCCAGACGGTGACGGCCAATGTCAACTGCCGGATCTTCCCGGGTGTGCCGGTTGAGACCGTCCAGGCCACCCTGGTCGAGGCGATCGGTGACCCGGCCATCAAGGTCGAAACCGACGGTCACCGCAGCCCGGCCACGCCGACGCCAAAAATGCCTCCCGAAATCTTGGGGCCAATCGAAAAGGTCAGTGCGGAGATTTATCCGGGTGTACCGGTGATCCCGGTGATGACGCTGGGCGCGACCGACAGTATCCATACCTCGGCCGCCGGCATCCCCAGCTACGGTTTCCGCGGCATGTTCGTCGACCCCGATGGCGGCAATGCCCACGGCCTGAACGAGCGCATCCAGGTCCAGTCGGTCGTTGATGGCCGGCGGCTTTTCTACAAGCTGATCAAGATCTATGCCGGAGGCAAGTGAACTAAGGCTTCGCCTGCACGAAGCCATTTCCGAGATCGGTCAAGCCGCCTGGGACGCCTTACGCCCGGACGGCAATCCGTTTACCGCGTTCGCCTATCTCGACGCCCTTGAGCGTAGTGGCAGCGTCGGCTCCGGCACGGGCTGGCAGCCGGCACACCTGTCCCTGTCGGACGGTGACACCGTGGTCGGTGTAATGCCGCTGTACGTCAAGTCGCATTCCATGGGCGAGTATGTCTTCGACCAGTCGTGGGCACGGGCCTATGAACAGGCCAGTGGCGCCTATTACCCCAAGCTGCAGGCTTCGGTGCCGTTCACACCCGTAACGGGGCCACGGTTGTTATCACCCGATCCGGTCGTGCGGTCCGCTTTGGCCGAGGCTGCCATGTCGGTCTGTAATCGCAATCAGTTGTCGTCGCTGCACGTGACGTTTCCTACCGCCGAAGAGTGGGAAATGCTCGGGGACAATGGGTTCCTGCTGCGCCAGGATCAGCAGTTCTGGTTTGATAACCCGGGCTATGGCTCGTTTGACGATTTTCTGGCGGCACTGTCGTCGAACCGGCGCAAGGTTATACGGCGCGAACGCCGGGATGTTCAGGCGGCGGTCGATGTGCGCCAGATCACAGGTAATGACATAACCCAGGGCCATCTCGACCAGCTCTATGACTTTATTGCCGACACCTATGAACGCAAATGGGGTACCGGAACGCCCTATCTGACGCGGGAGTTTTTTCCCATGGTGGCGGAAACACTGCGCGACCGGATGCTGCTGGTCTTCGCCTATGACGGCGACAGGCCGGTGGCGGGGGCAGTAAATTTCATCGGCGAAGACGTGCTGTATGGCCGGCAATGGGGCTGCCATGTCGACCTGCCCTTCCTGCATTTCGAGGTCTGTTATTACCAGGCGATCGACTTTGCTATCGCGCGTGGCCTGAAGCGGGTCGAGGCCGGTACCCAGGGCGAGCACAAGCTGTCACGCGGCTACCTGCCCCACCCGGTCTATTCAGCGCATTATATCCGCGATGCACGGCTGCGGGCGCCGGTGGCAGCGTATCTCGCCCAGGAACGGCAGGCCGTTCTGCAACATATGTCCGTCCTGGGGGACGAGGCATCGCCGTTCAAAAAGACACCGTGATGTCCAATTACGAAAACCGCCGCGAGAAATAAAGGCTGGCGTAGATCAGCAGCCCCAGCCCGACGACGCCGCTGAGCGCCGATGCCCCGATCATGAATTCCACCCACGGCAGGTGAAGACCACTGAAATTCTTGAACAAAAGCAATGCGACCGAGCCCAGATAGCCGCTCGAATCGGCGACGTAGATGAGAAACCCTGCCGTCCCCACTTTGCCGGTCGCGGCCAGCAGGCGGTCGAACATCAGACCGTTATAGGGCGTATAGGCCAGATAGAGCCCGGCGCCTAAAAGCACCATCCAAAGCACCGGGCCGATGAGTCCCAGATAAAAGACGATACTGGCTCCGGCGGTCAGGCACAAACCAACCCCGATAAGAACGAGATTGGCGAAGATGGCGGTCCGATTGCTACGAAAAATGGCAAGCCCGGCCATGACGCACAGGACCAACAGTCCGATGGGTATCTCAGTCAGCGTGAACAGCGCGGCCTGCTCGCCCAGACCAACGCCCTTCCAAATCTCGGCGGCGAAATTATCGCGGAAATCCCTTAGCGCCGTCAGCATGACATACAGCAGGATTAAAGCGACCAGGCCCGGTGCGTAGGCGGAAAACAAAACGCGTCGCGCCGCCTTGTCCATAGGCGCGCGTTCGACGCGGGCAGCCATGTCGGCGGCGTTGGGCGGCGGGAGGTGCGTCAATCCCCAGACGCAGACGGCCAACAGCGGCGCGAACAACAGGCCGGTGATCGCCGGCATGGTGAATTCATCGGCATAGCCTTGCAGCATCAACCATTTGCCGACCGATTTGACCACACCCGACGACACGATAAAGCTGGCGCACAGGATAGAGCCCAGGATTTCCGAAGTCCGCCGCCCCTCCAGGAAACCGAAGACCAGCCCCCAGATCATGCCCAGCGGCAGGCCGTTCAGAAACAAGAAGACGATATTGAGCGGTGCCGGGACGACCGCAAACCCGACCAGGGCCAGTTGGGCCAGACCGATCAGAACCACGATGGCCAGGGCCCGCCACCGGCCAGGAAGTTCCGACACGAAGCGGATGCCGATCAGCTTCGACAGGGCATAGCCGAAGACCTGTGCGATTACCAAGGCGATCTTGTAGTCGACCACCCAGTCGCCGACCTCGGCATAGCTGGCGGCCGTGAACGGTTTGCGAAAGGCGTACATGGCGAAATAGGCGCCAAACGCCATCAGCCCGCCATAGAGAACGAACAGCGGCGCAGGGGCCGTCTGCAGCCACCGCGTCAAAGCGGTGGTCTTGGTGGCGCTGGTCATGAATGGCTATCCCCGTGCAAGCCCGTTGAAGCGCACCCTATGACCGAAACATGTGACAGGCGTTTGGTCCGAGGGCGATTTGCGATGTGAACGCGCCTGTCTAAATACTGATGCGGCAAGGCGCTGTGCCGGGGCGTTCGCCGGCGCGGATACGATCTTCGATCTCTGGCAGCAGGCCCAGGATATCCGCCACGCTGCCCACGACGTAGTCCGCCCCGGCCTCCGCCAAAGCCTGAGCCGCCGGCATGGTGCGCGCCTGGCGTTGCTCCGGCGTCAGGGACAGGAAAGCGTCAAGCGGCAGACCGACGCCGTTGCCGCTGGCAGCCACACCCAGCGTCCAGGTGCCGGCTTCGCAGCCTTCGTGGATGCCGACCACCGCATCATCGACCTTGATCGCCGTGCGGGCCGGCCAGACGCCCAGTTCGACAAGGGCCTTCCAGGTCATCAAAGGCGACGGCCGACCCTCCAGGGTTTCACCGGCGCAGACCACCAGATCCGGCGCGTAGCCCTGGTCGGCGGCGGCGGCAAGGATCTGGCCCATCATCGACCGGCTATAGCCGGTTCCCGAGCCAATCCTGACACCTTTCGTCCGAAGATAGCGCACCAGTTCAGTTGCCCCGTCGATCAGGCGCGTATGCTGCCCGGCTGCGGCCACCATCCTGGGTTCAACCCGGCGAAACAGGTCGTCGATATCGGCGTCCGCCGGCGCACGCCCAGCCATGGCCTCGAAAGCCGATCTTTGCGGCGCCCGGCTCAGGATGGCGTGAATGTGCGCCCGCTTGGCCATGCCCATATCAGCGCGGGCTTCGGCGTCGCTCAACGACAAACCGATCTCAGCGAAGGCACCATGCAAGGCGACGACCGGCGCGCAGCAGCCAAAGTCGATCATGGTACCGGCCCAGTCGAAGATGCAGGCCTTGATGGGCGAATTATCCGACGATGGTGGCATGAAGCTCGACTCCCAGGCTTGAAAGCGTCTTTTCGGCGATACCGAAGGCGGTGGACGCCCCCGCGCCACAGGTGACCACGACATGGCGCACGTCGGTATCGGGCGTATCGATGAAGTATAACTGCTGATCCGACACGGCATAGGTGCCGATCCAGCGCTCCAGCACGGGCGGTGGTGCGCCGAGGACTTGCCGGTACTCGTCCAGGATCAGGTCATCGATGGCTTCCAGCCCAAAGGGATCGGGTGTATGATCATAGCTATGGCTGTCGCCGACAACCAGACTGCCATCGGTGCCCTGCACGACGATCAGATGGACGCCGGCCTTCAGGTGCTGTGGCTGCTCGGACTCCAGTCGAATTTTGAGTGCGGCGGCCTCATCCAACTCGCTGTAACCCAGATAGCGCACCAGCCCCAGGTCGGACATAATCGAACCCGGCAGACGATAGCCGGGCGAGGCCAGCCGCAACATCTGCAGCTTGCAGCGACTTACGCCGAAGCTGGGCAGACGCGACGCGAAGACACCACTCAGATTGTCGCCCTGGCAGACAACAACGCTGCGGGCCCTCACGGTGCCCAGGCTGGTCGCGATCTGGCCGTGTGAAACGTCCAGCGCCGTACAATGGTAGAGAAAATCGACGCCGAGCCGGCGCCGAAGGTTTTCGGCAACCTGCGGGATGACGTCGCGCGATTCCAGGCGTACCTCGTGGGGCGAGTGCAGCACCCGCCTGACGTCCAGTGACAGCGGGATGGGTAGTTCGGATGGCGCCAGCAGACGGCAGCCTTCGCCCATCTCCGTCCGCAGGAAGGCGTCCAAAATAGCTTCCGACTCCGGGCGGCGCACGCACATATAGAGGCCTTCGTGTTCGGCCCTCAGCCCCAGTTCGGCGATAACCGTCTGCCAGATTGCCCGCGAACGCCGGGCCAGTTGGTAGAATTCGCCGCGCTTTTGGCCGGTCACGGTAATAAATCCGAAATTGCGCACCGACGCGCCATTGGCGGCGCCATCGCGTTCGATGACCACAACCCTCAGTCCGGCCGATGCGGCCAGGTACGCATGGGCCAGCCCCACGACGCCGGCGCCGACAATGGCCAGATCATAGGTCGTGGTTGGGAAGGATGGCGTGGTCATCATGCCGGCTCACCGCCTGACCCGCACAGAGCCTGTTCCAGGTAGGCGTCCAGGAAGACCTCCAACGGCCTGGTCGTCGCATGGGGATCTTTGGCGATATCGTCGATTCGCCTCAGGGCAATCGCCTCGCGGGCATGGGCCTGGGCGAGAAACGCCGCCTGCTCCTTGCCGTCCATTGCGCCGCCCTGCAAGGCAAGGGAGATGACAGAGTCCTTCGACAAGGTGGCCTCGTAGCCGTCTTCGGCTCCGCACAGATAGCGTTTGGCCGCAACATGTAGCCGGATGGGTTCGCTGACGTCGGGCGGAAAACGCTTCGCGGCCCACTGCGCGCCCACCTCTTCGTGGCGATCGTCGACCCCCGCCTCGGCTGGCGTTTCGCCCAGGTCGTGCACCATATGTCCGACGTCGTGCAGCAGGGCGGCGACGATCAGGGCCGCGGACAGGCCCTGAGCCTGGGCGTGCGCCGCCGCCTGCAGGCCGTGCTGAAGCTGATTGAGGTGATAAAGACCGTAACCGTTATGCCCCTCACGCAGATACAAGGTGCAAATTTCCTGCTTAAGGGCCTGCGTGCCGATCATGATTGTGCTCCTGGGAATTGGGTCAAGCTTCAGAAAGGCGTCGCATCCGGTTTCAGCCTCGTCGCAAAGTCGACTACCCTACAATGATGACAGGTTTGCGTGGCTTTCGGTCGGATTTATGACAATTTACCAATTTAATGCCTCGTGAAAAATACAGAACTCCACAAAACTTCGCTTTTAGGTTATTTATGTCACATTTAGCCCTTACGACAGAGCGCCAGTGTCGGTCGATAAGCCGGCTCAAGGACTTTAAAACTGGCTGACGAAACGTATGGCCGTTGAACGGGTGAGGATGGGCGTGCGTGAAATGATGCAGCAACGACCGGTCGCGCTTCACGATGAAGAAGCGTCGCCACGACTTTTAAGTGGCATTGGCCGGCAAGCGGTTGTAAAGGCACCACATCTCGACGAGCCAGGATTACTGTCCAGGGGACGCATGCTGCAGGAAACCCGTCAGTCCGAAATCTACAATCTGCTGCAACTGCACCGGACCTGCACCATTGCGGATCTGGCGCAACGGTTTGACGTCAGCGACGAAACCATCCGCCGCGACATTCGCCAGTTGGAGGCCGAAGGTCAGGCCTACCGCGTGCGCGGGGGCGTTACGCTGAAGGAAACCGCCGCTGAAGCGCCGTACCTGACCCGCCGCAACCAGAATGCAGAAAAGAAACAAGCTATAGCGCTCAAGGCAGCACAGCTTGTCGAAGATGGCATGACGATCCTGATCGACTCCGGCTCCACCTCCTATTGGCTCAGCCGGGCTTTGTCGAAGCAGCGACATCTCAACATCATCACCAACGCCTTGGAAGTCGCGCGGGAAATGGCCGGCAAAAACGACTGCAGGGTGTTTTTCGGCGGCGGCGAGATCGATGACCACTACCAGTCCTGCTTTGGCACCGCCACCGAAGCCTTCATGAGCCAGTTTACCCCGGCGCTCGCGTTTTTTTCCATCAGCGCCATCGATTCACGGCGTGGCCTGCTCGATATTCATTATCCGGAGGCGACTTTGAAGGCCAGATTATGCCCGCTGGCGTCCCGAGTCGTTGTCCTGGCGGACTCGACCAAGTTTGAACGGCAAGGCATCGTCAAGGCGCTTGATTTCAAGGACGTCGATATTTTTATCACCGATACCGCGCCGCCGGCGCAACTGCTTGAAGCCTTGCGGGACGCGGAAGTCCTGATAGGCTGAGACCGCTTACGCCTCCCCCCCCCTTTTTTTAATAGATAGTCTCCGACGCCGCGGCTCGCCTCGTCGCACATCTCTCTGCGTGACCTCAGGCCGGTCGCGCTGCACGACTTGTGCCGTAAGCTGATGAATTGCATCTCCAGAGCAACACATTCGCAACACAAATTCACAAAAGCTCACATTTTTGCCCACAAAGAACACAATTGTCACAAAGCAGCGCTATCGCTCCGCCTGAGGTCGTCTGCGTAGCATGTCCCGTGCATCGCGATCGTCCCGCCCCCTTGTCATCCCTGGAGAGATCTGATGAAGAACATGCTCATGACGGGCGCAGCTGCCGGCGCCCTCCTCCTGATCGCTGCGCCTTCTTTCGCGCAAACAGACACCACGACATCATCGCAAACCGCGTCGTCGGCCGCAGAGACCGCGCCGGTCGAGGTCGTCATCACCGGTTTTCGTAAATCGCTGAGCGATGCTCGCCGACTGAAGCGCAGCTCGAATATTCAAATCGATGCCATCGTCGCCGAAGACATGGCCAAGTTCCCTGAACTCAACCTCGCAGAATCGCTTCAACGCCTGCCCGGCGTGCAGATCACACGTGAAGCCGGCGAAGGCCGTCGCATCTCCCTGCGCGGCCTGGGGCCCGATTTTGCCCGCGTTCAACTCAACGGCATGGAAGTACTGGGCAATGTCGACTCGGCCCAGGACAGCCGTGGCCAGCGTTCGCGCGACCGCGCCTTCGACTTCAACATTTTCGCGTCGGAGTTGTTTTCACGGGTAGAGGTAGAAAAGACCTTTGAAGCCGCACAAAAAGAGGGCGGCATGGGTGGAACGGTGGGCCTCTATACCGGCAAGCCCTTTGACTATAAGCCGGGCAGCAAGGGTGCGCTGTCGGTCAAGATCGGCACCAACGAATATACCCAAGATGTCCAGCCGCGCATCGCCGCCCTGTACAGCTATAACTGGGACAACCGCTTCGGTATTGCTGTGTCGGCCGCCTACAGCACGCGCGAGACCACCGAGCAGGGCCACAACACCTATAATTACGAGCAGCCCAGCGCCGGCAAGATGGCGGAACTGGTCGCCAAGGGCCTGAACATCTCCAAACTGACCACGGCTCAGCAGGCTAAGTTCCTGTCCGGCGACCTGTATTTCGCCGACGGCAACCGCATCTCGTCCTGGAACTCAGACCAGGAGCGCCTGGGCCTGACCGCTGCAGTACAGTGGCGTCCGGTCGAGAACATGCTGCTCACCCTGGACGTTTTGCATGGCGAATACACCACAGAGCGCAGCGAAGTGCACCTCGCGACACGGCCGCTGGCCTCGTCCGGTTCGGTGGCCTTCGACACGGCCGCCAGCACTGTTTGGCCAACGGCCTTCCAGACCGCGTCGGTGATCAACAATCTAACCTGGGACAGCAGCAACTACGTTACCATGACCGATGTCACAGGCACGACGTTTGGCAGCGAACACCGCCGCTCGCTGAACGAAAACCGCTTCGATCAGATTGCCTTGACCGGCAAGTGGAACCTGTCCGATCGCCTCACCCTCGAAGGCCATATCGGCTATGAGAAGTCGACCTATGAGACGCCCTATGACGACAAGCTGTATATGCGCGCCAGGGGCAACCTGATCGCCGACTATGGCAGCGACGGCCGCTCGGCCTCTTTCCAGTATCCGAACTGGGATACGACCGACCCCGACAATTACGTCATGGACTCTTTCTACTACCGCGGTTTCAACAACCAGTCCGAACTGCGCGAAGCTGAGTTCAACGCTAGCTATGCACTTTCGGACGTGTGGACCCTGCGGGCGGGTGCTGCCTATCACCGCTTCTCGCAAGGCGGAATCGACAAGTTCTATGACGACAACGTCAACGGAACCCGCACCAAGACGCGCGGCACGTCGGTCGCTGACATCACCTCGGTCTATACCAACGAATTCGGCTCCTGGCTGATCGGCGACTATGGCAAGGCCTTTGCCAAGTATAACGAATACCACCGTTTCGGCCCGAACAGAGACGGGACGGGCGGCGCACTCCAGGACATCGAGAACGTCTACGACACGACGGAATCAACGATCTCGGAATTTGTTCAGGCCGACTGGGACAGCGAACTGTTCGGCAAGCGTTTCCGCGGCAATATTGGTCTGCGCGGTTACCAGACCGACACCCGCAGCGTTGGCTGGATTCAGGGCGACAGCTATGCCTATCTTGGCACGGCCGACGTTGAAGGCAGCTATTCCGGCGTGCTTCCAGCCCTTAACACGGTGCTGGAGATGACTCCGGACGTTCTGGTGCGTTTTTCCGCCACCCAGAACCTGAACCGTCCGGGTCTCGGCTCCATGGCCGCCAAGGGCAGCGCTTTTCAGTCCAACGAAGACTGCGATTTCAGCAAGCCAGACGCCGTAAACAACTGCGAAATCTCGGCCTCGCGCGGCAACCCGGACCTCAAGCCCTACAAGGACGATACGCTCGACCTGTCGGTAGAATATTATTTCGGCAAGACAGGGCTGGTCTCGGCCGGCGTGTTCCAGAAGAAGATTACCAACTTCATCGATTCTCAGAACCTCGAAAACATCCCGTTCAGCGAGACGGGCGTGCCTTCCGGCACCATCCCGGGCGCCAATGAGAACACGATCGTCGATGAGTTCTCGATGCCAGTCAATATTTCCGGCACGAAGACGCTCACCGGCTTCGAACTGGTGGCACAGGGTCAGTTGTCCTTCCTTCCGGCCCCCTTCGATAACCTGGGCGTGGTCGCCAACTACACGTCTGTCGATGCCCCGATCGAGATCACGGGCATCTCCAAAACCAGCTACAACGCCACCGTCTACTATGAGACCGAGGTCTGGGGCGCGCGCGCTTCGCTCAGCCACCGCAGCAAGTGGTACTCGGGCCGCAGCAGTTCGGTTATGAGTGCCAGCACGCGTGGCTTCCAGGAATCGACCTATGTCGACGCCGCGGCGTTCTACAACATCAACGCCAAGCTTCAACTGTCGCTGAATGCGATCAACCTGACCAACCAGAAGGATACGCAGTTCTGGGGACAGAACGAGTATCTCTACAATCAGAACCAAAGCGGGACGACCTACATGTTCGGCCTGGCCTACAAATTCTGACGTAAAACTGTGTGATGAAGACGCGCTCCACCTTCCCGGAGGTGGGGCGCTGTCTTTGCAAGTGTTGAGCCCTGTGATCATTTCCCATCATCATCGTTTCATTTTTGCGGCGGTTCCCAAGACCGGCACCCATTCCGTGCGCCAGGCGCTGCGCGAACATCTGGGTGACGACGACGTCGAACAGGTGGGGCTGTTCGTCAACAAACGCTTCCCTTGGCATGATCTGGCCGCCATCCAGCACGGCCATCTGTCGTTGCGGCAGGTGCGACCTTATCTCGGCGACGACGCCTTTGCCGCCTATTTCAAGTTTGCCTTCGTGCGCAATCCGTTCGCGCGTTTCGTTTCCTACTGCGCCTTCATGTTGCGCGACAGCGATGCCTTTCAGCGCGCCCCCCGCGAGGTCATGCACCACTTCCTGTTTGTCGCGCCACCGCAAGACCATATCCTGTTCAAGCCCCAGGCCTCACTGCTGGTCGATGACGACGGGAATACCCTCCTGACGGATATGGTCGGCCGAGTCGAAGACATGCAGGGCTCGTATGACCGCATCTGCGCCCGTCTTGGCTTCCCATCACAGCCGCTCGGCCACGTTAATGGCAGCCGCCATGGCGATTATCGCCACTATTATGACGACGCCCTGATTGCGGGGGTTGCGGCGCGCTATGCTCAGGATCTCGACCTGTTCGGCTATAGTTTCGAGGACGCGAGATGACGACTGACCCTCTGCCCTCCGCCAATCTCCGCAAGACTAGAGGCGTTCGCCATCTCGGTCCGGTCGATATCGCCCCTCTCCGCGACGCTGTCATGGCGATCCCGCAGGCGGTCTGGCGCGAGGAGAATGCCGGCAAACCGAACCGGTTCGAGGCCCTGGGGGAAACCCGCCATATGGTTTTTCGCTTTGTCGACAGCGTCCTGGACTGGCGCCGGTCGCACGATCGCAGCGCCTGGCCGCAGTGGCGCGACCTGGTGGAACCGGTACTGGCTCAGGCAGTAGCGAGCTATGGCTACCGGCAGGCCGCCTTCCCCAGGGTCATGTTGGCCGCCATGCCGCCGGGTGGCATCATTCACCCACACATCGACGCCAACCTGGCCGCCAAATGGCCGCACAAGATTCATGTTCCAATCCTGACCAACCCCAAGGTGGTGTCCTTCTTTGGCGGCGCTCCGCACTATTTTCCGCCCGGACAGGCGGTCGAGGTCGACAATCTGGGTCCGCATTGGGTGCGCAACGACGGGGATACCGACCGGGTCCATCTGATCTTCGAATACTATGACACCGAGCAAGCTGAGCCTGACTGGTTGGCCAAGCCAGCAGGGGACACAGTAGGATGACGGCCGATCGCGACGCCCAGCTCAAGGCGGCCCAAATGGCGCGCCAGCAAGGCCGTAACGACGACGCCCTCGCAAGGCTCGCCCACCTGCAGACGCTTTATCCGCGGTTCAGCCGCCTTTATCAGGAGCAAGGCCACTGTCACGTGGGTCTAGGCGACACTGCCTCGGCCATTGCTGCGTTGCAGGAGGCGGTGCGTCTCAATCCGACTCTACCCGCAAGTTGGGACATGCTGGAACAGCTCTACCGGCTGACAGGCGTCCCCGCCCAGGCGGCAGCGGCCGCTCAAACCCTGGCCCAGTTGCGTAGCCTGCCGCCCCAGGTGGTGGTTGCCAACAGTCTGTACGCCGACGGCGACCTGAAAGAGGCTGAAGACGTCATTCGGGACTACCTGGACTGTGACGCGGACAATATCGGCGCGGCGCGGATGCTGGCCCGTATCCTGAACGATGACGGCCGGCTGGATGAAGCTGAAGCCCTGCTCGAGGAGGTGCTGGCCCGCGCCCCCGATTATCACGCGGCGCGTCTCGACTACGCCCTGGTCCTGTTGCAAAGCCAAAAGCCCCTGCCGGCGCGGCAACAGGCGGAGCACCTGCTGGCCCACAACCCGGACCACCGTGACTATCTCAAACAATATGCCGCTGCCTGCGTGGCGCTCGGCGATTATGAACCGGTGATCGCTCTGTACGATCGGTTGCTGAGCCCTGGCGGACCGGCACTGCCGGCGGCCGAAATCGCCGACCTGCGCTACTGGCGGGCGCATGCGCTGAAGATCACCGGCCGGTATGATGAGGCCCTTGCCGACTATCACGCCGCCCTGGCGGCGAAGCTGGACTATGGCGTGGCCTGGTTCGGCCTGGCCAACCTCAAAACCTATCGTTTCAGCGACGCAGACATCATGCGGATGCGCGCCGCCCTGCAAAAACACGACCTTCAGGATATGGACCGGATCTATCTCAGCTTTGCCCTGGGCAAGGCGCTCGAAGACCGTCGGGCTTATGAGTTGTCCTGGCACAGTTACGCTCAGGGCAATGCGCTGCGCAAACGCACCAGCACCTACAGCCCTGAGGTCGCTGAAGCCTGCGCCACGCGATTGCAGCAAAGCTTTACTGTGGATTTTTTCGCACGGCGCCAGGGCTGGGGTCTGGCGGCCCCCTCGCCCGTACCCATCTTCGTTGTCGGCCTGCCGCGGTCCGGATCGACGCTTATCGAACAGATTCTGGCCTCGCACTCCTCCGTCGAAGGCACCCAGGAACTCACCGAGATTGAGCGTTACGCCGCTGAGCTCTTTGGCCGCGACCCCGCCTGCCACCTGCCTGTCGACCTGGCCGCCGCACGGCGGATGACACCCGAGGCCGCGCAGCGCCTGGCCCAGCGCTACCTCGATGACACCCACACCTATCGCCGTGAGGGCCGAGCCATGTTTGTCGACAAGATGCCGAACAATTTCTGGCATATCGGCCTGATCCATCTCCTTATGCCCAACGCCATCATCGTCGACGTGCGGCGCGAGCCGATGGCCAGCGGCTTCAGCAATTTCAAGCAGTTGTTCGGTGGATCGAACCAGATGTTCAGCTACGATCTGGTGGACATCGGCCGGCATTACCGCACCTATCTCGATGTGATGGCCCATTGGGATCGCGTACTGCCGGGCCGGGTCATGCACATTCAGTACGAGGACCTGGTAGCGGATCTCGATCGCCAGGTCCGGCGTTTGCTGGCCCATTGCGGCCTTCCCTACGAAGCCGGCTGCCTGGCCTATCACGCGACCCAACGCAGCGTCCGCACACCCAGCTCCGAGCAGGTGCGCCGGCCCATCGATCCGCAGGGGACGGTACAATGGCAAAACTACGCCCCCTGGATGTCGCCATTACACGACACTCTGGGCGACGCTCTCACCCGCTACAGAGTGTGACCCATGCGCCTGGCCAAGCCTTTTTTTCAACTTCCCATCCTGTTTGATGTGCCGCGCCTCCAGGCCGAGATTGCCGCCCTGCCGCCTCAGGCCTGGGTGCCGCATCCCGATCAGGTGCCGGGCAACAGCGCCGCACGGCTCATCAGTGTGCAGGGCCAGGAGACGGACGCCGTTCATGGCCAGATGCTGGCGACGGCCTGGCTTGAGGCCTTGCCCTATGTCCGTCAGGTTCTCGCCGGGTTTGGCGTTGTGTGGGGCCGATCGCGGCTGATGCGTCTTGGCGCCGGCGCCGGGGTACCCGAGCACGCCGACATCAACTATCACTGGCATACACGTGTCCGCCTCCACATTCCGATCACCACGCAGCCGGCCGTTCGCTTTCACTGCGACGGCCAGTCGGTCCATATGGCCGCCGGTGAAGCCTGGATCTTCGACAACTGGCGCCGCCATCATGTCGAAAACAATTCGGAGGTCGAGCGTATCCACCTCGTTGCCGATACCTCCGGAACGGCAGCATTCTGGAGATTTGCCTGCGACGCCCCGCCCCCGCGTGAAGAGTGGCGGACCTTGGCGTGGGCGCCCGAGTCCCGCCCGCGGCTTTTGACCGAGACCCATCGGCCCTCACCCGTCATGCCCGCCGCCGAGGTCCAGTTCCTGGTCGAGGACTTGCGATCGGAGCTCGTACTGGTCAGCGACAACGCTGATGGCCGCGGCCGCCTGACGCGTTTCAACCAACTCATGGAAGCGTTCGTCCAGGACTGGCGGCAACTGTGCGCCCTGCATGGCATCGGCGGCCAGGGCCGGCCGGAGTTTCAGCGCCTGGCAGATGCCGTTCGCGCCGCCGCCACCCCGCTCGCCGCCGGACTGGTGATGCGTACCAACCAGGTCAACGCCATGCTGGTGCTCGAAAAGCGCGTCCTTCAGCACCTCGTTACCGACAGCCCACAGCCATCCCCTGGCCGACAAACATAATCTCCGTCTCCCCCCGATCCCAACCTCTGGAGCCACCCATGACAAACCCGATCCGCAGATTTTCGCTGCTGTTCGCTCTCCTGACCTGCCTGCCGGGCGCGGCCCTGGCCGATGCCGCAACCTCCGCCAAACCCAGCCACGTCGTTATCATTGGCATCGACGGACTGAGCCCAGACGGCATCCTGAAGGCGGACACGCCCGTACTGCACGACATGATGAAAAACGGTAGCTGGAGCCTGCATGCCCGTGGGGTTTTGCCCACTACCAGCAGCGCCAACTGGGCCTCCATGATCGGTGGCGCCGGACCAGAGCAGCATGGCGTGACCAGCAACGACTGGCGCGTCGGGGAGTTTGGCTTTCCGACCTCAGTCACCGGCTCCGGCGCCTTTTTTCCTTCGATCTTTCAAGTGATTACCGACCAACACCCGGACTGGGAGGTCGGCGCGATCTATCACTGGAGTGGTTTTGGCAACCTCTATGATCACCGCTTTGTCGACTACAACGTCAATGGTGCCAGCGAAGACGCCACGACCGCCCTGGCCGTCGACTATATCAAGGCCAAACGCCCGCAATTCCTGTTCGTCCATCTCGATCATGTCGATCACGCCGGGCATGAATACGGCCACGGCACCCCCGACTACTACGCCTCCGTCACCAAGGCCGACCGTCTGATCGGACTGATCCGTCAGGCGGTCTCCGACGCCGGCATCGCCGACGACACCGCCATCATCGTCACCTCCGACCATGGCGGTGTCGGGAAGGGCCATGGTGGCGAAACCCTGGCCGAACTGGAGATTCCGTGGATCGCTTATGGCCACGACGTCACGCCGGGCGTCGAACTGGACCTGCCGATCAATACTTTCGACACGCCGGCGACGGCAGCCTGGCTTTTGGGCGTCGACATTCCCTATGCGTGGTTGGGCCGCCCCGTCCGGCCTGTCCTTAAAGGCGAGCCGATGCCCAGACAGGCCTATCGCATCAGCAGCTTCTACGCCTCGCCGGTGATCGAGCCGACAAACGATGGCAATACGCCCTCCGGCGGCCTGTTTATCAACCGGTCAGCGCAGATGACGCTCCGCAATCCCAACAGCGTCGGAGACCTGCGCTACACGCTCGACAACTCCGTTCCGACACACGATTCTCCGCTCTATACCGGCCCCGTCGAGATTCGCAAAAGCACCATCGTACGCGCCACCCTCTTCGTCGACGGTCAGCCCGCCAGCGTTCCGGCCACCGGCTATTTTCGCATCCTCGAGCTGGACGCCGCCAAACCACAAGGCCTGACGCACAAGGTCTATCTGCTGCCCGAATCCCCGGTCCGCCTACCCGACTTCTCGCGAATCGAGCCCGTCGCATCAGGGACCTCTTACGAATTCACCATCGACGGTCTGAACCTGCCGCGCGCCGATGCTGTCGCGGTTGTCTTCGAAGGCAAGATCCGCATCGACACCGCCGGCGCCTATGACTTCTTCCTGGCGTCAGACGACGGCAGCAAACTGTATATCAACGGCGCGACGGTCGTCGACAATGACGGCGACCACGGCGTCATCACGGCGACCGGCAGTGTCGAACTCCAGCCCGGGCAGCACGTCATTCGGGTCGAGTATTTCAATGGCGGCGGTGGGTCCTGGCTGGGCGCCTGGTTTCAGGGACCGGGCATTCCGCGCCAATTCATCGATCCTAACCTGCTGACGCAGCCATAGCCCGTCTTCCGGTCAAATTACGAAAAAGCACCGCGAAATCTTGTTATAGCTTTCGCGGTGCGATCACCTTTTTAAACCATCTCTCAGGTCCACCTCCCCTTGAAGATCCTGCACGGTCGGCCGGATGACAGCACAAGGGGACGAGGCCTCGCTGTTCAAAAAACGCCGTAACGTGGTAGGGTGGGGAATGGCCCAATACACCACCTATTCCGCCTTCTTCGATTTTTACCTGAGCGAGCACAGCGTCCCGCTGACCCGCGCCTTGCACTATATGGGCTCGACGTGCGGGATTGCGGCTTTGGCGGCCGTGGTCTGGACAGGTAATCCGGTGTGGATTCTGGCGGGATTGGTCGCCGGATACGGGCTTGCCTGGGTCGGGCACTTCTTTGTCGAGCACAACAGGCCGGCGACGTTCACCTATCCGCTATGGTCGTTCGTGGGCGACTACCACATGTTCTTCCTGTGGCTGACCGGGCAGTTGGCTAAGCGCCGGGCACGGGCCGGACTTTAACGCAGACCGCTGAACCAGATTTCCAGGCTGACCGCCTGCGCCTTCATGCCATTGCGGCGTTGATCGGCCTCGGTGTCGTTTCCCCATATCCCCGCCTGGAAGGTTTCGCCGACAGTTGAGGCTACAAACGCTGCTTCGCCGGTCAGGTGACCGTGCCACAGGGCCATCGCCAAAACAACCGACCCCAGCAATGGCGTCGCGCTCATCAGGCCGGCCTGTTCGTAGGGGGTCATGCCGCGCACAAAGGCTTGTAAACGCTCAAGAGTCTGGGCCGGCTGGGGGCGATGGATCAGGGTCAGGTTCTGGTGAAATTCCAGGCCCAGATCCTGTCGCGCCCAATGCAGGACGGGGTCCCAGAGCTCGGCTTCCTGAGCGATCAAAGATTCCGGATATTCGGAAGGATAACAGATCAGGTCGGTTTCGGCGTAGCGCAGGACCTCGCTGACGATCTCGTCCTGGATGTCCGGCATGCGGTCGATGGCGGCAAAACCCAAACGAGTCAAAGGCATGGCGTCGTAGTCGACGTGTTCGCCCACGGCTGCCCACTCGGCCGCCACCGGGTGCGCCAGGGTGTGGACCGGCAGGACCAGATGGGCGCCCGACGGGGTTTTCACCGGGCGGCCGTCCAGGGCAATGCCGAGACCCTCGGTGACGGTGACCTCTTTCCAGAAGCGTTTGGGGCGGTGGCCCAGTTGGTCAGCGCGCTTGGCGGGTTTATCGGAAGGCATACAGGGCAGTCTCTAATTCTTTGAAATCATGGACGATATGGTCAGCCTGATCCAGTTCTTCAACCGTGTGGAAGCCCCAGGAGACGCCGATGGCGTGGACCCTCGCCTCACGCGCCATGCGCATGTCATGGCCGGTATCACCGATCATCACCGCTTGGTGCGGATCCAAGCCGAGGGCCTTGAGATTGGCCTGCAGCATGTGGGGATGGGGCTTGGACGGGCCGTCATCGGCGCAAAAGGTGGCATCGAACAGGTCGTGCCAGTCATAGGAATTCAAGCAGCGGTTGACGCCGCGGCGCGATTGGCCGGTCGCCATACCGAGGAACCAGCCGTCGCTCTTGAGGCGGCGCAGGAGGTCGTCGGCACCGCTATACAACGTTTCGTGAAATCCAGAAGTCTCGTGTATCCGAAGAAAACTGCCCTGAAACGCCGACTGATAGGCGCGGTGCGTCGTTTCGTCGTGATCCGGTAACATTTGCACAATGGCTTCGAACAGCGAGATGCCAACAATAGACCGCACCTGGTCATAGCTGGGTGGCGTCAGGCCGGTCGCTTCGGCAGCTTCGGTGGCGGCGCGGAAAATGCTCGACCGGCTGTCGACCAAAGTGCCGTCCACATCAAAAACAGCCATTTTTATGCGCTCAGGTGCCCCAGGGCGAATTTGAGATTCGCCCTTCTTGCGAGTGGAATCCCAATCTGCTTGCAGATTGGGTGGGGCTCCTCGCAAAGGCTCGGGCGGGCAGTCGCCCTTGCCAAAGCCAAGAGGCTTTGGAGTCATCTCTTCCTCTTTTTGACTTTCACAAACGGGTCGGGTTCGGCGTCGTGGGGTTCGAAGCCGAAGCGGTCGAAGCCGGCCTTGATGACCGGGTCCAGCGGCGCTTCGACGATCAGCGTTCCCTGGGTCGGGTGCGGCAGCTCGATGCGGCGATGGTGCAGTTGCAGCCCTAAGCCTTCCGACAGGCTGCGGCTTTCGTCATTGCCGTATTTTGGATCGCCCAGAATGCTGTGGCCGATGGCCTGCATATGGGCGCGGAGCTGGTGAGTACGGCCGGTGTGCGGGCGCAGGCCCATCCAGGCAACTCGCGGGCCGGCGCGGCCGATGGTGACGTATTCGGTCTCGGCCGGTTCGGCGCCGGGCTCCTTGGGGTCAGCCGGCTGGACGATCTCGCGGTCGTGGAAGCCCTTCTTGATGAGAGGCGTATCGATATAGCCTTCTTCTGGCTTAGGGTTGCCGACGACCAGGGCCCAGTAGGTCTTGTTGGCGCGGCGCTTGGCGAAAGCGCCGGCCAGGCGAGCCGCGGCCGACGGGCTCTTGCCCAACAGCAGGACGCCGGAGGTGTCGCGGTCGAGGCGGTGGACCAGGCGCGGCCGTTCCAGCCCCTCACCCCAGGCCGACAGCAGGCGGTCGACGTGGTTCTTGGTCTTGGTCCCGCCCTGAACGGCCAGGCCCGAGGGCTTGTTGATGGCAATGACGTCTTCGTCCTCGTACAGGACGAGCGACCGGGCGTAGCGGATTTCCTGCGGCGACAGTTCGGCGCGTTCGCGCTTCTGCTGGTCCTGATCCGGCACGGCCGGCAAGGGCGGGACACGGACGGTCTGGCCGGTGGCCAGGCGGGTGTCGGCCTTGACCCGCCCGCCGTCGACCCGGACCTGGCCCGAGCGCAGCAGCTTGTTCAGTTGGACGTGGTTGACGTGCGGCCAGCGGCGCTTGAAAAAGCGGTCGACGCGGATACCGTCTTCGCCTTCGGCGACGTACAGGGTTTTGACTTCATTACTCATGCGGTTACCTTGCGTACAATCATCATACCTATCGCGACCGCGGCCACCGACAGCACCACCGAAAAGCCGGCATAGGCGGCGGCCTGGACGTAGTCGCGGCGTTCCAGCATCTGCACCGTTTCCAGGGAAAACGACGAGAAGGTGGTGAAACCGCCCAGGACGCCAACGCCCAGCAGCAGGCGCAGGCGCTCGGCCTCGCCTTTCAGCGGACCGATCAGCAAGGCCATCAGGACGCCCATCAGCAGACCGCCGGCGACATTGGCGACGAAGGTCCCCATTGGCCAGGCGCTGTTTAGCGAGCGACCGAGGCCATAGCGGGCCAGGGATCCCAGGGCGCCACCCAGCATGACAAGTAAAACATTGATCATGGGCGCGTCATACCCCTCTTGGCGCGCGGTTGATAGTATTTTAGACCAGACGCCTCATGTTTATCCAAAAAGTGGTAGCCACTTTTTGGCATGAGGCTGTAGTCTTGAAGAAACAAAGCGGACTCGAGATCATGACCCTGAACTGCACCTATGCGCCGGACAACATCTTCGCCAAGATCCTGAGCGGCGCCATTCCGTCGGTGAAGGTCTATGAAGATGACCGGGTGTTGAGCTTGATGGACGCCTTCCCCCAGGCCGATGGCCACACCCTGGTCATCCCGAAGGCGCAGGCGTGCAATCTGTTCGACGTGTCCTCCGACGATCTGCAGAACCTGATCCACCATACCCAGCGTATCGCTGCCGCTGTACGCAACGCGCTGAACCCGGACGGTATTCGTATCGCCCAGTTCAACGGCGAATCGGCCGGCCAGACGGTCTTCCACCTGCATTTCCACATCATTCCGGTCTATAATGGCCATCATGTCCGGTCTCACGCGGCCGGCCACATGGCCGATCCTGGCGACCTGCGCGCCGCGGCGGACAAGATCAAGGCGAAGTTGTAACGTGTCCGCCTTCTACGTCCTCCGTCATGGCCAGACCGACTGGAACCTGAACCTGCGTCTTCAGGGTTCGACCGATATTCCGCTGAACGATCGCGGCCGTGACCAGGCGCGCGTGGCCGCCGGCGTGCTGGTGGACCAGGGGATTACCAGGATTGTGGCCAGCCCGTTGTCGCGGGCGCTGGAGACTGCGCATATCGTTGGCGAGCGGCTGGGCCTGGAACCGTTCGTCGATGCCCGCCTCATCGAACGCAATTTCGGCCTGTTTGAAGGCATGACCATCGACGAGGTCCATCAGCACCGTGACGAGATGCGTGACCATATGAACCCGCTGGCCGATCTAGACGGCAAGCACTATCCGCACAATGCCGAGCCGCTGGGCGAGGTGATTGACCGAGTGTTTTCGTGTGTGAACGATCATCGGGGCAGCGGCGAGACCTGTCTGTATGTCTTCCACGGCATCCCCTTCCGGGCCGTGACGCGCAAGTTCCTCAACGAGATGTTCAGCAGCCCCAATGCGTCTCCCGTGCGTTTCGAACCGGATGGTGACCTGTGGCGGATGGTGCCGCTGGATCCCGACAACGCGCCGATCGCGCAAATTTATAATGCCCAGACGACAATGGGGCGGATATGAAACCGTCCGCGTACAGATAATATATCTGCCAAGGCATTGAAATATAACCAGATTCTTATTCGAGCGTTAAGCCTCATTTTACCTCCCGAAATTATGGTGCACTGCAAGGCAGTTCAGCGTTCGAGTGAGGTTACGGCCATCTATGGTAAGGTCCTACAGTATGCAGACCCTGCAGATATCGGACATAGCCGATCCGATCGCTCCTATACCTCCCGGCATGACAGCGTCCTGCGTCTATGAACTATTCCGCGACACACCGGACCTGATGGTTCTGGCTGTGGCGGACGACATGGGCCAGGTTCTGGGCCTGGTCGAACGCCATACCTTTAACCTGAAGATGGCCGCAGAGTTTGGCCGGGCGCTTTATGCCCGCAAGGCGATTTCCGCTCTGATGGACCGGGAACCGCTTATGGTCGAGGCCGAAACGCCCCTGCATGATTTCACCGGCGCCATGTTGCAGGACCGCCCGTCCGAACTGATGCGCGGCTTTATCGTTACCAACAACAATCGTTATTACGGCGTCGGGACGTCTCTGGCTGTGTTGAAGGCGATCAGCGCCGATCTGCAGCGCGCCTTTCACATCCAGCAGGAGATGACTGAAGACCTGATCGCCCTGGGCGCCGAGGCGCAGCGCCACCAGGGCTTTCTCAACATGGTCATTCAGAACATCCCGGCTATGGTCCTGGTCAAGCAAGCCCGGGATCAAAGTGTCGTTCTGCTTAACCATGCGGGCGAATCCCTTTTGGGTGTAACGGCGCAAAACACCATCGGCAAGACGAGTCACGACCTGTTCGCTCCGGAGCGTGCGGCGCTGTACGATTCCTATGACCGGCAGGCTTTGCAAAGCGACGGCCCCGTGCTGCTTGAGGAAGAGCGCATCGTCGATGGACGCGGTCAGGAACGCATCATTCAGTTGAAGAAGACGGTGCTGCGCAAGCCCAACGGTGAGGCCGACAGCATACTGACACTTGGGATGGACCTGACCGAACAAAAGCAGGCGGAAGCCCAGATCGCGCGGCTCGCCCACTATGATCCGCTGACCGGCCTCGCCAACCGTACCTTGTTCACCCAGGACATGGAGAAGGCTCTGGCGCGCGCCGCCCGGCGGCGTCACGGGCAGACGGCGCTGCATTGTCTCGATCTCGACCGATTCAAGGCCATCAACGACTCCTACGGGCACCTGGCCGGAGACGAACTGCTCATCGAGGTTGGCCGGCGATTGCGAAAATGCGTGCGCAGGGGTGACGTCGTCGCACGCATGGGCGGCGACGAATTTGCCATTATTCAGGAGATCGAGCGCGCCGGAGATGCCCAGGGGCTAGCCAGTCGCGTCGTTGAAGCGATGCAGGTCCCCTTCACCCTTACGAACGCCCAGGTAGAGGTCGGGGTCAGCATCGGTATTGCCCTGTCACCCGACGACGCTCAGGACATGCACAACCTGATGTCGCGCGCTGATATGGCCCTGTATCGGGTCAAGTCGGAGGGGCGAAACAACTGGTGCTTCTACAGTGCCGAGATGGACGAAAAACTTCTGCTTCGCATGGAGTTGGAACACGACCTGAAACAGGCGATCGAGCGCGACGAGTTCGAACTACACTTCCAGCCTCTGTTGAATCTTAAAACCGGCGAAATTGTTTCTTTCGAAGCCCTGCTGCGGTGGCGGCATCCCAAGCGCGGCCTGGTGTCGCCTGCCGATTTCATCCCGGTTGCCGAGGAAAGCGGACTGATCGGGCCCATTGGCGAATGGGTGTTGAGGACAGCGTGCCGCAGTGCTGCCGCCTGGCCACAGCCTTGGCGGATCGCCGTCAACATCTCGCCGGTCCAGTTTCGTTATAAGTCGCTGACCCAGTTGGTCAAAACTACGCTAAAGGAGTCGGGCCTGGCGCCGCGACGGCTGGAGCTGGAAATCACCGAAACTGTGATCCTGAACCATGAGACGCACAATATCTCTATCCTGAACGCCATCCGCGGGCTGGGCGTGCGCATCGCCATGGACGATTTCGGCACCGGTTATTCCTCTTTGAGCTATCTGCGCGCCTTTCCCTTCGACAAGATCAAGATCGACCAATCCTTCATCCGCGACCTGCCCCACGACCGTAATGCGCTGTCGATCGTCCGCGCCATTACCGATATGGCGCAGACACTGGGGGTTCATATCACGGCTGAAGGGGTAGAAACGGAGGCCCAGCTTCACGCCCTTGAGGCTTTGAACTGCCATGAGGCTCAGGGCTATCTGATTGGGCGCCCGGCGCCTGGCATCGAGGCCTATTTCACAGCGGTGAAGCGATACGTTTAACCGTCGCGGATTTCATGCTAGACCCCTTGGCGATACCGCAGGGGGACGCCGATGAAGAACGAAATATTGTCACCACAGCAGGGCCTTATCCTGCGCCTGGCCGTGGGTCTGGTCTTTGGCCTGGCCTTGGGGGCGCTCTATGACCAACTGGATCCGGTCAAGAACCCGCCGGTCTTGTGGATGCAGATCGTGGTGCCCGTCCTGACGCTCGGCGCCTTCATCATCTGGGCCAGCGCCGCTGCCATGCGCCGGATCAGTTTAGGCGTCTGGAGCGCGATCGCGCTGGGCCTGATCGCGCTGATTGCCTGGAACAGCCTGGCCCACGGCGATACAGACCAGTACAATCCGTTCTTTCTCAACCTGGCCTTTCTGATCTATCCCTTCCTGTTCATCGCCAACGAACTGGTCAGTTCGGGCGACCAGGCCGGCAAGCCGATCGCGCCTTACGCCCTGTATTTCGACGAAGCGTGGAAGCGTGGCGTGCAACTGGCCCTGGCCGGACTTTTCACCATCATGTTCTGGGGCATATTGTGGCTGGGCGCCACCTTGCTGGGCTTTATCGGCTTCGACTGGTTCAAGACCATGATCCAGAACGAATATTTCGCCTGGCCAGCGTCGGGCCTGGCGATCGCTGCGGCGGTCCATCTCGGTGACGTCCAGACCAAGCTGATGCACGCCTTCCGTTCGCTGGTCCTGGGCGTGCTCTCATGGCTGCTGCCGGTCATCACCCTGATCGGCGTCATCTTCGCCGTCAGCCTGTGTTTCAGCGGCCTTGAGCCGTTGTGGCGGACCAAGGCGGCGACGGCCTCGCTCTTGGCGGCCTGCATCGCCCTGGTGCTGCTGATCAATGCCGCCTATCAGCAGGGCGACGAAGAACGGCCGGTTCACGTCGTCTTGAAGTGGTCGGCGCGGCTGGCCTGTGGTCTGCTGTTGGTGTTTTCGGTGCTGGCCGCCTACAGCCTGTACCTGCGCATCCATCAGTACGGTCTGACGCCGGAGCGGTTTCTGGCCGGGGTCGGCGTGTTCATCGCCGTGCTGTTCGGGCTGGGGTATGCCTATGCGGCGGTGTTGCCGCGCGGCCGCTGGCTGGCAACGATAGAGACGATCAACATCTCGCTCGCCTTCGTCAAGGTGGCGGTGTTCCTGGCTGTGCTGACGCCCCTTGCTGATCCGCTGCGGCTCAGCGCCGACTCGCAGGCCTCGCGGTTGGAAAGTGGCGCGGTGGCGCTCGACAAGTTCGACTGGCGGGTCCTGCGCTATGAGACCGGCACTTATGGGCGGGAGGCGCTAGCGCGTTTGGCGAAGAGCGGCAAGACCGACGCTATCCGTGCCAAGGCCAAGGAAGCCCTGGCCTGGAAGGACGAAGACCGATGGGACCACGCCGTCGCGGAACCGGTCATCATGGTCAAGCCGGAAATCCAACGCCTTCACATTGTGTCACCGGGCACCGCGCTTCCGACGAGCTTCCTGGAACAAGCCTTCACCTCGGACGATTGGGAGTCGATCTGCTTCAAGGAAAGCAAGGCCTGCGACGTCCTGTTGCTCGACATGAACGATGACGGCAATGCGGAGTTGCTCGTCCTGGATAATCGCCGCCTGCGCACGATCTACGAAGACGCAGGACGTTGGAAAATCGCCCCGATCTTTTTTATTGTCGATTCCGACGACGTCACGGCGTTCAAAGCCGGCAAGGTCAAACCCAGCAAGCCACAATGGAACGATCTTGACATCAACGGCGAGGTCCAAACCGCCAGTCGTTAAGCCGCAGCGCGCAGTTTTGGCTGCAACGCCGCGAACAATTCCAGCGAGCGCAGCCGGGCTTCGATGTCGTGGATCGGCATCGAGATGATCAGCTCATCGGCCTGGGTTTGATCCAGGAAGGCGGTCAGGCGCTTTGCGATCGTCGCAGATGAACCCACCATGGCGTAGCGCAGCATGTGATCGATCATCGCCGATTCTTCGGGGCTCAGGTCGGCGATGGCGTCGTAGGACGGCTTGGGGAAGGGTTTGCGGACATTGCGGCGCAGATTGGCAAAGGACTGCTGCATCGAGGTGTAGAGGAATTCGGCTTCGGCATCCGAGTCCGCCGCCACGCCCATGACGCCAACCACGGTATGGGGCTTTTCCAAATGTTCGGACGGCTGGAAGCGGCTGCGGTAGATGTGCAAGGCCTCGAACAGAAGTTCCGGCGCAAAGTGCGAGGCGAAGGCATAGGGCAGTCCGAGTTGCGCTGCCAGTTGCGCGCTGTACAGCGACGAGCCCAGCAGCCAGATCGGCACCTTGGCATTCATGCCCGGCACAGCGAGGATGCGTTGGTTTTCGTCTGGCGCGTCCATCAGCGCCTGAAGTTCCACGACATCGTTCGGGAAGCTGTCGACGCCTGAGTCCATGTTGCGGCGCAGGGCGCGGGCGGTCATCATGTCGGTGCCGGGCGCCCTCCCCAGCCCCAGATCGACCCGACCGGGGAACAGAGCTTCGAGCGTGCCGAACTGTTCGGCGATGACCAGGGGTGAATGGTTGGGCAGCATGATGCCACCGGAGCCGATGCGGATGGTCTTTGTCGCCTGGCCGACATGGGCTATGACGATCGCGGTTGCCGCCGAGGCGATGGCCGGCATGCCGTGGTGTTCGGCCAGCCAGTAGCGGTGGTAGCCGGCGGCTTCGGCCGCCTGGGCCATACGGGCGGAATTGGCCAGGGCATCGGAGACGGTGCCGCCTTCGCTGATCTGCGACAGGTCGAGAATGGAAAACGGGATCATGCGGCGCACTCCGGGAGGAGTGGCTTATGTAGGGAGGACGGTTACGATTGGAAGGGCAGATACCGGAAAACGGATATCCGCAGTGAAAGATAAACCAGAAATTCAAAGCGTTCTTGACCTATTTAACGCTTAGAGCGAGGCAGCGTAAATTAAATAATGCCTGCGGAATCGCTCAATTCTTTCCCTCAGGCCGCGAACGTCATAGAGAGGGACGCTTTGCTGCGGCTTAGAATGGCATGTTCACTCCACCCGTCGAAGCGAAACGCGATTCGCCCGGTAATCTGAAACTGACTTGAGCCGGTCGGCACCTTCGCACTCTGCAATGTTTCGCAAGATTGAGTTGTCTTTGAGATCGGCTCGAATTGCAAAGGGGTCGATATAGGCCAGTGCTATGCTGGGATCGGTCACGTATAAAAGATAAAGAAGGGTCTCGGTCGTCGGGTCCTGTCGGAAGAACGCCGCCGCCTCTACCCGTTGCGCGATCCGCCGACGCACCTCCTTTGCGTGTCGGCGCACAGCGGGTGCGGCGCTATCGCCGATCATTGGATCGATATCGGCAGGTGTATCGGATACGAAGCCTATGGCAGAAACGATAGCCTCCTGGCCTTGATCGCTTAAACCGGGCATCGCATCGAACAATAGGCGAAGCGCACTGCGCCCCCCGCCGCGAAGCCGCAGAGCGACCCGGCGAAAAAGTTTGCGCTCGATATCGATCTCGTAAAGCTCTGGCAGTTGTTTGATCAGGTGAAAAAGAAGCTTTTCTCCTTTTAGCGTCCAAGCAATGGTAAGAAGCGCATCTCGCCGATCCGGATGATCCTTCCACGACTTTATGAACGCGTCTTCGGCTTTCTCGGGGTCCAGGTCATTAAGGGAGGAAATCGCGTTGGGTTGGTCGTTGGTAAAAACTGTCGGAGGACCAAATGCACGCGTAAGCAGGTCTGGCATTATTTCGGAAGGCCGGTGCTTGACAAAGGCGTCGGTGGCATCGTCACCAAAGGCGCTGCCGCCCCGCAAGCGCAGTTTTGCGAACCGCCATAAGGCGTCGTCGGCGTCGCCTTGCTCCAATCTTATTGCAATCGCTTGCAAATCGGTCGTGGACCAGCTCGTCTTGTCGATCTGGGCGAGAAGATAGGGATCGAGAATCGCGCGCGCTTCGATTCCATTATCGCGGAGAAGGACGTTTAAACTGGAGCTTTTGGAGGCAGCCGTTTGAAGTCGCGCCTCAGCGCGTGTACGTGCAAGCGCATCACCCGGCGACACGCGCGACAGCATGTTCAAAGCTAGATCCTCGACAATGCCACAGGGTTCACTTTTCGCCAACGCGTCGGCAATTTCCGACACGAAAGGCTCTGGCCCCACTTTTTCGAGCATCGTCAAGGCCAGGCAGATTTCCCCCTCATGAGCACTGGTGAGCAGGGCTCGAATGCGACCTTCCCAGCCTGTGGGGTCAAGGGCCTCGAGGGCAAACCATATATTAACCGAAAGATCGATTGACGGCTTTTTGTCCCGAATACGAACATGCGCCGCATCCAGGGCGTGGACGAGATCCGGCGACTCGCAATACGGCGCCATGGCAAGGCCTGCAGACATGTCCGCCTCATTGTTCGATCCCAAACGCTTCAGCACAAACGCGTCGAACGCCTTGCCACCGAACCGCCGCACCAGGCGCTCGAGGTTATCCTTGTCGGAAGGATCATCGAAAGGGTGCGACTTCAAGCGCTTCACCAATTTCGCCGGCAGGGCTGTTGCCGCGAGGGCGTAAAACGCGCTGACGCCCTGGGGCGTGATATTGGGCTGCGAAAGCACGCCAACCAACAGATTGATAGTCTCGTCCTTTGGATCGCCATTGGTGTTCAACCCCTTCACCAAACAGGTTAGGAGTGTAGATAAAGTCTCCTCACCCATCCGGTCAGGCGCCGTGTTCCATACCCTGGCAAGTTCCCGGCCGGACGCATCTCTTTGCATCAGCCACGCGTTGAGTATCTCACACGCACCGGGATCATAGTCTAGGAGGCTGTCGAGCCATAAGCGTCCCCCTGGCAGTTCCCCTTTGAAATCGCCTTTCCCTAACCCTTTGAGCCCGTGAGACGGCGACAGAAGGCATAGCGCCTGCAATCCCGCCCCCCCAAGCACGTCACCGTTGCGGCATATGGCTTCAAGCCGAGGCACCTCAGCCAGGTCGTCAAGGTCAGCTACCAATCCGCAAAGGGTTTGCTTGTGTTCAGGTTTAACTGTTGCAAATAGCTTGTCTTTTCGCGCGTTCCAAATCGGGCTCGCCGCCTGGAAACTTATTTCGCGAAGGATATCGCTTGCGTAGTAAAGCTCATCGCTGTGTTGCGCCCTCTCAATGACTCTGTCGAGCCAGGCAGGACTGTCCCGCGCCACCACGACTATGGCATCTCGAAGCGTCGTATTCCAGGCACCTTCCTGGAATAACGGCTTCTGCCGTTCTGCCAGATAGCCTTGCCAGACCTCATCCGCTACATCCCGAAGGGGCCAGGTCGCGCCTAACCCTATTGCCATTGCCTTGGTTGGTGCAGTGCCGTGTAGCCAAAGGTCAGTCTGTAAGGCCGCCATTTCGGCCGAGCTGAGCCCCATGGCCTTGAAAGCGTCGGTGAGCGCAAAGACAAGGCTCTCCGGGTGTTTGTCGTCCAACTGCTTGGCGCGCATGCTGAGCACTGGTAAAATCCGGACACCGGCCGTTGCAAGCATTTCGGTATAAAACGGGCTCAGCTTCTGATCTGAATCGTCTTCGAGCAGGCGGATGACTTCCAGCAATTTGCCGTGGGCTGATGGCTGGCTTGCTACCAGCCAGATGAAATCCATAGTAAGGAAGCCTAGATACGACAGGCCTTCTCGTTTTTTTTCTCTGCCCGTCAGTTCGCGCAGGCGCATGCAAACATCGATCGGGCTCAGTTTGTGAAGTAAGAATTGATCGGCCAGAGCCTCCGCGAGCGCCCACGTCAGGTGCCGGTCATGTGCAAACGACCAGCGACCATCGGTTGTTTTCAGCCAGCCTGCCTTTATTAGTTCCTGCACCATTTCTTGGGGGAAACCGCAAGCGTCGAGATCGGCCGACGAAGCAAAAGCCGTTTTGTTTTCAATCAAACGCAGGGCCAGGGCCCGCAGCCGTAAATCGGCGTAAATCCCACCCGCCACCTTGCCCTTTTGCCAAAAGCGCTCAAGGACCAAGTATTCGTTGGTCGGCTCCCAACTCGTCGAACCCGCAGCAAGGTTTGCGTAAATTCCGCACAGAACCGGCAGCATCAGCATGTCGACAATCGAGGGCGGTACGTGCCCGGCCGAGATGTTTTGCCGGGACAACGAATCGAAAACGTCCGGATGCGTGAAGGGACCGACAAAATGGGTAGCCTTGTTTGCAAGGCTTGGATGTCCTGCATAGATATCGGCCGGCAATTCTGCCACCAAGTGGACGCCCGCACCAAAAGCGTTCTGCATCTCGATCTGACTGATTGCGCGATGATCGCGACACCCTTCCCAAAACACGAAGATATCTTCGCTTGGCGCTTGACGGACTTCGCGCCATTTGGAACCTACACGGTTGACGCCGAGCGGCTGATTGAAGCCCATGATTTGGCCGCGCACTATAGCCTCGAACTGCGCCTGCAGGTCGTCTCGCGTTTCTGCTGTAATTAGCAGAACCGGCGTGCCTCGCTTTGCCAATTCATGTGCCGTTCGATAAAGGCTCCAAGACTTGCCGTTGCCGGAGCTTCCCCCTACTCGTGTTACGCATCCCCCAGCGCTTAGCGGCAATGGCGCCCGGATATCCAATCCCACAGTATAATTGCGGTCGGCAAGGGCATTGCTCAGGTGGTCACGCAACCGTTTGTCGTGCTGAGCAGGATTTAGATCATCGAGGTCATTGTCTCCAACCAATTGGACTAGATTCTCCAAGGTGAACGGAGGCCCGTTGTTTGTCGATAACGCCATCACGGCCCCGATTGCCGCATTGAACTTTTCATCGACCTGCTCTGAATAGAGTATAATGCGTTTCAGATACGCCTTCACCCCGCGTTTGGCTTGGTCTGGATGCACCACTGCGCCGACCTCAAACCGGGCGACGAAGCTCGAATAAGCTGCGTCAAAGCCAGTTAAATCACCCTCATTGCGCTTGCGGAAAATCGTTTGGCAGGCGTCCCTTGCTTTCGTGAGATCGGCCAGTTGCTTCTCATCGCTCGGGAGCGGCCCCTTTAGGTTCGCAATCAGGCTCGCGGCTGCGCCATTAAGCCTTCGAGTAGCCTGAAGCTCATAGACGTCGGCAGGCTGGACGCAATGTGCCCGAAATAGATCGGGTAGGACCGAGCCCGCTAAGTCAGCCACAGTGAGAGCAGCTTGCCGTTGCTTAAACTGTATGGTTCGGCGCTCACCGCTTTGCTCAAGAGTAAAATCACCGCCGCCCGGCGGTTCAAACGTCGCTGTCAGGCTGCCGGCTTTTTGAGGATCATGATCGAAAGCCATAGCGGTGACGCGGGCGAGCGATGCCGTGAGTTGATAGAGGAAGCCATAAATCGCTGCGGCGCCTCCGTGCGGAACTGCGTCAGGTTTCGACTTCGATGTATTTGTGTCCCTTGCCATATCGCAAATAGTCGAGAAGTCAGACCTAAGAAATTAAGGGTAGTGTCCAGGCGCTCTCAAGTTGCCGATTGGTCAATATTCCCGTGTGCCACGCGACAACAGGAAAGTGCTTTTTCATACCGAACGCGCCTTCGCTAGCTCTCAAAATATATGAGTCTAGCTCCGACGCAAGAATGTACAAGGTCGAGCCCTTACGAAGTACGAACCACTCCGCTACCCTTCCCTATATCAGGCGCCCTATAAAGCAATCCATCGCTTCAGCTTATTTTCCTGAACCTTATCGTTGAGTGGCTGCTTAGTGCCAACCTCCGCTCTTTATTACCGTCCTCACGGAAGTACGACAGATCGAGAGTAGAAACTGTATCATGGGGCGCACTCCGAGACTCAAGTTGGGCGAAGGAGTTTCCACAATTTCAATAGCTTAAGTGAATTTCCGGAAACGCCTTCAGCCCTATACTGCAACATGGCGTGTGTTAGCTTGACCCGTCAGCTTCAAAAACATACCATTATGTATGGCATGTTTTTGAATGGGATGGACGGGATATGAGAAATATAAATCTGTTGTGGGCGGCGGCGGCGGTTATGATGGCCGGGATTGCCGTCTTGCATGTCACCGCCGGAGGGATGCAGTATGTGCCACCGCTTTTGGCCCAGACCGGATTGAACGCCAATGAAACCGGGATCTATTATTACGTCTGGCATATGGCGACACTCACCATGGCCGTCGTCGCAATGGTGTATGCCGGCGCCGCATGGCAACCGGCCTGGAAAGGCCCAGCTATGCTGGTGAACGGCCTCACCTTGAGTTTCGCAGCCCTCAGCGTTACCATCGGCATGCGCTTTGGCCAGTTTCCATGGGATCTGCCGCAGTGGGTTCTGTTCCTGGCGGTGGGCGTAACCGGCATCGCCGCCGGCTTCCAACGTCAGGCGAGGTAATGGCGCAACGTGGCCCCGATCTTTGGCTTACGGCCGGAAAGGCCCTGGTGGTCGCCGATGTCGAGATCACCCTGGAAGCGCTGTGTGCTCGGACCGGCAAGACGCGCGGATCGTTCTACCACCATTTTGCGTCGGTGGAGGCCTACCGCAGCGCCTTGCTGGAGCACTGGCGGCGGCAGGCGACGCTCGACATTATCGCGCAGGTAGACGGCCTCGGCAGCGATCGCATCGACCGGTTGAACGCCATGGCGACACGGGAAGACCACCGGTTCGAGCGCGCCCTGCGTGCCCTGGGCGTGTGGCACGCCGATATCGGACGCAGCGTTGAAGAGGTCGATCAGTTGCGCGAAGCCTATCTGGTTCGGCTGGCCCGTGAGGACCTGAAACTGGATGCTGAAACGGCCCAGGCGGTGGCGCGACTGGGCATGGCGCTGTTCATTGCGGGACAAATGCGCGCGCCGGATGACCTGGAGGGTTTCAATGTGGCAGCAGAAACGTGGCTGATGGCGCAGTTGCTGCCACAAGCACCAGGCCGTTAGCCGCCGCGGGTCCACGATTTGAGATGGCTGATCCCGTCGACCATGCTGTCGCTAATGCCGTCAAAAAAGCCCGGAAAGATAAGACGGACAGCGACAACCGTCACCAAAACCCCAACCATGATCAGACCATGGCGCTTCATATCCGACATGCCGACTCCTTAGCTGCGATCACAGTGCGCGTGATGAGGGCGTTTAGCAAGTGAATATGGCCAGATTGTGCAGATGGGACGGTCGGTAAACCTAAGGCCAGGGCCCCCAAGAGAGATTCTTTGGCCCCTGGACCCCATAACGCGACATTGGTGGTTGAACGGCTGAAAGCAGGGCTCTCAGACAACGAGATAACACTGTGTCCTAAATATCGGCATCCCGAAGTATTCCGGCGCCTCGGGCCGCTCTGCCGACGTCAACTATTGACGTCCCTTTTCTACAAGCGCTCACTGCCACAAATTAACCATAAAGTCGGGGCGGAACGTGGGACGGGTTGCAAGCACTACCGCGGCTTTGGCGGTCATTTTTATCATGGCCGGAGGCGCATCGGGCGCCGCGGCACAACTCACACCGAGCTTCGACGTGTCAGCACCGGGGTGGGTGGTCGCCAGCCATCAAAGCCTCGACGGCGCAACGACCGCACAGGTGCCCGACTTCAATCCGGACCGGCCGGTCGTTCAGGTGTGGGATGTGTCCGCCCCGGCGACAGCCACGCCGGCGGTATGGCAACAAAGCGGCTTTTCCCCAACCATGCCCGGAACCGGCGGAGCGGTTGAGCATCTTTGGAGTGCGCGGCGTCTCGGCCAGGTGTTTGGACTGGCCATCGATCGCAACCCGGATGGCCCCTATATCTACGCGGCCGAAACCTCGATCTATGGACGCTGGTATTCGCCGGCATGGACCAACAACGTCAATCTCAATTGCCGGTTCGCTGCCCCGTACGTCAACAGCGCCAATCCGAACTGTTATCCCGGCATGCAAAGCCTGTCCGACCCGGCCACGCTGACCAGTTCCGCATTTGCGCAGCCTCCCTTGCCCGGTATTTTCAGCCAGCCCGTCGATCCCGGCACGAAGCAACATGGCGGAGCCGTGTGGCGCCTGAGCCTGAAGGCCAATCTTCCGGCGGGCAATGGCTCACAGGGCGCCTACGAGCTGATCGCGGCCATACCGACCAATGACATGAGTCTCGGGCAGATCGCCCACAATCCGAAGGCGGATACCTTCTACGTCTCCAATTTTGCCGACGGTTTGATCTATATCTTCAACAATCCCACGATCGGTGCCCCGCCGGTCACCACCGGTTTCGTCACCTTCGACCATGGCGCGCAGAACGGTATCCCGGCCGCGCCGGGCGGGCAGTTTACGCATTATGGCCGACGTATCTGGGGCGTCCAGTACAATGCCGCCGACAACCGCCTCTACTACGCGGTGTGGAATGCCGATCACCGTTTCCGGCGCACCGATGGCAACGGGGTTCGCGTTCCCAACCAGATATGGTCGGTGCAACTCGACGCCGCCGGCCATCCCGTCGCCGGCACCTCAACCCTCCTGATCAACCTTCCGGCCTATCCCAGGCCGCTCCCGAAAGACCAGCAGTCGCCCTATGCCTTTACCGGCGCCACCTGCCCGAACATTCCGTCCGGCGTCGAGTATCTGCTGGCCTGCTACTCCCTGCCTGTGTCGGACATCGCGTTCAACGCCACCGGCGACGTCATGCTGCTGGCTGAGCGTGGCGAGCACATCGGCCTGATGGTCGGTGCCGGCTACGACAATTCGCCGAGTGGAAACTCCATCCTGGCGCACAATTCGCGCATCCTGCGCTACCGCAAGACCGCCGGGACCTGGACACTGGAAACCGGCAGCTATGGGCAGTACAGTGGCGACGGCAGCTTCGATCTTCCGAACACACCCGTCTTCAACGGCTGGCGCAGCGACAGCAGCGGCGGGGTGGATTTTGGCCAGGGTTACAGTATCGATCCGGCCTCCGGGCAGAAGGTGTTGGATCGCACAGCGGCGCCATGGGTGTGGAACGGTACAAATTCCGGCGCCACCCTGGGCCGGCAGGCGTGCAACCAACAGCCGTCCGTCGTTTCCGCCACCTGTCCGCTGGTCTACGGATTGATGGGTGCGCATCTGCCGTCGCTGATGGATGCCGGCGGTGGCACCACCTTGCCGACTACGGCGGATCTCTATTTCATCGACTATGACGGCAACCCTCTGTCGAACGCCAAGGGCGCCATGGGCGATGTCGAGGTCAGCCGCGGTGCCGCAAGCATCCTGAAAATCTGCAAGGTCGCCGGTCCCGGCGTTTCGCAAGGCCAACTGTTCGGCTTCCTGGCGCCGTCACCCAATGCCCGGCCCCCGGTCACGGTTCCGGCTGGCCCCGGGCCGGGCGGATGGTGCAAAGTCGCCGGTACCTACCCCGCCGGGACGGTCATGACGGTCAACGAATCGGCCGTGGCCGGGATTTCCGTCACTGATATCTCAGTGGAACCATCGTCCGCCATGGTCGGCACGCCGGATCTGGCCGGGCGCACCGTCAGTGTCGCTCTGGTAACAGGCGGCGTCACCGAGGTCACCTTCACCAATGCCCGCCCGACCGGCTATCTCGAAATCTGCAAGGCCGGTGATGTCCAGGGCGTCTATACCTTCAGCACCAATGGCACGGACCGGATCACGGTACCCGCCGGCGCCTGCTCGTCAGCGATCGAGGTCCCGGCGGGGCCCGTCAAGATCAAGGAACTGACGCCCGGTGCGGTTATGATCGCGTGCTCGACCCTGCCGGCCGGTCGGCAGCTCGACTGCTCGCCGACCTACGGCGTGTCCGTCGTGACCGTTGTGCCGGGGGGGATCGCCTCGCAGACAATTGCCACGATTACCAACGCCAAGGTCGATGAACGGCGCAGGCCGGAAGTGAAGAAATAAGGCCAGGGGCCCCAAGAGGCATTCTTTGGCCCCTGGACCCCATAACCTGACAGCGAAGGCTGAATGGCTGGAAGCCTGTGAATTACAAATGAAAACCCCTGGACCACTTGGTCCAGGGGTTTTCATTTCTATCTCGTAAGCCGCCGGCATCTCAATCTACGCCGTCAGGTTACGGGGTCGAGGGGCCGGGGCCCCTCGCCTTTTCCCTACTCTACAATCTCCGCCTTGGCGCCGGACTTGTCGGCGCCCTTTTGCGACGGGGTGATGTCGAAGGCGATCTTGCCGTCGGTCAGCTTGACCAGGATATGGCCGCCCTTGACCAGCTTGCCGAACAGGATCTCGTCGGCCAGCGGCTTCTTGATGTTTTCCTGAATGACGCGGGCCAGAGGACGGGCGCCATACAGTTCGTCGTAGCCGTTTTCGGCCAGCCACTTGCCGGCATCCTCGGTCATTTCGATCGAGATGTGACGATCGGCCAATTGCATTTCCAACTGCAGGATGAACTTCTCGACGACCTTCGAGATCACCTCCGGCTTGAGTTGGCGGAAGGTCACGATGGCGTCCAGGCGGTTGCGGAATTCCGGGGTGAACAGGCGCTTGATGGCTTGTTCGTCCTCGCCCGTCACCTTTTCACGGCCGAACCCGATGCTGTTCTTCTGGTTGTCCGAAGCGCCGGCATTGGTGGTCATGATCAGGACGACGTTGCGGAAGTCGACCTTCTTACCCACGGCATCCGTCAACTGGCCATGGTCCATGACCTGAAGCAGGATGTTGTAGATGTCCTGGTGCGCCTTTTCGATTTCGTCGAGCAGGACGATGGCGTGCGGTTGCTGGTCGACGGCATCGGTCAGCAGGCCACCCTGGTCGTGACCGATATAGCCCGGAGGGGCGCCGATCAGACGCGACACGGTGTGGCGCTCCATATATTCCGACATGTCGAAGCGCAGCAGGTCGATGCCCATGGTGGCGGACAGTTGCTTGGCGACTTCGGTCTTGCCGACGCCGGTCGGGCCAGAGAACAGGTAGCAGCCAATCGGCTTTTGCGGATCGCGCAGGCCGGCACGGGCCAGCTTGATGGCGGTCGACAGTTGCTCGATGGCTTCGTCCTGACCGAAGACCACGCGTTGCAGGTCGGTCTTCATGTCGCGCAGGGCCTGGGTATCGTCACGCGACACCGTCTTGGACGGGACACGGGCGATCTTGGAGATAACGTACTCGATCTCCTTGGGTCCGATAACCTTCTTACGCTTGTGCTCCGGCAGGACCATCTGCAGGGCGCCGGCCTCGTCGATGACGTCGATGGCCTTGTCCGGCAGCTTGCGGTCGGTGATGTAGCGCGCCGACAGTTCCACGGCCATCTTGATGGCGGCATCGGTATATTTCAGGTGGTGGAAGGTCTCGTAGTAGGGCTTCAGGCCGCGCAGGATCTTGATGGTGTCGTCGAGCGTCGGCTCGTTGACATCAATCTTCTGGAAGCGACGGACCAGGGCGCGGTCCTTTTCGAAGTGCTGACGATATTCCTTATAGGTCGTCGACCCCATGCAACGCAGGGAACCGGCGGCCAGGGCAGGCTTCAGCAGGTTGGACGCGTCCATGGCGCCACCCGACGTCGCGCCGGCACCAATGACAGTGTGGATTTCGTCGATAAACAGGACGGCGTTCGGATGGGCTTCCAGTTCCTTGACGACCTGTTTGACGCGCTCTTCGAAGTCGCCGCGGTAGCGGGTTCCGGCCAGCAGCGTGCCCATGTCGAGCGAGTAGATGGTGGCGCCGGCCAGGACTTCGGGGACTTCGCCGTCGACGATCTTCTTGGCCAGGCCTTCCGCGATCGCGGTCTTGCCGACGCCTGGGTCACCGACCAGCAGCGGGTTGTTCTTGGTACGGCGGCACAGGATCTGTATGGCGCGCTCGACCTCGGCCGAACGACCGATCAGCGGGTCGACCTTACCGTGGCGCGACTTTTCGTTGAGGTCGACGCAATAGGCGGTCAGGGCGTCGGTCGAGCCGGCTTTCGCCTTTTCCTCGGAGGTGGAGTTGTTGTCTTCGGTGGCGCTGCGGACGGAACGCGGCTCCGACGCTCCCGGCTTCTTGGCGATGCCGTGGGCGATATAGTTGACCGCGTCGTAGCGCGTCATTTCCTGCTCCTGCAGGAAGAAGGCGGCGTGGGATTCGCGTTCGGAGAAGATGGCGACCAGGACATTGGCGCCGGTAACTTCGTCGCGGCCGGAGGATTGAACGTGGATCACGGCGCGCTGGATGACGCGCTGGAAGCCGGCCGTGGGCTTGGCTTCTTCCGACTGGGGCTCGACCAGGGATTTGAGGTCGGTTTCGATATAGGCGTCAAGCGCGGTGCGCAGCTTGGGCAGATCGACATTGCAGGCCGTCATCACCGCCGCGGCGTCGACATCGTCGATCAGGGCCAGCAGCAGGTGTTCGAGGGTCGCATATTCATGATGATGCGCATTGGCGTGCCCGACGGCACGGTGCAGAGTTTCCTCTAAAGCGCTTGAAAAAGACGGCATGACGACCTCCTGAAACTGCGAACTCACTAAACCGACGAACTCAACCTAAGCCAAAACTGCTAAATTTAGGTTTAGGTCGATTTTAACCATAGATGTGTGAACAGAACCTGAACCTCTCGTTTCACCTCTGTCGATAAACCTCTCATCTATTTGATTTTATTTTGATTCTTGCGCCAATAAACCAAGCGACGCAAAAATATCAGCGTTAGTCTTTTTCCATCGTACACTGCAGCGGATGCTGGTGCCGACACTTTAGTTTTGCCGTCATCAGCACACCCATCTTCAGTCCTTTTCCATTGTACACTGGAGCGGGTGCTGGTGCCGACACTTTAGTTTTGCCGTCATCAGCACACCCATCTTCAGTCCTTTTCCATTGTACACTGGAGCGGGTGCTGATGACGGCGGGCCATATCAACGACCTGCGCCACCTTTGTCTCCGCAACCTCATACGTATATACGCCGCACACCCCGACTCCGGTTTGGTGCACATGCAACATAATCCGCGTTGCGTCCTCGCGCGATTTGTTGAAAAATCGCTCGAGTACATAGACGACGAACTCCATCGGCGTGTAGTCGTCGTTCAAAATCAGAACCCGGTACAGCGACGGCTTCTGCGGCTTGGGTTTGGTCTCGACGACGGCAAGCGGCGATCCTGCCGGGCGCGTGCCCGCAGTGCCCTTGCTGGCGGCAACTGTGGCTTCACGAGAAGCCAGGATATCCCTTCGCAACAAAACCAACCTCATTTGAGTCTTCGCTTCAAACCCCGCCGTTTCCAGATCCAGCAAGGCCCGTGCCGCGACCGTCCTGAGATAGGTTTGCCGCGTCGTAATAACAAGATAGTCCAAACTGAAACGCTGTTAAGAGGGGAAATGCACAATCCCCGTCCCGAAACGATCACAGATCATTACTGATGTCGAAATGCGACACAACTGTGGCCCCACCGCTACGACCGATTTGACGGCGGCACCCGCGACTGCGGTAATTTCGGCCCGGGGAGCGCAAGGAAACAATGTGGCAGATAGCCATTTTTCGTAATCGCCGCGCCTGTGCGACGTGGGGTCACATTTCATCTTAAGCCGCGCTGTGGGCCTCTGCTCCTGTCCCAATGAGGAGGACATAACCATGTCATTCACAGCCGAAACGTTTAACGCGGAAATTTTGGCCCGCGTCCAGTTTGCCTTCACCGTCTCCTTCCATTTTCTGTTCCCGGCCCTGTCGATCGGCCTGGCCTCCTATCTGGCCGTGCTGAACACGGTGTGGGTATGGAAGAAGGACGAGGCCTATCTGAGGCTGTTCAACTACTGGAAGACCGTGTTTGCCGTGACGTTCGGCATGGGCGTCGTCTCCGGCATCGTCATGAGCTACCAGTTCGGCACCAACTGGGCGAAGTTTTCGGACCGCGCCGGCGCGGTGATCGGCCCGCTGATGGGCTATGAGGTGCTGACCGCCTTCTTCCTGGAGGCCGGTTTCCTGGGGATCATGCTGTTCGGGCGCAAGCGGGTCGGCGAAAAGCTGCACCTGTTCGCCACGATCATGGTGGCGGTCGGCACAATGATCTCCGCCTTCTGGATCCTGGCCGCCAATAGCTGGATGCACACGCCGCAGGGCCACGCGATCACGCCGGAAGGGCTGTTCGTCCCGGTAAGTTGGGTCGAGATTATCTTCAATCCGTCGTTTCCGTATCGTCTGGTCCATACCGTCCTGGCGGCCTTCCTGACCACGGCCTTTGCGGTTGGGGGCGTGGGCGCGTGGCACCTGCTGCGCGACCGCGAAAGCCGGCCGGCCCAGATCATGTTCTCCATGGCCATGTGGATGGCGGCGCTGGTCACGCCAGTGCAGATCCTGGTCGGCGATATGCACGGCTTGAATACTTTGGAACACCAGCCCGCCAAGATCGCCGCGATGGAGGGGCACTATGAGACGCATAAGGGCGCGCCGCTGATCCTGTTCGGATTGCCCGACGATGAGGCCGAGGAAACGCGTTATGCTGTCGAGATCCCCAAGCTGGGGTCGCTGATCCTGGCGCACGATGCCGATGCCGAGATCAAGGGGCTGAAGGCGTGGCCCAAGGAAGATAGGCCCAAGTCAGCCATCGTCTTCTGGTCGTTCCGGATCATGGTCGGTCTGGGCTTTGTGATGCTGCTGGTCGGCCTGTGGTCGCTGTGGGCGCGGTGGCGCAAGACCCTGTTCAGCGATCGCTGGCTGCAGCGGGCGGCCGTAGCGGTGGCGCCGTCAGGCTTCGTCGCCGTCCTGGCCGGATGGGTGACGACGGAAAACGGCCGCCAGCCATGGACCGTCTACGGCTTGATGCGGACGTCGGACAGCCTGTCCAATATCGACGCGCCCGCAGTCGGGGCCTCTTTGATCGCCTTTATCGTGGTCTATTTCGTCGTGTTCGGCGCCGGCATCTTCTATATTTTCCGCCTGGTCGCCATGCCGCCGGATCAAAAGTCGCACCACGAACTCGACAAGGGACCCATCCGTAGCGCCGGCATCACGCCCGCGCCAGCCCAGGAGCCGCGCGATGGCGTTTGATCTTCCTACCATCTGGGCGGGGCTGATCGCCTTCGCCGTTCTGGCCTATGTCATTCTGGACGGCTTTGACCTCGGGGTCGGCATCCTGTTTTCCGTGTTTCGGGATGAACATGACCGCGACGTCATGACCAATTCGGTGGCGCCGGTGTGGGACGGCAACGAAACCTGGCTGGTGTTGGGCGGCGGCGGGCTTTTGGCCGTCTTCCCGCTGGCCTACGCCACCGTCCTGCCGGCGCTGTATGTGCCGCTGATCCTGATGCTTCTGGGGTTGGTGTTTCGTGGCGTGGCGTTCGAGTTCCGCTGGCGGACACAGCGCTGGAAGCCGGTGTGGGATATCGCCTTCATGGCGGGATCGACGGTGGCGGCCTTTACGCAAGGGATTGCCCTGGGGGCCCTGGTCCAGGGCATCCGGATCGTTGATCGCGAATATGCCGGCGGTTGGTGGGACTGGTTGACGCCGTTCTCGCTGACCTGCGGCGTCGCCGTTGTCGTGGGATATGCGCTGTTGGGGGCGACCTGGCTGAATTTGAAAACGTTGGGGCTGGTTCAGGACAAGGCGCGTCAGTGGTCGTTATATCTGGCGGTTGCGACCTTGGGCCTCATCGGTGTGGTCAGTCTGTGGACGCCGTTTATCAACCGGCTCTATTTCGAGCGCTGGTTCGGCTGGCCGACCGCCCTCTTCTCGGCTGTGGTGCCGCTGTTGCTGGCGGTGTGTGCCTATGTGCTGTGGCATGGGCTGCGAACGGACAAGCATTTGACGCCGTTCCTGGCAGCGCTTGGGCTGTTCGTGCTGAGCTATGTCGGGATCGGGATCAGCTTCTATCCCTATATCGTGCCGGGCGCCCTCACCTTCCATGACGCGGCGGGCCCGGACAAGTCGCTGAGCTTCTTGCTGGTTGGCGCGGCGGTATTGGTGCCGATCATCCTGACCTATACGGGGTATGCCTATTGGGTGTTCCGCGGCAAGATCGATCCGAAGGAGGGCTACCATTGAAACCTCTGTCGAAACGAATGGCGCAATGGCTGTGGTTCGCAGGCCTGTGGCTATTCGGCGTGGCCGCTGTGACGTTGGTGGGATTGGTGATCAAGGTGGTGTTGAGGGCGTGACGTCATAGTCAGTAAGATACACCTCAACCCGCTTCCCATGAAACCTATCGTATGCACACATCTGCCTGAGATGCCGCGTTCGTTAT
>NZ_GL883080.1:399216-401767 GCF_000204015.1 Asticcacaulis biprosthecium C19 | reverse complement strand
CAGTTCCCCTGCCCTGGCTTCATGCACAGCAAAAACCCCGGACCTTGCGGACCGGGGTTTCATATCTCTCGAAAGAGGTCAGTCGCTGTTTAGCGGTACGACTGGAACTTTTCAACGGCGGCAGTCATGCGCGCGTTGATCGGCTTGAAGGTGTCCTTGAACGAAGCCGACAGGGTTTCGCTCATCTGGTTCACTTCCGCTACATAGGCTTCCATCGACGACTTGGCGTAGGCCGACTGCAGTTCGATGACTTCCTGGATGCTCTTGGCGCCCGACAGAGTCTTGGCGGCCGTGACAGCGTCTTCCCAGTTCTTCTTCGAGAAGGCCAGCGCCTGAGCGCCGACAGCTTCCGCGCCCTTGGTAGCGGCGGTCATTGATTCGACGACAGCTTCAACATTGCCCTTCGACAGGGTGTTGACTTCGCTCAGGGCGCCGAGGGTCTTTTCGACCTGGTCCTTGAAAGCTTGGTTGCCGGCCAGGGCAAACTTGTCGACAGTGGCCTTAATGGTTTCAGCACCGGTGTCCATGATGATACTCCGCTTCTATATGGGTTGTCGCACGTCTGCCATTAGCTGCGTGCGTGAGGACTGCACTGCCGGACTTCTGCCCGGCTTGAGGCAGTTTCTAACGCAACCGCACAACGAAGTCAAGGTTTATTGTGCACCGCACAAAACGTTAACGGGAAAGTGAAGCGATAATTCGCCTGGAGTGGGAGAATTTTGGCGTATCACAAGGGGTCGTGGTTGTCTTGTGTGGCCAGGTACCGCGATCACGGCGTTCCATGGGAGCGGTCACAATCCGGTGTGTTTAACCGGTGATTAAGAAAACGGCGCGACAAAATTGAACTTCGTGCGTTATGCTGCTCTTGCGTACCCATAATGAGACCACATTGCTTTCTTATTATGGCGCCAGTGCAATTTGTATCAGAGTTGAGGACATATTGGATGCGTAAGATCGAGCAGGCCACATCGGTTGCTTTGCAAGATACAACGGGGGGAAGCCGGAGCCTTAGGAAAGGGCTCCTTCTGGTCCTCCTCGCCGCCTTGATCCTGGTGTCGCCGCTGAAAGCGCGTGCCCAGGACCTCAGTGGTGACGCCCGCTATTCCGCCATCGTGGTCGATGCGGTGACCGGCGAAGTCTTCTACTCGGCCAAGGCGGATTCGGCGCGCTACCCGGCCTCGCTGACAAAGATCATGACGCTCTATATGGCCTTTGACGCCCTGGCCATGGGCACGCTGAAGCCCGACGACACCATCGTGATGAGCCGCAACGCCGCCGGCCAGTCGCCGGTCAAGGTCTATCTGAAGGCGGGTGAGACCATTGATGTCGATTCGGCCATGCGCCTGGTGGCGCTGTACTCGGCCAATGACCTGGCCGTCGCCCTCGCCGAAAAGATCGGCGGCACCGAAGAACGTTTCGCCGCACTGATGACCATCAAGGCCCAGGAACTGGGCATGGGCCAGACCCGTTTTGTCAACGCTTCCGGCCTGCCCGACCCGCGCCAACTCTCGTCGGCGCGTGACATGGCCATCCTGGCACGTGCCGTCATGCGCGACTATCCGCAGTATTATGACTATTTCAGCCTGCCCAACTACACCTTCCGCGGCCGCACCTATGTCAATCACAACCCGTTGCGCAACATGCCGGGCGTCGACGGCATGAAGACCGGCTTTACCAACGCTGCCGGCTATAACCTGGTGGCGTCGCAGGTGAAGGATGGCCACCGGCTGATCGCCGTCATGCTGGGCGGCAACAACAAGTCGCAGCGTCGCGAACACGTCACCTTCCTGATGAACACCGGCTTCGACATCTTCGACCGCCGCGCCAATGGTGAGGTCATCGCCGTTGCCCAGACCGAGTTTACCAAGGCCTTCGCCGCGCGCAACGCGATACCGGACGAGCCCCGCCCCTACACCATTCTGGCCACCAACGAGTCGCTCAGCGATGCCGGCCTGCGTGACGCCCTGGAGGCCAGCGAAGACGCCAATGCGGTCGACGAGGACGTCCAGACCGTCAGCGCCAGCGTAAAGGCGCCGGACGTGGTCCGCACCTTGACCAGCAAGCCAGCCGCCAAGCCTGTGGCCAAGGTCGAAGCCAAGCCTGAGCCGAAAACGGCGAAACGTACGACCAAGCAGGTCGCCGACGCCAAGCCGGCGAAAAAGAAAAAGGACCCGAACGCCGTTTGGGCCATCCAGGTCGGGGCGTTCAAGAACAAGACGCTGGCCAGTGACTGGGTTGCCAGTATCAAGAAGAAGTTCAGCACGGCCCTGGCCGAGGCGACATCGGAAATCAGCAAGTCGGAGGCCGGCTGGTACCGGACGCGCTTCGCCTCGCTCACCAAGGAGCAGGCCCAGAAAGCGTGCTCACAGATTTCGGCCAAGCGCCTGGACTGTATGGTCGTCAAGGGCAGTTCATAAGTTTGCCGCGATTGAATAGCAAAAACCCCGGCTCGCTGAGCCGGGGTTTTTGTTTGGCGGCTTCAAGAAAGATACCCCTCCACCCCTTCGGGGTCCCCCTCCCCACATGTGGGGAGGAGATGTCATCTCGCCCA
>NZ_GL883080.1:394539-399024 GCF_000204015.1 Asticcacaulis biprosthecium C19 | reverse complement strand
TTACTGCTCTTTCGCTGGAAGGTCGGGCAAAACAGGTTTGGCCGCGGCGTCCTCAACATAGTCGAAACCACCGGTTTCGATCCATTGGCCGTCCTTTTCCATGCTGGAGCGGACACGATAGACACCGTCGGCACCCAGTTCGCCTTCCGAGCGCAGCTTGCCCAGGCCGGGGACGCCATGCACGGTCTCCTCCGCGACATAGGCGTTCTGGCCGGCCGGGCGGATAACCCCCGTCGTGTAGAAGCCGCCGGTGGTGACATAGGTATAGACGAAGCCATCCCCATCGGGCGCCGGGAACAATACGCTTTCGCCGGCATAGGCGCCGTCATTGACGGAATGGATGATGCGGATGGCATGGCCGCCCAGGTCCCATTGCCATTGCTGGACGTCCTGAATCTTCGCGCCGCCGGCTGGGCCATTGCCCGTCCCGCGCCAGGTCTTGCCGGCCCAGGCTTCCAGTGGAGCAAAGGCGGCGCGGCCTGTGGCCTTGGCCGGCACGTCGGGCGTTTGGGCCAAGGCGGCAACGGGCTGGGCCAGACAGAGGGCCGCTGCGGCGGCGAGAAAGACACGGCGGATCATAAGGCTCTCCCATTTTGGACGCCATTGTCTCTCACGCGAGCCACGACGGCAAGATGCCTAGAAACGCTTTTTCAGCAGCAGGTCGCGCGCAGCATTGAGCGCCTTGGCGCGGTCGGCCGAGCCGCCCTGATCAGGGTGGGCCGCCTTCATCAGTTGCTTCCATGCGCCGATCACCGTCTTGCGGTCGGCGCCGATCGCCAGGCCCAGCGTCTGGTAAGCCTTGATTTCCTCGGGGGTATAGGCGGCGGCGGCTTCCGGCCGGCTGGTGCCGGAGGGGAAGATGGAGAAGCGCACGGTGCTGCTGACCACAATGGCCGCCGCCAGGGCGGCCAGGCCGGGCCACATCGCGCCGCGCGCCATCAGGGCGACACCCAGAACCATCAGGCCCAGGCTGGTGACGCCGCGCAGGACACGGAACTGCTTGAACCAGGGGCCGGACTGAACCTTGCCCAGCCGGATCTGGCGGCCCAGAAAAATCAGCATGGCCAGAATGGCCACCCCCACGGCGATCCACATGGCTTAGGTTCCTGTCTCAGCAAGGACGGGGGGCACGGCGTCGTCGGCTTCCAGGCCCAAGGACAGCATCAGCGAACGCAGTTCCTGACGCGCCGAAACATGGGCCAGGGAGACGGCGACGGGACGCACCTCCGCCGACAGATCCTGGACCGTCAATCCGAAGGGAAACAGTTCGCGGTAGATGACCCGGTCGCGCAGGCCGGCCAGGACGCGAAAGCCAACCCTTTTGCCCAGGGCGCTGACCCGTTCATCCACCCGCTTGCGGTTGCGGGCTTCGGTGGCGGCCAGGCGGTTGCGCAGGACGATCCAGTCGATCGATCGGCCATCCCAGCGCACCCGCTGCTTGCGCGAATTCCACACCGTCTCGGCATAGATGGACGGGCGTTTGACGTCGAGGGTGACCGGATCGACCTCGCCCAACAGGTCGAAGTCGATAAAGCTGTCGTTCATGGGCGTGACGATGACATGGGCGGCGGCATGGGCGCGGCGCGAAAGGACGTGGTCACCGCCAGGGGTGTCGATGATGACGAAATCCACTGTCTGGACGACTTCGTCCAGGGCGCGATCGAAGATCTTCTTGGCTTCGGCCTCGGGAAGGCTGAGCAGGCTGGCCGGCTTGTCGTACAGAAAGGGCTCGGCGGCATGGGGAAGGTCGACGCCGTGCGCCCGTGACCAGGTCAGGCGGTTGGAGAAGAAGCGCGCCAGGGTACGCTGGCGCAGGTCGAGGTCGATAAAGGCGACGCTTTGGCCCTGATGCAGCAGGTGCACCGCCACATGCATGGCGACGGTGGACTTGCCCGCCCCACCCTTTTCATTGCCAAACGTCAGAATTCGCGCGCTCATTATCCCTCACTTAAGCGCTTCCGGTCTCTTACGCCAGTGGATAGGGCGTGCCAGTCGTGGGCAAGTCACGACAAAGTGTTGTGCATTGCAAACAGAGCGTAAATGCAATCCCTCAGGGATCGGACTATATTGGCGTCGGCTCGGGCGGGCATTTGTCATCGTGTTCCCAAGGAGACCGACTTATGGACAGTCAGGCCGAACGTATCATCTGCATCATGGACGCCATCGATCATGGCATGACCGCCGAGGAGACTTTGGACGAATGTCCGGCCTGCGTGCCGGGGCTGACGGTCAGTGAAAGCCGGCGGCATGACGATATGGGCTGGATAATGCCGACCTCGCTCTCAGAAATGACCTAGCAAAAAAAGGGGGGCGCGACTATATTGCCGCCATGACGACAGATTCCGACTATCTCATCCGCTCAGAGACCATCCGTATCCATACGGAAGAGGATTTCGCGGGCATGCGCCGCGCCGGCCGTTTGGCCGCCGATTGTCTCGACATGCTGATCCCGCATGTCGTGCCCGGGGTGAAGACGTCGTATCTGGACGATTTGGCGCGACAGTTTGTGATGGACCGCGGTGCCCTGCCCGCCTGCGTCTTCTATCGCGGCTATCAGCACACCGTGTGCATCTCGCCCAACCACGTCGTCTGTCACGGTATTCCGTCGGAAAAGACCCTGCGCGAAGGCGACATCGTCAATATCGACGTGACCGTGATCGTCGATGGTTGGCATGGCGATACCTCGCGCATGTATGAGGTTGGCGAAGTCGCCCCAAAGTCGAAGCGCCTGGTCGACGTGACCTATGAGGCGTTGCGTCTCGGCCTGGAGCAGATCAAGCCCGGCAACACCTTTGGCGATATAGCGGCCGCTATCCAGCGCTATGCCGAGGCCCAGCGCTGTTCGGTGGTGCGCGACTTCTGTGGCCACGGCCTGGGCCGGGTTTTCCACGACAATCCCAATGTGCTGCATTTTGGTCGCGCCGGTTCCGGCCCCAAGCTGCAGAAGGGCATGTTCTTCACGGTCGAACCGATGATCAATCTGGGCCGGCCTGAAGTGAAGGTGCTGAACGACGGCTGGACCGCTGTGACCCGCGACAAGTTGCTGACGGCGCAATGTGAGCATAGTTGTGGCGTCACCGACGACGGTGTTGAGATCTTTACCGCCTCGGCGACGGGCCAGTTCCGGCCGCAAAACTCTTAATTTTGGCGCCTCATTCCAAAAAGTGGCAATCCACTTTTTGGGACGAGGCTGTATAGACAGTTCAACCGCGGCGGCTATAGTCTCCGCATGCCTCCTGCCGACACGTCTTCCGAACCTCTAAAGCCCGATCACAAGGGGCACCGCGAGCGGTTGCGCGAACGCGCGCTCAAGACGGGCGCCAGCGCCCTGCCCGATTATGAGCTGTTGGAACTGTATCTGTTCCGCTCAATTCCTCAGCGTGACGTGAAGCCATTGGCGAAGGCCCTGCTGACCCGGTTCGGTTCCTTGCCGGCGGTGCTTTCGGCGCCGCTGGAGGATATGATGACCGTGTCAGCCCTGGACACCAAGGGGCGGGCCTTGAGGGTGACGACTGACATAGCGCTGGATCTGCAACTGATGTTCGAAGCCACCCGGCGCGTCGTGGCGGAACCCTTGACACGGACCACTGTTATCGCCTCGTGGTCGGCCCTGATGGCCTATGTCCAGGTGACCTTGGCGCATGAGCCACGTGAACAGTTCCGCGTGCTGTTCCTCGACAAGAAGTATCAACTGATCGCCGATGAGATTATGGGATACGGGACGGTCGACCACGCGCCGGCCTATCCGCGGGAGATCATGCGGCGGGCTTTGGAGTTATCGGCCAGCAGCGTGATCCTGGTTCACAATCATCCGTCCGGTGACCCCAGTGCCAGCCCCGGCGATATCGATATGACGCGGCAGATCGTAAAAGCCGGGGAACCGTTGCGGATCAAGGTGCATGATCACCTGATTGTCGGCCGCGAAGGTGTACTGAGCATGAGCCAGCAGAGGTTGATGTAGTTTATTTGATTAATACTTGCCTCTCCTCCCCATTTTATGGGGAGGGGGACCGCGGAGCGGTGGAGGGGTATCTTTCGGCCCGCCTTCTATATTTTGCGATCGGCCGATAGCGCGATCCGTTTTGCCGCGATTTCAAGAATATCAGTAGCAGCCGTATCCGGATCATACATTACATCCGCTCCGGCAATCCTGTGAACCATGACGTTCTGCTCTTGCAACCAGGCGGTCCGCCGCTCGTCTCTCCTCGCGACATCGTCTTCGTCGTGAACGCTGCCGTCAACCTCCACGGCGAGCGGGGCGGCAGCGCAATAGAAGTCGAGAATGTAGGGGCCGATAGCATGCTGACGCCGAAAATGAATACCTTTCGGCCTCCCTTTCAGTCTCACCGACAACCGCGCCTCAGGCGGCGTCAAGGCCCTCCGAAACGTCCTAGCCAGTTCATATTTCAGGCGGTATCGTTTGGCTTCCATTCGGACAGACTAGCTAAAAAATCAACCGTGAGAAGTAGCCCTCCACCGCTCCGC
>NZ_GL883080.1:381289-392674 GCF_000204015.1 Asticcacaulis biprosthecium C19 | reverse complement strand
AAAAACTAAGGCAGGGACGCAGTATAGACTCCGAAGGTACAAAAACGGCGGACTTTGAAGCCAAAATCCGCCGTTCACAGTTAAATTGTATTATTTATTGCTGTCTGCCGGTGCATCGTCTCCCCCTCCGTCTCGACGCATTTCGCCTTCGGCTTCATTTGCTCGCCACCTCCCCCGCAAGCGGTGGAGGATAAAAAGGCGCAAGGCAACGCTATTCGACTTACAGTTTGATACCCAGAGCACGAACCGACTCGACCGACATTTGGCCCTGTGGCAGGCCCTGATCGGCCTGGAACTTCTGCATAGCCGAAACCGTGCCCGAACCCAGTTTGCCGTCGACCGGCCCGGCATTGTAGCCGCGCTTGTTCAGCTCACGCTGGATGTCCGACACAAGAGCCGGCGAGGCGTTCTTGTCGCACAGGACTTCGCGCCATACAGGCTGCGCGCCTTCGGTGACGCGGTTGCGGACTTCGTCGCGGTAGACAGCCGGAATCTCGATGGTTTCAGTGCGCGCCGGGGTGACGACTTCCTTGACCTTTTCCTTCTTGTAGACGGCCGGGACGACATATTCTTCTTCGCGCTGGGGCGTGTCGACCACAGTGCGCTTGACCTTGCGGGTCACGGCGGGGATTTCGATGCGCCGGACCTGTTCGGGCTGGACCAGGACCTGAACCTTGCGGTCTTCGAACACGGCGGGAAGGATTTCCAGGCACAGCACGGTCTGGGCACTGCCCTGTTGCAGGTATTGTGCCGTAGCGTTATCGGCCGGCACGATGATCGGATTCTTGCCAGGCCAGCTGAGCGTTCCGTCGGCGCGGTAACGGACGGCTTCGTGTGTGACCGGTGTGACCAGCGCGGCGCCAGTCGGAATACCAGCCTTTTCCACCCAGACCTGACGTTCCGGCTGGACCATGACGCGTTCGACACGGGTCTCGTAGCGGGCGGGAATGACCTCGTCACGGAAGCCGGCCGGCGTCACGACTTCGGTCTCCATAACCTGGCGGGTGGTGCCGGGCATGACGCGGCGCATAACCTTTTCCGGCGTGACCATCACGTCGCGCACGCGCCATTCGCTGACCTCAGGAATGGTGCGGGTTTCGGTGCGGGCCTCGGCGACCAGGACGCGGTCCTTGTAGGTCTCGAATTCCGGCGCGACCAACAGGCGGGCGAAGCACTGGCCCGGGCGGGCGTATTTGCGCAGCTCTTCCGGCACGGATTGCCAGGCCGCGGAACCTTCACTGCCGTCAAAAGCGAGAACCTCGCCGTTCGGGATAGCCGGTCCGGGGCTACCGGACTGGACCAGAGCCACGGTCTGATCGGCCACACGGTGGGATGATTCGGTGAAGCCGGTACTGACGGGCTTGACCGCCGGCTTGCTGCCGTACGCCGATGCGGACCCGGCCAGGGCCAGCGCAGACAAGGCGATAATAGCGGCACCGGAATTCAGGAAAAGCTTGGACACGACGAACAACCCTCAAACAGCAAAATAGAATAGACCCTAGCCCGCAAAATTAACCTTTTCTAAACCACCTCGCCAAGCCTTCACACCCACAAAGCGTAAATTAACCAGATTGTGAGGACGGCGGTTTCGCAGGTGCGGCGGATCAGCACTTGACACCCGGCCCGCCTGCGCCCATCAGGCCGCAAAACTTCCGTCAGCATAAGGTTCCGCCATGATCTCCCGCTATGCCCGCAAGGACGCCGCCGCCATCTGGGACGCCGCGACCAAATACCGGATCTGGTTTGAAATCGAAGCCCACGCCGCCACCAAGATGGCCGAACTGGGTGTCATCCCCGCCGAAGCCGCCAAGACGTTGTGGGAAAAGGGTCAGGACGCCGAGTTCGACGCCGAGCGCATCGACGAGATCGAACGCACGGTGAAGCATGACGTCATCGCCTTCCTGACCCACGTGTCGGAAATTGTCGGTCCGGAAGCGCGTTTCCTGCACCAGGGCATGACGTCGTCAGACGTGCTGGACACCTGTTTTTCCGTTCAGCTGCAACGTTCCGCCGACCTGCTGATCGAAGGCGTTGACCTGGTCCTGGCCGGGTTGAAACGCCGCGCGCTGGAGCACAAGTTCACGCCCACGGTCGGCCGTTCGCACGGCATCCATGCCGAGCCCGTGACCTTTGGCCTGAAGCTGGCCGGCTATTATGCCGAGTTCGTCCGCGCCCGTGCCCGCCTGGTGACGGCGCGCGAGGAGATCTCGACCTGCGCCATTTCCGGCGCCGTTGGAACCTTCGCCAATGTCTCGCCCGAGGTCGAAGCCTATGTCGCCGACAAGATGGGCCTGAGCGTCGAGCCGGTTTCGACCCAGGTCATCCCGCGTGACCGCCATGCCGCCTTCTTTGCGGCTTTGGGGATTGTCGCGTCGTCGATCGAGCGACTGGCGGTCGAGATCCGTCACCTGCAGCGCACCGAAGTCCTGGAAGCGGAAGAGTATTTCTCGCCCGGCCAGAAGGGCAGCTCGGCCATGCCGCACAAGCGCAATCCGATCCTGACCGAGAACCTGACCGGCCTGGCGCGGCTGGTGCGGTCGGCGGTGGTGCCGGCGATGGAAAACGTCGCCCTGTGGCATGAGCGCGATATTTCGCACTCCTCGGTCGAACGTGGCATCGCGCCGGATGCCTGCGTGCATCTGGACTTTGCGTTGCGCCGCATGGCCAATGTCATCGAGAACCTACTGGTCTATCCGGAGAACATGCAGAAGAATATCGACCGTCTGGGCGGACTGGTCCATTCGCAGCGCGTGCTCCTGGCTTTGACTCAAAAGGGCATGTCGCGGGAAGATTCCTATTCCGCCGTCCAGCGCAACGCCATGAAGGTTTGGCGCGGCGAAGGGGCGTTTCTGGATTTTCTGGCCGCCGATGAAGATGTGTCGAAGTTTTTCACCCGTGAAGAACTGGAGCCGTTTTTCAACCTCGACTATCACACCAAGCACGTCGACACGATCTTCGTCCGCGTGTTCGGAAAGTAAGTTTATCCACAGATTGCACAGATTTCACAGATTAGAAGACATTTAAACTACCGTCGCGCAGCGGCGAAATCTGTGTAATCTGTGCAATCTGTGGATCTAAAACGATCGATGCCGCATGCGCGGCGTGACACGGTGATCCCCCATGCTGACGCTCAATACCCAGTTTGACACCGCCGGCTATCTCAGCCGGTTTGCCTCCAAGGGCCGCATACGGCTTGAGGGGGTGTTGTTGGACGACGATGCGGCGGCCGTGCACCATGCGCTGGAGCAGCAGACGCCATGGGAGTTGCACCTGGTCGGTGGCAATGGCCCAGAAGTGATCAACCGCCGCGAACTGGCCACCCTTCCCGAAAGCGATATCCAGAATCGGCTGACGGAAGCGGCGGAGCGTGCTCAGAACGGGCTGTCATGGTTGCGGCTGGGCTATGAGCTTATGGGGACTTTGGACGGTGAGGCTTTGAGGCCTCTGGCCGACATGATCAAATCGCCGGCCTTTGCTCGGTTCTGCGAGAGCCTGACCGGGATGTCGGGGCTGGACCTGATCGCGCTGAACGCCGCCTGCTATCGTCCGGGCGATTTCGTGACGCGGCACACCGATACGGCGGCGCGGCTGTGCTTCGAGTGGAGTTTCACGAAGGACTGGCGCAGCGACTGGGGCGGTCAGATGCTGTTCCACTCTCCGTCCGGCGACATCGAAGGCGGGATCATGCCGCGCCTGAACGATCTGGCACTGTTTGCCGGGGACCAGCCGCGCTCGGTGGCGTCGGTGGCGCCCTACGCCGGCGGGCCGAGGTTTTCAATCACAGGACGGTTCGCTTAAGCCAAAAAAAGCGACGGAAGGCGCCATAGGGAAACGCCTTCCGTCTTTATCCGGCCGCCGGGGGGCATTGGCCGAATGTCAGTTCCTGGCCCCCAGAGGTCTATTGATGCCATCCGCTGTGGTCTATCCCGTGATTAAGGGAGGTCAGGCCCGGCAGATGCTTAGGCCTCGCGTCGCGTTGCGGATTTCCGCCAGCTTATGCGTCGGCCCCAGCCGAACCGTCGACCAGTAGCGCGCCAGGCCCTGAGCGTTGGCGCCCGTCGAACCGGCGGTGACGACCTTGTCCTTGGCAATCAGCCTGGCCATTTTCGGCACGGCGCAACGGATGTTGTTGATTGGATCTTCCAGCGACTTGGCGGTGCGGTTCAGGGTGCACCAGGTAAAGCCGTCCTCATAGGGCAGTTGGAACAGGCCTACCGAATCGACGTTCAGCGGCGCCGGTTCATGATAGATGGTGTGCGGATTGTAGTTGCTCTCGTACCGGGCGATGGCGACGGCCAGGGTCGCGATGACCTCGACCTTGTCGTCGGCCGTCAGGCTGCCATAGGTCGGGCAAAAATCGGCCCAGTCGGTCGCCTTGTCGAACGACGCCAGATTGGCGCGGACCTGGGTGCGCAGTTCGGTCGACCACGGCGCGCGTTCGGAATGGTTCATTTCCCAAGCCAGGCCAGAGACCAGCATTTCCGGCGGCGGGGGTGGTGGCGGAGGTGGCGGCGCCGGCTCTTCGACGACGGTGGTCTCCGAGGGCGGAGGTGGCGGTGGCGCATCGATCGGCTGTTCGGGCAGGCCACTGCCCCCGCCCCCACCGGTCGGAACCGAGGCGCAACCGGCCAGGGCGAGGAGACTGAAACCAGCGATCAGGCCGGCAAATTGGTGAAGACGCATTTAGCTCTCCTGTAGAACTTCGATTGCGGGACGCTTGCCAAACCAGACGCCGTACACAAATATCCCGTAGAAAATCAGTCCGATAACGAACAGCACACCCGCCAAACCGGGATGCATCAGTTGTGCGAAAATCATGTGACCGGACAGGTAGCCGACCAAAATATATCCCGTAACGGCGACGAAATACGCCATCGGTAGGACAATAAGCGCTCCCCAGTCCTTAAGTCTTACCCAAAGCAGGAGCCACAGGCCAAGCCCCAGTCCAGCCATGGCCAGACTGTGCGAAGGACCAATAAGGTCCATTCGCCGCCAAAGTTCTGGTCCACAAATCGTCACCAGCAAAGCCGCAGACAGGACATTCCCGACCCAATCCCGCAGCCGTTCATTTTTCGTCCGGAGCAACCAGACGGCGGTGGCGAAGGCAACACTGAGAAGCAGGATCACTGCCGGCAAGCGCCAGAATCCAAGCGGTTCAAGGAAAAACCACGCGCTAAGCGCCAGCATACCAAGTCCGAAGACGGCCAAAAGCCCATAGACGAGGTATCTGATCGATCGACTTTCACGCTCGTCGCGGCGCTCCTGACGTTTCAATACATCTTCGAGCATCGTTCCCCCGATCGCTAGTTCCCGTTTTTGCCGGCTTCGCGCGCCTGGGCCAGGAATTCCGCCGCCCGGGTGCGGACTTCGCTTTCGCGCACCTGGATGTTGGAGGCTATCAGGTCGCCATAGATCTTGCGAATCACGTCTTCCTCGGTCGGGCGATCCGCGTGGAAGTTCTCGACCGCCTGGGCGTAAAGTTCCGTCGACTGAGGATTAAGGTCCATACGGGCAGCGGCCCACAGGGCAATGGCGCGGTTGCGACCCGAGGCCGCCTTACGCTCGGCAGCGTCCCCAACAGAAGCGGCTTCGGGGATAGGCTCGGAATGCGACATGTGAACAGCACCTTTCAGGCAGGGCGATGTTGTAAATCCGCTTATTCGCGCGCGCAACAAGAACCGGCGTTTACACGGCAAAAGTTTTTGTTTATTTGCGGCGCCAACGCGCATCCCGTAAGATGCTTTCCCGATAAGAGTCTGCTTGACTGTTTCGGCCCCTCCCTTTTCTGGAGACGGTCCAATGACCACCCGCCGCAAAAAAATCTACGAAGGCAAGGCCAAGATTCTGTATGAAGGCCCCGAGCCCGGCACGCTGATTCAGTATTTCAAGGACGACGCCACAGCGTTCAACGCCCAGAAGAAAGCCGTCCTGGAGGGCAAGGGTGTCATCAACAACCGAATCTCCGAATTCGTGATGACGAAACTGACCAATATCGGCGTGCAGAATCACTTCATCAAACGCCTGAACCTGCGCGAGCAACTGATCCGCGAAGTCGAGATCATCCCGCTGGAAGTCGTTTGCCGTAACGTCGTCGCCGGCTCCATGGCCAAGCGCTTCGGCCTGCCGGAAGGCCAGCAACTACCGCGGTCGATCATCGAATTCTACTACAAGAACGATGCCCTGGAAGACCCGATGGTCACCGAAGAGCACGTGACGGCGTTCAACTGGGCCAACACCCAGGAAATCGACGACATCCTGGCGACCACGCTGCGGGTCAACGATTTCCTGAGCGGCATGTTCGCCGCGGTCGGCATAACCCTGGTCGACTTCAAGATCGAATATGGCCGCCTGTTCGAAGGCGACTTTTCACGCGTTATCCTGGCCGACGAAATTAGCCCGGATTCGTGCCGTCTGTGGGACGCAGCGACCAATGAGAAGCTGGACAAGGACCGCTTCCGCCGCGACATGGGCAATGTGATCGAATCGTACACCGAAGTCGCCAAGCGGCTCGGCATCATGGGCGACATGCCCAAGGTCATCGAAGGCGGAATACAGTAAAATGAAGGCGCCCCCCTTGAAAGCAAAAGTGCACGTTTTCCTCAAACCCGGTGTTCTGGACGTTCAGGGCAAGGCCGTCGAAGGCGCCCTGCACGGCCTCGGCTGGGACGGCGTCGCCAATGTCCGCGTCGGCAAGCTTTTGGAGTTTGACCTGGACGGGTCGGACCCGGAAGCGGCCAAGGGTGAGCTGAAGGCGATGTGCGAGAAGCTGTTGGCCAATACGGTCATCGAATCCTACAAGGTCGAGGTGGCGTAAAACCATGAAAGCCGCCGTCCTCGTCTTCCCCGGTTCCAACTGCGACCGCGACTGCAAGACCGCTGTCGAGACCTCCGTCAATGGCAAGGTCGAGATGGTGTGGCACCAGGAGACGGAGCTTCCGTCAGGCCTGGACCTGATCGTCATCCCCGGCGGTTTCTCCTACGGCGACTATCTGCGCTGCGGCGCCATGGCGTCGCAATCGCCAGTGATGGCTGCCGTGAAGCGCGAGGCCGAGCGCGGCGTATCCGTGCTGGGGATCTGCAATGGCTTTCAGATCCTGTGTGAAAGCGGACTCCTTCCGGGCGCTCTGCTGCGCAATTCCGGCCTGAAATATGTCTGCAAGCCGATCGAGCTGACGATCGAGAACCGCACCACGCGCTTCACCAACGCCTATGGCAACAAGCAGACGGTGTGGATGACGCAGGGTAATGGCGATGGCAACTTCTTCGCCGACGCCGACACTTTGAAGGCGATCGAGGACAATGACCAGGTCGTCTTCCGCTATGTCGAAAATCCCAATGGCTCGATGAACAACATCGCCGGCATCATCAACAAGGCCGGCAATGTGCTGGGGATGATGCCGCACCCCGACCGCGCCTTTGAAGACGCTCTGGGCTCGGCCGACGGCGCACCGATGTTCAAGAGCCTGCTGAAGGCGGCAGTCGCGGCGTGAGGGCCGGTTGACAATCCCCCATGGCGGTGCCCCTATGCCGCCTCTGTGTGGGGAGTGTCTTATCATGTGGCGTCGTCTTCTTGTCGTAACCGGTCTGGCCCTTCTGGCCACGGCCTGCCTGCCACAAAAGACGCCCACCGCGCTTGGCTACCACAAACAATCCTGCAGCTTCGCCTATATCGGCCTGAAGGGCATCGAATGCGGCACGATGGTGGTCGAGGAAACCCGCGGCAAGGCCAATGGCCGAACCGTCGCCCTTCCCATCGTCATCGTCCGTGCCTCCGCCAGTGACCGGAAATCCGATCCGGTGATCTTCCTGCACGGCGGCCCAGGCGGTGACGTCGTCTCCGGCCTCCCCTTTCGTCTGCGCCGTAAGCCGGGTCTCGTTACCGAGGACCGTGACTGGATCTTTTTCGACCATCGCGGCACCGGCAAGTCGACGCCGTCGCTGGATTGCGGCGAAGCGCCCCTGTCCGATGCCGGCGTTACCAGCGATGCCGGCGTGGCCGAACTGCAGGCCTGCGGTCGCAAGCTGGCCGCCCAAGGCATCGATCTGACGCAATACAATTCTGCCGTCATCGCCCAGGACGTCCGCGACCTGCGCCAAGCGCTGGGCATCAAGGCCTATAACCTGTACGGCGGCTCCTACGGTACACGCGTCGCCATGGCGGTGATGCAGCACGATCCTGCCGATTTGCGCGCCGTGGTGTTGAATTCGACCTGGCCGCCTGAAGCCAATGCGACGGCGCCGCTGCCCGGCCTGGTGTCGCGGGAAGTCCGTCAGGTTCTGGCCTACTGCGCCGGCGATAACGAATGCAACGGCAAGTATCCGGACCTGGCCGCCCGCTTCGACACCCGGCTGCGCCAGTGGCTGACCACGCCGGTCACCGACAAGGACCAGACCTACACGGCCGACGCCGTCGGCGCCTTCCTGCTGGACCAAATCTATAGCCCGGACGGCGCAAGTGCCTTGCCAACGACCATCGATAAGCTGCTGAACGGGGACTACAAGGCCCTGGGCAAGTTTGTGAAGACCCAGGCTGGCTACACCGAAGGTCAGTTCTTCACAACGCTTTGCCGGGAGGAGTTCAGCTTCGAAGACCCGGCAGCCCTGGACAGGGTCGACGCCAATGATCCGATCGCGGCCGCCGTGGCGCGCGACACACGTCGCTTCTTCGCCGTCTGCCAGGCCTTTGCCACTGGCAAGGGCGGGGCCGTCGAGAACGAAGCCCTGGTCAGCGACATCCCGACCCTGATGTTGTCGGCCGACATCGATGCCGGCTGCCCGGCGGAACTGTCCGACGAAACCGTCAAGGGCCTCAGCAAGGGCCGCAACTACTTTTTCCCCAATCGCACCCATACCATCGCTGGCGGCAGCACCTGCGCCAAGACTTTGGTGGCACAGTTCCTGAAAACCGCCGACGCCGATGTCGATGCCACCTGTATAAAGAGCGATCGGCCGAAGTTTCCGTTCGTCTACGATGGCAAGTAGTCGCTTCGTTCCTTAGCGCTTTTTTCCCCACGCTAACGCCTCGCGCCTTGAGCGCTTTTTTCCCCGCGCTAACGCTTCGCTCCTTGAGCGCGGGGGCTGAATCCGCTAAACGGCGCACCATGAGCACCACCACAGCCAACGCACCCAAATCCATGGCCGACAAGGCCGCCGAATACGGCCTGAAGGCCGACGAGTATCAGGTCATCCTCGATCGTCTCGGCCGCGAGCCCAATGACGTCGAGTTGGGCGTGTTCAGCGTCATGTGGTCCGAACACTGCTCTTATAAATCCTCGCGCCTGCACCTGCGCAAGTTCCCGGTCACCGGCCCGCGCGTCATCTGCGGCCCGGGCGAGAACGCCGGTGTCATTGACATCGACGACGGCCAGGCCTGCATCTTCAAGATGGAATCGCACAACCACCCGTCCTTCATCGAGCCCTATCAGGGCGCGGCGACGGGCGTTGGCGGCATCATGCGCGACGTCTTCACCATGGGCGCCCGCCCGGTAGCGCTGCTCAATGCCCTACGCTTTGGCGAGCCCGGTCACCCGAAGACGCGCCGCCTGGTCGAAGGCGTCGTCTCCGGCATCGGTGGCTACGGCAACTGCGTCGGCGTTCCGACGGTTGCCGGCGAGACCAACTTCCACAGCGGCTATAACGGCAATATCCTGGTCAATGCCATGTGCGTCGGTCTGGCCGATGCCGACAAGATCTTCTATTCCGCGGCCCCCGAGCCCGGCCTGCCCGTTGTCTACTTCGGCTCCAAGACCGGCCGCGACGGAATTCATGGGGCGACCATGTCGTCGGCGGAATTTTCCGAAGATTCGGAAGAGAAGCGCCCGACCGTTCAGGTCGGCGATCCCTTTGCCGAAAAGCTGTTGATCGAGGCGACGCTGGAGCTGATGGCTTCGGGCGCTGTCGCGGCGATCCAGGATATGGGCGCCGCGGGGCTTACTTCCAGTTCTGTGGAAATGGCGGGTAAGGGCGGACTGGGTATTATTCTCGACCTCGACAAAGTGCCCCAGCGCGAAGTCAATATGACCGCCTATGAGATGATGCTGTCGGAAAGCCAGGAGCGCATGCTGGCGATCCTGAAGCCCGGCCGCGAGGAAGACGGCTACCGCATTTTCAAGAAGTGGGGCCTGGATGCCGCCGTCATCGGCGAAACCAACACCACCGGCCGTATCGTGCTGATGCATCATGGCGAGGTCGTTTGTGACCTACCGCTGTCGCCTCTGTCGGACGACGCGCCGCTGTATGACCGTCCGTGGGTCGAACCGGCCCAGGAACCGGAACTGCATGCCTCCGAAGTGCCTGTCGCCCCGGTCGGTGACGCCCTGCTGAAGATCATGAGCTGCCCGGACATGGCGTCCAAGCGCTGGCTGTGGGAACAATATGACCGCCACGTCATGGCCGACACCTTGTCGGACTCCTCGACCGGCCACGACGCCGGCATGGTCCGCGTCCATGGCACGCGCAAGGCACTGGCCGTCACCTCGGACTGCACGCCACGCTACGTCAAGGCGAACCCCTATGAGGGCGGCAAGCAGGCCGTCGCCGAAGCGTGGCGCAACCTGACCGCTGTCGGCGCAGAGCCCATCGCCATCACGGACAACCTCAACTTTGGCAATCCGGAAAAGCCCGAGATCATGGGCCAGATCGTCCGCGCCATCGACGGCATGGCCGAGGCCTGCCGAGAACTCGACTTCCCGGTCGTGTCGGGCAATGTCTCGCTGTACAATGAGACCAACGGCATCGCCATTCCGCCGACGCCAACCGTGGGTGCGGTTGGCCTGCTGAAGGACTACGACCAGCGTATCGGCTTCAACAAGGTGCGTCCGGGCCAGGTCCTGCTGCTGGTCGGTGAGACCAAGGGCGAGATGGGGTCGACCCTCTACCTGCGTGAAGTCTTCGGCCTGGAAATCGGCGCGCCGCCGAAGGTCGACCTGGAAAGCGAAAAGGCCAATGGCGTTCTGGTCCGCCGGCTGATCAAGACGGGTGTCGCCAAAGGCGTCCACGACCTGTCGGACGGCGGCCTGTTGTGCGCTGCGGCCGATATGGCGCTGGCGTCGAAGGTCGGGCTGGAGCTGAAGAACCCCAGTGATCTGGACGACCATATCTTTGCCTTCGCCGAGGATCAGGCGCGTTACCTGGTCGCCGTCGACGAAGCCGCGGCCCATCTGGTCATTGCCCAGGCCGCGGAGGCTGAGGTGCCGGTGGCTGTGGTCGGTGTGGCGACAGGGACGGACCTGATCTATGCCGGTCTGTGCGTCAGCCTCGAACGTTTGCGCGAAACCAACGAGGCGTGGCTCCCGGCCTATATGGCTGGGAAGGCGTAAAAAAATTTAAAGTTCAAATACTTAAATCCCTCCCCGTTATGCGGGGAGGTGGATCATTTGCGGTTAG
>NZ_GL883080.1:368097-380875 GCF_000204015.1 Asticcacaulis biprosthecium C19 | reverse complement strand
ATTAGAAATTATTGATTTTTTGTATTTTTCATTCGACCATCGCCACGCCGGTCAGTTCCCAACGGCAGTTGCGCAGCTTGTAGTGTAACTGAAGTTCGTCATTGGTGTTGGCGTTGATAAACACCGTCGCCCGGCCGTTGCGGCTGTCGATCTGCTTGTCGATCGTGCCGCGGTGGAACTTGGCCCCGAGGGCGCCGCGCTGGCCGTTACAGGTGAACAGGGCACAGTACCGGCCACTTTTGTTGCTGAACTGGGTCTGCAAAGCGCGGTAACCGACCTCCTCCCCTTCCGGATTGAAAGCCACACCGTCATCGCTGATCACACTCAGTAGCGTTCCAGCGTCACCGTTCTGCACGGCCGTCAGGGTCTGGGCGACCGCCATATCCAGTTCCGCCGTGGCGTCACGCGGGCAGGTCTGGGCCGAGGCCTGGCCCAGAATGGCCAGAGTCATCAGCAATCCGATAAATAAACCCATACTGCCTGTCCTAAGCATGCCACGCCTCCCGCAATGAACGTTAACTATAGCGCGGAAAGCCGCCCCGTCCAAACAGCTTAACAAAACGCGGCTGAACCGGACATGAACCCTGTTGTCGGAAATATCGCAGTGCGGAAAAAATGCGCAAATTGGCCAGACGACGCTTTCTCATCTTAACCCTCTTATTACCATCTTCGTGCTAGCCGGTTGAGCAATGGCGAAATTCAACGACATGGCAGCAAGGCGTTTGAGAACGCGGACGTGCAAGCAAAGCAGTTGTGTTGGGCTGAGGGAGGGCTAAGGTTATGCGTTACCGTCCCTTCGGCCGATCAGGCCTGGCCCTGTCGACCATCGGCCTGCGGCTCAATTCGGAAAAGCTGCGCAAGAACCACGGCCTGCTGCAAAAACTGATCCTGACCGCACTCGAAAACGGCATCAACACCTTCCATTTCGACAGCACCGATACCGGCCTGCTCAAAGCGGCCAATGAGGTGTTCGGCGTCGTGGAACGGAAACTGCTGTTCATCGCCTTGAGCGCGCACGAACCGGGCGTGACGACCGATGTCTCGGCCTATACTTTTGGTCCCCTGCGTGAACGCCTGAAGGCGGTGATCCGCGAGGCCGGCCTGCATTGGATCGACCTGCTGCTGTTCGGTCAGCCCGGCGCCGCCGTTCTGCCCGACGACAGTGTTGATTTCCTGCGCAACCTGCAAAAGTCACGCATGCTGCGCTACATCGGTGTCCAGGCCGAAACGGAAGACCTGGGCGACCTGATCCGTGGCGGCCAGTTCAACGTTCTGGCCACCAGCTACGATATCGATTCGAGTTGGGACAAGCGCCGCCAGATCGATTTCGCCATCCAACGCGAGATGAATGTCTTCGCCACGGCCTTCTTCCCCGATGCCTACCGCAAGGCGTCGGATGTGGTCCCCCCGGATGCCCGCCGCGGCTGGTTCGGTGGCAAGGTCAGGAACCCGCTGGCCGGCGCCGGCACGCACGCCTTCCTGCACCAGACCCATGGCTGGACGCCAGAGGAACTGTGCCTGGGCCATTGCCTGTCGCAACCAAGCCTGGCTTGTATCTTTGTCGAGCCTGAGGATCCGGCGCACCTGGAAGCTCTGGCCGATGTGCCGGAACGCCATATGCCACCGTCCGTCCCAGCCCAGATCGAGATGGCACGGTTCAATGCAAAACCGGCATAGAGCGGGTTTCGAGCCGATAGGATCGGATTGCCGCTCTATGCGTTTGTTTTGACGCGCATCTTAAACCAAAAAGTACGCGACACGTTTTGGGATGCGCTCTGGCCACTGGAAAAGTCCGCGCGCCCGGCCTATATAGACGCCAATAGCGAATTGCAGTCCAGGAGCCCCGCCGTGAGCGATACCGACGCCCAGACCTTTATCGACCAGACCATCAAGGGCAACGACGTCGTCCTGTTCATGAAGGGCTCGCCGGAACAGCCGCGTTGCGGTTTCTCCAGCCTGGTCGTTCAGGTTCTCGACCATCTCGGTGTCGAATATGTCGGCGTCGACGTGCTGCAAGACGATGAACTGCGCGACGGCATCAAGGTCTATTCCGACTGGCCGACCATTCCGCAACTGTATATCAAGACTGAATTCATCGGTGGCGCCGACATCGTCCGCGAAATGTTTCAGTCGGGTGAGTTGAAGACCGCCCTGTCGGAAAAGGGCCTTCTGCCGACCTGACCCCGTCTGCGGCATCTTTTCAACGCCTGCAACCTCAGCTATCGTACGCTCGCGTGATGTGAGGGGGCGACGATGAAACATTGGCTGACGGCTGCATTGGCGGCATGTGGACTTTTGGCGGCGGGAAGTGTTCAGGCCGCCGACACCTGGGTTCGTGCAGAAAGCGACCATTTTGTCGTCTACAGCAATGCCCGCGCCGCAGCCGCCGAGGGCTATCTCAAGCGTCTGGAGCAATATCGCTACGTGCTGAGCGCCATGTACGGCATGACCGGCGAAGCCTCCGGGCCGGAGCAAAAGCTCAACATCTATTTCGTCAAGGATTTCAGCGACCTTAAGCAGGTCTGGCCGAAAATCGATCCCTATGTCCTGGGCTTTGTGACGCCCTGCACCGACGGTATGAACGCCTATGCGCTGTATGACGGCGATCGCCTGAGCGACGCCAAGGTGACGCGGCAGGAAGAAAACACCAGCCAGACGGTCGTCTTCCACGAATATGCCCATCAGTTTATGCATCTGCGCTCGCGCGATCCGTTCCCGCGCTGGTTCATGGAGGGCTTCGCCGAATTCTATGGCACAGCCGCCATCAAGGACGACCAGGCCGTCGTCGGGATGGCATGGTCCAACCGTGTTTACCAGTTGACCAGCCCCGGCACGTCGCTCGACTACGAGGCCATGCTGCGCGACGACTATAAGGTCACGCGCAAGATGGACGACTTCCACGCCAAATCATGGCTGTTGACCCACTGGATCTTGTCAGACCCAGCCCGCGTCCAGACTCTGTTTGCCTATGTCGAAGCCCGAAACGGCGGTGAGGATCCGGTGCTGGCCTTCGAAAAAGTCTTCGGCCTGACGATGAAGGACCTGAAGCGGACCCTGACCAAATATCTCACCGGCAAGGACCTGCAGGCGACGGTTTACCGGCTGGGAGGGATGCCGCAGCCGTCGGTCACCCTAACCACCCTGCCCGCCTCGGCCGACAAGCTGATTATGTGGGATGCCCGGTCCAGCACCTGCGCCAGCGGCGAGAGTCAGGATCTGCTGAAAAGCATTACGGCCGAGGCCGCGAAATATCCCGGCGACGAGTATGCTCAGGGCGTGAAGGCGCGCGCCGATATCATCATCGGCGACGAGGCCCTGGCGCTCGACTATTACACCGCCTATACGGCGGCGCACCCCGACGACGCCCAGGGCTTTCACTGGCTGGGCAAGACTCTGCTGTTCATGGCTTATCACGATAAGCTGGTGGCCGGCGAGACCAAGGACGGTCAGATCAAAAAGGCGCGCTCCGCCTTCATGAAGGCCTACAAGCTGGCACCGTCCGATCCGGTCAACCTGTACTATCTGTCCCGGACGGCCTTGCCGGGCGCCGACTATCCCGACGACAATTCCCTGAATGCCGCCGTCCAGGCGCATATGCTGTCGCCCGGTATCGAAACCTATGCCCGCAACGCGGCGGTCATGTTGCTCAACAAGGGCCGACTGGAGGACGCCGCAGAGATGCTGGTGCCCGTCGCCAACGATCCGCACGGCGGGAGCGCGGCCGAAAGTGCCCGCGCCATCATTGAGGCCATCCGGAAAGGCGCGACCCGCGACGAGGCCCTGGCTTTGCTGCAGGCGGCGACCGAGGACACGCCTGAGGGCGAGGAAGGCGAGGAAGGCGACGACAGCTAGGTCGCATCCCAAGACGGGTGACGCACCTTTTGGCATCCATTCTAATGAAAAACCCCGGAAGCGAGCTTCCGGGGTTTTCAATGACAAGGACCGTTTTTGTCGCGATGGCTGGGCGAAAACGTCTGGCTTTCGAGTATCGGAGCGGAGCGTACTAAAGTACGTGAGCACCGTAACGGAGAAAGACGGGCGTTTGCAGTCTGCCAGCGGGTCAAAAACTTTAGGAGGAATAGTATTCGACGATCAGGTGCGGTTCCATCTTGACCGGGTACGGCACTTCGGCCAGTTCCGGCAGACGGATCAGGCGCGCCTTCTGGCCCTTGGCGTCCAGTTCGATATAGTCCGGCACGTCGCGTTCCGGCGACTGCAGGGCTTCCAGAACCAAGGCCATGCTGCGCGAACGCTCACGGACCTCGACGACGTCGTCCGGCTTGACGCGGTATGACGGGATGTTGACACGCTGGCCGTTGACGGTGACGTGGCCGTGGTTCACGAACTGACGCGCCGCCCAGACGGTCGGCACGAACTTGGCGCGATAGACCAGGGCGTCCAGACGGGTTTCCAGCAGGGCGATCAGGTTCTCGGAGGTGTTGCCCTTGCGGCGCGACGCCTCTTCGTAGGTGCGCAGGAACTGCTTTTCGGTGATGTTACCGTAGTAGCCCTTCAGCTTTTGCTTGGCGCGCAGCTGGATACCAAAGTCGGAAATCTTTTGCTTGCGGCGCTGACCGTGCTGGCCGGGGCCGTAGGAGCGCTTGTTGACGGGGGACTTGGGACGGCCCCACAGGTTTTCACCCATGACGCGGTCGAGCTTGTACTTGGCGCTGTGGCGCTTCGACATAGTCAAACCTTATTGTAACCCCGGCTGGCGTCCGCCCGAATGCGAACGCGATTGCAACGGCAGCGTGGGATTAAACCGTAATGAAGGGCGCCGACTTACAGGGCTTATGGGGCAAAGTCAAGCTGGGAGCGGAAGCCATATTGCGCAAATTGTTAAGGCGGCCGTGATAACAGGGACTTACGACCCTGCAGAAAGTACGCGTCATGACGATCAAAGCCAAGATCCTGTGCCTGGTGGCGGCCTTTGCCCTGCTGGCGGTCATTATAACGGCTCTCAGCCTGAAGACCATGGGTGATTACAATCGCATTATCGCTGATTACCGTCATAATGCGGAAAACGCCTTCCGCGGCGAACGTCTAAACCGGCTTGTTGCGACCAACGTGATCGAAATCCGAGGTATTTATCTCTCGCAATCCCGCGATGAAGAACTGTCTCAGGCGGTTCGCGTGAGTCAACGTGCGATAGAGTTGGAAGCCTTCCTAAACGCCTGGCCGCAGTCTGCCGGTGACCTTCCGGAATTGGCGCTGGTGCGGGAAAAAAGCCGGCAACTCGTCAATGGCGGACAGTATCTGGCCAAGATCACGCGTGAGCGCGGTCGCTTCGTGGCCCAAGACATCGGTGACAAGCCCGAATATCGCGCCTCCCGCGAAGCTCTGCAGGTCCGTATTGACACCATGGTCTCCGGCTTTGACGCGAAACTGGCGTCCAGCCAGGCTCAACTCAAAAAATTCGAGGAAAAGCGCCAGATACAGTTTCTGATGACAGCGGCTTCGGGCATTCTGATTCTGCTGGGCGGCTCGCTGTGGATCGCCATCGACGCGATTGCCGCGCCGCTGGCCCGGGTACGCGAGTCGATGGTACGCATCTCGGAAGGCGCTTACGACACTGAAATACCGGCCGCTTCCCGCGGCGAGATCGGAGAGCTTTGGACAGCGCTGGGCATATTGAAAAGCCGCGCAGCCGAAGCCGAGCGGCTGTCTCGCGAACAGCTTCAAGAGGAGCATAAGCTCCGCGAGCTGGTGCTTGATTAGGATCGGGTGCGCACCGTGCTCTACCTGCGCAAGCTGTGAAACAGGACCTTGTCGATCTTGCGTTCGTCCATGTCGACGATCTCGACCTTGAAACCGCTGATATGGACCACCTCGCCTTCGACCGGGAAACGGCCCAGTTCGTTCAGGATCAGCCCGGCAATCGTATGATAGTCGGCACCGGCCTCAAACTCCTCACCTAACACATCGGACAGGTCGACGAGGTTGGCGCGGCCATCGACGAGGAAAGAACCATCGTCGCGGCGGATAATCTTAAGCGTCTCGTCGTCATGGCTTTCGTCGAAATCGCCCGCCATCATCTCCAGCAAGTCGGTCGGGGTGATCAGGCCTTCGAAACCGCCGTATTCGTTGACCACAAAGGCGACATGCAAGCGTGATTGCTTGAACCGGTCCAGCGCCCGCAGCAGCGAGGTCGTGACCGGCAGAAAGATCGGCTCCTGGACCATGGTGCGCAGATCCAGTGTGCCTCCGGCCAGCAAGGTATCGGCGATATCGCGCTTGTGTACCACACCGATGGGGGTTTCCATGTCCTGGCGTTCGACCACGACAAAGCGAGAATAGGGACATTCGCGGATGGCAGCACGAATGCCGGCGTCATCGTTATCCAGAGATACGCGGTAGACTTCGGTGCGCGACGTCATGGCAATGCGCACCGGGCGGTCGCCCAGGCGCATGACTTCGGTCATGATGGCGGCCTCGCCGGGTTCGATCAAGCCGGCGCCCATACCTTCGGCGAGGGTGGTTTCAACCTCCTCCTGGGTAATGGCCTCACCCTTTCCGTCGCGTATCCCCATCAACCGCAGGGCCAGCGAGGTCGAAGCCGTCAGCAGTGTCACGAACGGGCCCATAAGGACGGCCATCAAGGTCAAGGGCCGCGCCACGATCGCGGCAATTGTCTCCGGGAACAGCATGGCCAGGCGCTTGGGCAGGAGTTCCCCCAGGATCAGCGAGAAATAGGTCAGAAGGACCACCACGATGCCGGTGGCGATGGCGTTGGAATAGGGCGCCAGGACCGGCACCCCTTCCAGAATCTTGTCGAGTTCACCGGCAATCGTCGCCTGGCCGTAGGCGCCGGCCAGGATACCGATCAGGGTAATACCGACCTGGACCGCCGACAGAAAACGGTTCGGATCGTCGGACAGCTTTAAGGCTGCGGCAGCGCCCTTGTTGCCGCGCTCGGCCCGGCTTTGCAGCTTGGCGCGGCGCGATGACACCACGGCCAGTTCGGACATGGAGAACAGGCCGTTCAGGACCACCAGAAGGAGGACGACGGCGCAGGCGAAGAGCAGCATTGAGGGGAGATCCGGGACAAGGCCTCATGCGGCCGCGCTGAAAGCGTAAAGGGTTCCGTTCGCAGCCGCAATACGGCTCAGGGCCGCAACCCTGACAACTGCGTGATTATTTCAGCCGCTGCGCATGGAAGGCGATGTGGTCGTCGATAAAGCTCTGGATGAAATAGTAGCTGTGATCGTAACCGTCGCGATAGCGCACGGTGAGCTTTTGACCGGCCGTGGCGGCCGCCTGCTCCAGAAGTTCGGTCTTGAGCTGGCTTTCCAGGAAAGGGTCCTGCAACCCCTGGTCGATCAGGATGTCGTCGAACGCCTTGCCCATACCCTTGCCCAGAAGGACAGAGGCGTCATAGCGTTCCCAGGCCGAGCGGTCATGGCCAAGATAGTTGCTTAAGGATTTTTCGCCCCACGGCGCGTGCATGGGCGAGGAAATCGGGGCGAAGGCCGACACCGAGCGGTAGAGGTGGGCGTGGTTCATGGCCAGGGTCAGGGCGCCGTGGCCGCCCATCGAATGGCCGAAGATGCCACGCTTGCCCGGCGCGGCCGGGAAGTTGGCCTCGATGGCCTCGATCAGGTCGCGCGTGACATAGGTCTCCATCTGGTAGTGCGCCTTCCACGGCGACTGCAAGGCGTCGACATAGAAGCCGGCTCCCTGGCCCAGATCGCTGGCCGGATCATTGGCGACCAACTCACCGCGCGGCGAGGTATCCGGTGCCACGATGATCAGGCCCAGCTCCGAAGCCTTTCGGTAAGCGCCGGCCTTTTCGGTGAAGTTGTTGGCGGTGCAGGTCAGGCCGGAAAGCCAGTACAGGGCAGGAAACGGCGCATCCGACCGCTGTTCCGCGACATCGGGCACGAACACGGTGGCCGACATCGGTGTAGTGGTGGCGGCGCTGTCGTGTCGGATGAAATAAAGAATGCCGTCGTAAAGGCGGTGCTGGGAGACAAAGTCCACTGAATACATACCTCATATCCGTGTCAGTTGACGTTCACGTAAGCCGCAACTGTAACCCGGGGAGTGATAGAAATCGGACGCGAAACACCGCAACCGAATGGTAAATTTCGGTAAGTAAGTTAGTCCCCGATGACCTGCTTCAGCAAACGGCTTTTTGCGGCGTCCAGTCGTTCGGCGTAATCCGCTGAGAAAATTTCCGGCAACCGGGTTTCCAACTGCGCCTCCAGCTGGCTGAAGGCGATTCCTTCAGCCGTTATGCTTTCCATATCTGGATCGTCGGCAGTTCTGCGGTCACGATGGGCCGCTAGCCATTCAAACAGGACCAAGGCTTCATCGTGAGACAGTTCAACCGTCAGAGTCATTCAGCCCCCCTCGTCAGAACACCACGACCGAACGGATGCTTTCGCCGGCATGCATCAGGTCGAAGGCTTCGTTGATGCGCTCCAGCGGGAAGGTATGGGTGATCATCGGGTCGATCTCGATCTTGCCGTCCATATACCAGTCGACGATCTTCGGCACGTCGGTGCGGCCCCTCGCCCCACCGAACGCCGAGCCCTTCCAGACGCGGCCGGTGACCAGTTGGAACGGCCGGGTGCGGATTTCGGCACCCGACGGCGCCACGCCTATGATGATGCTTTCGCCCCAGCCGCGGTGGCAGGCTTCCAGCGCCGTGCGCATGACGTCGACATTGCCGGTGCAGTCGAAGGTGTAGTCGGCCCCGCCCCCCGTCAGTTCGACCAGATGCGCCACCAGGTCGCCGGAGATCTTCGTGGGGTTGACGAAGTGGGTCATGCCGAAACGCTTGCCCCACTCGGCTTTGGAGTCGTTGATATCGACGCCGACGATGCGGTCTGCGCCGACCATCTTCAGCCCCTGGAGGACGTTCAGACCGATACCACCCAGCCCGAAGACGACGGCGCTGGCGCCGGGCTCGACCCCGGCCGTATGGACCACGGCACCGATGCCGGTGGTGACGCCACAGCCGATATAGCAGGCCTTGGCGAAGGGGGCGTCGTCGCGGATCTTGGCGAGCGCGATCTCGGGCAGGACCGTATGGTTAGCGAAGGTCGAGCAGCCCATATAGTGATGGATGGCCTGGCCCTTATAGGAAAAGCGCGAACTGCCATCGGGCATCAGGCCCTTGCCTTGCGTGGCACGAATGGCGGTACACAGGTTGGTCTTGCGCGACAGGCACGACTTACACTGGCGGCATTCCGGCGTGTACAGCGGAATGACGTGGTCGCCGGGCTTCAGGCTGGTGACACCGGCGCCGACCTCGACCACCACGCCCGCGCCCTCATGGCCCAGGATTGAGGGAAACAGGCCCTCGGAATCGAGCCCGTCCAGGGTGTAGGCATCCGTATGGCAGATGCCGGTGGCCTTAATCTCGACCAGGACCTCGCCCGCCCGCGGCCCTTCCAGATCGACCTCGACAATTTCCAGCGGCTTTTTGGCTTCAAAAGCAACGGCGGCACGGGTTTTCATGACGACTCTCCAGTTGGGCGTTCGCCTATCTGGCGCGTTTCCGGGGCAGTGGCAACCCGAAAGCTTCGCGTCTTGGCCAGAGTTGCAGGAAAAAACTTTGTGTTAACCGAGAGTTGGTAAACCAGAGCGATAAAGGCTTCGCTGCCGCAACTCTTTTAAGTAAAGGCGTACCTTATGACCATCAAGGCCCGCATCCTCGCCCTCGTCGCCTGTTTCGCCCTTATGGCGTCCCTGATTACCGGGCTAGGCCTGGTCACCATCAGTGACTACAACCAGATGCTGATCAAGACCGATCAGGCGCATGAAGACGCCTATCGCGGCGAGCATCTCAACCGGCTGGTGACGGCGGCCGTGATGGAATCACGCGGCGTCTACATGTCGAAGGATCTCAGCGAATCGGCCAAGTATGCCGACAATGTCGACACCCAGCTCGACAAGATCGACGCCCTGATCAAGTCGTGGAAGGCCGACCTTCAACCCGGTCAACTTCCCGAATTCGCCGAGGTGGAGAGCCAGGCCGGCCAGTTTCTGACCCTGCGCCGCGAATTGGCTCGCCTGGGTCGCGAAGACTCCCCCGAAGCCGCCAGCGCGCTGGGCAATAATGACGCCAACCGCAGCAACCGCAAAGCCTTCCAAGCCGGGATCGACGCTATGGTCGCGAAGATCAAGTCCAATCTCGACGCCTCCAAGGCGGACATGGCCGACTACAAGAAGAACCGCATATGGCAATTTTTGATGGTCGCGGCCGCCGGCGTTATCGCCCTGGTCGGCGGCTCGCTGTGGCTGGCCGTGCGCTCGATCTCCCAACCGCTGCAGCACGTCAGCACCAGTGTCATGCGCATTTCCGAAGGCGCCTATGACACCGACATTCCCGATGCGCGTGGCAAGGACGAGGTGTCGTCGCTGTGGCGCTCGATCCGGACGCTGCGCGACCGCGCCGCTGAGGCCGAATCCCTGAAAGCCCAGCAGGCTGAAGAGGAAAGCCGTATCGCCGCCAACATGTCGGCCGAGCGCAACCGCATCGCCACCGAGTTCGAACAGAATATGGGCGATTTGGCCAAGCGCTTCGCTTCGGGATCGCGCACCGTGGCCGACGCTGCCCGCGGCCTGACCCACAATGCCGACGACGCCGCCAACCGCGCCCAGTCGGTTAGCCATGCCGCCATCGATGCCGCCAACAACGTCCAGAGTGTCGCCGCAGCCACCGAAGAGCTGTCGGCCAGCGTCAACGAGATCAACCAGCAGGTTACGCGTACCTCGCAGGTGACACAAGCGGCGGTGACAGAAGCTCAACGCACCGAAGCCGCCATCGCTACCCTGTCGGCGGCCGCCGGCCAGATCGGTGAAGTCATCAACCTGATCCAGGCTATCGCCGCCCAGACCAACCTGCTCGCGCTCAACGCCACCATCGAATCGGCTCGCGCCGGCGAGGCCGGCAAGGGCTTTGCGGTCGTCGCCTCCGAGGTCAAGCAACTGGCGCAGCAGACGGCCCGCGCCACTGACGATATCCGCGCCAAGATCGGCGAAATCCAGAACGCGACCGCCACCACCGTCGGCTCGATCGGCGCCATCGTGAAGACCATCGAACAGATCGGCGAGCTGACCACGGCGATTGCGGCTTCCGTCGAGCAACAGGGCGCGGCGACCAACGAGATCGCCAACAATACCAACCTGGCAGCCACCGGCACCCGCGACGTCACCGGCCATATCACCGGTGTCGGCAAGGCGGCCGAGGCCACGGGCCAGGCGGCGCAGTCGCTGCTGTCGCTGTCGAACGACCTGGAGCGCCGGTCGGAAGACATGGAGGCCGAGGTTTTCGACTTCGTCAGCCGCCTGCGCACAGCATAACAGTTAGAGAGACGGAAAATGGGCCGGCAGCCGGGCAAGGCTGCCGGCCTTTTTTATGCGTACTTGACATCCCCGACATCCTCGTAAACGATTACAAAAAACATACGAGGAACGTCATGCAGGATCTCAGCCGCCGTACCCTCCTGGGTGCGTCCACAGCCGCCGCCTTTGCCGCAACCTATGCCGGCCGCGCCAAGGCCGCCCCTTCCGACACCGTCCGCGTCGGCGTCATCGGCGTCAAGGGCATGGGCTGGGCCAATATGAAGGCCCACCTGGAAGTGCCCGGCGTCGAAGTCGTCACCCTTTGCGATATCGACGATAACGTCCTGGCCACCCGCGGGACCGAATTCCAGACCCTTACCGGCAAGGCGCCGCGCATCGAGCGCGACTATCGCCGGCTGTTGGACGACAAGGATATTGACTCGGTTATCATCGCCACGCCCGATCACTGGCACTGCCTGATGACGGTCGACGCCTGTTCGGCAGGCAAGGCGATGTATGTCGAAAAGCCGCTCGGCAATTCGATCGCCGAATGCCAGGCCATGGTCGCCGCCAAGCAACGCCACAACAGCGTCGTTCAGGTCGGCCAGTGGCAGCGCAGCAATCAGCACTGGGCCGACGCCATTGCCTTTGTCCATTCAGGCAAGCTGGGCCGGGTGCGTATGGCCAAGGCCTGGGCCTATCTGCCAAACGCGCCATTGCTGGCGGCGCGTCCGGATGAGCCGGTGCCGGCCGGCGTCAATTACGACATGTGGCTTGGGCCTGCGCCCAAGCGGCCGTTCAATCCCAACCGTTTCCACTATACCTTCCGCTGGTTCTGGGATTACGGCGGCGGCACCATGACCGACTGGGGCGTCCATCTTATGGACATGGCGATCTTAGGCATGAAGGCTGGTGCCCCCAAGTCGGTTATGTCGGCGGGCGGCATGTACGCCTTCCCGACCTCGGCGGCGGAAACCCCGGACACCCAGACGGCGTTTTTCGATTACGGTGATTTCTCCATCCAGTGGGAACACAGCCTGGCCATCGGCAACGGCCTGTATGGCCGCCAGACCGCCGTGGCCTTTATCGGCGAGAACGGGACGCTGGTGGTGGATCGCGGAAACTGGACGGTCATCCCGGAGAAGTCGGGCGAGACCTTCAAGATGACCGAAGTGCCTATCACGCCGGTCTCCGACAAGGGTTTGAGCAAGCACGCGGCCAATTTGATCGCCTGTATCAAGGACCGGTCGCTGAAGCCGAACTGCACAATCGAGGAAGCGTCGAACACGGCGATCATCTGCCAGATGGGCAATATCGCTCATCGCACCGGCAGCAAGATCACCTGGGACGCGGCCAAGAACCGCTTCGATGTGGCGCAAGCCAACAAGCTGGTGACGCCGACATATCGGGCGCCGTGGAAGCTACCGGCGAGGGCCTGACGCTGCCAGAATCCCCTCTCCCCGTTTACGGGGAGAGGTTAGGG
>NZ_GL883080.1:285165-367773 GCF_000204015.1 Asticcacaulis biprosthecium C19 | reverse complement strand
CGTAGGCGGCGAGAGGTAAAATTTGGCGGCCTTTTCTAAACCATAAAACCGAGGTTCGAGTTCGAGAACCGGCCGATGTTCGGCATGATGGTCGACAGCTCGCTGGCTGGGACGCCGAACCACCGCGCCAGGGTCGCCGCATACTGATCCACCGACGTTGTCGGGATCAGCCGCCCCTGCCCGGCATCGGTGTCCGTATCCAGATCCACGGTCGGCATCTTGCCCGCAATCCGCCGGCCACGCACCGCGCCGCCGATGACAAAGTGGTGCGCGCCCCAGCCGTGGTCGCTGCCACGACCGTTATGCTGAAGCGCCCGGCCGAAATCGGACGCCGTAAAGGTCGTCACGTTCGACGCCATCCCCAGTTCCACGGTCGCGTTGTAAAGCGACGTCAGGGCGCCATCCAGTTCGGTCAGCCGCTCGCCCTGCTCGGTCAACAGGTTGTCGTGGAAGTCATAGCCGCCGGCAGCGATGAAATAGATCTGACGGCGCTGGCCCAGTTGTTGCTGGATGGAGATCAGCCGCGCCACCATACGCGCCTGGGCGCCGAGGTAGTTGTTGGGGAACACCGTGGTCAGCGTCGGCGCCGAATTCAGCGCCCGCGAGAGCTTCTGTTCCGACTCGACGGCGCGGTTATAGATGGCCGAGAATCCGCGCGAGATCATATGTCCATTCTGACGCAGCAGCATGGAGCGGATGTTCTCGGTCGCCTGCGGCGCCTGCCACAACGGTCCCCAGCTGTTGATCGGATCGACCCGGATCGGCCCCCAGGGCGTGATCTGGTACTGGATGGTTGAGGCGCCGGTCTGGATGGCGTTATTGCCCGCGATCGACATGGCGATGGAAATGGCATTGGGCGAGTTGAAACCCGCCGCCATCATATCGCCGATACGCCCCAGCCAGCCGGTGCGCGACGTCTTGTCGGGCAGACCGCTCTGCCACTGCCCGGTCTGGTCGGAGTGCGAAAACAGCTGAAACGGCAAGGGCCGGCTGTTGCCTTCGTATTGTGCCCGGGTCACCGGATAGGCCAGGGTCCCGACATTGGCGACGATGGTTGCCCGGCCCTGACCGTAGAGCGAGCGGATACCGCGCAGATGCGGCGACATGGCGAGGGCCGGACCGGTATAGCCGACCGGGTTGATGGGCAACAGGGTGTTACGCGGAATGGCGAGGGTTGGCCGCGCCAGTTGGTAGCGGGCATAGGCATTGGTCTCGTAGGGTATGATCGTGTTCGACTGGTCGTTGCCGCCATACAGGAATACGCAGACCAGGGCCTTGTAGTCATTGGCCGTCTGGGCCGCCGCGCCGCCGGCTGCGGCCAGTTGCGTCAGGAAGGCGGAACCGCCGGCGGCTCCCGCCATCTGCATGGCCAGGCGCCGGCTGATCCCCTTGTGGATGGCAGGCGCTGCCACGGGCTTATCGTGCGTGTCGTCGCTCATCTGCCTATCTCTGCATCTGGAATTGCGGGGAAATCATGGTCATGGCAACGCACAGGGCGCACCGGATATAGCGGCCGTTCTCGGCGTCCAGAGGAAAGCTTTCGACGGCTTCCAGGATCAGGGTGTGAGATTCGCGGTCCAGCTGACGGCCGGTCAGCAGCAGGTTGACCCGGTCAACCAGGCGCGGCGGATCATCGGCCAAGGGCAGTTCCTCGGCATAGCTGGCGGAGATGCGGTTCTCGTCCCAGCCATGGCCGTAGAAGGCGGTCGAAAAGGCGAAATTGGCCCATCCGGTCACGGTCGTTTCATGGGCGATCTGGAATTCCGGTGCCACCAGGCCGGCGTCGGCGATCTCGCCCTGGGGAGCATAGTCCGGCCGGAACCAGTTGAACACCGATGGCGCGCGCAGCGGGTTCTGGCCGATGCTCCACACCGTGTCTTCGAGGTTCCAGATGGGGTAGATGCCGGTGGTCGAGCGGGCGCCGAAGGCCCGCAGCCAGCTGCCGAAGCGAATGATCGGCTCACGGATCTTGCCACTACGGTCGGACATCATCGAGGTCTCGCTGGTCGCCTCCATATCGGTCAGGATGGCACGAATAACCGCGCGCATATCACCGCGCACGCCCTCGCCATTGTTGTTGAACTTCTTTGCCACCCGGCTGACATATTCCGGCGACGGGTTGGAGGTGACAAGCCGCTGGATCAGTTGCTTGCCGATGAAGGGCCCGACATTTGGATGGTTGAACAGGGTGTCCAGCGCGATCCGCATCGTGTCGACGGCGCCGGTGTTGGCGGGTATGACCACCTTACGGATGATACGCTTTTCGCTGACCGAGGCGAACTGCTGGTAGTGCCGCATCGGCAGATCCCAGCGTACGGTCTCGACCTCATCGATCGGCCAGCCGTACCAGCGGTGGATATTGTCGTCCGGCCCGCCCCAGCTCCAGCCGGTGAACACCTTGGCCATGCCGGAGATGTCCTTCTGGGTGTAGGTCGGGATATCCTTGCCGAGGGTCGATTTGCGCCGGGTGCCGTCCACGTTCAGCTCCCACAGCCCGATGGTGAACAACTGCATGACTTCGCGGGCAAAGTTCTCGTCCGGAATGCGGCCGGTCGTAGCGTCTTCCTTCTCATTGCGGATATGCGACAGGTAATGCCCCATGGCCGGGTGCAGGGCGACGCCCTCCAGAAGCTGGCGGAAATTGCCAAAACAGCGGTCAGCCAGCATGTCGAGATAGCTGGCCAGGGCGTGGGCATTACCTTCCAGCGGGCTGTTGACCTCGGAGACGACAAAGAGCTCGGTAAGGGTGAAGGCAATGCGCTGGCGCAGGGAGTCAGCGTCCTCGGCCACCTGCTGCCACAGGCTTTCCAGGAAGGCGTTGACATACATCCGATCGCAGGTGCCGCAGTTCAGCGGTCCGCCGCGCGTGACATAGCCGAAATGGGTATCGCGGCGCGGTGCGATGAATTGCTGGTTCAGCCAACCGTCGTAGCCAAGCGACTGGACTTGCCGGATCTCGGCCATGGTCGGACCGAAGGTGGCGTGGCTGAGGAAGCGCGCAGCTTCGTTTTCGGTTGGCGCCTGCAAGGCGCCAGTGGGTCCGCCCAGGCCGCCGAGACCAATAGCATTGAGGATGGAGTTGCCACCTGCTGCCGAACTCCCGGCCGCGCTGCCACCGCCGGCGCCCCCGCTGCTGCCGCCGCAGGCCGCCAGCAGTGCCGCCGAGGCCGTGACGCCCAGCCCGGTAAAGATCTTGTCGCGTTTACGGCGTGTAGACCTGGCTTCGGGCGCCGGCGCCGTTTCGGCCTCTCCCGTCGTGATGACATCTGGAATTTCGTCCGCCATGGTATCCCCGCAGAATTCGACCCGGGGGAGCTTGCCCAGCCCGAGTCTGACAGCGGGTTAACATTTATGCTGAATAAAGTCTTAGGACAGTCACGACCGTGTGATAACTGGGTTCGCGCCATTGCAAAAAAATATTCGTCCGGATGTAGGATCGCGCCATGACCGTTCGTCATGTTGACAGAACCGGCCGCGATGACATGGTGTCGCCGGGCAAGACCAGATGGAGAGTAACCTATGAAAGTCATGGTGATTGTTAAGGCGACGGCCGATTCCGAAGCCGCTGTCATGCCCACCACTGAGCTGCTGATGGCTATGGGCAAGTACAATGAAGATCTTGTCGACGCCGGCATCATGCTGGCCGGCGAAGGCCTGAAGCCGTCGAAGGAAGGCGCCCGCGTCCTGTTTTCCGGCGACAAACGTCTGGTCACCGATGGCCCGTTTGCCGAGACCAAGGAACTGATCGCCGGCTTCTGGCTGTGGAAGGTTCGCGACCTTCAGGACGCCATCGACTGGGTCAAGCGTTGCCCCAACCCGATGCTGACCGATAGCGTGATCGAGATTCGCCCCGTCTTCGACTCCGAGGACTTCGCCGAACAGGACCCGACCGGCGAGATACTGGCCAAGGAAGCCGAACTACGCGAGCGCCTCGGCACGTCCTGATTGCGCCTATGGCTGTGGAGACAGCGGGTACCGGGCGTCAGGGGGGGGGGGCGCGCGTCCGGCTCAATCGCCTGGCAGGCAACCGCCGTCCGCGCGCAGATTGCGCACCCAAAGCGGTTCGGTGTAGGCGCCGGCGACACGGAAGCCCGGCGCGCAGTCTCGTGGGGTGCCCGAAGCGTCACGGGCCCCGTCGGACATGTCCAGTGACAGGCCAAACGACTGCGAAGTGGCACCGCCGCGGCCATAGCGATGCCCGTACGCACCGGGATAGCCGTATCCGGGATAGTCGTCGTAGCCGTAGCCCCAGTTACCGTTCGTTCCGTAATCGGTCTGGCTGTAGGACAGGCCCAGTAGGCCGTCGTCGCCAACCGGGATCAAGGTGTAGACATAGCCGCTGCGGTAACCGCCGGTGCCGATGCTGACCCCGGCACCGCCGTGGATCTTGCGTTTACCCTCACCATCACGGTCGCTCCACAGGCCATCGCCGCGGCCTTCGCGCTCGATCTTTGGGGCGTTGTTGAGCCAGGCGATGATCTGATCGTCGGTCGTGACCGGCTTGGCGATGGTATCGTCCGCTCCGGAGGCGGCGATTTCGGCCTGGGTCGGCAATTTGGTGCGGGCCTTGGCAGCCACCACCTCGTCACTGGCCTGCGCCAAAGCGGCGCACGGAAGGGCCATCATCAGGCCAAGGGCAAGAACGAAACGGGACGCACGCATGGAAAGGACCTCCGATCCGGTCACCATGGACCGGATCTGCAACCGAATTATGGCCGGACTGTATCCAATGTGCAAGGCCGGCAATTCCCATCCGCGCCCAACGGATATAAGCTCACCCAAGGAGGCCGCGCGATGAAGTTCAATACTACGCTACACCAGCCAGAGGGCCGATCGGTCACCGGCATCATCGTCCCGGCCGAGGTCGTCGAGTCGCTGGGCGCCGGCAAGAAGCCGCCCGTGACTGTGACGGTCAACGGCTATGCCTACCGCACCACCGTCGCTGTCATGGGCGGACAGTACATGATCCCCTTTGCCTCAGAACATCGCGCGGCTTCGGGCATCCAGGGCGGTGACGCCATCGAAGTTGATATCGAACTGGACAGCGCGCCGCGGGTGGTGGAAATCCCCGACGACTTTCAGGCGGCGCTGGATGCCGCCGGGGTCGACGAGGCGTTCGACAAGCTGGCCTTCTCCCACCGCAAGGAACATGTCCGCGCGATCGAGGACGCCAAGACACCCGAAACCCGCGCCCGCCGTATCGATAAGGCGATCGCAATGCTTGTGGGCCAATAGACCTGAAGTGGGGGGCGAAATGACTCAAGGTAATCGCTGGCTGGCGCTGGATATCCTGCGCGGTCTGTCCATCATCTTTATGCTGCTGAACCTCAACCCAGGTTCGTGGTCTGAGCAGTATGGCTGGGTGCTCCACGCCAAATGGGAAGGCGCCACTTTCATCGATATGGTAGCGCCGGTCTTCCTGTTCTGCATTGGCGTCGCCATTCCGCTGTCCTTGCGGCGGCGGATCGAAGCCGGCGAAAGCAATGGCCAACTGGCGAAACATATCCTGAATCGCGCCGGCATCCTGGTGCTGCTGGGCCTGTTTCTCAACGCCTATCCGGCCTTTGACTGGGCGCATATGCGCATTCCGGGGGTCCTGCAGCGGATCGGCGTCTGTTACGGCGCGGTGGCTTTGTTCGTCTTGTTCACCGCCCGTCGCGAGGGTGGTTTCCGGTTAAATGCCAAGGCGGGGTGGATCGCATGGACTTTCGTCCTGCTGTCGTGGACCGCCCTGTTGATGTTCGTGCCCGTGCCAGGCTTCGGAGCGCCGCGCTTCGATCCGGTTGGAAGCTGGCCGGCCTATGTCGACCGGCTGGTCCTGACAACGGATCACATGTTCCCGTGGTGGCCGGTCGACGGTAAGGTAGTGTTCGATCCCGACGGCCTGCTCAGCACCTGGCCGGTGTGCGCCAATGTGCTGTTTGGCGCCCTGGTCGGCCACGCCCGCCTCACCGGTATCACGGCGCCGATCCTCAAGATGCTGGTCGCCGGGGGCCTTCTCATGGCGGCCGCCGTCGGACTTCACACGACTATTCCGATCATCAAGCACATCTGGACTGCGACCTTCGCCCTGTTCACCATCGGATTTTCGCTTGTTTCGCTGGGCGCCCTCACCCTGCTGGTCGAACGGTGGAACTCAGCCCCGGCCTTCTATCCGGCCCAGGTCTATGGTTCCAATCCGCTGCTGGCCTATATGCTGAGCTTCCTGGTGGCGCCGCTGATCGACCTGGTCTGGCTGAAGCCGCCGGCGGCGTCGATCCGCGCCGCCGGTCAAGCGCTGTTTGCCCAGGCGTTCGAGCCGAGACTGGCCTCGCTGTGTTTCGCCCTGACCATGGTGACAGCGATCTTCCTGCCGCTGTGGGTATGCTGGCGCAACAAGTGGTTCCTCAAGCTATGAGAACAGCCCCGGCAGGAAAGGCAGCCCAGCCAGGGCTTCGGTAAAGGTCCAGAGGCACAGGGCCGCATAGGCGACCGTGCCGGCGACCACGGCGCCCCAACATAACGCCCGCGGGAGGCCGCTCACCAGCAGCGCCAGGAGCGGCAGTGCCTGATGGATGTGCAGGCTGAAGAAATGCGACACCCGCAGGTCGCCACCAATGCGGTTCCAGCCAAACAGCGGAAAGTGGCCGCCTTCGGTGCCGACGGCATGGCCTTGCTGCATCGACATATACCCGGCGGTGGCCATGACCAGGACCACCGTAAGGATCGGCGCGGCCACCAGGGCGAAGCGCAGGTCGCTGCGCGTTCCGGCGACCGGGTGGCGGGCGATCTCATATGCGACCGGCAACAAGGTGAAGAGGATGATCACCGCCGCTACCCCCATCAGCGTATACATCAGCCCATGGAAGGCGTCGGAGACAAAAAAGTGCGACGGTTGGCCCAAGGCGGCCTGGAAGCTGATATAGCCGAGTTCGAAGATCGCCGGCACGATCAGGCCCCAGCGGACGAAGGCCATATGCCAGAGTGACTGGCGCTCCGGCCGCGTGAAGTGGAGATAGATGGCCTGGGTCGCGGCAAGAACCGCCAGGGACAGGGCGAACTTGGCCGGTTTGACCCAGAGATTGACGCCGTCCAGCAGGCGATGATCGAAGGCCTGGGCGACCGACATGGCGACGAAACAGGCGCTGAGGGCGACGGCTGTAGACGTGAGTTTTTTTTGCAGAGGGGTCATGTCAGGCGGCCTTCTTTTCCGGGGCGAAGAGGCTCAGAACAGCGTAAAGCAACAGACCGGCCGGGCCGAACATGAAGGTCAGGCCCAGGCACGGCACGATCAGCCAGCCAGGGATGCCGCGCCGGCCACTGTCTTCGACGATCCAGGCGCCGACGAACAGATCGAAGGCCAGGTAGTGCAGCCATCCCGCCGTCAAGGCGTAATCATTGGCGAACAGAGCGCGTACTGCGGCGATCGACGAAAAGCCGCCCTCGCCGAAAGCTTCGCGGCCGGCCACCAGCAGGCCGATATAGGCCGCGCCGAACACCAGGGCTGCGACCAGCCTTACCAGGCCGATCGATCGCGGACGAAACGGCCGTATCGCCAGCCCTGCCAAGAGGGTCAGCCAGCCGGCCATGGCCAGCAGGTTGCCGAGATTGAAAATCGTTTCTGACATGAGGCGTCCTTTCGTGGATTGCGCATGGCATTTTATCACTGTATAGATTGAACTAACGCGCAATCTGAACGCCGTCAAGTTAAATCTTAACACTGTTAAAATGAAATCCGAATCCAAGTCCTATCACCACGGCGACCTGCGTCAGGCGCTGATCGGCGCTACCGAACAGATCCTGACCGAACGTGGCCTGGAGGGGTTTTCGATGCGCGAAGCGGCGCGGCGGGCGGGTGTATCTCCGGCGGCGCCGGCGCATCATTTCGGCGATGCTCGCGGCCTGCTGACCGCGGTGGCGACCGGCGGATTCCTGGACCTGCAGCAGGCCTTGCGTGCAGCCAATGCGGAAGGCGGCGATGACCGCGTGGCACGGATCCGCGCCCAGGCGCGGGCCTATATCCGTTTCGGTGTCGCTCACCCGGCGCGGTTCGATCTGATGTGGCGGTGTGAGGCGCTCAATCGCGCTGACCCGGCCTATTTGTCAGCCAGTGTCGGGGCCTTTTCGCTGTTGCACGAGGCGATCACCGGTGTCGGGGTGTTAGCGGAGCAGTTATGTGATGCCGCCAAACCGGGCATCGACGTCCGCGCGGTTGCGGCCTGGTCGCTGGTCCATGGGTTCACGACCCTGGCGCGGCAGGGCAATTTCGATCCCGAGATGCCTGGGTTGATGGACGGGGTTTTGGCAACACTGACCGTGTGACGCCTTGCCGCCGGGTGAAAATGCAGCCAATAGAGGGGGCATGCTCGCGCGCTTGAAACAGTACCCCTGGCTGACCGCCGTCGTCATCGGCATGACGGTATTGCGGCTTGTGACCGCATCGCAGGTCGAGTTGGTGCCGGACGAGGCCTATTATTGGCTGTGGGCGCAGCATCCCGACTTCGGCTATTACGATCATCCGCCGATGGTGGCGTGGTGGATCGTGACCACCACCTTCCTGTCCGACAGCGAACTGTTCGTGCGATTGAGCTTTGTGGCGAGTTTCTTAGGGCTAAGCTGGCTGATGTACGACGCCGCGCGCGTTCTGTTCGACGAGGCGATCGCGCGGCGGACGGTGCTTTGGCTGAATGCCTGTCTCTTGCTCAGTATCGGGTCAGTCGTGGCCACACCCGACCCCCCGTCGGTGCTGATGTGGGCGGGCGGCTTGTGGGCCCTGGCGCGGCTTTTGGCATCCAACAAGGGGTGGTGGTGGCTGGCCTTCGGGCTGTTCGCCGGTTTGGGCGTCGAGGCCAAATATACCAACCTGTTCTTAGGGTTGGGCGTCGCTGCCTGGATGATGATGGACAAGCCGGCGCGGCGGTGGCTGCTGACGCCGTGGCCGTATCTGGGTGGCCTTGTGGCTCTGGCGGCCATGGCACCGAACCTGATGTGGAATCTGAACCACGACTGGGCGACCGTCGAAAAGCAGTTTGGCCGTATCGGTGCCCAGGATTTTACGCTGAAGTTCCTGATCGAATTCGTCCTGTCCCAGCCCCTTCTGCTCAATCCGCTGATCTTCGTGTTCACAGCCCTGGGCGTTCTGGCGGCCTTCCAGAACAGCGAGTCGCGGCTGAAACTTCTGGTCGCCCTCCCCCTGCCCTTGTTCGCCTATCTGCTGGTCCATGTCTTCCACGACCGCATCCAGGGCAATTGGACAGCGCCGGTGTTTCCCGGTCTTGTCTTGCTGGGCGCGGTCGTGGCCGAGGGTATCGAGGGTAAGGGCTGGAACCGCGCACGCTGGCTGGCAGCGCCGCTGGGAATCGGGCTGAGCACGGCGGTGCTGCTGTTCCTGACATTGACGCCAAAACTGCCGGGCATGGGTGGTCTGTCCGAAGGCTGGAATCAGTTGAACTCCGCCATCACCTACAACCAGGCTCCCGGCGATCCGCAATGGGTGGCCAGTACCGACTATAACAGCCATGGTGAATTGAGTTATCACTCTGGACAACCCAATGTCTCGGACAGCTACATCCTTTACGCCATGGCCGAACGCGAGCGCTATCCCTGGCAGGGCGTCCCGCCGCAGGGCCTGGCCCTGATCGTGGTCGCCGCCGACCGTCCGCTGGTGGTGGGCAAGTGTTTTGCCGATGTACGGGACGCCGGCACGGCATCGCGGACCCAGAAACCGGGCAAGAAATCGAGCTATCGGCTGTATACCGGGACTTTGAAAGACCCGGCCTGCGACCTGGCGGATTAGATTTCCGCCAATCGTTCGCGCAGAAACTCGCGCTGGGCTTCGTGCTGACTAAGGCCCACCGCGCGTTCATAGGCCGCCCGCGCCTCATCCGGCCGGCCGAGCGTTTTCAGTATATGGCCGCGCGCGACCCACCACGGCTGATAGTCGTTCAGCCGCACCGTATCCAGAGCGTCCAGCACGGCCAGGCCATCGGGGGCCCGGCCGTCCTCGGTCAGGGCGACGGCATAGTTGGTCCTTGCCGCCAACGACGGTGCGATCTTCAGCAGGGCCTCGTACAGACATATAACCCCTTTCCAGTCCGAACCGCGCGCCACCGCGCTGCGGACATGAACCGATTGGATCAGGGCTTCGAGTTGAAACCGCCCCGGTGCGCGTTTTGTACCCGCCGCATTAAGCATGCGGTTGGCAGTTTCGATCCGGCCCCAGTCCCATAGGGCGAAATCCTGGTCGCCGAGGCGAACATAGCGGCGGCCGACAAAATGGGCCGCCTTACGCGCCTGGCAGTACAGCATCAGGGCCAGCAGGCCGTTCAACTCGGGCGTCAGGGACACCAGGCTATGCAGGGCCAGACCCAGATCGATGGCTTCGTCGGCCAGGCTCCGGCCTTCTCCGCCGTCGAATTCGACCCATCCGAGGCCGTAGGCGGCGTAGACGGCGTTGAGCAAGGCTGGCAGACGAGTTGCGTAGACGTCGCTATCGGGCACTTCGAAGGCAATGCCAGCGTCGCGGATCTTGGTCTTGGCGCGGCTCAGGCGCTGGCCCATGGCCGACGGCTTGACCAGGAAGCTGGAGGCGATGCGTTCGGCGGACAGCCCCAGGACGGTTTGCAGCATCAGCGGCGTTCGGATGGTCTCATCGATTGTCGGGTGGGTACAGACGAACATCAGCTTCAGGCGGTCGTCGGGAAAAGCCGGGTCGTCGGTGTTCCTTTCCTGCATGAGAAGCTCCACGGTGGCTTCGGCTTCGCTGCGCACCTTGGCGCGGCGCCAGGTGTCCTTCAGGCGATTGCGGGCGATGACCAGAAGCCAGGCTTCCGGTTTTTCGGGCACGCCACGGACGGGCCACACCTCCAGGGCCCGCAGGAATGCGGCCGCCAGCGCCTCCTCGGCAGCCGCGATGTCGCGCGTTCGGGCAGCCAGATAGGCGACCAGCCGGCCATAGGCCGTTCTGGCGGCCTTTTCCGCTTCGGAACGCGCGTCCATCCTACATCTCGAGTTGCGGGCGGACTTCGACGCAGCAGCCGGACTTGACCGGCACGCGCGCCGCCCATTTCAGGGCTTCATCCAGGCTGGGAACGTCGATGAGATAGAAGCCGCCCAGCATTTCGCGGATCTCCGCGAAGGGGCCGTCCTGAACGGTGTGGTCACCGTCTCCGATGCGGACGGTGGTGGCGGTCTCCGGCCCCTGCAGCCCGGCTCCGCCTTCCATGACGCCTGCGTCGATGAGGGTCTGCGTGAAGGCCGGCCAGGCGGCGGCATAGTCCGGATCATTACGGTACGCGTCCCAATCTTCGGCGTGTTCATAGATCAACAGAGCGTATTTCATGGTCGTGGTTCCTTGTCTGGGTGAGCGCATTTGCGCGGCTCATGACATCGACGCACGACCTTGCCCTATTTCGACAGGGCGCAAAAATTTTTTTGGGCATGGAACTCAAACCCGCCGCGAAGCGGAAAAGATCGTAAAGGGGATCCACAGATTCCACAGATTAGAGGGATTAAGATATGTGGCGCAAAGCGCCGTTTGATATCGGCCTGACTCGACCGGAGTGCAGGAAAATCCCGCTAATCTGTGAAATCTGTGGATCCCCTCTCTTCGCTCTACGCCAGAACCGCTTCCAGCGAGATCGGTACAGCCGACAAGGCCTTCGACACCGGACAGCCGGCCTTCGCGCCCGCGGCAATCTCGTCGAACTGGCCCTGGGAGATGCCCGGGATGACCGCCGTCAGTTTCAGCTTGATGCCGGTGATCGAGAACCCGCCCTCACCCGGTTGCAGGTCGACGCTGGCCTCGGTGTCGATGCTGGTCGCCGTGAAACCGGCATTGGCCAGGGCGAAGGCCAGCGCCATCGAGAAGCAGCCCGAATGGGCCGCGGCGATCAGCTCCTCCGGGTTGGTGCCGGCCTGACCGTCAGCGTTTTCAAAACGCAGCTTGAAGGAATAGGGCTGGCTGTTGAGCACGCCGCTCTGGGTGGTCAGCGTGCCTTCGCCGGACTTGCCGTCGCCGGCCCAATGCGCTTTTGCGGTACGGATCATAAGTGTCTCCTGTGAAAGTGTACGGGCGGGTTGTAACGCCGTCGTCAGATCAGGCAAATAAAGTTTTCGTAGGACTTGCCGCTGGTGCGGCCGTCGTCGATCGACGAGACGGCATCAACCACGACCTCCGTCGCGCCGGTGACCTCGGCGACATGGGACTGGATTTGGCGGACCTGATCGTCGGTGGGAGGCGCATCGAAGACGACCCGGATGACAAAGCGACCGATCGTCTCCTGGATTAGCTGGCGGTGCGTGTGCGGGGCAATCTTCATCAGTTTTACGCCCGACAGGTTCGGCCAGAACAGGCTGCCGTCCGCCCGCTTGAACATGTTGCGCAGCCGCCCAGTGATCCGCTCCAGCGCCCGCAGGCCCGGCGTGGCCTTGTCCGGCTTCCCCCAAATGGCATAGTCCCCCGGCGCGTAGCGGATCAGCGGCGTGGCATAGGCATAGAAGGGCGTAATGATCACCGGATGCGGCCTGAGATTCGCCTTGGCCTGGGTGACGGTCGGAGGCGCTTCCAGCCAGAGGTTTTCTTCGCACACCTTGAGGTCACCCTTCGGCCCTTGAATGGCCATAGGGCCGGCCTCCGAACAGGAATAGAGATTGATCAGGTGTCCCCCGTAGGCCGCGGCGATGGCCCTGGCCGTCTCTTCGCGGCAGGTTTCCCCGGTCAACAGAATCGCCTCGACGCCCTCCAGACAGGCGCCGCCGTCGGCCAGGATCCAGCTATGGACGATGCTGGGATAGGAGATGACCAGGCGCGGCCGGATGCGGATCAGCTCGGCACACTGCGCCCGGGGCGGCAGGAAGAAATCAACAAAATGTACCGAACCGGAGGCGGTCAGCGGCGCCCCGGCTTCCTTGCCTGCGACATCCCCCGTCACCGCCTTGGAGATCGCGGCGGGCCGGGGTTCGCTCAACCCGCGCCAAGCCAGGGCGCGCGCCGTCAGCGCCTCCGAAACGTAGCGGCTGGGGGCGGTGCGCAGAAAGGGCAGCGGCGTTCCGGTCGATCCCGTCGTCTGGCCCGGCTGAATCGGCGCCATGAAGCGCGGCACGCCTTCGGACACCAGGCCATCGCGATTGAGGTAAGCCTCTTCGCGCGTCAGGACCGGCACCTGCTCCCATCGCGACATGTCGAACCGGTCGCCGTCGAACAGGGGTTCCAGGCGACCGGTGTCGCGGTAGAACGGGACATGACGCCGGGCGTGACGGCATAGCTTTTCCAGCAGACCTTGCTGATACGCAACGACGGTTTGGCGCGCCGCCAACTGTGACTTCATGAGGCTGTCGAATACCTGGCGGCCCTGCGGCGTCATATTTCCCCGGCTGGTTGCGCCGCAACTGCGGCAGATGTATGGATAGGCGGTATTATCTCTCGCGTTTTATCCGATTCCTTACGGGGTTTTCTTCCATGTTTAAGACCAAGTCTGTTTTCCTCTCGACCCTGGCCGTTTCCGTGTCCGCCCTGGCCTTGGCCGGAGCACCTGCGATGGCCGACGATTTGTCGGGCACCCGTATCGGCGTTCACGCCGGCTATCTGTGGGGTGATCTCGAACCTACCTCCGGTTTTGATGATTTCGGGGACGATCACATCGAAGGCTATGAAACCGATGCCGAAGTCGGTGGCGTCGAACTGCGCCACGACTGGCAGGACGGCGATACCGTGTTCGGCCTCTATGCGTCATGGACCGGCACCAATGCCGAGGGCGGCACCACCATCGAAAAGACGACGGTCGATAGCGAAGGCGTCAATATATCGACGGATCATGGCTTCGACACCAACCTGGCTTGGCTGGCCTCGGCCGGCGGCCGCGTCGGCACGGTCATCAATGGCAATACGCTGATCTACGCGCAGGTCGGCGCGGCTTCGGGTCGCCTGAAGATCACCGAAACCGGAGATGGTGCCGGCGCCAAGCGCTCGGTGACCGCCTATGGTTATGCCGCGGGCGTCGGCATCGACTATCAGATCACCGACCGTTGGTCTCTGGGCTTTGCTCTGCAGCGGTTCGAGTTGAGCGATGTCGAATTTGAACCCGACGCCTTTTCATCGGGCGAAATCAAGACCAAAGGTAACATCGCCATGGCGAGCCTCGGCTTCCGCTTCTAGCCTCTTTCTTATATATAAATACTCGAAAATTGCACACTCCGCCCCGCAACCTGCCGGGCGGAGTGTTGCTTTTTGCGACATGCGCTCCATTGCGCCGGCCCCCAACTGCAAAACTCTGCAAATTATCAGAGTCAAAGGATATTGTCCCAGAACCGAATAAATTAAACGGTTAGTCGAGGGTGCGCAGCAGCCATGACCACCCCTGATAACGCTGCCTGTGGCGCAAAATCATCAGAATTTCAACAACCGTATAAAAATTCAATGAGCGTTGATTTTTACCCTTTACAGACCGCCGTCCTTTCGACATCGTTGCAGCTGTAACGCCACTATAAAAATCGGCCACCTTCACTCCAGGGAGTGTTTTACACATGAAATCCGCCTTCAAGCGCGCGCTGATCACCAGCGCGGCACTTTCCGTCACGGCTATGGGGCTCGCTGCCCCGGCCTTTGCCCAGGACGCTGCCCCAGAAGCCGCTCCGGTCGAGGACGGCACCACCGTCGTCGTTACCGCGCGCCGACGCGACGAAACCCTGAAGGCGGTGCCGATCGCTGTGTCGTCCTTCTCTGCCGAAAAGCTTGGCCGGACCGGTGCGCCCGACATCACGTCGCTGCAGCAACAGACCCCAAACCTGACGCTGCAGGTGGCGCGCGGTTCCAACTCGACCCTGATCGCCTTTATCCGTGGCGTCGGCCAGCAGGATCCGCTGTGGGGCTTCGAGCCCGGCGTCGGCCTCTATGTCGACGACGTCTACATCGCCCGCCCCCAGGGCGCGGTGCTCGACATCTACGACATCCAGCGCATCGAAGTGCTGCGCGGCCCGCAAGGCACGCTGTATGGCCGCAATACGATCGGTGGCGCCGTCAAATACGTTACAAAGCCGCTGGGACACGAGACGGCTTTCACCGCCAAGGCGGTGCTGGGGTCGTACAACAACCAGAATCTTACCTTGTCCGGCGCCCTGCCTCTGGGCGACACGCTGACCGTTGGGGCGGCGGTGGCCAGCCTGAAGCATGACGGCTACGGCAAGAACCTGAATACCGGCGCCGAACATTACAACAAGGACGTCCTGGCCTATCGCCTCAGCGCCGACTGGACTCCGACCGACGATTTCACCGCCCGCTTCAACTACGACAACTACACTGACAATTCGGCGCCGCGCCACGGCCACCGCGAAACCGTCGCCAAGAACGCCTTCGGTGGCACCCTGTATACCGGCGCCAATGCCTATATCGGCTTGCCGACCGACAGCATCTACGACACCTATGCCGGCATCGGCGACGACAATAAGGTGGTCAATGACGGTGCTTCGGCGACGCTGGAATACCGTGTCAATGACACCTGGACCGTCAAGTCGATCACGGCCGTCCGCAAGGGCCGCACCGATACCGTCATCGATTTCGACGGTACGCCGCGCGACGCTCTGGACGTCCAGGCCTATTACGGCGACAGCCAAGCCAGCCAGGAATTCCAGGTCCTCTATTCCGGCGAGCACTGGAGCACGGTGGCCGGCCTCTACTACCTCAACAGCACCGCTGAAGGCGCCTTCGACACCCGTCTGGGTACCTATGACGCCTATGCCGGCCTTGGCGCGATCTACGCCAAGTTCGCCAACGGACTGACGGCGCTGACCGCCGGCAAGGTCCGCACGCAATCCTGGGCCGCCTTCTTCGACTCGTCGGTGCGGATCAATGACAAGCTCAGCTTCTCGATCGGCGGCCGCTATACCGAGGACCACAAGACCGGCACGGTCTACAAGGCCAACTATTACGGCCGGCGCAGCCCGGCCTTCGGCGGCACCACCTTCCTGACCGCCAACCCGGACCTGAAGACCAACTATGCCAATGACCGCACCTTCTCGGCCTTCACGCCGCGGGTGTCGGTGTCCTACAACTTCACCGGCGACCTGACCGGCTACGCCTCGGTGTCCAGCGGCTTCAAGTCCGGTGGCTTCGATATGCGCGGCGACGCTTCGGTGACCCCCAACACCGTCAATGGCTACAAGCCGGAGTATGTCGTCACCCAGGAAATCGGCCTGAAGGGGTCGATGTTCGATGACCGCCTGAACTTCGCCGCGGATATCTTCTCGTCGAAATATACCGACGTGCAGATTACCCGCCAGACCACGGTCGGCAGCACGGTGGCTTCCCAGGTCGAAAACGCCGGCAAGGCCAATATGAAGGGCGCCGAGTTCGAAGGCACCTTCCGCTTTACGCCCAACCTGACGGCGTCGGCGACGATCGGCTATATCGACGCAGAATACGAAGAGTTCCTGAGCTACAATGTCACCACCGGTGTCACCACCAACATTGCCGGGGCGGCCAAGTTCCAGAATACACCGGAATGGACCAACAGCTTCGGCCTGACGTGGCGTTCACAGGTCGCCGGCGGCCAACTGGTGATCGCGCCGCAAGCGTCCTACCGCTCAGGCCAGCAGCAGTTCGAGTTCGCCCTGCCCGCCCTGGATCAGCCCGCCTTCTGGCTCTACGACCTGGGCGCGTCGTGGACGGCACCAAGCGGTCATTACAAGGTCGGCGTCTATGGCCGCAACCTGACCGACGAAGAATACCGCGTCGGCGGCTACAACTTCCCGGCCAACGGCTTCGGGAATTCGGTGACGGCCTTCTACGGCCCGCCGAAGACCTTCATGGTCTCGCTCGAGTACAAGTACTGAGTACCAAAACCTTGACAACTTTCGGCGGCTCATCCCTTGGTGAGCCGCCATTTTAGTGCTCAGGCGCCGAACTAGGCGCCCCCCGAGGCTCCTCGCTTGAGCTCGGGCGGCCAAAGAACGTTCCTGAGCGCCCTTGCCAAGCCGCACGGCGGCTTGGCGCTGTATTATCGTTGAAGGAAACCCCATGTCCGAGGTCACACAGAGCCAGGGCGTACCCGGCCGGCACTTCATCCTGATCCTGCTGATCCTGGTATATATCCTCAACTTCCTCGACCGCCAGATCATCAGCATCCTGGCCGTGCCGATCAAGGAAGAGTTTGGCATCAGCGATTCGCAACTGGGCTGGCTGCTGGGCCTGGCCTTCGGGTCGGTCTATTCGGTGCTGGCCATTCCGGCGGCGTGGCTGGCGGACCGGTTCTCGCGGGTGTGGATCATGACCGGTGCACTCGCCATCTGGTCGGGTTTCACGGCGTTCTGCGGCCTGGCCGCCAACTATAGCCAACTGTTCATCGCGCGTATGGGTGTTGGGGTCGGTGAAGCCGGCGGAGTCGCGCCGGCCTATTCGCTGATCTCAGATATGTTTCCGCCCAAGTCACGCGCCCGCGCCCTGGCTATATATTCGTTCGGCATCCCGGTCGGTGCTGCTGCTGGTGTCCTGTTCGGCGGCATGATCGCCAAGGCAATCGACTGGCGCTACGCCTTCATCATCATCGGCATCGTCGGACTGCTGGTCGCGCCGGTGTTCAAGCTTTTGGTCAAGGAACCACCGCGTCCGGTCAATGCCCAAAAGGCGCCGCCGATCTGGGAGGTCGCCGGCATTGCGTTCAAAAAGCCGTCCTTCTGGCTGCTGTCGTTCGGCGCCGGCTGTTCGTCCCTGGTCGGTTACGGCCTGATGGCCTGGCTGCCGTCCTTCCTGGTCCGGTCGCTGAAGTTCGACCTGACCCAGACGTCGCAATATCTGGCCGCCATCCTGTTCTTCGGCGGCGTCGCCGGCATGTTCATGGGCGGTTTCCTGGCCGACAAGCTGGGACAAAAGAACAAGGCCGCCTATGCCCTGATCCCGGCTTCGGCGTTTGTCGTATCGGCGCCGCTATATGCCGTCGGCACCCTGGCCAATGCGCCGGAATTGACCTTCGTGCTGTTCATGGCGGCCCAGGCCCTGGGTCTGGTTTGGCTGGGGCCGATCCTGACAGCGGTCCAGCACCTGGGGCCGGCGCGGTCGCGAAGCCAGATGTCCGCCCTGTTCCTGCTGATCAACAACCTGATCGGGCTGGGTGTGGGGCCGTACTTCTTCGGCAAGATGTCGGATGTACTCAAACCCGAATATGGCACAGACTCAATCAAGTGGGCCTTTGTCATCGGACTGAGTTTCTACTTGGTGGCGGCCGTGTTGCTGGTGCTGGCGTCCCGGCAGTTGAAGAACGACTGGGTGGAGTAGGTCTGGGCTGGGCTGGGCTCCACCTCCGTCTCGACGCGGTCGGCGCTGGAAAATCAGGATTGCATGAGACGACGGACATGGCGCGCCTTCAGGTTTGCGTGCCACGGGCCACATTGACATATGATGTATGATGTGTGACCTAATTGCGCAAAACAGGAAACGCTCATGTCCCGTCTTCTCGTCCTTACCCTCGCTGCCCTGGCGGTTGCTACGCCGGCCTATGCCCAAACGAAATGGGACAGGCCTGCCACGACCTTCCACGTTTCGCCCAAAGGCGATGACCGCAGTGATGGCTCCGCGGCCCGGCCCTACCAAACCCTAATGCGGGCAAAAGAGGCGGTGCGGACGAAAAGCGCCACTTCGGACGTCGCCGTCAGCCTGGCGGACGGGACCTATCTGCTGGAGGCTCCGCTGATCCTCACCGAAGCCGATGGCGGCCAGAACGGCTTTAGCGTTACCTGGCAGGCCGCCGATGGCGCGAAGCCCGCCCTGTCCGGCGGACTGGCCATCACCGGCTGGAAACCGTACCGTGACGGTATCTATGTCGCAGACACGCCCAAGGGGCTCGATACACGCCAATTGTGGGTCAATGACCGGCTGGCCGAGGTTGCTCAGGTCGAGATTGACCGCAAGTCTGTCACCTTCAGCGAGACAGGCCTTACGATCGCCAACCCGCCCGTGAACCTGGCCGCCCTGCCGGCTCAAGACCGCATTGAAATTGAAAGCCAGGGCTATTTCACCGCCCGCTTTTCGCCTGTCAAGTCGATCGCCGGGAACACACTGACCATGCAGCAGCCGGCCTGGGCCAACAATATCTGGGGCTGGGACACCATCCCCAATCCCTTTCATCCGGAAGACGCCCACCTGTATCTGCGTAACAGCCTGGCCTTTCTGACCCAGCCCGGCCAATGGTTTCTCGATCCCGGCGCCGGCAAGCTCTATTACAAACCGCGCGCCGGCGAGGATATGACGACGGCTCAAGTCGTCCTGCCGCGCCTGGAAGTGTTGCTGGCCGTCGCGGGTACCAAGGACAAGCCGGTCCATGATCTCAACTTCAGGGGCCTGCGCTTCTCGCACACCTCGTGGCGCGGGCCGTCGTCCAACCAGGGCCTGGCCAGCCAGCAGAGTGGCACCTTCATCACCGGCAAGGCCGCCTTCTATCCTGAGGATGTTCTCGACCGCTGCAAGACCGGCTGCGCCGAGTTCGAGACAGTGCGCAACCAGTGGAACCAGACACCGGCCGCCGTCCAGGTCTCGGCCGCCCAGCATATCGTGTTCGAAGGCAATGTCTTCGCCCATCTGGGTCAGTACGCCTTGGGGATCGGCAATGACGACAACGCCCACCTGACGGGCCAGGGCCTGGCCGCCGTCGATATCGTGGTCAAGGGCAATGTTTTCACCGACCTCGCCGGTGGCGCCATCTCAGCCGGCGGTGTGCGGCCAGACGCCCATCACCCGTCCGATCCGCGTCTGACCAACCGCCAGCATGTCTTTGAGAACAACCTGATCCAAAACGTCAGTCAGGACTACAAGGACAACAGCGCCATCATCGCCACCTACATCTGGAACAATGTCATCCTGCATAACGACATTTCCGGCGCGCCCTATGACGCTATCGATGTCGGCTATGGCTGGGGCTATGTCGACGCCGGCGGCAACCCGAACTACCGCACGCGTATGCGTGGCTACGATCAATGGCCGGGCGGTGGCGGTAATCCGGTCTATGATACGCCGACCACGCACAAAGACGTCTTTGTCGGCTTCAACCGGGTCTACAAGATCAAGCAGTTGTTCCTGGACGGCGGCGCCATTTACAATCTGGGCGCCTGTCCCGACTGCGTCTTCGCGGAAAACCACGTCTTCGATATCGGCCCGCGGGTGGCGCTCTATTTTGATGAGGGCTCGCGCGGCCTGCTGATCCGCAACAATGTCGTCGAAGACGCGTCGAAATGGCTGAATGTCAATACGGCGCGGTCGGCCCTTCCCTTGCGGACCTCGACCAACAATACGGCGCGCGGCAACTGGCACAACACCACTGAGGTGGGCGGGATCTGGTCGGCCTATCAGGAGGACCTGATCGTCGACGATCACGACGTCCCCGACAAAAGCTGGCCGGCCGAAGCCAAACAGGTCATGGCCAATGCCGGTGTTCAGGACGACATCGTGTTGCCGGACTACAAGGGTGTCAAGCCGCGCCCGAAAGCCGCCGGCCTGCCGCCGTCAAACGGCTCCCCGACGGCAGAGAAGACACGCAAATGATCCGTCGCAGCCTTCTCTCGGGCGGACTTGCCCTGCTGGCCTCGCCGAGCCTGGCCCAGAGCAACGGTATCTTTAATGTCCGCGACTTCGGCGCGCGCGGCGACGGCGTGACCTTGGACACCGACGCTATTCGCTCGGCGGTGAAGGCTGCCCATGCCGCAGGCGGAGGTACGGTCCTGCTGCCGGCGGGGCATTATCTGAGCTTCTCGGTCCGATTGTTCGACAAGGTCACGCTGTGGCTGGGCGAAGGCTGTGTGCTGGAAGCGGCCGATCCCGACATCCATCCCGGCGCCTATGATCTGGCCGAGACCGACTGGCCGGAACAGTTCCAGGATTTCGGAATTACACAATTTCACTGTTCGCTCATCTATGCCGATGACGCCCGCGATGTTTCGGTCATCGGCCGCGGACTGATCTACGGCAAGGGTTTGCGGCGCGAAGACCCTGGCGCGCGCTGGCATGGCGTCAAGGACTGGCAACCTGGTCCGCGCCTCAACGACCCAAAGGAACAGGCTGTCCAGGGCCAGGGCATCCGCGCCATAGGCTTCAAGAATTCCAGAAATGTACTCGTGCGCGATGTCACCATACTGCAAGGTGGGCATTTCAGCGTTCACCTGCTGGGGTGCACGAATACGACGATTGAGAATGTGACCGTCGATACCGATCGCGACGGCATCGATATCGACTGTTGCCGCGATGTGCGGTTGCGCGACTGTATCGTCAATGCGCCCAAGGACGACGCCATCGTGCTGAAATCGTCCTACGCCCTCAATGAGAAGATCGTCACCGAGAATGTCTCTGTGACCGGCTGCAAGACCTCGGGCTTCGCCATGGGATCGGTGCTGGACGGCACCTATCGGCCGTCGGACTATCGCTCCACCGATGGAATCGGTGTGCTGGGGCGGATCAAGCTGGGGACCGAGTCCAATGGCGGCTTTCGCAACATCCTGATCAGCGACTGCCAGTGCGACTCGACCCGCGGCATCCTTATGGGGGTGGTCGATGGCGGGGTGCTCGAAGACGTGCTGGTCAGCAACATCACCCTGCGCAATCCGGTCAACCATCCGCTGTTCGTGCGCCAGGCCGCCCGGTTGCGCGGTCCGAAAGGCATTGTGCCGGGTGCCTGCCGCCGGGTGGCCTTTTCCAACATCCATGTTACGGGCGCCGATGGCCGATATCCCTGCGGTGTCGCCGGCATTGCCGATGCACCGGTCGAGGACATCACCTTTCGCGATATCCATGTAGTGAGTGGCGGGGGCGGCACGGCCGACGACGCCCGTCGCGACGTGCCGTATCGCCGTGAGACCAGCCTGGAAGTGTCGTTCATGGGCACCCTGCCCGCCTTCGGCTTTTACGCGCGGCATGCCAGGAACCTGTCCATGCGCGATGTGACGTTCGAGACGACGGCACCGGATGCCCGACCAGCCATGGTGTTCGACAGTGTTCAGACGGCCCGCGTCACCGGAGCGCCGGCGGCAACGGTGCGCGCTGTCAAGAGTTCCGGGATCACACTGGACGGGAAGTCGGTATAACTGCTAACGGCACTCCGAAAGAGGAGTTCCCCCGTGTACCTGATCGTCGGCCTCGGCAACCCCGGTTCGCAATACGCCAAAAACCGGCACAATATCGGCTTCATGGTTGCCGACGAAATCATCCGCGCGCCGGACTTCGGGCCGGAGAAGAAGCAGTTCGACGCCATTACCTCAGAGGGTAAGATCGACACGGCCAAAGGTCTCGACAAGGTGCTGGTGATCAAACCCCAGACCTTTATGAATCTGTCCGGCAACAGCGTCAGCAAGGCCATGCAGTTCTACAAGATCAAGCCCGAACACGTCATCGTCTTCCACGACGAACTGGACCTGGCCCAGGGCCGGATGCGGATGAAGCTGGGCGGTGGCCATGCCGGCCACAACGGCTTGCGCTCGATCATGGGGCATATCGGACCGAACTTCCTGCGCGGCCGCCTCGGTATCGGCCATCCGGGCGTGCGGGAAATGGTGCATGACTGGGTGCTGAGCGATTTCGGCAAGGGCGAACAGGTCTGGGTCAATGCGCTGACCGATGCCTGCGCCCGCGCCCTGCCCATGCTGTTCACGGGTTTGCCCGATGCCGCCGAACGCTACACCACCGAAGTCATGCGCCTGGCGCCCGCGCCCAAACCGATGAGGCCCGACGGTACGGCCTGAACCGATAAAAAGGTTTCCTCCCGCCCCTTGCGGTGTTAGGGAAGCGCACCTTTTTTATCGAGACCTTCCATGGCCCTGAAAGTCGCTATCGTTGGCCTGCCCAATGTCGGCAAGTCCACCCTGTTCAACGCCTTGACGCAGACCGCTGCCGCCCAGGCCGCCAACTACCCGTTCTGCACCATCGAGCCCAATGTCGGCGACGTGGCCGTGCCGGAGCCGCGTCTGGAGGTCCTCGCCAAGATCGCCGGATCCAAGGAAATCATCCCCGCCCGCATCAATTTCGTCGATGTCGCCGGCCTGGTCCGCGGCGCTTCCAAGGGCGAAGGCCTGGGCAACCAGTTCCTGGCCAATATCCGCGACTGCGACGCCATCGCCTTCGTGTCGCGCTGCTTCGTCGACACCGACATCACCCACGTCGAAGGCCGCATCGATCCGATCTCCGACCTGGAGATCATCGAAACCGAACTGATGCTGGCGGACCTCGAATCTCTGGAAAAGCGCCTGCCGGCGCTGGAGAAGCGCGCTAAGTCCGGCGGTGACAAGGACGCCGGCACTACCGTGTCGCTGATCAACGCCGCCCTGGACGAGCTGCGGGCCGGCCGGCCGGCCCGCATCGCCTATGAAAAGGGCAAGGTCAGCAAGGAAGACAGCAAGGCGTGGAGCATGCTGCAATTGCTGACCAGCAAGCCGGCCCTTTATGTCTGCAATGTCGAAGAAGGTTCCGCCGCCGAGGGCAATGACCTGTCCAACGCCGTTGCCACCCGCGCCAAGGCCGATCACGCCAACAGCGTCGTTATCTCGGCCCAGATCGAGTCGGAAATCGCCATGCTGGCGTCGGAAGAGCGCAAGGAGTTCCTCGAGACGCTGGGCCTGGAAGAGCCGGGGCTTAACCGCCTGATCCGCGAGGCCTACAAGCTGCTGGGCCTGCAATCCTACTTCACGGTCGGACCGAAGGAAGCCCACGCCTGGACGATTCCCGTCGGCTGCACGGCGCCCCAGGCCGCCGGGGTGATCCATACCGACTTCGAGAAGGGCTTCATCCGCGCCGAAACCATGGCCTATGACGACTATGTCAAGTTCAACGGTGAAGCCGGCGCCCGCGAACATGGCAAGTTCCGCCAGGAAGGCAAGGAGTATATCGTAAAGGACGGCGATATACTGAACTTCCGGTTCAACGTTTAATCGGGTTCACCCTTTGAAAAGGTGGCAGACCGTGGTCTCGACCTTTGAGTTCGCGCTGACCGATTTGAGGTGGAGTTCGTAAGGCTCCGTCGACCAGCCGGTCGCGCGGATTGCGTAGACTTCGAATTTTGGCGTCTCCCAGGTCAGGCCATGGGGTAAGGCGCTTTCACGTTCGACCTTGTAGTTATCGATGACGAATCCCACACCCTCGCTGTCGTTGACGAACACATAGCCAGAGACTTCAAAGACGCGGCTGTAGGTCGTGCCATCGGCCGTGAAGCCAGAGCCAGCCATCCCTGTGACGGGTTGGCCTTGGGCGGCATTGACCATAATCATACCGCGTATATGAACATAGCCACTATCGAAAAGGTCGTTCGCGACATCAGCCTCGCATTGCCATTTCTTGCCGGAAACATAGGCAAGCAGGTCATCGACGGTTTGAGCGTGAGCGCCGGCAGCGAAGAGGATCAAGGGTAGCATTGTCAGGGTGACGCCAAAAATGCGCATGGTTTGGGCTCCGGGAAGCGGACGACTTTCACAAGACTTTGCCAAACTATCCGTTTTCCGCAAAGCGCCCTGCCGATTCTGTCAGCATTTGTAATCCGCCGCTTCCATGCACAGAAAAGCCCGCCGGAGTAACCGGCGGGCTTTTCTTGCTTCCGCCGCTCGCGGGAGCGGCATGATGTGGCGAAAATGTCTGGCTTGCGAGAAACGAAGCGGAGCGTACTTCAGTACGTGAGCATCGTATCGCAGCAAGACTGGCATTTGCAGCCCGTCAGGGCGTTCCCGCCCCTTAGTGCTTGCCTTTCCAGACCTGGCGGTAAGCCATGTAGGTAATGCCGAAGAAAATCAGGAGGTACAGCATCACGGCAATGCCAGTTTGCTTGCGCTCGATGGCATGCGGCTCGGAGGTCCAGGTGATGAACGCCGCCACAGCCTTGGCCTGATTCTTCAGGGTCGACGGCGTGCCGTCGTCGAAGGTGACACGGCCTTCCGTCAACGGGGCAGCCATGGCCAGGACACCGCCAGGGGGCACCTTATGGTGATCACCTTTCCACGACGCGCTCAGGTCGCCGGGGAAGTAGACGTTGTAATGCTGACCCGGGGCGACTGTCAGACCGACAGGCTCGGGATCATAGCCCTGAAGCAGCGAATAGATGTAGTCCGGACCGTGTTTGCGTGCCTTGGCCATGACCGACAGGTCGGGCGGCAGGGCGCCACCATTGCTGGCCTTGGCCGCGTCGTCGTTCCTGAAGGGGCTGGGGAAACGATCGGACGTCGTCGCCTTGCGCGTAACCTCATCGCCCGTTTCCGGATCGATTTCCGGAACTTCGAACTCGGAAGCGATCTGTTTCACGACCGGGTTATCGTTCGGGTTCTTGTATTCCTCGTCGTAGAAGGGTCCGCCCTTCTGGCCGAGATTGCGGAACGAGATCAGCTTCATGCTGTGGCAGCTGGAGCAGACTTCGCGATAGACCTTGTAGCCGCGTTGCAGTTCCGCCTGATCGAAGGTGCCAAACGGACCTTCGAAGCTGAAATTGCCCTTTTGCAGTGGCTTGGCATGGCCGCCCGCAGCCAGGGCAGGCGCCCCCGCCACGAGACCGGCGACGACCGCCAAACCGGCCAGGACCTTGAGGGATTTCGTCATAATGGAAGACATGTGACCAAAGCCCTCACTTAATGCTTGGCGTGGTTGGCAAGCACGGCTTCGGAAATCGAAGCCGGCACCGGCAGGGGTTCTTCCTTCAGTCCGATCCAAGGCATGATGATCAGGAAGAAGGCGAAGTAGTAGGCGGTCAGGATCTGCGACAGCAGAACAACCTTCAGACCGATGGCATTGCCGTGGTCGTCCGTGCCCAACGAGAAGACCAGGTCTTCCGGCAGTTGCCCGCCGCACCAGCCCAGAAGGCAGCAGGTGATGACGAACAGGACGAAGAACCAGCGCATGACCGGACGGTAGCGCATCGACTTGACCTTCGACGTATCCAGCCACGGCAGGGCAAAGATGACGGCGATGGCGGCGAACATTGCGATGACGCCGATCAGCTTGTCCGGGATGGCACGCAGGATGGCGTAGAAGGGCAGCATGTACCATTCGGGCACGATGTGCGCGGGGGTTTGCAGCGGGTTGGCCTTCACATAGTTGTCGGCATGGCCCAGGGCGTCCGGCATGAAGAAGACGAAGACCGAGAACAGCATCAGGAACAGGATCATAGCGGCCGCGTCCTTGACGGTCGCGTAAGGCGTGAACGGAACTGTGTCTTCCTTCGACTTGATTTCGACGCCTGTCGGATTGTTCTGACCGACCACGTGCAGCGCCCAGACGTGCAAGACGACGACGCCGGCAATCACAAACGGCAGCAGATAGTGCAGCGAGAAGAAGCGATTCAACGTGGCCTGGTCGACAGAGAACCCGCCCTGCAGCCAGGTCAGGATAGACGGCCCGACGAGGGGGATGGCGCCGATCAGGTTGGTGATGACGACCGCGCCGTAGTAGGACATCTGGCCCCACGGCAGGACGTAACCCATGAAGGCGGTGGCGATCATCAGGAAGTAGATAACGCAGCCCAGCAGCCACAGGACTTCGCGCGGCGCCTTGTAGGAGCCGTAATAGAGACCGCGGAACATATGGATATAGACGGCGAAGAAGAACATCGACGCGCCATTGGAGTGGACGAACTGGATCAGCCAGCCGCCATTGACGTCGCGACGAATACGCTCGAGGCTGTCGAATGCGTGGTCAATGTGCGGCACATAGTGCATCGCCAGGACAATGCCGCTGATGATCTGGATACCGAGGCAAAGCGACAGGATACCGCCGAAGGTCCACCAGTAGTTCAGGTTCTTCGGGGTCGGATAGTCGACGAAGCTGTCATAGGCCAGGCGCAGGATCGGCAGACGGGCGTCGAGCCACTTTTCGATCCCGGATTTCGGCGTGTAGGTCGAGGGATGATCGCTCATGATTAGCCCACCTTAATTTTGGTGTCGGACAGGAACGCGTATTCCGGAACCTCGAGGTTCTTAGGCGCAGGTCCCTTACGGATGCGGCCCGAGGTATCGTAGTCCGAGCCGTGGCACGGACAGAACCAGCCACCGAACTCGCTGCCGCCCATGTTCGGGACGCAGCCCAGGTGGGTACAGACACCCACCAGAACCAGATACTGCTCCTTGCCGGCCTTGACGCGGTCAGAGTCGGGTTGCGGATCCTTCATGCCCCCCAGATCAGCGCCCTGGGCTTCCTGGATTTCCGCTGCCGTGCGGTGACGCACGAACAGAGGCTTGCCACGCCACTTGACCACGACCTGCTGACCTTCGGCCACCTTGCCGACATCGTACTCGATCGAGGCCAGGGCGAGCGTATCGGCCGCCGGGTTCATCTGACCGATCAACGGCACGGCAACCGCCGCCACCGCGCCGACCGCAGCGGCCCCGGCCGCTATATAGATAAAGTCACGGCGTGACGGGTCGTCATGACCCTCAACCGTCCCGTTTACAGGTTCGCTCACCTTGCCACCTCTTCAATACCGCAACGGACTGGCAGCGACCGCCCCGCCCGCGCAAAACTTAACGGCACTCATGACTGATTCCCTTAACAAAGTAACCAGACTCAGGTCCCGTAAGACCGCCCGTGAACGCCGATTGCGTCTATAACCACAATTGCGCTGCGGATTCAAACCACCAAAACGCTTTGGGGGCCATTTTCTTGACAATAATGCCGCCGTGCCCGATGTCGACACGGTCTTAAGTCCCCCCGTCGAGTCTCCCCGCATGCGCCTGGCCCTGTATCAGCCGGATATCCCTCAGAATCTCGGCGCTGCCATCCGGTTGACGGGGGCGCTGGAGGTGGCACTGGACATCATCGAGCCGTGCGGATTTCCCTTGAATGACAAGGCAATCCGGCGCGCGGCGATGGATTACGGCGGCTGCGCCATAGTGTCGCACCACACCGGATGGGCGGTTTTCCTGGCCTCGACCCGGGCCAATCCGGCGGCAAGGCTGATCCTGTTCACGACGAAATCGGCGTCGCCCTACGGCGATTTTACCTTCCGTCCGGACGACGTGCTGCTGATGGGCCGCGAAAGTGCCGGCGTGCCGGACGATGTCCACGATGCTGCCGATCACCGGCTGTTCATCCCAATTTCGGCGCAGGCGCGATCCATCAACGTCATTACCGCAGCCGCCATGGGCCTGGGCGAAGCCCTGCGGCAGACGTCAGGATTTCCGGTGCGCCCGTGATCAGAGGCCCTCGACCTTTTGCTTGCCGTCCTTGGGCATCTCGGTCAGGGGCGTTGGCGGGGGCGCCATCGGCGACAGGGTCGCCTGGCTGAAACCAATCAGATCTCCCACAGCTTCCGTCACCGCCTGGTTATAACTTTCCACAGTCAGCGACATGTCGTTGCGGCGGACCGGTGCCTCACGGGTAATGTATTTCGAAGCCACCACCGTGCGGTCGGACTGTCGCGTGATGCGCGCGTCCAGCGCTACTGACACCACGGGCTTGCCCCGGACATAACGGGTCTCAAAACCGCGTACGGCAATATCCAGGCGATAGGCCGCCGCCGAACGGCCGCGTGGGTCGAGACGGACATTGCCGCCGCTGCGGGCGTACCCCGCCTGGACCGCTTCGGTGAACAACTCGCGGGCACCGGCGGCCCAGCGCGCCTTTTCAACATAGGCGACTTCATTGTTTTCGACCGTCATGATGCCGTCACCGGCGCTGCCCGGCGGGAAAACCACCGGCCCGAGCGACAGAGAGACCGGAACGCCCTGCTGTTGCGCCAGGGCGCTTTCCACCAAGCCAGCGTCAAAGCCGAAGCGGTACATCTGAACCGGATCAGTCTTGGGCAGCAAACTGATACAGCTGGTCAGCCCGAAAGCCGTAACCGCCAGAACGGGGAGGAGGAAGCGCTTCATTCGCTGACCTTTCTTTGCTTGGCGACAGGCTTTGTGACCAGACCCTGCGGATTTTGCTGAACCTGTTCGACCAGATCCTTCAGCGACTCCGAAGCCTCGTTCAGGTTCTCCAGACTTTCCTGCATCTGGGGCAGGGTCTGGGTGTTGATCTGATCAGCCGGCCCCTTGACCGAATCGGCCACGACCGACACGCGCTCGGCTGCCGTGGCCAGCTTGTCGGTGGCTGCGTTGATTTTTTCCAGCGTCTCCGGCAATTGCTGAGCCATCACGCCGTCCGTGGAATTGGCGAGCTTGGTAATCGCATCTGCGGCCTGGCCAGCGCTGATGACGGCTTCGTGCGCGTCGTCCAGCATCTGCTGGCGGTTTTCAATGTCCGCCGTGATGCTCTGCAGGTTGTCGAGGGTGTCCGAGAAGGTCTTAATATTGCGGTCCGACAGCAATCGGTTGACCCGATCGAGGCTCTCATAGGTCTTTTCAACCACCGAGCCCGACCCTTGCAACAGCTTGGCAAGCGCGCTTTCCTCCGAGCGGATCACAGGCGGCGGCCCGCCAGGCTTGCGTTTCAGCAAGGGGGAACTGGCCGAGCCCGGCGATATCTGCATGTACAGCAGTCCGGTGATCCCCTGAGGCTGCAAGGTGGCGACGGAATCGACGCGGATGGGCGTTTCGCTGTCCAGCTTGATGCGGGCGAAAACCTGCGCGGTATTGGCCTTACCGAGACGCAATGAGGTCACCTCACCCACCTTTATACCATTAAAATGGACCTCCGCTCCCTTGTTCAGGAAATCGACCGGTTGGTTGAACTCGACATCGTAGACGCCGAATTCCTGGTTGAAGTCGAACTTGATGAACCAAAAGGTAAAGGCGAGCAGAATCAGCGCCATCACAAAGGTGACGAGACCGACAAAGGCATAATGCGCCTGACGTTCCATGGGCGTGTCTCCCTACCCTTTCGCCCGCCCCCGCGGACCATGAAAATATTCATGAATCCAGGGGTGATCGGATTTTTCCAATACCTCGATGCGGTCCTTCAGCACGACGTGACGGTCCGCCAGAACGGCGATCTCGTCACAGATGGCATAGAGACTATCAAGGTCATGCGTAATCATAAAGACCGTCAGACCCAGGCTGTCGGCCAGGCCGCGGATCAGGTCGTCGAAAGCGGCCGCCCCTATGGGGTCAAGACCCGCCGTCGGCTCGTCCAGAAAGATCAGTTCGGCATCGACCGCCAAGGCGCGGGCCAGGGCGGTACGCTTGATCATCCCACCCGACAGTTCTGACGGCGTCAGGTCGGCGGCGCGCAACGGCAGGCCGACCATGGACATTTTCAGCAGCGCGATCTGGCGGGCTTCGCGCGGGCTCAGCCGGGTGAATTCCAGGATCGGCGTCATGATGTTTTCGGCGACACTGAGGGTCGAGAACAGAGCGCCGCCCTGGAACAGAACCCCCGTCTTGGCCCGCAACGCCTTGCCTTCTTCGGGCTTGGCGTCCAGCAGTTTCTGGCCGAACAGATGGATGTCGCCGCTTTGCGGACGATGCAGCCCCAGGATCGAGTTGAGCAGGACCGTCTTGCCCGACCCCGAGCCACCAACCACGCCCAGCACCTCACCACGCTTGACCACCAGGTCGAGATCTTCATGGATGACGTGATCGCCAAAGCGATTGTTCAGCTTTTCGATCACAACAGGGTCGTCACCCTGGCCGTTCTTCGGCTTGGCGACATGGTTCAGGCTCAGCTTCTCGCGCTTTTTGCCGCTGTCGTCGCTGGTCTCGGCGCTGATATCGGGCTCCTCGGTCATCAGAAGGTGAACCCGTTGAACAGAATGGCGAACAGGGCGTCCAGCATGAAGACCAGGAAGATCGACTGCACCACGGCGGTCGTCACCTGACGGCCAAGTGACAGGACGTCGTCCTTGACCTGCATCCCCTGCCAGCAGCCGACAATGGCGATGGTGGCGGCGAAGAAGGGCGGACGAACGATGCCGACGAAGAAGTTGTAGAAGGGAACGTAATCCTGGACGCGTTGCAGGAAGACCGACGGCCCTGCCCCCAGTGCGCTCCAGATGGCCAGCATGCCACCAAACATCATGCCCAGCGTCGACAGGAAGGTGATAAAGGTCGACATGAGCACCAGCCCGATCAGGCGCGGAAGGATCAGGGCTTCGTAGGGATCGATCCCCATGACGCGCATGGCATCGATTTCCTGGTTCATCTTCATCGCTCCGACTTCGGCAGCAAACGCCGAGGCCGAGCGCCCAGCCAGCAGGACCGCTGTCACCAGGGGGGCAAATTCGCGCAGGGCAAACATCGCCACCATGTCTACGGCAAAGATGCCGCTGCCGAACTGGTTCAGTTGCAGGACCCCGATAAAGCCGAGGACGGCGCCGATGAAGAAGCTGGTCATCAGCACGATGGGAATGGCTTCAATGCCGGCGCGCTGCATGACATTGACCAGCGCAGCCCATCGCATGCTGCCCGGCTTGGCGATCGATATCATCAATTGGGCAATGATATGCCCCATGAAGACGGCCTGGGCGATAAATCCCGTCTTGAAGCGTTCGGCCAGTTTGCCCAGCTTGACCAGACCGAAATAGAACGGGTGGAGCCACATCTTGGGTGGCTCGGGATTTTCCTGGGCATAGTTGGAAATCGGCGCTGCGTGATTGCCGACGATGCCATACAGGCGGGCAAAGTTGTCCTGGCCGGCAAAAACCTCGCCCTGAAGCCGGTCACCGACCGCGGTGCGCAACAGGTAGGCGCCGGCTGTGTCGAGCGCCTCGATCTGGCTACCATCAACGGTAATCTGCTGGTACGACTTCAGTGCCTGGCGCAAACGTTCGCTCAGGCCTTCGATGCGGGTGACGATCCAATTGCCCTTGGGCCGCAGCACAGCCGTTCCGCCCTCACCGGCATCTACCGCGAAGTCCGCCTTGGGGGATTTTGGTTTTTGCCTTCGGCATCAGGAATCAGGACTCTTTCGCACGCCTTTTAGGGCCGAACCTCTTAGATGAGGTAAACGCATAAAAAGGCAAGAGTGTAGCCAAGCGCACACCAGCGATTGTGTATAGGGCGATTCCTTCAAGTTCCTAAGATGCGGGAACAAACCGGATGCGATAAATGCCTTTCAGCCCTTCCAGTTCGACAGGCTTACCCTTACGCACCACCTCGATGCGGCCCTGACGCACCAGGCTGAGGATGACCGCGCGCACCTTGGGCAGTTCGCGCTGCCAGTTTTCGGCGCTCATCGCCTTGGCGACGTCGTTGGGGCTGATGGACTCTCCGGTTCGCACCTGCGATAAGAGCGCCAAAAGTGTCTCTTCGGCCAGTTGGGACATGGATGCGAACTCCGGAGTGCGTGAAAATGAGTGCCGACCTATCGACCGTCACCGAAGGCCCGTTTGCCGGGTGGAAGCGGGCTGAACCCGGCGACACCTTTAACGGGCTGATTGGCGCCTATTATTACGACACGTCCGATCCGACCAGAGTTAAAGTCGGCTTCCAGGCGGAAAAGCGCCATCTCAATGGTGGCGGCAGCGTCCATGGCGGCTGTCTGCTGACCTTGGCCGACACGTCGCTGTTCGTTTTTGCCATACCCCATCTCGGCGATGGCGCTGCGGTGACCCTGCAACTGGATGCCCAGTTTCAGGCGCCGGGGCGCGAGGGCGATATCATTATTGCGACGGGCGAGATCACCCGCGCCGGTCAGACGGTCATCTTCGGCCGCGGTGAATTGCGCTGTGGCGACAAGCTGCTGCTGAGCTTTACGGGGATTCTGGCGCGCAAGAAGATCAAACCGCAGGGGGATGCGTAGCGCTGTCACGACGCTTCCAGGCCAGAAAAAGGCGCCATAGAGCCAGAACTGTTACCACGATCAGGAATAGTTGCGCTGCCTGGACATTCTCGAACTGGCAGTCCGGTCCGTAGAAGGGTTTGACTGTCCACGCCGGATGAAGCGCCAACAAACCGGTCACTGCCATCAGTTGCCAAGACGGACGTTTTTTTCGTATGTCGGCAATTGCAATGCCAGCCGCCCCGACGGCCGAAATGGCGAGGTAGATGTAGGCGGTTTCTACCGATGATCGGGTCGAGCCAACAACGTCGATCAAGGAGCAGGCTGCTGCATGAAAAGGCGCGACCGCGATCCCTACCGCCACAAGCGAACCTGCGTATCGCATCAGACTTCTAACACCTTCGCCCGTTCGCGCAGCGCGCCCAGCCACCGGGCCACATTTTCCAGCGACTTGTCCGGCCGGAAGCGAGCGATGCGGGCAAAGTCGAAGGCGCACACGCACGCGATATCGGCAATGGTCAGCCGCCCGGCCGTGATAAACGCGCGACTGGCCAGATGGGCGTCCAGACCTGCGCAGTAGGCCGCCGCATTCTCGAACATGTAGTCACCGACCGCCGCATTGGGATCTTCCAGGATGACAAGCGGTGCCGCCTTCATGCGCGTGCCTAGCATCAGCGGCGTCGCCAGGCGCTGTTCCAGACGGCGCGTCCACATCTCGATGTCGGCGATCTCCCGAGCGTCACGACCGAACAGGTTCGGTTCCGGATACAGGCTTTCGAGAAAACGCCCGATGGCCACCGACTCGGCGATCACCGACCCGTCCTCCAGTTCCAGGACCGGCAGGTGCGGTGAACCGGCCTTGGCGATGACCGGATGGGTGCGGTGTTCCAGGCTCATGATATCGATCAGTATCAGCTCGATATCACCGATGCCCTTTTCGGCCATCACCCAGCGCACGCGCCGCGGATTGGGGGCATAGTCCGTCGTGTAGAGTTTCATGGCGCGTCTCCCGTGTGGGAAACCTTACAGTCCGTAGATGGCGTTGGGCAAGGCCCCGACAATGGCGGCCGACAGGACGGTGGCCAGGAATCCGGCCGCCAGGGCCTTCCAGATCATGTTGAGGATTTCGGGACGGCGCTCGGGCATCAAAGCGCCGTAGCCTGCCACCGTGATCCCGACCGAGCCGACATTGGCAAAGCCGCAAAGCGCGTAGGTCAACAGGATGCGGGTACGTTCCGACATGTCGCTGACTGGCACGGCGGCCAGTTTGAGATAGGCGACGAACTCGGTCAGCACCATCTTGATGCCGAGGAACCGCCCGGCGACGGAGACCTCGTCCGCGGGCACGCCCATCAGCCAGGCCAGGGGCATGAACAGCCAGCCCAGGATGCGTTCAATGGTGATCGGCTCGCCGCCGACATGATAAAAGCCGCTCAGCGCCGCATTGCCCAGCGCGACCAGGGCGACCATGACGATCAGAATGGCGGCGATGTGGATGGCGACATTCATGCCGTCGGTCGTGCCCTTGGCAATCGCGTCGATGGCACTGTCGTATTTCAGCGACGAACTGTAATCGACCTTCTCGTGTTTGTGGTCGACCAGTTCCGGCACCATGATCCGCGCCAGCAGCACCCCCGCCGGCGCCGAGACGATCGAGGCCGCCAGGATATGACCGGCGGCATTGGGCAGGACGTTGTTCAGGATAAGCACATAGGCGACCATGGTCGAGCCCGAGACATTGGCCATGCCGATGACCAGCATGACAAACAGTTCCGACCGGGTCAGCTTGTCGAGATAGGCACGGATAATGATCAGGGCTTCGACATTGCCGACGAAGATGCCGGCCGAAACGCCCAGGGCCGAAGCGCCGCCCAGGCCGACGCCCTTTTCGAAGATGACGCCGAAGAAGCGAATGATGACCTTCAAGACGCCGATATGCCAAAGGAAGGCGGCCAGGGCGCCAATGACCAGGATCAGCGGCAGGACGCGCAGGGCAAAAACGAACAGCGCGCCTTCATTGGCCACCTGGTAAGGTTGGGCGCCGCCGCCGAGATAGCCGAAGACGAACTGCATGCCTTCCGCGGTCGCGTCGGACAGGGCCTGCATGCCGTTGGAAATACCGTCCAGAACGCCATGGGATTGCGGGATGGCGAACAGGAGCAGAATCAACGCGACCTGGATGGCGATGGCGCCTAGGGTCAGGAATATGGGAAAGCGCTTCTTGTTTTCGGACAGGCCCCAGCATATGGCGAGAATGACGGCGATGCCGAGCAGGCTCTGCAGATTTTCAACGCCATAGTGGAACATATACGCGATCCCCGAATTTACCGAAAGGGAACCATATTCGGGAGCAAACGTAACCTTTGCAAGGGCTAATTCGCGTTGACAGACAATTGCGCTTATGGTGACTATTACCTGCGGTAGATTTACCGCAATCAGAGGGGACTATCATGAAAAAGACCAAAGTGGCATCGGTGTTTCTTGCCGTCACGCTCACCTTGAGCTTCGGGACCTGGTTTGCCGACCTGTTTCGCGCGAGCTTCGCCTCGGTGTCGAGCAGTTCTGGCAGCTACAACCGGGCTGAGAGCGAATTTAACTGACACTTACCCACAAGGGCGGTGAGGCCCAGATGCTCCGCATCGACGCCTCACCGGATATGTTGGCCAAGGGTGATGCCACCCCGGCCAACTGGGCCGCGATGGAGGTAGTCGGCGAAGCGCGCTGATTACGACTTGGCGCCGGAGCGGGAATAGGTCGCCTGCGTTCCGTATTTGGCGATCGCCGCCCGCACGTCGGGGCGCACCTTGATGGCGTAATTGATCGCCGACATGCTCCTTTCATAGGGGGTTACGTTGCCGACAGGATCGTCATAGGTTTGCAGGCCACGCAACATCACATTGCGGGTCTTGGGGTCTTCCAGCTCTGAAATCACCATCGCCGCGAGGCCATCCATATTCCCGACACAGGCCAGGGCTGTGCGGTACATGGTCGGCCCTTCAAGCCGGTTCTCCGTCAGATAATCCATCCAGACTTCGACGTGCGCCTGGTCTTCAAGCTGCTGGTAAGCGCAGACACGGACTTCCGCGGCCACCATCCGTCCATACGGGCTGGCCGATTTAATGTCGGCGCCCTCGACCTCCTTCAGCGCGAGATCGGGCCGCTCGATGGAATTGTAGTAGCCTCCAAGGTTCAGGGCCTGGCTGACCTTATCGCCACCGGCGGCAATGGCAGCGTCCCGCGCCTTGACGTGCTCGAGAGTCTGCTCTTCCTGACGCCCCATCTCTCCCAAAAGGTCGGCACGACCTTCCAGAACCCAGCGCTCCTGATCGGTAAAGTCGCTGTAGGCGGGTTCTCCCGGCGCCCGTCCCTTTTTCAGGGCTGCGTCCAGAAGGGCCAAGGCCTCTTCGAACTTTCCGTCGCTGGCCAGATAGTCGGACAGCATCTTCTGGCCTTCGATAAGGTCCGGATTGGCGGCAATGCGGGCCTCCGTTTCTGCCCGGTTTTGCAGATAGGCGGCGCGGTAATCACCGCCCGAAGGCAGGTCGGCGGTAAAGCGGGTATAGCGGTTATCGGCCCGCACGGCGACGACGTACTTGGCCTCGACCAGTTTCGGCAGAACCTCACGCGCGGCTTCGTCGTCACCGGCGGCGACGCGCAGTTCGAACAGGCACCACCACAGGTCCTGCGCCGTCCACAGCGGATTGTCATGGGCGTAATCCGCGGCCCAGAGCGCTTCGAGAAGGCGGCGGCGTGGCGCAGTGTCAGTCAGAAGGCTGGCGCGATGATCGATCCTCTCCACCAGTTCCGACCTTATACCGGTGCTGTTTCCGGGGTCCTTTTCATACGCCGAGGCCAGGGCGTTGATCGCGGCAACATCTTCCCCGGCCAGCAGGGCTATGCTCGAAAGCATGACGTCGTAGTAGACACTTTGAGCAAATTCATCCGAAAGCTCACCTGCCTTGAGCAACATGCGGTAAGCGTCTTCATGCTGTGCCTGGGTCGACAGGGCCACAGCCAGTATGGCGTAGGCTCCGGCCCGATAACGTGGCGGCAGAAGCGAAAAGCCCGGGTCGGCAATGATCGACCGCAGTTCCACCGTCAGCGCCGCCGCCCCTTCCGGACTTTCGGCATGGCCCTCGGTGACGGCCTTTTCCAGCCGTTTGAACAACGAATCCTGGGCTGTCTGGGATAGCGGCGCCGCCGGTGTGGTGATCGCGTTGGCCGCTCCCGCCGACGCCAGAACAGCCACAGCGATCAAGGCTGCCAGTTTGGTTTTTGCGGACATGATATCTCCCCAATATTCCTTGCACCTTACGAAACCCGGCGCCGATTGTCACCTGTTGCTACTCGGATTATAGCTTTGACTTGGCCACAACCCGTTGACGCCCCCGCCGCCACCGAAAGATAAATATGAAATCCTTGTTTGCTAGCGCTTTTCTCGCCGCCACCGCCCTCCCCGCCCTTGCCACCACGCCCGGCTATACCCCGCTCAGTGGCGCCGATCCCGTCGGGCGAATCTACGACTATACCCGCAGCAACCGTGACGGCAGCTTGCCGGAGCACATCGTGGTCTACCGCAAGAGCGTCACCGAAGTTGCCGTGTTCAAGGCGATCGATCCCTGTACCACGGCGGCCTATGTCACCTCGGTCCTGGATCCGCAAACCCTGGAAGCCACTACCCTCTACGCCGGCAAACTGAACCGCGACGGCACCCAGCGGGTGTTCGGCCGTATGGACCTCGACCCGGCCACACGTGTCATTACCGCGAAGATCGACCTGCCCGACGCTCAACTCAGTGACACCGCCACAGCTCCCGACGCGCCGTGGCATCTGTACGACTACGACCTGGCGACCCTGACCGTCACCCTGCCCCACCTGACCGATCCCAAGGCGGATTTCAGCATCGGTATGGCGCTGGTGGTGACCGACGACATGAGCGACTTCCTGACCTATATGGGCCGCACCGACGTGCGCTATGTCGGCGAGGAAACACGCAAAGGCCAGGCCACGCGCCGCTACGACGTCGGCGGCCTGGCCTTTGGCAATAAGGGCGGTCCCCTGTGGCTCGATGCGAAAAATGGCCACATCGTCGACGCCGAGTTCGGCATCCCCAACCACGCCGAATATGCCGATTTCAAACTGAAGCTGAACCGCGTCAGCGATGGCGGCGAAGCCGAGTGGAACAGCCTGCTGCGCGCCCACTATACCGGCTGTCCGCGCTGAGAAACATGTGCCCCAGAAACAATCGGCAACGCAAAACGGCTTTACATTTGTGTCCGATTGGTGAGGATGGCCCGGTTTGCGCCTCCTGCCGGAAGAATCGAAACCCATGAGCCTGGCCACAGGTCACAACGACGCTACTGTCCGCCACCTGCTGGTCGTCGACGACGACGACCGCATCCGCACCCTGCTCAAGGAATTCCTGAGCCGCCAGGGCTTCCGCGTCACGGCCGCCGCCCACGCCGACGCCGCCAAGCGCATGTTGCAGTTGCTCGACTTCGACCTGCTGATTCTGGACGTGATGATGCCGGGCGAAGACGGCTTCTCGCTGTCGAAATGGGTCCGCGCCAATTCCAATGTACCGATCCTGATCCTGACGGCGCGCGGCCTGCCCGACGACCGTATCATGGGTCTTTCGCTCGGCGCTGACGATTATCTGTCCAAGCCGTTCGAACCGCAGGAGCTGCTGCTGCGCATCGAAGCGATCCTGCGCCGCACAGGCGTCAAGCCGGCCTTGCCCAAGGCGATCACCATGGGTGCCTTCAATTTTGACCTGGAGCGGTCCGAACTGACCAAGAGCGGATCGCTGGTGCGCCTGACCGAAGCCGAGTCGCAACTTCTGCGCTACCTGGCCGAACGCGCCAATGTGCCGGTCGACCGCATGGACCTGGCCAAGGACAGCGTCGACACCACGGGCCGCGCTGTTGATGTCCAGGTCACGCGCCTGCGCCGCAAGATCGAGCAGGATCCGAAGAATCCGCGGTACCTGCAAACCGTCCGGGGCAAGGGCTATATGCTCGCGCCGGATTAAAGATGCGCCTGCCGAAACTCCGCCTCCTGCCCAAGGTCTTAAAGCGCAACTTCCCGCGTACCCTGATGGCGCGGGTGCTGCTGATCATCGTTTTGCCCATCGCCATCATGCAGGTCCTGATCACCTGGGTCTTTTTCGACCTGCACTGGGAAACGGTTACCGAGCGCCTGTCAGAGGGCCTGGCCGGAGACATCGCCTGGGCGGTGCGCGCCTACGAAGACGAGCCGACCGAAGCCAACCTCGAAAAGATCAAGGCCTATGCCGACGAAATGCAGGTATCGGTCACCTTGAAAAAAGACGACGGCCTGCCCGACACCCTGCGCCCCACCCTGTTCGTGGCGCTGGACCGGACGATCGACCGCGCCTTGCGCGAACGGCTTCGTGATCCCTACTGGTTTGATGCCCGACGCTACCCCGGCTTTATCGACATCCGCGTCCAGGTCGAGGGCGGTGTCCTGCGCTTCATCGCCCCCAAGGAACGCGCCTTCGCCACCACCGGCTATATTTTCATCTTCTGGGTCCTTGGCGCGACCTGGCTCTTGACCACGGTCGCCATGCTGTTCATTCGCAACCAGGTCCGTGCCATCGAACGCCTGTCCGAAGCCGCCGAGAAATTCGGCCGCGGCGAAGACGATCCCAACTTCAAACCTTACGGCGCCAAGGAAGTCCGCGCCGCCGCCGAAGCCTTCCAGAAGATGAAGGCGCGCATCCAGCGCCAGATCGAGCAGCGCACCACCCTGCTGGCCTCGGTCAGCCACGACCTGCGAACGCCCCTCACCCGACTCAAGCTGGAACTAGCCATGGCTGAGCAGGACGAGGCCAATAGGCGCATGAAGCAGGACGTGTCGGAAATGGCCTATATGATCGATGAGTATCTGGCCTTTGCCCGCGGCGAGATGGCGGAAGATCGCGACATGGTCTCGGTTTCTGCCCTGATGGAAACCCTCACCGGCAATATCAAACGCGCCGGACATGCGCTGAAAACCGACTATCTCGACAAGGACCTGCGTATCGTCATTCGTGAAATGGCAATCCAGCGCGCCGTCAGCAACCTGATCCTGAACGGATTTCACTACGGCAAGCAGGTCGCCTTTTCCGCCGAAATCGTGGGCGATGACGGCAAGAAAATGTTGCACCTGATCGTCGACGACGATGGGCCTGGCATAGCCCCCGAACGGCGCGAAGACGCCTTCAAGCCGTTCAACCGTCTGGACGACTCGCGCAACCAAAATATTCAGGGTGTCGGCCTGGGGCTGGCCATCGCGCGGGATATCGTGCGCGGCCACGGGGGCGATTTGACACTCGACACCAGCCCCATGGGCGGATTGCGAGCCGTTGTGGCCCTACCGCTAGAGTGAGAAAAATTTGCCGTGCAATCTGCGAAAATCTTGCTATGAGCCTGAGCAACGCAAGACATGAGGCAAATTATGGGCTTAAAACGCAATTGTGACAGATTTACGACAGTCTCAGTCATCGCCATTACTGCAACACTTCTCTCGGCTTGCACGGCGTTACACCCAGAACTGACGTCAGACTCCCTGTTGGTCGCCCATGGCACTGGCACGCCGGTGCTGGCATCTGCCGAAACTGTCGCCGTCGGCACCGCAGGATTGGACGCCGCCGACGATCCGGAAATCTGGGTCGATCCGATGGACCGGTCGCGTGCCCTTATCCTTGGCACCGACAAGAAGGCGGGGCTCTATGCCTATAATCTCGACGGCAGCGTCCGCGATTTCGTGCCGCACGGCCCGCTCAACAATGTCGACCTGCGCACCGTCTATGGCGAGACGGGTTCCTTCACCCTGATCGCCGCCTCCGATCGGGCCAAGAACGGTGCCGCCCTGTTCACCCTGAGCGATGACCTGAAGCTCAAGCCCGCCGGCTTCTTAGCCATGACCACGTCCGAAGCCTACGGCCTGTGCATGGGCACGACCGCCGACGGCATCACTATCATCATCATTGGCAAGAACGGCGACGTCGTTCAGGCGGTCTATTCTGAAACCGACACCGGCCCCAAGGGCGAGATCGTCCGTCGCTTCGACGTCGGCAGCCAGGCCGAAGGTTGTGTGGTCGATGACCGCACCGGTGCGCTGTATATTGCCGAGGAAGCCAAGGGTATCTGGCGTTACGGTGTCGAGCCGGCCACAGGACCGGCGCGTGTGCAACTCCAGGGCGCCCCATCGGACATCTTGGTCGCGGATGTCGAGGGCCTGGCTCTGCTGGTCGATGAAGAGTCCGGTCTCAGCTACCTGGTCGCCTCGTCTCAGGGCGACAGCGCCTTTGCCGTCTGGCAGGTGGCGGGCGAAACGGCGAACTACAAGGGCCGGTTCTCGGTGTTTCCAGGCAATGGTTTCGATGCTGTGACGGGAACCGACGGCGTCGCGGCCCTGGGCGGTCAGGTTGGACCCTATGCCGAGGGCGTTGTAGTGATGCAGGACGATTCGGACATGGAAGGCGAAGCCCCGACCGGCGCCCGCTCCCGTCAAAACTTTAAAATCGTGCCTTGGTCGGAGATCAAAAAGGCTTTGATTATTAAGTAAAAGAGCCTCCGGCGGGCAGGGTCCTGGACCCTGCACCCGATACTCAGCCGAGTTCCTTCGACCGCTTATGCGCCGCCTGGACTGCCGCCAGCACCAATTCGTCCAGGCCGGAACCTTCAGCGCACAGCACTTTCAAAGCGGCCTCGGTCGTCCCACCGGGTGACGCCACCTTCTTGATCAGGTCATCCGGCTCCTCGCCCGTCTGGTCCAGCAACCGCGCCGCCGAGATGAGTGTCCCGCGCGCCAGGTCGCGGGCATGCATGCGCGACAGGCCGGTTTCACGGCCGGCCTTTTCCAGCGCACGCACAAAGGCATAGACATAGGCCGGGCCCGACCCCGATACCGCGGTCGCCGAATCCATCAGGCTTTCGTCGCTCAACACCACGGTCGTCGCCATCGGCGCGAACACTGCGCTCGCCGCCGCCAGGCCGTCCGCCGTGGCCGAAAAAATCGAGGCCACGCCCTTGCCCGTCGCGACTCCGGTCGTCGGCATGACGCGTGCCACCGCATGACCGGCAAAGGCCTGCTCCAGGCTGCCCGTCTGTACCCCGGCCATGACCGAGATCAACACCGCACCCGCGCCGAGATTGCCGTTCAGGATTGCTGCCACCGCATGCCAGCCCTGGGGCTTCACCGCCAGGATGACCGTCTTCGCCGCGCGCCAGGTATCGGGCGACGAGTTGAGTTGCGCCCCCGCCTCGGCATAGGCCTTGGCCTCATCGCCGGGTTTGAGGTCGACAATCATCAGGTCTGCCGGTGCCGCATGGCCGGCAATGCGCATCCCCTTCAGAATGGACGAGCCCAGCGCCCCGGCGCCAATGAGCAGCACCGGCTTCGGCAGAACATCACCCATTTAAGCTTCTCCCACGGTCTCGAACAGACAAGCCGCGAACGCATCGCGGGCCGACGCAGCCCCCTTGAACCAGAAGTCGAAGGCCGGATAAAAACGATCGACCGCCTCGGCGGCGCTGTTGATCATGTGGGCACTGGCCACCACCGAGGCGCGCTCGAGCGGATTGATCGCCTGGGTATGGCGAAACACCACGTCATAGAGCCCCAGGCCCGGCACGCCGCCTTCCGGATCGCGGAAGGCTTCGAAATGCCCGAACCAGACATGCTGGTTGACCAGGCACAGCAACTCATAGAGGCCCGGCAGGCGGTCTTCGGTCAGGGCCTGGCCCGCGCCCGATTCAACGTCCAGCGAACAGCACAACTGCAGGCATTCGCCTTCCGGCCGCCACGAGAACCACATCTCATAGGTCCGCCAGTCGCCGCTCAACGCAAACCCCAGGTCGCCCTCGGGTGTGCGTTCAAATTCCAGCCCTTCCTCGGTGAGGATGGATTCCACCACATCGAGCGGATCGAAGGTCGCGTCGCTGTCGTAGGTCTGCGGCGTGGTCATGGTACCTGTGAAATCCTTTTGTTCTAGTCGACCGGAAGGTCGACGTCCGGCTTGACGCCCTTGCCCTTCGGCTTAGCGGAAGTGTCAGCGGTGCTAACGCTTCGCTCCTTGAGCGCATCCTGAGTTGCGCTAACGCTTCGCTCCTTGAGCGCGGCGGTGACCTGGGCTTTTAAATCAGCGATTTCCGCTTTTAACGCCTCGAGTTCGTCGCGGCGGACCAGATCCATGTCGGCGACAAAACGATCCGCCTGAGAACGAAAGGCCGTCTTGGCCTCCTCACCGGCAGCCTGGGCCAGGGACATGGCCGAGGTGGTCATTTTGGCCAGTTCGTCAAGGAACGGATTTTGGCTTTGCATGGCGAGGGGCCTCCAGAAAATGCATAGGCATTCAATATAGAGGCTTCTCCCTCGGTCGACAAAGTTTTTCCATGATTCTAAGTCCTTTGTCTCTCTTTTGTGGCGACGTGTCACAGGTTAGTGCTAAACAGCCGCGACCATTTTGGGGAGACGCAGCCTTATGACCCTGCCGGATATCGATCCCGTCATTTTCCAACTCGGGCCTGTCGCCATCCGTTGGTATGCCCTTGCCTATATTGCCGGCATCGTCCTTGGCTGGCTGTATCTGGGCCGTCTGATCCGCAATGAGAGCCTGTGGACGCCGCGGCAACCTCCGGTCAATACCGACCAACTCGATGACCTGGTTGTCTGGATGACCCTAGGCATCATCATCGGCGGCCGCATCGGCTTTATCCTCTTCTACGACATGTCCCTGATCTGGCGGGACTTCTTCCAGGTCTTTATGATTCAGAACGGTGGCATGTCCTTCCATGGCGGCTTCGTCGGTGTCGTTGCCGCCACCGTTATCTATGCCCGCGTCAAGAAGTTCGACCTGCCGCAACTTCTGAATCTCGGCGACCTGCTGGCCTGCGCCGCGCCAATCGGCCTGTTCTTCGGCCGCATCGCCAACTTTATCAATGGCGAGCTTTGGGGCCGTGAAACCACCGCGCCGTGGGGGATCATTTTCTGCAATTCCCACACCTGCTCCGGCGGCCAGGGCATTGTCCGCCATCCCAGCCAGCTTTACGAAGCGGCTACCGAGGGGCTGATCCTGTTCGCCGTGGCCTGGTACCTGGCCCATGTCCGCAAGGAGTTCAAACGTCCGGGCCTCATCACCGGCGTGTTCATTGCCGGCTACGGGATTTTCCGCATTCTGATCGAGATGGTCCGCGAGCCCGACGAGCAGATGTGGGACTTCTTCAAGAACGTCATCACCATGGGCCAGACCCTGTCCCTTTTGATGGTCATCGCCGGCGCCGCCTTCATCTGGCACGCCCTGCGCAAGGACAGCCCAAGTACCGGCAAACATGTCGCTTAGAGACCGACTTATCGAACAGATCACCCTGGAAGGCCCGATGAATGTGGCCGACTATATGGCGCGATGCCTGTTCGATCCTCAGGATGGCTACTATACCTGCCATGTGCGCATCGGCGCCGATGGCGACTTCCTCACCGCCCCCATGGTGTCGCAGATGTTCGGCGAAATGATCGGCGTCTGGGTCGCCCAGATGTGGCTCGCGCTGGGCAGCCCGCCCGCTTTTCGCCTGGTCGAAATCGGCGGTGGCGACGGCACCCTGATGTCCGATATCCTGCGTGTGGCGAAACGCGTTCCCGGCCTTTCCGACGCGGCTCAGGTCACGATGGTTGAGCCGTCACCGCGACTGCGCGCCTCCCAGGAACAGACCATCTCCCAGGCCGTCTTCGTCCCGGATGTGAACGCCCTGGCCACCGACCTGCCGGTGATTGTGATCGCCAACGAAGTCCTCGACTGCCTGCCTGCGCGACAGTTTGTCCGCACCGACAACGGGTGGGCTGAAAAATGCGTTGGCGTCATTGACGGACACCTCGCGTTCGGCCTGGTCCCGACGGAATACACGCCGCAGCTCGACGCCGAACCAGGCCAGACTATCGAAATCTCCGCGGCGCAACAGCATTTTGCCGCCCAGTTGACCAGCCTTCTGAAAGCCAGCACCGGCGCCGCGCTGCTGGTTGACTATGGCCGCGACCAGCCGGAAGCGGGCGACACCCTCCAGGCGCTGCACAATCACCGTAAAACCGACCCTCTGGCGGCGCCGGGCGACCATGACCTCACGGTGTGGGCAGACTTTCCGGCGATCGCCCAAATATGTAATACATCAGTAAAATTCAGCACAATCAAAACACAATCTGCGTTTTTGCAGGCGCTTGGCATGGCCGCCAGGTTCAACGCCCTTTGTGAGGCGCACCCGACTGAGGCTGAAAAGCTTCAGCGGCAGTACGACCGTTTGACTGCCCCTGACCAGATGGGCGACCTGTTCAAGGTGGTCGGTATGGCCTGGCCGGCTTCCCTGCCGCTTTTCGCCCTTGAAGACTAGACGGCCGGGGTTTACATCGCCGCCATGGCCGCTCCGCTTCCCCCTCGCATCCTCCATCCGCTGCTCGACCTGCCCGGCATCCAGCATGGTTTTTTCACCCGTCAGGGCGGCGTATCGACGGGCGTCTACGATTCGCTGAACATCGGTCTGGGATCGAAGGACGATCCGGCGCTGGTTCAGGAGAACCGCCGCCGCGTCGCCGCCGCGTTCGACAGGCCGGCCGATCATCTGCTCAGCCTCTACCAGATCCATTCCGCGACAGCTCTGGACGTCTCCAGTCCGTGGACCACCGACCGGCCTGAAGCCGACGGCCTGGTCACCACGACACCGGGCCTGATTCTGTCGGCCCTTTCAGCCGACTGCGCGCCACTGCTGTTCGCCGATCCCGACAACCGCGTCGTCGGATCTTGCCATGCCGGCTGGAAGGGCGCACTTTACGGCATGATCGAAGCCACCCTCGACCTGATGCAGGCCAGAGGCGCAGACCTGGGCAAGATCCGCTGCGTTATCGGCCCTTGCATCACCCAGACCTCTTATGAGGTCGGCGCCGACTATGCCGGCATCTTCGCCAGCCACGACCCGGACAGTCCACCCTATTTCGTCGCCGGCGCCACGCCTGACAAGCGCATGTTCGACCTGCCAGGATACTGCCTGATGCGGCTGGAACGCGCAGGCGTGACGCAGTGCGCCACCACCGGTCACGACACGTGCGCTGATGAGGCCCTGTTCTTCTCGAACCGGCGCAATTTCAAACAGCAACTTCCGGACTATGGCCGTTTGATCTCGGCCATCATGCTGCGCGCTTAGAGAACGCTCGAAAAATTACGGATTTGCGACGTTTGCTCTTGAACGCTGTCGAACCCCTGCTAAAAGCCGCGCAAGTTATTAACGGGACATCGCCATGAAACTGCTCGCCGCCAACTCCAACCGGACTCTGGCCCAGGCCATCGGCGACTATCTCGACATGCCGCTGACCAAGGCACGCGTGCAGCGCTTTGCCGACAAGGAAATCTTCGTCACCATCGATGAAAATGTCCGCGGCGAAGACGTTTTCGTCATCCAGTCGACCAGCTACCCCGCCAATGACAATCTGATGGAACTGCTGATCTGCATCGACGCCCTGACCCGGGCTTCGGCGCGGCGGATCACCGCCGTCATCCCCTATTTCGGCTATGCCCGCCAGGACCGTAAGACCGGCGGCCGTACCCCCATCTCGGCCAAGCTGGTCGCCAACATCATTACCCGCGCCGGCGCCCATCGTGTCCTGACCATGGACCTGCACGCCGGCCAGATCCAGGGCTTCTTCGACATTCCGACCGACAACCTGGTCGCCATCCCCTTCATGGCCAAGGATATACAGGCCAATTACCGCGACCCGCACGAACTGATGATCGTGTCGCCCGACGTTGGCGGCGTGGTTCGGGCCCGTGCCCTGGCTGACCGCCTGGGTGCTGACCTCGCCATCGTCGACAAGCGCCGTCCGCGCGCCGGCGAATCCGAAGTCATGAACATCATCGGTGACGTTTCCGGCCGCAACTGCATTCTGTTTGACGATATCGTCGACTCCGCCGGCACCTTGTGCAACGCCGCCAAGGCGCTGATGGACCGAGGCGCCGCCTCGGTTTCGGCCTATGTCTCGCACGGCGTGCTGTCAGGGGAAGCGATGAACCGTGTCGACAAATCGGTTCTGAAAGAACTGGTCATCACCGATTCCATCGAAGCCACCGACGTCATCCGCGACCATGCCAAGGTGCGCATCGTCGGCATCGCGCCGCTGATCGGTGAAGCCATCCGCCGGATTGCTAACGAAGAGTCCGTGTCGAAGCTGTTCGATTGAAAAAGTGATCGAATCGCCATCAAAACTTTTTGATCACCGGCCAATAAAGAAGCCATAAATATCGCAACCGCGGTAAGTTGTTGTCTTTTAATGCATTTACACCGAACCTTGCCACCTAAACGACGTGGTTCAGCGGTTGTCCGGCCACAATTTGGGCAAAATTTTTACCGATCACTTATGGTCAAGGCGTCTGCCTTGTGATGTAAAGACGTGTGACGGTCGGCGGCGTCATGTTTCACAACAAAATCAGCATATTCTCCGACGACGCGGTGACCTTAAATCGCGCCGTCGGCACCTCGGGTAAAAAAGGGAGTAGCGTATGAAAATGGCAGTTGCGAAGGGTTCTGGTGCGAAGGGTTCTGGCCTCAGCCTGGTTGCTCTGAGTTTTGCCCTGGTCCTGGCCGGCTGCGCGACGGACGCGCCGCCACCACCGCCACCTCCCCCGCCGCCGGCGCCCGCCGGTCCTCCCGTCGCCTTGGCGTCCAACGTCTCCGACGCCGCAGCCGTCTATGTCGACTACATTACCACGGCGCGCGGCATGAAGGCCAACTTCGCAGATGCCCGGGTGGTCCAGGCGAAGCTTCAGGATGGCGCAGCCTATCAACCGGATCAACTGGCACGCGGCGTCGTGGCCTATGCCGCCATCGTCGCCATGCAGGAGCCCAGCTTCCGTGCCTCTATGCGCGCCTACGCCTCCGATGAGACCGCCCGCGCGGAACTGGTGCGTCGGCTGACCTCTGACTACAACTACGCCGCCAGCCTGCCCTCGGCCGATATCGCCGCCCGCCGCGTCATTCTGGCGCTCAGCTCGGACGGCCAGTCGGTCTACAATTCCGGGGCCGGCGTCAAGCGCGCCGCCTATGACGTTCAGCGTCAGAAGTGGTCCAAGGAAAAGGTCGCCGACCGCGACGGCCGCCTGGCCCAGGCCAAACAGAGTTCGGTCACCCTTCGCAGCGTCCAGAGTGACGAGAGCGCTCGTCTTCTGGCCGCAGCGCTGAGCGGCACGGGTCTGACGACCCAGGCAACGACCGGCCAATCGACCGGTGGTTACGTCATCCAGGGCGACGGCGTCACCTTTACGCCGGAAACCGAAACCGCCGCGACCACCACCGATGATCAAAGCGCGGTCACGGCGCCCGCGGTCACCAAGCTGGCCAGTGCCCCCGCCGCCAGCGATGCCGCTGTGCCGGCGTCCACCTTTGCATCGACGACCAATGTCTTCGACCGTCCGGACCTGTTCAATCAGCCCTACACGAGCGCCGTCAACCGTGCCCTGACCATCGCCGCCCTGGCGATTATGGGTGAAGCCGGCGAAGGCCGCGCCGATTACCTGCACTCCCTGCTGGAAGAGGTCGAAGGCGAGCGCTGCTTCGATATGAGCAAGTTGAACCTGTATCAGTGCCTGGCCGTGTCGACGCCGCATTTCGAGGACGTCTTCTGCCTGGGTCAGCACGTGCTGATGGATACCGGACAGTGCCTGGGCAAGATGTCCAGCAACGCGCTCAGCTTTGAGCCGGTCAAGGTGGCGGCCTCCTATGCCAATGCCGAGCCCTATATCAAGCCTGCGCCGGTCAAGACGACGTCCAAGAAGAAGGCGACCGGCAAGCGCAAGAAGCGGAGATAAACTGATCACAGGAAGCTGCGGTGGCATGCATTTTCCCGGTTTTGCCGGGTTGCATACCGCCGCAGCTTCGTGTATCACCCGCGCTCTTAAAAGTTTCCCCGCCGTGCCCAGGATGGATGCGCGGCCTTTTTATGTTCGAGGAAGAGGCTGATGGCCGAGATTGTTCTGGATGTCGAAGTGCGTGAACGCACCGGTACGGGCGGCGCGCGTGCCACTCGCAATGACGGCAAGCTGCCGGGTGTTCTGTATGGTGGTGACAAGGGCCCCGTGCCGATCGCCGTTAACCTGAACGCTTTCCGCAAGTCGCTGTCGACCGGCAAGCTGAACGGTCACCTCGTCACGCTGAAGTACGGCGAAGAGACCCAGAAGGTCATCGCCAAGTCGATCGACTTCCATCCGGTCACGGATGTGCCGGTGCACTTCGACCTGTTCCGTGTCGATGAGCACGCCAAGATCCGCATCTCGGTTCCGGTGCACTTCAAGAATCACGAGCTGTCGCCCGGCCTGAAGAAGGGTGGCGCACTGAACGTGGCGTTCCACGAACTGGAAATCCAGGTTCCGGCCGACCACATTCCGGAAGACATCATCATTGATCTGACGGGCCTGGAAATCGGCCAGTCGGTTCACATCTCCGACCTGAAGCTGCCGTCGGACGTCTCGCCGGTCGCCAAGGGCCTGACGGTTGTGGCCTCGGTCACTGCTTCGGGCGCCAGCAAGAGCAGCGACGCCGAAGGCGCCGAAGCTTAAGCTTCCCGGTTATCCTGATACCGAAAACCCCGCGTCATCGACGCGGGGTTTTTTGTCGTCTGACGCCTCCCCGCGTGTGGGAAGGTATCATTTTAGACTCGTCGGACGGCGCTTTTTCCAGCTGCCCTGGATATGCTCGCGCATCGCACGCGCTGCCCCCTCGCCGTCGCGCTTCATGATCGCGTCATAGACCTGTTTGTGCGCCGCGTGGGTATCGCGGATATGCTCGACGTTCAACTTTCCCGAATAGCTTATGTTTTTCAGAGCCTTACCCTGGATCGAGTTGATGATCGCTTCGGACAGACGATCACCGGAAATCCGCATGATGATGTCATGGAACCTGACGTCTTCATGGACATAGGCCGCCGGCGTCCCCAGCAATGCATCCAGCTTTTCCAATTGCCCCGTCAACTCCGCCGCATCGTCGGCCGTCAGCCGTTCCGCCGCCTTGGCCGCCATCGAGGCTTCCAGGGCCGTGCGTATCTCGATCAGGTTGTCGAGATATACCAGTCCGTCGTCACGCTGGAACAGTGCTGCCAAAACCATCGGATCCAGCAGGCTCCAGCGCACCGAATCCTGGACGATGGTCCCCCGCCCCTGCTGCGATACCACCAGCCCCTTTTCCGTCAGCGCGGTCGTCGCCTCACGGATCACGGTGCGGCTGACCTCAAACATGTCGCAAAGCACGTTTTCCGGCGGCAGGGCCGAGCCGGCCGCATAGACCTCGGTCACAATGGCGGTCACCAGGTCTTCAACAACGGCGGCTGCCAGGCGGGGACGGCGGCGGGCGTTGCGGGCGGAAAGGGCAGCAGATCCGGTCAAGCGCAATAAATCCTTTTGAGTCCGCGAATCCCATGTGATCACAGGCTTCGCACAACCAGTATGGGACGAACGCAAAACGGGCGCAAGTACCGCTTGTCACGTCCCGACCCACATGATAGCATCATAATACATATTATCAATTTAAGTGACAAAGCGCCCGCGTATGAAGATCACTGGCTATCGCAGCCTTACCACGGTTCACAACTGGGGCCGGCCCATCGGCGACGTCAATGGCATCGTCAAGTCCGGCATCACGGACGTGCCGATTCTGCTGCTGACCACCGATTCGGGTCTGACCGGGGTCGGTCTGGGCGCGCATGGTGACATTGATCGCATCTTTCCGGCCGTCGAAGGTGAAGATCCGCGCGCCGTCACGGCCCTGTATGACCGAATGCTGGCCCATGTCTTCAAAAGCGGTCATGCCGGCGCTACCTTCGGCACCATCGGCGCGGTCGATATGGCCTTGTGGGACCTCAAGGCCAAGATGGCCGAGGAACCGCTTTGGCGGACGCTTGGTGCCTGCGACCGTTTTGTGCCGGGCTATGCCTCCGGCCTGTGCCAGGGCCTCAACGACGATGATCTGGTGACACTCTACACCCAATGGGCGGACCTCGGCTTTACCGGTGCCAAGCTCAAGGGCGGCCGGGACCTGGACCGCGATATTCGCCGGTTGATGGCGGTGCGCGATATCCTGGAACGCAACACCCCTCGCCCAGCCATGATGTTCGACGTCAACGAATCGTGGTCGCGCAAACAGGCCATTCGCCACCTCGCCGAGATCGAGCGCCATATCGACCTGACCTGGATCGAGGAGCCGGTACGGCGCTGGGACGCCGAAGGCCACGCCTTGATTTCGCGCGCCGCCAAATGCGCCGTGGCGACCGGTGAGAACCTGACCGGACTTGACCAATACCTGCCGCTGTTCGAAACCAAGGCCGTCGATATCGTCCAGGCCGGCATGGTGTGGGGGATTACCCACTTCCTGAGGGTCGCCAATGCTGCCCACGCCCATAATTTACCGGTGTCACCGGTCGGTTATAACTGCAATCCGGTCGCCCATGCTGCCGCATCCGTGCCGAACCTGCTGACGGTCGAGGTCCAGGATTTCAAGCCGCCCTTCGGTCTTAGCCTGGACCAACACCTGGCTGACGGCGGGATCGTCCTGGGTGACGCGCCGGGCCTGGGGATCGACGTCGACGAGGCCCTTATCCTGAGCGAACGCCAGTCCGGTCAATGGTCCGTGCCTGGCGGCCCGCATGTCCGCCCCACCCGCGCAGGCCTGCGCCTGGTTCCTGAAGCCTGATATGCTGACCACCCGCCTTCCGCACGATGGACCAGAGATATCCGTGCTGGCCCTGGGCGCTGCCTCTTTGGGCAGCGTCTATTCCCACGTCTCTCAGGCCCATGCCGACGCCACGGTGCAGACAGCGCTGGACCTCGGCGTATCGCTGATCGACGTCGCGCCCTATTACGGCCTGACAAGGGCTGAAACCGCCCTGGGCCACGCCCTGCAGGGTGTCGAGCGCTCGCGCTATACCTTGGCCACCAAGGTCGGCCGCTATGGCGACAAGGCGTGGGACTTTTCGCGTGACGCCACCCTGCGCAGCCTGGACGAGTCGCTACGGCGGCTGAAAACCGGCCATGTCGATATCCTGCAATGCCATGACATCGAGCATGGCGACCTCAAACAGTTGGTCGAAGAGGCACTCCCCGCCTTACGCGATCTGAAGGCGCAGGGCGTGATCCGCTATGTCGGGATTACCGGCTACGACCTGGCGGTGCTCGAAAAGATCGCCGTCGAACAGCAGATCGACACCGTCATGGCCTATTGCACCTTTACCCTGCAGGATCAGAGGCTTGGCCCAGTGGCACGACGGTTGAAGACGCATGATATCGCCGTGTTCAACGCTTCGCCCCTGGGGATGGGCTTGCTGACGCGCAAGGGTCCGCCGGACTGGCACCCAGGTCATGAGACGGTGCATAGGGCGGCGGCGGAGGCTGCGCGGATCTGCACCGAGGCCGGATCGGATATTTCGCGGTTGGCAGTGCAGTGGGCGTTGCGACAGGCGGCGGAGCACGGGATCGCGTCGACCGTGATCGGGTCTTCCAGCGCCGCCAATATGCGTGACAACGTCGCCGCCATGAGCGCGTCCGTCGATGCGGCATTGCTGGCGCATGTCGAAACCGTACTGGCGCCGGTAAGGGATAAGGGCTGGGATGTCCTGCCCGGAAACGGCGGCAAGGCGGGACAATGATCGACGCCCACGCGCACTTTTGGGACCCGGCGCGGCTGAGCTATGACTGGCTGAAATACGTGCCGGATATCGCCCATGCCCACTTGCCGGAACACTTCATACATGCCGGAAGTGTTGTTTTTGTTCAGTCGGATTGTGCGCCAGACCAGGCGCTGCAAGAAGTTGACTGGGCTGGACAGTTCGAGATAGCTGGAATTGTTGCCTACGCGCCGTTGGAACTGAGCGTGGCGGTTACGCCGCATCTGGCGCAGTTGGTTCAGCGCCCCCTCGTCAAAGGCATCCGCCGCAATACCCAGAACGAGCCCGACGGTTTCATGCTGGATGGCTATGCCGCCGGAATGATCGCCACGGCGCGGACCGGATTGACAATCGACATGTGCATCCGGGCGCAGCAGATTCCAGAACTTCTCCGCGCGCTCGACGTCCTGTTCAACGCGATGCCGGCGGCGACGGTGATTCTCGATCACCTGGGCAAGCCCGACATCGCCGGCGGCGAGTACGACGGCTGGGCATCGGATCTGAGCCGGATCGCGGAATTTCCAGGTCTGTTTTGCAAGCTTTCGGGATTGCCGACCCAAGCGGATTGGAAATCGTGGCGACCGGAGCAATTGATGCCGTATCTGGCGCACGCTATCGAGGTTTTCAGCCCGGAGCGCTGCCTGTTCGGCGGCGACTGGCCCGTGGTCGACCTCGCCGGCGGTTACGAGCCGTGGCGGCAAACGGTCGAAACCGCTGTGACCGGACTCACCGAAGCGCAACAAGAGCGGATCTGGTCGGGCACGGCCCGCGCCGTCTACAAATTATAAAAGAGGAATGCCATGACCGACATCGCTCATGTGAAAGGTAGCCAGCGCTGGACCTTGCTGATCTCGCTGCTGGTCAATAATTTCGTCCTGCTGGCGCTGTATTGCGGGGTCCTGGGCGTACTTTTGCCCAACCAGATCGCCGCCATAGATCCGGATAACAAGACCAGCAATCTGGCCCTGGTCTTCGCCGTGACCTCAATCTTCTCGACCCTGGCCACGCCGATCGCCGGCGCGCTTTCTGACCGGACGCGGTCGCGCTGGGGCCGGCGGTCACCGTGGATCGCCATCGGCGCCCTGGTCGGTGCGGCCGCGTTGTTCGGTGTATCGTTCATGACCTCGCTGGTGTCGATCACAGTTGTCTGGGTAATGGCCGCCATCGCGCTCAATTCGATGCAGCCGGCCCTGACCACCGTCGTCGCGGACCGCTTTCCTGAGCAGGCGCGTGGGGTGGCTTCCGGCTTTGTCGGCGCCGGCATGACGGCCGGTATCGCCGCCGGCACCTGGGTGGCGGGGCAGTTGGCCGGTGAGATGGTTATGGCGTACGGGCTGTTTGCCGCCGCCACTGCCGCCTGCTGTGTCGTGTTTGTGGTGGTGAACCGTGAGGCGCCGTCGACAGGTATGGTCGTTGAAAAATTCGATTTGGGCAGTTTCCTCGCTGGGTTCGCGCGGCCGTTCAAGTCGCTCGACTTCACCTGGGCGTTTGCCGGGCGGTTCACCATCTATCTCGGCTATCAGGGGATCGCGACCTATCTGCTCTATATCCTGCAGGATTACATCAAGCTGTCGACCGGCGACGCCAACAAGATTATCGGCAATATCGCCGTGATCAACTTCGTGTTTGTTGTCATAGCGTCCCTGGTGGGCGGGTTGGCCAGCGACTGGCTGGGACGGCGCAAGCCGTTCGTGTTTTTTGCCAGCCTGGTGATGGCCGCCGCCATGGCCGTGCCGTTGTTCCTGCCGACGATTGAGGGGATGTATGTCTATGCCGCGCTGATCGGCATCGGGTATGGCGCCTTTATGAGCATCGACATGGCCCTGATGACCCAGGTCTTGCCCAAGACGGTTCAGGGTGATGCCGGCAAGGACCTCGGGGTCTTGACCACCGCCATCAATATTCCGCAAATCATCAGCCCGATCATGGCCGCCGTGTTGTTGAACATCTATGACACCGACTATCGCGTGTTGTTCATCGCAGCCATTGTCTTTGTGTTTGCCGGGTCGTTCTTTGTGTTGCCGATCAAGTCGGTGAAGTAAGAAAGAGTACCCCTCCGCCGGCTTCGCCGGCCATCGGCTCCGCCAAACCCCATAAATGGAGAGGAGGACTAATACCATCAGCCTTGAATCATGACTCTAAGCAAGGGCCCCGCCCGGCGCTTCGCGCCACCCTCCCCATAAATCGGGTGGGCAAAGCAAGCTCAAGGTTTGGGGCTGTTGGTATAATATTTCAGCCGCAGAGTTTAGATGACTCTGCGGCTTTTTCGTGCGCGGCGCTATATTAACTCAGACAATTTATATTGAATAACATCATTTTTCATCATAGAATGATGTGTTTTTGCATATTCAGATCACGATTGTGTTGAATCGATCACAGCGGATGGCACCTGATATCCTTATAACCTAAACCTCTTGCTGATACCGGAACGCGTTCATCCACCCCTCACCGTCAATCTTTTTAGGTCCGTTGACATGAGGTGATCCAAGAGGCTTAATCGCCGGTAAGGCAAGAGCCGGACAACTGGCCGAACAAGAATAAGAACGGTTACAGGGACTTACAGACTTACACTGCTCATCGAACCGTCTTTCATGGTCAGACTCTGCGATCCGGCATACAGGATGCGATAAGAAGCAGTATATTGTCAGACATATGATGATAATTTGACACACATATGACCATGCCGTAAAAACGGGTCATCAGCGCTCAAAATAGGGCGTACGACATAAGTAAGGAAACTCATGCCCCGGAAACTGCTTCTACTGGCCGCCACAGCCATGACCGTCGCCACGCTTGCGCCCCAGATGGCCGCCGCGCAGGACACCACCGCCAGCGCCCCGGCTGAAGACACCGTCGTCGAGGTTCGCGGTATCCGCCGCGGCATCAAGCAATCGCTGGATATCAAGCGCCAGTCGATCGGTGTCGTCGATTCGATCGCCTCCGAAGATCTGGGCAAGTTGCCCGACCAGAATGTCGCCGAGTCGCTGCAACGCATCCCCGGCGTCACCATCGAACGTAACCGCGGCGAAGGCCGTTACGTCTCGGTCCGCGGCTTCGGCCCCAAGTTCAACGCCGTCACCGTCAACGGCCGCACCCTGGCCACCGACAATAACGGCCGTGAGTTCTCCTTCGACGTCATCCCGTCGGAAGTCATTTCCGGCGCCGACGTCTACAAGTCGCCCCAGGCCAATGTGAACGGCGCTTCGATCGGCGCCACCATCGACGTGCGCACTCTGCGCCCGCTGGATCAGCCCAAGGCCTTTTCCGCCGCCGCCTCGATCGGCAGCACCTATGCGGAACTGGCCGATAGCTGGAACCCGGAAGCCGCCGGCGTGGTGAGCTGGCGCAATGCCGACCGCAACTTCGGTATCGCGGTCGCCGCCACCTTCTCTGACCAGGAGGTCCGCGACGACGAATTCACCATTGGCGCCGGCCACGTCAAGCGCTCGTCGACCGACAGCTACTACAATGCCGGCGGCGTTGCCGGCGCCCGCCTGGGTCCGAACGTCGCCCCTTTCACCGGCGTTTCGATGCCGTCCAACCTTTCGCCCTTCTTCTTCGTGCGGCAAAAGTCGATGGCGGGCCTGAACGGTGCGCTGCAATGGAAGCCGACCGAACGCCTGACGATCGGTGTCGACGCCCTGTATGCCAAGGCCGAGATCACCGAAGACCAGACCGGCCTGGCCTATGACTTCTCCGGCGGCACCCTGGTCGAACAGGTCGTGCAAGGTAAGGAAGCGGTCTATCAGCGCTACCAGGGCGGTTTCGTCGACCAGATTCTGCAGCACGACACCCGCAACGTCACCACCACGCTTTTGGGCGTCAATGCCAATTTCCGCGCCACCGACACCCTGACCCTGTCGTTCGACCTGTCGAGCTCCAAGGCCGAGCGTCGCGGCAAGGAAAACAACCACTTCACCACCATCCGCCGCAAGAACATGGATCTGTGGTTCGACCGCCGCAACGGTTCGCCGATCTATGATTACGGCTTTACCTCGCCGAACTATTCGAACGCGTCGACCAACCCGGCCGGGATTACCGCCCACTACTATATCTGGGGCGGCGGTTCGGACATCGACGACAAGATCGACGAAGCCAAGTTCGACGCCAAGTGGGCGCCCGAAGGCGACGTCACTTTGTTTGCCGGTATAGCGTCGCAAAAGCGCGTCAAGACCATCACCGCCTTCTCGACCCCCGGTGGCGAACAATGCGCCTATTGCGGTTCCGACCGTGTGTTGCCGCAGTCGCTGTTCTTCAACACCGACATGAACTTCTTCGCCAGCCACGACGGCAACATCATCCGCGACTGGGTCGGCTATGATCCGCTGGCGGTGATCAAGCAGGTCGACACCTTTGCCACTCAGGATGGCAAGGCTTTCGATCCGGGCCGGTTCGATGCGGCCGGTTCGTCGGTCGTCGATGAAAAGGTGATGCTGGGCTATATCATGAGCGATATCCGCGCCGACCTGGGCGGCATGCCGCTGTCGGTCAATGCTGGTATCCGGGTCGAGGACACCAAATATACCTCGTCCGGCGCCTCGCGCACCGTACTGTCGGCGGTGCCGAACGGCGCGGGCCAGAACATCATCACCCTGTCGCCGATCATCCCGGTCAGCTTCGAAGGCAAGTACACCGACATCCTGCCGTCGCTGAACGCCAAGCTGGGCGTGACGGATGACCTGATCCTGCGCTTTGCCGCGTCAAGGGTCATCACCCGTCCGACCCTGTCCGACCTGTCGCCGCGCCAGACCATCCAGACCAACCCCGGCAATGAGACCATCCGCCGCGGCAATCCGGACCTGCAGCCCTTCCGCGCCGCGCAGATCGAAGGCGGAGTGGAGTGGTACTTCGACCGCCTGTCGCTGCTGTCGTTCGCCGCCTTTTACAAGAATATCGACAGCTTCGTCACCTTGACGACGACGCCGCAAAAGGTCGACCAGGTAACCTTCCAGGTGACCGTGCCGACCAACGGCAAGGGCGCAACGGTAAAGGGCTTCGAACTGGGTTATCGTCAGGTCTTCGGCAATCTGCCGGCGCCGTTCGACGGCCTTGGCGTGCAAACCTCGTTCACCTATGCCGAGTCGAACGCCAACTACACCAATGCGGTGGCCAATGTGTCGTACGGCCTGGAGGGCCTGTCGAAGTACAGCTACAGCGTGATCGGCTTCTATGAAAAGGGTCCGGTCCAGGCCCGCCTCGCCTATACTTGGCGCGACAAGTTCCTGGCGGTGGCTTCGGGCCGCAACGGCGAGCCGGAATATTTCGACGCCTATGGCCAGTTGGACGCCGGTGTTTCGTATGACGTGAGCGAGAACTTCACGGTCTATCTGGACGGGTTGAACCTGACGGATACGAACGAGTTCATCTACTCGGTCACCCCGGACCGTACCAAGGAATACCGCACCACCGGCAAGCGTATCTCGGCCGGCGTGCGCTACCGGTTCTAAGACCCTGCCTGCTGTATTCTAACCTACCGAGCCTGCATTTACCCGTTTGGAGGCTCGGGCGACAGAGGCCCCTTGGCCCGCAGTTCCCTCACCCGGAACTGCGGGTTCTTTTTTGTCCGTACGGCGCTGAGTGACGAGACCCGGCGCCTACAATGGAATCAAACGACGGAACACACGGACAGAAACGGAAAGAAACGGAATTCCGGAAAACCTGTCTCCCGCCGCGCAGCGGCCTTATTCCTAAGTGGGTCCACAGATTACACAGATTACACAGATTAGATATCGAGCTCATTCTTACTTAATCTGTGTAATCTGTGTAATCTGTGGACCCACTTTACAATTGATGCCGCCGCGCAGCGGGTTTCAGATCATCCTGAATTCCGTTTCTTTCCCCTTCTGTCCGTGTGTTCCGCCGTTCGATTCCACCGTAGGCACCCGACATTGTCGACTCGGCGCCCTCCCCATGCCGCATGAACCGGCGCCAAACAACTGCGTGACGCGGATCACGGTGCGTCCTATAGTCTGAGGAATGGCAGACCTGCCAACAGCAAGGGGAAATGGGATGCGGACAACAGGATTGTTGGCAATTATATTTTTAATGAGCGGTTGCGCGACGGCCCCAGCGAGCGATCCGTTGGCTGCAGCCAAGGGATTTCAGGGCGTCTTCTTGCATGACGCCTGCATAGGCGAGAACGCCGCCCAGCCCGATACCTGTCTTCATGCGCGCCACCACGAAACGTCGTTCGTGTTCGGCGGCAAGGCCGGGACCACCTATGATGTGAGGTTGCGCGTGCGCGGCCTGTTTGAACCTACCACGATGGAAGGCGGCGCGGCGCCCGATCCAGCGCATCCCTATTTCTATAAGGGCGGGCAGACTCGCACGCCGGATTATTCGCAGTGGCGTATCGATGTGTCATCGCCTCAGCAGACCTACACGCTGAACAACTATCCGTCGGTATCGCACACCATTTACCAGGAAGATTTCGAGGCGCGTATCCAGGTTGCGGCGGGCGCGACCGTCACGATCCAGGTCATCGACGGCAATGACCGGCAGATCGACAATGGCGCCCAAGGCCGTCCCGACCGGCAACAGATGATCGAAGGCGTGACGGAAATGCCGCTCGCCGGCCAGATGCTCAGGCTTGATGTGGTGCGGGTGGAGCCGAGGTAGTTTAGTGCGCGCGCCCCGGCGAAAGCCGGAGAGGCGGTGCAGACAGTGTGCAAAAACTTTCTGTAAATGACTCTGCCCCCTTTCGGCCAACGACTCCAAAACGACTCCAACGACTCTGCCCCCGATTTGGATGCCGGTGCTAAGACTTCGGAATCTGCCTTTAAAAAAAAGTGTGGAACCGCTAACTAGTCTATTAGCTGCAAGTGGGGCAAAATTGTCTATATCAATTCCCCCTCTCAAGTGCAAATAATTCACATATATGACGTGGGAATAGTACAGTGTCCGGGGAAACAACCGATCAAAACCCTTTGTCAGTCGAAGCTCAATTTGTGCCAGATGAAGAGATCGTCTCTACGCAGACGCCGTTGCCGCGAAGCTCAATCAAGCTTGAGAGGGAAACTTTCAAGACGTTGTTCAATTTAACTGATAAGCAACCTTGGTTGAAAGAAAACCAGCAAGCTTTGGCCGAATTGATTGATGAATGCGCAGATCATGAGCAGCAGATTTTGATTTGTGAATTATTATATAGATTTACATTTCTTGATGCAAATGATTTCAGCGCATCCATACAGAGCATATCTGATTTTATACAGAATGATCTTAATCTTAACGGTGAAAACTGTTACATAGCTGCCGCAGACGACACAAAATATTCCGATAGTTCTCAACTGGTAGCTTATAGTTTAAAAGCAGCAAAATGGAACGCACACGATTGGAACACCACCGCGTTCGTTTCGGGGTTAAAGAACTTGCCCGCATTACCTTTCAGAGAGAATATAGTTTTGGTGGACGAATTCGTCGGAACTGGGGAAACTGCTGAAAAGCAAATCCACTGGATTAAGAAGCAACTCGCCGCCGTCGGAGCAAGTTCAAAAATCTATTTTGCTTCGGTCGCAGCTATGGAAGTGGGAATTGCGCGACTAAGCCCCTCGGTTGACGGAATATTCTCGGCGCACATTTTGCGCAAAGGAATAACTGATTTCTATCCAGTCGATGAAGCGATTGCGAACATCGGCACCATGAAGACGATAGAAAAAACGCTTGGAGAAATGGGTCGTCGAGGGAAACTGAAAAAGCACACCCTTGGATACAAGAAATCTGAAGCTCTATACTCACGCTCCAATGGAAATACACCAAATAACGTATTTCCAATATTTTGGTGGGAGACCAGAAGGGACAGCGCTATGCGAAAAACGATACTCAGATGCATATGAATAAGTACACATCAAGTGATCGAGAAATTATTCGCTTTCTCTTTGAGAAAGACGGATGGTCTGACCTTTACGATCTTCACGTAGCCTTTCTATTGAGCCCCGCGCAGGTCTTAGACCTTTTGGAACGCATGGTTGCCATGAACTTTGCCGAAGTGAAAGAAATCCGGGCCCGCCTTACACTTACCGGCAGGGAGTGGGTACTTGCCGCACGGAAAGGTATATTTTTTGGAACTGAAAAGAGTGGATGGAAGCCAAGCTTGGAAGAACTCACTCATAAAGCTTTAGATCCATCCGCCCCGTACCTTCCCAAACTCCGATTGGTCGATCGTACATTTTTTCAAAAGCTACCTCTGGACAACCCCGAATAGAGCGTTAAACAATCGATGAAGGGTGGCGATAGCACTTTGAGGCGATCTCGCCTCGTTGGCTAAGGCCAAGTTTATGCACAGGTCAGGACACGTCCTGACCTACGCCCCGGTGGGGCGTAGTATGCCATAAAGGCATGTTGTGAACGATGTTGATGAGAAGGTATCGCCACCCCCAATGAGCATTGATCTTGAACAGTGGGCAGCATTCTTTTTAGATAAAGCGAAAGGCAATCAGCAGCTAATTAGCGGATACCTTCACTTTTTGAAACACTGCAAACAAAAAGATATCCCCCCAATATTTGAAGATAATCATCTTTCCCAGCTTCTTGGCATCAACATTAGAGATTTAGCATTCTATCTGTCTGGAGCACAAGGCAGATATAGATCGTTTCACATTCCAAAACGTAAAGGAGGAGTCAGGTTAATAAATACACCCACACCATTGCTGCTTCATATTCAGCAGTGGATTCTGAGTAAAATATTGTACAAACTTCCCGTCAGCGAATTTGCACATGGCGGTGTACCGGGACGCTCAATTTTTAGCAACGCCAAGGCACACCTCGGCGCTAGATGTGTGTTGCGAATCGATCTGAAAGGATTTTTTGATACAGTTCCGTTAGCGCTCGGAATAAGCATTTTCCGGGCTGCAGGCTATTCGCCAAATGTTAGCCGGTCCCTCGCGCTACTTTGTTTCGAAAATGGCTGCCTACCTCAAGGTGCTGCTACTAGCTCTACGCTGGCAAATTTAGCGGCCAATTCATTGGACAAACGGTTATCAGCGTTGGCTAAAAAATATGGCCTTTCGTATACCCGATATGTAGATGATTTGACTTTCTCTGGGCGTTCAATCGGACCGCGCTTTGCAATTGCCGTCAAGAGCATAGTAGAGCAATGCCGTTTTGTCGTGAACCCTCGCAAAACCCAACTAATGCGCGGTTCCTCACCAAAATTCGTTACTGGCTTGGCCGTAGGTGGGCAGACGCTACGAGTACCGAGGGCTTTCAGACGTAACGTAAAAAACCAAGCGTTCCAGTTAGTGAAGCGAGGCGTTGCCGGCCATCTACTGGCGACTGGAGACAATGATCCACTGATTTTAGAAAGGGTGGCAGGAAAGCTCGCTTTCTGGCTCCAGGCTGAGCCCGAATCCAAGACAGCGCGACAGCTATGCGCGGCGCTTGCGGAATACAGAAAGACCGTTGATACGGACGTATCCCTGCCACAACCAAGGAGAATAGTACCTATCAATTACCCAGACGAACTTTTCTCCGACATCGATTTATTCACGACCTAATCGACAAATATGCATGTTAGAAAAGAGGTCAGGGTTTCCGCTAGGCCTCAGCCGCCGATGGACACTACTCGCTCCCTGCCGTTTCAGTCGAGTATGTTCTGGCCGGGCGTAAGGCCGCCGGCAGCAAGGAGGCAAACTCCTTGACCCGAGCCTCGTTAAACGTCGCGCCTAAACGAGGAAAAGGCCGTTTTCTTGACAAATCTGGCAATTGTCCACAGAGTGTGGCGTCACAGTTCGCGGGGCGCGCTGTCGGCTCAATCCCCCCAACCCAATCACAAGGACGATCCAATGCGTTCGTTTCCCGCAGGCTTTGGCGCATCTGTATTCCCGATGCTTCCCGGCTCTTCATATCGTATCATGACCCTTTCCGACTTCTTCATGAACCCGCCGCTAACCGATAAGCAGGTCCTAGAGTGCGTAGGACGCGGTGATACGCTTCAATGCGTCCAGGTGCTGGTTGTGCCTGGCTGGCGCCATCATTAAGTTGGCCACGTTGTGTGGATGGAATACATGGATGGAATTCAGGGACAGGAGCACTATTCCCTACAAGTCTGGAACGCGTACTCGGTGCGCCGACGCTCGCCGCGCGCCGAGACGAAAGCCGAGAGGCGCAGGCGTGGGTCAGCCCGTGCTTCTGTAATGCCGCGTCAAAAACGGTTGGCGAATATTCCTCCTGTGCCCGTATTCGCATTCGTTCCGTAGACATCACTTCATCTCATAGAGTCGGACATTGTCGACTTTCAGCTTCGTCAATTCGGCCAGGACGGCTGTCCTGGCGATAGCGACATCGGGGACGATGCAAAAGATTTCCATGCTTCCGGAACCGGTTGATCCTCCATCTACATGACCGAGACCCAGCCAGCCAAGGCGATTGTCGAAGTGGTCTTCAAGTTTGTGGCGGGTATCGATATCGCCTTTGGTGCCAAAGCCGTCGATCGGCAGCTCGATAACCAGTTGTCGGTGGCGCGAGCGCGGCAGGGAGGAAAATCCAACCTGGCGCGCACGACGCTTTATGGCCGCCATGACTTTCTCCCCGGCCGCCAAGCCATCGTAGAGGTGGCGCAAGCTATCTCCTTCATGGCCGCACACGCCCCAATGTTCGGTGATCTCACTGTCATTGGCCCAGGCCTCATGATAATGCAACGCGTCGCCGTCTCGACGATACAGCTTGAAGGGGCGCGGGCCTTCGGGCTCCCGCTTGGGCAAGCTCGCCGCGACGGCAGCGGCGTTTTCCGGCGGCACCAGGACCGCGTCGGTGGAAAGCCCGAAACAGATGGGCGAATCGACGTCGAAGGCAATGGCCGGCCTGGGGCTATCCGCTGCGTAAATCAGCTTCATCGGTTTCAGGGGCTTCAGAACGTCGGGGGGCGATCCAAGGACCGTCTCTTCCAAACGGTCGATCAACCCCAGAAGGGCTATCCGCTCGGCATCGGACAAGCGCGTCTTTGGCACCCGGCCAATGGCGTCTTTCAGCGCTGCCGCATAGCTCTGGATCCGCGCGAGCCAGTCCGGAACGATCCAACGTTCGTAGTCGGCAAAGGCTTCGACATAGTAGGTGTCCGTCGGTTTGTGATAGCTGCCACGTCCCGGGCGCATTATGCCTGCCAACGGATTGTTGAGACGAATGGAGACGACAAGACGCCCAATAAGGCTCAGGCGGCCTGGCGCGTCGGGCAATGCTTCGCCAAAGGCCCGTTCGACCTGCCTGAGCGCATCCGACGTGTCGGGAAAGTAGATGAAATTGCTTATTTCCAACATGACACCCCCCTTGCGAAAATGTTCCGAACTCAAAACATGCCGCACCTTACCGGCAATAGCATCGTTTGGCAGGGGTGGACAGAAGGTCGACAAAGGCTCGCGCGTGGGCGGGCCGGTATCTTGCCGCCGGAAAGACGACAAATATCCCGCCGATCGGCAGGCTCCAGTCGGGCAGGACATGAATGAGTTCCCCGGACCCGATCAGAGGGGCTGCAATATAGTCGGGAAGGACGGACAGGCCGGCGCCTGCCTGGACAGCCGCCAGAACACCCAATGTCGCATCGATCGACACAGCCGCCCGAAGTCTGACGGCTATAGGGTCGTCTTCGCCGTGCGAAAAGTTCCAGTGCAGAGGATGACGTAAAGCGCTGTTGGCGACAAATGGCAGGGTCTCCAGCGCTCGCGGCGAGTCAAGATGAGAGACAGCGGGCGCCATCTGAGGACTCGCCACGAGGATCTGGCGGAACGAGTCGATACGGCGGGCTTGGAGAGTGGAATCGGATAACCAGCCGACACGAATGGCCATATCGATATTGCTGGAGACCAGGTCGATCCTTTCGTCACTTAAGGACAGGTCGACTTCGCAGGCAGGATATAGGGCTGTGAACGCTGCAATCTTCGGCACGATAACGGAAATACCATAGTCGAACGTCGCCGTTATCCGCAGGAGGCCCGACGGTTTCACGGCGCGTTCCGCCAGGGCGTCAAAGGCGTCTTCGGCTTCGCGAAGGATGGTGATGCAGCGGGCATAGAATGCCAGCCCGGCCTCCGTTGCATGGACGTTGCGCGTGGTCCGGATGAGCAGGGTCGTGCCGATCTCTTCTTCCAGACGCGCCACCTGCTGGCTCACAACGGCCTTGGTTGTGCTCAGCCTTTGGGCCGCGGCGGTGAAGGACCTGGTTTCGACGACGGCGGTGAAATAGGCCAGCCGATTGAGATTTATATGCTTGGCCACCTCGGCCTCCCGCCGCCCATTGTATAGAAAATACATACAGTATGTAAAGATTGATCTAACTTATGCAACGTTGTCGTTCTGGTAGTCTGTCGCCGCCTCATAGGAGTTCCTCACATGCTGACCAGGAGACAGACGATGAAAAACTTACTTGCTGCCGGCCCTGTTGCGGTTTTGGCCTCCGCCGATCCGTCTTTCGCAAGTACCTCCCTGAGCTGGAAAGCCTTTCCGGCGGGTGAAAATGGATTCTTCCGCGCACCGGTTCTGATTTCAGGCGGCGATGAGGCCATCCTTGTCGATGGAGGCTTTACCTTGCCCGACGGCCGGGCGCTGGCCGGGGAGATTTCGGCGTCCGGGAAAAAGCTGACGACCATCTATGTCAGCCAAAGCGACCCGGACTATTATTTCAGCCTGGGGCCGATACACGCGGCCTTCCCCGACGCACGGGTTATTGCCGCCGGCGACACGGTTGCGGCCATCCAGGCCAGTGTCGGTAAGAAGCTGGAGACCTGGGGGCCGCAATTGAAAGACAACGGGCCGCAAACCCTGGCTGATATCGTGATGCCCCAGATCTCGGATGCCTCTCATCTGACGATAGAGGGCAAGGCTATCGAGATCGTGGCGGTCGAGGGCCTGGCTAACCGTCGCTATCTCTGGGTGCCATCGCTGGAAGCTATTTTCGGCGGGGTGCTGGTTTTCAGTGGTGTCCATGTCTGGACGGCCGACACGGCAACGCCTGCGGCCCGGGCGGCCTGGCGTGGGGCGCTGGAGACGATGGCGGCCCGTCATCCGAAGGTGGTTGTGCCCGGCCATATGATGCCCGGTTCGCCCCTGGACGCGTCTGCCATCGCCTATACGCACGGCTATCTCCTGGCATTCGAGGCGGAACTGGCAAAGGCCACGAACAGCGCTGCACTGATCGAAGCCATGAAGAAACTTTATCCCGAAGCGGGTATGGGCGTCGCGCTCGAGATCGGGGCCAAGGTGGCAATGGGCGAGATGAAATGGGGCTGATTATGCCGGCGATGGCGCCCTCCCTCCTCGTTGTTATCTAACCCTACCCTGCGTTTGGCCCTGCGGAGGCTCTGGCGCTGACCCGTAGCTCCCTCACCCGGAACTGCGGGTTCTCATTTGTGCGGGTGTGCGACGGGCGGGACCACCTATGGTGTCAGGTTGCGTGTGCGCGGCCGTCACCATCCAGGTGATCGACGGCAATGACCGGCAGATCGACAATGGCGCCCAAGGCCGCCCCGACCGGCAACAGGTTATCGAAGGCGTAACGGATACGCCATTGGCGGGCTAAATGCTCAGGCTTGATGTGGTGCGGGTGGAAGCAAGGTAACATGGTCTGTAATCGATTCTGACCGCTTAAATCGCCGACCCCAAAAATTCGCTTCTTCCCGCCTGAGGGGCTAGGTTTGCCTGCAGTAATACTTATCCGCAAGCTCCTGGGCCGTTTCGGCGTTTTGCCTAACCGACTCGATGCCGCGGGAATCGTCTGCAGACGTCCGTTGGATAAGGGCATAGGCATTTTGCCACAGCGTGATGGCCTGCCTGCCGAGGACGCAGGATGTCGGCTTGTCGCCGGATTCGTAGGCCGCCAGGGCCTGGTCGCTGCGGCGTGCGGCCTCCGCCACCCGGTCGGCCAGATTGTCGGCGTTGTCGCTGTAGTCTGTCCCGGAAGACGATGAGGCCGGCGGTGTAAAGTCGGCCTGGCCGCACGTCATCTCGGCCAGCGCGGTGGCCTGTTTCATCACGTCCTGAAGGTGTTTGATGAATTCATACTTGGTTGACTCGCCGAAGTCTGAATCGAACACCAGGTCGCCAATGGTACCTTCCGCGATTTTCGCCGCGCTGCGGCTTCCGCGGCAGGCGTCTTCATTCCGCCCTTCCCTGGCAGCTTCCAGCGCTTCGTTGTACAAGGCAACCGCTTGGCTGGCGTCGACATTGGGGTCCGACGCAAATGCGGTCTGTGCCCCGCCGAGCTGTGTAAGTAGGCATAGGGCCAGCGCTATGGCGGTTCTTTTCTTCATTTTCGTCCCTTTCCGGGCGCGGGCGGGCCGCATGGCGGCAGGCTTGCTACGGTCCAGACTGGCACGGCACGCGGCTTCTGCGCCAATTACAAACGCTGTTATGCGAAATTGTGGATAGGATAGCGGAAACAAGCCGTCGTAGCGTATAAGGTACCCCTCCACCGCTTCACGGTCCCCCTCCCAACTTCGTAGGGAGGAGAAGAAGGGATGATCTTAGTTCCACCTAAAGTCATAACGATCTAGACGGCGCTATATTTAGCGCTTTGCCCACGCACCGCGTCGTTTCGCCCCCCTCAACACGAGCTATCGCCCGCTCACGCAAATCCATGGATAAGGGTCGACCCATCGCTGCCAACGTTGGAGGACATTGAATCAAAATGCCGCTGATTTGGGAATCCCAATTCTGCTAAATCCCATAGCGCGCTAGCTGGCATATTCCGGGTTTTCCGAGGGGGTGCGCCTGGGCGCGATCTGCTTGGACGGCACGCGCGGCGTGTGACCTGGTACAATCGCTTTTGACGTTGGGCCAGCCTAGTCCAAATATTCGGCAATCACTTCGGGGTTAAGGACGAGCCCCGTAAGTTCCAGGAGCGCTTCCGCCGCGAACGGTTTGTATATCTGGCCATCAGATCCGAGTTCGCGCGCAGCGTTTAGAGCCTCCGCGTCGCTGACATAGGCACCGGCGCCGGCTGACATCCCTATGATCTTGACGTGCGGCCATACCTTTTTGATGTAGCGCATACCTTTTAAGCCCCCCATGCCGGGCATGAAAACATCGCACAGGGCCAGGTCAATATGAGCGATGTCGGGGTTTTTGAAGGCTTCCTCCATGCTGCTTGCCAGGGACGTGCGATAGCCAGCGCCTTCGAAAATGGCTTTCGTCAAGCTGCGCACGGTCATGCTGTCATCGACAATCAGTATGTGCTTTCGCCGACCTGAGAGGGTGTCGTCCCCCTTGGCCTGCTGAAGGATTTCCCTGACCTTTGCCTCGCCGAAGGGCTTGCGCAGGACGTAGTCCGCTCTGGCCTTACGTGCATTGTCAAGGGTTACGTCGATGCTTTCCAAAGACGAGCCCGCGGTCATCACCGCCACGACTGCTTTCGGTGCCATCCGCCGAAACTGTGGCAGTAGGCCGAGTGTATTTTGAACCCCACAGAAGACGTCGATGAACAAGGCTTCGACGCTGACGGTTTTAAGGATTTCAAACGCTTCGGCCGCAGAGTGGCAATGCAGGGCTGACCAGCCGACAGCGCCCAGCATGCGGGTGATGATATTGGCCTGGGTTTGGCTATCCTCGAGCACGAGCGCGGTCATTTGCGGCATTGAATGCGTCGCGAGCAAACTATTTCCAGACAACGGCACGGACCTCGGCGCTTAGACTTGAGGTTTTGGGCATGAGGCGGGCAATGCTTGCCAGCAGTTTCGCATTGTCGAAGGGCTTTGTGACATAGTGGTCCGCGCCCATCTCTATCGCGGCCATAACGTCTGTGTTGCGATCGCGCGCTGTGACACAGATAACGGGAATAACACGGAATTCCGGGAATTGGGCGCGGCGCTTCAGAAAGCTCAGACCGTCCATGTCAGGCATGGCCATGTCGAGCAGGATCAAATCCGGGATCGATTGCGCCATGGCACCGAGCGCTGTCATGCCACTGTCGGCACAGGTCACGTCGTAACCATCGCGCTTGAGGATGTGCTTCAGGAGGGACTGGATATCGTCGTCATCTTCCACGACGAGAATGTTGCGCTTAGCGGGCGAGGCTGATGACAGCTTCATGGGATGACCTTCGATTGGATTCTAAGCGGAAGCGCGTGCCGGCAGCGCGGCCAGCACCGAGTGGAATTTCCGGGGATCTATAGGCTTGGCGAGCACCTGGGTGAACAGGCTCTCGGAATAGTCATCGGGCAAACGGCTTTTCGTCATGGCCGTCAGGGCCACGATCGGCGTGTCGGCGTTGAACGGACAGGTCGCGCGTATGGCCTTTGTGGCTGCCACGCCGTCAATCTCAGGCATCTGGATATCCATAAACACCAGGTCGAATCTCGAGGTCTGGCACTGCGCAATAGCCTCGGCTCCATTGCAGGCCTCGGCAACCTCCGCCGCATAGGGCAGGATCAGTGCCTTTATCATCTGACGATTGACCGCATGGTCGTCAACCAGAAGGACCTTACGATCACTTATGTCATAGTCCGTAAAATGCGGCTCTTCCGAATCGACATAAACTGGCGCCGCCATGGTCAAGGGAACTTCAAACCAGAAGGTGCTGCCGGCGGTGACCGATGAGACGACACCAATCTCGCCCTGCATCAGCTTGATGATCTCGGCACAGATGGCCAGGCCAAGGCCGCTGCCACCGTGTTTGCGGTTGATGCCGGCATCGAGTTGCTGAAACCGCTTGAAAAGCTTGCCGGTCTGTTCCGTGGTCAAACCCGGCCCCGGATCGCCTACCTCGACTCTCATGCGCGTGCCCGCCAGGTTTTCAACCGCCCGCATGGAGATTGAAATGACACCGTCGGACGTAAACTTGCAGGCATTGCCGACCAGGTTGTTCAATACCTGCGTCAAACGGGTGTCATCGATCAACTGCCACTCCGGCAGTTCCTCGTCATAGTCAAGGTTCAGCTTCAGGTTCCGCGTGCTCGCCTGCATCTGGAATTGCTCGACAAGCTCGCGCGCGAGTTCGTGCACATTGACGGCCTGCTGAGTGAGGGTAACCTGCCCGGCTTCCAGGCGAGACACATCAAGCACGTCATTGATCAATGCCAAGAGCGTACGTCCCGCCTTGCCGATACGCTTTACGAAGGCTGCCGCCTCTTGCGACAGGTCGTCCTGTTCGCCCAGCAGGCCAGCATAGCCCAGAATTGTCGTGAGAGGCGTGCGGATTTCGTGGCTCATCGTCGCCAGAAACTGGGCCTTGATTTCGAGGGCTGCCTCGGCCTGATGGCGCGCCGCGATCAACTGCGCATTGCTGTCGGACAGAGCCAGTTCCTTGAGCTTGAGATCAGTGATGTCGGTCACGAGCACAAAAAAGCCCCGAACCCGCCCGTCCTCGTCCAAATCCGGCAAGTATTGCGTCAGGGTATACCCCAAGGCGCCACTAGCTTTGGAGATTGCGCGCTCAAAAGTTTGTTTTTCACCTGAAAGCGCGCGCCGAATGAAGGGCTCGTTCAGCGCGAAAAGCTCTTCGCCAAGCACGGTCTTGAGGTGGACGCCAATCAGTTCGTCCGGCGTCCTACCGAACCATTCCAAATATGCGTTGTTGGCGAAGCGGCATTTCAAATCGCTGTCCCAGTGACCCAGCATGCCGGGCATGTTGGACGCCAGCAGCCTGTAGCGTGCCTCGCTCTTGCGCGCCTTTTCCGTGGCCATCCGGTAGTCGGTAACGTCCTGGAACACGCCATGGATGGTCTCCACGTCGCCATCGGCGCCGCGCAGGGTCTCGGCCTTCGCGACGACATTTCGAAAGGCACCATTTGGCCGGCGTATTCGCGCCTCCAATGTATAACCTTTGCCGGTTTTTGCTGCCCGTTCCACCAGTCTGGCCAAAGTGGAGGCATCGTTTTCATCGTAGAGTGCGAGCACGTCACTATAATCCGGCGCACTTTCGGTGATCGGCAAGCCATGGATGCGAAAAACCTGATCGGACCAGACGACGCGTCCCGATTTGACGTCGAAGGACCATTGCCCGACGCCGGCGATATCTTCGACAAGTTCCAGCGTCTTTTGGTCTTCTTCCCTCGCTCTCATGATGGCGATATTGGCCATGGCGTCCTTGCGCATCGCCATGACAGACGACACCGCCGCCGCCAGCTTTTCGAGCTTGAGCGCCTCATTCGCCCCGAAATCCGCGCGAGCCACGCGATCGATAACGCACAGCGTGCCGATCAGCACGTCTTGGTAGCGCACCGGTGCGCCGGCATAAAACCGGATATGCGGCGCGCCCGTAACCAAGGGATTGTGCAAAAACCTGGGGTCCAAGCTCGCGTCGGTGACGATCATTACGGCGTCATTGCGGATGACGTGATCACAGAAGGCAAGGTCACGTGGCGTGCTATCAACGTCCAGGCCGATGCAGGACTTGAACCATTGCCGCTCTTCATCGATGAGGGAGATGAGGGTAATCGGGACGTCGAAGAGGGCCTTTGCCAGTTCCGTGAGTTGGTCGAACGCCGGTTCTGGCGGCGTATCGAAAATCATCAACTCTGCCAGTGCCGCAAGCCTTTGGTCTTCATTCTCGGGCTTAGGCAACTTCGGCATACATCATCTCGCTTGCTGAGCAACGACGTCCAAGATGGGGGTAAAATGCTTAAAAACCCGCGAATCAATTGCGACGCCAGGGTCACAATCAATGATTGCGAAATTCAGCGCCCGGTAACATTTTGCAGTCCCGAAATGCGCCCCCTTGCCTTGCATCCACTCATCGGCTATACACTGAACCAAATGGTTCAGTATTCACGCCTCATCGATGCCACCTTCGCCGCGCTGTCGGACCACACCCGGCGTGGCGTGCTGGAGCAACTCGGCCGGTCGGACGCCTCGATCACCGACTTGGCCGACCGGTTTCACATGACGCTGACCGGCATGAAGAAGCACGTCAGCGTTCTGGAAAAGGCAGGCCTCGTCACGACGGAAAAGGTCGGACGCGTGCGGACCTGCCGGCTGGGGCGGCGCGCCATGGCGGAAGAAGCGGCCTGGATCGAGCATCACCGCCAGATGTGGGCGCAACGGTTCGACGCGCTGGACGACATTGTCGAAGAATTGAAACATCAGGAGAGACACCATGAACGACAAAGATAGCCGCACCACCGCGGAACGGACCTCCGATCGCGAGTTTGTCGTGACACGGACTGTCAACGGTCCTGCGCATCTCGTCTTCAAGGCCTGGAGCGATCCCGAATTGTTCAAACGGTGGTGGACGCCGAAGTCGTTCGGCATGACCATATTGTCGTGCGAGATGGACGTGCGCACCGGCGGCGGCTACCGCCTGGTGATCAGCCACCCCGCCATGGGAGAGCCGATGGCGTTCTTCGGCAAGTATCTGGATGTGGTGCCGAACGCGCGCATCGTTTGGACCAACGAGGAAGGCGATGACGAAGGCGCCGTCACGACGGTGACGTTTGAAAGCATTGGCGATATGACCCTGGTCACCTGGCACGACCTCTATCCGTCAAAGGAAGCGCTCGATGAGGCCCTGGTGTCCGGTGCCACAAGCGGGTTCGACGAGCAATTCACCCAACTGGAAGAGGTGCTTGGCGCTCAGGACACCCTCGGCTGAGCCGGCCCAGCCTCCAGCGGCAAGCCGCCTGCATCCGCAAATCGCGCCCCCTCTCCGGCCGCTGAACGTCAGGCGGCGGCGGGTATCAGATGGCCGAAGTGTTCGGCTTCGCAGTCGCCCGAGAGGACGAATTGCGGATGGGTATCGCGCCGGGACGCCATCTCCAGCAATCGGGACAGACGCGCCACCAGTTCGGGTTGTCCAAGCAAGTCAAAGAAATAGCCCATCACGCTGTACTCGACATAGCTGGAAAGCCGTTCGATGCGGCGGATGGAATAGAAGGTCGGCCATGTGGCACGGTTGATGCCGACCAGGACGCGGATGACACTCTCAAAGGGCGCACGCTCAGTATCCAGGTCCGATATCAACAACTCAACCAGGTCTTGCGCCACAATCTTCAGCGAAGCTTTAAACGCGAATACAGTCGAAACGGCGCCAAGGCATCCCTGCGAAGCCGGTTACCTAAACATGGGAGACATTTATTGCCGACAACTTAAAGGAGCCTTACGCAGTCGTATAGATTGAGATCGCGACGACCGCTGCAAGTATTGAGGGCGGGCAACGACACTATCTGCGCGCCGGCCGGCCGCAGCACACCGTATGAGCGGCGGCGGCGGCGGTCCGTCCCTTTGCATTTTTTCCGGCCGAGCTGTAAAAACTGACCTCCCTGCTTCGTTTCCTACGGTCTCCTTGCCATGCCGTCCTATGTGCGTACACGACTGCTGGCCGCCCGCGAGTTCGCCACCGGTGAACTGGCCGAGCTTCGGGCCCGTCATCCGGCCTATGACCGGGCGATCATCGAGAGCCTGCGCAAGGTCATTCCCTTCGACTATTTCTTCTTCAGCGGCGTCGATCTGGACAATTGCCATACCGGCGCGAACATGGTGCTGATGAGCGACATGCCTGAGGCCGGCATTGCGGAATATCACGCCTCCGGGTTGGTTCGCGCGGACCCGTTGCTGACGCTCGTCACGGTGGAAAGGCCTGATCTGTCCTGGTTCGACGTGCCGGAGGAGGTGAAGGCAAGGCCGGAGGTGCGGGCGCTGGTCAGTCTGCTGGATCAGCATCACATCCCGCCGCGCGTCATTTTCTCTCAGTGGAATTCGGCCGGAGACCCGTATGGAACGGCCGGCTATGCGCGGACCGAGCCTTTTTCCGCCGATGAAATGGCGATACTGAGCTGGTTTTCACGGCGGATTCACAAGGATCTCTGCGAGCCGGTACTGAACGGTTTCAACCAGCAAATTGGGCTGACCGCCGGCGAGACGACGTGCCTGGAATTGGCCTCCAGAGGGATGACCAGCGAGGAAATCGGGGCGCAGATGGACCTCACCACCGAAACCGTGAACAGCTATATGAAGCTGATTACACGCAAGCTGGGCGCGCGCAACCGCAGCCAGGCCATTGCTGACGCGCTACGCCTGAACCTGATTCGATAGGCACCAAGCGACCCTGCCGCAAAATTTGCAGATATTTTCAACTCCACGAACACGCGATAAAATTTCCTGCGAATAATCGCAGGTTCAATCTGAGCCTGAGAAAATACCTGGTCAATGCAGCGTTAGCTATACCTATAAATGAATCTGACATCGGCGTAATCATCGCTTTACAAACGATTAACCCCTCGACCCCATTTTTGTAGATCGACGTTAGCATGAAAGCCGACGCGACAAAAAGGCACCGGGGCAAATGTTTCAATCTCTCGATAGTCTGAACGCGAGGTTCAGCGTCCTTGCGCGCATGCGCCTCCTCAGCGTCATCATCCTGGTTCCGGTATGCGTGACGGCATGGTTCCTGGTTCAGGCCCACCTGTCGGTCATGACGTTTACCGACCGCGAAGTGACCGGAACCACATCCCTAGCCCCGCTGTGGAACATGGTTGCCGCGGGCGCGGTTGACGCGGCAGCAATGCCGGCGGATATCGAGGCGTCCAAGGCGTTTGCAGCGAAGAACCCTGACATGATGGACGTCGCGGCACTCGCCGGTCTGGGCGACACCAGAGGCAAGGCGCTGATGCAGTCCGGCCACGATCTGATCCATCAGGTCGGTGACAGGTCGAACCTGACGCTGGATCCCGACCTCGACAGCTTCTACATGATGTACCTGGTGACCGCCAATATACCGGACGTCATCATGGAAGGTTACAAGTTGCGCAATTCCACGTCGGGCGCGGCGGTGGACGTGAGCGCCTTCCAGACGGCTGTCGATGAAGTGATAGAGGACGCGGAACGCTCCGCCAAGGGGCGCGGTTTCAGCAAGCCCGGCGCGGATTTCGAAGCGAAACTGGTTGCGTTTGCCGCGGCCGCAAAAACCTTTGAAACCGATCAGGGTTCAGACGCCTGGACCGGCCTGGTTTCGGTCACCGGCGAGCTGTTTGCCAGCGGAAACTCGGAACTGACCGCGCTCTTGCAGGCCCGGATCGCCCGGACGAAAACGACAATGTCACTGCAACTGGCGTTTTCGCTTCTGGCGCTGGTAATTGCCCTGGGGCTGAGCCAGTTGATCGGCATCGGCCTGGCGAAACGGCTTTCCGTGCTGTCCAGCCTGATGCAGAAACTGACGCGCGGCGAAGCCGTGCCGGCCATTCCCTATCAGTCCGATCGCCATGAAACCGGTGTAATCGTTGAAACGCTCTCGGCGTTCAAGGAAACTCTGGCGCAGACGGAACGGATGCGGCTGATCCAGCACGAAACCGAAGAGGCCTCGATCAACAATCGGCGACTTGCCATGCTGGACCTGGCCGATGAATTCGAGCGGACGTTGGTTGCGGTCGTCGGTCGCTTGGCCGAATCTGCGAAAACCCTTGCCAGTTCGGCCAGCGAACTGACCAGCGATGCCGATACGACATCGCAGCGCAGCGCCGAGGCAGCAACGCAACTGGAGGCGACCAGCATGAATGTGCAGTCGGTCGCCAGCGCGACCGAAGAGATGTCCGCCTCGTCGCAGACCATTGCCTCACAGGCGCACATAGCCGCCGACGCCGCCGTCACGGCAGCCGTAGAAGCCGAAGCGGCCATGCGCGTGGTCGACGAATTGAAGTCGGCAGCACAGCGCATAGGCACGGCTGTCAGCCTGATTTCCACGATCACATCCCAGACCAATCTCCTGGCGCTGAATGCGACCATCGAAGCCGCCCGCGCCGGGGATGCCGGGAGGGGATTTTCCATCGTCGCCGCCGAGGTCAAGGCTTTGGCGGCGCAAACCGCCCGGGCGACGGAGGAAATCAATCTCCAGGTCAGGGGCGTGCAGGAGGCGACGGCGCATGCAGCCGACGTCATGGTTTTGGTCTCCGACGGCGTTTTGCGGCTGAAGGAAATCTCGCAAGGGATCCTGGATTCCGCCGGCCAGCAATCTGCCGCCGTCGGCGAGATTTCGCAGTCGACGCAAGAGGTCGCAACCTCGGCCCGGGAGATCAGCACCACCGTCGGAGATTTGTCGAAAATCGCTGGACATACCGGGCTCAAGGCTGGCGAGGCCCTGAACGAGATCCACCGCCTGTCGTCGCAGATGCAGGATTTGCAAACCGCCGCCGATGGCTTTTTAAACGGGATACGTGCCGCATGATGACGCACCAAGACACCGCACCGCGCCTGGCACCGTCGAAAGACCAGACGGAGGCCCACCCGATCGATCTTCATGTCGGCGAGCGCGTTCGGCTGAAACGCAAAGAGCTTGGGATCACCCAGCCGGCACTGGCGACCCAGTTGAAGGTCAGCTTTCAGCAGTTGCAGAAATACGAGCGCGGCTTCAACCGGATCAGCGCGTCAAAACTGTATGAGATTGCCGGCGCGTTGGACGTGCCGATCGGCTACTTCTTTGACGGTGCAAAGGGCACGGCGGCTGCGGCTTCACCGAAAGTGCCAGTGGTTCCGGAGACACTGACCGCTGAGGAAGCGCGTCTTTTGGAGGATTTTCGGCGGCTGAAGCCCGAGGGTCGAAAATTTGTCACCAATGCCGTGCGGCGGCTGGCGGCGCAGAAGGCCGTGCGGCAATGGAGAGATGCCGGCGCATTGACCTGAGTCCTGTTCCGTAAGCACCCGGTGCGTCCCGAGTCGGTTTCAAGCCCTTACCCGCCACGTGCATATCGTCCAGAACCTGTCGGCCGAGATCTCCGGCGTGATCGGCGCCGACCACGTCACGGGGCAAGGTCATGGAGCAAGATCACGGGGCAAGCTCGGTTGCCCCGAAACTACTCGGCCGGAACGCGGCGCGGCCAGGTCCAGCCCAGTGTCATACCTGCCGCCGACAGCAGGATAATACCGGCGCCCAGCCATTGGGCCACATCCAGGCGGTGCCCGAACGCAATATGATCGACCGCGATGGCCACCACGGGGTAGATAAACGATAAGGACCCGACCAAGGTCGTCGGCAGTTTCTGCAAGGCACTGTAAAGCAGGATAAACATCACGCCGGTGTGTATCCCTCCAAGCGACAGGACCATAGCCCAGCTTTCCCCGGTCATAAGCGCGTCAAAACGGGCAAACGGCAGGAAGACGACGATCCCGATAATGACCTGGATCAGCACGATCAGGTGCGGTGGCACGCCCTTCAGGCGCTTCGCCACCAGGGCGGCGACCGCATACAGGAATGCCGCGCTTGCGGACAGGAGGACTCCGGTGAGGTAGTCGCCGCCGGACGGCCCGGATTTGGCCTGCACGATCAGCAGGACTCCGGCAAAGGCCGCGACCAGCCATGTCAGTTTGGCCGGCGCGACCTTTTCACGAAAAAAGACCGCGCTAAGACCGACCAGCATAAAGGGTTGGGTATTGTACACCGCCGTGGCGATCGAGATAGAAGCGCGCGGATAGGCTTCGAACAGCAGCAGCCAGTTGCTGACCAGTGCAAGGCCGCCGAGTGCCGCCAGTCCGGCCTGGCGCCAGGTGATAGCGCCAGGTTTGAACAGGCCCATCACCAGGCAGATCACCGTCAGGGTCAGCGCTCCGAACAGGCTGCGATAGAAGACGACTTGCGGGATTGGGAGGCCGGACTTCACGACGAACCAGCCGATGGTACCGGATATGAACATGGCGGCTGTCATTTCGGCAGTGCCACGGGTTGTGTCGTTCATAAGGCGCTCCTGCGGCTTGAAGGGCGGCCCGAAGAGGTCCCGCTTGTTCATCAGCTGCCCATCGAAGATCGGGAGGTGAAGCGCAAAAATACGCGGATTGGAACCTGGCATCTATGGACATCACAAGGATTTTTCAGCAAAAGGCCTAATTATCTTAGGCATTGCACGAGGACTTCCTTTGATTGACGATATCGACCGTCGTTTGATTTCCGCCCTTGCCGAGGATGCCCGGTTGTCGGTTAAAGACCTGGCCGCCCGGGTCGGGCTGTCCTCGCCCAGCGTCTCCGACCGATTGCGACGGCTGGAGGAACGCGGCGTCATTCAGGGGTTTTCCGTGGACGTCGCGCTGGAGCCCCTGGGCTACACTCTGCAGGCCATTGTCCGGGTCAAGCCCCTGCCTGGCAAGCTTTATATCGTCCAGAACCTGCTAAGCGAAATCCCGGAAGTCATCGAATGCGACAAGGTGACCGGGGATGACTGCTTTATTGTCCGGCTGGTTTTGCGGTCGATTGCCCAGTTGGACGAGATACTCGACCGGATCATAGACAAGGCTCAGACCAGCACATCGATCGTCAAATCCCAGACCGTAAAGCGCCGTTTGCCGCCACTGTAAAACCCGTGGACAATGGCGCCGGATTCCTTCAAGCCAAAGTGCGGTAAGGGAGACCTCCATGAGCCCGTTCGAGTTCTTTTTCAGCTTCTACGGCCTGCTTCTGGGATTGTCCGTGGCAGTCCTGGCTACCGGCGCGGCGCGGGCTTTCAAGCATCGCCGGAGGCAGCCCGTCGGATGGCTCACGCCCCTGCTCGCGATCTTCGTCGCGCTGGACATCACGTCATTCTGGGAGGCCGCCTGGGTCAATTATCGGACCTTGCCGTTCAGCTATGGGCTACTTGTCGGAGGGCTGGTCGTCGCCGTCGTCTATTTCATTGCTGCCGCCCTGGTCTTCCCCGACGAGAGCGACACACCCGTGCCTCTGGACCAGCATTTCTGGACCAATAAGCGCACGACCCTTTGCCTGCTGATCGTGGCCAACCTGCTTGGGATGTGCGGAACCTACGCCGTGAACCTTACGCGTGAGAACGGCGTGGTCCTGGCGATCAGCTACTCGATGAATCTGGCTATCTATCTCGTTCTGGTCGGATTAGCCGCCTGGACGAAGCGACGCTGGCTGTTTATCGTCGCGCTTGGCCTGCATGTAATTCTCTATCTTTTCGTCGCCGTCTATTCGGTCGTGGTGCCGCCACCGCCGAATACGCCGTTGGGTCAGGCGACAGCGGAGGCGATACCGTAATTTCCGTTCAACCGGCTTGACTCCCTGGGCCGTGACTCTTAAAACACGTCATCATACGTATTATGTATAGGATGTGAGTTATGGGTCGTCTGAGTGGCAAAACCGCCCTCGTCACCGCGGCCGCCCAGGGCATGGGCCGAGCCGCCGCCGAAGCCTTTTTGCGCGAAGGCGCCACCGTCATCGCCACCGATGTCCGGCTGGATCTGCTGGACGGTTTCGCTGGTGTCGTATTGCGTCAGTTGGACGTTACCGATCCGGTGGCGGTCATGGACATCGCGGCGGAATTTCCCGAAATCGACGTGCTGTATAACTGCGCCGGGGTGGTCCACGCCGGGACGATTTTGGACTGTTCCGATGCGGATTGGGAGCTTGCCTTTGCTTTAAACGTGACGGCGCAGTTTCGCATGATCAGGGCGGTGCTGCCGGGCATGCTGGCGCGCGGGTCGGGATCGATCATCAACATGGCGTCGGTGGCGGCTTTGAAGGGGGTGGCGAACCGGCTGGCCTATGGCGCGTCCAAGGCGGCCGTCATCGGGTTGACCAAGGCGGTGGCCGCGGATCACGTCAAGCAGGGTATTCGCTGCAACGCCATCTGTCCGGGGACCATCGACACGCCGTCGCTGCAGCAGCGGATGCGCGATACTGGGGACTACGAAAAAGGCCGGGCAGCGTTCCTGGCGCGGCAGCCTTCGGGACGGTTGGGCACGCCGGAAGAACTGGCGGCGTTCGCGGTTTACCTGGCGTCGGACGAATCCACCTTTACGACGGGTCAGGCCCATATTATCGACGGCGGTTGGCTCAACTAAAGAAAGAAGGGTTGTCCACAGATAAGCCAGATAAGCCAGACGATCCGCGCGGTCGGCACGTACCGCTCTGAATTCTAACGGTTTTTAATGACGCGCAAAGCGCGTCGATAAGTGACTGGCAGGATTGGGCGCGAGAAAAGCTGTCCATCTGGCTTATCTGGCTTATCTGTGGACAACCCTTCTTACAGCCGAAACCACACTCCTCAGTCCACAGGACCTCCCCATGAAACTGCTCCGCTTTGGCCCTACGGGCTCCGAAAAACCCGGCCTGCTCGACGCCGATGGCCAGATCCGCGATCTCAGCGGACATGTCGATGATATCGCCGGCGGCGTGTTGTCGCCCGAAGGCCTGGCGAAGATTGCCGCCATCGATCCTGCGTCGTTGCCAACGGCGCCTGAAGGCTCGCGCTACGGTCCCTGCGTCGGTCGCGTCGGCAAGTTCATCTGCATCGGGTTGAACTATGCCGACCATGCCGCGGAATCCAACCTGCCCGTGCCGGACGAACCCGTCATCTTCATGAAGGCGACCTCGGCCATCGTCGGTCCCAATGACGAAGTGTTGAAGCCACGCGGTTCGACCAAGCTCGACTGGGAAGTCGAGTTGGGCGTGGTCATCGGTAAGAAGGCGTCCTATGTCTCTGAAGCCGAGGCGCTGGATTATGTCGCCGGCTATTGCACCATCAACGACGTGTCGGAGCGCAACTTCCAGATCGAACGCGGCGGCACCTGGGACAAGGGCAAGGGCTGCGATACCTTCGGTCCGATCGGCCCGTGGCTCGTCACCAAGGACGAAGCCGGCGATGTCAACAACCTGTCCATGTGGTTGGATGTAAACGGCAAGCGGTTCCAGAACGGCAACACGGCGACCATGGTCTTCAAGCCGGCCTTCCTGGTCCACTACGTGTCGCAGTTCATGTCGCTGCATCCGGGTGATGTTATCTCGACCGGTACGCCGCCGGGGGTTGGTTTGGGGCAAAAGCCGGAGCCGATCTACCTCAATGTCGGTGATGTCATGGAGTTGGGCATCCAGGGGTTAGGCAGTCAGAAACAGACGGTCGGGGCGGCTTGATATTAGCGGCGGCTGATTTTGACTCCTTAAGAAAGAGCCCCGCCCTGCGGTTCGCGCCATGCGCTGGCGAAAGCTATACTTTCGCTGCGCTTACCCCGTAAACGGGGTGGGCTAAGAAGGTTAGAAGCTTTCCTATCTAAAAGGGTATCTTCGGATGCCCTTTTTTATTGCGCCGGGTTCCATTCCGTGCAAAATTCATCATACATCATATGATAATAGTCGGAAGTAAGCCATGCCGCGTATTGCCTGCCTGTTGCTGAGTGCGTCCGTCCTGGCCCTCGCCTCTCCGGCCTTAGCCGACATCCGCATTCATGTGTCGCCCTCCGGTTCTGATACAGGCGACGGCAGCAAGTTGCGGCCCTTCCGCACCTTCCCCCGCGCCCAGGAAGCTGTGCGCGCGGTCAACACCAAGGACGATGTCATCGTCACCTTAGGTGACGGGGTCTATGTGTTGGATAAGCCGCTAAATTTCCGCACGGCCGATGGCGGCCAGGGCCGGTTTACGGTGACATGGCAGGCGGCCAATAAGGCCGGTCCGCTGATTTCCGGCGGCATGACGGTCAGTGGGTTTACGTTGTTTGATGCCGAAAAGAACGTCTATGTCGCCGACACGCCGAAGGGGCTGGATTCACGCCAGTTGTGGATCAACGGCGTCACCGCCGAGCGACCCAAGATCGAGCTGAAGCGCGAAGATGTCGAGTTCACCCCGACCAGCCTGATCCTCAAGGATGCAGAGCACGGCTATATCGCCAAGCTGAAGCAGCCTCACCGGCTGGAGATGGAATATACCGGCTTTTTCACCGACCGTTACGCGCCCGTGAAGGCGATCTATGGCGATACACTGATCATGCAGCAGCCGTCGTGGGATAATAATGCGTTCGGGTATGACACGATCAGCAGTCCGATCTTTCCCGACGATTCGCGGCTGTTCCTGGTCAATGCCCCTGAGTTGTTCGGTGTCACCAATCAGTGGCATTCCAATTCCTACCAGTGGTACATCGATCCCGAGGCCGGCAAGCTCTATATCCGCATTCCGCCCGATGCCGATGTTGCGGCACTGAGCGTGGTGTTGCCGCGTCTGGATCATCTGATCAGTGTTGGTGGGACATTGGATGCGCCGGTAAAGAACCTGAGCTTCAAGGGGTTGCATCTGTCGCATACCTCGTGGATGGGGCCGTCGCTGCCGACCGGGTATGCCAGCCAGCAAAGCGGCGCCTATCTGGTGGAGACCGCGGCGGTGCGGCCGGTCGATGCCTATAAGAGCTGCGGCTGGGGCTGTGTCGAGTTCGAGACCTTGCGCCAAAGGTGGAGCCAGATGCCGGCGGCGGTGCAGGTCTCGGCGGCAAAGAATGTGGTTTTTGATGGCATGAGCTTTACGCACCTGGGCCAGATTGCGCTTGGGATCGGCAATGACGCTAATGCCCATGCCTCGGGTCAGGGGCTGGCAGTGGACGGCGTGACGGTGCGCAATTCGCGGTTCTCGATGCTGGGTGGCGGCGCGGTTATGGCCGGCGGGGTGCGCGAGCCGGCGCACCATCCGGAGGATCCGCGCTTGGTGAACCGAAATATTGTTATTGAAAACAATGTTATAACAAATGTATCACAGGACTATAAGGAAAACGCTGCGGTGCTGACGACCTATGTCGATGGCGCAAGGATCGTGCATAATGACATCTCGGAGGCGCCGTATGACGCCATCGATATCGGCTGGGGTTGGGGCTACAACGACGCCGGGGGTAATCCGAATTATCGCGAAAACCAGCGCGGTTATGAGGTCAACAAGGTCTATGACACGCCGACGACCTTGCGCAATACGATCGTCGCCAACAACCGGGTGCATGGCGTGAAGACCTGGTACAAGGATGGCGGCGCCATCTATAATTTATCGGCCAATCCGGGCGGTGTCATCCGCGAGAACCATATCTCAGACATCGGTGGCGCCATCGGGATCTATGTCGATGAGGGTTCAAAACATCTGCGGATCGAACGCAATGTGGTCGAGACGCGCGGCTGGTGGCTGAATGCCAATACGGTGGGCAAGCAATATACGCGCGGGATCACCACCGACAATATCGCCACGGGCAACTGGCACGACAGCAATCAGGTCGGGGGGAGGTGGAACCCTGAGTCGGGTAACAGCGTGACCCAGGACAACCTTGTCACCGACAAAGACTGGCCGGCTGAGGCGCGCAAGGTGATGGAGAAGGCGGGGGCGGATTTGCCGGCGGGGCGTGACAAACCGCAGGCGACATCGCAACAGCAGGCGCCGTCTGAGGCCTGTGTGGGGCCGGGTAATCCGAAGCAGTATCCCGGCGGCAAGTGTCCGAAATTCCATACGCCGGGAAGCAAGCCCTGAGTTTTACAGTGGAATCAAACGACGGAAGGCACGGACAGAAACGGAAAGAAGCGGAATTCAGGATAACCTGAAACCGCGCGAAGCGCCTTCCTTCTCGTGTCAATGCGCACGCGGTTGTGCTGTATTTTGGATGCGGACGTGACGGCGCGACACTAATCAAGATGAGGCAAGAATGGCGCTTCGCGTGGGAGGTGCCATAACCGAAATTCCGCTTCTTTCCGTTTCTGTCCGTGACTTCCGTCGTTT
>NZ_GL883080.1:282058-285151 GCF_000204015.1 Asticcacaulis biprosthecium C19 | reverse complement strand
TGCCGATTACAAATTCCGGTTCACCCGCTCGGCCAGCAGGCTTTCATTGATCTGGTCGATCCGCGTCACGCCGGTCAGAGCCATGGCCGTGCGCATCTCCTTGTCGATCAGGCCCAGCAGGTTGCTCACCGCTGCCTCGCCGCCCGTCGCAAGGGCGTAGATATAGGCCCGGCCCAGCAACACGCCCTTGGCGCCCAAGGCCAGCATCCGCACCACGTCCAGCCCCGTCCGCACGCCGGAATCGGCCAGTATGGTCAAATCGTCGCCCACCGCATCGGCAATCGCAGGCAGGGCGCGCGTGGTCGACAGTGCACCATCCAGTTGCCGGCCGCCATGGTTCGACACCACGATGCCATCGGCGCCAAAGCGCACCGCGTCGCGAGCGTCTTCCGGGTCGAGTATGCCCTTGATGATCATCGGACCTTTCCAGATGTCGCGGATCCATTCCAGGTCCTGCCACGAAATCGACGGATCAAAATTGGCGCCCAGCCAGCCGATATAGTCTTCCAGACCCGTCGCCTTACCCAGATAGTCCGAAACATTGCCGAGATCATGCGGCGTGCCATTGACCCCGACATCCCACGCCCATTGCGGTTTGAACATCGCCTGGACCATACGGCGGATCGGGCCGAAATCACCGCTCATGCCCGAATGTTTGTCGCGGTAGCGCGCGCCCGGCACCGGCATGTCGACGGTGAAGACCAGCTTGGTCACGCCCAGGCTCTGGGCGCGCTCCAGGGCGTGCTTCATGAAGCCGCGGTCCTTCAGGACATAGAGCTGGAACCAGACATTGTGGCCGGATTTTTCAACGATCTCTTTCAGCGGGCAGAGCGACACGGTCGAGATGATGTAGGGGATGTTGGCTTTCTTGGCCGCCTTAGCCACTTGGACCTCGCCGCGACGGGCATACATACCGCCCAGGCCGACCGGCGCAAGGGCCACCGGCATGGCCAGTTTCTCACCGAACAGTTCGGTTTCCAGCGACAGGTCGGCGACATTTTTCAAGATGCGCTGACGCAGGGCCAGGCGCGACAGGTCGTCGACGTTTGCGCGCAGGGTCGCTTCGGCATAGGAACCGCCGTCGAGATAGTCGAACAGGAAGCGCGGCAGCTTGCGCCGAGCGGCTTCGCGGTAATCCGTGGCGGCGGAAATGATCATAGCAAACCCCTGTCGGCATCGAGGTGCAGGGTCAGGTCGGCCCGCACCGGCATTTCGCGCAGGATATAGCGGGTAAGGCGTTCATAGTGTTGGATAAAACGCGCAATTTCGGCGTCGGACATGACTTTTTTGCCGGTCCGGCCTTCGTTTTCCAACATGCGGGACAGGTCGTGTTCCTGCTGGGTCCGCCAGGCCTGGACGACCTCGAAACCGGGCGCCGCCAGGAGGACCAGACGGTCAATTCGGGCGAACAGATCGCGGTACGGCCCGGCCAGTTGGTTGTTGACATGGCGCCGCCAGGTCGCGTCCGGGTCTTCGTTGCGTTCGAGGGTGTTGACCGGTGTGTCGAGTTCGCTGTCGAACTGATAATCGGCGCCAACGCACCAGCCTTCGAACAGAATGATGTCGGGTGCCGTCACCACCGGCCAGTCTTCGCTGGGGGCCGGTCTGTCATTGGCCTTGTCGAAGCGCGGCAGAGCTGTGGGTTTGCCGGCGAGCAAGCTGTCGAAGGTTTGAAGGCCCAGGTCGACGTCGTGCGTACCGGGAACGCCGCGCGTGGCGAACAGCGGATGGATGTGGACGGGACGGTCTTCCGGCGCCAGGTAGAGGTCGTCGAGCGAGATCGGGGCAACGTTTAGACCCTCGCCTTCCAGCAAGCGTTTCAGGCCGATGGCCAGGGTCGACTTGCCGGAGCCCTGCGCCCCGCAGATGCCGAGCACGAGCGGCTTGCCCGGTGCGCTCCACAGCACGACGGCGGCATGGACTCGGTCTTGTAAAGTATTCATGCGACCCGGTCGCCGACGGCCTCGCCGGCAAAGAACTGGTCGACATTGCGCGCGGCGCGCATGCCCATGGCTTCGCGGGTTTCGACCGTGGCCGAGCCCAGGTGCGGCAGCAGCACGGCATTGTTCAGCGGCAAAAGCGCGTCGTGGACGATGGGTTCGCGTTCGTACACGTCGAGGCCTGCCGCCCAGATAGTGCCTGCTTTCAGGGCCTCGGCTAGGTCGTCTTCCTTGACCACCGAACCGCGCGCCGTGTTGATCAGGATGGCTGATTTTTTCATCAGGCTGAGCAGGCGGTGATTGACCATGTGGTGGGTTTCCGGTCCGCCCGGTGTATGCAGCGACAGGATGTCGGACTGCGCCGCCAGTTCGTCGAGTGAGGCGACATAGCGCGCGCCGTGGGCGGCTTCGATGTCGGGGGCGGCCTGGCGGCGGCTGTAATAGGCAATCTCCATGCCCAACGCCTGGCGCGCCTTATGCGCCGTCGCCTGGGCGATGCGGCCGAAGCCGACCAGGCCCAGGGTCTTGCCCTGCAGCGATTGCCCCATCATCGCGGTGGTGCCCCAGCCCTTCCAGCCGCCGTCACGCAGTTGCCGTTCGGCCTCGGACGCGCGGCGCGAGGTCATCAGCATGAGCATCAAGGCGATGTCGGCCGTGGCTTCGGTCAGGACGTCGGGGGTGTTGGAGACGGTGATACCGGCGGCCTTGGCGGCGTTGATGTCGATATGCTCGTAGCCGGCGCCGAAATTGCCGATCATCTTCACCCGGGCATTGGGGGTGGCGAAGACTTCCACCGTCAGCTTGTCGGTGACGGTCGGGCACACGGCATCGTACTGCGTCATCGCTTCGCTGAGCTGCGCCGGCGTCAGGGGGGCTGCGTCATTGACGGTGACGTCGTAGCGCGACTGCATATAGGCCTGCGCGCCGGCGGGCCAGGGACGTGTGATGAGGATTTTCGGCTTGGTCATTTGAGATCCGAGACTAGGCAGATGTCTTATCTTCTCCTCCCCGCTTGTCGGGGAGGGGGACTATGAGCAAGCGTAACGCAGTGAAGCGCAGCGAATGGTGGTGGGGCATCTTACCTTCCTTGTGACTATCGAGATCGCTCAAAGGAAGTAAGAAACCCCACCACCGCACCTCATTCGCTACAGCC
>NZ_GL883080.1:247775-282038 GCF_000204015.1 Asticcacaulis biprosthecium C19 | reverse complement strand
TTCGGTCTTCGACCTTAGGCCTCCACTCACTCGAGCGGTCCCCCTCCCCGACAAGCGGGGAGGAGAAAAAGAAGCGGTTGTCCAACAGTCGTCTAGCGTCTCTTGAACACCGGTGCACGCTTTTCCTTGAAGGCGGCGCGGCCTTCGCGGGCGTCTTCAGTGGCGAAACAGATGGTTTGCAGGTCGCGCTCGTATTCCACGGCTTTTTCATACGGCATGGTGTGGGCGGCTCGCAGGTTCAACTTACCGGTTTCGGCGGCGATCGGGGCGCGGGAGGCAATGGTTTGCGCAATCGCACGGGCGCGCGGCATCAAATCGGCCACTTCAGTGACTTCGGAGACCAGGCCCCATTGCTCGGCCTTATGCGCCGAAATCGGATCGCCGGTCAGGATCATCAGGGCCGCATTGGCCCCCCCGAGCGAATGGACGAGGCCTGCCGCCATGCCGCCGCCACCGATCCAGCCCAGCTTGATTTCCGGCGCGGCGAATTGGGCGTTGTTCGAGGCGATGCGGATATCGCACGACATCGCCGTCTCCAGTCCGCCGCCGAAGGCATAGCCGTTGACTGCGGCAATGGTCGGCTTCTGGCACAGGCGGATGGCGTCGCAATAGTCGTCGCGGTTACGGAACTGCCACGGGGTTTCGTAGTCGTCCAAGATGCGGATATCCGAGCCGGCGCAGAAGGCGCGCTCCCCTGCCCCCGTCACGATGATGCAGCGGATGGTGTCCGAGGCATTACACTGCGCGATCGCGTGTTCCAGGGCGTGTGCCATGTCCGGCGTCATCGCATTCAACTTGGCCGGGCGGTTGATGGTGATGACGGCGATATGGCCGTCCACTTCGAACAGGAGTTCATCTGTCATTGGGTGGCCTCGTACAGGGCGTTCAGGTCGTCGATCAGGTTGCGCGTGGTGCCGTCATAGAGGGCATCGCGCAGGCGCTGCGAAGCGGCGGTTTGGAAACGAATGGCGCCGTCATGGCGCGGACGGACATAGGCGGCTTCCAGGGTATTGAAGGTGTTGCGGTAGAAGGCGCCCCAGCGGGCGTTGACGCCGCCGTCAAGCCAGGCGGCGCGCAGAGAGGGTTGGCCATCATGAGCCGGAATGAAGTCGATCTGCGTATTGGGCGACATCAGCCAGCGCAGGTGGTCCAGCAGGTCCGGTGTCAGTTCGCATTTTTTGGAAATGCCAATTCCCGTCCCGCCCAAGGTGCTGCCAATGCCGGCAGGGCCGGAAGGCGCATTGGCGAAACGCAGGCGCGGGGCGTAGTTGACATAGCCGTAGACCAGCGGACACAGGGCGACGTCGTCGTGGTCGCAGAGATATTGCAGGATGGCGATCGGATTGGAATCGCGCAGTTTTTCGGGGCTGTTGGCGGTCAGTTGCGCCAGCAGGTCGAAGGCTTCCTCGCCGGTGTCGCGGGTGACGAAGGTGTCGCCGCCGCAACGGTCGCCGAGGCTGGCGCAGATCGACTGAAACGTCAGGGCGGCATGCGGCCCGGACAGCGACATGACCAGTGACGGGGCGGCCAGGACATCCTTCCAATTTACTGGAACTGTATCGATATCGCTGCGGCAGGCCATGACCTGGGTCGCGGCGTCCAGCGGCAGCGCCCAGTGGCGGCCGGCAAAGTGGTAGCTGGCCAGGGACGGCCCGATGCAGTCGCGCGACCAGGTGGCGATGTCGTCGGCCGTGAAAATATCTTCGAGCGGGCGCAGGCAGTCGGCGGCGACCGCTTCGCCGACATGGGGGTGGTCCAGCACGACCAGGTCATAGCGGGCGCACAGGTCGGCGATGGGGTGGGTTTCGAACCCTTCCAGGCTGTGTTTGTCCCAGGTCAGGTCGAGGCGTTTGGACGCCGCGTCCAGCGCGTTGAAGCCGCGCGGGTGATCCCAGGTCAGGCCTCTGAAGGCGGAGCCCTTAAGCATGTTGCAGTTCAGGCGCCTGACGGATGGCACCGCTGCTCAGCAGGGCATCGATCTCGGCATCGCTCTTGCCAAGGCTTTTGAGGACTTCGCGGCTGTGTTCGCCGATGCGCGGGGCGCCGCGTTCGATCGTCGACGGGGTTTTGGAGAATTTGATCGGAAAGCCCGGCACCTTGACCCGGCCTTCGGTCGGGTGGTCGTATTCGACAAAGGTACCGTTGTGGGCGATCTGGGGGTCGTTGACCAGGTCTTCGTAACCATAGACCGGGCCGGCCCAGATATCGACGGCGCGGAACAGGGCCAGCCATTCGTCGGTGGTTTTGGCCATCAGGCCGGCCTGGGTGCGGGCGTAGATTTCGTCGCGGTAGGTCCAGGAATCGGTCTGGTCCTGCAGGTTTTCGAAGAAGGGATCGCCCAGCAATTCGCCCAACAGCTTCAGCGGCGCCATGGCAATGGTCAGGTAGGAATCCTTGGTGCGGAAGACGCCGTAGGGCGCGCGGATATAGCAGTGGGCGTGCGGTTCGGCCGAACGCGCCTGAGGCTTATGGCCGACCGTGAAGACCGACAGTTCCTGCATCTGGATGGTGGTTATGGCGTCGAGCATGTTAACTTCGACCTTTTGCCCCTCACCCGTCCGTTCGCGATGGAACAGGGCTGCCAGGGCGCCTTCGAAGGCCGAATAGGCGGTGATGGCGTCGACCAGGTATTGGCCCGCCGGCGACGGCGGCTCACCGGCGCGGCCGGCTGACATCATGGCGCCGGACATGGATTGCAGCAGCAGGTCCTGGCCGGGATAGTTCTTGTACGGGCCATCTTCGCCATAGCCCGACATGGAGACATAGATCAGGCGCGGATTGATCGCCGACAGGGTTTCATAATCGACACCGAGGCGCGCCGCGACGCCGGGGCGGTAGTTTTGCAGGAAGACGTCGGCGGTCTTGACCAGTTCCAGCAGCAGCGCCTTGCCTTCGGGCGCTTTCAGATCGACAGCCAGGGAGCGTTTGTTGCGGTTCAACGACAGGAAGGAGACGTTAATCTCCTTGCCCCAGGCGCCGCCGGCCGGGGCGTGGCGTTGCCACTCGCCGGTGACGGGCTCGACCTTGATGACGTCAGCCCCCATGTCACCCAGGCGCTGGGCAGCAAACGGCCCGGCCATGGCGATGGAGCAGTCGAGGACGCGAATACCTTTGAGGATGGACATGGTGTGTTTTTTCAGGGGGTTAATGCATGACCCAGCCGCCATCGACATTCAGCGTCTGGCCGGTGATGAAACCTGTGTCTTCGGAGGCGAGGAAGGCGATCGCATTGGCGATGTCGCCGACATGGCCACGACGTTTGACCGCCTGATGGTCGAGGACGAACTTTGTGTAGCCGTCAGGATCGGGATGGATCTTTTCGGCGTCGGTCGGAAAGGCGCCGGGTGATATGGCATTGACTGTGATGCCGTAGACGCCGAATTCGCGCGCCCAGGCCCGGGTCAGTCCGACCAGGGCGCCCTTCGAGGCGACGTAGGGCGACAGCAGGGCCCAGCCGCCGTAGACGGTGACCGAAGCGACATTGACGATACGGCCGAAACCGCGCGCCTTCATGCCGGGCAAGGCTTCCTGGACCGCGACGATGCCGGCGTCGACATTGACCCGTTGGACCAATTGATGCTCTTCGACCGTGTAGCCTTCGAACGGTTTCGACGGGTAGATGGCGGCGTTGTTGATGACGACGTCGAAGCCGCCGGTTTCTTCCAGCTTTTGCTTCAGGCCGGCGCGGAAACCGTCGAGATCCGACATGTCACTGTGCAGCAGCACCAGGCGGCCATTGGTGATCGGGGCGGCGGCGGAGGTCAGGGCGGCCATCTTGGCGTCGTCATGGTCCACCGCTACCACCGTGGCGCCGCGTTCGAGGAACCGTAAGGTGGTCTGGAGCCCTAGCCCGCCGGCCGCGCCGGTATAAAGAATGGTCTTGCCGTGCATATGGGTCAGTCCCTGACGATCTTGGGAAAAAGACCGGAGGGGACCGGATAGTCCACCTCCGGCGCAGGTGTGACGTCCGCTATGCGGGAGCAATAGGCGCGGACGGCTTCGGCATCAGGGAGGATGCGCAGGGTGGTGTCGTAGCGGCGCTCGTCGCCGTGTTCGAGCCAGATCAGTTCGTCGCGTTCGCGGGCGAATTGTTTGCCGTAAACATGGTTGGTGGAGGGCTCGATGCCCAAGGCATAATGGCCGGCCTGGAGGTTTTGCCATTCGTACATGGCAGGGAACTGCGATTTCAACGTCTCGACCGCGAAGCCAAAGCCGATGGCGTCGTTAACCAGGGCGACCTTGACCTTGCCGTCAGCGTCCGGCGCCATGTCGTGTTGCCAGACCTGTTCGTCGAAGTTCATCTGCGGCGCCGGCATTGTGCGATAGCCGACATTTTGCTTTTGGTAGTCGTCGCCGGCATGGGCGGCCCAGACGACGTCCTTGATCGGGGCGACGTAGCGCGCCCCTTCGGCCAGGATCGGGTGGCCGACATTGATGTGATAGCAGTACATGTGCGGCGTTCGGTAGAAGCCGTGATTCATCACGCGATCGGTCAGGCGAATATCGTCGCCGCCGACGGTGGCTTCGATGCGGCGGATCAGGTGCAGGTCCTCGCCGAAGACGGTCGACTGCGCCACGATGCCTTCGGCCCACAGGGTGCATTGGTCGCCGTCCCAGCTTTCGCCGTAGCCGGTCAGGCGGGCGGGAATGGTGCAGACGCGGCCGTGCAGCGACGACTTCACCGTCTTTTTGGGACCGTAGTTGTATTGGGTGGCGTCGTCTTCGTCCATGAACAGAATGTGGTCGAGGCCGCAGGTGACGATCAGGCCCGACATGGCACGGAACCAGGCCAGACCGCCCTCGCCTTCGTATTGATGCAGGGCCGGGTTTTGGAAACCCGATGGCGAATGCCAGCCGACGGCGCGGCCATTGTGTTCGCAATCGGCAATGTCCATGGCGCGGTCGACCATGACGGTGAAGCGCAGGCCGCTGCCGGTGCGGAATTCCAGCATGCGCACGCCGCGTTCAACCCCGTCGTCCAGGGTCATCAGACGGACGCCGGCGAACTGAGAGAGTTGGCCGGTGTGGGCCGCCAGTTCGCGACGCGTATAGCTGCGTTGATACAACTGCGCCATGTAATTTCCGAAGTCCCTGTCGGCTTATATTTTTGCTGGCTAAGAGTCATAGACGCATCGATGATGATGTCAACAGATCATCATACATCATACGTGTAATTTTTAGTGATGGACTCCGAGACTTGGCATTTTGTCATTATTTTTTCGATGGTTAGCATTTTTACAGCCGGACCTGCGCGCCCGCCACCCCGATCGACCACGATAAATCCGCTTGACACAGTGCCGGCGACGCGATGTATTTTGATGCATAACAGCGCTACATCAGAAGCGGCGCGAACCTCCCGGAGGAGACCGACTTGGCCGATCGCGCCACCCTGATCGACATCGCCCGCCAGGCCGGTGTGTCGACCGCCACGGTCGATCGTGTGTTGAACCGCCGCCCCGGCGTGCGCGACCGCACCCGCGACATCGTCTTCCAGACCGCCACCAAGCTCGGTTACATCGCTCAATCGCCCGATACCGGGATCAGCCGGGCGCCGGTGGCACTCGACTTCCTGCTGCCCAGCGGCAGCAACAGCTTCATGCAGAACCTAGCCACCGCGCTGGAAGAGGTCGCTGCCGACCGCGGCGATATCGAATTGCGGCTGCACTTCATCCAGGGCTTCGATCCCTATGCGCTGGCCGACACCCTGCTGAAGCTGGCCGGGAAATCGCGCGGCGTCGGGGTGATTGCTTTGGACCATCCGCTGGTCCGTGAAGCGCTGCGTCAGGTGCGCAATGCCGGCACCCATGTGGTCACCCTGATTTCCGACATTTCCAACGTACCGCGGGAATCCTATATCGGTATCGACAACCGCGCCGCCGGCCGGCTGAGCGGTTATCTGCTGGGGCGATTGCTGCCCAAGGGGCCGGCTAAGCTGGCTCTGTTTGCCGGGTCGCTGTCCTATCGCGGCCATGAAGAGCGCGAGATGGGTTTTCGGCACATCCTGCGCGAGGACTATCCCGGTCTGTCGATTGTCGAACTGCGCGAGGTCCAGGACAATGACGAGCGCGCCTATGAGGAATGCCGGTTGTTGCTGCGGCAATATCCGGAACTGGCCGGGATCTACAATATCGGCGCCGGCAATCGCGGTATCGCCAAGGCTCTGGAAGAGACCGGCATGGCGCGCAAGATCGTCTTCATCGGCCATGAGCTGACCGAACATACGCGGCGGCTTTTGCTGTCAGGGGTGATAGATGCCGTGATCGACCAGAATCCGCGAGTCGAGGCGCGCGAGGCGATCGATCAACTGGCGCAGATCGTTCGCGGTGAAGCGCTGAAGCCGTTTATCCCGATCCGCATCCAGGCTGTTTTCAAGGAAAATATTCCCGAATGACGACGGTACGCAAGGTCTATGCCGTCGATATTTACGACGATGGCGACCGGATTGAACGGTATAAGGCGTGGCATGCGGCCGGGGCCGTGCCGGTTGCGGTGACGGCGGCTATCCGGGCGGATGATATCCGCGAGTTGGAGATCTGGCAGGTCGGGGACCGCATGGTGTTGATCATGGAACAGGGGCTGGATTTCGATCCTTCGGCAAAGGCTGAGCGGGATGGCGATAATCCGGATGTTGCGGCGTGGGATGCGCTGATGCGGACGTTCCAGAAGCCTCTGCCGTTCGGACCGGAGGGCTCGACCTGGCTGGAGATGGAACGCATCTATAGTTTGGCCGAGCAGGCGTAAGCAGTATGATTTGAACCCGCCGCGCAGCGGCATTTTTCCTTAAGTGGGTCCACAGATTACACAGATTACACAGATGAAGTAAGAAAGGGCACCACACCTCATCTGCGGAAATCGGTGTAATCTGTGCATCCCCTTTTACGATGATGCCGCTGCGCGGCGGTTTCAGATCGCCAAAAAGGTTGCCCCCGCGTTATTGGGAAAAACAAAAATAAACGAGGAAATGCCAGATGAAACTGTCCCGTCGCGGGTTGATGACCGCCGCCGCCCTCACCTCCGTTGCCACCGCCGCGCCCGCCCTGGCCCAAAGCGGACTCGTGGTGCGTAACCTCCAGGCCAATAGCCTGACCAATCCGCTCGGGCTTGATGACGCGACCGTGCGATTGTCATGGCAACTCGTCTCGCCCCAGCGCAAGACGATGCAGACCAGGTACCGCGTGCGGGTGGCGTCGTCGAATGAAGGGCTGGCCGGCGGCCAGGCCGACCTGTGGGATTCCGGCGAGGTCGAGTCGGACAGGTGTTTCGATGTGACCTATGCCGGCAAGCCGTTGGCGTCGCGGCAACGCGTCTTCTGGGATGTCCTGGTCACGGACAATCATGGCAACAGCGCGCGCAGTATGCCGGCGACCTGGGAAATGGCACTGTTGCAGCCATCCGACTGGTCGGCCAAGTGGATCGCCGCCGAGGACGAAGGTTCGCGCGCCGATCGCGAAGCCGGCCTGACCTGGGTGGCGGGAGGCCGGGCGCCCAACCAGGCGCCGCGCCAGTTTCGCCTAAAGTTTAACCTGGCCGAAGCGGCCGAGACGACCCTAGTCACCATTGCCAACAACAGCTACCGGCTGTGGGTGGATGGCAAGGCCGTCGCCCTGCCCGACGATAGCGCGCCGCGGTTCGGCAAGAGCGAGGTGGCGGAATCGACCGTGTCGCTGGGCAAGGGCGATCATGTCGTCGCCATCGAGGTCAAGGATCCGGATGGCTTCCTGGCCATGTATCAACCCGAAAACGCCATGGCCATCCTGATCCGTGCGAGGTTCAAGGACGGCCGCACCCAGCGTTTTTCCAGCGCCGGGACGCGCACGGCGTTGGTCGCCGATGCCGGATGGATGATGCCGGCGTTCGATGACGCTGCGTGGTCCGTCGCCAAGACAGCCGACTACCAGATGGAGGCCCTGCCCGGCAAAGGCGCCTATTTGCTGCGCAAGGCGTTTTCGGCCGATAAGCCGGTGGCGCGGGCACGGCTGTATGCCTCGGCCCTGGGTGGCTACGAGACCTGGATCAATGGCCAGAGGGTCGGTGATGCCCTGCTGACGCCGGAGAGCACCGACTTCCGCGAAAGCGTGTTATATCAAACGTATGACGTTACAAAATTGGTGAAAGCGGGCGTCGAGAACGCTATTGGCGCCATCGTTGGTGACGGATGGTATGGTAGCTACAATGCACCGGCCGGGCGTTTTGCCTATGGTCCGCCGCCGCTGCGGTACCTGGCGCAGCTCGAAATCACCTACACCGACGGAAGTCATACGACTGTTGGGACGGACGACTCGTGGCGGATTACCCCCTCACCTATCGTCATGAGCGAGATCTATAATGGCGAGACCTACGACGCGCGTAAGGAGATCGCCGGCTGGTCCGAGGGCGGGCTTGATGCGACGAGCTGGAACGCCGCCGGATTGGCCCCATTGCCCGCGGGTACTCTAAAGGCGCAGGATTCGCAACCGATCCGCCAGACCCAGACGCGGCCCAGCAATGCCATCACTGAGCCAAAGCCGGGTGTTTATGTCTTTGATTTCGGGCAGAACTTTGCCGGCTGGGTGCGGCTAATCGTGCGGGGCCAGGCGGGCGATACCGTCACATTAAAGTTTGCTGAATATCTGCTGCCGTCGGGCGAGGTCGATCAGGCGAATCTGCGCGCCGCCAAATGTACCGACACCTATATCCTTAAAGGTGGCGACCATGAGCGGTGGGAGCCTTGCTTTACCTATCATGGTTTTCGCTATGTCCAGGTCGAAGGCTATCCCGGCACGCCGAATGCCAAGGACGTCGTCGGCCAGGTCATTCACAGCGACCTACCGGAGACCGGTCACCTGCGCATCGGCAATCCAGTGATTCAGCAGCTTTGGCAGAATACGCTTTGGTCGCAGAGGTCGAACTTCGTCGGTTTGCCGACCGACTGCCCACAACGCGACGAGCGCTTGGGGTGGATGGGGGATGCCGGGGTGTTCTGGGACGCGGCGGCCTTCAATATGAATGTGGTCGCCTTTACGCGGCGATTCATGAACGATGTGCGCGACGCCCAGACGAAGGACGGCGCGTTTCCGGATTTCGCGCCCAATGCCTGGGATGAAGCCTGGGGCGAACATGGTGCTTCGCCCGGCTGGTCCGATGCCGGTGTTATCCTGCCGTGGACGGTGTGGTGGCGCTATGGCGACACCAGCGTCATCGATGAGAACTGGGACGCCATGACGCGCTATATGCGCTTCCTGGAGGTCAATAACCCGGACTATCTGTGGCTCAATAAGCGCGGCCACGACTATGCCGACTGGGTGGCGCTGGACGCCAAGGAGCCCGGTGATCCGACCACGCCCAAGGACCTGGTCGCCACGGCGATGTGGAAGATGTCGCTGGATATGATGACGGCGATGGCCCAGGCCAGCGGCCGCGCGGCCGAAGCGGCCGTGTATCGTGCGACGGCCGAGAAGGTGCGCACCGCCTACGTGAAGGCGTTTGTGCGGGCCGATGGGACGGTCGGCAACGGATCGCACACGGGCTATATTCTGTCGTTGAAATACAACCTCGTCCCGACGGAGCAGCGCGCGACGACGGCGGCGCATCTGGTCGCCGAGATCAAGCGCCGCGGCATGTTGCTGACCACCGGGTTCTTGGGGACCCCGAGCAGCCTGGATGTGTTGGCCGACGCCGGCTATTCTGACATCGTCTATAATCTGTTGCTGCGGACCGAGTTCCCATCGTGGGGCTACATGGTGGCCAAGGGGGCGACGACCATCTGGGAGCGGTGGAACGGTGATGTCGGCGACGTGTCGATGAATTCGTTCAACCACTATGCCTTGGGGGCGGTGACGGGGTTTGTCTTCCGGCGGATTGCCGGGATCGATCCGGTCGAGCCGGGCTTCCGGCGCTTCCGCTTTGCCCCGGTGCTTGATGGACGGGTGAAGACCGGTGGCGGCGATTACGACAGCGTGCTGGGCCGGATCTCGACCGAATGGGATCAGGGCGAAGGCGGCTTTTCGTTGAAGCTGACGGTACCGGCGAATGCCGTGGCTGAGGTGGTTCTGCCGGGCAATTCCGTCACCGAAGGCGGCAAGAGTTTGCCGCGCGAGGTCAAGGTGTTGAGCCGCAAAGACGGCAAGATAGCGCTAGAGGTCGGTTCAGGGGAATACATGTTTGTGAGTAAGTAACCAAAGTGGGCGAACTTGCCTTCTGCTCCCTCTCCCCACTTGAGGGGAGAGGGTTGGGGTGAGGGGGTGGCCTGGCTGGAAACAGTCGTCATCCGGTCTTCCTCAACCGCTCACCCGATCGCGTTCACTTCGTTCCGCTCTCGTCCTCTCCTCTCAAGTGGGGAGAAGGAAAGTAGAGCGATTTCAGGTTATTGCAATTTGTCCGTATAGCTCCACACCACCTTGTCCGTGACATCCCCAGCGACCGCTTCAACGACGTTGTCGCCGTCCTTCAGCTCGATCTTCCAGGTGGCCATATGGTCAACCACCGGCTCGCTGCCGATATCCTTGCCATTCAGGCGCAGGCGCACGGTCGCGGCGTTGGAATAGACCTTCACCGTTACCTTGCGGACGCGCTTGGGCGTGTCGCGGGAGCTGGTGATATGCACCATCGGTTTATCTGACCAGTTGGCCTGGTACCAGTAGTAGGCGTCCTTTTTCGTCTTGCGGTCTTCGGTCACCAAACCCTTGTCGTTTATGGCCGGGCGGTCACCTTCGTTGCGGCGGAAGGACGGGAAGTCGAACGCTACCCAAATGAAGTTCGACCACAGATAGCGCCGCGCGCTCAGCACCTTCCAATTGGATTCGTGATAGGCCGACTGGTACTGCTCCGGGTGCCAGTAGGCTTGGGGGACGGTGCGTTTGGGCAGGTCCTCCTGATGTTTGATCGAGGCGCCGGCGCCGTATTCTGATACCCCGATCACGCGATTCGGGAGTTTGGCGTGGACCTCATCAGCCCATTTACCAATGTCCTCGAATTCGCCCCAATACCAACCAAAATACTTGTTGTAGGAGACGATGTCGCTGTGCAGCGCGACGGGATTGTCATCGTCCAGACAGCAGTGGGCATAGGCGGTCGGGCGCGAGCTATCCATCGCCTTCGCCGCCGATTGCAGCGCCGCCAGCACGGGATTGGGGTCCGGGTCGTTGGAGCGGATCTCGTTGCCCAGCCCCCACACCACTACCGACGGATTGTTGTAGGTCTGGGCGATCAACTCCTGCATCTGCTCGACCGCATTGGCTTTGAAGGCGTCCGAAGCGTCGATAAAGTCGACCAGGGGCGCTTCGGTGCTGATCAGGATACCGCGGCGGTCGGCCTCTTCGTAGACGCGCGGGTGGTGTTGCATATGGGCCAGGCGCAGGGCGGTGACGCCCATTTCGTCCATGATCTGCATGTCTTCGTCAATCTCGGCGTCGGACACAGCCGTGCCTTTGCCGTAGCGGCCGGGTTGCTGCATGTTGGCGCCATAAACGGCGAAGGGTTTTCCGTTCAGTAAAACGCCGTTTTTGACGTCGATGGTAAAGGTGCGGACGCCCAGAGGGACGGTGACAGTGTCGCTGCCGGCCTCGATTTTGACGGTATAAAGGTACGGGTCCTTGCGGCCCGCCCACAGGCGCGGTTTCTTCAGGCTCAGGTTGGTTTCGGCCGGGAGGGTGGTGTTGGCGGCGACGGTGACTGTGGTCGTGGATTGCGCCACCGTCTTGCCGGATGCATCGAGGATGGTCGTGCGCACCTTGACCGGCGTGGCGGCCGCCGTGTCGTTGCGGATCAGGCTTTTGACATGGATATCGGCCGAGGCGTTGGTGATGGCTTTCGTGGTCGCGTAGACACCCGGGCCGCCATGGTCCATCAGGTCGACATGGATGTCGTCGGCGCTGACCAGCCACACATTGCGGTACAGCCCGCCGAAGACGTTGAAATCCCCGGTCAGTGGCGCGATGTGGCTGACGCGGGTGTTGTCGACCTTGACGGCCAGGGCATTGCGGCCTGAGGTCAGGGCGTCGGTTATGTCGAAGCGGAACGTGGCGTAGCCGCCGTCATGGTGCCCGACAGGCTTGCCATTGAGCCAGGCATCGGTGATCAGTGCGGCACCGTCGAATTGCAGGAAATAGCGTTTGCCAGGTTGCGGCGCAATCGTCACTTCACGGCGGTACCACGCCGGGCCGCGGTAGTAGACGCCCTCCTCTTCGCCGCGCGCCTTGTCCCCGCCGGCGCCGGCATCCGACGCATTGTAGGTGTGCGGCAGGGTGACCAACTGCCAACCATCAGAGTGGAAGTTCGGATCGATGGCAGCCGGGACGTCGCCTTTGTGGAACAGCCAAGCGGCGTTAAGCGAGGTTTTCTCGCGGGCTAAAACCGTACTGGGTAGGGTTAGGCATAAGGCCAGCAACAGGCGGAAGATGAATTTTGGCATTGGGAGCTTCCCGTTATTTTTCATACATCATATATATGATGTTTATTTCAGGCAACTCGTATTCAGCTTGGGAAGCTGCTGCTTTGTCGGATTACTGCAGGTTCACGAACATCCCGCCGTCGGTGAGGACCGAGGCGCCGGTGACATAGCTGCTCAGGTCCGAGGCCAGGAAGACCACCACCTTGGCGATATCGTCGGGATGGCCCATGCGGCCGAGGGGGATGCGCTTTTCCATGTATTCGCGCTTGGCCGGATCGGCCAGGTCGTCCTTGTTGATGTCGGTCGCGACTGTGCCCGGCATGACCGAGTTGCAGCGAATGCCGTAACGGCCCAGCGCAATCGCCGTCGACTGCATCAGCGAATGCACGCCAGCCTTGGTCGGGGTGTAGTGCGTCTGCATTTCACCGCCGACCAGGGCCGAGATCGACGATACGGCGATGATCGAACCGCCTCCCCCCTGTTCAACCATCTGGTTTGCCGCCGCCTGGCACATATAGTAGGCGCCGGTATAGTTGACGTTCAGGGTACGCAGGAACACGTCCTGCGGCATGTCGAGGAAGCTGTGGAAGGGGCAGATGCCGGCATTGGACACGAAGGCCGTCACCCCGCCCAGGGCCGCGGCCGCGCCCTTGACGAAGGCCGGAGCGGAGGTCGCATCGGCGACGTCGCCGTCATAGACAAAGGCCTTGCGGCCCAGCGCTTCGATTTCGGCAACGACGTCGGCGGTGGCGTCCGGGTCTTTATAGACGTTCAGGCCAACATCAGCGCCGTGGCGGGCGCACATGATCGCCGTCGCCCGGCCGATACCGCGCGATGCCCCCGTGATCAGAACCTTTTGTCCTTCCAAAAGCATGTCGCTTCCCCATTATTTTAAGTGTTTTTCGCTCCAGCCGAATTCGGCGGAGATGGCGCGCACCGTGGCCAGAACGTCCTGAGTCAGCGCCTTCATGCGCGCATCGTCCATATATTGCGCCGCCGACGACACGCTGATCGAGCCGATGATACGATTGGCGGCATCACGGATCGGCGCGGCAACGCAACGGATCCGGTCTTCGTTTTCTTCCAGATCCAGCGCGTAGCCGGATTGGCTGTAGCTTTTCATGCGCTCCAGCCAGTCGCCTTCCGAGACGCGATAACCCGGAAAATCACGGCTTTCGCGGGCATAGAGGTCGCGTAAGGCGCTCTCGGGTTCGTCCAGCAACAGCGCCTTGCCGATGCCGGTCGAGCGCAGGGGCTGGCGTTCACCGATACGCGAGCTGATCTCGATGCGGCGGGTGCCCAGGACCTTGTCGAGATACAGGGCGCGGCCATTGTCGAGAATGCCGAGATGGACGGTGTCGCCGGTCTGTTTGGCCAGGTTGACCAGGTCGTCATGGGCGACGCGGGCCAGGTTCATCTGGCGCGAGGCGAGATAGCCCAGTTCCAGCAGACGCGGCCCCAGGCTGTAGCCGACCCGTGGCGTAAAGTTGAGGAAGCGCTGTTCGACAAGGGTGGTGGCCAGGCGGTGGGTGGTGGATCGGGTCAGGCCCAGGGCTTCGGACAGTTCCGGCAGGTTCTTGCCGCTGTCGGCAACAGCCATCAGCACGTCGAGACCGCGGACAAGGGTTTGCGCACCGGCGAGCGTCTTCGGCTCGCTGACCTCAGGCAAATTCTCCGTTGACGCTGCTGGTTTCATTCTTTAGAACTCATATGCAAATTGTGGGACAAAAACAATGCCGAATCCCAGAGATATGTCCCAAATGGTGAGACTATGTCAAAACATTCTAAAATCAAGCAAATTCGCGCATCTGTGATCAAGGGGGGCGAAGGCGGCGGCGGTGCCGACTACCATGACCAGGGCGAAGGCCATTGGATCGACAACCATATCGCCACCTCGATGGGACGCTATCCGGAATATCGCCAGAGTCGCAAGTCCTTCGGCATCAACGTTTTGGGAACGCTGGTCGTCGAGATCGAGTGCGAAGACGGCACGACGGGATTCGCCGTCACCACCGGCGGCGAGCCGGCAGCCTATATGGTTGAAAAGCACTTTGCCCGTTTCCTGGAAGGCCGCGATCCGTTCGATTACGAGACGATCTGGGACCAGATGTATTTCGCGTCACAGTATTATGGCCGCAAGGGCATTGTGGTGAACGCCATTTCCGGCGTCGACCTGGCCTTGTGGGACCTGATGGGGCGCCTGCGCGGTGAACCCGTCTATCATATGCTGGGCGGCGCCGTGCGCAATGAGTTGCAGTTTTACGCGACGGGTGCGCGTCCGGACTTGGCCAAGGAAATGGGCTTTATTGGCGGCAAACTTCCGTTATTACACGGTCCGATCGAGGGCGATGAGGGCCTGAAGAAGAATGTCGAACTTCTGGCCGACATGCGCGCCAAGTGCGGTGACGACTTCTGGCTGATGTACGACTGCTGGATGGCACTGGACGTCAACTACGCCACCCGGCTGGCGCACGCCTGCGCGCCGCACGGTTTGAAGTGGATCGAGGAAGCCATTTCGCCGGACGATTATTGGGGCTATGCCCAACTCAAGAAGAATGTCCCTGCTGGCATGCTGGTCACCACCGGTGAGCACGAAGCCACCCGCTGGGGTTTCCGAATGTTGATGGAAATGGACTGCTGCGACCTGATCCAGCCCGATGTCGGCTGGTGCGGCGGGGTGACGGAACTGCTGAAGATTTCGGCGATGGCGGATGCCCGCGGCATCATGGTCGTACCGCACGGCTCGTCAGTCTATTCGTATCACTTCGTCATAACGCGTCACAATTCGCCGTTCGCCGAGTTCCTGATGATGGCGCCCAAGGCCGACCACGTCGCGCCGATGTTCCATCCGCAGCTTCTGGGTGAGCCTGTGCCGGTCAATGGCCGCCTGAACGTCTCGGCGCTGGACAAGCCGGGCTTTGGGGTTGAGCTCAATCCGGACGTCAAGCTGTACCGACCCTATACGCATTAATTTTTCACAACGGACCACGCGGACTTCGAGACGTATCTGAACCCGCCGCGTAGCGGCTGCATCTTTAAGAGTTCCACAGATTACACAGATTACACAGATTAAAGCTCAACCTAATCTGTGTAATCTGTGTAATCTGTGGATGCCCTTTTCAGCAGATGCCGCTGCGCGGCGGTTCCAGGCTATTTCTAAAGGCCGTGTGGTCCGTGGTAAATCCAAAGGACCAAAGACCATGAAACTCTGCCGCTATGGCCCTAAGGGCTCCGAAAAACCCGGCGTCGTCGATTCCGACGGCCACATCCGCGACCTGTCGGGCATTATCTCCGACCTGACGCCCGACACGGTGCGTCTGTCGCAACTGGCCAAGCTGACCGCGCTCGATATCGCCGCCCTCCCCGTCGTTTCGGGTACGCCGCGCTATGGCGTGCCGGTCAACAACATTGGCAAGATCATCGCCGTCGGGCTGAACTATGCCGACCACGCGGCTGAATCCAACCTGCCCGTCCCGCCCGAGCCAATCTTCTTCACCAAGGCCGTCACCTCGCTGACGGGGCCCAATGACGAGGTCATGAAGCCGCGCGACGCCACCAAGATGGATTGGGAAGTCGAGTTGGGCCTGATCATCGGCAAGACCTGCCGCTATGTCGAAAAGTCCGAAGCGCTGTCGCATGTCGCCGGCTATGTCCTGGTCAATGACGTGTCGGAGCGCGCCTTCCAGAAGGAGCGCGGTTCGCAATGGGTCAAGGGCAAGGGCTGCGACACCTTCGCGCCGACCGGCCCGTGGCTGGTCACGCCGGACGAGGTCGGCGACGTCCATAACCTGGACATGTTCCTGGACGTCAACGGTCAACGGATGCAGACGGGCAATACCAGGACGCTGATCTTCAACGTCGCCCACTGCATCTCGTACATTTCGCGCTTTATCACGCTGCAGCCGGGCGATCTGGTCATCACCGGTACCCCGCCGGGTGTCGGCGAAGGCAAGAAGCCCAACCCGGTCTACCTGAACGCCGGCGACACCATGCATCTGGGCGTCTCGAAGCTGGGCGAGCAGCGCCAGACCGTGGTGCCGTTCTCGCTGACAGGCCTGGAGATCCTAGGATGATCTATGCAGGACGTTTTTCAGGCCGCTGCGCCATTGTCACCGGCGGCGGATCGGGCCTGGGCAAGGCGGCCGCGGCACGGATCACCGCTGAAGGCGGCAAGGTCGTGCTGTGGGACTTGAATCCGGAAGCACTGGAAACCTCCAAGGCCGATACCGGCGCGGTCGGTGTCGTGGCGGTGGATGTGTCGGACCATGCTGCGGTGGCGGTGGCGGCCAAGTCCAGCCACGAGATCCTCGGCAAGATCGACATCCTGATCAATTCAGCCGGCATCACTGGCGCCACTGTGCCGTTGTGGGAGTTCCCTTTGGACTCCTGGCAGAAGGTAATGGATATCAACCTGAACGGCCTGTTCTATTGCTGCCGTGAGGTCATTCCGTTCCTGATCGACAACGGCTATGGCCGTATCGTCAATGTCGCGTCGGTGGCCGGCAAGGAAGGCAATCCAAACGCCTCGGCCTACTCCGCCTCGAAGGCCGGCGTGATCGGGCTGACCAAGTCGCTGGGCAAGGAACTGGCGACCAAGGGCGTGATCGTCAATGCTTTGACGCCGGCGACATTCGAGTCGCCGATCCTGGCGCAACTGCCGCCGAGCCAGGTCGAGTATATGCGGTCAAAAATTCCGATGGGGCGTCTGGGCATCGTCGATGAAAGCGCTGCGACCGTGTGTTTCATGGCCTCGGAAGAGTGCTCATTCACGACGGCTTCGACCTTCGACACCTCGGGTGGACGGACGACATTCTGAAGATCAACCTCCTTGATCCGAAAACTGACCCGGCGACGCAACTCGCCGGGTTACTTTTCACACAGCCTGCGTTGGAAACCTTCGACAGTAGCCCCTCACCCCTGCCCTCTCCCCTCAAGTGGGGAGAGGGAGTCCTAAGCGATCTGAAGCCTTAGCGGACTTGCTTAATTCATCTAGATATAGCGCTATTGCTCCCTCTCCCCACTCGAGGGGAGAGGGTTGGGGTGAGGGGTTGTTTGGCTCGCTAAAACGCTGCCGGACTATAGAACCGCACCATCTCGCCGGTCAGCGGATGCGGCACGGCCAGGCGTTCGGCGTGCAGCAACATCCTTGGCGCTGGGATATCCGGGCAATAGAATTCGTCGCCGACAATCGGGTGGCCGATGGCCAACATATGTACCCGTAACTGATGCGAGCGGCCCGTGACCGGTTCCAGCTCGACGCGGGAGGTTGTGTCGTCGCGGCTTATGATGCGATAGCGTGTCAGGGAAGGCTTGCCGATGTCGTGGTCGACCTTCTGGCGCGGACGGTTGGGCCAGTCAGTGATCAAAGGCAGGTTGACTTCGCCTTCATCGGGCGTATGGCCATGGACCACCGCAATATAGCGTTTTTCCGTCCGGCGGTTTTCAAAGGCCTGCGACAGAGCGCGCTGGGCGTTGGGCCCACGGCCCAGCACGATCAGGCCGGACGTCGCCATATCCAGCCGGTGAACCGTCAGCGCATCCGGGTAGGTATCGCGGACACGGGCGACCAGGCAGTCCTGTTTGTCCGGCCCCCGCCCCGGCACGCTGAGCAAGCCCGCCGGCTTGTCGGCGACCACCATGGCTTCGTCGGCATAGACGATCATCGGGCGCGTGCGAGCCAGACGGTGGCGCTGCCGCACGCCGGGTCGCTGATGATGTGATGCACGATATCGAAGCCGTTGGCGCCCAGCAGAGTGCGATATTCGTCTTGTGACAGGCTGCCGTGATACAGCGGCTCTTCGTGCCATTGACCGACGATTTCGTTGTGGTCGCTGCCCGAGGTGAACATCAGTGCGGTGCCCGATCTGGCGTGCTTCCGAAAAACGGGAAACATTTTCCTCTGGTCGTCTGGCGTCAAATGAAACAGGCTGTGCCAGGCGAGCATACCGTCGAAAGCCCTGTCCAGATTGAGGTCCCGCATGTCCGAAACGGTCCAGTCTGCGTCGGGAAACTTCTCGCGGCAGATGGCGATCATGTTGCCACCAGAGTCGACGCCGGTCAGATTATATCCGCTCTCCAGGAAATGTCGCGCGATCGGATCGCCAGACCCGCAGCCGCTATCGAGCACCGTTCCGCCCACCGCCAGCAGGGCCGCGAACCGGTCCAGCCACGGCCGCTCGAACAGGTCGCGGCCGCGGTCAGCGTCCCAGTCAAGGGCCCGCCGGTCGTACAGTTCTATGATGGCGTCGGCGGCGCTCACGGGAAGTGCAGCAGCACCAGGGCGATCAATGCCGGGAGTGCCTGGATGACCAGGATAGACTTTTTGACGGTAAACCCGGCGTACAGGCCGGCGACGATGACGCAGGTCAGCAGGAATATCTTGGCATAAAAGTCATGCCCCCACACCGCCAGCACCAGGCCAACCGCCAGGAAGCCATTGTAGAGCCCCTGGTTGGCAGCGAGTTTGGCCGACTGTGCCGCGAATTCCGGCGTCAGGCCGAAGGTTTTTCGGCCGAACGGCGTGTTCCACAAGAACATCTCCAGCACCAGAAAGGCGCCGTGCAAGGCGGCGACGATCAGGACGGCGATATCGGCGATTTTCATGCCCCTACTCCTTCAGCAGGGTCTGCTCCCAGAACATGAGACCCACCCAGAACTGATAGTCCTGATTCACCTTCTTGGCAAAACCGTGCCCTTCGTCCTGGCCCAGCAGGTGCCAGGCGGTACCGCCCTTGGCGCGAACGGCGGCGATGATCTGGTCAGCTTCGGAGGCCGGTACGCGCGGGTCATTGGCGCCGGTGACCACCAGCAGCGGTATGTTGAACTTGTCGGCCGCCGTCAGTGGCGAGATTTCCAGCAGCTTGGCGCGTTGCTTGGGGTCGCGCTCGTCGCCGTATTCGACGCGGCGCAGGTCGCGGCGATAGCTCTGGGTATTTTCCAGGAAGGTGACGAAGTTGGAGATAGCGACGACGCAGTTGGCGCCCTTCAGGCGCGCGCCGTAGCGGATGGCGGCGGCGTAGCAGACATAGCCGCCATAGGAGCCGCCGGTAACGGCGACGCGGTTCTTGTCGATACCGGCATCCGCGTCGAAACGGTCGAGGAAGGCGCCTATATCCTTGACCGAATCTTCCCGCAGGAAAGGCCCGTTATCGAGGCCGACAAAACGCTTGCCGAAGCCGGTCGAACCACGAACATTGGGATAAAAGACGGCGATGCCCAATTCGTTGAGCAGGTAGTTGGTCCGCCCCATAAAGCCAGGCGCAAACTGCGATTCCGGCCCGCCATGGACATTGACGATCAACGGCCGCTTGCCGGGGAATTTCGCAGGATCGGGACGATAGAGGAAGCCCGACACGGGCTCGCCATCGAACGATTTGACTTCGACGAACTCCGGCTCGACGTTCTTTGTGACGTCCAGCCCCCCGGTCTCCGATTGCGTCCAGCGCGTGACGGCCAGGGTCTTCGGATCGATGCTGTAGGCATCGGCGGCGCTGCGCGCCGAAGTAAAGGTCAGGCCGATCGTCCCCCACGGTGCGATATCGATCCCACCGACATTGCCGGCTGGCAGATCTTCGACGGTGCGGACAGCGCCGGTCTTCAGGTCCATCACCTTGACCTTTTCGGCGCCGGCTTCGTTGATGCTGTAGACCAGAAAGCTGCCGTCGTCGGCGATGTCGAAACTCTGGATATCCCATTTCGGCTCGGGAGATTTCGGCGTGAATTTGCCGGTCTTGACGTCGAGAACACCCAGTCGCTGGAAGTCCGAGCCTTCGTCGGAAGTGACCCAGAGCTTACCATCTGGTGCAAACTCGGCACCGCCATACGAGATGTCTTTCTTCAAGTCGCCGATCGGCGTCATGACGCCCGAGGCGATGTCGAGCACATAGAGGTTCGACTTGGTGACCGAAAGATATTCCGCCACGACTGCGGTTTTGCCGTCGGGTGCGAAATCGCTCAACCTCCAGCCGCCGCCCTTGACCTGGGCCACCAGCCGGTTGGAGGCCGGATCGCGCGGATCAATGATATAGATGTCGTTGTCGCTGCCGTTGCGGCGCGTCGAGGTATAGGCGAAATATTGCCCGTCCTGGCTCCAGGCATTGCCGGAGTTGCGGCTCTTTGCGTCGGTCAGCAGGGTCAGCCGGCCGTCCTTCAACCTATAGAGCTGAAAGAACTCATTGCCGCCGGTATCTTTTTGGGTGATCAGCACATCACCCTTTGGCGACCAGGAACCGCTGACCGGCTCGGCTTCGAAGCTGATCTGGCGGCGGTCCATCATCGGCCCGGCCACCTGGTGCAACTGTGCCGTATTGCCGAAGCGGGTGGTGATCAACATCGATTTGTCGTTGGGATTCCAGGACGCGAAGGATGCGGTGCGGAACTCCATATAGGGCCGCGTCTTGGCGACCATGGCGTCCGGAACGGCGGGAATGCCGTCCGCGACCAGGGCCGCCGGCTTTTCGGCATCGGCAAAGGCCGAGCCTACTGGGACAAAGACGATCATGGCGGTCAAGGATACGAAACGTGCCAATTTGTGCATGAGAAATTCCAGTCTTTGAACCACCATTCTTGTCGCAACACTGTACACCCGGTTACCGCAGGCGCAACGGCTTCGTTGCTGGCTATAATCGTTTGGTGCTTCGCCGCCACGTCCGTGTCCGCTGAGGACACCGACAGGGTTTTGATTCGAAATTGGGGTAGACGACCGGAAAAACCCTGATATGGTCAACGTGTAGAACAGGGTTGGGTGCAGACATGTCCAAAAAGGACACGGGGGCAACGCCCTCATCTAAACCGGCCAAAGCCGGAAGGACCCCTTCAAAATCAACGACATCCAAGTCGTTGCTCAAGGCTGCGGCGGAAGAGGTCCGGCTTACTCGTCGACTTCTCGTCAGTTTTCTGCTGGCAGGCGCCGCCGCCCCGGTTCTGGGTCAGGACGCCCGCAAGGTGCTGGATGCAAGCAAGATCGTCGTGCCAAAGGGCAACGGCCTGCAGGTCATCTCGCCCGAGGCCTTCCGGCTGGCCGATAACCTGACCGAATTCACCCTGATCCGTCCGCGCGACCTGGTGGTGCTCAATATCCGCCTGGTCAATGCTCATGTCTCGGGTTCCGGCAAGAACCGCAAGATCCGCCGCAACGGCAACCGTGCGCTGATGATCGTCCAGCACCAGCCCCAGGCCATCATGGAAAGCACCTGGCCTGACACTCAGGGCCAGGGCATGCCCGACGTTCAGACCAACGAAAGTGTTGCGGTCAATCCCGATCCGGGCGCCAAGCTGCCGATCAGCAAGGCCGATACGGCGCGCGCCTATATCGCCGGCCCGTCGCGCCTCGCCTACATCATGCCGTCGGGCACCAGTGAGATCGACTTCACCGCGCAGGCCGTGCTGGATGCCTGCGCCGCCTGGCCGCTCAATCTCGACACCCGCGCCGGCAGCCTTCCCGGCGTCATGACCGAACTGCACGCCTTCGACCAGATCCGCGATCGCCTCACCTTTATTGCCAACCAGCAGAAGGACGCCCTGCACGCCTACCCGGCCGTCGAGGCCCTGTTGAAGCGCGCGGCCCGCAAGGTCGCCGAGGCCATTGCCAGTTCCGCCGATGCCGGCATTGTCCTGTCGGACGAGGTCATCGATGACCTGATCGACTACGAAATCAAGGCGACGCTCGCGCCTGACCAGATGTCCACCGACGAAGCCAAGGTCCTGCAGCCGATGAAGGGGCGCAACGGCCAGAAGTTCAAACTCTATGTCAATGCCGAGGCGACAAAGCATCTGGCGCAAACCCGTCGCGGCGTCACCCAGACGCGGGGCGGGCTGGTCGGCACCGTCATGCGGGTCGAACAGAACGAGGACCGCAAGCCGTTGGAGAACGGCAGCGTCAACCCCAACGCCACCGACATCGAAATCCCCTTCCGCCTGCACATGACGCCTTTGTCGACGGCCGGCTTTACCCACGCCAGCGACGTCGTCGATCACGGCTCGCCGTTCGCCGAGCTGTGGCACACCCGCATGGGCACGCGGGTCAGTAACTGGGTGTTGGGTGACACGCCCCAGCCCCTGCGCGCCGTCCATGCCGACGACGGTCCGTTCGAGGGCCAATTCTGCCTGGGAGACACCTTCCCCTGCCCGACCTGGCCGCTGGATCCCCGCGACCGCCGTGACCTGGTGGCTCTGATGTCGGCGCCGACGGCGCTGAATGGCACACCGCGTACGCCCTTGCCTGCTACGGCGCGGCATCTGCGGCTCACCGCATTAGGCGGTTCGATGGACGCTGAAGGCCTGTGGAGCGACAATCTGGCGCTCGATAGCGACCTGGTGGCGTGGAAACACATTACCTCGATCGGCCGCGACCAGTTTGTTCGCGTCATCTATGACGGCTTTCTCTACCCGTTCGGCCACGCCGCCTCGCTGATCAAGGTCTCCGAGCGCAAGTTCTCAGGTCAGAGCGACGGTGGCCGTGTCGCCGCCGTGCTGCAGAAATACTACATCATCGTGCGCCAGCGCCTGCGCACCTTCCCCGGCGACGGCCAGATGTGGCAGGGACGCGACTTCCCCTTCACCCGGGTCGAGATCACCACCCAACAGACGCCGGACATGCAGGCGCCGCAGATGATCGAGCCGCTGACCGCTGGCTATTACGGTAATCCGGCCAACGCCTTCCAGACCTTCTGGCCGAAGCGGATGGCCGGCGGCGGCGATATCCTGTTCCATATGATCTTCAGCGACGCTGCCGGCCGCCAGACGGTGGCTGACATGCCGCTGATTTTCATCTCCGGCACGCGCAATCAAAAGCCGACGAGTGTCCAGCAGGTCAGCAAGTACTACAATGGCAACCACGCGACGGTGACCGAGCGCCGCAAACTGGCGCTGGACCGGCAACTCATCCGCCTGACCCCGGCCGTCGATATCGAGGGCGGGGCCTTGGAGCCCGGCGAAAGCGATTATCACACGTCGGAACTGGTGTTCCGCGCCACACCGGCTGGCGGTTCGCCCGACGGGGCGCATTTCTATCCCGGAATCCTCAGCGCCCAGATCGAAGTCCCGGCGCTGAAAAACCTGCTCGGCCACACCGCCAATCCGACGATCACCTACCACGACACCTTCCTGCAGAAGGGCCTGGGCGGGGACAATCCCGGCGAGGTGGTGTTCGGCTTTACCCCCCTGGCCGTTCCGTCGGTGCAGGATAAGCCGACGGACAAGTTCGGCGGGCTGCTGGCGCCCAGCCTCAAGCCTGACGGATTGTCGCGCAAGTTGGGTGTGCTCAACGACGTCGGACAATATCTCGCGCCCGACGGCAAGCTGCCGCTGGATGCGCTGAGCGGGATGAAACTTCTGGGCGTCGTCGATATCGCAGACATTCTTGCGCCGCTGGTCCTGGGTGGCTCGGCGCCGGGCGTGCCGCAACTGAAGACCGTGACCACCGGCACCGAGGTCACCACCACCTACGACCTGACCCAGGCCAATGTGAAGACCCCGACCGGCGGCGCCGGCATTTTCGTCTCGCGCCCGTTCAGCGGATCGCAGGCCAATCCGCAGCTTCGCGTGGTCTCGACCCTGGTCGTAGCCAAGGACGGCGGAAAACCTGAGGCCACGGTCACGGCATCGCTGAAGGCCTTTAAGATCAACCTGTTCGGCTTCATCATCCTGAACTTCCAGTCGCTGAGCCTGACGGTGCGGCCAGGTAGCAAGCCCGAGGTCGATCCGATCTTCGACATCGAGAACGGTGTGATGTTCGGCGGCCCGCTGGAATTCCTCAACGGCTTCCGCAGCTTTATCCCGATGGACGGTTTTTCCGACCCGCCGGGACTGGATGTTGGCCCGGGCGGAATTTCTGCCAGCTATTCGCTGGGCCTGCCCGATATCGGGGTCGGCGCCTTGACCTTGCAGAATGTCAGCCTGGGGGCCGGTTTCGACCTGCCGTTCAACGGCGACGGCCCGACCGCGCGCTTCAACTTCGCCGAACGTCACAACCCGTTCAACCTGACGGTGTCGATGCTGGGCGGCGGCGGCTTCTTTGCCATCCGCGTCGGTTCAGGCGGCGTGCAGGAACTGGAAGCCACGCTGGAGTTCGGCGCCCAGGTGTCAATCGACTTGGGGGTGGCTTCGGGCGGGGTCTATGTCAAGGCCGGCTTCTATTTCCACTGGATCGGCCAACCGGCCGACAAGCAGATGATCTCATTCGAAGGCTATATCGAACTGGGCGGTCACCTGTCGGTGCTGGGGCTGATCACGGTGTCGCTGACCTTCCACCTGGGCCTGACCTACGAAAAGACTTCGAACAAGACGCGCCTGTACGGCACCGCCACGCTGACGGTCGAGATCGATATTCTGTTCTTCAGTTGCTCCCAGGACATTTCGGTCGAACGCCAGTTCGCCGGCTCCGACGCCGACCCGCTCTTCCTCGACTTTGTGCCGAAGAAGCAGATGTGGACGGATTACTGTTCGGCGTTTGCATAAAGGGCCCATGACCATGGCTATTCGTGAACAGGTCCTGTGGACCCTTTGCCCCCAGGGGCGCAACGCCAACGGTGACCTTCGGGTCAGCCTGCACATCGCCCCGCGCATCGAGGTGACGTCAGGCCAGCCGCGCATCACCGACCTGCCCGACTCGTGGGCGATGTGGGCCAAGATTGTCGGCAAGGCCGGCTTCGGCCTGATGCTGGACGGCCAGGGGACGCCTCTGACCGACGGCGTCAAGGTGCTGTCGCAGCCGCGCAACGACGTCTTCAACGCCCTCTTCCCCAAGACCACGCCGATCAAGCCCTATGTCTTCAAGAACCTGAAGGGCAAGACCATCCTGAGCTATCCGACAGCGCAACTGGCCAACCAGATCGAGACCCTGTACGGCAAGCTGGGTTTTGCGTCCGATGACGATCTGCCGAAGGCGGGTGACTTGGTCCAGGCGCGTTGGCCCTATACCGATCCGTCCTTCCGTCGTAAGCCGCGGCCGACGACCGAGCAACTGCTGGGCAGCTATCGCACTCGCGGCCCGGAACTGCTGTCCAAAACGCCGGAAGGCCTGCTGGACGTGTTTTCGCTGTATCACCGACCGCTGCTTAAGGAAGAGACCCACAGCTACACCAAAAAGGGGCCGGACGATCCGCTCGAAAACGCCAGTTGGATCGGCCACAAGAAGCCGCCGAAACTGCCCAATGCCGACCGTCTGACCGCCGACACCGACCTGCACCGCGTCGCCTCGGCCGTCACCAACTATCCCGACTTGGCGCGGTGGTGCGGGCTGATTGTCGATTTCGAGATCCCGGCCCGCGACCTGCCGACGACCGGCGTCGTCCGGCTGTCGGCCTTCGTCTCACGCGCCAATAACGGCCAGGCCGATGTCCGCGACGTTTTCCCGGTGACTCGCTGTACCCTGGGCGAGCATGACTTTGCCGCCGAGGTCAATCCAGCGAGGATGACCAACGGCTTCGTCACCCTGGCCAATGCCGGGCTGGACCTGATCCAGCTCGATGTCGACGGCGCCGGCCACAAGACGATCGCGCTGGGCGCCAGCCTGCCGACGATGCAGGCAACCCAGGTCAATGACGACCTGTTCAACGACAAGCCGGTCGAGCCCGAGGCGGCCGCGCCGTCTTTGCGTACCGCCGGAATTATGCTGGCCAAGTCGCGCCGCCATGCCGATATCAGCGAAAAAGCCGACAAGACCTTCGGTTTGGACGCCGCCGTGCGCGCCAACCACCCGCCGGCGGACCTCGACGCTTCGGACCTGACGCGCGGTTTCCGCGTCGATATCCTTGACGTCACCCGCCCGGCCCAGACCTGGCGTTCGCTGCATGCCCGCCAGTCGCACTACGTCTTCCGCAACGGCGCCGCCTTCACCGACCAGGCGCTCCAGACCCTGCACTGGCAGCGCGAAGGCACTGAGGTCGTCGGCCCGGCAGCGACCATCCAGGAGGGATTTTCCGGTACCTCTCTGACCTCCAGCCCGGACGGCAGTGTTGCCGATGTCTACAAGCTTCACGAAGGCCTGTTCGTGTGGCGCGGCTGGTCGCTGAGCGCGCCTGAGCCGTTCAAGGTTCTGGTCAATGACCCCGGCGACCTGTCGGGCCTCTCGGAAGACGAGCAGCACGCCAAGATGGGGGCCAAGGAAGGCGCTCAAGTTCCGCCGGCGCTTCCGCTGGACGCCCGGTTTACGCCGGCACCGGGGTCGTTGCCGTCGCTGCGGTTCGGCCGCAAGTACCGGGCGCGACTGCGCGTCGTCGACCTGACGGGGCAATCCAAGCCGGTGGATGCCGCCGCCCCACCCGTGGCCATTTCGCCCGAGGTCACCTATCGCCGCTATGAGCCGATTGAGACGCCGGTGCTGACCCTGGTCGCGCCGGACATCACCATGGGCACCGGCTCTGTCCCGTTCAGCGCGGTTCAGTCCAAGCCCGAACAGGGCGAAAGCATGGGCCGGCTGGCGCTGCGCACCTACTGGGACAAGCCCGAGCGCAACACCAAGTCGGTCGTGCGCAACCTGGCGCCACCGCGTGTGACCCAGAGGTTCGCCGAAACCCACGGGGTCTGCGACAAGGACTGGCGCCCTGATCCGGACAAGTACGAAATCCTTGGCAAACAAGACCACGGCTTCCCGGAAACCGGCATGCCGTCGGCCGATTGGCTGAACGCCGATCCGGAGACGGCCACGCCGTTCGAGGGCAAGCCGACCACCTATGCGGTGGCGCCCAAGGGCTTCGCCCTGCCCTACCTGCCCGATCCCTATGCCGTGGGTATCTGCGCCCGCCTGCGCCGCGTGGGCGACAAGACCTGGGAAGACGAGATCTTCTTGGTCTACGATATCGTCAACAACGGCTTCCCCAAGGGCTGGCCCGAGTCGTCGCACCCCATCCTCATCGAGGGCCGCGAGGATATCACCGAGTTCAAGTATATTGCGGCGACGCGCACCCTGGAGGTGCCGATGCCCAAGGCCTGCCGCCAAAGGGTGCGGCTGAGCTGCATCCTGGCGCCGGACAATCTCGACAAGATGGCGGTGTGGCCGCTCATCCTCAAGGAGGCCAACGGCAAGACGATCGACCGGGTCCGGACGCGGATCCTGGAAGGCAAGCACTGGTTGTTCACACCATGGCGGGAGATCGAACTGGTCCACGCCACCCAAAAGCCGCTAAAAGTGCCGGCTTTCAATGCGATCAAGATCAGCCGCGGCAAAGGCCAGCGCGACGCCATCATCAATACTCTGACAACGCCGTTGTCGGGCCTTTCGACGGTGCGGCTGGACCTGGACGCGACCTGGAGTGAGCCCGACGACAATGCCGCGGAAATCGCCGCCAAGTCCGAGCCGGTGGTACGTCCGCATGCCCAGCATGTCGTTCAGTTGCCGACCTCGCGCGCCGACGGATTCGTTGGCGATTACAGTCGCCAGGGCTTGATCCATACCCTGCCCGATACGCGCTACCGCCGCATCAGCTACACGATGACGGCCGTGTCTCGGTTCAAGGAGTTCTTCGAAAAGTCCCTGCGCGACTCCGAAAAGGCCATGTCGGTGACGTCGGCTGAAAAGGTCCAATGGATCAACAATTCTGCCCCGCCGCCGCCGCCGCAGGTGGTCTATGTCATTCCGACCTTCGGCTGGCTGGCCGACAAACAGGTCAAGGCGACCCGGCGTACGGCGGGTCTGCGCGTCTATCTCGACCGGCCGTGGATGACGACGGGCTACAACGAAATGCTGGCGGTCATCCTGCCGGCCAGTGACCTGCCGGGGACGACCGGCAACCTGCCCCACGTCACCCAGTGGGGCCGCGACCCGATCCGCATCAGCGCTGACATCAACGCCGTCAGTCCGCCGCTGTCGAGTTTTGTCCTGGCAAGAACCAGCGGCCCGATCCCGGCGCCGGGCACCGACTTCCCGGCGATCGAGGGCAGCAATCTGGCGCCCAACGCGTTTGGCGGGCTCAGCAATGTCGCAATTCCGGGCCAGGACGGGCTGTACGCGGTCGCGCCCCATGCCTGCGGCTTCGATAGCGATCGCCAGTTGTGGTACGCCGATATCGCCATCCGCATCCCCAAGGGCAGCTACTTCCCGTTCGTGCGGTTGTCGGTGGCGCGGTATCAGCCGACGTCGGAGCCGGGTTGCCACCTGTCGTCGAGCGTAACATGCGACTTCATGCAGTTGTCGGCTGACCGCATCCTGGTCATCCTGCCGGTCGGCAAGGCCGGCGGTTATGCCGTCTTCCTGTACGGCGACGAACCGACCGACGTGAAGGGCGACGAAAAGGCGCGGATCGGCGATGTCGAACTGCGTGTCCAGGTCCGCGAGGGCGACAGCGACGAGGTCCTGGGCTGGCGCGATGTCGGAAACCCCAAACTGAGGTCTGACGGCGGTGTGGCGATAAAGCGTAATGCGACCCGCGAGCATATCGAACTCAGCGACGCCGCCGATATGGCCGCCAGCCGCCTGGCCACGGCCAGCCTTAAGACGGCATCCGGTAAGGGCAAGCCGGGCTCGACTCCGTTCGCCGAAACCGCCGAGTTACCGATGGCGGCTGTCGCGCCAGCCGGTGTCGCGCCGGCTTCGACGGCGGGCGTGCGCCTGCCGCAAAACCTGATCTGGCAGACCTTTATCGAGGCCCCGGCGGCGCCGAACAAGGGCTATCGGCGGATTTTGGTTACCGAAACCGAGCTCTATCCGAGCCAGGTCCTGAACCACGAAGAACCGCCAGCGCTGGCGTCGCGGATCGTCTATGCGGAAGGACTGGAGTTTTAAGGAGAGGCCGGCTGGTACTCCTTAGCAGCGCGTCGCACCAGTTCGCGAATGAATTCATGCACCTTCCAGCCTGGCCAGATCAAGGTGTTCGTCCACCGCCTGGAACAGGTCGTTGACAGCCGAGGCAATGCCGGTAATGTCAGCATTCTTGGACAGGCCCTTGGTGACCTTGTACGAAGCCGCCGCGAACATTGCATGCAGGTCTTCACTCCCCGCTGAACCAGCAAAGGCCGCAAAGGCCTTCAGCGCAGATCCGGCGGCATCTTCCAGAGGCGGCCGCGCCTCGTCTTGGAAACCGTTGGTAGCCAGCAGACCGCACATCCGCCGTTTGTGGTCCGCCGGCTCCATGATCTCGCGAGCCTGGCGAATTCGCTGTCGTCTTCAAGGTGTTGAACGGGTCGGCCGCACAGCAAAAAACCCATGATATGATCCGAGGTTAGTATTGATGACTTGGTTCCGGGAGCAGACAACCACCGCCGCTTGTTGCACGTCGCGTGGGATATCGGAACACCCGCGCCCTGATTGAAACCTCAATCTAAACAAACGGATACGGGCAGAAAGGTCAATTCTCGTTTTCTAGTATTACGGCAGCGGATGACCGACGAGTTCCGCCGCCTGCTTGAGGGCTGCATATGCTTCTGGCGCGTTTGCAATTGCAGTAAAAGTAGCTGCGATGCCCTGAACGAAAAAGAGCAACTTTGTCCCATTTGGCTTGGCTTTTTCCGTCTCGGCTTTGGCGTCATTTGCCATATCCACGATAGCGTCGATCTTACCCTGTTCATCGGGCGACGATGGCACATGATCTGCCAGCTTTTCGATGAGGATCTGGAGGGCTGCTCCTAACGCTATCAAGGCATTGCCATCTATCGACTGACTAATGGAAGTCGTATTATTGTTGCCATAAATTACCGCTCCCACCGGGGCATGAAACGTATTGTTGTGGATCACAGTGCCGGGTCCCGGCGTCCCCAATTTTTGACTCGCCAATTTGAGTTTCCCTTTTAGTGATAAGACTACTTCGCCATATATCGGTATAGCCAAGTCGCGCCATTGCTTCCAATAATGGAAATTATTGGTGCGCTTTTCGAAAGCGCTTGGCTGAAATTCGGACAGGTCGAATAACACGGACGCAGCGTGTCGCCTCTCGTTATCAAGGCGATTGGTCAGCGCCTGGGTTTGCGCTGCCACATCTGCGTCACCTAACTCGACCTCGTCCCGTAAAAGGATGGCAACGAATTTATCGACGATCTCGTTTAAGCGGCCTGGGAGTTCGTCAATCGCGGCGGACATTAAGGCAATAAGTACACCGCTTCCGCCTTGCGCCCCTTGTTTGATCGCATGATCTGTGACGGTCAGAAACTGTCGGCGCAACGCGTTGTCGCGGCGCAGTTTCAGCAAGCGGACGGCTTCCTCATACTCATCGAATACCTGTTGCGGAATCATCGACTGCCACCCTTTAGATCGCCTGATGTACGGCAGATACGGCGAATTACCAATACGACCTATTACCTTTTAACCCCAACTCGCAGAAACGCCCGCTTTCCCCAAAAAGGCGGGCGTTTCTGTTTGTTAGATTTCAGATACCGAAACCACGAAAGAAAGAGAAAGCGCCGCTGTCGTTGAGACTGTCGGACAGCCAGGAGGCCGAACTGAAAACGGCCGCCAATGGCAAACCGCTTGGCGCTTTCAACGGTCGCGCCGGACAGCGGAAACCAGAATTGGGGCGGCTCGCGTGCCAACGGGTGTCTACGGCCTCTGGACTCGGATCACGGGGAATATGCGAGGGTAAAGCCGCAGATTGAATTGGAGAACTATTGGTGCTTGCAATGGGACCGGAACCAGCGCCAAGACCTTATTGATGCACAACTGGCGGATCGTCAAAAGCTGTAAGTTGAACTTGATCATGTTCGTAACGCTGCCGCAAAGCAGCTATCGGCAATATACAAAGACGCTGCGAAATCTAAGTCCGCCGCTATGCCAGGCGATGGAAGAAACTTCGCACTCCGGCTTTAATTTTACCGGCTTTCCGATCGTCTTTGACTTCAACTATACGGCGATATAGGTCTACACCTTGGTTGAAAGGATCGCCATGGACAAGAAGCTTTTTGATATTGCCAGCGGACAATCAGGCCTACTCCGCGACGCGATCGGTAAGAGCGATCTTGGAAGCCTATTGCGTTCGACGGACGCTTTGGGGGACGCGTGGCGCAACTCGGGTATCGATGATCTCGCTTCGATGAAAAGGTCGGTTGCCGACCTCGCAGCGATGGGCCGAATTCACACAGATCTGTTGAGCGAAGCTCTACGCAATTCCGCCATCCAAGATCTCACGTCGATAAAGTGGTCGGCCGCTGAGCTTGCAGCGATCGGCGCTGCGTCAAACTTCGGCGTGGACATGAATTTGACGTCCATGTCGGCGCTGGCTAGCATTGCCGGTGACTATGGCGGGGTACGCAAGGCCTTCGATGATATCGCTGCAGGGGTACATATTCCGGACATCGCCGCATTTGGCTTACACTATCACGACCGCTTTCATATCCCTGACCGGTCTGAAATCGGTCGGCTTGCAGAATCCATTTCGAACCTGTCGGTGTTCGATAAAGTGATCGCCGGGATTGGCGGCACTGACGGATTAGCCTCCCGTATGGCCTCGATGGACCAAGCATGGGTTGACGCGTCAAATCTCGTTTCGGCTGGTATCGGTTTCACCAAGCTTCAAGGGCTTGGATTTGCGTCAGACGCTTTCGCACCTTTTTCGATGGAGCTTGGCAACTTCACCCGGCCTATGCTTGGCGACTGGCGAGATAGCCTAGCATTTGACGAAGCGGCTTTAGTCCACGTAGAGGCACGGACCACGTTATACCGCGAACGTGGATTCGACCCTAGTTTGACCGACTTTCCTGATGAGGCGTTTAATGAGACGCTCGTGATTGCTGGTCTGCTAGATGATGACGGTGCGGATGAAGTAGTTGGCGAAAATGGTTTTTCGGACGTAGATCTTGAGATTAACATTTCGGTTTACCGTCGATTGCTGCGCTTTGAAATTGCCCTGCGTGCGTTCATCGTTCGCGTCATGACTGCTGCCTACGGTGAAAACTGGATAAAGCAGGAATTACCGCCGAACATGTATTCGCAGTGGCGAGAAAAACGTGATAAGGACGAAAGAGCCGGGCGACCTGCCAAGCCCCTTATCGATTATGCCGACTTCTCGGACTACAGGCCAATTATTGAGCGTGGCCCAAACTGGAAAGCTGTCTTCTCAAAGTTCTTTGACCGATTAGAGGACGTACGGGAGTCACTTCAACGTATTCAGCCAATTCGAATTCCGACCGCGCACGCTCGTATTCTAACATCGGAAGATAAGCTGCTTGTCCTCGTGGAAACGAGACGTATTATGCATGCAATCCGCCGAAGCACGACATAGCGACTGACAAATCTGGTCCGCAGCTTTAGGGTGATCAAACGTTCGCGGCTTCGCTCTGATTAGAAATCGGCGTTTCGATCATCCTTTGGGTGCTGAATGCGCAGGTATCGGCGATATCCCCCTCTGTTGTCGATACTCCAATATTCTGTATCGATAGAAACACGTACGTCACCCAACGCAATCGAAACTGATTTGAGTGCGGCGCAATTCATTTTAAACTGCTCCCCCGCCTCCGCGTTAACTGCCCGGGTAATCAGCGCCGCCGACAAATCGGTGAAGCGTTCGTCAGCGTCTGCAGGACCGCCATTCAGAAAAATGCCCATGACCAGTTTCATCCGGGTAACAGCGCGGTCGGTGCCATGTATCCGATAGGTAAAGTCGGCTGGAAAAATCGCCTCACCCATCTCCTTCGTCGTCGAATAGGCCCACCACTCGTCGTATGAATGATGATAATCTCCGGCGGGCAAGCCCTCTGCTTCGAGAAATTTTCTTGCTTCGTAAGGTGACCATCCCTCATCCCAAAAAATGACCGGAGGATTATTCTCCCTTTTTTGGAGTTGCCGGCTCATCGCCAGACATGCGTCAATCCTGGTCTTACCAGTCCCTTCGTGCAGTTGCATATCGCGCATGAACCGATGAAAATATTCCAAGTCGCGGCGGAATATCCAGATGCTGCGGAAGATGGCGTACTGCCGAAGTTTCTCGTCATCCTGCATGAAACACATGCGAACGGAAGCCTGCTCGAACGTACAATAAAGAAGCAGGAGATATAGAAAGGGAAGAAACATCGCGGTTAGCACTATCGGGATTCCAAACTCCCTCAGTGTGTCGAGTGAGACAAATTCGGCGAAGTGCGTGGCGATCCAGTAGACGCTATATCCCAATGCGCCGATGGCAACGATCATCTGGAATCTTGTGAGGAATTTGGCGGTAATCGCATGTTCAGGCTGCCGCCCAGCCATAGCGGTCATCATCCCCACTATCGTCATCAGCGGCACAAGAAGCAATTCGCCCCATAGGGGGAATGTCTGGAATTCAGCAATAAACAGGACGAATGCCGTCGCGTTGACTGCGTCTCGAAGCAATCCGACCAGCTTTTTGGGCTTTCTTGACGCACCGATGACGTCACCCATGGTGACAAAGCCAAAAGTTACCAACCAGAGAAGCGTGGTTTTCAGGCTGTCAATCGTCCAGATTTTAAGATGAAAAGCACGTACACACAAATCGCGGCGTAAAGCGTGGCGAGGAAAAAGGGAGCCAAGAGCGTTATATTGAACAGCGTCTTGAGCAGGCCAAGCGCTGCTAGGCGGACTGGTTTATAGTATGAAACTCCCACGATGAAGATGAGAGACCATACCAAGAGTGCGAATTCGCGGGTGCTAAGTTCCAATATATTGCCCTCCGCGTGTACGTTATCAGCTTTTGGTTGCGGTCGCTATCGCGTTAGCACTCAGGATCAGGGACAGACGAGCGGGGAGTTCCCGCCTCTTTCGCCTATTTTGTCGGTCCTACCTATCAATGCACGCACTAGAAATATCGACGCGTTCGGTCACCTAAATCAGGCCGCACAGTCAAAAATCCCGCACACCGCCGACGCCCCGGGGGCGTAAAGCTCCCGGTATCGGAGATACCGCTGAGTACGCCGTCGCTATCCAGCGTCATCGACATCGTCCGCGAATTGTTCATGCGGAGAATAACGGTGTCAGGTTATAGAATGCGGGATTATTCGACGGTTTTCCCACTGCCAGTTTC
>NZ_GL883080.1:244568-247636 GCF_000204015.1 Asticcacaulis biprosthecium C19 | reverse complement strand
TTGACAACAAAAAACCCCGGGGTTTTACACCGGGGTTAGTTTTGATGACTTGGTTGCGGGAGCAGGATTTGAACCTACGACCTTCAGGTTATGAGCCTGACGAGCTACCGGGCTGCTCCATCCCGCGCCAAGATGGTAAAAGGACCGGATGGCAGTTACGCGATCCGGTCCTTAAAGCTTGTATATGAAGGGTTTTAGCAACTGCTTTTGGTAGACCTGGCGACGACCTACTCTCCCGCGACTTAAGACGAAGTACCATCGGCCCAGGAAGGCTTAACGACCGAGTTCGGAATGGGATCGGGTGGGGACCTTCCGGCATAGCCACCAGGTCAACCAAAAGCAGTTGCTGTAATTGAGAAGACATTTTCTGACGCGCTACCGCTACGCTACTTGAGCGCAGGGTGCACTATCCCGACTTATATGTGTTTGCATGTTGCATGCGTTGTGTTGAGGAACGATCAAGCCGATCGGATTATTAGTACCGGTTAGCTTCACTCCTCACGGAGCTTCCACACCCGGCCTATCAACGTGGTAGTCTTCCACGATCCTCAGCGAGACCTTGTTTTGAGGTGGGTTTCCCGCTTAGATGCTTTCAGCGGTTATCCCGTCCATACTTAGCTACCCTGCTGCGCGGCTGGCGCCACGACAGGTCCACCAGAGGTATGTCCATCCCGGTCCTCTCGTACTAGGGACAGATCCTCTCAAGTCTCGAACACCCACGGCAGATAGGGACCAAACTGTCTCACGACGTTCTGAACCCAGCTCACGTACCTCTTTAAATGGCGAACAGCCATACCCTTGGGACCTGCTCCAGCCCCAGGATGAGATGAGCCGACATCGAGGTGCCAAACTTTGCCGTCGATATGGACTCTTGGGCAAAATCAGCCTGTTATCCCTAGAGTACCTTTTATCCGTTGAGCGATGGCCCGTCCACGAAGGACCACCGGATCACTATGGCCGACTTTCGTCTCTGCTCGACTTGTCAGTCTCGCAGTCAGGCGGGCTTATGCCATTGCACTCGTCGAGCGATTTCCGACCGCTCTGAGCCCACCATCGCGCGCCTCCGTTACACTTTGGGAGGCGACCGCCCCAGTCAAACTACCCACCACGCCATGTCCCGGACCCGGATAACGGGCCGCGGTTAGACGTCAGCAACAATAAGGGTGGTATTTCAAGGATGGCTCCACGAGGACTGGCGCCCCCGCTTCATAGCCTCCCACCTATCCTACACATGTTGATGCTAACGCCAAGGCGAAGCTATAGTAAAGGTTCATAGGGTCTTTCCGTCTGACCGCGGGAACCCCGCATCTTCACGGGGAATTCAATTTCGCTGAGCCTATGCTGGAGACAGTGGGGAAGTCGTTACGCCATTCGTGCAGGTCGGAACTTACCCGACAAGGAATTTCGCTACCTTAGGACCGTTATAGTTACGGCCGCCGTTTACCGGGGCTTCAATTCGCAGCTTGCACCACTCCTTTTAACCTTCCGGCACCGGGCAGGCGTCAGACCCTATACGTCGCTTTACAGCTTCGCAGAGCCCTGTGTTTTTGATAAACAGTCGCTACCCCCTAGTTTGTGCCACTTGGATCCAGTTGCCTGGAGCAAGTCACGCTTATCCCGAAGTTACGCGTGTAATTTGCCGAGTTCCTTCAGCATAGTTCTCTCAAGCGCCTTGGTATACTCTACCTGACCACCTGTGTCGGTTTCGGGTACAGTCTCTGTGTGAGTTATTTCCAGGGACAACGCCCCTGCACAGACAATCCAATAAGTCCGTACAAGTTATGCCATCCGTCACTTCACACTGGCTCCGGAATATTTACCGGATTCCCATCGACTACGCCTTTCGGCCTCGCCTTAGGGGCTGGCTAACCCTGCGCAGATTAGCTTTACGCAGGAACCCTTGGTCTTTCGGCGAGAGTGTCTCTCACACTCTTTATCGCTACTCATGTCAGCATTCTCACTTCTGATACCTCCAGCCAACCTCACGGTTGACCTTCACAGGCTTACAGAACGCTCCGCTACCGCTCACTTACGTGAACCCATATCTTCGGCGCATGGCTTGAGCCCCGTTACATTTTCCGCGCAGGATCGCTTGATCAGTGAGCTGTTACGCTTTCTTTAAAGGATGGCTGCTTCTAAGCCAACCTCCTGATTGTCAAAGCAATCCCACATCGTTTCCCACTTAGCCATAACTTGGGGGCCTTAGATGATGGTTAGGGTTGTTTCCCTTTTCACGACGGACGTTAGCACCCGCCGTGTGTCTGCCGGATAGTTCTCCTGGGTATTCGGAGTTTGGTTAGAATTGGTACAGCTCGCGCCGCCCGCATCCATCCAGTGCTCTACCCCCCAGGGAATACATCCGACGCACTACCTAAATAGTTTTCGCGGAGAACCAGCTATGTCCAGGTTTGATTGGCCTTTCACCCCTATCCACAAGTCATCCGAATCTTTTTCAACAGATATCGGTTCGGACCTCCAGTAAGTGTTACCTTACCTTCATCCTGCTCATGGATAGATCACCTGGTTTCGGGTCGTCATGCGACGAACTTAACGCTCTATTCAAACTCGCTTTCGCTACGCCTACACCTAACGGCTTAAGCTTGCTCGGCACATGAAGTCGCTGACCCATTATACAAAAGGTACGCCGTCACCACGCTTGGTGGCTCCGACTGCTTGTAGGCTTCCGATTTCAGGATCTGTTTCACTCCCCTTGTCGGGGTGCTTTTCACCTTTCCCTCACGGTACTTGTTCACTATCGGTCGTAGAGGAGTACTTAGGCTTGGAGGGTGGTCCCCCCGTGTTCAGACAGGATTGCACGTGTCCCGCCCTACTCGAGTCTCTTGCTATTTAACGTCTACGGGACTGTCACCCGCTATGGTCAGCCTTTCCAAGCTGTTCGACTTTATTTCACAAGAGCACTGGCCTGGTTCCCGTTCGCTCGCCACTACTAGGGAAGTCTCGGTTGATGTCCTTTCCTACGGGTACTGAGATGTTTCAGTTCCCCGCGTTTGCTTAATAACCCTATGTATTCAGGTCATTATATCTTAAAACAACCAACCAATCTAAAG
>NZ_GL883080.1:220752-241594 GCF_000204015.1 Asticcacaulis biprosthecium C19 | reverse complement strand
CAAGACCGAGTCTAGTGGCCCAAAAGTAAGTCGCCCCACCACCACCTTCACCTTCACTTCGTTACGGCTTCAGGCGGTCCCCCTCCCCGCGCAAAGCGGCGCAGGGAGGTATCAGAATGCGCTATCCCGCCGTAATATAGGCCTTCAGCGTCTCGGCCTCATGTTCGGATGCCGCAATGCGCGCCTTGACCAGGTCGCCGATCGAGATGATTCCGACCAGACGCACCCCTTCCATCACCGGCAGGTGCCGGATACGGCGATCGGTCATGCGGCTTAGCAGCGTCTCGACCGTTTCACCCAGATGCGCCGAAACAACATCCTTGGTCATGAACTTGTTGACGGGTTGCGTCAGCGACTCTGGTCCGGATTGGGCAATGGCGCGAATGATATCGCGCTCGGATATAATGCCTATGACGCGATCCACACGGTCAGTCACCACGAAGGCGCCAACCTTGCGGGTATAGAGAAGCGCCGCAACCGCCGACAGCGTATCGTCGGGGGTCACAGTGAAAACTTGACGGCCTTTGGTATTCAATAGCTGATTGATCAGCATCTCACCCTCCCATCTGGATGTTTTTATGCCGGCATAGCCGGAGGGAGAGCGTCTCGCGAGACGGATAAAAATGCAATAAAGACGGACAGAAGATACTTCAATTCAGCGTGAAGTATCGCCGATGGAACAGCCGCAGCCAGGGCTCGATCAGCACCAGGCCTGCAATGTACCCCACAATATGTGCCTGCCACGCCACCAGGACACCGCCGGCTCCAGGTGTCAGAGGCACCAGCGCGGACGCGGCATTGACACCTATATAGATGACGGTCATGCCCACGACCCGTTTGCTAAGGAAGCCATTCAGCCGTCCGTCGCCACGCAGGCGCATGGCCGCGGCAATAATTCCGGAAACAGCGCCCGATGCGCCGATGATGGCCGCGGGGTCACGCCAGTTCAAAAGACAATGCCCCAGACCTGCCACCGCCCCACATATAAGAAAGAAGGCGAGATAGGATAGTAGCGCGCCCAGCCCCCTCCCAACCGCACGCGTCAGCGGCGTCGCAAAGGCCAGGCAGAAGACGGCGTTGAACAGGACATGGCTCCAACTGCCGTGCAGGAACTGGTAGGTAACAAGCAGTTCGTACTGCCCCTGGCGCAACAGCGGGGAACTCAGGGCGAAGCTGTTGAGTAAGGCGTCTTCCAACTGCGGGCCCATGGCCCGCTGCAGGGCATAAAGCGCAATAATGACGGCAGGGATTAGAAAGGCCAGGATCGGCGCGTTGAATATCGGCTCTTTGGTCGGTGTCTCGTGCATATCGATCTGTGGCTACTCCTCTTCTCCCATATGCCCCGTCAGGAGATATTTTGCCAAGGGCTGCACGCCATTTGTCGTATTTTGATACGCCTGTCCGGTGAAACCTGCGTCAAAACGGCCACGCCCCACGCCTGCCGCGCTTTTTTCACACTGCCCGCGCCGGGCCGAAATCCCAGTTTTTCCAGCAAAAACAGAATTTAACATGCCATTTTGGTGGAAATATACCCAATCTTTATGGTTCTGAACCACATTGGCACCTGATTTGCTCAGTGGACTGTATCACCCGACACCCAGTCGGCGAAACAGGCATAAGCTTCGGAGTCTGCCATGTCGTTAACTAAAGCCGCCGTCCTTGCCCTTGCCGGGATTGCGCTTGTGGCCTCGCCGGCCCTGGCGCAGAACATGTCGACCAAGAAGGCGGCCTTCGAAACCGGCTATGGCATCGGCCGTAACCAGATGCAGCACGGCGTCGATCCTTCGACGCGCGATGCCAACGGTAACCGTGTCCTGCTGGATGGGTCTATCCTGACCGGCAGCGACCAGAGCGTTTTCTCCTATTCCAAGACCCTGGGCGCCGGCGACACCTATGCCGGGGCTGGCGGACGCGGCGGCGCCACCGCCATCGGCAACAATCTTCAGGTCATCGTCAACGGCAACCACAACACGGTGATCGTCCACTCCAATCAGGTCAACAACGGTAACGTGACGGCCAACAACGGCAGCAGCTCGGCCACGGCGCCGACCGGCACGACCACCAATGACATAACCGGACAGGTGAACTTCTAATGGCTAACACAATGCACAAGAAACCGGGCAAGAAGCTCGCCCTCGCCCTGGTCAGCCTGGCCGCCATGAGCGTTGCCCTGACCGGCTGTATGACGACCCCGGGTGTCAACTCGGCCGGCAATTACAAGCAGCCGATCGGCGCCGCGCCGGTTACCGCCAACCCGACGGCCTATTCCGACGCTCTGGTCTGCCTGGGTTCCTATGCCCGTCAGAACCGCCTGGCCAGCCCGCGTCTGGCCGTCGGCCGGATCTCGGATTACACCGGCAAGGTATCGCTGGAAGGCGGCCGCGAAATCACCCAGGGTGCTTCGCTGATGACCATGACAGCCCTGGCCAAGGCTGGCGCCCGTCAGGTCGAACGCTTTGATACCTCGGTCGGTGAAATGGAGCTGAAATACTCCAACAACAAGCTGATCACCGACGCGCCGCAGGCCAATCCGACCCAACCGGTTGACTACCGCAAGATCATGGCCGGCCAGGTCGCCGGTTCCGACTTCTTCATCGTCGGCGGCATCACCGAACTGAACTACAACATCCGCTCCTCGGGCGTCGATGCCTATGCCGGCGAAGTCGCCGATGCCGGCGTCAAGGGCCTGTTCTACGGCCGCACCTATGTCATGAATGCCGCCCTGGACCTGCGCCTGGTCGACACCCGCACCCTCGAAGTCGTGGATGTCATCTCGTACCAAAAGCAGATCGTCGGCCGCGAAGTGAAGGCCGGCGTCTTTGATATCCTGAACGGCAACCTGTTCGACATTTCCGGCGGCCAGGGCGCCCTGGAACCGATGCAACTGGCCGTCCGCGCCATGATCGAGCGTGCAACGCTGGAATTCATGGCCAATCTGTACGGCGTATCAGGCCCCGAGGTCTGCCTCGATGCCCGCAACGACTTCCTTTACAATGACACGCTGGGCGCCACGGGTGGCCTGACCCCGGCTTATGACAATCTGGAGAGCAACAATGCCGGTACGCGCGCTGACCCGAACCGCTGGACGGAAGTTTCTTCTGGCAGCCGCAGCCGCGGCAGCCGTAGCGGCTCCCGCTACTAGTTTCTCGCAAGAATACATCGACAACCTTCAGGACTCGAACGGCGACGTCTTCGCCGGCCAGACCCTGAATGTCGTCCAGAACGACGGACTGACCAAGGCCGAAGCCTACGCCACCGGCAACCAACTGCACGGCGGCAATGAAGCGGTCGACGCTACGGTCGCCAGCCGTCAGACTGTGCGCGGCAATGTCGCCGGCGAGGTCGCCATCAACGGCCAGAACACCACCGACGAATATCTGTCGCTGGGCACGCCGCTCTATGCCGTCAGCCAGGGTATCGGCAATTACGGCTCATGGGTCGCCACCAACGGCGACACGACCGCGCAAACCCACCAGACTGCGACGGCCGAATCCGTCAAGGCCACGACGCACATCACCGCGCCGAACAACGCCATCTATGTCAGCGGCCAGGGCGATGCCCGCGCCATTGTCAACCACAGCGCCTGGCAGGTCACCAATGGCCGGCTGAACGTTGCAGCCTGGCAGACCTCGTCGAGCGATGCCCGGGCCAATGTCTCGACCATCATCGAATACTCGCCCTCCCCCAACGTCTATACGGCGGAAGCGACCGGCAACTACCACGGTTCCTACAGCGATGACCGCGGCTCGCAGGAGCACACTGTCGTCCAGGAGCAGTCGGGCTTTACCCAGGCGCGTTCGGAAGTCTTTGGCGGCAATATGTGGATCGTCGCCACCAAGGGCGTCGCCACGGGCAACAACAACGACATCCAGAACGACGGCGGGTCCCTGGTCGTCGACAACCACCAGATCCAGTCCGGCGCCGTCCAGGCTCAGGCGGTGACCGAAGCCTATCAATACGGCGAAGCCCACGCCACCGCCGTTGCCATCGGCAACAATAGCGCCGCTGGCAACAATGACATCTATCTGCGTCTCGACAACAATCAGCTTTCGTCGGGCGGGGTTGATGCCACGGCCTCGTTCGAAGGCGCCGTTGGCTACGACGCCTACCTGGCCGCCGACGCCGTCGGCAACCAGTCACTGGGCTATGCCTGTGCCGAATGCGGCGCCGATGTCGGGGTCAACAACAACCAGGTCAACAATTCCGACGTCTCGGCCAACGCGATCGCCAATGTCGCTCGCGGCCGCTCGATCGTCTCGACCGCCCGTGCCACCGGCAACAGCGCCACCTACTACGCCACCGGCAGCGGTAATTAACAAACTGTAACCTTGCAGATTTGACCTTTATAAAGGCGCAAACTTGCGTAAGGCTCCGCAGATTGACCTGCGGAGCCTTTTTCATGTCGCGCAAGACCCTGATCTCGACCTTTATCGCCGTGGCCATGGCCACCACCGCCCTGACGCCGCTTTCGATGGTCTATGCCGCCGAACCGGCCGCCGCGGTCAGGACCATCGACCCGACCAAGGGCGTCGATTTCGCGCACAACCACTCCGACATCAAGCCCGACCCGACGGCCCGCTTCGGCAAGCTGCCCAACGGCATGACCTATGTCATCATGAAGAACGCCACGCCGCCGGCGACAGCGTCTTTACGGCTGCGCATCAATGCCGGCTCGATGATGGAAAGCGACCAGCAACTGGGCCTGGCCCACTTCCTGGAGCACATGGCCTTCAACGGTTCAAAGAACGTACCCGAAGGCGAGATGATCAAGATCCTGCAGCGCCACGGCCTGGAGTTTGGTCCGGACACCAACGCCTACACCAATTTCGACGAGACCGTGTACCAACTCGACCTCCCCAAGGTGGCCGAGGACGATATCGACACCGGCATCTTCCTGCTGCGCGAAGCCGCCGGCAATCTGCTGCTGGACGCCAAGGCTGTCGATGCCGAACGCGGCGTCATCCTGGGTGAAGAACGCGCGCGTAACAGTCCGGGCCTGAACAACTACAAGAAGTGGACGGCCGCAGCCTTCCCCGGCCAGAAATACGCCTCGCGCCTGCCGATCGGCACGCCCGAAATCATCAGCGGCGCGCCGCGCGACGCCTTTGTCGACTTCTATACTGCCTTCTATCGTCCCGAACAGGCGACCCTCGTCGCTGTCGGCGATTTCGACGTCGACGCCATCGAAGCCAAGATCAAGGCCAAGTTCTCCGACTGGCAGCCTGCCACGCCTGGCGCGCTGCGCCAGACCGACTTCGGCGCCTACAAGACCAAGGGCGTCGTCGTTGATACCTACAGCGAAAAGGGTCTGCGCGACGGCATGACCGTGACCTGGGCCAAACCCTATGCGGATACCTACCAGACCTATGGCAGCGCCGCCGACGACTTTGCCGACATGATCCGTGCCTCGATCCTGAACGAACGTTTCGAGCGCCAGGCCAAGCTGCCGGAATCCGCCTTCGCCGCCGCCGGTATCGGTGTTGATGACATGAAATATACCGCCAAGGTCACCCAGTTGGCGGTTACTCCCAAGCCGGGCCAGGCCAAGGCCGCCTTCGAACAGGCCTATACCCTCCTGCGCCAGTACGAACTGTACGGCGCCACCCAGCCGGAGCTGGACCGGGTTCTGGCCGACCTTGACGCCGGCTTCAAGGCCGCAGCGCAAGGGGCGGCCACCCGCAACACCCGCGACCTGGCCGACGCCATCGCCGGCTCGGTGCATCAGGGCCAGGTCTTCACCTCGCCGCAGCAGGACTACGACTTCTATCTCAAGCTGAAGCCGAAGATGACGCTCGACCTCGTCAATGCGGGCATCAAGCCTCTGTTCGCCGGTGACGGCCCCATCATCTGGCGCAGCGCCGAAACCCTCGGCGATTTCGACAAGGCGGCGATTACCGCGTCTTACGAGGCCGTCCGGTCGGTGCAACTGACCGCCGCCGAGGCCCACGCCACCAAGCCATGGCCCTATACCGAATTCGGCATACCGTCAGCGATCGTCAAACGCGAGGAAGTCGCTGACCTCGGCGTTGTCCAACTGACCTATGCCAACGGTGTCAAGGCGACCATCAAGTCGACGAAGTTCAAGGACGATGAGATCGGCATCACCATCCGCTTTGCCGGCGGTCTCGACTCCCTGTCGCCGGCTGCCCGCCCGCCGATCTTCCAGGCATCCGCTCACGGTCTGTCCGAAGGCGGTCTGGGTCAACTGACCGCGGCCGAAATCAAGGACAGCCTGACCGGCCGCATCTATGGCATCGATTTCGATCTGGGCGAAGACGCCACCACCCTGCGCGGCGGCACAACGCGTGAAGACTTCGCCCTGCAGATGCAGGTGCTGATGGCCTTCACCACCGATTCCGCCTATCGTGCCGACGCGTGGGAGCGGTTGAAGGCTTTCGTGCCAAACTATTACACGTCGCTGGCCTCGACACCGGGGGGTGTGTTCCAGATGAATGCCGAACGCGTGCTGCATTCGGGCGATTCGCGCTTCGGCATCCCGTCGCAGGATGAGTTCCTGGCCACCACCAATGACCAGGTCAAGTCGCTGATCGACACCCAGCTCAAGACCCAGCCGATCGAAATCACCATTGTCGGCGACGTTACCGAAGAGCAGGCCAAGGCGCAGATCGCGGCAACCTTCGCCACCCTGAAACCGCGAACGGCCACGCCGGAACCGAAGGATTCGGACACTGTGAAGTTCCCGGCCAGCAACCTGAACCAGGTCTTCGAACATGGCGGCCGCCCCGATCAGGGCCTGACCTATTTCGCCTTCCCGACCGGCGACTTCTTCAGCGATACGCGGCGGGCGCGCGGCCTCGAAATCCTGGCTGACGTCCTGTCGCTGCGGCTGACCGACGAGGTCCGCGAAAAGAAGGCACTCGCCTACAGCCCCAATGCCAGCAGCACGGCCTCGAACGCCTTTACCGGCTATGGCTATGTCAGCATCGCCGCCGAGGTGAAGCCGGAGGATTCCCAACCGTTCGCCGAGGCGCTGAAAACCATCGTCACTGATATCAAGGCCAATCCGATCGGCGAGGACGAACTGCTGCGGGCACGCAAACCGGTTCTGGACCGGCTGGAAAACCAATGGAAAACCAATGGCTACTGGAGCCAGGTCCTGCCGGGAACGATGAGCGATCCGCGCCGGCTGGAGGCGATCCGCACCCGTCGCGAGCAGGTAACCGGCCTGACAGCGGCGGATTTGCAAACGCTGGCTGTGACCTATCTCGACCTGGACAAGATGCTGACGATCCAAATCAAACCGGCCGAGAAGGCGCAGTAGGCTCCCTGATACCTCCCAACGCCCCTTTGCGTGGGGAGGTATCGCAAAAAACCCCGCCGGGCGACCGGCGGGGTTTCAAGTTGATACACGCTACTTTTTGGGGGTGTAACTTGCGCTACCGCTTCGCTGCTTGAGCGCGGGGCTTTACCTGCGCTACCGCTTCGCTGCTTGAGCGCGGTTACTGAACAAACCCGCCGACACCACCGTCGAAAACCATATAGCTGGACGACGAGGCTTCACGCGCCACGGCGACTTCGCGCTGCTTGGTGATGGTTTCAGTGCGTGTCAGGGTCAGGATCTTCACACCGACGCCGAACCGACGCAGCAGCGAACGTTCGTTACAGTTGCGCTGCTGTGTTTGCGGACGGCAGGTCAGGCGGCCTTCTTCGAACCACAGGGCGTCGCCCTTGCGGCAGTCGTTCGACATGCCGTGATCGAAGGAGATCTCGCCATTATAGTCGGCATAGACCCATTGCAGCTTGGTGCCGGCAATGCAGCGGAAGATTTCACCGCGGTATTCGTTGCGGATATCACGCTCACCGAAAACCTGCGACGCCGGATGCGGCGCGCCGCGATCGTCGATGCAGGTGGCGCGGATAACCGTCGTCTTCGTGAAAGTCTGTTGCTCGGTATAGGCTTCCAGACGGGCCGCCGCGGCGCCGGTCTCGACGTTCAGGCCGAGCGCCTGGGGATAGCCCGGGGTCTGTGACCAGTTACCGTAACCACCGCCATAAACCGCGCCGCTGCCGGAGCCAGAGCCCGAACCCGAAGCGGTGGCCGTGGCTTTCACATTGACATTGACGTTGACATTGGTTTTGCCGCCGCCATTGTTCCCCCCGTGATGACCGCCACCGCCACAGCCACCACCGCCGCACGGAACATGCGGGGGCTTGGGGTTATGGGGCGGCTTGGCCGGGGGCGGCGGGGCGCAGCCGCTGTTGCAGCCGGCGGCGGCCGCACCGGCCATGGCCAGCATTCCGAGGCTTAAGACGGCAAAGGCGAATTTCTTGATGACTGCGCGCATAGAACGCTCCTGTTTGGCTTTCTAGCCCGGCAAGCAAGAACCATACCGCTCCAAACTTGCCGTTCTCTTAAAGGAATCCACAAAAATCCCCGCGCGAGGCGCCTCCACGGCCGCAAAATTGCGTCTGCGAAGCCACAAGGAGACGAGAGTGCCCCATTCCAGCACAGTTTCATTCCTCAGCTATTGGCGCGGCCTGCAGACCCGGCCCGACAAGGCGCCGGCGCGCGACCGCTTCGACCCGGCGCGCCTGAAAAGCCTGATCCCGCAGATGATCATGATCTCGACCTCCGATGCCGCCTACCGCTTTCGCCTGTCGGGTGGTTTCCTGGTGGCGGTACACGGCTATGAATTGAAAGACACCTCATTCCTCAGTCTCTTCCGCTCGCCCTTCTTAGACACCGTCAAGACAGCTCTGCAGGGGAGCCTGCACCGCGAACAGCCCCTGATCCTGACCGTATCAGCGCCGTGGCTGACCGAAGACGACAGCGGAACACCGTACCAGAATGAGACAGTCAGCCTTGAGATCTGCCTGTGTCCCATGATGAACCTTCAGGGGCAGGTCGATCGCTTTGTCGGTGTGTACCAAACCCTGAGCGTCGCACCGAAAAACACCAGGGTCGTTTGGGCCGCTATACCCTGGTGTCAGCGCGGCTGCATGAGCCGCACCGGACGGTCAAGGCCGCGCATCTGCGCCTGGTTTCCGTCGAGGGCCGCCGAATAGCTTGATTTTTTCGTGCAAACGACGGCAGGCTGCTCCCGCAATAGGAGATATCCATGTCCGTTTGGGATGACGAAGAGGCCCTCGCCCGTCAGGAAAAGCTGCAAGTCGCCCTGGTCGACACGCAGATCTGGAGCATGAAGGAAGGCCAAAAGGCCGTCATCGTGTTCGAAGGCCGTGACGCCGCCGGCAAGGACGGCGCCATAAAACGCATCACCGAAGTTCTGTCGGTGCGCAAGACGCGCGTCGTCGCCCTGCCCAAGCCGACCGAGTTCGATAAGGGCGCCTGGTGGTTCCAGCGTTATGTCGCCCACCTGCCCACGGCCGGCGACTGGGTCATCTATAACCGGTCCTGGTACAACCGCGCCGGAGTCGAAACGGTGATGGGCTTTTCGACCCTGGAAGAACAGGAAACCTTCCTTCGCGACGTCCCCGCCTTTGAAAGCATGCTCACCGACAGTGGCATCAAGCTGATCAAGCTGTGGCTCGACATTTCGCGCGACGAACAAAAGGAGCGCCTGGACGCCCGCCGCTCCGATCCGCTCAAACGGCTGAAGGTCAGCGACCTCGATGCCGTCGCCCAAGACCGGTGGGGCGACTATTCGAAGGCCCGCGACGAAATGCTGAGACGGACGCACCATAAAGATGGCCCCTGGATCTGCATTGCGACCGACAGCAAGAAGAAGGCGCGTGAGAATATCCTGCGACACATTATTACGTCTTTGGGCTGCCCGGACCTGACCGTGAAGGTCTCCCCGCCCGACCCGGACATTGTGTTCAGCTATGACGAGGTCGTCGAAGGCCGGAAAAAGCTGGAAAAGTAAGGTTTTGTAACCGCGAATAAACGCGAATAGACGCGAATGAAGTAACGCCGAAGGCGCTCGGAACCCAACTTCCAACCGCGCGGGATGAACCGGTTCCGAAGAAAATTCGGGTTCATTCGCGGTTAAAATATTTAGGTACATCTCGCTCAACGACTCGCAAAACGCGTACCGCCAGTAACGGAATATTGACTCTATCCATTCAATGATTCGCTCCTGAACAAGAAAGTTCTCGGGTGACAGAATGACCGCCACGACGCGCAGCGCCGGCAATGATGAGCCAAGGCCGACCAAACGCGCCAATCTCAAGGTCTGCGGGACCTGCACCCTGTGCTGCAAGGTCTATGATATCGACGACCTGGGCAAGAAAGCCGGCCAAGCCTGCAACCATACCCGCCCCGAAGGCGGCTGCGGCGTCTGGGGGCTCCACCCGCAAATCTGCCAGGATTTCAAATGCCTGTGGCTGAAGCACGATGATATGAAGGCGTTGTGGCGGCCGGATATCTGCGGCTTTGTCCTGCGCGTCGAACCCAACGGCACAACCCTGGCCGTCGACGTTGATCCCGACCGCCCTGACGCCTGGCGCACGCCCCACTATTACGATCAGCTCAAGATCTGGTCCGAAGTCATGCCGAAAAATGAAGGCCTGGTCGTGGTCTATGTTCCGGAAGGCATCTTTGTCATCACGCCGATGGAAGACCTGTTCCTAAAGGCGCCCAAGCGCGGCGACATCCTGGAAACCGGCATGGAAAACACCCTGTTCGGCCTGCGCCCGTTCGCCCGCGTCATCCCGGCGCGCGGAGTCCGCAAGGACCGAAGTAACCTGATCAAGCGGCGTGCGTAAACTCCAATGACGTCGCCGTCAGAGACATCTGCGCTACGTACGGGTCTAAGTCGCCGCTCGCTAATTGTCGGGGCGACGGCAATAAGTATCGGAACCCTTACCTTAAGACACTACATGTATCTGATTGATGCCAGGAGATTCCTGCCAAAAGCATTAGTGGCGAGACGCGTAATCTTTGATCCTGGTTGGTTTGGCAAATACTTTTATATATATGAACTCGACCAGGAAGCCACAAACGCTATCCGGAAACACGGTCTTGATTTCTTTTCCTACGACCCAACTCCAAATCGAGAGACCTTAGTAGGCCCTGGGATCGGAGGCGTGACATGGTTTGCTACGCCGATGCACATCGACGAAAACTGGCAGCACCGCCCTTCCGGATACAGGATTGGTACAAACGGCAATCATTTGCCCCCAGATGCTCGCCAAGCCTATGACCATATTCTTCAAGCCCTGAATCGACCCGGAAACTTCTACGCCACGAATGAAACAAGTGAAGCCTTCCTTGCCATCGATGTGTCCAACAATCTATTGCTTGTCGTAGAGGTCGATGACTAACCTTGGCGGGTAAAATGCAGTTCCCGAAATGCTAAAACCCTCTCGACAATCCCGGCGGCACACCCCATGAAACCGCCATGTCCGATGCTGCCGATCATCTCCCCGACGCCACAGCCCGCAACTGGGTCGACCGCTATGCGCCCCCGGCCCTGCGGCCATGGCTGAGACTCGGCCGGTTCGACCGCCCGATCGGCATCTGGCTCCTCTTCCTGCCCGGTGCCATGGGCCTGGCCTTCGCCACCCAGCGCCCGGAGCTGTTTCCTTGGTACAAGCTTTTGCTCTTCGCAATCGGCGCCGCCCTGATGCGCGCTGCCGGATGCGCCTATAACGACTTTGTCGACCGCGACATCGACGCCCAGGTCGAACGCACTCGCGGCCGTCCGATCCCGTCGGGCCAGATCAAACCGAAACAGGCCCTGCTTTTTGTGGCCGTCTGCTCCCTGATCAGCCTCGGCATCCTTTTGCAACTGGGCACCCTGGCCATTCTCCTGGGCTTCGTGTCACTGGGCCTGGTCGCCGCCTATCCGTTCATGAAGCGCATCACCTGGTGGCCGCAGGCCTGGCTGGGCATTACCTTCAACTGGGGCTTCCCCATGGCGGTGGCCTCGGTCGCCGGCGAAGTGCCCCTGGCCGCCTGGATCTTCTATGCCGGCCTGATCGTGTGGACCATCGGCTATGACACCATCTACGCGCTTCAGGATATCGAAGACGACGCCTTTGTCGGGGTCAAGTCCAGTGCCCGGGCGATGGGGGGACATGCAAAAACCGGAATTTCGCTATTCTATGGCCTGGCGGTTGTCCTGACGGCCACAGGCGCGGTGTTCCATCAGGCGGGACCGCTGTTTTTTGTTGGACTTTGCGCGGTGACGGGGCATCTTGCCCTGCAAGTTCTGCGGCTGCGACTCGGCGACAATGACCTGGCCTTGCGCCTGTTCAAAGCCAATCGCACCACGGGCCTGTTGTGGGTGGCAAGTCTGGTTCTGGCGCAGGTGGTTTGGGTATGATGTCGGTGGCGAAACAGCGTATATGGGTGACGGCGGCGATCTGCCTGGCCCTGTTTGCCTGCCAGAAAAAGCCCGAGGAACAGGCCACGAGCGACAAGCCACCGGCCACAGTCGCCCCGCTGGGTTATGCCGCGACCGACGCCGGCGTTCAGGTCACCATGACCCTGCCCGAACCGATCAAATTGTATCCGGAACTGCACACGCTTCTCTATAACGAAGGCGAAGGCGACCTGGTCACGTTCATGAAGACCGCCGCCAAGGACCGCGCCGAGCAAAGCGCCGACGGTTTCCCGGTGGCTGACTATTATCGCAAGATCGACTGGAAGATCGCCGCTCAGTCGCAAAAGCTGGTGTCGTTGTATTCCGAGATGGAGGACTTCCAGGGCGGCGCCCATCCTGGCCACGATTTCCAGGCCCTGCTGTGGGACAAGTCGAAGTCCGAACTGATCCCGACGGGCAAGCTGTTCGTCAACGGCGCCGACATGACCCATATCGACGCCTATGCCTGCAAACAGATCGAAGCCCTGCGCTCCAAACGCGCCGGAGAGCCGGTCAGCCAGGCCGATTTCGGTGGTGGTTGCCCGAAATTTGCCAGCGCCAAGCTAATCCTGATCCCGTCGACCGTCAGCGGCAAGATCGGCGCCGTCGACGCCCTGTTCGCGCCATCCGAAGTCGGTGCCTATGCCGAGGGCCCCTATGAGATCCGCGTGCCGCAGAACGTGCTGAAAAGCGCATTGAACCCGGAATTCGCCGACCAGTTTGCCGGCGACCCGGTGGCCGAGAACGCCCTGCCCGATCCGGATGCCGATATCGCCCGATGAGTTCGGAGCAACGGCGAGGCTTTATTGCCGCCCATACCCGCGCTCTCAGCGTGCCCAGCCTGCCACAGATCACCCTCTACCAGGCCGACGAGGTCACGCCACTATGGCTGATGACCGAGGCCGATATGGTGCGTGACCGGCTGGCGCCACCGTTCTGGGCCTTTGCCTGGTCGGGCGGCCAGGCTCTGGCGCGCTACCTCTTCGATCATCCGGAAACAGTCGAGGGCCGCCGCGTTCTGGACCTGGCCTGCGGTTCCGGCCTGGTCGGTATCGCCGCGGCGCTGAATGGCGCCCAAAGCGTCATCTGCAACGATATCGACCCCTATGCCGAAACCGCGGTGGCCATGAACGCAGCCTTGAACAGTGTCGAGCCGGCCTTCCTCGCCGGCAACCTGCTGAGCGGCGATCCCCCGCCGGTGGACGTCGTGCTGGCCGGCGATATTGCCTATGAGGCACCGATGACCGATGCCATGCTGACATTTTTGCGCCGCTGCCTGGCGCAGGGCTGTGACGTATGGGTCGGCGATCCGCACCGCACCTATTTCCCAGCCAGCGGGTTCGAACGGCTTGCCCGCTACGACATTGTCACCAACCCCGATATCGAAGACGCCGCCGTCAAACCGGCCAGCGTGTGGAGGATGAGTCCGTGAAACAGCACCACAAGATCGACTACGTTGAATTCCCTTCAGCGGGCACCGACGCCGACAAGGCCTTTTACGGCAAGGCGTTCGGCTGGAAATTCATCGACTACGGCCCGACCTATGCCGCTTTGGACGACGCCGGGCTGGATGGCGGTTTCCAGGCGCAGGACAATGCCACCAAACCGCTGGTTATCCTCTACAGCGACGACCTGGAAGCGTCACTGGCGGCGGTCGAAGCCGCCGGCGGCGTGATCACCGCGCCGATCTTCAGCTTCCCGGGCGGCCGGCGCTTCCACTTCAGCGATCCGTCAGGTAACGAACTGGCCGTGTGGTCGGAAACCTGACCCGAGTGCGAGGGGCTGTCATGAAGCGTATATGGCTGGGTCTGGCGGCAATAGCGCTGCTGTCGGCGCCGAATGTCCACGCGAAAGACACGTCACCGCCATCGGCCGACCTCATCATAGGCTGGCGTGAGATTGGCCAGGACTACGCCGGCCGCGCCCTTGCCGCCGAGGGCAAGGCCAAGTGGCAGAACTACGAAAAGGCCGAAACCTGGTGGCGAAAGGCGGCGGACGCCGGAGATGCGGAGGCCCTGTACCTGCTTGGTAACCTGTATGCCCGGCACTACAGCATCACGGGCGCCGCCGGATGGTATCTGCGCGCGGCGCAGGGCGGCCACATTCAGGCCATGGTCATCCTCGGAACCTACTACGCCGAAGGCCGTGACGATTTCCAGGCCGATGCCTTTGAGGCTGAGCGGTGGTGGCTCATGGCCGCGCAAGCCGGCAATGCCGAGGCGCAATACCGCGTCGGCAGCCTGTATCACACCCGCGCCCTGGGCGAACCGGACCACGTCAAGGGCGCCCTGTGGCAGCGCCGGGCGGCCGACCAGGACTGGCCAGCGGCCGTGTCCCAAGTCTGCCGCGCGTTGCTCGAATTCGCGCCGGAGCAGGCAGAGCCCTACTGCGCAAAGCCGGCCATGGCCAACCATCCGCAACAGCTAACGGTGCTGGGACTGAACCACGCCTATGGCTGGAACGGCGCCCCCGTCGACAGCGGTCTCGCACTTGGCCATCTGCGCCAGGCCTCCGCCCAAGGCGAAGCCGTTGCCACCTCCACGCTGGGCCGGCTTTACGAAGGCGGCCTGTTTCTCCCGAAAGACCCCGCCCAGGCGGCGGGCCTGTACCGTCAGGCCATGCTTCAGAGCAATGCCCAAGCGGCCTGGTTTCTGGGGCAACTCTATGAGACGGGCCAAGGCGTCGCCGCCGATCGCGAGGAATCCAACCGGCTGCGCTGGCTCAGCGTCCAAGCGGCGACAAGGGCCAACCTGATGACCACTCCACAGCAAGCCTGGAAGGCGCGTCACCCGGAATTCCAGGGCAACTGGCTGGCTGCCCACGAGGTTTCCTGGTGGAATTCGCCACTGGGGACCTGGACGGTGGAAACTACCCTACCCGACGGTACGATGACCGAAATCGGCGCCAGTGACTATCTCGGCTTGCTGGCCCAGGACGCCTACCCGGTTCGGGCCCTGGAAGACGAGGTTGTCGGCAGTGTCCTTCTGCATTGCCGCTGGAACCGGGGAGAGCTCGACAACTGTCTGGTGCTTGAGGAAACACCCGCCGGTTATGGTTTCGCCGCGGCCGCGGTCGACCTCTACGCCCGCGCCGGCCGCCTGAAGCAGAAGGACGAATGGATCCGTCAATCGAAGGGCAAATCCACCTATATCCGGTTCAGGTTTCGCTTGTAAAATCCGGCTTGAACGGCCCCGGTGCATAGCCAAAATCACGCGCCGCTGACGCATGGTCGAACCACAGGTCGTGGTTCATCCTTTGCGCCATGGCCAGGTTCTGTTTCAGCGCCTGGCCGGGGCGGATCCGTTGCAGGACACCAAATCCGACACGCCATAACCACTCCGGCAACGACACCACCGCTGGCTTGCGTCCGGTCGCGGCGAACACCCTGGCCACCATGTCCCGGTAACTGAGACTATCAGCGCCCGACAGGTTATAGCTTTTGCCATGGGTTGCTTCGGCCGGCGGGACCTGAAGCGCTGCCCTTGCCAGGTCGCGGGCATGGACCGGCTGACGCAGCCCGGACGCCGCGCCGCAAACCGGAAAGAAACCCAGTTTCTCGATCAGATTGCGGATGCGGCTGACATTGTCGTCCAGACCTTCATCATAGATCAGGGTCGGGCGCAGGATTGTCCCCGCCACACCGCTGGCCTTACAGAACGCCGTCACCCGCGCTTCCCCACCGAGCAACCGCTGCACCACTTCACGTTCGGCTGGCTCGTCGGAGACGTCCTTGGTGAAGACGCTGGTCGAAGAAAACACCACCAGACGCCGCATGCCCAGCGATAGCAAATGCCGCAGAAGAGCGTCACTGACCAGCCATATCGGCGCGGTGACGATAACCTGGCTGAACCTTCGCTCAGGACGAAACGACTCGGGCCGCGCCAAATCGAGATAAAGACTGTTCCCAGCGAGGTCCTGGCGCGAGGTGAAGGTTGCGTCAGGCACAAGCTCGCGCAACCGCCGCCCGACCAGGGTGCGCGCGCCGATAACCAGGATGTCCGTCGTGTCCATATGCCTTAGGTAACAGGCGTCGCCCGGTCTTGACAAAGGCTTTGTCGGTTGTAGAGAGGACGTCCCATTTAAGGAAAGCCTATGCCGGAGATTGTGCGAAACCGCTGAGGTCTCGCCGGAAGCGCAATCCGAAAAGTGCCACGCCTGCTACTGTGCACTTTTCGGTTAAATTGCGCCACCAAGCATAAAGAGACCCCAAGCACGCCGCGCTGATGCGCAGCGCGGATTGTCGTGGTTTCAATCCCGGAATTCCCATGAATATCTCGAAGGCAGAACAGCGTGTTCTGCACGTACTGGCGCAAGGCGGTCATATCCGCCATGAGCGCAACAACGACGGCCGTCTGGTGACCGCAACCTGTTTCAACCGCGACGGCTACGTGCTCAACGACTGCACGATGGCCGTGTTCAAAAAGCTGAAAAAGCGCCACCTGATCGAATCGAAGGACGGCGCGCCTTACCGCATCTCCTACTTCGGCCGGATCAGCGTCCGCTCGCAGTTGGACAACAGGTAGAAGATTGAATAAATTCACCTTTCCTCTCCCCACTTGAGGGGAGAGGACGAGAGCTGAGCGCAGCGAAAGCGATCGGGTGAGGGGTTGAGGAGGTTCGGCTAACCAAACCAACCCCTCACCCCCGCCCCATCGGCTCCGCCAAACCCCTCAAGTGGGGAGAGGGAGTTTTCATGTAACTTCAATGCCTTAATGTGCGACCGTCAGTCCCATTGCCAGACCGCTGCCAACGGCCTATGTCACGGCCATCGCAAGAGGATGACCATGGCCGCCTACAAAAGCCTGCGCGACTTTATCGCCAAACTCGAAGCCGCCGGTGAACTGGTTCGGGTGAAAACCCCCGTCTCGACCCATCTCGAAATGACCGAGATCCAACTTCGCCTGCTGGCCGAAAAAGGCCCGGCCGTGCTGTTCGAGAATGTCACCCTCCCCGACGGCTCGAAATCCAACATGCCTGTGCTGGTCAACCTGTTCGGCAATGTCAAACGGGTGGCCATGGGTGTCACTCTGGACGGCAAGGAGCGGACCGAACCGTCCGACCTGCGCGAAGTCGGCGAACTGCTGGCCTTCCTGCGCCAGCCCCAGCCGCCGCGCGGGCTCAAAGATGCCTGGGACATGCTGCCGCTGGCCAAGACCATCATGGGCATGCGGCCCAAGACGATCAAGTCCGCCCCAGTGCAGGAGGTCGTCCTGACCGGCGACCAGATCGACCTGACCAAACTGCCGGTCCAGGGCTGCTGGCCCGGCGAGCCGGCGCCGCTGATCACCTGGCCGCTGATTATCACGAAGGGGCCGTCGGAATCGCGCGAAGACGACTACAATCTCGGCATCTACCGCATGCAGGTCCTGGGCAAGGACCGCACCATCATGCGCTGGCTGGCCCACCGTGGCGGAGCGCAACACCACCGCCGCTGGAAAACCTCCGGCAAGCGCGAGCCCCTGCCCGCCGCCGCCGTGCTGGGCGCTGATCCCGGCCTGATCCTGGCCGCCGTCACGCCCGTCCCCGACACGCTGAGCGAATACCAATTCGCCGGTCTGCTGCGCGGCGAAAAAGCCGAACTTGTCCAGGCAAAGACTGTCCCTCTGTTGGTACCCGCCCACGCTGAGATCATCCTCGAAGGCCACGTCCTGCTCGACGACTATGAGGATGAAGGCCCGTACGGCGACCACACCGGATATTATAACAGTGTCGAAAAGTTCCCTGTCTTCCAGGTGACGGCCATCACCCACCGCAAGAACCCGATCTATCTGTCGACCTTCACCGGCCGTCCGCCCGACGAGCCCTCCGTGCTGGGCGAAGCGCTGAACGAGGTCTTCATTCCGCTCATACAGCAGCAGTTCCCGGAAATCGTCGACTTCTGGCTACCGCCCGAAGGCTGTTCCTACCGCATCGCCGTCATCTCGATGAAGAAGGCCTATCCCGGCCACGCCAAGCGGGTGATGATGGGGGCGTGGTCCTACCTGCGTCAGTTCATGTACACCAAATGGATCATCGTGGTCGACGATGACATCAATGCCCGCGACTGGAAGGACGTCATGTGGGCGATGTCAACGCGAATGGACCCGGCGCGCGACATCACCGTGGTCGAAAACACGCCGATCGACTATCTCGATTTTGCCTCGCCGGAAAGCGGCCTGGGCTCGAAGATCGGCCTGGACGCCACCAACAAGTGGCCACCGGAAACCCACCGTGAATGGGGTGAAAAGCTCTATATGGAGCAGGAGATCATCGACCGGGTGAACGCCAAATGGGCCGAGATGGGCCTGCCGGGCAGCGGCAAGACGATTTGGAAATCCTAACACCCGCCGCGTAGCGGCCCCAAGGTAAAGGGAATCCACAGATGACGCAGATAAGAAGGGATTACACAGATTGGATCTTAATCCCTCTTAATCTGTGCAATCTGTGGACCCCCTTTAAGTTTTTTCCGCTTCGTGGGCGCTTCAAGGCTTCGACAGTTTAATCGATTTTGATCGAATTTGGACGATTGCGCGCAAATTTGACTTTTCGGTGACGGATTTCCCGGTGTAGGCTGTTAAACACAGCAACACATATCGGGAGGCTGTTTCATGTCCGCAAAAAACCTGTTCCGTGCCCTGCTTTTGGCAACAGCCACCACCACCCTGGCTGGCGCCGCGTCAGCCGACACCCAGCGCCGCATGGAAAAGCTCGACCGCGGTGCCATCGCCGTCAAAGGCGAAGGCGGCGTGCTCGTAAGCTGGCGCCTGCTGGCTGGCGATGCCGACAGCCTGAAGTTCGACATCTGGCGCGACGGCAAGAAGGTGAAAACCGTCACCGGCGTCAGCAGCTGGCTAGATCCCGATGGCGTACCGGGCTCCAGCTATCAGATCCAAATAGCCGGCCAGAAGACCGCACTCTTCAAGCCGTGGGAGAACGGCTGGCTGGACATCCCCCTCGACCTGCCGGCCGGCGGCACAACACCCGATGGCCAAGCCTATACCTACACCGCCAATGACGCGAGCGTCGGCGACCTGGACGGCGACGGCGATTACGAAATCATCCTGAAATGGGACCCGACCAACAGCCAGGACAACAGCCGCGGCGGCTACACCGGCCCGGTCCTGCTGGACGCCTACACCCTGGAGGGCAAGAAGCTGTGGCGTATCGACCTGGGGAAAAACATCCGCGCCGGCGCACACTACACCCAGTTCATGGTTGCCGACTATGACGGCGACGGCAAGGCCGAACTGGTCGTCAAAACTGCCGACGGCAGCCGCGACACCACCGGCAAGGTCATCGGCAATCCCAACGCCGACTGGGTGTCGAAAGACGGCGAACTGGAACAGGGTGACCGCACCGGCTCGGTCCAGCGCGACGGCAAGCTGATGGCGCAGTTCCAGGGCCGCATCCTGTCGGGACCCGAATATCTCAGCGTCTTCAACGGTCAAGGAGAGGTTGTCGACACCATTCCCTACTGGCCGACCCGCGTGCCCGAAGGCGACACCGCAACGCCAGAACGCCAAAAGGAAATCTGGGGCGACGGCTACGGAAACCGGTCAGAACGTTACCTCGCTGGCGTAGCCTGGCTGGACGGCCACCTGCCTTCGGCCGTCATGGCGCGCGGCTATTACGGCCGCTCGACCCTGGTCGCCTATGACTATCGCAACGGCAAGCTGACGCAGCGCTGGACCTTCGATTCGGCGGCGCCCGGCGTGCCGGAAGGCTTCGGCGGTCAGGGCAACCACCAACTCAGCGTAGCCGATGTCGACATGGATGGCCGCGACGAAATCGTCTACGGCTCGATGGCGCTGGACGACAACGGCCAGCCGCTGTGGACGGCAAAACTGTTCCACGGCGACGCCCTGCATGTCGGTGACCTCGATCCGGAACACCCCGGCCTGGAACGCTTCGGTGTTCACGAATCGCCCCGCGCCAATGGCGGCATAGGCTCCGCCATGCTGGACGCGAAGACCGGCGCTGTCCTGTGGACGACCCCGACTGACAAGGACACCGGCCGCGGCATCGCCATAGACGTCGACCCTCGCTACCCGGGTAGCGAGGCCTGGGCCTCCAATAGCGGCCAGATGTACAGCGCCAAGGGCCAGGTGATCTCCGAAACCCGCCCGCGCCAGCAGAACTTCGCCGTATGGTGGGACGGCGATCTGTTGCGTGAGATCCTGGACGGCAACACTATCTCCAAGTGGGACTGGACGGCTCAGGAGACCAAACCGCTTTTGGTGGCGACCGGCTTTACCTCCAACAACGGCACCAAGGCGACGCCGACCCTGTCGGGCGATATCCTGGGTGACTGGCGCGAAGAGGTCGTGCTACGCGCCGAAGACAACCGATCCCTGCGCATCTTCTCAACGGCGATTCCAACGTCATATGGTTTTGTTACCCTGATGCAGGACGGCCAGTACCGCGCCGCCATTGCCTGGCAGAACACGGCCTATAACCAGCCACCGCACCCCAGCTTCCATCTCGGCGATGGCATGAAAGCCCCGCCCAAGACCAGGATAAAGACCGGAAATTAACCAGCCAGTGCGCATCCCAAAAAGTGGGACGCACGTTTT
>NZ_GL883080.1:208842-219473 GCF_000204015.1 Asticcacaulis biprosthecium C19 | reverse complement strand
AGCGCCGATTCGATTCCTCCGGATCGAAACGCGCTCTAACGTGGCGGCCCGTGCCGTGGCTGCGACAGACAATGGGCCTTGTCGGCGGATGACCGGGTCTCGCCGCCTCCAGGTTTTCGGATGGGAAGGCCCATTGGCCTGTACCGGCTAAGTCCTCGCGTTGTGCCTAACCATCGCCCCCTATTTCGCGGGATTGTTCAGCGCCAGAAAATCGACCACCGCCTGTGCGGCTCCCAAACGGCAGCCTTCTGTGCTCAGGTCATGGTCGCAATCGGGCAGTTCGACATAGGATATCGCCTGCCCGGTCTTTTGGCCGCCGTCACGCAAGGTACGGCTCTGGTCGGGCGGCACAACTTTGTCGCGTTCGCCGTGAACGAGCAGCGTCGGCACCTGAATCGATGTTGCCATGATGCTGGACGGTGTTGCGTTGCCGAAATAGCGGCCTAACAACTCCGGAGATGCGGGGTCGGTCCGAAAGGCACGCGACTGTTTCGCATCGGCCATCAGCCCCGCCATATCATCCGCCGGAGCGTATTTCTTCATATTCGCCGCATAGTCACCGGGATCAGAAATACCGTTGATAGCCACGGCGCAACGATATGGGCCATCACCGTCGGCCCCGCGTAAGGCAGCATAGCCACCATACCCCTGACCGATAATGCAGACCCGCTTGGGATCGATGATGCCTTGTTGCGTCAGATAACGCACCCCATCATCCATGTCGCTCAGCATGCGGCCGGACCATTGGCCATAACCGGCCTCAGTCAAGGGGAGGCCATAGCCATCCGACCCGCGATAATTGGGTTGCAGAACGAGATAGCCCCGCGAAGCCAGGACCTGAGCCAGCCAGTTGAAACCGCGCGCATCGTGCGCCAGGGGCCCGTCATGCGGCAGGACGATCAACGCACGCTTCGTCGCCTCGCCCTGAGATGGCAAGGTCAGAAGTCCGCCGATCTCCAGCCCGTCGGCCGCCTTGTACCGCACAGGTCGCTGAGAGGCCACCCACTCCGGCGGAACGGACGGATACTGCTGGCCGATATCGACCCGCTTACCGGCGACAAAATCGAAATAGTGCCAGGCGCCAGTATCATCGCTGCCTTGCGCGAACAGGATCATCTGGTGCGGATCGCGCGCCATGGCGGCCACGCGAACGGCCTTGCCGGGCGCGGCTTCGATAGCCAGCCTGTAGTATTCGGCCAGATCGGGGTCGAAGAAGGTATAGGTCGTTCTCTCGCCGTCGTGCTCCAGGCCGGCAAGGGCGCCGGTTTCCGGATGGAAGATCGGCCGGTCGCGTGTCGCATCCCCGGAATCGAGAGCTTCGGACAGTTTCCCGTCGGCTGACAACTCGTAGTAGTGGAAGCGGCGCGATCCGTCAGGACTATGCACCATATCCAAGATCAGCAGCGAAACGCCATCCCGCCCAAGTCCGACAAGGAGAGGCGCGACGGTGCCTTGCTTCGACTCGATCTTGCGCGTCAGCACTGGCTTCCACCTGCCGTCCTTTTTCATCTCGATGCGAAAGGTGGTATCCAGGTAGCTGTAATGCGCTCTCGCCAACGGCTGACCTGCGCTGTCGACCAGCCAGTCGTCGACATAGCGCCCCAGCCGGTCGAGATCGCCGCCGCCGTCATCAATCATGCGGCCAAGGCCTGTGTCGGGGTCAACACGCCACAGATAAACACGCTGTGCCACCTGACCGGCAATCGACTTGTCGCGCAGTTCTAGGAAGCCGCCGGCCAGTTGCATCTTGCCGTCGATCATCACCGGCTTGGGCAGGCCAAGCGGGAGGTGGTTGTAATCCCCGACCATCTTGTCGCCAAGACTGATGGAAGTGCTGTTGCGCAGATCCACAATCGATGCAGCATCCTGCGAGCGCACCCCATAGTCGGCGCACGCCGGCGGGGTCAGGGCAATGATTTTGCCCAAATTAGCCGCGCGCCCCGCCGCGCCGTTGTCCATGCCCAAGCGATCCGATATGGGTTCAACAATGATGTATGAATAGTCGGACACGGCCTGAGCCGTCTTCAATGTATGGACCGCGCCCGCCGGACAGGTGCCGCGTATACCGGTCTGTGTGTCCGACAGCATGATATGGTCGTTGTCCAGCCAGGCAATAGCCGATAGCGGGTCCTCGCTCAGCCGGATCGACCTGTCGGACGCATCGTTGACGTTATAGGTGGTCAGCAGGCGCAGCCCGCCCTTGCGTGTGACGAAGGCAAACCGGCTGCCATCGGCAGATAGGGCAATATGTTCGACGCGCGGCGTTTGAACAAAGAGTTCCAGCGGCGGCGGCGGAATGTTCTCCGCCGGTTTGGGACGCAGGACGCCCTTGATAATGACTTCGGTTGCCCCCTGAGACGTCGATTGCGCCATCGCCAGCGGGCTGGCCAGAAAAAGGACGACAGGCAGCGTTACCAGAAGCTTGGACATAGAATTCCCCCCTTTTTTTTTGCAACTTTAATGTGCTTTGCGGGAGATATACACCACATCGCGCCATCGTGCAAAACCCACTTAACGCGCAGGGCCAGGAGCTAATGCTAGCGTTGCAGGCCTCAACCGGCCAGGGAAAGGCGCTCACCTTCGGTCGCCAGAAACCCGGCCACTTCTCCCGCCGGCATGGGCTTGCTGAACACGTAACCCTGGATATACCGCGCTCGGACCTGACGCAGATTGTTCAGTTCAGCCTCGGTCTCGACACCTTCGACGACGCACTCCAGATGCAGGTTGCGGCAAAGGTCGATAATCGTCTTGATGATCTTCAACGTCGTACCGTGCTTGACCAGTTGCACCACGAAACTGCGATCGATCTTGATCTTGTCGACCGGCAGCCGGTGCAGGTAACCCAGCGACGAGTAGCCCGAACCGAAGTCGTCGATCGCAATCCGCGCCCCCATGACCTTCAGCCGCGACAGGGCTTCGCAGGCCTGGTCAAAGTCGGTCAGCATGGCGGTTTCGGTAATCTCGAACTCGATGCGGCGCGGATCGATGCCGCTGCGCTCGACCGTATCGCAGATGTTGGCAATTGCCGTCGCCGAGCGGATATCGCGCGCCGACAGGTTAAACGAGGCGCGCATCTCTTCCGGCCACTCGGCCATGTGTTTCAGCGCCTTGCTCAGCAGGATCTGGGTGATCTGGGTGATCAGGCCCGACCGTTCCGCCGCCTTGATGAAGATGTCCGGACGGACCACACCCAGGCGGGCACTGTCCCAACGCGCTAGAGCTTCGAAACTGACGGTGCGGTTTTCGACGATATCGACCTGAGGCTGGAAGACGATCGAAAACTCGGCATCCAGGTCGCTGCCCCGCAGGGTCTGGTCGACCAGGCTGAAGTCACGCATCTCGGCCTCGTGGCGCTCGGTAAAGATCACCGGCGCCCCGCGCATGTTCTGCTTGGCGTAGTACAGGGCATAGTCGGCGCGCTCCAGCAACTGCGACGTCGATACACTGGCGTCGTCGCAATGCACGAAGCCCACCGAGCCCGAGATGTTGGCATTGACCCCGGACAGGTGATAGGTCTGGCGCAAGGCATCGCATAATTGGGCACCGAAGGCCTTCAGTTCGTCTTCCGAACGCTGGCCGGCCAGCACGATGGCGAATTCGTCACCACCCATGCGCGCCGGCAAACCGGTAATTCCACAGATCTGGCGCAGACGCTCGCCGACCTCGACCAGAAGATGGTCGCCGACACTGTGGCCATAAAGGTCGTTGATCGGCTTGAAACCGTCCAGGTCGATCAGGGCCAGATCGAAGGGTACCTTGCGCGCCCGCAGGACGGCCAGATTGCGCTCCAACTCACGGAAAAAGCTGCGGCGGTTCGGCAAGGCGGTCAGGACATCGCAGTCGGCCAGCATCTGGGCCTCTTCGCGCAGGCGGTCGGCAACGACCCGCGCACGTACCGCCCGGTACAGGGTCAGACGCACCACGCTTCCCATGCCGATAGCCATGGCCAGGCCGCCAAGCGAGGTCCAGGCGTAGACGGTCATGCCGTCCGGCATCTTGGCCATCCCTACCGTCATCATGGCAGTATAGCAGGCCAGGCTGGACGCCAGAAGGACGCGGAACGAGGCCCCGGAAATAGCAAACATGATGAACAAAAACAGGAAGTTGATCATCCGGCTCTGGTCGAAATGGAGAAGCTGGTAGGCGACCGGGTTAGCAATCATCAACAGATTGACGATGCCGCTGCCGATCTCGGGCAGACGGGGGTCGTCGCGATGGCGCAGGCTCAGGCGCTGAAAGACGATGGCGGTGACGGCAGTCACGGCGCTGGTCACGGCCAGGATGACCATGTTCATGCCGGTTTCGCGGAATATCCGCGAAAGGCACATGTAAGAAAAGAAGACAGCAGCGATCAACAGATAGCGTCGCGTCACCTGGGCCATGGCGACGGCTTCATCGCGCCGCGTCACCCCCATCTCTTCGCCCGACCAGGCGTCGTTGCTGGGCGTTTCGCCCGATATTGCGTACCACAGACGCAGTAAAGGCTGGCTGACTTGGGCGGACCTTGCCGCATAGCGGGAGAGAACGGCTGGCGCGATATCTTCGGTCATCAAGTTTCGGCGGCCCCTTCGCAAAACGTTCTGATTTTACGCTGTAAGGCCGTAATTATCACGCCTGTCTGAACATTTCGCTAAACGGAAGGGTTTTGGGCTACCGTCGTCACCGCTTCGTCACAAACGAGACTTGCACCCCTACGGGAGGAAGGCCTATATCCCTATCTATGTTGCAAACGCGAAACGACGCTGATTCCGCCATGCCGGACACTTCCCTGGAACGCCTCCATGGCGTGCTCGCTGCGGCGCGCGCGGCCGGCGCCGATGCCGCCGAAGCCGTCTTTGCCGTTTCACGTGCGCTCAGTGTGGGCGTGCGCAAGGGCGAAATCGAAAACGTCGAACGCGACGAAACCGCCGACCTGGGCCTGCGCGTCTTCGTCGGCCGCAAGCAGGCGGTTGTGTCCGTCTCGGAATTTTCCAAGGCCACGCTGGATCGTACGGTCGACCGCGCCATCGCCATGGCCCGGCTGGCGCCCGACGATCCCTATGCCGGCCTGGCCGATCCCGCCCGACTTTACCGCCCGATCAACCGGGCGATGATGGATCTGCAGATGTGCGACACCACGCATCTGTCGGCCGAAAACCTGCAACAGCGTGCGCTCGATATCGAAGCCGCTGGCCTGGCCCTGTCGGAGTCCCTGCAAAGCGATGCCGCCTCGGCTGGCTACGCCCAGAACCAGTGGACCCTGCTGACCTCGGACGGTTTCGAAGGTTCCCACAACACCTCTTTGTTCTTTCAGTCGGGTCGTTTTATCGCCACCGACGCCGACGGCAATATGGAACGCGACGGCGAAGGCCGCTCGACCCGCTATGCCGCGGACCTGCCCGACGTCGCCGACATCGGCCGTATCGCAGCCGAGCGCGCCCTGGCAGCGCTGGGCGCCCGCAAGGTCGACACGCAAAAGGCCGCCGTCTTCTTCGACCGCCGCATCGCCAAGTCGCTGATCAGCCAGTTCCTGGGCGCGATTTCGGGCACCGCGATCGCCCGAGGTTCCAGTTTCCTGAAAACCAAGCTGGGTCAGGCGATCTTCGCGCCGCACGTCCAGATCGTCGACGACCCGTTCCGCATGCGCGGCCTGGGCTCCGGCCTGTTCGATGACGAAGGCGTCGCCACCCGCCGCACCGAACTGATCAAGGACGGCGTCCTGACCACCTGGCTACTGAACACGGCGTCCGCCAAACAACTTGGGATGGCCTCGACAGGCCACGCCTCGCGCTCGCTGGCCGGCCCGTCCGGAGTGTCGACGCACAATGTCGTGTTGCAACCCGGCCCGTCATCTCCGCAGGATCTGATGCGCGATGCCGGAAAAGGCGTCGTGGTCACCTCGATGTTCGGCCCGTCGGTCAATTCCGACACCGGCGACTGGTCAGCCGGGGCGTCGGGTTTCTGGTTCGAAAACGGCGAGATCCAGTATCCTGTCAACGAAATCACCGTCGCCGGCAATCTGATCGACATGTATGCCCGCCTGGTCCCCGCCAGCGACCTGGACATACGTGGCACGGTTGACGCGCCCGGCTTTCTGATCGACGGCCTGAGCGTAGGGGGCAAGTGATGGCCACGGCGGTGCAGGCCTCGGATCTCGACCTGATCGTCGACAAGGTGCGCCGCGCCGGCGCCCTGGCCCAGCACCTGAAGAGCCACGGCCTGATCACCAGCTACAAGGCTGACGGCTCCATTGTCACCAACGCCGATACCGAGGTCAATCTGTGGCTGAAGGAGGCGCTGGAAGAAGCGCGTCCGGACTATGGCTGGCAAAGCGAAGAGTCGCCCGATAATGTTGAGCGCCTCGGTGCCAGACGTACCTTCGTGCTGGATCCGATCGACGGCACCATGGGCCTGTCCAAGGGCAGTCCGTATTGGACCATCGCCCTGGCGGTGGTCGAGGACGGCAAGCCGATCGCGGCGGTTGTCTATGCGCCCGATGCCGGCGAAATGTTCAGCGCCGCGACCGGTCACGGCGCGCGCCTCAACGACCAGCTCATCCACGTCACTGACCGGACCTCTCTGGAGGACGCCGAGGTGCTGGGCGATTCCCGCCTGTTCGGCAAGGACATCTGGCCGGTGCCATGGCCGCGCCTCAGCGTCCATTCGCGGCCGTCCGTGGCTTATCGTATGGCCTGCGTGGCGTGCGGCCGGGCGGACTTCACCATCGCCCTGACCCCCAAGCGCGACTGGGACGTCGCAGCGGCTACCCTGATTGCCCAGGAAGCCGGCGCGATCGTCAGCGACCATTTGGGAAATCCTTACGAATTCAATGCTATCGACAGCCTGAAACCGAGCCTGATCTGTTCGGGGCCGGCGCTGTTCCCCGAGATCATCCGGCGCTGCGCCCATCTCAGCGCCCTGTAAACCGCGAAATGTAACCCAAGAGACGATTATGGCGACAAAGCAATTACTGCATCTGGTGATCGGCGGCGAGCTGACCGATCTGACCGGCACCACCTTCAAGGACCTGACGAAGGTCGAGTTCGTCGGCGCCTATGCCAGCAATGCCGAGGCGGTCAAGGCCTGGCGCACCAAGGCCCAGGCAACGGTCGACAACGCCTTGATGCGCTACTTCGTGATCCATGCGCACAAGCTGATCGACCCGACCACCGCGGGCGAATAAAACAAAGGCCGGGAACGCTCCCGGCCTTTAGCGTATCAGTTGACAGCCTTCTCGACATTGCGCTCGACGTTTTCAGCCGGCGACTGATCGCCCAGCTTGTCAGCGGCGTTGTCGACACCGTTCGGCAGGGCCTGGACGGCATCCCCGACGCGCTCGGAACCCGAGCGGTTATCCTGCATCAGGAAAACGGCGCCGACGGCCAGGATAGCGATGATGATAACGGCCAGAACGATGGTCAGGGTGTTGTTGCCGGATGATTGGGTGGCGCTTGCCATGGGAAGTCTCCTTGTTGTGTAACAGGGAACCTAAGCGATTATCTGCAAGCGTGTCGTTGGGTATGATGCGCCTGTTCGTAAGCGGCGAGTCAGCATACCAATAACAAAAATTGCGCAATTTCTGTTATTGGTGTAATTTAGGCGCAGAGGAGACATACCATGAACGTATCCGTTGGCGAACGCTGGGAAAGCTTTATCGACCAGGTGGTTCAGGAAGGCCGCTATGCCTCCGTCAGTGAAGTGGTTCGCGAAGGCCTGCGCCTCGTCGAAGAGCGCGAGACGAAACTCAAGGCGTTGCGCGAACACGTTCAGGCCGCGATTGCCGAAGGTGGGGACCTAAGCAGCGCGGATATCAGGGCATCACTGGCCCGCAAGGCCGAAGCACATGCCCGGCTGGAAACCTGATGCGAAGGGTTAAGTACCTTCGTCAGGCTGAGCAGGACCTCTTCGACATTTTCGATTACATAGCCACAGAGAGCGGGCAGGTTCGAATAGCCGCAGCTTTTACCGAAGCCCTTGTCGACCGGTGTGACAGCCTGGCGTTCCTGCCGGGGAAATTAGGGCATCCGCGCGATGACCTTGCGCCGGGCTTGCGCAGCTTGTCACACAAAACCTATTTGATTTTCTTCCAATACGTGGAGGATGTCATCGAAATCGTCACCATCATCCATGGCATGCGCGACATCGACGCCATGCTCTCCGACGATTGACTACTCCCGCCGCAGCAGCTTTTCCGTCATCAATGTCCCCCACCACGATGCGGTGAAGTTCGCCTTAATCGCCGCCGGATCGTAGGCCTCCGACTGGGTCCAGTCGTAAAACGCAACGCCTGTGGGCGCCACATCGCGCAGATAGACTTCGAACAGATGGTCCAGAACGCCGGTCATCCCGGCCTTCATGTGCAGATATTTCATCGACAACTGCTGCGCTGCCACCTCGATCGGCTGCTTCAGATGAAAATGGCAGTACAGGACGCTCATCATCCCGGCGCGGTCGGCGCCCGACTTGCAATGCAGCAGGGCCGGATACTGGATGCGCTCAAAAAGCGCCTTGGCATCGCGCATTTCCTGGGCTGTCGGCAACGACCGCGAGGTCAGACCGAAATCCTCCAGGATCAGGCCCAGCTTCTCGCAGGCGTATTTCTCCATATAGTAGAAGGATCCTTTCCCGCCACGCAGGTTGATGACGGTCCGGATCCCCTTCTTCTTCCATGACGCCAATTGAAACGGCCACGGCTGGTTGGTACGCACCATGTCCGGTCCGATCCAGTGGGCATTGGTAAAGCCCAGCCTCAGATAGGCATGGTCCGCCCACAGGAAGTGCATCCGCGTCCAGAAACGGTGCCACCCCGTGTCGGTACGGAAGGGCTTGGCGTGGATTTTCTTGGGAAAAAGCTTCAAAAACGTGGGTCCGGTTAACACATAAAGACGCGACAGGCCTCAGGAAATGCCTATATAACCGCGCGGAGACATTTTGCCAGAGCTTAACGTACCAGAGCCGCCTATGAAGCCTGTTCCCACCGCCCCCGCCGACATGCGCCCCAAGGCGCTGATGGTGCGGGTGTGGACTCAGTATCTGGAACCGCACAAGGCACGCCTGGGCTTCGCCGTCATCTGCGCCGCCGTCGTCGCGGCGACAACCACCGTTATGACGAAGTGGCTGGAACCGTCGGTCAATCTGTTGTTCGGCATTCCCGACGGCACGCAGAATCTGCCCGGCTTCGTGCTGGCCCAGCCGCTGCTGTGGGTTCCCGCCGTCATTGCCATCGCCGCCCTGATCCGCTTCGTCGCCCAGCGCGGTCTGACGACCACGCTCAACCTCATCGGCAACGGTCTGGTCGGCCGCATCCAGGGTCAGTTGTTCTCGCGCCTGGTTCATGCCGATCTTGGCCGGCTGCAAAAGGCCCATTCCGGCCAATACCTGTCATCCGTCCTCTATGATGCCGACCTGGTGCGCGAAGCCGCGTCCACCGGTCTGGTCAACTACGTCCAGGCCAGCCTGATCGTGCTGGGCAGTCTCTACGCCATGCTGACGCTGGACTGGCCAATGACCCTGGCGGTTCTGCTGGCCGGACCGGTCATTGCCGCCGTCATGTCGAAATACCTGAAACAAACGCGCAAGGCCGCCCAGGGCGCGATGGACGAGACCTCGTCCCTGTCGACGGCCATCATGGAAAGCCTGGACGGTATCCGTATCGTTAAGGTCGCCAATCAGGAAAGCTTCGAAGAGCACCGCGTCAAGACCGTCATCGACCGCCGTCAGACACACCTGGTCAAGGGCGCCAACGCCCGATCGATGGCCGCGCCGGCCACCGAAGTCCTGACCGGTTTCCTCCTGGCCGGGCTGATGGCCTATGTCGGCTGGCGGGCGCAAGCCGGCGCCATGACCGCCGGCAGCTTCTTTGCCTTCCTCGTCGCCCTGCTGACCGCCGGCCAGGCCCTGCGCCAGCTGGCCGGTCTGCAAGGCACGCTCAGCGTCGGCATCGCCGCCTCGCGCCGCCTGTTCACAGCGCTCGATATCCAACCCGAAATCACCGAAAAGCCCGGTGCCGCCGAACTGCCGCGCGACTTCCAGACCGTGACGTTTGAAAGGGCGAGCTTCGCCTACGGCGATACCCTAATCCTGCGCGATATCAACTTCACCGCCTGGGCCGGGGCCAGCGTCGCCCTGGTCGGACCGTCCGGTTCGGGCAAGTCGACCCTGCTCAACCTCCTGCCGCGCTTCTTCGACCTGAGCGACGGCGATATCCGCTTCGATGGCCTCAGCCACCGCGATATCGGCCTGAAATCCCTGCGCAGCCGCATCGCCCTGGTGACCCAGGACCCGTTCCTGTTCGACGACACCATCCGCGCCAACATCGCCTACGGCAACATCGCGGTCAGCGACGACGACATACGCCGCGCCGCCCGCGACGCCGCCGCCGACGAATTCATCGAAGCCCTGCCTGAGGGCTACGACACCCGGGTGGGCGAAGCCGGCTCAAGGCTGTCGGGCGGCCAGAAGCAACGCATCGCCATCGCCCGCGCCTTCCTGAAGGACGCCCCCCTCCTGCTGCTTGACGAAGCCACCTCGGCGCTCGACACCCAGTCCGAGGTCAAGGTCCAGGAGGCGCTGGAACGGCTGATGAAGGGCCGCACCACCTTTGTCGTCGCCCACCGCCTGTCGACCGTGCGCCATGCCGACCAGATCCTGGT
>NZ_GL883080.1:180074-208749 GCF_000204015.1 Asticcacaulis biprosthecium C19 | reverse complement strand
CCGCCTGGCGGCGCATCAGTTCAGCGACACCCCGGCCCCCGAAACGGTGACCGCATCATGATTGACAAGAAGAAGCTGACTGAAAAGCCCTGGCTGCGTGAACTTATCGCCGACCTGCTGATCGCCTATCTGCGCTTTTGCTACGCCACCACAAAATGGCAGGTCGAGGGCGAGGACGAGGTCAAGCTGGTCTGGGCCTCCGGCCGGCCGGTCGTCCTGATGTTCTGGCACGAACGCCTGCATCTCGGTCACGCCAGCTGGCCGACCGTCAACGCCCAGCCGGTGGCCGTGCTCAGCTCGCAGTCCAAGTTCGGCGACGTTATTTCCAAGGTCAATGGCGCCTTCGGCCGCCATTCCATCCGCGGCTCCAAGGCCAAGAAATCCGACCCGTCCAAGAACAAGGGCGGTGCCCAGGCCTTCCGCGACCTGCTGCGCTGGCTGCGCGCCGGAAACTGCGCCGCCACGACGCCGGACGGCCCGCGCGGACCGCGCCGCGAAATGACCGAAGGCTCGCTGAAACTTTCGCAGATTTCCGGCGCCGTCATGGTTTGTCTGGGCCAGTCGACCAAACGTTATTTCGAGCTCGGCACCTGGGACCGGATGCGCGTCCCCCTGCCCTTCTCGCGCGGCGCCATGGTGTGGAAGGTCCTGCCCGCCGTCCCCGCCGATATCGACGAAGAGATCTTCGAACAGGGACGCCTGGCGATGCAAGCGCAACTGAACGCCGTCACCGCCCGGGCCGACGAAATCGCGGGCGTGCCCTTATGACCTTGACGCTGAACCTGTACCGTCAGGTTATGGGCGTGGTGCACGGATTTGCACCGGCTATGCTGGCCAACCGCGCCACCAAGGGAAAGGAAGACCCGCAACGCCTGACCGAGCGCCTGGGCCGCGCCGGCCTGCCCCGGCCCGATGGCGGCCTGGTGTGGTTTCACGGCGTAAGTATGGGCGAAAGCCTGTCGGCCCTGCCCGTGATCACCCGCCTGCGCGCCGAACGCCCGGACCTCCATATTCTGATCACCACCGGCACGACCACCTCGGCGGAGATCCTCAGCCAACGCCTGCCAACCGGGGCGATCCACCAATACGCCCCAATCGATACCCCTCAGGCCGTGACGGCTTTCCTGGACCACTGGCGACCGGTTCTGGCTGTCTTTATCGAAAGCGATATCTGGCCGACCCTATTGACGGGGCTGTCGGACCGATCGATCCCCCACGCCCTGCTCAGCGCCCGTATCACCGAAAAGACCTTCCGCGGCTGGCAAACATTTCCCAATTCCATGAAGCAACTGCTGACCGGCTACAGCCTGGTCATGGCCCAGGACGGCCCCAGCGAGGACCGCCTCAAACGCATGGGCGCGACGACGGGAAACCGCGCCAATCTCAAGACCCTGGGCGATCCCCTGCCGGTCACCGAAACCGCCCTGGCCACCATGCGCTCGGTGTTCGGTACGCGCCGCGTCATCGTCGCCGCCAGCACCCACTATGGCGAAGACTCGCTCATTTCCAAAATACTGGAACCGTATATCCGTGAAGGCGATCTGCTGATTCTGGTGCCGCGGCATCCGATCAAGGCCGGCGAGATTCAGCTCGATATCGAGTCCCTGGGTCTTTCCGTCGCCCGCCGCTCCATGCAAGACCCGGTCAGCGACACGACGCAGGTCTACCTGGCTGACACCCTGGGCGAGATGGGTCTGTGGTTCAGCCTGGCCGACATCGTCATCATGGGCGGCAGCTTTCTGACCGGGATCGGCGGGCATAACCCGCTGGAGGCGGCACGTCTGGGCAAGTGCGTGGTCACAGGCCCGGACACCAGCAACTGGGGAGGCATCTTCGCCGATCTTCTGGATGCTGGCGCGGTCTTCCGAGTCCAGGGCGTTCAGGAACTGGGCTTTGTGGTCGGTCAACTGCGCGACCACGCCGACGTCGTCACTCTTGCAAACCAGTCCGCGCTTGAGATCAGCCGCCGCGAAGCCGGCACCCTCGACACCGTCTGGCAGGGGTTGGCCCCGCTGCTCCCGAAGGCCGGCTGACATGGCTATCCGGACACCCGACTGGTGGTACCGCCGTAATGCCCAGGGTGCCCCCTGGTGGCGCTTCGCCCTGTGGCCGCTGTCGCAACTTTGGCTGGCCGTCAACGCCGATAAGACCGCCAAGGCCAAACCCTACCGCTCGCGGCTCAAGGTCATCAGCATCGGCAATGTCACCCTGGGTGGCTCGGGCAAGTCGCCCATCGCCGACGAAGTCCTGCGCCTGCTTCCCAACTCTGTCGGCCTGTCCCGCGGTCACGGCGGCAGCCTCACCGGTCCTGTCCGGGTCAACCCACAGACCCACGACGCGGCGCAGGTCGGTGACGAGCCGCTGATGCTGGCGCAACGCCATCCGTTCTGGATTGCCCGCGACCGCGCCGCAGGGCTGCGCACCATCGAAGGCACCGACGCCATCACGGTCGTCGTCGACGATGCCCACCAGAACCTCGCCATCTCGAAGGACGTCCATATCCTGGTGGTTGACGGCGACACGCGCAACGGCGCCTGGCCGTTCGGCGACGGCGGCATCTGCCCCTACGGCCCTCTACGCGAACCCCTGGCCCAGGGCCTTTCCCGAGCCGACCTGGTCATCCTGTGGATGCCGGACAACTCCGCCCCCGCGCCCGAACTCCTCGCCCTTCTGAGCGAAAAACCCATCTTCATTGCCCGCCTCACCGCACAAAAACCGATAATCGAAGGCCCGCTCCTGGCGTTTGCCGGCATCGCCAAACCGTGGAAGTTTGAGGCGACCCTGCGCGACCTCGGCGTCAAGCTCATCGGCCTGAAAGCCTTCGGCGACCACGAACCCTTCAGCGACGCCCAGCTCCAAACCCTGCAATCCGAAGCGGCGAAGCAAAACGCTTACCTGATCACCACGGAAAAGGATTGGACCCGCCTCCCGCCGTCCTGTCGCGACAAGGTGGCCTACCTACCCATTCGCGCCCGCTTCGACGACGAATTCGGCTTCACGCAGGCCCTGCAAGGCTTGCTGAACGGGGCCTGACGAGCACCGACAGATGATACGAGCGCCCTCCTCCCTACGAAGTTGGGAGGGGAACCGCGGAGCGGTGGAGGGGTATCATTCATAAGCCCCGTCGCCGCCCGGCGTCAGAATTACACCCCACGTTTACTCCCTCCGCTGCCGAAGACCAAACCGCGCAAATGGGCCGGGGCGTCAACATCATCGGCGGCTACGATCCCTACTGGAACGGTCAGCCCTCGACTTTCCGGCTTGATACAGACCTGAATCTGGCGCGCGAAGCCGGCTTCACCACCGTCCGCATTCCTTTGTTCACCTTCGCCCATATGCGTCCCGATAGAACCCTGGATCCGGCGTGGATAAAGCGGCTGGACGCTGTTGTGACGGAGGCCCAGAAACACGGATTCCCGATCATTCTCGATGAACATGACTTCGATGACTGCGGCAAGGACACCGATGCCTGCGCCATTCTGCTTGCCAATGTCTGGTAACGAACTGTCGACGCATTTCAAGGATGCGCCTAACAATGTGGTGTTCGAACTGCTCAATGATCCCATGGTGCCACCGATGCCGATCTGTGGACCGCACGGCTGGTCGACCTGATCGCCATTGTGCGTGAGACCAATCCCCACCGTAACATCGTGCTCGGTCCGGTGTTTTGGAACAGCCGCGACGACCTGAACCATCTCAAACTACGGCAGGACGACCGCCCACCAGATCGTCACCTTTCACGATTACGACCCGTTTCCTTTCACCATCAGGGCACCAGACGGGCCGGCCCCGAGGTCGAAAAGCTGAGCGGCATCCGCTGGACGGGCTCGGCGGCCGAGGTGGCCCAAATCAACACCGACTTCGACAAGGTCGCGGCCTGGTCTCGTGCCCGCAACCGTCCGATCCTGCTGGGCGAATACGGCGCCTACAATATGCACGGCAAGCTGGAGGACCGCGCAGCGTGGACGAAGGCGGTGTCAAAAGCGTCCGACGACCGCGGCTTTGCACGGGCCTACTGGTTTTGGGACGGCGGCTTTGGCGTCTGGGACGAACAGAAGCGCCAGTGGGTCGCGCCCATCAAGGACGCGCTGGTCGGGCAGTAGCCGGCGTCATCAAATGACGCCGGCACCTTATTCGAACGACCTTCAAGCCTCTCCGGCGCTGAACGGCTGATGGGGCACGACCTCCATGAGTTTGGTCTGTTCGAAATGCTCCAGATCGATCTTGCGGATCTCGTCCTGGCGCGAAAACACCAGATTGGCCACTTCGTCGAGCAGCAGATCGAGACCGGTCTGTCCGGCCAGGGTCTCAACAACCTTATGCCCGAACAGCGCCATGACCTCGATCGTGACCGGCAGCACGTGCTCACCGGGATTTTTGTAACCGGTCATCAGTTCCTTGCCGAAGGTCTCCTCGTCCCAATGCGACCACGCGGTTCCCGACCCGCCCTCCAGCTCCACGATCATATGTCTCAGTGAGGACAGGTTCTGGACGGCGTTGGAAGTAAACAGGCCAGTGTTGCGATTGAACAAAGCGTCCCAGTCGGTCCAGCCGATGCCCAGCGTGTGTCCGATCTCGTGGACGATCGTGCCGGCCGTCTCGTTGGGCGTGTAGGTGGCAAGGTACTTCGTGTTGAACTGCACGACACCATAGCGCACGCCGTCCTTTTCGTATGGCTCATAGGCCCGCGCGATGACGCGGCTGTCCGCCGTGAACAGGCCCAGCCGGATAACGATCGAAAAGCGCGGCTCGATGAACCGGTTCCAGAAGTTGCAGGCAATGCGGGCCGCCTCCTTCAAGCGTCCGTCCAGGTCTTTCTCGATCTTGTACGTGATCAGGTTGACCGTCAGCACCGACGTCTCCGGTTCGGACGCGTGGCTGGCGACCCGGCGCGCCGCCAGCAACCACGAGATGGTATGCTGCAGCGTCACCAGGCGCGCCTCTTCGCGTTGCGACAGCGAACGATCCACCTGCTGGAGCGCCGCCGCCTCGGCGTCCAGGCTCTCGATCAGTCCGGCGATCGAAGCGGCCTCCGGCTGGGCTTCGCGGACGACCTGCGACTGGCTCTTCCATTGCTCGGCACCGGCTTCCAGCGCCTTTATCAGGCGGCTCGGGGCAACTTCCCGCTCGATCTGGAGGCTTGCTTCGACGGGTATATCCCGTCCCCAGTCCGAAAAGAACTTCAGGTTCGTCGCCTGTTCGACCTCAGCCAGCGTCGCTGGGTAATCCTGGGGATTCGAGGCCGGCGGCGCATCCTGCGGAATGATGAAGCAATCGATCCTGGCATTCGACGGCTGGTCGAAGGGATACATGAATGGGTCGACCATGATGCAGAAATAGGCTTTCGGTACGGGAAGATGCTTGTTGTTCCCCCGGCTGATCAGGGCCGGTTCATCGCCGAACACAGGTCCCACGACCGCCCAGACATGATCTTTTCCCGGTTCATCCTTGATCTCGCGGATCGCGGTTTCCAGCTTCAGCCAGACACCGCCGTTCAGTGAGCCGTACTGCGGGCTCATGTTCGACATCAGGAAGGTTTCCATCTGTGCCAGCCGCCCGAACTGGCGGTTTATCACCTCGTTGGGCGTCATGTGCCCGACCTCCAGGCCGATATTGCCCAACTTGCCGAACGTTTTACGCCCAATGCGATGCTCTTCCGGAAGACGCAGGTCGTCGTGATAGTGGATGGGACGATCGAAGTCGACGTCGCGGGTGGCGGAGGCGACGCGGTAGGCCGACCACGCAGGCTGGAGACGGGCCGGACAAAAGCCCACGACATATCCCTGGTTGACCATTATCTGGACAGGCCGCGAAGAGTCCAGGTTTTTTGGCGGCCCCCGCCACAGATGCAGGTCGACCAGATGCACCTGGCCAGCGCTCATCGGATGTAATGTGGTGTAGTCCATCTGTACCCTCTCTCTATCCGTTGGAACCCGGCTCTTGAAATCGCAGGCCGGCGAAGACGCAGCGCGTCCACCGCAAACTGCCGCCCGCAAACTACACCCGACGCGGCATCGTGGGCGTGACGCAGCTCACGCCTAAAACGTCGGTTCCAGCGAAAAACTCGAATTTGACACGTTGGGCGGGGAACCGCCTTCTGAGAACGCGAGCCCTTTGCCGCGCCCGCCACCCATGGTAGTCTTGCCCATGGATACGCAGCATACAGCCATTGTGCAGAAGGCTTTGAAGTGCGATCGGGCCGTGGCGGAGTTGTTTCTCAGCAGGACTCGCGCCGTTCGGCGCGAGGCGCGGGCAGTGCTGCACCCCGACCCCGGCAATGCCGACATCGGCTGTATACTGCTCGACGGGCTTGCGCACGAACTGGCCTACGGCCGCAATGGTCAGTCACTGCGGTTGTGGCAAATCAGGTCCGGTGACCTCTTCGGTAATATTCTGGCACTAGCCCATGAAGACTCAAGCGCCGAGGTGATCGCCGAGACCTGGGTCGACTACGCCAGGTTCAGCAGTACGTGCCTGGTCGACTTCATGGAGCGCCACACCTGTGTCGCCATTGCCGTGACACACCTGATGTTATTGCGCTTGGAAGATACCAAGAGCCGCATCCTGGAGGAGAGCCTCCTGTCGGCGACGGGACGGATCCATGCCGAACTGCTTCGCCTGGCCAGCCGCGATCCAGACCACGTCATCCGTCCGGCGCCCGTAATGGCCGAGATCGCCGTTTACGTTAATTCGACGCGCGAAACCGTGTCGCGCGCTGTGTCCGCACTGGAAAAACGGGGCATTGTCAGACGCGAAACCGACAGCCTGCGCATCGTCGCGCCCCACCGACTGGAAGAGCTCATACGCTAAAGCCGCTTTCCAGGGCAAAAAGTTGGATGGATTGGGATGCGTCGCCTTCGTGCTCCCCCATGCGTTCGGCATGAAAAGCGACGGACGGATCAACCGACAAGGCCGCCAGGTAGTCCGTGCTTACCGTCAGGCTGCCGGGCACGAGCCATTGCGCCACCGCGTCTTCGTCGATCCCGCCGAGATCGTAGTCCACCTCACACTGGGACGCAGGATCGATCATCACCGCCTTGACGCCGTAATGGCAGGCCATGCCGACCTGGCCGGACAGGCCCGGATAATCCTCCAGGCTGCGGCGCAGCGCGAAGGCCCATCGGGTCGCCTGCTGCGGGTGGCGAAAACGCAAGCGCCACGCGTAAGGTGACACCGAAATATCCCCCGCCTTAAGTTCTCCAGCAAGGGCTGCGATCAGGGAACCGAGCACGCGGGTCTGTTCGAAACGATCGCCCCCAGGCTCGACGGATATGTGCAGGCAAGCCGAACACCGGCGTTGGCCCGGTTGTGGGGTCATATCGTCGCGCGGACCGTCCGCCCCATCACGCGGACAAATCTCGACAATCTGCCGGCGCCGCGCCGAACGCCAGTGTTCCGCAAGGCGCGCGCTATGTGGGCCACCGCCGCCTTCATCCAATACCGCCAATTGCAGGGCATGGCTTTCCATCTGCCGGGCATTCAGGACAGCGCAGCCCATAGCGACTTCGTTGGCCAGGCATGTAGCGTCGCTGTCGTGGCCGCCATTGTGTCGGGTCAAGCTGCGAACCGTGTGTGCCCGGGCGATCAGGACATCGAAACGCGCCCGCCACTGCGGACCGGCCGGATCGACCGAGTCGCGTGCAAAATTCTCCACTGCCGTCGGCAGGAAGACATGCAGAACGCCTCCAGCGGCAACTATACGTTCGGCGACGATGATATCAGCGCCGGCGGCCAGGGCGCCAAAGGCAAAGCCGATGTTTTCGTCTTCGATAAGCCTGTCGACGCGGCGGGCCAGGGCCTGTTCCCCCGCCGCGCCGGCAACGAAACCCATATGGCCGACAAAATGCAGGCTAGCGGGCGGCCGCAAGGGATCCAACCACGACGTATCCTGGCCGGCAGCGGCACAGATCAGCCCCAGCTGTTTCAAGGTACCCGCCAAATCCGACCAGTTGCCGGGCGAGGCCTCGACCGCTCGTCGCAGGGCCATCGCCGCAGCCGGAACATCCCCCAGCAGCAACATGGCCTCGGCGCGTGTGGCCTCGACATAATACGGCGTCTCCGCGATCGGGTCGGGACCGTCGAGCCGAACCAGAACCTCACGCGCCAGAACGCGACTCTCTTCGCCATGACCCGCCAGGCCGTACAGGCTGGCGGCATTGATCAGCCGATACGGCTCAGGTTGATACCGGTCGGCGGCCAGATAGGCTTGGGCCGCCTGTTCCAGCAGGACACCGCGTTCGGCCGGATCGGCGCGCAGGGCGCGATCCTTGAGCAGCCGGCCCTTGACGGACAGGGCGGCCGGATCGTCGCGGCGGTCCAGGTAGCCCCCTGCCTCGAAAAGGGCCCAGGCGCGCGATAGCGAACAAGCACGCGCCAGGGCGATGATGTAAGGCAGGGGGCGGGAGGTCATTACAAGGAGAAGAGCGAGCGGACAGCCGCTATGCCGCCGTCGATAGGCGGGGGATTGACGACGCTCGGGTCGATGGTGATCTTGAGTTCGGCACCATCGGTTTGCATAAGGACAACATGAAAATTAAGGTCGAAACGATAATCGGACGCCGAAGTGGGGACTATCGCGTTATGCTTGATAAAAAACACGACCGTCTTGTCCTCCCTGTCATCTTGCGCCGTTTCGCGCATAACACCGCCAAAGAAAAGCGCGCCGTTCTCGTTTTTTGTGGTGATCGGGCCGCTATTGCTCCTATCCCAATACCAAGCCGTTTCGTCGTTAAGCTCGAGGGTGAGCTTGATATTTTCTGCGATGCATAAATAACTGCCATGGGGTGTATTTTTTACGACCGGCTTGTCTGTTGCATTGATCTCTTCCAGGCTAAATAATATGCCTTCTCTATTATTAACTTCCCCTCGCTTTACTGACAAAACGATATGTTTTTCCTTATATGTCGCGTTTTCGTCGGGCACGGACGGATTCAAAAAATAGCTCTTCGGGAACGCCAATTTTTTCATAATGGCTTCGCAGTCATCCATATTAGTCTCCTGTCTTCTGGCTTAGATTGTCGATCTTCTCTTCCCAGATCGACCAGTTACGGTTCGAACTGTCTATTCCCCTCAACTTGGTGATCGAGGCTCGGGCTTTTTCGGCCAGCAACCTAGCCTCGTCCATCTGGCCAACGGCGGCGAGCGCCCGGCCCAGCCCCAGTTCCGCCACCATCCGCGCCTGCAGAGCCTGGGCGTCCGTTTCAAAATCGGCGCCGGACGCGTTGATAATCGCGATCTGGCGCCGGCGCAGTTCCACAGCCGTCTTCATGTCGCCAGAACGCGCATGGGCGTCAGCCTGCCAGGCGAGACTGTTCGCGAGGTCGAATTTCGCTATGGTATTTTCCGGTTCAGCCGCCGCAATACGCTCCATCTGTTGTGCCGTTGCGGCGCAGTGAGAACGTGCCGCAACGGCATCCATAGGCTCGGCCAGGGCCAGAGTGCACAGGTTACTCTCTGCATAACCCAGCTCCCGCTGCCAGGTGATATTGTCGGGATCCTGCGAAACCAGTTGTTTCGCGAGGCGCAGGTAGGCCTGCCAATGGGGCGCGGCGCCACGTTGGTCGTGCTGCACGTAGTCGAGATAACCCTGCCAGTACTCGCTTTGGGCATGGTCGAAAATCTGCTTCGGTGCTTTCGGATGGCGCGCCAAGCTGGCTGAAGTTGTGCGGTAGGCTTCGTCGATATCGGCGCGCGCCCGCTTCAGATCGCGGCGAGAGATATCGTCCTCAGCCATGGCCAGGAGGATGCGCGCGCGCTTGCTGAGATTGTCATCGGATAAGGCGGCCAGGTCCTGACCTTTATAATAACGCAGGGCGCGGGCATTGACGACCTCCATGGCGTCCAGGCGACCGACGGCTTTCAGACGTGTACGCAGGTCGGTGAGCATGAATTCAACCATTCCCTCGGCTTCGCTCCGCTGATGCCGCGCCTCTCGCAGGGACTGCATCGTCATCAGCAACATCACACCCGTCAATAGCGCGATCGCCAGGGCACCCGCCGTGACGGCCGTCACGCGCCGCAACTTTCTTTGCGCATCGCGCTGAATAAGACTGTCGAGCGGGACATCGGCCAGGCCGGCCACCAGTTTCAGAAAGGCCAGGCGCTCGCCATCCCCGGCGCGACGGAAATCGGCGGCCAGAGGTTCGGCGATATCGGCGGCCAGCAATGGTAAGGGAAACGCCTCATGCGGCTCACCGGCGGCCAAGGCGATGATGACCGGTCTGTCCGGGTGCAGCGAGCGGAAGATTTCGATTTCCTGCGCCACCCAAAGGCTGGCTCTGGCGGCGGGCGAAGCCACGACGATCAGGGCAGCCGATTGCGCCAGGGCTGTACGTATTTGAGCGGGTAGGTTGTCGCCTGCGCGCAGTTCGTCGCGATCGCGGAAAATGGGAGTCAGACGTCGTGGGGTTTTGGCATGCGCGCGAGCCGGCGCGGGCAGGACATAGCTTTCCAGCCGGCGATGCAGCCGGACGGCAAAGCCGGCGTCCTTATGGCTATAGCTGATGAAGGCACGATAATGCGATGAAGCCGGATCGGCAACCTGTACAGCCATAGAGCGCCCCCGCCTGCGGTTGCAAGCGAGGGAAGACTGTCACGAGATGGTTAATCACACAAGTCCCCATTGTACTTACGGCACCGGCTGTTACTCTTCGGATACGCCCCACTGGTCTTTCACCGCTCCTGCCAAAGCGTCCTTGTTGCTTTTGAAACCGGCACTGAGGGCCTTGAGGGCTAGACTCTCGTCCTCGGTCTCGACCACAACGGCAGTTACATTGAGCGTATCATTGGTGGGCACGACGATCGTACTGACCGCTTCGGCTCGGTTGACGAGGTTCTCCGAATAGAAATGACCATCCTGGACATAGCCAAGATCGAGCCGGATGACACCCGGCAGTTCTTCCTTGCCTGTCGCGGTCGCTCCTGTCTTCAACATGGCGGAGGGGGCAAACCCGAGGAGAACCACAACATGCTTGCGTTTTGAGCCACGCGCCGGCGCTGCGGTCCGGCCGTACGAGAACTCTTTGCTTTTCCAGGTAATCTGGAGAGTACCCGGTGCCGGTGGGGTCTTGGGTTGGGTGGCAGGATTTAAACGGGGAGGCGCTTCCCCCGGGGAGGTTGCGGTGCCTGAAGGGGCTACGTTTTCTACGGAAGGGGTTATAGTCGGCAGGTTAGCCGCAGCGTCTGAAGGGGCGACTTTGTCTAAGGTCGGGGGCGTCGAGGGAGGAGTTGCAGTCGGACCAGGAAAATGTTGGAAAGTCAGATCACCTGTCAATTTGAAAGCCGGCTCGAACTTAGGCTCTCCGTTGGTTCCGATAACGGCACGCTGAACGATGACTGTACGTGTATCAGTCTTGGTCCAATACGTCTCGTCACAGTTGGTAACCGTCCCGGATGCCGACCAGACCGCATTACGCCGAAGCTGTTGGGTTTCCAGCCATTCTCCAATGAAGTTCACGCCAAAATCGACAGCCGCTCCCGCCACAACGGAACCGATGCCCGGCACCAGCCCCTGCCCATTCGTTTTTTTCGGACAGGTCTTCTCTGAGACAATCACCATCGCCGCGTCAACCTCCGTCGCCGGCTCAATGTGCGCCGGGCTGATCGGCCGGGCCAGTTGCGTCGAACATCCGGAAACGGACGCGGCGACCAGGGTCAGGGGCAACAGGGCCCGGATAAACTTTTTCATATCCATATCCTTTCTTTCTGACCACCAGAGACGGTGGTCGACAAGTTTCAGTGGTAGGTTGCTACAGGACGCCCTGTGAGGTCAGCGATTCAGGCCCGCACAGTTGCGGGTCCCGAGTGGCGTTTTTGTCCTTCCGGGCCTGCCGGAAGACGTTCAGGATGGAACGACACGTCAGCGCGCCTTGCGGTGCACCCAGTTCCACAGGGTCACGAAAGCCGGATCGGCGTCGGCGTCAGGGGCAGTAAAGGTGTGGGAAACATCACCATCTTCGACGATCAGACGACGCAGCATCCCGTCCGGAGTAGCTTCCGCAGTCGGCGAAACGCCCCCCCCTTGCAGCGCCGCAACGATCAGGGTGCGTATCTGCGCCTGCTCCTCAGCGGTCAAGGCATCGACGTCCAGCGACCGGGCAAAGGGGCGCAGTGCCAACGGCCCGCCCAGCCCCCCTTGAGTCTGCGCCGTGATCTTCACCTTCCCCCCTTCTGCGGCCGCAGAATCTCTGCCAGGGCAGCGACCTGTTTCGAAAGGCCGTCGACTTGGTCGAAGAGGTCAGCCATGTCGTTGGTGGCCACGCTTCCGGGGGCAGATGACAGTGCGCGGCGGGGAACGCGTCGCGATGACACAGAACGCGCGACCCGGATGCCGACCATGCGCCAGGCTTCGCCCACCGCTTCCTGTTCGACCTGCCCGAAGCTGCCCGCCTTTTCATAGGTCGTATCGGCAAAGGCCTGGAAGTCCGTAGTTGGACTGGAGGCCAACAGGGCCTGGTACCAGATCTGGCCCGCAACGTCCCAGGCATAGCCGCCAATGGCTGTTGCCGCCAGATAGAAGGCATGGTTGGGGATGCCCGAATTGATGTGCACGCCCCCCCAGTCTTCGCTAGAGATATCGCGCAACCGGACATATTTGTTCATGTGCGCCGGCTGCGGATCGCGGCCGTATTCCGGATGATCGTAGGCTTCGCCGGGCGCCTTCAGCGAGCGCAGCGCATCGAAGCCCGTGCCCGGCGTGAAGATATCGGCGCCGATCAGCCAGTCGGCCTTTTCGGCCGTCTGTTTCAGCTTCCACTGTTTAACCATGACGCCGAACACGTCCGACATGGATTCGTTCAGCGCGCCGGGTTGATTATGATAGATCAGGCCGGCGGAAAACTCCGTCACGGCATGGGTCAGTTCGTGCGCCACCACATCCAGCGACTTGGTGAAATCATCGAACATCTCGCCATCGCCATCACCGAAGACCATTTGCTGGCCGTCCCAGAAAGCGTTCATGTAACGATCACCGTAGTGAACATAGGCGTTGAGCCGCATGCCGTTGTCGTCGATCGAGTCGCGGCCGAAAACCGACGCATAGAAGTCGCGCGTCAGGCCCAACCCTTCAAATGCACGGTTAACCGAGGCGTCAGCCACGTCGGCCTGACCTTCGCCACGCACCCGGCGCGCGCCATTCAGGTTCTCGATTCCTTCGCAATCGAAGACCGAGCGGCGGCCGTCGCCGGCGGAGCCGATGGCGCCCGCCAGCAGCGAGCGGGCAACGCGCTGTCCGCGCAGGCGCTCACTCTGGGCCAGACTGTTAACGGCCAACCGGCGCAGATCCGGGTTCTTGCTCTCGGCGAGTTTTTTGAGGATTTGGGGCGGTACGAAGCAATTCGCACAACGGCAATGACGCATGTACATCTCCAGAATCTCCTAATTGGTAAGGGAATGCCCCCTTGGGCGGCGGAAGCGCCGACCGTCAGGGTTTAACGCTGTCTTCAATGTCGAGCCGTGATCGCCGTCACGCCCGGTCATATTTTTGCAGCGCCCCAGGCCTGGGGATGCCCCTGACGCAGTCGATCCCGGGGGCGTTCGGTTCGCCCCCGGGATCGAAGTACCGGGTAATACCAACCCTCGATGATCTTGACACATCGAGGGTTGGCAAGCGCGACTGCGCGCCCGAGCTTTTGCGATGAGCCATGCGGCGATTGAGCTGAAAAAATGCGAATACCAATCTGCACCTTATGTGTCAGTCTCTTTGCAGGTTGGTATAAGACCAGAACGGGTGCGCGATATCGCTACCCCTCGGATTGGACAATTCCCATATAGGCGCCAACACCTTTGAGGCCCTCCATGATCGGCAGGGCGCGGTTCGTACTAAGCGAGTCCAGGTACGAAAGCGGTATTCCCATGAAATCCCACCGCCCCAACTGGACAACACGGTTTGTCAGCTTGCGAATTTCCTTTTGGGCGACGTAATCGAGGAGTTCGCCGGAAATTGCGTCAAGCGGCCACGGCACGCCGACATCGAAGTCGACATCAATGAGTTCGCTTTTCGCAACCTTCAAATCGCCGGTGATGTAGCCCGCATGTATATTGGCTTCCAGCCGGATGTCCGCTGCGAACTCGCCGGAGCCAAGGACACTCGCACTGGCAAGTCCGATCTTCGTACCGCATGGACCATCTACCCAGGCGCGGGCCACGCCGATAAAATCGATCTCCGTGGATATCCCGATGATGCCTTCGACAGTGAGCCCGGAAGGATAAATAATCCCCGTTTTGATATCGGCCGTCAGCGTCTTCAAACCGAATGCGCCGCTCACGCTCCATTTGACAACGCCACCACCCCGGGCAGCAACCAGGACTGCGGGCTCGAGATTACCCGAAACAAAATCAATAAACCTGGTTTTCGGCAGATAAACCGCGATGTCGACATGCCTGGCGCTGAAACTCGGCGCCGGAATAGTCTCGCCGTAGGGAAAGTTCGGATCGGGCTCAACAATCATCGTGCTGGGAGAACAGCCCCCGGCGGCGACCTTCGCTCTGGACGCTGTGACGATGACATGATCACCGCCAAAATCAAAGCGAAGCGGCTCAAGGAGTGAAAGCCAGGGCGCCATTTCACCCAGCGGATACCTGGGCAGGGAAGCGATTAGCAACTCGACAAACGTATTTCGGGTCGACCAGATGATAGGGGACTCAACCTCGGCGAGGTAGCTATCCTTTTGGGGATCCGGGAGCGTAGTGTTTGCCAGCACCGCATCGGCGTCTGTGCCCCATGACGGCGTCACCTTCGGAAACCCAGCACCGTCCTGCCGCCAGTACAACTCCCGGCTTATCGCGTCATAGTCAAAAACTATCCGTATCGGATCGATCGTCTCGACCCGATATTCACGGATGATCTCGGCGGGACGTCCGAGACGATGGATCGTTGCCACAAGCGTTGCGGTCAATTCCGCGTAGCCGGCTGACAGTTTTACGTCCAGGGTTTTCAAAAATGACGAGAATGCCAAGCCATAAACGGGCAAGGGCACATCGGCCATGGCGGCGGATGGCTGATCCGGATACCTGCCGCCAAGCCGGGAGACGACAGATTTTAACTCGCGATCAATCTGAAGATGGCTGAACGCAATGGCCGGCATTCCTCCGGCAAACGCGATGAACCGGTGTTGAAGCTCCGAAACTGTCATTTTTCATTCCCTTTATCATCCAATCCATGCCAGGCGCATGTGCTTACCGGAGGCGATTTAGCCTTCGGCGAAACGTCCCGGCGTGACCGCTGTCACGCCAGGACCCGGATTTTCGACTTAGAGGAAACGACGCATGAGTGATTCCGGCGCTGCCGCCCGGCGCGCCTGAACGCGAAACAGCCTTTCAAGGAGACGTCCCATGTCGAGATGGGTATTACCGATTTACCGGACTCTGGCACGCAATAACGGTGAGGCGAGCGACACGCCGCTGGACCGCATTGTCAAATAGGTGCCCACCGAAATCATTATGACCTACACGCTGCTGTTCACTGCACGGGTCAGCTCCAGTCTGGCCAAGGACGTTGCCCGGCAGGCCGCGGCTGGCGTGATCACCCTGTTTCTGAGCGTAACTGTCATTTATGTTGCGCGCCAAGCACCGCCGGGCACCGTACGGCAAGCCCACATGGTCGTCTCGCCGATAGCCTTCCTGGCCTGGGCTTATATAACTCATTCGGTGATAGGATTTCCCCTCCACCTGTACGCCAGATGCTTACGAGACAGCTCTACCCCAACCCGCGCTTCTTGCTCCAGATGGCCTTGATCTCATTGGACAGGGTCATCGGATTGAACGGCTTGCTGATCACCGCGTCGGCCCCAAGCGCCAGATACTCCCGCACCTCTTTCGCCTGAACCCGAGCCGTCATGAACACGATCGGCACGCCCGCCAACTGTGGCAGCTTCTGCATCTCACCCAGGGTCGTCGGCCCGTCCATGCCAGGCATCATCACGTCCATCAGGATCAGGTCCGGCACAGTTTCCGCCACCCAGGCCAGCGCCTTCGCGCCGCCATTGGCGCATGACACCTTCAGCCCGCCCATGTTCTCGAGCACCAGTTGCACGACTTCCAGAATATCCGGCTCGTCATCGACGCACAGCACATGCATCATCTCAGCCATGCCGCTCTCCCTCCATCACCTGAGGTAACTTTATCCAGAATGACGTGCCCTCCCCTTCCACTGAGTCAAACCCGAGTTGGCCGCCCATACGCTCGACCATCTGGCGGGCGATATAGAGGCCCAGACCCGTTCCGCCCTTGTTGCGCGTCATCGACGAATCCGCCTGCGAGAACCGCTCGAATATCTTGCCCCGGAAGGCTTCCGGAATGCCGACACCATGATCCGTTACGGTGATTCGCACCTGGCCGCTCTCTATCTGCACGTCGATGTCGATACGTCCCTCGCGATGCGAGAACTTGGCCGCATTCGATAGCAGATTCGCCATGACCTGCGCGAAACGGTCGCCATCGAGCCTGGCCCGCAGCCCTGCATCGACCGGACTGAGGTGCATTGACACGCCATAGCGGTCAGCGAAGGGCTGGTTGGCCTCGACCGATTGGGCCACCAGTTCGGCCAGGCTTTCGACCTGCATGTCGAACCGCATCTGGCCCGAGGTCAGCTTGTCGATATCGAGGATATCGTTGACCAGACCCAGCAGCCGCTCGCTGTTGCGATGGGCCAGGTCGACCATGCGGCCGGCCGTCTCCGGCAGTTGCGACGCCATCGGTCCGGCCAGCATGCCCAGAGAGCCGTGGATCGCCGTCAGCGGCGTACGCAGTTCGTGGCTGGCCACCGAGACAAACTCGCTCTGGATGTGTTCCATTTCGCGCCGCTGGGTGATGTCCTGGATCTGGGCGATAAAATAGTCCGGCTGACCATCCGACTTGCGGACCAGCGACACGCTCTGCAGTCCCCAGATGACATGGCCGTTGCGGTGAAAATAACGCTTCTCCAGGGTATAGGACTCGATCTCGTCGCCCAGCAGCCGGTCAGCCTGGGCCCGGTCACCCTCCAGGTCGTCAGCATGCGTCAGGCTTTGGACATCGCTGGCGAGGAACTCCAGTTCCGCATAGCCCAGGAGCGCGCACAAAGCCGTATTGACCTTCAGCCACCGCCCCTCGGGGCTGACCAGGGCCATGCCGATCGAGGCGTTCTCCATCGCCGAGCGGAAGGTCTCCTCGCTGGTCATCAGAGCGATTTCGGCCTGTTTGCGCGGCGTGATGACCTCGGTGAACATGACGATGCCGCCAGTATCACCGTCCGGCCCGGTCCACGGGTGGATCGCCCAGTTCAGCCATTCCCGCTCGCCATCGACGCGCTGCCACGACTCTTCGCGGCTATCGAACACTTCTCCGCACAGGGCGCGACGGTGGATATCGACCCAATGCGGCATGTTGCGGATTTCCGGGAAGATATCGTAGTGGTGGCGGCCGATAATCTCCGTCCCCACCAGATTGTAGTCCTGCAACCACCGGTGACTGGCCATGATACACCGTAACCCTTTGTCGAACATCGCGACCGCCGCCGGCGTGTTTTCGATCAGCAGCTTCAGTTGCTCGACCGTAACGCTCAGCGCAATCTCCTGCCGTTTGCGTTCGGTTATGTCGCGCACGGTCGTCACAAACACGGCCTTGCCCGACAGCCGCATGGCGCTTACGGAAAGGTCGATGGGAAACAGTTCGCCGTTCTGTCTCCGCGCCAAGGTCTCGAGGCCCAGGATAGAGGTGGCGAACCGCCCGCGGTTGTCGGGTTGAGCCGAGTATCGTTCGGTAAACAGCCGCTGGGGTTCGATCATCAGCAGCGAGGCCGGCTGGCCGACAATGTCTTCCGCCGCATAGCCGAAAATCTCGACGCCGGCCGGATTGATGGACGTGATCATGCCCTCGATATCCACCGTCAGCACCCCATCCAGCACCGTGTCCAGCACGGCGGCGGTCCTCAGCGCCTCCTGTTCGGAGTTGCGACGGGCCAGCTCCAGGTCGGCCGCCCGCAGCCGCGCCAGCATCAGCGCATTCACCGACAGCGCCGCTAGGATCGCGATGGTGAGGCCGGCGAACAGCACGATGACCGGCAGTGGCGAGCGTTGCGCCGCCACGAAGGCCGCCGTCGGTTCCAGCCTCAGTTCCCAGGCGTGGTCCAACACCCGCATCTGGCGCACCACCACCCACGCATTCCCCGCCAGACGCGATTGCGGTGCGCTGATCACGAAATCGCCGGCCGTGGCCTTCAGCGTCACGCGGTAGTCGTCGCCGGTATCGCCGCCGAACAGGTTGTCGAACAGCGCCTGGACGGAAAATACCCCGCTGACATGGCCGGTGGTCCGCCGGCGGTCCTCGACCGGAAAGGCCACCGAAAAACCCAGCTTACCGTCGCTCAAGGCGTAGGGTTGGCTGACATCGACGACCGTCGGCCCCGACCGCGGCAGAACCGCCGCCACAGCGGGAACGTCGGGCTCGATCCATTTGGCTTTCCCGTCGGAGTCGAACCAGACCAGGGTGACGATGCCCGCCCCCTCGTCTTTGTAACCGCGCGTCTCAACCTGCCACAACGCCTGCGTGACCTCGCCGGCCGCCTGCCACCGGTGCGCCGTCTGGCTCAGCGCCGCCACCTTGCTCTGAATCCGGCCGTTCAGCATCGTCTCCAGCCGCGCGGCATCGCGGTCGACCAGGCCGAGCGTATAGTCGCGCTCCTTGTCACGCAAGGTGACGAACAGCGCCAGCGACCCGCACAGTATAGCCACGAACACCACGGCCGGCGCCAGCAACGGCCGGTCCTGAGCGATCAGCCGCATGGTATCCGAGCGGCGGATGGTGGCCAGGGCGATGAAGATGGCAAACAGCGCGCTGAACAACAGGCCGCCCGTCAGCAGCAGCAGCGGATTGTAGCTGCGCTCCATCTGTTCGAAGCGCGGCGTGCTGGTCCACACCACCCGCCAACGGTTCTGACCGACGACGATGGTCTTTTCGCGTGTGAACTGCGGCGCGCCGGCTGTGCGGCCCTCGGCGCTGTCGAAGACGGTTGTATTGTCGCCGCCGGCGAAGATGGCGATATTGACGGTATCGCCCTGGCTGGCCGTCAGGTCGGCGAACAGGTTGCGCGCCACGATCGGGGCATAGACCCAGCCGCGGAAGGATCTCTCCGGATCCGCGCGGTTGACCGGATTGAACAACAGGAAGGCCGGCGTCCGCTGAGCGTCCTGGACAAGGGAGATCGGATCGCTCAGGGTCAGTTGCCCGGTGCTTCTGGCCTTGTCCGCCGCCGCCCGGCGGCGCGCCTCGAAGGCGATGTCCAGCCCCAGCGCCGGTGCATTACCGCTCAGCGGCTCCAGATAGCGGATGATGTAGTGTACGTCGCGCCCCGCGGTTTGCTTGACCTCAAAATCGCTCAACCCTTCGGCGCGCGTCTGCCGGACCAGCGTCTCCAGGTCTTCGGACGCCACCGGCTCAATCCAGCCGATACCGTTGATGCCGGGATAGGTCTTGCGGATATCCAGCGCCGCGACATAGGTCTTCCACGCGTCGCGCGGAACCTCTTTCGAGCCCTGCCAATATCCCGCCGCCGCCAGAAGGGCGTTCTGATAGCTGTCGACGCGGTGGCTCAGCGCTTTTTCGCTCTCCCCGGCCAAGGCTTCGAAACGGCTGCGCCCTTGGTCGTAGGCCGTCTCCGATGAGATCTTCCAGGCGTAGAAGGTCAGGCCCAGCGGCAAAAGCACCAGCAGCATGGCCAGGGCGGGCAGCCGTCCCAGGGCTTCGCCGCGCCACACGATCTCGTCGCGGCGCGGCGAGAACACCAGGGTCAGCGGCAAAAACACGACGATCCCGACCAGGTCGCCGCCCCACCAGGCCAGCCAGTTCCCTGCCATCTTGTCGGCCGGCATGGCGCCCATGGCCACCAGGGTGAAGACGCCGATGCTGGCGGCGACGGTGCAGGCCAGCGGCCCGGTCAGCAGGAACAGCTTGGCCAGGTCGGCGAACCGATCGATTTTCAGCGGCAGCCCCAGCAGCTTCTTGACCATGACGTAGCCGGCCACGGCCTGAAGTGTCGATCCGGCGGCGATCCCGGCAGCGATGATCAGCTTTGAGGTCTGCCAACCGGCTTCGGGCGACCAGACGCCGCCATTATAGGCATTGAGCAGGCACGAACCCAGCCAGACGGCGGGCCACAGTCGGCGGCCGTGCAGCAGCAGGAAGCCCAGGGCGATACCTGACGGCGGCCAGATGAAAGTAGCATAGCCTGGCGGCACCGCCAGCAGCAGGCCCAGCTTGCCGGTGACGATATACAAAAGCACCAGGATGCAGAACGTTGCGCCATAGGTCTGCGCGAAACTCTTGAGCCCCTTCACCAGCCTTTATCCGGCGGCCCGCGATGGAACGGCATCGACCGTCGGCGGCAATAACCCGGCGATGTTAGCCAACAAGCGATCCTGATGGAACGGTTTGGCGACAAAGTTGCTGGCGCCCAGGCTTATGGCGGCCGCGACATCGGCGTTCCGGCTGCGGCCCGACACGACGATGACCGGAATGTCCGCGGCCACATCGCTTTTGGCCTTCGCCTCCAGAAAGGCGAGACCGCCCATATCAGGCATGGCCATGTCGAGCAGGATCAGATCGGGGACGGACCGCTTCATCGCCGCCAGTCCGGCTGCGCCACTGCTGGCGATTTCGACCTCATAGCCCTGGCGGGTGAGGATCACCTTGACCAAAAGCCGGACATTTTCGTCGTCGTCGACGACCAATATCCGCCTCTTGTGTGATTGTCTTACCCGCGCCTGCATGTTGCCACCCATTCCACGGCCTCGCCGCAACGCGTCCCTTGGCGTTACGGCGCTGACCGGCACCTGAAGCTAGAGTACCCGCAAACGGCTTAACCGCGAGTCAAACGATTCTTTCGCGTAGGTGACAATTGAGGAACGGGCGTCTAGCCTAGTGGACAGCATGGGACGGCATTGGGGCAGTCGGCTGCGGCAGGAAGCGCGCGATGTGGTCCAGCAAACGGTCCTGCTGGAAGGGTTTGGCGACATAGTTGCTGGCGCCCAGATTCATGGCGGCGGCGACATCGGCGTCGCTGTTGCGTCCGGACAGGACGATAACGGGGATGTCGCGCTCGTGCCCAGCCTGAGCCCGTTTTTCCAGAAAGCTCAGTCCGTCCATATCGGGCATGCTGATATCGAGCAGCACCAGATCCGGCGTGGAGAGACTGAGCGCGGCGAGCCCGGCCATGCCGCCGGGGGCGGTTTCGACCTCATAGCCACGCCGGCTGAGGAGGACCTTGACCAGCAGCCTGACGTTTTCATCGTCATCGACGACCAGGATCTTACGCTTGTCTGTATTTGCATTCTGCAACATGACGCCACCCTTGTTCTTGAGCCTTTGCCGTCCAGACACGGGCGGCTCCTGAGGCCAGAGTAGCGCGAGCGCGATTAACCGTCGTTTTAACGATTCTTTCCGCGTTGTCACAAGTGACAGGCTCGCATGAGGACAACCTCAGTGGCCAACCCGACGTTACAGCCTTGACTCTCGCGCGGCACCTGGAACAAAATGGGAACAATTTTTCTCGAGGTGTGCCGTGCTGATCTGCTGTTATGAGACCTGGTTCGATCTGGCGCACGTCGTGACGGTGTCGGACGTGCGTCAACCGCGCATGTCAGCCAACGGCCCCTATTTCCGTGTCGGCATTACCGGCATCGACAGCGAACTCTATTTCGAGGCGCCAACACCATCGGCCGCCGATCGCAATCAACTCATTACCGAACGCGAGGGTGTCCTCGCCAACTGGCGCCGCTTCAAAGGCCATCGCGCCGATCGCCCGGAAAGCATTCACCGGTTGGGGGACCTGCACATTAATCTGTCCGCCATCAGCGCCCTGACCGGCATTGCCGACTACCAGGTCGGTCTCGGCGGCAACGGCGCCGCGGGCGCCAGAGCGCCGGGCTATGAGATCTATATCCTGGGCCTGCGGACGGCGATCCGTCGACTCGTGAGTTCAGACGGCCTGCCATCCCTGGCGCTCCTGGAAGACGAGCGGTTCACTCTGCTGGAAAGCTGGGCGCGGTTGCACGCCGCGCCCACCCGGGCCGCGTGACTTGTAAATGCCTCAGAATCCTTGACCACAATCGATTTCGCATTATGTTCAAAGCGCTACCGCAACCGTCCCCCCTTACACCGGATGCGGTGGCTGGCGGACGCGGTCCTCCCCCGGATCGCGTCCGCCCTCCTATCACCACACCATGTGACTGAGCACGTCGGCCTGACTGGCATTCTCTACGGTAATGACATTGCCGCCGCCGAAGTTGATCACGACATTCACGCCAGACTGGGGCACCCAACCCGCATTCGCCACGCCACCGGTATACGCATTGACATTGATCAGGTCGCCGTCCGTTGCGTTGAAGTCCGTAACCCGATCGGCTCGGCTCGACGCTTGGAACAGGAAGGTGTCCGCCCCCGCACCGCCGGTCAGCGTGTCATTGCCGCCCAGCCCGTTCAGAACGTTGGCGCCGGAATTGCCAATCAGCGTATTGGCCAGCGAATTGCCGGTCGCGTTGATAGACCCCGCCCCCGTCAGATGGATGGTCTCGGCGTACCGGCCATTGAGATTGTAGGTGACGGTTGAGAAGATAATGTCCGTTCCCTCACCGCCAAGCTCGATCACCTTGTCGCCAGCGGCCTGGACGTAGTAGGTATCGTTGCCGCCCCCTCCGGCCAGGGTATCGTTGCCAGCCCCTCCGTCCAGCACATTGTTTCCGCTATTGCCATTCAACGCGTTGCCAAGACTGTTTCCGGTAGCGTTAATGGCGGCCGTCCCGGTCAGGGTAAGGGTCTCGATATAACGGCCGGTCAGGTTGTAGCTTACGGAAGCATAGATGGTATCGCTGCCTTCACCATTGGCCTCGACCACCTTGTCGCCCGTGTTCTGGACAAAATAGGTGTCGTTACCCAGCCCGCCGGTGAGGACGTTGACGCCGGTATTGCCGGTCAGGACGTTGTCCTGGGCATTGCCGGTGCCGTTGATTGCCCCGCCCCCGGCCAGAACCAGGTTCTCGACATAATCCGGCAGGCTGTACGAAACGAGCGACCGCACGTCATCGGTCCCACCTGAAGCGGCTTCGACGATGTGGTCCGCGGCCACGTCCACCTCATAGGAGTCGTCGCCCGAACCGCCGGACATGATGTCGACGCCACCTGAGCCGTCCAGCCGGTTTCGGCCAGAATTGCCAGTCAGGTAATTGGCCTGGGCATTCCCCCAGCCGTCGATATCAAGCCCGCCTGTCAGCACCAGAGCTTCGACGAAGGGAGTCAACAGATAAGAAACTGACGATCTCACGGTATCGAACCCGCCGGTATCCGTACCCGTTTCGGTTCGTTCCGACACGACGTCATTGCCATTGTCGACGATATAGATGTCGCCGTCACCGCCACCATACAGGGTATCCTGGCCGCTTCGGCCGTCCAGCCAGTTCGCGCCGGCATTGCCCCTCAGGACGTTGTCCTCGGCATTGCCGTAGCCATGGATATCGTCTTCGCCTGTCAGGGTAAGGTTTTCGAGATAGGTCCCCAGGAAGGCCGTCTCGGCGCTGGTCACCGTATCGATCACGCGGCTCAGATCATAGCTCAGGCTCACCGGCGTGGTGGTCACGCCGTCACCGATGCTGTAGCTGAGGACCACCGGGCCGTAATAATTGGCCTCCGGAGTGATCAGGTAATTGCCGGTACCCGTGTCATAACTCACCGAACCGTGCGTCACCGTCAGGTTAGACGCGGTGAGTGTGCGGCCGTCCGGGCTGGTCCAGCCCAGCAGCAGTTGCTCCATAGTCACGGTTTTGACGGTGTCTTCATCGGTCGCGCCGAGGGCGACGGCGGGACTAGTCCGCTCCGGTGCATCATAGGCGGGCGCGACATTAAACGTCATTGCCGCATTGGACAGGCCAACCTGACCGTCACTGACCACGTAGCTCAGCGTCATAGTGCCGTTGTAGTCGGCGTCCGGGGTGAGAAGATAACCGCCTTCGACCGCCGTTACGTTACCATGGTTGGCGGTCACGCCGTTGATCGATAAGATACCGCCTTCGACATCGCTCCATCCGGCCAGGAGCTGTGCCATGGTGACGGTGAGCGCGGTGTCCTCCGTCATGGTCAGAACGGCCGGTATTCCGGTCAGGGCCGGGGCGTCATTGACCGGTGCCAGGTTGAAACCCGTCGTGAACTGGGTCGTGGCGCCTTCATCGTCGCTGACGGTATAGGTCAACACGACGGGACCACGATAATTAAGTTCCGGTGTGAAGGCCCAGCCCTCCGCCGCGGCGCTGAGCGTGCCGTGGCTGGCCGAGATGGCTGTGACCGAAAGTTCGCCGCCCTCCGGGTCGCCGATCCCGGCCAGCAGATCGGTCTGCGTTATGGTAAGGGGGACGTCCTCGTGTCCGTCGGCAAGATCGGCGGCCGTGCCGCTTTGCACCGGCACGGCGTTGGCAGAAAAGCGCTTGTGGTAGACTCCCGCCCCCGAACCATCCCTATTGCTTTGCCAGGTAACAACGAAATCACCATTCGCCAAGGCTGCAATCGCGGGATTTCTTTGGTCGTCTATTTTGTAGCTGTTGACGAGTTCTTGTAAACCGATCGCGTTTCCGATTGCGTCATAGCGCTGAAGAAAAACATCATGATAGGCGTTATCCGAATCAATGGCCATCCAGGCGATAGCATAGCCACCGTCAGGAAGCCCTGCCACGACCGGTTGATATTGATGCGAGAGCGTGGTGGTGTTTACGCGAACTTCGTCGCCAAAACGCACTCCGTCCACGTCAAACGACTGGGCATAGACGCCAAAGCCAGAACCGTCCTGCTCATAACTGCTCCAGGTGATGACATAGCCACCTCCTGTGAGTGAAGCAATCGAGGGGGCGTTCTGATTATCGTTCGTATGAGAATTGATGAGTTCTTCATCGCCAACACCTACGCCGTCCTGATTGAACCGCTTCGCATAGATGCCGTACCCAGAACCGTCCTGACCATAACTGGCCCAGGTGACAACATAGCCGCCATCGGCGAGCGCAGTTACCGCTGAAAGGTATTGATAATCGGGAGTATAGCTATTGATGGGCGTTTCGCCCCCGACCGCGACGCCATCTGCGTCGTAGCGCTGCGTGTAGATACCATAGTAAGAACCGTCCTGATTGTAGCTGGACCAGGTGATGACATACCCGCCATCCGCGAGAGCCGTTGCGGCAGGCACCGACTGATAATTCGCAGTATAGCTATTGATGCGTGTTTCCCCGCCGACCGCGACGCCGTCTGTGTCGTAGCGCTGAGCATAGATGCCATCGTAAGATCCGTCTTGCACAGCACTTGTCCAAGCAACGACATATCCGCCATCGGCAAGCGCCGTTATCGCCGAATTGTACTGCTCCCAAGTGGTATAGCCATTTATGCGCGTTTCGCCACTGACCGTGATGCCGTCTGCGTCATAGCGTTGAGCGTAGACATCAAAAGCTGTTTCATCCGCGTTGTAGCTGGTCCAGGTGATAATGTATCCCCCGTCTGACAGGGCGGCAATGTCCGGTTCCGCCTGACTTCCCTCAGTCGTCGTATTCACCTGCGTCTCTGCACCCGCCGTGTAAACCACCCGGTCCAGCACGACACCCCGGCTGGCCACCGAGGTGCCACCGGCACCATCGGTCACCGTGAAACTCAGCACGACGACGCCGTGATAATCCAGCGCGGGCGTCACAGTGAAGGTACCGTCACCATGGTCGCCGACCGTGCCGTGATCGGCGCTCAACCCGACCACGCTCAGCGTATCGCCGTCCGGATCGCTGTATCCGTCCAACAGATCGGCCGCGGATACCGTGTAGGGGGCATTGACATAGCCGCGATCCAGCTCCGCCGGCGTCCCAGTCAGCACCGGGGCAACATTGGCGGCGAAGCGCTTCTGGTAAAGACCCCAGCCCGAGCCGTCCTGCCCGTCACTTTGCCAGGTGACGACATAATCGCCATTCGCCAGGGCTGTAACGGCGGGATAGAACTGGATACCATCGGTGAACGTTTCGACACGTTGTTCATCACCGACCGCGGCGCCGGCAGCGTCAAAACGTTGCGCGAAAATTCCGTAGTCCGAACCGTCTTCGTGGTCACTCACCCAGACAACGACATAACCGTTGTCTGGTAGACCGGCTGCAAAAGCATGATCCTGATTGCCCAAGGTCGTGCTGTTGACACGAAATTCGCTCCCGACCGCCGCGCCTCCCACGTCATAGCGCTGAGCATATATTCCGCCCCGCTCTCCATCCTGATAGGAACTGGTCCAGGTGACGAGATAACCGCCATCCGCCAGAGACGTCACTGCCGGGCCAAACTGGGCATTATCGGTAAAGCTATTGACCCGGTTTTCGCTACCGACCGCCACGCCTTCTTCGTCATAGCGTTGCGTATAAACACCCCAGAGCGAGTTATCCTGTCCGTGACTTGACCAGGCGATGACATATCCGCCGTCGGCGAGAGAGGCGCCCGCCAGGATATATTGCTCCCCCTCCGTGTAAGTGTTGACACGTGTTTCGCCGCCGAGGACGGCGCCGTCCGCGCCATACCGCTGGGCATAGATTCCCGTGTCCGAACCGTCCTGGCCATAACTTGGCCAGGTAATCACAAAGCCACCGCCCGTAAGCGGCATGACAACCGGCTGGTGCTGGTTATGCATAGTGAAAGTGTTCACCTGAATTTCGCCGCCGACAGGCAAACCGCCGGCATCATATCGCTGGGCAAAAATGCCCCAGCCGGAGCCGTCCTGATCCAGGGTTTGCCAAGAAATGACATACCCACCGTCGGCAAGCCCGGTAACCGCTGGATCGAATTTCCAGTGAGCTTCATGGGTATTGACCTGGGCTTCACCACCGACTGCAACGCCGTTTGCGTCGTAACGCTGGGCATAGATGCCGTAATACGGCCCACCCGGCCTTTAGCTCGCCCAGGTGATAACATATCCGCCATCCGAAAGAGCGGCTACGGCCGCCACCTCCTGATGGTCCGCGGTCGTCGTATTTACCTGCGTCTCTGCGCCAGCCCTATAGACCAGCGGGTCCAGCACGGCACTCCGGCCGGTCTCCGTCGGGGTATCAAGCGCGCTTGAATGAGGGGCCAGTTGCAGCCCCGTGCGGTCACGGGTTTCTTCGCCACGTTTATAGGAGATGATCATGGTGCCGCCCTGATGCAGGGCGCGCTCGCCAAACGGCCAGCACTACCCTTTGGTTAACGGCGGTATCGTATAACTTTTTCCAACGAAGGTTCACCCGCTATGCGTGATTATTAAACGTTGTGACACGTAAACAACAGCGAATGCCACAGCGAAACCGACGCACTTATCGGCCGAGGATCACCGATTAAAGCGCTCTCCACGCGATATCGCGGCGGTAGAACCCACCCGGCCAGTCGATGCCGGCCAGGGCTTCATAGGCCCGGTCGCGGGCTTCGCGGATCGACGGCCCGCGCGCGCAGATGTTCAGCACCCGCCCGCCGGCGGCGCGAAGCTGGCCCTTTTCATCCCGCGATGTACCGGCATGGAAGACCGTGACGTCGCGGCCGAAATCCTGGTCGGCGCCGCGGATAAGCGAGCCCGGGATCGGACTGTCCGGGTATCCCCGCGCCGCATAGACCACGCAGACGGCGGCGTCCTTATGCCATTCCGGCGCCGGCAGGTTGCGCAACGCCCCGCGCGCGGCCGCCACCAGATACGGCACGATATCGCTCTTCAGGCGCAACATCAGCACCTGGCATTCCGGATCACCGAAGCGGGCATTGTACTCAACCAGGCGCGGTTGACCGTTCTCGACCATCACCCCGGCATACAAAACGCCCTTGTACGGCATCCCCTCGGCCTTCATCCCGGCCATGGTCGGCTCCAGGATGTCGCGGCGGACGATCTCCAGCAGTTCCGGCGTCACCACCGGCGCCGGCGAATAGGTGCCCATGCCGCCGGTATTGGGGCCGGTGTCGCCGTCAAAGGCGCGCTTGTGGTCCTGCGCCCAGCCGAAGATGGTCGCCGTCTCGCCGTCGCACAGGGCGAAGATCGACGCCTCCTCACCGGTCATGAACTCTTCGATGACGATATGCGAACTGGCGGCACCGTAACGCCCGCCCAGCATGGCTTCGATCTCGGCGACACCGTCCTGATAGTCCGGCGAAATGGCGACCCCCTTGCCGGCGGCCAGGCCATCGGCCTTGATGACATAGGGCGGATCATAGGTCTTGAGGAACTCACGCGCCTCAGCGACGTTATCGAAGGTTTCCGATAAGGCCGTCGGGATGTTGTAGCGGGCGCAGATCCCCTTGGTGAAGGCCTTGGAGGTCTCCAGTTGGGCGGCTTTGCGCGACGGTCCGAAACACGGGATATTGGCGGCGGCGCAGGCATCGGCGAGACCTTCGGCCAGAGCGCTTTCCGGTCCGACAACGACCAGGTCCGCCTTGATCTCGCGCGCCAGCCCGATCAGCCCCATGACGTCGGTGGCCTTGACGGCGCGGCATTCGGCGACGTCAGCTATGCCAGGGTTGCCGGGCGCGACGACGAGGCGTTCGCACAGCGGCGACTGTTTGATTTTCCACGCCAGGGCATGTTCGCGGCCGCCCGAACCGATCAGCAGGATGTTCATGGCTTTTTCGCTTCTCTCATACCGCGAGTCCGGTCAAGCAAAAGCTTCAGTTTGAAGCCCTCAAAGCCCTATAAATC
>NZ_GL883080.1:134721-179879 GCF_000204015.1 Asticcacaulis biprosthecium C19 | reverse complement strand
GGCCCGCTGCGGTTTCCACAGCTTAGGTCCCAAAAAATCATCAACACGCCAACACAATCGGCGTTCCGTCAGTATTTTCCAGGCAGCGATGCAGGGTCGCATAGAACTGCGGCAGGTCGATCGGCTTGTGCAGAACGTGGTCGAAGCCATGCCCCCGGGTGTCGCTCAGCAGCTTGGTCTGGGTCGCCGCCGACAGGGCGACGATAGCGCCGGGCTGGTTGTCTCCGCCGCGCTCACACAGCATCCGTGTGGCGGTAATGCCGTCCAGCACCGGCATCTGGATATCCATGAAGATCAGGTCGAAACGCGTGGTGCTGCACATCTCCAACGCTTCGGCGCCGTCGCAGGCCTCGAAGATGTCCAGGCCATAGTCCTTCAGAAGCAGCCGGATAAGTTCGCGATTGACCGGATGGTCGTCGACGATCAGCACCTTGCGGTCTTCCAGAAAGATCGGTCGCTGATCCAGGATGGTCACCACCGGGGCCGGCGCTTCGGTTGGCACCACCGGGATCTCGAACCAGAAGGTACTGCCCTGCCCGGCTTCTGACTCGACGCCGATCCGGCCCTGCATCAGCTTGACGATTTCGTGGCAGATCGACAGGCCCAGCCCCGAACCGCCATATTTGCGGTTGATGCTGTTGTCGACCTGGTTGAACCGCGTGAACAGGCGCGACCGCTGCTCGGGCGTCAGGCCGGGTCCCGAATCCTTCACCTTGACGCGAAGCTGACCGTCGCTCACGGCCAGCGTCACGGCGACGTAGCCATCGTGGGTGAATTTGCAGGCATTGCCGATCAGGTTGTACAGGACCTGACGGATGCGGACATCGTCGATCTCCAGCCATACCGGCGAAGCGTCGTCATAATCGAAGCCGATGGTGATGTTGCGTGTATCGGTCATGGCCATGAACTGGTCGACGACATCGCCGGCCAACTGGCGCAGGTCGGTCGGCTGCGGGTCTAGCGTCACCTGCCCGGCTTCCAGCTTTGAAAAGTCGAGCACATCCGTGATGAGACTCAAAAGCGCTTCGCCGGCCTTGTTAATGCGGCCGATATAGTGGCGGGCATCCTTGGGCAGGTCACCCACGCCCTTGAGAAGATTGGCATAGCCCAGGATCGTGGTCAGCGGCGTGCGGATCTCGTGGCTCATATTGGACAGGAAGTCCGACTTGGCCTGCTGGTGAGCCTCCGCGTCGCGCTTGGCCGTGCGCAGCGTCTCCTCGTAGCGCGACTGGTCGGTAATGTCTTCCAGGATACCGAAGATGAATTCGGGCTGCCCCTCATCGTCGCGTTCGACCCCGCCACGGGCATAGACGATACGCTCCTCGCCATCGCCACGGACCAGGCGGCATTCGAAGTGCAGGTCGGCACCATTCTGCATGGCGTCGACCACACAACGCCGGACGTCGTCGCGGTCATCGGCGTGGAACAGGTCGATGGCGTTGGTAAGGTCGGGCGCAAAGCTCTCGCGGTCCAGGCCATGGATGGCATAGACGCCACGCGACCAGAAGGCATCCTGCTTCTTGACGTCGATGTGCCAGTAGCCGACCCCGGCGACCTCCTCCATCAGTTCCAGCTTGTTCTGGGTTTCCTGAAGCTGCCGAATCGCCACCTTGCGCGCCAGGCTGTCGCGGCGAAGCGACAGAATCGATGCCGCGGTGGCTGCCAGTTTTTTCAGCCGGCGCTGCTCGATCGCGTCGAAATCGCGGCGCGGGTGGACATCGATCACGCTGATGGTGCCGACGGCGTCTCCGTCGACAAAGATCGGTGCCCCGGCATAGAATCGGACATAGGGCTCATCGAGCACAAACGGGTTGTCGCGGAACCGCTCGTCGTCCAGCGTGTCTTCTACCACCAGAACGCTTTGGCTCCGCAAGGTATAATCGCAGAACGAAATCTCACGCGGAATCGAATCCATAGGGATGCCGTGCCGTGCCTTGAAGACATGGCGTTCGCCGTCCTTCAGCGCGACCAGGGCAATGGGGGAATCAAAGATGTCGGCCGCCAGCGCGGTCAGGCCGTCGAGCCCGCCTTCCGGCTCGGTGTCGAGCAGATCATTCCGGTCAATATGTCCGTCAGTCGACATGTGCAGGGTTCACGAGACAGGTACCGATAGAAACTACAGGCAACGCCCTCAACAAAACTTAAACGTGACGGATTAAAATTCTTGGGTGCTTCAGGCCGATTGGCCTAATCTGCCGCCATGCCGAACGATCTCCTCAGTGCCGCCGATTCGCCCGCCGGCTCCAACGCCCCCGCCTACTCCGTCTCCGAGCTGGCGGGTGCCCTCAAACGCACCCTGGAACAGACCTACGACCACGTTCGCCTTCGGGGCGAAATCTCCAAGGTCACTCGCCACGCGTCAGGCCACATCTATCTGACGCTGAAGGACGACAAGGCCAATATCGACGGCGTCATCTGGAAGGGCCAGGCCAGCCGCCTGCAGACCCAGCCTGACTACGGCCTGGAGGTCATCGTCACCGGCCGCATTACGACCTTTCCAGCATCATCGAAATATCAAATTGTCATCGAGCAGATGGAGGTCGCCGGCGTCGGCGCCCTCCTCGCCCAACTTGAGCGTTTGAAGCAGAAACTGAACGCCGAGGGCCTTTTCCGCCCGGAGCGGAAAAAGCCGCTCCCCTACGCGCCGCGCACCATCGGCGTCATCACCTCGCCGACCGGGGCGGTCATCCGCGACATCCTGCACCGCATCCGCGACCGCTGGCCCTGCCGGGTCATCGTCTGGCCCGTGGTCGTCCAGGGTGACGCTGCCCCGCCTCAGATCATCAACGCCTTGCGGGGCTTCGAATCTGGCGCCGTGCCACGCCCCGATGTGATCATTGTCGCGCGCGGTGGTGGCTCGGTCGAGGACCTGTGGCCGTTCAACGACGAAGCCCTGGCCCGAGCGGTGTTTGCGTGCTCCATCCCGGTCATCTCCGCCGTGGGCCACGAGACCGACACCACCTTGATCGACCACGTTTCCGACCGCCGCGCGCCCACCCCCACAGGGGCGGCGGAACTGGCCACGCCGGTCATCGGGGAACTGCGCGCCCTCGCCGCCGACCTCGAGCGCCGCCGCCAGGCCTGCATGTCGCGCGGGCTGGAAACCCGGCGCGAAAAGCTGGCCTTGCTGGCGCGCGCCCTGCCACGGCCGACCGATCTGATCGATTCCGCCCAACAACGTCTTGATTTTGTTGCGCAACGTCTGACTGGAAGCCTGAGTCAAAATCTCAACTTGCACCACAACGCCTTCACCAAGGCCTCGGCGCGGCTTTCCCCGCTTTTGCTGACGCGCCAGGTCGAGCATTCCCGCCAGCGTCTGGATCACGCCGGCCAACGCCTCGGCGGTGCCTTGAAAAGCCATGTTGACCGCGCCACCTCCCGCTTCGCCCCACTCGAAGGCCGCCTTGACGGCGCCTTAACCCGCCGCCTAGCGATCGCGCAACAACATGCCCGTCTGCCCGACCTGGAACGCCGCATGGGCGACGCCATGCAGCGGCTTCTGTCGCGCCAGTCCGAACGCCTGCAACGCCTTGACCAACTTCGCGTCAGCCTGAGCCCGACCCGTCCGCTGGACCTGGGTTTCGCTCTGGTCGAACGCGAAGGCCATGTGGTGACCCAGGCGGCGGCGGTTTCCGCCGGCGACGTCCTGACCCTGACCTTCAAGGACGGCAAGACCACCGTCATCGCCGGCGAAGGCTCCGCCCCGCCCAAGCCACAGCCCAAAAAGCCATCTCCGCCACCCCAGCAGGGCAGCCTGTTTTAGTCTGTGCGCTTGATTCCGCCCGGCAATCGTCCTACCTTCACACCATGAATATGCACTCTCCCCCGCCTCAACCCGACCAGGCCGTGCTGCACTACGGCGATGGCGAATACACCATCATGCGGCCGGGCAAGTTCGTAGTGTGCGCCGTCACCGGAAAGCGCGTTCCGCTGGAAGCCCTGCGCTACTGGAACCCGCGCAACCAGGAAGCCTATGCCGGTCCAGAGGAGGCTATGCAGCGGTGGAAAAGCCTGAACCCGTAAACCGGCGCGCGCTTATCGCAGGGGGCTTGGCAGTGCTCGTTCCTGCCACAGCTTCCGCGCAACCGCTTCCGTTCAATCTCAAGGGCCGCTTCGTCCAGGGCGGCTACGCCATGGGTCAGACGACGCCCGGCGCCCAGTTCTGGGTCGACGGTGTGCAGCGCGGCGTCACCTCCGATAAGGGCTGGTTCTATGTCGGGCTCGATCGCGATGCCCCGGCCGCCTGTCTGATCGAGGTGCAGAACACCACCGGCGGCCGCGACAGCACGCGTATTACAGTCAAGCCTGGCACCTACGACATTCAAAAGGTCAACGGCCTGCCACAACAGACCGTAACCCCGACAGATCCGGCCATCCTGGCCCGGATCAAGCGTGACAGCGACCTGAAGAACCTGGCCTTCACCAGCCATGATTTCGGCGACGGCTTCCGCACCGGCTTTATCTACCCGCTCAGGGATTTCCGCGTCTCGGGCCGGTTCGGCAATCAGCGCGTCCTCAATGGCACGCCCACGGCGCCGCATTACGGCTTCGACATGGCAGCCCCCGCCGGCACCCACATTCGCGCCCCGGCCCAGGGCCTGGTCGTCCTGGCCGAGCCCGACCTGTTCTACGATGGCGGCCTGACCCTTATCGATCACGGCCAGGGACTGATCTCGATGTACCTGCATCAGTCGAAGGTGCTGGTGAAGAAGGGCGACCGTGTGACGCAGGCTCAGATCATCGGCCACGTCGGCGCGAAAGGCCGCGCCACGGGTCCACACCTGTGCTGGCGGCTGAAATGGGGTGACCGCCGTATGGACCCCAGCCTGATGGTCGGCTGATCACGTCAAAGCCGAAACAATAATTCTCTTGAAGTTGCTTACAGTTTCAGCATAACACGCGTTCAGGGCGCTGGCGGGGACCTTGCGGCGCCGGCTTTCGAAGTGGCAAGGATTCGATTTCCCGACATGGCCGATTACACCAGCCTCAAAATACTTCTGGTCGAAGACAATCAGCATATGAGATCGATTGTAAACGCGATCCTGAAGGGCACCGGCATCCGTAACGTACGCGAAGCGCGCGACGGCGCCGAAGGGCTGGACATGCTGCGTCAATATCCGGCTGACATCGCACTGGTCGATTTCAATATGGATCCGATTGACGGCGTCGAGTTCACCCGAATGCTACGCAACGCGTCGGACAGTTCCAACCCCTATCTGCCGGTGGTGATGATCACTGGCCATTCCGAACGCTCGAAAGTCATCCGGGCGCGCGATTCCGGTGTCAATGAGTTCGTCGTCAAGCCTTTGACGGCAAGGGCTTTGCTGGGGCGTATCGATTCGGTGATCATGCGGCCGCGGCCGTTTATTCGCTGCAAAACCTACTTCGGCCCCGACCGCCGCCGCATCGATGACAAGGCCTATCCTGGCCCGCATCGCCGCAACACCGACGGCATGTTCTAGATTCTTGTTTACAATTATTAACACCCCCTAGGCGCGTCGCTCAAATCACGCGATAGTCGAGCAGTGATTCTCTGCGCGGAAGACGCATAATATGGGCAAAATCGTAACTCCCCTGCTGATGGTGACCTATGCCATACTGAGCGGCTGTGTCGCCGCCCTGGTCTGGCGCGGGGGATCGGACGGCGGAACCGCCATGGCTGCCTTCATCGGCACGCTGGGGGTCTGTGTCGCCTTTCACGCCTACGCCACCCAAAAAATGTCCGAGATTCGCATCACCAAGGATATCGATCTGGTCCGCGACGCTCATCGTCTGATGGTCGACGCCATCGACTCGACCCAGAAGGACATGATCGAACTGGCTGACCGGGTGCAGAACCAGCGCACGTCGCGCTCCGAGGAACTGACATCGGAAGTCCGCATGCTGGAGGACCTGGTCAAGAAGCTGGGCGAAAGCATCGAGGACCGGCTTAACGAGTGGAAATCCGCGCCAGCGGTTGTGGTACCGCTGCATGGCACACCGGCTCAGAACGCCCGCGAGGCCCAGGCCCTGGCGCTGATCGAAACCATCCGCGAAGCCCTGACGCAAAACCGGGTTGACCTGTATCTGCAGCCAGTGGTTTCCCTGCCCCAGCGCAAGACCATCTTCTACGAAAGCTTCTCGCGGCTGCGCGACGCGACTGGGCGGGTGCTGATGCCCGCGGAATATCTCAATGTCGCCGATGCCGAAGGCCTGGTGCCGTCGATCGATAACCTGCTGTTGTTCCGTTGCGTCCAGATCGTCCGCCGCCTGGCCAAACAGGACCGCCGCATCGGCATCTTCTGCAACATCTCCCTGACGTCGTTGCGCGATGAGGTTTTCTTCCCGCAGTTTTTGGAATTCCTCAGCGAGAACAGGGACCTGGCGGGCGCGCTGATCTTCGAACTGGGCCAGGACGCCTTCGCCAATCGCGGCTCGGTCGAAGCCCGCAACATGGCCAAGCTGGCCGATCTGGGCTTCCGCTTCTCGATCGACAAGGTGATGACGATCGACTTCGACCTTCAGGATTTGCACCGTTCGGACGTGCGTTATGTCAAGGTCGGTGCCGGTCTCTTGCTGGAACAACTGCTCGAAGTCGAAGGCAAGCCAGCGCTGAAGTTCCTGAAGGACATCCACGCCGGTGATTATGCTGGTCTGCTGGCGCGCTACGGCATCGAGGTCATCGCCGAAAAGGTCGAGAGCGAAAAGCAGGTGGTTGATATCCTGGATATCGAAATTGGCTACGCACAGGGGCATCTGTTCGGTGAACCGCGCGCCATCAAGGAGCAGGTCCTGGCCGAAACCGCCCCGCCGGCGGGCTTTGCCAAGTCGACCATGCCGCAACTGCGCCGCCGGGCGTAAAACCGCTTTCCTTTCACCGGTGTGAACGCTAAACCGCGTCCGGTATCAGTTGCCGGATAAAGCTTTATGACCTCCCCTACCCTGTTGAATGGCCTGGCCGATGTGGCCGGCGACTATGACGCCATCTTCTGCGACATCTGGGGAGTCATCCACAACGGCCGCCAGCATTTCCCGCCCGCCTACGAAGCTCTGCGCCGCTTCAAGGCCGAGCGTGGCCCGGTCATCCTGATCTCCAACTCGCCGCGCCCGCGGGCCGATCTGATCAGCCAGCTGGCTTCGCTGGGCATCTATGACAACGGTTTTTCCGATGTCATTTCGTCCGGCGACGCCACCCGCGAATACCTGCGCCAGTTCGCGCCAAAGGGATCCTGCTGGCGTGTTGGGCCGATGCGCGACGATGTTCTCTATCAGGGCCTGGAGATCGACCTGAGCGGCAAGCCGGAAACCGCTGCCTTTATCTCGTGCTCGGGGCCCTTCGACGACGAAAACGACACGTTGGACCAGTACCAGCATGCCTTTACCATCGCCGCCCAGCGCAAGATCGTCATGATCTGCGCCAATCCCGACAAGGTGGTCCAGCGCGGCGACCAGATCATCATGTGCGCCGGGTCACTGGCGGACCTTTACGCCAGCCTCGGCGGACCAGTGATCATGGCCGGCAAGCCCTACCCGCCGATTTACGACCTCTGTTACGCTGCCCTCGAAAAGCTGACCGGAAAAACCGTGGCCAAGTCCAAAATTCTCGCCGTCGGCGATGGCTTGCCGACCGATGTTCTGGGGGCCAATGCGCAAGGCCTGGACCTGGTGTTTGTCGCCGCCGGTATCCACGCGATCGAAGCCACCGACGATTCAGGCCGACTCGACCCGCTGCGTCTCAAGACGCTGCTGGATATCCAGATGGCGCACGCCAGATATGTCGCCGACGCCCTGCGCTGGTCGGCATGATCCTGCGCAAGGTGCGTGATAACGACCGCCTGCGCCTCTTCGATGTCTGGCGCGACTCGGTCAGGGCAACCCACTAATTTCTGACGCCTGAAGATTTTGATGAGATCGCCATGCGGGTGGCCGATCATTGTCTGGCGGTGGCGGATCTTTGGGTGATGTCGGACGATGACGACCACGCCGTCGCTTTTATGGGTCTGACCGACAACAGCATCGACAGCCTTTTCGTCAGCCCGGCCCATGCTGGTAAGGGAATCGGCCGGCAGTTGGTCGAGCACGCCCGCAGCCTGGCCGGCCCCTTGATGGTTGATGTCAACGAACAGAACCTTCCGGCGGTCGGCTTTTATGGGCGGTTGGGATTTCGCGTTACGGGACAGTCCGAACGCGACAATGACGGCAGGCCTCACCCGCTGCTTCACATGGCGATGGTCTGACGCCGCATAACAGACAGCGCGGAGGCCATTCCTGGCTCACCGCGCTGTCCGCACCATCGCAATATGTCACCGTCGGCTCTTGGCGCAGGCCGCTGCGATGTCTTTGCTTTTCTCGTAAACTTTTTAGTCGAACAGGGCGTCGATATCGTCCTGAGATGCCGGCTTGCTCAAATCCTCTGCAGGCATGTCGAACAAGGCATCGATATCGTCCTGGCTGTTCGTGGCTTCCGGTTCCGGTGCCTTAGCTACGGGAGCCTTAGCTACGGGAGCCTGGGCGACCGGAGCGGGCGCAGGTGCAGGAGCCGCAGGTTTCGGTGCAGGTGCAGCTGCCACGGGCTTCGGCGTCGGGGCCGGAGCAGGAGCTGGTGCGGGAGCGGGAGCGGGAGCGGGAGCCTTGGAGGCAAGCGCATCGGCCTTGACGACCGATACCGGCGGATCATCGAACATGGCGTCGATGGCGTCCTGCTTGGTTTCCGGACCACCGATGGCCGGACCGTTGAGCAGCAGGTCGTGACGACGCTTTTCTTCGGCAGTCATTTCAACCGGCTTGTCGTCGACGCCCAAGGTGCTGGCCAGCTTGCCGACGCGCTCCTCGATCTGCTTCAAGACGTTTACCACCTTCGACACGCGCTGTCCGGTGATGTCCTGGAACGAGCAGGCTTCGAAGATCTTCATCACTTCGTCGTCGACCTTAGCCTTGTAGCCAGGCTCACCTTCCGACATGCCCATGATGGCCTCTGCGGCATTCATGATGGCATGGGTGGCGTTTTCGGTGTCGCGTGTGATGGCTTCCAGTTCGGCGCCGGCCGTCGGGATGCGGTCATGCGAAATGTCGTGGGGACGCATTTCGCGGATCTCTTCCTTCGCCTTGGCGATGTAGCCGGCGATGATACGAAATTCATCCGAACGCTTTTTGTCGAGTTGCTGGAAAAACCCGCGCATCAGGGCGACCAGCGCCTCGGACTGCTGCATCAGGTTTATGAGCTTGGGCTCGAGCTCGCTGACCAGGGCGGGATCAAATCCCTCCAGGTCTACGGCTTGGTCCCTTTTGGATGCAGGCTGAGCCATGATAGTTCCAACAAAAAGAATTACTTAGAATTCGCCGAGAACGGCCGTGATCTTTTGCTTGAGAGTCGCGGCATTGAAAGGTTTAACAATGTAATTGTTAACACCGGCTTTCTTGGCGGCAATCACGTTCTCGGTCTTGCTTTCGGCCGTGACCATGATGAACGGTGTTCTCTTCAGAACGTCGTCCGCCCGGACCTTGAGCAACAGCTCGTAACCCGTCATCGGCTCCATGTTCCAGTCGGAGATGACCAGACCGTAGTTGCTCTTCTTCATCTTGTCGAGCGCCTCGGTGCCGTCCGAAGCTTCTTCGACATTCTCAAAGCCCAATTGCTTGAGCAGGTTGGAAATGATCCGCAGCATAGTCTTGTAGTCATCGACGACAAGGACCGGCATGGACATATCGATGGCCATGTGTAAACGCCCCACTTTTTCTAAGGTTGGGCCCTGCAGGACGCAGGCCCTTCGTTTGAAGACAGGTCCCAATATCGATCAAACCCGATAAAATCAGGTTAAGAGCATTTCGATTTATTTCCGTTATAAATCAACGATATATCTTAAATTAACCACGAATCATAGTGAAGCTATCTGATTAATTTCGCAGAATCGTCCCGTCGCGGGACACGAATCGTTACGGTTGCGACCTCCTGCCCCCTTGTTCCTGCGGTGCGCTTCACCTAAACCACCCCCATGAGCCAGAGCTTTTATCTCGACGAACTAAGCCTCGACCAGACCGCCTCGCGCGTCTTCATGGTCGATGATGCCGGCATTGCCGCCTTTGCCGATGTGTCGACCGACCATAACCCGGTCCATGTCGACGAGGCCTTCGCCGCAGCCTCGCCGTTCAAGGGGCGAATCGCCCACGGTATGTTGATGGGCGCCTATATCTCGGCGACCCTCGCATCCGACCTGCCCGGCCGCGGCGCCATCTATGTGTCACAGTCGCTGAACTTCAGACGTGCGGTACGCCCGGGCGACGATGCTACGGTCATGGTCACCATAACCGCCATCGATCTGAAGTCCGGGCACGTGACCCTGAGCACGGTGGTCAAGGTGCGCAACAAGACCTTTGTCGACGGCACCGCTGTCGTCATTGCCCCCAAGCGAACTTAGTGGAGCTCAAACGCCGCCTGGCTCGCCGCATAAGCAGCGGCGGGCAGTCGCCCTTGCCAGGCGGCGATCACGTCATCATCACCGCCTGGATCGACCATGTTCCCCTTCGACAGCCTGCCCAAAGCCCTGCGTCCCCAGCGCCTGACCGCCCTGGTGCTGACCGTGCAGGCCGATGGCGGGGTCACGGTCGAAGGTGGAGACCTGCCGCGCGGCACTGCCGCCGCCATCGGCAGCTTTGACGGCGTCCATATCGGTCACCAGCACGTCATCGAAAGCGCCATCGACGCTGCTGCGCGGACCGGGGCGCGCTCATCGGTCATCTGTTTCGATCCGCACCCGCAGAGCTTCTTCCGGCCGGATAGTTCGCCCTTCCGGCTGATGCGCGTGTCGCAGCAAGTCCGCGCCTTCGAGGCCCTGGGTGTCGACTATGCCCTGATCATCCGGTTCGACGGCAATCTGTCGTCGCTGGACGCCGACGCCTTCGCCCGTGTCATCCTGCGCGATCATCTGGCCTTGAGCCATTGCTCGGCCGGCTTCGACTTCCAGTTCGGCAAGCGCGGTGGCGGCCATGCCAAGGACCTGGTGGCATTTGGGGAGCAGTTCGGCTTCACCACCGATATCCTGCCGCTGCAAACCGACCAAGCCGGGCAGAAGCTGTCGTCATCCGCGGTGCGCGATGCGCTGCTGGCCGGAGATGCCCGCACGGCCGAGAACATCCTTGGCCGGCCCCAGGCCTATGTCGGCGAGGTCATCCACGGCGCCAAGCAGGGCCGGACTATCGATTTTCCGACCCTTAACATCCGCCTCGGTGACTATCTGCGGCCGCGCTACGGCATCTATGTCACCCAGACGCGGCTGGGCGATGGCCGGGTGGTCAATGGCGTCAGCAATATCGGCGTGCGGCCGACGGTCGGCGGCAATATCGAACTGCTGGAAACCTATCTCTTCGACTTCAAGGAGGATATCTACGGCCAGACGGTAGAGACCCTGCTGCGCGACTTTATCCGGCCGGAAGCCAAGTTCGACTCGTTCGAAGAGATGCGTGTGCAGATCCAGAAGGATGCAGGCACGGCGCGGGCGTGGTTTAGCGCTTGAGCGATTTCAGCGTGGTAGTGTCGAAGACCTGAATCTCACTGCCATAGTTGATGTAGACGACCTTGGTCGGATCATCTTTCATGATTTCGAAGAGCTGATTGCTGGAAAAAGCCACGCCGAGGTCGCCGCAGGGCGGCGTCGGGTCCTCGCCCGTACCGACGTTTTTGTCCCAGCGCGCCTTGGCCTCCCCCATCGGCGCCAGTTGATAGACGGCGTCCTCATCCTTATACAGCGGCGGCATAGTGATCTCTTCAAAAGAACAGGTCGCTGTGTCCTTGCCGGGTGATGCAGCGCGGATCTGCGGCAGGATCGACTCGATCGGCGCATCGGCAGGCTTGGTGAAGACACGGATCACCGGCTGGATGACAGTGCTGCCGGATTCACTATCCATCTTCAGACTGAAACCCGGTAAATTGTCATCGGCGATTAGCCGGACGCCGCCGAACGTAGGGCCACAGGCGTAGGACCAGATCGACAGCGTCTTGCCTTTGACCTCCTGCCACTCGCAGCCTGTGAAGGTGTCGGCCGCCGCCTGCGACGGTTTCGGCGCCTCCGTCTTCGGTGGCGCCGAACAACCGGCCAGGGCCGCCAGAATCAGGATGGCATTGAAACGCATGAAGACCTCCGGTTTTGCCGGACAGTGAACAAAACCGAAGGTCCGGCGCAAGCCGTCAGGCGGCGTCGACGCATTCGTTGGCAGCATCGAGCAGTTCCTCAATGCCTGCCTCGCCGACCGTGTCCATTTCGGGGCCGGTCGGCGGCGTCGCCTCGGCGTCGTATAATACGTCCATGCTGGCCGAGATGGTTTCGAGGTTGTCGAGCAGTTCCTGGAGGGCGTCAATCTCGGCCTGGTCGGCGTCGGAAACGTCGGAACCCGCGGCGTCGACGGCCTGATCGAGCGCTTCCTGGGCGGCCTCACCGCGCAGGCCGATCTCAACGCCAACCGCGACGCACAGGCCGCTATAATCAGTCTGAGCCAGGGCTGAGGTGGCACTCCCAGCGCAGATGGCCAAGGCAAGAGCGCCCGAAAGGGCTAAGGTTTTCATGATCATGATGGAACTCCCCGGTGATGACCGGCTGACGTTGAACGGCGCAGGCCGGCAAGTCCAGATATATCACCCCTGAAGGGGTCTTACCGGCTGGCGCAGGATGGTCTTCAGCTTTGCGGGCTCGACCTTACGGGCGTCGCTGAGGTAGATTTCGTGATGCTTGCCTCGTTCGGCCAGGCCATTCCGCGGTAGCCATTCGTTATGCAGACGCGCCAGGGTCGCAGCTTCATCAGCGTAGGATCCGATATGCAGGATCTGCGCACTCAGCCCTTCCTCCATAGTTTCGAGCCGGACGGTTTCGATACCCGGCAGGCCCTTCTTCATCAGGACCTCGGCCTTGGCGGCTTCGAGATGGGCCGGTTCGATCCAGTCGGGTTGCAGGATCATCATGGTCCAGTTCCACTCGTCGCGACGGCCCGGCGTGGTGTAGGCGCCGTAATCGTCGGCCCACCACAGGCCTTCCAGTGGACCGACGACATAGTCACGGCCGAAGGCGCGCTTGCTCATGAATTTGAGCGTGTAAGACAGGGAATAGAGGGCTTCAATGGCCTGCTGATAGAGCGGCGCACTGTTCGGATCACCCCGGCCGTCAAACATGAGATAAGGCAAGGGCGGAACCTCGACGAGGAGGAAGTCCTTCTGAGGCGGGCCGTACAGGCTTTTGTATTCAGATTTAAAATCGATCTTTTCTCGATTCTGGGACATGGCAATATTCCTCTACGCTCAGAAGGGAATACCGCCCTTTACTGCCAAATTATGCCAGCAGCCTTAACCCTTCGGGCTCAGCCGCAACAAACGGCCACCGGGATCGCTGGAACCGTCTTCCAGCAGCCAGATATCACCGTCCGGCCCCTGCTCGACTTCGCGGATGCGCGTCTCCATATCCCAGCGATCCGCCTTGACGGCCTTATCGCCATCGAGGTCGACGCGGATCAGAGACTGCCCCGACAGGGCGCCGATGAACATGTCACCCTGCCACTGCGGGAATTTCGAACCGCTGTAGATCAGCAGGCTGGACGGCGAGATTGAAGGGTTCCACCACACTTTCGGGCTTCAAACTCGGGACGGTTGGGATGATCGGGAATGTCGGCGCCACCGTAATGATCACCGTTGGAGACGATCGGATAGCCGTAATTCTTGCCTTCGACGACCAGGTTGACCTCGTCACCGCCCTGGGGGCCCATCTCGTTCTCCCACAGGCGGCCGTCCTTGTCGAACGCCAGGCCGTAAAGGTTGCGGTGGCCATAACTCCACACCTGGTCGGAACTGCCGCCTTTTCCGGCGAAGGGATTGCCGGGCGCCGGCGTGCCGTCCGGCAGCAGGCGCAACACCTTGCCCAGGTTCAGCTTCAGGTCCTGGGCCGGATCGAACTTCTGACGTTCGCCGGAGGTCACGAACATATACTTGCCGTCGGGAGAAAACACGATGCGCTGCGAGAAGTGGCCGTCGCCACTGACCTTGTCCTGACGCCAGATCACGTTCAGGCCCTCGAGATGCGGGGCGCCCTCCAGCACGAGCTTCGCCCGCCCGACAACGGCGCCGCTCTTGCCACCGGTGCCCGCTTCCGTCCAACTGAGATAGACGGTGTTGGACGTGGCATAGTCCGGCGCCAGCGTAACATCGGCAAGACCGCCCTGGCCATCATCCTTGACCGTCGGCGTACCGGCGACATCCTTCGCGGTACCGTTGGCGAACCATTTGAGCTTGCCCGACTTCTCGGTGACCAGAAGGCTGCCGTCCGGCAGGAAGGTCATGGCCCATGGCGAGTCGAAACGCGCCACTTCGGTGACGGTAAAGGGCGGCTCACCGGTGCTGAGCGGAGCCTCGCCACCGGGGGCCGGCTGAGACTGGCAGGCGCCGGCGGCAAGGGCCAGCGCGGTGACAAGGGCAAAGGATGCAAATTTCATAAAAACCCTCATAGGGAAAAAGGCAGCACGGCTTACACGCGCCAGCCTGGGAAAACGTTCGCTGCGGGCCGTCCTTCCATTGCAACACTTCCTCACTTAAGCGCGCCTTTCCCGCTAGGCAAGGCGAAAGGGCTCTGTTAAAGCCACCTCATGTCGATGTTTGGGACCGTTATACGAATTTGACGCCCGGTGCGGAAAGCCGCGCCGGGACACGCACCCTTTTTGTATTTCCTTGGCCCTATTGCCGACACACTAATACCTGACGAAAAGCCATGCCCGATACTGATCCCAAAACAACCCGCGATTACCGCGACACCGTCTTCCTGCCCGAGACCGAATTTCCCATGCGTGCCGGCCTGCCCAAGGCCGAGCCCGAGATGTTGAAAAAATGGCAAGACGCCGACCTCTACCATGCCGTCCGCAAGGCCCGCAAAGACGCCGGTGCGCCCCTCTTTGTGCTGCACGACGGCCCGCCCTATGCCAACGGCAATATCCATATCGGCCACGCGCTGAACAAGATCCTGAAGGATTTTGTAGTCCGTTCGCGTTTCCTGCTGGGCTATGACGTCGACTACGTCCCGGGCTGGGATTGCCACGGTCTGCCGATCGAATGGAAGATCGAGGAAGCCTTCCGCGCCAAGGGCCGCAAGAAGGACGAGGTCCCCGCCGCCGAGTTCCGCAAGGCTTGCCGCGAGTACGCTCTGCAATGGATCGACGTCCAGCGTGAGGAATTCAAGCGCTTGGGGGTCCTGGGCGAATGGGACCAGCGTTATGCCACCATGGACTTCGACACCGAAGCCAAGGTGACGGCCGAGTTCCACAAGTTCCTGATGTCGGGCCAGCTTTATCGCGGCTCCAAGCCGGTGATGTGGTCGCCGGTCGAACGCACTGCCCTGGCCGATGCCGAGGTCGAATATCATCCGCACGTGTCGCCGACCGTGTGGGTGCGCTTCCCCGTGACCAATACAGCGAGTTCCAGCGTTTTCGGAGATTCGGCCGAAGAGGCCGACGAACTGAACGAACAACTGGCCAACGCCCACGTGGTGATCTGGACCACGACGCCGTGGACCATCCCTGCCAACCGCGCCGTCAGCTTCAACCCCAAGATCGCCTATTCGGTCTATGAGATCACTGGCATGAAGTCGGAGGCCGAACTGGGCTTTGCGCCCTGGGCCAAGCCGGGCGATAAACTGATCCTGGCGGACAAGCTGGCCGAAGCCGTACTTATCGCCGCCAATGCGTCGGCCTGGGATAAGGTCATCGACGTGCCAGGCCATGTCATGTCGGGCTTTGTCCTGGCCCATCCGCTGGCGACGCTGGATGCCGGTTACGGCTTCGAGGTGCCGATGCTGGCCGGTGATCACGTCACCGACGACGCCGGTACCGGCTTTGTACATACGGCCCCGGGCCACGGGACCGACGATTACCTGGTGTGGCTGAAGTCGGGCCGTTCGCTCGATTCGATCCCCGACACGGTCAATCCTGACGGCGCCTACTACCCGCATGTGCCGCTGTTCGGCGGACTACAGGTGCTGGAGGTCGAGGGCAAGAAGGCCGGCAAGTTCGGCCCCGCCAACGGCGCCGTCATGGACAAGCTGATCGAGACCGGCCACCTGCTGGCTCGCGGACGGGTCGAACACTCCTACCCGCACTCCTGGCGGTCCAAAGCCCCGGTGATCTTCCGCAATACGGCGCAGTGGTTTATCCGTATGGACAGTGAAGATGGAGATGGCCTGCGCACCAAGGCTTTGCGCGGCATCCATGCGACGCAATTCTATCCCGACTCGGGCCGCAACCGCATCGGCGGCATGGTCGAGACGCGCCCGGACTGGCTGATCAGCCGCCAGCGCAACTGGGGTACGCCTCTGGCCATGTATGTCGACAAGGCGACCGGCGAACCTCTGCGTGACGAAGCCGTCAATGCCCGCATCATCAAGCTGATCGCCGCCGAAGGCGCCGACGCCTGGTTCACCCGGCCGGATGCCGACTTCCTCGGCAAGGGTTATGACCCCGAAAACTACGAGAAGGTCACCGACATCCTCGATGTCTGGTTCGACTCGGGTTCGACCCACGCCTTTACGCTCGAGGACCGGCCAGAAAACGGAGGAGATACTGCCTGGCCGGCCGATCTCTATCTCGAAGGCTCGGACCAGCATCGCGGCTGGTTCCAGTCGTCGCTGCTCGAATCGTGCGGCACGCGCGGCCAAGCGCCGTTCAAGGGCGTGCTAACCCATGGCTTTGTGCTCGACGAGAAGGGCATGAAGATGTCCAAGTCGCTGGGCAATGTCGTTGCGCCGCAAGACATCGCCAAGGAATCGGGTGTGGAAATCCTGCGCCTGTGGGTCGCGCTGTCGGACTATTCCGAAGACCTGCGTATCGGCAAGCAGATCATCCAGACCACAGTCGACGCCTATCGCAAGCTGCGTAACACGATGCGCTACCTGCTGGGAGCGCTGAACGGATATGAGGTTTCGGAAGCTGTCGGGTATCAGGACCTGCCGTCGCTGGAGCGCTATGTCCTGCACGAGGTCCATGCCCTGGATCAGAAGGTGCGCGACGCCTACGAGGTGTACGATTTCGCCGCCGTCATCCGGCCGGTCAGTGAGTTCTGCTCCCAGACCCTTTCGACGCTGTATTTCGACGTGCGCAAGGACAGCCTCTATTGCGATCAGCCGACCGCCATCCGCCGCCGCGCCTGCCGCACCGTGCTGAACATTCTGTTCGAACGGCTGACGGCGTGGCTGGGCCCCATCATGACCTTCACGGCTGAAGAGGCGTGGACGTCACGCTTCCCCGAAGAAAAGGCCAACCTTTTCCGCGTCCTGGATGAGGTGCCCGAACGCTGGGCCAATCCATCGGAAGCCGTACGCTGGGGCAAGATCGAAACCGTCCTGTCGGTGGTCACCGCCGCCCTGGAAGAAAAGCGCCGCGACAAGGTCATCGGTTCGGCCCTGGAAGCCGCGCCGGTGGTTCATATCGCCGATATCGCTTTGTACGAAGCCTTTGCCGACAATTCCGGCGACCTGATCGATGCCGCCGAGGTCTTCCGCACCTCGCAGGCGACGCTCTCTCTGGAGACGGCGCCGGACGACGCCTTCCGCCTGGACGGCATCAACACGGTCGCCGTCGTCTTCCAGAAAGCCGAAGGGAAAAAGTGCCAGAGGTCGTGGCGCATCCTGCCGGAAGTGGGCAGCGATGCCCTCTATCCCGACCTGTCCTTGCGGGACGCCGAGGCCGTCGCTGCCTGGGATGCCGCCCATGCAGGATGATATCGAGAAGCTGAAGGCCGAGTTCCGCCAGCCCGTGACAGCGCTTGGTCTCAGGCTGGCCTGGATCATCGCGATCATTATTTTGGTCGATCAGGCGTCCAAGGTGTGGGTTTTGTCAGCCCTGACACCCAACCTGGGTGACAGCGTCAAGATTTTGCCGTTCTTTAAGATCAGCATGGTCCACAACGAAGGGATCAGTTTCGGACTGCTCGGCTCCGGCGGACTTATGCGCTGGGTGCTGACCGTGTTCCAGCTGGTGGTGGCAGGGCTTTTGACCTGGATTGTCTTCCGGGTTCGCCGTCCGTTGCTGGGCATTGCCTTCGCTCTGATCGCAGGCGGCGCCATCGGCAACGCCATCGACCGGATTCGCTTCGGCTATGTCGTCGACTTTCTCGACTTTTCGGGTCTGTTTTTCCCGTGGGTCTTCAATGTCGCCGACAGCGCCATCTGCATCGGCATTGCGCTGCTGGCCTGGTATTTCTACCAGTCGGAGCGCCAGGCCAAGGCCGCTCCGCCCCAGATGTGACCGTTTTCGGGCGTGACCGATTCGGTTAACCCCTTGGCAGACGGCCATAAACCAAGTATCACTCCCTGTCCGGGCGGTTGCGTCCGCGACGGGGGCAAATGGAGCTTACTACATGAAGTCGCTTAAGGTCGCGGCCGGATTGGCGCTTTTGGCGGGACTGGGCCTGACAGGCTGTGAGTCCACCAAGAGTGCGCTGGGCCTCAACAAGGTCGTACCGGACGAATTCCGCGTCGTTACCAAGGCACCGCTGGTGGTTCCGCCTGACTATGCCCTGCGTCCGCCCGCCCCCGGCGAACCGCGCCCGCAGGAACTGCAGCCGGAAAGCGCCGCGCGTCAGGCTCTGCTGGGCCAGCGTGACGCTGTCAACCGGACCCAGGGGGAACAGTTGTTCGTCGCCCAGGCCGGCGCCGAGAAGGCTGATCCCCTGGCACGCTATGTCGTTGACGACGAGTTCGGTGACCTGACCTACAAGGACGCCAGCTTCGCCGATACGGTGCTGTTCTGGCGCAAGAAGGATACGACCGTCGCTGGTTCGAACACGGCCATCGGGGCCGAAGTCGCCCAGGTCGATGCTGTCGCCGAGGCCGAGCGCGTCAAGGCGCTGACCGGCGAGCAGCCGATCGTCATCGCTCAGAAGAAGGAACGCAAGTTCAAGCTTCCGGGCCTGTGATTGCAGAAAATTCACTTGTGAGAATTTGGAAAAAGGCGTTCCGTCGGGACGCCTTTTTTCATGGATGAACTCACAGGAGAAGACCATGGTATCGCTGCGTTCCCTCTCACTTGCTCTTATTCTTAGCCTCAGTGCAGTGCCGGCTCTGGCCAGCCCGGATTGTGCAGCCGATGCCTCGCTCGATACCCGCGTCTCAGCGGCGGTTGCCCGGGCCGACCGCCCCGCCGACCAGCGCGAGCGCGACGCAGTGCGCAAGGCCGAGATCGATTTCCTGCTCAGCCACGTCAAGCCGGGCGACCATGTTCTGGATATCGGCGCCGGCCAGGGCTATGCCACCTACCTGCTGTCAGCGGCCGTCTGTGACGGCAAGGTCGTCTCGCAGAACCCACAGAGCTGGGTCGACTTCTACAAGATGGGCCCGGCGCGCGATGCCTTGGCGGCAGCGCGGCCCAATGTCAGCCTGATGACGGCGGATTTCACCGCCATGCCAGCCCCGGCTGAGCCTTACGACGTCATTTTCATGGGCATGGTTTATCATGACACCTATAACCACCAGCCGGCGGACTATAACGTCCAGACATTTGTCGCTCTGCTGAAGTCGCAATTAAAGCCAGGCGGGGTCGTAATCATTACCGACCACGACACGGCGGCCGGCGTTGGCATCGACCAGACCAATACGCTGCACCGGATTGAGAAGGCCCGCGTGGTCGCCGATTTCAAGGCCGCCGGCTTCGAATTGGCGCACGACAGCCCCGTGCTCGAAACCACCGAGGACCACAGCAAGAATGTGTTCGATCCGGCGGTGCGCGGTCAGACGGATCGGATGGCGCTGGTGTTCAAGCGGCCATAGACTATGGGGTTGGAGGGTTCGTAAGGGTTTGACCACGAACCGCCGCTGCGCGGCTTCACGAAAAGCACGAACTTTTGGACGTGCTTGATGTTTTGTGGATGCCCGCGCGTCAGAATGTGTTGAACCACGGATGCGGCGGCCGCTTAGCGGCATCCGTGCCCATCCGTGGTCCACCTTCGGATAGCGACAACGGCCGCCTCTCTTTCCGCTACACCTCGAAGTTCGTGCCGTTCGTGTGGTTCGTGGTCAAAAACTTCCTTTCTTAACAATCCTCCCGACTCCGGCTAGTATGAACGGATGTCCAACATTCAGCGTCTGCCCCAGGATACCATCAACCGCATCGCCGCCGGTGAGGTCGTCGAGCGCCCCGCCTCGGCGGTCAAGGAACTGGTTGAAAACGCCATCGACGCCGGCGCCCGCCATATCGATATCCGCGCCGAACAGGGGGGCCTCAGCCGCATCCTGATCGAAGACAACGGATCGGGCATGGCCGGCCCCGACCTGGAACTGGCCGTCGAACGTCACGCCACCTCGAAACTCAAGCCTCAAGCCGATGGAACCTGGGACCTGCTTCACATCCAGACCCTGGGTTTCCGCGGCGAAGCCCTGCCCTCTATGGGCTCGGTCGCGCGGCTCAACATCGTCTCCAAGTCCAGGGGCGGTGACGCCTTGGCCATCCAGGTCGACGGCGGTGCCGTTTCTGGCCTGAAACCGGCGGCCTTTGGCGGCGATCATGGCACGCGCATCGATCTGCGCGACCTGTTCTACGCCACGCCGGCGCGTCTGAAATTCATGAAGTCCGAACGCTCGGAAAACATGGCCATCGCCGAAGAGGTCAAGCGCCAGGCCATGGCCCATGAAGACGTTGGCTTCTCGCTCGAGTTGGACGGCAAGCGGGTACTGAAACTGTTCGCCGAACAGGCCGGCTTCGAAGGCCGCTTGCGGCGGCTGGCTGCCATCCTGGGAAGCGATTTCGGCGACAACGCCCTGTTGATCGACCAGGCGCGCGAAGGCGTGCGGTTGACGGGCTATGCCGGCTTACCGACCTTTTCGCGCGGCAATGCCATGCACCAGTATCTCTTCGTCAACAACCGGCCGGTGCGCGACAAACTGCTGACCGGGGCGCTTCGCGCCGCCTATGCCGATTTCCTGGCGCGCGACCGTCACCCACTGGCCGCCCTGTTCGTCGAGATCGATCCGCAGGACCTCGACGTCAACGTTCACCCGGCCAAGGCGGAGGTGCGCTTCCGCGATCCCAACCTGGTTCGTGGATTGATTATCGGCGCGCTGAAGCACGGCCTGGCCTCCGCCGGCCACCGGGCCGCCACAACCGTGGCGCAGACAGCATTGACGGGCTTCCGCGTCGAAAGCGTCCAGCCCCTTCTCAACTTGAACCGGCCGACGCCGTCCCAGATCGCGGCCGTACGCCCCTACATGGCGCCGGAACCCTTCGCGCCGACCGCGCGTTTTGAACCAGTTTCGTATGAGACTGCGGCCTATGCGCTCGGCGTGTCCGAAGCGCCGGTTCTCGAACGACCAGTAGATGTAGCGGCATCCGCGGTGGATGCGTTTCCTCTGGGCGCCGCCCGGGCACAGATTCACGAGACCTATATCATCGCCCAGACCGCCGACGGGCTGGTCATTGTCGATCAGCACGCCGCCCATGAGCGCTTGGTCTACGAAGAGATGAAGGTCGCCATGGCCCAGGGCCACGTCCAGAGCCAGAGCCTGTTGATCCCGGAGATCGTCGACCTGGAACGTGAAGAGGTGGCGCGCCTGGTTGCCCGGCGCGATGACCTCGCCACCATGGGCCTGCAGGTTGAGGCCTTTGGCCCGACCAGTGTGCTGGTGCGCGATATTCCTGCGCTGATGGGAGATTGCGATATTTCCGGCCTGGTGCGTGACCTGGTCGACGATTTGACCGAGCACGGCGAACTTTTGGCGCTGAAAGAGCGGATGGCGGAAATCTGCGGCGACCATGCCTGTCGCCACAGCGTGCGATCGGGCCGGCGTCTCAATGCCCACGAGATGAACGCCCTGCTGCGCCAGATGGAGGCCACGCCGCACTCCGGTCAGTGCAATCACGGTCGGCCGACCTATGTCGAACTGAAGCTGAAGGATATCGAGAAGCTCTTCGGGCGACGCTGAGCGAGTCATCGCAGAGCTTGCGGAAATCGGCTACATATCAAGACGCCGGTGGCACTGGACCGTTGCCACTGGAAAAGGGATGCGGCGATCGCATCCCTTTCTTTATTTCCGACATAAAGATTTCATAAAAAAACCCGCGGACCAAAAGGTGCGCAGGTGCGTATGAATATCAGTGAGTCAGGTTCAGAATGATGAGGCCAAGCCCCATTACGACACCCCAGGCCTGGACGCTAAGTCCCGCAATCAGCAGGAGTTTCAGCGCGTCCGGACGACGCTTTGACACTTTGGTTTTAACAGCATGCGCCGCTTGATAGTCCATCTCATCACCCCTAGTATTTTAGTGATACTCTACCAGGCGTCATAGCAAGTTTTATGCCCTGCTTATCATTTACGCCTTGTTAACGACATATTGTGGATAAGACGGACGACCCGTCAATACAAAATCTCGGGCCTTGCGCCAAAAATACCACTCGCAGGCGCAGTAACGATATTATGTCGTTTAAATTCAATGGATTATTTAATGTAAATTTTTTGTTTAATGAACAAAACCTGCGCTGCGCCATAGGTTTTTGTGTTGATTATTTCCCACACCCCTGTGACAAAATCGTCCTCATCCGAACCGCGCTCGAAGACGATTATGGCATTTTCGGACAGCCAGTTACCGCTAACAAGACCCTCCAAAGCCTTCTCTCCCAAGCCTTTGTGATAGGGCGGATCGAGGAAAACGAGGTCGAAGGCTTCGCTTTTCGGACCGGGACGGACGCCCAGCTGGGTCGCGTCCCGACGGTGGACACGGGTCGTACCAAAAAGACCGAAGGCTTCGACATTGTCCCGAATCGCGCCACGCGCGCCCTCGTCGGTTTCGATAAACAGACAAAAGGTGGCGCCGCGAGACAGGGCTTCGAAGCCCAAAGCGCCCGAGCCGGCAAACACGTCCATCACCCGGGCGCCGTCGAAATCCGGCGCCCAGTCGGCATGGGCCAAAACGTTGAAAATGGCCTCGCGGGCACGGTCCGACGTCGGCCGTGTGTTACGCCCGTCCGGAGTGGCGAGGCTGCGCCCCTTGAACTCGCCGCCGACAACCCGCATCGCGCTTACTGGTCGCGCGGCTTACGGAATGGAGGCTTGCCGCCGGGACGTGGCCCATCGGAACGGGGCCCATCAGAACGCGGGCCCCGGGGACCGTCCGAGCGTGGGGCGCCGCCTGGCTTGCCACCGAACCCACCCGAACGGGGTCGGTCACCAAAGCTTTTGCGGGCATCACCGCCGCCGTCACGACCCTTATAGGCCGGGCGATCGCCGGCAGGCCGGCCAGATGATTGAAACGGCTTGGCATAGCTGCTGCGCTCACCGCCACCCTCGCCGTCGCGCGGCGGGCCCTTACGAACAAACGGCTTCTTGTAGCCGCCGCCTGCGCCAACTTCACGGTCGGGGCGGGGTGCATATTCGCGCTTAGTATTGCTGTCGCCGCCGTCACGGGAGTCCGCACGCGCCCCATAGGGCTTGGCGGCGTAAGGCTTCTTATAGCCCTCTCCGGCCGGACGGTCGCCGCGCGGCTTGTTGTCATAGGGCTTTTTGGCATAGGGCTTCGCGGCATAGGGTTTGGACGCGTCACCACCGCGGTCAGGGCGAGGCGAATAGCTGGAACGGCTGTCGTCGCCCGCCGGGCGGTCAAATCGTGGCTTGGGACGGTCTTGGCCCCCGAATTCACGCTTGGCGCGATCATATGCGCCGGCTTCCCCTTGGGCGGGACGCGGTGCATAGGGTTTCTTGGCGTAAGGCTTTGAGGCGTAGGGCTTTTGGGCGCCGTCTGCGCTGCGCTCCGGACGCGGTTTATAGCTAGAGCGGGCATCGTCGCCCGCCGGGCGGTCGAAACGCGGCTTGGGACGGTCTTGAGCACCGAACTCGCGCTTGGCGCGCTCATAGGCACCGCTTTCACCCTGGTCCGGGCGCGGAGCATATGACGTCTTGGCGTACGGACGGCGGTCGTTGTCGCCGCCACGTTCGGGACGCGGCGTGTAGCCGGAACGGGCATCGTCACCCGCCGGACGCGGTGCGTAAGGCTTCTTCTCAAAGGGCTTGCGATCATTTCCGGCGCCCCGGTCCGGACGCGGCGTGTAGCTCGATCGGGCATCACCGCCGTCACGGGCGCCGTACGGCTTGCGATCGCCGAAGGACTTGCGTTCACCAAAAGGCCTGTTCTCAAACGGACGTTCGGGCTTACGGTCGCGGGCCTCGCCGTCGCCTTCGAAGCGCGGACGCTGGTCGAAGTCGCGTTCCTTGAATTCACGCTTTTCCGCAAACTCCGGCTTACCACGGGCGTTTTGGGGACGGCTCGACGTGCGGTCACCGCGGTCAGGGCGGTCGCCCTTATCGAAGCGATCGCCACCACCACGACGGCCGCCAAAGCCTTCACCTCGGGCATCACCACGGGCCGGACGCTCACGCGGGGCATCACCGGTCTGGGAGGCACCTTCCGGCGGCAGGTTCTTCAGCGACACGACGTCGGCCAGCAGTTCCCGGATCACCCTCGGACCGACCTCCTCGACCTCGCCTGTTTCCAGGTTGCCGAGTTGGAACGGACCGTAGGCCAGGCGAATCAGGCGATTGACCTTCAGGCCGATCGATTCCAACACCTTACGGACTTCACGGTTCTTGCCTTCGGTGATCGCGACCGTCAGCCAGACATTGGCGCGGCCGTCAGCCTTTTCGGCGACCTTGTCGATCGTCGCTTCCATGGGGCCATAGATGACGCCTTCGACCGTGGTGCCGTCCTTCAGCGCGTCGAGACGCGACTGGCTGGCGTGCCCCAGGGCGCGGACACGATAGCGGCGGACCCAGCCCGAGGACGGCTTTTCCAGCGACCGCGCCAACTCACCGTCATTGGTCAGCAGCAGCAGGCCTTCGGAGTTGAGATCGAGGCGACCGACCGAAATGACGCGCGGCAGGTGCGTCGGAAGTTGATCGAACAGGGTCGGACGGCCTTGCGGATCGGAATGGGTAGTGATCAGACCGACAGGCTTGTGATAGCGCCACACCCGTGTCGGTTCGGCCTTGCCGATGACCTGACCTTCAACCGTGATGATATCGGCCGACGAGACGAGAACAGCCGGGGTTTCCAGGATGCGTCCGTTGACGGCGATCTTGCCCAGACCGATCAGGCGCTCGACTTCGCGGCGCGAGGCCAGGCCGGCTCGGGCCAGAACCTTGGCAATACGTTCCGTGGCCTTGGGCGGCGGCTTGCCGTCCTTGCCCCCCTCCTTCTTGAAGCCGTCCTTCTTGACAAATGGCTTCTTGGTAAAGGTCTTTTCGGGCGTTTGGGGCGCTTCGTTCGGTTGCGAAACGTCACGCTCTCCAGCGTTACTCTCGTCGGTCACGGTCATATCCTTGAATTGTACTTGACGCCGGAGCCAGACCCGTCTTTGAAAACGCTTATGCAAAGCGAAGACGAAACCTTGATGCTGGCGGCGCTGGACCTGGCCCATGAAGCGGCCCGGTCCGGTGAGGTGCCGATAGGCGCTCTAATCTTCGATCCGTCAAGTAAAACTGTTGTGGCGACGGCCAGAAATTCGCCGATCTTGCTTAACGACCCCTGTGCTCATGCCGAAATCCTGGCTTTGCGCGCCGCAGGACAGGCCATCGGCAATTATAGACTTGGCGGCTTGTGGCTGTATGTCACGCTGGAACCTTGCGCCATGTGCGCCGGCGCCATTTCGCATGCCCGTATCGCCAGGGTTATCTATGGCGCGCCAGACCCTAAGGGCGGTGCAGTGGCACATGGTCCAAAATTCTTCGCCCAGCCAACCTGCCACTGGCGGCCCGAGGTGACCGACGGCGTCTTGGGTGAGGACAGTTCGGCCCTGCTCAAGGGCTTCTTCAAGGAAAGACGCAAGGCATGACGGCCGAGCCCGCCGCACCTTCAGCCGACCTGCTGGACCGGTTGCTTAATTACCCGGATATACTTGGCAATATAGCGGTTGCCTGCATCATTCTGCTGATCACGCTGTGGGTGTCGAAGTGGCTGGCTGACGGTGCCAAGAAACTCGTCCGCCGCTTCGTCCAGAACGATGCCGACCGCACCCTGCCGGAATTTCTGTCGCAGGTGATCCGCTGGCTGCTGCTGACGGTGGGGCTGGTGGCCGCGCTGAACAGGCTGGGGGTCGAAACGACCTCGTTCATTGCCGTGCTAGGCGCAGCGTCCCTGGCCATCGGTCTGGCGTTGCAGGGCACCCTGGGCAATGTCGCCGCCGGCCTGATGATCCTGTTCAACCGTCCTTATCGCATAGGCGACAGCGTCAAGATCGGTGAGGTCAGCGGCACAGTCCACCGCCTGGGGCTGTTCGCCACCGAGATCAATAATGGCGACAATGTTCGCGTTTTTGTCCCCAATACCAAGATCTTCTCTAATGAGATCAGCAACCTCACCACAAATGGGGCTGTCCGGATCGAGGTGAAACTTGATGTCGGCATGGCCACCGACCTACCCGCTTGCCTGGCCTTGTTGCTTCGGGTCGCCAAGGATCAACCCGGTCGCATGGCGGCCCCCGAGCCATGGGTCGCCGTGCAGGACTTTGCCCAAAGCGGCATGACGATCCGCATCGCCATATGGGTCATGCCGTCAGACGTCCTTGCGTCGCGGACACGGTTGATCCTGGATGTGAAATCGGCGCTGGATGCGGCGGAAATCGAAGTGCCCTATCCGCATCAGGTGTCCCTGGAACACTCCGGTCAATAATGTCAGAAACGTGACAATTCGCTTGCATTGGCGGGACCTGTTGGTTTCAATGCAAACCAGTTATCCGTGTCCGCAGGAGCGATCGTGAAGCGTTTTATGTTGGGAATGGCGTTGCTGACAACGCCGGCCGTCGTCCATGCCGACCCTGTCGACCAGAGCAAGGGCAGATTCGAGGACAAGTTCCGTCAGTTGGAAGGCGAGGCCTGGCCGACGCCGACGGACTACCGCAATGCTGCCGGTGAACCCGGCTACCGTTACTGGCAGCAGAAGGTCGACTACCGCATCCGCGCCACCCTGGATGAGGCCGGGCGTTCGCTGACCGGCAGCGAAACCGTCACCTATGCCAACAATTCGCCGGACACTCTGCGTTATCTGTGGCTGGCGCTCGACCACAACAATTACAAGCGCGACTCGATTGCCGAACTGACGCGAACCACGGCCGGCAAAGAGCTTTCGGTCGGCGGTGTGCGCCGCGCCAAGCGCATGCAGACATGGGAAGGTGGCTTTAATGACCTGCGCGTCACAGACGCCAACGGTGCCCCCCTGCCCTTCACCGTGGTCGACAGTCTGCTGCGCATCGATCTGCCGCAGCCGTTGAAAAGCGGTGAAAGCCTTAGCTTTTCGGTCAGTTGGACACTTCCGATCCCCGAAACCAGGGTCGTGGGCGGCCGCTCCGGCTATGAATGCTTCACCAAGCCCGGCGAGGACGGCAACTGTCTGTTCCTCGGCGCCCAGTGGTTCCCGCGCCTGGCGGTCTATTCCGACTATGAGGGCTGGCACAACAAGGCCTTTGTCGGCGCCGGCGAATTCACGCTGGAATTCGGCGACTACGATGTCGAACTGACCGTACCGGCCGACCACATCATCTCGGCGACGGGTGAACTGCGCAACCCCGAAGCCGTCCTGACATCCGTCCAGCAGCAGCGCCTGGCCCAGGCCCGCACAGCGTCCGCGCCGGTCTATATTGTAACGCCGCAGGAGGCTGCGGCGGCCGAGGGTGGCAAACCATCCGGTACACGCACCTGGCATTTTACGGCCGGCAATGTCCGCGACTTCGCCTTCGCCTCATCGCGAAAGTTCATATGGGATGCCCAGGGCGTGAAGAATGCCGATCCGGCCCATCCGGTGGTCATGGCCATGTCCTTTTACCCGAAGGAGGCCCGCCCCCTATGGGACGCCTATTCGACCAAGTCGATTGCCCATACGCTCAAGGTCTATGGCGACTTCGCCTTCCCCTACCCCTATCCGACAGCGCAATCGGTGAACGGTCCGGTCGGCGGAATGGAATATCCGATGATCACCTTCAACGGTCCGCGTCCCATCAAGGACAAGAAGACCGGTGAACTGACCTATACCGAACGCGCGAAGTATGGCCTCATCGGGGTCGTCATCCACGAAGTCGGCCACATCTGGTTCCCCATGGCGGTCAATTCCGATGAGCGGCAATGGACCTGGATGGACGAAGGCCTCAACTCCTTCATCCAGTTCGAAGCCCAGAAAACGTGGGACAAGGACTTTCCGCGTGGCCGCGGTGAACCTCGCGAAATCCGCGAATATATGCTGAGCGAAAATCAGGTTCCGATCATGACGAATTCGGAATCGATCATGCAGTTCGGCAACAACGCCTATGGCAAGCCGGCGACCGCCCTGGTCATCCTGCGCGAAACCATCCTGGGCCGTGAAACCTTTGACTTCGCTTTTAAGGAATATTCCCGGCGCTGGGCGTTCAAGCGTCCGACGCCCTATGACTTCTTCCGCACCATGGAAGAGGCCTCGGGCACGGATCTCGACTGGTTCTGGCGCGGCTGGTTCTATTCGACCGACCATGTCGACCTGGAACTGGCCGACATCAAGAAGGCGCGCATCAATACCCGCGACCCCGAAATTGAAAAGCCGTGGGACAAGCTGCAGGACGACCAAAAGCCCGATTCCCTGACCTCCGTGCGCAATACTGAACCAACGGTGGTCGAAACCGATCCGGCGACGCGCGACTTCTACGACGCCACTGACGAATTCACCCCGACCGTCAAGGCGAAGAAGAAGTATGCCGATGCCATGAAGGATGCCGATCCTGAGTTGAAAGAGGCTCTGGCGGTCAAGGACAGCTTCTATAACTTCACCTTCCGCAACAAGGGCGGCCTGGTTATGCCGGTCATCCTGAAGCTGGACTTCACCGACGGCACCTCCGAAACCGTGCGTATCCCGGCGGAGATCTGGCGGATGAATCCGGCCGAAGCCATCTGGCAGTACGTCACGCCCAAGACGCTGAAGCAGGCGGAGATAGATCCACTGTGGGAAACGGCCGACACCGACGTCGCCAACAACGCCTTCCCGCGCCGCATCGATCCGGTGACCTTGAGCATCACTGACGATGAAGAAGCTTCCAACCGCATGAAGGACATGGAGATGGTCGTTACGCCCGATGGCGTGAAAACCCAGCCTCAGGCCAAAAAAGCCGAGGAAAAGAAGTGAGACGATTTCTGATGCTGCTTTTCGCCGCTGGCCTGATGGCCGCTGGCGCGGCGCAAGCCCATCGGGGTCATCACACGCTTTCGGTCGTGACCATCGCCGAAAGCGGAGATGTGGTGGTCACCCACACCCTGTCGGCGCATGACACCGAGCCGGAACTGGTCGCGCTGGCGCCTGAGGCGGCGCCCAGCGTCGATGACCCGCAGGCCCTCAAGGCCCTGGAAGACCACCTGGCTGAAGCCTTTATTGTGAACGGCCAGGGTCTCAGGTTCGTGTCACACGACTTTCGCGGCGACGACCTGATCTTTGTCTACAGCGGGAAGCTCACGACGATGCCGACGGTAGTGACCATCGATTACGGGCTGTTCCCGTCGTCTGAGGAAGCGCCGGAAGGCGTCGTCAATATTCGCCTGGGTGACGTCACCCGAAGCCTGCATTTCCACGGCGGTGACGCGCCGAAAAGCGTCACCTTCGCGAAGAAACCCTGATCAGAAACGAATGCCGACGGCCAGGGAGACCACCGGCCACACCTTGGTTTTATCGAGGTCGTCCTCGATCGACCGGCGTTCCTGTTCCAGCGACGACTGGTAGGCCGGGTTGCTGGCGAAGCTGCCGTCGGAAGTCAGGGTGACCTTGGGCTCGCCCTGCACAAAGGCGCCGGCTTCCAGGCTGATCACCGCCGGGTAGAGGCTCCATTCGGCGCCGACACCGAGGTAGGGCGCCGTCGACTTGTAGCGCGCCTTGGCGGTCAAAGTGCCGATCTGGTCCGGCGTATAGGTAACGCCGCCGATTTCGGTATTGCTGGTCGGGCGGGCGGAAGCGTCGATCTTGTTGCCATTCGAGAAAATCCCGGCCGAAATAAACACCGGACCTTCGTTGAACGGGAAGAAGTCAGCCGTCACGCCGGCCGAGCCCAGCTTGAACTTGCCGTTGTATTGAACGTCGTCAATCTCGTCGTCATAGTCGACATTGAGCCCCTGGACGATTCCCCGCACGCGGAAGAAGGGCGCGACCTTCACACCGCCTTCGACGCCGACGCCCAGCGTGCTGGCGCGGGCCGCGATATAGGGATCTTCGATGGCATGAGCCGTGGCCGGCAACAGGAAGGCTGCGCCAAGGACGGCGGCCGAGGTGAGAAGAACTGTGCGCATGGGAAGGCTCCGCTGGGCGTGGAATCACGTCAAGCCTAGGAATGCGCCCATTCGGTTACAAAGGGGTTAGCGAATGGGATTTGTAAGGACGGCGTAAGGCCTTACTTAGCCCAGCCCAACCCTGCCAATATCGTAGAACCGTTTGGCGCGCTGGTCTACCAATTGTTCCGGCGACAGGAAGCTGAGCGCCTTCAGTTCCTCTTCCAGGACGTCGCCAAGGGCTTCGATCATGGCATCCCGATCGGAATGGGCGCCACCGGCGGGCTCCTCGACGATGCGGTCGACAATGCCGAGCTTCAGCAGGTCCGGCGCCGTGATCTTCATGCGATCGGCGGCATCCTTGGCGCGGGCTCCGTCCTTCCACAGGATCGAGGCGGCGCCTTCCGGCGAAATGACGCTGTAGATCGAATGTTCCAGAATCAGGACGCGGTTGGCAGCGGCCAGGGCAATGGCGCCGCCGGAACCACCTTCGCCTGTCACGGTGGCGATCATCGGTGTTTTCAGGGTCAGGCCGCGCTCGGTCGAACGGGCAATGGCTTCGGCCTGGCCGCGTTCCTCGGCGCCGATGCCGGGATAGGCGCCGGCCGTGTCGACGAAGGTCAGGACCGGCAAGCCATACTGTTCCGCCATGTCCATCAGGCGCACCGCCTTGCGGTAGCCTTCCGGGCGGGCCATGCCGAAATTGTGCTTGAGGCGGCTGGCGGTGTCGAAACCCTTTTCATGCCCCATGACCACGACCGGCTGGCCACGGAAGCGGCCCAGGCCACCGACGATGGCCTGATCGTCACCGAACTTGCGGTCCCCCCGAAGTTCGACGAATTCGGTGATCAGGCCGCCGATATAGTCGACGAGATGCGGACGTTCCGGATGCCGCGCAACCATGGTCTTCTGCCACGGTTCCAGGCGTGCATAGGTGTCCTTGCGCAAGACTTCGGTACGGTCACGCAGGGCCTGGAGTTCGTATTCGAGATTGGCCCCACCCGATTGGGACAGGGCGGACAGCTCCTCGATCTTGGCTTCGAGGTCGGCGATCGGACGTTCGAAATCGAGATAATGTCGCATCAGGTCGCTCTGTGAAGGGCCCAGTTGTTCGCGCAGGGCGTAAAATTACAATGCACTTTTAGGAAAGGTCGCCTTTATCAGCAACCGTCCCCGCGTCAAAGGGGATTCTTTGGCTGGGATTATCGCCCCTTGGCCAGCGGATGGTGAGTTTCGACCACTTCGCGCAGGCGTTCGCCGGCGACATGGGTATAGATCTGGGTCGTCGAAATATCCGCGTGCCCCAGCAAGGTCTGGACCACGCGCAGATCGGCGCCGCCTTCCAGCAGGTGGGTCGCAAAGGCATGGCGCAGGACGTGCGGCGACACCCGCGCCGGATCGATCCCGGCATTGATGGCGGCCTGGTCCAGAAGTTGCCCGACTCGGCGACGCGTCAGATGTCCCTCCTTGCCGCGCGATGAAAACAGATACGGGTTCGCCTTATCCCCGGCGGGTAAAAAGGTGTAGCGGATGTCGAGATATTCCTTGATCGCCGCGCGTGCCGACGGGTTCAGCGGAACCAGACGCTCAACCCCGCCCTTGCCCTTGATAATCAGACATGCCGGGTCACGCGCCACCGCATCCAGCTTCAGACCGACCAGTTCCGAGATGCGCATGCCCGAGGCATAGGCCATCTCGATCAGGCACTCCAGTCGCACCGCCTGGTTGGGGGCAATGGCGTCAGCCGCGGCAATCAGGGCATCGACCTCGTCGCGGCTGAGGATCTTGGGGAGCTTGAGCCCCTTCTTCGCTGCGGCGATCTTGCGCGAGGGGTCGTGCCCGGTCAGGTTTTCCGCGACACAGAAACGGTAGAACTGGCGTACGGCCGAGCGTTTGCGCTGGAGCGACGACGAGGCCAGGCCGCGTTCCGACAGGTCCTGAAAATAACCGGCCAGATCGCCATCCGACAGACCCAGGAGCCCCTGCGGCGTCACCTTGCAGGTCGCCATCAGGTCGTCAAGATCGCGGCCATAGGCGTCCAGAGTCGGCCGGGCGGCGTTGCGCTCGACGGCCATCATCTGCAGAAACTGTCGCACAGGATCGAAACGGGACATGAGACCTTTTGGGTTTTTTCCCGGCAACACTGGCAAAGCCCCCCTAACATCGTGTAAAAGTTCTGCATTATGACTCTTTTCCCTTTCTCGCGGCGTTAAGATGACCGCGACACCCCAACCTGCGGCGGCCGCGCCTGTGCCGGATCGCCCCAGCTTCATACTGCCCAAAACCGTCGCCCTGGTCGGGCTGATGGGTGTCGGCAAGACCACGATCGGCAAGCGCCTGGCCGAGCACTTCGCCCTGCCCTTCGTCGATGCCGACGAGGAAATCGAAAAGGCAGCGGGCCAAAGCGTTGCCGATATCTTCGCCCACTATGGCGAAAAGGGGTTTCGTGACGGCGAAGAGCGGGTGATCTCGCGTCTGCTCGATTCGCCGCCCCAGATCCTGGCGACCGGCGGCGGCGCCCTCACCTCGGCAAAAACACGCGAGAACCTGAAGGCCAAGGCCATCACCGTGTGGCTGAAGACCGACCTGAAGGTGCTTTCGCGCCGCGTTGCCAACAAGCCGCATCGGCCACTGCTCAAGGACCGCTCGCCGATGGACGTGCTGCGCGAACACGCGAAGACTCGATACCCCCTCTATCAAATGGCCGATGTGGTGGTCGATACCGGCGACCAGTCGCACGCCAAGTCGTTGGAACTAGTGCTGAACGCGCTGAAAGCCCATGTGGAGAGCCTGGCATGACCACCACCCGTATTCCGGTCGCCGGCGAGGGCTTTAAACCCTATGAGGTCCTGGTCGGCCAGGGCCTGCTGCAAAACGCCGTCGGCCATATCGCGCCCTTCCTGAAGAACCGCCGGGTTTTCATTATCACCGACGCCAATGTCGCGCCGCTACACCTGGGCCCGCTGGAAGCTCAGTTCACAGCCGCGGGCTTTACAGTTGAAACCCTTGTGGTCGAGGCCGGCGAACAGACCAAGTCATGGGAAGGTCTTCAGCAGGTCACCGACGCCTTCGTGGCCGCCGGACTCGACCGCAAGGACATCGTCCTGGCGTTTGGCGGCGGGGTCATTGGCGACCTGACCGGCTTTGCCTGCGCTGTCTATATGCGCGGCATCGACTTCATCCAGATTCCTACCACCGTTCTGGCCCAGGTCGACAGCTCGGTCGGCGGGAAAACCGCCATTGACCACCCGCAGGGCAAGAACCTGATCGGCGCCTTTCACCAGCCGCGCCTGGTCCTGTGCGATCTCGATGTCCTGACCACCCTGCCCGCCCGCCAGATCCGCTGCGGTTATGCAGAGATCATCAAGTATGGCCTGCTGGGCGACCACGCCTTTTTCGACTGGCTGGAGGCCAACGATGCCGCCGTCCTGGCGCTGGAGCCCGAGGCCATCCGCCACGCCGTGGCGCGTTCGGTCGAGATGAAGGCTGAGATCGTCGCCCAGGACGAACGCGAAGGCGGGAAACGCGCCCTGCTCAACCTGGGCCATACTTTTGGCCACGCTCTGGAGGCTGAGGTCGGCTTCGGCGATCTGCTGCTGCACGGTGAAGCCGTCGCCATCGGCATGGCCCAGGCTTTCCGCTACAGTTCGGCGACGGGAGGCTGTGCGGCCAGTGAGGCCGAACGCGCCATCGCTGCTGTGCGACATGCCGGCCTTCCGACGGCCATGTCAGATATCAGGAACGCCCCCTTCGATCCGGACAAACTGCTGGTCCATATGGGCCACGACAAGAAGGCCGAGGGCGGTACCCTGACCTTCGTCCTGGTCGAGGGCATCGGCAAGGCCTTCGTCGCCAAGAGGGTCGATCGTCAGTCCGTTCATGACTTCCTGGTGCGCGACGGCGCCCAGTTGCAGGACGCCTGATATGCTCATCGCCACGATCCTGTTTCTGGCGCCCTCCCTGATTGCCCTGCTGTTCATGTCGGCACTGTTCTCGGCCGGGGAAACGTCTCTGACCGCCGCGTCGCGCGGGCGAATGCACCAGTTGGAGCGCGACGGCGACAAGGCCGCCAAACGCGTCAACATCCTGCTGGGCGACCAGGAGAAGATGATCGGCGCCATCCTGCTGGCCAACAATGTGCTCAATATTGGCGCCTCCGCCCTGACGACCAGCGTTCTGGGTGGCCTGTTCCCCGGCTATTGGGGCGTGGCGATTTCGACCGCGGTCATGACCGTGCTGATTCTGGTCTTCGGCGAAGTCCTGCCAAAAACCCTGGCCATCCTGAAGCCCGACGACGTCGCCCGCGGCATGTCGCCTCTGGTGATGTGGACGGTCTACATCTTCGGGCCGGTCGTCCAGGCGGTGCAGTGGTTCGTCCGCGGCACGCTTCGCCTGTTCGGCGTAAGGCTATCCATGGAAGTCGACGTCCTGGCGGCTCACGAGGAGATCCGTGGTGCCGTGGAATACCACCACGACGAAGGCGCCGTCGAGGCCGAGGACCGCAATATGTTCCGCGGCGTGCTGGATCTCCAGGATCTGGACGTCAGCCAGATCATGGTGCACCGCAAGTCGATCGATATGATCGATGCTGACCTGCCGATGGCCGAGATCATCGAGGCGGCTCTGAACTTCAGCCATACGCGCATCCCGATGTACCGCGATAACCCGGAAAACATCATCGGCATCCTGCATGCCCGCGACCTGATGGCGGCGGTAACGCGCGCCCGGGGCGATCTCGCCTCGGTCGACGTCATGGCCATCACCCGCACGCCGTGGTTCATTCCCGACACCACCAACCTGAAGGATCAACTGGCCGCCTTCCTGAAACAGAAGCAGCACTTCGCCCTGGTGGTCGACGAGTATGGCGCCTTGCAGGGCCTGGTGACGCTGGAAGACATCCTGGAAGAAATTGTCGGTGAGATCGACGATGAGCACGATGCCGTCTTCACCGCCATCCGCAAGCAGTCGGACGGCTCGATCCATGTCGACGGCGATATGCCCATCCGCGACCTCAACCGCGCCATGGACTGGGACCTGCCCGACGATGTCGCCGTGACCGTGGCCGGCCTGGTCATCCACGAGGCGCGGACCATCCCCGAGCCCGGCCAGACCTTCCTGTTCTATGGTCGCCGTTTCCAGATCATGCGTCGTCAACGCAACCAGATTACGGCGCTGAAGATCACGCCCGTGTCGGTGACATCGGGACTGAATTCCGAGGCCTGAGCCGCCGAAGTCCGAAGTCCGAAGTTTTGAACCACGGATAGACACAGATAGACACGGATTTCCGGGTCGTTCGGCCCCTGTCGAGCGGCGACATCTATGATTCAAGCGGATCCACAGATTACACCGATTACACAGATTGAACGCTTAATCTGTGTAATCGGTGTAATCTGTGGATCCACTTTGCAACAGATGCATCTGCGCGGTTCAGTTCCAGGACACCATGAAATCTGCTTGATTCGTGTCCATCGGTGGTTCGCCTTCTTACCGCGCAAAGGAAAAAGCCCTCCGGATCAATCCGAAGGGCTCTTTTTTTTCAGTATTTCCACTCTTCGACCGGCGGGGGGGCCGGATCGGGCTCCGGTTCCGGTTCGTCCTTGCCCTGGGCCTGGAAGGCCGGCGAGATCAGCTTGCCGAAGAAGTGCGAGATCTGGTCGATCACCGTATAGGTCGCCGGCACGAACAACAGCGACAGCAGGGTCGAGGTTATCAAGCCGCCGATCACCGTCACCGCCATCGGCTGACGGAAGGCGTCTTCGCCCACCGCGACCGGGATCATGCCCGCGCCCATGGCGATGGTGGTCATGACGATCGGGCGGGCGCGCTTCTTGGCGGCTTCGGTCAGGGCCTCGGTCCGCGTCATCCCCTCTTTGATGGCCACCATGGCGTACTCGACGAGCAGGATCGAGTTCTTGGCGGCGATGCCGACCAGCATTATCAGGCCGATATAGGTCGGCATACTGAGACTCATCCGGAACATCAGGAGCGCAATGAAGGCGCCGCCAAAGCACAGAGGCAAGGCGAAGATGATGGTGAAAGGGTGAGAGAACGATCCGAACAGCAGCACCAACACCACGTACATCAGGGCGATACCGGTCGCGATGGCAATCAGGAAGTTTATCGCCATCGCCGCGAAGTCTTCAGTATCCGGATTAAGAACCGTCCGAACACCAGGAATCTGGTTCGCCGCAATCTTCTTCATGGTCGGCGTATTGGCCACAGCCAGGTCGGCCGGACCGGTGGGGACACCGTTCAGGTCGGCGCGAATCGTCGCCGTCCGTGTCCGGTCGAGGCGATTGATCGTAATGGGACCGGCGCCGAAGCTAATGTCGGCCACCGCCGACAGCGGCACCGAGGTGCCGAAACGGGTCGGCACCATCAGGTTGTTCAGGTTGCTGACGTCAAGCCGGGCATCTTCTTTCAGCAGGACGCGGATCGGTACCTGACGGTCGCCCTGATTGAACTTGGCCAGGATCTGATCGATGTCGCCCACGGTCGCGACGCGGGCCACCGAACTGATGTCCTGGGTCGACACCCCCATCAAGGCGGCCTGGTCGGGCTTGGGCGTAATGACGATTTCCGGTCGCGTCAGGTTGTCCTCGGAACGGACATTGGTCAGTTCCGGCAGGGCCTGCATTTCACGTTGCAACTGGGCCAGGGTCGACATCAGGACGTTTTCGTCCTCGCCGACCAGAATATAGGCAACACCTGTGCCGCCGCCGCCGCCCTGGCCAAAGCTGGCCCGGATACCGGGATAGGCGTCCAGCGTCTTGGAAAAGGCCTGTTCGAATTCGACTTGCGTCACCTTGCGGTCGTGGCGCGGCACCAGATTGGCGATGATGGTCGCGCTGTTCATATTGATTGTCGCGTAGGTGCTCTTCACCTCCGGACGGCTGCGCAGGTCGGCGTCAATGCGCTTGACGATCGTATCGGTCGGCTCAAGCGGTGTCCCCGGCGGCAGCGAGATGCTCATCACCGACATGGAGGCGTCGTCGGCCGGGAAGTTATCGCTGGGGATCAGTTGCAGAAGCGCTACCGACCCGATGAAGAAGGCGATGCCGCCAATGATGACGGCCCAGCGAGCACTGAGCAGAGACTTTTTCATCTTGATAACCAGGAAGAGGGTCCCGATCAGCAGCAAAAGTCCAATGACGCCAAAGACGATGGCGCTCACCATCGGATTGGCCTGAGCGGCCGCCTGGCCAGCCTCGACGGCCGCCTGAGCCCCCGGTTGCGGCGGCTTGGGCAGGCCCATGCCAATTATCGCCAGCGACAACAAACCGCCGAACTCCAACGCTGCCCAGCGGGCCTTCATGTACGTGTTGTGGAAGATGACAAACAACACAACGGTGGCCAGGAAGACCCCTACGCCGATCCCGGCGACCATGTAGTTCTTCTGCATCACGCCCATAATGCCGCAGACCAGCAGAACGAGGGCGCCATGGAACAGGATATACCAGCGCCACTTCAGATGGCCCTCCAGCGTCCATTTGAGCATCTTCTGATAGGTGCCCATCCAGAACGGGACGTCATGGTCATGCTTGGGGTTGGCGCGGAGCAGGTAAGCGCCCATCAACGGGGTCAGGGTCCGCGCCACGACCAGCGAGAAGAAGACGCTGACGCAGGTCGCAATAGCGAAGCTCTCGAAGAACTGCCCGACGATGCCCGGCATGAAACCGGTCGGCGCGAACACCGCGATCAGGGTCGCCGTGGTCGCTACGACGGCCAGGCCGATTTCGTCTGCGGCTTCGATCGCGGCCGGATAGGGCTTTTTGCCCTCGCGAATATGCCGGACGATATTCTCGATTTCCACGATGGCATCGTCGACCAGTATACCGACCGTCAACGACAGGGCCAGCAAGGTGACCACGTTGAACGACTGGTTGAACAGGTACATGACGAAAAAGGTCGGCAGCAACGACATCGGCATGGCGATCGCTGACACCAGGGTCGCCCGCCAGTCGCGCAGGAACAGGAAAACGACCAGCACCGCCAGGGCAGCCCCAACCACAAGGGCTTCCATAGAGACGTCAAAACTGCGGTCGACCTCGGTGACACTGGAGGCCACCTCTTCGATCTGGACGTTGGGGTTCTGCTTTTTCAACTGCTCGACCGCCGCCCGCACCGCCTTGGCGACGTGGTGTTCCGACGTGCCACGGGTGCGCTGGACGTTGAAGCCGACCACCTCCTGGCCATTGAACCGGGCGCGGGCGCGCGGTTCGGACCAGGTGTCGGTCACCGAGCCCAGATCGCCCAGGCGTACTGTGCCGCCATTGGACAGGGTTATACGGGTTTCAGCCAGTTGCTCGACAGTATCGGCGCCGCCGATGGTGCGGATGGTCTGTTCCGAGGAGCCGGCATTGAACCGGCCGCCGGGCATGTTGACGTTAAAGGACGTCAGTTGACGCGAGATATCGCCCGCCGACACGCCTCGTGCGGCCAGCTTGGCCGGATCCAGTTCGATGCGGATTTCACGGCTGACGCCGCCGTCGCGGTTCAGTTGCGACACGCCCTTGACGCCGAGAATCTTCTTGGCAACGTCATTATCAACGTACCAGCTGAGTTGGTCCGGGGTCATATTGGCGGCGCGTATGGTATAGCTGACCAGTGCCTGGCCCTGGGCGTTTTCGACGCGCGAGACGATGGGATCCTGCACATCGCCGGGCAGATTACCCCGCACCCCCGCCACAGCGTTTCGGACGTCGTTCGTCGCCTTTTCCAGATCAGTTTCGAGCTGGAAGGTGATGACGGTCGTCGACGCCCCTTCGTTGACATAGGACTGGATGTGCCGCACGCCGCCGAGCCCGGAGACCGAATCCTCGACAATGCGCGTAACCTGGTTTTGCAGTTCAGTCGGCGCAGCGCCCGAGCGCACCACCGTCACCACGACGATCGGAAAGTCGATGTCGGGCCAGTTGTTGATGCGCAGGCTGTTGAAGCCGATGATGCCGGCCACGGTCATCACGACAAAGAAGACGATGACCGGAATAGGGTTGCGGATCGACCAGGACGATATCTGGAAACCGGTGGGTTGCGTCTTCGGGGTGGGAGTTTTATCAGCAGACATCTTACAGGCCCGTCGTTTGCGGGTTGCCGACCGGCTTCACCGTGTCGCCGTTGTTCAAGAAGCCTGAACCTGTGGTGACAATACGTTCACCGACGGACAATCCCTCGCGGACGATAATGTTCTTGCCCTGCTGGCCACCCAGACTGACCTGGCGGAACGCGACCTTGTTGGCAGGACCGATGACATAGACGCCCGGCTTGTTTTCGCTGTAGGCGATGGCCGACTGCGGGATGACGAGGGCCGGCTGGGTGCCGGCATCGATCGATCCTTGGGCGAACATGCCCGGACGCAGGCCCGATTCCCATGGCACCGAGATGCGGGCATAACCCAGGCGGGTGGCAGCATCGACCTGCGGGGTCACAATGCGCACCGTGCCGGTGACAGGCCCCGTCGATTGCGAGGTCACCGTCGCGGCCATGTTCGGACGCACCAGGGCCAGTTCGGTTTCGACCACTTCCAGGTTCAGTTCGACGCGGCCGTCACGCACCATGCGGAACAGTTCGGCGCCCGGCGACACGACCTGCCCCAGCACGGCTGTGCGCTTGGTGATGATGCCTGAGACCGGCGCGCGCACTGTGGCGAGCGACAGCTGGGTCTGGGCGGTTTCCATGGCGGCCTGGGTGGTCAGCATCGAGGCCTGAGCATTGTCCAAAGCCGCCGCCGACAGATAGCCCTGCTTGAACAGCGTGTTGGCGCGGTCATAGGCCTTGTTGGCCTGGTCGAAGCTGGCCTTGGCCTGCTTGAGCTGCGCCTGAAGAAGGACGTCGTTCATGCGCAAGAGGGGCTGGCCCTGCTTGACAAAGGCGCCTTCGTCGACCAGCAGGGCGACCGCGGTCAGCCCGCCGGTTTCGGCGGCGACCGGCACCTCCTGCCAGGCGCTGACGGTACCCGAACCGGTGATGGTGATCGGCGCACTGACCTGGCCCACCACGGCGTAGCTCACCGTCGAAGCGTGAACGGCGGATTTCTTTTCCTCCGTCTTCTTCTCGTCTTTCTTCTCGGAACATGCCTGAAGGCTGATAGCCATCACCAATGCCGTCGCCAGACCGGCTGCCAGACGCAGCGGCCGCGAACCCATGCCAAGCCCCATAAACATGCTTTAGAATCCCGTGTCTCTATCCACCACCCATGATGGCGGCGGCCTCTCACCAAGTCAACGAAGCGCTGCAAAATGTTCGCAAGTGCAACTTATCTCTGACAGCCCTGTCATACCGGCAATTAGTTTCATCGGCCACCTGAAACTGTCAGTATTGGGTACTGGCGAGGTTAAAAATTCTTCACGTGGCGCGGCCAACACACACCCTCTTGAAAACAGAGTTAAGATGTGTGTGAGTCCGGACAGACATAATGGAGGCTTGGCATGAAGTGGGAAGGCGGACGCAGAGGCGGCGTTGAGGACCGGCGGGGCCTGGGCGGGCCGGGCATGATCGGCGGCGGCGGTATCGTCGCGGTAATCCTGGCGCTGGCCGGCTACTACTTCTTTGGCATCGACCCGCAGACCGTGTTGAGCGGGCTCGAGGCCGTCCAGGGCGGCCAGCAGCAACAGCAGGCGTCGGTCGGAGCACCGCAAGACGAGGCCGGCGCCTTCGTCGATACGGTGCACACCTCAGCCAATGACGCCTGGGTCGAGTTGTTCCAAGCCCAGGGCAAGTCCTACCAGCCGTCGCGAGTCGTTCTTTACGAAGCCGCTACCAATACCGGCTGCGGCACTGGCCAGGCGGCCATGGGGCCCTTCTATTGCCCGGCCGACAATCGCGTCTATATCGACCTCAGCTTCTGGAGCACGCTGGATCAGCAACTGGGCGCCAAGGGCGACTACGCCCGCGCCTATGTCATCGCCCATGAGGTCGGACATCACGTCCAGAACCAGCTTGGGATTACCGACTATATCCAGCAGCAGGAGCGTCAGGTCAGCAAGACGCAGGCCAATGCTCTGTCTGTCAAGCTGGAACTTCAGGCGGATTGCTATGCCGGCGTCTGGGCTTACCGCTCCAACACCAAGATGAACTGGCTGGAAGCCGGCGATATCGAAGAAGCCATCGGCGCGGCCTCGGCGGTTGGCGACGATACGCTGCAGCAGGCGTCTCAGGGCCGGGTCGTCCCGGACAGCTTCACCCACGGCAGCTCAGCCGACCGGATCAAGTGGTTCAAAACCGGGTTTTCGCGCGGCAACCCGGCGGACTGCGACACCTTCGCTGCATAACAGGATTTGTAAGTAGGGCGCAGCACACACAGCGGCTAGCTTGGCGGGATCATCCCTGTCGAGGCCGCCATGTTCCGTTATGCGCTTGCGTTCACCCTGCTCCTGTCACCGGCCGCGGCCTTCGCGGACGACAAGACCCCTTATGATACGGCGATCGAATATGCCGAACTCTACGATCAGTTGGGGGACACGCTCCTGACCGGCGTTTCGGCCCTGCTTGATACCGGCAGTGACGCAGCGGAGGTCTGTCCGCAACTGGATTCGGCCGTGATCGACTGGAACAAGGCCGCTGGCTTTTATGACCAGGCCATGGCCGCGCCAAAAGACGCCAATGACATGGCGCGTTCGTCGGACATGGTTCTGATCGACGCCCGCGATTTTGCGCTGAAAAAAGCGTCGGAAGGCCGGCGCATTCACGACGCCAACTGCGCCCCCGTCAAAGCCCCTGACTAAGGCTGGGCAGCGGCGCGTCACTGTCGCGCAGCCCCTCTGCGGCCCGTGACGCCACGTGGGCCGCGCCCTTGGGCGACATCAGGGCGGCCGTCTTCATGCTGGCGTGGGTCACGCCCGCCAGCCGCGCCACCGCCATCTGGCGATAATTGTCGAACCCCTGGACCATGCAGGCCCCCGCCGACAGCTTGGCCGCCGCGGCCAGGGTCGAGAGATGGTCCTGCAAACCCGCCTCGTCACGCTTGACGCCGTCATACTCAATGCAGACCCCCGACAGGCCGCATTTGTTCAGCGTGGCAATCGTCTTGCGATCGGCATTGACTGATCCCACGACCGTCATGCAGAACGGCTTGATCATCGAGACGATTTCGAGAACGCGATGGGGCGGAACCCCATCCAGGCCTCGTACCTCGAACAGCACTTTCAGGCCCATCTCGGCCGCCGCCTTGGCGACCTCGACCGTGATCTTCTGACGCGACCGCGCTGAGGCGAAGGTCGAGAAGGCCGCAGGCACCACCATCATCATCTTGCGTTGTTCCGGCGAACGCAGCCGCAACAGTTTCAGGCCCTGGTCAATGTTCACCAGATCGACCTGCTCACGAAGGTTCCAGTCGAGATTGGCCAGATGCTTGCGGTCAAGCAAGGCGTTATCCAGGTTTTCCATCACCATGGCTTCGAGACGATGGCCGATCATCACCATCTTCTTCATCTCGAACAGAGGTTCGACGGAACTGGCCACCTTCAGGGTCCGTCCGGCATAGTTCACCGACGCTGCCACGATCACCGGACGCTGAATCGGCACAGCATGGGCCATGCCTCCGGTTGCATGGCCGCTTTCACCGCCCTCATCCTGGAAAGGGCCATGACGGGCCCTCAAAGGCGCATCGATCTGCGCAGGACCGACATAGGTACGTAGATCGATCTTGCCGATCGACAACCGGTCAACATCCTCGACCAGAACGTCGTAGATCGGAACCTCCACTGACGACATGTCGCCGACGAAGAAACCGCACAGGTCGCGCCACATGTCAGCCACGGCCAGCGCACCCTTGCGCGGGCTCAACTGCGGAATCATCACCAGCCAGGCATCGCCATTGACGCCAATACACCAGTTGGGCTCGGGATAAACCTTTTCGAAATTCGTTTTAAGATGCTCGAACACCAGATCGCACTTGGCATGCCATTTGACGCCGAGACGAACGATCAGGGTATCGAACTGAAGCAGAAACGCATGGCCGTGGACGTCGACATGAGTCTCGCGCAGGCGTTCGACGATGTTCACCGCATCGTCGCGCTGCAACACCAGCCGCTCACGCGAGGGCGCAGGCGGCGCCCCACCGGCCGCATATCCCCTTGATATTTCCTGGTCACTTCCGGACATGAACTGCCCTTGTATGGGTACTGATACAGCCTGTTACTGTAACGACCTTGGATTGAAACAAGATTAACACCGGCAGAATTTGGTCAGACCATTGTTACGCGTACCGGTTGTGGAAATATTAAGCAGCTGTTCACCCTGTTTCGGCACACTTGACGCGAATCGTGGAGTCCGCCGTGCCGGCCTTGAAGTCAGTCCAACCCATCGCCGAGCCCGTAGAACCGGTCGCGGCTCCGCGCCCAGATTTCCACACGGTCCGTTTCCATACACCGCACTGCGAAACCCGCGCTGTTGCTCATGCGCCCGAAGCCTTGCGCAACGACCATGACCTGATCGTGCGCCTGTGCCGCATGCCGATCGATCTGGCGGCGCCCCTGCTCAGGTCGTCCCTGCCCTCGCTGGATACGCCGGCCTTGCTGGCCCTGATTGCCGCCACCGGCGAAGCCCATCATCTGCTGATCGCGCAACGCCCTGCCCTCGACTGGAAGGTCGTCCGCGCCCTCCAGAGGTCCGGGCACGACAGCGTGCTGGTCGCCCTGGTCCGTAACCCGGCCGCCGAACTGGACGAAGACGACCAGACCCGACTGGAACGTCTGGCCCAGGAACGCCCCGAACTGCGCCAGGCCCTGTCGGAACGCTTTCGCCGTGCCGTGCCGGCTGCCGACCCGGCCACCTGGGACAGCCACAGCAATCTCAAACTACTGAAATTCATGCGTTCCGGCGAGACCGACGGTTTCGTCCGCGAAGCCTCGCGCCGCCTGAAACTGGATATCGATAGTCTCAACAGGGTCCTGGCCGCCGGCTCCGCCGTCCCCCTGGCCCTGACGTGCTGTGCTCTGGAACTCGACAGGGCGGTCTTCCTGCACCTGCTGTCCTTCTGGCAGAATCGCCACAACGGCGAGCCTCAGCTCAACGACCGTCATCGGCCCGTTGTCCTGTCCGTGTTTACCCTCCCCCCCGCCGAAGCCCGACAGAAGCTCGCCGCACGTCTGGCGTAGCCGGTTGTATTTCCTCCGCAAACAGCTACAACCCTGTCATGTCCCTGCGCCTTGACTTCACCGCGTCCGACCGTCCCGAAGCCCAGGTCGCCTGCGCGCGCCTGAAAGCCTTGTATGGATCGGCTGCCAATCCGGATGTGGTCGTGGCCCTTGGCGGCGACGGCTTCCTGCTGCAAAGCCTTCACAGATACCTGAAGGACCAGGTGCCGATCTTCGGCATGAACCGCGGCTCGGTCGGGTTTCTGCTCAACGACTTCTCGGAAGAGCGGCTGATAGAGCGGATCATCAAGAGCGAAAGCACCCTGATCAGTCCGCTGAGCATGACGGCGCTGTGCCGCGATGGCAAGGAACACCGCGCCCTGGCCTTCAACGAGGTGTCGTTGCTTCGGCAGTCGCATCAAGGGGCGAAACTGCGCATCCTGATCGACGGGAAAGAGCGCATGGACGAACTGATCTGCGATGGCGCCCTGGTGTCGACCCCGGCCGGATCCACGGCCTATAATCTGTCGGCGCACGGGCCGATTATCCCCCTGACCGCCAAGGCGCTGGCTCTGACACCGATCAGCGCGTTCCGGCCCAGGCGCTGGCGCGGCGCCATCCTGCCGCATACGGCCAAGGTACGGATCGAGGCGCTGGAGGTCGATAAACGCCCGATCAGCGCGGCCGCTGACACCTTTGAGGTCCGCAACGTGATCAGTGTTGATATCGCCGAAGCCGAGGATCTGAAAGCGACTCTGCTGTTCGATGCCGGCAAGGGCTACGACGAACGGGTTATGGCGGAACAATTTATAGCCTGAGAGACTGTATGCAAATTGGCCCG
>NZ_GL883080.1:123530-134629 GCF_000204015.1 Asticcacaulis biprosthecium C19 | reverse complement strand
GACCACGCCAATTTTCAAAACAGTCTCTTGCACTAACCCTTATTAAACATCCTTGGGTTAGCGTGGGCACACAAAGATAGCGTCAAGTCGGCCTGCCAGGAGTAACCATGTCGGAGAAAGCCCAGATCATCCAAGTCCCCAACACCCTGCGCGCCAAGGTGGGCGGGCGTCTGGGCGCGCTTGATGCGGACTCCATCGCCAAGGCCGAAGCGGCCCTGGCCGACCTGTCGACGCAGTTCGACTCGTGGCTGATGGAGGAGGTCAAGAAGCTTGAAGACGTCCAGGCGCTCATCAAGGTTGAAGGTTTGAACGCCATCAATGTAGAGCAACTGTTCTACCGCGCTCATGACCTGAAAGGCCTGGGTACGACCTACGGCTACCCGCTGATCACCCGCATCTGCGGTTCGCTCTGCAAGCTGATGGATGACGAAACCAAGCGCGCCCAGGCCCCGCGCCTGCTGGTCGATGCGCACATGGATGCCGTCCGCGCCATCGTTCGTGACCAGATCAAGGAAGAAAACCACCCGATGGGACGCGTCCTGGCCGAAGCTCTGGAAGCGCGGGTCAAGGACCATCTGGATAACGCCGCTAAGGCGTAAGGCTTATAAAATTTTGGGACTGAAAAAGGCAGCCTTTTGGGCCGCCTTTTTTGATGTCGCGAACTCGGGTCGTAATTGGATTACGCCGCAACTTTCGGCGAAATCGTCATACCCGGCCCGGCCGCTTCCTGGACCTTGTTCCAGCGCCGCCCTTTTGAATCCCGGTCCAGGCGCTCGTACAGATAAATCAGGTCCTCACGCGGGGCGAACGGCACCTGGGTCAGGAAGCGCTCAATCAGCCGTTCCTGGAAGCGCAACGGGTCGAGATGACCGGCTTCGGCCAGCAGGGACTGGTAAGTGTCGACGGCAATCCGGAAGGTCTGGAACATGCGCCCAGGCAGTCCCGCGCGGTCATACACGGCCCGCAGGCCCAAGGAACCGGCATCATGCACCATCAGCCAGGTGCGTTCGTGCGGCACCCCCGACAACTCGGACAGGGCGTGCTCGAAGAAGCCCATATGACCACGTGCCAGGGCTCGCAGCATCAGAGAAGGCGTCAATCGATTGGTCGACATCAGGTGCTTGGCCAGCCCCTTCGGGTCCATACTGGCGCCCGTCTGGTCGGCCAGGTCGAGCGTGGCACGTTCCTGGGTCGCCTGGACCAACTCGACAGCAGTTTCCGGCTTGATGGCGTGACGGGTGATCAGTTGCTCACGCAGGGCCGTCGACACGATATGAACCAGGCGCTCGCTGACCGAGACCGGCAGCTGATTGCGATTGATCAGAACGCTGTGCACAACCTCGGAGGTGCCGAACCGGTCCATGACGCGGTTCAGGCCACCGTCGCTGAAGCGGGCATTGTCGTTGGCGCAGGCAATCACCACTGCCTCTTCGACACCGGTCTCGGCCAGAGTCGTGGTGACGGCTTCGGACAGGGCCTCGCGCTTGGCGATAGCGATCTGGCGGGTCGGACCGCCGGTACGGATGATCTCGCGCAGGTCCTGGTCGGTGAACAAAGGTGAATGGGTCAGGACCGGCACGGCGACCGTGGTCACATCCTGGGCCAGCTTCATCGCGACATCGTGCGGCAGCAGGTCCGAGGTGCGCAGGGTGACGGCCAGGGCACGGCGTACCAGTTCGGCGGCATCCTGGGCCAGCATGCGGATAATTTCCTGGGCCGCTTCGCGGTCGCCGTCAGCCATCTCGCTGCGTTCCATCACGCGGCAGATCTTATGCGTGGCAACGGCGCGGTCGTCGGCATTTTCGCTCTTAACCAGACGCTTGATGTCGGCGTCGGAGAGAACGGTACGCTGAGACAACAAACTGAGGGCGGACATGGTCATGATCCTTGGCAAATCGGGCGCAATACGCCTTAAGTTTCCAAGTGTCGTCCTTAAGACCTAACGAATCCTTTATTCGCGCTCTTAAGATCGGGTTTACCTTAAAAATAAGCGGTTTGGTTGCGCAAATGCCCCTCACTTCGCCGTGAAGTAACGGCATGGCAATCTGTCCCTGCTAGGGTCGCGGCATGCGTAACCTCCTCCCCACCCCCGCCTCGGTGCCCTTTTCCTCTGGCCAGGACGTCGTCGTCACCGACTTCGGTCTTCGCGCCCAGTCGCGCCTGTCGCCGTACGTCATGGGCTTTTTCGGCATCGGCCTGCCGGTCTTCGTGTGGAGTGCCCAACTGGGCCTGTCGACCTGGTTGCTGGCCTGCTACCTGATCCTGTTTGTCATCAACTGGACGGCCTTCATGGTGGTGAAGGGCCAGGCCGAGACGCGCCAGGCCATCGAACCGGCGGATGCCGGCGAACGCCGCACCCTGGCCCGCGCGCGCCTGTGGCGCCAGGGCCTGGGCGGCGCCATCTGGGCGGTCAGCCTGATGGTCATTTCTTTGTCCGCCGCCACGGCCGGTCCCGGCGCTGAGATGTTCCTGATGGTCTGCGCCGGCGCCGCCGTCGGCATCATCTTCTTTTCCGCGCCCGTGCTCTTGCACCTGCTGATCCTGGGCCCCGTCGCCATTGCCGGCCCGATCCTGGCCTTGCAACTGTTACACGAGGGGCCCCAACTGAGCCAACTGATGACCGGCGGCCTGGTCCTCGCCCTGGCCATGGCCGTCATCCTCAACCGTCATATGCGTGAACATTACCTGCTTCAGAACCGCCAGGAAGAAATCGCCGCCGAGCGCGAAGCCGCCCGCGCGGCGACCTACGAGGTCAAGGAAGCCCGCATGGCGCTGATGGAAACTCTGCAACGCGAAGTTCAGACGTCACTGAAGGGTCTTGAGCAGCATCTTGCCCAGGGACTGACGCATCTCAGCCGCGCCCCGGTACCACGCCAATGCGTCGAGGCCGCCCTGACCCAGGTCGCGCACCTGCAATCGATCCTGATCACCACGGTCGATAATGACGGCGCTGCCGCCGGCCAGATCGAGGTCGCCGCCGAACCGCTCGACGCCGATCTGCTATGCCAGAAGGTGCTGGCGCAACACGCCCACCTGGCCCAGGGCAAGGAACTGAGCTTTACCTATAACGGCCAGGCCCTGCCTGAGCACGGCGCGGCCATCGGCGACGCCCACAGGGTCGAGCAGGTCCTGACGCACCTGGTCAGCAACGCCCTGCTCTATACCCAGCAGGGCCGGGTCGAGATCAAATTGATGCCGGTGGAGAATTTCCTGCGGCTGGAGGTCGTCGATTCCGGCCCCGGTCTGAGCGAAGATGAACTGGACCAGGCCTTCCAGCCCCACAGCCGCATCCAGCGCACCTCATCGGGCCATTCCGGCGCCGGACTGGGACTGAGCCTGTCGCGATCGCTGGCCGAACTGATGGGCGGGCGCATTGGCGGCCTGAGCACCCTGGATGTCGGTTCCAAGTTCTGGCTGGACCTGCCGTTCGACAAGTCGGCTCCCCCACCGGCGCGACCGGACGAGGTTCTCGACGAGGTCGAAGCCACCAGCGACCACAGCCTTCGCGTTCTGCTGTTGTCGAATGACTCCCTGCGAGCGGCGCAATTGCGCGACTCCTTGGAGCGGATGGGGCACAAGTGCCTGACATCGACCTCGCGCGAACGCGCGTTGGCCCTGGCGCGCAAGGCACCGGTCGATGCCTGCCTGATCAGCACGGGTGCTTTCGAGAACCTCGACGAACCGGAAAGCCGGATGAAACTGGAGACCTTCCTCGACAGCCTGCGCGCCACCCAGACGGCGGCAAACCTGAACATCCTGGCGCTGGTCCCGGCGGGTGACCAGGTCGACGATCTGCAAGCCATGGGGGTCCGGCCCTTGCTGCTGCCGCAGAACCGCGAAAGCCTGGCGCGCGCCCTGGCGGCGGTTTAAGCGCTGGTTCTGACGCTAAATGCAAACAGAAGCCTTCTAAGAGGAACCACGCACCACACGGACGCGGCCTTTGGCCGGCACGGACGCCACGGAATTCCGGTAGCTGAAGCGCCTGCGCGAAGCGCCCCCAACTTCGATCCATAGGTTGGCGCTTCGCGCGGGGCGACTCAGATTTCAGTGTTTTCCGTGTCGCCGCGTAGCGGCGCTTCCGTGTGGTCCGTGGTCCTACTTTCTTAATTACGAGGCCGGAGCGCTCAACCCATCGAATTATCGCCGAGACCAAAGGCCTTGCCCAGGCCTTGCTCATAGCTGTCGACTCCATCGCGGCGGTCGCGCTTTTCCTCATCCCCCGGTCCGAAGGCCGACATCAGTTGCGTGTTGAACAGCATACCCGACTGGCCGTCCTGACCGCCGAAGACCAGGTTGATGATCGCCTGGTCCGACTGAACCTTGTCCCAGCGCGCGATCGTCACCCGCTCAGTGTCCATCTGAGGCGCCGGGTCCCCGATCGGCATCGGCGCGTTGCCGCCGGTCTTTGTCAGGTTGGCCATGACCTCGGTCACCGTCCTCGATCGGCCGTGGCTATAGAAAATTGTCGGATTGGCCCGCGCCGCCGCCGGAAACAGGGCAGCAGCCGACGCCCCTGGCCGGTTCTGAGCCGCCGTGATCAGGTTGGCGGCGCCTTCGGGCCCGAGAAAGTGCGCCGCATACAGTTCGCCCTGGGTGACGTCACGGCCGATCCGGCCTTTCAGATAGGCGGCATGGCCCGCCGTCAGCTCTGCCCCCATGACCGCTGCGGCATCCGCATTGTAGCGCAAATTCAGGATGTCCCGCCGCGCCGCCGAGTTGGTGACATGGTATCGTCCGTCTCTGCCGCGCGTGATCTGGTCGGCATAGGCGCCATAGCCGTGCTTGGCGCCGGCAGATTTCATGGTGCCCAGCCAGGTCTGTTCGATGAACTGGAACAGGCCGGCCGCGGAGGAGGTGGGCGCCTTGGCTTTCGGGTTGAGCGAACTCTCCCGCTGGGCCGTGCGAAGCAGATAGTCGAAATTGACCCCCGTCGCGCTGGCAGCACGTTGCAACGATCCCATGACGGCGTCACCGCCGCGATGGACGGTGCGCCCGACATTGTCGGCGACATGGGACAGAAACTGTCCCGGATTTTGAGCCTGGGTAAACAAACGCATGGGACTCGACCTGTGAGGACAGGCAAATATTGCCGCGTACGTGGTTAATATCGCGTTTAAGCAAGACGCCTCATGTTAATCCAAAAAGGTGGAGCCACTTTTTGGCATGAGGCTTTAGAAACGATTTGGGTCGTACATGGCGAGTTCCGGCGGTGGCTCGCCGTCGAGGAGGTCGAGTATCATTCGTGCAGCCAGGGGCGCAAAAATATAGCCGTTGCGGCGCATGGCGGTGGCGACATACACGCCTGATGCACCGTCACGTCCGATCATCGGCCAGCCATCGGGCGAGGCGGCGCGAAGGCCGGTCAGCGCCCTTGCGCTGGCGAGATCCAAAGCCGGCATGATTTCGCGCGCCCTGCCCTTCAGGCTCGCCACGACCGCCGGATCGACCAAGAGGTCGTCAACGCCGAATTCCATCGTCGCCCCGAACTTGGCACTGTTGCCGTAGTCGGCGAAATACCCGACCGGTGAACGGACCACGCCCAAACCGCCCTGCCCCGGCGCCTCCAGGATATGGCCCTTGATCGAACCAAGGTGTCCGAGCGAAGGTACATCGCTGGCCAGGGCTGCGCTGGCGAACCCGGCGGCCACGACCACAGCGTCGGCATGCAGAACCTCTCCCGTTTCAAGGATCACTGAGGTGGCCGAGACGGTGATGACTTTTTCGTGTCGCGGCGTTACTTCGTCTGCCAGGGCCGTCAGCAAAGACCGCGCCTCCAGCAGCATCTCGCCGTCAACCCGTACGCCATCGCAATCGGAAGCAACCGCTTTCAGCGGCTCATCGGCCAGTGCCTGATAAGCGACCCCCATCGCCCGCAAGCGCGGCATGACGTCGTCAGGGGTCTTGTCGCTGGGAGGCCAGACATAAACACTGGAAGCCTGCTGCGCTGCCCGCAGGATGTTACAAACGGCTTGCGGCCAGGCCTCCATCAGGCCAAACCAAGCCTCTTGAGCGGCTTTAAGACGTTTGTAGCTAGCGACGGGTTCCGGATCGTTCAGGGCCTCGAGCGCCGGCGCGATCATGCCGGCCGCCACGCCCGAAGCGGTGTCCTCAACCGTGTCCCGGCTGAGGAGGGTGACAGCGTAACCGCGGGCCTTGGCCGCCACGGCCAGGGTCAGGCCAACAATGCCGCCACCGACGATGATCAGGGATGAAGGGGTTCGCGCCATATCTCGGCCCTGTGGCGATTCCGCCGGTAAAGACCATGCGGCAAATGGGCCGGAAAGGCAAAACTCGCGATGGTACCGCCTGCAGGTTTCGAACCGGCTACCTCCAGAGCCACAATCTGGCGCTCTACCAAGTGAGCTAAGGCGGCATATCCATCGTAAGGACGGCGTATCTAACGCGGGACGCCGGGATGATCAAGGGCTTTAGCGAAAAAACCTCATGTCATCCCAGCCCAAGCCTCGCCTACTTGTAGCCCTTGGTCGTAATATAGTCCTGCAGCCCCTTGATCCGGGTCGTGTCCGACGGGTGGGTCGACATGAATTCCGGCGGTTTGTTGCCGCCCAAGGCCGACATGTTCTGCCACAGTGCAACCGATTCGGAGGCCTTGTAGCCCGCCTTCACCATCAGGTCGACGCCGATAAAGTCGGCTTCAGATTCCTGTTTGCGCGAATACGGCATGAGGATGCCCAACTGGGCACCCAGGCCGCCATAATTGGCGACCACCTGCTGTACGCGCCCCTTGGTGACGCCGGTAGCGACTTGCAGACCCACTTGGGTGGCGGCGTTTTGAGACGCGCGTTCGGCAGCGTGGCGGGCGATGACGTGACCGGTTTCGTGGCCCAGTACAGCCGCCAGTTGATCGTCGTTCTTCACAGCCTTGAACAGGCCGGTATTGACGCCGACCTTGTTGCCCGGAAGCACGAACGCATTGGGCTGGTCATTGTCAAATACGACGTATTGCCAAGGCTGCCCGCCCATGCCGGCAGCGGCGACGATGCGCGCCCCGACCTTTTGAACGCGGGCGTTCATGCTGGCGTCCTTGGAGACCTTGCCCGATTTGAGCTGCTCCTGCCAGGCGGCCGCCGCGGCCTGCTGCATGGCCGACTCATCGACCAGGATCAACTGCGACCGGCCCAGAGCTTCATTAGTTTCGCAGCCGCTCAGGGCGCCGACGCCAGCGGCCAGAACGGCAACGGCCAGGGTGGTCTTCAACAGTTTGCGCATGGTTTGTCCCTCTCACAGGAAATTTGAAGGCCACCTTAGCGCGGTGTTTGCAAAAAAAACATCCTGAATCCGGCCAATGCGACCGTCCTTAGCCTTCTACTCGAGAGTCCACCTGACGGTCGTACGCAGCTTCGAACCGACGCGGACGTCACCCTGACGGGTGTCCACCCGTCCCTCTTTCTGAACCATCGTGACGGTGGCCTTGCCAAACCCATACCCTTTAGGGCTTTCCGACACGATGGCGCAGGTCACGCGGCCGCGTGTGTCGACCACGGTGCACTCGACCGTAGCCGTCCCGACGGCCTCAGCGTCCTCGGCAGCTGACGGATAATAGCTCATCAGCGCGTCACTGTCGGGAAACCGCGTCCATTTGGCGTTGACATATACCGGTCCCGGCGGAGCTGGTTCCGTCGCCGGCCCGGTGGTCGGCTCGGAGGCAGGAATCGGGGGCGTCTTGCCATCGGTGTCCGCCGGCGTGTCGGACGGCGTCATCGGCGTCGTCTCGACCTCGTCGGGGATCGGCGCGTCGACGGGCCTGGGGTTCAAGGTGGTCTGCGGCGGCAGGGTGGTCTTGACCGGCTTGGGCGGCACTTCCTTCTCTGGCAGCCGCTCTATGGTGACTGTTGTCGGCGGTGATGGTGCAAACTCGGGGACATGGACAGAAAATCTCTGATTGATCATATAGGCAGCCAGCGCCCCATGAAGTACGACAGCAATCGATAGGCCAAGCCAGAAAGATGGCTTAAGTTTAGTGTCCCCACGATAATCAAAAATGGCCGAATGTGAGCTGTGTACGGCGTCCATGATACTTATATCTCCTAATATTGACCAAAAGACAAAGTTTCGGAATCGCCACGTGAGATGTAATCTCGCGCAGCTTACTGAGAAGGATTCCTTTCTCAGTATGGAGTGACTTTGGCTTTATTGTATCAGGATACGCCGTTGGAGGCCGCAGAGCAAATACCGCAAACCCAGGCGGAATAAGGGGCTGGCAAATGGCAACACCCCGAAGGTGCCTTCGGGGTGTTCGTTTCCGCACATGAAAAACCCGGAACCGAGGGTTCCGGGTTTGACATCTTGTTGGTCGCAATCAGAAGGTAAACTTGAAGGTTTGCCTCAGTTTCTGACCCGGTTGGACAGCGCCGCCACCGGTATCGACCCGGCCGCGAGCTTCAACACCACGCTTTGCCGCAGCGCCGAAACCGTAACCCTTGGGGGTCTCGCTTTCCACGGTGCAGCGAACCTTACCATCGGCGCTAAGAATTTCGCACACGATGGTCGCCTGGCCTTCGACTTCATCCTCAGACGCACGCTCAGGATAATACTCGTCGAGGTTCGGGAACTTGGCCCACTTTGCATTCACATAGGTCGGCGCCGGAGGCGCTGGTGGAGGCGCGACGGTGGCAATAGCCGCCGGCGGAGCTTTCACATCCTGCGCCCGATCTTCCTTCTTGACCGCTTCCACCGGAATCGGCGGCGGCGCGGGCATGTTGGTCGGCGGCGTTTCCCGCGGCTGAATCACCGGCGGAGGCGGTGTGTTCGGCGGCGGAGGCGGCGGAGGCGGAGGCGGCGGTGGCGGTGGTGGCGGAGCCACCAGGTCGACATTCACCTTCTCGTCCGCAAACGTATGTTCCTTGATCTCAAACTTCGCCTTGAGGAAGTAAAAGAGAATCCCGGCGTGGATCACAGCGGCGACCCCTACGGCGATGGCCAAAGACCCTTTGTTGGTCCTGGGGGCGTCGTCGAGAATAGGGTCCCGTTTTCTAATCGGTGCTTCGTCAGCCATATGATTCAAGACCCTCTACTGTGTATCATCTTCGCCGACGAGCGCGACGGAGTAGTAGCCGTTGTCCTGAAGTTTGTTCATGACTTTCATGAACTCGGCATAACGGGTTTTCTGATCGCAACGGATATAGATCCGCTCCTGATCCGGATCGCGTGCACCGATGGCCTTCTTCATGTCATCTCCCAGTGTGTCGAGCGATGTCGGAAAGTCACCGATGAACACGCTGCCATCCCTTGTCACCGAAATGTAAACCGGCTTCGGCGGGGAGGGCTGCGGCTTGGCAACGGCTTTTGGCAACACCACTTCTACCGACACAGTGGCGAGCGGTGCCGCCACCATGAAGATAATGAGGAGAACCAGCATAACGTCCACGAACGGGGTAACGTTGATTTCCGCGTTCTGATCGACATGCAGTTTCGAGCCACCGCCACCACCTGATAGCTTAGCTCCCATGGTGCTTACGCCCCCTTGTCGAGCTGTCGCGACAGCGAGTTCATCAGTTCGGACACAAACTGTTCGGAGCGGATGCCGTAGTTGGAGATCGACGTGTTGAAGATGTTGTACATGACAACGGCCGGGATAGCGGCGATGAGGCCGATGCCGGTAGCCATCAGGGCTTCAGCGATACCCGGCGCGACGACGGCCAGGTTGGTCGTGTTCGAGTTGGCGATACCGATGAAGGAGTTCATGATGCCGTAAACGGTACCGAACAGACCGATGAACGGCGAGGTCGAACCCGTGGTGGCCAGGAAGGACAGACCGCCCGACAGACGCTTGGCCAGACCGGCCTGAACGGCGTGGATCGAGGCTTCGGCGCGGGACAGCGTCGAGTCGCGGTGTTCGCCCGAAACCTGAAGACCGGCCTGCTTGGACAGTTGGACTTCTTCGGTGCCGACGGCGGCCATGTCGGCCAGCGGGTTACCGGCAAATTCGTCCGATACGGCGATGCGATTGATGTCGGCGATCGAGCGAGCGCCGCGGTAGGCTTCCAGGAAGTTGCTGGAGACGCGGTTCAGCGACGAGAAGTCCAGGAGCTTCATGATCAGCAGGATCCAGGAGAACAGCGACATCACGACCAGCAGGATCATGACGATCTTCACGACGATGGTCGCGCCGCTGAACATGGAGACGAAGTTGACGTCCGTGTGGGCCGCCTTGGTTTCTTCGGCGGCCGGTTCGGCGGCCGGGGTGGCGGCGGCCGGAGCGGCTGCCTCCGAAGTAGCGGCGGCCGGAGCCGCGGCCGCAACGGCCAGGGCGGGAGCGCTCATCAGCAGCGCAGCAGCGCCAAGCAGAGCAATGAGCGGATTAGATTTCTTGTGTTCGAGCATTTTTCGCCAATTCCTGATTATGGACTGTACCCGGAGGGGGGCTGACCAAGGACTAAAGGGGGGAAGCGTTACCCCGTGTTGAAAACCTAAGAACCGCCAGGAACTAAGGGCGAACCCAAAAATCCACAAGCGATCCTCTCGTGTCTGAGCGCGGGCACGTACAGAATTCTGACGGTCCGTATCACGCCATGGCCAGAGCACAAACCCTGCCAGTATGAACCATTCCGGTTCAAAAGGCGACCGATTTGTTAACGGTTTGCAACCCCCAACAAATCGGTTTGCGGCTAAATGATCCAGCTAAGCCTTAAACGTCAAGGTGTCAGTTACAGACTTTTCGTGGCCTGCCTCTGGGTAATGCCAAAGCCTTAGAAAAGGATGAATTAAAAATCCATATCTGTCCGAGAGTTATTCGCTACAGGCGCTATAAGGCGCAATCCGTCGCCCTGTGAAAAAAAATTTTGAGGTGTGGATGAAAATCATCCTCACAACCCTTCACAGGCGAAAAGCGGATCGGCGGCACAACTTTATGGATCGTGCCCGGGAACGAGTCGCTGGGACCGCTAACATCTTTGCGTTAACAATGAACTGTCCGGAGACGGACGGTTTCGACGCAGTACCGAATTCCTACGCAAAGCAACGCGTTACTGTATGGGGACCGGACGGAAAAATGCGGAGTACGGGAAGTGGTGCCGGGAGCCGGGCTCGAACCCCAAAGCTAAGAAACTACTGGTTCGACGCAACAGGGTAAAGGAAGC
>NZ_GL883080.1:115190-123215 GCF_000204015.1 Asticcacaulis biprosthecium C19 | reverse complement strand
AGCGACACGCGGATTTTCAATCCGCTGCTCTACCAACTGAGCTATCCAGGCCCAACACAGGCCCACGCGAGGCAGCACGACGCCTCGGGGAGGCAGGTCTATAGGCGAGCCGTTTGCGCTTGGCAAGCCGGAAAGTGAAGTTTTTCAGGCTTCTTCGTCGCCGGCCGGCGACGGGCGTGGCGGTGACGCCTCAACCTCGTCGGTGAGGCTCAGATCGCCGTCATCCCCGATGACGTATTCGCCTTTGAGCCAGTGCACCAGGTCGACATCGGCGCAGCGCTTGGAACAGAACGGGGCATAGGTGCGCGCAACATTGACAACGCCCTCAAGGGCCTCGCCATAGGGTTTTTGGCAACGGGTGCAGTAGCGGACGGTCACAGGAAGATAACCTCGGATGGGGTGGCGACCTCTAGGCGCAGCATCGGCGCCAGGGGGTCGAGAGATGCGGAAATGCGCGGGCGGAGGATCGAGATGACGGGTTCAGCCTGACGGATGATGATGACCCGGCTACGGTCCTGCTCAGACAGGCGGATGGCCTGCCACAGACTATATAGGGCGGCATCGAGGAGATGACAGGTATCGCGCGTCGGACAGGTACCCCACGGACGGGTGAATTCCAAGGTGCCGAACTTCCCGATCGGCGCCACGGCAAGGCGCGGCGCTTCCGCCCCAAACCCTTGCAGAAGAAGCGTCCGCAAGCGATCGCCGTCATGGCGCTTGCCGATCAGGTCGACCACGATCAGTCCGGCCAGGGCCGACAGGCGCAGGCGCCGGCCGATGTCGCGCACGGCGGCCTCATTGCAGGCGCGCCCCGCCGTGTGAGATGAGGCCATTCCGGTTTCGGTCGCGCCCGAGGTATCGACATCACAAGCGACCAGCGCGCGGGTCGGCTCGATGTGCAGGTACCCGCCCCCCGGCAGGTCGCCGGAAGGCTGGCGGGCGGCCTCCTCGGCGGTGTCAATGGCCTCGCGGTCGAAGGCCTCCATAACCGGCAGGTCGCCGATCAGGCTACGCGCTCGTTCCAGCAGGCGCGCCTTCAGGCTCTGGACCGGTGACAGACGGCGAGGATCTCCCGTCGCGGCCGCCACATAGCGGGCGCGCGCCAGTTTGTCGCCGCGGGCTTCGGCAACGACCTCGACCTCCATCGCGACGCCTTCGTTCAAGCGCGTGAGGACCTCGTTCGGCCCTTCCAGAACGGCCTCGCTGCCATCGGCCAGTTTCAGAAAGAGGAGGCTGCCGGCGCGACCGCGGAGCCGGGCAACCGATTGCGTGCCCAACACCCCCAGGGAGTGGTCGTGCTCATAGCCCTGGGCGAAAAGCTGCGGCCGGCCCTGCCCGTAGATCGCGCCCCGGGCCAGGCCGAAGCGCGCTTCATAGTGCAGGGTCAGCATGTATAGCCAGCGCCTTCCAGGAGGCAGCGGGCCTCATAGAGGGGGAGCCCCACCACGGCGGTGAAACTGCCGACCAGATGGGTGACAAAGCCCCCTGCCCGTCCCTGGATGCCATAGCCGCCAGCCTTGCCGACCCCCTCGCCCGAGGCGGCATAGCCCGTTATCTCGCTCGGGGTCAGAACCTTGAAGGTGATCCGGGTTTCGACGACGCGCGAGGTCAGCTTGCCCGAGGGCGCGACGACGGCAACGCCGGTATAGATGCGATGGCCGCGTCCGGACATCAACTCCAGGCAACGGACGACATCGGCGGCATCATGGGCCTTGTCGAGCACACGGCGGCCGACGCAGACCACCGTATCAGCCGCTAGCACGAAGCCGGCCAAAGAGCCAGCATGCGTCGCAGCCACGGCACGCGCCTTGTCCTGCGCCAGGCGCAGGGCCAGAAGGCGCGGGGTTTCATCCTTGCGGGGGGATTCGTCGAGATCAGCGGCGGCGATGATGTCCGGCACGATGCCGATCTGCGCCAACAGGTCGCGGCGGCGCGGGCTGGCGCTGGCCAGGATAAGGGGGGCCAAAACCAGGGGGGGCTTCTCAGCCATACCTGATCCGGACTTACTTGAAGCGGTAGGTGATGCGGCCCTTGGTCAGGTCGTAGGGCGTCATTTCGACCAGGATACGGTCGCCGGCCAGGACGCGGATGCGGTTCTTGCGCATCTTGCCCGCCGTGTGGGCGATGATCTCGTGCCCGCTCTCTTCCAGCTTGACGCGGAAGGTCGCATTGGGGAGCAGTTCGACCACCGTACCCGGAAACTCAAGGAGTTCTTCTTTTGCCATTCGGTCTCTCAAAACGTGAAACAGACGCGCCGAACCCGCTGCGGGACTCGATAGGGCGCCAGTCGTGAGGCGCCCGTTTATACCGAAAGGCCTAAAAGGGAAAGCGTTTAGTTTGAGGCAGCAGCTTGTCTTGGTCGCGCTACCGCTTCGCTTCTTGAGCGCGTAGCAAAACGCCCCTCGCTGTGATGCAAGGGGCGCTTGGCGGTCGTCGATCAGGAAGCTTAGAACTTCTTGATCAAACTGACCGAGGTGGTGCCGGCCTCACCCTTGTCGCCGTTAAAATCCGACTTGGTATAGTCGGCACGAAGGGCAAAGTTGTTTTCGAGGTGATACTGGGCGCCAACGCCGTATTCCAGGGCCGTGCCCTGCTCCAGCTTGCCGGCAACGGCCGGGGCCTTCAGGTTGGTGTCGGAGACACCGACGCGGCCGATGAGGTCAAAGCGCGGCGATATGGGCAGGAAGCCGACGCCGTAGGCGGCTACCTTGTTGGTCAGCTTGTATTCGCCGCCCGGACCGTTGTCGTCGTTGGTGCCAAAGGCGGCTTCGCCTTCGACGCCAAAGTGCGGCGTAATCTTAGTCCCGACGCGGGCATTGATCCCGTTCACATTCGTGTCGGTGGTGTCGTTTTGGGTGCCTTGGTAGCCAACCGAGCCGTAAACCTGGCCTACATCCTGGGCATTGGCAGCGGCAGCGCCCGAAAGGGCCAGGGCAGCAGCGGTGGTCGCGATAAGAAGGGTCTTCATTGTATGTGCTCCATAGTCTTTTTTTGACGCCTCATGTTGATCCCAAAAGTGGATTCCACTTTTGGGCATGAGGCTCTAACGGCAGCGATCATGTCGCCGCCTGAGACCTAATATGGCGTCTGGAGCAGGCCACCGTGGGGCCATTTGCGGGTCTTTTCAGGGTATTTGGCACCAACTGTGGCGAGATGGTCATGCCACGGCCTTTTATGTGGCCAGATGTCCGTTTTGCGCCTTGTTCCGGCCGTGTTAATGAACGTTAGCTTAATGACAAAAATGTAAGAAAATCATAAGGATAGGAATTATTTTGCCGTTCCCGGGCTATCGCCCAAATCACGCGAACCGTTGGGCATTCTGAACCGCCCGCGCAGCGGCATTTTACAATAAGGGGGTCCACAGATTAGAGGGATTAGAAGGATTAAGAATAATCTATGCTAATCTGTGAAATCTGTGGATCCCCTTTACATCAAAGGCCGCTGCGCGGCGGGTAGAGGATACCTAAAGACGCAGATGCAGGGCGTTGATCAGCGTGAACAATCGGCGCGAGGTTTCGTGGTCGATCTCGATCTTGCCTTTAAGCCGTTCGGTGAGAAGCTCGGCGCCTTCGTTGTGGACGCCGCGGCGGCCCATATCGATCGACTCGATCTGCGACGGCGTGGCATTTTTCAGCGCCTCGTAATAGCTTTCGCAGATCATCTGGTAGTCACGCATCATCGTCTTGAACGGCGACATCGACAGCATTATCTTGCGTGCAAAGTTCGGCCCCGTGATGTCGAACACCAGTCGGTTGTCCTCGAACGCCAGCCGCAGGTCGAACGGCCCTTCCGATCCGGCCTCGGCCGCGCCTTCGGGGGTGAAGGTGTTGCGCTCGACCAGGTCGAACATAGCGACCTTACGTTCGTGCTCGATCTGATCTGTCGGGGCCGACAGGCTGGCTTCGTCGATGTCGATGCGGGCGAGTTTCATAAGCGAATCAACCGTGATGAGGAGCCGACTTTGCCCGGTGCGGGGCGGCCAGGTCCAGCAATAAGACGTCGATGCATTCTGTTTCGATCCGGATGTCACGCGGCCCTTCGCCGGCGAAGCGCAGGGTCAGCACCGCCGCCGGCGCCTCCAGGGCTTCGACCGAGACGTCGAGAAGGCTGAGAGGCTGCTGGCCGTTCTTGGTATCCATCCCGCGTATCTGTACCTTGTCGACACCCGAAATGCGCAGAACCGACGGTGCGCGCAACGGTTGACGCCCGGGCGCTTCATGGCAGAACCGGTTCATCCGCACCGTGAAGTGGCGGCCGGCACGGTCATAGGCCATGTCGCCGAATCGCAGGGCGGCATCCTGGACCAGGGCCGAAATCGGCGGCACATCGTCGACCGCTTCGGCCATCAGACGAATAGGTTTAAGGGGTGGCTTGCCGAACATCACTCGTCTTCCAGGATCGGCTCCGAGCCCTTGAGCCGCTTGATGTTGGCGCCACAGGCCGACAGCTTGCCTTCCAGGTTCTCGAAACCACGATCCAGATGATAGACGCGGTTGATGATGGTTTCGCCGCGCGCCGCCAGGCCCGCAATCACCAGGCAGGCCGAGGCGCGCAGATCGGTCGCCATGACCTGGGCGCCGCGCAGTTCGGCGACACCCTTTACCCGCGCCTCGCCACCCGAAACCGAAATATCGGCGCCCAGACGGCCCAGTTCCGGCACGTGCATGAAGCGGTTCTCAAAGATGGTTTCCTTGATGATGCTTTCGCCATCGGCCAGGGTCATCAGCGCCATGAACTGGGCCTGCAGGTCGGTGGCAAAGCCCGGATAGACCTGGGTTTCGAGGTCGACCGGCTTCAGCCTGCCGTCCTTGCGGATAATCGTGACCGTGTCGACACCGCGGTGAATTTCACAGCCGGCCTGGGTCAGTTTGTCGAGGAAGATGGAAATCAGTTCCGGCCGCACGCCGGTCAGGCGGACCTCGCCACCAGCCATGGCCGCGGCTGCCGCATAGGTGCCGGCTTCGATACGATCGCAGATGACCGGCCAGTCGGCACCGCGCAGGCTGGTCACACCTTCGACAACGATGGTGGTGGTGCCGGCGCCGCCGATCTTGGCGCCCATGGCGTTCAGGCATTCGGCCAGGTCAACGATTTCCGGTTCGCAGGCGCAGTTGGTCATGACCGTCGTGCCCTGAGCCAGGACGGCCGCCATCAGGGCGTGTTCGGTGGCGCCGACCGAGACGAACGGGAAGGCAATCTCAGCCCCGCGCAGGCCACGCGGCGCCTGGGCAAAGACATAGCCTTCGTGCATGTCGATATGGGCGCCCAGGGCTTCCAGCGCCTTGAGATGCAGGTCGACCGGCCGCGCGCCGATGGTACAGCCGCCGGGCAGCGAAACCTTGGCGTGGCCGGTACGGGCCAGCAGCGGGCCAAGGACATTGAAGGAGGCGCGCATCTGACGCACCAGATCGTAGGGTGCAAAGGCCGAGGTGATCTCAGGCGTATGGAGGGTCATGGATTGACCGCCCTCATCCGACTCGGAAATCACACAGCCGAATCGCACCAGCAGCCGCGACAGCAGACGCGTGTCCGCCAGGCGCGGCATATTGCTCAGGCGCACCGGTTCCGAGGTCAGCAGCGAGGCCGCCATCAGCTTGATAGCGGAATTCTTGGCCCCGGAGACAGGAATGTCTCCGAACAGGGGGCTGCCGCCCTCAATGGCGATGCGATCCATATAGATGTCCGTAAAAAAGGTACGCGAAACGGGAGTGGCGGTTCTACATGACAATAGGCGCCGCGCAATACGGCTTATGACGTTTCGCCGTCCGGCGCCGTCGTATTTTCGTGATCGGGCGCTGGTGACGCAACGGCAGCCGTCTTGCGACGGCGCAGATTCTCGCGTAGCGCCTTTTGCAGCGCCTGCTTGCGGCGCTGCTTCTCAGAAAGCAAGGGTTTGGGGTCGCTCATGCATCCGAGTTACGAAAAGCGTGGAAGAAATTCAAGTGGTCGTGATTTTTCGCTTTGCCTTCCGGAAAACTTTGGCTATAGCCCCAGCCTCTTCGCCGTATTAGCTCAGTGGTAGAGCGCATCCTTGGTAAGGCTGAGGTCGGCAGTTCAATCCTGCCATACGGCACCATCGGGGCCCGGTTCGCAAGAGCCGGGCCCCGGCCAGTTTCAGGACGCGCCACTCCATCTCCAGATTGTTATTTTATTCTCCGAGTGCGACGATTATCGCGAACACGGAGTAAACAATGACAATCGTTGAGCGTCTCAACCAGGCGATTTCCCAGGCCATGCAAAGCGGCCAGGTAATTTCTCAGTTCGACCTGACGGCGTCAGACTACAATGAACTGCGTCAGCTGTTGGTTAGCGGTGACGCCCGTTCAGCCGGTTTCAATCCCGACCAAGACGCCTTCAGAGGCTATCCCCTCCACCACAACGACGTCATCGGAACCAGCATGGCCATCGCCAGCCGGGGCGCCATCTTCCTGTGGAACACAATCACAGAATCGGCGATTCCGACCGACGGCGGGCTGCGCAATCTACGCGGCTAGCCGAGATAGACCACGCGCTTCTTGCCCTTTTGCGCCCGCATGTCGGCCAGGTGCTCGCGATGTTCGTCGGCGTTTCCGCGACGGCCTTCGACATAGTGCGTCCGGTCGATATCCTTCTGGATCAGATGGGCGGCGTACAGGTGGCCCTGGAATAGGGCGTCCGCGCCGCCGGGAATGATGGCCAGAAGCCAGCCGGCGCCAGGAATCAGTTGCAGCAGCTCCTCAACCGTGGTCAGGCCGGCGTCGATCGCCAGGATAATAAACGAGGTGGCGATGGTGCTCAGGGTCGCATGGGACCGAATCCCCTGAATGAGCAGGAAACCGCCGGCCAGAATCGAATAGGCCGTGCTAAGGATGGGAATAGGCAACAAGGCCAGGATCCCGTCGAGACCGATGATATTGATCGGACCTATGCCGATCACGCGGTCCGACAGCCGCTTTACCGACTCAATCGAGTCATAGATACGACGGATATGATCGTGCGACCTGGCCAGCATGGGCTCCCCCGGTAAGCGCCTGAGGCGAAATTAACCATTCGCCTTAACCAGCTAAGGGCACGACAGGGTAAAAAGTCAATCGTCGGCGGGACAGATATGTTGCGACTGTTACAGCGAATCCTAAAAACGGCGGGCATCGCCATCGGCGCCGCCATGGTTTTGATCGCCGTGATCTGCCTTCTGAATCCCCACCGGCCGTTGTTTTACCTGATCGATATCTTCTCGGTGCCGATCCTCACGGCGTTTGCTGCCATCTTGGCGCTGCTCGCCCTGCTGCGGCAAAGATGGGCCGGCGGACTGGCCGCCATGGGCTGCCTGCTGATGGTGGTATCGATCTGGCCCCAGGCCTTTCCGAAACAAGCCGCGCCGGACATGAATAAGCCGCCGGTACGGCTGGTCTTCGCCAACCTGTTGATCCGCAACACCGAACCGGAGAAACTTCTGCCCTGGGTGGAAAAGCAGAATCCCGACATTGTTGCCCTGATCGAGGCCAATCCCGCCGCGCGCGACGAACTGATCAAGGGCTTGAAGGCGACCCGGCCCTATGTGGCCACCCGCTACGACATGGTGGTGGTGTCGCGCTATCCGCTGAAACGTCCAAGTCCGCGCCAGGCCGGCTTAGCCCTGATGACGGTGGAGGTCGAATCACCTGGCCAGCCGTTTACGCTGGCGGTGACGCATCTGACGCGCCCCTGGCCGTTCAGCGATCCGCAGGATCAGCGCCGGCAGTTTTCGCGCCTGGCGCGGTCCCTGGAGAGAATCGCGGATGAAGACCTGGTGCTGGTCGGGGACTTCAACACGCCGCCCTGCGCTTCGGGCATGGGAGATTTCATGGACGAGACGGGCCTGCATGCCGCGCCGATGTGGCGCGGCACCTGGCCCAGCTTCCTGCCGTCCGTGTTGCGGATCGGAATCGACAATCTCCTAGCCAGCCCGGACCGCGTTTTAAGCCGCCGTCAGGTCGGAGGCTTTACAGGGTCGGATCACCGGCCGGTCGTGGTCGATATCCGCCCCGCCCGCAGGGATTAGAGTGC
>NZ_GL883080.1:113154-115003 GCF_000204015.1 Asticcacaulis biprosthecium C19 | reverse complement strand
GCGTCCGATTTCGGCGCAGGCTTCGGTGCCGCTTTGGCCGGAGCTGCCGGCTTGGCGGGAGCCGCCTTCGGCGCCGGCGCGGCGACAGCTTCGGCCGCCTTCGCGATGACTTGAGCCGGCTTGGCTGTTTCTGCGAGCTTGGCCGCAACGGGTGCCGGCTTCAGCGCTTCTACGGGCTTAGCAACCTCAACCACCGCCTCTGCCGCCATCTCGACCACCTCGGCCGCCACCAGCGGCACCTCGGCAATGGCTTCCGCCACGGCCGGAACCACAGGCGTTTCGGTAACCGGATCGATCAGGACTTCGACCACAGGTTTGGCCGTATCAACCATTGTCTCCGTGGTCTCGGCAACAGCCTCGGCAACGACGTCCCTGGCTTCCATAACAATCTCTGCGACGTTCTCGACGACGACCTGCTGGTCGTCGATGGCCGCCTTCACCCGGTCAGCGGCAATTTCCGCCGTCTCGATCGCTGCGTCGGAGACCTCTTTGGGCGTCGGCGCCACAAAGCCCGGCCATTTTGCCACCAGATCGGTGACCTGCGGCAAATCCTTGAACACGGTGCCCGACCGGTTCAGCGATTGTGCCACCGTCCAGGCGCTGATGCCAAAGCTCGACGCCGCCCAGAACGGCACCCACATGGGCGACAAGGCGCCGATCCACAGATGGACGGCCTTTTCGGACGCCGCCTTGACGGCATCGGGACTGGTGAAGGGAAACAGTTTCGACGACTCGGTTTCGGATATGGTCAGCATCTAACACCTCGTTCTGGCCTCGGGGTCAGGCCATATTGCGCCGCAACATAACACAAACCGATCCAGACTCCAACCACGAGAATCGCCCTCACGGCAATTTGACGCTTATGCCATATTTATAACGACCAGAGACGCGCCTGCCCGCCGTCCTCACCGAAAACCCGGACCACATCTTCGGCAATTGACCTTAGGTGCGCTGCAAAATTTTCCGGCGGATTGACCGCCATCAGCACGCAACCGTTCATCTTCATAGGATTCCACAGCGGCCGCAGGCGAAGCTCGGCGATGAGATTGTCCGGCATCGGATCGATCTCGCGTTCCAGGCTGCGCAGCCAGGCGTCGAAGGTTTCGAGATCCTTCAGAGGCAGCCAGATCAAAACCCGGGCATCGGACCGCCGGCTGATGATCCCAGCCAGGGTTGAGGTCAGATTGTCATAGTCGTCACCACGTTCGAAGGGCGGATCGATCAGGTAAAACAGCGACCGTGCCGAACCCGTCGAATCGAGCGCGACCTGATAGCCGTCTTCCTTGACCGCCTTGCCGCGCGGCTCGATGCGTTCGCGCAGAAAGCCGAAGTCGTCCTCGCGCAGTTCGCAGCCGACATATTGGTCGTCCGTGCGGATGTGGTCGAGCACCAGGACGGGCGATCCGGGGTAGATGCCGACGCGGTCGCGAAAACCGGCCTTGGCGTTCTTGGCGCGGACATAGCCGGCCAGGGGTTGCAGGCTTTCGGGCACCGCCTGGCTCATCAGATACTTGATTCCTGCCTCGGCCTCCCTGGAGCGGGCGAAATCCGGGTTGGACAGGTCGTAGTACCCGGCGCCGGCATGGGTATCGACGACCAGCAGCGGTTCCGTCGCCTCGCGGATCAGCCGCAGCCAGGTCAGCACCGCGGCGTGTTTGGCGAGATCGGCGAAGTTGCCGGCATGAAAGCCGTGTCTGTAGTTCATTCTGGCCTCATCCTCGAACCTGTAACCCCGGTCCAAAGAGGACCCCTCCGCTTCGACGCGCTTCGGCCCACAGGGGCCTTGCTTGCTCAGCACCTCCCCACCTTCGGTAGGGAGGAGAAGTCGGAAAAAGTCTGCTTCCTCTTT
>NZ_GL883080.1:108078-112965 GCF_000204015.1 Asticcacaulis biprosthecium C19 | reverse complement strand
AATGGCGAAACGCGACGAGACGGAGGGGTCCTACGGACAGCTCCGCTTCACGTCAATCCCAGACTTACCCGCGTCTTCTTCGGTAACCCGGCCGCGACGATAGAATGGGACTGGCGGAGCAAGTCTTCCAATTCACCATCGTCCATCACGTCACCACGATAATACTGGATCCACTTCATCCCCCGCGACGCCAGATAGGGCGCCGGGCGGCAATCGGGATGATCGCGCAACGCCTCGAAGGCCAGTTCCGACACCTTGAAGCTGACGGCGAAATGGCCGTTTTCCTCGCTGGCGACGACAAAGACCTTGCCGCCCACCTTCCACACGTCCGAACCGCCCCATTGCACCACATGGCTGGTGGCGGGAAGTCCGGCGCAGAAGGCGTTACAGCTTTCCGGGGTCACTGGGAGAGCTTTGACTCGCGGGCGATCTGCAAGACATCGGCCAGAAGCGACTCGGTCGTCGGCCAGGCGCCGGCGCCCTTGCCCGTCACGTACCAGGTCTCACCATTATCAAGCTCGATGATGGCGCGGTTCTGTTCGCCACGTGCGCCAACCAGGTAGTGGTCGCGATCCAGCACTTCCAGTTTCATCGACGCTTGCAGGCCTTGTTCGGTGAGATAACACCGCGCGACATAACGCAGCCCCTTGCCGGTCGGGATGATCAGCGATTCCTCGGTGATCTGGCCGACTTCGAGATGCGCCGGTGTCAAGCCCGGGAAGGCGATCTCACGAAGAAGCTTTAATTTCGCGCCGACATCGGTGCCGTCGAGATCCGCGGTCGAATCCGGCTCGGCAAAGCCCAACCGGCGCGCTTCGTCCATGGCGGCGTCGAAGCTCTTACCTGACTCGACCTGGTCGATAACGAAGTTGGAGGTGCCGTTCAACACCCCGGCGATCGACTTGACCTTATGCGACTTCACCGCGCGCTTCAGAGCCTCGATGACCGGGGCGCCGCCGCCGACGCTGGCGGAATAGGTCAGCATGGCACCCGACGCCTTGGCCGCGGCGCGCAGCTTGTCACCCGAAGCGGCCACGGCCTGCTTATTGGCGCTGGTTACCGAAACACCGGCCTTGAGGAAGCCTTCCAGCAATTCCGCCGACGGCGAGACGCCAGTGCCGATATCAACAAAGACATCGACATCGTTGCGGACAAAGTTGCGCGCATCCGAGGTAAAGGCGGCGGCCAGCGGATGGTCGCGACGCTTGGACGGGTCACGCACCAGGACGCGGTCGACCTCGATCAGGTCCGACCATTCCAGGCAGCGTTCCAGGAACTTGGCCCCGACCCCGCCAGCGCCCATGACGGCGATGCGGATCGGACGCTTCAGCACGGCAGCCTTGCGGTAGGTGGTCGGCGCGCCCAGCACCGTCTGATAGCCCTTGGAAAGGCCGCCAACCTCGACGATCAGGCCCTTGTCGGCGGCGTAGCGCATGGCCTTGTTTTGGACCACCGGGAAGGCGATCTTCAGCGCCTCGTCCCAGTTCAGGCTGTCGAAGGGCTTGGCGGAATCGCCAACCTGGGCCGGATCGGCGTCGTAGATGGCGTCGACATCCTTATAGAGGCGCACCGGCGCCCCCAGCTTGTCGGCGATGAAAACAGCGGTCAGGTCCGAACCACCGCGGCCCAGCAGGACGGGCTCGCCAGAAGCGCTTTCGGCGACATAGCCCGGCACCACGACCAGGTCGACGGCCTCGAGGTCCTTGGTCAGCACGTCGGGCTTCATCGATACGGGATTGGCGTTCAGGTGCTCGCCATCGGCCACCAGGCCGATTTCAGAGGCGGAGCGGAAACGGGTCGGGATGCCCGAGCGTTCGCAGGCCATGGCCAGCAGGGTGGCGGCGCGCATTTCGCCGGTGGCAACCAGGTGCGGCGTGGCCGAGGACGAGGACGCCTGGGTATAGGCGCCGGCCAGGCGCAGAAGTTGGTCGGTCTGGCCTTTGAAGGCCGAGACGACGGCGATGATCTTACGGGCATCGCGGGTATAGCGGTAGATTTCCGACACGGCACGATGCAGCGCGCTCTCGGACACCAGCACCGAACCACCGAATTTGACGACGAGAATTGACATAGGCCTGCCCTGTTTATTCGTGTGAGGTCGCTACAGGAGCCAACAGCAAAGGAAAAGCGAAAATTGGCGAGTTCCGGTATTTTGCCACGACGGCTTATGAGCGTCACGCGAAGACGTGAAGGCGCGAAGACCCCGGTTGGAAGGTTCGGAGCTTGAATCGATTGCGCCTTTGCGCCTAGAAGCGGGCATGTCCTTACGCGCCTATGCCCTGCTGATCCTGACCAACTTCCTGTGGGCCGGAAACAGCGTGGCGGGCAAGCTGGCGGTCGGCCATATCGAACCGGTCCTGCTGACCAGCCTGCGCTGGGTGTTCGCCTGCTTGATCATCCTGGTCCTGGCCGTCCCGCAGCTAAAGCGCGACTGGCCCGTCATCAATGTGAAATGGCCCCTGCTTCTGGGCTACGGCGCCATCGGGTTTACCCTGTTCAACCTGCTGCTCTATATGGCGCTGAACCATACCAGCACAGTCAATGTGATGATCGAACAGTCGGGCATTCCGCTGGTTATCTTCTTGGCCAATTTCGCTTTGTTCCGCCTGCGCGCCACGCTGGCTCAGATCGCCGGTTTCGTTCTCACCTTCTGCGGTGTGCTGGTGACGGCCACCCACGGCGATATTCGCCAACTTCTGCATCTGAACCTCAATATCGGCGATGCCATGATGCTGGTCGCGGTCCTGGTCTATGCCGGCTACACGGTGGCGCTGCGTTGGAAGCCCGACCTGCACTGGAAGACCTTCCTGGCGACCTCATGTATCGGCGCCCTCGTCGCCTGTGTCCCCGCCTTGATCTGGCGCTATCACAACGCGCCCGTCACCTGGCCCGACGCCCAGGGCTGGTGGGTGGTGGCGTATGCCGCCGTCTTCCCGTCGCTGATCGCCGCCGGCGCCTATATCGCCGCGATTGAGCTGATCGGAAGCAACCGCGCCGGCCTGTTCATCAACCTTCTGCCGATCTTTGGCGTCATCCTGGCGGTGCTGATCCTGCGCGAACCGCTGCACGGTTTCCATATTGCCGCCCTGGCCCTCGTCTGCGCCGGCATTGTCCTGGCCGAATGGAGCCGCATCCGCGCGGGGCTTGCCGAACGCACTATTGCGCCATAAGCTGCTGCATAAAACGGGGGCCATATGCGATACCTTTGGAAAATAGTCGTTGGGCTTTTCGCCATAGCTACCGGCCTGGGCTGCGAAGGCGTAGCGGTGGCGGCCTATGTCAGATCCACCGATGTCTGGGCAATCCGCTTTGGTATGGCCGGAGACTTCTTCAATCTGGCCATCATAGCCGGCGGTCTCGGCCTGGTTTTTCTCGGTCTGGCCGTGTGGCTCCTCTGGCCACGCAAGGCGAAACAGCCCGATCTCATATCGCAGTTCTGACAGAACTCTTGACGCAACTGCGAAAATACGTAATGAAAATCGTAACTCATCGAGACCAGCCGAGGGAAAGGCCCGACGACGCTGGGGCAACCGCCACAAGCCTGTGGAATGGTGCCAACTCCTACGGGGCGCATTTCCCCGAAAGATGAGAGACACGCCAACCCGCCGTCGCGCGGGGCGTTCTCCCGTCTGGTCCCGATGACATGTTTTAGTTGCCCTACCGCTTCGCTGCTTGAGGGCATTACGTGTATCACCGGACACACCATGAATATGCAGACCTTTCTCAGCGCGCCTGATCTCGACGGTACCGATATCACGGCTCTTATTCCCGACGATTTCCGCCTGCAAAGCGGACAGAAGCTGGAACAGACGGATGTGGTGGCGCGGCTGTATGGCCCGGCCAATGCACCCGTCGTGGTCGCCGCCGGCGGGATCTCGGCCGGCCGGGTGCTGTTCGCCAAGGAAGACGCCACGGCCGCCGCGCCGGGCTGGTGGGAAGGCGTCGCCGGCCCTAACGAAGCCCTGGACCTCAATGTCTGGCGCGTGCTCAGCATCGAGTTCGCCCCGCGCTTGCCGGCCAGCCAGATCTACACCATATCGACCCACGACCAGGCCCGCCTGGTCAAGCTTTTGCTGGATCACCTGGGTGTCGAGCGCATCTACAACTTCGTCGGCGCCTCCTATGGTGCCATGATCGCCCTGGCCTTCGCCGAACTCTATCCCGACGCTGTCGAGCGGCTCTGTATCATCTCGGCCGCCCATCGCGCGCATCCGATGGCAACGGCTTTCCGTGGCCTTCAGCGCCGGTTGCTGTTGTTCGGAAAGGCCACCGGCCGCGATGCCGAGGGCATTTCACTGGCGCGGCAACTGGCCATGACCACCTATCGGTCGGACGCCGAATTTGCCGAGCGTTTCGACGGTCCGCCGCCTGAGCTGGCCGGTGAGAACTACACGGTGTGCGGCTATCTGCGGGCGCGTGGCGACGCCTATTCGGCGACCGATGTGAACCGCTGGATTTCCATGTCGGACAGCCTGGACCGCCATCGCGTCGATCCGGCGAAGATCAAGGCCAAGGTGTATTTGGCCGCCGTGCCGACCGATCGTCTGGTGCCCTATGACGACATGAAGATGTTGCATGGTGCCCTGGCCGATAGCGTTTTCATCGACTTCCCATCGCTGTATGGGCATGACGCCTTCCTTAAGGAGATTCCTGCCGTATCCGATATCGTCCGAATGTCGCTGAGCTAAAGCTGCAAAGGGCTTCTTTCTCCTTATACTCCCCCGTTATGCGGGGAGGTGGCTGCAAGCGACAGCGCGCAGTCGGAGGGGGGGGGCTTGGCACCCGTATGATGAACAGAGCAGTGAGAGACGATAGCGGGCCCAATCCCCCTCCGTCTCATTTGCTGCCGCAAATGATCCACCTCCCCCGCATAGCGGGGGAGTATAA
>NZ_GL883080.1:104114-108058 GCF_000204015.1 Asticcacaulis biprosthecium C19 | reverse complement strand
GAATTGAAGAGCCTATCCCGCCATGACCAAAGACTATCTCAAAGACGCCAGCCTCCAGACCAAGGTCATCAATATCGGGGTCGATACCGACGCGGCCCATGGTTCGGTCATGCCGCCGATCTATCTCAGCACCAACTTCTCGTTCGAAGGGCTGGGCAAGAAGCGGACCTACGACTATGCCCGCTCGGGCAATCCGACGCGCGAAATCATCGCCGAGGTCATCGCCGAACTGGAAGGCGGCGCCGGCGCCGTCATGACGGCTTCGGGCCTGGCCGCTCTGGATCTGCTGTGGCAAGACCTCGACCGCGCCAACCCGATCGCGCCCGCGGCCACACCCGATCCGACCGCGCCAAAGTCCAAGCGCGTCGTCGTCCCCCATGATTGCTATGGCGGCACCCAGCGCCTGCTCAATGCGCGCCACAAACAGGGCCTGATCGAATGCGTCTATGTCGACCAGAGCGATGAAGCTGCGCTCAGCGCGGCCTTGGCAGAACCCACCGCCCTGCTCCTGCTGGAGACACCGTCCAACCCGCTGATGCGCCTGATCGACCTCGAAAAGCTGATCAAGCTCGGCCAAGATGCTGGCGCGCGGGTGGCCGTCGACAACACCTTCCTGTCGCCGGCCCTGCAGAACCCGATCACGTTCGGGGCCGACTATGTCGTTCATTCGACAACGAAGTATATCAACGGCCATTCCGATGTCATCGGCGGTGCCCTGGTCTGCGCCCACGCAGCCGATGTGCTGCCGATGCGCTGGTGGGCCAACTGCGTCGGCGCCACCGCCCCGGCCTTCGACAGCTACATGACCCTGCGCGGCGTGCGCACCCTGTTCGTGCGCATCAAACAGGCCCAGGAATCGGCCCAGGCCGTGGCGGAATACCTCCACAACCATCCCGCCGTGAAGGTGGTCCACTATCCCGGCCTGCCCTCGCACCCCCAGCACGACCTGGCCAAGCGCCAGCAAAAGGGCCCGGGCGCCATGATGAGCTTCGAACTGGCGGGCGGCCTCGAGGCGGTCAAGACGGTGTTCGAGGATATCGACCTGTTCAGCCTGGCGGAATCGCTGGGCGGGGTCGAAAGCCTGATCGTCCATCCGGGCTCAATGACCCATGCCGCCATGTCGCCGGAAGCTCAGGCCACCGCCGGCATCGCACCGGGCCTGGTGCGGCTGTCGATCGGACTGGAAGACGCGGCCGATCTGATCAAGGCGCTGGACAAGGCGCTGGGGCGACTGGCCTAAACAACGGGAATGACTCATCCTTAACTTGCCGTAAGGTGGGTTTGACGGCATGGTGCCGGTCTGCTTATAGCCGGGGATGGGTCATGCGTGCACTGTTGACGTGTTTGGCGCTTCTGACGCTGGCGGTCGGGGCGCCGGCCCGTGCGGATTTTCTGGCTGAGCAAATTGAACGGGTGGAAGAGGTCACCAAGGCCGAACGTGCCTTTGCCGCTGAAACAAAGGAAAAGGGCTTCCATCGCGGTTTCATCGCCTGGTCGACCCCGGACGCCATCGGGTTTCTGCCACACGCCGGCAATTTTCATAAGGCCCTAGCGGACGCTCTGGCCGCCGATCCAAGCCTGGCCGAGAAGCCCACGCCTCTGCGCTGGTGGCCCAACTACATCGGCGTGGACAGCGCCGGAGAACTGGCGTTCGACCTGGGGCCCTGGCAGATCGAAGGCACAGACCAGGCCGGATGGTTTTTCACCATTTGGCAAAAGCAGCCTAACGGTAGTTGGAAGTGGACGCTCGACGGCAGCGCGGGCAAAGATATGCCGGCGAATATCCCGCCCGACCATGGTGCTTCTTCGAGATTTGTGAGCGGCGTCGGCAATATCGCTGATGGCCTCAAACAGGACGATCTGTCCAATGCGGGGTACGCCACGAAACCCGCCGCCGAGGTTCTCGCCGGCTGGACAAAAGCAGCCATCGCGTCGTCGAATGTACCGCCCTTTATTCCGAGTTCAGAGCCGGATGAAGCCCGGCGCGCCGCCGCGATCGCCGACCGTCCGGGACCGGGACAGACCTGGACTCGTGACGGCTACGGTGCATCGAAGGACGGCGATTTCATCTACACCTGGGGTCATGTGACCGCTCCGGACGGCACCTATTATCTCGGCCACTATGTTCGTGTCTGGCAAAAGTATTCCGTAGGCCCCGACGGCTGGTATGCGATGGTCGACCTCTTCCACAAGTAGGCCGCGCTCAGTCCTTGTGATCGTCGGCCGACACACCGCGACAGTGGGCCAGCAAACCGACGCCGCGCTCCAGCCACAGACGGCGGTCGAACTCGCCCTGCGGATTGTATTGATCGATCCAGCGAATGCCGGAAGCATCGTCATAGAGATAGCGGATTCGGACCAGGTTTTCGGTGCGCAGGGTCACCACACGCGATCCCACCGGTCCGCCATTGATCTCATCGAACACCGCCGGGTCCTTTTCGACCGAGAAGATCGCGTTGTCCTTGTCGAAGCGGTCACCGCGCGGAATGGCAAAGACATTGCCCGACGAATCCGTCAGCCCGCACGAGGTCTTGTTGCGCCAGGTGGTGAAGGTCAGGCCCTGGCCGCTTTGGGTCTGTTTCAGCAGCGCTTCGGCGGTGATGTCGTGGCCATAATTGATCCGCCCGGCGGCGTGGTTGACGACGAAGCGGTTTTCGCCGTCGGCATAGATGCCGAACTGGTCGTCTGACTGCGGCCCGCATCCTGACAGCGCCAGCGTCAGCGCGATGATGGCTATTTTTTTCATGGGCATCCCCTTCCCCGGTTGTTGCGGCCAGTGTAGCCCAGACCCCAACAAAATATAAGAGGAGAGACCATGTACACACCCGCGCGTGACCGATACGCCACCATGCCCTACCGCCGCTGCGGCGCTTCGGGGCTGAAACTGCCGGCGATTTCGCTGGGCCTGTGGCAGAATTTCGGCGGCGTCGATGTCTTTGAAACCGGTCGCGCCATTGTCCGCAGGGCTTTTGATCGTGGCGTCACCCATTTCGACCTGGCCAACAATTACGGCCCGCCTCCAGGCTCGGCCGAAGAGAATTTCGGCCACATCCTGGCCGCCGACTTCCACGGCCTGCGCGACGAACTGACCATCTCGTCCAAGGCCGGCTGGGACATGTGGCCCGGCCCTTACGGCGGTATCAACGGGTCACGCAAATACCTGATCGCGTCGTGCGACCAGAGCCTGAAGCGGATGGGGCTCGACTATGTCGACATCTTCTATTCCCACCGCGTCGATCCGTTCACGCCGCTGGAAGAGACCATGGGCGCGCTGGCGCAGTTGGTCCATCAGGGCAAGGCGCTCTATGTCGGGATCTCGAACTACAGCGCCGAGCTGACGCGAAAGGCGGCGGCGATCCTGGCGTCCGAAGGTATTCCGCTGACCATCAGCCAGCCGAATTACAGCCTGCTGCACCGCTGGATCGAGCCGGAGGTGTTGGGGGCCAATGCCGCGGCCGGTGCAGGGACCATCGTGTTCTCGCCGCTGGCCCAGGGGCTGTTGAGCAACAAGTATCTGGGTGGTGTACCGGACGATTCACGTGCCGGCCGCCAGGACTGGGTCCGGGCACGGTTGACGCCGCAGGTGTTGACCGCCTTGGCGCAGATCGATGAGGTGGCGAAGCGGCGCGGCCAGGGCGTGGCGCAGTTGGCGATTGCCTGGACTTTACACGATCCGCGCGTGACGTCGTGTCTGATTGGGGCGCGGACGGTGGCGCAACTGGACGAAAGCCTGTCGGCGCTGGATAATCTGGCGCTTACGCCGGACGAGATCGCGGAACTGGATCGGGTGACGCGAGATTTGCCGGACGTGTTCGCTGTTCCGCCCAAGGCAAATGGTGATGATTTGCGAACATGCGCTACGTGCTAAGCTCCCTCTCCCCACTTGAGGGGAGAGGGTTGGGGTGAGGGGTTTGCTCGACTGGAAACTGTAAAAGCCAAACTTC
>NZ_GL883080.1:72733-104060 GCF_000204015.1 Asticcacaulis biprosthecium C19 | reverse complement strand
AGGTGGGGAGAGGGAGTTTCTGCAAGCGAATGCTACGCCCGGATCAGCGTCACATTGATGTTGCCGCGGGTGGCGTTCGAGTACGGGCAGACCTGGTGCGCGGCGGCGATCAGACGATCAGCCACCTCAGCTTCGATGCCCGGCAGCGAGATCTTCAACGTCACTTCCAGGCCGAAGCCGTTCGGCGTGGCGCCGATGCCCACCGACGATTCGATGCTGGCATCGGCCGGCACGGCGACCTTTTCCTTGGCCCCGACGAACTTCAGCGCGCCGATGAAACAGGCGGCATAACCCATGGCGAACAATTGTTCCGGATTGGTGCCGTCGCCGCCAGCGCCGCCCAGTTCCTTAGGCGTCGACAGCTTCAGGTCCAGATTGCCGCTTTGGGCAGTGCCTTCGCGGCCGCCGGTAGCCTTGCCGTGAGCGGTGTAGGCCGCTGTGATCGATTGGGTCATCAGAAACTCTCCTTGTGTCAAAATTGATGATGAACAATTAAGTTGTGCACAATATATTGTCAAGTGCATTGCGCACAATTAAATTGCTTTCATGACCCACAGCCCCTCCCCGCCCGAACTGCGTCTTGAGAACCAGATCTGCTTCGCCGTCTACTCGGCGGCGCACGCCTTCGCCCAGGCCTACCGCCCGTGGCTGGAGCCCATGGGGCTGACCTATCCGCAATACCTGGTCATGCTGCTGCTGTGGGAGCGCGACGGCCGGTCGGTCAATGAGCTGGCCCAACCGCTGCAGCTTGATTCCGGCACACTCACTCCGTTGCTGAAGCGGATGGAAAAGGCCGGATTTCTGACCCGCAGCCGCGACGAGAAGGACGAGCGGGTCACCCGCATCCATCTGACCGATTTCGGACAGTCGCTGATGGAGCAGGCGCGCCGAATCCCTGTGGCCATGCTGTGCCAATCGGGCATGGATCTGAACCGTTTGACCGAACTTCGCGAGCAAGTTCAAGACCTTGGCAAAAGCTTGCGGCAGGCCTGAAATTCCCCTCGCCAAATCACCGAAAGGCGCGCATAGTTGATCACGAATTCGTGATATTTACGTGATCATGAGGTGACTTATGTCGAAGACAGTCTGGAAATCCGCCGCGGCCTGGCCGTTGATCCTGCTTCTGGCAGCCTGCCAGCCAAAAGCATCGGAGGAAGCCTCCGAAGCCGGCATGATGGACCAGAAGGTGCAAGTCGATCTCGTCGCTGCACCGCCTGGGGGTAATACCGCGCCCGATGCCGGCATTGTCGTGCCGCAGTTGGCCTATGATTACAGCTACACGCTTGTGGCCAAGGCCGACGGCGTCGAGACCCTGGTCAAACATCACCAGACGGTCTGCGACCTGGCCGGGCCCGCCGCCTGTCAGTTGATTTCGACCCGTTCCAGCAATGGCAAGGATTCGTCCCAGGTCTTCAAGGATCTGGAACTGCGCGTGTCACCGGCCTGGCTGAAGACGTGGCAAGCCAGCCTGGAGAGCGATGTCAAAAAGGCCGGCGGCCGCATCAGCGAGCACAGCGTCGAAAGCGAAGACCTCAGCCTGCAGATCGTCGATACCGAGGCGCGGCTGAAGAACAAGGAGGCCCTGCGCGACCGGCTGGCCGAGATCGTTCGCAGCCGACCCGGCAAGATTTCCGAACTGGTTGAAGCCGAAACCCAACTGGCCCAGACACAGGCTGACATCGACGCGGCCCGCTCGGCGCTTTTGGTCATGCGCAAGCGGGTCGCCACGGTGCATCTTACCATTCGCTATCAGAGCGAAGCCCTGGCTGCCTCGCGCGGCACCTTTGCGCCTCTCGGCGACGCGGTCACCGGCATCATCGGCAATATCGTCTGGGCCCTGGCCGGGCTGATTACCGTCCTGTCCTTCCTGCTGCCGCTGGGTCTGTTTGGCTGGGGCGTCTTCTGGCTGGTCCGCAAACTGTGGAAGGGCCGCAAGAAAAAGGCGCCGGTGGTGCCGGCGCCCGATAGCGATCTTACTTCGTAACTTCGATCGTCGGAAGCCGGTCGATCGGTTCCAGGGTGATATGGCGGAAGAAGGTTTCCGCCCCTTCTGACTGGAACTGAATCCTGCCGTGGGTCAGGGGCTGGCACACGCCCGCCGCATCGGTGTCGCACAGGTTCCACACCTCCATGACCGGCACGCCATTGACGACGTGGATGGCGCGGTCGCCGAAGACATAGAGGTCGAGCGTGTTCCATTGACCCACCGGCTTTTCGGCGTCGCGCGCGTTCTCGACGTTCCAGTCCGCCGTGTTGCCGACGGTGGTATATTCCGGTGCGCCGACGGTAAAGCGGTGGCCAGGCGCGATAATGGCTGGGTCCTTTACGGCGGTGGTCGTCGCCTTCAGGTTGGCGCCAACCGGCACGATCATGCCGGTTGAGCCTGTCATGATCTCGAACTCCGCTGAGCGCATCCAGGTGCCCCACACCGCGCCCGGCTCGCCATGGCTATGGTACAGCAGGCCGTTATTCTCGGGCTGATCCAGGCGCGGGGCATGGCGCTTGCCGCTCCATTTGTATTCCAGCCGCAGGTGATAGTTGCCGTAGTCGCCCTGGTGGACCAGGCTGCCCCAGGTCTTACCCGAAATGAACAGGGCCGGTCCGCCGTCCTCGGTGACAACCTTGAAGATATCGCCCTTGCCGGCCGGACCGATCGATGGCGCATGATCCGCCGAATAGGTCTGGCCCGGATCGGGATAGCCCAGCCAGGCGTCCCAGGCGTCGATGTCCTTGCCGTTGAACAGTTCGACCGCCGGGCCGGTGGCGGCCGGTACGTCTTTCAGGACCAGGGTCTGGGGTTTGTTGGCCTCCTCAGCCAGGACTGGCGTGGCCAGCAGGCAAAGGCCGGCCAGGATGACACTTCTCAACATGTTTTATCCTTATGGTTTTACAGTACGAGTTCCGCACGGACCACGGTGACGGCGTGACCGCGCAGCAGCACACGGTTACCGGCCAGTTCACCCTGGATCTCGGCGCCGCGCTTGGGATGGGCCTGATAGAAGTTGAACACCGACCGACCCGTCAGACGATGATATAGCGGTGTCAGCATACAGTGCATAGAGCCCGTCGCCGGATCTTCGTCTATGCCCATGTGGGCGCGAACAGCCGCGACACGGCATCATAGGGCTTTCCCGGATCGGCCGGCGCAGTGACCACGACATGGCGATCGTTATAGACGCTGCCGGCATAGAGCGGCAGGGCCTTCAAGTCCGGCGTCAGGCCGCGCACCGTTGCTTCGTCGTCAAACAGGGCAATCAGGGCCGGCCCGCCATAGACGGCTTTCGGGGTTGCGCCCAAGGCAGTGGCCAGATCCGGCATGTCGATGGCCACGGGCTCATAGGCCGGGAAGTCCATCTCAAGACCACCGGCCGTTCGGGTAACGATCAGGTCACCCGACAGGGTCGAAAACACCAGCCGATCAGCATCATGCCCCAATTCCTCGAACAAGACATGGGCCGAGGCCAGGGTGGCATGGCCGCAGAGTTTCACTTCGCAGGCCGGGGTGAACCAGCGCAGGTCGAACCGTCCGTGGCCGGCAGGCCGAAGATAAGCCGTTTCGGCCTGGTTGTTTTCCATAGCCAGAGCCTGCATCCAGGCGTCATCGGGCCAATCGGTAAGCGGCTCAACCACCCAGGCGGGGCCGCCCTTGAACGGCCCCGTGGCAAAGGCATCGAGGAGGAACTGACGCATGACGGGCTTACTTGCCCTTCATGGCGTCGGCCATGTTGATCTTCATGCCACCGGGCATGACCATGTCGCCCGGCTTCATATCGGCGCTGCACGCGCCCAACCATTTGCCGTCGACCGAGGTGGTAACGTCCTTCATGCCGTCCTTGGGCGGATCGAAGGTCGCCTTGATGGTCTGGCGATAGGCGGTGTCACCGCTCATTTCCATGTGCACGGCGGTGTGGATCTTGCTGCCGCCATCGGTGCAGACGGCCGTCACATCGACCGTGTTGCCGGTGCGCGTCACCTTCTGGTCGGTACAGTTGGTGTCACCCTGGTGCATCGGGCCAGCGTTCGTGGTGAATTTGGCGGTCAGGGCATCATCGAGGCAGATCTTGGTGGTGATGGTCTGAGGGATCTTGTCGACCTTGGTGGCCATTTCCCACAGACCGGCCTTCAGGGCCGGGCCGGTTGACGCGCCGGCCATCATGGCGGCGGGGGCATCGGCCGGCGCCGCCGCCTCGGTGGCGCCGTCGGTGGCTTCCTTCTTGCCGCATCCCGCCAGGGCGAGGACGGCGACGCTTACGCAGATACTGAGGGTGAGCTTGTACATGGGAACCTCCGCTGCTGTGACGTCAACTTAGCGCCAAGTCGCGGCGGACTCCACCCGTTATTAGCTATCCGCCGGATTATCCGGCACGCGCCAGTCGATCGGCGCAAAACCGTGCGCTTCCAGGAAGTGGTTGGTCTTCGAAAACGGCTTGCTGCCAAAGAAGCCGTTGTACGCCGACAGGGGTGACGGATGCACCGATTTCAGCACCAGATGCTTGGTGGTATCGACAAAGGCCGCCTTCTTCTGGGCGTAGGCACCCCACAGGATAAACACCACCGGATGGGGTTGGTCGTTGACAGCGCGGATGACGGCGTCGGTGAAGGTCTCCCAGCCCTTACCCTGGTGGGCATTGGCCACACCCATCTGCACGGTCAGCACCGCATTGAGCAGCAGAACGCCCTGCTTCGCCCAGTGTTCCAGGAAGCCATGGCGCGCCGGCGGGATGCCGAGATCTGTCTGCAGTTCCTTATAGATATTGACCAGGGACGGCGGGGTTTTCACGCCCGGCTGGACGGAAAAACACAGGCCGTGCGCCTGACCTTCGCCATGGTAGGGATCCTGTCCCAATATCACCACCCGAACCCGATCCAGCGGCGTCAGGTCCAGGGCGCGGAAGAAATCGCTGCCCTTGGGGAAGATGCGTTTGCCCGCGGCCTTTTCTGCCTGAAGAAACGCCTTGAGGTCGTGCATATATGGCTTGTCGAACTCGCCGGCCAGCGGCGCCTTCCAGCTCTCTTCCAACTTGACTTCGGCCATAGATCCCGCTCCGAAAATACGGCGCCAGAAAGCGGCGAGTCATGGTCTCAAGTCAAGATCAGGCCGTCGCCTGGGGGCCGACGCGGATCGGGTTGGCCGGATACAGGTTCGGGTTTTGCGTCTGCCACTCGCAGGCTTCGGCGTCTTTTTTCGTCTTCCACGCCTTCAGCAGTGCGGCCCGACGCTTGGGGTAGCGTTTGCCCGTCAGGTCCCAGCTCTTGATGCGGTCGGTGCGGAAGCTGCGGAAATCCTGACGCAATTCGCACCAGCCAATCAGCAGCCGGACATGGTCAAAAAAGCCCAGGGCAAACGGCCACACCGTGCGCTCGGTCGTGTCGCCCTTCAGGTCAGTATAGCTGAGGGACACGCACTGTTCGGCGCGGATGGCGCTGCGGACATCGCCCAGGTCGATCGTGCTTTCATGGCGCGGCCAGGTCGGCGCGATCAGCAACCCCGTCGATTCCAGATCGTCGCTCATATCCTTGGGCAGGACGGCGGCGATCTTGGTCAGGGCGTTGTGCGCCGCCTCGCCCAGACGGGCATCCGCCCGGTCGGCTACCCAGCGCGTCCCCAGCACCAAGGCTTCCAGTTCCTCCTGCGACAGCATCAGCGGCGGCAGCATATAGCCCGGCCGCAGGACATAACCTACGCCCGGCTCGCCTTCGATGTGCGCGCCCTGAGCCTGCAAGGCGGCAATGTCGCGGTAAAGCGTCCGCAGCGAAATATCGAGCTCGCGGGCCAGTTCAGCGCCGGCCACCGGATAACGGTGACGACGAAGTAACTGCAACAGGTCGAGAAGGCGGGTGGCGCGCGTCATGGTTCAGAACCGCAAAAGGGATGGCCGGGATACGCTGCACTGGACGCTGGGATACATAGACTTAGTGCCAAATTTTGTCAGTAGGCTTTCACCTGACCTCACGTGAACTTGACAGTTCAGGCATAAACATACATACCGGTTGGTATGTCAATAGCGACGTCTGAAGTTACAAATCGCCGCGATCCGGCCCGCACCCGGGAACGCCTGCTGATGGCCGGGTTCGAGGAGGTCTATCGCGCCGGTTTCCAGGGCTGCGACCTCAACGCCATCCTGGGTAAGGCCGGCGTCACCAAGGGCGCGCTGTATCATCATTTCAACAGCAAGGACGCCTTGGGCCACGCTATCCTGGAAGATGTGGTGGCCAGGATTACCGAACAGAAGTGGTTGGAACCGCTGCGGACCAGCGACACGCCGCTCGACACGTTGATTGCCATCATCGAAGGCACCTTTACCGACGACGAGCACGCCGCCGGCGGTTGCCCGCTCAATAACCTGGCCCAGGAGATGTCGCGGGTCGAGGAAGGCTTTCGTGCCCGCACTGCCGCGCTGTTCACGGCGTGGATCGACACTGTGGCCGACGCCCTCACCCGCGCCCAGGCCCAGGGCGCATTGCGTCCGAACATCGATGCCCGCGCCCAGGCCCAGTTCATCGTCGCCGCCTATGAGGGCTATATGTCGATCGCCAAGAGCCTGAAAAGCGGCGCCGTGCTGGAAGCCGGCGTCAAGCAGATGGTCGCCCACCTCAACAGCCTGCGCCCGGAGGATTCCCATGGATAGTGCCGCTCCCTTGCCCCACCCAGTTGTCAGCCGCGAAGACTGGCTGGCGGCCCGCATCGCGCTCAAGGCCGAAGAAAAGCGGGTCCTAAGGGAATACGATGCCCTGGCCGCGCAACGCCGCGCCCTGCCCTGGGTCAAGGTCGACAAGCTTTATGTCTTCGACACGCCGTCGGGGCCACGTACGCTCTCGGACCTGTTTGCCGGCCGCAGCCAGCTGATTGTCCAGCATTTCATGTTCGCGCCCGAGTGGGAGGAAGGCTGCGTCGGTTGTTCGTTGGGGCCGACCATATGCACGGCATTTGGACGCATCTGGAAAACCACGACGTCAAGTTTGCCTGCGTGTCGCGCGCGCCCCTGGCCAAACTGATGGCCTTCCGTGCGCGCATGGGGTGGGATTTCGATTGGGTGTCGGCGGGCGACGGCGACTTCAACTACGACTTCCATGTGTCGTTCCGCCAGGATGAACCCGTCTACTATAACTATGCCGACCGCGACTTCGAATGCGAGGACCTGCCCGGCATGAGCGTCTTCCGCAAGGCGGCGGATGGCACGATCTACCATACCTATTCGGTCTTTTCGCGCGGCACGGAGTTGGCGTCGGGCGTGTTCCAATTGCTGGACATGACGCCCAATGGCCGCAACGAAACCGGCCCCAATGGCGATCTGACGGATTGGGTAAAGCATCACGACAAATACGACGGCGGCGCGTCGTCGTGCGGTTGCGGCGGCAAGACGGCATAGCACATGGGCAAGTTTATTCTCGCGATGAACGTATCGCTCGACGGCTATGTCGACGACCTGGCCGGCGGCCTGGTTATGCCGCCGCCCAGCGAGCAGCACTTCCAGTATTGGATCGACACGATCAAGGGCCATGCGGCCACTATCTATGGCCGGCGCATGTATGAGCTTATGCGCTATTGGGACGAAGACCGCGCAGAGTGGGACGCACCCCGGCGCGACTTTGCCGAGGCCTGGCGCAAGATGCCTAAGTGGGTGGTGTCGAGCACGCTCACCGAGGTCGGTCCCAATGCCACCTTGATCTCCAGCAACATGGAAACGCAGGTCCGCTCACTGAAAGCCGACACCGACGGCATCATCAGCGTCTCCGGTCCGCAATTGGCCGGCCTGATGACCGAGCTGGGCCTGATCGACGAATATCACATGCACCTGCGTCCGTATGTGCTGGGCGAAGGCAAGCCGTTCTTCCACGGCGCCCGACCTCCGCTTCGCCTGAACTCCAGCCACCAGATCGACGACGACACGATGCATCTGGTCTACGTCACCGAATAATTTTCGACGACTGTCGACGTGATTTGAGACGATGACGTGCGAACCTCTTCAACCGGTGGGTTTTCAGGTCACGGGGGTCCCAAAGTCAAACTTCCGCGCCACGTCTAATATACATTCCGCACACAATCTATTATACATTTTGCACGACATAAGATATCGAAGTTGCGCATGTTGGGAACCTCACCGGGACTGACAAACTTGGATGACGACCTATTCCCCCGCCACATGATCGCCGAGCTAACGCAGGCCTTGGAAGCGGCGCGTGTCGTCAACATTATCGGCCCGCGACAGGCTGGGAAAACAACCCTGGTCCGGGATATCTATAAAAAGGGGCGTTTCATTACGCTCGACAACGACGCCACCCTGACCGCGCTTGAAAACGACCCCATCGGCCAGTTGGAAGCCCTGACCCAGGCCACGGACGTGCCGCTGATTATTGATGAAGCCCAACGGTCGAAACGCCTGGCCATGGCCATCAAAGTCCTTGTCGACGCCCGGCGGCGCATGGGACAGTTCATTTTGACCGGTTCGTCGAACATCTTCACCCATGCCGATGTGATGGACTCCCTGGCCGGTCGGGTCCAGACTCTGCCCCTGCGCCCCTTAAGCGCCGCTGAGATTTATCGCGCGCCACCGGTTACTGTGTTAGACTGGGCACGCCACGCGGAGAACCTGGGCGCCTTGCCGTCGCCACCGCCGTTTACGCGATCAGAGGTCATGAATCTTGTGACCCGTGGCGGCTACCCGGAAATCCGCCCTTTAGGGGAGCGCGCCCGACAGAAGCGTTATCGCGCCTATATCGACAGCATTGTCGATCGTGACGTCGCCGACATTCTGAGGGTCCGAAAAACCGACGCGCTTCGTCGCTTGATCGATCAATTGGCTGTGCGCACAAGCCAGGAGCTCAATATCCAGGCGCTGTGTTCGAATGTCGGCATTCAACGCCCGACGGCTGAGCAATATTGCGACGTCCTGGAACGCCTGTCCTTGACGGAAAGGCTGGGCGCCTGGGCTTCCGGCGAAGCCCGACGAGACGTGCGTCACCCCAAGCTGCATGTCCTGGACACCGGAATCTGCGCCGCCCTGCGCAATCTTGGCAGCGACAGCTTTGTCGCCGACGCCCATCCCGCCGCCTTAGGCGGACTTCTGGAGAGCTGGGTTTTCAGCGAACTCAGAAAGAACCTGCCCTATCAGGCCGATACTTGGCGGTTGTGGCATTGGCGCGGCGACCGTGGACGGAAGGTCGATATTCTGGCGGAATCCGGCCGTTCCCTGATCGCCTTCGAGGTCAAGGCCTCCGCTACGATCACGCCCGGCGATCTGAAAAACCTGCGCTGGTTCATGTCCGAGGGCCCCGGCAGAAGCTGGAACACGGTCGGAATCATTCTGTCTCTCGGCGACCAGCCGCTCAGCTTTGGCGATCGTTTGTTCGCCCTGCCCTTGTCTGTGTTTTGGGCAAAGGGCTGGAAGCAGGGGTGACGTGGGATAGGTCGCCAATTTCGCGGAATATCGACATTTCGTATCACGTCCCCGCTTTTCCCTAAGGCGGTGGAAACTTTTCCAATATCAGCAGAAGTTGCTCGGCCTGCCGTTCCGTGGGTACTTTACGCGGGATTTGAGCAGCAAGTCCCAGCAGTTCTATCTCTTTTAGTGACAGCACCTTAGCGGCATCGGGCTTTGCCGCAATGCCTTTCCAAAACTCAGCACCCAGTTCGACGACTTGTGTCTGAGCTTCAATACCGGCATCCATTTTTTGTGACTTTTTACCCTCCCGGGCGTTTTCCTTTACAAGCTCGATGTCCGTCAGTTCGGCGAAAAAATCTCCATTCAGCATCTGCGCGCCTTGGTCGGCACTTGCAATGAGCTTTGTCCAGCAGCCTTCTCTCTTTGCCCATTCGGATATATTCGAAATGCCTTCGGGCGGGAATGTGATCGACATATTGACGAAACGCGCCAAGGTCGAAATAGCTTCACGCATGTAGTGGCTGATACGCTGCTTCTGCCACACTGCCTCGAAATTGATGCTCTGCTTTCTCGTGGTCGCGATGTGGCCAAGTAGTGCGAGGGTGTAGGCCACGATGTTAGCGCGATACCCACCATTATACCACGGCGCTTCTGACACAATTTTCTCTGTCGCCCTGAAAATTATACCGCGTGCTATTGCCTGCCTGTAATAGTGCTCACTAAACCTGCTGAAATCTGCTTTCCATTCGCCACTTATGCGGCGGGCGTACTGAGCAAAGTTCTTTTGAGAGCCCAGGTTGACGAATTTCGGATGCTCGTCCCAAACATTGTCGAATTTTGCGAGGTCAGTTTTGGTGAACATCTGCTCCTTCGGATATTCGGCCAAGAAACGCTTTTTTTCGCCCGTCGTAAGTTTGGCCTGCGCGTCCGAGAACTGCCCTCTGGCGCGTTCGTAGAACCACTTTGTTTCCCGCTGGGCGCCTGGCGCAGCTGGCGCCCAAAGGCGACGGGAGAATTTTTCCATCTGAATATGGAAGGGATGGTTGGCAAAAAAGTCAGCGGCGTTGACGCGGTTCTGAGTATTGGCATATTCGGAAATTTTTGGAACAATCGTCTCCGAAAGTTCTGGTTCCACTATAGAGAGTTTCATCTGAACGAAGACATTGTCCAGATTAGCCTTGTCCTTGCGTCGTGTATGGAACAGTGACGCCGTAGTCTGACCGCCGTTCACGATTTGAAGGTCGTTGATCTCCGTTACGACTTCCCCTTCAGCAGTCCGCTCAATCGTAACCTCCGTCGCAGTTGCCGTAATGCCATTGTTGTAAGCAAAGAACATCTCCGGATTTTGCATAATTGTTTCCCGGATGCCTTTATTGACGGACGCTCTTGCCTGCAAAAAGGAACGGACATTCTGTTCAAGCAGGCGTGCACTGTAGCGCGCGTAGAGGTCAGCGACCAAATTCCCTGGCATTACGAGGAGATAGGACCGGTAGGTTTGCGCGCTCAGATGTGCCGGCAGGCAGGGAATGCCATTGCCCCAAACCTCCTTCAGGTCGATTCTGATTGGTTCTTTCGCACCTTTTGACGTCCGCAGTCGATGCAGCCGAGTGATGTCCCAGATATGAAACGTGAGCGGCGTTTCGCCGATAATCTCGCTAACTTCAACCTTTTTGAAGGAATCCGTCAGGCGTCGTTCCGACAGCAGATAAACATTGATCCGCCCAAAGGTTTTACCCTGCTCGAATATTTGTCGGGCGAGGCCATAAACGGCTGACATTTCCTCCAACTGTTCATAATATTTCTTATCGACGCATTCCAGATAGAACTTCGAAACGCGTTTCAGCAACGTTTCCACCTCTTTCGAGGATAGAAGTTCTACGCTGGTGCGCCCCTTAAAGTCAGCAATGAACAGATCGATGCCAGCATCGTCGTTCATCCAGAAGCCATCAATTCGAACCCCTTTTGCATTTTCGTAGAAACAGAAGGTGAAGTCTTCGATTTGGCCAGCTTCAGACAGCTCTCGTTGGAATATGGCGAGAAATTCGCTCAGGCTATAATCGCTGTTGGCAGCAGCACCGGCCAAAATTTCCTGCCGGAAGTCGTTGTAGAATTCGTCCAAATCATCGCTCATTATGTCCCACTGCCCCAAATCGGAATCTTGGGCACCAGAAATGTCTGGGCTACATTCAGATCCAGTATGTATCTAACACGCGTAACACCTTGAGGTACATCGGCGCGAGTGATGGCTGGGAAACCATCCCGGACATCGTAACAGCGCACCCGACCTGTCTCGAACAGCGGCAGATCGTATTCCTTGCGTTCGACATAGCCCCCGGCCAGCAATCGGTCGCGGAAAAGCCGGGCTGTTTCGTCACTGAAGCGGGCCTCGGATCGCCGCACCAGGTCGTTCAGAGACATTCCCGACTCCGAACCATTGTCTTCAAATAGTTCGACAGCCAAAAGGTAAAGCGGTCGGTCCGAGACATCGAGTTGAAATTCGGACGATATTTTGACCCTGTCTCCAGTGGTGCCGCCAATCGATTTGACTTCAACGTACCCAACCGCAAACTGAAAATCCTGAGGTTTGTCGAGTGGGCCCTGCCAAGCAGCAACCACTTCCTGCTCAGGCCTGCCATAGTCATCAACCAAGACGTTGATAACCGTGATTTCGGCAAAGAACCCCCGAATTTCATCTGAACTCAGAAGATGTTTCCGGGCGAGAGACAAGAATTCTCTCCATCTGTCCAGATGGTTAAGAACGGACTGAACGGCTTGAGTTTCGCTCTCGACCCTTTCGGCGGCCTGTATAATCGCCAGGCACAACCTGTGAAACAGGTCGGCGTCTGTTGCTTTGTTCAGTGATATAATGAGGCCCCGATATTTGCCCCCGTCAACCGAGACCATGTCAATGTCGAGACCATTCACGCGAGGGCGGGCGTTCTTGAAGTCAGCCAAGTGGTCCTGATCAAGCTGGAACAGCAGCACTGGCAAACCATGACTGTCCTTGCCCCACCAAAAGGGGTGGGCAACGCCTTCGGCGCATTTTCTCCAGATATAACCTTGTACCGGCTTTGTAATGGCGTCCCAAGGTAAATCAGTCATCTTGATCTTCATCCTCTTCTGGAAGATCGTTTGCTTCTTTGGCGAGTTGACCAATCATCACCTTGTTAAGTACGTAATCGACTTGAACAAAGTCCCCAGTCGCAGGAAAGCTTACGCCAATCGCAGGAGCATTCTGAAGCAAAGAAACTGAGGGATCACTGCGGTCGTCACGCAGATCAATCAAGTGTAACATAAGTAATGGTCGGCCCCTCACGTTGACGTTTCGAAAGTCGAGATCGGTCGGTCCCTTTTTTCGATCATCATTTTCCCGCGCAAGTTTTTCGGCCATTGCTAATTCTTCGGCATTGAGGCCCACTCGTTCGTCGCCGGTACCAGCGACCCGCTGCTTGCCCGTAACAAAATAGCCCGGCCCCTCGTCAGAGCGCATCAGCTCTTTTTCGTCTTTAACTCCCGCGCCGCGATATTGTGCTACCATCTTAAAGTCATCAAAGTTTATGGGTTTTCCTTGCTCTTTTTTTAGCGTCATGAAGGCGATATCCCAAGTTGGGAATCGATCGCGTATGCGGCCAAGATATTTTCTCACCAATTCTTGGGTGTTGGCGTGGTGTGCGTGCCATCGAAATTTATTGAGAAACGCGTCAACCACATCCGCGTCGACGCCGCGCCAGACAGGGCATTCGATCTTTTGAACTCCCCCCCTGTATCGCAAGGACTTATACGCATCGCTGGACAATTCTGCGTACAGCCTCCCATACTCAGCTCGGTTTTCATCATGAACAGAGGGGTCGTTTGACAAAACAAACGTTTCCCTCAACATCCCATCGTAACTGACCTTAAATGTCCTCTCTTCGGCGTGCCGCATTTTGTTGACAGCAGTGACGAGCAGAGCGTCCGGATGTGATTGAACGAGCAGGCCGAAGTCCTTCGGCGACTTACCATATTGGCGCATTTGTTTGACGCGATCACGCAATTCTTCGGTAGCTTTTGCAATGTGCTGATACCAGCCAATTGACTCCGGGCTTAGGTAAATCCGGCAGACATCTTCATAGCCGGGTCGGTAGCCAAACCACCGGCCCATTTGCAACAACGTATCGTACATCTTTGTGTTGCGATACATATAGCTAACCGTCAGACCCTCGATTGTCAGCCCGCGGGACAGACTCAGTCCGCCGATTGCAATGGCTGTCAGACTTTCTTTTTTCTTGTCATATGCAGCATAGTCGAGCGCCTCGTCAGACTTGGAGCTGTTGACGACGAACAGACGAACAGCCTGCGCGGCGATATCAAGCTGCGAACAGACCTCTGCCCACGTTTCCGAAATATCCGAATATTCATGGTCAAAGACGTCTTTTAATGCGGCCATAAAGTGATTTTGCAGACACAGTTTTTCCGGCAGCGCGTAGTTGGTTCGAATGGCATCTGTCACGACCTTTACGTAGTCACTGACCAATGCACGTAAAGTTTGTTGCACGGCGACGAAGCGTGACGCATTGATCAGCATGGAGCAATGCTTGTGTGACTGCCCCCTGACATTGCGAATGGCTCTGGTGAGCACGAAGGTAAGCAAGGCTCTCTTAAGTGATCCTGGTAACTCTGAGAGAGAAATGCCCTTATTGTGCTTTAGAGGTATTATGTCCTCAGCATCGACAATTTCCCGAAGAAATGCCTCCGCACCAATATCGTCACCAAATATCTTCTCCGCTCCGAAATATGTCGTCGGCGCGTCCAGGCAATAAATGAAATCTCGGGGGAATAAGTCTTCAAGTGTTTCCGGGTCTCCATAGGCATCAGGATTTATAAAAATGTTAGCAAACGGAGTAGCCGTATAGCCGACATAACAGTTCTTTTTAAAAAGTTTCAGAATTTCTCTGATAAGCTTATTTGTCTGTGTCGGGTCAACATCATCTTTGTTGGTGTTTACAGAAGCGTTGTCCGCTTCGTCATCGATAAACAACATGGGAGCATCAGCAATTTGTTTCTGACCGGCGGACAGGTTGAAATCCTTGAGCCAGGCCATGATTTGCTTCAGCGTACTGACGTTCTTTTTAATAACGACGACTACGGGTTTGCTCCAGTCTTTCAATCCGCTGCCTGTGGTCCGTGAGCCCTTTTTGAAGTCATCAAGGATGGTTGTCAGAGTCACGGGTTGGGGATGCCCCGGATATAGCCCTACGCCGATTAGGCGTTTGTCCGCGGGGTCACTGGTTCGGCCGACAAAACCTTCATCGACACGCTCTTGGGTCTGTTTGCGCAAGTTATTGTGAATGCCGGCGACGATAACAATGAACTTGTATCCAGCATCAGCCGCGCGAGCGACCAAACCCAAGTAGTTAGCCGTTTTGCCCGACTGAACATGACCGATGACCAAGCCACGCCGACTCCATTGACCGTCATCTGCCGGGTCTTGGAGCAAGCCGAGGATGTTTTCGGTTACGATTTCCAGGTTGCTGACGACGGTTGAGTTCCAGTTGTTCTCGCGTAAATAGCTGGAATAGTTGCCAGTGTAGATGAGTGGGAAGTCCCGCTTTCTTACCCAGTCAGCATCGTGCTCGGCGGCCTGATCTACCAAGGAATGCCCCAACCCCATCCGCACATCGATGCTCAGAAGAGCTTCATCTACAGCTAAAGCAATATCACCTTTGCTCCCTTCAAAACCTAGCAACGGGGCGAGAGCGGTCGCGCGTACAGTTATCTCATCCACCGTTGGCGCATCAGATTGTCCGCTGGTGAAGGTACGAATCAGAGTTGAGACAAGCACATCGAAGTTGGCAGGTTTAGCCATTCGGAAATTCCTTATCGAGCCAGGCTGCCATTACGTCGTCCTGACCTTCCAGTAAACGTGTTGAGCGGATCACCCGCCGCAGGTGGTCCCTGTCCAGTGTTTTGCCGGGATCAATGATCGTCCTGACCTGATCAATCTTGGCAAAAATCACCTCGCAATCCTCTGTCGAGCCGGACGCGACATCTTGAGGTGCGGTGGAGTAATCAGCGTAAATCGCCTCGATGGGAATGGATATGCCTACGACACCCAGTATGCTTCTGAACTGAATTATCTGGTTTGGCGACAGTGACTGTTCAAAACCGGCAAACAAAGGGTGCTGACCGTTTGGCACATATCTCACGCCACCGCGGTCAGCGTACCGCGTCCACATTGGCATAACGTCTTTTTCGAACAGTTTTCTTCCGCGCCCGGTATGAACCACGGCACTTTGGTCGCTGATCCTGCCGATGATCTGCTTCAGCTTCTCGCGTACCTGCAGAGGCGGATGGGCGCGGGCCTTCTTGATATCAATCGTCCAAAATTCATCAAGACTCGCGGGAAAGTCGATCTGCACACGCGCCAGCTTTGTCGCCTCGCCTTTGGGAATCAGCCGGAACCAGTCGCCCCATGCCATAAGGCGGCCATTGCGGTATACGTATGCGCCTTGGTTGGACAAAAAATCGCTGCGACTTCTGTAAAAGTCATACTCGGTTCGGGTTAGCTTGCTATGATGCGGCAAAATGAAAGGATGGATTTCCACGTCCTGGCCGTTTACGTTCACTACTTCTGGTGGCTGGGGCGTCGTCGCAGGATTGCTGCGACAAAATGGATCAAACCCTTCGATTTTGTGGCCATTGACCCTTACAGAGACCTTTTTGAACTTGGGCACGTCGCCCGCTAAGTAGCGATGGAAGACTAGCGCAAGGTGATGGCCCAAGTGGGAAAGCTTCTCGCTGAGGACTCCTGACTTCTGACTTTCCGTCTGATGTTCCGTAAGGCGGTCGAGCGTCTGCCAGACGACAAGTGTTCCTTTGGTGCCCAATTGGTCAAACCACGGAACCAAGCGGCACTCATCCGGATCAAGGATCGAAATCCGCCAATGGTCGTCAGCCAGAACGTCCAAATCCCACTCCGCCCCGGCAAAGGAATCGCCGACTCGCGACACCACAGTCAGCTTACGACATTGAGAGAACGACGCGGTTTTCATTCCCAACCCAAATCGACCAAGGTCGGTCGGAGGTCGCTTGTCACGAGGATTTCTCGAGCCGTAGCGCATGGCCTCTATGAGGGTGGCTTCATCCATTCCGTCGCCGTTATCGACGATGGCCAGTGACGGGCGCGCCGCCTCTGCATGACACCAGACATCAATAGTTGTAGCCTTGGCTGCGATACTGTTGTCGACAACGTCGGCAACCGCCGTTTCCAGCGAATAGCCAAGATCGCGGAGAGATTCAGATAGGGCGGAGGCTCTCGGCGGCAGGTCCAGCTGTCTCAAAACGTTTCCCTTGGAGATCGACGCATATTTTATTCAGTGCCGTCAGCGGGTTTTGCTTAAGTTCGCACTCCCAAACCGTCAGCACCGACCACCCCGATTGTTCGAGAGACCTGCGAGTCGCGGTGTCACGTTCAACCGTACCAAGAAATTTTCTTTGCCAGAACTCTTTATTTGAACTCGGACACGCCGCGAAACGGCAATTGGCATGACGATGCCAGAAACAGCCGTGGACGAAGATAGCTGTCTTGTATTTTGGCAAAACGATATCTGGCTTTCCTGGGAGGTGGCCAAAATTCTTCCGGAAGCGGAATCCCGCCCGGTGCAACAGGGAGCGCAACAGGATCTCGGGTTTGGTGTCCTTGCCCTTAATCCGTGACATATTGAAACTGCGTTGTTCCGGTGAGTGAACGTCAACCATCCTTAATCCTTCAGCGCCACCTCTCTGGATATAAGGTCTGCGACAACGCCTGCTAGCTGGATGGCGAGAAAAGGCGGCACGGCGTTGCCGATCTGGTGGTATTGCTGCGTCCGGTTACCACAAAAAAAGTAATTATCTGGGAAGGTCTGCAACCTTGCAGCCTCCCTTACAGTCAGGCTCCGACATTGCATGGGATCGGGATGGATAAAAAAATGTCCGTCCTTTGCGATATGGGAGGTGACTGTCGACGACGGAGCGTCCCACATCTGGACCTTAAATCGGTCGTCGAAGCCCGCGGTTACAGTTTTGCCGGTTGTGGGATCGAACCTTACGTTGCGGTGATCGGGCAGTAGTTCTGCCGGCCAGTCGCTCAGCTTTGGACTGATGCGGTTTTGTTTCGCCCACCAAGCCACAAATATATACCTTACCAGATCGGATGGCATATGACTTCGCGCTTCGTGTTGCACGACGCCGCCGATGCGATCGTCCGTCAGCCAGCGGGAAAGGTCGCTTTGGCCAGGCCTTCGCGACTCTGACGGCACGAAGAATTCTGAGCCGCGTTCGAGGTCCAGGTGCCAGTATGCCAATTGCGTAACAGCCTTGGAGCAAAGCGAGGTCTTGCTGCCAAAGATCAGCTTGTGAGTCTCGCTTATGGTGTTGCGCCAGTGGTCGAAGGTCGTGTCATCTTTGGAAAGCCCACTTCGCAGTTGCGGCAAGTCACTTATCGCGTCTGACAAGGTGGCCTCATCGCGTGCTACAAGTGTTTTTGGCTGGCACTTAAAGTCGTCTCTCACGCCTAAAATGATAACGCGATGCCGCTTTTGCGGGATGCCATAATTTTCGGAGTGGATGAGGTAGTCATTGTCGGCTGGAGAGAAGAGGTCAGAAGGGGGCTGAATGAAAGAATACAAACGGTATTTCCGCGCACCCGGTCTGCCACAGGATTTTAAGAGCTCCAGCTTCGGGTCATCGCTCAGAGCCGCCCAAGGATCAGACAAGTCTTCCTTTATCTGATCAAAGACGCGCTTGTGCTTCAAATTGTGCTGCTCCGGAAGCTTGGCAGACAGGATACCCTTGACATTTTCCATAACGAAAACGGCAGGCTGATGAACGGCGACTATTCGGAGATATTCACGATACAGTACGTGCCGCTTATCGGCTCCGAAATCGGTGGCCTTCTTTTCCTTTATGGCCTCGAGTTCGGCTTCCGATTCCGAACTTCGCCCAGCGTTCCCAATTCCGGTCATCCGTGCGCGGCCCATCAGGGAGTAGGCTTGGCACGGTGGTCCGCCCAACAGAACCCAATCCGAGGCGCCGCCTAGACGTTCCGACAGTTTTTGATGAAGTTCAGTCTCTTCTACGATTCCGAGTTCCGCCTGCCAGACGTGATCATCGGCTGATTGCCATTTCGCGTGTTCCGAAAGGGTCTGAATGGAGCTTTTACGGCGAAGGACCTCGTAGTACTCGTCCGGCACGTCACCAGGCGCAAACTGGCGAAAAAAAGATCTAAGCCTGAGGGTCTGGACCGCAATTGGATCTTTTTCGATCGCCAGGCGACTTTCAAAACTCACATTACTTTGCTGAAATTCGGCAAAACGCGAAAACCCTTCGCTTAAACCGCCAGGTCCAGCAAAAATATCAATAAAAGGTATGTTCAACTTGGCCGTGTCATTCATTGCGCTTTCGATAGCGGGTTAGTCAATAATCGCCAAGTCCAAAATGCGTCCTTCTCGACCTCACGAGCCGGAACTACAAATCGTGTCGCAAGATTCCGCAAAGCCACGTTCTCCCGCGACGAAACGCGATCGAGTTAGCTATTCGCGAACGGATCACCTACTCGACGAGTAGGCAGACTCCAGCCACCACATGTTCACGGGCCCTTTTCGTGCTGCCATTCGCATCTACGGCCTCGAAAATTCGTTTTTCTAGATCCGCGCGGCGTGGATCGGATTGGCTCTTCCAAAGGGCCACCACAGCTTGGTCGTCAAGCCCATTAAGTCCCTGAAATTCAGCTACAGCGTTGGCTGCTTTTTCTTCGTCCGTGTAGTCATACAGACGGTCTGCTATATCAACAGAAACTGACATAAAAACTTGCTCCATTCGAAATGCAAAACATACCATTTTGCAGGGATTCACGCATCAAAAAAGTGTGATTTTCAGATGGCCAGACGGAGCTTTTCTCGAAATTCGGCGCGTGGTAATTTAGTGACGGCATACAGAAGCCTTAATTCCGAAAGGCCCAGAAGTCGCGCCGGGCACGCCCCGTCCATCGGCTATGATCCGCCGATATCGCCCACCTTTTACCGGGTACCTCGGTTGCCACAGCAACCGAAATGGGGTCAGTCACAATTACCGCCTTCGGGTAAGACACGCGATTAGTGCTCGAAGATCACACGCTTAGCCGGCTGCTGCGCCAGCTCTCTTGCAGAGCGCTACGCAGCCGGCTTCGCTACCGGGCGAGCTAAACCAAGTCATAGGACAGGGCCTGCCTCAATGACCTCGGCTTCTTGCAAGCATCGACAAAAGCGGCTATCTTACTTTCGTCTTACCTATGGAGACGTCCATGTCCGCCTTGCCGCATTTGCCCACATCCGTCACGACGACCGTCTCCACCAAGGGTCAGGTCATTCTCCCCAAAGCCATTCGCGATCTTCGTCAATGGAAGGCCGGGACGCGGCTGACGGTCGAAGAAACGCAGGACGGGGTGCTGCTGAGACAGGCGCCGCTATTTCCCACGACGCAGATAGACGACGTCTATGCCTGCCTGGCCTGGAACGGGGCACCCAAGTCCTTGGAAGATATGGATCAGGGCGTTCTGGCAGAAGCGAAGCGGCGGCATGCAGGCGATTGACACCAATGTCCTGGTTCGCTTCCTGACGGGCGATCATCCGGAACAATCTCAAAAGGCGCGCGCTTTTGTCGGTGGCCATGACGTTTTTGTCGCCACAACGGTCTTTCTCGAAAGCGAATGGGTTCTGCGCAGCGTCTACGACTTTTCCACGACGTCGATCTGCAAAGCTTTTCGAGGATTCGCCGGTCTTGCCCAGGTCACCGTCGAAAATCCGACCCTATTGGCTCAGGCCCTGGATCGAGCCGAAGCCGGCATGGATTTCGCCGACGCCCTGCATCTTGGAGCGGCGGCCCACTGCGATGCGATGGTGACGTTCGACCGTAAATTCATCAAGGCTGCCGCCGGTGGGCCATTCGACGTCATAGAGCCATGATGGGCACGTGTAAATTTTCAACGAACGTTGAATTGACCGCAGCTATGGTGTAGGCCTATATGTGGAATTGACTTGGATCGTATCAATCGATACGACCTGAGCAAAAAGCATAAGAGGAACCCAAAGATGGCTCTCGTTTCCGCCGGCCGCAAATTCCGTGACGCCCTGGCGGCGGAATCCCCGTTGCAGGTCATCGGCACCATCAATGCCAATCATGCCCTTCTGGCCAAACGCGCTGGGTATCGCGCCATCTATCTGTCCGGTGGCGGGGTCGCTGCCGGATCTTTGGGCATGCCGGATCTGGGGATCAATAACCTCGATGACGTGCTGATCGATGTCCGCCGCATCACCGATGTCTGCGACCTGCCGTTGATGGTCGATATCGACACCGGCTTCGGTCCGTCGGCCTTCAATATCGAACGCACCGTCAAGTCGCTGATCAAATTCGGCGCTGCCGCCTGCCATATCGAAGACCAGGTCGGGGCGAAACGCTGCGGTCACCGTCCCGGCAAGGAGATCGTCTCGACCGACGAGATGGTCGACCGGGTCAAGGCTGCGGCCGACGCCAAGACCGATCCGGATTTCTTTCTGATCGCCCGGACGGACGCCATCGCGGTTGACGGCGTCGACGCCGCCATCGAACGCGCGGTCAAATGCGTTGAGGCTGGGGCGGACGGGATCTTCGCCGAGGCCGCCTATGATCTGGACACCTATCGCCGGTTTGTCGATGCGGTGGGTGTGCCGGTTTTGGCCAACATCACCGAATTCGGCAAGACGCCTTTGTTCACGCGTGAGGAACTGGCCTCCGCGGGCGTGGCGATCCAGCTGTATCCGCTGTCGGCCTTCCGGGCGATGAACAAGGCGGCGGAAGCGGTCTATGAGGCTGTGCGCCGCGACGGCCATCAGAAGAACGTGCTCGAGACCATGCAGACGCGCGAAGAACTGTATGATCGGATTGGGTATTGGGATTTCGAGCACAAGCTGGACACGCTGTTCAGCGGACAGAAGTAAAAGGATTCAACCACGAACCACACGAACAGCACGAACTTCAGGATCATTCTGAACCCGCCGCGCAGCGGCAATTAAAGTAAAGGTGATCCACAGATTTCACAGATTACACAGATAAGGTTCGGCGCTTAATCTGTGAAATCTGTGTAATCTGTGGATCCACTAAAAGATGTTGCCGCTGCGCGGCGGGTGCCGGCAAACCTTGAAGATTGCGTTGCTCGTCGGATTTCGAGGACAAGTTAGACACGCTATTTAGCGGACAGAAATAAGAGGATTCAACCACGAACCACACGAACGGCACGAACTTCAGGATTGTTCTGAACCCGCCGCGCAGCGGCAACTCAAGTAAAGGTGATCCACAGATTTCACAGATTACACAGATTAGGTTCGGCGCTTAATCTGTGAAATCTGTGAAATCTGTGGACCTCTTAAAAGATGATGCTGCTACGCGGCGGGTGCAATCAAACCCTGAAGTTCGTGCTGTTCGTGTGGTTCGTGGTCAAAAAATAAAACAGGGAGCCACACCATGGACACTGCCGCCGAAACCCCCACCGCATTCAAGCCCAAGAAATCCGTCGCGCTTTCCGGCACGGTCGCCGGCAATACCGCGCTCTGCACCGTCGGGCGCACCGGCAATGACCTGGCCTATCGCGGCTACGATATCCTCGACCTGGCCGCTACGTCCGAGTTCGAGGAAATCGCCTTCCTCCTGGTCCACGGCAAGCTCCCCAACCGCACCGAACTGGACGCCTACAAGACCAAGCTGAAAAGCCTGCGCGGACTTCCCGCCAACCTCAAAACCGTCCTCGAAAGCCTGCCGCCGTCGGCCCACCCCATGGATGTCATGCGTACCGGCGTTTCGACCCTGGGCTGCCTGACGCCGGAGCGCGACGACCACAACCACCCCGGCGCGCGCGATATCGCCGACAAGCTGATGGCCAGCTTCGGCTCGATGCTGCTCTATTGGTACCACTTCAGCCATAACGGCCGCCGCATCGAGGTCGAAACCGACGACGACAGCATCGGCGGCCACTTCCTGCACCTGCTGCACGGCAAAAAGCCCAGCGAGTCCTGGGTGCGCGCCATGCACACCTCGCTGATCCTCTATGCCGAACATGAGTTCAACGCCTCGACCTTCGCCGCGCGGGTCGTTGCCGGCACCGGCTCTGATTTTTACAGCGCCATTGCCGGTGCCATCGGCGCGCTGCGCGGCCCGAAACACGGCGGCGCCAACGAATTCGCCTTCGACATCCAGAAGCGCTACGACACGCCCGACGAAGCCGAGGCCGATATCCGCCAAAGAGTCGCCGCCAAGGAGGTCGTTATCGGCTTCGGTCACCCCGTCTATACGGTCGGCGATCCGCGCAACGAAGCCATCAAGGCCGTCGCCAAGGCGTTGTCGGCCGAACAGCACAATATGAAGATGTTCAACATCGCCGAGCGGTTGGAAAGCGTGATGTGGGAGATCAAGAAGATGTTCCCCAATCTCGATTGGTTCAGCGCCGTCAGCTACCATATGATGGGCGTGCCGACCGCCATGTTCACGCCTCTGTTTGTTATCTCCCGCACCTCGGGTTGGTCGGCGCACGTTATCGAACAACGCCAGGACGGCAAGATCATCCGGCCCAATGCCAATTATACCGGCCCGGAAGATCGCCCCTTCGTGCCGCTCAACGACCGCCCGTAATGACCTATCGCAAGCCCCTCCCCGGCACCGATCTCGACTGGTTCGACGCCCGCGAAGCCGTCGACGCCATCACGCCGGGCGCGTACGCCACCCTGCCCTATACGTCGCGCGTTCATGCCGAAAACCTGGTCCGGCGCTGCGATCCCGCCATCCTGGAACGCAGCCTGCGGCAATTGATCGAACGGCGTCAGGACCATGACTTTCCGTGGTTCCCGGCGCGGGTCGTCTGCCACGACATCCTGGGGCAAACCGCCCTGGTCGACCTGGCCGGGTTGCGCGACGCCATCGCGGCCCAGGGCGGAGATCCGGCCCAGGTCAATCCGGTCGTGCCGACGCAGCTCATCGTCGACCATTCGCTGGCCGTGGAATACGGCGGCGACGTCAAGGACGCCTTCGCCCGCAACCGCGCCATCGAAGACCGCCGCAACGAGGACCGCTTCCACTTCATCGACTGGACGCGCAAGGCCTTTCGCAATGTCGAGGTCATCCCGCCCGGCAACGGCATCATGCACCAGATCAACCTGGAACGCATGTCGCCGGTGATACACGCCATCGACGGCATCGCCTTTCCCGATACTTTGGTGGGTACCGACAGCCATACCCCGCATGTCGATGCTTTGGGCGTCATCGCCATCGGAGTCGGCGGGCTGGAGGCCGAAAACGTCATGCTGGGCCGGGCGTCGTGGATGCGGTTGCCGGACATTATCGGTGTCGAACTGACCGGCCGCCCCGGCCCCGGCATCACCGCCACCGACGTGGTGCTGGCCCTGACCGAATTCCTGCGCAAGGAAAAGGTCGTCGGCGCCTATCTCGAATTCTTCGGCGAAGGGGCCGCGGCCCTGACCCTGGGCGACCGCGCCACCATCTCCAACATGACGCCGGAATTCGGCGCCACGGCGGCCATGTTCGCCATCGACCAGCAGACCCTCGACTACCTGACCCTAACCGGTCGCGCCGCCGAACAGGTGCGGCTGGTCGAAATCTATGCCAGGGCCGCCGGCCTGTGGGCGGACGCCTTGAAGACGGCGGTATATCCGCGCGTTCTGACGTTTGACCTGTCGAGCGTGGTCCGCACCATGGCCGGGCCGTCCAATCCGCATAAACGCCTGCCGACCTCGGACCTGGCGGCGCGCGGCATTGCCGGCGCCTGGGTCGATACCCCGGGCCATATGCCTGACGGCGCCGTCATCATCGCGGCGATCACCAGCTGCACCAACACCTCCAACCCGCGCAATGTTATCGCCGCCGGACTTCTGGCGCGCAATGCCAATGCCAAGGGGCTGATGCGCAAGCCGTGGGTCAAGTCGTCCCTGGCGCCGGGTTCCAAGGCGGTGCAGCTCTATCTCGAAGACGCCGGCTTATTGCCGGAGCTGGAAAAGCTGGGCTTTGGCATCGTCGCCTTTGCCTGTACCACCTGCAACGGCATGAGCGGCGCGCTGGATCCCGCCATCCAGCAGGAGATCATCGACCGCGATCTCTATGCCACCGCCGTTTTGTCGGGGAACCGCAATTTCGACGGCCGCATCCACCCCTATGCCAAACAGGCGTTTCTGGCCTCACCGCCCCTGGTGATCGCCTATGCCATCGCCGGTACCATCCGCTTCGACATCGAAAAGGATGTGCTGGGCTATGGGCCCGATGGCGCCGAAGTCCGGCTGATCGATATCTGGCCGGACGATGCCGAGATCGACGCCATCGTCGCCCAAAGCGTCAAGCCGGAGCAGTTCCGCAGCGTCTACGATCCGATGTTCAACTTCGCTGCCCGCGGCAAGCCCGTCGATCCGCTGTATGACTGGCGGCCGCAAAGCACCTATATCCGGCGCCCGCCGTATTGGGAGGGCGCCCTGGCCGGTGAACGCAGCCTGACCGGCATGCGGCCCTTGGCGGTGCTGCCTGACAACATCACCACCGACCATTTGTCGCCGTCCAACGCGATTTTGGCCGACAGCGCCGCCGGCGAATATCTGCTGCGCATGCAGGTGCCCGAAGAAGACTTCAACTCCTACGCCACCCACCGCGGCGACCACTTGACCGCCCAACGCGCCACCTTCGCCAACCCGACCCTGATGAACGAGATGGCTGTGGTCGATGGCGCGATCCAAAAGGGTTCGCTGACGCGATTGGAGCCCGACGGCCAGGTCATGCGGATGTGGGAAGCGATCGAAACCTATATGGAGCGCAAGCAGCCTTTGATCATCATCGCCGGCGCTGACTACGGCCAGGGCTCAAGCCGTGACTGGGCCGCCAAGGGCGTGCGCCTGGCCGGGGTCGAGGCCATCGCGGCTGAGGGTTTCGAGCGCATTCACCGCACCAATCTGATCGGCATGGGGGTCCTGCCGCTGGAGTTTTTGGCCGGCACGACGCGACAGTCGCTGGGCATCGACGGCACCGAGACCTATGATGTTCGTGGCGACCTGACACCCCGCGGTACAGTCACGCTGGTCATCCATCGTCGCTCGGGCGAGACCGTCGACGTGCCGGTCACCTGTCGGCTGGACACGGCCGAAGAGGTATCGATCTACGAGGCCGGCGGCGTGTTGCAACGCTTTGCCCGCGATTTCCTGGAACAGGCGAAGGTGGCATGACGGGACAGATTCGTATTCCGGCGACCTATATGCGCGGCGGCACCAGCAAGGGCGTCTTCTTCCGGCGCGAGGATTTGCCGGACGACGTCGAAGCGCGCGACCGGTTGCTGCTGCGGGTGATCGGCAGCCCCGACCCCTACGGCAAGCAGACCGATGGAATGGGCGGGGCGACCTCCTCGACGTCGAAAGTGGTCATCCTGGCGAAGAGCACGCGCTCAGCCCACGATGTCGACTACCTGTTCGGACAGGTGTCGATCGACAGCGCCTTCATTGACTGGAGCGGCAATTGCGGCAACCTGTCGGCAGCGGTCGGGCCGTTCGCCATTTCGAACGGCCTGGTCGGAGATGTACCCGCGGACGGCCTGTGCACGGTGCGCATCTGGCAAGCCAATATCGCCAAGACCATCATCGCCCATGTCCCGATGACCGCCGGCGAGGTGCAGGAAACCGGCGATTTCGAGCTGGACGGCGTGACCTTCCCGGCGGCTGAGATCCAGTTGGAATTCCTCGACCCGGCCGAAGACGGCGATGGGGGTTCCATGTTCCCGACCGGCAACCTGGTCGACGACCTGGAGGTGCCGGGCGTTGGCACCTTGAAGGCTACGATGATCAATGCCGGTATCCCGACCATCTTCGTCAATTCGGCGGATATCGGCTATGCCGGCACCGAGCTTCAGGACGCCATCAATAGCGATGCCGAAGCCTTGGCGCGGTTCGAGGCCATCCGGGCCTATGGCGCCCTGCGCATGGGCTTGATTGCCGACCTGTCCGAAGCCGCCAAGCGCCAGCACACGCCCAAGGTGGCCTTTGTGGCGCCACCGGCGGACTATGTCGCCTCCAGCGGCAAGGCGGTGGCAGCGGGCGATATCGACCTTTGTGTGCGGGCATTGTCGATGGGCAAGTTGCACCACGCCATAATGGGCACGGCGGCGGTGGCGATCGGCACGGCGGCGGCGGTTCCGGGCACCCTGGTCAACCTGGCTGCGGGCGGCGGCGAACGCACGTCCGTGCGCTTCGGCCATCCCTCGGGCACTTTGCGCGTTGGCGCGGAGGCTGTTCAGGTGGACGGCCAGTGGCAGGTCAAAAAAGCTCTGATGAGCCGCAGCGCCCGCGTGCTGATGGAAGGCTGGGTGCGGGTTCCTGTGGACCTCGTCTGATACCAACGGCTTTTCGATTCAGAGTCTCACGCGGAACAGCCGCTACAAATTTGATGATTCGTCGCGGATGGGGTGAGATCCTGGGCAGTGACAGCATGGGTTTGTTTTGCTCGGATCATAAAAAAAGAACTTCTGACCACGAACCACACGAACAGCACGAACTTCAGGACCTAACTGCTGACCATATTGCGGCACGTCTTATGCCAAGTGGGACTACGGATTTCAGGATAAGTCGGCCCGCCGCGCAACATTCCCATAATCTCAATGGCGCTTCGCGCCGTGGTCTGACCTCATGATTTCGCACAATAGTTTCAGTGATCCTGAAGTTCGTGTCTGTTCGTGTGGTTCGTGGTCAAAAATCTTTCTTGCAATCCGGTCCGGGCGATCAGAAAGTTTCTTAACCACGAACCACACGAACAGACACGAACATGGATGATGTGCTTTTCAGGGACGAAGTGTTTGCCATTCAGGGCGCCATCTTCGACGTCAATCGAGAGATGGGATCGGGCTTCCTTGAGGCGGTTTACCAGGAGTGCTTGGCGAAGGAGTTCGAACTTCGAAATATTCCTTTCTCGCAACACAAAACGGTCAGCCTCACCTACAAAGGTCAGGCGCTGACGCAAACCTATCAACCCGACTTTATTTGCTACGAGGCGATCATTCTCGAGTTGAAGGTATGTCAGGAAATTTCAAGCGCGCATCGCGCGCAGATACTGAATTATCTTAAAGCGACCAAACTCAGGCTCGGCTTACTCATAAATTTCGGAACACATCCAAAGGCCCAGATAGAACGATTTGTTCTTTAATGTTCGTGTCTGTTCGTATGGTTCGTGGTCAAAACCCTTTATTGCTGTCCGAGGCAAGATAAAGAGATTCCTGCCTCGGCATCATTGGCGCGCGACACACTGCGCCAGACTAGTGGCGTTTTTTTTCGCGTCGGATTTTTAGCCCTACCTATCTTTCGGCATCGGCCGGCCGAAGACCTGGGTCCAGTAGTGGCCGTACTTCACCTCACCGCCGTCATCCGGATTATAGGCGTGGCCGATGCCCGTCTCAGTATAGGCGCAGGTCAGGATGTTGGCGCGATGGCGCGGACTGTTCATCCACCCAATAACCGTCGCTTCCGGATCGACATATCCCGCACTGATATTTTCCCCCGCCATCAACCAGGTATATCCCGCCGCGGTAACCCGGTCGGCAGGCCTTCGCCGGTCGCGATCGACGTGGGAGAAAAAGTCCTCCTCGGCCATGGCTTCGCTATGGGCCAGGGCGACCGCCTCCAGGGTGCGGTTGACGGTCAGGGCCGGGCACCCGGCAATCTCTCTTTCGATATTGATGAAGGTGAGGACGTCATCGCGCGGGTCCGCAGCCACCGGGCCTGCCGTGATCACCATCAGGAACAAGAAACGCTTCATGTCCTGAGCATGGCACAGGACATGAGGTAATCAAGCCCCCCGCCGTATGCGCTCGATCATATACGAAAAATCCTGGCCAGCGTGGCCCTGGGCACATATGGCGTCATACAGGGCATGGGCCTTCGCGCCCAGCGGCGTATCGGCATTGGCCTGCGCCGCTGCCTGCATGGCCAGGGTCAGGTCCTTCAGCATTAGCGCCGACGCGAAGCCCGGCTGGTAATCGCGATTAGCCGGCGAGGACGGCACCGGTCCCGGCACCGGACAGTAGGCGGTCATGGACCAGTTCTGGCCCGAGGCCTTTGAGGCGATGTCGAAAAACACCTGGTCGTTCAGACCCAGCTTTTCGGCCAGGGCAAAGGCTTCGCAGGTGCCGATCATGGTGATGGCCAGTAGCATGTTGTTGCAGATCTTGGCCGCCTGCCCGGCCCCGGCCGCGCCGGCGTGGATCACCGCCTTACCCATGGGGTTGAGCACCACTTCGGCGCGCGCAAAGGCCTCTGCCGTGCCGCCGCACATAAAGGTCAGGGTACCGGCTTGGGCGCCCGCGACGCCGCCCGACACCGGCGCGTCGACCATGGCAAAGCCTTTTGCATCGGCCTGGGTGGCTACCTCGCGTGCCGTGGCGACGTCGATGGTCGAACAGTCGATCAAGATGGCGGTTTGGGGGACGGCGTCGAACACCTGGCTATAGACCGACACGACGTGCTGACCCGCCGGCAGCATGGTCACCACAGCTTCGGCGTCACGGCAGGCGTCGGTGACCGAAGATGCGACCACAGCGCCCGCAGCGACAGCCTGAGCGACCGCCTCGGTGCTGATGTCGAAGGCGCGGACCTCATGTCCGGCCTTGACCAGGTTGGCGGCCATGCCCGAGCCCATATGCCCCAGGCCGATAAAGGCGATCTTCATGACGATATATCCGGAAATTGCAGATCCATAGTTCCAAGCGATTGGAAGAATACCTCGATCGCGCCTTCGGTCAGTTCGGCAACCCAGTCCGGCGACTGATCCTTGTCTTCTATCACGGCACGCACGCCTTCGGAAAAGTCACGCGTCGAGGTGATGCGGCTGGCGATGCGGTATTCCATGCGCATGACATCTTCGAAACTGTCCAGCTTGCGGCCCTCGCGCAGTTGCCGCAGCGATACGGCCAGCGACTGCGGCGAACGTTTGGTGAGGATTTTCGCCTGCTCCCGCGCCCAGTCGTCGCCGCCATTCAGGGCAATCGAAATCGCTGTCATGGTGTCGTTGCCGAAGCATCGGTTGATCATGTCCACGTGCCTGGCATAGGCGGCCGGCGAAACCGTCTCGGCGTAACGTGTGACGACGTCCGCGCCATGGGCCAGCATATCGCCTTTGAGCGCCTCGATCCGGTCCATCGGAACGAAATGGGTGGCGATCCCGGCGGCCACGACATCGCTGCCACGCAGCTGCGCCCCCGTCAGGGCCAGCCAGGTGCCCAGTTCGCCTTCCAGCCGCGGCAGGAACCAGCCCCCGCCGACATCGGGAAACAGGCCAATGCCGGTTTCTGGCATGGCGAAGACCGTGCGTTCGGTGGCGATGCGGTGTGAGCCATGGACCGACAGCCCAACGCCGCCGCCCATGGTGATGCCGTCGATGATGGCGATATAGGGCTTGGGGAAGCGTTTGATGCGCACATTCATGGTGTATTCGACGGCGAAGAACTCGCGCGCCTCGACACCGTCGCCGCGGCCGGACTGGGCGACCTTGCGGATATCGCCGCCGGCGCAGAAGCCGCGCGTCCCGTCGGCGTGGTCGACCAGGACGGCGCGGACTTGCGGATCGTCTTGCCAGGCAATAAGGGCGGCATCGATGGCTGCGCACATTTCGGTCGTCAGGGCATGCAGTGCCTGGGGCCGGTTCAGAGTGATCCGGCCGACTCCCTTTTCAACCCGGATAATCACGTCGCTCATTTCAACATATCCCGGGCAATGATGACGCGCATGATCTCGTTGGTGCCTTCCAGGATCTGATGCACGCGTAGATCGCGGACGATGCGTTCGACGCCATAGTCATGGAGATAGCCATAGCCGCCGTGGATCTGCAGGGCGTCGTTGGCGATTTTCGAGCACGTGTCGGTGACAAAGCGCTTGGCCATGGCGCACCACCGCGTGGCGTCCGGGGTTTTGGCATCGAGTTTCGCCGCCGCTTCATACAGAAGTGTGCGCGACGCCGACAGTTCGGTTTCCATATCGGCCAGTTTGAACTGCGTCGCCTGGAAGGCATTGAGATGTTTGCCGAATTGCGAGCGTTCGCCGGCATAGGCGAGCGCACGGTCCAGCGCGTCCTGGGCGCCACCGAGACTGCAGGCGGCAACGTTGAGCCGGCCGCCGTCCAGGCCCTTCATGGCATATTTGAAACCATCGCCCGGCGTACCGAGCAGGTTATCCGCCGGAATGCACAGGTTGTCGAAGGTCACCTGTCGCGTTGGTTGGGCGTTCCAGCCCATCTTCTTTTCATTGGCGCCGAAGCTTAGGCCCGGCGTGTCCTTTACTACGAGAAACGTGGAAATGCCATCGTCGAGCCGCGCCATCACCACGTAAAGATCGGAAACACCGGCGCCGGAGATGAACTGTTTCGAGCCGTTGAGGACGAAGCTGTCGCCGTCACGCACGGCGCGGGTCTTCATCGAGGCGGCATCGGAACCGGAGCCCGGTTCGGTCAGGCAGTAGCTGGCAATGGTCTCCATCGTCGCCAGTTTCGGCACCCACTGCGCACGAAGGTCTGAGGAACCGAAGCTGTCGATCATCCAGGTACACATGTTGTGGATCGACAGAAACGCCGCCGTGGCGATGCAGCCGCGCGACAACTGTTCGAAGATGATAACGCCGTCGAGACGCGACAGGCCTGACCCGCCGTGTTCTTCGCCGGTGTAAATCGCGGCAAAGCCCAGGCCGGCGGCTTCGCGCATGACCTCGACGGGGAAGTGCTTGGTTTCATCCCACAGGCCGGCATAGGGGCGCAGCTTGTCGTAAGCAAACCGCTGCGCTGCCTCCTGGATCATCACCTGGTCGTCGTTGAGCATGTCCGTCCCTGTTTTTTACCCCTCTCCCCGTTCTTCACGGGGAGAGGTTAGGGTGAGGGGCATGCCCGGTTTCCGGTGCATGAAT
>NZ_GL883080.1:0-72536 GCF_000204015.1 Asticcacaulis biprosthecium C19 | reverse complement strand
TAATTTGTCAGCGATCCTTAAACTGCGGCGGCCGCTTTTCGGCAAACGCCGCCATGCCTTCCTTCTGGTCTTCCGTCGCAAACAGCGCCGTAAACAGCCTCCGTTCAAACCGCACGCCTTCGGTCGTCGGCAGTTCCAGAGCCCGGCCGACCATCTCCTTGGCCGCCAGAATCGCCGGCAGACCATAGCCCGCGATCGTCTCCGCCGCTTCCATGGCCACGGTCATCAGTTCGTCATGCGGAGCCACCCGGCTGACCAAGCCGATCCGGTCAGCTTCGGCCGCATCGATCATCCGCCCGGTCAGGACCATATCCATCGCCTTGGCCTTGCCGATGGCCTTGGTCAGGCGGATAGACCCGCCCATGCCCGGCGTCACACCCAGCTTGATTTCCGGCTGTCCGAACTTGGCCTTGTCCGAAGCGATGATCAGGTCGCACATCATGGCCAGTTCACACCCGCCGCCCAGCGCAAAGCCATTGACCGCGGCGATCACCGGCTTACGGCAGGCGGCAAAAGCATCCCAGCCGGCAAAATAGTCGTTCAGGTACATGTCGGCGACATCGCGCCCCGCCATCTCCTTGATATCGGCGCCGGCGGCGAACGCCCTGCCCGCACCGGTGATCACTGTCACGGCAATCTCCGGATTGCGGTCGATCTGGACGATTAGCGCGCTCAGCTCCGTCATGGTCTGGTAGTTGAGCGCGTTGAGGGCTTCGGGGCGATTCAAGGTCACCACCGCCACCCGGCCCTTTTGTTCGAAGTCTACGATCTGCATCCTATTTCATCGTCGGAATGATAAAGGCCTGGTCGCCGATATCGCCATCCGGCCAGCGCGAGGTCACCGTCTTGACCTTGGTGTAGAAGCGCACCCCGTCCTCGCCGTACTGGTTCAGGTCGCCAAAGGCCGAGCGCTTCCAACCGCCGAAGCTGTGATAGGCCACCGGCACGGGGATCGGCACATTGATACCCACCATGCCGACATTGACCTTGGAGACGAATTCGCGCGCCGCCAGGCCGTTGCGGGTAAAGATGGCGACACCATTGCCGTAGGCGTGTTGCGACGGCAGAGCGGCCGCCTCTTCCAGGGTTTCAGCGCGGATGACCTGAAGGACCGGGCCGAAGATCTCGTCCTGGTAGGACTTCATCTGCGGCGTCACCTTGTCGAACAGGGTCGGGCCGATGAAATAGCCATCCTCATGGCCTTGCAGCTTCAGGCCGCGACCGTCGAGCACCAGGTCGGCGCCTTCGTCGACTCCCATCTGGATGTAGGCCTCGACCTTTGCCTTATGGGCGGCCGAAATCACCGGGCCGTAATGAGCTTCGGCATCGGTCGAGACACCGACCTTCAACGCCCGGGCGGCGTCGGTCATACGTTCGATAAAGGCATCGGCCGTCTTGGCGCCGACCGGAACGGCCACCGGAAGCGCCATACAGCGTTCGCCGGCTGAGCCATAGGCGGCGCCGACAATATCGCGGACGACCTGATCGAGGTCGGCGTCGGGCAGGATGATGCCGTGGTTCTTGGCCCCGCCCATGGCCTGGACTCGTTTGCCGTGGGCCGAACCCGTGGCGTAGACATATTGTGCTATATCGGACGAGCCAACAAAGCTGATCGCCCGGATATCGGGATGGACCAGAAGCGCGTCAACGGCCTCCTTGTCGCCATGGACGACCTGGAACACGCCTTCGGGCAGGCCGGCCTCGATCAGCAGTTCGCCCAGGCGCACCGGCACCGACGGGTCCTTTTCCGACGGCTTGAGGATAAAGGCATTGCCACACGCAAGCGCGACCGCCGACATCCACAGCGGGATCATGGCCGGGAAGTTGAACGGGGTGATGCCGGCGACGACACCCAGGGGCTGACGCAACGAATAGACATCGATGCCCGGGCCGGCGCCTTCGGTATAGTCGCCTTTCAGCAGGTGCGGGATGCCGCAGGCAAATTCCACCACCTCCAGGCCGCGCTGGATGTCGCCCTTGGAGTCGGCGACGACCTTGCCGTGCTCGCTGGACAGCAGAACGGCCAATTCGTCCATATGCTTTTCCAGCAGGGCCTTGAAGGCAAACATGACGCGGGCGCGGCGTTGCGGGTTGGTCGCGCCCCATCCGGCTTGCGCCTTGACCGCCTTTTGCACGGCGTCATCGATCTCGGCGCCGGAAGCCAGCGCCACGCGGGCCTGGATCTTGCCGGTATTGGGATCGTAAATGTCGCCAAAACGGCCTGAGGTGCCTGGTACGGACTGGCCGTTGATGAAGTGATGGATGTCGCGCATTCCGCTCTCGTTTCTATGTCCGTAAGAGGACCCCTCCGTCTCGACGCGGTCGCCCTCAAGAAGGCTCCCTTGCTCGCCACCTCCCCATTGAAGAAATGGGGAGGAGAAGAGGAAGTGAGCCCCCTATGGGCGAAACGCGTTGAGACGGAGGGGCCTCTTTGAATATTACGCCGCGATGCGGGCACGCATCCGCCGGGCAGCGTCAAGTTTAACGCGCGCCATGGAATCGGCAACCTCGTTTGTGATCACATTATCGCTTTTCGCCGTGGCGAAGATGGCGTCCAGGCGCGGCCCGATGGCATCGACGCGGGCGCGGATCAGGTCGGCATCGTTGTCGCCGGAGATTTCGCCCTGGACCATGATGATGCCGCCGGCGTTGATGACATAGTCCGGTGCATACAGCACACCGCGCTCACCAAGGATACGGCCGGCTTCCGCCGTCAGCAGCTGATTGTTGGCGGCCCCCGCCACCACCGAAGCGCGGATATAGCGCGCGACATATTCGGTGATCGTGCCGCCCAGAGCGCACGGCGCTACAACGTCGACGGGCTGGGTCAGGATATCGTCGACCGAGACGCCGACCGCGCCGAAACGCATCTGGGCTTCCGAGACGCGCGCCGGGTTGATGTCGGCAACGATCAGGTTCGCGCCCATCTCATTCAGTTCCTGGCACAGATACATGCCGACATGGCCCAGGCCCTGAACGGCGACACTGAGGCCCGCCAGTTCCGTTCGGCCGAGGCGGGCACGGACGGCAGACTCGATGCCGACGCGAACGCCGCGCGCGGTGAACGGGGACGGATCGCCGCCCGACTTGCCGGCCGCAGCGCTGAGGCCCGAGACGTGTTTCGTCGTACGGGCCACGATCTGCATATCCGCGACCGAGACGCCGACGTCTTCGGCGGTGATGTACTGGCCGCTCAGGGTGTCGACGGCGCGGCCAAAGGCTTCCAGAACCGCTTCACGCTTTTCAGAAGCGACAGGCCCCAGGATCACCGACTTGCCGCCGCCCATGGGCAGGTCGGCCATGGCGTTCTTGTACGACATGCCACGCGACAGGCGCAGGGCGTCGGTCAAGGCGTCCGCATCCGCGGCATAGGACCACAGCCGGCAACCGCCCGCCGCTGCGCCCAGCGCCGTCGAGTGGACGGCGATAATGGCGCGCAGGCCCGTGGCGGCGTCGTTGACGAACAGGACCTTTTCGTGGGCGTCAAAATCGGGATGGTCAAACATGAGCAACTTCCTTGGTAAGCACTTTATCGTTGTAAGGTTTTGGGGGTTGGGCGGCCTCGAACTGGGTCAGCAGTTCGGTCCATTTGGTTCGGGCCTTGGCGTGATTGGCCTGCTTGATATGGCCGAAGCCGCGGATGTCTTCCGGCAGACGCGCCAGGGCGACCGCCAGATCGAAGTTATGCGGCGCCAGTTCGCGGGCCAGACGGTTGATCAGTTGCGCATAGTCGCCGATCAGCCGGCGCTCCATGCGGCGTTCTTCGCTGTAGCCGAAAATGTCGAAGGTGGTGCCGCGCAGGCCTTTCAGCGCCGACAGGACGGCAAAGGCCTTGAAGATCCACGGCCCAAACTTCCGCTTTTTGGGAAGTCCGGTGTGGGCGTCCTTCTCGCCGAACAGCGGCGGCGCCAGGAAGACGCTGACCTTATCCGGGTTTTCGAACTGGGCCGCGAGTTGCGCCCGGAACGCCGGATCGAGGTAAAGCCGCGCGACCTCGTACTCGTCCTTATAGGCCTTCAGCTTGAAGGCATAGCGCGCCACGGCTTCGGTGAAGGTGGTCGTGCCGAACTTCGCTTCGGCCTTGCGCGCGATGTCGACCAACGCCTTGTAGTCGCGGGCATAGGCTTCGTCCTGGTAGGCTTCCAGGTCAGTCATACGGGCGGCGATGAAAGCGTCGAGGTCGAAGGTCTCCTCCACTTTTTTCGACGTGTTCAGGCGCCCGGCGACGAAGGCGCGACCCAGGGCAAAGGCGCGCAGATTGGACTTAACCTCGGCACCGTTCAGCTCGATCGCCTTCTCGATGGCGGCGCGGCTCAGCGGCACGGTCCCGGCCTGCCAGGCGGCGCCCAGCACAACCATGATGGTGTAGACGGCATCGCCAAGATATTTGCGCGACAGGCCAGACGCGTCGAAGGCGTTCAGGTCGCGCGTCGCCGCCTTGACCCGGCGCAGCATGGAGACGCTGTCGAACTTGGTTTCGGTGTTGAGCGTGAATTCCGCCGTCGGCGTCAGTGCCGAGTTGAGGAAGCCCTTCGTGCGTGCGGCGTCCATCAGCGGCAGGCAGGCCTTGCCGTGGGCGGTGACCATGTCGGCGGCGATCAGCACATCGGCTTCGGCGAAGGGAATGCGGCCGCCCGGCAGCATGGCTCCGGGTGCAGCGAGGCGGATATGGGCGTCAACGGCACCGCCGCGCTGGGCCAGGCCGATCTGGTCGACGGCCAAGACTTCGATGGCGTCCAGGTGCGCCGCCATGCCGACCATGGCGCTAAGCGAGGTCACGCCCAGACCGCCGATACCGGTCAGCAGGATATTGTAGGGTTCGGCCGACAGCTGCGGTGGGGTGATTTCGGGCAGGTCGGCGATGATCGCGTCGACGTCGGAGACCTGCGCCTTTTTGAGTTGTGCGCCGTCCAGTGAGACGAAGGAGGGGCAGAAGCCCTTGACGCAACTGGTGTCGATATTACACGCCGACTGGTCGATCTCGCGCTTACGGCCGAGGTCGGTTTCCTTGGGGCCGACGGCAATGCAGTTCGACTTGGCGGAGCAGTCGCCGCAGCCTTCGCAGACGGCGGGATTGATAAAGATGCGTTCCTTGGCCTTGGGGGCCAGACCGCGCTTGCGGCGGCGGCGCAGTTCGGTCGCGCACATCTGGTCGAAGATCAGAACCGTGGTGCCCGGTGTGTTGCGCAGTTCTTCTTCGGCGACCGGCATGTCGTCGCGGTGCCAGAAGCTGACCTTAGCCGGCATCTTGGGGTGGCCGCGCCAGCGGTCGGGATTGTCCGACACCATCATGATGCGGGTGACGCCTTCGGCGGCGACCTGCTGGGCGACCGTGACGGGATGCAGTTGGCCGTCGACATGCTGCCCGCCGGTCATGGCGACGGCATCGTTGTACAGGATCTTGTAGGTCATGTTGACGCCGGCGGCGACAGCCTGGCGGATGGCCAGCAGACCCGAGTGGAAATAGGTGCCGTCGCCCAGGTTGGCGAAGATGTGGTTCTCTTCGGTGAACGGCGCCTGGCCGACCCAGGTCACCCCCTCCCCGCCCATGTGGGTGCAGATTTCCGAATTCCGGTTCGGCATGAACTGAACCATGTAGTGGCAGCCGATGCCGGCTGTGGCGCGCGAGCCTTCCGGCACGGTGGTCGAGGTATTGTGCGGGCAGCCGGCGCAGAAGAACGGTTTGCGCGTGTGCAGCGGCACGACATTGTCCTTGACCACGGCTTGCTGGCGCAGGCGCGCGGCGACGGCGGCGCGGGCCTCGGTGCGGGCGCCTTCGGGCAGGCTGTCGTACAGCGCCAGGGCGACGTGGCCGGTGTCGAGGTCCAGGGTGTCGCGGATCAGAGGTTTGCCGGCCGCATCGTTCTTGCCCAGGATGCGCGGACGGCGGCCGTCAGGCAATGTGTAGAGGACGTCGCGCAGTTGGTATTCGATCAGGTTGCGGCGCTCTTCGACGACCAGAACGAACTCAAGACCATCGGCGAAAGCGGTGGCGGCCTCCGGATCGAGCGGCCAGACGAGGCCGATCTTCCATAGGCGCAGGCCGAGATCGCGGGCTTCGGAGTCACCGATTCCGAGCAGACGCAGAGCGTCTAACGCATGTAGAAACCCCTTGCCGGTGGCGGCAATGCCGAAGCGCGGGCGTGACGAGTTGCTGACGATGCGGTCGATGTTGTTGGCGCGAGCAAAGGCCTGGGCGGCAGGCAGGCGATAGTGGCGATGCCTTATTTCCTTGGCTTCCGGCGGGTCGTTCAAACGGATGTTGAGACCGCCTTCGGGCAGGTCGAAATCGGGCGTGACGGTGGTGTAGCCGGTCGGATCGATGTGCGCCGAGGTCGAGGCGTCCATCAGGTCGGCGATGGTTTTTAGCCCGATCCAGCAGCCGGAATAGCGCGATAGGGCAATGCCCTTCATGCCGAAGTCGATGACTTCGTCGATGGTCGCCGGTGCCAGGGTCGGCATTTCAGCATCCAAGAAGGCGAATTCCGACTGGTTGGCCAGGGTCGAGGATTTGCAGCTGTGGTCGTCGCCGGCCAGGGCCAGGACGCCACCATATTGCGAAGTGCCGGCCAGGTTGGCGTGTTTGAAGACATCTCCGGTGCGGTCGACGCCGGGGCCCTTGCCGTACCACAGGCCAAAGACGCCGTCCTTTTTCGCGCCCTGGAAAAGGGGGACGTGTTGGGTGCCCCATACGGCGGTGGCGCCGAGGTCTTCGTTGATGCCGCGTTGGACGACGATGTCATGAGCATCGAGTAGCTTCTGGGCGCTCGACAACTGCATGTCGTAGGTACCCAGCGGTGAGCCGCGATAACCGGAGATAAATCCGGCCGTGTTCAGGCCTGCCTTGCGGTCGCGCTCTCGGATCAGCATGGGCAGACGGACCAGGGCCTGAACCCCGGTCATGAAGGCGCGGCCGGAGTCCAGCTCATACTTGTCGGCAAGGGTAACCTGCGCGCGCATCCGATATGTCCCTGTATTAGATCGTTCTTCGAACGATCTTTTTTCCTGGTCGCGCAATTTATCCGAAAAGTGGTACCCACTTTATCGGATTGCGCTCGTTGTTACCTTCGATACTAGACCCGTTCCGCAAGAAAGTGCTTCCGAACTGTGGTGCGCAAACCGCTGGTGAAGCGAATGAAATTCTGCTATATTGCGTAAAGATAGATAAAAGTTTTGCTGCAGGGCACAAAAGGCAATGAAACGTAGCAAACCCGTCCAGGAGCTGGACGATACCGACCGGCGCATACTTCGCCTGTTGCGCGAGAATGCCCACCTTACCACACAGGACATCGCCGACAAGGTCGGGTTGTCGCAGACACCGTGCTGGTCGCGGATCAAGCGGATGGAAGAGGCTGGCGTGATCTCGGGCTATGTCGCTTTGCTGGATGCCGAAAAGATCGGCCGGCCGCTATCGGTGATCATCGAAATCAATCTGGAACAGCACGACGACGAGAAGATCGAAGCCTTTTCCCGCCACCTGGCGCAGCAGCCGGAAATCACCGACGCCTATCTGACGACGGGGGAATATGACTATGTCATCATCGCCGCGGTCGAGGACACCGAGGGGTATGAGAACTTCCTGCGTAAGCGGTTGCTGAAGTTCCCCGGCATCCGCCACGCCCGTTCGACATTCTGCCTGCGCCGGTTAAAGCGCGATGCTTCGCCTTACGTCTGATATGCCACCCCAAACCCGCCTTATCCGATTGCCTCACGAAGGCGTACGTTCCTTGGTCTGGGACGGCGACATGCTGGTCGACTGGGTCGGCGGCATCCCTATTTTGAGCTCAGAAACTAGTCGTCGATAACAGAATTCATCGGCCAGCGCCTTTACGCATGTAAGAGCGCGCGTGAGAGAGGGGCGAGCCGATTACACACGGCTTCTTTGAGAGATTGATCGTTAGTTAGCCGTGACAATACCGCTTTATAATAATCTGATGGCGCTTGAAGACGAAGGCCTCGGGCAACAGCCGCGGGTACGCCGCTCTCCCTGATTGGATATCTACTTACGATACCGTCAAAGTCACCGCCCACAATCATGGCCGTTAAACGTGCTAATTCCCCCGGATAGGGCGAGGGAATATTTACTTGTATATCATTCGGCGTGTTCATTAGGGCCTCCCGCGTAGGTAAGACCGTTAATAGGGCGTCTCGCATGTGCCGTTCACTGACTTTTGATGCTAGATGCTCAGCGGTACCGGTGTTCGATAGTGCCATTAAGGCGCCCGCGACAGCGACATTAACTAATTCGGTCGGTCCCCCGCCTAGTGTTTGCGCCTGTTGAATGGCCACCGCGTTGAGACATTCAGGCAGGTAATACAAGCTCTCAACCGAAAATACCGGCAATGCAAAAACTTGCTCATTGGCTAAGCTATCGATGAACTCGGGGGTCATTGCGTCATTGTCAACAATCCCAAACGCCCGGATATTGTGGATCTGATCTGAGGCATTAAGCCCGACCACTGCGCGTCGAACATCTGCGCAAGTTGCGCGATTCCGGACGGACACCTCCGGAAATAATAGCGAGTAAATCGGCTGATCAAGACTTCCTTGGCCGCCTTCTACAAACAGTATTTTTCGCCTCGAACCTAGAATGTCTACCCGAACTTCCTCAGGCAGAACACTTGTTGAATCCAAGACGTCAATATCCCAAGATGCAACGGCACCGTCATTCCAGACACTTCCGCGCACCAAAATGACAACCGCGTTGTCAATTTCGCCAGGCAGTTCGAGCTCATGAGTGCTGATAATGAAGCCGCAATCACTACGTTCAGCTATCAACGATGCGACGAGGGGCACGACGATGGAGCGGTGGAGGTGTAATTCTGGTTCGTCGATAACGAAAATAGTTCCGGCGGTCGCGGCGGTGACGTCAGCAGTAAAGACGAGTGCGGTTCGCTCGCCATCTGACATTCTGGCTATACCGTAGGGCGGCGAACCATTTCTCCTTGCCAACAGCCGACCACGGTCGAGTTCAATCTGAACTGGCAAATTTGCCTGACGTAAAAGACGGTTGACTTTAGCTAAAGGCGACTCGCCCGCCTGTAGGCGCAAAATTGCATTTTCAGCCGTATCTCGATTTCTTATTTCCCTGACAGCATCTATGGAATATTGGGTTTCCGCCGCGATGAGGTCGTGAATCGCCTTCTCGTTTCGAGCTGCCCCTGCAATCGAACGATATCGGGTCTCGGCAGACCTATTCCAGCCTTGGAGATGTTGTCCAATTTGGGCTCGATGCTGTGCCGTCATCGACGGTTCTTCATTGTCGAAATAACTCGGGCGCGCACCGGGCATGTAGATGACATTTTGCACGCCACTACTGACAAATCGGTGCACCAGTTCAGACTTGCCTGATCCGTTTTTACCTAAAATGAATATCGGCTTTGCAGCCATTATTGGGATTTCAGAGTTGCCAGAATTTGTTCTGACAATAAAATTGTTTAGCGCTGTCATAATTTATTTTGCAAAAATCAGTTGGGTGTATCGTAAATTGTTCTCTAGCAAGGTCCGGGATAAATTTTTTTAGAACTTAGCGTTAATCTATCCTATGGCAAGGCATGTACTATGAGCAATCGAAGAACGTAATGCAGCAGAGCGTTCGCTACATCATCAAGAGCACCGTTGACGCTATATCTTACTCGTCACGTGAAATCGCAATAGCTACCAGGGCGACGGCTGCCAAGACGCCAAGGTTCCGAACTGTTTCACTCTTGGGCTTCCCAGTTACGCAGTCCGACGTGAAATGCTGGCAATTATAACCCGCAGCGCTGTAGTACTGGCCACGCCGCTGCCAGGCCCGCTGAACGATCACGGCTGGGCTGTAGGCCGGTTGACGCCGCACAATCTTAAAGGGGCGGTTCCTGGTAATCTGCGCTAAAGGTCGAGGCGACACGTTGGTCCCTTTTGCATTGTCCATCGCCCATTCGCGACCATAAGAGTCATACCCGACAACAAGCGCATGATGAGGAATCACGCTGCCTTCGTCCTGAACCACGATCTCCGTTGCCAATGGCAAAACTCTTCTGACCATGACGTTCCTCCAAGTGAAAATTCACCAAGCGAAGGGTTCCCCTGATTTCCCAACGTGTCAAGTCCGCTACGCCGAAGAGAGGCTTGCAGTAGCCCAGGAGGCCGCCGCTTAGCCATAATGTTCAGATAGAAAATGGCCATTCAATCTGCGAGGAAATCTGCACAGCGTCAAAAATATCTAGACAAATTCTGCATAGGTCATTTTACAAATTAACCTTTAAAATCAATGAACTGTTTGGTTTGGCAAGCCCCCTACCCTCGGGTGATAGGACGAGGGCCGATCGAAGCGATCGGGTGAGGGACCTTTACGAAAAGTCACCCCACTCGGCCTTCGCCCCCCCCCTTTCCCCGCAGGCGGAGAGAAGAATAATTAATGAAAATCCCGAGACTTGACCAGGATGACCGGTGATTGCGCCGCGCGGCTGCCGGTGCGTTTCAGCACCCGGGGATCCATCCCCGGTTCGCCATGGCGGAATTCGTCGCCGCGGCTATAAGGCATCGGGAAGGCGTCATCGCGTTCACTTACGCTGTCCAGTTGCTCCGACAGGTCGATCAGACGCCGCGCCACCAGGTGCACCACCTCGCCTTCCTTCTGGATCTGGCCGCTGATCGCCACCATGCGCGCGGTCAGGATCAGCCGGCGCTGCTCCTCATACAGTTTCGACCAGATGACCACATTGGCGATCCCGGTCTCGTCCTCGATGGTCATGAAGGTCACGCCCTTGGCCGTTCCTGGCCGCTGGCGCACCAGAACCATGCCGGCGACCAGGGCATGGCTCTTGTCCTTGCGCGCATTGGCCGCCTTGCAGGTGACAATACCGCGCTCGCTGAGTTCGCCGCGCAGGAAGCTGACCGGATGACGGCGCAGGGACAGGCCGACATGGCCATAGTCCTGGACGACCTCGCTGCCGGCCGTCATGGCTTTCAGCACCACCGCCGGCTCATGCGTCTCAGGGCCGTCGAACAGCGGCAAGGGCGTGTCGCGCATGCCTTTCAGCGCCCACAGGGCCTCGCGCCGCGACTGGCCCAGCGAGGGGAAAAACGCATCGGCCTCGGCCAGCCTGACCAGGGTCGAAACCGGCAAACCACTGTGGCGCCAGACCTCGCGGATCGAACCATAACGCTCTTCGCGCGCCGCCACCAAAACGGCGGCCTCGTCCTCCGACATGCCCTTGATCATGCGAAATCCCAGCCGCACGGCCAGCTTACCGGGCGTGCCGGTCTCCTCCAGGGTACAGTCGTAGCGCGAGGCATTGACGCAGACCGGCCGGACATCGACGCCGTGTTCGCGGGCGTCACGCACCAGTTGCGCCGGGGCATAGAAGCCCATGGGCTGAGAGTTCAGCAGGGCGCACAGAAAGACGTCGGGATGGTGGCACTTCATCCACGATGAGGCATAGGCGATCAGGGCAAACGAGATGGCGTGGCTTTCCGGGAAGCCATAGGAGCCGAAGCCTTCTAACTGGTTGATCAGCCGTTCGGAAAACTCCGGCGAGTAGCCGCGCCCGATCATGCCGGCGTACATCTTGTCGCGAAAGTTCTTCACGCCGCCGGTGTGCTTGAAGGTCGCCAGGCTGCGGCGGACATGATCGGCTTCGTCGTCGCTGAAGCCTGCGCAGACCACGGCCACCTTCATGGCGTGCTCCTGGAACAGCGGCACGCCAAAGGTCCGCCCCAGGATATCCCTCACCGCCTCATTGGGATATTCGATCGGTTCCAGCCCGTGCTTGCGGCGCAGATAGGGATGGACCATATCGCCCTGGATCGGCCCCGGCCGCACAATCGCCACTTCGATGGCGATATCATAGAAGTTGGCTGGCCGCAGACGCGGCAGCATCGACATCTGGGCGCGGCTTTCGATCTGGAAGACCCCCACCGTGTCGGCCTTGCAGATCATGGCGTAGGTCGGCTTGTCGTCAGCGGGGATCCCGGCCATGTCCATGGCGACGCCCTTGTGTTCGGCCAGCATATCGTAGCTTTTCTTCATGCAGGTCAGCATGCCGAGCGCCAGGCAATCGACCTTCATGAACTTCAACTCATCGATATCGTCCTTGTCCCATTCGATGACCTGGCGGTTCTTCATGGCCGCCGGCTCGATCACCGCCAGATCGTCCAGCCGGTCGCGCGTCAGCACAAAACCGCCGGGATGCTGCGACAAGTGGCGCGGCGCATTGACCAGTTGCCGCGTCAGGTCGAGCGTCAGGCGGATGCGGCGGGCGTCGCGATTGAGGTTCAGCCCCTCCAGGTGCGTCTCATCGAGTTCGGTGGCCCAATGCCTGTACTGCTGGGCCAGGACCTTGAGGACGTCCTCCGGCACGCCCAGGGCCTTGCCGACATCACGTAAAGCGCCGCGGATACGATAACGGGTGACCACGGCGACCAGGGCGGCGTGATCGCGGCCATAGGTGTCGAACACCCACTGCATGACGATTTCGCGCCGGGCATGTTCGAAATCGACATCGATATCGGGCGGTTCGTTGCGGTTTTTCGACAGGAAACGAGCGAACAAAAGGTCGTACTTGGCCGGATCCAGTTCGGTGATCCCCAGCACATAGCAGACCGAACTGTTGGCGGCCGAACCGCGGCCCTGGCACAGGATATCCTGCGACCGGGCAAAGTGGACGATGTCGTGGACGGTCAGGAAATAGTTGGCATAGCCCATCTCCGCGATCAGATCGAGTTCATGGCGCAGCTGCTTTTCGACCTTGTCCGGAACGCCGTCAGGATAACGTTTGGCCGCGCCGATACGGACGAACTTTTCCAGCGCCTGTTGTGGTGTCAGGTGCGGATGCGACTTTTCGTCGGGATATTGATATTCCAGTTCTTTCATGTCGAACCGGCAGCGCGCGGCGATCTCCTGCGTCCGGGCGACCGCGTCAGGGTAGGCCTTGAACAGACGGGCCATTTCATCGCCCGGCTTGAGATAGCGGTCGGCGTGGCGTTCGCGGCGAAAGCCGGCCTCATCGATCGTACAGTTGTGGCGGATGCAGGTGACGACGTCCTGCAGGATGCGGCGCGACGCGTCATGGTACAGCACGTCATTTGTCGCCACGGTTGGAACCCCAAGCTTTACAGCGATCTGCGTCAGTTCATACAGACGTAAAGCGTCGTTGGGACGACGGCGCAAGGTCAGGGCCAGATAGGCGCGGTCGCCGAAAATGGTGGCCAACCGGCGCAGGTTGAGGGCGCAGGTGTCATCCGCCATGTCCGGCACCAGGACGGCGATCAGACCTGCGTTCCAGGCTTCGACATCGTTCCAGTCGAGCTGGCATTTCCCTTTGCCAGCGCGGCCCTTGCCCAGGGACAGCAGGCGGCACAGGTGCGAATAGGCCGCCTTGTCGGTCGGATAGACCAACAGGGACGCACCATCGACGAGGTCCAGACGGCAGCCGACAATGAGCCGCACGCCGGTCGCCTTCGCCCATTTGTGCGCCTGAACGATGCCGGCCAAGGAGTTGCGGTCGACCACGCCCAGGGCTTCGATGCCCAGTTCCGCGGCGCGGTGGAACAGTTCCTCCGGACTGCTGGCGCCGCGCAGGAAGGAGAAGTGGGTGGTCACCTGGAGTTCGATATAGGTCATGCGAACATACCATGCAGGAACCACTTATGGCTGCCGGTGGCGCCGTCCTCGCCGTCGCCGCTGCGGAACACCCACAGGCGCTCACCGGTGTCGAGTTCGACGCGGAAATAGTCGCGCACGGCCCAGGTTTCGCTGTCGTGTTTCCACCATTCGCCGAAGATGCGTTCAGGCCCGTCCGCCGCCAGCACGCGGTGACGAACGCCCCGCCAGGTCAGCACCTTTGGCGGATGATCGGGCAGAACGGCCAGGGTTTCGACGGGTTCGGGCCGACGGAACAGCCGGACCGGGCGCGGCCAATGGACAGGCCATCCTGAGCGCACAGCCGACAAGGCCGGGCTTCGCCGCACCGATCGTTCCGGCACATCGCTTTCGACCGCGCTCAGGCGATAGACCCGTTCGCCACCGATGCGGTTGCTCAAGGTATCAACCAGGCCGGCCAGGTCGGGACCGGCCGCTTCCTGGCTGCTGGTCTGGGTCATGATCAGGGGTTCAGCCAGGGTCGCGATCAGGCGCATGCCTTCGATGCCGAAGCCGGGATCGACAGTTTCGATCTTGTCGCACAGCAGCCGGGTCAGGCGGGCAGTATCGCGCACCGGCTTGGCGGTACCGATACGGATGGCTTCGATACGGCCGTCGACGCGAATAAAGTGCAGGTCCAGTTGCCGGGCGCCCTCCCCGCGCGCTTCCAGGGCGTCGCACAGTTGCTGCGTCAGTTTAGCGGTATAGCGCGCCAGGGTTTCCGGTGCGCCAATGGGTTCGAAAAACACCTGTTTGACCTCGGTGACGTCGGGCAGGTCGACCGGATCGATGGGTTCGGCCAGGTGGCCCGAGATCTGGTCCAGGCGGCGGCCAAGTTCGCGGCCGAAACGATGAACCAGGGGGGCGCGCGGCTGGGCGATCAGTTCGCCGATGGCGTCAAACCCCAGAACAGAGAGGCTTTGCACCAGACTATAGGGCACTCGCAGCGCCGCCACAGGCAGGTTGCGTACAGCCTGAGCGCTGTTGCCCGGCGGGATGATCACAACCGGCCGCGCCCCAAACCTGGCCCCAAAACGTGATAAGGCGTGGGCAGCCCCCCAGGTATCGGCGATGGCGGCGCAGGCTTCGATGCCCTTGTCGGCAAGCCGCCGGATCATGCCCTCCAGCAGAGCAGGCTCACCACCATGAAGATGCGCAGCGCCGGTAATGTCCAGGATCAGGCCGTCGGGCGGATCGGCGGCCACCACCGGCGAATAGGTCTGCAGCGCCCAGCCGGCGAGCCGTTCCAGCGCGTCGCGGTCGCCGTCAGGATCGGCATTGTAGACGGCCAGGTTCTCGACCAGGGCCTGGGCCTTGGTCAGGGGCATACCAACACGCAGCCCCGCGGCATGGGCAGCGTGGTCGGCGGCCGTGACGACGCGGCGGCGGCCGTCCATCCCCTTCAGCACCAGCGGCGTCTCAGGAGGCGGCGCGGAAGCCGTCTTGTCGTGCTGCCACTGTCGCCGCAGCCGGTCGGTCGGCCAGCGGGGCAGATAGAGCGAGACCAGCCTGGCCATCTCTTGCCTCCACATCGAATTCAGCGGCATCCCCGCCCTTGCAGCGCAACAGTTCCAGCCGCCAGCGCGCCGTGCCGATCCCGGCCACCGGCAGGGCGTGGGAACGGGCCGACGCAATACGCCAGCGCGTTACAGCCGCCGTCGGCAGGCCGAACTCGGCCGCCGCCTTCACCTGCCCCCACCGCCGCAGCGCCAGAGCCAGGGTTCGGGTGTTCTCGGCCGCCAGTTGCAGCCGCCGCGATGCCGTTAGCGACAGGCGCGACACCTCGGCGACCACGGCGCCCAGGCCGCCATGACGCAGGGCTTCCTCGCAGCACAGCAGGACGCTTTTCTCGTCGCCGGCCTCGACGCAGAGCACGCGTTGCGGATCCAGTCCTGCCTGAGCCAGGCCGGGGGCAAACAGGTCGGCCTGGGTCAGGCACCACAGGACCTGACCTTCGGTGCGGGCGGCGATACCCGCTACGAACAGCGCCGCCGCCGCGCCGTCGATCACGCCCTGGTCGCGGCCGGCGACCTCATGCAGGGCGCCAAGGGTCAGTCCGCCGCCCGGCAGGCGGGCGTCGATCCGTTCAATACCGAACGGCAGCACACCGGCGACACGCCGGCTGCCCTCCAGCAGTTGGACGTGCCGGCGCAGCGCTTCGAGATTTTCGAACGCAGGTTTCGCCATTGGAACCACTCACCATTCTTCCGATTTCTTCGGAAATATGTTCCTGTTTTGTTCCAAAAATGATCAGGAGTCAAGGCGGATAAATTGTTGAAGCGATTCAGGATAATAGCCTCGCGCCAAAAAGTGGATGCCACTTTTTGGATAAACGTGAGGCGATAAATAATATCCTTCAGTGGGGTTCCACCTGCGTCCGGTGCGCCGAAATGCACGAGATCACCCCGGCACAGATCAGCACAAAGGCGGCAGCTTCGAGCACGGTCGGCAAGCGCTGCTCCCAGACAAAGCCGTAGATCAGGGCGAACAGGGTCTCGAACAGGATCATCTGGCCGACCAGGGTCAGGGGCAGCAGGCGGCTCATCCGGTTCCACAGGGCATTGCCGATGATCGAGGCCACCACCGCCACGCCGATCGAAACAGAGGCAAACTGCATCCAGGCCGAAACGTCATGATGCGTGCGATCCAGAACAAGCGCGATCGGGATCAGCAGCAGGGCCTGGCCGCCGGTGACGACACCCGTCAGCAGATTCCAGTCCTGAGCCGATACGGTGCCGAGCTTTTCCAGCCAATGACGGTTGCCGACGGCATAGATCGTCCACGATATCAGCGCCCCGACAGCACAGAGCAGACCGACAAGCTGGGCAACCGGGGACTGCGCAGGCACCGCCAGGGCCTGCCAACCGATACAGACGGCCCCGCCGGCACAGAGCAGCAGCGAGGGTAGCAACTTCACCACGGGAACGGCGCCATGGGCGCGGCTGCCGATCAGGGTCACCGCCACAGGCAGGAAACCGATGACCAGCGAGGTCATGGCGATGCCACCCGTCTGCACCGCCGACGACAGAAAGATGTAGTAGAGGGTGTTCCCGGTCAGGGCCAGCCAACACAGCGCCCGCCATTCCCGCCCGGTGATGACGGCGACCAGCGACTTCCAGCGCGGCGCGATCAGCACCCCCGAGATGACGCCATAGGCGAGATAGCGCCCGACCGTCAGTTGCAGCGGCGTGAAGGCCCGTGCCAGCTCCGGCGCCAGGAAGACCAGTCCCCACAGCGCGCCGGCGCCCATGCCACACAGGAGTCCGAGCGTGCCGGAACTGACCCTGGACAGCATCAGCCGTCCTTTGCCACCGTATCTAGGGCCACCGTCTCCAGCGCCAGGGCATGCAGCGGGCCGCTGAGCAGATCGGCCAGGGCGCGGTTGACCAACTGATGCTGGCGCACGCGGGCTAAGCCGTTGAAGGCGCCCGACACGATCCGCGCCTTATAGTGGTCGCCGTCGCCCGCCAGGTCGGTGATGGTCACCTCGGCATCGGGAAAGGCGGCTTCGATACGCGCCTGCAGTTCGCTCTGGGCAATGGCCATGGCCGGTTCCTTTCGTCAAAGCGTGCACATAAAGCCTTTTGCGGCGGCTGGCCAGCCCGTCACCGAACTGTCACAAAAGAACTTCGTTCTCCCAGCGACTCACGCCATAGGCGGCGAACCGGTCTCGCGTAACAGGTGATTAATCATCCGCAACTATATGGTTAAGAGATCAGTACAGGAGTCGTTTTGCATGCGTAGGTTCAACCGGACAAGCCGGGTCTTCGCCCTCAGCACCCTCGCCATGGCCATGGCCGTGCCCGCCCTGGCGCAGCAGGTGCCGCCGGAGGTTCAGGCGCGAATCGACGCCATGCAGGCCCAAATCGACGCCCAGCAGAAGCAGATCGACAGCCAGCAGTCGGAACTGGACGGGTTGAAATCCGAGGTCGCCAAACAATATGGCGCGCCCGCACCGGCAACGAAGGTTGCGGCAGCTCCCGTCCCTGCCCCCGCTCCCCTGCCGCCTCAGACCGCGCCGGTCACGATCAAGAACGGCACCGCGACGATTGCCTCCGCCGACAATGCCTTCAGCGTATCGTTGAAGAGCGTGTTCCAACTGGACGCCGCCAGCTTCCGCCAGGACAAGAACCTGGACCCGGCCGTGATCGGCCGCGACTTCAATTCCGGCACCAATTTCCGCCGCGCCCGCATCGGCATGGTCGGCAAGCTGTTCACCGATTTCGATTACAACGTCACGCTCGAGTTCGGCGGTTCGGGCGCCGAGGATGTCGGCCGCGTCCACGAAGCCTGGCTACAATATTCCGGGTTCAAGTCGGTCAAGCTGCGCATTGGCGAGTTCGCCCCCAATGTGGGGCTGGGCGATGCTGGCTCAATGATGACCTCGCCCTTCATGGAACGGGCTTCGGTCTCTGACATCCAGCGCAGCCTGGTGGCCGGCGATACCCGTATGGGCGTGGCGGCCTTCAATGCCCATGACCGCTGGCTGTGGTATGTGTCGGTGACCGGCAATACGGTCTCTGCCCTCAACACCCAATCGTCCGGCTTCACCGGCGCCAGTGCTGACGAACAGCTCGGCTTTACTGCCCGCCTGGCCGGAACGCCGCTGAAGGGCGATGGCTGGCTGCTCCATGCCGGCATCAACCATTCGGCCATCATCAACCCCGCCGATGCCGGCGCTTCGGCGGCGACGCGTTATCCGGTTCAATTCCGTGACCGGCCGGAACTGCGCCTAGACAGCACGCGCCTGATCGATACCGGCGCCATCAATGCGCAATCGGCGGCGATTACCGGCCTGGAACTGGCCTATCAGAACGGCCGCTTCTTTACCCAGGTGGAAACCTTCAATCTGGGCATCGAACGCTACAACCCGGCGCCGGGCGTTTCCAATCCCGACTTTTCGGGCTGGTATGTCGAAGGCGGCTGGGTGCTGACGGGGGAATCGCGCAAGTACAACACGATCACGGCGGCCTTCGACGGCATCACGCCGAAGAACAATTTCGACCCGAAGAAGGGCCAGTGGGGCGCCTTCGAACTGGTTGCGCGCTATTCGACCCTGGATCTCGACTACAACCCGGATGTCGCACTAACGGCAGACCGTGTCCGTGGCGGCAAGCAGGACATCACCTCGCTGGGTCTGGGCTGGACGCTCAATCCGGCTATGCGCTTTATCGTGCAGGGGCAGGATGTCAAAGTCGAACGCCGCAACAGTTCGGGCGTGCAGATCGGCCAGGACTATACTACGCTGGCGGTGCGGAGCCAGTTCGGCTTCTAGACCTTCGGAGCCATCATGAAGCCTATCCTGCTGTCCCTGGCCTTGTTAGTTTGTGCCGGTCAGGCCAGCGCAGGCGATGTCCAGGTGGCGGTGGCCGCCAACTTCACCGAACCGGCCAAGGCGATTGCCGCAGCCTTCCAGAAGAAGACCGGCCACACTGTCACCCAGAGCTTCGGCCCGTCGGGCGGCTTCTACAGCCAGATCCAACATGGCGCGCCGTTCGAAGTCTTCCTGTCGGCCGATGCCGAGCGCCCAACGCGCCTGGAAGCCGAGGGCCTGGGGGTAAAAGGCACGCGCTTCGTCTATGCCTTTGGCACCCTGGTGCTGTGGAGCGCCAAACCCGGCTTTGTCGATAACCAGGGCGCGGTGTTGAAGGGCCGATACGATCACCTGGCCATCGCCGATCCGGCGGCAGCGCCGTATGGTGTTGCCGCGGTCGAAACCCTGAAAAAATTGGGGCTGTACGATCAGGTTGCGCCAAAGATCGTCAAGGGGACCTCGATCGCCCAGGCCTATAGCTTTGTGTCGACCGGTTCGGCGGAACTGGGTTTTGTCGCCCTGTCGCAGGTCATCAACGAAAAAGGCGGTTCGCGCTGGGTGGTACCGAAGACGTATTATACGCCGGTCGACCAGCAGGCCATCCTGCTGAAGCCCGGCGTGAAAGACCCGGCCGCCAAGGCCTATCTTGACTTTTTGCGCAGTCCGCCGGCCATTGCCATCATCAAATCCTATGGCTACGAGGTGAAGTGATGATCGATCATATGGGCATACTGGTTTCGGACCGCGAACGCAGCAAGGCGTTTTACACTGCGGCCTTCGCGCCTTTGGGCTACAAACTGGTGATGGACGGGCCTTACGGCAGCGGGTTTGGCGTCAACAAGCCGGATTTCTGGCTGGCCGACGGCGCACCCAAGGATCACCTGCATGTCGCGGTGCAGGCCGCAAACCGCGCCGCGGTCGACGCCTTCTATGAAGCCGCCATGGCGGCGGGCGCCAAGGACAACGGGCCTCCGGGCATCCGTGAACACTATCACCCCAACTATTACGGCGCCTTCGTGCTCGATCCGGACGGACACAATATCGAAGCCGTCTGCCACACACCCGAATAATGACGGGTCTGGGGGACGCCATCATCGTCACCATCAACCTGGCGGCCGTGACCACGGTCTGTCTGGTGGTGCTGGCCACGCCGCTGGCCTGGTGGCTGTCGCGCGGGCACGGGCTGGTGCGTGATGTGGTGACGGCTGTGGTCGCCCTGCCCGTGGTGCTGCCGCCGACCGTGCTGGGCTTCTATCTGCTGGTGGCCATGGGGCCGAACTCGCCGCTGATGGTCGTGCTACAGCCGTTTGGTGTTCGCACCCTGAACTTTACCTTTGCCGGCCTGGTCATCGGGTCGATCCTCTATTCGCTGCCGTTCGCCGTCCAGCCTATCCGCAATGCCTTCGAAGCCATTGGTGCGCTACCGTTCGAGGTGGCAGCGACCCTACGCGCCTCGCCGTGGGACGCCTTCTGGAGCGTTGCCCTGCCCCAGGCACGCAAGGGCTTCCTGACGGCGGCGCTGCTGGTCTTTGCCCATACGGTGGGCGAGTTCGGGGTGGTGCTTATGATCGGTGGCGCTATTCCCGGCAAGACCGAGGTGGTGTCGATCCGCATCTTCCAACTGGTTGAGCAGCTTAATTTCGCCGGCGCGCATTGGCTGGCCGGCGGGCTGCTGGTGTTCGCCTTTGTCGTACTGCTGGCCCTGCTGGTGATCGAGCGCCGTATCGGGAGGGCTGTGCGTGATTGAGGTTTCGCTCTGCGGCTCGGTTGGCGGCTTTGCGCTGGACGCGACTTTCAGTGTCCCGGCCCAGGGTGTAACCGCGATCTGGGGGCCGTCAGGCTCGGGCAAGACCACGCTTTTGCGCGCCATCGCCGGGTTGGTGCAACTGAACGGGCGCGTTCGGATCGGTGATGCGGTCTGGCAGGACGATGCAAGGTTCACCCCGGTGCATCAGCGCCGGATCGGCTACGTGTTTCAGGAACCGTCGCTGCTGTCGCACCTGAGCGTTCAGGGCAATCTCGACTATGCTCGTTATCGCTCGGATGCGGCTGTGGATTTCGACAAGATCGTGGCCCAGACCGGTATCGATGGTTTACTGGGCCGTGGCGTGACGAAACTGTCGGGCGGTGAACGCCAGCGGGTGGCGATTGCCCGCACCCTGCTGTCGGCGCCGGATGTTTTGTTGATGGATGAGCCCCTGTCCAGCCTGGACGGCGACGCCAAGGCGGGCTTGATCCCGGTGATCGCGGCGATCGGCAAGACCTTACCGGTTTTGTATGTCAGCCACGATGCCTTCGAGATCGAGCGTCTGGCCGACCGGGTTTTGCGGCTGTCGAAGGGGCGGCTGATCGATGTGCCGGAGACTGACTTTGCCACCGAGGTAGAGGGTCTGAGCGAGGCCGAGTTGAAAGCCCTGGCGCGTGCGGCTTTGAAGGCGGGGATAAGGGTGTGATGGCCAGCATCCTGACCGATACAGTTGGCGATGGATTGCGCCTGCGTTTCTCAGACCTGTCCTGCATAGAGGTCGCTCATCGATGGGCGTCGGATCCGGAATTTAGTCGCACCTTTTCCGAGGCCCTGGCAGGGATTCCGTTTGACGCCTTTTTCTGGGAAACTCCGGTTTGGTCGGCCAAGACTGTCGGCCAACCGTTCGAGTGCGTCGTTACGCCCGCCCCTGCCCTGGCGAAGCGAAAGGCCAATCCGCAGTCTTTTGCGGCACAATTCGACGCCATACCGCCAGGCACAAATGTCATCGTGTTCGAAAGTCTGGGCCGGGATGCGGATTTGGTCGTGCCTTGCGACATCGCCGAAGGCGCTATGTACACCCATTTGGCCAGCTTCCTGCGAACAGCGCCCATGGGGCAAGCGACGGCGTTGTGGCACCATATCGGCGAAACCGTGCAGGGCTGGCTGCAATGCGATCGGCATTTCTGGCTCAGCACATCAGGGCTGGGCGTATCCTGGCTCCATGTGCGAATTGATCAGCGGCCGAAATACTATACCTATGAGCCGTATCGACAGACGTAATTTTGAAGCTGATGTGCAGCGACAGAGTCTGAAAAAGGGTTGTCCACAGATAAGCCAGATAAGTCAGATGAACAGCGTATCTGAGGACCGCCAGTGTCATGTACTGAAAGGCTTACTGACGAGTATAGCTCGTCGAAGATATAAAAAAATATTAGCAAATACTGATACTTATAGCTCTGCCCATCTGGCTTATCTGGCTTATCTGTAGACAACCCTTTTACCTAAACGGCCGCCTCACAGCGGCATCAGGCTAGCCCCAGCAAACCTGCCGGATCAGGGCATATCCGCTTCCACTGGTCGCGTTCGCTGCGTTTGAAGACGCCGGGATAGTCGCCCGACTTGTCCAGAATATCCAGAATGACCTGGAAATGCAGGTGTGGGGTCCAGCCGCCATTCACATCCGCCGCCCCCAGCCAGGCGATACGATCGCCAGTCTCCACGGGTTGGCCGATGCTTAATCCGTCCAGACTCTCGCGACTCAGGTGCCCATAGAGGGTCCAGAAGGTCAGGCCGTCAACCGCGTGTTCCAGCAGGATCGTAGGGCCGTAATCCTTGACATTGGCATTGTCCTGGAAGCTGTGCACCCGTCCGGCCAGTGGCGCGAGGACCTCGCTCCCGGCAGCGGCAAAGATGTCGATGCCGAGATGGATGGTACGTGGCTCCCCCGATTCCGGCACAAAGACCGGGCTGTCATAAATCGCGCGATCCTCGTCATAGCCGCCCCAGGCCAGGCGATCGCCCTTCTGTACCGGCAAGTCGGCGGGGAAATTCACCGGCCAATTCTTCGCCGCCAGACCTTCGGCATCCAGGCGCACCCGGTCGCAGTCACCGTGCAGGCCGCGGATAACTTCGGCGGGGCGCTCCGTGCGCGCGGCGAGCCAGGTGTGATAACGGTCGAAAACATCGCTCATCCGTCTGTGACTAGCGCAAGCGCGCAAATTTCGCTAGGACCGCGCTATGTCCCTGAGCAAAACTTATGACGGCGCCGAACCGGTTCGGCTGAACAAGTGGCTGGCCCAAAGCGGCGTCTGTTCACGCCGCGAAGCCGACACCCTGATCGAAGAAGGCTGTGTCGCCATTGCTGGCGAAACCGTTCGCGATGCCGGCCGCAAGATCCTACCCGGCCAGACCGTGACCTTGGATCGCGGCGAAACCCTGCCGATGACCGTCATCTACAACAAGCCGATCGGCATCGTCTCGGGCCAACCGGAACCCGGCGAGACGCCGGCGGTGCGCATGATCCGTCGCGCCAATGTCTTTGGTCCGGCCGATGTCTATCCCGACCAGACTTCGAAACTGGCGCCGATCGGCCGACTGGACAAGGATTCGCATGGTTTGTTGGTTCTGTCGGAGGACGGTGTCCTCGCCAAGGCGGTTATTGGTCCCGACTCGGAACTGGACAAGGCTTACCACGTCCAGGTCCGCGGCCAGATCATCGAGGCCAAGTTGGCCTGGCTGCGTCACGGCCTGGAACTGGACGGGCGCAAGTTGAAACCCGCCGAGATCACCCAGACCGGACCGCAGAGCCTGACCTTCGTACTGAAGGAAGGCCGCAAGCGCCAGATCCGCCGCATGTGCGACATGGTGGAACTAAGGGTGACTGACCTGTATCGCGACCGTATCGGACCTTTACAGTTGGGCGATTTGCCGGAAGGCCAGTGGCGGTTTATGACGCCGGACGAGCGCGAGGCTATGATCAAGGCAGGGACGCGGAGGTAGCTACCGCTCATCTGCCGCGTAGCGCATGGTCAGTGACAGACGCCGGGCGCGCGGCAACACCAGACCGCCGACCCGGTCACTCTTGCGGCCGGCAATACCATGCATCCAGTGTTCACGCACCTCGCCCGTCATCACCACCAGGCTGCGCGGGCGAAGATAGTGCGACCGCGTCACGTGACCCGGCCGGGTAAAATCCATCATCACCGCCGAACCCAGGCTGAGGATCGCCACCGACCGGATATGGTCGATGTCCCGGTCCTTGTGCGCCCCGATCCCTTGCCCCGGCTCATAGTCGTTGATCAAGGCACGCTGCGGCACGCCGGCAAACCAGCCGTCGGCATGTAGCCGTCTGGCATGAAGGTTGAGCCACTCCTCCATCGGCTGTGCCTGGTATTGCGCCGGTGCCGCGTCGTCATAGGCCCAGCCATACCATTGCCGCCGCCGCATCAATTCCAGCGACCATGGCCGGCGGTCGATCTGCGCGATCAACTCAGACTCTTCAGCCGGCGTGATATAGTCTTCGCGATAGCTGAGACCCGGTACGGGCTCCGGCTCAAAAAGGTCGAATAAGGAAAGGGCGGACATTCTGCATCTCAAAATTACAGAACAAAATAAGAACACATTGCCCGCGCGTTTTCAAGCCGCTAGACTTTGCTCATTACAACCTATGTCGCCCTGCTCTATTCCGTCATCCTGCCCGAGGGCCGGCTGGTCATGACTGATCTCAAACACTTGGCCGACACATTGGGACTTGAACAACCCGCACCTTCCTAGCCACCGACAGCCTGAACTTCGAAGCCCAAGCGGCGACGGTTGCCAAACTCGAGGCAAGGCTCGAGGCCGCCTTCGCGACACGTTTCCGCAAAGGACGAGGCCCTGACGTACGTCGAGACGAAACTGGGACTGTAGTTAATAACGCCCGGCCTGTTCAGGGCCGGGCGTTGGCTGTTACCAAACGATATGGCCCAGGACGTCGGCGGTGTTGACACCTTGCAGAGTGATGACATTGCCGGCGCCCAGGGTGATGACCGTATCGCTGCCGACCTGGGTGACGAGGCCAGCATTGGCGACGCCATGGGTATAGGCGTTGATATTGACGCTATCGCCATCGCTGCCGTTGAAGTCAGTCACCGTATCGGCACGGCTGCCGGCTTCGAACAGGAAGATGTCGGCGCCCAGACCGCCAATCAGGATGTCCGCCCCGCCTTTGCCGTTCAGTGTATTGCTGCCGGCGTTGCCGATCAGGGTATTGACCTGGTTGTTGCCGGTGGCGTCGATGTTGTCGGCGCCGGTCAGTTGCAGGGTTTCGACCAGACGCCCCAGCAGGGAGTAGCTGACGCTGGACAGGATAAGGTCTGTGCCTTCGCCAGCATTTTCGACAACATTGTCGGTCGAGTTCTGGACATAGTAGCTGTCGTTGCCCAGACCGCCCGTTAGGGTATTGATGCCGTCATTGCCGGTCAGGACGTTGTTCAGCCCGTTGCCCGTAGCCTTGATATTGGCCGTACCCGTCAGGGTCAGGTTTTCGAGGTGATCGCCCAGGCTGAAGGTGGCTGAGGAGAGGACGGTATCGGTGCCCTGGTTCAGCCCTTCGGTCACGGTTTCAGACGACAGGTTGACAATATAGGTGTCGTTTCCGTCGCCGCCAGCGAAGGTATCGTAGCCCGCGCCGCCATCCAGCAAATTGTTGCCGGCATTGCCGTTCAGCATGTTGGCCAGGCTGTTTCCGGTGCCGTCGATGTTCGCCGAACCGGTCAGGGTCAGGGTCTCAACGTGGCGGCCATTCAGGTCGTAACTGACCGAAGCGAAGACGACATCCGTGCCCTCACCCAGGATTTCGAGGACGTCATCACCCAGCGTCTGGACGTAGTAGCTGTCGTCACCCAGCCCGCCCGCCAGGACGTTGACCGCAGCGTTGCCGGTCAGGCTGTTGCCCAGGCCGTTGCCGATGCCGTTGATGTTGGCGACGCCGGTCAGGACCAGGTTTTCGAGGTTGGCGCCGAGGGTGAAGGTGACCGCCGCGCGGACCGTATCGCTGCCCTCATCGGCGTTTTCGTTGACCACGTCGCCGGTGGTGTTGACGACATAGGTGTCGTTTCCGCCGCTGCCGCCCATCGTGTCATTGCCGGCGCCGCCATCGATCAGGTTATGACCGGCATTGCCGCTGAGCATATTGGCGAGGCTGTTACCTGTCGCGGTCAGATCAGCGGAGCCGGTCAGGGTCAGGGCCTCGACCGCGCGTCCGGCCAGGGTGTAGCTGACCGAAGCGATGATGGCGTCCGTCCCCTCGCCCAAGGCCTCAACGACCGCATCACCGGCATTCTGGACGACATAGGTGTCGTTGCCCAGGCCGCCACTCAGCAGGTTGTTCCCCGCATTGCCGGTCAGAACATTGTCGCCAGCGTTGCCGGTGCCGTTGATGGCCGCCGCACCGGTCAGGGTCAGGTTTTCGACATGGGCGGTGAGCCCATAGGTGATCGAAGCCTCAACCGTATCCGTGCCTTCGTCGGCAAGTTCCACCACGGTATCGCCGTCGGCGATGACAAAGGTGTCGTTACCGGCGCCGCCGGACAGGGTATCAAGACCCGTGCCGCCGTCGAGGCTGTCATGGCCGCCCAGGCCGCGCACAACCTCATCCAGACCGGAGCCCGCAAGGGTGTTGTCACCGCCGTCACCCTGTACCAAGTGATACAGGGTCAGCGAGACCGTGGCGATATCGCTGTCGGCATAGCCGTCATTGGCGCGGAAGGTGAAGCTGTCCGGACCATAGTAGCCAGCGTCCGGCGTGTAGGTGAAGGCGCCGGTCGCCGCATCGAAGGCGGTGATCGTGCCATGAGCCGGTCCGGAGACGATGCTGTAGGTCAGGGCGTCATTTTCGGCATCGGTCGCGGCGATGGCGCCGGTGATGACTTCGCCCTCAACGCCGTTGCCGATGGCCTGGCTGGCGGCCACCGGGGCGACCTGCAGGATGGCCGCGATGGCGAAGGTGCCGTCGGCAAATTCGATATTCTCGACGCCGCTGACCGTATCGGTGCCATCCGTGCCGTTGACGGTGTAGACACCGCCCGAAACTGTGACGTGATAGGCGCTGCGCAGACCACTGACGGCAAACGTGTCGTCGCCCAGTCCACCGGTGAGGGTGTCGTTACCTGCACCGCCGGTCAGGAGGTTATTGCCGTCATTGCCGGTGATCAGGTTGTTCAGAGCATTGCCGGTGCCGTTGATATGGCCGGGGCCTTGCAGGCTGAGGTTCTCGACGTGATCCGCCAGGACGTAGTCGGCCGCGTCAGACAAGACCAGATCGGTCCCGCCACCGTCGCTTTCGACGATCAGGTCGGCAGTGTCGTCGACGGCATAGGTGTCGTTGCCGCTGCCGCCGGCCAGGTTGTCCGCCGCCGAACCCCCGTTCAGCACGTCTTCGCCATTGCCGCCCGACAACTGGTCGGCGTCGTCGTCGCCGATCAGGGTGTCATTACCGTCGAGACCGGTCAGGGTGTCCTGGCCGCCGAAGCCACGCAGGAAGTCGTTGCCCGAGGTACCGGTCTTGTTGTCGGCGATCGCGCTGCCGTCGATAATGATGCCGAAGTTCGAGGCCGTGACGTCAATCGTCTGGTCGGCAAACTGCAGGTATTCGACGCCCGAGAAGTGGTCTGTGCCTTCGTCGCCATTTTCCGGGAAGTTGTCGACGATGACGTAACCGCCGGCCTGGTCGGAAACGATGGTGTACTGGTCACGCGCCCCGGCGAAGATCGCCGTATCGCCGCCGTCGCCGCCCGACAAGGTGTCATTGCCCGCCCCGCCGGTCAGGGCGTCGTCGCCCGTACCGCCAGTGATGTCATCATTGCCGCCGTTACCGGAGACCGTATCATTGTCAGTACCGCCATCCAGCACATCGGCATTGGCGCCGCCCGTCACGACGTCCGCGCCGGCATCCCCGGACAGGGAGCCGCTGCCCGAAAGCGAGTCGTTGCCCTCTGCGCCGGTGAGCGTGCCTGAGCCGCTGACAACGTCTTGGCCGTCACCGCCGTCCAGCGTACCGGTGCCGGACAGAGTGTCGTTGCCGGCACCGCCGACTAAGGTGTTGTCGCCGCTGGCGTCACTGAGGTTGTCGGCGCCGTCATCGCCGGCCAGACCGTCATCGCCGGCCCCACCGCTGACCACGTCGTCGCCTTCACTGCCCCAGATAAAGTCGCTACCGGCGCCTCCGTCCAGCGTGTCATTGCCAGCATCGCCGTTCAAGACGTCGCTGCTGTTGCCGCCGAACAGGTTGTCATCGCCATCGTCGCCATGCAGGGTATCGACGCCGTCACCGCCTTCGAGCCGGTCGTCATCGCTGCCGCCGCTCACCGCGTCGTGGCCCAGACCGCCCAGCAGAACATCGCTTCCGAGTCCGCCGGCTAGGCTGTCGTCACCGGCACCGCCATCGCCATGGTCATGGCCGTCTCCGGCCGCGATATCGTCGTTGCCGTCACCGCCGAACAGCAGGTCATTGCCGGCCAGGCCGGTGACCGTGTCATCTCCGAGGCCGCCCGCGATCGAGTCGTCGAAGGCCGTACCCGTCAGATCATTGCTGTCGTCCGCGCCAGTGACGATATCGCCGCCCGACAACGCCGCTTCACCATCGGCAAAGACCAGATGTTCGACATCGCTGATCAGGTCGGCCGACAGGTCCGCCAGGCGCACGACGGCATAGCCGCCGCCATCGACCGCCATCAGGGCGTAGCCGGCACGGTCGCCGCTCATGACGACCGTATCGTCACCGAGACCACCGTCGACGGTGTCGGCCAGGGCGCTGACCGTGATCAGGTCATCGCCGTCGCCGCCGTTCATGGCGCCTGAACCACTCAGGGAATCGTTGCCTTCGCCGCCGCTCAGGCTGGTCGCAGTACCGCCGGTCAGGACGTCGTCACCGGCCTCGCCGCGCAGATCGCCCGTGCCGGTGAGGGTGTCGTTGCCGTCACCTCCCAACACCAGGTTATCGCCGTCGCTGTCCGAGATGAGATCGTGGTCGCCTTCACCGTACAGGGTGTCAGCACCGCTGTTACCGGTCAGGGTATCGCTGCCGGCGCCGGCTTCGATCAGGTCGTCCTGATCGCCGCCCGCCAGATTGTCGTTGCCTTCACCGCCCAGCAGATAGTCCTCGCCGCCGCCGCCGCTGAGGGCGTCGTTGTCGGCGCCACCGTCGAGACGGTCGTCTTCGTCGCCACCGTTCAGAACGTCACTGCCGGCTTCGCCGTAGATCAGGTCGGGCTCGGTACCGCCGTCGATCGTATCGTCGCCGTCCTCGCCGTGGATTTCGTCGGCGCCCGCCAGTCCGGAGACCAGGTCGTTTCCAGCGCCCGCCCGGATAGTGTCGTCACCAGAACTGACGTCGTTGGAGCCCGGGCGATCGGAGGTCACGTCCTCGCTGGAATGGTCGGTGATGGTGTCGTTGAGCGCCGAACCGGTATAGTTGTAACCGTAGTTCGGTGTGCCCTGATAATCGCCATCGGTGAACACCAGGGTGTAGACGCCGTAAAGTGTATCCTGGCCTTCGGGTGCGCCGCCGCGGTTGTCGGTGACAATGATGACGCCATTATCCTCGACGATCGTATAGTCGTTGCGATTGCCGCTGTAGTGGGCGACATCCACGCCGCCACCGCCATAGATCTTGTCATTGCCGCCCTGGGCATGGAAGACATCGTTGCCGGCCTGGCCGAACAGCCGGTCATCGCCAGCACCGCCAAAGAGGGTGTCATTGCCGTCGCCGCCTTCGATGCGGTCATAGCTGTTGCCGCCGTCCAACTGATCATCGCCGTCGTCGCCCGCCAAGCTGTCGTCATTGTCACCACCGCCCAGCGTATCGTTGCCGATACCACCGCTGAGCGTGTCATTGCCGTAGCCGGACGTAACGACATCGTCGCCGGCTTCGCCAGAGATGGCGTGGTCAGCGAAATAGGGCCACAGCTCCGACACGGTGTCGTTGCCGGCGCCACCAAACACCGTGGCGCTGCCCGTGAGTTCGAGGCTGTCATCGCCGCCGTCGCCGTACAGCGTCCCGCTGCCGCGGACCAGGTCATTGCCTTCGCCGCCGCTCAGGGTGCCATTGCCGAAAAGCTGGTCGGCGCCATCGCCGCCCGACAGGCTGTCCGTGCCGCCGTCGCCGTAGACGGTATCATTGTCACCTTCACCCAGCAGGGTATCGTCACCCGCGCCGCCACGGACCTGGTCTTCTCCGGCACCAGCTGCGACCTGGTCATCGCCGGCATCGCCGTAGACGACGTCATTGCCGGAACCGGCCAGGAGGCTGTCGTCACCGTCACCGCCGCGGACGATGTCATTGCCATTGCCGCCCGACAGGGTGTCATTGCCATCGAGACCGACCAGGCTGTCGTCGAGACCACCGCCCGACAGGCTGTTGCCATCGGCGTCGCCGGTGTGAATTTCGCCCGCCGTGGTGTTGTCGAGCGCCAGACTCAGGTCGTTGAAGGCTGCGGTTTCGACGCCGTTCAGTGCGTCTTCACCTTCGCTGGAGCGATTGGCGACGACGGCGTAGCCGCCGAGGCCATCCTGAACGACGGAATAGTAGATGCGGTTCCCGCCATAGCTGGCAGTGTCGTTGCCGAGACCTCCGGAGATCGTATCATCGCCCTCCCCGCCGTTCACCGCGTCGTTGTCGTCGCCGCCGTCGATGGTGTCGTTACCCGTACCGCCGGACACCGTGTCATTGCCGGTGCCGCCCAGAAGGCTGTCGTCGCTGTGATTGCCGGAAACGACGTCGTCGCCGGTCGAACCGTCAAGGGTTTGCGCGCCGTCCGAGCTGTACGGATCCCAGCCTGCCAGGGTGTCGTTGCCGCTGCCGCCATCGCCAGTGCCGCCGCCCACGATGTAAAGGACGTCCGCCTCGGAATCACCGAAAGCTTCGCTCCAGGCGTAGAGGGTGTCGTTGCCGGCATCGCCGAGCAACTGACCATTGCCCCACAGCCAGTCATCGCCAGCATTGCCGGACGCCAGACCGGTACCGCTATTGGTGATGGAGTCGGCACCTTCGCCGCCGGACAGCAGGTTGGCGCCATCACCGCCGGAGAGGGTGTCATTGCCGTCTTCACCCAGAACGATGTCCTCGCCGGTTCCGCCCAGAAGGCTGTCATCACCCAGGCCGCCACCGAGCGTATCGCCGCCGTGGCTGCCATCGATCGTGTCGTTGCCGTCACCGCCACCGGCGGCATCATTGCCTTCGCCGGCATAAAGGTGATCCTGGCCTTCGCCGCCGGCCAGGTTGTCATTGCCGCCGTCACCATAAAGGACGTCGTTACCGTCATTGCCCGACAGGGAGTCGTCGCCCTGGTCGCCGGTCAGACGGTCATGGCCGCCGTTGCCGGCCATGGTGTCGTTGCCGATATCACCGATGATGATGTCGTCGCCGGAGGTTCCGTTCAGCTCAAGCCCGACATTGCTGTAGGGCAACAGAGCCAGTTCGGTGTCGCCGAACACCAGGGCTTCGACGCCATACAGCACATCTGTGCCATCGTAGCCGGTGACCACCGCTGCGCCAACGACAAAGCCGTCTTCGTCGACCGTATAGCTGATGGCGTAGCCCTGGCCAGCGATCGAGACATGGTTGTCCCCGTCTGTGGTGACCGTGTAGCTGCCCAGATTGCCGGCAAAATAGGCACGGTCGGCGCCCGAACCGCCGTACAGGATGTCGTTGCCGGAACCGCCCGACAGTGTGTCGTCGTTCTGGCCGCCGATCAGGGTGTCGCTGCCACCGTAGCCGTACAGGGCGTCCTGGCCGATGCCGCCGTCGAGATATTCGTCGGCTGACTGGCCCGAGTGAGCCGCATAGCCCAGCAGGGTGTCGTTACCGTCGCCACCACGGCCGGTGCCGCCATAGCTGCGGACCTGGTCGTCGCCCTCGCCGCCATCGGCCACACCACCGGAACCCGCGACCGTGTCGTTGCCGGCATCACCGGAAACCTGGCCGGAACCGTCGACGCTGTCATTGCCATCGGCGCCCGACAGGGTGCCATTGCCGGTGACGGTATCGTTGCCGAGGCCGCCATCCAGCGCATCCGTGCCGGCGCCGCCGCTGACGACGTCATGGCCGGCACCACCGCTGGCCGTGTCATCTCCGGCTCCGCCCGAGACGGTATCGGCATCGTCGCCGCCATCCAGGACGTCATTGCCATCGCCGCCGAGGACAGAATCTTCGCCTGTGCCGCCCACGATGCTGTCATGGTCGGCGCCGCCGTCCAGAACATCGAAGCCCGCGCCGCCGTCCAGGCTGTCGCCACCTTCGCCGCCGCTGACGATGTCGTTGCCGGCCGCGGCCACGATCACGTCGGCCGCCGTACCGCCGGTGAGGCTGTCATCGAAGGCACTGCCGGTCAGGGTCGACGGCGTATTGTCGCCGGTCAGGATCGCGCCGGTATTGGCGCTGCTAACCACAAGGTCAGCATCGGCAAAGCGAACGGTTTCGATCGAGGATATCCGGTCGCTACCGTCCGAACCGCGGTTGTTGACGACATGATAGCCGCCAGCACCATCCTGGATGACGCTGTACACGGCGCGATTGCCCGAAAGCATGGCCACATCCTGGCCAGCGCCGCCGTCCAGAGAATCATTGCCCAGAGCCCCGGTCAGGGTATCGTCGTCGCCATTGCCGCTCAGCGTATCGTCGCTGTCGCCGCCGGTGAGTTGGTCATTGCCATCGCCACCCGACAGGCTGTTATTGCCGCTGTTGTCGCTGATCGAGTCGTTGCCGGCGTCACCTTGCAGGGTGTCTTGGCCGTAGTAACCGGTCATGACGTCATCGCCGTCGCCGCCCGCCGCGCTGTCGTCGCCCCAGTTGGCGGCGATGGTATCGTTGCCTGCGCCGCCCAGCAGGGTCTGGCTGCCATCGACTCCGCCCGGCGCCGCGCCGGACAGATAGTCGCCGCCCTCACCGCCTTCCGCGGTGGCGCCGGTATAGGCGTTGATCGTGTCGGCCCCGGCCTCGCCCTTCAGGCTGCCGTAACCGGTGATGTTGTCACCCCCGGCGCCGCCTTCCAGCGTACCGTTGCCCAGCAGGGTGTCGCCGTCATCGCCACCCTGGAGCAGGTTGTTGCCCACCCAGTCGCTCAGGCGGTCTTCGCCATTGCCGCCGATCAGGGTGTCATTGCCCTGCCCGCCGTCCAGGCTGTCGCGGTCGAAATCGGGATGGCCGTCGGTATTGCCGTCGGCATCATCGCTGTAGCCACCGGCCGCGCCGTCGCTGCCATACAGGACATCGTGGCCGGTATCGCCCAGAAGGGTGTCGTCACCGGAACCGCCGATCAGGGTGTCGGCGCCGTAGCCGCCTTCGAGAACGTCATTGGCCAGACGACCCAGGACGACGTCGTGGCCGCCGCCGGCTTCGACGCGGTCGCCGCCGGAACCGGCATCAACCGTATCGTTGCCGGTCAGGTCCAGATCGTGGAACGGTGCCGGGCCTGGAATGACGTCATCGGCACCCGTGCCTGTGACGACGATACCCGTCGCGGGTGCGATCAGTTCGTACTCGCCATCGTCAAACATCAGCAACTCGACACCGGTCAGGACGTCGGTGCCTTCTGGGGCGCCGGGGCGGTTATCAGTGACCGTGGTCACACCTGCGACGGTCGAGATGGTGTAGTCGGATGCCGTGCCGGAATAGATGGCGACATCATAGCCGCTGCCGCCGGCGATGGTATCGTCGCCGTCCTGGGCGCTGTCGCCCTGCAGGATGTCGTTGCCGTCACCGCCGTCGAGAAGGTCCGCGCCGGCCATGCCACGCAGCTTGTCGTCGCCGGCGCCGCCGTAGAGACTCTGGTCGCCGCTGACGCCGTCGACACTGTCATTGCCGGCATCGCCATAGCCCGTGCCGTAGACCGTGACCTGGTCGTCGCCGTCACCACCCGACAAGGTGCCGTTGCCGTACAGGGTGTCGTTGCCACCGCCGCCGGCAAAGGTGTTGCTGCCCGAGCTGTCGTTGAGGTAGTCGTTGCCCTCGCCGCCGACCAGGGAGTCATTCCCGGTTTCGCCGTAGAGTGTGTCGTGGCCTTCGCCGCCGGTCAGTGTATCCGATGCCACCCCGCCCCACAGGAGGTCCTGGCCGGTGCCGCCGTCCAGGCTGTCCTGGCCACGATCGCCGAGAAGCTGGTCATTGCCTTCGCCGCCCAGCCCCGTATCGTTGCCGTCGCCGCCATAGACCAGGTCGGCGCCGTCGCCGCCTTCGATCAGGTCGTTGCCGACGCCCGCCGAAATCTGGTCGCCACCTTCGTAGCCATACAGGCTGTCATTGCCGAGGCCGCCGCTCAGCACATTGGACACGCCATCGCCGGGCACGACCACACCGGTATTGCCGGCCAGGGCGACAAATTCATCGTTGAAACGGATCAGTTCGACCCCGGTCAGGGTGTCGCTGCCAACGGGCGAGCCATCGCGGTTGTCGGTCAGGGTGACCGCACCGCTCAAGGTATCGACGCTTATCGTGAAGTCCGAAGCATTGCCATCGACCAATACGGTGTCGCGGCCGGTGCCGCCGTCCACCTGGTCATCGCCGGCTTCGGCGCCAATCTCATCATCGCCGGCGCCGCCGGACAGGCTGTCATTGCCGCTTTCGCCAAGCAGCAGGTCATTCTCGTCGCCGCCGGCCAGGCTGTCGCCGCCCGCACCGCCGTAGAGGCTGTCATTACCGGCGTCGCCGCTCAGGCTGTCGCGACCGCCCTCGCCTTCCAGACGGTCGCCGCCACCGGCGCCGTTGATGGTATCGCCAGCGGCCGAGCCGGTCAGGGTTTCGCCGTTAACGCCGCCGTTCAGGGTCAGGCCCTGGTAGGAGACGTCCTGGTCGTTGAAGCGGATCACTTCGATGCCGGTGAGATAGTCCGTCGTGGTGCTGCCGGCAACGATCACGTCACCGTCTTCGGTCTCGGTGATGGTGAAGCTTGAGCGATTGCCGCTGATATAGACGATGTCGATGCCGCTGCCGCCATCGATCGTGTCGTCGCCACCGAAACCATAGAGGGTATCATTGCCGCTGCCGCCGAACAGGCTGTCGCGGTTATTGCCACCGCGAACCGTGTCGTTGCCGAGACCACCGTCAACCGAATTGTCCGAGGTGGTGTTATTCTGGGTGCCGGTCAGGCTGTCGTCACCCGCCCCGCCGGTCAGGGTCGCGCCATAGGCGACGGCCTGGTCGGCATTCATAAAGTCATTGCCGTCACCGCCGTCGGCCGTCCCTGTGGCGTAGATGGTGTCATTGCCGATCCCGCCGCTGATCAGGTTCAGACCGGCGCCCGCGTGGATGTAGTCGGCCCCGTCGTCACCTGCGATGGTGTCAGCTCCGCCATAACCCCACAGGCTGTCATTGCCGGAGCCACCAATCAGGCTGTCGGCGTAGTTGCCACCCTCGATATAGTCGTGGTCATCGCCACCATCGAGGACATTGATCGTGCCGGTGTTGTTCTGGGTGGCGAACAGGGTGTCATTTCCCGCGCCACCGGACAGGGTCGCGCCGAACGTCACCGCCTGATCGGCGTTGATATGGTCGGCGCCATCACCGCCCGAGACCGAACCGGTCGCGTAAATGGTATCGTTGCCGAGGCCGCCCGTCACCTGATTCAGACCAGAGCCGACGTGGATGTAATCGGCACCGTCGCCGCCGTCGAAGGTATCGGCGCCGCTGCCGGCCGTCAGGCTGTCATTGCCGCTGCCACCGTCCACGTTATTGTCACCGGTGCTGGCGGCAATAGTGTCGTTGCCGTCGCCGCCGAGGACGGAATCGTTCTGGTAGCTGGTGGTGACCGAGTCGTCCCCGGCCCCGGCATCGACCGAATCCGCCCCGCCATTGCCATTGATGACATCGTTGCCGCCGAGGGCAGTGATGGTATCATTGGCCGCCGATCCCGTGAGCGTGTCGACCAGTTCCGTGCCCGTCAGGCTGCGGCCTTCATAGGTGACGTCCAGATCGTTGAAACGCAGGACTTCGGCGCCAGTGATCGTGTCGATGCCTTGCGGCGCGCCGTTACGGTTGTCGGTCAGGGTGATGACACCGGTCTCGCTGTCGCGGACCAGAGTAAAGTCGGCACGGTTGCCATTGATCAGTATGGTGTCCAGGCCCGCACCGCCGTTGACGGCGTCGTTGCCACCGTCGCCGCGGATCACGTCATCTTCGTCACCACCGATCAGGGAGTCGCCATAGGCGCCGCCGGTGATCGAGTCCGCCCCGGCGCCGCCGTCGACGGTGTTCACACTGCCGTCGCTGTTGCCGCCACTGGCCAGCAGAGTGTCGTTGCCGGTGCCGCCGCTCAGCGAGCCCGCCGTGCCGCCGGCCTGGGCCGTCGCGTCGACCAGGTCGTCACCGTCGTCGCCATTCATCGTGTCGCCGCTACCGCCGCGCAGGGTGTCGTTGCCGGCGCCGCCGCTGAGGCTGTCAGTGGTGGCGGCCGTCCCGGTGACCGAGTCAAGCCCGTCGCCGGCATTCACCGTTCCGCCGGAAACGATCGTGTCATTGCCGGCACCGCCCTCGATCAGATTGACGCCGGAGGTGTCGGAAAGGCTGTCATGGCCGTCGCCGCCCAGGACAGTATCATTGCCGGCACCACCATCGACGGTATCGTCGCCCGCGCCCAGATCCAGGCTGTCGGCACCGGCACCGCCGTAGACAACATCGCGGCCACCACCGGCGGTGACGACATCATCGCCATCATAGCCGTAGATCGAGTCACCGAAATCACCGCCGGTCAGGGTGTCGTTGCCGGCCGTGCCGATGCGTGTCACCGGTCCGGTGGCGGCATCCTGCTCAGCAAACTCGATCAGTTCGACGCCTTGCAAGGTGTCTGTGCCGTTAGGGCTGCCATCGCGATTGTCGGTGACGGTTGTTGTGTCGCCGTTGACGGTGACGGTGTAGTCGCTGGCCTGGCCGTCATACAAGGCGACGTCGATGCCGCCATAGCCGTAGATCAGGTCGTTGCCGAGGCCGCCAGTAATGGTGTCGTCACCTTCGTAGGCATAGATGGTGTCATTGCCTTCCAGGCCGGATATCCGGTCGTCGCCGTTAGAAGCCACGACAGGGTCGGCGCCCGCCGTCCCACGAAAACTCAGGCCATCTCTGAGGCTATAGGTCACACCGCCCACGATCAGCGTATCGATCCAGTTGTAGGCGGTATTACCGTGAATATCGTTGCGGAACTGCTCTGCGAGAAGGATGGAATCCGTACCCTCGCCATAGTGCAGGACCAGGTCCTGCCAGACATTGCCGTACCAGGGATTATAGGACGCGGTGCGTTCGAACCAGACGTCATTGATCGTCAGGTCGCCCAGAAGTTCGATCGTGTCGGAATCGGCGGCTGCCGAATTCTGCACGAAGATCGTGTCGTTGCCGTCGCCTTCAGAGAAGCGGACAATGTCGTTGCCTGAACCTGTGTACAGCTGATCGTTGCCCGTACCGCCGATCAGCGTGTCGACGTCTTCGGCGCCATAAACCGTGTCGTTACCGGCGCCGGCATCTTCGATATCGTTGCCGGTATAGCCATACAGATAGTCATTGCCACCAAAGCCAGTCAACGTGTCGTTGCCACTGTTGCCCAGAACGGACTCGCTGGCTTCGGTGCCGCGCAAATTCAGGTGATTGACGATGTTGTAGGCGATACCGCCCACGACCAGGGTCGCAATCTCATTGTAGTTGGTGTTGCCGAAATAGTGGCGTTGGAACTGGCCGCTCAAATAGATGGTGTCGCCGGCATCACCGTAATGGATGATCAGGTCCTGCCAGATATAGCCGAAATACGGGTTGTAGGACTGTGCGCGCTCGAACCAGACGTCGTCAATCGTCAGATCGCCTTCGATAACGATAACATCCTCGTCACCGGCGGCGTAATCCTGAACCAAGAGGGTGTCATTGCCGGCGCCTTCAGCGAACACAAAGCTGTCATTGCCCGCGCCGCCATAGAGCTGGTCGTTGCCGGTCCCGCCGGTGATGGTATCGGCACCGGCGGCGCCATACACCGTATCGATGCCGCCGCCGCCGTCGGCAATATCGTTACCCTCATATCCGTAGACATAGTCGTTGCCGTCGAGCGCTGTCAGGGTGTCGTTGCCGTCATTGCCCAGAACGTACTCGCCGCCGTCGGTGCCGCGCAGATTGAGGTGATCGACCAGATCATAGGCCACCCCATTGAGCACCAAGGTGGTGATTTCGTTGTAAGCCGTCGATCCGAAATAATGGCGTTGGAACTGACCGCTGAGATAGATCGAGTCGCCGCTGTCGCCGAAATGGATGATCAGGTCCTGCCAGATATAGCCGAAATACGGGTTGTAGGATTGAACGCGCTGGAACCAGACGTCATCGATCGTGATGTCTCCGGTAATCTCGATAACGTCCTGGTCGCCGGCGCCATAGTCCTGGACATTGATCGTGTCGTCGCCATCGCCCACGGTAAAGACGTAACGATCGTCACCCGTGCCGCCATAGATCTGGTCGTCGCCGGCACCACCGATCAGGGTGTCGGCGCCCTGATGACCGGACAGCGCGTCATTGCCGCCGCCGCCGTCGATACTGTCGTTGCCGACATAGCCGTACAGGCCGTCATTGCCGTCAAGACCCACCAGGGTGTCGTTGCCGCCATTACCCTGGATCGTTTCGCCCGCCGCTGTTCCGCGCAGGTCCAGATGGCTGACGATGTCGTACTCGACGCCGCCAACGATCAGCGTACGAATTTCGTTGTAAGTCGCAACGCCGAACAACTGGTTATAATACTGGCCGACCAGGGTAATGGAGTCACCCTGGTCGCCATAATGGATGACCAGGTCGTAATAGCCGTAGCCATAGCTGGGATGGTAGGATTGGGTGCGCTGAAACCAGACATTGGTCAGGGTCAGATTGCCGAGGATTTCGATCACGTCGGCATCGGTGACGTCGGCATCGCTGACATAAATCGTGTCGCTGCCATCGCCGACACGAAAGACCAGGCGATCACTACCCGTCGACGCGTAAATCTGGTCGTCGCCTGTGCCACCGGTGACGGTATCGTTGCCCGTTCCGGCGTAGATCACGTCATTGCCAGTGCCGGCGTCGATCAGGTCATGACCGCCATAGCCATAGATCGGGTCGGCGCCATCCTCGCCCCATAGGGTGTCATTGCCGTCAGTGCCTTGCACAAGCGCACCAATGTTGCCGCCGAACAGTTCCAGGTCGGAGATGAGGCTGACGGTTTGACCGCCGATCGTCAGGGTCTGGACAGCGTTATAGGTGGTGACGCCGATGAGCTGATTGTTGAATTGGCCGCGCAGGGTGATGGTATCGCCCTGGCTGCCATAGTGGATAACGAGGTCGAAATAGCCATAGCCATAATAGGGATTATAGGACTGGACGCGTTCCATCCAGACGTCGTCGATGGTCAGGGCGCCTTCGATCACGATGGTATCGATATCGGCCGCGGCGAAGTTTTGGACGTCGATCAGGTCGTTGCCATCACCTTCTTCGAAGACGAAGACGTCATTGCCGGCGCCCCCGCCCAGTATATCGTCACCGGTATTGCCGCGAATGGTATCGTCTTCGACCGTTCCCCCGAAGTTGTCGTTGCCCGAAGTCCCGTTGTAATCGACCATGTCCATTCCCGTTGCAAAGCACCGCCGGGCAAGGATCTGCGCGCACAAAAGCCCACCCGTCGACAGGCCCGTGATCGGACCCTATTTTTCAAGACGAAATACCAGCGCTATTTAGGCATTTTAACAAACGCTTAATATTTACAAATGCTGTAACCCAATCGATCCCGCATCCCCTGAACAGGGGAACGGCCACTGGATGCAGCCGGAATTGAATGAAAAAATGCCCGGCTACCTTTGGCAGCCGGGCATTCCGTGCAGAATCTTACGCTCGCCAAACTACCAGACGATATGTCCGAGAACGTCGGCTGTGTTGACACCTTGCAAGGTGATGACATTGCCGCCACCCAGGGTGATGACCGTATCCAGGCCGACCTGGGTCACCAGGCCAGTATTGGCGATACCGTGAGTGTAGGCGTTGATGTTGACACTGTCGCCATCGCTGCCGCTGAAGTCGGTCACCGTATCTGCGCGGCTGCCGGCTTCGAACAGGAAGATGTCCGCGCCCAGACCGCCAGTCAGGATGTCCGCCCCACCCTTGCCGTTCAGCGTATTGTTGCCGCCGTTGCCGATCAGGGTATTGACCTGGTTGTTGCCGGTGGCGTCGATATTGCCGGCCCCCGTCAATTGCAGGGTTTCGACAAAGCGGCCTGTGAGGTTGTAGCTGACGCTAGACAGGATCAAGTCGCTGCCTTCGCTGTTGTTTTCGACGACGTCGTCCGTGCTGTTCTGGACATAGTAGCTGTCGTTACCCAGGCCGCCGGTCAGGATGTTGATCCCGTCATTGCCGGTCAGGACGTTATTCAGCCCATTGCCGGTCGCCCGGATATTGGCAGTGCCCGTCAGGGTCAGGTTTTCGAGGTGATCGCCCAAGGTAAAGGTCGCCGACGACAGGACTGTGTCGGTGCCCTGGTTCAGCCCTTCGGTTACGATTTCAGACGACAGGTTGACGATGTAGGTGTCGTTGCCGTCGCCGCCGGCGAAGGTATCGTAGCCGGCGCCGCCATCCAACAGGTTGTTGCCGGCATTGCCGTTCAGCATGTTGGCCAGCGAGTTGCCCGTGCCGTCGATGTTCGCCGAGCCTGTCAGGGTCAGGGTCTCGACATGGCGTCCGTTCAAGTCGTAGCTGACCGATGAGACCACCAGGTCGTTGCCTTCACCCGAGACTTCGACGACGGTGTCGCCGACGGTCTGGATGTAATAGGTGTCGTCACCGGCGCCGCCCGTCAGGATATTGACCGCGATATTACCGGTCAGGCTGTTGTTCAGCCCGTTGCCCGTGCCGCTAACAGCGGCCAGGCCCGTCAGGACAAGGTTTTCGAGGTTGGCGCCCAGGGTGAAGGTCACCGAAGACCGCACGGTATCCGTACCTTCGTCGGCGTTTTCATTGACGACGTCGCCCGTCGTGTTGACCACGAAGGTGTCGTTGCCCGCTCCGCCGGCCATGGTGTCGTTGCCGGCGCCACCATCGACCAGGTTATGACCGGCGTTGCCGTTCAGGGCGTTGAACTGGCCGTTGCCGGTGGCGGTCAAATCGTCCGAACCTGTCAGGCTCAGGCGTTCAGCATAGCGGCCAACTAGGCTGTAGCTGACAGAGGCGACGATCAGGTCATTGCCTTCGCCATTGGCTTCGACGACAGTGTCCGTCGCGTTCTGGACCCAGAAGGTATCGTTGCCCAGGCCGCCCGTCAGGACGTTGACGCCAGTGTTGCCGGTGACGACGTTGTCGCCGGCGTTGCCTGTGCCATTGATATTGGCCGAACCGGTCAGGGTCAGGTTTTCGACATTGGTGCCCAGGTTGTAAGTGATCGAGGCTTCGACCGTATCGCTGCCCGCGTCTGCGGCTTCCACGACCGTATCGCTATCCGCGATGACATAGGTGTCGTTGCCGTCTCCACCGATCAGGGTGTCGATACCTGCACCACCGTCCAGGCTGTCGTGCCCGCCCAGCCCGCGCAACACTTCATCCAGACCGGAACCAGCCAGGCTGTCGTTTCCGCTGGTGCCCGCAATCAGGTGGTTCAGGGTCAAGCTGACCGTAGCGATATTGCCGTCTTCGAAGCCATCATTGGCGCGGAAGGTGAAGCTGTCGGTACCGTAGTAGCCAGCGTCCGGCGTGTAGGTGAAGGCGCCTGTCGCAGGATCGAAGGCGGTGACCGTGCCGTGTGCCGGACCGGCAACGATGGCGTACGTCAAGGTATCACCGTCACCATCGGTGGCCGTGACGGTGCCCGCCATAGCCTCGTCTTCGATGCCGCCGCCGATGGCTTGGTCGGCCGCAACCGGTGCCACTTGCAAGACAGCAGAGATCTCGAAGGTACCGTCGGCGAAGCGGATATATTCGACGCCGCTGACCGTTTCGGTGCCATCCGGACCATGGACGGTATAGACCCCGCCCGAGACCGTGACGTCATAGGCGCTGCGGGCGCCGCTGAAGGCCACGGTGTCGTTACCCAGCCCACCGGTGATCGTGTCGTCACCCGCACCGCCGGTCAGGACGTTATTGCCGCTGTTGCCAGTGATGATGTTGGCCAGGGCGTTGCCGGTGCCATTGATATGGCCGGGGCCTTGCAGGTTCAGGTTCTCGACGTTCACCGCCAGCACGTAGTCGGCCGCGTCGGACAGGACCAGGTCGGTGCCGGCGCTGCCGGCTTCCGTGATCAGGTCGCTATTGTCGTCGATGACATAGGTGTCGTCGCCGCTGCCGCCGATCAGGGTGTCGATTCCCGAGCCGCCATTGAGCACATCGCTGCCCGCGCCGCCCGTCAGGGAGTCGCCATCATCGTCACCGATCAGGGTGTCGTTGCCGTCGAGACCGGTCAGGCTATCCTGGCCACCGAAGCCGCGCAGGAAGTCATTGCCCGAGGTGCCGGTCTTGTCGTCGGCGATCGCGCTGCCGTCGATAATGATGCCGAAGTTCGACGCCGTTACATCAATCAACTGGTCGGCGAACTGCAGGTACTCGACGCCCGAGAAATGGTCGGTGCCTTCGTCCCCGTTCTCCGGGAAGTTGTCGACAATGATGTAGCCGCCGGCCTCGTCGGAGACGATCGTGTACTGGTCGCGCGGACCGGCGTAGACCGCCGTATCCGTGCCGTCGCCACCGGACAGAGTGTCGTTGCCGAAGCTGCCCGTCAGGACGTCACCGCCGTCACCGCCGGTGACGTCGTCGTTGCCCGAACCGGCTGAAACCGTGTCGTTGCCGAGCCCGCCCGATAGCGTGTCGTTGCCCGAACCGGCGCTGATCAGGTCATCACCTGCGTCGCCCGACAGGGTTCCGCTGCCCGAGAGGGTGTCGTTGTCGTCTCCGCCACTGCCGACGCCGGTGACCGTTATGTTGTCGTTGCCCGTGCCGCCATCGACTGTGCCGGTCCCGTTGAGCGCGTCATTGCCCGAACCGCCGTCCAGCCAGTTTGTGCCGGAGGTGTCGCTGAGCGTGTCGTTGCCGTCGTCGCCAGTCAGGGTGTCGTCGCCCGCACCGCCGCTGACCGTGTCGTCGCCGCTGCCGGCTTCGATCGTGTCGCTGCCGCCGCCGGCGTCGATGACGTCGCTGCCCGCATCGCCCCAGACATGGTCGTTGCCCAGGCCCGCCGTGATGGCGTCCGCGTCGTCGCCGCCCTCGATGATGTCGTTGCCGTCTGCACCGTCGATGCTGTCCGCGCCTTGCGCCCCTTCCAGCGTGTCATTGCCGAAACCGGCGGACAGGGTGTCGTTGCCGTCATAGCCCAGGACCAGGTCGTCACCGGCACCGGCCAGGACGATGTCATCACCGCTGAGGCCATCGACCGTGTCGTTGCCGTCGCCGGCCTCGATCCTGTCGTTGCCGCTGATGCCACCGCTGAGGCTGTCGTCGCCGTCGCCGGAGATGATGACATCATTGCCGCCGAGTCCGAGGATGGTGTCGCCACCCTCGCCACCGGTGATCAGGTCGTCATTCGCCGAACCCGTCAGCGCTTCCGAAGCTGTGGTGCCGTCGACGACATCGCCACCGGTCAAGGCGGCTTCGCCGTCGCCGAAGATCAGGTGCTCGACGCCCGTAATGGTATCGGTCACGCCATCGCTGAGGCGGATCAGCAGGTAATCGCCCTCATCGGCCACGAGAGCATAGCCTGCACGGCTGCCGGCGATGTTGACAGTATCATCGCCGTCACCGCCGTTGATGCTGTCGGCCGCGCTGCTGCCGTTGATGACGTCGTCGCCCGCGCCACCACCCAGGGTGCCGGAACCGGAGACGGTGTCGTTGCCGTCACCGCCGTCCAGCGAGCCCGTGCCCGAACCGGTCAGGACGTCGTCGCCATCGTCGCCGCGCAGGTCGCCCGTACCGCTGACAATGTCGTTGCCCCCACCGCCGGACAGCAGATTGTCGCCCTGGCTGTCAACCACCAGGTCGGCGCCCTCGCCGCCCAGGACCGTATCCGCGCCGGCATTGCCGTTCACAGTGTCGTTGCCGGCGCCGCCGTCCAGCAGGTCGTCCTGATCGCCGCCGGACAGGTTGTCATGGCCGTCGCCACCCAGCAGGTAATCTTCGCCGCCCCCGCCATTCAGCACGTCATTGTCGTCGCCGCCGTCGAGGCGGTCGTCTTCGTCGCCGCCATTGAGGAGGTCGTCGCCGGCTTCGCCATAGACCAGATCGGGCTCGGTACCGCCCTCGACGGTGTCGTTGCCGTCCTCGCCGTGAATTTCGTCACCACCGGCCAGGCCGGAGATCGAATCATTGCCCGCGCCGGCCCAAATGGTGTCGTCGCCCGAGCTGGCATCGTTAGAACCCGGCCGATCGGACGTCACATCGTCGCTGGAATGATCGCTGATGGTGTCGTTGCCGGTGCTGCCGGTATAAGTATAGCCGTAGTTCGGCACGCCCTGGTAATCGCCATCGGCAAAGACCAGTGTATAGACGCCGTACAGGGTGTCCTGGCCCTCCGGTGTGCCACCACGGTTGTCGGTGACGATGATGACGCCGCCGTCCTCGACGATGGTGTAGTCGTTGCGATTGCCGCTGAAGTGGGCAACATCGACTCCGCCGCCGCCATAGATCTTGTCGTTGCCACCTTCGGCGTAGAAGGCGTCGTTGCCGGCATTGCCGAACATGCGGTCATCGCCGCCACCGCCGTGGATGGTATCGTTGCCGTCACCGCCTTCGACGCGGTCGTAGCCATTACCGCCGTCCAGCAGGTCGTCGCCGTCGTCGCCCGCCAGGCTGTCGTCGTTCTCGCCGCCGCCTTGCGTATCGTTGCCGATGCCACCGCTCAGCGTATCATTGCCGTAGCCGCTGTTGAGCACGTCATCACCGGCCTCGCCGGAGACACTCTGGTCGGCGAAGTAGGGCCAGATTTCGGAGATGGTGTCGTTGCCATCACCGCCAAAGACCTGGGCCGCACCGGTCAATTCGATGGTATCGGCGCCGTCGTCGCCCGACAGGGTGCCGGAGCCGTGGATCAAATCATTGCCGGTGCCGCCGCTGATCGTGCCGTTGCCGTAGAGGGCATCAGCGCCGTCGCCGCCCGACAGGCTGTCCGTGCCACCATCGCCATAGACGGTGTCGTTGTCATCGCCGCCCAGTACAGTGTCGTTGCCATCACCGCCGCGGACCTGGTCTTCACCAGTGCCCGCGTCGACATGGTCGTCGCCGGCGTCGCCATAGACGACATCGTAGCCACTGCCGGCCAATACACTGTCATTGCCATCGCCACCACGGACGATGTCGTTGCCATTGCCGCCCGACACGGTGTCGTCCCCGCCCAGCCCGACCAGGCTGTCGTCGAGACCGCCGCCCGCCAGGCTGTTGCCATCGGCGTCACCGGTGTGGATTTCGCCGGCTGTGCCCGAATTGAGGGCCAGGTTCACGTCGGCAAAGGCTGCCGTTTCGACACCATCCAGGGCGTCTTCGCCTTCACCGGAGCGATTGGCGACGGTGAAATAGCCGCCGACACCATCCTGGATAACCGAGTAGTAGACGCGGTCGCCGTCATAGGCAGCCGTGTCGCTGCCCAGGCCGCCGGCCAGGCTGTCATTGCCGCCCGCGCCGACCAGCAGATCGTTGTCCTCACCACCATCGACCGAGTCGTCGCCCGTGCCACCGTTGACGGTGTCGTTGCCGGTGCCGCCCGACAAGCTGTCATCGCCGTGGTTGCCAGCGATGACGTCGTCGCCGGCGCCGCCGTCCAGGGTCTGCACGCCATCGGCGTAATAGGGATCCCAACCGGCCAGGGTATCGTTGCCTTCGCCGCCTTCGCCGGTGCCGCCATGGACGACATAAAGGGCATCATGGCCGCCATCGCCCTGGCCCAGGTTCCAGGCATAGATGATGTCATTGTCGGTGCCGCCGCTCAGCGCACCGTTGCCCCACAGGTAGTCGTTGCCGGCATCACCGGTCGCGGTGCCGTCGCCGCTGTTAGTGATATAGTCGGCGCCTTCGCCTCCGGCCAACTGGTTGGTGCCTGCGTCACCGGAAATGGTGTCGTTGCCGCCTTCGCCCGCCACAGTGTCGTTGCCCGTGCCGCCGATGAGGCTGTCATCGCCCAGACCGCCAGCGATGGTATCGCCGCCATGGTCGCCATCGACCGTGTCGTTGCCGTCTCCGGCCGTGACGCTGTCGGCGCCTTCACCGGCATAGATATGATCCTGGCCAGCGCCGCCGTTCAGGCTGTCATTGCCGCCATCGCCGTAAAGAACGTCATTGCCGTCGTTGCCCGACAGGCTGTCATCGCCCTGGTCGCCGATCAGGCGGTCATGGCCGCCGTTACCGGTGACCGTGTCGTTGCCGATGTCGCCGAAGATGATGTCGTCGCCCGAAGTGCCGTTCAGCACCAGGCCGACATTGCTGTAGGGCTGCACGGCCAGTTCGACATCGCTAAACACCAGGGCTTCGACACCGAACAGGGTGTCCGAACCATCGGGACCATTGACGACGATCTCGCCGGTGACAAAGCCATCGCCGTCGACGTCATAGGTGATGACGTAAGCGCCGCCGGTAATGGTGATGTGGCCCGCGACATTGTCGATGACGTAGCCGGCGATGTAGCCGCTGAAGTAGGCGCGGTCGGAGCCGGAACCGCCATAGATGACGTCGTTGCCACCACCACCGCTGAGGGTGTCGTTGTTCTGGCCGCCGATCAGGGTGTCGGCGCCGCTGGAGCCATAAAGCTGGTCTTCACCGAGGCCGCCATCGAGATAGTCGTCGGACGACTGGCCGTACAGTGTGTCGTGGCCTTCGCCGCCGCGACCGGTGCCACCGTTGACATAAACGGCGTCATGGCCTTCGCCGCCATCGGCGGTGCCTGACGACGCCACAACGGTGTCGTTGCCGGCATCGCCGAACAGTTGCCCAGTCCCGGAGAGGGAGTCGTTGCCGTCGCCGCCTGACAGGTTGCCATTGCCGTTGATCGTATCGTTGCCGAGGCCGCCGTCCAGCAGGTCGGTTCCGGCGCCACCACTGATAGTGTCGTTGCCGGCACCGCCCGAGACGGTGTCGTCGCCGTCGCCGCCGTTCAAGGTGTCGGCATCGCCGCCGCCGTCGACGACGTCATTGCCGTCACCCCCGAGGATCGTGTCCTCACCGGCATCGCCCGAGACGCTATCGTTGTCGGCACCGCCGTCCAGGACGTCGAAGCCGTCGCCGCCGATGACCGTATCGGCCCCACTGCCGGCGCTGACGATGTCTTGGCCAGCTCCGGCTGCGATGTCTTCTGCCGTCGCGCCGCCCATGATGCTGTCGTCGTAAGCACTGCCGGTCAGGGTGACATCGCCGCTGCCGGTGATAATGGTGCCGGTATTGCCGGCCGAGACCACCAGGTCGCTATCGGCAAAGCGGACAATTTCCACCGCCGTGAGGTGGTCGCTGCCATCCGTGCCGCGGTTGTTGACGGCGTAGTAGCCGCCGGCGCCATCGCGGATGACGCTGTAGAGGGCACGATTCCCCGACAGGCCGGTCACGTCCGTACCATCGCCGCCGTCGATGACGTCGTTACCCAGGCCGCCGGTCAGGGTGTCGTCATCGACGCCGCCGCTGAGGGTATCGTTATCGTCGCCGCCGCTCACCAGGTCGTTGCCGGCGCCGCCCGACAGGCTGTTGCTGCCGCTGTTGTCGCTGAGGGTGTCGTTACCTGCGTCGCCGCTCAGCGTATCATTGCCGTAGTAGCCGGTGATCTGGTCGTCGCCTTCGCCGCCCGCAGCGCTGTCATCGCCCCAGTTGGCCGCGATCGTGTCGCTGCCGGCACCGCCCAGCAAGGTCTGCGCGCCGTCGAATCCACCGGCACCATAGAGATAGTCACCGCCCTCGCCACCTTCGGCGGTCGCGCCGGCATAGGCAGCAATGGTGTCGGCCCCGGCCTCGCCCTTCAGGCTGCCGGTACCGGTGATCTGGTCGCCGCCAGCGCCGCCCTCCAGCGTACCGTTGCCGATCAGGACATCGCCGTCGTCGCCGCCCTGCAGCAGGTTGTTGCCGGCCCAGTCAGTCAGGCGGTCTTCGCCATTGCCACCGATCAGGGTGTCATTGCCGGCGCCGCCGTCCAGGCTGTCGCGATCGAAATCGGGATGGCCGTCGGTATTGCCGTCGGCATCATCGCTGTAACCACCGGCCGCGCCGTCGCTGCCATACAGCACGTCATTGCCCGTCGCCCCAAGCAGGGTGTCGTCGCCAGAGCCACCGATCAGGGTGTCGTTGCCATATTCGCCGTTCAGAACGTCATTGGCCAAACGTCCCAGCACAACGTCATGGCCTGATCCTGCCTCGACCTGGTCGCCGCCGGAACCGGCATCGATGGTGTCGCTGCCGGTCAGGTCCAGCGCGTTGAACGGCACGGGTCCCGGGATGACATCGTCAGCCCCAGTACCGATCACGACCACGCCAGCCGCCGGTGCGATCAGTTCGTACTCGCCATCGTCGAACATCAGCAGTTCGACTCCGGTCAGTTCGTCGCTGCCTTCGGGTGCGCCCGGCCGGTTGTCGGTGACCGTGGTGACGCCGCCCACCGTCGAAATGGTGTAATCCGAAGCATTGCCGGAATAGATGGCGACGTCGTAGCCACTGCCGCCGGCGATGGTGTCGTTGCCGTCCTGGGCGCTGTCACCCAACAGGATGTCGTTGCCGTCGCCGCCGTCCAGCAGGTCGGCACCTGCCATGCCCCGCAGCTTGTCGTCACCAGCCCCGCCATAGAGGGATTCCGCGCCCGCGCCGCCGTCGACGCTGTCGTTACCGGCATCGCCGTAGCCTTCGCCCGCCACCGTGACCTGGTCGTCGCCCTCGCCGCCGGACAAGGAGCCCGAACCGACCAAGGTGTCGCTGCCCGAACCGCCCGCCAGCGTGTTGTCGCCGGTCGTGTCGTTCACGTAATCGTTGCCGTCGCCGCCCGACGTCGAGTCGTCGCCGGCCTCGCCGTACAGTTGGTCCTGGCCGTCACCGCCATCGGCGGTGTCATTGCCATTGCCGCCGGCGAGATAGTCATTGCCGGTGCCGCCACTCAACTCGTCCTGGCCGGTTTCGCCATAGAGGGTGTCGTTACCCTCTGCGCCCGACAGGCTGTCTTCGCCGTAGCTGCCATAGATGATGTCGGCGCCGTCGCCGCCATCGGCCGAGTCGTTGCCGATACCGGCGGTGATGGTGTCGGCGCCTTCCAGGCCCGACAGGGTGTCGTCGCCGGACGTACCGGCCAGGGTTTCCGACACAGCCGTACCAGTGACGGGGCTGCCGGTGTTCAGCGGCGTGCTGACGATATCATCGTAGAAGCTGAGGATTTCGATTCCGGTCAGGGTCTTGGTGCCCCACGGCGAGCCGACGCGCAGGTCAGTGAGCGTGATGACGCCCGTGCCTTCGTCATAGCTGACGCTGAACTCGCTGCGGTAAGCGGCGATGACCAGGGTATCGCGCCCGTCGCCGCCGACGACGGTATCATTGCCGCCATAGACATGGACCGTATCGTCGCCGGTGCCGCCGTCGACCGAGTCGCTGGCGCCCGAGCTGTAGATCAGGTCGGCCCCGGCCCCGCCCAGCAGGGTGACGGCCTGGCCGGCATAGTAGGCGCTGAGTGTATCGTTGTCATCGCCGCCATCCAGCGTGCCCGCGCCGGTCAGGCTGTCGCTGCCCGCGCCGCCTGACATCGTGTTGACGCCGCTATAGTCTTCGACCGTGTCGTTGCCCATGCCGCCGGACAACGAGTCGTTGCCGCTCTCACCGTACAGCAGGTCGTTGTCGGCGCCGCCGTCGATCGTGTCGGCGCCATTGCCAGCGTAGACCGTGTCGTTGCCGCCGCCGCCTTCGACGCTGTCGTCGCCCTGATCGGCGGTGACGGAATCGTTGCCGCCCAGCGCCAGGATGATTTCACCGGCCGCGGTGCCGGCGATGGTTTCGCCGTCTTCGGTACCGTTGATGGTTTCGATCTCGTTGGTGACGTCCTGGTCGTCGAAGCGCAGAGTTTCGACGCCGGTGATGATCTTGGTCTCGCCCTCATAGGCGTTCCGTAGATCAACCAGGGTGACTGTGTCGCCAACGCGCTCCAGGGTGAAGTCAGCGCGATTGCCCGAAATGACGGCGATGTCGTTGCCAGCACCGCCGTCGACCGTATCGTTGCCGGTATCGGTGACCATGGTATCGTCGCCGGCGCCGCCGGTGATGATATCTTCATGGCTGCCGCCGGTAATCGAGTCGTTGCCCTCGCCGCCTTCCAGGGTGTTGGGCAGGGTCGTAATGGCCGAAGAGACGCCACCTTCACCAGAATTGCCGGAATGGCCGACCAGGGTATCGTTGCCGTCACCGCCGATCAGGTGGCTGCCCACTGCAGTATAGCCGCCCCAGTAATAGTAGTTGGTCTGGACATGGTCGTCGCCGTCGCCGCCGTCCAGCGTTCCTGCGCCATACAGGGTATCGTTGCCGGCATCCCCAGTAACGGAATTACCATCGCCGTAGCCAGCATCGATAAAGTCGGCGTCATCGCCGCCGCTGAGGGTATCATCGCCGTCCTCACCGTACAGGGTATCGGCGCCGGTTCCGCCGCTGATCGAATCGTCGCCCAGTTCACCATAGACCTGGTCATTGCCGCCGCCACCGGTGACGGTGTCGTGCGAACCGCCACCACTGACATAGTCTTCGCCCTCACCGGCGTCGACACTGTCCTCGCCGCCACCGGCATAGACCGTATCATTGCCATCGAACGCCGTGATGGTGTCGTCGGCTATGGTCCCGACCAGTTGCTCGGAATCAGCCGTACCGTCGATGACTTCACCGTCAAAAACGGCTTCTCCGTCATAGAACTGGATGACCTCGGCATTGGTGATGACGTCTGTCGCGCCGTTCATTCCCGAACGGTTGTCGGTGATGGTGACAACACCGGTCACGTCATCACGGTCCAGCGTGAAATACTCCATATAGGACTGGATGATGACGGAATCGAAGCCCAGACCGGCATCGATCGTATCATTGCCGTCACCGGAATAGATGGTGTCGTCGCCGGAGCCGGCTTCGATGACATTGTCGCCGTCGGCATTGGCGCCGCTGATATAGTCGTCGCCGTCGCCGCCCGACATCACATTGGCGCTGTCGGTGTTGTTCTCGTTGCCATACAGGCTGTCATTGCCCGCGCCACCGGTCAGGGTCGCGCCTAAGGTGCTCGAGGACGACCAGCCGTAATTGTCGAGATAATCGTTGCCCTCGCCGCCATCCAGCGCCCCCGCGCCGTACAGGCTGTCATTGCCGTCACCACCGGACATGCTGTTGTTGCCGCGGCCGCCGTACACATAGTCGTCGCCGCTGCCGCCCTCGGCCGTGTCGTTGCCGTTTTGAAGGTAAATATAGTCGTTATCGGCACCGCCCGAGATGCTGTTGTTACCATGACCGGCGTCGATATTGTCGGCGCCATCACCACCAAGGACCGTGTCGTCGCCGCTGCTGCCATAGAAGGTATCGTCGCCGGCGCCGGCATCGACGGAATCCGCGCCGCCATTGCCGTAAAGATAGTCGTTGCCCTCCAGCGCCGTGATCGTGTCGTTAGCACCGGTTCCGTTCAGGTTGTCGGCATCACTGGTCCCGACGAAGACCTTGCCTTCGCCGGTGATGGCGCGGTCATAGAAGGAGATGATCTCGACGCCGGTGATGGTGTCGGTGCCGGCATCCGACCATTCACGGGTGTCGGTAATCGTATAGCTGTCGGTCACGTCGTCATAGATAACGGCGAAATCGTCATAGTTGCCGTTCATGGAGATGGAATCCAGGCCCAGACCGCCGTCGATCGCGTCGTTGCCGTCACCGCCATAGATGGTGTCATCGCCGGAACCTGCGGTGATGATGTCGGCCTTATTGCCGCCCTGGATGCTGTCGTCGCCGGCTCCGCCATCGATCGTGTTGGCGCTGTCGGTATTGTAGGAGGTCGCCTGAATGTAGTCGTTGCCGTCGCCGCCACTGACGCTGTCGCCTGCGGCGTCCGAACCGTTGTAGCCATAGATGGTGTCGTCGCCGGCACCGGCATCGACCGCACCGTTACCGTTGATGTAATCGTTGCCGTCGCCGGTGGTCAGGTTACTGCGGCCCGAGCTGTAGACGGTATCGTCGCCCAGGCCGGTGTTGATCACGTCATCGCCATCCGAGGTCGAGATGTAGTCATTGCCTTCGCCGCCGGTCAGCGTATCGGCGCCGTTCCCCGCGTACAGAGCGTCGTTGCCGTCGCCACCGGAGATATCGTCGTCATAGTCCGCGCCAGTAAGGTAATCGTCACCCAGGCCACCGGTCAGCAGGTTTGCAGAGTCGCTGTTGTTCTCGCTGGCGTCGACGGTATCGTTGCCTTCGCCGCCGTCAATCGTGTCGCCGGCCGTGCCGTAGTTGGCGCTGTAAAGTGAATCGTCGCCGGCGCCGCCCGAGATGGAACCCGACGCGGTGACGTAGTCGTTTCCGCCCCCGGCATCGACCGCGCTGGCCCCCTCCTCGTCCGTGATGACGTCGTCGCCGTCGCCGCCGTTCAGGACATCCAGCCCGCTGCCGCCATTCAGCACATCGTTGCCGGCGCCACCGTCCAGGCTGTCGTCACCGCTTCCGGCACTGAGACTGTCGTTGCCAGCCAGACCACTCACGTCATCGTTGCCATCATAGCCATAGACGGTGTCGTTGAAGGCGCCGCCTGTCAGGGTATCGCTGCCGTTCGTGCCAATAATGGCAACGGGACCGTCGGCCGGATCGGGCGTGTAAAACTGAAGGGTCTCAATGCCGGTCAAGGTATCAATCCCGCCCGGTGCATTGTCGCGGTTGTCGGCGACATAGGTGTATACGACGCCTTCGATGGTTTCCTCGGACACCGCATAGTCGGATTCCAAGCCGTCGAAGCGTGCGACGTCCGTGCCGTCGCCACCCGCCAGACTGTCATTGCCGAGGCCGCCCGTCAGGGTATCGTCGCCCAGGCCGCCCGTCAGCGTGTCATTGCCTTCGCCGGCCGACAGGATATCGCCGGATTGGGTCCCCAGCAGGTCGTCGTGATAGCTCGTGCCCAGGAAGTTGAGCCCGCCCAGCAGGCTGAACGGGGTCGCGTTGATGATGAGTTCCGACTTTTGGGCGTAGTCGGTCGTCCCGCTCATTTCGTTGAGGAAATGCCCGACGAAATAGACGGAATCGCCGTCATTGCCGTAGTGCAGGATCAGACCGCTGTTCACATAGCCCAGGACGGCGTCATATTCGAACGTGCGTTCGGCCCAGATCGACGGCAGGGCGACCGCTACCGCGAAGGTCACAACGTCGGCATCGCCCGCCTCGTCCCCGCCAATCGTGTCTTGCCCGCCTGTGATGACGTAGGTGTCATTGCCAGCACCGCCCAGCATGTTGTCGCCGTCTAAGCCACCGGTCAGACTATCATTGCCGTCATGACCGAGCAGACTGCCGCCGCCGTCAAAGCCTTCGATCGTGTCATTGCCGTCAAAACCCTGCAGATCGTCGTAGGCTTCGCTGCCGCGGAAATGCCAGTCGGCCAGGTTCAGACCATAGGAGATGCCGCCGACAATCAGGGTGGTGACGGTATTGTAGTCCGTGGTGTCAGTGACGCGGTTGCGGAATTGCCCGATCAACTGGATGCTGTCGGTCTCACCGTAATGGATGATCAGGTCGTAGTAGCCATAGCCAAGCGAATTGTCGTAGTTGTAAGCGCGCTGGAATGAGATATCGCTGTAGTCGACATCGCCCGTGATCTCGACGACTTCGGTGTCGGCGCCACCGCCGTCCGACAGATGAACGCGGTCATGGCCGTCACCCGCTGCAAAGACATAACGGTCGCTGCCGGCCTCACCAAAAAGATCATCACTGTCGCCGCCGCCCGTCAGAGTGTCGTTACCGTCACCACCGTAAAGGTTGTCGTAGTCGCCGCCACCATCGATCTGGTCGTCACCGTCGCGCCCGCGCAGCGTGTCGTAACCCAGCAAGCCGCTCATGGTGTCGTCGCCGGAGGTCCCCTGCATGTTGTCAGACCAGTCATGGCCGGTCAGCGCCAGCCCACCCGTCAGGCTGTAGGTCTGGCCGCCAATAATCAGGCTCTGGATCTGGGGTGAGCCGGTCGTCCCCCAAACGTCATCATTGAATTGATTTTCAAGCACGATGACGTTTTCGTCGTCACCCTCACCGCCGTAGCGGATGATCAGGTTGACATAGCCGTAACCGAAACCAGGCGTATAGCCCTGGGCCAGTTCGAAAGTCACATCGTCAATCGAAACATCTCCAAGGATTTCGATGACATCATTGTCGCCGACGCTGCCTTCCGAGACGCGGATATAGTCCCAGTCCGTGCTGTCGCCGAAGGTGAAGACGAAGCGGTCGTCGCCCTCACCACCGTGCAGAACGTCTACGCCGACGCCGCCGACCAGGGTATCGTTGCCGGTGCCGCCATAGAGGTAATCGCCCCATTCACCGCCAACCAAGCTGTCGTTACCGCCATCGCCATGGAGGTAGTCGCGGTTTTCGCCGCCGGACAGGGTGTCATTGCCGTCATTGCCGTGGGCACTATCCTCACCGCCCGCGCCGGAAAAGGTGTCGTCGTTCTCGGTACCGATATAGTTGACCATGTCCGTTCCCACTGCAAAGCACGGCCGGACAAGGGTTTGCGCTAAAAGAAGCCCCTGGCCGCCGGTCGGTCCGTCCCCGGACCTTCATTTATGAAGACGCAATACCCGCCTTTTTTAATCGCTTTAACAAAGGCTTAATATTTACAAATGCTGTAATGGAAGGGTATTTGGCAACCCCTGAACAGGGGGTATGACAGGCCAGCGAAGGCCCGCTGTGCAGGTATCATTTGCAAGGATACAATCCGCAAGGGAACTCGTTTCCTGGCGGCGGGTGGTTTAGCCGGGAAACGGCGTGACCGGGCAGGCATAACCACCTGAGGCTGTGCCGAAAATTCAGGCGCTTTTGGCTTTCTTCAGCACCACCGGCAGGCCACTGACCCGCTCGATCATCCTAAGTTGCTGCGGGACGCAGGTCTGCAGGTCATAACGGCCAAGGATGGTCTCACGCGCGGCGGCGCGGATGGCGGGCGCGTTCGGGTCTTCCAGGGCACGCACGACGTTCTCGACCAGGGCGCCCGGGTCGAAGAAGTCGGTCAGCCAGCCATTCTCGCCTTCCTTCAGCACCTCAAGCACCGGCGCCGTATTCGACGCGATCATGCGGCAGCCGGCCGACATGGCCTCCATGAAGGACCACGACAGGACGAAGGGATAGGTCAGGTAGATGTGCGCCGTCGACACCTGCAGCAGGGAGATATAGCGGTCGTAGGGCAGATGGCCCAGGAAGTGAACGCGGTCAGAACCCGGGACTGACGGCAGCCCGATCTCTTCGATCATGACGTCCTTCCAGGTGTCGCCCTTTTTCGGCTTGGATCCGTAGGACACGCCGGTCGCGCCGCAGACCAGGACGGTAGCATTGGGCCGCGCCTTCAGCAGTTCCGGCAGAGCGCGCATAAACGTCGGGAAGCCGCGATAGGGTTCCAGGTTACGCGCCACATAGGTGATGACCTCGTCCTGGGGTGTCAGAACACGGCCATCGGCGAGCACGAACTTCGCATTGGGATTCGGCCTGGCCGTATTGGTGTCGATGCCATCGAAGACGACATTAATCTTGTCCTGAAACGGCTTTGGGTGACGCGACTTCTGCCACTGGGTCGGGCTCCAACCGGCGTCGCACAATTCCAGGCTCAGGAGCAGATGGGCGTTGCGGGTGCGGATGCGGCAATGGTCGTCGAAGGTCGTCGAGGTCGCCGGATCGAAGCCGAAATCGGCGCCACGCGTCGAATAATAGAATTCGCAATAGCTGATCAGCGGCGAGTTGGGGAAGCTCTCCTTGACGAACAGGGTCTCGCCCCAACCCGGGTGCGCCATGACCAGGTCGGGCCGCCAGCCTTCCTTGCGCAGATCCTGACAGATGCGGGTCACGGCCTGGCCATGCAGCACGCCGTTCTCGAACTGGCGCATATAGTGGTGCGTCGAGTCGCGGACCTCGCGGTGGGGCTCGTACATCAGCTTCTGCACGCCGGGGATCTCGATCTCCTTGCGCTTGGTGATGAAGCGGACATCGTGCCCGGCCCCGGCCAGCAAGGGCGCCAGATGCTTGAACTGGCCCGGCATATTCTGATGGATGAGAAGGATTTTCATGATGCGCAGATTTGCGTTGCCCCGCGCAACCTGTCAACCGCCGAGGTTGCAACAAACATTCAACCAATCGGTTGACAATGCTCACCGGAGACTCTACATTCAACCACATGGTTGAACATGCTATTCTCGATGCCGTGTTTCACGCCCTGTCCGATGGCACCCGCCGCTCCATGCTGCGGCAACTGACACAAGGCGAAACAACGGTCGGCGACCTGGCCGCCCCCCACCCCATGTCGCTGGCGGCGGCGTCCAAGCATATCCGTGTGCTGGAGGACGCTGGCCTCGTCCGGCGCGAGATCCGGGGACGCAACCATATCTGCCGCCTGGAAGCGGCGCCGATGCATGCCGGCCAGGAATGGATCCGGCATTTCGAACGGTTCTGGACCGAACGCCTCGATGTCCTCGAGGCCCTTCTCATCGAAGATGACAAAGCCAAAGGAGAACAGAATGACCCTGACTGACACCGTGGACGACTACGCCCGGTCCATAAACGCCGACACCATACGCCTCGAACGCCTGCTGCCCGGCCCGCGCGAGCGCCTGTGGCGCTATCTGACCGAGCCCGACCTGCGCCGCCGCTGGCTGGGGGCTGGCGAATTCAGCCTGTCGAACGGCGGCGATATCGAACTGATCTTCAACAACAACGGCCTGACGCCGGGCGACGCGCCGCCACCGGCGGCCTTCGAAGCCTTCGGCGAGGAACAGCGCCTGCAAGGCCATATCTTGGACTGCGAGCCGACCTCGCTCCTGGCCTTCACCTGGGGTACCAGCCCTGAAGCGGCGCACGTCCGGTTCGACCTGGCCGACGCAGGCGACAAGGTCCGCTTGACCATCACCCATAGCCGCGCCCCTGAACGCACCGAAAGGGTGATGGTCTCAGCCGGCTGGCACAGCCATCTCGACGTCCTGGCCGCCGAACTGGAAGGCAAGTCGCCCGAAGGCTTCTGGCGCAGTTTCGGCAACCTCTTCCCGCACTATGACCGGATGATTTAGGCCGCCTTCTTGCGGGGCAGGTGTTCGACCACCAGCCAGATCACGATGGCCAGCAGCGGGAATACCACCGGCGCGAACTGCCAGAAGGTGCCGACCACGGCCTTCGGCAGGACCTGCTGCTGGCCGAGGAAGAAGGAGCCCGAAGCGATGAACAGCGACATGCACATCCGCCACAGGTGACGCGATATGCGCGACACGCCGGCTATGCTGCGCCGGAGGATGACGTGGATCTCACCTGCCGCCGCAAACAGTCCGGCAACGATAAACAGCGCGAAGGCCTGGGGCGGCGATCCATCCACGGTTCCGGACGGATCATTTGCCCCCTGCCACATGAAAAGCCCACCGGCAGCAACGATCGACAGGGCCACGGCCAAACCACCATATTCGATCCAGCCGACCTTCGGGTCGCGCCGCCGCGCCGCCAGGAAGGCCGTGATCAGCAGGTACAGCGCCAGGATTCCGGCGACGAAGTTGGGACGTTGGCCCTCGGTCAGGAAGGGCGCCACACCGGCACCGATGGCGTAGGTGACGAACATCGAGGCGAAAAAGACCTTGCCCGCCGCGCGATGGACGGTTTTCCCTTTCGGGCTCAGTATGGCGGTCGCACCCGACAGCATGCCCAGAGTGCCTCCACCGATATGGGCCCACAGGAGGGCGGTTGCCCCCCAGTGCATCCAGATGGGCGCATCCGGCGCGGCCTGCAGGTTTTCGGCCATGGCAGGCCCGGCCAGGAAGGCCGCCATCACGGCGGCGCAGATGACAATCCGGTTCATGCCGTCACCCGCCAGGGTTCGATGCCGCCAACATAGGTTTTGAAGACATAGGACCACGGCACGGCAAACACGAACGGAGCTACCATGGCACAGGCAAAAAGCATGTTTGCGGTCTGGGCATCAATGGTGCCGGCCTGCCAGCGCGGCACGGCCACCGCCAGGATCCAGATCAGTTTCCAGACGAGTTCAAACAGAATCAGCGGCAGGAACTTAAGGGGCGCCAACAGGCCCAATACCGACAACAGACCCAGAGCGCTCAACATGGCCGTAACGGCCGCTTCCATTAACGGCATGGTGGTGGCGGTCGGCACCTTTGTCCAGAACTGCCAGGCCAGGCCGACAACCAGAACCAGGTAACACGCCCGCAACAGGTACAGGCGCACCAGCGAAACCTCTTTCAACACAACTCTCCCCTATTCTTGTCTTTCAGCTAACAGCGATATCGTGTAGCCGCAAGGGGCGGCTGGCAATGACCGCCGGTGACACGGGTATTGACCGTGCGTAACAAAAAGGGTGTTTGAGCGTGGAAGCAACGGTTTCAGCCGGGCTGGCATCAGGGCTTATCGATTTTGCATCCGCCGGCGGTGCCAACCGCGATGCCCTGATCAAAGGCGCCGGTCTTTCGCCGCACAAGCTGAAAAACCCGGACAACCGCATCCCGTTCCATCAGTATACTGACCTGATGCGTCTGGCCCAGGCAGCGACCGGCGATCCCGCTTTGGCGCTGCATTTCGGCGAGCAGGTCGGCATGTCCGAGGTCTCGGTCCTTGGCCTGATCATGGAGGCCTCGGCGACGATGGGAGAGGCGTTCCTGCAGCTTCAGCGCTATGGCCGCCTGGCCACCGAGTTCGTCGACAGCGATCCCGGTCCGCGGGTCATGCTCATGCCCAGGGATGGCAAGCTGTACATGGTTTTCAACCGCAGCCAGCCCAACGACTTTCCCGAAATGACCGAGGAATCCTTCGCCCGCCTGGTCTGCGGTCCGCGCCGCTTCCTGCCCCAGCCGCACGTCATGGCCATCCATGTCACCCATCCGGCACCTGTCTACCGTTCGGAATATGATCGCGTATTTCAATGCCCGGTGCATTTCTCCTCAGACTGGAACGCTATGGAGTTGCACCCTGAGATCACCGGCTGGAAGGTAGCGCAAAACCCGCGCTATGTCTTCGGCCTGCTGACCAAACATGCCGATAGCCTGCTGGCCGAGCTGGACGCCACGCGCACCCTGAAAGGCCGGCTGGAAGCTCTGCTGCTGGCGGATCTGCACAAAGGCGATCTTGGGGGCGACGTCAGCGCCGACGCCATGGCGTCGCGCCTGGGCTTCAGCCGCCAGACCCTGTTCCGCAAGCTGAAGGAGGAAGGCACGAGCTTTGCTGCGGTGTTGGACGGTTTGCGGCGGCGTCTGGCCGAGGACTATCTGCGCGGCGGCAAGGCCTCGATCTATGAGACCGCCTATCTGGTCGGGTTCTCGGAACCGGCCGCCTTTGCCCGCGCCTTCAAGCGGTGGACGGGGCGGACGCCGGGCCAGTTCTGCAAGGCCAGTCAGGCGTGACGGCCTTTCCAATACTTATGGCTTCTTAATTCCCACCACCCGATGTGCTGCGATATTACTTACACCCGGGCTGCTAGGGTGCGCTGCGATATTCCCCCCTTCAAGGAGCCCGAACATGGATACGTTGGACAAGGTCACCACACCGCAAACGCCGCCTCTGACCGGCCGCTACAATGACGACGACTTCGACATCGACGCCCCCGGCAACCTGCAAGCCCAGGTCGCCGGAAAGGCTGACGAGGTGGTTCAGGACGTCAAGGATGCCGTTCGCAAGATCAATTGGTGGCAGGTGGCGGGCTATGTCGCCGCAGGCGCCGCTGTCGTGGGCGCGGTGGCTGCCTACGCCAACTACCGCCACGAGCAGCGCAAGCCAGCCAGCCGCCTGGAGCGCCTGCGCGACCAGCTAGGGCTGTCGGATGTCGATTTCCGCCATCTGCGCTCGACCTACAACAAGGTCGACTTCGACCGCCTGAACGAAACCCGCCGCCATCTCGGCAGCGCGGCCAAGAAGGCGACCCACACCGGCGCCCTCAAGGTTGCCGAGTGGACGCGGTAAGGTTCGCGACGTCTCGATCGCAAGCCCCGGCTGTCACGGCCGGGGCTTTTTTCATGTCCGATTTGCACGGTGCACTCTACCCATCCTCAGGAATAGGTTGTCAAAGAGCAGACGACCAAGTCGTAAGATCTGCGCGAACTGCAGCCACGGTTCTCGCACTCTCCTGAGCCGCGCTATCGCACCCAAAAGCGGAACAGGTCATCGGAACCCGCTCACATAGATGTTCAAGGCTGCCTTCAGGTCGAACGTCGGGATACCCAGCGCGTTCAGTCTGGCCACGTCGGCCACCATGTACGGCGGATCTTCCGGACGGTCCGGCAAGGCGCCGAACTCGGCCCGCAAAGGCCGGCCCGTTGCGGCTTCGATCAACGGTGCCAAATCGCGCAGGCTGAGCCCGACACCGCTGGCGATATTGACGGCACCACTCAGGTTCGAGGTCGCCACGGCCGCCACGCGCTCGCCACACGCCTGGGTGCTTAGGAAATCACGCACCTGACGGCCGGACGAGCAGCGCGCCGGCTCGCCCGTCAGGGCGCAACGGATCAGGTGCGGCACGATCCGCGCCGGGTTTTCGCCCGGACCGAACAGCAGGAACAGGCGTGCCCAGGCGTAGTCGATCCCCTGCCCGGCCAGCCATTGGTGCAGGTCGTTCTTGGCGCGGCCATAGGGTGTCGCCGGGGCCAGCGGATCGTTCTCGCGCCACGGCGTCGTATCGGAACGCACCCAGTCGTATTCGGCGCAGGTGCCGACGCCGATGACACGCCGCCCCCCCGCTTCGGCAAAGGCCGCAAACAACGCCTTGCTGGCGTCAAGCCAGACCGCGTTTTCCGGTGCGTGCCAGAACCGGCCGTGTTCGGTGTACCAGGCATTGTGCAGCAGATGGGTCGGCCGGATACGCGCCATCGCCGCCCGCACCGCCGCCGTGTTGAGCAGGTCCAGCGGTTCCGCCGTCGACCGGCCGACCGCGTGAACTTCGAAACCGGCGCCGACCAGGTGGGCCAGGGTATGGCGGCCGATGAGGCCTGACGCGCCGGTGACCAGGATCCTAGACATGGTCAGGCCAGTTGCGGTCGCGGTCCGAAATGACAACGGGTTCGGTCGGCCAGGCAATACCAAACGCCGGATCGTCCCACCGCACCCCGCCAGCATGGCCCGGCGCATAGGCGGTGTCGATCATGTAGTGGACCCAGGCATCATCGCTCAGGGTGATAAAGCCGTGGGCCACGCCGCGCGGCAGGAACAGCGCCGCGTCACGGCTTTCGTCCAGTTCGAGGCCAAACCAGCGGCAATAGCTGGCCGAGTCAGGTCGCAGGTCGACCGCGACGTCGAAAATCCGGCCACGCAGGCAACGAACGAGCTTTTGCTCACCGAAGGGCGCGCCCTGAATGTGCATGCCGCGCAGGGTCGCCGTCTTGAGGTTTCGCGAGAGGCTTTCCTGGATTGGCTCGAAGTCTAGTCCCGCCGCCGCAAACGTGTCGCGGCACCAGGTGCGCACAAAGCTGCCGCGGTCATCGGCGGCGGATTCGCTTTCCACCACCACGACACCGTCGATGAGGGTCGGGGTCAGTCGCATTACCAGACCTTGAGCTGAGGAATGGCCGTGACGAAGCGCCCGCCCCAGGCGGCAATGTCTTTCCAGTCGGCGCGGATCTCGTCGATCAGGTTCCACGGCAGGACCAGCAGGTAGTCCGGTTTGACCTCGGCGATCCGTTCGGGCGCGACGATCGGGATATGGCTGCCCGGCAGGAGGTGATCCTGTTTGTGCGGGCTGCGGTCGGCGACAAAAAGTATCTGGTCGCTACCGATGCCGGCAACATTGAGCAAGGTATTGCCCTTGGCGGCGGCGCCATAGGCGGCGACCGACTTGCCGTCCCGGCGGGCATCGCCCAGGAATTGGCGCAATTCTGTCACGACCTGCGCCACCTTGTCCGCCATGCCGGAATAGCCGTCAACCGTGTCGAGCCCGGCGTCGGACTCTTCACGGCGCAGGGCCAGCAGGCGCTCGGTGGGAAGGCCCGCGCGCGGATCGTCGCTGTGACAGACGAAGATGCGCAGCGATCCGCCGTGGGTCGGCAAGGCCTGGGCGTCGAACAGGGTCAGGCCATGATGCGCGAAGACGCGGTTCAGGGTGACCAGCGAGAAGTAGCTATAGTGTTCGTGATAGATGGTGTCGAACTGGACGTGACGGATCAGTTGCAGGACGTGCGGAAATTCGATCGTCACCGTGCCCGTCGGCGCCAGCAGGATCTTGAACCCCGCCACGAAATCATTGAGGTCGGGCACGTGGGCCAGGACGTTATTGGCCGCCATCAAATCGGCCGGGCCGCGTTCTGCCACGACACGCCTTGCGGTGTCAGCACCGAAAAAGACGGCCTCCGTCGGCACACCCTGGGCTCGGGCGGCTTCGGCGACGTTTTCGGCAGGTTCAATGCCAAGGCACGGAATGCCGGCGGCGACGAAATTGCGCAGCAGGTAACCGTCATTGCTGGCGATCTCGACCACGAAGCTTTGGCCATCAAGTTTCAGCCGTTCGATCATGTCGTGGCTGTACGCTTGGGCATGTTTCAGCCAGCTTGAGGAGAAGGACGAGAAATAGGCGTAGTCGGAGAAGATATGGTCAGCCGGCACCACCGGCTGGGCCTGGACCAGCAGGCAATCGTCGCACAACCGCACCATCAACAGATAGGACGGTTCCGGCCGGTCCAGCGCTTCGGCCTTCAGGTAGGAATTGGCCAGGGGCGTCTCGCCGAGGTCAAGGAAGATGCGGTTCAAAGGCCGGTTACAGAACCGGCAAAGCTGGGGATCAGCCACGGCGATAGTCCTTTATGTAGGTGTCGAGCTGGTCGTGGGTGACGCGGGTGGCGGGCTCGCCGGTCAGGTAGCGACGGTACCAGTCGCCGGCCCAGCGAATGGCGTCGTCCTGAGACAAGGCATTGTCGAAACCCAGCACCGAACGGCTCAAGGCTACATCCAGCTCCAAACGGGTGCGTTCGGGCTTGTCGTCCGATGGCACGACCTGCCACGGCACCGTCTGGCCCAGCGCGGCTTCCATCAGAGTAATCACCTCTCGCACTGTCAAACCTTCGGCGCCGGGGCCGAAGTTGAGCGCCGGCGGCAGGCCTGGCTGGCCAAGGCGTTCCGCATAGATCAGGTAGCCGAAAATGATGTCGAGTACGTGCTGCCACGGCCGTGTCGCTTCCGGGTGGCGAAGTTTAAGCCCGGACTGCGACTGGACGGCGCGGACGATGTCGGGGATCAGCCGATCGGCGGCGAAGTCACCCCCACCGATGACATTGCCGGCCCGCGCCGTGGCAACGCGCAGCCGGCAGGCCCGTGCCGCGGCGTGGACGGCGATCTCACAAGCGGCCTTCGAAGCACTGTAGGGGTCTTCGCCGTCAAGGGCGTCGTCTTCGGTGAAGAATTGGCCGGTGTTGCGGTTGCGATAGACCTTGTCGCTGGTGATCATCAGGATAGCGGGGTCGCCACCACCGGCATGGACAGCTTCCAGCAGATTGAGGCTGCCAGCGATGTTGGTTTCCATGGTCTCGAACGGCCGGTCGAACGACGCCCGCACAAGAGCCTGGGCTGCCAGGTGCAGGATGACCTCGGGTTCGGCGGCATCGACCGCGGCGCGCACGGCGGCGCGGTCGCGGATGTCGACCGCGGCGTCATCGCCACCACCGAGAAGTCCGTGCAGGCTCGGGGTATCGGCGGCCAGGCTGAGGCCGGTGACCTTCGCGCCGAGACGTTCCAGGACCACGCGCGTCCAGCAGCCCTTGAAGCCGGTATGGCCGGTTAGCAGGACGCGGCGCCGGCGCCAGAAGTCCGGGCTTACCATACCCGCCACGGCGCCTTCCCGGTCGCCCAGAGCTGCTCGAGCTGGGTCTTGTCGCGCAGGGTGTCCATCGGCTGCCAGAAACCATCATGGCGGTAGGCGCTGAGCTGGCCTTCGGCAGCCAGGCGTTCCAGCGGTTCGCGCTCCCACACTGTGGCGTCACTGGCGATATAGTCGATGACCTTACGCGACAACACGAAGAACCCGCCATTGATATAGGCGCCGTCGCCGCGTGGCTTTTCAAGGAAGTGGCCGACCTTTTCGCCCTGGATGTCCAGGGCGCCGAAGCGACCCGGCGGCTGGACCCCAGTGACCGTGGCCAGGCCGCCATGGCCCTTGTGAAAAGCTATAGCGGCCGAGATGTCGATATCGCCGACGCCGTCGCCATAAGTCAGGCAGAAGTCGTCATCGTCGCCGAGATAGCGGGCGGCCCGGCGGACGCGGCCGCCGGTTTCGGTGTCCTCGCCGGTTTCAACCAGGGTGACCGACCAGTCCTCGGCCTGGCTGTCATGAAAATGCAGCCGGTTGTCGCGCAGATCGATGGTCAGGTCCGAGCGGTGCATCAGGTAGTTGGCGAAGAAGTCCTTGATAATATAGCCCTTGTAGCCCAGGCAGATGACGAATTCGCGGATGCCGTGGGCGGCGTAGATCTTCAGGATATGCCACAGGATGGGCATGCCGCCGATTTCGATCATCGGTTTGGGGCGCGTCTGGGACTCCTCGCTGATGCGGGTGCCACGGCCACCGGCCAGGATCATCGCCTTCATGTCACCACCTCGGCCACCACTTCGGCTACCTTTGCGTAGAAGTTGTCGACGAAGCGCTGGGCCTGGCCCAAGGGATTGTCGGCGATGCGTTGCCGCAGGGTTTGCCGAAGGTCCTGCCGGCGCGCCCGGTCGCCGGCCAGGGTCACGGCCGTTTCGATATAGTCGTCGACCGTGAAGGTGCACAAATCCGCCAGGCCGGTGTTGGACAGGTTGGAATAGCTGATGCGTTCGAAGAAGGCGGCGCCCACAAGGGTGATAGTCGGCACGCCCATCCACAGGGCTTCGCAGGTCGTGGTTCCGCCCGTATGAGGGAACGGATCCAGGGCGATGTCGATCTGGTTATAATGCGGCAGGTGGTTGCCGCGGATAGCGATATAGGCAATGCGGTCAGCCGTGACGCCATGCTCGGCGAACAGCTTTTCGGCATTAGCGCGGAAGGCCGGCACGTCGCCTTCCGGCCGCAGAAACAGGAAGCGCGAACCTGGCACGCGGTTGAGGATCTTCGCCCAGGCGGCGATGGCGTCGGCGCCGTATTTGAGCGGATTATTGGCCGTGCCGAAGGTTATGACGCCGTTGCGGTCTTCCGGTGTCGACGATTCGATGGCGACATCGGTGAACAGATGCTGACGTCCCAGCGTGACCCAGGTTTCCGGCAGTTCGAACGGCTTTTCGGCCAGAAGCCGCGTGTCGGGCGGATTGATATAGGGGTCGACCAGGATATAGTCGATTTCTGGCAGGCCGATCGAATGAGGATAGCCCAGCCAGCTCACCTGGACCGGCGCCGGCCGGTAGGCCATGACCTCGATCTTGTTCATCGCCGTCGAACCGCCCAGTTCGAACAGAATATCCAGTTCGTCGGCGGCGATTCCCCGGGCGACATCGACATCAGCCATCTTCGGCCACAGGCGGAAATGGTCGACTGTATCGGCGATCAGGCGTTGATGACCGTCGGCCTCGCGTTCGTAGAACGAATAGCAATAGACTTCGAAGCGTTCGCGGTCATAGGAATCGAGCAGCGGCAGGGCGAAATAGGTCACCGGGTGATTGCGCAGGTCGCTCGACATGAAGCCGACGCGAATCTTGTCGCGCTTGCCCCGCGGCTTGGCATCGATCCGGTTCGAAGCGACGCGCTGCGATACCCGGTTGCCCCAGGTCGTGTGGTAGCCCAGCAGGCGCAGGCGGTCGTCCAGGGTGACCACCCGGGCCATTTCGGCGTGAAAGGCGGAGATGTTGTTCTGACGTTGCCAGGCGTCATAAAGGTCCTTCGGCGGACCCAGGCGCTCGGTCGCGGCATAGTCCAGACACCGCACCAGAACCCCCTTCAGCCGCGACGCTTCCTTCTGGACGCCCTGAGGATAGCGGCGAATGATATCCAGGGCCAGGTCGTAAGAGGCCTGGATATGGGCAGCTTCATTGCCGTAGCGGCTGGCATTCAGGCTATCGCACAGGGTGGCCAGGGCGCGCAGGGAGCCGCCATCGAGGCTGATGGCCTTGGCAAAACAGCTATTGGCCTTTTCGCGATCGAGGAAGAGAAGCATGTTGCCAAAGCCCATCCAGCCGTCGACATGGTTGGGATGAAGCGGCAACAGGTGGTTGTAGGCGGCTATGGCCTCTTCGGTCTTTCCGGTGCGGCGCAGTAGGTCGGCGCGCGACAGCAACAGGCCGGGCTCGTTAGGAAACTGGCGTAAATAGCGGTCCAGCGCCGTATGCGCCTCCTCGGTCCGGTTGAGGCGGGTCAGGGTGAAAATCAGGTCGGACACCGCCTTGAGGTTTCCCGGCGACAGGCCAAGTGCCATGCGGAAGTCGCGCACCGCCTGGTCCGATTTGCCATTCTGCTGGCGCGTCCGCCCCAACAGGCGGAAATACTCCCCCTCCTTGGGTTGCAACTGAGTCGCCTTGAGGAACATGGCCTCGGCCTTTTCGGCCTCTTCGAGGTCGAAATAGACATTGCCGAGATTGACCACCGGCATGATGCTTCTGGGGTCCTTGCGGTGCGCCAGGAGCAGGACGTCCAGGGCTTCCCGCAGGCGGCCCTGGCGTTTCAGCGTGACGCCCATCAGGTTCATCAGCGACAGGTCCTTGCCCTTGGTGACGTGGGGCCGCAGGACGGCCTCGGCGCCGGCGTGGTCTCCCGACTCCAGCAGGGCAAAGGCGTAGTCCTTATAGACGACGGCCGCTTTGTTGCCGGCGGCGATAGCACGGGCCAGGTACTGGGCGGCTGCGTCGAAGTCGCGGAGCTTCAGATAGAGTCCACCGATATCGGTCAGCAGATGCGGTGACGGGCTGCCGCAGGCCTCGGCCTGTAACATCAGATCCAGCGCGCCGCGACCGTCGCCGGCGGCTCGTTGTTGCTGGCCCTGCATATAGAGAAACCGTGAATCTGAGGCTGTCCCCGCCGTACTGGAATTCATTTCAATATGGTCCGCAAATCAGAAAGCGCAAATGAATATGACCCGGCACGAAAAGACAAGCCCATGGCGGAAATTCCATCAAAACGATCCGGTGATGACGGACGGCAACAGTTGACATACGAATGTCCGTTGTGCGGCATTAACCACAGACCCGACGCCACGAAAAGCTCTGTCATTGGGCGCGCGCCTCGGGCCAAGGGAGCAGAACGATGGACATGAGAGCTGTTACATACGATGGGCTAAGGAACACCGCGACGATCGGCTAATTGACTGCGGCTTTTCTCCGTTCAGGCCACGTGTTGGGCGCGCGGCCTGAACACGGCGATGATCGCGGACACCAAGGCGATGACGACGCCGGCAATGGCCCACAGATAGGTCAGCCCATAAATCGCAAATTTGAGACAGGCGAAAGTGGAATAGGGATAGACGAGCCAGTCGGCGAAACTCAGCGGATCGGCCAGCATCACAAGGGAGACGAGGTTCTCCAAGGCGTCGAACAGCGGCGCCATCGGCGCGATGACGATCATAGCTTTGGCGACGCCCCTGGCCCAGGATTTGGCCGGCAGGCTGCGGTACACCGCCGCCATAAGGGTAAAAAAGGCGGCAAACACCGTCAGCATATAACCATAGTCGAAGACCTGCACCCAGACATAGGTGCCGAAGGTGCCACGTTCAGCCAGGATGGCGTACCAGGACTTGACCTTGGCCGCATCGAAACTCGTCTGCCCTTCGAAGAAGCTCACCGGAAACTGCGACAACTTGTAAAGCGCATCCAACTCATGCTGGGCAAACTGGCTGACCGCCACCAGGGCTATGGCGGAGATCCACCAAACCCACAGCGGAAAACGGGATAAGAGCGATGTGATCACAGGAGCTCTCCTCAATTTTTATATTCCTTAGAATGTTTTATTATATTCCTCAGAATGCATTGTCAAGTTCAACCAGATCGCTTTATGTGATACCCAATATGCGGACCGAACCCTGCCCATGACTGACCAGCGCGCCCCCTTGATCCAACGCGGAATCGTCGATTTGATGATCGCGACAGACCGCTTGCGCTTTCAGATCGAGACGTCCCTGCGCCCGGTCGGGATCAACCTGACCCAGATGAGTTTGCTGAACCACTTTTCGTGGCGGCCCGATCATGCCCAGAGCATCACCGAGTTGACCGAGGTCATGGCGATCAATCAGCCGGGCGTCACCAAGGCGGTGGCCGCCCTGGCGGACAAGGGTTTGGTGGAGAAGATCGATTCCGCCGAAGACGCACGGGTGAAGCAAGTCAAGATCACAGCCAAGGGTCTCGACGTGCTGAACCAGGCGCGCCGGGCCGCCTATCCGCCGGTGGAAGCGGCCTTCGGCCAACTGGACGACGGTGAACTGGCGGCGTTCGTGGGGCACCTTCGGAAGATGAAGGCGTATCTGACGGAGTAGGTGGGGCCGTTGGCCTAAGCCTTGGCCGCGATCACCGCACCATGATAGGTCGCCGCAATAAAATCGCGCACCTTCTGAGACGTCAAAGCCGCCGCCAGAGCCATAATCCGCGGATCGGTCTTGTTCTCCTCACGCGCCACCAGATAGTTGAGATACGGGCTGTCGGGACCTTCAATGATCAGGGCATCCTTCTGCGGATCCAGCTTGGCGTCCAGGGCATAGTTCGTGTTGATCAGCGCCAGGTCGACCTCGCCCAGCACCCGCGGCAGGGACGGCGATTCCAGCTCCTTGAACACAAACCCCTTCGGATTGGCCACGATGTCCTTGGGCGTGGCGGCAATATTGCTGGGATCCTTCAGGGTGATGACACCGTTCTTGTGCAGCAGGATCAGGGCGCGGCCGGTATTGGTCGCATCGTTAGGGACGGCGATGACCGCGCCGGGCTTCAGCTCGGCGATGGTCTTGACCTTGCGCGAATAGGCACCGAACGGCTCGACATGGACGCCGACCACAGGCACCAGCTTCGTGCCGCGCTCGGTATTGAACGCGTCGAGATATGGCAGGGTCTGGAAATAGTTGGCGTCGATCAGCTTCTGGTCGACCTGCAGGTTGGGCTGGACGTAATCGTTGAATACCTTGATTTGCAGGTCGATCCCCTGCCCCGCCAGGTCCGGCTGGATGGCCTTCAGGATCTCGGCGTGCGGCACGGCCGTGGCGGCCACGGTCAGGACATTGGCCTTGGATTGTGGTTGGGCGCAGGCGCCAACGGCAAGGCCCGACAGGATGAAAAGACGGCGAGACAGCATCGGAAGCTCCTATCGTTTGTGGAAACGCGCCACCAGGGCGTCGCCGAACATTTGCAGACCCTGTACCAGGACGATGATCAGGGCGACCGTGACGACCATGACGTCGGTCTGGAAACGTTGGTAACCGTAGCGCACGGCCAGGTCGCCCAGCCCCCCTGCCCCGACAACACCAGCCATGGCGGTGTAGGAGACGAGCGCGATGGCGGTCACCGTGACGGCGGCGACCAGGCCGGGCATGGCTTCGGGCACAAGTGTGTGCAGCACGATCTGGCGCTTGCTGGCCCCGAGTGCCTGGGTCGCCTCGACGACCGAGCGGTCGACTTCGCGAAGCGCCGTCTCGACCAGGCGGGCGAAGAAGGGCGCGGCACCCAGGACAAGCGGCGGAATAGCGCCACGCACACCCAAAGACGTGCCGACCAAGGCCAGGGTTACAGGGATCAGCAAGATAAACAGAATGACGAACGGGATCGAACGCAGCACATTGACCACGAAACTGAGCAAGCCATAAGTCAGCCGGTTGGGCGCCAGGCCGGTCGGCGAGGTCACCGACAACCACACGCCCAGAGGCAGGCCCAGCCCTACGCTAAGCACCAGCGAGCCAAGCAGCATGGCCACGGTTTCCCAACTGGCCAGGGCGATCTCAACGGGGTCTATGTTGCTGAAAAACTGGAGGACGTCGTTCATGCCACCGCCTCCACGCGGACGCCGCTGTGTTTCAGGCGCTCGATGACCAGGCCGCGGTCGGGGCCGGCAATATCGACGATCAGATGACCATAGGGCACGGACTTCAGCGCCGAGACCTGGCCGGAGAGGATGCTGAAGCGGACGTGCGCGCCCTGGGTCGCAGCGCTTAGGGCGTCACCGGTGACCACATCGCCGAAATAGGTCAGGCGCAGTCGGTCTTCGGACGCGCCGATTTCGGCGGGCGGCACCGGCAGCAGGTGGCGGCTCAGGCTGCGGGCAGCCTCGCTTTGCGGGTCGAACAGAACCTGGGCGACGGTGCCGACCTCGGCGAGGCGGCCATGATCCAGCACGGCGACACGGTCGCAGATGCGGCGCACCACCTCCATCTCGTGGGTGACAATGACGACGGTCAGCCCCAGATCGCGGTTCAGTTCGCTCAACAGGTCGAGCACACCCTGGGTCGACTCGCCATCCAGCGCGCTGGTCGGCTCGTCGCACAGCAAGATGTCCGGGCTGTTGGCGAGGGCGCGCGCAATGGCCACGCGCTGCTTTTGTCCACCAGACAACTGCGCCGGATATTTGTGGGCGTGGTCGGCGAGGCCCACCCGATTGAGCAGATCATCGACTTTTTTATGGTCGGTAGCTTCGAGCTTCGGCTTGGCCAGTTCCAGCGCGAAGGCGACATTCTGGCGGGCGGTGCGCGACGATAGCAGGCCGAACTGCTGAAAGATCATGCCCAGCTTGCGACGCAACTGTATGAGGTCGCGGGGCGAAACGGTGCTTAGGTCTGTGCCGTCGATGCGCACACGCCCGCGGGTGGGCGTTTCCAACCGGTTGATCAGCCGGACCAGGGTCGATTTTCCCGAACCGGACAGTCCGATAATACCGAACACCTCGCCACGTTTGACATCGAAACTGACGTCACTCAACGCATCCTGCGAACGGCCGGAAGCGGTGAAACGTTTGGCAATGGCTTCGAACTGGATCAGCGACACGGGGGCTCGGACGGTAAAGTTGCGGCTGTAACGGATAGGGGCTTACCGCGCTGTCTACAAGCCAGCTTTTTCAAAGCCAAGGCTTAGGGGAGCTATCGGGTAAAGGGCGTGGCGACCGCTACAAAGAAAGCCGCACCGGAACCGGCGCGGCTCTCTTCTGGATCGAAAAGGCCGTTGTTATTGAGGCGCGGCTTCAGCCGGCCGCGCTTTCGTGGCGGCACTGCCCCAGGTGTAACCCGGCTCGAAGGGAGCCCCTTCGATTTCCAGGGCATAGATACCGTTATAGCCGCACGGGCCTTCCGCGCCGTTGGTGTAAACCGCAGGAAGGATCGATTGCGCCGCCGGCTGTCCCGCCAGCCACGCCTTGGGGGCATCCAGGGACAGATCCTGCCCCAAGTCCGCGCCGCTCAGGTCGAAAGCACCGGCATAGACCACCTGTCCGACCTCGAGGTTGAAGGACGGCGCTCCCAGGCAAAAGCCCAGGGCCGGCGCCAGGCCGATCGAGGCAATGCGCCAGCGGCCCGGCGGCGCCGCAATGGCCAGCAGGTTTCCGGTTTTCTTGGCGAAAAGCGTGCCGATATAAAAACCGAGCTGGTCCGGGGCATGATCCGTGGCCGACGGGAAGCTGTTCTTATCGGCGCCCATACGCACCAGCGAAATGCCGACGCCGTTTTTGGCACTGATGCCTTTCAGATTGATGATGACAACCCCGGCATCCGGAATGACGGAATCGATGTCCGACGGTTGCAGGACCTTTAGCAGCCATTTGGGATCCAGCGTCACCGGTTTCAGCGGGGTCATTTCGGGCAGGGCGACCTTTGTCAGCGGCGATTCGGTGGCGGCCTTGAAGCTCAACACCCCTTCATTGTTATGTTTCGGCCGGATGGCGAACCGTGGCACGGCGGCGTTGGCGGCGCCGGTGACCAGGGCGCTTACGACCTCGCCATGAGGCTGCTCGGCCCCTACCTAGGGGCTGATCTGGGCCACCAGTTCCGCCGGCGGCAATTTCGCCAGTTTCTTGCCTTCGGCATCCGGAACCCGGACAACGCGCCAGCCATGAACCACCATGCAATTTTCGAGACTGATGGCGAAGGCGCCGCGATCGGCGGCGTCCGATAGCGCGTCAGAGATCATGAATCCCAACAGGCCATTGGCCGTGGCCCGATTGACCTGGCCGCCAAAGGACTGGACCTTCATGGCTTCGGTAGCGCAGGCGACCACTTCGACGTCGTGGTCGGCTATCGTGGCGCCCGACTTATTGTAGTAGGTGTAACCCGGCGTCATTTTGGACAGGTCTGCCGCCGCCAGAGCGAAACCCGGCATGGCCATGATCGACATGGCCGCAATCATTGCAAGCTTGGTGCGCATAAATCCGCCTTTTGGATATAGCCCACAACGGTCCTGACCTCTTCCAGCGGAATATTGAAGTCTTTTGTTACCCAGCCGTCAGAGGTAAAAATGTTGCCTGAGCACGCTGCTCATTCGGCAGGAGGCGCTTCTGTCGCCGCTGTAAGAATTGATTAAAGCGCCGGTAATCCAGCGGACGCATTGTGGCGCTAGGCCGTCAGCTTAGCTGGCGGAATGTGTTTGTGTGTAAACAACAGGTGCTGTCATGGATGACGTGTTCTTTGTACTGACGAGCGGAATTTTCACCATCTTCGGCGGGTTGTTTGTCCTTCTCGTCCTGTCCCCCAGTTCATGGTCGCTCCGCGCCAACGATCCGGAATAGGGTCGTTGCCCTCTACGAAACCGTCGCATGGTTGAGCGACAGGTGGCGATTGGCCAGAATCTCCTGTTTGACACCGTCCATCCGCGCGACCAGCCCCAGGGCATCCTGCGGCGACACATCCTCTTGCCAGTTTTT
>NZ_GL883079.1:736843-747366 GCF_000204015.1 Asticcacaulis biprosthecium C19 | reverse complement strand
ATACCAAGCGTCATTCTTTATGAGGCTTGGTGTAAGCCTACTTAGCAGGTGCGGCCAATGGTGTTTGCCGCTATGGTCACCGCATGCGGTGGATCTATCTGGTAGCGGGGCTGATATGTGTAGGGCTGGGCATAGCCGGCACGATCCTGCCGGTCATGCCGGGCGTTCTCTTTTTCATTATCGCCGCCGTCTGTTTCGCCCGCTCCAACCCGGTGTGGGAAGCCAGGATCATGAACCATCCGAAAATCGGCCCGCCGGTGCGCGCCTTTCGCGAGCGCGGCGTCATTGCCCCGGCGGGAAAGTTTGCCGCGGTCACCGGCATGGCCCTGGGTTCGGTGGCCGGCTGGTTTTTGATTCACCACACGATCTGGCGCTACGCCCCGGCGGCGCTCTGCCTCGTCTGCGCCGCCTATGTTCTGACGCGGCCCTCGCGGTAAGTTTCCGCTGCAACCGCTTGACGGGAACGGCAGCCCCGGTCTAGCGTCGGCCAAAGTGTCAATTGGGAGTGCGCCCGTGCAAACGAAGTTGTCTCTGGTCCTCTTAGGGTCGTTCTTGATGTCCACCACCATGATGACCCCGGCGGTCCTGGCCCAAACGCCGGCCGCTATCTCGGCGCAAGTCCTTACCCCTGAACGCGTCTTCGCCGACCCGGACATCAACGGCGCCAAGGCGGTCGGCGCCAAGCTGTCACCCGACGGGACTCTCCTGACCTTTCTGAAACCAAAGGCCAAGGACGCGCGCATCCAGGACCTGTGGGCGGTCGACACCAAGGGCGGCGAGCCCTTCCTGCTGATTGATGCCGACAGTCTGTCCTCGGCCGACAAGGAACTGTCCGAAGCGGAAAAGGCCAGGCGCGAACGCATGCGCGTTTCGGCCCGCGGTGTCGTCGACTATAACTGGTCGGGCGACAGCAAGGCGATCCTGGTCCCGCTGGATGGTGACATCTATCTGATCGAGCGCGCGACAAAGGCCGTCAAGCGCATCACGGCGACCGAAGGCGACGAGGTTGACGCCAAGCTCTCGCCGTCGGGCGATGCGGTCGCCTATGTTCGCGACCAGACCCTGTATATCCGCGACTTCAAGACCGACCAGGAAACGGCTGTGTCGCCCCAGGGCGCCGACCTGATCGCCTACGGCACGGCCGAATTCATTGCCCAGGAGGAGCTGGATCGCCATTCCGGCTTCTGGTGGAACCCCAAGGGCGGCCAGATCGCCTACCAGAAAACCGACGAAGCCGGTGTCAAGATCGCCGAACGCATCGAAATCGGCGGCGAAGAAGTCAAGGTCGTTCACCAGCGCTATCCCTTCGCCGGCACGCCCAATGCTGTGGTCGAACTGTTTATCAAAAATCTCACCGGCGGTGAGCCGGTGAAGCTCGACCTCGGTGGCGGCGATTTCTACCTGGCCCGCGTCAATTGGGCCAGCGACGGCAAGGCGCTCTATGTCCAGAAGCTGAGCCGCGACCAGAAGCGCCTCGACTTGCTGAAGTTCGATCCGGCCACGGGCGCCGCCACGACCGTCCTGACCGACACGTCGGACACCTGGGTCGAACTGCACAACGACTTCAAGCTTCTATCCGATGGCACTTTCATCTGGTCGTCGGAGCGTGATGGCAATAAACATTTCTATTTTTATGGAAGTGATGGCAAGCTGATCCGCCAGGTCACCCAAGGCGACTGGGCGGTCGACAAGCTGTCCGACCTTAACGACAAGACCGGGGAATTGTTCTTCGAGGCCTCCATCACCACACCGATCGAGCACGGCCTGTACAAGGTCAGCTACACGACGCCCGGCGAACCGGTTGCCCTGACCAAGGCCGGTGGCTGGTGGACGACCACGGTGTCCGGTGGCGGCAAGGCCTTCATCGGCAACTATTCCGATCCGGTGACGCCGCCCCAGACCGCTCTGTACGACGGGACAGGCAAGCGCGTGCGCTGGATCGAGGAAAACGCGCTGGACGCCCAACACCCGTACTTTGCCTTCAAAGACAGCTTTACGGCGCCGGAGTTCGGCACCATCCTCTCGGCCGATGGCCAAACCCTGCACTGGTCGATGCTGAAGCCGGTCGGCTTCGATCCGGCGAAAAAGTATCCGGTCATTGTCTCCATCTATGGCGGCCCGGCCTCGGCCACTGTCAAGAAGAACTGGGTCTCTCCGGCGACGCGATTATTCCAGAAATCGGGATATATCGTCTTCTCGCTGGACAACCGCGGCACGCCCGGCCGCTCGGTCAAGTTCGGCCGCGCCATCTACAAGCAGTTCGGCGGTCCCGACATCAACGACCAGGTCGCCGGCGCTAACTGGCTGAAAACCTTGCCCTATGTCGACGGCGACAAGATCGGCATGATGGGCTGGTCCCAGGGCGGCTTCGTCACCCTGATGGCATTGACCGTGAAGGATACGCCGTTTGCCGCCGGTGCCGCCGGCGCGCCGCCGACCGAGTGGTCGCTCTACGACACGGCCTACACCGAACGCTACATGTCGACGCCTCAGGACAATAAGGAAGGCTATGCCGCCTCCGATGTACTGAATCGATTGGACAATCTCCAACCCGGCGCACTGCTGCTGATGCACGGCATGGCAGACGACAATGTCCAGCTATCCAACACCACCCGCGTCATGCTGGAACTGCAAAAGCGCGGTGTTCCGTTTGAGCTGATGCTGTATCCGGGCGAGCGCCACGGCGTGCGCGGCAACGAGAAGAACCTGCAACGTTACCGCCTGTACCTCGACTTCTTCGGCCGCAAACTGAAGGGGGAGGGATAGTCTCCTTGTGAGGCTGTGGGCATTCCGAGCCGATGGAAGCTGTCGCGATTCCGGGTCAAGGGGGCTCGCCCCCTTGTTACAAATGAGTCATGACACCGTTTTAAGTTGCCGCAATTCCGCCTTGAAGCGAATATGTACGCATGAAACCAAATGCGCTTCCACACAAGCGCCCATGAGGATAACGATCATGAAGACCTTCGCCGCACTTTCCGCTGTATCCCTGCTGGCCCTGTCCGGCGCTGCTCACGCTGCCACCCAGGTGGAGCTCAAGAACATGGCCGCCAAGGTCGTGGTCCAGCCGGAAAACCGCAGCGACGTCCAACTCAAGGTCGTCTACGGTAAGGCCAAGGTGCCGGTCATCATGGTTCACACCAAGGGCGACACCTTTATCGCCGACGGCAAGCTGAAGCAGCGCGGCGTCGACTGCCGCGACGGTCAGTCGGTTCAGGCCGACGGCATGCAGATCGCCAATGCCGACCTGCCGACCGTCTATATCAAGGTGCCGATGGACGCCAAGGTCTCGGCCGGCGGCGCCACCTATGGCACGATCGGCGCCTCGAACCATTTGGAATTCAACCACGGCGGCTGCGGCACCTGGACCGTTGGCAATATCGCGGGCGACGCGGAAATCAACATAGGTGGGGCAGGGGACGTGACCCTGGCCAACGCAGCCAATACTCAGGTCAATATCGGCGGTTCGGGTAATTTCAAGGCCGCCTCAGTGAAGGCGCTGGAAGCCAATATCGGCGGCAATGGCGATATCGTCATCGACCGCGTCAACGGCAACACCGATATCAATATCGGCGGCTCGGGCAATGTGGCGATCGCCGACGGTTCAGCGCCGCGCGTCGAGGTCAATGTGGCCGGTTCGGGCGACGTGCGTTTTGGCGGTACGGCGGGCGATGTCGACATCAGCATCGTCGGTTCGGGCGATGTCCGCATCAAGAAGGTGACCGGCAAGGTCAGCCGCTCGGTCATGGGCTCGGGCAATATCGAAATCGGCCAGTAAATTCTGGCTGTTGGTGACGTAAGGCGCGCCGGCGGGAGCTGGCGCGCCTTTGCGTTTGCCGTGGTGAGTGTTTCTTCCATTCACCTGTGGCGCGTTCACCACTTCCCGGCCTGGAAACCATGTGTTAACGGTTAGGCATCGGCGAAGTAACGCAGGGGCGGGGCCACGTGTTCGAAGAAGAAGTCAGACGGCATATTCACTTCGCGCCCGCGCCGTCGTGGGTGAAGGAACTGCCGTTCGCGCGTCCGGACTTGCTGGACCAATCCAGGGCGCCCTGGGGCCTTTATACCTGGCTGGTCGACGACCAGGCCAAGCTGGATACCCGGCCGCACCGCTACAACCGCACCATCGAAGAAGTGGTCAATCTGTCGGCGCTGGACTACCTGGCCAATGTCACCCTGCCGTTCAATCCCTATTACGACGACCTGACCATCCACCATATCCGCATCCTGCGCGGCAATGAGGTCATCGAGGTCGATGTCGAACGCCGCTACTTCGTCATGCGCCGCGAACGCAGCTTCGAGCGCCTGGTGTTGGACGGCCGCTGGACCTTCGCCATCACCCTGCCGGACGTACGGGTGGGCGACATCATCGACACGGCCCTGACCCTGACCGGCGACCCGGCTTGCTTCCAAGGCGAAATCACTATGCCGATGCCGCTGCAAAGCGGCATCTACTGGGACCGCCGCCATGTTCGCCTTCTGGTCCCGCCCGAGCGCAAGCTGAACATGAAGCCGTTCCCGCTGGGCTGGATCCCGCCCAAGGTCAGCAAGCTGGAGGATGGCTACAGCGAGATCACCTTCGAAGACAGCCACGTCCACGAATGCGATTATGAGTACGACATGCCGGGCTGGGTCATTCCGGCGCGTGGCTTCTACGCCAGCAGCATTGACACCTGGGAGCGGGTCGGGGACCTGATGCGCGCCGGCTTCGAAGGCGATACTGACTATCCGCAGGGTTTGCTCGACGAGATCGCCAAGATCGAGACGGAGCATTCCGATGTCCGCGACCGCATCGTCGCCGCTGTGCGCTGGGTGCAGGAAAACATTCGCTACTTCGCCTTTTCGTTCGGCGAGGGCGGCTTCGTCCCGCGCAGTCTGAAGGAAATCTACGGCGACCGTATCGGCGACTGCAAGGACGTTTCCAAGACGATCGCCGCTATGTTGACCAAGATGGGCGTGGAGTCCTATCCGGCCCTGGTCGACACCCGTCGTGGCCATGACCTGACCAACCAGCCGCCGCGGCTGGGCGCTTTCAACCACTGCATTTCCATGTGCTACCACGATGGGCGGACCTATTGGTTTGAAGGCACATCGTCTGTGGCCCAGGGCGGTGACCTCGACCACCTGGCGCAATATGATCTGGGCTATGCCCTGATCCTGAAGCCCGGCACCGATCTGATCCGCATGATGGATCGCCCGGCCAAGCTGGAATATGAGGTCCGCGAGGTCATCAACCTGCCGGCGAAAAAGGGCGAGCAGACGGTTATCGAGATCGACTATGTCTATCGCGGCGCCCGCGCTGACGCCGTTCGCCGCGACCTGCGGTATCAGAGCCTCAGTTCCTATGTCGAGGATCGCTGTGCCCTGTTCAGCTACATCTACGGCATGAACATGTGCGCCATCCCGCAGATGACCGATAATCGCCGGCTGAACGAAATCACCATCAACACCCACGTCACCACGGACAATCCGTGGCAGGGGACGGGGGGACACAAGATCTTCTTCAGTCCGGAATCGGGTTTTGACTATGTGCTGGAAGATCCCGAAGGCCGCCGGCGCTTCCCGTTCCATCTGGGCGACGTGCGCGAAGGCCGCATCACCACAGTGATCAAGTCGGAATACCAGCTGGACTGGCCTTTGAAATCGAAAACCTGGGACTTCGGCGGTCTGGTGCTGGGCTATACCGGTCGCAAGACCAGCCAGGGCTTCGAAGCTGTGCGAGAGTACAGCGTCCGCCGCACCTGGCTGTCGCCGGACGAAAAGGTGGCGTTGGACAACGCTTATCCCGAGGTTCAGGACTATGATCGCCTGACGGTGGCGGTTTCCGGCCGCAAACCGGCGACCTGGCTGCCCAGCTTCATCACCCGTGCCGTGGTCTGGGCCGGGGTGCCGGTGATCGCTGTAGGTGTCTGGGCGGTCCTGACCTATCTGCTCTGACCGCAAAAAGCTGGCCAAACGGCCGCTTTGCGCTATAAGGCGGCCATGCCTTTAAAAATTGCCATAGTCGGCCGGCCCAATGTCGGCAAATCGACCCTGTTCAACCGCCTGGCCGGCAAGAAGCTCGCCATTGTCGACGACCAGCCCGGCGTAACGCGCGACCGCCGCTACGCCACCGGAAACCTGGGTGACATCCCGCTGCTGCTGATCGACACCGCCGGCTTCGAAGACCTGACCGACGACTCGCTGGAATCAAGAATGCGCGTCCAGACCGAACTGGCTTTGGACGAATGCGACGTTGCCTTCTTCGTCGTCGATGCCCGTGAAGGCGTGACGCCGCTGGACCGCATTTTTGCCGCTACCTTGCGCCGGCGCGACAAGCCGGTGATCATGATTGCCAACAAGGCCGAGGGACACCAGGCCGCCGCCACCGCCGAAGAGGCGCGCGTTCTAGGCTTTGGCGAGCCGCTGCACCTGTCGGCCGAACACGGCGAGGGCATTTCGGAGCTGTATGAGGCCACCGAAAAATACCGCCAGCTGATCGAAGGCGACTTTATTGAGTCAGAAGGCGGCGACGACGACGACGACACCAAGCCGATCCGTATCGCCATCATCGGCCGTCCCAACGCCGGCAAGTCGACTCTGATCAACAAACTATTGGGCGAGGAGCGTCTGCTGACCGGCCCGGAAGCCGGCATCACGCGCGACTCGATTTCGGTCGACTGGCTTTATGAAGGCCGGACCATCCGCCTGGTCGATACCGCCGGGCTGCGCCGCAAGGCGCGTGTACAGGAAAAGCTCGAGAAACTGTCGACCGCCGACACCATCCGCGCCATTACCTTTGCCGAGATCGTCGTGCTGTGCATGGACGAGGCCAACGCCTTCGAGGTCCAGGATTTGCAGATCGCCGACCTGGTCGAACGCGAGGGGCGCGGGCTGATCTATGCCATCTCGAAGTGGGATCTGGTTGCGGAACCCCAGGCGCGGCTCGCGGAGATCGTCGAAACCGCCGAGCGCCAGTTACCGCAATTGCGCGGCACGCCCTTGGTCACCCTGTCCGGCGTGACCGGTCGCGGCGTAGAACGGCTGATGCCGGCGGTGTTGAAATGCTACCGCAACTGGTCGGCCAAGGTGAAGACGCGCGACCTCAACGACTGGCTGGCCCTGGCGGTTCAGAGGCATCCGCCCCCCGCCGTCGACGGCAAGCGCATCAAACCGAAGTATATGGCTCAGACCAAGGGGCGGCCCCCGACGTTTGTGCTGTTCGCAGCTCGGTCCTACGCCATGCCGGATCAGTACCGACGTTATTTGATCAACAGCTTGCGCGAATCGTTCGACTTGCCGGGCGTGCCGATCCGTTTGACGGTCAAGGCCAACTCGACGGTCAATCCGTTCGATGAGGGCGGCGGTGCCAGCTCTACGTCGGGTCCGCCAAGAGTCCGTGCCAAGGCCAAGGTCAAGCCGGGCGAGAAGCCGGCGCACCCCAACCGCGTGCGGCAAAAGCCGAAGGGCACGACCGTCGCGCCCAAGGTGGTCGCCAAACCGCGCGCCGATGCCGCCAAGGCCAAGGCGTTCAAGTCCAATATCGGCAAGCCTGTCGGCGCACGGCCAACTGCGGGCAAGTCCGGCGGCGGCCGCAGAGGCGCGGGGCCATCGACCAAGCCGGGCGCCGCCGGACCCGGCGGGCGTTCGGGATCTTCGGGCAAGCGGCGGTAAGGATTGGGAACCACGGATGGACACGGATACACACGGATCTCCGTTCCATCCTGAACCCGCCGCGCCGCGGTAACTTCCGCAAGGGGATCCACAGATTGCACAGATTTGAGGGATTAAGATCCGAACTTAATCTGCGCAAATCTCTCCAATCTGTGGACCCAATATTCAATGGGTGCCGGTTCGCGGCAGGTTCAAATGATCGATCTCCAAAACCTGACTCTGGCATCTCCGCACGAAGCGCTGCTCGCCCTCAACAACGCCTTTGCCACGGAAACGTCTTTCCTGACTGAAGCCGACTGGCGGCAGATGGTTGCTGAAGTGCGGTTTGCTTTCCATGCCGCCTCGGACGGTTTCATACTGACGTTCGATCAGACCGCCGCCTATGACAGCCCCAACTTCCTGTGGTTCAAGGCGCGCTACGACCGTTTCTGTTACATCGACCGTGTGGTGATTGCCGCTTCGGCACAGGGCCTGGGACTTGGCAAGGCGCTCTACCAGCATCTGTTCGACGCTGCACGCCAGGCCGGGTTCGAGACGATCGTCTGCGAAGTCAATCTCGACCCGCCCAACCCCGGCTCGATCGCCTTCCATGAACGCCAGGGCTTCGCCGCCGTCGGCGATCAGACCCTGCCCAACGGCAAGACGGTCCGCTACTACGCCGCCGGATTATAGACGGGCCAACAGCCGATCCAGCGTCGACAGCAGCGTGTCGATGTCGCTCACGGTGACGTCGATCGGCGGACGGAAGCGGATGGACTGCGTCCCCGCCCCAAGCAACAGAAGGTTCTCGCTCTCCAGCGCCAGGTCGACCAGCCGGCCCTTGTTACCGGCGCCCAAAACGGTGAAGCCCTGATAGAGGCCCCAGCCGCGGATATTGGCGATCTTGTCCGGATACTGTTCGACCAAGGCCTCCAGGCCAGCGACCAACCGCTCCGCCTTGGCCGGAACCGCGGCGAGCAGTCCTTCGTCCTCGACGATCTTCCATTCCTGAACGAAGCGCACCATGTCGGCCAGCGTGCCGCCCCAGGTCGAGTCGAGCACGCCGATATCGTCCATCGAGTTCAGCATAAAGACTGCGCCATTGCCGAACTTCTTGGCGACGGCGATGGCCTGGGGCGGGTAGGGGACATCGAACAGGTCGATGGCAAAGACCGCACCGCACTGGCCGCCGCTGGTCTGGACCTCGTCCAGTCCCCACGACACATCGTAACGATGGCATAGTTCCGAGAGGCTGCGATAGAAGTCCGGGATGGCCATGCGGTGGCCGCCAGCGCCCTGCAAAGGTTCCAGGATGACCCCGGCGATATCGCCTTCGTGGGTCTGCATCAGCCGTTCGAGTTCCGCCAGGCAGGCATCGGCGATGGCGCGGTTCTCGGCCTCGCTGCGGCGCGTGTCGTAGTCAGGGAAGGGAACCGTCAGGTTATCCTTGATGATGCCGTGGAAGTCCTTGGTCGCCGCCGGGTCGTTGGTCAGCCGCGTGATGTTGAGCGCAAACACGGTACGGCCATGGAAGGCCTGGTCGAACGAGATGAAGCGCTGGGTGAAATCTTCGCGGCCCTTGGCCTGCTGCTTGGTATGGTGGAGATTGATGAGATATTTCATCATGTTCTCGACCGCTTCGGCGCCGGAATTGACAGCGTAGACCTCGACCTTGCCGTTTTTCATACACAGCGGTCGCAGACGGTGCAGCAGGCGGTAATAGTACAGACATTGCGGAGTCAGAAAGTCAGGATTGGCCATCTTGGTATTGGCCGCCAGAACCAGGTCGCGGACATAGTCGGGTTCGTTCATGCGGGGATGGTTGTAGCCCAGCAGTTTCGAACCATAGAGCCCGCACCAATCGGTCAGGGCGTCACCATCGACGGTCGCCAGGATCATGCCCTGGGATTTGGCCAGATCGACGGCAAAGGGATAGGGTTCGGCTATGACGTAGCGGCCCAGCTCTTCGAGCATGGCGGCGCTGCGTGCCTTGGGATAAGACATCGTAATCCTCGCAAAGGGGTAGTTCGGCGCCGTTTTCCGGTGCGCTTGATATTGGTCGCGCAATCTATCCGAAAAGTGGCAGCCACTTTTCGGATTGCGCTTGTGATCACACGGTTTGCGCTTTTTCCCGATGAAAAGCAACCGTTTCCGCCGGCGGCTCGCGCGTCGGTTCCAGCAATTCCAGCAGCAGCGGCACGATCTCGCTGGGGTGCGGCAGCGACATCGGATCTTCGCCCGGATAGGCGACCGCGCGCATACGGGTGCGCATGGCGCCCGGCGCCAGAAGGGCGGCGCGGATCGGCGTAATGTCCAGTTCGTCGGCCCAGGCGCGAACGAGGGTTTCAACGGCGGCCTTGGTGGCGCCGTATAGGCCCCAGAACGCCCGGCCCTTGGTCACGGAAGCACCTGTCGTGAAAACCACCAGACGACCCGAGGGCGACAGGCGCATCAAAGGCTCGATAGCGCGTAACAACCGCCAGGTGGCGGTCACGTTGACGGCGATGACCTTGTCGAAATCCTTGGGCTCATGGTGGGTCACCGGGGTGAGGGTGCCCAGGACAGCAGCGGCGTGAACCACGCTATCCAACCGGCCAAAGCGTTCCAGGATGACGGCGCTGAGGCGATCGATGGCCTCGCCGTCGCTCAGGTCGAAGGGCACCAGGGTGGCATGACGGCCGGTGGCCGCGAAGATCTCGTCGTCCAGCTCTTCCAGGCCGGCCTTGGAGCGGGCGCAAGCGATGACCTGGGCGCCGGCCTTGGCCAGGCCCAGGGCGCAGGCGCGGCCGATCCCGCGCGATGCACCGGTGACGAGGGCGATGCGGCCTTGTTGGGACAGGTCGGTCATGGAAAGTGCCTTATTCCAAGCTGCGATGACTTTGACTCATGCAGCT
>NZ_GL883079.1:727139-736622 GCF_000204015.1 Asticcacaulis biprosthecium C19 | reverse complement strand
TAAACGAATGCCAACCAGCGCATATGTGTCAGCTTCACGGTAGGTTGGCATTAGTTCGACGACGCCAGCAGCGACAGTTGGCCAATACTGCTTGACTCATCCAGAGCCTGTTCGCGGTCGGTCAGAGGGGTCGGGTAATCGCCGGTGAAATAATGGTCGGTGAACTGCGGCGTTTCGGGGTCGCGGCGGTTGTGCCCCATCGCCTTGTACAGACCTTCGACCGACAGGAAGCCCAGGGAATCGCATTCCAGCATCTGGCGCATTTCTTCCAGGGTGTGGTTGGCGGCGAGCAGCTTTTCGCGGTCGGGCATGTCGATGCCGTAGAAGTCGGGCCACATGATCGGCGGGCTGGCCGACCGCAGGTGGACTTCCTTGGCGCCGGCTTCACGGACCATGCGCACGATCTTCACCGAAGTGGTGCCGCGTACGATTGAGTCGTCGATCAGGATGACGCGCTTGCCTTCCAGGGCGACGCGGTTGGGCGAGTGCTTTTTGCGCACGCCCAGGTCACGGATATGCTGGGTCGGCTGGATAAAGGTGCGGCCGACATAATGGTTGCGAATAATGCCCAGTTCGAACGGCAGGCCCGACTGTTCGGCGAAACCCAGCGAGGCCGGGACGCCGGAATCCGGTACCGGCACAACGACATCGGCGTCGGCGGCGTGCTCGATGGCGAGTTGCCGGCCCATGGCCTTGCGGACCTCGTAGATCGACTTGCCGTTCACCACAGAGTCCGGGCGGGCGAAGTAGACATATTCGAACAGGCAGGGACGCGCGGCGCGGGCGTCGAAGGGTTTGTAGGACTTCAGGCCGTTCTCGTCGATCTGGACGACTTCGCCATGTTCAACGTCGCGCACGAAGGTCGCGCCGATCATGTCCAAGGCGCACGTTTCCGAGGCGAGAACATAGGCGTTGTTCAGCTTGCCGATGACCAGCGGGCGGATGCCCAGGGGGTCACGGGCGCCGATCAGCATTTTGCGCGTCAGGGCGACCAGGGCGAAACCGCCCTCCAGGTGGCGTAGCGCCTCCATGAAACGGTCGATGATGCGCAGTTCGCGCGACCGGGCGACCAGATGCAAGATAACCTCCGAATCGGAGGTCGACTGGAAGATGGAACCTGCGGCGACGAGCTTGGTGCGCACATTCATGAAATTGGTGAGATTGCCGTTGTGGGCGATGGCGATGCCGCCCTGGTCCAGATCGGCGAACATCGGCTGGACGTTGCGGATAAAGGCGCCGCCAGCGGTGGAATAGCGGGTGTGGCCGATGGCGGAGTGGCCCTGTAGCTTCTGCGTCAGGTCATAACCGGTAAAGACGTCGCCGACCAGGCCATGTTCGCGTTCGATATAGAAGCGGCGGCCGTCGCACGAGGCGACGCCGCAGGCTTCCTGACCGCGGTGTTGCAGGGCATGTAGGCCCAGGACCGTCACCGCGCTGGCGTCATCCATGCCGTAGATGCCGAAAACACCGCATTCCAGACGTGGCCGGTCGTCCTCGATGTCGCGCGCAAAAGCGCCTGTGTCAACGAGGTCGGACAGGGGAGGCACAGACAGCATAAGATCTCTTTCGGTTACGCGAGAGCCGATGCCAAAGGCCAGGCAACGGCCGACTATTCCTGACTGGTTTCCACCACCTTGTCGGTCGCGTTACTTCCGACAGGGACGAAGGCTTGTATGGCTTCGGCACATCGTGCCGTCAGCGGGAAGACCTTCGCGTCGAGGAACCATTCCGGCAAGCGCTCTTTAGGCGTCACAACGACAAAAATCAAATGGATTACGCCCAGAACGACCAGTGTACGGAAGATTCCGATGCCAAGCCCCAGCGCGCGGTCAAAGGCGTTGAGCGCCTTTTGTTTGTGGACCTTTTCGGCCAGGCTGTGACCGAAGAAGCGAATGCCGAAATAGATCAGCAGGAAGAGCAGAAAGGCGACGAACACGCCCATGAGCATGTCGAGCGCAAAGGTCTTGGTCACGAACGGGTGGCTGACCACCGCTATAAACAAGGCCAGAAAGAACGAGATCAGATTGACCAGTTCCTTGATGCCGCCGCGCATGACGCCCGACAGACACGAGGCGATCAGAACCGCCAGAAAAATGAAATCCCAAGCCTGCACTGCCATCCCCTGCCGATATGGTATTTTCTCTCTTTACCATTTTGGCCGGAGGTTAACAACGGGAGTCATTCTCCCACGGGAAACAGAGCAGCAATGGCATCAGCCAGGCTGGTGAACGCCTTAACTTTCACCGGCGGATTGTCGATCGCAACCGGCGCCGCGATGGCGCTGTTGAAACCCAGCTTGGCGGCTTCCTTCAATCGGCCTTCACCGCGGCTGACCGTGCGCACATCGCCCGACAGGCTGATCTCGCCGAAGACAACACAGTCCCGCGGCAAGGGCGTATCGGTCAGCGCCGACACCAGGGCCAGGGCCGCACACAGGTCACCGGCGGGTTCATTGATGCGCAAGCCCCCGGCGACATTGAGATAGACGTCCTTCTGGCCGAAACCGACGCCACAGCGCGATTCGAGTACCGCCAGAATCATGGCCAGCCGGCCGGAATCCCAACCCACGACGGCCCGGCGCGGCGTGCCGTAGGCCGAGGGCGCCACCAAGGCCTGAACCTCGACCAGAACGGGGCGAGACCCTTCGATGCCCGCGAACACCGCCGAACCCGAGGCGCGCTCATGGCCGTCACCCAGGAAAAGGGCCGAGGGATTGGGCACTTCGCGTAAACCGGCATCGCCCATCTCGAATACGCCGATCTCGTCGGTAGCGCCGAAACGATTCTTGGTGCCGCGCAAAATGCGGAACGGATAGCCGCGCTCGCCCTCGAACGACAGGACCGCATCGACCATGTGCTCGACCACTCGCGGGCCGGCGATCTGGCCTTCCTTGGTGACATGGCCGACCATAATGACCGAGGTGCCGTGCTTCTTGGCCAGCCGGACCAGTTCGCCGGCGCAGGCACGGACCTGCGACACCGAACCCTGCGCCGCCTCAATGGCGTCCGACCACAGGGTCTGGATCGAGTCGATGATCACCAGGTCAAATTTTTCGCGCTTCAAGGCCTCGAGAATGGTCCGCAGAGATGTTTCGGCGGCCAGGTCAACCGGCGCCTTGGCCAGACCCATGCGGGCGGCGCGGCCGCGAATCTGCTCGACCGCTTCTTCGCCGGAAATATAGGCGACCTTGAGGTTGCGTGAGGCCGCGTTGGCGGCAACCTGCAACAGAAGTGTCGATTTACCCACTCCCGGGTCGCCGGCGATCAGTATCGCCGAGCCCGGCACAACACCGCCACCGCAGACCCGGTCGAATTCATCTATCCCGGTGACCATGCGGGCGGGAATTTCGTCGTGACTGTCCAGTGTTTCGAACTGCAGCTTGTTCAATCGCGACAGTTTGGCGGGTTCGGCTTTCAACCCGCCCGGCGGTGATGAAAAGCTTTCCTGGACAAGGGTGTTCCACTGGCCGCAGGCCGGGCACTGGCCGGCCCATTTGCTATGGACACCGCCGCAGGATTGACAGGTAAAGAGGGTCTGATGCTTGGTCATATCGGCTCACGGAACAAGAATGTTCTTCTTATGTTCCGTGTATGTGAGTCTGTCAAGTATAGTGTCGCGGCACCCGTGTACCAAGTCGTGTCAGGACCTCGTAACCGATGGTTCCGGCCGCCGTAGCGACTGCGTCCAGGTTCTGGGAACTGCCCAGTATTTCGACCCAGGTGCGGTCACTGACGTGAAGACCGGTGACATCCACGGTAAACACATCCATCGACACACGGCCCGTCAAAGGGCGGCGCTCGCCCTGAACGGTGACGAAACCCAACGGCGCTAAGCTGCGCATCAGGCCGTCGGCGTAGCCCAGCCCGATCGTAGCCAGGGTCATGTCGCGGTCGGCCACAAAGCTCGCCCCGTAACCAACGCTTTCGCCGACCTTCAACTCGCGTATTTGCAGGATGCGGGCGCTAAGATGGGCGACGGGCTGGATATCGGCATGAGCGGTTCCGAATGGGCCGCCGCCATACAGACAGATTCCTGGCCGGACCAGATCGAAGCCATAGTCTGGTCCGAGATAGAGGCCTGAACTGTTGGAGAGGGATCGCGCCACGCCGGGAAAGTGATCCGTCGCGGCACGAAACGCCATCAATTGTTGATAATTCATGGGGTGGCCGGGCTCATCACCACAGGCGAGGTGGCTCATCACCAAGGCCAGTCCGTGGTGTCTAGCCGCCGGCAGGTCAGCGATCTGATCGGGCCGAACGCCCAGCCGGTTCATGCCGGTGTCGATGTGCAGGGCGGCCACAACCTCGGACGGCCCTTGTAGCCACAGCTGGTACTGGTCGGGCGTGTTGATCACCGGTCTTAGGCGCTGGGCGGCAAAGGCGGATGGATCGGTCAACCCATCCAGAACATAGATGACCGGATCATTGCCGACGAGAGTCCGCAGAGCGAGGCCCTCGGCCAGGCGGGCGACGAAAAAGGTCTTCGCTCCCTGCCGTGCCAAATGCGCCGCCACGCCGGCCATGCCCAAACCATAGGCGTCGGCCTTCACAACAGGGGCGACCTCGGCGGCACCGGCCGCGCGTTTCAGGCTGGCATAGTTTTGGCTCAGCGCGGCCAAATCGACATTCAAGCGGGCGGTAGACGAAGCGGACATCATAATTCGTCGCTAGCACGCACGGCTCGGGTCATGAAACGAAATCTACGCCTTCGCGACCGCTTTCATCACGACGTGATCAACCGGTGCGCCGGCAAAGAAGTTCATCACGGCGGCGCGGTGATCGGGGCCAACCACGACAGCGATCCGTTCGCCCGGATGCGATCTGGCAAAATTAGCGATATTGGCGGCAATGCGCGCCTTTCGGCCAGTCTGGAACGCCGTGATGTCGGCAAACCGGGTGCCGTCGTAATAGGCTTTCAGGGTGTTGTCATAGGCGACACACAGATCATCATAGCGTCCATCATTGAGGCGGCGTGCCGATGCCGTTTCCAGAAGGCGGCGTTTCTGCGCAGCTATGTCCGTCAAACGCGCCGCCAGGGCTTGTTTGTCCGGCGTGCGTAGTTCGGCGGCATCGGCGGCCTGGGCCTGCAGTTCGCCGATCGGCGTGCTTTCGTGCCATTTCTCTGGAAGAGGTTTGCCATTGAGTTCATCACCCAACCAGTCGAAGCCGAACACCCGATCTGAATACAGCGCGCGTAGCTCGACCATTTCCTTCGGATAGACCGAAGCCAACCAGGCCGGATCGCCGGTGACGTCTTCAGGCCGCATCTCCAGTCCGACCCGGTCCGGCCTGAATTTCGCGATCAGACGATAGAGATCGTCAAAGCTATAATGGGGATTGATGCCGTGCAAGTCATGCAGGGAGGCTACCACCATCAAGGTGACCGGGGCGATACGTGGCTGGGCCTTGCGTTTACGAGCGAGGGCGGGTTCGGCCAGCGGTATCAAAGTGGCTGACAGCAAAAACGCCAAAGCGGCGCGGCGTGACGAAACTGGCGACATACTACCCTCCCAGACAAAAGCGCTAACACCACCTGTCTGCGCCTTGAGGGCGTCAAGATTCGATAAGGCTGATCTCCCGCAGAGCTAAAGACCGCGTAGTGTGGGCTATTCGTTGCTGTAGTTGCTGTAGCGCTCTGGGTTCGCCAGATTGCCGAACTTCACGGTGCTTTCGCTGAAGGACAGCCGTACGGTGCCGATAGGACCGTGACGCTGCTTGCCGATGATGACTTCGGCGGTCCCCTTGCAGCGGTCCATCTCTTCCTGCCACTTCAAGTGATCTTCCGTCCCTTCCTTGGGCTCGGCACGGCCCAGGTAGTAGCTTTCGCGGAAGACGAACATGACGATATCGGCGTCCTGCTCGATCGAGCCGGATTCGCGCAGGTCGGATAACTGGGGACGCTTGTCGTCGCGGCTTTCGACCGTCCGCGACAACTGCGAAAGGGCGATCACAGGGATGGCCAGTTCCTTGGCCAGCGATTTCAGCCCCATGGTGATCGTCGAAACTTCCTGCACCCGGTTCATCTGGCCGCCGGTATCACCCAGCGTCACCAGCTGAAGGTAGTCGACGATCAGGCAGTCGAGGCCGACGGTGCGCTTCAGGCGTCGCGCCCGCGCCGTTAGCTTGGCCAGGGTAATGCCGCCGGTGTCGTCGATATACAGAGGTGAGGCGCTGATATCCATGGCGCCTTCCTTCAGTTTCATGAACTCGGTGGCGTCGATCTCGCCCTTGCGGATCTTGTCGGACGGCACGCCCGAGGCGTCCGCGAGAAGACGCGCCGCCAACTGGTCGGCTGACATTTCCAGCGAGTAGAAGGCGACGATGCCGCCGCGAACGGTCTTGCGCGTGCCATCAGGCTGGGGCTCATAGGCATAGTTCTGGGCGATACTCATGGCGATATTGGTCGCCAGGGCGGTCTTACCCATCGACGGGCGACCGGCCAGGATGACCAGGTCGGATTTGTGCAGGCCGCCGATCTGCCGATCCAGGTCGACCAGGGCGGTAGAAATACCAGCCAGGCCGCCATCACGATGGAAGGCTTCTTCGGCATGGGCCAGGGCGCCGGCAACAGCGTCGGAAAACGGTACAAACCCGGTCGACGACGTGCCTTTTTCGGCCATGTCGAACAGCTTGGCTTCGGCAGCTTCGATCTGGTCGCGGGCGGGCTTTGCGCCATTGGCATCCTTGGCAATGTCGCCGCCCAGGCGGATCAGATCGCGGCGCAGAGCCAGGTCGTAGATGACGCGGGCATAGTCCGAGGCATTGGCAGCCGGAGGGGCGCGGTCGACCAGGTCGGCGAAGTAGCGGATGCCGCCCAGGTCGTTGAAAGCTGGGTCGTTCTTGAACTTGTCCATCAGTACGATCGGCTCGGCCAGGTGACCGATACGGATCTGTTCCTCGATGGTCGCGAACAGGCGCTGATGGAAAGGTTCATAGAAATGTGACGCTTGCAGACCGTCATACAGACGTTCGTACGCACCGTTGTCAAACAGCAGACAGCCTAGCAAAGCCTGTTCAGCTTCAAGGTTGTGCGGGAGGGAGGCGGGGGCTTCGGTGGCGTTGGGCGTTAAGGTATCGGGCATGTTTGGCGTCATACAAAGGTTAGCGCGGCCAGTGCAAGGCCGTGCGGGCTTCCTTCCACGGTTCCGGCAAACGGTCCACTTTGGGCCGATTCACAGGCTGTGAAGATTGGGGATAACCCTAGCATGTTCCGCAAATGTTCTCAATACGCTCGATTTCGCACCCATAGCAAAACTCCCCATCGTTGCCGATGGGGAGCTGAAAAACGCTGTAACGATTCCGGGTGCAGGGCCCGCGGCCCTGCTACCAGGACTGGCTGACGCGGGCGTATACGAAGCGGCCGTTGAAGCCGAACGGCGAGAACCGCGAGAAGGCCAAAGCACCGGCACCGTTGCCGCTGGTGATGTTCAGGCTGGTCGGCGTAGCGTCCGGATAGACGTCGAAGACGTTATCCGCGCCAACCGACAGGGTCGTGCCCGTGCCGAAACGGTAGCTGGCCGACAGGTCGGTGATCGTTTTTTCGCCGGTGTGGATGTCGTTCGCTTCAACCGCGGCGGGATCAACCACGTCGCCGTAATAGGTAGCGCGGGCATTGACCGACCAGTTGTGCTTTTGCCAGTCGACGGCCACGCTCGCCTTGGTCTCCGGAGCGGAGTTGGTCAGGATCAGTTGACGGGTACGGATGAACAGCGGCGGCTGCGGGCTGAGCGGCGAGTTGGTCAGGGTCGGCAGACGATCGATCTCGGTTTCATTGTGGTTGTAGGCACCGGTAAAGGTGAAATTGCCCACGCTGTCGGTGCGTAAACGGTAGGCCGCGACGACATCAATGCCGGTTGTGGTGGTGTCGACGCCGTTGATGAAGAAGCGGGCGGCGCTGACATTATAGGGGGCCAGCAAGGCGGCGACCTGCGGCGAGAAGCCGGCCGAGATGTTCTCCGACAACACGATACGGTCGTCGATATCGATCTGGTAGGCGTCGACCGTCAGCTCGAACGGGCCCGAACGCCAGACGGCGCCCAGGGTGCTGCTGGTCGAGGTTTCAGCCTCCAGCGGTTCCGCGCCCAGGGCTAACGACACGGGAGCCGTGGCCGGGAAGGTGCCTGTTTCGACGACAACCCCGCCGGTCACGACCGACGCGGTCGAGGTGAAGTACTGCTGAGCGAGTGACGGCGCACGGAAGCCTGTCGACAACGAGCCGCGCAGGGCGAAGCTGTCGCTGAACTCGTAGCGGCCGGCGACCTTGCCCGACAGGTTGCCGCCGAAGTCGGAATAGTCTTCATAGCGCAGGGCGGTGTCAAAGCTGAAGCGGTCGGTAACCTGGCCGGCGACGTCGACATAGATGCCGGCGCTGGAGCGGTTTTCCTCGATCTCATTGTTAGGGCGCAGGCCGATAAAGCCTTGGGCGCCTGCGGATTTGGTGGTGTCCGTCCCCAGGGCGTAGGACTGAAGCTCGCCCGCCGTGATCTGATAGGTTTCGTTGCGCGCTTCCAGGCCAACCGCCACGCTCAGCGGACCGGCCCAGCCGGCGACCTCGAAATCACGGCTCAGGTCGGCGTTGACGACGGTCTGACCGTACTTGAGCTGGCCGGAATAGAAGTCATGTTGAGAGGCCGTGCCGTAGGACGGGTTGAGGCTGTTGAGGGTGTAATAGTCGAGCTCGTTGTCGCCACCGGTCACGCTGACGTCGCTGGTCCATCCGCCAAGCGTGCCGCGCACCCCTGCCGTAGCCGAAATGTCCTTGGACCTGGCATTGATGATTGGCAGGAAGCCGTTGGGATAGACGGCGAGGCTGTTGCCGGAGCTGTTGGCATGGCGATAGAAGGCGGCGCTTTCGGAATTTAGATCGCGGAAGCCCAGGTTGCCATAGGCGGTCCAGGTCTCGTTGATCGGCTTGCCGGCATTGAAGAACAGGCTGAGGTCTTTTTGTTCCGGATCGCCGTAACGGCTGGTGACGCGGGCCGGGGTGACGACGGGGCTGACGTCGGCACGGTTGGTCGGGTTGCGGCGGCGCAGTTCACCGGAGATGGTCAGGTAGCCATCCGAACCCAGAGGCAGGCCAACCCAGCCGTTCAGGCTCGTGGTGCCGCCGTCATTGATGTGGCGTTCGGAATTGGCGGCGTCGAAATCGGTGTCGTACTCGCCATAGGAGAAGGTCAGGTTACCGCCCTTGCTGGCGCGGCGAAGGCCCAGGTTCACGACACCAGCAATGGCGTCGGAGCCGTATTGCGCCGAAGCGCCGTCACGCAGGATTTCGACCTTGTCGAGCGCCGCGGCCGGAATGGCGTTGAGATCAACAGCCGAAGACCCGCGGCCGGCCGAACCGTTGACATTGACCAGGGCGGATGCGTGGCGGCGTTTGCCGTCGACGAGCACCAGCGTCTGGTCCGGTGCCAGGCCGCGCAGGGAGGCCGGCCGGACGTTGTCGGTGCCGTCGGTAGCCGAGGGACGCGGGAAGTTCAGCGAT
>NZ_GL883079.1:717488-727059 GCF_000204015.1 Asticcacaulis biprosthecium C19 | reverse complement strand
CAGCGATGGGGCAACGCGCGACAGGCCCTGGGCCAGTTCGGTGGAGCCTTGCGATTTCAGGGTATCGGCGCGGACAACGTCGACGGGGACCAGAGTATCGAGGCGCGAGCGGCGGACAGCACGTTGACCGGTGACGACGATTTCGCTGGGCGCTTCTTCGACAACTGCGGTGGTGTCTTGGGCAAATACGGCGGGAGCAAAGCCGAGGCCGGCGGCCAAAGCGATGGCGCTGGCGCTGGCGGTGTAGAGGCGAGATTTCGACATAATGTCTTTCCTTGAGACGTGCATTTTATGGCTCCGGTGCGTCCGGTTCTCGCCCTAATTGGTTGTGATACGGTGTGGATTGAAGGGGTGTGCGCCGCAACATTTTCTGCCGTCTGGCGTTAGAAAATCTATTTTTGTGATCACGCGGCAGCGCAGCGTCTCCAAAATTTAGAGATTATCCCCGCATAGCAAAAACCCCGGCAGTTGCCTGCCGGGGTTTGAAACGTCAAAGGTCCTGAAAGCTTAGGCTTGCAGGTTGACCGCCGAGGTCTTGCCCTTTTCGGTAGCCAGTTCGTAGGTGATCTTCTGGCCGTCGTTCAGGCCGCGCAGGCCCGCGCGCTCAACAGCGGTGATGTGGACGAACACGTCGCTGCCGCCGGCGTCGGGCTGAATGAAACCAAAACCCTTGGTGGAATTGAACCACTTTACTGTACCTGTGGCCATGATGGCCTCCTTTAATGTCGCACATTCGTGCATGAAGTTCGGGTGGAATTACGCGAACTGGATCCGAAAGTAGCGATATCTGGAAGCGGGCCGTAAGGCGGTCGTCTGGGAAACCGTCGATCTCGAATTACCCTACAATACCGCGATTTCTTATCTTGGCAAGAAAAAACCCGGCAGGATTTCCTGCCGGGTTTTTCTTGTAAGCTCTTAAGAAGCTTAAGCTTCGTAAGGTGCATCGGCGATTGCCTGGCCGGCACCGCCTTCCAGCATGTCGGCAGCAGCGGCTTCGTCAGCGAGACGATCTTCCTCGAACTGCGCGGCGATGACGTTCTCACCGGCGGCCTGACGATCAGCTTCGTCCTGCGAACGGGCGACGTTGACCGAAATCGACACGGTCACTTCGGCGTGCAGGCGAACCTTGATGGCATGAACGCCCAGGGTCTTGATCGGGGTGTCGAGCGAAACCTGATTACGCTCGACCTTGCCGCCGGCTTCAATGACCGCGTCGGTGACGTCGCGAGCATTGACCGAGCCGTACAACTGACCGGAGTCACCCGCCTGGCGGATGATGACATAGGTCGTGCCGTCCAGTTCAGAGGCGGCCTTTTCGGCGCCGGCCTTGGCGGCGGCGTTACGGGCGACGATCTGGTCCTTCTGGGCCTCGAAGACCTTCAGGTTGGCGGAGGTGGCGCGCAACGCCTTGTGGCGCGGCAGCAGGTAGTTACGGGCGAAGCCGTCCTTGACACCGACGACATCGCCAATGGTGCCGAGGTTTTCGACGCGTTCCAGCAAAAACAACTTTCATGGTTTTCTACTCCTTACTTCACAACGTAAGGCAGCAGGGCCAGGAAGCGGGCGCGCTTGATGGCCTTGGCCAGTTCGCGTTGCTTCTTCTGGCTCACGGCCGTGATGCGCGAGGGGACGATCTTGCCGCGCTCGGAAATATAGCGCTGCAGCAGCTTGACGTCCTTATAGTCGATCTTCGGAGCGTTGGCGCCGGAGAACGGGCACACCTTGCGGCGGCGGAAGAACGGACGACGGGCCGGGCCGGAGCCGACGGGCGCGCCGGGGGTCGGAGCGGTTTCGATATCAGCCATGGTGATCAGGCTCCTTGTTCGGCGGCAAACGTTTCAGTGCGCTCAGCGCGCTCGGGACGGTCGCGGCGCGACAGGATCGGGGACAGTTCCAGATCCAGTTCTTCGACGCGGACGGTCAGGAAACGGATGACGTCTTCGTTGATGCCGAGCTGGCGTTCCATTTCCTTCACGGCGGCAGCCGGGGCGTCGATAGCCAGCAGGGAGTAGTGACCCTTGCGGTTCTTCTTGACGCGATAGGTCAGGTTGCGCAGACCCCAATATTCGATCTTGGCGATGTGACCGCCATTGTCTTCGATGAGGTGCTTGAGTTGATCGTTAAGGGCTTCCGCCTGTTGCGGCGAAATGTCCTGCCGTGCGATCACGGTATGTTCGTAAAAGGGCATTCAGATCCTCTTCCGTTGAGGCGGGTGGCGCCATGTCCGGCGGAAGTCCGGGCACGCCGATGGATCAGGAACTCGCAATTGAGACTGACCACCCGTCAGGGGAACAGGGCCTATAAAGGAAGACAGCCGCAAAGGCAAGGGCCGCAAGCATCTTCTGCCTGCGGCCCCAATAGATATCCGTACGAGGCGAATTACTTGCCGGCGCCGACGGCCTTGAGAAGAGCCGGGACGTGGGTCGCGGCGTCACCGCTGTCGTGAACGAAAGCGATGCGTCCGTCCTTGCTGATTACGTAGGAGATGCGGCTGGACATGTTCATGGTGCCCATCTGGGCGTCATAGGCCTTGGTCACGGCCACATTGACATCCGACCCCACCGCGAACTTGCCGGCGCAATCCTTCTTGGAGAAGTCCTTCAGGACATCAATGCCGTCGGCTGACATACCGATGACGGTGACGTGTTTGGCCTTGAACTGCGGGATGGCCTCGGAGAACTGGCGGGCTTCCAGCGAGCAGCCGCCGGTAAAGGCCTTGGGGTAGAAATAGACGACGACCGGGCCGTCTTTCAACGCTTCCTTCAATGAGAAGGTAGAGACATTGCCGTCGGTGGCGGCGGGTGCGGTGAAGTTCGGCGCCTTGTCGCCGACCTTGAGCGCGGCCAAAGACGGCGTAGCGGCAGCAAGGCCGAGAATAGAAAGGCTTACGAGGGTGGAACGAACAAACGGCGTCATGGCGGTGTCTCCCTTTTGGCGCGGACGATAGCCCTTATACGCGCGACCGGCAAGTTGGGTTACATCAATGGCGCGAGGGCAAGCAAAATAGCTTTTGCTTGCCCTCGCGCGCGGTTCGGCCTATCCAGTCGCCCGCTCAATTCTGAGGAGGCCCGTAATGACCACAGCGTTCGTTTTTCCAGGACAAGGCTCGCAAAACGTCGGCATGGGGGCGGAGTTGTACGACACCTTTCCGCGTGCCCGCGCGGTCTTCGATGAGGTCGACGAAGCCCTGGGACAAAAGCTCTTCCAGTTGATGCGCGAAGGCCCCGAATCCGATCTCACCCTGACCGAGAATGCCCAGCCGGCCATCATGGCGGTGTCGATAGCCGTCGCCCGCGTGCTGGAAGGCGATTTCGGCATCGCCTGCACCCGTGCAAAATACGTTGCCGGACACTCGCTGGGCGAATATTCCGCCCATGCCGCCGCTGGCACCTTCAGCCTGACCGACACAGCGCGGCTGCTGAAGATCCGCGGTCAGGCGATGCAGGCGGCGGTCCCGGTCGGTATCGGCGCCATGGCGGCCCTTATCGGCAAGGCCGACCTGGCCCTGGCCGAAGCCGCCTGCCAGGCCGGTTCGGCTGGCGGTGTAGTGGTGGTCGCTAACGATAACAATGCCGGCCAGATTGTCATTTCCGGCGTGAAAGCCGCCGTCGAGATCGCCATGGAAAAGGCCAAGGAACTGGGCGCCAAGGCCATGCTTTTAAACGTTTCTGCGCCGTTCCACTGCCCGCTGATGCAGCCGGCCGCCGATGCCATGGCCGACGCTCTGGCCAAGGTCAACATCAATGCGCCGGTCTCGACATTGGTGGCCAATGTCACCGCCCGCCCAGTGGCGGACAAGGCCGATATCGCTGGTCTCCTGGTCCAGCAGGTGACCGGCCGTGTACGTTGGCGTGAAACGATGGAATGGCTCGGTGCCAAAGAATCGGAAAATGGCGGGGGCGTGACCTGCATTGCCGAACTGGGCGCCGGCAAGGTGCTGACGGGCATGATCAAGCGCAGCCTGCCGGATGTGACGGCCGTCGCCCTTAATGGCGCCGCTGACTTCGAAGCCTTCGCCAAGGATCTGGCCTGAATTCACATACACCTTGATACCCCCACCGCCGTGTCGTAAGCCGCGCCGGTTGCAGACAGGAATCGGAGAGCCTCCATGTTCGAACTAACCGGTAAGACCGCCCTCGTCACCGGGGCCACCGGCGGCCTGGGCGCCGAAATCGCCCGCGCCCTCCACAAACAAGGCGCCAAGGTCGTCCTGTCCGGCACCCGGGAAAACGTCCTCGCCGACCTCGCTGCCGAACTGGGCGACAATGCCTTCATTGCCGCCGCCAACCTGTCGGACTCAGCCTCTGTCGATGGCCTTGTCGCCAAGGCCGAGGAAGCTGCTGGTTCCGGGCTTGACATCCTAATCGCCAATGCCGGCATTACCCGCGACGGCCTGTTGATGCGCATGAAGGACGAAGACTGGGACACGGTCATCAAGGTCAATCTGGAAGCCTATTTCCGCCTGGCCCGCGCAGCCACCAAGGGTATGATGAAGCGCCGCTCCGGGCGTATAATTGGCATCACCTCGGTTGTCGGCGTTACCGGCAATCCAGGCCAGACCAACTATGCCGCCTCGAAGGCCGGCATGATCGGCTTCTCCAAGGCCCTGGCTCAGGAAGTCGGCTCGCGCGGCATCACCGTCAACTGCATTGCGCCGGGATTTATTGCCTCGCCGATGACCGAAGAGTTGAATGACGCCCAGCGCGCCACCATCTTGCAACGTATCCCCGCCGGCGCTTTGGGCAATGGAGCGGATATTGCTGCGGCTGCGGTCTATCTGGCCAGTAACGAAGCCGGTTACGTGACGGGACATACCCTGCACGTCAACGGTGGTATGGCGATGATTTGATTGCCGCAACGCAACAGACGCTGACGCAATTGCGCTTTTGTGTTGGTTAAGAGTGTGGTACGCAACGGCTGAATCGGCTTGAAACCTTACAACTGTGTGGTTACAAGCCGAAACCCGAAATTCTCATTGCCCCGCGTGGCCGAAAGGTTTACGGGGGCCTGAATGTCTAAACCTCTGAAGGGACAATAAATGTCTGAAGTTCTTGAACGTGTTCGCAAGATCGTGATCGACCACCTGGACGCCGATCCGGACAAGGTGACGGAAAAGGCGAGCTTTATCGACGATCTGGAAGCCGACAGCCTCGACATCGTCGAGCTGGTCATGGCTTTCGAAGAGGAGTTCGACATCGAAATACCCGACGATTCGGCTGAGCACATCCTGACCGTCGGCGACGCCGTCAACTACATCCAGGACAAGCTGGCCGCCTAAGCTCGCGCTTGGATCGGTTATAAGCGCGGCTGCAAACCTGAATTTCGGGTTTGGCCGCGCTTAATTTTTTGAGTATGCCATAGCGACCAATTGAAAACCGTCAGGCTGAGCTGAAAAGGGCTGGTTTCGAGAACCGGAGCGGAGCGTACTTAAGTACGTGAGCGCCGGAAGCGCAGAAAACGGCCCTTTGCATGTCGGCCGGATGGATTTACAAAGGTCTCTATTAACATCGCCGCTCGGGGTTTCAGATGGGGGCATCTGGCCGGGCGGTTCAGGGAAACGATACGCCTATGGTACGTCGCGTTGTCATCACCGGCCTCGGCCTGATCTCGCCGTTGGGCGCCGGGGTCGAGATTTCGTGGAAACGTCTGTTGGACGGTCAGTCCGGCGCAGGCCCGATCACAGCATTCGATACAACCGACTATGCCTGTACAGTCGCTTGCGAAGTTCCGACCGTTGACGGCCGCGGTGGTGGCGGTCCCGATATCGAAGGCTCGTTCGATCCGTCCAAGGTCCTGTCGAACAAGGAACGCCGCAAAGTCGACGACTTCATCCTGTACGGTATTGCGGCCGCTGATGAAGCTCTGAACGACGCCGACTGGCATCCCGAAACCGAAGAAGACAGGATCCGCACCGGCGTCATGATCGGTTCCGGTATCGGTGGCCTTGGCATCATCGCGGCCACGGCTCTGGAACTGCGTGACAAAGGCCCCAAGCGGATTTCGCCCTTCTTCATTCCGTCCTCCCTGATCAATCTGGCCTCGGGCCAGGTATCGATCCGCCATGGCCTCAAGGGGCCGAACCACTCCGTCGTCACGGCCTGTGCCACCGGTGCTCACGCCATCGGTGATGCCTCTCGCCTGATCGCCCACGGCGATGCCGACGTTATGGTCGCCGGCGGGGCGGAATCGGCCATCGTGCCGATCGGCATTGCCGGCTTTATCGCCTGCCGCGCCCTGTGCACCGCGTTCAACGACAATCCGACCCAGGCCTCGCGTCCCTATGACAAGGATCGTGACGGCTTCGTCATGGGCGAGGGCGCGGGCGTCGTTGTTCTGGAAGAATACGAACATGCCAAGGCCCGCGGCGCCAAGATTTATGCCGAGGTCCTGGGCTACGCCCTGTCGGGTGACGCCTACCACATCACAGCGCCTTCGGAAGACGGCGAGGGCGGCTATCGCGCCATGGTCGCTGCGGCCAAGGACGCAGGCATCGACCCGGCGACCATCGACTATGTCAATTCCCACGGTACGTCGACCATGGCCGACTTTATCGAGCTGCGCGCCATCGAGCGTTTCCTCGGTGAACGCGCGGCGACCGCGACCGTGTCTTCGACCAAGTCCGCCATCGGCCACCTGCTGGGTGGTGCCGGCGCCGTCGAAGCCATCTTCTGCGCCCTGGCCATCCGAGATCAGGTGGCGCCGCCGACGATCAACCTGGCGAATCCTGCCGAGGAAACCCAGGTCGACCTGGTCCCCAACAAGGCCAAGAAGATGAAGATTGACCGCGTCATGTCGAACAGCTTCGGCTTTGGCGGCACCAATGCCGCCCTCATTCTGGGTAAGGTCGAGGCATGATCCGCTGGCTGCGCCGTGACGGGAAAGCGGCCCCGGCCAAGGGGGGAACGGGCGCGCTGCTTGCGCCCGTGGCCGGCCTTGTTGCCGGTATCGTTCTACTCATCATGGCCGGCGGCATGTTCTTCTATGCCCAACTCTACGGTCCCGGTCCCAAACTGGCCGACAATGCCGCGGTGAAGGAAGTCACCTTCCAGCGCGGCACCAGCGTCACCGCCATGAGCGAGGCGCTGGAAAAGCAGGGGGTCATCCGTTCGGCCAACCTGTTCCGGATCGTCGCCAAGATGCGCGGCCACGCCAACCGTTTGCGCGCCGGCACCTATGCCTTTCCCGCCGGGGATTCCCTGGTCGATGTGCTGGTCCGCATGGAAACCGGCAAGGTGGTGCGCAACTTCGTCACCATCCCCGAAGGCAAGACTTCAGCCCAGGTGGTGCGCCTGCTGATGGCACAGGAACACCTGACCGGTGAGATCGAAACGCCGCCGGAAGGTGCGATCCTGCCGGAAACCTACGAATTTCAGCGCGGTGAAACCCGTGAAGCGGTACTCGACCGCATGCTCGACGCCGGTCGCAAGACGCTGGACGATCTTTGGGCAAAACGCGCGCCGGACCTGCCCTTCAAGAACAAGGAAGAGGCCCTGATCATGGCCTCGATCGTCGAGCGAGAAACGGGTCTGGCCGCCGAACGTCCGCGCGTCGCCGCCGTCTTCGTCAACCGGCTGAAGCAGGGCGTCCGCCTGGGCTCGGACCCCACCGTAATCTATGGCGTGTCGCGCGGTGAACCCCTGGGCCGCGGCCTGACACGGACCGAACTGGATACCTGGTCGCCGTGGAACACCTATCAGATCGACAAGCTGCCGGTGACTCCCATCGCCAATCCGGGCCGTGCCGCCATCGCCGCCACCCTGAATCCGGCCAAGACCACCGACCTCTATTTCGTCGCCGATGGCACCGGCGGCCATGTCTTCGCCGCCACCTACGAAGAACATCTGGCCAATGTCGCCAAATGGCGCCAGATCGAGTCGGAAGTGTCCCGCTACTCCACGCCTGCCGTCGATTCGGCCTCGGCCGTGGCCTCGTCGCCGACCTCAGGCGACGGCGCGAAAACCCAGGCGGCCATTCGCCTCCAGGGTAAGTCGCACTGATGACTATTGCCTCCATGACCGGTTTCGCCCGCGTAGAGGGCAGCGCGGGAGACACCGCCTGGGTCATCGAAGTCCGCAGCGTCAACGGCCGCAGCCTCGACGTTAAATACCGCTTTCCTCCGGGTTTCGAAGCCGTCGAGCGACTGGGACGTGAACTGGTCAAGGGGCGGCTGACCCGTGGTCAGGTTACCCTGAATGTCTCGGTCAGCTCGGCGACCGGCAAGGGGAGCGTCGGCATCAACCACGATGTTCTGGCTGCCTATCTCGACGCGGGGCATGACCTGATCAAGGCCGGCAAGGTCAAAAAGCCTCGTCTGGATGGCCTGTTGTCCCTGCGCGGTGTTATTGACAGCGCCAGCGACGATCGTGAAGGCCTGGACGAAGCCGGCGAGGCCGCCTTGGGGGCCGATCTGGCGCGGGCGTTTGACGGCCTGAAGGCCGCGCGCGAGGCCGAGGGGCGGGCGCTGAATGCCATATTGAAATCGCAGCTGGTCGCCATGGCGGCCGCTCTGGAACGCGCCAAGTCACTGGCGGCGCAGCAGGTCGAGATTATTCGCGACCGTTTTACCCGCCGTATGAACGAGCTGCTGGCCGATCAGGCCGGGTTCGAGGAGCGCGTTCTGCAGGAAGCCGCCGTCCTGGCCGCCAAGGCCGACGTCCGCGAGGAACTGGATCGTCTGACCTCGCACATCGACCAGGCTCATGGTCTGATCGACGGCGAACCGGCGCCCGGCCGCAAGCTGGACTTCCTGGCCCAGGAATTCATGCGCGAAGCCAACACCCTGTGTTCCAAGGCGGCCTTTATCGAGTTGACCCAGACCGGCCTGGAGCTTAAGTCCGTGATCGACCAGTTTCGCGAACAGACTCAGAATGTGGAGTAATTAATGGACAAGCTGCGCCGCGGCCTGATGATGATCGTGGCAGCGCCGTCGGGGGCTGGCAAGACGTCGCTGTGCCGCCGCCTGGTGTCCGACCACGCTGATCTGGATCTGTCGATCTCGGTGACGACGCGCGGTGTGCGTCCGGGCGAAAAGGACGGACGCGACTACCATTTCATCAAGCAGGAAGAGATGGACAAGCTGATCGCGGATAAGGCGCTGCTGGAATACGCTTCTGTCCACGACGCCATGTACGGCTCGCCGCGTGACCCGGTCGAAAAGGCGCTGAGCCATGGGCGCAACGTCCTGTTCGACATCGACTGGCAGGGCGCCCAGCGCATATCGGCCAGGGCGCCGGGCGATGTCGTGCGGGTGTTTATCCTGCCGCCGTCGATGGCGGAACTGAACCGCCGGCTGGTGGCGCGCGCCCAGGACGACGACGATGTGATCCAGCGCCGCATTTCGCGCGCCAAGAACGAGATTTCGCACTGGGCGGAGTACGACTACATCATCCTGAACGATGATTTCGACCGGTCCTATGCCGAACTTGTGCATATCTATCATGCCGAGGCGTCACGCCGGGCGAGGGGGCTGTGGATTTCGCCCTTCGTCGACGAACTGATGGCCGAGAAGATTTAGATCTGCTGGGGTTCAAGCGGCTTGGAAAGGCCGATCTAATACCAATCCGCGATGACC
>NZ_GL883079.1:715865-717200 GCF_000204015.1 Asticcacaulis biprosthecium C19 | reverse complement strand
ATGACGTAGCGGCTTAACTTTTGTCTGCAAGATAGGCCGCCAGCGCGATCCGATCCCCCTCAAACAGGCGCTTAACCAGATCATCGACCTGCTGCGCCACATAAGCCTCCCGGTTCAACAGCGGCAGATACCGTAACGGCACGACACTGCGGTCTGACCGAATGGCCTGCCGCTGCATCAGACGGTGCAGCAAGGTCTTGATCGTTGGTTCCGCCCACGGTTCCACAGCCTTGACGGCAGCCATCAACTCCGCAGCCGTCAAGGGGCCGCTCCGCCACAGGGCCTCCATCAAAACCCGCTCAGCCTCGGTGATCTGGATCGTCGTCACGCGCCCAACACCCGGCGGTCGATATGGGCGTTGATCACGGCGGTCGCGACGATGGCGGTGACGCCCGAGATCAAACCCAGCACCAAACTCAATGCCGCCTCGGCCATACCAGGCGCGATAGCGACGACGGGCACGATCTGGTCGGCGGAGATCCGCGCGAACGAAAAGAACCCGGTATAGGCCGCCCCCGCCACGCCGGCCAGAGGCGCGGCCCAGCGCAGGGCCGCGACCAGGCTGGAACCGCCCGACAGGTCGCGTTGGCGTACCTTGACCACGGCCGTGACCACGGCAAACACCATACTCAACACCAGTAAGCCCATCAAAATTTGCAAGGGCAGGGCGGCATCGAGGAACGCGCCGGCGATCGTCATCAGTCCGTCACGCTTCATTGAACGCCAGCCTTGGCGGGCCGCGCCATTGTGGCATGGGCAAAGGCCGCAGCGCCCGAGGCAACGAACCCTGCCATGACGACCATCAGGATTTCCGCCAGGCCCGGCGCCCAGATGACGAAGGGCGGAACGCCGCCGTCATACACCATGCGCACACAGATGTTCATCGCCAGGAAGGCGGCCGCCGCCAAGCTGACCAGGATGCCGCCTGTGCGCAGTCCGCTGACAAAGGCCTCGCCCCGCTTTCGTTTCAGGAACGACAGGACCAGGGCGAGAATGGCCGAAACCACCAGTACGACAAAGACGAGCTTGGCCACCGGGCCGGTATCGTTGAAAACGGCGGTGAACTTCACCCCGTCGGCGCCGGGGCGGACGGCGTTGGACGCCCAGACTGGCGCGCTGACGCTCCAAAGTGCGATGGCTGCTATGACGGGACGCAGACAGATGGCAGCAGACATGGAAAAACCCCTCGAGATTACGTTTGTAATCCATGTAGATTACAAGTGTAATCTTGGCTGTCAAGCCTGTTTCCATGCCTTCGGTGGTTTGATCCTACCGGCCTCGGCCGATACCACGCCAACACTCATAGCCGTGGCAATCCAAGGCTACAGAAAGAAA
>NZ_GL883079.1:696851-715766 GCF_000204015.1 Asticcacaulis biprosthecium C19 | reverse complement strand
CAAGGCTACAGAAAGAAATCCAGCACCCCGATCGTCGAAGCCAAATTCCCTTGCAGCAGAACCTCGAACTCGACATGGCCGTCTGTATCGGAAACCGTATTGCCCTCGACCCGGGTATTGACACCGTCGAACCAGGCCCGCAGTTGTCCGGCCGCCGTGAAGGCGGCATCGCCGATGAAGACGAAAGCATCGTTCGCGCCGCCATCTATGGCGTCGATGGCGCGCAGGTCGATGCGGTCATACTGCTGATACGGATGGGCGCGCGGCAGAAAATCCAAAAGCATATCGGCGGCGGCGTGAGCGTCGCCCGTCGCCATCACATCCGCCTGGCGGTAGACGAAAACATCGTTGCCGCTGCCGCCGCGGATCTGGTCCGAGCCAAGACCGCCGGACAGCCGGTCATCGTCTCCGCCACCGCTCAACGTGTCGTTGCCGCTGCCACCGTCCAACGTATCCCTGCCCAGTTCGCCCGACAAATTGTCGTCGCCGTCACGGCCATACGCGCCGTCATCGCCGTCGCCGCCGAAAACGGTGTCGTTGCCCAGACCGCCGTCGAGATAATCGTTCCCGGCCCGGCCGCCGACCATGTCGTGACCATCGCCACCGGACACCCGGTCGTCTCCATCGCCGCCTGATACGACGTCATGGCCGCCGCCGCCATCGACCGTGTCATGGCCCTCGGCCCCGGCCAGGTTATCGTTGCCGTCGCGACCGTAGAGCTGATCGTTTCCGACGCCTCCGGACAGGGCATCATCGCCTGCGCCGCCGTCCAGATCGTCGTCACCGGCCTCGCCTAGAAGCGCATCGTGACCGCCGCCCCCCGTCAGACGGTTGTCACCATTGTCGCCGCCCAGAGTATCGTTGCCGGACCCGCCGGTGACGTCTTCGAAACCGTCGATGACGTCGCCCTGGGCATGGCCGCCAAGGGACAATGGCAGGCCGGTTACCACGTTCGCCGTCAGGAGCACGCGGACGCCTGCGACACTGTCGGCATAGCTCAGGCGGTCGACCCCCGCGCCACCGTTGAGACGGTCTCCGCCCGCACCGCCCACCAGGGTGTCATTGCCGTCGCCGCCTTCAACCGTGTCGTGACCGCCCCCCGCCGAGATGACATTGCTCGCGGCCGACCCGGTCAGCCGGTCGTCATGGCCTGACCCCTGCAACACTTCGAATCCGAAAAGTTTGTCCAGACCGGCACCGGTCTCCTGTCCAGTAGTAAGCGACAGATCAACAGTAACCCCGGTCGTGGCGCCCTCATAGGACAGCCGGTCAATCCCGTCGCCGCCGGACAGCTCGTCATTGCCCGCGCCGCCATGGACGTAGTCGTCGCCAGCCCCGCCGGACAGTGTATCGTCGCCCGCACCGCCGTGAATCGTATCACTGCCGCGCATGCCGTTCAGACGGTTGGCGGCGCCATTGCCGTGGAAGACATCGCCGCCGTCACCTCCCCAGGCATGTTCGATCAGGGTCCCCGGCGCGATAGTCACCGCCATGCCATTGATGACGGCCGGCGCTATCCCGCGCAGGTCGAGCACCGCTGCCGCCGTCACCGCAGCGGCGTTCAGCGTATCGATGCCCGCCGTATCGATGATGGTGAAGCCATAGTCCATCCCGGCCAGGACACCGAACTCATTGGTATAGATATACTCGCTGTCATTCGTCGGGGCGTCGCCATAGACGGTCAGGGTGGCTGTCTTGAAAACACCATTCGTCGGCCAGAAACCGCGGTCGTCCAGGATCTCCAGCCGCCAGGTCCCTGTCGGATCCTCACCGACGAAATTGTTGCTGGTAAAGGTCCACGGCGCCCAGGCCGTTCCACCGGTTCCATAGATGCTGGGCCCAAAGCCCTTGTGATCGAAGATCAGGCTCTCCGTACCCGATGGCGAGATCAGCTTGACCTGAAGCTCATTCGACATCTTGTGGATCATGTTCATGGACAAGGTGACGATCTGGGCTGTGACACCGGCTTCGATGTCAAACTCGATCACCAGAGGCGTCGTATTGTAGGGCCCTTCCGGAATGGCCGTATCCTGGGTGAAGCTGTCCGATCGGCTGATTTCGTTGGCCGAGGTCCTTTGCCGCGTCCAGCTCTCGGCCAGTCGCACCGCCGCCAGCGCATCCACCAGGCCAAAGCCGTAATTCTGGTTGTAGTGCAGCCCGGTGCCGTTGACGTTGCTGGAATGATTGATCTTCCAGCCATAGCCCTCATGCCACGCCGGCGTCTCTCCGAAGGCCGCACCGGTGTGGCGGGCGGAAAAGGCCAGGATATCGCGGACATCGCGCCAGCCCAGTTCCGGATTGGCTTCCAGTATCAGGGCGGTCACGCCGCTGATCACGGGGGCGGCCGCCGAGGTACCGCCGAATCGCGTGGTGTAGTCGCTCGACACGGGATCCCAGTCAGGATTGTCGCCCTTGTTGTAGCCACCGTCGCCGACCATATCGGTCGTGGCGATATGCGGCCCGTAGTAGCTGCCGCTGGAGGCGGCGGCGACCAGGACATTGGCCCCTTCCGACGAATAATCGGCAACCAGTCCCCAGGAATCGACTGCCGATACCGTGATGCTGTAGCGTTGGTTCTGGAAGTTGCTGAGATTGGCGTCCAGCGGATTGATCCCGCGGTTGTTGCCGGCGGCCTGGATCAGCAAGGTGCCCAGCCCATCGCGCCCAAGGTCGACGGCGTCCTTGTAGTGGTGGCCATGAAGCTGGAACCACCCCCGCACATCGCCGCTGTCGAATGGCATCAAGCCGCCGAGGCTGAAATTGGCAATGTCGAAATCCTTGGCGTGCGACATGGCGATTTCGAAACTCTGCATCGATACCGCCGTGGTGTAGATGACCGGCAGGGACGTCACCTTGGAGTCGTAGGCGATACCCGTCATGCCGATACCGTTCTTGGCTGCGGCGATGATACCCGCCACGGCTGTGCCATGGGCGCTGTCGGTATGTTCGTAAAACAGATCCTCGACGTTGAGGCTCTCGTTGTAATTGGCTTCCAGGTCGGGGTGGTTGCGCTCGATCAGGCTGTCGAAGACTCCAACCGTGACGCCGGCCCCCGTATAGCCGGTACCGCCGCCGCCCTCCCAGACGGGGCGGACATTCATGTCGATGCCGATATCGTCGAGGCCGGTCTTGTCAATGTACCATTGCCGGTAGAGGAGTGGATCATCGCCGGGGCGCGGTCCCGCGCCGGTCGTGGTATTGGGTATTCCTGCGGCGACTGTCGCGGCGGTGGCCTTGGCCGGGCCGTCCTCATCGGTCGCACGCAGCCAGAATTTACCGGTCTTGCTCAGCACCTCAGCCTCCCGCGACGAAATTATTGATTGAGAGCGCGTCCCAAAAAGTGTGACGCATTTTTTGGATAAAGATGCGCGTTAATACAAAAACTTAGAGCGCCGAACCGATTCTACCGGATCGAAACGCGCTCTAAGTCGAAAAAACGTTACGCCTGCCCTGGATATTGTCGTTATTGCGGCGCAATTTCTACCTGCGGGACGTAAAAGTCTACCCCAAAATCACGGGGGTGCTTCAGGAAAGCGCGGTAGCCAGACGCAGGAAACCGTCCGGTCCCACCTGTTCGGCGCGCAGGGTGGCATCGATTGCCGCCTTGTCCAGCAAGACCTCACCGCCCAGTGATTTGAGGGACGATCGCAACATTTTGCGGCGCTGACCAAACGCCGCCGCGGTCACTTTTTCGAGATTTTTGATGACGGCGGGGGCGGGGCGGTCGGCCTTGGGTATCAGGCGGACCACCGCGCTGTCGACTCGGGGCGGGGGCGTGAAGGCGCGCGCCGGCAGGTCCATGATCTTGCTGGCATCGCACAGGATCTGCGAAATGACGCTCAACCGCCCGTAATCGTCGTCGCCGACCGGGGCTACGACCCGCAAGGCCACCTCCAGCTGGAACATCAGGGTCAGGGACTTCGGCCGCCACGGTCCGGTCAGCCACTTGATCAGCAAGGGCGTGCCGACATTATAGGGCAAATTGGAGACGATATGCGCCTGCGGCGAAAGCTTGCGATCGGCCAGCAACTGCGCTTCGTCAACCTTCAACGCATCGCCCTCAATGACCTCGAAACGGTCGCCAAAGACCTCGTTCAGCTCACCCAACAGTTCCAAAAAACGAGAATCTTTTTCCACGGCAATGACGTGCGCAGCTTCGGACTCGAGCAGGGCGCGCGTCAGACCGCCGGGGCCGGGGCCGACCTCGATCACCGTATCGCCATCGAACGGTCCGCCCAGCCGCACGATCTTACGGGTGATGTTGAGGTCGAGCAGAAAGTGCTGGCCGAACGCCTTCTTGGCCATCAGACCATGCTGTTCCAGGCTTTCGCGTAAGGTCGGCAACTCAGTCATAAGGCACGGTTCCGGCTGCTATGATTGCGGCTGCCACGATTGCGGCTTATGGTGTCGGCGGCGTGGATGGCCGCGATTAGGCTGTCGGGGCGTGCCTGACCGGTACCGGCGATGGCGAATCCCGTGCCGTGATCCGGCGAGGTCCGCACGATCGGCAGACCGAGCGTGATGTTGACGCCGCTCCAGAAATCCAGCGTTTTCAACGGTATCAAGCCTTGATCGTGATACATGCACAGGACTGTGTCGTAGCCCGCACGGGCCTCGTCGTGAAACAGGGTGTCGGCCGGCAGGGGGCCTCGGACATCGATCCCCTCGGCGCGTAACCGTTCGGCAGCCGGGATCAAGATCTCAATCTCCTCGCGGCCGATCGTGCCGTCTTCGCCGGCGTGGGGTTGAGGCCGGCCATGGCGATGCGTGGCGCCACGAGCGCAAAGTCTCGTTTCAAGGCAGCATAGGTAATTCGCGCGACCTCCGTCACACTGTCCACCGACAGCGCCTGTGGTACGTCCTTCAGTGGCAGGTGGATGGTGGCCAGAACAACCCTCAGATCCCGGGCCGTCAGCATCATGACCGGCATCTGCGCGGGTCCGTCGCCCTCGCGGCAAAGCTCTGCCAGATACTCGGTATGGCCAGGAAACTTGAACCCGGCGCTGTACAGGACGGACTTGGCAATCGGGGCGGTCACCAGACCACGTGCCTTGCCCGCCCGGCATAACTCGACTCCCGTCCGGATCCAGCCGATGATGTGACGCGCGTGAGCGGCATCGGGCTTGCCCGGTATGGCATGGATATCCAGCGGTTGATCCAGCACCGGAATAGCTTCTTCGAATATATCCGACGCGAGATCGACGTCCTCGATTACCGCGACAGGTGCATCGAGGTCGCGCAAGCTTCGGGCATCGCCAATGACGCAGAAGGCGAGACCGGCCTGATCCTTCAACGCGCGCCAGGCTTTGACGGTCAGTTCCGGGCCAATGCCGGACGGATCGCCGAGTGAAAGCACAAGTGGTGGCGAAGCAGGTGTCATGGGCTGTCAAATACGCGCTTCCGTCTGCGATTGCAGCAAGAAAACGCGCACGAATTAATACGTCTCGCCGCCAGAGCGGGGCGGACAGGTCAATAGCCGGGCGACCGCTCGCGGTGCTGCGTGCCTTCGCCGGCGGTGATGAAGAGGGCGCGTCCCGGCTCCGGCACGTCCGCCGTATGCCAGACGCCTTTCGGCACGACAATAAATTGTCCCGTCTGTACCGTCTCGGTCCGGCAGGTGCTGGCGGTTTCCAGGATCAGATCGAGCCGGCCAGACAGAACGAGTATCAATTCATCGCCATTGGGATGCATTTCCCATGATGTCCAGTCGGCTGCGTTCTCAAAAACGCTCACCAACCGTCCCGGCGGAAGCTCTGAAATGCCCGTGGACCAGAAATCATCGTCGACTGGAACCGCCAATATGCCGCCGTCATCCAGGAGATGGGAGAAGACGCTTCCAAGCGTGTGCGCCTTCGCTTTGAACCTGTCCATAACTGCCTTCCAAGTCATTGATCCGTTGTTATCAGCATGCCCTGAAGGCGATGAGAAAACAGCACAAAAAAAAAGCGCGCCCGTCCAGGCGCGCTCTCATTGAGTCCAGTCAACTAAGGCCTAGTGGTTCTCGATGGTCGCCGAGCCACGCAGTTCGCGCAGGTAGCGCTTGCCCAGCATGGCCAGACGCGTATTGACCAACTGGCTTTCCACCTGTTCGCGCGTCAGGGCGTTTTCACCCGCCAGGCGGCGGTCGCAGACATAGACGACGTTCATGAACTGGCTGTTGCGCACCGGCTGCGACACCTGCTTGCCCTTAAGCGGCTTCAAGGTCGCGACATAGTCCGGCAACAGCGTGGACAACTGGGCCTCACCCAGGTCGACGACCTGGATATTCCCCGGCACCTTGGCTTCATCCAGGGCATCGCAGCTCGACACCTTGGAACGGAAGCTGAGCAGGGCGCTCTGGGCGTTGGCCACTTCCGACTCCGAAGCGTTTGGCGCCAGAGGAATGGCGGCCTGCTTCAGATGCATGACCATGTCGCCGTCACCTGTCGTCTTCTGGCGCAAAAGGTAGATATAGACGCCGTCCTCTGTGGTGATCGGCGGCGTCATTTCACCCGGCTGAGCGGCGGCCAGGGCGACTTCGATCGCCGGATCGAGATTGTCAGCGACAAGCCAGCCAGCGTCACCGCCTTGGGCCGCCGAAGGCGCGTTTGAAAATTGACGGGCCACGGCCTGGAATGGCGCGGCGCGGGCCTGGAGCTGGTTATAAAGCTGTTGCGCGCCCTTCTGGGCGTTTTCGATGCCGCCGGCCTGAGCCGGGTCGAGGAAGATTTCGGCGACCAGATATTGCTGCTTCTGACCGTCTGCGACGATGCGGTCCATAGTCCCGTCGACCTGGGCCGACCCGACCTTGGCATTGGACTGATAGCGCCCGCCGACCAACCGACTCCAGCCGGTTTCGGCGCGGATTTGGGACTTCAGCGTCGCCGGTTCGATGCCGACCTTCTTCAGTTCGGTGAGAAGTTGTTCGCCGGTCAGGCCAGACTGGGACGCCATGCGCTCCAGCTCTTCATTGATGTCGGCATCATCGACCTTGACCTTCCAGTGATCCAGTTCCTGCATCTGCAGACGCTCATCGACCAGTCCATTGATCGCCTGCTGCTGGAAGGCGGCGTAGTTTTCCTGGGTGACCTGGACCCCCGACGTGACGATCAGCAGCAGCATGCGCTGCTTCAGGTCGTAGGAGGTGATCATATCGTCATTGACCGAGATCAACATGCCTTCGGACAACTGCGGCAAATTCGGCGCCGGCGCGTTCTGGTCATAGCCAGGAGCGGAGGCGGCAGCAGCCACGCCGGTGTCCGGAGTCGGGACCTGGGCGACGGCAGCGCCGGCGACGGCCAGGGTGGCGACCGTGGTCAAAAGGGCGGAACGAAGGAGGTGCATGTACATTCTTTTTGGGTGTTCGCGGAGGACGTTAGCGGACATCGTTAAACTCCGCACCAGAGGATCCGAATGTGGATAAATTAAGGCGGAACAGTATCGCCGACGACGGCTTGCCGCGCAACTGATAGGCTCGGGTGTCGTTACGCTGATAAATCAGTTCGTACCAGATACAATCGTTGCGGTAGATCACGCTGACCGTCGACCGGCGCCATTCTTCGCGCACCAGGTCGCGGTCCAGACGTGCCGACACACCCCAGTTGGGTGTAATGAAGTGCCGTGCATACAACTGCATATTGCGGTAGTTGTCGCCGAAACGCTGCAGTTTTCCGTTCTCAACCTTGGTCGGATCGAGCAGCAGGTCGTTGAAAACATAGCGCAAGGTGGCGCGGGTATTTGGCCGGACCACGCTCAGGCCCACTTCGCCCTGGCTCAGCTTGGTCTCTTCGCTGTCGATACGCAGGCGGCTGTAGCCGTACAACCCATTGGAGGTATCGAAGCTGGTATTGACGATCCAGTCGGAGTTCTTATTTCCCAGGCCGTACAGGTCATAGGTGTAATTAACGCCCTGAACCGTGCGCGTTTTAAGGAACTGTGTCTCTGCTTTATCACGCAGGGTGCGACCGATCAGACCCTCGACCTTCAGGCCGGAGTCGAAGACGAGGCGCGTCTTGAAGCCGAGATTCAGGCGCGCACCAGACTCGTAGACATCAAAACCCGGCGACTTGTTGATGGCGAACAGATTGGTGGCGTCGAACTCGAAGGCCTGACTGTCTTCCCGTGGCAAGAGGGGATCATTCTCGAAGTCTGGCGATATCGCCAGTTGCGCCAAGGGTTCGACGATGGCGGTGACCTTGTCGTACCGCTTGATCAGCGGATAGCTGACATTGAAACCGGCCGTTGCCAGGCCGCGCGAGAAATCGCCTTCCAGGCCCGACGAGTCGAGGTTGCTCAGCTTGTAGCTGTCGTGACGGGCTTCAAGGAAGGGGCCCCACTTGATGCCGCTCCGGGTCGTCATGTCGCCATGATAGCTAGCGCCGACACTGACCCGCGCGGTATCGAAGCCCGATGTGCCATCCGCCGCTGCCGGAGCGACCGTGTCGCCGGGATAATCCTTGTGCTTCAGCCCGATGGCGTTCAGCGATAAGGTCAGTTGACCGCCCAGCAGCCGGTGACGCGGCGACCACGAGGCTTCGAGCATCGGCGCGATCGTCGGATAAATTTCCGAATTCACAGCGAACGGCTGGTCAACGAGGGAATCGCCCGAGAACTGCAGATTCTGGAAGCTGACCATGTTCAGCGACAGATAGGCGTTCGACGTCTGGCGCGTCACATTGACCTGGTTGATCAATTGACGGGAATCGACCGTGAGTTCGCCATAACGATCGTTTCGGTTGAACGCATCGTCGATGTCGTAGCGCTCGAAAAAGTTCGCATAGGAACGGCCACGTCCGATCGTATTGCCTTGCGCATCAATGACAATGTTCTCATCGACGTCATCCTTGACGTGCTCGGCGGTGAAGCTCCAGCGCCAGTCTTCGTTGATCTTGAAGCGGCCGTCGGCCAGGACGTATTCGCGGATGTCCTCTGACCCGATCCGGTTGGCTTCGTTGTCGAAATAGCTTTCGTTGGTGAAGCCGAACCGGGCGTGCAGCACGCCGGAATAGAAGTTACGCTGATAGTCTAGATTGAGCAGCGGCGCGACACTGGCATTAAGTTGTGGGCTGATGATCAGGTGCTGATAGGGCGATATCGACCACAGGTAGGGTTGTTCATAGGAAAAGCCGCGTTTGCGGTTGGCACCGATCTTGGGCGGTAACAGGCCCGAGGCCCGTTCCAGTTCCGGGTCCGGCGTCCACATGTAGGGCGTATAAAAGACCGGCACGCCCTGAAGTTTGAACATGGCGTTCTTGTAGTAGACCATCTTCTTGTCGCGGCGCTGGGTGATCTCGCTGGCCTGAATCGACCAGGATGGCTCCTGAGTCTCGCCTTTTTCGACGCAGAGCTGGCACGGCGTATAGATAACGTCAGTTAGCCGGTTTGTGTCAGGATCTATCGACTCGACTTTACGTGCAAAGACCTTTTGCTCGTCCTTGCCCAACGAAGCGAAGTTTTCCGATATCCCGGACTGCATCTCATCATCGTACGAGATGTAGTCGGCGAACTGGATACTGCCGTCGGCATTGATGGTCTGGGTGTTGCCACTGGCGATGGTGACACCGCTGTTGGGATTGTAGCTCACCGTGTCGGCGCGGATGATCTTGCCCTTGTGGCGCATCTCGACGCGGCCATAGGCAATGATCAGTTCGTCCTCAGTCTGGGCGATCTGGTCGGCTTCGATATACGCCGCCCCCTCGATCAGGCCGTCCGGGCCGACCGTGTCCTTGCCGAGTGTCGCCGTCGGGCGGGGGGCAGGTTGTGTATCTGCCGGGACGGCCGCTGCGTCAGCCGCCTGGGTTTCGGCGAGTTTGGCCCCGGCGAGTTGAGCCATCGCCATTTCAAACGACAACTGGGTCAGGGTCGTCGTGCCGGCCGCAGCCGTCGCGTCGGAAGCGGCGCGCGCCTGGGATGCGCCGCCGCCTATGGCCATGAGGGACATCAGTCCCACACCCAGCTTGATAGAATTACGCTTCATCATGGCCCGCAATAGAATCCCGACTCTTGTGTAACACAAAATGGCGGTGGAAAACGACAAACTCAGTCCGTTTCAGGCGCAACTCAGCCGTCCTCGGTATATACCAGCAGTGTCATCGCCCCCAGCATGGCCAGCACGGCCGGCGACCAACCTGCAAGAGCGGCAGGAATGACGTCGGCCTTGCCCATCGAGGCGAACAACTGATTAACGAAGAAAATGACAAAACCAAGGCTGACGCCTGACGTTACCAGGATGGTCAACCCGCCCAGACGCATCAGCCGCAGCGAAAACACCGCCCCCAACGCCGTCATGGCAGCGAACATCAGCGGTGTCGACAACAATTGATGCAGTTTGAGTTCGTAGCTGGTGGTCGAGAAGCCCGAAATCTGGTTCTGCCGGATCAGCCCCGGCAGGCGCCAGAACGGCACCGACTGCGTCGAGGCATAACGCTTGAACGCCTTTTGCGGATCCAGGTTCGAGGACAGGGTCAGAACATTGTAGAACTGCGCCGGCTTGTCCAGGGTGTATTCCCGTGCGTCCTTCAACTGCCAGCTGCCCGGACGCAGGATGGCTTCACGGGCGTCGACCCGTTCGATGAAGGACGGCGCGCCGCGGCGGTCAGTGGTGAAAATCCAGAAGGTGACACCGCGCAAATGGCCGATCTGGGCCGAGGCTTGGCCGTCGGCGCGGATGACAACCTGACGGTCGCTGTCGCCCTGGCGCAGATAGATGGCCTCGGCAGGATCGGTCGGCGCGAAGGCCTCGGCGGCCACGACCTTGCGTTCGTATACGTCCTGTAGATGCGAGGCGACAGGGTTGAGCACCCCGATGGTCAGGATTCCAAACGCGAAGGCTGAGACGGTTGCCGGCAGCACGAAGCGCCAGGCCGAAACGCCGGCTGCGCGCATGGCGATCAATTCGCTGCGCCGGTTCAGATTGACGAAGGCGAACAGCGAACCGAACAGGAAGGCAAACGGCAGCAGGATCAGGATGGCGCTCGGTGAGCGCTGGAACAGCATGACCAGAACTTCCAGCCCGCCCAGGTCGGCGCGTGCCGCGACCGAACGTGAGATTTCGACATAGTTGATCAGCAGGATCAGCGCCGACACGACCATCAGGGCCGAGGCGAACATGGCAACGCAGGTCTGGAGGATATAGGTTTCCAGCCGGCTGCCGCGCCACGGGTTGAGATAGGTCAGATATGACAGGATGGCGGCCCGGTTCATGTCCGGTTCCTCCGTGGTGCGCCGAAATCGGCACTGGACGTCCGCAGTCCGGCATTGAGCGGAGCCATGCCGCCGAGAACCGTCACGCCAGTACGGTCGCGCTTGTTCAGCAGGCGCACACACATAATGATGGGGATGAGCGGCACCAGGTACTGAAGGATATTGAGGATAGCCGCTTCGGCGCCGATAGTTTGCATCACCACCCCCAGCAGGCGGGCGGTGACCGCAACGCCGGCGGCGATTGCGATACGCTGAGTATAGCCGCCGCGGCTGAAACCGCCCCCAAGGACGGCCATGATGGCCAGCAGCACGAAGCTGAGATTGTACAGCGGTGACGCAAGACGGGCGTGGCCTTCGGCCATCAGCTTGCCGACATTCTTGCGCTCATAATTGCCGCCATCGCCTGGCAAGGCCAGGTTGGGGAAGAACAGCTCGTGCAGGTAGCGCTCCGACTCCTTGAAATTCAGGGAATCGTCGCTGGCAAAATAGTCCGAGATCGGGATGCTGGTCTCATCGAAGGTAATGTGATCCAACTCCCCGCCCGACACCCACTGCGTCGATCCGTTGCGCAGGATCAGCAGCGATTCGGTGCCGACCTGGGTGATCTTGCCCTCGCGAGCGACATAGGTGCGGTCAGCGCCCCCCTCGGTGGCCGGGATGCGAATATAGATCTGCCGCAGCAGGCTATTCTGGTCGATACGTTGAACATAGATGGTCAGGCCCGACGGCGAGGTCGAGAACTCGCCCTCCTTGACCAGGGTCGAGACCAGATCATTCTTGACCTTGAACAGCTCTTCGCGCATCGACCGCGCAGACCACGGCTGAAGGAACAGGTTGGAGGCCAGACTGAACAGAAGGAAGTAGACGCCGATGCGGATAATAGGCGACGAAACCTGGCGCAGCGACATGCCACTTGCGAACGCTGCGGTGAATTCATGCTCGCCCTGCAACCGGGTGAGGGCGACCAGGGTCCCGACGAACAGGGCGATCGGGAAGATCAACCCGGACAGGAGGGGCATGGACAGCAGTGTGACCCGAATAAAGGTCCAGGCGCTCTGGCCGCGCTCGACGACCAGTTCAAACTGGGTGAGCGACTGGCTGATCAGTGCAATGGCCGTCAGCGCGGCGACCGCGCCGGCGACGGGCACGATCATCTGACGGAATATATAGCGATCCAGCGTCCGCATACAGGTCTGAAGTCTTCTCTCACAGTCGGATGTCTCTTTTGACCGTTTGAGAGGTTAATTACAAGTCTCCGTTGGCAGCGCACAAAATTTTCGCGAAAAGACTTATCTCTTTACATCGAAAGGGATATGACGCGGGAAAAGCATAGATCGGAGTCGAATATGACCATGCAATTCAGCGCTGCCCCGGTAGCCGGCTCGGCCCGCGCCTACATCCTGGGTGAGGATGGCGCCGCCAGCCCGGCCTTTGCGGCCATCGACGGCGAAGCGATTCGCAAGTCTCTGGCCGCCCTCGGCTACAAGGCGGCCAAGGGCAAGGTCCAGGTTCTGGCAACGGTTGACGGGCCGGTCGTCGTCGTGGGTGCCGGCGATCTCGGCAAGTTCGACTCAGGTGCCATGGAACACGCCGCTGCCAGCCTGTACCACGGCGCCAAGTCGGCCGGGTTCGAAGCCCTAAGCCTCGATGTCCGTGGCTACGACCCGGCTCTTGCCGCGCAGGCCCTGTTCGCCCTGAACCTGGCTGCCTATCGCTTCGACAAGTACTTTGGCCCGGCCAAGCTCGAAAAAGCCCCGACCTTGAAATCCGTTACCGTCGTCGTCGACGATGTCGCCGCCGCCGAATCCGCTTTTGCCCCCTTGGCCGCCATCCGCGACGGCGTCCTGTTCGCCCGCGACCTGGTCTCCGAACCGGCCAATGTGCTCTATCCGCAATCCTACGCCGACCGCGTTAAGGCGCTCGAAGGCATCGGTCTGAAGATCGAAGTTCTTGGAATCGCCGAAATGGAGAAATTAAGCATGCACTCCCTCCTTGGCGTCGGTCAGGGATCGGAGCGCGAATCCAAGATGGTGATCATGCAATGGACCGGCGCCGCCGACAAAAAAGATGCACCGGTGGCCTTTGTCGGCAAGGGCGTGACTTTTGACACTGGCGGCATCTCGATCAAGCCGGCCGACGGCATGGAAGATATGAAGTGGGACATGGGCGGCTCGGCGACCGTGGTCGGTACCATGATCGCCCTGGCGTCGCGCAAGGCAAAAGTCAATGCGGTCGGGGTGATCGGCCTGGTCGAAAACATGCCTGACGGCAATGCCCAGCGCCCTGGCGATGTGGTCAAGGCCATGTCCGGCACCACCATCGAGGTCATCAATACCGACGCCGAAGGCCGCCTCGTTCTGGCCGACGCCCTGTGGTACTGTCAGGACCGTTTCAAGCCCCAGTTCATGATTGATCTGGCCACCCTGACCGGGGCGATGATCATCGCGCTGGGTACTGATTATGCCGGTGTTTTTAGCAACAACGATGAATTGGCTCAGCGTCTGGATGAAGCCTCCAAGACCGTATCCGAGAACTTCTGGCGCATGCCCATGCCGGCCCAGTACGAGAAGCAGATCGACTCCAAGATCGCCGATATCCGCAATATCGGCGGCCGTCCGGCGGGCTCGATAACGGCGGCCCTGTTCCTCCAACGCTTCGTCAACAATGTGCCGTGGATCCACCTCGACATCGCGCCGACGGCCTGGACCAACGAACAGCGCATCCCGACCGTGCCGGAAGGCGCCACCGGCTTTGGGGTCCGTACCCTGGATGCTCTGGTCGCCAAGTTCTATGAGGGCGCATGACGGTAAAGACGCGCTGCGCCGCCTTCATCTCGGGGCGCGGTTCCAACATGATGGCCCTGGTCGAAGCGGCAAAGGCGCCGGACTTTCCCGCCGAATTCGTCGTGGTCGTGTCCAACGACCCGGCGGCCGGTGGGCTGGAATGGGCGGCGGGGCAGGGGATTGCCGCCGTCGCCATCGATCACCGGCCGTACGGTAAGGATCGAGAGGCCCACGAACGCGCCATTGACGCTGTGCTGGAAACGCATGGCGTAGAATTTATCTGCCTGGCCGGCTATATGCGCGTGCTGACGCCGTGGCTGGTCGAGAAATGGCAAGGCCGGATGATCAACATCCACCCCGCTTTATTGCCGGATTTCAAAGGCTTGCATACGCATCAACGTTGCCTGGAAGCCGGTCATGATCGTCATGGCGCCACGGTTCACTGGGTGTCGTCGGGGGTGGACGAGGGCGATATCATTGCTCAGGCTGAGGTTCCGGTCCTGGCGGACGATACAGCGGACACCCTGGCGGCGCGGGTTCTGGTCGAGGAACACAAGCTGTATCCCGCAGCATTGCGCGCGGTTATGTCAAACCTTACGAAATTATAACTCTCGTTCGGTTACAGTTCATGCGAAACTAAGCCCGTGACGATGCGTTTCCACATCAACCGATCTCTCTTGTCCTGCGCCGTTGCTATGGCGGCATTGGCATGCGCCTCCGTGGCGCGGGCCGAAGAGGGCATGTGGACCTTCGATAACTTCCCGCTGGAGACGGTGAACGAGGCCTACGGCCTGACTTTGGATCAGGCCTGGCTGGACCATATCCAGGCAGCGTCCGTGCGTCTAAGTTCGGGCTGTTCCGCTGGGGTGGTGTCGTCAGACGGCCTGCTGCTGACCAACCATCACTGTGTCATAGAATGTGCCCAGGAGCTGTCGTCCGCCGAAAAGGACTTTGTAGCACAAGGCTTTCTGACCGCGAAACGTGAGGAAGAACTGGTCTGCCCCGGCATGGCGGCGGCGATTTTGACTGACATCAGCGATGTGACCCGGGACGTTGTCGCCGCGACTCAGGGGCTTACCGGCGACAACTTCGTTCACGCTCAGAATGCGCGCGCGACAGGCATCGAACAGGCAGCGTGCGGCGATGATCCCAAGCGCCATTGCCAGGTCGTGCCGTTGTACCAGGGCGGTCAGTACAAGCTGTACCAGTATCGCAAATACTCCGACGTACGGCTTGTTTTCGCTCCGGAATTTTCCATGGCCTTTTTCGGCGGCGACCCGGACAACTTCAACTTTCCGCGCTACGCCCTCGATGTCGGTTTCTTGCGTCTCTACGACGATGGCAATCCTGCCGCCACCCCGGACCACCTGGAATGGACGACGCGCCAGCCGGAGGCCGGCGAGCCCATCTTCGCGGCCGGCAGTCCGGGAAAGACAGAGCGCTTTCTGACCGTGTCGCAACTGGAAACCCAGCGCGATGTCTATCTGCCGCTGCAAATGGCGATGAAGGCGGAACTGCGCGGGCGTCTGATCGGCCTTTCCGAGCGAGGACCCGAGTATAAGCGCGTCGCCACAGACTGGCTGTTCAGTGTCGAAAACGGTTTCAAATCGGGCGTCGGTCAGGCCTTGGCCCTGCGCCGCCCGCCACTGTTCGATGCCAAACGGGCTGAGGAAAAACGCTTGCGCAAGAGCTTGAAGGGCGACCTCAAGCGCGAGATTGGCGATCCTTGGGCGGACATTGCCGCCGCGCAGGCCGAGTATCGCCGGTTGTTCCTGCCGTGGTACTTCCTGGAGCAGGCGCCGCATCATTCCAGCCTGTTCTTCTATGCTCGCTACCTGGTCCGCGCCGCCGAAGAGCGCGAGAAACCGTCGGCGGAACGGTTACCGGAGTTTGCCGACTCGCGGCTGCCGTGGATGCGCGACAAGATCCTGGCGCCGTACAAGGTAGAAAAGGCGCTCGATGAACTTCTGCTGGGCTTTACCCTGTCGAAGTCGCGTGAGTATCTCGGTGTCGACGCGCCGGAGACCAGGCTACTGCTGGGCAAGGCGTCACCGGAGATATTGGCGCATTATCTGGTCGATAACAGTCAGTTGGGCGATGTCGCTGTGCGCCGCACGCTTTGGGAGGGCGGACTCGCAGCGATCGAGGCCTCGGACGATCCAATGATCCAATATGCCATGCACCTGGATGCGGAGGCCCGCGCCCGCCGTGCCGAGTGGGAAGACAAGGTCGTGGCGCCGACTCGTATTGCCCATGAAAAGATTGCCCGTGTGCGCTTTCATGTCTATGGCGGCACAATGGCGCCGGATGCGACCTTCACGCCGCGCCTGTCCTACGGCCGCGTCGAAGGTTGGCGCTACAACGGCACAGACATCCAGCCCTTCACCTACATGAAGGGTCTGTATGAGCGGGCGACAGGTCAGGCGCCGTTCCAGCTGTCCCCGCGGTTTACGGCGGCTCAGGCCGTGGCCGATGGCGGTATCGTCTATAATTTCACCACCACGAATGATATCGCCGGCGGCAGTTCGGGCTCTCCGGCCATCGACGCTGACGGCAGGCTGATTGGCACCGTTTTCGACAGCAATATCCACGGTCTGGGTGGCGCCTACAGCTATAATGCAGAACTGAACCGGACCGTCGTCGTGTCGACGGCAGCGATCAGTGAAGTCCTGGAGACGGTGTACGGGGTGACCACACTGACCGACGAACTGAGCGCATCTGCCAACTAGTAGCCCCAATTGTAGAAGCGTGCATTGCGTCGCCGATCGCTGTAACCCCAGTCGTTGCTGTTGCTGCTGGCGTAACGCTCGAAATAGCCGTTGCTGCGTTCATAGGGTTCGTACGACGACCCACGATAATAACCATGACCCCGGCCGTACCACGCCGAGCAACCGCAGCCGCGATATCGGCGCTGGCCGCCAAACCAGCGGACGCCGGCATAGTAACCTTGATTGGGTTTGGTGTGCAGCGTCCCGTCGCGATACCCGGTCTGCTCGCGTGCGCGGGGGTCCTGCTGGCGGGGACCTTCATAGCGGTAATATTCGCCGCTCAAATAGTCGTAGGCCAGGTCGGCGCCGGCATAGGGCACCCGGTCGTCGCGCCGGTCATAGTCGCCATCACCACGCTGACCGACGTCGCGTCGATATTCGCTGTAACCACGGTCATCATCTTGCGCCATGGTGACCGGGGCCGCCATAAGGAAAGCCATGGCCAGCGCGGCGGTGCGGACAGTCGGGGAATACGGCATGTGAGCCTCGGGACCAAAATGGGCGCTAACCCTCTTTATGTCCTCTGCCGCGTGCCAAGATAAAATATCGGTCTTCGCTTTTTGTACAAAGAATCAATAAGCCTGCCAGACGTGGTCGTGATGGCGATCGCGGCAATCGCGCGCGTGTTGCAACAGGCGTCCGTCTTCGAGCCGGATATAGACTACACGCCGCGACACGACGCGGGTGGTCACGGTCGATGATTCCCACGAGGTCTGGTGAAGGTCGACGCCTTCGCTGCGTTCACTGTGGTCGTTGTGATAGGTGTCGCTGCTGCGCCAGGCATAGTCGCGCGGCTGCGCCGCCGGCGCCGGTTTGGCCTTCGCCGCCTTGCGCGCCATGGCTTTCACGGGTTTGTCACAATTACAGGCGACAGCCTTGGCCGTCTTGGTCTTCTTTTTTGCCACTTTGTGGCTGTGCGTCTTACCGTAGGGGCAGTGGGCCGCAGCGGGCAGGGCGACAGCGGCGACTGTGGCCGACAGGATCATGGTTAACAACGCGGACTTCAGCCTGGTCATGTTCGAGACATCCTGAACAAAAAATGGAGAGCGACGCCCACCCGTCGAGATCATTTTCGCCGTTGGCGAAGCCGAGGCAAACAGGGTACGCCTTACAGGCGAATTTGACACGGGACGGCGCGACCTCTATGGGGCGTTTCCTTTTTACGGCAGGCACATGGCGGATTTTGAAGCGCATATCGACAAGGTCGGCTTTCAGGGCGACGGCATTACCGCCGGAGGCCTGATCATACCCATGACCTTGCCGGGCGAACGCGTCCTGGCGCGCCAGGGCAAGGAGCGGCCGGAACTGGTCGAAGTCCTCGACGCCAGCCCGCAACGCGTGACGCCGCCTTGCCCGCATTTCGCGCATTGCGGCGGTTGCACGCTCCAGCACTGGGACCTGGCGGGTTACAGCGCCTGGAAGCAGGAGGTGGTTACCGCTCAACTGCTGCGCGGGGGGCTGGAAACCGAGGTCCTGCCGGGTTTCACCACGCCGCCGCACTCGCGCCGTCGCGTCGGCCTGCATGCCCGCAAGCAAGGCAAGCAAGTTCAGATCGGGTTCAAGGCGCGCAAGTCGTGGTCGCTGGTGCCGATCGAGGTCTGTGCCATCTCCTACCCGGCCATCGTCGCGGCCCTGCCCATGTTGCTGAAGTTGGCGGCGCCCTTGTTCGAACACCCCAAGTCAGCCCCGATCCTGCATGTCACGGCGTCGCTGACCGGACTGGACATCGATATTTCCGGTGTCGAGCGGACCCGCACCGGCGGTTTGTCGGCTGACGCCCGTATGCAGATCGCCATGACGGCGGCGGAGGCGGATTTCGCCCGCGTCACCTTGGGCGACGATATTCTCTATCAGGTGCGCCAGCCAATGATCCGTTTCGGCAAGGCGACCGTGGCCCTGCCGGCGGGCTCGTTTCTTCAGGCGACACCCCAGGCCGAGGCCATCATGGCGGCTCTGGTCAAGGACGCCGTGGCTGGCGCCAAAAAGGTCGCTGACCTGTTCTGCGGTGCGGGGACCTTCACCTTTCCGCTGGCCGAGACGGCTGTCGTTTATGCCGCCGACGGCGCAGCGCCTTCGATTGCCGCGCTGAAACAGGCCCTGGCCTCGGCCCCGGGGCTGAAAACAATCAATCCGGAGGTCCGCGACCTGTTCCGTCGTCCGATGGTGGCTGAGGACATGAAGGG
>NZ_GL883079.1:679690-696755 GCF_000204015.1 Asticcacaulis biprosthecium C19 | reverse complement strand
ACATGAAGGGCTTCGATGCCATCGTCTTCGATCCGCCGCGCGCCGGCGCCGAGGCTCAGGCGGCGGAAATCGCCCGTTCCGGCGTGGCCCGCGCCGTGGCCGTAAGCTGTAATCCACAGACCTTTGTCCGTGACGCTAAAATCCTTGTGAACGCAGGTTTTTCGCTGGACAGGGTGACGCCGATAGATCAGTTCTTGTGGTCCGCCCACGTGGAACTGGTGGGTGTCTTCTCTCGCTAAAAATTAGCCCTTAAAGTAACAAAAGTTCTCAGAGAGTCGCGTACGTGATTTCCGTTGTTATGCCTACCCTCAACGCCGAAGACCATTTGGTGCGCACCTTGTCGTCGCTTGTGCCGGGTGTCGTAGAAGGTCTGATTCGCGAAGTCGTCATCGTTGACGGCGGATCGGACGACTCGACGCTTGAGATCGCCGACTCGACGGGCTGCAAGGTGATCCGGACAGACGCGGCGCGTGGCCTGCAACTGTGGCAGGGCTGCCGCGCAGCCAAGGGCGACTGGATCCTGATCATGCATTCGGATTCGCAGCTGGGCGATGGCTGGATGGACCAGGTCCAGAACCACATCAATGCGCACCCGACACAGGCCGGCTACTTCCATTTGAAATTCGACGACCCGTCGTGGGTAGCCTCGCTGTGGGCCGAACTGTTGACGATACGATCACGCTGGCTGGCCATGCCCAGCGGCGACCATGGCCTGCTGCTGTCGCGCGCACTCTATGACTGTGTCGGTGGCTATAAGGACCAGGCAGCGTTCGAAGATGTCGCCCTGGCCATGGCGCTTGGCCGGGCGCGGTTGCGGCCTATGGCGACATCGTTGACCACCAATGCCCGTCGGTTCAAGGCGCGTGGATGGGCGGTCGGCCTCCTGACCCGGAGCGCGCGGTTCATGCTGTATCTGCTGGGGGTTCCGCCCAAGCCGCCGATGGTCAAGCGAGCGGCATAGGTAAGAAATATTTACCACGTAAGGCACAGAAACGCCGCCGCGCAGCGCCTTCCGTGCCTCCCTTTACTCAGCTTTCAACAAGCGCCTATTTATCCGCCGATGCGTCAATGATCCGCGCGTCGTTTGCCGCCATGGTCAAGGTCTTGGTCGGCTGCCCCATCAACTGGCGATAGATCCAGTAGTTGGCCGCGACCTCTTCGACATATTGCCGGGTCTGCGCCACCGGGATCGACTCGAGAAATAACAACGAATCGGCATCCGGCCCCAGGCTGTCGACCGCATCCTTAACCGGGCGTGGGCCAGCATTATAGGCCGCAAGCGTCCTCAGCAGGTCACCATCCACCATCTTGGCGTCGAACAGGCGCTGGATGTACCTTTGGCCGACACGCAGATTGACCTCCGGCGTCAGAAGCTGCTTCGGCTTGGCGGTAAAGCTGGCATCGTTCTCGACCAGTGCCGCCGTTGCCGGCATCAGTTGCAGCAAGCCATAGGCTCCCGAATAGGAATAGGCCTTGGGGTTAAACTTGCTTTCCTTGCGCGCCAGGGCAAACACCAGCGCCTTGGGCACCGTGTAACCGCCTGTGGGTGCGAAATCGGGGATCGGATACAGTGAGGCATCGAACAGCTTGTCGGTGCGCTTTAGCTGGCTGACCGGAATCTGAGTGTGACTGGACAGGGCCAGCCACCGGTCGCGTTCCTCGGCGCTGGTGGCTGTCTGCACCGCGGCCTGAAGTTCATCCTGGGCGTCACCGACCCGGCCGACCTGGATCAGGGCATTCATCCGCTGCGCCTTGGGGTGCGACGCCGTCCAGCCGAAGTCACCATCCAGCGCGGCGACCATGGCCGTGCGCGACTGACCGGCAAAGGTCGGCAATTCACCCTTTTTCGACAAGGCCACAGCCGGAGTCACGCCCAAACGCTGCTCGGCCACCAAGCCATAGAACGTGAACGGGAAGCTGGCCGCAACCTTGAAATAGCCTTCGGCCTCGTCCTTCTTGCCCACCTTCAGCGCAGCGCGGCCGGCCCAGTAGGCGCCGCCGGACTGGCTCCACGCATTCTGGCTCGGGTCGCTGGCGACGAACTTGAAAGCCGCCATGGCCGGCTCGTACCGGCCCAGTCGCCAGTTGGCCAAACCGACGACCCAGTGATCGCCGATCTGCTTGCCCAGTTTGACAGCCTGTTCGAGCTGACCATTGTTATAGGCCGACCGCGCCGACTTGGGCGTCAGGTCTTCGCCGGTCGGGGCGCCGGGATTGTAGTTGGCTTGCGGTGCAGCGTTCAACGAACCCGTCGCGTTCAGCCGGACCGCCGTGCCTGCGTTGGTCGCAACGTCCCCGGCCGGGACTGCGCCCATCAGTGACGGGAAGGCCGGATCGGGCGCACCGTCGGGCTTTTTACGTTTGGCCAGGCCCCAGACGCGCATCGCCATGGGCTGGTCGCCATAATCGCCCAGCCACGCCATCAATTCGTCGTAGGTCGAGGTATATTTGCGATGAAACAGCTTGTTGAACCGGGCATAGCCCATCAGCCGCTGGTCCTTGACCTGAGCCAGCTTTTCGTCAGCGCCGGCGAAATCGCCAGCTTCGATCATTTGGAACGCCGCCTGATAGAGCTGCGCATCCCACGCGGCCAAGGGCAGGCTTTGGGCGACGGCCTGTTTCGGCGCCTGGGCCTGGCCAGCGACCAGGGCGTAGGGCAGGGGCGTGGTGTTGAAGGCGACCGTCTCGTCCGCGGCCGGCGTCGCAGCCTCGGCGGCTGTCAGGGGCGCAGGGTCTTGTGCGGCAAAATCCGGCTTCAGGAAATCCTGCGCCATCACCGGTGCGGCCATTGCAGCCGAAGCGAGGGCCATGAAGGCGGCGCCGGCCAGAAGACGAAGCAGGGTTTGGCGGTTGGACGTCAAAACAACACCTGAAGGCGGCGACCGATTGGCCGAAAGGACGGGAGACTAATGAAACTTTTATGCCTGGGCAACCCATTGCACATCGTCTGGGTAACAATGTGATAGGAGCGGTGAGGCTGCAAGCCACAATCCCGGCGGGTTGAGTCACTTTCTTTTGACTCGACTTTATAGCCCGGCGTTCACCTTCAACTGCAGCAGATCGCGCCAGAACAGCCCCTTGGCCAGCGGTTGCCTCAGCAGGAAGTTCGGCGGATAGCTGGCCATCGACGGGACATTGGGCTCGCCGTGGTAGCCAACGACTCGGCCGCGCAATTCGCTCAACCGTTGATCCAGGTTCAAAACCACCGACACAGCACCGGCCCCCAGCAGCAAAATCGCCTTGGGCGACGCCAAACGGATCAGGGCATGCATGAACGGCGCCGTTAGCGAAACATCCTCATCGGTCAGGGGGCGTCCGCCAGCGGGTCGCCAGAAGACACACGGTGTCAGCAAGGTTCGCTCCACGACGCCAGCCGCCTGCAAAGCCTTGTCGATCAACGCCCCCGGCTTGCCGGCAAAGGCCTGGCCTGACGCATCTTCCTCAGCGTCGGGACATTCGCCCACCACGATCAGATCCGGATCCGCTGTCCCGCGGAATTTGACCAGCTGAGTCGCACCTTCGTGGCGCAGCGGCATATGCTGAAACGCTTCCAGTTCGGCATAGAGCTCATCCAGCGACCGAGCTGACCCTGCGCGCTGCTTTGCCTCGTGCAAGACCGCACCGGTATCAAGCCCGGCAAGGTTTTGCGGCTTCAGCGCGTTCAGCGACCCGCCTTGCGGCGCCGAAGCCACAGGGGTCACACGAATTTGCGTGACTGACGCAGCGGCACGCGGATTTGGTGATTTATTTTCGCTCAGAGTCCGATTAAGAGGCGCATTCGCGTAGGACTCTTCCAACTCATGGTCGATGAGAAAGCCGAGATAGCTCTCTATCTCCTTTGCCAGATCGTCGGACGGAAACATGGGGGGCCTTCAAAAACGCAAAGTCTGTCATAGCGGGCCGCGCGGCGAAGTTCAAACAAAACGGTAAGCCCCTCACGGGGACCACCCGTCGGGAGATAGAACAGATTATGGTCGATATGCCGGTTGAACGCGAGGCGATGGAATATGATGTGGTCATCGTCGGTGGCGGTCCCGCCGGGTTGTCCGCGGCGATCCGACTGAAGCAGCAGGCCAGCAAGGCCGGCATCGAGGTCACCGTCGCCGTGCTGGAAAAAGGCTCGGAGATCGGCGCCCATATCCTGTCCGGCGCTGTGTTCGACACCTCGGGGCTGTCGAAGTTGTTTCCCAACTGGAAGGACCTCGGCGCGCCGCTCGATACCAAAGTCAGCGAAGACAAGTTCATCTATCTCGGCCCCCAGGGCGCACTCGACATCTCGTGGCTGCCCATGCCGGGCTATATGAGCAACCATGGCTGCTATGTTGGTTCGCTGGGCAACCTGACGCGCTGGCTGGCTGAACAGGCGGAAGCCCTGGGCGTTGAGGTTTATCCCGGCATGGCCTGTTCCGAAGTCCTTTATGACGACGAAGGCGGCGTCAAAGGCGTGGTCGCCGGTGTTGCCGGCATTGGCCGCGATGGCCATCATAAGCCCGACTATGTCCCTGGCATGGATTTGCTGGCCAAATATACCTTCTTCGCCGAAGGGGCGCGCGGCTCGCTGTCCCAGCAGGTCATCCGCAAGTTCGACCTGGACGCCCAGGCCGACGTGCAGAAATACGGTCTCGGCATCAAGGAACTGTGGAAGGTCCAGCTGTCGAAGTTCAAGCCGGGCCTGGTCCAGCACACCCTGGGCTGGCCGCTGGATGAAAAGACCGGCGGCGGTTCCTTCATGTACCATTTCGGCGACCATTATGTTTCGATCGGGTTCGTGGTCCACCTGAACTACCAGAACCCTTACCTGTCGCCCTATGACGAATTCCAGCGCTTCAAGCACCACCCGATCATCGCCGAGGTGCTGGAAGGCGGGCAACGCGTCGCCTATGGCGCCCGCGCCATCAACGAAGGCGGCTACCAGTCGGTGCCGAAACTGGTCTTCCCGGGCGGCGCCCTGATCGGCTGTTCGGCAGGATTCGTCAATGTGCCGCGCATCAAGGGTTCGCACAACGCCATCAAGAGCGGCATCCTGGCGGCCGATGCGGCGGTCAAGGCCCTGGCTTCGGGCGCTCCCGCGAGGACCCTGGACGGGTATCAGACCGCCTATGATCATTCCGATATCAAGCGTGAGCTGAAGCTGGTCCGCAACGTCAAGCCGATCCTCAGCCGTCTGGGCACGACCCTGGGTACCATCGTCGGCGGCGTCGAGATGTTCGCCACCAGCCTGCTGGGCGGGTTCAGCCTGTTCACCGGGGCGGGCACCTTGAAACACGGCAAGTCGGACGCGCAATCGATCAAGCCGGCGGCCGAATTCAAGCCCATCAAATACCCGAAGCCCGACGGCGTCCTGTCGTTCGACAAGCTGTCCTCGGTGTTTATCTCCTCGACCAACCATGAGGAGGACCAGCCCGTCCATCTGGTGCTGAAGGACCCGCATATCCCGATCGACATCAACCTGGCCAAGTATGCCGAACCGGCGCAACGGTACTGCCCGGCCGGGGTCTATGAGATTGTCGGCCAGGACGTTGGCAAGCCGCGTCTACAGATCAACGCTCAGAACTGCGTGCATTGTAAGACCTGCGATATCAAGGACCCGACGGGCAATATCGTCTGGACCACACCCGAAGGCGCCGGCGGCCCGAACTATCCGAATATGTAAGGGCGGTTTGCGCTAAGTCCCGATATTCGCGTTGACGTTGTTACGAAGATTCGACATGACTCGAGCAGGCTGATGTGAAGCCTTTCGAGGGGATTTATTCAAATGGCGAGTTTTAGCGGCGGCCCGAACGGCGACACTTTTGACGGTGGCGCGGACAATGACACGGCTTCGGGCAATGGCGGCAATGACACCCTGAACGGCAACAATGGCGCCGATCTGCTGGGTGGTGGGACAGGAGATGACCTGCTCCTGTCGGCGGTGCCTTTGGGCGATGACACGGCAAATCCTGTCCTCGACGCAGGCAATCAGGCCGATACCCTGAACGGCGGCGACGGTAATGACACTCTGTCGGCTGGATTTGGCGATAGCGTCGACGGTGGCGAAGGCTACGACAACCTCTACCTCAGCTTCCAGGGCGCCTCGGCCGGCGTCACCTTCGACATGACCCTGACCAGCCAGGTGGTCGGCGGTGCCATGATCCAGAACGTCGAGAGCGCGGCCCGAATCGACGGCAGTAACTTCGGCGACACCTTGACCGACGCCGGGAGCCCGTATGGCACGTTCGGCCGGGTCTATGGCATGGGCGGCAACGACATCCTGAAGGCTGGATACTACACCTGGATACTGTCCGGTGGCGATGGCAACGATCTGGTTGACGGGCGAGGATCGCAATATCTGTATCGGGTCGAAGGCGGCGCAGGCAACGACACCCTGTATAACGACGGGATTTCCCAAATCGACGGCGGTGACGGCGATGACCTGATGTACGCCCACGGCCAGGTGAATGGTGGCGCCGGCAACGATACCATTCAGATGATCTACACTTACTACTTCGGGGCAGCTTATGGCGACGAAGGCAATGACAGCATAACCGCGGCCGAAGGTCTGTCGTCCAGTTTGCTGGGCAATGACGGCAACGACACCCTCACCGGCAGCGGCGGCACCGACATGCTGACGGGCGGCGCCGGCAATGACCGTCTCACGGGCGGAGGTGAGTATCCCCCCGGCACGACCGGCGATATTGCCGTGTACAGCGGCGCCAGCAGTGACTACCAGGTGGTCCGCGACGCGGAGGCGCACCTCGTTATAGTGGTCGACCTGCGCCCCGACTCGCCGGATGGAGCCGACACCCTGGATGACATCGAAGCCCTGACGTTTTCGAATGCTACCTACCTGATCGACGTCCTCCTGGAAAGCACGGGTCTCGGCGGCCTTAATTTCACGGGCGGAACTGGTAACGATGTCTTTGCCGGCAGCGAAGCCGGCAATACGGCAACGGGCAAGGGCGGCGACGACACGCTCGGTGGCAATGGCGGCGAAGATTTCCTCCAGGGCGATGGTGGCGCCGACGTGCTAAACGGCGGGACAGGTTATGACAGCCTCTTTGCGACTGGCTCACTGGGCGACTATCAGGCGCCTTACCTCAACGACAGCTATGTCGCGCCCGAACTTGATCGCGGCCTTGAGGTCGACACACTGAATGGTGGCGACGGCGGGGACGTTTTGTCGGCAGGTTACGGCGATAACGTCGATGGTGGCGATGGTTCCGACAGTCTGTATATCAGCTTCCAGGGCGCTTCGGCCGGCGTGACCTTCTCCAGCGGGCTGACTCAGGTGATTGGCGGCGGCACGATTCAAAACGTCGAAGGCGCCGCCTGGATCGAGGGCAGCGAATACGCCGACACCATCTCCGACAGCGGATATTCCTACGGAGGGTTCGCTGCCGCGTTCGGCATGGGCGGCGACGACAGCCTCGTTGCGGGCTATTACACGGGTAGTTTGTTCGGCAATGACGGCAATGACTTTCTCGACGGGCGCAACTCCCAGTATCTTCAGGTCCTTAGCGGCGGCGACGGCAATGACACCCTGTATTGCAGTGGTAACAGCTTCGGTAATGCCCACGGAGGTGATGGCGACGACCTGGTCTATGCCTACCGGCTTACCTACGGCGGCGCCGGTAATGATACGATTCTGTTACAAGGGGGATACTCTTCCGACGCTATGTATGGCGGCGACGGCAATGACGATATCCAGGCGTCGCAGTGGTCGGGGGCGTCATTTTTTGGTGATGCCGGCGCCGACACCCTGACCGGAAACAACAGTGACGATGTACTGAGTGGCGGTGCCGGAAACGATGTTCTGACCGGTGGCGACAATCTGTCCGGTACGACCGGGGACACCGCCGTGTTCAGCGGCGTAAGCGGCGACTACCTTTTCGTCGAAAATTCCGAGACCGGTTTTATTACTGTTACGGACCTGCGCCCGGACGCGCCTGACGGCGTGGACACGATCGATCGCACGATTGAGGCGCTGCAGTTCTCCAACGGTGTTTTCCTTCTTGATGTCATCTTGTCGGGCGGCAGCCTGGTCACCGACTTTGTCGGAGGTGACGGCGACGATACCTTTATCGGCAGCGAGGCCAATAATACGGCTCAGGGCCGAACCGGAAACGACACCTTCCGGGGCAATGGGGGTAATGACAGTCTGCAAGGCGATGCTGGGGCCGATCTCCTGAACGGCGGTTCGGGCTTTGACTGGCTCTATTCAGCCGGTGCCTCGGGTAGCTATCGCGTTCCGGACTACAACTTCTCGGCTATAACGCCGGAACTGGATCGAGTTACCGACGTCGACTCGCTGAGCGGCGGCGCCGGCGCGGACTTTTTGTCGGCGGGTTACGGCGACAATGTCGACGGCGGGGATGGCGAAGACTATTTGTTCATCAGCTTCCAGGGCGCGACGTCTGGCGTGACCTTCAACATGAACCTGAGCAGTCAGGTTGTGGGCGGCGGAACGATTCAAAATGTCGAAGGCGCCACCTGGCTCGAAGGCAGTGACTTCGACGACGCTATCACCGATGGTGGCAGCGCCTACAATGCCTACAGCGCCGTTTTTGGCATGGCTGGCAATGACACGCTGGTCGGCAGCTATTTTACCGCGGGCATGTCCGGCGGCAACGGTGACGACCGGATTGACGTGACCAATTCGTCCTATCTCAGCAAGGTATATGGCGACGTCGGCAACGATACGATCTACGCCAGCCAGGCGTTTGTCGATGGCGGTGACGGCGATGACCTCCTCGTTGCGCGCGGTCAGGTTTCGGCTGGCGCCGGAAACGACACGGTCAGCCTGGATTACGACTTTGTCGGCTATTGGGGCGCTCAGGCGGTTCATGGAGATGACGGCAACGACCTGATCGACGGCGGTGGGCAAGCCCGGTCTTCGCTTTTCGGCGATGCCGGGAATGATACTTTGCGTGGCACCAATGGCGACGATCTGCTGACCGGCGGAGCGGGGAATGACAACCTGACCGGCAATCTGTCCTCCTACACCGGATCCGGTGATGTTGCCGTCTACAGCGGTTCCAGCACCGACTACCAGATCTCCTGGGATGCCGGCACGCAGACTGCGACGATTGTCGATTTGCGCCCGGATTCGCCGGATGGCACCGATACGCTTCAGGGCGTCGAAGCTTTGCAGTTCGCCAACGGCACCTTCCTGATCGAGGTTGTGCTTGCGGGGGGCGGGCTTGTCCTGAATTTCGCCGGCGAAGACAGCGACGATATCTTTGCCGGCAGCGAAGCCGCCAACACAGCCGTTGGCAAAGCCGGTGACGACACCTTTAGCGGCAACGGTGGGAACGACACCCTTCAGGGCGACGCCGGCGCTGACGTCCTGAATGGCGGGACGGGCGACGACTACCTGTATGCTTCCGAGCCGCTCGGGGGCTATAGCCTGCCATACACCGAAACCTACCAGTCGCCTCTTCTCGACCGCGGCAGCGATGTCGATGGCATGAGCGGTGGCGCGGGTAACGACACCATTTCAGCTGGTTACGGCGATTATGTCGATGGCGGCGACGGCACCGACAGCCTGTTCATCAGCTTCCTGGGCGCTTCGGCGGGGGTGACCTTTGACATGACCCTGACCAGCCAGATGGTCGGCGGAAGTGTCATCCAGAACGTTGAAAACGCAAGCTGGATCGAAGGCAGCAACTATGACGACGCGATCACCGATTACGGTTACGGTACATCAGGCGTGATCTTCGGCATGGGGGGAAATGACAGTCTGGTGGCCGGCTACGGTACGTACGCGCTGTTCGGTGGCGACGGTAACGATGTCGTTGACGCGCGCAATGCCTACTATCTGTGGCGCGCCGAAGGCGGCACCGGCGATGACACGATCTATTCGCGCGGTCAGGTATCGGGCGGCGCGGGCAACGACACGGTGGTCGTGAGTTACAGTTTTTACGGGGTCATGTCCATCCATGGCGACGAAGGCAACGATGTCATCGATGGTTCGCAGCAATGGGGCTCGCTCCTTTTCGGCGATTCCGGCAACGACCTCATCATCGGCAATAATGGCAACGATACGCTCGAAGGCGGAACGGGCGTCGACACGGTCAGCTATGCCGGCGCGTATGGCGCCGTCATGGTGTCCCTGACCTCAGGCGAGGCGAATGGCGCGGGATGGGATAGCCTGAGCGGCTTTGAAAAGGTGATCGGTTCGATCTATTCCGATAATCTCGTTGGTGACACCGGCAAAAACACGCTTAACGGCGCGGGCGGTAGTGACATGCTGGACGGCGGCGCGGGGGGCGACCGGTTGCTCGGCGGTTTGGGTGACGATACCTACTATATCGATGACGTGACGGATAGTGTGGGGGAAAATCACCTGGAAGGCACGGACACGATCATTTCGTCAGTCAGCTATTCGTTGTGGGGCCGGGCGGTCGAAATCCTGACCCTGACCGGGACGGGCAACCTTACCGCCACAGGCAATTCACTGGATAACGTCATCACTGGAAATGTCGGCAACAACACCCTGGACGGTGCGGCCGGAAACGACGTGCTGGATGGCGGTGCCGGTGATGACCGTATGCTGGGCGGCCTGGGCAACGACACCTACTATGTCGACAATGCCGGCGACAGCGTCGGCGAAAATCACCTGGAAGGCACGGACACGATCATCTCTTCGGTGAGCTATTCGCTGGTCGGGCGGGCGGTTGAGATCCTCACCCTGACGGGCGAAGGAAACCTCAATGCGACCGGCAACTCGCTGAACAACACGCTTAATGGCACCGGCGGCAACAATGGGTTGGACGGCGGCACCGGCGCCGATACGATGGTGGGCGGTCTGGGCGACGACACCTACTATGTCGACTATGCCGGTGACCGTGTCCACGAACTGCACTTCGAAGGGACCGATACGGTCTTCAGTTCGGTGAGCTATTCCTTGTTCGGGCGCGCGGTCGAAGTCATGACCCTGACCGGATCGGCCCATATCAATGCAACGGGTAATTCGCTGAACAATACGCTGACCGGCAACAGCGGCAACAACCGGCTGGACGGCGGGGTCGGCAACGATACCCTGGCCGGCGGCCTGGGGGAGGATGTCTTCGTGTTTATGAGCGGCACCTGGAAAGATACGGTGACGGATTTCAACGCCGCCCAGAACGACACGATCGACATCCACGCCATTACCAACGGTACGGCGAACAGCGCCATGGTTACTCAGGTGGGCACTGATGTCGTGATCAATCTCGGTGGTGGCAATACCGTCACCGTGCTGGGGGCGGCCCAGGCCGACGTTCTCAGTCATATCGTCTGGTAAAGAAGACCTGCCCCCGGCTGTCATGCCGGGGGCGCTTCATGCCGCCGGGTAGATGCCGTGCAATACGGAATCGAAATGATCCCAGTTGTGAAGCGTACAGCGACAGGATAGCGACTTCAGGGCCGGCAAATCCCGTATGTCAGGAAGCCGCGCCGTATTTCGATGATGGCCTGGTCGCGCAGGTTGCGCAGGACGCGGCCGACAAAGGTTCGTCCCACACCCAGCATTTCGGCCAGCCATACGGGACTCCGTTTGACAGGTCCGTTCCAGGCCCGCCAGGGTCAGCTCGGCCGTCCTTTGCTGGATGGTATGGAGCGCGTTGCAGGCCGAGGTCTGGAACCGTTGCGTCATAAGGCAGTCGGCATAGAGAACCTGTCGCATGTTCCACGTCAGGTTTGACACCGTCCCGAAAGGTACGAAACTAAATTGGGGGCAGAGTCATTAACCAGATACACCTTGGATCCGACCACGTATCTCGGCGCGTCACTCCGCCGTTGTCCGTACCAAACGCCGCCCTCTCACGTTTGCATCACGTTCCCGGCGAATGGCTTTTCTATTAAGAATTTTGCCGGTATAAGTTTCCGGTAAGTTCTGAGGGCTGGTCATTTTTCTCATTTCGGATGCCTGTAACGTGAAACTGAGTTCGGTTCGTTTGCCCTCCTGTGCCGTCCTGACGGCTGCCCTTGTCCTGGGTTCGTTTGCCTCCGCCGCCGATGCGCGCCCCATCTTCGCCGATGCCCGCCGTCAGTTGGGCGGGGAGGTGAGTCCCTATGCCCATTTCCTCGTTGCCCGTTACGCCATGGCCCAGGGCGATATCGGCACCGCCGCCGTCGCCATGAACGCGGCCGCCACCGGCGATCCCGACAATATCGAACTGCGGGAAAACGCCTTCCTGGTCGGCATCCTCAACGGCCATATCGATCAGGCGACTCTGTTGTCCGCAAAGGTCGTGCCGACCTCCGACACCAGCCGCTTCATGGTGCCGATGCTGGGCGCCGTCACGGCGGTCAAGGCCGGCAAGGCGCCGGCCGCACAGAAAAGCATCGACGCGGCCCTGGCGGTCAACAGCGGCGGCCGGGCCGCCGTCCTGTTGAAACCCTACATCCAGGCGCTGAACGGCAACTGGAAGGGCGCGGTCGACGCTTCGGGCGATACGGCGCTGGGCGATGGTGATCGCGACAAGCTGCTGATCATGCTGGTTCAGGCCGAACGCGCCCGCATTCACGAACTGCGCGGCCGCACTAAGGATGCCGAAGCCGTGTACACGTCGTTGTATCAGCCCGGCGCAGCGGCCTTCCTGTTCGGCCCGGACTATGCCGGCTTCCTGGAACGCCGCGGCCGTAAAGCCGAGGCCCGCGCCGTCTGGGCCGAGGTCGTCGCCCAGTCAAACGACGCTACAGCGCTGGCAGCGCTCCAGCGCATCGACGGCCCCAACTACGTCAAACCCGCCCTGCCGGATCTGAAGCAGAGCATGGCCCAGGCCCTGTTCCTGGCCGCCACCATCTCGTTCAGCGAGCGCGACTCGGAAATGGCCCTGGCCACCCTGCGGCTGTCGCTGCATCTCGACCCGGCGCCGGAACGCAGCCGCATCCTGCTGGGGCAGATCCATCTGGAACTGCGTGACCCGGGCGCGGCCGAAGCGGCCTGGGCCAGCGTCCCGGTCAACTCCGTCTACGCCAACGAAGCCATCCTGCGCCGGATCTGGAACCTGCGCGCGCGCGATCAGTCCGAGGCGGCTCTCACCCTGGCGGATCAGGCCCTGGCGCGCGACCCGAACCACCTTGGTCTGGTCATGGAAAAGGCCAGCCTGCTGAATGAACGTCATGACGATGCCGGTGCACTGGCCCTGATCGACGCCCGTATCGCCCGCGTCGGCAGCGACGACTTCACCTGGCAGACCTGGTTCCTGCAGGCCATGCTTTATGACGGTGTCGACCGGTGGGACAAGGCCGAGGAGGCCATCAACAAGGCGCGCACCCTGAATGGAACGCGGCCGGAAATCCTCAACTTCCTGGGCTACGGCTGGATCAACCGCGGCGGCAATATCCAGGAGGGCATGGAACTGGTCCGGCAGGCCCTGGCGCTCAATCCGAAGTCCGGTGCCATGCTCGATTCGCTCGGCTGGGGCTATTACAAGCTGGGTCAATATGACCAGGCCCTCGTCTATATCGAACAGGCCGTCCAACTGGCGCCGTCCGACGCCGAAATCAACGAGCATCTCGGCGACGTCTATCTGGCGCTGGGCCGCGATGTCGAAGCCACCTATGAGTGGCAGCGCGTCCTGACCCTGGGTGCCAACGACAAGCAGACGGCGTCCGTGAAGAAGAAGCTGGACGCCCAGGCGGCGGTCGTGGCAGCGGCGGACAAGTCGGTCAAGGTTACGGCGCTCAATGAGACGGCCACCCCGTCCCAGCAATGACGGCGTCTCGCCTGGCCCCGGCCAAGGTCAATCTGTACCTGCACGTGGCGGCGCCGGACGCGCGCCGCTATCACCCGCTGCAAAGCCTGGTCATGTTCGCCGATATCGGTGATGAGCTCAGGCTGACGACAGGCAAGGGCCTGACCATTGACGGCCCATTTTCGGCTGGCCTGAGCACAGGCGACGACAATCTGATCCTGAAGGCGGTCCGCCGCTTCGAAGCGGCCGCCGGAATCAAGATTGATACGGGATTGCACCTGGTCAAGAGCCTGCCAGTCGCCTCAGGGCTGGGCGGCGGCAGCGCTGATGCCGGGGCGGCCCTCCACCTGCTGCGCGCGGCCTTCGCGCCGGACATGTCCGATACGGACCTCGAAGCCGTAGCCGCCGGAATCGGTGCCGATGGCGTGATGTGCCTGTGGAATAGATCTTCTTTTGCTGAAGGTTATGGCGAAATCCTGACACCAGTTGTCATGCCGGAACTGCCGTGCGTGCTGATCAATCCGAGGGTCGAATGCGCCACGGCGGCGGTCTATAACGGTTTCGACCACCTGGCGCGGTTTGACGACATAGAGGCAAGGGCGTTGTATGACGGCAGCGGCGATGTGGTAGACGCCCTGCGCAACACTCGCAACGACCTGGAGCCGGCGGCGATTCGGTTGCAGCCCGTCATCGCCGATGTCCTGACCAGCCTGGACGCCCAGCCACAGACTCTTCTGGCGCGGATGTCGGGATCGGGCGCCACTTGTTTCGCCCTGTGCGCCACGCCGCAAGCCGCCGAGCGCCTAAGCCACCGGATGCAGGCTCTTTGGCCGGCTGCCTGGGTTCAGGCGTGCACCCTGCGCTGAGGCCGCCGGGCGCTTCGACCGCATGGCCATCTCAACCTTGACCTCCGGATCATTGAGGAACTTGCGGTACGCGACCGAATCCATCGGATAGAGGGCAATCTTGCCCTGACCATTGTAGTGGGCGCCGAAGCCGTAGGATTTGGTCAACGGCGAAGCCCGCATGCACGGATGGCTCTTGGAGAAAAAGGCAGTGCGGTGGCGATCGCGGTCTTCGGCGGCAATACCGTTGCGGCGGCAGAAGACTTCGAAGTTGAAGCTGTCGAGATCGTACTCATAGGGGTGCTCGCCCAGCAGGTCGAAATGCAGCCGGGCCAGCGACGGCTCGGCGTCTTTCAAGGGCGGAACAACACCTTGAGTCGCCTTGGTGTCATCGGCGACGATGATGAAGGTATTCGTGATTCTCATGGCACTGACCCCTGTATTTGCTGAGGTTTTTTACGCGCAACGACGCCGGACGGCGGCTATAGAACACCCGGCGTCAATAAAAATACCATAGGAATCACGCGATGGCGAATAGGCCTTTTCGCCGCAGGACCAGGCACAGGATCACGGTCGGAATCGCAAACACCGCGGTGCTGAGAAAGAAGGTCGAATAGGCGTTGAACAGGCCCAGATGCGGCGTCAGCATATCGACCGCCATGCCGGTAAACCCTTTCAGGATCTTTCCGGTCAGGGCGGCTACGCTGTACATCAGGGCGTAGTGGGTGAGGGTGTGCTCGCGCCCGGTCATCCGCGTCATGAAGGCTACCCACGCCGTCTCGGCGATCCCGTTGGAAAAATTGTCGGCAACCAGAGTGAAGGCAAACACCCCCAGATTCCCGTTGGCCACAGCCATCCACGAAAAGCAGATATTGGACACCGGGCCGATCACGGCGCCCAGGATAAAGGCGCGCTGCAATCCGAACACCAGCAGACAGGCGCCGCCGGCGGCGATGCCGATCAGGGACGCCCACAACCCGACTCCGGCGCGCATGGCGGCGATGGCGTCCGGATCGATGCCGGTGTCGGCATACATGGTCCCGGCCATATTGGTCAGGTAGTCCGGCAAACGGTACAACGCCAGGGTCAGCAGAATCAGCCCGCCCGTCCCCTTATGTGCGTTGAAGAAGCTGACGAACGGATCGATCACCAGTTCCCGGAAGGTGCGCGCCTGGGCCGTGATCTGTGCTTCGATCTCGGTCCGCCGCGCAAACAGGGTGGCCGCGATCCCGATCACCAACAGACAGGCGATAGCGGCATAGGACACGGGCCAGCCAACCCGCTTCGACAGAACTAGGATGATCGAATCGGTGATGAGGATGCCGGCGCGCCAGCCATAGGCCCAGAAGGCGGGGTTCAGCGCCTGGTCGGCCTCGTTTTGCGTCTGCTCGACCCGCCAGGCATCGACGGCGATCTCCTGCGATGCCGCCGAAAAAGCCAGAAAGATCATCGCGGTAATGAACACCCACAGGTGCTGCGGTCCAATCACGGCCATCAGCACCAGACCGGCCGCCACGCCCAATTGGCTCAGCAGCATATAGCTGCGCCTCTGACCCAGCCACTCGTACAGGACGGGGATCCTGGCCTTGTCCATCCATGGTGCCCATAGGAATTTCAGCCCGTAAACGATGCTGACCCAGCCAACAAAACCTATTACCGTCAATGAGATGCCATGGCTTCTTAGCCAGAAGCTCAAGGTCCCGCCCATCAACAGTACGGGGAGGGCGCACGAAAACCCCAACCCCAGCAGGGTCCAGGTCGTCGGTCGCCTCAGGGCCTCGCTGACGTGGCTCAGGCGTGTCTTCAGGCTGGGTTGGACATCGGCGTCGGTCATGATCGCCATCAAAGCCGGATTCTCCTTTTGCGGACAGCAAATTTACCGGGTTTTTGGCTTGCGGCCCAAGAGGCGTCCCTCTATGTTCGCGCCACATTTTCAGGCGATTTCAACACCATGGTCGAGACCACAAAAGAGCCCCTGTCTTTCCAGGATCTGATCCTGACCCTGCACCACTACTGGTCCGAACAGGGCTGCGTCATCCTTCAACCCTATGATGTCGAGGTTGGTGCGGGGACCCTGCATCCCGCCACCGTCTTGCGGGCCTTGGGTCGCAAGCCGTGGAACTGCGCCTATGTTCAGCCGTCGCGCCGTCCGGTCGATGGCCGCTATGCCGAAAACCCCAACCGTTTACAGCACTATTACCAGTACCAGGTGATCCTGAAACCCAATCCGGAAAACCTTCAGGACCTCTATCTCGGCTCGCTGAAGGCGATTGGCCTGGATGTGAATCTGCACGACATCCGCTTCGTCGAGGACGACTGGGAAAACCCTACGGTCGGGGCCTGGGGCCTGGGCTGGGAAGTCTGGTGCGACGGCATGGAGGTGACGCAATACACCTATTTCCAGGGCGTTGGCGGCATCGAAGTCGACGTCGTGTCGGGCGAACTGACCTACGGCCTGGAACGCCTTTGCATGTACTTACAGAATGTCGACAATGTCTACGATCTGAAATTCAACAAGGCTGGCGTGACCTACGGCGACGTCTTCCGCGAGCAGGAACG
>NZ_GL883079.1:635571-679496 GCF_000204015.1 Asticcacaulis biprosthecium C19 | reverse complement strand
GGCCTATGATCATGTGTTGAAGGCGTCGCACCTGTTCAACCTGATGGATGCCCGTGGCGCCATCGCCGTGGCGGAGCGTCAGTCCTATATCGGCCGTATTCGCGATCTGTGTAAGGCCTGCGCCCAGGAATGGGCCCGTCAGGAAGAAGCAGGCGTCGCCCAAACTGCCCGGGGGCGATATAGTGCTCAAAGAGCGAAGCGTTAGCACAAAGAAATAATCCATGCCGCAACTGCTTATTGAACTGTTTTCCGAAGAAATACCGGCCCGCATGCAATTGGGGGCGGCGCGTGACTTCGAGCGCCTCTTCGGCGCCAAGCTGAACACATCCGGCTTAAGCTTTGAGTCGATCAAGGCTTATGTCGCGCCGCGTCGCCTGGCCCTGGTGGTCGAAGGGCTACCGGCGGAGCAGGCAGCCGTGACAGAAGAGGTCAAGGGGCCCAAAGACGGCGCACCGGAACAGGCCATGGCCGGCTTCCTGCGCAAGGTCGGCCTGACCCAGGACCAACTGGTCCTCGAAAACGGCGTGTGGATGGCAAGGATCGAAAAGCCAGGCCGCCGCACAGTGGATGCCCTGCCGGACATGCTGCGTGAGGTCATCCTGGCCTTCCCGTGGCCCAAGTCGATGCGGTCGGGCGTCAGCTCTTTCCGTTGGGTGCGGCCGCTGAAGCGCATACTGTTTCTGTTCGACGGCCAGATCGTGCCGTTTGAACTGGAAGGTCTGACGGCGTCGAGCCTGACCGAAGGTCACCGCTTCCTGGGATCGGGAAAGGCCTTGAATGTCAGCGATTTTGCCAGCTATCATAAGGCCTTGGCGGACAATTCCGTCATCCTGGATCATGCCGAACGCCAGGCCTTTATCCTCAAGGAAGCCAAGGCCGTGTGCGAAGACACCGGCTGCGAACTGATCGAGGACCAGGGGCTACTGGAAGAGGTCGCGGGACTGAACGAGTTCCCGATGCCGATCCTGGGCGACATGGATCCGAAATTCCTGGCCTTGCCGCCGGAAGTCATCAAGACTTCGATGCGGACGCACCAGAAGTATTTTGCCGTTCGCGACAAGGCAACGGGCAAGATGGCGCCGCACTTCATCATCGTCGCCAATATCCGCGCCAGAGATGGCGGCGATGAGATCAAGCGCGGCAATGCCAAGGTGTTGTCGGCGCGCCTGTCCGACGGCGTCTTCTTCTGGAATGAGGATAACAAGGCTGGCAATTTCGACGGCTGGCTGGAACGGCTGAAAGGCACCACCTTCCACGTAAAGCTGGGCACCATGGCGCAGCGAGTCGAGCGCATTTCGGCGCTGGCCGCGCACATCGCAGGCCATCTCGGCGCCGATATCGCCGCCGCTCGTGAAGCCGCGCGCCTGGCAAAAGCCGACCTGGCCTCGAAGATGGTTGGAGAGTTCCCCGAGCTTCAAGGGGTTATGGGCGGCTATTACGCCGACGCCTTGAAGCTGAAGCCTGAGATCGCCGACGCCATCCGCGAGCACTACAAGCCGCAGGGACCGTCCGATTCCGTCCCGGCGGGCAAGGTCAGCGCTGCGGTCGCCCTGGCCGACAAGATTGATACCCTGGTAGGGTTCTTCGCCATCGGTGAAAAGCCTACGGGGTCGAAAGATCCTTATGCCCTGCGTCGTTCGGCCCTGGGTGTCCTGCGCATTATCCGCGAGCACGGCGCAACCCTGCACCTAGGCGGGTTGGTTGATGCCTGGTATCGCAGCCGCGGCGAATTGCCGGTGGCGGTTCAGGACGTCGAAGCCGTGCGTCCGGAGGTGCTCGACTTCTTCGCCGACCGTCTGAAGGTCCAGCTTCGCGATGAAGGCCGTCGCTTCGATGTCCTGGAAGCGACCCGCGGCAGCGACGATGTTGTCAACACCATCACCCGCATCGAAGCCGTGGAAGCGGTCATCGCCACGCCGCAAGGTGAGGATCTCCTCACCCTTCACAAGCGCGCCGCCAATATCCTGGCTGCCAGCAAGACCGACCTTTCGCACGCCATGCCACAGGCATATGAGGGCATCGATCCCTTGGAAAAAGCGCTTCTGGAGGCTCTCAACGTCGCGCGTTCGGACGTTGTGTCTCACATTTCGGAAGAAAATTACGCCGGGGCCTTGAAAAGCATTGCTGCATTGCGGCAAAATGTTGATAGCTTCCTGGACGGAGTGCTGGTCAATGCGGATGACGAAAAAGTCAAAGTCAACCGCCTGGCCATACTGCGCGGGGTATGTGAGTTGTCGGCACCGATCGCGGATTTGAGCAAAATTGCCTGACGCGGCGTTGCGGCAAAAGAACTAAATGGAACCTGATAGTTCCATGCGTGCCTGAAAACAAAAAAAATAAACATGAAGAGGGAAAGTTTCATGTCTAAGCACTGGGTCTATGCTTTCAAAGCGGGTCAGGCCGACGGCGATGCGTCCATGAAGGCGCTGCTGGGCGGCAAGGGCGCCAATCTGGCGGAGATGTCGTCGCTGAACCTGCCGGTACCGGCAGGTTTCACTATCACGACCGAAGCCTGCGTCCACTATTACCAGAACAATTCCGAGCTTCCGGCGGGACTGGTCGACGAGGTCGAAACCAATCTCGCCCATCTCGAAAAGACGACGGCCAAGGGCTTTGGCGATGTCGCCAATCCGCTGCTGGTCTCGGTACGCTCCGGCGCCCGCGCTTCGATGCCGGGCATGATGGACACGGTCCTGAACTTGGGTCTCAACGATGCCACCGTTGAAGGCCTGACGGCTCTGACCGGCGACAGCCGCTTTGCGCTGGACTGCTACCGCCGCTTCATCACCATGTATTCGAACGTTGTGCTGGGCGTGAACCACCACAGCTTTGAGGACATTCTGGATGATCACAAGGATCGCCTGGGCGTTACCATCGACACCGACATCACCGCCAAGGACTGGGAACGCATTATCGCCGACTACAAGGCCATGGTGAAGTCCGAGCTGGGCCGCGACTTCCCGCAGGATCCGAAGGACCAGCTGTGGGGCGCTATCAGGGCCGTGTTCGGATCATGGATGAACGACCGCGCCAAGTTTTATCGCAAGATGCACGACATCCCTGAGGACTGGGGCACCGCCGTCAACATCCAGTCGATGGTGTTCGGCAATATGGGCAACACCTCGGCGACCGGCGTGGCCTTTACCCGTAACCCATCGACGGGTGACAGCGACCTCTACGGCGAGTTCCTGCTCAATGCCCAGGGCGAGGACGTCGTCGCTGGCATCCGCACCCCCCAGGCGCTGACCAAGAAGGCGCGCGAAGACATGGGCGAGCGTTCGCTCTCCATGGAAGAATCGCTGCCGGAAGTGTTCGCCCAGTTCAAGACGACGGTCGACACGCTCGAAAACCACTATCGCGATGTCCAGGATGTCGAGTTCACGGTGGAGCAGGGCAAGCTGTACATGCTGCAGACCCGCAACGCCAAGCGGACCTCTAAAGCGGCACTGAAAATTGCCGTCGACATGGCCAAGGAAGGCCTGATTACGCCGCAGGAAGCGCTTATGCGGATTGATCCGGGCACGCTGGATCAACTGTTGCACCCGATGCTGGACCCCAAGGCGGACAAGACCGTCATCGCCAAGGGCCTGCCGGCATCGCCCGGCGCGGCCTCGGGCAAGATCGTCTTCACGGCCGAAGACGCGGTACGGTACGCCGCCGCCGGCGAGGACGTCATCCTGGTCCGCGACGAGACCAGCCCCGAAGACATCAAGGGCATGTATGCGGCCAAGGCCATTGTCACGGCGCGTGGCGGCATGACCTCGCACGCCGCCGTTGTGGCGCGCGGCATGGGCCGTCCCTGTGTTTCCGGCGCCGGTGAGATGCAGATCTATGCCGAACGCGGTGAGTTCGCTTCGCGCGGCCAGACCTACCGCCATGGTGAGATCATCACGCTGGACGGTTCGACGGGTGAGATCATGAAGGGCGCGATCCGCATGATCGAGCCGGATTTCTCCGAAGACTTCCACCAGATCATGGCCTGGGCCGATGACTACAAGCGCCTGGATATCCGCGCGAATGCCGAAACCCCGGCCGATGCTCGCACGGCCCTGGGCTTCGGCGCCAAGGGTATCGGTCTGTGCCGCACCGAGCACATGTTCTTCGACGAAGATCGGATCACAGCCGTCCGTGAGATGATTCTGGCCGACGACGAAGCCGGCCGCCGCAAGGCCCTGGCCAAGATCGAACCGATGCAGCGCAAGGACTTCACCGAACTGTTCCAGATCATGGACGGTCTGCCGGTGACCATCCGCCTGCTGGATCCGCCGCTGCACGAGTTCCTGCCGCATACCGAAGAGGACATCGCCCACGTCGCCGAAACCTCCGGCATCGGCGCCGACAAGCTGTACAAGCGCACCAAGGAATTGTCCGAAACCAACCCCATGCTGGGCTGGCGCGGTTGCCGTCTGGGCATCACCTTCCCGGAAATCTACGAAAGTCAGCTCAACGCCTTGTTCAACGCGGCGGTCGACGTGCTGGAAGGTGGCGGTGACCCGCACCCCGAGATCATGCACCCGCTGGTCGCGACCCAGGAAGAAATGGCCAAGCTGTCGGCGCTGACGCACGACGTCGCCAAGATAGTGTTCGCCGCCCGCGGCAAGACCCTGGCCTACAAGGTCGGCACGATGATCGAGTTGCCGCGTGCCGCTCTGATGGCGAACCGGCTGGCGGAAACGGCCGAATTCTTCTCATTCGGCACCAACGACCTGACTCAGACGACGTTCGGAATCTCGCGCGATGACTCGGGCCGGTTCCTTAACCCCTATATCGAAAAAGGGATTTTCGAAAAGGACCCCTTCGTCAGCCTGGACCAGGACGGCGTTGGCGCCCTGATCGAGATGGCGGTCGCAAAGGGCAAGGCCACCCGTCCCGACATCAAGCTGGGCCTGTGCGGCGAGCATGGCGGCGACCCGGCCTCCATCGCCTTCTGCCACAAGGTCGGCCTGGCCTATGTCTCGTGCTCACCCTATCGCGTCCCGGTGGCGCGTCTGGCGGCGGCACAGGCTGCGATTGCGGCTAACAGTCAATAAGCGAAGCTGCCGGGTGGGCAATTGCGCCACACCCGGCCGCCTCGTTGATATTTGTCCCTCACGGGTTGTTTTGGCTGGTTGCCGACCTCGGTCAAACGCGATAACCTTTAGTTAACAAAACAACGATTGGGGTGCTTGCATGAAAGCCGGGGCCGTATGGTTCGTGGGTCTGACAGGGCTGGTCGCGCTGGGCGCGGTCGGGTTGTACAAGACTCTGCCAGGCGTCGAAAGCGACGTCCGCGCAAGCGTTGTCAAGGCCTTGGCCGACAACGGGTTCAGCGATGTTCGCGCCGAGGTGTCGGGTCAGACCGTGACCCTCAGCGTCGGCGATACAGTTGCCAATCCCGTGTCGCATCTGGAACAGGCCAAGGCGGTCGTCACCAAGCTGGACGGCAAGGTGTCCGAGGTCCATTTCCTGTCGATGACCGAAGCGACTCCGGTTCAGGTGGCTGCGGCCAATCCGTCGGCTCTGAAACTACCTACCGAGGTGATCAAGGGCGAGAAGGCGACGACCATCGTCGCCACCAATTCCAATCTGCCGGCCGTTGCGGGTGACAATGCCCGCGACGCGGCCATTGAAGTCGCCCGCTCGTGCGACGACCGGATTTCGGCGGCGATGGGCAAACGCAGACTGGAATATCGCTTTGGCACGTACGAACTTATCGGCGACAGCGAACCGCTGCTGGATGAGCTTTCGAAGGTCGTGGCTGACTGTCCGGCCGACGTCAAACTGATCATTGCCGGCTATACCGATGCGACGGGTGACGCCAAGGCCAATCAGCTGATTTCGCTGGCGCGGGCACAGACCGCCGCCGATGGCCTGGTCAAGCGCGGCGTCGATGCCGGCCGCATTCAGGTTCAGGGTATGGGCGGAGCCGCACCGGTTGCTGACAATGCGACGCCCGAAGGGCGTGCGGCCAATCGCCGTATTGTTATCCGCGCGACTGCGGGCTAGGGGAGCAAAATGCTGCATCTGTTGTTTGAATTGCGCTTTCTGCTGCTGGGCGCGGCCTTTCTGGGGCTGGCGACCGGCTTCATTGCGCGTAAGGTGAGTTGATATGCCTTCGCTTGTCCTGCAATCGGTCCTGTTCCTGGTTGGTGTATTTGCCGTTTTCGCGGTGATTGGCTGGCTGGCCGCCGGTAAGCGCAAGTCGCGCGCGATCCGTTCCTACGAAGTCGTCGACTGGTCGGTGCCTGAGCCCGTCGTCGAGCAACCGGCTCCGGCGCGGCCGCAACCGGTGACCTATCTCGATGCCGCAGCCGAAGCCTTTACTTCGGGCGTGGTCAAGGCGCCCGAGCCCGATCGTTCGCCCTATATGCCGATCAATCCGCTGCCGCAGCAGGTGACGCATAGCGCCATGGTGCAAAACCTTATGGCCCTGCATCAGGTTGATGATTTCGGCGCCGTGCGCCGGGTTTCCAGCCTGGCCGCGATGACACCCGAAAGCGTCGAGGCCGCGGTTCAGCAGGCCGGTTCGGGCCTGGAGCCGGTGCGTTTGCCGGCGCCACAAGGGCCTGTGGACGATTTGACCGTGATTTCCGGCATTACGGCCGATCAGCAGCAACAGTTGAATTCTCTGGGTATCTTCCATTTCTGGCAAATTGCCGGCTGGTCGCCGGAGCATGTGGCCTGGGTTGCCAACCGCCTGCCGACATCGCGGCGAATTGCGCGTGAAAACTGGATGTCTCAGGCTGCACGCTTGGCCCGTCTTCACTAGAGTCGTGTGCCGTTAGTTTCGGAAGAACAAGCGCGTCAAAACAAAACCTCAAAGCGCCGATCCGATTCTGCCGGATCGAAACGCGCTCTAAGCACGTGGCAGGCTCAGCCCGGATGACGGGCTGAAACGGAAGCGGTCGCGATCATAGCGATAGAGTTCTGCCGGGCGGCCGCCAGTGTCTTCACGCATAACACCCAAAGGTTCAACGAATCCCGTGCGTTCCAGCGCGCGCCTGAAGTTTTGCTTGTGGAGTTTTATGCCTGTCAGGGCCTCCAAAGACTTCTGAAGTTCCAGCAGGGTGAATCGTTCCGGCATCAGCTCAAATATCACCGGTCGGTACTTCACCTTGCCGCGCAGCCGCGACAATGCGGTGGCCAGGATGCGGCGATGGTCCGATGCCATCGGTTCGCCGCTGTGCGCCGCCAGCCCGTCACGTTCGGCCTCTGCAATCAAGCCAGCCTCGTACAGCAACTCGTAGCGGTCGAGCACGCGTTCCTCGTTCCAGTTGTCGAAATCGGCCGGAAACAGGGTCGCGACACGGCTGCGGCGCAGATCGGTATCGGCCCATGCCTCCATGGCCGGCCGCAGGGCGTCCAGCGCCGGATTGACCTCGCCGTTGCGCCAGTCTTCCCACGGAAAGAAGCGATGAAACGGCACCCAGTCGGCATTGATGCGGCCCTTGAAGTCGCCGCCCGGCGTCAGGGCCAGATAGCCGATCGAAATGACTCGATCGGCGCCGTCGACCGCCATGGTTTCGCGGCCCTCGTCGCCGAAACTGTAAAGCTGCTCGACATAGCCGAGATCGAACCCGGTCTGCTCACGGACGAAGGCGCGCAGGGCCAGGTCGAAGGTGCGGTGGCTTTGCGGCGCGAACGGACCCGACGGCAGCGCCCGGGTGACCGTCGCGCTGGCCGGCAGATTGAGGCACAGCACCATGGCTTCGTTGGCTCGGACGGTTACCACCACGGCCGACAGCTCGATCGCCAGGCCCATATCGCTATGCCTTCATCTGACGGATCAGGGTGTCGAAACGCGCAACGAAGGCCTCCGACGCCGCCTTCGACGGCAAGGGCTCCAGTCGCAGGATATAGCCGTCGGGTGGTTCACCGAAATATTGTCGCGCTTCGGTGTCGCTGAACCCGGCCAGTTGCGTCGCCTCGAAATAGGCACAGGCGTGGTCGGCCTGTTTGATCAGCTTCTTGACCGCTGCCGGCATCAGGGCAGGCAGGCCGAAGCGGACATGGATTGCCTGCTCCAGATGGGCTTCGAAGCGTTTGTAATCCAGGCCCAGCGCCGCCTTGAACGGCGAAATCATATCGCCGATGACATATTCCGGGGCGTCGTGAAGCAGGGCCATCAAGCGGTGAGGCACCGTGATGTTCGGGTCGATGTGGCCGCAGATATCCTCGACGATAAGGCTGTGCTGGGCAACGGAAAAACCGTGCTCGCCCAGAGTCTGGCCATTCCACCGCGCCACCCGTGACAGGCCCAGGGCGATGTCGTCGATTTCGATATCGATGGCATGCGGGTCCAGCAGGTCCAGCCGGCGGCCGGACAGCATGCGCTGCCAGGCCCGCGGTGCGGTGTCGCGCGAAGGAGATCTGGCGATTTTGCGTTGTCGAACGGCCATAAGCGCTCTGTGTCACATGGGGATTTTACAGGCAGACATGTATAGTGCGGGCCATGACCGCCGTCGCGGTCTGATTCTTCTCTATGCACAAAAAACGGAGGCCCCGATGACCGTTTCCAAATCCCAGGCCTGGTCGCGTATCAGCGTACCGGTCAGTGGCGCGGCGACCGAAACGACCGTCCTGCAATTGGGTGCCCAGATCGCAGCGAGCTTCGGCGCCCGGCTGAATGTGCTGTTTGCACCGCCCGACCCGGCGGAACTGGCGCCCTGGCTGGGTGAGGGCTTCATGGGGACGGTCCAGATGTCAACCATTGACAGCCTTAAAGTCGCCGCTGAAGAGTCCGAAGCGACCGCCCGGTCGCACTTCGACACCGTCGATTACGACGCAAAGACTTTCACCGTGCTGCATTCGCCGGTGTGGCAAGACCTGGCTCTGGAAACCCGCCTGTCCGACCTCGTGGTCTTCGGCGAAACCAGCGCCAAGGGGCAGGGATTGCTGTCCGAGGCCTTTCAGCAGGTGCTGATGGAGGAGCGGGCAGGGGTGTTTATCGCCCGCAAACCGCTGGATCTGAATGGTACGGCCCTGGTGGCCTGGGACGGCAAGGAACCGTCTTCGCGGGCGGCGCGCCGGGCAGCCCCGTTGTTGAAAAAGGCGGGGAGGGTGGTCATTATTGGTGCGCCGGTCGGTGACAGCCCCGCAGATCTGGGCCGCCTGGCCGACTACTATGCCGCCCATGGAATAGAGTCCGAGATCGACCCGTTGCCCAAGGGCGATATCGTGCCCTTGCTGTTGGAGGCCAATGAACGCCATGGCGCCAGCTATATGGTGGCAGGCGCCTTTGGGCGCTCGCGGTTGCGCGAATTTGCTTTTGGCGGCACGACGCGCGCCCTTTTGCACAACACTTTGCTGAACCTTTACATGGCACATTGATGCGTTGAAAAAAGCCAGCTAATTTCGCGGGATGACTGCACAATCCGAAACCGCCGAGCAAGACGTCAACGACACCATCGCCGAGGTGGCGCCGTCACGTCCGGCATATCGCAACCTCTCGGCAGGGGACCCGGCGCCCTGGTTTCACCAGGTCAGCACAAGCCACCCCAACTATGCCTTCTCGTCGGTCGGCGGACGCTATGTCCTTATGGGCTTTTTCGGCACCGCAGGGGATCCGATGGTGCAGAACGCCCTGACCGCCGTCATGGCCAACCGTCGGCTGTTTGATGACACCAAAATATGTTTCTTCGGCATCAGTGTCGATCCGCAGGATCGCGAGCAGGACCGGCTGAAGGAGTATATGCCGGGCCAGCGACATTTCTGGGATTTCGACGGTAATGTCTCGCGCCTGTATGGCGCCCTGCCGACGTCAGGGCCTTTGGCCTATCGCCGTTTCTGGCTGCTGCTGGATCCGACTCTGCGCGTGATGAAGGTATTTCCGTTCCAAAACGATGGCAGCAACCTGCAGGCCATTTTCGATCTGCTTGACGCCCTGCCGGCGCCGGAACGTTTTGCCGGCGTTGAGATCATGGCGCCGGTCCTTTATCTCCCGCGCGTCTTCGAACCGGAATTTTGCCGCAAGCTGATTGGGATCTATGAGGCCGGTGACCACGAGGAGAGCGGCGTCATGCGCGAGATTGACGGCGTCACCAAGCCGGTCCACGATCACAGCTTCAAACGCCGCCGCGACGTCACCATCGAGGATCGCGAACTGATCAAGCAACTGCAGGCGCGTGTCATTCGCCGCATCGTGCCCGAGGTCAGGAAAATCCACAATTTCGACGCCACACGGATGGAGCGCTATATTGTCGGCTGCTACACCGAAGAGGATGGCGGCCATTTCCGTCCTCATCGTGACAACGTCACCAAAGGCACGGCACACCGTCGTTTTGCCGTCTCGATCAATCTGAACGAAGAGTTCGAGGGCGGCGAGTTGAGCTTCCCGGAATATGGCCCGCGCAGCTTCAAGCCGCCGGTCGGCGGTGCCGTCGTGTTTGGTTGTGCCCTGCTGCATGCGGTGTCGAAGATCACCAAAGGACGGCGCTACGCCTTCCTGCCATTCCTGTATGATGACGCGGCGGCCAAGGTACGTGAGTCGAACAATGCCTACCTGGATCCCGGGATGGAACCCTACAAGGCCTGACCCAGGGCCTCACGGACACGATCGAGCGCCGGTTTCCAGTCGCCAGGGCCCGGCGTCTCAAAATAGCGGACGTTTGGATACCAGGGAAACGGCTCCATCCCCAGCCGCAGCCAGCTATGGCGGCCACCGACCAGCCAGGTTTGCGCACCGCAGGCCGCCGCGATATTGGTCGTCGCATTGGACGGCCCGATAACCACATCCAGGGCCGTGCACAGGGCTGCCAGGTCGTCGAGGTCGTCCTTCAGGTCTATACCTTCAGGGGTATGAATGTTCAGACCGGCGGTGTGAGCCGCTGCCATTTCGACCGAGGAATCGCCGTACTGGATGTTGACGAAGGTGACGCCGGACGTCGCCACCACGTCCTGCCATAGACCGAACCCCGCGAAATGCCGGTCGCGTTCGGCGCCGGTTTTCAGGCTTTTCCATAATATGCCGGCCTTCGGCTGGCTATCCAACCCATTGAAATAGCGCCGCCAATAGGCCACGCGCTCAGGATCGGGCTTCAGGAAGGCTTTCGGATGGGCAAAATCCTCCGACGTCTGCCGGAACACCGGCAGGAAATCGCCAACCAGAGCATAGGTGTCGAAGCGTTTCAGATCGAAATCCAGGAAATCGCGGAGGATACGGGCGTCGATCGTGCGAGTCCGGTGGGCGACCACAATCGCGTTGGGGAAGCTGCGACAGAACAGAGGGACCAGCCGCGGCTCAACGCCAATACCCAGCCGCCCGTTGGGGCCGATGGCGGCGGCGATATCCGGCAACAGCGATCCGAACAACACTTCGTCGCCCAGCCCCTGTTCCGCCGAGACGAAGACATGCTTGCCGTCCAGACTTTCGGTCGTCGTAAGCAGGCGCACTTTCAACGCGTAATGGACCTCGGCCTGCGTCCCGCGCTTGTGCCGGGCCTGGAACCAGTTCCAGCCATTCTTCAGATCGCCCAACGCCAGGGCAGTGTGGGCGCTGACGATGCCGGCGCTGACCTTGTTGGTGGGATCGCGGAACAGCTCGGCGCAGGTACGCACGTCGGCCAGGCCTTCGCGTAACTCGCCCGCATCGATCAGCGCACAGCCGCGATTGAACAAGGCGTGGAAATTGTTTGGATCCAGCCTCAGCGCCTCAGCGAAGAAGATCTGAGCGGTCGCGCTGTCGCCCTTGGCGGCCATCACCGCGCCCAGGCCTTCCCACAACGTCGAGTCCTCCGGCGTCTGGCCCAACAGGGTCTTGAGCAGGTCAGCGGCTTCGTCGTAGCGGGACTGCTCGCGCAAGGTTGCCGCGTAGGCGGTGACGGTCACGCTGTCGCGCGCCCCCTTCAGGATCAGGTGCGCCAGCAGTTTTTCGGCCATGTCCCATAGCCGAAGGCGGAAAGCGATGTCGGCGAGATGACGGCCGATCTCAATCGATTCCGGCGCTTCCGCCAGTGCATGCTGCCAGGCATCCAGCGCAGACGGCAGGTCATGCGCTGCTTCATACTGGCGTGCCAGTTGCCGGTAGTCGGTGCGAGTGGCGGCGGCGGTCATGGGAGATGGGGGCTGGTGATTCGTCTTGATAACGGTTTTACGCCTTTGCAGGCGCATCGTCACCGGGTTCTTGCAGCCTTTGGTTTAGACTATCGCCAAACAGGAGACGGATATGGACAAGAAGGAAGTGATGGGTGGTCACAGCCCTGCCGAGGTTAGCCGCACAGCGGAAAAACAGGTCAACAAGGGGGAGGCCGACTCCATGCCGCCAGAAGGCACGGACGAAACGGTATTGAAGGGTGACGACGCCGACAATCCGATCCGGCAAAGCGACAGGGGCGAGGCGACCAAGGCCGTCATAGGAAAGGATTAGGCTTGCCTTTCGGTCGTGACACCCTAAATCCAGACCATGGCTGATCTCGCAAAATTCGGTGTCTTGCCCCTTGACCACTGCGTCCCCGATGTCCTCATGCCGGGCTTGAAGGTGGTGTTCTGCGGCACGGCCCTTGGCCGTGTGTCGGCGCAGTCACGCGCCTACTATGCGCATCCCGGCAACTTTTTCTGGCGCACACTGTCGGCCACCGGCCTGACTTCGGAATTGATCGCCGCCAAAGACTATGTCCGGGTGCGCGAGTTTGGCATCGGTCTCACGGACTTGTGCAAGCGGCATTTTGGCAATGATAACGAACTGCCGTCGGGTGCATTCGATACATCAGCCCTTCGTGACAAAATGTTGAAATATAAGCCAGATGTTCTGGCCTTTACCAGCAAGACCGGGGCGGCAGCGTTTCTGCAACGCGCGACGGGGGCGGTTCACCTCGGCTTCCACATTGAGACGATAGGCGCAACGCGCATCTATGTGCTGCCGTCGCCCTCCGGTCAGGCGCGGGTGTTCTGGAATCAGCAGACCTGGCAGGACCTGGCGGACGCGGTCAGCTAAGGAATTCCTCGACCAGGGCGTCGCGCATATCCTGCATGACAGGTTGCCAGTCCAGGGCATTGTGAGCAAAGAACATCCGGGTGTCGGCGTACCAGGGCAGGCGATCTGTCCCGAGGCTGATCCACGTATTGGCCAGGCTGGCGATCCAGATTTTCACGCCGGCAGCGGCCGCGATGTTGCTGGTGGCATTCGCGGGCCCGAGGACACAGTCCATCGCCATGCACAGAGCGCTGAGATCGTCGAGATCGTTCTTCAGGTCGATGCCGGGCGGTGTCCAGATATCCAGGCCCATATTGCGCGCTTCTTCCAGTTCGGCTTCGGTGTCGCCATACTGCAGATTGATGAACTGGATTCCCTCCAGTGACAACACCGCCTGCCAATCCTCAAACGGAGAGTAGTAGCGGTTACGGCGGGAATGGCTGATGGCCGATTTCCACAGGACGCCAACCTTGGGCTTATCGTTCAATCCGCCCAACAGAGCCTTCCAATAGGCGACCCTTTCCGGATCGGGGCGAAAAAAGGTCTGATGTTGCGGGAAGTCTTCCATCTTCGACCGGTACCGCGGCAGGAAGTCACACATCAGGGCATAGGCATCCCACGTCTCCCAAGCCTTGATATCCGGGAAGAGTCTTACCGTGTGGCCCTGGTGCTTGACGGTATGGTGGTGAACGACGGTGCAGTCGGGAAAACCCTTTTGAAACAGAGGCACCAGACGCTTCTCGACACCTATTCCGACGTGTCCGGAAGGGCCAACTTCGCGAATCAGGTCAGGCAGAAGGCTGCCGAACATGATTTCGTCGCCCAGGCCCTGTTCGGCCGAAACGAAGATGCGCTTGCCCTCCAGAGGCATGTCGGCATCCCAACGCGGACTCTGCACCATATAGACCGTATGTTCGGGCGTGTTCTCCTTGGTGCGCGCCCGATACCAGGTCCAGCCGTTCTTCAGATCACCTTCGGCCAGGTAGGCAAACGCCATGCTGAGCTTACAGGTATAGACATTCATCGGGTCGGTGAAACGGGGGAGGGCGTGATCGAAGTACCGCCGGGCTTCGTCGAACCTGCCCAATGACGTCAGGACGTTGCCGTAGTTGTAGTTGCCGTGACAATGGTCAGGGTCGAATTTCAGCGCTTCCTGATAGAAGACGCCCGCCGTTTCTGTATCGCCGCGGGCGTTAACAACCGTACCGATCGCGTTCCACAGTTGCGGGTCCTCCGGATGCGCGGCGATGGCGGTCTGCAGCACCTCGATGGCGCCATCCAGATCGTTCTTTTCGCGCAGCACAGACGCCAGGTTGTTCATAGCCTCCGGATGGTTGGGAAAACTGGCCAGAAAATGCAGGAAGAACTTTTGCGCCAGGTCGTTGAGGCTGAGGCGGAAGGCCAGGCGACCAAGATCGTTGGCGATATAGGCGTCTTCCGGAGAAATGCGCAGCGCCGTTTCGAAACAGGTAATGGCGGTTTTCAGGTCGCCGGCCTTTTCCCGTGCGATCGCCAGGACGTGCCAGGCCTGCGCGCTCTTTTCATCGACATGCAGCGCTTTTAGAGCCAGTTCACCACCCCGGATCCAGTCACCCCGTTTGAACATGACAAGGGCTTCTTTGAGCAGGATCAGGGTGTCGATCTGCTTGATACGGTCGGTGCTTGAAATCAGGCGCTTCAGCGATTCGGACGATGCAGAATCACCCAGGATCTGCGAAGCCGGATCGACCAGACCTGCACCGACAAGCGGAACCGCATTCTCGGCACCCAGCGCAATCGCTGTCACAGAGGGCTTTGGCGCAAAGACAGGGTTGCCCGTCTTTTTGCGGGGATTTCTCAGATAGTTGGACACGACTCCTCCGCGCGCGCATTTCGTGTCATGGTTAATACGAGATTCGTTTAATTGGCCTTAAGAAATTCGTCCCATCTGGGCGCGTTACCGGTAGGCCGGCAACCTGATGTTAACTCCGTGTGATCTATAAGCCTTAAGCATAAGGTTTGCGGGTCGCACCAGCAGACCGAGAGAAAGTCAATGCCGCTAAAACTGTCGTTGAAGCCTGGGGAAAGATTCGTCCTGAACGGAGCCGTCGTGCAAAACGGCGACCGTCGCTGTTCTCTGGTGCTGCAAAACAAGGCCTCCGTCCTGCGCGAAAAGGACATCATGCAGCAGGCCGAGGCCAATTCACCGGCACGGCACGTCTATTTCCCGGTCATGATGATGTACCTGGATGAAGCCGGTGCTGACAAATACTATGACGAATTCCTGCGCCGCATGACTGAGTTCATGAGCGTCATTGCGAACCCTTCCGTCCTGCAGGAATGTGTCGCCGTTTCCCGGTCGTTAATGACCAAGGAGTATTATAAGGCGTTGATGGGCTGTCGTAAGCTCATCGACTATGAAGACGAACGATTGGGGAGAACCACGGGCTCAGTCTGAGTCTAAGGTTCTGTCGTAACAGAAAGAGTCCTGATGTCCCTTAAGGCGTACCAGACCACAGCCGCCCGTGCGGAGAATCCGCGTCAGACCGAGTATCGCCTGTTCGGGCAGGTGACGCGTGCGTTGATGGAGGCGGAGAAGATGGACCGCTCCATGATCCGCGAGCGCATGGACGCCCTGGACTGGAATCGCCGCATGTGGTCCGCGCTTGGGGCCGACTGTTCGGTCGATGGCAACGGCCTGCCGGACATGGTCCGTGCCAATATCATTTCGCTGTCGATCTGGGTCAACAAGCATACCTCGATGGTAATGCGGAACCAGGAGGAGATCGGTCCGTTGATCGATATCAACCGTATCATCATGCAGGGCCTTGCGCCGCAGAACGAAGACACCTCTGCCCCGCGCCAGATGGGCGGAAGCTTCTAGACTCGGTCTGCCTGACATATTGAAAAGCCCGGCCTTAGCGCCGGGCTTTTTTTTGTGCCTGTCTGTAGTCAAAAATTGCCGGGCTGGGCAGGATTTGCCGTGAAGTGCGCGGCCACTGAAGCCTACAAATTGCGATTCGTTAAGTTTGCAAGAGAAATAAAGTCTTCAGATTCAATGCATTAAACTATTCTTTACCTCGTTTCTTCATTGGCATCGCACTTGCTTTGATGGAGGCAGGCCAAAATGGCTACACGGCAAAATGTCCGCTTGAACCCGACCAGAATGGTAAGGAAAATCAAATGTCTCTTTCGATCAACACCAATACTGGCGCCATGGTGGCGCTGCAAAACCTGAACAGCACGAGCAGCCAGTTGGCGGCGACCCAGACCCGGATTTCCACCGGCCTGAAGGTGGCCACGGCAAAGGACGACGGGGCGGCCTATGCGATTGCGCAAAGCCAACGCGCATCGGTGGCCTCGCTGGACGCGGTGAAGGACTCGCTGAACCGGGCTACGTCTTCGATCGACGTCGCCATGTCAGCGGGTGAAGGCATCTCGGACATGCTCACTCAGTTAAAGGAGAAAGCGCTCGCGGCGTCCGACACGTCTTTGGATACCACCAGCCGGGATGCCTTGGCGTCCGACTTCGAATCGATCCGTGACCAGATCACCAAGACGATTTCGAATGCGGAATTCAACGGCATCAATCTGATTGACGGCAGCATCACCGGTATCGGTGCTCTGGCTAATGCCGACGGTTCGTCAACCCTGACCGTCGACACCGAAAATCTGAGCCTGGCGGGTACCATCGTTACCCTGGCCACCGACGCGACCTTCGCGACGGCGACCTCGGCCAACGGCCTGCTGAGCACGCTTGATGACTCAATCAGCAACGTGTCGGCAGCTCTGGCCCGCATGGGTACCGATTCCAAGGCCGTGACGGCGCACATGACCTTTATTGGAAAACTCCAGGATTCGCTGGAAGCAGGTATCGGCAATCTGGTCGATGCTGACATGGCTAAGGAAAGTGCCAAGCTCCAGGCTCTGCAAACCAAGCAGCAGTTGGGCGTGCAGGCTCTGTCCATCGCCAACCAGGCTCCGCAGACGGCCCTCAGCCTCTTCCGCGGCTAATCCACCTAACAGCCGGAGTGGTTCGCCACTCCGGCTTTTCTTTGCTTTTATTTGCCCGGCCCGGACATTTGTCCGGGCTTTTTTGTTGGCGGGTCGGCTTTGGTCGAGGGGGCGGGGAGGTTTGGGGCAAAAATTGCCGACTCGGCAAATATTGCCCGCATCCGGCAAATATTGCCGGTTCCCTGGTCGCGCTTCAGCCTTGAATACTATTTAAAAACAATGGCTTAGGCAATTTTTTCGGGGGGCGCTCTTGTGGCCCGCAACTTGCATCATTGTGCGTAGGCAAAATGCCACCGGTCGACAAAATGTCACCGGAACATTCTAGAATGAAGGAAGCTGACATAATGTCTAGCATTAACACCAATGTTGGGGCCATGGTTGCCCTGCAAAACCTGAACCGCACCTCCAGCGAACTCTCTTCGACCCAAAGCCGCATCTCGACCGGCCTGAAGGTTGCGAGCGCCAAGGATGATGGTGCGGCCTACGCCATCGCCCAATCCCAACGCGCCACTGTTTCGTCGCTCGACGCCGTTAAGGACTCTTTGTCCCGCGGCGTTTCCGTCGTTGACGTGTCGATGTCGGCTGGCGAATCCGTCTCCGACATGTTGACCCAGTTGAAGGAAAAGGCCCTGGCCGCTTCCGACACCTCGCTGGATACAACCAGCCGTGAGGCACTGAAGGCGGACTTCGACTCGATCCGTGGTCAGATCACCAAGACTCTGTCGAACTCGACCTTCAACGGGGTTAACCTCGTTGACGGCACGAACGCCGAGATCGGTGCCCTGGCCAACGCTGATGGGTCTTCAACCATCACCGTGACCGGCGAAGATCTGTCGCTGGGCGGTGCGGTCGTTACCCTGGCCTCGGACGATTCCTTCGACACCGCTACCTCGGCCAACGCCCTGTTGTCGACGCTGGACGATTCGATCAGCAACGTCTCCGCGGCTCTGGCCCGTCTGGGTACCTCGTCGAAGGCCCTGGATAACCACATGACTTTCGTGGGCAAGCTCCAGGATTCGATCACCTCCGGTATCGGCAACCTTGTCGACGCCGACCTGGCCAAGGAAAGCGCCAAACTCCAAGCTCTGCAAACCAAGCAGCAGTTGGGCGTTCAGGCCCTGTCCATTGCCAACCAGTCCACTTCGACTGTCCTGAGCCTGTTCCGTTAATCGGAAGGAGGGGTGGTCGAAAGGCCGCCCCTCTCTCATTTCGCCGCGTAACTTCAGTTGCGTGTAGTTTTAGAAGGAGGGCGTCCGTGCCAAGGGGCCGGGCGTAAGACGGAGATGATCAACAATATAGTCAGTTTCCCACAGTTGCCCGACGTGACTCAGGTCAAGCCGGTGTCGGATTCGGCCAAGCCTGTCGCTGCCGCAGAGGCGGCTTCCGCGCCGAAGGAGCAGAATCAAGGCAACGATCTGTCGCAAAAAGGCCAGGATAAAGGTCCGGCTCCGGAATATTCCCTGCGTCTGACCGTCGATAAGGACCCCAATACGGGGGACTGGGTTTACAAAGCGATCGATCGCTACACCGGAGAGGTGGTTCGTCAGTTACCACGTCAGGAACTTCTCGACATGAAAAAATCCGGTAACTACGAAGCGGGTTCCGTTATAAAAACAGACGTTTAGGCGTCAGTTCTAAGGTTATAGATTGTAAGTTGTCCCCGTGCATTATCTTAATGCGCGGCAAAATGCGTTTGCGCTTGTTAACCCTTTGCTTACCATAAACGTTAAGACTTGAGTGAGTCGGCAAGTCATCGGAGGTCAGCAAATCATGGCTGCAAGCGTACATACTAATACATCGGCGATGATTGCGTTACAGAATTTGAACGCAACCAATCGCAATATGGACGAGGTCCAGAAGCGGATCAGCACCGGTCTGGACGTATCCACGGCGAAAGACAATTCGGCGGTCTATTCAATCGCCCAGAGCCAACGCGCCGACCTGTCGGGTCTGAACGCGGTTCGCGACAGTCTCAACCGTGCCAATTCGATTGCCGACGTCTCTATGGCGGCTGGGGAATCGATCTCGGATATGATGAACCAGCTCCGCGAAAAGGTCGTCGCGGGGATGGACAGCTCGATTGACACTGCGTCGCGAAATGCCCTGAATAGTGATTATCAGGCCATCGTAAAACAGATCAAGCAGATCTCGGACAATGCGACATTTAACGGCAGCAATCTGTTCGACGGCTCAATCCCGAATCCTATTCAGTTCATTGCGAACGCCGACGCAGACGCCACGATCACCTTGTCCGTAAAGGATTTGACGTTCGGTGGCACGATTATTACCCTGGCCAGCGATGCAAACATTCTGACCGCTGCCACGGCGACAGCGCTGCTCTCGAACCTTGATACGTCCATTTCCAACGTGAACGCGGCTTTGGGTGAGTTGGGCTCTCAAGCCCGGCAGATCGAAGGGCATCTATCGTTCATAGCAAAGCTGGATGATGCGATTAGTTCTGGTATCGGCAACCTGGTCGACGCCGACATGGCCAAGGAAAGCTCACGTCTGCAGGCGCTTCAGGTTCAGCAGCAGTTGGGTACGCAATCCTTGTCGATCGCCAACCAGGGTCCGCAGCAGATCCTGTCCCTGTTCCAGGGCTGATACAGAACCGCCTCCGACATCCGAAACCGACGGGAAAAAGGCGAGCGCAAGCTCGCCTTTTTCTTTGGGTTGTGTCGGGTGGGCGCAAAAAGTTTACGCTTCTTAAGCTTTGTTGCCGGATACTGAGCGTGACTCAACCCTCTGACTCGGCAAGTTTTTCCCCGTGATCTCGTTCGACAGCTCATTTTTGACGAGTTACTACAACGCCAAATCCGGCGTCAGCGGCGGTGCGTCAGGTGGTTCAGGCCTGGTTCTGGGCAAGACGACATCGCCGACCGGCAAGGCCGAGGCGCCGCGCACCCCGTGGGGGACGGGCTCGGGGATGATGGACGACAAGGCCCTGGTCAAAAACGTCCTGGCCGGTCACCGTTTCATCAACCAGAATGCCGCCGTGTCCGACGTGATCGGCGCGTCAGCCGACTACACCAAGTTGTTCACCCTGTATCAGGGCCTCAATGCTCTGGAAGGCCTGGCCCAAAAGGCGCAGGACAGCACCCTCAGCGACCTGACACTGGCAGCCGTACGGCGCCGTTTCCAGACCGGCATGGGTGAAGTCCAGAACTACGTCAAGGACACGAAGTTTGACCACATCAGCCTGACCGAAGGTACGCTGACGGAAAAGCTGAAGAACGAAGTCGGGGTCGGTCGGACCAATTCCGTCTATACCGGGCCGGGTATCCATACCGGTTCGGCAACGAGTTCGGTCAAGGCCTTTGAAGGCGACGTCAAGTTCAGTATCGCGGTCAAGAAGATCGGCTCGGCGACCCCATTTAATGTCGATATTGACCTGGCTGACATGTCCGGCACGCGATCAATGTCCAATGTCGTTGGCTATATCAATTCCAAGCTGAAAGAGCAGGGGCTGGCGACCAAGTTTATCGTCAACCGCACCCCGGCCGTCGCCGAGACCCAGGTGGTCAACGGCAAGACGATCACGCTGTCCAAGGGCGTCGACAGCTATGGTCTGAAAATCCAGGGCGTGTCGTATGAAGACCTGACGATGAGCGCGCCGACGACGGCCGATGCCGTCTATGTCGTCCAGACCACCGGCGATCCGGAAAAGAAAACCGTCGTCAAGGATGACGCCGGCAAGACCAAGAAGGGCGAGGACGGCAAACCGGTCACCGAAGTCGGCAAGGATGTCAGCTCGCAATTGGTCAAGTTCCAGGCCGACGAAGGCGATCTGGTCGCCGATCCGTCGTCCAAGGTCGGAACCAAGTTTTGGGTGGAGGGGCAGGAGGCCAATGTCGCCCTGTCGCCGAACATCACCTCTGTCCGCCAGACCGTGTCGGGCGCCGACGGTTCGGTCTACGTCCTGGCTGATGTCGAAGGCGATATCAACGACCAGGCTATCAAGGGCAAACAGGATGTAGCCCTGATCAAGTACGACTCCGCCGGCAAGGTGGTCTTCACCCGCACCCTGGGCGCGTCAGATACGGCTTCCGGCTACGCCATGTCGGTGTCGGACGATGGCCGCGTCGCCCTGGCCGGATCGGTGACGGGCGCCTTAAACATCTCCAAGACCGAGACCAAGACCTATGGTACCGGCGAAAAGGCGACGACCGCCACCTTGACCACCAATGTCAGCACCAACGGCGTCAATGAGTCTCTCAGCGACAGCTTCGTCACCGTCTTCGACAAATATGGTGTCGAGGAATGGACGCAGCGTCGCGGCGCCACCCAGGAAGATCAGGCGACGTCGGTCGCTTTTGGCGATGATGGTGCGGTCTATGTCGGCGGCAAGACCAAGTCTTTGGTGCCGGGTGCTGCCAGTGGCGCGGCTGGCGGCTATGATGGCTACATCATGGGCTTTTCGAAGACGGGCGATGCTCGCTTTTCGGTCCAGACCGGGACGGCCAACAGCGACACCACCTCGCAACTGGTCGTCGATGGGGACACCGTCTATGCCGCCAGCATCGAAGACGGCAACGCTGTCGTGCGTAGCTATGACGTCAGTTCGAACACGACGACGACCGACGGCAAGACGACGACCACGTGGGCGGCGGATGTCGCCAATACCCGAAACCTGGGCGGTATCGGTGGCGGCAATATCACCGGTTTTTCTCTGATCGACGGCAAGATCTATCTCGGCGGTTCTACCGGCAACGGTAAACTTATGGAAACCACAGCCAACGTAACGAAGGCCTATTCAGGTGGCCAGGACGCGTTTGCGCTGTCGATCGATGCCGACCTGACCAACACCTCGGACGATAAGCTCGCCTATTATGGTGGCGCCGGCATCGAAAAAGATGCTCAGGTCAAGTTCGCCGACGATGGCAAGGCCTGGATCGCGGGCAACACCGACGGCGAAATCGCCGGGACAGCGGTGACCAGCACGCGCAAGGGCGTCAGGGACGCTTTCCTCGCCAAGCTGGATGTCGAAAATGGCGATGTCGAGTTCCAGAAGCGCTATACCGGTCAGGACGGCGTCGTATCGCCCAATGCCATTGCCATCTCCAAGGGTGGCTCAAGCGTGCTGGACCGCATGGGGCTGCCCCAGGGCGCGATCATGCAAAAAGACCTGGGCGTCGACGTCAAGGGCAAGATCGAAGCCAATACCCGTATTGTGTCATCTACGGCCGTCCGTACCGGCGATCAGTTCTACATGGTCGATCCGTCGTCGGGCGCTCGCAAGACCATCACCATCGACGCCGACGAAACCCTTGAAAGCCTGTCGAAGAAGATCGTCCGCGGGTCGGGCTACCGGCTCAAGGTCGATATCATGAAGATGACGGGCGAGCCACTGAGCCAACTGAATATCCAGCCGTCGAACAAGTCCAGCAAGATGGAGTTCGTCGCCGGGCCGTCCGGCCGTGACGCTCTGGAGGGGCTTGGTCTGGCGCCAGGGATTGTCTCGGCCGACGCCAACAAGGTGATGGACGCCAAGGCCAGCAACTATACCAAGACCCAGAAGATGATGGGCCTTGAATTCGACGGCTCGCTGAACCTGGCGACCGAAGCCAATGTCAAGTCGGCATTGGAGTCGCTTAAGGGTGTCATGAAGAACGTCCAGAAGGCGTACAACTACCTGAAGTACGGCGATCCGCAGGAAACGGACAGCAAGAAAAAGGGCAAGTCGTCGGGGCAGGCGCCGGCCTACCTGACCAATCAGATCAACAATTACCAGGCGGCGCTCAACCGCCTCACCGGCGGCGGTTAGCCACACCGCGCGGACCTTCCCTCAGACCCTTGACAGCTGCGCCAGAACAAGGCCTTTAGTCGAATTGAACGACGGGTGAAATTCGGCTTGACCGCGTCGCCCAATGGTTGATTTTTGCGACAGGGAGGGGGAAGGTTTTGGCGATGAAGGGTAATACACGCTGGCAGTTCGTTGCGATCGGCGCTGCCGTCGCTATTGCTGCGGCCATCGGACTGGCGATGATGCTGAACAAGGGTCACAAGGATGATCCTAAGATGAACGGCGAACCGCCCAGCCTGAAGTTCGATATTGCCGATCCCACGCCGCAACTCGATCCCAAGAAGCCCCTGCGCTGCTACGTCAACGGGGCCGACGTCGGTGAACTGACCCTGGCCGACTGCGCCAAGAAAAACGGTGTTGCCACCGGTCAGTTGGATGTCGGCGTCGATGATCAGGGCAACGTGGCCGCCGCGCCGACCGGGTCGCTGGTGCCGGTTCCCGGAGCCCCAACCTCGGCGACGCCGGGTACGACAGCGCCGGTGGCTGAGCCTGAGCCCACAGGCGAAATCGTCCCTGAAACGGCCAAGGTGGCCACAGGGCCGACCGCACCGTGCCTGCGTTACAACTCCAATAGCTGGAATCGTCTGCGCGACGACCTGACTCTTGGCCAATGCGCGGCCCTGCTGTTCGACAGCCGCTGTGTCTCGCCCGGCAACGCATCCTACGGACGCTGGGGCGAAAAGACGTTGCGTCTGGTCCCCAAGCGGGTGGAAATTTCCGACGACAATACCAATTTCCGGACCCTGGTCGAACAGGGCAAGGGCTGCTCCGTCCCGGCGCAGTAAGGAAGGAATGACGATGAACTGGAAGGCGATGGCCGTTATGGCCCTGGCAGGTACCGCTGCATTTGGCCTCACGGCGTGCGAGAAGCGCTTGAAGTCACCTGGGGAACGCGGGGTCTGTTATTCGGTTGGTCACCCGGCGTCGGGTGAGGTGAAATTCAACGTCATTGCCCGCGACGTCCCGACCCTGGAACACTGCGCGGTTCAGTTGTACAATGTTCGTATGCAGCGTCTGGCGACCGGCACGACGTCTGACTGGACGGAAGGCAGCTACGGCGGCAGCTTCCTGTGGGCGAACAATCGTGAAGTTCGCTACTCGCAGCATTATGAGGGGCCGCGCCTGCCGTTCCTCGTTCGGGCGCCGGGCAATCGCCTGGTTCAGCCGGGCTCAATCGTCATCGAGGACGAGGCGCCGTCCGGTCCCGTCACCGTGGAATTGCCGGACAATCTGCCGACCAAGCCGTAAGGCACAAGACAACAGGTTCGCGAATCGGCGGGCCTGTTGACATTGTTGGAACAAAATGAGAACATAAATTGTAACGCCCGTTGGAAAACAACTGGATCGGCGCGCATTGTCCTCTGAGGCGATTTCTGCAACCGGAGCCAATATCATCAGCCGTTGTTTTTCAACAAACGCAAAAGAAGTGTTAACACCTGTCCGCGTGCCGGCCGTAAAGCTTGGCTTGGACGGGAGAAGTCTCTAATGTCCCCTCAATGAGTCGTTGCCGCTTCGTTGCCAGACTCAACGGAAATCGTGCGGCAGAGAGAAGAAAGCGAAAGTCCCATGGCAGGCAGTGTCAACAAGGTCATCCTTATCGGTAATCTCGGCAAGGATCCGGAAATCCGTACCCTCAATTCCGGCGACCGCGTCGCCAATCTGACCGTTGCGACCTCTGAGCAGTGGCGCGACAAGGCGACCGGCGAACGCAAGGAAAAAACAGAATGGCACCGCGTCGTCATCTTCAACGACAACCTGGCCAAGATCGCTGAACAGTATCTGCGCAAGGGTTCGACCGTCTATCTGGAAGGTAGCCTGCAGACCCGTAAGTGGACTGACCAGAGCGGTGTTGAAAAGTACTCGACCGAAGTGGTGCTGCAGAAGTTCCGCGGTGAACTGACCCTGCTGGGCGGTCGTGGCGACAGCGGCGGGGGCCGCAGCGAAAGCGGTGGCGGCGGCTACAACGAGTATGAAGACAACAACAGCTACGGCGGTCCGCCGGCCTCGGCTGGTCAGCGCGCCCCAGCATCCGGCCCGGCCCAGAATTTCGATCTGGACGACGAAATTCCGTTCTAATAGATCGGGCGTAAATCCGCAGTAACCCGTGGAGGCGGACGGTACGACGCCGTCCGTTTCTTCACAAACCCAAGACAGTGACTAAATGAACGATACGACCAACGGCGATGATGAACTCCCTGAGCCTTCTTCCGGAGGACCTTCTTCTGGAGGTACGCCGCCGCCGCCGCAAGGCATCGCCTATATCTCGATCGAGGCCGAGCTAAAACGCTCCTATCTCGACTATGCCATGAGCGTTATCGTTTCGCGGGCGCTTCCCGACGCCCGCGACGGCCTGAAACCTGTGCACCGGCGTATTATCTACGCCATGCACGAGGAAGGCCGGACCTCGGACAAGAAGTACGTCAAGTCGGCCAACATCGTCGGCGACGTCATGGGCCGCTATCACCCGCACGGTGACAGCGCCATCTATGACGCCCTGGTGCGGATGGCCCAGCCCTTCTCGATGAGCCTGCTGCTGGTCGATGGCCAGGGCAATTTCGGCTCGGTTGACGGCGACCCGCCGGCGGCTATGCGTTACACCGAAAGCCGGATGACCAAGGCGGCCGAAGCCCTGGTCGCAGACATCGAAAAGCAGACGATCGACTTCACCGACAACTACGATGGCAGCCGTCGCGAGCCGTCGGTCCTGCCATCGCGTATCCCCAACCTGCTGGTCAATGGCGCCGGTGGCATCGCGGTCGGTATGGCGACCAATATTCCACCGCACAATCTGGGCGAAATCGTCGACGCCTGCCTGGCGGTTCTGGACGATCCGTCGGTGTCGATGGAAGATCTGCTGAGCATCGTTCCCGGGCCGGACTATCCGACTGGCGGCGAGATCCTGGGCCGTTCCGGCGCCCGTCTGGCGCTGATGACCGGCCGCGGTTCGGTCGTGACCCGCGGCAAGGCCAGCATTGAAACCATCCGCAAGGATCGCGAAGCCATCGTCATCACCGAGATCCCGTATCAGGTGAACAAGTCGTCGATGATCGAACACATCGCTGAACTGGTCCGAGACAAGCGTATCGAGGGCATTTCCGATGTCCGCGACGAATCCGACCGCCAGGGCATGCGCGTTGTCGTCGAGCTGAAGCGTGACGCCTCGGGCGATGTCATCCTGAACCAGTTGTATCGCTTTACGTCGCTGCAAACCTCGTTCGGCGTCAACATGCTGGCGCTTGACCACGGGCGACCGCAGCAGATGGGCCTGCGTCGCCTGCTCGACATCTTCCTCGATTTCCGCGAGGACGTTGTCGTCCGCCGTATCCGTTTCGAGCTGAACAAGGCGCGCGACCGCGGCCACGTCCTGGTCGGCATGACCATTGCCGTCGCCAACATTGACGAAGTCATCCATATCATCCGGTCTTCGGCAGATCCGAGCGAAGCGCGTGAGCGCCTGTGCGCCAAGACCTGGCCGTCGGGCGATATGGCGCCGCTGATCGACCTGATCGCCGATCCGCGCTCCATCGTTTTGGAAGGCGCCCAGGTGCGCCTGACCGACGAACAGGCCCGCGCCATCCTGGCCCTGACCCTGTCGCGCCTGACCGGCCTGGGCCGCGACGAAATCGGCGACGAGGCCAGGGCGCTTTCGAGCGCCATTGCCGGCTATCTCGAAATCCTGTCGTCGCGCGAACGCATCATGGCGATCGTTCGCGAGGAACTGGTCGAGGTCAAGGCCCAGTTCGCCGTGCCGCGCCGGACCCAGATTGCCGAATCCGAAGGCGATATCGAGGACGAGGACCTGATCCCGCGTGAGGACATGGTCGTCACCGTGACCCATTCCGGCTATGTCAAACGCACGCCGCTATCGATGTACCGTGAGCAGCATCGCGGCGGCAAAGGCCGCTCGGGCATGGCCATGAAGGACGAGGACGCCATTATCGGCGTCTATACCGCCTCGACCCATCAGCCGATGCTGTTTTTCTCGTCGACGGGCAAGGCCTTCAAGCTGAAAGTATGGCGTCTGCCGGTGGGCAACCCGCAGTCCAAGGGCAAGGCCTTCGTCAACCTGCTGCCAATCGAGCCCGGTGACAATATCAGCAACATCCTGGCCCTTCCCGAAGAAGAAGCCGGCTGGGACAAGCTGGACATTATCTTCGCCACCAGGTCGGGCGATATCCGCCGCAACAAGCTGTCGGACTTCGTCAACGTCAACCGGGCCGGCAAGATCGCCATGAAGCTGGAAGAGGGCGACGCCATTGTCGGTGTTGCCGTCTGCAGCGACGATCAGGACGTGCTGTTGTCGACCTCGGGCGGACGGGCGATCCGTTTTGCCGTCGATGAGGTCCGCGTCTTCAAGGGCCGGGATTCGACTGGCGTCCGTGGTGTGCGCTTGCTGGGTGACGACAAGGTCATCTCCATGGCCATTCTGAAGCGGTCCGACGCGATTGCGGCTGAGCGGGCGGCCTATCTGAAGCGCGCCTCGGCCGAACGCACCGCCCTGATCGGCAGTGCCGATGACGAAGCGCCGGCCGTGGTCGAAGACGACTCTGAGGAAACTTCGGACATCGCCGAATTGACCGACGAACGCTATGCCGAGCTGAAAAACCAGGAAGAGTTCATCCTGACCATTTCCGATGTCGGCTTCGGCAAGCGCAGTTCATCGTTCGAATTCCGGCGGACCGGCCGGGGCGGGCAGGGCATTGTCGCCATGGATATGAGCAAGCGCGGCGGCAAGCTGGCGGCCTGTTTCCCGATCGAGGCGACGGATGGCATCCTTCTGGTCACCCAGGGAGGGCAACTGATCCGCACCAGCGTGCGTCAGGTGCGGATTGCCGGCCGTAACACCCAGGGCGTGACCATCTTCCGCACGGCAGGTGGCGAGCGCGTGGTATCGGTCGAGCGGCTGCCTGACAGCGGCGAAGACGAAGCTGGCACCGACGAGGCACCAGCTATCAGCAACGAGACCTAATCACAGGATCACAAGGGGCGGCGCATGCGGATCGGACTTTATCCGGGGACCTTCGACCCGATCACCAACGGTCATACCGACATCATCGGCCGGGCCGTGAAACTGGTCGACAAACTGGTCATCGGCGTCGCGCGCAATACCGGCAAGGGGCCGACCTTCACCCTTGAGGAACGGGTCGAGATGATCGTCGAACAGACGGCGCATCTGGGCAATATCGAGGTGCGGCCCTTCTCGAGCCTGCTGATGCACTTTGCTGAAGAAATTGGCGCCTCGGTCATTATTCGCGGCCTGCGCGCCGTGGCGGACTTCGAATACGAATTCCAGATGACGGCGATGAACCAGCAATTGAACCGAGAGATCGAGACGGTTTTTCTGATGGCCGACCCGCGTCATCAGGCGATTGCGTCACGCCTGGTCAAAGAAATAGCTCAATTAGGCGGCAGTATCCGTCCCTTCGTGGCGGAAAGTGTTGAAAAGCGCCTCCTCGCCAAGGTAAGAAGCTAGTCGAACAGTCACAGCGGGACGAAATATGTCAGTTTTGAAAAAGGCGCTCTTGGTGGGGGCGGCGGCCTTTGCGGCGTTGGCCGGCATGGCCGGAGCCCAGACACTGGAACCGGGCTACCGGAATCTGGACGCTGAGAACACGCTGGTCATCGATACGACCAAGGGCCGCGTGATCGTCGAAATGTTGCCGCAACTGGCGCCGGGCCATGTTGAACGCATGAAGACCCTGACGCGCCAAAAATTCTATGATGGCCTGATCTTCCATCGCGTCATGGAGGATTTCATGGCCCAGACGGGCGATCCGCAGGGCACCGGCCAGGGCGGTTCGGAGATGCCGGACCTGACGGCGGAGTTCACGACACGCCGCGATGCCAGTTTTCCGCTGGTGGTGGCCGCCAAGCCGGTCGGTTCGCAGGTCGGTTTTGTTGGCGCCATGCCGGTGAAGTCCCAGGTCAATGAGTTGATGGCCATGACAGCCGACGCGAAGGTCAATGCCTGGGGCCTGTTCTGTCAGGGCTCCTTGGGCATGGCCCGGGACTCTCAGCCCAACTCGGCCAACAGCCAGTTCTTCCTGATGCGTGGCGCCAGTTCGTTCCTGGAAACTCGCTACACCGCCTTTGGCACCGTCATTTCCGGCCTGGATGTCGTCCGCAAGTTGAAGATCGGCGAACCACCGGTCAATCCCGACAAGATGCTGACCGTGCGTCTCCTGGCCGATATTCCGGAGGCCGAACGTCCTCAGATCATCGTCATGGACACCAACTCGCCGCAGTTCAAGACCGTTCTGGACGGTGTGCTGAAGGAAAAGGGCGACGGCTTCTCGGTGTGTGACGTTACCGTACCGATCAAGGACCTGGCGCCCCCACCGGCGGCACCGGTCGCTTCCAATTAAGAAATCGGGCGGATCTTCGGGGCCGCCTTTTTTATGCCGGTCCCTTGCTGCGGCCGCGCCGACGGCGGCGAGTCTTCTTGCGCGCCATGGAGAGCAGAAGACCTTCGCGCAGACCACGGTCAGCCACCCGCAGCCGGGTGCATGGCCATTGCCGCTGGACGGCCTCCAGAATGGCGGCGCCGGCCAGCACCAGGTCGGCACGGTCGCGTCCAATGCACGGTTCCAGTTCGCGCCCGGACCGCCCCAACTGAAGCAGCTTGTCGATCACCGTGCGGCAATGGCGATGCTCCATCCACAGCCCGTCGACCTGGGAGCGGTCATAGCGATCCAGCCCCAGGTGCATGCCGGCCAGCGACGTGATCGCCCCCGAGGTTCCTACAATATAGGCCTCGCCGGCGGCAAAATGCGGACGCAGTCCGTCTGCGGCGCTGAAATTTCCGAGCCGTTGGGTCACGTCATCGACCATGGTTTCGAACCAGGCTTCCGGATCGCCGGTCTCCGGCTCCGGAAAGCGTTCGGCCAGGTTGACGACTCCGACCGGCAGCGAAATCCAGTGGCGCGGCCGTGGCATGTGCCGGCTCATGCGCAGTGTCCGCTGTTGGGCATCCAGTTGCGACCCATCGCCTTCGCCGGCGCCACCCTGGGCCAGTTCGACCCAACTCAGTTCCGTCGACCCACCACCGACATCCATGACCAGGGCTGCCCGTGCAATCGGATCCAGGTCGCGGCCATCCAGCAGGGAGGCGCAACCCATGACCGACAAATGGGCTTCTTCCTCAGGGCTGATGATGGTCAGTTTCAGGCCCGTCTCGCGCTCGACGCGGGCGATAAAGTCGCGGCCGTTGCGAGCGATGCGGCAGGCCTGCGTAGCGACGGCGCGAACCTGGGCAGCGCCGCGCTTTTCGATCTTTTCGGCGCAGATCTTCAGCGCCTTCATGGCGCGTTCCATGGCGCGGTCGTGCAACCGGCCGGAATGGGCCAGGCCTTCGCCTAGCCGAACGATGCGCGAAAAGGCCTCGACGATCTTGAACTGCGAATTGCTGAAGGTGGCGATCATGAGGCGGCAATTGTTGGTGCCGAGGTCGAGCGCGGCATAGATGCCGGACTCGCGTCCACCTTTTGGCGCCGAATCACGGCGGCCTGCGGCGGTGCCCCGCCGCACATATGAGGGAGCCCCGGTCATGGCTCATACCCCGCTTATTGCGTTGGACGCCCGCGGCATCCCTTCACAGGTACCTTAGGGCGAGGCGGTTACAATGCCAACCGCTTTTTGAAAGATTATGAGATTCAGCGGGATAGGTCCGGCTTTTGATATATTCGCCGTTAACCACATTCCGCCGTTCATGAAAATGCAAAAAAGCCGACAACCGAATGGGGAAGGGGCATGAAATCCGCTGGCAACCGGGTGCACTATGATCGGGCTCAGGGGGAGTACGGGTCTCAAACATGCAAGAACAGCGCGCAAAATTTGATATCGGTCAGATCGTGAAGCACAATCTGTTCGAGTTCCGTGGCGTCATCTTCGATGTCGATCCCGAGTTCGCCAATACCGACGAATGGTGGGAAGCCATTCCCGAGAGCGTACGTCCGAGCAAGAACCAGCCCTTCTATCATCTGTTGGCTGAGAACGGCGACAGCCACTATGTCGCCTATGCCTCCGAAGGCAATCTATGCCCGGACACCGCCGGTGGGCCGCTGCACCACCCACAGACCCGTCTGTTGTTCGATCGCTATGAGAATGGGCGCTATCTGCCCAAGGTGCGACTGGCGAACTGAGGCGTCGTGGCGGCGGCCTGTGGGCCTCATTGGCAAAGCCAACGGCTCTGTTTGTAGTGGTCGCGCAGGTTGGTCAGCAGTTCGATGTGCAGGCCTTGTTCCGGTTCGTTCGTGGACCTGATCCGTTCGTAAAGGTCATGGTCGGGCATTTCTAGGATGTGCTCGAACATGAACAGGTCGGGATCTACCAGGGCAGGCACGACAGCCTGCGCGAAGGATGACATGATGATGTCCATCTCGCGGAAGCCGCGATAGTTTGCACGATAGAGACAGGCCTGCCGGCGCGCGTCGAGACCATCCAGACCGCTCCCGGCATGAAGCATGATCCCTTTGGCCTCGGCGACCATGGCGGTGAGGCCATGCATCAGCGCGCCACCGATAAGATAACGCCCCATATTGATCCCGCGGATCTGGGGGACGCGCGCCAGCAGCCGCTGCGCTTCAAAATCCAGCCCGTGCCCGGCCTGTACGCCCAATCCGTGCCGCGACGCATAGCGCGCCATGGAGGAAAGGTGGGTAAATCTTTCGTCCACAAGTTTCAGATTGCCGCCCCGTATAGCGTCGCACAAATCGCTCGTGTCGAATTCGATGCCGTCAACGTCAGATTTCAGCGCGTTTTCAACTGCCTCCAGGCCTGCATCTATCGAGACGTAGCAGCGTGCGCCAATGTCTTTCAAACGCTGACAGGCAGATTTGATTTGGCCCAGGTTGCCGCGGAAACTGAGGCCATAGCTTTGGGGGCTGCCGATCTTGCTCTCGGCGGTTAAACAGACGACATCGGGCCGAAATTTCAGCGCCGTCGTGATCAGCGGGCCTGCGCTCCACAGGCGCAACTGAAATGACCTGTCCATCTCCGAACAGACTCGCCTGACCTGCTCGAAATCGTCCTCGCGGACCAGCCAACGCTCATCGGTCAGGTGGAGCAAAATGCCGTCTGCCCCGCCACGCAGACCAGCCTCCGCGATAGCGGCCAAAGACATGGAGGGTTCTTTGCGGACCATCGGCAACATGGCGGCGCTGGCGATGCTCAAATTCAGCTTGCGAGGCTGCATAGCGACGGTCATGGCAACAATCCGTTCAGAAGGACCTGGTTAAAAAAGGCTGTCCGATCGCCGGCAATCCACTGAGCAGCCTCTGGCTAAGGCCGGGCGCCGGACGAGATACTGAAGGGATTACGTTCGCTGCCGCGCGCAGGATGAGTGGCAAAATGCCACACGCGAAAGCCACCATACACGCGGTCTTAGGGCGTGTGCCGCTTCATCTTGAAGCGACGGAAACAGACATGCAAAGCTGCAGGGTGCGAGAGGCGACGCTGCCTCAAATTCCAGCGCCTCACGCTTTCACCACGGACGAAGCTGCTGTCCATCGTGAAGACCGGCCAGACTTCGTCTTCAGACGCCGACCGAAGCGGCGGCGCGCCGGCCGGTAACAATTGGCCACATATTGTATGGGGTAAATGTCGTCTTTGCCATGATTATGTCACGCAAGCCAATTTAAGTTGACTTGGTGAGCCCGCTGGGACTCGAACCCAGGACCCTCTGATTAAAAGTCAGATGCTCTAGCCAGCTGAGCTACGGGCTCTTGCCAAAGACGTAACGGCTTGACCCGGAACCAAAAAGGGTGGATCAAACGTGAGCGACTACATAGAGGGGAGTTCCGCATTGCGCAAGCGCGCGAGGCCATTTTTGTGTATTGTTTTTTTATGCCCGGAAGCTGTCATAAGTACAGTCGGGGCGGAGGCGGGTGAATGAGCTTATGGCCTGATCAGGCTGATGGGGGGCGAACCATGACACGAAGCCGGACGGTTTTCGTCACAGCCTGTTTAATGATAGTTTCACTGAGCCTTGGCGCCTGCGCGTCATCGCCGGAATATCCCATCGATACGGCGCCGCCGCGTGAGGGCGACAAGGTCCGTCCAGAGAATGGGGCGCGCGAGGATGGCCGCGGCCGTGAATCGGCCAGCACCGAACGCATGCGCCAGAGCACTGAGGACAATAACGACTGGGGTGACGCCTTTACCGCGCCGCTCGAAGACTTCAATCTCAAGCGCCAGGACATTCCGGAAATCCTGCAAAACGCTGTCATCAAGCCCTACGACCTGGCGGGGCTGGACAACTGCGAAGCCATCGCCTCTCAGGTCGCGCAGTTGGACGCTCTGCTGGGCCGGGATTTCGACGAACCCCCGCCCCCCAAGGACGAGCGTACCAATAGCGAAAAAGGCAAGGCCTTCGCCAATAAGCAGGCCGTCGGTGCGGTGCGTGGCGCGACCCGTGGCATTGTTCCCTTCCGCGGCGCGATTCGTTACCTGTCGGGCGCTGACAAGCACCAGAAGCAACTCGACAACGCTATCCAGGCCGGCAAGGTGCGTCGCGCCTACCTGAAGGGTGTCGGCATGAACAAGAACTGCGCCCCGCCAGCGGCGCCCTCGTGGTTCAAGCCGCGGGTCTATGTCGAGACCTACGTTCAGCCGCCTAAGCCCGTCGCAGACGTACCGGTAAAGAAGACGACGTCGAAAAAGCGGACCAGCAAGAAACGCAGATAAAAAAACGGCCGGGACATTCCCGGCCGTTTCTCTTTTTCAGGCTGTTTTTGTTGGTCAGAACGACTTGCGGATCGACAGACCGAAGGTCCGCGGATCATTGACCATGCCGGTCAGGTTGTTGAAGTCGATGGCGCTTTCGGCGCGAATCTCGTCCGTGATGTTGCGGACGAAGGCGGCGTACTCGGTGCCGTCGTCGCTCAGATATCCGACCCGCAGGCCGCCAATGAACTCGGGCTTGCCTTCGAATTCGACCGCTTCATAGAGGAAGAAGTTGACCTCGGAACGGTAGAACCAGTCGGTGTAGGCAAAGATCTGCGCCCCATTGTCGAGCGGCCAGGCATAGCGGGCCGTGAAGTTGGCGACATATTTCGGCGCCTGGGGCAAGGGGTTACCGTCAATCATGGCCAGCCCACCGACGATCGGATCCTTGACCGTACACATGCCTGAGCCGCAAGGACCAACGCCCAGGGTCGCATCCTGGATTTCGGTGTAGTTATAGCTGGCACCGGCCGTCAGCAGCAGGTTGGCCATCGGCTTGGCGGTCAGGTCCAGTTCCAGTCCGTAACCGATTGCCTTGTCAGCATTGATCAGCTTGGCTGAATTGTTGCTGCCGCCGACCGCCGTCAGTTGCAGGTCTTCGGTTTCAAAGCTGTAAACCGAAGCCGCCAGGCTCAGCTTGCGCTCGAAATAAACCGATTTCATACCGGCTTCATACGAGATGGTCGATTGGGCTTCCACGGTCGGCACGGTCGGCGTGAAGACGAAGTTGACCCGATCCTGAATCGCAGGCCCGAGATAGCCGGTGGCGATTCGGCCGTAGAGGTTGGTCGTCGGGGTCAGTTCGTAGGTGACGCTGAGGTCGCCCGAGACATTGTCACCGCGCACCGTGGTCTCAGCCGGCAGGGTAACGCCGGACACCACTGGGGTACCGGAAATCTCGTCGGTCTTGCGGTCGGCCGAGAAACGCAGACCGCCCCGTACGGTCAGCAGTTCTGTGGGCTTGTATACGCCCGACACAAACAGGCCGGTGTTGGTCTGGTAGTTTTCGTGGAGGACATTGGCGTTGGCGACGCCGGCGCCGTCAAAGTTCAGTTCGTTGTAAAACAGCTTCTGTTCGAAGAAATAGACGCCGGTCTGGGCGCTGAAATTGCCCCAAGGTTCAAACTCGAAACGCACTTCCTGGCTCAGTTCCTGCGGCTTGGAGATACCTCCGGTGCTGCTCGGGAACAGGGCGTTGTTCAGGCCCAGCGGCGGGAAGACATAGGTGTCGCCGCCATCGATATCGCCCGAGCTCTCGACCTTGGCGGTCTCATAGCCGGTGATCGAGCGCAGGGTGCCAACGCCGTCGAAGCTGTAGTTCAGTTGCAGGCCGACGCCCGACGACGAAAGTTCCTGCGACGTGACGCCGTCCAGGGCGACCTTTTCGACATCGAAGCCGTCGGAGAAATCGTTAGTGCCCTTTTTGAACAAGCCGGCGCGGAAAACGCGCGGCGTACCGTCCAGGCTGCGGGCGTGGATGTTGAACAGGCCGTCGAAGCTACCCTTGGTATACGACAACTGAGCGCGAACGGCGCGGTCGGTATAGCCTTCCAGCATGTCGTTGGCGACGCCGGTCGTGGCGGTGTTCTCGACCCAGTCGTCGCGATGCTGGATCTGGCCCGACAGGCGGAAATTGATGCCTTCGGTGATCGGCCCGGTGACCGCGGCTTCCAGGTTGGTGCTGCCATAGGTGCCGATCGAGGCGCTGCCGAAGCCGCCGAAAACATCCGATGGCTTGGCGGAATTGATCTTGATCACACCGGCTGGGGTGTTGCGGCCGAACAGCGTGCCTTGCGGGCCGCGCAGGACTTCGACCGAGGCAACGTCGAACACCGGGAAGGCTTTCAGCAGCGGGCTTTCCAGGGCGACGTCGTCATAGACGACCGACACCGGCTGGGCGGCATTGACGTCGAAGTCGGTATTGCCCAGGCCGCGGATGTAAAAACGTGGATAGGTCCGGCCGAACGACGATTCGGCGATCAGGGACGGCACGCGCCCCGACAGCATACGAATGTCCTGGCCAGAAGAGTTGAGGACCCCGAGCTTTTCGCCGGAGATGGCCGAGACGGCGACGGGGACGTCGCGGGCGGCTTCGCTGCGCCGTGTGGCAGTAACGATGACTTCGTCGCCTTCCTGCGCGATCGCCGGAAGGGCGGAGGCAAGAATAAGGGTGGAGACACCGCCCAGCAGGACGGCGAGACGCGTGGATTTCGATGACAACATGGGCATGTTCCCTCAGATGTGAAGAGACGTGCCTTCCTTGCCGCTGCCTGCCCGGTTTATTGATCCGGCCCCGTTGTGGGGTCCGCAATAGGCGCAGGGTTACGCCGCCATGACGCATTTGCAACAGAATTGCTGCATGTGCGTCATAAAGCTCGCCACTGTGGCGAAAATGCAGTTTACGTAGCGTCATGCCCAAAAGTGCCAGAAACGAACTTTGGCACCTTTTGGATAAACACGATGCGTCAAAACCTAGTCACGCGTCCAACGGCTGAGTAGGTCAGCGCGCAGGCTGTCGAAGGTGCCAGCGGCAATGGCGCCACGCATCCGGATCATCAGGGCCTGGAAGAAGGCGATGTTGTGCCACGACAGCAGCATCTGCCCCAGGATCTCCTCGGCGCGAACGAGATGGTGCAGATAGGCCTTGGAATAGTCGCGGCTGGCCGGGCAGTCGCTGGTCGCGTCCAGCGGCGTGTCGTCCTCGGCGAAGCGGGCGTTCTTCATATTGATCGGTCCGTCCCAGGTCCACACCTGGCCATGGCGGCCCGACCGGGTCGGCAGCACGCAGTCAAACATGTCGACGCCGCGCGCCACGCCTTCCAGCAGGTCGATCGGCTTGCCGACCCCCATCAGATAGCGCGGCTTGTCCCATGGCAGCAGGGGGGCACAAAAATCCAACGTGTCACACATGGCGCGGTGGCCTTCGCCTACGGCCAGCCCACCGATGGCATAGCCGTCGAAACCGATGCCCAGTAGACGGTCGGTCGATTCGCGGCGCAGGTGCTCGAAGGTCGAGCCCTGCTGAATGCCGAACAAAACCTGGCTGTCGCGCGTGCCGAACGCCTGCTTTGAACGCAGGCCCCACCGCGCCGACAGTTGCAGCGCTTCCTGGGCGCGCTTTTCCTCGGCCGGCCATGACACGCACTCGTCAAGCTGCATGACTATGTCCGAGCCCAGCAGGTCGGCCTGGATCTCGATGGACCGTTCCGGCGACAGGACGTGTTTCGACCCGTCGATATGCGAGGCGAAGGTGACGGCGTCCTCCTTGACCTTGGAGATCTTGGACAGGCTCATCACCTGAAATCCGCCGCTGTCGGTCAGGATCGGACCGTCCCAGCCCATGAACTTATGCAGCCCGCCCAACCGTTTCACCCGCTCGGGCCCCGGTCGCAGCATCAGGTGATAGGTGTTGCCCAGGATGATCTTGGCGTGGCTCTGCCGGACCATGTCCAGGGTCAGCGCCTTGACCGTAGCGGCCGTACCGACGGGCATGAAGATGGGAGTCGGGATATCACCGCGCGGCGTTTTCAGCACGCCCGTGCGGGCCTGGCCTTGTGACGCATGGATCGTAAAGGGAAAAGCGCTCATGTTACGTTTCTTGGTTTTTAGAAATGTTGTCGATCAGGCAGGCGTCGCCGTAGGAAAAGAAGCGGTAGCCGGTTTCGATGGCGTGGCGGTAGGCGGCCTTCATCGTATCGGTTCCGGCCAGGGCGCTGACCAACATAAACAGGGTCGACTTGGGCAGGTGAAAATTGGTCAGCACCAGGTCGCACGACCGCACCACCACACCGGGTGTGATGAAGATGGCAGTCTCGGAAGCAAAGGCGTGAATGGTGCCTTGCGGATCGCAAGCGCTTTCGAGCAACCGCAGCGAGGTCGTCCCCACACAGACGATCCGGCCGCCGGCGATCCGGGCGGCATTGATACGCGCGGCAGACTCCGCGGAGATGACGCCGAGTTCGGCGTGCATGATGTGGTCGCGCGTGTCCTCGACCTTCATTGGCAGGAAGGTGCCTGCGCCGACATGTAGGGTAATCCGCTCTATGCCGACCCCTTGCGATTGCAACACTTCCAGTAATTGAGAAGTAAAGTGCAGGCCCGCCGTCGGGGCGGCGACCGACCCTTCCTCATTGGCGAAGACGGTCTGATAGTCGCGCTTGTCCTGATCGTCTTCGCGCCGTTTCGACCGTATGTAGGGTGGCAAGGGCATGGCGCCGATGACATGAAGCCGCTCGACTAGCACCTCGGGCGTGTGGTGGAAGTCGAGCGTATAGCGGCCGTCTTCCGCCTTGGCGGCGACGGTCGCTTGTAGTTTGATATCACTGCCGAAATGCAAGTCATCGCCGATACGGACCTTGCGGCCGGGCTTCAGGAAGGCTTGCCACTGGGTGGCACCGGTGGCCTTGATCAGGGTGGCTTCGATGGCGACGTCGGCGCCATCTCGGCGGCGGATCCCGTGCAGTTGCGCCGGCAGGACCTTGGTGTCGTTGACGACCAGCAGGTCGCCGGATTTCAAGAAGGCGGCAATGTCCCCGACCCTGGCATCGGTCAGACCGCCTTGCGCGTCGATGCGCAACAGGCGTGCGGATTCGCGCGGCTCGGCGGGACGCAGGGCGATAAGGTCGTCGGGTAGGTCAAAGTCGAAGTCGGAAACCAGCATGGCGCGTCTCAAACGCGCAAACGTCGCTCAGGTCAAGGCTTAAACAGCCAGGGCTTTCTGTAAGTAGCCACGCTGGACCTTGATCCAGTCCAGCCCTTCATCAAAACTGTTGAATAGTTCCGTTGTGCGCGTCGGAAACAGCGACTGGGTTACCGGAAGGCGCGCCCGGACCAGGGAATCGTCGCTGATGATGGCGGTGAAACAGCCACGATCGCGGCCATTGGCAAACAAGGCCCAGCGCTTGCCCAGGTCTTCGATCTCGCCGACCAGGACGGTGCCGTCATAGCGACGCATGTCGATGATGCAGTCATAGGTCCAGATTTCATCGACCTTGAGCAGTTGTCCCATCATGCCGTCATTGATATCATCGCCTTCGATCTCGCCGAAATAGCGCGCAACGAAGATGCGACTGGTCTCGTCAAAGGTGATAGTTATCCGCGATCGGCTCATGACGGGCTCAGTCCTGGCAGTGGATAGTCACCCTGCCACAACGGACTTAAGGCTTTGTTGAGATGGCCGCCGAATGTCGGTTCAGGCAGCCAGGGCCGTATCGGCTTTCAGCCAGTCCAGCCCTTCGTCGAAGGATTCGAACACGGCGATGCCACGGTCGGGCATGGCGCTGCGCATCTCGCGCAGTTGCAGGTTCAGGACGGGGCAGGGACTGACCAGAGCCATCCGCCGGTCGCGGTCGCGGCCTTCGGTCAGGGCGGTCCATTTCTGCGTGAGGAAGGACAGGTAATCGCCGGAGAGATCCGCTTCGTAGCGGCGGAAATCGAACAGGGCATCGTAGGACCAGGACTCGTCCACCTGGCTCAGGCTGTCTATCAGGTCGGGCGTGTTATGGTCATCGCACAGACTGTGCAGGCGGACAAACAGGATGCGATTAGCGGCATCGATATTCAGGCTGATACGCGAACGCTTGGGCATGGTACTCTGCTACTATTACGCTACTAAACTAAGACCCATACTTTTAAGGGTATGGGTCTTAACAAGCCTTTAAGTTGTGACGCGAGTGGTCACCGATCAGGCAACGTCCGCGGCGACGCGCATGGTGACGATCTTGCCGGGGGTGCGCGGCGGCTCACCCTTGGGCAGGGCGTCGACATTTTCCATGCCTTCGGTCACTTCGCCCCAGACCGTGTATTGCTTGTCCAGGAAGCGGGCGTCGTCCAGGCAAATAAAGAACTGGCTGTCGGCCGAGTCCGGGTTTTGCGAGCGGGCCATCGAGCAGACGCCGCGAATATGGGGTTCAGCGTTAAACTCGGCCTTGATCTTCTTGCCCGAACCGCCAAAGCCCTGGCCCTGCGGGTCGCCGCCCTGGGCCATGAAGCCCGGGATAACGCGGTGGAAGACGATGCCGTCATAGAAGCTTTCGCGCGCCAGTTCCTTGATGCGGCTGACGTGGTTTGGCGCCAGATCGGGGCGCAGGCGGATCGTCACCGGGCCGGTGTCGAGCGTCAGGATGAGGGTGTTTTCGGGATCATCGGCCATGGTGGAGGTTCCTTGTGGGCAGAAAATTGCGGCCCTGACATAGGCGTTAGGCTGAGGGATTGCAAACCGGAATCGTCAGCCGCATTCGGCGGGCAGTTGCCGGTTGATGGGAAGTTGCTCGCAGGCACGCTTGATTTCGTCGTGGATCATCTTGCACGAATTGTCGACGTGGCAGGGCGGATGGGTGGGTGGCGACAGCAGGGTGCAGCGCTTGACCAGCTTACGGGCTTCCTCGTCGCCGATTTCCAGGCGGCAGGAGCCGGCCATTTCCGAGGAGTCGACAAAGGTGAGTTGCGGCCCGCTGGAGGAGACAAAAGCTTGGACGGCCTGCGCTTCGGCGGCGGTGGCGACATCGGCCGGCTTTTCGGATGGCCCGCAGGCGGACAGCATCAGCAGCGGTATCAGGAACAGGGCAGGGCGCATGGGGCCTCCTTTCGGGCTACGGGCGGTTTAGCGGTTTGCATGTAAGAAAGGAATTGGAACCTTTTCCTTCCGTGCTCCACAAGGGACTGTTATAGACGCGACATGAACGATACCCCCGAAGAGCCCGAACGCCGCCGTATGGTCAAGCCGCCCGAAGGCGGAACCCTGGCCGGCCGCGGCAAAGGCCACACCGCCGTCAAGACTGCCAAGTACCGCACGCAATCCTCCGCCAAGTGGCTGGAGCGGCAATTGAACGACCCCTACGTCCAGCAGGCCAAGGCCGAGGGCTGGCGGTCGCGCGCCGCCTTCAAGCTGATCGAGATCGACGAGCGCTTTCACCTGCTCAAGCGCGGCTCTAGGGTCATCGACCTGGGCTGTGCCCCGGGCGGTTGGGTCCAGGTTGCGAAAAAGCGTGGCGCGGCGCATGTGGTCGGCGTCGACCTGTTGCCGGTCGATCCGGTGCCGGGCGCCGATATACTGGAGGCCGATTTCACCGATCCGGCCATCGGGCCGCAACTGATCGAATTGATGGGCGGCAAGCCCGATATCGTACTGTCCGACCTCGCGCACAATACGGTTGGCCACAAACAGACCGACCACCTCAAGATCATGGGCTTGCTGGAGATGGCCGGCGATTTCGCGCTCGAAAACCTAAAGCCGGGTGGCGCCTTTGTTGCCAAGGCTTTCCAGGGTGGTGAGACCGAAGAACTGCTGCTGAAGCTGAAACTCGCCTTCGATGTGGTCAAACATATGAAACCCAAGTCCAGCCGCGCTGGCTCGACGGAAATCTACATCGTCGCGACGGGGTTCAGAGGCTAATTGCCATTGCCGCCCTGCCATCGCGAGGCTAAGCTTATTTTGTAAGATGGAGGGTTGGCTGTGAAGAAACTGGTTGTTGCTATTCTTGTCGTCGTCGTGGCCATGTTCCTGGGCTGGGCGACCTATCCCTACTGGACGGCGGGCTCGGCCGAGGTCACGGTCACCCATGTCGAGAACAAGCTGATGGAGCGCAACGGCGATCGCCAGGATGTCTATCTGGTTTTCACCAATGACGGCACCTATCGCAACACCGACAGCCTGCACTATTTCAAGTTCAACTCGTCGGATATTCAGGGCAAGCTGGCTGAGCAGGGACGGTTCAAGATCAGCTATTACGGTTTCCGTATTCCGGTTCTGTCGGTCTACAAGAACATCACCAAGGCCGAAAAGATCGGTTAGCATGTCGTTCCAGGCCTATCTCGATACCATCCGCGAAAAGACGGGGCTGGGCCCCGACGACTTTCGCCGTATCGCCGCCGAACGCGGCTTGACGCAACACGCCGATATCCTCGCCTGGGCCAAGGGGGAGCTGGGCTTGGGGCACGGCCATGCCAACGCCATCGCGGCCGTGTTGAAGCAAGCAGCCACCGGCGGTCCGTCATCGGACGACGACAAGCTCGCCGCGCATTTTTCCGGTAACAAGGCGGCGTGGCGGACAGCTTTTGACGCCTTGGCAGCAGACGTGACAGCCTTTGGTGGCGATGTGGAGTTTGCGCCTGCGCAGAGCTACATCAACCTGAACCGCGGCAAGAAAAAATTCGGCATTGTTCAGATCGGCGTCGAGCGTATGGATGTCGGCATCAAGCTCAAAGGCTATGATCCTGGCGAACGTCTCGAAGCCGCCGGAAGCTGGAATACCATGGTGACGCATCGTGTCCGGGTGACGGCAGGGGCTCAGGTCGATAAGGAACTGCTGGGCTGGTTGCGCGCTGCCTATGACGCGGCTTAAGCGTCACTCGGCACATCCACATGTGCTTTTGACCGCAGACCGCGCCACGCCGCCCACATGAAAAGACCTGTCAAGGCACCCATACCGCCGAAGACTAGAAACAGGGGATTCCAGGCGTGCCAGGCCTCGGCGGGAATATCGGTACCTAAATGTGGTGGGCTAAGGAGTCCCCAAGCACCGGAGATGCCGTAGCCTATGACGAAACCAGCGAGTGTCATGGACCACCAATAGTCCATCTTCAGATGCGCCAATCCGAGCAGCGCCAGCATTCCGGGAAGCGCTACGCACGGCAACAACCACACGAACAAACTGATGGAACCTCGACCCGTCACAAAAATGCAGTTCAGGTCTACCCCTGAAGGCCCGCACCCCGATTTCAAGAGCGAAAACATGGTTCCGATGAGCGTTAAGGACAGCGGTCCGGCGAGGGCCGCAACACATGCCCGAAGGCCGATCGGTACCGGCTGGGCCTGCGGATGTGTCATGCCGCTGGTTCCTGACGTTCGTGCCCCCACGGGTTCGCGGGAAACGTCTTCCATACCAGTAGGGCCGTCAGACCGGCCAATGGGCTAAGGATCAGATAAGGTGACAGGAAAATCAGGGCATACAGCGGCACCAGCACCCAGATCGCAGGTGCGCCCAAGCCGTACAAGGCCACACCGACCAGGTTGACCACGACAAACCCGACGAAAAACGACCGCCAGGTTACAGACCACCACCTCAGGCGACCACGCCGGATCAGGCCCGCAAACATTGGTATGCCGATGATAGCGGCGATGATCAGGCTGAGGAAAAAAGTGAGGCTGAGCATGGTCGAGGCCAGCTCAAAACCGGAAATAGCCGTGCGTTCGCCGATAACGCCATAGGCCATCAGGCCGATGGCCGCCGCCCGTGCGGCGGCGGCGCCCAGAACGCTCAAGAAAATGCGCGGCAAGATCCACATCGTTTCCCCCTCCATAGAACCGCCCCAGCCTACCACAGATCCGGCGGCGTTACAGACACCACGACAACCGAAACAACAATTTGTTCCATCGCCTGCGACCCATGAACTGCCACGATGATCCAGGGCATGGATACGTACCACGAGACCATGCTGCCGTTGCGCGTGGTGTTCCTGCCATGTTGGGGACGTCGATTACCGGGTTGTAGATGACGGCGGCCTGAGCCCTGTCTTGGAGGCACCTGCAAATGGTCTTGGTTGGGGATTTCTCAATTGCCTCCGACGCCTTTCAACCATACTTTGCGGTGATGAAAACCTTCTACATGTCCTGGCCGTTCTGGGCCTTGTTATCGGCGGGATTCGCAGCGCTTACGGCTGTGTTCGCCAAGGTTGGAGTTGAAAACGTCAACTCCAACCTTGCGACGTTCATCCGGACGATTGTGATCCTGCTCGCAGCCGGTCTCCTGGTCGTCGCGACGGGAAGCTGGCACAACCCGTCGAGCATCTCCAACCGAACGTGGTTGTTTCTCATTCTGTCGGGTCTGGCCACGGGGGCATCCTGGTTCTGTTATTTTCATGCCCTCAAGCTGGGTGACGCCGCCCGAGTCGCACCGATCGACAAGCTGAGTGTCGTCTTTGTCGCCGCTTTTGCCGTGCTGTTCCTGGGCGAAAAGCTGAGCCTGGCCAACTGGGCAGGTGTCGGTCTGATCGCCGTTGGTGCTGTGTTGGTTTCGCTCCGCACCTGATCAATTTCCGACCGAAACCTTCGCATTTTGTATAGATGCCGCCAGCCGCAGCGAAGGACGAACAGGCTATGGCTGCCGCGAAGACTCGCGGGAGACGGAAGACATGTCCAGACTTGGAATATCGGGACTTATCGCCCTGGCAGGTTTTATCCTGGTTGCCTGCGAACCGCCGAAAAAAGCTTCAGGCCCGGTGAAGCCGGCGACCCTCGAAGTGATCGGCCACGAAACCGAACTGCTGAAGCTGACCCTGACAGCCGACGCGGAAAATCGTCTTGGATTGACCACTGTCGCTGTCGGTGAAGGCGCCCTGGGCCAGGCAATGAGGGTTCATGGCGAAGTCGTGGCGCCGGGCACCGCCGGCGGGACCAGCGACCCTGCAGCCCTTGCAGCAAACCAGGCCCGCGCTGATGGCGATGTCGCTCGTGCTCAGGCTCAACAGGAGCTCGCCCAGACAGCGGCCAGACGTGCCGACGACCTGGTCAAGGCGGAA
>NZ_GL883079.1:568766-635404 GCF_000204015.1 Asticcacaulis biprosthecium C19 | reverse complement strand
CGGTGACTGTCGCGCAGGCCAATCTAAAAGCAGCGCATGCCCAACGTGCCCTGTTGGGACCGGCCGTGTCAGCGCTGAACCAGCAGGGCTATCTATGGGTGCGCGCCACCGTCTATGCCGGTGACCTCGAGCGCATCGACCGACAGGCCACCGCCACCGTCCAGCCTCTGGGCGGCGAGGGCGTGCGTCTGACGGCGAAGCCCGTAAATGCGCCGCCCTCGGCCAATGCCGCGGCCGGAACGGTCGACCTCTATTTCGGTTTCAGCAATACAGGTAATGCCGTCAGCGTCGGGCAAAGGGTTTCTGTCGAACTGCCGGTCCGCGGGGCACCCGATACCGGCTTGACCATTCCGGCGTCGGCCTTGCTGCGGGACATCTATGGCGGCGAATGGGTTTATGTCCGCACCGGACCCCATGCCTATGAACGCAGGAGGGTCGAGATTGCCACAGCGAAGGACGGTTATTTCCAGCTCAATCGCGGCCTGAAGAGCGGCGACGAGGTCGTTACTGCAGGCGCGGCCGAGCTGTTCGGTACCGAATTCGGCGCGAAGTAGGGGATGATCATGCTCAACTGGCTTGTCACCAACGCCCTGCGTCAACGCATCCTTGTCCTCGCCCTGGCTGCCATCTTCATGGTCGTCGGCCTGCGGGCGATACCTCATACCGACCTAGACGTTTTTCCCGAATTCGCGCCGCCCATGGTCGAAATCCAGACCGAAGCACCCGGCATGTCGACCGAGGAGGTCGAAAGCCTGGTAACCGTCCCGCTGGAAACCGCCATCAACGGCGTCTCCGGACTGAAGACGTTGCGTTCGAAATCCGTTTTGGGTCTGTCCTCAGTCGTCGTGATCCTCAAGGAAGGGACCGACGTCATCCGCGCCCGGCAACTGGTGCAGGAACGCGTCGCCCTGGTCGCCACTAGGCTGCCTTCGTCGGTGCGCCCGCCTGTCATGCTACCGCCGTTGTCGGCGACCAGCCGTGCCATGAAGATCGGCATGTCGTCGAAGACCATGGACCAGATGGCGATGTCGGACATCGTGCGCATGACGGTTCGGCCGAAGTTGATGGCCGTTCCCGGCGTCGCCAATGTTGCCGTGTGGGGCCAGCGCGACCGCCAGCTTCAGGTCTTGGTCGATCCTGCCCGTCTGGCGCAGGCCGGTGTGACGGTCGCGGACGTTCAGCGTGCAGCCGGTGATGCGGCCCTGGTCGGGGGTGGCGGCTTTATCGATACACCGAACCAGCGCCTGGCCGTGCGCCACCTGTCTGCCGCCGAAACACCGGCCGCCCTGGCCCTGACCGTCGTCAAGCTGAGCAACGGCGCACCGATCCGTATCGGCGATGTCGCCACGGTTACCGAAGGCCATGCCGCGCCGATCGGTGACGCCATCATCAACGACGTACCGGGCCTGTTGCTGATCGTCGAGAAGCAGCAGGGCGGCAATACCCTTGACGTCACGCGCGGCGTCGAAGCTGCCCTGGCTGACCTGAAGCCCGCCCTGAGCGGGATCGACGTCGATTCTACCATTTTCCGGCCAGCGACCTTTATCGAGCGCTCGATCCACAACCTTACCCAGGCCCTTTGGCTGGGCTGCGCCCTGGTCGCCGGTGTGCTGATCCTGTTCACCCGTGACTGGCGCGCGGCGGTGATCAGCCTGACCGCCATTCCGCTTTCGCTGCTGGGCGCCACCTATGTCCTTTCCCTGACCGGACAAGGCCTGAACACTATGGTCATTGCCGGCCTGGTCATAGCGTTGGGAGAAATCGTCGATGATGCCATCATCGATGTTGAGAATATCGGTCGCCGATTGCGTCTGAACCGCCAGTTGGCGACTCCAAAACCGGCGTTCGAGGTGGTGCTGGCGGCGTCCCTCGAGGTCCGCACGGCTGTGGTTTTCGCTAGCCTGATCGTCATGCTGGTCTTTTTGCCAGTCTTCTTCATGGGCGGGGTGTCGGGCAGCTTTTTCCGGCCTTTGGCCACGGCGTATATTCTGGCCATTGCCTCGTCGCTCCTGATTGCCCTGACCCTGACGCCGGCCCTTTGCCTGCTGCTGATGCCCAAGTCGTCGGGCGAAAAGACCGAACCGGCCATGGTAAGCGGTCTCAAAGGGGCCTATCGCGCCTTCCTGCCGACCATGGTGGGGCGGCCGAAACTGGCTATGGGGCTGATCGCCGCGGGTTTGATGGTGGCGGCCGTGGGCTACATCACGACGAAGGACCAGTTTCTGCCCAATTTTCGCGAAACCGACTTCCTGATGCACTTTGTCGAAAAACCAGGCACCTCAATTGAAGCCATGGATCGCATCACCATACTTGCGTCGAAGGAACTCCGCTCTATCGAGGGTGTGCGCAATTTCGGCTCTCACATCGGCCGCGCCGAGGCCGGCGATGAAGTCTATGGCCCCAACTTCACCGAACTGTGGATCAGCCTGGACGAAAAGGCCGACTACGACGCCAGCGTCAGGAAAATCCAGGACGCGATCGACGGCTATCCCGGCCTTTACCGCGACGTGCTGACCTATTTGCGTGAACGTATCAAGGAGGTCCTGACGGGCGCTGGGGCCAGCGTGGTGGTACGCATCTATGGGCCGGACATGGAGACTTTGCGCGCCAAGGCGGCGGAGGTCAAATCGGCGGTGGCCGGAATCCCTGGTGTCGCGAATCTGAAGGTCGAGCAGCAGAGCCTGATCCCGCAGATTCAGATCCGTCCCAAGGCTGAGGCCATGGCCGCCTACGGTTTGTCCGCCGGGGACGTACGCCGCGCGGCGAACACCCTGGTCGCCGGGTCCAAGGTCGGGGAAATTTTTCGCAATCAGATGAGCGTCGATGTCACGGTTTGGGGCACGAAGGAAGTCCGCAGCGACCTCCATGCCTTGCGCGATACCATGATCGCCACGCCGGGCGGCGGTCAGGCGCGTCTGGGTGACGTGGCGGACGTCCTGGTCATGCCAGCGGCCAACGAGATCAAGCGGGAAAATGGATCGCGCCGCATCGATGTCACGCTGAATATCTCTGGTTCCGACCTTGGTACGGTGGCCCGCGCCGTCGAGGCCAGAGTATCGCAGTTGCAGTTCGCGGCCGGTTACCATCCGGAATTCCTCGGCGAATATGCTGCCCTGCAACAATCCAAGCGCGACCTGATGATCATGGGCGGCTTCTGCCTGATGGGGGTATTGCTGCTGATCTGGCTGGAATTCCGTTCGATCCGCCTGACGGCGCTGATCGCGCTCAGCCTGCCGTTCGCCCTTCTGGGTGGGGTGGTCGCCGTCATCCTGTCCGGTGGCGTGATGTCCCTGGGTTCGTTGGTCGGTTTTGTCACCGTGCTCGGGATTTCTGCGCGCAACGGCATCATGCTGATCAGCCACTACCAGTACCTGGAATTCCGAGAAGGGGAGCCGTTCGGTCCGGGCTTGATCTTGCGCGGCGCCGAAGAGCGGCTGGTGCCGATCCTGATGACGGCGTCGTGCGCCGCCCTGGCCCTGTTGCCGCTGATCATCAATGGCAAGGCACCCGGTCATGAAATCGAACATCCCATGGCCCTAGTCATCCTGGGCGGTCTGATCAGTTCGACGGCGCTGAACCTGCTGCTGATGCCGGCGCTCTATGCCCGCTTTGGCCAGCATGCGAAACCAACCGCGAGCCAGGAGGTAACGGTATGAGACACCTGCTTAGGCCTGTCTTTTTCGTTGCTTTGGTTGCGGCTGGCGGCTGCGCCAATCATCCGACGGTTGCTCCATCGACCTCGGTGCCCGCGGTCGGGGCGTTTCTGGAAACGGGATATGCCGTCAGTACGGCGCCGGTACCGGGCGACTGGTGGCGGTTGTTCGACGATCCAGTGCTGAACCGCCATGTCGAAAGGGCATTGGCGGCGAATACAGACATTCGCGCCGCCCGGGCCAACCTCGAAACAGCGCGCGCTATAACCCGTCAGGCCGAGGCGGCGCGGGGGATCGCGACGGTTGCGGAAAGCGGGGCCGGACCCAACAAGGCCAATACTCAGCCCAGCACGTCCAGTGTTCCCAAAACCAGCTACGAGGCGGGCTTCACGGTCGCCTATGAGGTCGATCTGTTCGGCCGGTTTAGCGCGGTCACGCGCGCGGCCGAAGCCGATGCCAACGCCGCCCAGGCGACGCTCGAGGCCGCTCGGGTGACCGTCGTCGCCGACACGGTCTCCGCCTATGTCGATCTTTGTGCAGCAGCTCGCGATCAAGATCTGCTTCAGGCGCAGGTCGATACGGCGGCGCAAGCCCGCCAACTGATCGCCAGTCAACTCCTCCTCGGCGAGGTTTCGCCGCTGCAACTGGCGCGGGCAACGGCGGCTTTGGAAACGACCCGTGCCGGATTACCCAGCCTCCAGGCTGAGCGGCGACGTGCGCTTTACACCCTGGCGGCACTTCAAGGCTTGCCGCCCGCCGAAGCGGCAGGTCTCGATAGCGATTGCCGGACCTTGCCGCGTATTATCTCGGTGTTGCCGGCAGGTGATGGCGCAGGCCTGCTGGCCCGACGCCCGGACGTGCGCGAGGCGGAACAAAAATTGGCCGCCGCCGCAGCGCGAACCGATATTACCACCGCCGACCTGTATCCGCGCATTCGCCTCGGCGCCTCGGCCGGTGAGATAGGTGGCGGGTTCGACGTCTTCATGACGCCGCTGATCACATGGAACTTCCCGAACCAAAATGTAGAGCGGGCGAAGATTGCCGCTGCCACGGGCACGGCAAACGCGGCGTTGGCGAGGTTCGACGGCGTCATGCTTGGTGCCTTGCGCGAAACCGAAACGGTCCTGGCAGCCTATCAGGCGGACTTAAGTCGCGAGGCCAGCTTGCAAGCCGCCTTCGCCGAAAGCGACAAGGCGTTCACGCGGGCGCAAAGCCGCTACCGTCTGGGGGAAGATAGTTACCTTTGGGTGCTGGACGCGCAAACCGCTCGCAATATTGCCGAACGCGACCTGGCCACCTCCGAGGTCAGGATTGCGCGCAGTCAGATAGCCCTGTTCAAGGCGCTGGGCGGCGGTTGGCAGACCGTGGACGAAAACCCGGAGGTCAAGTAAGACCGAGGTATGAAGGTTTTGGCATGAAAATACTGGTGGCGGACGATCAGGCGGAGACGGCCGATTTTATACGACGGGGCTTGAGTCAAGCCGGGCATGTCGTGGCCACGGTCGGCACCGGTACGGAGGCTCTGTTCCGCGCCATGGAGGAATCCTTCGACGCCATCGTGCTGGATCGCATGCTGCCTGGAAAAGATGGCCTGTCGGTGCTGAAAATGCTGCGCGCCGGGGGCAACCGCACACCCGTTATCCTGTTGACAGCCATGGGCGGCATAAGCGACCGGGTCGAGGGGCTTGAAAACGGGGCAGACGACTATCTGACCAAGCCGTTCGCCCTTTCGGAACTCAGCGCGCGGCTGAACGTCATCATGCGTCGTCCGGCTGTTGTCGAAGTCGAGACGATCCTGCGCGTCGGCAACATCGAAATGGATCTGCGCAAGCGTACCGTCCATCGTGCTGGCAAACGCATTGAGTTGCAACCGCGTGAAGTGCTTATGCTGGAGGAACTGATGCGTAATGTTCATCGCGTCATGACCAAGGCCATGCTGTTGGAGCGGGTGTGGGATTTCGACTTCGATCCGCATACCAATATCGTCGAGACCCATATCAGCCGGCTTCGGGCCAAGCTTAACGCCGGCTTTGATGACGATGCCATCATCACCGTGCGCGGCGCTGGTTATATGATCCGCACACCATGAGACGATTTCTTCCCAAGACTGTGCTGGGCCTGGCCACAGCGGTCAGTGTCCTGCTGAGCGTTGTGGCCCTGGCGATCTGCTTTGGCATTTACACGGTGACCCATGAAGCCGTTGAAGCGCAACTGGATCAGCGTATCGAGACCGAATCCGGAATACTAACTGCGATCTACGAGAATGGCGGTGTGCCCGCCATCGCCGCCGAAATCGGCCAGCGCGAAGCGCAGAGCCGGGTGACCGGCATGGGCTATATCCTGGACGACCGCCAGGGTAATCGGTTGGCCGGTACCCTGCGGGCGAAGGCGCCGGAGCCGGGATGGGTGGAATTCCTATATGACGAAGAAGGCAACGGTAAGCGCGGCGTGTCGCAAGCCCTGACGCGACGGCTGGACGACGGCCTGATGCTGGTCGTGGCAGCGGACCGCACACCCGTCGATGAGATGGATGCGCAACTGTTCGGCCTTTTCGGCGCGGTTTTTTGCGCCATGCTGGTCATGGGTGTCGGAGGGGCACTGGGTCTGGGGATCCTGATCCGGCGGCGGCTGGGCAAGATCGATGCGACGGCCCAGGCGATCATCGATGGCGACTTGAACCGGCGCATGGCACGCGACGACACCGACAGCGAGTTCGACCGGCTGGCTGAAACGCTCAACCGGATGCTGGACCGCAACGCAGAACTGGTCACCAACCTGCAGCAGGTGTCGAACGACATAGCCCACGATCTGCGCACACCACTGGCCCGGCTGCAACAGGTCCTGGATGAAGCGCTCACCGACGCCCACGACGCCGCAACCTTCCGCCTGGCGCTGACAAGGGCGTCGGAACGCAGCCGGGAAATTCTGGACCTGTTCAATGCCCTGCTGCGGATATCGGAAATCGAGACCCTGAAGGTTCGCGAACACTTTAGCCGAATCGATGTGTGTGAAATCGCCGAGCGTGTCGCGGATGCTTTCCGCCCCGATCTGGAGGCCAAGGGCTATACGCTAGAGGCCGACCTGGAAACCGGTGCGTTCGTCAACGGTGATCGTCACCTGATGTCGCAACTTCTGGTCAACCTAATTGAAAACGTCATGCGACATACGCCTTCGGGGACGCTCGTTTCACTGAGCCTGCGACGTGGTGACGGTCTCGTCGAACTGACGGTGAGCGATGACGGCCCCGGAATATGTCTGGCCGACCGCCACCATGTTCTGAAGCGGTTTGCCCGGTTGGAAAAAAGCCGGGCCACGCCGGGGTTCGGCCTGGGACTTAGTCTGGTTACGGCGATTGCCCAGGCGCACCACGCAAGACCCGTGTTGTGCGACAATCACCCTGGCCTGCGGGTCGGCTTCGTCTTTCCTGGGGTGGAGTAAAAGTGAGCCAACGCTGAATTTGAAGCATTCCGGCGACCTGTCGTCAGCTTTGCCACCAGGTTTTTCAGCGCGTTACAGGATGGCGGTAAAGCGAAACAATAATTTGTTGGCGCGCCCCTTTACCTCCATCGGGGATTCCCCTATGCACAAGCCGCAAAATGGAGAGTCCCTTATGGATATACGCGAAGGCCTCACCTTCGACGACGTTTTGCTGGAGCCCGGCCCCTCTGAGGTCGTGCCCACTCAGGTCGAAACGAAGACCCGCTTCACCCGCACGCTGAACCTGAACATCCCGCTGGTCTCTTCGGCCATGGATACGGTCACCGAGGCGCCCCTGGCGGTCGCCATGGCCCAGGCCGGCGGTTTGGGCATCGTCCACCGCAACCTGACCAACGAACAACAGGCCGACGAGATCCGCGCGGTCAAGCGCTTTGAGTCGGGCATGGTCATCAACCCGATCACCATCCACCCCGACACCAAGCTTGGCGAAGTCCGCGACATCATTGCCCGCCGTCGTATTTCAGGTTTTCCCGTCGTCGAGCGTGAAACCAACAGGTTGGTCGGCATCCTGACCAACCGTGACATCCGCTTCGAAAGCGACAACTCCAAGACCGCCGCCGAATTGATGACGACGGAAAATCTGATCACCGTCACTGACGGCGTCGATCAGTCCCGCGCCCGCGACTTGATGGCGCGCCACCGCATCGAGCGCATCATCGTCGTTGACGAAGCCTATCGTTCGGTGGGTCTGATCACCGTCAAGGATATGGAAAAGTCCCAGGCCTATCCCAGCGCCGCCAAGGATTCGTCCGGCCGTCTGCTGGTCGGCGGCGCGTCGACCGTCGGGGATGCCGGTTTCGAGCGCTCCATGGCCCTGGTTGAGGCCGGCGCCGACGTGGTGGTCATCGATACCGCCCATGGCCATTCCAGTCTGGTGTCGCAGGCCGTGACACGGCTGCGTAAGGAAACCAACAAGGTCCAGATCGTCGCCGGCAATGTCGCCACCTACGACGCTACCCGCTCGTTGATCGACGCCGGCGCCGACGCCGTCAAGGTCGGTATCGGCCCGGGCAGCATCTGCACCACGCGCATCGTTGCCGGTGTTGGCGTGCCGCAACTGACCGCCATCCTCGACAGTGTCCGCGCTGCCGAAGGCACCAGCGTGCCGATCATCGCCGACGGCGGCATCAAGTTCTCTGGCGACCTCGCGAAAGCGATTGCCGCCGGCGCCTCCACGGCCATGCTGGGTTCGATGTTTGCCGGCACCGAAGAAGCACCGGGCGAGGTCATCCTGTACCAGGGTCGGTCCTATAAGTCGTACCGCGGCATGGGCTCGCTGGGCGCCATGGCCTCGGGTTCGGCGGACCGCTACTTCCAGAAGGAAGTCCGCGATTCGATGAAACTGGTGCCGGAAGGTATCGAAGGCCAGGTTCCGTACAAGGGGCCGATCGCCCCGGTGCTGCACCAACTGGTCGGTGGCCTGCGCGCCGCCATGGGTTATGTCGGTGCGCCGAACATCGAAGAATTCCAGAAGCGGGCGCGCTTCGTCCGTATCACCAATGCCGGCCTGCGCGAAAGCCATGTCCATGACGTGATGATCACCCGGGAAGCGCCCAACTACAGGCAATAGACATGACACAGGAACTCTGGGTAGCGGTTTGGGCGGGGCTGGTCGGTTTGATCACCCTGCTGGCCGCGCCGGTGACGGCCTTTACCACGCCGGGCTATCCGAAGTGGAATGCCGGTCCGCGCGACACGCCGTTCGAACTTCCGGCGATCACGGGACGCCTGCAACGCGCCTTCGCCAACTTTATGGAAACCTATGTTGTCTTTGTGGTGATCGCCGTCTGCCTCAACTTCTCCGCCAAGTCGGACCTGATCTCGACCTGGGGATCGCACATCTACCTGGTCGGCCGCGTCGCCTATGTGCCGCTCTATGCGCTTGGCGTGAAGGGTATACGGTCTTTGGCCTGGGCCTTCTCGCTGCTGGGCCTTCTGATGTGCTTCTACACGCTCTTTTTCGGACAAGCCCTTTGACGCCAGCCGCCCGCCTGCAAGCCGCCGCCGACATCCTGGACCAGTTGTCCGGGACGCGGGCGACGGCGGAAGCCGTTCTGAAGCAATGGGGGCAGAACAATCGCTACGCCGGTTCGAAAGATCGCCGTGCGATTGCCGACCGCGTTTATCGCTGTACGCGCGCCCGGTCGCGCCTGTTATGGGCCATGCAGAAGACCGAAAAATCGACAGGGCAGGGCCGCGCGCTGGTCCTGGCGTCGCTGGCTCTGATCGACGGCGCGCCTTTGGACGAGATCGAAACCTTGTTCAGCGGCGCAGGTTATGGCCCGAAGCCGTTGACCGACGAGGAAAAATCCCAGATTTCCGCCGCCGATGGTGACGCGCCGCTTTGGGTGAAGACAGGCCTGCCGGAATTCGTCGTTGGCCGGTTTCAGCAGCAGTTCGGGGACGATTGGGCGGCGGAGGCCACCGACCTGATGACGCCGCGCGCGCCGATCGACCTGCGGGTCAATGGCGCCCGCACCGCGCGCGACGAGATGCTTAAGGTTCTGGGTGAGGAGGGGCTCTCGCCGCAACCGACGCCGTTCTCACGCTTCGGCATTCGCCTGCCGTCGGAACCGCCGCCCAACCTGGTCAAGCTGTCGGCCTATCAGCAGGGGCTGATCGAGATCCAGGACGAGGGTTCGCAACTGGCCGCATTTTTGGCCGGTGCCGGTCTGTTGCCGGGCGCGTCTAAGGTGGTGGACTTCTGCGCCGGCGGCGGCGGCAAGACCTTGGCCCTGGCCCAGATGATGGACGGCAAGGGCGAGATCTATGCCTGCGACGTCGTCGAAAAGCGTCTGCGGGCTATCGAGCCGCGGCTTCAGCGCGCAGGCGCCTCGGCACATTTCGTCCATTTCTTCGATCCCGAGGATGAAACCCAACTGGAACTGCTGCGCGGTGCCGATCTGGTCCTGGTCGATGCGCCCTGTTCGGGTTCAGGCACCTGGCGTCGCCACCCGGAAGAAGCCCATCGTCTCAACGAGGCCGAGGTCGAACGGCTGCATGGCCTGCAAACCCATATCCTGTCGCGCGCGGCAAGCTGCGTGAAGCCCGGCGGGCGGCTGGTCTATGTCACCTGCTCGGTGCTGGATGACGAAAATGCCGCTACGGCCGATGTGTTCGAAGCTCAGAACCCGGCCTTCGATGCCTTGCCGATCCACAGCCTGGCCAGGATGGCCAGCCTGTTCGTCGACAACACGGCGCGACTAACCGAACTTTCTGCGGGCCACCGCCTGCGCCTCACCCCCCATACCACCTCCACCGACGGCTTCTTCATTGCCGCCTATACAAGGACGTCCTAAGTGCCCGCTCATCACGAAGCGCTTCTCATCATCGATTTCGGTTCCCAGGTCACGCAGTTGATCGCGCGCCGGGTGCGCGAATGCGGCGTCTATTGCGAAATCCATCCCTTCACCAAGGCGGCCGATGCCATCGACAGCCTGCGCCCCAAGGCGGTCATCCTGTCGGGTTCGCCCCATAGCGTCATCCACCAGGGACCGACCATCGATGCCAAGCTGTTCGCGATGAATTTGCCAGTGTTCGGCATCTGCTATGGCGAGCAACTGATGTGCGACCTTCTGGGCGGGAAAGTCGAGGCCGGCCACGATCGCGAATTCGGTCGCGCCAGCATCGACATCATCAAGCCCTCGCCGATCTTCAAAGGGCTGAATGACAACGAAACCGTGTGGATGAGCCACGGCGACCGCGTCACCGCCATTCCGGAAGGTTTCGAGGTCATCGCCGTGTCGGAAGGTGCGCCCTATGCGGCAATTGCCGATGAAAAGCGCAAATTCTACGCCGTCCAGTTCCATCCGGAAGTGGTCCATACTGCCCGCGGCACCGACATTATCCGCAACTTCCTGTTCGAGATCGCCGGCTTTACCGGCGACTGGTCGATGGCGTCGTTCCGCGATGAACAGGTGGCGAAGATTCGCGCCCAGGTCGGAACCGGCAAGGTCATCTGCGGTCTGTCGGGTGGGGTTGATTCGTCCGTTGCGGCCGTGCTGATCCACGAGGCCATTGGCGAGCAACTGACCTGTGTATTTGTCGATACCGGCCTGCTGCGCAAGGAAGAGGGCGCGCAGGTCGTGGCATTGTTCAGGGATCACTACAACATCCCGCTGATCCACGTTGAAGCGCAAGAGCTTTTCCTCGGCGCCCTGGCCGGGATCGACGATCCCGAAACCAAGCGCAAGACCATTGGCAAGCTGTTTATCGACGTCTTCGACGCCGAAGCCGCCAAGATCGACGGCGCTCAGTTCCTGGCCCAGGGAACGCTGTATCCCGACGTGGTCGAAAGCGTGTCGCCGTCGGGCGGACCTTCGGCGGTGATCAAGTCGCACCACAATGTCGGCGGCCTGCCGGACTACATGGAGCTGAAACTGGTTGAGCCCCTGCGGGAACTGTTCAAGGACGAGGTCCGGGCCTTGGGCCGCGAACTGGGCTTGTCGGAACAGTTTGTCGGCCGTCATCCCTTCCCCGGACCCGGCCTGGCCATCCGCATTCCGGGCGCTGTGACGCCGGAAAAGGTCAAGACCTTGCAGGAAGCCGACGCCATCTATCTCGACGAGATCCGCAAGGCGGGGCTGTACGACCAGATCTGGCAAGCCTTTGCCGTGCTGCTGCCGGTCAAGACGGTCGGGGTGATGGGCGATGCCCGGACCTATGAGGACGTGCTGGCGCTGCGGGCCGTGACGTCCAGTGATGGCATGACGGCGGACTTCTTCGAGTTCCCGTGGGCGGTGCTGGGCCGTTGCGCGACACGGATCGTCAATGAAGTGCGTGGGGTCAACCGTGTGGTCTATGACGTGACGTCGAAACCACCGGGCACGATCGAATGGGAATGATATGACAGATCGCCCCTCCCGAACTTGTTTGGGAGGGGCGATGTGTTTTAAGGCTTCGGACAAATCCCCGCCGCGATCGCTGCGCCATAGGCTTGGCTGATATAGTCCATCATGGCATGCGAGGTGCGCGATGCTTCCTCAAAACCGGGCTGTTCGAGCATGTCGAGGGCGACGGCGCGGACCTTCTGGTTAAGGGCCGGATCACCGTCCGTGGCGACCGCCACCTGGGCCATCCAGCGTCGCGCCAGGTCCATGGCTTCGGGCGAATCCGTAGCGTGGGTCTGGATCAACTCACCGGCTTCGGCAATCAGGGCTTCCCAGCCGGCGTGGGGCTTGTCCATCCCGGCAAAACCGTTGGCGGCTAAAAGGTCCTGGTCTTCCGGCGTCAGGTGTCTGGCGGCGATCTGGTCGTAGGTGGCGCTTTGGGCATTCGGATTGGTCATGAGGGTCTCTTTGGTCAGGTGGATCAAGTCGTCCGAAGAGAGACTGCCATCCCGGGCCAGCTGTTCGCGGGCGGACGTGACGAGGGAGAGCGCACGTTCCACCTCCGCCTTCTGACGCTGCAACATGGCTGCGTGCAACGCCAGGAAGGTGTCCAGGTCGGCGGTGCGGCCCGACAACAGCCCGGCGATACGGCTCAGCGACAGGCCAAAGCCTTTAAGGGCGATGACCTGTTGCAGCCGGGCCAGTTGGTCAGGGCCATAGACGCGCCAACCGGCCAGGGTGCGCTCGGGACGCACCAGGCCGCGGGTTTCGTAGACGCGCAGGGCCTTGCCGCTAACGCCGAGACGTTTTGCCGTTTCCGCGGGGCTGAGGTAACGAACAGCTTGGTTCAAGAGTTTAGTCCTTCTTCAGACCCCGCCATCTATCGGGCCGGACCCTAGGGACGGTGCAAGGCTCTTTTTGAGGGGATTCGGATTTTTTGTATGCGAGCCGGTCGGGGGCTGCTGATAGCCACCGGCGATTGCGTTTACTATAAAGACCTCGACATCACCCAAAATGTGATTTCTCGGGCAAATTCGACCGTTTTAGGGTGTACGCTAGGCGGATAGGGACCTGGGAGCCTGGATCGTCGGAGACGGACATGCCTGAATATACCGCAACTTCAGAGTGTCAGCGATGAGCGCCGCGACTCCGAATCGCTCCGAATATGCTCCCGGCATGGCTGGCGCAACGCCGCCCTGCATCCTGATCGTCGACGATCGCCGTGAGAATTTGCTGGCCACCCAGGCCCTTCTGCGGCCGTTGGGCGCCGAAATCATCACCGCTGATTCCGGTGAAAAGGCGCTCACCCTGGTGCTGAAGTCCGAATTTGCCATTGTCCTGCTGGATGTCCAGATGCCGGTGATGGATGGCTTCGAAACCGCCCAGCTTATGAAGACCCGCCCCAGCATGGCCAATGTGCCGATTATCTTCATCACTGCGATCAGCAAGGAAGATCATTTCGCCACCCGGGCGGCCCAGATCGGCGCCGTGGATTATATCTTCAAGCCAATCAATCCCGACATCCTCAAATCCAAGGTCAGCGTCTATCTGGATCTCTACCGGCAGCGGGAGCAGATTCTGCAACTGAACGCCTCCCTGCGTCAGTCCAATGAGGAACTGGAGCGGTTTGCCTATGTCTGTTCGCACGACATGCAGGAGCCGGTGCGGATGATGAACGCCTACGCCTCGGTACTGACCGAATTCGCCGGCGATGAGCTGAGCGAAGATAGCAAGCGCTATCTCGGCTATATCCACGACAATGCCGTGCGGATGCAGAAGATGATCCGCGATATCCTGAGTTTCTCTCGCGTCGGCCGTGAAGAGGTTACGCTGGAGGTCGTCAACTGCCGCGAGATTTTTGATGAGGTCGTCCACGAATTGCACGACACCATTGCCCGCAAACAGGCCGTGGTGACCTCGGACGGGCTGCCGATTCTGAAGACCAGCCCGACCCTGATGCGGGTGCTTCTGCAGAACCTTGTCGGCAATGCGCTGAAATTCCAGGACGGCAGCCATCCACCGGAAGTGTCCGTCACGGCGAAACGTGAGGCACATGTCTGGCGTTTCGAGGTCGCTGACAATGGTATCGGCATCGATCCGGCCCTTTCGAACCGGCTGTTCACCATCTTTCAGCGGCTCCACCGCGAAGACGACTATCCCGGTACCGGTATCGGTCTGTCGACCTGCCGCAAATTTGTTCGGCTATGCGGCGGTGACATGAGCTTTACGTCGCGTCCGGGGGAGGGTAGTGTGTTCACCTTCACCCTGCCCGACGGAGATTGATTGCCATGCGCCCGCAACTCGACATCCTGCTGGTCGAAGACAATGAGGGCGATGTCGAGATGACCCGCCGTGCGCTGACGACCGCCGTGCCCGCGGTGCGGATGACGGTCGCCAATAACGGCAATCAGGCGCTGGAGTGCCTTCACAAGGAAGGCAAGTATGAGGGTGGCAAGACGCCGGATCTGATTCTGCTGGACATCAACATGCCGCGTATGGACGGCAAGGCGTTTTTGAACGTCGTCAAGGAATCGACCGAGTTCAAATCGATTCCCGTGGTGATGTTCACCAGTTCCGAGTCGCCGGCCGATATTCGTGAATGCTTTGAGCGGCATGCCAATGGCTACGTCGTCAAGCCGTTCGACGGGACAGAGTACGCCAAGACTCTGCGCCAGGTGGTCAGCTTCTGGGGCAGCACCAGCGAACTGCCGAGTTGATTTGAAGGTTGCAGGAGTCGTGCTAACGGTGCCGCCCGATCTGAGGAGCACCCATGCTGACCATCTACGGCATTCCCAACTGCGACACCATGAAGAAGGCTTTCGACTGGCTGAAGGAGCGCGGTATTGCCTACAGGTTTCATGACTACAAGCAGTCGGGCATCGACGCCGCCAAACTGAAGGCATGGAATGCCAAGGCTGGCTGGGAAAAGGTGCTGAACAAGGCCAGCACGACCTTCAAGGACTTGCCGGCCGAAGCCAAGGCCGATCTCGATGAAGCCAAGGCGGTCCAGTTGATGGTCGCCCAGCCGTCGATGATCAAGCGACCTGTCATCGAGATCGGTGATCAGGTGCTGACGGGGTTCAGGCCGGATACGGTGGCGGCGCTGGAGAAGGCGGTTTAATCCGCCCGCGTCCTACTCTACCCGCGTCCTACTCTACCCACGTCCAGGTGTCGGTCTTGCAGATCAGGCCAGCCAGGGCGCAACCCTTGGTGTGAAGCTTGCCGGCCTTGAGCACGATTGTGCCCTTGAACACACGACCGCTTTCGGGATCATAGGCTTCGCCGGTCCAACTGTGCTCGCCTGACGGTACCCGTTTGCGGAAAACGGTCTGACCGACCGTTCCTTTTTTGACGTCAGCTCGTTTCCACACCAGGATGGCGCAGGTTTCCGCACCGCACGGTTCAAAGCGAAAGCGCGCCTTGCCATTGGTGCATTCCCAGGTTCCGGTCAACTCAGCGGCCCCGGCAAGAGCCGGCAGCAGGGCAAGCCCGACAGCCGGAGAGCCTTAGAAATCTTCCCGAACATAGGTCTCGCAACCGACGCGTTTCGAAGCGGCCATGGCTTCGTCAAAACCCTCGATATCGAATTTTTCAGGTTTACCCTCTTCCTCGGGGCGGATCGCGATCTCCCGCGCGCCGGCCATTTCTTCGGCGGGAATCAGGATGATCGTGTCGTCGCGATAATCGCTGGCGTAGGGTTTTACGGTCAGCCCCAGCATATGCAGATCGCGGAACACCGCGCGCCAGGCCTTGGAAGGACGGTCTTCAACGCGAAACCAAACCTTGTTGGGGTCGACATGGTGCTTGAAACGGAAGCCAAGAACGCCGTCCGCATAGGATATCCGGCTTTTGGTCAGGGTTTCGCGCGTGCGGAGGTAGCATTGCGTCCCGTCAGCAAAACCATCGCGACGTACCTCGATGATCCACTGGCCGGACGACCAGCGCTGCTTTTTGATCTTGTCGCCGTGATACTCGCTGAGCGGCTTTTGTTTCTTGTCCGGGAACATTTGTTTCCAACTGCGGAACCCGCGAACACGGACGTCAGCTTCCGGGGTTTCCGCCGTGGCAGCCGCGTCGGCTGGCGTCTCCTTGCGCTTGCCTGGAAGCCAGCGTGTGAAGATATTGCCGCGCGTTTGCGCCGCCGCCGGTTCGGCGGGGGCAGGGGCATCAGCCACTGGGGCCGTCTGGAACAGGGACAGTGCCATAACGGCAGAGGCCAGAAATGCCATTAATTTATCTCCAAGAACCCCAGCCTGGCAGATTGATATCACCGCGGCAGACTCAGGCGTCCATAATTGTGAACCGGTGCACATTGACCCGGCGCCTTAACCCTGTCCATAGCGCAAAACAGCGAAAATGGAATTACAAAAACTTAATCCGAATCCGTGCATCCAAAGTGGGCCTTCGGAGGCTCTTGTCTTCAAAGGCCAACGTTTCCGCGCCTTGTCTCATGTCAAAGAGGAGCTTTCATGGACGCTAAAATCCTTATCCCCATCGTGGCCATCATTTTCACGTTCGGGATGCCGATCGCGATCGTTGCCATTATTCAGTTCACCAAGGCACGCAACAATGCAGAACTCCAGAAGACTGTCCGGACCGCCATTGAAAAAGGTGAAACCCTGCCGGCGGATTTCCTAGACGGCCTGCAACGCTCGGTCCCCAAGGCGAAGACTCCGATGAATGATGTCCGCGCAGGAATGATTCTGATGGCTGTCGCCGGCGGCATCATGCTCTGGCATTACATTGATGACGGCGCACTGGGCGACGGACTGTCGGGTATCGCCGCCGTGCCGGGCCTGATCGGCGTCGCTTTGCTCATCCTGGGCATTATCGGTCTCAACACGCGTTCGAAATAGTCATAGCTGCGGCAATCCGGAAAACCAAAGCGATGGCTATTTCAGGCGACAGGCTGGACTTTTCCCGGCAATCCGACGTCGATTTGGTGCGCGTGTGCACCTCCGGCGATCGCAACGCCTTTGCCGGTCTGGTGCAGCGTCATTCTGGCACGATCCGGACCCACCTTCGTCGCATGGGCGCCCAGGCGTCCGACGCAGACGACATGGCGCAGGAGGCCTTCATGATCGCCTATGAAAGGCTGGGGGATTATCGATTCGATGGGCCGTTCATCGGCTGGTTGAAGAAGATTGCCGCCCGCCGCTACCTGAGGAATGTCAAGTCGTCGCATAAATACCTGCTGACCGACGACATGACGGCCTTCGAACCGGAACCTTCGACGATCGACGAAAATTTTCGTAGTCCCGGCCTTGATGCCGCCATAAATCGCCTTAAACCTGTGGAAAGACTATGTCTGGGCCTCAGTTTCAGCGGCGATATGAGCCATCAGGAGATCGCCGACGAGCTGAAGATGCCCCTGGGCACCGTCAAGAGTCACATCCGCCGGGCGCTGGACCAGTTGAAACTGTGCTTAGCCCCGTCCTCGAGTCCCACGCACGCCATTCTGGAAACCGGATCATGAAAGACAGCGATATCGAAGACCTGTTTTCCGCGCCGGCAGTCTATGACGACTCCGCCGCCTTCGAGCAGCGCGTCATGCGGAGCCTCAAGGTCAAGCTCTGGCTGCGTCAGTGGCTTGTTGTGCTGGCCGGCTTCATCGGCGGCGTCTACGCCCTTGCGCAACTGGTGCGGATGCCGGACCTGCAGATCGGCGGAAAGTCGGTCTACGGGCGATCCTTAGCGGCCGTGGAGAGCGACGAGACGTGGCGCGCCGGCGTCGAACTGGTCGACGTGATACGCCAGCATTTCATGAACTTCATGGACTCGTCCGCGCAATATCTGACCTATATGCAGACTCCGGCCTTTTTTTGGGTCACCTTCTCCCTATGTCTTGCGATCGTAGGCGTCTATTACGCCTACTCCCAGGAAGAAACCATCTAGGGGCCTCTGGCGGTCTGCAAAACGTCATCTAACTGCGATGCGGTGCTCACGTACAAGAGTACGCTCCGCTCCGCGTCTCGTTAGCTGACGTTTTTCGACTCACCATAGACGCCTAGCTGCCCGACAACACAGGATTGCGTTTAGTGAGCAGCCATACCCAAGCCCCCGTCAAGCGGATCACCGCTCCCGAAATCACCAGCCGCAAGGGCAAGGAACCCCTGGTGGTTTTGACAGCCTATTCGGCGCCGATGGCCGAAATTCTGGATGATCACTGCGATATCCTTCTGGTCGGCGACAGTGTCGGCATGGTGGTTCATGGCCTGCCCAACACCATCGGCGTCACCCTGGAGATGATGTCGATGCATGGCAAGGCGGTGATGCGCGGCGCCAGGCGTGCCTTTGTCGTGGTCGACATGCCATTCGGCTCCTATGAGGCCGGTCCCGAACAGGCTTTCCAGAACGCGGTGCAACTGTTGAAGGAAACCGGAGCCCAGGCCGTCAAGGTCGAAAGCGGTCCCACAGTGGCCGACACAATCGAGTATCTGGTGCGGCGCGGCATTGCCGTCATGGGACATGTCGGCTTGCGACCGCAGGCGGTCAATGTCGACGGCGGTTTCAAAGCCAAGGGCCGGACCGAGGCCGAACGTGAAAAGGTGATCAAGGAAGCCTTGGCCAGTGATGCCGCCGGCGCCTTTGCCATCGTCATCGAAGGCGTCGCCGCCGACCTGGCCGGCGAAATCACGCGGATGGTCAAGGCGCCGACAATCGGAATTGGGGCTTCAAATGCCTGCGACGGACAGGTTCTGGTCGTCGACGACATGCTGGGCCTGTTCGACTGGTCGCCCAAGTTCGTCCGCCGCTATGCCGACCTGCGCGGCGAAATCGCCACAGCGGCGGCGCAGTACGCTAAAGATGTCAGAGCGCGCAGCTTTCCCGCCCCAGAAGAGACATATTTTGCTAAGTAATAGGCTCTGATAAAGGGTTGCGCGACTGAATCTTGCGCAACCTGGCAAGGCCGACTGGCCGCCCGAGCTTTTGCGAGGAGCCATGCGGCGTTTGAGCTGAAGAGAAAATACCGGTTTGCCCATGCAAACCGGTATGACATGGTGCTTGGGGGCGGCTGCGCGCCGTATAACGGTTGCGCAAGCCTGAGGCTTTGGCTAGGTTCGCGCCGACACGGGCGCCGCTTAACCATGGCCGTCCTCAAACGATAACACTAGGGATGCTCCGTTGAGCGATATTTTTGAAGAAACCGAAGAGACCCTGCGCGCCCAGGAATGGACCCGCATAGCCAAGAAGAGCGCGCCGTGGGCGGCCGGGATTGCCGGCCTGGCCCTGGCGGGCGCACTGGGCTTCTGGGGTTTCACGACCTGGCAGGACAAGGAAGTGGCCAAGGCCTCGGAAGTCTTCCAGGCGGGCATCGAGGCTGCCGCCAAGGGTGACAGCACCGCGGCGAAGGCCAGTTTCGAACAGACGGCCAAGGGCAGCAACTCCACCTACAAGGCGATGTCGCTGATGCAACTGGCGGGCCTGGCGCATCGTGACGGCAAGACGGACGAGGCGATCAAGCTGTTCGACGATGCCGCCAAGGCGTCCTCCGACCCCCGCGTTGCTGACCTGGCGGCGCTGAAGGCTGCTTATCTGGTCATGGACAAGGGTGTCTTCGCCGACAGCCAGAAGCGCCTGACGCCCCTGACCGATGCCAAGCGTCCCTACACCTTCCTCGCAAAGGAAGCCCTGGCCATGGCCAAGCTGCAAAATGGCGACGCTGCGGGGGCACGCGCGGATCTGAATGCCTTGTCGTTCGAGCTGGACGCGCCTGAAGGCGTCAAGCAACGCGCCCAGCGCGTGGTTGCGGCCATCGATTTTGGTGTTGCGCCGACGGTGAAATCGATCCTTGCCCTGCCGGAAGCCGAAACGCCTACCCTGCCGGGCGGCCTGCCGCCGGGCCTGAACATTCCGCAGCAATAATCCTTTCGTTCATTTGGTCTGTCCTCTGTATGGAAACCGCATCGATGATGTCTCTTTCAAACCGCTTGGCGAAACGCTCGGCAAAAGGCGCCGCCGTCCTGGCTCTGGTTGTGGCCTCGGGGCTTGCGCTGCAAGGCTGCTCGACGATCAGCAAGATCACCAAGCGTGAGGATCCGGAAAACCAGGCGGTTGCCTCCCAGGGGCAGCGGATTTCCATCGTTGCCTTCGACCAGAAGCTGACCCCCTCCAAGAGTCTGAAGGATGTCGGCTACTACCTGCCGCCGGCGGCCACGGTTGCGTCTTGGCCGCTTGCGGGCGGTCCGGTGCAATCGGTTCAGCACAGCAATGCGGCGGTCAATTTCCAGGTGGCGTGGTCCAAGTCGATTGGCGCCGCGGGCAAGACCCACACCGAAGTCGTCGCGCAGCCCGTCTCCGACGGCCAGCGCATCTACACTCTGGACGGTCAGGCGCGGGTCACTGCGTTCGATGTCGCCAGTGGCGCGGAGGTGTGGTCGGTCGACCTCGACCCCAAGCTCAAGCGCGACAAACACGGCTTCGGCGGCGGCCTGGCCCTGACGACGGACGGTAAGTTGTTCGTGACGTCGGGTTATCGCTCGATCAACGCCCTGGACGCGGCGTCTGGCGCCATCATCTGGCAGAAGCCGGTCGATACCCAGTTCCACGCCGCACCGACTGTTGACGGCACCCACGTCTTCGCCACCGACGTCGACAACCAGATTTTCGCCTTCGACCAGGTGAACGGCGAAATGAAATGGACCTACCAGGCCATTGCCGAGCCGGCCCGTATCCTTAAGTCGGCGTCACCGGTCGTTTCAGGTGACATGGTCATCGCGCCGTTTTCGTCGGGTGAACTGGTGGCCCTGAGCACGTCCACGGGCGATCCGGTTTGGGAACAGACCCTGGCGCAGTCGGCCCGTACCAACGCCTTGTCGCAGATTCGCGATATCGCCGGCCGTCCGGCCCTTTACGACAATATGGTCTATGCCGCGTCGCATTCCGGCGTCTTCGCTGCCATGGATGCGCGCTCGGGCCAGACCAAGTGGCAGGTGCCGGCCGACAGCGTTAACTCGCCGTGGGTCGCCGGGGACGTGGTCTTCCTGACCTCCCTGCAGGGCGAACTGATGGCGGTCAGCCGTGACAGTGGCCAGATCTACTGGATTAAGGATCTCAACGACGGCAAGCAGCGGATGAAAAAGGGCTTTTTCGGCATGGGCCGTGAAAAGCTCGTCGGCAAGGTACCGCAATGGACCGGGCCGATCCTGGCATCCAATCGCCTGATCATGGTTAATTCCGATGGTCAGGCCGTGTCATACGATCCCAATACAGGCGCGGCGACAGGCGAACTGAAGCTGGGCGGCGCTGCCTATATTGCCCCAATCGTCGTTGGCGATACCCTGTTCGTCGTCACGGACGACGGCAAGCTGGTCGCGATTCGCTAAACCCTTTTGGACGTGATGAGGCGTTCGCCGTTGTGCGGGTGCGTCATCACGTCTTTGTTTTTAAGGGCATGTTAGCGCTACCTTGACAGCCGGTAAAAACATCGCCACGCTGCATTCAACGATAAAAAATACCATGGGAGATGATACATGACCGCAAAGGTCTGCCTGGATCGCCGCGCGCTGGTGTTAAGCGCTGCGGCGTCTACCCTTTTGGCTGCATGTGGCGGGGGAGGTGGGGGCAGTAGCTCCGGCGGAGGGGGAGGCGGTACCTCCTCCAGCAGCAGTTCCTCATCAAGCACCAGTTCGTCTAGCAGTAGTTCGTCAAGCAGTTCTGGGTTGCCCGATCCGGCGACCGCGCCCGCGCTAAAGACCCATTTCGCCGGCAAGTTCAAGATCGGCATGGCCGTCGATCCCGGCCAGGCCGTCAATGCCGTCACCAGTCCGGTTCTGCTCAAGCATGCCGGCAGCATTACCGCTGAAAGCGTGATGAAGGCGGATCCCATCGGTGTCTCTGCTGGCGTCTACAACTATGGGCCTGCCGACCAATTGGTCACCCTCGCCCAGACCAACGGCATTGACGTACGCGGCCATGCCCTGTTGTGGCACCAAACGTCGCCGGCCTGGTTCTTTGCAGGGGATACGACCGCTCCGGGCTATAAAGCCACGGTCCAGGCGCGACTGGAGACCTATATCACCGACGTCGTCACCCATTTCAAAGGCAAGGTCTATGCCTGGGATGTCGTCAACGAACCCACCCGTGACGACGCTTCGGGGAATTACCGCAATTCTCAGTGGTATCAGATCTTCGGCCCCGACTATATCGAGATTGCCTTCCGTGCCGCCCGCGCCGCCGACCCGACGGTTCAGCTGTTCATCAACGACTATGGGACGGAAGATCCAGGCAAGCTGGGGCGGTTCATGGCCATTGTCGACACCATGCTGGCGCGGGGCGTTCCCATCGATGGCATCGGACATCAGCTTCACATCAATACCAGCTGGCCGCCGGTCGCCAACGTCAAGGCAGCTTTCGTCGCGGCGGAAACTCGCAGTCTTATGAACCACGTCACAGAACTGGACGTGTCGCTGTACACCAGTGATTCGGGCAGCTGCTTCGGTTCTCCGCCCACCGGCTGCCAGGCGGCGTTCGTCGCCGGCACGACCGCCTACAATGACGCCCTGCGCGCCCAGGCGTTGCAGTACCGGACGATGTTCAACCTGTTCCAGGAGCATGCCAGCGTCAAATCGGTGACCATGTGGGGCGTTGCCGACAACAGCACCTGGCTGTCGACCTTCCCGACGACACGTCTGAATCACCCGCTGCTGTTCGATACCACGGGCAACCCGAAATCGGCCTTCTGGGCGGTGACCGACGCGACCTTTGTCCCGTAGTTCGGCGCACCAAACCGTACCTTTTGCGTGAAAAGTCATGTTTTGCGCGACAAATTCTGTTGCCAGTCGTGGCAAGCGCTGATACATCGCACGGCTCAATGCGACAGCGCCCGGCGCTTTAGCAATAGGGGTATAGCTCAGCTGGTAGAGCGTCGGTCTCCAAAACCGAAGGTCGTGGGTTCGAACCCCTCTGCCCCTGCCATTACTTTCGGAGCGCATTCCGAAAAAGTGTTGCCATGTCATAGTGCACTTTTTGGATAAGATGCGCGACACTCATTGGTGAGGCTTGAAATACGCGTTTCGAGCCTCATTTCTGTTGTTCGCAACAACAGGCAACTGACAGGCTGAACACGGTGAAGAAACCAGAGGTCAAGAGCAAGACGGTCCAGGGTGGCAAGACCACCGGTGGCACCGCCATCGGCAAGATTGAACCGGTCAAGGCGGCCGCGGCGGATACGGCCGATAAGGCGCCGAAGAAGCCGTTCAATCCGATGAAGTTCTTCAGTGAGGTGCGCCAGGAGGCGCGCAAGATCACCTGGACCTCGCGCAAGGAAACCTGGGTCACGACGGTGTTCGTCATGATCATGGTGGTCCTGGCCGGGTTCTTTTTCTTTATTGTTGACGCTGCGCTCGGCTGGGGCTCCAGCTGGCTTACCAAACTCGGCGCATAAGGACTTTCCGATGGCCAATCCCGCTCAAGACATCACAGCTCCGGTGTCCAATCCGAACCACAAGTGGTACATCGTCCACGCCTATTCCAACTTCGAGAAGAAGGTGGCCGAGTCGCTGCGCGACCAGGCCAAGTCGCAGGGCCTGGAAGACAAGTTCTCCGAGATCCTGGTACCGACCGAAGAGGTCGTTGAGGTTCGTCGCGGCCGCAAGTTCAATTCCGAGCGCAAGTTCTTCCCGGGTTATGTCCTGGTGAAGATGGAGCTGTCGGATGAAGCCTACCACCTCGTCAAGAATACGCCGAAGGTGACCGGGTTCCTCGGTTCCGGCTCCAAGCCGATGCCGGTGTCGGAAAAGGAAGTTCAGCGCATCGTCGGTAATGTCGACGCGGCGGTCGAGCGTCCCAAGCCCGTCCTGGCTTTCGATATCGGTGAAAAGGTCAAGATCACCTCGGGTCACTTTGCGTCGTTCGATGGTGTCGTCGAAAGCGCCGATCCGGAACATGCCCGTCTGCGGGTGTCGGTGTCGATCTTCGGACGCGCCACGCCGGTCGACCTCGAATACAGTCAGGTCGAAAAGACGGCCTGATCTGTCAGATTCAGGGATTTGCAAAACGCTCCGGGAAACCGGGGCGTTTTGTGTTTGCGGCCGTCGCCTTCATTCTGCGTTCAGGTTGCTGCGTTCACTGTCGCGGCCGTATGGGCAGCGCGCGTAAAAGGACTCCGGTGAAACAGGTGGCAAGCCTTTGTGTGGCTGCGGCAGCGGCGCTGGCCGCGCCGGCGGCTGCCCAAGAGGCTGCTCAGGAGGCCGAGGTTATCGTACGGGGCAGGCTGCCCGTCGTCGAAAAAGCCGACCGCCTCAGCTACGAGGTTCCGCGGGAAACGCCTGGCATTCTGGTCGACCTCTTGCGCACCATGCCTTCGGTGACGGTGACGCCGGAGGGTGGGGCCGCTGTGCGCGGCGTGGCGGCAACCATCCTGATCGATGGCAAGGTGCCGCCGGAAGGGCCCGCGGCCGTACGCAATCTGGCGGCCGGCGACGTCCTGCGCATAGAGGTGCTGACAGCGCCATCGGCGCAGTACGGCAACGACGGCGGCGTCATCAACATCGTCACCCGCAAGCGCCGCAAGGTCGGGGGCGATCTGAACCTGGAAGGCAATACGCTGACCCAGGGCAGCGTGGGTCTGTCCGGCGTGATGACCCAAGGGGCCTGGACCTACCATGGCCGCCTGTTCGTTGATCACTACCAGAATCGCTCGACCCTGCTGCAACATCAGGAATTGCCGGACGGTGGCGGTGGCTATGATGTCAGCGATCGCATCGACCGGACGCGCTATGGTTCGGACAACGCCACAGCATCGCTCAGCGCCGAACTTGCCCTGTCCGAGACATCTGAAATCAGCTTCAAGGCGGAACATGGTCATTTCGTTTCGCAATCGCGGGGGCTGGCCCAATCGCGTGGCGAGGACGTCTTCGACGAAGTGTCCGCGATCAAGACCGGCAACCGCGACAGCCGAATCCAGGCGGTTTATGCCCGCAGCGACGACGGCCAGTTCCGCCTCGCCTATGACCATAACGAGGCGGTGCGCGACTTCGCCGCCAACTATGACCGCGACATCGGTGGCGGCTATACAACGGCGACGGGCCGCGAGACCGACGGTGACCGCATTGAAGGCGATTATGAACGCCGTTTCGGCAAACGGTTGCTGACGGCAGGGTTTTCGTTGGACCGCAGCACCAGCCGCATTCGCAATCTCTATGTCAGCCGTGGCGTCCAGTTGGGTGTCGCAGACTTCGACACTGTCTTCGAAGGTACAGAAACTCTGACCTCTGCCTACGCCACCTGGCAGAACCCGGTAGGCAGATGGACCTTCCTGCCGGGCTTGCGGGTGGAACGCCAGGCGTTGGACCTGCCGGACGGGCGTAGGTTGGATTTCGTCGATGCTTTGCCATCGCTGCATGCCGACCGTGCGCTGGGTGCCAGGGGGCGTTTGCGGCTGAGCCTCCTGCGCCGGGTCGACCGTCCGCCGCTGCGCGACTACGACGAGACGCCGCGCTATATCGGCGCCAAGCAGGTTGTGGCCGGCAATCCCAGCCTGGAGCCCCAGGTCACGAACGGTTTCGAAGCGCGCTACAGCTTCGACGACGTACGGTTCAGCGCGTCGACAACCGTCTATGTCCGCGAAACCCGCGGCGACTTCTCGCCCTATACCGAGGTGCTCAGCAACGGTTTGCTGATGACCACCACAATCAATTCCGGTGTCAGCCGGTCTGGGGGCGCCGAGATGACCTTGCGCGGCACGATGGGTGAGAGGATCACCTATTCGGTCAACGCCAACCTGTTCTATGCCGAAGTGCCGTTCGAAGGTGAAGGTGGCGGCGCGGTGTTGCGCGGGCGAACCAACGGGTCCGGCAATGCTCTGGTTGAATACCGCGCCGGCACTGGCGACCGCTTTCAGCTGAACCTGACCGGTTTCAGCCGGACCCAGACCTTTCAGGGCTATAGCGACGGGTTTTACCGCGCCGACCTGAGTTACACCCGGCAACTGAAAGATCGGCTCTCGCTGGTGGTCAGCCTGAACGATGCCTTCAACAGCTCAGGCTATGCCTCTGTGATAGATACGCAGGCCTTGCGATTGGTCATGAAGACCCGGCCCGACAATCGAGCGTTCAAATTGGCGCTCGCCTGGAAACTCGGTGACGGGCATTAATCCCTTTCTGCGCTTGCTTTTTCGATGATTAGTCGCTATACGCCGCGCTCTCGTCTTTGGGCGAGATAAATCCGTGGGAGCAGAGATGCGCACCACGGCTCACAATGTCCCTCGTTTTGGGACTTTATGGAGATATCCAATGGCTAAGAAAATCCTGGGCTATATCAAGCTCCAGGTGAAGGCCGGCTCTGCCACGCCTTCGCCCCCCATCGGTCCTGCACTGGGCCAGCGCGGCGTCAACATCATGGGTTTCTGTAAGGAATTCAACGCCCGCACCGAAAACATCGAAAAGGGCACGCCGCTCCCGACGATCATCACGGTCTATCAGGACAAGTCCTTTACCTTCATGACGAAGACGCCCCCGGCGACCTTCTTCATCAAGCAGGCGCTGAACCTGAAGTCGGGCTCCAAGCTGCCCGGCCGCGACTCCGCCGGCAAGATCACGCGCGCCCAGTTGCGCGACATCGCCGAAAAGAAGATGAAGGATCTGAGCGCCCACGATCTCGATCAGGCGACAAAGATCATCGAAGGTTCCGCCCGTTCCATGGGCCTGCAGGTGGTGGACTGATATGAGCAAGATCGCAAAACGCATTCAAGCCTGGAAGACCGACAGCGCCAAGTTCTATCCGCTGACGGAAGCTCTGGAAACCGTCAAGGCTAACGCCAAGGCCAAGTTCGACGAATCCGTCGAAGTCGCCATCAACCTGGGCGTTGACCCGCGTCACGCCGACCAGCAGGTCCGTGGCGTCGTCAACCTGCCGTCGGGCACTGGCAAGGACGTTCGCGTCGCCGTGTTCGCCAAGGACAAGAAGGCCGAGGAAGCTCTTGCCGCCGGCGCCGAAGTTGTTGGCGCCGAAGACCTGGTCGAAAAGATCCAGGCGGGCTTCATGGACTTCGACCGCGTCATCGCGTCTCCGGACATGATGGCCCTGGTCGGTCGTCTCGGTAAGGTGCTGGGCCCGCGCGGCCTGATGCCGAACCCGAAGGTCGGCACCGTCACCCCGAACGTCGCCCAGGCCGTCAAGGACGCCAAGGGCGGTGCGGTCGAGTTCCGCGTCGAAAAGGCCGGTATCGTCCATGTCGGCGTCGGCAAGATCAGCTTCACCACCGAAGCCCTTGAAATCAACGTCAAGGCTCTGGTCGACGCTCTTGTCAAGGCTCGCCCGTCGGGTGCCAAGGGTCTCTATGTCAAGAAGATTTCACTGTCTTCGACCATGGGCCCGGGCGTGAAGGTCGATACCTCCACCACCAGCCTGTAATTTCCGATTTATAGGAAATGAAAAAAGCCGCTCCGGTGACGGGGCGGCTTTTTTATTGGCCGGTCGGTTGGGCCGGTGGAATTTAACCACGGAAAGTCCTGAAACGCCGCTGCGCGGCGACACGGAAAGACACAGAATTCAAGATGACCTGAGCCGGCGGCGTCGCGGCATTGCCGTGCTTATCGGAACCGCGAATGAACGCTAGTAAACGCGAATAGATGCGCTCGGTTGCCCTTTCCTGTGACAATGGCCGCCTGCGACGGTGCATCCTTGCTTCCTCGGAATTCGCGCTTATTGGCGTTCATTCGCGGTTACAAACCAACTTCGACTGTCGCAGCGCGGCGGGTTCACGCGACCAGAAATTCCTGCTCTTTCCGAACCTGCCCGTGCTTTCTGTGATCATAATTCCGCCGGCCTTGATGATGTTCAGCATGCAGATCTGGCCCGGCCAAAGGCCCCAATCGGGGCGCCATAGTTGTTGCTGTGAAAGTTCGGATCATGCTCGTTGGTCGAAGGCGCTATCGTACTGAGGTTGGCGGACCCGAGTGAAAACGGAATTCGGTGTCCGGATCGCCAATGAGGGCTTGTTCCTGGGCACGGATGACCTCGATGCGCCGGGCTATGTCGCCGGCGTCGCCGTAAAGATGGGCCAGTTTGAGATAGCCGGTATAGTGGCGGGCCTCGGTGCGCAACAGGCTGGCATAGAAGGCGCCGAGTTCTTCGTCCAGGTGCGGCGCAATGGCGGCAAAGCGCTCACACGACCGGGCCTCGATAAAGGCGCTGATCACCAGGATGTCTGTAAGCATGCCAGGTTCGTTGCGCCGGACCAGGGTGCGCAAGGAGGCGGCGTAACGGGCGGCGGAAAGCGGGCGCAGGGCCACGCCACGCTTCTTGATGAACTTCATCACCTGTTCGTGGTGGGCCAGTTCCTCGCGCGCCAGCCGCGCCATGGCCGTGACCAGTTCGACCCGCTCCTGGTACTTGGCCATCAGGTTGATGGCGTTGCTGGCGGCCTTGTACTCACAGTTCTTGTGGTCGAGCAGCAGCAGGTCCTGGTTGACCACGGCGGCGTCGATCCAGGCCTGCGGCGTTGCCGTGCCGAGGAAGTTCAGGATGGGTTGGAGATCTGTCACAGCCATGTCGCATGTCCGTGCCAAAGCCACGCCATAAAATCAAGCGGGGCGATGCTCGACAGGCAGGAAAGTAACAGCGGAAAGCAGTGGAACGAATTTTGCAGAGATTTGCAAAAGACTTTAACCGAAGATTACTGATAATTCATTCGACATTGACGAGCGTATCAAGCATCCTGACGCTACGGAATTCGTCGTAATAAGTTGTTTCGTTTGAAAGTGAGTCGCTCGACTCTTTTTCAACTTGTGGGACTTAGTATAGTTTGAGGCTGTTTCGGTCTTTATGTGTTTATCTGAGTGAACTTCCTTCTCCGGGTTGCCGCAGCTCAGGTAATAAGGGGGAAGATGTAGGCGCGTCTTCCCCCGCTTGATTCTCTGCCCTGCTTGATTTTGGGCCCAGCGTCATTTTCCCCTCAGCTCTTTTCGAAACCGTAAGCCCGTTCGACCCGGGCGACGCGCGTGATATACCGCTCATACCACTTGGTCCGTCCCAGCTTTTGCGCCGCCAGGTGGTCGGCGACTCGTTTCCAGGCGATAATGCTGGTCTCGTCCGCCCAATACGAATTGGTGATGCCGAAACCCTCCGCGTCGCGCGCGCTTTCAACGCCGAGATAGCCTGGCTGTTGTGCGGCGAGAGCCACCATTTGATCCGCCATGTCACCATAACCGTCGTCCGCCTCGGTCCGATGCGACACGAAGGTGACGACGTAATAGGGCGGGGCGGGCGTGTCGGCGAAACGACTCATTGTGCGGCTCGGGAGAAGGTCTGGCGGTAGGCGGTAGGTGTGGTATTCAGATGCTCTCGGAAGTGATGGCGTAGATTGGTCGTCGTTCCGAAGCCCGTGCATTCGGCGATCAGTTCGATGCTGATGTCGCTGGCCTCCAGATGGTCGCGGGCTTCATTCAGCCGAACGCTCAGCAGCCATTTGGCGGGCGTGGTGCCGGTGGCTTCGGAAAAACGGCGCAGGAAGGTCCGTTCGCTCATACCGGCGCGGCGGGCGAGGTCCGGAATGCGGTGCTCCTTGTTGAGGTTCTCACGCATGAAGTCGAGCAGGGGGCCAAGCCGTTTGCTTTCGTAGTCTGTGGGCACGGCACGTTCGATATACTGTGCCTGGCCGCCGTCGCGATGGGGCGGCACCACCAGCCGCCGGGCGACCTTGTTGGCGGCTTCGGGGCCATAGTCGCGGCGAATCAGGTGCAGGCACAGGTCGATGCCGGCCGCGCTGCCGGCCGAGGTCAGGATCTGACCTTCGTCGATATAAAGGACGTCGGGAACCAGTTCGACCTCGGGATAGTGCTGGGTGACGTAGTCGACATATTTCCAGTGGGTGGTGGCGCGCCGGCCCTTCAGGAGCCCGGCGGCCGCCAGGACGAAGGCGCCGGAGCAGATGGTGACGATTCGCGCGCCGCGGTCGTAGGCGCGATGCAGGATGTCGATCAGGTCCTGGGGGATCGGCTTGGATGGGTGCCAGCCGGGAATGATAATCGTGCCGGCGTCTTCCAGCAGCGACAGCGGCGCCGCGGCTGTGACGGAAAGCCCTGCCGTAGTGCGGCAGGGACCTTCGGCAAGTTGCACGGCCTGGAAGGTGTACCAGTCGGGACCCATTTCCGGCCGATCCAACCCGAACAGCTCTACGGCGATCGAGAATTCAAACAGCGGCATGCCGTCATAGGCCAGCGCGCAGACGAGTCGGTTGGGGTGAGGCAAGTTTGGCATAATTCTTATTATAGACGTCATTCATGCCATCTTCAAGAGACGTTTCCGTTACGGCATAGTGGTTAGATCAAATTCACAGGAGATTGTGTCATGCACGCCACCCGATCTTGCGTTACCGCCTATCCTGCCGCAGCACCTGAAGATGTCATCAGGGTTTATGAGGCGAAATTGTCAATGGAGACGGACTGCGCCGACGTCCACGACGCCTTTCATTCCGGGGATCCGGATTTTGTTCTGTTGCATGCGGTCGGCTCGGCTGAGAGCTTTGCCAAACGGCATGTACCGGGCGCGCACCACCTGCCGCATCGGTCAATCAGCGGGGACGCCCTCGCGATGTGGCCGAAAGATACTCTGTTCGTCGTGTACTGCGCTGGGCCGCACTGCAACGGCGCCGATCAGGCGGCGTTAAAGCTGGCGCGTCTGGGGCGCAAGGTGAAGGTGATGATCGGAGGCATGACCGGCTGGGCGGGTGAGGGTTTCGCGTTTGCCTGAATTTGTCCGAAGAAGGCTTCCGTTCTGGGTTGCCGCGCTCCTGACGAAAGCGGGGAGGGTCGTAGGCGCTCCCTCCCAACTTCACGTCTTCGCATGACGTATTTTGGTTCACGCGAAGACGCAAAGGCGCGAAGCAGAAAAAAGGAAAACTGATGCTCGAACTTCGACCCAATTGCGAGTGCTGCGACGGCGATCTTCCGCCTGCGGCAGGCGCGTTTATCTGCACCTTTGAATGCACCTTCTGTCCGGCGTGCGCAGCAAAACTGGAATACGCCTGCCCCAACTGCGGCGGCAATCTGGTAACGCGTCCGATCCGGCCCGTGGGCAAGCTCGACAAAAATCCGGCTGCGACGAAGCGGACCTTGCGCGCCGAGCCCTGCTTTACTTAAGCACCGCTGCCGCCGCCGCGCGGGCGACCTGACCGTCCTGGGCGGCGGTAGCACCTGAGACGCCGATGGCGCCGACGACCTGGCCGTCGATGATCAGCAGCTCACCGCCCTCCAGCGCCATGGCGCCGGTGAAGATCGAGTTGAGATTGCCGTCCTTGACCGCTTGCTGGAACGCCGCAGTCGGACGGCGGAAGCGGGCTGCCGTTTCGGCCTTGCCGGTCGCCACGTCGATCGAGCCGTACTGGGTGCCGTCCATCTTCTCGGCAGCGACCAGGGCACCGGTGGGTTCGACCACGATGACCACGACATTCCAGCCGTTCTTGCGCGCCTCGGCCTCAGCCGCTGCCAGCGCCGTTTTCGCTTCAGCCAGATTTATGACCCGGCCATAGCCCGGATAGGTCACCGTTGGGGCCGGAGTCTGGGTTTGGGCAAGGGCCGGGGCGGTTACGGTCAGGGCGGCGGCGACGAGTATGGCAAGGCGTTTCATGTCATTCCCTTTTGGATATGACACCGGTGTACCACGGGTTTTGCGGGACGTCACTTCTGGCGGGAGTGGGTTCAGTTCGAGCGTCTGGCTCCCCTCTGTCTCGACGTTGTCGCCTAAGAAGCTCCCTTGCTCGCCACCTCCCGCGCGCGCGCGGGAGGATAAGTTACGCCGGATTGTTGACGCAATTGCGGATAGAATTGATCGCAAACCCCTTCATCTTGGTATTGAAGCTGCCCAGCTTCTGGCCTTCGAACCAGACCGTATAAATCGTGCCCTTTTCCATCAGCTTGATCAGGTCACCCGAACTACCGGCGCCGGAAGGATTTTCGTCCCAGGCCGACCACACGCCCTGGACGAAGCCATTGCGGTAACCGCCCCATTTGGCTTTCGACTTGCCGACGCCCTGGACCTCGATCGTCATAGGATTGTCCTGGTCCTCGGTATTCTTGTCGTCGACCATTTCCCAGCGCGGGCGATGAACCGATATATTGACCCGCCCGTTCTTCAGATACAGCAAGGTGAGCGTGGTCCCGTCGGACCGTGGATAGTCGACGCTGCAGCGGCCATTGCCAACCTCGAGCTGGAAGGCGTAGGTTTCGGGTTCTTCGGCCGAAACGGCGCCGGCGCTCAGGAAGGACGCCCCCCAAAACGTAGACATGGCGAGTGCGGAAAGCGTGAACATCTTCATCTCTGTCCCCCGCTAGCAATATGGGTTGGAACTGGAGCAGACCGAGGTGCTGCCGGAATAGTAGTTGATAGCGTTGTTGAAGTTCGAGTTGTCGATGATGGAGGAGACGCTGTTCCCCGACGACATGCTGGAATAGTTGCTGCTGGAGTAGCTGTAGGCGCCGCTGCTAACGGCCCGGCCCCAGGCGCTGAGTGCGTCGTCCCAGGCGCTGCGTGGACGGTTGGCCCAGGCTTCGTACTCGGCCTGACGGCGGGCATTCTCCCGGCGGACAGGTTCCAGTTCCATCGAGCGGTAGATGGCAATGGCCTTTTCGCTGCCACGCTCCGCGGCGATGCGCATATAGCCCATGCCCTTGTCCTCATCGACCTCGACACCGTCGCCGTACCAGTAGGCCATGCCGACCCAGATGGCGGCTTCAACGTGACCAACGCGGGCGGCGTTTTCGAACAGGATGAAGCCATCTTCCTTGCGCGGCGGATCGAACACGCCGGGCAGCCCGTAATACATCCAGCCGCCCAGGAGCCAGGCGGCATACTCGTTGCCTTCGTTGTTGAGACGGTAGGCCGTAATGGCAGCCTCCATGGGATTGCCGGCGTCGACCAGGGCCTGCGCCTTCAGAAGTTGCTCCATCACCGGCAAGGACGGGTCGATGATCGGTGTCAGGTTACGAGCGCCCTGGCCGGCCAGGTCCTGGGCCTTGGCGCAGGACGGTTGGTCGCCAAGCCGGCACGCCTTGTCGTACAGCGCGACGGCGGTCCCGGTGTCGGAACTGATGCCATTGCCGACTTCGTAGGCCATGGCCAGTTCGGCGCAGCCTTCGGCGCTGCTGAGATCGCAGGCGCGACGCTCATAATAAAGGCCCTCGGTCATGGTGGTGGTGATGCCCTGCTTGCCGCGCAGGGGCAGCTTGCCGATCCACACGCAGGACGGCGCGTCGCCATAGTCGCAGTTGGCGTTGAGATATTGCTCGCCCTTGTTGATGCTCGCCTTGTCGGCGGTGTAGGTCAGATAGGTGCCATGCTGGCGGCAGGCGATGTGACGGCCGCCACCCTGGCCCTGTTCGCAGCCGGTCTTGGCATAGGCCATGGCCTGGCTGCGGTTTCGGGTGACGCCCTTGCCCTTTTCGTGCGCGTCGGCCAGACCGGCACAGCCCCAGGCCTGCTTGGCGTCACAGCCCTGGGTGAAGATGGGAAGGGCCTGGGCGGTATCGCCATCATCGTACAGTTTCCACGCCTTCTGGCGGCAGGCTTCGCTGGCGCCGGCGGCACAGGCGCTGTCGGCCACGGCCGTGGCGCCCTGGGCGTCGCCGGTGGCGACCAGAACCTCGGCCAGCACGGCGCAGGCATCCTGATACTTAAGCTGGTTGCAGCCGCGTTCGGCAAAGGTCTTGGCCAGGAGCGGATCGACCCGCAACGCCGAACCGTCCAGGGCAATGCGCGCCGCGCGGGTGCAAGCCAGGCCGCTGCCCTGCTCGCAGGCGGTCTTGTAGAAACCAAGCGCCGTTTTGTTGCTGGCTTCCAGATCGCCCAGGCCTTCCGCTGCCGCTTCGGCCATCTTGATGCACATATCGGTCTGGCCCTTGTGGCAGGCCTGTTCCCATTTGATGGCAATGCCGTAGTTCTTGAACGGCATGTTCTGCTGACCGGTATAGATGGTGCTTTCGCGATAGCCGTCAGCCAGGGACGGAATCTTGCTCGCCGCGACACAGGAGAGCGCCGCCATGACGACGGCAGCACGCGGTAGCCAGTTTGAAACCCGGATCATGAAGGCCCCCTGATGCCGCTATTATTGTCTTAATGAATCCCGCAAACCGGCGTTATGCGCAACCCCCTGAACGGGGGTGAGCGGATTACAAATGCTGTTATGTGCCTATGTCGGCAGGCAACAAAGGGTCTTGCAATTCACGCGACCTGACTGTATATGCCGCGCTCCGGCGTGAAGGCCGCTTGCGATTTTCACTCCGTTCTGTCCGAGAACCTTCGGGGATCAGGGGCCGCCTGATCCATAATCTGCGGTAGCCGCCACAGGCCGAGACTAGACGGGACGCGATACGCCAATCAAGATTTACCTGCATTTCCTTAAATTGGGAATGGGGCGTAGTCCTTGTGGTGAAAGCTTCTCTTCTCGACAGTCGATTTTGACGTTTCCGGTTTACTGGAAGCGTTTAAGTCATTTGTTACGTTTCGGTCGGGTCTTCCGGCTGGAGCTTCACCCCTCGTGGCGGCTTTCTACGCTCGCCACAGGATTACCATGGAGGCCACTTATGGACCGCGCACAAAAGGCCGCGACGATCGAAGAGCTCAAGGGCGTCTTCGCGAGCTCCGGCGCCGTGGTTGTTACCCAGTATACGGGTATGACCTTTGTGGAAATGTCTGAACTTCGCAACCGTCTCCGCAAGGAAGGCGCCGTTGTGAAGGTGTTCAAGAACCGTCTGGCCCAAAAGGCCCTGGACGGCTCGGTCGGCGAAAAGGGCGATGCCCTGTTCAAAGGCCCTGTCGCCCTGGTCTATTCGGCCGATCCGGTCACCGCCGCCAAGATTTCCGTCCAGTACGCCAAAGAGAATGACAAGCTCAAAATCATTGGCGGCATTATGGAAACGGATGTCCTGACCGAAGCCGGTGTCCGGTCGCTGGCCACGCTGCCGTCGCTCGACGAACTGCGCGGCAAGCTGATTGGTCTGCTGCAGGCACCTGCGACCAAGATCGCCGGCGTCCTCGTGGCGCCTGCCGGCGCTGTGGCTCGCGTCATCGGGGCCTATGCCCGCGAAAACGCCGAAGCCTAAGAACACCACCTACATTCCCTCATCAATCTCTATCTTTTAAGGAACTACAATGTCCAAACTGGAAAAGCTGGTCGAAGACCTGTCCGCCCTGTCGGTTCTCGAAGCCGCTGAACTGTCGAAGCTGCTGGAAGACAAGTGGGGCGTTTCCGCTGCCGCTCCGGTCGCCGTCGCCGCTGTTGGCGGTCCCGCCGCCCCGGTCGAAGCTGTCGAAGAGCAAACCGAGTTCACCGTTGTCCTGACCGACGGCGGCGACAAGAAGATCAACGTGATCAAGGAAATCCGTTCGATCCGTACCGATCTGGGTCTGAAGGAAGCCAAGGACCTGGTCGAAGGCGCGCCGCAGAACGTCAAGGAGAACATCTCCAAGCAGGAAGCTGCCGACATCAAGAAGAAGCTGGAAGACGCCGGCGCCAAGGTCGAAGTTAAGTAATTTCGGCACCCGGTATTTTCGTGAAAGCGAAAATGCCAAGGCATTAAAGCCAATATCTTCTGACGGGCCGGAGGGATACCTCCGGCCCGTTTTCATTGGCATAATAACAATCTGATAACAATCGCGTTGGGTCGGTTGACCCTTGGGGCGTGGTCCAACACTGTGATCACGCACTGCCTCTGGCGCGGGTTTACCTCTGCGGTTTTGGCCTTTCCTGTTCTCATTCGACACCTCATGTCTGTCCAAAAAGTGCCGATAGACGGTTCGCGCCACTTTTTGGCATGAGGTTCAAGACTCTAAAGGCGCCTCATGGACCACCACAACATCTCTCTCATCACCACGATTGCTACCGGGTTTGGCCTGGCGCTGATCTTCGGCTTCCTCGCCGCACGGATGAAGCTGCCGCCACTGGTAGGGTACCTCTTGGCCGGCATCCTGATCGGACCTTCGACGCCGGGCTTTGTCGCTGACATCCAGATGGCATCCCAGTTGTCGGAAATCGGCGTGATGCTGCTGATGTTCGGCGTCGGGCTGCACTTTTCCTTCAACGACCTGTTGTCGGTGCGCAAGATCGCCTTGCCGGGCGCCGTGGTCCAGATGAGCCTGGCGACCTTGCTGGGCATAGCTCTGGGCATGGGTGTTTGGGGCTGGGAGTTCGGTCCGGCGCTGGTGTTCGGGCTCTGCCTGTCCTGCGCCAGCACCGTCGTTTTGCTCAAGGCCCTGGAGGCGCGCGACGCCACCGATACGATGAACGGTCGGATCGCCATCGGCTGGCTGGTGGTCGAAGATCTGGTGACGGTCCTGGTGCTCGTGTTGCTGCCGCCGCTGGCCGGAATGCTGGGTGGGAACAGTCACGGTGCCGAGGCGTCGTCGCCCGGCGAACTGGCCCTCACCATTGGCCGGACCCTGCTGGGCGTGGGCGCCTTTATCGCCTTGATGCTGCTGGCCGGGCGCAAAGTGCTGCCGTGGATCTTGTGGCAGGTGTCGAAGACCGGATCGCGCGAACTCTTCACCCTGGCCGTCATATCCGCGGCCATAAGCATCGCCTGGGGCGCGTCGGAACTGTTCAATGTCTCCTTTGCCCTGGGCGCCTTCTTCGCCGGCATGGTGATGCGCGAATCCAAATTCGCCCATCGTGCGGCTGAGGAGTCCCTGCCGCTGCGAGACGCCTTTTCGGTTCTGTTCTTCGTGTCGGTGGGTATGCTGTTCGACCCGATGGTCCTAATCGAAGCGCCGGGCGCATTGCTGGCCGTGGTCGCCATCATCATCCTGGGCAAGGGCATTGCCGCGGCGGTGCTGGTGGTCGGCTTCCGCTATCCGCTGAAGACGGCGCTCATGGTCTCGGCGGGCCTGGCGCAGATCGGCGAGTTCTCCTTCATTATGGCGGGGCTGGGTGTGTCACTGGGTCTGTTGCCGCAGGAAGGCATGAACCTGATCGTCGGTGGCGCCCTCGTTTCCATCGCGCTCAATCCCTTCCTGTTCAACGCCGTTGAGCCGGCGCGAGCCTGGCTGACCCGTAGCTTTGCCTTTGTCCGTAAGCTGGAAACCCGTGAGGAACCTCTGGCGGAACTGCCGCAGGTAACCGACGAGCGCTACCTGAAGGGGCAGGTCGTCCTCGTAGGTTATGGCCGGGTTGGGCGCATGATCGCCGATGCGCTGGAGACGCGGTCGATCCCCTGTATTGTCGTTGAGGAGAACCGTGAGCGGGTCGAGGATCTGCGCGCAACCGGCAAGCCTGCCGTCTATGGCGATGCGTCACAAGTCGAGGTCCTGATCCAGGCGCATATTCTGGATGCTGCCATGTTGGTTGTGGCGACACCGGACCTGCTGAATATTCGTCAGATGGTCGAAGCCGCACGCACCGTCAATCCGTCAGTCGAAATTGTCCTGCGCACCCATAGCGAGGCCGAGGTCGAGTTTCTGAAGCGGGAAGGGCTGGGCACAATATTTTACGGAGAAGGTGAACTCGCCAAGGGCATGACATCGTTTATCCTCGATCGCTTCAAGCCTGAAAAATCGGCGGCGTGAGGCTTACAGTCCGCGCAGGCGTTCCCATATCGACAGCATGAGCGACACTGCTGTTCCCGTAACCGACCAGCCCGAAAGTCCGGAGCCTCAGCGCATCAGCGCCGGAAACCTGATGTTCGATCCGCGCAACTGGCCGGTGTGGCTGGTGGTTGTCGCGACTGGCGTCGTTCTGGCCGGTCAGGTGGCGGGCGTCGTGACGATGGAGGACTGGGCGTTTTCCAGCGAGGCCATGCGGGAAGGCCGCTGGTGGACCTTGCTAACCTCTATGTTTTTGCACGGGTACACGCCGGAGGCGCCGTGGCTCGGTTACGTGCATTTTGCCAGTAATATGTGGGCCTATCTCAACCTGGCGCCTTTGGTTGCCGCGCGTTTCGGCAAGGGCTGGCGTGGCGTCGTGCCGTTTCACCGGCTGTACGTCCTGTGTGGCCTGACGGGCAACCTGTTGTTTTGGCAGTTGCATCCGCAAAGCGACATCCCCGTCGTCGGCGCGTCCGGCGCTGTGTACGGAGTCTATGCCGCCGTTATGCGGCTCGACATTTTCGGCGAAAAGGTGCGACCGTTCTTAAGCTATACAACTGTTAACGCTGTCTGGTTCTTCATCTGGTCAAACGCCCTTGTTATCCTGATCTTTGGCGGGCCCTATCTCCTACTGCAAATCCTGCAAGGGCAGGGCGGGCCACTAAATATCCCGATCGCCTGGGAGGCTCATCTCGGCGGGTTCGTGGCGGGTTTCATTCTGATCGGAATTATCGGCGGCCGCCAATGGCCGAACGGCTGGCGCGCCGGGATACAGATTATCCGCGCCCCAATTTTGCTTTGAATTTCGCGGGCTTGCGAATCCTGGAAAATAATTGTCAAGCCCTCTTTACGGACGGGGATAAGTGCGCTATGGCACGCTCCCCCGAAAGGCGTATTGCGCCCAAGTGGGACCTGCAGGCCGGCCTTATGCTCTTTCCGCCGGCGAAGGGTTTGGTTCCCAAAGAACCATAAACAACAGCGTCTTTGGCCCTCAAGGTCAAAAAAGAGCAGGCGCAAGGCAAGCTTTTGGTCCCTGGACGGGGCCTTCAACAAACCTCGCGCGCAGTCACAACTGCCTAACAATTTTCTCCAAGCGTTCACGCAAGGAACTGCAATGCCCTTAACCTTCACGCAGAAGAAGCGGATCCGGAAATCTTTCGGCCGCATCCCCGAAGCCATTCAGATGCCGAACCTTATCGAGGTCCAGCGTTCGTCCTATGAGCAGTTCCTGCAACGCTTCGTCCGCGTCGCCGACCGCGTTGAAGACGGTCTGGAAGCCGTGTTCCAGTCGGTCTTCCCGGTGAAGGACTTCAACGAGCGCGCCACGCTGGAATACGTGTCGTACGAGTTCGAAGAGCCCAAGTACGACGTCGAAGAATGCATCCAGCGCGACATCACCTATGCCGCGCCCCTGAAGGTCAAGCTGCGCCTGATCGTGTTCGAAACCGATGAAGATACCGGCGCCCGCTCCGTCAAGGACATCAAGGAGCAGGACGTCTATATGGGCGATATCCCGCTGATGACCGAGAAGGGCACCTTCGTCGTCAACGGCACGGAACGCGTCATCGTTTCGCAGATGCACCGTTCGCCGGGCGTCTTCTTCGATCACGACAAGGGCAAGACTCACTCGTCGGGCAAGCTTTTGTTCGGCGCTCGTATCATCCCGTACCGCGGTTCGTGGCTGGACTTCGAATTCGACGCCAAGGACATTCTCTATGTCCGTATCGACCGCCGCCGGAAGCTGCCGGCGACCTCCTTCCTGTTCGCCCTGGGTATGGACGGAGAAGAAGTTCTGAAGACCTTCTACGAGGTCGTGCCTTACGAAAAGCGCGACGCCGGCTGGGTCACGCCGTACAAGTTCGAGCGCTGGCGCGGCGTGAAGCCGGAATTCGACCTGATCGATGCCGAATCCGGCGAGGTCGTCGCTCCCGCCGGTACCAAGATATCCGCCCGTAACGCCAAGAAGCTGGGCGACACCGTCAAGTTCTTGCTGCTGAGCCAGGACGCCCTGATCGGCCGTTACCTGGCTGGGGACGCCGTCAACTTCGCAACCGGCGAAATCTACGCCGAAGCCGGCGACGAACTGGACGCCGCTTCGGTCAAGGCGCTGGAAGACAACGGCTTCACCACGGTCGACGTCCTGGATATCGACCACGTCACGGTCGGCCCCTACATGCGTTCGACCCTGCGCGTCGACAAGAACAGCTCGCGCGAAGACGCCCTGTTCGACATCTACCGCGTCATGCGTCCGGGTGAACCGCCTACGATCGAAGCCGCCGAAGCCATGTTTGGTTCTCTGTTCTTCGAACTGGAGCGTTACGACCTGTCGAGCGTCGGTCGCGTCAAGATGAACATGCGCCTGGAACAGGACGTCGCCGACAGCGAGCGCGTGCTGCGCCGGGACGACATCCTGAAGATTCTCAAGATCCTGGTTGGCCTGCGCGATGGCCGCGGTGAAATCGACGACATTGACAACCTGGGCAACCGCCGGGTCCGTTCGGTCGGCGAACTGCTGGAAAACCAGTACCGCGTCGGCCTGCTGCGCATGGAACGCGCCATCAAGGAACGCATGTCCAGCGTCGATATTGACACGGTCATGCCGCACGACCTGATCAACGCCAAGCCGGCCGCCGCCGCCGTGCGTGAATTCTTCGGTTCGTCGCAGTTGTCGCAGTTCATGGACCAGACCAACCCGCTGTCGGAAATCACCCACAAGCGTCGTCTTTCTGCCTTGGGCCCTGGCGGTCTGACCCGCGAGCGCGCCGGCTTCGAAGTCCGCGACGTTCACCCGACCCACTACGGCCGCATCTGCCCGATTGAAACGCCGGAAGGCCCGAACATCGGCCTGATCAACTCCCTGGCCACCCATGCCCGCGTCAACAAGTACGGCTTTATCGAAAGCCCGTACCGTAAGGTCGTGGACGGCGTTGCCAAGGAAGACGTGGTCTACATGTCGGCCATGGAAGAATCGAAGCACGTCATCGCCCAGGCCAATATCGTGCTGGACAGTGACAAGCGCATCGTCGAGGACCTGGTTCAGGGCCGCGTCAACGGTGAACCGGGCCTGCAGCAGGCATCGACCGTCGACTTCATGGATGTGTCGCCGAAGCAGGTCGTTTCGGTCGCCGCCGCCCTGATCCCGTTCCTGGAAAACGATGACGCCAACCGCGCCCTGATGGGTTCGAACATGCAGCGTCAGGCCGTGCCCCTGGTCAAGTCGGATGCGCCGTTCGTCGGCACCGGCATGGAAGAGGTCGTGGCCCGTGATTCCGGCGCTACCGTTGGCGCCCGCCGCTCGGGCGTTGTCGAACAGATCGATGGCACCCGTATCGTAGTTCGTGCCACAGAAGAAAACGATCCGACCAAGCCTGGCGTCGATATCTACCGCCTGTCGAAGTTCCAGCGTTCCAACCAGAACACCTGTATCAACCAGCGCCCGATCGTTAAGGTCGGCGACAAGGTGGCCGCCGGTGACATCATTGCCGATGGTCCGTCGACGGACCTGGGCGATCTGGCCCTGGGCCGCAACGTCCTGGTCGCCTTCATGCCGTGGAACGGCTACAACTTCGAAGACTCGATCCTGATCTCGGAACGCATCGTGCGTGACGACATTTTCACCTCGATCCACCTCGAGGAGTTCGAGGTCATGGCCCGCGACACCAAGCTGGGGCCGGAAGAAATCACCCGCGACATTCCGAACGTCGGCGAAGAAGCCCTGCGCAACCTCGACGAAGCCGGTATCGTGGCCATCGGCGCCGAAGTCCAGCCGGGTGACATCCTGGTCGGCAAGGTAACGCCGAAGGGCGAAAGCCCGATGACGCCGGAAGAAAAGCTGCTGCGCGCCATCTTCGGCGAAAAGGCCTCCGACGTCCGCGACACCTCCCTGCGCCTGCCGCCGGGCGTTGCCGGCACCGTCGTCGAAGTCCGTGTTTTCAACCGTCACGGCGTTGAAAAGGACGAACGCGCTCAGGCTATCGAGCGCGCCGAAATCGAACGTCTGGGCAAGGACCGCGATGACGAACTCCACATCCTGGAGCGCAACATCTATGGTCGTCTGAAGGAAATCCTGATCGGCAAGAACGCTGTCTCGGGTCCGAAGGGCCTGGGCCGTGGTGAAGTCACCGAAGACAAGCTGGGCGAAATCTCGCGCGGCCTGTGGTGGCAGATCGCTCTGGAAGACGAAAAGATCATGTCCGAGATCGAGGCCATGAACCGGCAGTTCCAGGACGCCCGCAAGCGTCTGGACCGTCGCTTCGAGGACAAGGTCGAAAAGCTGCAGCGCGGTGACGAACTGCCGCCGGGCGTGATGAAGATGGTCAAGGTGTTCGTGGCGGTGAAGCGCAAGCTGCAGCCGGGCGACAAGATGGCCGGCCGTCACGGCAACAAGGGGGTTATCTCCAAGATCCTCCCCGTCGAAGACATGCCCTTCCTGGCCGACGGCGAGCACGTCGACATCGTTCTGAACCCGCTGGGCGTGCCATCGCGCATGAACGTCGGTCAGATTTTCGAAACCCACCTCGGCTGGGCCTGCGCCAATATTGGCAAGCAGATCGGCAAGATGCTCGAAGACTGGCAGAACGGCGGTCAGAAGCAGGCGTTGATCGACCACCTCCAGGCGGTCTACGGCAAGGACCAGGAACTCCCCGAGAGCGAGGAAGACTTGATCGAACTGGCCCGCAACCTGACCCGCGGCGTTCCGATTGCCACGCCCGTGTTCGACGGCGCGCACATCAACGACATCGAAGACATGCTGGAAATGGCCGGTCTCAACCGTTCCGGCCAGTCGATCCTGTTCGACGGCCAGACCGGCGAGCAGTTCAAGCGTCCGGTTACCGTTGGCATCATCTACATGCTGAAGCTGCACCACCTGGTCGACGACAAGATTCACGCCCGCTCGATTGGGCCGTACTCGCTCGTTACCCAGCAGCCTCTGGGCGGCAAGGCCCAGTTCGGCGGACAGCGCTTCGGTGAAATGGAAGTCTGGGCGCTGGAAGCTTACGGCGCCGCTTACACCCTCCAGGAAATGCTCACCGTCAAGTCCGACGACGTGGCGGGCCGCACCAAGGTTTACGAAGCCATCGTCCGTGGCGATGACAGCTTCGAAGCCGGTATCCCGGAATCGTTCAACGTCCTTATCAAGGAAATGCGTTCCTTGGGCCTGAACGTCGAGCTGGAGAATGGGCAAGGGTAAAAGGCGAGGGGGCCATTCTTCTCAACGAGATTGGCCCCTCGACTCCATAACCGCCCAAAATATCTAATTTTCGTGCCCAGGCACAACGGAGTACTGGAATGAACCAGGAAGTCCTCAATATTTTCAATCCGGTCCAGGTCGCCCCGACCTTCGACCAGATCCGTATCAGCCTCGCCAGCCCGGAGAAGATCCTCTCGTGGTCGTTCGGCGAGATCAAGAAGCCCGAGACCATCAACTACCGGACCTTCAAGCCGGAACGTGACGGCCTGTTCTGCGCGCGTATCTTTGGCCCGACCAAGGATTACGAATGCCTGTGCGGCAAGTACAAGCGCATGAAGTACAAGGGAATTATCTGCGAAAAGTGCGGCGTCGAAGTCACACTGTCGCGCGTTCGCCGTGAACGCATGGGTCACATTGAGCTGGCCTCGCCGGTCGCCCACATCTGGTTCCTGAAGTCGCTGCCGTCGCGGATCTCGATGATCCTCGACATGGCGCTGAAGGATGTCGAACGCGTTCTGTACTTCGAAAACTACATCGTTACCGAGCCCGGCCTGACCTCGCTGAAGCTGAACCAACTGCTGACGGAAGACGAGTACTTCCGCTGCCAGGAAGAGTTCGGCGATGACAGCTTCACCGCGGAAATCGGCGCCGAAGCCGTTCGCAATATGCTTATGGCGATGGATCTGCCGGAGATCGCTGAAAAGCTGCGTGCCGACCTGGTCGATAACACCTCGGAAATGAAGGGCAAGAAGCTCTCCAAGCGCCTGAAGCTGATCGAAAGCTTCATGGAGTCGGGTAACCGTCCCGAATGGATGATACTGACCGTCGTGCCAGTCATTCCGCCGGAATTGCGTCCCCTGGTGCCGCTGGACGGTGGCCGTTTCGCCACCTCCGACCTGAACGATCTGTACCGCCGCGTCATCAACCGCAACAACCGTCTGAAGCGTCTGATGGAACTGCGCGCTCCGGACATCATCATCCGCAACGAGAAGCGGATGCTGCAGGAATCGGTCGATGCCCTGTTCGACAACGGCCGCCGTGGCCGCGTCATCACCGGCGCCAACAAGCGTCCGTTGAAGTCCCTCGCCGACATGCTGAAGGGTAAGCAGGGCCGCTTCCGTCAGAACCTGCTTGGCAAGCGCGTCGACTATTCCGGTCGTTCGGTTATCACCGTCGGTCCGGAACTGAAGCTGCATGAATGCGGCATCCCCAAGAAGATGGCGCTGGAACTGTTCAAGCCGTTCATCTATGCCCGCCTCGACGCCAAGGGCCTGTCCGGTACCGTCAAGCAGTCCAAGCGCATGGTCGAACGCGAACAGCCCCAGGTGTGGGATATCCTCGAAGAGGTCATCCGCGAACACCCGGTCATGTTGAACCGCGCCCCGACGCTGCACCGTCTCGGGATCCAGGCGTTCGAGCCCAAGCTGATCGAGGGCAAGGCCATCCAGCTGCACCCGCTGGTCTGTTCGGCCTTCAACGCCGACTTCGACGGCGACCAGATGGCCGTGCACGTTCCGCTGTCGTTGGAAGCCCAGTTGGAATCGCGCGTGCTGATGATGTCGACCAACAACATCTTGTCGCCCGCCAACGGCCGCCCGATCATTGTGCCGTCACAGGACATCGTCCTGGGTCTGTATTATCTGTCGCTGACCAAGGAAGGCGAACAGGGCGAAGGTATGATCTTCTCGGATCTCAACGAGGTCCAGGCTGCGCTCGACGCCGGCGCCGTGTCCATGCACGCCAAGGTCAAGTGCCGCTTTACTCAAAAGGATCCGGACGGCATCGTGCGCACCAAGGTGGTTGATACCACCCCGGGCCGCATGAAGATCGGCGCCCTGCTGCCGTATAACGAAAACATCGGCCTGAAGGTTCTGGATCGCACCCTGACCAAGAAGGAAATCGGCAACCTGATCGACATCGTCTACCGCCACTGCGGTCAGAAGGCGACGGTGATCTTTGCCGACCAGATGATGGCCCTGGGCTTTAAGGAAGCGGCCCGCGCCGGTATTTCGTTCGGCAAGGACGACATCGTCATCCCCGACACCAAGAAGGGTATCGTCGAAGAAACCCGTCACCTGGTCGAAGAGTACGAGCAGCAATACGCCGACGGCCTGATCACCAAGGGCGAAAAGTACAACAAGGTGGTCGATGCCTGGTCCAAAGCCACCGACCGCGTCTCCGACGAAATGATGAAGGAGATTTCGCGCAAGCACATCGGTCCCGACGGCCGTGAACTGGAGATCAACTCGATCTACATGATGGCCAACTCCGGCGCCCGTGGTTCGCAGGCCCAGATGAAGCAGCTGGGCGGCATGCGCGGCCTGATGGCCAAGCCGGACGGCTCGATCATCGAGACCCCGATCATCTCGAACTTCAAGGAAGGTCTGTCGGTTCTCGAATACTTCAACTCGACCCACGGCGCCCGTAAGGGTCTGGCCGACACCGCGCTGAAGACCGCCAACTCCGGTTACCTGACCCGCCGTCTGGTCGACGTCGCGCAGGACTGTATCATCATGGAAGACGACTGCGGCACCACCCGGGGCATTACGCTCAAGGCTGTCGTCGAAGGCGGCGACGTGCTGGTTTCGCTGGCGCAACGCGTTCTGGGCCGCACCACGGCTGAGGACATCAAGGACACCGGCACCGGTGAAGTGGCGGTCGAGGCCGACACCTATATCGACGAGAACGTCGCTGAAGCCATCGAGGCCTCGGGCGTCCAGTCGGTGAAGGTGCGTTCGGTCCTTACCTGTGAAGCCGATCTCGGTACCTGCGCCTACTGCTACGGCCGTGACCTGGCCCGCGGCACCCGTGTCAACATGGGTGAAGCGGTCGGTGTTATCGCCGCACAGTCGATCGGTGAACCGGGCACCCAGCTGACCATGCGTACCTTCCACATCGGCGGCACCGCCACCGTTGCGGAACAGTCCTTCCACGAGACGACCTCGGACGGCGTGGTCAAGATCTCGGCGGGCAACATCGTCCGCGGGACCCACGGCGACCTGATTTCGATGTCGCGTAACCTGATGATCACCATCCACCACGATGGCAAGGACCGCGAGACCTACAAGGTCGGCTATGGTTCGCGCCTCCGCGTCGAGGAAGGTACCCAGGTCAAGAAGGGCCAACGCCTGGCCGAGTGGGACCCGTACACCACCCCGATCATCACCGAAGTGGGTGGTAAGGTGCGTTACGAAGATCTGACCGACGGCCAGTCCGTCCGCGAAGAAACCGACGAAACCACCGGGATCACCAACCGTGTGGTCGTCGATTGGCGCGGTTCGGCCAAGTCGGCCGATGTGCGTCCGGCCTTCGGCATCATCGACGACGCTTCTGCCTACAAGAAGATGGCGTCGGGCGCCGACGCCCGCTACATGCTGCCGGTCGGGGCCATTCTGTCCGTCGGTAACGGCGACGAGGTCAAGCCGGGCGATATCCTGGCCCGTATCCCGACCGAAGGCGCCAAGACCCGCGACATCACCGGCGGTCTGCCGCGCGTCGCCGAACTGTTCGAAGCCCGCCGTCCGAAGGATTGCGCCGTCATCGCCGAAATGGATGGCCGCGTCGAGTTCGGTCGCGACTACAAGAACAAGCGCCGCATCAAGATCACGCCTGAGGATGGTTCGGATCCGGTCGAATTCCTGATCCCGAAGGGCAAGCATATCTCCGTCCATGACGGCGATATCATCCAACGTGGCGACTACATCATCGACGGCAACCCGGATCCGCACGATATCCTGCGCATCCTGGGTGTCGAGGCTCTGGCCGAATACCTGGTCAACGAGATCCAGGAAGTCTATCGCCTGCAGGGCGTGCCGATCAACGACAAGCATATCGAAGTGATCGTGCGCCAAATGCTGCAGAAGGTCGAAATCCTCGACGCAGGCGACACCGGCCTGATCAAGGGCGACCACCTCGATAAAACCGAGGTCGACGCTGAAAACGTCAAGACGGAAAAGCGTGGCGGCCGTGCGGCCCTCACCCAGGCCGTCCTGCTGGGCATCACCAAGGCGTCGCTGCAAACGCGCAGCTTCATCTCGGCAGCGTCGTTCCAGGAAACCACCCGCGTCCTTACCGAAGCTTCGGTTCAGGGCAAGATCGATACCCTGGATGGCCTGAAAGAAAACGTCATCGTCGGCCGTCTGATCCCGGCCGGTACCGGCGCCTACCTGCGCTCGCTGCAACGTATCGCTACCAAGCGCGACGAGCAGCTGTCGCATCAGCGCGAAGAGGCCATGGAGCCCCTGCCAGTGGAAGTCCTGCTGGAAGCTCCGGTCGCCGGCGAATAAGCTTTGTTCACTTTGGCTTGAAAACAAGAACCCTCGGTCTCGGCCGGGGGTTTTTTGTTGAGGTCGAAGGTGGAAATCCGCTGGGGAACCAGCCGACATGATCTGGCGCACGTCACCATCGGAAAAGCACTACAATCGGCTTGTTGTGATGGTCGTTGGCAGCTCCGGAGTGTCCTCGGTTTTCTTTTTCTCGAAGCCGACGCTGTGGTGGCCGCAGTCATCGTCGGGGGCGCGGTCGGAACCAGTTTTTTTGTGCCACGGCAGCTTCCGTCGTAAAGGCTGTTGCCGGGTGTCTATTCGGTACGCCAGTGTTCCTGGGTGCTGATCAAGCCCTGCAGCGGGTGGCTGCAGATATCGGGTCTCGATTCAACCTGGTCATCAATTGCCGCCATTTGCTCGGCAGCGTATGGATCGCCGCGCTCGACGCCGCGACTGAGCCAGTATTTGGCTTCGGGGACGTCCCGTGGCGCCAGTTGGGGAATGTAGCCCCAGAAATTCTTCTCCTGCAGATAGATGGTCACAAGATTATCTTCCGCTTCGGAGCGCTCTTCCGATGTGGCGTCAGCGTTTTCGGCAAGCCGCTTCAACCACGAGATCGCGTCGCGGGCGTCTGCGCAGGATTGGGTAACAATAAGGCTTTCAATAAGAAGGTCGACCAGTTCCTGCTGGGCATGGGACAATTTAGCTTCCGCAGCGATTGTCAGGTATTTCCGCGCCCGCCCGGGAGCAAAAGGAAGGTGCTTGTTGTCGGCGTAAATTTGGCCTGCGAGGTAGCTTGCATCGACATTACCTTGGTCAGCGGATTTGCGGAACCACTTCAGGGCGGTTCCCCGATCCTGTTGGACGCCGTCGCCGTTATAGAATTTCAGTCCGTAATCGAGCTGGGAGTCGGCATCCCCGGCCTCGGCGCGCTGAGGCAGGTCGGCCGGCGACTGTGCGAACGCGGCGGCCGGCAACAGGCACAGGGCCGCGATAAAAAGACTTCTGACGAACATCGTGATCCCCCTCCGGCAGCGGCCGAAGTCCAAGGTTACACCAGAAAATCGCGGGGGGCATCCCTTACTTTACGATGGCGCCCTTGGCCTTCGCACTGCCTTCCAGGGCAGCACAGTTGGCGTTTCTGGCGTAGTCGATATTGACGAAGGGCAGGACTGTCTGGAATACCGCCGCCAGCCCGGCCTGGGCCAGAACCGGTTTGGCGTCTATCCCGAACTTTGGCGCCGCGAGGTTGCCGCCAACGATGATGGGCGCATTGACATGGGTGAGGCGGAACTTCTTTGGCTTACCCTTGAAGACCAAATCCAGGCGCTCGTTGCCTAGATTGATCGTGCCCTTGCCCGTGACCTGGACGACCTCAGTATCCAGCACCAGTTGCTGCGATTGCAGGACGCCATTCTGGACGCGGAAATTGGCGACAGCACAGCGTATTGGCGTCTCTTTGGCCGATTTTGACAACAACAGGAACAGGCCTTTTGTTGGGTTGACCCCCATCAACTCGGCCAGGCTCTGGCGCACAGTGCCATCTGGCATGACGACCGCAACCTGGCCGTCGGCCGTCGCGGCCGCCTTGTGAACCGAGTTGCCCGTACCTGTGGCCTGAACTCGAGCGCTGAGCAGGCCTTCGATCGGCAGCCGGCCGCGGAAGTCCGGCACGAAATCCTGGATGCGGGCATTGGTCAGACGCAGGTCGATCGTGTTCGTCTGCCTATCCGTACGGGCGTCGATCGTGGCCGTGCCTTGCAGTCGACCCTGAGCGAAACTGATATCGATCGGGTTCAGCTTCATCAGGCCTTTTTTCAAGTCCACCCCCAGGCTGACCTGGCGCATCGGCAGATTGGGCGTAGCGCGTACGGACTGCGCCTTGTAGCGGACATCGGCGTCCATGCCGCGGAAACGGGCGACATCCAACGGCGCGTCAGGGAGCAGGCGGCGGGACGTGCTGGCGCCCGCCGGCGTGGCCGAAACGTCGGCGCCTTGCGGCGTATTGGCCGCGGTGGCGCCGAAGACGGCGCCGAGGTCCTGGAAGTCCAGGCTGCGCGAGGCGAGATCACCGGTCAGGTAGGGGCGGCCATCCTTTTGCAGTTCGACCTTAAGGGCGCCGTTCAGGTCACTGCCCCCGACGCGGCCATTGATGCCATTGATATGATAGAGGCGCTCGTCGCGCGTTACCTTGGCGGACATACGATAGGCTGGCGTGTTGGGCAGGGTAAGGCCGGTCAGGTAGTAGAGATCGGCCAGGTTGTTGCCTTTGACTTCGACATCGCCGACCAACTGGCCCAGATTGAACGGCCGCGTCACCTGGCCTTTGGCTGTAAGGTAGGTATTACCGGCGCGTGCCTTCAGTTGCAGCGGGTAGGGGCGGTCCGTACGGATATTGAGCAACGGCCCGCCAGCGGCCTCCAATTCGAAGACCTTGCCGTTCAGATTGCCGTCGCCGGTCAGTTGGAATGCCTGGCGGCCTGAGCCGGCCTTTTCCTGGGCGTTGACCGTGCCGTTGAAGGTTATACCCCGCTGGACGCTGTTGAAAGCGATCTGGCCTTCGCGAATGATGAAATTCTTGATCGGTGGCAATTTGGTTGCCTCGCCCTTCTTCTTACCGTCGCTGAAGTCCCAGTTCGCCTGGCCCGCCTTGTCTTGATAGAGAAAGACGTTCGGTTTGGTGACTTCGAGGCGCGGCAGAACCAGACGGCCGATGAACAGCGGCATCAGTTCCGTCTGGACCGTCAGGCTTTGAACGTCGGCGAGGGACTGCTTCTGACCGGCCCTTATGGCCCAATCGGGTTCAGCGATTTTCAGGCCGCCGACTGTGGCGCTGGGCGTAAAGCTGAAAAGGTGGACGCGCAGATTGCCATCGATGCTGACGGCGCGATTCAACCTGTCCGACGCGATGGACGATACTATGCCGCGCGCCCAGTTCCAGTTGGGGTTGGCCAGGAAGACAATGATAGCCAGGAGGACGAGAGCGATGGTGCCGAGGATGATTCGTGTCAGCCAGGACGTGCGCTTAAGCGCGGCAAGTACGGCCTGAGGTAAAGTCTTGAGCCATTGCCACGAGCGCTGCGCCCCGGCGGTGATGGTGGCACGCGCCTGATCCAGGCGACGTGTTGTCGCCGTCCGGTACGCGTGCTGTGGTTCGGAAGGCTGGTTCTTGCTACGCATCATACCACCAAATCCCCTGGGGCAGATTGGGCGGGATGGTATCAGGAATCGATCAGAATCAGGCGGTTGAATGGTTGGTAGCGCATGCGCCGTTGACCACTAATGACCCCACAGGGGCACAGACCTTGCCCTAAACGGCCTGTCCGGCGGCCCACCCCGAGGACCATGCCCATTGGAAATTATATCCACCTAACCAACCCGTTACGTCAACACATTCACCTATGAAGTAAAGTCCTGGCACCAGCTTGCTTTCCATCGTCTGGGACGACAGGCCGTCGGTATCGATCCCGCCCAGGGTGACCTCGGCGGTGCGGTAGCCTTCCGTGCCCATGGGGGTGAAGGTCCAACGATTGATAGCGTCGGCCAGGGTCTGCATCTCCGCCTTATTCAGGTCGGCCATGCGCTTTTCAGCCGGCAGGGCAAAGATTTCCAGCCACTTTTCCGCCAGGCGTTTTGGCAGGATTTCGCTGGCGATGGTCGTCAGCATGGCCTTGGGACGGTCACGCTTTTTCTCCATGAGAACGGCCATGGCGTCCTGGCCGGCCAGCAGATCGACCTTCACCGGTTCGCCGAGATCCCAGTAGCTGGAAATTTGCAGCACCGACGGCCCCGACAGGCCGCGGTGGGTAAACAAGAATCCATCATTGAATTTGGTCTTGCCGGCCGTGACGGTGGCTTCGAGCGACACGCCGGACAAGGCGCCCAAGGCCGCCAGTTTTTCATCCCCGAGCGTGAAGGGCACCAGGCCGGCGCGAGTCGCAACGATGTCATGGCCGAACTGGCGCGCAAGCTCATAGGCCAGGCCCGTGGCGCCCATCTTTGGGATTGACAAGCCACCGGTCGCGACCACCAGTCGTTCGCCCGCGAGGGTGGTTCGCGAGGTCTTCACGTCGAAACCGCCTTCTGTCTGGGTGACACCGGTAATCTCGGTCTTCAGCCACAGCTCGCCACCGGCCGATTCCAGGTCATCCAGCAGCATGTCGATAATGTCCTGGGCGCCGTTCTCGCAGAAAAGCTGGCCTTCGGTCTTTTCAAAGTACGGGATACCGTGCTTGATTACTCGATCGAGAAAGTGCCACGCCGTAAACCGCTTCAGCGCCGAAATACAAAAATGCGGGTTCTGCGACAGGAAGTTCTTCGGTGTGGTCTTTAAGTGGGTGAAGTTGCACTTGCCGCCGCCGGAGATGCGAATCTTCTCAGCAGGCTTGGCGGCATGGTCCAGCACGACGACTTTGCGGCCGCGACGGGCGGCCTCGATGGCGCACATGAGGCCTGCAGCCCCCGCGCCCAGAACTATCACATCGTAAGATTTCACGCTTCCTCCGGAATCACGGCCTGTTGACCTTGCGTCTATCTTGCCGTGCACGGAAATTTCGCTAAGGTCGCCACCACCCATAGGCGCACAGCAGGAGAAACACCATGTCCGATCTCGAAACCATCACTCAAAAAATCGCATCGGCCGTCGGCGAGAACTCCGGCCTGGGCAAGATCGTCAAGTTCGACTTCGGCGATGACGGCAAGATCCTGATCAATGCGGCCAATGTGCCCAATGTGGTCAGTAACGACGACGGCCCGGCCGATACCACCATCCAGATCAGTATTGACGACCTGAAGTCCATGGCCGCCGGCGCACTCGACCCCATGATGGCCTTCATGATGGGCAAGATGAAGGTTCACGGCGATATGTCGGTGGCCCAGAAGCTGGCACCGCTGCTTAAGGGTTAAGGCGTAAAGGGGCCTTGCGGCCCCTTGCTGTCCAACTAACCCGGACCCTGAACGTTCGGCGCGGTCTTGCCGACGACACGGTCGCCGACAAACGGATTGCCAAGGCGTTCCTGGTGGAAACTCGACATCGGGCCGTGTCCAGGTACAAAGCGAACATCGCCGAGAGGCCATAGCTTCTGCGTGATCGAGTGAATCAGATCGGCGTGGTTGCCGCGCGGAAAATCCGTGCGCCCAATCGAGCCGGCAAACAGAACGTCCCCGACCTGGGCGAACTGCGATGGCGCATGATAAAAGATGACGTGGCCGGGCGTATGGCCCGGGCAATGGATGACGTCCCAGGTGGTTTCTCCCAGAGTGACAGTATCGCCATCCTTCAGCCAGCGATCCGTCGTAAAGCTGCGCATATTCGCTATACCGTAGCGCTGCCCCATGCTGGGGATGTTATCGATCCAGAACTGGTCGTCCTCATGCGGCCCTTCGATTGAAACGCCTGTGCGTTCCTTCAGCTCTGCCGCCCCGCCAGCATGGTCGGCGTGGCCATGGGTGATCCAGATCTTTTCGACCGTCAGCCCGCGCGCCTTGATTTCTTCCAGGATGGGATCGAGATCGCCGCCCGGATCGATGATCGCCGCCTTGTTGGTCTTGGTGCACCACACCACCGTGCAGTTCTGCTGTAGGGGCGTTACGGGGGCGATAAACAGGCGGATTGGCGGTTCGGTCTGGGTCATGTGTCACTCTTCTAAGGCGCTTCGCTTATGACGCGCCCGCGAGCCGGAATCAAATCAAGTGGGGATCGCGCCGCCATTTTCCAGGCCGCACCTGTGGGCAAGTTCTACTACGAACAGGCGAAAAAACGAGAATATTTTTGTCTTTTCAAAGTCTTGAGTGCAAGTTTTTACCGGCCGCAAAGATGGTTGCGGTTCCAACTTTTGCGTTATAGTCTCGATTACCAAGCATGCGCCCAAGGGCGATATGTCACACGATAAAAATCACAAAGGTGAAGAATGAATAGTTGGCGCATCAAGTCGCTGGACGCGATCCTCGCGACGGCGGAAAAAAAGTCGCTACACCGCTCACTGGGGGCATTTCAACTGACCATGCTGGGGATCGGGGCCATTATCGGCACCGGGATTTTCGTCCTCACCGCCGCCGCCGCCCAGAAGGCCGGCCCGGGCATGATGTTCTCCTTCATCGTCGCTGGCTTTGTCTGCGCCGTCGCCGCTCTGTGTTACTCCGAACTGGCGTCGATGGTGCCGGTTTCGGGCTCGGCCTATACCTACACCTATGCCGTCATGGGCGAATTGATGGCCTGGATGGTCGGTTGGGCGCTGATTCTGGAATATGCTGTCGCCGCCTCGGCAGTCTGCGTCGGCTGGTCGGGTTATGTGATGGGGTTGGTGGAGAACGCGACAGGGTTTGCACTACCGGAATTCCTTAGCGCTGGTCCGGCCTGGTCGATGAATGGCTTCATGCCGGTTGCCGACTTTACCCACGGCTTCATCAATCTGCCCGCCATAGTCGTGGCCGCCGCCGTAACCTGGTTGTTGGTTATTGGCACCAGCGAAAGCGCCATGGTCAATGCCGTTCTGGTCTGCATCAAGATTGTCGCCCTGACGGCCTTCATCGTGCTCAGCCTGCCCATGATCAACGGTGAGAATTTTACGCCACTGATGCCTAACGGCCTGTTCGGTCATGACGGTCTGGGGGTCATCGGGGCAGCGGCCTCCATCTTCTTCGCCTATGTCGGCTTCGATGCTGTCTCCACTGCTGCCGAAGAAACCAAAAATCCGCAAAAGAACGTACCCATCGGCCTGATCGGATCGCTGGCTATCTGCACCATCTTCTACCTCCTGGTCGCAGCCGGCGTGGTCGGAACGGTCGGTGCGCAGCCGCTGATGGTCAATGGCATCGCCATTTCGCCCGACTCGGCGGAATTCGTTACCCAATGCCGTGCGTTGACGGAAGCTGGAAACGCGCCGATTGTCTGTTCGAAGGAAGCTCTGGCCGAAGTCCTGCGCAAGATCGGCTTCGAGCAGATTGGTAACATGGTCGGCCTGGCCGCTTCGATCGCCCTGCCCAGCGTCATCCTGATGATGATCTACGGCCAGACGCGTATCTTCTTCGTTATGGCCCGCGACGGCTTGTTGCCGGAAAAGCTGGCCGATGTGCACCCGAAGTTCAAGACGCCGTGGAAGGTGACCATCTTCACCGGTATCTTCGTCGCCATCGCCGGCGCCTTCTTCCCGGTTGGCCAACTGGCGGATATTTCCAACTCTGGTACGCTCTTCGCCTTCTTCATGGTGGCCATTGCCGTGTTGGTGCTGCGCAAAACCGACCCGACCCGCCACCGTCCGTTCAAGACGCCGCTGGTGTGGATTGTCGCGCCGTTGGCCATCGTCGGGACCGTGGGCCTGTATCTGAACCTGCCCATGGTCGCCAAGCTGGTTCTGCCGATCTGGGGTGCTATCGGTCTGCTGATCTATTTCGCCTACAGCCGTGGCCATAGCCACGTCGGACGTGGTCTGATCGAGGTCCACGAGGACGATAAAGACCTGCCGCCCCCTCCGGGCACCACATGATAAGGAAAAGGCGCCCATCACCGGGCGCCTTTTTTCTTGCCGCGTTGTCTGCTAGGTCAGCGCCATGCTGCCTGTCGAAGAGATATTTCCGGACCTCAAGGCCTTTCTGGGCGACAAAACCACGGCGGTGATCATAGCCCCGCCGGGCGCCGGCAAGACCACGGGCGTGCCCCTGGCGCTGTTGAACGAGCCGTGGCTGCAGGGCCAGTCGATCGTCTTGCTGGAGCCCCGGCGCCTTGCCGCCAGGGCTGCGGCAGCGCGCATGGCCGAGACTCTGAAAGAGCCGGTCGGCCAGACCGTGGGCTTCCGGGTGCGTGGCGAATCGAAGATGAGTGCCAGGACGCGCATCGAGGTCGTGACCGAAGGCATATTCTCGCGTCGCATCCTTGATGACCCTGGCCTGGACGGTGTCGGCTGTGTCATCTTCGACGAATTCCACGAGCGCAGTCTGGACGCCGATCTCGGCCTGGCCTTCGCGCGCGACAGCCAGACGCTTCTGCGCGAGGATTTGCGCCTGCTGATCATGTCGGCGACATTGGACGGTGAGCGCATTCTGGATCTGCTGCCCGGCGCGCGCAGCTTCCAGTCGCTGGGCCGCACTTTTCCGATCACGACGCACTATCTCGGTCGTGACCAGGCCAGGATGATGGAGGCCGACCTCGCCAAGCATGTGGCGCGGCTCAGCCAGAAGCTGAGACCTGAAAAGGCCGAGACTCTGCTGGTTTTCCTGCCGGGCCAGGGAGAAATCCATCGCGTCGCGCGTTTCATCGAAGAAGCTGGCGTGGCGCCCGAGATCGAAATTCATAAGCTGTTCGGAGCCATGGACTTCCGGGATCAGGCGCGCGTCCTGGGACGTAATGCGGCTGGCCATCCCAAGATTGTCCTGGCCAGCGCGATTGCCGAAACCTCCCTGACCCTGGACAAGGTCAGCATGGTGGTCGATTGCGGCCTGTCGCGTTTGGGGCGGTTCGATCCGGCGCGCGGCGTGACCCGATTTGTTACTGAGCGCGTGTCGAAGGCATCGGCCGATCAACGCCGAGGCCGGGCAGGGCGGACTCAAGCCGGCGATGCCTACCGCCTGTGGGACGAAGAGCAGGACCGTTCACTTATTCCCTTCGCCAAACCGGAAATCTTGGAAACCGATCTGTCACAACTGGCCCTGTCGCTGCGCCTGTGGGGCGCCAAGTCAACGGAGGGGCTTACCCTGCTGGATCATCCGCCGAAGCCTGCCATGGCCGAGGCTGTTAAGCTTTTGCAGGCATTGGGGGGGCTGGACGGGCAGGGGGAAATCACCCCTCACGGCCGGCGCATGGCGCAGCTTCCCATGGCGCCGCGCCTAGCCAATATGCTGTTGAAGGCTGCCGAGAATGGCGCAGCGGAGGCCGGGGCCAATCTGGCCGTCCTGCTGTCGGAGAACGGCCTTGGCGGTAAGGCGACGGATCTCGATCTTCGCCTGGAAGGCCTGGCGCGCGACCGCACGCCAAAGGTGGTGCAGGCGCGGCAATTGGCCCAGGGATGGGCACGTCAGGCGCAAGCTTTGGTTCAGCCAAATCAAAAGCTTACACGCCAAATTTCGCACCTGTTGTTAGCTGAGGCCTTTCCGGAACGGATCGCCAAGGCACGCGGCAAGCCGGGCGAATTCCTCATGGCCAACGGGCGCGGCGTCTATGTCGATGAGCACGATCCGCTGGCCCGCCAGACCTACGTCGCGGTCGGAGATATCGGCGGGGGCAAGGACCGTGACCGTATCCTGCTTGGGGCAGGATTGACCGAGCAGGATATGCTCACCCTGTTCGGTGACCGGTTGGAACGCACGACCGTACTCGACAAAGCCAGCGGCCGGTTCCGCGCCTTTGACCAGACCCGATTGGGCGCAGTCATCATGTCATCCAGGCCCCTCGACAAGATACCTTCCGAACTCCTCCTTCATGCAGAAGCGCAGGAAATACAGGCCAAGGGTCTGAAGGCGCTTAATCTTTCCGAAGGTGCTCAAGCTTTTCGGGCGCGTGTTGGGTTTGTTCGGAAGCAAGATGAGTCGTGGCCGGACCTGTCGGACGACGCTCTGCTGGCCAGTCTGGAAACCTGGCTGGGACCCTATGCAGCCGGCAAATCAATGTTGTCTCTCTCGAGCCAGCAAACCTATGACGCGCTCAAGGCCATTGTGCCACATGAGCAATTGCGCAGTCTCGACAAACTGGCGCCCGAAAGTCTGCGCATGCCGACCGGGTCGAACATGTGGATCGACTATGAAGCCGAGGGTGGGCCAAGAGTCGAGGTACGGGTTCAGGAACTATATGGAACGACGGTTCATCCGACGGTCGGGCCGCAAAAGACGCCTATTACTCTGGCTTTGTTGTCGCCCGCCCATCGGCCGATCCAGATCACCAGGGATCTGCCGGCCTTCTGGAATGGGTCGTGGAGCGAGGTGCGCAGTGATATGAAAGGCCGCTATCCACGCCATGTCTGGCCGGAAAATCCACGCGAAGCCGACCCGACGACGCGCGCCAAACCGCGCGGCACCTGAACCGATTGGTGGGAAACGCGTATAAGACGAAACAGGAGCGATCATGATCACCGTGCACCACCTCGACAATTCACGTTCGCAACGGGTTCTGTGGCTCCTGGAAGAGCTAAACCTTACCTATGACATCAAGTTCTACAAACGCGACCAGGGCATGCTGGCGCCGCCGGAACTGAAGGCCGTCCATCCTTTGGGCAAGTCGCCGGTAATCACCGACGTGCCGGGTACCATCGCCGAGAGCGGTGCGATTATCGACTATCTGGTGAGCGCCTATGGGCCGCAGTTGGCGCCACCAGTCGGCATGCCGGAGCGTCTGCGCTATAATTACTGGATGTACGCGGCGGAAGGCAGTTTCATGCAGCCCCTGGTACTGAAACTGATCACGACCGAGATCCGCAAGCGCGTGCCGTTCTTTATCCGGCCGATCGCGTCGGGCATAGCTTCGGCGATCGACAAGCGGTTGGTCGATCCCAACATCGCCGCCAATGCCGCGCTGTGGGAGAGTGCTCTGGCTGAGTTCCCCTGGTTTGTCGGCGAGACCTTTACCGCGGCGGATATCATGATGAGCTTTCCGCTGGAAGCTGCGAGGAGCCGCGGCGGTCTGGGCGACAAACCTCACATCAAGGCCTGGCTGGAGACCATTCATGCCCGGCCGGCCTACCGCCGCGCCCTGGAGCGCGGCGGTGCTTATGTGTATGCCTGAGTTAGCGTGCTTGGGTGAAGTTGTCGCGACCGCTGTCGTCGATGATGATGCAGCCCGAGAGGCTGGCGGCCAGCAGGGTGGCGGCGAAGAGGCGAATGGCAATAGCTTTCATGGTTAGTCCCCTTTGATGGTTAGAAGCTGCCGGTTTCGGCGGGTTTTTCGTCAGCCGCCGGGGCGTCCCGGTGATGGCCATGGTGGATGTCGTCCTCTCCGTCGCCGACGACGATCAGGCAGCCGGACAGGCTGATCGCTACAGCAGCGACGAGCGTGAGTTTGACGGCGAGGGCCGTCGTCTTTGAGAGTGTCATGGTTTAGCCCCTTAGGTCAAAATACCCCGTATGAAATGACGGTAGAATTCCATCGATGAACCGGACATGAACCAAATTCACCTTAAATCTTTTTAATTTTCCGGGTGTTACCGAGATGTCTCAAGGCGGCCCTTCTTAAAGGCCAGCGGCGGCATAGATCATGATGCCGGTGGCGACCGACAGGTTCAGACTGTCGGCGCGGCCCCTCATTGGGATCTTGACGTGGGTATCGCAGGCTGCGGCGATGTCCGGCGTCAGGCCCGACTGTTCGGTGCCCATCAGGATCAGGGTGGGACGGCGATAGTCGGCTGTGCGGTGATTGTGCGTCGCGGTGAGCAGGGTGCCGACGACCGAACCGGTCCAACGAGAGCGGTCGGCCAGGAACGCTTCGCGCGTGCATTTGACGACGGGCAGGGCGAAGACCGAACCCATGGTGGCCCGCACGGTTTCAACGCTGAAGGGGTCGACACAGTCGCCAATCAGAATAACCCCACCAATGCCCGCGGCGTCGGCCGTACGAATGATGGTGCCGAGGTTGCCGGGGTCCCGGATCTGTTCCAGCGCGACCCAGACCGCGTTGCTGTTCGGGTCGATATCGGCCAGCGATTTGACCTGCTGGGCGAAGACCGCGACAACCATTTGCGGGTTGTCCTTTCGTGAAATTTTCTCAAGAATTTCGCGCGTTACTTCCAAAACCTCACCTTCAACCGCAAGCGTCTCACGGATGGCGCGCTCGAGCATCGGGTGGCGGTCGTCGGATTTCCCGAACACCAGGATCAGTGGCGCAAAACCCTGATCCAGGGCGTCGATGATGATCTTCAAGCCTTCGGCCAGGAAGCGGCCGGTTTCCTCGCGTTCCTTGCGCATATGCAGGGCGCGGATATCCTTGACGGTCTGGTTGGTCAGAGAGGTGACGGACTTGATCATGGTATCAGCCCTGCCAGCGGGCAAAGAAGGAAAGGCCGATTTCGCGCGGCGCCACGGCGGAGGGTTTCTGACCCTTGGGCGGTTTGGTGTCTTCACGCAAGGTCAGTTCGCCAAAGTCGACCTTTCCTCCATTTGGGCCGTTACGGGGACCAACGGCTTCCGCGACCAGATGCGCCAGGGCCGGCCCGGAAACCCGCGCAGCATAGGCGTTGAGCAGCAGAAAGGCGGCGTCATCGCTCAGCAACTGCGCACACATCGCAACCATTTCTGGCAGGTCCTCGAACAGCCGCCAGACTTCACCGGTCGGACCGCGGCCGTATTTCGGAGGGTCGAGGATAATGCCCTCGTATTTAGAGCCGCGCTTGACTTCGCGTTGAACATATTTGCGGGCATCTTCGCAGATCCAGCGTATCGGCGCTTCCGCCAGACCCGACAGGGCGGCATTGTCGCGCGCCCAGCCGATGGCCTTTTTGGAGGCGTCAACGTGGGTAACCTTCGCGCCGGCAGATGCCGCGACCAAGCTGGCGACGCCGGTATAGCCAAACAGGTTCAGCACGCGGATGCCGGGACGGGCAGCTATGGCCTGTTTTTGCCACGCCCAGTTGGCCGCCTGCTCCGGGAAAAAGGCCAGGTGGCGGAAATTGGTGAAGCGGCCATGGAATTTTACGCCATCCCAACCCAGCGGCCATTGTTCCGGCGGCTTGCGCGAAAAGGTCCAGCGGCCTTCATCCTCGTCGCCGGCAGGGTCGAAACCGGCGTCGGCGCGGTCCCACAGGTCGGGATATTTCGGCGTCCACCAGCATTGTGGCTCCGGACGGACCACCAGGAAGTCACCGTAGCGCTCCAGCTTGCGGCCATAGCCGGAATCGACGAGGGCATAATCGCTCCACGCTTCGGTACGCAAAAGGGTCGGTGTGTCGGAAATATTCATGGCTTCGCCATACGGCCAAGGGCGCGCGGTCGCAAGATACAAAAAACGCCTGCAAGAGTTCGCGTCTGCAAAGAATCCTTGTAGAGCCAATACCCGGGGCAATCAGGAGCGGCATACGGCTTATGCGGATTTGGTGGCAAAAGCATATCCTTGCCTGGATCAGTGCCGGTGTGCTGCTGAGCGCGGGTACGGCGGCAAACGCTTCAAATCCGCCCAAAGTCGTCTCGCTGGATGGCTGCGCCGACCAGTATGTCCTGGGTTTGGTGCCTCAGGCCGATATTGCCGCCGTCTCTGATCGCGCAGTTCTGCCGGAATCCTATTTCCGCGACCGGGTCGGCAAGATTCGTATGGTTAAGCCCTATCTGGAAACCATCCTGTCGCTGGAGCCGGACATTGTCGTGCGCACCTGGGGCGGTGACCTAAAGCTTTTGCAGCGTCTTCAGCATCATGGCGTCAAGATCGTCACGATCAACGACGTCTACAGCTACGACCAGGCCCGCGATGAGTTGTTCCGGGTCGGCGACGAGGTCGGCCAGCCCGCCAGTGCCCGTATCGAAGCCCATCGGTTCGAGGAAGCCCTGGAAAATATTCACGATATCGGGCGCGGCCGCTCAATCCTCTATTACACACCCGGCGGCTTCAGCGCGGGACCCGATACCATGGTCGGCGATATGCTGACACGGCTGGGCTTTCGGCTGGAGACCCAGACCAAGGGCTTCTTCTACCTGTCGCCCGAAGTCATGCTGACCAAAAAGCCGGATGTATTCGCCTTGTCTTTTTTTGACGATGCTGTCGCCATGCGTCGCGTCCCTGGCCGCAGCCCGATCGTCCGCAAGGTCATCGAAAGCAGACCCAACCTCATCCTGCCGTCGCGAGCCATGGCTTGCAGCGGCTGGTTTACCGCCTACGATATCGAAAGCCTGTCTCTCCAGGGATTCCGTTGATGCATGTTTCGACCTCCACCCTGAATATCGGACTGTCTGTCGCCATTGGCGTCATGGTGGTGACCCTTATGTTGCTGGGTGACGTCCCACTGAGCCTGCATGCCTGGGGAGATGCTCTGGTGCATCCCGGCTCGCTTGGCGCCGAGGTCGTGTGGGGCATCCGCCTTCCGCGCAACCTGACGGCGGTTGGGGTCGGTGCCATGCTGGGGATGAGCGGCGCATTGATGCAGGGGCTGCTGCGCAATCCGCTGGCCGAACCGGGACTTCTCGGCGTATCGGCGGGGGCGGGGCTGGCGGCGTCGATTGCCATCGTGTTCGGATTGGGCCTGATCCCGTTTGTCGTAGAGGGCTTCGCCATGGCCGGCGCGACAGGCGTCGCTCTCCTGTTGCTGCTGTTCGTCCAGCGTTTCCCGCAACGCCAGGCCCTGATCCTGCTTGGGGTTGGGTTGTCGGCCCTGTGTGGTGCCCTGATGGCCCTGGTGTTCAACCTGTCGCCGTCGCCGGTGACGACGGCCGAAATCCTGAGCTGGACCATGGGCAGCGTCCAGAATCGCAGTTGGTTCGATGTCCTGCTGACGGCGTTCGGACTGGTGGTGGTCAGTGCCCTTAGCCTGCATCTGGGCCGTGGCCTGCGTTTCCTGACCTTGGGTGAAGAAACCGCTCGCTCCATGGGTGTCGACATGACGCGTTTGACCCAGACCATTGTCGTAGGCTCGTCGCTGCTGGCCGGTCTGGCCGTAGCGGTGGCAGGGGTGATCGGTTTTGTCGGTCTGGCGTCACCGCACCTGATCCGCGCTCTGGGGATCAAGGATCCCTATCGCCTGATCTGGCCCTCGGCCCTGGCCGGCGGGCTGATGGTGTTGATTGCCGACGGGTGCGTAAGATTGATTCCGGCGTCTGGTGAGTTGCGGTTGGGGGTGCTGACGTCACTGATCGGCGCGCCCTTGTTTGCAGTGCTGGCCTACCGGTCGGCCCGTTCATGGATGCAGGACTGATGGCGACACTTGATCTCAGCGACGTCAGTGTGATTCTGGGCGGCGAGACCGTCGTACAGTCGGTTTCCGCGCATCTGGAGGCCGGTAAGCTCTATGTCGTGGTTGGTCCCAATGGCGCCGGCAAGACGACCCTCCTGAAGGCCATGGCGTCCCTGCTGCGGCTGGACGGTGGGAAGGTCACCCTCAACGGCGAAGATGTCGTCGCCATGCCGCCGATGAGGCGCGCGGCCCACATGGCCTATTTGCCGCAGGAACGCAGCATTGCCTGGGATTTGCCTAGTGTCGATGTGGCGGCGCTGGGCTGCCCGCATCTGACGCCGGAACTGGCGCGGCAAAAGGCGTTTTCTGAGCTACAGGCGCTGGGATTGCAGGAAGTCAGCGACCGCGGCGTGTTCGGTTTGTCAGGCGGCCAAAGGGCGCGTGTGCTGCTGGCGCGGGTTTTGGTGTCGTCGGCCGATATCTATCTTCTGGATGAGCCCTTGATCGCGCTGGATCCGGCCTGGCAGCGGCATGTGCTGATCCGGCTGCGCGAACGGGCGGACGAGGGCAAGACGGTCGTCCTCAGCCTGCACGACCTGCATCTCGCGGCTCAGTTCGCCGATGAAATCCTGCTTATGCACCGTGGTCAACTTGTTAGAAAGGCAGGTCCGGAAATTGTTTTTTCCGCCAAATACTTGTCTGAAGTTTTTAACTTGAAGGGCGAGCTGAACGATGTCGCCGGTCAGCGAATATTGCGGTTAGAATCCATGCCACTTCTATGAGGCGTTTGGGCGCTGATTTTTGAACCATTCTCGTCGCAAATTGGGCCTAGTTCCGCTTCTTCTTTTTCGTCGTTTTCTTGGTGCTGGCTTTCGTCGCGGCTGCCTTCTTTTTTGTCGGCCTGGCCGCGGCGGGCTTGGGGTCGGCAATCGGCTTCATCGCCGCCACACCGGCGCCGGCGACAATGGCTGCTGCCCCCGCGGCCTGTCCGTTCTGATACTCGCCATAGGCAATCGGACCCGCCGGCATATCGCCGCCAAACTCTTCTGAGTCGATGCGACCGATCGGCGCCGGCATGCCGCGCGTGATGTCGGCATGGGCCGTCAGCGGCGCGCGGCCGCCATTGAGGCGGGCGCGGTAAACGCGAACGTTTTCCGTGACTCGCATCATGTAGTTGCGGGTTTCGCTGAACGGATGGCATTCGATAAAGCTGAGCGCATCGGCATCCTGACCGCGCGGGTCGCCGCAGTTGCCGATCCAGGTACCCATGCGGCTGGGGCCGGCGTTATAACCAGCGGCCGCCAGCACATAGGAGCCGTTGAACATGTCGACCAGTTCGCCGAGGTGGTAGGACCCAAGCGTCATATTGTATTCGGGCTCATACAGTTTGGAGTCGGTATAGCTGATCGACAGGCGTCGCGACACGGCGCGGGCGGTCGACGGAATCAACTGCATCATGCCGCGGGCATTGGCGTGCGAGCGCACCGATGGGTCGAAGCCGCTTTCCTGGCGCGCGATGGCCAGGACGAAGGCCTTTTCCGCCGAGGACGGATTTCCGGGGATGCTGCGGACCGGGTAGGCGCGTTCCGGCAGATAGAAGCCGCGCTGCATCGATTGGCGCGCCACCTTCATGGTGTTGATCGGGGTGTCGTACATGGACGACAAATCAACCAGCAGGGCCTGTTCTTCGGCGTTGGGCAGGGTCGTCCCGACATGCAGCACCAGGACGCGGAAGAGGTCGGTTTCCCCAAGGGAGCCCAGGATTCGGGCGGCCTGAATCTGGTCGCGGCCGTTAAACCGGGCGCGGTCCGCTTCGCTGGGCACGGGATCCTTGCCCAGGACGATCTCCTTCTGGCCGGCTTTTTCCGCCGCCAACTGGCCGTAGAAGGCGTAGATGTATTGGCCGCCCTTTGTGTAATAGGCCTTTGCGGTTGCAGCATCGTTCTTGGAGGTGTCATTGCGCGCCTCATAGGCGCGGCCAAGCCAGTAGTTGGCCCGGCCCATGGTGATCGGCGACGTGCCGGAGGTGGCAAGCGCATGGAAGTGGCGCAGGGCCTCTTCCTTGTCGTTCAGCTTCACCAGCGCCATCCAGCCGGCGAAGAACTCGGCCTCGGCCATGCTTTCGCCCGGCGAAAAACCACCCCCGTTCATGGCGTCGTAGGCGGCGCGATAGTTGCGTTCCTTGATGGCCGTTTTAAAATAGGTCAGGCGCAGGTCAAAGATCTGCTTGGACGCTTCCGGGCTCATCGAGGCCGGAGGGAGGTTGGGTAGGATGCCGTAGCCCAGGGCTTCCAGGTCGCGTCCGGCGAGATATTTGGCGCGGGCAAAGGCCAGGACCTGGTTGCCGGGATCGCCGGCGAGGGCTGTCTGATACAGACCGTCGCTGCCGGCGGCGCCCGTGCGCATGGCTATGACCGCCTGGCCGATATCGCGCTGATGCTGATCGACATACGGATAGAGGTCGCGGATGGCCTGGGACGAGCCGCTTTGGGTGTTAAGCGCCAGACAGGCGATGCGCGCCTTATGGTCGGCCTGGTCGAGATACTTGCCGAAGGCCTGATAGAAGTTGGCCTGGGCACCGGCGTCGAAGACCTTGGTCGTCCACCACGTCTTGGTCAGGGTCTGGGCCTCGTCAACCCGGCCCAGAAGACCATAGGCGGTGATCAGGGCCGAGGCGCCTTCAATCGTCTGAGGCGGCGATCCGCTGAACCATTCCACCGTCTGTTGCGGCGTCATGCCCGACTGGGTGATCATCTTTTCGGCGGCGATCTGGCGCTTCGATTCGCGCGGCCAGCCCCACAGGTCGCGGCGCGCAGCGTCCAGCGCGGCAAAGCTGTAAATGCCGTGGCCGTCGTTGTTGATGATGTACCAGGTGACCAGTTTGCGCGTCGCCGGATCGGTGATCGTCCGTCCCAGGCTATCGGCCTGGGCGTAGTTGCGCGTGCGAACATACTGGATGGCGGAACTCAGGGCCTGACGGTCCGAATCGGACAGGCTGCCTGGGATATAGGCACCCCCTTGGGTGGGCACGGCGACCGCCGTTGTCGCCGGCATGCCCTGCGTGTTCATGGGGGCAGCCGCGTCCGCCGGATCTTCCTGCGCAGCGACCGGCTGCAGCAGGATCAGGCTGACGGCGCAGACGCCGCAGATCAGCACGGCTTTGCGCGAAAAACGGGCGAGGGGGCGGCGTGGCAACGTCGTCATTTAATCATCCGGCGGTGAGGTATCTGAGGACTATACGGCATAGTTTCTTTTTATAAAGACCATTGCAGCGCAAGCCCGGCTTATCTATGGCTATTTTCCCGACAATCTTTCGTGTGCCGACCTGAAAACCACAGTTCGCCCCACGCGCAATCTACTTTCAGTCTACCTCCAGGCGCCTCTCCATGACCGATACCCTTCTTCGTCCTGCTTTTTCCGGAGTCATTACTGCCCTGGTGACCCCGTTCAAAAACGGCGAGGTCGACTACGATGCCTTTGCCGTTCATATCGAGCGCCAGATTGCTGCCGGCGTGCACGGCCTGGTGCCGGTCGGCACGACGGGCGAGACATCGACCTTGACGGTCGAAGAGCATAAGCAGGTGGTCAGGTTCTGCGTCGAAAAGGCCGCCGGTCGGGTCAAGGTGATCGCCGGCGCCGGATCGAACAACACCTCCGAAGCGATCGAACTGGCGCAGCACGCCAAGGCCGTCGGCGCCGATGCGGTTCTGGTTGTCGCGCCCTACTACAACAAGCCATCGCAGGAAGGTTTGTATCAGCATTTCAAAGCGATCAACGACGCAGTTCAGATTCCGGTTCTGCTGTATAATGTCCCGGGGCGCACGGTCGTTGATATGAGCAATGACACCGTTGCGCGTCTGGCGAAGCTGCCGAACATCGTCGGTATCAAGGATGCGACAGGCGATCTGGAGCGCATCAGCTATATGCGCACCGAAATCGAGGGCAACTTCTCCTACATTTCCGGCGATGATCCGACCTTGCTGGGCTATCTGGCCCATGGCGGCCATGGTGTAATTTCGGTGACCTCCAATGTGGCACCGGAGGCGATGGTGGCGCTGTATACCGCAGGCCATCAGGGCGCGTTCGAGACCGCACGGCAATGGCAGGACAAGCTGATTCGTCTGCACAAGGTTCTGTTCGCCGATTCGTCGCCGTCACCGACAAAGTATGCTTTGAGCCGGCTGGGGATCTGCACCGACGAGGTGAGGTTGCCGATTACACCGTGCAGCGCAGCGGTGCGGCCTATGGTCGACGAAGCCATGACGCGGGCGGGGCTGGAGCTGGCGTGACTTGACCTTATTCAGGTCCGTCGCCACATAGTACCAACATGGCAGAAGAACAAAACAACTACAAAGTCATCGCCGATAACCGTCGCGCGCGTTTCGACTATTTCCTCGAAAACCCCGTTGAGGCCGGCCTGATGCTGACCGGCACCGAGGTCAAGTCGCTGCGTCAGGGGCGGGCGAACATAGCTGAGTCCTATGTCAGCGTCGAAAAGGGCGGCGAACTGTTCCTGATCAACGCTGACTTTCCAATCTACACCCAGGCAAACCGGTTCAACCACGAGCCGCGCCGCCATCGCAAGCTTCTGCTGCATCGCAAGGAAATTGCCCGGATGATGAATGCCATCCAGCGTGAGGGCATGACTCTGATCGCGACCAAGCTCTATTTCAACGACAAGGGCCGGGTGAAGCTGGAAGTTTGTACGGCCAAGGGCAAGAAGAACCACGACAAGCGTGAGGCTTCCGCCGAACGCGACTGGAACCGTGACAAGGCGCGGTTGTTGCGGGATAAGGGCTGACCTTTGGCGTGTTGGTGAGTTTTAGAGCGCGTTTCAATCCGGTAGAATCGGATCGGCGCTCTAATACCAACCCTCGATGACCTTGACTCATCGC
>NZ_GL883079.1:565818-568653 GCF_000204015.1 Asticcacaulis biprosthecium C19 | reverse complement strand
TACGAATACCAAGCGTCATTCTTTATGAAGCTTGGTATAAGTTTTTGTTTTTACGCGCATCTTTATCCAAAAACTGCGTCACACTTTTTGGGGTGCGCTCTAAGCGGGAACACGAAATGCACTGAAACTGCTACGCAGCGGCACAAAAAACACGAAATTCGTGCGCCTGCTGTCCTTGCGCGAAGCGCCTTCTGGTTTCAAAATGATAGCGCTTCAACGGCTCAAATTCCGTGATTCTCGTGCACGCCGCCAAAGGCGGCGGTTCAATGTTTTCTGTGTTCCTCGTTCTTTGTTTCCGGTTGTCGGATGACAGATCCGGCGGTCTCAAACACAGCAGCGAACATTGATGCTGTCAGACGGCCGGTGTTCAAATTCAGGCGCGAACAGTGAAAACTGTTGATCACTCTCACGCCATCGAACTCCGCTGTAGCGCCGTGGCCGCCGGTCATGGCTGAGCCGGGTTTGCCGAGGGCCTTTAGCAGGTTGCGCCGGGCGACGTCGCCCAGGGTGACGATCACTTTCAGCCGCGGCATGGATTTGATGAGGGCGGCGAGATGCGGACGGCAGGTGGTTTCTTCCGCCGGCAGAGGCTTGTTGCCCGGCGGGGCGCACAGGACGGCATTGGTAACCAGGCAATCGCGCAAGACGACATCGTCGTGGCCGTCGTCCCGGTAGGTGCCGCTGGCAAATCCGGTCGCAATCAGGGTTTCAAACAGCATGCGGCCGGCCGCATCGCCGGTGAAGACCCGCCCGGTCCGATTGGCACCCGTGCGGCCGGGCGCCAGGCCGACGATCAACAAGCGGCCGTTGCGATCACCGAACGGCGGCGCCGGCGCATTATGCCAGGTAGGTTCGGTTGAACGGTTGCTGTCCCGGTAGTCGACAAGGCGCGGGCACAGGCGGCAATCGGAGTCACGGATCGACATGCTGGCTGAGCGAAAGCAGGTTGCCGAACGGGTCCTTGAACCAGGCGACCTTGTCGCCATGCGGCGTGAGCCATACGCCCGCTTCGTCCTGGTCACCGCCGAGGCGGCCATAGCGTTCGAAAACCACGCCGCGTCCGGTCAGGTCGGCGACCTGGGTCTCAATCTCCATCACCTCCCAGCCGAAGACAGAATAGCTGACCGGTGTAATTTCAGGAGGAACGCTCAGGCGCAGAATGATCTGACCTGAGCGCATCACAATGGCAAAGCCGTCGTTGCGCACGAATTCCAGCCCAAGGACGCCTTCGTAGAACGCACGGGCTTGCCCGAAGTCCGCGACGGCGATGTGTCCGATAGGGCCGGCGTAACGCAGCATGGCTTAGTCTCCTGAAGATCAGGCTTCGTCAAAATCCTCGGCCGCGACGAACTTGGGCGAGTTTTGATGAACCTGACGCGGCCGACCGACGACCGAGGCCAGATCGGCCAGGTCGACGAAGGTGTCAGCCTGACGACGCAATTCGTCCGAGGTCATCGGCGGTTGCGACTTGACGGTCGATACAACGGTGACACGGCAACCCTTGCGCTGAACGGCTTCGATCAGGCGGCGGAAGTCGCCGTCACCCGAGAACAGCACCAGATGGTCGGCATTGCCGGCCATTTCCATCATGTCGCAGGCGATTTCGATGTCCATGTCGCCGCGCCAGCGCTTACGGCCCTGGCTGTCGACATATTCCTTGGCCGTCTTGGTGACCAGGGCAAAGCCATTGTAGTCGAGCCAGTCCACCAGAGGGCGGATGGGCGAATAGTCGTCGCCTTCGACAAGGGCGGTATAATAGTAAGCGCGGATCAAGACGCCGCGCTTGCGAAACTCATCGAGAAGCTTGCGGTAATCGATATCAAAGTTCAGCGCCTTGGCGGCTGAATAAAGGTTTGCGCCGTCGATAAAAAGCGCGATACGGTCTGTCGGGTAAAAGCTCATTTTAAATACTCTCTCAAAATAAGCGGTGAAAATGACGGGTGAAGTGGTGAGCGACAACACTCAGGCAGTTTTTAATTGCCTACGGGTCCAACCTGTCGTCGGGCACGGAAACTGCATCGCAAGCTTTCGACCGCCTTGTCAAGACTTTGCGGGAGCGCGGACTTTTCATTAACAAAATTTCACGTTTGTGGCAGTCGCAGGCCTGGCCAAATCCTCAGGACCCGGCCTATGTGAACGCTGTCATATCTGTGAAGACACATCTGCAACCCGCAGACTTAATGCAGGTTTTGCACGATGTTGAACATGAATTCGGCAGGGTGAGAGGTGCTGAAAAAAACGCACCCAGGGTTGTTGATCTCGACCTGGTTGCCTACGGCCGGGTGATTCTTGATGGTGAGGGCGGCATTATCGTGCCGCACCCCCGGGCAGCGGATCGCGGTTTCGTGATGGGGCCCTTGACCGACATTCTCCCAGGGTGGGTACATCCGGTGCTGAATCGGACGGCAACTGAGCTTTGGACTCAGGCAACAGTCGCCAGGGACGCTCATCCGGTGGCGGGCTGAGCGGCCTTCTTGGCGGCCCGTTGGTCCAGCCACGTATAGAGCCCGACGCCCAGCAGCACCATGAGCGTGCCGATGACATCCGCCATACTGGCGGGCAGCCGCAGGATCAAAACGCTCATTCCTAAGGTGAAGATCGGGTTGATAAAGCTGATCACCGCATTGGCTTGGGACGAAATGCGGCTGAGCGCAAAATTTGTCAGGTAGCTGGGGGCGACGGTGGCGCCGATGGCCAGGCCCAGAGTCAACCACAGCAGGCCGGGGCTCCACGGTATGTCGCTGGGGCGGTGGACAAGGAAGAAGTGCATAAAGGTGGCGATGGCTGCCCCCGACATGGCCCAGGACGTGAACAGGGACGGCCCCATGCGTGCGA
>NZ_GL883079.1:559083-565696 GCF_000204015.1 Asticcacaulis biprosthecium C19 | reverse complement strand
ACGGACGACGCCATGCACCACAGGGCGCCGGTAACTATGACCGAGCCTTGGATTCGCAGGTCGGTCACAAAGATAAAGGCGATCCCGGCATAGGCGATAGCAAAGGTCCAGAGCGCCGAGAGGCGCAGCTTCTGGCGGAAGAATAAGGCACCAAAGACAATGACGAACAGCGGATAGGTGAAGATGATCAGCCGTTCGAACTGGGGGGTTAGCGTCACCAGGCTTTCGAAATCGGTATAGCTGGCGAACCAGTAGCCCAGAGCGCCAACGGCCAGGGTCTTCAGGTACAGGTCCGGACGGGTGCCGATGGGCGGTGGACCTTCCAGCCCCCGAGATTTCATACGCCAGTAGGTCGCAAGTCCACCGATGACGAAGAAGGGCGTGGCCATCAACAGGCGCAGGGTCAGGAGGGACGACGCGTCGATGTCATATTGGTAGGCGACCTTGATCCAGATGCCCTTGCTGGCAAACAGGAAGGCGCCCAGCCCAGCCATGATGTAGCCGCCCCAGACGGCAAGCCATTTGGATGAGGGCGTCGCGGATTGTGGGGCGGTGGACATCGGCGGAGACTTTGATCTGGGCGCCGAGGGGAGTTCAGCGCCGGACGAAGAGGGCGCTGCAAACGGACGAAAACCGGAACTACAGGGCCTTGGTTTTGAAAAGCTGACGCGCAGCCCAAATGAGCTTGGACAAAATATCCAGTTGGATGGTGGCGCGGGTGGTGACAAGGTGATTGATCATGGCCGCCGCCTTAGCCAATCTGGGCCTCCATGGCAATGTCTGGACCTCTGGAATGCTGTCACGTCTTGTTTCGCTTTTGATGTTGCTGGTGATCGCCGGAACGGCGCAGGCCAAACCGCGCGTGTTGTCCGGCAAGGCCTGGGCGATCGATGGCGACACGATCGTCATCAAGGGCCAACATATCCGGCTCTATGGAATTGACGCCTTTGAGGAAGGGCAGGTCTGCGGGCGAATGGCTTGCGGTGGAAAAGCGACCGTGGCGATGGAAGGCCTCATTGGCAAAGGCATTCTCAGTTGCGAACAGCAAGATGTCGACGGCTACGGCCGTGTGGTTGCGATCTGCAAGTCATCCTCTGGCGTTGATCTGGGGCGCGAAATGGTCCGACGCGGACTGGCGGTCGCGTATCGCAGCTACTCGACGCGCTACCTGGCGGATGAAAGATGGGCAAAGGCGAACAAGCACGGGGCGTGGGCGCATGGCTTCGACAGTCCGCTGCATTGGCGGCGAACACATCAATAAGGTTCGGTAGGCGCATGACCGGTCGGCGCTATCTGATCAGGGGCAGGGCGGCGGGGCCGGCATCGTCGCTATGGATGCCGGTCAGACGCGGATCGTCGGCGATCTCGATGCCGCGGGCATAGGGGATGAAGCCCATTTTTTGGTAGAAGGGCAGGGCCTTTGGATCGTCGGCGCTGCAGGTATGGACCCAAACGCGCTTGGTGGTTTGATCGGCCCAAGCGAGGCGCTGGGCCTGGTCCATTAACCAACTGCCGAGGCCTTTTCCTGTCTGGCCGGGGGTGAAGCCGAAATAGGAAACCTCGACATTTCCATCGTCTTGGCCGTCCAATTCCAACAAGCCAATCTTTTGGGTGTCGCGGACCACAGCCCATGTCTTGTGATTGGGATCGGCAAACAGGGCTTCGAGGTAGGTCCGGGATTTCAGCAGGCGGCCGAACCACAGCCACGGGGCACCGATCGCCTTGAACAGGTCGAGATAGGCATCGATGTCGACCTGAGGCCAGGCTTTGAGTGATACGCCGGCGGGCGCGCCAAACGGCTCGCGCTGTGGTGGGGCGCGTTGTTCGAGATAGGTGACGACCATGGCAATCTTGCCCGCCGGCAGCATATAGTCACCGCTGGCGAGATCAAGCACCGGTGTTGTCATGTCACAGTCCGTTGGCAGCCGACAGCACGGCCTTGACCGATGCCGTGGCGATATCGTCGTCAATGCCGATTCCGAAGACTCGGCTGTCGTCCGGCGTTTTGCATTCGATATAGGCGACGGCCTGGCTCAATGATCCCTTGGTCAGGGCGTGCTGACCGTAGTCCATCACTTCCAGTTCCAGGCCGTAGTGGTCGTTCAGAGCTTCGATCGCGCTGGAAATCAGGCCATTGCCGTGGCCGATGACCGAGGCTTCGACGCCTTCCTTGACGATGCGGCCGACAAAGGTGCGCTGGGTGCCGGAATGGACGGCGGCGGCCTGTTCGTAGGCTATCAGGCCATATCGGCCGCCATTGAGGTGGTAGGCGTCCTGGAAAGCCGCCCAGATTTCGGCCGAGGCCAGTTCGCGCGCGGTGGCGTCGGTGATCTCCTGAACCTTACGCGAGAAGTCGATCTGCAGGCGGCGCGGTAATTTCAGGCCGTGGGTCTGTTCCAGGATCCAGGCGATGCCGCCCTTGCCCGACTGGGAATTGACGCGGATGACGGCTTCGTAGCTTTCGCCAAGATCGGCCGGATCGATCGGCAGGTAGGGCATGTCCCAAATGCCATCATTGCGCTGTTCATGGGCGGCAAAGCCCTTGCGGATGGCGTCCTGGTGCGAGCCCGAAAAGGCAGTGAAGACCAGTTCACCGGCGTAAGGGTGGCGTGGGTGGACCGGGATGTTGTTGCAGTGTTCGACCGTGCGGACGATCTCACGCATATTGGAGAAATCGAGTTCCGGCGCGATGCCCTGAGTGTACAGGTTCAAACCCAGGGTGACCAGGTCGACATTGCCCGTGCGCTCGCCGTTGCCGAACAGGCAGCCTTCGATGCGGTCGCCGCCGGCCAGCAGGCCCAGTTCGGCAGCAGCCGTACCAGTGCCGCGATCGTTGTGCGGGTGCAGGCTGATGACCACGCTGTCGCGGCATGAGACGTTGCGGCAGAACCATTCGATCTGGTCGGCGTATGTGTGCGGACCTGCAACCTCGACCGTCGCCGGCAGGTTCAGGATCAGCGGCTTTTGCGGCGTCGGCTTGAGCACCTTGATCACCGCTTCGCAAACTTCGAGAGCGAATTCCGGTTCGGTGGCGGTAAAGGTTTCTGGGCTGTACTCAAACGACCAGTCGGTGTCGGGTTGCTTCGCGGCTTCGTCGCGTAACAGGGTGGCGCCCCTGACGGCTAGCGCCAGGACATCGGCGCGGTCGAGACCGAAAACGACTCGCCGGAACAGCGGCGAGGTCGCGTTATACAGGTGGACGATGGCCTGTTTGGCCCCTTTTAGAGATTCGAAGGAGCGCTTGATGAGGTCTTCGCGCGACTGAGTCAGGACCTGGATCGTGACATCGTCGGATATCAGGTTTTCTTCGATCAGCTTGCGCACGAAATCGAATTCGGTCTGCGACGCCGAAGGGAAGCCGACCTCAATCTCCTTGAGCCCGACCTTCAGCAACATGTTGAAGAAGATCATCTTCTTCTCGACGTCCATGGGGTCGGCCAGGGCCTGATTGCCGTCGCGCAGATCGGTTGACAACCAGCGCGGCGCCTTGGCCACCGTCTTCGACGGCCAGGTGCGGTCGGACATGTCAACGCCCAGCGAAAATGGACGGTATTTGGTTTCGGGATTGGGCAACATCGGCATGGCGGGGCATTAGGACGTGAGGCCTTTCAAGTCAATGCACTTGGACACTGTTTGTAAATGCGTGATGCAGGCCTGCAAAGTGCCGCTTTCTGCGCTTCCGGTGCTCACGTACTGAAGTACGCTCCGCTCCGGGTCTCGAAATCAGCCCTTTTCGGCTCTGCCTCACCCATTTTCAAAACAGTCTCTTGGAGAGGGGGGAGGAATGTGTTGTTTTCGCGTATCAGACGCTATATAGAGGCCACAACCTGTTTCGAGCGCCGGACGCGGATGATAAATCCCGGCCGATGGCGCTCTTTTCCTATTGCTGAGGTCGCCTATGGCTCGCGTCACCGTCGAAGATTGCGTCGAACAGATCGACAACCGTTTCAACCTCGTTCTTCTGGCCGCGCACCGCGCCCGCGCCATCTCGTCGGGTTCCGCCATCCTGGTCGATCGCGACAACGACAAGAACCCGGTTGTGTCGCTGCGTGAAATCGCCGACAAGGCCATTGAGCCGCATGTCCTGACCGAAAGCCTGATCGCTTCGCTGCAACGCGTTGACGAGCGTACCGAGGCCGAGGAAGAAGCCGAAACCCTGGCTCTGCTGGCCGATCCCCAGCACCAGCAGATGTCGGAAAGCGAGCTGATCCGCGCGCTGCAATCCGACCGTGATGGTGGCCAGGAAGAGCGCTACTAGATTTCGCTTTCAAGAAAGCCATATGAAAAAGGTCCGGATATCGTCCGGGCCTTTTTTCGTGCTTGCCATAATCGCAAGGCATGCGACACTTTTTGTTTAAGTTCTTAAGGTTCAATCGAAGCGATGTCCGCAGAAGGTGAACAGGCCAATATTCTGGAAACGCCCGTAACGGGCGAAAGCCAACCTGCGCCGGTGCTCCAGGATGCCCCCAAGCCAGCGCCGCGGCCGAAATTTTTGCGTCAAGTCGAGTTGATCGACCGGGTGGCAGCCTACGATCCCACCGTCGACGAAGCCATGCTGAACCGCGCCTATGTCTACGCCATGCGTATGCACGGCGCGCAACTGCGGGCATCGGGCGATCCGTATTTTGCCCACCCGATCGAGGTGGCGGGAATTCTGACCGACTACAAGCTGGATGCGGCGACGATCGCCACGGCGCTGTTGCACGACACCATCGAGGATACCCCGGCGACGCGTGAGGAAATCGCGGCCAAGTTCGGCGAGGAGGTCGCCAACATGGTCGAGGGCGTCACCAAGCTGACGCAACTGGAACTGCAGTCGGAATATACCAAGCAGTCGGAAAACCTGCGCAAATTCATCCTGGCCATCAGTCGCGATATCCGCGTGCTGCTGGTCAAGCTGGCCGACCGGCTGCACAATATGCGCACCTTGCAATATGTGAAGCCGGAGAAGCGCGAGCGGATTTCACGCGAAACCCTGGAAGTCTATGCGCCGCTGGCACGGTCGATCGGTTGCAACCGCTTCGCCACCGAATTGGAAGATCTGGCGTTTTCGTACATCAATCCGAAGGCCCACGCGGCCATCGTCCGCCGGCTGGAAGAGATGCGGACAGAAAAGGGCGATGCGATTCGCGCCATCGCCCGTGATGTCGCCGCCAAGCTGGAAAAGCAGGGCATGTTTGCCCGCGTGTCCGGCCGGGAAAAGTCGCCCTACTCGATCTGGAAGAAGCTGCAGCGCAAATCTATGGGCTTTTCGCAGTTGTCGGACATCTACGCCTTCCGGGTGGTGGTCAACAGTGCCGACGATTGTTACCGCGGCTTGGGCATTATCCACAGAGCCTGGCCGATCGTGCAGGACCGGTTCAAAGACTTCATTTCGACGCCCAAGAGCAACAATTACAAGTCCTTGCACACGACAGTTGTCGGCCATAAGGGACTGCGTATCGAGCTTCAGATCCGAACGGAAGAGATGGATCGCGTGGCGGAAGAGGGCGTCGCCGCCCACTGGGGCTACAAGAATCAGGCCTATGGCTTCGACGAAGAAGCGGCGACTGCCAATGGCGGACGCAACCCGATCGCGGCCTTGCGCGATATCGTCAGCATCGTCGAAAGTGGCGGCGATTCTGAGGACTGGGTTGAACATGCCAAGATGGAGATGTTCACAGACCAGGTCTTTGTCTTTTCGCCGAAGGGGAAGTTGGTCTCCTTGCCGCGTGGCGCCATGCCGCTGGATTTCGCCTTCGCCGTCCATACGGAAATCGGTGAAAAGGCCATCGGCGCCATTATCAATGGCGAACACCGGCCGCTACGGACGGTGTTGCAGAACGGCGATCAGGTCGAAATCCTGGCCGGCCAGGAATCGCGTGTCACCCAAGACTGGTTCTCTTTGACGGTGACGGGCAAGGCGCGTTCGGCGATTCGGCGTCATATCCGTCAGCGCGAGCGCGACGATTTCATCACGGTCGGACGGACAGCGGTCGAGCGTGCCGCGGCGCAGGTCGACAGGCGGCTGACCGACATCAGCTGGCGGCCGGCGTTCGAGCGTTTCCATGTTACGAGCGAGGACGAGCTGTTTGAGCTGTGCGGCCGCGGAAAGATCTTCCCGGCCAAGATCCTGGAGGCGATTTTCCCCGGGCTGAAGCTGCCGCTGCTGCTGTCGCCGGACACGCTGACGCGCGTTCGCGATGGCGAGGGCGGCTTGGCCTTTGTGCGCGGCTCGGCGTTGCGGGCATCGCAGACGGTGATTTTTTCGAGTTGTTGCCATCCGGTGCCGGGCGATCGCATTATCGGGATTGTCGAAGGCGATGACGTCCACGTCCACTCGATCGATTGCGAGCGCCTGGAGGCTCTGGACGATGACAAGGAGGCCTGGATCGATCTGCATTGGACACTGAATGCCGAAAAAAATACCTTAAGTGTGGCGCGTATCCGTGTGAATATGCAGAACAAACCGGGAGTTCTTGGGCAGGCCTGTACGCTGATCGGGGAGGCCAAGGGGAATATCGTCAAGATCGATATCAAACCCAATGCCGTCGACTTTTTGGACATCGATTTCGATATCGAGGTGATCGATGCGCGGCATATCACCAATATTTCGGCGGCGTTGCGGACATCG
>NZ_GL883079.1:548653-558912 GCF_000204015.1 Asticcacaulis biprosthecium C19 | reverse complement strand
CCTTATGAAATCGACCCAGTGGGTCGATTTCCGCGCCGAACGCCCAGAGCCATGCGGCGGGGACCCCACGAATCCTTAGATATCTTTCTGCTGCTCGGCCCCGAGGGGCCGGACAGCAGAAAGATTTTAAAGACTTGGGGCCTCAGGCCCCAAGCCCCATACGTTTACAGGGCTATCCGAAAGCGCTACACGCTCCCGATAGCCTTGCGAGACTCACATGACTTCCGAAGACGTAATCAACGAATTCCGCGCCGCCAATGCCCTGCGCGAGGGCCACTTTGTCCTGTCCAGCGGCTTGCATTCGCCGATGTTCCTGCAAAAGAACCTCGTCTTCATGAAGGCCGACCGTTGTGAGCGCCTGTGCAAAGCGCTTGCCGAAAAGATCACAGACCAGGTCGGCAAGGTCGATGTCGTGATCTCGCCGGCCGTCGGCGGGATCATTCCGGGCTACGAAACCGCCCGTCACCTGGACGTGCCTTCCATCTATGTCGAACGCGAAGGCGGCGAATTCAAACTGCGCCGCGGCTTCAGCATCGAACCCGGCGATAAGGTCGTCATGGTCGAAGACATTGTCACGACCGGCCTGTCGTCGCGCGAGTGCATCGCCGCGATCCGCAAGGCCGGCGGTGATGTGGTCGCTGCGGCCTGTATCGTTGACCGCTCCGGCGGTGAAGCCGATGTCGGCGTCCCCCTGATTGCCCTGGCGTCGCTGAAGGTTCCGGCCTATCCCGCCGACGATCTTCCGCCGGAATTGGCCGCTATCCCGGTCGAGGATCCCGGATCCCGCCGCCTGGCCAAGGTCTAGACCCATGCGTGAACGGATCCGCCTTGGGCTAAATGTCGACCACGTCGCCACCGTGCGAAATGCCCGCGGTGGCCATGCACCTGATCCGATCCGCGCCGCGCGTCTGGCGCTGCAGGCCGGGGTCGACGGCATCACAGCCCACCTGCGCGAAGATCGGCGGCATATCGTCGACAAGGATGTGTGGGTCATCAAGGAGGTCTGCGACACCTTCGGTAAGCCGCTGAATTTCGAAATGGCGGTTACCGATGAAATGGTCTCGATGGCGTTGAAGCTGAAGCCGCACGCTGCCTGCCTGGTGCCGGAGCGCCGCCAGGAACGCACGACCGAAGGCGGACTGGATGTCGCGGGCCAAATCGACAATATTGGGGAAGCTGTCCGCCTCTTCAACAAGGCCGGCATCCGCGCGTCGCTGTTCATTGCTGCCGATCCGGCGCAGGTGGCGGCTGCCGCAAAGGTTCAGGCACCCGTTATCGAATTCCATACCGGCGCACTGTGTGATGCCTTTCGTGATCAAGAGCGGGTCAGTTTCGACAGTGAATTGAAGCGCTTGCAGATCGCAGTTGCTCAGGCACATGAATTGGGCGTCGAGGTCCACGCCGGCCACGGTATTGACTACGAGACCGTTCCCTTCATCGCTAACATCCCGCACGTTCGCGAACTCAACATCGGCCACTTCCTGATCGGCGAGGCAATCTTCATCGGCCTCGAGGCCGCGGTGGCGAAGATGCGCGACCTTATGGATGGTGCTGTCGGGAGCCTGGGATGATCGTCGGGATTGGCGTGGATCTGGTTGACGCCCGGCGGATCGAAGCGTCGGTGACCCGCTTCGAACGCCGCTTTCTCGATCGCATCTTCACCGCCGACGAACAGCGCCACGCCTACGCCGCCGCGCGGCCGCACCTGAGCTTTGCCAAGCGCTTTGCTGCCAAGGAAGCGGTGGCCAAGGCACTGGGAACCGGGGTGCGCGGATTCTTGTTTATCGACATCGAAGTGACATCCGACGCGTTGGGAAAGCCTCACGTTCTGCTGCATGCCGGCGCGGCTGTACGCCTGCGTGCCATCGTGCCGGAAGGGCACACGGCTCATGTTCACCTGTCCCTGAGTGACGAAGATCCCTATGCCAGCGCCTATGCGATTATAGAGTCGGTAGGAACATGACCGATTTGTCACCCGCGTAACCAACAAAATACAGCCTTGCGCTTGCCATATTCTCTGATTAGGTCACTATAAACCAAACTGGGGCGTGCCCCGAAAATCATATGTGCGGCAGGATAATTCCTGCCGTTACTCATGAAGGACCAGGGGCAAATCCTTATGAATAAAGACGAAAACACAACACCGGAACCGGCGGATCAGCCGATTGTCGCCGCTGCGGCTCCGGCCGTGGACGATGCGCAGCCGCAGGTCGAACTGGCCAAGGTTCAGGCAACCAAGACCGAGGTCGAACCCGAGCCAGCCGAAGCCGCGCCCCGGACGGCCCAGGAAATCGCGATCGCCGAGATCAAGGAAATCGGCACGGTCGTCGGGGTCGCCATTCTTTTGGTGCTGTTCCTGCGTACGCTGTTCTTCCAGCCCTTTACCATTCCGTCGGCATCGATGGAGCCCAACCTGTATCAGGGCGACTATATCATCGTATCGAAGTGGGACTACGGTTACTCCAAGCACTCGATCCAGTTCTCGCCGCCGCTGTTCAACGGCCGCATCTTTGGGCGGGATCCCAAGCGTGGCGATGTCGTTGTCTTCAAGCTGCCGGTCGATAACAAGACCGACTATATCAAACGCGTCGTCGGCCTGCCGGGCGATACCGTCCAGCTCAAGAACGATCAGCTGTTCATCAATGGCCAACTGGTCAATACGACCACCCTGGGCTCCATTCCCGGCACAGCGCCGGGTTCGGGTTTCCGTGACGAAACCCTGACCCTGCAACGCGAAGAATTGCCGGATGGCCGCGCCCACCTGATGCAGGACTATGTTCAGGACGGTCCGGTCGATAATACCGATATCTACACCGTCCCGGAAGGCCACTACTTCATGATGGGCGACAACCGTGACAACTCCCAGGACAGCCGCTATCCGATGTCAGTGGGTGGGGTCGACTTCGTGCCGGCCGAAAACCTGGAAGGCCGCGCCGTGCTGGTCCTGATGTCGTGGAAAGAGGGTTCCTCGCTATGGAAGCCGTGGACGTGGCTGAATTTCCACTGGGACCGGTTCTTCAAGTCCTTGCACTAATCAAGTCCTTGCACTGATCATGAAAGGAGCCTTCCCGGCTCCTTTCTTTTTTGGTGCGCCAGATCGAAGATTTGGCAACCGCGCCAGGACACGTTCTTTGGGCGTCCGAGCTTTTTGCGAGGAAAGCCTGCGTGGCGTTTGAACGCAATTATAGACTTTGCAGAAAGCAAAGGCTAAAGCGTGCCGGATGAGCGTACGCCCGCAAAACACGCGTCAGATCGCAATTGAAACCGTCCAGGACCGCCTGGGCTACCGTTTCCGCGACAAGCAACTGCTGGAAGTGGCTTTGACCCACGCCAGCGTCGCCGAGGGTGCGCGCCGAATCGCTGACAATGAACGGCTTGAGTTCCTGGGCGACCGGGTTCTCGGGCTGATGATCGCTGAAGCCCTGATGGATAATTTCCCGGAGGCGGAAGAGGGCGAACTGTCGCGCCGTTTCCACGCACTCGTGTCGCGCGAGGCGTGCGCCGATATTGCCCGCCAACTGAGCCTCGGTGAGGCTGTGCGGCTGGCAGCCGGTGAGACCAAGAGCGGCGGCCGCAGCAACCCGACCATCCTGGGCGACGCCTGCGAGGCTCTGATGGCGGCGGTCTATGTCGATGGCGGCTATGATGCCGTGGTCAAAAGCTTTGCACCGCTGTGGCAGCAACTGCTGCTGGACAGCGGCAATGCCTCACGCAGCAATCCGAAATCGTTTTTGCAGGAATGGGCGGTCGCTAACGCCAAACGCCCGCCGGCTTACAATCTGATCGAACGGCGCGGGCCCGACCACGCGCCCGTCTTCACCATGGAGGTCGTCATCGACGGCCTGCAACCGCAATCCGCCACCGGCAAGTCTCGGCAGGAAGCCGAAAAGACCGCCGCCCTGGCGCTTATCGAACGAGAACAACTCAATTGACCGACTCCTCCACACGCTGCGGCTTTGTCGCCATCATCGGTGCTCCCAATGCCGGCAAATCGACCCTGGTCAACCAGTTGGTTGGAACCAAGGTGTCGATCGTCACCCAGAAGGTGCAGACAACGCGCTTTCCGGTGCGCGGCATTGCCCTTGATGAAGAGGTTCAGATGATCCTGGTCGACACGCCGGGCATCTTCAAGCCGCGCCGGCGGCTGGATCGCGCCATGGTGGCCTCGGCCTGGGGCGGAGCGGAGGACGCCGATTGTGTGGTGCTGCTGGTCGATGCCGCGGCGCAACTGGCCGTAAAGGGCGGCGGCGAGGTCAAGGCGACCGGCGCCGATCACAAGGCGGTCGAGGACGTCGAGATGATCGTCGAGGGCCTCAAGTCGGCCAACCGCAAGGCGATCCTCGCGCTGAACAAGATCGATCTGATGAAGAGCGAGAACCTGCTGGCCATCGCCGACGATCTCTACAACACCGGCATCGTCGAAGACGTGCTGATGATCTCGGCCGAGAAGGGCCATGGCGTCAAGGACCTGAAGAAACTCCTGGCCAAGCGTATGCCGCAAAGTCCGTGGCTGTATCCGGAAGACCAGGCGGCGGATGCGCCCGTGCGTATCCTGGCGGCGGAGATCACCCGCGAGAAGCTGTTCCTGCGCGTTCATGAGGAACTGCCCTACGCCGCAGCCGTCGTGACGACGGAGTTCGTCGACAAGCCCGACGGCTCGGTTCGTATCGAGCAGACTATTTTTGTCGAACGCGATGGCCAGCGCGCCATTGTCCTGGGTAAGGGCGGCCAGACCCTGAAATGGATCGGTCAGAAGTCGCGTGAAGAGCTGGGTAAGCTGCTGGACCGGCCGGTGCACCTGTTCCTGACCGTCAAGGTCGAGGAAAAGTGGAGCGATGACCGCGCCCTCTATGCTCAATTCGGATTGAATTACGATTCTTAAGTATTGCTGCTAAATGACGGAATTTGAAGACGAAGCCATCGTATTGAGTGCCAAGCTGCATGGCGAAAGCGGCGCCATTCTTCATGTTCTGACGGAAAATCACGGTGTCTACGCCGCGCATGTTGCCGGTGGAGCGTCGCGCCGGATGAAGGCGGCATTGCAACCCGGCGCTAGCGTACTGTTTCGCTTTCGTGCCCGTCATTCCGAGCAGTTGGGCACGGCTTCCGTCGAAGCGTCCGGTTCCGGACCCGATGTCCTGGACGACTCTGTCGCCTTGCTGGGTTTGCAATGCGCCTGTCTGATGACGCGTCAGGTCCTGCCCGAGCGGGAGCGGCATCCTGGCGCCTACTACGCACTATCAGCCTTGTTGGGCGCGTTTGTTGCGCCGGATATCTGGCCGGCGATATATGTACGTTACGAAGCGGGTCTGCTGGAAGAATTGGGCTATGGCCTGGATCTGAGTGCCTGCGCGGTAACGGGTTCGCGCGACGACCTGGTCTATGTCAGTCCAAAATCGGCCCGCGCGGTGAGCCGAGGTGCCGGTGAAGCCTATCGGGATAAACTGTTGGTTTTGCCGCAGTTTCTTTTATCCAGCCAGGGCGGGCTGATAGCCGGCGATGTCGGGCGGGGACTTGCGCTGACGGGCTTTTTCCTCGAGCGGCACGTCTTCCATCCGCACAACAAACCGCTGCCGGATGTCCGCCTGAGACTGGCCGAAGCGCTTGCCGACTCAACGAAACCTAATTAGGTTTCGCAAACGATTGAACAGCTTAAGCCATTTGGTAACGCCTTTATGTCATAACGGGGTTACAGAACGTGAGAGTGCATGACCGTCTACAGCGAACAGGAACTGCTGGCAGCCAACGTCAATCCGGTCACCGGACTGGCGACGGACTACCTCAACCTGTTCAACGAAGCCATCATGCTGTTCGAAATGGGCCTCGACATGCCGGACATGGCCGAGGAACTCGCCGACTGGCACAGGCGTGACTATATCCATCATTTCGAGAATTCCGGATTTGAGTTAAGGGACGTCGTGATCTGGGCCTATCGTCATGCGCCGGCCGACATTCGCTGCGCCTTTGATGAATGCTGCGAAAAAGCGCTGGCCAGCTTCGATTCGTCGATCAACATACTGCTGAGTTCGAATCTGGACGACGAGGCCGCCAAGGCCGACCTGTCAGAGCGACTGCGGGATATGAAAGCCCTGGTCGTGGAGATGGACTCCCATATCCACGGCCGCGCCGAGCGCTCCGAAACCAACCTCCAAAACGAAGTCGACGCGCTGTTTTAATCTGCTGACAAATTTTGGCAGCAAGTCGGCTATCCTCTGTGAACCGGAGGAACCGTTTCATGACCATCACCGTTTCCTGTCACTGCGGCGGCACGCGTATCCAACTTTCGCGTGCGCCCGATGCCGCCAAATCGTGCAACTGCACCTTCTGTTCGCGAGTCGGTGCCGTGTGGAGCTATTTCGAGCCGGACGAGGTCAAGGTCTTGAGCGCCGACCACGACGCTCTCTATGCCCCCAGCGGTATGAACCAGCACCATTTCTGCAGCAAGTGCGGACTCAACACCTATGGCGACTCGCCGGACTGGGCGTCGGCCTACAACAATGACGGAACGCCAAAAGAGGGCACGATCCCCGGTCAGATGCCGGCGAAGCGGATCTGGGGCGTCAATATGCGCCTAGCCGAAGATTTCGATTTGGGCAGCCTGACCGTCACCGAGGTCGATGGACGCAACAGTTGGTAACCGGCTCTCGTCTCTTGTTTTGCTTCTGTTCCCGTTCTACAGACGGTTTATGAGTGACGTAGTGATTCCTGATGCCGGCGGCCGGATTGTCGACGAGCCGCTGGGCGATGCGCTGTCCAAGCGCTACCTTGCCTATGCCCTGTCCACTATTATGCACCGGGCGCTGCCCGACGTTCGCGACGGGCTGAAACCCGTTCACCGCCGCGTGCTCTACGCCATGAGCAATATGCGCCTCAATCCCGAAGCCGCCGCGCGCAAATGCGCCAAGGTGGTAGGGGAGGTCATGGGTAATTTCCACCCCCACGGCGATCAGGCCATCTATGACGCCCTGGTCCGCATGGCGCAGAACTTCGCCCAGCGCTATGAACTGGTCCAGGGCCAGGGCAATTTCGGCAATATCGACGGCGATAACGCTGCCGCCATGCGTTACACCGAATGCCGCCTGACCCTGGCGGCCATGATGATCCTGGATGGCATAAACGAAGACGCCGTCGATTTTCGTCCGACCTATGACGACCAGGACACGGAACCGGTTGTGCTGCCGGGCGGGTTCCCCAATCTGCTGGCCAATGGCGCCATCGGCATTGCGGTCGGTATGGCGACGTCGGTGCCGCCGCACAATGTTGTCGAACTGGTCGATGCCTGCCGCAAGCTGCTGCAAAACCACGCCGCCACCACCGCCGAGCTGATGGAATTCATTCCCGGCCCGGATTTTCCGACGGGCGGTGTCTGCGTCGAGAGCCGCAAGTCGATTCAGGAGGCCTATGAGACCGGCCGCGGATCGGTGCGGGTACGCGCCCGCTACGAAGTCGAGGATGCCGGCCGCGGCCAGTGGCGTATCATCGTCCGCGAGATCCCTTATCAGGTCCAGAAGTCGCGTCTGATCGAGCAACTTGCCGACCTGATCGAGGCCAAGAAGGCGCCGCTGCTGGGTGATGTTCGCGACGAGTCGGACGAGAATATCCGCTTGGTGCTGGAGCCCAAGTCGCGCAACATCGAGCCCGAAGTGCTGATGGAGAGCCTGTTCAAGATATCCGATCTGGAAACGCGCTTCCCGATCAATATGAATGTGCTGGACGCCACGGGCACACCGCGCGTCATGGGACTTCGCGCCTGTCTGATCGCCTGGCTGGACCACCGCCGCGTGGTGCTGCTGCGGATGTCGAACTGGCGGCTGGAAAAGATCGAGAAGCGGCTGCACCTGCTCGATGGCCTGATGATCGCCTTCCTCAATCTGGATGAGGTGATCCGCATCGTTCGGGAGGAAGACAAGCCTCGGGACATGCTGATGTCGCGGTTCACCCTGTCCGAATTGCAGGCCGACTACATCCTGGATACGCGACTGCGGCAACTGGCGCGGCTGGAAGAAATGGTCATCCAGGACGAACACAAGAAGCTGAGCGAGGAGCGCGAAGGCATTTTGGCGCTGCTGGGCAGTGAGAAAATGCAGTGGAAGCGCATCGACCAGCTTCTGGTCGAGGTGCGCAAGAAGCTGCCATCGCCGCGGCGCACCACCTATGCCGATGCTCCGGTGGGGATCGAGGTCGCCGCCATCGAATCTTACCTGCCCAAGGAAGCCATCACCGTTATCCTGTCGAAGCGCGGCTGGATCCGCGCCGCCAAAGGCAAGGTCGAGGATCCGTCGGAATTGAAGTTCAAGGAAGGCGATGAACTCAGCTTCCTGGTGCCGGGCTACAATACCGACAAGTTCCTGATTCTGACCACGGACGGCCGGTTCCTGACCCTGTCGGGCGACAAGCTGCCGTCAGCCCGCGGCCACGGCGAGCCGCTGCGTCTCATGCTGGACATCGAGGAGTCGGCCAAGATCGTCACTGTGTTCGCCTATACAGCTGGCGCCAAGCGCGTAATGGTGGCGAAGAACGGCTACGGCTTCGTTATGAACGAGGAAGACGCCGTCGCCAACAAGCGCGCCGGCAAGCAAACCATGACGGTCGATGGCACCGAGGCCATGGCGGCACTTCAGGTCACGGGCGACCTGATCTGCGTGCTGGGCGAGAACAACAAGGTGCTGGTCTATCCCGTGACGGAACTGCCTGAAATGGCGCGTGGCAAGGGTGTCAAGCTGCAGGCTTACAAGGACGGCGGCGTCAAGGATATTACCGTGTACGACTCGAACGGTTCGCCGCAATGGTTCGACGGTGCGGGCAAGGCGCGCGACTTTAAGGACATCAAGGATTACATTGGCCGCCGCGCGACGGCTGGCAAGATGGCGCCGCGGGGACTGCGGAAACTGCGGCTGTAACGCGGTGGCCCGAGCCGCCGCACAATACGCGAGGAGGCGAGGGCAATGAGGTTTCTGGAAGGACTGGATATCCGGCGGTTGACCGTGGTGTCGGGTTTGGGTCTTGGGCAGATGATTGCTTTCGGGACGTCGCTGTACCTGCTGACGGCCTTATCCGGACCGATCGTGGCCGATACAGGCTGGCGACTCGAATGGGTGGTCGGCGGCTATTCCCTGGGCATATTGGTCTCCGCAGCCGCGTCCGTCGTCGTGGGACGTTATGTCGGCGCCGGGTGGGGACATCGGGTCCTTGCGGTCTCCTCCGTTCTATTTGCCATGGGCCTGGGCATCATGGCCGTCGCCCCGGCGCTGTGGCTCTATGTCGCCGGCTGGTGCCTGATGGGCGTGGCCATGGCCATGGGTCTGTATGACGTCGCCTTCGGAACCGCCGGCCGGCTCTTTGGCCAGTCGGCGCGGGCTTCGATCATCCAGATTGCCTTGTGGGGCGGGTTTGCCTCGACGGTGTTCTGGCCGTTGAGTCATGCCCTGGAAGGCGTCGTTGGATGGCGTTGGACCCTGGCGGTATTTGCAGGCATTCACCTGGCGGTGAACCTGCCGCTCTATTTGTTCGTTATCCCCAAGCCCGTTGATGCCACCGCCGCCGGTGAAGTCCGGCACCTGCGGCCCGTCAAACCGCAAGGGCTGGAAGGGCCGATCTACATAGCCCTGGGCCTGGTCATTACCCTGGAGATGTCGCTGGTCGCGGTGATGTCGGTCTATATGCATACCCTGTTGTCAAGTCGTGGACTGGCTTTGGAAACGGCTGTGGCCTTAAGTGTCCTTGTCGGGCCGTCTCAGGTGGTGGCGCGGCTGACCGAACTGACGATCGGGCGGCGATGGCCGGCCTATCTGTCACTGTGCCTGGGTGTGGTCGGCGTTGCGGCTGGATTGGTACTTATCCTTTTCGGCGGCGTTTTCAGTGCGCCCGCCCTGGTGATCTATGGCGCCGGTTTGGGCGTGGTGTCCGTCACCTCCGGCACGGTACCGTTGCTCGTCTTTGGGCCGGAGCGCTATCCGCCGCTGATGGGCCGCTTGCGTCGTGTATCGCTTGTTGTCCAGGCCCTGGCGCCGGCGGGGGCGGCCTGGATACTGACCGCGTCGGGGGCTTCTGCGCTTCTGTACATCCTGCTGGCCATTGCCTCGATGTGCCTGGTTGCCGCCGTTTTCCTGGCGCGGTGGAGTCATCGACTGATCATCGCCCGGACGGTGGCGTGATCGCGCGATTGTCATAATAATACCAATCCACAATGACCTTGACTCATCGTGGCTTGGCAAGGGCGCCAAAGAACGCTTCTTGCCCGCCCGAGCTTATGCGAGGCG
>NZ_GL883079.1:468282-548515 GCF_000204015.1 Asticcacaulis biprosthecium C19 | reverse complement strand
TTTGAGGGTTGGTATGAGTCTCGTTTGCTGTCGTGAAGTTCCATGCAACTTTTACGCCGCCACCGCATTTTGGGCGGGTGCAATATCACCCCTGCGCCCCGAACCACGGAACGGCTGATGTCGGCGCGTCGTCTGGAGCTACGCCCAATCCCCACGATCCCGACCGCCGATCCCGAGGTGTTGTTTCCGAGCTACTATCTTTGCGATGGGTACAGTCCTGAATCCGTCGCCATGGCCGATGTCGGCTATGTAGTGGCCTGGTCCGCGTGGACCCAGGAAGCGGTCAGCGCCGCCGTCTACGGCCAGCGTTTCAACGCCAGCGCGAATATCATCGCTTAAACCGCGGCGTTTTCAATAGGCTGCCTCGGCGCCTTCATGAACAGCTCTGCGTCTTGCGCCAGACAGCCCGTGCTGACCGGTTGAGCGATGAAGACCGCACGCCACGGGCCGGATAACTATTTCGCGATCGGGGTGATGGTTTGCCAGCCGAGGTCGGTCAGGCCTTCCAACGGTTGGTAGCGCGCCTTGTAGTCCATCTTGGGCGAACCTTTGACCCAGTAGCCGAGATAGACATAGTCGTAGCCGGCGCGGGCGGCCTGATCGACGTGATCCAAAATGATATAGCGGCCCAACGAGCGCGTCATCAGATCAGGATCGTAGAAGCTGTAGACCAGCGACAGACCGTCATTCAGCGCATCCACAAGGACGCAGGCAATCAGCCGGCCGTCCATGCGGTATTCGATCAGATGGGTACGAACCAGGGTGTCCTCGACCATAGCCACAAGGTCGGGCCAGGTCATGTCCATCATGCCACCGTCGGGGTGGCGGGCTTTCAGATATTTTTGCAGCAGATCGAACTGTTCGCGGCTGGCCTCCGCCTCGACAAAGGTCTTGATGAGGTCGGCATTGACCTTGAGCACGCGCTTGTCGGATTTGGAGAACTCGTAGCGCCGCACGGGAATACGCACGCTCTGGCAGGCGCGACAGGTCTGGCAGGCCGGACGGTAGGCAATGTTTTGCGAACGCCGGAAACCAATGGCCGACAGTTGATCGTTGACACTGATCGCTTCAAGCGGCGGCAGGTGGACGAAGACCTTACGCTCCTCCTGACCCGGCAAGTAGGGGCAAGGACCGGGAATGGTCAGATAGTATCTGAGTTTTCGCCCTGGAAAATGCTCACTCATGGCCCTGTTACTCTACTGCCCTGCGCCGGGACTCGTGATCCTAGTTGAACCCAAATCCTAGCACGGGGCAAGATCATTTCGAAAGCTCTTCTGGTAATAGGCTTCGTGTGGCGCGCTACCCTTCACCAAACAAGGCTAGCGAACCTTTCGCGTTACGTTTCGGCATGAGGCTACAGGCCCGGGTTTTGTGGCAGGACCGGTGCTTCACGCAGCAGGACAATGGCAATGCGGCGATTGCCGGCCAGGGACGGATCGTCGGGATAGAGTGGTTCCTTGGCCGCCTTGCCAGAGACCTGGGCGATGCGATCCTGATCTACACCGGCCGACTGCAAAAGGGCGCGCGCTGAGTCCGCGCGTTGGGTCGACAGGCCCCAGTCTTTCGGGTTCTGGCCGCCCATGCCTGCGACGCCGGATGTGTGACCGGTGATCGAAACACGGTTGGGCAGGTTGGTGATGACCTTGGCGACCGCACGCAGCAGAAGCTTGGCGCGATCGTTGGGGACGGACGAGTTTTCGCCGAACATCGAACGACCTTCCTGGTCGACCAACTGGATGCGCAGGCCTTCCGGTGTTTGGTCGACAAGGATATTCTTCGACAATTCAGCCAGTTCCGGCATGTCTTGTAATGCCTGGCGCAGGGATTCGGCCGCCGACTGGAAGGATTCGTTTTCCCGCTTTTGCTGGTCGTCCAGGGTTTCCGAGGGCGATCCGGTGGTGGTCTGCTGGCCGGCGTCCTTGGACTGGCCGTCACGGTCCTGGGTGTCGGGTGGTTTAGGCGCCATCTGCTCGATAAAGGACATGGTGCCTTCGTTCTTGTCGCCATCGGTGCCCAGGGCGTTGCCGCCCAGGATGCCACCGGAACCTGAGGTCGATTGTGACACGTTGGCCGGGGCGAAATAGTCGGCGACGCCACGCTTTTGCTCGGGCGAGGTGGTGTTGATCAGCCACATCAGCAGAAAGAAGGCCATCATGGCCGTCACGAAGTCGGCATAGGCGACCTTCCAGGCGCCGCCATGGTGACCACCACCGCCGCCTTTCTTGATCTTCTTGATGATAATCGGAGCGTCGCGGCTGGCCATTCTCGGTCTCGATACATGCAGATTCGCTGACCTTAGCGGCGGTAAGGTTAAGAGGCGGTTGAGGCTATGGGTCTTGTACGGATTTTGCGTTGTTTTGGCGGGCGACCTGGGCTACCCGTGAACGCTCGGGCAAGGTACGGAACATCATGGATAGTAAAAGCTTACGGCATACTCTGGGGACGTTTGCGACGGGGGTGTGCGTGATGACGACGCCCAACCCAGACATGGCGAGCGGCCATGTGCTGGGGATGACGGCCAATTCGTTCAGTTCGGTATCGTTGGACCCGCCGCTGATCCAGTGGTGCATCGACGTCAAGGCGCATCGTTATCAGATCTATGCCGACGCCACCGTATTCGGTGTCAATATCCTCAGCGCCGGCCAGGAAGACCTGTCGCGCCGATTCGCCAAGCAGAACGCGCATATCGTTCCGGACGACATGTTGATGAGCGAAAAACATCCTTTGCGTATGAACCACGTCGTTGGTTTCCTGGCCTGCGATGTCTTTGACACCCGTATCGTCGGTGATCATCTGGTTATAGTGGGGCAGGTGACGTCCTTTGACATGGACGAGGCCCGTGAGGGGCTCACCTTCTTTCGCGGCAAATATGGCCAGATAGGGATAGTGTCATGAAGCTGTGTTTTGCCGGGTTGGGCGTTATGGGCGGCCCCATGGCCGGGCATCTGGTCCGCGCCGGGCATGAGGTCGTAGGGTTCAATCGCACATACGCGAAAGCCGTCGAATGGGCGGCGGCCCATGGCGCTTCGGCCCAGGCGCGACTCGAAGATGCCGTCGAGGGCGTTGATGCCTTGCTGCTCTGCGTCGGGCGCGACGAGGATGTGCTCGAGGCGGTAACAGCGGCACTGCCGGCGTTGAAACCGGGGGCTTTGATCGTCGACCACACCACGATTTCGGCGAAACTGACGCGTGAGCTCGCAGGTATAGTGCACGAAAAAGGTTGTGCTTTATATGACGCGCCTGTGTCGGGAGGTCAGGCTGGGGCGGTCAATGGTCAGTTGTCGATCATGGTCGGTGGCGAAGCGGACCGGTTCGGCGAGCTGGCGGACCTGGTCAGCCCCTATACCAAGTCCATCACCTATATCGGGCCGGCCGGGGCAGGGCAGATGACCAAGATGGCCAATCAGATCGCCATCGCCGGCGTCGTCCAGGGTGTGGCCGAAGCTCTTCATTTCAGCAAGTGCGCCGGTCTGGATCCTGAACTTGTCCTGCAGGCGATTTCCGCCGGCGCGGCCGGGTCATGGCAGATGTCCAACCGCTGGCCGACCATGAATGACGGCAAATACGATTTCGGTTTCGCCGTCGATTGGATGCGCAAGGACCTTGGCATAGCCTTGGACGAAGCGCGGTCGAACGGGGCGCATCTGGCTCTGGCGGCGCTGGTCGACCAGTTCTATAGCGAGGTTCAGGCCATGGGCGGAGCGCGATGGGACACGTCAAGTCTGCATGCCAGACTGGAAGCACGGCGGGAAAAATAACGCCGTCTGGACAAGACCCGGGATTCGTTCTTAGGTAAGGCGTCTGTTCCGGGGACCTTATGACACAATTTTTTGAGCTGACGGCCGAAAAGCAGGCCCTGGGGCCGCGCGGCCAGATTATCGGCGATGACCGCCTATTGATTCGTGCCGGGTTGATCCTGCTGGTGTTCATGACGGTATGGAAGCTCTATATCGCGCTGATCACCAACGTGCTGTGGGACGAGGCGCACTTCGTCATGTCGGGCGCGCATCCGGACCTGGCCTACCCCGATATTCCGGCGGGTTATCCTTGGCTGGCGCGGCTGATCACCTCTGTCGCTGGCTGGAGCATTCTACCACTGCGCTTAGTGTCGTTGGCGATTGCCACGGCGATTCCGTTTGCCGTCTGGTTCATGGCCAGGCCGGTGACCTCGCCGCGCAACGCGGTCTGGGCGGCCATCCTGGCGCTGCTGTGCCCCGCGGTGACCAATAACGGTCCGATCTTCTATCCGGAAGGTGGTTTGCAGTTGCTTCTGGCGCTGATGGCCGGATGCCTCCTGCGTGCCCTGATCGACGGACGGATGAAGTGGTGGATCTGGGCCGGTGTCTGCGCCGGGCTAGGGCTGCTGGTTCACTATCGCTTCGTGGTGCCGGGCTTGGCGGTCTTTGCCTTTCTGCTGGTCCATCCTCTGGGCCGCAGGCAGTGGACGCGACCGGGCCTGTACGTCACGGCCGGCCTGGCTCTGCTGGGGCTGTTGCCGTCGCTGATCTATAATGTCGCCAATGACTGGCCAGCCTTGCAGTTCCATGTGGTCCAGAGACCGCGCTATACGTTCAGCCTCGAATATGTCGTCGAGTTTGTCATGAAGCAGATATTCATGGCCAATCCCGTCTTCTTCTTCGCCATGGCCATGGGAGCCAAGGCCGCACTATGGGATGAGCGCGACAAGCCGGCGGCGCTTCTGGGGTATCTCGGCGTCGGCGTGTTCGCCTTCTACGCCGTCCAGGCTCTGTTCAACAAAAGCGTCATGCCGCACTGGCCCTGGCTTGCCTTTGTGCCGCTGCTGGCCTTGGCGCCGGGCGTCCTGATCGGTTTCGCCGATCGCGCAGCCTCTGCGAAGTCGCGAACCTTCCGCACCGCTCTGATCGCTCTGGGGCCTGCACTCACCGTCGTCTTCGCCGGTCTCATCACCTTAATGCAGTATGTGAACGCCAATGAGGCCACCGTGCCTTACAGCTTGCGCGGACTCGACAGTTCAAAGCACGAGAACTGGGCCCTGGTCGAGCCAAACCTGTCCGACGCTGTGGCGCGAGCCGAGGCCCGATTTGGTTCGGAGGTCGCCATTGCCGTCAACGGTCACGCCAGTGCCGTGCATCTGGAATTCCCGGCCGTGAAGGGGCGCCAAGTCTATACCCTGAACGACCCGGACGATCTTAAGACGCGTTTTGTACAGGCCCGCAGCCAGTGGAATCTCGATCGTGCCGCCCTGGTGCAGGGGCACGCCGGCGAGGGCGTCGTTCTGGTGTTGAACTCACCCGACTACGTCTATCATGAGGGTGACGGCCAGGTGGAATTCTATAAGGATGTCTGTGGCTTATTCGATGATATCGAACCTTTTGGCGTAACTGAGCTGCCGCCTGGACGGGTGGCGCTTCATCTGTACACAGCGCGGGTCAGGGCAACGCCAAAGCCTTTTGCCGGGCCGTGCGTCTTCCTGCCTTCGCTCTACATCGGCCAGCCCATGCGCGGCGCCTTCCTGACGACGGAGGAAGATGGCAACTATTTCGGCGTGGCCGCCGATTCGATCGGAATCACCAAAGTCGATGTCATCATCGATGGCCAGGTGGTGGCGCCAACGCGCTATGGCCTGGATCCGGAGGGCGCGCGTATGCCGGATGTCCTGGCCTTCGACCCCAACTATCCGAGGGTTCAGTTCGACTTCAAATTCCCGGCAGGCGCCCTGAAGCCCGGAGACCACAAGCTGTCGATTCGGGCGACGCGTAGCGACGGAAGCACGGTGGACAGCCTGCCGCGGACGATTTACGTCAAGTGATCAGGCAGGCGTCGGGTTGAGGATCGCGTCGGCCCGGTCGCGCTGTTCGGGCGACAGTCTGGCTGCCACCTTGGCCGCCAATGAGGTCGCTTTTTCAAGGCCTGACATCTCGGCAAGCTTCAGCCAGACAAAGGCGAGGACCAGGTCCTCGCTTCCGCCTTCGCCGTTCATCAGCATCACGGCGAGATTGAACATGGCATCCGGCTCGCCGTTATTGGCCGCGACTTCGAACCATTTGCGTGCCATGTTCAGGTCCTTGTCCAGGAGTTCTCCGCTGTAGAAGTAGGTGGCCAGTGCATTCTGGGCGGCGGGCTGGTCCTTCAGCGCGGCCTCTTTGTAGTAGACCAGGGCTTTCGCAGAATCCTGGGGCAGGGTGTCGCCGAGGTCGTACATCCGGCCGACCTCGTACAGGGCGTCGGGATGGCCGCCGCTGGCCGCCGCCATCAGCCATCGGGCCGCCAGTTTGCGGTCCTCCGGCACGCCTTCGCCCGCATAGTAGATCAGGCCCAGTTCGTACTGGGACGGGGTAAAGCCAAATTCGCCGGCACGCTCGTAGTATTTGATCGCCTTGTCCACATTGACCGGGACTTCCAGGCCGTTCTGGTAAATCTGGCCCAGGATATGCGCGGCGGGGATGAAACCGATGCTGTAGGCCTTCTCGAACCATTTGCGCGCTTCCTTTGGGTCGCGCGGCACGCCGGCACCGGTCAGGTAGATGCTCGCCAAGGTCATGGTCGCGTTGGCCCGGGTGCTCATGGCAAAGGGGGCGGCCGGATCGAAAATTTCCTCGTCCTTCGGATCGAACCGCGCCTCAGCTACCTTCTTTAGCCAGAAGATGCCTTTTTCGACGTCGGCCGGCGCGCCCAGGCCGGCCAGATACATCTTGGCCAACATGAAGGCGGCCTCGTCATAGCCAATCTTCTGGTAGGATTTTTCGAACAATTCCAGAGCCTTGGGGTAGTCACCTGAGTCAAAGACTACGAAGGCCTGGGTCAGGGTTTTGTCGTGGCGCAGAATGGAATTACGGCCGGAGGCTGCGGCGACATCGGCTTGCGTACAGCCGCCCGGCGTGGTCGAGGTAACGCGATCACCGGGTGAACTGCCCTGGCCGTTATTGTCCTGGGATGCACTGCCAAAGGGCGCGACATCGCGAACGCGAGCCCCCGGACGCAGAGGGTCGGTTTCATCGCCGCCCGGATCATTGATGGCGGTATCGCGATTGCCGCCGAAATGTTCGAGATAGTCCTGCATGACATCTTCGTCGTAGGGACTGAACCCGCGCATAAAGGCGCAGGAACTGCCAGAGCGGGCGTCGATGCGCACGCTCTTGCGGTCTCGGCGAATCTTTTTGCCCTGTATGACAACGGCCTGGGCGTTGGGAACGGACGATGTTTCGGGTGCCGCCGGCCTATCCTGCGCCGGTGAGGGGCTTGCGGCGAAGACCCACGCCGCAGCCAGCGGCAGCACGGCAATACGATAGGTTTTCAGCATGACGGTCTTCCCCCTGTTGTCAGGGGAACAATGGCTTACAGTGCCCGACCGTCAAGCGAAAATGTTTATCCGTGATTGAAGTTGATCAATTGCGCAGGAGTTGGGCGACATGCTTGGCAAAGTAGGTCAGGATGCCCGAAGCTCCGGCGCGCTTGAAGGCCAGCAGGGTTTCCAGCGCGGCGCGGTCGTGGTCCATGAAGCCCTTTTCGACGGCGGCCTTGATCATAGCGTACTCGCCGCTGACCTGGTAGACGAAGGTCGGCACCTTGAACGTTTCCGAAACGCGCTGAACGATGTCGAGATAGGGCAGGCCCGGCTTGACCATGACCATGTCGGCGCCTTCGGAGATGTCGATGGCAACCTCGCGCACGGCTTCGTCGCTGTTGGCCGAATCCATCTGGTAGGTCTTCTTGTCACCCTTCAGCGCCTTGACGCCGATCGCGTCGCGGTAGGGGCCGTAGAAGGCCGAAGCGTATTTGGCGGCATAGGACATGATCAGCGTGTCGTGGTGGCCGGTGGCCTCCAGGGCGTTGCGAATGGCGCCGATACGGCCATCCATCATGTCGGACGGGGCGACGATGTCGGCGCCGCCTTCGACCTGGACCAGGGTCTGCTGGATCAGCATCTCGACCGTGGCGTCATTGACGATCTTGCCGTCGACAAGCAAGCCGTCGTGGCCGTGATCGGTATAGGGGTCCAACGCGACATCGACCAGAAGACCGATGTCGGGCACTTCGGATTTGATGGCTCGGCAGACCGTCGGGATCAGACCGTTGGGGTCGATGGCGGCCTTAGCGTCGACGGTGCGCAGCCGTTCGTCAAGGTGCGGGAACAGGGCCAGGACCTTGATGCCGAGATCGCGGGCCTCTTTGGCTTCTTTGACCGCCTCAGTGATGCTGAGCCGATCGACGCCTTGCAGCGACCTAATCGGTTCACGCGCAATGTCGCGGTCATGCACAAAGATCGGCCAGATCAGATCGGAGACATGCAGCCGGTTTTCGGCGACCAGGTCGCGACTCCAGGCGGATTGTCGTAGCCGGCGCGGGCGGGCCAAAGGGTAGGGGGCAAGGACAGGAGTGAAGCTCATGGAGTCGCTTTAAGCCGAACGGGCAGGCTTGCCAAGAGGATCCAGCGCCAGAACGATCCGTCCGGTGCATCCGACCTGATACGGACGGCGTATAGTGGGAGAGGCCTTTCCCCGGCGGTTAAGGTTTGCCGTCTTGCGCAAATCGGCGGAACACACCACATGGGTCAGGAAGCGATAAACCGTGACACTTTTATCTCCCGTCACCGGTGACGCGCATCTGATGTTAAGACTCTGTTGAGTACGCGCGCTTAGGCTCCTAAGCTTGGGTTGAGGCGGCGGCTGAGTCTTGTGAAGGAGTTATGATGTTAGAAACCCTGACCATTCCCGTCCTGCCGCTGCGCGACATTGTTGTCTTCCCGCACATGGTGGTGCCGCTGTTCGTCGGCCGTGAGAAGTCCGTGCATGCGCTCGACGAGGTCATGCGTGGCAATAAGCAGATCCTGCTGGCCACCCAAAAGAATTCTTCCGACGATGATCCCGATACCGACGCCATCTACGAAATCGGCGTACTGGCTAACGTGTTGCAACTGCTGAAACTGCCCGATGGCACCGTCAAGGTGCTGGTCGAAGGCAAGGCGCGCGCCCGAATCAAGCGCTTCGTCGGCACCGATAAATATTATGAAGCCGAAGCCTATGTGCTGGAGGCCAACCTGTCGGAAGGTCCGGACCTGGAAGCCCTGGTTCGCGCCGTGTCGGAGCAGTTCGAAAACTATATCAAGCTGAACAAGAAGATTCCGCCGGAAGCGCTTCAGGCGATTGGCGAAATTACCGATCCGGGTACGCTGGCCGACTCGATTTCGGCGCATCTGGTCGTCAAGATCGGCGAGAAGCAGGGGCTGCTGGAGCAGCTTTCCGTTACCAAGCGGCTGGAGAAGATCTACGCCCTGATGGAAGGTGAAATCTCCGTCCTGCAGGTCGAAAAGAAGATCCGCTCGCGCGTCAAGCGCCAGATGGAGAAGACCCAGCGAGAATATTATCTCAACGAGCAGATGAAGGCCATCCAGCGCGAACTCGGCGAACAGGACGAGGGCAAGGATGAGCTGGCCGATCTCGAAAAGAAGATCAAGGGTACAAAACTCAGCAAGGAAGCCCGCACCAAGGCCATGGCCGAGCTGAACAAGCTGCGGCACATGTCGCCGATGTCGGCCGAAAGCACGGTTGTGCGCAATTATCTTGACTGGCTGTTGTCGATCCCCTGGGGTGCGTCCAAGCCCAAGCCGATCGACCTGCAAAAGGCCGAAGACACGCTGGAAGCCGATCACTATGGCCTGGACAAGGTCAAGGAGCGCATCCTGGAGCACTTAGCTGTCCAGGCGCGCATGGGAACGCTGAAAGGCCCAATCCTGTGTCTGGTCGGTCCTCCGGGCGTCGGCAAGACCTCGCTGGGCAAGTCGATTGCCAAGGCCACCGGCCGTGATTTCGTCCGCATCTCGCTGGGCGGCGTGCGTGACGAGTCGGAAATCCGGGGTCACCGCCGGACCTATATCGGCTCCATGCCGGGCAAGATCATCCAGTCGATGAAGAAGGTGAAGACAACCAACGCCTTCTTCCTGCTGGACGAAATCGACAAGATGGGCGCCGACTGGCGCGGCGATCCCGCTTCCGCTTTGCTGGAGGTGTTGGACCCCGCCCAAAACTCGACCTTCAATGACCACTATCTCGAGGTCGATTACGACCTGTCGAAGATCATGTTTGTCACCACGGCCAATTCGCTCAACATGCCGCAGCCGCTGCTGGATCGCATGGAAATCATCCGCATCCCGGGTTACACCGAAGATGAAAAGGTCGAGATCGCCAAGCGGCACGTCCTGCCGACCCTGATGAAGGACCATGGCCTTACGGTCGAAGAATTCGTCGTGCCGGAAAGCGCTATTCGCGACATCATTCGCTATTACACCCGCGAAGCCGGTGTTCGGTCGCTGGAACGTGAACTGAGCAACCTGGCGCGCAAGGTCATACGCGATTTGGTCCGTGAAAAGGTCAAGTCGATCACCATCGACGACGAACGTCTGGCCAAATATTCCGGCGTCAAGAAGTTCCACTACGGTGCCACCGACGAGACCGACCAGGTCGGGATTGTCACCGGGCTGGCGTGGACCGAATTCGGCGGCGATATTCTGACCATCGAAGCCATCAAGATGGCGGGCAAGGGCGGTATGAAGGTGACCGGTAACCTCAAGGAAGTGATGAAAGAATCCGTCTCGGCGGCCAACTCCTACGTCCGCGCCCTGGGGCCGCGATTCGGTATCATTCCGCCGGTGTTTGACAAGACCGACGTCCACGTTCACGTCCCCGAAGGCGCTACGCCCAAGGACGGTCCATCGGCCGGCGTCGCGATGGCCACCGCTATGGTCTCCGTCCTGACCGGCATTCCGGTGCGCAAGGACCTGGCCATGACCGGTGAGATCACCCTGCGCGGCCGCGTTCTACCGATCGGTGGCCTGAAGGAAAAGCTCCTGGCGGCCCTGCGTTCGGGCATCAAGACAGTTCTTATTCCCAAGGAGAACGAGAAGGACCTGATCGAACTGCCGGCGAACGTCAAATCGGGGCTGGAGATCATTCCCGTGGCCCTGGTCGAGGATGCGCTGAAACATGCCCTGACCAGGCCACTGACGCCGGTAGAATGGATAGAGCCTGTGATTGCGGCCACAGCGACGGCGACAGCCGTGGATGAGGTTGACGCGGCGACGGCGCACTGAGATCTGCCGTTTCAATTGGATTGACAGGAGCCGCACAGTGATGTGCGGCTCTTTTTCCATTGGGCCCGAATAGACACCTGGCTTGCTCCGTCCACAGCGCATCCGTCGAATCAGCATCCCTTTAACCACAAGGCTTTGGGCCAAAATGGGCGGTCGCCAACAGGCATGAGACTCCAATTCCCGCCATTTTCCCGGAACGGGGCAGTCAAAAGGGCGTGAAAACCCGCAAACCCTTTAAAAAACACGGTTTGCAGTGCAACAAATGGTGATAATTGCTTTGACGCTTGTTAATTTTTGTAGTCTCTATCGGCCTCACCCGCCGGCGACTCAAAGCCTTGCTGTACAAGCACCGTCGGGAGCCTGAAGCTAACCGCCCGATCGTGGGTAAGGGAGAAAATAAAATGACGAAAGCTGAACTCGTGGCCGCCATCGCCGATCAGGCCGGTCTGACCAAGGATCAAGCCAAGAAGGCGCTCGACGCTTTCACCGACTCCGTCGTCGGCGCCCTGAAGAAGGGTGACGATGTCCGCCTCGTTGGCTTTGGTACCTTCCTCGCCGTCAAGCGCGAAGCTGGCACCGCCCGCAACCCGCGCACCGGTGAAACCGTGCAGCGTCCGGCCTCCGTCACCGCGCGCTTCCGCGTCGGTGAAGGCCTGAAGGGCGCTCTGAACTAAGGTTTTTACCTGAGCTCAGGTTTATCAGGAGCCGTTTCCGCTAGCTGCGGAAACGGCTCTTGACTTTTGAGGGAGGTCACGGCAAACGGAGCGTCCCTTTGCAGACTGGAAAGGGCGATTAGCTCAGCTGGTAGAGCGGCTCGTTTACACCGAGTAGGTCGGCGGTTCGAACCCGTCATCGCCCACCAGGGCCGCAGGCCCTGGACCCGGAATCGCTATAGCGTTGCTATGGGCTTAAACTGAACCCACTGACAAATTACTCTCCACCTCTCGTTTGCGCTTCGAACGCAATTCACACTCGTTCACCCGTCCCCCCAAGAGCTAGGAGGAGAGTGATATCTTACAACTGCATTAATACTGCAGATCCGCTCGCACAGGGCGGTGATCTGAGCCGATCGGTTCCAGAACCCTGAAACGGCCGGCCCTCATCTTTTGTGTAAGGATATGGTCGATCTGGATGCCCAGGAAGGCGGCGCCCACGGGCCAGGTATAGGCCGCGCCCGAGCCCGAAGGCCATTGCCAGCGATCCTTCACCAGCGGCCGGATGTTCGACGACCACAGGGTCGTGTTGAAATCCCCGGCCAGAACGACCGGCTTGGTTTCCAGGCGGGCGACCTCGGCCAGTTGCTGAAGGTAGACGCCGTTTTCCGTCGCCTTGTCCGATGAGCCCGGCGGCATAGGATGGACCGCGTAGACGACGTAAGTGTCGAACTCTGCCCGGATCAGCGGCAGGCGTTCGCCCCCCAGTTCGAGAACCTCAGCCTTCATCGGTGATTTGGCGTGGACGCTCAGGCCGAAGGCCCCGCGTCCGGGAATCGTCTGGCTGTAAGGGTAGAGGTCATTCAGGCTTTGGAGTTGCAGGATCCACTCCGAGTCGGTCTCGCTGGCCACCACGACGTCGGCGCTTTCGCGCCGGATCACGTCTTCGACGCGGTCGTAGTCGCTGTTGCGGTAGAGGACGTTCAGCGACAGGATGGTCAGATTGGCGGTGTCGGGCGCCGGTAGGACCTGGCGGCCGAACCAGCGTAGCGCCATGGGTGTCGCATTCAGGGTGGCAACAGCGCCCACCGCCAGGGTCAGCTTCCAGGACAGGAAGGGCAGGCTGGCCACAGCCAGGACCAAGGTTCCCACAAGGATCTGTGGCCGGAACGGCGCCAGCATTTCGCCGGGCCAGGGCAGCAGGCTAAGGAGGATGACGAAGGCCGAAAGCCCGCCAAGCAGGCACAGGCCGATGAAGCAAAAACGGCGCATGAAATCCCCCTAAAAAAAGAAGCCCTTTCCGGCGTGCGGAAAGGGCTTCGATCACAACATCAGTGTCAGCATTTTAAAACTGGAACCGGGTCCGCAGCGCGATGCTGTAGTTGGTGTAGGTGTCCTGCTTTTCGTAGTCGCCTTCGATGCCGAAATAGCTCCACTCGTTATCGGCCGAGACGCGGAAGCCGGCGATCGGACCGCCACCTTCCAGGTCGCCACCCGTCAGGGTGAAAGGCGTCCCGTTCTTGAAATTGGCAACGGTGTTGGCGATTTCCGCCGAGATGTTCTGCTTGTAACCGAACCACAGTTCCGGCTTCAGGAAGAAGCGGCCATAGCTGAAGTTCAGCATGGCGGTTGACGACAGCAGGTGGCTGTCGCGTTCGCTAACGGTCAGGTCGAAATAGTCACCGCCGCCAGCTTCAGCGTGCTCTTCTTCGCTCAGAGCGTAGTAGTCGGCCAACACCATCGGCGTGATGCTGATCTTGCCCAACTGGTAGTCGACCGATGCGCCGACGCCACCGCTATAGGAGAAGCCGCCCCACTCCGCCTTGGACGTGTAGGCGAGGGTGGAATTCTGACGCAGCGATTCGAAATTGGTGAAACCGACACCGGCATGGGCCCAGCCCTTGAAGGCGCCGGTCTTCAGACGCCAGTAGCCGCCGACCGTGACATCGGAGTTGATCATCTCCTCTTCGCTGATGGCGAAGGTGTCAGTCGGGGTGGCAGCTGTGTAGGAGAGGTAGAAGCCAACCGTCTGGTTGCCGTAGACCTCGGCTTCGCGTCCGCCGGCGAAGCTGAAGCCGGTCGATTCGAAGCCCGCCGTATCGGCGTAGTCGCGCTTGGTCTGGTAGCCGTATTCCTGCAGCCAGTACTGGCCGGCGCCATTGCCAGGGATCAGGGTCAGCGAACCCAGCGAGCGGTTCAGCGAGGCCGAGCCCAGGGACAAACCAAGGATGTTTTCGCCGGAATAGTCGGGCAGGTACTGGTTATAGACCCGGTCAAAACCTTCGCGGGTATATTCCGTCAAGACGGCCTTCGAACCCAGGGCATCCTGCCCCATGACGGTCAGAACCGGGATGAGAGCGGCATACTGGTTGTCGGAATACTGCGCTTCGGACTGGGTCTTCAGACGGACGTTGGCCTTCAGGGCCTCACCGCCGCCGGTCACCGCCGCCTTGGACAGGTCGGTACTGTAGATGTAAGGAATACGGGTGGTTACCGTGCCGAGGCTTATCGTCGAGGTCGTCGTCAAGACGGTGAAAGACGTGGGCGCCGTGAAAACCTTGGTGGGTCTGACATCCACCGTAGAACCATTGGCAAAGGTCACCGCGCCGGAACCCGTGAACAGTTGCGACGCCGGGCTGTCGGGGTTCAGGACCACGCCCAGCGTACTGGCCGCGCCGACATTGAACGTCGTCGTGTTGAGGTTGGTGCCGGTATTGAAGAACGCGATACCGTCGCTGATATCCACAGCCACCGATCCGGTTCCGGTCGCCTTACCGATGAAGCTGGACTTGCCGGCAAGCGTAAAGGTGTTGTCGCCGGAGCCGAAGTCGACATTGCCGATCAGGCTGGCTTTGGTGAGCGCCAAGCTATCATTACCAGCGCCCAAATTGATGTTGCCGCCAATAAGGCCGCCATTCGACGAAACACTGTCGTTGCCGGAGCCCAACAGGATGTCACCGATAATGAACGGGGCGGGAATCTTATTGTCCGCCTCGGTGTCGGCGGGGGCGATATCGACCTGACTGAGGGTCAGACCCACCGTATTATTACGGGTATCGATGGCAATACCAGGCGTGGCGATTGTGTCCATGACCTGGTCACCATTATCGTCCGTGCCGGTAACCGTGGCGTTGATGCCCGCATTGTTGGTGATCGTCGTCAGGGTATTGGATTGATCGCGAATAGCGATCGCCGTGTTCTGCGACCCCACCGAGGTAGCGTAGACGCTACCGCCCTTCTTGATATTGATGGTCGGCAGCGTGGCGCCGGCAGCTATGTCGATACCGCGGGCATGGCCGGGCACTGCATCGTAGGTCGTCGTTGGCGTTGTACCGGTGGTCGTGGTGGTGAGAAGGTCGCGTTCGGCAGCACCGCGGATGGCGCCTTCGACGTCGAGCAGGGGGGTCGTGGCGCCGGCGCCGAACAGGAGCGCTGTGGCGGTGCCGCCAAAGGCGCTGCCGACGACCGTGCCGCGGACCTGGACACCATTAGCGAGGGTCACGCTGTGGCCCCCGGCAACGCCGCCAAGTTGAACGCCGGTGGCGTTGACATTTCGGAAGACGCCCTGACCGGTCACCGTGCCGCCGATAGACAGGGCGTAGTTGATGGCAGGGGGCGTGACCGCTTTGCTGTTATAAACGAGGCCGCCGATCGTCAGGTCCTGGGTAGTCGAGGCGATCCGCAGTGCCGGGGCAGAACCGTAGCTGTTCAACGCGGCGTTGGACTGGTTGGTGTCAACAATACCGTTGCCGTCTTCGTCGTCATTGGTGGTGTCGACAATGGTTCCAGCCAGTGTCGAGCCTATTTGAATGCCTTTATCGACATTGCCGGCGATATCGACGAGGACGCCGGACTGATAAAGGTCGGACGGCGTCGCCAGGATCTTCTTCATGGCTTCATTGCCGGGCCGCTCGGTAACGGCGTATCCCGTAGCCGAGTAGCTGCCGTCGATAATCACTGCGCCGTCGAATTCCCCCTTCAGCACGACAGCCGAGCTATCCTTACCATGGGTCGCGATCGCGCCGCTGAGGTAGGTCGTGCCGGTGACGCCGTTTTCCAGCGACACGCCGACATTATTGTCGCCGTCCATCTTGATGCTGCCGTCCATGGTGAAGTTACCCTGGACATTATTTTCAAAACGAATCGCGTAGGAGTTCTTGCCTTCGACCTGAATGGTGTTGACCGGTGCCGCTAACGGCGTGGCGGCGCCGGATTTGAACTCGAAATTGCCGATAAACGGAGTAGCACCCGTCGAGCGGATGCCGTAGCGCTGCGCTTCGTCGGCATAAGGCGCTTCAAGGATGCCGTCTCCGTTTGTGTCAACGACGGTGAAGTTATCGCCGACTGTAATATTGGCATTGATCGTCAGGTCGGCCGTGCGGCCGCCATCGACCAGGATCGCGGTCGATCCCGCAGCCGACTTCAGCATGTCGATCTTGCCGTTCAGCGTGACGTCATTGTCGGAGTTGACCGTAATGGCTGTCCCGCTGGTCAGGGTAATGCTGCCCGCCGTGGTGACGGTCAGGTCGCCGGCCGTCGTCGTATTGACTGGCGCCGTTGTCGCCGTCGAGATCGTCGTGGCCGCAAGAGCGGGGCCGGTCAGGCTCAAGGCCGCAAGCGTCATGCTCAGAGCGGTTGCGGTCATAAGTCGGTTTTTGCGCATATGCATAAGCTTCCCTGAGGTGCTCTTCGTGACGATTCATATAGTCGGACGATGTGTATCGTCCGAAAGTGCCAGTGCCACCTATTAACCTCAAAAGGCGCAGGCGGAAAGGTGCGCGTCACAGATTCGTAACGTTCCATCACCTTTCCGCCACAGGCGGTCGATTTGGGTGTCAAACTTGAAAACAAACAGGGCGTAATTATGGCGCCGGTGACATGAAGGCCATGATTCCCCAAGCCCTGTCACGCAACTGCGTCACAGAGTGCTTGTAGTCAGAGAAATCGGATTTCCAGGGAGGGGAGGGATGCGATTACCACCCGGTGAGGGGTGGCGCGAGTGACGGGGCTCGAACCCGCGACCTTCGGCGTGACAGGCCGACACTCTAACCAACTGAGCTACACCCGCATCCCTTATCTTCGTTGGCGTCGCCGCCCGTCGAAGAGGTGTGCTTGATAGGCGGGGCGCTTTTCTGTGTCAAGCGTGATGTCACGAATAATTCGACAAACTGTGGAAACTTTTCGCGTATATGCGAATGACATTCATGAACATTTCCTTGCTGCGCCATTTCGCTGCAACGCGAACGGAAAAAATAAAGAAAATGGCCAAATCACGGTTTTTTCGCACCGCAATGGTTTGAAGCGCGGCGCAGACTGGTCTAATACGCAGGTGTTCTGAGTCCGCCGCATCGTTAACGCGGCGCTTGTCGGCTGCGTAGAGGTGCCCTTCATGAATGACGAAATGGCCAAGTTCCTTTTGAACTACTTGCCGGTCATCATCTTTTTCGGGATTGCCACGGCTTTGGGGTTGGGCTTTCTGATTGCCGCCCTGGTCATGGCGCCCAAGGCGCCGGATACAGAAAAGCTCTCGGCCTATGAATGCGGGTTTCCCGCCTTCGATTCGGCGCGTCAAAAGTTCGATGTCCGATTCTATCTGGTGTCGATCCTGTTCATCGTCTTCGATATCGAAGCCGCCTTCCTGTTTCCGTGGGCCGTGTCGCTGTTCGACATGACGCCGTCGGGGATGCAGTACGCCTTCTGGACGATGATGATCTTCCTGGCCGAACTGGCGCTCGGCTATGTCTATGTGTGGAAAAAGGGAGCCCTGGAATGGGAGTGATCATACCTGCGGGCTCAGCGGGACGTTCCTCAGTCGAGGGCTACGATCCGGCGGTCCACGACAAGTTTTTCGAATCGGTGTCAGCAGAACTGGATGCCAAGGGTTTCCTTGTCGCCTCAGCCGATGACGTCATTACCTGGGCGCGCACCGGCTCGCTGATGTGGATGACGTTCGGCCTGGCATGCTGCGCCGTCGAAATGATGCAGGCCTCGATGCCGCGATACGATATGGAGCGTTTCGGCATGGCCCCGCGGGCGTCGCCGCGCCAGTCCGACCTGATGATTGTTGCCGGTACGTTGACGAACAAGATGGCGCCGGCCCTGCGTAAGGTCTACGACCAGATGCCCGATCCGCGCTATGTCCTGTCGATGGGCAGTTGCGCCAACGGCGGCGGCTATTACCATTATTCTTATAGTGTCGTGCGCGGCTGCGATCGTATCGTGCCCGTTGATGTCTATGTTCCGGGCTGCCCGCCATCGGCTGAAGCCCTGCTGTACGGCCTTCTGCAATTGCAGAAGAAGATTCGCCGTACCGGCAATATCCGTCGCTAGGGGAGGAGGGCGCGTGTCGAACGAAAAACTGCAAACCCTCGCCGAACGGGCGCAAGCCGAGTTCAAGGAAGCGATTCTGGAGACGAAGTTCGCCTTCGGTGAGTTGACGCTGACGGTATCGCGCGAGCGCATCGTCGAGATCTTAAGCAAGCTGAAGCAGGAGCCTTATCGCTTCCATCAGTTGATCGACCTGTGCGGGGCGGACTATCCCAAGCGCGCTGAGCGTTTCGACGTCGTCTATCACCTGCTGTCGCTGAATCATAATGTACGTCTGCGCGTTAAGGTGACGACCGACGAAATCGTTCCGGTGCCCAGCGTGCGTTCGGTTTATCCCAATGCCGACTGGTATGAGCGCGAAGCCTTTGACATGTACGGCATGCTGTTTTCGGGGCACCCGGACCTTCGTCGGCTGCTGACCGATTACGGTTTCTCGGGCTATCCGCTGCGCAAGGACTTCCCGATGACCGGTCACGTTGAGGTGCGTTACGACGAAGAGCAGAAGCGCGTGGTGTATGAGCCCGTGAAGCTGACCCAAGAATATCGCAAGTTCGACTTCCTGTCGCCGTGGGAGGGTGCAAGCTACGTCCTTCCGGGCGACGATAAGGCTAAGCCTTAAGTCGGTTGAACGCAAAAAGTAGTTGAGGGCTAAGGATTTTTCCTATGGCAGATGATGTAACATCTCAGGTCGGACACAAGGGCGAGGACGATCGTAAGTTCACGATCAACTTCGGTCCGCAGCACCCTGCGGCCCACGGCGTGCTGCGTCTGGTCCTCGACCTGGACGGCGAAATCGTCGAACGCGTCGACCCGCATATCGGCCTGCTGCACCGCGGCACCGAGAAGCTGATGGAATCGCGCACCTACCTGCAGAATATTCCTTACTTCGACCGCCTCGATTACGTCGCGCCGATGAACCAGGAACACGCCTTCTGCCTGGCCATTGAAAAGCTTCTGGGCCTCGATGTTCCCAAACGCGCGCAGTATATCCGGGTTATTTTCTCGGAAATCGGCCGCATCCTTTCGCACCTGCTGAACGTGACGACCCAGGCCATGGACGTCGGTGCCCTGACGCCACCGCTATGGGGCTTCGAAGAGCGCGAAAAGCTGATGGTGTTCTATGAGCGCGCCTGTGGTGCGCGCCTGCACGCCAACTATTTCCGCCCCGGCGGTGTCCACCAGGACCTGCCACCGGAATTGATCGAAGACATCATCGCGTGGTGCAAGTACTTTCCCAAGCCGCTGGCCGATATCGAGACCCTGGTTACCGAAAATCGAATCTTCAAGCAGCGTAACGTCGACATCGGCGTGGTTAGCAAGGAGCAGGCCTTCGACTGGGGCTTCACCGGCGTTTTGATCCGCGGTTCGAATGTCGCTTGGGACCTGCGCAAATCGCAGCCCTACGAGTGTTATGCCGAACTGGAGTTCGACATCGTCCTGGGCAAGAACGGCGATTGCTGGGACCGCTATCTCTGCCGCATCGAAGAGATGAAGCAGTCTGTCAAAATCATGCTGCAATGTCTTGACAAGCTTAAGCAAACGCCGGGCGAGGTGTTGTCGCGTGACCATAAGGTAACGCCGCCGCGCCGCGCCGAGATGAAGAATTCGATGGAAGCGTTGATCCATCACTTCAAGCTGTACACCGAAGGCTTCAAAACGCCGGAAGGCGAGGTCTACGCCGCTGTCGAAGCGCCCAAGGGTGAATTCGGCGTCTATCTGGTGTCCGACGGCACCAACAAGCCCTATCGTTGCAAAATTCGCGCGCCGGGCTTCCCACACCTGCAGGCCATGGACTGGCTGAACCGCGGCCACTTGCTGGCTGACGTGTCCGCCATTCTGGGCTCGCTCGACATCGTGTTCGGGGAGATCGACCGGTGATCGTGCAAATTCGACTGTGTTCGACCGGCTTTGGGTTCAAAGCCGTTTTCAAGAGTAGAGAGGCCTGATGTCCGTACGTCGTCTCGCGGCGGTACAGCCGGCCAGTTTCGCCTTTTCTCCGGAAACCATGGAGAAGGCCAACTGGTGGATCGCCAAATATCCGGAAAATCGCCGCCAGAGCGCGGTGATTCCTATCCTGTGGCTGGTGCAGAAGCAGGAAGGCTGGGTCAGCGAGCCCGCCATTTCCGCCATCGCGCGGCTGCTGGGCATGCCGCAGATCCGGGTTTATGAGGTCGCCACCTTCTACACCATGTTCATGTTGGAGCCGGTCGGCTCAGCGGCGCTGATCCAGGTGTGCGGCACGACGCCGTGCATGCTGCGCGGTTCGGATGCGCTTATGGCCGTCTGCAAGGCCAAGATTGGCCCCAAAGACAAGCTGTCGGCCGACGGCCTGTTCACCTGGCAGGAGGTTGAATGCCTGGGCGCGTGTTGCAATGCACCGATGGCGCAGATCAACGACTATTTCTACGAAGACCTGACGGCCGAAAACATGGTCCAGATCATCGACGACTTCGCCGCCGGCAAGACGCCTGCGCCCGGCCCATACAACGGACGCAAGACGTCGGAACCGCTGGGCGGTGCCACGACCCTATCCGATTCGAAGCTTTACGACGGCTCCGCCGCCAAGGCGATCAAGATCCCCAACGCTCCGGAGAAGGCATAATGGTCGGTATTCTGGAAGACAAGGATCGCATCTTCACCAACCTTTACGGCTTCCATGACTGGGGTCTGGAAGGCGCCAAGCAACGTGGCTGCTGGAACGCGACGCGGGACATTTTGTCCTACGGCGCACCGTGGATCATCGACAACGTCAAAAACTCCGGCCTGCGCGGCCGCGGTGGCGCGGGGTTCTCGACCGGGCTGAAGTGGTCCTTCATGCCGAAAGAGGTCAAGGATCGCCCGCATTATCTTGTAGTCAATGCCGACGAGTCGGAACCCGGCACGTGTAAAGACCGCGAAATTATGCGCCATGATCCGCATCTGCTGATCGAAGGCTGTCTGATCGCGTCGTTCGCGATGCAGGCCCATGCCTGCTACATCTATCTGCGCGGCGAATACATCCTGGAGCGCGAGCGTCTGGAAGCCGCCGTCAAGCAGGCCTATGAGGCCAAGCTGATCGGCAAGAACAACGTCCATGGCTGGGACTTCGACGTCTATGTCCACCATGGCGCCGGCGCCTATATCTGTGGCGAAGAGACCGCCTTGCTGGAATCGCTGGAAGGCAAGAAGGGCCAGCCTCGCCTGAAGCCGCCGTTCCCGGCCGGTTCGGGTTTGTATGGCTGCCCGACCACGGTCAATAACGTCGAATCCATCGCTGTGGTCGGTACCATTCTGCGCCGTGGCGCGGCGTGGTTCGCCTCTTTCGGCGCGCCGAACAATACCGGCACCAAGCTGTTCTGCATCTCGGGCCACGTCGAGCGGCCTTGCAATGTCGAAGAAGCCATGTCGATCCCCTTCCGCAAGCTGATCGAAGATCACTGCGGCGGTATCCGCGGTGGCTGGGGCAATCTGAAGGCCGTCATCCCGGGCGGGTCGTCCGTGCCGATGATCCCGGCCGAACAGTGCGAAAACCTGGCCATGGATTTCGACACACTGCGCAACCTCAAGTCCGGCCTGGGCACCGCAGCGGTGATCGTCATGGACAAGTCGACCGACCTGATCCGCGCCATTGCCCGCCTCAGCTACTTCTACAAGCATGAATCCTGCGGCCAATGCACGCCATGCCGTGAAGGCACCGGTTGGATGTGGCGGGTGATGGAGCGCATGGTGAAGGGTGACGCCGAGCCTTCGGAAATCGACACTCTTCTGGAAGTCACGACTCAGGTCGAAGGCCATACCATCTGCGCGCTGGGCGACGCGGCGGCGTGGCCGATCCAGGGATTGATCCGTCACTTCCGTCCGGAAATTGAAGCGCGTATCGCGGCCTACCGGTCGCGTCGGGCTATCCATACCGGCCATGTGATTGCGGCGGAATAGGAGCGGGACATGCGCGGCAAGGTTCTCAGCTACAACGGTTCGACGGGCGTGATCAGCGGTGATGATGGACGTCGTTACACGTTTTCGGCCGCCGACCTTGGCGATGGCGTCAGCTATGTGCCGGCGGGCTCAGCCGTGGATTTTGAAGTCGTTGGCGATACGGCAACCAGCATCTACGTGATCGTCACCGCACTGGGTGAAAAGAACAAATGGATTGCCGCCCTGCTGTGCTTCTTTTTCGGCTGGTTCGGGGTGCACAAATTCTATCTCGGCAAGACCAATGCCGGCATCATCATGGCGCTGTGCGGCACGATTGGCTGGATCGTGGTGATACCGGGTTTGGTCGTCGCGTTCATCTCGTTCATCGAGTTGATCATCTATCTGGTGAAGAGCGACCAGAGTTTTTATGAGGACTATGTTGCTGGGAATCGTTCCTGGTTCTAGCAACAGGTTTGGAAGGCGGAAAATTTCGATTTTTCCGCGTCTTGTTTAAATGTTTTGAGGTTAAGGCAGATGCCCAAGGCTAAAGTCAACGGTGTGGAGGTCGAGTTCGATCCCGGCATGACCGTGCTTCAGGTGGCGGAACTGGCGGGCGAGGAGATTCCGCGCTTCTGTTACCATGAGCGTCTGTCGATCGCCGGCAACTGCCGCATGTGCCTGGTCGAGGTTAAGCCCGGACCGCCGAAGCCGCAGGCGTCGTGTGCGCTGCCGGCCGCCGATAATCAGGAAATCTTCACCAACACGCCGATGGTCAAGAAGGCCCGCGAAGGCGTAATGGAATTCCTTCTGATCAACCACCCGCTGGATTGCCCGATCTGCGACCAGGGCGGTGAATGTGACCTTCAGGACCAGTCGGTCGCCTACGGCAAGGGCGCTTCCCGCTACGGCGAGAACAAGCGCGCCGTCGAGGAAAAGTATCTCGGGCCGACGATCAAGACCTTCATGACCCGCTGCATCCAATGCACGCGCTGCGTCCGATTCACCACCGAAGTGGCCGGCGTCACCGAGATGGGCATGATTTCGCGCGGCGAGGGCGCTGAGATTACTTCTTATCTGGAACAGGCCGTGACGTCGGAACTTTCGGGTAATGTCAACGATCTGTGCCCGGTCGGAGCTTTGACGCACAAGCCGTGGTCGTTCAACTACCGGCCGTGGGAACTAACGAAGACCGAAACCATCGACGTCCACGACGCGCTGGGTGCTCATATCCGCATCGACAATCGCGGTCCGGCCGTCCTGCGCGCCTTGCCGCGGTTGAAAGAAGACGTCAACGAGGAATGGTTGACCGACAAGTCGCGCTATGCCGTTGACGGCCTGTCGCGTAAACGCCTGGACCGTCCCTATGTCCGCAAGGGCGGCAAGCTGGAACCGGTGTCCTGGGATGAAGCCCTGACGGCCGTGGCCGGCAAGCTCAACACCACGCCGAAGAACAAGATCGGCGTCATCGCCGGCGACCTGGTCGACGCAGAGACCATGAAGGCGGCCAAGGACCTTTTCTACGCCATGGGCGTGACCAATCTCGACTGCCGCCAGGATGGCGCCAAGGTCGGTCCTGTCACGCAATCGACGCCGCGGGAGTCCTGGCTGTTCAACTCCGGGATTGCTGGAATCGAGAACGCTGACGCCATTCTGATCGTCGGCAGCGACCTACGCTTTGAGGCCAGCCTGATCAATACTCGCATCCGCAAGACCTGGCTGCGCAACGCCGTCCAGGTCGGTGTGATCGGCCAGGCGGTCGATTTGACCTATGACTATACGCACGTAGGTGTTGGCCCTAAGGCGCTGAAAGATTTCAAGAAAAATGCTTTTCGCGATGTGATGAAAAATGCCCAGCGTCCGGCCATCCTGGTGGGTTCGGGTGCTGTGGCGGGTGACGATGGCGCGGCGGTTCTGCGCGAAGTCGCCGAGATCGCCGACGCCTGCGGCGTCGTCAAGGATGGTTGGAACGGCTTCAACATCGTTCACGCTGCTGCGTCGCGGGTCGCCGGCCTTGATCTCGGTTTCGTGCCGGTGGGCGAGGCGATTGACGCGACTGCCATGCTGAAGGGCGCGGTCGACACCTTGGTTCTGCTGGGTGCCGACGAGTTCGACGCATCCGGCCTCGACAAGACCTTCGTGGTCTATATCGGGTCGCACGGCGACAAGGGTGCGGCCACGGCCGACGTTATCCTGCCGGGTGCGGCCTATACCGAAAAGTCGGGTATCTATACCAACCTGGAAGGCCGGGTGCAGATCGCCGAGCGCTGCGTCTTCCCGAAGGGCGAGGCGAAAGAAGACTGGGCCATCCTGCGCGCCTTGTCGGACAAGGTTGGCCAAACCCTGCCGTACGACAGTCTGGCGCAACTGCGCGAGAAGCTGATTACCGATCATCCGGTGTTCGGCCGCATCGACGTCAAGCCGGCCACCAGAACCTTTGACCTCAAGGCCGTCGGCGCCAAGGGCGACATCAAGGACCGTGTGTTCATGTCGCCGATCGTCGATTTCTACATGACCAACCCCATCGCCCGGGCGTCCGTCGCCATGGCGGAGTGCTCGGCGGCACGCGGCGCTCACCTCAAGGCCGCGGCCGAGTAAGGAACCTGGACTATGGATGCTAATTTTTGGGCAGGACCGATCGGCTGGACGATCATTACAGTGCTTCAGGCGCTGGCTGTCATCATGGGCGTTATGGTGTCCCTGGCCTTTCTGCTGTGGGGGACCGCAAGGTGTGGGCCGGCGTGCAGATGCGAAAGGGGCCCAACGTCGTCGGTCCGTTCGGTCTGTTTCAGTCGTTTGCCGACTTCTTCAAGTTCGTCTTCAAGGAAGTGATCATTCCGGCGGGGGCCGACAAGACCGTCTTCCTTCTGGCGCCTCTGATTTCCTTTGTCCTGGCCTTCGCGGCGTGGGCCGTCATTCCCTTCGCCCCCGGTTGGGTGGTCTCGGACATCAATGTCGGCGTGCTGTACCTGCTGGGGATTTCGTCGCTGGGTGTCTACGGCATTATCATGGGGGGCTGGGCGTCGAACTCGAAATATCCCTTCCTGGGTGGCCTGCGTTCGGCGGCTCAGATGGTGTCCTACGAAGTGTCGATCGGGTTTATCCTGGTCACGGTGATCCTGCTGACGGGTTCGATGAACCTGAGCGACATCGTCAACCACCAGAAGGCCGGTATCTGGAACTGGAACTTCCTGGGCGGCAACCTGACCTCGATCAAGGGCTTGATCCCTCTGGCGGTCATGTTCCCGATCATGGTCATGTTCTTCATATCGGCACTGGCCGAAACCAACCGCCCGCCGTTCGACCTCCCGGAGGCGGAATCGGAACTGGTGGCCGGCTATCAGGTTGAATACTCCTCGACCCCCTACCTGCTGTTCATGATCGGTGAATACGCCAACATCGTGCTGATGTGCGCCATGATCACCATCCTGTTCTTCGGTGGCTGGTATCTGCCGTTCCCGATCGACGGACTGGGCATGCCGGCTTGGCTGGAGTCGGTCGTCTATCTGCTGACCTTTATCGGCAAGGTCGTGTTCTGGTTCATCATGTTCGCCCTGGTCAAGGCGATCGTGCCGCGCTACCGCTACGACCAGTTGATGCGTCTCGGCTGGAAGGTCTTCCTGCCGCTGTCGCTGGTCGCCGTGGTCATTATCGCTGCTTACCGCGTTTATGGAGGCGCCCTGTGATTTCCCGCATGCTCAATGGCATCAAGGCGGCGCTGCTGCTCGACTTTGTCGGCGCGACCTTCCTGGCTGTCAAATATATGTTCCGCCACAAGGCGACCATCAACTATCCCTTCGAGAAGGGGCCGATCTCGCCGCGTTTCCGCGGTGAGCACGCACTGCGCCGCTATGCCAATGGCGAAGAACGCTGCATTGCCTGCAAGCTGTGCGAAGCCATCTGCCCGGCCCAGGCCATCACTATCGAGGCAGAACCGCGCGATGACGGTTCACGTCGCACGACGCGCTACGACATCGACATGGTGAAGTGCATCTATTGCGGCCTGTGTCAGGAGGCCTGCCCGGTCGACGCTATTGTCGAAGGACCGAACTTCGAGTTCTCGACCGATACGCGCGAAGAGCTGCTGTACGACAAGGACCGTCTGCTGGCTAACGGTGACCGCTGGGAGCGCGAAATTGCCCGCGCCCTCGAACTTGACGCGCCCTACAGGTAAGGTGAGGATTTAGACACATGACCTTGATGGCAATCGCTTTTTACCTGATGGCGGCGGTAACGCTCGTAGCCGGCCTGCTGGTCGTCACGGCGCGCAACCCCGTGCACAGCGTCCTATACCTGATCCTGGCTTTCTTCTCGGCGGCCGGCCTGTTCGTTCTTCTCGGGGCAGAATTCCTGGCCATGCTGCTGATCGTCGTCTATGTCGGCGCCGTGGCGGTGTTGTTCCTGTTCGTGGTGATGATGCTCGACGTCGACTTCATCAAGCTGCGTCAGGGCTTTGCCAACTATCTGGCGCCGGGCGCCGTCGTTGCCGGTATCCTGGCCTTCGAGCTGATCTTTGTCGGCTGGGCCGTGGCCGGACGCGGCGCTGCCGCCGGCAACGCGCCTCAGGCGGCGCGGCCGGACGCGACCAACATCCAGACCATCGGCCTGGAGCTGTACACTACCTATGCCTACGTCTTCGAAGCGGCCGGCTTTGTTCTGCTGGTCGCTATGATCGGGGCCATCGTCCTGACCCTGCGCCACCGTACCTACGTCAAGCGCCAGGACATTTACAAGCAGGTTACGCGCCGCCGCAAGGATGCGGTTGCCGTCGTCCCGGCCAAGACCGGAGAAGGAATTCAGGAATGACCGCCGTCGAACCCATGACCATCGGCCTGGTCCACTATCTGACCGTCTCGGCCATCCTGTTCACCATCGGAGTGTTCGGTATCTTCGTGAACCGACGCAACATCATCATTATCCTGATGTCTGTGGAACTCATACTCTTGTCGGTGAACATCAATTTTGTCGCCTTTTCCAGCTACCTGCACAACGTGCAGGGCCAAGTGATGGCGATGTTCGTCCTCACCGTCGCCGCGGCCGAAGCCGCCGTCGGCCTGGCGATCCTTGTGACCTTCTTCCGTAATCGCGGCGATATCGCCGTCGATGACGCCAGCATGATGAAAGGATAGGTCGTCGTGCTTTTCGAGACCGCCGCTCACGCCGCACCCGCCGCGCACGGGGCCGGACATGCCGCCGAGGCAACCCATGCGGTTGCCGGCGCCATAGCCGCCGCGCCGCCCGAGGGCATGGCGACCATCGTGACCCTTTGTGTGATGGCGCCGATCGTCGGCGCCGCCATTGCCGGCTTCTTCGGCCGCCGCATCGGCAATATTCCTTCGCAGGCCGTCACAACGGGCCTGCTCTTCCTGTCCTGTGTCCTGGGCTGGTATACCTTTATCCAGCACACCTGGGGCGGTATGCCAGATTTTACGGTCAAGCTGCTCGACTTCATCAATATCGGTGATTTCAAGTCAGCCTGGTCCATCCGCATCGACGCTCTGTCGGCCACCATGCTCGTCGTTGTGACGTCCGTGTCCTCGCTGGTCCACCTCTATTCGTGGGGGTACATGTCCGAGGACGACTCGCGGCCGCGTTTCTTCAGCTACCTGTCGCTGTTCACCTTCGCCATGCTGATGCTGGTGACCGCCGCCGACTTCATGCAGCTATTCTTCGGCTGGGAAGGGGTTGGGCTGGCATCCTATCTGCTGATCGGCTTCTGGTTCCAGAAAGACAGCGCCAGCTCGGCCGCCATCAAGGCTTTTGTCGTCAACCGCGTTGGTGACTTCGGCTTCGCCCTGGGCATCATGACCATCTACTGGCAGTTTGGCACCATCAATTTTGGTGAGCTGTTCCCGTTGCTGGCCAACCAGAAGGGCCAAGCCTGGGAATTCGCAGGCATGTACTTCTCGGCCCTGGATCTGGCGGCCTTCCTGCTGTTCATCGGCGCCATGGGCAAGTCGGCGCAGTTCTTCCTGCACACCTGGCTGCCGGACGCCATGGAAGGCCCGACTCCCGTGTCGGCGCTGATCCATGCCGCCACCATGGTGACCGCCGGCGTCTATATGGTGTGCCTTCTGTCGCCGTTGTTCGAACAAGCGCCGCAAGCCAAGATGATCGTCGCCTATATCGGCGCCATCACCGCCATCTTCGCGGCGTCGATCGGTTTTACTCAGAACGACATCAAGCGCGTTATCGCCTATTCGACCTGTTCGCAACTGGGCTACATGTTCTTCGCGGCCGGGGTAGGGGCCTATCAGGCGGCCATGTTCCACCTGTTCACCCACGCCTTCTTCAAAGCGCTGCTGTTCCTGGGCGCCGGTTCGGTCATCCACGGCATGCACCACGAACAGGACATGCGAAAGATGGGCGGGCTGTACAAGTACCTGCCGGTCACCTACGCCGTCATGACCATCGGCACGATCGCCATTACCGGCCTGGGTATTCCCTATACCGAAATCGGCTTCGCCGGCTTCTTCTCCAAGGACGCCATTATCGAATCCGCCTGGGTCATGCATGGCACGGCGCAAGGCATGTTCGCCTTCTGGATGGGTATTCTCGCTGCGCTGCTGACGTCCTTCTACAGCTTCCGTCTGATCTTCATGACCTTCCATGGCAAGAAGACGTGGGACCATGGTCACGATGATCACGCGCACGGTCACGACTCTCATGGCCATGACGATCACGCCAAAGGCCACGACGACCATGACCACGGCCACGGCCATGCGCACACGCCGCATGAAAGCCCGTGGATCATGCTAGTACCGCTGATCCTGCTGGCTGTCGGCGCAGTGGCGGCCGGGTTCGTGTTCGCGCCTTACTTTATCGGCGAACACGCACACGCCTTCTGGGGCAATGCGATCCAGACGGCTTCCGACAACCACGTCATGCACGAGGCCCACAATATCAAAGAGGTATGGGTGAAGCTGGCTCCGCTGGTCGTGACCCTGCTGGGCCTGGCTCTGGCCTGGTACTATTACCTGCACCGTCCGTCGCTGCCCAAAAAGATGGCGGCGAACGAAGGGCCGATCTGGACCTTCCTGTACAACAAGTGGTTTTTCGACGAGATCTACCAGGCCACCTTTGTCAAGCTGACCAAATGGCTGGGCGATGTCTTCTGGAAGATTGGCGACGTCAAGATCATCGACGGCCTCGGCCCTAACGGCGTTGCCTGGACGGCATTGAAGTCGGCCAAGAATCTGGTCAAGACCCAGACCGGCTACGTCTATCACTATGCCTTCTTCATGTTCCTCGGCGTTGTCGGCCTGCTTACCTGGGCTGTCTTCGGGCTGGCGCATTAAGGGGAGACGGAACACACAATGCTACCTGCCATTCCCAACCTCCTCAGCATCGTCACCTTCGCGCCCCTGTTCGGCGCGGCGGTGATCATGATCCTGCGCGCCCTGTCGCGCCGGGACGACGAGGCCGTCATTGCCCGCAACGCCAAATGGATCAGCCTGTGGACCACTCTGGTCACCCTGGCCCTGTCGGTTGTCATGTTGCTGCAGTTCAACGGCGCCAGTCCCGCTTATCAGTTCGAAGAGCACTATACGTGGTTCGGGCCGGTTTCGTACCATATGGGCGTCGACGGCATTTCAATCCTGTTCGTCGCCCTGACGGCCTTCCTGATGCCGATCTGTATCGCTGCCTCGTGGACCTCGATCACCCAGCGCGTCACCGAATATATGGTCGCTTTCCTGCTGCTCGAGACGCTGGTCATCGGCGTCTTCACCTCGCTGGACATCTTCCTGTTCTACATCTTCTTCGAAGGTGGCCTGGTGCCGATGTTCCTGATCATCGGCATCTGGGGCGGCAAGGACCGGGTCTATGCGGCCTACAAGTTCTTCCTCTATACCCTGCTGGGATCCGTCCTGATGCTGGCGGCCATGCTCTACATGGTCAACAAGTTGGGCACTGCCAACATCCCGGAAATGACCCGCCTCCTGACCGAGACGCCTTTCCCGGTCGATGTTCAGGGCTTCCTGTGGTTCGCCTTCTTCGCGTCGTTCGCGGTCAAGATGCCGATGTGGCCCGTCCATACCTGGTTGCCCGATGCCCACGTCCAGGCGCCGACAGCCGGTTCGGTCATGCTGGCCGGCATCCTGCTGAAGCTCGGCGGCTACGGCTTTATCCGCTTCAACCTGCCGATGTTCCCGCAGGCTTCGGAGATGTTCGCGCCGCTGGTCATGATCCTGTCGGTCATCGCCGTGGTCTATACCTCGCTCGTCGCTTTCCGCCAGACCGACATCAAAAAACTGATCGCCTATTCCTCGGTCGCCCACATGGGCTTTGTGACCATGGGTATCTTTGCCGGCAACCAGTTAGGGGTCGAAGGCGCCATCTTCCAGATGATCAGCCACGGCCTGATCTCGGGCGCTCTCTTCCTATGCGTCGGGGTGGTCTATGATCGCTGGCATACGCGTGAGATCGCCTTCTACGGCGGCCTGACCAAGCTGATGCCGCACTTCGCCTTCATCTTCTTGCTGTTCACCATGGCCAATGTTGGCCTGCCGGGAACGTCGGGCTTCATCGGTGAAATCGCCACCATGACCGGCGCCTATGACTGGGGCACCTGGGTCGCGCTCGTGTCGGCTTCAGGCGTCATCTTCTCGGCGGTCTATGCCCTGAACCTCTATAAGCGCGTGATGTTCGGCGTCGTCACCAATGACGAACTGAAAAAATATCCCGATGTCGATGCACGTGAGATTGCGATCTTCACGCCGCTGATTATCGGCACACTGGTGCTGGGTATCTATCCAGCCTTCGTTTTTGACTTCACCACGGCCAGCGTCGATGGGCTTGTTAAAGCCTATCAGGCCGCTATCGGCGGATGAGGATGGATCTGGCTATGGACTTTCCGGCTTTCAATGAAGCACTACCCGAAACCATCCTCGGGCTCAGTGCGATCCTGATCCTCGTCTTCGGCGCCTTCCGGGGCGACAAGGGCATGACCTCGATCAGCGCCCTGTGCGGGGCAGCCCTGATCGGCGCGGCCTTCGCGGCGGCGTGGTCGCCGCTGGGCACGGCCTTTTCCGGCTCGTTCGTCTCGGACGGCGTCTCGGTCTTCGCCAAGGTGGCGATGTACATCGCCTCGGCCTTCATCATCGTCTTGGGGCAGGGCTATTTCGACCGGCTGAACAACCGACGCTTCGAATTCCCCATCCTGATCCTGCTGGCGACGCTCGGCATGAGCATCATGGTTTCCGCTGGTGACCTGATCGCGCTTTATGTCGGGCTGGAACTGCAATCCCTGGCCCTGTACGTCCTGGCGGCCTTTCGCCGCGACGACGCCAAGTCCTCGGAAGCCGGCCTGAAGTATTTCGTCCTTGGCGCGCTCGCGTCAGGCCTGCTGCTGTATGGCGCCTCGCTGGTCTATGGCTTTGCGGGCTCGATGTACTTCACCGACATCGCCGCCGCGGCCAATGACAATATGAATGTCGGCCTAATCTTCGGCTTGGTGTTCGTGATTTCGGGCCTGGCCTTTAAGGTATCGGCTGCGCCCTTCCACATGTGGACGCCGGATGTCTACGAAGGCGCACCGACTCCGGTCGTCGCCTTCTTTGCCGGCGCGCCCAAGTTCGCAGCCATGATCCTGTTGGCCCGCGTGCTGGAGACCGCCTTCCTGACCGAAATCGATCAGTGGCGTCAGGTACTGCTGGTCCTCGCGGTCCTCAGCTTTGCCGTCGGCGGCCTTGGCGGCCTGATGCAGAAGGACTTCAAGCGGCTGCTGGCCTATTCATCGATTGCCAATATGGGTTACGCCCTGCTGGCCATCGCCGCAGGTACGACCCAGGGCATCCAGGCACTGCTGATGTTCTTTGCTCTGTACATGGTCGACAGTCTTGGCCTGTTTGCCGCCCAGATGTCATTGCAACGAAAGGATGGCGAGCCTGTCACCCGCATCGATCAGTTCGCCGGCCTGGCCAAGGTCAATATGCCGATCGCCATCGCGATCACCATCCTGGCGCTGTCGGTTCTGGGCATGCCGCCCTTCGGAGGGTTCTGGAGCAAGTACTTTGTCTTCGGCGCTGCGCTGAGCAGTGATCTGATCTGGTTTGCCGTCGCCGGCCTGGTGGCATCCGTCATCGCTGCCTTCTATTATCTGCGTCTGATCAAACTCATGTGGTTTGATGCGCCGGTTGTGGAATTCGGTAAGGCGCCGCTGGAAACGCGGTGGATTGCCCTGGCTTCGGCGGCCTTCTCCTTCCCGGGCGCGATCGTTTTCCTCATCTTCGGCTCCGTGCTGGCAGCCGCGGCGGTTGTCGGCTTCGGCGCGCATTAGGTCAGCGTTCGGTGGCCGATTTCGAGATCTTCGATACCCTGCCATCGACCCAGGACCTGGCCTTGTCCCGACTGCGTGCCGGTCGCAAAGGTCCAGGCTGGATCCTGGCCCGGGAGCAGACCAAGGGCATAGGCCGCCACGGCCGCGGCTGGATTGGCCAGAAGGGTAACTTCATGGCATCACGCTGGGACGCCATGCCTCTGGATGTCCGCCGCGCTCCGCAACTCAGTTTCGTCACAGCCCTGGCGGTCTATGAGATGCTGCGGCCGCTGATCCACGATACCGACGCTTCGATGCGCATAAAATGGCCCAACGATATACTACACCGCGGGCGTAAACTGTGCGGCATCCTGGTCCAGACGGAGGCGTCGCAAGAACCTGACTCCCTGGGCATCGTCATTGGTATCGGCATGAACCTGCGGGTCGCCCCGATCCTCGAGGGCTATCTGACGGTGGCCTTGAAGGAGATCAACCCGGATGCCGTGCGCACCCTGGATGCCGTCGGCATGCTGCATAAGTTGAACGGCCATCTCGACGGCGTTCTCGATCTGTGGCGCAACAAGGCCTTCAGTGACATTGCCAAGGCGTGGCTTAAGCGCGCCTATGGCCGCGATCGCGTCGTCAGCGTCACCGTCGATGGCGTCAAGGTCAGCGGTGATATAGTCGGACTCGACGAATTCGGCGGACTGCAGGTGCGGGCAGGTGACGGCCAGATCTATACCGTCACCGGTGGCGACGTCGAATACGGCGCGCTTAAACAATAAATATTTATGGAGAGGCCGCATGCTGCTGGCCATTGAACAGGGCAACACCAATACGCTGTTTGCCATCCATGACGGCACCGACTGGGTGGCGCAATGGCGGGTGGCGACGGAGACCCGGCGCACGGCCGATGAGTATGCCGCCTGGCTATATCAGCTAATGCAGATGCATGGTCTCGACCTCAAGCAGATCGACGACTGCATCATCTCCTCCGTCGTTCCGCAGTCCCTGTTTAACCTGCGCAAACTCGCGCAGCGATACTTTAACAAAACACCGTATGTGGTTGGCGAAAATACGATTTTGAACCTCGACATCCGCATCGACAAACCGCGCGAAGCCGGCGCCGATCGCCTGGTCAATGCCATTGGCGGCTACATTACCTACGGCGGACCGTTGCTGATCATCGACTCTGGCACAGCCACCACCTTCGATGTCGTGGCGGCCGATGGCGGCTATGAAGGCGGAGCGATCGCGCCAGGAATCAACCTGTCGCTCCAGGCCTTGCACGCGGCGGCAGCGAAGCTTCCACGGGTTGCCATCGAGCGTCCGGCGCGCAAAATCGGCAAGGATACGGTCAGCGCCATGCAGTCCGGCATCTTTTGGGGATATGTCGGCTTGATTGAATACCTCATCATCGCTATTGAGGCCGAATACGGCCAGAAGATGAGCGTCATTGCCACCGGTGGGGTAGCGTCCTTGTTTGAAGGTGCAACGGAGAAGATTGATCATTTCGATCATGACCTTACTCTGCGCGGCCTCCTCGAAATCTATAAGCGTACCTTGTCACATAGCTGATTATGCAAAAAAAAACAAAACGAACTGGTGTTCCTGCCGCTGGGCGGCTCGAACGAAATCGGCATGAACCTGAACCTGTACGGGTTCGGACCGGCGGATGACCGCCAATGGATTATCGTCGATGTCGGCGTGACGTTCGGCGATCTGACCACACCGGGCATCGAGGTAATTGCTCCAGACCCGGAATTTCTGGTGGGTGAAAACCTCCTGGGCATCGTTCTGACCCATGCCCACGAGGACCATATCGGCGCCCTGGGCTGGCTTTGGGACAAGATCAAGGCGCCGGTGTTTGCCACGCCTTTCACGGCCTTCCTGATCCGCGAGAAGCTGCGTGAGGCCGGCGTCGACGACGCCGACATCACCGAAGTTCCGTTGAACGGTAACGTGAAGTTGGGACCATTCGATATTGATTATATTACGATAACCCACTCCATCCCTGAGCCCAATGGCCTGGCGATCAAGACGCCGCTGGGTACGATCCTGCATACCGGCGACTGGAAGATCGACGAAGAGCCGATCACCGGCCAGCCAACGGACATTGCCGAACTGAAACGCCTGGGCGACCAGGGCGTGCTGGCCATGGTGTGCGATTCGACCAATGTCTTTGTCGAAGGCCGGGCCGGTTCGGAAGCCGGGGTGCGCGAAGAGCTGGAAAAGCTGATCCGTACCTTCAAGAAGCGCGTCGCCGTGGCCTGTTTCGCATCGAATGTGGCACGGATGGATTCGGTGATGCGCGCCGCCATGGCCTGCAAGCGCCAGGTGTGTCTGGTCGGCCGGTCGATGCATCGCATGCTGGCGGCGTCGCGGCATGTTGGTTTGTTGCAGGGGATTCCCGATCCGATTTCGGAAGGTGAGGCCGCCAATTTCAAGCCGCACCAGGTCTTGTACCTGTGCACGGGTTCGCAGGGGGAGCCGCGCGCTGCCCTATCGCGGATCGCCGACGGCAACCACCCGCAGGTGAAGCTGAAAGAAGGCGATGTTTGCGTCTTCTCGTCGCGCGTCATTCCCGGCAATGAAATTGCCATTCGCTCGCTGCAGAACCGTCTGTCGGATCTGGGTGTCGAGATTCACACCGAACGTGATCACCCCGGCATCCACGTGTCCGGTCACCCGTGCCGTGAAGAACTGAAGGACATGTACCAATGGGTGCGGCCCGCTATCTCGGTGCCGACCCATGGTGAACGCCGCCATCTTCTGAAGCATGCCGCTCTTGCCGCCGAACTGGGCGTCCCGCGCCAGGTAACTCCGCGCAATGGCGACATGGTTCGTCTCGCGCCCGGCTTGCCGGAGATTATCGATGAGGTTCCGTCGGGCCGACTCTTTGTCGACGGTGGCATGTTGGTGCCGGAAGCGTCGGAGGCTCTGCGCGAACGCCGCCATGCCGCCCATAACGGCATGATCTTCGTGGCCTTCGCCTTGAACAGCAAGAATCAACTGGCATCGATCGTCGATGTCCGCGGTCTGGGGCTGGCGTTCGAAAACGAAGACACCATCTCGGACCAACTGGAGTCGCTGTGTGCCACTGTCGAGAAGGCGCTAAAGGCCATGCCGAACGAAGCGCGCGACGACGATGAAACGGTCGAAACCGTGGTGGCGCGGGTTGTCAAAAAAGCTGCCCAGGCGATCTGGGACCGCCGCCCGATCGTCGAGACCATCATTCTGCGCACCTGAAGCGTTTCGCGCCTGGCGTGAAATCCCCGGCGAGGGGAACGACCGGAAATTGCGGGCGCCAGAGGGGAATTTGGGCCAGGCCATCAATGTTGATTACTGAAGACTGGCGGGGTTGGGTTAAGCTCATTCGTTAATGCATATTAACCATATATCTTATTGATTATGTGGAGCTTTTCGAATGATATCCACCATATTTCAACGTTGATTAAATTGCCGAAAGTGTCGGTTGAAATGGAACCAAAACCGTCGGAGTTCCATTTCAACCAATTGGATTCATTAACTTCTTCCCGCCAGCGAGTTTTTCGCCTCTCGATCAGGATTTAACCAAGACGTAGGTGCCTGGCGCATCGCCGAGGACTTTGAAATGTCCCTTGGCCGGGTCACGGGGCGCAATCTTTTCGCCCGACAGTTTGCCGAGCCAACCAGCCCAGTGCGGCCACCACGAACCGGGATGTTCGGTGGCGCCAGCCAACCAAGCTTCCAGGGTGTCCGGGTGCGCGTCATTCAGCCAGTGCATATATTTCTGCGCCGCCGGCGGATTGACGACGCCGGCAATGTGACCCGAACCCGCCATCATATAGGTCACCGGACCGCCGAACAGCTTGGAGCCCTTGTAGACGGATCCCGGCGGGGCGATGTGGTCCTCGCGGCCGGCCTGTTCGTAGATCGGCACCTTGACCTTTTTCAGGTCAAGTTTAACCCCGCCCAGGGTCAACTCACCCTTGGACAGAGCATTGTGGCCGTAAAAGGTACGCAGGTAGAAGATGTGCAGCGCCTTGGGCATGCGCGTCTGGTCGCCGTTCCAGCACAAAAGGTCGAAGGGCGTAAGATCCTTGCCCAGCAGATAGTTGCTGACGAAGAAAGACCATACCAGGTCATTGGCGCGCAGGGAATTGAAGGTGTCGGCCATGGCCGAACCCGGCAGCACACCGCCGGCGGCGTCCATCTGGCGTTCCAACTCTTTCAGCCAGGGCTCCGATGTGAACAGCAACAAATCCCCGGCCTCGGTAAAGTCATGCTGGGCGGTAAAGAAGGTCGCCGAATTGATGGAGCTATCGCCTTTATCGGCCATGTGGGCGAGGGCGCAGCCCAGAAGCGTGCCCCCGATGCAATAGCCGACCGTGTTGACGGTTTTGGCGCCGGTCTGCGCCTTGACCTTTTGCGTGGCCTCGTAGATGCCGCCAAACATATAGTCTTCGAAGGTGACGTCCTTCATTGAGATATCGGGATTGACCCACGAGACTACGAAGACGCTGAAACCCTGGTCCACCAGCCACTTGATCATAGAGTTCTTGGCCTGAAGGTCCAGGATATAGAACTTGTTGATCCACGGCGGGAAGATCAGTAGCGGGATTTCATAAACCTGCTCGGTCGTCGGGGTATATTGCAAAAGCTCGAAAAAGTCCCCGCGGTAGACGACCTTGCCCGGTGTTGTGGCGACGTTTTCGCCCACCTTGAAGCGGCTGTAGTCGGCCTGGCTAATCTTGAGCTTTCCGTCGCCGCGCGCCAGGTCGTCAGCGAACATCTGCATCCCCTTGACCAGGGTTTCGCCCTTGGAACTAACGAGGGTGTCGATCGCTACCGGATTGGTCAGCAGGAAGTTGGCTGGCGACATGGCGTCGGTGAGCAGTTTGGTAAAGAACTCAGCGCGGCGTTTGACCAGAGGATCGATGTCGTCGACGCTGCCGATCAACTTGTTCAACCAATTGGACGACAGCAGGTAGGACTGGCGCATCATGTCGAAGACCAGGTTCTGCTCCCACCGTGGATCGGAGAAGCGCTTGTCTTTGACGGCGGCCTTCTCATCTGTAACGCCCAGGGAGCGGCGCGCCATTTGGCCCCAGAGTTCGAGATAACCGTTGAGCAAGTCGCTCTGGGCTTCGACCACCTTTTCGGGGCGGGTTGCCAGGGACTTCATCACCTCGGTCATGGCCGGGCCGACCTGGAACGGATCGGTAGGTGCGCCGACGGCTTCCATATCAGGCTGTTTCATGACGGTCCGGGCCAGGACGGTCTGGGCGGTCATGGTCGCCCGTGCGATATTGACCGAAAGTTCTTCGAGACGACGGACGTTTTCCGCGTCGAACATTGGTGTTTCAGCCCGCGATTCGGGTTTGGCGCGCGGTTGGGATTGTGGCTTGGGAGCCTCTGGCTGGGGGGCTACCTTTATGGATTCGGGTTTCGGCGCCGGCTTCTGCTTGACAGTCTCGGGTTTCACCTTCTCAGAAGGCGTCTTTGCGGTAGGCGCCTTTGCGGCTGCCTTCTTGACTGGAGTTTTCGCCGAAGTCTTGGTTGATGCTGGGGTTTTTGGGGTCTTGCTCATGCGCATCCTCGCCTTTATTGAGGCCGTCCGGAGCGCTTGCAGTGCGGTAAATCGCGCTGCAAATCCACTCAAATATTATTTTTGTTGTCGTAAGTCTGTTCACGGGCGTAGAATTTTGCTCATGATGCGCCGCACGGGTGGCCAATGCGCCCTGTCGTCAATACGGAGACATTTGTCATGATCCTGCCGGTTTGGATGCGGTGCTTAGGCCTGGCGGCGGGCGTCTTGACTGTTGCTGGGGTCTCACAGGCACAAGAATCGGCCGAGTCAGCAGCGCAGCGTCCGCTGGCGCCCCTGCCGAATGTCACGCCGTCGCACAGTGCGGTCGCAGCCGGCATTCCCAAATGGTCGCAATTCCCGACCCCGCCCGCAGATATTCCGACGGTTGCGCAATTCGGCCAGCGCGTTAAAACCCAGACTGCGGCGTCAGACAAGCTGGCGACCGAGGTGAGGGCCCTTGTCTGGGATAAGGAGCAACCCGAACCTTACGCTGCCGCCGCCATTGCCCGGATCAACCCTGTCTATCTCAAGCCCGTCGACGCCGTCATGTCGGTCGAAGATATCGAGCGTCTCGCTGAGGGTTTGCGCCGCCGCGCCGTCCCGCCGCCCGTGGCCGATTGACCTTACGGCAAGGCTGTTCAAGGCGGAGCCAGTCTGATACACGGCTTGCGCCGTGACGTTTTTAGTTCCCGCGCCGGACGCGATGCAAAACAATCAAATTGTCGTGCCGTAAAACTTCAAGCCAGAAGATAGCCAAATGCCAGAAACCCTTGAAATTTCGAAAAATATGTCAAACACAGCTTCCGGATTCGATCTCAGTCTTGATATTGTTCGTGTCGCCGAAGAAGCCGCCATCGCTGCCTATTCCTGTGTCGGCGGCGGCGATGAAAAGGCCGCTGACCAGGCCGCAGTCGATGCCATGCGTCGCGCGCTCAACGCCATCGAAATGGATGGCCGGATCGTCATCGGCGAAGGTGAGCGCGACGAAGCCCCGATGCTCTATATCGGTGAGAAGGTCGGGACCGGCAACGGGCCGCAGATCGACATCGCGCTGGATCCTTTGGAAGGCACGACCCTGGCCGCCAAGGCCATGGCCAATTCGCTCGCCGTCATCGCCTTTGCCCCGCGCGGCGGCATGCTGCATGCGCCCGACACCTATATGGACAAGCTGGCCATCGGGCCGGGGTACGCCAAGGGTATTGTCGACCTGGACGCGACGCCGGAGGAGAATGTCCGCGCACTGGCGAAGGCGAAGGGCGTCGATGTTTCTGAAATTGTTGCCTGCGTGCTGGATCGTCCGCGTCACGACGGCATTATCACGTCGCTGCGCAAGGCCGGCGCACGCGTTCACCTGATCACCGATGGAGATGTCGCCGGCGTCATTCATACGGCTCAGCCGGAAACCGGCATCGACATCTATATGGGACAAGGCGGCGCCCCAGAAGGCGTCCTGGCCTGCGCCGCGCTGAAATGCGTCGGTGGCCAGTTCCAGGGTCGACTGGTGTTTCGCAATGCTGACGAACGCGCCCGCGCCGAACGCCTGGGTTTGACCGACTTCGATCGCAAATACGACCTCGACGATCTGGTCAGCAGTGATGCCGTCTTCATCGCGACGGGCGTGACACAGGGGGCCTTACTGAACGGTGTGCGCAAGGAAGTGACCACCAAGGGTGAGGTTTTCGTCACGACAGAAAGCCTGGTGATGATTTCCAAGACGGGCACCGTGCGCAAGCTTTCGATGCGGCGCCCCCTTAAGGCTTGATACCCTTCGGCCGGCGTGACAGATTCCCTCGATGAGTCTGTCCGCCGTCCTCGATCCATCCAAAGTGTCCGAACCTTATCTCGGCGTCACCGCTTCCCTGACCGGTCGGGGTTGGAGCGAACGGCTTGCTGCGCAAAAGGTCGCACCTGAAACTCTGCGCGAGATCACCCAGCGCCTCGGGTTGATGAATGTCGCCGAGCCTGCCTTTCTAGATCCACTGGCCCGGTTTATCGCCGGACGCGGCATCACCCCGGATTCGCTCGACACCTTTATACATCCGACATTGAAGGCTCTGTTTCCGGATCCGTCCTCCTTTATGGATATGGACCGTGCCGTTGAAGCCATGCTGGAGGCTTTGCAGGCAAAAGCGAAGATCTGCGTCTTTGCCGACTATGACGTCGATGGCGCCACCTCGGCGGCGCAACTGGTGCGCTGGTTTCGGCATATGGGCCACGATCTGACCGTCTATGTGCCCGACCGGGTAACGGAAGGTTATGGTCCGTCCAACGCCGCCTTCGACACTCTGAAGCGACAAGGCGCCGACCTGGTGATTACGGTTGATTGCGGGGCGATGGCGCACCGTGCTCTGGATCACGCCGCAGAGATCGGCCTGGATGTCGTGGTCATCGACCACCACCTGATGCGGGAGGATCCGCCCAGGGCCCTGGCGGTCGTCAACCCCAACCGGCCGGGCTGTACGTCGGCTCAGGGCAATCTGGCCGCGGCCGGTGTGGTGTTTGTTGTCTTGGCAGCGCTGAACCGAGAAGCCGAAAAACGCGGACTGTTCGCGGGGCGCGGCCGGCCCGACCTGATGCAATGGCTGGATCTGTCGGCCTTGGGTGCCATCTGCGACGTGACGGCCCTGACCGGGTTCAATCGCGCTCTGGCCGCCCAGGGCCTGAAGATCATGTCGCAGCGGAAAAACCCCGGCATCAATGCGCTTATGGATATCGCCGGATCGGCCAGCGAGGCCGGCAAGCTGATGAGCACCTTCCATTCCGGTTTCGTCATCGGTCCCCGCATCAATGCCGGCGGGCGGGTAGGGCGGTCAGACCTGGGCGTACGTCTTTTGTCGACCGACGACCCGGTCGAAGCCGCGAGCCTGGCTCAGGAACTGGACGAACTGAACCGACTACGCCGTGACGTCGAAACCCAGGTACTGGAGCAGGCCGCGCGCGTCGCCGAAGACCAGGGCCTGTGGCCCAGCGACGATCCTGTGATTGTCGTTGCCCACCAGGACTGGCATCCCGGCGTCATCGGCATCGTTGCCGGGCGCCTGCGTGAGCGCTGGCACCGGCCGGTCATTATTATAGGCGTTGATCCGGTCAGCGGCATGGGCAAGGGTTCGGGTCGCTCCCAGGCCGGAGTCAATCTGGGCGAAGCCGTGGGGGCGGCATTCGAATCAGGTCTGCTGTTGTCGGGTGGCGGTCACGCCATGGCCGCCGGGTTGAGCGTCGAACGTGATCGCATTGCCGACTTACGGCGGTTTCTCAATGACTATATTCACACTCACGTCGCCGAAGCCGATCAGGTCGAGACCGTCGAAATCGACGCAGCCCTGTCTCTAAAGGCGGCGTCGCGCGATCTATTCGACCGATTCGATCTGCTGGCGCCGTTCGGCCAGGGCAATCCGGAGCCGCTCCTCGCCTTTACCGATGTCCGTGTGGCTTTTGCGCAGGCGATGAAAGGAGGGCATGTCCGGTGCGAGTTGCTGGACGACAGCGGCGCCAAGGTGAAGGCAATTATCTGGCGCGCGGAAGGCACAGCTTTAGGCGACGCGCTGTTGCGGCCATCGGGCAAGGTTCATGTCCTGGCGCGGTTGAAGGCGGATGATTATATGGGGAGACGCGGAATACAGCTTGAGATTGAAGACATTGCGTTGGTCTGAAAAACTTTCTCACGGACTGTGAATAACTTTAAAATAGGGCTTGCACCGCCAAATGTGAAAGGGTAACAAGCGCACCTCTTGATTGCGGTCCCTTCGTCTATCGGTTAGGACGTCAGGTTTTCAACCTGAAGAGAGGGGTTCGACTCCCCTAGGGACTGCCACAAGACCTCAGCTTTCTCCGTTCATTTTGACGTTGAATCCTCCCCACCGATGGGTTCGGGGAAAGTTATCCACATGTTTTCCGGGGCTGGTAGCGGTCTCAGCTCGTGATCACGATAAGATTCCACTCGCTATAAGTGAGTTTTTGGCTTAAAATTCGCAATTACTGCGAAATATCTCTCTTTTTGAATGCCACAACGAGATATCCGTGTTATGGTTGCGTATGTCACTTGAGTTTCATGCGACATGGTGAGGATAGATGAGTTTGTTTGATTATAATAACAAGAACGAAGCCGACGAGTTAGTAACGATCTCAGGTCATGTAAAATGGTTTGATGCCGCCAAGGGTTACGGCTTTATCGTTCCACAGGATGCCACGCTGACAAGCACGCGCGACGTCCTGCTCCACATCTCCAGCCTGCGCGACCTGGGTCGTGACAGTGCACATGAGGGCGCAAAGATTACCTGCAAGATTGCCAAGCGATCCAAGGGCTGGCAGGTCATCGAAATCGACCATCTCGATCAGGCGGCGGAACAGCCGCATGTGCGCAGTGATGTCGCTCACACCCGATCCAGCCGCACCTTGCCGGAAGGCATGCGTGTCGGCGACCTCGAAGCGGCGACCATCAAGTGGTTCAACCGTACCAAGGGCTATGGCTTTGTGGTTCGCGGCAATGATCCCACGGACATATTCATACACATCGAAACCCTGCGCCGTTATGGCCTGGAAGATGTACAACAGGGTGACACGATTATGGTGCGCTTCGGCGAGGGCCCCAAAGGTCTGGTCGTGACGGAAGTTCATCCGAAAGCCCTGGTCTAAGTCAGTACTCGTATCGATTACCGACAAAAAAGCGCGGCAGGCTTCTGTCGCGCTTTTTGCCTTGAAAAGGCCATGCGTCGGCGGCAATTTCGTCGCGACATATTATGGGGTTGGCCATGTCTGGACGTTTCGTTGTTCTTTTCGGATTGATAGCGGTTGCGGTGGGCGCCTGTGGCGTTCAGGCCTCGACGCCAGCGGCTGTACCCATCGGTGCCGCACCACCGCAATGCCGCACCATGGACATTTCCCCCTATACAGCGCCAGAGCGGCTGGAAGTCGTGTCCGCCAAGGGCAAGCGCCTGTTCGCGGTCGAAATCGCTGCGAACTTCCAGACCCGCGCCCAGGGCATGATGTGTCGAACGAAGTTGGCGGACAATGAAGGTATGCTCTTTGAATTCCAGGACGTGGCGGAGCGTGCGTTCTGGATGAACAACACCCTGATACCGCTCGATATCATCTATATCGCTCCGGACGGTCGAATCGTTTCGATACAGAAAAATGCCCGCCCGCTGGATCGCACACCTCTGCCGTCTCAAGGCATGGCCAGTGGCGTGCTAGAAGTACGCGGTGGAATGAGCGATAAGTTGGGGCTTAAGCCCGGTGACCAGGTTATCCACCCGTTTTTCCAATAAGCTGACGATTCGCGCTTTTTCGTCATTTAAGGGGCTTGCGGACCCTGATCTAAAATGGCATGTAGCGCGCCTCTCAAGTCTCGGCTGAGAGCGTCGGGGTGTAGCGCAGCCTGGTAGCGCAGCTGTTTTGGGTGCAGCAGGTCGGAGGTTCAAATCCTCTCGCCCCGACCAATGCTGAGATTGAATTTAAGGTGTCGGGGCGTAGCGCAGCCTGGTAGCGCGTCTGCTTCGGGAGCAGAAGGCCGGAGGTTCGAATCCTCTCGCCCCGACCACTAAAAAAGGCCACTCTTCGGGGTGGCTTTTTTAATGGTCGGGGTGAGGGGATAGGAAACCGGCGGAGCCAATCCTCTCGCCTAGCGGTGCACAGGACGCATTCTTGCATAACCTTGCGGTTATGGATGCCTTTCGAGGTCTTGGCTCCCACTTCGTCTCCAGCCTTGCCAGCAGGCAACGCGGAGGAGGATAAGAAGGTTCGCACCGCCCATTATCCTCCACCCCTTATTGCAACTGCGTCGGATAGTGTAGTAATCACATTTAGGATTCTTTGTCGGAGCCTTTCATGTTCGCGCGTATTTTCAAGCCTGCCAAAACCGCCATGCAATCCGGCCGCGCCAAGACGCACGACTGGATTTTGGAGTTCGAGCCCAAGTCGGCGCGGACACCGGATCCCTTGATGGGCTGGTCGTCTTCGGCGGACACGGAAGCGCAGATTCGACTGACGTTCGAAACCAAGGACCAGGCAATGGCCTATGCCGAACATCATGGAATTCCGTTCCGTTTGATCGAACCCGAGCTGCCGCCGAAAATCATCAAGGCCTATGCTGACAACTTCGCCTATACGCGCCGCCAAAGCTGGACGCACTGACGTTTTGACGTTTTGAGGCTCCGTAGCTCAACTGGATAGAGCATCCGCCTTCTAAGCGGACGGTTACAGGTTCGAGCCCTGTCGGAGTCGCCACCGTTAAGACTCTCTCAACCCAATCACGCCATCCTGACTTAGCTCGCCCCGGTGACCACCGGGGTGTCGAGTGAGTGCTGCCCCCATTCGGCCCAGGATCCATCATAGAGTAGGCCTGAGGTATGGCCGGTTTCTGCCAAGGCCATACTGATAATGGCCGCGGTAACACCCGACCCGCAGGACGTAACAACCGTTGCTCCATCATGGACGCCAACGGCCGTTAGAATGTCTCGCAACTCTGCTTCTGGCCTTAGGGCGCCGTCCTGAATGAGTTCGGCGAACGGCAGGCTCCGGCTTCCCGGTATGTGACCCGAGCGAAGCCCGGCACGTGGTTCCGGCGCCGTACCTTCGAAACGGGCACGCGAACGGGCGTCGAGCACGAGATATCGGTTGGGCGTGTCCATCAGTGCCTTCCGGTCAATGATACTTCCAGCCGTCGGACGAGGTGTGTAGATCGCCGGCGCCGGCACAGGTTTGTTACCCTCCAGCGCGAAGCCAGCCGCCTTCCATGCGGGCAGGCCGCCGCGCAGTACCTGCACCTTGGAGTGGCCCATAACGGTGAATGTCCACCACACCCGCGCAGCGGAAAACAGTCCCTGCCGGTCATAAATCACGACATGGTCGCCGGCGGAAACACCCATTCGCCCGACCGCTTCGCCAAAGTGTTCAGGCGACGGCGCCATGTGGGGAAGGCCGGTTGTGTGGTCGCTGATCGCTTCAATGTCGAAAAACTGCGCGCCAGGAATGTGCTCTTGCTCATACAACGCACGCATGTCGGTGCCGTCGAGTGCCCAACTGCCATCGATGACCTTGACCGCATCGGCCGCGATTAGCGCGTCCAGTTCGAAAGCATCAATCTGAGTCGTCATTCCCGTCTCCCCGGCTGCGATAGGCATCGAGCGCGCGTTCGCGAGCGAAGGCGTGGTCGACGATCGGTCGGGGATATGGAACCGTGCCGCGCGGTTTGTCAAATTTGCGGCGATAGATATCGTCGGGATCGAACTTGTCAGCCTGAGTGATCGGATTAAAGACGCGAAAATACGGGGCGGCGTCGGCACCGCAACCGGCGACCCATTGCCAGTTACCGGGGTTGCTCGCCGGATCCGCGTCCAGCAGGCAATCCCAGAACCACTGTTCGCCGCGTCGCCAGTCGATCAGAAGGTGTTTCACCAGGAAGGAGGCGCAGACCATACGGACGCGGTTGTGCATGAATCCGGTCTGCCAAAGTTGCTTCATCCCGGCGTCGACGAGGGGATAACCGGTTTCGCCGCGGGCCCAGGCGCGGAAATCCTTGTCACTGCTCTGCCAGGGAAAGGTCGAAAAATCGTCGCGGAAATTGCGCGTGTGAAGCTCGGGTTGAAGGTCAAGAATGTTGTAGTTGAACTCGCGCCAAACCAGTTCCTTGCGGAATTTCTCTGCGGGGGCGACCAGGCGTGGCGTCGACCGAACGACCTTATCGAGCTCGGTCAAAATCCGGCGTGGACTGATTTCGCCAAAGCGCAGATGCGGCGACAGATATGAGGTCAGATCCTTGTCCGGTCGATCGCGGCCATCTTCGTAATCGGCCAGGCCGCTCGCCAGAAACCGCCGCAACGCACCGCGGGCTCCGGCTTCGCCAGGTTTGAAGATCGAAAAGCCTTCCGCCCAGTTTTTCCCGGATGACGTTTTTTGCGGTGTCAGTGCCAGGTCTTCCAAAGGCAAAGTCGGCGGCCAGCATGACGGTACGGGCCATTCATGGGTTGATAGGACGGGTGGGGAATCAACATGCAATCTGCCCGCGGCCTCAGCGGCCTTAAAAAAGGGGGTATAGACGCGATAAGGCTTGTCGTCCTTGGTCTTTATACTGCCCGGCGCGATCAGGAAACCTGTCAGATGGCGTTCAAGGGCGACACCAATTTCGGCAAGATCGCGCTCAAGCTGACGATCAAACTCTTCCGTCACAGGTTCAAGGGTTTTAGAACAAATGACCGTTTTTACTGATGTTTTTTTGCAAAGATCGGCCAGGACGAGCTGGGACTGACCCCGAGCAATAATCAATCTTGATCCGAACCTGGCCAAGTCTTCATCCAAAGCATGAAGAGATTGGTGTAACCACCATCGTGACGCGGCGCCCAGCGGCCGGGCAGAGGTGCTCTGGTCCCATATGTAGAGCGGCAAAACCGGTCTTTTTGTGGCAAGCGCTGCGGCGACCCCAGAATGGTCGTGCAGGCGCAGGTCAGAGCGAAACCAGAGGATAACGGGATATTCGGAAAGGGCCATGTCACGACAATGTTGGTGAAAAAACTTGCCTGTCAAACAGGTCTTGGGCACAAGGGCAGACATGCCCGCCACTACGCCTTTAAGCTGCTGTATAATCGCCAGGAATGAAGGTGATCGGATCGGCGATGTCATCCGCGCCGTTGCCGGTCTGGTCGATGAGGTCGTCGTCATCGATAGCGGTTCGACCGACAACACGGTTGCCGTAGCGGAAGGTCTCGGGGCGCGGGTGGTGCATCATGACTGGCCTGGGTACGGACCGCAGAAACGGTACAGTGAGGACTGCGCGGCATACGACTGGATTCTCAATCTGGATGCCGATGAAGTGGTGACGCCAGAACTTTATTCCGAGATCAAGGCGATGATGCGCGAAGGGCCGAAGTTGAAGGCCTATCGTTTCCGCATCATGAATGTCTATCCCGGTCGCGACAAGCCGCGGCTGTGGGCCGACTTTCATAACTATGTCCGCCTCTATGATCGCCGGGTTGTGCGCTTTCGTGAAAGCCCCGTGCACGATACCGTCGACACGCGCGATGAACCTGTTGGCCAACTGACCGGCACTGTGACGCACTTCTCGTCGCGATCGTTCGACCATATCCGGCAGAAGTTCGAATCCTACAATACGCTGCAGGCCAAGGTTCTGAAAAAGCCGTCCTGGCAACTCTGGGCCCGGTTGCCGCTGGAGTATCCTCTAGGCTTCCTGCGATACTATGTTTTCCGTCGCCACTTTACAGGCGGCTTCGATGGCGTGCGAGTCAGCCATATCGCGGCCGAGGCGCGTTTCAAACGTATCCTGAAATTTCTGGCGGCGCAGCGCGCCGGCGAAACGCGTACTGGGCCGGCGGGATGAGCGATAAGGTTGGTTTCTGGCAGGACCTGATGTGGCGATTCGAGGCGATTGCCTTCGACGCGACCGTCGGATTGTTGCGGATGTTTCCGGTCGACGTCGCGTCGGATCTCGGCGCGGGCCTGTTGAAGGCGCTGGGGCCGATATCTCCGGTTCAGAAGGTCGTCAACCGCAACCTCGATCTGGCGTTTCCGGAAAAAGACGGCGCCTGGAAGGCGCGGGTATCGAGAGCGCAGTGGGACAATCTGGGCCGCACCTTCGCCGAGATCGCCATGATGGACCGCATCACCGTAGCCAATGGTCGAATCGTCGTTGAAAACGCCGAACGACTTGACGAGATCGAGACGTCGGGAACACCTGTTGTCTTCATTTCCGGGCACTTCGCCAACTGGGAAATCATGCCGTCGGTCATCAATGAATCCGGCGTGATCTGCCAGATGACGTATCGCGCCGCCAACAACCCCTACGTCGATGCTCGCTGGCGCAAAGCCCGGGAACGTTATGGCACGCGTCTGTTCGCGCCCAAGGGCGGCGACGGCGCGAAAGAATTACTGGCCGGGATGGCGCGCGGTGAGTCTGTGGCGTTGATGAACGACCAGAAGTTCAACCGCGGCGTTTCGACGCCTTTCTTCAGCCGGCCAGTCGATACGGCCCCCGGGCCGACGCGATTGGCTATGCGGTTCGGCACGGTTTTGCAACCGATGACGGTGGAACGGACCGGCGCAGGGCGCTTCAAGGTGACGGTGTGCGATCCGATCGACGTGGTTGATACCGGCCGCAAGTCCGAAGACATCGACGCCACGGTGTGCAAGGTCAGCGCGTTTATCGAGTCGGCCGTGCGCTCTCGGCCCGAAGAATGGTTCTGGGTGCACAAACGCTGGCCGAATGACGCCTATAAGCCGGAAACGCCGGGTCACAAAAATTGAAGCCGCCAATCTGTTCAATCCCATCCGCGGAGCTTAGGTTGCCGACCAGATGAGTATGTGGACGCAGATTCTGAAAAAGCGCAGGCTGAGCCTGGTGATCGGGGCGCTGATCGGCGCCTTCGTCACCTTGACCTGGATGTATCTGCAGAACGATATTCACCGCAACTACCTCGACCCCAAGATTCCCTTCCAGGTCTATAGTCCGCCGAGGGCACCCGACTATGCCAAGCCGGCGGCGTGGTACCTCAATCCACAAATAGCGGGTTATTATGCAGATCCGCGCAAGGTCGACGTCTTCTTCGTTCACGGCACGACCTTCAATGGCGGTCGCGACTGGCTTGGGCGGATCGACAGCAAGGGGATTGACGAGGACGTCCATCGCATCCACCTGCCGAACTACGCGGCCCCCTTTTCCATCATGGGCAATGTTTACGCGCCCAAATATCGCCAGGCGAGCCTCTATACCCAACTGACGCTGCGCGAAGATGCTCGCGAGGCGCGGCAATTCGCCTATCGCGACGTCGAAGCGGCATTCCGCGTGTTCCTAACCAAGCGCAAGGGCGGGCGGGGGTTTGTCGTTGTCGGGGTCGAGCAGGGCGGTCTGATGGCCGAGCGATTGCTGCGTGACGTGGTGGCGTCCGATCCCGAGTTGAAAAGCCAACTGGTCGCGGCCTATCTGCTGGAAGTGTCTGTGCCCGAGCGCCAGTTCGGCACCGAGGGACTGTTCTTCCCGGCCTGCCTGTCGCGGAGCCAGGTCGGTTGCGCCCTGAGTTATCTCAGCGTTGAAGCCAACCGACCGGACAAGGCTTTGCAACGCCAGCAAAAGGCCGTCTACTGGGAAGGCGACCGGTTGGAACCGCTGAACGCTCAGAAGGCGATTTGCGTCAATCCGATCCTGGGGGGAGTCAGTGAAGAGGCCGCCGAAGCCAAGATTTCGCTGGGCGCGACCAACGCCACGGGCCTGGAATGGGGGGTGGAACCGGCATTGATTCCACGCAAGGTCGCCGCGCGCTGTGTGCGTGGCGTTTTGGTCGTCGACAAACCGGGATCGCCGTCGTTCAACGATGCGGGGACGTGGGAGGATCGCAGAAAGGTGAATTTTTACAATCTTTTCTACGGAGATCTTCAGGAAGATTTTCAGGTGCGCTGGACGGCGTTCCGCAACGTGTAGCCCTGATCAATCCTGCTTGTCGGCGACGTCAGCCCGCCAGTCGAACAGTTGTTTTAATACCTCGATCGCCTTACGTCGCGGCGCAGGGAGTGCGTCACCTTGATGTAGAATGTAAACGGCTTCGCGTGCCGCCAGGGCAATCAGCGCTGTGTGACGCACAGGGTCGACGAACCTGTAGTCCGGGAACCCAGATTGCTTGGCGCCCAGGATGTCACCTTCGCCACGCAGCTTCCAGTCCATCTCGGCAATTTTGAAGCCGTCCTCGGTGTCACGCAACAGTTCCAGGCGCGCCTTGGCGTTCTTGGACAGGGGCGAATCGTACAGCAGGATACAGGCGCTTTTCGCGGCGCCGCGGCCGACGCGGCCGCGCAACTGATGCAGTTGGGCCAATCCGAAACGCTCGGCCTGCTCGATGATAATGATCGACGCGGTCGGGACATCGATTCCGACCTCGACGACGGTCGTAGCGCACAGCACCCGTAGTTCGCCGGCGGCAAATCGTGTGACGACGTTGTCTTTGGTTTCCGATGGCATGCGGCCATGCACCAGGCCGACTTCGATGCCCAGGGCTTCCTGCAGTTCTTCGTGCCGTTTCTCGGCCGCGATCAGATCAGACTCGGCGGTGTCCTCAACGAGGGGGCAGACCCAGTAGGCCTGTTGACCGTCAGCCAGCGCCCCTTTCAGGCGATGCATGACATCGGCCAGGCGCGCGCGCGGCACCACAGCGGTATGGATGGGCTGACGCCCGGCCGGCTTCTCGTCCAAAATACTGAGATCCGCTTCACCGTACTGGGTCAGGGCAAGGGTACGCGGGATCGGCGTGGCCGACATGGAGAGGTAATGGACAGCTTCGCCCTTGGAAAACAGCTTCTGACGCTGGCCGACGCCGAAGCGATGTTGTTCGTCAATGACGGCCAGTTGCAGGCTGTGGAAATCGACGCCTTCCTGGAAGACGGCATGGGTACCGAAGACCACCTGAGCCTCACCCGAGGCCACCGCAGCGCGCTTTCGGTCACGCTCCTTGCCTTTGTCACGACCGGTCATAATGGTCGAAGAAATACCCAGAGCCTCCAGAATTGAATGACTTTTTTCAAAATGCTGACGGGCCAGGATTTCGGTCGGCGCCATCAGGACACTTTGCAAACCGTCTTCTGCGACATCGATCATTGCCATCAGGGCGACCAGGGTCTTACCGGCACCGACATCGCCCTGGACCAGCCGATTCATACGATGTCCGGACCGCAGATCGCCGCGGATATCGGCTAGGGCGCGGACTTGGGCACCCGTCATGGCAAAGGGCAGGGTCGTCAGGGCCCTGTCGGCCCAGGCGTGGCGATCGATCACGCGGGACGGGGTATTCTGACGGAACTGTTTACGTGCTTTCAGTGCGAGTTGGTGTGCCAAGGCTTCGTCATAGGCCAGGCGTTGGCGCGGTTTGGCATCGGGATCCAGGTCGAGTTCGCTCAAGGGCGTATGTGCCGCGGCCAAGGCCGCATGAAAGGACGGCCATAAGTATTTGTCGACCATAGCCAAATCCAGCCATTCCGGCAGTTCCGGCGTGATAGAGAGCGCGCCCTGCACCAGCTTACGCAAGGTGCGCGACCCGAGGTCGAGTGTCGCCGGATACACCGGTTCGCAGGCCGGGATTTCGGCAGCGCGGGCCTCATCGACAAGGTAGTCCGGATGCGGCATCTGCAACTGGTTATTGAAGCTTTCCAGCTTTCCGCTGATCAGCCGTTTGGAGCCGACCGGGTGCTGGGTTTCAAATCCACGGATGCGGTGGAAATAGACCAGGGTCAGCCGGGTCGTGTCGTCGACGGTCTCGATTCGCTGCGGTCCCTTGGCCGGCGCCGGGGGATAGCCCGCGATCGTCACCGCCACGGTCTGGACCTCACCGATTCGCGCGCGGTTCAACGGCACCAGAGGCCGCTTGATCACGCCGGATGGCAGGAAAAACGCCAAGTCGCGGATATGGCTACCCACATGCTGGGCCAGAACAGGCGCCAGTTTGGGGCCGACGCCCTTCAGGGTCGTAACATCGGCATAGTAGGGGAATAAAATTTCCGGACGCATGGGCTTATCAAGCACCAAAAATGCTTTATGAGAAGGCCCTCAATATACAAGGACCTGCCGCCGTGAGCGAAGCGCGTGAAGCCCGCCTGAAGAAACTGTCCTTTCGCGCCTGGCGCCGCGGCTTCAAGGAAGCCGACATCATACTGGGGCATTTCGCCGACGAACACCTGGGGCGGATGAGCGACGCCGACCTCGATATCTTTGAAGTGCTGTTGGAAGTTCCGGATCATGACCTTTACGGCTGGATCATCGAACGTGAACCGGCTCCGGCTGACTTCGACTCCGAAATCATGAAACAACTCAATCAGTTTTATAAAACGGCTTACAAAAAAATCCAGTCATGACCACGCTTAGCGAGATTACCGGACGTGCGTCTTCGCTGACCCTGAGCGGCAGCCCTGAAGGTTATGAAAGCCTGGTGGCGGCGGATCTGGCCAGAGCTGGCGGCGTCAGTGTGTTTATTGCCCGCGATTTCGGGCGCATGAACGCCGTTGCGGAGGCCTTGAAATTCTTCGCGCCCGAACTGGACATATTGAGCTTTCCGGCCTGGGATTGTCTGCCATACGACCGCCTCAGCCCAACCCCCGGCGTCATCGCCCAACGCATGTACGCCTTGTCGCAACTCTCAGCTTATCGCGATAAGCGACCTGAAAAACCTGTTCTTTTTCTGACGACGGCCTCGGCCATGGCCCAGAGGGTGCCGCCGCGATCGATTGTCGACCAGGGACGGCTGAGCCTGAAGCCGGGTCTGACGATCGACATGACGGACCTGGACGCCTATTTCGTCAACAACGGCTATACCCGAGTATCCACCGTGGCTGAGCGCGGCGAATTCGCCGTGCGTGGCGGCTTGGTCGATGTCTTTCCGCCATCGGCTGATGAACCGGTTCGACTCGACTTCTTCGGCGACAGTCTGGAATCGATCCGCAGTTTCGATCCGGAAACCCAACGGTCGCTCAAACAGATTAGCCAGCTCAACTTCACCGCCGTGTCGGAGATCCGCATGGATACGGACAGCATAAGCCGTTTCCGCCAGGGTTATCTGGCGGCGTTCGGCGCTGCAGGTGATGATCCGGTCTACGCGGCCCTGTCGTCCGGCATCCGTCGTCAGGGCGTCGAACATATGCTGCCCCTGTTCTACGACCATCTTGACAGTGTTTTCGACTATCTGCCTCCGCTTAGCCTGGTCATGCTCGATGCCCTGGCCGGCAACGCCTTTGCCGAACGTGCCGACACTGTGCGGGACGCCTACGAACTGCGCGTCGCGGCGATGAAGGATAAGGGCGGATCGGCCTATCGCGCCATCGCGCCGCAGAGGCTCTACCTGGATGACGGCCAATGGAAGGCTGCCTTGGGGGCGCACAGAGTACGCCGTTTCGAACCGTTTGAAGGGGAAGCGGTTGATGCGATCGATCTGGGCGGGCGTTCCGGCCGGAATTTCGCGGAAGCGCGAAAGCTCGATAGCGTGAACCTCTTTACGACGGTCGCCGATCACGCGCAGGCACTCGCCAAACAGGGCAAGCGCGTCATCTTCGCGTCGTGGACCGATGGCTCGTCGGACCGACTGGCTGCCATGTTGGCCGATCACGGCCTCACCAGTCCGCGCCTCGCTTCCAATTGGGTCGATGCGCAAAGCTATGGCGTCGCGGGAACCAAGGCCAAGCCGATCCAGCGGGCGGTCCTGCCGCTGGACCACGGTTTCGAAACCGAGTCTTTGGCGGTCATTTCTGAAACCGACATATTAGGTGATCGTTTAGCTCGCCCGCGTAAGCGCCGACGGGCACAGAATTTTTTGGCCGAAGCGTCATCGCTGTCACCCGGCGATCTGGTGGTTCATATCGAACACGGCATTGGGCGTTATGAAGGGCTAAAGACTCTAAGTGTCAACGACGCGCCACACGACTGCCTGGAACTGCATTACGCAGCGGAATCGAAACTGTACCTGCCTGTCGAAAACATCGACCTGCTGACGCGATATGGTTCCGACAGTGACAGTGCGCAACTGGACCGCCTGGGTTCCGCCAGTTGGCAGGCCCGCAAGGCCAAGGCCAAGCAAAAGCTGCGCGAGATGGCCGATGGCCTGATTCAATTGGCCGCCGCGCGCGCCCTTCGTGAGGGGGCTCAGATCGATCCTCCGTCGGGCTTGTACGACGAATTCTGCGCCCAGTTTCCCTACGAGGAGACCGACGACCAACTCCACGCTATCCAGGATGTGCTGGAGGACCTCGCCAAGGGACAGCCGATGGATCGCCTGATCTGTGGCGACGTCGGTTTTGGCAAGACCGAGGTGGCGCTGCGCGCGGCCTTCGTGGTCGCGATGTCCGGCAGCCAGGTCGCCATTGTTTGCCCGACGACGCTCCTGGCGCGTCAGCATTTCAAGACCTTCACGCAGCGTTTCCAGGGCTGGCCGGTGCGCGTGCGTCAGCTTTCGCGCCTGGTTGGGCGTAAGGACGCCGACGAAACGCGTGAAGGGCTGAAAAAGGGCGAGATCGAGATCGTTATCGGCACCCATGCGTTGCTGTCGGAACAGGTCAGCTTCAAGGACCTGGGCCTGGTTATCGTCGACGAAGAACAGCATTTCGGGGTCAAGCATAAGGAAAAGCTGAAGGCCTTCCGCGCCGATGTCCATATGATGGCGCTGTCGGCAACGCCAATCCCGCGCACATTGCAGATGGCACTGTCAGGCATTCGTGACATGTCGATCATCGCCACGCCGCCGGTCGATCGTATTGCCGTTCGAACCTATGTGCTGCCATACGATCCGGTGGCGCTGCGCGAAGCCCTGTTGCGCGAAAAATACCGTGGCGGCCAGGCCTATTACGTGGTTCCGCGTCTCAGCGATCTGCCGGATGTAGCTGATTTTCTTCGGGTTCAGGTGCCGGAGATCAGGTTTGTCATCGGCCACGGTCAGTTGTCACCGACGGCTCTGGAAGACGTCATGACGGCCTTTTATGAGGGGCAGTACGATGTCCTGCTGTCGACAACGATCGTCGAATCCGGCCTCGATGTGCCAACCGCCAATACGCTGATCGTCCATCGCGCCGACATGTTCGGCCTGGCCCAGTTGTACCAGATCCGCGGCCGCGTCGGGCGGTCCAAGACGCGCGCCTTTGCCTACCTGACAACGCCGCAGCACCGCACCTTGAGCGTCGCTTCAGAAAAACGTCTTAAAGTGTTGCAATCACTGGACAATCTGGGGGCTGGCTTCCAACTCGCCAGCCACGATCTCGACATCCGCGGCGGCGGAAATCTGCTCGGTCACGAGCAGTCGGGTCACATCCGCGAAATCGGGGTCGAACTGTACCAACAGATGTTGGAGGATGCCGTCGCCGAGTTGCGCCAGAAATCAGATGAGAACCTGTCGGATCACCGCAGTTGGTCGCCACAAATCAATGCCGGCGCTGCCATCATGATTCCAGAGGCCTATATTCCCGACCTGAACATCCGTCTGGCCCTGTATCGCCGGGTATCCGAGGCGGAAAAGCTGGCCGATCGGGAAGCCCTTGCGTCGGAACTGATCGACCGGTTCGGCCCCATCCCACAAGAGGCTGAGCAGCTGTTGAAAGTGGTTGGAATCAAAGGTTTGTGCCGGGAAGCCAATGTTGCCAAACTGGATGTCGGCCCCAAGGGAGCAGTCGTCACCTTCCGCAATGACACGTTCAACAATCCGATAGGTCTGGTCAAAAACATCCAAAGCCGGCCCAATGACTGGAAGCTGCGTCCCGACCAGAAACTGCTGGTCAGGGGGGAATGGCCGGAGGCCGTTCAACGTTTGGCGGCGGCCGAAATCATCATGAAGGAGCTAGCGCGACTCGCGGCGGCCTAGCCCGCTTGGCGGTCGCGGCTGTCGGCTGCGGCCGCGGCGCGCATCAGGACATCGGCGGCCGGTTCGCCTGCGCGCATCTCGGCGACACCGACGTCGAACTCGACCACAAAGGGTGGGCGTCCATGGCCGGAATCGAAAGCGGTACAGCCGATCACCGCTGAGATGCGCTCTGCGACATTGCGCGCGGAGTTCAGTGTGGTGGCGGGCAGGGCCAGGGCAAAGACGTCATTGGACAAACGGCCGCCCGTGTCTTCGGCGCGGACAAGCCGCGCGATCATCGAGCCGATCTGCGGCACAGCGCGGTCAAACATCTTCTTCTGGCGGGCCCGAACGATGTCGGGTGTATCGGCAATCTTCAATACGCAGATGCACATCGGGCGCTGGCGGTCGACGGCGCCCCTGGCGAGGCGCGCCAGGTGAGCGGCAAACAGGTCGCGGCCGAAAAGTCCTGTGCCCTTGTCCATCTGCGATTCGCCACGCATGGCTTCCAGCGTCTTGCGGATGGTAAGGTGGCGGCGATGGACCCGCGCCAGTCGCACCAGGCGATCCGCGATTTCACCGACGCCGGCGGCGGGGTTAGCAATGTCACTGACGCCGCGCAGATAGGCATCGCCTAGGTCGAGTTCCACGACGCGGTTGAGCCGCAACAAAACGGGTGTATGATACAGGCGCGTATTGCGTCGCATGCCCGAAGCGATAGCCAAGGCCTCCGACGGCTGATCGCTGCCCCACAACAATACGGCGTCAAAGACCTTGTCGTGGAGGTAGTCGAAAGCGCTGTAACTTGACAGTGCGGCGACCACATCACAGCCCTGGGCCTTCAGGGCGTGGCTAAGCGCGAGGAACTCCGGGTCGGGTTGACCGATCGACAGTAAACTCAGTTTGGGTTGAGTTTTCATAAGTTGATCAAGGCTTTGTGCGCCACTGTTAAACGTCTGACAGCGGAGGTCGTACTCTTCTTCTGCGACGCAGGCGCGCACCAGGTGTTCGACGCTGAGCGAAATCTGCTGCGGATGGGCATCGCGGGTAAAGACCATGTCCCAACCCGCCGGAATGACATAGTCATCGTCGTGTCGCATCATGATCGCCGCGATCCGTCGCGGCTGACAGGCTGCGCGCAGTTGATCCAGAACCTCTGGCCATTCCCTTTGGCAGGTTTCATTGACCAGCACGGCTTCAATCCCGAGATCGGCCAGCGCGGCGCAGGCGGCTTCGGGTGTTTCCGCAGAGAGTGTGCGCGTCCCCAGCCGGTCCAGATCGCGGCTCAACCCTTGCAGCCAGCCGTCGTCGCGACTCAGCAGCAACAGACGCGCATGAAGGGTCAATGCTTACGCTCCTCTACCTCTACCTGAAGACAGAATCGTTTCCGTCTACCCTGGCGGGCCCGATTCATAGAGCCGAAACCGTAAACAAGGTTGTAACACAAAAAGGATCAGTCGGCGCAGCAGATTTCAAAACGCCAGCCATCAGCGACAACTTCGACTGAGCGCAGGAAGTAGTTGTTTTGATTGCAAAAGTGGGGGACATCGATCTGTGCCATGGGATCATCTGCCAGCAGCACGACACGGGCTCCCGCAGGCTGCTGCGCCAGGTGGCGGCGCAGTTTAAGCGTCGGCACCGGACAGCGGTGACCTCGGGCGTCGATGGTCTCGGGTTCATCAGGCGTCATTACCGTCTCCTGACACAGGATGCGGGACCTGCAAAGACGAAAAAAGGCCGCGCCACACGGCACGGCCTTTGTCCAGGATTAGCCAGCCGCCGATAGGCTGCGGATGTGCTCGGCATGGGTCTTCACCAAGGCCTGGGTCGAGGTGTCGGTGTTGAAGACACTATACCAGCCTTGAGGTTCGTGCGGCGGATCACCGACATAGGCTGTTTCACCCCGCAGCATGTGGTAGTCGGCGTGCAATGCCCGACCTGCACCACCCCAGGCCCAGAAGTTGGAACCGGCGACCGGCGTATTGTTCTTGATGGCATCTTCGACCGCGGCATAGATCAGGCCGTAGAACCTGTCCTTATAGGTGGTTGGCGTTCCAGGCTCATAGGCAACGTCGTCGCGTGGGAAGCCAAATTCTTCAAAAACGACCGGCATGTCGAGCTTTCGGGCGATGTCGATATGAGCTTGGATATAGGTTTTGACCTTTTCTGCGCCGGCGTCGAATGTACCGGCCAGATTCTTGCCGTCGACCCACGACCAGTTCTGAGGCCAGATGTGCGCTGTCAAATAATCTATGTGTTCATGGGCCTTTACGACGATGTCCTCACGTCCGTTGGCCCCCATCAGGCCCTCATGACCCAGGGATACCAGATGGTTTGAGTCGAGCGAGCGGATCAGGGCGGCGGTATCCTTGATCCAGCCGTAATAGGCCTCAACGTTCTTGTCGATGGCCGCGTCGCTGCCACCCGGACGCGGCTCATTGCAGAGCTGCCATGCCATGATGGTGGCGTCGTCCTTGTAGGGTTTGCCCGTAATGGAATTAGTGCGCGACACCAGCATGCGTACGTAATCGTAATAGACCGCCGTGGCGGTGCCGCTGGCGTAGAACTGGGCGGAATAGTCGGCAAATGCCGGCCAGGGATGGGCGGGATCGCCCGCATTCATATAGTCTCCACCGTTGGTGTAGTACTGATTGGTCACCAGGCCGCCCGACCATTCCCAGAAATTGGTCAGGTACAGCACCGCCTTCATGTCGCGCTTGGCCATTTCGTCCAGCAGGAAGTCGAGGCCGACGAGAAGGTCGTTGTTGTAGTCGCCTGGCTTGTTGGTAAAGGCCGGATCCAGCGAATTGGTCAAGGGTGAGAGCTCGGACGACCCCAGAACCCGCAGGTTATCTATCCCAAGGGCTTTCATATCGTCGAGTTCTTTGAGCAGGCGCGCACGATTGCCAAAGGCCGCGGTGGCGCCGAGGTAAGCGCCGTACCAGATATTTGCGCCAACATAGTGGTAGGTGTCGTCCTTGAGCTTGAACTTAATGCCGTCGACGGACACGAAGTCGTCCTTTGTCGGGGCGGAGGTGTTCAAAGTGGGCAAATTGCAGCCTGACAAGGCCAGCCCCGCAGCGGCAGTGGCCATCAGGTGACGACGTGAAATCTTCGGCATGATTGGAATCTCCCTGTTTCTGTAGCGCGAAGTTTAGGTCATCTTGGCTATTAATTAAATACGAAATATTTATGCGGACCGAGGTAGGGCTGGTTCGACCAGGCATGACAAGGCACTACCTGGCATGGCCATACCGGGCAGAGCGTCAAGGCGGCGTGATTTTGAACAGGCCCTAGCCAAGCCGCGGCATCATATGCAGCGACGATTCCGCAACCTGAACAGAAGGTTGCAGACAGGTCTTGAGAAAGTGTTACAGATTGGTCGTTGTCACGTGTGTAAGGACTAGGCCTTCGCCTTTTTCAGCGCCAGAACGTGGAACAGCACCAGGGAGAAGAAGGTTGCCAGCGGCCCGTCATCGCGGAAATCGCGCGTACATGGCCCAGGTTTTCCGCCACGAGGATAATGGCCACGGGGGCGACCAATAGCATCGCATTGAGTTCGAAAGCCGGGGGTGTGAACTGCGGAGACCCCAACCATTCAGCTCCACTAATTTTTGAAAAATCAATGGGTTTCCCGAGTGTACTGAGGTTGCATGCGAGGAAATAGTGTAGGTAAGCCGCGCTGAAGGCGACGAGCGCTACGGTCAGGAGGCCAAAAAAGACATTGAACTGCGAGCCACTGACCTGCTGTTCCGCCACGGGTGCCGGGTTTAGACCAATCTTGGTGACGATAGCGCCAGTCAGGACGGGCGGCATCCGCGTTTCGATCCAGCCATGGCCGGTCTTCATGACAATCAGCCCGATAACGGCATAGACCGCGCCGGCCGCGACGCCGCCCAAGGCAACCGGGATATTGGGATTGGCGCCAGTGCCGGAATAGGCTGTTACGGCGATGATGGCGGCAATAAAGGACTAGCTGGAGCCGAGACCGGAGAAGAAGATTGTGGTGTTGGGATCAAACTCTATCAGGAGCGGGCAGAGCACGGCTCCGCCGAACATGGCCAGCACGCGCTGCAAGCCCGCAAACAGGTTTTGCCCCACGGGCAAGCGATCTTCCGGGTAGATAATTTTCGTCGGCCCGCTCGGCATGACATTGCCCCTGGTCAGTGCGAAATCCAGCCAGGATAGTTCTGCGCAAAGAGCGCTTTGGCAAGGAGATGGCGGACAAGGCGGGATTCGAATTCACGTCATTAGCGGTGACCGTGAACCACATGGCGGCATTCGTAAAAGCTGCGCCAGAATCACTTAAAGTGTCGGATCAGGTCCAAAGCGATTCTCTCCCTCCGAACCAGCGCCAGCGAGTAAGATTACCAGGAAAACCAGTGCCGCGATGTAGAGCACATTGTTGATAAACATGGTAAAAAATAGACCCATATCGGCAAAGGTTTGCGCAAAGACCGTCGGCATCATAACCGATGCAAATGTAATGAAAGGGAGAGGCATCAGTCCCCAAGCGCCTGATTTTCCACGATCATGGAGCCGACGAGCAACTGCGGCCGCGAGCAGGGAAATAGCGAAGATGAATACAATGGCCATCATCCCCATCATATTCGCCATGTCAGGCATCAATTCGGGATGATTCCCTTGTACAGTGATGGAATAACTACCTGATCCTTGTTGGATCGTTGCTAACTCGGGATGCTCCGTAGCGAATTTTTGCATTCGCTCCATACTCGCGAACATTTCAGGCATCATTACAGCCATCATGCCCGCCATCGAAAATACAAAAACGATCGCCGCGTACGGCCAAAACTGACCGCGAGTTTCGCGGCCTGTAAACGTGAGTAAGTTGCCAAGGTTGTACGTCAACGCCTTCAGTACGGCCATCTCGAATTCCCCCCAAAGAGATGCCAAACAACCGTTTCCGGGCTCAATTTGGACGGGCTTTGGCGGACAAGGTGGGATTCGAACCCACGGTAGGCTTCCACCTACGGCGGTTTTCAAGACCGCTGCCTTAAACCACTCGGCCACCTGTCCGTGCCTGATATGAGCGGAAAGCGGCTTGTAGCCCGACTTGCACCCTCGTGCCAAGACGTTTTTAAGCAAATACCGCGCTTTGCGCGGTGGCGGTTTTGGCTTCGCCGAACCTCCGCTTCGCTCCGGTTTCAAGACCGCCGCCTTAAACCACTCGGCCACCTGTCCGTGTCATTGAGTGGGAAGCGGCTTTTCGCCTGAGTTTCGATCGATTGCCAAGGCGTTTTTTGCCGCCAAATTTTGGAGCAGGCGACAGCGGTTTTTGCGCCAGATATCTGCCATCAGACTTTCTTAACCAGAATTTTGATAGGTTGGATGAAGTAGGTGTATCGAGGGGCAGGATTGCGACCGAATGGCGACGGTTCGAGCGACATATTCTACTTTAAATATTGTTGGCTTAGCCCTTGTTTTGGCTATGAGTTTGATGGCGTGCGCGTCGTCACCCAAAGGCCGCGACGGTGTCGATGTCCACAGACCAGTCGTTGCCGACGAAGCCCGTTATAACAAAGGTAACTTGAAACCCTACACGGTTCGCGGCCGTACATACCAACCCGTCATACCCAAGGTAGGGCATGAAGAGACGGGTACGGCTTCGTGGTATGGCCACGAGTCTCCGAACCGACACACGGCGGATGGCGAGGTGTTTGTGGCCGATGGCATTTCGGCCGCGCACAAGACCTTCCCACTCCCCAGCATCGCTGAAGTGACCAACCTTGATAATGGCAAGACCATTCGCGTTCGGGTCAATGACCGCGGCCCCTTCAGCAACGGCCGTATCATCGATCTTTCGCGAGGCGCCGCCAAGGCCCTGGGTGTTTACACGACTGGAACCGCCAAGGTGCGGGTGAAATTTCTGGGGCCGGCGGAACCGCTGACGGCGTCACTGGTCCATGCGGTTCCGTCCGATGACCGTCAAAGCTATATCGTGCAGTTGGGGGCGTTTTCGCAGAGAGACAATGCCGAGCGGGTTCGCGACAAGATAGACGACGCCCATGTCGATCGGCGTGGCGACATATATATAGTGTATATCGGTCCTTATATGGGCGCCGCGTCTGCTGAGAAGCATCGTCAAAAGGCCATCGACGCCGGATTCACCGGCGCCATCCTCAAGCGCGCCGATTAGGCGAAATAAAACTTGAGAAATCGCCGGAACGCGGGCTATTTCAGCGCGTGAGCCATATATCGAACAGCACGGGCCGTTTCATCGTTTTCGAAGGCGGTGAGGGGGCCGGAAAATCCACCCAGGTTCAGGCGCTGGTCAAGCGTTTGCGCGACTTTGGCCTTGAGGTTGTCCAGACGCGCGAGCCCGGCGGATCGCCGGGGGCCGAAGTCTTGAGAAACCTACTGGTCCAGGGCGACGCGGGACGTTGGTCGCCGATGAGCGAAACCCTCATGATGTATGCCGCTCGGTCGGACCATCTCGAAACCGTGATCCGGCCGGCTTTGGAACGTGGCGCCTGGGTGGTGTGTGACCGTTTCGCCGATTCGTCGCGCGCCTATCAAGGGGCGGGAGGCGGTGTGGCGCCGGAATTTATCGAACAAATCGACGCCGCTGTCGTGGGCGACACCCAGCCGGATCTGGTCCTGGTGTTGGACATGCCGGTTGAAGCCGGTCTTGCCCGGGCTTCGGCACGTGGCGACAAGGAGAACCGGTTTGAGTCGAAAGGACTGGCGTTCCACGAAAGGCTGCGTCAGGGATTCCTTAATCGCGCGGCCAAGGTGCCGGAGCGTTATCGCGTGTTCAATGCTGATCAGCCGATCGAGCCTCTGTTCAATGATATCTGGCGCGTGATGGCCCGAGCCTTCCCTGAACTGCGGGTCACCTGAGATGGCCGAAGAGTCCCGCCTGATCCCGCCACGCGAAAGTTTCGCCTTCGAAGGCGGTGAGGCGGCCGACCGTTCTTTTTTGACGGCATTTCAACGCGACCGGTTGCACCATGCCTGGCTGCTGTGTGGACCACAAGGTTTGGGTAAAGCCAGTTTCGCGTTTCGTTGTGCCCGTTTTCTGATGGGGCACAATCGCGATGAAAGCTTTGGTGCCTTGGGCATGGCGCGCGACGATGCCGATGTCCGTTTGATCACAGCCCAGTCGCATCCCGACTTGTTGGTGCTGGAACGTGAGATGGGCGACACCAAGTTGAAGAAGAATATCTCCGTCGACGCGGTGCGGGAGGTCGGAGAATTCTTCTCAAAGGCGCCATCGCGATCGGCCTTCCGGGTCTGCATTATCGACTCCGTAGATGACCTGAATATCAATTCTGCCAATGCCTTGCTGAAGATTCTTGAAGAACCACCGCATAAGGGCATCATCTTCCTGATCTCGCATTCACCTGGGAAACTGCTGGCGACCATCCGTTCGCGCTGCCGGCGACTGAACTTTCCACCGTGGAGCGACACCGAGGTCAATGCCTTCCTGCGCCATCGAATTGACCTGGAAGACGAAGCGGTCGACCGTCTCGTGCGACTGGCACATGGAGCGCCCGGTCGCGCGCTAAGCCTTATGCAAGAAGGGGCTCTGGAGATGGATAGCCTGGCCGGAAGGATGCTGAAAACTGCCAGGCCGCCGCGCCAGGAACTCATGGCTGCCGCTGCCTTATTCAAATCGTCGAGTGCAAAGAACGATGGCGCTCGGAAGTTCGCCACCTTCATCATGTGTTTGTGCGACCGTCTTCAAGACCGCGCCCTTGGGGCCGAGACGTCACAAAAGGGACAATCGGTGGCAAAGCTCTGGTCGAGGCTGCAAAACGCCCCGGCGGAGGCGGAGTCTGTCAACCTTGATCGAGGTGACTATTTTTGGTCTATTTACAACGATTTATCTACATTAAGCTAAGACAGAGTATGAATTAAGATGATTGATTGCCGATATATTGATTCCCACGTCAACTTGCATGCGCCGCAGTTCGATGACGATCGCGACCAGGTTATAGACCGCGCCCGGGCGGCGGGGGTGGGCCTGATGATCAATATCTGTGACCGGGTGTCAAATTTCGATGCGGTTTACGCCATTGCCGACGCAAACCCGGACATCTGGGCAACCGTTGGAACCCATCCCCATGAGGCGCGCGAAAATCCGGATTTGACGGCAGCATCCCTCCTGGAACTGGCGCAAAACGAAGGTCGTCGGGATTGGGGAGTGCGGTCTCGACTTTCATTATGACTACAGTCCTCGAGATATCCAGGCCAAGGTCTTTCGCGTTCATGCCGCGGCCGCGCGCGACAGCGGATTGCCACTGGTGGTCCACACCCGTGAAGCGGACGACTGGATGGGCCAGATCCTCGAAGAGGAAATGTCCGCGGGCGCGTTCAAGCTGTTGTTGCACTGCTACACGTCTGGTCCAGAACTGGCGCGCAAATGCGCGGCCATGGGCGCATATTTCTCTGTGTCGGGGATTGCGACGTTCAAGGCCGCCCAGGATGTTCGCGACATTATCAGTGACATGCCGGGCGACCGCATTATCGTTGAGACCGATTGCCCGTACCTGGCGCCGGTGCCGATGCGCGGCCGCCGTTGCGAACCGGCCTTTGTGCCCCACGTCTATGACAAGCTGGGCGAGATCCGCGGCTGGGACGCTCAAGAGGTGAGGGCGCGCACGCACGAGGCGACATTCAAGCTGTTCGACAGGATCACAGCATGAGCAAGATTCTGACCGTCAAAATCCTGGGGTCCGGATGTTCGACTGGCGTTCCGCGCATCGACGGCTTTTGGGGCGCGTGTGATCCGGAGAATCCGAAGAACCGGCGGACACGATGTTCAGCCTGGTTTGGGCTGCGCGACACGGTGACGGATGGCGTGACCTCGGTTGTCGTCGATACGTCACCCGAGTTTCGCGAACAGATGGTGCGGGCGGGCGTTAACCATGTTGACGCGATCTTGTGGACTCACGACCACGCTGATCAAAGCCACGGGCTGGACGACATGCGGGCCTATACATTCGCTCGCGGCGGGCCGATCGACGGCTATATGGATGAGGCGACGTATGAAACCTTCCGGGCGCGGTTCGATTATGTCTTTACCGGCAAGTTTGGATATCCGCCGATATGCGATCCGCACGTCATAATGCCACACGGCCTGACCTGGGGTGTGGACGGCGACGGTGGCCATGTGCCGATCATCACCTTTGATCAGGGACATGGACCCATTCGATCGGTCGGCTACCGGATCGGCGATGTGGCCTATTCAAGCGATGTGAATGTGATGCCGGAGGCTAGCCTGGAGGCTTTGGACGGGGTCAAGGTGTGGATCGTCGACGCCTTACGCCGGCGAACACATCCGACACACGCACACCTGGACCTGGCGTTAGAATGGATCGCGCGAGTGAAGCCGGAGCGCGCCATTCTGACGAACTTGCACCACGATATGGACTATGAAAGTTTAAAAGCTGAATTACCGGACGGTATCGAGCCGGCCTACGATCAGCTGCAAGTCGACGTCGATATGGACGATTAAATATCATTACAAAACAAAGAATTATGGGAAATAACTCATGCCGGACATTCGCTCAATGTCCATGATTGAGTTAATTGTAGTCGAGCGCGACGCCACCGTAGTAAACTTGGCTGGTTTGAACGCCTTCAAAGGCCATCTGGTCGAAGACGAACAATCCTGCCAGAGCGGCAAAAAATCCGGCAAGGAACAGCACCGTGATGATTGTGTTGTTCAGGGCCTTTCGATCGACTCCAGTAGACAGATGATCCCAGGTGGTCGTGGTGAAATACGAACCGATGCGACGTGCATGGAGGGTAAGTTCACCGAAGGTGTCGGTAGTAGGTTGAAAATGTGTGGCGGACTTGGCCATGACAAAAACCCCGAAAAGCTGTTACTTGAGATCGCGAGCGCCACAATCGGCGTTGATGTGAACCTAGTGCAAATTCCGTAAGGTGTATGTGGCAAAGCTCGCTGCATGACGTAAGGACGGCGTAAGCCAGAACGGTTCTAAGGGCTTAACCATGCATCAAATTTCCCATAATATTTATTATGCGCGATTAACATGGCGATTTACCCGCCCGTTTCATACGCGAATTTTAGCTTGACGATCACGACAACCATCTGTTCGGGTCAATCGAACATTCGTCCAATTTCGCCTTGTGGATGAGTGAAATTTGGGAGACCATACCACCGCTGCATCCGGCCGTTGTTACAGCAATTCGGGCCCGTCATGTCTCTGTTCAAACGCCATGCTCTGACGATTTCCGGCGCCGGCACGCGGCACCTCATTTTTCTTCATGGCGTTGGCTGCGATCAGCATGTCTGGCACTATATATCTCCGCGTTTCGAGCGGACGCATCGCGTCGTCCTGCTGGACCTGATTGGCTCTGGCAATTCCGATCACGCCGCTTTCGAGCCCGAACGCTATAAAACCCTGCAGGGCCAAGCTGACGATCTTATTGCCATATGCAGGTCCCTAGGTGGCGGTCCTGTCGATGTCGTCGGACACAGTCTAGGCGGCATGGCGGCTTTGTTGGCCGCGTCACAGGCACCTGAGTTGTTTTCGCGGCTTCTGCTGCTGAACGTTTCGCCCTGCCACCGCAACCTGGGCAACTATGAGGGCGGTTTCAGCGACGACGACATCGAAGGCTTGTTGGCGTCGCTGCGTGCCAGCTTGCGTGACTGGTCGGCACATGTGGCGCCCTTGGCTATCGCCGATGACGGCCAGACGGTTATTATTGACGAACTCGAAGGCTATTTCTGCAGCAATAATTCCACAATCCTGGAGCACCAGGTCCATTGCGCCCTGATGGCGGATCTACGTGATGATCTCTCCAAGGTCACCGTGCCGTGTGTGTTGTTCCATTGTCGCAACGACGCTTTCGTCAGTCAGGATGCCAGGAACTGTCTGATGGAGGCTCTGCCGAATGTGGCGTCCGCGGACATTCTGACCTCTGGCCATTTTCCGAATCTGACGGATCCGGAGGTCGTTACGGCCGCCATCAGGTTTCAGCTTTCCAAGGTGATATAAGGGATACCGTCATTCATCAATATTGATAAAAACCTCACCCCTTACTTTAAGTGTGGCAGCACTTGGCTTTTGTGGGGACGCGGCTTAAGACTCGCTCTAGTCTGTGAAACGGTACGATTTTTCAGGAGAACCGCATGTCTACGGGGGGCAGTCCAGCCAGCAGCGACGGCAAAGTGCCATTCGGGCGCTTGCTGGCCTTCATCGGTCCTTGCGTACCTTTCGCCGCCTTGGGACTGCCTCTCGTTGCCATCCTGCCGGAATATTATGGCACACAACTCCAGCTCGGCGCGTCCGTTGGACTAATCTTCCTGCTTGTCAGGTGCTGTGACATCCTGATCGATCCACCACTCGGCTACTGGATGGACCGCACGCGCACGAAATTCGGCCGTTTCAAGCTATGGATGTTGATGTGTTTGCCGGTGCTGTTTGTCAGCGCAGGTTTCATTTTCCTGGCCGGCAAGGGCGTCAACGAGCTGTACCTCGGCCTATGGCTCCTGGTCCTTTACATCGGATTTTCTATGGCCGCTCTGAGTCAATCGAGTTGGGGTTCGGTTCTGTCGACGGACTATAACGAACGGTCGCGTATATTCGCCTGGTGGCAGGTCGGCAATATTATCGGCATCATTTTCGCCGCTATTATCCCGGTGGCCGCCCAACATATCGGCTACAGTTACAACGTCGGTGTCCAGGCTGTCGGTATATTCATTATGATTACGTTGCCGATCAGCATTGGCACCGCCTTCATGATCGTCCCGGAGAAGGTGTCGAATGCCGCAACCCACGACCTCCATTTGGGGCATTACTTCGACATGTGGAAACGGCGAAACGTCCGTTGCATCCTGTGGGCCGACCTGTTTATGGGACTGGCGCCGGGCATCATGGGCGCCCTCCTCTTCTACTTTTTCGAGCAGGTCAAACACCTGACGCGGATGGAAGCCAGCATCGCGATGCTGCTCTATTTTGTCGGTGGCATCGTTGGTGCGCCCATTTGGGTGATCGCATCGAAGAAATTCAACAAACACGCAACCTTGATCGTTTCGAGCCTGATTTTCGCGGTGTTGTACGGCGCAATGTACTTTGCGCCAAAAGATAATTTCGTCGCATGTGCCACAATGACCTTCCTAAACGGTATTCCCTATGCCGCGTCGTTGTTGCTGACGCGCGCCCTAATGGCCGACATAGGCGACGAGGTCATGTCCGAAACGGGTCATGACCACAAGGGCACCCTAATGGCGATACTGTCGGCGACAACCAAGCTGGGCTATGCCGTTTCCGCAGCGACCATCACCTTGGTCGGTGCTCTCGGGTTCAACGTTAAAGAGCCTTCGGCAAGTCCGGCAGAGTCCCTTGTGTGGGTCGAAGCGCTATTTATCGGTTTGCCGGTGATCTTTCTGATCCTGGGTGCACTGGTGATGAAGAATTACGACCTGACGCCACAAAAACATGCTGAAGTGGTGGCCCGTCTCAAGGAAAAGGGTCTGGTGTGACGGACCCGTCAGCCATTGAATCGCTGCTTGACGTCATGCGCCGTTTGCGCGATCCGGTCGGCGGTTGCCCGTGGGACCGTGAGCAAACCTTCGCGACGATAGCCCCATACACGATCGAGGAATCCTACGAAGTCGCCGATGCAATCCAGCGCGACGACATGCGCGACCTGAAGGAAGAATTGGGCGACCTGTTGTTCCAGGTGGTGTTTCATTCCCGCCTCGCCGAGGAACAGGGCCTGTTCGATTTTCACGATGTCGCCGCCGCCATGTCGGAGAAGCTGATCCGCCGGCACCCGCATGTTTTCGGCGATGTCGGTGATCGCACCGCGGATGAACAGAACGTCGCCTGGGAAGTGACCAAGGCGGAAGAACGCAAGGCCAAGAACAAGACCGGGATCCTGGATGACGTTCCGGTAGGATTGCCCGCCCTCACCCGCGCTGCCAAGCTGACCAAACGCGCGGCTCGCGTTGGCTTTGATTGGCCTAACGTGCAAGAGGTGATCGACAAGCTCGATGAAGAAACCGCCGAGTTGAAAGTCGAGATCCGCGCCGGCGATCTCGACAAGGCGCGCGAGGAACTGGGCGACTTGCTGTTCGTCATGGCCAACCTGGCACGCAAACTGGATGTTGAGCCCGAGGATGCCTTGCGCCTGACAAATGCCAAGTTCGTGCGACGCTTCCAGTCGATCGAAGACGCGCTGCGGGCTCAGGGGCGCACGCCCGACCAATCCAATCTCGAAGAGATGGACGCCCTGTGGAACGCGGCCAAGCATAGCGAGCGTGAAAACCCATCGTGAGATTCACCCGGGAATTCGTAAGCCGCGTGTAATTGGTGAAATCCTGGGCTTGGCATAACCTCCGATCTCCATCGGAGGATCTGCATGCTGAAGGCCAAGGCCACCGCTATCAAACGTTACGCACTTTGGGGGGGACTGATCATAGGCGCAGCTGCCGTGTTCGGTTTCGCCGCCCCCGCCTGGCAGACTTGGCGCGAAGAGTCAGCCCTGAGAGACGCACATATCAGCTACGTCCAATTTCCCTGCTCGTCGATGACGGCCGCCGCCGCCTGTCCGGCCTATCGGATTGATGTCTTCGGTGACGGTACGGTGGTTTATCAGGGCGGCACGGGGACCAGGGTCTCGGGCATCTATGTCTATCGCGTTTCGGAAAAGGATGTACGCGCCTACGTGCGCGATCTGCACGTCTCGTCATTCTGGGCCGATCCGATAGCCACCGGCCCCACTATCTATGGCGGCTCCTGCCTGGTCGTTCTGCACGTCAAGAAAGAGATACGCCGAAACGGTTGCCTGAAATGGAAGCCGGGTACCGACCAGGCGCTGAACGACCCGAGTGTCTCCGACACCGTGGCGCAGTTGGAGGCCTTGACCCGCGTGGCCAGCCTTGCCAGGGGTGACGCGGGCACAGACGAGGTGAAGCGGCATATCCGCCCGTTCAAAGCCGCAAGCCATCAGTTTTGAATTGAAAGTGATCTAGATGGTGGCTTGCTGGCCACAAGTGAATCGGAAATTCACTTTTAGTTTGAAAGTTTAGCTTTTGTTCCGATTGCGAATCAAAAGGTGAGCGCGTTAAGACTTGCGTCACGCCATTCAAAATGACCGGTGCCGCGCCATGAAAAGAACTGCCAAAGCTTCGCCTCCGCCCCCTGCCCCGCGGTCTTCCGGGCCCAGGTCCAGGTTGGTTCGGGCGGATGCGCCTCAGGCCAAGCCATCCCTGATCAAGAAGCCGGCTCCGGAAAAGTCACACCGGTCAATGTGCCCGATCAACCTGACCCTGGAAAAGGTAGGCGACTCCTGGTCGATGCTGATCATCCGAGACCTGATGTTGCGCGGACATACGGGCTATCAGGCCTTCCTCCGTTCCGAGGAAAAAATTGCCACAAACATTCTGGCCGACCGCCTGTCGCGGTTGGAACTGAACGGCCTGATCGTCAAGAAGCCCGACCCGGCGGATGCCCGCAAATTCATCTACAGCCTGACGGAAAAAGGCGCCGATCTGGCACCGCTGCTGGTGGAATTGGCGCTCTATTCCATGAAACACGAGCGGCGCACCGATATGCCGAAGGAGGTTGCCGCGGAAATGCAGCGCAACAAGCCCATCTTCGTCTCGCGCCTGATCCGAGCCAACGCGCCCAAATCACCCGTGAAGCGCCGCAAGCCAGAGCCCCGCGGGGCAGCCGAGGAAACTTTGAGCCTTTTCTGACATGGAAATCCCGCCAATTGGCTGTTGTATCAGCCACTTGGCGGGATATATTCACGCTTAGAGCGCATCCCAAAAAGTGTGACGCACGTTTTGGACAAAGATGCGCGTCAAAAAAAATTTAGAGCGCCGATCCGATTCTACCGGATCGGCGCTCTAAATTCAGGATTGAGCGTTGCTTAATCTTTCGTACCGGCCATAGGCCATATCCGACAACTTGACCTTCACGTGGACCTTGCCGTCTTCGTCTTCATGGCGGGCGATGACGCGGCCATGTTGGTACAGGAACGCAAGGGCATCGCCCTGATGCGGTTCCAGGACCAGGTCGATCTCCTCCCCGTCGGCGTCAACCAGATTGGCGACACGGGCCAGCAAGGCCTCAATGCCCTCCCCTGTCACGGCCGATACAGGCAAGGGCTTTTGGGCGTCGCGAGAGGTCACCGATCGCGCGTACAAAACCTCTTTCGAATCAGGATCTAAAAGGTCGATCTTATTCCAGACTTCGAACATTCGGCCGCGGTCGAGATCCGGCAGGATGTGCTGCAGCACCTGCTCGACGTCCTGGCGCTGGGCCTCCGTCTCCGGGTTGGAGACGTCGCGGACGTGCAAAATCAGGTCGGCCTGCTCGACCTCTTCCAACGTGGCCCGGAAGGCCGCGACCAGTTCGTGGGGCAGGTCGGAAATGAACCCGACCGTGTCGCTCAGCATGGCCGAACGTCCGTTGGGCAGTTTCAGAGTGCGAAGAGTGGTGTCCAGCGTGGCGAACAACAGGTCCTTGGCGACGACCTCGGCCCGGGTCAGATGATTGAACAGGGTCGACTTGCCGGCATTGGTATAGCCGACCAGGGCCACGATCGGATACGGAACCTTCTTGCGCTGGACGCGATGAAGTGCGCGCGTGCGGCGAACCTCATCCAACTCGGTCTTCAGTTGCTTGATCTTGTCCGCGATCATGCGCCGGTCGAGTTCGATCTGGGTTTCACCCGGACCGCCGGTCGTACCCGTGGCCCGCTGGCGCTCCAGGTGGGTCCAGGTCCGCACCAGGCGCGACTTTTCGTATTCCAGCCGCGCCAGTTCGACCTGCAGCTTGCCTTCGCGCGTGCGGGCACGACGGCCGAAGATCTCCAGGATCATGCCGGTCCGGTCGATGACCTTTCGCTCGAGTTCCTTTTCCAGATTCCGTTGCTGGATGGGCGTGAGCGAGCCGTTGACCACGCACAGGGAGGCGTCGACCTCCTCACACAGGGCCTTGATCTCTTCGACCTTGCCCGCGCCGAACAGGGTCGCCGGATTGAGTTTGCGGACACGCACAGAAAGGGAGCCAGCGATCTCTAGATCCAGCGCCAGGGCGAGGCCGATGGCTTCGTCCAGGCGTGAGTCCTCGAGCAGGCGCGGCGCCGCACGCTGTTCAGCAGCGTGCGCGATATCGGGGTCGATCACGACCGCCCGCACGATGTCGGGGGCGTTATCGATATATTTGTCAGTCAATGAAGAATTCCCTCGTAGGGATATCAATCATCAGCGTCGTCTTCTTGCTCATAAAGCTGGACGGGCGCGGCCGGCATGATGGTCGAGATCGCGTGCTTGTACACCAGTTGCGATTGGCCATCGCGGCGCAGCAACACGCAGAAATTGTCGAACCAGCTGACGATACCTTGCAGCTTGACGCCGTTGATCAGGAAAATGGTCAAAGGAGTTTTGGTTTTGCGGACACTGTTGAGAAACGTATCCTGCAGGTTTTGCTTCTTGTCGTGGGACATTAATCGGCCCTTCTCATTTCAATAAAATTTGGGGAGCACAATACCCCCCACACAGACAACATCGGATAATAGGCAAATAACCTCTGCTATTTCAACCGCACTGCGGTAAATTTATTTTGCGACTGTTTACGCCGACGCGGTCCGCCTGGCATGGCTGATGTAGGAATCCCTTAGGGCGCTTGCCACAGGGCCGGGCTTGCCTTCACCAACAGGGTGACCGTCGATCGCCACGATTGGCATCACCAACGACGTCGCAGCGGTAATAAACACCTCTGACGCGGCCTTCGCGGCCTCCAGGGTGAACGCTACCTGACGGATTTCGAGACCGGTATCACTCACCATGTCCAGCAGGGTGAGTCGCGTCACGCCGGCCAGGATGTTGGCCTTCAGGTCTCGGGTCAGGATGATACCGTCGGCGTCGACCATGTAGACATTGGTCGACCCGCCTTCGGTGACATAGCCATTCTTGTCGACAAAGATAACTTCCCCTGCGCCGTCCTCTTTCGCCGCCTGCTTCGCCAGGACATTGGGCAGGAGCCCTACCGTCTTGATGTCGCACCGGCCCCAGCGGATATCCGGCATGGATTTGGCCTTGATGCCGGTCAGGGCCTTCTTCGCGGCGGCATCGCGGTCAACCGGCCGGGCCGTAACGACCATGGCCGGACGGACATTTTCCGGGAAGACGTGGTCGCGTGGCGCCACGCCGCGCGAAATCTGCAGGTAGACCATGCCTTCGCGGACTCGATTGCGGCGAACCACTTCGTTTAAAACGACCAGCAGCGAATTGCGCGGCATCGGCGTGGCGATTTTCAACTCGCCCAGCGACCGTTCCAGTCGGTTCAGGTGGCCTTCGAGATCGGCCAAACGACCGTCGAAGACCGACCATACCTCGTAGACGGCATCGGCGAACTGATAGCCGCGGTCTTCGATCGAGACGACGGCTTCGGACTGGCGCACATAGGCGCCATTGACATAGGCGGTACGCATGAAGCTTAAGCGTCCTCTTCCTCGCCGCGGACGTGGGCCAGGCCCAACGACTTGAGCTTGCGGTGAAGCGCCGAACGTTCCATGCCGATAAAGGTGGCGGTGCGCGAAATATTGCCGCCGAAACGGACAATCTGGGACGACAGATACTCGCGCTCGAACACTTCACGGGCGTCGCGCAGCGGCAGGGCAATGATCCGTTCCGGACGAATGGCGCCGGCTACGGCCGACTCGACCACTTCCGACGGCAGCATCTGGGCGGTGATCGGCTCGTTGGGGGACCCCGAGGCCAGGATCAGCAGCCGCTCAATATTGTTGCGCAGTTGCCGGACATTGCCGGGCCATTCGTGGACCTGCAAGGTCGCCATAGCGTCTTCCGACAGGGTGCGCCGCGCCAGGCCCTGCGCCGCTGCGATGCGCTCTATGAAGTAGGTCACCAGTTCGGCGATATCGCTGCGGCGCTCAGACAGGCCTGGGACCCGCACCGGAACGACGTTGAGGCGGTGGAACAGGTCTTCGCGGAAACGGGCGGCTGAGATCTCCTGGGCCAGATCCTTGGAGGTCGAGGATATCACCCGCACGTCGACCTGGACGTCCTGGGCGCCGCCGACGCGCTGGAAGCGTTGTTCGACGAGGACCCGGAGAATGCGGCTTTGGGATTCCGGCGGCATGTCGGCGACTTCGTCGAGGAACAGCGTTCCGCCATGCGCACGTTCGAACACGCCGATCTTGCGCGGCTTGCCGCCCTCGCCTTCCTCGCCGAAGAGTTCAACATCCAGCCGTTCCGGCGTCATGCCCGCAGCCGAGATCGGCACAAATTCACAGCGTGCCCGCGGCGAAGCGTCGTGGATCATCCGCGCCACCAGTTCCTTGCCGGAACCGGCCGGACCGGAGATCATGATGCGCGAGTTGGCGGGCGCCACCTTGGCGATGGTTGAGCGCAGCAGTTGCGCCGCTGCCGAATTGCCGATCAATCCGTCCGGCACAACCGCCTGAGAGCGCAGCCGCTTGTTTTCCCGCCGCAGGCTGGTGACTTCAAGCGCGCGCTGAACAACCATGATCAAGCGCTCGGTTTTGAAAGGCTTTTCGATGAAATCGAACGCCCCCCGCTTGATCGCCGTCACCGCTGTTTCGATTGTGCCGTGACCTGAGATCATGATGGCCGGAATGTCGGGGTCCAGCTCATGGATGACGCTCAGCAACTCTATGCCGTCAAGGCCGCCACCCTGCATCCAGATGTCGAGCACGCACAGGCTAGGCTTACGCGCCTTGATAGCTCGCAAGGCCGCATTGGAGTCGGCGGCGGTGCGAACCGCGTAACCTTCGTCCTCCAGGATACCCGCAATCAGTTCGCGGATGTCGGCTTCGTCGTCGACAACCAGAATATCTACGCCAGACGATACTTTCATCAGACCCTCATCAGCTTACTTCCGGCCAAGGCCGAAACATCAGTACCAGTCGGGAGAAGACCCGACTGCTGGCGCGGCAGACGCAAGACGGCCCGCGCGCCGTTGAGATGCACCGCGTCGGTCAGCCAGAACTCACCGCCGTGGTCTTCCAGAATACGCTTCACAATTGCCAGTCCCAGACCGGTACCCTTTTCACGCGTTGTGACATAGGGTTCAGTCAAACGGTCACGGTCCTTTTCGGGCAGGCCTATCCCATCATCCTCGACCGTGATGATCAGGAAGCCGTCCTCTGCCGTCATCTCGACGCGCAGGTGGCCGACAATGCCGTCGGCAGGCTCAACCACATCGGTGCCGCGGTCACGCAGCAGACGCGACGAGATGGCCTCTCCGCCGTTTTTCAGCACATTGCCCAGGGCTTGACCCAGCATGCGGCCATCGCAGACGACACGCAGTTCGGGCAAGGGCTCAACAATGTCGATGACGATATCGGCCCTGGCCACACGTTGCGAGAAGACGCACGAACGCACCAGTTCCGCGGCTTCTTCCTCGGCGAAGTTCGGTGCCGGCATGCGGGCGAACGAGGCAAATTCGTCGACCATGCGACCGATATCGCCAACCTGCCGGATGATGGTATCATTCAGGCGATCGAAGGTTTCGACATCTGTCTCAATCTGGGCGCGGTATTTACGGCGCAGACGCTCGGCCGACAGTTGGATCGGGGTCAGCGGATTTTTGATTTCGTGGGCGATGCGCCGGGCCACGTCTTTCCAGGCGGCGTTGCGCTGGGCCGCAATCAGTCGGGTTATATCGTCGAAGGTCAAAACGGCGCCGCCGGTCTCCAGGCCCGAGACGCGAACACGGACACGTCGCGTTTCGCCACGGCGGACCAGGTCAACCTCCTGCTCTTCGACGCGATGCACCGAGACCTTGTCCAAAAGCTCAGCGATTTCAGGGGCTACGTCGCGAATCTTGAGACCGGCGGCCTCATCCTTGGCGATGCCGATAAAGTTGGCGGCGTGGCGGTTGATGGCCGAAATCTGTTCGTCTTCGTCCAGGCCGACGATGCCGGCGCTGATCTCGGACAGCACGGTTTCGATAAAGCGGCGCCGCGTTTCGGCCTCGTCGCCGGCCTGTTTCAAGGCCTGCCGCTGACTTTGCAGATCCGAGGTCATGCGATTGAAAGCGCGTGACAGCACGGCGATATCTTCGGATTGGCGGGCTGTCATGACTCGTGCGTTCAAATCCCCACTGGCGACCTTGTCCGCCGCCTGCACAAGTCGGGCCACAGGCACGGCGATACTTTCCGCTGCCGACGTCCCGCCCCAGATGGCGCCGATCAGCACCAGCAGAACAGCCTCGACATAGGTCATGATGAACAAGGCCTGGCTGCGATTTCGGTCCTGGCGCACGCCGCGATATTCGCTGATGGCATCCTCAGCGCCGCGCAACCGGGCAAAAATGCCTTCCGGCAACAGGCGGACGCCATAGAGGTAGGCGCCCTCGTACCCTGGCAGTGTGTAGACAACGCGTTGCGCGTCAGGCCCGGGATATTCCGCCAGAAGCGGACCTTCGGCCGTCACAAATGACAGAATATTCGACGCCGGCGCCACATAGATCGGCGCCTCGGCGGTTTCGGCCTGCGCCAGAATCTGCCCTTCTCGGTCGATGATATAGAGGGCCGTCATGACACCCTGATCTTCGACAACCTGTTTCAGGGCTTGGGAAAATGCCACCCGGTCCGGATAAAGAGCGTGGGCCCGTTCGGATTGAAGTTGCGCCTGCAACGCCGTCATGGCGTCGCTGGCGACGCTGCGTTCTGAGGCCAGGTAATTGCTGGCCAGGGCGGCCCCATTTTCGACCGTGTCATTGACCTTTTGCTCGAACCAGGTGTCGAACCCACGGTTCAGGAATCCGAACATCAGGGCGACGATAATCGCCGGCGTGACAGCGGCCAGTGAAAACAGAAAGACGAAACGCAGGTGCAGCCTTGCTCCGGCGTCGGCACCACGACTGCGCGCGATCGCCGCCACCCGCACAACGACGCCCGCCAGTAGCCCCAACAGCAGGATCAGATTGAGACAGGCCACGATCAGGAGATAGGCGCTGGTCTGGCTGATCGGCGCCGTTCCAGGGCCTTCAAGAATGAGCCAGACAATAAACGCGGTCGTGAGGAAGGAAGCACCATAACCCGCACCCAGCAAAAGCCTTTTCAGGCCGGCTGAGCGGATATCCCTGATGCCGCGCAACAGGAAATGCATGCTCCGTCGTTTCAAGGATGTGTCTTTCAAGACCCAACACCACCACGTTCTGGTTCCGTGGCATTTGTGCACTACTGTGTCCGAATATCAACAGGAATGTTGCGCCAAAGCGTCAAATTATCGCAGATTTGACCGCAATTGTTACGACCTAGCGACTGAACAGGGTGCGCAGGGCGTTTTCGATTTGGGCGGAATCGTCCATGCGGCACAACCTCGCCTTATCCTGGCGACGCACCGAAGGATCATCATGGTAGGGCGCGCCTTCAACATAGGCCCCCAGATGCTTCTTGAACATACGCAGGCCAAGCGCTTTGCCGTAAAAGGCCAGGCTGTCGTTCATATGTTCGACAACAATGTCAGCCCGATCGGCAACATCGCGTGACGGCATATCGTTGTCGTTCAGCGCGTGGTTCAGGTCATGAGCGAACCACGGCCGTCCGTAGATACCGCGGCCAATCATCAGTCCGTCGGCTCCGGACTGGTGCAGCGCATCCCGGGCAGACCCCAGGTCGACAATATCGCCGTTCACGATAACCGGAATGCGGACCGCGCTTTTGACATGCGCCACCGCATGCCAGTTGGCTTCGCCCTTGTAGAATTGCTGGCGGGTACGACCGTGGACCGTCAGCGCCTTGATACCCAGTTTTTCCGCCCGCTGCGCAAGTTCCGGCGCGTTTTGCGAGTCATCATCCCAGCCCAGCCGCATCTTGACCGTCACAGGTCTTGATGTCGCCTTGAGGGCCGCTGTCATAATGCGTTCGGCCTGATCCAGGTCACGCATCAGGGCCGAACCGCAGAGCACACCGATGACCTCCTTGGCCGGACAGCCGAAGTTGAGGTCGACAATATCAGCACCTGACTCTTCGGCCAGACGGGCGCCGTGGGCGATGTGTTCCGGGTCGCGGCCGACCAGTTGCACGATCTTCAGGCCGGCGTGGTCGCCCAATTGAGCCTTGCGGACAATCTCGGGCCGACTCATGTCGGCGCAGGCCACCATCTCTGTCGCAGCATAAGGTGCGCCGAGTTTCGCCGCCACACGACGGAAAGGCAGATCGGATACGCCGGTCATCGGTGCGATCAGCACCCGGCCGTCGATAGTCACGTCGCCTATGGTCAAACCCTTGGTCATGAGGGGGCTTTAACGGAAAATGGCGCTTGTGGGAATGCCCGTGGCAGTTTTAGAAGGCTGGCGAAGGAGTCTGCTCATGCCCGAAGTCAAACTGGCCGTCAGCGAAGACGATTTCCGGCGCTGTTTCCCGGTTATCCAGTTGTTACGTCCGCATGTCATTGATGCCGACGATCTGATAGCTCGCATCGATCGCCAGCGGTCTATGGCCGACTGGCGGTTGGCCTATGTTGAAGATGCAGGAGCAGTTGTGGCCTGCGCCGGGTTCCGCGTCCACGAATGGCTGGTCTCAGGGAAGATCCTCTATGTCGATGACTTGGTAACAATAGATGAGGCTCGATCAAAGGGTTACGGAAAAAATCTCCTGAACTGGATGAAAGACCTTGCACGCGAAGAAGGTTGCGCTCAACTCAGGCTGGACAGTGGTACCCACCGCACACAGGCGCACAAATTCTATTTCCGTGAGGGTTTGACCATTCAAGCCTTTCATTTCGAGACAAACGTATGACCTGGCACGCCATCATTGTCGCCGGCGGATCCGGTTCACGATCGCGCGGCAAGAAGCAATGGATGCCGCTGGGTGGCCGGCCTGTCCTCGACTGGTCGGTGTCAGCCTTTGCCGGCGCGGCGCAAATTGTCGTTGTCGTGCCCGCCGACGACGTCGTTCAGGCAACGCAGCGCTATGGCGAGCAGGCGACCATTGTCGCCGGTGGTACCGACCGGGCCGGTTCGGTGATCAACGGGCTGCGGGCGCTTGCTGCGGACGAACGAGACCTGGTGCTTATTCATGATGCGGCTAGACCTCTGTTAAAGTCACGCCATATCAATGCGCTATTGCATAGTCTTGAGACGCGACGTGCGGCAATTCTGGCGCTGCCGATAACAGATTCTCTGAAATCCGGCGCGGAGGTGGTGACTGGCGCACCGTCGCGTGACGGCCTGTGGCGCGCCCAGACTCCCCAGGCGTTCCGCTTTGGCGATATCGTCAGAGCCTACGAGATCTGGTCGGGTGGCCCAGCGACCGACGAAGCCACTGTGGCGGCCGCAGCGGGGATCGAGGTCGCCCTGGTCGAAGGCGATGTTCGGCTGCACAAACTGACCTATCCCGTCGATTTTTCTTTATTGGAAGCCCTGATGGACAAGCCCGCAAAACAGATCCGGATCGGCCAGGGCTTTGACGCCCATCGCTGGGGCGAAGGCGACAGTGTCTGGCTGTGCGGCGTGGAAATCGTCCACACCCAGACCTTGATCGGCCATAGCGATGCTGATGCCGGCCTGCATGCCCTGACCGATGCCCTGTTGGGCGCAGCCGGTCTGGGCGATATCGGCGACCATTTCCCACCAACTGATCCGCAGTGGAAGGGGGCCTCCAGCGACAGGTTCTTGCTGCATGCTGTTGATCTGATTACGCAAAGGGGGGGCAGCATCGTCAATGTCGATGTTACCCTGATCTGCGAACGCCCCAGGATCAAACCGCACCGCGAAGCCATGCGCGCGCGGTTGGCCGAAATCCTCGGCATCGCCATCGACCGCGTCAGCGTCAAGGCGACCACGACCGAGGGCATGGGCTTTACCGGTCGTCAGGAAGGGCTGGCCGCCCAGGCGGTCTGTGCCATTGAAATATGAAAACCCTTATGTTTCTATGGTTTACTGCGAAGCATTCTCAGTAAACTTGGCCTTGAAATGGCTATGGGCGCCCAATATATGAGCCGGGTAACTGCGTCTCCTCCCCTATTGCAACGAGGTTTGTCATGGCTTTCGAATTGCCGCCCCTGCCCTACGCCAGCGATTCGCTGGAACCGCACATGTCGGCCAATACCTTCAGCTTCCACCACGCCAAGCACCACAAGGCCTATGTCGACAACCTGAACAAGCTGATCGCCGGCACCGAATTCGAAAACCTGTCGCTGGTCGAGATCGTCAAGGCGTCGGACGGCAAGAACCCGGGCGTGTTCAACAATTCCGCGCAGGTGTGGAATCACACCTTCTTCTGGTCGTCGATGAAGCCCAATGGCGGCGGCGCAGCCACCGGCGCGATCGCCGATAAGATCAATGTCGACTTTGGCTCGTACGATGCCTTCGTCGAGCAATTCAAGACGGCCGGTGCCACCCAGTTCGGTTCGGGTTGGGCGTGGCTGGTTCTGGGCGAGGATGGCAAGCTGAAGGTCACCAAGACCGGCAACGCCGAAACCCCGTTTACCAAGGGCGACAAGCCGTTGTTGACCTTGGATGTTTGGGAACACGCCTACTATCTCGACTACCAGAACCTGCGCCCCAAGTTCATCGAGACCTTCCTGACCAGCCTGGTCAATTGGGACTTCGCCAATGCCAACCTTGACGCTCCGCTTCACCCGGGCGTTTGATGAAATGAAAAAGCGGTCTTCGGACCGCTTTTTTTTATTGCCCGCCGTCGCGGCCGTCGACAAGGATAGGTGCATGAACAGCAGGTCACTCGCCGCCGAACTGGTCCACCGCCTGCAGGATCAAGGCAAGACGATCGCCACGGTCGAAAGCTGCACCGGTGGACTGATCGCCGCCGCCCTCACCTCGGTAGCGGGATCATCGCAGGTGTTCGAGACCGGCCTGATCACCTACTCCAATGCCGCCAAGACGGCGCTGGCCGGCGTCCCGGAAGTCCTGCTCATCGCCCACGGCGCCGTAAGCCTCGAGGTCGCCGCCGCCATGGCCGACGGGGCACGCACGGCTGCCAATGCCGACTTGGCGTTGAGTGTTACCGGAATTGCCGGCCCCGGCGGCGGTTCGGCCGAAAAGCCCGTCGGCATGGTCTGTTTTGGGCTAAGCTATACCGATATCGAAAATCAGGACATCACACTGGTCCAGGTGATGCAGTTCGGCGATATCGGCCGTGAACGGGTCCGGGAGAGAAGCGTTGAGTACGCCCTGCAATGGGCGCTCGATACGCTGGGCCGCT
>NZ_GL883079.1:454422-468177 GCF_000204015.1 Asticcacaulis biprosthecium C19 | reverse complement strand
ACCCGCTCTAAAGTCAGGCGGCGCCCTCGCCGTACAACTGGCGGGCCCGATGCTCGAAGATGGCGATCAGCCGATTGACTGCGATGTTGAAATTGGCCTTGAACAGCGCGTTAAGAACCGGGTTCTTAAACGCCATGTCCATGTCAAAATCGATCCTGGTGCCGCCTTCTGCCGCTGTGAACGTCCAACGACCGTCCATTTCCTTGAAGGGACCGCGGATAAGATTCATGTCGACCGTCAGCCCCGGTGCGGCGCGCGTGACACGCGTGGAGAACTTTTCCTGCAACATCTTGAAGCCGACACTAATATCAGCATCGAAACGCGTCTCGCCTTCTCCAGCGACCTGATGATTATAGGCATGCAGCCTGGTGATCCAGGGAATGAAGTCCGGATAGCGCTCAACATCGCCGACCATCTCCCACAGTTTGACAGCGTCGTAAGGCAAGACTCGTTCGATGTGAAATTTGGGCATATCGGTTCTTTGGGCAGTTCTTTGGGCGGGGTTGCGTCACAACGGCGTCGGCCGAAAGTTCGCATCTGCAGCGTGTTTGTCAAGGCCACGAAACGTCGAACTCACAGGAAACGAACCAGATCAATGCCTTGGCGACGTTTTCTGATCTACTTCTTTGCGGCGCGCGCGGCGCGCAGCTTTTCGAAATCCTCGCCGGCATGGTGCGATGACCGGGTCAGGGGGGACGACGACACCATCAGAAAGCCCTTGGCGCGGGCGATCGATTCGTAGGCCTTGAACTCTTCCGGCGTGACAAAACGGTCGATGGCAGCGTGCTTGCGCGTCGGCTGCAAGTACTGGCCAATGGTGATAAAATCGATGCCGGCTGACCGCATGTCGTCCATAACCTGCATGACCTCCTCTTTGGCTTCACCCAGGCCGACCATGATGCCGGACTTGGTAAACTGCTGGGGATCGCGCTCCTTAACCTTTTCCAGCAGGCGCAGCGAATGGAAGTAGCGCGCGCCGGGCCGGATCTTGAGGTAGTTGCGCGGCACAGTCTCGAGATTATGGTTGAAAACGTCGGGCTTGGAATCGATGACGATCTCGGCCGCGCCATCCTTGCGCAGAAAATCCGGTGTCAAGATCTCGATCGTCGTCGCCGGCGATTGCGCCCGGATCTGACGCACGACCTCGGCAAAGTGCTCGGCGCCGCCGTCTTTCAGGTCGTCGCGGTCGACGCTGGTGATCACCACGTGGGCCAGCTTCATCAGGGCAACGGTTTCGCCAACCCGTCGCGGTTCATCGGCATCCAGGGGCGCCGGCAGGCCGGTCTTTACGTTGCAGAAGGCGCAGGCCCGCGTACAGGTGTCGCCCATGATCATGATGGTGGCGTGGTTCTTGGACCAGCACTCGCCAATATTGGGGCACGCCGCCTCTTCGCACACGGTGTGCAGCTTGGCTTCGCGTACAATCTTCTGGGTGTCCATGTAGCCCGAAGATCCGGGCGCCTTGACCCGCAGCCAATCCGGCTTTTTCAGAATCGAAGAATCCGGGCGGTTCTGCTTTTCGGGGTGGCGCAGCTCGCGGTCTGTGGCGTCGACACGGTTGATCAGGGTGACCATGGGGCTCACTTACAAGGGTATATTCGTTCATTGGCGCTTCAGGCCGGCAAGATCAAGTCAATTCCCGTCGCGCAAAGCATCACGATTGTTGCAAAGCGTGATCGGCCGCGGTAGCGCCTCCGGAAAATCTCGCCTATAGTCTGGGCTTATGTCACCGTTTGTCTTGTCCAGAACTCTGCGCTTTACCGTGGTTGCCGTCTGTGCGGCCGCCAGCCTTGCTGGCTGCGACAAGATCAAGAGCGCGACCAGGGATATGCAGCCGGGTCAGGCTTTTCTGGACAGCCAGATTCCACCAGGGTTATCGCCGCAGTATTTCCCGCCGCAAGGTTTTGTGTGGGGCGCCTATCGCGCCAAAAACCTTCCGGAAGCCCGCTACGGCGTAGCCTCGCCACCCGTCAACCCGAAGGCCCAGGTGCTCATCCTCGCCGATCCCGATTACCCCGCCGAAAGCTATTTCGAAGTCATGCGCCAGTTGCTGGACGCGGGCTACGGGGTGTGGCTGTTCGAAGCGCCAGGCCAGGGTGGTGCCGGCCGCTACCTGCTGCAAAATGATGCTGTCTTTGCCGCCGGGGCCAAGGATTCTCAGGTCGCGGCGACCGGCTTCATCAATGACATCGTCAAGCCGACGGCAGACAAGCCTTTGTTTGTCGTCGGCACAGGGTACAGCGCCATCAATTCACTGGCCCTGTCGACCGTATTGAAATCCGATTCTGTCGGCGGTTTTGTCGGCTACGACCCCTATGTCGGCGGCGATATTTCCAAGGGCAATATTTGGCATCGCGAGGACGTGCCCAAGAGTTATTGGGGACAAATCGGCCAGAACTGGCAGATGTCCAATCCCGACCTGCGCCTGAAGGTGAAGAGTGACAACTGGCAAAAGCAGGTCAAAAAGGCATATGCCGACCTGAACGGTTTGCATCTGCCGGTGGTCGCCCTGAAGCGCCGGCCGGCCGCGGTGCGGGTTATCGCGCCGAAATCCGATTCGACCGGCGAGGCCAATGCTGCCAGCAATCTATGCGCCCGCCTGCCCCGATGCGAAGTGATGCCGAATGAAGGCCCGCAGGCTCTGGGCAGAGATGTTGCCGCCTTTATCCAAACCGAACTGACCAAGATTTAGCGACCTACGAAAAACTTCGTTGACACATTACGAAGCGTTTCGTATATAACGTCCATGACCTATTCTGACACTCTGCCTCCCAAGAAACCCACCGAAGCCGAGCTGGAAATTCTCCGTGTCCTCTGGGCGAAGGGCGAAGCGACCGTGCGTGATGTGCACGAAGTCCTCAACGCCGAGCGCCCCATGGGCTACACCACGGCGCTCAAGACCATGCAGATCATGACCGAAAAGGGTCTGGTGACCCGCACCGAAGCCGGCAAGGCGCATATCTACCACGCCGCCATGGCCGAAGCCGACATGCAGGGGCAATTGCTGCGCGACCTGAGTGAAAAACTGTTTTCGGGCTCAACCGCCCTTCTGGCCATGCACGCCCTGTCGATGCAGCCGACCAGCGATGAAGAACTGCAACTTATCAAGGCGCTAATCGAGCGCAAGCGAGGCCAATCATGATGTCGCCGGTTGTCTTCTTTGAAGCCTGGGGCTTCACCCTCCTGCATTTCTGCTGGCAGGCCGCCGCCCTCGCCGCCCTGTACAAGGCCGCTGATCTTTTGCGACCGCGTATGCGCAGCCAGACGCGCTACGTCCTGGCGCTTGGCACCTTGCTGGCCACGGCCGCAGCGGCGGTTGCCACCTTCATCTACGAGGTCGTCCGCCTGACACCGGACGCCGGCGTCGCCGTCGCCAACCCGGTACTGCTGCCGGCGCTGGGCGGAGATCAGGCAATTAGCCTGCAAACCGTCCTCCCCTGGGTTGAAGCCGCCTGGCTGCTGGGCGTGGTCGCCCTGTCATGCCGGACCCTGGCGGGCCTCTACATGATCCATCGCTTAAAGAAACATGCGCAACCTGTTCCGGAATCACTCGCAAATCGCTTTGCCTGGGCCGTTCGTCGCCTCGGACTGACCGGTAAGGTCCGCCTGCGCCTGCATCCCCATATTTCCGGTCCCTTCGTCATCGGCGCCTTCCGATCGATCGTCTATCTTCCGGCTTCGGCCCTGATGGCTCTGACACCGGACCAGTTGGACGCGGTGCTGGCGCACGAACTGGAACATATCCGCCGCGCCGACTACGCCTGGAATCTGGTCCAAAACGTCATCGAAACCGTCTTCTTTTTCCATCCGGCCGTCTGGTGGCTGGGCGGGGTTCTGCGGGAACAGCGCGAACTGTGCTGTGATGACGCCGCGCTGAAGGCGTGCGACGACCCATTGACCTATGCCACGGCCCTGCTCAGCCTCGAAGAACAACGCCGCGGCGCCCCCCGCCTGGCCATGGCGCTGAACGGCCAGGGCGAAGGCAAGAGCCTGATGGGCCGTATTGCCCGTATGCTGGGCGAAAAGGCCCCCATGGCTCGCGGCAAGACACGGCCTCATGCTGCCCTGGCCCTGCCTGTCATTCTCCTGGTGTTGGCCGCCTTTATCACCCCGGTGGCCCAGGTGGCGGCCAGTTCCAAGACCCCGGAGCCGCTGGCTGTTGAGGACGAAACCTGCGACGCCAAGGATCACGACCATGCTGAAGGCGACGCTACGCATGTCGTGGCCGCTCTGGACGCTGCGTACGGTGAGCATCCTTGGGCCATCAATGAGGACGGCGAATGGCTTGAAGGTAATCTCGAGGATATCGATCCCGACGCCATAGCCGCCGAGGTCCGTGCCGATCTCCTGGCCGCCAAGGCCGACATCGAGTCTGCTCGCCACATCGATGCAGAGGCCATTGCCGAAGAGGTCCGCGCCGATATGGAACGCGCCAAGGCCGATATGGAGCGCCAGGGCATCCACAATCACGGCATCGATCCCGATGCGATCGCAGCCCAGGTTCGGGCGGATCTGGCCAATCACAAAGCCGATATTGCCGTCGCTGAGGCGATCGATGTCGAGGCCATCGCCGAGCAGGCGCGCGCCGACGCCCAGCGCGCCAAGGATGACATGCGCCGCCATCGCCGCATGACGCCGCCTCCTGCGCCGGAAGCCTTCCATGAAGTGCCGGCCCCTCTGGCCAGCTCCGACGACATGGTACCCCCGCCCCCCGCTGCCCCGGTTGCCATGCCGTCGGTTCCAGCCCCGCCCGCGCCGCCGGTCAAACTCAAGACCGTCAAGGTGGCCATGGCGGAGACGCCGGTCAAGGCAAAGGCTGTCAGCCGCGTGGTCGTGGTCGCCGACGTCGCCACCGCCTCTGCGCCGGTCATCCTGCTGAAAGGAGTGCCTGCGCCGGCACCCTCCGTCCGAACGGCAGTCACCGTCCGCGTCGCTCCGACGGTAGGCGTGAAAGTCGGCAGCTAAGTCGCATTGTTCTGTAAAGCGTACCGCCGGCCGTCCCCCAACCGGCCAGCGGTTCCCCCCGCCCGCATCCCCGTATGTAAGATGGATGATGAAGATGGACGCCGATCTGTTTGACTTTTTGATGAAGTTGGCGATTACCGCCGTCACTACGGCCCTTGACCTGTTGTTCAATGGCGCCGCTACGTAAATCAGACTTTACCGCCTCCGCGGATCGTCTATGATGCACTCCAATTGCTGCTTCGGATCAGGGGCTTGATCGAAGCGGTGTCAACCAGGGCACGGGAAGGATCGCGGGCGGTGGCCCCCGGCGACCGTTACCCGAGGGGAGTTCAGAGCGCATGAAGCGCCCACTTAATGCCGATGAGTGTAACTCGTCGCTGTTCGATGCCTTTCTCAAGGCACAAGCCAAATACGGTTCCAGCAAGGTGATCATCGAAGACCAGGAGCGCAAGCCCCTGAGCTATACGATGTTTCTCGCCGGCATCTTCGCCCTGGCCGGACTGTTGAAACGCCATATCCCGGAGCAGCGTGTCGGCCTGATGCTGCCGACATCGGTCGGCGGTGCCATGTCCTTCTGGTCGCTACACGCCCTGGGTCGGGTGCCGGTGATGATCAACTTCACCGCGGGTCAGGCCAATGTCCGCGCAGCCGCGCAGGTTGCCCAGATCAAGACCGTGGTCACCTCCCGTCGCTTCGTCCTGCAGGCCAAGCTGGAAGACCTCGTCGAATCGATGAGCCAGTATGTCCGTATCCTGTACCTGGACGACATTCGCGGCGAGATCGGCCCGCTGGACAAGGCCAAGGCCTTCCTCGCGGCCAAAATGCCGCATCTCTTTATTAAGAAGACGCGGCCGGAAGATCCCGGCGTCATCCTGTTCACCTCAGGCAGCTTCGGGACACCGCGGGGTGTCGTGCTCACCCAAGCGAACCTGGTCTCCAATACGCGTCAGATCGAGGCGCACATCACGCTCAGCCCCGACTGGGTGGCCTTCAACCCGATGCCGATCTTCCATTCGCTGGGCCTGACCGGCGGAGTCGTCTTGCCGCTTTTGACCGGCATGCGCAGCTTCCAGTACCCGTCGCCGCTGCACGTCAAACAGATTCCCGGACTGCTGAAGTCGACCCATGCGTCGCTGCTCTTCTCGACCGACACCTTCGTCAACCAGTACGCCCGCAATGGCGACAAGGAAGACTTCGCGACCCTGAAGTTCGTGGTCTGCGGCGCCGAAAAGGTGCGCCAAGAAACCCACGCTCTGTTCGACATGCCAATCGTCGAAGGTTACGGCGTGACGGAATGCTCACCTGTGGTGGCGGTCAACGACCCCGAGGACAACCGGTTCGGCACAGTCGGCCAACTCTTGCCCGGTATGGAATACCGCCTCGATCCGGTCGAAGGAATCAAAGAGGGCGGCCGGCTTTTTGTCAAAGGCCCCAACGTCATGGCCGGATATCTTAATCTGGAATCTCCGGATTTGGTAGAGGCGCCCATTGATGGCTGGCACGACACGGGCGACATCGTGAACATCGACGAGGACGGTTTTGTCCGCATCGTTGGCCGCGCCAAGCGCTTCGCCAAAATCGGAGGCGAGATGATCTCTCTGACGGCCGTCGAACGCCTGGCCGAAGCCGTGTGGCCGGATAGCCGCCACGCCGTCGTTGCGATTGCCGACGACAGGAAGGGCGAGCGCCTTATCCTGATCACCGATCGTCCCGACGCTGACGTCGCCAGCATGACGGATCACGCCAAGAAGAACGGCACCCCGGCCCTGGCTGTTCCGAAGAAGATCGTCAAGGTCCATGCCGTACCGGTTTTGGGGTCCGGCAAGACGGACTATGTGACTCTGCAGAAACTGGCCGAGGTCGAAGCTCGCGCCGCTTGAGTGCGACATTGAGACCCTTGACACTTGCCGTGACGTCGTCCAAAGCGGCGCGATGACCACGGCATCTCCCTTGATCCGCAAACTGGTCCCGGAAGTGCGCTTCTGGGCCTGTTTTGCCGTGATCTTCGCCCTGGTTTCGCAAGCGCTCTTCCCGGTTCAGGCGCTCGCCCTGTCCATGGGCCACAGCACGCCCGTCATGTGTAACGACGACACGCTGGAATCGGCCACCGCCAGGACCGACAAATCGGACGTCATGGGGCTGAAGTGCGCCGATTGCGTCCTGGCTTCAATTACGGGCATCCAAACCCCGCCGATTGCCTCCGAACCTGCCATCTACACCGTTACCTACGCGGACCTGGAACCCGATATCGGCCGCTCGCCTGTCAAGGCCCGTGCGCCACCGCGCCCGCATTCCTGCGGCCCTCCGTGTCAAAATCAAGCCTGATCTCGTAGCGTGCCGAACGGCGCGCCCCTGCTTGCTTTTTGAAACGGATACATACTGTGAAAACCCTGAAAACGAAGGCGCTCGTCGCCATACTCCTTGCGACGGCGTCGGTCCTGCCGCTGATCCCGTTTGTGGCGCATGCCGAAGAGACCGCAACCGAATCCGACACGGTCATCGTCACCGGCCGCATCAACCCCGATGATCCCGCGCCGGTCCGGCAAACGCGCGCCAGGCTGTCGCGGACGCCCGGCTCCGTCGCCGTGGTCGCCCGCGAATCCTATGACAACAGCTATGCCCTGGGGCTTTTCGATACGCTGAAAAGCGTCTCCGGTGTCTTCGCCCAGAAGAAGTTTGGCGAGGATGGCCGCTTTTCGATCCGCGGCTCCGGCATTGGCAATTCGGCGCACAATCGCGGTTCCTGGCTGGCCATCGATGGTGTGCCGGTGAACCAGGCCGACGGCTCGGGCGACTTCCAGGAGATGGATCCGCTCAGCGTCCGCTATGTCGAGGTCTATAAGGGCGCCAATGCGCTGCGGTTCGGCGGGGCGCAACTGGGTGGTGCCGTCAACTACGTCACTCCGACGGGCCTGAATGCCGGCTATCGCAGTCTGGTGCGGGTTGAGGGAGGATCTTTCGGTACGTTGCGTGGCCATGTGGCCTATGCCGATGTGTTGGGCGATTACGACCTGTACGTCGCCGCGACCGCAACCAAGGCCGATGGCTGGCGTGACAACTCGCAGCAGGAAGCCAAGCGGTTGACGGTCAATGCCGGCAGGACTTTTGGCGAGGACCGGTCCATACGTTTGATCCTACAGGCCAATGACCTGGATCAGCGCATCGCCGGCGGTCTGACTTTGGATCAGGCGCTGAACTCGCCGACGGCGACGACGGCCGCCAACTATCCTGATCTGAAATACGGCCGCAATGTCGTGTCGATCAGGTCGACGGTCCAGACCGACTGGAAACTCAATGATAACTGGCGCTTAAATGCCGGTGTTTACGCGGCGTGGAAGAACTTGATCCACCCGATTTCCGTCTATATCGACTACAATTACCAGAATTACGGTGCCTTTGCCCGCTTCGACGGTCAGGGGTCTCTGTTCAGCCGCCGCGCTGATGTCTTTGCTGGCGTCAATTATCGCGCTGGTCTGACCGACGTCCAAAACTACGTCAACGCCAATGGTTCGCCGGGTGCGCAGACCGGGCTGGCAGCGCAGAATGCTTCCAGTTGGGATGTGTTCGGTGAAGGCCGGCTGTTTGTCAGTGACGAACTGGCACTGATTGCCGGGGGATCCTATGGCTGGACCGAGCGGAATTACACCAACCGGCTGAACGCGGCGAACAATGCCGACAAGAGTTTCGACTGGTTCGCACCACGCTTTGGCGTGTTGTGGCAAAACGAACAGGGTTATCAGGTGTTCGCCAACCTGACGCGGTCTGTCGAGGCGCCGACTTATGGCGCTCTGGTGCAGTCCCCCCTGCCCCAGTTTACGCCGGTAGACTTCCAGGACGCCACAACGTTCGAGGTCGGCACACGTGGCCGCAGCGCGCATCTGATCTGGGACCTGGCCGTCTATCGCGCGCAGATCGATGGCGAGATGCTGAACTTCATCGTGTCGCCCGATATTCCGGCGGCGAGCTTCAATGCTGAGCACACCGTCCACCAAGGATTGGAAGCGGCTCTGGACTGGAAGATGGGGGCCGTGAGCGGATGGGAAACCACCTTGCGCCAGACCTACACCTGGTCGGATTTCCATTTCGACGGCGATAAGACCTACGGTGACGCCACCCTGCCCGTCATACCGGAACACTATTATCGCGCCGAACTGGCCTTCAACCGCGACGGCTGGAAGGTCGCGCCATCGGTGGAATGGGTGCCGTCGGAGGTTTGGGTCGATTACGCCAACACCAAGCAAGCCCCGGGCTATACGGTTTGGAACCTGAGCCTGTCTAAGAAGGTGAGCAAGTCTGTCGATGTCTTTATCGATGCTCGCAATCTCGCTGACACGCGTTATGTTTCCAGCGTCAATGCGGTCACCGATTTCACCAAGGTCGCCGCGTCGTCGCAAAGGGTCTTCTGGCCCGGCGAAGGCCCCGCGGTCTTTGTCGGTATCCGGCTGACGGGAGGCTGACATGCAACAGGCCGCAGACCAGGCCCGAAAGGCCATTATCGACTATCGCATGATCTGGCGCTGGCACTTCTATGCCGGCCTGGTCTGCTTGCCGTTCATCATCATTCTTTCGATCACCGGTCCCATCTATCTGTTCAAACCGCAGATAGAGGCTGCCTTCGACGCGCCGTTTGATAACCTTGTGTTCGCCGGCACGGCGCAACCGCTGTCGGCACAGGTGCGTGCGGCCCAAGCCGCCGTGCCAGGCGCGGTGTTCAAGGCTGTGGAAATACGGGCCAACGACCATGATGCTGCGCGGGTCACCCTGCAAAAAGGCGGTGAGAAACTGAGGGTTTACGTCCATCCGCAAAGTTTAAGCATCCTGAAACAAGTCGCTGAAAACGATCGCTTTATGGCGGTGGTTAAGACCATCCATGGCGAACTAGTCAGCGGCCGTTTCGGTGAGGTCATTGTCGAGCTCGCTGCGTGCTGGGCGATTGTCATGATCCTGACTGGCCTGTATCTGTGGTGGCCACGTCAGGCCAGGGGGCTGGCCGGTGTTCTGCGGCCCCGGTTCGGCCTGGGCAAGCGCATCTTCTGGCGCGATATCCATGCGGTGACAGGCATCTGGGTGTCGGGTTTCGCATTGGCGCTGTTGATCAGCGGACTGCCGTGGACCTTTGTCTGGGGCAGCGCCTTCAAAGAAATCCGTAAGCTTGGGCAACCGGCTGTCACCCAGTCGTGGACACAGGGCCGCGCCAGCGAACGAGCTGCCGCGAAGGCCGAAAACCAGGCCCCCGTCAATCTGAGCCCACTCGATGGCATGGCGGATATGGCCCGCGGGATGGAGCTGCCGCCGCCGCTCATCCTGTCGGCGCCCGCCAAAGGCAGTCTGTGGAAGTTGTCGGCCGAACCCGGCTCACCGTTGGAACGCGTCAGCCTGATGATTGAGCCGCAAATGCTGGAGGTCATCAGTCGCGAAGGTTTCGAAGACAAGAAGGTCGTGGATCAGGTTGTCGGCGTCGGCATCGCCGCCCACGAAGGCCGCCTGTTCGGCTGGGTCAATCAGTTGTTGGGATTGCTCACGGCCACCGGCCTGCTCACCCTTTGCGCCAGCGCGGTGGTCATGTGGTGGCAAAGGCGTCCAAAAAATAGCCTGGGCGCGCCTGCGCTCTTGCCGGATGAGCGTCTGGGGCCGGGTCTGGCCGTGCTCATCCTGGTCCTGGCGGTGTGCCTGCCGGTTTTGGGGATCAGCCTCGTGGCAATCGCGCTAATCGAGCGACTGATCCTGCGTCGGATCAGTGCCGCAAGGGCGTGGCTGGGGTTAACAACATAATCAGGTAACGCAACAACTGCACGGTACAAACTCCTGCACAAACAACCCGATAAGCATGCCACCGGCAAGATAAACAAACGATGAATTTAACCTTTAGGTTTCAATAAGGTAGTGCCCTGATGGCCAAAGGCTTTGTTCGGTTCACTGACGATATATAGGGATAGGTCGCCGAAAGAAAAGGCGACCGTTGCATATAAGGCGATTGATGCGGCTTTTATGTCACGACCGCGTAAGGGGGGATTGCACCAATTGGCTGGGAGTATGTCTTACACGAGGACGCGAAGGACGCGACGCTTCGACGTCCTGTCCGGCCCAGCCGACGACATTCCATTGGTGTCCGCTTTCGGCGCTGGGCGTGTCGATGTCTATTCGCGTACTTCGCGCCTTCGCGTGAGACATAATACGAACGGCAGGATCACATCCCGGGACGTGGTGGGCAGAGATAGGAAGATGTCATATCAGCGGGAAGCGAAGGGTAGAAAAGCTTTTGGAATAAAAGTGACTTAGCTTTTAAACCGCAAGTGGATGACGGTAACTTGCAATACGCATGAGGCTGTGGCCACGTCCTCCCAAACCAAAAGAAAAGCCCGGCCAAAAAGGGGGCCGAGCTTTTCTTTTGGTAAAGGAAAGACTTGGGGCCGCAGGCCCCAAACCCCATTACAGGTTGATCATTCTGCCGTCAGCGTCCAGCGACGCTTCCAAAATTGCTTCCGACATGGTCGGGTGCGGGAACACCGTCCCCTGCAGATCTTCCTCAGTCGCTTCCATGGTAATCGCCAGGCAAAAGCCCTGAACCATCTCGGTGACGTTCGCGCCGATCAGGTGGGCGCCCAAAAGAGCGCCGGTCTTCTTGTCGAAGATCACCTTGACGAAACCGCCAGACTCGCCGGCCGCGATCGCCTTACCATTGGCCTTGAATGGGAAGCGGCCGATCTTCACGTCCAGCCCCTTCTCTTTCGCACCCTGCTCGGTGATACCGACGGAGGCCACTTCCGGCGTTGCATAGGTACAGCCCGGGATCGGTGGGTTCAGGTTCGACAGCTTACGCCCGGCCATATAGTCTGCCGCATGCACCGCTTCGTGCGATGCCTTGTGCGCCAGCCAAGGTGGTCCGGCGCAGTCGCCAATAGCGAACAGGCCCTTCACGTTGGTCTTGCCATGACTGTCGTTCTTGACGTGGCCGCGGTCCATCTCGACGCCCAGCTTTTCCAAGCCGATGCCGTCCGTATTCGCAACGATCCCGACCGCGACGATACAGCCTTCTGCCGCCAGGGTTTCCGTCTTGCCGGCAATCTCAACCGCGACAGCCACGCCGTCCTTGGTCGTTTCGACCTTGATCACCTTGGCGCCGACACGGAACTTGATGCCGCGCTTTTCGAAGGCCTTGAGCGCTTCGGCCGAAACTTCGACATCCTCAACCGGCAAAATCCGATCCAGGGCTTCGATCACGGTCACGTCAGCGCCGAGCGAGCGATAGAAACTCGCGAACTCGATGCCGATGGCGCCAGAGCCAATGACTACCAGGGACTTCGGCATCTTCTTGGGCGTCAACGCATTGCGATAGGTCCAGATGCGATCGCCATCCGATACGGCGCCGATGGCCGGGATTTCCCGGGCCCGAGCGCCAACCGCCAGCATGACGTTTTTCCCTTCGACGTCCTTGGTGCCGCCGGCCGTGAGCTTGACCACCACCTTGGGGGCGTCCTTGCCGGGTTCCAGCGTCGCGAAGCCCTCGATCACATCGATCTTGTTCTTCTTCATCAGGTAGCCGACGCCGCCATTGAGTTGCTTGGCCACCGCGCGCGAACGGCCGATCACCTTCTCAAAGTCAAAGCCAGGCTTTTCGCCGGTGAGGCCATAGTCGGACAGGTGGTTGATTTTATCGAACACCTCGGCCGACTTGAGCAGAGCCTTGGTCGGGATACAGCCCCAGTTGAGGCAGATACCGCCCAGCAGTTCACGCTCGACGATGGCGACCTTCAGTCCGTTTTGGCTGGCGCGGATGGCGCCTTCGTAACCACCAGGACCAGAACCGATAACAACGAGATCATAAGCCATGTTATATCAGTCCCTTACGCCAGCATCTTGATGGGATCTTCGATCAGCGGCTTGAAGGCGCTGATGAACTTGGCTCCGATCGAGCCATCGACCACTCGGTGATCGCAAGTCAGGGTCACCGACATCACGGTGGCCACAGCCAATTGACCATTGCGAACAACCGCTCGCTGCTCTCCGGCGCCGACCGACATGATACAGCCCTGCGGCTCGTTCAGAATCGAGGTGAAGGTCTTGATACCGAACATGCCAAGGTTGGACACTGAGAAGGTGCCACCCTGGAACTCTTCCGGCTTCAGCTTGCGGTCACGCGCCCGTTGCGCCAGGTCCTTCATCTCCTTCGAGATTTCGGCCAGCGACTTGGTTTCCGCCTTGCGCACGATCGGGGTGATCAGGCCGCCATCGATGGCCACGGCCACCGCAATATCGGCATTGTGGTGCATCGCGATGCCTTCGGGCGTGTAGGAGGCATTGGCTTCAGGTACTTGTTTAAGTGCCAGGGCTACGGCTTTGATAATCATATCATTGACCGAAACCTTGATGCCGCGCGATTCCAGTGCCGTATTGATCTTGCCACGCGCTGCCAGCAAGGCGTCGAGTTCGATGTCGACGGTCAACGGGAAGTGCGGGATGTCGCGGAAGGACTCGGTCATCCGGCGGGCGATGACCTTGCGCATGCCGTCCAGCGGAACCAGGTCGTAGGAACCGGCTGGGATACCCATCTGTTCCAGGCTCTGGACCTTACGCGGTTCGGCGGTCGACGCAGCGGCCGCGACAGGCGCCTTAGCGCCGCCCTTCTGGGCCTCTTCGATATCGCGCTTGATGATCCGGCCATGCGGGCCGGAGCCCGTGATGCCCTTCAGATCCAGTCCGGCCATGGTTGCCAGACGACGCGCCAGCGGCGAAGCGGCGATACGCGAACCGGATACGGCCGGTGCCGGAGCAGACGCGGGAGCAGCGGCG
>NZ_GL883079.1:441270-454267 GCF_000204015.1 Asticcacaulis biprosthecium C19 | reverse complement strand
TTGGGAGCTTCGGCCGCTTTCGGGGCCTCGGCCGCCGGTGCAGCCTTGGGCGCCGGTGCCGGAGCAGAGGCGCCACCGGCCAGGCGGGCGATCGGCGTATTGACTTTCACGCCTTCGGTGCCGGCGGCGATCAGGATGGCTTCGATCACGCCTTCATCAACGGCTTCCACTTCCATGGTCGCCTTGTCGGTTTCGATTTCGGCGATGACCTGGCCGGCGGAGATTTCATCCCCGACCTTGACGTGCCACTTGGCCAGGATGCCCTCTTCCATCGTCGGAGACAGGGCCGGCATCAGAATATCAGTCATGCGGTTGGCTCCTTAGCGATAGGTCACGGCCTTGACGGCCTTGACGATCTTTTCGACCGACGGGACCACCATGGCTTCAAGGTTGGCGGCGTAGGGCATCGGCACGTCTTCCTGGTGCACCCGCAGCGGCGGGGCGTCCAGGTCGTCGAAGGCTTCGGCCACAACGCGGGCGGCGACTTCGGCGCCGATACCGCAAGGACCCCAGCCCTCTTCAACGGTCACAAGACGGTTGGTCTTCTTCACCGAAGCGATGATGGTGGCGGTGTCCAGCGGACGCAGGGTACGCAGGTTGATGACTTCGACGTCGATACCCTCGGCGGCAAGTTGCTCTGCGGCCTTCAGGGCAAAACCGACCATGCGCGAGTGCGCCGTGATGGTGACATCCTTGCCCGCGCGCTGGATCTTGGCCTTGCCAATCGGCAGGACGAAGTCTTCGACATCAGGAATTTCGAACTCGTTACCGTACATCATCTCGTGTTCGAGGAAGACGACCGGGTTCGGATCGCGGATGGCGGCCTTGAGCAGGCCCTTGGCATCGGCGGCGTCATACGGCGCCAGGACCTTCAGGCCCGGAACGTTGGCGTACCAGGCGCTGTAGTCCTGCGAGTGCTGGGCGGCGACGCGGGCGGCGGCACCGTTCGGGCCACGGAAGACGATCGATGACTTGATCTGACCGCCGGACATGTACAGCGTCTTGGCCGACGAATTGATAATGTGGTCAATGGCTTGCATGGCGAAGTTAAACGTCATGAACTCGATGATCGGCTTCAGGCCGGCCATGGCCGCGCCTGAACCGATACCGGCAAAGCCCATTTCGGTGATTGGGGTGTCGATGACGCGGCGGTCGCCGAACTCTTCCAGCAGGCCGCGCGACACCTTGTAGGCGCCCTGGTACTGCGCCACTTCTTCGCCCATCAGGAACACGGCGTCATCGCGGCGCATTTCTTCGGCCATGGCGTCACGCAGGGCGTCGCGGACAGTGATCTTGACCATCGGCGTGCCTTCGGGGAACTCCGGATCACGGACTTCGGGCTTCGGCACGGCGGCAGCCGCAGCGACCGGTTCGGCGGCCGGTGCCACAGCGGCTTCTAGAGCCGCCTGGACGGTAGCCGGGGAAGCCGAAGCGCCGCCTTCCAGGCGAGCGATCGGCGTGTTGACCTTGACGCCTTCGGTGCCTGCGTCGACCAGGATGGCCTCGACCTTGCCTTCGTCGACGGCTTCCACTTCCATGGTTGCCTTGTCGGTTTCGATTTCGGCGATCACCTGGCCGGCGGAAATTTCATCGCCAACCTTAATCAGCCACTTGCTGAGCGTGCCTTCCTCCATAGTCGGAGACAGGGCGGGCATAAGTATGTCTGTCATGTATCGTACCACCTGAGCCGGCCTTATCCAGCCGGATTTCCTTTGAAGATTGAAAACGTTACGGGCGCCTCTTAAAGTTGGGCGCCCGCCTCACGCTTAGGCCTCGGTATAGATGTCGGTGAAAAGCTCCGACGGATCGGGTTCGGGCGACGTCTGAGCAAATTCGACGGCTTCCAGGACAATCGCCTTCACGTCGGCGTCGATGGCCTTGATCTCGTCTTCGGCCACGCCGGCTTGCTGCAGCATGGTCTTGATGTGGTCGATCGGGTCGCGCGTTGTCTTGACCTCTTCGACCTCTTCCTTGGAGCGGTACTTGGCCGGGTCGGACATGGAGTGGCCGCGATAGCGGTAAGTCTTCATTTCCAGGATGTACGGGCCCTTGCCAGAGCGGGCATGTTCGGCCGCGCGTTCGGCGGCGTCCTTGACGGCGAAAACATCCATACCGTCGACGGTTTCGCCCGGAATGCCGAACGAAGCGCCGCGTTGCGACAGGTTGACCGTCGCCGAGGCGCGGGCCAGCGAGGTGCCCATGGCATATTCGTTGTTTTCGATCACATACACGACCGGCAGCTTCCAGAGCTGGGCCATGTTGAAGCTTTCGTAGACCTGGCCCTGGTTAGCGGCGCCGTCACCGAAATAGGTGAAAGAGACATTGCCGTTCTGGCGGTAATAGTCCGAGAAGGCCAGACCGGTGCCGAGCGAGACCTGGGCGCCGACGATACCGTGGCCGCCGTAGAAACCGGTGGCGATATCGAACATGTGCATGGAACCGCCCTTGCCCTTGGACGAACCGCCGGCGCGGCCGGTCAGTTCGGCCATGACTGCCTTGGGGTCCATGCCGGCGGCCAGCATATGGCCGTGGTCGCGATAGCCGGTGATGACCTGGTCGCCGTCCTTCGAGGCAGCTTCCATGCCGACGGCGACGGCTTCCTGACCGATATAGAGGTGGCAGAAGCCACCGATCAGGCCCATGCCGTACAGCTGACCGGCACGCTCCTCGAAGCGGCGGATCAGCACCATTTCACGATAATATTTCAGCAGCTCGTCTTTGGAGACATTGCTCAGCTTTTTACCGCTGTCGCTGGCTTTGGCGGCACGCGCCATGGACACCTCCCTCACAAGGTTCGGCCGGAAAGGACTTCGGCCTGTAAATTCAGGTCGATAGGCACCGCACGTCACAGCCGGCGCAAATCGAAGGCCCCTTCCTTTAGGAGGGGAATGCCTTCGCGTAAAGGGCTAAAGACGGCTCAGGAAACGACGTTTTCGCGTACGGGTTGGCGAATGATGTAGGCTTTCGGCTCGGAAAGGCCCAAAAGCACACGGGCGCGCTCTTCAAGAAGATCACGCGACAGATTGTCGGTTCGTAAGTATTTGGCGCGGGCTTCCAGATCGGAACGCTCCGCTTTCAATTGAGCGAGCTGTTCGGTCTTGGCTTTCATTTCCGCGTCGCGAGCTTCTTGCGAGAAGAAACCTTTGTCTCCCGTCAAATATTGGACGCAGACATAGGTGAGGACAAGAGCAATAAGAGCAGTGGGCAAGTAAGGCCTCAATCGGAAAAACATAGACTTGCGCCCCTTCTGGACCGGTACTCAACGCTTCACGTCTGTTTTCGGCCATCGCGGTTAACAAACGGTTACGGATCATGTCGCGCCGAGGCGAAGAATTTATCGCGGCGATCACAGGCTTTTTAACAATATTGTCAAAACGTGACCACGGGTACGCTGTCATGTCACGGGGTGTGGGGCCTGAGGCCCCACGTCCTTTCTTTTCAAATAGAAAAGCCCCGCCCAAGAGGACGAGGCTTTTCTATTTGAAAAGAAGAAGATGCGGGGCCCTAACAAACCTTCTTTGGCCCCGCACCCCATAACTTAGCAGCGGATCACCGACACGCCGGCGTAAACCGCTTCGTCGTCCAACTGCGATTCGATGCGCAGCAGTTGATTGTACTTGGCGGTCCGGTCCGAACGCGCCAGCGAGCCGGTCTTGATCTGCCCGCAGTTCATGGCGACCGACAGGTCGGCGATCGTCGAATCTTCGGTCTCGCCCGAGCGGTGAGACATGACGCTCGTATAGCCGGCGCGGTGCGCCATATCGACGGCATCCATGGTCTCCGACAGGGTGCCGATCTGGTTGACCTTCACCAGGATCGAGTTGCCCATGCCTTCGACAATGCCGGTTTCCAGGCGGTCCGGGTTGGTGACGAACAGATCGTCGCCCACCAGTTGGATACGGTCGCCAAGGCGCTCGGTCAGGGCCTTCCAGCCATCATAGTCGTCTTCGGCCATGCCGTCTTCGATCGAACAGATCGGGAAGGCATCCACCAGCTTTTCCAGATAGTCGACCATCTGATCGGCGATCAGCACCTTCTTTTCGCCGGCCAGATTGTACTTATTGTCCTTGAAGAACTCGGTCGAGGCAACGTCCATGGCCAGCCAGAAATCCGACCCGGCCTTATAGCCGGCCTGCTCGCCGGCCTTCATGATGAAGCTCAGCGCTTCTTCCGACGACTGCAGGTTCGGCGCGAAACCGCCCTCGTCGCCGACATTGGTGTTATGACCAGCTTGCTTCAACGCCTTCTTCAGGGCGTGGAAGATCTCGGCGCCCATACGCAGGGCTTCCGAGAAGTCCGGAGCACCGGCCGGAACGATCATGAATTCCTGGATGTCGATGGGATTGTCGGCGTGGGCGCCGCCATTGATGATGTTCATCAGCGGCACCGGAAGGACGCGGGCGCTCAGGCCGCCGACATACTTATAGAGCGGCAGGTTGGTGGCAGCGGCTGCGGCACGGGCGGTCGCCAGCGACACACCCAGGATGGCGTTGGCACCCAGGCGCGCCTTGTTCGGCGTACCGTCCAGATTGATCAGGGTCTGGTCGAGACGGCGCTGGTCCAGCGCTTCGAAACCCGAAATCGCTTCGAAAATTTCGCCGTTGACGGCGTCGACAGCCTGGCGGACGCCCTTGCCGCCGTAACGCGACATATCGCCATCGCGCTTTTCCACCGCTTCGTGGGCTCCGGTTGATGCGCCGGACGGCACGGCGGCGCGGCCGAACGAGCCGTCGTCCAGGGTGACATCGACTTCCACCGTCGGATTGCCGCGGGAGTCGAGGATTTCGCGGGCTGTGATATCGATGATTTCGGGCATGGGAGGAATCCTGCGTTATGGGACGGTCAAAGTTCGCGCCCTGTTAGCAAGGGACGCCGCCAGAGGCAAGCGCGATGCGGGATCGGCTAATCGGCGACGAAGTTCAGCCTGACGCGGACCCACTTGCCGACCGCGGCTCCAGATGTCCGCTGCATGTCGACCTGAAAGTGCCCCTCGACCAAGCTTTGAGTGTAAGTCGCCATGTAGCGGTATCTCTGCTCAATCTCAGGCAACTTGCATTTGAGATGTCCATACCGGTCTCGAATCCGGCATGAAACTTCGACCCATCCCGAGAAATCGTCATCCGTGCGCGTCGAGTAGAGCCCCGGCAGCTCTTGAGAAGCCGGGCTTCGCGACCACATTACGTCCTTTAGAAATTCTGCTGCATAAGCAGGAACGGTTGTCAGCCAAAGGATCGCGAAAAGCAACGACCAGCGTTCCATAAACCTCCCCCTCATTCCCATCAGCTTATGCGGCGTAACCTAAGATGTGAAGATGACGATGTGAATATGACCAGCCTTTACATAGCCGCGACTGCGCACGCTGGCACAGGCCCTATCAACGGCTGGTCACCTTCAGGGTATTATCGCCTTACCCGCAGTTCGTCGGCCATCAAGGTGCGGTCGCCTTTCTGAAGCCTTACGTCACCCGCGAACGCCATCTCGTCCGCGCTCCAATTCATATTGAAAGCTGAAGACGACTCAGGATTGAGCACCGCGTACGGGTCGACCGGCTTTGCGTCCTGCCAGACCTCGAAGTGGAGGTGCGGTCCGGTGCCGTAAGCGCCCGAGGTCGCAACGACGCGGTCTACCTTGACCTTGTCGCCGGCCTTGACGCGGACGGAGCCGAGTTGCGCATAACGCGTCTTTAACCCGCCGCCGTGGTCGATTTCGACCACCTGATGGTAACCTTCCCGCTCTCCGGCAAAGCTGACGGTTCCGGCAGCGATGCTGTGAACTTCGGTACCTTCATGGACGGCGAAATCGATGCCGCTATGGAAGGACGGCTCCTTCGTAATCGGATGAATTCGTGGACCGAACCCGCTGGAAATACGTCCGGAAACCGGAAAGACAGTGACCGTATCGGCCGGCTTTTCAGCTGTCGCGGCCGGCGCCTGCGACCAGGCGTACTGGGCAAAGGCCGCAGGCAAGGCCAGTACGGCGATGGCGGCAAACAACAGCCGCCGGGGCTTGCGTCCGTCATGTGACGGGCGCATGATCTGCATAATTCTCATGCGGTAATCTCCAGATTGAGCGTTTGAGAAGGCCGCCGGAGCGTATGCCAGTACGTTTCCGGCGGCATGCTTCAGCGCTATGACGAGGGTTTCGGCATAGATCTGTCGCATATCGGGCAAGGCAGCTGTTACGGCTGCATCGCAGGCAAGTTCCGCTGCCAGCCGGCAACGCGCGGTCTGATGGCGGATAAAGGGATTGAACCAGGCCAGGACATCGATCCAAGCCAAAGCGGCAAACCATAAAGGATCGCCACGGCGCAGATGTTCGCGTTCGTGCCGGACAATCAGTGACAGGTTCGCCAACGGCAGATCGCTGACCAGGCTTTGCGGCACGAGGATCCTGCGTCCCCAAGTGAGTGGCGGAATCGCGGCCGGAGTTACCCAGACATCATCGCCCAGGCCAGGTTGACGACGCGCCGATGCGCCTATGCCAGCCATACGAATATAGGCCCAGCCGAGCCGAACGCCGAGCAGACTCGCAATTGCACCGTACAGGGCCAGGCCCATTTCCGGTAGCCAGGCCAGAATATCGATCCCTTGCGTGACCGGCGCGGCCGTCACATCGCCAGAAACCTGACGGAAATCCGCCTCGACCATGGGCAAAAGCGGAAGCGGCACATCCACCGGCGCCAGCCGCGCGATCAGCACGACGACAACCCCGATCGCGATTGGCGCCAGCATGACCCACAGCAGACGCTTGTCAGTCGCATCATCAGGCCCATCCGGACGCAATCGTTGCAAACCGCCGACGGCACCACTCAAGAGGAGCGGAACGGCAAAAAATACCAACAGGATCAATTCGCTCGACAACATTACTGATCCTTCCCATCAGGACCGGACATTTGCGCCAGAAGAGCTTCCAGTTCGGCGATTTCGTCGTGTGACACCAGCTTGCTGTGAACAAAAGCGGCTGCTGGCAAGGGGGCATCGGTTTCCAGGACGTCCCGCGCAAACGCACTCGCCAGCGCCGCGACGGTCTGAAGCTTGGATTGAAGCGCCACATAGGTATTGAGCCCGTGGACCGGCTCGACCCTGATCATCCCCTTCTCCACCATGCGGTCCAGCGTCTTGCGTGTCGCCGAATAGGACCATTCCGTCTCAGCCGCGCTGGCCTCGTGAAGCTCCCGCGCGCTGAGCCGCCCTCGCCGCCAGAGGGGACGCAGCAGCTTCAGTTCAAAGTCCGTCGGCCTGAGCATTGCAAATCTTTCGTCGCAGATATGCGACATGTGTCGCATGTACGCGACGACCGATCAAGCAGGGTCGTCCAACGACGAAGTCACAATTTTGTGTCGCCTAGGGCGCAACCGTATAGCCCTCACTGGGCGAAACCCAGATCATCGGCTGGTCCAATTCAGGTTGCGGACTGCCCTGAATCGTCGCCTTTGCCGTCAGGCCGCTGTCCGCGGCGACATAGGTCGTACAGACCTCCTGACCGACATAGTCATTCACCACGTCAGAAACCACCGCGACAACCAGCATGGCCTCCTCAGGCGGCAGATCCCGGCCATCCACCTTGACCTTTGCGGCTTCAACATCCTCGTTACGGAGGATGCCGCAAACCGCGCCGTCGCGCACATGGACCTGCGTCGTCGTGGTAATGGTCATGGCTGGTCGGCTGGACAGCAGGATAGTGGCTGTATTCGTGTACCCGTCGCCATTCGGTGTAAATCTCGCGATGGAGTTGCAGGTTTTTGTCGCTGCATCCGGCGAAAAGCACTGTACCTGGCCGTATTGAACTGGCGTCAGCGGGTCGACAGGCAGATCCTGGGCCAGAAGTGCGGCGACCAGCAGCGGGAGGAAGGTCATGGCATCTCTCTTCGTCTGTAAAGCCCCTAGCCATCCCCAGGCTAGCCCTGCCCTGTGGCCCAATCATGACCGGGCGCCCCGCATTGAACCCTTACAAGCTTGCGCTCACCCTGCCCTTTCCAGCCACAGGAGGTAACGATGGTGCAGACGGAAAGCTTACGGGATGGCGACCGCGTCAGTCACAAGGTCAAGGGTTTGGGAACGGTCACCATTCATCCCGAAGACGAGGACAAGATCGTTCCGGAAACAGAAGTCGCGAAGGCGAACGCCGGTACCGTCTATGTCACCTGGGACGATGACCGCTTCCCCGTAGCCGCCGTGCCACGTGACGAACTGGAAAAAGTGCCCGAGGCGGCTGCCGCGATTTCGACCGGTTTTTGAGTCAGAAACTATCGGGAAAATCTCGGCGCAGTCGGGCCTCAAGCTGCGGTACGCCTCTCATCAAGCTGCTCTTCCAGTCGGGATCGGCGGCGCGGCCGAGATCCCATACCCGCCAAGCCTTAGGCATGTCGTATTCGCCATAAAGCGTGTTGCCGAGATCGTAGTAGGTATTGGCCGTCCACGGCGCCGCCGCGATAAAGCGCCAGAAACAGTCAGCCCGTGACGGCATGGCAGCCTGGATCGACGGATCCCACTTTGCGGCGTCTTCGGTTTCATTGACCAGGTTGGCGAAAGTAACATAGCGAAACGCGCCGTAGGGCAAGGCATCCAAATCGTTAGCGCGCGCCAGGTAGCGCGCGGCGTCTTCACGTTCCTGCCCCTTGCCCTTTTCGCCGGCCAGAGCTGACGCCGTCATAAAGTCCGCTGCCGCCGGCGCCTGCATAGCCGATTTTAGACTAGGCAGAGTGTACTTAAACGCGGCTTTAGCCTCGGGATCCTCCATAAGCCGGCCGTAGTGAATCTGCGCTGCGCCGAAGAAAGTCATGACCGCCACCATCGGTCTGTCAGCCGCGGCCGCCTCGATCTCACCCAAGAGGCTACTCAGCGCCGGTTTGGGAGGTCCTTTGCCATCGACGACTGCCAAAACTGAAGCGCTTCCTTTGGTTTCGTCGGCAGATTGGGAGCCCTGCAGGCGCAGGGCCGGTGTCAATCCTGCCGGCACCGGATAGTCGACCGTTGCCCTTTCGATAGCCGAAAAATGTTAGGACGACCGTCGTGGCCTGCGGCGTGGAGCGGCTTTCGATCTGAATCCGTTCGGGCCACTGGCCGGACGTCAAAATCGCTCGGCGCACCTGAGGATGCAAATTGACAAAACGGGCGAAATATCTGGCCACCCGCGGCTTTTCCTGTTCCGTGAAGGCATGGCCCCGCTGGCTGGTCGTCACCACCACATCCTTACCGAGACGCCATTCAATCTGTGTTTCCGCTTCCGTCGCCACCAGATGATCGACCGGATCGGTCTGCACAGCCAGTTCCTGTTCGGCCCAATAGGGCGCGAGGTTGGCGGGAGACTTACCGTCCGACGGTTTGATTTCGGCCATTAGCGAGGCTAGATAGCGGCGGTTTTGCAGTTCCACGATACGGAAAGCCGGCATGGCATAGCAACTGTCGTTGTCAAACGCATGCGCCTGCACCTTCCAACTGAGCGAGCGGCAGATGGCAATGTCTTCCACCCGGATCCCGTCTTCATCAAACACGGCTGTGAAATCATCCGCCAGGGTGACAGTGCCCGCTTGAGGCGCCTCGCCGGCCTGGTCCAGTGTGTAACTGAGTCTAAGCGCCGGCACCCGGAGCGGGCGGACAGCCCGAATCTCGTCCGAAGTCGACTGAGGCCCGATGGTAAAAGCCGCCGCCGTCACCGGTGCCATCATCATCACGACAGTAAACCAAAGACTCCGCATTTCCCCCGCCCCGCGCTTGAACCTTGTTCATATTGCTAGGCCGGGTTCGCCGCAAAGTCAACGCCCAAACAAAAACGCGGGCCTTGCGACCCGCGTTCTGAATTCTGGCACATCGAGGAAGGATTAGTCCTTCTTAGGGGTAATGACCTGGCGGCCCTTGTACATGCCGGTCTTCAGATCGACATGGTGAGGACGGCGCAGTTCGCCGGTGTCCTTGTCTTCGGTGTAGGGATTGGCGCCCAGGGCGTCATGCGAACGGCGCATGTTACGGCGCGAGGGCGAGGTTTTCCGCTTGGGGACGGCCATGGAACTCTCTCTCTAGGAATGGCCGAAAGCGCACGCCTTCAGGCACGAAAAGGGGAAGACCCACACTAGGCCCGTTGGAAAATAACTGAAGCAGGACGCTTTCCCGGTTGCAGTTTCTACTGCGACCACACCCGATATCAAGGCACAGCTATTTTCTAACAACCACTAAGGTAAGTCAGAAGGCGGGCCTTATGCCTTATGTTGCCTGGGTGATCAAGGGGTAAAAGCGGAAATATCCGCAACGCCGGGCTTCAAGGCCGCAATCCGTGAGCGCATAACCTCGGCAACCATGGGATCATAGACGCGAGGCGACTTGTGACGACGACCGTCGGTCGTCGTGATCATCACCCAATGGGCCGATTTACGGCCATGTTCATCGTGATTGAACGATTCGACCTGAATATCGGCGATCTCAGCCGGCTCCAGAATGTTTTCATGGGCCCAGTGTGTCAGGCTCATCTGACGCATATGGACGCCGTCCGTGGCGATCCGCCAGGTCTTCATATGGCCGATCACCGCCCAGACCAGGATCAGTATCCCGAGGGGCAAACAGATCAGACATGTCAGGACGAAGCCGAACAGGGACGATTTATGCGCCTGGACCAGGGGCCAGTCGTGATAGATGGTGGCAACCACCACGACCAGCAGGAGCAGGCCGATCAAGAAAAAAACGGTGCGCGCCGCTATGCCGAGATTGTCTTTGAGAACCATTTGGCATTAGTGCGGCCAAATGGCCGCGCTGACAAGCTTAGTCTTCGATCTGCGCCGAGGCTTCGATTTCGACCAGCCATTCCGAATTGATCAGAGCGCTGGAGCCGATGAAGCTGGAGGCCGGGCGGATGTCACCGAAGATTTCGCCATGGGCCTTGGCGGCCTCTTTCCAACGCGAGATGTCGGTCAGGAAGATGCGGGTACGGATGATGTCGGATGGCTTGCCACCGGCCTGTTCGACCGCCTTGACAATTATGTCGAGGCAGGTCCTGGTCTGCTCGTAGAGATCGTCGATGCCGGCGGTCTTGCCGTCGCGAATCGGCGCGGTACCCGAAACTTCAATACGGTTGCCTGTGCGCACGGCGCGGGAAAAACCGATTTCGCCTTCGAACGGAGAGCCGGAGGATACGAGTTGGCGGGGCATGGGCAGCGGTCCTGTAAAAAAGATGCCCGTGCCTATGCCGTCACTACGCGTGATGTGCAAGCCCTAAACCAGACGGCTGCGCTCCATGGCCGCAGCGATGAAGCTCTTGAACAGCGGATGCGGGGCAAACGGACGCGACTTCAGTTCCGGATGGTACTGCACGCCAATGAACCACGGATGGTCTTCACGTTCAACGATTTCCGGCAGCAGGCCGTCTGGCGACAGCCCGCTGAATTTCAAACCGCACGCCTCCAGACGCGGAATGTAGTCACGGTTGACTTCATAGCGGTGGCGATGGCGTTCCGAAATCTCGGTTCCGCCATAAATTTCAGACACTAAAGAACCTTCTCTTAAGGTCGCATCATAAGCCCCCAGACGCATGGTTCCGCCGAGATTTCCACCGGCCGCACGCTTGGTCAGTTCGTTGCCGGACAGCCATTCGGTCATTAGTCCGACGACTGGCTCGCTGGTCAGGCCGAATTCTGTCGAGGAGGCCTCTTTGATGCCGGCCTGGTTCCGCGCTGCTTCGATGCACGCCATCTGCATGCCGAAACAGATACCGAAATAGGGCACATCATTCTCACGGGCAAAGCGCGCCGCTTCGATCTTGCCCAGGGCGCCGCGTTCGCCGAAGCCGCCTGGAACCAGAATGGCGTGAACATTTTCCAGCCGCTCGATCACCGCATCGGGTGCGCCTTCAAACGTTTCCGATTCGACCCAGTCGATCTTGACGCGGACATTGTTGGCCATGCCGCCGTGATACAGCGCTTCAATCAACGACTTGTAGGCGTCTTTTAAGACCGTGTATTTGCCGACCACAGCGATAGAGACCTCACCGTCCGGATGCTGATAACGCCGGGTGATATCTTGCCAGGACGTCAGTTCAGGTTCGCCTTCGACCTCCATGCCGAAGACATTCAGCACTTCGGTGTCCAGCCCCTGGCGGTGATAGTCGATCGGAACGGCGTAGATGTTTTCGCTGTCCAGCGCCTGGATAACAGCCGATTCGCGGACATTGCAGAACAGGCCGATCTTGCGGCGCTCCTCGGCCGGGATTTCCTGCTCGCAACGGCACAGCAGAATGTCCGGTTGGATACCGATCGAGCGCAGTTCCTTGACCGAGTGCTGGGTCGGTTTGGTCTTCATCTCACCGGCCGTCTTGACGAAGGGCAACAGGGTCAGGTGGATGAAGCAGCACTGGCGACGCGGAAGTTCCTGGCCTAGCTGACGGATGGCCTCGAAGAACGGCAGGCCCTCAATGTCGCCGACCGTCCCGCCAATCTCGACCAGGATGAAATCCGCATCGCCCTGATCGGACAGAACGAATGATTTGATCTCGTTGGTGACGTGCGGCACGACCTGAACTGTCGCGCCCAGATAGTCGCCACGGCGCTCTTTTTCGATAATGTTCGAATAGATTCGACCGGTGGTGATATTGTCCGTCTTGCGGGCATTGACACCGGTAAAGCGTTCATAATGCCCCAGATCGAGGTCGGTTTCGGCGCCGTCATCGGTGACAAAAACTTCACCGTGCTGATAGGGGCTCATCGTGCCGGGATCGACGTTGAGATACGGATCCAGCTTGCGCAGGCGGACCTTGTAGCCGCGGGCCTGCAGCAGAGCCCCCAGCGCCGCCGACGCCAGCCCCTTGCCGAGCGAGGACACCACCCCGCCAGTGATGAAAACAAACCGGGCCGCCATATCCAATTACCCATCAAAGAAGGACCCACGGGTTGGAACCCGTGGGTCTGATACCAATAGTCTAAAGCGATTCGCCGCTACTGAGCGGGCGAAGTTGCCGACGACGTCGAAGGCGCCGGCGAGGCACTGGGCGTGGCCGCGCGCGGCGCCGGCGCCTT
>NZ_GL883079.1:405289-441165 GCF_000204015.1 Asticcacaulis biprosthecium C19 | reverse complement strand
CGGCGCCGGCGCCTTCGCAGCGGGTGCCTGAGACGCTGGTGCCTGAGAAGCCGGGGCCTGAGAAGCTGGCGCCTGGGCTGCGGGAGCGGCCGACGAGGTCACAGCGCCCAGCGGCAGGTCAGCCAGGGACGGCGCCGACGAGGTCGCTTGTGAAGCCGCGGCCGGAGCCGGTTGCTGCGTCTGTTGCGCCGGCGTTTGCACCGTCAGCCCGGACGTGTCCAGGCTTTCCAGAGCCGACGCGCGTTCACGGCGGCTCTCGATATTGCCGACGATCGTCATGGCGATGGCCAGAGCGAAAAACAGGATGCCCAGGACGGACGTCGCCTTGGTCAGCAGGTTACCGGCGCCGCGCGCCGACACCAGACCGGCGGGACCGCCGCCCATGCCGAGGGCGCCGCCTTCCGAACGCTGGATCAGGACCAGACCGCCCAGGGCCAGGCAGACGAGGATTTGGATGGTAAGCAGGATGCCGAATAACATGTCAGGTGTTTGAACCGTGAAGGAAAGTCGCCGGGGGATTAGCATTGTCGCGGCCGGTTGGCCATAGGGCAATGCAGCTGTTGCGTCAGAAATATGACTTGCCGGCAGAATTACAAGTCCGGATAGACAACATCCAGCTTAATCTCCCGCGGCAATGATCGGTGCAAACTCATCCACGGTCAGGGAGGCGCCGCCAACCAGGGCGCCACCGACCCCCGACAGTTTCAGGACGTGCGCCGCATTGGACGGCTTCACCGACCCGCCGTACAGGAGTTTCGGTGTGGCCGCCGGAAAGCGGTTGTCCAACCAGGTTCTCACCAATGCGATCGCTTCACAGATCTGCGCATCGGAGGCGATCATGCCGGTGCCGATAGCCCACACCGGTTCGTAAGACACGTGAAATTCCTGACCCTCCAGTTCGTCGGGCAGACTATCCTTGAGCTGCTTGGTAAGGATGTCGACGGTCTTGCCCGCCTTGCGCTGGTCCAGGGTCTCCCCGATGCAGATGATCGGCGTCAGGCCGGCACGCAGCGCCGTTCTGACCTTGCGGGCCACCAGTTCACACGGCTCGAGATGACCGTGACGGCGTTCCGAGTGGCCTAGTATGACCATGGACGCCCCAGCATCCTTGAGCTGTGCGGCGGAAATGTCACCTGTATAGGCACCGCCGTCCATATAGTGGCAGTCCTGGCCACCCAACTTGACGGGCGAACCTTCCAGAACCTTTTGCATTGGCGCGAGGAGCGTGGCGGGTGGAAAAATGACAACCTCGGATGTGTGGTTGCGCGCAATATCGGCAATAGCTTCGGCGACCGGAAGTGCGGCCTTGAGACCGTTCATCTTCCAGTTGGCCGCGATCAGATGGCGTTGTGGCATTACGTTCTGTGCTGGCTGTTTTTGTGGCAGGCGCGCCGCCCCTCCCCGTCATTGTGGGGTAATCGATTGCGCACTTGCAAAAACCATAGACCGACAGGTGTCGCCAAGCCAACGAAAAAGGCGCGGAATCCCGTGGAACAAATAAATTCCCTTTGTAACAGCCATATTTGTGCCGTAAGAGGAGGCACATTTCAGCGCCATTCTCGGCGTTTCTTAGGTTGGAATACCGTTCATGATCAGCATTCTGCGCGATTTTACCAAGACTTGGATTTTCAAAGGGCTGATGATCCTCATCGCCGCGTCCTTCATCGGTGTGGGCGGCGCCAGCTACTTTAGTGGAAGCAACAGCACCGACGTTATCGTCGCCGGTAACGTCAAGGTCACGGCCGCCGAGTTCAAGGCCAATGTCGACAGCATGAAGCGGTATTACGAGACGCAGGGTCAGACGATTACCAACGAACAGCTGATCGCAGAAAATATTCCAGGGCGACTTCTGGCGCAACTGACGGACCGCAAAGCGACCATCGCCTGGCTCGACCGCTTGGGTGTACGGCCGTCCAGCAAGCTGATCCTGGCCGAGGTCGCCAAGATCCCGCTGTTCTTCAACAGCGTAACCGGCCGCTTCGATATGGATACCTATCGCCAACAACTGGCCAGCCGCGATATGACCGACAAGATGTTCGAAGCGGACCTGCGCGAACAGATCGCCGAGCAACAATACATCAGCAGCGCCCAGGCCGGTCTCGAAGCTCCGCGTGTCTTCGCCGCCACCGACGCCGCCTTCGGTCTGCAATCTCGCGACGCCAGCATGTTCTTCCTGTCACCTCAGAACGTCACCATGCCGGGCGAACCGACGCAAGCCGACATCGAGACCTTCTACAAAGCTAATCTCCAGCGCTTCACGCTGCCGGAATCGCGCGCCGCGTCGGTCATTACCTTCTCGGTCGTGAACTACGCCAAGTCGGTCAGTGTCAGCGACGAAGACCTGCGCCAGTTGTACGAAAGCCGCCGCGCTTCCCTGGCAACGCCGGAGGTGCGCACCTTCGTTCAGGTTCGCGCCCCCGATATGGCGGCGGCCAATAAGGTTTCCGCCGCGCTGAAGGCCGGCCGCAGCGCTGAAGAGGCCGCCAAGGCTAACAAGGGCGAAGTCATTTCCTACAGCCTGCGTCCGCAGACGGCGGTTGCCGACGACAAGATTGCCGAAGCCGCGTTCAAGATGCAGACCGGTGAGATTTCTGCTCCCGTTCAGGGCACACTGGGCATCTCGGTCATAAAGATGGGCGAGATCAAGATTGGCTCGGCGCCATCGTTTGAAAGCGCCCGCGCTCAACTGGACGAAGAGCTGCGCCGCCAACGGGCCACCGAGAAGTTGAATGAGGCCACCAACGCCTTTGCCGACGCCTTGGCCAAGGGCGAGGAATTCGACGCCGCGGCCCGGCGCCTGAACCTCACCGTCGCGCCGCTGGAGCCCATTACGGCCGACGGCATGGGCCGGTCGGGCACCAACTATTCGACCTATGGCGCCCTCGTGAAGGGTATTTTCGATCTGCCGCAGGTCGGCAGCGTATCGGAAGTCCTGCCGCTGGGCGAAGGCGAGTATTTTGCTTTGAAGCTCACCGGACTGCAGCCGTCGGGTGCGCCCCCCCTTGCCCAGGTCCAAGCCGAATTGGCGGTTCTGTGGCGTCGTGAAAAGGCAGCGGAAACCATCAACGCTGAAGCCGACAAGGCCATGGCGCGCCTTGCCAAGGGCGAGACGCTGGCAGCCGTTGCCGCCAGCTACAAGGCCGAGGTGCGCAGCCAGAAGGCCATAACCTTGCAGACGGCGCAGCAGATGCAGATGCCCCAGGCCGTGGCTGCGCGCGTGTTTTCATCCAAGGCCGGTGAGACCTTCGTCGCCGAAATGCCGGTCCAGGGTGTTCCCGCCGTCGCCATTGGGCGTCTCGACGCCATCCACCAGGGCGATGCAACCCAGGCCAATACGATGGCGACGATGAGCAAGGCTCAGGCCAGCCAGGCGCTGGGGCAAGACATGGGCACCGTGATACAGAAGAATGCGCGCGTGGCCGTCAAGGCCAAGTCGAACACGGAAGCGGCCTACCGTGCCCTGGGTCTGGAACCGCCCGCAGCGGCCGGCAGCGAGTCATCGAGCAAGGCCGGAAGTAAGTCGTGACGGGGATCGGAATGACGGTTGTCGCCCAGAGTACGTTTGAAGCCGCCTATGATGCTGGTCAGCCACAAATCGTCTGGCGGAAGCTGATAGACGATCTGGAAACACCGGTATCGGCCTATCTTAAGTTGGGTCGTGACCGGCCTTACAGTTTCCTGTTCGAATCGGTCGAAGGCGGTGCCCTGTCGGGTCGCTATTCTATCCTGACGTTGAATCCGGACATGGTCTGGCGCTGCTTCGGTGAACGCGCCGAGTTGGCGGAAGGTTCGGCCGCCATAACCAAAGGATTGTATACCGTCGAAGCCTCTCCAACGCTTGAGAGCCTGCGCGGACTGGTGGCTTCCAACAAAATGGCCATCCCCGAGGGACTGCCGCCGATGGTCTCAGGCTTGTTCGGCGTCTTCGGCTACGACATGGTGCGGTTGATCGAGCCCTTGGGCCAGGCCAATCCCGATCCCTTGGCCTTGCCGGATGCCGTCGTGGTTCGCCCCAGCGTCATCTGCGTCTTCGACAATGTCGCGCACGAGATTTTGCTGGCCTCACCGGTCTGGCCGGACGCCGCTCGCGCCCAGGACGCCTATAGCGCTGCATGCGCACGTCTGGACACGGTCGAGGCGGATCTACGCGTGCCTTTGGCCGCTCAACCGACGCCGCGTGACCACAACCAGGAACCCTTGATGTCGCCGACCTCGCCGATCGATTTCGGCGCTATGGTGACGGCGTCCAAGGAGTATATCGCGGCGGGCGATATTTTCCAGGTGGTGCTGAGCCACCGTTTCGAGGCGTCCTATGGGCTGGATCCGTTTGCCTTCTACCGCAGCCTGCGCCGGCACAATCCCTCGCCTTACCTGTTCTATCTGAACTTCGGTGAGTTCCAGTTGGCGGGATCGTCGCCGGAAATCCTGGTGCGTGTCCGCGACGGCAAGCTGACCATCCGGCCGATCGCCGGAACGCGTCCTCGTGGCAAGACAGCCGAGCAAGACAAGGCTCTGGAGACGGAGCTTCTCGCCGATCCGAAGGAACTGTCGGAACATCTGATGCTGCTGGACCTGGGGCGCAACGATGTCGGCCGGGTGGCCAAACCGGCCACGGTGAAGGTGACTGAGAAGTTCATCATCGAACGCTACAGCCACGTTATGCACATCGTTTCGAACGTGGAAGGCGATGCACCGGCGGACCTGGACCCGGTGGATGCCTTGCTGGCCGCCTTGCCGGCGGGAACGCTGTCGGGTGCACCGAAGGTACGGGCGATGGAGATCATCGACGAACTGGAAGCCGTGAAACGCGGGGTCGGTTATGGTGGCGGTGTTGGCTACATCAGCAGCAGCGGCAGCGTCGATGTCTGTATCGTGCTTCGTACCGCCATCTTCAAGGACCAGATGATCTATGTCCAAGCCGGCGCCGGCGTTGTCGCTGACAGCGTGCCGCAGATGGAATATGAAGAAACGTGCCATAAGGCCAGTGCGCTGATCAAGGCTGCGCAGGACGCCTGGCGGTACATCTACCAAAAGAACTAATGGGGCGCGGGGTTTGTGACCCCGCATGTCTTAAGTCTTTCGGTTAGTGTTCCACCACGGCGGTCATGGCGGACAGCTCAAAATCCGCCTGCTGCTTTACTTGAACCACCGGTTCAGCCTGAGCCACAACCTGTTTAGCCGGCTCGCTCCCAGCCACCGTCGCCAGCAAAGCCCCCGACAGGGCAAAACCCGCCACAGCCGCCATAGCCAGCAGGCCGTTACGCGGCTTCCCCCGGGTCGACAGAAGCTCAAGGGCATGATCAAGGCGATGATCGCGGTCGGACATAAAACACCTGCGCACAGACTTTGTATGTCGGCAGTTAACCCCGCATCGGTTAATCAATCTTAACCAAAAAGCAAAATCTTAAGGCTTTTAAAGCCGGGCACTTTTCCTTACATACAAGGCTGGAGGCGCCCCATGATCCTGGTCATCGACAACTACGACAGCTTTACCTACAATCTCGTCCACTATCTGGCCGAGTTGGGCGCCGACACGCAGGTTTATCGTAACGATGCCCTCAGTGTTCAGGATGCTCTGGCTTTGGCGCCAAAGGCGATACTCCTCTCGCCTGGCCCGTGCGCACCCGACCAGGCCGGCATTTGCCTGCCTCTGCTGCGCGCCGCGCCGGAAGACATGCCCGTCCTGGGCGTCTGCTTGGGTCACCAATCCATAGGCCAGGCCTATGGCGGCGATGTCATCCGCGCCAAGACCCTGATGCATGGCAAGACATCTCAGATACATCACAACAATATGGGTATTTTCAAAGACTTACCGAGCCCTTTTACAGCGACTCGTTACCACTCGCTGGCCGTCAAGAAGGAAACCTTGCCCGAGGACCTCATCATTACCGCGTGGACGGCCGACGGCGAAATCATGGGCGTCCAGCACAAGACCCGGCCGATCTACGGCGTCCAGTTCCATCCCGAATCGATCGCCACCGAAGGCGGCCACCAGCTTCTGGCCAACTTCCTGGAACTGTCCGGCATCGAAAGCCACAACCTCTATGTCTGACGCCTTCAAGCCTCTGCTGGCCAAACTGGCGGACGGTGCCACCCTGGACGGTGACGACGCCGAAACCTTCTTTGCGGCCTGCCTACGCGGCGAACCCACCCCGGCCCAGGTTGCCGCGGCTGTCACCGCCATCCGCCTGCGCGGGGAAACCGTCGGGGAAATCGCCGCCTGCGCCCGCGCCATGCGCAATGCCGCCATCAAGCTGGACCATCCCTACGATGTCGTCGACGTTTGCGGCACGGGCGGCGATGGCCTGCACACATTGAACATCTCGACCGCGGTCGGCTTTGTCGCCGCCGGCGGCGGATTGAAGGTCGCCAAACACGGCAACCGCGCCATTACCTCCAAGTCCGGCACGGCCGATGTCCTATCGGCGCTTGGGGTCAACATCGAGGCCACGCTGGAACAGCAGCGCAAGGCGTTGGACGAAGCCGGGATCTGCTTCCTGTTCGCCCAGGCGCACCATGGCGCCATGCGGCACGTCTCACCGATCCGCCAGCAATTAGGTTTCCGCACGATTTTCAATCTCTTGGGACCGCTTTCTAATCCAGCAGGTGCGAAACGGCAGGTCGTCGGTGTCCCGCATGTGCGCTTTGTCGAGCCAATTGCCCAAGCCCTGGGCGCGCTGGGTGCCACGCGGGCCTGGTCCGTGCACGGCTCGGGACTGGATGAACTGACAACGACTGGCGAAACCGAAGTCGCTGAATGGCATAACGGCAATGTCCGTCTGTTCCGCGTCACGCCCGAAGCCGTCGGCCTGCCGCGTGCCGCCCTGGCGGATATCGTCGGCGGCGCCCCTGAACACAACGCCGCCGCGCTGCGCGCGATGCTTGAGGGCGAAAAGGGCGCCTATCGCGATATCGTCCTGCTGAACTCGGCGGCTGCCTTCCTGGTCGGCGACAAGGTCGAAACCTTGAAGGATGGAATTGCTTTGGCGGCCGAGACCATCGACAGCGGTAAGGCGCGCCAGGCCCTGGACCGTCTCGCCGCTATCACGCATTCCTGACAAAGACTGATTTTTCACCGCCTTACCGAACGCGTAGGCTTGCGGCAGAGTAAAGGAGCTTCCATGGCCGATATCCTGGAACAGATCGCTACCTACAAGCGCGAAGACGTAGCCCAACGGCGGACGGCAATAAGCATGGGCGATCTCGAATCGCAGATCGAAGCCGTTGGCCCGGCGCGGGGGTTCATGCGGGCCCTGATAGAGGGCAAGCGCCCGCAGAGCCTGTCACTGATCGCCGAGGTCAAGAAGGCCAGCCCGTCCAAAGGACTGATTCGCGAAGATTTCGACCCCGCCTTCCTGGCGCAGTGTTACCAAGCGGGCGGGGCGTCTTGTCTGTCGATCTTGACCGACAATCCCAGCTTCCAGGGGCACGAATCACACTTCCAAGCAGCACGGTCCGCCGTCACCCTCCCCTGTATCCGCAAGGAATTTCTGGTCGATGCCTGGCAGGTGACCGAATCGCGAGCCCTGGGCGCCGATGCGATTCTGGTGATCATGGCCATGGTCGACGACGTCCTGGCGGAAGACCTGATCGACGCCGCACACCACTACGGCATGGACGCGCTGGTGGAAGTCCATGATGCCGACGAGATGGAAAGAGCCCTTAAGCTGCGATCCAAGCTGATTGGGATAAATAACCGTAATCTCAGGGATTTCAGTGTCGATCTGAAGACAACCGAAGTGCTGGCCGAAAGGGTGCCGAGCGACCACGTCCTTGTGGCCGAAAGCGGTATTTTTACGCCCTTCGACGTGCAAAGGCTGGCTTTCACCGGCGCGACCGCCATGCTGGTCGGCGAAAGCCTTATGCGGCAAGTCGATGTGACGGAAGCGACCAAAAATCTATTGGCGTTAGCTTGACATTAACGGGAACACATATAGAACATCGGCCATGAGTTCATGACTTGTTCCGACGGACGGAACAACTGAGCCGCAGGGTGTTCTGACATGCTGACGACCAAACAACGCGAACTGCTGATGTTCATCCATGAGCGCATCAAGGAAGGCGGCGTTTCGCCTTCGTTTGATGAGATGAAGGAAGCGCTCGATCTCGCCTCGAAATCCGGCATTCACCGTCTGATCACCGCCCTGGAAGAACGCGGCTTTATCCGGCGCCTGGCGCACAGGGCGCGTGCCCTCGAAGTCATCAAATTGCCTGACCAGGCCACGACTTCAGCGCCGCCTCGCGGCCGCCAGGCCTTTGTACCGCAGGTGGTCGAAGGCACCCGTCCGGCCGCTGAAGCGCCCAGGGCCGTCAATGACGATACCCGCGAGTTGCCGTTGCTTGGCAAGATTGCCGCCGGCGTTCCGATCGAAGCCATGGGACAGGAACGCGATCGGCTGCGTGTGCCAGAGTCTATGCTGGGCGCGGGAGAACACTACATTCTCGAGATCGATGGCGACTCGATGATCAATGCCGGTATTCTCAATGGCGACTTTGTCGTTATCAAGAAGACCGACACCGCCCAATCCGGTGAAATTATCGTCGCCCTGGTGGACGATGAAACCGCGACCCTGAAGCGCCTGCGCAAGAAGGGCGCCTCGATCGCCCTGGAAGCCGCCAATCCGGCCTATAAGACTCAAATTTACAATGACGGTCAGGTTCGTATCCAGGGCAAACTGGTCGGTCTGATGCGTCGTTACCACTAAAACTCGTCGCCCTCGGATGGCGACGACCAATAGCGATTGCCTCTTAAGGGCTGGGCGGCCTTGATCGCCCAGCCCATTTCGTTGCGCGTCAATTCCATAGCGCCGAGGCGGCGGAAATCACCGGCACTGATCCGGTTGACAGTAGAACAAGTGGCCGGCCAATCCCCGACTGGGTTCCGCATCACCACTAAGGTGCTTGCGGCGCAGAGTTCCGCCAGGCGCTTGTCGTTTGGTGGTTTGTTGCCGAACCAGAAGCCGACCTTCACTGGGTTCGAAGGCAGCGGAACGCAGCCATAGCCTTTGCAGAGATAGTCACGATCCCTTGCCGCCTCGTCCAGGGTCCTCAAACCGTAGTGCTGCGTCCATTGCTCGAAACCAAATTGCCTGACCTTGGGACGCAAAACGTAGGCACCATCTGCCAGGCGGACGGCCGCATTGCCGCCCTGCGGATCGATCCAGATGTCGGGAGGTGCAACCCGTGGCCACCAGACGATAGAGGAGGCTACGACAAGACCGGCCCAACGCACCTTGCCGCGCATCAAACAAACCCAAATCAGACCCATTGTAGCGACCGCCAGTACGAAGCCAGGCGCCGAAGACAAGGTCACCACAGCGTACGGCAGGTCCGACGTCCAGGCAGCGATCTCCTTGATGAGCCACAAACCACCCCCGGCAATGCGAAGAAATATCCAGCCAAGGGGTGTCGCGGCGAGAGCCGTGCCCAGAGCCAAGCAAGGCATAACGACAAACGCCGTAATGGGTGCCTCTAAGAGGTTGGACAACAAACTGTAAACAGAAAAGCGGTTGAAATAGGCGATTGCGAAGGGTGTGGTCGCCAGGGTCGCAACAAACGACGCGACCAGAGACAGTTTGGCGCCGTTCAGCGCGGCCTGAAAGGCACGCACCCAAAGGGGCACGCTGATTTCGCGAATGTCAGGCTTGACCGTTTCCGCCAGCGCCAGCAGCGCCGCCGTAGCGCAGAACGACATCTGGAAACCCGGCTGGATAACGACTTCCGGCGTCAAAGCAATCACAATCAGCGCGGCAATCGCCAGGGCCCGCAGGCTCAAGGCCCGGCGATCGAACAGAATCGCGGCGAAGGCCACGCATGCGACGACGGCGGCGCGAACAGCTGGCGCCGGCGCACCGGAAATGGCCAGATAGACAAGAATGCAGACAATGCTGATCGCGGCGGCAATCTTCTTGACCGGTATACGCAGCGCCAGCGGCGGCATGGCGGCCATAGCGCCGCGCAGGAAAAAGAAGATGAAGCCACCGACGACAGCCATGTGAACGCCGGAAATTGACAGAATATGGGCCAGACCCGAGTCGCGCATGTCTTCGATCAAACGCTCGGGCACATAGGCTTCGTGCCCGGTCACCATAGCCGCGGCGAAGCCACCCAATGCCTCACCCTCTTTGAAGCCGGGCTTGATCTGCGCGACCAGGGTTTCCGTCAGATCCCATCGGGCTCGGTTAAGGGCCAGCATCAGTTTCAAACGCATGCCCTGCGGCGGCGCCTCGATCTTTTCGATCCGTCCAGGGACGAAGCCAACGCCACCTAAGCCTTGGAACCAGGCGTTGCGGGCAAAGTCATAGCCATCGGGCATGGAGGGGGACGGCGGCGGATTCAGCAGAACAAAGACCGAGATTGCGTCGCCAGGCTTAATGCCCGCGCCCTCGATAGAACCTGGTCGGAGACTAACGCGCAACCTGACGGGTGTGTCATCCGACGGCAGTCCGCGGATAGAAATCGGCGCGAGAACCAACCGGGGCTGATCGGCGGACGGAGAAACGTTGTCGACGACAAATGCCTGCACACTGTATTGGCCTCGGTCGACGCTGATGACGGGTGCCCGAACCTGTTCTGTGCGGAGCTTGGTGATCCCTACACCCGCGACAAACAAGACCAAAAGCAGTGTAAAATTATAGAGATATAGCGATGTACTGAAGCGGCGCGCGAGCGCCAGCGCTCCTATCGCCAGACCGATGGGCAGGCCGACCCAAACCCAGGCAGGCTCATGGCGGAGCTCAAGATAAACGGCCGCCCCCAAACCCATGGCAACAGGAAGCCACAGAAAGGCACGCCCTCGCTGGGCCGCCAATATGTCGGAAAACCCAGTTCCGAGTTGCTCTCCCGTAGGCCACGACAGCCGCTGCAAACCTACCCCCGATTGCCGATATCCTCGGCACACCTGACCACGCAACGTCGCGCACGGCAAGTACCCTACGAAAAACCAGGCGTGAGGATTGCTCGCAACAACAGTTCACTTCACAAAAGCGTGTAGTCTCTCTCCGAACCGCCGATAGCCTGCCAACAAAATGTTACGCCAAATGAATAGGTTACGTAACAGACCTCGATAGGTCCGCGGATCGTCCTTGAAACAATTCCTCCGTTGACGATCATTTCGATGGGTTTTCGTACCGCTTGCGGGAACACACGCCCGACAATCCTTAACGAGCCTCTTTTCATTTAGGATTACAGTTTATATAGCAGGCGCAGCGCAAATCTCATTGCGCCGCACAAACACAAAATTTTAGGGGCAAGCGTACATGACCCAGACTTCTCCTGCTCAACTGACACTTGGCGACAAGACGATCACCCTCCCCGTTTCGAAAGGCACACTTGGGCCGGACGTACTGGATATCCGCAAGCTGTACGCGGAGACCGATGCCTTCACCTACGACCCGGGTTTTACCTCGACGGCCTCGTGCGAGAGCAAGATTACCTTTATCGACGGTGATGCAGGTGTATTGCTGCACCGAGGCTACCCGATCGGTCAGCTTGCCGAAAAATCCAGCTTCCTTGAAGTGTGCTATCTGCTGCTGCACGGTGAATTGCCCCAGGCTGCCGAATACGAAAAATTCGAGACGACGATCACGCGTCACACCATGCTGCATGAGCAGTTCGACCGCTTCTTTTCGGGCTTCCGCCGCGACGCCCACCCGATGGCCGTCATGACTGGCGCGGTCGGCGCCCTGTCGGCCTTCTATCACGACAGCCTGGACATCCATGATCTGCGCCAACGCGAAATCTCGGCCCACCGCCTGATCGCCAAGATGCCGACGATCGCGGCGCGCGCCTTCAAATACAGCGTCGGCCAGCCCTTCGTGCATCCGCTGAACAAGCTGAGCTATACCGAGAACTTCCTGCGTATGTGCTTCGCCGTTCCGGCCGAAGAGTATGTCGTCAATCCCGTCGTGGCCAAGGCCATGGACCGCATCTTCATCCTTCATGCCGACCACGAGCAGAACGCCTCGACCTCGACCGTCCGCCTGGCCGGTTCGTCGGGCGCCAATCCTTTCGCCTGTATCGCCGCCGGCATTGCCTGCCTGTGGGGCCCCAGCCATGGCGGCGCCAACGAAGAGGCGCTGAACATGCTGAAGGAAATCGGAACGCCCGAGCGCGTCAAGGAATTCGTCGCCGGCGTGAAGGACCGTAAGTACCGCCTGATGGGCTTTGGTCACCGCGTCTACAAGAACTACGACCCGCGTGCGACCGTCATGAAGCAGTCGGCCGATGAGGTCCTGGCGGCCGTGGGCGATTCGAACGACCCGTTGTTCCAAGTCGCCAAGGAACTGGAACAGGTGGCGCTGAACGACGACTTCTTCATTTCGCGCAAGCTGTATCCGAATGTCGACTTCTATTCCGGCATTACCCTGTCGGCCATGGGCTTCCCGACGACCATGTTCACCGTGCTGTTCGCCCTGGCGCGTACCGTCGGCTGGATCGCCCAGTGGAAGGAAATGATCGAGGATCCTTCGCAGAAGATCGGCCGCCCGCGCCAGCTCTATACCGGCGCGACGCAGCGCGATTACGTGCCGATTTCCTCGCGCGGCTGAGATTGGTGAAAATGCCCGGGACCGCTGGTTCCGGGCATTTTTTTATAGAGTTAGGAAGTCGAGGACCGCCCGCGCCGCTTTTTCCGCGGGCGGGCGCTGGCCGCGGCCCATCCGGTCCAGAGCCTGAAACTGGTCTTCGACCTGCCGGTCGCGCAAGGCTTTGTCGTCCAGGCGTTGGTTTATCGCCTTGAGCAGGTTTTCCGGCGTACAGGCCGGTTGGATGAATTCCGGTGCGATCTCCCTGCCGGCCGCAATGTTGAACAGAGTCACATACTTGATCGTGGCGATGGTCTTGAAAATCCACCAGGTCAGGGGCTCGACCTTGTAGGCGATGATCATCGGGCAGCCAGCCAGGGCCAACTCGGTCGAAACCGTGCCCGAACACGCCAGCGCCAGTGTCGACGCCCGCATGGCCGAGTATTTATCGTCTTCGTTCTCGATGAGGTGCAGCCGCAACGGAAGATCCTTGACCGCCGGTACGACGAGGTTGCGGACGGTTTCGGCCACCGGCATGACCAGGGTGAGTGCTGGACGGGATTTGCTGAGGGCCAGCAGGGTTTCGACGAATGTCGGTAGCAACCTTTTGATCTCGCCCGGCCGCGAGCCCGGCAGCACCATCAGCAGAGAGTCATCGGGTTCAATGCCGATCTTGCGGCGGAAGGCGGCCGGGTCGGCTTTCGAAAAATCGACGTTCAGCGCGGGGTTGCCGACCACGATGGTTTTGAGGCCTTCACGCTCGAAATAGGGGGCGTCCATGGGATGCAGGGCCAACAGAAGGTCGACGGCCTTGGCCAGGGTTTTGGCGCGACCGGGACGGGTCGCCCAGACCTGGGGACCGACATATTTGATCAGCGGCACCCTGGGCATGATTTTTCGAATGGCGTGGGCGGCGCGCAAGGTGAAGCCCCAGGAATCAATCAGGACGACCGCGTCGGGCTTTTCTGCGGCCGCCAGGGCGGCGGTGTCACGGACCCTCGCATTGACCCTCGGCAGGGCTTTGAGGCCTTCCAGCATGCCCAGGATGGACAGTTGCGCGATATCGAAGGGGCTCTGGACGCCCTGCTCGGCCATGCGGGCGCCGCCGACGCCGACAAAGGCGAAATTCGTCTCAGGCGCCTGTTTGCGTAGCTCGACCATCAGCCCGGCGCCCAGCATATCGCCGGAGGCTTCAGCGGCAATCAGCATGATCTTGAGGGGGTTAGTCATGGTGGCCGTAGAGGAAGACGCCCAGTTCGGCGGCGCGGGCGTGGGTGGCGGTCTTATCGACCACAAGCAGGTGACCGGCACGGGCAACGATCCCGCTAAGGCCTGACGCAGCCGCGTCCTCGATGGTCGAGACACCGATGGTCGGCATGTCGAGACGCAGGTCCTGGATGGGCTTGGCCAGTTTGGCGAGAACCCCCTTGCGATGGGCAATCGAACCGCGGAGTGAGGGGGAAGAGCGCCTACCCGACGGAGCATATTCTGGGTGCCTTCCTGAGCTTCGACGGCCAGGGTGATGCGCCCAGCGACGACCACGGCCTGCCCGATATCGAGCGCCCCGATGGCGGCGGCGATGCGCATGGCTTCCTGGGCGTCTTCCATGGCTTCGGGCGACGGGTCCGGCCCGGCTTGCAGACCGCGACCCAATAGGAGTTCGGGATTGGCTTCGTGGGCGCCTTCGATGTGGTAGCCCTGGGAGGCTATGACCTTCGCAACCTGCCGCAGCAGTGAGTCGTCGCCACCGCGTCCGGCCGACTGGATGCTGTTCAGGTGCTGGGCGCCGTGTTCTTTTTTCATGTCGTCGAAGTCGGGGCGCTGAACATAGCCGCACATGGTCACAGCCTTGCACTGCTCGGTCGCCAGAATCTCGAACAGCTTTGCAAAGTCCCCCAGGCCGAGGGTGTGGCCGGGATGGTCGTTCAGGGCTGGGTCGGACAGGCCCTCGATGCGGACGACGATATAAGGCCGTTGAGTCCTGGCGACGTATTGGGCGACTTCGACGGGGAGCGCGCCGCCGCCGGAGATGAGGGCGAGTTTTTGCGGGGAATTTGACATGGTCGGTTTGTCCGGCACCGTTAGTTATGGGGTGTGGGGCCAAAGAGAGATTCTGGGGCCCCACGAAGCCTTCTACGTCTTTGTCTTGATCCCTGGCCCGTTGGGCCGGGTCAAGACAAAGAAAAGGAGAGACGTGGGGCCACGGGCCCCACACCCCGTAACTAGTCAGATGGCAAACAAATCGGCCGCGTCGAGTCCTCACGGATAAACTGCACGATCTCCACCACCTGGTCGATGTCCGAAAAATTCTCCAGCACGTCGTCCAGCCGTTCCTGGAAGGTACCTTCCTCGGCGAACATCATCCGGTAGGCCGTCCGCAGCGCCAGGATAAGCTCACGTGAGAAGCCACGGCGCTTCAAACCGACAAGGTTCAACCCCTCCAGACGCGCATGATTGCCCCACACGGATCCATACGGAATGACGTCCTTCGTCACCACAGCTCCGCCGCCGATAAAACAATACCGACCTAACCGTGCAAACTGGTGCACCGCGCACGATCCCCCCAGGAACACGAAATCGCCGATCTTTACGTGACCGCCGACACTGGCGAGGTTCGCCAGAATGACGTTGTTGCCCAGGATGCAGTCGTGGGCGATGCCCGATCCCGACATGAACATGCAGTCATTGCCGACCTCGGTGACGCCGCCACCCTTTTCCGTGCCGGTGTGCATGATCACATGCTCACGGACCAGGTTGCGTTCGCCGACCACCAAGCGAGTCGGCTCGCCCTTGTGCGCCAGATGTTGCGGCGGACCGCCCAGGCACGCAAAGGGATGCACAACGGTTTCGGAGCCAATCTCGGTGATCCCGTCAATCACCACGTGAGACTTCAAATTCACCCGGTCTTTCAACGTCACCTGGGGACCCACAATGCAATAGGGCCCGACATGAACCCCCTCGCCCAGCATGGCCCCGTCGTGCACGATCGCCGTCGGGTGAATTGTAACCGTCATTTTGGACTCTCAACCACCATCGCCGCAAACTCCGCCTCGCAGACGATCTTGTCGCCGACATAGGCCTCGCCGCGGAACTTGAAGACATCACCGCGATGCCGCACCACCTCTACAGGCATGCGCACCACGTCGCCCGGCCGAACCGGGCTACGGAACCGTACACCATCCACCGACATAAAGAAGATGGTCTTGCCTTCAACTTCTACGTCCAAAGATTTCGACATCAGCACGGCCCCGGTCTGGCCCATGGCTTCGATAAGCAGCACGCCCGGCATGACCGGGTTTTCCGGGAAGTGGCCGGTAAAGAACGGCTCGTTAAACGTCACGTTCTTGATGCCGGTCATCGACTTGTTCTTGACCCAGTTCTCACCACGATCAATCAGCAGAAACGGATAACGATGCGGGATGCGCTTCAGGATCTCGGCGTAATCCACGGCGACGCCGGCTGCCGGAGCCACCGTCTCCAGGTCAGCGCCCGGCACATCCTGCTCAGTTGTCGTCATCGTATCCATCATCCTTTGTCCTTGCCAGAATCCTTGCCAGGATCTTTTGAGGAGTCCTTACTCGACTCCTTTACCGCCGCGTTCTTTTCCAGCCACACCACTTCACGCAAGAACTGCCGCGACGGCTTGGCCGGGAAGCCCGACACCATGGCGCCTGGCGCCACGTCCTTAAACACAATTGCCCCAGCGGCAACCTTGGCGCCAGCCCCAATTTCAATATGATCTATAATTCCGGCCCGGCCACCGAACATAGCGCCGTCACCGATCCGCACCGAGCCCGACAAGCCCGAATGGGCCGCGACGATGCAGTTACGCCCTATACGTACATTGTGGGCAATTTGGACCATATTGTCGATCTTGGTCGCCTCACCGACGATCGTATCTTCAAAAGCGCCCCTGTCGACACAGGTTCCGGCACCAATGCTGACATCGTCCTGCAGGATCACTCTGCCGAGTTGGGGGACGTCGACCAGGCCGCGCGCGTCACCCGACACACCAAAGCCGGCTTCGCCGATTCGCACCCCGGACGACAACTGCACGCGATCACCCAGCAAGGCGCAATAAATGGTGCTGTGGGCGCCGATATGACAGTCACGGCCGATACGGACCCCCGGTCCAATCACGGCATAGGCTTCGATGCGCGTCCCGGCACCGATTTCGACATCCTGACCGATAACGACTCCGACGCCCAGCATAACCCCGTCTTCCCGCTTAACACTGGGGTGGACGGGCGACGCGCCTTCATGCATACGGGGCCGGTAGAGCCGCGACGCCAGACGCGCCCAGGAGGCCTGTGGCGCAGGACTGATGATTGGCACGCTCTTATCCGGAACGTGCTCGATATAGTCCGAATGGACGAAGACGAATTCCGCCTCGGTCCGGTGGAGATTTGTCAGGTAGCGGCGGTCCGAAAAAAAGGCCGCCTTACCGGGACCGCCCAAAGATAAAGGGGCGCAGGCCGTTACGAACCCGCTCCCCTTCCGGCCCGGGACCCCCAGGCGCGTCGATGTCAGCACCGCCACCTGATCGAGGTCTATTTTTGAACCGATATCAAAAAAGCGCAGATCAGGCATAAGGCAATTCGACTCGTTATTTCTTTTGCGCCGGAGCCCCTTGAGCAGCCTGGGCCTGCGCGGCTTGTTGTTCGAGGTTGACGCGATTGATTTGCGGCAACTGCTCGCCCGAAGCATCCATCTTCTGCACAACCGAAGCCGTAATGTCCATGGCCGGATTCACATAGAGGACTTCTTGACTTTGATTGTTAGGCCCGCCGACCTGGTATTGCAACAGGCCATCGGCACGAACCACCATCGAGCACTGCTTTTGCGTCACAACCGTGTTGATCTGCGGGATCATTTTTTCCATGACAGAGTTGATCGCTATCTGCGTCGTATAACGCATCTCTTCCTCACGCAGTTGCACCTTACGCTGCCAGATTTCACCCTTCTGCGCCCAGGCCTGAACCTTGCCTTCCCACTGCTTCTTTCCGGCTTCGGTTGCCGTGGCCGTCTTTTGGGTATCCTGAAGCTGCTTCTCCTCGGCCTGGAGCGCTTCGCTTTCACCGGTCAGCTCGGCCTTGACCTGAGCCTGCAATTGCGCCAGGCGCGCATTGGCTTGCTGACCCAGCTTGGAGTCAGCCAGGGCCTTACCGGTATCGAGAACGCATTGTCCCGGAATGGCGGCGCCAAAGGTCGGCGGAGTCGGCGATGTCTGAGCGAAGGCCTGGCCCGCGGCGGTCAGAGCCAAAACGCCGGCGAGAGCAACGAGCGATGTCTTTGTCATGGTGAGGATGCTTTTTTTAGAATTGAGTGGATTGCGAGAAGCGGAAGGTTTCGACCTTGTCGTAGTCAGCCTTGGACAGGACCTGACTGAGATCGAACTGGATCGGACCCATTGGCGACTTCCACCGGATGGTGAGACCCGCGGAAATACGAGCCGTGAAATCGTCCCGGATGCCCGGATTGGTCTGCCCTGGCGTCGTCGTGCCAGGTCCGTAGACCTTAAGCGACTTATCGATACCTCCGAGCGTACCTATATCGAGAAATAAAGCCGTTTTAAGGCCGTACTGATCCGGCAGCCCGTTGGGAACACCCAGTTCCGCGGAACCGATGGCATAGGTCTGGCCGCCCAGGGCATAGGTCGAACTGATGTCCCGCGGACCGATACCGGCGTATTCGAAGCCGCGCATCGTGTCGCCGCCCTTGAAGAAGCGGTCGTTAATGCGCACCGAGTCACCGCCCCATGGCACCTTGGTACCCGCCGAGCCGGACACGTGCAGAATCATGTCCTTGCGGAAGCCATGGTACCAGTGCGCTTCACCTTCGGTCGCGACATACTTCACGTCACCACCCAGGCCGGCGATATCCTGCCGCAGGACAGCATTCCAGCCACGGGTCGGTTGGATGAAGTCGTTACGACGATCATACGACAGAGAGTAACCAACCGAAGAGGTCAAGCCGTTACCGCAGCTGTAAAGCAAGCTGTCGCAGTTGTTGGCCGTCGTCGAGATATAGTCCTTGCGGATGTTGTATCGCAGACGCAGGACTGAATAGCCATTCAGGTTATAGCCCAGGCGAAGACCGGCGCCGCTCGATTCCGTGCGGAAGTCGACGCCGCGATAGCGGTAGGAACTGGAGAAGATGTCAAAACCGGCCGACACGTTGCGGCCCATGAAGCGCGGCTCGGTGAAGGAGAAGTCGATGTCCTTCTGGATCGAGCCGGTCTGGATACGGGCGCGCACGTCCTGGCCCGTACCACGGAAGTTGCGTTGCGAGATGCCGATATCGAGGATGAACTTCTGGATCGACGAGAAACCGGCGCCAAACGACAGTTCGCCGGTTGGCTGTTCGACCACAGCGACTTCGATATTGGTCTTGCCGGCAGCCGGCGAAGGCTTTTCACTGATCTTAACGCCCTCTTCGCCTTCCTTGAAGAAGCCAAGGCCAGCAATATAGATGCGCGACCGCTCCAGCAACGCCTTGTTGTAGGCATCGCCTTCCGAAACCAGCATCTGGCGGCGGATAACACGGTCAAGCGTTTGGGTATTGCCGACGATATTGACCTTGTCGATATAGACGCGCGCACCTTCGTGAACGTTGAAGACCAAATCGACTTTCTTGGTATTGGGGTCGGCTTCTTCCTGCGGACGGATGTCGACAAAGGCAAAGCCCGACGAACCGGCGGCAAAGGTCAGGTCGTCGACCGCCTTTTCGACGCGGTCGCTTTCATACAGCTGACCGGGACGGATAGCGACAGAACGCTGAAGATTTTCCGCCTTCAACTTGTCGTTGTCGGTCTTGATGGTGATGCGGCCAAAATTGTACTTTTCGCCTTCGTCCAGGGTGTAGGAGATGACGAAGTCTTTGCGGTCCGGCGTCAGTTCCGCCACGGCCGAAATGATACGGAAGTCGTAGTAGCCACGGTTGGTATAGAACTTGCGCAGCTGCTCCCGGTCATAATCCATACGGTCCGGGTCGTAGTTGTCGTTCGACGAGAAGAATTTCCACCACAGCGACTTCTGGGTGACGACCACGCCCTTCAAGTCATTGTCGGAAAAGGCCTTGTTGCCGACGAAATTGACCTGCGATACGCCCGTCTTGGGACCTTCATCGATTTCGAAAATCAGGTCGACCCGCTTTTGCGGCAGTTCGACGATCTTGGGCGTCACGGTGGCAGCGATACGACCACCCTTGCGGTACAGTTCGACGATACGCTGAACGTCTTCCTGAACCTTGGCCTTGGTGAAGACGCCGCGCGGACGAATCTGCACTTCCTCGCGCAGCTTGTCCTTGGTCATCGCCTTGTTGCCTTCGAAGACCACCTGGTTGATGATCGGGCTTTCGACCACGGTCACCACCATCTCACTACCCTGCATCTGGATCTGAACGTCCGAGAACAGGTCTGTGCGGTAAAGCGTCTTGACGGCCAGGTCGATCATTTCGGCATCGACCGTCGCGCCAGCCTGGAAAGGCAGGTACGAAACGATGGTCTGATTGTCGATACGTTCGTTGCCTTCGACCCGAATAGCGCTGACATAAGCGGTCGCCGCCCGCTGCTGCGCGCCGGCGGGCTCGTCCTGCATGTAGGTGCGCGCTTCGACCCCGGTAGCGGCGACGGTCAGACCGGCCAATGCCAGTAAGCTGACGCCAAGGGTAAGGGAGCGGGACAGGGTCATAGTGCCTCTTTTATGCATGGACCTAACCGGGGTTACGGTAGCAGCGCGACGTGGCAACCACATCATGAAAACAACCCCCCAATGAACTTTGTCAGTCCGTGATTATTGATATCGTTCCAGAACGCGAACGTCATTAAGCCTAATACCAGTACTACGGCAATTCGGAAGGCCGCGCTCTGGATTTCCGGCGAAATAGGTTTTCTGGTCACACCTTGCCACAGGAAAAAGGCCAGGTGACCGCCATCTAGCGCGGGAATCGGCAGCAGGTTCAGGAATCCCACCGCGATCGAGATATAAGCCATGTACTGTAGGTAGGTGTAAAGCAGATTGAGCACCTTGATATGCACAGGCGCCTCGTACTGCGTCAGGGCAACCGTCACATCACCTGTCGTCTTGGTCATGCCGACGATACCGCCGATCTGATTTCCGTTTTCCTTACCGGTGAAAATGCGCGCGATATAGGTCAGGTTGGTGTCGAGCGCGCGCCAGGTTTCGTTATTACCTCTGACCAGAGCTTCGATCGGATTGTAGCGCACCCGAACCGCCGGCTCTCCCATGATGATACCCAATTGCCCGACCTTCAGTTCGGGATTGGGCCCCTTGGGGTCGACCGAGACCCGACGCGGCGTTGCGGTCAGCTCGACGTTCGCCCCGGCGCGTTCCACGACAAACCGCGTTGCCGTGGCGCCGCGCAGCATGATCAGCATGCGGGCTTCGGTCTCGCTGTTCACAGACTTGCCGTCGATAAAACGAATGATATCTCCGGCCTGGAAGCCGGCGACGGCCGCCGGACTGCCAGCTTCAACCTGGCTGACCTTGGACGGGATAACGCGCTCGCCCCCGGTCGCAAAGATAAAGGTGAAGATGGCTATGGCCAGGATGAAGTTCGCCACCGGCCCGGCCAGAACGACCAGAAACCGCTGCCACAGCGGTTTGAAATGGAAATACTCGCTAACGGCCGCGGTGCCTTCTCGCTGGGTGATGGCTTCGCGCGACGCTTCCAGTTCCTCGGCCGAGGGCATCATCGAGGTGACGTTCTCATCACCGGCAAACTTGACATAGCCACCCAGCGGCAGTGCGCTAATGCACCATTCGGTGCCGCGCTTGTCCTTGCGACGGAGGAGGATTTTACCGAAACCTACCGAGAAGCGTTCGATGCGCGTACCGAACAGGCGTGCGACCGAGTAATGGCCAAATTCGTGGAAGGTCACGATCAGCGAAATGATGATCAGGAACGGGACAATGCCGATGATGAAATTTAACAAGCACCGTCCTCCAAACTTACCGCTCCCTTACACGTGCTGGCGGGCGGAAACGAACAGATCCTGCACCAGACTGCGCACCTGGACGTCAATTTCCAGGACCAGAGTCATTCTGTCACCGGACATATCACGACTTATGTGATCCTTGGAAGAGATAGTGGGCAATTGAGCCCGCATCATGGCAGTTTCGACATAATCGGCGATTTGTAAAAATCCGATGCGGCGGTCCAGAAAGGCCTGGACGCAAATCTCGTTGGCGGCGTTGAAAACCGTCGTCATCCCCTCCCCGGCCTCCAGCGCCTGGCGCGCCAGGCGCAACATCGGGAAAGCGTTTTCGTCGGGTGCCGAAAAGCTGAGATTGGCCAGCTTGACCAGGTCCAGGCGCGGTGCCTGCCACACGACGCGGTCAGGCCAGCCTAAGCAGTAGCTGATCGGAACGCGCATGTCCGGCGGGCCCAGTTGCGCCAGACTGGAGCCGTCGCGGTATTCGACCAGGCTGTGGACCACGGACTGCGGATGGATGACGACATCGATCTTGTCGCCCGGCATATCGAAAAGATAGGCCGCTTCGATCAGCTCCAGGCCCTTGTTCGCCAAGGTCGCCGAATCGATGGTAATCTTCGCGCCCATCGACCAGTTGGGATGTTTCAGCGCCTGCTCGACCGTCACCTGAGCGAGTTCGGCGCGTGTGCGGCCAAAAAATGGCCCGCCCGAAGCGGTCAGGATCAGCCGGGAGATCTTGTCCTTCTGCGTGGCATCCAGGACCTGAAAGATGGCATTGTGCTCGGAATCAACCGGCAGAACCCGGCCGCCATGAGCCTCGACCCGGTCGATCAGGGCGCGGCCGCAGCAGACCAGACTTTCCTTGTTGGCCAGCGCGAGTGTTGCACCGGTGGCAGCCGCGGCCCAGGTCGGCTTCAGCCCGGCGATGCCGACAATAGCCGCCATCACCAGATCGGTCTTGCGACCGGCTGCGGCACAAACGGCGTCCTCCCCGCAGGCAATGTCCAGTCCGCTGCCGGCCAGGCGGTCGCGGAAGGCCGGCCATTGCGACGGATCGGCCAGGACGGTGACGGCGGGCCGGTATTTCAGCGCCTGTTCAGCCAGAAGGTCGACGTTACGGCCGCCGATCAGGGCTTCGATGGCGAAGTCGCCACCGGCTTCGTCGAGCAGGCGCAAGGTCGAAACCCCGATGGACCCGGTCGAACCCAGAATGGAAATACGCCGTGTCATCAGATTTCGGTACCTAGAAGAACAAGCAGTCTTATACCGCCCAGGGCCACAATGGCAAACATCAGGCCGTCGACCCGGTCCATCAGGCCGCCATGCCCAGGGATAAGGCTGCCGGCATCCTTGACTCCGAAACGGCGCTTCAAGGCCGATTCCCACAGATCGCCGGCCATCGTTGCCAGGGAAACCACGACACCGACGACAATCGGCGAGATGTTGTGCTTGAACAGGTGGGTCAGGTCGTTCAAGGCCGCGGCGGTGAGCATACCGGCAATCATCCCGCCGGCAAAGCCCGACCAGGTCTTGTTGGGACTGTAACGCCGCCACAGCTTGGGACCGCCGACCAGCTTCCCCGTGACATAGGCAGCGCTGTCCGAAGCCCAGGCGATGAGGAAGGCGAACATCACCCAGGCCAGGCCATTATTGGCATCCTCGCGCAGCCACATGATAATGATGGCGGGAAAACCGACATAGAGGACACCATAGGCCGCATCCATCCAGCCGGCGCCCAGGCGATAGCCATAAAGGCCGGTGCACAGGGCGCCAAACAGCAAGATCAGGAACGACAGGACGGGATGGCCGAGATAACCGGTAAAGACGGCGGCAAGGGCGGAGATGGTCAGGGCCGCTGCCAGGCGGGCGCCGGCATTGGGCGAGGCCATCAGGCCCCATTCGATGCACAACAAGGCGACACCGACACTGATCAGGGTCAGAAACCATGCCCCGCCCAACCACAAAATGCCCAAGACCAGCGGGATCAGGACAAAAGCCGAGGCCACACGCACCAGCAGTTCGCGGCCGCGCTTACCCATAAACGGTTTTTTGGCGGGGGTTTCAGGCGGGCTGGGCGGCATGTCCCGGATCCACGGCGCCAAAGCGGCGGTTACGCCGGGCAAAGATGTCCAGCGCCTGTTTCAGCGCGTCGTGCCCATAATCCGGCCAGAGAATGTCCTGAAAAACGAACTCGGCATAGGCGGCTTCCCACAGCAGGAAGTTCGAAAGACGGTGCTCGCCCGATGTCCGGATCAGCAGATCCAGCGGCGGCAAACCGTGGGTCGACAAGCTGTTGGCGAAGATGTCCGCGGTAATGGATTCGGGGGTAATCGCCCCATCCCTTGCGCTTTGGGCCAAACGTCGCGCCGCTTCGACAATGTCGGCCTGGGCGCCGTAGTTCAGCGCGACCTGCAGGAAAAAGCGGGAATTGTGCTTGGTTTGCTCGTGGGCGTCGGCGACCATACCGACGATATCCCTGGGCAAACCGTCCTCCTGGCCGATGATGCGGACGCAGACACCTTCGCGGCGCAGGCGGGCGAGATCGGCTTTTATAAAGGCCCGCAGAAGGCCCATCAGGTCGCTGACCTCGGCCTCGGGCCGACGCCAGTTCTCGGTCGAAAAGGCGAAGACCGTCATATGCGTGACGCCCAGGTCGACGGCCGCAGTGATGGTCCGTTTCAGCGCATCGACACCCGCCTTATGGCCTATGGTGCGGATCTGGCCGCGTTCCTTCGCCCAGCGGCCGTTGCCGTCCATGATGATGGCAACGTGAAACGGCGTCGCCGGGAGATCATCCGGGCGGGTCGGTTCACGCGCATCCATCGGGCCTAACGGCATCATCTTACTGTCGATTCTACATCTCAAGGGTTCAGGAATCCCTAAACCTGCATGATCTCGGCTTCCTTGGCCTTCAGAACCTCATCGATACGCTTGATGGCGGAGTCGGTGAAGCCCTGGATCTCGGTGCCGCCCTTCTTTTCTTCATCTTCGCTGATATCGGAGGCCTTCTCGGCCTTCTTCAGGTCGTCCATCGCTTCGCGGCGGACATTGCGCACGGCGACGCGCTGGGTTTCGGCATATTTGCCGGCGATCTTGACCAGTTCCTTGCGCCGCTCCTCGGTCAGGGGCGGGATCGGGATGCGCAGGGTCTGACCATCGGTGATCGGGTTCAGGCCCAGACCGGCATTGCGGATGGCCTTTTCCACCGAGACGGTCAGGCCGCGGTCCCAGACGCTGACGCTGATCATGCGGGCTTCGGGGACGCTGACAGCGGCGCAGGCGTTCAGCGGCATGGTCGAGCCGTAGGCATCGACGACCACCTGATCCAGCAACGACGCCGAGGCGCGGCCGGTGCGCAGACCGGAATAGTCTTCTTTCAGCGCCACGACCGCCTTGTCCATGCGGTCCTTGTAGCGGTTGAGATCGGGCTTTGCCATGAGGGATCCCTTCTTTAGTTGGTAATGACGGTATGGGTGCCGCGGCCGTGGATCACCTCGTTCAGGGCGCCCGGCGTACGGATGGAGAAGACGACGATGGGGATAGCGTTCTCGCGCATCAGCGACACGGCGGAGGCGTCCATCACCTTCAGGTCGCGCGACAGGACTTCGAGATAGTTGAGCTTTTCGTAGCGTTCGGCCGACGGATCCTTCTTGGGGTCGGCGGTATAGACGCCGTCGACCGAGGTCCCCTTGAACAACGCATCGCAGGTCATTTCGGCGGCGCGCAGGGCGGCCGCTGTGTCGGTGGTGAAATAGGGTGCGCCCGTGCCGGCGGCGAAGATCACCACCCGTCCTTTTTCAAGATGGCGGATGGCGCGGCGGCGCACGAAGGGTTCGCACACGGCGTTCATCTGAATCGCCGACTGGACGCGGGTGTCGATGCCCTGCTTTTCAAGGGCGTTCTGCATGGCCAGGGCGTTCATCACCGTGGCCAGCATGCCCATATAGTCAGCGCTGGAGCGTTCCATGCCGACGGCGGCCTTGGACAGGCCGCGGAAGATGTTGCCGCCGCCGATCACGAGGCAAAGCTCGACCCCCAGGCGCGCCACCTCGGCGACTTCCTCGGCCACAGCCTGCACGGTCTTCATGTCGATGCCGAAGCCCTGGTCGCCCATCAGAACTTCGCCGGAGATCTTGAGCAGGATGCGTTTGTATTTGAGCTCCGCCGTCGCGGTCATGATACTCTCCGGTGAATCAAGTTGGCCAATGAATCGGCCTGGATGGCGCGCCCCGTGCCGGGTTTAGCGCTTTGTGTCTGCAAAGAAAAGGGCGCGAACGTTGCGAACGTCCGCGCCCCTTCATTTTCGTGGCAATCGGCGATTACGCCGCGCCACCGGTCATGGCGGCGACTTCGGCGGCGAAGTCGTCCTGCTTCTTCTCGACGCCTTCACCCAGGGCCAGACGGGTGAACGCCGTCAGAGTCACAGGGGTACCGAGTTGCTTCGCGGTGTCGGCGACCAGTTGTTCGATGGTCTGATCCGGGTTCATAACGAAGGCTTGCTTGGTCAGCACGACTTCTTCGAAGAACTTGCGGATACGGCCCTCGACCATCTTTTCGACGACCTGAGCCGGCTTGCCCGACGCCAGGGCCTGCTCGGTGAAGATCGCCTTTTCGCGTTCGATGGCGGCCGGGTCCAGGTCGTCCGTGCTCAGCGACTGCGGCTGAGTAGCCGCAACGTGCATGGCGATCTTGCGGCCGATATCGTTCAGCACGGCGGTATCGCCGGCCGATTCCAGGGCGACGAGGACGCCGATACGGCCGAGGTCCGGCGCGACAGCGTTGTGGATGTATGAAGCGACAACGCCCTGCGACACGCTCAGCTTGGCGAAGCGGCGGACCATCATGTTTTCACCGATGGTGGCGATCAGATGCGTGATCTGGTCTTCGACCGAAGCGTGAACCTCTTCCGCCGAGTTAGCCGACAGGCCGGCCTGGCCTGCTGCGCGGGCCAGGGCCTGGAATAGATCGTTACGGGCAACGAAGTCGGTTTCGGCGTTGACTTCGACGGCTGCGGCGGTCGTGCCGCTGGTGGCGATGACGACCAGGCCTTCAGCCGCAATGCGGTCAGCCTTCTTGGCGGCCTTGGACAGGCCCTTGGCGCGCAGCCAGTCCAGGGACGCTTCGATGTCGCCGTCGTTCTCCGACAGGGCCTTCTTGCAGTCCATCATGCCCACGCCGGACTTTTCGCGCAGTTCCTTTACCAGGGCAGCAGTGATCTCAGCCATGGAAATCCTCCAGAATCAGTAAGTGTGAGTCGCCGCTGCTTTAGCTGCGACAGGTGTAGATTTAACGACAGCCCAAGATCGTCCGATCTCAGGCTGCCGCGGAAACGATCGGCCGATTTTCCGCCGGCCGCCTGTAAGGGAAGCCTTAGGCCTCGGCCGACGTGTCTGCCGGGGTTTCTTCAGCAACCGGGGCCGGTGCAGCCAGAGCCGGCTCGACCGGAGCAATTGCGGCGCCCAGGTCAACGCCCGAGGCCACCTGGCCAGCCGCCAGGCCATCCAGAACGGCGTCGGCGATCAGGTCGCAGTACAGTTGCAGGGCACGGGCAGCGTCGTCGTTCCCCGGAACCGGGTAGGTGATGCCGTCCGGATCCGAGTTGGAGTCGAGGATGCCGATGACCGGAATGTTCAGCTTGCGGGCTTCCTGGATGGCGATAGATTCTTTGTTGGTATCGATCACGAACATCAGGTCGGGGATACCGCCCATGTCCTTGATGCCGCCCAGCGACAGTTCCAGCTTTTCGCGTTCGCGGGTCAGGGTCAGCAGTTCCTTCTTGGAACGGCCAGCCGGGTTGCTGTCCAGAACGTTTTCCAGTTCACGCAGGCGCGCGATCGAGCCCGAAATGGTGCGCCAGTTGGTGAGCGTGCCGCCCAGCCAGCGGTGGTTGACATAATATTGCGCCGAACGCTTGGCAGCGACAGCAACCGGGCCTTGCGCCTGGCGCTTGGTGCCGACGAACAGGACGCGGCCACCGGCGGCGGCGACTTCGCGCGCCTTCAGAAGGGCCTGATGGAACAGCGGCAGGGTTTGCGACAGGTCGATGATGTGGATGTTCGAGCGGGCGCCGAACAGGTAACGTTCCATCTTCGGGTTCCAGCGGTGGGTCTGGTGGCCGAAGTGGGCGCCGGCTTCCAGCAGCAGGCGCATCGAGATTTCTGGCATAGCCATAGGTAGAGTATCCTTCTTCCGATAATCCTCCGCAGACAGAAAAGCCCGTCCAGCCCATGCCGGATGAAAGCCTCGGAACGCAATCGCCAAAGGGAGATGGCGCGCGTCTGCGTGTGAGATGGCGTGCACCTATTCACAAATTCGGAAAAAATCAAGCCTCCGCCTGAAGAAAATAGGCGCTTCTGTTACTAGACATCCTCAAAGTAGAGAACGCCGGGCATGGCTTTCAGGCGCCCGCGCATGTGGGCGTCCAGGCTGTAGCGGTGCGGCAGGTCGAACTCGATCTGCCCCTGCCCTGCCAGGTCGCTCAGCAAACTGATCTTGCCACCATTGGGAAGCTTTGAGGCTTCCAACTGGGCGCGCAGGACGGCCAGGTCGATCACCTGAGCCGACACGTGTAGTTTCAGACCGAGGTCATCGGTCTTGATGCTGGTCGCCATGGGGCCGGCCTCGTCGCCGAAGAAGCGGACCTCGCCCTCCTTGCCCTTGGCGCGGACCTTGAGCACGATCGAGGCACCCGGCTCCAGTTGATCGCGGCAACGGCGCAGCGATTCCGGCGGGAACAGGACTTCGTATTCGCCGCTGGGATCGGACAGGGTGACAAAGGCGAACTTTTCGCCCGAACCAGCGGCGGCGCGTTCCTGGCGCCGGCGAACGATGCCGGCCATACGGAAGGCGTCATGACCTTCCAGGGCCAGGCTCATGGCTTCGGCGTACAGGGTGATCTTGCGGCGCTTGAACACATCCAGCATATCCTGCAGCGGGTGGCCCGACAGATAGAAGCCGATGGCCGCCAGTTCCTCGTCCAGTCGCTCCGGCCCAGCCGACGCGGCGACCTTGGGCAGGCGCGGCCGTGACGCGTCTGTCGAACCGAACAGGCTGACCTGGGAAGAGGCGCGTTCCGCCGCCACGCTTTGGGCATAGGCGATCAGCATGTCGGCAGCCGCGACGATCTGGGCGCGATTGGGATGTATGGAGTCGAAAGCACCAGCCTTGGCCAGGTTTTCGATGGCCCGCCGGTTGACTGCCTTGGGGTCGATGCGTTCCAGGAAGTCGAACAGATCGGTAAACTTACCACCTTCCTCGCGCGCCTGGACGACGCTCTGCATGGCTTCGAAACCGACATTGCGGATGGCGCCCAAAGCATAGAGCAGTTCGCCGTTCTCGACGTCGAAATCGGCCATGGAACGGTTAATGTCGGGTGGAACGATCGGAACACCGAACCGCCGGGCGTCCTGGTAAAAGACGGCCAGCTTATCAGTGTTGGCAATATCGAGGCTGAACGACGCTGCGAAGAACTCGACCGGGTGATTGGCCTTGAGGTAACCGGTCTGATACGAGATGAAGGCGTAGGCGGCGGCGTGTGACTTGTTGAAACCGTACCCGGCGAACTTGTTCACCAGTTCAAAGATGAAGTCGGACTGCGCTTCCGGAACGCCCTTCTCCTTGGCGCCGGTCATGAAACGAACCTTCTGCAGGTCCATTTCTTCCTTCTTCTTTTTACCCATGGCGCGGCGCAGCAGGTCGGCTTCACCGAGGCTGTAACCTGACAGGACCTGGGCGATCTGCATCACCTGTTCCTGATAGATAATGACGCCGTAGGTCTCCTTCAGCACCGGTTCCAGGCTTGGATGGAGCATATCGATCTCCATCCGGCCGAACTTGCGGTCGACATAGGTGTCGATATTGTCGATCGGGCCTGGACGATAGAGCGAGATCAACGCGGTGATTTCTTCCAGCGACGAACAGCGCAACTTACGCAAGGTGTCGCGCATGCCCTGGCTTTCCAGCTGGAACACGCCGATTGACTGGCCCGATGCAAGTAATTCGTAGGTTGCCGTATCATCCAGGGGCAGGATCGAGAAGTTGATGTCGACACCGCGCTTCTTGAGATAGCGCTCAGCGCGGTCCAGCACGGTCAGGGTCTTCAGGCCCAGAAAGTCGAACTTGACGAGGCCGGCGCTCTCGACCCACTTCATGTTGAACTGCGTGGCCGGAATGTCGGAACGCGGATCGCGGTAGAGCGGCACCAGTTCGGTCAGCGGGCGGTCGCCGATGACGATGCCGGCAGCATGGGTCGAGGCGTTGCGGTACAGGCCTTCCAGTTTCAGCGCCGTATCGAGCAGGTTTTTGACCTGCTCATCGTCGTCGCGCGCTTCGCGCAGCCGGGGCTCAATTTCGATGGCCTGGGCCAGGGTGGTCGGGTTGGCTGGATTGTTCGGCACCATTTTACACAGGCGGTCGACCTGGCCCAGTGGCAGTTGCATCACCCGGCCGACGTCGCGGAGCACGGCGCGGGCCTGGAGCGTTCCGAAGGTGATGATCTGGGCCACCCGGTCCCGCCCGTACTTGTGCTGAACGTAGGAAATCACTTCTTCCCGGCGTTCCTGGCAGAAGTCGATATCGAAGTCGGGCATCGACACCCGCTCCGGATTGAGGAAGCGTTCGAACAGCAGGCCAAAGCGCAGGGGATCCAGGTCGGTGATCGTCAGCGCCCAGGCAACCAGCGAACCAGCGCCGGAGCCCCGCCCCGGTCCGACCGGCACGCCGTGCGACTTTCCCCACTTGATGAAGTCCGAAACAATCAGGAAGTAACCCGGAAAACCCATCTTCTGGATGACACCGATCTCGCGTTCCAGGCGCGCCCAGTAGTCTTCTTCCGGACAAGCCAGCTTGACCTGCTTGAGGCGCATTTTCAGGCCTTCTCGGGCCTGCCAGGCCAATTCCTCGTCTTCGTTGCGGCCGGCGCCGGTGTCAAAGCGCGGCAGGATCGGGTCGCGTTTGTTAACCAAAAAAGCGCAGCGGCGGGCGATTTCGATGGTGTTGTCACACGCTTCGGTCAGATCGGCGAACAGTTCGCGCATGGCGGCGGCCGGCTTGAACCAATGGTCCTTCGTAACCCGACGGCGGTCTTCGATGCCCATAAAGGTGCTGTCGGAGATGCACAGCAGGGCTTCGTGGGCACGATACATGTCGGCACCGGCAAAATAGGCGTCGTTGGTGGCGACCAGCGGGACATCGTTCTGGTAGGCAAACTCGACCAGGCCGGCTTCGGTCGCGCTGCCCTTGGGGCGCCCCTCATGGCGTTGCAATTCAATGTAGAAGCGGTCACCGAAGACATCGAGCATGGATTTCAACGCGGCCTTGCCTTCGTCCGGGCGGTTCTGACGAAACAGAACGTCGACCGGGCCGTCATAGCTGCCCGAGAGCAACAGCAGGCCTTCGTTGTGCGCCGTCACCTGATCCCAGGTGACGTGCGGTTCGTCCATATTGTCAGAATCGACATAGGCGATGGACGACAATTTGGTGAGGTTGAGCCAACCTTGCTCGTTCTGGCACAGCACAACGAAAGTCGGTATACGCGCCCACTTTTCCGTCGGGGTGCCGCCGATTCCCTTGACCGGCAGAGCGCAGCCGACAATGGGCTGAACCCCGGAATCCTTGCAGGATTGAGAAAACTCTAAGCCGCCATAAAGATTGCAGCGGTCGGTGATGGCCACAGCCGGCATGCCATTTTTATGGGCCAGCTTGCCCATATCATAGGCCTTGATCGCCCCTTCGAGAAGCGAATAGGCCGAGCGCACACGCAAATGAATGAAATCTTCCCTCACGGTTCACGCTCCTGACCTGACTTTACCAGTCACCGCGCAATTCAATTCCAAAACGGGCCCGCCCATGCGGTGGCGTCTACTTTTGGATTGCGCTCGCCGGCTGGCAGCGACTCAGGCGGCCAGCGACATCAGATGACACATGACAACGACAAAACCCGCAACTGCGGCGAAAGACAACACGTTATGAACTGCGCCAACCATTTGTCCACATCCTGTGACAACGTTATTCCCGATTTGTTCTATATTCCCCATTTGTTCTCACCGCAACAAGAATCTGTTCACAACGGGAACAAACCATATACATTGTTGATAAGATTATATATTCCACGGTCGAGACAAACCACCCGTCCGATTGATTTCCGCGTCAAACATGCTATCAATGCTATCTAACATAAGGCTTGATATCATGGCAGCCGTAACGATACGCAACCTTCCCGACGAAACCCACCGGGCTCTGAAGATCCGTGCAGCCACCAATGGCCGCAGTACAGAAGCTGAAATTCGCGCCATTCTGGAAGCGGCGGCTCACCCGCAGGAACGTCTGCGCCTTGGGACAGCGCTTCATGACCTCACACGCCGTATCGGATTGACGGACGACGAGGTTGCCACCATAGCGCAGCGCCGCGATGGCAATCCCGCGGAACCGATGAGGTTAGAGTGATCATTCTCGACACCAACGTCGTTTCCGAGTTGATGAAGTCAGCGCCGGATCCGCAGGTACATAGATGGCTCGATCAGCAGGCTGCCGAGTCGATATACCTGTCCAGCGTCACGGTCGCGGAGTTGCTATTTGGTATTGGGGCTTTGCCCGACGGTAAGCGGAAGGCTCAGCTTGCCGGCATGTTGGAAGCCATGCTCGGTTTGTTCCTGGACCGGGTTCTTCCCTTCGATACCGAAGCGGCGAGGCAATACGCCGACCTGGCCGTAAGGGCTCGGCTTGCTGGAAGAGGTTTGCCGACACCCGATGGTTACATCGCCGCGATCGCAGCATCCAAAGGCTTTATGGTTGCCACGCGCGATACCTCGCCGTTCGCAGCCGCGGGTGTGCGTTTTATCGATCCGTGGCAAGTGCCCCGTTAACCTGTCACAACTGACCTCATGCGGCCATCAATGGCTAGGCCGCCGCGGCTGAATGCGCCGACGCCGCCCACCACGCGACGTGCGCGCAAGGATTATGCCGTCTCGGGCTTTATCTCGACCAACTTGCCGTCTTCGAGGCGGACAACGCGGTCCATATGAGTTGCGAGTTGCAAGTTATGCGTCGCAATCAAGGCCCCAACCCCTTGCGCCTTGATGATCGCCTTCAAGGCTTCGAACACCTGCTGCGACGTCGCCGGGTCGAGATTGCCCGTCGGCTCATCCGCCAGAAGCAGGCAAGGACGATTGGCCAGGGCGCGCGCCACAGCGACGCGCTGCTGCTCTCCGCCCGACAATTGTGCCGGCAGGTGCTCCAGACGCTCAGCAAGGCCAAGCGCCGTCAGCAATTCCGTCGCGCGGGCATCCGCGTCTTTCTGCGGACGGCCAATAAGCCGCTGCGGCAGGGCGACATTGCCGAGGGCGGTGTATTCCGGCAGCAGATGGTGGAACTGATAGACAAACCCGATCTTGTGCAGGCGCGCCTGGGTGCGCGCTGCGTCATTGGCTTTGGCGAAGTCGCCGCCATCGATTAGAAGTTCGTCCACCACGGCCTGGCTGGTTGCCCTCCTGCCCTTCTTCGGCTCCTCGGCAATGGCTTCGAGCAGGCCAACGGCGTGCAACAGCGACGATTTCCCAGAGCCGGAGGGACCGATGAGGCCGACCAGTTCCCCCGGCATGACGGCCAGGTCGACGCCCTTGAGCACAGTCAGCTTGCGACCGTCGCCTACATCGTATTCGCGGTGCAGCCCCTTTAGGCTGAGAACAGGCTTACTCATAGCGCAGGGCCTCCACCGGTTCGAGTTTGGACGCCCACAGCGCCGGGAACAGGGTCGACAGACAGGAAGCCAGCAGCGAGGCCACGGCCACGAAAAGCACTTCCGATAGCTCCATCTTGGCCGGCACAAAGTCGAGGTAGTAGACGTTGGAATCGAAGACCCTGACCTTGAAAATGAACTCTATGGCCATCTGAATTTGCCGAATGAAGGTACAGAACAGCACGCCCAACACCAGGCCCATCGCCGTGCCGGCTCCGCCGATCATCACACCTGTTAGGAAGAAGACTCGGGTTATGGACGCTCGCCCTGCCCCCATGGTGCGCAGGATGGCGACATCACGCGCCTTGTTCTTCACCAGCATGACCACACCGGAAATGATGTTCATGGTGGCGATGATGACGATAAAGAAGAGGATGAACCGCATGGCGGCGCGTTCGATCTTCAACGCGCTCCACGTTGCCGCATTCTGGATCGTCCAGTCCTCGAACAATCCTCCCTCGCCCACCGCCTTGACGATGGCGTCGCGGTATTTCTGGACTTCGTACGGCTTTTCGACCTTGATTTCGAGCGCATCCCATTCGTCCTCGCGATCGAAGAACAACTGGGCCTGCTGAATCGGCATATAGACGAAGGACTGGTCAATCTGGCTGACGCCGCTATGGAACAGCCCACCGACAATGTAGGTCTTGCGCAACGGCGTCGAACCGAAGGATGTCGAGCGTCCCGGCGAGATCAGGGTGATTTCGTCGCCGGGGATGACATTGACCGTCCGGGCCAGGCCGTCGCCGATGAGTACAACATCACCGCCATAGTCACCGACGCCGAACTGATCCATGGATCCGCCCTTGGCGATGGTGCCCGCGATGATTGGGGTGTTTTTCAGGTCTTCAGGTACCACGCCGCGCATAATGCCGCCGCCGGTGCGTCCGTTGCCGGCCTGAATCAGGCCCGGCGAGTCGATAAAGGGCGTCACGCTGGTCACACCAGGGGCGGCCTTCAGCCGTGCGACCATGTCGTCACGGTGAGCAAAATCGTCGATGGTCCGGCCATAGACATAGCCATGGCCGCCGAAGGCCAGGACCCGGCTCATCAGTTCTTCGCGAAAGCCGTTCATGATGGACAGCACGCTGATAAGCGCTGTCACCGCCAGCATGATGCCGACAAAGGAGATGATGGCGATGACAGCAATGCCGCCGTCCTTGCGCTTGGTGCGCAGGTACTTCAACGACAGGTCGAATTCCCACGCCCGAAAGCGGAACAGCGACAGCAGATTCATGCGTCAATCTTCTTTGGACCCGTGATGAGTTGGTTGAGGACGTCGTCGAACAGCGCCGTCTGGCGTTCGCCGGTGGCGCGTTGCTTAAGCTCGACCTTGCCTTCGGCCAGTCCCTTGGGGCCGATGATCAACTGCCACGGGATACCGATAAGGTCCATGGAGGCGAACTTGGCACCGGGTCGTTCGTCGGTGTCGTTATACAGCACATCGCGGCCAGCGGCCGTCAGGGCGGCATAGGCTTTTTCGCAGGCGGCGTCGCAGGCTTCGTCGCCCGGACGCAGGTTGATCACGGCAACGTCGAACGGCGCGACGCTCTCCGGCCAGATGATGCCGGCTTCGTCGTGCGAAGCTTCGATGATAGCGCCCAGCAGGCGCGACACGCCGACGCCGTAGGAGCCCATATGGACAGTGACTTCGCCGTCGGGACCGTTGACGGTGGCCTTCATCGGCTTGGAATATTTTTCGCCGAAATAGAAGATGTGGCCGACCTCGATGCCGCGCGCCGAAAGCTTCTTGTCTTCCGGGACTTCACCGAAGGCGGCTTCGTCGTGCATTTCCTCGGTCGCGGCGTACAGCGCCGTGCGCTGGTCGACTAGGCCCTGCAGGTCGTTCCAGTCGACGTCATGCCCCGGCGCCGGCATATCGACAAGGTCCTTATGGCAGAAGACGGCGCTTTCGCCGGTATCGGCCAGGATGATGAATTCGTGGCTGAGGTCGCCGCCGATCGGGCCGGTGTCGGCGCGCATCGGCACAGCCTTCAGGCCCATGCGTGAGAAGGTGTTGAGATAGGCGATGAACATCCGGTTGTAGGCCTTGCGGGCCGAGGCTTCATCGACGTCGAAGGAGTAGGCGTCCTTCATCAGGAATTCGCGGCCGCGCATGACGCCGAAGCGCGGGCGCTGTTCGTCGCGGAACTTCCACGAGATCTGATACAGGTTCAGCGGCAGGTCCTTGTACGACTTGACGCTGGCGCGGAAGACTTCGGTGACGGCTTCCTCGGCCGTGGGTCCGTACAGCAGGTCGCGGTCGTGGCGGTCCTTGATGCGCAGCATCTCCTGGCCGTAGTCCTCGTATCGGCCGGATTCACGCCACAGGTCGGCCAGTTGCAGGGTCGGCATCAGGAGCTGGATCGAGCCGGCGCGGGCCATTTCTTCCTCAACGATGCGTTCGACCTTGCGCAGGACTTTCAGGCCCAGCGGCAGCCAGGCGTAGATGCCGGCCGCCTGCTGGCGGATCATGCCGGTGCGCAGCATCAGGCGGTGCGAGACGATCTGGGCCTCGGCGGGGTTTTCCTTCAGGAGCGGCAGGAAGAAGCGCGACAGGCGCATGGGCAGGGAATCCGTATGTTATGAAAGTGGCCGCAACCTAGTTATAGCGGCCGCGTTTGACAATGACTGATATCGTTAGTCGACGCTGTTAAGAGAA
>NZ_GL883079.1:382054-405167 GCF_000204015.1 Asticcacaulis biprosthecium C19 | reverse complement strand
ACGATTATTCGAAATTTCGCGCGGGACTGTGGCGAAATTTAGCTGCCAGTGCCTGGCAGTTCGAGATGGAAGATCACGCTCAGGCCCAGGACCAGAACCCACACAACCGCGGCGACGATGGAGTTCAGCTTAGCCTTCTGCTTAAGGTTCAGATGCACCGGTGCGCCCGGGTCATTACCCTTGATCACCTCGACCCCGGCCTCGTGCTGGCTGGGGTTGCCGCCAATCGGCAGGACCACGAACAAGGTGATCCACCAGATCATGATGTAAAAAGCAATCCAGGTGACGACGACGGTGATCATTCAAGCGGTTCCTCAGCTCAAACCCAGAGCTTCGTCCACGCCTAATACCAGATTGAGGTTTTGTACAGCGGCACCCGATGCGCCCTTGCCCAGATTGTCGAGCACAGCGACCAGGCGCGCCTGTTGTCCCGCCTCGTCACCGAAGACGTGGATCAGAAGCTGGTTGGTGCCATTGAGCATTTCCGGCTGAAGCGCCTTGGTGGCCAGCGATTGTTCGAGCGGTGCCACAGTAACGAAGCGCTCGCCGTCATAAGCGGCGCTCAGAATCTCGTGCAGTTGCTCAACGCTGGGCTCGTCCGGCAGGGCCCACAGTTGCAGTGGCACTTCGACGATCATCCCCTGGGCATAGCGGCCGACCGCCGGCGTGAACAGTGGCGGCGATTCCAGCCCGCCGAACTGCGTCATTTCCGGCAGGTGCTTGTGGTTCAGTTCGGTCTTGTAGATGCGGTAATTGTCATTCGTGCCGCCCTGTTCGAACTCGGCGATCATTGACTTGCCGCCACCGGAATAACCGGACACGGCGTTACAGGTCGCAGGCCAGAAGGGGGGGATGACGCCGACATCGGTCAGCGGGCGCACCAGGGCGATAAAGCCAGTAGCGTAGCAGCCGGGATTGCTGATGCGTTTGGAGGCGCGGATGGCATCGCGCTGGGCTTCGGCCATTTCGGCGAAGCCGTAGGTCCAGCCCTCGGCGACGCGGTGCGCGGTCGAGGCGTCGATGACGGCGGTATCCGGGTTTTCGATCAGGGCGACGGCTTCTTTTGCCGCGTCGTCCGGCAGGCACAGGATGACGACATCGGCGCCGTTCAGCGCGTCGCGGCGGGCGCCCAGGTCCTTGCGGCGGTCATCCGGCAACCGGATAAAGTCGATATCGCTGCGGCCTTCCAACCGTTCGCGGATCTGAAGACCGGTGGTCCCGGCTTCGCCGTCGATGAAAACCTTTTTGGACATGGAATGAACTCCAGGCGGACATAAGAAAAAAGCGCTTCGGTTGCCCGAAGCGCTTTCTGCATGAGTAAAAAACCCGTGCGATTAACGCTTCGAGAACTGGAAGGACCGGCGAGCCTTGGCGCGGCCGTACTTCTTGCGCTCAACGACGCGCGAGTCGCGCGTAAGGAAGCCAGCGGCCTTCAGCGCCGGGCGCAGGCCCGGTTCGAAGTAGGTCAGGGCCTTGGAGAGGCCGTGACGGATGGCGCCGGCCTGGCCGGACAGACCCGAACCCTGGACCGAAACAAAGACGTCGAACTGCGTGGCGCGTTCGGTCAGGTTCAGCGGCTGGGCAATCATCATGCGCAGCACCGGACGGGCGAAATAGACTTCCTGCTCGCGGTCATTGATGATCCACTTGCCGGAACCCGGCTTGATCCAGACGCGGGCGATGGCGTTCTTGCGCTTGCCGGTGGCATAGGCGCGGCCGTACTTGTCCAGCTGTTGCGTGCGTTCAACGGGCGCATCAGCGGCGGTCGGCGACAAAGCGGCAAGCGCTTCCATACCTTGGTTCTCAGCCATTATCAGACGCTCCGGACGTTCTTGCGGCTCAGAGCCTTGAAGTCGACGACTTCGGGGTTCTGGGCTTCATGGGGATGGGTATTGCCGGCATAGATGCGCAGCTGGGTCATTTGCTTGCGGGCCAAGGGGCTTTCCTTGGGCAGCATGCGTTCGACGGCCTTGGTCAGGACGCGCTCGGGGTACTTGCCCGACAGCAGCTGGCCCAGGGTGCGTTGCTTGACGCCACCCGGGTGACCGGTGTGCCAGTAGAAGATCTCGTTATGCTTCTTGCCGGTAAGGTGGACCTTTTCGGCGTTGATGACGATGATATTGTCGCCGGAATCAACGTTCGGGGTATAGGTCGGCAGATGCTTGCCGCGAAGACGCATGGCGATGAAAGCGGCCAGACGGCCGACAACGGCGTCCTCGGCATCGATCACGATCCACTTCTTCTCGACATCGGCGGGCTTCAGCGCCGCGGTGGTCGAAGTCAACATGAGGTGTAGTCCTGTGATTGCGCGCCAAAAAGATGAGGCGCGATTTAAGGTGGGCTGCGTTTACAGGAGGGGTAGCGGCGTGTCAATGCCGCAATTTTTAGAAATATGCCCCAATCCATCTGTTTTTATTGAGAAATTTGGCAAAGGTAACAAATTACCACATCGATTTGTCGCAAATAATTCGCTTTTCCGTCCGGCGGAACTAAGGCATTGACCCATTTCAGGTCCATTCCTGTTGCCGGAGCTTTCCATGTCCCTTTCCCGCCGCACCCTGATCGGCAGTGCCGCCGCCGCCACATCCCTGGCTTTCGCGGGCCTGGGTAGCCGCGCCCGGGCGGAACGAGTGGTCCCGGCTGCGGATCCCGGCTATCTCAATGAGGTCGAGGCCTATGGCGCCCTCGTCAAGGACCCCGCCGGGCTGATTGACCTGCCGAAGGGGTTCTCCTACAAGATCGTTTCTCGTTCAGGCGACGAAATGAACGACGGCTTTTTTGTACCTGGCAGTCATGACGGCATGGCGGCCTTCGCCCATACCAGCCCTGACAAGATCGTGCTGGTTCGAAACCATGAGATCGGCATCAAGGCGCGTGGCAACGGTCCGCTCGGGGCGAAGGGCGAATTGATCGGCAAGCTGGACAAGGCGCGGGTTTATGATTTTGGTGATGACGGTTTTCCGCTGAGCGGCGGGACGACGACCTTGATCTACAATACACGCACCCAGCAACTGGAGCAGCACTTCCTGTCGCTGACCGGAACGGCCACCAACTGCGCTGGTGGTCTGACGCCGTGGGGGTCATGGCTGACCTGTGAGGAAAACACCGCACGGCCGGGTATGGGCGTAAAGAAGGACCATGGCTACATCTTCGAAGTTCCGTCGGGCTACAAGGGACTAGCGGCGCCGATTCCGATCAAGGCGATGGGCCGGTTCAAGCGTGAAGCCGCAGCCATCGATCCGCGGACGGGCGTTGTGTATATGACCGAGGACATGGGCGACAGCGCCCTGTATCGCTACCTGCCCAACGACAAGCGCTACCTGCATTCCGGCGGCAGGCTGCAGGCCCTTATGATTTTGGATGCGCCCGGCGCAGAGACCAGCAATTTCAAGACAGCATTGTGGAACCAGGGCGACAGCTTCAAGGTCGCCTGGGTGGATCTGCATGACCCGGAAAGCCCGGACGATAGCCTGCGGCTTCAAGCGCGGAAGAAGGGCGCGGCCGTCTTCTGCCGCGGCGAAGGCATCCACTGGGGCAATGGCGAACTGTTTTTTGCCTGTACCGAGGGCGGCCGCCAGGAATATGGCCAGATCATGCGTTATGTTCCCAGCCCCAACGAGGGCACGGCCGACGAAAAGACGCAGCCGGGGCGCCTGGAATTGTTCATAGAATCCAGCGACCTGCGCAAGCTTGACTATGCCGACAATCTGACGACCTCTCCGTGGGGGCATCTCTATGTCTGCGAAGACCGCTACTCCAACGTTCTGGTCAACCACCTTCGTATCGTTACACCGCAGGGGCGCGTGGCGACCTTTGCCGCCCACGTCGGCGGTGCGTCGGAATGGGCCGGGGTGACCTTTGCGCCGGATGGGTCAACGCTCTTCGCCAATATCCAGGATCCGGGTTTTACGGTAGCCATCACCGGCCCGTGGGGTCAGTTCAGCGATCAAACTGTTGACGCGTAATTAGAACCCGCTGGTGCGGAATACCCGATCGGCGCGGAACACCCGCCAGGTCAGGATGGTCACCAGGATGATCAACAACACCGCCACTATCTGGTGCGACAGGGCCAGCCAGATATTGACCACGGTAACCAGGGTCGCGATACCCAACCCGGCCTGGGCCCAGATCAGGACAGCCGACAGCGTGCCGGTCGAGCGCAGCGCGTCGTCATTGGCCTTCTGGTTCATCCAGACGATGAAAACCACACTGTAAATCAGCACGATATAGGCGTTGATACGGTGCATGAACTGAACCAGACCCTGATCATGCAAGAAGCTGTAGCCAATGCCCTTGGCCCATTCGATGGCCGGAACGAACTCGCCGTTCATCAGCGGGAAATCGTTGTAGACCAAACCGGCACGGTTGCCCGCCACGAGCGCGCCGAGCAGGCATTGCAGGTACACCAGCCCCAGAAAACCAGCGGCGGCCGATCGCCACCCCAAGGGCGCGCCGCGCCATCGCATCTGGCCCTCGCCGGCTTCCAGCGCGGTCCACACCGTGCCCATCAGCAACAGCAAGGCCATGCCGAGATGGAACATCAACATTTCCGGCGCAACCGCGACGCGGAATTCCAAGCCGCTCTTAACCATCAACCAGCCGACCAGCCCCTGGAGCGCCACCAGCCCGACAAGAGCACCGCAGCGCCAGATCAGGCGACCGGGAATTTCTTTTAGCAACAGGAAGGCAGCAAAACCCAGGACGTAGACCAGTCCAAGGCCGCGAGCCAGCATCCGGTGCGCCCATTCCCACCAATAGATGCCCTTGAACTCCGCCACAGTCATGCGCGGATTGATTTGCTTGAACTGCGGGATCTGCTTGTACTTGACGAACTCGGCGTCCCACTGCGACTCGCTGGTCGGCGGGATGACGCCGTGGATCGGCTTCCATTCGGTGATCGACAGGCCGGACTGGGTCAGGCGGGTCGCACCGCCGACACCGATCAGCACAACGATCAGAAAGGCCGCTACGAACAGCCATGCCGCCACCAGGGGGACCGTAAGGGGAGTCGCGCCATGAAGCCCTGTCTCACTCTGCACTTTATTACCAACTACCGTGCCTTGCCGCGCGCGTCGTAAGGCGGTAACAAGGCTGAGTCCGGTGGGGCCGATTTGCCCACACCGCCCATCCGATTTCAAGCGGCGCACAAAAAGAAATAGCGGTCATGAACGCAGAAAATTACATATTGGCGACCGTGGCCGGTTTTGTCGTCGGCTGGATCGCCAACGTTATGAGCAAGTCGCGCTTCAGCTTTCCGATCAATCTGTTCGTGGGCATTTTCGGCGCGGTGTTGCTGAACTTTTTCGTCCAGTCGACGGACATGCTGGACGAAGGCTTTGTCTCGATCCTGCTGGTGTCGCTGGTCGGCAGCACTGTGCTGCTGGCCTTGTTTCATCTCACCCGTCTGACCGAGAAGCGCTAAAGTATGACCGACGAGAAGAAGCCTGGCCTGAGTTTGCCAATGCGGCGCGGAATCGCCTGCGCCGGCATCATGGTGTTCCTGTTTTTCTATGTCTGGGTCGTGGCGTCCCTCGGCCAACTGATCCGCGGTGGCCCGATCACAGCGCTGATCTTCTACGCCCTCGCCGGCACACTGTGGGGCCTGCCTCTGATCCCCCTGATCGCATGGTCGGAACGCTATCAGTGGAAAAAGAAGAAGTAGATCAGCTCAGTCGATCTTCATCACGGTGAGTCTCAACCGGTGTTACGATAATCGGCCGGTTGTGCAGAGCGTCCCGGCGGCGCTGGCGCGAACGCTGGTTTAGGGCGAAGACCAGCATGGCCAGGACGGCCATCATGGCGGCGATGGGAAACCAGATCTGTTGCAGGATGTCTGTCATTTTTACGCTCCTCGGAAACTCAAGACAGCGTAAACATTAGGGATCGCGAAATCTGATCTCAATACGGTTTTGGACGAGTCTAGTCGCCACCGCCTCCCCCGCCGTCTCCGCCACCGCTGCTGCTACTCCCACTGCTGCCACTATCGGACGTTCCGCCGGAGTCGTTTCCGCTTCCGATGACGTCATGGTTGCTCGCAATCCAGAAAGTCGAGGACGAACCGTCCCCCGAATCCGATCCGGCGCGGCGTCGGGCAGCGCCCCCACTCAGGGCGGCAATAGCTATGATTATGGCCACGATACCCGCACCCCCAAGCAGTACAAGCGTTACAATCATCTGATCTCTCCTTTGTTGATCAATCGCCACCACATCCGCCGCCGCAGCCTGTGCTGCAACCGGAGGAACCGCCACACCCGCCTCCGCCGCCGGAACTCCGCCCTCCGTTTTTGGGTGCCAGATACATGAGCATCCAGGCCCCCAGGAACACCGTGGCCATCAGAGCCCGGCTGTAATCGATCGGAAAGCGACCCTTGGTGACGTCATGGGCGAACTCACCGAACATAAAGGTCAGGACGCCGACAACCGGCAAGCCCCCGAAGACAAATCCAGCCAGCCCACCAATTTTCAGGTGTTTGAGGTTCAGCGCCATCAAAATCACCGCCATCACCGCAAAGCCGGTCCAGGCCAGGATAGCATCGGCTATGGCTACCGCCGTTGCCGCACACCCGGCCAATAACAGGCTCGCTCCGGATGTCAGGCATAAAAAAACCTGCCGTTTCGGCAGGCGGATAACATAGGAACTCGGGTTGTGGGGTTGGAACCGCTTCACCGGGTCTGGCCAGATGCTGGCGGGCGGCGGGGTTCCGAAGTCAGTCTCGTAGAGACTTAGGGTGCGCCGGTAGGCATCGAGGTATTTGCTGTCTTCGGCTGCGCCGCCTTGCGTCGGTCCGTGGTGGATCTTCCGGCCAAGGGTCTGATCGCAGAAACGATCCCAGTAGTCACGCGTATAGATGAGGTGGAGGTGCCAGGCCTGGTCGACATCTTCCGAGGGCGTCAGCACCGTGCCGGACACGCAGACGAGGTAGATAAACCTCTTGTATTCTTCAACCGTTGCCTGGGCATGGGCATGGGACCAGTTGTTGTCCCTGGCCAGCCTGCGGCTGAAGGGCAATTCCGCGTCGGCGGCATCGAGATCGTAGGCATTCAGGGCCTGCCACAGGGCCAAATCAGTCTTCATTCAGTCTCCTCTTCGTTGTTTCTCTTACGGCTGGCAGTATACGACAGTTATATGACGGTTCAATGACGGTCAGCGGCTCGTCACCTTCTTGGCCCAGAGCGCCGCGACCTTACCGTTTTCCAGACGGACGATAAGTTCGTTGTCCTCGTCCCCTTTGGCAGGGGCCTCGCGATGAAAGGCCAGCCAGTCCCCGGCCTGCTTCGCCGGCTGCCCCAAACGCTGTATCAGGTCGGCCCGGCTGGTTCCTAATGTGATAGCCCCATCAATCCTGACGGACTGGAATTTAGCCAGCAGGGCTGGACAGTGGGACGATGCCGGCGCTTTTGCTGGCCGAACCGCCAGGGTTAGCTCGCGGACCTTGCCCTGATATTCGGCCAGCCACAGCCGGGCACCGGGAAGGTCGTAGCACAACCAGTCGATCCGGTCCCCGCTATCGCCAAGCCTGTCGATCACACCGCCGCCGATGCGGCCGCGCACCTCCTGCAAGGTCTGACTCTCGAATGCGAGGTTCAGGCTACCGAGAGAAAAAGCCTGAGCAAAGGGAACGACATTGGGGGCTTCGGCACCCGAACGGATCATGGGCGACGGCGGGGCGATCGGCAAATCCGCCGCCACAGCCGCGCCCGACAGCATCAAACCGCTGAGTATTACCAGAATCGCCCGCATCATCCCTCTCCCGCTTCGGACCAACACCATAGCATAGATTAATCGCGCAAGCTCGGGGCTTCAAACATTACAAATGTTCTGATCCTGTTGTCGCGGTGGAAAATCCATGTATCAATGATTGCTTGGTTAACCATACCTGCCCGGGGGCATTCATGTCATTCACATCCAAGGCTTTGGCCGCCGCCGTGACCGCGGCGACCTGTTTCACACCCATCATGGTTCAGGCGCAAGCCGCCATCGATCCGTCCGCCTTCGTCAAATATCTGCGCGAATCCGGTCGGGTCGATGAAGGCCTTGTCGGCCCGCCCGCCATTGCGGGTTCTGCCGGGGCCTTGCCGGCAACCGGGGGCGTTCAAACGGATGCCGCGGCAGCGGCTACGGATAGTGCCGGCGCCACCGGCACCTGCGACAGCCATTTTACGCGCTCCCAGGCCCTGTCAACCGACCTGTCCGCGGGCTTTGCCGCCATGAGCTCCAAAGACCCGAAAAAGATGGCCGAGGTCCTGCCGGCCTTGCAGCGGCAACTTGACGCCCTGCCCGCCGCCGAGATCCGGCCGGAGGTGTGCAACGCCAACCATATCAATGCCTACACCACCTATCAAAATGTGCAGCTTAGTCTGCTGCGCGACAAGGGCATCGATACTGGCTTTCCGGCCAACCTGCCGCTGGTCAAGCAGCCTGAACTGAACCAGTCCACCCTCGCCTATGCGGTCGGCTGGATCAAGTACGAACAGGGTGACTTTCCTGGCGCTCTGGCGGCCTTCAACAAGGGCCTGATCATGTTCCCGCACTATCACCCGCTGCAGCATGAATATCTGCTGACCCTGGTGCAGTTGAAGAATGGCGCGGGCGTGGTGGCCTATGCCGAAAAGGTCCTGACCCAAACCCACGACCTGGACGACACCATGCGGGGCAAGATCTGGGCCGCTCATGGGATGGGACTGATCATGACAGGCCAGGCGAAGCAGGCAGACGACTCGTTCACCGTGTCTCTGCGCTACAACTACGACCAGAGCATTGCCGATCTGCAGGCGGCCATTCGGAAGGCCGCAGGGCAGTAGATCGGAGCGCCCCTGCGCTTTCTCTGAATAATTCCGACACAGGGATTGCGGCGGCGAATTTTCGTCTTTATAAGCCGCCTTCCTTCACCTCGATTGTGAAGTCTGACGGAGCGTGGCGCAGCCTGGTAGCGCACTTGACTGGGGGTCAAGGGGTCGCAGGTTCGAATCCTGTCGCTCCGACCATTGAAGAAGGCCGATCCTTTGCGGGATCGGCCTTTTTGCTTTCTCTTGGGATCACAGGAACAACGGATCCCACGCGTTCTGTGTAAAAACTCGGGTGTTCAGCACGCCACAGGCCCGAACGGATCTGACTTAAGAAAACTTGCCACGGGGCTGGCCGCGACCGCCGGTGCGACCGATATGACGGCCCAGATGCTCCTGGGCCTCCTCAAGCGCCTTGGCAATGTTCAGGAAGCTCTCACGCGTCTCCTGAGACAGCATCTTGGCCTGCAAGCCCTCGATGTCCTCGGAGAAGTCGAACATCGATTTGCGGGCCTGCGCCGCGTCGTCCGCCATAGGCTCTTCGGGCACCACGCCCTGTTCGGTGACATAGCTACCCGCAGGTTCGTTACCTGTCGAGAGAATGGCCTTCTGGCCTTCGTCCTTGAACAGCTTCTGGACGCCGCGGATGGTGTAACCGCGATCGTACAGCAGAGTCTTTACCCCCATCAGGAGCTCAATGTCCTGGGGACGGTAGAAGCGGCGCCCGCCGGCGCGCTTGGTCGGACGAATAAAGGGAAACTTGGTCTCCCAGAAACGCAGGACGTGTTGCTGCACGCCGACATGGTCAGCGGTCTCGGAGATTGTGCGTAAGGCTAAGGGCCCTTTGGTCACTGCGCGTCCTGCTCAGTTGTGGGTTGCGTTCGGCTTACTCGCCGGCTCCGGCGTCGACCCGTGCCTTCATGATCTGGGAGGCGCGGAAGCTGATCACCTTGCGGGGATCGATCGCCGCGGGTTTGCCGGTCTTGGGATTGCGGCCGACACGAGCGTTCTTCTCACGAACCTGAAAGACGCCGAAGCCGGAAAGTTTGACCATCTCGCCGCGTTCCAGCGCATCGACCACCAGATCGAGGGTGCGCTCGACAATGGCTGCGCATTCCTGGCGCGGCAGGCCCAACTCGTTATGCACATCTTCAAAAAGTTCGGCACGCGTCAGAGTTTGCGATTTCATGCTTATTGCCCCGGGGATTGATGGTCGCCGTATGTCAAGGCCCGGACTCGGTTCCACGCCCCGACAAGGCGAACAATGCCGCAAATTCCCGTTGCCGTCAAAGGCTTATGCCGATCTGATGACAAAAAACATGAGTCAGGCGAAACGCCTGATATTTCGCCCTTTTGAAGCGAACTACAACCGGATGGCGGCTGCGCCCCAAGTCAAGCCGCCACCCAGGGCTTCAATCAGCACCAGGTCGCCCGGCTTCACGCGCCCGTCCTGAACACCAATGTACCAGGCCAGAGGAATAGACGCCGCCGATGTATTGGCGTGCATGGCCACGGTCGAGATCACCTTGTCACGGTCCAGACCCAGCTTGTCAGCCACACCGTTCAGGATACGCTGATTGGCCTGGTGTGGAATGAACCAGTCAACATCGGCCATACTGAGATTGGATTTTATCACTGCGTTTTCAGCCGCTTCCGAGATCTTGTGGACGGCATGCTTGAAAACCTGATTGCCTTGCATGCGAATCTTGCCAATCCGATTCGAGTCCTCGAATACGCCACCGTCGACATACAGCAGGTCCATCTTGGACCCGTCGCATTGCAGGTCGAAACCGAGGATACCGCGATCGGCCGAGGTCCCCTCGCCTTCCACCGGCTCCAGAACGACCGCGCCCGCGCCGTCGCCGAACAGGATACAGGTACCGCGGTCGGTGTAGTCGAGCAGTTGACTCATGGCCTCGGCGCCGATGACCAGGACGCAGCGCGCGATCCCGCGCGCGACGAAACCATCCGCCACGGTCAAAGCATAGACAAAGCCTGAGCACACGGCCTGAACGTCGAAGGCCGCGCACGGCCGCGTACCCAGCTTTTGCTGGACGATGGAAGCCGTCGACGGAAAGGGCATGTCAGGCGTCGTGGTGGCGACGATGACCATATCAACGTCTTCCGGCGTGCGACCGGCCGCGGCCAGGGCCACGCGGGCCGCCTCGACCGCCAGATCCGACGTCCTCTGGCCAGGCGCAACCTTATGGCGCTGACGGATGCCCGTCCGCTCGATGATCCACGCATCGGACGTGTCGACCATCTTGGTGAAGTCATCATTGGTGACGATCGTTTCCGGCAGGTAACCACCCACCCCTGTGACCGCCGATCTCAGCATACGCATGCTTTTCGAAGTACCTTACTGTCCCGCCACGGCGGTTATATTTGTATCCACCGCAGGTGCGGCAAGGGACGCCGGGTGTTCCGCCACACTTTCGGAGAAGCGCGCGAGAGCTGCGGCAATGTCTTTTTCGTAGCTGCTGGCGGCCAGGGACACCCCGACCTTGATCGCATTGGAGAAGGCACGCGCATCGGCACCGCCATGCGACTTGATAACAATGCCCTTCAGGCCCAGCAACGGACCGCCATTGCCGGCGCCGGGATCGATCCGCCGCGCCATCGCTTTCAGGGCCGAACCCGCCAGCAAGGCCCCCAGCATGGCCAGGGGAGACGATTTGAAGGCGTCCTTCAGCAGATCCTTGATGAACCGCGCAGTGCCTTCCGCCGTCTTCAGAGCGATATTGCCTGTAAAGCCATCGGTGACAATGACGTCGACTGTCCCGTCGCAGAGATCCGTGCCTTCGACAAAGCCGTGATAGTTCAGGCCCAGAGTGTTGTCGCGCAGCAGCTGATGGGCCTCACGAACATCGTCGTGGCCCTTGACATCTTCCGAGCCGATATTGAGCAGTCCTATGCTGGGCTTTTCCGTGCCACGCAGGGCGCGGTGGAACGCAGCGCCCATGAGAGCGAATTCAATCAGCTGATGGGCGTCCGAAGTGACATTGGCGCCGACGTCCAGCACGGTACCGAAACCGCGGCGGTTCGGCCACGAGCAGCCGATAGCCGGCCGTTCCAGATCCGCCGTCAGCATTTTCAGGATCATCTTGGACAGGGCCATCAAGGCGCCGGTATTGCCAGCCGAAATGACCGCCCGCGCCTCACCGCTTTTGACGGCGTGAATGGCGTTGGCCAGGGAGGTATTGCGGCGGCGGATGGCCTGGGCCGGCTTTTCGTCCATAGCAACGAACTGATCGGTGTGGATGACAACGCTGCGCGCCTGCAGCGCGGGCAGACGGGCCAGTTCGACAGCGATCTTCGCCGAATCGCCGTGCAACTGGAAAAACAGCTCCGGCCGATCACCCAGCGCGATGGCGGCACCCGCCACCGTCACCGCCGGTCCATGATCGCCGCCCATGGCGTCGATGGCGATGACCAGCGCACCGACTGGGATCGGGGCGGCTTGGGCGGATTTGGAGTCTGTGAGCACGGAGTGAAAAGACCCGTATGAAGGTTACGCGAAATTGAGCGGCGGACGATAGCGTGAGTTCGCAACTATGCAAGCGATATATAAGTCTACTCTTCCCGCTTCAGTTTTGCCAGCACGGCAAAGGGTGACGGCTCGCGTTCGACCTCGGGTTCCTCGAACACCGCGCCGGGCTTGCGGGCAAACGGGTCATAGGCGTCGCCAAGTGCTTCAATGATATATTGCCCCAGATCGATCTGGCCATTGCTGATGACATCCGGTTCATCGAGTTCGCCCAGCGACAATTCGTGTTCGCCGACGGCCGCCACATGGTCGGTAACCCGGGCCTTCTCGATGCAGGTGACGTCCAGATCGCCGGACAGGGGGTGGCTGAAAGCTTCCAGGCTGACGCCGCATTCCTGCGTCACGTCGCCTTCCAAAGTCAGGCGGATCCGGACCATCGGCACCGTGCCGCCGACGGACCGGGTGTCAATAAGCGCGGACAGACTTGCAAGAGAGACCATGCCAAAGGCTTCCGCAATCGCAGCGCGTCGTTCCGCGTCCGCCGTCAGGTCCAGCTTCAGCCCGCGCGCGGCGGCGTCGAAACGCACCTTGTGCTCCCACAGGCTCTTGTCGTCTTGCGTTTCCATGATCCCCACTCCTTACGCGGCTTCGTTCAGGGCAACTGGTTCCGGCCAGCCGATACGGCCCGCCAGCAGATTGTCGAGCTTCAGGGCGGCGCGCGCCTCTTTCGTGTATGTGGCTAAGGCTGCGGCCTTCCGGCGGCACGCTTCGGACACATCGTCCTCTTCATCCCCCGCGAAGACCGTGCGGGCAAGGTAGTCCGCCTGGACAGCCAGGTCCGCCCCGTCTCGCCACAGGTCATCCCACCGAGCCAGACGGGTGTAGACGACCTGACCGATCTTCTTCATCTTCTTAGGTACCGTCAGGTCGCCGGTTCCTTGCTCGCGCAGGGTGGTATCGAGCGCCAGCAGGAAGGAATCGAACAAAGCCTGGGCTGTATCATCCGCCTGTTCGGTCTTTTCAGATTTCAGCCGTGTTACAACCATGACCACATGCAGGGTCAGAAGCTCGAACCGCGCACCGATTTCGTCGGCCACGCCATAGTCGAGATAGAATCGCGGCAGCCGGGCCTGGGCGACGCAGGCGACGTACAGCCGGTCGCCCGTTGCCTTGACAGGACGGGGTTTGAATAAGCCGGTGAAAACATCGAGAAAGCTGGCCATCATACCCTCCAGGAACGTCGCCGCACGGCCACGATCGTGGTAAAAAATTTACTGGTCTTTCGCCTTCATTAGGCCTTATGCTTGCCCTAAGCCGTATTTTCCGATAGGTCAAATACCGTTTTTACTCGTCTCACAGGATATCCATGCGCTTGCCTTCCTTTAAGACCGTTGCCCTGTTGAGCGCTGCCGCCGGACTAATGGTTCTGGCCTCGGCCTGTGCCCCGACCGTATCGCACAGCGGTTACCTCGCATACGACGCCCTGCCATCGAAGGACATCAAGGTCGGCGATACCAAGGCAACCGTGCTGGATAAGCTGGGCGATCCTTCGCAGACCTCGGCCTACAAGCCGACGGAATGGTATTATATTGACCAGACGTCGCAGAAGATGACCTACAAGCAGGCGCGCGTGACCGCCCGCAACGTGACCGTGATTAATTTCGACCCGACCGGCCAGACGGTGGAAGAGGTCAAGACGCTTTACCTGGCCGATGGCCGCGACCTGACGCCCAACCAGAACAAGACTCCGACGCGCGGCCGCTCGCTGACAGCGCTGGAACAGGTTCTGGGCACGGTCGGCCAGCAGCGCATCGACAACAGCTCTGACACCAACCCTGGCAACCGCCGCCGCCGCGAGTAGCTTGGCCGCGAGATAGTTGGACACTGATTTGAGTATTCAAAGCCTCTGGCCCCCAGAGGCTTTGTTCGTTCATCGGAGAGGCACTCCGAAGTTTGCGCAAAAAACGCTTTTACCGCGTTTTGAGCAGTTCGCGCAGTGCAGCGGTGAGCGCATTGATATCACAGGGCTTTTGGAGATGAATCGCTCCTTCGAAGGAAACTTCCTGGAGTTGGGCTGCCGAATACCCCGAGACGACGATAAACGGCACGCCCAGCGCGGTCAGCGCTGTTGCCGCGGGCGCAGAACTGGTGCCGGCCAGGTTAGCGTCAAGAATGGCGGCATCACAGTTGCCCGTTGCGATGATGTCGAGCGCGGCCTCCAGTCGTCCGGCAACGCCGGCGATAGTGAAACCGTCGTGAATCAAAAGTTCTTCGAGGGCATAGGCTAGCAAAGCTTCGTCTTCGACGATGAGAATACGCGTGTTGGAAGGATTTTCCGGCTGCAAGGCATGATCGGGCATCAAACAGCCACACTGGCTGGACCGCCGGGATTGACGGCGTTGTCCAACGGCGCCGTTAGACGCCACATGAGTCCGCTAGGCTCAAATTTAATCTGCGTGACGCCCTGAACCGACGCTTCTACCAGTCGCCCGATTATTGTATGGCCAAATCCCTTATGGGTAGGCACCGAGACGGCGGGACCACCACTTTCCACCCACGACATGTCAAAAGTCTGTTGGCTTGCAGGCAGGGTTTGCCAGGCAATGTCCACGCAGCCCTCCTGGTTTGACAGGGCGCCATATTTGACCGCGTTGGTGGCCAGTTCATGCAAAGCCATGCCGATGGCTTGAGCCGCTTCGGATGTCAACCGCAGTTTAGGTCCGGAAAGGCTGACGCGTGTGCCGATCAGGTCCGCGAAATGCGCCAGTTGTCCCCTGACCAGGTCTGCGACATCAACGCCGTGCCATTGATTTTTGACCAACAGGTCCTGGCCGACGGCAAGGCCGTTGATGCGCTCGGACAGGCGTGTCATCAGGGTCGCGGGATCGCCTTGCCTGGCGGTTTGATAGGCAACCGCCTGAACCACAGCCAGCAGGTTTTTGGCGCGATGATTGACTTCGGCCATCAGCATCTCGACATGGGCTTCGGAACGCCGGCGTTCGCTGATATCGCGGATGTTGCACTGGATGACGGAACGGCCGTTTTCCTCATAGAGATTGGCGACGACCTCGACATCCTGATGTTCGCCGCCCACGCGCTCAAGGGGCAGGTTTTCATAGCGGACCTGACCCGAGAGTTTCAGTTTGGCAAACATATCCTGGCTGGCATGCTCGTCCTTCCACAGGCCGATTTCAAAGAGCTCTTTCCCGATGAGATCGCTATGTGGGTAACCCAGCAACTGCGTCATGAAAGGATTGGCATCGATAATCTTTGATGTCGCCGGGTCGATGATAAGTATCCCGTCATGCGCGGCTTCAAACAGGCGCCGATAGCGCACTTCCGAGACCTGCAGCTTGTTTTCGTGCAGTTTGCGTTCAGTGATATCGCGAACTACGGCCAGCCGGCCCGTAGCGTCACCACCGATATTACGCAAGACGGTCAGACTCGACTCGACGTTCAACTCCCTGGCGTCGGACCGGATATGGATATTTTCTCCCCGCCATTCGCCAAAGTCGCCCAGGGCAGTATGAGCGGAAACTTCGTCAGTTGGGTTGAGCCATCGAAGGTCGTAGACCTGCTGCAAGGTGTTTCCAAGCGCCCGCGATGTCGTGACTCCGTAGAGTTTTTCAGCGGCGGCATTTATGTACGTAATGCGCTCATCCCTGTCTACGGCAATGACGGCGTCGCTGACCTGCGCCAGCATTTCACCGCGAAACCGCATCGTTTCAGCGTCCAGACCTTGTAGGGTGTAAACCTTCGGGCCAATCACACTTTGAACTACCAGCGCATCCACCTCGTCCGTACGAATGGCCTGAAGCGTCTCCTCCGCCTCAGCAAGCCGCATGTGCAATCTGGAGTTTTCTTCAACCAGGGCCAAAACAGAGCGGCTGTCAGGTACTTCGTTTTCAACTTGGCGCGTCATAACTCTCCCCTAGGGAGTAACGCCGCGCCGCCGGGATACAGGTTGAGCCCAACCAGGATACGATCGGTTTGTGACATGTCACCTATGAAGCGCCGCAACGGTAGCGGCAGGGTCTTGATCAGAGTGGGGGCTGCAATGATCTGTTCGCTCTGGGCACGCATCGGATCCTGGGAGATGTCCACCACGTCCAGATCATACCGCCCCTTAAGATAGACCTCGCATATCTTGCGAATATTCGCGATGGCCCGGATCGAGCGCACTGTGCCTCCCGTGACATAGAGGTGCAGACTGTAATGGGCTGTATCATTGACCGGTGCGGCAGCCTCCACAGGCGTTTTGGTCATGATGTCATACTCCATCCGAATGGATGTCGAGACCGATGAGAACGCGTTCTTCGTTCGACAGATCACCGATGATCTTCTTTATCGGCGCAGGCAGTCGTCGCACAAGGGTTGGTATGGCCAGGATCTGATCACGGACCGCGAGATGCGGCGCCTCCGTCAGGTCGATAACTTCAATGGAATAGCGCCTGGCAAGATGGGTCTCGCAAATGCGCTTCAGGTTGGCGATCGCAGCAACGGACTTTACGGTTTGGCCGGCGATATAGAGACGCAACTGGAACGCAAGTTCTGGAGTATTTTCGTCATCAGACGCGTGTACGGCTGGGGCGGTCATGCGGTCGTTTCCACCACGTCTTCTAACTGCTCAGTTGAGCCGCTGCGCTGGTGCTTCATCGCATCAGCGTTACGATGAGTGGCTTTTTGCTGCAAAAGCTCCTGCGCGATGGCAAAGTGGACTTCCTCGCTGTCAGCCTCTGCTTCTGCCTGCAACGCAGCGATCTGGGCTTCGATAGCCTTGCGCTTGCTGTCCAGTTGACGAAGCTTGCGCTCGTGATCCTCCCCGCGCAACGTCGCGGCATCGCGTTCCTGAGCTTCCTGGGCGACACGCGCGCTGCCCGTCAGGACGCGGTCTCCGCCCAGATAGACGTCGACCAGGTCGATGCCACGGTCACTGAGGATGAATTCACGGACTTGATTTGAATGCGCCATGCCGCGAGATTTGCGCACAAAAATGGTGCGGTTGCGTTCGCCGGTAAATTCGACGTTGCGCAGGAGCAGCCAGGTGTCCATGAGCGACGACACGCCCAGCAAGGTGTCTTCTGGCGCTGAGACGGCATCACCGCTGGTGATAAGGCTGGTGAAAACGGCCGTGATCTGTTCCTTTTTCAGGAAATCGATGAGCCGCATCAAAGTCGGCTTCACCTCGGAGTCATCGTCCGCCAAGGTCAGGTTGCTGATTGGATCGACAACGACGACGGTGGGCCGGAAAGATTGCACGGCGTCATGCATCAGGACCAAATGCTGCTCCAGGCCCTGCAGGGTCGGACGCGAGGAGTGGATTTGTAGCAAACCCCGATCTATCCACGGCTGAAGGTCGATATCGACCGAGCGCATATTGCGTACGATCTGAGCGGCCGATTCTTCGTAGGCGAAGAACAGGGCGCGCTCGCCCCGTTTACACGCCGTCTCGATAAACTTGGCGGCAATACTGCTCTTGCCGGTCCCGGAAGAGCCGGATACCAGCACGCTGCTACCCTGAAAAACCCCCTGCCCGCCCAGCATCTCGTCCAGCCGTTCGATGCCGGTCGGCACTCGCTTCGTCGACACTCCGTGCTCGAGCAACAGGGACGTAATCGGCAAAACCGAAAACCCGTGCGGGCTAATCAGGAAAGGATATTCATTCATACCATGAGCCGTGCCGCGGTATTTCAGGACACGAAGACGCCGGGTGGACACCTGTTCGCGGATGCGTTGGTCGAGGATAATCACGCAATCGGCAACGTACTCTTCGAGGCCGTAGCGGGTAATGGCGTTGCCGTCACCCTTTTCGCCGGTTATGACCGCCGTCATGCCGCGATCCTTTAGCCAGCGGAAAAGCCGGCGCAGTTCGGCACGCAGAACCGCCTGGTTGGGAAGACCGGCGAACAGGGCTTCAATCGTGTCGAGCACCACGCGCTTGGCACCGATGGAGTCGATGGCATGCCCGAGCCTGATAAAGAGACCTTCGAGATCGTACTCCCCGGTTTCCTCGATTTCACTGCGCTCGATATGTACATAGTCGAGTACTATCTTCTTTTCGGAAATCAAACCCTCGAGATCGAAGCCGAGAGAGCGGACGTTGGCTGTCAGTTCCGCTGCATTTTCCTCAAACATCATAAAAACGCCGGGCTCGTCAAACTCGGTCGCGCCGCGCACCAGGAATTCCATCGCCAGCATGGTTTTGCCGCAACCGGCGCTGCCGCACACCAAGGTTGGCCGGCCGGTTGGCAATCCGCCGCCGGTTATCTCGTCAAGGCCGTCGATGCCTGTAGCAGCTTTGACAAGCGCTGAGAGACCTTCACTGAGTTTCTTTTTCATAGATCGCCGTTCTTAGCCGTTTAATACTGCAAGGCGTCTCGACCATTTTCCTAGGTCGAAAATTCAGCGATCGGAATGATATTTTGTCATTTTCCGCGCCAGAAAAAATGTTCTGCAATATTATTAAATATTGGCAGAATATTACATGCCAATAAATATTGTAAGTTTCCCATGCCTTTATTTTGCCACGACGACCTTTATTCAACCTTGCGACGAAATTAAATGGCATATATTTTTGACGTGCTAAATATGGGTGCTTTCTATCGATTTGCAAAACGCCAATTTGACACGACTGAGCCCGGACGCGCGGACGCCGCGGGAAGTTTGGGATTTATGGATTTCATGAGCCTCTGGTCGTTACTGGAGGCTTTTTCTGTTTGCCGCGAACGATATGAACGTCTGGAAGAATCTGTGGCGTGCTCACACAGATTGAAAAAAATGATCACGAACCGACACGACCGAGCGCTAAGGGCGCTCCGTATCTTCACCGGGTTGGTGAGGCGTCATTTTGAAGTTCGCGTCGGTTTGTACGGTTCGTGGTCAAACCTTACGAAGGCTTAGACGTTCCCGATGACAATCGATCCATAGCAGTTTAAAGACTCTCTTCCAGAGTATGGAATACAGGGACACCGTCCAGTCTGGCGAGGTGGTGCAAGTATCCCATTTTGGGTGCCGCTTTCGGATAGCCGAGAAACACATTGCCACGCTGGCTGAACCGGCCGAACTCGACATTGGTCGTAAACATGGGCAGCGTCACCAGATCGCCCGGTATCCAGAAAAGGATAACGCCCGCCTTCTCCAGGTGCTCCAGTTCCCAATCAATCTGCGCGGCATGGTCGAACGCGCCGCCATAGCGGCCGTCGCGTGGCTATGGGATATAGGCAGAACCGTCAAACTTCGCATCGCTTAGATAAGCGCATGCCTACCGGCGCCAGTCGTGCGGGTCCTGGGCGCGCGGATGGGCCCCGCGAGGAACAATGAACGCGGTTGCAGAGGGGCGTCGCGTTCGCGAACATAGACGAGTTTCATGGCGTCCCCCGCTTACAGTCAAGCTTCATGATGCCCCCTCATACTGACGGTATGGCATATCTGAAAGCTCGAACGATGCCCAACAAAAAAGCCCCCGCCGTTGCCAGCAGGGACTTTAAAGTCAGATCAATGGCACTTAATGGCCGGCCAGCACCGCCAGCATCAGCAGAGCGACGATGTTGGTGATCTTGATCATCGGATTGACCGCCGGACCGGCCGTGTCCTTGTACGGATCGCCAACCGTGTCGCCCGTCACCGAAGCCTTGTGCGCCTCGGAGCCCTTCAGGTGCTTGACGCCGTCCTTGTCGACGAAACCGTCTTCGAACGACTTCTTGGCGTTGTCCCAGGCGCCGCCGCCTGAGGTCATCGAAATGGCGACGAAGATGCCCGTAACGATCACACCCAGCAGCATGGCGCCGACCGCTTCGAACGCCGGGACCGCGCCGCCAAGGTAGTAGACCGCGGTGAACAGAACGATCGGCGACAGAACCGGCAACAGCGACGGGATGATCATTTCCCGGATCGCGGCCTTGGTCAGCATGTCGACGGCACGGCCATAGTTCGGCTTGGAGGTGCCGGCCATGATGCCCGGATCCTCACGGAACTGACGGCGGACTTCCTCGACCACAGCCTGAGCCGCGGTGCCGACAGCCGTCATGCCCATCCCGCCGAACAGATACGGCAGCAAGCCGCCGATCAGCAGGCCGACCACAACCCATGGCGATGACAGCGAGAAGGTCAGGTTCTCCATACCGACGAAGATGCCGGTCGTGGCGGTTTCGGCAAAGTGCTGCAGGTCCGAGGTGTAGGCGGCGAACAGCACCAGGGCGCCGAGGCCGGCCGAACCGATAGCGTAGCCCTTGGTGACAGCCTTGGTGGTGTTGCCGACGGCGTCCAGGGCATCAGTGGTGTGACGGACGTCGCTGGGCAGACCGGCCATTTCGGCGATGCCACCGGCGTTATCGGTGACCGGACCGAAGGCGTCCAGCGCCACGATCATGCCGGCCAGAGCCAGCATGGTGGTGGTGGCGATGGCGATGCCGAACAGACCGGCCAGCAAGTGGCAGGCAACGATACCGGCGCAGATAACCAGCGCCGGGACGGCGGTGGATTCCATAGATACGGCCAGACCCTGGATGACATTGGTGCCGTGACCGGTGACCGACGCCTGGGCGATCGAGACAACCGGACGCTTGCCCGTACCGGTGTAGTATTCGGTCACAACGATAAAGGCAGCCGTAACGGCCAGGCCAACCATGCCGCACCAGAACAAAGTCATGCCGGTCACGCCAGCAGGCCCGCCCTCATAGGTGATGGGGGTGTCGAAACCAACGAGGAAGTGGATAACGCCGGCCACAGCCGCGATCGACAGAATGCCGGTCGCGATCAGACCCTTGTACAGGGCGCCCATGATATCGGTGCCCTTGCCCAGCGACACGAAGAAGGTGCCGATGATCGAGGTGAAGATGCAAACACCGCCGATGGCCAGGGGCAGCATCAGCATCATGTTCAAAAGCGCGGGATTGTCACCGAAGAAGATGGTGGCCAGAACCATAGTCGCCACGGTGGTGACGGCATAGGTTTCGAACAGGTCCGCCGCCATACCGGCGCAGTCGCCGACGTTATCGCCGACGTTGTCGGCGATGGTGGCCGGGTTGCGGGGGTCGTCTTCCGGAATGCCGGCCTCAACCTTGCCGACCATGTCGCCGCCGACGTCAGCGCCCTTGGTGAAGATGCCGCCGCCCAGACGGGCGAAGATGGAAATGAGCGAGGCCCCGAAGCCCAGGGCCACAAGAGCATTGATAACATCGCGGTCCGTGGGCGCCAGACCCAGCCCGACGGTCAGCAGCGCGTAATAGCCTGCAACCCCCAGCAGGGCCCCGCCGGCCACGAACAGACCGGTCACAGCACCGGCCGAGAAGGCCATGTTCAGGCCCTTGGCCAGGCTTTCGGAGGCGGCCTGAGCGGTGCGGACATTGGCCCGAACCGAGATAAGCATGCCGGCATACCCGGCTGCGCCCGACAGAATGGCGCCGATGGCAAAACCGATTGCCGACAGGTGCCCGAGAACAAACCAGGCGAGGACGAAAATCACCACACCGACAATGCCGATGGTGATGTACTGACGCTTCAAATAGGCGGCCGCACCTTCCTGGATGGCGGCAGCGATCTCCTGCATCCGCGCATTGCCGGGATTGGCCTTCATCAAAGTCAGGGCCTGCACGACACCGTACAGCAAGCCCACTATGCCGGCCCCAATGGCCAGCAATAACGCATTATCCATAATTTACCCCTGTATCGTTATCAGGAGATCCGGGTCAGGGCCCGCCTCCGGGTTTTGAGGATCAGAAAGCGCCAGAATTGCTTTCGAAATCGAAAGAAAATCAGCCCCTTGCTTTCTGATTGGGCCGCACAGTGCCAAAAGTCGATACCAGTTTCAAGGCAAGAAAACGCGGCAAGCCATTATAGTCAAAGGCTTTGCGGCAGGTGCGAATATTGTTGCAATGCACCAGAGAACGATGTTTCACAATTACAAATACTTAGCCGAGATGTTTCTTGGGGCTCTGCGACAGGATATCGATCGATTTGATATTGCCGGCGCCAGCGATCTTAGTGAATTCCCCCATCATGACGGATTTGAAGCGCGGCTCGTCGAGCTTGTCGTGACGATCCGCCTGGCCGAACGAGATTTTGTGGGACACGCGAATGACCGTATCACGGAACATGGGTTCCAGTTCCCGCAGCTTGCCTTCCGGGGCCGTCATCGACAGGTTGATGCGGATGCTGAGGAAGAGATAATTGACGACCTGGCGGTCGCGTATCACCGGAATGCCGACCGACGCCAGCCGCACGGACGGTTCGGCGGCAGTTTTGGAACCACCGCTGGCGTGGGCGGTCGAAGCGAAAAGCCCGGCAGGCAGGGCGATCAGGACGAAACGGCGACTGGGCAAGAATGACATGACACCAATATCGCCGCAAAGGGTTTAAGAAACGAAAAAGCCCCAGGTTTCAAACAGGGGTTTTCGCTTACGATTCGCCGTCGCGTTGGCCTTCGCGGTAGCCGTCCCCATAGCCGTCGCGATAGGCTTCGCGGCGGGTATGGATGCCGAGGCGACGAATGGAACAGCCATCTTAGCCTAGGCGGCAGCCAGAGCCAGTTTCAGACGATTTGCCTTGGTCATAGTTGTCTCCTTTCCTCACTACGGACGATAGCTGCGGTCGCGGGAGTCGCGATCGGAATGCCACACGCCGTAACGGTCGTAATAGCCCTCACGATAGGTAGATCGGCGGTAGTAGTATCCATCGGCGTGATAGCCGCGGTCCAGGCCATTTAACCGATAGTCATTGCCATGACGGTCATTGTAGCCGTCGCGGTAGCCCTCACGGTATCCATCGCGGCTGCCGTCGGCGTTGCCATAACCCTCGGCATAATAACCATCGCGGCGGTCGCGATTGTCATAGCTGTCGCCATTG
>NZ_GL883079.1:375523-381926 GCF_000204015.1 Asticcacaulis biprosthecium C19 | reverse complement strand
GACCGCACCGCCAACAATGGCGCCGGCCACCACGCCGCCGCCGGTGGCGTCCTGATCGCGTTCATAACAGGTCTCGCGTCGGTGATAGCCGTAGTCATCCTGGGCCATTACCGGCAACGCCGTCGACGCGACCATCAGCGCCCCCGCGACTGCGCTCCATGTCAAAACTCGTGTCATCAGCCAAACTCCGGATCGTTCGAAGGCCTACCGAGGCCTTGCCTAGGCTGGATGCTAGGACCGCGTTCCTGATCTCGCAATTTGGCCCGGAAGTGTATTGACCTTTTGAACCGTAAATTTTCGGCAAGAAAAAACCCTCCGGATCAAGGGTCCGAAGGGTTATGAGTTTACCCGGGAGAAACACAAATTCCACAACGGCGAGAGTCGCCATCTGCGTATCAAGGTAGGATCATGTTGCCCGGACAACAATCTTGGCGGGCAGCGGAAAGCGGTCCGCTTTTGTAAGATCCCCATAAGGGTTATAGAGGGTGAGAATACCCCTTGGTGGCGACATCGATACGGCGGCCGTCGGCCCACAATTCGGCGCCGGCAGGCGTATCATCGGACAGGCCGAGGCATGTGCCGATCTCGTAGAAGCCCGACATGACCAAGGCCCTGGCGCCGGCATCGTCGGCCGCGCAAAGAATCTGATAGTCATCGCCCCCGGTCACCAGTTCCACCGGCGACAGCCCTGCCCCCATGGCCGTACGCGCCGCTAGCGAGGTCGGAACCTTGTTCAGATCGATACGGATCATGATCTTGTTGGCGCGCGCCATGTGGTCGGCGTCCGCTAGCAAGCCATCGGAAATATCCATCGACGCCCGAGCATGGTCACGGACGCAGACCGCCAGGTCCGGGCGTATTTCGGGAAGATGGTAGGCGCTGATGATGTCGTTCTCATCGGCGTGTGTAACGCCCAGAAACTCGCCCTGCAGCGCCTTCAGGCCAAGATAACCCTGGCCGATATAGCCGCTGACCAGCAGCTTGTCGCCAGGCCGCGCCCCGAGGCGCGACAGGGCACGGCCCGGTGGTACGCGACCGAAGATGGTCATGGAGACGTGCAGTGGGCCGTAGGTCGAGACGGTATCGCCACCGAACAGATCCAGTCCGAAGCGGTCCTGCTCGATTTTCAGGCCGCGCACGAAGTCCTGTTTCTCGGAATAGGTGGTGCCGCGCGGCCAGGCCGTAACCAGGGTGTAGCCATAGGGTATGGCGCCCTTGGCGATGATGTCGGACAGGTTGACCCGCATCAGTTTGCGCGCCACTAAGTCAAGCGGATCGTTCTCAAAGAAATGGATACCGGCCACCATGGCGTCCGTCGAAATCACAAGGTCGTGGTGACTATCGGCGGCGATCACGGCGACATCGTCGATCAGCCCCCTCGCCTCCTTGGCAAGGCCGGCGAGCGGTTTGAACAACTGGTCGATGATCGAGAACTCGTCATGCTGATGCTCACTCATAAGCGAACTCCGGCCCTGAAAAACGACGACATTACCCTATTATGGCGAATTTACCTGCGCAAAAGCCCGTTACTTACGGACGTCCTTGGCCACGCCGTCCAAGGCCGCATTGACGAACCGCGCTTCGGTCTCGCCGAAGAAGGCGCGTGCGATTTCGACATATTCGTTGATGACGACTTCAAGGCCGATATCGGGGCGGAATTTCAGTTCCCAGGTCCCGGCGCGCAGAATGGCACGGACGGTGGTATCAAGCCGTTCCAGCCGCCAGCCCGAGGCCAGGCGGTGGGTGATCAGCGGATCGATGACGCCTTGTTCGCGTACGACGGCGCGAGCACCCTCGCCGAAGAACGCCTCGTCGGCCTGGGCCAGGGGCTCACCCTCCAGGTCTGTATCAAAGCGGTGGTCGGCGAATTCGCGCACGACAGTTTCAACGCCCGTGCCGGTGATTTCCATCTGGTACAGGGCCTGGACCAGAACCAGACGCGCCACGGTGCGGGCACGCTTGTCGCGCTGTGTCAACGGCTTGGCGCCGGTCTCGGCGTTCAGTTGATCCATCACGGCCTTCAGGCTTTGCGGCTTGGCGTCACTCATACTGAGCCCTCCAGCAAGGACTTGCGCAGCGCGATCATGCTGAGGCAGACCTTGGCGACGGTGCCGCCCTTGTCGCCTTCGGCGCGACGGGCGCGTACCCACGCCTGATCCTCGTCCTCGACGGTCAGGATGCCGTAGCCGATGGCCAGGCGTTGGTTGTAGGACAGGTCCATCAGGCCGCGCGCCGATTCCAGGCAGACATAGTCATAGTGGGTGGTGTCGCCGCGGATAACGCAGCCCAGCGCGACATAGCCGTCATAGGACTTGCCCATCGGACGGTGCGCAGCGTCTTCGGCCATGGCGATCGCCGCCGGAATTTCGAACGCACCAGGCACAGTGACGACATCATAAGCGACGCCATGGGCCTCCAGCGCATCCTTGGCGCCGGCCAGAAGCTCGTCGGAGATGTCGTCGTAGAAGCGGCTTTCGACGATCAGAAGGCGGAGCGGGTTTTCCTGAGACAAGCGAGTCGTCCTGAGTGAACAAAGGTCAAGAGGCGCTCAATACCGCCTAAAGCTTGTGGCACAAAGCCAAATTCGCGAGATCGGGCCGGAAACTTGGGTATGGCCGGAAGTAAGCAAAGAAGTGTTGTCCACAGATAAGACAGATAAGACAGATGGACAGCGCGTGTCGCGGGCTATTGCGCCACAGTCTGTCGGATTTACCTGACGAGCAAAGCTCATCGAGAAGAAAGGAAATAGGCGTCCAGAATTAAGCGTGTTTTGCGCCGTTCATCTGGCCTATCTGGCTTATCTGTGGATAAAAACTTCTTTCCTTACAAAGTCTTCCAGTCAATAATCGACAGACCGTAACCTTCCAGGGCGGCTGGCTTGGGCTTGGTGCCACTCAGCGCAATCATGTCACGAACGCCGAGATCCAGCAGTATCTGCGCCCCGACGCCATAGTCGCGCAGGCCGCGGCTGGCCGTGTTACTCGAGTCGTCGCCAAAGCGCTGCGACAGAACCTTCGGGTCGGGATCGCGCAGCAGCACCATCACCGCCGGGCCGTCATGTTCCGACATGATCTGCAAAGCCTTTTCGACATAGCCCGGGCGCATGCTTTCGCCAAAGCCAGCCAGAACGTCTGAAGCGATATCCAACTGATGCATCCGCACCAGGGTCGGCTTGCCGGCCTGCGGCATGTGGGTCACCAGGGCCAGGTGCTCCGAACCGTCAAGTTGGTTGCGATAGACGAACAGGCGGAACAGGCCACCAAACTGGCTATTGAAAGGCCGTTCCAGCACGCGCTCGACAAAGCGTTCCGTCCTGCGGCGATAGGCGATAAGGTCGGCAATGGTACCGATCTTCATGCCATGGGTTTGCGCGAAGCTGATCAGGTCCGGCAGCCGCGCCATGGTGCCGTCGTCATTGATAATCTCACAGATCACCCCGGCCGGCGACAGACCGGCCATGCGCGAAATATCGACGGCCGCTTCCGTATGGCCGGCCCGAACCAGAACTCCGCCGTCACGGGCGACAAGCGGGAAGACGTGGCCCGGCGAGACGATGTCGCGCGAATCCTTGGTCGGATCGATAGCGACGGCAATGGTATGAGCGCGATCGCGCGGCGAAATGCCGGTGGAGATGCCGTCCTTGGCTTCTATCGACACGGTAAAGGCGGTGCCGTTGCGGGCGCCATTGTCGTGGACCATGGGCGGCAGACGCAGGGTCTTGGCGCGGTCGCCGGTGATCGACAGGCAGATCAGGCCACGAGCGAAGCGCGCCATGAAGTTGATGACGTCGGGCGTGGCCATCTGGGCCGGAATGACGACATCGCCTTCGTTTTCACGGTCTTCCGCATCGACAAGGATATAGGGCCGGCCATTGCGCGCATCCTCTAGTATGTCCTCGATGGAGGAAATCGGACTGTCGAGATCACTGGGGACGCTATGAAGACTCATGGGGGGCTCTTAAAGGTTCGGCTGGGCGCCAGGTTCGGTCTCGAACCATCGGGCGGCATAGCGCGCCAGGCGGTCGACTTCAAGGTTCACGTGTCCACCAACCTTTGTCTGCGACAATGTGGTATAGTGCCAGGTGTGCGGAATGATGTTGACGCCGAAGAGATCGCCTTCAACTTCGTTGACCGTTAGCGAGATCCCGTCCAGCGCGACCGAGCCCTTTGGCGCGATAAAACGATGCAGCGGCGCCGGCGCGCGGAACTTCAGACGGTAGCTGTCGCCGTCCTGGGTGACGCTGACCAATTCGCCCAAGCCATCGACATGGCCCGAGACGATGTGGCCGCCCAGTTCGTCGCCGATTTTCAGCGCACGTTCGAGATTAACCTGCGTACCGATCTCCCAGGTATTCAGGTTCGTCACCTGCAGGGTTTCGTTCGAGACATCGAGGTCGTAGCCGTCTTCGCGGATCGCAACGACCGTCAGGCAACAACCGGCGTGACTGATCGAGGCGCCCAACGCCACATCCGTCAGATCGAACCCGACCTTCATGGTCAGCCGAACGCCACCCGGCGAACGCTCCAGCGCCGCCACTGTTCCCATACTCGTAATAATGCCCGTAAACACTGTGTAGCCCCGAAAACTAAATCCTAAAACGGCTTGGACGAACTTAGTCGTTCCAAAGAATTCTTCTCCTCCCCTGTTTACGGGGGAGGTGGATCATGGCGAAGCCATGAGACGGAAGGGGTTATTCCACTGGCAGTAAAGCCCCTCCCACCGCTTCGCGGTCCCCCTCCCCGTAAACGGGGCGGGAGAAGTTAGCTAAGGTCCAACCTAACTTAACTCGTAACTCTCCCAGAGGTCGTCGCCGACCGCCTGAACGCCCAACCGGGTAAAGCGGAACATCTGATCCAGACTTTCCAGATTGAGATGCCCGATCACCGGCCGGCCGTCTCCGCCCAAGATGGTACTGGAGCGGAACCATTCAAGCCTGTCGACATAGCCGGCGCGCAGAAAGGCCGTTGCCACGACGCCGCCGCCTTCGACGAACAGGCGTTCGATGCCAACCTTGGACAAGGCCGCCAGTGCCGCGTCGAGGTCCACCCTCTGGTGTTTCGACGGCACCTTGATGGCCTTGACCTGGGCCGCCAGCATCTCGCCGGAAAGCTCGCCGGTGGTGACGACATAGGTCGGGATGATCCTCGCCGTCTGGACCATCTTGGCATGAAGCGGCAGACGCCCTTTCGAATCGAGCACGACACGCGTCGGCTGATAGCCTTCATAGCCGTGCAGACGCACGGTCAGTTCCGGGTCATCCTTGAGCGCGGTTTCGATACCAACCAGGACCGCATCGTGACCCGCGCGCAGTTCATGGACGCAACGGCGCGCTTCTTCACCGGTGATCCACCGGCTTTCGCCAGAGGCGGTGGCGATTCGACCGTCGAGAGTCGTGGCCAGTTTTAGGGTTACCTGCGGTCTCATCTCCGGGCTTCAAACTTCTGAAGTCCGGCAAGGGCGACTGCCCGCCGCGCATCCTTGCGCGTAAGCCCCGCGATCCGCCAAGAAGCGGATCGCATTTCTTGGCGTAAGGAGAGAGCGTGCCCTTGCACGCTCGAGGGCGTATGAGCGCGCATCATGCGTCGTCGCTAGGAGATAAATCCTGCTCGCCCAATCCACGTTCGATGCGCGGCGGATCCTTCGCCTCGCTTTTCGGGACCGGCGTCGCCTTCGGGGCCACGCCGCTGTTCTGGTTCAGTCCCTCATCGCCCAGGAACTTGGCGAAATCGGACGTCTCGCGGAAGTCGCGATAGACCGAGGCGTAGCGAACATAGGCCACCACATCCAGCGAACGCAGGGCTTCCATGACTAGGCCGCCAACGGCTTCGGACGGAATATCGGTCTCGCCCATGCTCTCGAGTTGACGGACAATACCCGACACCATGCGATCAATGCGGTCCTGATCGATGGGGCGTTTGCGCAAGGCGATCGCAACTGAACGTTCCAGCTTGGCGCGGTCAAACGGTGTCCGCCGGCCCGACCGCTTGACGATCATCAGGTCACGCAGTTGCACGCGTTCGAAGGTGGTGAACCGGCCGCCGCATTCCGAACACGACCGCCGCCGGCGGATTGCCGCCCCGTCTTCCGACGGGCGCGAATCCTTCACCTGGGTTTCAAGATTTCCGCAGAACGGGCAGCGCATCCTTATCCTTTTTAACGAACCTCGCGCGCACGAACTGATACAACTGCACGAAATTTAGGAGGAGGATCAGTAGCACAAATCCCACCAAGGTAAAGGCGTGAGCCTGACCTATCCATATCGCTTTTCCGTGTTCGCGAAGCCAGGCGACACGCAGGAAGGCTTCGTTGATGCCGCCGCCGATAATCATGTAGAGGCTGAGCAGCATGCAGGTCAGATGAATAGGCTTCCACAGCCATTTCGGCTGGTGAAACCGCCCAGCCG
>NZ_GL883079.1:315953-375382 GCF_000204015.1 Asticcacaulis biprosthecium C19 | reverse complement strand
ATGTTGCCCAGCAGCCGGTGGCGGGCCGTGCCCTTGCGTGTCACCATGATGATGAGTGCGCACACCAGAGCCAGGACGGTCAGCAGGGTGTGGGCCCAACCGATGATCGAGACATTTCCGAGAACCATGGCGCTTACTTCTGCATTTTGAGCGTGAGGGACTTGCCGGCGACGGGAACTTCGAAGGCGACCGAATCGAAACTGGGTGGGCCCATCATGAATTCCGGCTTGCCCGAAAAGGCCCAGGGCTCGGTCGGCACGCCCATCAGGTTGCGCGCAAAACGGCCATCGTTGTTTTCATCCTGATAGGCGGTGACGGCGTAACGCCCTGCCGGGATGCCTTCGAAGACGGCGGTGACCGTGCTGCCGCGGACGGTGATCATCTGGCGGCGGCGGCAGGTGAAGCTGGCGAATTCAGAAGCCTCGCACAATTGTACGGCGATCTTGCCCTTGTCAGGCGTCAGACCCGTGAACTGGACGGTGACGGCGCCCGGTTGGGAAGCGAACATAAGGACGGCAGCAGCAAGTGAAAACACGACTCAATCTCCAATATAAGAAAGTACTTTACTTTATAAAGTTCTTTTACGCAGAGTCAAGCGGCAACAAAAAAGCCCCCGCGTGAGCGAGGGCTTCATGCCTGAGATCCTTTTAGAATCAGCCGTAGATTGGGAACTGGGCTGTCAGCTTGAGAACCTCTTCGCGGACCTTGGCCTGGACGGCGGCATCCGGTTCACCGCTATTCGATTTCATGCCGTCGACGACGTCGGCGATCAGGTTACCAATGATGCGGAACTCAGCTTCGGTAAAGCCACGCGTGGTACCGGCAGGCGTGCCGAGGCGAACGCCCGAAGTAATAGTGAAGGGCTGCGGATCGTACGGAATGCCATTCTTGTTGCAGGTGATGAAGGCGGCTTCCAGCGCCGCTTCGGTCGCCTTGCCGGTCTGGCCCTTCGAACGCAGGTCGACCGACATGACGTGGCTATCGGTGCCGCCGGTGACGATCGCCAGACCGCGATCGATCAGGGTGTCGGCCAGAACCTGGGCATTGGTGACAACTTGACGGGCATAGGACTTGAACGACGGCTGCAGCGCTTCGCCGAAGGCGACGGCCTTGGCGGCGATGACGTGCATCAGAGGCCCGCCCTGCAAACCCGGGAAGACTGCCGAGTTGATCTTCTTGCCAAGCGCCTCATCATTGCTGAGGATCATGCCGCCACGCGGACCGCGCAAGGTCTTGTGCGTCGTGGTGGTGACGACGTGGGCATGCGGCAGCGGGTCGGGGTAGACGCCGCCGGCGACAAGGCCGGCATAGTGGGCCATGTCGACGAAGAGATAGGCGCTAACCGAATCGGCGATCTCGCGGAAGCGCTTGAAATCGATGTGGCGCGGATAGTTGGAGGCGCCGGCGATGATCAGCTTGGGCTTATGCTGCTCGGCCAGCTGCGCGACCTGGTCATAGTCGATGGTGTTGTCGCCTTGGGTCACGCCGTAGGGCACGACATTGAACCACTTGCCCGACTGGTTGGCCGGCGAACCGTGGGTCAAGTGGCCACCGCAGGCCAGGTCCATGCCCATATAGGTGTCACCCGGTTGCAGCAGCGAGAAAAATACCGCCTGGTTGGCCTGAGCGCCGGAGTGCGGCTGGACGTTGGCGAAGGCGCAGTTGAACAGTTGCTTGGCGCGTTCGATGGCCAGTCTCTCGACTTCGTCGGCATATTCGCAGCCACCGTAGTAGCGACGGCCGGGGTAGCCTTCGGCGTATTTGTTGGTCAGGACCGAGCCCTGAGCTTCCAGAACGGCTTTCGAAACAATGTTTTCCGAGGCGATCAGCTCGATCTGGTCCTGCTGGCGGTGCAGTTCGCCCTTGATGGCGTGCAGTACAGCCTCATCGGCCGTGGCCAGGTCATTGTGAAAGAAGCCTTCGGGGCGAAAAGCGGATGCATTGGCGGGAGCGTTCAAGATGACAAGTCCTGTAACTGGAAACGGATCGGGAGATGTGGCAGCGTTTACGCTTTCAGCGCCCCAAGGGCAAGCGACTTACAGGGAGGATGGGGTTATGCGTACATTTCTGCTGGCTTTGGGTCTGGGTCTTACCGCGGCTCCGGTTATGGCAGTGCCGTTCCAGGCTGTCGATGCGTCAACCGATCGCATCGTCTTCCTCGACCAGGCGACCGTGACGCAGAATGGCGATATCGCCGAAGGGGATGTCCTCTTCGCGATTCGCAAGGAGGGCGGCCACAACATTTATCTTCTGGCGCGCGTGAAGGCTGACTGCAACGCCAACAGCATGTGGACCACGAAACAGACCTTTCTGGATGAAACCGGCGCGGTCTTACAGACGATCGTTGAAGATCAGGTACCGCAGGTCGCGTCAGGCATCGGCGTGGCCATTGTCGAGACCCTGTGTACCGGAATTTCACCCAATGCCACCACGGCAGGCATCACCCATGACACCCTGCAAGGCGCCCTGACTCACGGCCGCAAGTTCCTGGCCCACCACGCCGGAGCGGGCTAGATCCCCGACAGCGCCCTCACCTGTTCGACGACCGTGGTATTCTCGATCAACATATAGCCGGCGAACATCAAGGCGATGACATTGAGCGAATAGATCAGGCCGCGCGCTGTCGCGTAGCTGGTCCGGTGTTTGGCAAAGCGCTGATGCTGCGGGCTGCTTTCCCACCCGTGGCTATCATCGCCGTAGCGACGTTCCAGTTCACGGATATAGGCCGTGCGCCACAGCACCGACTTGTTCAGCCCGACAATATAGAGGGTGAACGATACCGAGATAAACAGCGGTACGAAAAACAGGATGACATACATACCGTCGTTGAAGGTCTTGTAGTTCGACACCACCCAGGTCATGGTCGCCGCCACGGCGATCAGCATGAACCGGAAGGAATCGTCGACCTGCTTCATCTTGAGCAGAATCTCTTCCTTCAGCTTGGTGTATTCGGCGATGTGAAACGCTTCCGACATGGTGCCTCCCCGGTGGGGCGTATCCTATGTCGATGTTTTCGAAAGCGGAAGAGATTTCGCCTCAGACGGTGATGCCGGGCTTGGGCGGCAGCTTGCGGCCGGCTAGCTTGTTCTTCAGCTTTTGCACCGCCAAGCGTTTGACGCCTTCCGGATCATTAAGCGGACCAATAGCTATGGCTTCCTCACCGGTGGCCGCATCGATAGCGGTGCATTTGAGGAAATTACCGTTGCGAAGGAGTTCGAGATAGATTTCGGACATGACGCAGAGTGTAGCGGAAACGGCTGAGTCTGTCCAAGTCTGCGTTAAGAAGTGTTGTCCACAGATAAGCCAGATAAGCCAGATGGACAGCGTTTTGGGGCGGCCGACAGCGCCTCAACGGCTCAGATGACTGACGAGCAAAGCTCGTCGATAAGAAAAGCATAGCCATCGTCGGATTATGCACGTTTAGCGCTATCCATCTGACTTATCTGGCTTATCTGTAGACAACCCTTCTTGCTGTCGGAACCGCAAGCTCAGCCGCCAATCGTTACGCCACAGCCGGCATGCGGGCGACATTGCAATGGGTCCACAGCTTATCCATGGCCTCGACCAGGTGGTCCATCATCTTATCGTCATGGTCCGGCGACGGCGTGAAGCGCAGGCGCTCGGTGCCCTTGGGCACGGTCGGGTAGTTGATCGGCTGGACATAGATGCCGAAGTCATTGAGCAGGATGTCAGAAATCATCTTGCAGTGGACGGCCGAACCGACCAGCACCGGAACGATGTGCGATTCCGACGGGAAGACCGGGATACCGACCGCCTTGAAACGTTCCATCAAGGTCTTGGCACGCTCCTGATGTGCGATTCGCTTTTCGTTGTGGCTTTTCAGGTAGCGCACACTGGCTGCGGCGCCCGCCATAATCGCCGGCGGCAGAGAGGTCGTGAAGATGAAACCCGAAGCCCACAGGCGGATGGCGTCGATCACGACAGCCTTGGCGGCGATGTAGCCCCCCATCATGCCGAAGGCCTTGCCCAAGGTGCCTTCGATGATGTCGATCTCGGACATGATGCCGTCACGTTCGGCCACGCCGGCACCGCGTTCGCCATACATGCCGACGGCATGAACTTCGTCGATATAGGTCAGGGCGTTGTATTTTTTGGCCAGGGCAACCGTGGCGCAAATGTCAGCGATGTCGCCGTCCATCGAATAGACCGACTCAAAGGCAATCAGTTTGGGAGCATTGGCCGGTGCCGCGCGCAGCAGCTCTTCCAGATGCGCCAGGTCATTGTGGCGATAAATATGACGTTCGCCGCGGCCGTTGCGGATGCCTTCAATCATCGAGGCATGATTCAGCGCGTCGGAGAAGACGATCAGACCCGGCAGAATCTTGTACAGGGTCGACAGGGCGGCTTCGTTGGCGACGTAGCCCGAGGTGAAGACCAGCGAGGCTTCCTTCTGGTGCAGGTCGGCCAGTTCGGCTTCGAGCAGGTTATGAAAGAAGGTCGTGCCGGAGATATTGCGGGTTCCGCCCGACCCCGAGCCGACTTCGTCGATCGCCTTGTGCATGGCGTCGAGCACAACCGGGTTCTGTCCTTGGCCGAGATAGTCGTTGGAGCACCAAACCGTGACGTCGGTCTCGGAACCATCATCCCGGATCCAGGTCGCACGCGGGAAAGAGCCGGCGTGGCGCTTCAGGTTGGCAAACACGCGGTAGCGTCCCTCGGAACGTACCCGGTCGACGGCAGCCTCGAAAGCGGCGGTATAGTCCATCTCAAACTCCGTCATCGCACCCGCAGGCGCGATGTATATTTCCAGCGCACATAACGCCTGCACCGTTTCCAGACAAGACGACGTCGGTTAAAAAACCATATCGTCGTCATTGTTTTTCGACAATGTGGTAAATCGCTTGCGAACTCCAGAGCATTTTGTGATGCTTTTTGTCGCATTACCAACCTACTGGTGAATGCCGGCGGAAGGCTTGATCCATGTCAAACAGCGGAAAAATATGGATCGGCCTGTTCCGGGGCATCAATATCGGCGGTAACCGCATGCCGATGAAGGATCTGGTCAAGCTGTTGCTCGCCGAGGGTCTGACGGACGTCAAAACCTATATCGCCAGCGGCAATGTGCTATTCCGGTCGGACCGGGACGAGGCCGATCTGACCGGCATGATCCAGGACCTGGTCGAGAAGCATTTCGGCTTCCGTACACCGTTGTTTCTCATCGACCTTCAGCATCTGGAAAAGGTGATGGCCGCCAATCCGTTCAAGGATCGCGAGCACAGGGGCAAGGCCCAACACATCTTCTTCCTCAAGGCGCCGGCCAGCGTGGTCAAGCACGACCGCATGCTGGAACTCAAAGCCGAGACGGAGGACTATGCCCTAACGGAAGAGGCCTTCTATTTCTACGCCCCTGACGGCATCGGCCGGTCGAAGCTTATGGAGAAGCTGGGGCAGTGCCTCAAGGCCGATATGACGGCGCGCAACCTTAACACGGTCGAAACCCTGCGCGACATGTCGGCGGACCTGGAAAAATAATAAGGCGGCCCGTTTCCGGACCGCCTTGAAGCTCCGTAGAGCATAAGCGTTATGACGCGGCGAAAACCGTTAGTTCGCGAGAAACGGAGCGGAGCGTACTCGAGTACGTGAGCACCGTATCACAGAGAAATGACGGTTTGCAGCCCGTTAGAACGCTTATGCCGATGCGCCGCCGGAGCGCTTTTCGCTGTAGATGAGCAGCGGCTGAGCGCGTTCTTCGACAACTTCGCCATTGATCACAACTTCCTCTACGCCCTGCATGGTCGGCAGTTCGTACATGGTGTCGAGCAGAATGGCTTCCAGGATCGAGCGCAGGCCGCGGGCGCCGGTCTTGCGGACGATGGCCTTGCGGGCCACCGACATCAGGGCTTCCGGCGTGAAGTTGAGAGACACGTTCTCCATCTCGAACAGGCGCTGGTACTGCTTGATCAGGGCGTTCTTCGGCTCGGTCAGGATCTTGACCAGAGTGACTTCGTCCAGGTCTTCCAGGGTGGCGAGAACCGGCAGACGGCCGATGAATTCCGGGATCAGACCGAACTTCATAAGATCGTCCGGCTCGACGTCGCGCAGGACTTCGCCGGTGCGCCGATCTTCCGGATCCTTCACGGAGGCGCCGAAACCGATGCTGGAGCCCTTGCCACGGCCGGAAATGATTTTTTCCAGGCCGGCGAAGGCACCGCCGCAGATGAACAGGATGTTGGTGGTGTCGACCTGCAGGAATTCCTGCTGCGGATGCTTGCGGCCGCCCTGGGGCGGGACCGAGGCAACCGTGCCTTCCATGATCTTCAACAGCGCCTGTTGCACGCCTTCACCCGACACGTCGCGGGTGATGGACGGGTTGTCGGACTTGCGCGAGATCTTGTCGACTTCGTCGATATAGACGATGCCGCGCTGAGCGCGTTCGACGTTATAGTCGGCGGCCTGCAACAGCTTCAGGATGATATTCTCGACGTCTTCACCGACATAACCGGCTTCGGTCAGGGTCGTGGCATCAGCCATGGTGAAGGGGACGTCGATGATGCGCGCCAGGGTCTGGGCCAGCAGGGTCTTACCCGAACCGGTCGGACCGATCAGCATGATGTTCGACTTGGCCAGTTCGACGTCATTGCCCTTTTGAGCGTGGTTCAGGCGCTTGTAGTGGTTGTGCACCGCGACCGACAGGACCTTCTTGGCCTGGGACTGACCGATGACATAGTCATCCAGGACTTCGCGGATTTCCTTCGGGGTCGGCACGCCGTCCTTGGACTTGACGAAGGCGATCTTGTGCTCTTCGCGGATGATATCCATGCACAGCTCGACGCATTCATCGCAGATAAACACGGTCGGCCCGGCGATGAGTTTACGCACCTCGTGCTGGCTCTTTCCGCAGAAAGAACAGTAGAGGGTGCTTTTGCTGTCGCCCGTCGCGGCTTTCGTCATATGCTTTCTTCACCTTCACGTCGCGGGAAAGACGGCACTTTTCAGGTGCCAAGTCACCGCACAATCCTGGCACCTTAGCCTCTGAGTGCTTAACAAAGCCTAAGAGCGCCGTTCCACAAAATATCCATCGCCCCGATTGATCCGCATTTATGCACAGTTTAGAGCAGGTCTCAACTGCGCTTAGGTCTCATCGGGACCTTGATCCCCACATATGGTGGTCCGGGCGTGAAATAAAAGCCACATCCCCTTCCCCATACGTAAATATGCCCCCAAAACACCCTCCCCCTTAACCAAACCGCCGCGAATCGCCACGCCCGTCGTCGCCGCCTTCGACTTTGACGGAACGCTCACCTGGAAGGACAGTTTCAACGCCTTCCTGATTTTCCTGCGCGGTCCCGTGGGACTGGGCAAGGCCATCCTTGCAAAACCTGGGCCGTTCCTAGGGTATCTGAAGACGCGCGACCGCGGCGCACTCAAATCCCGGTTTTTGTACAATCTGTTGGGCGATATCCACCAGACCGAACTGGAAATCCTGATTCAGGCCTTTGTGAGCGTGACGGGACGGTCGCTGTTCCGACCGGATGCCATGACAACGTGGGATTCGCTCCCCGACAGCGATGTCAAACGCGTCATCGTGACCGCATCGCCGGAACTGTTGGTCGGCCCCTTGGGGGCCTTGATTGGCGCCGACCGGGTGATCGGGACAAAGCTGGGCTTTACGGCCGACGGACGGTTGAAACCGGAACTTGAGGGAATCAACTGCCGCGGCGAGGAGAAGATGTGCCGTTTAAGGGCAGTCTTCGGTGACGATTTCGACCTGGACCAGGCCTATGGTGACACAGCCGGCGACCACGCCATGATCGCTGCCGCGCGCCACGGCCACTATCGGGTGTTCAAGCAAAAGCCATAAGAAACGCGGCTTCGATGCCGAAGCCGCGTTTACTTTCTTTCACCGAAGTGGCGAGCCGCAATGACGCGGCGAAAACCGTTAGTTCGCGAGAAACGGAGCGGAGCGTACTTAAGTACGTGAGCACCGTATCACAGCGAAGTGACGGTTTGCAGCCCGTCAGTGTGGCTCACGCAGCAACAGGATCGGCGCGCTTTTCGTACACATGATCGATGAGACCGAACTCCTTGGCTTCCTCGGCCGTCATGTAACGGTCACGGTCCAGGGTGCGTTCGATGACTTCGTAAGGCTGACCGGTGTGCTTGACGTAGATTTCGTTCAGGAGCTTCTTGGTCTTGCGCATGTCCTCGGCCTGAATCTCGATGTCAGAGGCCATACCGCGCGCGCCGCCGGAGGGCTGGTGCACCATGATCTTGGAGTTCGGGAGCGAAATACGCTGGCCATTCTCTCCGGCCTGCAGGATCAGCGAACCCGCCGAAGCCGCCATGCCCATGCACACCGTCGTCACCGGCGACTTGATGTATTGCATGGTGTCGTAGATCGCCAGGGCCGATGTCACCTGCCCGCCGGGCGAGTTGATGTACATCGAGATTTCCTTCTTCGGGTTTTCCGATTCGAGGAACAGCAACTGAGCGCAGATCGAGGTCGCCATGCCGTCTTCGAACGGGCCGGTGAGGAAGATGATTCGTTCCTTCAGCATCCGCGAATAGATGTCGTAGGCGCGCTCACCGCGGCTGGACTGTTCGATGACAGTGGGGATCAGGTAAGATGTCAGGTTGTCGACGGGGTCGCGCATAGACGAATCCTTTGGGGCTCAAAATGGGGCGTCAGCCGCTTTTGTAAGGGGAAATTCTTAACTCTAAGTGTGTGCCGAGCTTTCCAATCTTACTTGGCAATTTGCGCTGAGGTTTTCAAGGGGTGATCGCAAGGCGGAAACCTCAACTACCTGCTGATACGTGGGCGCAGCCACTTGACGAGAAGGGAGGAGAGGTGCCCGAGTAAAAGACCTGCCAGAGCCGGAAGCAGGAAAAGGCCAAGAAACATAGCCACAACGCCAGCACCATCCAGCCAATCTGATTGCCCCCTCCCGGTTAGAGCGGCCTCACCGCGTGACATCAAGAGGGCATAGCCCACCAGTATTCCGGTTAGAAGAACAACGGTCACAGCGCCCTCAAACACACTGTAACCGGGCTGTGCTTGCCGCCATCTGAAAAAGAAGAAGGCGCCGACGGCGGGTCCCAAGATCGCCCCAGCCAGATATGAAAACACCTCCACCCCAAACTCTCCTTACTCGCTTGAGTATGTCCCTACCACGTATGTCTGAAGTTTAGGTTTCGCGTTGACAGATGCTCGGTGACGGAATACATAACCAATACGTTATATAACCCATGAGTTATGAAAATGTCGCCCGCCGACCTAGACGCCACCTTCATCGCCCTCGCCGACCCCACCCGCCGCGCCATCCTGGCCCGGCTGGCGTCGGGGGAACAGACAGTGATGGAACTGGCCGCGCCCTTCGCCATGAGCCAGCCGGCCATTTCCAAGCACCTGAAGGTACTGGAGCATGCCGGCCTGGTCACCCGCGGCCGCGACGGGCAGAAACGTCCCGTTCGCGCTCAGACCGAGCCTTTGAAGGCTGCGACGTCGTGGATGGACGACTATGTCCGCGCCCTGGAGGCCAGCTACCGGCGTCTCGACTCGCTTCTGGAAGAGCTGCAAGCCGGCCCGACCTCGAACGACCCCATAAATTAAGGAGCCCACTGTGATCAGTGCACCCGAAGTCCTCGACCTGCCGCCACAAAAGGTCGCGCGGATCGCCATTGCCTGCCCGTCGTCCGAGATCATGAAGGTTATGGGGCCCGGCATCCAGGAACTGCATGCCGTACTGGGCGCCCAGGGCGTCACGCCGACCGGTCCGTGGTTCACCCATCACCTGAAGATGCCGGGAGAAAGTTTTGACTTCGCAATCTGCCTGCCGGTCGATGCCGAGATAAAGCCCGATGGCCGGGTGACCAACGGCGTCCTGCCCGGCGGGCGCACAGCACGCACCGTCTATACAGGCGGCTACGAAGGCCTGGGCAATGCCTGGGGCCAGTTCATCGCCTGGATGAACGACCAAAATCTGAACCCCGCCCCGACCCTTTGGGAAGTCTACACCAAGGGTCCTGAAACGGGTCCGGATTTGACACAGTATCAAACCCAGCTCAACCGTCCCCTGCTCTGAAAGGACCAGACAATGAACGCCATCACCAAGCTTTACGGCGCCCTGGAAATCAGCGCGCCGTCCGACACCGAATTGTGCTTCAAGCGGCCGTTCAAGGCGTCGGCGCAGCTCGTCTTCGACGCCCATACCAAGCCGGAACTGGTCAGGCGCTGGCTGCTGGGACCGGACGGCTGGACCATGCCGGTGTGTGAGATCGACCTGCGGGTCGGCGGCACGTTCCGCTATGTTTGGAAGAAGGCGGACCGCACCATGGGCATGGGCGGCACCTATCTCGAGATCGAAGCGCCAGCCAAGATCGTCCACACCGAACTGTTCGACGAGGACTGGACCGGCGGTGAAACCACCTGCACGCTTATGCTCGAAGAAAATGGCGGCCGGACCGAAATGACCCTGATCGTCGTCTATCCGTCGAAGGAAGCTCGCGACGGCGCCATGGCCACAGGCATGGCCGAAGGCATGGAAGGCAGCTATGAACGATTGGAAGCCATCCTGGCCTAGGCGGCAGGTTTCAGGGCTTTGCAGTCAATTTTGCTGCAAAGCCGGTCCATCATCTTCGCCTGGACACCTGGCATCATCTTCACCGCCAGTTGCGTCACCTTCGGCATCATCGCATTCGATTTGGCCATGATGGATTGGCCGACCGGGCTCTCGTAAAAATTCACCAGTTGAGTCAGCTCTTCCTCCGAGAAGGCCTCGGCATATAGCACGACGGTCTCTTTCTGGAATTCCGGGATGAATTCGGCCATCACCGCCACGGAGGACTCGCTCAGCGCCTGGCTCAGTTCCGGCGACATCTGCGGATATTGCTGGCGCATGGAGTCCACCATAGCCGGCATCATCGACTTCATCATATTGTCCATCATCTCATTGAAATGGACAGCTTTGAAATAGCGGTCGACCAGATCGATCTTGCGCTGCGTCGCCGCATCGGGCGCCGCGGCGGCCAGTGTTTCGGCGTGAACCATTACCGGCACTCCGCCCAGCAAAGCGGTCGAGGCAAAAAGAACCAGAAACGTTTTGCGCATGATATCCCCCATAAAATAACAGGCCTCAACTTGGCCCAAGGCTGGACGGCGGGCAAGAAAAAAGAGGCCCGCCATAGCGAGCCTCCTTTAAATTTGTCGTTGACTGAAGCTCTTACGCTTCGTCGTCTTCCTTCAGCAGGTCTTCCTTGCTGATCGGCGAGTCGGTAACCGTAGCCAGGGTGAAGATAAGGTCGCAGACCTTTTCTTCGTAGATCGGCGCGCGAATCTGAGCCGCGGCAGCCGGGTTGTTACGGTAGAAGTCGAACACCTGGCGCTCCTGGCCCGGATAGTTGCGAGCTTCCTGCATGATCGCCTGGGTCACTTCCTGATCAGTGACCTGGACGTTCTGGCGGGTGCCGATTTCGGCCAGCACCAGGCCCAGACGGACGCGGCGCTCGGCGATCTTGCGATATTCGGCCTTCAGATCCTCTTCGGACTTGGCGGCGTCTTCTTCGGAAAGCTGGCCATTGGCCTTGTCCTGCTCGACCTGACCCCAGATGCCCTGGAATTCAGCTTCCAGCATGCGCGAAGGTAGTTCGAAGTCGTGCTTTTCGTCCAGGACGTCCAGCAGGGCACGCTTCATCTTGAAGCGCGACGCGCTGTTGAACTGCTGTTCGAGTTGGGTCTTCAGGATGTTCTTCAGGGCGTCGAGGCTTTCCAGACCCAGGGTCTTGGCCAGTTCGTCGTCAGCCTCGCCTTCCTTCGCCGCCAGGATGTCCTTGACGGTGGTTTCAAAGGTCGCTTCCTTGCCGGCCAAGTTCTTCGCGCCGTAGTTTTCCGGGAAGGTGACGTTCAGCGTCTTGGTCTCGCCCTTCTTGGCGCCGACCAGTTGCTCTTCGAAACCCGGGATAAACTGGCCCGAACCGATGACCAGTTCGGCGTCTTCGGCCGAACCGCCTTCGAAGGCTTCGTCACCGATCTTGCCGACGAAGTCGATGATCAGCTTGTCGCCATCTTCTGCCTTCGGGGCGGCCTTGCCCTTGCCGGCCTTGGCTTCGTATTGCTTGGTTTGCGACACGACGTTCTTGAGGGCTTCGTCGATATCGGCGTCGGACGGCGTATAGACCGGGCGAGTCAATTCAATCGAGGCCGGCTCGACCGGCGTGAAGATCGGCATCATTTCGACGGCGATCGAATAGGCCAGATCGGAATTGCCCTTGATGACCTGCTCGATGTCGCCGATCGGCGTCAGTTCCGGTTGCGACGCCGGACGGATCGAGGCCTGGTCGAGGGCTTTTTGCGTGGTTTCGTTGAGGGTTTCCTGAACGATTTCGCTCATCAGCTCCTTGCCGTACATCTTGCGGACATGGCCCTGAGGCACCTTGCCCGGGCGGAAGCCCTTGATGTTCATCTTGGGAGCGATCTCGGCGATCTTGGCGTCCAGCTTAAGAGTCAACTGGTCTTTGGCGATCGTGACCTCGAGAACGCGGCTGAGACCTTCATTCAATTTTTCAACGACTTGCATCGGTTTTGGCACCTTAAGCCGGATCAGTGTCCGCTCCCTGAACGGGCCCGAATCCGGCGGCTGAAAGAGACAAAGCGCGACCGCTTGCTGCGGGCGCGCCGAAAGATGAGCCCTTATGGCATGATTGGGCGGCAGGTCAACGGCTATATCCGGCGAAATAGCCTTAACGGCAAAAAATCGAAACCAGCCGCGCCCGGCCTAAAGGCACGTCTAGATAAGGACATAGATCCCAAAACACCCAGCAGAAAATTTTCCTGCGGGAAAGCGTGCAGGATTGTCCAAGGGAACTCACGCCTGGTTAGCATTCTCCTGCTATCCCAAGCGCGTTTTTCCGGTCACGCTTTTTCCGGTATCACTTCCGGCTCAAGCTGCCCTTCCCACTTGGCGACCACGGCCGAGGCGACGGTGTTGCCAACAACGTTGGTCGCCGAGCGGCCCATGTCGAGCAGGTGGTCGACGCCCAGCACCAGGGCGATCCATTCTTCCGGCAGGCCGAAATAGGTCAGGGTCGCCATGATGACCACCAGAGACGCACGCGGCACGCCGGCGATTCCCTTGGAGGTGATCAGCAGCAGGAACAGCATCATCACCATCTGCCCGGTGGTGAATTCCACGCCATGAGCCTGAGCGATGAACAGTGTGGCAAAGGTGCAGTAGATCATCGAGCCGTCGAGGTTGAACGAATAGCCCAGCGGCAGGACGAAGGAGACGATCTTGCGCGACACGCCGACCTGCGGCAAGGCCTGCAACACCTTCGGATAGGCGGCTTCAGACGAGGCGGTCGAGAAGGCCAGCAAAGCCGGATCGCGTACCACAGCCAGGATCTTGAACAGGCGCGGCCCAACGACCAGCAGGCCGGCCACGATCAGGATGACCCACAACACCCCCAACGAGGCATAGAAACCGCCCATGAACTTGGCATAGGTGACCAGGATCGGCAGCCCCTGTTCCGCCACGGTCTTGGCCAGGGCCCCGAAGATGGCGAACGGCGCGAACAGCATGACCAGTTCGGTGACCTTCAGCATGATGGCCGCGCCCTGTTCGGCCAGGTGCATGATCTGCGGCGCCTTGTCGTCCAGCATGGCGATGGCCGTCCCGACAAAGACCGAGAAGACAACAATCTGCAGGATTTCGTTCTTGGCCATGGCGTCGATGATCGACGACGGGATCAGGTGCAGGATAAAGCTTTCAATGGTGAAATTTGCGGTGGACGGAACCTTGGCCGCCTCGCCCACGGCGCCCAAAGACATGCCGGCGCCGGGTTGCAGCCACTCTACCATCACCATGCCCAGGAGCAGCGACACGATCGACGCGACGATGAACCAGGCCATGGCCTTGGCCCCAACCCGGCCAACGGTGGCGGCGTCTTCCATGTGACCGATACCGGCGATCAGGGTGAACAGCACCAGGGGCGCGATGATCATCTTGATCAGGGTGATGAAAATCTTGGTCAGCATCCCGAAGATCATGATCGCCGTCGGCGTATAGGCCGGGTCGAGATAGTTGTGCGTCCCCCAGCCGGCGGCAACGCCCAGCACCATGGCGGCGAGAATGAACAGCGCGAATTTCGACTTCATAGAGAAGACCCCGAACAGATTTCAGCAGCGACTATCGGATGGACCGCGGCGGCTTGTCAATCGCGCAGCTTGAGCCTGCCGATGATGGCCGGTTTGGCGCCGCCCTCCACAACGCCGCCGTCGTCGCCAAAATCGGTCCATTGGCTGCGCGCGACGAAGACATAGTCGCCGCCATCGATCACGCCGCCGGTCGGTTCTTCCAGTTGGCCGCCACGCAGCAGAACCTCAACCGACTCAATCGCCTGCCAGTCGGGCTTCATGTGGACACGCAGGCCCCGGGCCGGCTTGACGCCGTTCTGGACGACGATCAGGTCGTCGCCGTCGCGCACCACGCCGTCGACGCCGGTCAGCGACGCCGTGTCCGGCACGGCCAGCAGCGAAGCCGCGCCGGTCGCAAGGTCGACCCGCCACAGCCCCGACGGATAGTCGGCAACGATCAGGGTCTTGCCGTCGGAGCTTTCTGCCAAGCCCTGCGGCGAACCCAGTCTACCGGCGGGGATAAGCCCCTCCAAGGCGCCTCCCCGGCCCCTCAGGCGGTAGACAGCGCCGCCCTGACTGTCGCTGGTGTAAAGGTCCGTCTTGCCCAGAGCCAGGTCATTAAACCCCTTGGCATCGTCATGACCGAAGTGCTGCAACAGTTCGCCGTCCTTCAGACGAAGCTGCAGGACCTCAGGAAGGCGCAAAGCTGCCGAAACGCCGGCAACGCCACCGGGGCTGGTCGCCAGCCATGCCGTATCCGCATCGACGGCCAGGCCGTAACCGCCGACACCGCCAGGAAGGTCGTGAATGACATAGCGCTTTTCCAGCCGGTTGACGGCGCCGTCATGGACAGTGCCGAAATACAGTTTGCCATCGCCGGCGATGGCGACGCTTTCAACCAGGACGGCTTCGGGGATTTCGGCGAGGGTGGCAAAGCTGCCGAGATCGGCGCCATTGGCCGCCAACAGCGCCTTGGCCGCGTCGTCCATCACCATCATCAGGCCGGGATAACGCGCCGGATCGAACCATAGGCCGCGTTTGAGATAATCGTCGACCCAGGCCTTGGTGGCTGGGTTGTCACCGGCAGCCGACTCGATCTGCGCCCCCAGCATCAGCACAGAAGGCGCCGACGGCAACAGGGCCCGGGCCTGAGCGACTTCGCTGCGGGCGGCGGCGAAATCGCCACCATTGACCGCCGCGATCGCCGCCTTGCGGTGCTGCCGGAAGGCGTTGATGTCGAAATCCTGCGCCATGGCGCTGCCGGCCAACAGCCACGCTGCTGCTGTCAAAAGCCCTGTCCACCGCATGATGCCCTCCGTCTTCCTCGCGCGACGGTAGCACGGGCGGACGGTTGCGCCAGTTACAAAACGGTTAAGCGTAATATCATACCTCCCCACGTGTGGGGAGGGGGACCATGAGCGAAGCAAAACGTAGCAAAGCGAAGTGACGCGCAGCGAAATGGTGGTGGGGCGACTTACCGTCAGAGTAACCGCAGCATCGTTTCCGAAAGAAAGGCACACCACACCGGCGCCGCCATGTTTAACCTGCTACCGGTATCCAGATTGTCACTTCGCCATTTCCGCTTTCGGGGTCGAAGTCCGGACCGTAGCGTTCGTAAAACGGCGCCGGCAAAACCTTCAGCCCGAATTGCGGCACGTGCTGCTGCCAGACCTGCCCCCAAGTGTGGCCGATCCCGGAAATATGGCCTGTATGGGTAAAGACAGCATAGGTTTGCGCCGCGATGTCAAGAACGTTAAATTCAGCCGGAAGTTCAAGGTCGTCCGCAATCTCCACGCCGCACAGATAGTCGAAACCTGAGTCGCTATTGTTGTAGCAGACGCCGTAATAGACCTCCGGGTCGGGCCGCTCGGGCAGTTCAAACGTGTTGAACCTGTCCCACAGCGCCGGGATCTGCGAATTGGTGGTCATATCGTAATGGCCGCTTAGTCCTGTCAGCTTGCGCTCAGGAGCGGTTTCAAGGCGGTACGGTTCGGTCGCCATCGGTTGGCCTCCCTTGTGTTTCCCGCATCAAGGCGTGAGTCCGCGTCAGTTTCCGGCAGCAGCCAACGCTTCCGAGCCCGGCAGACCGCCCAGCCAGGCGGCGAAGGCCTTGCCGCCCTTGCCCGGCGGCGAGACATAAATGGGACGGGTACGGCCGTCTGCCTCACGCACCATCAGCACCACCGACATTCGACCGCGGACGCTGCGCACGTCCTCGACGTTGACGATGGCGCCACGGTTATAGACCTGGTGCTTCCACAGATAACGATTGTCGAAGCGATCGGCGGTCAGCGTGAACCGATTGGTCGCGTACCAGCCGAAAAGCCCTGCCATAGGCAGAAACAGCGCCATATCGCGCATGGCCTGCGGCTGGGTGGCAGGACTCAGCAGCATGAACACCAGTTTGCCGGCGATCAGCGCCAAACAGCCGCCTAAGACAGCGATGGACAACCAGGGACGATAGGTTTGTGGATAGGCATTGGTGTCGGTCATGCCCTGCTATGTGGCAGACCGGGACGAAAGCGCAAGGGGTGATTCTTATGGCCAGCGCACAGGCCAACGGTTATGACCAGGCCACCCGCCAACGCTGTCGTCGGATCAACGTCTCAGGGAAATAGTCTGGTGGGGATTGGTGCGGATGAGAGGACTCGAACCTCCACGCCTTGCAGCGCTGGAACCTAAACCCAGTGCGTCTACCAGTTCCGCCACATCCGCAGGTCCGCGGCGTCTTTGGCGGAAATAAAAAGGAAGGTCAAGCGCGCACCCGCATGACAGAACTATTTCTAATACGATTCGATCCGGGCGGCGTTTGTGCTACCTCAAGCTAACGCGCTCCTCACCTTCGGCATAATCCTTCGGCTGACCGGGGCCTGGGCGCCTGTCGACAGGGTCAAAACCCCCGTTCCTGTCGCGTCGCGCGTCAGCTTTTCGACAAAGGCGGTGTTGACAATGAAGGATCGATGCACACGCAGGAAGCCAGGCGGCAGTTCGGCCTCAAGCTCTGCCAGCCCGCCGTTGTGCAGGATGGTTCGGCCGTCCGCCAAATGCAGTTCCACATAGTCGTCAGCGCCCTTGCACAGGGCGATGTCGGAAGCCTTGACGATCGTAACACTGCCGGCGGCATTGATCCGTAAGGTGGCCAGGGCCTGCGCCTGGGTCGCGCGCGATAGCGCCAGTTCCAAATCGTGTGCCCGAATCCGCTCCTTTTCGTGCTCGCGCCGTTCGCGTTCGAACGTCAGGGCCCGCACGACGAATAGCACCAGCAGCAAAGCCGCGACTTCGTAGAAGAAGATCGCATTGAGAAACATGTCCTGGGATACCAGGATCGACCCTGCGAATGCCGTAAGGACAATGGTCCACCACCGCCCTGCCCGGTCGCCTTTAAAGGCCGCAAGGCCGGAGATCACGGCGCTGGCCGCCGCAGCCGCCAGGATCGAAAAGGCAGCCTTGCCATCAAAGCCCGGCATCAGGATCAAAGGCACCAGTATCAGTCCCACAACACCCGCCAAAACAGCGAATCGTCTCTGCTCGACAAATCGCCATGTCACCAGTGCCGCCAGTGTCACGCTGAATGCGGCCGACAGGCCGGTAATCGCCATCAATCGTGCGTCCTGGACGGGATAAGCATAGGGTGCCAGACCGCGATAGGTTTCCGCGAACAGTTGCGCCGCCGCCAGCAGCGACAATAAAGCCAACAGCAGTGGATCGCGGCGATTGACGGCCGACAGGGCCGAGCTGGCGAAAAAGAAGGCGCCAGCAAGCAGTACACCGAAAGTCACCAGGGACGGCCAGTACAGGCGCAGCAGCTTGTCCGTCGGGTCGGCATAGGGCGCGATGGCAATCCAGTGCACCGGTTGGCTCAGCCGGATGCTGCCGTGGAAAGACGACATGCGCAGGACGACCTCATTGCTGCCCGCGCGCAACAGCCCGTCGCGCAGGTAAAACACACTGTCCATGCGGCCTGGTGTTTCCACCGCTTTTGAAGCGCCCGGCCTTCCATTGGTGCCGACCCGCACGCCGTTGACCCAGGCCTCGGTCGACGCCTTGGCCAAAACATAGAGGCCCATTGGCGCGTTCGCCGTCGGCTGAACGTCGATCGTGGCGCGGACCCAGATATCGCGACCCTGTGGGTCCAGGCCGGCGATTGTGGCCGAGCGACAGGCAGGATCATCGAACCGCGCCGGCGGCTCGGCGGTGGTTACGGGACACACGGAAACATCACCGGTCGGCGTGGTCTGGGCGACGGCGGCGTGCACGAACAGAAAGACAAAGACAAGCGCGGCGAGAAACGACCTCATGCCCTACCGTTAGCCGATCCAATGCCCCCCGTCATCGCCATTCACCGGAAATCCGCCACCACCGGCCGAAAGACGCATGACGTCCGGCCTGCGCGAACTAAGGGTGGTGGCATGTTCAGCCACAGGTGCCCTATGAAATTCACCCTCCCCTTCGCCTTCCTCCTTCTTACCGCTGCTCCGGTGATGGCGGCCGAAGACGCATTGGTCTTCGAAAGCAAGTCTGGCCAAAAGGTCGATGCCTTCCACGGTTCGTTTACGGTGCCTGAAAACCGAGCCGACCCGAACAGCCGCATAATCGATATTCACTATGTCCGCTTCCCGGCCACGGGCGCCAAACCGGGCGCACCGATTGTCTACCTGGCCGGCGGACCGGGCGGGTCCGGCATCGACACGGCCAAACACGAGCGCTTTCCCCTGTTCATGGCTATGCGCGAATTTGGCGATGTTATCGCGCTGGACCAGCGCGGCACCGGCCTGTCGGAAGCCGCGCCGAAGTGCGTCTCGGACGTGGTCATCCCGATGGACCGCGTCGTCGCACCAGCCGATCGCAACCAGTTGCTGCGCCAGGCGGCCGAACAGTGCGCCGTCTTCTGGCGGGCGGCCGGGTTCGATCCGGCCGGCTATACGACGGTGGAAAACGCGCGCGACATTGACGCTTTGCGCGCCCACCTCGGCGCCGAAAAAGTCACTCTATGGGGTATCTCCTACGGAACCCATCTGGCGCTGGCTGCGGTGAAAGAGATGCCCGCCCGCATTGACAAGGTCGTTCTGGCCAGCGTCGAAGGGTTGGACCAGACGGTAAAGCTGCCGTCAGAGACGGATGCCTATTTCGATCGATTGCAGGCCGCCATCGATCTGGAACCGGCGGCAAAGACCGTCTACCCGGATATCAAGGGGCTGATGCGCGGTGTTCACGCCCGACTGGATGCAGCACCGGTCATGCTGCAAGTGCCGACGACGGATGGTCCCAAGCCCATGCTTTTGACCGGCGAGGTCATGCAAATGCTGGCCAGCGCCTCGATCGCCGATCCCCAGACCGCGGCTCAGTTGCTGATGCTATACTTGGCGGTCGATGCCGGCATGACTGACCCAGTCGCGGGCTTGCTGGGGCGCTTCATGTCGCCGGGCGCACCGGAAGAGTTCCGCCTGATGCCTCTGGCCATGGATATCGCCTCAGGCATTGGCGCCGAACGCCTGGCCCAGGTTGAGGCGGAGGCGAAGACCGCTATACTGGGCGACGTTCTGAACTATCCCATGCCGCACCTGGCCGGCGCTCTCGGCCTCGACCTGGGCGATGGCTTCCGCACGGCGCCGCAGGGCAATATGCCTGTCTTGGTGCTGGCCGGCAGCTTGGACGGGCGCACCTATCCGTTCGAGCAGCACACTGCGGTGGCGGCTCTGTCGAATGTGACTACGGTGACGGTGGAAAATGCTGGTCACAACATGTTTATGGTATCGCCGGAAGTGACCCAAGTCATCGCCGAATTCATGCGCGGGCAGACGCCACAGACGACGCAGATCGTGGTCAAGGCACCGCCTTTCGCCCCACGGATGTAGCCGTGTGTCAGGCCGGGCTGGACAGCTTCATCAGCACCAGCCCGCCAACGATCATTACCGCTGCGGCAATACGCATCGGGCTGGCCGGCTCCCCAGAACCGCGACGCCGACGATAAAGGCGCCGATCGCGCCAATCCCGGTCCACACCGTATAGGCGGTTCCCAGCGGCAACGACTTCATCGACCAGGACAGAAGGCCGAAGCTGATCAGCATGCCGACAATGGTGATGATGCTGGGCCATAGCCGCGTAAAACCATGCGACTGCTTCATCGCATAGGCCCAGATGACCTCGAAAATACCGGCGATAACCAGAACGAACCACGCCATGACAGTCTCCAAAAGAGCTGCCGGGCCGTCCCGGTCTTGATCCACCTCAGGTCAGGCGGCGGGAACGTGGTCTCCGCGCCGCCCACTTAGGAAATCGGATGCTCCACGTCAAGATCAGGCCGGTTGGTCCATCTGGGCAAAGAACAGCAGTACCCCGGCGGGATCGAGTATATGGGTCGCCAGGGCGCCATAGGCTTCGCGCCGCGGTGGATGCACGGTCACCTCAGCAAAGCCGCCGTCGGCCTTGACCTGTTTCACCTTGTCGTACCAGGCGGTGGCGTCGTCGACGATCAGGTGCACCATGGTGTTATGCGCCCACGCCTCGACAAAGGCATTCTGCAGGAAGAAGTGCGACGGACTCAGCTTCATCAGCGCCAGGTCGGCGTCCTGATAGACCGAAGTCCAGCCCAGACGGGTGTAGAAGTCGATCGAGCGCCGGAAGTTCTTGGTCGGGAGAAACAGGCGTTGGTCGAGAATGGCGGGCATACGAATCTCCTATTCCGGCTTCGTGCGGATCAGCCACAGGGCGACGGCGGCATGCCAGACGGTCTGGACGGCCATATAGATCAACAAACGACCAACGTCGAAACCTATCGCCGTCAACAGTAGGAAGGCCAGCGAAAGCGCGCCGACGACGATGCCCAGCAGGCCGAGCCCGCGCGTCCAGCCTTTGCGGTGCAACAGGGCCAAGCCCCATAGCAGCGAACTCAGGGCCATCAGCACGAAGGCGAGCCGGGCCAGGGCCTGGATGACGATACCGCTGAAATGAATCAAGTCGAAGGCGGCCTGGCGCTGGTCGGCCATGCGCGCGGCAATATCGGCGATGACAAAGCCGTCGAACAGCGCCGCCAGCATCATGACCAGGCTGCCACCGACATAACTAAGCCAACCGGCCATCACCAGCGGGTGCGAAATGCCCAGCCGCCAGGCAAAACCGGAAAAGCCTGTGGCGAACAACAGCAGCATGGCGGTCAGGGCGCCATGCACGTGCCGGCCCTGGGCGGCGACGGCCAGGATGTTGTTCAGGCCGTCCTCGGGATGGCCGACACTGGCGGTTGGATGATGGCTGATCAAGGCCAGGGCGGCCAGGGTCGACAGCCCCAGCAACCAGCCATAGGCCGGCGCGTTCAGGCGCAAGGGCGTAATTTGAGTCATAACGGTTTCCTCAGAAGTGAGAGACCAGCCTAGAAAAACACGTGCGCTTCGTCGCCAAATTCGGCATAGGTTTTGTCTGATACCGGACAAAGGGAGCAACATGTCCACCAACGACTCGCTGGATCGCCGTCAGGAAAAGACCCGCCAGGCCATCCGCCGCGCCTTTATCGAGTTGCTGTTCGAGTTGAACTACAACGACGTGACAGTGGCGGCCGTGGCCCAGCGGGCCAATGTCGGCCGATCGACCTTGTATGAGCATTTTCGCACCAAGAGCGACATGCTGCGCGACAGCCTGACCATGCCGATGTCGGCCTTGGCGGCGGTGATCGGATCACGCGATGTACCGGCGCAACTGGGCTGGTGGCTGCAGCACTTCAAGGAACGCCAGGCCCTCGGACGGGTGCTTTTCTACCTGCCGGCGCGCGACATCATGCTGGATGTGCTAGCCGAACTAATCGAGGCACGCCTGGAAAAATTGTCGGACACGCCGCCGCCGATTCCTCTGCGTCTTCTGGCCTCGCAGATCGCCGCCGCCCAGTTCGCCGTGCTGACGCCGTGGATCCTGGGCCAAGTCTCCGTATCGCAGACTGTGCTGGCCGACGTCATTCATCGCACCAGCCAAGGCCTGGTGGCGGCTGTTCTGGGAGACTAATCTCGCCGGTAAACCACCCTGCCGCCGACCATAGTCAGCACCACTTTCGTGTCGCCCAGGTCTTCTGGAGCCGTCACGGTCAGGTCGCGGTCCAGTACGATCAGGTCGGCATATTTGCCCACTTCGATCGAGCCAACATCGCTTTCAACATGCAAGGCATAGGCAGAACCCGACGTCATGGCGCGCAAGGCCGTGTCCAAACTCAAACCAGGGTCGATGCCCAACCTGCCGGGATACTTAGCCTGATCTTCACGGGTCGTTGTGCGGGTCACGGCAACCTTCAACGCGAACCATTCGTTGAGCGGATCGACCGGCCAGTCGCTGCCGAAGGTCAGGCGCGCGCCATAGATGGCCAACAGGCCCGACGGCTCCATGATGGCGTGACGATAGGGCCCGAGATAGTCGCGGGCGCCTTCGATGGTGTCGGCCGCCGGTTTGCCCCACTGGAACGACAGGACCGGCACGGCGTTAAGTTCGGCAAAGCGCGGATAGTCGGCTGGATCGACGATCTCGGCATGGGCGATAGCCGGACGAATATCCTTGCCCGGGTGCGTGCGGCGCAGGTCGGCCACGGCATCCAGCGCCAGGCGAACCGCGCCATCACCGTCAGCATGCATGTGCGGGTCTATCCCGGCATCGGCCAGACGCCGCAGGGTGTCGGTCAACTGGTCATAGCTGAAATAGGATTTCGGCCCCTTGTTACTACCGGGCCGCCAATGAGGATCGCTATCACTTCCAGGTTTTTCGAAGTATGGCGCCACCATAACTCCGGTGAAGGCCGGCGCTGTGATGACACCGTCCAGGAAAAGCTTGGCGGTGTGGATGCGCAGGCCCGGTTTCACACCCTGGTCGCCGGTGTCGTAGACCTCGCGCTGACGCACTACCTCGGCCACCGCGGGGGCCGGATCGTAGTTTTCGGTGGCGTCGACCAGAACGGCGAAATGGCCGCGCGCCGACAGTTCGCCACTACGGTACAGGGTCTGGTAGGCCGTCAGTGTCTCGATATCGGTATAGGCGTCGAGGAAGGTGGTGATCCCCTGCTCTGCCATAAGTTTCAGCGCGACACGCGTCGCCTTCAGGTTGGTCGCTTCGTCGGGCGGCGGAATCAGCGCCTGAACCTGAGACTGGGCAGCGTCCTCCAGCAGGCCGGTCGCATCGCCGTCGTTACCGCGAACGATGCGGCCATCCTTGGGATCGGGCGTGTCCCGGGCGATTTTCGCGGCGACCAAACCCGTGGAATTGACTAGGGCCGAGTGACCGAACGATGAGCGCACCATGACCGGACGGCGCGTCTTCAGCGTATCGAGATCGGCCTTGGTCGGGGCGAAACCCGCCGGAATCATGTCCTGCTGGAACCAGTTGATGACCACCAGCCAGCGGTCAGCCGGCGCATCGGCTTCGGCGTCGAGGCAGGCCTGGATCCGCCCCAGAAAGTCCTCGCGAGTCAGCCGCTCGTAGTTGAGATTGCAGCCGAGCGTCCGCAGGCCGCCCGATTGCGGGTGCATGTGACCGTCGACCAGGCCGGGCATCAGGGTCCGCCCTTGCAGGTCGACGACCGTGGTCTTGCGGCCGGTCAACGCCTTGGCGCCGGTGTCGTCACCGACAAAGACGATTCGGCCGTCGCTGACCGCCACCGCCTGGGCCACCGTGCTGTTGGCATCCAGGGTCAGGACCTTGCCATTGACGAAGACGGCGTCCGCCGGCTTCGGCGCGGCCACGGCATGAAAGCCCAACGCCCACACCGCCAGCACCAAGCACGACACACGCAACCGTTCTTTCATCACCTAGCCTCCGTCCACCAGATCAGCAGGAGACGGCGTGCCGTAACCTCTGTCAAGCCGTGCTACCAGATAACGTAGCTGACGAGCACGTCGGTCGTTACATTGATGACGGTGATCATATTGCCCCCTCCCAGATCGATGACGGCGTCGGCTCCGTTTTGGCGCAACAGATCAAAGTTGGCGACACCACCCGTGTGGGCGCTGATGTCAATCAGGTCGACGTCCGCCGTCTGGAAGTCCAGGACCTTGTCTCGACCATTGCTGGCTTCAAAGACAAATATATCGCTGCCTAATCCTCCGGTGAGGTTGTCCGCACCTCCCTTTCCATTCAAATGGTTATTGCCATCGTTGCCGGTCAGGCTATTGCCATTGCTGTTGCCGAAGGCATCGATATCCGCGCTTCCGGTGAGAATCAAACGCTCGACATAACGGCCGTTAAGGCCGTACGACACGGATGAGAAGATAAGGTCGCTACCGGCGCCACCGCCCTCGATGACGTTGTCATTGCTGTTCTGGACGTAATAGGTGTCATTTCCCAGGCCGCCAGACAGCACATTGGCCCCGCCATTGCCGGTCAGAACGTTGTTCATCGCATTGCCGGTCCCGGAGATCGCAGCGGTCCCTGTCAGGGTCAGGTTTTCGGTTTCAGGCCCGAGGACGAAACTGACAGACGAAAGGACCAGGTCAATACCGGCATTGGCGGCCTCTGCGGCAACATCGAACACATTGTCGACGACGTAGGTGTCGTCGCCTAACCCGCCTTCAAGGAAATTGATCCCGGCATTGCCGGTGAGTCGGTTGTTCATGGCATTACCAACGGCGTTCACGTCGTCCAATCCCATCAGCACTATGTTTTCGATGTTGTCGCCCAGTGTGTAACTTGTCGCTGTCTCGACCGTGTCGATTCCGCCCTGCGATACCTCGGTTACGATATCGCCCGCCTGATCTACGACGAAGGAATCATTTCCACTGCCGCCAATCAGGGTATCCGTCCCGGCACCGCCGTTCAGCCGGTCATGCCCGGCACCGCCGTCCAGACGGTTGTTGCCGCCATTGCCCGTCAGGTTATTGGCATTGGAATTTCCTGTCGCATCAATCGCTTGCACACCTGTTAGTATGAGGGATTCGACGTAGCGCCCGGACAGGCTGTAGGACACCGAAGCGTAGACCGTGTCTGTTCCGTTACCATTGGCTTCGACAACATTGTCTCCGACATTCTGGACGTAGTAAGTGTCGTCACCGGCACCGCCATCGAGCCGATTGTTGCCGCTGTTTCCCGTCATGACGTTCCCGAGCGCATTGCCGATCCCATTGAGGTTCGCCGTGCCCCAAAATCGCAGATTCTCGACATTATCGCCAAGAGTGACACTGGCGAACGCTTCGACAATATCGATTCCTTCCGAAGCGTTTTCGACGACCACATCTCCGGCCGAATCGACGGAAAAGGTGTCATTGCCTGAGCCACCGATGAGAAGATCGCCCCCCGCACCGCCGTCGAGCAGGTCCGCCCCCGCCAGGCCTGTCAGGGTGTTGGCGGCGCTATTGCCAACAATAATGTCGTTGAGGCTGTTGCCGGTCACGGCGATTGCGTCACCGCCGGTCATAAAGACCGTTTCGATGTAACGCCCCGTCAGCATGTAGCTGACAGAGGTGTAGAGGGCGTCGGTGCCTTCCCCAGCGGCCTCAAAAACCTTGTCATTGCTGTTGTCGACAACATAGGTATCGTCACCCAGGCCGCCCCGCAAAACGTCAACGCCTATACCGCCATCGAGCCGGTTGCCGTCAACCGTGCCGAAATAGGTCTCATTGGCCGCGGCACCGATGACGTTTTCAAAGTTGAGGACGTATTCGGTCTGACCGCCTTTGGTCAGCGTCGCGAGGCTCAGGTCCACAACCATACCCGCCAGGGTCACGCCGGCGCTGGAATAGTCCAGCGTATCAAGCCCGTCACCGCCATCGAGATCGTCAAAACCTGCGCCTCCATCGACGGTATCGTTGCCGCTTCCCGTAGCGATGATGTTGTAGCCATCAGAACCGGTGATGCTATCATGTCCGCTGCCGGTGAAGACCAGTTCGAATCCCACAAAGGTCTCATCCGGATTGGAGGCAACGGCACCTGTTGCGAGGTTCAGGACGTAGTCGTGAATAGTCAGCCCCAGGTCCAGCAGGTCTACGCCTTCGCCACCATCAACAAACTCAATGCCGTTTCCGTCCATTCCGGCGCGAATGGTGTCGTTCCCGCCGCCACCGAAATAGTCGCCGACACCCGATGTGGTTATGACGTCGTTGCCCTCGCCTCCGTCTACCCAATCTGCGCCGTCACCTCCCTGGCCGGCAACGATAATGTCTCCGCCTTCGCCGCCGATAAGGGTGTCGTCGCCGTAACCTCCGTTCAGAGTGTCATCGCCGCCTCCCGTCTCGATCATGTTGGCTTCGTCGTCGCCGACAATGTGATCAAGGCCCACGCCGGTAATAATGCCTTCGAAGCCGCTAAGTCTTTGGCTGGCCCAGTTGCTGAGACCACTGAAAAAATCGAAGCTATAGTTCAGCGGTGTTACGCTGGCATTGAGGATGTCAAAGCCCTCCTCGCCGTAGAGATATTCGGTGCCGACGAAGCTGAACCCCGCCCAAATCGTATCGTTGCCCTCGCCACCGTAGTAATCGCCCATGCCGGAGGACCGCAGAATGTCGTCTCCGGCCTCCCCCTCCAGCAAACCGGTGCCGAGGATCCCGCCAGCGATCAGCTCGTCGTTTCCACTGCCGCCCTGCAAGGTATCGTTGCCCTCGCCGCCATCCAGCCGATTGTTGCCGGCATTCCCGACAATAAGGTTATGGCTGGCATTGCCGATTCCCCGGTAATTGCCGTCGCCTATCAGATAAAGGGTCTCGACATTGTCATCCAGGTCGGCGTTGTCCTCGGCGAAGAGCACATCCAGCCCCTCCCCAGGCAATTCGAAAATGTAACCGCCACTCATATAATAGGTATCGTTTCCAGTTCCGCCGCGAGCACTGCCGCCGCCGCCGGTTTCGCCGCGAAGCACGTCGTCCCCGCCACCGCCGTCAAGGGTGTCGGTGCCATCCCCACCTAAAATCGTGTCGTCACCGGTGCCCCCTATTAAACTGTCTTGACCGTCGCCGCCGTTAAGGCGGTCATAGCCGTCGCCTCCCTCGAGCGTGTCATTGCTGAAGCCCCCCTCCAGGGTATCCCAGCCATCGCCGCCATAAACCAGGTCATCGCCCCCTCCAGCCTGGATATGGTTTCGAGCGGTATTGCCGTAGATGGTGTCGTGGCCCGCGCCGGTGGTGACATTTTCAATCAGCGAACGCGTATCGAAATTGTACAGACGGGCGTTGGCGAAATTCCCCGGCGCATTAACCGTGACATCCGGATCGCCTCCCCGCAAATCCGCCAGTTGCCGGTCATTGAAAATCGTCCAACCACCGGGATTAAGATCGACGGTCTGGTTCCGGAAAGAATTTGAAAGGTTATAGGTATCGTTGCCGCCGCCATCCCAAATCGTGCGAAATATCTTGCCGACATCGCCGTCCGGCCGTGTCGGAATGCCCTGACCGACGCCATTAATAAACATTTCGCCGGTACTGGTGTCGAACGTGTAAACGGAGTCCGTGGCGTTCACGTTGAAGTTTGCACCGTAAAGATATTGCAAAGCGGCAATGTCGTTCTGCATATAGGTCTGCGCCATATCGTAGAGGCTGCTTTGTGGTGTCATCATGACGTTTCCAGGATCGGAACGGTAAGTCATGACCGAGTAGGCGGAGCTGTCGTGGTCGGTAGGCAGGGCCTGCGTCCCATATCTCGGCCCCGGCATGAACGTGCTTACATGTCCGTCTATGGTCAGATCGAAATCCGTATAGTCTGAATGGCCGTGCTTAAGGCCCATGGTATGTCCGGTCTCATGAAGCAGCATGTCCATGCCCCAGTTGCCGGACTGAGGGACTGTATAGGCCAATTGATCTGTCGACGTACCCACCCAAACGTCACCATCGCCCACGTCTGGGCCAGGGAAACGGCCCTCCGCCGTCGGCACGCCACTGTCACTGGTCTGGGAAAAGCGCAGAACGGCATGCGTATTGCTCGTTTCCGTGATTTCAGTAAATGACAGGAGCGTAAAACCCGCGACCTGGCCGAGGAGCAAGCGCACCGCAGTCTGCTGCATCGCATTGAAGGCGATATGGTTTGTCACAAAGCCCGGACTGTCGTAGCCCGGCTGATAGACGCTTCCCGATACTGGAAAGCTAAAGGTCAAGTTGGTGATGTCCCAACGTGAACCGATCAGCACCGCATCGATGTCCTGGTCATGAGAAAACTCATAGCGACCATCCGTGGGATCATAAACATACGTCCACAGCGCGCTGGCCAATCCCGGCCCTGAACTCCCGGTGACCCCGGCGGCAACCGAAACGGAGCGCGTGTCGGACAACATCGTCCCCGTCAAAGACGGTGCCAAGACGACCGGCAGATGCGCCATATTTGCGGATTGTGGAACGGATAAACTCACCTGCTGCAAAGCGCTTGTGTGAAATTCAGGTGGCGGATTATCATCAGGACGATAGCTGTGGATGAAGGGGCGGGCATCGTCGTCAAAGGGCGATTTGAAGCGCATGGGGCAACCTCTTTGGGAAGTATAAAATTAAGGCGTGTTTCGAATTCTTTGGGTCTGGCGCGCATCCTGGCGCCGAACAGTCCGACGCAGCCCTAGGCGGCCGTCAGATATTGAACGAGGGCGGTTATCGGGGGGAGCCGGCAATCGGTCCGAGCAAAATCTGCAACATCGAATAAACCAGACCGACCACCAACAGGGCGGGATGAACGCGACCACGTCCCCGGATATCGAACCAGACCGCGACAGCCAAAAACACCATCATTGCAGCGTAAACCGCCCAACTGGCCATGGCCCCAACAGTGGCATCGGCAGGATTCGTCCGATGGCGGGTGAGGTCACCAATATTGTAGCGCCCAGCATCAGCCGCTTGTGCCAGTCGGATCGCTGCCGAACGAGGATTGCCGCAGCAACGAGGACAAAGAACATAATGATGCCAAGACCATCGATCACCAGGAACAGGGCCGGCGAGAAAAACGGCGGCACGGCCCCGCGCTGAAGGCAAAGTACCGTCGTGTAAAGCCCAAGCCCGAGCATCATCACCGCCAAGGCCGCGCCTGCGACGCCAAGCCGCCGATGCCATGCAACCCGCCCCACCACGACCACAACGCACTGAACGACGTAGAGCGCGACCCAGGACATGAAGACCAGGCCATGCAAGTGGACATGAGCGGGAAAGACGGAGGGGTTGAAATTGTACCTGCCGGCATTCAATCCAAAACCGACTATGACCGTCACGGCGATCGCGATGGCGAGCCCCAAATAAGCTTTTCGTTCCCACGCCTCGGCGGAGGGTGTTATGTGCCTGGTCTCGTTGTCCATGTCATCGTCCTTTTGGCGTCTGTCCGCCGGCGCATGTAGAGCGAAAGGGCGAGAAACAGACAGGACCGAAACCTGAGGAAAACCTGATTTTCACACGATGACATCGCTGCTATGGTGCCGCAACCCACAGGGCGAACGGAACCCCCACATGCAATCTCCTCTTGCCCAGCAACCGGACTGCGACTTCGGGAACCTGCGGATCAAGCCTTCTGCGTGCGAAGTCACTTGGCCCTCTGGAACGGAAAGCCTGGAACCGCAGGTCATGCGGGTCCTGCTGATTCTGATCGGGCGTGCCGGAGACGTGGTTTCGCGCGACTCCCTGATCGAGCAGGCTTGGGATGGACGTGCGATCAGCGAAGACGCCATCAATCGTGTGATCACCCGGCTGCGCCACGTCGCACGGCGATCGCAGGGGTTTTCCCTGACAACCGTGCGCAAGATCGGCTACCGGCTGAATGCTGTCGAGACGAACATCCTCGGAGTTGCCGAGAACGTCCCGACGAACCGCTTAACGACGCGACGGCGTTTTTGGATGGTTGGCGCAATGGTGTTGGCATTGATCATGATGACCGGCACGGCCTACGTCTTTTACCGTGAATCATCGGCAAAGACTTATCTGGTCGCCATACAAACCTTTGAGTCTGAGAACCCCGCATCTCGCCCCAGCGCCGCTACACTTTCGGCGCACATACATCACACCCTGTCGCGCATGCGCGGCATTCGCCTTACCAAAGACGCGCCAAGCGCCGATTTCGTTCTGAGCGGGGCATTGGAAGCGACGCCGGAGCAACCGGATGTTCAACTGGTCCTTATGCAGCCCGCCACGCAAAGACAGGTCTGGAGCGCGCGCTTCGCGGCCGCCACGTTCAACGAGCCAAGTACCCAGGAACGCGCGGTAGCAGCCGCGGCGCAGTATTTTGCCGTCATGCTGGGCGATGACTCGCTGGCCCGCACAACGTCTCTTCAAGCGCCCGATCCCGTTGTCAAAAGCTTGATTACCTCAGCGCGGCGAACCCTGTCGCAAGCCCACGAGGCCCGGCACAATCGTGATTGGGAAAGGTTCGCGGCAGCCATGTCATCGGTCGACCGTCAGGCGACCGAAGCCTTGGTGCGCGATTTGAATTCCTCCGGAGCACTGATGTTAAAATATGAGGTTGAAGCCCTGCCGCTCTTCCCTCGCGACGGCGAAAACATCGAGATGTATGAAGCTCGCCAGCGCCGCGCCGAGTCGTTCCTTACGCGTGCGGTCGCTGCGGATCCTGACAATCCGGACGTACTTGCCGCCGCTGGCCGTGACCTGATGATGCGCCAGAAATGGGACGAAAGCGAACGCCTGCTGTTGCGAGCCGTCGCAATTGATCCTAACTCTCAGGACGGAAACCTCTGGTACGCTTACCTTCTGGGGCTGATGAACCGGTGTGGCGAGGGGCTGCGATACGCCCGGATAGCCGCAGGCCTGGCCCCCGATGACGTGTGGCGACAATTGGCCGTTCCGCGCCTGCTTCATTGTTCCGGCAAGCACGACAAGGCCGCTGAGCTGTATTCAGATCTTCTTCGCCGCGACCGCGGCAATGCCTTCGTGCTGCGCGAGTTATACCTTATGCGCCTGGGCCAGCGGCGGGCGGACTCCCTGCGCGAACTGCACCGGCTCTCCTTCGACGAACTGTGGAATAGGTCGCCGCCACAAGACGTCGCGATGTTATTGGACCGTATCGCAAAGGCGGCCGACGCGTTGGACGGTCGTCCGAAAGCCTATTTACTTTCCCTCGACAACGACCTTGCCGAGACGGAGTCACCAACGACCGAGCGTGCGGGCTACGGCAAAAGCCAAGGGGACCAATTGTTTGCTCTCGCTGTCGAATATGCGCATGCCGGAAATAGCGACCGCGCCGTCACCTTGTTGCGCCGAGCGGTCGACCAGGGCTCCCTTTACCTGCCGTGGGCCCTGCCCTCAGGCCACACCCCGATGCCCTCGGCCGTCACAAAATCCAAGGCCTATCAGGCGCTCTGGAAATCATCCCCCGAACTTACGACCTTAGTGGCGCGCCGACGCAAGGCCAGTGGTTGGCTGCCGATCTGAACCGCCACACCGCAGCGCAGCAAAACGGCGTTTTTCGGCTTGAATCCGCGTCCCACGGGTGCATATAATTGCAGTTGAGACCACAATCACGTTCAGGTGACGTCGCGGCCTGCGATTCGGGTAAATTTTCCCTTTATGCACGGCGAATCTGGGCTAAAACGCAATTTCCCTTTGTGTTTGGCCCGCCGGAAGGCTAAATCTGAAACCTCAGCGTTCACGTATCGTAACCGTTTCCTTCAGCCATGTGAGCCTCGCGTTACCAAAACGGCTTGCATTCTTGCGCGATGCAAACAAGTTACGACATTGAACGGTCTAAAAGTTTTATGGATTGCTCATGAAAAAGATAGAAGCCGTCATCAAGCCCTTCAAGCTCGACGAAGTGAAGGAAGCCCTTCAGGAAATCGGGGTTCAAGGCATGACCGTCCTGGAGGCCAAGGGTTACGGTCGCCAGAAAGGCCACTCGGAACTCTACCGGGGAGCCGAATACGTTGTTGATTTTCTTCCGAAGATCAAGATCGAGCTCGTCGTGGCCGACGACCTTGCCCCTGCGGCCCTGGAGGCGATCCAGACTGCGGCGCGCACCGGCAAGATCGGCGACGGCAAAATCTTCGTGAGTGACGTCCAGGACGTCGTTCGCATCCGCACCGGGGAGTCCGGACCGCAAGCGGTCTAAGACTTCTCTTTTGTATTAACGGCTTAACGGGGCGTCAAACATGACTTCTGCCGACATTCTCAAGCTCATCAAGGAAAAGGACGTCAAGTATGTTGACGTGCGCTTCTCCGACGTGCGCGGCAAAATGCACCACGTAACTTTCGACATCGACCTGGTCGACGACGATTTTCTCGATGACGGCACCATGTTCGACGGTTCGTCGATCGCCGGCTGGAAGGCGATCAATGAGTCGGACATGAAGCTGCGTCCCGACCTGAAGACGGCCTATATCGACCCCTTCTATCAGCAGACCACCCTCTTCCTGTTCTGCGACGTGGTGAACCCCGACACCAACGAGCCGTATAACCGCGACCCGCGTTCGATCGCTAAGAAGGCCCTGGCCTATGTGAAGTCGGCTGGTGTCGGCGACACCGTCTATTTCGGTCCGGAAGCCGAATTCTTCATCTTCGACGATGTCCGCTGGTCGATCACGCCGGAAAACACCGGCTATGCTTATGACGCATCGGAACTGCCGGGCAACTCCGCCAAGGTCTATCCCGAAGGCAATATGGGCCATCGCCCGGGCATCAAGGGCGGCTACTTCCCCGTAAACCCGGTCGACTCGGCGCAGGATCTGCGCGGCGAAATGCTGGCCGTCATGGGCGAACTGGGCATGGAACCGGAAAAGCACCACCACGAAGTGGCTCCAGCCCAACACGAACTGGGCCTGAAGTTCTCGGACATGCTGACCATGGCCGACCGCCTGCAGCTCTATAAGTACGTCGTTCACAACGTCGCCCACGCCTACGGCAAGACGGCCACTTTTATGGCCAAGCCAATGTTCGGCGACAACGGTTCGGGCATGCACGTCCACCAGTCGATCTGGAATAACGGCAAGCCTCTGTTTGCCGGCGACAAGTATGCCGGCCTGTCCGACATGTGCCTGTGGTACATCGGCGGCATCATCAAGCACGCCAAGGCCATCAACGCCTTTGCCAACTCGACAACCAACAGCTACAAGCGCCTGGTTCCCGGCTACGAAGCCCCGGTGAAGCTGGCCTACTCGGCCCGCAACCGCTCCGCTTCGATCCGTATTCCGTGGGTGTCCTCGCCAAAGGGCAAGCGTATCGAAGCGCGCTTCCCGGATCCGATGGGCAACCCCTACCTGACCTTTGTTGCTCTGCTGATGGCCGGCCTCGACGGTATCGAGAACCGCATCGATCCGGGCGCTCCGGCGGACAAGGACCTGTACCACCTGCCGCCCGAAGAGCAAAAGAACATTCCGGAAGTCTGCGGCAGCCTGCGTGAAGCCCTGCAGAACCTGGATAAGGACCGTGCCTTCCTCAAAAAGGGCGGCGTCATGGACGACGACTTCATCGATTCCTACATCGATCTGAAGATGGAAGAAGTCATGAACCTGGAACTGCGCCCGCACCCGGTCGAATTCGACATGTACTATAAGTGCTAAGGTTCGGTATCTGACAGGACTTGTCATTTGCCACAGGCATTACCATCTGTTACAGGCCGCTCCGAAAAGGGCGGCCTGTTTCGTTTTCTGCCGATTTTGCAGAAAAGCGCCCCAAAATTATCATACAAATTTTATTTCTGCTGAAACTAAATTGGTTTCGTATGCAACCACCTCTATTTGTGGTGTTTTAGGCGGCTTAGGCCACAATTTGACACATAAATGACGCAAACGGCGATGCGATCCGGCCTCCCCCCGCGTTAAGCACACATTAGCCTTTCCGATCCCCTGAACTCACGGCACTGTGAGCACGTGCAATATCCGCTATCCAAGGGGGATACTTTGAAAACGTGGATCAAACTCTCGAGAGCTGTGGCTGCGGCCGCTGCCCTCCTTCTGGTGGCCCCCGCCGCCAGCATAGCTCTGGCTCAGGACACTGCGGTGGCCTCAGCCGAAGCCATTGCTTCCGAAGCCGCCTCGGCTCCGGAAGTCGTCGCTGAAGCGGCTCCGGCCGCGGAAGCCCCGGCCCTACTGGCGTCCCAGAAAGAACTGGCGCTCGATAAAGCCGATACAACCTTCCTGATCTTCAGCACCGCGATGGTGCTGATGATGACCCTACCGGGCCTGGCGCTGTTCTACGGCGGCATGGTGCGTAAGAAGAACGTCGTCGCCACCGTGACCCAGTCGGTCGCCGTGACCTGCGTCGTCGCTGTTCTTTGGTGGGCTCTGGGCTATAGCCTGGCCTTCGGCACCGTTTCGTCGGATCTGTTCGGCCTCCCGGCTGCGGAACTAAACAAGTGGATCGGTGGTTTTGATACCGTTCTGCTGAATAATGTAACGCCGACAACGGCATACATGGCGACGGCATCGGTCCCGGAATACACCTGGATCGCTTACCAGATGACCTTTGCCATCATCACGCCAGCCTTGATCACCGGTGCCTTTGCTGAACGCGTCAAGTTCTCGGGCCTGATCCTGTTCATGGCTTTGTGGTCGATCCTGGTCTACGCGCCGATCTGCCACATGGTCTGGGGCGGTGGTTTCCTGGGTGGTCTCAACGTGAAGGACTTCGCCGGTGGCGCCGTCGTTCACACCAACTCGGGTGTTGCTGGCCTCGTTGCCGCTTTGTTCCTGGGTCGCCGTAAGGGTTACGGCTCGGAGAATATGGCGCCCAACAACATCATCTTCGTCCTGATCGGCGCTTCGCTGCTGTTCGTCGGCTGGATCGGCTTCAACGCCGGTTCCGAATGGGCGGGTGATGCCGTGGCTTCGGTTGCCCTGTTGAACACCCTGCTGGCCACGTGTGCTGCCGGCCTGACCTGGAAGATCGTTGAGTGGATCTTCCGCGGCAAGCCGTCGCTGATCGGTATCCTGTCTGGCCTGATTGCCGGTCTGGTCGCCATCACCCCGGCCTGCGGCTTTGTTACACCGCTCTCGGCCATGATCATCGGCGCTGCTGCTGGTCCAGTCTGCTATCTCGCTGCCACCTGGATCAAGAAGCTGCTGGGCTACGACGACTCCCTGGACGCCTTCGGCATCCACGGCGCCGGCGGTATCCTCGGCGCCGTCCTGACGGGTGTCTTCGCCGACGAAAGCATCAACTCCCTGGCTGCCGGTGCTTCGGTTCCGAATCAGCTTTTCGGCCTTGGCGTTACCATCGCCTGGTCGGTTGTTGGTACCTTCATCATCCTCGTTATCTGCAAGTTCACGACGGGCCTGCGGGTGTCGGAAGCCGATGAAGAAGCCGGTCTGGACTCGTCGCAACACGACGAAGTCATGGATCACTAAGTTACAATCTGCTTAACCATAACCTGTTGCACAAAAGAGATAGGGCGCTTCTTCGGGAGCGCCCTGTTTTCTTTGCATACAAGGCAATCGAACGAAGCGTGTGTAGTTTCAGACACACTTCTGGGTTTTGTGGACACACCCCTTTGACCGCTGTCATAAATGTGTAAATCTCATTGCACTGCAAAAGAAAACAAAGGCTCTACACGGGAAACGCCTTGGGTCGGGTTGGCACATAACTCATCTGAGGAACAACAAAATGAAGAAGATTATCCTGGCCGCGACCGCCTTCGCCGCCCTCGCGTTCGCCGGTTCTGCTTCGGCCGAAGGCGCTGTTAGCTACAACATCGCCGTCACCAGCGACTACGTCTTCCGCGGCTGGACGCAGACCGACGGTGGTCCCGCCATCCAGGGCGGCGCCGACTACAGCAACGGCATCTTCTATGCCGGCGCCTGGGCTTCGAACGTCGATTTCGCCGACTACGAAGTTGATCTGTATGCCGGTGTCAAGCCGGTCGTCGGCGCGGCCACGTTCGACCTCGGCGTTGTCACCTATCAATATGGCGACGACACGCTGAACGCCACGGAAGCCAAGGCTGCCGTGACCTACGCCCTGCCCAAGGGCACGATTGGCGCGGCCTATTTCTATAACATCGACTTCGACGACACCGCCTATTACGAAGTCAACGCGTCCTATCCCGTCACCGACAAGTTGACAGTGTCCGGCGCTGTCGGCGAACAGGAACTCGCGGGTCTCAAGTACTCGACCGGCAATATCGGCGTGACCTACGCCATCAATTCGACCCTGGCCCTGGACGGCCGATTCTCGGACACCAACATCCCGGAATGGTTCAAGCCGTCTGGCCCGCGCCTCGCGGTGACGCTGAAGGCCGCTTTCTAAGCCTGGCGGAAAACCCGGAGGGGTTCGCCTCAGGGCCGTCTTCTTTCGGGAAGGCGGCCCTTTTCTTTTGCGGTCGCGAGACCGCAGCGCAATAAAAACCATTTATTTTTCAGTGAATTAAATATGACAATTCTGAAAATAGTTAGATTCGATGCCTTGGTTCCGCTCCCGAACGGCTGCGTAACAAAGATGTAAATGTGCCGTAAGCCATTGAATTAGTCGTGGTAAATATGCATCAAAGCGTGGCTAAACGACCTTGGGGACTATACCCGTTGGCTTTTTTTGGTACATTAATCTAGGTTTTACCGACACACCTCACTGATCCAAAAAATGCTGGCGCCCTGTCGCGTCGGCGCAAACCAAGGAACTGGGAATTTACTATGAAAAAGACTCTTCTTGTCGCCGCTGTCGCCCTCAGCGCCCTGTTTGCCGGCGCAGCCTCGGCCCAGGACGCGGGTGAGCTGAGCTACAACGTCGCCGCCACCAACAACTATGTCTGGCGTGGCGTCACCCAAACCGACGACAACGCTGCCCTGCAAGCCGGTGTGGACTACAAGAAGGGCATGTTTTACGTTGGCGCCTGGGGTTCGAACGTCGATTTCGTAACGCCCGACAACGAACGCGCCAACAGCGAATTCGATTTCTACGCCGGCCTGACGCCGACCGCCGGTGATTTTTCGTTCGACTTCGGCTATATCCACTATTTCTACCCTGATGCCCACAGCGGCAACTTTGGTGAACTGAAGGCCGCCGTCAGCCACCCAATGGGCGCTGGTGCTATCGGCTTTGCCATGTACCTGGATGCTGAAACCCTGGAAAATCCCTATTACGAAGTCAACGCTTCGCAGTCGATCGGCGACAAGTGGACGGTTTCGGGTGCCCTGGGCAATTACGAAGCTGGCGGTTATTCCACCTGGAACGCAGGCGTGACCTATGCCGTCACAGACTCGCTGTCTCTGGACATGCGCTATTCCGACGCTGGCCGTCCGGATGGCTCGACCGAAGACCTGCCGGACAACGTCTACGCGACGCTGAAGGTCGGCTTCTAAGGCAACCTGACTCAGTCAACGAAATCGGCCGCAAGTCCTCGTGACTTGCGGCCTTTTTCTTTGTGCACGCCTTGCCAAATCAGGCGTTTCGCTTACTTGATTCGCAACGAATCACGCCATTGTAAAGCTTATGACCTCGTCTACCCCACAACCCAATCTGTTCAACGGTGGTGAGGAGCCGAAAGACTCCCAGCCTGTCCCCGAAACGTCCTCCCGCGCTGAAAAGCGTCAGCCCGCCAAACCTGTCGCGTCCAATCCTGTGAAAACGCCAGAAACCCCAACGCCACCACCTGCGCCTGATTCGACTTACGGCGCCTCCAGCATCGAGGTGCTGGAAGGGCTGGAGCCTGTGCGCATGCGCCCGGGCATGTATATCGGCGGCACGGACGAAAAAGCGCTGCATCACCTGTTCGCGGAAGTTCTGGACAACGCGATGGACGAAGCCGTTGCGAATCACGCCAAGGCAATCTGGGTCGAACTGGATGCCGACGGTTACGTCAGCGTACGTGATGATGGCCGTGGCATCCCTGTCGACCCGCACCCGAAATATCCCGGCAAGTCGGCGCTGGAAGTCATCATGACCGTGCTACATTCCGGGGGCAAGTTTTCGGGCAAGGCCTACGCCACATCAGGCGGTCTGCACGGCGTCGGCGCCTCGGTGGTCAATGCCCTGTCCGAACGGCTGGAAGTCACAGCCTGGCGCGACGGGTTCGAATGGCAACAGAACTTCGCGCGCGGTCATTCCCTGGGACCGATCGAGCAGATTCAACCGTCCAAGAAGCGCGGCACGAAGATGCGATTCCTGCCAGATGTCGAAATTTTCGGCTCCACAGCCCATTTCAAGCCGGCGCGCCTGTACCGGATGACCAAGGCCAAGGCCTATCTTTTCCGCGGGGTGCAGATCTTCTGGAAATGCGCAACCTCGCAAATTACCGACCAAACGCCACCTGAAGACAAGTTTTATTTCCCCAACGGCCTGGCCGACTATCTGGCCGAGCGGATCAAGGGCACCGAAGCTCTGACCGACATCTTTTCCGGCCGGGTCGAACGCAAGGACGACGCCGGCGCCGTGGAGTGGGCTGTGGTTTGGTCGGGCGCCGGCTTCGACGACCACGACAGTTTCGTGCAGTCCTACTGTAATACCATCCCAACGCCCGACGGCGGCACGCATGAGGCCGGTCTGCGGGCCGCGCTCACGCGGTCGCTGAAGACCTACGCGGAGATGACCGGCGACAAGCGCGGCGGATTGATCACGGCGGAGGACGTGGCGGCCTACGCCGGCATCGTCATTTCGGTTTTCATCCGCAATCCGGAATTCCAGGGCCAGACCAAGGACCGCCTGTCGTCAAGCGACGCCGCCCGTCTTGTCGAGCGCGCCCTGGCCGATCCGTTCGACCACTGGCTCACCGGTTCGCCGAAACAGGCCGAGAAGCTGCTGCAGTACATTATCGAACGTGCCGAGGAGCGGCTAAAGAAGCGCAAGGACAAGGAAGTTCAACGCGCGTCGGCAACGCGCAAACTGCGTCTGCCGGGCAAGCTGGCCGACTGCTCGCGTCAGGATGCCATAGGGACTGAACTGTTCATCGTCGAAGGCGATTCGGCCGGCGGATCGGCCAAGCAAGGCCGAAACCGCAACACCCAGGCCATCCTGCCCTTGCGCGGTAAGATCCTGAACGTGGCATCTGCAACCGTAGACAAGCTGCGGCAAAACTCCGAGCTGTCGGATCTCGGCCTTGCCCTTGGCGTGCAGCCCGGCGCCAAGTTCAAGGAAGAGGACCTGCGGTACGAGCGGATCATCATCATGACCGACGCCGATGTCGACGGCGCCCACATCGCCAGCCTGTTGATCACCTTCTTTTACCGCACCATGCCGGCCATGGTGCGCAACGGTAACCTGTACCTGGCTCTGCCACCGCTGTATCGGCTCAGCCACGGCAAGGAGGTGCATTACGCCAAGGATGACTCGCATAGGGCCGAGATTCTGGCCAAGCATTTCAAGGGCAAGAAACCGGAGATCGGCCGGTTCAAGGGCCTGGGCGAGATGATGCCTGCGCAGTTGAAGGAAACCACCATGGATCCGAAGACGCGGACCTTGGCGCGGGTGACCTTGCCGCATGAGGAAGAGGATATTGAGGATCTGGTTGAGACCCTGATGGGGCGCAAGCCGGAACTGAGGTATCGCTATATTCAGGATCACGCCGAGTTTGCGGCAGAAGACCTGGATGTGTGACGGGGTGAGGAGCGCCGTTTTGCTGACAGCAAAACGGATGAAATCGACACAGTGTGTCGATTTCCGCGACGAACGCTCGGAGCTACGCGACGAGCAAGGGTCCGTGCCCCCACATATTCTTAAAGATCTTTCTGCTTTCTGGCCCTGTTGGGCCAAAAAGCAGAAAGATATTCAAAAGACTTGGAGCCCCAAAGGACGTTCTCTGGCCCCAAACCCCGTTACTCATCCATTGACTACCGCACCGCAAAAGCGCAATGAACGGCCATGACCAAGTTTACAGATCTGGGCCTGGGCGCCGAAGTGCTCAAGGCGATTGCCGAAACGGGGTACGACACCCCACGGCCATCCAAGAACAGGCGATTCCTGTCGCCCTCACCGGGCTGGACGTCCTGGGCATTGCCCAGACCGGCACCGGTAAAACCGCCGCCTTCACCCTGCCGATGATCGAGCGCCTGGCTGCCGGCCGCTCCAAGGCCCGCATGCCGCGTTCCATCGTCCTGGCGCCGACCCGCGAACTGGCTGACCAGGTCGCCGAAGCCTTCGAAAAGTATGCCAAGTATCATAAGCTGAACTGGGCCCTGCTGATCGGCGGCGTCTCCATGGCCGACCAGGTCGCCAAGCTGGACAAGGGCGTCGACGTCCTGATCTGTACCCCCGGCCGCCTGCTAGACCTGTTCGAACGCTCCAAGGTCCTGCTGACCGGCGTCCAGATCATGGTGGTCGACGAAGCCGACCGTATGCTCGACATGGGCTTCATTCCCGACATCGAACGCATCTTCAAGCTGACTCCCCCGAACCGCCAGACTTTGTTCTTCTCGGCCACCATGCCGCCGGAAATCACCCGTCTGACCACGCAGTTCCTGCGTAATCCGGTTCGGATAGAAGTCTCGCGACCGGCCTCGACCAACGAAAACATAACCCAGTACGTGCTGCGGGTTCCGCACAAGGATCCGCGCGCCAAGCGGATCGCCCTGCGCGCCCTGCTGAAGACCCTGGACATCAAGAACGGCATCGTCTTCTGCAATCGCAAGACCGATGTCGACATCGTCGCCAAATCTCTGACGGCCCACGGCTTCAACGCTGCCCCGATCCACGGCGATCTGGATCAGTCTCTTCGCACGAAGACGCTTGATTCCTTCCGTAAGGGCGACCTGACCCTGCTGGTCGCGTCGGACGTCGCAGCCCGTGGCCTCGATATTCCCGATGTCGGCCATGTCTTCAATTTCGACGTCTCGCACCATGCCGATGACTATGTCCACCGCGTTGGGCGGACAGGCCGCGCCGGACGTAGCGGCGAAGCCTACCTGCTGCTCTCCCCGGCCGACGAAAAGAACTATGACAAGGTCGTCAAGCTGATCAAGAAAGACCCCGCGGTCCTGGACCTCGACGTCGACTACAGCGCCCTGGACGAATCACCCAGGCAGCCGAAGCGCGAATCAGCCAAGCCGCGCACCCGTAAGGATCGTGATCACGCTCCCAAAGGCAAGCGCGACTTCGAAGCGGCCATGGAACCGATTGAAAAGCCCGCCAAAACCGTAAAAAAGAGGCCCCGGCGCCGACGCCTGAAGCTGTCGAACCACGTCCGGAAAAGCCGGCGCGCCGTGAGAAAAAGTCCGAAAAATCAAATGATAAGCCGAAAGTCGAAAGTCCTTTCGGTGACCACATGCCAGCCTTCCTTCTGCGGCCGGTTGTGATCAAAGCGGATTCCTGAGGAAAAAGTAACCGGCGTTAACCGGCTGTCAGAACAATTCCTGTAATCTCCATCCGTCACGGAATAAGTGACCCTTAAAGGGACGCCAGAGGGATTGATGAGCAACGATATCGAAATCAGCGTCAGAAGCCCCGCCGCCTATGCCTTGGCGGGGGAAGCGCTTCGGCTGATGCAGGACCATGGCGTTTGGCCGACTCCGCTCAACTACGAACTCTGGCTGCATGTCGCCGGCGATCCGGACGGCGCCCTGGCGCAAGAAATCAACCGCCTTGTAAAGGCCAGCGAAAACATCACTGAAGAAATCTCCGAAAGCCTGGCGGCCAAGTTCATCGCACGCCTCAAGGTCAATGACGAAGTCCGCGACGCCGGCCTGAAACTGACCCGCGAGTTGGCCTCGATCACCGAAGTCATCGTCGAGGCTCAAAAGGCCCAGAAGAACTACGGCGAAACCCTGGAAGGCGCGCGCAAGACCATGAGCGCTGTCGACGCAGCCGCCCTGAAGGGCCTTATCGACAGCCTGACCACGGCGACCAACCACGTTCTCACCCAGCACAGCGTCCTGGAAGGCCGCCTGTCTGAATCGTCACGCGAAGTCACCCGCTTGCGCAAGCACCTGGATCAGGTGCGCATGGAAGCGATGACCGACGCCCTGACCAACCTGGCCAACCGCAAGTCGTTCGACGAATCGTTGGACGCCCATTGCGACACGGACGACGTCACCAAGCCCCTGACCCTAGCCGTCATCGATATCGACCACTTCAAGCGTTTCAACGACACCTGGGGTCACCAGACCGGCGATCAGGTCCTGCGCTATGTCGCTTCGGTCCTGGCCCGCATCGGCCGCCCGCCGCGCATGGCCGCCCGGTATGGCGGCGAGGAATTCGGCCTTTTGTTCCCCGGCGAAACCTCCGGCACGGTCGAGCGTCTGCTTAACGAAGCCCGCACCGAAATCGCCTCGCGCGTACTGAAGCGGCGCTCGACCAACGAAGATCTGGGCACCGTCACCATATCGGCCGGCATCGCCCAGCGCACTCACGCCGAAGACGCCTTCGACCTTCTGGATCGGGCAGATAAGGCTTTGTATCTGTCCAAGAACAACGGCCGCAACAAGGTCACCGTGGCCGAAAACGAAACCCGCGGCTCCAACGCAGCCTGATTCCCGTTAGCCACATAGTCCGCCTCAGGCCTTGACTTTGAATTTGAACAATGTTCAATTGGCATATTCGTCGGGGCCATCGCTATGAACAGCTTTCTATTTTCCGTTGCCTACTGGTTTTTGTCGGTCGCCTACGGTCTGACCGCGCTTTTCGTAGCTATGTTTCCCGGCCGCAAACCGGTGAACTGGGTGATTAAGCGCTACACCCGCCGCATGGTCCAGGCCATGGACGTCTTTGCCCGTATCAAGCTGGAGGTTCGCGGTAAGGACCGCCTGCCAGACGGCCCCGTGATCTTTGCCTGCAAACACCACAGCTGGGGCGACGGCTACTGCATCTATTCGCAATTCGGGGACCTGGCCTTCGTCACCGGGGACCATCTCGAGAAATTCCCCCTGATGGGCACGCTGCTGCAAAAGCTGGGCGCCATTGTCGTCAACAACTGCGGCGGCCACGAAGCGCGCAAGAACCTGGCGTCGCGCTCGGCCGATGCCGCCAAGGACGGGCGCAGCATCCTGATCTATCCGGAAGGCCATCTCAACGCGCCGGGCACCTACCGCAAATACCGGTCGGGCGTTTGGCACATGATGAACAACTTCAACATGCCCGTCGTGCCCGTAGCGACAAATCTGGGTCTGTTCTGGCAGGAAGAGCATTACAAGAAGACGCGCGGCACGGCCGTGCTGGAATTCCTCGATCCGATAGAGCCAGGCATGGATAAGAACGCCTTCCTGGACCTGCTGCGCGACCGGATCGAAACCCGCTCGCAACACCTGATCGCCGAAGCTACGGGCACACCGTATACGCCGTCGGTATTGGTCGCAGGGTAAGCCTAAGTTAGGGTAAGCCTAAGTTAACGGGCTTGTATGATTATTGGGACAATTCCTTCACCGGAGACACCCCATGGCACGGCGATTTCATGTCAGAGCCCAGATCGACGAAGACCGTCACCGTATCCTCTTCGTCATATCCGGTGACATCGAAAGCCGCGCACTCATCGACCACTGGATCGAAGTCTATTCCGAAATCGCCGAACCCTGGACCTATGACCGGCTGTTCGACTATCGCCGCGCAGAGGGGCTTGTCGATTTCGACGAGATTACCCGCCTGGCCGCATGGTGGCACGACCGGGTCGGCTGTCGCGACTACAGTTCCCGTGTTGCCGTGGTCGTCAATAATCCGCTTGACCAGGCACGCATTCACGTCGTCAGCCGCTTGTTCCCGCGCGAAATCCGCAAAGCCTTCACGACGGTAGATGAAGCCCTCGAATGGCTTGACGGCACCGCTGCCCGCCGCCGGGCGTAAAACGCCTTGACATCGTAAGAGACCGCTATCTCTCAAAGAAACACCGAGGATCGCACAATTCCGCCGCCAATGTTGGCGCCTCTCCAGCCGCACGGATGCGCTGGAATGGCTGGCACACATGGAAGCAGAGGTCTAAAGCGCAGCCTCGATTTCGATCTCGATGAGCTGTTTTTCATCGAACAGGCGCTCGATCTGCACCCAGGTGGCCGCGGGGTAGACGTCATCGACGTAGAACTGTTTGCGGATAGCGATCGCGGCCTTCACCGCCTCTATGTCGCGAGTGTAGATGGTTTCGATGACCACAGCCTTGCTGTCCAGGCCATGGGCTTTCAGTATATCACCAATCTCTGCATAGATGTTGGACATCTGTTCGGCCACAGTGGCGCCCTGGGCCGTGACGCCGGAAATATAAAGCGTGTCGCCATGACGGACCGCGCGCGCGTAGCCGATGTCTTTTTCCCATGGCCGATAGTCGTCACGCTTCACCTCGGCATAGGCCGGCGCCGCAACAAGGCAGGCCGCCAAAATTATCGTACCCCAACGCATACCCGCCTCCTGTGCATGTCTGGATGTCGACATGGCATAGTCGCGGCCGGCGCGCAACACCGGCCGCGACCTGCCAAGGTCAGTTGCGAATGCGGAAGGTCAGGCCATAGGTCCGCGGTGCCCCCTCGATGAAGGTCGGGATGCCGACCCCATCGCCCGTATTGCCGGCGTCCTTCAGGTAGTTTTTGTCGGTGGCGTTGTCGATGAACAACTCCAGCTTCCAACGCGCGTTGTCCGGCGCATAGCCGACACGCAGATTCAGCAGGCCATAGGCCTCCTGGACCTCGTCCTGCTTCGCGTCGTTCAGATCGTTGTCGTCATCGAAAAATATTTCCGACTGCCAGCTGTAGGTTGGGGTGACCGTCCAGACGGCGCCATGGGCGTTACGAACGAAGTGCGCGCCCAGCGAAACCTTGTGGTCCGGATTGAGGCGGAAGCTGTTGTCTTCGTACAACCCATTGCCGAAGCGGGCCTGGCTGTAGGCGTAGGTGGCGAACAGGTCGAAGCCCGGACGCGCCCTGAAGCGGGTCTGGGTTTCCAGGCCATAGGCATTGGCCTCACCAGCGCTTCGTTCCTCGAACGTCGTAGGTCCGGTCTGCACGGTGGTGCGGAAGTTCTGGTAGTCGTAATTGTAGATGGCGCTGTCCCAGATGAGGCGGCCGTCCATCAGCCGCGACTTGACCCCGAACTCGACGCTGTCGACGGTTTCCGCCGCGGCTTCGGTGAACTTCGGTGTACCGCCGGGCAAGGATGGAGCGCTGCCGGAGAAGGTCTTGGGTTGGCGACCGGTGGCGAATGACAGGTAGGTCGAGACGTTGGAGTTGAATTCATAGCGACCGACCAGGCGCCAGGTGACACCGTCATCCTCGAACGTCTTGTCGATGCGTCCTGCGGTCGGCTGAACCGTCAGACCTAGCGGCAGGGCCAGGGCGCCGCCGAACTGGGCCTGGAAATAAGCCTGCTGTTGCAATGCGGTCGGCGGGACGCCGTTCGTTTGATAGAACTGCGTCGCCCAGGCGGTCGTGGCGGCATTGGCGGCCTGAAGGGCAGCCAGACCAGAGTGGTCGGAGACTTCAGAGCTGTAACCGCTGGTCTTGTCGTCCTGGGTATAACGAACCCCGGCGCTCAATTCGAATTTCGGCGTGAAACGGTAGGTCAGGTCGGCATAGACATCGGCCGAGCTTGTGTCGCCAAAGTTGGTATAGGCCTCGCGGTGATTGGACTTCAAGAAGCTGACGAAGGGGGCGTAGGATGTCGCGCCAAGCCCGGCGCGGATCTGTGCGCTGGTCGCCGGGTGCGCCGGATTGAGAAGGTTGTTGAGCAGGGCAAGGTAACCCAGTTCGTCGATCTGAAGCGGAACGTGCTGCGAGCCGTGCTCGTCGAAATAGCTGGCACCGGCAAACCACGACAGGCGATCACCGTCATAGTTCAGGCGGATCTCCTGCGACGCCTGACTCGCCTTGGCGTCCTCAGCCGCGGTCAGAAGGCCCAGGGAGAAGCCATCGGCGTCGAAGACTTCGCTCGAATTGAATCGGCGCACCGCCGTGGTAGAGGTCAGGCTGTAGGCCGGCGACAACTGATAGCTCATCAGCAGGGTCGTGCCCTCGACCGTGCGGTCCAGACCCAACTCGCGGCCGCCCTTGAAGCCGTCGGTAGCGACCAGGGCCGCGCCTGTGAAGGGGCTGGTATCGCCCAGGACCTGGCCGGTCGTCGGGTCGGTTGGAACAAAGGTGCCCGACTTGAAGCCGGTGCCGCTGTTGCCGTCCTGCTGGAAATTGTAGATCAGATCGAGGTTGAACGCCTCGGTCGGCTGCCAATTGAACGAGATACGCGCGGCATCGGTGTCCAGGCTGTTGAAATCTTCGCCGTCCAGCAGGTTCTCGGTATAGCCGTCGCGGGACTTGCTGCGGCCAGCGACCCGCACGGCTGCGGTATCGCCGAGCGGCACGTTGATCATGGCGTCGAGTTGACGGTAGTCAAGGCTGCCCAGGCTGAGTGCTGCGCTGGCGTCGAAGGCCACCGGATTCGCCTTGGCCTGGATGACATTGACCGCCCCAATCAAGGCGCCGCGGCCAAACAACGTCGATTGCGGTCCCTTGGCGACTTCAACCCGGTTCAGGTCGAACAGCTCGACATAGGAGCCTCGCGACCGCGAGATCGACACGCCATCCTGGAAGACTGAGACGCGGGTTTCGCCAACGGAGTCACCCGAGTCCGACGTGATACCACGGATGACGAAGCCGGGATTGTTCGGCGACTGGTCCTGAACCTCGAAGCCCGGCACGAAGCGCGACAGCTGGGCGAAGTCGTTGATGCCAACCTCATCCATGAAGCTTTGCGATAGGGCGGTCACCGCTACCGGCACCTTGAACTGCGCCTGACTGCGCTTCTGGGTGGTGATGATCACTTCGATCGGTTGCTCTTCGGCCACCGAAACTTGGGCGGCGTCCTGAGCCTGGACGGAAGTGGCGGCAGCGACGGCGACCAGGCTGGCGGCGGCCATCAGCCACGGACGGAAGGCGGAAACATGCATGATCTTACCCCATGGAACAGGACGTGCCTTACGCGCACGTCATCCCGATCAGGGCTAGGCTTGCCTCATGACAGCTTGATTGCAGAGATGTGAAGCCTCGGTGTCAACCGGCATATGGCGGCCGGCTGTGTCTCGCGGGTTACTCCGCCGCTGCCGGCTTGATGGTAACACTTTCGCCGCAGCCACAGGCGTCGGTTTCGTTCGGATTCCTGAACACGAACTTCGACGCCAGTTTAGTTGTCTCGTAATCGATGACCGTGCCGACCAGATACAGCACCGCCTTTGGATCGATCAGCACGGTGACACCCTTGTCGCTCACCACCTCGTCCAACGGTCCGATGGCGTCGGCATAGGACAGGACATATTCCTGCCCGGCGCAACCGCCCTGCTTCACGCCAACCCGCAGGCCGGCATAGCTATTGTCGGCACGCGCCATGATCGCCTTAACCTGATCAGCCGCGGCATCGGTTAAGGTGACAACGGCCGGGCGCGGACGGCGGGGACGCGGCGCAATGTTGGGGATGATGTCCATGATCAAAACATGTTCAGTTGCAGCTTGGCTTCATCGCTCATGCGCGACGAGTCCCAAGGCGGTTCGAAGACCAGATTGACCTCGGCCGAGGCAACACCCTTGACGCCGGTGATCGCCTGCTCGACCCAGCCTGGCATTTCGCCTGCCACCGGGCAGCCCGGCGCCGTCAAGGTCATGTCGACCACGACATGGCGATCGTCGGAAACATCGACGCGGTAGATCAGCCCCAGTTCGTAGATGTCGACCGGAATTTCCGGATCGAACACCGATTTGAAGGCGGTGATCAGCTCATCGGTCAGCCGTTCCAGCTCGGCCTGTTCCAGAGCCTGCGGTTGATTGGCCCCCATATCGAAGAGGCTAAACAGGTCCTGGGTCGGGGTTGCGTCGTCACTCATACGAAAATCGCTTTCAGGCGAAGAAGGATTGGGCCTTCTCGACAGCTTCGGCCAGCGTGTCGATCTCGGCTTGGGTATTATATAGGGCGATGGAGGCGCGAACGGTAGAGGTCACGCCCAAACGGGTCATCAACGGCTCGGCGCAGTGGGTGCCGGCGCGCACAGCGACATTGTAACGGTCCAGGATCTGCGCCACGTCGTGGGCATGGGCCTGGCCCAGCGAAAAGGTCAGGATCGAGCCCTTCCCCGGCGCCGTGCCATGGACGCGCAGACTATTGATCTGGGTCAGGCGATCATAGGCACGCTGATAAAGGGCGTGTTCATGGGCCTCGACCTCGGCGCGGTCGAACTGGTTCAGCCAGTCGATGGCGGCTTTCAGGCCGATGACCTCCAGGATAGCGGGCGTACCGGCTTCGAAGCGGTGCGGCGGTTCGTTCCAGGTGATCTCTTCTTTTGTAACACGGCCGATCATCTCGCCGCCGCCTTGCCATGGCGGCATGTCATGCAGCAGTTCGGACTTGGCGTACAGCACGCCCAGCCCGGTGGGGCCGTACAGCTTGTGCGCCGAGAAAACATAGAAGTCGGCATCGATCGCCTTGACGTCGACCTTGAGGTGGACAACGCCCTGGGCGCCATCGATGACCACTTTCGCGCCGACCGCATGGGCCTTGGTGGCGATCTCGGTGACCGGATTGATGGTCCCCAGCACGTTCGACATGTGGGTGACGGCAACGATCTTGACCTTGGGCGACAACATGGCATCAAACGCGACCATATCCAGACTGCCGTCATCCAGCATCGGCACATAGCGCAGTACAGCGCCACGGCGCTTCGCCAACATGTACCAGGGCACGATGTTGGCGTGGTGCTCCATCTCAGTCGTCAGGATCTCGTCGCCGGCCTGCAGCCGATCGCCCCAGCTATTGGCTACCAGGTTGACGGCTTCGGTCGCGGATTTGGTAAAAACGATCTCATTCGTTTCCCCGCCGATGAAACTCGCCACGGTCTCGCGGCCGGCCTCATAGGCGTCGGTGACCTCATTGGCCATACGGTACAGGCCGCGGTGCACATTGGCATAGGAATGGCGCATGGCGTGCGACATGGCCTCGATGACCGCTTCCGGCTTCTGGGCCGAGGCGCCGCTATCAAGATAGACCAGCGGCTTGTTGTTGATCTCGCGGCTTAGGATTGGGAAATCTGCCCGGGCCTTTTCGACATCAAACGGCATGATAGTCCTCCGCTTCATGTTCCAGGAAATCTAGCACGACCGATTTCAGCACCTCATCCGGAATGGCATCGGCCACCGGCATGACAAAAGCGTGGGTTAGCAGGCCGCGCGCCGTGGCTTCATCCATGCCGCGCGATTGGCAGAAGAACATCGCCTCCTCGTCCAGCGCACCGATGGTGTTGCCATGAGCGCATTGGACGTCGTCGGCGTAGATTTCCAGTTCCGGCTTGGCGCGGATATGGGCGCCATCGTTCAGGATCAGCGCCTGGTGCCGCATACGGGCGTCCGTTCCGTCGGCGCCGCGCTCGACCAGGATGCGGCCTTGAAAGACCGCGGTCGCCTGATCCTTGACCAGACCGCGGATGGTCTGGCTGGTCACACCGTCGATCTCACCATGGGTAACGCGCGTGGTCAGATCGAAATGCGCCTTGCCTTTCAGCAGGTAGGCGCCATCCAGGACGACGTCGGCGCCATGACCGGCGTGGTTCAGATGCGTCTCGAAGCGCGAAAATTGTGCACCCGCCGAAAAAACCGCCTGATGCACCTTGGCGCCCGGCCTTGTATCAATCGTTGATCGACGTATCGACAGGGCAGTAAGCGGTTCATCCAAAACAACAATTCTGATGAATCCACTGTTTTGTCCCAGGCTTATCCCCAGCTCGGTATGGGCGGCATAGGCGCCCTGCCCTTCGTAAGTCTCGAACACGGTCAGGCTTTGATCGTCAGCGACATGTAAAACGGCGCGGCCCTGATGGCCAACAACCGGGCCGGTGACGCCTTCGTCCAGATGGCGAATCCACAACTTGCCGTTCGACGTCGCAACCGCTTCGTTCAGCCCGTCATAATCGCCATTCCGCACCGTAAAAACGGCAAAATCCTGCACCGCAAAGCGTGATACCGGATCAACATTGACGATTTTGTCTTTCTGGGGAATTTCACGCAGCGCCCGCGACAGGTCACTATACTTCCATTCCTCGACCCGGCGGTTCGGGTAGGATGAAACATCGAACAGGTCGAGCGGCATCAATTGCGTCACGCAGCAACTCCCAGATATTCGTCATATCCGCGCGCTTCCAGTTCCAACGCCAGTTCCGGACCGCCCGACTTAACGATGCGGCCGGCGACCAGGACGTGGACCTGGTCTGGCTTGATATGATCCAGCAGGCGCTGATAATGGGTGATGACCAACATGCCGCGCTCGGGCGACCGAAGGGCATTGACGCCGTCGGAAACAACCTTCAGCGCATCGATATCGAGGCCGGAATCGGTTTCATCCAGAATCAGGAATTTCGGCTCCAGCATGGCCATCTGCAGCACTTCCATGCGCTTCTTCTCGCCGCCGGAAAAGCCGACATTGAGCGGCCGCTTCAACATATCCATGTCGATTTTCAGCGACTTGGCAACCTCACGGACGCGACGCAGGAAATCCGGCGCAGAGACTTCGTCCTCGCCACGGAGTTTCTTTTGTGCATTCAGAGCGGTGCGAAGGAAAGTTAAAGCTGGAACGCCGGGAATTTCGAGCGGATATTGGAACGACAGATAGAGGCCCGCCGCGGCACGCTCATGGACATCCTTGTCGAGCAGGTCCTCACCGTTGAAGGTGGCCGTACCGCCGGTCACGGCATAGTTGGGCCGTCCGGCCAGGGCATAGCCCAGGGTCGACTTGCCGGCACCGTTCGGCCCCATGATGGCATGGACCTCGCCGTTGGGCACGGTCAGGCTCAAGCCCTTCAGGATGGTCTTGGTGTCTACGGAGACGGTGAGGTTGGAAATCGATAGTGCGGTCACTTGCGGCCTATAAGTCGGGAGAAGAATCCACCTTTGGGAGGTTGCGGCCTCGGCGGTTCGGGATTGGGTGGCGGCGGCTGTCGTCGAGAAGCGCGGGCGGCATCTCTTTCGACTAGTACCTTAAGCGAGGATATTGCGTCAGTTAGGTAGGCTGACGCTTTGCCTGGTTGTTGAACGCCGTCATCAGGATACCAATAGGCCGCACCGAAGATGTCAACCAAGGCTCGCAAGTAGATAGTAGCCGCCATGCCTTCGAGCGAATTTCCACCCGTAATCGTGACGGCAGCAAAGGGCCAAGTTCCGGATGCCTCTGAAGGCAAACCCTCGACTCCGCTTGTCTGAACAAAATAGGCTTCAAAGCCAGAATCTGCGCCGTCCAGCTTGACCGGCAAATAACCCTTATGGATGCAAAGATCGACAGGCTCGGTGATTTGGAAATCGTAGCCAAGTTCCTGTGCGCGATTCGAAACTTCAGATGCTTTTGGCAGTCGTTCTTCGTTCAGGAGGGCATATTGTTCGACGGACATTACCCAACACTCCCCTCGAGGCTGATGGCGACCAGTTTCTGAGCCTCAACGGCGAATTCCATGGGCAGTTCCTGCAGCACGTCGCGGACGAAGCCGTTGACCAGCAAGGCCACCGCCTCTTCCTGCGACAGGCCGCGCTGCATGGCGTAGAACAACTGGTCCTCGCTCAGCCGCGTCGTCGTCGCCTCGTGTTCGAACTGGGCCTTGGCTGTATCCGACTCGACATAGGGGACGGTATGCGCGGCGCAGGTCTTGCCGATCAGCAAGCTGTCGCATTGGGTAAAGTTGCGCGCACCCGTTGCCTTGGCATGGGCCGAGACCAGGCCGCGATAGGTATTGGATGACCGGCCGGCCGATACGCCCTTGGAGATGATGCGCGACCGGGTGTTCTTGCCCAGATGAATCATCTTGGTGCCGGTATCGGCCTGTTGCGCGCCATTGGTGACGGCGATCGAGTAGAACTCACCGACGCTGTCATCGCCGCGAAGGATGCAGGACGGGTATTTCCAGGTGACGGCCGATCCCGTCTCGACCTGAGTCCACGACACTTTCGAGCGGGCGCCACGGCAATCGGCGCGCTTGGTGACGAAGTTGTAGATACCGCCCTTGCCCTCGGCGTCGCCGGGGTACCAGTTCTGCACCGTCGAATATTTGATATTGGCATCGTCCAGAGCGATCAATTCGACAACGGCGGCGTGGAGCTGGTTTTCGTCGCGCTGCGGCGCCGTGCAGCCCTCCAGGTAGGAGACATAGGCGCCCTTGTCGGCGATGATCAGGGTGCGTTCGAACTGGCCGGTGTTTTCGGCATTGATGCGGAAATAGGTCGACAGCTCCATCGGGCAACGGACGCCCGGCGGAACATAGACGAACGACCCGTCGGAAAATACGGCGGCGTTTAGAGCGGCGAAATAGTTGTCGGACACCGGCACGACCGTGCCAAGATATTGCCGCACCAGTTCAGGATGTTCGCGCAAGGCCTCGGAAATAGAGCAGAAAATGACGCCGTACTTTTTCAATTCATCCTTGAAGGTGGTGATGACCGAAACCGAATCGAAGACGGCATCAACGGCGTATTTTGGCGCGCCCTCGACTCCGGCCAGGACCATCTGCTCCCTCAAGGGAATGCCAAGCTTTTCATAGGTCTTGAGGATTTCCGGATCGATCTCGTCCAGCGACTTCGGACCCACCTTCTTCTTCGGCGCGGCGTAGTAATACAGATCCTGGTAATTGACCCGGGTGTAGTTGACCTTGGCCCAGTCAGGCTCTTCCATGGTCAGCCAGCGCTCGAACGCCGCCAGACGCAGTTCCAGCATCCACTCCGGCTCATTCTTCTTGGCCGAAATGAAGCGCACGATGTCGGCGTTCAACCCCTTGGGGGCGAACTCCATTTCGATATCGGTAACGAAGCCATGCTCATAGGTTTCGAGCTTGGCGACCGTATCGATGGTTTCCTTGACCGCGGCCATTACGCCATTTCCTTTGCGTGACGCTTTAAATACACTTCATAACCTTTTGACCAGACGTCATAAAAACGTTGCCAATCTTCTGCCTGTGTCGTCCATCCGGCCGACACGCGTAACACCTTGTCAGCGAGATCGGGACGGCCCATTGCCGTGACAACCCGGCTCGTCTTCACCTTGCCGGATGAACAGGCCGAGCCCGACGAGACGCAGATCCCGGCCATATCCATATGGATCAATTGCAGGTTCGACGCCCACTGCGGCTGCGCCAGGCACAGAACACCCGGCACTCGCGGCGCATCGCCACCAACAATCACAACCCCCAGGACCTGCAAAGCCGCCTCGACCTGCACTTGGGCGCGGCTTACGTCCTCACACACCGGCTGGCAAGCCTTTATGGCCGCCGCAAAGCCCGCAATTCCAGGCACATTCTCGGTACCGGCACGCAGGCCTAATTCCTGTCCGCCGCCTATGGTGCGCGGCTTCAAAACCCGGTCGCGATCGTAAACCAAGGCGCCGACGCCCTGCCCGCCACCGATTTTATGCGCACTGATGGCTAAGGAATCGGCGCCAAGCGCTTGAAAATCCACAACCATCTTGCCCAGTGCCTGGACAGAATCGACATGCAGCCAACCGCCACGGGCATGGACCACCTCAGCCACAGAAGCGATGTCATTGATCACGCCGGTTTCGTTGTTGGCCAACATGACGGCGACAAACGGCCGGCCGTCACGCGCAAGCAAGTCTTGCAAAGCGGCCACATCGACCTGGCCCGCCTTCGTCAGCGGCGCCACGACCGCGTCTGTCACGGCACCATAAACACTATCGTGCTCACCGGCCGACACCACGACATAGTCGAACCCGGTTGCCTGCCACAGAGCCAGGGCATTGGCTTCGGTACCGCCCGAGGTGAACACCAACCCGGCGCCGATCCCGCCGACCGCGCTCAACACATCCGACCGCGCATCCTCCAGCATCACCTTAGCCTTGCGGCCGGCGGCATGGATCGACGATGCATTGCCGCCCATATCCGACGCGCGCTGAAACGCCTCGCGCGCCTCAGGGCGCAGCGGCGACGCCGCAGCATGGTCGAGATAGAGTGTCATCAAGCCTCCAGAAACGCCGGCGAACGCATAGAGTCCGGCGCGGTGATCTGCACCTTCTTACGGGTACGTTTACGCACGACGTCTTCGAGTGAGACCTGTGACAAATAGTCATGGATGGCCACGCCCAGGTCTTCCCACAGATTGTGCGTCAAACAGCGCTGGCCGCCCGGCATGCAGCCGATTTCGCGCGCAGCCTCATCCTTGCCCAGGCGCTTGTTGGCGCCCAGCTTGTTCGACGTCAGTTCACACCGCGTTGCCTTGATTGGCTCATCGACCGCCAGGACGATTTCCGAGACAAACAGCCGTTCAGCGCCGCGCGACAGGGAATAACCGCCGCCGGGACCGCGCGCGCTCTTGACCAGCCCGGCCTTGCGCAGGCGGGCGAACAGTTGTTCGAGATAGGACAGCGAAATCTGTTGCCGTTCCGAGATTTCCGACAGCGAAATTGGCCGGCCAGCCTGGCCGTTCAAAGCCAGGTCGGTCATGGCCATAACGGCATAACGTCCCTTGGTGGATAAGCGCATCAGCGACCTTCGCGGAATTCTTGTAAAAACCTGCGCAAAGACAAATCTTTGTGCTAAGAGGCGCGGCAAGGGCGCGCCATCCGACCTGACTGTGACCTTAATAATTCCGAGTAAAACAGTCAAGTATTATGGTGTGCACTGCAGAATTTTTTGATTTTACAAGGTGATTGCATGCCTGAAGTCATCCTGGCGGGAGCCGCTGGACGCATTGAAGCCCGCTACAGCGCCGGCAAGACGGAAAACGCACCGATCGCCCTGATTCTGCATCCGCACCCCAAGGCGGGCGGCCATATGAACAATCCGGTCACGGTACAATTGTTCCATCTGTTCATGACGCGCGGCTTCTCGGTCCTGCGCTTCAACTTCCGCGGCGTGCAAAAGTCCCAGGGCGACTTCGATTCCGGCATCGGCGAACTGGCTGACGCCGCGACCGCGCTGGACTGGCTGCAGGCCAAGAACCCGACGGCGGCGCAATTCTGGGTCGCCGGTTACGACTTTGGCGCCTATATCGGCATGCAACTTTTGATGCGCCGGCCGGAAACCGACGGCTTCATCTCCGTGTCGCCGCCGACCAATGCCTATGATTTCAGCTTCCTGGCGCCCTGCCCGGCCTCGGGCATGTTCCTGCACGGCGGTAATGACAGCATCGTACCGACCTCTGAAGTCGACCGAGTCGTCGCCAAACTGCGGACTCAGAAGGGCATCACCATCGACCACGAAGTTGTGCAGGATGCGAACCATTTCTGGACGGAGCAACTGAGCGAGGTCGAACGCCACGTCGGTGCCTATCTGGACCGCCGCCTGTCCGGCCACGCCGAATAAGGGTGGCTCGGCGCCTGTTCTTTCTGCCGGGAGTCGGCGGCAACCCGAACTTCTGGCGGCCTTTGGGCGACCTCCTGCCGCCCGATTGGGACAAGACGTATTTCGGCTGGCCGGGCCTGGGCGCCAATCCGCCTGATCCGGCGGTCAATGCCTATTACGACCTTGTCGGTCTGGTCGAAGCCAAACTCGGCGACGAACCGGTCGACATGCTGGCGCAATCCATGGGTGGCGCCATCGGCCTGACGGTTGCTCTACGCCACCCCGAGAACGTGCGCCGGCTGGTGCTGGCGGTGACGGCCGGCGGTATGGACATCTCGGCAATGGGCGCCGCCGACTGGCGCCCGGACTACCGCCGCGAATTCCCGCAGGTGGCCGATTGGGTGATCGACCAAAGGCTGGACGTTTCGAACCAGCTCCACGATATCCACCACCAGACCTTGTTGATCTGAGGCGACAACGACCCGATCAGTCCACTCGCCGTTGGCCAACATTTTCAAAGCCATCTGCCGAACGCAAGCCTCTTGGTCGTGCCCGGCAGTGAACATGATCTGATTCACGTGCGTCCATATGAAGTTGCCGATGCGATCTATCGCCATTTAAGCCTTGAGACTTAGGCTCATTTTCCACGGCAACGAACAAGTTGACTGTTCAAGTCTCCGGATAAAGCCAACACACTGTCTTCCGTAGACAAGAACATGTCGACAGCGATCTGTCCGGTGTCACCGGCGTCACGGTAAGTCCCTTCGACCTTAACATAACCAGGTGCGACGTCGGTCACCTGCGCCACCTTGATCTGCAACTCGTAGAAACTCAGCGCGTTTGGCGTGATGGTCAGACCATGCGTATCTTCGTTTGGGTCGTTGCAGGTAGCCTGACTTTGACTCCAATTTCCGTGGAAAGCCGTCGGAATAGCGTCGGCAAACGCCGCGACGGGCGCGAATGACGCCACAAAAGTTGTCGTCCAGATTAAAGACCGCATAACCCATCCCCCTCAATAGCCGACATTGCGAACGCAGCAGAGTATAGCGGTGATTCAATTCACACCGTAGACCAAAAACTGCTCAAACTTACCGTCCTTGGTGACATAGACGCTCAAGCGCAAATCCTTGCCATTCTCCATGCGGATACGATAGCTGCGCGATTCCATCCCTCCACGGTTGCTCGACCTAGCCAGGGTGAATTGCACAGGCGCGCCCATGGCGCCCAGATTTTCGCGATGGTCTGCCAGGGCCTGCTCGCTGAGGAAGTCGTTGAAATTGTCGGTGAAGGCCGAACGGTCCGCCTCGCCCTTTTGCAAAGCCTCAAACGCCGCCAGGACCTTGGCGTCGACGCCCTGCTGCGGCAGAAGAATGTAAGCAATGCGGTCGGCGATATCGCTGTGCGCCGAACCGGTCATGGTGTTGGTCAACACCACGATCGCCAGGCCGTCCTCGAGATAGATGCGGTTTTCGGTCAGATACCCCGCCCCCTCGCCGCCATGATTGACCAGGGTCCGGCCATTGCTCTTGGCGACGAACCATCCCATGGCGTAGCCAGTATCCTTGCCGTTGTTCAGCTTGACCGTCTGGATCTGGATGTCATGACCAGCCGGCGACAACAACGACCGGCGGATCAGGGTCAGGTCCCACTTGGCAACGTCCTCCGCCGTCAGAGCCAGTGGCCACGAAGCGTAGGGCCAGCCGCGGCCGGCTTTCGGCGTCAAACGGTTCGGACCCATCCCCTGGCGCTGATAACCCAGCGCGTCAGGTGCTTTCAGGTCAACCGCCGAAGCATCAAGGCCGTCGGTAATTCCGGCCGGCTTGAAAATGCGTTCCTCGATGAACCTGTACAGAGGCTTGCCGGAAACCTTTTCGACGATCTGGCCGGCAACGACAAAACCGGTGTTGGAATATTGCCAGTCCTCGCCCGGCTGATAGTCAAGCGGCGCCTTGGCGAACTGGTCCATGATGGCGCGCGGCGTGGTCTGGCCCTGGACCGATGGCATGACATAATCCTGCGGCCAGTAGTCTGAATAGCCCGACGTGTGGCTCAGCAGTTGACGGATCGTAATGTCGCCGGCCTGAGTGAGTTCCGGGAACCACTTGGCAACCTTGTCTTCCATCGACAGTTTGCCCTCATCGACCAGCAACATCACGGCTGCCGCGGTGAAGGCCTTCGAGACCGATGCGATCTGATAGCGTGATGCCGTTGTCGCCGGCACATCCGGGCCGATCTGCGCCACGCCGTAGGCCTTGGAGAAGGCGATCTTGCCCTTCTCGACGACCGCAACCTGGGCTGAAGGCGTCTGGTTGGCAGCCATGGCCTGCTGTACCACCAGGTCGATCCGGGCCGATTGCTCCGGCGTAACCGCCATAGCGGATCCCGAAGCCACCAGCAGCGCCAAGACTGCCCCCATACCCAAAAACGACTTGCCGGCCATCGAGCCCTCCCGAAAACGTATCTGTCGTGACTAACACGGCGGGCGGACGGCTCCAAGTCGGATCGGGATTACAAATCTGTCACGGACATCGGACGCGAACACCGCCCACGCCGCCATCAATCGTTAGGGTTTTGCCGCTATCGCCCAATTCCATGCGCAGCGTTCTTTGCCACTGCTCCCCCTCGCCCGACATGGCGGCCACGGCGGTAATGTCGGTCGGGCTGGCCATCGTCACGCTTTGCACAGAGCCGCTGCTTTCGTAAAACTCCAGTTCCTTCGGCTTAATAACCAGCTTCATGTCACTCGTGGAAGCGCAAGCGGCGGTGCTGGCGTCCCAGCGACCGGTAAAGGCGTCAGGAATACCATCGCCGGTCGCAACCGGGGTCATGACAGACGCGGCCGGAGCTTGGCTTGCCACGTCGGAAGAAGCCGTCGACACGGTTTCTACTCCGGGCGTGCAGGCGGCCAGACCCAACAAGACAAACGGAAAGTACTTCATAAGGGATCTCCTTCACGGTAGTTTCCGATCTGTGGCGTAAGAAAGCGATATGATCGCCGTCATGCTTAGGCGACCGACTGGCTGCGCCCTCGCGGTGAAGAGATCACACCACCCGTCAGAGGTTCAGGCGCCGATGTCGTGCCCGGGAAGGAAATGGGCAATCCACGCAGGGACCGCGCCGCCATATAGGCAAAGGCCTCGGCCTCAACGGCACCGCCCCGCCAGCCGAGATCCTCAGCCAGTACGACTCGCGCCGGCGAAAGCGCCGAGGCAATGCCGCGCACCAAGTGAGCGTTGTGGCGCCCGCCACCCGCCAGGACGACCGTCTTGGGCTTGGCGCCGACCTGGTCGATACCGGCCATCAGACTCTGAAGAGTAAAGGCCGAAAGGGTCGCCATACCATCCTCGATCGGCATGCCCTGGACCCGTTCCAAGGTGAAATCGTAGCGGTCCAGCGACTTGGGCGCGGACGCGGCAAAATAAGGATGGCCCAGATAGGCCGCGACGACATCGGCATCAACAGCCCCGGATGCGGCCAGTTGGCCCTCGTGGTCGTAGTCGCCGCGGCCGTGCTGGCGCATCCACTGGTCCATCAGCCCGTTCGCTGGACCCGTGTCCAGTGCCGTCAGGTTAAGATCCTCATCGATCAGCGTAATGTTAGCGACGCCGCCCAGATTGACCACGACCACGGGCAGCCCGAGCCCGGCCTGCTGCACCAAGGCCCTGTGATAGACGGGCGCCAGGGGCGCGCCTTCACCGCCCGCGGCGACGTCGGCCTGACGAAAGTCGCTGACCACGGTCACGCCCGTGGCGTCGGCAAAGGCTTGGCCGTCGAACAACTGAACGGTGCGGCCCTTGCGCCCGGGCTGGGGACGCTCGTGCAGAACCGTCTGGCCATGCACCCCCATCAGGTCGATATCCTTGAAACTCAAGCCATTATGACGCAGGAAATGATCCGCTGCCTCAAGATGAAATCCGACCAGGACCCGGCGGGCTTCTTCGAACACGGCGGGCTCGGCGGCGCCGCGCGGCCACGCCAGGGCGGTACGCACAGCGTTTTCCAGGATGCCGCGCACAGCGGGGGGCATGGCATTTTCCGCCCATGGCCCGAAGGCGGCAATCGACTCGCCATCGCTGTCCAGGATCGCCAAGTCGATCCCGTCCAGCGAGGTCCCTGTCATGAATCCCAACACTTTCATGATTTTCTCCACGCCTTCACTTGACGCCGGACGGTGCTTTCGTCACACACCGTTCTCTCTGTTTCACACCGATATTGCACGCAAATCATGACCGAGCCAAGCTTCAAATCCGAATTCCTGCGCACGCTCCAGTCGCGAGGCTTCATCCATCAGTGCACCGACGCCGAAGCATTGGACGCGCTCGCGGCCAAGGGCATGATCACCGGTTATATCGGC
>NZ_GL883079.1:306012-315881 GCF_000204015.1 Asticcacaulis biprosthecium C19 | reverse complement strand
ACCGGTTATATCGGCTTCGATGCGACCGCGTCGTCACTGCATGCCGGCAGCCTGGTTCAGATCATGATGCTGCGCTGGTTGCAGAAGACGGGCCACAAGCCGATCGTCTTGATGGGCGGTGGTACGACCAAGGTGGGCGACCCGTCGGGTAAGGACACCCAGCGCCAGCTTCTGGACGACGCCAAGATTGCCGAAAACCTGAACGGTATCAAACAGGTCTTTACGAAATTTCTCACTTTTGAAAGTGTTCAGGGCGGCCACACCGACAGCAACGCCGCTATTATGGTCAATAACGACGACTGGTTGTCGCAGTATGGCTACATCGAATTCCTGCGTACCTTCGGCCCGCACTTCACGATCAACCGGATGATGACCTTCGATTCGGTAAAGCTGCGGCTGGAACGCGAACAGCCCCTGACCTTCCTCGAATTCAACTACATGCTGATGCAGGCGGTCGATTTCCGCGAACTGAACCTGCGCCAAAACTGCGTCTTGCAGATGGGCGGCTCGGACCAGTGGGGCAACATCATCAACGGCGTCGAGTTGACCCGCCGCATGGGCGAGGGTCGTGAGGGCGCACATGCCTTCGGCCTGACCACGCCGCTGCTGACGTCGGCCTCGGGCGCCAAGATGGGCAAGACCGCGTCGGGCGCTGTGTGGCTCAACGCCGACCTGCTGTCGCCCTACGACTACTGGCAATACTGGCGCAACGCCGAAGACAAGGATGTCGGCCGCTTCCTGCGCCTGTTCACCGAACTTCCGCTGGACGAGATCGCGCGCCTGGAAGCACTGGAAGGCGCCGAGATCAACGACGCCAAGAAGGTGCTGGCCGACGAGGCGACGAGGCTCCTGCACGGCGACGAGGCGGCGGCGACGGCCCGCGACACGGCCCAGAAGGCGTTCGAACAGGGTGTTCTGTCGGCTGACCTGCCGACAGTGGAAATCGAGCGCGCGGTGCTGGACGAAGGCATCATGCTGGCGGCGCTGGCGACGAAGATCGGTTTGACCTCATCCAATGGCGAGGCCCGGCGCCTGGCCCAGGGCGGCGGTCTTCGGGTCAATGACCTGGCGATCACCGACGGCAACCAACTGGTGACGGCAATGGATCTGAATGCCGACGGCGTCATCAAGGTTTCCCAAGGCAAGAAGAAAATCCTGCTGGTCAAGCCGGTTTAAGTGGGATTGAAGGAAGATTTGAACCACGAACCACACGAACAGGCACGAACTTCAGGATTCACATGAAGCGCTACGAAGCGGCATTCATGATAAGGGACCGGTCCGCGGCGAGGCCCCTGCAGACCTGAAGTTCGTGCCTGTTCGTGTGGTTCGTGGTTAAAAACCTTCTCAGCTTTGCCACCGCTATGCTCTATCAGAACACTCTGATCAAATTTGAACAGATGATATTAATTCTTTGACCGCGCTTCATTTTCTTCGCGGATCTGGGCCAGCTTGTCCTTGACGGATGGTAACGCCAAAGCCGTGATCGGATCGACCTTCACCTGGTCGCGCTCCCACACCTTGATGAAGCCCGGCATCATCACCGACAAAGGGTCGACCATCGGCGTCGGCGTCTTATACGTCCCGCCCAGGCCATATTTCAAACCCAGCAAGCCCAGGCCGTTCGACCCCAGACTGCCGAACAAGGCATTGACCCGGTAGGCCGGGATCAAAGTCCCACGGAAGTCCATTGTCTTGGCTGTGAGATTGGTCGTCCCGCGCAGACTGAAGCCCATGGCCTCGCCCTCGGCCCAGCCGTTATCGATGAACAGGGTATTGTCGCGAAAGCGCACCGGGAATTCGAAGTCGGAAAATGCAATCCCTTCACCGGTAAGGGTATCGGCTACGCCCTGCAGCGATGCCACGGTCAGAAGCTGCGCCATCACCGGGATCTGCTTGACTCGGACGTTCTCACCCTTCAGCGTCGCATCGATCTGCCCGTCCATATAGGCGCCTTCGATCACGGCCTCGCCCCCCCAGATATTGCGCCCGCCCGAGGCGGTACGAATAACACTGCCCAGATCCCCGGTGGCCAGGCTGAACAGGCTGTACTCGCCCTGGGATTTCAAGGTCAGCGCGACGGGCACCCCGTCAGCCGTGATCGCCGCCCCCTCGCCCGTCAGCCCGCTACGGCCGTCCCAGCTCATATCGACCTTGATGGCGCTGAAGGCGCCTTCCGTCGACATCTTGAGCTTGTCCAGATCGACGACCAGATGCACGGGGCGGACGTCTTCAGTACGTGTCACACCCGGACCAGATAGCGGTTTGGCAACAGGCGTTTCCGTCTTACCGGACCCCTTCAGCCATGGCCGCAGATCCAGTTGCCGGCCGCTGATCGAGATGACATCCGACGCATCGGCGGCAAAATACTGGTAACGGACATCGATGAGATCTTTGAGGTAAAGGTCGGAAAAATCAGCGAATTCCAACCTGCCTTCGGCATCGAATGCGGCACGTCCGTCGATCCGAATCTGGTCACCAGCGGCGGCGATACGTGAGACATTGACGCCCGTCTCACCATTACCCTTGTCGTCCATAGATAGGGCAAAGCGCGCCGCCTCCCCCACGGGTTTGTCCCAATCGGTAGCCTTGATTCGCAGTTCGGCCGCCTGGGCATCGACATTGACCAGGGCGGCCGGATGGCCTGGCGTTTCGTACAGGCTAAACACAAAACCGGTATTGCCGGCAATCTCGATCGGATCGTGGCTGTAGCCAAGAGCCCTCAGCACCTCGTCCGTTACCCGACCCTGGATGCGCAGCGTGAAGGGATCTGCAGTCGCCACGGCATCTCGCGAAGGCATATCAAAATCAACCACTTGCCCCAATAACCTGACCTCACCGCGCAGATGGCCGCCGGTCTGCTGCCACAGAGCCGTAACATCCACTGGCTTGGCGGGTTCGAAGAACGCCACCGGCAACCCCAGGGCTTCCCAATCCTTGGGCATGACCGTCATCTTCAGTCGCCGCAGCAGTTCGTCACTGCCCTCGACTTCCGACCAGCCCAGCACGGCGTTGATATTGTCCAGCTTCAGCAGGGCCTCCCTGGACTGATCGTCCAAGGCGACATTGACCGTCAGATGGCGCGCTTCATTGAACACCGGCAAGCCGCCATAGCCGAGTTCCCGCGCCTCATCCGGCGTTATAATCGATTTGTAGACGAGACGCGCCCGCTTACCTTCGATATAGGCCATGTCACCGGATAGAGCCTCAGCGTCGACCTCGCCGGCCCAGATCTCCCCTGAGCGCAACAGGGAAATCCGCGTCGGTAGTTCGCGCTTCAGCCGTTCGAACACCGGCAGGCCCTGTGCCTGCATGCCGTCAGCCAGAGTGACGCCTTCGATGACCACATGCGACGGGCGCCCGTGCTCAGTTTCCAACTCATCACCCTCCCAGGTGACGCGACCGCGGAATATGTCGGCATCGACCGTGCCCTCTCCCTTACCGCCCGACATAGCGAAATGGCCGTTGATCGCCACCGGCACGCGCGGCGAACCGCCGAACTGCGCCGCATTGAAGCTGCCGTCGAAGTCGACCTCAGCGCCTGGTGCCTCAAAATAAGTGGTGTAGGTGATGTCGCCGGTATAGGGCCCGACCTTGGCCGGTCCGGCGACTTCGATACGGTCGGCCATCAGGTCGCCCTTGACCGTCAGCGCACCTTCGCTCAGGTCCCAGCCCAGAGCCGCCTGAGTCATCGAGGCGTCGGCAATGCGGCCTTCGAAACGCAAATCGAAATTATCGTTCGTCACGCCAAAGGTGGGGAAAGCGATGTCGACCCGGACCGTGGCGCGGCCGGTCATGCGTTCACGAGTCAGCCCTGCTTCGGCCAGCGCCCCGTCGGCCAGCGGATCAACCGCTTCTAGGACGGCGACGGCATCGCCCTCGGCCTCCAGCCAGATGGAAGTTTTCGTGGAACGGTCGTGGAAATCGGGCACCACAAGCGCGCCCTTCGTCAACACCACATCGACCAGGCGCCCACCGTCGACATCCATCATGAAGCTGTTACCCAAAAGCGTGCCGTGACCGCGCAGACCGGTGGCATGGGCCATGCGCTCCTCGATCATCAAGCCCAGACTGTCGAAATCAAAATCGAGACGCAGATCCTCATCCTGAAGCTGGTCTTTCTCGAAATGGCCCGGCGGCGCCTTCAGGACGAAATCGGCATTGGCGTAGTCGCCGCCCTGGATACGCTTGATCAATTCGCTGCGCGTCCCTGGCGACAGATCCTCAGGCCAGAAGGCGAAGACCTCATCCTTGGTGAAATGGCCATTGATCTTCGCGGTCAGGTCGGCCCCCAGCCGTCCCTGCTCGTCGGTATAGACCACACCCTGGCTTTCGAACGGCGCACCATTCAGCAAGCCCTTGCCGGTTTCGATCTCCAGCCGGCGATGCTGTGGGACATAAGCACCCTTGAAATGCGCTTCGGTCAGGGTCTGGTGGGCGAAATCATCGGCCAGGCGTCCGGTCAGGCGCGGACCGGAGAAGTCGAAAGCGATCTTCAGGTCGCGTTTGATCTTCCTGTCGGCCGGCGTGATCACCACCTTGCCGGACAGGTCGGTGTCCAAGAGGTGCGAACGCACGCGGAAGGTCTGGAATTGGGCAGTATGATCCGTCGAATTATAGGTGGCACGGATGCGCGCGCTGTCGAAGACCTGACGGCTGCCGCCGAAGGCGACATGGCCGGCGCCGGCATCCAGGTCGACCCAGGCGCCGTCAAAACCCTTGGCCAGGCTGTAGTCGAAACGAGCCAACCCATTGACGGGGGCATCGATAGCCGCCAGGTGGCGCGTCACGCCGACGGAGGGGAAGACGTGCGCTGGTACCAACTGCTTCAGATTGGCCGAGATGGTCGCCTGTTTCAGCCCGATCACGCCGTTGGCCTGGGCCTGGAAGCTGGCCTGGCTGTCGGCGCCCACAATTGTCAGGTCGGCCTTGGCTTCCAGTCGTCCCTTCAGCTTGGAGAAGTCGATCGCCGCGATCCGGGCGGTCCAGTCCAGATCTGATCCTTCCTGGATAAGGCGTAGCTGCCCGTTTCGGACACTGACCTGGCGCGCGAAACTGGCTGGCCGGCCGAGCTTCTCCTCACCCGTAAGATCAAAGAAGAAGCGATCCAGGCCCGCCGGGCCGGCCCCAGGCTTCCCGCGGGCGTCGAAACCCAAATCATAGCGCCCCTCTTTCGAAACCGAGGCGACGACCAGGACATCGCTGGCCGTCAGGCGCGCCGGCGCAAAATGCCCCAGGATGAGACTGTCGGCCGCCAGCGCCGTCTCCAGCCGCCCGGCGCGCACAATCGTACGTTTCGAGGAGTCCTGAATAATCAAATTGTCGAAACGGAACCCGACGCCGCGCGCACCGGCGAACCAAGCCAGATCGAGGTGGTCGATGCTGGCCTTGGTACCCGGCAGGGTCGCCTCGATACGCGATATGATCAAAGGGCGGATGCCGTCGATCCGGATCGGTCCCAGCGATAGCCGCCACGCGAAAACCAGCAGCATCAGCAGCAGCCAGCCAAAGACGAACAGGCGCGGACGCTTGCGCAAAATCTCTAAGGTTGTCTTGAGCGGCTCGGGCAGCAATTTTTGTGTTTCGTCTGGACGCGCGCCGCCAAAGCAGTGCAGTTGAGGCGACTCTTTTACAGGGTTTGTGTCTTTAGACAGTTAAGCGAGGCTATGTCATGGCGAAATCGTCACAGATGGCAACTTCTTTTACGCCCTATCCCGCGCCCGATTTCGAACTGCCGTCCTCCGATGGCACAGTCGTCCGCCTGAAAGACCTGCGCGGTCATTGGGTTGTGCTGTTTTTCTATCCCACCGACGACACCGAGACCTGCACCAAGGAAGCCTGCGCATTCTCGGAAGCTGTGCCAGAATTCGACACCCGTGGGGTGAAATTGTTCGGTCTGTCGAAGGATGATCTCACCTCGCACGGGAAATTCATCCGCAAGTATGGACTGAAAATGCCGCTGCTTTCCGATGAATCCACGACAACTATCAACGCCTTCGGGTCGTGGGGCGAGAAATCGCTGTACGGTCGCAAATATCTGGGTACGGATCGTTCGACCTTTATTATCGACCCGGAAGGTCAGGTCCGCCAGGAATGGCGCAAGGTGCGCGTGAAGAACCATGTCACGGAAGTTTTGAGCGCGATCACGTCTTTTCTGGCTTGAAATGTCCTTATGCAATCCTTATTTCAGTTGTGGGACTGGGTGGCGGCACCGTTTTTGAAGGTTGTTGGATGCGACTTTCAAATTGGGACGGAAGGCAAGGACCACAATGATCAACCTCCTGTTTTTAATGACGTTCCTGATTTTGCTGGCGCACAGCTTGACAGCCGCGCGAGTTAAACCTTGCGCCGTTCGAATCACCAAGGCATAATTAATAAACGGTTTAGGTGGCGGCGGTTATGCGTGAAAACGGCTCTGAAGGCTTAGGCGACTGGATGGAGTCCATCCTGCCCGAACGCCACATCTTTATCCGCACGGGCGGCGAGACCAAGGGCTATGTCATCAGCCCTGGTAAACAGTTTTTCCTCATCTTCGTGGCATCGGCACTGGCCACCTGGCTGGCCATCTCCACTGGTATCAGCCTGTTCTTCGCGGCGGCCCACGGCAGCGGCGCCGAGAACCAGATGCGTATGATGAAAGCCCAGTCCGAGCGCTGGATCGCTGACCGCCAGGCGCGCCTCGATATGGCGACCCACCACGCCACCGCCAATTCCGGCTCGCTGGAAGACCTGGCCACGACCGTCGAAAACCGCCACGCCGGCCTGGTCAATCTTCTTAAGGACTTCAAGGGCGTACCGGGAGCATCTGTGGCTTTGGCACCGGCGCAGGTCGACGATAGCCTGCCGCCGATGGAACGTATTTACGCCATCCGCGCCGAGCAGGAACGCATGGTCAGCCAGGCTGAAACCTTTGCCAAGACGCGCGCCGAACGCCTTCGCCTGGCCTTCCGTATCGCCGGCCTGAACCCCGCCATCTTCGCCGGTGGCCAGGGCGGGCCTCTGGCCGGCAAGGATGCCAAGACCCTGGCCGCCGTGCTCAATGTCGACGAAGACTTCGCCCGCCGCGTTTCCAACGCCGCCAACGACCTGTCGGACATGCGCGGCCTGCAGAACAGTTCGGACCGCCTGCCGTTTGGCCGCCCAACCCTGGGCACGCGTGAAACCTCGGGCTTCGGTGTTCGCTTCGACCCGTTCAACCATGCGCCGCGCTTCCACGCCGGCCAGGACTTTTCCGGCGCCTATCTGACGCCGATCTATTCGACCGCCCCAGGCGTTGTCTCCTTTGTCGGTGTCCGCACGGGCTATGGCAATTGCGTCGAGATCGACCACGGCAACGGTTTCAAGACCCGCTACGCCCACCTCGCCAACTTCACTGTCAAGACCGGTCAGCGGATCGCGGTCGACCAGCGCGTCGGTTCGATGGGCTCTACAGGACGTTCGACCGGCGTTCACCTTCACTACGAAGTGTGGCTGAACGGTCGCCCGCAAAACCCGGCACGCTTTTTGAAGGCAGGAGATTATGTTCAACAAAACTAACAAACCGGCACAACCTGCGCCGAACAAACCGACCCCGGCTCCGCTCGAGACGCCGCAGGTCAATCTCAACCGCAGTGCCGCAGCCCAAGCGCAGCGCCCCGCTGCCAAGCTGTCCGGCCTGGGCTCAGGCCTGGTCATTGATGGCAACATCACCGGCAGTGGCGACCTGCACCTGGACGGTACAGTTCGCGGCGACGTGAAGTGTGGCCACCTGATCGTCGGCGAGTCCGGCAGCATCGAGGGCAAGGTCGAGGCCGACACCATTGAAGTCCGCGGTCGCATCGTCGGCTCGATCTCGGGCAAGCAGGTGAAGCTTCAGGCGACGGCCTATGTCGAAGGCGACATTACCCACGAAGCCTTGGCCATCGACGTCGGCGCCTATTTCCAGGGCCGCTGCCTGCAGTCGCGTCAAGCCCCGGTTGCCGCCGCGACCAGCCCGTCGGTCAGCGCCCCGGCAGCTTCGACGAGCGACTACGGTTCACCCTCCTTGGGCACCTACGATATCAGCGCTCTGGGCGACCTGAAGTAGTCCACCTCACCGAACTTAATCTGTGAAGAAAGCCGGGCAGCCCTTTGAGGTTCCCGGCTTTTTTTCACATCACAGGCACCCCGCTGGCACCTTTTCAACCGTCCAGTCGGCAACGGGAATCGCCCCCACCGGCTTTTTGACCGCCTTGCCGTAAGCCGTGCCTTTTCCGGTCAGAAAATTGATATCGCAGGTACCGCCAGCATCGGGATCCAACGTATCGCGGCTCATCGTGGTGACGCCGGCGACGACCCATGCCTCGTTACGCCAGGCCAGGGTCAGGGTCTGCTGCCAGCGCGACCGACCGATAGCGTCATTGCCCGACAGCACTTTCAAGCCACCGGCGGGTGACAATTCCAACGACGGTTGGGTGCCCCACATGTTGCCGCTCCACACCAGGTCGGGCGCGAACGCCACAGGCTTCATGCTATCACCATCGGACATGTAGACGATGAGGTCAGCACCGTCCTCGGACTGAACCAGAACGGCACGGTCGAATCCGCCATCCTCGTTCCAGTCCGCCGTGATTGTGGCGATGACACGTTCCGGCGGCACGGTCGCGGGTTGGGCCACGACCGCAGTTGGCATCGCTAACAGAAGCATGAGCGTAGCGGATCGGATCATCGTCATTTCCCTCTTGATTTCGCTACACACTATCTGATCCCTGTTACGCGGTTCAAGTTCAGAAATCCGCGGCAAATGGCACGGACCATGCTACCTGTTGCGCTTCACCGTCTGCGAATCCTCTCATGACGCCCCATCCCGCCAAAATCCGGAAAGCCAAGGTCCGTCCGCCCCTTACCCTTCAGGCCTTCTGGTTCATCCTCAAGGAAACTGTGCGGGAATGGAACGACGACAAGGTGCCGCGTCTGGGCGCCGCCCTCGCCTTCTACGCCATCCTCTCGCTGGGACCGCTGCTGCTGATCGTGGTGGCTTTTGGCGGCCTGGCGTTTGGGCGCGCAGCCGTCGAAGGTTATATCTTCGAAGAGATCAACAAGCTGATCGGCAATGAGGGCGCCCAGGCGGTCCAGACCATACTGGCCAATACCAGCAACCCCAAGGCCAATATCATCGCGTCGATCATTGGCTTCGTGACCCTGGTCGTCTCGGCGACCAGTTTCTTCGCCCAGCTTCAGGACGCGCTGAACGCGATCTGGAATATCGAGGAACGCGAAAATGCCCACTGGACCTGGTTCATCCACAAGCGGTTGCTCAGCTTCGCGATGATCGCCGGCGGCGGTATCATCCTGCTGATCGGTCTGGTGATCTCCGCGATCATGCCGGCCGTTACCTCGGCTTTCGGTAACATGGTACCGCTCAGCTTCGCCGTCCACTTCCTGCATAACCTGGTATCATTCGTCATCATCACCCTGGTCTTCGCCATGATCTTCAAGGTGTTGCCGGACGTTCACATCCAATGGCGCGATACCTGGATCGGCGCAGCCATCACCGCCGTGCTCTTCGCCTTCGGCAAACTTCTGATCGGCACCTATCTGGCGCATAGCGCCTTCACCAGCACCTACGGCGCTGCCGGATCGTTGATCGTCGTACTCGTCTGGATCTACTATTCGACCCAGATCTTCTTTCTCGGCGCCGAATTCACGCAGGTCTACTCGCGCTACATGGGGGCACAGATCATCCTCAAAAAGGGTCGACGCAAGGCCCCGGCCCATGTCACGGCGACCGACAATGCCAACGCCGCCGATAACGCCGAAGTCGTCAACATGGCCAAGACGGAGCCGCAAGCGGCCAAGCCGGAGTTGTAAAAAAGCGCCTCCGGTCGGCCGGGTAAAGACCCTGCACCCACGAC
>NZ_GL883079.1:294570-305780 GCF_000204015.1 Asticcacaulis biprosthecium C19 | reverse complement strand
AACCCGCGAAAATCTTGACTCATCGTGGGTTGGCAAGCGCGACAGAGAACGTACTTTGGGCGCCCGAGCGTATACGAGGAGCCATCGGGGCCGCCCGTGCGGCGGCGCTTGAGCTGAAAGAAAGCGATACCAAGCGTAATTCTCTATAAGGCTTGGTATTAAGCGTCGGCACTGTCCCGTGTCACACCAACTCTTTGCGCCAAAGAGGCGCCCATGAAGGCGTCAAGATCGCCATCCAGAACGCCCTGGCTGTCGGAGGTCTCGACATTGGTGCGCAAGTCCTTGACCATCTGGTACGGCTGCAGGACGTAGGAGCGAATCTGGTGCCCCCAGCCGATGTCGGTCTTCTGGTCTTCCAGGGCCTGCTGGGCTGCTTCGCGCTTTTGCAGTTCCTGTTCGTACAGGCGCGCGCGCAGCATCTTCCAGGCTTCGTCGCGGTTGGCGTGCTGGGACCGGCCTGCCTGGCAAGCTACGGCAATCCCGGTCGGGATGTGGGTCAGGCGGACGGCCGAGTCGGTCTTGTTGATGTGCTGGCCGCCGGCGCCCGAGGCGCGATAGGTGTCGGTACGGACATCGGCGGGGTTGATGTCGATAACGATGGTGTCGTCGACCACTGGATAGACCCAGACCGAGGCAAAGGAGGTGTGGCGTCGGGCACTGGAATCGAAAGGCGAAATGCGGACCAGGCGGTGGACACCGGCCTCCGTCTTCAGCCAACCATAGGCATTCTCACCCTTGATCATCAGAGTGGTTGACTTGATGCCGGCCTGTTCGCCCGACGTTTCTTCCTCGACCTCGACGGTCATGCCGTGGGCGGTGGCCCAACGGGTATACATACGCATCAAGATACCTGCCCAGTCGCACGACTCGGTACCGCCGGCGCCGGAATTGATTTCGACATAGGCGTCGTTGCCGTCAGCTTCACCCGACAAAAGCGCCTCCAGTTCGGCGCGGCCGGCGTGGGCCTTGAGGCCCTTCAGCATGGCGCGCGATTCCTCGATCAGGCTCTCATCACCTTCCATATCGCCCAGTTCGGCAAATTCGACGGCATCTTTGAGTTCTTTTTCAAGCGTCCGGACGGCCTCAATTGACGCCGAGAGCTTGGAACGCTCGCGGTTTATCTTCTGGGCTTCGTCAGGCTTGTCCCAAAGGGTCGGGTCTTCGACCCGGGCGTTCAGTTCGTCGAGACGACGCAGTGCGACATCCCAGTCAAAGACGCCTCCTGAGCAGTCCAATGGACTGCTCGATTTCGGACGCGGAGGTCTCGATATCCAAACGCATGGTGCTTCCTAAAGTCCTGGCTCAAATCCCGGAGGTGCGGGTTTATCCTCGCCCGCCCGGTATGGCAAGCGGCTGCCATTAGATTTGAAGAAAGGGAGTACGCAGATTGCAAAGATTTACATATAACGTCCTGCAGAACACCTCGCATACCGAGGCGAACGCTTCCGATATCCCCCTAAAAAAACTGCGAACTCCGCGCGATCTGTGAATCGCCCCTTAGACTACGATCAATACAGTTCGCTGGCGTCTTCCAGGGTCTTCTTCTTCGGCGCTGCTGGTGCCTGCACCGCCGGGGCTTCCGACGGAGCCGCCTGGATCTCGCCGTCCGTCCAGGTGTCAAGATACGGCCGTGGCCCATCTTCGTCCGGTCCGGCCTGATATTTCGGCTCGGTGCCCGGTTTGAAGGCCTCTTCCCGACCGCGGATCGACACGAAGACAGCGTCGCGTGGCTTGAGGAACTGCTTTTTTCGGCCTGCCATTGTTGGCGTTGCGCATGAAGTCAACCCAGATTGGCAGAGCAGCCTGCGAGCCGGTTTCCTTGTCACCCAGGGTGCGGTTGTCATCGAAACCGACGAACACCCCTACGACCATGTCCGCCGTGAAGCCGACGAACCAGGCCGAACGGTAATCATTGGTCGTCCCCGTCTTGCCGCCCATGGGAATGCCCAGCGCCGCTGCCGAACGGGCCGTGCCGCGTTCGACCACGCCCTGCATGAAGCTGTTCACCTGATAGGCGGTAATCGGGTTCATCACCTGCTGGCCGGGCGCCGTCAGACGCGGGCTTTCCAGGCCGTTGAACGGCTGGCCGCAGGTCGGGCAAGCCCGGTCATCCGACTTGTAGACCACCTTGCCGTCACGATCGAGGACCTGATCGATCAGATGCGGCCGGATCTTGCGTCCGCCATTGACGAAGATCGAATAGGCCCCGGTCAGGTTGAAAGGCGTCACTTCGCCGGCGCCCAACACCATCGACATTTCCGCCGGCACCTTTTCCGCTATACCGTATTCGACGATTTTCTGGGTAATGGGCTTGATGCCAACCTTTTGGGCCAGACGCACCGTCATCAGGTTGCGCGACAACTCGATACCGCGGCGGATCGGTTGCGGACCCATATAGTCGTGCTCATAATTCTGCGGCGTCCACATCTTGCCGTCGCCGCCCATCATGGTGATCGGACCATCTTCGACGATCGATGCCGGGGTGAAGTCACGCTCCAGCGCCACGGCGTAGACGAAGGGCTTGATCGAGGAACCGGGCTGGCGATTGGCCTGGGTGGCGCGGTTGAATTTCGATACCGAGAAGGAGTAGCCGCCGACCATGGCCAGGGTCCGGCCGGTGAAGGGATCGACCGCGACCAGGGCGCCGTTGACATTGGGCACCTGACGCAGGCGATAGCCCGCCCCTTCGGGATTGGCTTCGACAAAGATCAGGTCGCCGGTTTTCAGGCCCTTGCCGGCAAAGGCCCAGGCGATATCGCTCGACGTCAGGCTGCCTTTGTCGCCTTCAATGGTTTCAATCGAGACGCTGCCCTTGGCGGCCGCCGTAACGATGGCCTGAGTCCACTTCCCGCGTTCCGAGGGCGGCTCCTTCTCGGCGGCGATCTTATGCCACGCCGAAGCCGGGCGCTCATTGCCCCACGCCCCGCGCCAGCCATGACGGCGGTCGTAGGTTTCCAGGCCATTCATCAGGGCCTGACGCGCATAGGTTTGAAGCCTCGGATCGAGAGTGGTCTTGATATAGTAGCCATCGGTATAGATGGCGTTGGGATCATTTGGGAACAACTTGCGCGCGCGCAGTTCCACCTCGGAGACGAAGTAATCTGCGTCATGATAGTGGGCACGCTGGGGCTTGTCCTGGACGATCAGGTCTTCCTTCTTGGCCGCTTCCGCCTCGGCACGGGTGACGAAGCCCGCCTGGGCCATTTCGTCGATAACCCAGTTACGGCGGGCAATCGCCGCGGCCTTATGCGTGGTCGGGCGGTAGTTCTCCGGCCCCTTGGGCAGCGCCGCCAGATAGGCAGACTGGGCCAGAGTCAACTGGTCAACCGGCCTGCCGAAATAGTTGAAAGCCGCCGAGCCAACGCCGTAGGACCGATAGCCAAGATAGATATCGTTCATATAGAGTTCGAGTATCTGCTCCTTGCTGAGCGAGCTTTCCAGCCGCCGCGCCAGGATGACTTCCTTCAGCTTGCGCCCCAGCGTCCGTTCATTGCCGAGAAGCAGGTTCTTGGCGACCTGCTGGGTGATCGTCGAACCGCCCTCGAAGCGGCGACCGGTGATGAAGTTGTAGACGTTTTTCAGCATGGCACGCGAGACGCCGCTGACATCAACACCGCTGTGCTGGAAGAAGGCACGGTCTTCGGCCGCCAGGAAGGCACTGCGCAGCCGTTCCGGGATACGGTCGTAGGGGACGTTGACGCGGCGTTCCTGGCCGTATTCGCCGATCAGGGTGCCGTCCCAGGCGAAGACGCGGGCGGAGTTGACCGGCCGGAAGTCGGCCAGTTCGGAACCGTCGGGCATGTCATGGAACAGCCATGCGGCATAGATGGTCACTGCAAAGCCCGCAATGGCCACGGCCGTCATCAGGGCGACGCCCGCCATTTCGAACCAACGCTCAGACGACTTTAACAAGCAACCTCCGACGCACTCCCCCGGGCGCTCGAAGCGCGGGTATCCGAACACGTTTACCAAAGTGCTCGAAATAGGCAAAGGACTTCGGTGAAAATTCACGCACGTCCACACCATTTCGGCGTATCGCGCCTTTTGTGGTGTACCAGTGACCGCAAAATCAACCGGTTTGCAACGCGTTGCCGACTATTTGATTCGGTCGCGCACAAAAAATAGGCCCCTATCCTGCGACAGGGGCCTTCAGGCTCTGATCAACACGCGTAACCTATGGCAGGCCTGCGAAAGAAGCGTAGCGCACTTCGTTGGCGAAATAGACGTCGATGGCGCGGGCCACCTGGCCCATCATGATCTCACGGTGGCGCGGATCGCTCAGCATGGCCTCGTCTTCCTTGTTGTTCACGAAGCCCATTTCCAGCAGCACCGCCGGGACATCGGGTGCCAGCAGGACGAACAGCCCGGCCTGACGCAGATTGGTCTTCAGCAGCGGAGTCGACGCGCTGATATGGTCCATGACCAGTTGGGCAAAGGTGGCAGAACGGTTTTTGGTGGCGCGCTGGGTCAGGTCGATCAAAATGCGGCTGACGACGGCGTCCGACTGCGGCATGTCCGGCAAAGACCAGTCGCCCTTGACCAAAGCCTTGCGGGCGGCACGTTCGGTGCCTGAATCCGACAAGGTATAGATGGAAGCGCCGCGGGTTTCACCATTGCCGCCGGCATCCGAATGCAGCGAAATGAACAGGTCGGCATTGGCGTTGCGGGCAATGCGGACCCGCGCCGGCAGGTCGACGAAGCTGTCGGTTTCGCGCGTCATGATCACCGTATAGCGGCCGGTTTTTTCCAGCGAAGCCTTCAGGGTCCGTGCGGCCGCCAGATTAACGTCCTTCTCATAGGAGTTGCCACCCAGGGCGCCTGGGTCCTTGCCACCGTGGCCGGCGTCGATGACGATGACCTTCTTGCGGCTGGTATTTGAGGCCATTTGCGTCTTGCCCGAAGCGGGGGCAGCGATCACCGGAACCGGCGACGGCTTTTCGACGGCGGTATCGGCATTGCCCGGCACGATATCGACGACATAACGATAGACGCTGATGCCATCCGCCGGCGGCAGAAGGAAGCGACGGTAGATCTTGCCCTGCCCCTTGAAGTTCAGCTTCAGGCGGGTCGAACCGGCGATGCTCTCGACCTTCCAGTCGGCGATCAGCCCCATGCCCGTTCCGGACAGCGCCTTGCCAACCTCGACATCAGGTAGCGCGATGATCTGCTGGGTGGTTTCGCTGTCGCGCGTCACCACCTTGGCGTCAACGGCGCGGTCCAGTTCGATAACGATGCGGGTTTGCGTGGCGTCACCGCCCAGGCGCACCTTGACGACATCGCCCGACGCATTGACCGGCGCGGCCAGGACCGCGGGAGCCGAACACACGCCCGCTCCCAGAACGCCAGTCGCCAGCATCCGCGAAAGCTTCAAAACGCGTACCCAACTCACACCATGTACCAAGGTATTATACCGTCGGAACATTTACTACTCCACGCACCACATGTTCTATGTTTTTAGTCGCAAGACCTGTTGTTGGGGTGACTATGGCAGACACGGATGGAAATACGATTAAGCGACAGGGTTTCCCTGCATTTAACCTTTGTGGTTTCCAGCCAGTTAAGAAAAGGTTGCCGCAACCCTGAGCTTTTCAGACCCGCGTTACCGCAGCGGCACGCAGCCCCTTGGCCGTCAATAAAAACAGTTGACGTGAAACGCAATTTGGCGACATGTGGCAAATTGGTATCGCTCTCACGCGAGTCCGGTGTTGCTAGGAACCGACTTGCGCCTGCGAACCTTGTGATGACGGGATCGAGGTCTTATCTCGCCGCCAGATGCCTGGCGGCAGTTTTCGCCCGGAACCAGCATCACGTCCGTAAAAGAACCGGCGCGCATCATGCCGCCACTGAGTAGAAACGAATCCATGGGCTGCGCCTTGAGCTTCCAATCCGGAACTCCCGCCACCGCCGGCATCTTTGCCGCGGCAATTGCGCGCCCGACCCTGAACCTTAAGCGCCACGCCTCAGTCCGTCCGGCTCCGCCGGGACGCGCGTCCGAGCGCTCCGGAGATACTTTTAATGTCAAAGACTATGTTAATCGACGCGACCCACACGGAAGAGACCCGTGTCGTCGTGCTCAACGGCTCACGAGTTGAAGAATTTGATTTCGAAAGCCACGCCAGGAAACAGCTTCGCGGCAACATCTATCTTGCCAAGGTCACACGCGTAGAGCCGTCCCTGCAGGCAGCCTTCGTCGAGTACGGCGGAAATCGCCACGGCTTCCTGGCCTTCAATGAAATCCATCCCGACTACTATCAGATTCCGGTCGCCGACCGTGAGAAGCTGATGGCGGAACTGGCGGCTCAGGCCCAAAGTGCTAAAGACAGCGCCAAGGACAACGGACGCGATCGCGACAGCGGCAACAACGAAGACGCCGACGACGACGACCATCATGAGGACGACGGCGACGATCTGCCCGATGAAGAGCGGCGCCTGCGCCAACACCTTATCCGCCGTTACAAGATCCAGGAAGTGATCAAGCGCCGGCAGATCCTGCTGGTTCAGGTCGTCAAGGAAGAGCGCGGCAACAAGGGCGCGGCCCTGACGACCTACCTGTCTCTGGCTGGCCGTTACTGCGTCCTGATGCCGAACACCGCGCGTGGCGGCGGCATTTCGCGCAAGATCACCAATGCGCCCGACCGCAAGCGTCTGAAAGCCGTCGCACAGTCGCTGGACGTGCCGCACGGCATGGGCCTGATCGTCCGCACCGCCGGCGCCAAGCGCACCAAGCAGGAGATCAAGCGCGACTATGATTATCTGCTGCGGGTGTGGGAAACCATTCGCGAAACGACGCTGAAATCGAACGCCCCGGCGCTGATCTACGAAGAAGAAGATCTGGTCAAACGCGCCATCCGCGACATGTTCGACAAGGATTTCGATGGTGTCCTGGTCGAGGGTGATGACGGCTACAAGTCCGCCAAGGACTTCATGCGGATGATCATGCCGTCCCAGGCCAAGAAGATCCAGCTTTACAAGGCCAATGCCCCCCTCTTCGCCCGCTATGGCGTCGAGGACTTGATCTCGAAAATCTACTCCCCTGTCGTGCCGCTGAAATCCGGCGGCTATCTGGTCATCAACCAGACCGAGGCCCTGGTCGCCATCGACGTCAACTCGGGCAAGTCGACCAAGGAACGCAATATCGAGGCCACGGCCTTGAAGACCAATATGGAAGCGGCGGAAGAAGCCGCTCGCCAGATGCGCCTGCGCGACCTGGCCGGCCTGGTGGTCATCGACTTCATCGACATGGATGAGCCGAAGAACAACCGCTCGGTCGAAAAGAAGCTGAAGGACGCCCTGGCCGAGGACCGCGCCCGCATCCAGATGGGCAAGATTTCGGGATTCGGCCTGATGGAAATCAGCCGCCAGCGCCGCCGTACCGGCTTCCTGGAAGGCACGACCGTAACCTGTCCGCACTGCGAAGGCATGGGCCGTATCCGCTCGATCGACTCCGCCGCCTTGTCGGCCATGCGTCGCATCGACATGGAAGCCATGCAGAACGGCGCCGGCGCCATTACAGTGAAACTGCCGACCGCGGTTGCCCTGTACATTCTCAATGAAAAGCAGGTCCACCTGGCCAAGCTGCGGCTGGAATGGGGCCTGAAGGTCAATATCGAAATCGACAACGACCTGGGTCACACCGACCTGCAGATCGTACGCACGGTCCTGGCGACCGAGGTCGAATTTACCCCACCGGTGCGTCCGGAGCCGATCGCCTTCGATCCGACGCCGGAAGAAATCGCCGAAGACGAAGCCCTCGAAGTGGATGATGAAGATGTCGTCGCTTCCGACGAGGACGGCGAAGACGGCGCAGAACGCAGCGAACCGCGTGCAGACCGCGCCGATCGTGGCGACCGTGATGGCCGCAACGGCAAGCGCCGCCGCCGCCGCCGTGGTGGCCGTGACCGCCTGGAGGGCGAAGAGCGCGCACCGGTTCAGGCCGATGCGGAGGCTGGCGACGAGGTTGAGGGTGACGAAGGCGACGACGAGGACGAAGGCGACGGTTCCGATCCGCGTAACGGCCGCAATCGCCGCCGCCGTGGTCGCCGTGGCGGTCGCCGTGCTGGTTTCGACAACCGTCCGCGCGAGACCTACAGCTGGATCCGCGCCCGCACGCCGTCGCTGGAAGCGCCCTACGTTTGGATCGATCCGTTCGAAGAGCAGCAGAAGCGTTTTGAGCAGACCGAACGTACGCGCGACTTCACCGCGACAACGGCCTCCGTATCAGCGGAAGTCTCCGTCGCCGCGGCCGTGATCCAGGTGCTCGGCGCCGAAGTGACATCGCCGACCTCGCTGGTGCCCGAAGCGCTGCGTGACCAGCCGGCACCCAAGCGTCCGCGCCCGACACGGCGACGCAAGGGCGGCGTCGACGCTGCTGACCCAGTGACTCCTGACCATTCGGAATCGCTGATCACCGCGCCCATGCCGACCTCGACCGATGTCGACTCCGGTGTGGCGCCTGAACTGGAGCCGGAAACGGCCCCCGCCGTGGTGGCGATCGAGCCGGAAGCCCCCGCGGCGCCGGTCAAGAAGACCCGTTCGCGCAAGAAGGCCGCTCCGGTTGTCGAAGCCCAGGAAACAGCGGTTGTAGACTTGACGCCGGTGGTGGCGGAAATTGCGCCGGCGCCGGAGCCTGAGCCGGAACCTCAGCCCGTCAAGGTGCTGGAACCAGTCGCGGCAGAACCCGATCCCAACGAAATCACCGCTCCGCCTGAAAAGCCAAAGCGTGGCTGGTGGCGCAAGTAAGGTACTGAGCCGAGGATGGACACGGAATTTCATGTCCATCCTCGGTGTCATTCATTCTGAGTTCAGCGGCACGCCTTAGATTTGTCACGCTTGCTTCCTATCTAAAGTGCGAGTTCTCGGGGTCATCTGCGTATGCACGTCAATCCGTCTCAAACTGCCTTCGCCCGACGCGCCCTGAAAGCCGCCGCCGCCATCGCCGCAGGCATAGCGCTGCTGGCCGTCTCGACCGTCGCCCATGCCCAGAGCGTCATCCGCGACACCGAAATCGAGCAGTTCCTGCACAAGCGCACCCGGCCGATCCTCGACGCTGCCGGCCTGGAAGCCGACAAGGTCCAGTATCTTCTGGTTGCCAGCGACGACCTCAATGCCTTCGCTACATTCCGCCTGCGCATGGGGCTGAACACCGGTCTGATCCTGGAAGCCAATACCCCCAACGAACTGTTCGGCGTCATCGCCCACGAAACAGGCCACCTGTCCGGCGGCCATATGATGCGCACCGACGAGATCGAACGCGCCGCCCGCGCCCCCATGGCGGTGGCGTTGGGGCTGGGCATCATCGCCGCCATGGCCGGTTCTCCAGACGGCGCCATGGCCATCATCGGAAGCTCGCCGACCTTCGGCACTATGAACGCTCTGCGCTATATGCAGACCCAGGAATCAGCGGCCGATATCGCCGGCCTCAAGGCGCTGGAAAAAGCCGGCATGTCCGGCAGGGGACTGGTCGACTTCTTCTACAACTTCCGCAATGTCGAGACCTTCTCCAACGCCGAGCGCTACGGCTTCTTCCGCACCCACCCGCTGTCGCGCGAACGAATCCAGACAATCACCCGCCTGGCCCAGCAACAGACGCACTACAAAGAGGTCGATCCGCCCGAAGTGGTCGCGGAATTCAAGATCGTCCAAGCCAAACTGGCCGGCTTTATGGAAGACCCGGTCAAGACCTTCCGCGACTATCCCGAAAGCGACACCTCCTACCCGGCCCGCTATGCCCGCGTGATCGCCACCTATAAGCAGGGCAACTGGGACAAGGCCCTGGTCGATCTGGATGTGCTGCTGGCCGAACAGCCCGACAATCCCTATCTGCATGAATTGAAGGGCCAGATCTATTTCGAGACCGGCCGCGCCACTCTGGCCAAGCCGGAACACCTGAAATCGGTCCAGCTTATGCCCCAGGCACCACTGCTTCGGGTAAATCTGGGCCAGACCCTGATCGCCACCGGTGAGCGCGAGGACGCAACCCAGGCCGTCTTCCATCTGCGTGAATCGCTGAAGTACGAGGCTGACAACAGCTTTGCATGGCGGCAACTGGCTCAGGCCTACGATGCCCTAAATGAACCCGGCATGGCACGTCTGGCCACGGCCGAGGAGCAGTTCTATAACGGCAACTATGAAGGTGCGCGCACCTCAGCCGTCTGGGCGCAGAAATATTTCGAGGCGACGACCCCGGAATATCGCCGCGCTCGCGACCTGGTTATGGTGACCTCGTCCGAAATGGGTATCAACCCCGTTGAAGGCGAAACCAGACGCCGCCGCCCGTAACTCCAGAAAGTTCTTACGTGTCCGAACCTGAACTCCCTAAGACCGAAAACGTATCCCCAAAGCCTGCGACCAAATGGACTGATAACCTGCAGGCCCATATCACCACTGGCCTGGCCGTGTTCGCCGTGATCCTTGCCGCTGCGCCGTATCTGGCACCGAAAGTTGCCGCGTGGCAGACCCAGAAGGGATTGATGGAACAGCCGGCCATGCTGCGCGATGCCAGCGAAAAGCTACAGCTTCAGGCCAACGAGGCCATGGATGCCAAGACGCGCGAAATCCTCAAGGCCCGCGCCGACAGCCTCAAGCCAGCCCTGTACGGCAATAAGATGGACCCGATCCTGGGCAATCCGGCGGGGGCTATCAAGATCGTGGAATTCCTCGATTACAAGTGCGGCGCCTGCCGCGCGGGTTCACCCCACCTGAAGGCGTTTCTCGAACAAAATCCGGACGTCGCGCTCATCGTCAAAGAATATCCGATCATCAGCAAGAACTCGCGGCCGCTCGCGGCCTATGCCCTGGCCGCCTCGGAAGCCGGCAAGTATGAAGCCGTGCATTACGCCTTGATGACCAATCAGGTCGAAAGCCAGGAAGACGTCCACGCGCTTCTGGCGGCTGCCGGTCTGGACCCGAAGGCAATCCAGACTCGCATGGAATCTGACGAGATTCAGAACTATGTTGTTCAGACCGTCATGCTGGGCCAGGATCTGGAGATCAACGCCACGCCGACCTTTATTGTCGATGGTGAGCCGATCAGCGGGACCGATATTCCGGCCCTGACGGCGGCGGTCGAAAAGCTGCGCAAGAAGAATAAGGCTTAGAGCCCGTATCGATCCGGCAGGATCGGATCGGCACTCTAATCTCTTGTTTTTACACACATTTTAATCCAAAAACGAGAAAGCCCGAGCCGTGCGTCACACTTTTGGGAATGCGGT
>NZ_GL883079.1:289809-293109 GCF_000204015.1 Asticcacaulis biprosthecium C19 | reverse complement strand
GCGCGCGCCGAACACGCGCTTGCCCCACGACCGTGTCGCCGGCTTGGACAGCTCCAGCGGCTCTTGGTTGGCGGCCTGTAATGGCTCGCCGCGCAACGCCCGCAGCTTTTCCACAGCCTTGACATTGACGTGGGTCCCGAGGCGTTCGATCTCCTCATAGACCTCGACCGCCTTCTCCATCTGCTCCAGCGATTCATAGACCGCCGCCAGATTGTACAGGCCACGCGGTGACGGATCGCTCTTGCAGGCGCGCTGGGCGGCCGCGATCGAATCCCAGTGCCGGCTCAGGGCCAGCAAAATCTGCGACCGAAGAACGTGCGCCCGCGCCATGTCCGGAGCCAGTTGCAGACAAAGGGTTATCGCCATTTCGGCTTCTGAGAAGCGGTTCAAACGCCGCAGGCAAGCCGCCTTGCCGTAACAGGCACCCGCGTCCATGGGATGAAGCGACAGATAGCGGCCATAGGCCTGCGCGGCCGCCTCATATTCCTGGATGGCCGCCAGGGCGTCAGCCGCCATCATGGTTGCCTCAGCGTCGTCCTGTGCGCCCATTTCCAGCAGGGCGTCCGCATAGGCGCGTTCACTCATCCGGTTCGCCGCGCGGCGGATGGCCAGGCCTTCACGTCGCATGGCGGGATGGTCGGGGGATTTGCGCAAGGCCAGAGCGATGGCTGCCTCAGCCTCGACCATCAGTCCCTGCAGGCGATATTGCCTGGCCAGCTCATAGGGGAAGCCGGGATTGTCCGGATTCGACTCCATGGCCGTTTCCAGTTGCTCGGCGGTCAGGCCTCTCAGGCGCATCAGGCTGCGCCCCTCAGGCTCATGGGCCAGGATATCGATCGGGGCCAACCTGTAGGGCTCACCGATCAGCTTTTCTTCCGTCAATATCTCGGCCCAGGCGGCGGCATCGCCAAAATGACTTTCGGGCGCGAAGAACACGCCTTGACCGTGGGCCGTCGAAAACGGTGCGATGCGGTCATTCAGATAGAGAAACCGGACATCGGTGTTGGGATAACGCTCGAAATAGGCCTTTTCCAGATCAAGCGCCTGGGCTTCGCTCATATCGCGGCGGACATAGGTGATGGCTTCCGTCTTGGCTTGCTGGCGGAAGCGCTCCGCCAGGTGACGAAAGCGCGCGATAAAGCCGGCATAGTCCGCCAGGTAGTGAGCGGGATGCTCGAAACTGTGGTGGAAGCGCACGCCGGTGCCGCGGTCAGCGACCAGTTGCCCGTTGGCCGTATCGACCAGATAAAGCTGTTCCGGCGCAAAGACATCAAAATCCTTGCGCAAAATCTCGATCAAACCCTGGGCCGGCAACGCCATCCAGTCGAACACCTGGGCCGTGCTATCGCCCGAGTGCAGGCGAAGTTGGAAGGCCACTTCCCAGCGCAGGCCGAGGCTCACCAAACGGCGCTGATCAGGGCCACGCCGGGCGTCGTTTTTGGTTTTAAAGAGCGAAGACGTTTTACGCGTCGGTGCCATGACTTTCTGATTTCCCGGTGGGGCGTCGTTCCGCGCACCCTCAGGACTCAGTCATAGCCTCAACGGGTTAAATTCGCTTAAATCAGTCCGCCCAGGGGCGACGACGGATCGGCGTACAGCTTGCGCTGCATCCGACCAGCCAAATAGGCTTCCCGTCCGGCAATCACAGCGTGCTTCATGGCGCGCGCCATACGGATCGGATCCTTCGCCTCGGCGATCGCCGTGTTCATCAGCACCGCGTCGCAACCCAATTCCATCGCAACGGCCGCGTCCGAAGCCGTGCCCACCCCGGCATCGACCAGAACCGGCACCTTGGCGTTTTCGATGATGATACGCAGGGTCACCGGGTTCTGTACGCCCAGGCCCGAACCGATCGGGGCCGCCAGAGGCATGATGGCCACCGCCCCCGCCTCTTCCAGCTTGCGGGCATAGACCGGATCGTCCGAGCAGTAGACCATGACCTGGAAACCGTCCTTGACCAGCAGCTTCAGCGACCGCAGGGTTTCTTCCATGTCCGGATAAAGCGTCTTGGGGTCAGACAGGACCTCCAGCTTGACGAGATCCCAACCGCCGGCTTCGCGCGCCAGCCGCAAGGTGCGCACAGCGTCCTCACCGGTAAAACAGCCCGCCGTATTGGGCAGGTATGTGAAACGGTCCGGTCGGACAAAGTCCATCAGCATCGGCTGGCTTGGGTCGGAGATATTAACCCGGCGGACCGCCACAGTAACGATCTCGGCGCCGGAAGCCTCGGCCGCGGCGGCGTTCTGGGCATAGTCCTTGTACTTGCCCGTGCCGACAATCAGGCGCGAGTTGAAGGTGCGCCCCGCAACGGTCCAGGTCTCAGCCCCCGCTTCGCTTTGAATCACTGCCGTGTCCGCCATCAGTTGCCACCACCTACAAAATGCACGATCTCCAGCCGATCGCCGTCTTCGAGCTCGGTCGCCAAATAGGTCGAACGCGGAACGATTTCGAGATTGCGTTCCACGGCCACCTTGCGCCCGTCCAGGCCGATCTCATCGATCAGGGCTGCCAGATTGCCCGCCGTAACCTCCCGCGTTTCACCATTCAACAGAATTTTCACCATTTTTGCGCCATTTTTGTGCAAATGCGTAACCATCCGCGTGTCTTGCGCTTGTGAGCCGGAAATCTCCGCGCTACAAGTCCCGCTTTCGCCAACTGCCCTCAAGCAGGTTCATGTCCAAACCCATATATGTCCTCAACGGCCCCAATCTCAACCTCCTTGGGGTCCGCGAGCCGGAAATTTATGGCTACGATACCCTGGCCGACATCGAATCGCGCTGCCGTACCCGCCTGACGGGCACGGGCACCGACCTTGTCTTCCGCCAGTCGAATCATGAAGGCGAACTGATCGACTGGATCCACGAAGCCCGTGAATCCGCCTGCGCCCTCATCATCAATCCGGCTGGCTACGGACACACCTCCGTCGCCCTGCTCGACGCGCTCAAAGCGCTGTCGATCCCGGTGATCGAGTGCCACCTCTCCAACCCCCAGACCCGCGAACCCTTCCGCCATCACTCTTATGTGTCATTGGCTGCCAAAGGGATTATTGCAGGATTTGGTCCCATTGGTTATGAACTGGCCGTCCAGGCCGTTCTCGCCATGCTCAAAGCCTGATTCCGTAACGCTCAGGCCCCAATCAAGGTTCCTACATGACGACCGCAAAACCCTCCGTTGACCCGATCGATCCGAAGCTGGTCCGCAAACTCGCCGACATCCTGAAGGAAACTGAACTGACGGAGATCGAAGTCGAACAGGGCGACCTCAAGATACGTGTCGCGCGTCAGCTGATGGCCGCCCCGG
>NZ_GL883079.1:270131-289699 GCF_000204015.1 Asticcacaulis biprosthecium C19 | reverse complement strand
CCATGCGGGCCCGGCCTACGCGCCGGCGCCGACTGCGGCGCCTGCGCCTGTCGCCGAAGCACCAGTCGCCGCGCCCACAGCAGCGGCCCCCAAGGACGCCATCACCTCGCCTATGGTGGGCACGGTTTATCTGTCAGCCCAGCCGGGCGCCGCCGTCTTCATCAAGGTCGGGGACAAGGTCAAGCAGGGCCAGACCCTGCTGATTATCGAAGCCATGAAGACGATGAACCCGATCCCGTCGCCGCGCGAAGGCGTGGTCGCCCAGATCCTGGTCAACGATGCGCAGCCAGTCGAATACGGCGCGCCTCTGGTCGTGTTCGAGTAAGCCGATCATGAAAACCTTTGACAAGATCCTGATCGCCAACCGCGGCGAGATCGCGTTGCGCGTCATTCGTGCCGCCAAGGAAATGGGCATCGCCACTGTGGCCGTCCATTCCGAAGCCGACCGCAACGCCATGCACGTCCACCTGGCCGACGAATCGGTCTGCATCGGGCCGGCAGCGGCGTCCAAGTCCTATCTCAACATCCCGTCGATCATCGCCGCTGCCGAAATCACCGGCGCCCAGGCGATACATCCGGGTTACGGCTTTCTGTCAGAGAATGCCAAGTTCGCCGACATCGTCAGCGCTCACGGCCTGACCTTCATCGGCCCTAAGGCGGAGCATATCCGCATGATGGGCGACAAGATCACTGCCAAGCAAGCCGCCCGCGATTCGGGCATTCCCGTCGTTCCGGGTTCCGACGGTGGCGTTGCCACCGTTGAAGAGGCCATGGCCGCGGCGGAAACCATCGGCTTCCCCGTCCTGATCAAGGCCGCTTCCGGCGGCGGTGGCCGCGGCATGAAGGTCGCCAAGGACCGCGACTCGCTGGCCGAGGCCGTCATGTCGGCCCAGTCCGAAGCCGCCGCGGCGTTTGGCGATGGCACGGTCTATATGGAACGCTACCTCCAGAAGCCGCGCCATATCGAAATCCAGATTATCGCCGACAGCCATGGCAATGTTTGCCACCTGGGTGAGCGCGACTGTTCCCTGCAACGCCGCCACCAGAAGGTGCTGGAAGAAGCCCCCTCGCCCGTCATCGACAAGGCCGCCCGCGACAAGATCGGAAAGGTCTGCGTCGATGCCATCAAGAAGATCGGCTATCTCGGCGTCGGCACCATCGAGTTCCTGTACGAGGACGGGGAGTTTTTCTTTATCGAGATGAACACCCGTCTGCAGGTCGAACACCCGGTCACCGAATACGTCACCGATCTGGACCTGGTGCGCGAGCAGATCCGCATCGCTGAAGGCTATCCCCTGTCCTTCACCCAAGACGATATCGACCTGACCACCCACGCCATCGAAGTCCGCATCAATGCCGAAAACGCCCGCACCTTCGTGCCGTCGCCCGGTACCGTAACGGATTTCCACGCGCCCGGCGGCCTGGGCGTTCGCATGGATTCGGCGATCTATAATGGCTATGCCATTCCGCCCTACTATGACTCGCTGGTCGGCAAGCTGATCGTCCACGGCCGCGACCGCCCCGAAGCTCTTTCGCGGCTGAAGCGAGCTCTGCAGGAGACGGTGGTGAGTGGGATCGACACGACCATTCCGCTGTTCCTCGACCTGCTGAACGAAAAGGACATCCAGACCGGGGACTACAATATCCACTGGCTGGAAAACTGGATCAAGGCGCAGACGCCGGCTGGATAGTTGCAGGTTTGAAAGCCTAGCCTGTGGCAGGGCCTTCTCTAGCTGAGCGGGTATATGACCGGAGCGATTACCATCGAAAGTGCCTTGGCCGAAGCTTTGGCTTCTGCGGCCAGCGCTGCATCCATGGTTGGTTTGTCGAAAGAACGTCGACATGGCGACTGCCTGCTCTCTATTGCAACCAAACAAGTCTCTCTCGGTGACAAGAACCGCGCCAGAATAACTCTGAGGCTCTTTGACCTAGATGCAGATCTGCCCGACTTTCATCTGTCGACGAGGTCAAATCTTCTGCTGGAGGCTGACGATCTGGAGGGCGCGTTAAGACTAGCTAGCCAGATCACAGATAACGCAGAGCGGATGATGCAAATAGTTGCGGTCATCCGTACTATGGCTGAAATCGGCCAATATGCAGAGGCGCGAAGTCTCATCGTCAGCGAGACGGACTTGCAGTACCGCTTTGAGCTTCTGAACGCATATATTGCGGGACTTTCGAATTCGGCTTCCATTGCTGCCTCTGACCTGGACTGGCTCGACATTGAGGTGGCTTCTTACCGCCCCCTGACCACAAATACCGAAATCAGGCTTTTGTCCCAGATGGGGCGCATCGATAATGCACTCGCCTTGGCCCGCAATGCACGCGAACCGCAGGAGCGGGCACATCTTCTATCGGCAATATCCAGTTACCTGATGCCGACCGGTAATATTGAGGCTGCCAAGTCGGCCCTCTTGGAGGCAGAGGCCTGCCTGAAACAAAACGGTCTGTATGGCCATTCCGAAAGGCGAATGTACGGTTACAGCTTCAAGAAATTGGGCGCCTATCGGGAAGCCTTTGATCTGGTGTTGAGCCTGCCGGTCAAGGATCGGCATCAAGAGATGGCCTACCTTGCCGATGATCTGGTCAAAAGCGGCCGTTTGGACGATGCCCTCCAGGCACTCAACCATGTGCCACGTCATCACCCCGATTACAGCGGAACCGCCGCCTACGTCATCGCCGCCTGTCAGCGGGACGGCCGACCGTTTTCCGCCAAGGCCTACAAAAATGTGTTTCCCAGATCGATCGTCATCCAGGCGATGATGGACACGCCGGTACCTCCGGCCGAGAATCCCGTCGTGGCCCAAGCCATGCTTGACGTAGCCGTTGAGGTTCTGGGCAGGCCGAAGCGAATTTTCCGCTGGCCCGGAGATCTGATTGAAGACGTCACCGAGGAAGGCAGCTACGTGGAATTGGCGTCTGCTTTCGCTCGCCTGGGCCGGCTCGACACGGCCATCAGCCTGATAGAACGTATCAAATCGCCTTTCGATCTGGCCTATGCTCACGCGTCTTTCGCCGCGGAACTCGTGCCCCAGGGGCGAAAATCGTTGGCGGGCGAATTCGCCGACAACGCGGCAGCAGTTGGCCTGAAGGATTATCCAATATCAGGCTACTACGGTATCGTCCGCATTCTTGCCGAGGCCAGCCTGCTGGATCAGGCCCTAAGGCTTTATCGACGCCTATATGTAGATCCAGAAGATTATCCAGAGCATTTTCGAGATATTTCGGCAATGTTGGCTGGGCGTCTGACGGCAGGTTATCAATTCCCTAATGCGCTTGAAATCGTAGAACGGTGCCAGTCACCCGAAGATCGTACGGCGGTTTGGCTTGGCATTTACGAAGCGCTCTATACCGCCGGCGCTTCCCACCTGAACTAACCGCCCGTTACTGACACAGACAGCGGTCCAACCGTCTCGAAACTTTATCGCCGCGACGCAAGAATGCCTCCCATCCCACGGAGGTAACCATGACCCTGTCCCTGCACGACATAGCCAAGACCATGCGCGATATCGATCTGTGCATGCTGACATCCAAGACCGTCACCGGCGAACTCGAATCCCGCCCCATGAGCAACAACCGCAAGGTCGACTGGGACGGCGATAGCTGGTTCTTCGCCGATGGCAGTTCGTCGGCCGCTCAGGAAATCGCCAACCATCCCGAAGTCAATCTCGCCTATTCGCGTGAACCCGGTCTGCTGACCAAACCCTTTTTCCTGTCTGTCACCGGCCACGCTGACTTGGTCAATGATCGCGCCGAGATGGAAAAGCATTGGGGCAAGGACATCGAGCTCTGGTTCAAGGACGGCCTCGACACACCCGGCCTGGTCCTGATCCACGTTAAGGCGGATCGTGTGAAATACTGGGATGGCATGGACCAGGGCGAACTGCGCCTGTAGCTTGCGCATCACAAGCGACAAGCTTGCATCTCGCAACTGGTAGCAAAACTTGCAAAACGCTATCAAATAGTCTGTGTCCAGGCCCCGCAAACTTCATCGTCCAGAAATGGCCACCAGTTATGTCGCCATTTCCGCATTTCCCCTTGGAAAATTTGCACCAAATCGGGCTAAACAGCCGGGCCCATGGCTGACTTTACGCTCGATGATCTGATTGGCTGCTACCGCTCCGGCGTGTTCCCGATGTCGGACGCCCGCGACGACGACTACCTGTTTCTGGTCGATCCACCGATGCGTGGCGTTCTGCCGCTGGATGCGTTTCATATTCCGTCGCGACTGGCCCGCACCGTGCGCAAGGACGACTATACCGTCCGTATAGACAGCGCCTTTCAGCAGGTGATCGAACTGTGCGCCGAGGAATCCGTCAATCGCACCTCGACCTGGATTTCTCACTCGATCCAGGCGCTATACCAGGCCCTGTTCGCGCGCGGGTTGGCGCACAGTGTCGAGGTTTGGCGTGAAGGCCAACTGATCGGCGGACTGTATGGTGTGGCGATCGGCGGCGCCTTTTTCGGCGAGAGCATGGTGTCGCGCGCAACCGACGCCTCCAAGATTGCCCTGGTCCATCTGGTGGCGCGGTTGAAGGCCGGTGGCTTCAAACTGCTGGACTGCCAATTCCAGACTGAGCATCTCAGCCAGTTCGGCGTTTTGGAGATTGAGAAAGCCGGCTATCTGACGCTTCTGGCCGCGGCTGTCGATCTGAAGGCTGACTTCTACGACCTGCCGTCAACGGCGACAGGCAAAGACGTTATGCGTCTACTGGCCCCGGGAAAAAAATTGGAACCGCAAATAAGCGCGAATGAACGCGAATAGGTATTGCGCCGCCTGAACCATCTTTCGAGAAACCGCTGCGCACCCCTCGCCCCCAAATTCACATTTCGCGGCGAACCTACCAGGAATTATTCGCGTTCATTCGCGCTTATTCGCGGTTTCAAGTTCAGCTGGTCGTCCCGCCCAGCGGTTTGCGGCAGCCGATCACCCAGGCATCATAGATCGGATGCTGCATCGGGTTCAGACTGGGGCTCGACGAAAAACTCCAGCCCTGGAAGATCTGTTTGGATTTGCTACCTATGGAGGTATTCGTTGCCGCCACCGGATTGGTACGCACGGTCATATAGGCCATGACGTCGTTTTGGGCCTCATCGTCGGCCGTCATTTCGCATGCCTTGACCAGGTAGATAAGGCCCTTGAAGCGAACGGGTTGCCCGATCGGAGCCTCAAACCGCACGCTCTCGGCATTGACCTTGTCCAGCGCTTCGATGATCGCCGTACCATAACGCGGACGCTTCTTCGGCACGTAGCTAGATACGCTGGCCGTCGATGACGAAGAGGACGAAGAGGACGCAGAGGCAACAGCCTTGGGCTTGTCTTCCGGGTCCGCCTGAGCCTGCACGGCCGACGGCGCCACATAGGGCTTCAGTTCCTGCACCGGTGACGCGGCAGGTGTCGTCGGTTGCGGCGCAGGCGCCGCAGGCGTTGCCGCCGGCTTGGCCTTCTTCTTTTCGGGCGTATAGGGTTTGAATTCGACGCCGTCGACGTAATAGGGCTGAGGATCATAGTCCGCATCGTCAACGTAACGCGGAACCTGACGGCCGCCATCGCCACGGGTCGGCGGTGCCGTCTGGGCCGACGCCGACACGACGCCACACAGGGCGAGCGCACCCAAGACGGCCCAGGAACCTTTGATATGTGCGCGCCGAACCATGATCGAACTCCTACGGCTTCCAGGCCTCATAGTCGCCGGCCGACTTTTGCCGCTCCGGCGTCTCGTTGTTCATGGAACCCTTGGGGAATTGCGCCAGGGGCGTACCGCTCATATTGGGCAGGTGCGGCTTTTCCCATGCCTTGCGCGGCAAGGCTTCCTTCGAAGGCGGCGTGTCGTAGAGATAGTGCATCCAGCCATGCCAGTCGGGCGGAATCTTCGAAGCGTCGGCATAGCCCTTATAGAGAACATAACGGCGCTTACGGCCGACATCATATGAGTTGGACGCTGAGCGGTCTTCGAAATAGCGGTTGCCAAACTCATCGCTGCCAACCTGGCGTCCGCGCCGGCCGACCGTAAACAGGGTGCCCAGCGTCGCGCCACTCCACCACAGGAAAATCTTGTCCAGCAAAACACTTGTCCTTAATCACAAATCACCTCGAACTATAGTGATCTGGCTCGAACAGGTAAAGGCGCGGCGGGAAATTTTATCGCCCCGGCGGCAGGACGCCGCCATCAACATATTGTGGACGGTTGCCCAAACATCTACCACATTTATTGATGTCTCGCCTATTACGCGATAGAGTTAACCCAAGACCTGCGTTTTCTGCGGACCCCGATATGGCTTTTCTGTCTCCGGCGCTACGCCGCCTGATCACCCCTGGCGACCTGGAATCGCGCGTTGTTGAGCGCGCGGGCACCTTCACGGAGGTCATTTGCCCGCGCGACATGCCGTCCGCCCAGGCCGAAGCCTGGCTGGACTGGGCTGATTCGCTGGCCGCCGACCTGCCATCGGGGACCTGGACGCGAGCCGGCGATGCCGACAGCGATGCCTTTGGCGGCGCCCTTGGCGACTATGCTCACCGCCTTTCGCAATGGGGTCTGCGTCTGGGGCACCTGTCCTCTCCCGCTGAGGCCGGCGAATTTGCCGAGGCCCTGGAGGCGACACTGCTGGCCGGTTTGGCGGGGCCGTCAACCGGTTTAACCTCTGGCCATCGCGTTCACCCGACCGCCGGCGACATCCTGCCCCAGGCAACCGAGGCAGCACCGCTGTATCTCGATGACCATGCCGGCCGTCAAACTTTGACGCGGCTCCTGGTCGATGCCCGTGCCGCCAGGTTGCGCGATGCGGCCCAAACCCGCCTGGCCGCCGCCTTGGATGATATTTCCAGCGCCATCGGCCGTAGCGAAGGTGAACATGCCGCATCGTTAAAACACAATCCAGCCCTGGCACGCGCGGCGGCCCGCGCCCGCGGGCTGGGCGCCGGTGACGCCCTTATTGCGCGCCAGATCCAGCTCAGCCAGACCTCAACTCCCAGTTGGTCGCCGGCCTCGCCCGAGACGGTTCCGGTACGTCACCGCGCGGTCGTCGGCAGCCGTGACACGGTCTGCGCCGGCGACCCTTCCGCCGTTCTGTTGGCGGAAACAGCGCTGGAGACGCAGGGCCTGCATCTGGTCTTCGATCCGCGCGACGCAGAAGCCCTTGAGGCCCAGAACCTGGCGCCGAAAGCCGCCATCAATGTCGCGCGTTTCTTCCAGGACGACGGCTTTCAGGCCGAAGCCTTCGTCGACGCCATCACCTTGTGGGCCTGGGCGCTGGATATCGAAGCTTCCGTCGCATTTACCGGGACTTATACTGACTCTCTTAAACTACATGCCGAACGTCCGGTCGCCCTCACTCTGGCGGGTCTGACCGACGCCCTGATGAGTTTGGGCCTGTCGCTCAGCGACAGCGCGGCCGGCGACTACGCCTCGCATCTGTTCGCCTTGCTGGAAGCGTCCGCCGTTCATGCCTCTGCGGTTCTGGCCCAGCGCCTGTCACCGCACGACAGTTTCAAGGCGGACAAACCCGCCGCGATCGACAGGCTAAGCAGTAAACTGTACCAGATCACGGCGATGAAAGGTCACGGCGACCTGAAGGGCCGCAGCCTGGAACTGATTCAGTCGGGGCTGAAACTGGCCAAGCTGACCGGACTGCGCAATGTCCAGTCGACGGCACTGTTTGCCGACGATGAGCTTGCTCTGCGCCTGGGCGCCACCTTGGGGGACCAAGCCATCCGCGAAGTTCGCGGCGTGATCGAAGGCGACGACGGGACGTTTGTCACCGTATTAAAAGCGCCGGTTATCAAGGGGTTACAAGCGCTGGCTGCCGATTGGGATGAGGTTCGCGGCCATCTTCTGGGTCACCGCAGTCTATACGATGCTCCGCATATCAACACCGCAAGCTTGAAATCCAAAGGGCTGAGTGAGTTCGAGGTTAGTCAGTTGCAGGACGTGCTGATGACCGCCTCGACCCTGGCCGAGGTGTTTTCGACCCGTCACCTCGACGTAAATTTCATTCGCGACATCTGGGGACTCGACGAAAGTGATCTGGCAGATCCGGCATTGAACTTGCTGGATGTCATGGGTTTTTCGCCCAGTGATCAAGCCGCGGCAGAAGGTTACATCTTCGGACATCGCGAGCTCGATTCGTTGAAAGCGCTAAACGAGACGGCGTGGCGTCTGATCGCCCCGCCAGGCTTGAAGGCGCAACTGGCTTTGCGTCAGGCCTGTGAGGCCTTTGTCGATGCCCCCTCGACCGCGGCAATGATCGTAGCCTGGGATCAGACTCCAACCGAGGTCATGAAGCTCTACGCCCTGGCGGCCGGGTTGGACCTGCGCGCCGTCACGGTCAGCCGGGCCGACCCGCCGGCGGATTTTCGCCTGGAAATCCCGGCCTACGACGAGACGCCGAAGCGGGAGCCGGCGCCTGTGGCCGCCCCTGCCCCGTCTTCGTCGCGGGTCATCGAGAAGATCATCGAGCGTGAACGGTCGCGGACTAAGCTCCCCGATCGCCGCAAGGGCTATATCCAGAAGGCCGGCGTCGGCGGGCACAAGGTCTATATCCACACCGGCGAATATGAAGATGGCTCGCTGGGTGAGATTTTCATTGATATGCACAAGGAGGGCGCCGCCTTCCGATCATTGATGAACAATTTCGCCATTGCGATCTCGATTGGCCTTCAGTACGGCGTGCCGCTGGATGAATTTGTCGATGCCTTTGTCTTTACCCGGTTTGAGCCGGCAGGACCGGTGACCGGAAACGACCGGGTGCGGTCGGCAACCTCGATCCTGGACTACATATTCCGCGAACTGGCGATTTCGTATCTTGACCGCGACGATCTCAGCAATGCCGATCCGGAAGCTTTGAATGCCGACGGATTGGGCCACGGCGATGTTGTGAGGGAGACCGAAGAAGCCTTGCCTGCGTCACAATTCATCTCCAAGGGCTTTGCCCGAGGTACGGCAACGGATAATCTGGTGGTCGTACCGTTTGCCCGCAAGCGCGAAGCGGTGAACGACGACGAGTGATCCAACGGCTACCGCCTTTGGCAAGGGCGACCGCCCGCCGCGCACAATTGCGCGAGCCTTGGGGGGGCGCCTAGTCCGGCGCTTGAGCTGAAAAATACGAATGCCCGCAGGCATTCGTGGCATCGGGTTTGCTGGGTGTCGTTCACAATCAGCGAAGGTGTTCCCTTATGAAACGCATCACTCTGGCAATCCTGGCCCTTGGCCTGCTGTCCAGCCCGGCTTTGGCTCAGAACGCGTCCCAGATCGACGCCGCCCGGAACGGCGCCAACTGCCCGAAGTGCAACCTGTTCCAGGCGGACTTTGTCGGCCTGCAACTGAAGAGCAAGAACTTTGCCGGCGCGCGCCTGCGTCAGGCCGATCTGGGCATCGGCATCTTCAGCGGCACGAATTTCTCGGGCGCTGACCTGCGTGACGTCAACGGTTCGGCGGCCCTGTTCGGCCGGGCCAGCTTCGCCGGCGCGGATATGACAAATGCCAACTTTGTCGGCGCCTATCTGGAACATGCGAATTTTCGTGGCGCCAATCTGACCGGCGTGAACTTCTCCGGCGCAGAAATGTCGTCGGCGACGGGTATCACCCAGGCTCAGTTCGATCGCGCCTGCGGTGACGAAGCGACCCAGGCGCCTGCCGGTATCCGCGTTCCGGTTTGTAACCAGTAATCTCTGTCAACGACCCGAACACACTCTGAGACAGTTTCGGAGCCCTGGCGGACACGCCGGGGTTTTCCGTGCCTGACAAACGGGTTTTGCGGCCCGCGGCCCCAAGTCTTCCTCTTCCTTCCTTTGACCTCGCCCCCTTGAGGGCGAAGGTCCAAGGAAGGAAAAGAAAGGTCTTTTATGGGGCCGCAGACCCCAAACCCCATCACTATTGCACGTAAGGCCACCCCTCCGCATCAAACCCCAGCGCATTCAACCCCAGCTTCGGTGCGCCGCCCGACGCCCCGTCGTAGTAGTGATACACCAGGATCGGCACGCCTCCGGCATTGACCACGCTGTTGCCGCCCGGTCCCTTAATTTGGCCATGCGCGCTCAACAGGATCGTCCCACCGCCATCGACCAGGTTCAGACCGCCGCGGTCAAAGAACGGTCCTGTCGGCGAAGTCGATCGGCCGACCAGGATGCGATACCGGCTGTTTGCGTTACAGCACGGATTGGCCGAGCCGAAATAGTAGTAATACCTTGTCCCGTTGACCACCCAGGGAAAAATGAACGGCCCTTCGACGCCGCCCGGGCGCTTGGCGATGTCATGCATCACCTTCCCCTTGCGCAACCCCGTCACCGGATCCAGCTCAATCACATGCATCCCGTCTTCCCATGACCCAAAGGCCATGTACCAGTTGCCGGCATCATCTATGTAAGGCGCCGGATCGATGGCATTGTACTTTGTGATACAGCCCGGCCGCGTCCCGCAGCTGGCGATAATCTCTCCGGCATCCGTCCATGGTCCCGTCGGTGTCGGTCCGGTCGCCAGGGCAATGACAGCTTCCGCACCCATATTGGTCCCCGGCACACCGGGCGTCCCGTAAACCGGAATGGAATAGTAGTGATAATACGTGCCGTTGGCATACAGGACGCTGGGCGCCCACAGATCGGTTCTCCCACCGCCCCCCGTCGTATTTTTGCTGGCCCACCAGGCATAGTCCGTTGCAAACGCCCCCGTCGCCACCTTGGTAAAGGTCGTCAGGTCGGTCGAACTGGCCAGGGTGTTGTGCGTACCATAGAGCCAATAGGTTCCCGCTGTATCCACGATCAGGTTGGGGTCGTGCACGTCAACGCCAGCGCCCGACACCGCTTTCGGCAAGGCATAAGCCCTCGCACTTGTCAGACTTAAACTCCATTCCTGACAGGTACAAGCCGTCCCCGTCGCCGGCCGCGACTCCTGGGTCACCGTCCCGCTGGCATTCGTTTGGAGATAGAGGCCGCTACGCACATTGCGGATCAGATAATTGCCATTGGTCAGTTTATGAAACGTCCACAGATGGTCATTGATGCCGTTATCGGCCCACTGCAAAGCCTCCGCTCCAGCCGACGTCGAAGCATTCTCTATGCCCGCCACCTGGTGGGTCAGCATGTTTTCGAGATTGTACTGATTGCTGTCCATGGTGATGGCGTGCCACAGCAGTTCCTTGTTGCTGCTGTCCAAAGCCTGGCCCAGCTTGGCACCTGCAGTCTGACTCGCGCCGGCAATGGTCAGGTACTGCCCCGATGCGACATTGCGAATCTTCATCGCCATGACGTCGTCGACCACCGATTGCGTGCCCATGTCGACACCGACCGCACTGGAGGACGATCCGCCGCCCCCACCGCCGGAACCGCCACCACCTCCCCCGCCGCCGCCGCAGGCTGTGATCGCACCGGTCATCAAGACGAGACAAAGCGCCGCCGCAACGGGCGTTGTAAACTTAGACATGACTATTCCCTGGCTCCGGAGGCGTTACCCGCCCCTTATAATGTCTGACAATTGCCACACGCTATCCGGAGCACACTCTTCCGTCAAGCATTTTGTCGGACAATAAATGTCGCGGCAGGTACAGGCTGTATTTGGAAAGTGTGAGGGGTAGGAAATCTCTAACGGAACAGCGACAGCATGTAGGACTGTGACTGATTTGCAATCGACAGGGCCTGGATGGCCAGTTGCTGTTTGGTCTGCAGGGCCTGCAGCTTGGTCGCTTCCTTGGCCATATCGGCGTCGACTAACTTGCCGACGGCACCGTCCATGGTATCCTGGAGCTTACCGATAAAGGTGGCGTGACGATCCAGTGACTTCGACGACGTCCCGAGCCTGGCCAGGGCTGACGACATGTTGCTGATCGAGTCATCCAACGTGGTGAGCAAGGCCTGGGCCGAGGTCGCCGTGGAAAAATCGGTACTGGCGCCCAGGGTGATGATTCCCCCGCCCAGCGACATGTCCTCGGCATCGACGGTCAGATGACTGCTGCCCTGCGCATTGGCCAGAGCGCCGATAGTGGCGCGCGACCCGTTCAACAGATTGATGCCATTGAAGGTAGCGTTGGCGATGGTCTTGGTGATCTGGTTGCGTATGGCGGCAAAATCCGCCTTCAACGCATCGCGCGAAGTCGTGTCGAGCGAGGTGTCGGACGCCGCAAGCGCCTTTTCCTTCAACTCGGTCAGCATGTCTTGGATCGACTCGCCGGCCGTCATGGCGACGTCGACGGTGGATGACGTTCGGGACAGGGACATTTTGACGGAGTCGAGCGACTTGATCTCGGCGCGTTGAGACTGCGCGATGGCGTAGATAGCGCCGTCGTCCTTGGCGCTGGAAACCTTGAGACCTGTCGAAATACGGTTTTGCGTCACGCGCAGATCTGCCGTGATCTTGTTCAGGTTTTGCAGGGCCACCATGGCGCCCAAATTGGTGTTGATGGAGTTCATCTTCCCGAACCATCCCCTGACCTTCTGTCGTGGGTAGGGTGATCATAGCAGGGAATTGTTAACGGGTTTTGTTAGGTCACGATTTTACCGCAGAGGCTTGGCTGACAAATGGGGCGTGGGGTCCGCGACCCCACAAAGCCTTTCGTTTCCTTCCTTTGACCTTCGCCCTCAAAGGGGGCGAGGTCTAAGGAAGGAAGAGTAAGACTTGGGGCCGCGGGCCCCACACCCCGTTACATCAGCCAACCTTGATCGGCAGCGCCGTCCGGATATGCAATTCCTTCAACTGCTTATCCAGCGCATCCGACGGCGCGCTCATCATTACGTCCTGGCCCTGCTGGTTCAGCGGAAAGGCAATGACTTCACGGATAGCCGTTTGACCGGCCAGCAGCATAACGATCCGGTCGATCCCCGGCGCCAGACCGCCGTGCGGCGGCGCGCCATATTTGAACGCGTTCAACATGCCGCCGAACTGCGACTCGACCACATCATGACCATAGCCAGCGATCTCGAACGCCTTCAGCATGATCTCCTGCTTGTGGTTCCGGATCGCGCCCGAACACAGCTCATAGCCATTGCAGACGATGTCGTACTGATAGGCCAGGATCTCGCGCGGATCCTTGGTCAGCAAGGCCTCCATCTCGCCCTGCGGCATAGAGAACGGGTTGTGCGAGAAATCGATCTTCTTCTCTTCGTCGTTCCACTCAAACATTGGGAAGTCGACGATCCAGCAGAAGCGGAACTGATCCTCATCCACCAGACCCAAGTCCGTTCCGACCTTGGTCCGCGCCGAGCCGGCGAACTTGACAAACTCATCGACCTTGCCGGCAACAAAGAAAGCCGCATCGCCATTGTCGAGGCCCAGTTGCTGACGCAGCGCCTCGGTACGTTCCTCACCGATGTTCTTGGCGATCGGGCCGGCGGCTTCCAAACCCTCAGCCGCCCCTTCCGGCGTCCGCCAGAAGATGTAGCCCAGGCCCTTTTGGCCCTCGCCCTGCGCCCACGAATTCATCTTGTCGCAGAAGGCGCGTGAACCGCCGGTCTTGGCCGGAATAGCCCACACGGCCGTACCGTCCTGCTCAAGGATTGACGCAAACACCTTGAAGCCCGATCCGGCGAAATGCACCGACACGTCCTGCATCTCGATCGGGTTGCGCAGGTCCGGCTTGTCCGAACCGTATTTCGCAATCGACTCCTTGTACGGGATACGTTGGAACGGATAGGAGGACACGCGTTTGCCGTCGCCGAACTCGGTAAACAGACCATGGATCACCGGCTCAATCGCAGCAAAAACATCCTCTTGCGTGACAAAGCTCATCTCGACGTCGAGCTGATAGAATTCCAGCGAGCGGTCGGCCCGCAGGTCTTCATCGCGGAAACAGGGCGCGATCTGGAAGTAGCGGTCAAAGCCCGACACCATCAGCAACTGCTTGAACTGTTGCGGCGCCTGGGGCAGGGCATAGAACTTGCCCGGGTGCATCCGCGACGGCACGAGGAAGTCGCGCGCGCCTTCCGGCGAAGACGCCGTCAGGATCGGCGTCTGGTATTCCAGGAAGCCCTGCCCGACCATGCGGTTGCGGATCGACTGGATCACCTTGGAGCGCAGAACGATGTTCTTGTGGAGGGTCTCACGACGCAGGTCCAGGAAGCGGTTCTTCAAACGCACCTCTTCCGGATAGTCCGGCTCGCCGAACACCGGCAAAGGCAGCTCAGCCGATTCCGACAGCACCTCGACGTCGGTGACACGAACCTCGACCTCACCCGTATCCAGGTTCGGATTGAAAGTCTCGGGATCGCGCGCCACGACATTGCCGTCGACCCGGATCACGCTCTCGGCGCGCAAACGTTCGACCTTGGCAAAGCCTGGCGACGACGGATTGAACACCAGTTGGGTGATGCCGTAATGGTCGCGCAGGTCGATGAACAGCAGGCCACCGAAGTCGCGCTTGCGGTGGACCCAGCCGGACAGGCGCGCCTGGGAGCCGGCGTCGGACAGGCGCAGGGCGCCGCAGGTGTGGGAACGATAGATGTGCATAGGTCGCAAAGCCCGAAATAAGCTTGGAAATCAGGCCGCGTAGGGCACATGATGCGCCCGTAATGTCAAGTCGAAAGACTATAAACAGACACCTCACGGGTCATCCACAAGCTTGATGGCGCACACATTGTCATTGCTGGCCGTAACGCCTAGATTCGCACCATGGCCCGCCAACTTCCCCTCGACCTCGAACTGCCCGACCGCTTCAGCCGCGACAGCTTCGCGACGAATGCGGCCCTGCAGGCCGTGCTCGATGTCTTGCTAGTGCCGCAAGCCTGGATCAGCCCGCATTTGATCCTGCAAGGCCCGAGCGGTACCGGCAAGTCGCACCTGGCCCATATTTTCGCGGCAGAAACGGGTGCGCACCTACTGACGGCCGACGACACATACCAACTCGATCTCGCCGCCCTCACGGGAAGCTACGTCGTCGATGACGCCGAAACGGCTTCCGAAGAAGCGCTCTTCCATCTTAGTAACTACGTCCAGAAAAGTGGACAACATCTTGTCCTGACGACAAAAATTCAGCCGATCATCTGGCAGACGGCCCTGCCCGATCTGGGTTCGCGCCTGCGCGCGATGCGGCTGATGGTCCTTCCCGAGCCCGACGAAGACCTGCTGGCGGCCGTCCTGAAAAAGCTTTTCGCCCAGCGCTTCATCCAGCCCAGCGACGACACGCTGGCCTACCTCTCGACGCGCGTCGAACGTTCCGTACCCGCCGCACAAAAAATTGTCACAGAGCTGGAGCACCATGCCAACGGCCGGGCGTTCAACAAGACTCTGATCCGGGACTTTCTGGAACAGAGCGAAACCTTGTTTGACGACCCCGACGTTTAAAAAACATTCGTTATTTCGTTTTTCACCGTAAGATGGCGAAAACAGCAAAGCTTCACTCATGTCCGACGATTCGCCTTCCCACGCCGCTATCGACACACCGGCCGTCATAGCCGACGCGCTTCCTGTTGCCGTGCCGGTGGCGACCATAGCCGCACCGGTCATCGACCTCGATAACGACGCCCCCTTGGGCGGCGCCTATTATATCAACCGCGAACTTTCGTGGCTGGCTTTTAATCAGCGGGTCATCGAGGAAGCCGAAAACGTCCGCCATCCCCTGTTAGAACGGCTGCGCTTCCTGTCGATCTCGGCCAACAACCTCGACGAATTCTACATGGTGCGCGTCGCCGGCTTGCAGGGTCAGGTCCGCGAGGCCGTGCGCGTCGTCAGTCCCGACGGTCACACCCCGGCCGAACAGTTGGAGGCCGTCAACCGCGTCGCTGCACAGCTGATGATCAAGCAGCAGGCCATTTGGTTGAAGTTGCGGACCGAATTGACCGCCGCAGGGCTTCACCTGATGTCGCCGAAGGACCTCAGCAAAACCGACTCGGCTTGGCTGGAGAAGGAATTCGAAAGCCAGCTCTTCCCCATCCTTACACCCCTGGCCATCGACCCCGCCCACCCCTTCCCGTTCATACCGAACCTCGGCTTCTCGATCGTCCTGAAACTGACGCGCCGTAAGGACAACCGCACCATGTACGCGCTGGTGCCGATCCCGACCGGCGTGAAGCGGTTCTGGGAGATCGAAACCGCCACCCGCGGCGGCAAGCGCAAATTCATCAGCCTGGAAGACTTCGTCTCGGTCAGTCTGCCGCAGATCTTCCCGGGTTTCGACGTCGTCTCACGCGGCCTGTTCCGAATCCTGCGCGACTCCGATATCGAACTGGAAGAAGAAGCCGAAGACCTGGTCCGCGAGTTCGAGGCCCTGATCAAGCAACGCCGCCTGGGCTCCGTGGTACGCGTCGAGATCGACGCCACCATGCCCGAGGACCTGCGCGCCTTTATCATCGGGCAACTTCGGGCCAAGCCCGAGGATGTGGTTCTCATCGAGGGCATTCTGGGCCAGTCGCAACTGTCGCAACTGATCCCCCGCGACCGCAACGACCTGAAATTCACCCCGTTTGAACCGCGTTTCCCCGAGCGTATCCGCGACAATGGTGGTGACATGTTCACCACAATTCGCGAGAAGGACTTTTTGGTCCACCACCCGTTCGAAAGCTTCGACGCCGTGGTTCAGTTCCTGCGCCAGGCCGCGCACGATCCGAACGTTATCGCCATCAAGCAGACCCTTTATCGCACCTCGAAGGACAGCCCGATCGTCGCCGCCCTGATCGAAGCCGCCGAGCAGGGTAAGAACGTCACCGCCCTGGTCGAGATCAAGGCGCGTTTCGATGAGGAAGCCAACCTGCGTTGGGCCCGCGCCATGGAACGCGCCGGCGTCCACGTCGTTTACGGTTTCGTCGAATACAAGACCCACGCCAAGCTGTCGGTTGTGGTCCGCCGCGAAGGCGATGCCCTGCGCACCTATGTCCACTTCGGCACCGGCAACTATCACCCGATCACCGCCAAGGTCTATACCGACCTGTCGCTGTTCACCGACAATGCCGACCTGGGCCGCGACGCGATGCGGGTGTTTAACTTCATAACCGGCTACGCCCGCCCGGAGGTGATGGAGAAGCTATACTTCTCACCCGTTACCTTAAAACCCGGCCTGATCCACCTGATCGATCAGGAAATCGCCAATGCACGTGCTGGCAAGCCCGCCCAGATTTGGGCCAAGCTCAATGCCATCGTCGATCCGGTCATCATCAAGAAGCTGTATATCGCCAGTCAGGCGGGGGTACAGATCGATCTCGTCATCCGCGGCATCTGCTGCCTGCGGCCCGGCGTTCCGGGCCTGTCGGACAACATTCGCGTCAAATCGATCGTTGGCCGCTTCCTGGAGCATTCGCGCATCGTCTGCTTCGCCAACGGCAAGCCGATGCCATCGGATCAGGCACGGGTCTTTATTTCTTCCGCCGACTGGATGAGCCGTAACCTCGACCGCCGCGTCGAAACCCTGATCCCGGTCGAAAACCCAACCGTACATCGCCAGGTTCTGGACCAGATCATGGTCGCCAACCTGAACGACGAGGCCCAAAGCTGGACGCTTGGCGCCGACGGTATCTATAGCCGGGTCGATGTCAGCCATTTCGAGAAGCCCTTTTCGATGCATGACTATTTCATGACTCATCCGTCGCTGTCGGGCCGCGGCCGCGGCGTCAAGGACATGCCCCAGGCCTTTGATCACGTGGGTGTTCGTAAATAGGCGCACAGCCTATTTCCCTATTGCGCCTTTTGTTATAACCGGCCATACGCGGCCCGTGAGTGCAGCACGGGAGTCCGCGTCTTGGCGAACTACAATACGGCCGTCATCGACATCGGGTCCAATTCCGTTCGCCTCGTTACCTATCGCATCGAAGGCCGCTCGATCTGGCCGATCTATAACGAGAAGATCCTTGCGGGCCTGGGACGGGATCTCGGCCGAACCCGCAGACTCCACCCCGACGGTTGCCGTGACACGTTGATCGCGCTGCGCCGCTTCCGCGCTATTATCGAATCCTACAACCTCAAGAACGTTCATACCGTCGCCACCGCCGCCATCCGCGATGCCGAGGACGGCGCCGCCTTCGCCGAAACGATCCGGGCCGAAACCGGATTTCATGTTCGCGTCCTGACCGGTGGCGAAGAGGCGTATTATTCGGCTCTGGGTGTGCTGTGCGGACAAGCCGAAGCCACAGGAGTGGTCGGAGACCTCGGCGGGTCGTCATTGGAACTGATCGACCTCAATGGCGAAGACGCCTTCAAGGGCATTACCCTGCCGCTGGGCCCCTTCGCGTTGGGCGCGCCGGCTCCGATTTTGATGGAACATACGCGAAAGCGCATCGTCGACGTGCTGGCCCCCCATCGTGAACGTTTCCACCAGAAGACCTTCCATGCCGTTGGCGGCGCCTGGCGCAACCTGGCGGTCATCTGGATGCAGAAGGCAAACTATCCGCTGCAAATCGTTCAACAGTTTGAACTTCCGGCGCGCGAAGCCCTCAACATCGCCCGGCTGATCGCTTCGCAATCGACGGGGTCACTGGAAAAGATCAAGGGGGTCACTAAGCGCCGGATGGAAAACCTGTCCTATGCGGCCTTGGTCATGCAGAGCCTTATCGAGACGTTCGAGTTCCAGACTGTCTGTTTCTCGGCCAACGGGCTCCGCGAAGGGCTGCTCTTCGACAATCTTGACCCCGAACTGAAAACCCGCGACCCGCTCCTGGAAGGTTGCGCCGCCCTTGGCGCACGGCTGGGCATTTCCAGCGACATCGGCCAGGCCCTTTCGCAATGGACTCGGGACTTCTACCAAAGTGCCGACGGCGTGTTGTTTGAACGCCCCGACCCGCGATTGATCCGCGCCGCCGCCAAGTTGGCCGATATCGGCGCAACGCTGCACCCCGATCATCGTGCCGACCTGGTCTGCGACCAGGTCCTGCGCGCGCCGATTCCCGGGCAGAGCCACGCCGAGCGTGTCTTTCTGGCCTGCACCCTGTTCACGCGCTATGCCGGCGAAGCCTATGTCAAGGAGCCGGTGCTGATCGACCGTATCCTGGGCGAAGACGGTTTGAACCGGGCGACGCAACTGGGGCTGACTCTGCGCCTCGGATGCGACCTGTCGGCCAAATCGGCCAGCCTGCTGAGCAATGCCCACCTGTTGCAGCACGAGCGCAACCTGGTTCTGGAAGCCAAGGCGGGCTGGGAAGATTTGCTGCTGGGCGAACAGACGCGCAAACGCGCCAAGACTCTGGCCAATGCGCTACGGCTGAACCTCAAGATGGGCAGCTACTAACAGACTGTTTGAAGCGCCCGCTTTTGAGAACAAAATTAATCGAGCTCGACGACCTCGACCTTGCTGCCGTTCAGAACAAGGGCCAGTTCTCCCCGCTTCAGCCTTAGTGCGTCTTCACCGAACACCTTGCGGCGCCAACCCGTCATGGCCGGCACATCGGCGTTGTCATCGAGGGCGATCTTTTCCAGATCGGCCACCGTTGCCAGAAGTTTGGGCGCCACGCCCTCCTCTTCGCAGCGGATCCGCAGCAGCACCTTCAGCAGTTCGACGACCGACGCCGGCACCTGGACGGGAGGTGCCGATTTCTCGATCTTCGGCGCGTATTGCTCCGGGTTCTTCAGGACGTTACGGATGATCTCGGTCAGGTCGACACCGAACTTGGAGGCGCCGAAGCCCTTGGATGTCGAACGCAGATGGTCGAATGCGCCCGGATCGGT
>NZ_GL883079.1:257379-269985 GCF_000204015.1 Asticcacaulis biprosthecium C19 | reverse complement strand
AGATGCGCCCACGTGGCATGTCGCGTTCCTGCGCCATGCGTTCGCGCCAAGCAGCAACCTGAGCAAAAACAGCCATATACTTCACCGAGCTCTTGCGCGGCCGCAAACGGCGCCAGGCATCTTCGGGATTGGTCGAATACAGTTCGGGGGCGCACAGATCGACCATTTCGGCCGACACCCATTCCAGCCGGCCTTCACGCGCCAGACGGTCGCGCAGCTTTGGATACAACTTTGCCAGGTGCGTCACGTCACCCAGGGCGTATTGCAATTGCTGGTCAGACAGCGGACGGCGCGACCAGTCGGTGAATCGCGATCCCTTGTCGATATCGATCTTCAATTTCTGGCGCACGAGCGAATCATAGGCCACCTGATCACCGTAACCGGCGGCCATGGCGGCGACTTGGGTGTCGAATATCGGCATGGGCATGGTGCCCAGATTGACGAAGATTTCCATATCCTGACGGCAGGCGTGGAAGACCTTGAGGATCTTTTCGTCGGCCAGGATGTCAAGAAACGGCTTCAAATCCAATGACTTGGCCAGCGGATCGATGATCGCGGCATGGTCTTCGCTGGCAGCCTGGATCAGGCACAGCTTGGGCCAGTAGGTCGTCTCGCGCATGAATTCGGTATCGACTGTAATGAAGGGCGCGGATTTTATCGCCTCACAAAAAGCGATCAGGTCATTGGTATTTGTAATTGGAGTCATTTTGTCGCTATAGCAGAGCGCAAACGCCTCCCAAACCCCAATTTACAGGATTTTTCACGAATGTCCGAACTGAAAAACGGCCTGACCTATGCCGCGTCGGGCGTCGATATCGATGCAGGCGAGGCGCTGGTCGACGCCATTAAGCCTTTGGCCAAGTCGACGCGCCGTCCCGGCGCCGAAGCCAGCCTGGGCGGGTTCGGTGCTCTGTTCGACCTGAAGGCCGCCGGATACGATGATCCGTTGATCGTCACGACTACTGACGGCGTCGGTACCAAGCTCAAGATCGCCATCGAAACCCATCGCCACGACACCGTCGGTATCGACCTGGTCGCCATGTGCGTCAACGACCTGCTGGCCCAGGGCGCGGAACCGCTGATGTTCCTCGACTACTACGCCACGTCCAAGCTGGAGGTTGATGTCGCCCGTCGCGTCGTCGCTGGCATAGCCGAGGGCTGCAAGCGCGCCGGCTGTGCCCTGGTCGGTGGCGAAACTGCCGAGATGCCTGGCATGTATGGCGACAGCGATTACGACTTGGCCGGCTTCTCAGTTGGCGCGGTTAATCGCGACGGCGTACTGCCCAGATTGGACGACCAGCGCGAAGGCGACCTGATCATTGGCCTGGCATCGTCAGGCCCGCACTCCAACGGCTATTCGCTGATCCGTAAGGTCGTCGAGGTGGCCGGTCTGACCTGGTCGTCGCCGGCGCCGTTCGCCAAGGACCTGTCCCTGGCGCAGGCCTTATTGGAACCGACCCGGATCTACATCAAATCCGTCCTGCCGCTGATGAAGGCCGGCCTGATCAAGGGCGGCGCCCACATAACCGGCGGTGGCCTGATCGAGAACCCGGACCGGGCCGTGCGCGACGGGCTGACGGCACAGTTTGATTTCGATGGCTGGAACTTCCCGCCAGTGTTCGAATGGCTGATGCTGACCGGCGGCATCGACAAGCACGAAATGCTGCGGACCTTCAACTGCGGCGTCGGCTTCGTACTGTATGTCAGTCCGAAAAACGCCGATGCGGTTCTGTCCGCTCTGCTGGACGCTGGTGAAGACGCCTTTGTCTGCGGCCAACTGGCGGCGGTTGAAAGCAAGTAAGGCTTAACCAGACGCGACAGGGACGATCAATCACCATCGTCCCTGCCGCGCCTCTGAAACGCAGCGGCATTCTGCGCCTTACATGGTTTAACCCTTACTGCCATTTTCCCTTCACAATCGGTTGAAAACGCACATAAAGATCGTGCCTGTTCGTGCCGTTCGTGGTTAGGCTTCTACCTGACTCACATGCCCGATATCTGGTTTTACCACCTCGAAACGACACCTCTGGATCAGGCCCTGCCGGACCTGCTGGAAAAGGTTGCCCAGAAGGGCTGGCGCGCCTATGTCCACGGTCATGAGGATGACAAGATTTCCGCTTTGAATGACCGTCTCTGGTCTTACCGGCCCGACTCGTTCCTGGCCCACGGCCGTGAAGGTGACGATCTGGAAGGCCACCAGCCCGTCCTGCTCGGCACTTCCGGACGAATGGCCAACAAACCTCAAGTCTATCTGTCGGTTTCCCCAACGGATTTACCGGATGTTAGCGGATTGGAGCGCTGTTTGATTGTGTTCGATGGCAACGATGCCGAGCATCTGACCTGGGCGCGGGGACAGTGGAAACAGCTTAAGGCGACCGGGGCCGATCTGGCGTATTGGAAGCAGAACGACCGGGGACGATGGGAGAAGATGCAGTGAAAACAAAGCTTACAGTTCGTCTCCTCATACTTGGCCTGAGCGCTGCCGTTGTGGCTGGGTGTTCATCCGGCCCGGAGATACCGCCACCGCCGGCAAGGGCGCCATCCAACCCGGGCTATACACCGGTGCCGGATCGAGGCAAACCGTCAACGCCCGCTCCCAGCACGCCGTCCGCGCCGCAGTTCAAGCCGGTTGCGAACGACCAGTGTGGTGCTATGGACTTGCAACATCTGATCGGTAAGCCGCGCACCGACATTCCGGTGCCGCTGCATCCGGGCAAGCGGCGCGTGGTCTGCTCGACCTGTGCGGTTACCATGGACTATTCGGCTGATCGTCAAACTATCGTGTTCGACACGGATACAGGTTTGATACAGTCGGTGAAATGCGGCTAGTTTACCTGATGAGCTTCGAGGATTAGTCTCTACAACGTCAGGTCGCAGCGATTCGTTTTTAAGACGAGGCTTTGGGCCGGGATGAGGTACAGGGAATGAGTAAACGGCTTATCGAGGATAATCGGCCCGCCGAAATCCTGCTTGTCGACGATAACCGCGGCGACGCCCTTCTGGCGCAGCATGCCTTGCGGGAAGCCAGCTTCGCCACGAATCTGACGGTCGCCCAGACGGGCGAGATCGCTATGGCAATTTTACGCGGCGACGGTGATCATTGTGGCAAGCGGTTGCCGGACCTGATCCTGTTGGATCTGCAACTGCCCCAGATGAGCGGACTTGATGTGCTGACAGCGATCAAGGCGGGTGACCGGACCAAACACATTCCGGTGATTGTGATGTCGAACTCCGGCGCCGGGCGTAATGTGATGACCAGCTACCGGCTGCATGCCAATGCCTATGTCGTTAAACCGCTGGATATTACGAAATACCGAGAGGCAATCGCCTTAATGGAACAGTTCTTTTTTGTGTTGGCCACCCTGGCCGAAGCCGAGAGCTGACTGGGAAGCTCTATGGAAGACGGAGATAAGCCCATGCAGGCATGCCGCGAAATATCGGCCCCGGTCCAGATCGATGACGCCGAGGAATTCAAGGATTTCGCCTATATCGTATCGCACGACCTGGCAGGTCCGGTGCGGTCAATGGTAGGATTCTCCCAACTGTTGATGGAAAAGGTCAAGATCGGTCCGACGGAAGAGGACCGACTGCACTTGGAACTGATCATCGAAAGCGGCCAGAAGCTGAACGACATGATCCAGGGACTGCTGGCGTTTTCGCGCCTGAACACGGTCGCGCGCACGCCGGAGCCGGTGGATCTGGAGATCGTCCTGGCACGTTGTCATATGGAACTTCAGGCTAAACTCGATGCGACCGGCGGGCAGTTGATCTATCCGCCGATGCCGACAGTGATGGCCGATCCGTCGCGGATGTTCACCCTGTTCCACGCCTTGATCGATAATGCGATCCGCTTCCGCAAACACGGCATTGCCCCGGACGTGCGGGTGTCGGTGACGGAATGTCCGACGCGCTGGGATTTCTCCGTCGAAGACAACGGTATCGGAATCGATCCGATGTTCTACGATGATGTCTTCCGACCTTTGCGCAAGCTACACACGGACGACGCCTATCCCGGAGTCGGGATGGGACTGACCCTGGCGCGCAAGATCGCCTTGCAGCATGGCGGCAATATCTGGATCGAGCCCTCCCCCCTGGGCGGGACGGCGGTCTGTTTCAGCGTGGCCAAGTAGGGCCGGCATGGGGGCAGATTACAAGGTACATTTACCGCGGTTCCGCGATTGCGTCCGGATGTCGGCGCACATGGACGTTTTGTATACCGGGTGTCGCTGGGCCGAAGGGCCGGTGTGGTTTCCGATGATGCGGTCTCTGCTTTGGAGCGATATCCCAAATGACCGGATGCTGCGCTGGGACGAGACGACCGGTGGCGTGGGCGTCTTCCGTTCGCCGGCCAACTATGCCAACGGCAATACGGTGGATCGTCAGGGCCGTTTGGTGACCTGCGAGCATGGCGGCCGGCGGGTAACGCGGACGGAGCATGACGGGTCGGTGACAGTGATCGTTGACCGGTTCGATAGCGGCCGTTTGAACAGTCCCAACGATGTGGTGGTAACGTCGGATGGCGCAGTGTGGTTTACCGATCCGACCTATGGCATTGATACGGATTATGAGGGGCAAAAGGCCGTGTCCGAACAGGACGGCAGCCACGTCTATCGTGTCGATCCGCTGGGTCAAGTCACACGGGTTTTGACGGATTTTATCAAGCCGAACGGGCTGGCGTTTTCACCGGACGAAAAGCGGCTTTATGTGGTCGATAGTGGGCGGACACATGTTCCGGACGGCCCCCGGCATATCCGCGTGTTCGATGTCGCTGAGGATTGGTCATTGTCCGGCGGTGATATTTTCGCCGATAACGGCAATTACGATGGCCTGAGGGTGGATACGGACGGGCGGGTATGGACCAGCGCCACGGAGGCTGTGCACTGCTACGAGTCGGATGGTGTTCTGTTGGGGGAAATTGTTGTGGGTGAGTCGGTGTCGAACGTCTGTTTCGGCGGCGCCAAGCGGAACCGCCTGTTCATTACAGCGACGACGAGCGTTTATGCCGTAATGCTGGCTGTGAATGGCGCGCGGACGTTTTAGCGCTATCGAGTAATGGGGTTTGGGGCCTGCGGCCCCAGTCTTCCTGCTTCCTTCCCTTGACCTTCGCCCTCAAGGGGGCGAGGTCGAGGGAAGGAATAAGAAGTTTTTTGGGGTCGCAGACCCCAAACCCCGTAACTGATCGGCGTTAAACGCCGGCCTCCAGCTTCGCAGCCTCATACACTTCCGCCGCGTCCATCCACTCGGCTTCCATTGCCACCAGCGACTCTTCCAGCTTTGCCTTGTCCTTCCCGTAGGTTACGGCCAACCCCGGATTTTTCACATAAAGCTCTGCATCGCCCAGTTTCAGATCCAGCAGCTTGATCTGATTGCCGACGTTCTCGATCTTGCGTTCCAGGTCGTCGGCCTTCTTCTTCAGGGGCGCAATCGCCTGACGCGCCGCCGCCGCGGCCTTGCGGGCGTCCTTGGAATTAACCGTCGGCGCCTTCTCTTTCCCTGTCGCTTCAGCCTCTTCCCGCGTCGCTGTCTTCGCCCGTTCGACGACCAGCTTGGCGTAATCCTCCATGGATCCGCTGTACGGCTTCACCGTCCCGTCGTTCACCAGCCACAGCTTATCTGCCACCAGTTCGATCAGCGACCGGTCGTGGGTGATGATCAGCACCGCCCCCTCATAGTCATTCAAAGCATCCAGTAGCGCACGCCGCGAGTCGATATCCAGGTGGTTGGTCGGTTCGTCCAGAATCAGCAGGTGCGGCCCGTCCATCGCCACCATGTTCAGCAGCAACCGTGCTCGTTCGCCGCCCGACAGGTCCTTGACCTTGGTCTCAACCTTTTCCACCGTCATGCCGAACGACCCCAGCCGCGACCGCCGCTTCGATTCGGTGTCCTCCGGCCGCGCCCGCCGCATCATCTCCAGCGGCGTATCCTCTGGATCCATGGCCTCGATCTGGTGCTGGTGGAACCACGCCACGGTCATCCGCCGGTCACGCCATTGCTCGCCATGCCGTTCACTCAAGGCGCCGGCCAATAGCTTGGCGAAGGTCGACTTACCCGCACCATTGACGCCCAAAACCCCAATTCTATCATCGGGATCCAGGCGGATCGTCATGTTGCGCAGGATCACCGTATCGCCATATCCGACACTGGCATCGTCCAGCCGCAGGATCGGCGGCGCCAACTGCTTTTTCGGCGATGGCAGGATAAATCGCGCCACTCGATCTTCAATGTTTGCGGCAATGGGCGGCAACTTCTCCAGCTTCTTCATCCGCGACTGCGCCTGCGCGGCCTTGGACGCCTTGGCGCGGAAGCGATCGACGAAGGCCTGCAGGTGGGCGCGCTCGGCCTCCTGCTTGACCTGGTTGGCGGCGTTCAAACGTGCCTTCTCTGCCCGCAAGCGTTCGAAATCGTCATAGCCACCTGTATAGAGGTCCAGTTTCTGACCCGCGACGTGAACGATGGCGTCGACCGACTCGTTCAGCAGGTCGCGGTCGTGCGAAATCATCAGCGCCGCATTGGGATAGCGCTTCAGGCGTGTTTCCAGCCAAAGAGCGCCTTCCAGGTCGAGATAGTTGGTCGGTTCGTCGAGCAGCAACAGATCAGGCTCAGCCAGAAGCGCGCCAGCCAGGGCCGCCCGCATGCGCCAGCCACCCGAAAACGCCGAAATCGGCCGCGTCAGGTCGGCGGTCGAAAACCCGAGACCGCTGAGGATTTCGGCCGCGCGCGACGGCGCCCGGTCGGCGCCGATGGCGTAGAGGTCATGGTGGATTTCAGCCTGGTGAATCGGATCGGCGGTTTCCAGATCGGCCAGCAGGCGCGCTCGGCGGGTGTCAATGGCCAGGACGGCCTCTATGAGGTGCTGCGGCGAGGCGGCGATTTCCTGATCGACCGAAGCGACGCGCCAGCCCTTCGGTGTGGTGATTTCGCCGCCGCCAGGCTGGGCATGGCCCAGGATCAACTTGAAGAGGGTCGACTTGCCGACGCCGTTGAGACCGACCAGACCGGCCTTTGTCCCCGGGGTCAGGGTCAGGGTGGCGCCGTCAAAAAAACGGCGCCCGTAGGCGTCATAGGTCAGGTTGGTGATCTGCAACATAACTCGAAATCTTGGGAATTTATGGGTTGGCGAACGGATTGTGCATCGCTATAAGCCCCAAAGTCAAAAAATCAAAAGGGTGCGATGCGATAATTACGCCCTGCTGCCGCACTCTTTTGATTTTTGACGTGAAATCAAAAAAACTGCCCGCCCGATAGGGGGCGTGCGGAACGCAAATGCAAAACAAAATGGAACTCTATATGTCCCGCACCTTCTCGATCATCAAGCCTGACGCCACCCGCCGCAACCTGACCGGCGCGATCAACGCCGTCATCGAAGCCGCCGGCCTGCGCATCGTCGCGCAACGCCGCATCAAGCTGACCCAGGCGCAGGCAGAAACCTTCTATGGCGTCCATTCGGAACGCTCGTTCTTTGGTGAACTGGTCGCCCAGATGACGTCCGAGCCGGTGGTCGTTCAGGTTCTGGAAGCTGACAACGCCGTGCCGAAGTACCGTGAAGTCATGGGCGCCACCAACCCGGAAAACGCTGCCGAAGGCACGATCCGCAAGCTGTTCGCGCTGAACGTCGGCGAGAACTCGGTGCACGGTTCGGACTCGGATGAGAACGCGGCGCTTGAAATCGCGCAATTCTTCGCCGAAGAAGAAATCGTCGGCTAACACCCCAAGGTTTCGGGGTTTGGGAGCTATGCCCCAAGTCCTTCCTTTCTGGAAAAAGCCCCGCCGTTTGAAACCGAACCCGAAACGTGGGTGTCCGGGTTCAAACAGCGGGGCTTTTTTTTCGTTTCGGAAAAAAATTCGCTTTCTGAACGAAGATGAACGAACCTATCAAGCACCGTTCATCTTGGCTCCTTTATACCGGTCATATCAGCCGGCGGTGAGGTCACCAGACCCGGCATACCGGGGAAGGAACCCACACCATGATCCGCCTGACCGCGACCCGCAAGTTGATCGCCGCCGCCATCGCCACCGCCGCAATCGCCGGCTTTGCCCTCCCCGCTTCTGCAGAGAGCTGCCACGGCCAGAAGAAGGACGCCCAGCGCAATGGCGCCATCGCCGGCGCCGTGATCGGCGCAGCCGTCGGTGGCACAGCCTCAAACACCCGTAACAAGGGTCTGGGCACCGTGGCCGGCGCTGTTGTCGGTGCCGCGGTCGGTTCCTCGATCGCCAAGAACAACACCAAGTGCCGCTACGACTACGGCTACAACGACTATTACGACAGTGGCTACAACAATCGCGACTACGACAATCGCTATAACGACCAGTATGACCGTCGCGATGACCGATACGACCGCCGCGATGATCGCCGTGACGACCGTTATGACCGCCGCGATGACCGCCGCCACAGCCGTCACGATCGCCGCAACGATCGCTACGACGACCGTCGCTATTAAGTTTCCCTGATCAGATCCCTCAACACCTCATGCCGATCCCGTATCATGAGGTCCAGAGCGCAATCCGATAAAGTGGACGCCACTTTTCGGGAAAATTGCGCGACAAAACAAAAACTTAGAGCGGGTTTTTTGATTTCATCAAAAACCCGCTCTAGAAGCCCGATGCCTTCCCCCGCGCATCGGGCTTCCTTTTATTTCGCTTTTGGTGTCCGCCAGGACAGCAGCATGGCGCCCCAGAAGTTCCAGACCGAACTCAGCACCGCGGCCAGGATACCGGCCGGAAGCCAGTGGACCTTCAGTTCCTCTTTCATGAACAGGGCCAGGGCCAGGCTGATCAGCGCGCCCACGGAGCAGGCGACATAGAATCCCAACAAACCACGCAACAGCCCCCAGCCCTGCAGCCGCTTGTCGCGGAAGGTCAGGATGTTGTTCAGGAAGAAGTTCCAGGTCATCGACAGCCATATGGCGACGCTGTAGCTGACCACGTCGTCCGTGCGGAACTGGAAACGATAGAGCGGCAAATAGCTGCCATCACGGAAAAACATGTGCGCCAGGATCAGCACGGCCGAATAGACCACAACACCGCTCAGACCTACGCCAACAAACATGACGAAACGCGCCGGCAACAGTCCGCCCGTGGCCTTTTCGATCAGCACCGCGACCAGGTCGATCACCACGCGCAGATCCAGCTTCGACTCGCCGCCCTGACGCTGGCGTAACGACGCCTTGATCTCACCGAAACGCGGCTTAGTCTTGCTGGATGAGGCAATGTCGAGCAGGATCTTGAAGCCCAGGCCGGTCAGTTTCGGCCGCGCCGACAGATAATAGTCGCGCGTCATCATGAAACAGCCGCTCATCGGGTCGGACAACGGCACCTTCAACACCAAACCTGTCACCCAGGTAAAGGCTTTCGAACCCAGGTCGCGGATACCACTGAGGCCGGTTTCGGTCTTGCCGATATAGCGCGAGACGCAGACCAGGTCCTTGTCGCCCTTCAGGATCAGTTGGGCCAATTCGCGGATGGCGGCTGGGTCGTGTTGGCCATCGCCGTCCATCACGCCCAGGAAACGCCCGTGGGCGATGTCCCAGCCCTTCATGGCGGCCGACGACAGACCGCGTTCACCGACACGAACATGCAGGCGCACGTTCGGGCGAGTCGCGGCCACCGCGCGGACTTCATCGGCGGTATTGTCCTTGGAATCGTCATCGACAACGATGATCTCGTGGCTGATCCCTTCCAGGGTGTCACAGATTTCCTCGATGACGGCGCGGATGGCGGCGCCTTCGTTCAGGGTACAGATGACCAGGCTGAGATCAGGAGCGTTCGGTTCGACCGGAACAGACGAAGGGACAGCAGACGACAAACACAGGCTCCTTATAAGGGTCTCGCTCCTTAATAGTTTCAGCGGCGGAAAACAATGGCCTGCTTGTGCTGGTATCGCGGGGCAGTTACACATGCACAGCCCCTCAAGGTATCCGTATGAAGATCGCCATCGTCCTGCCGCCGGAGTTCAAGTTCTGCGCCCGCCGGCCCCATTCCATCGAAACCGTTATCCGCACCTTTGCTACCTACAATCCGTGGGGCCACGAATTGCGGGTTTTCTGCGACGGCGGCGCCGAAGCGCGCTGCGACATTCCGATCGTCGAACTACCTGTCGGCGCCGGACGTTCGGCCCGAACACGGGCAGCCGTCGCGGCGCTGAAAGCCTTCGCCCCGGACTATATCGAAGTCCATCATGAGGCCCGGCTGGCCAACCAGATAGCCCGCGCCCTGCCCTCGGTCCCAACGGCGATCTATCGCCACAACTATATCAAACCGCCGAAGAACATCTTCCAGCGCCTGGATCAGAACTGGCGCTACGGCGCGCTGGACCGGTTCCTGTTCGTCAGCAACGACACGAGAGACCACTTCCTGGCTGCGTTTCCGAAATTCGCATCGCGCGCCTTTTCGATCTTCAACCCCATCGATGCCGCCAAATGGACAGGCAATCCGGACGCCAAGGACCATACCATCGTCTTTGCCGCCCGCGCCATTCCCGAAAAAGGCCTGGAACCGCTGTGCGACGGCCTGGCGCAGGCCCTGCCGAACCATCATGACTGGAAGGCAGTGCTGATCCTCAGCGCCTTCGATGACGCCAACACCTGGGCACAGACGCAGGTCGCCAAGCTTAAAGACCTCGGCGACCAGGTGACGATCCTCACCAACCAACCGCTGGCCGTGGTTCAGGAAAACCTGGCCAAGGGCGCCATTTCGGTCATACCGTCGGTGTGGAAAGACCCCTTCCCCCTCTCGGCCCTGGAGGCCCATGCGGCGGGCACGGCGGTGATTTCGTCAGGTTCAGGCGGCCTGCGCGACATCAGCGGCGAGCACGCAGTCTATATCGATCCGGTTGATGGACCTTCGGTTGCATCTGCAATCGACAAACTGATTGGTGATCCCGGTCTGCGCCGGCAGATCGCCGCTTTCGGTCAGGCGCGCGCCAGAGTGGAACACACCATCCCGCGCCGCGCCGAAGAACTGAACACCATCCGCGAAGGGGCCGTCGCCGCCCGGAAAGCGTCATGAAGATCGCCATCGTCCTGCCACCTGGTTACACCTTCTGCGCGGTGGAGCCCAACTCGATCGAGACGGTGATCCGGACCCTCTCCGTGGGCAGCACTGACGAGATCCGCGTCTTCTGCGAAACCGGCGCCAAGGCACGCGACGATATTCCGGTGACCGAGATCGATCCCGGTGGCAATCGCCTCGTCCGGCGCAAACGCATGATCGGCGCGGTCAAAGCCTTCGCGCCCGACTATGTCGAGTTCCATCAGCACGCTATCTCGGCCTCAGCGATCGCTGGCGCTTTGAAAGCGATCCCCAACAGCCTTTACCGGCACAACTACGTCAAGAAGCCCAAGCACCTGATCGACCGCTGGCGCAATGTCTGGCGCAACCGCTCGTTCGACAGCTTCATCTTTGTCAGCGAGGCGGCGAAAGCGAACTTTCTTGGCAATTACCCGCAATATGCCGGGCGCACCTATGCGGTGGCCAATCCGATCGATGCGTCGCTATGGCCGGGCGATCCGCTGGCAAAAGGCAAGACGATCATCTTTTCCGGCCGGGCCGCCCCGGAAAAGGGCCTTGCGCCGCTGTGCGACGCCCTGACCGAGGTCCTGCCGCGTCATCCCGACTGGAAGGCGGTTCTGGTGCTGAACCGTTTCGGCGTCCACGGCGACTGGGCCCAGGCGCAGATCGACAAGCTGCCAGCGACACAGTTGACCGTGCTGAAAGACCAGCCACTTGATGCCGTCAAGGCGCAGATGAAATCCGCCGCGGTGGCTGTGGTGCCGTCCATTTGGGAGGAACCGTTCGGTCTGGTAGCCCTGGAGGCCCATGCCGCCGGCTGCGCCGTGGTTTCGTCGGGCACCGGCGGCCTGCGTGAGGCCTCGAGCGATCATGCTCTGTATGTCGCGGAGGTGACAGGCTCGGCGCTCTCCGAGGCACTGGAGCGATTGATCGGAGACGACGAGTTGCGGGTTACCCTGGCGCAGTCAGGCCAGGCCTTCGTGGTTGACGTTCATACCCGCGAACATCGCGCCATACAGTTGCACCAGGTGCGAATGGGGATTGCAAGAGTTTAGACAGCGCCTTTCGACGCCAGCGGCACGTGGTAATTTCCAATCGTGAACAGGTGCGCAGCAACAATCGCATGGAGGCAGGATCACGGGCTGCCCCGCCCAACATGACGATGAGAGCAACCAGTCCGAGATCCAAAAGCATTTTTCATCCAGCCCCATCCTCAGTCGCCTGATATAACAAAGTTGTTTCGCGTTCAGGACAGGGTTTGACCTTGCACTTCGGCAAAAGCGTGGGACAATGGTAGGACAATATCAAAAAAAGGTGCCCGGAGGCAACATGACAACGCGCCGACAAGTCTTACAGGGACTTATCTTCAGCCTGGGTGGCGCTGCGGCGCTGTCGGCTTTCCACAGCACTGAAGCCGGTGCCGCCGAATCGGCAACAGGCGGCTTTTACACGGCCGATGAACTGGCTCTGGTCACCTTTCTGGCCGATGCCATCATTCCGCGCACCGATACGCCAGGCGCGGTGGGGGCCGGTGTCCCCGCCTATATGGACCATCTGTATCTGACCTGGGCTGGCGAAAAGACCAAGGCGGACCATCGC
>NZ_GL883079.1:252418-257291 GCF_000204015.1 Asticcacaulis biprosthecium C19 | reverse complement strand
CTGGCAACGATCATTGGGACTACCGGAACCTCAAATCGCTGATTGCCACGGTCTATTACCTGTCAGAGCCCGGTGCGACGGAAGAGTTGCACTACGAGCTAATCCCGGGACGATGGATCGCTTCGGCGCCGATTGGTGAAATCGGCCGGACATGGGCCCAGTAGGGTCCGAAGACAATAACCATAGACTACAGGTGAGCGTGATGAACGACGAATTCGATGCCATTGTCATAGGTTCGGGCATGAGCGGCGGTTGGGCCGCCAAGGAGCTGTGTGAAAAGGGCCTCAAGGTCCTGGTCCTGGAACGCGGTCGCGAGCTGAGCGTCGAGAAGGACTATTCCGACATGCTGTCGCCGTGGGAACTGCCCAATCTCGACCGCATCCAGGAAGACGAGCTGCAAAAACACTACCCCATGCAGTCGAAGTCCGTCGGCTACGCCTTGCACGAAACGACCAAGCAGTTCTGGGTGAAGGAAGACGAACAGCCCTACGAAACGCCGGAAGACGCGCCGTTCGAATGGGTGCGCGGCTATCACAGTGGCGGAAAGTCATTGATGTGGTCGCGGCAATCCTACCGTTTTGGCCCCCAGGATTTCGAGTCGAACAAGAAGGACGGCCACGGTGTCGACTGGCCCATCCGTTACGACGATCTGGCGCCGTGGTACGACCATGTCGAGCGCTTCGCCGGCATTTCAGGCGACCGCGACGGCATCGAAAGCCTGCCTGACGGCATCTTTCAGCCCGCCTTCGACCTGACCCTGCCGGAAAAAGCCTTCGCGGAACGGGTCAACAAGGCCTTCCCGTCACGGCGTGTGATCGCGGCGCGCGTCGCCCACCTGACAGAGCCGACCCAGGAGCAGATGGATCTGGGGCGCGGGCCGTGCCAGGCGCGTAATCACTGCCACCGCGGCTGTTCCTTCGGCGCCTACTTCTCATCGGTCTCCGCGACCTTGCCGGCGGCGCGGCGTACGGAAAACATGACCCTGATCAGCCACGCCATCGTCCATTCGATCGAATATGATCCGGTGACGAAGCGCGCCTCTGGCGTCCGCGTCATCGACGCCAATACGCGTGAGGCAAAGACCTATACGGCCCGGATCATCTTTTTGAACGCTTCGACCGTGGCCTCGACCCTGATCATGCTGAATTCGCGTTCCGCCGCCTTCCCGACCGGTCTCGCCAACAGCTCAGGGCAGTTGGGCCACAACCTGATGGACCATTTCGGCGGCGCTGGCGCAGGTGGCGAATTGCCGGAATTCGACGCCTACTACCATGCCGGACGGCGTCCGGGCGGCATCTATGTCGCCAACTACGCCAACATCAGCGAACACGACAAACCTTTCCTGCGTGGCTATGGCTTCCAGGGCGGATCGTCACGGCCGGGCTGGACGGGAAACCGGCCAGGGATCGGCGAAAGCTTCAAACAGGCCAACCGTACGCCCAAATCCTGGAGCATCGGGATCAACGCCTTTGGCGACATGCTGCCCAATTTCCGCAACACCATCAGTCTGCATGCGAACAAGACTGACAAATGGGGGATGCCCGTCGCTGTCATTGATTGCCGTCTGGGTGAGAACGAGCTCAAGCTAATGCAGGCGGCGTCCAAGGATGCTCTGGCCATGATGAAGGCAGCCGGCTGCACGAACATCTGGTCGAGCGAGGACCGAGGCGTGACGATGGAATCGCTGACCTCGCCCGGCAATAAGATCCATGAAATGGGCACAGCGCGCATGGGCCGAGATCCGAAAACCTCGGTGCTGAACGGCTGGTGTCAATCCCACGACATCCCCAACCTGTTTATCACCGACGGCAGTTGCATGCCCAGCTCGGCGGTGCAGAACCCGTCCCTGACCTACATGGCGCTGACGGCCCGCGCCGCCAATCACGCCGTGGAGTTGCTGAAGACGGGTGTGTTGTAGGCCTGCCGCCGCGCAGCGCTTATTGGAACAAGTCGATCCACAGGTTGCACCGACAGGTTCCGGAAGGGAAAGCCCAACCCGTAGTCGGCGCTCGACGGCGGCCCGGTTGAGTAAAGCAGGAATCGGCCGCTTGCTGCGCGCATTACCCTGTCGCGCTTCAGCGCTCATGACTTGACCAGCAACCGGTCATCTGCTCTACTTGCCTGTGAAAAAATATTTTACAGGCGAAAAGTGAAACCTATCAGTCGACGTCAAGTCCTTGGTGGTCTCAGCATGGCGAGTCTGCTGTCAGGCGCAACCTTCGCTCCCTCTGGGTATGGTGGCGAAGTCGGCCGCTCAACCCAGCGCCTGATATATGACACCCCGGCCTCGACCTGGCTCGAAGCACTGCCGGTAGGAAATGGCCACATGGGCGGGATGGTTTTCGGCGGCATCCGCCAGGAACGCATCCAGCTCAATCATATCGAGCTTTGGTCCGGTCGCGCCGCGCAAGACGACCGTGAAGCGTCGCGCCTTGCTCTGCCTGAAGTCCGCAAACGGCTCTTCGAAGGCCGCTACGCCGAAGCCAACAAGCTGGCTCAGGATCAGATCATGACGCCGATGAATGACGTCACGTTCGGCTCGTATCAGATGCTGGGGGATCTGCACTTCGCATTCGATCATGCTGACGACGAAAATGGGTACAGCCGGGAACTGGATGTCGGCGCCGCAGCCGTCAAGGTCGATTACCTTGCCGGTGGTCATAGCTACAAACGCACCATCATCGCCTCCAACCCCGACCAGGCCATTTTCATACATCTTGAGACGTCCGCGCCGGAAGGCCTGTCGTTTTCGGTATCCCTGAGCCGTCAGAAGGATAGCGCGACGACGTCTGAGGATGGACGCATCGTCTTGCGCGGCACGCCCGCGCAGGGGGGCGTGGATTTCGCCGCCGTTCTGGCCTGCAAAATCGATACGGGCACATGTGTGATCGAACCCGGCGGTTACCGTGTCGCAGGCGCAAAATCCGCAACCCTGATTCTGACCGCGGCAACCAGCCTCTTGCTACCAGACCCACACAGGCAATGTCGCGAGCGCATTGAGGCGGCGCAAAACCGGGCCTGGAAAGGCGTTCTGGCAAACCACACCCAAGACTATCAACGCCTTTTCAAGACGGTCGATCTCCAACTTGGCGACGATGTCTCCCAGCCTTCAGCCGCCTCGCGCCTTTTGGACGCAAGATCGGGTATCGGCATGCCTTTAATGGCCGAAGCCTATTTCAATCTAGGCCGCTACCTGTTCATCGCTTCGTCGCGACCGGGCTCCCTGCCGCCCAATCTCCAGGGACTATGGGCTGACGGCTTTACGCCGCCGTGGAGCGCCGACTACCATATCAACATAAATCTGCAGATGAATTACTGGCCGGCAGAGGTGTGCGGGCTGGGCGAATTGGCAGAGCCGCTCTTCGACTATGTAGACCGCCTCATGCCACACGCCCGGCGGACGGCTGAGGTCGCCTATGGCTGCGGGGGTGCGGCGGCGCATTACACCACCAATCCGTGGGGCATACCGCGCTCGACGGCCTGACCCAGTGGGGACTTTGGCCGGACGGCCTGGCCTGGCTCAGCCTGCATTTCTGGGAGCATTACCTGCACTCGGGGGACCGGACCTTCCTGGAAACGCGCGCCTATCCCGTCTTGAAAGCCTGTGCGCAGTTCAGTCTCGACTATCTTGTGCCGCACCCCGCGACGGGAAAGCTGGTCGCCGGCCCGGCGACATCCCCCGAAAACGGCTATCGTCTGGCCGACGGTACGGCGGGATTCATCAGCATGGGGCCAACCATGTCCCAGTCGATTGCCTTCGCGCTTCTGACGGCGACCGCTCTGGCGGCGCGGATCCTCTCGAAAGACGCCCCCTTTGCCCAGGCCACCGAAGCCGCGGCGGGCCGTCTGGACCGGCTGCGCGTGGGCGAAGACGGTCGAATCATGGAGTGGTCGGAACCGTTTGAAGAGGTCGAACCGGGCCACCGCCACATTTCCCACCTGTTCGGGCTGTTTCCGGGAACGGAGATCGACAGACTTGACACTCCCGACCTTGCCGAGGCGGCGCGCAAGACCCTGGCAGCGCGTTTGTCGCATGGCGGCGGTCAAACGGGCTGGAGTGCGGCATGGCTGGTCATGTTCCGCGCCCGGCTGGGCGAAGGAGATGCCGCCAATGAGATGCTTGAAAAGCTGTTCCGCGAGGCGACGGCGCCAAACTATTTCGACACGCATCCCATGGGGGATGGCGCGGTTTTCCAGATCGATGGCAATCTGGGTGCGACCGCCGCGATGGCGGAAATGCTGATGCAAAGCCACAATGGTCGTTTGTGCCTTCTGCCCGCCCTCCCCGCGGCATGGCCCACTGGGAAGGTTCGCGGGCTCAGAGCCCGGGGCGCCATTGACGTGGATATCTTCTGGCGGGATGGTCGCGCGGTGGCGGCATATTTGCGCTCGGTCAGGGATACCCAATGCCGCATTGTCGCGCCCCCCGGACAAAGGTTCGTCATCGGTTCGCAGGCGCCGGTCTCCTCTTGTGAGGTCAGGCTTTCCGGCGGACGGCCTTTGACGCTCAAATTCGCCTGAGGACGGCCTCGCCAGGCTTGCGCTTCAGCGAAGCAAGGGTTGACAATATCAATATTACGGATCTGGAACGAGACCGGAGAACAAGATGGAAACGCGCCGGCAGGTGTTACAGGGATTGATTTTTAGTCTGGGCGGTGCTGCGGCTCTGTCGGCCTTCCAGGAGGCTGAGGCACAGACACCGAAAGCAACGTCCGGATTTTACGGCGCGGAGGAACGGGCGCTGGTCACGTTTCTGGCCGACGCCATCATTCCGCACACCGACACGCCGGGCGCGCTCGACGCAGGTGTCCCGGCCTATATGGATCACCTGTACCTGACCTGGGCTGGCGAAAAAACCAAGGCGGACCATCAT
>NZ_GL883079.1:198629-252330 GCF_000204015.1 Asticcacaulis biprosthecium C19 | reverse complement strand
CCGGCAACGATCATTGGGACTACCGAAACCTCAAGTCGCTTATTGCCACGGTCTATTACTTGTCCGAGCCCGGCGCGACGGAAGAGCTGCACTACGAGCTGATACCCGGGCGATGGATCGCTTCGGCACCGATCGATGACATCGGCAGGACATGGGCCCAATAGGGTCCGAAGACAATAACGATAGAAATCAGTTGAGCGTGATGAACGACGAATTCGATGCCATTGTCATAGGTTCGGGCATGAGCGGCGGCTGGGCCGCCAAGGAGCTGTGCGAAAAGGGCCTCAAAGTCCTGGTCCTGGAACGCGGGCGCGAACTGAGCGTCGAGAAGGACTATTCCGACATGCTGTCGCCGTGGGAGCGGCCCAATCTCGACCGCATCCCGGAAGACGAGCTCAAAAAGCACTATCCGATGCAGTCGAAGTCCGTCGGCTGGGTCGTGCATGAGACCACCAAGCAGTTCTGGGTCAAGGAGGACGAGCAGCCCTACGAGACGCCGCAAGACGCGCCGTTCGAATGGGTGCGCGGCTATCACAGTGGCGGTAAGTCGTTGATGTGGGGCCGACATTCCTATCGCTTCGGGCCGCAGGATTTCGAAGCCAACAAGAAGGACGGCCACGGCGTCGACTGGCCCATCCGCTATGACGACCTGGCGCCGTGGTACGACCATGTCGAGCGCTTCGCCGGCATTTCGGGCGACCGCGACGGGATCCCGAGCCTGCCCGATGGCGTCTTCCAGCCGGCTTTCGAGCTGACAATGCCGGAAAAAGCCTTCGCCGAGCGGGTCAACAAGGCCTTCCCGACACGCCGCGTCATCGCTGCGCGCGTCGCCCACCTGACGGCGCCGACCCAGGAACAGATGGATCTGGGGCGCGGGCCGTGCCAGGTGCGCGATCACTGCCACCGCGGCTGTTCCTTCGGGGCCTATTTTTCGTCGGTCTCGGCGACGCTGCCGGCGGCGCGCAACACCGGCAACATGACCTTAATCAGCCACGCCATCGTCCATTCGATCGACTATGATCCGGTATCGAAGCGCGCGTCCGGCGTGCGGGTGATCGATGCCAATACGCGCGAGGCCAAAACCTACAGCGCGCGACTGATCTTTTTGAACGCCTCGACGGTCGCCTCGACCCTGATCATGCTGAATTCCCGGTCACAGACCTTTCCGAATGGGTTGGCCAATAGCTCTGGGCAACTAGGTCACAATCTGATGGACCATTTCGGTGGTGCCTGGGCCGGGGGTGAAATGCCGGGCTTCGACGACTATTACTATGCCGGCCGGCGTCCGGGCGGCATCTATATCCCCAATTTCGCCAACGTCACCGAGCACGACAAACCGTTCCTGCGCGGCTACGGCTTCCAGGGCGCATCGTCACGGCCGGGCTGGACCGGTAACCGGCCGGGAATCGGCCAGGATTTCAAGCAGGCCAATCGTGCGCCGGGGTCCTGGAGTATCGGAATCGGCGCGTTCGGCGATATGCTACCCAACTACCGCAACCATATCCGTCTGCACGAGACCAAAACCGACAAGTGGGGCATGCCGGTGGCCATCATCGACTGCCGAATGGGCGAGAACGAGCTGAAGCTGATGCAGGCGGCAGCCAAGGATGCGCGGGACATGCTGACGGCCGGGGGCTGTGTTAATGTTCGGGCCTCAGATGTAACCATGGAATCCCTGACGGCGCCCGGCAACAAGATCCACGAAATGGGCACGGCGCGGATGGGGCGCGATCCGAAGACCTCGGTGCTGAACGGCTGGTGCCAGTCGCACAACGTGCCCAACCTCTTCATCACCGACGGCAGTTGCATGGCCAGCTCGGCGGTGCAGAACCCGTCCCTGACCTACATGGCCTTGACGGCGCGCGCCGCCAACCACGCGACAGAGCTGTTGAAGACGGGTGTGTTGTAGGTTGCGCCTCAAAGCGCATCCCGAAACGCGTGCGCACTTTTTGGGATGCGCTCAAAAAAAAATCTCAGAGCGCCGATCCGATTCTTCCGGATCGAAACGCGCTCTAAAGCGCGACCTTCAGACGTTCCAGGGCGGCGGCCAGCTTCGCCTTGCCGCTCTCGGCTTCGGCCAGGCGTTCGCGGTTTTCCTCGATCACCTCTTCCGGCGCCTTCTTGACGAACTCCGGATTGTCGAGCTTGCGCCTGACGCCGTCGATCGACTTGTCGAAAGCCGCAATGTCTTTCAACAGGCGGGCCTGCTCCGCCTTCAAGTCGATGAATTCGGCAATCGCCAGATGCGCCGTCGCTTCACCCGCCACGAATGGCACCGAACCGGCGGCGGGCGTTTCCGCCGCCTCGACCCTGGACAAACGACCCAGGAACAGAATCAGGTCCTCGTGCGTCGCGATACGCGCACGTGTCACCTCCGATGCCCCCGTCAAAACCAGCGGCGCCCGCGCCGAACCCGGCACGTTCATCTCCGAGCGGATCGAGCGTATCTCGGTGATCAGGTCAATCAGCCAGTTGATCTCGTCGTCGGCCTCGCCATCGACCGCCGACGCATCCGACTTCGGCCAGCTGTGGTTGATCAACATCCCGCCATTTTTTATATTCTGGCCGCCGGTCTGCTGCCACAGTTCCTCGGTAATGAACGGCATGACCGGATGAAGCATAACCATGGCCTGGTCGAGCACCCAGGCCGTCATTGCGCGGATTTCGGTCGTCGCGACTTCGTCGTCGCCGTTCAGAATCGGCTTGGCCAGTTCCAGGTACCAGTCGCAGAAAACGTTCCAGATGAACCGGTACAGCACATTGGCCGCATCGTCGAAGGCACAGGCCTCCAGCGCTGCAGTCAGCGCTGCCTGGGTCTTCTGGACCTCGCCGCGAATCCAACGCGACAGGGTCAGCCTGGCTGACGCTGGGTCGAAGCCGTCGACGCGGGCGCACTCGTTCATCTGGGCAAAACGTGTGGCATTCCACAGCTTGGTGCCAAAATTGCGATAGCCTTCAATGCGTTGTTTCGACAACTTGATGTCGCGCCCCTGGCCCGACATGGCGGTCATGGTGAAACGCAACGCATCGGCGCCGAACTCGTCGATCAGAACCAGCGGGTCCATGACGTTGTTTTTTGACTTCGACATCTTCTGGCCCTTCTCGTCGCGGACAAGGGCATTGATGAAGACGCGCTTGAACGGCGCCTCACCGGTGAAGTGCAGGCCCATCATCATCATCCGGGCGACCCAGAAGAAGATAATGTCGAATCCGGTGATCAGAGTATGGGTCGGGTAGAAGCGCTTCAGGTCGTCAGTCTTGTCCGGCCAGCCCATGGTCGAGAATGGCCACAAGGCCGACGAGAACCAGGTGTCCAGAACGTCCTCGTCCTGCTTCAGCGGTGTCGCCTTGCCATAGTGGGCTTGAGCCGCCTTCAGGGCGTCGGCCTCAGACATCTCGACAAAGATCGTGCCGTCCGGACCGTACCAAGCCGGGATTCGATGCCCCCACCACAGTTGGCGCGACACACACCACGGCTCGATGTTGCGCATCCACTCAAAATAGGTCTTTTCCCACGATTTCGGCTCGAAGACCGTGCGGCCATCCTCGACGGCGCGCACCGCCTCCTTGGCCAGCTCACCGGCATTGACATACCACTGGTCGGTCAGGAACGGCTCAATGACCACGCCGGAACGGTCACCATGGGGGACCATGTGGCGGGTCTTCTCAATTGCCTTCAGCCAGCCCTCTTCTTCGGCGCGCGCGACGATGGCCTTGCGCGCCGCGAAACGGTCCTCATTTTCGTACGGCGCGACGATGATCCGCGCCATCTCGTCCATGACGTTGATCTGAGCCAGATCATGCCGTTTGCCAACCTGGAAGTCGTTGAAATCATGCGCCGGTGTGATCTTGACCGCGCCGGAGCCCTTTTCCGGATCGGCATAGTCGTCGCCGACGATCGGCACGCGCCGACCGGTGATTGGCAGGATGACGTCCTTGCCAATAAGCCCCTTGTAGCGCTCGTCCTCGGGGTGAACGGCGACACCGGAATCCCCCAGCATCGTCTCCGGCCGGGTCGTGGCGACAACGATGTAGTTGCGTGTTTCGACCGTTTCGTTGCCGTCCTCATCCTTGACCGGATGCCCATAGGTAACGCCGTCGGCCAGTTGGTAGGCGAAATGCCAGTAATGGCCGTCGACCTCCTTCTGCTCGACTTCGAGATCTGAAATGGCGGTCTGAAACTGCGGATCCCAGTTGACCAGGCGCTTGTCGCGGTACATCAGCCCGTCGCGATGCAGTTGGACAAAGACCTTGCGCACCGCCGCCGACAGCCCCTCGTCCAGGGTGAAGCGCTCCCGCGACCAGTCACATGAGGCGCCCAAACGACGCAACTGACGCACAATATTGCCGCCCGACTCGGCCTTCCATTCCCAGACCTTGGCGACAAAGGCCTCGCGGCCCATGTCGCGGCGGCCGATATTGCCGGCAGCCGCCAATTGCCGCTCGACCACCATCTGGGTGGCGATACCGGCATGGTCGGTCCCGGGCAGCCAAAGGGCCGCCTTGCCACGCATGCGCTCGAAGCGTGTGAGGACATCCTGGAGCGTGTTGTTCAGCGCATGACCGACGTGCAGATTGCCTGTGACATTGGGGGGCGGGATGACGATGGAAAAGGTTTCCGCTTTCGGGTCGTCGATCGGGGCGAATACGCCCGACTTTTCCCACATCTGATACAGACGGGGTTCAACGGCGGCGGGGTCAAAAGTCTTTTCCAGCATGGTCTTTCAGGAGGTCAAAAACGAAAGGAGATGGCGACGAAAATGAAAAAAGCGGCGTCACAGGACGCCGCTCTTATCAGGTGGTATGGAGGAAATCCAGTTTTACCGGCGGCCCTGTCGTGCAATGCGTTCGACTTCGGCACGTACGGCTTCTTCGACGATGGCTGGCAAGTGCGAGTCCAGCCACTGTTGCAGCAGCGGGCGCAGCAGGTCCTTGGTGACGTCTTCCAGCGTGCGGTCGCTATGCGGCACCAGCAGAGACGACGTCAGTGAACCGAACGCCGAAGCGGCACTCGATTCCGTACGCTCGCTGACGAGCGACTCGCGGCGCGGTTCCGGCTTGTAGACGGGCGTGGGCGTCGGGGCCGGCTCCGGCCTGATCGGCTCATAGGCGTCGATGTCACCAATCGAGATGGTGGGCGCCGCATCGTAGGTTTCGGTTAGCTCCAGGACGTCCTCTTCTGGTTCTTCCTCAATGACCGGCAGGGGTTCGGGTTCCGGCTCGGGCTCGGGGGCCGCGGCAACCGGCGCGGGCTTCTCGGCTTCCGGCGCGTCATCTTCCGAGATGATACGGCGGATAGAGGCGAGAATTTCCTCCATGGTCGGTTCGTGTGCGGATTGTTCTGCCATGTTTTTAAGCGCCTGCGAATCGGATTTCAAAACTGAAGTCGCGGTAAGGGTGACATGTGTTCGACCACCTTGGCAACACTCCAGACAGGGTTTGCGGGGCGAATTTCGTCGAAAAGGCTAATTTTTCTGTGATAAAGCGAACGCCTGCGACGGATCGCAGGCGTCACTTCGCATAAAATTCCAATGCGTTTTACTTGCTGCCGCCGGCAGCCAGTCCGTCCAGCGCCCGCGATACCGGCTCCAGAGGAGTCCACCCCTTCGACTTGACGTTGTTGAAGTTTTCCTGCGGGTCGTACACTTCGATGCTCGGCACGAATGCCTGCACCGTCATGCCACCCATGACCGACAGCAACTGGCTGGCGGCGACATACTGGGTGCGCTCGGCCTCCAGCAGTTGCAACTGGGCCGACTTCAGTTCCTGCTGCGCGTTCAGAACTTCGATATTGGTGCGCAGGCCGACCTGCTGCTCGGTCTTGACCCCCTCGGCGGCGACCTGAGCGGCACGGACCTGCTCCTGGTTGGACGACACGGCCGAACGGGCAGCGATCATCTGCGACCAGGCCTGGGACACGGACGATACCACGGCACGGCGCGTGATTTCCGTGCTGATCTTCTGGGCATTGTAGTTTTCAGCCGCCTCGCGGACGCGCGAACCGTTGAGACCGGCGCTAAACAGAGGCACATTGAAGCGCAATGTCGCCGTAGCACCGGCGGCGTCACCGAAACCACCGAGATCGTCGGTCGGCGTGGTGCCGCTGTAGACGGCGCCCAGCGACACGGTCGGGCCGAACACCGAACGGGCAGCGCCCAGATTGGCCTTGGCGGCGTCTTCCGCATAGAGCGAGGCCTGAAGGTCCGGATTGTTGCGCTCGGCGGTCTGCAGGGCAGTATTGAAATCAGCCGGCAGCCCCGGAAGAACCGGTTCCGCTTCCAGGCCGATCGGCGCTTGGCCGACAATGGCGACATACTGGGCGCGGTCAGCGTCCAGCTGCGCCTGGGCCTGGGCCAGCGACGCGGCTGAGGCCGACAGGCGGGCCTGGGACTGGGCGACGTCGGTGCGAGTCAGCTGACCGGCATCGAACTGGGCCTGTGTCTGTTCAAGCTGTTGCTTCAGGATGTCGTAATTGTCCTGCGAAATCTTCAGCGCCTGCTGATCACGGCGCACGGCCGTATAGACCTGGATGACGTCCAGCAGCACCTGGGATTCGGTCGAGCGCAGATCCTGCTGCCCGGCCCGGATATTGGCCTCCGAAGCGCGCAATGAGTTGGTCAGGCCGCCCGAGGTGAAAATATTCTGGTCGGCACTGACCGACAGCGACGTGTTCGAACGCTGGTTGCCTGGCTGGAACGAGGTGTCGGTGTCTGTGTAGTTGACGCTTCCGCCGACGCTGAGCGACGGACCAAACTCCGAACGCGTCTGGACGTAACGTTCGTCCGCCGCGCGCTGGGCCGCGCGGGCGCGCGCCAGGGTCGGATTCTGGTTATAGGCCTGGGCGATCGCCTCATTCAGGCTTTCCGCACTGACAGCCGTGGCGGCGCCCAGGGCCAGCACCGACGCGGTTACCAATGTTCCCAGCCCCAAGGCCAAACCTGAGGCCAAACCCGAGGAAAAAGAACGTCCGAACTTCAACATGGTCATCATGTACCCCGATAGTAACTCCGGCTGCGCCGGCAGGTCGAGCGGGTGGTCCAGACCACCCTGCCCGTCAATTGCGTAAAACTTGCGGACTCTTCCTGCCAGACATTTTTAGACTTGGCGAGTTAAGCTTTATTCATTTGCCGTTTCAGGCGTATCTAAAATGCCGGCCGTCGCACGGTTGCATCACTCTACCCTGCAACGACGCGTTTTTGGCAGCACTCTTTCAGAATTCGAAACTGGGCGTGCGCGCAAAGCCCGGCAGGGTCGACGGCGACGAATCGAAGACCTCACGTTCCGAGAAACCGGCTTCCAGACGGATATAGAGCCGCGCGCGGCCGATCTTGCTGTCTTTCAGCACCACCGCCAGGCGACCGCCGACCTTCAACGCCTTCAACCAGGCGGCCGGTAGTTCGGCGACGGCGCCTTCGATGACGATGACATCGTAGTCGCGGCCCGCCGGAATCTTGAGGTCGTTGGTCTCGATCCTGACGCCCAGTTCCTTCAGGTAGGGTTCAACCACCGCCTGGGCGCGCGGATCGGCTTCCTGGGCCGTGACCGTGAGACCGGCATGGGCCAGAACAGCGGCGGCATAGGGCGCGGCGATCGCCAGGGCGGTTTCGCCGGCGCGCGGTTCGAGCGATTGCAGCAGCTTGGCGACGTCGCGCGGCGCCATCAGCACCCGACCCGGCGCGATGGCGACCTCGACATCACCATAGGCGGCAAAGCCCTGGGACGGCGCGCACAGGCGCTCGCGCGAAACATGGCGCATGGCCAGTTGCAGCGCGGTATCGGTGACATCGTTCACCCGGACCTGGGATTCGACCATGTTCTGACGGGCGGCGTGGAAATCCATGGGATAAGTTCTCGAAAAAGGACGCGGACTCGTATGCGCTCTTATAGGCATGCGCGCGCCAGACTGCAATTACCCTGCGCCGCAAATTGCGCCGTGCGACGAGAGCAAAGGCGGTAAATATTCCTCAGGAATTTTCATATAAGCAATTGCGATGAACGGGACGATCTGATAGCTGATCGCCCTTCGCTCCAGTGAGGCCTGATGGCGGAGCGGTTACGCACCGGATTGCAAATCCGTGAAGCCCGGTTCGACTCCGGGTCAGGCCTCCATTCTCCCCTGTACAAACGCGCCCACCCGCGGCTAAGTTGCCGCGGTCGAGGGAGTGCGTCGTGAAGACACGTTATGTGGCCGCCGGGTCTTTGGCCGCGGCATCCGCCATCCTGTATGTCATGAATGCGTCCTGGCTGGCCTCTGCGCCGGACTCGCAGCCGCAATTGCTGGCGCACCGCGGCGTCTATCAGCATTACAATCGCGACGGCCTGAAGAACGACACCTGTACTGCGACGCGAATCGCCAAGCCGACCCACGACTATCTGGAAAACACTCTGCCATCGATGCGCGCAGCCTTCGACGCTGGCGCTGATGCGGTCGAGATCGACATTCATCCCACGACAGACGGCGATTTTGCCGTCTTTCACGACTGGACCGTAGACTGCCGCACCGATGGCAAGGGCGTCACCCGCGAGCACAGCCTTGCGGCATTGAAGGCGCTGGATATCGGCTACGGCTATACGCACGACGGCGGCAAGACCTTCCCTTTCCGCGGCCGGTTCAAAGCACAGATGCCGTCCCTGTCCGAAGTCCTGACGGCCTTCCCCGACAAGGCCTTCCTGATCAACATCAAGAGCAACAGTCCGCGCGAATCTGAGAAACTGGACGCATGGCTGCGTGAGCATCCAGAGGCCCATCCGCAACGGCTGAGCGTCTTCGCCGGCGAGCGTTCGGCCCAGCGCCTGGCCGAACTGCGCCCGGACCTTAAGCCGGTCAGCAAACAGGCCCTGAAAACCTGTGGTTTCACTTACATCGCGCTTGGCTGGAGCGGCTACGTCCCCAAGGCCTGCCACAACACCACCGTCTACGTGCCGCAGAACCTCACCTGGGTGATGTGGGGCTACCCCAATCGCCTGCAGGAACGTTTCGCAAAAGCTGGAAGTTACATCTATCTCGTTGGCCCGATGAAGAGCACCAACGGCCTCCCCAGCATCAATACGCCGGAAGATTACGCCAAGGTGCCGAAATCGTGGCGCATGGGAGTAGCCACCGATTCGATCGAGGTTATCGGCCCGCTGGCAAAAAGCCGTTGATCAGGCCGCCCGCACCGACGTCAGGAATGTGCCGATCTCACGCCGCAGCGAGGCCGAAACTTCGCTGACCGACTTGGCCTCTTCGAAGACCACGCTGGCAACCTGGCCGGTTTCGCTCGCGACATTGCGCACCGAATCGATATCATCTCCAACGCTCTGCGAGCCCGCAGCCAGATTTTCCACCGTATCGGCGATGCGTGACGTCGCCATCTGCTGGGCAGCCACCGAACGGGCGATGTCATCGGCGCCGGCGCGAAGCTCACCGATCGTGGTGACGATCGCAGCGATGGCGGACCGGGCGCCGTTGGCATCGGCCTGTATCTGTTGAACCTTCGCCGTAATGTCCCGGGTGGCCTTTTCGGTCTGTTGCGACAAGGTCTTGACCTCGGAGGCGACAACAGCAAAGCCAGCGCCATGCTCCCCGGCCCGCGCCGCTTCGATGGTGGCGTTCAGCGCCAGGAGGTTGGTCTGCTGGGCAATCGAGGTGATCATATCGACCACAGCGGTGATTTCGTCGGCGCTGCGGCCCAGTCGCGTCATCATCGCCGATGTGGCTTCGGCCTCAGCCGAGGCACGCGCCGACACCTGGGTCGATTCGTGGGGCGAGTTGGCGATTTCGTTAGCGGTCTGGGACAACTCCATCACCGTAGACGCGACCTTCTGGGCGTTCTGCGAGGTTTCTATGGCCACAGAAGCGACCTTTCCGGCGCTCTCGGAAGCCGAAAACGCCGATTGACTCATATGTTCTGCCGAGGACGTCATGGCATTGGATGAACGCGTCAGTGCGTCAAACAGACCCGAGACCTGCTGCTCCAGCTTTGTCGCCAGGGCCTGGACCGAGGTGCGCCGCTCGTCGTCAAGCGCTGCTGCCATTTGCGCGGCTTCTTCGTCGCGTACAGCCTGGACCTCCGCGCGGTTGCGCAGCGAATCGATGTCGCGGTCCATTTCGCTAACCCCCGCGGCCAGCCGCCGCCCCGTCAGTACCAGTCCGACAACGGCGAGAGCCACAACGGTAAGGGCTGCAACCAGCATCAGAACGTTCAACGGAAATGCGGCCAGGACCGCGAGCCCCCCAGCGCCGACCACGACCACAGTCAGGAGGACGCGGATGCGGGACAGTTGGGCAGACAGGCGCACGGCGTATTCCTCTGTGTTGTTTCGCGGAGCTTCATATCCGGCTGGTTAATTAGTCATGAACGGTATTCCACCCTGTTTATTTTTCGCCAACCAAGAGAATTTACGCTTCATTAACCCGACATCCGCAATAACGGCGTTGTCTTTGCTTTTTTGAAGACACCCACCATCACCAAACTCAAAAGCCCGGGCGTATGTTCGGGCTTTTTTTGTGCCCTGAATGATTGTCGAAGTTTTGTTGTGAAAAATCTGCATTCAGGCTTGCCATGCCCCTCAAAGCCTTGCTATAGGGCGCGCCTTGCCAAGGCCTGAGGTCATTCCCCGATAGCTCAGTTGGTAGAGCAGTCGACTGTTAATCGACTTGTCACAGGTTCGAGTCCTGTTCGGGGAGCCAGGCTTTTTCTTCCGATGAAAAAGCAAACTGCATACGCCACATATCGGGGCTTTGCATTTCCTCGCCTCGCATCCGATATCAAACTTACGGCCCTGATCCGATAGTACGCCCAGGCTTTTACCCCGGAGGCGTCCATGTCCTATCGTTCAGCGTCAACGACCATGTTCGCCCTGCTGGCCTTGGTTCTGATCGCCGTCACCGCCATCCTGGTCATCAACATGCCGCAGACCAGCCTGGCCGCCCCCACCGTCGACACCAGCACCTATTATGTCCCTGCGGCCGACGAACCGGCCGTCATTGACGCCCATATCGAAGCCCGCCAGGACGCTTAGCCCGGAGCTTAGCACGGAGGCTTAGCCCGGAGGCTTAACGAGAACGCTTAGATGGATTGCCGTCTAGGATTTGCCATAGAGACCGTGTTATAAGGCGCGGTCTCTTTTCAGGTAATTCCCATGCTGCGTTACGACTCGATTTCCGCCACTCCCGCCAACGACTACCCCTTCCGTAATCTCATCGGCGCCGATATCCTGCCGACGGAACTGGAAGGCGAGATCGAACGCGACTTCCCCCAGATCAACAAGACCGGCTTCATGCGCCCTGAGGATTTTCCGATGGGCCCCGCCTTCCGGACTCTGCTCGAAGAGGTTCGCAGCGAGGCTTTCGCCAGGGCCGTGGGCGACAAACTTGGCGTTGACCTGGTCGGAAAGCCCTCCTGGGTTACGGTGCGAAAATGGTCAGCGCTGAAAGATGGCCGGACGCATACCGACGGCGCCGATAAACTGGCGTCTGCTCTGATCTACCTCAACCGCGAAGGCGCCAGCGGCGGCAACCTGCGGTTCCTGGAAGGCCCTGATCAGGATGGTCCGGGCACCGAAGAGGTCAATCCGGGCTACGGCCACTTCATCGCCTTTCCGCGCCTCGACAATTCGTGGCATGGCCATAAGCCCTTCGAAGGCGAACGGCGGGTGATTCAGATTGCCTGGCTGGTCAGTGACGATGCCGTCGCCCGCAAGGCCAAGCGTCACGGCATTACCGAATTCCTGAAAAAACTGTTCTCATCGACCAAGCAGAAGCAGGACGAGATGATGTAAGACGCGCGGCGATCAAAATACGATCGTCGTTTGCACGCCCCCACCCGGCAGGGTCCAGTCGACTCGCCATGCGCCGTCAACCGGCGTGATGCGATCGCCGGGAGCAGGCAGCGATACCGGAATGGTCCGCTTTTCGGACTGCTTGTCCGTCTCGATTTCGATCTCCAGCCCCGTTTCAAGTTCACCGGGCGCGGCAATCTGGCCTGTCACCTGATAGCGACCCTGGTCATCGCTTTGGCTGCGTCCGATGATGATGCCGCTGACGACCAGATTGACCGTCGTTGTCGGCGCCACGTGGCCTGCTACGGCAATGCCACCGGTACTGTCGTAATCGGCAGCCGCCAGAATCAGTTTTTCCTTCGATAGCGACCGCGCCGCACCGCCAGGCAACAACATGGCGGCCTTGTCCGGCCGCCCACGCGGCACGAACAGCCGTCCTTCTGCGCGCATGGTCCGTCCACGCTGGTCGATCTGCACGCTGTCAGGCGCTTGTGATGTCGCGGTTTCGGCGTCACGGTCGCGTTCCGAATCCACGGTCAGGTCATACAGCCCCCCATTGACGCCGATCGGCACCTCAGGAACGCGGAACTGGCCCGTCTTGTCCGCCTCGTCGCCGAGATAGGACCTGACGCTCTGACCGGCCGCGTTGGTGCCGGAATAGATAAGATTTACACGGCCTCTCTGGGTTGCCTGGCCGAAGACGACGAAGACCTCGCCTTCCTGGATGACGGAAGTGACCTCCGGGACGCGACTGTAACCGCGGGCGCGCAGTTCAGCCGCCGCCGCAGCTTCAGCGCTGGGCTTCACAGGCTGACAGGCCGTCAGTCCCAGCAGAATCGCCGCCATCGCAGGCGCAGTTGTGACCGCAAATCTTTTCACGTTGGTCGCCGTATTCCCTTTTCGTTTTCACTTTTAGCGGGTTAGATACCGCTTGTGCAAAAAAAACGAAGCAAGTTAAACTGGTGTGTAACGAGGTAGCGAAGACAATGCCCCTGTCCAAATCCGATATCAAATCCGTTTGTGTGTTCTGCGGCTCATCCTTCGGCAACGATCCATCCTATCGCCAGGCTGCACTGGACTTGGGCCAGGTTCTGGCCGGGGCAGGTTTGCGCCTGGTCTACGGCGGCGGCGGGGTTGGCCTCATGGGCGAAACCGCCCGCGCCGTCCACGATGCCGGCGGCAAGGTGCTGGGCATCATGCCGCAATTCCTGCGCAGCCGCGAAATCGTCTATGACGACGTCGAGACCCGCATGGTCACCAACATGCACGAGCGCAAGATGATGATGTTCGAAGAATCGGACGCGTTCATCGTCCTGCCGGGTGGCGTGGGCACGTTGGAAGAAGTTATCGAACTGATGTCATGGCGACGCCTGGATTTGCACAAAAAGCCTGTGATCTTTCTGAATGTGAATGGGTTTTGGGATCCGTTCTTTGCGCTGATCGACCACACCCTGGCGACCGAATTCACCCCGACGAGCTTCCGCAACACCTACCACAGCGTCGATACAGTCGAAGGCGTCCTGCCGGCCATTGCCGGCATGGCCACGGTTGACGTGGATATCGATACGCGTAGGGTCGTCTAGCCTCATGCCAAAACGTGGCCAGAAACCTTCTTTGGCATGAGGCGTCCAAAATCACTTACAGGGGGCGCACCCAGATATTGCGGAAGCGCACGGCATCGCCGTGGTCCTGCAGTTTGATCGGCGCGCAGTCGTGCTTTTCGTACAGCGGATGACCGATCCAGGCGGTTGGTCCTGCGATCTCGAACCCATTCTGCACCACCACCCCGTTGTGCAGCACGGTCACGCGGGCCTTTTCGCTAACCTGGCCGGCAGAGTCAAACTTCGGCGCCTTGTAGATGATGTCGTAGGTCTGCCAGGTCTGGGGCGGCCGTGAGGCGTTTACGAGCGGCACAGACTGCTTATAGACCGATCCGGCCTGGCCGTTGACATAGGTGCCTGCCTGGTAGGAATCGAGCACCTGGACCTCGTAGCGCTCCTGCAGGAAGACACCGCTGTTGTTGCGCGCCTGGCCGGTCGGAGCGTTCTGCGCCGGTACGGCCGGGGTCATCCACTCAACATGCAACTGAACATCGCAAAAGCTCTGTTTGGTGCGGATGTCACCCGTACCCTTGGTTGCTTCCAGCGCGCCATCGACCAGTTTCCACGGGGCGGGACCGCCTTTGACGGCCTCCCAGGAAACGAGGTTGCCGCCGTCAAACAGGATGACGGCGTCGGACGGCACCGGTCCTGTCGTATCGACGGCCTTGGGCACAGGCGTGTAGACTTCGGTGGCTTTGGACTTATCATAGTCGCTCTGGGCACAGGCGGCACTGGCAGCCGCCCACAGGCCGAGGATCAAAAGCTTTTTCATGGCTGGCACCGTTCATAGTCGAAGTTGATGGTCTTGGTTTGGCCGTCGATAACACCTTCGATATGGGCGTGCAGGCCGTTTGTGCCCTTGCGGTAGACGACCCGCTGCGGGAAGTCATGTCCCGACTGTTCGAAGACGATTTCATCGGCGGTCTGCGTCTTGACGGGAAAGCTGGCGCCTTCCTGACCGGACGGATCGGCAGTGAAGGTCAGGACGCCGTCGGGCGAATCGATTTTCATGAATTCGTAATTGCGCAAAGCGTTGTCGGCGTCGCGGACCGTTCGGCCGACGCCCAGAAGCGCGCCGCCGGAGGGCGCCAGCCAGGTTTCTTCGAGAGTCACGCCCATCGCCTTCTGTACCCAGCATCCGGTGAGCCAGGTGAGCTCAGTGACACTTCCGGCATGCGCCGGCGCGGTAAGCAGCGTCAACACCGCAGCCACAGCGATCGATTTGAACTCCATGACAATCTCCATGTTCAGGCGCGATCCTGTCACGCCCTGCGTGGAAGCTCAAGGGTTCAGGAATCGGCGCTTTGCGGATTGCGGAGCCGGTTGGAGATGCTGAAGATATTTTCGCCCTTGAGAATGAAATCGCGGTCCAGGCCTGCCAGGACGCGCAGTGCGTTCTGAGAGGTCTTTTGGCGTGGGAGCATCCAGTCGTGAAATTCGATAATCACAACGGGGAATTTGTCGACCCATTCCGTATCGCTGGAAAAAAGCTGCGCCTCGAAACCTTCGATATCGATCTTGACGATGAAGGGCTTTTCGCCACGCGTCTCGGCCTCCCGCAGAAGGTCGTTCATCGAAACCAGAGGTGTCGTGCCTGTGTCGCTGACACGGGTACGGAAGGCATCATGCCCCAGTCCGGTATCGATCGTATCGGCCATGCCGCTTTGATTGGAGACCCCGGCCAGGATGGGACGGACATTGCCGAGTTGGGCGCAGTTACGCTCCAGAACCGCGAAATTCCCCGCTTCCGGCTCGATGGCGACCACGGTGGCCTGGGGGTAGGTCTGACCGAAATAGACCGTCGCCGAACCAATATTGGCACCGCAGTCCACGATGAAAGGGCGCGCCTTATCGCGCACGATATCGTCGAAAGCCTTCGTGATACAGGCCTCGCGCTTCATTTTACGGAAACTGTAGGGCTCGTCGAGAAACATGTAATTGTACATGTTCATATCATGACGGTCACGGGCAAACAGTTGCAGAGGTGATTGCCCGTCCTTGGCCAGCAGAACCTGACGCGACAGAAAAGGCGGCGTCACCAGTGCGAAGCGACAGCGCTTGCGGGTAACCCAGCGCGTAACGCCGCGGAGCCACAGCCCCACGAGATTTCCGGTAAATTGATGCATCGCCTCCCCTATGGCCCCGATCAGTCGTCGCGATGGACGCGCTCGGAACGCTCATGACGTTCCTGGGCCTCGATCGACAGCGTAGCGGTCGGACGGGCTTCCAGACGGCCAAGGCCGATCGGCTCGCCGGTCTCTTCACAATAGCCGTAGGAGCCGTCGTCGATACGCGAAATCGCCTCATCGATCTTGGAGATCAGCTTGCGCTGACGGTCGCGGGTACGCAATTCCAGCGCCCGGTCCGATTCGGAGGAAGCGCGGTCCACCAGGTCCGGGTGGTTCTCCGTTTCCTTCTGCATAATATTGACAGTTTCCTTGGCGCCTCTGAGGATCTCATCCTTCCAGGCGTTCAGCTTGGCGCGATAATAGGCCAGCTGACGGGCATTCATATAATCTTCGTCCTCGGAAGGACGATAGCTTGTGGCCAGTTCCGGCACATCTGTAGACGGCATAAGCTTGTCGGACCCCTAAAATCGAACACCAAACCCCGAAAATGCGCCTAGCCGCACATTTCACGGATACTCTCAAGCAAGAACAGTACCATCCGTACCGCCGTCTGGATGTGGGCGGCTTATAGAGCCGCAGGATAACCCTGTGAAGTGAATTTTCTTTTGCTGCGCTGCGAGATTATTGAAGGTTTTGCAACATTTAAGCGCTCAAGCGCCGCGGGAAGGACTTGCTCTCAGGCGCCGTATGGCTGGCGCAACAATGCGCAGCGGCCGAAAACCATTTCCTGTCGCCCGCTGCGTACAATTTATGCCTGAAGGCAGTCATTGTTCCGCCTACATCAGCTTCCGCTTGGCCAGTTCGACAAAGGCCCGGGTTTCGATTTCGTTCAGCAAGCCCTGGAGACGATCGTCGTTCAGGTCTTCGCGGTGCTGGGCAATAAGGCTTTGCAGCCGCAAAAGGGCTTCGTCATTGATATCGCCCGACAGAACGCTGACCTTCAGATCGTCCAGTGCATCCAGCATGTCATGCGAGCGCTTGATCTGGCGGCGGCGACGACCGGTCAGGACGTCTTCCTCCCCCTGCAAGGCCAGAAGGGCATCCATACCGACCATGCCGAAGGCCGCCGAGGCCTGGGCCGTCGCGGCGGACTTAGGCGCCTCACCCGACTTGGCCATGGAAAAATCGCCACCGGCACGCCTGGGCCCACCCGTCGCGGCGGGAATATTCATGCCGGTTGCCGGATTGATCCTGAAATTCATGACGCACCTTTGAATTGGGCCGTATTGGACAAAGCATGGCGCGAATTCTGCGTCGAAGGCCGGACATACTGCGGCCATTAGGCCAATATTGCCGCATGAGGGTAAGCGAAGCCTTAACGGCTCGGCAAGAATTTCCGCGCGCCCTCTCCCTTGAAAACTCGCGTCCGACAACGCCCTGACTCCAAAAGGAATTTCATCGCTTTCCGGCTGGCACGAAAATCGCATTCAGACAGCGACTTACGTGGTTAACCGGCGAGTGAATGATGCGCATCCAGTGGAAACAGACTTTTGCCGCCATCCTGATCGGCCTGGCGGCCGCCAGCGGCGCCCAGGCGGCATCGCGCATCAAGGATGTCGTCGAGGTAGAAGGCGTGCGCGGCAACCAGTTGGTCGGCTACGGCATCGTCGTGGGTCTCAATGGCACCGGCGACACCGTCCGCAACTCGCCCATGCTGAAACAAAGCATGGAAGCCATGATGGAACGGCTGGGGATCAATGTCCGCGACGCCAATCTGAACACCAAGAACGCCGCCGCCGTCATGGTCACGGCGGAACTGCCCCCCTTCGCCGCGCCTGGGTCGCGGCTCGATATTACCGTGTCCGCAGCCGGTGACGCCAAGAGCCTGCTCGGCGGCACTCTGCTGGTCACACCGCTGATCGGTGCCGATGGCGAAGTCTATGCAGTGGCGCAAGGCACGGTGCAGACGGGTTCGGTTTCGGCCGGCGGCGCCTCGGGCTCGTCGGTGACCAAGGGCGTTCCCACTGCGGGGCGCATTTCGTCGGGTGGCATCATCGAGCGCCAGACAGCGTTCGACTTCAACAGCCAGCCCGTCGTCCGCCTGACCCTGCGCAACCCGGACTTTACGACCGCCCAGCGGATCGCTGCGGCGATCACAGCCCAATACCCCGGCACAGCCGTGGCGGAAAACCCGTCTGTCGTCGCCATCCGTGCCCCGGCGGGCCAGACCATGATGAGCTTCGTAACCCTGATCGAACCCTTGTCTGTCGATATCGACGTTCCGGCCAGGGTCGTGATCGATGAGGTCAACGGTGTTATCGTCATGGGCGAGAACGTCCGCATATCGCGTGTTGCCATTGCCCAGGGCAATCTCACTATCCGCGTCGACGAACGCCCGGATGTCAGCCAGCCCGCTCCGTTCTCCCAGGGGCAAACGGCGACCATTCCGGCCACCGACATCAGTATCGAAGAGGAAAAGGGCAAGCAACTTCTGCAACTGGGCGGCGGCTCTACCCTGTCCGACCTGGTCGCCGGTCTCAACGCCCTGGGTGTCAGCCCCCGCGACATGATCTCCATCCTTCAGGCCATCAAGGCGTCAGGTGCGCTCCAGGCCGACATCCAAGTCATGTAATTGGTCAAGTCATGTAATTGGTCAAGTCATGTAGTTGGCCCGGTTAGGTAATTAGGCAGGTAATTTTATGATGGCTTCTTCCGCCCTCCTCACCCTCCAGTCCGCCCAGAGCGAGGCCAGCGCCGCGGGCCAGGCCCAGTTGGGTAGTCGCGCCCGCTCTGCTCAGGCGGACCAGAACACCAAGCTGGCCGCCGATTTCGAGTCGATGGTGCTGTCGAACCTGCTCAAGCCGATGTTCGAAGGCCTCACGACCGATGGCCCCTTCGGCGGCGGCGAAGGCGAAGCGGCCATGCGCTCCTTCCAAATCGATGCCATGGCGCAAAACATCACCCGCCGCGGCGGCATCGGCATCTCCGACATGATGCAAAAGCAATTGATCAAACTTCAGGAAGGCTCGATCTGATGGCCCTGTCCGCCCAAAACGGTTCCGACCGTGCCCGCCAGTTGCTGGCGCTTACCCTTCGTCTGGGTGACCGTCTCGCCCACGAGATCGAGGTCCTGGAAGCCCACCGTCCGCAAGACCTCCACGACCGGATCGAGGAAACCCGCCAGTTGTCCAATCTGTATCGGCTGGAAACCGCCCGAATCAAGGCCGATCCGTCCCTGCTGGGCGGGATGACGCCCATTGACAAGAGCGCTCTGCGCGACGCCACGGTTGTTTTCCAGGAGCGGCTGCACCGCTACGAACACGCCGTCAACGCCGCCAAAACGGTGACGGAGGGGATCATCTCCGCCGTCGCAGAAGACCTCAACAAGATCCGAAACCAGGCAACCACCTACGGCGCCCGAGGGCGCACAACGGATGCCGGGCCGCAGTCTCTGAACTTCGGAAGGCTAGCGTAACGGCGTTAACCCACAGGTTTAACGCCATCTTCATCCCACTATCCGATATTTGAAAAAAATATTCGGGTAGTGTTGATGAGAAACTGGGCTTTCTGGCGCGATACGCGCGGTAATGCGGCCATGATCTACGGCCTTTCGGCGACGCTGGTGATTGCAGCAGGCGGCGGAGCTCTGGATCTGTTCAACGCGTCCAACCTGCGACATGACATGCAGAACGCCCTGGATGCCGCCGTTCTGACGGGCGTGCGCGCATCAAGTCAGATGGGCACATCCGCCAGTAACGCCTTCAAACAGAACGTCGCCGACGACATGGACGGCGCGTCGCAGTCCTACAGCAGCGCCGTGTCGTCGTCCTCGGCCTCGTCGTCATCCTATGTCACCACTACCCTGACCGGCACGGCGAGCCTGGAGAGCCCGACCTATTTCATGAAGCTGCTGGGCTTGAACGATCTGACGGTCAGCGTCAAATCGGTCGCCCAGGGGACCACCACGATCGCGCCGGCGGGAAAGCCTTGTATCTATGTGCTGGACCCAAGCGGCAGCCAGGCCCTTCTGGTCAACAGCGGCGCCAATGTGCAAGCCTTGTCCTGCGAGATTCACGTCAAGTCGACCGGCAATCCCGCCGCCATCTTCAATTCCGGCAGCAGCCTGAACTTCAAAAAGCTGTGCGTCCAGGGCACCAATATCATCAAAAATTCGGTGACCGTGCCGAACCTGGTCACCGGTTGCGCGGCTTCGGGCGATCCCTATGCCGGCACCCTGCCGACACCGGCATCATCGACCTGCACCTATTCGAATCAGAACTACAGCGCCGCGACGCAGAACCTGACACCGGGCGTCTATTGCGGCTGGTTCAACTTCAACAATTCATCGGCGACGGTCAATTTCGCGCCGGGCGTCTATGTCATCAAGAACGGCGGATGGAACGTCAACGGCGGCACCTGGAAGGGCACCGGCGTCACCTTCTACTATGCCGACACCTCCAAGATCCAGTTCAACAGCGGCATCTCAGCCGACCTCAGCGCGCCCTCCAGTGGCACCTATGCCAACCTCCTGATGTACGAGGCTTCCGGCCTGTCCAAGACCCAGTTCGTGCTGAATGACTCCGTGGCCAACAAGCTGACGGGCCTGATCTGGCTGCCATCGCGCGAGCTTACCCTGAACGCCAAGTCCGGCATTCAGTCCGATGCCCTGACCCTGGTGGTGTGGCGGTTGATCCTGAACAATACGACGTGGAACCTTGGCCCTATGGCCGGCAGTTCCTCAGGGGCCAGCGGCACCATGAAGAGCGTTCGGCTGGTGAAGTAGGCTTTAGTTCCCGTTCTTCGGGTCGATATTGTCCCCGTTCATCACCCGGGCATCTTTCTCGCTGGAATAGGCACCTTTCTTGGGCAGATCGTCGTCGCGCCCTCCACTGCCGGGCGTTGGCGCGGAATTTACACGCTTCCAGTAATCGGTACTCCCCGGTGTCGTCTTGTAGCGCAGATTGGCGTCACGCTGATTGGCAGCATTCTGGAAATCCCGGTCGGGCTTTGGGCCCATGCGGCCCTGCACCGCCAGGTCGCTCATATCGCAGCTTTCCGGAATCGGCTTTCCGGCCTGCTGAATCGCAACGCAACTGTTATGGTTCTGGATCGCCTGGCTGACACCTGAGCGCCCACCGCTCAGTCCCTGCAAGGAACCCGGCGGCAGACCGGCCCCTGGCATGCCGCCCCCGCCACCACCTGCGCTCCCCGCCGGTTTGCGCGCCGCCGGTGTCAGTCCCGACGCCTGGGCGTTCGGTGCAACCCTGTCCGGCTGGTGCAGATTCAGGTTCGACACATCGCGCGTGGTCGAGTCGCTACGCGCCGTTTCCTGGGTGCGTGCTGAGACCTGATCGTCTTCATTGCGCTTCTTGACCCCCAGGTTCCGCGCCGGTACCGGCGACGCAGTTGGCGCCGGCGACGTATTGAGGCTGACATCGCGCTGCGTCTGGTTTTGCGCCGTGGGCTGCTGCTTGCGGGCCAAGTCGGGCATGTCCATGGGCTTGACGGTCAGGCTGCGCCGCGGCGACTCAACAGGACTGGGCTGGGGTTGCGGCACTGGTTGGGCCTGGGGCTGAGGTTCCGGCTCGACCTGAGGCGGAGTCACGGTTTCGACCTCTTCCTGGACGGTTTCCTCAGGGATCGGTTCGGGAACGGGCTCGGGGATATCTTCCGGCGGCGGTGGAACCTCCCATAACTCAACGGGATAAACCTCTTCCTCGAACGGTTTCAGACGCATGTTCTCGGTCTTGCTGACCACCAGAACCCAGAAAAACACCGCGTGAAGACCGAGCACGATGAAGGTCGAGCCGATCCAGCGCGAACGGGGGTTGGTGCGGGACGTGATCCAGACACCGACCACTTCCAGTCGGTCGCTGATCTCGTCCCTGATCTGCTCTATGGTGACGCGCATATACGGCTCTGCCCTCGTCCCGCGACCCTGACGACGAATATTGGCCTTACTTTGTTCGTTTTGTCACGCCATGTCTTTTTGCGCCCTGCTGCCAAAACCTGTCATTACGGCGTGCGCAGGTGTGCAGTGCGGCGCAAACCCGTGAATGTTGCCAAAATGTTCTTGATTTCGACTGGCAAATCGCGGTTAGGCTCCTATATAGTGCCTTTTGTGGAATTTTCGGGATAGCAGGCGTATGGCGCACCAGTTCGATCAGGGCTTCATCAAGGTTCGCGGGGCGCGGGAACATAACCTCAAGGGTGTCGACGTCGATATTCCGCGCGGCAAGCTGGTGGTCCTGACCGGCCTGTCCGGTTCTGGCAAGTCGTCGCTCGCCTTCGATACCATCTACGCCGAAGGCCAGCGCCGCTACGTTGAATCGCTGTCGGCCTATGCCCGTCAGTTTCTGGAATTGATGTCCAAGCCCGACGTCGACCTCATTGAAGGCCTGTCGCCGGCCATCTCCATCGAACAGAAAACGACTTCTAAGAATCCGCGTTCGACGGTGGGCACCGTCACCGAGATTCACGACTATATGCGCCTGATGTGGGCGCGCGTCGGCATCCCTTATTCGCCGGCGACCGGCCTGCCGATCGAAAGCCAGACCATATCCCAGATGGTCGACAAGGTTATTGCCCTGCCCGAAGGCACGCGGCTGCTGCTGCTGGCGCCCTATGTCCGCGGTCGCAAAGGGGAATACAAAAAAGAGATCGCCGAACTGCAGAAACAGGGCTTCCAGCGTTTGAAGATCGACGGGCAGTATTATGCCATCGAGGATGCGCCTAAACTCGAGAAAACCTTCAAGCACGACATTGACGTTGTCGTCGATCGTGTTGTTGTTAAAGGCGGTTTGATGGCCCGTCTCGCCGACTCTCTGGAGACGGCGCTGCGTCTGGCCGACGGCCTGGCGGTGGCCGAATTCGCCGATGTCGCTGAGGGCGAGACCGAGCCGAAGCGCATCATCTTTTCGGAAAAGTTCGCCTGCCCGGTCTCTGGCTTCACCATCGAAGAGGTCGAGCCGCGGCTGTTTTCGTTCAACAATCCGTTCGGCGCTTGCCCGGCCTGCGATGGCCTGGGCGTCAAGCTGAAGTTCGACCGCGACCTGATCGTCGCCGACCAGAAGGCAACCTGAAGGACGGTGCCATCGCGCCTTGGTCCAAGGGCCCTTCGCCACTGTATGCCCAGACCCTCGAAAGCCTGGGAATCCACTATGGATTCTCTGTGGACAAGACGTGGAAGGACCTGCCGGAAAAGGTGCAAGAGGTGATCCTGATGGGTTCGGGTACGGAGAAGATCAAGTTCACCTACCAGGACGGAACGCGACGCTACGACGTTACCAAGCCATTCGAAGGCGTCATCCCCAATATGGACCGGCGCTGGCGCGAGACCGACAGTTCCTGGGTACGCGAGGACCTGGCGCGCTATCAGTCCGAGACGCCGTGCGACGCCTGTAACGGCGCCCGCCTCAAGCCAGAGGCCCTGGCCGTCAAGATTGACGCAAAGAATATCTCGGAGATTTCGCGCCTGTCGATCAAGCAGGCCCACCAATGGTTCACTGAGGTCGAAGATAAGCTGAGCGAAAAACAACTCGATATCGCCCGAAGAATTCTGAAGGAAATCAAGGACCGGCTGCGCTTTCTTAACGATGTGGGTCTGGACTACCTCAACATGTCGCGCAACTCCGGCACCCTGTCGGGCGGTGAGTCCCAGCGCATCCGCCTGGCGTCGCAGATCGGTTCCGGCCTGACCGGCGTGCTGTACGTGCTGGACGAACCGTCGATCGGCCTGCATCAGCGCGACAACGACCGCCTGCTGATCAGCCTGAAGGGCTTGCGCGACCTGGGCAACAGCGTGCTGGTGGTCGAACATGACGAAGACGCCATTCTACAGGCCGACTATGTCATCGACATGGGGCCGGCTGCCGGCGTCCATGGGGGCGAGATCATTGCCCAGGGCGCGCCGGAAGCGATCAAAAGCAATCCCAGGTCCATCACCGGTCAATACTTGACGGGGAAACGCGAGATCCCTCTGTTCTATTCCAAGGACACCGACCAGGAACGCCGACCGATCAACAAAGAAAAAGATGCTGAAGGTCATCGGCGCCCGCGGCAACAATCTGAAGAATGTCACGGGCGAGATCCCGGTCGGGGTCATGACCTGCATCACCGGCGTCTCCGGCGGCGGCAAATCAACCTTTACCCTGGAGACCCTGTACAAGGCGGCGGCGCGACGGCTGAACAACGCATCCGCTCACCCGGCCGCCCACGACAAGATCGAAGGCCTGGAGCATTTCGACAAGATCGTCGAGATCGACCAGTCGCCGATCGGCCGTACGCCGCGGTCAAACCCTGCCACCTATACCGGCGCCTTCGGTCCGATTCGCGATTGGTACGCCGGCCTGCCTGAATCCAAAGCGCGCGGATACGGCCCGGGGCGCTTCAGTTTCAACGTGAAGGGCGGCCGCTGCGAGGCCTGCCAGGGCGACGGCTTGATCAAGATTGAGATGCACTTCCTGCCCGACGTCTACGTCACCTGCGACGTCTGTAAGGGCAAGCGCTACAATCGCGAAACCCTCGACATCGTCTTCAAGGGCTATTCCATCGCCCATGTGCTGGACATGACGGTCGAAGAAGGCGCCGACGTCTTCAAGGCGGTACCGACCATCCGCGACAAGCTTGAGACCTTAAAGCGCGTGGGACTGGGCTATATCAAGATTGGGCAGCAGGCGACCACCCTCTCCGGCGGTGAGGCCCAGCGGGTCAAGTTGTCCAAGGAACTGTCGAAACGCGCCACCGGAAAAACCCTGTATATCCTGGACGAACCGACGACGGGCCTGCACTTCGAAGATACGCGCAAGCTGCTGGAAGTCCTGCATGAACTGACCGATCACGGCAATACGACCGTGGTGATCGAGCACAATCTCGACGTCATCAAGACGGCCGACTGGCTGCTCGACTTTGGCCCGGAAGGCGGAGATGGCGGCGGCGAAATCGTGGCGACCGGTACGCCTGAACAGGTGGCTGAGAATCCGAAGTCGTGGACCGGAAAGTACCTGAAGGGCATGCTGGCTAAACACAAAAAGCGGCATCTGGAGCCGGCGCAATAGCCTTTTACCTTACGCCGCTTAATCTCTGTTAACCATCTCTTGGCAGGATGGGGGCATGAGACTCACCGCCCTCGCCTGTTCCGCCCTTGTCCTGCTGTCGGCCTGCGCCAAGAAAGAGGCGCACGGCGATGCCGCCCTTGGCGACTCACATGGCGACCCACACGCCGCACCGCAGGGTGACGCCCATGGGGCCAAGACCGAAGCCGTCGCCCACTGGACTTACGAAGGCAAGGAAGGCCCGGAACATTGGGCCGCCATGGGAGGCGACAACGCCGCCTGCGGCGCCGGTCACCGCCAGTCGCCGATCGACATTGCCGGCAAGACCCCCCAGAAGGCCGCGAAGATTCAGTTCGCCTACCATTCCTCGACGGCGACCATCCAGAACAACGGCCACACCGTCGTGGTCGCGCCGGCGGACGCCGGCGGCGTTATCCTCGATAGCACCGTCTACACGCTGAAACAGTTCCACTTCCACTCGCCCAGCGAACACGCCATCAACGGTCAGCGCACCGCCCTGGAAACCCATTTCGTCCACCAAAATGAACATGGTGACCTTCTGGTCATCGGCGTTATGTCGGACATTGGCAATGCCGACCCCATGCTGGCCTCGCTATGGACCTATCTGCCGACCGATCCAGGTCAACCCTTGCCGCTTAATGACATTCTGATCAATGCCCAGGACCTGATGCCGGGCACCGAAGACTTCTACGTCTATGCCGGGTCCCTGACGACTCCGCCGTGCAGCGAGGGCGTGACGTGGATGGTGTTTTCATCACCCTTGAGCGTCAGCGCCGAACAGGCCGATGCCTTCAGCCGTCTGGTCGGGCCCAATTCACGCCCCTTGCAGGCACGCAACGAGCGCGATTTCCTGCATATATCAGGCGGGGCCTGACGGCTTCAGAGCGCGGTAGGCCGCGGCCGGAGCGCCATAGACAATGGCCGCGAGCAGAGGCGCCACAATAGCCCCCGACAAGACAGTGATCGCCGCATTGGCGGGCGTAAAATAGGCCTGCAGGCTGGAGGGATCTGGCATGCCCGGCGTTCCAAACGTCAGGACGACGATCGCTTCAATTACCTTGCCGCATAGGTACCAGACGACAAAGGCCAGTGCTGCGGCCATGAGATAGCCCAGGATCAGCCGCCAAACCTCAGCGCGGGTCAGGGCAAAACTGCTGAAAAGGTCGATGGTCTTGCGGTCGAAGCTTTGCGGACCGTTTAGCGACAGGCGGATGCGCAACGACAGGATGACGCCGAAGGCGGCGAACATGCCGGTTGCAGCGCCTGCCGTCCCCCCTATCGAGCCGATCGCCGCTCCTGCAAGCAGGAGAAACAGCGACATGAACAGCATGAAGCTGTGGACGATCAACATGCGCAGTTCATCAAGGCCGAGCCGGAGATAGCCCAGCCGATCATCACCGGGCATCAGGGCGGCCCGCGCAGCGGCCGTTGCCAGCACCGCGCCCAGGACCAGTTCCATCGCGGCATAGGCGGCCATGGCGGGCAGTATCTTGCTCGCCAGCTCCACCGTGGCCGGATCTTCCGCCGTCGTTCGATCAGCCATCAAGGGCATCAACTGAGCCAGGACGGGGCCGGCCAGGTGGATGACCACGGCCAGCATCAGGCCGTTACCGACCAAGGCAACGGCGCCCCAGATTAAAATGAGGCGTGGACGTTCCCGAATGATGCGGAAACCTTCAAAGGCAAAGTCAAACGGAAGAGCCATGCCTCATCGCTTAGCCGCTGCCGGGGGCCAGCGCAAGCCGCCAACGGATCAGAATATCTTTTCGACTGTATTGGGGTGACGGTCGCTCAGGGCGCGATAGGCCGCAGCCGGGGCTCCGACCAGGATGGCCGTCATGATTGGCCAGGCGACCAGACTGAAGACAGCAATATAGCCCGCCAGCATTGGTCCAACGACCCAGAGAATGGCGGTAAGGTCCGGCGTCGCCGAATTGCCTATGCTCTGCCAGGCGCCCATATTGGCGAACATCACGATGGCCATCACAAACCACACCACGGTCATGACGATGGTTTCAACGACCACGGCCAGGATACCGGCCAGCAGGTAGCCACCGAATAGGGTCCAGGCCTTGCCCTTGGTCAGCTTCCACGAACCGAACAGGTTGATGCGCTTCTCATCGAAGCTCTGGACCGAAAACAACGACAACCGCACCATCAGCCAGATCATCACGCCAAGCCCCAGCAGGATGGTGAGCCCCACGCCCAAACCGGCCAGATCCTCGTCGATCTGACTAAACGCAAAGGTCAGGATGCCACCGACAATCGCGCAGACGAGATAGAAGCCGACGAACATCAAACTGAAAATGATATGGACCAAGATCAGACGGAACTCATCGCCCCCCAGGCGAAGATAGCCAAAACCAGGCTTTTCATCGGTCAGCGCGGCGCGGAATACGGCGCACGAGACGACGGCCCCAGCCAGGATCATAACGATGAACAGGACGATATAAGGCAGGATCAACCCGGCTATGAGGCTGGCAATCACCGCCGGGTCGGGAGCGCTCCCCGAACTATTGAACAACTGGATCAGGGCAGGCAGGGCCAAGGGAACGAAACTGCCGAAGCCTATAAGGTTGGCAAGGAGAAAAACGACGCCCCACGCTGCGACCGCCCAAGGGCGTTTGCGCAGAATCCGGAATCCTTCAAACGCGAACTCAATATCGAGCTTCATGACATAGCCCCCAGCTTCGGTGTTAGAATACGCTTTCGGCCTTCGCCTTGGTCGTGCCGGCCAGTTGCTTGTACGCGCCGGCTGGGCCGCCGGTCATCAGGGCGACAGCCAGCGGAGATACCAGCAGGTTCATCACCACCAGATAGCTGAGCATCAGCGGATCGGTAAAGGCTTCCCACGATGTCAGGCCGCCGTCGAAGATGGGCGACAAGGCGGAAAAGTTTCCGCCCGAAAGCGCTACGACGACGATGGCGTAAATCGTGACGCACAGACCGCAAACCAGCAGCACCATGATGGACATGATCAGATATCCGCCGAACAGGGTCCAACTATTGCCCTTGGTCAGTTCCCAAGATCCGAATGGATTGAACTTCTTTTCCGCAAACGACTGAACCCCAGCCAGCGAGAAGCGGATCATGATCCAGATCACGCCACCATAGGCCAGAACCACCCCGACGACCACGCCAATGAAGGCCAGCGGCAGCGCGATCAGCCCCAGAACAACGCTGAGGATGCCGCCAACGACAACCCCTGCCAGGAGGCTGGCGAGGAAAGCCGCCAGAAACATCAGAGCCAGAACAATGTAGAGACCAATCTGGAGGAGTTCGGCGGTCCCGAGGCGGAGGAAACCAAATGAAGAGGCCGAGGGCTGCAGAACACTGCGATAAACCGCGCAGGCGATCACGGCTTGAACCAACAGCCCAAGCGGCATGGCTACGGCGTAAATCTGCCCTATCGGACCGAAAACAGCCATGGCCTGGGCCGGGTCCGAAGACGGGTTTGCCGACATGGCTTCCAACTCCGCCAGGGCCGGCCCTGCGAACTGGATGAGGGCGGCTGTCGACGCGAAGCTGAAGATCAGCAGTACGACGCCCCAAACCGGGATCAGCCACGGCCGTTCGCGGATGATGCGGAAGCCTTCGAAGGCGAAATCAATATTGAGCTTGCTCATGGCCGTCCCCCGGAATTTGGCGAATTTACGGCTATTCTGCCCTTAACCGTTCAATTTGCCTATAGGCCGAGGCAAAGAATCCGGTCAGCAGCGGCAAAAGCACGCCAACCTGCAGCAAAAGCAGGCCGCCATACAGCACCAGGCTCATCCTTTGGTTCAACCAGGGATACGGCAGGGCTTGCGCCAGGCGGATCTCCGGGGCGAATTGGTGGACGACACCGGCGCATAACAAAGCGAACGGCAGACTTAAAACAACAATGCCGAAAAAGAGCTTACCTGCCTGACCTGAGGTCAGGCCTAGCGCATTCAGCGTGACAAGTTTGCGCTGGGCAATATTGGCCGCGTGCAGCAGAGAGAATTTCACAAGGACGAACAGCAACAGAAGTTGGGCGATGGCCGCCCCGGCCAGCCCCCAGGGACCGGCGTGAAGCGGGTCGACGTCGTTCATCCTGAAGCCGACCATCAGCACGATCGCTATCGCCGCGGCGATAAAGGCGACAAACAGCAGCACCAGCAGGCTGGCCACGATCAGGCGCACCTCTGGCAGCCCGAACTGCAGCCCCAGCGGCCCCAGGCCTTCCTTGCGCGCCTCTTTGCCGAACAGCGCCGTCCGGTAAAGCGCGCCCAGGCTTATCACTTTAAATATCGCAACAAGCGCCACAAGAGCCAGGCACAGCCACGCCGACGGATGCTGCAAGACAAGCAAAGGGCCGCCGACCGCCGTCGCCCACAACAACAACAAGGCGAGACCTGCGCCGCCCCACACCGCCGGCAGCCCGGCAATGGCCGCCGACAACGCCTTCGTCACGGAAAATGACGCGCTTCTACGCATAATATATAACCACCCTGGAACCAGCCTTAAGGCATAACAGCCGACCGTGACTTGAGACTCAAATCCATTCGCTTGAAAAGCTTATTTCGTTAACGGGATCAAATTTCTCCGCGCCCTTGCCCCCGTGTCACACCCTGCTATAGACCGCAGCCATGACAGTTTCTTCCGAACCTATTCACATTGTCGGCGGCGGCCTCGCCGGCTCCGAAGCCGCCTGGCAGATCGTCCAGCGCGGTGTCCCTGTCGTCCTGCACGAAATGCGAGGGATTAAACCAACGAATGCGCACCATACCAGCGACTTCGCCGAACTGGTCTGTTCCAACTCCTTCCGCTCAGACGACTGGCAATTTAATGCCGTCGGTCTACTGCACGAAGAGATGCGCCGCGGCGGTTCGCTGATCCTGGCCTGCGCCGACAAACACCAGGTCCCGGCCGGCGGCGCCCTGGCCGTCGACCGCGACGGCTTCAGCGCGGCCGTCACCGAGATCCTGTCAAATCATCCATTGATCACCGTCGTCCGCGAGGAAGTCACCACCCTGGCCGACAAGCCCTGGGACAATGTCATCGTCGCTACCGGCCCCCTCACCTCCGAATCCTTGTCGCAATTCGTGCTCGATGTGTCCGGCGAGGGCCAACTCAGCTTCTTCGACGCCATTGCCCCGATCATCCACTACGACTCGATCGACATGTCCAAGGCGTGGAAACAGTCGCGCTACGACAAGGAAGGTCCGGGCGGTGACGCGGCGGCCTATATCAACTGCCCGATGGACAAGGACCAGTACGAGGCTTTTATCGATGCACTGCTGGCCGGTCCCAAGGCCGAATTCAAGGACTGGGAGCACGTCCCCTATTTCGACGGCTGCCTGCCGATTGAGGTCATGGCCGAACGCGGTCGCGAAACCCTGCGCTACGGTCCGATGAAACCGGTCGGCCTGACCAACCCGCACAACCCGACCGTCAAGGCCCACGCCATTATCCAGCTTCGCCAGGACAATGCCCTTGGCACGCTGTACAATATGGTAGGCTTTCAGACCAAGCTGAAGCATGGCGCCCAGGCCGACGTTTTCCGCATGATTCCGGGGCTGGAAAACGCCCAGTTCGCCCGCCTCGGCGGTCTGCACCGCAACACCTTCATTCAGTCACCGAAACTCCTGGATCGCCAACTTCGGTTGAAAGCGCTTTTCCCTGATAAATCCGTGCGTTTCGCCGGACAGCTCACTGGCGTTGAAGGCTATGTCGAGAGCGCCGCGATCGGCCTTCTGGCCGGCCGGTTCGCCGCCGCCCAAGCACTGGGGACCAGCCTCCCGGCGCCGCCGGAGTCTACGGCCCTGGGCGCGCTGATCAACCACATAACCATCGGTCACCTGGAGGGTGGCAGCTTCCAGCCGATGAACATCAACTATGGACTCCTGCCGCCTCTGGATCCGCCCAAGGTCGACGAACACGGCAAGAAAATCCCCCTGAAGGAACGTGGCCGGGCGAAAAAACGCCTGATGTCACTCAGGGCCTTGAACGATGTTCAGGAGTGGCTAAATCTTGCCTGAATCTGCCGCTATGTAGCCCCCTGTGTCTTCTTACCGTTTCAGGTTTTCCGTGCGTTCCCTGCCTCTTCTTGCCGCTGCGTCCCTGGCCCTTACGGCCTGCGCCACCACCACGACCACCCAGACGACGGTCTACGTCCCGGTGGCGCCCGTTGTCACGCCCAGTTCGCTGACGCCCCAGCCGGTCATCTTGTTCAACAAGACCAAGAACGGCCGAAAGCTGTTCACCCTGAACGAAGAATTTCCCTACTGCGATCCGGGTACCGGCAAGGTGATCGTGGTGCCTCGATGGTATGTCACGGACTTCGCCTCGGTGCCATGGTTCGGCCAGGGCGTCATCGACCCGCAAGGGCCGACGGCCCGCGCTGCGATCATCCATGACTACCTCTACGCCATCGGCGAGACAGGCAAACGCGAGGAGGCCGACGACATCTTCTATCGCGCCATGATCAATTTCGGCGTGACGGAATGGACGGCCCGAACGGCCTATACTGCGGTCCGTACCGGTGGCGAGAAGGGCTATGGCCTGAAGGACGACTGGTCGTTCATAAACCCGACCCAGCCTGACAAGGCCCAGCCGGCGCCGTTCGCCAAACCGAAGACGGGCGCCGTGCGTGTCATGTCGAAGTGCATTGGCTTCAAGGAATTGATACAGACGGGCTGGCGCGCCTATCCGATCGTCACCCCGGTGCTCAATGTGCCGGCGTCTGTCACAGTGACCGAAAAGACCGGCCCGACCGACTGGGTCCAGGACAAGCTACCCTGGCCGAAGAAGAAAAAAGACGAGAAAAAGTAGGCTCAGACCCGTCCGGTCAGATAGGTCCACAACAGGCTGAGGCGCAATCGCAGGGGCCCATACCCACGACGATGGCCCAAGCCGGCGACGGCAGGTAGGGCCAGCGGCGCCATAGCGGTCGACAGTCCGCGAACATCGACACGCATGTCGGCCAGAAGATGCGCCAGTTCGGTATCGCCGAACTCCCCGGCGGTCAGTCTGCCGCTTCGCTGTAACTGGAAAAAACCGAACATGCGCGCGCATTGCAAGCCGCTGGAGGGTTCAGCCTCGGCGTCCAGGATCATCCGGGCCAGTTGATACACGGCCTCTTCTCCGCAGACGACATCCATGGCCTGGCGCAAGGTCAACGCGCCCTTGTCCAGCAGAGGCATCTGAGCTTCGATCAGGGCGAGAAAGGTCTCGACCGGCAGGCCGTACAGCGGGATCAACCGTTGAAACAGCTCCGTCAACGGATGATAGTGCGGAGTGCGGCCCTGCCCGATCGCTTCAAACGCTTCATACCACCAGCGCAGCCTGATCTCCCCCATCAAGGCCTCGGTTACCCGTTCCGGAATCTCGCGCACGGTTTCCAGCAAGGCGAATAAGGCCAAGACCCCGGCGCGGCGTTCCACGTCGGGGATGAAGGCACAGGCCAGACGGATGTCCTCCGATTTCGGTTCGAGCTCGGACGACACCACGAACTAGCCGAACAGAGTCTGGTACATGGTCATGGTGACCAGCATGGGCAGCGACAACAGAGTGTTGATACGCGAGAACATCATCGCCTTCTTGGCAGCAGCGGCCTTTTGCTCGGCCGTGCCATCCTTGATGCCCAGCGCGATCTTCTGGGCCGGCCAGATAAAGCCCCAGACATTGAACATCATGATCAGGCCCAGCCACATACCGGAGCCAATAAAGATAAAACCTGTGTCCGAGGCGCTGAGCCCACCCGCGAAGCCTAGACTCAAGGCTTCGACCGCATAGCCACGGTGCGCCGCCAGCGCAAGGCCGATGATGACGGTCAGCAGTGCCGCCCATCGGAACCAGAACAGGGCTTCCGGTGCGATATATTTGGTGATGCCGGGCTTCAGTTCAGCCGGCACGTTCGGCATGACACGGATTTGCACAAAGTTGAAATAATACAGCAAACCGATCCACAGCACGCCGCAGACCACATGGGCCCAGCGCAACACAGCGACCGCCAGGCTCACCCGGTCGGAGTCATAGCCAAAGGCGACGATAAACAGCACCGCCAGCAATAGGCTGACGACGATGACATTACGAAAATTAGCCAAAAAACCAGCCATGGCGCACCCCTGTCCGCATTAAAAAGACTCGCACCTTATGCGAAACGGGCGCCGGAGGCAAAACTCTGCCCTGGCGCCCTTTTTGACTTACGGCAGTTCGTCGGCCGGGATCTTCTTGCGGCCCTTGAAGCCGCCCATATCCACCACTTCGGCGTCCCCCTGATTGCGGTTGACACCCCACAACAGGATAACTGGCGCGGCAACATAAACCGAGGAATAGGTACCGATAAAGATACCAAATATCATGGCGACGGAGAAGCTGAGCAGGGTCTCGCCGCCCAGGACCGCCAGGCCGGTCAAGGCCATGATGGCCGTCACACCGGTGATGATGGTCCGCGACAAAGTCTCATTGATCGACAGGTCGATCAAATCACCCAACGGCATCTTTTTGTATTTACGAAGATTTTCCCGCAGCCGGTCGAACACGACGACGGTATCGTTCATCGAATAACCGATGATGGTCAGGATGGCCGCCACAGCGCGCAGGTCGAATTCCAGCTTGAACAGGGCGAACAGACCGAACGTCAGGGTGACGTCGTGGAACAGGGCGACAACGGCCCCCAAACCAAACTGCCACTCGAAACGGAACCAGATGTAGATCATCATCAGGCCGATGGCCATGAACAGGGCCAGGATACCGCCGGTCAGCAATTCACCCGACACCTTGGCGCCTACCACTTCCGTGTTGGAGAAGGCGGCGGTCGGGAAATCCTTTTTCAGCGCGATCTTGACCTGCTCGACCTTGCCGACCGGGTCATTCCCCGGTGTTTCGAACTTCATCTGAGCCGCCGTACCATCGTCGACCCCCTGAACCTGAACGCCCTTCAGACCCTGACTGTTCATCGTCTCGCGCAGCTTGGCGAGGTCGATGACCTGGGGCGCCGTCGTGATATCCAGCGCCGAACCGCCCTTAAAGTCGACACCGCATGCCAGGCCGCCGCATGGCGGAGTTGCCGGGTAGATGGCCAGGAACAGCGAAGCCAGGACGGCCAGGATCGACACGCCGCCCGCCAGCTTGGCGAACTTGACGAAGGTGAAGTTGGTTTTTTGCGGTAGGACCTTGATCAGCGGCCACTTCGTCGGCTTGACATTGTCGGCGATCGGCATGGTCTTGGGGCGCGAAACGCGGAACCACACGCCCAGCAGAATCTGGGTCACCAGAACGGCCGAGAAGACCGAGGTTATGACACCGAGGGTCAGGGTGACAGCGAAGCCCTTCACCGGGCCGGCGCCCAGGAAATACATGATGGCGGCCGCCGCCAGGGTGGTAACGTTGGCGTCGATAATGGTTTCCATGGCGCGCGAGAAGCCCGCGTCCAGGGCGCTGATGACATTTCGACCGGCGCGCACTTCGTCACGCATACGCTCATAGATCAGAACGTTGGCGTCAACCGCCATGGCCAGGGTCAGGATAAGACCGGCAATGCCGGGCAGTGTCAGCGTGGCCTGCATCATCGACATGCCGCCGATCAAGAGGACGAGGTTGACGATCAGGGCAACTACGGCGACCCCGCCGAACAGGAAGCCATAGGAGAAGAACATGAAGACGATGACACAGATGACGGCCACCAGGGTCGCAATAGCGCCCTTCTGAACCGCATCGGCGCCCAATTCAGCGGTCACGGTACGCTGTTGCTCAAACTTGAGCGGCGCCGGCAAGGCGCCACCATTGAGCAGTTTCACCGTCTCGGACGCCTCTACCTGGTCGACGCCGGTAATCTGGCCCTTGCCACCGGAAATCGCCCCGATAATCCGCGGGGCGGAAATGATCTTGCCATCCAGAACAATGGCAAAGCGCCTGCCGATATTGTTCCGCGTGATGTCGCCGAAAGCACGTGCCCCTTCGCTGTCGAAGGCAAAACCGATGGCAGGCTGGCCGTTCTCATCCGTTTCGGTTTTGGCGTCGACCAGATTTTTACCGGAAACGATGGCCAGTTTGCGGATCGCCAAAGGCTGGCCGCCATTGCCTTCCTCAGGCAGCGCCATGGTCCCCGGCGGCAGTTGGCCGGCCAGGGTGGCCTCGGGCGAAACGCTGTCGTCAACCATATGGAAGGTCAGTTGCGCGGTCGTGCCGATGATGCGCTTCAATTCGTCCGGATCGCTTTCCCCCGGGGCTTCAACGACGATGCGGTTCACGCCTTGACGGGCGATCGACGGCTCTTTGGTTCCCAGTTCATCGATACGGCGGCGAACGATTTCGATAGAGGTGTCGACCGCGCGCACCGACGTCGCCCGTATCCCATCTTCTGTCAACGTGACAACCAGGGTCTGATCCGGCCCACGGTTCACCGTCATGTCCATGGCGCTGGGATTGTTCGGCAGTGCCATCGGGAACCGGCTCAGCGACTTATAGGCGTCGTCAACCTGCGAGACGTCGGGAATGCGGACACGCACACTGTTGCCATCGACGATTGGCGTCGGCGTCGCGATCTTCTTTTCGGTCAGATCGGCGCGGATCTGTTCGACCAGATTGTTGAGCCGTTCACGCTGCAAGGCGGCGGTATCGACCTCCACCAGGAGGTAAGACCCACCCTGAAGGTCGAGGCCCAGATTGAGCCCCTTGGCGGGCACAAAGCCTGGCAGGCTGTCCTTCACGCTGGACGGCAAGAAATTGGGCAAGGAGAACAGGATGCCCAGAAGGGTGGCGATAAGAACCAGCCCCACCTTCCAGCGTGATAAGCTCATCATGATTTGGCGCTCGGTACTTTAAAAGGCGAAAGAAGGGCTCAGGCGGCCTTGGTGTCGTTGGCAGGCGCCGGTTCGCCCTTGGCGCGCACTTCGGTGATCATGGCCTTGACGACCCGGACATTGACGCCACTGGCGACTTCCATGGAGATTTCAGCGTCCTCAACGCGGGTGACCTTGCCGATCAGGCCCGACGACAGTACGACCGTGTCATTGCGCTTGATGGCTGAGATCATCGCCTTGTGCTGCTTGGCGCGTTGCTGCTGCGGACGGATCATGAAGAAGTACATGATGGCGATAAAACCGATCAGCATCGGCAGCATGGACAGCAGGCCGTCGGTTCCGGATGGCGCGGCAGCGCCGGCAGCTTGAGCAAAGGCGGGGGTGGCGAACACGGTCGTCTCCTGGAGTATCGTTACGGCCGCGACACTAGGCGGCTCAAAGGTTCGCCATACATAGGCAGAACCATAAAAAGGTCAATGGCATATTTGCCACAGCCGGCCGCATCGAACCCCTCCCCGTTAACCTCTTACGATGACGGCAGAACCAGCTTCGGATCGATCGGCCGGGCGATATCGGTCGACGGCGTATAACGCACTTCGAAATGCAGTTGCGGCTGGTCGATCGTGCCGCTCTGGCCAACGGTGCCGATGACCTGCCCTTTGGTGACCTTCTGGTTGTTGGTCACCTTCATGGCCGACAGGTGTGAATAGCCGGTGTACCAGCCATTGGGGTGCTTGATATAGATGGTGTTACCCAGTTCGCGGACCTGATCCCCCTGGTAGACCACGACGCCATCCGCGGCCGCCACCACATCTGTGCCGCCGCTCGAGGCAATATTGATTCCGTCATTGCGCACATTGGGCGCCAACTGACCGAACGGCACGAGAATCTTGCCCTTGACCGGCCAGGCAAAAACGCCCTTGCCCATCTGGCTCAGTTGGGCATTGGTCGGAAAGCCAGCCACGGCCGGCGGTGGCGTCGCAACCAGCGGCTTCGCGGCGGGCTTCGCTTCCGGTTTCGCCACCGGCGGCGTCACGGCCGGTTTGACAGCCGCGACCGTGGTCGTGGCCGCTGTGACAACGGGTTTAACGGCGGCAACCGCTGCCGCAGCCGGAGCGGCGACGGTCGGTTTGGCCGCAACCGTTGTCGTGGTCTTTTCGGACGCCTTGGGCAAGGGCGGCGGCGGCAGGCTGGACGTCGACTTTGCCTCAACCGGCTTCGCGGCCGGCGCGCTAACCACCGGCGCCGGGGCCGTGCTGGCCAAAGCTGAGCTCAGCCGGACCAGGGTGGCGCCATTGGCGCGTGCTTCCGCCCCTTATCGACGGCGCCCTCCGGTAGAAGGACCTTCTGGCCAATCCGCAGGGTGGCATTGGGCTCGAAGCCGTTGATGTCATAGAGCGTCTTGACCGGAACGCCGAAACGGCGCGACACGCCATACAGCGTATCCTGCGCCACCAGAGTATAGGTGTAGGCGGCGCGCAAATTTTTCACCGGCGCGACCGGCGCCGAGGATGATGCCGAGGCGGTGTCCGGCGGCGGCGGCGGTGGCGGTACGACGGCCGGCAATTCGACCGTGGTTGCCGGCGCGAAAAACGGTGGTGGGGCGCTTACAGGTGCGGCAGTCTCCGGCGCGGCGTCCGCCACAGGTGTGGCCGGAGCGGTATCCGCTGGCTTGTCCTGCATATAGACGGGATATTTCGGTTCCGGCATGTCCGTGGTCGTGCAGGCCTGCAGCCCGAGCAGGACCAATCCGGCCGCAGCAGTCACCAGCCCCCTGAAGATCAAGCCTTGATGCATACGTCTTGCGTGCGCTGTCATGATGGGGCTCCGTGAATGCGAAATCGTTAATGAGTAAGGGTTGGTGCGCGTTTACTCTATGCTAAGCTATGGATAACGAATCCCTAATGATGCGCAAAAATCGGGCAAAAGAGGGGATGGCGCAAAGAAATTTACCGTGAGCACATCCAACCAAGCCAGCAGCGGACATTCAGTCATGAAAACGGCCCGGTATAGCCGGGTGCGCACCCGCAAGCTTAATGGAGGCTCTGATGACTGAACTGTTTCGCCAATTCTGGTGGTTGATTTTTCCGGCCATGGCCATGGTCTACGGCCTGGTGCAGATGATCCTGCGCAGCAGCTACGAGAAGAAGAAGCTTGATTTGATGAGGAGCTATCTCGACCGCGGCCAGCCCGTGCCGGATGCCCTGCGCCGCGACAACCATTTCTGAAGGAGGGCGACATGAATTTCGAACAATTGTTCCGCGACTACTGGTGGCTGATCTTTCCGGTTGGCGGCATGCTGATGGGGGTATTCGGCATGATGAGCCACCACCATCACCGCAGTGAGACCCTGCGTATCCTGAAAAGCTATGCCGACCAGGGCAAGGAGCCGCCGCAGTTCCTGCTGGATCAGCTCAAGAACGACGAAGATCGCGCCATGGACCAGGCCTATGGCTATCAAGGTGGCGGCCGCTATCGTCATCGCAACGGCGGGTGGGGCAGTGTGGTGGTCTTCGCCGCCCTAGCCGCCGGCTTCAGCTATATGGGTTACCAGACCGGTAGCGACGCCAGCCACGTCTTCACGGCGCTGGGTATGGCCTTCGGCGTGGCTGCGGCGGCCCTGTTCGTGCTGAAACTGATCGGCGTCCTGTTCGGGCCGCGTTCGCGCCCCGACGACGGCAAGCGTCGCGACCGCGTCGACGATTGACGATTGCGAACCTCAGGGCACCCGACCATGGAATCCCCACTCCATTCGGAATCTGGCCATTCGGAATCTGGCCATCCGGAATCTGGCCATGCCGCCCTGATCCGGCGCGCCCGTTCCGGCTCCGACGAAGCCTTCTCCCGGCTTGTGTCGGACAGCCAGCAAGCGGTGCGCGCCTTCCTCCGTCGCCTGGCCGCCACCGCCGACGACGCCGATGACCTCGCCCAGGAGGCCTTCGTCACGGCATGGTCAAAGATCGACCGGCTGCACGACGGGATTTCGTTTCGTACCTTTGTCTGCGGCATCGCCTATCGCAAGGCCCTGAACGACCGCCGCCGCTTCAACCGCCAGTCTGCACGCGACACCCAATGGCACGACCTGACGCCGCAACAGGCGTCTTCAACCGTTGACAGCCGGTTGAGTGTTCAGGCAGCCTTGGCACAACTGCCGCTGGACCAGCGCGCCGCCGTCAGCCTTTGCGTCGCCGGCGACTACAGCCACAGCGAAGCCGCCGACATTCTGGGGCTTCCCCTGGGCACGGTTAAGTCGCATATTGCCAAGGGGCGTGATAAACTCACCGCCCTGCTCGGAGTACCGTCATGAGTGAAGACGCCTTGAAAGCCTTGCTGCAAGCCGAGGTCCCGGCCCAAGTACCTGGCATGCCGCCGGTGCGCGATATCGCCTTCGTCATCGCCGTCATGGAAAAGGTCGAGCGTCGCCGTTTCGTCGAGAATCTAGCTTGGTGGCTGTGCGGCGGCTGTGCCGTGACTCTCGTGATGGGCCTGATCATGCCGTACGTGACGCCGGCCATCATCACCCTGGGTGGCGCCCTCGTACCGGTGGTCATCATCCTGAGCGTCGTCGGCATGATCGCGCTGGGAGCCTGGTACCTGCGCCCGGCTCTGCGCGATTTCGGGATACAGATCTAGGCTTCTTTTGCGACGCCGGATATCAACGGCACAAAGCGAACGTCGCTCATATCTTCGCGTTCAAAACCGTCCGCCGTGCGGGTATAGCGCACCAGGATCTGGGTTGATCCCTTGCCTAAGGGGCCGACCAAAATACCCTTCGGTTTCAACTGGTTCAACAGATCGGTCGGAACATCCGGCAAGGCAGCCGTGACCAGGATCCGGTCGAACGGCGCCTGTTCCGGCCAACCATCCCAGCCATCCCCGAAGCGATAGATGATATTTTCCAGCAGAAGCCGGCGATGGCGGGTCTCGGCCTCAACCATCAGCGAGCGATAGCGTTCAATGGTGTAAACATAACGCGCCAATCGCGCGAGGATCGCCGTCTGATAGCCGCTGCCCGTGCCGATCTCCAACACACGATGCCGGCCCTCGATCTTCAGCGCCTGGGTCATTAGGGCGACGATATAGGGCTGGGAAATGGTCTGGCCGCAATTGATCGGGATGGCCGAATCTTCCCACGACCGGTCGAGGAACAGTTCCGGTACGAACAGGTCGCGCGGCGTGATCTCCATGGCGTGCAACACCTTGCGGTCGTCGATGCCCTGCTGCTTGAGTCCGGACATCAACCTTTGCAGGCGAGTTTCTTCGGGGGGCTCAGTCATTCCGCCGCCCCTGCCTTTTCGTCATCGGCAATATTAATCTGTTTGGGTACCGTGCCGCCCAGAGTCTTCTTCAGACGGTGCATCGTCTCGTAATGCGTGAGGTCCAGATGCAGCGGGGTCACCGAGATGCGCTTATGGGCCACGGCGTTCAAATCGGTGCCGTCGATCATAGTCTGATCGAAAGCATGGAAATTCATCCAGTAATAGTCGCGACCGCGCGGGTCGCGGCGTTTGACGGCGTGCATTTCGTGAGCGTCACGAAAGCCCTGACGGGTAACTTCGACGCCCGTGACCTCATCGGCCGGGCAATCCGGGAAGTTGATATTGATCACCACGTCCGCCGGCCAGCCCTTTTCCAGGATGGCGCTGAGTACAGGCGCGCCATGGACCTCGGCGGCGTTCCATTGGGTCATCAGGTCGATATCGAAGTCCAGACACTGCGACAGCGCGATCGAGGGGATACCGAGCGTCATGCCCTGCAGCGCGCCGGCAACCGTGCCCGACAGAGTCACATCCTGCGCCAGGTTGAATCCACGATTGATCCCGGACAGGACCAGGTCCGGCGGCTGCGGCATCAAGTCATTGATGGCGATCTGGACGCAGTCGGTGGGGGTGCCCGAGACGGCAAAACGCTTTTCACCCAGGCGTTTGACGCGGAGCGGATCGTGCAGCGTGATGCCCCTGCCCTTACCGGACTGTTCGATAACGGGGGCACAGACCCAGACATCGTCGCTGAGTTGGCGGGCGATGTTATGGAGGATTTCGAGACCGTAGGCCTCGACGCCGTCGTCATTGGTCAGGAGGATACGCATACGAAATGTTTATGGCGATTTCCGTCCGTGCCGCAAGCCGGATGAGGAACAAAAAGTGGCCAACAGGTTAAAAAAGATTGGCACCACGGATGGACGCGGATCAACACGGATTTCAAGGCGCGCATGAATGTTCCGCGCAGCGGCTTCTTCCAAAGTGGGTCCACAGATTACACAGATTAGAGGGATTAAGACTCTAATCTGTGTAATCTGTGAAATCTGTGGACCGCCTTAAACCGAGATGCCGCTACGCGGCAGGTTCCGGATGAACTGGAAATCCGTGTCCATCCGTGTCCATCCGTGGTTCAAAACGCTTACCCAATCTGGGTCAGCCCACCCATATAGGGTTGAAGCACCACAGGCACAGCGATCTTGCCGTTCTCGTCCTGATAATTCTCCATCACCGCCACCAGTGTCCTGCCAACCGCCAGACCCGAGCCGTTGAGCGTATGGACGAAGCGAGTGCCCTTTTCGCCGGCTTTGCGGGTACGGGCGTCCATGCGGCGCGCCTGGAAATCACCACAGTTCGAGCACGACGAGATTTCGCGATAGGTGTTCTGCGACGGCAGCCACACCTCCAGGTCATAGGTCTTGCGCGCGCCGAAACCCATGTCACCGGTACACAGCAGCATGGTCCGGTACGGCAATTCCAACCGTTTCAGAATGCTTTCGGCGCAGCCGGTCATGCGCTCGTGCTCTTCGGACGATTGCTCGGGCGTGGTGATCGAGACGAGTTCGACCTTCTGGAACTGGTGCTGACGGATCATGCCCTTGGTATCGCGACCGGCCGAACCAGCTTCAGCTCGGAAGCAGTTGGTCAGAGCCGTTAGCCGCAGCGGCAGTTCTTCCTCGGCCGTGATGGCCTCACGGATCAGGTTGGTCAGCGACACTTCGGCGGTCGGGATGAGGTAGAAGGGCTCGGCCGTCTTGAACAGGTCCTCTTCAAACTTCGGAAGCTGTCCCGTGCCGAACATGGCGTGATCCTTGACCAGGACCGGCGGGTTGACCTCGGTATAGCCGTGCTCATTCGTCTGGACGTCCAGCATGAATTGACCGATGGCACGTTCCAGCCGCGCCAACTGGCCTTTCAGAAACACGAAACGCGATCCACTGATCTTGGCGGCGGCCTCGAAGTCCATCATCTTCATCGCCTCACCCAGATCGGCGTGGTCCTTTGGCGTAAAGATAAAGTTCCTCGGATCCCCCCAACGGCGTTGTTCGACATTGCCAGCTTCGTCTTCGCCCTGTGGCACGTCCTCGAACGGCAAGTTAGGCAGCGAAGCCAGTTCGGTGCGCAACTTTTCGCCCAGGTCACGTTGTTTGGCGTCCTCGGTTTCCAGGGTCGTTTTCAGGCTCTCGACCTCGGCCATCAGCGCCTGAGCCTTGGCCTCGTCCTTTTGGGCCTTGGCCTGGCCTATCTGCTTGCTGGCTTCGTTGCGGCGCGCCTGGGCGTTCTGGAAAGCCGTCTGGGCGGCGCGCAACTCGGAATCCAGGGAAATCAACGAATCGGCATCGGCCTGCGACGACTCACGGCCACGCGAGTTCCAGCCATGAACATAGACTTGAGGATTGTCGCGTAACGCCTTGATATCGTGCATGGTGGCCTCGGATGTAAGGACCCCTCACCCCAACCCTCTCCCCTCAAGTGGGGAGAGGGAGTTGACAGAGACTCTGTCAACCCTCTCCTATCACCGGGACAGGCTAGATAAGCGGTGTAAAACTTAGCGGGCTAGATACGCAAAGCCGGTGATTTGGGCAAACCCAAAATGCGTCAGACTTCAACGACGTCCGTGACCGGCTTGCCCTTGCGCCGCCACTCGATCAACTTCACGCAGAGGATCGATATCTCGTACAGAAGCACGATCGGGATCGCCAGCATCAGTTGCGAAATCGGGTCCGGCGGCGTCACAACCGCCGCCACGACAACGATGGCCAATATGGCGTAGCGCCGGAAACTGCTCAGCATTTTCGACGTGACAATACCGGCCAGGCCCAAAAGACTTATAACGATTGGAAGCTGGAAACAGCAACCGAAGGCCAGCATCAAAGTGGTGATCAGCGACAGGTAGTCGGACACCTTATACATGGCGGTGATGGCGACGCCCGGAGCAACAATCTGCTGGCTCAGGGAGAACCACAGCACCGTCGGCAGGATAATGAAATAGACCAGCGCCATCCCCAGCACGAACATCAGTGGCGCTGCGAAAAGAAACGGCAGGAAGGCGTTGCGTTCGCGGCGGTACAGGCCCGGAGCGACGAAGCCGTAGAGTTGCCAGGCCAGGACTGGGAAGCTGACGATGATGCCGCCGAACATGGCCATCTTCATTTGCGTGAAAATGAATTCCAGCGGCGCCGTGAAGATCAGCGACAAATCCTTGTTCAGAGTCACCTGCTTCAGGCCCAACAGGACATACATCATGTCGAAAGGATTGCCGCCATGGCCGCTGATCTTTGTCTGCTCAAGCATGGCGCTGGCCACCTTAAGCGGATGAAGCAGGAACTCGTAGATCGGCTTGGCGACCGCGAAACATCCGATGCAGGCAATCACGAAGGCAACCGCCATGATGACGATGCGCGTGCGCAGCTCGACAAGGTGATCCATCAACGGCGCACGCGACGCCTCGATATCGGCATCTTCGGCGTCATTGGCCGTCGTCTGGCCCTTGGTCACCAGGCTACGCTTGTGCTTGTCTTCGACGTCGATCGTGTTCGGCAGGGTTTCGGTCACGAGGCAACCTTCCGGCGCGAGCGTTTAACAGGCATGACGGTAGGCTCGACTTCGGGTTCCGCCGCCGCTTGCGCAACGACCTTCGGTTTGCGCGCACGCGGCTTTTTGACGGGGGCAACCTCAGCCTCGAGATCATCACTCTGGGCGGCGTCCCACTTGGGCGGCAAACCGTCCATCTGAGGATAAGATATCTTCGGATCCACCGGCTCAGACGGGGGCGTCATCGTAACCGGACTGTCGCCCTTGTTCAGGCTGACGCTGATATCGCTTTCGATGGCCTTCATCTCGCTCTGGATCGAACTGGTCAGGTTGTTCGAGCGTAGCGCCTCGACCTCCTTGCGCAGGTCATCGAGCTCGCTCTGGCGGGCCATATCGTCGAACGAGGATTTAAAGTCGTCGGCCATATTGCGCATCTTGCCGATGAACTTGCCGAGATTGCGGAGCAGCTTCGGCAAATCCTTCGGCCCGACCACGACCAGGGCGACGATTGCAATGATAATCAGCTCACTGCCGCCGAGACCGGGCAACATGATGGCAGCTTTCTCTTAAGTGTGGCGATAGGACGGTTAGGCTTTCGGCTCTTCGCCGTCGACCTTCTTTTTCTTGTCGTCGTCCTCGTTGCCGCTGTCCTTCAGGCCGTCCTTGAACGCTTTGATACCCTTGGCGGCATCGCCCATCAGGTTGGAAATCTGACCGCGGCCACCGAATAGCAACAATGCAACGACTGCAACCAAAAGCCAGTGCCAAATACTAAGTCCACCCATAGTCTACTCTCCTTGGCGCCTCTCGCCCCTGTACATGGGGCGGGCACGATGCAAATTTCAGTCCTTATAGGCTTTTTATGACCAAATTAGGAAGCATTTTTGCATCGATTATCCCGCCTCTGCGAAAGAAATTCATTTCTCTTCGAAGAAGTCCTGGGCGAATTCGACCTCTTCCAGATCGTCGAGCGTCGCCGCGTCCTCGAGCACCTGCCCCGACGACGGGTCGGGCACCATGAAGTCGGCCGGCACATTGAGGTCCAGCAGTCCCGCGGCGCGCATCTCGGCCACACCCGGCAGGTCGGCCAGGCTGGGCAGAGAAAACTGCTCCAGGAAGGTCTCCGTCGTGCCGTAGGTTACCGGTCGGCCGGGCGTACGGCGCCGACCGCGCAGCCGGATCAGGTTCATTTCGTGCAGGACGTCCAGAGTCCCACGCGACAGGCCGACACCGCGGACGGATTCGATCTCGGCGCGGGTGACCGGCTGGTGGTAGGCGATGATGGCCAGGGTTTCCAGCGCCGCCTTGGACAGTCGGCGCGGCTCCTCGCGCTCCTCCACCATCAGGTAGCCCAGATCGCCGGCGGTGCGGAACTGCCAGCGGTCGTTGATAACCTCCAGCGCCACGCCGCGCCCGGCATAGCGCGCTTTAAGACCAGCCAGAGCCTGGCCAACATCGACGCCCTCCGGCAGACGATAGGCCAGTTCAGCCGCCGACAGCGGACCGGCAGCGGCAAATAAAAGCGCTTCGACGGCGCGTTCCAGAGTCTCGGGCGTCATTCCGGTTTTACCTCCGGGATCGGCATAAGGGGCGTGCGCTTGCGCATGTACAGGGTGTCGAAGGTCGCCAGTTGCTGAAGCTGAAGTTGCCCCTCCTTGGTCAGCTCCAGCGACGCCGACAGGGTCGAGGCCAGGTAGGAGATTCGCTTGGGGCCAACTCCGCCGCGCGGCTGTGGCGCCACATCGTCCAATGCCGTCCAGTTGTTCAGTGACGGCAGCTTGGAGCGCAGGTTATCGCGGGCATCTTCCAGCGAGTAGGCCTCGATACGTCGCGTCGGGTCGTAATGACGCTCCGTTTCACGCCGCCGCTGGGTGACGTAGGCGCTCATCAGGTCGAAGACATTGGCCTCGATGCGCGATGATGGAATGATCAATCGCGCCTCCGGATCGCCACGCGCAAAGACGTCACGCTTGAGCTGCGGCCGTTCCGTGAGGGCCTCCACCGCCTTGCGCATGGCTTCCAGCTTCTTCAGCCGAAACGCCAGGGCCGCGGCCAGATCTTCCGGCGCCGGTTCATTGCCCTGCTTGCGCTCGGTCTTCGGCAGCAGAAGGCGCGATTTCAAATAGGCCAGCCAGGACGCCATGACCAGATAGTCGGCCGCCAACGAGAAGCGCAGTTTGCGCGCCTCCTGGATGAAGGCCAGGTACTGTTCGGCCAGGCGGGTGATCGAGATTTTCAGCAGGTCGACCTTCTGCGACCGCGCCAGGGCCAGCAGGACATGCAGCGGCCCTTCATAGCTGTCGAGTTGCAGCACCAGCGCTTCATCGGGGGCGATTTCCTCGGGCGCATCGGAGGCCGAACCATCAAAGTCCAGCTTCGACTGGCGGACGTCGTGATCGAGCCCCGAAGGTGCGGCCCGTTCGCGGCTCATGCCTGTTCTCTGGCGGCCGGCGCGCCGGCCAGCACCTCGGTCGGATCGACCTTGGCTTCATGCGGCGCACTGCGCGCGAGAACAACATCGAAGCGCGCCCGGGCATCGGCCACATCCAACGGCTCCGGCGTGGTCACCAGACGGCGGAAACAGGCCTCGGCCCGGCGCAAGGCATCGCGGCGCAGCTTGGGCGCCTCGGCGACGACGACCTTCATCTGGTCCAACTTGCCGTTGCAGTGAAGCAGGACATCGCACCCGGCCTTCAAAGACGCCTTGGCGCGGTGATGCAGGTCGCCAGTCAGCGCGTTCATTGACAGGTCGTCGCAGATCAAAAGCCCGTCGAAGCCGATAACCTTGCGGATCACCTTGATGCACTTTTTCGATGTGGTCGCGGTGTTGCGCTTGTCAATCGCCTTGTACAGCACGTGCGCGGTCATGGCGATCGGCATGTCGGCATTGACCTGGAACGGATAGAAGTCGACCTTCAGCAACTCGTCCAGCTTGGTATCGACCTTGGGCAGGTCGGTGTGCGAGTCGGCTCCTGCCCGGCCGTGACCGGGAATATGCTTGATCACCGGCAAGACGCCGCCGGCCAGCAGGCCTTCGCAGGCGGCGCGGCCCATAACGGCGACATCGCCGGCCGTTAGCCCATAGGCGCGGTCGCCGATAATATCGTGGGCACCGGGTTGAGGTACGTCCAGGACCGGCACGCAGTCGACATTGATACCCAACGCATAGAGGTCGTTGGCCATCAGCCGCGCGCCCAGGCGTACCATGTCTCGCTGCTCATATGGGTCGTTGCACACTTCGGCAAAGCGGGCAGCCGGCGGATAGTCGGGCCAGTGCGGCGGACGCAGGCGGCGCACCCGACCGCCTTCCTGGTCGATCAGGATCAATGGATCGTGGCGCACGCACGCCTTCAGCGCGGTCACCAGGGCCTTGGTCTGCTCCGGTGTCTCGATATTGCGGCGAAACAGGATGAAACCCAGCGGGGGATGATCGTGGAAGAAGCGTTGTTCTTCCGTCGTCAGTTCCAGACCGCTGACGCCCAGGATACAGGCCCGGACATCGGCCAGCTTTTTGACCCTGGACATTACCGCACGATACAGTCGCGGCCGGCCGACTTCAGCGCGGCGCAGAAGGACTTAGCCTTGTCGGCCGACAGGCCGGTAAAGGCGGTGCGATAAAAGGTGCCGCGTTCGGTCTCGACCTTTTGGACGCTCTTGCCGGCGCCGCCAACGAACAGCCCGAAGCTGGACGCGACCTTGGCGTACTCGGTATTGGCCTGTTCCTGGCTGTTGAAGGCGCCGATCTGGACCGAGGTCGAACCCGAAGACGCCACCGGCTGCGGCGTGGCGGCAGGCTTGGTCTCCGGTTTTGTCTCCGCCGGCACCGGCACGGCTTCCACCGGCTTCTGCGACGGCAGAGGTCCTTCGATCGGGGCAGCAACCGGGGGCGCGACATTGGTTTCGCCTGAGGTCGCGGAATCGCGCAGCGCCGGGGTTTCGGAACCGGGCGCGAACTTCGCCTGGCTGCCTTCGGCCAAATCTTCGTCGCTCAAGACCTTGGCGTCGGTGACCTTTTCGTCGCGGAATTCACCCAGTGTGTCACCGACCTCGACCGGAATGCGGCCCTTTGTGCTCAGGCCCGAATTGTAGAACAGCACCGCCGCCAGCAAAACCACCACGAGGACAATGCCGCTGATGATCAGGGTCAGCGGCGCCTGATCGCGCGACGCAGTGCGGCGCGATTCGTAGCTCAGATTGTCTTCGGTCGGGGGCGAATAGGTGCCGCGATCCTTGTCCAGCATGGGTGTGAAGTCCTTGGCCAAAGCCTGAAAAATACAATGCCCGCACAGGCGGCCAAAGCCGTTTGGGCGAATCATGCCTGATTCTTCTCAGGCAGACCCTAGAGAATAGAGTTTGCAATACGATTTTGACACCCCTGTGGCGAAAAATGTTCACTGACGCAAATAATCACCGTCTTGCAGGACTCGTTCGAAGATCCCTGTTATGGTGACGACATTGTTACGCGTAATCTTTGATTTTCAAACATTTCAATTCAGGGGACTTGCTTCGTGAACGGCAAAATCATGCCTTTGGCCGCGGTCGCTCTGGCCGTGATCCTGGGGGGCGGCATTGTCGTCTCGCCCCAGGCCCAGGACGCGTCACCGCGCACCCTGCCGCCCGCCGCGATCGACTGGAAAACCCTGTCGCGCGTCTACAATCCCGGCGTCGCCGCAAAATCGCGCGCGACCCGTGGTCTGCGCGCCCGCAACGATCAGGTCGACAACACGACACTGCCCATCCTCCTGCCCGACGCCTCGACAGGCGTGAGCCGCGACGGCCTGGCCTTCACCTCACTGGGCGACGTCTACGACATCAACCTGCCGCAGCCGGTCAAAGGTCTGACGGTCCTGCTCAGTGGCACCCGAGTCTTCGTTGCCTCACAGCCCGGCATGTTCCGTGGCGTCAAGTTCGACCAGGTCAATATGGGCGGCCAGCCGGTCGAGGTGCTGTTCAGCGAGACGGAGGACGGCTGGACAGCCAGTTTCTCGCGCTTCGGCATGGCCTACGGCATCGAGGTCATCTGCGATGAAGCCGACGCCATGAACTACTGCAAGGACTCGACCTATATTCGCAAGATCGCCTCCGGCATGACCGAGATCGTGCTGGGCGCTCAAGCGGAACGCGAATTCACCGCCGCCACCGGCGGCAATACGACCCAACCGCCACGGCCGACCGACACGGTCAAGGTCCCCGTCAATCGTGACGTCCTGACACAACGCCAAACGGCCAACAATCCGGTGAAACCCAATTCTTCGGTGAAGCCATGAGTAGGAACAATGGCTCTGGCGGCGGCGGCGCGGTCATCGCGGTTATCATCCTGATCCTGGCCCTGGGCCTACTGTACCAGTGCCAGGGCGCCAAGTACGGGCTGCCGGTCATCCCCATGGGCGCCGGCGCTTCGTCATCCTCCGCCGCGCCCCCGGTTTCCGGCGAGAGCGAAGTCTCCGGCACAGCCTCGGTCGATGCGTCCGTGGAAAGCTCGGTAGCGCCTGGCGGCTTCACCTACCTGCCGGCGACCGACCTTTTGCCCTGGTCGTGGAGTTCCAGCACCGTGCCCCTGCCCTGGGCAGCGACCAGCAACAACGATCCGGGCTACAAGGCCAATGTCAACGTCGACAACTGGTCGCCGGCCATGTGTTTCCCTATCGAAGGCAAGGCCTATGCCAACAGCCAGGTCTACCGCCCCGGCGGCGAAGGCTTCGCCACGCCGGAAGCCCTGGCCTCCAAGGCGCAGTACGACGCCTGGTACAACAAGGCCTACAGCAACCCCAAGCAGTCGGGCTGGCTGGCCGCCTACAACAATCTGCGCGGTACCTCTTGCGACCCTTCGAACTACCAGTATCCCTGGCGCGACAACTTCTGTGAAAAGCGCTCGGGCGAAAATGCCCTCTGCCATAGCGCCAAAGGCCACCAGGGCCAGGATATCCGCCCCGAAACCTGCCAGAAGAGCGTCCACTGGGCTGTCGCTGCCGAAGATTCCGTCGTCAAGGACGTCGGGTCCTACACCCTGACCCTGCGGGCGGTGAACCCGCCGTACCGCATCTACCGCTATCTGCACATGGATCCCGATTTTATCGCCCACTGGCAACCGCTGGAAGGCACGACGACGATGGTCAAGGCCGGCCGGCGGCTGGGCCAGGTCGGCGACTTCGGGCCAGGCGGCACGTCGTACACAACGGTCCACCTGCATTTCGAGATCCGGCTGTCGGTCGCCGAACAGGTCAATGGCACCTTGCGGCCGCTGAATACCTTCGTACCGCCCTACAACGCCCTGGTGACGTCCTACGAACGCAAACTCGCCGGCAACGGCTGTGCCGTGCTTCCCTGGTAGGTCTCTCCTGATAGGTATTGCGCCCTTATCGCGGCATGCCTATCTTGAGGTTCAAACCGAAGGAGCGCCAACATGTCCGAGGTCATCGACAATCCCGCCCGCGGCCGTTTCGAACTCAGTGAAGATGAAGGCACAGCGACAGCCGACTACCGGATCAACGGCGATACCTTGTATATCGAATATGTCGAGTCGCCGCCGGCCCTGCGTGGAAAGGGTACGGCCGGGCGGCTGATGCGCGGCGTGATGGATACGGCGCGTGAACGTACGCTGAAGGTGATCCCGATCTGCGGTTACGCTGCGGCCTGGATCCGGCGCCATGATGAATACGCGGACTTGGCGGGTTAGGAAGGAGATCCGTCCGCGGCATGCACTTCGGTCAGCCTCTCCTGCACCGCTTCCAGCAGACGATCTGAATACGCCACATCATCCACGGCGCGCGAAAGAACCATGGCGCCGACCAGGGTCGACATCACTGTCATTGCTTCGGCCTCGTCCCCGCCCAGCAAAGCCTGCATCCCAGCCAGATAGTCTTTAAGTCCAGTGGTAAAGATCGCCCGCACGGACTGCGGCTGGCGTGGCATATCTCCGGCCAGGGATGGAAACAGACAAGCCCCTTCCGGATGGTCGCGGTTCTGCTGCGACAGATAGCGCTCGAACAGCCCCAGAAGCTCCGCCTGGAAACTCCCCGTCGCCACCGCCCGGCCAATTCGCTCGGACTGGCGCTGGAGGGTCGCCGCGCAGGCCTGAGCGACCAAGTCTTCCTTCGAGTCGAAATAGGTCCCGAAACCACCATGGGTCAGGCCGCATTCGCGCATCAGGTCGGCCACCTTCAAGCCTTCGATGCCGCGCTTGCGCACCTGGGCGGACGCCGTCTGCAGCAAACGTTCACGGTTACGTTCGACAGTGGCACGGGAGGTCTTCAAGAAGGGCAGTCCTGATAGTTTAAGTGTTGGCGGTTTGGCAGTTTGGCAGTTTGGCAGTTTCTTTGCGATGTTTGGCGTTGACGATACATGATCATCATCATAAATGCAATCATGACCATGATCATGTAAAGTGACTCGCCATGTTGTCCACGCCTCTTGCCGCCGCCCTGAACTCGCGCAACATCCACTATGGCTGGGTGATGGCAGGCCTGACCTTCCTGATTATGCTGACCACCGCCTGCGCATTGGGGGCGCCGGGCGTGCTGATGCCGGCGCTGCAAAAGGAGTTCGGCTGGACCACGGCCGATATCTCAGCCGCCCTGGCCTTGCGCCTGTTTCTGTTCGGCGCCATTGCCCCGTTCGCCGCCTGGCTGATGATGCGCTATGGCCTGCAAAGGGTGGTCAGTTGCGCCCTGGCCTTGATCGTCGCTGGTTTGGGCCTGTCGATGCTCATGAAGGACATGTGGCAACTGGTGCTGTTCTGGGGCGTGTTCACCGGAGTCGGTGCCGGCATGACGGCCATCGTCCTGGGCGCCACGGTAGCCACGCGCTGGTTCAACCATCGCCGCGGTCTGGTCATCGGCCTGCTGACGGCGTCGTCGGCCACCGGGCAACTTGCCTTCCTGCCCCTGATCGCGCAGTTGGACCAGGCCTTTGGCTGGCGCACGGCGCTGATCCTGGTCTGCGGCCTGCTGGCGACCGCCTTTGTCCTGGTTCTGCTGCTGATGCGCGACCGTCCGTCAGATCTCGGTCTGCCGGCCTATGGCGACACGGTCGTCGACACCGCTCCACCCACGCAGAACCTGCAACCGTTCCAAGTTCTGAAGGACGCAGCCAAGACCCGCACCTTCTGGGTCTTGTTCGGCACCTTCTTTATCTGCGGCGCCTCGACCAACGGCCTGATCCAGACGCACTTCGTCTCGTTCTGCGGTGACTACGGCATGATCGCCGTGACCGCAGCCGGCGTCCTGGCGCTGATGGGACTCTTCGACTTTATCGGCACCATAGGATCGGGTTGGCTGTCGGACCGCTACGATTCGCGCTGGCTGTTGTTTGCCTATTATGGCCTGCGGGGCATCTCCCTGCTGTTCCTGCCCAATGCCGAGTTCACATTCTTCGGCCTGGCGCCCTTCGCGGTTTTCTACGGCCTGGACTGGATCGCCACCGTGCCCCCGACCCTGAAACTGGCGGCGGAAAAGTTCGGTAAGGACAAGGCCGGCATCGTCTTCGGCTGGGTGTTCGCCGGCCACCAGTTGGGCGCCGCCTCGATCGCTTTTACAGCAGGGTTTATCCGCACCACCTCTGGCAAATACGACCTGGCGTTCTTAATCGCCGGCGCGCTGTGCCTGCTCGCAGCCCTTCTGGCGCTGACCATCATCCGGCCGAAAGCACAGACAGCGCCGGCTGCGGCTTGAAACCGCGCGCGACGCGTGTTAGCACCGCCGCCTTCCCGCTTCGGGAGCCCTGTCACGGGGGCGAGTAGCTCAATGGTTAGAGCCGACCGCTCATAACGGTCTGGTTGGGGGTTCGAGTCCCTCCTCGCCTACCACTTCCCAAAGTCTGTTTCGCTTTCCCAAAGATTTTTTCGCCTCATCGAGCCGCTTATGACGTTACCGCGTGAATTTTTTCAGACCGTCTGGCGTTTCAGCCTCGACCGGCGCCGCCCGACCACCAACACCCTGCGCCTGTCAGAGGACGGCCGTATTCTGGGTTACGACCATCCGAACGAAGCGCGATGGGGCATGGAAGAGAACCTGCTGTGTTTTTACAACGTGCAGGGCGAAAAAAGCGTCCGCTTCGACAACGTCAAGACAGTGGGCAAACACACCATCCTATCAGGCGAGCACCTCCTGGGCTCATCGCACCCGACCCTGTACCTGGAGCCTGCCATCCCCGGCATGGATCCTTGGTTCACCTGGACATGGCGAATTTTCGAGGAAAAGATTGTCAAATATGGCTGGAGCATCGGCGACTACACCTACGGCACTCCGGACGTTCTCGAAGAAGAATATGGTGGACTGACGATCGGTCGGTTTTGCAGCATTGCAATGGGCGTCAAAATCATCCTGTCCAACCACTACACAGACACCTTCAGCACCTACCCGTTCAGCACCCTCCAGGGACTTTGGCCCGCCGCGCGGGGTATTCCTGACCATGTTGAGAAAGGTCAGGTCACCATTGGATCGGACGTCTGGATCGGGGTCAACGCGGTGATTAACCCCGGGGTCAGCATTGGCCATGGCGCCGTGATCGCGGCCCAGGCGGTGGTCACCAAATCCGTGCCGCCCTATGCCATAGTTGGTGGCAATCCGGCGCGGGTCATCCGTTTTCGCCACGACGAAACCACCATACAGAGGTTACTGGCACTATCTTGGTGGGATTGGGCCTACGAAAAGATCCAGGTCTGTCTGCCGCACATCATGTCGGGCGACATCGGGGCGTTGGAAAAGGCCGCGGCGGAGGCCGACGCCGGCATCGACGAATAACCGCGCAACTGCCTACCACATTTCAACCTTATTTCATTCAGTTCAGGTTCAGCCGCCAAGCCATACACCGCTATCCACAGCGAGACATTCCCGTTGTACCAATTGTGAGAGAATTGAAAATGACCCGCTCCATCCTGAAAGCCCTGGCCCTGTCGGTGTGCGCCGCCGCCCTCGCCGCCGCGCCCATGGCCGCTTCCGCCCAGACAATGACCCCAATGATGATTTCGCCCGCCAGCCTGCCGACCACCATCAGCCTGACAGCCAATGGCGAAGTCTCGGCCGCACCGGACAAGGCCACCGTCAGCTTCGGGGTCGTCACTCAGGCCGGTACTGCCTCAACGGCGATGAAGAACAACAATGTCAAGATGAACCAGGTCATGGCGGCGTTGAAGGCCGCCGGCATCGAGGCCAAGGACATCCAGACCTCCAGCTTGAACCTGAGCCCGCAGTACGACTACAGCAATGGCAACCAGCCCAAGATCACCGGCTACCAGGCGATGAACCAGGTCAGCGTTCGCGTCAACAAGCTGGACCAGACGGGCGCCGTCATCGACGCCGTCCTGGCCGCCGGGGTCAATCAGATCGACAATATCAGCTTCGGTCTGAAAAATGACGACGTCCTGATGGACCAGGCCCGCACCCAGGCCATCAAGACCCTGACCCAGCGCGCCAACCTGTATGCCTCGGCCTTTGGCATGAAGGTCAAGCGAGTCCAGACCATCTCCGAAAGCGGTCCGGTCTACAATCACCCCATGCCGATGATGGCGATGCGCGCCGAAGCCGCCATGGACAAGTCGACCCCGGTCGCGTCGGGTGAACTGCAACTGAGCGTCAGCGTCTCGGCCGTGTTCGAGCTTGAATAATACCAATCCACGATGACCTTGCCTCATCG
>NZ_GL883079.1:194812-198487 GCF_000204015.1 Asticcacaulis biprosthecium C19 | reverse complement strand
CATCTTATCCGGCAGGATGTGTCAGTCTTTTTGAGGGTTGGTATAAGCCTGCGCCGACAACGCGATCAGAGGCCGCTCCGCCACAGGTGGAGCGGCCTTTTTATTTTGCGCACCTCACCGGCGTGACAAAGCATTAACCTTCTGTTAGCTTCAAAACGCTGTTCAGGGGCCAGAGAGAACGACGGCGCCTATGGCTGGGGAGTGCCGACAAAATGTCAAAACCTGACAAATCCGCATTAGCGCGTATTGTCCTGATCGCCGCCACCGGCGCTGTTGTCCTGGGTGGCGGGGTCGCCTTCCTGTCGGCCAGCGCCCAGGAAAAAGCGATCGAGGACACACCCGACCAACCCTTGGCCTATCAGGCCTACAAGGCCGACACGGTCCAGGGCGCGGACGCTGCTGTAGCGGCGCCAACCACGGCCCAGCCGCTCAATCGCGCCATTTTTGCGCAATCTTCGTCGTCCCAGGCTTCGTCGTCCCAGGCTACTATCGCCCGCGCCCCCTTCCGCGGTGACATCGTCGCCGGCAAGTCCGTCCTGCTGCGAAAGCCCATGGCGCCGGCCAAGGTCGACTGGTCGGCCGCCATGAAGCAGAACGAGCGCATGGAGACGCAACAAAAGACCGCCCGGACGGCGCGCCCCAGTCTGAAGGCCCGCCTGTCGCGTCCGGATCTCGACAAGACCCGCCTCCCTGTCATCCTGCCGCGCGAAGGCGGCGTGGTCGATACCGCCAAGGCCAAGATGGTCAGCTTTGGCGACGCCTACGCCATCAACATGCCCCAGCCCGACAGGAACGGTGTGCAGGTGACCGTCTATGGCAACCGCACCTTTGTGGCCAGCGACAGCGGCACGGTCTCCAAACGTCCCTTCGCCCGCCTGGCCGGGGTCGCGGAGGATGTCCGCATCGGTCAGATGGAGGACGGCTGGACCGCCACCTTCACCCGATACGGCGTCGTCTACTCGATTGACGTCTCCTGCGACAGCATCAACACCCCCGACTGCAAGACCGACGACTATATCCGCAACGTAATCGCCCAGATGGACGACGTCACCATGGGCAGCGAGGCCCAAAAGGAAGCCGGCGTCCAGATCAAGGAAGACAGCAACTGGCTGAACCAGGTCTCCAAGACCATCAGCAACATCACCAAGGGGAACTGACGATGAAACGCTCAGCTTCTCTGATTCTTGTTGCGTCTCTGATCGCCCTGACGGCGTGTGAACCGACCGGTAGCGGCTCGACCTCATCCAGCAGCAGCGCCACTTCGTCGGCCTCCGAATCCGCCAGCGCATCGGAATCGTCGTCGTCATCGGAATCGTCGGTGGCCATGGTCGATTTCCCCCACGATGCCGCCGGCGATCTGATCGCCGGTTCCGGCGCGGGCTATACCGATGTGTCGAACTGGGCGCCGGGTATGTGCTTCCCGATCAACGGCCTCGCCTATGCCAACAGCCAGGTCTACAAGGCCGGTGGCTCCAACGGCCCGTCAGGTGGGCAGTGCGCCACCGCCAACTATTCCTATCCATGGCAGGACAATTTCTGCGAGACGCGGTCGTGGAACAACGTCGTTTGCAGCACCGGCCAGGGTCACCAGGGTCAGGATATCCGCCCGGCCACCTGCGCCTCGAACCTGCATTGGGCGGTCGCCACCGAAGACGGCGTCATCACCCAGGTCGGCACCTACACGGTCGCCCTGACCGGCAATTCCAGCCCGCACCGCATCTACCGCTACCTGCATCTCCAGTCGTCGTCGCTGCGCGTCGCCATGGGCGATAACGTTGTGCGCGGCCAAAAGATCGGCCTGGTGTCGAACAATATGGGCGACACTCCGACGACCATCCACCTGCACTTCGAAATCCGCGTCGCCCAGGCCGAGACCATGGCCGACGGCACACTGCTGGCCGCCAACAGCTTTGTCCCGCCCTATACGGCGCTGGTCGATGCCTATCAGCGCAAGCTGGCCGGCCCGGACTGCCCGGTGGTAGAATAGTTGCTTAAAGCGCGGCCATGGTGTTAGCCTCCGGGCAAGGGGGACCCGTCATGGCCGCGAAAGCACCGTTCAAATTCTGGTCGTTTTTCTTTTCAACGCGCGGGCGGGTATCGCGCGTGCCGTTTGCTATATTTCAAGTACCAGTGCTGGTGATACTGTTCGCTGTGCCGTGGATGGTCATCCCTCATCTGCTACAGCAACGCGGCGTTACGGATAAGTCCTGGATGGTTGTCAGTGCCATCAACGGCGTGGCCTCTGTACTTTTAATGTGGCCTCGCTTTTCGGTCACGGTAAAACGCCTGCACGATGTCGGATGGCCATGGTGGCCGGCTGTGCCGATTTTGCTCCCACTCCTTAACAGCCTTGCCGCAGGGGTAGCAAACTACCTGGACGCATCGAGCGATTTTCAAACCATGTATGGCCGCTGGGCAGGATTCTACTGGATCGGAAATGGCCTGGCGCTTTACGCCGTCGGACTCGTTTTCGCCTTGGCGCTTCTGCCCGGAGACCGGGACGGCAACCGTTATGGTCAGGCTCCTAGCGAGATTGCCAAAGGCGCATCGGACATTTTCTGATGGGTTCGTCGTCGAAAATCCTGCTTTTTCTTTTTTCACCCGCTGGACGGGTGCGACGCCTATGGTTCGCGGTGACGTTCATGCTAGGCGTGGCGTTTATTTTCGTCGTCCAGACGGTAGTAGCGGGAATTTCCAATGTGGACGCGATGCTGGAGATCGTACGGAATGCTCTCCCCCTCGCCGCGGGCTATGTCCTTGGCGTGGCGAGTGCGCGCCGCTTGCATGATGCGGGTTGGTCTGGATGGTTGGTTGCCCCGGCAGCTATACCCTTGCTGTACACCATCGCCGGTTCATTGTTCGGACAGCCCGTTCAGGACCTGAACCACATCGTCCCGGTCTTCGTAATAGGCAACTGGATCAGCGGCTTGTGGCTACTTCTCTGTATCGCTTTATGTTTCGTTCCCGGCAATAAAGGGGCCAATCGCTACGGTCCCGATCCACGGCGGCCAGAGAGCGCCGCGGATCAGTTCTGAGACCTACTTCTTCTTATCGGCGACCAGGCGAATGGCCATGCCGCCGCCGGGCGCCAGACGGATCTTCAGCGTCTCCCCCGCTGTCACCGGCTTGTTTTCGATGACGATGTCGAAGCGCGCATCGCCTTCCATGCCGGCATTGGGACCATCACGATAGATCTGCGCCGTATAGCTGCGGCCGGCCTCCAGAAAGCCCAAGGGCACCTCGACATCGCGCGCCTGATCGTCGGTCACCGCGCCGACATACCAGTTGTCGGACGCCTTGTCCTTGCGGGCGATCGTGGCAAAGTCGCCGATCTCGCCGTTCAGCATCACCGACTGCTCCCAGTCGACCGGCACGTCCTTGATGAACTGGAACGGCTTGGGGTATTTGGCGTAGTTCTCCGGCAAATCCGCCGCCATCTGGATCGGCGAGTATAGGACGACATACAGTGCCAGTTGCTTGGCCTGGGTCGAGGGAATTGGCTTGCCCTGCCCCTGCAGGCTCAGGATACCCGGCGTGAAGTCCATCGGCCCCGACAGCATCCGCGTGAAGACCAGGTTGGCCTCGTGTTCCGGCGGGTTCTGCGGATCACCCCAGGCATTGTATTCCATGCCGCGCTGGCCTTCGCGCGACACCCAGTTGGGTAGGTCCGGCGCA
>NZ_GL883079.1:187922-194792 GCF_000204015.1 Asticcacaulis biprosthecium C19 | reverse complement strand
AACCGGTATCCTTGATCGGCTCGTGCGGATTGATGGCGATGTGGTACTTGGCGGCCTCGGTGACGGTCAGCAGGTAGTGCCGCACCATTTCCTGGCTGTCGTTCCAGCTATAGCGAATGCTGCCGTCCGGCCCGCGAACCCGCGCCCCGCCGGCATCGACGACATAACCCGTCTTCACCGCATCGACCTTGTATTTCTGGTACAGTTTGAAGCCGTCGACCATTTGCGGCTCATAGACAGCGACATTGCCCGACGTTTCATGGTGTCCGACCAGGTGGACGCCCTTCTTCTCGCCATAGGCCGAGATCGCGGCAAGGTCGAAATCCGGATAGGATTCGGTGAAGGAGAAGTTGAATCCCTTGCCGAACCAATCTTCCCAGCCCTTGTTCCAGCCTTCGACCAGCACACCACGGAAACCGTTCTGAGCGGCAAAATCGATATAGGCCTTGGTATTTTCGGTATTTGCGCCGTGGCGCGGGCCGGCTTCCCAGGTCCAGGTATTGAGGTGCATACCCCACCAGATGCCGACATATTTGAACGGCTTCACCCACGACACGTCGCCCAGCTTATTGGGCTCGTTCAGGTTCAGAATCAGGTCCGAGCCATTGTAGAGGGCGGCGGCGGAGTCCGTGATCTGCAAGGTCCGCCACGGCGTTGTGAACGCGCCCTCGCGCACCACGGGCGCCCCCATGGCCGACGGCGCCAGGCGCGTCTTCAGGCGCTGGCCGTCGACCCGGCGCAGCCAGTAGCCGGCATAGTCGACCAGGGCGGCTTCGTGGAACGAGATATAGACGCCCTTGTCGGTCTTCAAAGTCATCGGGCTCTGGGCCTCGCTGACCTGGTTCAGCGGGGTTTCCTTGTAAACATATTCCTCACGGTTCCATTCGCCGGCAACGTTCCACCACGCGGTAGCCGGATCGGCCACGGCGAACTCGGTCAGTTCGTCCATGATCTCGACCTTGCTGAGCGACGCCTGTTCCGGGAATTCGTAGCGGAAGCCCAGGCCATCGTCATAGATGCGGAAGACCACCGCCATCTTGCGGTTATCCCAGGTTGGCTGGGCAACATCGACCCGCAGTTCGTTATAGCGGTTGCGAACATGGCGGCGTTCGCCCCACGGCAGGTCCCAGGTCTCATCATGGCTGCTGGTGGCGCTCTTGTCGAAGACGAAGTAGCGGTCCAGCTTGGGGGCATTGGCCAGAACGAAGCCCAGCCGCGACGGCTCGATCACGACCTGGCCATTGCGCGACACCTGATACGACAGATTGCCATCCGTGGTCAGCATCACATCGACATGCAGCACCTTGTCCGGCGAATCGGCCGAGGCCACCGTCTGGTATTTCGGCGCGGCCTGCGAGCTTTGCGATACGTCAGCGACCGGCGCAGCCTCCTGCGCCATGGCGCCAGTGGACAAAACCCCCATCATGGCCGCAGCCAGGGCTATGACCGATACGGAATGGATGGACTTCATGGTGGCTTCCTCTGACGTTTTTATATGGTTGACGCAGGGATAATCGATCCTTGGAAGTGGTAACAGGCCCCGGTGTCATGAATACGTATTCCGAACCTCAGGTTTTACCGTCTTGCCCTGATCCGGGCTTTGCGGATAGGTAAGCGCCATGACCGACCTTACCCTTTCACCGAACCTTTCGCGGCTGTTCGTCACCGAAATCTACCGCGCCGACCTGACCAAGATCGCCGGCTTTGACGGCAAGATCGACGAGATGGAAGACACCTGCCGCGGAATGGCCGACGACGATGAAACCGGCCAGGACTGGAGCCAGAAGCACGGCTATCTCGGCTACACCTCCTACGCTTCGATCGAAGACATCACCAAATATGCCACGGTGTTCGAAGATCTGAAGCGGCAACTGGACATCCACGTCAACACCTATGCCACCCAGATCGAGCTGGACCTTAACAACCGCAAGCTCAAACTGGTGTCGATGTGGGTCAATATCCTGGATCAGTACGGCACCCACAGCGGCCATCTGCATCCGCACTGCGCCGTTTCGGGCACCTTCTATGTCTCGGTCCCGCCAGGCGCCAGCGCCATCAAGTTCGAGGACCCGCGCATGGCGATGATGATGGCCGCGCCGCTGCGGCGGGGCAACGGCCGGCCTGACCGGCAAAACTTCGTCAGTTTCCAGCCCATGCGCGGAACGCTTTTGCTGTGGGAAAGCTGGCTGCGCCACGAAGTACCGATCAATCTCAGCGAAGAACCGCGCATCTCGATCAGTTTCAACTATGCTTAGGGTCCTGCTCGCCGGATACGGCTATGGCGGCCGGATCATCCATGCCCCGCTGATTGCCGCCGCCGGTTTGACCGTGGCCGGCATCGTATCCAGCCGCCGTGACGAGATCGCCGCGGCCTGGCCCGACGCTGCTGTCTTCCCCGACCTCGCCACTGCTCTGAACCACGGCGGCTTCGACCTGGTCGTCATCTGCACACCCAACGATACCCACGCTGAACTGGCGCACCGGGCTCTGGACGCCGGCCTGCACCTGGTCATCGACAAGCCTTTCGCCGTCGATAGCGCTGAGGCACAGGCGATCGCCGACCATGCCCGTCGCGTTGGTCGGATCGTCACCGCCTTCCAGAACCGGCGCTGGGACGGTCATATCCTGACCGCTCGAAAATTGTTGGGCGAACAGGCTTTCGGCCGAATCAGCGACGTTACCCTGGCCTATGATCGTCTGCGTCTTGTTAATCCGGCACGCTGGGGTGACAACAACCGGCGCGGCTCCGGCATCTGGCTCAATCTCGGTTCTCACCTGGTTGACCAGGCGGTCCACCTGTTCGGCAAGCCGCAAACCATCATGGCCGATATCTTCGCTCAGCGTCCGCACGCGGTCGTCGACGACAGCTTCCACGTTATCCTGGGCTACGAGGCGTTCCGTGTCACATTGCGCGCCTGCATGACCACGCCGGCGCCCTCCCCCGTCATCGCCATCCACGGTTCCGCAGGCAGCTTCGTCAAGTACGGCGAGGACACCCAGGAAGCCATGCTGAAAGCCGGCCGCCTCCCCGGCGACCTCGGCTGGGGCGTCGATCCTGTCCCAGCGCGCTTTTCCTCAGCCGATGGCGAAATCGTCGGCGAAGCCCGCGATATCGCTTCCGGTCCCGGTGACTATCCCGCCTTCTATACAGGCATGGCGGCGGCCATCCACCACAGCGCCCCGCCCCCTGTCGCCATTGAAGACAGCCTGCTCGTCCAACACCTGCTCGACCTGGGCTTTGCAAGCGCCCGTGACGGCCGCCGTCTGGAGGTCCGCGCATGATCAACACCGCCCTGATCGGTTTCGGCTATGCCGGCAAGACCATCCATTCTCCGCTGATCCGCGCGGCGCAAGGCCTGGACCTGACGACGATCGTCTCGTCTCGCCCCGATGACGTCCACGCCGACCTGCCCGGTATGCGTGTTACCACCTTCGACGAGGCCCTGGCTGATCCCAATATCCAGTTGGTGGTCATCGCCACCCCCAACGACCTGCACGCCCCCCAGGCCCATGCGGCGCTCAACGCCGGCAAGCACGTTGTCATCGACAAGCCCTTCTGTCTGACCGTCTCCGAAGGCGAAGCCCTGGTTGACCACGCCCGACGCGCCGATCGTGTCCTGTCGGTGTTTCATTGCCGCCGCTGGGACAGCAACTTCCTGACCTTTAGCCGTATCCGCGACCGGCTCGGTGATCCTTATCAGGTGGTTTTGCGTTACGACCGCTGGCGGCCCGAGGTGCGCGACCGTTGGCGTGAGCGCGATGGTCCCGGTTCTGGCATCTGGTTCGACCTGGGTTCACACCTGATCGACCAGGCGCTCAGCCAGTTCGGCTGGCCGGAGGCCATCTCCGCCGATATCGCGCCGCAACGTCCCGACGCGCAGACCGATGACTTCTTCCACACCACCCTGTTCTACGGTCCGCTGCGGGTCATCCTGCATTCCAGTATGCTGACCCTGGCTGTCGGCCCGGCCTTCGAAGTCCAGGGCTCAAACGGCGCTTTCGTGAAGTACGGCATGGATCCGCAGGAAGACATGCTGAAGGCCGGCCGCACGCCGGGCGACGACGGCTGGGGCGGCGACCGCGACGGTCACCTGACAGATATTTCCGGAAACACGGAATCGATCGCCAGCGTGCCTGGCAACTATCTTGCCTATTACGAGGCGATCGCCCGTGCCATAGCGGACGGCGCCCACAATCCGGTCCCGGCCGGCGACGCCCTGAAGGTCATGCAGGTGATTGAGGCCGGCTTCCGAAGCGCCCGCGAAGGACGCCGAGTCGCCTTATAAGGGAAGGATTCGGCGCTTTTTCGAGAAGCTCATATAGCCGATATTGGCGCCCAACCGGAACCCGACACCGGCACGGATCGGCGTCAGCACAATCCCCTCGGCGCGTTGGTAGGTGACACCCAGCCCGCCGATGAAATAGGCCGAACCTTCCACGCCAGGGAACCGGCGATACATATAGATAGGTTCGCGCAGGTTATAGACCAGCGAGAACACCCGCGACGCATTGGCGCCGGTGTCGAAACCGATCGACGGCCCTTGCCAGTACAGATGCACCGGGTCCGGCGTGGACTTCATGAACAGGTTGCCCTTGCCGTAGCGCACGCCGACTCCAACGGCGCCGGAGGCTTCTTGCCCGGCGATATAGGCGGTCGGGTGTTCGCCATAGTCGGCGAAGATCTTCTCCAGCGCCCCGCCGAGGGCTTCGACCGTCACACCCAAAAAGTCGGAACCGGCCGCGAGAATTTCATCGCGGCTATAGGTGCTGGCCTTACCTTCGCTTTCGGGAGCAGGTTCGGGCGTAGCTTCGACCGTGCCGTCCTGAGCGTAGACCAGACCGGGAATCAGCGAAATGGTGGAAGCAGCCATACCGGCGGCGATGAAATGACGGCGCTGCATAAGCGACTCTCCTGACAGGACAAGGGATCGGTCGCCGTATGCTTAAGGTATGATTTACCAATAAATCCTTACGCGCCCATCCCGTTAGACGAACATTGACAGCGCCCTGTGTCGCGATTGAGGCGAGATCTTGCCGCAACTTCGCCCCAATGGTGAACGGTTACTTGCGCTCCGCCGCCGTCTTGTCACGGGCGGCCTTGAACTCCGACGTATCGCGCCAGGCCGGCCACAGGTCGGAATTCGCCAGCGCCCGTCCCATCTGATAGTAGAGCGTCACGTCTTCGACCATACCCGACAGGTCCCACCGGGCCGACCATTCGTCGTCGGGCTGGTGATACCGCTTCTCGACATAGTCCTTGTCGAAGGCTTCCCCAGCCGCAACTCCCCCCTTGACCATGTCCTTGCCCGACGCCGCGTACAGCATCGGTACGCCGCGCTTGGCCAGAGGGAAGTGGTCCGAGCGGAAGAAGAAACCGGCTTCGGGGGTCTGGTCCGGCGTCAATGTCCGCCCCTGACCGGCCGCGTACAGCTTTAACAGGTCTTCCAGCGACGACTGGCCGGCGCCGGTGACTTCCAGATCCTTTGTGCGGCCATTGACATTGAGCGCGTCCATATTAATGCCGGCCACCGTCTTACTCAGCGGATAGACCGGATTGCTAGCATAATACTCCGAGCCCAGAAGCCCGCTTTCCTCGGCCGTAAAGGCGATCAGCACAACACTGCGCTGGGGCTTGGGTCCCTGGCCGAAGGCCCGCGCCAGTTCCAGTAGCGCCGCGATCCCAGTGCCGTTGTCGACAGCGCCGTTGAAGATGGCATCGCCATTGGCGTCAGGCTTGCCGACTCCGAGGTGATCCCAATGGCCGCCAAGGACGACGGTTTCCTGCGGCCGCGTCGCCCCTGGCAGACGTGCGATAATGTTGTGCGTAACGATCTCGGTCGAGTCGACCTTGTAGCTGCCGTTCAAGGTAGCGCTCAGTTCGACCGGCCGGAAATCCTTCGACCGCGCGGCAATCCGCAACGCGCCCAGATCCTGGCCCGAAGCTGCGAACAGCTTCTGTGCCGTGTCCAGACTGATCCACGATTCCAGCTTCGGGCTGGCCGCGGACGGATCGAGACGGACGATATCGAATTTTGGCCCGGTGTTGGAGTTCTTGACCGTCGCCCAGCCATAGGAGGCAGCATCAGCGTCGTGGATGATCATGACGCCTGCGGCGCCACGGCGGGCAGCTTCTTCGTACTTGTAGGTCCAGCGGCCGTAATAGGTCATGGCCTTGCCATTGAAGGTATTCAGGGTCGGCTCCGGAAAATCCGGATCATTGATCAGCACAACGATGATCTTGCCCTTGACGTCGACGTCCTTGAAATCATCCCAACCGCGTTCCGGCGCCGTCACGCCATAGCCGACAAAGACGATGGGCGTCTTGTCGAAGCTGACGTCCGACGTGGAGCCACGCGTCGAGACTGTGATCTCCTCGCCCTGGCGCAGGTCCAGTTTCGCGCCATCGGCAAACGCCAGATTGACCTTCGGGTCGACGACCTTGAACTGGCGAAGGCGCACTTCCTGGGTCCACTTCCCATCCGGCCCGCCGGGCTCGAAACCCGCTGCGGCAAAGCCCTTCGACAGATAATCGATCGTCTTCTGTTCGGCCGGGGTGGTGATGCCGCGTCCGGCATAGGCATCGGAGGAGACGACCATGATATCGCGGGAGATACGCGCGGCGCTGATGGACTGCGCCAGGGCTGGCGTGGCGACGATCAGGGCGGCAGACGCCAGCAGCACGGACTTGAACATGGAAACCTCCGGAAAGCTCAGGCGGCGGATGCTAGAAGGTCGCGAAGCCGTGTCAAGGACATCCTTTCGGATGCAACGAAACAAACAGTCCCAGCAGAGCGCATCGGCTGGCCTCGCGTCTCCTCCCCACTTCGTCTATCGTATGCACACATCTGCCTGAGATTCCGAGTTCGTTGT
>NZ_GL883079.1:173843-187748 GCF_000204015.1 Asticcacaulis biprosthecium C19 | reverse complement strand
AATTCGTGGCCGTTCCAGAGGAAACACCGGCGGGCCAAATCCCCCACCGTCTCATTTGCTTCCAGCAAATGATCCGCGCCACGGGCCGCCCCGCTCCACGTATAACGGGGAGGTATAAGTTATTTATTTTCCTAACTTTTTTTAGAGTCAACCTTCATGCTACGACTTGGAGGACAAGGACTCTGGGATGTGTGAATCCGACAGCCCCACTTCGTAGTGAGGAGAAGAACGCGTTTCCCACTTTGAGCGCGTCTTCCACTTGTCACGCATGGCGACACATTTTAAGGTCAGACCAATTCCAACGATAATGTCACAGGGACTGCCATGCGCCATCTGCGTTTTTCCGCTTTCGCTCTTGCTGCCTGCCTGGTTTTAGCGCCGCCCGTTCTGGCGAAAGACAAGGAACATTGGGTCGCGGCCTGGGGCTCGTCCCAAATGATTGCCGAAGGCAACAACGCCCTGACACCGGAGCAACTGACCGACGCCACCCTGCGCCAGATCGTGCGGGTGACCTACCCCGGCAAGGCCTATCGCCTGCGCCTGTCGAATATCTACGGCAAGGAACCCCTGACGGTGGATTCAGTACGCATTGCCCGCATCGCGACGCCGGACACAGCGTCCATCGATACCACTACCGCAGCCAAGGTTTTGTTCGCCGGCCGAGACAAGGTCACCATCCCGGCAGGGGCCGACTACCTGTCCGATCTTATATCCATCGACCTTCCGGGCCTGAGTGACACCGCGATCAGCTTCCACATCGCCACCCCGCCGACGGTCCAGACCGGCCACCCCGGCGCACGCACGCCATCTTATCTGGTCAAGGGTAACCGCGTCGACGACGCCGAACTGACCGATGCCACGGTCTTCCAGCGCTGGTACCTGATTTCCGGCCTCGAGGTCGCCGCCAAGCCCAAGACCAAAGCCATCGTCGCTTTCGGGGACTCCATTACCGACGGCTATGGCGTCAAGGACAACCGCAACACCCGCTGGGGCGACGGCCTGATGAAGCGTCTGGCCGCCGCCGGCCGGCCCCTGCCGGTGCTCAATGGTGGCATCGGCGGCAACCGCATGCTGCTGGACGGACTGGGTCCCAACGCCCTGGCGCGCTTCGACCGCGAAGTCCTCTCACCACCCAATGTCGGCTACGTGATCCTTCTGGAAGGCGTGAACGACCTGGGCACCTTGACCCGCGACGCACCCGCGACGCCGGTGGCTCATGCCGAACTGGTGGCCCAGGTGACTTCAGGTTATGCACAGCTTGTCCACAAGGCGCGCAGCCAGGGCATCAAGGTCTATGGCGCCACCATCATGCCCTATAGCGGCAACACCTATTATCACCCGGAACCGGTCAGCGAGGCCGACCGGCAGGCGATCAATGCCTGGATCCGGACGCCAGGCAACTTCGACGCGGTGATCGACTTCGACGCCGCCATGCGCGACCCGGCCCAGCCTGACCGGTTACTTCCGGCCTACGACAGCGGCGACCATCTGCACCCTTCGGAGGCGGGCTACAAGGCCATGGCCGACGCGGTCCCACTGGAGCTGTTCAAATAGTCCCGTTCGCGCCCAAAGGCTTTACTTTTCTTCTCCTCCCTATCGAAGATGGGGAGGTGGCGAGCAAGCGCAGCCGGGCCGTAGGCCATCGGCAAGCGCGTCGAGACGGAGGGGTCTTCTTATAGTCCAACGCCAATGCCGCTCGCGTCAGGTTAAGACAACGTGCCTAACCCTCCCTGTTTCTGTAAAGACATCGTCAAACCAGCATCCCGACCGCATCTCCAGACGTAACCCTTCGGAGGCTTGGCCATACCGGTCGGCCGAACCCGGAGGATGTCACCATGCATCGCAAGATTATCACCACCGTCGCCTTTGTTGCCGCAGCCCTTACCCTTGTCGCCTGCAACACCATGTCTGGTATGAGCGGTCCCGCCCAAAACAACCAGAACCCGGCCCACAACCAGCACGACTGACGGCTTTTTGATATTCCGGCGGCACATCGATATGGCGCCCAAAGGACGCGGCGTGGTGACGTAAGGTATGAAAGCTTTCCTCACCATCACCGCCTGCGCCTTTTTGGGAGCTTGCGCCACGCAAGGCACAGTCCAGAACCCCCAGGTCGGCGGCGCCCAGATGTACCCGTCCAAAACCATGATGGCCAACCTGTCGGCGTCAGGCGATCACAGCAAACTGGTCGCGGCCGTCAAGACCGCTGGGGTTGTCGGCGACCTTGCCGGTAAGGGACCCTTTACGCTGTTCGCCCCGACCGACGCGGCCTTCGACGCGCTGGCCGACCCATCCCTGCTGAGCGACAAAGCGCGCCTGCAGAAGGTCTTCGACTGCAGCATGGTTGCCGGCCTGACGTCGGTTGAACAGCTACAGAAACTGGTGGTCGATCATGGTGGCAGCTATCGCCTTGACACCATGGGCGGTTGCCCCCTGACCGCCACCATCGGCGCGAAGGGTGACTTGCTGATCACAAGCGATAGCGGCATTCAGGCACGCGTCACCACGCCCGACGTCAAACAGGAAAACGGCGTCGTCCATGTGGTCGACGCCGTTTTGATACCCACAAACTGACTATTGAAAGAGAACGTAGTTGACGTAAAACGGCGCCATCTTGTCCGCCGACTTGTTCTGCAGGAACAGGGTGTCGATCGGTCCCTTGATCTTCATGCGGCGTAGCGGCACATCCACCCGGCCCCACTGGCCCTTCTGACACTTGATGGTCAATTCCTGCGACACCACCTTTTCGCCAAGCTTGGCCGACAGTTGGAACTCCTGTTTACCCTCGTCTCCGCCATGAACAACGATCGTCAGGGTCTGATACGCCGTCGTGTCGACAGGCGTTCCCGTCTGGAAGGTTAAGACGTTCCACGCCTCCATATTAACCTGCACCGGCTTCTGGTCTTCGAGCGGAAACTGTGGCGTGTTTTTGGCCCAGCCGCCGATCCACCAGCCTGATTGCAGGCCATCAGCATAGACCAGCAGCGGATCCGCTGCACGGGCGGCAAAGCCCAGAACGGCCATGGAAGCTCCGGTCAATCCGGCCAGGCAGGATCTGCGATTCAGCATGATAGTGACTCCCCGATTTTGCCCCGCCATGACGCGGCGGGGAATTCTGATTTTTGAAATTCTAATTATATGACAAAAATCGGAAAACGGAAGGGGTGTTATTTGACGCCTTCGCTCAACGCCCGCGCCCGATGCACCAATTGAATATAGATCGGCGCCTGGCTGATAACGTACTCGTTTTCGCCCCACAGGAACGGCCAGTCCTCCTTGTTTTCCGGGAAGTCCGGCTTGAGGATCAGCACGCCCGGCACCACCCCGCCGGCAATAAAGCTGAAATCGGCCCGGTTGGCGCCATAGGCGACCTCTTTCGACACCGTGCCGATACCCGACACGAACGAAACGTTCGAACCCGGATGCGTGCCGTGCAGGAACTCCAGCGCGGCGAACACCGATTCGGTGCCGATCACGTCGGGGAACTGGCTGTTCAGCCAGGCATTGGTCAGTCCGAAGTCGATCACCCGCCCCGATCCAGCCCAGCCGGCTTCGGTGATAGGCACGCCGAACGGATTGGCGGTCGACATCTTCTTGACCTCGGCGGCATAGGCGATCACCGCCGGCCGTACCCTGGCCTTGAAGCCCTTGGGCATATAGGGAATGACCTTGGCGATCAGATCGGCATTGGGCGGAAACGCCTTCTCCACCTGCGGCCACAGCGCTTCGATGCGTTTGGCGTATTTCGGGTCCTTGGTGGTAATCAGCAGTTCGACCGCGGCCGTCAGTTCCTCATTGAGGATCGGGCCACCGGTGGTGTTGCCGTGCTGGAAGATGATCGGCGGATGGCTCTGCTCCTCGTCCCAGACCCGCGTGGCGATGCCCAGAGCCTTGTCGGCCAGAGGGTCATCAAACCCGCGCAGGGCCCGCGACGACGCGGCCAGGGCGGCGATAGAACCATAGTTCAGCGACGACGACTTATTGGTAAAGGCCCAGCGGTCGTCGCGCGTGCCGGAACGGTTGCCGACCACTTCACCGGCCTTCAGCGAGGGGTCGTAGATCAGGCCGTCGGTCTTGGTGACCGCGTCGCCCAGATGGGTGTATTGCGCCACATCGGGCTCGACAATGCCATTGATGGCATGGCCGACAGAGTCGAACTGTGCGATCAGTTGAATGGCACCGTGACGGATCTGCTGCAGCATATCGGCCTGACCGTCCGGCACATGGATGTCAACATAGCGCCGGTCCTGGTCAATCGTCGTCTGGTCACGATCGATGCCGAACAGTTCCCAGGTTTCGACCAGATTTCGGACAACGCCGTAATTGGTCTGGGTGCGAATATCGAAGTCGCCGGCATCCAGCCAGCCGCCGACATTCAACCCCGGAATATGCTCGAACGGCTTGAACCGGGTGTCCGTCGTGTCCTTGGAGGCATAGAGGTCGATATGGTCCTGGTTCAGCGGCGCCTGCAAAGCGTCATCGCGGTGCGGATCACCGTGCCAGACGCGATAGGCTTCGTTGACGAACATATGGTCCATCTGGACCGGCATGAACACTTCCAGGGTTGGCTGCCAGGCCTCGGCATAGATGGCCGGATCGATGCGGAAGGTGGCGGTGCGCTGGCTGCCATATTCGATCATATAGAGGCCCGGCTTGGTCACCGACGAGAAATCGAAGGTGCGGTAGTCGTAGCGCAGATACTGACCCCACGGCTTGGCGTCTGCCGTCAGGACCGGCGTCGTGGCGCCATCAGCCGAGACCTCGAGCAACCGCGCGGAGGCCGGCGAGGTGTCGTTGCGATCCAACTCGATCACCGCCACCTTTCGGCCCTGGGGCGCATAGCCGAGTTGTGAATGGGCGATCATGGCCGGCCGCACCCAGTTGGGGTCGCTGTTCGGCGTCACCGTCCAGGAGATAACCGCACCGGTCTTGCCGGCCGGGATCAGCCCGCGCAGCACATACCATCCGTTCTGAGCCTGGTTACGACCATCATACAGGTTGATCGGGTCAGCGCTGGTCACCGTCACCCGGCGCGTGGCGTCTTCCGGCGCCAGGACGAAGCTGCGACCACTGGCAAGCGGCAAGGGTTCCGTCTTGCCGTCGGCCAGCGTTTTCATCGGCCCGGACGGATACAGCGGGAAACTTCCCGCTTTATTGTCGGCCATATAGCTCTTGCGAAAATAGGCGGCGGGCAGGAATTCGAGATTGAACCCGGCCCGCCCCTCCAGCGCCGCCGGCAGGGGCTTATCGAGGTTGATGGTGATCTCGACGCCCTCGCCCTTCGGCACGGCCCGCATGACATAGGTGAAGTCATAGGCCGGATAGGTCAGCGTGGTTTCGATAATACCGGTGGCGGGATCGAACTTGCGGTCGGACATCTGGCCGATCTCGTCCCACTGGCCCGGCGTCGGCATCAGCCGGACATCGCCATTGGTAGCGGTGCGCACCCCCTGGTGGATGATCTCGACACCGGATATCTTGGCGTCGGAAAACAGCCCGTCGTACCAGTTCGAGAACACCATGACATTGACGCCGCGGGTCTCGAAATAACCCTTGTCGTTCAGTTTGAGCGGCCCAGCAATCGCGGGCGCGGCGCACACGAGCGCGCACAGCGCTGACATCAGCACCGGAATACGCATGGAATCCTCTCCTGTATTTTCTTATTGTGATACCGCTACCACGACAGGATTGGTGTGACCAGTGCATTGTACGCTTCTAGCCGGCATTGAAATTACAAAGCCCACCGATAGATGATTTTTTTCCGCGCTTGGTATTTTATTCCGCCGACCACTGATCCAGGGTTGATGCGAAAGTGCTCAACAAACAATCGCGCAGTTGCGTCACCGAACCCATATCCTTTGGGAATTTCGTCCAAAATGTCGCAATTGGTCACGGTTCCATCCAAACCAATGGAACAATCAAGACTTACCTGCCCTTCGATGCCCCCCTCTAGAGCTAATTTGGGATAGTACATTGCAGCGACCTTGATATCGGGAAGAAGCCAATCGCCACCGATATAGAACGCCGGATCGTATTTGCCGGACTGAGAACCTTGTTGGGGATCGCTTCCCTCTTTCACCGGGTATCCGGCTACGGGTTTAGGTATAAGTATCGGCACGCCCTGTGATGCCGCGGGCGTTTGGGCGAACACCGATTGCGCTATCAACAGACTTGCCGCGCAACAGATAGATAAAAATCTCATTGCCCCTCCCGTGTAGAACCTGAACATCGCTCAGGTTCATTCTTGGTGCAAGGACCAATCTGGCAAGGCGCCCACAGTGCTTTCCGCTCGATAGCGGCCCTTATCGTCCAACGCTTATGCCAAATCGGTAATCGCCCGCTCCAAAACCGCATCCCGACCGGAAGCAATGTCCTGCACCGACGGCTCTACGAACACATCCGGTTCAAGCCCTGCATCCGGTCTTGGCGTCTTGGGAAATGTCCCGATCAGCGGCAGGTCGATCTCCAGGCCGCTATTGGGCAGGCGCACAAAGAAGAAGGCGCCGCCGTTGATGCCGCGCTGGTTACCGCCGGTCGGCTGGCCGTAGACCCGCGCCAGGCCATGCTGCTTGACCAGAGAGATAAACTGGAAGGTCGCCGAACTGTTCTGCGCTGACGACATGACCACAACCTTGCCTTTGAACCGTGGCCCCTTGGGTGAAATGACGGCGACACCTTCCTCGTCGGCCTTGAGCCGGAAAAAGCCATCGCCAAGGTCGTCCGCCCCCTCTCCCAGCCGCTCGAAAGACCGGTCCCAGGTATCGAGATACGGATTTAGGTCGGCTGGCGTGGTCCGGAACCGTACCCGGCGCTCATAGTCGGAATCCAGCGGCAACGGCGTATCGATCAGCCGGGCGATGATCTCATGGCCGCAATCGATGCCCCCTTCATTCTCGCGGATGTCGACAATAAGCCCGCGCGCGCCCTTGGTGGCCATATCCTCAAACATGCCATCAAGCCGCGCCCGCCAATCCCAGGTGACGTCGTACAGTGCCCAGCCCGGCATGGTGAGGACCGCGATATCGGGCTTCGGCCAGGTCAGGCTCCAGTAGTCCGGCCGGGTTTCATCGTATCCGGTGGACATGGTTTTCTGGCGGGTCACCAGATCGATCTTGTCGACCGACACCTGCCCGCGCCCTGCGATACCGAGTTGAAACGCGGGCCGATCGGACGGGAACAACAACGGGTAATACACATCGAAGGTTTCGATCCGATCGACGCCTTGCACGTTCATAAGGGCATACCGTTTGGCGTCATTGTTGCCGTCGGCCCGCATCAGAGGCAGCATGGCCCGGCGAATACGGCTAACCGCCACCCCGTCTATGGTCAGAATTTCCATGCCGCGCGTGATGCCGTCGACGCCCCGCGGATTGCCCGTAACGACCATCCGGTCGCCCAGCCAGACAAAATGGAAAGGCAGTTTGTTGGCTGGCTCGATAACACGACGCCGTATCGCCTTGGACTGATTGAAGAAGTTGGCATAGGTGTGCCCGCATTTAACCCGGCCGGCCAGACGCGAAAGCGCCAGGTACTGCTGTGCCACGTCGGCAGGACGGCGCAGGGCCGCCACCAAATCATCACAGGCCTGCGCCCAGCCCTGCGGCGTCTGATAGCGGTAAAGGCCCGGATGCAAGGTCTCACAAATCCGCCGCAACAGGGGCAGATCGGCGCCCAGTGCCACGGGGTCTGCCGCCCACGCCGGTGACGCTGCCGCCGCAGCCGCGCCGATAAGAAGTGAACGCCGATCCATAGATTATTCTCCTGTGACCTACGCTTACGACGCCGTCGGCAATCCGGATTGAAACGCATTTTGGTCCAGGCGATCCAAGTCGCTCGTATCGGCGTAAACATGACCAGAAGCGCTTCTGAACTCCCCTTCAAGCCCTAGACTTCCAACGGAGACGACCCATGACCAACCGCAATGTTCTGCGGACGATGACCGCTGCCCTTATGTTCGGGGCCTGCGCCCTGTCCATGCCCGCGATGGCAGGCAGCCACAACGATGGCGGCCACGCCATGGCCAAGACGACGATTGTTGAAGCCGCCGCGGCCAACCCCGACTTTAGCACTCTCGTCGCGGCCGTGAAAGCCGCGGGCCTTGTCGAAACCCTCTCCAGCGACGGTCCCTTCACCGTCTTCGCACCGACAAACGCAGCCTTCGCAGCCCTGCCCGCCGGAACGGTGGATACCCTTCTAAAGCCTGAGAACAAGGCGACCCTGACCAAGGTGCTGACCTACCACGTTGTTGCCGGCAAGGTGAAGGCGGCTGACCTGATCGCCGCGATTCACGCTCATGGCGGCAGCTACGCCTTCAAAACCGTCAGCGGCGACACGCTGACCGCCACGCTGGTGCACGGCTCTGTCAAGCTGACGGACGAATCCGGCGGCGTGGCAACGGTAACGGCGACCGATCTGAAGCAAAAGAACGGCATCATCCACGTCATCGACAAGGTCGTGTTGCCCAAGTAAGCCTTGATTACGACAAGCATTCCGGCCCGAAACCGAAAGGTTTCGGGCTTTTTGCCGTCGGTATCCCGCCCGGCCTTCCCTCTCCAGCCGCATCATGCTATCGCGCAGCGCATGACTGATCTTTCGCTTATCCGCAACTTTTCCATCGTCGCCCACATCGACCACGGCAAGTCCACCCTGTCCGACCGCCTGATTCAATACACCGGCGGCCTCACCGCGCGTGAGATGAAGGAACAGGTGCTCGACAATATGGACATCGAGCGCGAACGCGGCATCACCATCAAGGCCCAGACCGTCCGCCTCAACTACAAGGCCCACGACGGCAAGACCTATATCCTGAACCTGATGGACACGCCCGGCCACGTCGACTTCGCCTACGAAGTATCGCGGTCGCTGGCGGCCTGCGAAGGCTCGATCCTGGTCGTTGACGCCTCGCAAGGCGTCGAAGCCCAGACTTTGGCCAATGTCTATCAGGCCATCGACAACAATCACGAAATCGTCCCCGTCCTCAACAAGATCGACCTGCCGGCTGCCGAGCCCGAGAGAGTCCGCGCGCAGATCGAGGATGTCATCGGCATCGACGCGTCCGAAGCGGTCCTGGCCTCGGCCAAGTCCGGCCTCGGTATCGAAGACGTTTTGGAAGCCATCGTCAAACGCTTGCCGCCCCCCAAGGGCGATGCGACCGCACCGCTGAAAGCACTGCTGGTCGACGCCTGGTACGACGCCTATCTCGGCGTCGTCGTTCTGGTGCGGATCTTCGACGGCGTCATGAAGCCCGGCCAGCAGGTCAAGCTGATGAACGCTGGCGCCACCTACAAGATCGACAAGCTGGGGGTCTTCTTCCCGAAAGCGACCGACGCCGCCAGCCTGGGGCCCGGCGAAATCGGCTTCTTCACCGCCCAGATCAAGGAAGTCTCCGACGCCGCCGTCGGCGACACCATTACCGACGAACGCAAGCCGACCGAAAAGGCGCTGACGGGCTTCAAGGAAGTTCAGCCGGTGGTCTTCTGCGGTATCTTCCCGGTCGATGCCGCCGATTTCGAAGACTTGCGCGCCGCCATGGGCCGCCTACGGCTCAATGACGCCAGCTTCAGCTTTGAAATGGAAACCTCCGCGGCCCTGGGCTTCGGCTTTCGCTGCGGATTCCTCGGGCTGCTGCACCTGGAAATCATCCAGGAGCGCCTGTCGCGTGAATTCAATCTGGATCTGATCGCGACCGCCCCGTCGGTGGTCTACAAGATCCACATGAACAAGGGCGACGTTATCGACCTGCACAACCCGGCCGACATGCCCGATCCGGTCCATATCGAACACATCGAAGAACCGTGGATCAAGGCGACCATCTTCTGCCCGGACGACTACCTCGGCGCCATCATCAAACTGTGCCAGGACCGCCGCGGCATTCAGGTCGACCTGTCCTATGTCGGTACCCGCGCCATGGTGGTCTATAACCTGCCGCTGAATGAGGTCGTGTTCGACTTCTACGACCGGCTGAAGTCGGTGTCGAAAGGCTATGCCAGCTTCGACTACACCATCGAAGACTACCGCGAAGGCGACCTGGTGAAGATGTCGATCCTGGTCAATGCCGAACCGGTCGACGCGCTCAGCATGCTGGTCCACCGCGACCGGGCCGAGATGCGCGGCCGTGGCATGTGCGAAAAGATGAAGGACTTGATCCCGCAGCACATGTTCGTCATTCCGATCCAGGCCGCCATCGGCGGGCGGATTATCGCGCGCGAAACCGTCAGGGCGCTACGCAAGGACGTTACGGCCAAGTGCTATGGCGGCGACGCCACGCGCAAGAAGAAGCTGCTGGAGAAGCAGAAGGAAGGCAAGAAGCGCATGCGGCAGTTCGGCAAGGTCGACATCCCGCAGGAAGCCTTCATCGCCGCCCTGAAGATGGACAACGACTGATCACCGCGCCTTGCGGTAGGCTTGTGCCTGCTCGGGCGTCAATGACTCGACGGACGCAATGATGCAGCGTGTCGGCATGGTGGTCACGCTGCCCGTCACATCGACATCCAGCGGATCGCAGATGCGCGTGGAGCCGCCGTAGAATTCCAGTCCGACCGGTTCGTGCTGGTCGAACAGGCAGGCGCCCGACATGTGCAGCAACACGGCCCGCCCGCTTCGGTCATCCATGTACAGGGTCTTGTCATCGATGACCTTGGTCTGGTCCAGCGGCCGCGATACGCATTGACCGGCAGCGACGCCGCGGCCGTCTTCACCCGCCAGGCTCACGCTGGTCAACACAGCAAGCGCCGCCCCCGCACCGGCCAGGCCAATGATCAGATTGCGCGTCATCCGTACTCTCCTTAACGCGAGCGGTAGGCCTTAGCCTCTTCGCGGGTCAGCAGCTTGACCTCCTTGACCATGCAGCGCAACGGCACGGCACTGGCGATGGAGCCCGTGATATTGGCGTCAATAGGCTTGCAAATCTGGCCCGAACCGTAGAATTCGAACCCGACCGGCTCACCGCGTTGCAAACAGCCATTGCTCATCGTCAGGACGGCGGCATTGCCCGACCGATCCTCGATATAAAGCGTCTTGCGATCAATAATGTCGGTGGTTTCCAGCGGAGTCGAGACGCAACGCGCGGCCGGGCGTTCGTCACTGCCATCGCTGGCCAGGCTGCGCGAGGCGGCAAAGGCAAACGCGGTGCCGACCACGGCAACGCCCAGAACCATCGGGAAAGCCCAGCCGACGCTGACCAGTTTCGGAAATCTCATGACATTACCCCTTGTCCAGTTCGGCCGCTTCTTCGCGTGTGAGCGGTACAATTCCATTGATTATGCAGCGCGTAACGAAGCTGCTGGGTGGCTCCTGGCGCAGCAACATCGCGTCATGGGCGCCACAGATCTCGGTCGATCCATTGAACTCGAATCCAATCACCGACATGTCGTTCATGCTGCGGCACGCACCGCCGATATCGAGCTTGTAAGGATTGTCGAAGCGGTCGTAGACTAGGAGCGTGTTTTGATCGACGACGTGTGTGCGCCCCACGTGGCGCCCGTCGAGGCAACGCGGCGTGACCCGCTCGCTGCGGGCTTCACGGTCGTCTTTTTCTTCGGCCTGGGTCGTCGTCACCAGGCTGACGGTCAGAATGCCGGCAGCCAGACCGGCGACCGAGAAACCGAGGGCTTTGCGCATATTCATCGAAAACGTCCTCTCTGTGTTTATTTGCGTTCGTCATTGCGGCCAGAGCGGCCGCCGCGGACATATTCAGCGGCTTCCTCACCCTCCAGGCGGCGCATGTCGGTGATTGGGCAGGATTGGAGTCCGCGCAGGCCGTCACTCCAGACGATATCGCCGTCGAACGGCCCGCAAATATCGCTGAAACCATGACGCGAGCGAATGCCGATCTGGAAGCTGGTGTCCAGGCCGATGCACACCCCGCCCAGGGTCAGTTCGAACGCTTCGTTGCGGTCTGACGTAACGACAATTTTGTGGTTATTGACGGTATCGAAACTGCGGACAAAGTCGGGATCGAAGCATTTACTGCGGCTACGTGTCAGCTCGCGGCTGTCGCCGTCAGGACGTGCCGAGCCGGCGTAGGAGACGCTGACGGCAGAGATAGCGGCCAGGCCCAGCATGGCCCCGCAGGCCGACACAAGAAGTGCGCGTTTCATGTCAGTACCCCTTGATAATGATGCGACGCTACGCCCGCCAGCCTGAACGGTGGATGAACACCTTCGTTATACGCTGCTTAATCGCGAGCGAACCGCGTTGGACGCAACAATCTGTGCGTCGCGGCACTGAGCGGCGGGGCAAGGCCGGTCATGTCAGCCAGAATCGCCTTGGCCAGCAACGGCGCCAGGCAGAAACCGCGCGATCCCAACCCGGTCAAAACATACAGTCCCGGTGACACCTCGCCCGCGACAGGCAACTGGTCGCGTGTGGTGACGCGAACCGACGCCCGCGACATCAGGCCTCCGACCAGGGTTTCGGCCTGATGCGGCATTACCTTGGCCAGATTGGCGAGATTGGCCTCGCGCGACACCTGACGGACGTCACGGCCCCGGTCGTCCCGGTCATGGGTGGCGCCGAACAACAGCCCCGCCCGTGCTGGCACAGCATAGCCGCCACAGGCCAGAGCCCGGTCGCACGTCACTTCGGCGGCGATTTCGATCTGGCCGCGCACCGGCCGTAACGGCAGGCCGATGGCGCGATCGAGGATGCCATCGCCACAGGCGAGAACGACCGCGTCGTACCCGCTCAAATTCTCAGGGATAGACTGCCGGATCACCGCCTGCCCCGCCAACAAACGGTCAAGCAGGTCTGCGGGCGAGATATAGAGCGCCGGTTTCAGATGCAGGCCCGGATAGGTGACGACGTCGCCCGGCGCAAAAAGCGCCAGGTCACCAGCAACAAAGCCAGCCTGCTGCGAAATGCGTTCGAACCGCGCCAGGTCCCGTGAGTCGAGGGCGCATTGCCACACGCCCTCCCCGATCACCGCCTCAGGCGCCACCCGGCGGTAAAAGGCGGTGGCATAGGCAAAGGCATCCGAAAACAGGGCGGAAATGGTATTGTCGCCGGCGTCAAGACGGGGGGTAACCAAGGCTGCCGGATTGCCCGAAGCGCCACTACCCGGCGCCGGATCATAGATATCGGCCTGAACGCCGAAAAGCCTGGCTTGCCAGGCCAGACAGGCACCGGCTATGCCCGCGCCGGCGATGGCGATCCGCTGTGGCCGCTGGCGTTGCGTCGTTTCGCCATCGAAAACCGCTTCCAGGCGCTCGCGCTTGCGCCCGAAGCCGGGACATTTGGCAACCCCGAAACCTGCGTCCTGCAATCCACGACGCACATGCCCCGCCACCGTAAAGGTCGCCAGACGCGCCCCCGGACGGACACGGGCTGCAATGCGCTGAAACACCGCCGACGACCACATGTCGGGATTGAGTGCCGGCGAAAAACCATCGAGAAAGACACCGTCCGCCTGTCCGGTCCAGGAGTCCAGCGCAGCCTCGACCTCCATCAGGGCCACGGTTACGCTGACCCGCCACTGTGGAAAATCCATATGATGGAAACCGCGCCGTTTGACCGGCCACTGCTCGGCGATCGCCTGCGCGAACTCCGCCAACTCGGGCCAGTTGGCCAGCGCCGTGGCCGCCTGATCACGCGCCATCACGAAAGCTTCAACGGTAAAAATATGCAGGTTTCCGGGGCATCCGGATTGCGTCCACAAATCCAGAGCGGCGGCAATGTTCAGCCCCGTTCCGAAACCCAGTTCAAGAATCGTAAAATCACCGGGCGTGGTCCAGGCCTGCGCCAGATGGCAACCCTCCAGGAAGACGGCGCGGCTTTCGGCCAGGCCGTCCTGAGGGGAATAATAGATGTCGCCGAAGCGCGTCGAACGCGGCGTGCCATCTTCCGCGAAATAGACGTCGGAATTTTCCACTTATACCAACCCTCGATGACCTTGACTCATCGCGGGTC
>NZ_GL883079.1:128295-173684 GCF_000204015.1 Asticcacaulis biprosthecium C19 | reverse complement strand
GCCGACGCCGGCGACGCGGAGGCTGATCCGGCTTCCACAGCGACAGGCTCAGCGGCCGCGGCGGCTTCCAGAGCGGCCTGGGCGTCGGCGCTGGCCGCGTCCATCGGCATATCCACCGGGGCTTCGGCTTCAGCGGCCTCATGGCCATCTTCGGCCTTTTCACCGCAGGCGGCCAGGCTCAGTACAGCGAACATCAAGGGAATCAGAATCGGGCGCATGGCTCTTCCTAGCTCAGGATTACGGCACGAAAAAGGGCCGCACCATAGGTGCGGCCCTTCATCATATCGCCCTGAGGCGAATTGATTAGTGCGAAGCAGCTTCCGAAGCTTCGACCGAAGCGGCCGAAACGGCTTCAGCCGACTCGACAACGGCTTCCGAAGCGGCGACCGAAGCTTCAGCAGCTTCTTCAGCGGCCTTCGGCTGGCAAGCAGCGACGGACAGCGAAGCAGCGGCAACAGCGGCGATCAGGGCGACGCGGACGATTTTGGAGGTCATGATCAGATCCTTAATTCTAACGTTAGAGCGTCAGGACCTTGAAGCCTACGCCCACGGATCGAGTCATACTCAAAACGCCTGAGTCCCGCAAGTGCTATTTCACAAAACTGTGATCGAAGATGCGATTGTGATCGCCTTTTTCAACAGAAAGGATGAAAATTGGGCTGTCCCCAACCCGCAAAGCCCCCGTCATAGGGCGAAACCCACCGGGGCTGTGCTGCAGGGCAGCATGAATGGGTCGCCAGAACCGCGGCATGACACCGCAAGGCTCGTGATTCGCGCTGCGGTGGTGGCGCGGATATCGCCGGTCAGGCCGCTTCGGCCGGAATATTGTTGAGCGCCTCTTCCATCTCCAGGAAGGAGGGTTGCGACGGCGTCGGGATCGAACCGCGGCCGATTTCGACCGAAATCTGGGCAGCATTGCCGTGCAGGTGGGCGACCAGCACCGACTGAATGATCTTGTAGAAGGCGCTCTCTTCCTCAATCACGCCGGACATGCGTGTGGCGAACGGACCGACCAGGCCATAGGCCAGGAACACGCCCATGAAGGTACCAACCAGAGCGCCACCGATCATGGCGCCGAGAACTTCCGGTGGTTCCGTAATGGAGCCCATGGTCTTGATAACGCCCAGAACGGCGGCGACGATCCCCAGGGCCGGCAAGGCATCGGCCATGTTCTGCAGCGCGTGGGCCGGGTGCAGCGCCTCATGGTGGTGCTTTTCGAGTTGCTTTTCCATGGCGTCTTCGACCTGATGCGGGTCTTCGAGGTTCATCGTCATCATGCGCAGCGTGTCGCAGATGAAATCGACGGCAAAGTGATCTTTCACGATCTTGGGGAAGCGCTTGAAGATACTGGAATCGTGGGGCTTTTCGATGTGGCTTTCCAGAGCGATGACACCTTTGGACTTCATCGTCTTGGTCAGCAGGAACAGCAGCGACAACAGGTCACGGTAATCGGACGCCTTCCACTTGGGACCGCCGAAGACCTTGCCCATACCGCCGCCCATGCCTTTCAGGGTCGTCAGCGAATTGCCGATCAGACTGGCCGCCACGGCAGAACCGCCGATGGCCATCAGTTCGTGCGGGGCGGCTTCGATGATGGGCGCAAAATTGCCCCCGGCCAGCATATAGCTGCCGAACACCATGCCAAACAGAAGAACAATACCGATGATCTGAAACATAAGGGGCCCACGAACGATTCTTTGTCGTCACTATCGTGGTTAATCCTTAAGGCCCGGTTTCTTAACGGAACGTTTTAACCGTGAATCTTTACCGGATGCGCCGGTCAGGAAGGTGGTGTTGCCGGCGTACCGCCCTGCATGACAACGAACCGGTTGGCCAGGTCGAAGCTGAGATAGCCGTCCGCCACCTCGCCGCGCGCCTTTTGCCATTCACGAACCGCCTGGCGCGTCTTGACGCCGATGACGCCGTCGACGGTGCCAATATCGTAGCCCGCCGCCTTCAAGGCTTCCTGCGACTTCTTGCGTTGCTCCAGGCTGAGCGGCGGTTCCGTCGGCCACGGCGTCGTCAGAGCCGGTTTGCCCGCGATCAGGTCGGCGATCAGTCCAACGGCCAGGGCATAGCTGGTCGAATTATTGTACTTTCGAATAGCGTAATGGTTCGGCAAGGCCAGGAAGGCCGGCCCCTTGGCCCCCGACGGCAACAGCAGGGTCGTCGCCTCCGCCTGCTCTGACGCACGCCAGTAGCCGCCGTCAGCGCGCTTTACGCCCAGCGCCGCCCATTCGGCGGGCGTTTTCTTGGCTGTCTCACCGAGATAATAGTCAAAGCCCGCCGGCAAGAGCACCTCAACGGCCCAATCCTGGTCGGGTTTCCAGCCAGCCTTCGACAAAAGGTTCGCCGACGACGCCAGGGCGTCCGAGTCGGATTTCCAGATATCGACGACCCCATCATTGTCACCGTCCGCGCCCAGGCGCAGATAGTTGTCGGGCAGGAACTGGGTCTGGCCCATCGCCCCGGCCCAGGACCCTTTCAGGGTTTGGCGGCTGATCTTATGGTCGCGCAGGATGGTCAGGCAGGCGATGAGTTCGTCCTCCGCCCACACCCGGCGCCGACCGTCATAGGCCAGGGTCGCCAGGGCCGAGATAACGTCTATATTCCCCTGGACACGACCCAGGTCGCTTTCCATCGTCCAGATTCCGCCCAGAAGATGCGCTGGGACACCGAACTTGGTAACGATCACGGGGACATTGAAGTTGGCATCCAGTCTCGTCCGCGCCGCTGCGGCACGCGTCGGACTGACGGCCTGGCGCATATAGGAACTGGCTGGTTTGGAGAATTCCGGCTGCTGATTGTCAGATGACAGGACGTTCTGCAGCGGCTGGACGTTTTCCAGAACCTGCGACGTAAAGACCGGGTCGAAGCCGCGCGAGGCCGCCTTGCTGATGAAGTTCTGCTTCCACTGGTCGAAGTTGCTGTAGCTTATGGTCGGCACAGGCGCCGGTGCCGGCTCCGCCGCGGCAGGCGTTGATGAAGCCGAACTCCCCGCCCCTGGAACTTGTGCCGGCGCAGGCTCACCTGCGGCAGCAGGCGGGGCAACGGGCGCGTGCGGCACAGGCGCCGGCGACTGCGTGTCGGTGGCGCAGGCGCTCAACAGGGCGAACAGGCTGACATAACGAAGACGCATAGAAGCTCCCGGGTTTGAGGCAAGTTTACCCCGATTGCGATTCCCTTTCCAAGGCTTTAAAGGCCACACACGTGATGAAAATAACGCCCTAGTGTCGTGATTTCGAAGTTCGTACGTTTTTGATATAGCCTGCGCAACGAACTTCGAAATCTGAACGACACTAAAACTTAATAATCACGAGAGTCCCTTAAACTCTGAAATTCACCTGAGGCCGATATCAAACACAAGCGAATTTCAGAATTTAGGACACTGGGGCAGGAAATTCTGAATTCACCCTGCTTTATCGCGTTGACAAAATTGAGGCGCTCCCCTAGAGACCTCCGCTCTTGTCATGCCCCGCGTCGCGCCAGGTTGACATAACACATTCATTTTCGGGTAGAACCATGAAAGTCCGCAGCTCGCTCAAGTCGCTCAAGGGTCGCCATCGCGACTGCAAGATCGTGCGCCGCAAAGGCGTCGTCTATGTCATTAACAAGACCGACCCGCGCTTCAAGGCCAAGCAAGGCTAAGCCTTACGCCCTTCGCTTTCATTAGCTGAAACGAACGCTTGAAGTCCCTGGATTTCAAGCGTTTTTTCACGCCCGGATGAGAATTATGGTTAAGGCGGTTCTGTTCGATATCGGCAATGTCATCATCACCTGGCATGCCTCCAATCTCTACAACAAGATGGTCGCCGACCCGGTCCGCCGCGCCTTCGTGCTGGAAACCGTGGTGCCAATGTCGTGGCACGCCGCCCACGATGCCGGTGTGACCTTTGCCGAGAACCGCAAGGAACGCTTGCTGGCCCACCCGTCCTATGCAGCGGAAATCCAGGCCTTCGACGAACGTTTCGAAGAGATGCTGGGCGATCTGGTACCCGAATCCGTCGCCACGATCGAAGATCTGCACCAAAAGGGCGTGCCTTTATATGCCCTGACGAACATGCCTGTCGAAAAATCGGCCATGGTCTTCTCGAAAAGCCCTGTCTTTGGTTATTTCCGCGACATCATCATTTCCGGTGTAGAGGGGGTGATCAAGCCCGATCCGGCCATCTACGACATCACCCTGCAGCGGCTGGGCCTGCCAGCGGCGGATATCTTTTTCATAGACGACAGCAGCGTCAATATTGATGCCGCCCGAAACATGGGCTTCCTCACCCATCTCTTCCAGGATCCGAAGGCCCTGCGTCCGGCCCTGGTAGCGGCCGGCATCCTATAACTATCCACAGGCGATCGGCCCTGCCAGCAAACTGGGCGTTGAGGTCGCGAATCACCTTGGCTATGGTTAAGCCCATCCCTTTTTTGTATCAGGATTACGACCATGGCCGATGATGCCGCCTCCATTACCTCCAACGACGTGATCTCCGGCGCCGCCCAGACACGCCTGCGCACCATTATCGAGCGGATTGAGCGTCTGGAAGAAGACAAGGCTGTGATCGCCAACGACATCAAGGAAGTCTATGCCGAAGCCAAGGGCGAAGGCTTCGACGTCAAGATCCTGCGCAAGGTCGTATCGATCCGCAAGAAGGACAAGGCCAAGCGCGACGAGGAAGAAGCGATTCTGGACCTCTACATGTCCGCCATCGGGATGTAAGATATTCGTCGGCCGTTTGTGGAATCAAACGACGGAACCCCCAGAAAAAAGCGGAAAGAAACGGAATTCCGGTGTCTGTACCTCCCGCGCGAAGCGCCTTCCTCGCCTGGTGCATAAGTTCATGCGCCGGCAGAATTGCAGCCTTGAATTCCGTGACTTCCGAGCACGCCGCCAAAGCGGCGCTTCAGTGTTGTCCGTGTTCCCCTCAAATGTCAGCGGCGGGCCGACGGGTTGGGAGTTCTCTGGAACAAAGAATGGGAACACGGACCACACGGAGGCCGCTGCGCGGCGACACTGAAAAAACGGAATTCAGGGTGTCAACACCGACGGCGCAAAGCGCTTCAATGCGTGCATCATAAGGAATGCGCTTCGCGCCGATCAGCGCCACGTTTCAGTGTTTTCCGTGCCGCCGCGTAGCGGCGTTTCCGTGCCTTCCGTGGTTTAATTCCACCGGCCCAATGCAATCCAGACTTGACGCCTCGTCACGGGATGCTCAAATCCCTGCCATGGCCTTCACCTCCAAACCCGGAAAGCCGCTCCAGCGCACCAAGGCGTTTCAGACCAACACGGCCCTGAAGACCTCAGGCATGAAGCAGGGTGGCGGGATGAAGACCGCCCCGCCCTCGCCGGCCGAACAACGCAAGGCCCAGCAAAAGTCCCTGCAAAACGCGACCCTGCGCGCCCTGGAAAAGGCCCGACACGACGCCGCCACCTCCGGCGTCGAATTGTCGCCCTGGGAAAGCGACTTCATCGAAGGCGTCGCCGAACGCGTCAAAACCTATGGCCGGGCCTTCGCCGATCCCGACAAGGGCGCGATGAACGGCACCCTGTCCCTGCGACAGGGCGTAAAGCTCAACGAAATCCGCAAGAAGGCGCGAAAGGCCAAACCTGATGCTTAGGCGTAGTCTGCTTACGGCCATGTCGGCCCTGGTGCTCGCGCCGCTGCGCGCTGTGGCCGCAACGCGATCGAGAAAAGAGGTCCTGGCCTTCTATTACGGCTGGTACCGCACCAAAGACCCCCAGGCCCACTGGCAAAATCCCGGCTCACCCAACACGCCGGTCACGGGCCCCTATGACAGCCAGGACGACGTTGTCATCGCCCGCCATGTCCAGCAGGCGAAAACCAACGGCATCACCGGTTTCATCGCCTCGTGGTGGGGACCGGGCGATCCGACTGATCAACAATTGCCTAAGCTGCTTGATGCGGCCACCAAGACCGACCTCAAGGTCTGTGCCTATGTCGAGAATGCCACGACGCCCGAAGCCTTGGCCGAGCAGGTCCTGTATCTCCACGCCAAGCACACCGGCCATAAACAATGGTTGACTCTGGACGGCCGAAAGGTGGTTTTCCTCTACGACCGCGTCCTGCAGACGATTGGCCTGGACGGCTGGAAACGCGCCCGGAAACTCATCGAAACCAAAGCACCGAAGGCCCTGGCCTTTATCACGACCGGGAATGGCCGCAATCAAATCGCTGAACGCGCCCCCCATGTCGACGGCGTCCACATCTACGACATGGCCTTCTACCTCAGTCAAAAACATGATTTCGAATGGCTGTGGCAGCGTCAGTTCTATAGCGGCTGGATCGGCTACCAGGCGGGCCTCAAGGTCAAGACCGCCACCATCCTGCCCGGGTTCGACGACCGGCTCGTCCCCGACCGCCCCAAACCCCGCCCGGTCGTCGCCCGTGACAACGGCAAGCTGTTCCGCGCCTTGTGGGACGCCGCCATCGCCGCCGATCCCGACTGGATCCTGATTGTGTCGTTCAACGAATGGCACGAAGGATCGGAAATCGAACCCTCACAACGTAATGGCGACCGCGAACTGCTCACCTGCCGGCAAAAGAGCGCACGCTTTTTGAGGTGACAGCGCTGGCCAAAACAGCGTTCGGCTGCTAACACCTTTCCCAACGAAGAAAACAATACGGTTGGGAAGATGACACAAACGACGCAACGCGGCGGCAAGCCTTCGTGGCTGGAACGCATTACCTATGGCTTCGGCGATTTTGGGTTCAACCTCTATTGGGCCACGATTTCGTCCTTCCTGCTGTACTTCTATACCGACAGTTTCGGTCTGGCCCCCGCCACCGCCGGCACCATGCTTCTGGTGGTCAAGCTGATCGACGCCTGCGTCGACCCGGTCATGGGCGCCATCGCCGATCGCACGAAATCGAAATGGGGCCGCTTCCGTCCCTGGCTGTTGTGGGGCAGCCTGCCGCTGGCCCTGTTCGGGGTCATCACCTTCATCACCCCTGACCTGTCGCTGAACGCGAAACTGGTCTATGCCGCCCTGACCTTCGGCACCCTGGGAGCGCTCTATTCGGTCGCCAACATACCTTATGGCGCCCTGTCGGCGGTGATAACCAACGATCCGCAGATCCGCACCCAGATCAACAGCTTCCGTTTCGTCGGCGGCTTCCTGGGCACCACCTTCGTCAACTATTTCACCCTGAAATTCGTCGCCTGGTTCGACAAGCAGGGCGTCGTCGACGGCTGGCCGGCCACAATGGGGCTGTATGGACTGCTGGCCTGTTTCCTGTTTGCCGTCCTGGCCGTGGTGACGCGTGAGCGTATCCAGCCCGGCTCGGAAGAAAAGGTTAGCCCGTTCAAGGACATCGGCGACCTGATGCAGAACCGCCCGTGGGTGATCCTGTTCATCCTGGCCCTGATCATCATGGTCACCATCAGCACCCGTGCTGGCGCCAGCATCTACTATATCAAATACTTTGCCGGCGGCAGCGACGCAGATGCCGCCACCTTCCTGACCGTCTACGGCATGGCCCTGGCGCTCGGTTCGCTACTTACCCCCGTTCTGACGCGGTTTATCGACAAGAAACGGCTGCTGATCATCCTTATGACCCTGGTCGGCATACTGTCCTGCGCCTTCTATTTCGTACCGAAGGGCGATATTGTCCTGATGTACGGGCTGCAGGCGGCCATCGGCCTGTGCCTGGGCCCGAAATCGCCGCTGACCTTCTCCATGTATGCCGATGCAGCCGACTACAACGAGCACAAGACCGGCCGCCGCGCCACCGGCATGACCTTTGCCGCCGCTACTTTCTCGCAAAAGATGGGCGCCGCCCTGGCTTCGGCCGTCATCGGCTGGGTTCTCGCCTCCATGGGCTACGTCGCCAAACAGGCCCAGACCGGCGCATCGCAAGAAGGCATCGTCCTGCTGATGAGCTTCGTTCCCGGCGCTGTCGCCTTCATCTCCGTCGCCGTCCTCTTTTTCTATAATCTCGACGATACCAGGCTGAAAACCATCCAGGCCGACCTGGACGCGCGCAAAGCCCAAAACTAATCCATGTCCCTGATCGATTTCGAAGCCCGGCTGTGCCGTCTCAACAGCCCGACCGCCCTCCCCTTGGCCGCAGGTTACCTGTGGAACAAGCGGATGATGATCCATATGAACGCCCGCGGCTACGCCACCGCCCAGTTTATGCAGCCGGAACCGTCCAAATACGCCCGCGCCCAAATCCTGGAACAGAAGCACTTCATGCTCCCGGAACAGGGCACCTACGCCCACCACCCCGGCCGCTTCTTCTACCTGAAGGACCGTGACAGCGGCGATCTGCGTTCGGCGCCTTATGAACCGGTCCGCAGCGCCTGGGACCGGTTCGCCTTCGAGGCAAAGCCCGAAAGCATCGGTTGGGTCCTGGAACAGAACGGTCTGCGGCTGGAACTCGAACTTAGCCTGCCGGTCGACGAAGCCGTCGAACTGTGGGAACTGCGGCTGATCAACGGTGAAGCACCGCGTCGTCTGAGCCTTTACCCGGCCTTTCCCCTGGGGCTGATGAGTTGGATGAGCCAGTCGGCCGCATACGATCCCGGCCTGAATGCCATCGTCGGCGATTGCGTCACGCCCTATCAAAAGGTCGCCGACTATTTCAAGAACAAGGACCTGAAGGACAAGGTCTTCCTCCTAAGCGAACAGACACCGGTGGCGTTTGAGACCCGTCAGCGGCCGTTTGAAGGCGAAGGCGGTCTTCACCATCCCGACGCCCTGATCGCGGATCGACTGGCAAATGGCATCTCGCGTTACGAAAATCCGATCGCCGCCCTACAATTCGATCACGACCTGTCGCCGGGCGAAACGGTTACCCATCGCTTCTTGTTCGGGCCGGCGTTCGATCATGCCGAGATTCAGCGGGTCAAAGACACCTGGCTGTCGGCCGAAGGCTTCGAACGCGCCCGAACAGAGTATGCCGCCTACATGGCGCAAGGCCGCGGATCGATCAATATTGATTTTGGCGACAATCACCTTACATACTTCGTCAATACCTGGCTGCCACGCCAGGTCTATTACCACGGCGACACCAACCGCCTGACCACAGATCCGCAGACGCGAAACTTCCTTCAGGACGCACTGGGTAATGTCTATGTCCGACCAGAATCCTCCCGCGCCACACTGCTCAAAGCCTTGTCGCAACAGCATGCCAATGGATCCATGCCTGACGGCATCACCCTCTATGACGGCGCCGAACTGAAATATATCAACCAGGTTCCGCACACCGATCACTGCGTCTGGCTGCCCATGCTGCTGGAAGCCTATCTCGACGAAACCGGCGACTATGCCGTCCTCGACGAAACCGTGACCGACCAGGAAACCGGCCAGTCCAAAACCGTCCGCGACCGGGTTTCCTGGGCTATGCAATGGTTGATCGAAAAGGTCGACCAACGCGGCCTCAGCTTCATCGAGCAGGGCGACTGGAACGACCCGATGAACATGGTCGGCTGGAAGGGCAAGGGCGTCTCGGGCTGGCTGACCATTGCCACCGCCTATGGCCTGAAGCTGTGGGCGCAGATCCTCACCCGCGACGGTCGCGATCCGACCTTATTCGAAGCCGCCATTGAGCAGTTTCGCGACGCCGCCAATACCCATCTGTGGGACGGCGACTGGTACGGCCGCGGCATCACCGATGACGGCGTCATCTTCGGCGTCAAGGCTGACGGAGAAGGCCGCATCTATCTCAACCCGCAAAGCTTCGCGCTTATGGCCGGGCTTGCGGGCAACGGCAAAAAAACCTTGATGATCAAGGCGATCGAAGAACAGCTTGAGACGCCCTACGGCGTTGAGATGATCGCGCCCGCCTACACCCACATGCGCGAAGACGTCGGCCGGCTGACCCAGAAGTTCCCCGGCGTCGCCGAAAACGGCTCGGTCTACAACCACGCCGCCGCCTTTTACATCTACAGCCTCTACCAGGTCGGCGAAGGCGACAAGGCCTTCGAACTGTTACGCAAAATGCTGGTCGGACCGGACGAAGCCGACTATCTGCGCCGCGGTCAAATGCCTGTCTTCGTGCCCAACTACTATCGCGGTGCCCACCGCCAGTTTCCAGATGCGTCTGGCCGCTCGTCGCACCTGTTCAACACCGGCACGGCGTCCTGGATCTATCGCAGCGTCATCGAAGGCCTTTTCGGCCTCAAGGGCTGCCGCGAGGGCCTTCGCATCTCGCCGCAACTGCCGTCGCAGTGGCCGCAGGCGCGCATCACCCGGTGCTTCCGCGGCGCCGTTTTCGACATCGACATCCGCAGCCACGACACCGCCGCCAAGACCACCGTCACCTGCCCGACAGCAACGGTTGATGGCGATCTGGTCAGCGGTTTTGAGGCCGGAAAAACCTATAAAATCGAAGTGGTTACGCCGCGCCGATAAAGACCGGCCGCGGCACGGCGATCTTCTGGTCCTTCGGTGTCAAGGTACCGTCATCATTGAGCGTGAAGACAACGATATCGTTGCTGCGCTGATGCGCGACGATAACGCGCTTCTGGGCTTCATAGAGGGCAAAGAAGCGCGGCCAGTCTCCGAGAGTCGGCGCGATCTGCAGCAGCTTCAACGCGCCAGAGCCGTCAGTTTCGAACACGGTGATGCTGTGATGGCCGCGGTTGGAGGCATAGACGCGCGTGCCGGCAGCATTAACGGCGATATGCGCGGCCTGGCTCTTGCCGGCAAAATCCGCCGGCAACAGCGGAGCCTGTTGGAGTTGGGTAAAGCTGCCATCAGAATTTTTCTTCAAGCTGATCAACAGGTTGTTGAGCTCGGTGACCAGCAAGGCAACCTCGCCGTTGGGGTGGAAAGCCAGGTGGCGCGGCCCCGAACCCGGCGGTGCCTGGAAGGCCACGACCGGTTCACCAACCGTCTTGCCGTCGAAAGCGTAGGCCAGGACCTGATCGGTGCCGAGATCGACGCTGTAAATGTGCTTCTGGTCCGGCGAGAACTGCACCCAGTGGGCGTGCGGGCCTTCCTGGCGGTCCTTGTTGGGCCCCGAACCAGCATTCTTGCGGTTGGCCATCGGCGCCAGCAATTCGCCCTTGTCGCTCAAGGGATAGACCACGACATTGCCGCCGCCGTAATTGGCCACGGCCAGGACGCTTTCGTCCTTCGACAGGGCGGCGTAGCATGGCGACGAACCTTCCGCCGACTGTTCGCTGGTCAGCGTCCACACACCCTCCGCCACGGTCCAGGCGCCGACCTTGCCGTCGTCCTTTTCGTTGAGCAGATAATGCCGCTTGAACTTCGGGCTGTAGGCACCGAATGAGACATTCTCAACCTGAGGCGCCGGTTGGCCAACCGTCCAGGAATCCGCCGAAGCGCTGTACGTCAGCGGATAGACGCCCTTGGCATCGTCGCCATTATAGGTGCCGACAAACAGGTTCAAATTACCCGCAGCAGCGGCGCCTTCCTTTGTCTGCGCGCAAGCTGGTGCGGTGGCAATCGCCAGGGCACTGACCATCAGCGTACGGCGGTTCAAAATGGACGTCGTCATCAGCTTTCCTTTCAATCTTTGGCGATAGTCGTAGCCACCTTGGTGCGGGCTCGCCAGCAATTTCTCACCGCCATTTCGGTTTTACAAACATCGCCCCAACTGTTTGCACAACCTTCACGGGCGATCAATTTGGTAAACCTATGATTTTTCGAAGCAAAAAACGTCATAACTCGCGTTTTACGGCGCTGGTTTTACGGTTTCCTCACATAATTCCGCCATACTCCCCAATCGGAGTGGGTGAAACAAACATGGCGAAAGTTGCATCTTCCAGGGCTGACGTTGCGGCCTATCAGCGGGTCGGCACCGTCGAAACCGTGAGCTACAGCCTGGGCGATATCGGCTTTAACCTTTACTGGGCGCCGATGACAGCTTTTTTTGATGCTGTATCTCACCGACGTTGTGGGCCTCAGCGCCGCGGCGGTTGGTGGCCTTCTGGTCGCCATGCGCATCACCAGCGCCATCGCCGATCCCGTTTTCGCTGCCATTGCTGACCGCACCCGCACAGCCTATGGCCGCTATCGCCCGTGGTTCCTCTGGTTGTCCCTGCCCCTGGCAGCCGCGGGCGTTTTGGCATTTTCGACGGCCAGCTTCACCGAAGACACCCGCCTACCCGCCGTCTATGTCAGCTTCTGCCTGCTGAACCTGATCTACACCGCCATAATGGTGCCCTATAACGCCATGTCGGGCGCCCTCACCCCCGATTCCAGCCAGCGCGAATACCTGATGAGCGCTCGCTTCGGCGGTGGCTTCCTGGCCATGGTCTTCCTGACCTGGCTGACGCCGAAACTGGTCGGCTTTACCGGCCCTGGACAGGAGGCCCTGGGCTGGCAGTTCGCCATGACCATCTTCGGTGTCCTGGCCGCCGGCGTCTTCATCAACCTGTTCCTCAATACCCACGAACGCTTTACGCCCCAGTCGGCGCCGCACGCCAATCCGTTGCGCGACGTCGGCGACCTGTTCACTTGCCGGCCGTGGCTTGCCCTGTTCGGGCTCGGGTTCGTCCAGATGGTAGCGTTTGCCCTGCATACAGGCGTCGCGCCCTACTACATCAAATACTATGTCGGCGATCCTGACCTGGTGACCGGCTTCACCATGTTGTTCGGCCTGGGCCTCGCCGCCGGCGCCGCCACCACCTCGACCCTGACGCGCTGGCTAAGCCGCCCCAGCCTGATCGCCATCATGCTGGGCATCGTCGCCGCCTCCAGCCTAGGCCTTTACCTCGCGCCGAACGATCAACTGGGCATGATTCTTTTCTGCCAACTGATAAGCGGCCTGGCCCTTGGTCCGATCTGGGCCATCACTATGGCCATGTACGCCGACGTCGCCGACTTCAACGCCTGGCGCACGGGCAAAAGCGCCACCGCCATGACCTTTTCGATGATCATGGTGGCGCGCAAGATCGGCGCCGCCGTGGCCGTCGCCCTGATCGCCTGGGCCCTGACAGCGCAGGGCTACACCGCCAATACCGAGGCCTCAACCGAATTGCTGGACCATATCCGGATCCTGATCGGTCTGGTTCCGGCGGGCATGGCGGCGCTCGGCGCTATCATTATCGGCTTCTACGATCTGAAGGCTGACAAGGTCATCCGCGTCCAGGCCGAGATCGTCGGCGGCATCAAGACCGAAGTCTGACGAGAGACTGCTTTGAAAATGGGTCAGGCTTGCCTTCAAGGCTGAGCCGAAAAGGGCTGGTTTCGAGAACCGGAGCGGAGCATACTCAAGTACGTGAGCACCGGAAGCGCAGAAAACAGCACTTTGCAGGCCAGCCTGGCGAATTTGCAAGCAGTCTCTTACCACACCATATGACTGAGCACATCGGCCTGGCTGGCGTTGAAAACGGTGATCGCATTCCCCCCACCCAGGTCGATGGTGACACTGGAGCCTGTCTGAGTAACCGCTCCCGGACTGGCCACCCCGCCGGTATAGGCATTGACATTGATCAGGTCGCCATCGGTCGCGCTGAAATCGTTGATCACGTCCAGCCCACTGCCGATTCCGAACAGGAAGATATCCAGCCCTGCCTTCCCGCTCAGGATATCCTTGCCTGCACCGCCATTCAGGATGTCATTGCCGGCACGCCCATCCAGGTTGTTGTCACCACCATCCCCCGACAGCGTGTCATTGTGACCGGACCCGATGAGCCCTTCGATCGCTTGCAACATATCCGACCCCGCCCCGCCGGTCGCCTGTGACACCGCCAGCGCCAGGTCGACCGTGACCGCCGCCGTGGCGGTGGAGTAGCTCATCGTATCCAAACCCAGCCCGCCGTCGATCGAGTCATCACCGGCCCCCGCCTGGATCAGGTCGTCACCGTCACCGGCCATAAGCACGTCGTTACCCGTTCCACCCGACAGGTTATCATTGCCATCATCGCCGCTGATCGTGTCGTGGCCGGAACTGCCCGCCACCGTGTCATTGCCGCCGAGGCCTTGCATCACCCCATCAGCGCCGTCACCCAAGAGGTTATCGTTTAACTCCGAGCCAATCAGGTTCTCGATATCGTCGAGCCAGTCCGTCCCGCTGCCACCCGTCGCCTGCGTCGCCAGATTTAGATCGACCGTCACCCCAGCCGTGGCGTCGGCATAGGAGACCGTGTCATTGCCGAAATGGCCGTAGATCGAGTCATTCCCCGCCCCGCCCATCAGGACATCGTCGCCGGTCCGCGTGCCGTAGAGTGCGTCATTTCCATCGCCGCCGTACAGGGTATCGCCTTCCGAGATATCGGGCTGCGCCACCCAGATCGTGTCGTTCCCGGCGCCGCCATCAATAAAGTCATAGCCCAACCCACCGGTTATGCTGTCGTTGCCATCGCCGCCGGTGATCGAGTCATCGCCTGAGCCGGTTTCGATCACATCGTCATGGGCCGTCCCGACCAGGGTGTCGTCGCCACTACCGGTATAGATTTTGAAGAATTCGGCATTGCGGATCACCGTACCGGTCGAGAAGATCGAGCCGGCACTGGTGTGCGCCTGGGATACATCGATCAGGAAATCATCGCTCAGCCCGCCATACCACAGCGTGAAACTGTCCTGGCCTGCGCCGGCATCGATCGCATCCGCGCCGCCCCAGAGGCTGACGATATCGTCGCCACCACCCGCACTGATGGTGTCATTCCCACGCGTGGAAACACTGTCGTCATCATAAATAGTGTCGTTTCCACCAGCGGCCTCGATCAAGTCGGCACCGGCGTTGCCCCAGATGCTGTCATTGCCGTTACCTGCAGTGATGGTGTCATTGCCGGAATGACCCTGCAGGATGTTGGCGCCGGAGGTATCGTTCAACAGATCGTCGCCATCACTGCCTTCCAGGCGGTCGTTGCCCGTATTGCCAAACAGCGTGTCATTGCCCCAATCGCCATGCAGGAAATCGTTGTGCGTGCCACCGGTGATGCTGTCATTGCCCTCGTTGCCGCTCAGCCGGTCCACGCCGCCGCCGCCCGATAGCGTATCATTGCCGGCGCCGCCCGACAGATAGGTTTCGCCGGAACCGCCGGTCGCCAGATCGTTGCCGCCACCGCCTAAAAAAGTGTCACTTCCGGAACCGCCGATAAAGGTGTCATTGCCCAGCCCCGCGTCGAAATGCGCGCGCTCGACGTTGCGAATTATGGTGCCGTCCGCCAGGGTCACGCCGGTCGTCGTCGCCATGGCCGTGACATCGAACAGATAGGACACGGTCGCATAGGTCTGGACATACTCGACGAAGTCGATGCCGGCGCCGCCATCCAGAACGTCGATCCCGCCCAGGCTGCTCAGATTATCGTTGCCGTCCCCGCCGATCAGGGTGTCGTTGCCGACAAGCTCCCAGTAACGCTCCCCGACGAGAAAATCATTGCCGCCGGCGCCGTCGAGGTAATCGTCACCGCTATTTCCGTCGGCCTGGTCGTTGTCGGAGGTGCCTACATAGGTGTCATTGGCGATGGTGCCGTAATAGATGGCCTGGTTGATCCCGCCTGCGAACGCACTGAACCGGTTGAACGCTTTGGTCATGGTCAGTTCCTTTGGGTCGTTTCCACTGTTCTTATCGCTGGCGGCGAATCTAAACAGGATCACAGAGCGCGGCTACCGCAAGTCCGCCTTATGACGGCAATGTCATCCAGGCGTGAAGCCATAACCCGCAACGACATCGATTGCACTTCGCAGCACCAACGGTGTCCGCCGATCACGGCCTATACGGAATCTATACGCGCACTTTTCGCATCTATACGCCGGCCATATGCGATCGCGCCTAAACCACCCACCGTTCCCATTGATCGAACGGAGGGCCCATATGGCCATCGTCTATCTTCTGGCCGGGGCAGGCTTCTTCGGCCTGTGCCTGGCTTTCGTCGCCTTTGCTGACAGCCTGAGGGAGGGATCATGACTGCCCTCTACATCGCCGCCGGCATCATCACTCTGGGCCTCGCTGGCTACCTGATCGTCGCCCTGATCAAACCCGAACTTTTCCCCTAATCTTAGCAACGCCTCATGTTTATCCAAAAAGCGGCCATCCACTTTTTGGCATGAGGCTTAAGGAGCTACCGGCATGCTGTTCGGTATCACACCCGCAAGCTGGCTACAGCTTGCGCTTTACATGCTTGTGCTCACGGCTGTGGCCGTGCCGCTGGGCCTCTACATGGCGCGCGTCCTGTCGGGCGAGCGCAACCTGCTCACCCCCATCCTCGCCCCGGTCGAAAAGCTGATCTACGGCGCCTGCAATGTCCGCCCAGAACAAGAAATGACCTGGAAGGACTACGCCACCGCCGTCATCCTGTTCTCCCTCGGCGGCTTTATCCTGCTATTCAGCCTGCTGCTGGCGCAGGGTTCGATCCCACCCAACCCGCAGAACCTGCCCGGTCTGACGCCGGATCTGGCCTTCAACACGGCGGTCAGCTTCGTCACTAACACCAACTGGCAATCCTATGGCGGTGAAACCACCCTGAGCTATTTCAGCCAGATGGCCGGCCTGACGGTGCAAAACTTCGTCTCTGCCGCCGTCGGCATCGCCGTCCTGACCGCCCTCATCCGCGGCCTGTCGCGTCACTCCAGTGATAGATTGGCCACCGACAAACTCGGCAATTTCTGGGTCGATATGGTCCGGGTCAATCTCTACATCCTGCTGCCCCTGTCCTTGATCCTTGCCGTCCTGCTGGCCTCGCAGGGCGTCATCCAGACCCTGGAACCTTACGTCGTCGCCAAGACCTTGGAAGGCGCCGACCAGACGATTGCGCTGGGCCCCGTGGCGTCGCAGGAAGCCATCAAGATGCTGGGCACCAACGGTGGCGGTTTCTTCAATACCAACTCGTCTCACCCGTTCGAGAACCCGACCCCGTTCAGCAACTTCATCGAGATGATCTCCATCCTGATCATCCCGGCCGCCCTGTGCTTCACCTTTGGCCGCATGATCGGCGACAAACGCCAGGGCATTGCCATCTTCGCCGCCATGACTCTTGTCTTTGTACCCATGACCATCGCCTGCATCGGCCTGGAACAGGCGGGCAATCCCCACCTGATCGCTGCCGGCGCCGATGCAGCAGGCGGCAATATGGAAGGCAAGGAAACCCGCTTCGGCATAGCCAACTCCGCCATCTGGGCCGCCGCCACCACCGCCGCGTCCAACGGCAGCGTCAATTCCATGCACGACAGCTTCACTCCGCTGGGCGGCGCCATCCCCATGCTGCTGATGAAGTTCGGCGAAGTCATCTATGGCGGGGCCGGTTCCGGCCTCTACGGCATGCTGATCTTCGTCATTCTCACGGTGTTTATCGCCGGGCTGATGGTCGGACGCTCGCCGGAATATCTCGGCAAAAAGATCGGCGCCTTTGAGATCAAGATGGCCTCGATCGCCGTCCTGTTCCCATCCGCCCCGGTCCTGATCTGCACCGCGGCCGCCGTCCTGACCGCCCCGGGCCAGGCGGGCCTGTACAATCCTGGCCCGCAGGGTTTCTCGGAGGCCCTCTATGCCTTCACCTCGGCGGCCAATAACAACGGTTCGGCCTTTGCCGGCCTCGGCGCCAACAACCCCTTCTACAACAGCCTGCTGGGTCTTTGCATGCTGTTCGGGCGATTCTTCGTCCTGCTGCCGGTCCTGGCCATCGCCGGTTCCTTAGCCGCCAAGAAAACCGTACCGGCCTCAGCCGGCACCCTGCCCACCCATACCCCCCTGTTCGTCGTCGTCCTGATCGGAACCATCGTCCTGGTCGGCGTCCTGACCTATGCCCCGGCGCTCGCCCTGGGTCCGGTCATCGAACACCTCAACATGATCAAGGGCTGATCTCCATGTCCACGACAGTAAAATCCAAATCCGACTTGATGTCAGCCGTTCTCCAGGCTTTTGCGCGCCTTGACCCGCGTTATCAGGTCCGCAATCCGGTCATGTTCCTCGTCTGGGTCGGGTCGGTGATCACCACCGTCATCTTGACCGTCATGCTGGCCGATCCCGGTAATATCATCGGCGGTGGTCAACCGGTGTGGTTCGTCGGCCTGATCTGTTTCTGGCTGTGGTTCACCCTCCTGTTCGCCAACTTCGCTGAAGCCATGGCCGAAGGCCGCGGCAAGGCCCAGGCCGACAGCCTGAAAAAGGCCCGCCGCGACGTCCCGGCCAAAAAACTGGACAAGTCGAAAAACCAGACTGTCGTCGCGGCCACCTCCCTGCGCAAGGGCGACGTCGTCCGGATCGAGGCCGGCGACGTCGTCCCCGCCGACGGCCAGGTCATCGAAGGTATCGCCAGCGTCGACGAAAGCGCCATTACCGGCGAGTCGGCGCCGGTGATCCGCGAATCCGGCGGCGACCGCGACGCCGTCACCGGTGGCACCCGCGTCCTCAGCGACTGGGTCATCGTCCGGGTCACCGCCGATCCGGGCGAAAGCTTCCTCGACAAGATGATCGGCCTGGTCGAATCGGCCAAGCGCCAGAAGACGCCGAACGAGATCGCCCTGTCGATCCTGCTGGCGGCCCTGACCCTGGTCTTCCTTCTGGCCACAGCCACCCTCCTGCCCTTCTCGCTGTTCAGCGTCGAGCGGGCGGGTTCCGGTTCGGTGATCACAATTACGGTTCTGATCGCCCTGCTGGTCTGCCTGATCCCGACCACCATCGGCGGGCTGTTGTCGGCCATCGGCATTTCCGGCATGCAGCGGCTGATCCGCGCTAATGTCATCGCCACCTCGGGCCGTGCCGTCGAAGCCGCCGGCGACATCAATGTCCTGTTGCTCGACAAGACCGGCACCATCACCTTCGGCAACCGCCAGGCCGTAGAATTCGTGCCGGTGCTCAATGTCAGCGCCCAGCAACTGGCTGAGGCTGCGGAACTGTCATCCCTGGCCGATGAAACCCCGGAAGGCCGCTCCATCGTCGCCCTGGCGCGCGGCCAGTTCGGTTTGCCCGAACGCAAAGCCGAAGACGTCGAGGCCACCTTTATCCCCTTCTCGGCGGAACAGCGCGTTTCGGGTGTGGTCATCAATGAACGCCACATCATGAAGGGCGCCGGTGACGCCATTTCCGGCCTGATCAACCTCAAGGGCGGGTTGGTTCCCCCGGAAGCCAAGACCGCCATCGACGACATCGCCCGCAAGGGCGGCACGCCGCTGATGGTCGCCGAAGGCCCCAAGGTCCTGGGCGTCATCCACCTCAAGGATATCGTCAAGCCGGACATCAAGGCGCGCCTGGCCGAACTGCGCCGCATGGGCATCAAGAGCGTGATGATCACCGGCGACAACCCGCTGACCGCCGCGGCCATTGCCTCTGAAGCCGGGGTTGACGACTTCGTCGCCCAGGCCACGCCGGAGACCAAGCTGAAATATATCCGCAAAATGCAGGAAGGCGGCGAAATGGTCGCCATGGTCGGCGACGGCACCAACGACGCCCCGGCCCTGGCCCAGTCCGACGTTGCGGTGGCGATGAACTCCGGCACCCAGGCGGCCAAGGAAGCCGGCAACATGGTCGATCTCGACTCCGATCCGACCAAGCTGATCGAGATCGTTGAAATCGGAAAGCAACTGCTGATGACGCGCGGCGCCCTGACCACCTTCAGCATCGCCAACGACCTGGCCAAGTATTTCGCCATCATCCCGGCTGCCTTCGCCACCACCTTCCCGGCGCTCGGCCTGCTGAACATCATGGGCCTGTCGTCGCCCCAGAGCGCAATTTTGGCGGCGGTCATCTTCAACGCCCTGATCATCATCGCCTTGATCCCGCTGGCCCTGAAAGGCGTCAAGTACCGCGCCGAACCGGCTTCGACCCTGTTGACGCGCCACGCCCTGATCTACGGCTTGGGTGGGATCGTCACGCCCTTTATCGGCATCAAAATCATCGACATGGGCCTGACCATGGTCGGTCTGGTTTAGGATCTCAAAATGTCCCTCCTCAAACACATCCAACCCACCCTCGCCTCGCTGGCCTTCTTCACCCTGCTGTTCGGTGGCGCCTATCCCCTGGCCACCCTGGCCATCACCCAGACCGCCTTCCACAGTCAGGCAGAAGGCTCCCTGATCCGCAACGGCAATACCGTGATCGGCTCGTCCCTCATCGGCCAGAACTTCACCCAGCCGCAGTATCTGTGGGGCCGCCTTTCCGCCACGGGACCAGCGCCCTTCAATGCCGGTGCCTCGTCGGGTTCCAACTACGGCGTCAACAACCCCGCCCTGATCGAAGCGGCAACCGCCCGACGCGAGGCCATGGGCGTCTCAGGCCCCGTCCCGGTCGACCTGATCACCGCCTCGGGCTCAGGCCTCGACCCGCATATCAGCCCGGCGGCGGCCGACCTTCAGGTCCCCCGCATCGCCCAGGCACGCGGACTGTCCGAGGCCAAGGTCCGTTCGGCGATCGAAGCCTCCACCGAACAACCGACCCTGGGCCTTCTCGGCGAACCGCGCGTCAATGTGTTACAGGTCAATCTCCGACTCGACGGCAAGCAGAAGTGAACCCTGACACTAAACATAACGAGGGGCGCCCCGACCCCGACAAGCTCCTCGCCCTCGTCACCAGTGACGGGGGCGAAGACGCGCGCGGACGCTTGAAAATCTTCTTCGGCGCCTCGGCCGGGGTTGGCAAGACCTTCGCCATGCTGAGCGAAGCCCGCCGCCTGCACAAGGACGGCCGAGACGTCGAGATCGGCATCGTCGAACACCATGGCCGGCCGGAAACCCTGGCTCTGATCGAAGGCCTGCCGGTTCTGCCGTGCAAGGTCATCGATCATCGCGGCGTCCAGGTCACCGAGTTCGACCTCGATGCTGCTCTGGCGCGCCGCCCCTCCCTGATCCTGGTCGATGAATACGCCCACACCAATGCCCCCGGTTCACGCCACCCCAAGCGCTGGCAGGACGTCGAGGAATTGCTCGACAACGGCATCGACGTCTTTACCACGCTCAATGTCCAGCACTTGGAAAGCCTAAACGATGTGGTCGCCAAGCTGACCGGCGTCTGGGTCAAGGAAACTGTCCCCGACACGGTGTTCGACGCGGCCGATGAGATCGCCCTGATCGACATCCCACCGGACGAACTGCTGCAACGCCTGGCCGCCGGCAAGGTCTATGTCGCCGATGGCGCCCACCAACGCGCCGCCGACAACTTTTTCAAGAAAGCCAATCTCGGCCGCCTGCGTGAAATCGCCCTGCGTCGCGCCGCCGAGCGGGTCGACGCCCAAAACGACCAACTCAACGCTGCGCACGGCCAAAGCGAGGTGGCAACCGGTGACAAGATCCTGGTCCTGGTGGGCGCGGATTCGCTGTCGTCGCGCCTGATCCGCCATACCAAACGCATGGCCGACCGCTCGCGCGCGCCCTGGTTCGCCCTGTACCTTCAAACCGACCGGCATGAGACCCTGTCGCCCAAGGCGCGGTTGCGGGTGGAACACAATCTGCGCCTGGCTGAAAAGCTCGGCGGGCGGGTCGTGCGACTAAACGCGGGCGCGGCAGCCGCCACCATCCTCGACTATGCCGGCAGGAACGGCTTTACCCGCCTGGTCCTGGGCCACAGCCGCCAACCGTGGTGGCGGCGCGCCACGGGTCAACAGGGCCTGTCCCAGAAGCTGATCGCCCAGGCCGCGGGACTGGAAATCACCACGCTGAACGCCGACGCCGTAGCGGACCCCACCGTCGAACGCGAGCCCCCGCGATGGTCCGCCCTGGTCGCCCGCCCTCGCGACCACCTTATGGCGGTGCTGGCGGTGGCGGTGTGCACCTTGATGGGGCTGCCCTTCCGCCACCTGATCGATCCCGACAGCTTCATCATGCTGTACATGACCGGCGTGGTGATCGTGGCGGCGCGCTTCGGCATCGGCCCCGCCGTCCTGGCGTCGGTCCTGTCGGTCGCGACGTTCAACTGGTTCTATATCGAACCCTATTACAGCTTCACCTTCGACAATATCAGCTATGCCGTGACCTTCGCCGTCATGTTGGCGACCTCGCTGATCGTCGGCTCGCTGACAGCGCGGTTATCGTTGCATGTGCGCCTGGCGCGCCAGGGTGAAACCGAGACCCGGCTTTTGTACGACCTGTCGCGACACCTGTCGGCGGCGCGCGGAGTCGAGGCCATGGCCACCGTCGCCGCCCGCTGCCTGGAGCCGGCCTTCGACGTCGAGGTTCGCCTGTGGAGCGGCGGCCGCCAGGTCACCGGCCCGGCGGAGGACGATCCGCGCGAACTGGGCGTCCTGCACTGGGTGATGCACAATCATCAGATTGCCGGGCGCCATACCGACACCCTGCCCTCGGCCAGCGGACTTTACCTGCCCTTGACGGCCGAAGCGGCTGACCTCGGTGTGCTGTCCCTGACGCCGCGCGATCGCGTTCGCCAGTTTACCAGCGCCGAACAACTGGTTTTCGAGACCGTGGCCTCGCTGATCGCCGGCGCCTTCCAACGCGCGCGTCAGGGGGCGGACGCCGAGGCCTCCCGCGTCGAAAGCGAGAACGAAAAGCTGCGCAACGTCTTGCTGGCCTCGTTGTCGCACGACCTGAAAACGCCCCTCACGGTCATGGGCGGGGCGGTGTCGTCCTTGCTGAAGATGCGCAAGAAGCTGCCGCGCGAGGCGGTCGACGAACTGACGGCCCTGTGGGGGCAACTGACCCGCTTGCAGAAGTTCGTCTCCAACCTGTTGCGCATGGCGGCCATCACATCGGGCCAGCTCAAGCTGAATTTCGAACCCTATCTGATCCAGGAAATCGCCGGTGCCGCCATCCAGCGCATCGAGGCGCAGAAGGGCGCCCGCCAGATCCGAACCGTCACCGCCGGCCAACTGCCCATGGTGACGATCGACGGTGCCCTGATCGAACAGGTCCTGATCAACCTGCTCGAAAACGCCATCGCCCACACCACCGCAGACGGTATCATCACCCTGAACTTCGAAACCGACGCCGACCGCGTCCGCGTGCGCATCAGTGACGACGGTCCGGGCCTGAAACCGGGCACGGAAGACCAGGTCTTCGACAAGTTTCACACCGACAACGATCTGAAATCCGACCGCGGCAATTCCGGAACGGGATTGGGCCTGGCCATCTGTAAGGGCATTGTCGAAGCCCATGGCGGGCTGATCTATGCCAAAAACAACCCCACCGGCGGCGCCAGCTTTATCTTTACCCTTCCGGTGGCTAATACCATTGGCCGATCGGCTTAACCATTCTTTGCCCACCCCGTTTACGGCGAGGGTGGCGCGAAGCGCCGGGCGGGGCCCTTCCTTAAGAGTCTAAACCAACCGTATGAAAATCCTGATCATCGAAGACGAAGGCGATATCCGCCGTTACCTGCGCGCCACCTTGACGGCTCAGGACTATGCTGTCCTGGAAGCCGCCACAGCGAAGGAAGGCGTGCAGAACCTGACCTTGAACCAACCGGACCTGGTCCTGCTCGACCTCGGCCTGCCGGACCAGGACGGTCAGGACTTTATTCGTGCGGTGCGGGAATGGTCGCAGGTGCCGATCATCGTTTTGTCCGCGCGCGAGCAGGAGGCCGACAAGATCGAGGCGCTGGAAAGCGGCGCCGACGATTACCTGACCAAGCCGTTTGCACCGCGCGAACTGCTGGCCCGGATCAAGGTGGCCCTGCGTCACGCTGCCCGCGACGCCGGCCCCAGGATGGAGATCTTCGAGCGCAACGGTTTGCGGCTGGACCTGTCGGCGCGACGGGTGTGGCTGGACGGCGAGGATGTCCACCTGACGCCGATCGAGTACCGCCTGCTGACCGCGCTGATCCAGCACCCTGGCAAGGTCTTGACCCACGCCCAGCTTCTGAACGCCGTCTGGGGCCGGCGCTCGACCGAGCAGAACCACTACCTGCGCATCCACACCCAGCATCTGCGCGAGAAGCTGAAGGACGATCCCTTGAGCCCGCGCTTTATCCTGACGGAACCCGGTATCGGCTATCGCTTCGCCGACTAGGGGTTTGCGTTCTGCCAGTCTTCCAAGGCGTCAATCCGGTCCACGACATAGCCATCGCGGCGGTGCTTTTCCGGGCCGAACGCCTGGTGCGCCAGCCGGAAATGCTCCAAAGCCTTGGCGGCATCTTGCTTCCGCGCCACGGGGTCTATCTGGCGCTGCATACGCGCCTCCCACGCCTCGGCTAGGTTCGCCTGAAGCTCGCCCCACACGAACAACTGCCCCTCGCGCTTCACAACCTCGAGCGCTCGATCACAGGCCACAATGGCATGGTCGAGCGACTCCGTTCCGTCTTCGCTTTTTCCCAGCACGCGCCCGCCGATGCACAGCGCCATTTGCGTCGCCGCCCAATCCTGCGGTGCCGTATCGCGCGGCGCCAGCGGCAGAACCTCATCGGTATAGAGCTGGATCGACTTCAGCAGCGCCGTCCGGTCCGTCCGCCCCTTATTGTACCAAGTGCCAGCTTCCAGCGAGGCGAGATAGTAGCGCAGCGGACGATCAGCGTCGGCACGAACCCGGCGTGCGGCCTGCAATCCGGAAATTGCCGTGTCGTAGTCGCCGATAAGGGTGGCGATCGACATGCGAATCTGGATCAGGAACCGCCATTCCGGATCGGGCACGATCGTCGGTCGCCCGTCAACTGGAACGAGATCGTCGAGATATGCGACAGCCTTGTCGAAACGACCTTGATTGAAAGCCTTGAGCACCTTTCCCAATCCCGCGACGACCGCCTTGTCCTGCTTATAGGAGAAGCCAGAAATCTGACTGTGGAGCATGTTACGGATGTGGCGGGCGTGGTCGATCAGGCCGGAGGCTCCAGCAATCCGGTCTTGCGGCGACGTCCCGGCCGGGGCGTCTACCATGGTCACCAGAGCAATGATCGCGTCGTCGCCCAGGCCGTTACGAAAGGCAATGTCGCGAATAGACATCTCTGCCTGACCGCGTTGCGCCGGAGTCGCCTCGCGCAACCAGTTCGGCTGGCCCTTGGCCACGGCAGGCCCGGCCAGAACCATGGCCATTACCAGGCCCAGGAGCGTTACAGATTTTAAATAATGCATGATGGCATCCCCCTCAGCCCACACCATAATCGCAATCGCGTGTGGGCGCTACCGGGGAGCAGCCGCCGCGGTTAGGAACCGCGTCGCGAACTCAGCCCGTTTCCTTGACGAGGCCTTCCAGCCCACAGTCACGAACCTTGCGGTACAAGGTCGAGCGGCCAATCCCTAAGCGCCTGGCCACTTCCGACATATGGCCGGCATAGACGCCGATGGCATGCTCGATCAGGTCGCGTTCGATGTCTTCCAGCTTGCGCAGGTGACCGGCCGCATCCAGGATCCGCACCGGGGCGTCCGGCAAGGCATTGATCGCCTCATGGTGGGCTTCCACCATGCCCAGACGCGGGGCTTCGGCTGCCGGCATCGGCATGGCCTGGCCGCTGATCGCCGGGAAGTCGAAGGCCTGCAGGTACGGGTTGTCGGCCAGGACGATGGCGCGGTAGACGGTGTTTTCCAACTGGCGGACATTGCCCGGCCAGTCGTAGGCGCACAGCAGTTGCAGAGCCTCACTTGAGACGCCTGTGACACGCTTGCCTTCTTCGACATTGAAACGGCGAATAAAGTGCTCGATCAAGGCCGGGATATCCTCGCGGCGTTCGCGCAAGGAAGGGGCTTCGACCGGGAAGACATTGAGGCGATAGAACAGATCTTCGCGGAACTGGCCGGTCTTGACCTGGTCGGACAGGTTGCGGTTTGTCGCCGAGATGATGCGGACATCGACCTTGACCGGACGCTTGGAGCCGACCGGATCGATCTCGCCTTCCTGCAGCGCGCGCAGCAGCTTGACCTGCATGTCCAGCGGCAGTTCACCGACCTCATCGAGGAACAGGGTACCGCCATTGGCTTCCTGGAACTTGCCCAGATGCTTGTCCGACGCGCCCGTGAACGAGCCTTTTTCGTGACCGAACAGAATGGATTCGACCAGGTTCTCCGGCAGGGCGCCGCAGTTGACGGCGACGAACGGCTTGCCGGCGCGCTCCGACGAGCCCTGGATGGCACGGGCGATCAGTTCCTTGCCGACGCCGCTTTCGCCCAGGATCAAGACGGGAATCGACGACTTGGCGGCGCGTTCACCCAGGCGGCGGACCATCTGCATGGTGCCCGAGGTGCCGATCAGGTCGTCGAACGAAATCCGGTTGCCGACGTGCTTTTTGAGGCGCGTGACTTCGGCGGCCATGTCGCCCATCTGCAGGGCATTGCGGACCGAAACGAGGATGCGCTCGGGTGACGCCGGCTTGATAAAGAAGTCCTGGGCGCCAGCCTGCATGGCCTTGACCACCGTGTCGATCCCGCCTGACGCCGTAAGCACCACGACCGGGGTACGGATGCCGGCAGCACGGACCTCTTTTAGCGTATCGATACCCGACTGGCCCGGCATGACCAGGTCGAGAATGACAGCGTCAATCCCCGGCAGGGTCGTCAGGCGATCATAGGCCTGAGCGCCGTTCTCGGCGTGCATGACCATGAAGCCTTCGCGTTCGAGCACGGCCTGGATCAGGCGGCGTTGCGTCGGATCGTCGTCACAGATCAGGATCGTCTTGGCCATTTTCAGCACACCATCTCGTTTTGAGACGCGCCCCGCGAAGGCGAGGTACGTTTGTTTTGAGACAGTTGTAGCCAAAGAGGTTGAACATCGGATTGAAGGAGAGGGTTAATGTCCCGTTTCCGGACGCTTATCCCCAGCGAGGCGAAGCCAAAAAGTGAGACAGCCTTCATCCACAGCGGCAAGAAATTCCTTCTCGATTTCATACGCGGTTTTGGCTATGCCCGATGCATGACACAGATGCCGACCAACCTCGATTCCGCCCTTCCCGTCTGGGACCTCACCGACCTCTACACCGGACCGGAAGATCCGAAGATCGCCCAGGACTTCGCGTCCGGCGAAGGCCACATCAAGGAACTGGCCAAGCTGCAGGGCTCTTTCCTGTCGGCGCGCGGCAACCCGGAACGCCTGGGCCTGCTGATCGACCAGGCAGCCTCCCTGTACGAAAAGGCCATGGACGATATGGGCGGCGCCCTTGCCTACGCCACCCTAGCCTCGACCATCGACCGCGAAAACCCGCAGATCGCCAAGCTGCAATCGGACCTGGGCGCGCAGGCGTCGATGATCTCATCCGACAGCCTGTACCTCAGTCTCGAATTGAACAAGCTGGACGACTGGGAGATCGAACAGGCGCTGAAGGCCGTTGACAAGGCCCAGAAGTGGCGGCCGTGGCTGCGCCGTATCCGCGCTTCGCGGCCCCACGAACTGTCCGCCGAACTGGAACGGCTGATGCTGGAACGCGCCCCGGCCGTCGGCCAGTGGACACGGCTATTCGACGAAACCCTGACGCGGCTGCGCGCCAAGGTCGGAAAAGAACAGCTGACCCTGAACGAAGCCCTGACCCGCCTGTCGTCACCGCAACCGGCGGTTCGCAAGGCCGCGGCCGGCGGCCTGACCGAAGCCCTGAAAGAGAATGCTCCGGTCCTGGCCCTGGCACTCAATACGCTCGCTTTCGAAAAGCAAGTCGAAGACCGTTGGCGCAAATACGAAGCCCCCGCGGCCTCACGCCACCTGGCCAACGAGGTCGACAAGGACGCTGTCGACGCCATGGCCGATGCCGTGGCGGAATCCTATACCGCCCTGTCGCACCGTTATTACAAGCTAAAGGCCAGGATCCTCGGCAAGAAGCAACTCGACTTCTGGGACCGCAACGCACCTCTGACCCAGGAGGTGCAGAAAAAGTACGGCTGGGACGAGTCGAAAAAGATCGTACTCGACAGCTTCCGTCAGATGGGAATCGAGTTCGCCGATCGCGCCCAGGTCTTCTTCGACAGGCCATGGATCGACGCCGCCCCGCGGCCAGGCAAGTCGTCGGGCGCCTACGCCCACCCGGTAACCGCCAATCGTCACCCCTATGTCATGCTGAACTTCACCGGCGACCGCCGTGAAGTCCTGACCCTGGCCCACGAACTGGGTCATGCCGTCCATCAGACTCTGTGCCAGCCCCTGGGCTCCATCCTGGCCGACACGCCCCTGACCCTGGCCGAAACGGCGTCAATCTTTGCCGAAGGCCTGGTGTTCGAACACCTGGTCGCCGACGCCTCGGCCGAGGACAAGAAGGCGCTGCTGGCCGGCAAGATCGAAGACTGCCTGAACAGCGTTATTCGCCAGATTGCCTTCCACCGCTTCGAAGAGCGTTTCCACGCCACCCGTCTGGACGGCGAAGTCTCCGTTCCCCAGATCAATGCCATCTGGTTGGAGGTCATGGGCGAGTCCCTGGGCCCGGCGATCAAGCTCAATGACGGCTACGAATACTGGTGGGCCTATGTCAGCCACTTCGTCCACGCGCCCTTCTATGTCTATGCCTATGCCTTCGGCGACCTGTTGGTCTCGGCCCTGATGGAAAAGCGCCGCCAGGATCCGCAAGGGTTCACGCCGCTGTACAAGACGCTTTTGTCGGGCGGCGGCACCAAAGCCTACACCGAGGCCCTGGCCCCCTTCGGCATGAACCCGCGCGACAAGGCCTTCTGGAAGATGGGCTGTGCCCGCCTGGAAGGGCTGATCGACGGTTTCGAAGCTCTGCTTTAGTTAACTTGCCCTGCGGACGAATTTGTGATCCGGTGACCTGAATCATCAGGAGCCGGATCATGAAAATCCTTGTTGTTGCCGCTGCTATGGCCCTCGCCGCCACCGGCGTCCATGCCAAGACCATCGCGGTCACGGCAGACCGCATGATCGAGGTCGAGACCGGCAAGGTCATCTCCAAACCTGTGGTCGTTATCACCGACGGTCGTATTACGGCTGCCGGCTCCGGTGTCGCCATCCCGGCCGGCGCCGAGCGTGTCGACCTGCCCGGCGTCACACTGCTGCCCGGCCTGATCGACATGCACGTCCATATCGACGCCGATCCGCGGTTCAGCGGTTATACCTATCTGCAGTTCTCCGATCGCTTCTGGATGACGGTCGCCGTCGCCAATGCCGAAAAGACGCTCAATGCCGGCTTCACCACCATCCGCAATGTGGGTTCCTATGAATGGAACGATGTCGGCCTGCGCGAAGGCATCGACGCCGGCTATGTCCCGGGCCCGCGCATGGACACGGCCGGCTTTGCCTTTGGCGCCACCGGCGGCCATTGCGATGACACCTATTTTCCTGCCTCGTTCAACGCCAAGGAACCGTTCAATTCCGACAGCCCGGCCGAAGGCATCAAAGCGGTCCGCACCCTGCGCAAATATGGCGCCACGGTGATCAAGATCTGCGCCACCGCCGGTGTCTTCTCGCGCGGCAAGTCGTCGGGTGCCCAGCAGCTGAGCGTCGCTGAGATCTCCGCCATCACCACGGAAGCCCATATGGACGGCCTGCGCGTCGCCGCCCATGCCCATGGTTTTGAGGGCATCAAGGCGGCCATCATCGGTGGAGTCGACACGATCGAACACGCCTCTCTGATTGACGACGAAGGCATCAAACTGGCCATCCAGCACGGCACCTACCTGTCGATGGACATCTACAACACCGACTACACCCAGGCCGAAGGCGCGAAGAACGGCGTCCTGCCGGACAATCTGCGCAAGGATCTGGAACTGGCCGAAGCCCAGCGCCAGAACTTCAAAAAGGCCCTGAAAGCCGGCGTCAAGATGATCTACGGCACCGATGCCGGTATTTATCCGCACGGCGACAACGCCAAACAGTTCGCCATCATGGTGCGCTATGGCGCGACACCCTTGCAGGCCATCCAGTCAGCCACGGTCACAGCTTCGCAGGCCCTGGGCTGGGAGAGCGATGTCGGCAGCCTGAAGCCCGGCCACTATGGCGACCTGGTCGGCGTTGTCGGCGATCCGCTCAGCGACGTGACCGTGCTGGAAAAGCCGGTCTTTGTCATGAAGGGCGGCGAGGTCGTAAGGAAGGAATAGCCACGGCTACAGAATTCTGCGGCGTCGCTTGACGTGATAATTTACGTAACATATTACGTACTTCATGACACAAGCCCTGCAAGACCTCGGTATCCTCGCCCTTGGCACACGGTTCCGCGTGCTTAGCGAAAACATGATGGCCACCGTCAAGGCCTTCTACGACGAGCACAAGCTCGACTTTGAACCGCGCTGGTTCCCCCTCTTCCGCACGGTCCACAAGCAGCCCGGTATCGGCATGATGGCCTTGTCGCAGCAACTCGGCGTGTCGCATGCCGCCGTCAACGCCTTCTGCAAACAACTGGTCGAAGCCGGACTGATCGAACTCACCCCGGCACCGACCGACGGGCGGATCAAACAGGTCACCCTCACCGCCTCGGGCCAGGTCCTGCACACCCGGCTGGAGCCAGCCTGGTTCGTCCTGCGCCAGGCCCTTGAAACCGCCTTTCCTGGCGAGACCGCCGACCAAACGCTACAACTGCTGGCCCGTCTTGAGGAAGCCGTCGACGACCGCGCCATTCCACGGGGACTGAAAACTGTTCTGAAGCGCGATCGTCTTCTGGAAGGGCTCGAAATCCGCCCCTACGACCCGGCCATGCCTGACAATCAACGCTATTTCGAAGCATTGAACACCGAATGGCTGGAACACTATTTCACCGTCGAGCCCGTCGATCGCCAGATGTTTGCCGACCCGGTTGGCCTGATCATCGCCCCCGGCGGCGCCATCTATATGGCCGCCGTCCATGGCCAGATCGTCGGTACCTGTGCCCTGGTCAAACGCTCGGACGATATGTACGAACTGGCCAAAATGGCGGTGTCAACGGTGTTCCAGGGCAAGGGCATCGGCACTGCCCTGGTCGCCGCCGTGGAGGACCATGCCCGGTCACTGGGCCTCACCAAGCTCTACCTGGTCTCATCGGTGAAACTACCGCACGCCGTGCCGACCTATCGCAAACTGGGCTATGTCGACAGCGCCACGGGACTGCACGAACTGTATCAGCGCTCCGACATCTCGCTGGAAAAGGTCCTGGTGTCCTGATTCTGAAATTCGCCCCTGTCCGATATCAAGCTCTATGCGAATTTCAGAATCAAAAGGACACCAGCAACTTATCATTTTAGTGTCGTTGAGATTTCGAAGTTCGCGCTCTTGGCTGATATCGAAGCTGGCGAACTTCGAAATCACGACACTAGCCTGATTGACCAAAGCCTTGCGCTTTTGTAAGAGCGAAGAGAATCTGCTGATTATGCATATGTTTCGAGGACCCTCATGGCCGACCATCACGATCACGACAGCCACAGCGACTATGTCCGCGGCGAAATGGATATCCATCAGCACCGCGGCACCTATGGCCTGTTCGCAGCCCTCACCAAGTGGGGCAGCCTGAACCTCGCCGTTTTCCTTACCTTTATCATCATCCTGACCTGCACCAAGCTGGGCCTGATCGCAGCTGGCGTTTCGGCTGTCGTCGTCGCCGTCGTCGGCTGGTTCCTGCTAAAGAAGAAGGCCGACCCGGCCCACTAAGCGCCATTTGCGCTCACAATGCCAAAGCCGGAACGACAGCCTTCGTTCCGGCTTTTTGCGTGCTTCAGCCAGAGAATGCCGCCAGTTTAGCAACGGTAACGCCAACCGGCACGATATATCACGCAACCGTCCTTTGACTCCCGCTGCGTTTGCCCATAACAAGCCATAATTCAGTTAAGCGGCCTTCAGAGTCGCTGCGGGTAATCTTGCGTACCGCCTTGCCATATAAGGGAAAACAAGTTGGCTGTTACCATCGCAATTCTCAAGGAATCGCACGCCGGTGAGACGCGGGTCGCCGCAACGCCGGATACGGTGAAGAAATGGACAGGCGCCGGCCAGACGGTCCGCGTCCAAAGCGGCGCTGGCCTCAGCGCTTCGATCAGCGACGAGGCCTATACCGCTGCCGGCGCGACGCTCACCGGTACCACTGCCGAAACACTCGAAGGCGCCGATATCGTCCTGAAGGTGCGCCCGCCCCAGGCCTCCGAAATCGCCGCGCTGAAGCCCGGCGCTTCGGTGATCGCCCAACTTGACGGCTATCGCGACAAGGACGCTCTGAACGGCCTCGCCGCGGCGAATGCCAATGGCTACGCCATGGAATTTGTCCCGCGCATCACCCGCGCCCAAGTCATGGACGTGCTGTCGTCCCAGGCCAACCTGGCCGGCTACCGCGCCGTCATCGAAGCCGCCGCCGCCTTCGGCAAGGCCTTTCCGATGATGATGACGGCCGCCGGCACGGTCGCTCCCGCCAAGGCCTTCATCATGGGTGTCGGCGTCGCCGGTCTCCAGGCCATCGCCACCGCCCGTCGCCTGGGCGCCGTGGTGACGGCCACGGACGTCCGCCCGGCCACCAAGGAACAGGTTGAGTCCCTGGGCGGCAAGTTCATCGCCGTCGAGGACGAAGAGTTCAAGAACGCTCAGACCGCCGGCGGTTACGCCAAGGAAATGTCGGCGGAATACAAGGCCAAGCAGGCCGAACTGATCACCACCCATATCGGCAAGCAGGACATCGTCATCACCACGGCGCTGATTCCCGGCCGCGCCGCGCCGATCCTGGTGACGAAAGAACAGGTGGCTTCCATGAAGCCCGGCTCGGTCATCATCGACCTCGCCGCGCCCCAGGGGGGCAATGTCGAGGGCTGCATCGCGGATCAGGTCGTCGACGTCAACGGCGTCAGGATCATCGGCTTCTCCAACATTGCCGCCACGATCGCGGCCGATGCCTCGGCCCTGTACGCCCGGAACCTGCAGGCCTTTGTTGGTCTCTTGATCGACAAGGAAGGCAATCTGGCGCCCGACTACGAGGACGATATCCTCAAGGCGTCGCTGGTCACCCGGGACGGCGCCGTCGTCCATCCGAATCTCAAGGGGTAACTGCCCTCACGCAGCAACGCGTCAGGGCAAAGGATAAGCCATGGAAACCGTATTTCACTTCGCCATCTTCGTTCTGGCCATCTTCGTCGGTTACTACGTCGTGTGGAGCGTCACACCGGCCCTTCACACACCGCTGATGGCCGTCACCAACGCCATATCCTCGGTCATCATCGTCGGCGCCCTGATCGCCGCGGCGTCGCAGGCCGCAGGCCCAGCCGGCGCCGACATCAATACCTGGATCGCCAAGGGCGCAGGCGCCATCGCCTCGGCCCTGGCCGCCGTCAACATCTTCGGCGGCTTCATGGTCACCCGACGGATGCTGGCCATGTACAAGAAAAAAGAAAAGAAAATTGAAGGGGGAGCGCACTAATCATGGAACTCATTACTCTCGCCTACCTCGTTTCCGGCGTTCTTTTCATCCTGGCCCTGCGCGGCCTGTCGTCACCTGAAACTTCGCGTCAGGGCAATCTGTACGGCATGGTCGGTATGGCCATCGCTGTCGGTGTCACCCTAATCGCCCTGTTGATCAACAATGCCCTCGATCCGGTGACCATCGTCCTGATCCTGGTCGGCATCGCCGCCGGCGGCACGATCGGCACCGTCGTGGCGCGCAAAGTCTCCATGACGGCCATGCCGCAACTGGTCGCCGCCTTCCACTCCCTGGTCGGCATGGCCGCCTGTATGGTCGCCATCGGCGCCCTCTATGCCCCGCGCGCCTTCCACATCGACAACGGTCTGGACGGGATCAAGCTGCAGTCGATCATCGAACTGGCCCTGGGATGCGCCATCGGTGCCATCACCTTTACCGGTTCGGTCATTGCGTTCGCCAAGCTGAACGGCAATATGTCCGGCGCCCCCATTATCCTGCCGGCCCGCCACCTCCTCAACATCGCCCTCGGCGTTGGGATCGTCGTCCTGATCGGCATCATGATCGCCACTGACGGCCGCGCGAGCTGGGCCTTCTGGGGCATCTTCGCCCTGGCCTTGATCCTGGGCATAACCCTGATCATCCCCATTGGCGGCGCCGACATGCCCGTCGTCGTCTCGATGCTGAACTCCTATTCCGGCTGGGCAGCCGCCGCCCTGGGCTTCACGCTGGAGAACATCGCCCTGATCATCACCGGCGCCCTCGTCGGTTCGTCGGGTGCGATCCTGAGCTACATCATGTGCAAGGCGATGAACCGCAACTTCTTCAGCGTCATCATGGGTGGCTTCGGCGGCGATACAGCCGCCGTTGCCGGTGGCAAGGTCGAAGCCCGCCCGGTGAAGACGGGCTCGGCCGAAGACGCCGCCTTCATCATGAAGAATGCCTCCAAGGTGATCATCGTGCCGGGCTATGGCATGGCCGTGGCCCAGGCCCAGCACGCCCTGCGCGAAATGGCCGACAAGCTGAAGGAAGAAGGCGTTGAGGTGAAGTACGCCATCCACCCCGTCGCCGGACGCATGCCGGGTCACATGAACGTGCTGCTGGCCGAGGCCAACGTCCCTTACGATGAGGTCTTCGAGCTGGAAGACATCAACAGCGAGTTCGCCACCGCCGACGTCGCCTTCGTCATCGGCGCCAACGACGTCACCAACCCTGCCGCCAAGACCGACCCGACCTCGGCCATCTACGGCATGCCGATCCTGGACGTCGAAAAGGCCCGCACGGTTCTGTTCGTCAAGCGCGGCATGGCCGCCGGCTATGCCGGTGTCGAAAATGAGCTGTTCTTCCGCGACAATACGATGATGCTTTTCGCCGACGCCAAGAAGATGGTCGAGGGCATCGTCAAAGGGCTTTAGAAAAGCGCCCTGGACGCCACAACATGCAGTACGAATTCCTACGGACAGAGTCAGAGTACCAGGACGCCCTTAGGCGGCTTGATACGCTCACCGGTGCGCCTCCCGGCTCGCCCGAAGGCGATGAACTGCAGGCCCTTCTGGACCTGGTCGCCGCCTACGAGGACGACCATTTCCCCGAAGACTGAACATGGTCCGTTTCCTGCAGGGAAACGGCGATGGCAACTCAACCGCGACAGTTCTTCACCATTTGGGGATTCTGGATCGTCCTCGCGCTTTATGCCGCCTATCTGTTGGTGGGACCGTTTCATGTCCTGGGCCAACTTTCCGTCTTCCCCCGCACCCTGCCAGCAGATCCGTTGCTCTGGTGGCCGAGCCTGTCGTTGTACAGCGCGCTCGCCCTCGCAATGTATGCGGCGGTGTTCCTGGCTCTGATCCGATTTACCCGGTTGGCGCACAGCAACGCCTGGATGAAGACACATACCGTCTTCGCTGCAGCTCTGATCGTCTGCGCCCTCGCCCTGGACCTGACCGGTGGCACAGCCCTTTATCGCGACCGGATCGTCACCCGCGCGCCCAGCCAGTTGAGCCCTATCTACCGGAGCTTCGACCTTGGCGAAGCAACATCGATACAGGTCTCATGCAACCAAAGCGCCAACACCTACGCTGTCGACTATGTCGTGGAATTTTCGGGCGGCCAGACGGTTAACCTGGCCACGGGCCTGACATCCGCGCCTCAAGCCAGGGTGTGGTACGCCGCGATTCAGGGCCTCCAGCGTGATCTGGAACACCGCGGCGTCAAACGGTTCATTTCGGAATGGCATTCCGACCACAGCTATATGGACTGCATGGCCGGTTATATGGAACAACTGGATCCTGCCCGGCGCGCCGCTATCAGCGAACTGTTCCTGCCGGCGCCCAAACCTCTTGAGGTAGCCCATGCCAGACTCCAAGAACGAGCCGAAAACCAAACCCACCGACGCCAGCGCTATTGATTACATCACGGCCATAGCGCCTGAGAACCGGCGCGCCGATAGCCTGGCTCTGCTCGATCTGCATGTAGACATCACGGGCCAACAGCCCGTCATGTGGGGTGACGCTATCATCGGCTTCGACCGCTACACGTCGATCAACGGCAAGAAACAAGCGTCCGACTGGCCGTTGGCCGGTTTTTCTCCGCGCAAGGCGCAGATGACCGTCTATCTCATGGCGGGATTTTCCGACCGTCCGGATCTGTTGGAGGGGCTGGGCAGGTTCAAGACCAGCGTGGCGTGTCTCTATTTCAACAGGCTGTCCGACCTTAACCTGGACAAGCTCAAAACCCTGATCAAATGGAGCTATGAAACGGCCAAACTTCGTTACAAGGCTTGATGGACCGGCCGTCATTCACCCGCCGTTCAGCCACAATTTGGCACAATCACCCCACTATGTTACATACAACGCTCTTGTCGGGGCGATGATCGAGGGATCCAAAGGTGCTGCGTAATCTTGTCAAAACGGCCTCGATGGCTGTGTCGGCCGCGGTGTTGCTGTCTGCTGCGCCCGCCATGGCGCAGAACATGATCAGTCAGACCGGCAAGGCGTCCGAAGCCCTGCCCGGTCTGCAAAAGTTCCTGAACCTGCCGGCCGGTGAACGCAGCCAGGTCAATGTCTATTATAACCTGCGCATCAAGAACTGCGACACCTCCAAGGTGACGGCCACTCTGAACGCTGGTGGCAAGACGACGCCCCTGCGTATCGCCGGTGACGGCCGCATCACGCCCTTGCCGACCCGCGATCAGCTGAACGCCGGCGCCACCATCACCATGAACATGCCCCAGACCTGCACCATTGGTCCCAAGATCAAGGTGCATTCGACCCAGGCGGCCGGCAAGTCCTACGATGCTGCCGGCCTGGCGCTCGGCATCAAGCAGGGTAATGCCGCCATGGGCAAGATTGCCGGCGCCATGGCGCTGGCCCTGAAGAAGCTGGACCGCGTCTACTTTGTCGGTGGCGGCGACGGCACGGTCGAGGTCGGCGACCAGAAGAAACCAATGCCCAAAACGGCCGCGGGCGGGGAATATCCGGCCGGAACGCCGTATTTCGTGCCGTCGCAATTCCCCGGCGCTACCCGTATCACCCTTACAAAAGCGGCTTCCACCGCCCTGTTCGACACCCCTCCGAAATAGGTTACCATGACATTTGCAAAGGCCGCGGCGGCGGCACTTCCTTTCGTACTGCTGGCAACGGCGGCGCTGGCAGAAACAAAAAACGTTCCGGCGGAAAAGCTGTTTCCGTTTCTGAAAGCCTATTATGACCTGCAAGCCAATCAGCGTGATCATTTCACGATGGGCTATTTCCTTCTGTTCGATGGCGTCGACAGGAACAGTGTCTCTCTGGTTATGAAAAGCCAGGCCGGCGATCGGCCGCTAAATATTGCGACCAATGGTCGGGTCCTGCCATTGCCAACCGCTGCTGACCTTAAAGGGAAGCGCGAAATTGCCCTGACCGGCCCGAAGGATGGCAAGATCGGCATCGATATCCGGCTGATGCCCAATGTGGCGCCTTCGGCGTCGATGGAGGCAAGCCCCCTGGCCGCGGCCGTAAAACAGGCCCACGATGGCGCCAAAAGGGCGGCGGGTTTGATGAGCCTGGCCGTCCCTGACTACAAGGCAGTGTGTTTCGAAGGCGCCCAAAGCGGTACGGTGGCAACCAAGGCGGGCAAGACCGTGAACCTGAAACTACAAACCTCGGGCAAGACGAAGGCCCCCTGCTTCTTCCCGGCCGATATCCCCGATGCCACGCGGATCAATCTCGACCGCGCCCCCACGGCCATGTACATCGTCCCGAAAGCCAAATAACTCTGTAGAATGAGCGCACTTAAGCTGAGCCGCGATGGTGAGGCGAAACGCGCCGGCTGGCGAGACGCGGAGCGGAGTTCTTCGTGCTCAACTAGGGAAGCGCTTTAACCTGAGCGCTTATCGTGAGGCGAAACCCGTTGGCTTCTGAGAAACGGAGCGGAGCGTTTCGTGCTCAACGAGCGAAGCGTTAGCACAACCAAAAACGTTGTACGTGAGCACCGTATCGCAAGAAGATGACGGTTTGCAGCCCACCAGTAAAGACACGCCATAGCTGAGCCACGATGGTGAGGCGAAAGACGCTGGCTGGCGAGACGCGGAGCGGAGCGTACGCTTGTACGTGAGCACCGCATCGCAGCCAGACGGCGGGTTGCAGCCCACCAGCGTGGCTCAAGCTTGGGCTTTGATTTCTTTTTGGACGGTTATGTACATCCCCAGCCAGCCGGCACCGTAGGCGCAGGCCGCCACCAGCAGCGGGCAGACAATGTGCACCCAAAGCGGGACCGGCAGGCCCACCATGCCGATCAGGTAACCGGCATACAGCAGAATACCCACGATCCAGGCGGGGAATTGCCCCATCTTGGCAACACGGACGGCTGTATAGCCGCCGGCCAGTGTACCCAAGGCCCAGGAGAACACCTTGATGGCAAAGGCTTCGGCCGGCATTGTCGCGTACAACTCCTTGAGTTGCGCCTCATCAGCCATGTTGAGCACGGGGGGCGGCGGAAAGGTGAAATCCCCCAGCAGCCGCATGGCGGTATCGATGATCAGTCCGACCAGAAGTCCGACAAGAACGGCCAAAACAACGACCAGTACCTGACGGGTCTTGGTTTCGTCCCACTCGGAAAGCCATTCCTGGAAACGGCTGAAGAAGGTCGATTTCACCATGTATGCTACCCCGGGGCTTGTTGTCGCCTTATCTCCCACGCAGGGAGTTTGACGCATTCTTAACACAATTTTAGGCACGCGAAAGGGGGATCATGCTTCGACCGGCCGTGGCCGTCCATTGGCGTCAATGGCGACGAAGGTGAAGGTCGCTTCGGTCACCGGAATCCGGGTGTCGCTGTCACGCAGGCGGCGGTAGGCCTTGACCTTCAGCTTCATTGAGGTGCGCCCCACCGACAGGATTTTCGCGTAGACGCTGACCTCGTCGCCGACCTTGACAGGAGTGAGGAAGATCATGCCGTCGACCGCAATGGTGGCGACGCGGCCGCGTGAGGTTCGCGCGGCAACATTGCCGGCCGCCAGGTCCATCTGGGCCATCAGCCAGCCACCGAAGATGTCTCCCGACGGATTGGTGTCGGCTGGCATGGCGGTAGTCAGGATGGCGATGTCGGCGGGGTCGGGAGTATCCATTGCGAATCCACATGAAAAAGGCGTCGAAGGTTATCCTTCAACGCCTTTTTAAACTGGCTTTCAAGACAGAAAGACCTGGTAAGCCGTGACTTAGGGCTTGGCCGGACGGGCCGCGGTGATACCGCCTTCACGCTGGATGCGCTTGCGAGCCAACTTACGGGCGCGGCGCACGGCTTCCGCCTGTTGGCGAGCGCGCTTCTCGGAGGGCTTTTCATAATGCACGTGACGCTTCATTTCACGGAAGGAGCCTTCACGTTGCATCTTCTTCTTCAGCGCCTTCAGAGCCTGATCGACGTTGTTGTCACGGACGAAAATCTGTACCAGAGGTCTCTCTCCATTCACAGTTCGGGACTGAGATCGTGGCCGCCCCAACCTGGGGAACCTGCCGGTTCAGTCGAATAAAAAGTTAAGCCCGCAAACCGGGCGGTCTGCGGGAAGGTCGCATGCCCATACATCAGAGCCTGGGGCATGTCCATACGAAGCTTACGTTAAAAGGGAGTTTCGCCGGCGTTTTTCCGGGATTTCGCCCCGCCTGCGACATTTCCACCCCTTGGCGCGGTGGGAGACAGGGACTATCCTGACACGATGAGCGCACACACACCCTTCTCAGACCTCAAGGAAGCCGAATACCGCCTGGCCCAGGCGGTGGCGCCTTTCGTGCCGGATATGGGCCTGAACCGTGGCAGTGTTGAGGCCGGCGCCCAGGCGCTGAACATGGACGAAGGCTTGCGCGACCTGATCGCGCCCAATGGCGCTTCGGATATCGCTGCCATTCTGTGGCGCGGTCACGACGCGGCTCTGGACGATGCCGTTGTCGACGGCCTTAAGATTCGCGAGAAGATCGCTCACCTGCTCAATTTGCGGCTCGATGCGGCGGCCACGGACGAACGACTTGCCCGGCGTTTGATGGGCTTTTTCGCCCTGCCCCACCATGCCGCCCTGTTCCACCGTCTATTGTGGGCCACAGCCGACAGCATCTGGCGTCTGGCCGGTGACAAGGCGCTGGACGAGAATCACTATTCCAAGCGGATCATCGTCTGCGGCATTTTGTCGACGGCGCTGATGACACGGTTGAGCCAGGGCCGCGACGCGCAGTTGGACCAGATCCGCCGTAATATCGAATCGGTCATGGCCTACGAAAAGTTCAAGGCCAACTTGCCGGCCAAGCCGGAAGAGGTCGTGCTGGACCTGGCCCAGACCCTGGGTCGCTTGCGCTTCGGCCACGAAGCGCCTCTGTGACAGTGGTGCGCATCCTGTTTGCCGTTGTGTAGCAATTGCTCGGCGTGATCGTTCCGGCCACGGCTGACTCGGTAAAGTCATATCCCGCCGAGATCAAAAGAACCCCCAACCATCCGGAAATCCGCCGTAGGTTCGGGATATAGCGCCCAACTCACGTTCCGCTTCAGTGATGTTTTCGCAGGTCGGGATCATGTATTTGCTTGCGACGGCATCCCAAGGTGTCTTGTCGTTTTCTCCCGCCATAGCGACGATCACATCAAACCCTTGTGCCCTAACATCTCGCGCGAATGCTTCGGCTGACTCGGAGCTTGCGAAAGCGTGCGCAAAGTCAATTGAGCGCGGAATGGTGAGATCGACACCCTGGGATGCTATCCTACGTAAGATCTCGGCATTTTCATCAAAGATTGACATCACTGCCCAACAACCAAACGAAAACGTCTATTTCAACCCGTCCAGGCCATCCGCCGTCAGGGTCACGGCGACCTCGGTAAAGTCATAGTCAGCCAGACCATTGACCGCAAAAGGATCGGTCGCGGCCCAGGTCTTGACCTGGTCCAGATCGCCGCGCGCCAGCAGCATGCCGCCGGTGCGCGGCACCTTGCGACCCGCCGCCAGCAAACGGCCGGCCTCGATGCTGGCCATCAGCCAGTCGCGGTGGGCGTCGATGGATGTATCCAACTCTTCAGTGGACACCTTGTAGGTCAGAAGTACGATAATCATCAGCTCTTGATCCGGTTGATATGGCCCATCTTGCGGCCGGGGCGCGGCCCTTCCTTCACGGAAAAGTCCTTGCCGTAAACATACAGTCTTGCGCGGGCTTCCGCTGACAGGCGCCGCCAGTCGAGTATGTCCGCCCCCAACAGATTGGTCATCTCTACCGTACAGCGCGCCGAGCTATCCCCCAGCGGCCAGCCGGCGACGGCACGGATATGCTGTTCGAACTGGTCGCAAAGGCAGCCGTCCTGGGTCCAGTGGCCGGAATTGTGAACCCGCGGCGCAATCTCGTTCAGCAGCACTTTGCCGGTCGGCAAAACGAACAATTCCACGGCCAGAACGCCGACATAGTCAAGCCCTTCCAGCACCTTGCGGGCAATGGCGTGCGCCTCGGCAACCGTCGCTGCGGCGATCTGGGCGGGCGCCAGGGTGGTCGACAGGATACCGCCGACATGGTGATTCTCGCCGATCGGGAAGGTCGAGACCGCCCCGTCCCATCCGCGCGCCGCCACCACCGAGATTTCCTGTGTGAAATCCGCCCGGGCTTCCAGGATCGAGGGCCGGCCATTCAGGCTGTCAAACGCCGCGGCGATATCGTCGGCCGATTTGATCCACACCTGGCCCTTACCGTCATAGCCTTCGCGGCGGGTCTTGAGCAGCGACGGCGGGCCCAGTTCAGCGACGGCCGCCTGAAAGTCCTCCAGGCTGTCGATGGCGCGGAAATCGACCGTGCCGATACCCTGCTCACGGGCAAAGCTCTTTTCCAGCACGCGATCCTGGGTGATGCGCAACGCCTTCGACGACGGCGCCACCGTGGCGCCCAGACCGACCAGATAGTCCAGGCTCGACGCCGGGACGTTCTCGAATTCGAAGGTGATGACGTCACAGCGTTCGGCCAGGCGGGCCAGCACGGCTTCGTCGGTATAGGCGGCAACCTTGGAAGCCAGCGACACCTGGGCTGCGGGCGATTCCGCGTCCGGACCGAAGATGACCACCTTGAATCCCAGGCGCGACGCCGCCTGGCTCAGCATCCGGCCCAGTTGGCCGTCACCCAGAATACCGATCGTCGCCCCTAAGCCGAGAGCCTGCATCAGTCTTCCACCGTATCGGGAACGCTGTCGGTCTGGGCGGCGCGCAAGGCTTCGATGCGCTCAGCCAGTTCCGGATCATTGAGTGCCAGGATCTGCGCCGCCAGCAGACCGGCATTCTTGGCGCCGGCCTCACCGACCGCCAGGGTGCCGACGGGGACACCGCCCGGCATCTGGACGATACTGAGCAGCGAATCTATGCCTTTCAGGCCTTCCTTCAGTGGTACAGGAACGCCCAGCACCGGGAGGGTGGTCATGGATGCCGTCATCCCGGGGAGATGGGCCGCGCCGCCGGCGCCGGCGATGATCACCTTGTAGCCCGCGGCCTTGGCACCGGTTGCAAAGTCGACCATGCGCTGGGGCGTGCGGTGTGCCGACACCACTTTCGCGTCATAAGCGACTCCTAAAGAGTCGAGCGCTGCGGCTGCAGCCTTCATCACGTTCCAGTCGGATCGCGACCCCATGATAATGGCGACGGGTACGGAGGCGGCCATGGGGATCCTTTCCAGGCTCTCAAAAAGGGCCGTATATAGGTGAAAAGGCCCTGTCTGCAAGCCCCGATTTGAAACCGCTCATGGGGGGTTAACCACCTTACTGTGGCTTGATTTTTCAGATCTTCAAATCAACAGAATTTGCGCAGCCGAACGCATTGCGCCGCGGCTGCGGGTATGCTTTCATGAGAGCCTACGACGGGCCGGTAAGAGCTCGCATTCTTACACCTCCCGTCCCACCAAAACCTTCCTTTATGTCTTATGATGCCAGATCAGCAACCGCCCCTGCCCGCGCAGGATCATGAGCCTATTCGACGCGCCACCACGGCGTCGATGCAGAGTCTGCTGGCCCAGTATTTCGAGACACAGACGGCCGACGATGTGATGGCGGCCAATGATCCCACGCCGGCTGAACCCGTGCGCCATGCCCTGAGCGTGACGGACGAGACGCCCAGGCTGCGCCCTGAGGACGCGATCGCGGCCTCGTTTGCCCGGCTGGAGGCAGCCCTGCATGTCGAACCTGTCGTGGTTCAAGGCGTCGAACCGGAGCAGAATGAATGGCCGGCCTCGGCTCAGGCTCTGATCGAGTCGCTGATGATGGAGAATGAGCGGCTGCGCGAGCAACTGCATCAGCGGACCCTGGCCTTGCAATCCGCCCGGGACCAGGCCGACAACGATGTCCTGACCCCAACCCTGAATCGGCGCGCCTTCCTGAATGAGGTTCACCGTGCCATGGCCGATTGCAAGCGCTATGGCGAAGAGGCGTGCCTGATTTATCTCGACATGGACAGCTTCAAGGCGATCAATGACGCCTACGGCCATGGCGCTGGCGACGCGGCGCTGATCTATGTGGCGGAGACGTTGAAGGCCAGCGTCCGCGAGGGTGACGCTGTCGCGCGTATCGGCGGGGACGAGTTCGCCATTCTGCTGCGGCGGGCGGATCTGAAGTCGTCGCGGGTGAAGGCGATGAAGCTGGAAGCCGAGCTGATGATGGGCACGTTCGCCTACAATGGCCTCTATCTGAAGACCGGCGGTTCGTTCGGGGTCCGCGCCTATGCCGGCCAGCCGACGGCCGAGGCGTGGCTGAGCGAGGCCGATGCGGCCATGTTCCTGGTCAAGAAGTCGGCCCGTTGAAACAGCATATAGCGGCCTTGTCGGTGCTGGTGCCGGAGTATGATCTGGCGATCGCGCACTACTGCGGCGATCTGGGATTCGATCTGATCGAGGACAGCGACCTTGGCAGCGGGAAGCGTTGGGTGCTGGTGGCCCCGCCGGGGTCTTCGGAGACGCGCTTGCTGCTGGCCCGGGCATCGGGTCCAGAACAGACGGCGCGTATAGGGGATCAGACCGGCGGCCGGGTGTTCCTAGTGCTGTTTACCGACGATTTCGACCGGGACTATGCGGCTTATGCGGCGGCTGGGGTCGAGTTTCGCGAAGCGCCGCGGGTGGAGCCTTACGGCAAGGTCTGTGTGTTCCGTGACCGTTTCGGGAATTTGTGGGATCTGCTGGAGCCCGCCAATCCATAAAAAAAAATGAGAAGAATAATTATGTCTTTCGATAAGCACGATCAGTTTGAATTCTGGTTGATGGACATGGACGACGCTATCGAAAGGTTCCAAAAAACCGTACCGCAAACCAATTCTACGCTCCTCGACTTTTCGCCTGAATCGTTAATAGCGGTTGAGGCTTTCGTTCTGGCCAGATACGCGAAAATTGAGGACACCAGACCCATGACAGAAGCCGCGTTGCTAGACGGAGCAGCCAGGTACGTAGGACAAGTGTTCCGAAAGCATCTCGGCGGCAAATGGGTAATTGAGTTTAAAGACGATAAAAACGCCTTTTATGGACTGCCTCAGCTAGCCGGAATGGCAGGGCAAAGGGGACAGGTATCTCCTTTGACGCTCATTACGGCATCTGTTGACAGAAGAACCGGAAAATTCATCCGAATTATATTCGACAATCACCAACGAAGAGACGAGAGTTTCAAACAAACTTGACGCATGTATTTCAGCCGATAAAGCTGAACAGCCTCCGATGTTCCTCGATGGCGAAAGCATCCGTCATGCCGGCGATATAATCACAAATCACCCGAGCCCGCGCCGTTTCGGAATCCTTAGCGCAGACAACCTGGAACCATTCGGTCGGCAGCGTATCCGGCTCGTTCATGAACAGGAAAAACATCTCACTCAGTGTCCGGCGGGCATGCGACCGCGTCCGGTTCAGTTTGTAATGCTTGTACATCCGCTCGTACAAAAACGCCCGCAACCGCGTGAGATCATCGAACACGCCTTTCGAAAACGCCACCATCTGACGCTTCGCAAGGCGCGCATCCTCCGCCGTTTGAATCCCGTCCGCCGCCAACCGCCGCGCCGTCTCGCCCTCGACGTCTTCGATCATCGTGCCAATCATCCGCCGCACGCCTTCCAGCCGCAGCATCCGGTTGTCGATATTCGGCCAGTCCTTCTGCACCGACCGCAAGGCGGGCCCAATCAACGGGACCTCCAGCAAGTCGGCTATGGTAAACAGATCCGCCCGCAAACCATCGTCAACATCGTGATTGTTGTACGCAATATCGTCCGAAATCGCCGCCACCTGGGCTTCCATGGACGCGAACGTGTCCGGCCGTAAATCCCATTGCTCGTTAAAGTCGACGATCGCCTTCCACGACGGCTCCGCCATATGATGCCCGACCGGCCCGTTGTGTTTGATGATGCCTTCAAGCGTCTCCCAGGTCAGGTTCAACCCGTCGAAGCCTGGATAGCGCGTCTCCAGCTTGGTGATCACCCGGAAGGTCTGGACATTGTGGTCGAACCCGCCCCACGGCTCCATGCATTTGTGCAACTCATCCTCGCCGGCATGACCGAACGGCGGATGGCCCAGGTCGTGCGACAGGGCGATCGTCTCGGCCAGATCCTCATTCAGCTTCATCGAATGGGCCAGCGAGCGGGCGATCTGCGCCACCTCCAGCGAGTGTGTCAGACGTGTCCGGAAATAGTCGCCTTCGTTGGCGACGAAGACCTGGGTCTTGCCCTTCAGCCGGCGGAAAGCCGTCGAATGGATGATGCGGTCGCGGTCGCGCGCAAAGGCTGTACGGCTCGGGCTTTCAGGCTGCGGGTTAAGCCGGCCGAGGCTCTTGGTGACGTCTTCGGCGTAAGGTGCCAGGCTCATCAGGCGCGTCTTTCGTCAGAGCGCACCCCAAAAAGTGTGACGCACTTTTCGGATAGAG
>NZ_GL883079.1:102623-128154 GCF_000204015.1 Asticcacaulis biprosthecium C19 | reverse complement strand
AGAAACGCGCTCCAAGCATGTCGCGTCCCTATACTATAAAATGTAACAACGACCTAAATTTTCGACGCCAAGGGGTGAAAATCCCAACAAATACCGCCATATTGAACACCATGAGCCACAACATCACCCTCACCGCCTCCGCCGCCAAGCACCTCAACCATCTGAGTGCCGAGGCCGGCCACCCGGTCATGCTGCGCGTCACGGTCGAAGGCGGCGGCTGCTCCGGGTTTCAATACGTCCTCGACCTTACGGATTCCGCCGCGCCCGAGGACTCGCAGATCACCAACGACGGCGCCACGGCCCTGGTCGACGATGTGTCGGCCCCTTTGATGGCCGGTTCGATGATCGACTATGTCGAGGAATTGGTGGGTTCGCAGTTCAAGATTCTGAACCCCCTGGCCGTCGCCTCGTGCGGCTGCGGAACGAGTTTTGCTTTGTAACAGTGCTTGCGGGAATCCCCCTGCCCGCCTAAACAAGGCGACATGAAACTCGCTACCTGGAACGTCAATTCGGTCAATGCCCGCCTGCCGCTGCTGCTGGAGTGGTTTCGAGAAGCAGCACCCGATGTCTGCGCCCTGCAGGAAATCAAATGCATCGATGAAAAGTTCCCGATCGAGGCCTTTGAGTCGCTGGGCTACAACTGCGCCGTCTTCGGCCAGAAAACCTGGAACGGCGTCGCTATCCTGTCAAAATTCCCGCTCAGCGACGTCACCAAAGGCCTGCCTGGCGATGACAGCGACGAGCAGTCGCGCTATATCGAAGCTCTGGTTGAAGCGCCGCAACCGGTCCGGTTTGTCGGCATCTACCTGCCCAACGGCAACCCGCTTGGGACCGACAAATTTGCCTACAAGCTGCGCTGGCTGGAACGCCTGCATGCTCGGGCAGCCCAACTTCTCACGCTCGAAGAAGCCACCATCATTACCGGCGATTTCAACATCATTCCGACCAAGGCCGATTGCTGGAAGGAAAGTGTGTGGCTGGACGACGCCCTGTACCAACCGGCCGTGCGCCAGGCCTATCAGGGCCTGAAAAACCTCGGCTACACTGACGCCTTCGATGTCATGCCACCGGAAGGCAACCGCTACACCTTCTGGGACTACCAGGCCGGCGCCTGGCAGAAGAACGAAGGCATCCGTATCGACCACCACCTGCTGTCGCCCCAGGCGGCCGACCGGCTGAACGGCCTGGTGATCCACAAGGACACCCGCGGCCGAACCCACGATGAGGCCAAACCCTCCGATCACGTCCCGGTTGAAATCGAGCTGGCCTGAGAGCGAAAAATGACGCCTGAAGCGTTTCGCGACCTGGCCTTGTCGTTTCCGCAAGCCGAAGCCGCCTCGCATTTCGACAGCGCCGACGCCCGTGTCCGCAACAAGATCTTCGCCTCGCGCATCGATCAGGAGAAGGCCGTCCTGAAACTCACCCCCGACGAGCAGCACATGCTGTGCGAGGCGGAACCTGAGATTTTCGAGCCCGTGAAAAATGCCTGGGGCGCTAAAGGCTGGACGCAGTTTCACACAAGTCGCGCCGACGAAGCGACCGCGACCAGCGCGCTGTGGATGGCCTGGCGCAACACGGCGCCGAAAGCCCTGTTGAAACAGCATACGCACACCGAATTTTAACGCCTTTCCAACATCTTAAGTTTTTCTTGACCATACCACGAGGGTCCGGTCCATGGACCATGTCGCGCGCACCCTGCTGTATTTTCTGTTCGCCGGGATTGCCCTGACCCTGATTGCCTCGGGCCTGATGTGGTGGTTCGAGGCCACGCGGCGCTTGCAGCGCGCGCTCACCACCTCGCTCGGCAAACCCGCCGACGCCATCGTCTACGACCTCAGCAGCACCAAGGCCGCCGGCCTGGACTTCACCGCCGGCGACCTGGCCATACTGTGGAACAGTGGCACGGCAGGACTGGTCTATGCCTTCGACGAGATCGAGGGCGCAGAACTCATCGTCGATGAACGGGTCGTCGCCCGGGCCCAGCGCGGCGAACCCCGCCGCGTTCTCAATGAAACCCATGCCAACGCTTCGCGTGTGACCTTGCGGCTGATGTTTGACGATGTCGAAACGCCGGAGTTCGAACTGAACCTGTTTGGCGACGTCAGCCATAACCCCGTTCATGCCAAGACCGCGGCCGAAGCGGTGCGCTTGGGCCGCAAATGGCTGTCGCATATCGATGCGGTCATCAAACGCATGCCGGCCGCCCCCTCGCCCTACCCGACCGAGGACACGGAACCGGCGGCGGTCGCCCAAAGACCTAAAGCGGCGAAAACCTCTGCAAAGCCGGTGATCAATGACCGTCCGCCCTGGGACGACGATGTTGAAAACGACACGGACGACGACGAAAAACACTGAATAGGCGGTTAAGACTTAACGCGCTGCCGGAACTATGGTTAAATCAGGAAAGTACCATAGCTGTTCAGGTTCACCGTGCCGACGTTTCTGCCTGCCCTTATTATTCTGTCTGCGGCCGCGCTCGCCGTTCTGATCATCCTTTACCGGATCTATGAATCGCGCGTCGAGCAGCCCAAGAAGCTTGAGGACGAAGTCAAGGAAGCCCTTGGTGGCGCCAAGCCGGACGTCGAGTCGATCGAACCGGTGCGTAAGGCAGCGTGCGCCATCTCCTATATGGCCGACAAGATCGTCATCGTGCGCGAGTTCGGCAAGCTGCCGACCCGGACCTACACCATTGCCGACCTCTACGGCCTGGAGGTTTTCGTCGATGGCCGCATCTTCGCCCGCGTCGTCCGCGCCGGCTCGGCCAAACCCCTGGATACCGGCTCCTATAAGGCCATCGACGACATCGCCCCAACCGTCAATGACGTGACGGTGCGGTTGATATTCGATGACCCGATCCATCCCGACTTCCAGCTGATCCTGTGGCGTCCCGACGATGCCCTGACCGCCCGCGCCGAAGGCCCGCGCGCCGCCATGGCCCGCGCTCGCAAGTGGTTCCACCACGTCGAAGCCATTCTGCGCCGCCCGATCCACGTTAAGGTGCCGCCGCCCGCGCTGCATGCGCCCGTCCCGGAACCTGCAAAGCCCCCGGTCCTACCCGCAGCCGCCGCGGCACCTGTCGCCCTGCCTGAACCGGCCCCCGCGCCACAGCCCACAGCCTCGGCTCCGCCCAAAAAATCCGAAGGCGATGTGCTCAACGCGCCGCTTATCCCCTACATCTGACGGCCATGTGCACGGCGCGGCTTGGCCCAGCCGAAAAAGCTGTTAACCTTGCCGCAAAATAACCCCCGGAACGACCATGTGGACCCTGGCACTCGCGTGCGCCTTCTTCCTTTGTATCCATCTGATGATCAGCGGTACGCATCTGAAGGAACAAATCATTGGTCGCATTGGCGGCACGGCCTATTACGTCATCTTCGCCATCCTGTCTCTGGTCGGGCTGATCGGCATGTGCGTCGCCTTTGCGATCGCCCAGGATGACAAGCTGAACTTCGTCTTCTGGACCGCGCCATTGCCGCTGCGGATCATTGCGTTGGTGGTCAACTTCCTGGCCTTCTTCCTGCTGATCCTCGGGCTGACAACGCCCTCCCCGACGAATTTGCTGGCGCTCTGGCGGCTGCCGGACAAAAGCGTCTACGGCGTCATCCGCATTTCACGCCATCCGGTCCTGGCCGGCATCAGCCTGTGGGCCGTTACGCACATCATCAGCAGCGCCAACCTCGCCAGTTGGCTATTTTTCGGCTCGCTTCTGGGGGTATGCGCCCTGGGCGCCGCCAATATCGACCGTAAGCGCCTGGCGTTGATGGGCGACACCTATGCCTCCATCCTGCGCCGCACCTCGATCATCCCGTTCGTTGCCATCATCGAAGGGCGTACCGCATTCGCCCCTGAGGAGTTGGGGATTGCGCGCATGTTCCTGGCAGCTTCTATGTTCTCGATGTTTGCTGTGTTGCACGAAATGCTCTTTATCGTGCGGGCATTGTGAGCGGGTGCGAAAACCTGTTGATCTTGTCACAAATATTTGAACAAATAGTCGTTAAGGTCTGAGAACCAGATGCGTGGGTGGGTACGTTAGGACGATGAAGCTTTCGGCTTTTACACTGTTGTTGTTCTTCGTGTCCGTGGCGCTTGCCATAGCCAGCCTGGTCGGCCGTTTCCAGGAGGTCCAGTACCTGACGGAGTATCAGTACTGGCTGATGGCCGGGGCGTTCGGCGTCCTGGTATTCGGGATCGTATTCAAGGGCCAATCGCACTAGCGGCGTGAACCAAGAAGATTCACCACGGAAAATTCGGAAACGCCGCTTCGCGTCGACACTGAAGACATGGAATTCGGGGGTGACCCATCTCCCGCGCGAAGCGCCCTCAATTTGCGTTCCGTAATAAATGCGCTTCGCGCAGTTTAACGCAAGATTTCAGTGTTTTCCGTGTCGCCGAGCAGTGGCGTTTCCGTTTGGTCCTTGGTCCCTCTTTCTTGCTTCAGAACGCCACGTCCTCATCGATGGCAAAGCCAAGCTCAAGGGCCTGCAGCGCTTCAGCGCCAGTGCACAAAGGACGATCGCGCACGCCCAGCACCGTGTCCAGAAACCGGAACACGCTGGTCCCCAGCGGATCGCGGGCGATATCCGCCTCGGCGAAATCAGAGTTCAGCGCAAACGGCGTACCATTTTCAAACTTGCGGTTCAGCAGGTCGATGAACACCGTGCCCGACGGATAGACAATCCGCATGGTCCGTTCGCGCTCAGCCGCCATGCGCGACGCCCTGAACACGGCCTTCATACCGTTTTCAAAATCGACCTCGGCGTTAACCTCATCGCCACCGACGGCGGAATAACCTTCATCCTCACGCCGCCGTCCCGTCGCCTGCAAGCCTCCCGCCTCGCAGCCGGCCAGACTGATCGCCAGGTCCAGGTCATGGATCATCAGATCGAGCACGACCGACACATCGAGATTGCGCGTCGACGCCGTACCGTTGCGAACAGCTTCCAGCCGCAGCGGCTTTTCCGGCACATCATACAGGCCCATCGCCTCAAACACGGCGCGCTCCTGATGACCGCAGGCCAGAACCAGACCCTTTTCAGCCGCCATGGCGACCATCGCTTCGCCATCGCGCGAGGTCACTGCCAGGGGCTTTTCGGTATAGACGTGAATGCCCTTTTCCAGGGCTGCCAGGGCGACCGCGGCATGGGCGAAGGCGGGTGTGGCAATCGTCAACACGTCGATCGATGACAGGAAGGCATCGAGATCATCGAAGGCCGCAACGCCGTGGGCGGTCGCCGCCGTTTGGGCGCGCTCAATATCCAGATCGTAAATGCCAACGAAATCGATGTCCGAAGCCTGCTTATATTTGTTGGCGTGATAACCGCCGAATACACCCGCACCCGCAACACCTGCACGCAAAACTCTGGTCATGCCGTTCTCTTCCCTGCGCTTCGACAACCGCCGGCATATCTAGACCGCTTTGCAGCAAAAATGGAATAGAAACCACGCAGATAAACTGTGCACAGCCCTGTGATCCCGTCACAAAGCGCTTTGTGCCGTTTCGCAATCGCGTTACAAGCGAACACTTTTGCGGCCGCTCCGGGGCGCCACCGCCGACTTTCCAAGGGAGTGTTTCGTGCAGCGTCTTTTTGGGGCCTATGTGATCATCGACTACAGCGCCGCCGAAGGTAAGAAGACCGGCGAGTCGTCGGTTTGGATCGGCGTCATGAAGCGCGATGTCCGCTTCCGCCTGTCATACGAAACGCACAACCCGGCCACCCGCGCCGAGGCGCAGGTTCTGCTGCGCTCGATCCTGGCTGACCTGCATAAGCGCGGGGACCGGATCTTCCTGGGGCTGGGATTCCCGTTGGGTCTGGTACGCGGTACGGCCGCCCGTCTGCAGCTGAACGGCTGGAAAGGGATGTGGGACTTCCTGGCCAAGAACATCGTCGACAAGGCCGATAATACCAACAATCGCTTCCAGGTCGCCGCCAAGATCAACCGGCTGATCACCGACGAGGCCTGGCCGTTTTGGGGCGCGCCCAAGAATGCCTCGCAGAAGTGGCTGTCGACCCTGAAGCCCGACTCCTTCGGCGACTTCCCGGAATTTCGTCTGACCGAGGACGCCCTGAGCGGAAAGATCAAGAAGACCGCCCTGCCCAAGAGCCTGTGGCAGATGCACGGCGCTGGCGTTGCCGGCGGTGTCGCCATGCTGGGGATCGTCGCCGTGCGCTCGTTGCTGGAGCACCTGGGCGACAAGGCGCGGCTGTGGCCGTTGCAAACCGGGTTCGGCACGCCCGAACTGGACGGCGTCAATACGGTGGTCGCCGAGGTCTATCCGCCGATGTTCGAAGGCGAGTCCACAACGGGCGAAGTCAAGGACGCGGCCGCGGTGCGGATTACCGCTGCTGCCCTGGCCGAGTTGGACGACAAGGGCCAACTCGACGCCCTGTTTGGCGCGCCCAAGGGCCTGAGTGAGACCGATGCGGCCGCGGCTGCGGCCGAAGAAGGCTGGATCTTAGGTGCTTAAAGCGCCGTAGAGATCACAGGCCTTCGCCGCCGGCAGGCAGCCGGACTGACAGTTCGCCATATGCAGGGACAGGCTTAAATCCAGATCGCGGAGGGCCTCGATTCGTTGGCGTATGGCATCGCGCTGCTCTTGAAAAAAGGCCAGGGTTTCTGCGCACGGCTTGCCACCTTCGTCCAACTTCAGAAAGGCCTTGATCCTGTCGAGCGGTACATCCAGATCACGCAGCCGCCGGATCAACAGCAACCGCGCCAGGTCGGGCCGGCCATAGACGCGATGTCCCCCCTCGCGCCGTTCCGCCGGCGGCATCAGACCCTGGGCTTCGTAAAAACGTACGGCAGGTACGGAACATTGCGCCCTACGCGCCAGAACGCCGATCGTGAACATGAAGTATCCCCTTGAACCTCAAGTTACTTGAGGTGGCACACCGGACACATCAACCCCTCGGAGTGTCATACCATGAAAAAAACCATCCTTGCCCTGATCACAGCCTGTCTGGGCTGTTGCGCCCTGCTCTTTCTAGCGCCCGCCCTTTCGGGTGCGAGCCTTCTGGGATTGAGCCTGACCGCCGCCGGTTTCAGCCTGGAAACCCTGCTGTGCGCCCTTCCCGTTGCGCTGTTGCTGGGATGGGGCGTCTATGCGGTGATGAAGGCTCGCAAGGCCAGCACGTGCCGGCATGACGGAAGTTGCGGTTGCAAGACGGAGAACCCGCAGGCAAGGTAACCGCATGAAATCTCTTGCCATCTACATCGTGGCAGCGGTGTGCGAGATTGCCGGCTGTTACAGCCTGTGGGCCGTGCTGAAACTCGAACGCTCATCGTGGTGGCTGGTGCCCGGCGCGCTTTGCCTCGGCGCGTTTGCCTGGCTGCTGACTCTGATCGACAGTTCAGCCGCCGGCCGCGCCTATGCAGCTTACGGCGCCATCTATATCGCAGCGTCGATCGGCTGGATGTGGTTCATGGAAAAGCAGCGGCCCGATCTGTGGGATCTGGGCGGGCTGGTGTTGTGCCTGGCTGGGTCGGCGATGATCCTGTTTGGGCCGCGCAATGCCATAAATCTATAATTCCGGAATATTGGAATTTATTGTCCGGCGTAGTACTGCCCGCCATTGACGTGTAGAACTTGTCCTGTGACATAGCCGCTCATAGCCGAGGCCAGGAACAGGACCGGCCCAACGCAGTCTTCCGGTGCGCCAATGCGGCCCATGGGTACCGAGTTGCGCATCGCCTCCATACGATCCGCCGGTGTGAGCGTATGAAACGGCGTGCCGATCACGCCGGGGGCGATGGCATTGACGCGGATGTTCTTCTTCGCCAGGTCGGTCGCCATGTGGCGCGTCAGGTTATGTACCGCCGCCTTGGCCGTGGCGTAGAGGCCGGAACCCGGGCCGCCGCCATTGCTGCCAGCGATCGAGCCAAGATTGATAACGGCCCCGCCACCGCGCGCCTCCATCAAAGGCACGGCCGCCTGGGTGCCGATGATCACAGAGCGCAGGTTCAGATCCAACACATTGTCGTAGAAGCCGTCGTCCCACTCCATCAGCAGCTTGCGCGCCACCAGGGCGCCGGCATTGTTGACCAGGATATCGAGGCCGCCCAGCTTGCGGGCGGCTTCGGCGACGACGTCGCGGACGCTCTCGGGGGCGTTCATCAGGTCGGCCTGGATCAGGTGGGCTTCGCCGCCATCGGCGCCGATCAGGTCGGCAACGGCTTGGGCGGCGTCACGGCTGGAATTGTAGTGGAGAGCGACCCTGGCGCCGTGGGCCGCAAAGGCTTGGGCGACCGCAGCGCCGATGCCGGTGCTGGCGCCTGTGATCAAAACCAGCTTGGCCTGCAAATCGTCCAGCATCGTCGCCTCCGTTTTAATTGTATTACTTATTAGGCGCTTCGATAGCCTTTGTCGAGATATGGGTAGCTTTTTTGTCGAGCCAGAAGAACCGCGCGACCAGAAGGGTCGCCGAGATCCAGCTCGCCACGGCACAGGCATAGATCAGGCCGGGCACGCCCTGCCCCCAGTGCAGCGCGAACAGATAGCCCAGCGGCAGCATGAACAGCCCATAGCTGATATAGTGCAGAACCGGCGCGATCAGGACATCGTGACGAGCACGCAAAGCCTGGGCGGCCACAACCTGGACGCCATCCGGAATGAAGAACAGACACGACAGCAACAGCGCCGCCTGGACCCCGGCGATCAGCGCAGCATCCGAGGTGTAGCCGGCCGCCAGCCATGACGATCCGACCAGGACGGTCAAAACAACGACTGTCATAAAACCGGCTGCCGACAGGAAGCTGACCCGGCCCATGCGGGCAACACCGGCGGGATCTTCGGCGCCGTAGGCTCGGCCTACCAAGACGGAACAACCGATGGCCAGCCCCATCGGCACCATGAAGACGATGCTGGCGAAGTTCAGGATGATCGCCCATACCGCAACGGCCTCTTCAGAAATGCGACCGGCGAAAAGGGTCAGCGCAGCAAAGGCGGCGACCTCGATGAAGTAGGACGACCCGGCGGCGTAGCCGATCTGACGCTGTTCGCGCGCGCCCTGCGGATCGGGGGCGTGGCGGCCTAGCAGGTTGAAGGTCTTCACCTGTTTCAGGGTGAAAACATAGATCAGAATGCCGACAGTGATGGCTATCCGAGCAATCAGAGTCGAGATGGCAGCGCCCATGGCGCCGTCGCTGTCGATACCGGGGATGGTGACGATCCCCGGCACCAGCACCAGCAACAGCGCGACATTAAGGACATTGCCGGCCCAGGTGAAGACCATGCCGGGCCGCGTCCGGCCCAAGCCTTCGAGGAATTCCGAACCGGCCACAGCCAGCATGTAGAAGGGCATCGACAGGGCAAAGATAATCAGCGGACCGGCGGCGCCCTTGGCTATGGCGGGCTGGATAGTGGCCGTCAGCAAGGCCGGGCCGGCCACGATCAACAGGACCATCGAGAGCAGCCCCAGGATTATGGCGTAGACCATGCCGCGCTGGAATGCGCCGCCGATGCGATGCGGTTCGTCGGCCCCGACGAAGTGGGCGGTCTTGACCTGCACCCCGACCAGAAGGCCGATCGAGGTCACGAGAAAGACGCTGGTCGGCGCCCATGCCAGCGAGTGGTAGCCCAACTCGGCGGCGGAATAGTGCCCAACAACCAGAGTATCCATCAGCCCCATGAGCATGAAGCCCAGGCGCGACATGACGACCGGCCATGACAGACGGTAAAGGGCGGCAAACGCCGCCCTTCCTTCAGGGTTCAACAATGATAGCAATCCCGACATGGTCGCTCCTGTAACCGAAGTCGCGGCATAGGGCAATCGCAGTCAGGAACTGGCAGCTACTCCACCTTCAATTGTTGCATCATGAAGGCCATGGCTTCGGACAGTTCTTCCCAACGGCGGAAGCGGCCAGATTTGCCGCCGTGACCGGCCTCCATATTGACGCGGTAGACCAGTGGCGCGTCGCCGGTCTTGAGGCGGCGCAGTTTTGCCACCCACTTGGTCGGTTCGTAGTACTGGACCTGACTGTCCCACAGGCCCGTCGAAACATAGATCGGCGGATAGGCCTGAGCGGTGACATTATCGTAGGGCGAATAGGTCATCATATAGTCGTAGAACGGTTTTTGCTCCGGGTTGCCCCACTCATCATACTCGTTGGTGGTCAGCGGAATCGAGGCGTCCAGCATGGTCGTCACGGCATCGACGAACGGCACCTGGGTGACGATGAAGCCGTAATCCTGAGGCGCCATATTGGCGACTGCCCCCATCAGCAGCCCGCCAGCGCTGCGGCCGAAACCGGCCACGCGTTTCGGTGCGGCATATTTCTGGCCGACCAGGTAGCGAGTAACATCGATGAAGTCGGTGAAGCTGTTCATTTTTTTCATCAAATGGCCGTCGTCATACCACTGCCGCCCCATTTCCTGGCCACCGCGGATATGGGCGATCGCTACCACCATGCCGCGCTCGAGCAGGCTGGGGAACATCGGGTTGAAGGAGGGATCGGACGACGAGCCATAGGCGCCGTAAGCGATCTGGTAGACGGCTGCGGTGCCGTCTTTTTTGAATCCCTTTTTGTAGACCAGCGAGACCGGAATTTTGGTCCCGTCGCGGGCCGTGGCCCAGACCCGTTCGGTAACATACTGCGACGCGTCATAGCCCGGCACGGGCTGGACCTTCAGGGTGCGGCGCTCACCGGTTCTGACGTTGGTCTCATAGATGGTGTCTGGCGTGGTCAGCGATCCATAGGCGTATCTCACCCAGTCCGATGCCGGGTCGGGATTGACATTGAGCCCCATGACATAGGCCGGTTCGTCGCTTTGAACCGGCGTCGATACCCCGGCGCATGTCAGAAGACGTAACCGCTTGTTGCCCCCTACCCGCTCCTCGATGGCGACAAAGCCATCGAACGGCTGAAAATTCTCGATAAAGGCGTCGTCACTGACCGGAACCAGATCGGTCCATGTCGAACGATCGCCGAAACCCAAAGAATCGGCCTGGGTCATCAGGCGGTAGTTCTTGGCGTGCCAGTTGGTACGGATAACCCAACGGCCCGTGACATGGTCGGCGGTGTACAGGAAGTCGCGTTGGCGCGGGGCGATGACGGCAAACTCGCCGCCGCCGGCAGGGGCGCAGCGCTGTTCGTCACTGACCGTGGCGTGCAGGTTGATGCAGACATACTTGTCCGAGGTCGTACGGCCCAAAGAGATGTAATAGCTGTCGTCGGCCTCTTCGTAGACCAGGCGATCGGCATTAGCTTCGCTACCGATCGAATGCGCCTTGACCCGCTTGGACAACAGGGTCACCGGGTCCTTGTCGATATAGTAGATGGTCGTGTTGTCGTCGGACCAGGCGATGTCCTCGATATTGCTGACCGCCGCATCGAGCATGGCGCCGGTCGCTATGTCCTTGACTTTCAGACCGTACTGGCCGCGACCAATAGTGTCTTCGGCCCAGGCGATCTTCGTCTTGTCCGGACTAACGGCCCAGGCGCCGACGCGGAAATAGCCATTGCCCTCCGCCATCGCATTCTGGTCCAGCAGGACTTCTTCTGGCGCCGTCATCTCGCCTTTGCGCCGGGCGACCACGGCATAGTCTTTCCCGGCAACGAAGCGCGTATAGTACCAGTAACCGCCCTTAAGATAGGGCACGCTGGAATCGTCAGGCACAAGGCGTGCGGTGACTTCCTTGTAGAGGCTTTCGGCCAGGGGTTTGCTGTCGGCGAGGACCGTATCGGCATAAGCGTTTTCAGCCCGCAGATAGGCCAGCATTTCCTCGTTCTTGCGAGTATCGTCGCGCAGCCAGTAATAGTCGTCGTTGCGCGCGGCGCCAAACGGCGCCTTGACCTCATAGGGCACCTTCTTGGCGACCGGGGGTTCCGCTGCCACGGCCGGAAACGCCAGCAAGGCCGCCGCGGTCATCAGGATCATGCGCATGAAAAAAGTCTCCGGTGGTTTCACCGGAGACTTGCACATTCATCCGCCTGTGGGAAGCGGTCACGCCGCCTTGACGGCCTTGTCCTTCAGCGCGTGCAGACGTTCGGCCACCAGAAAGCTAAGTTCCAGCGCCTGGTCGGCATTGAGACGTGGGTCACAGTGCGTATGGTACCGGTCGCGCAGGTCCTCTTCCGACAGGGCAAAGGCGCCGCCGGTGCATTCCGTCACGTTCTGGCCGGTCATTTCCAGGTGCATACCGCCGGGGTGGACATTCTCGCTGCCGGCGATGTCGACGAAGGCGCGAACCTCCGACAGTATGCGGTCGAAAGGCCGCGTCTTGTAGCCATTAGCCGCCTTGACGACATTGCCGTGCATCGGGTCGATCGACCACACCACTGGCACACCATGACGATGCGTTGCCGCCATCAGCTTGGGCAGACGCTCGGCGATCTTGTCGGAACCGAAACGGCCGATCAGGGTCAGGCGGCCTGGAATGGCTTCCGGGTTCAAAGCATCGATCAGGCGCAGCAGATCGTCAGGCTCGAGCGTCGGACCGCACTTGACGCCGATCGGGTTCTTGATGCCCTTCATGAAGTTGACATGGCCGCCGTCCAACTGACGCGTGCGCTCGCCGATCCACAGCATATGGGCGGACGTGTCGTACCAGTCGCCCGAGGTGGAATCGACGCGGGTCATGGCCTGTTCGAAGTTCAACAACAGGGCTTCGTGCGAGGTGAAGACATCGACGCTGCGGATCGAGGGATGGCTTTCCGAGGTGATGCCGATGGCTGACATGAAACTCAGCGTCTCGGAAATCTTCTCGGCCAGCGCCTTGTAGCGCTCGCCCTGGGGCGAACCGGACACAAAGCCCAGTGTCCACTTATGGATATTGTACAGATCGGCGTAGCCGCCATTGGCAAAGGCGCGCAGCAGATTCAGGGTCGCCGACGACTGGTGATAGGCCTTCAGCAGACGTTGCGGATCGGGAATGCGCGACTCCGGCGTGAAGTCCATGCCATTGATATTGTCACCGCGATAGGACGGCAGGGTGACGCCATCGATGGTCTCGACCGGCGACGAACGCGGCTTTCCGAACTGACCAGCGATGCGTCCGACCTTGACCACCGGGCGGCCGCCGGCAAAGGTCAGGACGATGGCCATCTGCAGGATCAGACGGAAGGTATCGCGGATATTGTCAGCCGAAAATTCCTTGAAGCTTTCGGCACAGTCACCGCCCTGCAGCAGGAAGGCATTGCCCTGCGCGACCTGGCCCAGGGCCGTCGTCAGGCGGCGCGCTTCACCGGCGAACACCAAGGGCGGCAGGGTCGCGAGCTCACCTTCGGCCGCGGTCAGGGCCTGCGGATCGGGGTAATCGTTCGGCATGTGCAGGGCCGGCATTTGGCGCCAGTCCTTGGGAGACCAGATCTTGTTCATTATCATTGTATTCCACACGGTGTTCGCGCCGACAGAATGTAAGGCGCGCACACGCAATTTGCCAATTTACGCATTCACAGCCGCAGTTTCAACCGTAAAACCCATGGCGACAGCGCTGTCTTTATGAAAAATACCAAGAAAAAAGCTGTAAATTCCGTCGGTTATAGTTAAGCTCGTAACTTTATTGGTTGTGCGACGGCCTTGATGACCAGCAGGAAGATGGCGACCAGTACCGCACCCAGGCAGTAATACCATGACCGCCACAGGCCGTAACTGACCATATTGATGACGAAATAGCCCGAAGCCGCAGCCAGGATGAAGGGCGCGGCACGCTGGGCGACGCTCAGGGTTTGCGGCGTGATGTCGTCCGCAGCGCTGATCTCGCGCATACCTTCGTCCTTAGCTTCGCCATAACCGTCCTTCGGGCCCGACAGCCAGAAGATGGCAAACCACAGCGCTGCCAGCAGGAACAGGCCGGGTAAGCCCAATTCCATCCACGCCTGAAGCGACAAATTATGCGGATGGTTGGGAATCATCGGATCGAAGGTCCGCGCCGTCTCGTAGCCCCAGCCCCACCACGGCTTTTCCAGCGACCGTTCGACAGTGAAGGCGTAGATGTCCAGCCGCGCCGCCCACGACGGCAGGATTTCGCCCTTCACATGGGCGAAAAAACCCGAGCGGATGGCGGCATAGAAGATCAGCGGCAGGACCAGCAGGGATCCGGCGCTCAAACCCGCCAAAAGCTTGTGCGGCTGGAGACGCCGCAAGGCGTTGGGCCAGTACCGGACTGCGAAGAAGACGATGCCGCTGGCCGCCATCGCCATCAGATGGGCATTGGCGTCCGACCCTATCGCCCCGGCCACGACAGCGATGGCCAGTACAGCGATCTGGCCATATTGCCGGCGGTGTTCGAACCAGAAAGCCAGGGGCCAGAACAGCAAGGTCAAATAGACATTGCAGTTGATCATATGGACGATCAGCATTTCCGGCTGCGAGGCATCCAGGGCCGGATTGCCCGCCGCCGCAAAAGCGTTATTCATGCCAGTGCGCAGCCCCATGCCGCTGATGCTTTCCAGCACCTGCACCACCGACAATCCAATCATCAGCCACCCGAACCAGGTCGCCAACCGCGGCGCCTTGTCTTCGGGCAAGCCGTCGAAGCCGGCGATCACCGCCCAGGACACCAGCCAGGCAAAGGTGGGTGCGAACCAGTATTTGGTCGCAAAAGCGGCTGCCAACCCCTTGCCATCCAGCAGATAGGCGACGAAGTCCGAGCGCAGAAAGCCCAGCACAACCATGGCAAAGGTTATCGCCGCTGCCGGCCAGAACTTGCGTAACCGGCCAAGATAGACCAGCAACGGGATGCCCCAGATGAACAGCATCGCCGGCGCCGCCGTCGGCACCACCCAGGCAAAGATCGGCAACCACGTCAGGCCGAACAGCAGCCACCACTCGGCGTAATGCGCCTTGACCGCTTCCCAAGCCCCATTTGCCGTCACAGCCGTTTGTCCTTGATGGTCACCAGTTCCTCTGCCGCGGTCGGGTGGACGGCGCAGGTGGCGTCCCATTGCGCCTTGGTCAGCCGCGCCTTCACGGCGATCCCGGCCAACTGGATCATCTCGCCCGCGTCGTGGCCGACAAGATGGCAGCCGATCACGACGTCGCTGTCGGCCTCGACGATCAGTTTCATGAAGGTCCGACTCTCACCGCCGACAAAGGCCGTCTTCATCGGCCGGAACCGCGTCTGATAGACGTCGTAGACGATGCCCTTGGCTTTGGCGTCGTCTTCGCTCAGGCCGACCGTGCCGATCTCGGGCTGCGAGAAGACCGCCGTCGGAATGTTACTGTGGTCGAAGGCAACCGGATTGTCCTTCAGGGCCGTCTCGACGAAGGCCACCGCCTCGCGAATGGCGACCGGCGTCAGGTTCATGCGGTTGGTGACGTCGCCTATGGCGAAGATGTGCGGGATGGCGGTGCGCGAAAAAGCGTCGACCGGAATGGCGCCGTGGACATCGAGCTTGATATCGAGCACATCCAGGTTCAGCCCCTCGGTCTTGGGCTTGCGACCCGAGGCATACATGACCTTGCCGGTCGTGAAGGTCTCGCCGTTGTTGAGATGCAAAATGGTGTCATCACCCTCGGTGTGCAGCTTGATCGGGTCGACACCGGTCAGGATGGTGATGCCGCGCAGCTTCATTTCGGCGGACAGGTGGTCGCGAACATCGCTGTCGAAGCCGCGCAGGATCTTTTCGCCGCGGTACATCAGGGTGACGTCGACGCCCAGGCCGTTCATGATGCCGGCGAATTCGACCGCGATATAACCACCGCCGACAATGACCAGCTTCTTGGGCAGTTCGGGCAGTTCAAACATGTCATTCGAGGTCAGGGAGTGTTCCAGAACGCCCGGGCAGTGCTGCGGCAGGAAGGGCCAGCCACCGGTGGCGATCAAGATGGTCTTGGCCGTCACTTCGCGGGCCGCTCCGTCCGACGACGTCAAGATCAGCGTGTGGTCGTCCTTGAACCCGGCATGGCACGGGATCAGTTCGGCGCCGGCGCGGGCCAGGTTGGAGCCATAGATACCGGACAGGCGGGTAACCTCGGCCTGGTTATGGGTCTTGAACTGATGCCAGTTGAAGTCGCCCAAGGTGACGTCCCAGCCAAAGCCGCGGGCATAGTCGATGTTGGACGGGACTTCTGAGGCGTAGACCATGAACTTTTTGGGGACGCAGCCGCGCAGGACGCAGGTGCCGCCGGGGCGGTCTTCCTCAGCGACGCCGACCTTCAGGCCCATATTGGCGGCCAGCCGCGCGGCACGAACACCGCCAGAGCCGGCGCCTATCACAAACAGATCGTAGTCGTACTCGGCCATGGTTTACCTTTGCTGGTCCGCGGTTGGCGGCGTCTGCTTTGTTTTTTGCCACGAAAAGCACGAAAAGTAGAAAAACACGAAATCCGCGCAAAGCGCCTTCATAGATGTGCCGTGTCAGGCCCGGTAAAGCGCGTTAACACCGTCCATCTGGCTTATCTGGCTTATCTGTGGACAACCCTTCGCCGAGGTTCGACCGTGACAAAGGTTCGGATTTTTCACCCAACGTCGTGCCTGCGGAATCATCGCAATTTTTGTCCACAGATAAGCCAGATAAGTCAGATATTCAGAGCTGACCTTTCGCGTTCTGAAACCGTTCGCTGTCGTTTGGAGGCGCTTCGCGCAGATTTTCGTGTTTTTCTAATTTTCGTGCTTTTCGTGGCAAAATCCTTTTTACGGTTCGACAATCCTGACGCCGTCCGGAGTCGCGATCAGCGCCACTTCGGCCAGGTCCAGGAACAGGCCGTGATCGACAACACCCGTCACCGACTTTAGAGCCGCGCCCAATCCGCTGGGATCCTCTATCCGCCCACACGCCACGTCGAAGATAAGATTACCGCCGTCCGTAATCCATGGTTGGCCGTCCTTTTTCCGCATGATGGGCAGCTTATCGATGTCGAATTCTACCAGCACATCGCTGATCCGGTTGACCGTACCCTTCCAGGCAAACGGCTCGACCTCGATCGGCAGCGGGAACTTGCCAAGGACCGGCACATGCTTGGCGGCATCGGCGATAACCACGCAGGTCCTGGCTTGCTCCCAGATCAGCTTTTCGCGCAATAGCGCCCCACCGCCGCCTTTGATCAAAGCCAGGCCGTCACCGACCTCATCGGCGCCGTCGACGCACAGGTCCAGCGTGCCGACGTCGTTGATGTCCTTGATCGTCAGGCCCAGGCTTTCGGCAAGCTGCGTCGTCTGCACTGACGTCGAGACCAGGGTCAGTTTCAACCCCGCCTCCACCTCACGCGCAATCGCCTTGACGAACCAGGCCGCCGTCGAACCGGTGCCTAAGCCCACCTTCATACCGGGCTTCACGTACTTCAGCGCGGCCTCACCAACCGCCTCTTTTTGCTCATCAACCGTCATTGCTCTTAACTTTTCTCTTGCGCTACCGCTTCGCTGCTTGAGCGCTTTGCCGCCTTCTCTGCGAGTTTGCGTTCCCTGAAAACTGCCGCCCAGCTTTCCTTCGCCACCTGCGGTGCGCGAGTCAAAGCCAGGGCATCCGGCGGCACATCCTGGGTGATCACCGAGCCCGAGCCGGTGATGGCGCCATGGCCGATTGTCACCGGCGCCACCAGGGACGAGTTCGAGCCAATAAAGGCGCGCTCGCCGACCACCGTCCTGTGCTTGAAGAAGCCGTCATAGTTACAGAATATGGTCCCGGCACCGATATTGGCCCCCGCGCCCACCGAACCGTCGCCGAGATAGCTGAGGTGGTTGGCCTTGGCGCCCTCGCCCACCGTCACGTTCTTGACCTCGACGAAGTTGCCGATGTGCGCGTCCTTACCGATGTCCGCGCCCGGACGCAGACGGGCATAGGGCCCGATCAAAGCGCCCTCGCCGACCTTGCAGCCTTCCAGATGCGAAAACGCCCGGATGACAGCACCCAACGCGACATGGACGCCGTCACCAAACACCACATTGGGCTCAATCACCACACCGGCCTCGACCTGGGTGTCCCAACTGAAAAACACAGTTTCCGGTGCCGGCATGTGGACACCATTGTCCATGAAGCCGCGACGAACACCGTCCTGCCAAACCTTTTCGATAACGGCCAATTCGGCCTGGCTGTTAGCGCCCAGAACCTCATGCTCCTGGGCCATGGTCACCCACGGTTGGAGCCCCCGTCCGCGGGCCAGGCCGACGATATCGGTCAGGTAATACTCGCCCTTGGAATTCTCGTTCTTGACGTCGCTGAGCAATGAAAACAGCAGTTCGCGGTCGCAGGCCAGGACGCCGGAATTGCAGGCCCGAATCGCGAACTGTTCCTTGCTGGCCTCGCGCGCCTCGACGATCTCGTCTAAGCGATCGCCGTCCAGCACCAGACGGCCATAGGCGCCGGGGTCGTGGGCAACGAAACCCAGTACCGCAATATCCGCCGCTGCCGCCAGGGTGAAGACCGGCTCCAGCACCTTGGCCGCCATCAAAGGGCTGTCACCATAGGTGACGATCACCGTGCCGTCGAAGTCCTTCAGGGCGTCGCGCGCTACATTGACGGCATGGCCCGTGCCTTGGGGCGGATCCTGGACAACGATATTGGCGGCGCCGACCCGCTTTTCCGCCGTGGCGCGAACAGACGGCGAATGACCTCCGACCACGACGATGACCCGCTCACAGCCGACTTCGAACGCCGCATCAATCGCCCGATCTAGCATGGTGCGGCCACCGATCTTATGCAGCACCTTGGGCACGGGCGATTTCATGCGCGTCCCCTGGCCGGCGGCGAGAATGACGGCGGCGCGGCCGGTGGGCGGGCTTTTTTGCATGGCGGCGACTCTTCTTGCGTTGCGCTGGGCGCCGATTTAGCCCAAAGCCACCGCAAAACAAAGCATAATGAGGGTTAAATGAACCTGAACGGCTATATTCTGGCCTTCGATCTGGACGGCACCCTGGTCGACAGCGCGCCGGACATCATTTCGGCCCTGAACAAGGTGCTTCAGGAGCAAGGGATTACCCCGTTCCACCTCGACGAAGCCCGCCCGATGATCGGCCGCGGCGCCATGGAATTGCTGCGGCGGGCCTATCGCCTGGCCGGCCATCCCCTGGCGCCCGAAGACGAGGCGCCGCTTTTGGCGCGGTTGCTGGACCTGTATGAGGTTGATATCGACACCCTGACTCGGCCTTTCGAAGGCCTGGTCGAAGCCCTGGACGAACTGGAGGCCATGGGCGCCCGGTTCTGCATCTGCACTAACAAGCACACGCGGTTGTCGGTCCTGTTGATCGAGAAGCTGGGCCTGACCGCACGGTTCGGCAGCAACCGAGGCTCGGATTCCGTCGAAGCCAAGAAGCCGGCAGCCGGCCACCTGCAGGCCTGTATCGACGACATGGGTGGCGATATCCGTAAGGTCATCATGATCGGCGACAGCGAAACCGACTTCCTAACGGCGCAAAACGCCGGGGTGCCATCGATCCTGGTGACCTTCGGCTATTCCGAAGGCCCGATCCGCGAACTGGCGGCGGATGCGTTTATCGACCACTACCGCGATTTTGTCCCCGCCGTGAAAGCGTGCATAAATTCGCAAAACCGGCTTGCCACGGACGAAGCGGCGGGCTAGAAGCCTCGCTCCCTGATATTGGATGGACGCGTAGCTCAGCGGGAGAGCATTCGCTTCACACGCGAAGGGTCACAGGTTCAATCCCTGTCGCGTCCACCATTTCCTCAAACAATTCGAAGTCATCGGGAAGCGGTAAGGGCGTTCGCCCGTCTCGTTACTTTTTACCATACTTGAGCCAAATGGCTTGGTCGAGTTCAGCAAGATTTTTGGCTGGATGGTTCGGGTTTTCCAGAAGTGATCGACGAAGAGTTACAGCTAAAGCAATATATGCCGCACCTTCGCTAGCTTTTTTCGGCGGACGAAATTTTATCGCTCTTAAATATTGCATGACAGGTGCGTTTAATAACGGGTACTTCTCAGGCCAAAATAGGCATAACATTTCGGACAAGAAAGCTTTTCGTGACGGAACTTTCGCCTTCTGCAACGTGTCAATCGCCACTCTGACAGCGTCGTCTTGGTGACTTGGCGTCGCATTCTTCACAGACAGAAAGCACTTAGACAGGAGTCCAAAGTCACTCGCCTTCCCTTTTATATTCCACCCCTCGCCCTGCAGCCTGTTATCTTTTTCGTAGCTCCAAAACATCGGTAGGGTATCGTAGAAATCCGACGAGGAAATGATCCCAGTTGCACAATTATTAAACAACTCTAGCAGCCCCGACTTTTGTTTAGAGAATGCTTTAAGTTTCTTTCGCCTTAGCTGAACCTTCGCCGCGGTTTGAGCCGGTTTGGGTAGCTTGAGTGATATCGTAGGCTTTTGTTCGCGCGTACCACGACCTCCTCTTCCACTGGGGTTGCGAGGTGCTTCTTTGTAACGTGCTAACCAATCTTCGCAGACGACCACAGATTTTTGCTTAATCTGCTCCACCCATTTTTTAGCTGCCTCATAGTCAGTGTTCGAAAGTGGACTAAAGCCATTCACTTCGAAATTGGCATCAAACGCTGCTACAGTTAGGTTCGAAGAACCAACAATGCAAAAACAATCGCCACCTACCTCTCGCCAAAAAACGGCCTTCGGATGAAACCCGCCCGCATGTTCGACCACCAAAAAATCCGATTTCCGGTTTGACGGCAACCACGATAAAACAGCTTCACAAGCAGATTTACGTGTAATACCGAAATCCTTACCCACAATAATCTTAAAATACTTACATTTTTCGCTTAGTTTTAGCTTGGAATCCCATTCAGTCAAGTATGCCGAAACAACTACTAATTCAGTGCAATTTTCGAAAGCTCTACGATAATATTTCTTCAATTTATCATTTCCGGGCTGAAGAATTAAGTCATGCATCCGAACCTCCTTGAAAATTAATTTTGAAACACTAACCCACGCATGGCGCATATCCAAGTTGACGTTTTGACTATCAAACAACCAGTTGGTGCGTAGGTGCACAAGCTCGCAAGCCGTATGGCGAAAAATTTTCACATCGGACTGAGAATTCTTGTGCGACATTGGCATATGCCGCAACGCCCAAATAATACTGCCGGTCTGCAATCGCGCATTGACGCGACGTCGAGAGATTCAGGCCGAATCACATTCGAGGTGATCGCGGATACGCTCAATGAAGGCTATTCGCCGGAGTGGCAGGAGCAATTCTTGAAAAAGGTAGCCCAAGGTGCAGCCGCGGCAGAGCGCGATGACTTTGCCACACCGACTGACATTGAACGTGTGAAAAACAAGTATCGCAACGCAAGATAATGCTTACCCGTCCTGCTTGTCTTCACGCAGGATGCCTTCCAATTCCTCGCGGCTGAGCTTGGCGAAGTTGATCAGGTCCGGTTCGCTGTCGAAGAATTCGAAGGACTTCTTCAGCGTGACAATATCGTGCTCCAGAAATAACCGCGCCTTGCGTTCGACTTCGGCTCGGTCACGCCCCAGGGCCACCATGGCTTCGCGCGCCAGGGCTAGCGACGAATCCAGCGTCTCACGGTGGTAGTAGTCCACCCCCGCCCGGTCCAACTCATACGCATGCCGGCGGTTACGCGCGCGGGCAAAGATCTTCAGCTTCGGGAAATGCGCCTTGGCCAGCTTTACGATTTCCAGAGCGCTGTCGGCGTCATCCACCGCGACCACCAGCATTCGCGCTTCATCCGCCCCAGCCGAGCGCAGCAGGTCCAGCCGCGTCGCATCACCGAAATAGCCTTTCGAACCGAACTTGCGCAGCAGTTCGATCTGGTCCGGGTTCTTTTCCAACACCGTGACATGCACGCCCTGGCCGATCAGGAACCGGCCGACGATCTGACCGAAGCGGCCAAAGCCCGCGATGATCACCGGATGATGCTCATCGATCGTGTCGTAGTCGCGTTCCGGCAACTGACTGAGAAAGCGCGGCAGGATGAACTTGCTGTACAGCGCCACCAGTATAGGCGTCATCCCAATCGACAGCGCCACCACCAGGGTCACGAAACGTTGCGTTTGCGGATCGATGATATGCAGTTGCCCGCCGATCAGGTTCAGCAGCACAAAGGCGAACTCTCCCCCCTGCGACAGGCCGATGGCCAGGCCCAGGCCCTGCGGGCCGCCGACGCCGAAGCGTTCAGCCAGGACGAACAGGATGATCCCCTTGACCACGATCAGGCCGAGGACGGCGGCGATCATGCCGAACGGGTTCTGGGCCAGGATCGAAAAGTCCATCCCCATGCCGACCGAGATGAAGAACAGCCCCAGCAACAGGCCCTTGAACGGTTCGATATCGGTCTCAATCGTGCGGCGGTATTCCGAATTGGCCAGCACCACCCCGGCCAGGAAGGCGCCGAGCGTCGGCGATACGCCCACCAGCTCCATCAGCAGGGTGACACCAATCACCAGGCCCAGTGAGGCGGCGGTGAAGACTTCGCGCAGGTTGGCGCGGGCTATGACCTGGAAAATGTAGCGTGAACCGTATTTGCCGGCGGCGATGACGGCGGCGATGACGGCAATGACGGCGACGGGCTGCAGCCAGGCCGGCCAGGACGAGATCAGGCTATGCGAAGCGTCGGCATGGACACCGGCCGATGCCAGCAGCGGTATGATGATCAGGATGGGGATAACCGCCATGTCCTGGAACAGGAGAACGGCGAACGAGGTTTCCCCGACCAGCGAATGGGTCAGATTTTTCTCGCGCAGCATCTGCATGACCAGGGCGGTCGATGACATGGCCAGCGCCATGCCGACGGCCAGCGAGGCCTGCCACGGGAAGCCGATCGCCATGCCGACCGCCATCAGGGCCAAGGAGGTCAGCACGACCTGCAATCCCCCCAGGCCGAGAATCGACTTGCGCAATCGCCACAGGATGGCCGGCTCCAACTCCATGCCGATCAGGAACATCATCATGATGACGCCGAATTCGGCGAAGTGCATTACGCGTTCAGAGTCGCCGACAATGCCGGAGATGAAGGGCGCAATAATGATCCCGGCGATTAGGTAGCCCAGAACCGAGCCGAGCTTGAGGCGCTGGGCGATCGGCACGACGAAGCAGCCGGCGACGAGGAAGACGAAAACACCAAAAAGTAGGTTGAAATCCATGCCGTCTCTCCGGAATCGCCGCGCCCTAATCTAGGGCGTAAGAGGATGAGCGCAAGGCTTGCGCTTGTCCGCCGGGCTTAAAACTGCAAACATGGTCAAAACGTCAGGGAGTATCGCTATGAAATTTGTTCTCGTCGCCGCCGTCTTAGCCGTCACGGCATCCGCCGCCGCGGCGGAAGCGCCCGCCGGCTACAAACTGGTGTGGTCGGACGAGTTCGATGCCGGCACGGCGCCCGATCCGGCCAAATGGGATTACGACGTCACCGTCAACAAAACCGGCTGGTACAACAACGAAGCCCAGTACTATTCCGCCCATCGCGCCGAAAACAGCCGCATCGAGAACGGCAACCTGATCATCGAGGCGCGCAAGGATGACCTCAGCATGATGGCCGACTGGGGCGGCCAGCATTACAGCTCGGCGCGCCTGGTAACGCGTGGCCGTGCCGAATGGACCTATGGCTACTTCGATATCCGCGCCAAACTGCCGTGCGGACGTGGACAATGGCCGGCCATCTGGCTTCTGGGGACCGGTCAGTGGCCCAATACCGGTGAGATCGACATCATGGAATATGTCGGTCATGAGCCGACCACCATCCATGGCAACACCCACTCCCTCGACACGGTCGCGAAAAGCGCGCCGCAGGGCGGCAAGACCGAGCTGGCCGATCCGTGCACGGCATTTCACAACTACCAGGCGGAATGGACGAAGGACTCGATCACCTTCCTGCTGAACGGCAAGGTCTATTACCATCGCGAACGCCCAAAGAATGCCTCGAAGCAGGTCTGGCCCTACGATGTCCCGGAATATTTGATCCTGAACACCGCCATCGGCGGCAACTGGGGCGGGCAACAGGGTATCGACGATACGGTCTTCCCGACGAAGTTCGAGATCGACTACGTCAGGGTGTATCAGAAGTAACCTTGACACTGGCGGCACAGACAGGTTCAAATGAAACCATGCCCGCCCTTGCTCCGCTTCCGGACGAAATCCCGCTTTTCGACCTGCATGAAGGCGATGGCCCTCTGGTCGTGGCCGCGCCGCATGTCGGAATGCATATCCCTCTGGACCTGGCCAACCGGATGACGGCGACGGGTCGCGCCATCGGCGAGACCGATTTCCACGTCCACCGCCTTTTCGACTTCGCCCGCAACCTGGATGCGACGACCCTCTTCGCCACCCATTCGCGCTATGTCGTCGACCTGAACCGGGACCCGGAGGGCGGCAACCTCTATCCGGGCAAGTTCGAGACCGGGCTGTGCCCTCTCAGCGACTTCGACCGCAACCCGCTGTACCCGGACGGTGATGAGCCCGACGCGGCAGAGATCGAGGCGCGGCGTGACACCTGGTATAGGCCCTATCACGACCGCCTGCGTCAGACCCTCGATCGTGCGGTCGCACGGCACGGCCGGGCCCTCCTGATCGACGCCCACTCCATCCGGCCGGAGATACCGTCGCTGTTCGAAGGGCGCTTGCCGGACCTGAATTTCGGCACAAATTCGGGCGCCACCATGGGGCCGCACCTCCTGACCGTGCTAGATGCCTGGCGTGCCGGCCTGAAAGGGTACAGCCATGTCCTGGATGGCCGTTTCAGAGGTGGCTACACCACGCGGCACTACGGCGACCCGGCGCGCAACATCCATGCTCTGCAAATCGAAATAGTCCAGGATTGCTACTTGAACTCGGACACCCCTCACCTGTATGACGAGGCCCGCGCTGCACCGTTGTCGAAGGCCCTGCGCCCATTGATCGACGCGCTTCTGGCTGCGCTTTAAAACTTCCAAATTGCTGGAAGTGTCTTCTGAATGGAGGGGGCCTCATGCTCACCACCCGCGGTCACATTATCGACGGCGCCGGCTTCGCTAAATCCCTGCGCGAACGGCTTGCGGAGCACGTTTCCAATTTAAAGGAAGTGTCAGGAAAGACGCCGTGCCTGGTCGTGGCGATCGTCGGCGAAGACCCGGCCTCGCAGATCTACGTGAAAAACAAGGGCGAGCAGACCCAGGCCATCGGCATGGAGTCGCGGACCCTGCGCCTGCCCGACACCACCTCCGAATCCGAGCTTTTGCGTCTGGTCGATGAGCTCAATCGCGATCCGATCGTCAATGGTATCCTGGTGCAACTGCCGCTGCCGGCGCACATGTCGTCGCTGAAGGTCATAGACGCCATCAACCCGGACAAGGACGTCGACGGTTTCCACGTCACCAATGCCGGCCGTCTGGCCGTCGGCCTGGACGGCATCGTCCCGTGCACCCCGCTGGGCTCGCTGATGCTGCTGAAGGACACGGCAGAAAAGTTCGGCGACTCGCTGTCGGGTAAGAACGCCGTCATCGTCGGCCGCTCCAACATCGTCGGCAAGCCGATGGCCCAGCTTCTGCTGGCCCAGGACTGCACCGTCACCATCGCCCATTCGCGCACGCAGAACCTCGCCGAAGTGTGCCGGTCGGCCGACATCCTCGTCGCCGCTGTAGGCCGGGCTCATTTCATCAAGGGCGACTGGGTCAAGGATGGCGCTTATGTCATCGATGTCGGCATCAACCGCATCCAGGTCGAAACACCGGATGGCCCAAAATCG
>NZ_GL883079.1:98587-102519 GCF_000204015.1 Asticcacaulis biprosthecium C19 | reverse complement strand
GGATGGCCCAAAAATCGAAGGTCGTGGGTGATGTCGATTTCGACGGTGCCAAAGAACGCGCCCTGGCGATTACGCCAGTGCCCAAGGGCGTCGGGCCGATGACCATCGCCTGCCTGCTGAACAACACCGTCAAGGCCTTCTGCTTGCAGAACGGTCTCGCCATTCCGGGCGGCGTCTGATGGCCGGCGGGGTCGTCATCGTCGGCGCTGGCCATGGCGGCGGCGCAGCCGCCGGGTTCCTGCGGCAGTACAGTTACGAGGGCGACATTACCCTGATTGGCGCCGAACCCTATCTCCCCTACCAGCGCCCGCCGCTGTCCAAGGCGTGGCTGAAGGGCGATGCCCGCCTGGACGATGTGTACTTACGAAATGAAAACTTCTATCCAGATCAAGGCATTGCAACGCGATTAAACACACGTGCTAACGCCATTTCGAACGGAAGTGTCGCCTTGAGCGACGGCGAAAACCTTCCGTTCGATCATCTGATCCTGGCCACAGGCTCCAAGGCCCGCCCCTTCGACATTCCCGGCACCCAGACGGTACCACATCATCTGCTCCGCTCGCTGGACGATGCCGAACGACTGAAAGGCGCGCTGCAGCCAGGACATCGCATCGGCCTGATCGGCGCAGGCTATGTCGGCCTGGAGGTCGCCGCATCGGCTCGTCATCTCGGGTGCGAAGTCACCCTGTTCGAACGTGAGCCGCGCATACTGGCCCGCGTCGCGTCGCGCGCTCTGTCGGACTTCTTCACCGACATGCATCTGGGCCGCGGCGTACGTCTGGTCACAGAAGCCTTCGTCACGGAACTGTCCCTGGGCGCCGGCGACGAAAAAATCGTGCACCTTGCGGATGGCCGTACCTACGCCTTCGACCTGCTGCTCGTTGGCATCGGCGCCCTGCCGGCCGACGACCTGGCCCAGGCCGCCGGGATCGCCTGCGCCAACGGTATTGTGGTCGATACCGAGGCGCGCACCTCGGCGCCTGACGTTTTCGCCATCGGGGACGTCACCTCGCGCACCCTGCCCTTCTATGACGGCCGCTTTCGGCTGGAAAGCGTACCCAATGCGCTGGAGCAGGCCAAACAGGCCGCCGCCGCGATCACCGGCTACAAACCGCCGGTGGTCGAGACACCTTGGTTCTGGTCGGATCAGTATGAGTTCAAGCTCCAGATCGCCGGGTTGCTACGTCCCGAGACCCACGCGGTTGTCCGTGGCGATCCCGCGACGGGATCGTTCAGCGTCTTTCATCTCGACGGCGGCAGTCGCGTTCTGACGGCAGAATGCGTCAATCGCCCGGCCGATTTCATGTCCGCCAAGCTGCTCATCGCCAAGGGCATTACCGTCGACGCAACGGTCATCGCCGATGCGGAAGCTTCGCTGAAACCCTATTTGGCAAAATAGTTCTTTCGCAGCGCACAAAATTGCGCTTAATTCGCCCCGAAAGCGAACACGCAGACTTTCAACGATCGTTTAAAATCTGCGTGACTTCGCCTGACAAAGCCATTACACGACCTCAGAACATAAGAGGGACCTGATGCCGACACCCACCTCCCCCAAAGTCTTCGCCGACGCTAAAGCCGCGCTCGAAGGCCTGACGTTCGACGGCATGACCGTCATGTCTGGCGGCTTCGGCCTGTGCGGTATTCCGGAGAACCTGATTGCCGCCCTGCGCGACAGCGGCGCCACCGGATTGACCGTCATCTCCAACAATGCCGGCGTCGACGGCTTCGGCCTCGGTCAGCTTCTGACCACCCGCCAGATCCGCAAGATGATCAGCTCCTATGTCGGTGAAAACAAGGAATTCGAGCGGCAGTATCTGGCTGGTGAGCTGGAACTCGAATTCAATCCGCAGGGCACCCTGGCCGAGCGTATCCGCGCCGGCGGCGCCGGCATTCCGGGCTTCTACACGGCTACAGGCGTCGGTACGATCGTAGCTGACGGCAAGGAGACCAAGGACTTCAACGGCCGCCAGTATGTGCTGGAAACCGGCCTGGTCGCCGATCTGAGCATCATCAAGGCGTGGAAGGGCGATACCCGCGGCAACCTGGTCTTCCGCAAGACCGCGCGCAACTTCAACCCGATGATGGCCACGGCCGGCAAGGTCTGCGTCGCCGAGGTTGAGGAGATCGTGCCGGTCGGATCGCTCGATCCCGACAACATCCACACGCCCGGCATCTATGTCGACCGCATCGTGCAGGCGACCTTTGAGAAGCGGATCGAACAACGTACAGTTCGCGCCAAGGAGACCATCTGATGCCCTGGAGTCGTGATCAATTAGCAGAACGCGCGTCTAAGGAATTGCAGGACGGCTACTACGTCAATCTGGGCATCGGCATTCCGACCCTGGTCGCCAACTACATCCCCGAAGGCATGACCGTCACCTTCCAGTCGGAAAACGGCATGCTGGGCATGGGCCCCTTCCCGTTCGATGATGAAGTCGACCCCGACCTGATCAATGCCGGCAAACAGACCATCACCGAACTGGACGAGACGGCCTACTTCTCATCGTCGGACAGCTTCGCCATGATCCGCGGCGGACATATCAACCTGACCATTCTCGGCGCCATGGAAGTGGCTGAAAACGGGGACATCGCCAACTGGATGATCCCGGGCAAGCTGGTCAAGGGCATGGGCGGCGCTATGGACCTGGTCGCCGGGGTCAAGAAGGTCGTGGTCGTCATGGAGCACGCCAACAAGCACGGCGAGTCCAAGGTGCTGAAGGCCTGTACCCTGCCGCTGACCGGTACGCGGGTGGTCAATCTGATCATCACCAATTTGGGCGTTTTTGACGTCAAGCCGGACGGTTCCGGCCTGGTGCTGATTGAACTGGCACCCGAGGTGACCCTGGAGGAAATCGCCGCCAAGACCGAAGCGGCCTATGAGGTCGCTTTGCGCGGTTGATGCGGCAAATCGGCGCTTTGCGGTGGCAGCGTAGCGGTTTATAGCGGCGTCATGACCCAAGCTGCCCTTTCCACCGAAACCCTGACCGACCGCCAGACTGCGGCGGCGGCCTGGTTCCGCTCACTGCGCGATCAGATCTGCGCGGCGTTCGAAGCCCTCGAAGACGAGGCGCCGGCCTCACTCTATGACGGCAACGCCGGCCGATTCGTACGCACGCCCTGGGACCGCGCTGAAGGCGGCGGCGGTGAAATGTCGATCATGAAAGGCCGCCTGTTCGAGAAGGTGGGCGTTCACATCTCGACCGTCCACGGCACCTTCTCGCCAGAGTTCGCCAAGTCGATTCCCGGCGCGGCCGAGGATCCGCGCTTCTTCGCCACCGGCATCTCGCTGATTGCCCACATGCACAATCCGCATGTACCGGCCGTGCACATGAACACGCGATTTATCACCACGACGACGGATTGGTTCGGTGGTGGCGCGGATTTGACGCCCTTGATGGCAGCGGACCGGCATCAGGATGCCCCCGACGCCGTGGCGTTCCACAACGCCTTCAAGGACGCGTGCGACCGCTTCGATCCGACCTATTACGAGCGCTTCAAGGCATGGTGCGACGAATATTTCCACCTGCCCCACCGCAATGAACCACGCGGGGTCGGCGGAATCTTCTACGACCACCTCAACAGCGGCGACCACGATACCGACTTCGCTTTCACCCAGGCGGTAGGCCAGGCGTTCCTCGCCACCTATCCGCAGATCGTGCGCGACCGGTTGAGCCAGGCCTGGAGCGAGGATGAACGCGAGGCGCAACTGGTCCAGCGCGGCCGTTACGTCGAGTTCAACCTGCTGTATGACCGCGGCACCCTGTTCGGACTGAAGACCGGAGGCAATGTCGCCTCGATCATGTCATCCATGCCGCCCGTGGTGAAATGGCCTTAAGGCCCCGTTGGAAACTAATCGAATCGGCGCGAATCATGATTTTCATGACTTTGCGCGATGGCATCCGAACTCATTAAGCGATTATTTTCCAACAGAC
>NZ_GL883079.1:85746-98331 GCF_000204015.1 Asticcacaulis biprosthecium C19 | reverse complement strand
CGCGCAAAAACGTCCTTTGGCGCGCTCGCCAGGCAAAGATGAGTCAAGGTCATCGTTGCCTGGTATTAGCATTGAGAAAACGCGAGATGGCGCCCAGGACCTGATTGCGGCTGGACGGCTTTTTAAGGGTCTCGACGGCGTGATCGACCAGGGCCGCATCAATACGGATGCCACGCCGGCTGAGCAGCAGATCGCTGGCAAAGCTTTCGCAGAATTCCGGATGGCACTGAAACGACAGCCCCTTGCGGTCGGTGTAGTACAGCGCGCCATGCGGGGTGAAGTCGGACCCTGCCAGAACAACAGCATTGGCGGGCTTTTTCACCACCTGATCCTGGTGGGTGACGGCAACGCGGATAGCGTTGTCATCGGCCGGCCGGCCCAGCAGGTCATGCCAGACATCCGCGGCGTGAATATTGTATTCGTGCAGGCCGACGCCCCAGCCCTTGTGCGACTTTTCGACGTGGCCGCCCCAGGCCTGGGCCATAACCTGATGGCCGAAGCAGATGCCAACCACCGGCACCGCCCCGTCGAGGTCGCGCAGCCAGCCGATGAGATCACGAATCCAAGGATCGTCTTCATAGACGCCCGACGGCGAACCGGTAATGACCACGCCCTTCAGATCGGGATGATGTTCGGGAAGTTGGCCTTCCAGGGTGCGGAAGGTCTTGAACATGCGACCATCGTCGGCCAGCAGGCTGACGAACATCTCGGCATAGGTGCCATAGGTCTGATCCAATCCGGCCGGCGGCACACCGGTTTCCAGGATGGCAATGTAATCTTTACGCATGACCGTCCCAAGGGTCTACAGATACTCAAGGCGAATGCAAATTCCGTACCCAGACCTTCAAGATGTTCTATTTCGCAGGTGCGTCAAGGCCAGCCGGCATCACACTTTATGACGATGATTGACCGCTTCGGTTTCCAAGGCGTTAACCGGCGCCGTCCTGGGTGGAGCGGCGCCGGCTGGACCTAGACCTTCTTGAAGACCGCCGAATGCGAACCGTTACAGATATTGTGCCAGGTTTCCTTCATTCCTTTAGATTCGGCGTCGGCCTTCTTGGCCTTGTAACTGGCCTCGCTGATCCCAAACCAGCCGAACCAGCCGTCCTTCACCGGCGACCATGTCGTGTCGTAGCTGATCTTGCCATTGTTGACCTTGCAAACGATCGTATCCATCCAATAGCCGCTATCGGCAAAGTGGTCGAAGGTACGCTGAAAATCAGCCTGAGCCGTGCCATTCCAGGTCAGTTTCGTACCCAGGGCATGCGGCGGCCAGAAAAGGATCTTGCCTTCCGGCAGAGGCTTGCCTTTCAGAGGCGTCCACGGACCGTTGATGTCGGTGGAGTCGACAATCGGGGTCGTCATGCCGCGGGCAAAATTCATCGGCTGCGACTTGGCGTCCTTCTCCATATGGACGTGCAGGTGTGGCCCGGATGAGGAACCCGAATTGCCGACCAGGCCCAGTTTCTGGCCCTTTTTGACCTTGGGCCGGGCAACACCGGACTTGATTTCGACGTAGGGGTGAACATCGGGCCAGCGGTTGCTATAGCTGAGCGACTTGGCGAAGCGGACGTCGCGGTTGGGGCAGACGCTGGCCGGGATGGATCCTGGAATGGCGTGAGCGTAAAGGGCATAGACGCCATTGCTCTGGAGCACCCAGATATGATTGCCGCCGCCGGCCATCAGACCGGTCTTCAGGTCCGACGCATGCCAGGGCGGACTGGCCATCTTGGGATCTTCGTCACCGCGCATCGGGCGCGGATTTTCCACAGCATTGGCCCAGCAGCCGACCACCTCGCCGTCTTCCATGGCGTAAAAGGGTTTGCCATAGATCAGGTTGGAGGTGTTCTTGGGGTTTTTTGCGTCGACCTCGGCGTCGACGCCGCTTTTCAAGCCCGACCACTTGCCGTCGCCCAGCCACCGCCGCGCGCCGATATCACGTCCCAGAGACTGGATTCCGGACGCATGACTATCCGTGCGGTAGCGTTCGCCCGCCGCCAGATCGTCGGCCTTAAGGGGCGTGTCGTAGGACTGGGCGCCGGCGGCGCCGGCAAAAATCAGGGCGGCCAGGCACAGGGCAACTGGGCACGCCGTCGTGGTGACGGAATGGGTCATGTCGTCTCTCCTCGGATGAGTCGTGAAACGCAACGCTACGATTGTCGGGGTACTGCCGGCGACGCCCCTGCCCTCCGGTGCGTTGGACTATCACAGCCTGGCGCCAAGTACCAGCCAGCGTCAGTACGAAAAACGCCTGTTACCCGACCAGCGCGGCATCGATCACGCTTTGGGCAAAATCCGCTGCCAGCCATTCCGCCTCGATCTGTTTCAGCCTTTGCCCAACCTCCGGACCTGCCGTCATCCCGCGCGCAATCAGATCGCTGCCTTTGAGCGGAAATTTCGGCACGTCGATGTCGGCCATCAACCGCAGGAGTTCGTGGGGCTGGCCGTCGCCATGAACCGCGGCCAGCAGCACAGCATCCTCCACTGCCTGGCGGCCATGACGGTAGATCAGCCTGGCGATGTCGCCTGCCTCGGCCGCTTCCAGCCGGGTCACAACGTCGCCGGCCGCGATCATTCGCTCGCCAATGGCCTGCGAAAATTTCAACCGCGCCTGGGCAGATTTGATTTCGTTCACCCCCAGTCCAAGCCCGCTGTCGACCAGAGCCATCAGGCGGCGTTCCGCGTCGTCACTATGGGTGATCATCGCGCGAAGTTCGGGCAGGCCTTCCCCAACCAGGATCCAGCCCGGCACGATCCGCGACAGGATACCGCCCGATTGCATGGCTTCAAACGCCAGCAACGGATTGGCCAAAGACAGGGTCTTCATCGTCTCGCCAAAGAGACGCTCACCCGACAGCCCGTCAATTCCGGCCTGCAGCGCGATACAGGCCTGCAGCGAGTCCGGATCGACGCTAAGGGCATACCCTGCGGTGAAGCGGAAAAAACGCAGGATGCGCAGATAATCCTCGCGGATGCGCATCTGCGCCTCACCGATAAACCGCACCCGGCGTTCGGCGATATCAGCGAGACCGTGACCCGTCGGATCATAAACCAGGCCCTCGATATCGGCGTAAAGCGCATTGACGTAGAAATCGCGGCGCTGCGCATCCTTCGCCCAAACGGTGGTGTAGGAAACCACGGCCCGCCGGCCGTCAGTTTCGACATCTTCGCGAAGCGACGTGATCTCGTAAGGCTCACCGTCGACCACGGCGGTAATCGTGCCATAGTCCTTGCCTGTCGGCACATGACGCATACCGGCGGCCGAAAGCGCGGCTTCCGTCTCGTCGGGCGTCAGTTGCGTCGAGAGGTCAAGGTCGCTGCCCGGTACGCCCAGCAGGACGTTGCGGACGCAGCCACCGACGAAGCGGACACAGCCCTTCCCGCCCCGGGCCTCCAGGGCGGCGAAGACCGCCCGGGTGCCGGATGCTTTCATGGCGTCGGTGAGAACGATGCGAGTCATGCCCGCCTCATATCAGGGTCAGATGACTTTGACGACCCGGCCGTGAAAGTGCAATCCATCATCGCGGTAGCGGATCAGCACGCGCTTGGCATCGACCGGACCGGGCATGTCGATACCTTCGGCCAGATTGAAACCGAACGGCTTGAAATAGGATTGCGACCCCACCAGCAGCACCGCGCGCAGACCTTTTTGAAACGCCGCGTCGACAGAGGCACGCACCAGGCTCTTGCCGATGCCGAGACCACGATGGGTCGGTTCCACAACGATAGGCCCCAGGAAAACCAGGGGCTCACGGACATTGGCGTCTTCGTCGTAGATGAAGATCGGCCACATCCGCACGGACCCCATCAGGCGCTCATGGCCCTTGGGTCCTGTGGTGGCGGCAAAGCTCAGGTCATGCACAGGTTCGGAGCCTTCACGCAGACGCTCGGCGGTCTTGGTATACCGTCCCGGTCCAAACACACGGTCCGTCAGCTCGATAACGCGATCCGCGGTCCGCGGCGTTTCGAGGCCAATCACATAGTCCAAAGCAAGTGTATCCAGAGCCAAATGCGCCCCCGATGTCGATGGTCATCCCCCGGCAGTCTAAGCGGGGATATTCCGGATAAGGTTTCAGGTCAAATCAATAAACGGCAAGACCTGTGCAATTTCTGCGTCCGAATGTGACAAATTCCGTAACATAAGAGTTTGTTTCCCTTGATGTATAGCGATCAAGACCGACTGAGGAAGGCCTGAAACGCCGCCATAGCCTCGGGGCTGGTCAGCAACTGCTGGAACACCTGGCCTTCAGCCCGGATCACCTGCCACACCTGGTCCGGATTGCGCAGGAAGGCGCGCGTGTGACGCACCGCTTGTGGCGACAGTTTCAGCAGGCCCTGCGCCAACGCCTCTACGGTCGCATCCACCTCCTGTACCGGCACAACGCGGTTGACGAGTCCCCAGGCATGGGCCTGCCCCGCCGTCACGGGCTGACCTTGTGTCAGCCATTCGAAGGCGCGGGCGTGACCGATGCGCTGCGGCAACAAAAGCGTCGACCCGGCTTCCGGCACCAGCCCCAACTGCAGGAACGGAAGACGCAATCGGACGTCTTCTGCAGCGACAACCAGATCGCAATGCAGAAGCAGGGTGACGCCAACCCCGACAGCCTGGCCCTGGACGCCGGCAATCAGCGGCTTGGGGAAATAGGTCAGCGCCTTTAGGAAGCGGAAGACCGGCGCAGCTTCCCAATCCTGACTCGTCGTGTCGGTCGTCTGAAGGTCGGCCATCCCCTGGGCGAAATCCAGGATGTCGTTGCCAGCGCAGAAGTCGCTGCCTTCCCCCACAATGACCGCCACCTTGACGGCATCGTCCGCCCCCGCCGCGTCCAGGGCATCGGCCAGGACCGTATACATGGCGCGCGTCAAAGCATTTTTCTTGGCGGGGCGGCACAGCCGCAACGTCAGAATGCCCCCTTGCGTGGTTGTGACGATGTCCATCTGTGCGCTCCCATTGCGTTTACGTGAACGTTAACGTAAGCGGCACAAGAAGGCAACTGTGACATCCGGCTGGGACTTGCCTTGCAATCGCCTTATCCTGTAGATAAACACACGAAAAGCGGTTGCCCCAAGTATGCGACCGACCTGTTCAGGCAGCGGAGAGCCCAGTCCATGAAACTTTCGAAACTTGCCGGCGCCCTAATGGCGGCGGGCCTGGCCTTGGCGGCCAGTTTCAGCGCCACGGCGTCTTACGCACAGAACCCGGAGCCCGACGACGGTCCCCCGGTCAAGAAGGGGGCGAAGGCTGCGACCGCTGCCCTGCCGGCGGTCAATCCGATGGAACTGGCGCCGCAGATCGTGGCAACAGCCAAGATCAACTGCGAGCCGATCAATGCCAAGGTCATCGGTCAGACCGAAATCGATGGCGCCGATGGCAAAAAGACTCGCGCCAACATGTTTGAAATCGCCTGTAAAGCCGGCCCGGGCTTCATTCTTACGGCGCCCTCGGCAACAGACGTCAAACAACCTTTCAGCTGCAACTACCTGGTCAAGATCAAGGAAAAACAAGCTGACGCTACCCAATGTACCCTGCCGGAAAATCTGCCGGAATATAAGTGGCTGACGCCGGTCGTGCAAAAGTTCGTGCCGGGTTGCGAGGTCATCAAGGCCCGCGTCATCGGTTCGACCACGACCGCGCCGCTGATCGACCGCTACGAGTTCGCCTGTGCCGCCGGTTCCGGCGGGGTGCTCGACTACGCCCAGTTAGGTCAGACGGCCGAAACCGAATACAAGAACTGCCTGATCTTCGACGGAACGGCGTCGGCCTGTACCTTCACCACGAAGGCGCAGTTGATCGAGGCCCTCAAGCCTCTCGCCGCTTCGGCCAATCCCAACTGCCAGGTAACCGACGCCCGCTTCGTCGGCATTACCAAGGACAATGACGGCTTCTACTACGAATTTGGCTGCGCCACGCCGCCGGGCTTCATTGCCCTGGCCAACCTGGACGGCAGCTACAACCGTTCTGTGGCCTGTGCCTCTGCCATGGGCCTGGGTGGCTGCAAGTTCACCGACGCCAATGTCGCGGCCGCTGATGCCAATGCCTATATGACGGGCGTCCTCAAGGCGAATGGCAAGACCTGCACCGTTAAGGACTATACCATCCACGGCACGCAGGAATCGACCAAGCGCGACTACGCCGAATTTGCCTGCCCCGAGCAGCCCTTCGGCCTGATCGGTTTCGTGCCCCAACCTGGCAGCGACGGCCAGACCCGCGTCTATGACTGCTTCATGGACCAAACGGGCCGCAAGATGTGTACCATGGTGAAGCCCGACGACCTGATGAAGCACCTCGATAGGCTGATCAAGGTCGCCCAGCCGACCAAGAACTGCGATGTCAAGGAGGTCCGCTATATCGGCGAGTCGTCCGACCAGGAAGACGCGCTTCTTGCGGAACTGGCCTGCGTCAACAAGCGCGGCTATATCGTGCTGGTTTCACCGGACCGCAAGACGATCGTGGATGCGGTCCCCTGCACCATCGCCCGGTCGCAAAAGATGGAACTGAAGTGCGAAATCGCCGGCAACGGCACCTACTCGTCCGCCGCCAACGACGACTGAGGCTAAGGTTCTATTCCAGGCAAAATGAAGCCCGTGAGGTTCAGCCTCACGGGCTTTTTGTCTGTCTTTGCAGATCCTTGGAAAGCTGTACCTACAGTGTTTCCATGAAACGGCAGGCTTCGCCCTGGGACGGATTGACGATCTCGTCGTCGCGCATCACCACCTTGCCGCGGATGATGGTCGCCTTGGGCCAGCCCGTGACCTCGAGGCCATCAAACGGCGTCCATCCGCTGCGCGTACGCATATCAGCATGTTTCAGCACTCGCTTGGCCTTCAGATCGACCAGGGTGACATCGCCGTCATAGCCTTCGGCCATCCGTCCCTTGTTGGCGACGCCGAAGACGCGTTGCGCCCCGGTCGAGGTCAGGTCGACCAGCCGCTCCAGCGACAGCCTCCCTTGCGCGACGTGGTTCAACATCACCGGCAGAAGCGTCTGCACGCCCGGCATACCGGAGGGCGATTGCGGATAGGGTTTGGCTTTTTCTTCCAGGGTGTGCGGCGCATGGTCCGACCCGAGGACATCGGCGACGCCGCCGGCAATGCCGCGCCACAGGCCCTCGACATGGTAGCGGTCGCGGATCGGCGGGTTCATCTGGGCCAGGCCCTTCAGCCGTTCATAGGCCTCCGGCGCCTCCAGGGTCAGGTGCTGCGGTGTAATCTCGACCGTGGCGATGTCCTTGTGGCCGGCCAGGAACTCGATCTCCTCGCGTGTCGTCACATGCAGGACGTGGATGCGCTTGCCCGCCTCGCGCGCCAGCTTGACAAGGCGATGAGTCGACTGGATTGCCGACTGCGGATCACGGACAAAATCATGGCTGGTCCAGTCGCCTTCGCGGGCCAGGGGCCGGCGTTCGGCCAGGCGGTATTCATCCTCGGAGTGGAAGGTGGCGCGGCGGCGCACGGCGCCCAGAACGGCCGCGACCCCGGCGTCATCGGCGATCAGCAGCGTACCTGTCGAGGCCCCCATGAACACCTTGACACCGCAGCAGCCGGGCAGACGCTCAAGGTCCCCGAGATGGTTGATGTTCTCATGGCTGCCGCCGACATAGAAGGCGTGATCGCAATGCATGCGGTGGCGCGCGCGCTTCAGCTTGTCGAAAAAGGCGTCATGGGTGGTCGTGGTCGGATTGGTGTTCGGCATTTCGAACACCGCAACCACCCCGCCCAACACAGCGGCCTGGGAACCGGTCTCCAGGTCTTCCTTCCATTCAAGGCCCGGTTCGCGGAAATGCACCTGGGTGTCGATCACGCCGGGCATAGCCAGTAGGCCAGTGGCGTCGAAGACGTCGGCGGCCGAGGCCTGGCTCAGATCGCCAAACTCGGCAAAGCGGCCGTCTTTGATGCCGATATCCCCCTTGCCCCGTCCCGCATGGTTGATGATGTCGGCATTGCGAATGATCAGATCAAAGTTTTTCGGCATGGGCTGGCTCTCTGACGGCCTTGGCTTTCGGCGTCTTGGACGGTTTTGGCAAATCTTCTGTCACAGGCTCGGATTGCGCCGCATCGGCAGGAACAACGACATCGCTCAGCACCTGTTCAAGGAGCGGTTCCGGAGTCGGCCCGTCGTCAGACAGGACGACGTCATCGGCGGCAATGTCGATCTCCGTTTCCCACGCCACGATCCCCACTGACGCGGCGGGTTCCGGCACGACGTCTGTCGCATCATCTTCGGCAGAGTCGGCCTCAGGGCGCGGCGTCACGACATCGATGGCGTCGAGGACCGTGTCAATCGACAGGTCCAGCATATGGCAGACCGAAAGCTTGAGCTTCGGATCGGTAGCGCGGATGGCAGCCAGGCTACGCGGCCCGCGTATGGCGTGCATGTTCGGCCCTGGCGGGGCGTCGGCCTCGTCCGAAGGACCATACAGGCCGAAGGTTGGAATGCCGGCCGCCGCCGCCAGGCGCAGCCATATCTCATCATTGCCGATAAAGGCTTCCGCCTTTTTCAGGACGGCACAGGCCGTCAACAGGTCCAGCTTACCCGTCATCTCCATGATCTGGGCGCGCGGGGTCGCCATAGACAGGGCGACCGCTGTATCTCGGTCGGCCTCGGCGCCGACGATCAGCAGGTTGTGGTTGGCGAACGGACCGTCTTCGCGCATCAGCCGGGTGGCCAGAACGGCGAACCGCTCGGTCGGCCAGCGCCGTCCCAACCAACTGGCGCCCGGCGCCATAGCCACGAAAGGCGGCGACATCCGGCCGGCGTCCAGCAGGGCCTGCGCCTTTTCGGCACGCTCCTGAGACACCGCCAGACGCGGTACGACATCGATATGTTCCAGCGCCAGGGCCTGGCACATCTGGCGCAACGGCCCGGCGGGATCGTTCGGATTGACGACCAGACGGGTCTTGGAGCGGATCATCCGCGACACCATGCTGGGCCCGATATCGACCAGCAGGCCCCACTGCCGCCGGCTCAACTCGGCCAGGGCGCCCAGGGCCTTGAGATTGAAGATGGCGCCGTCGACCGCCACGGTCTCGTCGATGCCCCGCTCGTCCTGGAACAGTTCCACCGAATGCCGCGTGGTGACCAGCGTGATGCGGGCGTGCGGAATCTCCTGCTTCAGGCGCGGGATCACGCCGCCCAGCGCGATCGCCCGGGCCGGCTCGCACAGCGCCAGCAGGAGAATCGGGAAGCTTGATTTCATGCTACCTACCTAGTCCGATTTACGCCTATATCAAGTCTGCGTCCCGTAACAGACGAACTGCATCATGACCCGCATAGCACATCTTCCTCACCGCGCCCTCATCCGTCTTACCGGTCCCGATTGGGCGCCTTTCCTGAAAGGGCTATGCACGGCCCATATCGACGACCTGATTCGTTCTGATGGCCAAACCTCGTCTCTTAGGCTAGTATACGGGGCTTTTTTGCGGCCACAGGGCAAGATGTACGCCGACTGTTTGTTGTCGCCACGCTCTGCTGACGAAGTCTGGCTGGACGTGCCGCAGACTGCGCGGGAAGAATTGGTGGCGAAACTGAACATGTACAGGCTACGCGCCAAGGTCACGATAGACGCGCTGGATCTGCCGGTTTACGCGGCCTTCGATGGTCCAATGCCGGAGGGTTTTGCCAGCGATCCGCGCAGCGAGGTGATCGGTGCGGACTTCAGCTTCGCCTACGGCCCGCAAACCCCAAACGCGACCGACTGGGCTGCGTTCCGCTATAGCTACGGCTTGGCGGAAGCCGGTACCGATTTCGCTAAGGACGAACTTTACGCCATCGATGCCAATCTCGACCTGCTGAACGGCATAGATTTCAAGAAGGGCTGCTATGTCGGACAGGAGCTGACCTCGCGCATGAAGCGGCGCGGCCAGATCAAGAACCGCATCCTGCCGCTGCGCCATGCCGGCCACCTGCCGCCCGGCGCGGAGGTGCTGAACGGTGAACGCCGCGCCGGCGAAGTCCTGGCCTCGATCGACGGCAACTCGCTCGCCCTGATGCGGCTCGACCGGCTGGACGGCGAGCTGACCTGCGACGGCCACACATTGAACCTGACGATCCCCGACTGGATCGCCCCGCATATCTCGATGGAAGCCGCATGACCGACCTGATACGCTGCCATTGGCCCAAGGACGACGCGCTCTATTGTGCCTATCACGACGAAGAGTGGGGCGTGCCCGAGTTTGACTCGCGCGCCCTGTGGGAAAAGTTGGTGCTGGATGGCTTCCAGGCCGGCCTGTCGTGGATCACCATCCTGCGCAAACGCGACTCTCTGCGCGCGGCCTTCGCCGGCTTCGATCCGGACAAGGTCGCACGCTTTAATGATGCCGACATCGAGCGCCTGATGAACGATGCCGGTATCATACGCTCGCGCGCCAAGATCCTGGCGGCCATCGACAGCGCCCGCATCACCCTGGACCTGCGCGAAAAAGGCACCGACTTCAAGGATCTGATCTGGGCCATTCAGGACCACCAGCCGCAGATCAACCATTTCGGACATGGCCAGATCCCGGCGGAAACCGAGACCTCGCGCGAACTGGCCAAGTTTCTGAAATCGCACGGTTACAAGTTCTGCGGCCCAGTCATCGTCTACGCCTTCATGCAGGCCGTCGGCATGGTGAATGATCATACCGTTACCTGTTTCAGGCATGCTGAGGTCAGCGAGATGATGAAAAGCCTTTAACCGTCTTCCTTTGCGGAAACTTGAGGGTCTTCGGTTACCTTCCCCTGCGTCACAGCCTGGAGGGAAGCTGACATGAAACTGATGTTCGAGCCGCTGCGCAAGTATTCCGACTTTAACGGCCGCGCCCGCCGGGCCGAGTACTGGCAGTTCTGGCTGGCCAACTTCATCCTGTTTTTCGTGCTCGACATCCTGGGCATGATGGCCAGCGACGCCGGCAAGGGCATGATCGGCATGGTCAAGATTCTGCTGTGCCTTGGCCTGCTTCTTCCCAACATTGCGGTCGCAGTTCGCCGCCTCCACGACACCAACCGGACAGGGTGGTGGATTCTCCTGCCGTCGGGCGTATTGTTCGTAAGTATGATACTCTTCATCGGTATACAGGGCGCGGCCTACATGCAGACGCTGCAAGGCCTGTCCGGTTACACACTGCAAGACCAGATTGGCCAGGCGGGCGCGGTTTTCGGTAATTTGATCATGTGGGTGTTTCTACCCACCTGGCTGGCAGCTCTGGTTACCTTCATTTTCCATGTGTCACCCGGCACAGCGGGGCCGAATCGCTTTGGCGCGGATCCCAAAGGCGGTGGGGCCGCAGATATTGCCCGCGTCTTCGATGCACCGGAAGAGGAAGATGCCCGTCCGGCCTATGCCGAACCGCACAAGCCTGTGTTTGACTTTGGCCCCTCGCGCGGCGTCCCGTCGATCCGCGAAGCCGCCCCCTCGCCGCCACCTCAGCCGCGCTATACACCCGCCCCGACCAGCAACCCGCTGGCGCCGGGTGCGGCTCGCCCGACCTTTGGCAAAAGGCGCTAGCCGCGATTCAGCAAATCAGGTAGAGGCGGTTCATGGCGGATTTTTCCCATGAACAGCGAATTGCCGGTCTGGTCTGCGGCGTCGATGAAGCCGGCCGTGGCCCCTGCGCAGGACCGCTGTGCGTGGCCGCCGTCATTCTCGATCCCGCCCGCACGCCCGAAGGCATCGACGATTCCAAGGCCTTGACCGAGGCGCGCCGTTTTCAGCTCGAGCCCCTGATTAAGCATGCCGCCATCGCATGGTCCGTCATCACCATGTCGACCGACGACATCGACAGCATGAACATCCTGGCCGCCACCCTGGAAGGCATGAGCCGTGCGGTCATGGCGCTCAATCCTAACGCCCATCACGCCCTGATCGACGGCAATCGGTGTCCCAAACAGCTGAGCATTTCGGCCACGGCTGTGATCGGTGGCGACGCCCTGTCCCTTTCAATCGCTGCAGCGTCCATTCTGGCCAAGACTGCGCGCGACCGGATCATGATCGAACTCGACGCGGTCTATCCGCAGTACGGTTTCAAGCGGCACAAGGGCTATCAGACAGGAGCGCACTTGGAGGCCCTGCGCGTTCATGGCCCCTCGCCTGTCCACCGCAAGTCGTGGGCGACGCTTCGTCAACTATCACTGCCTCTGGATGTGGCAGAATAGGTCATGGGCAACTTCGTCCGGATCACGCCTTTCATCCACGTGCCGGATCTGGAAAATGCGGTTGCCTTTTTCGTCGATATTCTTGGCTTTGAACGCTATCCCCTGCCACACACCGACTATGCCTACGTCTGGCGCGAGACCGCCGGCATCCGGCTGTTGCAAAACCGGGGTGATGACGGCGCGCCTCCGGGTAACCGCCGCTTCGCCTACTATGTCGATATCGAGGACCTTGACGCCTTGTACGCCGAGCTGAAGCCGAAGTTGGACAGCTTGCCGCCGGCGGATGTTTTCGGTCCAAAGGACCAGCCCTACGGCCAGCGCGAACTGATGGTCCTGGCGCCAGACGGCAATCTGATCGTGTTCGGGCAGGCGCTTGCATAGAAACGGAATTTGTCCTGAGCCCACTCCGTAAGCGGCATCAAACAGCAAAGTGGGTCCACAGATTAGAGGGATTAGAG
>NZ_GL883079.1:67642-85465 GCF_000204015.1 Asticcacaulis biprosthecium C19 | reverse complement strand
AAAGAATAATCTGTCTCAATCTGTGTAATCTGTGGTCCCACTTAACGTATTTTTTCCGCTGCGCGGCAGGATCAGGCCGAAAACCGAACAAGAGCGTTCTCGCTAGTGAGGCCATTCTTCGGTCAGGACCTCGGCCTTACCGTCCTTGACACGCACTTCCAGCGACGGCTTCACCGGCTTGCCTTCCGCGAACAACTCATAGATCACGCTGCCGTCACTTTCCTTACTCTCGATCACCCGCACCGGCGCCACGGTCTTCGCGGACGCCTCTGCCACTGCACGAACGTCAGCCGGCGCATCGGCCCAGGCGATATCGCGCTGGATTTCGACGACCTTGAACGCATCGCCTTCTTGCAGCAAGTCGAGCTCAACATCGGAACCGTCCGGTCGCTTGCCTTCAACGTCATAATAGACCCGGCCGTCGCGTTCCTTGCGCTGGGCTTCGGCAATCGTCATGCCGGGAATGGCCTTGAGCACCGTGGCCGTGACCTCGGGCGGCAGGTCGGCCGCCGCCACCTCGGTGATGAGGTCGCCGGCCGTCACCGACATGGCCGCCACATCACTTTCCGACGCAATCTCCGCCGGTTTCTCGCCATTGCATCCGACCAGGACAAATGCCGCGCCGGCAACCGCACACCACATCATCGTCTTCATATCGCTTCTCCGTGGACACGGCACAATTTCACGCCCGGACACGCGTCGCAATACGGAAATGAGAACAAAACGAATCCGAAAGTGAGTCCCCAAAGACTCACCGCCAAATTTATTTCCCTACCCGATTCTTCCGGAGTCAAGCCTTAAGCCATTTTTAACGCAAAAGGATTCTTTTACAGGAATCAAGACCTTACCTCCCGCTCGGCAAAAGGCCGGCGGATTTGCCGAAAGTGATCCCATGCCGAAGCTCAAAACTGTCCCGGTTGCCCCCGCAAAGACCCTGGCCGCCCCGCTCAAGCTCGACACCATCCACATCGGCGAATGCATCGAGGTTCTGAAAAGCCTGCCGGACGCCAGCGTCGACCTGGTCTTCGCCGACCCGCCCTACAACCTCCAGCTTGGCGGCGACCTGCTGCGTCCCGACAATTCCAAGGTCGATGCCGTCGACGACGAATGGGACCAGTTCGCGAGTTTCGAAGTCTATGACAAGTTCACGCGCGAGTGGATGCGCGAATGCCGCCGCGTGTTGAAGGACGACGGCGCTATGTGGGTCATCGGCTCATACCACAATATCTTCCGCTTAGGCGTCGCCATGCAGGACCTGGGCTTCTGGGTGATGAACGACGTCATCTGGCGCAAGGCCAACCCCATGCCCAACTTCAAGGGCACGCGCTTCACCAATGCCCACGAAACCCTGATCTGGGCCACCAAGGCCAAGGGGCAGAAGCGCTACACCTTCAATTACGACGCGCTTAAGGCCTTCAACGAAGACACGCAGATGCGTTCCGACTGGCTGATCTCGCTGTGCACCGGCGATGAGCGCCTGAAAGACGAGAACGGCAACAAGGCCCACCCGACCCAAAAGCCGGAATCGCTGCTGTACCGCGTCCTGCTGGCCTGCTCCAAGCCCGGCCAGGTCGTCCTGGACCCCTTCTTCGGTACCGGCACCACGGGGGCAGCCGCGAAGCGCCTGGGCCGCCACTTCATTGGCATAGAGCGCGACGAAACCTATGCCCGCCACGCCCGCGAACGCATCGCCAAGGTGATCCCGACCACGGCCGAAAACCTCAATGTGGTCGGTTCCAAAAAGGCCGAGCCGCGCATTCCGTTCGGTTCGCTGGTCGAGGCCGGCCTACTGCAACCAGGTGACATGCTCTATACGCCCAAGGGTGACAAGACCGCCAAGATCCGTGCCGACGGCTCGCTGGTCTATGGTGATCTCAGCGGCTCGATCCACAAGATGGGCGCGATGATGGAACAGTCGCCGGCCTGCAATGGCTGGACCTACTGGCGCTTCAAGACCGACGCCGGCCTCAAGCCGATCGACGATCTGCGCGCCCGTATCCGCGGCGATATGAACTAATCTAGAGGCCGAGCGCGTCGAGCTTGGCTTTTTCGTAGGCGCTGTCTTCGCCGGGATAGCGCGCCAGTTCCGGGCGGCCACTGGCAATGGCCGCCTGAAGCACCACACTTTGTCCCGACGGCATGGCATCATACGTCCTGGCCAGTTCGGGCTGAGCGAAAGCGGGCGCCGCATCTACCAGTCGCCAGCCGCGCGCCTTGAACATGGCCAGGAGATCGCCGAGGAACAGACCGTTGATCAGGTTGTGATGCAACAACAGGGTATGGTCGATCGACCGGCCGAACACCTGTTGCCCGACACCATCATAAAAGGTCGCCTTCTCCCAAATATGATCGAGATAGGCCTGGCGGTAGGGCGCGAGGTCGGCCTTCGGGTCGGCCTTCAAACGCGCAACAAGCCGGCTGCTGTAAAACCAGTCTGACGTATCGATCGTGACATGCCCGTTGCGATAGCCGTTGTCGCTCAACAGTTGGCGCATGGCATCACGGCCTTCAACGGTCTTCCCCTCGCCCAGAAACGGGAAGCGAAACAGTTTGCGAAACCCGGCATAGGGTTTCAGCACGTCTTCGGCCTTCACGATGTCCTGCCAGTAGGCCAGCGGATCTTTGCCGTCGTAATAGTTGTGCGAATAGGAATGGTTGCCGATAGCATGCCCGCCGTCGGACCAGGCCCGCAGCACAGTCGGCCCGGCCTCGCCGACCGCATTGCGACCGGCGACAAAACCTGCCGCCTTGATGCCGAACCGATCCAGGCTTTCGCGCAGACGGCCATCGCGCGCTTCGCCACGCATGAGCGGATCGGCACTGAGATCAAAATCATCAATCGTAATGGCAACGCCTGGCGCAGTCGCGGCCAAGGCGGGCGTAGACACCAGGGCCATCAGGCCGGCGAGACAGGCGCGTCGATTCAGCTGAGTCATGACGGCTTGTTACCACGCGGATTACCGCGCGGCCACCTGCGTCCGCTCTTCCGAGCCCTCCAGCCGGAAACGGCAGGTGATCGTCACGACGCGCCCGACCACGCTTTCGCCCGACCGGGTTTCGGTCCCCACCACCCACTTCGATACGCTTTCGACCGCCACATCGACGAAGTTCTGATCGGCCATATCATTGTCCTCCGCCTCACAGTCGTTCAGGCGACCAGACGCCGAGATGACACAGGAAACTTCGAAGGATTTACCCTGGTCGGCGAGATCGAGATCATCGCCGGACGGCTGATAGTGCGCGGGTTCAGGCTGGTACAGGACGTTGAGATCATCGATGCTGACCCGCGTCTGAGCCGCGGCCGGAAAACCCAGGCCAAACAGCAAACCGGCCCCGACCATTGCCGGTACGATATTGCAGGCATGCCGACGCATTGTTCCACCTCCCGGTCACGCAGATTCGCACCGAATGATGGGATGATGACATTTTTGACATTTATGTCAATTATTTTGCGCCACCGGCCGCCGCGACGCCGATGCGATCAGCACGGGTAAACTGCACAGTCACAACGAGGGTTCGTCCGGCAACGGATTGGCCACTCGCCGTTTGCGGCGCCAGCACCCATTGGCTGACATTGGCGGTGGCGATGGTGATGAACTTCTGATCATAAAGATCGTTTTCGTCAGCTTCACACCCCGACAACTTGCCGTCACCGCTGATGGCGCAGGCTACGTCGAACGTCTTGCCCTGGTCGGCGAGATCGAAGTCCGTGCCTTCCGGCTGATAGCCGCTGGGGGGCGGCTGATGCACGATCTGGACATCGCCCAGATAGACCGGTTCCGCCGCCAAGGCCGGCACCGTCATCGCTGACATTGCCGCGCCGGTCGCTATCGCCACCCAAGCCCGCTTCATGATCCAACCTCCATAAACCATGGCCAATTTAGAACCTGCAGGCAGTGAAACCGATGCGGCTTATCCTGCCGCAAGATCAAGACTTAATAAGGACTTTAACGCCTTGGCGAACACGGTCGGCAGGGCCTTCACCTCGGCAAGCGGCAGCGCCTGATAGGCATTGTGCCGCCGCAACACATCCGAAAAATCGTCCACGGAAACACGCGCCAACCAGACCTCCTGCGTTAGGGCAAAATGCGTAAACACATGTTCGTAAGCGCCAAACGTCTGATATGTCAGGTCAAACATATGTTTGACGGCCACTTCCCCACCTTCCGCCTGCCAATCCGAATGTGGTAAACCCAGCATCCCGCCCAGCAGTCCCTTGCCCTCGCGCCGCTCGACAATGACGCTAACGCCGTCGGTCACGACAAAGACGACGCCATGGCGCCGAGGCTTGGGTGCCTTGGCCAGCTTCGCCGGGTAGCGATCGGGATCACCGGCGCGAAACGCCACGCACGCCGCATTCAAGGGACACAACAGACACAGGGGTGATTTCGGCCGGCACACTTGGTTGGCCAGATCCATCAGCGCCTGCGGCCAGTCACCGGCGCGCTGAGCCATGACCCACTGTGCCGACGCCTGGCGCACCTCGCTCCGCCCCGCCGGCAACGGCGTAGCGATTGCATACAGCCGCGTCATGACCCGCTCGATATTGCCGTCGACGACATTGGCCGGATGGTCAAACGCGATCGCCGCCACGGCCGCCGCTGTATAGGGACCAAACCCCGGCAGCTTTAGAAGCGCGTCCTCCCTATCGGGGAAGCGTCCGCCATGGTCGCGAACAACGGCGCGGGCACATTCCAGCAACCGCCGCGCCCGGGCGTAATAGCCAAGCCCCGCCCACTGCGCCATCACCGCCCCGTCGTCCGCCGCCGCCAGATCGGCGACCGTCGGCCACAGTTCCAGAAACCGCGCATAGTAAGGCGCCGCGTGGGCCGTCGTGGTCTGTTGCAGCATGACCTCCGACAGCCACACCCGATAAGGATCGCGCGCTCCTTTTCGCCACGGCAGGTCGCGGCCGTGACCGTCGTACCAGGCCAGCAAATCCGCGCGTAAGCGCGAGACAAGCGCCGCATCCTTCATTATAATCGTCATCTATGAAACGCTCTCTGCCATCGCTCGAAGACTCGCTGCGAATTCTGCGCACGACTCGTACCCGGCGCGCACCCAAGGCGCCACCGCCGGTAAAAAAGCAGGTTCAGCCCCTGATGAAAACCCTGGAAGCGCGGTTCAAGGGCCAGGAAGACCCGACCCACCGCCTGCAGCGCCGGTGGCCCGAAATTGTCGGCGATGAAAAACTGGCGAAGTTGTGTGAACCAGTAAGGGTCATCAAGGGCCGGGTTGGCGGGACCCTGGAAATCCGCGTCCAGGGCGCCTTTGCTCCCCTCATCCAGCACCGGGCGGATTTCGTCATCAACGCCGTCAATCTTCACCTCGGCGGCAAACCCGTCGATCGCCTGCGCATCATCCAAGGACCGCTGACCGCCCAGCCGCGCAAACCACCGCCGCCCAAACCTGTGCCGCTGACCGCGGCCGAAGACCTGGCCCTGCAACAGGAGCTGGGCAATGTCAGCGATGCCAAGCTGCGCGCCGCCCTGCTGAAACTGGGCAGATCGGTCATGCGCCGGCAAAAACTGATCTCGCCCTGACCGGCTCGCCATAAATTCAGCGCAATCCGCCCTATTAAAATGCGGTTGACAAAGGGCGCGGCGCACTGTTCTCACAGCAGGTAACAGGCGCAAGGCAGCGTCAATCTACGGGGTTTTCCGATGCATCTTCTTTCCCATCTCACCCGCCGCGTGGTGACCGCAGCGTTTCTGGCCGGTGCGGCCCTTGTCCTGGCCAGTTGCGGCGAGTCCAAGTCCGGCGCCGTGACGGCCGACGACATGAGCAAGGGCGGCGAAAACGCCAAGATCACCCTGATCGAATACGCTTCGGTCACCTGCGTCCACTGCGCCGCCTTCAACAAGGAAGTCCTGCCGCAGTTGGAAGAAAAGTACATCAAGACCGGCAAGATCAAATATGTCTACCGCGAGTTCCTGACGCCGCCGAACGATGTCTCGGCGGCCGGCACCCTGCTGGCCCGCTGCGCCGGCAAGGACAAGTATTTCGCCGTCATCGACCAGGTCATGCGCTCGCGCGACGCCATGTTCGCCGACGGCACGGCGGCCAATGCCCGCCCGGTGCTGCTGAACATCGCCAAGAACGCCGGCCTGTCGGAAGAGCAGTTCAACGCCTGCATCACCGACAAGAAGGCCCTGGAAGGCCTTCAGGCCCGGGTCGAAAAGTACGGCCGTGAAAACAACATCTCCACCACGCCGACCTTCTTCATCAACGGCAAGAAGTTCGAACGCAAGACCGGCGACTTCGCCGAGTTCGAAAAGGCCTTCGCCGATCTGGGCGTGAAGTAGGGAATAAACCATGGCAGGTTCGGGTCTGAAAACTTTGATGGCGGCGGTCGTGCTCGGCATGGCCGCCCTGGCCCTGCCCGCCATGGCCGCGGCACCGGCCAAGCCGGTTCAGGCGATCGTCATTCCGGCCGCCAAGCCGGGCCTGTTGCCCGACATGTCGTTAGGCAACCCCAAGGCAAAGATTACCGTCATTGAATACGCCTCGGCAGCCTGCCCCCACTGCGCCCACTGGAATGAGACCGTGTGGCCGCAGTTCGAGGCCAAGTACGTCAAGACCGGCAAGGTCCGTTTCATCTTTCGTGAAGTCCTGACCAATCCTCAGGCCTACGCCCTGTCGGCCTTCATGGTCGGCCGTTGTGCCGTCAACCGCAGCCAGGACCCGACCAGTTCAGCGCCCTATTTCGCCGTGCTGCACAGCTTCTTCTCGGGTCAGGACGTCTACTACAAGACCAACCGTCTGGGCTTTGTGCTGAACGACATCAATATCAAGACCGGCATGACCGAAGCTGACATCCAGGCCTGCGTCGGCGATGAAAAGGCCATGGCGGCCTTCTACGATAATATGAACGCCCATCTAGAGGCGGATCAGATTGAATCGACCCCGACCTTCGTCGTCAACGGCAAGAAGATCGAGGGCCACGAACTGGCCGATCTCGACGCTGCCATCGCCGCAGCGAAATAGCCGCGCGCTTTTCCACTATCCTGCAAGATCGGGCACCGCATTTGCCTCGACAGGCGGGTGTCCGTATTATAGCCGTAAAGAATCAGTAAATTTCCGCTTTTGGCGCGCGTAAGCGTTGCGTCCTTTGGGCTCCCGTTCTTGCAGTTTCAGAAGATCAAGCTTTCCGGGTTCAAGTCCTTCGTCGATGCGACCGAGTTCCGCATCGACCCCGGCCTGACGGGTATTGTCGGACCCAACGGCTGCGGCAAATCCAACCTGCTGGAAGCCTTGCGTTGGGTGATGGGCGCCACGTCTGCCAAGGCCATGCGCGGCGCCGGCATGGACGATGTCATCTTCGCCGGTTCCGACAAGCGCCCCTCGCGCAACTGGGCCGAAGTCACCCTGACCATCGACAATTCCGACCGTCTGGCACCCCAGCCCTTTACCGATCAGCCGGTACTCGACGTCGCCCGCCGCATCGACCGTGGCGCCGGCTCTTCCTATCGAATCAACGGCAAGGAAGTGCGCGCCCGCGACGTCCAGCTCCTGTTCGCCGACGCCTCGACCGGCGCCAACTCCCCGGCCCTGGTCCGTCAGGGCCAGATCTCGGAACTGATCGCGGCCAAGCCTCAGAACCGCCGCCGCGTCCTCGAAGAAGCCGGCGGCGTCTCCGGCCTGCACAGCCGCCGCCACGAGGCCGAACTGCGCCTGACCGCCGCAGAATCCAACCTCTCGCGCCTGGATGACATTGCCCGCGAACTGGACAGCGCCTTGTCGCGGTTGAAACGCGAAGCCCGCCAGGCCGAAAAGTACAAGAAAATCTCTGCGGAAATCCGCGCTCTGCAGAAAGCCATCCTGCACGCCAAATGGCTTGAGGTCCGCAGCCTCCTGGAAGGCGCGGTCAATGACATGCAGGCCCAGTCGCAGCGCGTCGAGACCTCCTCGCGCGCCGCCTCTGTCGCCCAGACCGTGGCGATCGAAGCGACCGAGGCCATCCCGCCCCTGCGCGAGGAAGAGGCCGTCGCGGCCACCGTTATGCACCGTCTGACGGTCGAAAAAGAACGACTCGACCTGGAAGAAAAACAGGCCGCCGCCGAAATCGAACGGCTGAAGAACGAACTGAGCCGCCTGCGCGCCGACTTCCAGCGTGAACTGGACCTGTCATCGGACGGCTCCATCCAGTTGGAGCGCCTGCAATCCTCCCTGACCCGCGTCCAGGCCGAAATCGCCGACGCGCCGTCGCGTGAGCCCGAACTGCGTGCCGCCGTCGACGCCGCCGAAGCCGAACGCCGTCAGGGCGACGCCGCCATCGAGGCCATGGCCGCCGAACAGGCCGCCCAGGTCGAACGCCAGCGCCTCGAAGGCGCCCGCCTGGCCGAAGCCAAGGCGCGTTTTGACCGCATCGCCGCCCAGCTTCAGACCGCCCATAACGAACGCAATGCCCTGGGCACGTTTGATTACACCGCCGTTGATCGCCTGAAGGCTGAAGCGGCCCACGGCCAGACCGAACTCGACGCCGCCCGCAAACTGACCGAGGAGTTGGAAGGCGCGCGGATTGGGCTGGTCAATGCCGAGGCCCAGGCGCGCAAAACCGTCCGCGAACTGGAAGACCAACTCGGCCGGATGAACTCCGAAGCCCGCGGCCTGTCGCAGATCCTCCAAGGCGGCCAGAAGGCCAACAAGCCGGTGCTGGACGAGGTCCGTCCGGAAAAGGGCTACGAGTTAGCCCTGGCCGCGGCTCTGGGGGACGACCTCAATCTCACCCTCTCGAAAAAGAGCGGTGATGCCCTCGCCTTCTGGAGTGAAGACTTCGAAAGCCGCGCTGTCCATATCGACCTGAAGACCCTCGGAGCTACGCCGCTGAGCGCCCATGTCCGCGCCCCAGCCGCCCTGGCCCTGCGCCTGTCGACCATCGGCGTCGTCACCGCGGCCGAGGCCGAAAAGCTGCATGGCCAGCTTCCCGTCGGCGCCCGGCTGGTGTCGAAAGAGGGAGACCTGTGGCGCTGGGATGGACTGATTGTCCGCGCCAAAGCCCCCAAGCCCGCCGCTGTCCGCCTGGCGCAACGCAACCGGCTGGACGAACTCGAAGCCGACATCGCTGTCCTCAAACCGCGCTTTACCGAGGCCCAGACCGCCCAGACGACGGCCGCCGACGCCCAGCGCAGGCACGAAGACACTGTCCGCCAGGCGCGCAACCGCATTCCCGACCTGGAACGGCTGGTGCGCTCCAAGCAACTGGCCCTGGAAGAACGTCTGCGCGCCCAGACCCATTACGAAGCCCGCCTGGAAGGCCTGGAGGCGTCTCTGGTTCGGCTGTCCGGGGACCACGGCGAGATGGAAAACCTCTACCGCCTGGCGGTCGCCTCCCAGTCCGATGCGCTGGACACCGCGACCATGAAGGCCACCCTCGACGCCGCTCGTGCCATCGCCGAAGGCAAGCGCCAGTCGGTCATGCGCGCCCGCGCCGAGCTGGACCAGGAGATGAGCAACCGCGCCGCCCGCGAAGGCCGTGAACGTACCTTGTCGCGGGAACTGGCCGACTGGACCCGCCGCACCCAGGATTCGGGCTCGCGCCTGATCAAGCTGGAAAAGGACCAGGAAGCCACCCGCGCCAATCTTGAAAAGGCCCAGGCCGCGCCACAGCAGTTCGAATCACGCCGCATCGCCCTGATCGACCAACTCGAGGTCGCCCAGAAGCGCCTGTCGGCCGCCCGTGACGCCCTCAACGCCGCCGAAACCGCCAAACGCGACGGCGACATCAATCTGCGCATGGCGGAACAGGAGGCCTCGGCCGCCCGCGAGGAGCGCGCCGGCGCCCAGGCCCGCCTGGAAGGCATCCAGGCCCGCGCCACAGAGGTCGAGGCGGTGATTCTCGACCAAACCGGCGGCACGCCCGACGATCTGGGCCGCCGCCTGAAAGAAGAAGCCATCGCCACCCCGGCCGATGCCTCCGGCGCCGAATCACTTCTGTCCGGCCTGGAGCGCGAACGCGACGGCCTGGGCGCCGTCAACCTGCGCGCCGAAGAAGAAGCCGCCGAATATGAAGGCCGACTCGACACACTCGGCCGCGAACGCGCCGACCTGATCACCGCCATTGCCAAGCTGCGCGACGGCATCGACGAACTGAACGCCGAAGGCCGCGAACGCCTGCTGGCGGCGTTTGAAATCATCAATGAGCACTTCAAGACCCTGTTCGTCAGCCTGTTCGGCGGCGGCTCGGCGGAACTGCGCCTGGTCGAATCGGAAGACCCGCTGGAAGCCGGACTGGAAATCTTCGCCTGCCCGCCGGGCAAGCGTCTCAGCACCATGAGCCTGATGTCGGGCGGCGAGCAGGCCCTGACGGCGACGGCGCTGATCTTCGGCGTCTTCCTGGCCAATCCGGCGCCGGTCTGCGTGCTCGACGAAGTCGACGCGCCGTTGGATGACGCCAATGTCGATCGCTATTGCCGTCTGCTGGCCGAAATGCGGACCCGCACCCGCACGCGATTCATCGCCATCACCCACAATCCGGTGACCATGTCGCGCATGGACCGCCTGTTCGGCGTCACCATGGCCGAACGCGGCGTGTCGCAGTTGGTCAGCGTCGATCTGTCGCAGGCGGAAGCCTTGGTGGCGGAAGACGTCGCCTAGGCCAAAAATTGTGCATATGCGAAGCGATAAACGCAAAAAATACCCGCAAACTTGCCTGAAATCATAACGGATTCCGCCGCTTCTCCCGCGGCAGCGCCATAAAAATACCGGCATTGCCGATTTGTCGCCCCCCGTGCTTGACCTTTGTGAGGGCTTTCAGTAGGTTCCGCCGCGTTCAAGCCGGGGGTGGTTTTTTCGACTACCCCTGCCTGTGTGGTGCTGACCGTGACAGATGAACCTCCCTACGGGTCCTCGCCGGATGACGAGCTGAAGGACCTCGATGATCGCCTCAAGGCGGCCGAAGCGCGTCAGCGCAAAACGGTCGACCACGGTGCGGAAGTCGGCGCCAACCAGGGCTACCTGGCACTTGGCGAGCTGGTGGGTGGCATAGGTGGCGGTTTGGGACTGGGCTGGCTGGTCGATACCTACCTCTTGGGCAGTAAGCCCTGGGGCATGATCGCCGGCGCTTTGTTGGGCATGGTCGCAGCGGTCTATCTGATCGTCAAACGCGGCCAATCGGCTTCCTGACGGAAGTCTGCTACCTGAGGCATCCGCCTCATCCGTGACATTTCTCCGGCCACGGCCGGTACAAAAAGAGGTTGAGGGCTTATGGCCGATCCGTTGCACCAGTTCCAGATCCAGAAGGTCGCCGAGCTTCCGTCCTTCACGGTCGGAGGTGTCGTGGTCGATATGTCGATCACCAATTCGGTCCTGGCCATGATGATCGCCGTCGGCCTGACCTTGCTGTTCTTCACCCTGACGACGTCGCGCGCGGCCATCATTCCCGGCCGCGGCCAGGTCATGGCCGAAGGCTTGTTTAAACTGATCGACGACATGACCGAATCGATCATCGGCCACGACGGTAAGAAGTTCATGCCGTACGTCTTCACGCTGTTCCTGTTCATCCTGAGCTGTAACCTGCTGGGCATGTTCACCTACTTCACCGCGACGTCGCAGGTGGCCGTGACCATGACCCTTGCCGCCCTGACCATCGTTCTGGTCATCGCCGTCGGCGTGTTCAGCCACGGTCTGGGCTTCTTCAAACTGTTCGTGCCGTCGGGCGTGCCCTGGTACATCCTTATCGTGCTGGTGCCGATCGAAGTCATTGCCTTCATCATGCGTCCCGTCACCCTGACCCTGCGACTTTTTGGCAATATGCTGGGCGGCCACATCGTGATGAAGGTCTTCGCCGGCTTCATTGTCACCACCGCGGCCATGGGCATCGGCGGCTGGGCCATCGGCCTGGTGTCGCTTTCCACTATCGTCGCTCTCACGACCCTCGAATTCCTGGTCGCCTATCTGCAAGCCTTCGTGTTTGCCGTTCTGACCTGTGTCTATCTCGGTGATGTGGTCAATATCGGCCACCACTAACCTAACTGAAAATCCTACTTACGGAGCTACCCCAATGGACGTTCAATCCGCTACCCTCTTCGCCGTCGGCCTCAAGTACATCGGCGCCGGCCTGGCCACCCTCGGCATGATCGGCGCCGGTATCGGCCTCGGCATCCTGTTCGGCAACTACTATGTCGGCGCCCTGCGTAACCCGTCGGCGGCCAAGACCCAACAGACCAACCTGTTCATCGGCATGGCGCTGACCGAAGCCCTGGGCATCTTCGCCTTCGTTATCGCGCTGCTGATCCTGTTCGGCAACCCGACCGTTTAATTTCGACCGCCTAACCAAGCGAAACGCCTGAGCCTTGCGGCCCGGGCTTTCAAGGACCTGTCATGACTGCAGCCCCTACGCCCGCTGCCGACCAAGCCGCCGAAGGTGACGCCGCGTCCCCGGCACCGGAAACCACCACTGTGGTGTCGCTGGTGCCTGGTCACGGCGATGACGCGCACGGCACCAGCGCCCATGGCGCTGGCGACCATACGGCCGGCACGGTAGCGACCACCGAGCACACCGAAGAGCACGGCAGCGGCGGCCTGCCCCAGCTCCAGACGGAGCATTGGGCCGGTCAGATCGTCTGGCTGCTGATCATCTTCGCAGTCTTCTATGCGTTGATGGCGACCGTGTTCACGCCGCGCCTGCGCAAGGTGATCTCGAACCGTGGTTCGACCATCGCCGAGGACCTGGCCAATGCCCGCGCCAACCGCGACGAGGCCGAGGCCCAGGCCAAGGACGCCGCCGCAGAGACCGCAGCGGCCCACGCCGCCGGGCGCAAGCTGGCGTCGGAAGCTCTGGCCCGTTCCAATGCCGAAATCGCCGAGCAGACTGCGGCCGAGGACGCCAAGCTGAACACCCGTCTGTCGGAAGCGGAAGCCCGCATCCGTGCTGCGCGTGACACGGCCATGGCCCACGTCACCGACATCGCTGGTGAAACGGCCCAGGCCCTGGTCGAAACGTTGACCGGCAAGGCGGCGACAGCCGCCGCGCTGAAATCGGCCTTCGGAAAGGTATCGTAATGTTCAACTTAGCTGATGCCGAAACCTGGGTCCGTATCGCCCTCGTTCTCTTCTTCCTGATCCTGATCGTGGCCAAGGTGCCCGGTAAGGTCTGGGGTTCACTGGGCGATACCGGCAAGGCCGTTCGCGCCGAGTTGGACGAGGCCGTGCGCATCCGTCAGGAAGCCACCGACCTGCTGAACACCATCAAGGCCCAGCGCGTCGCCGCAGAGCAAAAGGCGCGCGAGCTGATCGCACTGGCCGAAGAGGAAGCGGCCCGTCTGTCCAAGGAAGCCCGCGAAAAGCTTGCAGAGTCGATCCAGCGCCGTGAGGAACTGGCCGAACGCAAGATCGCCCAGGCGGAAGCCAAGGCGACAGCGGACGTCAAGGCGGCGGCGGCTGACCTGGCGGCGCAACTGGCCGAATCGATCCTGGCCGACCGGATCGCCAAGACGACGAACGACCCGTTGGTCGACAAGGCGATCAGGCAGATCCCTGGCCGCCTGAACTAAACAGATATAACCTTTCGGTTATGAAAGGCCCGGAGTTCTCTCCGGGCCTTTTTCTATGCACAGCGCCCCTCGGCATGGCCGCAGTCGCCGATTGTGACGTGACGGGTTGTCCCCGATAAACCTTTTTGACGTTTCAGCCATAGCTGCCACATCAAAACATGCTCGCCGCGTCCAAAGGCTTCCTGCCAAGTCTTGAGACCAGCCAGACGATAATGCCAAGGACGGTCGCCCACGCCGTAGCGAAGATAAACGGGTAGAGAGGGACCGCCGGCCCAGGCGTGCCCAGGGTACCCAGCCACGTGTTCAGGCCTTGATAGGCGGCGCCAAACACACCCAACCCCAGGGCCATCCATCCTAACCGCCGGGCCTTCGTCCGGTCGGGCTCGAAGAGCAGCCGCAGGCCAATCAGCAGGGTGAAGACCATGGTAATCTTTACCGAGATCACAGCCGTGATCCAAGCCTGCCAACGCGTGGCTGCCATGATGAGGTCGAAGACTTCGCTGCCCAAACCGCTCTCCACTGGATTTGATGGCTTGAAATATAACCGGGCGGCTATATTCGGTCCTCACTCTGAGCAGAGGTCTTTTGCTCTGTCATTGTCGGAAGAAACCATCGCCCTCCCCGGCTTTGCGTCAGCCTATCACGTTGGATACCAATTGCAAAAAGCCCCGCCGGACGAACCAGCGGGGGCTATTCAAATTCGATCGTTCGGAGATCAGGCCGCGGCGGGTTGCCAGCGACGGCGGCTGAAACGCATACCGAGGATGGCTTTGAATTCCTGGCGGAAGCGGTTCATGAAGCGGTTCTTGCGGCCCAGAATGCGGCGTTCCATCCGAAGCGTGCTGAGCCACATAAGGGCAACAACCTTGGCGCCCGGACGCAGCATGGCGCGGACCGGGCCGACCATCTTGGGGAAGCGGCGGCTCAGGCGCACAAACACGCGCTTGACCCATGTCGAATTGCGCAGCAGCAGGATCAGGCCGAACATGAACGGCGGAACGCCCAACGGCCCCGGAAGGGGCGCGATGGCGACGCCGAAGATCATCAGCACGATGCCGACAAGACACAACAGCAATTTCAACAACGCAGAGAACGGTTTCACTTCAACAGACCTTAAACTTACCCAAGGCATATAGGGACAGCCCCCGCAGTGCACAAGGCGGAAAGCCCCCCGCTTTGTAAAATGCGCGCAAGTGTCGCATTTACGCATAGCGGAGGGCCGAAATAAGGCTTACCAAAAATACATGAAAATCCGCTGAATCACATATTGCGACGTCTTATGCAGATCCCATCACGCCGGAAGGCGTCCGTTAGCTGAACGTTAACCGTGGTTGCCGCGCTGCACGCGTTTCGTCCAATCTCTTCGCAGGCGCGAGATAAGGTGCGCCCTTGAAGCGGGCAACCTCTCCGTCCAGTGCGGCCCCTGCCAGAGCCCGCAGCACCGCCACGAAGCGATCGATCTCGGCACGTGATTCGGTCTCGGTCGGCTCGATCAGCATCGCGCCGTGTACCACCAGCGGGAAATACATGGTCATCGGATGGAAACCTTCGTCGATCATCGCCTTGGCGAAGTCGAGCGTGGTCACCCCGGTGCCCTCCAGCCAACGATCGTCGAACAGGGCCTCGTGCATGCACGGCCCTTCCGGGAACGGCACGCTCATCAGGTCTGACAGCGACGCCTTGATATAGTTGGCGTTGAGCACGGCATCCTCGGCTACCTTTTTCAGGCCGTCGGCGCCGTGGCTCAGCATATAGGTCAGGGCCCGGATATACATGCCCATCTGGCCATGGAAGGCGCACATTCTTCCAAAAGGTTTTTGGCGGCCAAAATTAGCCGCATTCTCGCCTTCGCCGTGTTCGGCCAGGTCGAAACCCTGACCTGCTGATACGACCCAAGGACGCGGTGCATAGGCCGCCAGTGCCTCCGACAAGACCACCGGACCGGCACCGGGGCCGCCGCCGCCATGCGGCGTCGAGAAGGTCTTGTGCAGGTTGATGTGCATAGCGTCGACGCCCAGATCGCCCGGGCGGACCCGGCCGACAATGGCGTTGAAATTGGCGCCGTCACAGTAGAAGTAGGCGCCGGCTTCGTGGGTGACGCGAGCAATCTCAACGATGTCTCGCTCGAACAGGCCGCACGTATTGGGGTTCGTCACCATGATGGCCGCGACGTCGGGCCCCAGCTTCGACGTCAGGTCGGCGACATCGACACGGCCATCGGCGGTCTGGGCGACTTCCTTGACCGTATAGCCGACAAAGGCAGCGGTCGCCGGGTTGGTACCGTGGGCCGAGGTCGGCACCAACACCGTGCGGCGATGGCCCTGGCCCTTGGCTTCGTGGGCCGCCTTGATGGTCAGAAGTCCGCACAACTCTCCGTGGGCGCCAGCCTTGGGCGACAGGGCGACCGCCGGCATGCCGGTCAGGGTTTTCAGCCAATGCGCCAGGCTGTCCATCAGCGCCAACGCGCCCTGGACCGTCGACACTGGCTGCAGCGGATGGATGTCCCCCAGCCCGGACAGGCGCGCCATCTTCTCGTTGAGGCGCGGGTTGTGCTTCATGGTGCACGACCCCAGCGGATAGAGGGCCAGATCAATGGCGTGGTTTTTTTGCGATAGCCGGACATAGTGCCGAACGCATTCCGGCTCGGTCAGGCCCGGCAGGTTGAGGTCATCACCGCGGACCAAACCGTCCAGATCGGACGTATCGATCGCGATATCGGCGAAGTCGACGCCGGTACGGTGATAGTCATCCCATTCGAAGATCAGCTTCTCCGACTGCAGCAGGCCGCGGCCGCCCAGCAGGGTGCGGAATGATGTGGCCTCTACATCGAAATCAGGCGCAGAGGGACGGCCGACTGTGTTCATCTTCATGTCGCCCATTACAGCACCGCCTTCAAAGCTTGCACAAACGCATCCATATCGGTGTCGCTGACCGTTTCGGTGGCGGCGACGATGAGGTGATTGCCGAACGCCGGATCGGCGACCAGACGCGATACGGGCACCCCACCCAGCACGCCTTGGGCGGCCAGTGCCTCGACGACAGGGGCAGCCGCTTTGGGCAGCTTCACGGTAAATTCGTTGAAGAAGCGCGGCGTCACCACCTCGACGCCCGGCACGGCGGCCAGACGGTCGCGAAGAGAGTGCGCTTTAGCGTAGTTGATCTTCGCCAGCCGCTTGAGGCCTTCCTGACCCAACAGGCTCATGTGGATGCTGAAGGCCAGGGCGCATAGACCAGAATTGGTGCAGATGTTCGACGTCGCCTTGTCGCGGCGGATGTGCTGCTCGCGCGTCGACAGGGTCAGAACGAAGCCGCGCTCGCCATCGGCGTCGACGGTTTCGCCGCACAGCCGGCCCGGCATCTGTCGCAGGTACTTTTCCTTGGCGGCAAACAGACCGACATAGGGACCGCCGAACGACAACGGCACGCCGATCGACTGACCTTCGACGGCGACGACATCGGCGCCCATCTCACCGGGTGACTTCAGCAGGCCCAGCGACATGACCTCGGTCACCACGACGATCAACAGCGCGCCCGCCGCCTGGGCGGCAGCCGCAATCTGCGTCAGGTCCGTGGCGGTACCAAAGACATTCGGCGTCTGGACGACGACACAGGCCGTGTCGGCGTCGATATGGTTCAACACCTCGGCCTCGTCATCGATGGCCAGATCGCAGGCCTCGGTTTCGATCCCGACGGCGTGGGCCAGGGTCTCGACCGTCTCACGGTAATGCGGATGCAGGCCACCCGACAAGACTGCCTTGTTGCGCTTGGTAGCGCGGGTGGCCATCAGCACGCCCTCGGCGGCGGCCGTCGAACCGTCATACAAAGAGGCATTGGCCACCGGCATGCCGGTCAGGCGCGCCACCTGGGTCTGGAACTCGAAGAGGACCTGTAAGGTACCCTGGGCGATTTCCGGTTGATACGGCGTATAGCTGGTCAGGAATTCCGAGCGCTGGATGATGTGATCCACGGTCGCCGGGATATGGTGGCGATAGGCACCGGCACCGACAAAGAACGGCACTTTCGACGGGCTGACACTCTTGGCGGCGAACGCCTGAAGCTGGGCTTCGACCTCAAGTTCGCCGGCATACATCGGCAGATCAACCGGGCCGGAACGGCGTGCGGCCTGGGGGACATCGACAAAAAGATCGTCGATCGAACCGACCCCGATCTTGTCCAGCATCGAGACCCGGTCGGCCTCGCTCAACGGCAGATAACGCATACAGTTTAATCCCTTATACCAAGCCGCGATGCCCTTGACCCACCGCGCGTGGCAAGGGCGCCAAATGACGCTTCCTGCCCGCCCGAGCTTTTGCGAGGAGCCATGCGGCGA
>NZ_GL883079.1:40948-67533 GCF_000204015.1 Asticcacaulis biprosthecium C19 | reverse complement strand
TTAGAGCGTGCTGAGATACGCCTCGTAGGCGTCACGATCCATCAGTTCATCCAGTTCGGACGGGTTGGTCAGCTTGACCTTGGCGATCCAGCCGGCGCCTTCCGGCGAGGCATTGACCGTGTCGGGGCTGGAGGTCAGGTCGTTATTGGCATCGATGACGTCGCCCGACACCGGCGCGTAGACGTCGGACGCCGCCTTGACGCTTTCGACCACAGCGAAGCTGTCGCCCTTCTTCAGAGCCGTGCCCGGCGCCGGCACCTCGACAAACACCACATCGCCCAAAGCGTTGGCGGCATAGGCGGTGATTCCGACCAAAGCGGTGTCACCGGTGACCTCGACCCATTCATGATCCTTGGTGAATTTCATCTGATGGCCCTCTCAAGCTTTCGGTTTGCGGTGATAGCCGTTCTTCACGAACGGCAAGGTGACGATCTCGGCGGCGTAAGGTTTGCCGCGGACTTCCAGTTTCAGTTTGGTACCGAGGGCTGACGACGCCGGCGGCACATAGCCCATGGCGATCGAATAGCCCAGTGAGGGCGACGGCACGCCTGAGGTGACGATACCCAACTCGGCGCCGTCTTCGCTGAGGATCTTGGCGCCCTCACGGGCCGGTGGGCCTTCCAAAACGCGGATGGCAACGCGAACCCGGTCCAGGCCGCCGTCCAGTTGCTGGCGGATACGGTCGATGCCGCGAATATCGCCGCGGGTAAGACGTGATTTCTGCATGGCGAAACCGAGATTGGCCTCGACCAGGGTGTAGCCCACATCCATCTCATGGCCATACAGCGGCATGCCGGCCTCCAGGCGCAGGCTGTCACGTGCGCCGAGGCCGATTGGCTTGACCACGTCGTGCGTCAAAAGCAGGTCCCAGAGTTCGCCGACGATGGCGTTCGGGACGCTGATCTCGAAACCGTCCTCGCCCGTATAGCCCGAGCGGGAAACAAAGGCCGTTTGCCCCAAAAGGTCAAAACTTCCACATTCCATGAAATATAGTTCGCACGCCGCCGGACAAACGGACTGCATGACGTCCTTGGCTTTCGGCCCTTGCAGCGCCAACAGCGCGCGGTCGCCCAACACTTCGAAATGGCTGTCGCCGATGATATTTTCGGCCAGGATTTCAAAGTCCTGGTCCTTGCAGGCGGCATTGACGACCAGGAAGAAACCGTTGCCCTCCGGGCGTGACACCATCCAGTCATCGAGGATACCGCCCTCGGCATTCAGCAACAGCGAATACTTCTGCTTTCCTAGAACTAATGTGGCAAAGTCGGTGGGGGTCAGGGTTTCCAGGGTAGCGACGGCATCGGCGCCGGTCAGCCGCGCCTGCCCCATGTGCGAGACGTCGAACAGGCCCGCGCTTTCGCGAGTCCATTTATGTTCGGCCAACACGCCGTCATACTGGACCGGCATATTGTAGCCGGCAAACGGCACCATCCGAGCGCCGAGCGCAACGTGACGATCAAAAAGCGGTGTGGACTTGAGGGGAGTGCTGGAATCGGGCATGGGGTCTCGCAGATCGTCTGAACACGTGTCTGCCCCCGCTGTCCTTTGGCCTGAGAGATTTGCTCCTTCGGCGAACGCAAGTCTAGCGTTACTTTCCAGCGTTTGGTGGCTCGATGCGGTCCGTTTGCCTGAGCGTTTCCGGGGCGGTTGCGCCTTCGGCGTCGGGGAAGAATCCGATCTCTCCCGCATGAGCGAAGGTCGTTGTGCGTTAACGGTCGCAAAGAGTCAACCGTTATTGACCACCAACCGCAGGTGCTGTTTCACGCGGACCTGAGGCGGGTCATAGGCTTCCGGGCGGCCGATACGTTCTGGCTTGCGCAGGAAGCGTTCTTTGTATTTGGCCATCTGCGGGAGCAGCGACGCCTCCAGGTGTGCCATGTCGATCTCAACGCAGGCATGGGCCAGCCGTTCAATATGGCGATTGGGATGGCGGCCGGGCGGCGACACCAGGACCAGCTTCTTTTTGGGGAAACGCTCGCGAATATAGCGCGCCGTGGCGGCATGGTCGCCGTCGGCGGTGACCAAATAGCAGACGTCGAACAGGTCGTCCTCGGCATCGGCGGCGATCGACAAGGCCAGATTGACGTCGCCCTGCTTTTCGATGTGGAGCTGCCAGTTGTGACCGCAGGCATTGCAGCTATCCGAAGCATGGACAAAATGTCCCATCCGGCAGATGACACCCTGCCCTTCCAGCGCCTTGCGGTAATCTTCGTGGCGTTTCAGCTTGGACTTGTTCTGCGGCCGGTAGGCTGAGCACCAGACGACTCGCTTGATGGCTTCTGACCTGGGCGCCACGGCGCGGGCCAGGGCCTTTAGGTTCAGCCACTTCAGATAGGGGCGCTTATAAGCGTCTACAGCATGATAGAGATTGAATCCGTCGAAATAGAAGGCGGCGCGTTGGCGAAACAGCGGCAGGTGCCACCCCGTATCTTTGCCGTCCTTCGCCATTCTGACGCCTCATTAACGCTTGGGTAATACTAAAACCCAAGTCCGGAGATTTGTCAGCAGAAGAATTGCAATTCGGCGAATACGGTGGGCATGGCAAGCTTCTCAAGAGGGAACCACGGAAGGCACGGAAACACCGCTTCGCGGCGGCACGGAATACACTGAAATTCAGCGCTGATACGCGCGAAGCGCCCTCAACCCAGTTCAACACGTTGCTAAAGCGCTTCGCGCGGAAGAACCCGAAACCGGAATTCCGTGTCTTTTCGTGTCGCCGCGCAGCGGCGTTTCCGTGCCTTCCGTGGTAAAATCTTACATCTGGCCTGGCGCGCTCAGGCCCATCAGGTCCAACCCCAGTTCCAGTTGCTTCAACACCACCTGAACCAGACCCAGACGCGAAATCTTCACCGCCTCGTCGTCGCCAACCAAAACCGGGCAGGCGGCGTAGAACTTCGAAAACGCCTGGGCCAGCCTGTAGACATGGTCGGCCAGGATATTCGGCGCGCGCTTCAGATAGGTCTCGCGCAAGGCACCATCGAAACCGTCCAGCAGCAGCACCAATTCCCGCTCGGCCTGTTCACCGACCACGATCGCACCGGGCACCAGCCCCTGCTCGCCCGCTTTGCGCAGGATCGATTTCATCCGGACCGCCTGGTACAACAGGTAAGGCCCGGTCTTGCCCTCAAACGTCATGAAGCGGTCGAGGTCGAAGATGTAGTTGGTCAGCCGATGGTTGGACAGTTCGGCGAACTTTAAAGCCGCCACGGCCACCTTGTGCGCCGTAGCGTTAAACTCGGCCACCGAAAGGTCCTCACCCAACTTCTGCTCATGAAGCCGCGCAACGGCCTTCTCCACCGCTTCCGAGACCAACTCGTGCAGCTTCAAGGTCCCGCCATCCCGGGTCTTGAACGGTGTGCCGTCCGGCCCGTTGACCGTACCGTTGGCGGCGTGCTCCAGTTGCCCTTCGACGGCATACCCAGCCAGATAGGCCGTCCGGAAGACCTGTTCGAAATGCTCCGCCTGACGTTGGTCGACGACATACAGGTACAGATCCGGCTGAATCTCCGTCTTGCGCTGAAGTATGGTCGCCACGTCGGTCGTACCATACATGGCCGAACCTTCTGACGATACGGCCAACAAAGGCGGGGGGCTCGGCACCTCGACCACCGATCCATCTTCCAGCTTCTTCTTGCGGGTTTCACCCGGCCGCGCGACATGGACCACGCGGGCGCCCTGGTCGTCGACCAGAAGACCCTTGGCCTCCAGGTCGGCGATCATCGGCTCAACATAGGGGTCCGCATCGGACTCGCCGTTCCACAGATCGAACTCCACGCCCAGCAAGGCATAGTCACGCTTCAGCGCTTCGCGGCTGACCACGACAAAGTGCTGCCACAGGGCGCGGTAGCCTGGCCGGCCCTGCTGCAACTCGCGTGTCGCCTTGCGGGCGGCATTGAGAAAGTCCAGGTCCTTACCTTTGATGCGCTGGCTGGTCTTGGGATAGATCCGGCCCAGATCGGCCAAGGTCACCGGCGAGGCCTCCGGGTAGGGGCCTGAAAAGGCCTCGTCGAAGTACGGCAGGTCCGGCATCTCTTCCGAAACGCCGACGATCAGTTGCCCCATCTGCAGGCCCCAGTCGCCGAAGTGGGCGTCACCGGTCACGTCATCGCCCAGGAAGCGCATGATCCGCTTCAGGCTTTCGCCAATCACCGCCGTGCGCAGGTGACCGATATGCATTTCCTTGGCGACATTGGGTCCGCCGAAGTCGATGATCACCTTGCGCTTCGCAGCTACAACCGGGGCGCCCAGCCGGGCGTCGCCGGCGATCGCATTGCCCCGCATAGACAATGCAGCATCGTTCAGCTTGAAGTTCAGGAAGCCCGGCCCGGCGATCTCCAGGCTCTGCAGCCGCTCGTCATCATTCAGACGCACCTGGATGCGGGTCGCGACCTCGCGGGGATTGGCCTTGGCGGCTTTGGCCACAGCCAAAGCACCGTTGCACTGAAAATCGGCCAGGTCCGGACGGTCGGACGGCTGCACCCGGCCGGCGGAGGTATCGAAACCTTCGGCTACGAAAGCGTCGCCGGCGGTCGCCGTCAACTGGCTCCGGAAGTCGGTGGAGGGGATAAAATCTTCAGCCATGGCTCAGGTCCGGATAAAAAGGTGCGGCCCTGATACAGGGCGTTCTACGCCCTGACAATTATTGTTTGGCGCGATTATTTCTGATCGGCAGCGGTCGTGTATCGGAAATGCTTGCCGTCGCGGTTGAAAGCGACCATCTGCGGCGTGACGTCAAAGCCAACCAGGACTTCGAAGTTCGAACCCGAAACGGTGACATCGGCGCGCGGAATGACGATATCTTCGATCGGCACGCTAATATCAACCTTCTGCTCGCCCGGACGGAAGGTCACCGGCAGCTCGAAATACTGCTTGGCCAGGACGGTCGTGTCCTTTTCCGTCACAGCCACCCAATAGCGATAGACCTTGGTCTCGCCATCGGCCATGGGACCACGGCCCAGCGAAAAGCCGATGGTCATGGCGACTTCAATCGGATCCTCGCCCTTATAGGCGCAATCGGACGACACGCCGTTGATCTCGCCCGTCCACATGGCGGCCGAGGTGGCTTCGCGGTTGTCCTTGAACTCATGATAGCGCGCAGCGTCGTACAGAACCTTGACATAGGGGCACGGACCTTCGGCCTTGACAGCCCTCAGGCGCAGATTGCGTTCGCCCCATTCCTCATCCTGCTTGGCCTTGTCTTCGCCGGTTTCCTCACCGCCGCCCCGCTGCTGCTGGGCATAGACAGCCAAGGCGCTGGCATTGACCATGAGGCCCAGGCAAACGCCTGCGATAAGATGACGCGCGCGAAGAAACATGGGCTTCCAGAATCCTGTATAAACACGAGGCTGCAAACCTGAAGCCCCTTAACCGCCTTGGTAGCGTAAGACGAACGCTTGTCAAAGCGCTTTATCGGCCAGTTGCGGCGAAATCACGGCACGACCCCGTCACCTGTGACACCGCGGGCACGTCTTCTTCCTATGGAAAAGCGTCGCGAAACCCCCTATGTAAACACCATGACCGCCCTCACCGTCCATCTCGCCACGCCGCGCGGCTTTTGCGCCGGCGTCGACCGTGCCATCCAGATCGTTGAACGCGCCCTCGAACTATACGGTGCCCCCGTCTTTGTCAGGCATGAGATCGTCCACAACAAGCATGTCGTCGACCGGCTGAAAGCCATGGGTGCGGTCTTCGTCAAGGAACTGGACCAGTGTCCGCCAGACCGTCCGGTGGTCTTTTCGGCCCATGGCGTCCCCAAGTCCGTCCCGGCTGAGGCCCAGTCGCGTAAGATGTTCTACCTCGATGCCACCTGCCCTTTGGTGTCCAAGGTCCATGTCGAGGCCGAGCGCCAGCATAGCGAAGGCCGCGAGATCCTGCTGATCGGCCATGCCGGCCATCCCGAAGTCATCGGCACCATGGGCCAGCTTCCAGCCGGCGCCGTCACCCTGATCGAAACGGTCGAAGACGCGAAAGCCTATCAGCCGCAAAATCCTGAAAATGTTGCTTTCGTAACCCAGACCACCCTGTCGGTCGACGACACGGCCGACATCGTCGCCGCCCTGCGCGAACGCTTTCCGTCGATCAAGGTGCCGCACAAGGAAGACATCTGCTACGCCACCACCAACCGCCAGGAAGCCGTCAAGGCAGTGGCGGGCGATTGTGGGCTGATGCTGATCATCGGCTCGGCCAAGTCATCCAACTCGCAGCGTCTGGTCGAGGTTGCATTGAAGGCCGGCACCCCCAACGCCTATCTGATCGACGATGCCTCGCATGTCGACTGGACCTGGTTCGATGGCGTGACGTCGGTGGGGGTGTCGGCCGGAGCGTCAGCGCCGGAAAACCTGATCAGCGATTTGATCGACGCCATCCGCGCCCGTTTTGACACTGAGGTGATCGAATCCTCGGGCGTGCGCGAGACGGTCACGTTCAAACTCCCGCGGGTGTTGACGGAAGCCTGAGCGTCATTGCGCCGCCACGCGACTCCCGTATAAGCCTGAACCATGTCCGATCTTCCCAAAGTCACTATCTATACCGACGGCGCGTGCAAGGGTAATCCCGGCCGCGGCGGCTGGGGCGCCATTCTGATCTCGGGCGAGCACGAGAAGGAACTGTACGGCTATGAGCCTGAGACGACCAACAACCGTATGGAGTTAATGGCCGTCATCCAGGCCCTGGAAGCTTTGAAAAAGCCGTGCGACGTCGACCTTCACGCCGACAGCCAGTACGTACTGAAGGGCATCAAGGAATGGATCTTTGCCTGGAAAAAGCGCGGTTGGAAGACGGCGGATAACAAGCCGGTCAAGAATGACGACCTGTGGATCCGCCTGGACACCGCCACCAAACGCCACAAGATCAAGTGGCACTGGGTCAAGGGTCACGCCGGCCACGAACTGAACGAACGCGCGGACCAGCTTGCCAACAAGGGCATCACAGAGGCCCGCGCCGCCGCCGGTTAATCGCCGAACTCGAAGATATCGAGGAAGTCGAAACCCTTCTTTTTCTTACGGTATTGACCGTGCTTGTCGTAGTAGCCATGCTCGCCGTGCTGGGCATAGTGCTTGCGTTTGTCATTGTCATCATCATCGTGACGGTACTGACGTTCCGGCTGGCGGTACTGTTGCTGAGGCGGTTGTTGATAGGTCTGTTGCGGCGGGGGCGCATAGGTCGGCTGTGGCGGCGCGTCGCTGAAATCGGCGCGCGCCAGCGACAGCAGCTTTTCCAGTTCACCGCGATCCAGCCACACACCGCGGCATTGCGTACAGACGTCGATCAGAATGCCTTCGCGCAGGACTTCACGGAAGCTTCCCTTGCACACAGGACAGGACATGGTGGCGATATCGGCAGGCATATGGGCTCCTCTGGCTGTTACCGAAAGGACATTGGGATGGCCGGAACAAATTCAAGGGAGTGCGGCCAAATCGCGCAGGAATCGGCGCGCATTCTCGACATAGTGATCCGCCGACCGCCGCAGACCGGCAATCTGTTCCGGCGTCAGCTCTCGCACCACCCGCGCCGGCGAACCCAACAGCAGCACACCATCCGGATAGACCTTGCCCTCGGGCACCAGACTGCCGGCGCCGACCAGGCTGTCGCGGCCGATCACGGCCCGGTTCAGCACGATGGCGCCGATTCCGACCAGCGAATTGTCGCCGATCGTACAGCCATGCAACACAACCTTGTGACCGACCGTCACGCCCTCCCCCACCGTCAGAGGCGATCCGGGATCGGAATGCAATACGCTGCCATCCTGGATATTGCTCCGCGCTCCGATGATCATCGGCTCGTTATCAGCACGAAGTATCGAATGAAACCATATGCTTGTGTCTTCCCCCAGGCGGACATTCCCCATGATTTCCGCCGACGGCGCGATCCACAAAGGGCCACTTTCCGGCAGAACCGGCGCCACATCTCCCAGCCGATAAACCGTCATGTCAGACCTCCTCATTTCGTTTTTTACGCGAGTGCGAGATGAACCACACAGCTTTTTTAAGAACTCGGTAAGACAATTGCGAGAATCTGATACCGTCGAAGCGGGGGAATCACTCCCCCACCGTCCGGCACCATTTTAAGGTTCAAACCTTAGAGGTAAAAGTGGCTATAAGGGTTGCGTACATACCCATTGTTGTTTCCCCACCGCCTCCTGCCGGCGACGGCGGCTCTCCTTTCAGCCGTCAATTCTCCTCCCCCACCGTATCCAAAGGCGAGCCTCTATGGGCATCGCCTTTTTTCATGCCCGAATGCGGCCCCACACCGCACGGCCATTTTGTAGGAGCCCACCATGACCAAGCGAACTGCAAAGCGTTTTCTTCGTGAAGGAACCCTGGATGCCGAGCAATATGCCTCGGACACCAAGGTGCGTCGCTTGAGCATACATAATGGCGGTGCCTCCTCTTCGTGGTCGCCGATGAGCGGACCGGCCAACGAGGATCGCTCCCAGTCCTACGTCAAGACGATCAAGCCGAAGTCCGAAGGGCAATCCGAGCTTCTGGCCGCCATGGACGAAAAGAACCTGGTCATGGCGCTGGGTCCCGCAGGCACCGGAAAGACCTACCTGGCCATCGCCAAGGCCGTCGAGGCGCTGGAAGCCGGCAAGGTCGGCCGCATCGTCCTGTCGCGCCCGGCTGTCGAAGCCGGCGAATCGATCGGCTTCCTGCCCGGCGACATGGAAGACAAGCTGGCCCCTTATCTGCGCCCGCTGTACGACGCCCTGACCGACCGCCTCAGCATGAAGCGCGTCAAGGCGCTGATGCAGGAAGGCCTGATCGAGATCGCCCCGGTCGGCTATATGCGCGGCCGTACGCTGAACAACGCCTTCGTGGTCATCGACGAAGCCCAGAACTGCACCTATGTCCAGCTCAAGATGCTGCTGACCCGGCTGGGCTGGAATTCGACCATGGTGGTCACCGGCGACCCGGCTCAGTCTGACCTGATGCACGGCCTGTCTGGCCTGGCCGACGTCGCCGACAAGTTCGAGGCGGTCGAGACCATCGCTGTGGTGCGGCTAAAGGACAAGGACATTGTCCGCCATCCGCTGGTCGCCCAGATGCTGGGTGTGCTGTAAAGGCCGGCACATCCACGTACGAAGGCCCGGAGTTCGCACTCCGGGCCTTTTTTTGTGGCGGCGTGACTACAGAAAAGGCGGCGAGGTCACCCTCGCCGCCTTTTCTTGTTTTCAGACAATCTTAGAAAGTCTTTTGAAGGCGCAGATAGACCTGACGGCCGATATAGCCCGACAGATACTGGCTGCTGAAAGGATAGTTGCCGATACGGCCGGCAGAACCGCCGTACTGACCTGCGCCGAGATAGGGCGGCGTTTCATCCGTCAGGTTGATGACGCCGGCGATCACCTGCCAGGTCTTGGCATTGTAGCGCACCGTAAAGTCGTGCGTGAAGTAATCCGGCACGGACGCACGGTACGTCACCGGCGTACCGAACGCATCAAAGCCGGTGCCATCTTCGCCGAAGAAGCCCAGATTGCTGGAGGCTTCGGTGTAGTGGACGGTCCAGGTATAGGTCCAGTCCTTGCGCGTAAAGCGGGTCTGGACATCGCCGACCCAGCGCGGGTCACCGATGACGCCATTATAGTCGTCAAACGAGTCACCCGGGAAAATCTGCGCCATGTCGTAATCGGTATAGGTGATTTGCGACGTGATGTTCAGGTCACCGAAGTTGAATTCCTTCGAGTAGTCGATGGTGAAATCGATACCGGCGGTCTTTTCAGTCGGGATGTTGCGATAGCTGGCGTCAACGTCGATGACGGTGTAGTCATTGGCGCGTTCGAACAGGTCGCAATAGCCCGGACGCGACCGGAACTGCTCGCTGTAATAGCACTGGCTGACGACACTGGTGGTCGACAGTATCTGCTGATCTATCTTGATGCGCCAGAAATCGATGGCCAGCTTGAAGCCGGTTTCCGGTGGCGTGATGACAATCCCCCACGACGACGCCTGGGATTCTTCCGGCTTGAGGTACAGCCCGCCGCTCGTCGTGATCTTGGCCGAAGAGCCGAGACCGGCATAGTCTTCCGGAATGCCATCGGCCTCGCAGTTGGCGCGCAAGGTCGGATTTGGGTTAAGGAAGTTACCGTCCTGGTCCACCTGCCCCCAGCCGATGCAGGGGTCAACCGATGTTTGCGACAGGAAGGAGGTTTGCTTGTTCAGGTAAAGTTCGAACAGGCCCGGCGCCCGGAACGAGGTGCCGGTCGTGCCGCGCAGGCGGACGCGATTGTCGATCGCCCAGTCGAAGCCGATCTTGTAGGTCCAAGCCGAGCCGACCGTCTTGTAATCGGAAAAGCGCAGCGAAGTATCCAACGTGAATTCTTCGAAGAAGGGCTTGCCCTTGATGACCGGAATTTCAAGTTCACCGAAGACTTCCCTGACCGTATCCTTGCCCTTGGTGACTCCGGCCGTCAGTTGCCCCCAGGCGTTGGCGGCGCGGCTGTATTCACCCGGCGTATCATGGATCTGATCGAGGCGGATGTTGATACCGAATGCGGCGGACAGCGGACCGGCCGGCAGTTCGAACAGGTCGCCGGTCATGGTGGCTTCAAAAATCTTCTGGTCGTAGGCCGTCTTGCCCGTCTGCTGCTTGAAATAGTAGTCGCGCATGGCCTGTGGGTATTCGCCGTCTTCGAGGATGCCCGTCGTGAAAACATTCAGCGGCACGCAACCTGCCGGGGCACCCGCCCCGCACGTCACGCCGTTGTTGATGAGCGAATAATCCCGCTGGTTGGTGGCCGTGCCGTATTCGACACGATCATTCGGGAAGACGTCACCGGTGTAGCTGCCTTCGCTGCGCGATACTGACAGATAGCTGTCCCACTTCCAGCGCCCCAGGTCGCCGCGAGCGCCGCCCAACAGACGGTACACCTTGACGTCCTGCTCATCGTTCGACGGAACGGCCAGATAGGGCTCGGCCATCAGGCCCAGGCCCTCGAAGGCGATATTGAATGGATTGATATCGACATCTTCATGATAGCGTGGGAAGAAGGTGCGCCAGGCATGCTGTTCCGACTTGCGCTGGGTGATCAGCAGTTCACCGTAAAGTTCGGCGCCATTGGCCCAGTCGGGGCGATAATTGCCCGCCGAATACAGGGTCAGGGTTTTCACCGGCGAGATGATGCTCTGGCTCAGCAGGCGTTCGTTGTTCAGGTCGCGGTTGGGCAACGGAATAAAGGCATATCCCGGAACTTCCTCAATCCCCATTCCACCGGGCGTAATGGCGCGCGAGCCGAAATAGCCGGCGAAACCGTACAGGTCATAATAAATCTGCGGATAGTAGGTGCCGACATAGCCGTTGCTGACGCCGCCGTAGCACTTGTAAGTGCCAGTATTGGGATCGATCAGGTCGGCGCGTTCACCATCGGCGCCGTAATAGTTGCTCATCGGGCAGGCGAAGGCGTCACGGTCCCCAGCCGTCAGTTCCGTACGCTCGTAGCCGCTCAGCGAGACCAGGATGTCGCCCTTGTCGAAGCTCTTGCCCCACAGCCCGGTGAATTCAAATTCATCGGCGCCGCCATGTTCGCTCTTCTTGATGGAGGTCGACAGCTCGAAACCGTCGATGTTGCGCCGCGTGATCCCGTTGACGACGCCGGCGACAGCATCGGACCCGTAGATCGACGACGCACCGTCCTTCAGGATTTCATAGCGGCTGATAACCGCGTCCGGAATGGTGTTCAGATCGACAGCCGCAACGGTGCCGCCGATGCCCGCCGGCGGCAGGCGCCGACCGTTGAGCAGTACCAGCGAGCGCTGCGCGCCGAGACCGCGCAGGGACACGGTATTGATGCCGTCGCCGCCGTTCACAACATAACCGGTAAAGGTGTTGTTGATCTGTCCCGAACCGCTGGCGACTGACGAGGTCTGTAGAATGTCGGTGGCGCTGATCATTCCGGACAGGGTCGATTTTTCCGCTGTGATAATCTGCACCGGCGACGGCGAATTGAATTCACTGCGGCGGATTCGCGAGCCGGTGATGACAACTTCCCCGGACGATTCCGTCGGAGCGGCACTGTCTTCGGCCGGCGCGGCGGCCGGGTCGGCCGGCGTATCTTGCGCCATGGCGGGCAGCCCCAGCGAAAGGGAGGTAAGCACCGTGCCGGCCAGCAGCCAGGTACGCGTCAGGGTGGAGGGCTTGGACATGAGAATCTCCGGACTTAGGCAAACTTGTGTAAAGTGACACTAATCGGTCACAAGATTGACGCAATACCAATTTGTTGCAACTGCACCTGTCACGAAACGTACGTGATGTATTTATCGCAGTAACAACTGTAAAAAGGCAAAAAATGATAAAAAATCGGCTTTTCATTACATAATTTTAATGCTCAACAGACTGTATTCGTGAAATATGCAACTTTGCTGCGGTGCGACAAAAAGGCTAAATGCGTTACCGAATCAGGCCGCATTTCGGACCTTTCAGGTAGTCCTCGATCAGCTTCAGTGATTGCTGGTGCCAGGCCGGATTCCACGGCAGGGTGTGCCACATCCCCTTGATTTCATGATATTCGATATCTTTTCCCGCCGCTTTCATGGCGCTATAGAACATGCGGGAATGCTCGGTGTCGGCCTGACGATCATGGTCGCCGTGATAAAGCATGATCGGGATATTGGCATTGCGCACGTTTTCGAGCGGATCCATCCCGTCGACCGTTTTGCCCTGATATTCGCGTGCCAGGTGGTTATCGCCCCACAGATTACCGAGGCGCTGCAGGCTCGACACCCCCGCCCCGGCGATCGCGCATTTGTAGGGGCTATTGGGGCGCACCGAAGCGGCGATGGCGGCAAAGCCCCCGTAGGAATAGCCCATGATGGCCATACGCTTCGGATCGCCGATACCGCGCGACACCATGTAGGCGGCCGCGTCGTCATTGTCGTCCGACATCTTCTGGCCCCACTCCTTGTCGCCGGCTAGCCATAGCTTTGTGCCCCAGCCGATCGAGCCGCGATACTGGGGCTGAATCACAGCGATGCCACGCGTGGCGTAGAACTGCTCCCAACCCGTCCCGTCCCAGGTCATGACGTCACGAGACCAAGGCCCGCCATGCGGCAGAACAATCACCGGTACAGGCCCCTGCTCGGGCGTCCAGCCGGGTGGCAAGGTAATGATGGCCGGAATATCGAGGCTGTCACGCGCCTTGAAGGTCACGAATTCGGCCTTGCCCAGGGTAGCCGGATCAATCCAGGGGCGCTGGCCGCCCAGCCCCGTGAGTTTGCCGTCTTTGTAGAGATAGTATTGCGGGACGAAATCTGCCCCGTGGACGGTAACGACCGCGGTCTGCTGGCCGAAACTGCTGATGTCGATATCGACATTGCGGCCCGGGAAGGTGGCTTCCAGTGATTTTTGGATCGCCGCCCATTTTTCATCCAGATAGACCGTTTTTAGAACCGGACCGGCGATTTTCACCCCTTCGATCGTGGTGGTCTTGCTGGCTCGATCGGGCCGGAAAACGACGCCCGACATGGCGAACTTGTCGTTGGCAAACAAAGGTTCGGCAGAATAGGTCTTGGTGGCGATGTTGTAGCTGTAGATCGCCGCCTTGTCGCTCTTGATACTGGAGGACACAATCAGGTTCGACGGATCGGTGTCGTACCCGAGAATATTGACCGTAATGCGCTCTTTGATCTTGTAACTCAGGGGTTCGTGATAAACCCACTGGCCCGAGGCTTCCTTGATATAGACCATGTGCCAGAACTCGCCATTGAGCACATCGGTCTTGGACTTGACCTTTGGGTCTCCCGTCGTCAGGTCGACGCCCTGTGGGTCGAAAGTATATTTTTCACTCCCGATGGCAACCGTGCGTGTCTTTCCGGTCGTCAGATCCAGCTCGAAAATCTTCTGATCGAACGACACGGGATCGACCGTAACCATCAGCTTTTTATTGGCGTCGTAGAGATGGTCGTTGAAGACATCGACCACCGATGTGCGATCGAAAGCGTCCCGCACGTCCTTGTTCATAGTCCCGGTCAGACGGAAGGGCTCCTCGATTTTCCGGCCTTCGAGGTCCGAGTAATAGAGCTTGTTGGTGAAGGTGGGCTTGCCATCATTGCCAGTGATCGGCTGTTCCATGACAAAGTAGATCTTGTCAGACGTGAAAAAGCCGACCTCGGTGATACGATTGGTCTGGGTCGGAATCCACACCGGTTTCCTGGCCAGGTCGGACGTATCCCAGATCGAGATCACCGGCCACTTCTGGCCATCAACCGCGACCATGCCGGCAATATGTTTGCCATCCGGCGCAATGCTCAGGCTGGTAAGCATTTCGAAGCGCGCGATGTCCTCGATCGCCAGAGGCTTGGCCGGCGGCGTGTAGGCTGCCCAGGCCTGCGAACCCGCACCCGCCAGTATCGCGGCAACGGCGACGGACTTGATGAGGGACTTTGCCGTGTTGATCGGGGAACGCGCCATAGGGTAACTCCATCGTCTCAATTTCGTCGCAGTTGAAACGCTATCGCGAAAACGCGTCAAGCCGGACTGTGATCACAACCGCTTTGTTACGCATTTGTAATCTAAATCGCGACAAAAGACGCCATCCGGCACGAAATCCGTGACAAACGGGCTGGACGCTGCAACAGAGCCCGACGGGGCGCCGGCTGTCCTGCGCAGCCTCCGCGAGGCAGATGGAAATCACCGTGAGCGAAAGAATGGTGCGGCCGGCCGGGGTCGAACCGGCATAGGATTGCTCCTGACGGATTTTAAGTCCGTTGCGTCTACCAATTTCGCCACGGCCGCAGCAAATTCCGACAGAACGGGACAGGCGTTCTGCCGCAATTGTCGTCCGCCGTCAAAGCCTTATTACGGCTTCGGCGCCACGCCCTTGAACTTCACCTCGGTCGACGCGATGAGCCAAACCGTCGCTGCCCAGGCGGCGACGTTTTGGTCGACCTTGATCGGATCGATCCGCTCCAGCACATCGTCCGGCGTATGGTGGGTGTCGAAATAGTCCATGCCGTCCTGTTGCAGATCCATCACCGGTACACCAGCGCTGAACAGCGGCGATGTATCAGGCCCACCACCAGTCGACACAGCCTTATCGATATAGATGCCCAGCGGATACAGGACATTGCCGACCTGTTTCACGAACTCCGGCGAGTCGCTTTCCGGCAGGCTCAGCGCGTAGACCACATCGGCGCCGAAGTCGGATTCCGCTGCGATAACGTGGTTGGGGAACTCCGCCTTGTAGGCCGTCGCATAGGCGTTGGCGCCGCTGAGGCCACGGTCGTTGGGCTGCGACACCTCTTCCGAGCCCCAGAAGACGACGCGGATCGTCCGGTCCGGGCGGACCTTTGAATCGAGAATGGTCTTCGCCGCCGCCATGGTGATGGCCACCCCTGCCCCGTCGTCGATGGCGCCCGTACCCAGATCCCAGCTATCGAGGTGACCACCGATGGTGATGATCTCTTGCGGCCGCTTGGCGCCAGTGATTTCCGCGATGACGTTCTGCGATTGTCCCGTCCCGAGGAATTTCGGCGTCGACACCATCTTCAACCGGATCGGACCGGCCTGGCCCTGCTTCTGCAGTTTCAGGATGCGTTCGAACTGCTCTGCGTCGGGCGGCGATATTGCCATGGCGGGCACACCTTCTGCGCCCAGGAAGCGCGTCCCGCCCGTATGCGCGAAGCGATGGTCGTGCGTGCCCAGTGACCGCATCAGATACCCGACGGCGCCGCGCTGACGGGCGATTTCGGGGCCCTGACGTCGAACGGACCCCGAATTGGCGCCGTAACCCACCCCGGTCTGAGTCGCCACCGTCGGCTGCAGGATAACCACAATCTTGCCCTTCAGATCTGCGGTCGAACTGGAAAACTGCTCGTAGGTTTCAAACAGTGCCGCTTCTGCCTCGACGCCCTCCGCCGGCGTGGTGCCCGAACCACCTAACGCCGTGGCGACCAGCTTTTGCGGAAAGGGGCCGACCATTTCCAGCGATTCGTCACCGCGCTGCCAGATTTCGAGTGGGAAGGTTTCGATACGAACCTTGTCAAAGCCCATGGCCTTGAACTGTGCTGCCGACCACTCGGCCGCCGCCTTTTCCGACGCCGAGCCTGCCGGGCGGGCGCCGAAACGTGTGGTCAGTTCCGCGACGAACTCGTAGGCGTTGTTATCTTTCAGCGCAGCGTCGCGCAGAACCACCGCCTGGTCGGCCGGAGCGATCGCCGCCGGCGCCGCGGGCACTGCCTTCTTCGGCTTGGCATGCAGGACGGGGGGCGCGGCAACGGCCAGACCGGCCGCCAGCACAGCGGCGAAATGGATCGGTTTCATTCGAAATGCTCCTAAACTTCTTCGAGCGCAGCCAGGGGCTGACGCAACTGTGTCTCGGCGACAATGGGTTCTAGACGTGAGATCAACTCGCTTGTGGCAGCATCGAGACTGCGCTCGTCCTGGCCACGCACCACCAGGTGGGTCCCGAACTCTCCCGGCAGCAGACCGTAGGGATAGCTGCCCAGCGACAGGTCGGGGTAACGGCTGTCGATGTCGCGCAGGACATCCGCCGCCCAGCTTTCGCCGACATAGGATAGCTTGAGTGTGCGCGACAGCACCTGTCGGCCGGTGCGCAGGCGCGGCGCGACATCCTCCAGCATGGCGGTCATAATCTTGGGCACGCCCGCCATGACGAAGACATTGCCCAACTGGAAGCCCGGCGCCGCCGAAACCGGGTTCATGATCAGCTCGGCACCGTGCGGGATGCGCGCCATCCGGCGGCTGTTCTCGTTCAACTCCCAGCCCATCTTGGTTGCGCGATCGACCAGAAGCTTCAGCGCCGCCGGATGTTCGCTGATCTGTACGTCGAAAGCCTTAGCGATGCAGTCGGCAGTGATGTCGTCATGGGTTGGCCCGATGCCGCCTGTGGTGAAAACATAGTCGTAGACGTCACGCACGGCATTCACCGAGGCGATGATTTGCGCCTCGTCATCGTGCACCATGCGCACCTCCATCAGGTCGACACCCAGCACACTCAGGAATTTGGCGATTGTGTTGACATTGGTGTCGATGGTACGGCCCGACAGTATCTCATCGCCGATGATGAGAATGGCGGCAGTGGGATTGGCGCTCATGACAGGGACTTCCGGTGGATCATCTGATCAGGTTCGACATGCTTGTATTTTGTCGGAAATTAAATGCGCTATTGCATCGGCTCAGCTTTTTGAAACTTCCTGATGGCCATGTTTGAAGCCGATACATTCAATTTCCAACGGGCTCTTATCAAAGGCCGTTTGCAGGCGCGATACAAGCGATTCTTCGCCGACATCGAACTGGATACGGGTGAAACCATTACAGCACACTGTCCCAATCCGGGCAAGATGCTGGGCTTGCTGGCGCCGGGCACCGAGGCCCTGGTCACCCCCCTCAACGACCCCAGCAAGAAACTACAGTACCGCTTAGAGGCACTGAAGGAACGCGACTGCTGGGTTGGCGTCAATACGCAATGGCCCAACCGGCTGATCGCGCAGGCGATCGCGGCGGATCTCATCCCGGAGATCTCCGGGTACACTTCCATAATACCGGAAGTAAAATATGGCCGCAATTCGCGCATCGATCTGCTGGTTACCGGCCACCCTGACCGCCCCGATGCCTATGTCGAGATCAAAAACGTCCACCTGTCACGCAGGGACGGACACGCCGAGTTTCCCGACTGCGTCACGGAACGCGGCGCCAAGCACCTGCTGGAACTGATTGACATGGTGCACCAAGGCTACCGTGCGGCCGTGGTCTTCTGCGTACAACGCAATGACGTGACCACGTTCGACATCGCCCGCGACTGCGATCCCGGTTTCGCCCGGGCGTACGATCAGGCGCGCGCCGCCGGGGTCGAATTCATTTCCATTTCATGGGAAATGTCTGCCGAGGGCCTGAGGTTCCACCGGGCCCTGACCGTTCTCTAGATCCTGGCCTTCAGGACGCCTTGGCACACCAGGCATCGCGCACACCTAGCTGCCCGCACAGGGCCGCCGCCTGAGCCTGGGTGGTCACCGGGCCAACCTTCAACCGCACCACCGACTTGCCTGCCGCCGTGGTGACGGACTGGTAGCTGGGATTGTAGCGTTCGACTCCGGGGTATTTCGCCTGAAGGGTCAGCCAGGCGTCCTTCGCCGCCGCCATCGAGCCGAAAGAGCCGATCTGCACGGAGCGGCCGGTTGGCGTTTCCGGTTTTGGCGTTTCCGGTTTTGGCGGTTCGACAGCGACCGGCGCCGGTTCATCAGCCGGCGCAGCGTTGGGCATGTCCAGCGGATCGACCACGGCGATCTGAAGCCGATCCTGCGACGGGGCTTTGGTTGCCTTGTCGACGCTGATAGCCAGATCCTTGACCGTGGTGACGGCCAATTCAATGTCCTTCGGGTGCAGTTTCTTGGGATCGGCCGCCGGTTCACCGGTGCCTGCATCGACATCCGCCGTCTTGATTTTTGCGAAGGTCTCGCTGAGATTGGGGTTGTCGCAGGCAGTGAGGCCAGCCAGGGAGGTCAGTGCAGCGCACAAAAATACGGCTTTACGGAGGGGGGCTGTCTGGGTCATAAGCCGACTATGCCGACGGCCGTCTAAAATACGGTTAGTAGCTATGGTTAATACCGGACGCGCCATGCCCGATTCTGCTTTTCCCCTGACCCGCGCGACGACGGTGCCTGCCCTTCAGGCCGTTGTCACCAGTTTCCGCAAGGACGGCGCCCGGATCGCCTTCGTGCCGACCATGGGCGCCCTGCATGAAGGCCACCTGGCTCTGGTCCGTCACGCCAAGACGCGTGCCGACAAGGTGGTGGTGTCGATCTTCGTCAATCCGTTGCAATTCGGCCCCACCGAAGACCTCGCGCGTTATCCGCGCAATGAGGCCGGCGACATCGCCTTGCTTCAGGGTGTTGGCTGCGACCTGGTCTACCTGCCGACCGTAGACGTGCTGTATCCGGACGATTTCGTCAGCCGCATCGAGCTGAAGGGCCCCGCCCTGGGGTTGGAAACCGACTTCCGCCCGCAGTTCTTTTCCGGCGTCGCCACCGTGGTGATGAAACTGTTCAACCAGGTCCGACCGGACCTGGCGGTGTTCGGCGAAAAGGACTTCCAGCAGTTGTCCGTCGTGCGCGCCATGGTGCGCGACTTCGACCTGGGACTGGAGATCGTCCCCTACCCCACTATGCGTGAGGCCGACGGCCTGGCTCTGTCATCGCGCAACGCCTACCTGTCCGCGGACGAGCGTGCCGTCGCGCCGAAACTGCATGCCGCTCTGGAGACGGTCCGGTCGGTGGTTCAAGCTGCCGGCGATACCGAGGCCGCGATTGCCAGAGCCAAGGCGGATCTGACGGCAGCCGGGTTCGGTCAGATCGACTATATCGCCTTGCGCGATGCCGAAACCCTGGGCGAGGTTCGCGCCGGCAAGCCCCGCCGCCTGCTGGCAGCCCTATGGCTGGGCAAGACCCGGCTGATCGACAATATCGCCGTCTGATCTACCACACCCCGGCTTCTTTCAGGGCCCGCGCCAGTTCCGGCGTCATCTCGCCGTGGTCGCCCGTCGGAAGGTCCTTCGGCGCGTCGGCCGGCTTGAGATACCGCCAGCCCTGGAAGGGCCGGCGCGGCTGGGCTTCGGTCAGGACGTTCTTCGACCTCAATCCGACCAGCCAGTGATCGTCGGCCTTGACATAGTCGAATGAGACGATCTCGCGCCGGCACAGGATCACGCCCTTGATCACCCAATATAGTGACCCGCCGTTGATCAGTTCCTCCCACCGCGTCGGTCGATGGCGGGTATGGATATAGGACACCTCGGCAAAACCGCGTTCCTGCTCCCAGCGCAAAATGTCTTCGAGGCTCTCGGCGCCAACCGCCAGCTTCATAATATGGATTTCACTCATCACGCCCGTATGGAAAAACTGGTAAACAGACCTTAAGGTCTTAGGCGCAATCCTATACCAAAATAAAGATGGAAACGCGTACAGGTGCCCAGGCGGATGGCGAAAGACGATAACCACCCACGACCCTCGCTGCAGCAAGCGCTGGAGAGCCTTTTCGGCACCGTCCAGGGCGAGAGCGCCAGCCTCATCTCCTTGCCGGGTGGATCGCGACTGTTCAGCACCGGCGACGAGTCCGACCATCTGTATCTGCTCAGCTCCGGCCGTCTCGGCGTCTTTCGCCACGACGAAGACCACGACGAACTGGCCCTGATCGGCATCATCCGGCCCGGCGAACCTGTCGGTGAGATGTCGCTGCTGGCCGGCAGTGCCCACAGCTACACCGTCATGGCCCTGCGCGATTCCGACCTGCTGGCCATGCCGCGCGACGACTTCCTTAAACTGGTAGATTCGCGGCCGGACCTTTTGCTGGCCTTGTCGCGCAAGGTGATCGAGCGTGTCCGCCGCGACGTCCCCGCCGTCAACCCGAACGTCTTCGCCTTCTATTCCATCTGCGATCAGCCGATCCGACCGATGGTCGAACGAATCGCCACGCAGATCCGCGCCCTGGGCTATAAAGTGGCCGTCCTGGATAAGGCCTTTCACGGGACATCGCCCGAGGCCTTTTCCAATATCGAAACCGACAACGACTACGTCCTTCACGCCGCCGAACGCCACGAAAGCCATTGGCGTCTGCTCAGTTCGCGCCAGGTCGACCACGTCTTCCTGATGGCCGACGCCCGCGAGCGGCCCGATGCCATCGAGGTCGAAGGTGAGCGGTCGTTGCTGCACCGCGCCCCCGACCTGGTGCTGATGTACCCGTCGGACCAGGCCAAGGCCCACCATGCCAATGGCCGCACCCGTACCTGGCTGGACCAGGTCCGGCCGACGCGCTGGTTTCACGTTTATCCCGATGACATTCATGATCTCGGCCGCATGGCGCGGATTATCACCGGTCACAGCGTTGGAGTCGTCTTTTCCGGCGGCGGCGCCCGTGCCTTTTCGCAGATTGGCGCCATTCAGGCCCTACGCGAGGCCCATGTCCCGATCGACTTTGTCTGCGGTTCATCGATGGGCGCCATCCTCGCCGCCACGCTGGCCATGCAGTGGGACGATGCAGAGATCGAACGGCGCATTCGCGACGCATTCGTCGACTCGTCGCCGCTGGACGACGTCACCTTCCCCTTCCTGGCGATGACCGGCGGCCGCAAGGTCGATGAGCGGCTGGAGAAGCACTTCGGTGAGATGCAGATCGAAGATATGCCTCTGCCCTATTTCTGTCTGTCATCCAACCTGACCACCGGTACGCTGAAGGTCCACAAGACCGGCACCTTGCGCAAGGCCTTGCGTGCGTCGATCTCCCTGCCCGGAGTCATGCCGCCGGTGATCGAAGATGGTGAGGTCCTGGTTGACGGCGCCGTCATGCGATCCTTCCCGGCAACCATGATGCGCAATACCCATCTGGGCACGGTGATTGGCGTTGATGTCACACGGGCGCGCGGAGTCGACCCCAAGGCCTTGAGCGTACCGAAAAACCTGGCCGGCTGGTTTGCCCGTGGCGACTGGCGGCGCGGCCCGCCAATTGTGTCGATCATGATGCGGTCCGCGACCATCACCACCGCCGCCGATCTGGCGCAGTCGCGCGCGGCGACCGACCTGCTGATCATCCCGGAACCCGCCGGGGTCGAAATTCGCGACTGGAAGGCCTATGACAAGGCCGTGGAGAACGGGTATCAGACGACCGTAGCCACCTTGGCGCAACTGGAATCGCCGGTGACAACCCTGCGCAAACTCGGCGTCAGCCTGCATCCCAATATTCCGGCCTTTACGCCGGACGACAGCTACATCGAGGCCGCATCCCAGCCGCCACAAAAGCAGGGTACCCGGTTCGGTCTGTTTGGCTGATCAGTCCTTGAGGCCGCCAAGCCGCTTCATGATCAGCCAGACCGAAACCGAAACAAAGAAGATACCCACGGCCGCGGCAACGATCGACAGGGTCTTGAAGTCACCGGCCATACCGTTGCGCACCGCTGTCGGATCCTGGAACTTGAACCAGGAGGCCGCGGCCACACCGAGGGAGAGCAGGCCAAGACCGGAGACGAAGATCCACTTCATCGTGCGAAGAATCATCTTGCCAAGGCCGACACCCTCTTCGTGAGTCTCGTCCGCCGACAGGGCGATCCGGTCGCCGTCTATCGTCCAGGGGCTGTTATCATCGTCAAACGCCGGGTTAGCATTCAGTAAGCTGGTCTGGGTTTCCGGCTGGGCCGTCTCGTGAGCCGCATAGCCGGCCGGCAAGGGACGCTGCAGTTGTTCGCGCCAGTGCGCGGGCTGTGCGGGTTCTGGCCGAGTAAAGGCTTCCGCTGCCGGTGCCGCCGAAAGATCGACCGCCCGCGGACGCGGCACTTCAACGACCTCCGGCTGCGCCTTCACAAGCTCTGGCTTCACGGGCTCTACCCGTGCCGGCTCTGCCTTCGCAACGGGCTTGGCATAGGGATTAAGGGCGGTAATCACCGGCGCCGGCATGGCCGAGGGAGACACCACGGGCTTGAACGGCGTAAAGCCCATCATCTCCGGTTCGTCATCAGCCTCTTCAGGCGCAGGCGCCTGCGGCGCAGCGACCGGTTGGGGACGGCTCGACAGTTCGATGGGTGACGACGACGCGGACTGCGGCGCGATCACGCTCTGATTGGTGAATTCCTCAGGCGCTGGCGCCGGCTGAACCGGAACCGATGTCGGGGCCAGAGTCGGAGTCGGTGTCAGGCGCGGCGCGGCGAGAGGACGCCCCAGGGCGCCACCGCCATAGGGCGAATACAGACGCATCAGGGCCGCCGCGGCTTCGGCCTTGCGGATCTTCTCAGCCTCTTCGTCGCTGGGCTGGCTGGCTGGCTGAACGGCTGCCTTTTCGCGCTCGGCCAATTCACGGGCCTCGCGTTCCCTGGCCTCACGTTCTCGCCCTTCGCGTTCTCTGGCCTCACGGTCCCGCGCTTCGCGCTCTCTGGCCTCACGGTCCCTGGCTTCGCGTTCACGGGTCTCTTGCTCAAGGCGGGCAGCTTCCGCCACGGCGCGTTCGCGCGCCTGGCGTTCCTGTTCCAACCGGGCGGCTTCAGCCGCCGCGGCCGCCGCACGTTCGTACTCGACACGGTCCTGCTCGCGGCGGGCGGCCTCAGCGGCAAAGCGCTCCCGGTCCAGATGTTCCAGCTCAAGCCGGGCCTGCTCCTGACGCATGGCCTCGGCGGCCGCCAAACGTTCGCGCTCAAGACGCTCGCGCTCGAGGCGCTCTTGCTCGAGCTTATTGGCTTCTGCGGTTATGGCCGCGCGTTCGCGCTCCAAACGCTCGGCGTCCAGCCGCTCCTGCTCCTGCCGCGCCGCTTCAAGGCGCTGCTGCTCCGCAATGCGGGCCTCTTCGGCGGCGCGGGCCGCCGCCAGGGCTGCCGCCTGGCGTTGAATATCCTGCTGGGCTTCGTCCCGCAGACGTTGTTCTTCCTGGGCACGGGCGATGGCCGCGGCCACGGCCGGGCTCATCTGGGGCTCAGGGTCTTCGCCCGCATAGGGGCTGTGGGCCAGAGGCGCCTCTTCGACCATAGGGGTCTCGCGAAGGGCACTGGAGGCCAGGAGGCCTTCCGGCAAAGCTTCAACAACGCGTTCTAAGGGTTGGGCTAAAGGTTGGGCTACTGGCTGGACGACCGGTTGCGCAACGGGCTGTCCGAACGTGGCCGGCGCCGGGCGGGCATAGGGCGACAGCATTTCCGGCGGCAGGGCCGATGGTGGCGTCACCGATGGTTCGGCCGTTTGCTGAACCCCGACCGGAAATGCCGACAGGATTCCGCCACGGTCAGGCGAATTCAGTTCCGACGGCTGATGTAGGGGCACGCCACCGGCGTCCTCGACAGGACGGACCAGCAGGGTCGGCGCATTGCCGGAGGCTTCGTCCGGCGTCAGAAACAGGTTCTTTTCGGCGGCACGGCGGCGGATCAGCGGCGCCAGGACATAGGTCTGGCCGTTGAACTCGGCTGAACGCCAGGCGTCCATGGCCAGGGCTGCCTCGGTCATCCGGCCTTCATTGATACGCTTCAGCACGGTCGACTGGCCGAAGTTGTCGACACCAATGTTGAAACAGAACGACACCAGGGCGTCGAACTGGTTCTGGTTCAACGGCACCAGGATCAGATTGTTAAGGGCGTCGACGATCGGCAGGAGATCGAAGCGCAGAAGCGCATCGGCATCTTCCTGGGTGACACGCGCGCCGTCGCGTGCCGAGAAGGTATGTCCATAGCCAAGAGTCCAGCGGCCATCCGGCAGCCGGGCAGCGGTAGACCGCAGCCCTTCGAAACTCTTGATCAGTTCGACCCCGGCGCGGGAAACCTTTTGACGCGCTCTCATCACAATTGACCCTAACCTTAGCCTGCGCCGGGTGAAACTAACCCAAGCCTGACCCAAAACAAGACGTTTTGCGCCTCTTACGCCCCATCGTAGCAAACCACAGACCGTTTAACGCTGACAAGTGTCTTGTGGTTTATTTTACAGCAGGACGAGGGCCGCCAGACCCAGGAAACTGAAGAAGCCGACGGTATCCGTCACCATGGTCACGAAAATCGGCGAAGCGACAGCCGGATCGCGGCCCATTTTCGACAGGCCCAGCGGCATCAGTGTGCCGGCCAGGGCGGCGGCCGTAAAGTTGATCACCACGGCGCCCCACATGACCGCTCCCAATCCCAATGCGCCATTCCAATCCTTGTGGATCTGGGTGTTCCACATCAATAGCGTCGCAATCACCGACAGGATAAAGCCGAGCGTCGTGCCGTTGATCCATGCCACGCGCACTTCACGCCACAGCGTGCGCCAAGCGTTGGCGGCGGTCAGTTCGCGCGCCGCCAGCGCACGGACATTGACGGTCAAGGCCTGGGTGCCGGAATTACCACCGATCGAGGCGACGATCGGCATCAGAGTGGCCAGGATGACGAGCTTGAGAATTTGCTCCTGGAAAGCGGCGATCACCCAGGTGGAACAGAAGGCGGTCAGCATGTTGACCGCCAGCCACGGCAGGCGCGATTTCAGCATGTCGAAGGTCGAGGCGTCGCGGCCTTCGTCATCGGACACACCACCGAGCGCCAGCAGGTCTTCGCGGTGCTCTTCCTGAATGATGTTGACGATGTCGTCGACGGTGATCTGGCCGACCAGCCGGCCCGAGATATCGACTACGGGCGCCGAGATCAGATGGTATTTCTCGAAGATGTAAGCGACCTCTTCCTGGTCCTGGTTGACGGCGATCTCGGTGATCGGTTCCATCAGGGCGGCCAGGGTAACCTCGCGCTTGGAGCGCATCAGCACCGATACCGGAATGGCGCCGATCGGCCTGTGCGACGGGTCGATGACGTAAATGTCAAAGAACAGTTCGGGCAGGTCGTCGCCGGCTTCGCGCATGTGGTCCAGGGTATGGCCGACATTCCAGAAGCTGGGCGCCGCCATGACCTCGCGTTGCATCAGGCGGCCGGCGGTTTCTTCTTCATAGGCCAGGGCCGTCGCCATGGCCTCACGCTCGGCCTGGGGCATGGCGGCCAGGACGGCCTTTTGCTGGTCTTCCTCCAGATCCTCGAAAACGGCGGCGGCGTCATCCGAATCGAGCTCCTGCAGCACCTCGGCCAGGTCGTCCGTGTGCAGGGTGTCGATGACCTCGTCGCGAATGTCGTCGTCCAACTCCGACAGAACCTCGGCCAGGGCGTCGGCGGGGATCCACGGGATGACCTCTTCGCGGTAATCCTCCGACAGGAACCCCAGCAGGTCGGCGATATCAGCCGGATGCAGGGCGTCCAGCAGTTCGCGCAACCGCATACCGTCGCCGCGATCGGCTGCGTCGATCACAAGGGTGATATATTGCGGATTAAGGGCGTAGTCGTCCTTGAGGGCGAAGTCTTCGATGTCTTCGGGGGTGGTCAGTATGGCGTCAGGCGCCAGCATTACGTCTTCATCAAGCTTCGGGGCTTCGGGCTTTTTGGGGGTATCCGATGTCTGGCTCATGGCCCGTCCCCTTTTTAGCGCGCGATAATTTATCCCTGGATGGTAATGATTTTCCGGATTGGTGCGGTCGAGAAGACTCGAACTTCCACATCTTGCGATACAGCGACCTCAACGCTGCGCGTCTACCAATTCCGCCACGACCGCACACCATCCGGAGAGGCGGGCAGATAGCAACAGTTTGCGGCTTTGTGAAGTCTTTAATTCAAAATCTTCGAGACCGCTTTGAAAATGGTTGAGGCTGAGGCGAAAAGCGCTGGTTTCGAGAACCGGAGCGGAGTGTACTCAAGTACGTGAGCACCGGAAGCGTAGAAAACGGCGCTTTGCAAGCCAGCCTCACACATTTGCGAGCGGTCTACGAGCCGATTGCCATGAAGTCATACACATTGGCGGCCTTGGTCACGACAATAGAGATTTTTTCCTCGAAAATCTGGATTTCGCCGCGCGCCACCGGGTGATTGTTGGCCAGAATCCACACCTCGTCGTGCTCACGCGCGTCCAGCGGAATCACAGCGCCGCGGCCCATGCGCAGCAACTGCTGCATCGGCAAGACCGAACGGCCCAGAAGCACCGAAATTTCGACGGGAACCGAACCTACCTGAGACGACGTCACGCGATCTGCACCCTTACCTAAAGCGGCTGAAGACCTACATTAGGGCCTTGCCTCTTAAAACTTTATAACTCAGAGACTGTTTTGATAATGTGTAT
>NZ_GL883079.1:39935-40817 GCF_000204015.1 Asticcacaulis biprosthecium C19 | reverse complement strand
CGTACACATTTGCAACCAGTCTCTCAATGAGGTGTCATGCTTGATGACCGGTTAACGCAGGACGGTTTCCACAGCCTAATTGACGGGCCAGCCCCGCAATGGGTGGTTGCCCCCTCGCCGCTCGACTATCCGGAGGCCGTAGCCTTCATGGAAGCCCGCGTCGCCGCCATTCAGGCCGGAGAAGCGCCCGAGATGATCTGGCTGGTCGAACATCCGCCGCTGTACACGGCCGGCGTCTCGGCGAAAGCCGACGACCTGATCGCGCCCGGGCTGTTTCCGGTCTATTCAACCGGCCGCGGCGGCCAGTACACCTACCACGGCCCCGGCCAGCGCGTGGCCTATGTCATGCTGGACCTGAACCGCCGGCACAAGGATGTCCGCCGCTTTGTCCAGGCCCTGGAACAATGGATCATCGACACCCTTTGGCAGTTCAATGTCGAAGGCCATATCCGCGACGGCCGCGTCGGCGTCTGGGTCGAGCGCAAGGATAAAGGCAATCCTATGTCTCCGGATGACCTTGTGTCATCCGGCAAGGGCGACTGCCCGCCCGAGCTTATGCAAGGAGCCCCACCCAATCTGCAAGCAGATTGGGACACTCCTAACGAGAAGGGCGAATTAGAAATTCGCCCTGGGGCGCCTGAGCGCACCTACCAAGAAGATAAAATCGCAGCGCTTGGCATCAAACTGAGACGCTGGGTCAGCTTCCACGGCATCAGCCTCAATGTCGAACCCGACCTGTCGCATTTTGACGGCATCGTGCCCTGCGGCATCCGCGAACATGGCGTCACCAGCCTGCTCGACCTGGGCTTGCCCGTGACGATGGATGAAGTCGACTATGCGCTGAAGATCAGTTTTGAGAACATCTTCGGCCCCGTAAACGCC
>NZ_GL883079.1:0-38771 GCF_000204015.1 Asticcacaulis biprosthecium C19 | reverse complement strand
AATACGGATGATCCCAGACTTCGTGTCTTCGCGTCTTCGCGTCTTCGCGTCTTCGCGTGAAACCCTTCTTTCGTCGGATCATCCGAGTCCAACATGTGTAACGCCTAGAGCGCAATGAGTTTAGGTGGAATCGCCCGCCCCGTTTACGGGGAGGGGGACCGCGAAGCGGTGGGAGGGGCTTTACCGTCAGTGGGATAGCCCCTTCCGTCATCTCGCTTCGCTCGATGCCACCTCCCTTTAAACAGGGGAGGCAAAGGTGTTTCGAGCTAAAATCATAACGATCTAGACGCCCAGAAAACACTGCGAAGAAGACACTATATCGTCGCCTTGGTACGGAAGAGCGTCTTGCCGTAGCGGTTGTCACCACGTTCCCCGGGCATGATGCACAGGTCGACCACAGCCCACAGCACAACGATGCCCGCCAGAAAATCGAAGAATCCGTAAGGCGCGGGCCAGACCAGGATCACCGCCAGCAGGATCACCGCTGCCCACCAGCCTGAACGGCCGCGGTCGTGCAGCCGCTTGGCCAGGACACAGGTGCTCATGAAACCAACGGCGGAATAGACCACGATACCGGCGACGAATTCGATCGGTCCTTGAAAAGCCGATTGATAGACCGCCACCCCAACCAGCAACACGGCAGCAGCGATGGTGAACGGCACCTGCCCGATTCGCCCGGTGGCGGAGAAGAACAGTTCGGCCCAGTCGGTCTTGGGGTTCATCGGGGACTCCGTTGGTCTTATCGCCTTATACCAAACCTGGGCGAACGACCAAGCGGGAAGTCTCACATCGACAGGCGCGTCTTGTTGATCGACTTGAAGATGCCGGACATGGCCGCGTTTAGTTGGTTGGCACTGGTCAGGTCGTAGAAGTATTCCGGCGCACTGGCGCACTTGCGCAGCATGTTGGAATTGCCCTGGATGATCTTGACCGTATAGACCGTGATCCCCTTGGCCTTGGCGTTTTCACAGGCCAGGGCGGTACGCTTGTCGATCACGGAAGCGCTCCAGCTTGTAAAGCTCTTGGTATTATCGCCGTCGGTCACGACAATCATGAACTTGCGCGCCTTGGTGCTGCCGAATTCCGTGGCGTCGGAAAATGGTTGGTTCGGCGACAGGACTTCCATGCCCCACTGCACGCCCATGGTGACATTCGTATAGCCACCGGGTTGAAGGGTCTTAATGAAGTTGCGTGCTGAAGAGATGTTGTCGCTCAGCCCCTGAACAGGCTTCAGGCTGGCTTCGTCACAGGTTTCCAGCGGGTACAAGGTCTGAGCCTTGCCCTTTTGTGCCGCAGACGCCGAGACGTCGTGGCTCGTCGCGAGATCCCGGTCGTGCACGCAATTGCCCCAGCCGCTCGATAGCCCCTGACTGGACATGGTTGTCACGGTGGCGTCGCTAAGGCGGACCTGGGTATTGAAAGGCACGACAGCGATCTTGCTGCCCGACAGGTTCTTGCCATTCTGCAGCAGGCCGGCCATGGCGCTGTCGACCGACGATTTCAGGTTCGGCATCTTGTTGGCTTCGGCCATTGACCCGGTGGTGTCGAGCACGAAGGCGATTTCGAACACGTCCAGCGACGTCTTGGCTTGCGACACGACGGTGACCGGATAGCTGTCCTTGCCAAAAAAGGCGCCGAAATAGGACGAGACCGTGGCGTGGACCGTATAGGTCTGGCTGATGATATTCTCGTTGACTTCGCGTTTCAGGGCGCCATTGAGGTCATAGACGCCGGGGTGGCCGAAATTCTCGGCAAAAGCCTTGTCGGCGGCGACTCCACGCGACTCGTCAGTGGCCGACTTCAGCGCCATGGCGCGCAGGACGGCGGAATCAGCGGCGTCCTGAAGGCGGCGGCGGGCGTAATCGACGCGGGAAAAGTCAATCGCGGCGCCAACGAAGCCGAAGATCACGAAGACGCTGAGCGCGAAAATCATGATGACATTTCCGCTTTGGTCGCGACAGCTCTCGCCCAGGCGGCGACGGAAGCCTGCGAAACGATGTGTACGGCGTGCCAGGGTCGTCACTTTGATGATCCTCGGTTGCAAAAGGGACAGTGTCCGAAAGCGGGACACCTGATCCTGGAGTTGCAAGGGGCGTACCGGAAATTAGGGAGTTGTTAACCATCCCGGTCTTGCGCACAAAAAACCGCCCCCTTGCGGGGGCGGCAGTTCAGCAGTTTGCGGTGAGTCGTTGCCGGAGAGTCTTCGGATAGTTTCCAAGCCGCACCTTTGCAGGCTGGCAAGGGCGCCTTCTGGCCGCCGCCGCGTCTGCGGAGAGCCAGGTCGCGTTTGGGCTACTATTGCGTCAGGCGGACCTTGCGGATCGACTTCATGATCTTGGACATGGTGGCCGGAAGCTGATCGGCATTGGAAAGATTGTAGTAGTAGGCCGTCTGGGAGGCGCAATTTTGCAGTGTGGTCGAGTCCCCCTGCTCCACCCGGACCGTGAAGACGGTAATCCCAAGGTTCTTGGCATTGGTGCAGGCCAGAGCCAGTCGGGCATTGATCTGGGAGTTGTTGGTGGTCCAGCGGTTCTGGGTGTTGATGCCGTCGGTCAGGACGATCATGTACTTCAGTACAGCCTTGTCGGTGAATGCGCCGCCTTCGCTGAACGGCGCAGTCGGTGACAGGACCTCCATACCCCACTGCACGCCGATGGTGACATTGGTGTTGCCGGCAGGTGCCATTCTGGCGGCGTAGGTACGGGCCGCAGCGATATCCTGAGTCAGGGCCATGACCGGCAGAAGCGTGTTGGTGGCGCACTTGGCCGCTGGGTACAGGGTCGCCGGGGTGCCGGCCACCGGAGCGTCAGACGTGACATCGTAGGATTGCGTGCGGTCAATAACGCAGCCCGTCCAGTTGCTGGTACCCACACCCAGCAGGTCGCTGTTGGCCGTGATGGTGGTGTTGTCCTTGATGATCGTCGTCGAGGTCGAGTTGTAACCGCCGGCCGTCGGGGTCGAATAGGTCACCGCCCCATAGTAGCGACTGTAGTTGTTGGGCTGATTGTAATAGGCTTGATAGGTGTAGTAGTCGCCACCATTATTGGTGCTGTTGAGAGTCAAGGTCGAACTGTTGACGCGATAAACGACCTGGCGCCAGGCGATATAGGTGTAGTAGTATGTGTTACCGTAGCTACGATAGGTGTTGCTTGACTGATAGTAGGAGGTAGCAAAAACACCAAAATATGTATTTCCGTTGGAGGTCCAGCTACGGGTATAGTTGCGATTGTTCGATAGGCAGGTGGCGTTGCCATTACACATCGCCGAAGCGTTTTCGGAAATGACCTGGCACTGCGCCGAGCTATAGCCGGAGCAGCTGTAGGTCGGCGTCACGGTCGAGAAGTCGCCGGCGTAGTCGACCATACCGGCGACATTGCTGAGCGACACCTGCGTATCGAACGGCACCAGGGCGACCTTCGTCTTGGCGTAGTTCTTGCCCGTCGAATCGAGCATGGAGGCCAGCACCGCATCGAGGCTGGACTTCAGATAGGTCATCTTGTTGTTCGAGGACATCGAACCGGTATTGTCCAGCACGAAAGCGACTTCGGCCGTGCTGGTGCTGACGCCGGACTTGGCGACGGCATCGATATCGACCGTATCAATCCCAACCAGGCCCAGCAGGTAGGTCGGCACATGGGCCGTGGCCGAATAGGTCACAGTCATGATATTGTTGCTGGTGGCTGTACTCAGCGTTGCCGACGCCGTCCCCAGCGTGTCCAGGGTCGTCGTGTTGCAGAAACTATTCTGCAGCCCGCCACTCTGCTTGATATTACCGCAGAAGGCCTTCTTGGCGACGGCTTCACGCGTCGTCTGGGTAGGCGTTGCGGTGGGGTCTATGGTAGCGGCAATGGCGCCGGCATCGACAGCGTCCTGAAGCTTGGCGCGCGCCGCCTGGATATTCGCGAAGTCCAGGCCTCCACCGACCGCAGCGACGATCGGGATAACGGAAAAGGCGACAATCATGGTAACGTTGCCGCGGATATCCGCTGAAAACTTACGCAAATAACGACTGACCTTCGTCATGGACGTGCGCCTTAGGGCTGAATGAGGGGCCTTCTCCAAGAAAGCGGGTTCGGCAATCCTGAAAAATTACCACCCGCCCCTTAAGAATTTAGAAAAAGATGAGGTTAAGGAGTTTTGGCGCAATATTAGTATGAATATAGATTTACCGTTACCAAGAGGTATTATTACTCCGGCATGAATTACAAATTTTACGGTAAAAAAATTACCGGCTTTGTTAAGGTTAAAGCTGTATTGACAGGGCCAGTGTGTCAAAATCCTCAGGGATCGGCGCCGACAACGTCTTGTCTCCACCGGCCGGATGCGGAAACGTCAGCGACAAGGCGTGCAGCATCAGGCGCGGTACGCCCCTGCCGCCTACACTAAGCGCGCCGCCATAGCGGACATCACCGGCAATGGGAGTTCCCAGATGGGCGAGGTGAACGCGAATCTGGTGCATGCGTCCGGTATGCGGGCTGCACTGAATCAGCGCAGCATCATCGCCACGCTTCAGCACTTCGAAGGTGGTTTGCGCCGTCAGGGCGTCGGGGTGGTCGGGCGCACAAACGCGCGACCAGGCTTCGCGGCCGACTTCTTCGCGGCGCAGGGGCGCATCGACCGTAAAGCGGTCGGGGAGTTCGGCGCCAGACACGATCGCCAGATAGGTCTTGTCAAAGGCGCGCCGGATCATAGCCTTGCCCAGAAAAGAGACGGCCGGCTGAGTCTTGGCGACCAGCAGTATGCCCGACGTATCGCGGTCCAGACGGTGCACCAGTTTGGGCCGTTTTCCGTTGGACTTGGCAAAGGCCCACATCATGTCGTCGAGATTATGCCCATCCCCGCGCCCACCCTGGCTGGACAGGCCTGAAGGCTTGTTAAAGCCCATGATGTCGGCATCCTCGTAGATGACCATAGACTTCACCCAGGCGATGTCGTCCGCAGACAGGTTGCGCGGCAGCTTGGACGCCGGAATCAACTTCGACGCCTGTTTTGGCCGCGGCCCGCGGCTGGCCATCGCCTTGAGGTGTTGCGGAGAATGTTTCGCCATGGCCGCTGCATAGCGGCGGCGGCGCGGAAAAGCAAATGCCGCCGATCTACTCGAAAAAATCCGACACGTCGGACTCGTTGGGCTGTTGCGACGGCACCAGCCACATGATGCCCAGGGCCAGCAGTCCGACGACGGTCAGGGCTATGACCAGCCATCGCGCGGACAGGTTGAGGTCATGCAGCCGGCGCGCCCCGGCCGACACGCCGGGTATCCATAACAACGCCGCCACGCTGCCGGCCAGGATCAGGTCGTGGCGCAGCAGAAACAGGATCGCCAATTGCACACCGAAGGTCGCCAGCAACCATGGCCATATCTCCGAACGGCTGGCGCGCCCACTAAAGTCGGCGGTCTTGCGATACACCGTCACGACCGCGTGCGGAACCGCTAGGACGCGCGGCACAGGCCCAAAACGGTTGCGGCCCTCCGGTCGACCCAGTACCGCCGCGGCCGCCAGGGCTGCCGCCAGACCCACAAAGACAATGACCGGCCCGAAGATGTAGAGGAAATATTCGAGATAATAGACCGCCCCCAGTTCCCCCGGCATCACCCCTCCCCGCGCGCCTTCTGCTTGGTCGCCCGCAGTTGCGCCCAGTATTCCAGTCTTTGCCTGACCTTGGCCTCGTGGCCATCGCCGACGGGATCATACAACTTCGGCCGCGCCAACCCGTCGGGGAAATAATTCTGGCCCGAAAAACCGTCCGGATCGTCGGGATCATAGATATAGCCGGCGCCGTAGCCAATATCCTTCATCAGCTTGGTCGGCGCATTGAGGATCACCGCCGGCGGATCGAGATGCCCCGTCTCGCGCGCCAGCTTCTGCGCCGCCTTGAAGGCCGTGTAGACCGCGTTCGACTTGGGTGCCGACGCCATGTGGACAACCGCCTGGGCCAGGGCCAGTTCGCCCTCGGGCGAGCCCAACACTTCGTAGGTGTCACGCGCCGCCTGGCACATCAAAAGCGACATCGGATCAGCATTACCAATATCCTCCGACGCCATGCGGATCAGCCGCCGCGCGATAAACAGAGGATCATCGCCGCCGTTCAGCATCCGCGCCAGCCAGTACAGGGCCGCATCGGGGTCGGAGCCGCGCACCGACTTGTGCAGGGCACTGATCAGGTTGTAGTGGCCTTCGCGATCCTTGTCGTGATTGGGCCGGCGCTTCTGCAGTTGCGCCAGCAATGCCTCCGACGACAGAGGGGATTCGAAACCCATATGATCCAGGGCCTCGATCAGGCTGAGGATGTAGCGCCCATCACCGTCGCTCAGCAGCTTTAGCGTCTCGTAGGCGTCGGCTTCCAGCGGCAGCTTTCGACCGATATGATCCTCGGCCTTGGCGATAATCTGGTCAAGAGCGGCGTCGTCGAGACGTTTCAGCACGAAAACCTGGGACCGCGACAGAAGCGCGCCGTTGAGTTCGAACGACGGATTTTCCGTCGTCGCCCCGATCAGGGTGACCACCCCGGCCTCGACGAAAGGCAGGAAACTGTCCTGCTGGGCGCGGTTGAATCGGTGGATCTCATCGACGAACAGCACGGTGCGCTGTCCCATCTGATGCCGTTGTTGCGCCTGTTCGAACGCTTTCTTCAGGTCGGCGACACCGGAAAAAACGGCGGATATCTGCTGGAACTCATAGCCGGCCGCCTCGGCCAGCAATCGGGCGATGGTGGTCTTGCCGACGCCGGGCGGTCCCCACAGGATCAGGCTGGGCAGGAATCCGCGCGCGATGAGGCGCGAAATAGCGCCATCAGGTCCCAGGAGATGGTCCTGACCGACGACCTCGGCGACGTTTTTCGGGCGCAGCCGGTCAGCCAACGGCTTGGCGGCGTCATCGACCTGCGCCAAAAGGCTGTTATGGGTGGACTTGGCGGTTGGCGCGGTATGGCCAAACAAGTCGGAGGTGGGAGCGGACATAAAACAGATATAGAACCATCCCCCGGGGTTTCAACGCCTACTTGGACCTATCGACGAGGAACATCACAATGGGGGCCCGAAGCGGCGGACACGAAAAGAAAAGTGGCGCCCCACGATCCTGGTGGGGCCGGGTTAGGCGAAATCAGCCCAGCCGTCACGTCGCGGCCGACTTCTGCCTTTGCAGCCACGCTACATCGGCAGCATTTCTAGCCAGGCCTATGGCCTGCGCGTAGGCGGTTTGCGCCGCGGCCTCATGTCCGGCCTTGCGCAACAGGTCAGCCTTGGCCGCAAAGTAGGGCTGGTACATCGTCAGCGCCCCCTCCAGCGTCGTCAATTCCTGAAGCGCAAGCTCAAGAAACCCCGCCTCGGCCAGGGCGACAGCCCTGTTCAGGCGAATAACCGGATTGGCATCGAATGTGATCAGGGCATCATACAACATCAGGATTTGCCCCCAGTCGCGCGCCGCCGCCTGGCTATGCAAGGCCATGATGGCCGCTTGAATCTGATAAGGGCCGGTTTTGCGGAGCGCCAGAGCGCGATCCAAACAGGCTTCGGCTTCTTTCAGTTTTGCCTGATCCCACAACAGGCGATCCTGGGCTTCCAGCGGCACGACGCCGGCTCCGGCGATTCTGGCCCGGTAACGGGCGTGCGCAAACAGCATGAGCGCCAACACGCCCAGGACCTCCGGCTCATCCGGACGCAGGGCTTCGATCATCCGCGCCAGGTAGATCGCCTCTTCGCACAGATCAACCCGCACCGAACTTGCGCCGGACGACGCGCAATACCCCTCATTGAAAATCAGATAGATGACCTTCAGCACGCTGTTGAGCCGCTCATCCCAATCCTGCGGCTCAGGGACACGAAAGGGAATGCCGGCTTGTGCAATCTTGGCCTTGGCCCGACTAAGACGTTGCCCCAAGGTCGTCTCGGCATCCAGAAAGGCATTGGCGATTTCCGTCGTCGTCAGGCCACCGAGGGTCCGTAGCGTCAGTGCAATGCTTGACTTGGGCTCCAGGGCCGGATGACAGCAGGTAAAAATCAGACTGAGCCGCTGGTCGGTCACCCCGTGACTTTCAGCGACGACATCACCTTGTGACAGCAAAACAATATCCTGGCTCAGCCCTTCGTCGCGGCGGGCTTTTCGCAGGCGATCAATGGCTTTACGGCTGGGCGCATGGAGCCAGGCCGCCGGGCTGTGCGGAATCCCGTTACGGTTCCAATGCGTAAAGGCCGAGGCCAGCGCCTCCTGAAGCGCCTCCTCGGCCTGGTCAAAGTTACGAAACTTGGCCATCAGGCTGGATAGAACACGCCCCCGGTCCTGCCGCATAAACTGCGCAATGGCCGTCTCAACTTCATGAGAACCGGGGGCTTTTATCAAAGTCCGTAATCCGCCAGGGGACGAACCTCGACAGTACCGTAGGCCGCCGAGGGAATCATGGCGGCAAACCGCAGAGCCTCGTCAAGATCGGCACAGTCGATGATGTAATACCCGCCCAGCCGTTCCTTGGTTTCGGCAAACGGGCCATCCATCGTTTCGGTCTTACCGCCTCGGACCCGTACGGAAGTCGCTGTCTCGACGTCCTGCAATCCATCGCCGGCGACATAGACACCGGCGGTCTTCAGGGCCTCATTCAGCATGCCATAACCTTGCATCATGGTTTCGAATTCGGCAGTCCCATAGGCGGGTTCAAGAGAAGGGTCTGAGTAGATCAGAGTCATGTATTTCATAGGGTGTCTCCAGTTTTGAACGGATTACAGATTGAGATGGCTAAGGCCAAGGCAAACAACCAGGATCAGGGTCGCCAGAATGCCGCCCATATTGCCGATGATACGCAGTGGATGCGTTGGGACACTGGCCTTGAGCCCGAAGGGGTGTGCAATACGGCCCAGCGTCAACAGGGCTCCGGCAGCATGAAGCCACAATGGGCCAACGCCGCGCCCTTCTGCCAGCAACATCAGGATGAGCACCATCGGCACCCATTCAACAAAATTACCATGCTTACGAATGCATTCGTGCAGGCCTTCATGGCCCCCGTCACCAATGGACAAGGACAGGCTTGAGCGCGATTTTATAACGTTGAAAAGCAGGATCAGGAAAATAATTGCCAAAGGTATGGCATACAGACTGGTCACTGGAAAATTGTTCATATTGCACCTTCATTTTTCGAAAATTGTATTAGCCGTGAGACGCAGAAAACTAGGCTTGCCCCGCGGTGCGAGACAGGTTTGAGAGACCGGTTTCCAGGGTTTCTCCCAGCATGCCGTCCATAAACAGGCCCATAACCCGCACAACGGGATTCATGCCAAGGTCCATGGTCATTTGCCAGACGACCTCAGTTCCGCCCGCGACAGGCAACATGGACACCGCCTGGCGCGGTTGGCCCATGTCGCCCAGATCAATAGCGTAGGTGACAGAGTTTTTCGTCACACGGGTGACAGTCTGAGCTCCCTCCCCGTCCTTGCCGGCAAAATGAAACCCCGAACCGACACCCGATGTCGGACCAAACGTCTCAACCTTCAGGTCGGGATCGTTGTTGCGATAGGGGTTGATGCGTTGGTAAGCCTCTGCTGACGCGAGTATGGCGACAATCTCGTCCGGCTGGGCTTTTACGGTCAAGCGGCGCTCGACGGTGCCTTCATTCGGCAGCAGATATGTTGCGCCGATCGCCGCAACACCCATGCCGCAAGCGATCAAGGTGACTCTAAAAGGGTTCATTTCGTACCGTTCTCCAAAGGAAAGGCTCGATTGCCTTCGACAGGGTGACGAACGCCAATTTGAAATTTCGACATGCCGCCGCATTTTTTTTTGAATTTTTCAAATTCGGCGGCAAAAATTGGAAAACAGATCGCAAAGAGAAACAACGAAGCGTTGGCGGCAGAGGTGGAAATGCCAATTCTTAGTCACAACGCCAAGGCGTCATGTCCGCGCCCTCCGGAAACTACGGGAGGAACCATCCAAGCCGATCTCGCTTTGCAAAGAATGCCGAATGCAAAAAGCGCCGCCGGATGAACCGGCGGCGCCTGATGTTGAATGTCCGAAGCTTAGAAGTTGAAACGGACGCCTGCGATGAAGCGCTTGCCGAACTTTTCGTATTCGATCGGGTATTGGTCGGTGTCACCAAAGCGGGCGGCGCCGTCATTGGTCAGGTTGACGCCGTCAGCGAAGACTTCGAAGTTGTCGTTGATCTGGTAGCGGACCGACAGGTCGACTTCCAGGTCCTTGTCCCAGTAGATGTCGCCATTGCCGTTGGGAACGATCTTGCCGGCGACCGTGGTGTAGCTGCCGATGTCTTGAAGCCACGGCGTGCGGTACTGGGCGGCCAGGCGGACGGTCAGGCCGTACTTTTCATAGATGGCTTGGACGTTGTAGACCGAATCCGACGTGCCGGACAGGCTGATCGTCCGCGCGCCGAGGTTAAGCTCCGACTCGGTAAACGTGGCCGAGGCACGCACGCCAAAGCCGCCGAGCCATGCCGGAAGGTTGTGGCTTTCGACCAGGGATTCGGCGCTCGTCGAGGCGAACAGCTCCAGACCCTGAATATGGCCGTCGCCACCGTTGATGACCGTCGAGTAGGTGTAGTTGGTGCGGTCAAACCCGGTTACGTCCAGATCGTCCTTGCCGTAGGTGGTGGACGTCGACAGCAGCACGTCGCTGATGTCCTTGTAGAAGACGCCGGCCGAGAAGAAGGTGTCGTTGCTCCCGTAATATTCGAGATAAGCGTCCAGGCCGACCTGCTTTTCCGGATTAGCGTCGGGGTTGCCGCCCGAGATCGAGTCAGCCGTGTCGTCGATGGTGAAGTTCGGGCGCAGGTCGTCGAAATCGGCGCGCGAGGCCGAGGTGGTCAGGCCGAAGCGTGCCTTCAGGCGGTCAGACAGGTTCCAGTTCAGGTGAACACTGGGGTAGACCAGGGTCTCGTCCGACTTGGATTCCAGCAGGCCGTTATTGGTGCTGCCGACGAAGGTATAGGCCTCACCGGTATTGTTGATGGCCTCGACGCGCGCACCGTAGACAATGTTACCCCAGTCGAACTCCGTCGTCGCCATCAGGTAGGCGGCGGTGATGTCTTCGCTGACCTTCCAGTAGTTGGCCAGGTTCTCGGTCAGGGCCGTCGAACCACGCGAGGTCGCAATCGTGTTCAGTACGGCGTCTCTGTTGGAATAGCGGAAGGTGTAGCCGAGATGCTGCTCACCCAGATAGCCGCCGTCCTGCGCCAGTTGGCTGTAGGTCAGGGTGCTGCCCGAGGTCGAACCACTGAAACCGTAGTCACGGTTTTCCTTTTCGCGGGTGGTGTACAGCCCGCCAAACTCGACCTTGGTTTCACGGCCGAACAGCACGGTCTGATAGTCGAAATCGACCTTGCCGGTCCACGCCTTGGTGACTTCGGCCGCCTCGAACATCGAGATCTGGTTCAACGGCATGGTGAAGTCTTCGACATTCATCACCCGGTCGCCCTTGACGCGTGCGGTCGTGGTACCGGTGGTACGGAACAGCTCAAAGAAGTTCGCGCTGGTGTCGCGGAAATCATAGTTGACGGTCGGGCGCGAAGCGAAGTTGCTGCCGCTGCGGAAGCGGATTTCGGCCGGATTGTCGCCGCGGTTTTCGGTCCAGGTGTAGTTCAGGCGCCATGAGGCATTGAGCGCGTCGCCGAAACGATGCTCGCCGCCCAGGGTATTGGTCGCCATGGTGTCATAGTTGTCGCGGTAGGTGATACGCGCGTTCAGGCGGGCGCCGTAAACCGTGCCGACCTTCGGATCACTGGCCGTGAAATTGGCGTCACTGTTATAGGCCACGCCGGCGGCATTGGTGCTTTGACCATCGAGGTTGACGATGAACTGATCGCGCAGTTCGTCGTCATGGTAGTCGGAATAGATGGTCGAGGCGAAAACGGTGTTGTTCGTGTCGAACTTGTAGTCGAAACGCAGCGAGGCCGAGGTGTTTTCGCGGGTCAGACGGTAATGCTTGTTCTTGGTGTCGACGGCAAAGCGCTTCGACGTATCGACGGCGCGCGGCGTCGCATACGGATCGGTTTCCCAGTTTTCCGTCGCCATTTCACGGCTGTAGTAGGAGGCCTGGGCGACGATGCCCAGCTTGCCGTCCAGGAAGATGTTGGAATAGACCAGCGAGGCGTCCAGTTCCTGACCGTCGCCCAGCTCAACATGGCCCAGACCGAACTTGCCGGTGATCTTCTGGCCCTTGTAGTCGAAGGCGCGGCGCGTGCGGATGTCGACATTGCCGGCAACCGTATCACCCGGCATGGACGGCACGATGGCCTTCTGGATCGTCACCTGCGAGGCGATCGCCGAGGGGATGTTGTCGAAGCGGGTCTGACGGCCTTCCGGCGAGACGACCGACAGGCCGTCGAACGACAGGGTTGTCCAATAGCGCGGCGCGCCGCGCAGGTTGACATAACGGCCCTGGCCCTGGTCGCGTTCGATGCCGACGCCGGGCAGGCGCGAAACGGCCTGGGCGACGTTCTGGTCAGGCAGGTCGCCAATGGCGTCAGCCGACAGGACGGTGACCAGCGAGTCCGAATTCTTCTGGACCTTCATGGCGGCTTCCTGGCTTTCCGCCAGCGGACGGCGGCCACGAACGACCACTTCCTCGCCCGTCGCCACTTGAGCGTCCTGGGCGTAGACCTGACCCACGGAAATAAACGAAGCGCCGGCCATCAGCGCGAGGCGCAGCGCGCCCTTCTTGGAAAACAACATATTGGTATCCCCTTAAGCCTGCGCGCACGATGCGCACTCGCTGCGGTGTTCAGACCGCGATGGGAATGGCGTTAGCTGCGGTATGTGACAGTTTCGCAAAACGGCCATATTGCGGCGCAAAAGAGATACGGCCGTTGCATTATCGTCACGCAATTCGCGTCGTAAGCATGCCAAACCGCTGGGCTAGGCCTACTTTCGAGCGGACGAATCGGCCGCGGTAAAAATCGGCTTGAACCCATCGGGCTTGCCTTCGATCCGTTCCAGGCGCGGATAGCGAAGACCGTCATGGTAATCGAGGGTCACGATCCGGTACCGGTCGCCTTCCTGCATCCACAGTTCGATCTTTTTGTCGGTGCCGTGCGCCGCCACCAGGGCGTCTTTCAAACGTTCGGGCGTAAAGCCACGGCCGTCGACGGCGACGATCTTCATGCCTGCCGTCAGGCCCAACTTGAAGGCCGGTCCGTCCCACATGGCCTCGCGGATAGCTCCGTCCTTGGCGACGCTCAGCCCCGGGCCGTACATCAGGCCAACCACGCCCCGCTTTGCCTCATTCGATTTGGAATAGTCCATCGGCGTGTCGCTATAGACCAGGCGGTAACCCGCGCGCGCCAGGCTGTCGAGCGGCGCCCCGCCACCGGTCCGCGTCGTGCGTTGCGTCAGGAAGGTCGCCCAGTCGTAGGGATAGACCGAATTCAACGACGCCACGACATCGTCAAAGCCGTAGACCATCGGATCCCACGCGCCGTCATGAACGCCGAAAAAGCCGCGAGCAAAGTCATCCAGTGACTTTTTTCCGTTGGTCCTTTCGCGGATCAGGATGTCGGCCTCCAGCCAGATCAGGGCACCTTCGGAATAGTAGTCTTCCGAACGCTGCCAGCTGGTCCATGACTTGGGTTCACGGTTGGAGATAATCGGGTCGTAGGTGGTGTCGACCAGATTGCGCCAGTGCCGTGCCGGCAGGTTGTCATAGACGGCCATGGTCGCCGCCACCTGCTGCAAGGTCTGGTCGTAGCTGTAAAGCCCTGCCCGCCCCTCGATCACCCAGGTCCAATAGGTGGTGCCGCCTTCATAGACCCACAGAAGTTCGTCCTGCATCGGCGCCTGGAAATCACCGGTGAACTGTCCCCGCGGGCGGCGAAACTTGCCATCCCAACTATGGATATATTCGTGAGCCATGATGTTGCGGCCAAACCCCTTGCCCGCCACCTCGCGGAAATAGCCGGGTTCCACACCGATCTCGGACGAACGGTGGTGCTCCAGCCCGATACTAACCGTGTCGGACGCCGTCACCAGGAAATCGAAGCGGTCATAGTGCTTCGCGCCGAACAGCTTGTAGGTCTCCTGGACGACCCGGCGATGGATATCGACGACATTGGCCGGGACCTCCAGGTCTTTCGGGTCGTCGGCGACGATGCTCATGTTCACCGGCACCTTGGCGCCGGGATCCAGGTCGTAGGTGCGGAAATGCCGGCCAGCGATCAGCGGCGAGTCGATGAAGTGGTCATACGATATCGCCTTGAAGGTAACGACATCACCGCTGCGCTCTTCGGCCTCCAACGCGGAGGCGAACGACCAGTCCTTCGGCAAGGTCAGGTTTAGCTGGATCGGGATGCGGCGGGTGAACCAGCCCGCCGGATACAGGCTCTGCCCGGTCCATTGCAGCGCCATCATGGTGTCGGTATGCAGGATTTCGCCGTCGCGCGCCTGAACCGGGAACAGATACTGGAACTGCGCCGTCACCTCGGTAACACCGGCCGGCACGTCGACATGGAAGGCGTTCTGTTCGATCGAATCGCGCGTCCACGGGAGAGCCTTGTCACCCGCCATGACCTTCAGGCCAGCGATCTTGGTCAGGTCGGTATCGGCCGGCGAATGATGACCGGGCAGCCACTTCGGCACCAGGAGTGTGAGCCGGCCGCTCTGCGCCACCGGAATGACTTCGCGGATATGGACGATATGACGGTCGGTATCGCTGGCGTCGACAAACAGTTGGATCGTGCCAGGAAAGGCAACGTCCTGCGGCGCCGGCAGCCCGGGCGGAAGAGCGGCCGGCATGGCCACGGGTTGGGCGAAGACCGGTCCCGCCAGTAGCCCCAAAGCCAGACTACAAACCGCGATCGCTTTCATGCCACCCTCCTGAAGTTTCAGGAGGAACTATTCATGCGACCGCGATCTTGTAAAGAGATCGCCTCAGCGGAACTGGGCCGTAATGATTCGTCCACCGCGCTGGATGCTGATTCGCCACGAGCGCGCACCCTGTTTCAGCACAGTCTCCAACTGGCTGGATGTCGTGATCGGCGTGCCGTTGACGTCGCGGATGATGTCACCGGGCTGCAAACCAACGCCGGCGGCATAGGTCCGCGCCGATTCCACCGAATAGATCATCACGCCCTTGGGTGCGTCGAACGGATCGACGCCGATTTCGTCGGCGACGGCCGGCGACAGATTGACCACCTTGGCGCCCGAAAAGGGGTTCTCGCCCTTGATCACACGTTCGTCCCGCGGCGGTGAATCCGAAGGTGGCAAGGCCTTGATATTGGCGCTGAACGGCTGGCCCTGGCGCAGCCCCTCAATCTTGGTCATCTGGTTCAGCGTCATCAGGCTGATTTGGTAGCGCAGGCCGCCGGCATCGTTCACCGCCTCGCCCCCGACGCGCAGGATGACGTCGCCGGCTTTCAGACCGGCCTGGTCAGCGGCCGAGCCGTTATAGACATCCGACACCAGAACGCCTTCCGGCCGGTCCATGCCCAGGGACTTGGCTATATCGGACGTCACCGTGTCGCCCTTGGCGCCCAGCCACGGCCGCTTGACCGAGGTGGCGCCGCCCGCGGCGCTGTCGACGACGCGCTTGACCATGGCCGAGGGGATGGCGAAACCGACGCCGGACGACTGGCCCGACCGTGACAGGATCATCGAGTTGATGCCAATCAGCTTGCCGTTCATATCGACAAGGGCGCCACCGGAATTACCCGGATTGATGGCGGCATCGGTCTGGATGAAGGTCCCCCCTTCGCCATCGCTGCGGTTCAGCGCTGAGATGATGCCATTGGTGACGGTCTGGCCGACACCAAACGGGTTGCCGATCGCCAGGACCAGGTCGCCGACCTCGAGGTCACGGCCCGCGTCCAGCTCGATGGTCTGGAAATTGACGCCCGGCGCCTCCAGCTTCAGCACCGCCAGGTCGGTGCGCGGATCGGCCAGCAAAAGCTTGGCCGGATATTCGCGACGGTCGTTCAGCACGACCGTGAAGGTCTGGCCGCCGGCGACAACGTGGTTGTTGGTCACGACAATCCCGTCCTTCCGCACGATAACGCCGGAACCGAGCGATTCCTGGGTGCGCGATTCCGGCACGCCGTAACCGAACATCTGCCAGAAGGGATCGACATTCTGGCGCACGCGCGACTTGGAATAGACATTGACCACAGCCGGCGCGACCGTACGCACGACCGGCGCAAACGAGGTCTTCATCCCGACGACGGAATTGGGTACCTGGCGCGGTTCGTTGCCAAAGCCGGCACCTTCAAACGTCTTGTTGTCCTGGGAATGGCCCGGCCCGCAGGCCATCAATACAGCCAGCACAGGCAGAAGGGAGATAAAGCGCGACGTCATGGGAGTCCCCTGAAATTCATGATCTCAGATTTAAGGACCAATGCGGCAGTATCAAGGCTTGGCGGCAGCGCGTTTGCGCCATAATCTAACGCTTTGAGGGGGATTCCATGGATGTTTCCAAAGTCGTTCAGCATCTTCGCGCGGGCCGCTGGCAGGCCGTAAAGGATACGATTGCCGCCGCCTCGCCCGAAGGCGCCTACGAACTGATCAAGCTGTTGGGATACAAGATCGATCCCCGCACCGATCTCAACCCGTCGGTCTCCGACCCCGACGATACCGCGGGCCTTATCCTGAAGGGGGGCCTGGCTTTCACGCTGGCCAGCCGGGCACGAAACGGCGCTCCACCAGACCAGATGAGCGATGGTCAGGTTGGCGATTACTTCGGCGGTCTGACAATGGCCAACGACGCCCTGTCGCGCGCCTGGCAGATGACGGGCTCCGGGTTAGCCGCGGCTTTTGCCATGGGCTGCGCCATAAATCCCCTGGAAGACGGCCAGAAAGCGCGAGCCGAAGCAGACCTGCTGGGCGCGGACGGCGTCCCCATGTCAGGCTACATGAACCTGATGATGGCCTTGGCAGAAAAATGGGGCGGTACCCACGACGACATGTTCCGCGTCGCCCGGTCCCGGCTGGATCCGGAGCGTCCGGGCAGCGCCGCCCTCATTGCCCGCGCCCACTTCGAACGACGCCTCTTCTACCAGGCCTTTGACGAGTCGGCCGACGCGGCCGAACAGGCGGAACACTATTACCGTGGAAGCGCAGGCGAAGAGATAGGCGCGGCATCGCGCCTGCTGCTGACGGCCCGTCCTGGCGGCGACCCGGCAGAATTGCGGCTCGCTCATAGCTGGCTGGCCCTGGCCTTCTTCGAAGGCGACCGTCACCAGTTGGCGGCGCGTCACCTGGACGCCCTCAAGGGTTATGAGGACCCAACCATCTGGGGGCTGTTCAACCTTCCGCCCATCGCCATCAAGGGGCTAATCCGCTTCAATGCCATGACAGGGGGGTGAGGCGTGTCATTCCAAAATGAATAGCCACTTTCTGGCATGAGGTGTCTGACCTAAAGCCGTGCCAGCCACTGGCGCAGGATAGCCTGGAAAGCACCCGCGTGAGCCTCGATATCCACCAAGGTGGTGAACCGTACTGACGCCCGGTTCGGATCGAGCCATTGCAACAGACCCTTCGGATCGTCGATGCCGGCAACGCCATCGGGGCGCACCTTGGCGCCGCGATGCAGGATGATCTGCACGCCCGGCTTGGCACGCAGATGGAAGGTGGCAAACCACTCCCCACAGCGGTAACTTGGGGCATTCCACTTGACGCCCTCTTCGATGGCCGGATCAGCAGCCAGGATCAACCGACGCAGGGCGTCGATCTCTGCCCGAGCCGGATGATCGGCGACCAGAGCGTCCGGATCGGCCGCCCTCAATGCGGCGCGCCGTCGCTAGGCGTCTCGACCGTCAAGGACTGCTTCACGCCGCCCGCCAGGATCAGCGAGAACACCATGAACAAGGCCGCCATCCAGAAGGCTGCGCCGCTCAGCCACATCGGAACTCCGCTCTTGGTCACCGCCGACAGGATGACACCGAACAGGATCGGCGCGAAGACGGTCGACATGGCCGAAAGGCTCATATTGGCGCCCTGGAGCGTTCCCTGCTCCTGCGGACCGACCTTGGATGACATCAGTGCCTGGATGTTGGGCGTGGCCAGCCCCCACAGTGCACCCAGCGGAATGGTAGCGACAAACCAATACCAGGTCGGCGCCAGGCCGTAGCCGATAAACGCGAGCATGCCGCTGAAAAGCCCGAGGTACATGGCCTTGCGCTCCCCGATCTTTTTCACGATCACGCCGGTCAAGCCGGCCTGGACAAGGGCCGAACACACACCGACCACGGCCAGCATCAGCCCCACTTCAAACGGCCCCAACCGAAACGGTAGGCGCAAAACAGCACAGTGGTCGTCGGAAAGACCGACTGGGCAAACATCATCAGCAGGTACATGACCGAAAGACGCAGGACCTGGGCGGACTTTGCCAGGAACTTGAACGCCCCGAGCGGGTTGGAAGTGCGAAAGCTGAACGGCTTACGCTTATCCTTCGCCAGCGATTCCGGCAGAACGAACCAGCCATAGACAAAGTTCAGCAGGCTTAAGCCCGCGGCAAAGAGAAACGGCAGCCGATCTTCCCAGCCATGTTCGACCAGGAAGGGCACGTGGGTGCCAAATTCTCCCAGGACACCACCCAGGCTGGGGCCGACGACAAAGCCGATCCCAAAGGCCGCCCCCATCATGCCGAAAATGCTCGCCCGCTTTTCGGGTGGCGTCACGTCGCTCATATAGGCATAAGCGGTCGAGATACTGGCCGAGGTCATGCCGGAGACGATCCGTCCGACCAGAAGCCACCACAGGCCCGGCGCCAGGGCCATGAACAAAAAGTCCACGCCCGTGCCGAAGTTGGAGAACAGCACAACCGGCCGCCGGCCAATGCTGTCGGACAGTCCGCCCTGGATCGGCGAAAAGATGAATTGCGCCAGCCCCCAGGCAGAACCGAAGATGCCGGTCCACAGGCCGGCCGCCGAGATCGAACCCACGAAGTCCTCGATCAATCGCGGCAACACGGGGATGATCACCCCGATCGACAGCATGTCGAGAAAGACGGTCACCAGGATGAAAGGCGCTGCGGCCCTGAGTTTGTCCGACATGCGGCGTGTGTCCCCTGAAGTGTTGCGACAGCCTTAACGGAATTCGACCGCCGCGCATAGGGACCTACGGCCGCTAAGACCACAGCGTGTCAGTAGCCACGAAGCGCCCGCCGAAAGGTTGCCACCGTGCCATCGCCGGGTTGCGCTTTCAGCCCAAGCAGCCGCATCTGCAGGCTGTAGACATCGACATTATCGAACACCTCCAGCACGACGCCAGGTTTAATGTCCGGTCCGTTGGCAATGAACAGAGCCCGCATCTCGATCGCCTCGGGATCATACCCGTGGCTGCCGCCCTGCGGCTTCGGCATCCAGCCGTTAGTCGATGGTGCCACGATATAGCCACCAACATCGGCCAGGCAGTTGATGTTTGGCACGCGCGGATGACGACCATAACGAAAACGCTTCGGGATGTCTGCCTTACGCCAGCACGTCATGTGGTCGTGCGGCCGCAACAGGATGGCCTCGACCTCGGCTTCGCGGCCCGGCTTTGGAGTGAACCCCGCCACCTGACCGCCCAGCACGTCGGTGCTGTCGGGCGGTAACAACTCCGCCAGTTTCACGAAGGTCTCGGGCCGGTGCTTCGCCATGCCGTGATCGGCGACGATGATGATATTCACCTTCCCGTCCAGCCCCCGCGCCTTGAGGCCGTCCAGCAGTTGCCCGATCGAGGTATCGACCGTGGCCAGAGCCGAATCGACCTCATGGCTGTCGGGGCCAAAATCATGACCGGCATGATCAAGGTCAGAATAGTAGAGGGTGATGAAGCCCGGCCGCTGCGCCGCCGGCAAGTCGATCCAGGTCATAACCTGCGTGATGCGCTCAATAAGCGGCATATCGTCATTGAAGGGCAACCAGTAGCTGGGGCGGCGGCCTGAGTTGGGCGCTTCAGAACCCGGCCAGAACAGAGTTGCCGCCTTGACACCCTGTTCCTCGGCGCTGGTCCACACAGGCTTGCCGCCCGCCCACCAGAAGGCGTCCGTGACGGCTTCCTTGTTAGACATTTTGAACGTCACGCCCGGCCTGCCTTCATCTCGCATGGTGTTGTTGACAACACCGTGGCGGTCCGGACGCAACCCGGTCACAAGCGTATAGTGATTGGGGAACGTCAGGGACGGGAAAGACGGCCGCATTGGCCCGGTTGCCCCGGTTTGCGCCAGGTGATTCAGATTGGGCGTCACGCCGCGCTCGAGATAGTCAGCGCGAAAACCATCGATCGAGACCAGGACAAGCAAGGGGGGCTCCCCCCGGCCCTGGGGCACCGAAGCGCAACCCGCAAGTGTCAAAACAGCCAGGATCAGCGAAAACAGGCGCGGCATACGGCACTCATATGGATACATCGCAAATCGAATCACTTGCACAGATTTGCGACGATTTGAATGCAGCGCACAACAAAACCCCGGTAACGAACCGGGGGCTGCTACGTCGTATCAGGCTTTCGACCATCAGTCGCTCGCGCGAATCCGGTCCAATACAGGAGAGGAATAGAGTCTTACGCCCTCGCCTGACGCTTCCAGCGTCAGCGAGTCACTCAGGGCCATATCGCCGGACGCATCTTGCGTCTCATCGATGGGGGCTTCCAACAGGGCTTCGTCGGTCATGTCGGCCTCCTTCAGGTGAGCGGTAAAAGGGATGACGGCCGTTTGTCATGGGTGGCCGCAAGAAGAAGCTAACCTGCATTTCGCAATTGCGGAAATAACGGTTGCTGACGAAACATCACAGGATCGTTAACTCAAACGCAACCCATCTGAATGGGCGGTGAACACGGCCTGAGACGACATCAAAAAGGCCTCCGGTTTTGCACCGAAGGCCTCCTGTCACTTTTGCCTGTCGAAAAAGGCCTATTCTTCGTCGCCAGCGACTTCGAACACTGGGCCGGAATCCTTGCCCTTGGCCGATTCGTCGCGGTCGACGAACTCGATGATGGCCATCGGGGCGTTGTCGCCGTGACGATAGCCGGCCTTCAGGATGCGGATATAGCCGCCGCTACGGTCGGCATAGCGCTTGGCCAGCACGTCGAACAGCTTGGCCACCTGCGGCACGTCACGGACGCGCGAGATGGCAATGCGGCGGTCGTGCAGCGAGCCCGACTTGCCCAGCGTCACCAGCTTCTCGACGAAAGGACGCAGTTCCTTCGCCTTCGGCAGGGTCGTGACGATCTGTTCGTGCTTGATGAGCGAGGCCGACATGTTGGCGAACATGGCGATGCGGTGCGAGGTGGTGCGACCGAGTTTGCGGTGACCGTGGCCGTGACGCATGTGTATCTCTCCATAAGACCGCGTGGCGCTGATGGCACAGGCGCGGCCCCAAAAACGAGCCCGAAGGCGTAGGTCAAAGGGCCGACGGCCCCTGCCCGCTTCGGACGTCCGGGTGAACCCGGAAATTACCGCGACAAGGTTTTGGTCTTTCGCAGTAAGTGGAGCGGCAAAACACCGCTCCTATAAAAAGGGAAAGCCGGAAGGGTTACCCCATCCGGCTCTCTCAAAAGGTTGTAGACAGATCTTAAATCTGGTCTTCGAACTTTTTGGCTAGATCTTCGACGTTCTCCGGCGGCCAGTTCGGGATATCCATCCCCAGCGACAGGTTCATCGAGGCCAGGACTTCCTTGATTTCGTTGAGCGACTTGCGGCCGAAGTTCGGCGTACGAAGCATTTCGCTCTCGGTCTTCAGGATCAGATCGCCGATATAGACGATGTTGTCGTTCTTCAGGCAGTTGGCCGAACGGACCGACAGTTCCAGTTCGTCGACCTTCTTGAGCAGGGCCGGGTTGAACGGCAACTCGGGCTTGCCCTCTTCCACGACCGGCGCCTTCGGCTCTTCGAAGGTGATGAAAATCTGCAGTTGGTCCTGCAGGATGCGGGCAGCGAAGGCGACAGCGTCGACCGGGGTGACGGCAGCGTTGGTTTCGACGTCCAGGATCAGCTTGTCGTAGTCGAGCGATTGACCCTGACGGGTCGGCTCGACGCGGTAAGCCACCTTTTTGACCGGCGAATAGAGCGCGTCAACGGCGATCAGGCCGATGGGCGCATCTTCCGGACGCAGACGGTCGGCCGCGACATAGCCCTTGCCGTTCTGAACCGTGAACTCCATGCGCACCGAAGCGCCTTCGTCCAGGGTGCAGATCACGTGATCCGGGTTCAGCACTTCGATATCGGCGGGAACATCGATCTGACCGGCGGTCACCGGGCCGGCACCGGAGGCACGCAGCACCATGCGCTTCGGACCTTCCGCGTGCATGCGCAGGGCCAGTTGCTTGATGTTCAGGATGATGTCGACAACGTCCTCACGGACGCCTTCGATGGAGGAGAATTCGTGCACCACGCCGTCGATCTGGACGGAGGTGACGGCCGCGCCTTGCAGCGACGACAGGAGGACGCGACGCAGCGCGTTGCCGAGGGTCACGCCAAAACCACGCTCCAGAGGTTCCGCGACAAGACGCATCTTGCGCGAAGCATCGGTGCCGGCTTCGACTTGTGGCTTCTCGGGACGAATAAGCTGTTGCCAGTTTCTTTCGATCATTGACGTCCCTTTAAGAACAGGAAATGTCGCCCCGCTTTTAGGCTGGAAGCCTCAGCGGAGCGACGAAAAATTGGGTAGGAGAATTAAACGCGACGACGCTTCGGCGGACGGCAGCCATTGTGCGGGATCGGCGTCACGTCACGGATGGTCGTGATCGTGAAGCCCACCGCCTGCAGGGCGCGCAGAGCCGATTCACGGCCCGAACCCGGACCGGCAACGCTGACTTCCAGCGTCTTGACACCATGTTCGATGGCCTTCTTGCCAGCGTCTTCGGCAGCTACCTGGGCGGCGTACGGGGTCGACTTGCGCGAACCCTTGAAGCCCATGGCACCGGCCGACGACCACGACACGGCATTACCTTGCGCGTCGGTGATCGTGATCATGGTGTTGTTGAACGAGGCATTGACATGCGCCACGCCCGAAGTGATGTTTTTGCGTTCGCGCTTTTTAACGCGGGAAGTGTCCTTGGCCATGGGCTAATCCTTACTTCTTCTTGCCGGCGATGGGCTTCGCCGGGCCCTTGCGCGTGCGGGCATTTGTGTGGGTGCGCTGACCGCGGACCGGCAGCCCCTTACGGTGACGCAGGCCGCGGTAGCAGGCCAGGTCCATCAGGCGCTTGATGTTCATCGAAACTTCACGGCGCAGATCCCCTTCAACCGTATAGTCACGGTCGATGGTTTCACGGATCTGCAGCACTTCAGCGTCCGACAGCTGGTTGACGCGGCGGGCGTCTTCGATGCCAACCTTCTGCACGATCTCTTCGGCCTTCTTGGGGCCGATGCCATGGATATATTGAAGCGCGATGATCACGCGCTTGTTGGTCGGTATGTTGACACCAGCAATACGGGCCACGAGGTAATCTCCTGAAATGCGCCGTTTGGCGCACCTGTAAAACGAAAAGACGACACGTAAGCCTCCCTGATCCTGCCGTCCGGCCGGTTCAAGGCGCATACGCGTCATTTCGCGGAAGCCTGCCCTTATAGAAGGGTTTTCGCTCCCGTCAATGGGTTAATCCGCAAAAAAATCAAGTCATTTTTTACGGTCTTACTGTCCAGCCCCGCGAAAGACCGGAAACGTCGTTGCCAAAACCTAGACGGTAGTGGCGGATTCATTCTTGCCCAGCACCTCTTCGACACGGGCCGCGATGTCGTCCACGGCACCCATGCCGTCGATCTCATACAGCTTGCCCTGCGCCGCATAATAGGGCAGCAGCGGTGCCGTCTGGGCGTTGTAGGCCGCCAGGCGCACCTTGTAGGATTCGGGGTTGTCATCGGCGCGGCCTTCCTGCTGGAAGCGCGTCGCGATACGTTCGATAAGCCCTTGTTCGTCCACCTTGAGGCGGACGACCTTGTCGATGCGGGCACCACGGCCGCCCAGCATGGCGTCAAGCGCCTCGGCCTGGGCCACCGTACGCGGGAAACCGTCAAAGATGGCGCCGCCAGCGGCTTCAGCCCGCGGCAGGTTTTCCTTGATCAGATCGATCACGATGGCGTCCGAAACCAGACCGCCGGTATCCATGATCGTCTTGACGCGTGTTCCCAGTTCGGAGCCGGAGGCAATCGCCGCCCGCAGCATGTCGCCCGTCGAGAGCTGAACCATGCCACGTGTCGCGACCAGCCGCTTGGCCTGGGTCCCCTTCCCCGCCGCCGGCGGTCCGAACAGGATGATATTCATCGCAGTGCTCCCCGTACGGGCGCCTTGCTACCCGTTTTCAGCTTCGACTTCTTGATCAAGCCGTCATACTGGTGCGCCAGCAAGTGCGACTGAATCTGTGCCACGGTGTCCATAGTGACCGTGACCACGATCAGGATGGATGTCCCGCCGAAATAGAAGGCGTTACCCAGGCTGGAAATCAGGAACTCCGGCAACAGACAGACAATGGTGATGTAGGCCGCGCCAATGACGGTGATTCGCGTCAGGACGTGGTCGAGGTATTCGGCCGTCCGCTTACCCGGCCGAATGCCCGGTAGGAAGCCGCCATACTTGCGCAGGTTTTCCGCCGTCTCATCCGGATTGAACACCAGGGACGTGTAGAGGAAGCAGAAGAAGATGATCAACACGGCATAGAGCAGCGTGAACATCCAGTTGCCGTGCGTCAGAGTCCCGGCGACCTGGCCGATGATCCGCATCCATTCCGGCTGGTCGGCGGCATTGTTCTGGTTCAGGAAGGTCGCAACGGAGGTCGGCATCAACAGCAGAGACGACGCGAAGATCGGCGGGATAACCCCGGCCGTATTGACCTTCAGCGGCATGAAAGAGCTTTCGCCGCCAACAATACGGTTGCCCACCTGGCGCTTGGGGTACTGCACCCTCAGACGGCGCTGGGAGCGTTCCATGAACACGATAAAGACGATACAGGCCAGCAGCAGCAACAAGATGCCGACCAGGACAGGCGCCTGAAGGTCCCCGGTAGAGCCCATGTTCAGCAGAGTTCCAACAGTACGCGGGAGGACCGCGACGATACCGGCAAAGATGATCATCGACGAACCGTTGCCGATCCCGCGGGCGGTAATCTGTTCACCCAGCCACATCAGGAACAGCGTGCCCGACGTCAGGGTAATACAGGTCGAGATGATGAACAGCGGACCGGGATGCAGCGCCATGCCGCCGGTTTGCATACCGGTAGCGATGAAGAAGGATTGAACCAGACCCAGGACAACCGTCAGGTAGCGGGTATATTGGTTGAGCTGCTTGCGGCCGGCTTCGCCCCCCTCTTTTCGCAGCTTTTCCCACGGGCCGTAGACCGAGCCCATAAGCTGGACAATGATCGAGGCCGATATATAGGGCATCAGGTTCAGGGCAAACACGGCCATACGTTCGACGGCACCGCCGGCGAACATATTCATCATCCCGAAGATGCCTTGCGAATTGTTCTGGAAGGCCTGGGAAAAGGCGACCATGTCAATACCGGGCAGCGGCACATAGGTACCAAGCCGGTAGACGATCAGTGCGCCCAGCGTGAAGAGAAGCCGCTTGTGCAGATCCGTGGCCTTGGCAAAGGCCCCGAAATTCATATTGGCCGCAAGTTGTTCAGCAGCAGATGCCATAAAGTCCTCAAAACCCGGGAAGTCTTAACCAAAATGGGAGAGGACAGCCGAATGCGCGAATCCGCGACCTTCCAACCGCCCTCAGCCCATATGGGGTAGGCTTAGTGAAAGGTCAACTTAGGCTTCGGTCTTGGCCGGACGCTTCTGGGTCAGGGTACCGCCAGCCGCTTCGACGGCCTTGACCGCCGAGGCGGATGCCGACCACACGGTCAGCGTCAGCTTGGCCGTAAGACTGCCTTCGCCAAGCACACGGACACCGTCCAACTCACGGCGGATGACGCCGGCGGCCACCAGGGCAGCACCATCGATAACCGCCGAAGCGTCGAGCTTGCCCGCGTCAACCGCGTCCTGCAGACGCCACAGGTTGACTTCAGCCAGCTTGAGGGCGAACGGATTGTTGAAACCGCGCTTAGGCATACGCATGTACAGCGGCATCTGGCCGCCTTCGAAGCCCAACAGGCTGACGCCGGTACGCGACTTCTGGCCCTTGACACCGCGGCCGGCGGTCTTGCCTTTGCCCGAACCCGGGCCGCGGCCGACACGCATGCGGTTCTTGGTGGCGCCTTCGTTGTCGCGAATTTCGTTCAGCTTGGTCATGTGCCTAAATCTCCATTTTGTATGCCCTGCCGCTTCGCTGCTTTAGGGCTATATACGCAGGGCAGTGCCCTACTCGGCTTAAAACGTGTGGCGGCTATGCCGCCAAATTCTCTAAAAGTCAAATCGAGGCGCAGATAACTGCGCCTCGATCTGTATTTCGATATGTAATCTGACGATTACGAGATCACTTCCACCATGTGTTGGACCTTGGCGATCATACCGCGAACCGAAGGGGTGTCTTCCAGCTCGGAAACGCGACCCACCTTGTTCAAACCCAGGCCAGCGAGCGTAGCGCGCTGGTCCTTGGTGCGGCGAATCGGCGAACCGGTCTGCTTTACCTTGATCGTGGCCCCATTCTTCTCTGACATGACTTAGCCCTCCATAGCTTCAGGCGACGAAGCGCCATCGTTACGGCGTTGCAGCAGGTCGGCGACCTTCTTGCCACGCTTGGACGCGATCTGACGCGGCGAAGACTGAACCTTCAGCGCTTCGAACGTCGCACGCACCATGTTGTAAGGGTTCGAGGAACCGATCGACTTACCCACAACGTCCGAGACGCCAAGGGTTTCGAGCACGGCACGCATCGGACCGCCAGCGATGACGCCGGTACCCGGAGGGGCCGCACGCATCTGGATCTTGCCGGCGCCCCAACGGCCGTAGCCGTCGTGGTGCAGGGTGCGCGATTCACGAAGCGGAACGCGGATCAACGACTTCTTGGCTTCTTCGGTTGCCTTGCGGATCGCTTCCGGCACTTCACGGGCCTTACCGTGACCGTAGCCGACGCGACCCTTCTGGTCGCCGACGACCATCAGAGCGGCGAACGAGAAGCGGCGACCACCCTTGACGGTGGCAGCAACACGGTTGATGGCGACGAGCTTCTCGACAAACTCCGAGGGCTCCTCGGTACGGTCGCGACGGTCGCCGCGGTTATCGCTGGGACGGGCCATTCGGATATCCTTAGAAGTTGAGGCCGGCTTCACGCGCGGCTTCCGCCAGCGCCTTCACCCGACCATGATAGATGTAGCCGCCACGATCGAACACGACGTCCGAGACGCCCTTTTCGATAGCACGCTGAGCAACGAGCTTGCCGACTTCGGTCGCGGCCGCTGCGTTGCTGCCCTGCTTCTGGTCGCCTTCCAGCGACGAAGCGGAGACGATCGTGACGCCGCTGGCGTCGTCGATAACCTGGGCGTAGATGTTCTTGTCCGAACGGAAGACCGACAGACGCGGACGGCCGTTGGAGAGCTTCTTGAGGCGGGTGCGGTTGCGTTCCGCACGGCGCGCGAGCTGCTGACGAGGAGACAGGGCCATGGCTTACTTCTTCTTGCCTTCCTTGCGGCGAACCTTCTCGCCGGCGTATTTGACACCCTTGCCCTTGTAAGGCTCGGGCGGACGGATCTTGCGGATCTTGGCGGCCAATTCACCGACGACCTGCTTGTCGATACCGATGATCTTGATTTCGGTCTGCTTCGGCACTTCGAACTTGATGCCTTCCGGCGGCACGATGTCGACATCGTGCGAGAAGCCGAGCTGCAGCGACAGGTTCGCGCCCTTCATGGCAGCGCGGTAACCGACGCCGACCATTTCCAGGGTCGTTTCATAACCCTCGGTGACGCCCTTGACCATGTTGGCGATCAGGGTGCGCGACAGGCCCCACATCGCCTTGTGGCGCTGGGTCTCACCACGCGGGCTGATGTGCAGGACATTGCCTTCCTGACGGACTTCGATTTCCTCGACGACCTTCCAGGACAGTTGGCCCTTGGGGCCCTTGACGGCGACATCCTGGCCCGACAGCGTGATGTTCACGCCGCCCGGGACAGTAATGGCCTTCTTGCCGATACGAGACATAATATTACCTTTGTGCCTTAAGTGTCCAGCCGACGCGTCTTAGTAGACGCGGCAGAGAACTTCGCCACCGACGTTTGCGTCGCGGGCAGCTGTGTCAGACATGACGCCCTTCGGCGTCGACAGGATCGAGATACCCAGGCCGTTCTTGATCGGCTTGAGGTCCTTGATCGACGAATAGACGCGGCGGCCCGGCTTGGACACGCGGGCGATTTCCGCGATGACCGGTTGGCCGTCGAAGTACTTCAGCTCGATTTCGAACTGTGGGAACTCACCGGGAGTTTCCAGAACTTCGTAGCCGCGGATGTAGCCTTCGTCGCGCAGCACGTCCAGGACGTGCGCACGCAGCTTCGAGGCCGGGGTCAGCACCTTGGAGCGGCTGCGCATGGCGCCGTTCTTGATGCGGGCGATCATATCGCTGAGGGGATCGTTGACGAACATGTGTATACCCTCCCCTTACCAGCTAGCCTTGGTCAGGCCCGGAATCTGGCCTTCATTGCCCAGCTTCCGAAGCGCGATCCGGCTCATATGCATCTTGCGGTAATAGGCGCGCGGGCGCCCGGTGATTTCGCAGCGGTTACGAATGCGCACGGCAGCCGAGTTGCGCGGCAGCTTGGCCAGCTTCAGGCGGGCTTCGAAGCGCTCCTCGAGGGGCAGCGTTTCATCATTAGCCTTGGCCTTGAGGGCTTCGCGCCTGGAGGCATATTGAGCCACCAGCTTCTTGACCATCTCGTTGCGGTTGACAGCGGATTTCTTTGCCATTGTGTCTCTCTACCCGTCCTTTACACTGTGAACGGGAACTGGAAGTGCTTCAGAAGCGCCTTGGCTTCCTTGTCACTCGTGGCCGTGGTGCAAACGACGATGTCCATGCCCCACATCTGGTCGATCTGGTCGTAGTTGATCTCCGGGAACACGATGTGTTCGCGCAGACCCATGGCGTAGTTGCCGCGACCGTCGAACGAATTGCCGTTCAGGCCACGGAAGTCCTTCACGCGCGGCAAGGCGATGGTGATCAGGCGGTCCAGGAACTCGTACATACGGTCCTTGCGCAGGGTCACCTTGGCGCCGACCACCATGCCTTCGCGCAGCTTGAAACCGGCGATGGATTGACGGGCGCGGGTCGGAGCCGGCTTCTGGCCGGTGATGGCCGCCAGGTCCTTGATGGCCGAATTGACCTTCTTGGTGTCCGCAGTGGCTTCGCCGATCCCCATGTTCACGACGATCTTGTCGAGCTTGGGGACCTGCATTTCGTTCGTATAACCGAACTCTTCCTTCAGCGCGGCGCGGATCGTATCGAGATAGACCTGCTTGGCGCGCGGGACATAAACCGTTTCTGGAGTTTCAGTATCAGCCATTGATGACATCTCCCGTCGTCTTGGCGAAACGCACCTTTTTGTCGCCTTCAACCTTGAAACCGACGCGGGTCGGCTTGCCGTTGGCGTCGACGTGGGCGACGTTGGAAACGTGCAGCGACGCTTCCTTGTTAATGATGCCGCCGTTGGGATTGCCTTGCGACGGACGGGTATGGCGTTGAACCATGTTGACGCCCTGGACGACCACGCGGTTATCCTCGGGGAGGACCTTGGAGACAGTGCCGCGACGGCCCTTGTCCTTGCCGGTCAGAACGACAACCGAGTCGCCCTTTTTGATCTTGGCAGCCATTAGATGACCTCCGGAGCCAGCGAGATGATCTTCATGTGGTTCTTGGCGCGCAGTTCACGCGGCACAGGCCCGAAGATACGCGTGCCGATCGGCTCGCTCGACTTGTTGACGATGACAGCGGCGTTGGTGTCGAAACGGATCACCGAACCGTCCTTGCGCTGGATATCCTTGGACGTGCGTACGACGATGGCGCGCAGAACGTCGCCCTTCTTGACACGGCCGCGCGGGATGGCTTCCTTGACCGACACGACGATCAGGTCGCCCACCGAGGCGTAGCGGCGCTTAGAGCCGCCCAGCACCTTGATGCACATGACCCGGCGAGCGCCCGAATTGTCGGCAACTTCCAGGTTAGTTTGCATCTGAATCATATCAAACTTCCTTTAGTTGGCTTCGCGTGGGAGAACTTCCCACGTCTTCAGCTTCGACTTCGGCGCACATTCGATGATGCGGATGCTCTCACCGGTCTTGTACGCGTTGTTTTCGTCGTGGGCATGGTAACGCTTGGACTTCCGCACCGTCTTTTTCAGAACGGGATGCAGAATCGTACGTTCCACCTTCACGACCACAGTCTTGTCGCCCTTATCGGAGACGACCAGACCTTCGAGAATGCGCTTGGGCATGGTCTAAATCCTCTTAGGCGGACTTGGCGGCGGCCTTTTGAGCCGTCACCAGGGATTGAATGCGGGCGATGTCCTTGCGGATCTCGCCAACGCGGTGGGTCTTTTCGAACGAGCCGGTCGCCTTCTGGAAGCGCAGGTTGAACTGCTCCTTCTTCAGGTTCAGCAGCTGCTCGTGCAGCTGGTCCGGGGTCATGACGCGAAAATCGGCAATCTTGGTCATTTCTATTACTCCGCAGCCGCTGCGACACCGGCATCGAGACGAGTCACGACGCGAGTGGAGACAGGCAGCTTGGCAGCGCCGAGACGCAGCGCTTCACGCGCGATGTCGTCGGGCACGCCGTCGATTTCAAACAGGATACGGCCCGGGTGAACGCGCGCGGCCCAATAGTCGACAGCGCCCTTGCCCTTACCCATCCGCACTTCAGCCGGCTTGCCGGTGACGGGCAGATCCGGGAAAATACGGATCCAAACGCGGCCCTGACGCTTCATCTGACGGGTGATGGCGCGGCGGGCGGCTTCGATCTGACGGGCGGTGAGACGCTCGGGCTCGACGGTCTTGAGGCCGTACGAACCGAAGTTCAGGGTGTAGCCACCCTTGGCGTTACCGTGGATGCGGCCCTTGAACGCCTTGCGGTACTTTGTCCGCTTGGGGAGCATCATGACTTAGTTCTCCTTATTGCGGTCGCGGCGCGGGCCGCGATTGTTGCGATCGCCACGATCGGAGCGTTCCGGACGGTCGCTCGACGACGGACCAGCGGCTTCCTGAGCCCAACGCTTGTCTTGAGCCGACGGATCATGCTCCAGGACTTCGCCCTTGAAGATCCACACCTTGACACCAATGATGCCGTAGGTCGTCAGGGCTTCAGCGAAGCCCATATCGATATCGGCGCGCAGGGTGTGCAAAGGCACGCGGCCTTCACGGTACCATTCCATACGGGCAATTTCGGCACCGCCGAGACGGCCAGACAGGTTCATGCGGATGCCCTTGGCACCCAGACGCATGGCCGACTGGATCGAACGCTTCATAGCGCGACGGAAAGCCACACGGCGTTCCAACTGCTGAGCGATCGACTCGGCGACCAGTTGCGCGTCGACTTCCGGCTTGCGGACCTCGACCAGGTTCAAGAACACTTCGCCATCGGTGATGACCGAAACGTCCTTGCGCAGCTTGTCAATGTCGGCGCCCTTCTTACCGATCACGACGCCCGGACGGGCGGCATAGATGGTAATGCGGCACTTCTTGTGCGGACGCTCGATGATGATGCGCGAGACGCCGGCAGCGTTCAGCTTTTCCTTCAGAACCTTGCGGATCAGCAGGTCTTGGTGAAGCAGCTTGGCGTATTCCTGACGCTGGGCGAACCAGCGGCTGTCCCAGGTGCGGTTGATGCCGAGGCGAAGGCCGATCGGATTGGCTTTCTGACCCATTACGCAGCCTCCTGGCCAAGTTCACGAACGACAATCGTCAGTTCGGAGAAGGGTTTCATGATACGCGAGGAACGGCCGCGGGCGCGTGAAGCGAAACGCTTCATGACCAGGCCCTTGCCCACATAGGCCTCGGCGACAACCAGGTTGTCGATGTCGAGGTTGTGGTTGTTCTCGGCGTTCGAGATCGCCGAGTAGAGCGCCTTGCGGACATCCTTGGCGATACGCTTGCGCGAAAATTCCAGCTCGTTCAGAGCGCGCTGGACCTTGAGGCCGCGGATCGAGGCGGCAACCAGGTTGAGCTTTTGCGGCGAGATGCGCACGGAAACCAGCTTGGTGCGGGCTTCGTTAGCGTTGACGCGGCGCGGATTCTTGGTCTGCGACATGTTACTTCCTCTTCGCCTTCTTGTCGGCGGCGTGACCGGGGAAGTTGCGCGTCGGCGAAAATTCGCCGAGCTTCATGCCGACCATGTCCTCGTTGATGAGAACGGGGACATGCTTCTGACCGTTGTAGACACCGATGGTCGCGCCGACAAATTGCGGCATGATGACCGAACGGCGGGACCAGGTCTTGACGACTTCCTTGCGACCCGAATTGAGCGCGGTTTCCACCTTCTTCAGAAGGTGGCCATCCACGAAGGGGCCTTTCCAAACGGAGCGAGCCATGGTTTAGCGAGCCTTCTTAACGTGACGCGAACGGATGATGTACTTGTCCGTCGCCTTGTTGGAACGAGTCTTGCGGCCCTTGGTGGGAACGCCCCACGGGGTCACAGGGTTACGGCCGCCCGAGGTCTTGCCTTCACCACCACCATGCGGGTGGTCGACCGGGTTCATGGCGACGCCACGAACGTGCGGACGGAAGCCCATGTGACGCTTGCGACCGGCCTTACCCAGGTTGATGTTCATGTGGTCCTGGTTGGACACGGCGCCGACGGTGGCGATGCACGAATCGAGCACCATGCGCAGCTCGCCCGAACCGAGACGGATCTGGGCATAACCAGCGTCACGGCCGACCAACTGAGCATAGGCACCGGCCGAACGGGCCAACTGACCACCCTTGCCGGGCTTAAGCTCGACGTTGTGGATGATGGTGCCGATCGGCAGGCTGCGCAGCGGCGCGGCGTTGCCTGGCTTCACGTCGACCTTCTCAGAAGAGATGATCTGGTCGCCGGCCTTGAGGCGTTGCGGCGCCAGGATGTAGGCCTTTTCGCCATCAGCGTAGTTGACCAGCGCGATGAACGCGGTGCGGTTCGGGTCGTATTCAAGACGCTCGACCGTTCCGACGACGTCAAGCTTGCGACGCTTGAAGTCGATGATACGGTACAGCTTCTTGGCGCCGCCACCACGGAAACGGACGGCGATACGGCCGCCGGCGCCACGGCCGCCAGACTTGGTCAAACCTTCGACCAGCGACTTTTCGGGCTTGCCCTTGTGCAGTTCCGAGCGGTCCACCAGGATCAACTGGCGGCGGCCCGGCGACGTTGGGTTGAACTGTTTCAATGCCATTGTTGCGAGCCTTCCTTACAGACCGGTCGAGACGTCGATGGACTGGCCTTCAGCCAGCGTCACGATCGCCTTCTTGATGTCATTCCGGCGGCCCTTGATGCCCTTGAAACGCTTGGTCTTACCCTTGGTGACAATGGTGTTCACCTTGGTGACCTTGACGTCGTAGATGGCTTCGACGGCCGAAGCGACTTCGTCCTTGGAGCTGTCGAGCGCAACCCGGAAGACAACCTTGTTCTGCTCTGACAGCAGGGTCGTCTTTTCGGTGATGTGCGGCGCCAGCAGGACGTCGAAATTGCGGATGGTAGCAGCCATGACTTAGGCCTCCACAGCGAAGCGGGCTTCGATAGCTTCAACCGCCGCCGTCGTCAGCACCAGCTTGTGGCGGCGCAGGATGTCATAGACATTCAGGCCTGCCGTCGGCAGCACGTCGATATTGGGGATGTTGCGCGAAGCGAGCGCGAAGTTAGTGTCGACCTCGGCGCCCGTGATGAACAGGGCGTTGTTGAGGCCCAGCTTCTCGAAAGAAGCCTTAAGAGCGGAGGTCTTCGGCGAGGCAACAACGGCCTGATCAAGAACGATCAGAGCGCCATCCTTCACCTTGGACGACAGGGCGTGACGCAAACCCAGGGCGCGAACCTTCTTAGGCAGGTCGAAAGCGTGCGAACGCACGACCGGACCGAAGGCGCGCGAGCCGCCGACGAATTGCGGTGCACGGCGCGAACCGTGACGAGCGCCGCCGGAGCCCTTCTGCTTGTACATCTTCTTACCCGTACGCGAATTCTCGTTGCGGGTTTGAACCTTGTGGGTACCGGCGCGGCGCTTGGCCAACTGCCAGTTGACGACGCGGTGCAGGATGTCGGCGCGAATATCCGAGATCCCGAAAACGAGATCCGAAAGTTCAACCGAACCAGCCGCGGAAGCGTCGAGTGTAATGACGTCGAGTTTCATGATTATTCAGCGCCCTCTTCAGCCGGGGCCTCTTCAGCGGCAGGAGCCGGAGCGGCGTTGGACTTGATCGCGCCGGGGAACTTCAGGCCAGCCGGAGCCGCCTTCTTCACCGCGTCGCGAATCTTGACATAGGAGCCTTCCGCGCCGGGGACGGCACCACGGATGAACACCAGGCCACGTTCCGCATCGATGCGGGCAACGGTCAGGTTCAGGGTGGTGACGGTTTCGACGCCGTAGTGACCGGCCATCTTTTTACCGGGGAAGGTACGGCCCGGATCCTGACGCTGGCCCGTCGAACCATGCGAACGGTGCGAGACCGAAACGCCGTGAGTCGCACGCAGACCACCGAAGTTCCAACGCTTCATGGCGCCGGCAAAACCCTTACCGATGGTGACGCCCTGAATATCGACGCGCTGGCCTTCGACGAAGTGATCGGCGGTGAACTCGGCACCGACATCGATCAGGTTCTCTTCGGAAACGCGGAATTCCGTCAGGATGGCCTTGGGCTCAACCTGAGCCTTGGCGAAACGAACGCGCTCGGGGTTCGAGGTGTTCTTGGCTTTCTTGGTGCCGGCGCCCAACTGGAGCGCGACATAGCCGTCCTTGCCCTGGGTGCGCTGAGCGACGACCTGACAGCCGTCGAGCGCGAGGACAGTTACCGGGACGTGCAGACCTTCGGAATCGAAGAAACGCGTCATACCCAGCTTTTTGGCGATCAAACCTGTACGCATGCTGGTCGCCCCTTAAATCTTGATCTCGACGTCGACACCAGCCGACAGGTCGAGCTTCATCAGCGCGTCCACAGTCTGCGGGGTCGGATCGACGATATCGAGCACGCGCTTGTGCGTGCGGATTTCGAACTGCTCGCGCGACTTCTTGTCGACGTGCGGCGAACGGTTGACGGTGAAGCGCTCAATCAGCGTCGGCAGGGGAATGGGACCCCGTACAGTGGCGCCGGTTCTCTTGGCCGTATTAACGATTTCGCGCGTGGAATGATCCAGGACGCGATGATCGAAGGCCTTGAGCCTGATGCGGATATTCTGACGATCCATATCGCTCGTATTCCAATAAGGGTGGTTGCGTTACCGCGTCCAGTGAACCATTTCAAAGACCAGGCCCGTCGAGGTTACCCTCGCCGTACACGATATCCGCAAAAACAAAGCCCAACATCAGGTAAACCCTGATGCGGGCCGTTGAACAGACACCCTACTCCCTATACAATCTAGGGCCGCCGAGCGTCTGAAATTTGTGCCTTGCGAACCGCGTCTGACACCGAAGCGTCACAGCCGATCCAACAGAGAGCGGGTATATGACTGAACGACTCGGGAAGGTCAACCCCTCAGGTGCGAAAAAACCGGGAAAAAATAAGCGGTCGATAAGTTTTGGACGTGAACGGGTTGGAAAGATTTCACCACAGATTCGCATAGGTCCTTTGCAGACACTTGGCGTAGCACATTGCGGCATTATCTCTTAGGAGCCCATCATGAGAGTCCTGACAGCCTTGATCGCCCTCCCCCTCCTCTGCGCCTGCGCCAGTGACGGCGCCATGCCGCCCCCCACCGCCGACGCCCCCGTCCCCGCTATAGCCGGCCGTCATTGGGTGCTGGTCGAGCTGAATGGCCAGCCGGTCGGCGCCACCCAGCGTCAAGTCTATATGGAAGTGAATGCCGAGGCCGGCAGGGTCGGCGGCTCGGGGGGCTGCAACACCTTTGGCGGCTCTGCCATTCTGCAAACCGGCGACCGCGTGCGGTTCTCCGACGTGGTCAGCACCAAGATGGCCTGCATGCAGGGTATGGAGGTCGAACAGGCCTTCTTCGACGTGCTGAGCCGGGCTGACAACTACAGCCTCAATGGCAATTCCCTGTCGCTGAACAAGGCGCGCATGGCTCCTCTGGCCCGCTTCGAGGCGAAAGACTAGAGCGTAGTGCGTTTTGGTAGAATGACAACGTCGCGCTAGATCTTTGTTTTGACGCGCAATGTTTCCGAAAAGTGCTGCACACTTTATCGGATTGCGCTCTAGCCGACAAAGGTAACGGTGCCTAGCACGGCGGTCTTTTTCAGGACACCGGCATAGACCTTGGATACGCCCGTGCGCATCACCGCGCGACGTCCCAGGTCGGTCAGGGCACGGCTCCATCCATTGAGCGTGATCTCCGTGGCACGGATCACCTTGACGCGGCGGCGCAGGCTGATCTTGGCCTGCTCAAACCGTTCGCGCGGCAGGAACAGCCCGGCGGCATCGAGGGCGCGGCTTTGCAGCGAACGACGGATCTCGACCTCGCCTTCCAAGCAGGCGCCCCCCGACGTCGTCATCGGGGACTTATAGTCTTCGCCCCCCGTACCGAAGTCGAATCGCTTCAGGCCCAGGGCTTCGGTATTCTTGATGATGGCGACGGTCAGCAAGATGCCGACGGAGTAGCGGCCATAGTCCGGGTCATAGGCCGGGAACCACAGATGCACGTCTTCGCCCTGAACCAGGCTGATCTCGACAGCCACCAGACGGCCCTGGTGACGCAGGACGCCGCAACGCAGGCCGAAGTCCGGCGAATCCACCGCGGCCAGGCGATCGAGCATCCCCCGGGTCCAGCGGCAGCCGAAGACATCGTGCATCCCTGAGCGTCTGTACTGTTCACGCTTGAGATTGATGGTCCAGTCCATCAATTCCGGGGTCACCTTCTCCCACGAGAAGTCAAAACCGCCGAAGTCCTTTTCGACATTGCGCATGCAGCGCGAGACATTCTTGAAGAACTTGTGATTGGCCGCATCCTGGGTCGCCCACCAGTGGTCGAAGCCGTCCGTGGCGTCGGCAATGCGACGGGTCAGGCCCATATGGGCGCCACGGCCCGCCGACGTGCCGACCAGGCCCTGAAACTCCACACGACGGGTACGAGTCAGGCGCATCAGATGGTCGAAGTCGGCAACAAAGTCCGGCGCGCTGATGACGGCATGGTAGTCGCTGAGCGGCGCACCGATCGGCAAAAGGATATCGCCGCGCTTTTGAAAGGCAAAATAGCCGGCGATCTGATCACCATCATAAAAGCGGGCAACACCCGAATTGGGGACGCTGGGGGCGATCGCCTGGACATAACCCAGGTCGAAATAGGGCCCCACCAGTTCCGCTCGCGCGGCAACAAAGCCATTCCACAAGGCCTCGTCAGTTGCCGTCAGTTCCTTGACCTGAACGATATCGATACGGTCGGTCATTACATTCGCCCCGGATTGAAACAGTGTTCTGGTCGCGTTTGTAACACTGCACGGTTTATGCCGGGCTAAGCGAGCTGGTTAATCCGAACTGGGACCTATGAAAGGCTGAGATATATGTTCGAAAATCGGCAAGGCTTCACAACGCTCGCTATGCGCCAACAGCGCCGGTCGCTTCGACCAGGCGATAGCGCCGCCGTGGGCTTCGCGGGCATGGCGTATGGCGCACCCCAGGGCGACATCGGCGTGACCGAGATAATCACCAAACAACCACGGCGTCGTTGCCTCCGCACGCAGGCTCTCCAGCACATCCAGAACTTCGCTGACCTGGGTTTCCAGCCGGCTCAGCCAGACCTCCGACGTCACCTTGTGCAGGACTTTTTCGTAGAAGAGCGCAACGCACTTGTCGGAGAAGCCCGTCGTCAAGGCGATAAAATAGAGTGCCTTGCGCCGGGCCTCACCTGACGCCGGGATCAGAGCGCGATCCGGTCCAACCTGTTGATCAGCCCAGTCCAGGATATAGGCGCTGTCGATCACCACGCTACCGTCGTCCAGCACAAGTGTCGGCACACGGCGCAACGGATTGAACGGCTTGATCTTATCGCCCTCGCCAAAGGTCGACCACGGCTGGTGCTCGAACACAAAGCCGTACAGCATCATGGCGATACCGCAACGCCGCACAAACGGTGAATCATACTGACCAATCAGAATCATGTAGCATCTCCTGTCCGCCAGATTAACCTGCCCCTACCAAATCAGGTATGGGGCAATCCTGCCAGCCAGCGCAAGCGAGGCGCCAATCACCGCGCCTTCAGCCGCTCGGCCATCGACCGTTCTGCCAGAGCAGCATCCAGCCGTTCGATAACGTCCAGAAGGTCGGCGCCAACCTCACGCGACAATCCGTCATACGCCGCACAGATCGCCGGTTCAGCCGCCTTCAGGCGCTCGACCTCGGCTTGCCCGGCCGACGTCAGATAGACCAGCCGCCGGCGACGGTCATCATAGTCGATCTCGAATTGGACCAGATCGAGGGTCTCCAGTTGCGACAGCAGATGGATGACCAGCGGATGCGACAGCTTGATCTGATCCGCGACCTGGGTGACGCTGAGGCCCGGTGTTTCACGCAACAGCCGCAGGGTAGAAAAGGCCCGCGCCGGCGCGCGCAAACCGCCAGCCTGCAGGAAGGCCTGGATATCGTCGACAAAGCTCTCCGACAACCGCTTGAAACGGTGCGCCAGAAAGGCCTTGCCCAGAGAAGAAATATAGTCGGACATGCGCAGCATGCTACAACGTCAAAATCGTAGAGGAAAGGCATAAGGCGTAGAGGAAAGGCATAAGGCAAGGGGCCGCAGGCCCCTTGACCCCGAAACTCGATAGCGTTGATCGGGGTTCAACGAGAAGCAAAAATACAAAACTAAAAAACCCTCGTCGTCTT
>NZ_GL883078.1:1050276-1052103 GCF_000204015.1 Asticcacaulis biprosthecium C19 | reverse complement strand
CCGGCGGGGACACCGTTACCCTGGGCGCCATCATTACTGCGGGTACAATCGACCTGGCGGCGGGGACCGACAGCCTGATCCTGGGCAACTTCGCCAACTCGGCGACCGTTTCGAACGCCGAAACCATCACCGGCGGCACGGCGGTCGACACCATCACGCTGGCCACCACCCTGACCGGCAGCACGGTTAATCTGGGCACCGGCGTCGACGTTCTGAACCTGGCCAACGTCGCCAATACCGGCACGGTCTCGAACGTCGAAACCCTCACCGGTAACGCCGATGTCGACACCATTACGATCGGTGCAGCCCTGGCGGCGGCGACGATCAACCTGGCTGGCGGCACCGACGTCCTGAACCTGGGCAACTTCGCCAACTCGGCCACGGTTTCCAACACCGAAACCCTGACCGGCAACGCCCTGGCTGACACGATTACGCTTGGCACCACGCTGACCGGCATGACGCTGGACCTGGCGGCCGGCGCCGACAGCCTGACCCTGGCCGCCGTCGCCAACACGGGTACCGTGTCGAACGTCGAAACCATCACTGGTAATACCGCGGCCGACGCCATTACGCTTGGCACCGCCGTCACCGCCGGTGTCTTCGACCTAGCCACCGGAACCGACAGCCTGACCCTGGCCAACGGCACCAACTCGGCCACCGTGTCGAACACTGAAACCGTCACGGGCGGCACCGGAGCGGATACGATCACCCTGGCCACGGCCCTGGCCAACACCATGACGATCGACCTGGCGGCGGGTGCGGACGCTATCACCCTAGGCGCCTTCGCCAACACCGGCACGCTGTCCAACGTCGAAACCATCACCGGCGGCTCGGCCGTCGACACCATCACCGTCGCCACCGCCCTGACCGGCACAGTCAATCTGGGCACGGGCGCTGACACCCTGAACCTGGGCAACTTCGCCAACACGGTCACGGTATCGAACGTTGAGACCCTTACCGGCAATGCCGATGTCGATACCATCACCATTGGTGCGGCCCTGGCGGCTGCCACCATCAATCTGGCTGGCGGCACCGACGTCCTGACGCTCGGTAACTTCGTCAACGTCGCCACCGTTTCGAACGCGGAAACCCTGACCGGCGGCACCGGTATCGATACCATCACGCTGGGCACGACACTGACCGGCATGACCCTGAACCTGGGCACCGGCGCCGATGTTCTGATCCTGGCCAATGTCGCCAACACCGGTACCGTCTCCAATGTCGAAATCATCACTGGCGGGACGGCGGCCGACGACGTCACCCTGGCCACCATCGCCACAGCGGCGGTTATCAACCTGGCCGCCGGCACCGATGCCCTGACGTTCGGCAACTTCACCAACTCGGCGACGGTCTCAAACGTTGAAACCATCACCGGCGGTACGGGTGCCGAAACCCTGACCATTGGTGCAGCCCTAAGCGCGGCCACGATCGACCTGGCGGCTGGCACCGACAGCCTGACCCTGGGCGCCTTCGCCAACTCGGCCACCCTGTCGAATGTCGAGACCCTGACCGGCGGCAGTGCCGCTGACACCATTACCCTGGCCACCACCCTGACCGGCATGACGGTCAACCTGGGCGCCGGTGCCGATACCCTGATCCTGGGCAACGTCGCCAACACCGGCACCGTCTTGAACGTCGAGACCATTACCGGCAACGCCGATGTCGACACCATCACGCTGGGCGCCATCATCACGGCAGGCGTCGTCGACCTGAACGGCGGAACCGACGTCCTGACCCTGGGCAACTTCGCCAACACCCTGACCGTCAGCGATGTCGAAACCCTGACTGGCGTCGCCGGTGCGGACACGGTTACGCTCGCCACCACCC
>NZ_GL883078.1:1048917-1050125 GCF_000204015.1 Asticcacaulis biprosthecium C19 | reverse complement strand
TGCTGACGCCATCACCCTGGCCACCATCGCCACCGCAGCGGTCGTTGACCTGGCCGCCGGCACCGATAGCCTGACCTTCGGCAACTTCACCAACAGCGCCACCGTCTCCAACGCCGAAACCGTCACCGGCGGTACCGGTGCAGACACCATCACGCTCGGAACCACCCTGACGGGCGTGACGATGGATCTGGCGGCGGGCACAGACAGTCTGACCCTGGCCAATGTCGTCAACACCGGCACCCTGTCCAATGTCGAAAACGTCACCGGCGGTACAGCTATCGACACCATCACCCTGGCCACGGCCCTGGCCGGCACGGTCAATCTGGGCACCGGCATCGACGTACTGAACCTGGGCAACTTCGCCAACACCGGCACGGTTTCCAACGTCGAAACCCTCACCGGCAATGCCGATGTCGACACCATCACCATCGGTGCGGCCCTCGTGGCAGCGACCATAAACCTGGCGGGTGGCACCGACGTCCTGACGCTTGGTAACTTCTCCAACACGGCGACGGTTTCCAACGCCGAAACCCTGACCGGCGGTACCGGCGCCGACCTTGTTACGCTTGGCACGACCCTCACCGGCATGACTCTGAACCTGGGTGCGGGCACCGACAGCCTGACCCTGGCCAATGTCGCCAACACAGGCACCGTATCGGGCGCTGAAACCATCACCGGCGGCACAGCGGCCGACGACGTTACCCTCGCCACCATCGCCACCGCGGCGGTTGTCGACCTGGGTACCGGCACCGACGCCCTGACCTTTGGCAACTTCACCAACTCGGCCACGGTTTCCAACGTCGAAACCATCACCGGCGGCACAGGCGCCGACACCATTACCCTTGGCGCCGCCATCACCGCCGGCACGATCGACCTGGCGGCCGGCACCGACAGCCTGACCTTTGGCGCCTTTGCCAACTCGGCGACGGTTTCGAACGCCGAAACCATCACCGGTGGCTCGGCGGTTGACACCATCACCCTGGGCACAGCCCTGAGCGGTACGACGGTCAATCTGGGTGCCGGCGCCGATGTCCTGAACCTCGGCAACTTCGCCAACACCGGTACGGTGTTGAACGTTGAGACGCTGAATGGCAACGCTGATGTCGATACGATCACCCTGACGGCCATCATGACCGCAGGTGTCGTCAACCTGGCCGGCGGCACGGACGTCCTGACCTTTGGTAACTTCATCAACTCGGCCACGGTCT
>NZ_GL883078.1:1037148-1048591 GCF_000204015.1 Asticcacaulis biprosthecium C19 | reverse complement strand
CGCCGTCGCCAACACGGGTACGGTTTCCAACGTCGAAACCATCACCGGCAACACCGCGGCCGACGCCATCACCCTGGCCACTGCCCTCACCGCAGGCGTCATCGATCTGGCCGCTGGCACGGACAGCCTGACCTTTGGCAACTTCACCAACTCGGCGACGATTTCGAACACCGAAACCATCACCGGCGGTACGGGTGCCGAAACCCTGACCCTGGCCACGGCCCTGGCCAACACCATGACCGTCGATCTCGGCGCCGGCACCGACGCCATCACCTTGGGCGCCTTCGCCAACACCGGCACCATCACCAACGCCGAAACCATCACTGGCGGCAGCGCGATCGACATCATCACCCTGGGGTCCGCACTCGCGGGTCCGGTCAATCTGGGCACCGGCGTCGACACCCTGAACCTGGGCAACTTCGCCAACACCGGTACGATTTCAAACGTCGAAACCATCACCGGCAATGCCGATGTCGACACCATCACCATCGGTGCGATCCTGACCGCGGCGACGATCAACCTGGCCGGCGGCACCGACGTCCTGACCTTGGGCAACTTCGCCAACACGGCCACGGTTTCGAACGCCGAAACCCTGACCGGCGGCACCGGTATCGACACCATCACGCTGGGCACCACCCTGACCGGTATGACCCTGAACCTGGGCACGGGCGCTGACGTCCTGACCCTGGCAGCCGTCGCCAACACCGGCACGGTCTCCAACGTTGAAACCATCACCGGCAATACGGCAGCCGACGACGTCACCCTGGCCACGGCGATCACCGCCGGCGTCATCAACCTGGCCGCCGGCACCGATGCCCTGACCTTCGGCAACTTCACCAACTCGGCGACGGTTTCGAATGTCGAAACCATTACCGGAGGCACGGGCGCGGATACGGTCACCACGGGGGCTGCCCTGACGGCGGCCACCATCGACCTGGCCGCTGGCACCGACGCCCTGATCCTTGGCGCCTTCGTCAACTCGGTCACTGTCTCCAATGTTGAAACCATCACCGGCGGCAGCGGCGCCGACACGGTTACCCTGGCCACTGTCCTCAGCGGCATGACGGTCAATCTCGGCACCGGACTCGATACCCTGAACCTGGGCAACTTCGCCAACACCGGCACGATCAGCAACGCCGAAACCATAACCGGCAATGCCGATGTCGACACCATCACCCTGGGCGCCATCATCACCGCCGGCACGATCAACCTGGCGGGCGGCACCGACGTCCTGACCCTCTTCAACGGCGTCAACTCGGCGACGGTATCGAACGCCGAAACGGTCACCGGTGGCACCGGAGCGGACACCGTCACCCTGGGCACAACGCTCACCGGCATGACGGTGGATTTGGCCGCCGGCGCCGACACCCTGATCCTGGCCAATGTCGCCAACACGGCGACGGTTTCCAACATTGAAACCATCACCGGCGCAGCCAATGCCGACGCCATCACCCTGGCCACCGCCATCACCGCGGGTGTCTTCGACCTGGGCGCTGGCACCGACAGCCTGACCTTTGGCAACTTCACCAACACCGCGACGGTTTCCAACACCGAAACCATCACGGGCGGTACGGGCAATGAGACTGTCACCATCGGTGCGGCCGTCGCTTCGGCCACCATCGACCTGGGGACGGGCACAGATATCCTGACGTTTGGCAACTTCGCCAATACGGCGACGGTTTCGAACGCCGAAACCCTGAACGGCGGCACCGGCATAGACACCATTACCTTGGCCACGACCCTGACCGGCATGACGCTGGATCTGAAGGCCGGCGAGGATGTGCTGAACCTGGCCAACGTCGCCAATACCGGCACGGTCAGCAACGTCGAGACCATCACCGGCAATGCCGCAGCCGATGTCGTCACCCTGGCCACCCTCATCACGGGCGGCACCTTCAACCTGGCCGGCGGCACCGACAGCCTGACCTTCGGTAACTTCGCCAACTCGGCGACGATTTCGAACACCGAAACCATCGACGGCGGCTCGGCCGCGGACACCATCACCCTGGGCACGGCCCTGACGAACACCATGTCCGTCAACCTGAAGGGCGGGCTCGACGTCCTGAACCTGGGCAACTTCAGCAACACCGGTACGGTCTCGAGCGTTGAAACCCTCAACGGCAATGCCGGCGCGGACGCTATCACGCTGGATGTCCCTGTCGCCAACGGTGTCGTCGACCTGGGCGCCGGCACCGACAGCCTGACCCTGACGGGCGTGAACAACACCGTCTCGGTGACCAATACCGAAACGGTTACCGGCAGCGCGGGTACCGACGTGGTCACTCATAGCGGCAGCGGCGCCATCAGCTACTTCAGCGGCGGCGGCGTGGACACCTACTACTGCGGTGCCGGCATCGACACCGTGGTCATCGACAACGTCACCCTGAACGACCTGGTGACGGTGAAGAACTTCCGCAGCTCCAGCGCGGACAAGATCGGGCTGGATGTGGTAGGTCTGGGCACCTATGCCGACAATACGTTCGATATCGGCGGCACGACCCTGGTGGCAGGCACCAACATCACCAGCGTCAACGACTATGACGCCATGCTGGCGACGTCCCTGTCGAACGGCGGCGACGGTGCCTTCCTCTACCAGAAGGACGTCGGCGCGCTTTACTACGATGCCGACGGCGATTTCAGCAGCGGCGCGGTCATGATCGCGGTTCTGCATGGCACCGGCACCACGCCCTGGATCTTCGACATCAACGGCTTCGTTCTGGGCTAACTCCCGGATAGGGTTGAACTTTTGGGCCTCTGTTCCGAACCGGGACGGAGGCCCTTTTCATATCTTGAGTGTTTCAAGATGCGTGCCAGGATCAGGCGCCGTCGTAGCTGCGCTGAATCAGCGGCAGCGCTTTTTCGAGGTCTTCGGATCGTGACAAGGTGACTTCAAGGTCACCGGTGCCGTAATGACCGATCTTTGAAACGTCGCGGCTGAAGCCGGGTTCCAGTTGCACGGTGACGGGATCGATCTTCAGGAATATGAGAATCCTTCCCTCGCGCGGCCGCACCTCGACACAGGCAAAATTCTTGATACGCTTGAAGGCAATGTAGAAGCGAAGCATCGCCTCCTGAACGTCATCCCCCAAGGCCGAGAGGGTGGCTCTTACCGCTTCCAGGCGGTCGATCATCGCGGCATCCAGGTCTTCGATGACCGCCGATATGGTTTTGTACCTTGTGACCGATGGCGACAACTCGACTGTGCCGGGGAGGGCGACCGGCTTCTTGACCGAAGTCGAGGTCACTTGATCCAACAACAACAGGTCCTCACCAAATCGGCGATACTTGATGAGCCGGATATTGCGCTGAATCTGGCGCACCGCGTGGTCGTCATATCGGTTGAAGTCACCTGCAACGCAGATCAGGCATGGCGCCGACCAGTCGACGCTGTCGGCGACGGCCTTGCCTAGCTTTTCCATGACCAGCCACTGGAAGTCCTTGCGGTGATCCATCAGCCAGTCAAGATAGAACAGGCCCTGGTTGATGACGTTTTCATTCATCGCGCGCTTGTATTCGATGATCACCGGGCAGCCGTTTTCATCCAGCCCAAGCGTGTCCATCCGCCCACCATTCGTAGTGACGAATTCCGTCGCCAGGAAGCGAACGCCGAGCAAGGCTTCGAGATGGCGCTCGAACAGCACCTGGACCGATTTTTCGATCGTGTCGGTGGTGCCGCTCAGTTCCTGAACGGTGTTGTTCGCCAACTTAAAGAGTTTGATGTCGCTCAATCTAACCTCGTCATTTGAGAACAATCTTCTGCTGGCTCACGTCATAGCGGTACAGGTGCAACTGACCGTCCCGGATCAATGCCGCCGCCTGGCTGACATGGTCGGGCAGGACGTAGAACCACTCCTGCGGCCGTATCTTTTTGCCGAAGCGGTCGGTGATAAACAGCTGCGCCGGACGGGCGGCCATGAAAAACCGGTGCAGCAGCGCTTCGACCTTGGCGCGCGACAGGTTCTTCAGTTCAAACGTCGCAACGACCTCAACCGGCGCCAACAGGAAGGTCGGATCGTTACGGGCATCAGCCACACGACGGCTGACGTCCTGTGAGGTCACGCCGATCTTGTGCAGGATGGCGCGGTCGGCGGCCAGCGCCGGGTCCGTTGAAAGCGTTCGCGCAACATAGATGGTTCCCGTCAGGTCCAGCCGGTCGGCGTCGAATTCCGGGTCGAGCGGCCCCATACCCGGCCTTTGCACCACGCGCGCGGTCTTGTCGTCGTTCAAAGACTTGCGGAACGATGACATAAGCGGGTCGCTCTCGGTGCCGTTGGAAAAGATCACCCGCAGCCGATGGTCGCGGGCGCCGCCACGCATGGTCATCTCGCCCTTCTCGGCGATATAGGCCAACAGGCCGTTGCGGATAAAGAAATCACCTTCCAAAGGCTCGATGATCGCACGCTTTTCGATCCGGGTCGCCACGCGATCCCCGGCATCCAGAGCGGCCTGCATATCGTCGAACAAAGCCTGGAAATTCGCAAAATCACGGCACGGGGTGAACTCGGCGCGATGGTCGGGGACCAGACGCTCCGCCGACGGCGTGACGTGGCGCAGCGAAAAAACATCATCGTCGATGCCAAACTCGTCATCGCCCAGAATGTCGTCCAGGCTGTCGGGAATCTCGTCCCCGTCCGGATCGTCCCGCCACGACGGTTCGCGCTTTTGCACCGACCGGGTCAGCAGACCGAGATGGTCTTCGTTGCGCATGGCTTCGGACGCCGTCGCCGACATGCGCGACCAGATGGTCCCCAGGCGCATCTCTTCATGGTCGTCGGCGTCCGCATCGGGCAGGCGGCCCGTGCGCTGAAAAAAGCCCGTCACATCGCGCATAATGGCCGCGCCTCCGTCCGCCGACGGGCGCGACGAAGCCGCACGCAGGGTTACGTTCAGCAAGCCGAATTCATCAGGCTCGGCAAAGATGTCTTCCAGGGTCGGGCGCGGCATCAGCCCGCCCCGTCGCGCATCATCTGCGCCTTGCGGTTCTTCAACCAAGCCAGGGCCTCAGCCATGCGCTTTTCCATCGGGTCGGAGGCATGGACATTGGGCTCGCGGCCTTCCTGCGCCCGGAAGCGCTTGATGCGGACCCATAGGGTGCGCGCCTCCTCTTCCGTCATCTGGACGCGCATGGCGACCATGGCCGTTTGAACATGCGCCAGCAGTGAAGAATCCAGCGACTTCGACGCCACTTCGAAGCGTTCGCGGAACGCGTTGACGCTGTCGATAAGGTCGATATCCAGTTCGCGGACATTGATGAACTTCCGCACCAGGTCGAACAGGGTATTGGGCGCACCCGCCGGTTCGTCGTCGCCGGCAACCAGCGGCGGCGGGCCTTCGAACACGCCGTTGGCGGCCTCCGAAAACCCGGTGGCGGCCTCGCGTCGCGCCAGGGTCAGGATATTCATCCGCGCCGCCAGGTCCTGACGGATGGCCTCGGTCTCGTCCACCGACAGGTTCTCATAGCGGCGCTCGATGATGTCGGTGAGGATCATCTGAGTGGCCACTTCCGGCGCGGTGTCGGGCGCCAGGACGCGGGCATCCATGGCCTGGCAGGCGCTGGCGACCAGATCGTTCATGTCTTTTTCGCAGATGTCGCGGGCGCGCTCGGTCGGCGGTTCCATCAGGCCGCGAATGCCGATGGTCACCTGACCCTGGCCGTCAACGCTGATCGGTTCGCGGATATCGCCGTCCTCGCGGCGGTAGAAGCGGAAGTTGGGGGCCATCACCTGCTCCATCAGCAGCGAACCGGAAATAGCCTTCAGCATATCGTTGACGGCGTCGGTGACCGCGCCGGTTTCGACACCGGGTTCGGCGACCAGGTTGGTGAACAGGGCGCGCGGCTTACCCGGCGCATCGCGGGTGGCGCGACCGATGATCTGGATGATTTCGGTCAGGGAGGCGCGATAGCCGATGGTCAGGGCGTGTTCGCACCACACCCAATCGAAGCCTTCTTTGGCCATGCCCAGCGCGATGATGATATCGACCTTGGCGCGGTCGCCGGCATCGTCGCGGCGGCCATCGGGGCCGCGGACTTCGCGCGACAGCGCCGCCTTGACGATATCCCGGCCGGGGCCGTCATCGACCAGGTCGGCAATGCGCAACACCCGGCCATCGGCGGTTTCAACCTGGTCGAATCCGGTGTCCGGGTCGCGCCCCTTGTGCTCCCCGATCAGGTCGATGATCCGCCCGACCTCGTCATACTTGTCGCCGAAGGCTTCGGCTGAGCCGCGATGGGGGATGTGGATGATCGTCTTCAGCCGCGTGTCCAGCACCTCGGGCAGGCCGTTGACATACTGGCCGCGATAGAAGCTGTAATTGACCCCCAGTGACTTGAGATATTCGTAACCGTCGAGCTGTTCGTAATACGAATAGGTGACGATGGTGAAGCGTTCCTCGTCCTCCGGCCGCAGCACAGGGACGGCGTCACCGCGAAAATAGGACCCGGTCATGGCCATGACGTGCGATTTTTCACGGCGAACAATACGCCGCAGGATTTCGCCCAGCCGGTTATTGTCGGCGGCGGAGACGTGATGGAATTCGTCGATGGCCAGGAAGATGTCGTCGAAGGCCTCGATCCCGCGCGCCTGTTCGACGGCGTCGAAGCCGAAGCGGAAAGTAGCGTGCGTGCAGACCAGGACACGGGCGGCGGAGCTCAGGAACTCGCTGAAGGCCTTGACCTTCTGGGAGTTCGGCGCGTCCTCGACGCCCGACAGGCACAGGTTCCAGCGGTCTTCGACCACCCAGTCGTGGTCGAAGCCGTCCTTGGTCAGGGGCGTCGAGCGAAACGAGGCGCCGATCGAGGTTTCGGGCACGCAGACAATCGTCTTGCCCAGCCCCTGATGGTGCATCTTGTCGAGCGCGATGAACATCAGCGCGCGGCTCTTGCCGGCGGCGGGCGGGGCTTTCAGCAGCAGACACTGAGCGCCGCGCGCGGCATAGGCGCGGGCCTGCATCGGCCGCTGGCCCAGGGCATTGGTCGTCTTGGACGCGCCCGACTGGCCATAGGCGACCTTGACCATCTCGACCATCTACTTGCCCCCCTTGCTGGCCACCTTGGCGGCATAGAGCTTGAACAGCTTTTCCAGCCGCTCGGTGTCGTTGCGGAACGGCCGGCCAATATACATGGTTTCCAGCAGATCGTCGTTTTCGCGATGCGCCTGACGCAGATCGTCGGGCATGTCGTCCGGATCGTACAGATCGGCGATGGTCTTGGGATAATGCTGATAGCGGGTCTTGAGGATGCGCCGTGCCGAGGCGGAAAGCTGGTCCAACTGATCAGGCGTGAACTTGGGAACCGGAAAAGTGTTCCAGCCCATAGTGTTAGAATAGCGATACCGGGTTTCAAGCTTTCCGCAAACCGCACCAATCCAGACTATATGGAGGCGCGAAGCAATAATAGAAAGACACCATATTGGACTATCATAAAGCGCTAGATTTGCGTTTGAGGCAATTACATCTGATTTGACCCATTCTATCGGTAGAAATGGGCGATTTTCTGACGAATGTATAGGGATAAACAGTGCTTGTTCGCGTGCCCAGTTCTGCGCTTGACGAAAGCGATGAGGGTATGCCGCTGCAGGTCGTGTTTGGGCCGCTTTACTGGATGCCCTGAATTTTGCAACGGCATCAAATCTTTCCTTCAATGGCGGTAAAGCTGAAGCGTTTGTTGCCTCTTCGTCAGTTACCCAAATGCAATACCTCTCAATCCCATTTATCACTTCGTCAGACCCCATCAGGCGCTTGATATAAGGAGCTGCTTCGGGAGAGCGACTTAGAATTTCTAATCGTTCTGTAGGCGTCAAAAGAAGGTGGCCACCATCAGTGGGTTTATTTCCATACTCCATATATGGCAGGTTAAAAATAGATCTCGATGATGCCTCAACAAAAATATCTGAAGCATCCAATAAATACGCATTTATATTAGCTGCTTCCGACTCTAAATCACCTTCAAATACTCTCTTCCTATCCTTTGTTATATTCCTCAAACCAACTACAACGCACATTACAGTGGCATTGGAGGCAGCATTATTTCTCCATTTAAATGATCTATGAGCAAAGCCAATTTCTAGGCCGTTTTTAAGAATTTCCGGCCAGAGAGCACCAACAGATTGACCTTGGCAAATTGAGTTTGTGGACACCAGAGCAGATTTTGCATTGCGATTTCGTAGATAATTTGCCGCTTTAAATATCCAGCACGAAACAAAATCTATACGCCTGTGAGCGTCTAAATGTCCGGCGAGAACAAAATCCATATCATTGTTCTGCTCTGGAGACCGGGCGTTATCGCCAAGGAAGGGCGGATTACCCGCAATATAAACCTCTTCTTCGGCAACGGGCGGCGGACAAACTTCCTCCCAATCACGGCGGAGAGAGTTGTCGCACACAATATGTCCACCGTCCCGTAGCGGCAGCAGGGCCGGCATCCGCCCGAAGACGTCGGCAAAGCGCGCATTGGCCTGATATTCGGCGATAAACAGGGCCAGCTTGGCGGTTTCTGCGGCGAAGTCGGTGATTTCGATGCCATGGAACTGGCCCAGGCTGACCGACGACCACATGACGTTCTGCGGGTTGGCCTCCAGTTCGCCCAGCCGCTTCAGCAGGCGGATTTCGCGTTCGCGCAGTTCGCGATAGGCAACGACCAGAAAGTTGCCGGAACCGCAGGCCGGATCGAAGACACGGATCTTCGACAGCCGGGTCAGTTGCGCGCGCAGGGCGGATGCCTTGTCCCAGGCCTTGTCGATGGCAGCGTCGAGATCGTCCAGGAACAGCGGCCCCAGCACCTTCATGATATTGGGCACGGAGGTATAGTGCATGCCCAGTTCCGACCGGGCGTCGGGGTCGGCGATCGACTGGATCATCGAGCCGAAAATGTCGGGATTGATCAGTTTCCAGTCGAGGTCGCAGCAGTCACGCAGATAGCGGAAGGCAACCGGGTCAAAGTCCGGCGCATCGATGGTGCCGGTAAACAGCCCGCCATTGACGTATTCGAAGTTCGCCGTCCAGGCCGGCAGGTCGCTGCGCTCGCCCTTGGGCCGGTTCATGGCGGCGAAGGCCGAGACAATGGTGTCGCGGGCGTGCTCGCCCTTATTGCCGCCATAGGAAAAGACAGCGTGGGAGAACTGATGCTGGGTGAAGATGCCGACGTCTTCGGAGAACAAGCAGAAGATCAACCGTGTCATGAACAGGTTCATGTCGTGACGGCGTTCGGCCTGCTTCCAGTCGGGATTGACGCGCATCATAGCGTCGTAGAGCTTGGCCAGCTTACCCGAAGCCTTGACGTCGACGGGGTTTTCCTCGGCGGCCTGATAGCGGTCCTTGCCCGCCGCCGGCAGGAAGAAAGCGAAATGGGTGCCCAGTTCGTTGAAGGGACAATGCAGGGTGTCGCCGGATTTCGGGTGTTCGGCGGCGATCATTTGGCCGTCGGTGGCGATCAGGATGACCGGTTTGGCCGAGGCGGTCTTCTTGCTGGCGCGCAGGGCGGCCAGGGTTTGGGCCGTGTCGCTGGGCAAGGCCGGTGCATAGTGGAATTTGCGGTTCAGCAGCACACCGCCGTTCAGGTCGGATTTGTTGGTGGCGCCGGATCTGAGCTTGGCGATGGTGGCGCGGGCATTGTCGGTGGCGTCGGCGAAGGCATAGCCGAATTCAGCGGCGTCGAACGGCGCTTTGGCGATGACGTCCAGCGCATCGGCAATTTCGGTGGGATTCATGATTCGCCCGTAAGCCCCTGAGTTTCCCCGGACATTTGCACGTCATGCGGATACCGGCAAGGGCGGCAACTCAAAAGGGTTCAGGCGCGCTTGCTGCCGAAGGCCGGACGCCGTCCGTTCGGGCCGCAAAGAGCTTCACGCTTATATGTCCTCTCCCTGGCCGCTGGCGTTCAACATGTAAAACTCATGCAGCTTGGCGCGCAAAAGGTCCTTGTCAGGCAACTGGGTTTGGTACTGCGCGACCAACGCCGGGGACAGGCTGCGGCTGAGGGCATATTCCACCACCTCATCGTCGGCGCTGGCGCACAGCAACAATCCGATGGCTGGGTTTTCGTGGGCCTTGCGGACATCGCGATCCAGGGCTTCGAGGTAGAAGCTGAGCTTGCCCAGATGCTCCGGTTCGAACCGGCCGATTTTCAGCTCGATCGCCACCAGGGCGTTCAGGCCGCGATGAAAGAACAGAAGGTCGAGCGCGAAGTCGCGCCCACCGACCTGAAGCGGATATTCCGACCCGACAAAACAGAAGTCACCACCCAGTTCGATCAGGAAGGCCTTCAGCCGGGCCAGCAGCCCCAGATGCAGATCGGATTCATGATGCGCGTCAGGAAGTCCAAGGAATTCCACCATATAGGCGTCCTTGAAGACGGTCACGGCGTTCGGATGCATTTGTGACAGCAGTGCTGACACTTTTGGCGGATGCAGGACGGTGCGCTCGAAAAGGGCCGCCTTGATCTGCCGTTCCAGATCGCGACTGCTCCATTTTTCGGCTATGGCCTGACGCAGGTAGAATTCACGTTCTTCCGGACGCCGGCTCTGGCCCATGACGATTAAATGGTGCGTCCACGGCAATTGTCTCAGCAGTGCCGCGACAATTGGAACGTCACGGTACGTCTCGTAAAATTGTCGCATCCGGTAGAGGTTGCGCGCGGTGAATCCGCGTAGGCCGGGATAGGTCGCGGCGATATGCTGAGCCAACCGCGACGTCACGCCTTCGCCCCATTCGGCGGCGGCGATCTTACGGCTCAGGGTCTCGCCAATCTGAAGATAGAGTTCGATCAAGATGGTGTTAACCGCCGAATAGGCCTTTTGGCGCGACGCCTCGATCAGCCGGATAATCGGTGCAAAGTCATCGCCGGGCGCAACCTGTTTCATTGTTTCCCTCTATGTGGCGCAGCGCGACGTGCACGCCCTTGAACGGTCAAGCCTATCTTGCCAGTTGCGTAAGGCGACCTTTCACCCCCGTCAATGGCGAGCTGAACCGGAAGAAGAAGTTTGACCATGCGCCTGTTGCACTCGATTATGGAACGCGCCCGTGCTCCGGCGCGTAATCGGGTCAGAGATGTTGTTCGTCTGGGGTCGTGTTACATTGTCGCGGCGCTGCTGCGACATTTGGCGATGACCAAACGCTTAGCCGGCGGCTGCGCCGTCTCTCTTGCAGGGCGCTACGGAGCCAGCGTCGCGACCACCTGAGTTCCACCACTCAGTGGGACACGACCACCATATCCGACACGGGTATCGCAGAACGGGAAGAAGACTTTTGACCACGAACGGCACGAACAGGCACGAACGTCTGGGCAGACTTGACGTCGCCGCGCAGCGGCATCTTCGCAAGATGGGATCCACAGATTACACAGATTACACAGATTAAGAACCGACAAGAAATCTGTGTAATCTGTGGACCTCTTTTTTGAAGCTGTTGCCGCGGCGCGGCGGTGGAGCAAAAGACCTGAAGTTCGTGT
>NZ_GL883078.1:1034906-1037128 GCF_000204015.1 Asticcacaulis biprosthecium C19 | reverse complement strand
CTGTTCGTGCCGTTCGTGGTCAAATTCTTAATGACTTAACCGCAGTGACAGCGCAAATTCAGAGCGTTAAGGGGGCTGAGACGTTTTTTCGCGTTGAAACTAGGAGCGGCCACACTTCCCGGCACCATGATTGTGGGATAATATGCTACAGTGTAGCATGCAGTTTTGAGAGGTTGGGCGCTATGACTATGGTGAAAAAGAGTATTTCCGTTACGGACCAACAAAACGATTGGATCGCCGGGCAGGTCGCGACCGGCCATTATGGAAACGAAAGTGAAGTCATCCGAGAACTGATACGCGAGCGTCAGGTTCGCGAGAAAGAAACCGCCGCTGAGATTGAGGCTATTCGTGCGCATCTCGTTGCGGCGGAGCAGCGAGGGTCGGCAACCGTGTCCCGAGAGGCTCTCTTGGCGGAAATAAAAAGAAGACATGCGACGCAATGGCCGGATATAAATTGAATCACGCTGCCCGAGACGACACAAAGCGCATCTATCAGCGCGATTTTTCGACGGAAGCCGAGGTGGTGGGGCGCGAATGATCAAGACCGAGATCATCTATGACGGCAGGGTCGTCATGACCCTGGAAAGCCTCGATCCGAAAGCTGGGCCTGCGATGCAGGCATCCGTTAAGGCAAGCCTGGATTGGCGAAAGGACCCCGGACCTGCGCCCGAACCCGCTCGGGAAGTTGAGCGTTTCGAGATCGTTTTCACGCCGCCCGACGTCGGCTGCATTGACTGTATCGTCACATTTGACGCCGAGACGGTGACCTTGCCGCTGAGTCAGTATGGAGATCCGTTTGAGGACATCAAAGTCTGGCTGGAGCGCTTGGCGGGTGGCGAATTTACCTATGAACTCGTCTGCCCGGAAGGCTGGCTGCTGCGCTTCGGCGTGGCACCCGATCCGGACCCTGACTATGTCCTTTTCACCATCTGGGAACGGTGGTGTACCGATGAAACGAAGCTCGACTGCCACCTGCGGCTAAAGCGGGAGACCCTCGTCGCGACCTTCTACAACGCTTTGTTAGAGATCTGGGAAAAGCCCGACCCGGAAAGCTTTTGGTGGGAGTGGGATTATTCGTCGCAGCACGATGAGGACGACGACAACGACGGCCATTATGGGGTCTACTACTACCACGTCAGATCGCCCATCATCGACGCCTATCTGGCGCGCGAGGCGGCAACGGAATAGGCTTGTCAACCGCCACCTGCGACAAACCGATCTCTTGAAAAAGGTAGCACCTGGTGCTATATTGTTTCCATGGCGGAGCAGATTATCTCGTATCGTGTCTTCAAGTCCGGGTGGTTTTCCAAGGCGGCGCGCAAAGCGAGAATTGGAGACGACGAACTTTGTGAGGCCACTGCCGAAGTAGTCAAAGGACAAGCGGATGATCTGGGCGGTGGCGTTTTCAAAAAGCGCCTTAACAAGAATATGTACCGCTCTATCATCCTGGCCAAGACAGACGAATTCTGGTTCTACGAATATCTCTTCGCCAAGAAGGATCGGGCCAATATCGGTGATGACGAATTACGGGCATTCCGGGAACTGGCCAAAGGGTACGCAGCCCTGCAACCGAGTCAATTGGCAAGTCTGCTGGACGACGGGGACCTTATCGAAATTTGCAGCCAAAATGGTGAAGGCGTATCGAGATGACAAAAAGAGTATACAAGAGCGATGCATTTGAGGCCATCCATGCGTCCGCGAAAGCGCTTCACAAGGTTGGCGCTATTGACAAAACAACGCTGCGTAATTTTGCCGAGGCGGCATTTGAAGCGCCGACACCCTTTGAGCCGCAGGATATCAAGCGGTTGCGCGAAGCCAATCGTGTTAGCCAGCCTGTGTTTGCCAGGTATTTGAACACCAGCGAATCCACCGTCGAGAAATGGGAGACGGGGGCAAAGCGGCCCAGCGGGATGGCGCTGAAGCTGCTGACGGTCATCCAAAAACACGGATTGCAGGTTCTGTCTTAAAGTTGAGACCGCTTAGCCGGCCGCTGCGCCTGCTCTCTTGCTGAGCGCTACGCAGCCGGCTTCGCTTCCAGCCCAGCTACACCACGCCCTGGGACACGATCTTGCCGCTTGCGCAAGGCGACCTTTCACCCCCGTCAATGGCGAGCTGAACCAGAAGAAGAATTTGACCACGAACGGCACGAACAGACACAAACGTTTGGGCAAACTTGATGTTGCCGTTCCGCGGCCGTGGGGCAAAGACCTGAAGTTCGTGTT
>NZ_GL883078.1:1030910-1034886 GCF_000204015.1 Asticcacaulis biprosthecium C19 | reverse complement strand
TTGTTCGTGCCGTTCGTGGTCAAATTCTTACTGACCTTGCTTCGACCTCATTCGGCCAGCCGTTCGATGAGTTGCAGAAGAATGGTCGTAACCACCTTAAATTCCTCTGGTTGCTTGATGGCTCGCGACCGTCGAAAATGTATGTATAACACATTTTGCGCTTGACTTTGTAATGTAGTTTTAATACATTTCGCTCGACGGTAATGAGACGTCTGCGTCGTCACCTGCCACTGAACGTTTTCGAGGTGCGGACACTTTTCGAGGCTAGCCGGTGTATGGCCAGTGAACGGGAGGCTCATATGAGCCGTATTCCCCGCCTCGACCCGCACGCGACTGCGTTTGGTGGCTCCCGAGACGGCCTTTGACATTGTGAATCAAAAATTTCCAACTTCCCGTTTGAGGGGAGCGGACGAGCGCTGGGCACAGCAAAATCAACAGGCAGACGTCCGGACGTCTGCCCCGGCACTACCCACCGGCTTTTGCCGCGCTCTGCTCACGTCTCCCCTCAGGCGGGGTTTTCGCCGCCGCGGTCTGCCTTTGCGTGATATCGGTTTCGATAACATCGCCCATCCCACAGTGATCGCGAAAATGTTCAACGCGGCGCGGAAGATCGGCTGTAAGGGATAAGCGCTTTAGCGCTTCAAGCAGATGGTGCCCAGGAAAGGACTCGAACCTTCACGACTGTTACATCACTGGCACCTGAAGCCAGCGCGTCTACCAATTCCGCCACCTGGGCACGTCTCTAGGTCTGCGGTCCCCGGCCTAGACCGGAGGCGGCGACCTATAGTCAGAAAGTTTTGACGCGTCAACAACCGCATAAAACTTTTTTCCAAACGCTCCACAGACCCGCAAACCCGCACAAATTCCCTTGCTCATCCTCGCCTCGTCGCGTTATGTAATTGTCCGACATAATAATCATAATGCCACAGGTAGGAAAATCTCATGCGTTCGTTCATCGCCGGACTGGTCATCGTCGTCGGTCTCGGCCTGGCCGGTATCACCACCGCGTATGCCCAGGAAACGCCCACCACCTGGCCAACGACCTGGACAGCCGATAATGGCAACGGCACCTTCACCAATCCGCTGTTTTACGACGAGTTTTCCGACCCCGATATGATCCGTGTCGGCGACGACTATTACCTCACCGGCACCACCATGCATTCCATGCCGGGCCTGCCGCTCCTGCACTCCAAAGATCTGGTCAACTGGACGTTCCTGACCTATGTCAGCCCCAAGCTGGACCTGGGGCCTGGCTTTCGCCTTGAAGACGGCAAGGGTGTCTACGGCCAGGGCATCTGGGCGCCGACCTTCCGCTATCACGACGGCAAGTACTATATCTTCAGCAATGTCAACGGCCAGACGACCCAGCTCTTCACCGCCACCGACCCGAAAGGCCCGTGGACCCACGCCCAGATGAAGCGGTCCTTCCACGACCTGTCGGTGCTGTTCGACGGCGGCAAGGCCTACATTATCTGGGGCTACCAGGGCATCCGGATGGCTGAGCTGAACGCCGAATTGTCCGACATTGTCCCCGGCACCGAGCGCGAGATCATCCCCCACAGCGCCGGCATGGGCGAGGGCGTCCATTTCTATAAACTGAACGGCAAATATTACATCACCTCGGCCTGGTTCGACGGCCGCATGCGCATGCCGGCGGCGCGCGCCGACACCATCTGGGGACCCTACGACGTCAATCAGGCGATCAGCATCGATGAGGATTTCGGCCTGGCCGAAGGCAACAGAGTCGGCGGCCGTCAGCCCTTCCTGCGCATCCACCCCGGTAACCCGGCGCCCAATGGCCGCATGTCGCTGCACCAGGGCGGCCTGGTCCAGACCCCCGAAGGCGAGTGGTGGGGCTTTTCGATGATGGACTACAACTCCGTCGGTCGCCTGACGGCCCTGGCCCCCATCACCTGGAAGGACGGCTGGCCCTATTTCGGCCTGCCCGGCAACCTGACGCGCAATCCGCGCACCTGGGTGAAGCCCAAAACAAAGTACAAGGTCGCGCCGCACATGCCGTACGAACGCAGTGACGACTTTGCCGGCGCCACCTTGAAACCCGTCTGGCAATGGAGCCACGTTCCGGTCGATGCCAAATGGTCGCTGACCGAGCGTCCGGGGCACCTGCGCCTGCATACCCTGTCGGCGGCGGATTTCTGGACGGCGCGCAACACCTTGACCCAGCGCGCCATCGGGCCGCAATCGACCCCGACCGCCGTGCTGGATGCCGCGGGCCTGAAGCCCGGCGACGTCGCTGGCCTGGCCCTGACCAACAAGCCCTATGCCTGGATCGGCGTTGAACGCGGCGACGACGGGCTCTTCCTGGTCCAGTTCAACGAATACACCAATGCCACGACACGGGTGAAGATCGACGCCACCAAGGTCTGGCTGCGCGCCGAAGCCGACTTCATGACCGAAATCGCGCGGTTTTCCTACTCGACCGATGGCGAAACCTGGCTGCCCACCGGCGAGCCCTTCACCATGGCATTCCAACTGATCACCTTTCAGGGCGTGCGCTATTCGCTGTTCGCCTACAACACCCGCCGCGCCGAAGGTGGCTATGCCGATTTCGACTCGATCGATGTCTACGAACCCCATCCGCGCGGTCTGATGAAGCCCATCCCCTATGGCCAATCGATCCGCCTGACCTCATGGGCGGCGCCGACCGGTCTGGGCGTGACCGATGGCAAACCCAACCGCGGTGCCCCGGCTGATGTCGCGGTGGTCGATATGAAGCTGGGCCGTGCCGCCCTGAAGTTCGGGGACGCCTTCCTGACCGTAGCCGCCGATGGCGCGGTCAGTCTCAAAACCGGCAAACCGGGCACGGCACAGAGCTTCCAGTGGATTGAAACCCCGACCGGCGAACTAGCCCTGATGTCGCTGGTCACCAACCGCTTCCTGCGCATCGATCCCCAAACCGGCGCAGTCGTCGCCGACAGCCCCGGCCCGCAGTCGGACGGCAAGGACGGCGTGCGCTTCACCTGGGCGCCGGCCCTGAAGGTGGCGCAAAAGCCGCTCTACCGCGACCCGGTGTACGACGGCGCCGCCGATGTCTCGATCGTCTGGGATGACGCTCAGGCGCGCTGGACCATGTTCTACACCAACCGTCGCGCCACCGTGAAGGCGCCCGACCTGAAGGACGTCGCCTGGGTCCATGCCACGCCGATCGGTGTGGCGACCTCCGCCGACGGCCTGAGCTGGGACTATAGCGGCACGGCGGTGTTTCCCGCACAATGCACCGGCACGACCTTGTGGGCACCTGAGGTCTTCCGCGGCGAAGACCGGGACGGCGAGGGCTACCACATGTGGCTGACCATCGTGCCGGGCATCTTCAACCGCTGGGGTCAGCCCGGCGCCACCAGCCGCATCGTCCATCTGACCAGTCCGGATCTGAAGACGTGGTCCTGCGCCGGTGACGTCGAACTCGACATCGGCCGGATCATCGACGCCGCCGTCATCAAGGTCGGGGACACATATCGTCTGTGGTACAAGGACGAGACGGTGGGCTCGCGCATCATGGCGGCCGACAGCGCGGATATGAAGACCTGGAAGCGGGTAGGGGATACACCGGTCAGCGAGACCCGCGGCGAGGGCCCGAAAGTGTTCCGCCTTGCCGGGAAATACTGGATGGTCTTCGATGCGTGGAAGGGCCTAGCGGTCCTGAGCTCTGACGACGCCACGACCTGGGTGCAACAGGACGGCTTTATCCTGGCTGAGCCCGGTATGAATCCGACCGACCGCGCAAAGGGCCAGCATCCCGATGTGGTGGTGTCGGGCGACCGGGCGTTTATCTACTACTTCGTCCACCAGGGCGCCGAGAAGCCCGAGGACCCGCACTGGAACCAGCGCACGGTGATCCAGGTCGCCGAACTGAAACTGGTCGATGGTAAACTGACGGTCGACCGCAACGCCGACGTTGATGCGCTGCTGGCGCCGCCGGTGCGGTAGGAGCGCGGTAGGCGGATATTCGAAGTCT
>NZ_GL883078.1:1007242-1030774 GCF_000204015.1 Asticcacaulis biprosthecium C19 | reverse complement strand
GCAAGCAGGGGAGGAGAAGGCGTCGTCGTTCCATTCCTTTCCACCGCCCACAATATTCACCGGATTTTCAGCCAGCCATGTCAGGTTTTCCCTTCGCATACGTCTCATAACTGAGACTCGAAGGTTCCGTTGATGTCGCCACTGCAGGCCATGCTGGAGAAAGCCCGACGCGCATTGCTGCGGCGGGGCGTTCTCATGCAGGACACCGACGACATCGTCCAGGACGCCTTCCTCCGCGTCGAAGAATACGAACGCAAGCAGCATGTCCGCTCGCGCGAAGCCTTGCTGGTTACCGCGGCGGTCAATCTGTCGATGGATCGCGCGCGCCGCCGCCGCGACTCGCCGTTCGTCGATGTCGCCGACGAGCTGCTTCAGGTCGCTGACCGTACCCCGCCGCCGGATGAGATCGTCCGGGCCCAGGCGCGGTTGAGACGCGCCGCCGAAGGTCTGGACACCCTGCCGGAACGAACCCGGCGAATCCTGCTCAGCCGCCGGCTGGATGGACTGAGTTTCAAACAGATTGCGCAGACCGAGGGCATGACCGTCGCCGCCGTCGAAAAACAGGTGGCGCGGGCGACTCTCGAACTGATGAAGTGGATGGACGGATGGTGAGACTTAGAACAGCGGAACGGGAGCAGGCGGATGCTGAGGCCTCGGCCTGGCTGGCGCGGCTCCAACACGATGACCGCTCCACCGACACCGAAGCCGCTTTCCAGAACTGGCTGAACACCCATCCGGATCACCAGGCGGCGTTCGAACGCGCTACCGAGGTGTGGGAACTGCTGCCGGGCGCGGCCTCCGTGCGCCAGGCGATCGCTGCCAATGACGACTTCCCCATCCGCGCCAAACCCGCCAGAAAAGCCGGTGGCCGCCGCGCCTTTGCCGCCGTCGCTGCTGCTTCCGTCGCCGCCATGGTCGCCGCCGGCGCCCTGTGGATGTCGCAGCCGACCGTCTATGAAACCCTGCCGGGCGAACAGCAGGTCACCACCCTGCGCGATGGCTCGCGCGTCTCGCTCAATACCGACAGCCGCGTCACCGTGGCCTACGGCCCGGGCCAGCGCCAGGTCGCGCTCGATCGCGGTGAGGCCCTGTTCGACGTCAAGCCCGACCCCAAGCGGCCCTTCGTCGTCACCGTCGGCGATGGCCAGGTCAAGGCGCTAGGGACCTCCTTCCTGGTCCGCCGCAATCCCGACCACACCGCCGTCACCCTGATCCACGGCAAGGTCGAGGTGTCGCGCCGCGACGGCGACGGCCTCCAACGCCTGGCCATCCTTCTGCCCGGTGAGCGCCTGACCTTTGGCGGTCCATCCCGACCGGTGCTGGATAAGCCCGTGGTCGATACCGTCACCGCCTGGCGCCATGGCGAGGTCATCTTCTCGGACATCTCGCTGCGCGAAGCTGCCGGCGAACTGAACCGCTACGGCCCGGTCCGCATCATCATCGCCGATCCGGAGGTCGGGGCCCTGCGCGTTTCGGGTGTGTTCGAAACCAATGACGCTGCCGAATTCGCCGTCGCCGTCGCTCAGATGAACCGCCTGAAGGCGCGCCGTTCCGGGGAGACCATCGTTCTGTCGCGCTAAAATTCTTCACAGCGGGCGCCAAAAAGCACTTTTGTGGTCGCCGCGCACGTTTGCGCGAGCCATCGGGGCCGCCCGTGCGGCGGCGCTTGAGCTAAAAAATGTCAGGTTTCTGACGCTGATCCGTCTCAACACTAAGGAGCGCATTCAGACGCTTCGTTACAGGCAAGGGGAAATGGGAAGTTATGCTCGATTTTTGAGCTTGAACGCCGCGCTGGCGTTGGCCCTGATGTCCGCACCCGCGGCGCAGGCTGCCTCCCTGTACGACCTCGACCTGCCCGCCCAGCCGCTGTCGAAATCCCTGACTGAGATCGGCTCCCAGACCCACGCCAACGTCATCTTCTCACCGGAAGCCGTCGCCGGCCGTCAGGCCAGACCCTTGCGTGGCGCCTATTCGACCCAGGCCGCGCTCGAAGCCCTGCTGTCGGGCACGGGCCTCGGCGTCAGCACAACCCGCGGCGGTTCCTACATTGTCGCGCCCCTTCCTGCGCAAGCTGCCCCCGTCGTCCGCCCCGCCCCCCAGCCCCTGGCCGTTTGGGAGGCCGAGCCGCCCCAGCCGGTGATCGTGCGCGGCTACCGTCAGAGCCTGACCGAAGCCATGCGCATTAAACGCCGGGCCGATGGTGTTGTCGATGTCGTCCTGGCCGAGGATATGGCCAAGTTCCCCGACAACAACCTGGCCGAAGCCATCCAGCGCATGCCGGGCGTCGCCATCACCCGCGACCAGGGCGAGGGCCGTTCGGTCACCGTGCGTGGTCTGGGGCCGGACTTCACCCGCGTTGAGATTAACGGCCTGGAAGCCCAGGCCGCGACCGATGGCCTAGCCGAAGGTGTCAACCGTGGGCGCGGCTTCGACTTCAACGTCTTCCCGTCCGAGCTGTTCAGCCGGGTCGATGTGCTGAAGACCTCCAGCGCCGACAAGCCGGAAGGCTCTCTGGGCGCCACGGTCAACCTGGTTACGCCGCATCCTTTGGACCGCAAGGGGCCGCACCTCGCCGCCGGCACGCAACTGACCTATAATGACCTGGGTGACCGCAGCGGTGCGCGCGCCTCCGTCATGCTCAGCAACACCTTTGCCGGTGACCGCGCCGGTATCCTGGTCTCGGCCGCCTGGTCGCTGACCCCGCTGGATCTGCAGGGCGTCAACAGCGGCGGCTGGAACCAGGGCACGGCCGACGGCGGCTTCTGCAAGCCGACCCAGGCCACTGGCGGCCCATGCGACGTCGCCAACCTGACGCAGGCGACCGCCGCCTATAACAGCGTCAACCGCGCCACCACCTACATCCCGCGCTTCTACCGCTATACCGACCTCCAGGGCGACGTCGAGCGCGTCGGCATGACCGCCAGCGCCCAGTGGCAGCCGTCGCAGCACACCCTGATGACCCTGGACCTGCTTTATTCGCAGTTCCGCACGCAGCGCACTGACCACTTCCTCGAGGCCATCGGCTTCAGCCGCGGCGCCTCTCAGGGCGGCAAGCCTGAAAGTGTCCCTCTAGACGCCGTGGTCGACGGCAACAACACCCTGGTCTATGGCCGTTTCGACAATGTCGATGTCCGCTCCGAAGTGACCATCGAAAACTTTACCACCATGTTCAAGCAGGCCTCTTTCAGCCTGAAGCACGACCTTTCCGACCGCCTCGGTTTCGAAGGCCTGTTCGGCGTCTCCTATTCCAAGTTCGCCAATCTCGAAGTCTCGGCCCAGATCGACCGCTTCAATGTCGACGGCTACAGCTACGACATTCGCGATGGCGGCCAGTACCGCCCCAGGATTGACTACGGCTTCGACGTCAGCGAACCGTCCAACTGGTACTTCGGCCCGCGCGTTACCCAACCGGGCGGCACCGGCGCGACCGGCCCGGAACTGCGCCTGCGCCCCAACTATCTGCACAATGGCTATAAGGTCGCCCAGGCCCGGTTCAACTATCGCCTCAATGACGCCTGGCGCCTCACCCTTGGCGCCGAGGCCAAGCGCTACAGCTTCCGCAGCATCTTCTACCGGCTGATCCAGGGCGAGGCCAACTTCCCGGCGCCGTCGGTCGGGATCGAGGCCCTGACCAAACCCTTCTGCGGCCTGTCCGATATCCTCGAAGCCGGACACTCGCCCGACTGCTGGCGCATTCCCGACATCGACGCCTTCATCACCGAGTACGACCTGCTGGGCAATACCGGCCGCACGGCGCTGTCGACCACCAACCCGGCGGCGCGCGGCTTCAACCAGGCGGTTTTTGAGAACGATACTTCCCTTTATGCCCAGGCCGAGTTCCGCCGCACAGTGTGGGGCGTTCCGGTGCGCGGCAATATCGGTGTGCGCCAGGTCCGCACCGACCAGGTGTCGGAGTTCATCGCCAATGTGCCGGTCTCGATCGACCCGTCGGGCCAGCGCCTGACCCAGGTCCACCGCACCTACTCGGACGCCCTGCCGTCCTTGAACATCGCTGCCGATCTCAACGGTGACACCGTCCTGCGTTTTTCCGCCGCCAAGGTCATCGCCCGCCCGCCCCTGGCCAGCCTGGCGGCGGAAACCAGCGTCCAGGTCAATGGCGGTGCCCGCCGGGTCACCACGGGTAATCCCTATCTCGAGCCCTACCGCGCCGTCAGCTACGACCTGTCCTGGGAGTGGTACCCGACAACGGGAACGGTCGCCGCGGTTGGCCTGTTCTACAAGGACATCTCGACCTACGTGCAGTCCCTGACCCATGTCGCGCCCTATGCCACCACGGGCCTGCCGGCCGAGCTGCTGTCGGGAACCGGCGCCACGGTCACCGACGATTTTGTCATCCAGCGTGCGGTCAATACGCCGGGCGGACCGCTCTATGGTGTCGAAATCACGTATCAGCAGCCGCTGCGCTTTCTGCCCGGCATCTGGTCGGGCCTGGGCGTGCGCATGAACTACACCTACGCCAACAGCCAGATCGACTACTTTACCACTTCGGCGCTGGGCAGTGTCATCGTGACGGCGGACCTGATCTACCTGTCGCGAAATTCGGCCAACGCCACCCTCTATTACAGCAAGGGCCGGTTCGAAGCCCGGGTGTCGGCCAACTACCGCGACGAATACCTCCTGGCCGTGCCGGGCGGATTCAACACTGACGCCAACGGCATGGATGCTGCCACCTATATCGACGCCTCGGCCAGCTATCGCGTCACCGACCGCCTGACGCTTAGCCTGGAAGGGCTCAACCTCACCAAGGAGACCAATGGCACCTGGAGCGATTCCGTGGCCCGCCGGACGACGGATTACCGTCTGGGCGGCCGCCGCCTCCATGCCGGTCTTCGCTACAGTTTTTGACGGAAAGCACCAACCGGACATGCCTATGACATGACGAGAACCCGCTTGCCGTACATGTAGAAAGTAAAAATTGAACTTCGCCGTTTGATATGGCGAAAAATAGAATGAACCTTTGTGCTTTTAGCGCAAAGGGCGATGCGCATTGCAAGTATAAAATATGTATATGATTGTTTTTATATTTAGTACATCTCTACAATTGTGATGATTTTGCCACGTATTCGCTCTGAATCGCTCAAAGATGCACATAAATATGACAGTTAGTTCGTTTTGTATTTCCGATTTCGGAAAATGTGCTAATAGGTCGTGAAATGACACCGGTGTCTAAATCCGGGTCATCGCAAGTAAAAAAGTGGCAGGCATCGCCACGCAGGAAAAACCAGGAAGAACATCATGAAACGGAATGCCATCCGCTCGGGGAGCAGGGTTCAACTTTTCGGAGCTTCAGTGTTGGCGCTTACGGTTGCGGGCCTCATGCCCGGCGCCGTTCAGGCGCAAGACGCACCCGCGGCACCGGTCGCCGCCGCTGACGATGTCGTCGTCGTGACCGGTTATCGCGCCTCACTGCGCAGCGCCATCACCAAGAAGCGCAATGCCGACGTCATGCTCGACGCCATCAATGCTGACGACATCGCCGACTTCCCCGATGCCAACCTGGCGGAATCGCTGCAGCGCATCCCGGGCATCTCGATCGACCGCGACAACGGCGAAGGTCGTCAGATCAGCGTTCGCGGCCTGGGCGGTGACTTCACCCGCGTCCGCATCAACAATCTCGAAGCCCTGTCGACGGCGGGCGCCAACGACGCCGGCTCGACGCCAAACCGCTCGCGTGCCTTCGACTTCAACACCTTTGCTTCGGAACTGTTCAACTCGCTGACCGTGCGCAAGACGGCGTCTGCGGAAACCGACGAAGGCAGCCTGGGCGCCACCGTCGACCTGCAGACTGGCCGCCCGTTCGACTACAAGACCGGCGCTTTCGCCGTTTCCGTGCAAAACGCCTATAACAGCAATGGCGGCACCAACAGCCCACGCATTACCGGCCTGTTCTCCAAGCGCTGGGCGGACGGCAAGATGGGCTTCCTGGCCTCGGTGGCCTATTCCGAAAAGCTGTCGGAGAACGACCAGTTCCGTCGTGGCCCGGGCAGCTCGGACTACACCTATCGCGGCACCACCTGGGCCGGTAGCGAAATCCCCGGCCGCGCCGGTTTCGCCGCCCCCACCGGCACCACCTTCGGCAGCGTCATCACCAATCCGGCGGTGATCGCCGCCCAGACCGGTTCCGACCCGACAGCCTATGCCCTGCTGTATCCGGGCTGCGCCGCGGCCGCCACCAACACCACGGCGGTCCAGCCCGGCTGTAACAACTCGGTGGTGAAATTCCCGGCCCTGGGCTCGATCGAGCAGCAGGACCTGGAGCAGAAGCGCCTGGGCGTCACCACCTCGTTCCAGATTCAGCTGGCGCCGCGCACCCGCCTGACCATCGACGGCCTGTATTCGAAGTTCGAGAACAAATCGACCATCTATCAGGTCTCCAGCGTCGGCCTGAACCGCAACAACACCAATGCTGGCTTCAACACCGCCAATGCGGGCACGTCCACGGCGAACAAGCGCAACTTCTATCCGGGCCTCTGTACGGCGGCGACGGAAACCAATCTGGCGCCGGGACAGGACTGCGGCCAACAGATGAACGGCACGACCCTTGTCGCCGGTACTCAGTTCAGCTTCAATCCCTTCAACCTCGATCCGTACGACTATTTCAATAGTCCGGCATCACCCGGTTATATCGCTTCGACGAACGGCATGGCCTTCCGCGACGCTCTGATCGGACGCCCAGCCGTCAAGGTGCACGAAGCCCACGTCACCAACAACAATGCTGACTATCTCAAGCTCAGCAATATCGACTGGCGTTCGGCCGCCGACCGTGGCCAGTACACCACCGAATTCCAGCAGGTGTCGCTCAACCTGACCCACGCCTTCAGCGACAGCTTCCGTGCGGATTTCACGGTCGGCGCCTCGAAGTCCCTCAATCGCTACCAGGGCCTGCTGGTCGAATTCAATTCGATGGACCGTCCTGAGGTCTTCACCTACGATGAGCGCGCCGGCGGCGACATGCCGACCTTCAACCCCGGCTTCGACCTGACCGATGCGTCCAAGTGGGGCATCGTCAAGGGCTTCTCCGGCATGCGCAACTTTATGCGCGATACCGAGAACACCTATGAAGGCGCCAAGGCCGACTTTACCTGGGACATCAACGACACCTTTGCATTCAAGTTCGGCGCCGTTACGCGCAAATACGGCTTTTCGACCAACCAGTTTGAACGCAACAGCGACCTGCTCAACCCGACCGAAAAGGAGGCCGGCGTCACAGTGGCCTCGCTTAGCCGGGTTGTCGACTTCGGCGACGGCCTGGATATCTCCGAAGGCACCCCGACCTCGTTCCGTGCGCCGTCGATCGAAGCCTTCTCCTCGGCCTTTGGCTTCGACTGCAACTGCATCAACAAGTACGGCGACTTCCGCATCACCCGCAAGCGTAACCGCACGGCCAGCTTCACGGTGGCGGAAGAAACCAGCGGCATCTATGGTCAGTTGAATTTCAAGCATGACGTGCTGGGCCGCCACATGTTCGGCAATATCGGTGTCCGCCAAGTGTCGACCGAAGTCCTGTCTCAGGGCGAAACCACCGCCGGCCGCATGATCTTCGGCACCAATTCTTATGACGACCTCCTTCCGTCGATGAGCGTCGCCTGGGAAGTTATGGACGACCTCTACCTGCGCTTCGGCGCATCCAAGGTCATGGCGCGGCCGCAACTGGTCAACCTGTCCCCGGCCGTGTCAGCCATCAGTGTCCCGGCAGCGGGCGGCGAGGCGGCGGGCGGCACGCTCACCGTCGGCAACCCCAAGCTCAAGCCCTTCCGTGCCACGGCCTACGACTTCGCCGCTGAATGGTATTTCGCCAAGAACGGTCTGTTGTCGCTGTCGCTGTTCAAGAAGGACATCGAGTCCTATCCGCAGACCATCCTGTACTCGGCACCGCTGTCGACCTTCCTCGATACTGACGCCATCGACGCGCTGAAGCTGCAGTTCACCGATGCCGATCAGATCGCCTATATCACCGACGACCGTCCCTTCCTGGCCCGTCAGGTCAGCGACGCACCGGGCGGCACGCTCCAGGGTTGGGAGTTCAGCTACCAGCAGGACTTCAGCTTCCTGCCCTGGCAGTTCAAGCATACCGGCGTGCAGTTCAACATGACGCACATCGACTCGGAACTGACCTATATTCTGGATCCGGGCACGGTCAACGCGACAACAGGCGTGGTCACCAAGGCGCCGACCTACGGCAATGGCCCGTGGCTCAACGCTTCGCCCGACGCCATCAACCTGACCTTCTACTATGAAACGGAGAAGCTCAGCGCCCGTATCTCGGCCGCCCAGCGCAAGGGCTACTACACCAACTACCCGATCGCGTCTGGCGCCTGCTCGGTCGGCCTGAACGCCGACGGCACGCCGTGCGACGGTCCGCTGATGAACGAGTTCGGCGGTTCGGAAGAAACCCTGAACGTCGACTTCGCCATCAGCTACAACCCGGCGCCGCACTGGACGGTCACCCTGGAAGGTCTGAACCTGACCAACCAGACGACCAACCGCTACGCTTATGATCAACCCGTTGTAACCCAGTACGGCTCGACCGGCCGGACCATCACCTTGGGCCTGCGCTACAAATACTAACTTTCCCGGATCATGGCGCCGTCTCCTGCGCCATGATCCAACCTTGTTGGTTGGGGCACCGGGGCGCCCCAATCGACCCTTTCTTTTCGCCGTTCTCCAGATCCAGCTCCCCGTTGTGGAATGCGACATTCCTGACAAGCTGGCCACTCAGGCGGGCGGGTTGCCTAACCCGCCCGCCCTTTTTTTTTCTGATTTGACTGGGCAAGACTGTTTTAACCTTCCTTCTCCCGCCCCGTTCTTCACGGGGAGGGGGGACCGCGAAGCGGTGGGAGGGGCTTTATCGTCAGCGGAACGGCCCCTTAGTCTTACGGCTTACCGTGATGGCTAAGTCAAAGTCACACCACGCCAAAGTCATACATAGTATGAAAGTGCCTATGCCCCGCCAGAGTCCCGACCTTTCCCGCCGTTCCACGCTTCACCTGGCCGCCGCATCCGCCGTCGCCGCCGCCATACCCGCGCGCCTGACCGCCCAAACGGCACCAAAAGACCTCGTTCTGTGGTACAAACAGCCCGCCATCGAATGGACCGAAGCCCTGCCTCTGGGCAATGGCCGCCTCGGCGCGATGGTCTTCGGTGGCGTTGCCCGCGAACGGCTGCAGCTGAACGAAGACACCCTCTATGCCGGCGCGCCGTACCAGCCCGCCAACCCCGAAGCCCTGGCCGCCCTGCCGGAGGTGCGCAAACTGATCTTCGCCGGTGAGTACCTGAAGGCCCAGGACCTGATCCAGGCGAAGATGATGGCCAACCCCATCCGCCAGGTGTCGTACCAGACGATCGGGGACTTAAGCCTGATCTTCGGCGTCTCGTCCAATGCGTCGAACTACCGTCGCGAACTGGACCTCGAACGCGCCCTCTCGACCGTGACCTACACCCAGAACGGAACCCGCTTCACCCGCGAAACCTTTATCTCAGCCGTAGATCAGGTGATGGTGATGCGCCTGACGGCAGACCAGCCCGGCAAGATCGGCTTCCAGCTCGGCTTCGAAAGCCCGCAGGTCGCCGACATCGCGATCGAATCCCCCCAGGACATCGTTCTGAAAGGCCGCAACGGTCCGCACAATGGAATCGAAGGCGCCTTGCGTTTTGAGACCCGCGTCAAGGTCGTCGCCCAGGGTGGCACCCAAACCACCGGCCATGACGAACTGATCGTCACTAACGCCGACAGCGTCATCGTCTACATGGCCGCCGCCACCAACTACAAAACCTTCCGCGATGTCTCGGGCGACCCGACCGCGATCACCAAAACCCAGATCGCAAACGCCACGCAGCGTCCCTATGACGCGATGCTGGCCGACCATATCGCCGCCCACCAAAAGCTGTTCGGCCGGGTCAGCATCGACCTCGGCCGCAACGCCTTCGCCGACCTGGCCACCAATGAGCGCATCGCCAAATCCATCAGCCAGGACGATCCGGCCCTGGCCGCCCTGTATTTCCAATATGGCCGTTACCTGCTGATCTCGTGCTCGCGCCCGGGGACGCAACCGGCCAATCTCCAGGGCCTGTGGAACGAGAAGCTGAACGCCCCCTGGGGCGGCAAATATACCATCAATATCAACACCCAGATGAACTACTGGCCGGCCGAGCCGACCGCCCTGCCAGAGATGGTCGAGCCACTGGTCGCCATGGTCAAGGACATCGCCGTCACCGGCGCGGAAACCGCCCGTATCATGTATGGCGCGCGCGGCTGGGTCACCCACCACAATACCGACCTGTGGCGGGCCACGGCGCCGATCGATGCGGCTTTTTACGGCACCTGGCCGACCGGCGGCGCCTGGCTGTGCTTGCACCTGTGGGACCGCTACGATTACGGCCGCGACCTCGCCTATCTCATGGAGATCTACCCCCTTCTGAAGGGCGCGACGCTGTTCTTCGTCGACACCCTGGTCAAGGATCCCAATACCGGCTTCATGGTCACCGCGCCGTCGATCTCGCCGGAGAACCGCCACACGTTTGGCACCTCAATCTGCGCCGGACCGACCATGGACATGCAGATCCTCCGCGACCTGTTCGCCAACACCATCCGCGCCGCCGAGAGTCTCAAAACCGACAAGGCGTTCCGCAGCGAAATCGCCGGCCTGCGCAGTCAACTGGCGCCGAACAAGATCGGCAAGGCCGGCCAGCTCCAGGAATGGCAAGAGGACTGGGACCTCGACGCCGCCGACCTGCATCACCGCCACGTCTCGCACCTCTACGGCGCCTTTCCGTCCAGCCAGATCAGCCTGCGCAAAACGCCCGATCTCGCCCAGGCGGCCAAGGTGTCGCTGGACCAGCGCGGCGACCTGTCGACCGGCTGGGCCATTGCCTGGCGGCTGAACCTTTGGTCGCGGCTGGGTGAAGGCGACCGTGCCCATTCCATCCTGAAGCTTCTGCTGGGGCCGGAACGGACCTATCCCAACATGTTCGACGCCCACCCGCCGTTCCAGATCGACGGCAATTTCGGCGGCACCTCGGGCATGACTGAGATGCTGCTGCAATCCTATGACGATGAGATCCAAATCCTGCCCGCCCTTCCGAAAGCCTGGCCCACCGGCAAGGTTACTGGCCTGAAGGCGCGTGGCGGCTTTACCCTCGACATCGCCTGGAAGGACGGTCGCGCCGACCGCGTCACTGTCACCAGTGCTTTCGGTGAAAAAGCCACCCTGGTCTACGACGGGCAGACGCAATCGATGGCGTTGAAAGCCGGAGAAACGGCCGTCTTCCGCCTGAAAGACAACGGGCTAGTACGGCTGTGATCGATCGGCGATCCCTTCTGGTGATGACGGCGGCGGGTCTCCTCTTGCCGGGTGCCGCGCGTGCGGCGGCCCGTATCGTCCGCGTCACCACCCTCGACCGCGAAGGCCCCGGTTCCCTGAAGGCCGCGCTTGACGAAGCTGGCCCGCGCACCATCGTCTTTGAAGTCGGCGGGATCATCGATCTCGACAAGACCACCCTGAAACTGACCCAGCCCTTCGTCACCGTGGCGGGAGAGACCGCACCCGACCCCGGCATTACCCTGATCCGCGGCGGCATCTCGGTCGCCACGCACGATGTCGTCATCCGCCATATCGCCGTGCGTCCCGGCACGGCCGGCATGGCCAAAAAGAGCGGCTTCGAGCCCGACGGCCTGACCACCACCTCGGCTTACAACGTGGTCATCGACCATTGCAGCCTGACCTGGGCGGTCGACGAGGCCCTTTCGGCCTCTGGCCCGCGCTTCGGAGGCGCGACCCTGGAAGACTGGCGGCGCAACACCTCGCACGACATCGTCTTTTCCAACAACATCGTCGCCAACAGCCTGCACGACGCCAGCCACTCAAAAGGCCCGCATTCCATGGGCTCGCTGGTCCACGACAACGTCACCGGCGTGGTCATCACCGGCAATCTCTACGCCAACAACAATGAGCGTCATCCCCTGGTCAAAGGTGGTGGTCAGGCGGTGGTCGCCGGCAACGTCTTTGCAAATCCCGGCCATACTTGCGCGCAATACACGCTGGTCGAAGACCAATGGACTGGCCGCGACAAGGTCGCGGGCAAAATGATCCTGCGCGGCAATGTCATGCGCGGCGGGCAGGATACCCGCGCCGGCCTGGCCATGCTGACCTTTGGCGGGGCAGGGGACCTGGAGCTGCATGCCGCCGGCAATATCGCCACCTACGCCGACGGCTCGGTCGCGCCTATCATCGGCTACTACCAGGCCCGTTCTGATGGCTATGACGAAGGCGGCACCTACGTCCCCAAAGCTTTCATCCGCTCGATGCCGGAACCTGCCAACCTGAAACTGCCCGCGAACACCGAACGGCATGTCTACACCAACGCCGGTTCGCGCCCCTGGAGCCGCGACCCTATCGACGCCGCCATCATTGCCGCTGCAAAAGCCGGCACCGGTCGCATCATTCACTCCGAATCCGAAGCCGGAGGCTACCCCGTCCGCCCTTCCACCCGCCGCCCTTTCAATCCGAAGACCCTTCTCAGGGTTGGAGGTCTTGAATGAGAACGAAGACACAAGCTCCCTCCTCCCTACGAAGTGGGGAGGGGGACCGCGAAGCGTTGGAGGGGTACAGGACGGTTGGTTCATCCCGAGGCCTCACCGGTCTTGACGCCGTTCATCTGACTTATCTGGCTTATCTGTGGATTTCAAAAAAGACGGTTTCGCTCGCACGATCAGTGGCGAGGTTATACGGACCGTCGATCCGGTTGAACCTCGGCAAGGGTTGTCCACCGATAAGCCAGATAAGCCAGATGGACAGCGTTTACGCGCACAAACACGACGGTCCGGTAGATATTCGGATGCGCTTCGCGCGGGAGATGCCGCGACCAGAAACAGCCGCTTCACCCCTTCGACGAAAATTCCAATAAGGAAATGCCACATGTCCAACACCCGGCGCGATGCGCTTAAATCCTTCAGCCTCGGTGCCCTGCTGTTCGGCGCTCCCGCCGTCGCTAACGCCACTCCCGAAAACAAACCTGTCACCTGGGCGCGCGGCATCGAAAACCAGCGCAAGGCCGACCTCGGCGACGGAAGGTTCCTCAACCCGATCATGGCCGGCGACCATCCCGACCCGTCGATTCTGAAGGACGGTGCCGACTACTACATGACGTTTTCAACCTTCGACGCCTATCCTGGGCTCATAATCTGGCACTCGAAGGACCTGATCAACTGGCAGCCCATCACCGCGGCCCTGACGCGCAATATCGGCTCAGTCTGGGCGCCGGAACTCATCAAGCACAACGGCCGCTACTACCTCTATATACCGACCAAAAAGACCACCGCCCCGGACAGCAAGACCACCTCCTGGGTCATCTGGGCTGACGATATCAAAGGCCCGTGGTCAGACCCCATAGACCTCGACCTGCCGGCCCATATCGACCCCGGCCATGCCGTCGGCGAAGACGGTTCGCGCTGGCTGTTCCTGTCGGGCGGCGACCGGGTCCGCCTCTCCGACGACGGCCTCAGACGCATCGCCGAACCCGAGCACGTCTACGATCCGTGGCGCTACCCCGACATTTGGGACGTCGAAGGCTTTTCGCCGGAAGGGCCTAAGGTCACCCGCCATGGCGATTTTTTTTACCTGGTCCTGGCCGTCGGCGGCACGGCCGGTCCGCCCACCGGCCACATGGTCATCGCGGCGCGGTCGAAGTCGATCAACGGCCCGTGGGAACAACACCCGCGCAACCCGCTAGTCCGCACCACCTCGCTGGACGAGAAATGGTGGTCGCGCGGCCACGCCACCCTGGTCGAAGGACCTTCCGGCGATTGGTGGGGCGTCTATCACGGCTATGAAAACGGCCTGTGGACCCTTGGGCGGCAGACCCTACTGGCGCCGGTCACATGGTCGAACGACGGCTGGTTCGACTTCGGCGGCGGCGACCTGTCGCAACCCCTCGCCAAACCCAAGGGCGGCACTCCTCAGGACCACGGCTTTGCCCTGTCTGACGACTTCTCCAAGGACAAGTATGGCATCCAGTGGAACTTCTTCAACCCGTCGGCGGACGAAGCCAAACGCATCCGCCGCGACAACGGCGTGTTGCACCTGACCGCCACCGGCGAAGCGCCCTCGTCCTCGGCGCCGCTTATCACAGTGGTCGGCGATCCGGCCTATGAGATCGAGATGGAGATCGAGATCGATGACGGCGCCCGCGCCGGCCTGCTGCTGTTCTACGACCAGAAACTCTATTGCGGCCTGGGCTTCGACAAGGACCGATTCATCACCCATCAATACGGCATCGAACGCGGCCGCCCCGCCAATCCGTATGGCAAACGCATGCTGATGCGGCTGCGCAACGACCGGCACATCGTCAGCTTCCACACCTCGTCGAACGGCGTGACCTGGAAGCGGTTCGACCGCGGCATGGAGGTCTCGGGCTACCACCACAATGTCCGCGGCGGCTTCCTGATGCTCAAACCCGGCTTCTACGCCGCCGGCACCGGCGAGGCCCGCTTCAAGAACTTCAAATACCGGGCCCTTTAAACATGTTCACCCACATCTCCACGAGGATCTTTTTTCTTTCCCCTCCCCGCTTGTCGGGGAGGGGGACCGCACGAAGCCGTAGCGAAGCGAAGGCGAAGTGGGGTGGTGGGTTTCTTACTTCCTATGCTGTGACAACCCCCGCAGACTCCCATGCTGACTCGCCGTCTCCTTCTCACCACTGCAACAGCCGCAGCCGCCACCCCTTGGCCAGCACTGGCGCAAAGCCGCCCGACCGTCCGCGTCCCGGCCGACTACAAAACCGTGATCGAAGCCCTGAACGCCTTGCCCGAAACCGGCGGCACGGTCGAAATCTCCCCCGGCACCTATCGCGAAAAATGGGCACTCAGCAAAACCGACGTCCACCTGATCGGCACTGGCGCCAAACCCGAAGACGTCGTCCTGGTCTGGGGCGACAGCGCGAAAATGGCCGGCGGCACCGGTAAATCCGCCTCCCTGACCATCACCGGCGACGGCTTCCGCGCCAGCAACGTGACCATCCAGAATGACTACCACCTGAACAGGTCGGAGCCCTCCCAGGCCGTCGCCCTGTATCTGACTTCAGACCGCGCCGTACTCCAAAACGTCCGCCTGCTCGGCGCCCAGGACACCCTCTACGCCGCCAGCAAGAAGCCGACCGAACCGTCACGGCAATACTACCGCGACTGCTACATCGAAGGTCATGTCGACTTCATCTTCGGCAATGCCCTGGCCTTTTTCGACCGCTTTGTCATCCATATCATTGCCCGCGAACAGGCCTTTATCACCGCCCACAGCCGCACAGCCGAGACGGAAACCACGGCCTATATCTTCGACCACTGCACCGTGACGACAGCGGGCGACGGCAGCTACTATTTCGGCCGCGCCTGGCGACCCTACGGCCAGGTGGTCTTCCTCGATACCCGCATCGACGGGAAGATCCATCCGGAAGGCTGGCGCGAATGGACACCGGGCAAGACCGAGACCTACACCACGGCGCACTTCGCCGAATATGGCTCGACCGGCCCCGGCGCCAACGACGCCATGCGGGTCTTCTGGGCGGACAGGCTGACACCCGAAGACGCTGCGAAATGGCGTCTCGAGGCCGTCTTCCCCGATCGCGCCTGGATAGGAATCACGGCATGACCCTCCCCGATGACGGCTGGAACCTGTGGATCGACCAGGCGGCCCAATGGCAGGACGACGCCATCTACCTGCCGTCCCAGGTCGACATCAAAACCCTGCCTGTCAACCCGCCGACCGGCGGCTGGGGCGCCCTGACACCCGAAACCGTCGTCACCCTGCCAGCGACGGTCGAACAGCATTTCTGGGGCCGTTTCGGCCTGCGTCCCTATACCGGTGACGAATACCGCTATGCCGAGGACGATGACGTGCCGCAGAACGGCGCCTGGCGCGGTGTGTCGTGGTGGTGGCGCGACATCGACATCCCGGCAGAAGCCAAGGGCAAACGTGTCCTCCTGCACATCCGCGGTGCCCGGCTGCGCGCCGAAGTCTTCCTCAACGAAAAACTGGTCGGCTATTCGATCATGTCGGAGCTGCCCTTCGACTGCGACGTCACCAAGGCCATGAAGCCTGGCCAGCCCAACCGCCTGACCATCCGCATCACCAATCCCGGCGGTCGCTACGACTGGCGCGACTCGACCACCATGATGTGGGGCAAGGCCAAGCTGTTCGCCTCGCACGGTTTCGGCGGCCTCGACCGCGGCATGTCGTTGTCGTTCCATCCCATCGACCACCACATCACCGACGCCTGGGTGTTGAACACGCCTGATCCGCACGTCGTCACCGGCCACATCGAAGTTACCGGCAAGAAGCGCAAGCTGAACGCCGTCCTGCTTGACGCCGACCTGAAACCGGTCCCGGCCGATATCCGCCTCAAGGACGGCATCTTCACCGTCTCGGCCCCGAACGCCAAGCTGTGGGACCTCGACAACCGCCACCTCTATCACCTGCGCTTCAGCTATGGCGTCGACACGAGGGATGTCCGCTTCGGCTTCCGCTGGTTCGGCGTCGACGGTCTGGGCACCGACGCGGTCCTGCGCCTGAACGGCAAGCGCATCAAGCTCTATTCCGCCATCTCATGGGGCTACTGGGGCTATAACGGAATGTGGCCGACGCCGGTCCTGGCGCGGCGTGAGATCGACTCGGCCAAGGCGCTGGGGCTGAACACGCTGCACGCCCACCGCAATGTCGGCAAGGCAGACGTGTTCAAAGCCCAGGACGAACAGGGTCTTCTGCGCGTCATGGAACCGGGCGGCGGTCGCCATGCCATCGCCAAAGACCTGAAACCCGGCGAGACCCTGTCCGAGGCTGACATCTTCAGCCGCGCCTTCATGGTCGAAAAATGCGTCGCCATGGCTAAGGCCTTCCGCTCGCACCCGTCTCTGGCCCACTACACCCTGCAGAACGAGATCGGCGCCAACCTGGCCAATCCCGACGTCCAGGCGGTGCTGAAGGCGATCCATGACACCGACCCCAGTCGCATCGTCATCCTCAATGACGGCTTCGTCGCCCGCGGTGCCGCCCAGGCCATGTACCTGCCCTACAGCGATCACTACTACCGCTCCGATGTCGAGGAATGGGGTGGGTGGTGGGTCAACCACCAGGGCGCCGGTGATCAGTGGTATGACAAATTTTATCAGAATCCGGACGATTACATCCACTACCAACCCGGCAAGCCCTACATCGTCGAATTCGGCGAGATGCAGGGCTGTGCCGTCGCCGACAATCACGTCAAGCTGGTCGCCGACATAAAGGCCCACGGCGGCAAGTCCTATGACCTGCACGATCATACGGTCATCGTCGAAAACACCTCGGCCTGGCTCGACACATGGGGTTTCCGCAAGGCCTTCCCGACGACGGAATCCTTGTTTCTGTCGGTCGGGCGCAAGGCCTATGACGCCTGGCAGCACTATTGCGAAAACATCCGCATCGGCGACTCGGTCGATATCGCGGCGATTTCGGGCTGGGAAACCACGGCCATCGAGAACCATTCCGGCATTGTCGACAACCTGCGCTATTTCAAGGCAAATCCCGATCTGATCAAGTCCAGCCTGCTTCCCGTCCGCCCGGTTGCCAAGACCAAAAAGCTGGCCTTTGCGGCCGGCGAAACCGCCGAACTGGACGTATGGCTGCTCAACGACACCGACACCCAACTGACCGGAACCCTGAAACTCAGCCTGGTCACGCCTGACGGCAAATCCTCGGAAATACAAACCTTTCCCGTACCTCAACACGTCCGCGACCAGTTCAGCTACCTGCTTGCCGAGAAAATCACGTCCCCTGTCCTCACCCAAACCGGCCTGCACAAGATCATTCTGGAGCTACCCGGCCACTGGACCTCGACCTTCACCCGCGAAATCTGGGTCACCGACACGAAGCCGGCCTTCGCCCGCCCTTTGAAAATAGGCGTTTCCGGCATCGCCAAATCCTTCCGAGACCAACTGGCGGGAATTTCCGCCATCGCTATCGAAGACTTTAAATCCAGCGGAAACTACGACGCCATCATCGCTTCCGGCCTCAAAGCCGAGGAAATCGAGCGCCGCCAGATCGCCGAACAGACCGGCCTGGAAGCTCAGCCCAAGAAGGGCGAGAAGCCCGTCGTCATCCCGGGCGAACTGCCGCCTGACGTGCTCGATGCCGTCCGCAAAGGCACGCCTTTGTTGGCCATGGTGCCCGAAGACGGTCTTGCTGATGGCATCGCTAAGCAATTGGCAGAATTGGGTTTATTCACCTATTCCGGTCAGGTCGGAAATCTCCGCGCGCCGTGGATGGGCAACTGGAACTTTCTGCGCGCCCATGCCCTGTTCGACGGCATTCCCGCCGACCAGGCGACCAGCGTCCTGCACCAGATCCCCGGCGAACCGTCCAACGGCCTGAAGATCTCGGGCAACAGTATCGAAGTCATAGCCGGCTACAGCCGCGACCACGACCGCCATAATGGCGCCGCCTCATTCACAGTCCAAAAAGCCGGTATGCGCGTCATCGTTCACCGCCTGCCCGACATGGTGGCGCCGCTGCAAAAACGTTTCCTGATCAATGCTTTAAAGTGGATGACGACATGAAATACCTGTTGCCGCTGATCGCCCTGTGCCTGGCGACACCGACCTTCGCCCAAGCGCCACTAACCGACGCCGAAGCCCGCGCCCAGGTCAAAAAGATCACCGCAAAAAAGATCATCCTGGTCGGTGACTCGACCACAGCCGTCCAGGGCGGATGGGGCCCCAGCTTTTGCGCCGACCACGTCACCTCGTTCCTGGCCTGTGTCAACCTGGCCCGCGGTGGCCGCTCGACCTTCAACTACCGCGCCGAAGGCTCCTGGGACATCGCTCTCGCCGAGATGAAATCCGGCGGTTTTGCAAAGACTTACGTTCTGATCCAGTTCGGCCATAACGACCAGCCCGGCAAGCCCGGCCGCTCCACCGACCTCGCGACGGAATTTCCTTCCAACCTGCGCGCCTATGTCGAAGAGGTCCGCGCCGCCGGCGCCATTCCGGTCCTGGTGACGCCCCTGACCCGACGTGGTTTCGAAAATGGCAAGCTGCAGGACGATCTCGGCCCCTGGGCCGACGCCACGCGCAAGGTCGCCCAGGACATGAACGTGCCCGTGGTCGACCTCTATGCCCGCAGCCAGGCGGTGGTTCAGGCCATGGGCGCGGCCCAGGCGACGCAGTTCGCGCAACTTCCGCCGTCGGCGGAGGTCGCCGCCGCGGCCCAGACCGGCACCACTATCCCGGCCGCAGCCGGCGTGCCGGCAGCACCGAATACACCTGCGCCAACCCAGGCCCAGATCAATGCCGCCCTTGAGCCGATGGGGGCCGCCAAGCTGTCCTTCGACTATACCCACCTGGGCCCCAAGGGCGCCGATGTCTTTGCCAAGATCGTTACCGAAGAGCTTTCCAAGGCGGTGCCGGAACTTCGCAAGGATTTGATCCCTTGATCTATTGACCTCGGCCCTGGCGCATGATTGCTGCGTGCGCAGGTGTACGGGGTGGTAAAATGGTGCGAGTTCTGGGGGTTGTGGTCGCTGTGGTGGCGTTTGCGCCTGTCGTGGTTTTGGCGCAGTCGGCAGACGCTCCGCCGGCGGATACCAAAGACGGTTCCACCATCACCATCAAGGCGAGCAAGCCTTCGGTGACCAACAAGATCGACCGCCGCGTTTACGACGTCAGCACCAATCCGCAGTCGGCCTTTTCGACGGCGAGCGATGTCCTGCAGCGCATACCCTCGGTAACCATCGATCCACGCGGTCGCATTGCCCTGCGCGGCGACCCTGAGGTCAAGGTCCTGATCGACGGCGTTGAATCCCGCTCTGGCGCGCTGGGCAACCTCCAGGCCTCCGAAATCGACCGCATCGAGGTCATGACCAACCCCTCGGCCCAGTTCGCATCGGACGGCAGCGGCGGCATCATCAACATCATCCTGAAAAAGAAGCGCAAGGACGGCGTCAACGGCAATGCCGGTATCCGCGGCGATGACGACGGCCGCTACAACATCAATCTCGGCTTCAACACCAAGCGCGGCCGCTGGACCTGGGGCACTTCGGCCGGGACCAGCCGCACCCAGCAGGACACGGCCTGGCGCGGTCATCAGCAGTGGGGCACGGAAACGACCAACGGCATCACCCTGTCGGACATGTCGCGCCGCTCCGCCTATGCCAATGCCAGCCTGGCTTTCGACGCCACTGAGCGCGACCGTGTCGAGCTGAATCTCAGCCACTACCGCTGGCGCGCCGCCACGCGCGAGGACGGCACCGTCCTCATCAAAAATGCCGCCGGCCAGGTGATCGACGATCACGGCGAATACGTCTTCAACTCCGAAAGCGGCCATGGCTCGGAATGGTCGGCGCATTTCCAGCACAAGGGCGCCGTCGAAGGCGAAACCCTGGACCTGAACGTCTCCTACAACTCGGGCACCTCGTCCGACAGCGCCTGGCACCGGCTGATCGGCCTTGTGCCCACGCCGTCCGACATCGCCTATGCCTATTTTAACGAAGGGCCGGACGGTGGCATGAATTTCAAGGCCGACTACGAACGCCCCTTCGGAAAATCCCGCCTGAACGCCGGCTTCGAGATCGAGACCAACGAAAGCGAGAGCCTGGGCCGGTCGCAGAACCTGGCCGCCCTGGTGCCCGGCGAGAGCGATGCCGCCACACCGTTCCTGTACGACCGCGCCACAAAAGCCGCCTATGTCACCTTGCAGACGCCGCTGGGCAAATGGGCGATCATGCCGGGCCTGAGGGTCGAAGCTGAACGCTGGACTGCCGGCCCCGCAGAGACTTCCGATCTGCGCTGGCTGCCTTCGCTGAACCTGAACCGCAAACTGTCGGACCGCACCCGGCTGGTGGCCAGCTACAGTCACCGCACCCAGAGGCCGAATGGCTACCAGCTCAATCCGCGCCTTGTCTATTACGGTCGTTACTACACCTATGAAGGCAACCCCTACCTGAAGGCCCAGGAGACCGATGCCTACGAAATCGGCTATGAGTTCGAAGGCAAGGACTTCAGCTCCAACGGTAGCCTCTACTACCGCGTCAAGACCCATCCGACGACCCAGACGCGTCGCGTGGTCGGTCAGGTCGTCATGACCTCGGTCGCTAATGCCGACGAGGCCCGCGCCATGGGGCTGGAACTGACCGCGAAAGGCAAGGTCTCCGAAAAGATCGACTATTCCGTGAACCTGAACGTCTTCGACAGCGAGATATCGGGTCTGTTCGGCGGCGAGGCCCTTAAACGGCAATATGTCACCTATTCCGGCAATGCGGTCATCGACTGGCGTCCCAATGCCAAGGACTGGCTGCAGTTCAACCTGAACACCGAAGGCCGCGCGGTCCAACTTCAGGGCTACCAGACCGGTTTCTACCGCCTGGACATGGTCTATCGTCACAAGATCACACCGAAATGGACCTTTTCGGTCCGTGCCTTCGATCTGCTCAATTCGTCTAAGCAGGAAACAGTGTTTGAGACACCGCAGGGCGGGTCGCGGGTCGAAAACCGCACCGAACGGCCGGGGATCATGATCGGCGTCAACCGCAAGTTCGGCAAGGGCGGGCCCGAATAGGCCCGCATCATAGGTCTGCATCATTGTAATCCTTTACATCGTTTACATATTGAGGTTTGCCGCGTTTCGTGCTGCAACTCCGCCTGGGTTGTTCAGGGAGTTGCGTGTGAAGTGGGTTTGGGTTCTGTGTAGCGCGGGCGCGTTGACCGCCGTGACCGCTCCGGCGTTTGCCGAAGACGTCGTCATCGTCAGCACGCGGCTGAAAACGGCCGTGCCGTGGTCGGAACACCGCGCGGCGAAGGATGGCCAATCGGTCAATGACGTCCTGGAAGGCGTGCCAGGCCTGACCGTGCTGGACGGCGGGGTGGCGGGATCGCGCGCTGAACTGTTCGTGCGCGGCGCCGATGCCAACTTTACCCCCGTCCTGATCGAAGGTGTGCCGGTCCATGACCTCGGCGATTCCCGCGGCGGCGCCTTTGATTTTTCCACCCTGGCCGGCGATGAAATTTCCGGCGTCACGGTCGGGCAGGGGCCTTTGTCCGCGCTCTACGGTTCCGGTGCATTGGCCGGCGTGGTGACGACCGAGATCGACCTGCAACCCCAACTGCGCCTTTCGGTTTCAGGCGATGAAGAATATGCCGTTCGTCTGGCCGGCGATGTCGGCCTGGGCGACTGGACTTTGAACGGCGCCGTGCGTCATGGCGAGGACGGCGACAAGAATCTGGGGCAGTGGCGGACGCTGTCGACCGTGACGGCGAAGCTGACGGGCGCCACGCCGCGCGATGGCCGGCTCAGCCTGTTCGTCCGCGCCGCCAATAGTGACCGCGAAGGCTTTGACGTCGCCAGCGGCGGCATCCTCTATTCCAACGGTGAACAGCAGCATATCCAGGATAAGGACCGCCTGGCGGGCCTGTCCTTCCGGCAACCCGCCGGCGACGGCCGCAGTGTCAACGTGAACCTGGCCGCGTTTCGGCGCGACCAGGACCAATATAGCCCGGCCATAGGCGATCCGCTGGGCGGCGGGACCCCAGCAACCGTCCAGACCAGTTCCTTCGATCGCATTCAGGCCACGGCGACGTATCGCGCTGCCGGCCAACGCGTCGATTATGCCGCCGGGGTCGGGTTGATGCGTGAACAGGGTGAGGTCGACGGCGTGCTCGATTTCGGCTTCTTCGCCCTGCCGTCCAGCTTCGAACAGGACCGCAGCAGCGCCGGTGTCTTCGGCGAAGGCCTGGTTCGGCTGGGTGGCGGCTTCTCGTTGCGCGGCGGCGCCCGCGTCGACGCCCGCGACAACGACAAGGCCGCCTGGAGCCATCGCGCCAGCCTGGAATGGCAGTCGGCCGACGACCGCCTGGCACTGGCAGGGACCTGGGGTCGGTCGCTGAAGGTGCCGAGCTTCTACGCCCTGGGCGATCCGTTGGTCGGTTCGCCCGATCTGCAGCCGGAAGAAAGCGAAGGCGGCGATGTCCGTGTGGCTTACCGCTTCGGCGATGCCCGCCTGACCGTGGCGGCTCACAGCACCGTCTATCGCAACCTGATCGACTTTGATTTTGCCACCTTCAAGCTGGTCAACCGCGACAAGGTGGAGATTTCCGGTGTCGACCTGGGCCTGGACGGTCCGATCGGGCAGCGCGTGACGTATGAGGCGCGGGTGTCGACCCTGACGAACGACGTCAACGGCAGCGAGGACGGTTTGCTGCATCGTCCGGATTTGACAGCGGCTTTTGATGTGATCTGGACACCTTCGCCGGAGTGGACCGTGCGGCTCGACAACCGTTATGTCGGAAAGCGCGCATCGAATTCCATTCCGACGGGCGATGTCCGTCTGAAAGGCTATGTCCGCAGCGATCTGACAGTCGGTTACGGCTTTGGCGATGGTCTGGCGCTGTCGGCGCGTATCGGCAATCTGTGGGATTCGGAGTATGAAACTGTGGCCGGCTTCCGGGCGCGGGGACGCAATGTGACGGTGAGTTTGCGTAAGCGTTGGTAAGAACACTTT
>NZ_GL883078.1:999898-1007159 GCF_000204015.1 Asticcacaulis biprosthecium C19 | reverse complement strand
ACCGTCGGTGGAATAGCCCCTTCCGTCATCTCGCTTCGCTCGATGCCACCTCCCCCGTAAACAGGGGAGGAGAAGAAAAGAAAAACAACAAAAAACGTCCTTGGGGACGATCGAGAGGAAACAATGGCAATAGTTCAAAGACACGGTCTGAGCCGCGCAAAACTGCTGTTCGGGCTGATACTGATGCTGGCCGCCCTGGCTGTAGCCTTTGCCGCCTGGGCGGCTACCAAGGCCCCGGCCAAACCGCTGATGGGGGCGCAGGTCCTCGTCTTCTCCAAGACCGCCGGCTTCCGTCACGATTCCATCCCGACCGGCCAGGCCGCGCTGAAAGATCTGGCGCAAAAGCAGGGCTTCATCGTCACCGTTACCGAAGACGCTTCCGTCTTCACAGACGACAATCTGAAGACCTATGACGCGGTCGTCTTCCTCAACACCACGGGCGATATTCTGGATGAAAACCAGCAGGCCGCCTTCGAACACTTCATCCAGTCGGGCGGTGGCCTGCTGGGCATCCACGCGGCGACCGACACCGAAAGCGACGGCAAGTGGCCGTGGTACACCAAGCTGATCGGTGGCCATTTCAAACACCACCCTGCCATCCAGGAAGCCCGTCTGGTCGTCGCCGACCCGCATAACCCGGCCATTGCCGCCGATCCGGCCCTGGTCAAAAAGGGCGAGCTGCGCTTCACCGACGAATGGTACGACCATCGCAATGTCAGTCCCTTCCTGCACCATATCCTGAAAATCGACACCCAGAGCTACCAGGGCTCCCAATCGCAGGGACTGGCCAACATGGTGTGGTCGAACGAGTTCGACGGCGGTCGCGGCTTCTATATCGGCCTGGGTCACCGCAACGAGTCCTATGCCGAACCGATCATGCAGCGCCTGATTATCCAGGGCCTGACCTATGCTGTCGGCAAGAAAACCCGGGATTACAGCAAGGTCCGTCCGGCGGCCGAGCGGATGACGCGCGAAACCGTCGTTTCCAATATGAACGAGCCAATCGCCTTCGACTTCCTGCCTGACCGCAGCATTCTGATCATCCAGCGCGGCGGCGAGCTGATCCATGTCGATCCGACCTGGGGTGCGCGCCGCACCGTCGGTAAAGTGGCCTTCGACTCGTCGAACGGCGAACACGGCGCCTATGCCCTGGCCGTCGATCCTGCGTTTGCGTCGAACCGCATCCTTTACATCCAGCATTCCAAACGCGGAAAAGCCGGCAAGATGATGAACCGCGTCGGCCGTTTCCGGCTGGACGTCAAGGCCGGCCGCCTGACCCCGGTCGATACTCTGATCGATATCCCGATCGAGGACACCTGTTGTCACACCGGCAGCGGTCTGCTGTTCAACAAGGCCGGCGAACTGTTCATCACGACGGGCGACAACACCAATCCATGGGACAAGACGGTCAATGGCTTTGCGCCGTTGGACAACCGTCCGACCGGAACCGACATGGACGCCGCCCGCTCGTCGGGCAATACCCAGGACCTGCGTGGCAAGATCTTGCGCATCCGGCCCAAAGCGGCCGGCGGCTATACCGTGCCCAAGGGCAACCTGTTCGCAAGCCCGAAACAGGGCCGTCCGGAAATCTACGCCATGGGCTTCCGCAACCCGTATAGCCTGGCCCAGGACCCGAAGACGGGCTACCTCTATCTCGGTGACGTCGGTCCGGATTCCAGCGTCGACGACGCCAATCGCGGTGTCCGCGGTCATGACGAGATCAACGAGATCAAAAGCCCCGGCAACTACGGCTGGCCACTGTTCATCGGCAATAACTTTCCCTACCACAAGCATGACTTCGTCACCGGCACCAATGGTCCGGCCTTCGATCCGGCACGTCCGGTCAACCCGTCGGCGCGCAATACCGGTATGAAGGTGCTGCCGCCGGCGCGTCCGGCCCTGCTCTACTATCCGTACAACGAATCCTCGGTCTTCCCGGAACTGGGCACCGGCGGCCGTTCGGCCACGGCGGGCGGTGTTTACCGCCGGCTTAAGACCCCTGCGACGACCAACCTGCCGGTCTGGTACGACGGCAAGCTCTTCATCTCCGACTTCGTGCGCAGCTATGTGAAGGTGGTCGATTTCGACAACCAGGGCCAAGTCCGCCAGATCGTCGACCTGGCGCCGAATGTGAAGATCGACAATCCGATCGACATGATGTTCGGTCCGGACGGCAATCTCTACGTCCTGGCCTATGGGCCGAAGTGGAATGCCCCGAACCCGACCTCGGGTCTGTACCGCATCGTGTTCCGGCCAGGTGAGTTGGAGCCGATGGCGGCGGCCGTGGCGGAGGCGCCGGTGTCACCGGCCCTGGCGCTGATCGAGGAGAATGCCTGCCTGTCCTGCCACCAGATTGACGAGGAGTCGGTCGGGCCGTCGTACAAGCAGGTGGCGGAAAAGTACCGCGACCGGGCCGATGCGGTGGACTATATCGCCGGCCGCATCGGTGCCGGCAGCACGGGCGTGTGGGGCAGCCCCCACGCCATGCCGGCATTTGAGGGCATCAGCGAAGACGATCGCAAGGTTCTGGCGACCTATATCCTGGCGCAGTAGAAAACCTGATACCTCCCCGCGCCCTTAGCGCGGGGAGGTATTTTTTACTCGAAACCTCCGCCGAGCGCAGCGTACAGATTTACAAGGTTGACCGCCCGCACCAGGCGGATGCTGATCAGCTGCTGCTGAGCGCCATAAGATGTCCGCTCCGCATCGACCAACGTCAGCCGCGAATCCACACCTTGCGTAAACCGTGCCTGCGCCAAAGCGTTGCTGTCGGCCGCGGCCTCCACCACCCGGGTCTGGGCCGCCAGCCGTTCATCGATCGTCGACCGCGTCGCCAATTGATCCGAGACGTCGCGGAAAGCCGACTGGATCGCCTGTTCGTACTGGGCCAGGGCGATATCGCGGCTGGCATTGGCGACGCCCAGATTGGCCCGGTTAGCCCCGCCGGCGAAGATCGGCACCGAGATTGACGGTGAGAAGGTCCAGGTATCCGTCCCGTCGAACAACTGCCCCAGGTCGGTCGAGGCCTTGCCGACCGAACCGGTCAGCGAGATGCTGGGGAAGAAGGCGGCGCGGGCCGCACCGATATTGGCATTGGCGGCCTTCAGATTATATTCCGCCGAAAGCACATCCGGCCGCTTCAGCAGCACCTCGGACGGCACGCCCACTGGCAGGTCAGCCAGCACGGCCCTATCCGGGAAGGCATCCGGCAAATTTTCCGCCGCGACGTCCGCGCCGACCAGCAGTCGCAGCGCGTTCTGGTCCTGCTGCACCAGCGCACTCAGCAAAGCGACGTCACCGCGGGCCTGCTCGGTCAGCACCTGGGCCTGGCGCAGCGCCAACTGATCTGACGCACCGGCATCGAACCGCCGCTGCGTCAGGTCCAGGCTTTCCTCACGCGACCGCAGGGTCTCGCGCGACAGACGCAGTTGCTCCTGATCGGCGGCCAGGGTCAGCCAGGTCGAGGCCACAGCCGAGATCAGGCTGATCTGGGCAGCCTTTCGGTTCTCACCGGCCGCGAAATAGGTGCCCTGCGCCGCCTGGCTGAGCGAGCGCACGCGGCCGAACAGGTCGATCTCCCACGCCGCGCCGATCGTGGCGGAATAGACTTCGGTTTCGCCGACGGGATTGCCCGAGGTGTCGACCTGGCCCGTATCGCCGCGCGTGCCGGAAAGGCCGGCATTGACGCCGGGCAGCAGGCCAGCGCGCTGGATGCGGTACTGCTGGCGGGTGCGTTCGACGTTGAGCACCGCCACGCGCAGGTCGCGGTTGTTGTCCAGCGATTGGGCGATGACCGCCTGCAGACGCGGGTCGAGAAAGACCTGCCGCCAGGCCAAGGTCTGGGCCTGCGTCTCGGCGGAAACGCTCAACGCCTCGGCCGGAAACTGGCCCGGCACGGGCAGGATGCCGCGTTCATAGGTCGGGGCCATGGTGCAGGCGCTCAAGGTCATGGCGCCCACAGTGGTCAGCAGAGCGAGTCTGGCAAGCATATCAGTGCCCTCCGTGAGGGGTGGAGTCGTTGTCGAGCAGGGCTTCGGCTTCGCGCTGCAGGGCCAGTTTCTTCAGATGCTTCTCGTCGGCTTTGAAGATGCGTTCGATGATGACGAAGAACAGGGGAATAAAGAAGATGGCCAGGAAGGTCGCCGACAGGATGCCGCCGATCAGTCCGGTGCCTATGGCGTTCTGGCTGCCTGAGCCCGCGCCGTTGGCGAAGAACAGCGGCGAGATGCCGAAGGTGAAGGCCAGCGAGGTCATGATGATCGGGCGCAGGCGGATCCGGGCCGCCGCCAGGGTGGCGTCGATCAGGCTCATACCCCGCTCATGGTTATGCTTGGCGAATTCGACGATCAGGATGGCGTTCTTCGCGCTGAGGCCGATGATGGTCAGCAAGGCCACCTGGAGGTAGATGTCGTTCGACAGTCCGCGCAGCATGGTGGCCAGCAGCGCGCCCAGGACGCCCAGCGGGATGACCATGACAATGGCGATGGGGATCGACCAACTTTCGTACAGGGCCGCCAGCAGGATGAAAACCACGAAGATGGACAGGGCGTAAAGCATGGGGGCTTCGGCACCGGACTGCTTTTCCTGCAGGCTAAGGCCCGTCCATTCGTAGGAAATGCCGGGCGGCAGGGTGGCGATGATCTTCTCCATCTCCGCCATGGCCTCGCCTGACGACTTGCCGGGCGCGGCCATACCCTGGATGTTCATCGCCGGCGCGCCGTTATAACGTTCCAGGCGCGGCGAGCCGAATTCCCAGCGCGAGGTAGCGAAGGCTGTGAACGGCACCATCTGACCCTGGTCGTTGCGGACATACCATTGGTTCAGGTCCTCGGGTCTCATGCGGAAAGGGGCATCGGCCTGGACGAAGACCTTCTTGACGCGGTTGCGGTCGATAAAGTCGTTGACATAGGCGCCGCCCAGGGCGGTTGACAGGGTGGCATTGATATCGGTCAGGCTAACACCCATGGCGCCGGCCGCGGCCTGGTCGATGTCGAGCTTCAGTTCCGGCGTGTCTTCCATACCGTTGGGACGTACGCCCATCAGGGCTTGGTTCTGCGAAGCCGCCCCCAGGACCTGGTTACGCGCATTCAGCAGGGCGTTGTGGCCGAGGCCACCGACATCCTTTAGCTGGAGATCGAAGCCCGAAGAATTGCCGAGTTCGGTGACCGCCGGCGGGACGATGGCGAAGGCCATGGCGTCGCGGAACTGGCTGAAGGCACCCATGGCACGGCCAGCGACGGCAGGCGCTTTTTCGTCGGCCTTCTTCCGGTCGTGGAAGTCCTTAAGGCGGACGAAGGCCATGCCGGCATTCTGGCCAGGGCCCGAGAAGGAGAACCCGGAGACGGTAAAGGCGGATTCGACGGCCGGGTCCTTCTTGAAGTGGTCGGCAACCTGATCGAGGACCAAATTGGTGCGTTCCTCGGTAGCGCCCGGCGGTAATTGGACGATGGTGAACAAGATGCCCTGATCTTCATCCGGCAGGAAGGAGCTCGGGATGCGCGTAAACAGAACGCCCATCACGACGACGATCACGGCGAAGACAGCCATCCAGCGGACGCTTTGGCCAAGGATCTTGCCGACCGTGTTGCGATAGCTGTTGGCCATCCGGTCGAAATTGCGGTTGAACCAGCCGAAGAAGCCCTTCTGGCTGCGTTCTTGCGTCACCGGCTTGAGCAGGGTGGCGCAGAGCGCCGGGGTCAGCACCAGGGCGACGACGACCGACAGGGCCATGGCCGAAACCAGGGTGATCGAGAACTGGCGGTAGATGACGCCCTGTGACCCGCCGAAGAAGGCCATGGGAATAAACACCGCTGACAGGACCAGTGCGATGCCGACCAGGGCGCCGGTGATCTCGTTCATCGACTTGATGGTGGCGGCCAGGGGCGGCAGCTTTTCCTCGTGCATGACGCGTTCGACGTTTTCGACCACGACGATGGCGTCGTCGACCAGCAGGCCGATGGCGAGCACGAGACCGAAGAGTGTCAAGGTGTTGATCGAGTAGCCGAAGGCCGCCAGCACGGCGAAGGTGCCCAGCAGAACCACCGGCACGGCGATGGTCGGAATGATGGTGGCGCGCCAGTTCTGAAGGAACAGGAACATGACCACGAAGACCAGGACGACAGCTTCGACAAGGGTCTTGACGACCTCTTCGATCGACAGCTCGATAAACGGCGTCGTATCGAAGGGCACGACGTGATGATAGCCCTTGGGGAATTGTTTGGCCAGTTCATCCATCTTGAGCTTCACCGCCTTGGCGGTATCCAGCGCGTTGGCGCCGGTCGCCACGCTGATGGCGATGCCGGTGGCGGGGCGTCCGTTGAACTTGGCCGTGCCACCATATTGCTGCGCACCCAGTTCGATGCGGGCGACGTCGTCGAGCCGGACGATGGCGCCGGTGGTGGAGTTCTTGACGATAATCTGACGGAACTGGTCGATCGTGGTTAGGCGCGACTGGGCTGTGATGGTGGCGTTTAGCGCTGTCCCCTTGACCGCGGGCAAACCGCCCAGTTGACCGGCCGAAACCTGGGTGTTCTGGGCGCGGATGGCGCCCATCACGTCGGTCGGAGTCAGGTTGTAGCTGGTCAGCTTGTTGGGATCGAGCCAGATCCGCATGGCGTACTGGGCGCCAAAGTTCTGAATGGTGCCGACGCCGTCGACACGGCTGATCTGGTCGACCAGAGTCGAGGACATATAGTCGCCGAGGTCATGGTCGGTTACGGTGGCGTCGTCCGAATAGAGACCGATGACCATCAGGAAGCCGCCGGCGGCCTTGGCGACGGTCAGTCCTTGCTGCTGGACTTCCTGCGGCAGCAGGGGTGTGGCCGACTGCAGCTTGTTCTGGACCTGGACCTGGGCGATGTCGGGGTCGGTGCCGGCCTTGAAGGTCAGGGTGACGCTGGCGGCGCCGCTCGAGTCCGAGGTCGAGTTCATGTACAGCAGGCCGTCGATGCCCTTCATCTGCTGTTCGATGATCTGGGTGACCGAGTCTTCCACGGTTTTCGCCGAGGCGCCGGGATAGAAGGCCGAGACCGAGACCTGGGGCAGGGCGATCTGCGGATACTGCGCCACCGGCAGGTTGGTGATCGAAAGGATACCCGCCATCATGATGACGATGGCCACGACCCAGGCAAAGATCGGACGGTGAATGAAGAAACGGGAGAGCATTGCCGGTATCCTTTTAGGAATGGGCGTGTCAGGTCTTAAGTTCAGCGGGTCGTTACGACCCGAGATTGCTTTGAAAATTTGTCAGGCTGAGCCGAAA
>NZ_GL883078.1:980610-999819 GCF_000204015.1 Asticcacaulis biprosthecium C19 | reverse complement strand
AGCCTGTCGAATTTGCAAATAGTCTCATTTTTTTTCGGCGGCGGCACCGATAGTCACCGGCTTGACCGGGGCATCGGGGATGATCTTCTGCAGGCCCTCGACAATGACGCGGTCGCCGGGCTGAAGCCCTTCGGTGACCAGCCACTTGTCGCCGACCGTCTGGGTGGTCTTGACCGGGCGCGGCTGGGCCTTGTTGTCCTTGGAGACAACCATCACCATGGCATTGCCCTTGGGGTCGCGGGTGACGGCCGGCTGCGGCACCAGGATGCCGTTGCCGACCACGCCGGAGATGACCCGGGCCTTGGCGTACATGCCGGGCAGCAGCGCGCCGTTGGGGTTGGGGAACAGGGCACGCAGCGTCACCGTTCCGGTGGCGGGATCGACCGTGACGTCGGAGAACTGCAACCTGCCCTTCAGTGGATAGATGCTGCCGTCGTCGAGGATCAGTTCGACATCGGCGGTGGCGGCTTCGCTGATCTCACCACCGGCGGCGGCGCGCTTCAGGCGGTTTAGTTCGCCGACCGACTGGTTGATGTCGAGATAGACCTGTTCAATGTTCTGGATGCGCGTCAGTTCGGTCGCCTGCGCGGCCGTGACCAGGGCGCCTGGTGTGACGTTGGATTTGCCGATGCGGCCGGAAATCGGGGCGGCAACCTTGGTGTAGTTCAAATTGATCGCGGCGCTTTGCACCGAAGCCTCGGCCGCCTGGACGGAGGCCTTGGCCTGGCCCAGCGCCGCCTGGGCGTCGTCATTCTCCTGCTTGGAGACGGCATTGACCTTGACCAGTTCAGCGTAACGCTCGGCGCGCAGCTTCGCGCTGGTCAGGGCGGCATTGGCTTGGGCCAACTGGGCTTGTGCCTGGGCGTACTGGGCCTGGAAGGGGGCGGCGTCGATCTGGTACAGCGACTGGCCCTGACGGACATAGCCGCCTTCGGTGAACAGGCGCGACTTGATCAGGCCGCTGACCTGGGGGCGAACGTCCGAGACGAGATAGGCGGAGGTCCGTCCGGTCAGTTCCGTCGTGATCGGCACGGCTTCGGACTGGACGGTGACGATACCGACCTCGGTTGCGCTGCCTTGGGGCATACCTTCCGGCTTCTTGCCGCAAGCCGTGACCGCGAGCGAGGCTGCCAGCAAGACCGCCACCGGCAAGGCGCCGCGCGTAATGGACGAAAAAGACGAGGGCATGCGGATTCTCCGGGAGACGAACGGCGAGTCTTGATGACGCAGAGGGTACTGAATTTTGTTTGCGCCGCAATGCCGACAAGAACTGTCAGTAGAGATGCGAAAAATGAGAATGATCGTTCACTCTCATTTGGGTGGCCTTACGCTGGGACATCGTGTATGTCAAGCGCCAGACGCCATTACAAAATGTTTAAATCCTTATTTACCAAGGCATATGCGTAAAGAATGACGACGGACGCCCTGACCGCGGACTGCACAAAACCTCGCCCCAATCGCGAGGCACGCCGCCAGCATATCCTCGAAGCGACGTTGCGCTGTGTCCGGCGTTCGGGATTCCACGGCGCCAGCATGGCCGATATTGCTGCGGAAGCGAAGATGAGCGTCGGCGTCATCTATCGCTACTTTGCCAACAAGGAAGCCATTGTTGAAGCTATCGTTGCCAATGATCTGGCCGAAATGCGCGCCAAATTCGCCGAGTGGGACGCCACGCCCGACGAGCGGCTGATGGATGTGCTACTGGAGACGATGGAATACGCCATTGCGCACAAGTACGACCCGGACAATGCGGCCCTGGCTTTGGAAGTGCTGGCGGAAGCCGCGCGCAATCCGCGTGTGGCGGCCATCGTCCAGGCCGCCGACATCGAGGAGCGCGAACTGGGCCGGGGATTGTGCCGTCGGCTGAATCCGGGCCTTGGCGATCCGGCCTTGATGGACGCACGCGGCGAGATCATCGGGATGATTTTCGACGGCATGATGATCCGGGCGATTTCCAACCCGAACATGGACCGCAAGGCCTTGCTGGTCGGGTTGCGCCAGGTCATGCAGGTTCTGTTTACGATGCCGGCGTGCATTCCAGGCCAGATCCGTTAGGCGCCAGCGGGGCGAACAAGCTGCGCACTTTTTTCGCGCCAAACGCCCCACGATTTGCTACGCCTACGCAAAACCTTTTGGGGGAAAACGATCATGCGTCCTGTCCTTCTGAGCCTGGCCCTGTTCGCCGCAGCTTGTCCCGTGGTGGCCAAGGACGAGGTGCCGTTGCGGCTGGACGGTCTGTTCCAGGACCATATGGTGCTGCCGCGCCATGGCGCGGTCGTGTCGGGCCATGCCGCGCCGGGCGAAGAGATCACGGTCTCCTTCTTCAATATCAGCCAACTGGCCGCCGCCGACGACAAGGGCCGCTTCCAGGTCGAGCTGCCGGATTTTCAGCCCGGCAAGACCAGCCGCCTGTCGGTGTCGACCGGTTCCGGCGACCGCGTCGAATATGATGACGTCATTTCGGGCGACGTCTATCTGTGCTCGGGCCAGTCCAACATGCAGATGTCGGTCAAGCGCGCCCTCAACGAAGACGTGGTCATTTCCAACTCGGCCAATGACCTGATCCGCATGGCCACCATCCCTGTCAATGCTCAGGCCAAACCCCAGGAACGGTTCACGTCGCAGATTGCCTGGCAAAAGGCGGGACCGGACACGGTCGGTGACTGGTCGGCGACCTGCTACTTCTTTGCCGCGTCGCTGCAAAAGCGCGTCCAGGTGCCGATCGGTCTGGTTCATGCCTCCCTGGGTGGGTCAGACATCACCACATGGCTGTCACCCGACGCCCTGCTGCCTGACTATGCCGCCGCCCAGAACCTGCTTAACCTGTATGCCGAGGATGCCGACAAGGCCGGCGCCGAATTCGGTCACAGCTTCGAACAGTGGTGGAAGGACAAGGGTGCGCCCGGAACGCCGTGGGCCGCGACAGCCGCCGATCTGCGCACCTGGCAGGCCGCCCCTAATGTTTCCAGCAATTGGGAAAAGTGGGGTCTGCGCGAACTGGCCAGCTATAATGGCCCGCTGTGGTATGGCGCGATCGTCACCGTGACGGCGGAACAGGCGGCACAGGGCGCGACGCTGGAACTGGGCCGGGTCGACGATATCGACCAGACCTGGCTGAACGGCCAGCCTGTGGGATTTACCTCTGGCGCCGGGACGGAGCGTAAATACAAGCTGCCTGAGGGCGCGCTGGTGGCCGGCGACAATGTCGTTGTCCTCAATGTCGTCGACCTGTGGAGCTATGGCGGCATGTATGGCGACGCCCCACGCCAACTGAAGCTGGCCGACGGCACGGCGGTGCCGCTGACCGGCTGGCGCTGGAACCCGGTGCCGGCAGGTCTAGGCAATCCGCCGCGCGCGCCGTGGGACGCCACCGGCGGGGTCAGCATCCTCAAGAACGGCATGATCGCACCGATGGGTTCCTTCGGTTTTGCCGGAACGGTCTGGTACCAGGGCGAGAGCAATGTCGGCCGGCCCTATCAGAGCCTGATGGCACGTCTGTTCAAGGACTGGCGCAGTCAGTTCGGCGACGACATGGTGTTTGCCGTGGTTCAACTGGCCAATTACGAGAACCGCGCGGTGAAACCGGTAGAATCGGGATGGGCGCGCCTGCGCGAAGACCAGCGCCTGGCGGTTCTGGCAGATGGCAATGCAGTCCTGGCCACAGCGATTGATATCGGCGAGGCGACCGACATCCATCCGGCCAACAAGCAGGTCCTGGGCGAGCGCCTGTCGCGGGCCATGGCCATCAAACTGTATGGGTTCAACGGGTCGGTATCGGGCCCGATGATAACGTCGGTGGTGAAGGACGGCGACCGCCTGGTCCTTACGTTCGACGGCATGGAGGGCGATTTCATCACCTACAGCTCGAACCGGCCGATCGGGTTCGAAGCCTGTGTGGGTAACGAATGCCGCTATGTCGACGCAGAGGCGAGCGGAAAGACGGTGGTGTTGCTGGCAGCGGCCAATGCGACCAAGGTGCGGTTCTGCTGGGCGGATGCGCCGACCTGCAACCTGTATGACGGTAAGACCGGCCTGCCGGCAGTGCCGTTTGAACAGGCGGTAGCGCCCTAACCTCGGTCCCTGGGCTCAAGCGGCCCGAAGTCGATCGCCTTGCAGCCATTGCAGCTGTCGCAGCCCGAGCCGCAGCCGTCGGACTTGGCGGTCGCTTTCTTTGGCAGAAAGCGCTTTAGGATCTGCCACGCTGCGAAGGCTACGATCAGAGCGACGATTACTCCCTGGATCATGATGTCAGTCCCAGGGTTATCTGATAGGTGGCGAAGGCGGCCACATAGGCCAGGGTGAACAGATAGCCGGCGGTAATGGCGACGTATGTCCAGCCGTTGGTCTCGCGCTTGATCACGGCCAGGGTCGACAGGCACTGCGGCGCGAAGACATACCACGCCATCAGCGACAGGGCCGTCGCCAGCGACCACTGCGACGAGATCAACCCGCCCAACTGGCTGGCGATTTCGTCGTCGCTGCCGGCGACGCTGTAGACGGTGCCGAGCGCCGATACCGCCACTTCGCGCGCCGCCAGGCCAGGGATCAGGGCAACACAAATCTGCCAGTTGAAGCCTATGGCATCAAACGCCGGCTGGATGAAATGGCCAATACGGCCGGCGATCGAATAGTCGATATCGGGCCCTGTCGCGCCGTCGGGCTTGCCCGGGAAGGTGACCAGCACCCACAGCAGGGTGTTGACGGCGAAGATGATGCCGGTGATGCGGCGGATGAAGATCATGGCACGCTCCCACAGGCCCAGCGCCAGGCTCTTCAGGTTGGGGAAGCGGTAGGACGGCAGCTCCATCAGCAGCGGATATTCGCGCTTTTCGCGGCGGCTGATCGAAATCACCCACGAAACGATCAGGCCTGACAGGATGCCGATGAGGTACATGCCAAACAGGACGAGCCCCTGAAAGCTGAGGACGCCGAAGACCTGGGTGTTCGGCAGGAAGGCGCCGATCAGCAGGGTATAGACCGGAATCCGTGCCGAGCAGGTCATCAGCGGCGAGATCAGGATGGTGGTCATGCGTTCGCGCAGGTCGGGGATGCTGCGCGTGGCCATGATCCCCGGGATGGCGCAGGCGTGGGAACTGAGCAGCGGAATGAAGGAGCGCCCCGTCAGGCCGGCGGCGCCCATCACCCGATCCAGCAGGAAGGAGGCGCGTGGCAGGTAGCCGGATTCTTCGAGGATCAGGATGAAGAAGAACAGGATGATGATCTGCGGCAGAAAGACCAGGACGCTGCCCAATCCACCGAACAGGGCGTCGGCGATGAAACTTTTCAGCAGGCCGTCGGCCAGAGGTTGTGTCGCAATGCCGCCCAGCCAGGCCAGGCTGGCCTCGATGGCATCCATGGCCGGCGCCGCCCAGGTGAACACCGCCTGGAAGACCAGGAACATGATGAACAGCAGAAGCGGAATGCCCAGCCAAGGATTGAGCAGGAAGCGGTCGAGCGCGTCGTCGGTTTTCGCAGTACGGGTCGGCATGACCACGGTCGCCGACAGAATCCGGCGGGTTTCGTTATGGTCGATGTCGACCGCATTGATGGGCGGCGCTGAGGGCGTGGCACGATCGATCTGCGTGATCAGCGCCTTGGTGCCTTCGGATGTGACGGCGACCGTCTCAATGACCGGCAGCCCCAGTTCGCGTTCAAGAGCGGCGGTATCGATTTCGATGCCGCGCTTGCGGGCCGCATCCATCATGTTCAGCGCCAGCACCATTGGCCGGCCCAGGCGGCGGATTTCCAACACGAAGCGCAGGTGCAGGCGCAGATTGGTGGCGTCGGCGACGCAGACGATCACGTCGGGTACGGCAACGCCTTCAATCTGGCCGAGGCAGGCGTCGCGGGTGATGATTTCGTCGGCACCCAGGGCGTCCAGACTGTAGGTGCCGGGAAGGTCCAGGACATGGACGGTGCGGCCGGACGGCGCGGTAAAGGTGCCTTCCTTGCGCTCGACCGTAACGCCGGCATAGTTGGCAACCTTCTGGCGCGAGCCGGTCAGTTGGTTGAACAGGGCGGTTTTGCCGCAGTTGGGATTGCCGACGAGGGCGATATTGAGCGTGGACATCAGGCCGCCAGTTCTACCGTGACACGGGCGGCCTCGGAGCGGCGCAGGGCAAAGCGGGTAAAGCCGATCTGGATCAGCAGGGGATCTGCGCCGAACGGCCCGCGGCCGACCACCTGAAGCGGTTCCCCGTCGACAAAGCCGATCTCGCGCAGGCGCCGCGCGATCGGATCGGTGTCGGAGGTGTCGCTGACCGCGACGACGCGGGCAGGGGTAAAGGCTTTCAGTTCGGTGAGTTTCATGGCCGCCAGTCAATAAGCTGAGAATGATTATCATTGTGTTGACGGTGGGGTCAAGCGCGTGCGTGCGTTTTGTCTTGCGGCGAAAGGCCGCCAGGTGTTGAGTGCACCAAGTCTTCGGAGGCCCGCCATGATCCGCTTCGTATCGATCTGCCTTGCTCTGGCAGGCTTAAGCGCCTGCGCCAGCCTGCCCCACGGAGAGGCCCCGGCGCGCGTGGAGTTCGTGGTCATCGGTGACACGCCCTACAATGCCAGCGACGAGGCGATGCTGGCCACCGCCATTCCCAAGATCAAGGCGATCAACCCGCCGTTTGTCGTGCATGTCGGTGATGTTCAGTCGGGTGGGGAGGTCTGCGGCGCGCCGGACGACCGGTTTGCAGCACTGGTCGAGGCTTTGCGGCCGATACCGGTCGTCTACACGCCCGGCGACAACGAATGGACCGACTGCGACCGTAAGGACATGCCGGGCACCACGACGAAGTTCTCGGAACTGGCGCGGCTCGACACCCTGCGCAGCCGCTTTTTTGCCACGCCGGCCCTGACTGATCCGTCCTACGCCTACGTCCAGCAGACGGGCCAGCCGGAAAACGCACGTTTCCTGCATGCCGGTCTGGTGTGGACCACCCTGCATATAACCGGCACCAACAATGGCCGCGACTCGGTGATGGGCGATGACCTGACAGCCGCGGCCAAGGCAGCCGAGGCGCGCGAACTGGCCAATGTCGGCTGGCTAAACGAAGCCTTTACCGTCGCCAGGGCCAAGAATGCCCAGGGCGTGGTGGTCATCATGCAGGCTGATATGGTGACCGAGGTCGACCCCACGGCGTTCGGCCATCCCTGCTACGACGCGGTAGCGGGCAAGCGGGAAACACCCTGTGACGGCTTCTTTCCCGTCCGCGACATGTTACCGGCCCTGGCGGCCAGTTTCGGCAAGCCGGTGTTTCTGATTCATGGCGACACAGGCCCGTTTCGTGTGTTCCAGTCCTGGGCGCCCGGTCAGGTCTATGAGCTGAATGCGGCGGGCGACGTCTGGTATCGCGATAGCGGCGAGATGTGCGCCGTGCGCGACGTCACCCATGTCTGGATCGACCTGGACGCGACTGAGCCTTTGCGCGCCCAGGGATTGGTGACGGGCGAAGTGCCGGGAACGACACCATCATCGGCCAGCGACTGCAAGTAGGGTGGAACCCAAATGCCTAACTGTGGTTCGCGATGTCTGGCGCGTCCCTCACGCCACATTATCACCATGTTATTAAGAATCATTCGCATTAAGTCTTGACTCTGCAAATCATTCGCATTATCGCCGCCTCATCAATCTGAGGAGATTAGCGATGCGCACTGCGTTGATGATGACCGTTCCCCTATGGCTGTTAGCGGCAGCCGCGTCTGTGCTGGCTGACGATCTGGCCCCGGTCGCTGACGATGGCGCTGTCGCCATCCTGGCAACCCGTTCCGAAAAAGCCGTCGACGACGTACCGGCCACGGTCAGCGTCATCACCGACACTGACATGGACGACCAGCTGGTCAGCGACATCAAGGATCTGGTCCGCTACGAGCCTGGCGTGTCGGTGCGCAATTCGCCGGCGCGTTTCACGGCGGCTGGCGCCTCTACGGGCCGGGATGGCAATGCCGGTTTCAACATCCGTGGCCTGGAAGGCAATCGCGTCCTGATGACGGTGGACGGTATCCGCGTGCCCGACGGCTTCTCGTTCGGCGGCCAGAATGCCGGCCGTGGCGATTATGTCGGCCTGGACCTTCTGAAATCGGTCGAAATTCTGCGCGGTCCCGCCTCGGCGCTGTATGGTTCGGACGGTATCGCCGGCGCAGTCAACTTCACCACCAGGGATCCGGCCGACTTTCTGAAGGGCGCCAAGCCTTTCGGCGGTCAGATCAAGTTTGGCCGCAATAGCGCCGACGACAGCCAGGGCGGCGGACTGGTCCTGGCCGGCCGCCACGGTGAACTGTCGGGCATGGTGGCCTGGTCCCAGCGCGCCGCACACGAACAGGCAACACAAGGCGACAACGATGCGCCCAACATCACCCGCACCACACCCAACCCGCAGGATATTGACAGCCAGTCGCTGCTGGCCAAGCTGGTTTACGAGCCTTCCGACACCCATCGCCTGCGCCTGACCTATGACCGTCAGGAATCGCAAGTCGACACCAGCGCCTGGTCAGCCGTCGCCGTTCCGCCGCTCGTTTCGACCTCGACCCTGAGCCTGTGGGCGAGGGACACGACCGATCGTGACCGGATCAGCGTGGACTACGGCTATCGCGGCGACGGCGTCGTCAAGACCGCCCTGGTCGCCGTGTACGGCCAGAGCTCTCACAGCGATCAGGTCTCGTCCGAGGACCGCAACACCGCCGCCGACCGCACCCGGATCAATCGTTTCGACACCGAGAGCGTCGGGAGCAGCGTCACGCTGACCAGTGAATTCGCCACGGGCAGCGTGACGCACAACCTCATCTATGGCGGCGACTGGTCGAAGACGACCCAGGAATCGCTGCGCGACGGCACCGTGCCGCCGGTCGGCGAAACCTTCCCGACGCGCGCCTTCCCCAATACCGACTATAGCCGCACCGGCCTGTATGTTCAGGACGAAATCACCGCGCTCGACGGCAGGTTATCGCTGTTCCCGGCTCTCCGCTTTGACAGCTATGAGCTGACGCCGAAGCCGGATGCCTTGCTGACCGGCTTCACGGCCTCGTCCCAGAACGGTTCGCGCGTCTCGCCCAAGCTCGGCGGTCTGTACCGCGTCACAGGCAACCTGTCGGTCTTCGTCAACTATGCCGAGGGCTTCAAGGCGCCGGCCCCGTCCGAGGTCAACAACGCCTTCGCCAACCTGGTCTCCAATTACATGACGCTTCCCAATCCGGATCTGAAGCCGGAAACCAGCAAGACCTGGGAAGGCGGCCTGCGCTACCGCAACGATGTGTTCTCGGGCACCGTCACGGTGTTCTCTGCAAAGTATGACGACTTCATCGAACAGGTCTTTATCGGCGGCACCTTCACGGCCAGCGACCCGGCGAGATACCAGTATGTCAACCAGTCCAAGGTCGAGATCGAGGGCGCCGAGGCCCGAGGCACCTTGAAGATAGGTGAACGCTTCACCTTCGATGTGGCGGCGTCCACGGCGCGCGGCACCAACACCACGACCGGTGTGGCTCTGGCCAGCATCGATCCGGCCAAGCTGGTCCTGGGCCTGAGCTATCGTGCTCTCTCGGGCCATTTCGGCGGGGGCCTGCATACGACGACGGTTGTTCGCAAAGACGCCGAGCGGTTGGGCGTGACCTGCACCGGCGGCTGCTATGTACCCGATGCCTTTGCCACGGTCGACCTGACCGGATGGTGGGATGTCACGGATAGCGCCACCGTCCGGGCCGGCGTCTTCAACCTGACCAACGAAAAATACGCGTGGTGGAGCGACGTCCGCGGCCTGGCCCGCACCTCAACCATCAAGGACGCCTACACCCAGCCCGGGGTCAACGGCGCCGTATCGCTGACGGTGAAATTCTAAGGGAAATGTCTCATGAAAAAGCTCTATCTGTCTCTTCTGGTCCTGCCGTTCATGGCTTCGGCGGCCCTGGCCCATTCGCCCTATTTGAAGCCAAACACCTTCAATCCCGATACCAAGCGGCCCCATGTTACGGTCGAAGCGTCGTTCGCCGAAGGTGATCTGCGGCCCGACGTCGCCATGATGTCCGATCATTTCGTCGTGGTCGGACCCGACGGCACGGTCACGCCTCTGACCCCGGCCGGCCGACTGAAGGACGCCAGCTTCCTGGAGGTGCCGCTGGGGGGCGCCGGTACCTATCGGGTCACCTCGGGCCTGCGCACCGGCCGGGTCGCCAAGGCCGCGGTCAATAACGGTCAGCTCCATTTCCAGGAAGGGCCGCAAGCCAAATCGGAACCGGGTGCCGTCATCGTGGATGTCCAGAGCCTGACCCGCGCCGATGTCTATATTAGCAAGGGCAAGCCCGGCCTCTTGCCGCCCGCCGGCACCGGCGTCGAGCTGCAACCCCTGACGGCGCCCAATGATGCCTATGCCGGCGAGGCCGTCCGCTTTGCCGTCCTGGCAGACGGCAAGCCGCTGAGCGGCGAGCGCGTCACCATCGTCACCGACGGTCAGACCTATGCCACGAATAAGACCGCCGAGTTCGATCTGGTGTCGGATGCCAGGGGCGAGGTCAGTTTCACCCCAGCCAATGCCGGCCTCTACTTGATCCAGGTCCGCGTCCGCCGCCCGGCCTCTGACACCACCTGGACCAGTTCCACCGCCACCGTAACCCTTGAAGTTCTGCCCCAATGAGAGCCGCTATGAAAACGCTTATACCCGCCTTGGCCGTCCTGGCCGCCTTTAGCGCCGGCCCGGCGTTTGCCGTATCACACGCCATCACCGGCATGATCGAGGAATACGACACCAACAAGGACGGCCAGGTCACCCGTGCCGAGTTCGAGGCCTATCGCCAGGTTCGCTTTGACGAGACCGACAGCGACAAGAACGGTGAACTGTCGCAGGACGAATATGTCGCCGAGTTCGAAGCACGGCTGAACGAGGACCTGAAGACGTTCGACCGCGACGAGGAGAAGCGGCGCGAGGAATATCAGCGCCAGATGCGCCAGGCCCATGTGCGTTTCGGCGTCCTTGACAAGGACAAGAGCGGGCGCATGACCTTTGCGGAGTTCCTCGCGTCGGGGATCGGCATGTTCGAACGCCAGGACCGCGACAAGAATGGGGTTATCAACCAGACGGATAGCGATCTGCTGAAAGCCGAAACCGTAGCCGGCAAGGGCGACGATTTCATCGCCCCCTAAGATTTCACCTTGCCAAAGGCGGGCCTGATTGTTAATGCGAATGATTATCAAGTCCGCCCTTCCTGTTCCTCCCGCTTATCCGTTCCCGATGTCCTCACCCTCGCCCGTGCTTTCAGGTTCTTTGGCAGGCTTCTGGCGCAACCAGTTGCGCCAATGGCACTGGATCAGCTCAGCCCTTTGCCTGGTCGGCCTGTTGCTGTTCTCGGTGACCGGCTTCACCCTGAACCATGCGTCGCAGATCGAGGCGCAACCGAAGACGCAGCGGGTGGAAAAGGATCTCTCGGAAGCCGGCTTCAACGGTCTGTCCAAGGCGGAAACCGGCAAGCCGGTACCGGCGGAACTGGCCCGGGAAATCAAGGCCTTGACCGGTGCTGACGTGGCGCGGGTCAAGGCCGAGGTCTCCGAGGACGACATCTATATCGACTTGACCGGTCCCGGCGTCGACACCTCGGTGACCATCGACAAGGCCGACGGCCACGTCAGTTACGAGCGCACCGACCGGGGTGTGATCGCTGTCCTCAACGACCTGCACAAGGGCCGCAACACCGGTGCCGTCTGGTCGCTGTTCATCGATATCCTGGCCATAGCCTGCGTGATCTTCTCGGTCACCGGTTTTGGCCTGTTGTGGCTCTACGCCAAAAACCGCCGCATCACCTGGCCCCTGGCGGCTGCCGGCCTGGTCATTCCCTTTATCCTGTTCATGGTGTTCGTACATGCTTAAGACACAGATGTTCCTTGCCGGCGGTGCGCTGGCCCTCACGGCGACCGGTGCGAGCGCCGGTCAACTGGTTCTGGACGTCGAGATTCCCCAGCACAAGGTCGCCGAGTACCATAAGCCCTACGTCGCCGGCTGGCTGGAAAACGCCTCGGGCGCGCACGCCGGCAACCTGTTCGTCTGGTACGACGTCAAGAAGCGTGATGGCGCCGGCCAGAAGTGGCTGCAGGACATGCGCGTCTGGTGGCGAAAGAGCGGCCGCGACCTGAAGCTGCCGATCGACGGCGTCACCTCGACGACCCGCGCGCCGGGCCGCCAGACCCTGAGCATCGATACCGCCAAGATCGCCGGCCTGAAGCCCGGCGCCTATGTCCTGGTGGTCGAGGCTTCGCGTGAAGCCGGAGGCCATGACCTGGTCAAGGTGCCCTTCACCTACACGCCCGGCAAGGGGGGCGCGGTATCGGGCAAGGGTGACGGCGAACTGGGTACGGTCAGCCTGACCTACAAGCCGTGAAACCCGAAAGCGTCAGCGGCCGCAAGGTTCTGATCCCGCCACTCGGCGGCATGCCCAGGCCGCACCCGACCGCGCGTAAGTACGTCCTGGAAGGCGAGGCCTTCGCCACGGCCTGGAAGGTGATCCTGCTGGCCGATCCCGGCCTGAGCGAACGCGCGTTCGCCCACCTGAACAAGCGCCTGGAAACCAAGCTGGATCAGGTTGATCGCGAAATGTCGCCCTATCGGGCGGACAGCGATCTGACGCGTTTCAACACTGCCGAACCCGGTAGTTTCGTAGAGCTGCCGCCGATGTTCACCGTGGTCATGGGACACGCCCTGGACACGGCGCGCCTCAGTGGCGGCGCCTTTGACCCCTGCCTGCTGGACGCCGTCGAGGCATGGGGCTTCGGCGCAAAGGCCGTCCCCGACGGCCTGGCCGATGTCTCCGGCTTGAGCGGCGGCGGCTGGCGTCAGCTGACCTGGCAGGCCGACGGCATGGTCAGGCCGCAGGGCGTGCGCATCGATCTGTGCGCCATCGCCAAGGGATTTGCCGCCAACGAACTGCTGCGCCTGGTCAAGGCTGAGCCCGGCTGCGTCGCCGCCCTGGTCGAGGTCGGCGGGGAACTGACAGGCTGGGGCGTGCAGCCGGACGGTCTGCCGTGGTGGGTCGAGATCGAAGGTGCTGACGCCGTCATCGCCCTGCATGAAATGGCCGTCGCCACCTCGGGCGACAGCCGGCGCTTCTTCGTCCACAACGGCAAGGTGATGTCGCACACCATCGACGCCAAGACTTGCGCCCCGACTGCGTCGAATATCACCGGCGCCACCGTGCTGGATCCCGCCTGCTGGCGGGCTGACGCCCTGGCCACGGCACTGATGGTGATGGGGGAGGCGAAGGCGCTCGACTTCGCCACCCGCCAAAACATTGCCTGCCTTTTACGGGTACGCGACGGCGACAGTGTCCGCGAAGTCTTGAGCCCCGCCCTGGAGGCCTGGCTGTGACCGAACTGATGACCCAGGATACGGAGCGCTGGCTGTGGGCGTGGGGGGCAATGGCCTTTTTTGTCCTAACCTGCCTGTGGTCGCTGTGGCCGCGCACGAAGATCGCCGGCTCGGCGGATTATCTGGTGCTGTTCGCCTCCCAGACCGGCCAGGCCGAGGAGATCGCCCGCCACAGCCACGCCCAACTGGTGGCCGGTGGCCGCGATGCTGTCGTGGTGTCGTTGCGCGATGCCGGCGCCGATAGGCTGAGTGCCGCCAAGGTGATTCTGGTCGTGGCTTCGACGACGGGTGACGGCGACGCGCCGGATGAAGGGGTCGGGTTCGAGCGCGGGCTGTTGTGCAAGACGCTCGACCTGGCCAATCGCCGGTTTGCTGTCCTGGCCCTGGGCGACCGCAAGTACGATCGCTTCTGCGCCTTTGGGCGCCGCATTTTCGATTGGCTGGAAGCCAACAAGGCCCACGCCCTGGTGCCGTGCATTGAGGTCGACGATCTCGATGCCGTCGCCTTGAAACAATGGGACGATCTACTGCATGGCCTGGGCGCCGGCGACGCGGCTGACGAGGCTGTGTTTGCGCCATGGCGGCTGGCGTCGCGAGGGCGTCTCAATCCACAGGGTGAGCAGCCGCTGTATCGCCTGCGCCTGACAGCGGATGTCTTGCCGAACTGGCAGGCCGGTGATCTGGCCGAGATTTTGACCGCTGATGGTCATCGCCGCGACTATTCCCTGGCCTCCCTGCCGGATGAAGGTCATGTCGAACTCTATGTCCGCTCGGTCGAAGGTGGTCCCGGCTCGACGCTTCTGACGCAAACCCTGACTGTCGGCGACACTGTGCCGCTGCGCATCAAGGCCCATCGCAACTTCCATGCGCCGGAAGGTGATGGTCCGGTGCTGATGGTCGCGGCCGGCTCCGGCCTGGCCGGGCTGCGTGCCCATATCCGCCAGACGAAGACTCCCGGCTGGTTGGTCTATGGCGAACGCCATCCGGTCCGCGACGGCGCGCTCTGTACTGAGGCGAAATCCCTGCCGCTGAAACGGCTCGACCTGGCCTACTCCCAGCCCGACGACGGTGACGGCCAATATGTTCAAGACCTTCTGGCCGCCCATGGCGCCGAGGTCCGCGACTGGCTCGGCGGCAATGGCGCCCTGCTAGTGTGCGGCGGTCTGGCCATGGGGCAGGGGGTGGATGCCGCCCTGCGCGCTATTCTCGGGGATGCCTGGATCGAAGCCGCTTTGGCTGCCGGGCGATATCGCAGGGATTTATACTGACCGCGGCCGGTAGACTCAGACGACGGAACACACGGAAAGAGGCGGAAAGAAGCGGAATTCCGGTTGCGGCACCTCCCGCGCGAAGCGCCGTCAGTCATCGTAATATGAGCTTTCGCGCGGGCAGTTCCGCACCCTGAATTCCGTGTTTTCAGTGTCGCTGCGCAGCAGCCTCCGTGTGGTCCGTGTTCCCGGTCTTCGTCTCAGAGAGCTCTTCGCGAGCCAGCCTGCCGCTGGCGTTGACGAGGAACACGGAAAACACCGAAGCGCCGCCGATGGCGGCGTGCACGGAAGACACGGAATTCAGGGTGCTCAACGACGAACGCAGAATGTCACCGCTGATGGGAGTGAAGGCGCTTCGCGCGGGAGGTCGGTCCCCCGAAATTCTCTTTCTTTCCATCTCTTTTCCAAATCTGATACGCATTCGCAAAATGCCAGTTGCGAATGACTTGCATGAGTGATACGGGATCCGCAATCTGTTCAGGAGCTGGCCCATGACGTTCAAATCCTCACTTCTCGCCGCGAGTGCCCTGGCCCTGGCTATCGGTGGGTTGATGGCGTTGCCGGCCTCCGCCCACCGCCAGTGGCTGCTGACCTCGACCAACTATGTCGACGGCAAGGACCGCTACGTCACGGTGGATGCCGCTGTGTCGGAAGGCCTGTTCGACTTCGACCACCTGCCGATCAAGCTCGACAATGTGGTCGTCACCGGCCCGGATGGTGGCACCGTCACGCCGGAAAACGTCGGCAACGGCAAGTTTCGCACTACCTTCGACCTGAACCTGGCCAAGGACGGTACCTATCGCATCGCCAATGTCTCCACCGCCATCATGGGTCGTTATACGCTGAATGGCGAGCAGAAGCGCTTTCGCGCCACTGAAGCCGACCTGGCCAGCCAGATTCCCGCCGGCGCCACCGATGTTGCGATGACGCGCACCTATGGCCGGGTCGAAACCTTCGTCACTTCGGGCCACGCCAGCGACGGCGTACTGGAACCGACGGGGCAAGGGCTTGAACTGGTGCCCCTGAGCCATCCGTCGGAACTGGTGGCGGATGAACCGGCGAAGTTCCGCGTTCTGCTGGACGGTCAGCCCCTTGCCGGCCTGAACCTCACGGTCGTACCCGGTGGGGGCAAGTATCGCAGCAATCTGAAGGATTTTAGCGTCACGTCGGATGCCAATGGCGATGTGACCATCGCCTGGCCTATGGCCCAGACCTACTGGATCGGTGCCAGCTATCCGGCGCGTGTGCAACAGCCCGAAGGGACGCCGCCGGATCCCAACGCGCCCATGCCCGAAAAGCGCTGGTCGTACACGGGCGTGTTTCAGGTGATGCCCTTCTGACACATGCTGTCGAACGGTAACCGCCAGGACACATTTTGTTCATTTGCGGCTTGCAAATGCGAATGACTTGCAATAACGATCTCTTGCCTTTCGCCGAAACCCGGCATCCTCCCCGGCCCCGGCCGGACATCGAAAACAACCCGATCGGAGAACCGGTTGGGAAAAAGGAACTAACGTCTGATGACCGCCTCCATCCGCAGCCGTAAACACAGCCCCGCCCGTTACGCCGCCCACTATGCAACCCTGGCCGCCCTGGCCCTGACCGTACCCGCCTTGGCCCCCGTAAGTGTTTTGGCCGACGACGTCGCCGACTCCACCAGCGAAGTCGTCGTCAAGGGCGAGCGCCAGGGCTTCAAGGCCGCAGCGACCAGCTCCGACAAGCGCACCCAGGCCCAGCTCGACACGCCCCAGACTATGGTGGTCATCACCAGCGACGTCATCCGCCAGCAGGGCGCGACGACCCTGATGGACGCCTTGCGCAACACACCGGGCATCACCATTCAGCTGGGCGAAAACGGCAATACCTCGGCTGGCGATACCTTCCAGCTGCGCGGCTTCTCGTCGCAGACCTCGCTGTTCCTCGACGGCCTGCGCGACCTGGGTGCCGTCACCCGCGATACCTTCAATGTCGGCCAGATCGAAGTCGCCAAGGGCGCCGCCGGTTCGGAATTCGGCCGTGGTTCGTCGTCGGGCTACATCAATCTGGTCTCCAAGCTGCCGCGTCTGGGCGGCGGATCGTCGGCGACCCTGTCGGCCTACAGCTCGGGTGGCTATCGCGGCACGGCGGACTTCGATGCTGCCACCGGCGACACCAGTGCCTTGCGTGTGAACGTCTTCACCCAGGACATTGATGCCGCTGGCCGCGACGTCGCCAACCGCTCGGGCTGGGGTATTGCGCCGGCCTGGGCTACGGGTCTCGGCACCAACACCCGGTTCTACGTCTTCGGGCAGGTGGTGAAGCAGGACAATGTGCCCGACGGCGGTATCCCGACCATTGGTTACGACGGCTACGACTATCCGACCAACGCTACGATCAAAGCCGGGCAGCGCGTCAATCGCGAGAACTTCTATGGTTCGGTCAATGACCATGAAGACGTCGAAGCGGCCCTGATCACCAGCAAGATCGAACACGACTTCGCCTCGGGCCTGAAGCTGAGCAACACCACCCGCTACGGCCATTCGACCATGGACCGCGTCCTGACCGGTGTGAACACCGGCGCGACCGGCATTACCGCGCCGAACCTCAATGACCCGGCGACCTGGACCGTCAACCTGTCGCGCCAGAAGGTCGACCAGGAAAACACCATCCTGGCCAATGCCACTAATCTGCGCGGTAGCTGGACGACGGGTTCGATCACCCACGACCTGTCGGGCGGGGTCGAAGTGTCGTCGGAGAGCCAGTTCAACCGCACCTACAACACCAGCTATGTCACGCCGACGGGTACCGTCAGTGTCACCGTCCCCGTGGCCAACCTGTACAACCCGAACCCGAACCAGGCCCTGCCGGACCCTCTGGACACCGGCGCCTATAGCGATGGCGAAACCACCACGGTGGCCGCCTATCTGTTCGACACGGTGAAGCTGGGTGACCAGTGGCTGGTCAATGGTGGGGTCCGCGTCGACAGCTACAAGACCACGACCCGCGGTGCCCGCCGTACGACGGCGACCGATACGGGCTATACCGTCGGGACCCTGATCCCGGTGAACCTGAGCAAGGACGGCACGGCCGTGAGCTGGAATGCCGGTGTGGTCTACAAGCCGCGCGCCAATGGCAGCCTCTACGCCGCCATCGGCAATTCCGTCACGCCGCCGGGCAGCGCCAACTTTGCCCTGTCGGACACGGCGACCAATATCGGCAGCCCGAATCTGGACCCGCAGGAAACGGCCAATATCGAGGTCGGTACCAAGTGGGACCTGCTGGACAACCGCCTGTCCCTGACCGCGGCCTGGTACGCGACCTCACATCAGAACGAAATCGTCGAGGACATCGATCCGGGCGCCGGCATCACGGTTCGCCAGTTCGGCAAGCGTAAGGTCGAGGGGCTGGAATTCGGCGCCGTCGGTCAGGTCACGCCGAAGTGGCAGGTCATTGCCGGCCTGGCGACCATGGACACTTCGGTCGAAGAGGGCCAGGCCACCGGCAACAACGCCACAGGTGCGGCGGCGCGCTGGTCGCCCGACCTGACCGGTTCGCTGTGGACGTCGTATGATGTGACCGAAAAGTTCACGGTCGGCATCGGCGGTAACTACACCTCCGAGCAACTGCGCGTTGTGGCGCCGGGGGCGGCCGCTTCGTCCGGCCTGAGCGAAATCCCCGCCTACTGGGTCCTCAACGCCATGGCCGCCTACGACCTGAGCGAGCGCGTCGCGGTCCAGCTCAACATCTACAACCTGCTGGACGAAGACTATATCGCTTCGCTCAACAATGGCGGCGGCCGGATCTTCCCCGGCGCCCCGCTGAACGGCATGCTGACCCTGGCGGTCCGGTTCTAATCAGGAGCCTTCAGGTTGAGTTCCATGCCTCGCCGGTACTAAACCGGCGGGTTCTTTTTCGGATTTACCGTCATGATGCTGCATATCCCTGAGGTCCTGACCCGCGATGAGATCGCCTATATCCGCGGCAAGCTGGAGACGGCGCGCTGGCAGGACGGGCGCAGCTCCGCCGGTCCCCAGGCGGCCGGCGTCAAGAGCAATGCGCAGTTACCGCATGACGCGCCCGAAGCGGCCGAACTGAGCGGGATGGTCGAAGCGGCACTGCGCCGGCATCCCCTGTTCCTGTCGGCGGCCATCCCGCACATCATCCTGACGCCACGCTTCAATGCCTATGAGACGGGGGCCCAGTTCGGCAACCATATCGACGGCGCGCTGCAGACCGATGTCGGCCGAGGGATTGTGGCGCGGACGGATATCTCAACGACTCTGTTTCTGGTCGAGCCGGAAGACTATGACGGCGGTGATTTGGTCGTTGAGGACACCTATGGCGCCCATGAGGTCAAGCTGCCGGCGGGGGATGCGATCCTGTATCCGTCGACGTCGCTGCATCGGGTCGAGCCGGTGACGCGCGGGGTAAGGCTGGCGTCATTCCTGTGGACCCAGAGCCGGGTGCGCGATGAAGCCCACCGCCGGATGCTGTTTGAGCTGGACATGACGGTTTTGAAGCTGCGCAGCGAGCAGGGGGACACACCGGAGGTGGTCAGCCTGACAGGGCTTTATCACAACCTGCTGAGGCAGTGGGCGAGCTAAACTCATCCTCCCCCGTTGCACGGC
>NZ_GL883078.1:963463-980204 GCF_000204015.1 Asticcacaulis biprosthecium C19 | reverse complement strand
GCGAGCGGTGGAGGATAAGATTACATCATCCGTCGTTCGGTCGTCATATACGGCATCGGCTGGCCCAGCAGCTTGGCCACCCGCATCAGCAGCTTGCGGTCGTCGAACGGCTTGGTGACATAGTCGCGCGCGCCCATGTCGATGGCGCGGCGGATATCGGTCAACTGCTGACGCGCCGTCAGCATCAGCACAGGAATATCGCAGGTCCTGGTGCTGGATTTCAGAATCCGCAGCACCTCGAAGCCGTCGCCGCCGTCGCCCAGCCCGATATCGAGCAGGATGGCGTTCGGCTTGAAGGCAAAGGCCTGGGAAATCGCCTGTTCGCAGTTGCGCGCTACGCAGGTGACATAGCCGCCCAGCTCCAGGCGGATGACAAGAAGATCGGAAATATCACGGGTGTCCTCGACGACGAGGATGCGGAACTTATCCGATGCGGGCATGGGGCAAGTCTCCCTGCGAGTGGGCCAGCCATTCAGCGACGGTTGCGGTCAGGACGCCTGGGCGGATGGGCTTTTCGACCATGTCGTTCATCCCGGCGCCCAGGCAGATCCGCCGGCGCGACTCGCCACCCGCAGATACGCCGATGATCGGCGTGCGGGCATTCAGCTCGCTGCTGGCGCGGATGCCCTGGGTAGCGACCAGGCCATCCATCACCGGCATGTTGACATCCATCAGGATCAGGTCGTATCGGCGCTCGAGACAGGCCTGCAACGCTTCGCCCCCATCCGCCACGGCGTCGACATAATAGCCGCGGGCGCGCATCAGACTCAGGATCAGGTCGCGATTGCCGGCGTGATCGTCGGCCATCAGGATGTAGCCGGTCCCGGTTGCCACCTCGGTCCCCGCCTCGTCGGCATCCTCGCCGTCGCACACCTGCACCGGAATGTCGAACCAGAACATTGAGCCGTTGCCCGGACTGCTCTCCACGCCGATGCGTCCGCCCATCAGCTCGACCAGCTGCTTGCAGATCATCAAGCCCAGACCGGTACCGTTGGTGGTGTGGTCGACCTGAGAAAAGCGCTTGAAAAGCCGCTTATGGCCTTCGGGGGAAATGCCCGGGCCGGTATCGGTCACAGTGACTTGGAGACGGTCCCCGCGCCAGTGCAGGGCGATGGTGACGCCACCATCCCCGGTGAACTTTACAGCATTGCCCGCCAGGTTTATCAGGATCTGGCGCATCCGCACCTCGTCGAGCAGCATCAGCGGCATGTCGTCGTCGGTATCGACCGTCAGGAACAGACCCTTGGCGTGGGCTTGGACCTCCAGCAGGTCGGCGACCTCCTGCATCAGCTCATTGGCCGAGCACGGCGCAAGGTCGAGCTCCAACTGACCGGCCTCCAGCTTGGAATGGTCGAGTATGTCGTTGATCAAAGCCAGCAGGCCTTGGCTGGCCGTCCAGATGCGCTGGCTGTAGCGGCGGGGCTCTTCGCTTTCAACGACCTCGCGCAGCAGGGCCGAAAAGCCGATAATGCTGGTCAGTGGCGTGCGCAGTTCGTGCGACATGGTGGCCAGGAACTGCGACTTGGCCTCAGCCGCCGCGTTAGCGTCGACCATGGCGTCTTCCAGCGCGGCCTCGACGGCCTTGCGTTCTGTGATGTCGCGGACCACGTCCTGCAGCTTGGCAATCTTGCCGTCGGGCCCCAACATGGCGCGCGGCGAGGCCTCCAGCCAGACGATATGACCCTGCTTGTGGCGGGCGCGGTACTGCACGCGCGGGACGGCGCTCCAGTCGCCGCCGCGGACATAGCTGGCAAAGGCGGCGCGGGTGACGGGGTAGTCTTCGGGGAGGACGATATCGCGGACATTGCGCCCGGTCAGCTCGGCCGGCGTAAAGCCCAGCAGTTTTTCGACGGCCGGGGACAAATATTCGATGGCGCCATCCAGGCCAAAGACCGAGATGATGTCGTTGGAGCTGTCGGCCAGAAGTCGGTAGCGCGCTTCGCTGGCTTCGGTGGCTTCCTGGGCGCTCAGGATGTCGCTGAGATCGTGCACGACTCCGAACAGGCCGATCGCCTTGCCGCTCTCGTCGCGCTCGCAGACGCCGTTGGTCTCGATATGACGGATTTCGCCGCTGTCGTGGCGGATGCAGCGGGCGCGGAACGAGAACTCGCCATTGCCGGCGATGGCGGCTTCGACAATGGCGCGAATCTCTTCGCGGTCGTCGGGATGGTACAGGGCCATGGTCTCGCCGAAGCGCGGCGTAAAGGTCTCCGGATCGCAGCCGAAAATGGCATAGGTTTCCGGCGACCAATAGGTCTCCTTGGTCACCATATTGCCGTGCCAGTGGCCCAGATGGGCCAGACGTTCGGCCATGCGCAGATAGTCGCTGTACTGGGTCAGCTTCTTTTTGGCGTTGAGATATTCGGTCTCGTACTCGCGCCGTTCCTTGGCCGGGAAGACGGCGTAATGGAAATGGTCGCCGTCACGACGGGCATTGAGCAGGATGGGGACGCTGTCGCCATCGGGGCCGGTGAGGCTCAGGGCGATTTCACTGGCCTCACCCGTCAGGTTCAGCTCTGGCAGCAGCTTGGCGCTGAGGATGAACTGCGAAGGCCGGGTGAGACAGCGGCCAAACGTCTTCGGCCCGCCGTCATAGCCGCTCATTGCGCGGAAGTAGCGGTTGGCGGCCACGATGGTGCCGTCATTGTCGCAAACGACCAAGCCACATGGAGCAAGTTCAAAGGCGGCTTCGGTCATGTGGTGGTTTGGGCACAAGCTGAGGGATCCGGACTCCAGCTTTACGCGCAGGCGGTTAAAATTACGCTTAAGACCGGCGCTTTCTGCTCAGGGTTTCCGCCAGCGCAATCAAGATGCCGCCGGCGGCATAACATAGCAGGTCCTTCGGATCGAAGGAGCCACCGATCGTGAAGTGGGCCAACCGGTTGCCCCGCAGCCCCAGAACGTCCATCAATCCGAACAACTGACCCAGTTCGATGGCCAGGGCAAAGGCCAGGGTGGCGATCAGGGCAGTGATGACTCCCAGCCGCGTCACCGCCCGCAAAAACAGATAAACCAGGACGACGGCCAGGACGTCGCCGAGATAGGGCCGCACGAAGCCGTCCCGCACGAACAGGGCGATCAGGACTTCAATCACGAAGACCAGTATGGCGGCGAGGGCATAACCCCAATGAAACCTCAAATGTGAAACCTCACAGTTTGCGGATCTTGATATTGCGGAACCACACCGGATCACCGTGGTCCTGCAGGCAGATACGGCCTGTTGGGACTTCGGCAAAATGCGGCATGGCGGCGAACTTTGACTTGGCGATCAAAGCCTTCCAGGCGTCATCGCCATAGGAGGTGTCGGCCACCTTCACGCCGTTCAGCCAGTGCTCGATATGGTTCTTGGCGACGACAATCCTGGCGGTGTTCCATTCGCCGATGGGCTTGGACGCATCCGACGGCGGCACGATCAGGTCGTAGAGTGCGCCGGCGGTATGCGACGGAATCTTCCCGTCGGGATGGCCGGCATTGTCGAGGACCTGCGCCTCCGGACCGGTGTGGTAGGGGCGGTCGGTGTCGGGCAGCTCGCGGACGAAGTACATGATGCCGCTGTTACCCTTGGGCGAGATTTTCCAGTCGATCGACAGTTCGAAATCGCCGAATTCCTGTTCGGTGACGATGTCGCCGCCGCCGGCGGCCTTCAGCGCGAGGGCACCGTCCTCGACCACCCAGCCGGAGGCGCCGCCCTTGAACCTGCGCCAGCCAGATGTGTCCTTGCCATTGAACAGCAATTCCCAGCCGGCGGTCTTTTCGGCCTCGGTCAGGGTGTTGGGCTTAGGCGTGCCGGCACAGGCGGCCAGGGGCAGCGAGCTTACGGCGACCGCGGTGGCCGCCAGGAGAAGGGAGCGTCGGTTCATGGTGTTGTCCTCTTATCTGATACCTCCCCGCCGAAGGTGGGGAGGGGGACCATGAGTGTAGCGAACGAAGCGAAGCTCAGCGAAATGGTGGCGGGGCGACTTGCTGTCGGAGCCGCTTTCGACGGCGCTTCCGGAAAGAAAGTCGCCCCACCACCACATCTCGTCCTTCGCTGCGTTACGTCCTCGTGCGGTCCCCCTCCCCACGCGTGGGGAGGTATAATTATGCCGGATACGGCAGATTCAGGTGTTTCAGCAGGCCCTTGAGATGCTCCACGGCCTCATCGCTGGGGCCGGGATAGTCCTTCATCGGGGTGTTGCCCTGGAAGCCGATGGCGGCCTTGCCCTCCGGCAGGGTGTAATAGCCGCCGACGATCAGGCCGCGCAGGCGGCCGAAGAATCCCGCCGGCTCGACCAGGAACTCCGGCACCGGGTCCAGCATCAGGGCATCGACGATCCGCGCATGCGTGGCCGCATCGGCCTTGGCGAACGGTTTGCCCGTGGCCTCAAGACTTTGGGCATCCAGCCAGGCCAGGCCGTTGAGCACCTTGCGGCGGTCGCCTGCCTGGGCTTCGTAGGGCGAACTGATCCATTCGTCGACAAAGGCTGCGATGTCGACATCGCCGGCGCCGGGACCGCTTTCGTCCGGCGGCAGCACCAGGTTGCCCAGGATATTGATCGCCTCACGGTTCTCCGCGCTCAGCCGCAAAGGCCAGGGCGCGATCGGGTTCATCAGGTCCGGGTCGGTGCCGTATCCAAGGGCGGCATTGACCGGCAGTTCGATGTCGGGCCAGGCGATCTGGGGGTTTAGGCCGGCCGGGGCCGTCGCACCCTCGGAACGGGCGACGGCCGGGGCCGTCGCACCCTCGGAACGGGCGACGGCCGGGACGGCGGGAATGGCGGTGGCGGCGGCCGCCAGCCAGGCCAGGGTGGTGCGGCGGGAAAGAGTCGTCATGCGAACGCCCCTTGCTTGATGTCGGCGGCCAGCTTGTCGCAGGCGCGCCAGGCCAGGGCCATGATGGTCAGGGTCGGGTTCTTGTGCGGGTTGGAGGTCAGCATGGCGCCATCCGCCACCAGCAGGTTTGGTACCTCCCAGCACCGGTTGTACGCATCCAGCACGGAGGTTTTCGGATCGTCGCCCATCCGCGCCGTACCGCCTTCGTGGATGATGAAGCCGCCGGGGCGGATATTGCTCTCGCCGGTGTCGTTCGGATTGACCACGGTGCCGCCCATCCGTTTGATGATGGCGCGCGCCGTGTCCAGCCCGTGCTGGACCATGTTGATCTCCTGATCCGACCATTTCCAGTGGAACTTCAGCACCGGAATGCCCCACTTGTCGCGAACATTGGGATCGATCTCGGCGTAACAGTCCTTGTTCGGGATCATCTCGCCGCGCAGCGAGAAGTGGACACGGTTGCCCATCTTGCGCTTCATGGCGGCGCGCAGGTCGGCACCATTGACCTTGGGTAGGTCGGCGCCGCCCGTCCACGGCCCGGGCAGGCGGAAGCCGCCGCCGATTTCGAAGTGATAGCCACGGGCGAAGTTCAGCTTACCTTCGGCCTGCTCCTTGTACAGCCACCACGGGATGTAGAGGTGGGCCTGATCGGCGCCTTCCTCGTTATAGATCGGCCGGCCCTCCAGGCCCGGAATAATGCCACCGGTATAGCCGCCGACCGTGTCGACCAGGTTGCGCCCTACCTGGCCCGAGCCATTGGCCAGACCATTGGGGTGATCGTCATTGCGCGAGTTCAGCATCAGGCGCGAGGTTTCGCAGGCGCTGGCCGCCAGGATGACGGCCTTGGCCGTCACCTTGTAAGTCTGGCCGGTCTTGCGGTCGACATATTCGACGCCGTCGGCCTTATGTTTGGACTTCATCACCACCTTCGACACCATGGCGTCGGTCACGACCGTCAGCCGGCCGGTCGCCATGGCCAGCGGCAGCACCGACGTCGTCGCCTGGTAGGCAGCGCCGATGCTGCAGCCGCGGCCGCAGGGACTGGTGTAATAGCAGGCATTGCGCGGGGCGACGTCGTCGGGCTTGTCCTTGGTCAGGATGGCGTAGCGCGACGGCACGCACGGCACGCCCAGATCGTTGGCCGCCGCCTTGATCAGCAGTTCGTAGACCCGCGGCTTGGGCACGGGATGGGCGATGCCCGGCGGCGAATCGGGGTGGTTTTCCAGCCCATTCGGTGCGCCCCACAGGCCGACGATTTCCTCGGTCCGGTCGTACCACGGGGCAACCTCGTCGTAGGACAGAGGCCAGTCCATGCCGATGCCATCGCGCGAAAACGGCTTGAAGTCATAGGGTCCGAAGCGCGGCACATGGCGGCCCCAGTGGTTGGTGCGCCCGCCCAGCATGCGTGAGCGCCACCATTCAAACTTTTCGTCCTTGGCCGTGGTGTAGGGTTCGCCCGGCACCTGCCAGCCGCCATCGATGGTCGCGTCGTAATAGCCGAAGGGCTTGTCCGGAGTTCCGACGCCACGCAGAGGCGCCTCGTGCTCCTGGCCCAGCATATTGACCTCTGCCTGCGGGTCGTAGGACCGGCCGGCCTCCAGGAGCAGGACATTGATTCCGGCGCGGGTCAGGGCATAGGCAGCCATGCTGCCGCCGGCACCGGAGCCAACAATAATGACATCGTGCCCGGTGGATCGGGCGGCCTTGTCGAACATCTGTTTCCCCCTGAGGGCATTTTATGATTATGAGCCTCATGCCGAAATGTGGTGGCGAGTTTTCGGCATGAGGTGTTCTTGACACGAGAGATAACGACAAAAATCTTCGCCTGTCACGGTCCGTTTTCAGTGATTAAAGAAATTCAATAGATTTAAATTGGTCTGATCACTTTTCGCATAGGTCAGATGTTTGTCTTGACGGTTATGGGGTTGGGCTGGTAACGCTACCATTACAACAAGCGCCGTGCAGAGCGCCCTGAGGAGATGCCCGTGAGTTTGACCCCTTCTTGTGTGGGACGCCTTCTGGTGTCCGTGTCGCTGATCGCGATGTGCGCCTTGGCGGCGCCCGCGGTCAGCGCGCAAGCCCTCGATCCGGTGCCGGCGGACGTGGCCGCGATGGCCTATCGCGACACCGCCTTGGATCCGAAGGCGCGCGCCGCCGATCTGGTGTCGCGCATGACGCTGGAAGAAAAGGCGGCGCAACTGGGTCACACCGCCCCCGCCATCCCGCGTCTTGGTGTTCCCAAATACAACTGGTGGAACGAAGGTCTGCACGGTGTCGCCCGCGCCGGTGTCGCTACCGTCTTCCCGCAGGCCATCGGCATGGCGGCCACCTGGGACGAGCCGATGATGACCACGGTCGGCGACGTCGTCTCGACCGAGTTCCGCGCCAAATATGTCGAACGCGTTCATCCTGACGGCGGCACCGACTGGTACCGCGGCCTGACCGTATGGTCGCCAAATATCAACATTTTCCGCGACCCGCGCTGGGGCCGTGGCCAGGAAACCTACGGCGAAGATCCGTACCTGACCTCGCGCATCGGCATCGGCTATATTCACGGCCTGCAGGGTAACGATCCGAAATTTTTCAAGACGGTCGCCACCTCCAAGCACTTCGCCGTCCATTCCGGCCCGGAATCCAACCGCCACAAGGAGGACGTCTATCCGTCGAAGTTCGACCTGGAAGACACCTACCTGCCGGCCTTCCGCGCCACCGTCACCGAGGGCAAGGCCTATTCGGTCATGTGCGTCTATAACGCCGTCTATGGCGTGCCGGGCTGCGCCAGCGACTTCCTGATGGAAGAGAAGCTGCGCCAGAACTGGGGCTTTCCGGGCTTTGTCGTCTCCGACTGCGGCGCCGCCGCCAATATCTTCCGTGAAGACGCCCTGCACTACACCAAGACCGCCGAAGAAGGCGTCGCCGTCGGCCTCAAGGCCGGCATGGACCTGATCTGTGGCGACTACCGCAACAAGATGAGCACCGAGGTCCAGCCGATCATCAACGCCGTCAAGGCCGGGCAACTGCCCATCGCCGTGGTCGATCAGGCTCTGGTGCGGTTGTTCGAAGGCCGTATTCGCCTTGGCATGTTCGATCCGCCGGCATCGCTGCCGTTCGCGCACATCACGGCGGACGATTCCGATACCCCGGCCCATCATGCCGTGGCTCTGGACATGGCGAAAAAGTCGATGGTCCTGCTGAAGAATGACGGACTGCTGCCGCTGAAGGCTGAACCAAAAACCATCGCCGTCATCGGCCCCAATGCCGACAGCCTCGACGCCCTGGTCGGCAACTATTACGGCAAGCCGTCCAAGCCGGTGACCGTACTGGACGGCATCCGCGCCCGCTTCCCCACTGCGAAGATCGTCTATGCCGAAGGCACGGGCCTGATCGGACCGGCCGAGCCGCCGGTGCCGGACTCGGTCCTGTGCCTGGATGGCGCTTGTACGAAACAGGGCCTGACGGCCGAGCATTTTGCCGGCGATGACCTGCAGGGCGCACCGGTCGCCACCCGCACGGAAGCCAATGCTCGCCTCGACTGGCAGGGCGAAGACAAGAGCTCGTCCGCGCGCTGGACGGGGTACCTGAAGGCGCCGCAATCGGGGGAGTATCGTTTCCGCTACCTCAGCGAAGGCGGCTACAAGGTCTGGGTCGGCGACAAGCTGGTCGTTGACGAATGGGGTGTGGGCGATGCCCCGTCGATCCTGTCGGGCAAAACCGAGCTGGAGGCCGGCAAGGTCTATCCGATCAAGGTCGAGGCCTTCCAGCGTGGGCCGCGCGGTACGCAAAAGCTGCTGTGGAGCCCGCCGGTCGACATGGCCGGCCAGGCGGTCGATGTGGCGAAGACGGCCGATTTCGTGGTCTTTGTCGGGGGCCTCTCGGCGCGGGTCGAAGGCGAAGAGATGAAGGTCGAGGCCGAAGGCTTTGCCGGTGGTGACCGAACCAGCATCGACCTGCCCAAACCGCAGCAGCAACTGCTGGAAAAGGTGATTGGTACGGGTAAGCCGACGGTGCTGGTGCTGATGAGCGGCAGCGCCTTGGGCGTCAACTGGGCCGACAAGCATGTTCCGGCCATCATCGAAGCCTGGTATCCGGGCGGTGAGGGCGGCCACGCCGTGGCGCAACTGATCGCCGGCGACTACAGCCCGGCCGGCCGGTTACCCGTGACCTTCTATCGCTCGGTTGATGCCTTGCCGGGCTTCAGCGACTACACGATGAAAAACCGCACCTACCGCTATTTCAACGGCGAGGTGCTGTATCCGTTCGGTCACGGCTTGAGCTACACAACCTTTGCCTATGCCAATCCCAAGGTCAGTGCGGCGTCTGTGGCGGCGGGTTCGTCGGTGACTGTGTCTGTCGATGTCAGCAACAGCGGCGCCATGGACAGCGACGAGGTCGTGCAACTCTATGTCTCGCATCCCGGCGGCACGGCAATCCGGTCGCTGCAAGGTTTCCAGCGGGTATCGTTGAAAAAGGGTGAAACCAAAACCGTCCAGTTCAAGCTCGATGACCGCGCCTTGAGCGTGGTCGATGAACACGGCGGCCGTAAGGTCCAAGCCGGGCAGGTTGATCTGTGGATCGGCGGTGGCCAGCCAGTCTCGCGTGAGGGTTTGACGTCGGCGCCGGGCGTGAAGACTTCGTTTACAGTCACCGGTTCGGCCGTGGTCAGCGACAAGGTGGCGCCGAAGTAATTCCTTAGGCTGGGACCCAGGGGCGCTTTCGCAAGGACCCCTCACCCCAACCCTCTCCCCTCAGGTGGGGAGAGGGAGCGACAGCGCAATATTTGGACAGATCAGGAAGACCAACAGCGTTTCAGTTCGCTTTGGACTCCCTCGCCCCACTTGAGGGGAGAGGGAGGGGGGGAGGGGTCTCACCAAGGTTCAGCGATACGGAAGCCTCAAAGAAGCTCTATCCCGCCACCCGCATCGCCGCCACGATCTGTGCCTGGGCCTGTTTCAGCAAATCCCGCATCCGGGCGTTCTCCGCCCGTAAGGCCACTTCCGCACGGTTATTGCGCAAAACATAGGCCAACTGGTGCGACAGAACGCGCCAGTTGATCGGCTTGACGACGAATTCGGTGGCGCCCACGGCATAGGCCCGGTCGACCGCCACCATGTCCTCGCGACCGGTCACCACAACGATCGGTAAGTGCGCCAGCATCGCGTCCGCCCGCACCTTTTCGATGAGATCGAACCCGTTCATCCGTGGCATGTCGAGATCGACCAGGGCGATGTCGATCCCCCCCAGTTGCAGCCGCTCCAGCGCCAGAATGCCATCCGCCGCAAGTTCGACCTCGACCGAGGGCGTCGCCAGGTGAACCGCCGCGAACTCACGCAGGATGGGGTCATCGTCGGCCACCAGAACCCGCGCGGTCTCCATATCGACAAACTTGGAACTCATTGCTTCAACACCGTGGCGCTGCGCGGCCCTACGCCCTCAGGTACCGGCACGCCTGAGCCACTGTAGCGCGTATTGATGACCAGCACAGGGCTGTTCTTCAGTTCCAGCTTTTTGGCAACGACGATGCTCCAGTCGGAGTCCTGCCCGACGCTGCCCTGGGAGGTGACCTGAAGCGTGGCGTTGGGGATATAGATGGTCCCCAGCAACTGCGACACATTGGTCGACGAAATCTTGAAGGTGTTGGTGTTGGCGCGGGTCGTGGCGATCAGGAAGCCGGCGAACGGACCGGCCTTGCGCGCCGTTAACCGGACATCGGCCTTGTCGGCGAAGTTGAACATCTGCGCCGGCCCGAAGATCAGGGCGACATCGTCGCCTTCCAGTGTCGTGTTGTTCGTCATGTTCAGTCCGCCCATGAAGTAGTGATCTCCCGGCAGAAGCGTTACTCGGGTATCGCCGACAGCCAGGATCGGCAGGCAATGCACGCCGGGCGCCACAGTGGCATCGGCCAGGAGGGGGGTGACAGCTACTTGAACGCCTGTATCGCACAGTTTCGACGGATTGAGGTTCATGCCGTTGAACGGGTCGGGGATGGGTAGGGCGCCGCCATTGCCCGCCGGATTGGTCGCGCCGGTGACCGTGCCCGACGCCTGGATCAGCTTGCCGGTGATCATGGCCGACTGGGTGACCGAAATATTGTTGTTGGCGTGGATCATGCAGCCCGGTGCCTTGATGGCGGCCGTCTGGCTGAGCACGATGCCGCCGGTTTCCACCTGGAGCACGCACAGCGGTGTCTTCTGCAGCGCCTCGCCGACGGCGCTGGCGCGCAAGACCTTGTCGCCCAGCACACCGGTGATGCCGTGATGCTCGGCCGCGGCATTGACCGTCAGGGTACCGGCCGTGCGGTCGATATCGACGGTAAAGGTGGCGGAATCGCCCTTGAGATTGTCCTGCGCGGTACGGATGGCCACGCGGCGGGCATCTTCGTCGCCGGTGGTGGAAGCCAGGGAAAGCCGTCCGGCTCCGGCCAGAGCGCCGGCATCGGCAGCCGTCTGCAACCGGTTCTTCAGGCCCGACATGTCGCTGTATTCCAGTGCGCCGCCGATGGCCACAAGCAGGGGTACGGCGGCGATCGCAAAGATCATCGCCGACTGACCGCTTTCGCAGCGCCACATATTCAACAGCTTACGCAACAACATTCTGTTTTGTTTCCAGCCCTTAAGAAACTTATCAGGCAGTTTTTAAGATTTGATTGCTAGTCTTCGTGAGGATTAACGGGTCGCAACCTGGCCAACAGATCCCAAAAAAAAACCGCACAGGCCCGTATGAGTTATTCCAAGAGCGTGAAATCTGCTCCTTCCATTCGCCGGCGCTTAAGCGTGTTGGTGCTGGGATCGGTGCTGTTCACTACCCTGCCCGTGGCCGGTCTGTTCACCTGGCAGGAAACCACCCGCCACGCCCAGGCGCGCTGGTCGCAGATGAAGACCGCCGCCGACGTGCTGGCCTCGTCCGCCGCCGAAGCCGTCGCCACCAACGATCAGCAGCGCGCCTTCACCGCCATCCGTGCCGTGTCGCGTACACCGGGCATCATCTATGCCCGGGTCGAGGGCGCAGGCCAGTTCATCCTCGCTGAGAACGGCACGGGCGCCCGCCTGCGCCAGGATGTCCGCATCAATGCCGACACGCCCAGGCCTTCGGTTCGCCAGATGGTCCTGACCAAGACCATCGAAATCGTCGCGCCGGTGACCATCGACGGCCAGCGTATCGGTCAGGTGGTGGTCGTGCACCAGGCCGACGGGGTGGCCGCGGCGCTGATCCGGTCGCTGACCTTGATTCTGGGCATCGCCGCTGGCGCCTTGGCCCTGGCCATGCTGGGGGTTACCCGCCTGCAGGCGGCGCTGACCCGTCCGCTGGCCAGATTGACCACATCGGTCGGTGAGATGGCCGAGAAGGGTGATTTTTCCCAGCGCGTGACCATCGAAAGCCGCGACGAGGTCGGGCAACTCGTCGACAGTTTCAACGCCATGCTCGACGCCATCCGCACCCGCGATGCCAGGATCGAGGCCCACGTCAAGGGGCTGGAAGGCGAGGTCGCCGCCCGTACTGCCGACTATGTCGCCGCCCGCGACGAGGCCGTCGCCGCCACCGCCGCCAAGTCGGATTTTCTCGCCACCATGAGCCATGAGATCCGTACCCCGATGAACGGCGTCATGGTCATGGCCGAGCTGCTGGCGGCCGAAAGCCTTCCGGCCAAGGCCCGCCGCCACGCCCAGACCATCGCCAAGTCGGGCCGCTCGCTGCTGGCGGTCATCAACGACATCCTGGACTTTTCGAAGATCGAGGCTGGCAAGCTGGAGGTCGAAACCACTGAGGTCGATATCCTCGACCTGTGCGACGACATTATCACCCTGTTCCAGGCCAAGGCGCGCGAAAAGGGGCTGGAACTGGCCGTCTCCGCCCATCCCGACGCGCCGCGCATCGTTCCGGCCGATCCGGTGCGCCTGGGCCAGGTCCTGTCCAACCTGATTTCCAACGCGCTGAAATTTACCGACCAGGGTCTGGTGGCCGTGGCCATCGAGCCGGGACCGGGCCGCAGTTGGAAGCTGTCGGTGCGTGACACCGGGATCGGCATTGCCGCTGACAAGCTGCCGAAGATCTTTGCCGCCTTTTCGCAGGAAGATCAGACCACGACGCGCCGTTTCGGCGGTACCGGCCTGGGTCTGACGATCGCCAGGCGCCTGGTCGAGGCCATGGGCGGCGAGGTCTCCGTCACCTCGCAACAGGGTCGTGGGACGCGCTTCCTGGTCGTCATGCCGGCGGGCGATCACGGCGAAACCTGCGCCCCCCCCCAGGTCCACCATCCCGTCACAGTTGACCTGCGCATCGAAGGTCCCCTGACGCGCGCCGCCTTGGCCCGCCGTCTGCAAGCCGCTGGCATCACGGTCGATTCCGCCGACGCCGACGCTGTGATCGCAGACAAGACCCACCGCAGCGCCGGCGATGCCGACCCCGCGAAACTGATCCTTCTGGCCGATCCCGACGACGGCGAGGCCGATGGCCATGTCCGTCAGGGCCACGCCGCCTGCCTGTTGCCGGCGCCCGTGCGCCACCGCGACCTCGATGCCCTGATCATCAGCCTGCGGGATGGCCAGCCGCTTGCGCTCAGCGAGCCCGAACACAATCCCGACGCCATTCAATCGGCCTATCCGCGCGCCCGCGTGCTGGTCGTCGACGATGCCGAGGTCAATCGCGAAGTCGCCTTGGAAGCCTTGTCGCGCTTTGGGATCACCGCCGAAACCGCCAATGACGGCCAGGCGGCGCTTGACCGTCTGGATGCCGAAGACTTTGACCTGGTGCTGATGGACGGCTCCATGCCCGTTCTGGACGGCTTCGAAGCGACGCGGCGCCTGCGTCTGCGCGAAGCCCGCGCCAGCGCGGCGGCTACGCCGGTCGTTGCCTTGACCGCCCACGTCGTTGGTGCCGCAGCAGACCTGTGGCGCGACGCCGGCATGGACGGCGTGCTGCATAAGCCGTTTACGCTCAAGGCCCTGGGCGACATCCTGCATCACTGGCTGCCGCACAACCTGGCCGAAGATCCGGCTGTGGTTGAATTCGACGACGAGGACAGCGAGCCTCTGGTGACGGTCGACGAAGCCTTGTTTGATCCGGACGTCGCCGGCCCGCTGTTGGACGGCCTGGACACCGACCGCGGCGATTTCGTCCGCAAGGTGGTAGGCCTGTACACCCAACATGCGCCGGATTGTATCGCGCGCCTGCAGGCGGCGCGTTCCTCCGGAAACGACGAGGACATGGCCAGCGCGGCCCACGCCCTGAAGTCGATGAGCCTGAATCTGGGCGCCCGCGCCGTGGCGGAAAGCTCGGCCGTCATCGAACGGGCGATCCGCGAGGAAGGCCGCAAGGTCACGGTCGAGGAGATCGCCAATGTCCGCGCCCTGCTGGAAGCCACCCTGGTGCGGCTGGACGATGTGATCGATGGCGGCGAACGCATGACGGTGCTGCCCGAAGACCCCGAGCAGGTGATGCTGCGCGAGCTGCGCGACGCCATCGCCGCCGAAGCCTTCGAGATGAAGTATCAGCCGATCTTCGACCGCAATGGCGTCGCGCCGGTATCCGCCGAAGCCCTGATCCGCTGGAACCGCCCCGATGGCACGCCGGTGGGACCGGATGTGTTCATTCCTCTGGCCGAGCGCGAAGGCCTGATCTGTGCCATCGGCGTCATCGCCCGCAGCAAGGTGCTGCGTGAGGCGGCTAACTGGTCGGTACCTGTCGCGGTCAATGTGTCGGGCATCGAACTGGAACAGCCCGGTTTCGTCGCCGATCTGAAGGCGCTGCTGGAGAAAACCGGATATGATGCCGGACGGCTGGTTCTGGAGGTGACGGAGACGGCCTTTATGGGCGATCCGAAGCGTATCAACCTCATCTTCGAAGATCTGCACGCCCTGGGCATCAAGCTGTCCTTGGACGATTTCGGCGTTGGCTATTCGTCGCTGACGGCGTTGCACCGGTTCCCGTTCGACAAGATCAAGATCGACAAGGAATTCGTCCACGCCCTGGACAGCGATCAGCGCGCGGCCCTGGAAGCCCTGGCTATCATCCAGGCCGTCGCAGGCATCGGTCGCGCCTTTGGTATGCAGGTGGTGGCCGAAGGCATCGAGACCCAGAGCCAGCACACGGCCCTGAAGGCGGCCGGCGTCCACGCCATGCAGGGCTGGCTGTTCGGCAAACCGATGTCGACGGCGGACCTGACCGCGCTCCTGGGCATGCAGGATCAGCGTCTGGCGAGTTGAGTGGGTTCTGACACCGCCGCGAAGCGGAAATGGCGTTGGATTTTGGAACCGCGAATGAACGCGAATAAGCGCGAATAAGCGCGAATGTCTTCGGTACATTCGGAAATTGTGCGGACTTTGGCTAAGTTTTAGTGAGCGCCGTTGGCGCTCTTAATTCGCGTTTATTGGCGTTCATTCGCGGTTCCAACCCTTCTTTCTTGACAGCGTTGTCCGCACCTTTAAACCAGCATCCCAACGATACAAAACCGTTGAGGAAACACATGATCATCCGCCGCGACCTGGGCGAGGCCGAGGCCCGCTTGGCCATCGATGCCTGCGTCGCCGAACTGAAGCGTCGCGGCAAGGCCGGCGTCGTTGCTGTCGGCGATTCTCACGGCGAACTGCTGGTGCTGTGGCGGACTGACGGTTGTTCTCTGCCGCCGATCGTGATTGCCCAGAACAAGGTCTACACCGCCGCCCGCGTGCGCGGTAACAGCGGCGATCTGGGCCGTGACGCGCAAAAGGACGGCTCCGACGTGCACTACCACGGCGATGCTCGCTATGTCGGCTGGGACGGTGGTTTGCCGGTCATCCATGACGGCGAATGCCTGGGCGCGGTCGCCGTCAGCGGTCTCACCGGCGTCGAGGACGTCGAAATCGCGCAACTGGGCGTCGCCGCCATTCTCAACAGTCTTTAAGGAAACTCCCATGGCCTTTCCCGTTCCCTACGCCGCTGCGGCGACCCGCTACGACACCATGCCCTATCGCCGTTGCGGCCGGTCGGGCCTGAAACTGCCGGCCATTTCGCTGGGCCTGTGGCAGAACTTCGGGGGTGACGACGTCTTCGAGACCGGCCGCGCCATGCTGCGCCACGCTTTCGACAACGGCGTCACCCATTTCGACCTGGCCAACAATTACGGCCCGCCCTACGGCTCGGCGGAAGAGAATTTCGGCCGCGTCATGGCGACCGATTTTAAGGCCCACCGCGACGAACTGGTTATCTCGACCAAGGCCGGCTGGGACATGTGGCCTGGCCCCTACGGTGATGTCGGCGGTTCGCGCAAATACCTGATCGCCTCGTGCGACCAGAGCCTGAAGCGGATGGGGTTGGACTATGTCGACATCTTCTATTCGCACCGCGTCGATCCGGAAACGCCGCTGGAAGAAACCATGGGCGCCCTGGTCACCCTGCACCGTCAGGGCAAGGCGCTGTATGTCGGGATTTCGTCCTATTCGCCGGAACTGACGGTCAAAGCTGCCGCTATCCTGAAGGCCGAGAATGTGCCGCTTCTGATCCATCAACCGTCCTATTCGATGCTGAACCGCTGGGTCGAAAAGGGCTTGCTGGATACGCTGGCTGAGGTCGGCGCCGGTTGTATCGCCTTTTCTCCCCTGGCCCAGGGTCTGCTAAGCAAGAAGTACCTGGGCGGCGTTCCCTCGGATGCCCGCGCATCAAAAGAAGGCTCGTTCGATCCGGCCCTGATCACGACGGACAACATCCGCCGCATCCAGGGCCTGAATGCCATCGCCGAAAGCCGCGGCCAGACCCTGGCCCAGATGGCGATCGCCTGGGTGCTGCGTGATCCGCGGGTGACCTCGGCCCTGATCGGCGCTCGCACCGTGGCGCAGTTGGCGGATTCGCTGGCTTCGCTGAACAAGTTGGGCTTCAGCGATCAGGAACTGGCGGCGATCGACGAATTCGCCACCGAAGGCGATATCGACCTGTGGAAGGTGTCGTCGACGCTCTAAAC
>NZ_GL883078.1:955419-963342 GCF_000204015.1 Asticcacaulis biprosthecium C19 | reverse complement strand
CCCTATAGGAGGGCTCACTTGCTCGCCACCTCCCCCGCAAGCGGTGGAGGATAGTTTGCTTTACCGCTCCTATCGCGTCGGGCGAAAATATCTGGCTTTTTAAAACTACACCAAATCGATATGGTTTATCGTGGCCGCGTAAGCGCAACCCAAAAAGTGGCTGCCACTTTTTGGAAAAGTTGCGCGACAGTGACAATGCCAAGGAATATCTCATGCCGATTTCGCGCCCGTCCGTACCCGTAAAAACACCCACCACCCCGCAAAGCATCTGGTATGCCCGCTGCCCTACCCTGACGGCGCTGGGCCTGATCGCCAACCGCGGTGTGTTGCAGCGTGAGTTCCTGCGCGAGAACGTCTACATCGTGTCGGTGCGCGAGAACTCGACACCGCAGATCCGCCAGGGCCATCTCGACCACACCCTGCCCAATCTGATCCGCGAGGCCGATGCCGCCACCGCCATCTGGTCGCATGGCCTGAACGAAAAGTCGCGGCTGCTGGCGCTGGGCCATACTTTCCACGCCGTTAGCGTTGTCACCCGGTCCTCCCAGCCGATCGACTCGCTTAAGGATCTGGTCGGCCGCCGCCTGTCTGTACCCAAGGAGGCCGGCGCCTTTTCGCCGGCCCAGGTGCGGACCCTGCGTGCCTGGGAAACCATCCTGGCCCTGCGCAACATTCCTGTCCGCGATATCGAATGGGCGCCGGTCATTGCCGACCACCCCTCCGTGCCGTTCGGTGATGTCGCCCGCCGCGAGGTCGAAGCCCTGCTGGGCGGTCAGACCGACGTCGCCATCCTCTATGGAGCCAAGGGTATTGAGTTGGCGCGTAACGCCCACCTCAAGGTCGTGCATCGTTTCGAAGCGCCTGAAATCCAGAGCGATCCACGCCTGCTGGGCCTGGTCGAACAGCGCGCGGTGACGGTCGACGGCACCCTGCTGGACGCCCGCGACGATCTGGTGGCGCGCGTGCTGGGAAACCTGCTCGAAGCGGCCGACTGGGCCGCCGCCTTCCCGAAGGAGGCCCTGCGCCATGCCGCGCTTGAAGGCAAGGTCGAGCTCGATGACGCCGCCGCGGCCTATGACGGGCTGGTGGCGCAAGGCGCGCAGCTCGGGCTCGAACTCCATCGCCTGGAGGCGCTGGAAAACCTGCACGGCTGGCTGAAAAACCGCCATCTGGTGCCCGAAAGCCATCAGATCGCCTCCTGGCTTCGACCTGAAATTCTGGAATCGGCACGCCACGCCGTTCCAGCCTGACTTCGGCCCCTTCCCGGTTCGGGCCGAACCGGCGGGAGGTGTGTTCCTTCTCACCCAAGACGCACCTCCCGCCAATTTTGCTTTTCCTCAGGTCGTGATATGACGCGCGCATGAACCCTGTTTTCCGCGATCTGAAGACTTCGATTTTCGAGATCATGTCCGGCGAAGCCCGCCGGCTGGGCGCGGTCAATCTCGGCCAGGGTTTCCCCGAAAGTGACGGCTTTCCGGATGTCCGTCAGGCCGCCGGCGACGCGCTGATGCACCAGTCGAACCAGTATGCGCCCATGCGGGGTTTGCCGATCCTGCGCCAGGCGGTGGCGGACTTCTATCAAAAATATCAGGGCATTGACCTCGATCCCGACCGTCAGGTTCTGGTGACCTCAGGCGCAACCGAAGCTATCTGCGCCGCCATGATCTCCCTGATTTCGCCGGGCGACGAGGTGGTGGTGTTCGAGCCAATGTACGACGCCTATGTGCCGCTGATCCGGCGCGCCGGCGGCATTCCGCGCATCGTGCAGTTGTCGCCGCCGCACTGGCGCTTCAGTCAGGCCGACCTGCACGCCGCCTTCAATGCGCGGACGAAACTGGTCCTGCTGACCACGCCCAACAACCCGACGACCCACGCTCTGGGCCAGGCAGAACTGCGGCTGATCGAACACTATGCCGAACGCCACAACGCCTTTGTCGTCGCCGATGAAGTCTGGGAGCAACTGGTGTTTGATGATCCGCACCTCAGCGTGCTGCATCTACCGGGCCTGGCGCAACGGGCGATCAAGATCGGCTCGGCGGGCAAGATCTTTTCGCTGACCGGCTGGAAGGTTGGCTTTGTCTGCGGTCCGGCGGAACTGGTCGACCAGGTCGCCCGCGCCCATCAGTTCATCACCTTTTCGACTCCGCCGGCCTTGCAACATGGTGTCGCCTATGGCTTGGCCCTGCCGGCGCAACGCTTTGACGAAGCCTTGGCGGGGTTTCGCGAGTCGCGCGACTACCTGGTGAAGGGGCTGAATGATGCCGGGTTCACCGTCCTGCCGTCGCAAGGCACCTATTTCGTCAATGTCGACCTGGTCGCTTCGGGCATCGACCGGCCGGGTCTGGAGTTTGCTTTCGAGCTGTTGAACCAGCATGGCCTGGCGACCATTCCCTTGCAGGCGTTTTGTGAATCCGGCCGCGATCTGCCGGTGCTGCGGCTGTGCTTCGCCAAGGCGCGCGAAAGCCTCGACAAGGGCATAGAGGCGCTAAAAAACGCGCGATAATTTCGCACTTGCAAACCGAAGTGAAACGTTTCACTCTTCGCATATGCAGGGGCCGACACACGACCGCATCACCGAAACCGCCAAGGCTTTGGGGCTGGATTTGCCCGAGGCCTGCCGACCGGGTGTGCAGGCTAATCTCGACTTGCTGGCGCAGCATGCCAGGACCCTCGACGACTTCCTCGCCGGTGACGAGACATGACCAGCCGGGTTGAGCAGGCGCTGTCCGCCGCGCAGAACGATCGCCACAACGCCTTTACCCGCATCCTGGTTGACGAGGCCCGTCGCGATGCCGCCACCTCCAAGACCGGCCGCCTTGCCGGCGTACCCTTCGCGGTCAAGGACCTGTTCGACATCGCCGGCCTGCCGACCACGGCCGGCGCCAGAATGCGCCTCGACGCCACGCCCGCCAAGGCCGATGCCACCGTCATCACCCGCCTGAAAGCCGAGGGCGCGGTGCTGATCGGCACAACGAACATGGACGAGTACGCCTACGGATTTGCGACGGTGAACGCCCATTTCGGCACCACACTCAACCCCCACGCTCCCGACCGCCTCGCCGGAGGCTCATCCGGCGGTTCAGCCGCCGCGGTCGCCGCCGGCGTCGTTCCCCTGGCCCTGGGCTCCGATACCAACGGTTCCATTCGCGTCCCGGCCTCGCTGTGCGGCGTTTGGGGTATGCGCCCGGCCATGGATGACATGCCGCTCGAGGGTGTCTTTCCGTTCGTCCATGCCCTCGACACGGTCGGCCCATTCACGCGCTCGCTGGCCGATCTGAAGCTGGCCTACGAAGTCATGTCCTGCCGCGTTCTCGCGACGACTTCCGCCACGCCCCGAATTGCCCGCCTGACCGGCTTTTTCGCGCGCAACGCCGACCCCGACGCCTTGGCCGCCGTCGCCACGATCGACGCCGAACCGCTCGACCTGCCCATGGCTGAGGCCGCCCGTTCCGCCGCTTTTCTGATCACCGGCGCCCAGGGCGGGGCGCTGCATCTCGATACCCTGAAAACTCGCGCGATGGACTATGACCCTGCTGTGCGTGATCGTCTGATCGCCGGCGCCATGCTGCCGTCCGCAACCTATCTTCGTGCTCAGGACATGGCTGCCCGCTGGCGCGCCCAGGTCACTGAAGCTTTCCAAACCTGTGACATCCTGATTGCGCCCTCAACGCCGGTGACCGCGCCGCGCATCGACGCCGGCACCATCGAGATCAACGGCCAGACCGTCTCGGCCCGCGCCAATCTCGGCATCCTGGCGCAACCGCTGAGCCTGGCCGGCATTCCGGTCATCTCGGCGCCGGTTCGTAAATCCGGCTTGCCGTTCGGCCTGCAGTTCGCCACGGCGCCGGGCCGCGAAGCCCTTCTGTTCGACTACCTCGCCCGCCTCGAAGCCGAAGGCGTGCTCGGCGCATCCGTGCTGGAGGCCGCATGATCCACACGCCGTCTTCCTATCGCGGCATGGTCACGTCGCCGCATCACCTGGCGTCCCAGGCCGGTTTGGATATCCTGAAGGCCGGTGGCACTGCGAGAGAAGCCGCCGTTGCCGTCGCGGCGACCCTGGCCGTGGTCTATCCCCATATGAATTCGATCGGCGGCGACAGCTTCTGGCTGATCCGCGAGCCGGATGGCCGCGTCCACAGCGTCCATGGCTGCGGCGGTGCTGCGCAAAAAGCGACGCTCGACCTCTATCGCGGCCACGACGCCGTACCCTGGCGCGGATCGTTGGCGGCCAATACCGTTGCCGGCACCATATCCGCCTGGCAGGCCATGCTGGAAGGCGGCACGCTAACGCTCGCCCGCATTCTGGAAGCCGCCATCCACTATGCCGAATGCGGTGTGGCGGTGACTCAGGGCGGGGCGGAGATCGCCGCCGTCAAGGACGCCGAGCTGAAGGACGTCTTCGGCTACAGCGACGTCTTCGGCGGCCCCGTTCAGGCCGGTGACCAGCTGAAACAGCCTGCCCTGGCGCAGACCCTGAAACGCCTGACCGAGCAGGGGCTGAGCAGCTTCTACACCGGCGCCCTGGCGCGCGAAATCGCGGCCGATCTTGCGCTCGCCGGTTCGCCGGTGTTCCTTGCCGATCTTGAAGCGCACAGGGTCGAATACCCGCAACCGCTATATACGGGAATCCCCGGCGCGACCCTGTACAATGCGGCGCCGCCGACCCAGGGGTTCGCCTCGTTGTTGATCCTGGCCATGTTCTCGCGGCTGGGCGTCACCTCCGTCGATGACTTCCCTCATCTCCATGGCCTTGTCGAAGCCACAAAACGCGCCTTCTTGCTGCGTGACGCCCATATCGGCGATCCGGCTTTCATGAATTTCGATCCGCAGGCCTTGTTGTCCGATCCGGCGGCGCTCGATGCCCTTGCCGCGAAAATCAACCCCGCCAAGGCTCTGCCGTGGCCGCACGATCCGGCCAAGGGCGATACGGTCTGGTTCGGTGTCATCGACGGTGAAGGCCGCGCCGTCAGTGCTATCCAGAGCACCTATTTCGAATTCGGCTCGGGCCTGGTCCTGCCGCAGACCGGCATCATCTGGCAAAACCGCGGCGCGTCCTTTACGCTGACCGAGACCGGACCGAGGGCGCTGAAACCCGGACGCAAGCCGTTTCACACCCTCAACCCGGCCATGGCGGTGTTCGACGATGGCCGGGTCATGCCCTACGGCACAATGGGCGGCGAAGGCCAGCCGCAAACCCAGGCGGCGATCTTCTCGCGCTATGCGGCGGGTGTGCCGCTGCAGCAAAGCGTCACCGCGCCGCGCTGGCTGCTAGGCAAGACCTGGGGCGAGAACAGTGTCACCTTGAAGCTGGAGGACCGGTTCGATCCGGCCGTCTATGCTGCGCTTCGCCAGGCCGGTCACGATGTCGAACTCGTGCCTCCTTTCACCTCGATGATGGGCCATGCCGGCGCCCTGGTGCGCCACGGCGACGGCCGCATCGACGGCGCGACCGATCCGCGCTCGGACGGGAGCGTAGCGTCATGGTAGCCTCGGGTCAGCGCGCGGTCGAACGGTGCAACGTCCTGGGCGGCGGGGCGTTCAGCGACAGCCCGGATTTCCTTTACCGGCCCTATCTCGGCAGCGGTTACCGCGCCACGCTGGACCAGGTCGCCGCCTGGATGGAACAGGCCGGTATGACCACGCGCATCGACGCTGCTGGCAATCTGATCGGCCGTTACGGCGAGGCCGCCAAATCCTTGATCATCGCGTCGCATCTCGACAGTGTCCGTGACGCCGGCCGCTATGACGGACCGCTGGGGGTCATGCTGGGCATCGAGGTTGTCGCCGCGCTGAATGGCCGCGCGCTACCCTTCGCTATCGAAGTTTATGGTTTCGGCGACGAAGAGGGATCGCGCTTTCCCGCCGCCATGCTGACATCGCGGGCCGTGGCAGGTGCGCTCGAGCCCGCCGCGCTGGAGGTGCCGGGCCTGGACGATGCCTTGCAGGACTTCGGCCTGTCGAGGGTGGGATTTCTTGATGCGCGGCGCGATCCCGCCGACCTAGTGGGCTATGTCGAAGCCCATATCGAACAGGGGCCGGTGCTGGAAGCCGAAGGCCTGGCCTTGGGCGCCGTCACCGCCATCGCCGCGCAACTGCGCTTCGAAATCACGGTCGATGGCATAGCCGGTCATGCCGGCACCAACAGTATGGGGCTGCGCCGCGATGCCCTGACGGCCGCGGCAGAGATGGTTCTGGCGGTCGAGGACGTGGCGCGCCAAGGCCCTGACGATCTGGTTGCGACGGTCGGCAGGATGGCGGTCGGTCCCGGCGCGCCCAATGTCGTACCGGGCCTGGTCGTCTTTTCGCTGGATGTGCGCGCCGGCACCGAAGACGTGCGCAACGCCGCCGCCGACAACATTCGGCAGCGTTTGAGCGGCATCGCCGTTGAGCGCCGTATCGGTCTCGACGTGCAGCAAATCCACGATCTGCCGGCGGTGCCGTGCGATCCGATGCTGATGGATCTGATGGACCAGGCGGTGGTCGCCACTGGCCAGACCCCGCGCCGACTGGTCTCGGGCGCCGGCCATGACGCCATGGTGTTTTCACCCATTACGCCGACAGCCATGCTGTTCATCCGTTGTAAGGACGGCATCAGCCACAATCCGCGCGAAAGCGTAACGCCGGAGGATGCCGACCTGGCCCTGCGCGCCCTGACGACCTTTATCGACCTGCTGGAAGCCCGATATGCCTGACGTGTTTGCTGAAATCGATCCGCCGCAAAGGCTGTTGATGGGGCCGGGACCGGTCAACGCCTATCCGCGTGTGCTGCGGGCCATGTCGGCGGATCTGCTCGGGCAGTTCGATCCGGAAATGACCGGCTATATGAACGAGACCATGGCGCTGTACCGCGGCGTGTTCCAGACGCAGAACCGGTGGACCTTCGTGATCGATGGCACCGCCCGCGCCGGCATCGAAGCCGCCCTGGTGTCCCTGACCGAACCGGGCGCCAAGGTGCTGATCGTCCGTTCGGGCCGGTTCGGTTTGCTGCTGACCGAGATCTGCGAACGCCTGGGCGCCGACTATGTCACGGTCGATGCCGACTGGGGGCAGGTGGTGCCGTTCGACCGCATCGCGCAAGCCGCGCGCGCGCACCGGCCGCAGGTTATTGCCGCGATCCACGGTGACACCTCGACCACCATGGCCCAGCCGCTGGACAGCCTGGGTGAACTGTGCCGCGAGATTGGCGCTTTGTCCTATGTCGACGCCACCGCGACCTTGGGCGGGATGAGCGTGCCGGTCGATGCCTGGGGCGCCGATATCGTCACAGCCGGTTTGCAGAAATGCCTGGGTGGACCGTCGGGATCGGCGCCGATCACGATTTCGGATCGCGCTGCCGAGTTCATCTTTGCGCGCCGCCACACCGAGAAAGGCATCCGTGCCTCCGACGCGACCGACGGCAACCGCGCCCGCATCGGGTCCAACTATTTCGACCTGGCCATGATCATGGACTACTGGTCGGAAAAGCGGTTGAACCACCACACCGAAGCCACCTCCATGCTATACGCAGCGCGGGAATGCGCCCGCATCGCCTTGCAGGAAGGCCTGGAGGCGCGGTTTGCCCGCCATGAGTTGGCCGGCCGCGCCGTGGTTGCCGGCGCCCGGGCCATCGGCCTGGCTGTTTATGGTGACGACGCCCATCGCATGACCAATGTCACCGGCATATTTATCCCGGATGCTATCGACGGCGAAACTATCCGACGCCGCATGCGTGAAGACTTCGAGATCGAGATCGGCACCGCGTTTGGTCCTCTGGCGGGCAAGATCTGGCGCATCGGCGCCATGGGCTACAATGCCCGCAAGCATAAGGTGCTGATCACCTTGGGCGCGTTGGAGGGCTGTTTGCGTGCTGAAGGTTTCGCGGCCAGATCGGGCGTCGATGCAGCTTTGGAGATGTATGAGGCTTCGCATGCGTGAGCTCAGATA
>NZ_GL883078.1:942386-955214 GCF_000204015.1 Asticcacaulis biprosthecium C19 | reverse complement strand
GGTGTAATCGGGGTGAGAGGAGGGCTCGCATGACCTATCCGCGTGACCTAGTCGGCTATGGTCCGACTCCGCCCGATCCCAAGTGGCCCAATGGCGCGCGTGTCGCCGTCCAGTTTGTTATCAACTACGAAGAAGGCGGTGAGAATTCCATCCTGCATGGCGATCCCGGCTCTGAGGCCTTCCTGTCGGAAATGGTCAGTGCGCAACCGCACGCCGGTATGCGGAGCATGGCGATGGAAAGCCTTTACGAATACGGCTCGCGCGCCGGCTTCTGGCGATTGCACCGTATTTTCACCGAGCGTCAGGCGACGGTTACCGTTTTCGGTGTCGCCATGGCGCTGGCGCGCAACCCCCAAGCGGTCGACGCCATGCTGAGCGCCGACTGGGAAATCGCCAGCCACGGCCTGCGCTGGATCGACTATCAGCATATCGCCGAAGACATCGAGCGGCTGCATATCCGCGAGGCCATCGACCTGCACCGTACCGTCACCGGAAAGCGTCCGGTCGGCTGGTATCAGGGGCGGACGTCGCCCAATACGGCACGGCTGATCGTCGAGGAGGGCGGGTTTGTCTATGACGCCGATTCCTATGCTGATGACCTGCCCTATTACGACACCCGCCATGGCTCGCCGCAACTGATCGTGCCTTATACCCTCGATGCCAATGATATGAAGTTCGTGGCCCTCAATGGCTTTGAAGATGGGGAGCCCTTCTTTCGTTATCTGCGCGACACCTTCGACCAACTGTATGCCGAAGGGGGCCGGATGATGTCGGTAGGGCTGCACGGCCGGATCGCCGGACGGCCGGCACGGGCGGCCGCTGTAGCGCGCTTTATCGACCATGTGCAAAAGCATGACGCCTGGATCGCCAAGCGCATCGACATCGCCTGTCACTGGCTGAAGGTGCATGCTTATGTGCGGTAGTTGGGACGAAGTGAACGCCCTCAGCGAAAACGCCTTTGTCGCCCAGTTCGGCTTCGTGTTCGAACACAGCCCATGGATCGTTGCGGCAGCCGCCAAGGCGCGTCCGTTCGCAGATGCTGCGGCCATGCATGGCGCCTTGCTGAAGGTCGTGGAAACCGCCACCGCCGAACAAAAGTTGGCCTTACTTCAGGCTCACCCGAAATTGGCCGACAAGGCCGCAATTGCCGCAGGCCTGACTCAGGAGTCCGCCTCGGAACAGGCCTCGGCCGGGTTGGACCAACTGACAGCGGACGAGTTCGAGCGCTTCCAGGCTTTGAACAGCGCTTATGACGCCCGGTTCGGTTTTCCGTTCATCATCGCTGTGCGTCTGGCCGGCGGCAAGACGGGTATCCTGGACGCCATGGAGAGCCGCCTGGACAACAGCCGTGAGATCGAGTTGGCCACGGCGCTGGCAGAGGTCGGCAAGATCGTCAGGCTGCGGCTGGAGGACGTTCTTGGGCTCAAGGAGCGAAGCGTTAGCCCATCGAAATGCTTGAGCTTGAATGACCTCAATGCCCGCGTGCGCCACGATCTGGCGACCCTGAATATCGGAGCGTTCGCGGAACCATCCGACGGCATCTACGACGTCATCATCGTCGGCGGTGGTCAGTCGGGTTTGGGCGCCGCCTTTGGTTTGTTGCGCGAACGGGTGAGCCAGGTCCTGGTGCTGGATGAAAATCCGGCAGGCTACGAAGGGCCTTGGGAAACCTATGCCCGCATGGTCACCCTGCGCACACCCAAGCACCTGACGGCGATCGATTTCGCCATGCCGTCGCTCACCTTTCGGGCTTTCTGGGAAGCGCAGCATGGTTCCGAAGGTTGGGAAGCGATCGACAAGATCCCGCGCGGGGACTGGATGGCCTATCTGCGCTGGTATCGCGAGATCCTGAATATTCCGGTGCAGAATGAAACGCGGGTCGGCCTGATCGAACCCAGGGACGGCGCCTACGTCGTCCATACTGGATCGCGGACGTTCATAGCTCGCAAGGTCATCCTGGCCACCGGTATCCAGGGTGGCGGTGAATGGCACGTCCCGCCGATGATTGCCGATGCCTTGCCGCCGCATCTCTACGCCCACACCTCACAAGCCATCGACTTCGGCGCCCTGCAAGGCAAGCGCATCGCGATTCTGGGCGGTGGCGCCTCGGCGTTCGACAATGCTCACCACGCCCTCACCGAAGGTGTTGCCGAAGCCCACGTCTTCGTCCGGCGACCATCGCTGCCGACCGTCAATCCTATCCGCCATATGGAAGCCGCGGGCTTCATCGCCCGGTTTCCCGCATTGTCGGACGCCGACAAATACGCCGTCATGTCGTCCTTCTTTCAGCGCAACCAGCCGCCGACCAACGACACCTTCGCACGCGCCGCCGCCATGCCGGGCTTTCAACTCCACCTCGGTTCGCCGTGGCAAAAGGTCGAGCACACCGGCGACGGTGCCATCGTCACGACGCCGCAGGGCCGGCACGACTTCGACTTTCTGATCGTCTCGACCGGTCTGATCACCGACCCGGCCTTGCGTCCGGAACTGCGTCTGGTCGAAGCCGGTATCCGGCGCTGGAAGGATGTCTATGCCGCGTCCGGCGGCATCCGCAACAACCTGATCGACAACCACCCCTACCTGTCGCCGGGCTTTGCCTTTACCGGCCGCACGCCCGAATCCGAGGCCCAACTACGCGGGCTTTATGCCTTCAACTATTCGGCCCTGATCAGTTGCGGTCTGTCGGCCTCGGCCCTGTCGGGGCTGAAATACGCCCTGCCGAAACTGGCGAGTGGCATCGCCGACGACCTGTTCCGTGACGTCAGCGCGGAGAAGCTCGCCGCCTACTACGCTTATGATGAGCCGGAATTTACGGGAGTCGCCTCATGACCCTGTCGACACACGTTTTGGACACCATGCACGGCGCGCCCGCCACCGGCGTCAAAATCCGCCTGCTGCACGGCAACTTGCCGCTGTTCGAAGGCGCCACCGATGATGATGGCCGCTGTCCGGGGCTGAAAGAGCTGGTCCTGCACAACGGCGTCTATCGGCTGGAATTCCAGGTGGCGGCCTATTTCCGCCATCGCGGCGTCGACCTGCCAGATCCACCGTTTCTCGACGTTGTATCGATCGATTTCGGCATCAGCGGCGATGGCCATTACCATGTGCCGCTGCTGGTCTCGCCGTTTGCCTATTCCACCTACCGGGGCAGCTGATGGACGATCTGCCCAGACGCGTGACCCTCAAGGATGTCGCCCGCGCCGCCGATGTGTCGCTGGCCTCGGCCTCCTACGCCATCAACGGTACGGGATCGTTGGGGGACGCCGTGCGCGCTCACGTCCTGCGTACGGCGGAGAGCCTGGGTTATCGCCGCAACCTGAGCGCCCGTGCCGTGCGGACGGGTAAAACCGGCGCCATCGGCTTGGTCGTGCCAGACTTCACCAACCCGTTCTTTACCCACCTGGCGCAATCGGTCATGCGCGCCGCCCGCCTGGCCGGCTATTGCGTCTTCGTCACCGATACGGAGGAGTCGGAATCCTTGGAGCGCGAAGGCTTCAAACGTATGATCGACCGCGGCGTTGACGGCATCGTCTGGTTCCCGATCCGCGACGTCAACACGGTCGAGGCCCAGACGCGCATGGTCCCGACCGTCCTGATCGACCGCAGCATTTCAGGGTTAGAATCGATCCAGGCCGACTACGCCCGCGGCGGCGAGCTTGCGGCGGAACACTTGATTGGCCTGGGTCACAGCCGTATCGGCGTAGTGGCGGGGCCGCGCGATATCCTAAGCCAAAAACTGCGTATCGGCGGCGCCGTGGCGGCGATCAAATCCGCCGGCACTCTGGCCTTTTGCGTCAACAACGCCTTTTCCATGGATCTGGAACCTTCAGTAACCAAGGCGATTGCGGCCGGCAAGGCCACCGCGGTGTTTGCCGGCACCGACCTGATCGCCCTGGGGGTCATCCGTTACGCCCAATCCCTGGGCCTGCGCGTGCCGGAGGATGTGTCGGTGGTGGGGTTCGGCGACATGCCGTGGGGTCAGATGGCGTCGGTGCCGCTGACCACGATCGAAATGCCGATCGATGACATGGCGCAGGAAGCTGTCGACGCCCTGATGCGCCGTATCGACCAGCGCGAGCCGAGCCACGGCAAGGTATTTGCGACGGGACTGATCCGTCGTGGTTCCACCGCTGCGCCCCGCATGGTGAAGATCGTATGACCCAGGCAAAACCTCACTCTCCCTGGGTGCGGCCGTCGCATTCGCACGTCTCGCCGACGCGCGGTTCCCTTTTTTTTATACTCCCGCGTTATACGGGGGAGTATAAAAATCAAATATTTCCTCGCGCCCTGAATGCCTGCGGAGCGATCGCATGAGCCAGGTTCTCCGTTTTCTGCTGGACGGCGAGGTTATCGAACTTCGCGATATCGAACCGACCGCGACGGTGCTGGACTGGCTGCGCTATCACCGCGGCCGCACCGGCACCAAGGAGGGCTGCGCCGAGGGCGATTGCGGCGCCTGCACGGTCGTCTTAGCCGAACTTGCCCTTTCTCCCTCTCCCCACTTGGGGGAGAGGGTAGGGGTGAGGGGGGCTACATCAGCTACCGCGCCGTCAATGCCTGCATCCTGTTCCTGCCGATGCTTCACGAAAAGGCCCTGATCACGGTCGAATCCCTCGGCGGGGACCACCCGGTGCAAAAGGCCATGGTCGAGCTGCATGGCTCGCAATGCGGCTTTTGTACGCCGGGCATCGTCATGTCGCTTTATGCCCGGACCCTCGGGGCGACAGGCACATTCGACACCGATCCCAAGGACGTCCTTGCCGGCAACCTGTGCCGCTGTACCGGCTATGGCCCCATCCTCGAAGCCGCCAGGGCCAACCCCTTCAACCCATCTGACAACACCACCATCGCCGCCCAACTGAATACGATCCAAAACCCCGAGCCGCTCGAAATTTCCGGCTGGACCGCACCCAAAACCACCGACCAGTTGGCGCAAATCCTGACCGAACGCCCCGACGCGCGCATCGTCGCCGGTGCCACCGATGTCGGGCTTTGGGTGACCAAGCAGCACCGTAGCTTAGCCCATATCGTCTATGTCGGCGATATCGCCGACCTGTCGGAAATTTACGAAACACCGGAAGGCCTGACCCTGGGCGCGGGTGCGCGCTACAGCGATGCCCTTGAGGCTATGACCCGGCTGCATCCATCAATGGGGGAACTGGTCCGGCGCATCGGCGCGGTCCAGGTGCGCAACTCCGGCACCATCGGCGGCAATATCGCCAACGGCTCGCCGATCGGCGACATGCCGCCGGCGCTGATTGCGCTCAACGCGACCGTCACCCTTCGCCGGGGAGAGGGGCGGCGGACGATTCCGCTGGAAGATTTCTTCGTCGCTTATGGCCAGCAGGACCGTCAGCCCGGCGAATTCGTAGAGAGCGTGTTTGTCCCGCGTCCTACGGGGATTTATCGCGTGGTCAAGCTGTCCAAGCGCTTCGATAGCGATATCTCGGCGGTGTGCGGCGCCTTTCATGTGACAGTCGCCGACGGCATCGTCACGGCGGCGCGGATCGCCTTCGGCGGCATGGCCGGAACGCCGAAACGCGCTAAGGCCTGCGAAGCAGCCTTGACCGGCCAGCCTTGGTCTCAGGCGACCCTGGACGCGGCGGCGCAGGCGCTGAGCCAGGATTATCAACCGCTCAGCGATGTTCGGGGTTCCAGCGATTACCGACTGGTTTCGGCGGCCAATCTGGTCCGAAAGCTATGGTTTGATGGCGCTTCGGTTTTGGATGTGAGGCCGGTCGATGCCTGACGCCGTCCACAGTTCCGTTCCCCATGACAGCGCGCAACGCCATGTCGCCGGCACCGCCATCTATGCCGATGATGTGCCGGAACCGAAGAACCTGCTGCACCTCGCGTTCGGGCAGTCGCCCCACGCCCATGCCCGCATCGTGTCTATCAACCTCGATGCCGTCCGCGCGGCGCCGGGCGTGGTGGCGGTGTTGACCGCAGCGGACATTCCCGGCGCCAACAATGTCGCGCCGGTGTTCGGCGACGACCAGCTTCTGGCCACGGAGAAGGTGATCTTCGTCGGCCAGCCTGTGTTTCTGGTGGCGGCAAATTCCGCCAAGGCGGCGCGCATGGCGGCGAAGCTTGGCGAGGTCGTCTATGAACCCCTGCCGGCCATCCTGACGATCGCGCAAGCCCGCGCCGCCCAGTCGATCCTGGAACCCGCCCAGGTCATGGTGCGCGGCGACATGGCGGCGCTGGACGCTGCCCCGCATCGGATTTCCGGCAAGGTCGAGATGGGCGGGCAGGACCATTTCTACCTCGAAGGCCAGATTGCCATAGCTACGCCCGGCGAAGGCGGAGCCATGCATATCCTCAGCTCGACCCAGCATCCGTCAGAGATCCAGCATCTGGTCGCCCATATGCTGCATAGCCAAGACCGTCCTGTTATGAGCGCCGATGTGACGGTCGAGGTCCGGCGCATGGGCGGCGGTTTCGGCGGCAAGGAAACCCAGGCGGCGCTGTTTGCAGCGGCGGCGGCGCTGGTGGCAGACAAGACAGGCCGGCCCGCCAAGTTCCGCGCCGACCGCGACGACGACATGGTCATGACCGGCAAACGTCATGATTTTGAAGCAGAATTTGACGTCGCCTTTGACGATGACGGGCGGATACGTGCGTTGCGGTTGGAGCTGGCCTCGCGCTGCGGCTGTTCGGCCGACCTGTCTTTGGCGATCAATGACCGGGCCATGTTCCACGCCGACAACTGCTACCATCTGCCCAATGTCGAGATCGTTTCGCATCGGTATAAGACTCATACAGTGTCGAACACGGCGTTTCGGGGGTTCGGCGGGCCGCAGGGCATGCTGGCCATCGAGCGGGTGATGGATGCCATCGCCGCGCATCTGGGGCGGGATGCGGTGAGTGTGCGTCAGGTCAATTTTTACCGTCCCGGCGACCGCACGCCGTACGGTATGGAGGTAACGGATTTCGTCGCTGATTGCATAATATCCGAATTGTTGGAATCCTCGAACTATGCGGCGCGCAAGATGGCGATCGAATCTTTCAATGCGACCCATCCGTATCTGAAACGCGGCATCGCCCTGACGCCGGTCAAGTTCGGCATCAGCTTCACCACGACGCATCTGAATCAGGCCGGTGCGTTGGTACATCTGTATGCCGACGGTTCGATCGGGCTGAACCACGGTGGCACGGAGATGGGGCAGGGGCTCAATACCAAGGTCGCCCAGATCGTCGCCGATGTGTTCGGGGTCGGGTTGGACGTGGTGCGCATCACCGCCACCCGGACCGACAAGGTGCCCAACACCTCGGCGACGGCGGCCTCTTCGGGGACCGACCTCAACGGCATGGCGGCGTGGAACGCGGCCCAGACCTTGCGGGGACGATTGGTCGAGTTCCTGGGGGGTGATGTTGTCTTTAAAGACGGCAAGGTTACGGTGGGTAATCAGGTCTACGACTTTGGTCATGTCTGTCGCATGGCGCATATGGGCCGGGTGTCGCTGTCGGCGACGGGGTTCTACGCGACGCCGAAGATCCATTACGACCGCAAGAGCCATACCGGCCGGCCGTTCCTGTACTTTGCCTATGGCGCGGCGGTGTCGGAGGTGGTGATCGATACCCTGACCGGCGAGTCGCGGGTGGTGCGGGCCGACCTGCTGCACGATGCCGGCCGGTCGATCAATCCGGCGCTTGATCTGGGCCAGGTCGAGGGCGCCTATGTTCAGGGCTTGGGCTGGTTGATGACCGAAGAACTGGTGTGGGATGACAAGGGCCGGCTGCTGACCCATGCGCCGTCGACCTACAAGATCCCGTGCGCCTCGGACCGGCCCGAGGTGATGAACGTGCATCTGTGGCAGGCCGGTGAGAACCGCGAGCCGACCATCCATCGTTCGAAAGCGGTAGGCGAGCCGCCCTTCATGCTGGCGCTATCGGTGCTGTCGGCCCTTACGCATGCCGTGCAGCAGGCGACGGGTCGTCCGGTGATCACCCTGGATGCGCCGGCGACGCCGGAGCGGATATTGGCGGCCTTGCGTCATGGCTGACTGGGCGGGACAGGCGCAAAAAGCTGCTGGAGGCGGGGACGCCGTGCGCCCTGGTCAGCCTGCTGGCGGTCGAGGGCTCGGCGCCTCGTGAGGCCGGGACCCGGATGGTGGTGACCCAGGATGGCTTGATCGGCACGATCGGCGGCGGCAATCTCGAATATCAGGCCATTCATCAGGCGCGCGCCGTGCTCAGCCATCCGCCGGGGACGTGGCGTATCCAGGACTATCCGTTGGGGCCGCTGCTGGGGCAGTGCTGCGGCGGACGGGTGCGGCTGATGGTTGAACGGCTGGATCCCGTGCGGTCGCAATGGCTGGGCAAGGTCAATGGCCATGAGGTCCATTTGGAAACCCGGCTGTTCGACGGCCATGTCGAGCGCGCGGAAGGCGAGGCCGGAGCGATCACCGCCCGGGGGGCAGCCCCCAAGGTCGGCGACAGCTTTGCCGAGACGGTTGGTGAGTCGCGTCTGCCCCTGCTGATGTTCGGCGCGGGTCATGTCGGCCAGGCGATCGCGAAGCTCTTGCCGGGCTTGCCGTTGGATCTGGATTGGCGGGACAGCCGTGAGGGACACGAGCCGGCCGCGATGGAACAGGCGGCGCGGGAGGCCAACGGGCTGGTACTGATCCTGACCCATGACCATGCCCTGGACTATCGTCTGACGGCGGCCGCTTTACGGGGATCGGCGCGGTTTATCGGCCTGATCGGATCGGCGACCAAGCGCGCCCGCTTCCTGTCGCGCTTAAGCAAGGACGGCTTCGACGCGGCGTCCCTGGCGCGGCTGACCTGCCCGATCGGCATCGCCGGCATCACCGGCAAGGCGCCGGAGGTCATCGCCGTCTCGGTGGTGGCGCAGTTGCTTATGCAATCAAGAGGTCCACAGATTACACAGATTGCACAGATTTAACGGCGCTCTTCATGGGCGCCAGCGTTCCATTTGAACTTATGATTGACGAGCAAAGCTCGTCGAAAAAACAAGACACAAGTCCTGCCGAGTGGCCGCGTTCAACGCGACTTCAATCTGTGTAATCTGTGTAATCTGTGGACTCTCTTTTACGGTAAGCAGATATGGGCGCGGACCGCGGCGCATAGGGACGCCTTGATCTTCGCGAAGTCCTCGTCGCTTTTGGCCTGGCGCTGGGCATCTTGCATGAAGGCCTCGGCATCGGGCCAGTAGCGCTCATAGCTGAAGGGATGGACCTTGGGGCCGATCCACGGCGCCGCCTTTTGCACATTCTCAATATTGTGGAAGGTGTCGTCGACGAAATAGACGTCGCTGTAGCGCGCCGGCAGGCTGCGCAGCAAAAGGTTCAGCATCACGCCCTTGTCCTGGCCCGAGACCAGCATGACGCCGTCCGATACGGTGATCTCGCGATAGGTCCCCGCCGGCAATTTCAGCCCCACCCACCGCGCAGCGTAGCGGATCTCCTTGTCGCGCAGATCGCCGCGTCGGATACACAGCGGCGGTCCGCACTCCGGCGCCTTGGTCAGGTCGATGCCACTGGCCTTCAGCGCCGTCTCGGTCGAACCGCGCAGATAGCTGCCGCGCGCGCTTAAGGCATAGACGGGGATGCCGGCGGTCTGCAACTGTTTGACCAGGGCGGCCGCGTCGGCCTGGGTCGGCTGCATGGCGGAGGCCTGAAGGAACAGGCTATTGTTGCGCAGCAGGGCGTCGAAGGCAGCATCGTTGTCATCGAGGCTGCGCTGCCAGTTGAACCAGGTGTCGCCCCCTAGGTCCTGCGGCATGGTCAGCAAGGTGTTGTCGATATCGAAGACGACGATGACATTGCGGCCGCGGGACTTGGCCTTCAGGGCGGCTTGGACGGGCTGGGCCAGATCGGTGACGGAGAGATAGGCGGGTACGGGCTGCTGCGGTGTGCGGGCGCGCTTTTTGGCCTCGACCGGCAGGGCCGCCGTCATCATCAGGGCCGCCAGACCCAGTAAACATATGGCTTTTCTCACACTTGATCCCTCAGTTTCTGATGAACCTATCAGACGATCGGCAAAAATGAAGTCATTTATGACGTGGTTGTGAAACGTTTCACTTGATTATCGCAGTGCAGCAGGTTTTTATCACGTGATGTCCAAAGGAGACGCGTGATGCAAAGGCCGCGCAGCTATCTCGGCCGTTTCTGCCACGCGCCGGAACGGGGCCGGGTCGAATGTCTCGAAGACACCCTGGTGTCGGTCGACGAGGACGGCCGCATCGTTTCCGTTCTCAGACCCTCCGATGACGGTTACAACCGTGCCATGACCGAAGGCCCGGTCGAGTCCATGCCACGCGGTGCCTATGTGCTGCCGGGGTTCTGCGATCTGCATGTCCATGCGCCGCAATGGCCGCAGATCGGCAAGGCGCTGCACGTCCCGCTCGAGGTCTGGCTGCAACAGCATACCTTCCCGCTGGAAGCGCGCTACAGCGATCTCGCCTTTGCCAAAACTGCCTACACGGGTCTGGTCGACGACCTGCTGTCCAACGGCACGACCACGGCGCTGTATTTCGCCACGATCCACCAGGAGGCCACGCGGCTGCTGGCTGATATCTGCCTCGACAAGGGCCAGCGCGCCCTGATCGGCAAGGTGGTGATGGACAATCCGGAGCAGTGCCCGGACATCTACCGCGACGAGTCGACCGACGATGCCTTGCGGGGGACGGAGGACTTCATCGCCTATGTCCGCGGACTGAACAACGATCGTATCAAGCCGGTGGTGACACCGCGTTTTATCCCGTCGTGCACCGATGCCGCCCTGGACGGGTTGGGTGAGCTGGCACGGTCGTGCCGCTGCCATATCCAGACCCACGCCTCGGAAAGCGACTGGCAGCATCGCTATGTCTTCCAGCGCCATGGCCGCAGCGATACCGACAGCCTGGACCGCTTCGGCCTGCTGACGCGGCACACGGTTCTGGCGCACGGCAATTTCCTGAGCCTGGGCAATATGGAGATCTTGGCGGCGCGCGGTTCCGGCGTTGCGCATTGCCCCCTGTCCAACGCCTATTTTTCCAACGCCGTGTTCCCGTTGAAACGCGCTCTGGAAAAAGGCGTCCGCGTCGGGCTGGGTTCGGATATTTCCGGCGGGCCGTCGTCCTTCCTGCCGGACTCAATCCGGGCGGCGGTGTTTGCGTCGCGGCTGCTGGACGACGGGGTCGACTGTGAGAAGGACTATCCCGAACGCGGCATCCGCGATTCGCGCATCGACTGGCGCACGGCGTTTTATCTGGCGACCCTTGGCGGTGCCGATGTTCTGGACCTGCCCGTCGGGGCGTTTGAAGTTGGCCGCCAGTTCGACGCCATCCTGATCGACCCGAACGCGCGGGGTGGCAGTCTGAACCTGATGGACGGTTACGACAGCACCGAGGACGGTTTACAGAAGATCCTGTACACGGCGAACAAGGCCAATATCACGCGCGTCTGGGTGGCCGGCCGGGCGGTGGTGTAGGCCGAACGACGCGGGCGCAAAAACAAACACCTCCCCCTTGAACTGGCGATGAAAGCGTGGCTCTATTCGCAATCAGAAGTATGTGTGATGCCGGGGGAGCTTTCTGTCATTTTGACGCGCGGTCGCGCCTCGCTGGAGGCCGGGCGTGTGGCTGTACGCGCGGCTTTGGAGCATGCCGCCAGCCGGCTGGTTTTCGGGCACCTTCATCGCCGGCGGCATACCGTCGCCGTGACCGGATCACTGGTCCTGCTGCTTTTGTTGCCAAGCGGTCGGATTTTCGGCCGGAGGCAGTGCCGGTGACGGCATGGGTAGGGTCGATGGGATCGACCTGATCATGTCGGATATTGCCCAACCGGCGCCGGGCAATAAGGAGCCGTCAAAACCTGACTGTCAATCTGTGAATCACGGAGATCATTGCTGATGAAAAATGGGCAACTCAAAGACAAGCTGTTAAAGTTTATTGGAATATTTATTTCTCTTTTCTTTATAGTGTTTTTGGCGTCCTGCTATATTGTTAGTAATGACTCTATAGAATTGACGCACGAAGTGTTGTTGATATTGGCAATAGAGTGTTCATGGAGGTCATTTTTATTCAGCTTTGCAATTTGGATGATGTATGCAGTTGGGGTAATATTTAGGAAAAGAATATAGGTATTTAGTAAGGGCGCTATCCGACTAGACGTCGTCTGCGATAAAATATGGCGTGACTAGCGTTCTGCCAAATGGCTGTTATGGCAACACAAGAAAAGGGATCGGAATCATTTAACCGCGTCGTCGACAACGGCGTTAACGACGTCGCTCCCGATAACCTGCGATATTCCGTCATGGCTTGCGCCGATGCTGAACCAAAAACGCAACCGAACGATATGCTCAAATGCCCTCGGCCAAGTGTTTCAAGACGTTAACCGGAGCGGCGCGTGTCTGCGGCGTCCACTCGCCTATCCGCAATTTTCTTAAACCCCATTATTTACAAGTTCGCAGGGTGAAAATTCCTACGAAAGGAAGAAAAATGACAATTGGGAAGGAAATTCCGAAAAATACCAGAGGGGGTAATTCTGCATTTTTGCTCTGCCTTGTAAGCTCTATCTCGTGTCTAATGGCGTGTGAAGTGAAAAATCCGACACCTACGGAAGTGGCGGCAAGTGCTTCCGCAGTGCAAGACGTTGTTGTTTTGCTGTCAGACGACAAAGTACGTTCAGATTATGTCGCTATGGCGGAGGCGGGAGATGGTGAAGCTGCCGTAGCATTAGCTCTATATTTTGATGCGGAGAAAAAATCTCCGGAATCTGAACATTGGTTCACCGTAGCCGGTAAAAACGGGCATCTTCCATCTTTGTTGAATTTGGGCGTGATTCTTGGTGAAGAAGGGGGAGTGGAAAACTGCAAACGATC
>NZ_GL883078.1:930910-940925 GCF_000204015.1 Asticcacaulis biprosthecium C19 | reverse complement strand
AGATTTAATGGAAGACTACCTGCGCCGCATCCCGAATGACCCTCATGGAGAGCAATGGCTCAAAGTTATTCACGGAACAGGTGGTAAGTGTGCGCCTTCAAATAGTCTGGACAGCCAATAAACTGCAGACTTAGTATTTCAAAAATGGGCAGAGTCATTTAGCCTGATCGTTGCCAGTGGCGTTGACCACATCGCGTCCGATAGACCCGCGATTTCCCGTCACGGCTCGCGCTTATGGCGTCGAGCAAAGCGCAACCGCTAATCAACTACCCGCGGCCATCTTCTTCAGCGCTGTCATCAGGGCGGCGCGTGTCTGCGCCGTCGGCCGGCCCAGCCCGCCCCGGTGCGTTGGCGGGATGTGGGCCACCGGATCGCCGTCCATCTGGAAGATATAGTGCGCGAACATGGCCTGCCAGTAGCTGCGTTCGGACGGCGGCAGATCCTTCAGCGCCAGCAGGGCCGACAGGAAGGGCGCCATCGGGTTGAGCAGGTTATCCGGCGCCCCGCCCCACCAGTAGTTGACCAGCACGTTGAAGGTGTCCAGCGACTGGACATGGTGCCACCAGTATTTCGGCACATACAGGGCGTCGCCGGGTTCCATCTGCGCGACCTGGGCCGTCTCAAGCGCGTCTTTCAACCGCGGAAACTTAGCGAAATCGGGTTCCTCCAGGCTGGCCAGGCTGATGGCGCGGCCGGACGGCGTGTGGTCCATCGGGCCGATATAGAGGTTCTTCACCTGCTCCGGCGGGAACAGGATGAAGCGGCGATGGCCGGCGGCGACGCAGGCCAGGTTGTGATCGTGGTCGTTGTGGGTCTGGGCGCGCGTGGCATTGCTGATCCAGATGCGCGGCACGATCTGGGGCGGCAGGACCGGGTTGGGATGGTCCGCGGCAAAGCGCGGCAGGTGGTCCGGCGTCGGGGTTGACTGAATGTAGGTGTAGAAGGGATTCGGCTGGTCCATCGCCGCCAGGAGCTGGTCGATTCCCGCTGACACGGTCTTCGACCGCTTGTGAAAGTTGAAGTCGTGCATGTCCGGCGCGTAGGCCAGGCGCCCCTTCATGCCGCTATGGCCCTCCATCACCGTCGTCGGCTGTCCGTTGTCGAGCGATTTGAGATAGCTGGCGACGGCCTGCGCTGAGGTCCTGGCCAGTCCGACCGCCGGCCAGTCCGCAACCAGACCTTTCAGCAGGATTGGGCGGCCCGCCTGAATCACGGCGGCAAAGGATTCGGGCGTCGCCGGGCCCGTGGTTTCGACAGCCGGGAGGGCGGAAATGTGGTCCATGGGTGACGGTCTTGGTATGATGGTGCGTACGACAGGGCCACAGGTAGGCTATGGTTTGGCGGCTGACAAGGGCGGATCCTGCCCTGGTCTCGCGCCCGATGTACACGTGCAATCGTTATTTCCTGTGACCGGCGTATATGTCTGCGTAATGCGGCCGTTGCGGGGTGTCTGGCCAGGTTGTCAGGCCAGGTTGTTTGGCCAAACTGTGACATTCATGCCATTGTGGCGTGGATTGTGGCAAATCCTGCCACAATCAGGCTAGCCAACCTCATGTCATTTCTATAACAATTGGAAAGACGAAATAATTAATCAGGTTGAGAAGCGTTTACAGGTCGGCCCGTCAGGCCACCTCCACAATCCACTCGAATTTTGACGCATCCGTCAAAATCAGTGTGGTATCAGGTGGATTATGTGACGGGTATCAGGTTATGACCTGGTTTACCAAATCGCTTTATAAGCTGACGCGTTCGTTTCGGTTTCAGTGGTCTACACCGGCAGGAGCTCGGGCCTGGCGTAAGGACAATTAGGGAGAAGAAGGTATGAAGATTTCTAAAGGCAAGGGCCTCGCTGGCCTTATGCTCAAGGGCGGGGTTTCGGTTCTCGCCCTGACGGCGTTTGCGGCCGTAGCGGCTCCGGTCGCGGCTCAAGACGCTCCGGCGGCTGACGCCGGCGATGCCGTCGTCGTCGTCGGCGTTCGCCGCTCGCTGAAGAGCGCGCAGCAAATCAAGCGCGACGCCGATACGGTTGTCGATTCGATCACGGCCAACGACATTGGTTCGTTCCCGGACAAGTCGGTCGCCGAAGCGCTGCAGCGCGTTGCCGGTATCACGGTTAACCGCTTTGCCGCCGCTTCCGATACGGCCCACTTCTCGGCCGAACCGTCGGGCGTTCTGGTCCGCGGCCTGAATCAGGTCCGTTCGGAATTCAACGGCCGCGACACCTTCTCGGCCAACTCCTCGCGCGGCCTGTCATGGGGTGACGTTTCGCCCGAACTGATGGCTGGCGTCGATACCTACAAGAACCAGACCGCTGAACTGATTGAAGGCGGCATCGCCGGCTCGATCAACCTGCGCACCCGCGTGCCGTTCGATTCGAAGGGCCGTCTGATGGCTCTGTCGGCCGATATCGGCTACGGCGACCTGGCCGAAAAGGCTACGGGTGAATTCTCGGGCATCTATTCCGACCGCTGGACGATCGATGGCGGCGAAGTCGGCGTCATGCTGAACTTTGCGCACTCGGACGTCGCCACGACCAGCCAGGGCATCCAGCTCGGCCGTATGGGTATCTTCTGCGCCTCGCGCTACTCGCTGACCGACGTCAGCACCTGTAAGACGAACCAGTTCGGCCAGAACAACGCCGACACGCAGCACAACTTCGCCTATATCCCGGTCAGCAGCGCCTATCGCGACAACAACTATGACCGTACCCGTGACGGCCTGGCTTTTGCCGCTCAGTGGCAGGATGCCGACCGCACCAAGCTGGCTACCCTGCAGTTCAACACCTCGACCTATACCAACGAGTGGCATGAACGCGTTGTCCAGGGCAGCTATTTCGACCTGTGGGCGCAACCCCTCGGTTATCAGGTGACCAACGGCACCGCCATGGCCGAGCTGGACGCCAACAACCAGTTCACTTTCACCGATGAAGGCCTGTTCCAGAGCGGTCTGATCACCTCCGACATCGGCTGGTGGGGCGGCGACAACGCCGGTTCCGCACAGGTGGCTAAGAACAGCGCTGGCACGCAAATGGTCAATGCCTGCTACGGCTGGAACGGCTGTTCGCCCGCCCGTCGTGGTACCGGTCTGGGCACTGCCACGCGCTACAGCATCAACGAACAGACCACGTCTGACCTGTCGTTCAACTTCAAGTGGGACGTCAATGACCGCCTGAAGACGAACTTCGACATCCAGTACGTCAAGGCGAGCGTTGAGAATTACGATATCGAAGTTGATATCAACTCGTACGCCAACATCAATCTGGACATGACGGGCGACTATCCGGTCATGGATCTGCGTAAGCCGCTCAACGTCAACCAGATTTCCAACGCGCCTAACAATGCGTGGAACGGCCTGTCGAACCCGAACAGCTACTACTACAACGCGGTCATGGACCACACCGAAGATTCGGAAGGTACCGAGTTCGCCACCCGCTTCGACGTTCAGTATTCGATGGACGGCTGGCTGGAAACCATCAAGGCCGGTGTCCGCTACGCCAACCGCGAGCAGGACGTCAACTGGTCGACCTACAACTGGAAAAACATCTCCAACACGTACAGCAACAATGCTGCGACTTGGAACATCGACACCTCGGCGCGTCCGGGCGGTTCCAGCCTGTACAACATTTCCGAATTCGGCACGGAATTGCTGCACGGCGAGAACCTGGTGACAGGCGCCAACCAGTTTGCCTTCTTCAACTTCGATATCCTCGAGGACCGTGCCGCCCTAAGCAAGGCGATGAGCCAGGCCAGCACCGGTATCGGTGTGTGGACGCCCATCTGTGACCGTCCGAACGAAGTGGCCAACAGCTGCTACACGCCGGCCGAAATCATGGCGATTGGCGAAAAGACCTCGGCCATCTACGTCCAGGCCAAGTTTGGTGGCGATCACACGATCTTCGGCTTCGATTACAGCGGCAATATCGGTGTCCGCTATGTCGAAACCCAGATCACATCGAAGGGCGGCGGCGTTCAGTTCCCGAACGGCTTCGAATACGCAGCCAACAACTGCGACGTCGGCCTGACCCAACTGCAGATCGACCAGGCCCTGGCTGCTGGTCAGTTCGCCGTGGCGCCCAACTGCGTCACCAACCACTCCGTTGACGACGTCACCTTCCGCGATGGCGCAATCACCAGTGACCCGCAGTTCCCGGCCATCGCCAAGAACAAGCTCGGCAACTTCCTGCCCAGCTTCAACATCAAGGTCAATCTGACCGATCAGTGGCTGGTCCGTTTCGCCGCCTCGCGCGCCATGTCGCGTCCCGATATGGGCCTGCTGCGCAACTTCTTCTTCGTCCAGGGCTCCACCCTGACGCAGCAGGAACTTGTCGCCGGCAATCCGAACATCGTCTACGGCACCGGGGTCAACCTTCCGAACGGAGATCCGCAGCCCAACCGCCGCGTCAACTGCCCCGTTGGCCAACCCTGCTCGTACAACGGTTACCGTTACACCGCCTCGTCGGGTAACCCGTACCTGAAGCCGACCACGGCCGACCAGTTCGACGTCACCGCCGAATACTATTTCGGCTCGGTGGGTTCGCTTACCTTCAACCTGTTCTACAAGCAGTTCCACGACTACATCCAGAACGGCACCCGTTCGGTCGTCACTCTCACGCACAACGGCGTGACCCGTGACGTCCTGCAGACGGGTCCGGTCAATGGTGAAGGCGCGTCGATCAAGGGTTACGAAATCGCCTATACGCGTTTCTTCGACTTCCTGCCGGCACCGTTTGATGGCCTGGGTATCCAAGCCAACTACACCCACCTGAAGAACACCGGCATCAAGAATGCCGGTCTGTCCAGCACCACGGCCGGTGGCCTGGGTACGGGCGGCGGCGGTGTCAACGCCCAGTTCGACAGCATCACCGTGGACCGTCTGGAAAGCCTCTCGGATGACGCCTACAACGTCGTGCTGATGTACGAAAAGGGTCCGCTGGCTATGCGTGCCGCCTATAACTGGCGCTCAGAATACCTGGTCACGGCGGCTGACTGCTGCGTCGGCTACCCGATCTGGCAGGATGCGGCTGGCTTCCTTGACGCCTCGATCCGCTACCGCGTCAACGACAACATCGAACTGAACATCCAGGGTCAGAACCTGCTGAACACGGACACCGTCCTGATGCAGCAAGTCGACAACCGCGGCACCAAGCTGCCGAACGCCTGGTTCCAGAACGACAAGCGTATTCAGGCCGGCTTCCGTCTGAAGTACTAAGCGTCCTGATCCCTCATGGGGGCAAGGGAGACGCGCCGCAGACCCAGTCTGCGGCGCGTCTTTTTTTTCGCAGGGACCCACGATCCGCTGCGCTTGATTGGCAGGGGCGGAGCCTGTACGATTCTCCGATAAAAATACCGCGCATACCCGCGGCACCGAGGACACCATGACCCAGCCAGTGCCCCTGAAAGTCGTCATTATCGGCGGCGGAACGTCCGGCTATATGACGGCCGCAGGCCTCGTCGCCCTGGTGGGATCGGCCGTCGCCAGCGTCCGCCTGATCGAATCGGACGACATCGGCACGGTCGGGGTCGGCGAGGCTACCTTGCCGCAGATCAAGGAGTTCAACGACGCCCTGGGGATCAACGAAGCCGAGTTCATGCGCGAAACCAAGGCCAGTTTCAAACTGGCCATCGAATTCCGCGACTGGGGCAGGATCGGCAACAGCTACCTGCACCCGTTCGGCGCCTTCGGCCAGCCGGTCCGCGGCGTTGAGTTCCAGCACCTGTGGGCGCGCGCGCGCAAGATGGGCATGACGACACCTCTGGAAGCCTATTCCTACGCCATCGTCACCGCCCGTCAGCTCCGGTTCGATTTCCCCTCAGACAATCGCCAGTCGCTGAAATCGACCTTTTCCTACGCCTACCACTTCGACGCCGGCCTTTATGCCGCCTATCTGCGCCGTTTCGGCGAGGCGCGCGGCCTGGTTCGCACCGAAGGCAAGGTTACCAGCGCCGCCCAGGCGCCGGACAGTGGCCGCATCACTTCGGTGACGCTGGAAAGCGGCGAGGTGGTCGAAGGCGACCTGTTTATCGACTGCTCCGGCTTTATCGGCCTGTTGATCGGGCGCGAGATGAAGGCTGAGTGGGAAAGCTGGACGCCATGGCTGCCGTGCGACCGCGCCCTGGCCGTGCCGTGCGAACGTGCCGGCGATTTCACGCCCTATACGCGGTCGACGGCGCTCGAGGCCGGCTGGCAATGGCGCATTCCCCTTCAGCACCGCACCGGCAACGGCTATGTCTATGCCAGCAGCTTCATCAGCGACGACGAAGCGGCGGCCCGCCTGCTGGGCAATCTGGATGGCGCCGCCCTGGCCGATCCCCGGCCGCTGCGGTTTTCCGCCGGGCGCCGCAAGAAGTCCTGGACGCGGAACTGTATCGGCATCGGCCTGGCCTCGGGTTTCCTGGAACCGCTGGAATCGACCAGCATCTATCTGGTCCAGATCGCGGTGATGAACCTGATCGCCCTGTTCCCGACGCGGGCGTGGAATCCCGGTCTGGCCACCGAGTTCAACCGCTTGATGGACATCGAATACGAACGGGTGCGCGACTTCCTGATCCTGCACTACCACGCCAATTCCCGCGACGAACCCCTATGGACACACATGCGCGAGATGACGGTGCCGGACAGCCTGACGGCGCGGATCGAGCAGTTCCGCCACCGCGGCCATCTGGTGCGCTATCGCGACGGCCTGTTCAACCCGGCCAGTTGGCTGGCGGTGCTGACCGGCCAGGACATCGTTCCCGAAGGCTATGACCGCCTGGCCGACAGCCTCGATGAGGACACGATCCGTACCAAGCTGGAGGAAATCTCCGAACGCATCGCTGTAAATGTCGACATCATGCCAACACACGCCGACTTCATCCGCGACTATTGTTACATCCCGCCGGTGCGTGAATCCGAGGGCGTGCCGGCATGAGCCCCGAAATGACGCCCGATCTGATGCCCGACCCGATCCATGACCTGATCCATGACTTGGCCCAACCGATACGCAAGCTCGTTATCGTTGGCCGCGACGCCGCCGCCTGGCTGGCGGCCAACGCCCTGGTCCGGGCGCTCGGTCACGCGCTGACGGTCGAAGTCGTTGAACTGCCCTCGCTGTTGCGGCCGTCCGATGTCTATGCCAGTCAGCCGGCCCTGAGTTCGCTGCACGGCATGCTGGGCCTGCGCGAAAGCGACCTGCTCAGTGCCGTGCGAGGCGTCTACAGCCTGGGTCAGAGTTTCGCCAATTTCAGCCGGTCGCGGCCCGCCTTCTTCCATCCTTACGGCGTCCACGGCGCTATGATCAACGGCCGGGCTTTTGCCCAGGTCTGGCTGAAGGCGCGTCAGGGCGGCATGCGGGTCGATTTCGAGGATTTCTCGCTCAACACGGCCGCCGCCAAGCAGGGCCGCTTCTTCCTGCCCAACAGCCATACCGACAATCTGGGGCCGTGCGACTTCGCCACCCACCTGAAGGCCGTGCCCTATGTTCAGGCGCTGAAGCGCGTAGCGCTCAGCCTCGGCGTGTCGGTCCGGCCGGCGCGGCACATCGAGGCGCGGATAGATCCGGTGAGCGGCGACGTCACCGCCGTCGTCCTCAGTGACGGCAGCGAAGCCGTCGGCGACCTGTTCATCGACGCCACCGGCACGGCCAGCCTGCTGCTGGGCGAGGCGCGGAAGGTCGGTTTCGACAGCTGGCAGCCGTGGCTGCGTTTCGACCGTACCGTCACCGTTTCGGCGGATGCGCTGGCGGTCATTCCAGCCTATTCTCAGGTCCGCGCCCTGGAGCAGGGCTGCCTCCATCTGGCGCCGGTCCGCGACGCGACCTCGCTGACCTTCGCCTTTGCCGGCGGTCTGATGACGGACGACGACGCCTTGCAGACGGCCGCCATCGTGACCGGCCTGCGCCTGCGTCAGGATGCCGTGGCGGACGACTTGCACTGCGGGCGCCGCCAGGCCGTCTGGGACGGTAATGTCATCGCCCTGGGCGAGGCCGCCGCCGTGTTTGATCCGATCGATAATCTGGGCCTTCACGCCGTGCATCAGGGCCTGGCCAACCTGATCTCCCTGTTCCCCCTCGATACGACCCAGGTACCTGAGCGGGCGGAATATAACCGTCGCATGGCCAGCCATTTCGACCGCCTGCGCGATTTCCAGATCGCCCACTACAAGCTGAACCAGAATACCGACATGGAGGTGTGGGACGCCTTGCGTACCATGCCGGTGCCGGATGAGCTGGCCTACAAGATCGAGCTGTTCCGCACGCGCGGCATCATCGCCCAATATGATGACGAAACCTTCGAAACCGACAACTGGCTGTCGATCTTCTTCGGCCATGGCCTGATGCCGGACTCCTACGACCCCCTGGTCGATGCTCTGCCCGAGGACCAGTTGATCCAGACCTTCCAGCGCATGCTGGGCGTCATCAAGACCGAGGTCGCCGCCATGAAACCCCACGCCGCCTATCTCGAAGCCGGCAAGACCAGGACTCACGCCTGATGGACGCTCAGATCAGAAACATCGTCATTGTCGGTGGCGGTACGTCCGGCTGGATGACGGCCGCCGGCCTCTCGCGCGTCCTGGGTACGCAAAACTACACCATCACCCTGGTCGAATCGGAAGAGATCGGCACGGTCGGGGTCGGTGAAGCCACCATCCCGATGATCCGGATGTACAATGACCTGCTCGGCTTCGACGAGGATGAGTTCGTCCGCCAAACCAATGCCAGTTTCAAGCTGGGTATCGAGTTCGTCAACTGGCGCCGGGTGGGACATACCTATTTCCACCCGTTCGGCACCATCGGCGTCGATACCGACGGCGTGCCCTTCACCCACTTCTGGCAGCGCCTGCTGGCCCTGGGGGGCAGCGACGACTATACCCGTTTCAACCTGGAATCCCAGGCGGCGCGCCAGGGCCTGATGGGGCGGCTGACGGATGGCAATCCGATCAAGCTCAACTACGCCTTCCATTTCGACGCGGCGCTCTACGCTGGCTTCCTGCGGCGGTATTCCGAGGCGCGCGGGGTGGTGCGCAAGGAAGGCAAGATCGTCAAGGTCAACCAGGATCCGCAGGGCGGTCATCTCACCTCGGTGGCGCTGGAGGACGGCCGCCTCATCGCCGGCGACCTGTTTATCGACTGTTCGGGGTTCCGCGGCCTGCTGATAGAACAGACCCTGAAGGCGGGTTACGAGGACTGGAGCGCCTGGCTGCCGTGCAATCGCGCCGCTGCCGTACCGACCGAACGGGCACGGCTGGCCGACGGCAGTGACGCACCGACAACGCCGTTCACACGCTCGACTGCGCAGGAAGCAGGATGGCAGTGGCGCATTCCGCTGCAGCACCGCACAGGCAACGGCTATGTCTTCTGCAACGAGTATGTCAGCGAGGATGAGGCGATCGGCAAGCTGCTGGGGCGTCTGGATGGCAAGCCGCTGAAGGATCCCAAGATCCTGCGCTTCGTCACAGGGCACCGCCGCAAGATGTGGGACAAGAACGTCATCGCCCTGGGCCTGGCGTCGGGTTTCCTGGAGCCGCTGGAATCGACCTCGATCCACCTGGTCCAGGTCGGGCTGGCCAAGCTTCTGACCTACTTCCCCAAGCGCGGCATCACGCCGGCCATCGCCAGGCGCTATAATGACGAGATGCTGGCGGAGTATGTCAACGTCAAGGATTTCCTGATCGCGCACTACCATGTGACCGAGCGCGACGACACGCCCTTCTGGCGCTACTGCAAGAACATGAGCATTCCCGACAGCCTGAAGTCGCGCCTGGATCTGTTCGCCGCCACCGGCCAGGCGGCCGTGCTGCCGACGGAACTGTTCAAGGAACAGAGCTGGTTCTCGGTGCTGGTCGGCCAGGGGGTGTTGCCGCGCGACTACCACCCGGTCGCCGACGCGGTCAGCGAGGATGAAGTGCGTCTGCGCGGCTCGCGCATGCAGGCGGCGATTCAGGCGCGGATAAAGCCGTTGGTGAGCCACGATGCCTTCATCGCCCGGCATTGTGCTGCCGCGGCGATGTAGTCGATAGAGCGGCAATTGGCTTTGACTCC
>NZ_GL883078.1:924382-930662 GCF_000204015.1 Asticcacaulis biprosthecium C19 | reverse complement strand
GTGCCGTTGGTATAACATTTACGTTCATACGCTCCGCGCGTTTTTCGATTTGATTCCGTGCAAACGCACTTTGCTCTAGCGCTGCATGGCTGGCACGGGGCCCGTTCGGATGAAGCCGCCGTCATAGACCGCCCGGATCAGGGAGCGGTGCGGAATCAGGTCGCGACAGGCCTGATCGCCGTAGCTTCGCAGGCGGGCGAAGACCTGGTTGGCTTCGTCGGTGCGGGGGAAGGCGCCGGCCGCCGGTGACAGGTCGGTCTCGAAATTCATGCCGTACAGGATGTACTGATAGCTGAAAAAGGCGAACGACTCGTAGTCGAGAATGAAGTCGTAGCGCGACGGCGGGCGGTGCTTCCACAGGTCGAGCAGGTTCCGCAGGCGCGGCGACAGGCTGGCGGGGAGGGTGTTGTCGCGCCAGAACGGCTCGGTCCGTCGCGTCAGGCAATAATGCAGTTTTATAAAGTCGATGATTGTGTCGTAGCGCCGGATCATCTGGTCGTTGAACATGGCGGCGGACGCGTCGATGGCGCCGGTATGCGGGAAGAACTCGACCAGTTTGTTGATCGCGCTTTCGATCAGCACCATACCGGTGGATTCCAGCGGTTCCAGGAAGCCGGCCGACAACCCGATGGCGACGCAGTTCTTGACCCAGTGCGCGGTGCGATAGCCGGCCTCGAAGCGGATCCGGCGGGTGGGGATATCGCGGGCGTCGGGCAGAGCGCGCCGGACATAGGCGTGCAGAACCTCTTCCGCGCGCTCATCGCTGGAGTGACGGCTGGAATAGACATAACCGACGCCGCGCCGTGACGGCAGGCCGATATCCCACGTCCATCCGGCTTCCTGCGCCGTCGATATGGTGTAGCTTTCGAGGGGACCGTCGGCGGTGGCATAGGGCACCTGGCAGGCCACCGCACGGTCCGTCAGCAGCATGTCGTCGATCGGATGAAAGGGCACTTTCAGCGCCTTGCCCAGCAACTCGGAGCGGAAACCGGTACAGTCGACATAGATGTCGGCCTTGAGCGGACCATGTTCGGACGACACGATATGGTCGATGGCCCCCTCATCATTCAGGACGACATCGCTCAGCATACCGCTCAGGTGCTGCACGCCCAGTTCCTTCGCCCGGCGTGCGAGGATGGCCGCGAACTTGCTGGCGTCAAAATGGTAGGCGTAGTTCAGCGGGCCGGTATAGTTGTCGTGATGCAGCCGTTTGGGCCCGAGACGGGCGTCGGTGACGCGTTTCTGGAAGGTCACGGCCTCGGCCAGGGGCGGGCGTTGCGCCGGATTGTGAAGCAGCCAGTAGGGGACGAGGTTGATGTTTTCGCGCCCGACATGGGGCGGCTCGAACGGGTGAAGATAGTGGCTGTGGTGGCCGTCCTCGGGGGTGAACTCCCAGTCGTCGAAGCGGATGCCCTGTTTGAAGGTGGCGTCGCATTCGCGCATGAACTGGGCTTCTTCGATGCCGATGACGCGCAAGGTATCGCGGATGGTCGGAAAGGTGCCCTCACCGACGCCGATAATGCCGATTTCGGGCGATTCCATCAGGGTAATGGACACCCCGTCAGGCCGGTTACCCATGACCTTTGCCATATAGGCCGCCGTCAGCCAGCCGGCTGATCCGCCGCCCACGATCAGGACACTACGCCCCTTTGATACCGCCGTATCCATGCCCCGGAACCCTGTTCAATTTTCTTATAACTTTGTTCCGAAGATAGGTTGTTTTTGGAGATGTGTCCATCTGCGCGTCACGATCCGGTCACATTCGTTCCGACCGGCCGGGAATGAGGAATTTCGCTGCCGTAATGACCGGTAAGCGGTGACAACCAACCTTGTCAGAGCGCGTGGGACAGGCTAGTTTTTCCCGGTGAAAAAGAAGACGACCCAATGGGGAGAGGTATGAAGACAGTCACATCAATTTTGTTCGGTATTGCGGTTGCGTGCCTGAGCGGTTACGGCACCGCGGCCTGGTCCCAGGCGGCGGGAGATCCCACACCGGAAGACGGTCCCGGCCTGAGCTCGGGGCGGGATGCCGACCTCGTAAAGGACCGTATCCGCGGTTTTGAGACCCGGAAGTCATGGCCGAGATTCAAGGCCATCAGCCCCGAAGCCCAGGTTGCGGCCATGGGGCCGGGTATCAACATCGTCGGCGGCTACGAAGCCTATTGGGAAGGCAAGAAGGGCACGTTCAGCGACGAGGATATGAAGCGCGTCGCAGACGCCGGTTTCAAAACCGTGCGCATTCCGCTGTTCGCCTTCCGCAAGATCTACACAACCCAGGGCAACCTCGATCCAGTCTGGCTGGAACGTCTCGACCACATCATCGACCTGGCGATCAAGAATGACATGACCGTCATCCTGGATGAGCATGATTTCGAGGATTGCGCCAAAGACGCCGATGCCTGTGCCATCCTGCTGGCCAATGTCTGGTACGAACTGGCGGAACGCTACAAGGACGCGCCGAACACTGTCGTCTTCGAACTGCTGAACGAGCCCAACGGCCAGGTCGACGCCGCTATCTGGAACGCCTGGATTCCCGACCTGGTCGGCATTATCCGCGAGACCAACCCGACCCGCAACATCATCGTCGGGCCGGTCATGTGGAACAGCGCCGACCAGCTCGAAAACCTGAAGCTGCCGGAAAACGACCGCAATCTGATCGTCACCTTCCACTACTATACGCCGATGGAGTTCACCCATCAGGGCGCCAGTTGGACTCCGGACTTCCAGAACCTGAAGGACGTCCGCTGGACCGGGTCGCCGGAACAACTGGCGGCCATCAACACCACCTTCGACAAGGTTTCGGCGTGGTCCAAGGCGCACAAGCGCCCGATCCTGCTGGGCGAGTACGGCGCCTACGGCAAGGTCAATACCAACCTTTCCGATCGCGCGTCCTGGACCCGGGCCGTGACCCAGGCGGCCACATCGCGCGGCTTTGCCCGTGCCTACTGGTACTATGAGGACGGCGGCGGTTTCGGCGTCTGGGACGACGAAAAAGGTTGGGTCGGTCCGATCAAGGACGCCCTGCTCGGGAACTGATAGAACCCAGCGTTAAGTCTTGGCCGCCCTGGCGCTACAGCGTCAGGGCGGTTTCGAGTTTCTGGAGGCCTTCATCGAGCAGAGCATCGCTGATGGTCAGCGGCGCCAGGAGCCGAATGGTGTTGCCGTAGACGCCGCATGACAGCAGGATCAGACCGTGTTCCTGGGCTTTCGTACAGGTATTTTTAGTCGCGGCGGCATCGGGTGCGAACGACCCGCACTCGGTCGTGATGTCGAAGGCGATCATGGCGCCCAGGCCGCGGATCGCCGACATGGGGACGATGTCGTTGCGCTGGGCCAGGGCTTCGAGACGGGCCTTGATCTTCGCGCCCTGGCGGTTGGCAGCGTCCAGCAGGTTTTCTTCTTCTATGACGTCCAGAACGGCCAGCGCGGCGGCGCAGGCCACCGGATTGCCGCCATAGGTGCCGCCCAGTCCGCCGGTGACGGGGGCGTCCATGACCTCAGCGCGACCGACCACGCCCGACAGCGGATAGCCGCCGGCCAGGGACTTGGCCATGGTCATCAGGTCCGGTTTAACGTCGTAGTTTTCCATGGCGAACAGCTTGCCGGTGCGGCCAAAGCCGGTCTGAACCTCGTCGGCGATCAGCAGGATACCGTGGTCGTCGCAGATTTTGCGTAAAGCGCGCATCAGTTCCGGCGGCGTGATCAGGAAGCCGCCTTCACCCTGAACCGGCTCGATGATGATGGCGGCGACGGCGTCCGGCGCGATGTCGGCCTTGAACAGATAGTCGAGCATCTTTAGCGTGTCGGCGGTGTCGATACCCCCACCTGAACCACCACTTGCTTCTACCGGGAAGGGGAGGTGGTAGATACCGGGCTGTTGCGGACCCAGGTCCTTCTTGTACGGGACGACCTTGCCGGTCAGGGCCGAGGTCAGGGCAGTGCGGCCATGGAATCCACCGGTAAAGGCGATGACGCCATCGCGGCGGGTGTGGGCGCGGGCGATCTTGACGGCGTTTTCGACGGCTTCGGCGCCGGTGGTGAACAGGACCGACTTGGCCGGACCGTCGATCGGCGCCAGCGCATTGAGCCGCTCGGCCAGGGCGATATAGGCCTCATAGGGCACGACCTGGAAGGCGGTGTGGGTGAAGGCGTTCATCTGGGCCAGGGCGGCGGCCTGGACCTTGGGGTGGCGGTGGCCGGTGTTGAGCACGGCGATGCCGCCGGCGAAGTCGATGAAGCGGTTGCCGTCGGCATCCCACAATTCGGCGTTCTCGGCACGGCCGGCGTAGAGCGAGGTGGCGTGGCCGATGCCGCGGGGAATGGCAGCGGCGCGGCGGGCGGCGAGATCGGAATTGGCGGTCATGACGGGCTCCTTGTGGCAAGCTCGGCATAGCATATTGTGATCACAATTTTCCAGTGGCGCGTGCTGAAAGGTAGGAAAGAGGAACACGGAAAACACGAAGGCCGCTTGCGCGGCGACACGGAAAGGCACTGAAATTCGACGCTGAACCGCGCGAAGCGCCTTTCTTTCATGCACAATTAGAAGGCGCTTCGCGCGGGAGATGGTTCAACCGGAATTCCGTGACGTCGGTGTCGCCGCGTAGCGGCCTCTGTGGTTTCGGTGTTCCTCTTGCCTCGGTTCAGAACGATCTCAGTGCACATTGCTCATATCGACCGCGCTTTTGGGCTTGGGCAAGGTCCAGGCCATGAAGGCGCACAGGGCGAAGATCACGGCCGCCCCCGTGAAGATCTCATTCGTCGCCAGCATTATCGCCTGACCCTGGACCATGTTGTTCACGGTCGCCAGGGCCGCCGCGGGCGACAGGCCGCCGCCGGTTATGAGGTCGATGGCGCCCTGGGCATTGGGCATGTTCTCAGCCAGCCGGGCGTGGTTGGCATTGGCCGAGTTCTCCCACGCCGTCGCCACGAAGGAGGTCGCGACCGCCCCCGCCATGGTGCGGATGAAGTTCTGCAGGCCCGCCGCCGATGCGGTTTCTTCCGGGTTCACCGCGCCCATCGAGACCTGGATCAGCGGCATGAAGAAGAAGGGCATGCCGGCGCCGGCCAGGAAGATCCAGATGCCGATCTGGCCGAAGCTCATATCGGTATTGGCCTGGGAACGCATAAATGTGATCAGGGCCAGCCACATGACGCCGCAGAAGATGACCTTGCGCGGATCAAAACGGACCGCAAGCTGAGAGGCGATCGGCGCCGCCACAATGGCCAGAATCCCGATCAGGCCCGCCGCATTGCCGGCTGAGGTCGCCGTCCAGCCGAGATTGGTCTGCATCCACAGAGGTGCAATGACATTGATGGCAAAGAACGACCCGATCATCATCGCCATGCACACCATGGCCAGGGCAAACCCCCGATGGCGGAAAACGCGCAGATTGACGATGGGGTTGGCGTCCGTCAGCTCCCAGATCAGGAAGGCGATGAAGCCCAGCACGGCGGTCACGGCCAGGGCAATGATCAGGCCCGACTCGAACCATTCATGCTCCTTGCCCAGGTCCAGCATCAGTTGCAGCGAACCGACCCACAGGATCAGAAGACCAAGACCGACGACGTCGACCCGGGCCTTGACCGTGCGGGTTTCCTGGCTGAACAGGACGCGCCACACCAGAAAGCCCGCAGCGATGGCGACGGGGACATTGACCAGGAAGATCGAACCCCAGCCAAAATTCTCGACCAGTTGGCCGCCCAGGACCGGGCCGGCGATCGGCGCGGTCAGGGTGGTCACCGCCCACAGCGCCATGGCCATGGGTTGTTGTTTCTTGGGGAAGATGGTCAGCAGCAGGGTTTGCGACAGCGGCATCAGCGGCCCGCCGCAGAGGCCCTGCAGGATACGGCCCAGGATCAGGCTCTCAAAATTGGGTGCTATCCCGCACAACAGCGAGGTGATGCCAAAGCCGATCAGGGCCACTGAGAAGGTCCGCACCGTGCCGAAACGCATGGCCAGCCAGCCGGTCAGCGGTACGGCGATGGCTTCGGCCACGGCGTAGGAGGTGATGACCCAGGTGCCTTGCGCGTTCGACACGCCCAGTGAACCGGCGATGTGCGGCACCGAGACATTGGCGATCGACACGTCGAGAATGGCGACGAAGTTGGCAAGCGCCAGGAGGATGCCGCACATCCAGAGCGTCAGGCCCTGGAGCTGTACGGGTTCCTTGTAGGGTTCGGCCTTAGCCGTGGCAGCGGACATTTGGGAGCGTCCTTGAATATATACACGAGCCGTAGGCTCTTTTCTGCTCTCCTCCCCTGTTCGGCTGCCGCCGAGGCC
>NZ_GL883078.1:909613-924274 GCF_000204015.1 Asticcacaulis biprosthecium C19 | reverse complement strand
GAGGTGTTGCGAGTCTAGCTGCCCTTCACGGTGATCTTGGCTTCCATGCTCATGCCGACGCGAAGGGGGTGATCCTTCAGCTCCTTCGGATCGAGCGCGATGCGCACCGGCAGGCGCTGGACCACCTTGATCCAGTTGCCCGTCGCGTTCTGAGCCGGGATCACCGAAAAGGCCGAACCGGTACCCGACGACAGACCCACCACCTTGCCATGGAACTTGACGCTATGGCCGTAGGTGTCGGCGGTCAGTTCGACCGGCTGGCCGACGCGGACATTCTTGAGCTGAACTTCCTTGAAGTTGGCGTTCACATAGGCGCTGTCGATCGGCACGATGGTCACCAATGGCTGGCTGACCTGGACTCTCTGGCCGACTTCGACGGCGTTTTTCGCGATGACGCCCGAGATGGGGGCTCGAATGACCGTGCGCTCCAGTTCCAGTTTCGCCTGGTCGACCTTGATCCGGGCGGCGACGACCTGGGGATTGTCGTGGACGCCGACACCCGAGATCAGCACGGCATTGGCGGAACGCTGGCCCTGGGCCGCCTGGGCCTGGGCGCGGGCAGCCGTCAAGGCTGACGCGGCCTGGTCGAGGGCGGATTTCGCGGTGTTGAGGTCTTCACCTGAGACAGCGCCGATCGAGACCAGGGCCTTGCGGTCATCATAGGCCATCAGCGCCTTGTCGTAGGCGGCCTGGGCTGAGCCGACATTGGCGGCGGAAGCGCTGGCCTGTGCGGCGAGGGTGGTGTCGTTGCTGTAATAGGTCGAAACCTGACGCGTGACCTGGTCCAGCTGGGCTTCGGCCTGGGCCAGGTTGAGCCGGGCATCGGTATCATCGAGCACGATCAGGATATCGCCGGCCTTGACCACCTGGGTGTCGTGGATATCGGCCTGCTTGACCAGAGCGGCAACCTGGGCGGTGACCGCGGCCGACGGTGCGTCGACATAGGCATTGTCGGTAGCGACGGTCTTGCCGCCTTCGAACAGGACGTAGGTGCCAAAGGCCAGCCCGGCCAGCAACACCACGCCGCCGAAGATCAGGAACAGGGGGCCACGGCGCGCACGAACCTTGGGGGAGGCGGAAGCTGCGTTGGCATTTGGCGTTTCGGCGGGGGGATTTGCGTCGGACATGATGACACTCACTTGGAAGCGTAGCCGCCACCCAGGGCGGCGATGAAACTGATACGGTCGTTATAGGCCTGGGCCTTCAGGTCGCTCAGCGCGCTGTCGGCGGTGACCACATTGGCATGGGCGGTCAGGATCTCCATCTTGGTCGCCAGTCCGCGCTGGAAGCGGGCGCTGCTGAGTTGGTAGCCGTCTTCGGCGCTGTCGCGGCGGGCCTGGGCGGACTTGACCTGACCCACCGTGGTCCGCGTGCCGTTGGCGGCATTGGCGACGTCCTGCAAGGCGCGGGTCAGGGTGGTGTCGTAGTCGGCCACCGCCAGGTCATAATCGGCCTCGGCCGAGCGGTAGGCGGCGTCCAGGCGTTTCTGGTGGAACAGGGGCAGGCTGAAGGCCGGGCCGATACCGCCGATGTCAGAACCGTCATTGGTCAGGTTCGGAATGCCGATGGCCTGGAGGCCGAAATAGGCGCTCAATTTGACGTTGGGATAGTAGTCGGCCTGGGTATATTTGATGTTCTGCCCCTGGGCTTCGACTCTCAGGCGTGCGGCCAGGACGTCGGGACGGCGGCCCAGCAGGTTGGCGTGGACGTCGTCGGGGAGCCCATAGGTATCGGCGGGGGCCAGGTTGGGCCGGGTCAGTCTTAGCGCACGGTCGGGACCGGCGCCGGTCAGGGTGGCGATCAGGTGACCTTGGGCGGCAATGGCGCCGTCGACGGCGGCGATGCGGCCGGCAACCTGAGCCTGTTCGTCACGGGCGCGCAGGACGGTGTCCTGGGGTTCCAGATGGCGGTCGGCCCGCGCCTGGTAAAGCTCCAGCTTGACGTCGGCGCCGTGTTTTAGGTCGGCCAGGTAGTCGCGCGTCTCATACAGGTGATTGAGTTCGACATAGGCGCGGGCGATGGCGACGCTCAGATTCTGGCGCACCACCACGGCTTCCAGTTCGGTCGCCTTCTGCTGGCCCGCGGCGCCGCGGACAGCGGCCTTGCTCTTGCCCCACAGGTCGAGATCGTAATTGGCTTCGACCGTGATGCGGGTCGACGGATGATAGCCGTCCAGCAGGAAGTCCTTGAAAGAGGGCGGGAAGCCCATGTTCAGGCTCTGCTTGGTTTCCTGGATGGAGGCGTTGAAGCGGGCGTCCGGCTCCATGGCGGCCTTGACCTGACCGCTGAAGGCCCGCGCCTTTTTAAGCCTGGCGCTGGCGGCCAGCATGTCGGGGCTGTTGGCGAAGGCCTCATCCATCAGGGCGTTGAGCTGAGGGTCGTTGAAGCCCCGCCACCACGCCTGTTCCGGCCAGGCGCCGGCTTCGCCCTTGAGCGTTTGCGCGCTGGCAAGCGTGGCGGGATCGGTCGGCGCGGTGGTGGTCGCGTCCGGCACACTGGCGCAACCGGCCAACACAAGGAGAACCGAGGCCAGGGCAAGGGTGGAGGAGATCAGGGTGAGGGGGCGCTGAGGCTGCGAGGGGAGGGATCGCATGGCCGGGTGTCCTTAACAAAAACACAAAAAGGTGAACCGTACTGTACAGTTCAATTTCTTTGCGCTAATGTCGGGAACGAGTCAAGCGAAACTGAACAGTACGGTACAAGTTTTTTATGGACGCATCTGCACCCAACTTCCGCGACCAGCGCCGCGACCGCATTTTGCAGGTTGCGCGCGAGGTTTTCTTTGAGGTCGGCTATGCTGGCGCCAGCATGTCGACGATTTCGAGCCGCCTGGGCGGGTCGAAAGCGACCCTGTATGCCTATTTCGCCAGCAAGGAAGACCTGTTCGCCGCGATCGTGCGCGATAGCTGCCAGGAAATGGCAGCGGTGTTCGAGGCCCATATCGGCACCGACGATCTGCGTCAGTCGCTGGCCACGGTGGCTCGCCAGATGGTCAGCATGATCGTGTCCGACTGGGGCACCAACATCATGCAATTGGTCATCGAGGAAGGCCGCCGTAATCCAGGTCTGGCCAAGACCTTCGAGGCGGCCATCGAAAGCAACGGCCGCAAGGCCATGCGCGCCCTGCTGACGACGGCGCACGACCGCGGCCAGATCGAAATCCCCGACGTAGACGAAGCCGCTGTCATCCTGAAAAGCCTGGTCTTTGGCGATCTGCAGTTCAAGCGCCTGCTGAACCTGGCCCCGCCGCCCAGCGAGGCCCAGTTGCATCACCATATCGACGTGGCGATCGATGTCTTCCTGACCTATTTCGCCTGCAAGGCGGAAGAGGCTAAGCCGGGTTAAGGCGCAGTAGTCGGAAATCGGTTCAAGACGGGGGCGTCGTGCGACCGGGCGAATTGCAGGAAGAGGCGGTGGTTCAAAGCCTTAAATGACTCCGCTCTGATCCAGCGTTTCCGAAAGAGCGTCGAAGGTGTCCAGGACCTGTTGCTTCACCCGTTCCGCCAGGGGAAGGATCGGCCGCGGCGGCTCGGCGCGGATGCCAAGGCGCTCGGCCAGGGCGTAAATGACGCGCAGGCCGGTATGTTGCCGCATCAGGTCCCACACCGGCGTCAGGGCGGCGTTCAGACGGCGCGCTTCGACGGAATCCTCGCGGGCGGTGCGTGCCAGGTTCACGCACACGGTCGGGAACATGCCGGCCAGGACGCTGTACCAGGCGTCGGCGCCTGCGATCAGGGCTTCGACGCAGTTCCAGTCGCCGGAATAGCCGACGGAAAAGCCTGGCGGGACCTGGGCGCGCAGGGTCGCGAGGTGGGCCGGCGAGTCGTCCGGCGTAACGGTGGGGTTCTTGGCGGCGACGATGCCGGGCAGGCGGGCCAGGCGGGCGATCAACTCGGACGTAAAGCGGAAATGCGTTGTGCCGGGATTGTCGTAGATCACGATCGGCAGGCCGCTTTCACCGGCGACGGCTGCGAAATGTTCAAACACTTCATTTTCGCTCAGCAGCGTGTAGGAGACCGGCGCCAGCAGGCCGGCAGCGGCGCCCAGCGCCTTGGCGTCCCCGGCCAGGGCAATGGCGTCGTCCGTCCGCAGCGCACCAATCCCGGCGATGACGGGCACTCTGCCGGCGGCTTCGGCGATGGCGGATTCGATGGCGCGGGCGCGTTCGTCGCGGCTGAGATACATGTAGGTGCCGGTGCTGCCCAGGAGGCCGATGGAGTCGATCCCCGATCCGGCCAGGCGGCTGATCAGGGTGCGCAGGGCGTCCGTATCGACCCGGCCGCTTTGATTGGCGGGCGTGATAGGAAAGGCGGACAGGCCGGTAAAGAGCGTCATGATCGTGATCCGGTAAGGCTGGCGAACACCCTCTACCGGGTTTGCGGCGGGGATGCCAGTCTATGACCGGGCGGCGAGGACGACGCCGACGATGATGGCGGCGTAATGTGTGACGCCCCAGCGGCATTTCGAAAAGATATGGCGGTGACGTGTTCCGGCATTAGGGCTATTCCTGAAGCGCCGTTGACAGGACCTGCGCCCAGGCGTGGACACCGTCGCGCGTGGCGATGAGGTCGTTGCGCATCTCTACGAGCACGGCCGGTATGCCCCGGTCATCGCCATGAACCGGCACGGCGTAGTCCTCGGCGCGGTCGGTCTTGTACGGCACATTGGCGCCGACCCTCAGGCCCGCCGATTGAAGCCGGGACACCAATGTTTCGCCAAACGCGGCGGCATCGCCGAACAGGATGCCGCCCTCCCAGGCTCGCGCAACGCCCAGAAAGACCGGGGTGAAACTGTGGAGGCTGACCAGGCGCGTCGGCCGCCCTTGGCGTGCGTCCAGGTGGGCCGACACCGCGGCATGATAGGGCGTGAAGATGTCACCGACCCGGCGTGCGATCTCTTCGGGTGACAGTCCCAGATTGCCGGGAATGTCGGTCGCTTCCGAACGCGTGACGATGCTGCCCGCAGAATCCAGTGGCCGGTTCAGATCGATGAGAAGACGCGAAAAGCTGCCCAGAAACGCTGGGGCATTCAGGCTTTGCGACAGCAGCCGGGTGACCTCGGCGGCGCCGGGATCCCAGGCGATGTGGCGCGTCAGCTCGACCGGTGTCAGACCCAGGCCGTGATATTCGGACGGGATATGGTTGGAGGCATGTTCGCACAGCAGGACGACGTCGGACGTGCCCTGGGGGTTAAGACATTCGACGGGCGCGGGCCAATCCGCCTTGGCGTCTATTCCATGACCTCCTCCGTGACCACGTGAAATCCGGTCAGCAGCGCCGGTCCGAACTGGGTGGAAATCGCGACATCGGTGGCGTCGCGGCCGACCGCCATCAGGATGCGGCCGACCCGCGGGACATTATGTCGGGCATCGGCCGTATACCAGTGGCCACCGAGGTAAACTTCGAACCAGCCGGAAAAATCCATCGGCGAATCGGACACCGGCACCTTGATATCGCCGAGATAGCCGGTGCAGTAGCGCGCCGGAATGTTCATGCATCGGCAGAGCGTCAGGGCCAGGTGAGCGAAATCGCGGCACACCCCGACCTGCTCACCATAGCCGCCAAATGCGCTGCGGCGCGGGTCGGCCAGCTGATAGTCGAAGCGGATGCGATTGTGGACGAAATCGAGAATGGCCTGGACCCTGGGCCAGCCCAGTGGCGTCGTCCCGAACAGCGACCAGGCGATATCACTTAAGCGATCGGTCTCGCAGTAACGCGATCCCAGCAGGAAGCCCAGGACCTCATCCGGCAGGTCGCGAATATCGTGCTGCACCGCGTCGTAGGGCACATGATCGGGGCGACCGGAATCGTAGACCACGAACTCGGTGGCAATCGTCAGGTCTCCGGCGGGCGCCGTGATGCAGGTGCAGACATTGCCGAAACCGTCGGTATAGTCCCAGGTTTCGACCCCAGGGCTGAAGGTGATCACCTGGGGCGTCAGCAGGTCGGTTCGCCGCGAGGGGTGGAGGTTGAGGCACAACAGCATGGGCGTCGGCTTCGGGCATTGGTAGGTCAGGCTATAGCCGGCACGGATTTTCATGGAGCTTCGGGGGTGCTTTCGGACAAGAGGGGAGGGGTGTCGGCGGCGGTAACGTTAACCTGAACATCCATGGCTAAAAAATCGATGCGGCTTCCGCTGTGGGTTCCCCATAAAGGGATAGCCTGCCGCGGCGTACGGGTCACGCCGACGCGGATCAGGTCGCGATTGCCGACAATCCCGTTGGTCGGGTCGAATTCGACCCAGCCGGCGCCCGGCAGGAAGACCTGAACCCAGGCGTGGGTCGCTCCGCCACCCAGACGCTCCCCGGTATCGCGCGACGGGACATAGATGTAGCCGGTGACGAATCGTGCGGCGAACCCTAGCGACCGGACGGCCTCGATCATCAGCAGGGCGTAGTCGCGGCAGGTGCCGCTGAGGCTGTAGAGGGTCATTTCCGGCGTCTGGGTGCCGGGATTGCCGCGGCGGATATATTTGAAGTCGTTATGGATGGCGTGGGTGACGGTTTCCAGCAGCCGCACTGTATCTGTCACGCCGGACGGGTCGACAAAGCGCCGCGCCCAGGTCGATGTTTCCGTGTCCTCATATTGGCGGGCAATGACCGCCTGGAGGTCGGGCAGGATTTCGGCATCGTAGGCGAAAGGCCAGATGCGGGCCTCCGTGTCGGCGCGGAAATGCAGGGCGTTTTGCGGCTTGTGGTCCAGCACGATATCGGTCTCGAACCTTAAGCTATCGGATTCGGCGTCGAACTCGGCGACGGCGATGCAGTTGTTGAAGGCATCGTGGATCCAGAACAGGTCGCTGGGTTCGGGGAAGATGCGCAGGCTGGATGACAGCAGGCGTTGGTCCTGGCTGTCGCGCGGTCGAAACAGCAGGCGGTGCTGGCCGAATTCGACCGGGCGTTTGTAGGTGTAGGTGGTGGTATGCGTCACGCGCAGGACGGTCATGAAGGGTCAGGTTCCGGTTGTCACGCGCGGGTTTATAGGCTGCGATGCAAGTTTTCGATGTGCCAGCCAACCCTCTTGCCAATTGACCAGAAGCTGCGTCATGATCGGGCATGGCCACGCACCGTATCTATTCCATGAGCTTTGCCAGCGTGTATGTGCTCTACATCGCCAAGGTGGAGCGAAAGGGCCGAGCCGACGCCAGGGCTCAGGTCGACGAGATCGTGCGCTGGATGACTGGCTACAGTCAGGCCCAGTTCGAGGATCATATCGCGGCAAAAACTGATTTTCAGACCTTCTTTGCCCAGGCGCCGATGCTGAATCCGGCGCGGCATCTGATCACGGGCGTCATCTGCGGTGTGCGGATCGAGCAGATCGAAGACCCGCTGATGCGAGAAATTCGCTATCTCGACAAGCTGATCGACGAACTGGCGAATGGACGGCCGATGGCGAAAATCCTGCGAAAGCCGGCAGATTGAGGACGTTCGTGGAAAAGCTTAACCATAACGCGTGGTTAAGCGATTCATTTACAAATGGGTAAACCTTTTTGGTTAACCTTCCTCTATCAAGAAGGTTTACCTATGCCCCAATTTGCTGAAGACACCGCCCTTGCCCATGCCTCCGCGCACCAAAAAGGTGACGCCAAGGCTCAGGCCAAGGTTCAGGAACGCGAGCTCGAATTCGGGCGGATCTGTAAGTCGGTCTGCGAACTGGCCGCCGGCCTGTTCGACACGCCGCTGGCCATCATCAAGCTGTATGAGGGCAATCAGCTTGTCGTAAAGGGCACGACCGGCTTCAGCAGCGAAACTCTGCTGGACGATATTTCCTTCTGCCAGCGCAAGCTGATCCCGGGCGAGCCCCTGCTGATTCCGGACGCCACCGCCGACGCGCGCTACTTTTTAGAGGCCGCCGTGTTGAACGGCCCCAAGCTGCGCTTCTATGTCGACATGCCGCTGGTCTCCGACGGCGTTGTCCTGGGCGTCCTGATCCTCAGCGAACGCCAGCCGCGCCACGATTTCACGGCGCAGAAGATGGCGCTGTTCCGCCAGTTCGCCAACAATGCCGCCACCACCATCGCCCTGGCCCAGAACACGGTTGAGCGCAGCGACATCCTGTTTGAGCTGAAGTCGAATCAGATTCGCTTCGACCTGGCCCAGGACATGACCGGCATCGGCCACTGGTCGATCGACCTTAAGACGCGCGAAGTCACCTGGTCCAAGGGCCTTTATGCCATCTACGGCCTGTCACCCAAGTCCTACAAGCCGCGCGTCGCCACCCAGCTCGACATCTACGAGCAAGCCGATCAACAGTTGATCATCGATAAGTTCCAGCGCGCCGTGAACTATGGTGAAGACTTCGATTTCAACGTCGAGATCCTGCGCCGCAAGGACAAGGTCACCCGCAACATCCGCACCAAGGGCGGCGTCGAATATGACGACAAGGGCACGGCGATCCGTCTGTGCGGCGTCGTTCGCGACATCACCGAAGGCGTGTCGGACCAGGAAGAGCTGATTCGCGCCCGCATGGCGGCCGAGGACATCAACGATGCCAAGAACAGCTTCCTGACGCACATTACCAACGAATTGAAGACGCCGCTCAACAACATCCTGGGCTATGCCCGTCTGTTGAACGAGCAGCGCCACGAAAACCCGGACATCGCCGCCTACACCACCAACCTGCTGAAGTCGGCCAAGGCGCTGCAGTCGCTGGTCAAGGACACGGTCGACGTCTCGTCGCTGGAAGCCGCCCCGATGCGCGGTGACGATCACGCCCATTCCGTTGAGGAGTCGGTCAATGTCGTCAATCTGGTCAAGGACGTCGTCAACCAGTTCGCCGCCCAGGCCCAGGCCAGCCAGACCAAGCTGACCGCGCACTTCGTCGATTGTGACAACCCTTATGCCCGTCTCGATTCGATGCGCCTGCGCCAGGTGGTGCAGAACTTGCTCAGCAATGCCTGTAAGTTCACCCGTGGCGGACTGATCAATGTCACCGCCTCGCAAGTGACGATCGACAATGCGCCATGGCTGCGCATCTCGGTCCGCGACACCGGCGTCGGCATGAGCGAAGATCAATCGTTGACTCTGTTCAGCGGTTCCGACATTACCGCCAACCGCAAGAGCGGCAACGGTCTCGGCCTGTCGATCTCTAAGGCCATCGTCGACCTGCTCGGAGGCCATATCGGCGTCGTCTCGCGTCAGGGCGAAGGTTCCAACTTCTGGTTCGAAATCCCGGTGCAATGGGTCGACGGCCCGGCCAAGGCGATCGAGAACACTCAGTTTATCGCGCCGCGTCCGATGCGTGCGCCGATCGATCCCGTCCGCGCCAGCGGAGCGGTCAATGAATATGTCCGTCCGAATGCGCAGGCATCCGCCGCCCGCAGTGCGCCGGTGGATGATGACCGCATCAACCGCGAATATCTCAAGGCCCTGCTTCAGGACATGAAGCTGGACCTGTAGTCCGGAAGTTAGTCGCGTTGCGTACACGATAAGCGTCCTGGCCCGGTTGGGACAGGACGTTTTTTTTACGCTCAGTGGGCCGTCAGGGGAGGCGTTTGCGCATTCCGGATAAAGTGAGGTGTTTCAATACCTTATTTGTTGACTGCAAATTTTGGCATCTAAGTCAAAATTAACAACTCACGGCCATAATGTGTCCCAAAGCTTGCCCGCCCAATGAGGCGGCCCGTCGGGGACATTTTATGAGTGACGACTTCAAGAACCAGCGCGACCGCTACATGGCCTTTTCGCTGGCGGCCGCCGATTTGCTGGTCGAGATCGATGCAGACTTCCGTATCGTCAAGACGGTCGGCGCGACTCAGGCGCTTTTGAACGCGCTCGCCGCCGAAATCGCCGGCCGTGTCGTCACCGATATTATCCTGCCGGCTGACCGGTCGTTTGCCCGCCGTCTGCTGCAACGCGCCCAACGCGTCGGCCGCATCGAACCCTGTTCCTTGCGCCTCGACCAGGGCGATAAGCCGCCTTTACTGATCAATCTCGGCGCCTGTCACCTGCCGACCCAGAACAACCATACCTTTCTGACACTAACCGTCCTGTCCAATGTGGCCCTCACCGAACGCGACGAAACCACGGGCCTGCTGGATGCTTCCGGTTTCCAGGATATCGCGAAGACGGCCCTGGCCGGTGATCCCTCCAAGGCGCCGCGCGAAATGAAAATGGTGCGTCTGAAAGGCCTTTCCAGCGTCGTGCGCGGCATGCCCAAACCGCAGGCGCACCAGCTACTCGGCGAAATCGGCGCCGTCCTGCGCGCTCAGTCGATGGGCGGGTCGGCCGCGGCGCGCCTGTCGGACGAGGCCTTCGGCTATATCCCGCCGGCCAAGGGCGATACAGCCACGCCGGAAAGCCTTACCAAGGATTTCAAGGCCGTGGCCGTTGCCGCCGGTCTGGCCGAAAACAGCTTTGTGCCGACCGTTATGAGCCTGGAACTGTCGACCGGTAACCTGGATCAGGACAGCGTCGCCCGCGCGCTCAGCTTTGCCGTCACTAACTTTTGCAAGCCCGAGAAAACCCAGGTCATGTCGCTTCAGGAAAGTCTGAAGACGGCCATGGCCGAAACGGTTCAGCATTTCGATTCTATCAAGAACCTGATCGAGGACAACAATTTCAGCCTGTTCTATCAGCCGGTTGTCTCGCTGAAGGACAGGACCATCCATCATTATGAAGCCCTGATGCGCTTCTCGGACGGCCGTTCGCCCTACGAGACCATCCGTATGAGCGAGCAGTTGGGCCTGATGGAAGATTTCGATCTGGCCGTCTGCAAGAAGGCCATCGAGATGCTACTCACCCGTCCCGATGTCAGTATCGCCGTCAACCTGTCGGGCGCTTCGGTGGAATCGGAAACATTCCGCGAAAGCCTGCGGCAACTGGTCATGCCGCACCGCGACCTCGTCAACCGCCTGATGTTCGAGCTGACCGAGTCGAGCGAGATCAAGGAACTGGACGCCGTCGGCACCTTCCTGCGCTGGCTGCGTCGCACGGGGTATCAGGTCTGTCTCGACGACTTCGGCGCCGGTGCGGCCGCCTATGCCTATCTGCGCAGTTTCGACGTCGACTATGTCAAGATCGATGGGCCTTTCCTCAAGGAAGCGCGTGAGAATCCGCGTCAGCGCGCCCTGATCCGTTCGGTCAGCAGCCTGTGCAAGGAACTCAAGTCGGAGGTCATCGCCGAGATGATCGAGGATGAGGATATGGTGAGGTTGTGCGTCGAGATGGGGATCGGTTTCGGCCAGGGCTATCATCTGGGTAGGCCCAAGCCGCTGTTGATGTCGACGACCGACATGGCTAATGGCCGCCGCAAGGGCTTCGTCGATAGCTGGGGGTAGCAGCAAGGCCGGATGGGTTGCTTTTCTCCTCCCTACGAAGTGGGGAGGAGGGAGTTTGGCAGGTTCGGACGCGGTCGTTCTGCATGTTTCTTTTTGGCGGAAAAATCTTTGCCGCACATCTAGGTCTGGTATGAAACACATCACCCTTGCCGCCCTGTCCCTGCTGGCTCTGTTCGCCGGGACCTCCGCCTCCGCCCGCGACTACTGGTTCGGGGCCGACCTGTCCTATGTCAACGAAATGCAGGACTGTGGCGCCAGATACAGCTATGCCGGCGAGACCGATCCCTACAGGATCTTCGCCAAGTCCGGTCACAACCTGGTCCGCGTGCGGCTGTGGAACAACCCGACCTGGACGAAGTATTCCAACCTGGCCGATGCCGAAAAGACCATTGCCGCTGCCCGCGCCTCGGGTCAGAAGGTCCTGCTCGACTTCCACTATTCCGACGACTGGGCCGACGGTGAGAAACAACTGGCACCCGCTGCCTGGGAAGGCATGACGGATCAGCAGCAGGCCGACGCCCTCTATGCCTTCACCGTCGACACTTTGACCTACCTGGAAACGAAGGGGCTGATGCCCGAGATGGTTCAGGTCGGCAATGAGAGCAACAAGGAGATCGTCTCGTCGTGGGAAGGCGCCAAACTTCCCATTAACTGGAAGCGTAACGCCCTTCTGTTCCAGGCCGGCATCAAGGGCGTGCGCGACGCCTCGGCCAACAGCGCCATCAAGCCGCAGATCATGCTGCATATTGCCCAGCCCGAAAATGTCGAACCGTGGTTCGCCGCCGCCCGCAAAGCCGGGATCACCGACTATGATACCATCGGCATCAGCTACTATCGCAAGTGGTCGAAATACGACACGCAGCAACTGGCGCAGACCATCCGCCGCGTCCATCACGCCTTTGGTAAGGAGGTTGTCGTTGTCGAAACCGCCTATGCCTTTACCGATGGCTACAACGACGAGATGGGCAACCTGCTGGGCACCGACTCGATCCTCCCGGGCTATCCCATTACCCCGAAGGCCAGGCCAGATACATGCACGACCTGATGCAGTTGACCGTCGATTCCGGCGGCAACGGCGTCGTTTATTGGGAGCCGGCTTGGGTCTCCACCAAATGCAAGACGCGCTGGGGCACGGGGTCGTCGTGGGAAAACGCCGCCTTCTTCGACTTCAAGGGCAAGGCCGTCCCTGCCATCGAGTGGCCCAAAGCGTCGTATGTCTGGCCGGTGGACGTCACCTTCAGCGTGGCCGACAATGGTCAGCCGACCCAGTATCTGGCCGGGGATTTCACCGGCGGAGTCGTCGTACCGATGACAAAGGAGGCCGGTCGCTTCGTCTACAAGGCCTGGCTGCGGCCTGGCAGCGAGATCGTCGCCGCGGTGGCCGCAACGGAAAGCGCGGTTGCCGACGCCGAGGCGCAAGAGGTTACCGTTCCCGCGGCAGCGGGCACCGTCACTTTACGGTGACGCCTCACGCCCAAAAGTGGCAAACCACTTTTGGGCGTGAGGCTTTGACGCCACAGCCACAATATTGTAGTACAATTGACTGGTCGGCTGTAAAAATTATGTTATAAATCCCGCCGATAATAAAAAAACGGCGGAAACCCCCATGCCACGCGTCTATGTTTTAACAACGGTGCGCCCATGACCTTCTCATCCGGGGAGAAGCGTCAGGTCCTGCTGGCCTTTGTCGCAACACAAATCCTGCCGCACGAGCATGACCTGCGCCTGTGGCTCCGACGTCTGGGCGTCAAGACCGATGAACTCGATGATATCGTCCAGGAAGTCTATTGCCGCTTGTTGCGGCTGGACCGGGTCGACCACATCAGCGATCCGCGATCGTATCTGTTCCGCTCGGCGCGCAACATCGTGCTGGAGCAGGTCCGGCGCAACCGCGTGGTGTCGATCATGACAGTGCAGAACATCGATGACCTGGGCATTGCCGACCATACGCCCAGTCCGGAAAGCTGCGCGTCGTCGCGCGCCGAACTGGACCGGGTGCTGGACCTCATCAAGGGGCTGCCGGAGCGTTGCCGCAATGTGTTCGAACTGCGCAAGGTCCACGGCCTGTCCCAGGCCGAGACCGCCCGCGCCCTGTCCCTGACCGAAAACGTTGTCGAAAAAGAAACCGCCCGTGGCCTCAGCCTGATCCTTCAGCGCCTCGGCTCTCCTAAACCGCCTGCGACGGCAAAACCCGCAGCTCTGGTTGCTTTTGGGAGCGCGAATGCCGCCCGAACCGCAGACTAAGACGCCGGTCGAGGCGCAGGCCACGGCCTGGGTGGCGCGCATGTATGCGCAGCCCGACGACGCCACGCGGGGAGCGTTCCTGGCCTGGCACGATGCCGATCCGCGTCACGCGGGGGCTTACCTGCGCGCCGAAGCGGCCTGGACCCTGCTGGACCGGGCTCAGGTGATGACCCATGGTGTGGGCGTGGCGGGACGTGAAGTGGCGGCGGGCATCAAGCGCCGCAAGGCCGAACGCACCCGCCGCTATCTGCTGGGCGGGGCCATGGCGGCCTCGGTTGCCGGCGCGGCAGCGGTGGCGGTGCATCTGGCCAGCCGGCTCACCCTGGAAACCGGCCATGGTGAGCTGCGCAATGTGCCGCTGGAAGACCGTTCGATCGCCGCCGTCAATACCGACAGCCGTATCGATGTCGCCATGAAGGACGACATGCGCCATGTCGACCTGGTCAAGGGCGAGGCCTGGTTCCAGGTCACCAAAAATCCCGCTGCACCCTTCGTCGTCACCGCCGGCGATATCCGTGTCCGCGCGGTCGGCACCGCCTTCAGCGTCCGCCGTCATGACGGCGGCGCCGATGTCCTGGTCACCGAGGGCGTCGTTGAGGCGTGGAGCGTCAAGGATCCATCCCGGCGCATGACCCTGACGGCCGGCGCCGAGGCCTTCGTGCCGGCGCAGGACACAATCCGCGCCGCGCACCGCCCGCAAGAGGTCGAGCGCAAGCTGGCCTGGCGCGACCGTCAGATCATGCTGAACAGCACGGCCCTGTCCGAGGCCGTCGCCGAGTTCAACCGCTATAACGACCGCGAGATCGTCATCGCCGACCCGGCTTTGCGTAACGCCGAACTGGTCGGCGGATTTCAGGTCGACCAGCCCGAAAGCTTTGCCCGCGCCGTCCATGTCGCGCTGGAGGTGCCGGTCAGCATCGGAGAAGACCGTATCATAATTGGCACAGTCTCCGCCTCTCGATAATAAGTCGTACAAATCTGGCGGAAAAATTCCACCCCCTCATCTTTGTTTGTAGGAGGCCGTTAGCGCCTCTGGAGCAAAAACGGGTTTAGCTTGAACAATCTTCGCCTCCCCTGTTTACGGGGGAGGTGGCGCCGAGTGTAACGAGGTGACGGAAGGGGCCATTCCACTGACGGAAA
>NZ_GL883078.1:903862-909459 GCF_000204015.1 Asticcacaulis biprosthecium C19 | reverse complement strand
GTTACAGCCATTGAGCTCCAATCAAAGAACAGAACCACAGGGAGCCTAACTCATGTCCTACTTGCACACCGGTCTGCGCAGCGCGCTGATGGCTTCGGCCGCAGTCGCCGTCATGGCCGCCCCCGCCTATGCCCAGATTGGGGCCCAAACGGGCGCCCAGGCCACCAAGACCTTCAACATCGCCGCCCAGGACGCCGTCACGGCTGTCCCGCAGTTCGCCCAGCAGTCGGGCCTGCAGGTCCTGGCCTCGGCTGACGATCTGCGCGGCGTCCGCACCAACCCGGTCAAGGGGGCATTGCGGGTCGACACCGCCCTGACCCAACTGGTGGCCGGCACGGGTCTCAATGTTCGTACGCAGGACGGCAATTCCGCCGTCATCGTCCGCGCCTCGATGCAGTCGGCGCCCGAGAGTGCGGCCCCCGCCGCCGCTGAAGCTGCGCCTGCCGAGCCGGAAGACGCCGTCGTCGTCGTTGGCATGCGCAAGTCGCTGCGCGACGCGCTGGACATCAAACGTCGCGAAACCGGCGTTGTCGAGGTCATCGCGTCGAAGGACATCGGCGTCCTGCCCGACGTCACCATCGCCGAATCCCTGGCGCGCCTGCCGGGCGTCAACACCACGCGCGACCGTGGCAATGACAGCCAGGCCGCTATCCGTGGTATTGGTCCGCGCATGGTGCTGGGCACCGTCAACGGCCGCGAAGTCGCCTCGTCTGAACCGGACCGCAACGTCCGTTGGGAAATCTATCCGTCGGAAGTCGTGTCAGGTGTCAGCGTCTACAAGTCGTCGGAAGCCAGGCTGCTGGCCGGCGGTATTTCGGGCACGGTCGACATCCAGACCATCCGTCCGCTGGACTACCGCGGTCCGGAAATCGTCGCTCGCGCCGGCGTCGTCTATTATGACGGCGGTACGGCGTTTCCGGGCTATGACGGCCTGGGCTACCGCGGGTCGGGATCGTTCGTAAAGAAGCTGTCGCCGGAGTTCGCCTTCGTTCTGGGCGTCACCGCCCAGCAGCAGAAGAACGGCTACGAATCCTTTCAGGGCTGGGGCTATAACGACGACACCATCCGTCCGGCCAACAATACCGGCCCGATCGTCACGAATGGACCCGACGTGCCGACCCCGTGGGGCGCCGCGTCGGAAGCCAAGTTCCTGACCTCCGACCGCTACAGCCTGTCGACCGGCTTTCAGTGGAAGCCAAGCGACTTCTTCGAACTCACCTACGACCTGCTGTATTCGAAGTTCAAGATCTCCGAACACCAGAACCAGCAATGGTATGACGGCAACTGGGGTAACTGGGCCGGCGGCAATGCCGGCGGCTATACCAATCCGGTCATTGTCGATGGCGACCTGGTCGGCGCGACGACCGCCTACAGCGAAATCACCAATGTCATCGCCGAGTACAGCGAAGACAAGGACCTGATCGTCACCGGACTGAACGGCAAGTGGACCGAAGGCGCCTGGACCGCCACCGCCGACGTGTCCTATTCCAAGGCCGAGCGCAGCAATCTGTGGCAGGCCGTAGAGATGCGTTATTATCCTGCTACCACGACCTGGCGCCTGGACGGCGATGATCCGTTCGTTCAGGTCTCGACCCAGCCCCAGGACGCCAGCCAGAGCATCGAATGGGTGATGGGCGCCTATTCGCCCGGCCGGCTGCGCGACGAACTGGGTTCCGCCTCGCTGGACTTCCGCCGTCATTTCGACGGGGGTTTTTGGACGTCGGTACAGTTCGGCCTGCGCCTGGCCGACCGCACCAAGTCGGACAGCAGTGGTAATGATGGCCAGGCGGGACATCTGCCCGGCGTGACGACCCTGCCGTCGAACCTGTTCACCAACTACAAGTTCAAAAATTTCGACGTGCCGTCGCTGCTGGACGGTGATTTCGACAAGCTGGTCACGGCGGCCTATGGCGCCGGCGCGTTGGACTTTGATCCGAAGTCGGTCAACTTCAATTCCGAAGTGACCGAAAAGGTCGCCGAAGCCTATGTCCAGGGCTATTACGAGACGACCTTCGCCGGCGCGCCGGTCAATGGCAATATCGGTCTGCGCGCCGTGTCGGTGAACAGCGAAAGCGCTGGCGAAAGCCGGTCGGGCGGCGGCTGGTTCCAGGACATCCAGGGCAACTGGGACTTCTATCCGCTGGTGGCGGTCACCGCCAAGGGCGGCCGTCAATACACCAAGCTGCTGCCGTCCGCGGCGGCCCGGTTCGACCTCGGCGATGGCGCCTATCTCAAACTGGGCGCCGCCCGCGTCCTGTCGCGTCCGCCTCTGAATGAGCTGAAGGCCAATCGCTCGATCTCGCCGACCGCGCCGTTCACGGGTTCTTCGGGCAACCCGTACCTGAAGCCGTTCGAAGCCACCCAGTTCGACGCGTCGTATGAGTGGTACTTCAACCGCGACGCCCTGTTCGCGGTGGCCGGCTACTACAAGCAGGTCGACAACTATGTTGGCTACAACCAGCGTAGCGAGACCATTAACGGCAACAGCTACACCCTGATCTCGCCGGTCAACAAAGACGACAGCGGCTACATCGCCGGTGTCGAACTGACCTATCAGACCCCGTTCAGCTTTATTCCGGGCTTTGAGAAGTTCGGCATCTATTCAAACCTGGCCCTGGTCGAGTCGGACATCGAGGAGTTCGTTCCGTCGAACAATCCGCTGCCGATGAACGGCGTCGCCAAGACTACGGCCACCGTCGACCTGTGGTACAGCAACGGCACCATCGATGCCCGCCTGGGCGCGCGTTACCACAGCGCCTATACCGCCATCTATGGCTGGGATTCGAGCGCTCTGGCCCGGGTCGCGCCGGAAACCACCCTGGACGCCAGCGCCAGCTATATCCTGAACAGCCGGATTTCGTTCCGCGTCCAGGCGGCCAACCTGCTGGATACGCCGTTGCGGGCCTATTACGACAACAAGGAAAACCGGTTGCTGCGGAACGACTACTACGGCCGCCGCTTCCTGTTCGATGTGACGGTAAAGTACTGACATCTTCTCCCGAAGAGTCCTAAACTGGCCGGAGCTTGATTTGAAGCTCCGGCCCTTTTATTGTCATACAAAATAATGCCGAGGGAAATGCCATGTTGGATCTGAACCGCCGCCATCTGCTGGCCGCCGCTGCCGTCGCGGCTGCGGTGCCAGCCGCTTCTGCCAAGGCCCAGCCCTATTCGCCGGTGGTCAAGTCCGCCGACCAGGGGCTGCGGCAGCGCATTCTCTTCGATGACGGCTGGCGGTTCGCCTTTGGCCATCTGCATGACGCGGAGAAGGATTTTGGCTTTGGCCTCGACCAGCGCACCTATGCCAAGCAGGGCCCGGATTCGGGTAAGGCGGCCCAGGCCGGGTTCGACGATTCCGGATGGCGGGAACTGAATCTGCCCCACGACTGGGCGGTCGAACTTCCGTTCGTACCGAACCCCAAGGCGTCCGAGCTGAAGCCCAACGACCGCGGCGAGATCTGGGATCCGGCGGCCAACCACGGTTTCAAGTCGCTGGGCCGCGACTATCCGGAAACCTCGGTCGGTTGGTATCGCAAGAGTTTCAGTCTGGACAAGGCCGATGCCGGCAAGCGCATTTCGCTGCAGTTCGACGGCGTCTTCCGCAGCGCGATCGTCACGGTCAACGGCTACATCATCCGTGAGCATCAGGGCGGCTATACCCCGATCCACATCGACGTCACCGATTTCCTCAATACCGACGACAAGCCCAATGTGGTCGCTGTGCGTGTAGATGCCTCGCTCGGCGAAGGCTGGTTCTACGAAGGCGCCGGCATCTATCGCCATGTCTGGCTGGTCAAGACCGATCCGGTTCATATCCCGCCCTATGGTGTACGTGTGCGGTCCAAGACCGATGGTACGGTCGAGGTTGCCACCACGGTTCGCAACGAAAGCGATGCGGTGCAGACCGTGACTGTGTCGGCGATCGTCTTTCAGCCGGGCACGGCCCTGCCCCTGGATACTGGCAGCCAGAATATCGCCGTGCCGGCGCGCCAGACGCGTGATGTGGTTCAGACCTTCAAGGTGGCCGCGCCCAGCCTTTGGTCGGTCGACGCGCCCCATCTCTATGAGGTTGATACGACGCTCAGTCTAGTTGACAAAAAGGTCGACGGTGTCACCACCCGGTTCGGCTTCCGCGATGTGAAGTTCGATGCCGAGCAGGGCTTCTTCCTGAACGGCAAGCACCTGAAGCTGAAGGGCACCTGCAACCATCAGGACCATGCCGGGGTCGGCGCCGCCGTGCCGGATGCCTTGCAGTACTATCGCCTGAAGCTGCTCAAGGAGATGGGCTGCAACGCCTATCGCGCCTCGCACAATCCGCCGACGCCGGAAGTGCTGGAGGCCTGTGACGAACTGGGCCTGCTGGTTATCGACGAGACCCGCACCATGACCTCGTCGCAGCAGGGGCTGGACGACCTGCGCGCCATGATCCTGCGCGACCGCAACCACCCGTCCATTATCCTGTGGTCGATCGGCAACGAGGAGCCACAGCAGGGCACCGACCGCGGCGCCATTGTCGCCAAATCGATGAAACGGCTGTGCAATGAGCTGGATCCAACGCGTGGCGTTACCTACGCCATGGACCAGGGCTTTGGCTACGGCGTGACCCATGTCGTCGACGTCATCGGCTTCAACTACCGCACCCATCTGATCGATGAGTTCCATGCCAAGTATCCGCTTATCCCGCTGATCGGCTCGGAAACAGCCTCGACCGTCTGTACGCGCGGCGAATACATCCTGGACGCGGCCAACCATATCGTCCCGTCCTACGATACCACGGCGCCGTGGTGGGCGACGACCTCGGAGACCTGGTGGAGCCATGCGGCGGACAAGTCCTACATGGCCGGTGGCTTTATCTGGACCGGGTTCGACTATCGCGGCGAGCCGACGCCATTTTCGGAATGGCCCAGCATCTCGTCGCAGTTCGGCGTGTTCGATACCTGCGGCTTCCCGAAGGACAACTACTATTACTACCGCGCCTGGTGGCGTCCGGAGCCGCTGCTGCACCTGCTGCCGCACTGGAACTGGGAGGGCAAGGAAGGCCAGGAAATCGCGGTCTGGGCCCATTCCAACTGCGAAGAGGTCGAGCTGTTCGTCAACGGCAAGTCGGCCGGCAAGAAGGCCATGCCGCGTAACCGGCACCTGGAATGGTCGGTGCCCTATGCGCCCGGCAAGATCGAGGTCTTTGGTTATAACAAGGGCATGGTGGTTTTGAAGGACAAGCGCGAGACGGCCGGTGCGCCGGCGCGGGTTGTGCTGACGGCGGATAGGTCGGGCTTGTTCGCCGATGGCAGTGATGTCGCGGTGTTGCGGGCGGAGGTGGTCGATGCCAAGGGTCGGCCGGTGCCGAAGGCCGATAACCTGATCCGGTTTGAGGTCGCAGGTCCGGGGGCGGTGATCGGCGTCGGTAATGGCAATCCGAACAGCCATGAGCCGGATAAGGCGTCTCAGCGCAAGGCTTTCAACAGCCTGTGCAGCGCGATTGTCCAGGTTCGGCGCGAGCCGGGGACGGTGACCGTGACGGCTTCGGCGGAGGGTTTGAAGGCCGGGAAGGTTGTTCTGAAGGTGGGTGAGGCGTGTCGGATCCCCTCTCCCCGTTCTTC
>NZ_GL883078.1:890286-903732 GCF_000204015.1 Asticcacaulis biprosthecium C19 | reverse complement strand
AGGGGCGGGGCGTCTTCGGTACGCTCTGTCCTCTGAAGGCCCCTCACCCGATCGCCTTCGTTTCACTCGGCTCTCGTCCTCTCCCCGCAGGCGGGGAGAGGTAATTTTTTACTTCGCCTTGTCGCCCCAGAGCTTCTTCAGCGCCGGGCCGCGGCCGCAGCCGATGTGATAACGGTCATACTGGTCCTTGTTCGTTTTCCAGTAATGCTGGTGATAGGCCTCGGCCGGATAAAACGGCAAACCGGTCTCCGTCGAACGTACGATCAAGGTCCGGATCGGCTTGCCCAGTTCCTTGCCCACCGCGATCTTGGAGGCGACGGCGGCCGACTGCTGGCCTTCATTGAAGGTGAAGATGGCGGTGCGGTATTGATCGCCGGAATCGCAGATCACCCGGCCCTGGGTCGTCGGGTCGGTCGAATGCCAGAAGGCGTCCAGCAAACTCTGATAGCTGACCTTCTTTGGATCGAAGGTCACCTCGACCGCCTCGACATGGCCCGTACGGCCCTGGATCACCTGATTATAGCTCGGGTTTTTGACCGAGCCGCCCATGAAGCCAGCCCGCGTCGATGTCACGCCCGGGACCTGGTCCAGCGCTTTTTTGCGTGCTCCAGAAACAGCCGCCGGCAAAGACGGCGACCTCCGCCTGGGCCGCGCCGGCCATCAGGCCAACCGCGACAACGGCGGATAAAAACAAACGTCTCAGCATGATGAGCTCCTAGGCCGGGATGAATTTCAGGGCGACGCCGTTGTTGCAGTAGCGCTTGCCGGTCGGGCGCGGGCCGTCGTCGAAGACATGGCCCTGGTGGCCGCCGCAGCGCGCACAATGATATTCCGTGCGCGGCACGCCGATCTTATAGTCGGTCTTCGTTTTGATATGGCCCGGGATCGCCTTCCAGAAGCTGGGCCAGCCGGTGCCGCTGTCATACTTGGTGTCGGAACTGAACAGGTCCAGGTCGCAGCCGGCGCAGACATAGGTCCCGGGGCGCTTTTCGTCCAACAGCCGGGACGAGCCTGGGCGTTCGGTCCCTTCCTGGCGAAGGACATTGTAAGCCTGCGGCGACAGCCGGCGTTTCCATTCGGCGTCGCTGAGGTTCAACGGCTTGATGGTCTGCGCTGCGGCGTCGGGCGCCTGGGCTGTGCAGCCAATGGCGACGCTTATGGCGGCCAGGGAGAGGCAGGAGAGAAGGTGACGACGGTTCATCTGAGGTCCTTTCGATACCCCTTATACGCCCAAAGCCAGGATTAGGTTACAGGCTTCGGTGTCGTGTATTAACGAAACCTTGTGGTATTTGGGTCTCAGGGGCCACCGTATCTGGTTTCAAAGCGGCCTGTGGCGGGCCTTGTCACGGAACCGTCACACAACTGTAGCCTCGCTGTCATTTACGACTTCTATAGGACCGGTCCTATGGGCCGCACTAGGGGAAGGAACGACGTCATGTCGTCATCCAGCGTGCCTCCGAAACACGTTTGGAGACGATTTATGATCACTCAGAATAAACTGCGCACGCTGCTTTTGGCCACCGGCGCCACCGTTGCCATCGCCGCTTCGCTCGCCGCCTGCGGCGCCGACGATATCTCGTCTCCCGGCACGGGCGGCAATGTCAGCATCACCTATCCGCCTGCCACGTCGTCCTCGAGCAGCTCCAGCTCGTCGTCGACCCTGGTCGTGGCCGCGTCGGGTTGCCCGACCATCGCTGATCCGCAAGGCCTGACCGACGCCGGCACCATCACTGGCCCGACCGGCACCTGGCGCGTGTGCAGCCTGCCGTCGCGCATCAACAAGTCCATCGTTCTGACCAAGGTTCCTGGCCTGCTCTACCAACTGCCGGGCCGCGTTGACGTCGGCACCGACGGTGGCTTCACCAAGACGGCGGCGGACACCAACGTCACCCTGACGATCGAGCCGGGCGTGATCATCTATGGCGGCACCGGCATTTCCTGGCTGGCGGTCAACCGTGGCAACAAGATCAACGCCGTGGGCACGGCCAGCAAGCCGATCGTCTTCACGAGCCGCGACAACGTCCTGGGCCTGAACACCGACTCGTCGCAAGGTCAATGGGGTGGCGTGGTGCTGATGGGTCGCGCCAAGATCACCGATTGCACCAGCGGTTCGACGGCCGCCGGCACCTGTGAGCGTCAGACCGAAGGCGCTGCCGACCCGGCCGTGTACGGCGGTGCGGACGATACCGACAACAGCGGCCGTATGTCCTACGTCCAGATCCGCTACTCGGGCTACGTCCTGGGTGCGGACAAGGAACTTCAGTCCCTGACCACCGAAGGCACCGGCTCTGGCACGATCCTGGATCACGTCATGAGCTTCAACAGCTCGGACGACGGCGCCGAATTCTTTGGTGGCGTGGTCAACATGAAGCACTACGTCGTTGTCGGTGCTGACGATGACAGCCTCGACCTGGACGTCGGTGCCACCGGCAACTTCCAGTACGGCCTGCTGATCCAGCGCCCGGGCTTCGGTGACGCCCTGTTCGAAATCGACAGCAACGGCAACGAAACCCATCTGCCGCGCTCGACCCTGAAGGTTTCGAACTTCACGGCCGTTCAGGGTCTGGTGTCCTCCTTCAACGAAGCCAACGACCTGGCGTCTTCGCTCTTCCGCGGCAATTCGGATACGACCCTGATGAACTCGGTCATCTATACGCCGAACAACGAATGTATCCGCATGAACGGTACGGGCGCCACGCCGGCGACCCTGGCCGCGCGCTCGGTTGTCCTGTCGTGTAACGCCACCAAGTTCCTCGGCGGCGGCAGCCTCCCGGCTGCGACCGTGTCGACCCTGTTCGGATCCGGCGCCAACAACAACAATGACGCCTTCACCTCGACCCTGACGGGTGGTTTCATCAACGGCGCCAACGAAACCGCCGTAACGGCCTTCGACGTCAGCGCCCTGCCGGGCTTCACGGCAACGACCTACATCGGCGCCGTGAAAGACAGTGCGGATACTTGGTACGCTGGCTGGACCTGTAACAGCAGCACGGCCAACCTCGGGTCGGCCAACAGCGCCTGTACGTCTCTGCCGGTTAACTGATCCGACGTCACTCGCTAAATGGGGAGGGGTGGCTGGAGACGGCCACCCCCTTCTAATCAGATTCGCTTTTGCCCAGGGGATTGGGACAATGAACTCGCGGTGGCTTACGTCCGTACTATTGATAACGACTGCCTTAACGCTTCCTTCTCTGGCGCGCGCTGCCGACCTGCAGGATCAGGCGGGTGTGCAAACCCTTCCGACGCAGGATTCTGCTGGTGAATCGGCGCCTCCGGCTCAGGAAGCTGAGGTAGCGCAACCCCAAGAACAGCCGGATGTATCCATCCCGGGTGGTTCGGAAGGCGGCGCCATCACGGTTCGCGGCCGGCGGGGCGCCATGAGCGTTCGGTCCGGCGGGCAGGTCACCTCCGTTCTGTCCACCGAGCAAATTCAACGTTCGGGTGAAGGCAACATCGCCGGTGCCCTGAATCGCGTGACCGGTCTCAGCCTGGTCGGTGGCGGCTATGTCTATGTCCGCGGCCTGGGTGACCGTTATTCGCTGGCCCTGCTCAACGGCTCGCCTCTGCCGAGCCCGGAACCGCTCAAGCGCGTGGTTCCGCTCGACCTCTTTCCGACCAATGTCGTCGCATCGGCCCTGGTCCAAAAAAGCTACTCCGTTAATTTCCCCGGCGAGTTCGGCGGCGGCGTCATCAATCTGACGACACGCGCCGTTCCGACGGAAGCCTTCCTGACCATCGGTGGCGGTATCTCCGCCGACTCGGAGACGACGGGCAGCCTGGGATATACGTATTACGGCAGCAAGTCCGACTGGACGGGTTACGACAACGGCAACCGTGACATTGCGCCGGCCATGGCGGCCTACTTCGCCAGTGGCGAACGTATCAGCTCCGGCAATGTGGACACCAAGAAGATTGCCAGCGAACTGATCAATGGGCGCAATGCCCTGGTGCAGCGCTGGCCGGAACTTCCGGTCAATTTCTCTGCCAGTATCACGGCGGGCAAGCCCTTCGAACTCGAGAATGGTGCAACCCTCGGTGTGATCGCCGCAGCCGGCTACAGCAACAAGTGGACGACGCGCGACTCGATCAATCAGAACTCGCTCTCGAGTGATCTTGCGGATGTCGAATCCGATTTCCGCCGCGTAACGACCGATAATCGCGTTGTTGCCAACGGTCTGTTCGGTCTTTCGCTGGTCAAAGGCGACACCAAGGTGCGCTGGACCAACTTCTATGTCCACGACACCATCAAACACACGCGCCTCAGCCTCGGCAATCGCCATGGCACCAATGTCGACTACATGCAGCAGAGCACGGCTTGGTTTGAACGCGAGCTGGCCAACACGCAGATCGTCGGCGAGTTCAAACCGACAGAAAAGCTCAGCCTCAATGCCAGGGCCAGCTATGCCGAAACCAAGCGCGTGTCGCCGGGGGAACTGTACTTCGAATATGTCCGCACCAACGCCGATGCGGACCTGTTCGGCAAGTATTTCATCAATCGCCTGAACAACGGCAACTCCGGCGATGCCACAATCAGTTACTCGGATCTGAGCGAGCGTCTGATGTCGGGCAGCTTCGATGCGCGTTACAAGCTGACGTCGCGCCTCGCGGTGTCGGCGGGCATCGACCTTGCTGATACGCGTCGCGAGAGCTCGCGTCGGGACTTCCAGTTCCAGGCACCAAATACCTTCCCCAACGGCGTCGACATGTTCCGGCCCGACTACCTGCTCGAACCCGCCGTGATCAATAATTTCGGCGTGGTCATGATCGAGTCGAACGAAGGCAATCCGGCATTCCTGGCGACGCTTAAGACCGACGCCGCCTTCCTGAAGCTCGACGGCGATCTGAACGACGCGTGGAAATTCGATGCCGGCCTGCGTTACGAGCACGCAGAGCAGGACGTGTCGCCGGTCCAGGTCTTCAAGACCCCCGGCGCATCCCTGGCAGCGACTCACCTCGACGAATCCTATGTCCTGCCGGCAGCGACCCTGACGTGGCAGGTGAATGCGGATGCGCAACTTCGCTTTAACGCCTCCAAGACGCTGGCGCGGCCGCAGTTCCGCGAACTGATCTATCAGTTCTACTTTGACCCGGAAAGCAACCGGACGTATCGCGGCAACCCGCTGCTGGTCGATAGCCAGCTGACCAATGCCGAGGTACGCTATGAGTGGTACTTCGCTGCGGGCCAACGCGCGACGATCGCAGGCTTCTTCAAGCAAATCGAAAACCCGATCGAATCCTACGTCTCCGGTGACGATTTCACGACGAGTTTCGCCAATGCTCCGAAGGCGGATCTCTATGGCTTTGAAACCGAAGTTCTGAAGTACTACGAGATCCCTGCCTGGCTTCCGGGCCACGGGGGAGATGTCTGGAACGACCGGCGTATTCTCGCCTCGGCCAACTATACCTATTCCAAGTCGTCGCTGAGCGTCGGCGAGGACGACAAGGCCTATGCCTTTGCTGTGAGTACGACCAAGGCGACCGACTTCTTCCGCGACGGTGTGCCCATGACGGGACAGTCCGAGCACATTGCCAATATCGAACTGGGCATCGAGAGCCAGGACCATCTGTCGCAGCAGACCCTTATGATCAACTATGCGAGCAAGCGTGCGACGAGCCGCGGGCTGGCGAACAGCGGGCAGCCGGATATCTTCGAGTATCCCGGTTTGCGCGTCGACTTTGTCGCCCGTCAAGGCCTTACCGTTCGGGGCCGCGACCTTGAAGTCAAGTTCGAAGCGCGCAACCTGACCGGCCAGAAATACGAAGAGTATCAGGAGTCCGGCGACAACCGGATTGATATCAACACGTACAAGCTCGGCACGGTCTTCTCGCTGTCCCTGCAGGCCAAGTTTTAATCCGTAGACGGAATAACACCTCTAAGCCCCTGGCGGATCGTTCCGGCAGGGGCTTTTGTTTTGGTACTTGCAAATTGGCAAATATGACATAATGCGGTGCAGAATCGGTGGCTGGAAGGCGTTAACCTTCAATTTCACCGAGGCGCTAAACGACTGTCACGAAGCTGTCATAAAACGCAGGTACCGCCAGCGGCAAGAGCCCGGAACGGGTGGAGATACAATGATGTTCAAGAAGATTCTCGCAATCGCGCTGCTGGCCGGTCTGGCCGCATGCAGCCAGCCCAGCAACAAGCCGGCTTCAACGATTGCCGGTGCGGGCGCCACCTTCCCGGCGCCTGTCTATCTGAAATGGGCCGAAGGTTACAAGGGCGCCAGCAAGGTCAGCGTCAATTACAATTCCGTCGGTTCCGGCGCAGGCGTCAAGCAGCTCCTGGCCAAGACCGTCGATTTCGGCGCGTCGGACAAGCCGATGAAGCCGGAAGATCTCGATAAGAACGGCCTTTATCAGTTCCCGACCGTGATGGGCGGCGTCGTGCCGGTCATCAACGTCACCGGCATTGCACCCGGCCAGCTCAAGCTGAATGGCGCCGTGCTGGGCGACATCTTCCTGGGCAAGATCACCAAGTGGAATGATCCGGCCCTGGTCGCGCTGAACCCCGGCGTCAACCTGCCGGCCACCGCCATCACCGTCGTCCACCGTTCGGACGGTTCGGGCACCTCCTTCCTGTTCACCACCTACCTGGCGTCGCAAAACGCCGAGTGGTCGTCCAAGGTGGGCGCTTCGGACGCCGTCAACTGGCCGCTGGGCCTGGGCGGCAAGGGCAATGACGGCGTCGCCGCCTTTGTCAAGCAAACCGAAGGCTCGATCGGCTACGTCGAATACGCCTACGCCAAGAAGAACGGCACCGCCTTCGTCCTGCTGCAGAACAAGGCCGGCCAGTTCCCGGCGCCGGGCGCCGACTCCTTCGCCGCCGCAGCCGCCAGCGCTGACTGGGCGAATGCGCCGGGCAATTACGTCCTGCTGCTGGACCAACCGGGCGAGCAGGCCTGGCCGATCACCGGCGCGACCTTCATCCTGGTTTACAAGGACCAGAAGGCCGCCGCCAAGGGTACGGCCGTGTTGCAGTACTTCGACTGGGCCTATCAGAACGGTGACGCCGCCGCGGCCGAACTCGACTACGTGCCGATGCCGGCCAGCGTGAAGACCATGGTGCGTCAGCAGTGGTCGCAGGTCACGTCTGAAGGCAAGCCCGTCTACACCTCCACCAACAAGTAAACCCTTTCATCCAGGCCGTCCCGTGTCCGCTCCCCGACCCGCAGTTTCTACGGATCAGATACCGGTACGCCGGGACGTCCTGGATCCTATCTTCCGTTATGTCGCCTTTTCGGCAGCGACCCTGCTTTTGGCCGTTCTCGGCGGCCTGATCGTTGCCTTGCTGATCGGCGGCTGGCCGGCCCTGGCCAAGTTCGGGCCCAGCTTCTTTTTCTCAACGACCTGGGATCCTGTACGTGAGGTGTTCGGCGCCGCCGGGCCAATCGTCGGAACTGTCGTGTCGTCGGCCCTGGCCCTGGCCATGGCTCTGCCGATCGCTCTGGGCATTGCTATCTTTCTGACCCAGTTCTGCCCGCGGGTGATTGCCCAGCCGATCGCAATCATGACCGAACTTCTGGCCGGTATTCCGTCGATCGTCTACGGCATGTGGGGGCTGTTCGTCTTCGCGCCGTGGTTCGCCAAGCATATCCAGACACCGCTGTCGGGGTTGGGCGGCCTTTTCGCCGGTGTCCCCAATGGCGCCAACATCTTTACCGCCTCTGTGATCCTTGCGGTGATGATCCTGCCTTACATGGCGGCGGTCTTCCGCGAGCTGTTCCGCAGCATTCCGCCGCAGGTGCGCGAAGCCGCCTTTGGCATGGGGGCGACGCCGTTTGAAGCCGTGACCCGCGTCCTGATCCCCTACGTGCAAAAAGGCCTGGTTGGCGCCGTCATGCTGGGTTTCGGCCGCGCCCTGGGTGAGACCATGGCGGTCACCTTCATCATCGGCAATTCGCACAACTTCCCGACCTCGTTGTTTTCCTCCAGTTCGACCCTGGCCTCGACCATCGCCAATGAGTTCGGCGAAGCCTCCGGTATGCATTCTTCGGCGCTGATCGCGCTTGGGTTGGTGCTGTTTCTGATCACCTTTGCCGTGCTGGCCCTGGCCCGCTGGCTGTTGTCGTCGCAGCGGTATTAAGGAGATATGGCATGACCGTGAATCCGAGCCGCGCTGCCCGCCGCAAGATGGTGAGCTGGATCTTTACCGGGGCCTGCATGTTGGCGACGGGGGTCGCCCTGATCGCCCTGATGCTGATCCTGTGGTCGCTGCTGACCCAGGGGCTGAGTGGCATCAACCTCGACATTTTCACCAAGGACACCTCGGCCGGTGGCTTGCGCAACGCCATAGTCGGCTCGATCATGATGTGCCTTGTGGCCATGGTCTTCTCGGTCATCATCGGCGTGCTGGCCGGCACCTGGCTGGCGGAAATCGGTGGCAATACGCGTTACGGCCATACGGTCCGTTTCCTCAACGACGTCCTGTTGTCGGCGCCGTCCATCCTGGTTGGGGTGTTTGTCTCGACCATTCTGGTCAATCCGTTCGGAGGCGCATCCGGCTGGGCTGGTGCTGTGGCCCTGGCCATCCTGGCGACGCCGGTGGTGACGCGGACGACCGAGGACATTCTCAACCTTCAGCCCAGCTCGCTGCGGGAAGCCAGCATGGCCCTGGGCGCGTCGCAGTTCATCACCATCCGCCGCGTTATCTGGAAAGCGGCGGGGGCGGGCTTGCTGACGGGCGGCCTGCTGGGCTTTGCGCGGATTTCCGGTGAAACGGCACCGCTGCTGCATACGGCCGGCGACAACCAGTTCATGCATGAGCCGCTTTGGGATATCTTCGGCATGATGTCGAACCAGAACGCCAGCCTCCCGGTCATGATGTACAACTTTGCCCTGAGCCCCTTCGAAGAGGCGAATAAGCTGGCCTGGGCCGGCGCCGTGCTGCTGGCATTTGCCGTGCTCGGGATCAATGTGCTCGGCCGCTGGCTGGCCCGTGAAAAGAAGATGTAAGATGATCGATATGACCACTACGGACATCCAAAGCGTAATCGTGCCGCCGCCGGCCGACAGCCTGGTTCTGGAAGTAAAAAAGCTGAACTTCTTTTACGGCACGCACCAGGCGCTGGACGGCGTCGACCTGCCCGTGAAGCGCCATGCGATCACCGCGCTGATTGGGCCTTCGGGTTGCGGCAAGTCGACCCTGCTGCGCATTATGAACCGCATCTACGACCTGTATCCGGGCCAGCGCGCCGACGGTCAGATCCTGCTGGACGGAGAGGATATTCTTGGTCCGAAGGTCGATGTGACGGCGTTGCGGGCGCGCGTCGGCATGGTGTTCCAGAAGCCGACGCCGTTCCCGATGTCGATCTATGACAATGTGGCGTTTGGGGTGCGGCTGCATGCGTCGAAGACCTCGGCCGAGATGGACGAGATCGTTGAGGAAAGCCTTCGCCGGGCGGCTTTGTGGGACGAGGTGAAGGACAAGTTGCACAAGTCGGGCCTGGGCCTGTCGGGTGGTCAGCAGCAGCGTCTGTGCGTGGCGCGCGGGATTGCGGTCAATCCGGAGATCCTGTTGCTGGATGAGCCGGCCTCAGCGCTGGACCCGATTTCGACGGCGAAGCTGGAAGATACGCTGGAAGAGCTGAAGCGTGACTATACGATCGTCATTGTCACCCATAATCTTCAGCAGGCGGCACGTCTGTCGGACTATACCGGCTTCATGTTCCTGGGGAAGATGATCGAGTTCGGGCCGACGGCGGACCTGTTCGTAACGCCGAAGGTGGCGAAGACCGGGGAGTATATCGGCGGCCGGTTTGGGTAGTGATGTTTCGGGGTTTGGGGCCCGCGGCCCCAAGTCTTCCCTCCTACGAAAAAACCTCGCCCTTTTGGGGGCGAGGCTTTTTTCATGAAAAGAAGGTTTTATGGGGTCGCAGCCCCCAAACCCCATTAGTCTTTCACATAAACCGTCCGTCCGGCCCCCTCCACCGTCGTCCCATCCGTCCGCGTCGCGCGCAGGCTCAGCCGATGTTCACCCGACACCAGTGACCCCTTGGGGAAGCTGTAGGTGAACTGCACCCGCGGATAGTTCGGGTCATAGCCGATCTCGATCGGCGCCGGGCTGTTCTTCTCGTCGATACCATATTTGGCTTCGGTGACGACCTTGCCGTCCAGCACGATCTCCACCCGTGTCAGTCCGATCGGATCGACGGCCATGCCATAGAACTGCTTATCGGTATCGGCTTCGAGGAACTCCCCGCGCTGGGGTTGGGCAATGTACAGCGACGGAATGAACGGACACGGCACTGGCGCTGCAAGGCTTAGAGGTTCCTTGTGCACCCGTGCCGTATATAAAACGATCTCCGTGCGGTGCGGCGTCAGGGTCGTCACCTTGAACGGCTCGATCTCGTCGAAGCTCGAACACAACCGCGCATACTGTGCCCGCAAGGCCGGGTTCTTCTGGATATCGTGCAGGGGATAGTCCGGAACGTTGATCATCAGCACAACCCCCTTGCCGGCGCGGTCGCGCTGCAGGTCATCGAAATCCAGCTTCCAGTCCTGCCGCGCTACCACGAAACGCGCCACGTCGTCATAGGGCTCACGCAAGGTGTAGAGCCGACGATTGCGGTCGCCCTTGCCCGGAAACTCGATGTGGACGGCCGTGCGGTGCCCCGTCGTCGCCCAGGCCACGTCCGGTCCGAACCGCGCCACCGCCCGCGCGTTGGCCGCGGCGATATCCGGTTCCAGCAGTTCGTAATTCTCATTCTGCAGAATGTTATGCTGCCGCTCACGGTAGGTCAGTTCCCCCGAATGGCGATACTCCCACTGGTAGATACTGGCGACGACGCCGACCGCCAGAGCCAGCAACGGGGCCGTCGCGATCAGCCCCTGGCGAAGTAGGCGTCCATTGCGCCCCGCCGCCTTGTCGGTGAAGGCGATGAGCATGCCCGGCACGTAGGGCAGCAGGGGCAGGGTCGCCATGAACGGCCAGTGCGGCATGACCTTCTTGTTGACCACGGTCTGGAAGACATAGAACACGAAGATAACCAGGGCCGAATAGCCCAACAGGCTTTCCGGCTTGGCGCGGTCGTCGACCAGTGCCTTCTTGCCGCCGGCCACCATGGCGATGAAGAAGACCGGCGTGGTGATGGCGAATAGCTGAACGACAAAGGCGATGATTCTGCCAATGTCGGGATCGAAGCGCGGCCGGTTGACGACGTGGAACTGGATGGCCGGCCAGCCTTCCAGCGCGTTGTAGATGACCGCCGGCAACAGGCCGACGACCGCCAGGGCGGCGGTGACATACGGCCCGGGCTTGGTCCACAGGGTGCGCCCCTGACGGTTGGCCAGCATGTAAACCACCATGGCCAGGCCGGGGATGAGAAAACGGAAATGGACCAACTGCCCGAGGCCCGCGCACACCCCGGCCCAGATCCACCACTTCAAGCCTGGCCCGCTCATGGCCCGCAGCAGACAGCCCAGCATCAGCACCAGCAGCAACTGCAAGCCGCCTTCGGGATAGAAGATGGTGCCGTTCAAGGCTACCGGCGGCAGGACCAGCGAGATGATCGCGGCCCAGACGGCAAGGCGCTCGGAGACGACAGGTTTCGCCATCCAGTAGACGGCAAAGGGAATGGCGGTGGCGACGAGCAGCCCAAAAATGCGCAGGGGCCAGACCTGCCAGCCAAAGACCGAGGTGATCAGCTTGGCGATCCATGGGTAGCCGGCCGGGATGTCGGGATACCCGAGGGCGAAATACTCGCCGGAGACGACGAAGTGGCTTTCTTCCCAGATGACGTGGCTGATCAGGCCTATATAGAACCGCCAGATCGTCATGACGGCCAGCAGGACCAGCCCGGCCCGGATCAGGGCACGGTCGTCGCCGAAGAGAGGTTTCTTGTCGGGGGCCTGCTGTGCGCCCAGTTCGTAGAATTCCGCAGCCATAAGGTCTCTCTTTGAGGTGCAAGGGCTTCACCTGCGAGGCCGCAAACACCCTCCTCCCCACAGGTGGGGAGGAGAGGTTCGGTTCTCCTCAATCCAAGATGCAGTCAGCCCTGCCTTGAAGCGGGCGACTATAGACAGGGCTTTGCGCAGAGGGAAGGGCTACGCGGCACCATCAAATACCGTCTTCTGGCCGTGTGCCTTAACGATGCGTTCGAAGACGGCCTCGTCCCATTTCACTTGGCTGAACGGCGGTTGCAGGCCGCCATCGAGGAACGAGCAGCCGCATTCGAAGCAGACTTCAAGACTGCCGAGATATTTGCCGACGTCATCGTAAAAGACAAAGGCATGGCGCGGGATGCAGCATTTCGGGCCCGATTTCCATGTTGTGAAACCGGCAGCCTTTCGCAGGTCGGCAAATTCCACCGCAGTCAGGGCGATGCCTCCGGCCGGGAAACTGCCGTCGTTCAGCTTGCCGTCCGAGGCGACGTCGATCATACCTTCGTTGATATACAGCCGGACCTCGCTGGCCTGCGCGAACGGGCCTGACGCCAGGGGCTTGCCGCATCCGGCCAGCAGCATCAACGCCATTACCCCCCAAAACCACTTCATTTTGCCAGATACCCCATGTCGCTAAGCCAGTCGCCCAAACGTGCCGGCCAGTCGCGGACGGCTTTGCGTTTTGAGCGGTCGCCCATGTTGAAACCGTGGCCGTCTCCCGACAGCACATGCAGTTCGTAGGGCACGTCGGGGTATTTTTTGTAAAGTTTCAAGATCATGTCGAAATCGGCGACGGCCATGCGGTCGTCATAGGCGCTGAGGAAAAAGGCCGGTGGCGGGGCGCGGTCGAGCGATGTCGGGATACCCAGCGGGCCGGGGTAGATTTCAATCAGGAAGTCCGGCCGGGCGTCGACGCGGTCGATCGGATCGGATGCGTTGGGGTTTCCGGCCTGGGGTGTGAAACTCACCAGAGAGGTGAGTTCGCCGCCGGCCGAAAAGCCCATGACGCCGATCTTGTCGGGATCAATGCCGTAGTCAGCGGCGTGGGCACGGACATAGCGGATAGCGCGCAGCAGGTCGGCCTGGGCGTCGCCCTGGATGTAGTAGGGCGAGCCAGGTTCGCGGGCCAGGACATATTTCAGCGCAAAGGCCGTGACCCCCTGACTTTGCAGATATTGGGCGGGTTTCAGGCCTTCTTCGCCAAAGACCAGGTCGCGGTGGCCGCCGCCGGGCACCACGATGACGGCGGCACGTGACGCCTTGGCCGGATCGGGGCGCAACACGGTGAGGGACGGGTTGTTGATCGAGCGCCACCACCATTCGGCATGCTGTTCGGGGATGTCCTTGCGCGACTCGAAGCCCGGCTGGCCCTTATCCCAGAGATAGACGACCTCTTGGGCTGTGGCGGGCAGGGCGCTGAACAGCAGGGCGAAAGCAGCGAGCAGGCCGGCTTTGACGATCATGATATCCTCCCATTATATTTTGCGAGAATAGTCACATATTACAGCAACTGCGCCAAGCGTCAGTAGAGGGGCCCTTTTGTGAGTGCCAAGTTCTTTTTTTCTC
>NZ_GL883078.1:841813-890243 GCF_000204015.1 Asticcacaulis biprosthecium C19 | reverse complement strand
AGCAGTCGGAGGGGGGATTTCCTGGCACCAGCCAATTTCCAATTTCGAAATCTGAGGCTAGTCTGTTGAGATGAAACCCAAGTACGCTCAAGCTCGGCAAATGCGTCGCGCCCTGACTGCGCCGGAGTATCTTCTTTGGGAACGGCTTAAGTCCAGAACTCCCGGTATGCCTATATTCCGGCGGCAGTACGCTTACGGCCCTTACATTCTGGATTTCTATTGCGTTCGTGCGAAGTTGGCCATTGAGGTCGACGGAAGCCATCATCATAGCGATGAGGCCGTGCAGCGGGACACTGTTCGGGAGTCATGGTTGATGGCGCAAGGCCTTGACGTCTACCGCGTTCCGGCTGCCGATGTGTTCAGGGACGCGGACGGCGTCGCGGACGGAATAGTTCTAATGGCGGCTGGAAAGTTGGGAGCCTAGAAATCCCCCCTCCGACGGCTCGCTATCGCGCGCCGCCACCTCCCCCGTATAACGGGGGAGTATAAGAAAAAAAGACGCCTCGGTAGGTCCTTACGCCTTCGCCAGTTCTGGCAACTGGACGCGGGTGGCATTGCTGACCGTGTAGTCTGCTGCCACACGGATATCACGCAGGTGACGCACCCGGCGGATCGATTCTTCGTACAAAGGATGGACCTTGTAGGCACGAAAATCTTCCAGCGAGGCGAACTCGCCATAGACCACGACATCGATATCGTTGCCGATCTGGTCGATCTTTTCGTTCAGCGCGACTTCCAGGTGGGCGACCTGCGGGATCTGGGTCAGCACCGACAGGCCGCGATAGATGACGTCGACGTCCGCACGGTCCTTGCAACTGAACATAACGATGTGACGGATCATTCGGGGGAATTCGCGACTATGGAAACTACCCGCTCCCTTAAAGCCTCAGGACTTTCCGTCAAGATGCGTTTTCGCCGCAGGCGCAGGGCGCGCTGCCTGCCAGCGGGAGAAGGCGGCGGCGTAGAACGCGTCAGCATCTGCCGGGGTCGCAAAACCGGAAGAAGGAACCGGCACGGCGGAACCGGGCTGGACCATGAACAGGATCAGGTGCCGGGTCCGCCGTACCTGTCTCAGATCGCTCAACGTGAGTTCGGTGTGAAAGGACGGGCCATGTATGATAAGCCGGTCTCCAGTCAGAGAGGCTACGCGCGTGCCGGTGATTTATGGATGATGACGCCCGAACAGCCAGGCAGCCGGCACAAGGATTAGCGGGAATATCAGCACAAAGCCGCCTGTAATCACGGTGAACCCACCCAGTTGCGGTAGCAGCTCCGCCCGGTCGAACTCGGTTAGACCCCAACCGTTTTGCCAGAGAAGAATAAGGTAGACCACGGCTAAGCCGGCAAAAAAGATAGGCCTGAGTGCCCGATAGTACAGGCCGACATTGAGTCGGAAATGAAGTCCGAAGGTATAGAGATAGGGCTGGGATTGAAGCTCGCCCTGGATCGGAGCAGGCGTTACCGGCGTTTCGAAAACGGTCGCTTGGTCATGCCGGGATTGGGCGACCAACTGTCGGGCGCGATCCAGGAAAATCCTGGCTGACTGCGGCGTATCGAACGCAGAGTCGGGAACCATGTGCGCCATACCTCCGGTCAGGTGGAGGTAAATATGACGTTTGCCGCGCCGGACCTCCCGGAAGTTACCCCAAGTGAGCTCGGAAAACAGGCCTGGCCCTTCAAGTATGAAGCTGCGACTCGTCAGCCGCGCCGATCGGGTGCCTGCCGCCAATACATTGCGTCGGAAATTCCACCATACGCCGGCCAGGCAAAATGCCGGGACGACAATGCTCCAAAGGAACGCCATTACGACGATACCGACAATCAACCCAACATACCGGCCCTGCATCAACTCAGCTATATGGCCGAGGAGAGGAAGCCCGATGATCAGGACGCCATAGATTGCGGCTCCGGGCCAGCGCACCATGTTCCGGAAGTGGCTGACGATCGAAAAACGCGCGTAGTCGCCAAAGCTCAGACGAAAAGGTTGTGTTGTAATCTCGGCTTCGGTCGTCGTGCCCCCTGAACGGGAGCAACCCTAGCACCGCAAGCCGCAGCGGATCAATCGGCGCCGTGGGCGCAGGTTGCCGAGTGGATGTGCACCGGGCGCTGGCTGAGGTAGTTGATGCCATGGGCAGCAGCGATCATCACTGCGCCCAGAAGGCTCAGGGCCACTTCGGCGTCGTGCAGGGCGGGGACAAAGGCGGCCAGGGCCAGCAGCAACAGGCCGCCGGACATCGGGAGGGAGACAGCCCACTTGCGCCAGGCCTTCGAATAGCTGATGGCCCACAGGCTCAGTGGCGCGGCCATAAGGACCAAAACCTGATGCACCCAGTCGGCATCGGTAAAAGCGCCCAGGAAGGGTATGCCGGCAACGATAAAAGGCAGGGCGATGCAGTGCACGACGCACAGGGCCGACAGCACCATAGAGGCGATATCGAGCCATCTTGCCTTAAGTTGCACCATTGCGGGTTGCGCCTTTTTCGTCCAGAGTAGGATGATCTGCAAATATGTTATATCATAACTTTTTGCAAGGCGCGTGAGTCAAAAAAGTCGATCCGGGGACCGCCGCATGATCCGTTTTGCCGAGATAGAGGCGCGTGCCGCCGAACGCAAGGGCGGGGCCGAAGCGCTCGAAGCCTTGCTGATTACGCCGAAATCCATGGATGAGATCGCGGCGATCCCGGAAGACCGCTGGCTGTCGCAATTTACCCGCTGCATCTTCGAGGCCGGCTTTAACTGGGACCTGATCGAGAAACGCTGGCCGCAGTTCGAGGACGCCTTCGACGGTTTTGACGTCACGCGCTGGCTGTTCATGTCGGACGAGGACTTGTCCGCGCTGATGAAAGCGCCGGGCCTGGTCGCCAACGCCATGAAAATCCGGTCGGTGGCCGGCAATGCGCAGTATCTGTCGGATGTCGCCACGTCGCACGGTTCGGCAGGAGCCTATTTCGCCTCGTGGCCGGTCGATCGCTATATGGAATTATGCGGTGAACTCAAAAACCGAGGTTCGCGCTTGGGTGGGGCGACGGGTCAGCGCGCGCTGCGCCGGATGGGCCGCGATGCGCTTCTCCTGTCGCCGTCGGTCATCAAGGCGCTGAACCATTGGGCCGTGGTGTCGGGAGAGCCGACATCGAAGAAGGATATCGCCGCTGTGCAGTCGGCCATTTCGGCGTGGCACGAAGACGGTGGGCGTGGCTTGACGCAGATGAGTCAAATCCTGGCCTACTGCGTGGATTAGGGCTTGCATATTTATTAAATCAAATTTATTTAATCCGTGGAAACTGCTAGGGAAACTTTTTGAAGATGACGAACGCTGCCGAGCGCCTGGGCCGCCTGCGCGCCGACCACGAAGCCTTGCTGACGCGCGCCAATGTGCCGGCCGCGACCGGCAACGGGGTCTATCATCGCTGGCAGCATCCGGTCGTCACCGCGGCCCATGTGCCGCTGGAATGGCGTTACGACTTTAACTCCGACACCAATCCCTTCATGCAGGAACGGCTGGGGATCAACGCCACTTTCAATGCCGGCGCTATGTTATGGCCCAAAGACGGACAAGCTAAGTACATTGTGGTCGTGCGGGTCGAAGGCGATGATCGCAAGTCGTTCTTTGCGATCGCGGAAAGCGCCAACGGCATCGACAATTTCCGTTTCTGGCCGGCGCCTGTAGTGTTGCCGCAGACTGACGAACCTGACACCAATGTCTACGACATGCGCCTGACGCAGCATGCTGACGGCTGGATCTATGGCCTGTTCTGTACCGAGCGCAAGGATCTGAGCCTGCCCCACGACACGTCGGCGGCGACAGCCCAATGCGGCATTGCTCGCACGAAGGACCTGATCACCTGGGAGCGTCTGCCGGACCTCAAAACCAACTCCGGTCAGCAGCGCAATGTTGTTCTGCATCCGGAATTTGTCGATGGTCAGTATGCGCTATATACCCGGCCGCAGGACGGTTTCATTTCGGTCGGCGGCGGTGGCGGCATCGGCTGGGGCCTGACCAGGGACATGACCAACCCGGTCATCGAGTCGGAAGTCATCGTCGACACCAAGGTCTATCACACCATCAAGGAAGTGAAGAACGGCCAGGGGCCCGCGCCGATCAGGACGGCCGACGGGTGGCTGCACTTGGCGCATGGTGTGCGCAACACGGCTGCCGGGTTGCGCTACGTCCTGTACATGTTCATGACCGACCTGAACGCACCGTGGAAGGTGACCTACGCGCCAGGCGGCCACCTGATCGCGCCCCAGGGCGACGAGCGAGTCGGCGATGTGTCCAATGTCTGCTTCTCCAACGGCTGGATCGTCAATGACAAGGACGAGGTCTATATCTACTACGCCTCCTCGGACACGCGGCTGCATGTCGCGACGTCGTCGGTGGCGCGTCTGATCGACTATTGCAAGAACACGCCGTCCGATCCCCTGACGTCGGCGGCCTGCGTCCAGCAGCGCCTGGACCTGATTTCACGTAATCAAGCCTATTCGGGCCAAACCTTTCCTGAAAACTCATGATCGTTACCGCCGACATTCGCGACAACCTGCGCATCGAGGCCCGCCGGGAAGCGGAGACCCTCATGCGCTGGTGGGCGGACAGGGCGCCGGATGAGGTCAATGGCGGATTCCATGGTGAGATCGATGCTGCCGGTCAGCCGGTCGCCGAGGCGCCGAAAAGCATCATCCTCAACACCCGCCTGCTGTGGTTTTTCTCAGCCACGGCCGTTTATCTGGGGTCGGATGAAGCGCGCGCCCTGGCCGAACGCGCCTATGCCTATCTGCGCGACCATTTCCTCGATCCGGACCACGGCGGGGTTTACTGGCTGCTCGATACCAAGGGCCAGGTTATTGACGCCAAGAAGCAGGGTTACGCCCAGGCCTTCGCTGTCTATGCCTTGGCAGAATATTACGGGGCAACGGGTGAGCCGGGCGCTCTGACCCTGGCGCGGCACCTGCAACGCGACATCGAAGACCGCTTCTGGGACCCGCAGTATCGTGGCTATGTCGAGGCGTTGAGCGCCTACTGGCATCCGATCGACGATCCGCGCCTGTCGGACAAGGACGCCGACAGCCCCAAGACCATGAACACCCACCTCCATATCCTGGAGGCCTATGCCAACCTGCACCGCGTCGCCCCCGACGATGCCAGCCATCACGCCTTACGCCGTGCCCTGACGATCTTCGCCGACCGATTCGCGGATGACGGACGGCATCTGAAGCTGTTCTTCGGCATGGACTGGAGCAATCATAGCCAGGCCGTGTCTTATGGCCATGATATCGAGGCCGCCTGGCTAATGTGGGAAGGTGCCGAAGTCCTGAGCGACGCCACTTTGGCCACGAGAATCCGTACACTGACGATTGGCCTGTCGCGCGCCACGCTCGAGGAAGGCTTCAGCGCGAAAGGTGGTCTGAGCTACGAAAAGAGCTTCGACGGCCACCTCGACCCGGATGGCGAATGGTGGGGCCAGGCGGAGGGCCTGGTTGGTTTCGTCAATGCCTGGCAGATGACGGGTGACGAGGATTTTCTCGACGCGGCCGGACGGCTATGGCGCTATCTCAAGGATCAGTATGGCGCAGCGAGGGGCAGCGAATGGACCTGGTATAGCGCCGATGCGGCCCGCCCGCCGGTCTATGCCGCCGGCATGTGGAAGTGCCCGTACCATAACGGACGGGCAATGATCGAACTCGATCGGCGTTTAAAATAAAAGCGCATCCCGAAAAGTGTGACGCACCGCACGGGCGTCCCCGTTTTCGGATAAAGATGCGCGTCAAAATAAGTACCCTTACAACAAGGGGAGGGAAAACATGACCGCTCTGCACGGGATCGACATCGCCATTGTCGCCGGTTACGTCCTGCTGACCATAGGCCTGGGCTTCTGGGTGGCGAAACTGTCGTCGGGAAACCTGAGTAACTATTTCCTGGCCGGGAACAAGCTGCCGTGGTGGGTGCTTGGCCTGTCCAACGCGTCCGGCATGTTCGACGTCGCCGGCACTATGTGGATGGTCGGGCTCCTGGTCGTCTACGGCCTGAAGTCAGTCTTCATCCCGTGGCTGTGGCCGGTGTTCAACCAGATCTTCCTGATGATGTTCCTGGCCATCTGGCTGCGGCGTTCGGGAAAGCTGACCGGCGCCGAATGGATCACCTTCCGCTTCGGCGACGGTTTGGGCGCGCGCGCTTCACACCTGATCAATGTCGTGTTCGCGCTGATCATGGTGGTCGGCATGCTGGCCTTTGGTTTCCTGGGTATCGGCAAGCTGGTCGCCGAATTCAGCCCATGGAAGCTGGCAGCCGATCCCGTGCTGAACGACAAGCTGTATGGTTTGATCGTGGTGGGTCTGACCACCGTCTATTCGGTCAAGGGCGGGATGTATTCGGTGGTGATGACCGAAATCCTGCAGTTCTTCATCAAGCTGATCGTCTGTATCGCCATCGCCTGGCTGGCCTTCACCCTGGTCTCGCCGGAAGCGCTGAAAGCCGCCATTCCGGACGGATGGAACAAGCTGGCCTTTGGCTGGAACCTCGATCTCGATTGGGCGAGGGTGGCGGAAACGGCTAAGCCCGAGAACAGGGTGGTGGCGACCTCGGCCATCGATACGATCGCCAAGGAGGGCCATTCCTATTTCGCCATCTTCATGGGGCTGATGGTCTTCCAGGGCTTCTTCAAAGCCATGGCCGGTCCGGCACCGAACTACGACATGCAGCGCCTGCTGTCGGCCAAATCGCCGACCGAAGCCGCCAAGATTTCCGGATTCGTCAACCTGGTCCTGCTGTTCCCGCGCTACCTGATGATCGCCGGCATGGCCGTGCTGGCCCTCGTCTTTATCGGGCCGTACTGGAGCCAGCTCCAGGCCAATGCGGCGGCCGCCGGCAAGCCATTCGTCGCCGATTTCGACGCCATCCTGCCGTGGGTGGTGCATAACTACATGCCGCCAGGTCTGCTGGGTATTGCGCTCGCCGGCTTGTTGTCGGCCTTCATGGCGACCTATTCGGCGTCACTGAACGCTGCGCCGGCCTACGTTGTCAACGACATCTACCGCAAATATATCAAGCCGGAAGCCGACCAGAAATCGCTGATGCGCCTGAGCTATCTGACGTCGTTCCTATTCGCGGTCATTGCGGCCTTTATCGGCTGGCAGCTGACCTCGATCAACGACGTCGTCACCTGGATCACAACAGGGCTGTACGGTGGTTATACGGTCGCCAATGTCGTCAAATGGTATTGGTGGCGGCTGAACGGTACAGGCTATGCGGCGTCGATGGCGCTGGGGGTGGTCGCGGCCATGTGGATGGCGGTTTATAAGGACCCTGTGACCGGCGCGGCGATCGACGGGCTGGCAGCCTTCCCCTGGCTGTTCGCTGCCTGTCTGGCCGTGGCGGTGATCGGGTCGCTGGTGACCAAACCGACCGATATGGAGACGCTCAAGGCCTTCTACAAAAAGACCCGGCCGTGGGGTTTCTGGGGGCCGGTGCTGAAGGCCCTTCAGGAAGATGAACCGGCGGCGCAGCCGAACCGCGACTTCGGCCGTGACATGTTCAACTGTTTGGTGGGCGTGGTGTGGCAGACGGCTTTGACGGCGTCGGCGATCTTCCTGATGATCCGCGAGATGGACAAGTTCTTGATCACCCTGGCCGTCATCGTGGTGTGCACAGTGGTGATGAAGTTCACCTGGTGGGACCGCTTGCGCGACGAGCCGGCGTGAGGATCACGGCAGTCCCGACCTAATTCGCTTTTAAATAGGGTCGTATGCCCGGTTCGTGCGCCGCCCAGGCGTCGACAATGATCTTGCCGAACAGGGCCGAACCTTCAGGCCCGAGGTGCGTGTAGTCGAAGGCCTGGGCGGTGGCCGGCGTGCCCTGTGAGGCGTCGCTGAATACCGCCGGGAGCGAGGTGCCGGCCCCTTCGCTGTCGAGGATGTTCTGCGGGATGGGACCTCCGGCGGTACGATTCGCCGCCACCGGCCCCATGGCCTGGACGGCGGTGCGTGTCACGCCATAGACATCGACCAGGTCATAGTCGCCGTCTGTCGCCACCACGCGGATGGCGGCGGTCCATGGGCGCAGGTCGTCCTTGAGCGTGCCGTTGCGGAACCAGCGTTGGGTCAGGGGCGTGACCATCACGGGGATGGCACCGGCGGCCTGGATGTCCTGGGCATAGCGGCGCATATTGACCGGAAACTCGGTTTCCAGGTCGGTATGGCGCTCGGGTTTGGCCGAGCCGTCATTGTGGCCGAAGCCGATCCAGACATAGGTTCTGGCATAGGCCTTGCCGTCGCGCAACTGCTCCAGGACCTTGTCCCACAGGCCTTCAGCGCGGTAACTCTTAGAACTGCGGCCACCGCGCGCGGCGTTGATGCAGGTGACGTCGGGGGTGAACCGGGCGCAGAAGCCTTTGCCGTAGCCCGATTTGTCGGTCATGGTGGAATCGCCGACCACAATAATGCGGACCGGGTCTGCGGCTATGGCGGGGAGGGGCGACAAAAGCGCCAGGACTGTAAAGAGAGCTGCGAACGTCTTCAAAGGCTTGACCTCAACCGTAACCGTATTACATGCGGATTCATGAAAATAGATATCTGGTCCGACGTCATTTGTCCCTTCTGTTATATCGGCAGGGTCAATCTGGAAACCGCCATCCGCGAAGCCGGCCTGGAGCCTGTTATCGTGCATCATGCCTTCCGGCTGATGCCGGGTGAGGCGCCCTATCCGGTCGAGGAGATGTTCGTTCGCCGCTACGGCCAGACGCCGCAGCAGGCGCAGGCGACCATCGCCGGTACAGAAGCCGCCGCAGCTCAGGCCGGTCTGACCTTCCGCTTGCAGGGTACGCTGGTGGGCGATACGGCTGACGCCCATACCCTGTTGGCCTTTGCCGGGGAAAAGGCGCCGGACCTGCTTCAGCGGATGTATTTCGCCTATTTCACCCAGGGCCGTAACCTGTTTGACCGTGAGGTCCTGGTGGAACTGGCGGTCGAGGTGGGGCTGGATCGCCTCCTGTCGGAAGGGGCGTTTGATTTTACCAGCCTGAAGGCCCGGGTCGAGGCCGACCAGAAACAGGCGCAAGGGTTTGGCGTGAAGGGCGTGCCCTTCTTCGTGTTTGACGACCGCACGGCGGTGTCGGGCGCCCACCCGCCCTCAGCCTTCCTGAAGGCGTTCAAGGCTATAGCGGATAATCACGCGGCGCCGTAAGTCTTTGGGAATTAGGCAATATTTCCCTCTCCCCACTTGAGGGGAGAGGACGAGAGCCGAGCGACGCGTGGGCGATCGGGTGAGGGGTTGAGGGGGATCGGCTCTTACAGTTGTCGACCGAACCAACCCCTCACCCCCACCCTCTCCCCTCGAGTGGGGAGAGGGAGTTAGGGCAGAGTTTCCAAGATCTGGTTCTGAATCGACAGTAATTCCTGCGGCCTCGGACAAAATTATTTTTGCCACAATTGGCGCAGGGGAAGGCGCCGCCTATATAGGGCCGACGAAACGACTCGAAAGTCCCCCAGAAAGCCTTCCTGAATGTCCGCACCGGCGACCACCCCCTTCCCCAAGCCCAAGGCCAAGTTCGCCGAAACGGTCAACTTCCTGTCCCCCTATCTCTGGCCGGCGCAGCGTGCTGACCTGAAGGCCCAGGTGGTGTTCGCCCTGCTGTTCATGCTGGCCGGCAAGATCCTGACAGTCATTATTCCGTACACGTACAAATGGGCGACCAATGCCCTGACCGGCGGCGGCGATGTTCAGTTCTGGGGGCTTCTGGCTGCCGGTCCGATCATCCTGGTCGTCGCCTATGGCGTGGCGCGGATGCTGTCGCAGGTGCTCAACAACGTCCGCGACGCTCTGTTTGCCGCGGTGGGTCAGCACGCTGTGCGCGGTCTGGCCAACCGGGCCTTCATCCACCTCCATAACCTAAGCCTGCGTTTCCACCTGCAACGCCGCACCGGCGGGCTGTCGCGGGTGATCGAACGCGGCAAGAACGGTATCGAAACCATCATTCGCCTGACCATGATGGTCGGTATCCCCACCGTGATCGAGTTCGTTCTGACGGCGGTGATTCTGGCCTATCAGTTCAGCTTCTGGTACGTCGTCGTCGTCGTTGTTACCGTGATCGTCTATGTCTGGTTCTCGATCATCGCCTCCAACTGGCGCATCAGCATCCGCAAGGATATGAACGAGGCCGACTCCGATTCGATGTCCAAGGCGGTCGACAGCCTGCTCAATTTCGAAACCGTAAAATATTTCGGCAACGAGCAACTCGAAGCCGATCGCTATCATCGCGCCACCGGTAAGTATGAAAAGGCGGCCATCAAGACCTACACCTCCCTGGCCTGGCTCAATATCGGCCAGGCGGTGATCTTCTCGATCGGCATGGCCATCGTGATGGTGATGTCGGCGATGGAAGTCGCCGCCGGTCGCCAGACGGTCGGTCACTTCGTCATGATCAACGCCTTCATGATGCAGTTGTCGATCCCGCTGAACTTCATCGGCACCCTGTATCGTGAAATCTCGACAGGCCTTATCGATATGGAGGCCATGTTCAATCTTCTAGACGAGCCGCAGGAGGTAGTCGATTCGCCGGCCGCCACCGAACTGGTGGTCAGCGACGGCGCCATCGCCTTCAAGGACGTGTATTTTTCCTATGATCCCGATCGTGAGATCCTGAAGGGCGTGACCTTCGAGGTGCCGGCCGGCAAGACCGTCGCCGTGGTCGGTCCTTCGGGCGCCGGCAAGTCGACCCTGTCGCGGCTGCTGTACCGCTTCTATGACGTGAAAGCCGGCAGTATCGAGATCGATGGCCAGGATATCCGCAATGTCACCCAGGCCTCGCTGCGCAAGGTGATTGGCATGGTGCCCCAGGATACCGTGCTGTTCAATGATACCATCGCCTACAATATCGGCTACGGCAATGTCGCCGCCGGTAAGGCCGAGGTCGAGGATGCCGCTGAACGCGCCCAGATCGCCCACCTTATCTCGACCCTGCCCAAGGGCTACGAGACCGAGGTCGGCGAGCGCGGCTTGAAACTGTCGGGTGGCGAAAAGCAGCGCGTCGCGATTGCCCGCACCCTGTTGAAGTCGCCGCCGATCCTGATCCTGGACGAGGCGACCTCGGCGCTGGATACGCATACTGAGCGTGAGATCCAGGCGTCGCTGGACGATGTGTCGAAGAATCGCACGACCCTGGTGATCGCGCACCGTTTGTCCACGGTCGTAGGCGCTGACGAGATCCTGGTGCTGAAGGACGGGGTCGTCGCCGAACGCGGCCGCCATGCCGAACTGATGAAGCTCAAGGGCCTGTACTACGCCATGTGGGAGCGCCAGCGCGCCGCCGACGCCGCCCGTGAGAACCTGGCCAAGGTCGAGGCCGAGGTGGAGTAGGGCCGGTTCTGAACCCGCCGCATAGCGGGATCCTACGTTAAAGGGATCCACAGATTACACAGATTTTCGCAGATTTTTCAGCAGCTTAATCTCTTCTAATCTGTGTAATCTGTGGATCCCCTTGATATAAAATGCCGCTGCGTGGTCGGCTCAGCAAAAAAAGCCCCGGACCTTGCGGTTCCGGGGCTTTTCCTTTCGGGGGTGGACCCCCGCCAACAATCCAGCGGTCGCTTAGTGTGCGACTGAGGTCGAGGTGCTGGTAACCGTCGTGGTGTCCGACATAGCCATATCGGACATCGCCGTACCGGTATCGGCCGGAGGCGCCATTTCCGTTGTCGTGGTTTCCGTCGTCGTGGTCGTTTCGGTCTTCTTTTCGCAGGCAGCGACAGTCAGACAGGCGGCTGCGGCGATAAGCGGCAGCACTTTGGAATAGGTCAATTTGATCATGTGGAGGTCCTTCTCACCAGAGGTCTGGGACTATGGACATAGCACAAATAGAGAAGCGTTGCTGATAGGCGGAGAAAAAAATAAAAAACCTGTAAATACCAGGCCGCGCAGCTGTTAGGCCGCGACCCAGCCGCCGTCGATCGACATCGGCGCACCATTGATCGCCTTGCCGGCGTCCGAACACAGGAAAACCGCCAAAGCCGCCACGTCTTCGACATGGACGAATTCCTTGGTCGGTTGGGCGGCCAAAAGTACGTCGCGAATCACCTGTTCCTCGGTCATGCCGCGCGCTTTCGCGGTGTCGGGGATCTGTTTCTCGACCAGCGGCGTCTTGACGTAGCCCGGACAGATGGCGTTGCAGGTGATGCCGAATTCAGCGCCTTCCAGCGCGATCGTCTTGGTAAAGCCCAGCAGGCCGTGTTTCGCCGCGACATAGGCCGACTTGAACGGCGAGGCAACCAGGGCATGCGCCGAGGCCATGTTGACGATCCGGCCCCAGCGGCGCGTCTTCATCTTTTCGAAGGTCAGGCGCACCGTATGAAAGCTGGAGGTCAGGTTCAGCCCGATGATGGCATCCCACTTTTCCGGTGGGAAGCTTTCGATGGGAGAGACGTGCTGGATGCCGGCATTGTTGACCAGGATGTCCACCCCGCCCAGTTTCGCGTCGATGGCGCCGATCAGGCCGCCAATCTCATCCGCGCGCAGCAGGTTGGCGCCGTCGAATAGCACCTCGATGCCGTAGGTCCTGGCCATCTCGGCGCGCAGGGCCTCAATCTCGCCGGGATCACCCAGACCGTTCAGCATGATTTTGACGCCCTGGGCGGCCAGACCACTCGCAATCGCCAGGCCTATGCCGCTGGTGGAACCCGTGACCAGTGCCGTCTTGCCCGCCAAACCCGTCATGATCTCAGTCCTTTTTGTCGGTCTTGGCCGAACGCGCGGCGGTGTTCAGGGCCTGCAGGCCGCACTGTTCGACAAAGGTCATGGCGGCGCGGCTCTGGTTCTGGCTGTATTTCACGCAGGTTTGGGCCCAGGTCTTTTGCAGTTCCGTCAGGGCCGCCGGATCACGCGTCTGGGCGGCGGCGCGCATCAGGTCCAGGGCTTCCTTCGTAAAGGAGGTGGTCTCGGAAGCGTAACGGTGCGAGGAGGTGCTGATCATCTCGATCAGGTTGATCAGGCTGCGCGCAGCCAGTTGCTGCTGCGCCTCCATCAGCTTCAGGCCGTTCTCGAAAGGCGATGACGTCATCTGCACAGGCTCCGGTGTCGCTTGTCTTTATGGCGGCTTTCCGGCTTGTGTGCAACGCAAAACCTAGTTGAGCAGGATGGAGCCCAGCAGCACCCTGGCGCCGGGACGGCCCAGGATCTTGTCGGTGGTCGCCTGCAATTGATTGGCGACATAGTCGGTGTCGATCAGCGACGCTGCCGTCAGATTGGCCGCATAGCCCTGCAACTTGGTGACATAGGCATCCATCAGCCGGGGGCGGTACAGCTTGACCTGCTCGGTCAGCTTGGCATCGTCGCAGTACAGCCCGATTTCGACGCTCATCGAGCCGTGGCGGTGGCCGGCCCCCTTGGTAAAGACGCTTATCATCGGGAACTGAGTATAGCCCAGTCCGCCGCCCTTTTTCTTGGGCGCACTGGCAAGGGCCGGCACGGCGGCAAACGTGGTCGCAGCGGCGGCGCACAGGGCGGAAAGAAGATGACGGCGTTCCATAGCTTTCCAGTATGCGGCGTCACCGTTAAAGTTCGGTTCACGGTCGAAATTCAAATAAAATTAACCATGAAATCAATGGCTTAATTACCAATAATTTAGGTATTCCCTCTAGTTTGCGCTGCAGTATTCATTGGGGGGCGACAACAGATGGTTCGAATGGCGACGGCGCATTCACAGACGCAGAAATGGCTGCGGAAAATCGATTGCGAGTCGGTTGGCATCCTGATCGTCGAAGATAACGACGCCTCGCGCCGTCTGGTCCAGGAACTGCTGCGCGCCACCGGCTTCGTCAAACTGCACTATGCCCGATCGGCGGAGGAGGCGGTCGAGCAGATCCACGCGCACCATCCCGACCTGATCCTGATGGACTGGGAGTTGCCGGGCAAGTCGGGGATTGATCTGGTGCGCGAGATCCGCCAGGCGGCCCACAGCGAAAAGCCCGAATTTCCCAATCCACAGGTCCCGATCGTCATGCTGACCGGGCGTCAGCGGCAGCACGATGTGACGACGGCGCAAAAGGCCGGCATCAACGACTTTGTCGTCAAGCCGTTTTCGACCACCTCGCTGCTGAAGGCCGTGACCCATTCCCTGACGCGCAAACAACGTTTTATTGTCTCCGCCGGCTTCACGGGGCCCGACCGCCGCAGACGCCGCGCCGGCCTGTTTCCGGGCATTTTGCGCCGCGCCGACGATGGTACCCTTCGTGAACGGCTGTCGGGTGAGGCGGACGTCCTGCGCCAGGCCTTGCTGCGTCACGAACGGATCGACCCCAGGGTCCTGGACAACCTGACCGGCCGCTTGCTTGAGGTCCAAACCGAGGCCCACGGTATGCGGTTAAAACTGCTGGAACAAGCTACACACTCTTTAAACGAGTATGTGCGACACTTTGGGAACAAGGCAGAAGCCGAAGTTTTGGATGTGCATCTTGACGCCCTGATCCGGCTGAACGATGTCCCCTACAGTGAGCATGAAGAGGCTGTGAACATCGTGTCGCAACTGAACCGTCTGGTTGACCAGCGCCGCAAAAGGAAGGTGTCATGAACGCCTTTGCTCCGGCTGATGCCAAGAATGGCACCATAGGCAATGCGACCAACCGCGATGTCCGCAATCTGGCCAATCTGGGCGAAACCGCCTCGACGTCGCGCGTGCTGAACCTGTCCCAGATCTATCTGAACTCGTCCAAGGAAAAGGAATACCAGCTCCGGCCGTTCTTCCGCGATTCGCAGCTGAACAAGGCGATCCTGGTCAAGCACACGCTGCGCGCCAATGAACGCGATCAGTTCGCCCGTTCGCGCCGCACGGCGACCAAGGTCATCCTGCCGTTCGACCCGCTGGACCTGAAGTTGGGCGGCCGCTCGATCTTCGTCAACCAGATGGGTTTCGACAGCTTCTGCCGCAACTATTTCAACACCGACGACATCAGTGGCAATTCCGACGTCCAGGTCCTGCGCCTGCTCGATTCCTCACCGTCGCTGGATCCCTTCCTGGTGCGCGAGCACCTGTCGCGCAACGGCTTCAAGCCCGCAGCCTGCTATCTGAAGATCTCGCCCTTTGACGTTCAGCGCATGATCGGCTTCGCCAACGAGGAAATCGAGCGCCTGGTGGCGACGGCCTTCGGTGACGCCACGGTCGGCGGCGCTTCGCTCAAGCTGGCCGGCAAGATCCTGGCGAATGAGCTCGACAAGGAGCTGTGGCCGCTCAAAAAGACCCTGCGCATGTCGGACGAGGAATTCTCCGACGGCATCTTCTCGTGGCGCGGCTTCCTGTACTTCAAATGGCGTCACCTGGAGCTTCAGGAAGAGATGCGCCGTGTCCTGGAAGGCCTGGCCACCTATCAACCGATCGGCGCGTCCGACGAAAACCTGCGCGAATATCTCAAGGAGTGCCGGCCACGTCTGGCGCGCAGCATCGTCAACGCGATCGCCAATGTCGGCCGTACGCTCAATGTCTACGATCAGGCCTATCACGCCCTGGTCGAGGGGGAGAATCCGGGACCGTTCCGCCGCTTCCTGTTGGATGGGCCGGGGTTGTTCTACGAACTGGGCGAGAACATCGGCATTCTGTCGCACATCGGTTCGTTCTGGGGCTACCGCATGGGCCAGCAGATGATGAACCAGCGTCTGACGCCAGGGGAATATGCCGACATCCTGATGGATTTCGAGGATTCGCTGACCTGCGTGTCACGCCCCCTCAGCGACTGATAGTTTAAGGCGCCTCTTGCCAAAGAACGTTACCTGGCCAAAACGTGCGCGGGAGGCTTTCTGGCACGTTTTGGTATGAGGCTTGTTTGGAGTAACCGCCGCATGGCCTTGTTGCAGGTATCCGGCACGTCCGGTGAAAGCCAGTTCACCGCGGCCCGGGAAATCCGCAACCTGGCCCATCTGAACCGGACGGCAGCGTCCAGCCGGGTCATGAATCTGACCAAGGTCTTCGTGCATCACCGCGAAGAGAACGCCTGGGCGGAGCGGCCGCTGTTCGAGAATTCGCAGCTCAACCGCGCCATCATCCTGAAACATACCCTGCGTGCCGACGAACGCCAGTTGTTCAACAACGGCCGCGCCACGGTGACCAAGATCATCTTGCCCTATGACCCGTTCGACCTGCGCCTGGGTGGCCGGTCGATCTATTATCGCCAGATCGGGTTTGACGGGCTGATGTCCAACTACCTGGGCATCGACAGTCTGGCCAAGAACCGTGACGTCCGCATCCTGCATATCCTGGACAGCTTGCCGTCGTTGGATCCGTTCTTGGTCCGTGAGCATCTGGGCCGGATCGGCATCCGGCCGGCCGGGATCTATTTCCAGATTTCGCACGCCGACCTGACCGAAATGGCAGCCTACACGGCGCAGAAGGTTGAGGATCTGGTGCGGGCGGCTCTGGGTGACGACTTCGACGCTGAGGACGGCAAGAAGGCCGACAAGCTGGGCAACAAGATTCTGTCGGACAAGCTGGACCAGGAACTTCTGCCATTGCGTGGTGCCTTGGATATGACGCCCGAGGCGTTTTACGAAGGCGTCATGTGCTGGCGGGGTTTCCTCTATTACCTGTGGTGCCACAGGGAACTTCAGAACGGGGTGCGTGAAGTGCTGACGGGCCTGGCCCACTACAAGCCCAATGTGACGCACGACGACATCCTGCGGGGCTATCTGCGCAAGGTGCGTCCGCGCCTGGCCCGGGCGATCGTCAAGACCCTGAAGGAAATCGCCCAGACGCTTGAGTCGTACGACGACGTCTATACGGCCCTGGCGCGCGATCGCAACCCGGAGCCGTTCCGCCATTTTCTGCAACACGGTTCGCACCTGTTCCTGCGCCTGGGCGAGAAAATCGGCGTGCTGAACCACATGGTATCCTTCTGGCGCTTCCGGATGGCCAAGGTGATCGAGAACAATTCCCGGCCGCTGGAAAGCATCGAATTCGCCGATATCTTGGTCGATTTCGAAGCCAGCCTGGCGGCGTGCCTGCATAACGACGACCGGACGGCCGCTTAATTTTCAGTCTGTCCTGACGCCGCCGCTCAGCGGCATTTTACCTTAAGTGGGTCCACAGATTACACAGATTAAAGGGATTAAGAGGTGTTTCCGGGATAGTCTTGCGCGAAGCGCGTCTTAAATCCTTCTAATCTGTGTAATCTGTGGACCCACTTTGATATCTGATGCCGCTAAGCGGTGCGTTCAGGACGTTACTGCAGCAGATCCTCCGCCGTCATCGCCACGGCATCCAAAGCGGCCGGCTGATAGACAATGCCCATATGGGTGACGTCGGGCAGCAGGGTCACCGGGATGTTCGGATTCGCCTTGCCCAGTTCACCAGGATACATTTCGGCGCGGAACAGTTCGTCCTTGCTGCCGATCAGGACGCGCGTCGGCGCCTTGATCGCCGCATAGGCCGGTTGCCACTCGCGCGGCGGGTTGGCCGAAGAGAGAAGGGCATGGCTATAGGTTTTCGGCCGCATATTGTTGTCACTCGGCGGCACCGCCATGGCCAGGACCGGCAGATGGTCCAGCGCAGAAATGCCGAAACCGTTCAGGATGCTCAAGGTCACGATGCGCGGGATGCTGACCGCAACCCAGCCCTGTTTTGGCTGGTCCAGGGCCGATCCTGGTGCGATGACCGGCGACAGGGCCAGGTAGGCGTCGAAGTTCCTGGCATAGGCAGGAAAGCCCGCCGTACGCAGGACGATCGCGCCCCCCATGGAATGACCCAGCAGCAGGCGCTTTTCGGCGGGGTGCTCACGTTCCGCCAGGGCGGCGAAATCGGCCAGGTCTTCCTCGTACTGGCCGCGGTGGTCGATATCACCCAAGCGCCCCTCCGGGCCCTTGCTGAGGCCGTGCCCGCGCAGGTCGACGGAGTAGACGGTCACGCCGCGCTGCGACAAAGTCTTGGAAATGCCCTGCATGGCCACCGTGGTGCCGGATGAACCATGGACGACAACTGCGACCCCGCCGCCGGGTTTGCCGGGAAAGAAGCGGTAAGACAGTTTCTCGCCGTCGCGCGCCGTCAGATATTGCGGCGCTGGCTGTTCCCGGGCGAAAACCGACAGGGGCGCGTTGGCGCTTTCGATGGCCTCGATGGGCGGCGGCGTTTTCGGGCCGGTAAAGGTCAGGACGCCGCCGATGGCGATGGCGACAATGACGGGCACGGCGATAAGGGTGGTAACAACGGTCTTGAGCACGGGTATCCCCTGAGGTGAGTTGAGGTCTCTTGCCTACGGGATAGCGCCGTTCTATGTCTCGCGGTGTTTCGCCAATGGCAGGTAGTTTTCGCCACTGGCAGCCGTCTTTCGCCGATGGAGCGCTACGCCTGGGTCCGTCCTTCCTGAGCTTTCATTCGGCGCCGCTGTTGCGCTGGCAGATCCTGGCCAGCCTGCCGGTGATCGGCCTGGCCCTAGGGTTGATCGGGCCTTTCGGCAGTTATACCGGCATGACCCTGGCTGAACGCCTGGCGCATTTCACGCTGTGCGTCAGCGTGATCGGCGCCGGATCTCTCGGCTTTTCCTATGCCGTGGCGCGGCGCTGGTTCCAGGGCTACTGGCCCCTATGGGCGGCCTTGTGCGTCGATGTCGCCCTGGCCGTGCCGGGCGCGGTGGTGGTCTATCTGAGCCTGGCGGTGTTCGCCCCGGCGGTCGCTGGCCAGATCGATCCGGTGAGCCTGGTATGGCAGAACCTCATCATGACCCTGATTTTCCGGGCGGTCAGTCTGGTCTTATCGTGGGAGCGCATCCGCGACGGTAGCCAGGTCGAGGCGCCGCCGGTGGTAGACGGTACGGCGGATTTCCGGGCGAAGCTGCCGCGCGAACTGCGCGGCCAGCCGGTGCTGGCCCTGTCATCGGAGGACCATTATCTGCGCGTCCATACGCCGAAGGGTGAGGCGCTGATCCATATGACCCTGGCACAGGCGCAAGCTTTGCTGCTGGGTGGATTCCAGATTCATCGCTCGCACTGGGTGTCGGGTGAGGCGATCCGCAAGACGTCGGGCGACAAGGTGGAACTGGTCACCGGCCTGGCCCTGCCGCTAAGCCGCCACCGCCGCAAGGCGTTCGACCAATGGCTGGAGACGGTGACGCCGGCGTAGGTAAGATTTTTTACCACGAACGACACGAACCGACACGAACTTCAGGATGTGCTTGAACCCGCCGCGTAGCGCCCTTTTTACGTATTTCAGGAACCGCGAATGGACGCGAATAAACGCGAATGGTGAAGCCGATCTATTCGCGTTTATTTGCGTCCATTCGCGGTTCCAAAACTTCAATAGTTTTCAGCCGCTGCGCGGCGTCAAGATGTGCCTGAAGTTCGTGTCTGTTGGTGTGGTTCGTGGTTGAAAACTCACTTCTTCATCAGCTTTTCAGCCAGATAGGTATACTCGATGGCATAGCGCCGGGCGGTTTCCTGCAGGTTGGCGGCGGCGTTGTGGCCGCCCTCGGTGTTCTCATAATAGTAGAACGGCAGGCTCATGTCTTCGAACAGCGCTGCCATCTTGCGGGCATGAACCGGGCCGACACGGTCGTCCTTGGTCGAGGTTTCGAACAGAGGTTCCGGATAGGCCACGCCCGCCTTCACGTTATGATAGGGCGAGATCGAGCGCAGGAAGGCGCCCTCGACCGGATCGTCGGGATTGCCGTATTCGCCTTGCCACGAGGCGCCGGCCGACATGCGGGTATAGTTGACCATGTCGAGCAGTGGCACCTGGACCACCACGGCGTTCCACAGGTCCGGCCGTTGAGTCAGTTGCACGCCCATCAGGAGGCCACCGTTGGACCCACCCATGATACCGAGATGTTCCGGCGTCGTCACCTTGCGCGCGATCAGGTCTTCGCCGACCGCAGCGAAATCGTCATAGATCCGCTGGCGGTTGGTCTTCATCCCAGCCTCGTGCCACTTCGGTCCAAACTCGCCGCCACCGCGGATATTGGCCAGGGCATAGGCGCCGCCCTGTTCCAGCCACAGCTTGCCCAGACTGCCCGAATAGGACGGCTGCATCGACACTTCGAAGCCGCCATAGGCGTAGAGCAGGGTCGGCGTCGTGCCGTCCAGCTTGATGTCCTTGCGGGCAACCAGGAAGTAGGGCACGCGCGTGCCGTCCTTTGACGTCGCCCAGTGCTGCTGCACCTGCAGGCCTTCGGCATTGAAACGCGATGGCGCGGTGCGCAGTTTCTCGACCTTACCGGTGGCGGCGTCGGCCAGGTACAGGGTCGAAGGCTGCAAAAAGCCGCTCGACCAGGCGAAGACACGGTCGCTTTCATCGTCGGCCGAGCCGACCGACAGGGTCGAGTTTTCCGGCAGTTCGATGCGGATCGACGACCACTGGCCGTCTTTCAAGCTGTAGGCGCGGATTTCGCCGACGACATTAGCCGACAGGGTCAGGATCAGGCGGTTGCGCGTCTGGCTGATGCCTTCGACGGATTCGTGAGCACTGGGTTGGAACAGCAGGGCAGGTTCGATGGCCGTTGGATTGGCCATCCCTTGCTTAAAGTCGAACGCAATCACCGAGCCGGAGGTGAAGGTCCTGCCCGAGGCGCTGGTCCAATCCTCCTTCAGCCACCACACGATCTGACCCTCATGCAGTGCCGAGAAGCTCGAGGTCGTCGGTAGCGGGAAGGTGACGGTGCGGTCGCCATCGTGGAAGCTGTATTGCGAATGGTAATAGTCGAGATAGCGGTACGACGCATCAGCGACATAGGCGCCGGTAATGTCGCGCACCGGATAGCGCCCGGCGGAGACATCGGTCTTTTCGCCGCGGTGGATCTCAACCGCCTGGTCCAGGGTTTGGCCGCGCTTCAGCACCTTGGTCACATAGGCATAGCCGGACTCGGTCAACTCGCCGGGCGTGAACTCGCGCGAAACATAGATCGTGTCGGCGTCGCGCCAACTGGCGTTCTGCTTGCCGGCCGGCAGGAAAAAGCCATCCTTGACGAAGCTTTTTGTGGTTACGTCGAATTCGCGGATTTCGTCGGCGTCGGTGCCGCCGTCGGACAGCGAGATCAGGCAGCGGGTATTGGCCGGCGGCAGACAAGATGACCCGCCATAGACCCAGGTCTTGCCGTCCGCCTTGGCCAGTGCGTCGATATCAAGGATAGTCTGCCAGTCCGGTTGGCCGCTCTTGTAGGCGTCCCAGTTCGTTCGCCGCCACAGGCCCTGGACGTGGTCCTTGTCCTGCCAGAAGTTGTCGACGAAGCCGCCGGTGGCGAAGTTCGGCGCCGGCACCCGATCGGTCGCTTCCAGGATCTTCAGCGCTTCGGTGCGGTATTGCTCGAACAGCGGGTTCTGGCCCAACTGAGCCAGGCTCGCGGCATTATGGGCATGGACCCAGGCCATGGCGGCCTCGCCATCAATCTCATCGAGGAAGCCGCGCGGATCGGGGGCGTCATTGGGGAGGTCGGCGGGATTGGACGCGGTGGATTTGGCGACAGTGGTCATGGGTTGGGTGAAACCTGGTGAAGCGGCGATTGTGCTCAGCGCCCATACCAATGCCAGTGCCGTCAGGGAAGTCCGTGTCATGTGCCCCACCTCAAATAAACTTGCGTTCGACCAAAAAGATTTCCGGTGAAACTACCCGACTTTCATCGCCTGTCGCATTACAAAAGAGTCACATTGCGCCAACGAAAAAGAACTTTACAAAATAAAGTACTTCATATAGGCATGGCTTATCACAACCCGGAGACCTCAGATGTCCACCCTCGCCATGACCGCTTCTCAAGAGTTGGAGACCGACACCGTTATCATCGACGGCAGCATGCCCTTCTGGGCCGGGCTGTCCTTTGGTACTGCCAGCTTCGTTAATTATCTGGTGCTGTCGGGTGCCGTCCATTTGCCGCATCCCGGCATGATCGGCCTGGTGTGGATGGGCGCCACGGCGGCCTTCCTGCTGTTCGGCGTCATCCTGAAGGTGGGGGTCGATCCGCTGGTGAAGGTTCACCCGGGCTTTCGCCGCTACCGCGCCATCTGGGGCAGTCTGATCCTGGGCGCCCTGTTCCTGGTCGGCGCGATTATCGCCATGCTGATACAGTTCGGCGTCGGCGATAAGGCGGCCTTCATATCGTCGCCGATCACACTCTGTATCTACGGCATCGGCTGGCGCCTGACGGCGGTCATGTCGGGCCGCAAATGGCCTAACCTTCTGGCCATCGGCGCCTTCCTCTGCGCGATCTATACCGCCACCCTGGCCGGCACGGCGCAGCAATACCTGGTCCATACCGTGTGCGTCGCCGTCTTCGCCGTCCTGCCCGGCCTGACCCTGATGTTGCGCAAGCCGGCCGTCTGATGTCTGTTGTCACCAATCTCAAGGAATCAGCCATGTCCTCAAACCTGCAAGACGATATCGCCTACATGAAAGCCCTGGCGGAGGCCGGCAATGCCGGCCCGCTGAGGAGCGGTTACATCCTGATGTGGGCCGGGATTATCTTCAGCCTGGCCTCAATCGGCCAGTATCTTCTGATGACGGGTGTCCTGCCCCAGCAAGCCTGGGTCAGTTTCGCCATCTGGTTCGGCCTGGGCGGCCTGTTCGGCGTCATTGCCTGGCTGCGTAACCGTCAATGCCGCGCCATCACGGCCACCGGCAAGGCCTCCAGTTCGGTTTGGTCGGCGGTAGGCTTAGGGATAGGCGCCTCCCTCATCACGGTGATCCTGGTGGTTTACCAGACGCATGAGACCATGGCCCTGTCCTTCATCGCGCCGATCCTGATCGTTTTGTATGGCGTAGGCTGGTGGGTCGATGCTCGTATGTCAGGCCTGGCCTGGCTGAAGCTGGTGGCGCTGGGCTGTTTTGTGGCAGCGCCGGTGCTAGGCCTTATGGCCGCCATGCCGGAGCAGATGCTGGCCTATGCCGGTTGCCTGCTGCTGCTGGCCAGCTTGCCGGGCTACATCCTGATGAAGGCTGAGAAGGCCTGAGCGCCATGGACGAGTTCAACATCGAATCCATAGACGACGTGATCCACGGCCGGTTGCGTCTGGGGATTATGGCCTACCTCTCGACGGCGGGTGCCGCGGAGTTCACTGTCCTGAAACAGCGGCTCCAGGCCAGCGACGGCAACCTGTCGGTGCAACTGCGCAAGCTGGAAGAGGCAGCCTATGTGTCGATCGACAAGGCCTTTGTCGGCAAGAAGCCGCAGACCACGGTCACCCTGACCGACACCGGGCGCAAAGCCTATATCGCCTATCTCGACGCGATGAAGAAGCTGATCGCCGACGCGGGGGGATAGAACGCGGTCTATACTTCTCCTCCCTACGAAGTGGGGAGGAGAAGAAAGGACGGCCCATTTCCACTCACGCAAATGATAATTGCATTTGAAACCATTTAACGGCACACTATCTCCAACGGAGATGCGCCATGGATGACCCGTCCTTCAACATTGCAGATGAAAAACACGGCATTGTCGGCGGCTATGTCCCCGAACGGCCGGACTGGACCATTCCACAGAACTGGCAGGCCTATACCGCCGACGAACACGGCACCTGGAAAGTCCTGTTCGACCGCCAGATGGAGCGCGTCAGGGGCCGCGCCTGCCAGGCCTATCTCGACGGGCTGAACGACCTGCCGATTACCGATGCCGCCATCCCGAACTTCGACGCCCTGTCCGAGGTCCTGACCGCCAAGACCGGCTGGCAGGTGGTGGCCGTGCCGGGCATGGTGCCCAATGACGTCTTCTTCGACCACCTGGCCAACCGCCGTTTCCCGGCCGGTCAGTTCATCCGCAAGCGCCATCAACTCGACTATCTCCAGGAACCTGACGTTTTCCACGACATCTTCGGCCATGTGCCGATGATGATGAACCCGGTCATGGCCGACTTCATGCAGGCCTATGGCGAGGGAGGCCTTCGCGCCGAAAAGCTGGGTGTGCTGGACCGGCTGGCGCGTTTGTACTGGTACACGGTAGAGTTTGGCCTGGTCGAACAGCCCGAGGGCCTGCGCATCTTCGGCGCGGGCATCCTGTCGTCCTTTACCGAGACGGTGTTTGCGCTCGACGATGCCTCGCCCAATCGTATCGGCTTTGATCTGAGGCGGGTGATGCGGACGCACTACCGCATCGACGAGTTCCAGGAGAGCTACTTCGTCCTGCCGTCGATCGACAGCCTGTTTGAACTGGCGCAAACCGATTTCGGACCGATCTATGACGAACTGAGCGGCCAGGCCGATTTGCGGGCCTCGGATGTGCTGGAAAGCGACCGGGTCTTCCATCACGGCACCGGCGCCTATCACAAGGCGCTTTGACAGCCGGCTATTCGGGTGCTCCTATGGCGAAAACCATAAGGAGACGCCTCATGAATCGCCGTCATCTGCTGCTCGGCCTGTCGGGCCTAGTTGTTTCTGGGGCGCTTGCCGGGACCGCCCGCGCCGCGCAAACTCTCTATGATCCGGGTGTCGAGCTCTACACCGTCCGCGATGCGCTGAAGGCCGATCCGGTCGGGACGTTCAAGAAGCTTCACGCCATCGGCTATCGCCATATCGAGACGTCCAACCTGGCCGGGATGACGGCGCAGGCTTTCAAGGCGGCACTCGACGAAGCCGATATGAAGGCGACGGCAACCCATGTCGGCCTGGCTGATCTGATGTCCAATCCGGAAGCCACCCTAGATGATAATCTGGTGCTGGGCGCCAAGTACGCCGTCATGGCGTGGATCCCGCAGGATCAGCGCGGTGACTGGGCCATGTGGGCCGATCGGATGAATCACTGGGGCGAACTGGCCAAGGAACGCGGGGTCGTCTTCGGCTATCACAACCACGATTTCGAGTTTGTGGGGAAAGGGCCGGAGATGCCGTTCCATATCCTGCTGGAGCGCACCGATCCTGAGTTGGTGATAATCGAGCTCGATTGCTACTGGTGCAGCCTAGCGGGCCACGATCCTGTCCATGTGCTGGAAGAACACGGCGATCGCATCAAGACCCTGCACCTGAAGGATAAGACGCCGTCAGGTGACATGGCGCCGGTCGGTGAAGGCATAATCCCCTGGGACAAGGTGCTGAAGGTCGCCAAGGCCAAGGGCGTCGAACAGGTCTATGTCGAGCACGACAACCCGACGGATGGGTTTGTGAGCTTAGCGAGCAGCTATAAGTATCTGAAGGGCGTTTAATCTTATACCTCCCCACGCCTCTTTGCGTGGGGAGGGGGACCGCACGAGCGAGCCAGGCCGTAGGCCGCCAGCGCGTGAGATGTGGTGGGGGGGCGACTTTACGAAAATGCCGTAGATTGATAGTTTGAAACCATGAAAAGGGACATCCGAAAACTGGCCCTCGCCAAGGAAATGCGGCGTGAGCTTACGACGCCGGAATTCCTTCTATGGGATAGACTGAAGCACAGGGATGGCGACGGAATCGCTTTTCGTCGCCAACATCCGAAGGGGCCGTATATTCTCGATTTCTACTGCCACAAGGTAAAGCTATACGTGGAAGTTGACGGAGCCCTTCACGATTCCGACCGAGACGAACGACGAGACCGCTGGCTGAATGAATAGGGTATCGAAGTGTATCGAATTCCGGCCGGAGAGGTATTCCGCGATCCAGATGGAGCAGCGGACGGTATTTGGCTGACTGTCCAGGCGCGGTTGAGCCAAAAGTAAGTCGCCCCACCACCGCACCTCACTCACTCCGCCTTTGGCTACGTTTCGTTCGAGCGGTCCCCCTCCCCACGCGAAGAGGCGCGGGGAGGTATAAGAAAGTGTCAGTGCTCCGCCGCCTTCGTTTGGTAATACTCGCTCAGCACAAAGAATGCCCGCTTGCGCTGACCGGTTTCCGAGGCAAGGCCCTTGCAGTTCGCCCCTCTTGCCAAGCCGCGCGTCGACATGAATGGACTTAGGCGAATTCGGATATGATTTTTCGCAGGCCTATGGGCGGCACGTCAAAACCGACCTCATGCCCGGGATTAACAACCAGCCCAAACTCGTGCGGAATGCGTCTCAGAAATTCGCCGCCGCGTATCGTTAGGCAATAGGGGGCCAATTTTGAAGCATCAGCAATGCGCTCCAAAGCGGTAAAGCAGGCGACCATTTGTACACCTTCCTTGTCGAAGATGACAGGTTGGAGCCCTGACCAATCTTGCCCGACTTCATTCGCACTCGGCACATATAAATCAGATGCACAAAGCAAGCGCAGGAAACTGGTCATCGGGACGTGACCACTCCGAACGCTCACCAATTCTGCTTCAAGATTGTTGACAGGCGTAAAATTCATTGGTCTCCTCGGAGCAACTTCCAAAAACTGCGGTACAAGAGCTCGGCGCTTTATTCCTCCGCCGCCTTTTTCTTATAATAGTCGCTCAGCACAAAAAACGCCCTTTTCCGCTGGCCGGTTTCCGACACCAGCCCCTTGCGGTTCCAACCCTCCTGCCAGGTGGTCTGGCGGCGCGGTGAGCGGAAGTCCTTCAGAATCCACGGCGACATGCCGCGCAGGAACGGGATCTTGTCCGCCATGGCCAGGGTGCCATTATAGAAATCGACCTGGTAGTCCTCGCTGAAACGGCTGTGATGCTCGGAATCGAAATGGCCGTACTGCGCATCGGCGCCGAACTCCGACAGCAGCAAAGGCTTGCCCGAAGCGCTGTGCCAGACGGTGTTGGGCACGTCCTCGATCTTGTCGTTGCCGTACCAGCCGTTGTAGGTATTGACCGCCAGCACATCCAGTTCCGGCACGATCGGGTCATCGATGGTGATGTCGATGCGGCCGTCAACGATCTGGCGGTGGCTCAGCAATGCCGCCGAGACCAGTCGGGTGCCGTCGATGGCGCGCGCGTGTTGCGCCATGGCCGTGTAGAAGCTGTTGCGGGCATCGCTGACCGGAGTTTCGTTGCCGATGCTCCAGATGATGATCGAGGCGCGGTTACGGTCACGCAGGATGTTCTCCGCCTGCATGCGCTGCGCGGCCTTCAGCACGGTCGGGCTGTCGAACTTAACGGTCCAATAGACGGGAACCTCGGACCACACCAGCAGGCCTATTTCATCGGCCATGCGCGTCATCACCTCCGAGTGCGGATAGTGCGACAGTCGGACATAGTTGCCGTTCAGCCCGTACTTGATCTCGCCCAGAAGCGCGCGCGCCGCCGATTGCGTGATGATGCGCTGGGGCGAGGTGCCGAACTCTTCCTCGTGCAGCGAGATGCCGCGCAGATAGATGGGTTCGCCGTTCAGCAGGATGTCGGCGCCGCGGACCTCGATGGTGCGAAAGCCGATGCGGTCGCTGACGGTATCTTCTCCGGCCTTGACGGTGACGTCGTACAGCACCGGCGTATCCGGCGACCAGCGCTTGAGGCTTTTCGGCGCGGCGGCGCTCAGCGACACGCGGCCCTGGGCGTCGGTCGTGCCCTTCAGGGTCAGTTTCAGCGCCGGAATGGCCACCTCGACCGCGGTTCCAGCCTTGCCGGCGCCTTCCAGGGCGACATCGGCGGCGATGCGGCCGTCCTTTGTGAGGCGGATAAAGTCGTCATCGACAAAGGTCTGCGGCGTGATGACCAGGCGGACATCGCGGGTGATGCCGCCATAGGTTTCCCAGTCGGTGATGGTCGGCGGCACCGTGTCGGCCGAACGCTTGGAATCGACAGCGACGATCAGATTGTTGCCCTTTTCGCGCAGGATATCCGTCACCTCGAAGCTGAAGGGGGTGAAGCCGCCTTCGTGGCTGCCGACCTTCTGTCCATTGAGATAGACATCGGCGCGGTAATCGGCGGCGCCAAAACGCAGAAACACCCGCTTGGCTGAGCGCGCGGGTGCGTCGAAGGTCTTCAGATACCACATCAGCCCGTCATAGTGACGCGTCTCCGGATCATAACCGATCCACGAGCCTGGCACCTGGGTCACCGGCGCGCGGTGGATGTCGTGTTCGAACAGCGCGTTGGGATTCTTGGCCATGGCGTCGGCAACGCTGATGTCCATGGCGCGGCCCTTTGTTGGGTCGTAGGGCTTGCCGTGAAAGTCGTAGAGGCCATCGCGGTAGGGGTCGAGCGACCAGTGCCACGGGCCGGACAGGCTGACACCCGTGCGCAGATCGCCATTGACCAGGATGTATTGCGGCGTCACGTCGGCATAGGCTGCCTTATCCGCGGGGGCGCCGGGTTCGCCAGGGCGGCCAAGGGTGCACCCAGGGGCGCCGTCGCCATCACAAAAGCCAGAACCCATTGTTTCAGTACCTTCATGATGACCTCCCGTGTTTTTATTTGCACTCGACTTAACCCGCCGTTCAACGCCTGACAACGGCTTTACCGTCTGAGGGTTCCAAGGCCATTGGCGTTTGATAGCTTTGGGTTCATGATGCGCCAAAATCGGAGGCGACCGCCGTGCATAAGCTCAAGGAAAACGAACTGCTGGCCCTGACCCAGGATTACCCGCATTGGAAAATCGATCCGGACGGTAAGGCCATCCGCGCCGACTTTACTTTTGCCGATTTTAAGGCGGCCTTTGCCTTTATGGCGTCGGTAGCGGCCGAGGCTGATCGCATCGACCACCATCCCGAATGGTTCAACGTCTATAACCGTGTGCAGATTCGCCTGACGACGCACGATGCCGATGCGGTCACAGAACGTGACCACACCCTGGCGCGTTTTATCGAACTGGCGGCCCAGGCCAGCGGCGTCCAGCCGGCAGCAATTTTGGCATAGTAGCCGGCGGTAAAACCTACTTGCCAGATGCGATGACCTTCACTCATCGCATCTGGCAAGCGCGACTGCGCGCCGCCGCATATGCGGCGCGCCATGCGGCGTTTGAGCTAAAAAAATGCGAATACCAACCCGCACCTGTTTGTCGGCCGCTTTGCAGGATGGTATTCGTCTCGCATTTATTTTTTATTTTTGACCTCCTACATGTTACGATATCTCTGGGGCGGTTCTATCCATTTTCCGTCATCCGGGGGTGTGCAAATTTTACCTCTTTGGGACGTCAAATGCTGGAAAAGAAAAACACAGTTCTGATTGTGGATGACGAAGACGAAATCCGCAAAATGCTGAGCATTTTTCTGGAAGCCGCGGATTTCAAGGTGTGCGAATGCGACAGCGGCAAGCAGGCCTTGCGCCTGTCGGCCTCGGTTCGCCCCGATTTGATCCTGCTTGACCTGGGCTTGCCGGACATTGACGGCAAGGAGGTCATCGCCAAGATCCGTGAGTGGTCGAATGTGCCGATCGTCGTGCTGACTGCGCGCTCGGAAGACGCCGACGCTGCGCCGGCGTTGAACTGCGGTGCCGATGACTATGTTACCAAACCTTTTTCGGCTGAGGTTCTGCTGGCCCGTATCAATGCCAATCTGCGCAAATCGGCGGTCAAGGAAGTCGGCGAGCCAGAAATCGTCCATGGCCCGATCCGCATGGACCTCGTACGCCATGAAGTCTTTATCGATGGCGAGCGTATCGGCTTTACGCCCAAGGAATACGACCTGCTGCGCTTCTTCCTGGTCAACCGTGGCCGCATGCTGACGCACAAGCAGATCCTGAAGGAAGTCTGGGGCCCTGCCCACCTGGAGGATACGCAGTATCTGCGCGTCTATATCGGCCAGGTGCGCGACAAGCTGGAAACCCGGCCGGGCCTGGGCAAGTCGATCGTGTCGGAATCCGGCATCGGCTACCGCATGGACCTGATCAATCCGGAGCCGGAAAAGATCCAGCAGGCTTAAGGTCTATAAAAAACGTGATGGTGGAAAACCAGGGTTGGCGCGTGCCGGCCCTGGTTTTTTGTATCTCTGTTTCGGATAATGGCCTTTGACGTTTTCCTTATTTCGGAGCGACGACTCGTCTTTGTATATTTATCGTCGCTCACCTACGCTCAGGATGACGCCCGGCTCCAGGCCGGAGCCTGACAGGAGAAGACCATGTTAAACTGGATTGTGACTTTCTTTATTCTGGCGGTGGTTGCCGCCTTCTTCGGTTTCACCGGCCTGGCCGGCACCTTCGCCGAAATCGCCAAGTTCATCGCCGTGATCTTTGTGGTGCTGTTTATCGCCAGCCTGGTGTACCGCATGATCACCGGCCGCAGCGCCAATCCCCCACTGTGACGGCAGTAAAATCCAAATAAAGAACCGGCCCTCGCGGCCGGTTTTTTTTATGTGTCGGACCTGAACCGGCCGCGTAGCGGCAATTGCGTTAAAGTGGGTCCACAGATTAGACAGATTTCACAGATTATTCAGAGGCTTAATCTGTGAAATCTGTCTAATCTGTGGATCCGCTTTAAAACTATTTCCGCTCCGTAGAATAAGCAGGATTACGACTTGCGGTTATCGGAATAGATTAGCGTAAACACCGCTCCGCCTTCGGAGTGGTTGGTCAGCTCGATCCGTCCATGCAGCAGCCGCATGATATGCTGGCAGATGGTCAGGCCCAGACCCGTGCCGGCGGCCTGCTGATCGGACTTTTGCAGGCGGGTGTATTTGTCGAACACCGCCACCTGCTGATCGTCGGGAATGCCTTCGCCATGGTCCCGGATGCGGACGAAGCCGTAACCGTCCTTCATGCCGTAGGCGACCTCGACCCGAGGCGTTTCCTTGCCGGCCTTGCGGCCACCGAATTTGAAGGCATTATGCAGCACCAAGCCGATCGCCCGGGCGCCCAGCATCGGATCGGTAACAATCTCGTCTTGGGTACCCACCTGGGTAATCTCCAACTCGCCACGCGTCTTCAAAGGCCCTAGCCGTGACAGCGAATCCTGGATCATCTGGCTCAGCCGCGCCGATTCAAAACGCGGCCGCACGGCGTCGGCTTCGAACTTGGCCATGTCCAGGATGTTGGTGATGAAATAGTCGAGCCGGAAGGCTTCGGTGAGGGCGGAACTGACCAGGGCGCGGCGCTTGTCCTCGGACAGCTTGGCATCCAGCAGCGTCATCACTTCCAGTGACCCGATAATGGTCGCCAGCGGCGTCTTCAGGTCGTGCGACACCGACGACAGCATCTGGCGGTGCAGATATTCGCGGATTTGATCGTGCGAAGGCGAGGACATGTCGTTGGCGGGCATCATAATTGTCTAACTCGAATATGCGGTCCGCGCCACCGCAAACACAAAAATGAAAAAGAGGGAGCAAGGTTTACGCCTTGCTCCGCGTCATGGATCAGGGCCTCGACCCGGGGAAAGATCGAAGCCGTGATCGGTCCAGTACTACCGCATGACGCCAAACAGATAGAGGAGGATGATGATGGGGATCGGTATGCCCACCAGCCACAGTAAAATGCCTTTCATCGATCGTTCCTTTCTCAGGTTCTGTCGTCGCCGTCGGTGGCCTTGGAGACGGCGCTGGAGGTCGACTTGCCGGCCTTTTCCAGGCCCTTGCCGGCGTTTTCGCCGGCTTCTTCGAGATTTTCGCCAACGCTGGACAGGGTGTCGCTGTCCTTGACCTCTTCAATGGCCTTGTTGGCGGCCGCGGGCACGGCGTCAATAGCCTCACCGACATGCTCGCCGATCGTGGTCGAGTTGTTCTTGTTGAAGTACCAGATGCCGGCGATGATCAGGACGATCACCAGAATGATCACCAGAATCCGGCCGAGTGGCGAACCGCGTGTCGTGCTCATTTCTTGCCTCAATCTTCGACGTGTTCAGCGATATGCAGATAAGTGACCAAATCTTCGCGGTCCTCATCCTCGTCGAACAGTTCCGGCGGCAGGTCTTCGTCATAGACGTCCCCGTCGATCGTCGATTGGTGGATCGGGGGTGACGGCCGGCGGGTCGGGAAAGGGGCGACATGAGCGTTCATCATGGGGTCCTCGGCTCAGGCAGCGTGACTGCGCATTTCGGGTTGCGTGACGGGGGGAATGTCGGGCTGCAAATCCGGAGAGGTCTCCGGCTGGTCCGGTTGATCGGGAATCTCGGGCTGGGCCGGTTCCGGCGCCGTATCGGGCGTCGGTTCGCCGGGCTCTGCAAGCGTGGGATCGGCAAAGGTCGTATCGAAGGCGGGGATCAGCATGTTGATCCGGCGCAGGGCGCGCGACACTTCGTCGGTGCGGTACTGCTGGTCGGCCGTGGCGGGGTTACCGCCTTCGTCTTCCAGGCGCAGATATTCTTCCAGGCAGAGTGCGAGTTCCTTCTGGGCGTCATGCAAGGTGCCAAGACCCTGTTCGGTCAGCTTCTGAACGGCGTTGAGGCCGTCGAGATAGGTTTCGGTCCAGGCGTTAAGGCTTTCGATCTGGGCCTTGACGTCGGTCTTCAGCCGGGCGCCTTCGCAGCCGTTGAGCAGCTTGCGCAGGTCGCGGGAGACCTTTTCGACCTGCTCGAGATGGGAGGTGGCGGGCGCTGCGGCATTCAGGGTTTGATCGCTTTGATCGGGCATGACGTTCATCGCCTCCATTTCGGGGCCATGAGCGCCCCCGGTTGAAGGTGACGTTATGCCAAGGCTTGCAAGGTCGCAGTGCCGAAGCCGCTTCGGCCCCGTAAGGAGCCGGTAAGGTTCGGACAGGTTCTTAGACTCAAACGACGGAACACCCGGACAGAAACGGAAAGAAGCGGAATTCCGGGTGCGGCACTTTGCGCGCGAAGCGCCTTACTTCCTGACAGATATTAGCTGTTCTGAAAGATGTCGGTCGTCCTGAATTCCGTGTTTTCAGTGTCGCCGCGCAGCGGCCTCAGTGTTTTCCGTGTTCCTCTTAAAAGCCTCAGGTAAACCGAAGATTTTTAAGAGGAACACGGAAAACACTGAAGTGCCGCCTGTGGCGGCGTGCACGGAAGTCACGGAATTCCAGGTGAAAATACGCCAGTGCATCACTTGAACCATCAAGCCGTCAAAGCGCTTCGCGCGGGAGATTCGGCTATCGGAATTCCGTTTGTTGCCTTACCGGATCTGGCCCAGTTTCATCGCCAGGATATCCGGCAACACCGGCTTGGAAATATAGTCGTCCATCCCCGCCGCCAGGCAGCGTTCGCGGTCGCCCGCCAGGGCGTGCGCCGTCACCCCGATAATGATATTGCGCGCATCCTCGTCTTCCAGTTCGCGGATGCAGCCGGTGGTCTCCAGCCCATCCATGCCGTGCATCTGGACGTCCATCAGGATGGCATGGAAGGGATGGTCGCGCTCACGCACCATGTGGATGGCCTCGACGCCCGACGCCGCGGCCAGAGCGTCGTAGCCGAGCTCCTCCAGCATCAGCGACAGCACCATGATGTTCGGCGCATAGTCTTCGACGATCAGCACCATCGGCTTGGCCTCGCCCTCCATTGGACGACGGCGCGGCAGTTCGGGTTCGGTCACCGCTTCACGGGCAAAGCCGCGCGGCAGACGCAGCGTGACGTGGAAGACCGAGCCTTCGCCCGGCCGGCTTTCGACGCGGATATCGCCGCCCATCAGTTCGACCAGCGAACGCGCGATCGACAGGCCGAGGCCCGAACCGCCATAGCGCCGGGTGATGGTTTCATCCGCCTGGGTAAACTTCTCAAAAATCAGCGGCAGCTTTTCGCGCTCGATGCCGATGCCGGAATCGCTGACGCTCATGTGCAGGATGGTGTGATCGTCGCCGTCGGGCGTGACCTCGGCGCGCAGGGTAATCTCGCCCGAATCGGTAAACTTCAAGGCGTTGCTGACCAGGTTCATCAACACCTGCTGCAGCCGCGTCCGGTCGCCCTGCAACACCGTTCCGTGCGTCTTGTCCTCCAACTGGAGTGTCAGCCCCTTGCGGGCGATATCCTGTTCGAACATGACGCGGATATCGCGCAGGATGGCCGAGACCTCGAACGGCAACTGCTCCAGGTCGATGTGATCGTCCTCGATGCGGCTGATGTCGAGCAGATCGTTGATCAGCTTCAGCAGCAGGTCAGCATTGGTGCGCAGCGTGTCGACGATCTTCTTCTGCTCGTCGTTCAGCGGCGACTTGGCCAGGACGCTGGCCAGGCCGGTGACCACGTTCATCGGCGTGCGGATTTCGTGGCTCATGGTCGCCAGGAAGCGGCTCTTGGCCTGGCTGGCCGCCTCGGCGCGTTCCTTGGCGTGCTGCAGTTCGTCGCGCTGCTGGGCGTTCTCGCGCAGCAGCCGCTCCTTGGTGAAGGCCGAGGTCATGATGGCCGGCAACAGGTCGAGATAGGTCTGGTTGACGTCCTTGACCGCATAGTCGGCGGCGCCCTTTTCCAGGGCCTCCAGCGCGATGCGCTCATCGCCGCCGGTGGTCAGGATGACGGCGGGTGGCGGCTGGGGCATCCGGCTGAGATGATCCAGCAACTCCAGACCGTTCATGCCCGGCAGGTTGTAGTCAACCAGGACCAGGTCGTAGGTGGTGGCCTTCAGCGCCTCAAGGCCCGCCTCGGCGGTTTCCACGGTATCGACCGTCAGGCCAGCGCGCTCCATGCGCCGCTGCAACAGACGGCTCAGCGCCGCATCGTCCTCGACATAAAGGATGCGGTGCATGGCGTGGTGCGTCGTGGCACGTCCGGACGCGTTGCCGGATGCGGCGCCTGGAGGTTTTCCTGAGGGGTTTCCAGAGGGGTCTGTTGTATTAGCCATGACGATTGTCGGGAATGTGGGGTACGCGCACGACGGTCAGCATCAGCCCCAGTTTACGAATCGCGTCAGAAAAGGCCTCATAGCCGACCGGCTTGGTCATAAACCCATTGCACCCCAAAGCATAGCACCGGTCAATATCTTTCGGATGATCGGTGGTGGTCAGCACCACGACCGGGATCAGGCGGGTACGGTCATCTGCCTTCAGGCGGCGCAAGATCTCAAACCCGTCGATATCCGGCAGATTCAGGTCCAGCATGACAACGCAGGGCTCATGGGCATCGGGAATATGCGATCCGGCCGCGCCCGTTTCGGGGAAGAAATAGTCTACCGCCTCGGTCCCTGTGGTGAGCAGGGTGATCGGGTTCATGACGCCGCCGCGCTGGAGGTTGCGCCGGATCAGGGCCGCGTGGCCGGGATCGTCCTCGATCATCACCACGGTGAAGGGCTGGGCAAAGGGCTCCATCATCCGCGCCCTCCGCGGGTCGAGGCGGTCCTGCGGTTTTCGACGGCCGGCCGCAGTGCCTCCAGCGTCTTCTTGGGCAGGCTGAAAAAGAAGGTCGTGCCGCTGTTCAGCGCCGATTCGAACCAGATGGCGCCGGACATGCGCCGCAGCGACGCCTTGACGAAGGCCATGCCGATCCCGAGACCGCGCACATCGCCGGTGTTGCGGGCGCGGCGGAAGATGTTGAACACCCGGTCGCTGTCCTCCGGCGCAATGCCGCGACCATTGTCCCGAACGGAGAAGATATAATCGCGGCCGGTTTCGTGGCAGGTGATCTCGATTTTACCCGGTTCATCGGCGCGCAGATATTTGACGGCATTGTCGATCAGGTTGGAGAAGATCTGCTCCAGGGCCGTGCGGTCGGTGACCAGTTCCGGCAGGGCGCCGACCTTGACCTCGACCCCCTTGTTGCTGATTTCGTAGCTTTGGGCGCCCAGGCAGGTGTCGACCACGTCACGCGCATTGACCTTCTCGTCTTGATAGACGTACTTGCCGATACGCGACAGGTCCAGGATGGCCGTGGTCAGGGTGTCCATGCGGTCGACGGCGTTACCGATAAAGCCCAGGGCCTCCGGTACATCGCGCTTGAGGATGGTTTCCAGCTTGTCCCACGTCGGGGCGCCGATCTGGTCCTTCTTCGGTTCCAGCAGTTCGTTGACCTCATGCACCGCAATAGCCAGTTCGTGCGAAAAGCCTTTCAGGTTGACCAGTGGCGAGCGCATGTCGTGCGAGGTGATGTAGGTGAAAGCTTCCATGTCGGCATTGAGCTGGCGCAGGTCTTCTTCGCGCGCCTTTTGTTCGCTGATATCGGTATGGGTACCGATCAGGCTGCGGATCTGGCCGAATTTGTCCCAGGTGCCGATGCCGCGCGACAGGATCCAGCGCCAGGTGCCGTCCTTGTGCTTCATGCGGAACACATTGCTGTAGAAGGGCACCTTCTTGGTGATGTAGTCGCGGCGGACCTCCAGCGAGGCTTCGACGTCGTCTGGGTGAATCAGGGCGATGGCAGTCTCGGCCGTTTCCTCCAGTTCATCGTCGTCATAGCCCAGCATGGCCTTGAACTCGTGCGACATGAACATGGAGTCATTGACGAAGTTGAGCTCATACAGACCGTCATTGACCCCGTTCATCACGGCCAGGAAGCGCGATTCGGCGCGGCGATTCTCGTCCTCGGCCTTTTCCTTCTCGCTTTCCAGCCGGATGATCAGCACCGTGCCGGCCAGCAGGATCCCAACCCCCAGGACGGCGCCAAAAACGAGGATATAGAGGAAATTGTTGCGCTGCTTGTCGACGAGTTCGACCTGTTGGCGCAGCATGATCAGCCGCTTGTCGACGGCAGCCTCCACCGTCGTGCGCAGGCGGTCCATCTGCTGGACCTCCTCCTCCATTTCGGCCGACGAAATGACGCTGCGGCCCTGGGACTTGACCCGGGTAACCTGTTTGGCCAGCAAGGTCTGGATGGCCTCGATCTGTTCCAGCCAGGCATTGGTTTCGGCAAAGGAGGTGGGTTCGTAATAGGTCTGGTTGCGCAGGGCGAAGATTTCGTCGCGCAGACGGGCATTGGCCCGGTCATAAGGTTGCAGGAAGCGGGTTTGGCCCGACAGGACGAAGCCGCGCACGCCGGTTTCCATGTCGATGACGTCACTCAGGATCATCCGGCTCTGACGGATATTTTCATACTGGTAGATCGTGTATTTGTGCGATTGCTGGACGCGCTCGTATTGACCGTAGATGACCATGATGAAGCCGCACAAGGCAATGGCGATCACGGCGAAGAAGGCCAGATAGACCTCTTTGACGGTAATTCCCCAGGGCAAGCGCATAATTAACCGGCCAGCTTTTTTCTTGATTGTGGCATGCCCGGCCTGACGGCTCAAGCGTCCGGCCCGCCGCCGGGATGAAACGGCGGCATCACCCAGCCACCCTGCACCCTATCGGGCGGGGTGTAAACGGACAATAAGCGGGGCCATGTTGAATGTAAAAACGCGGTAAGAGCTAAAATTTTATAGGGAATTTCAGGCTCTGCGGCTGCGAAGGCCGGAGATAAAGGCGCCGGCGATGTTGCTGACGCGGTCGGCGACCTTGCTGACAACCGGCGTCTGGGCATTGAATACAAGGTCGATGTCCGTGCGGACGGCAGCCCAGGTGCGCAGGGCGGCGAAGGCCGTCAGGCCAATGGTGATCAGACCCAGGCCAGCAACCAGAGTACCGGCAAAGGCGCTGCCGACGCCGGCGGCCAGCATTTCGGCATAAATCAGCCAAAGCAGGGAGGCGAACAGCAAGGCTGTCATCAAGGTGGCGAAGACGCTGAGCATGAGGAACACGGCCATGCCAGCCAGGGCGCGCATGACGTACGGCTTGGAATCTTTCAGTTTATGGCTGGCCGAAAGCAGATCCAGAAGCCGCAAAATGACCGACATCGTGTTCTCTCAATGAGGTTAATTACAGGGAGGCCGTCAGGCTGAGCCGAAAAGGGCTGGTTTCGAGAACCGGAGCGGAGCGTACTTAAGTACGTGAGCACCGGAAGCGCAGAAAACGGCTCTTTGCAGGCCAGCCTGGCGGCTTCCAAAAACTTCGGGAGCGGAGCATGGCCAGGACACCATGCTCCGCTCCGGCATCTGATCATCACTCGGGGGGGGCTTGATGACCCGATGCGAACGAATAAGCTTAGCGGCGCGCCAGCAGGGCGCCGAGGATGAAACCGGCCCCCAGCGCAATGGCACTGGAGCGAATGGGATTGGACTTGATTTCGGTCGTCAGCTTGTCGGTCGTGCTGCGCGTCTGATCGACGGTCTTGTCGACGAAGCCGCGAACCTTCTGACCGGCATCCTGAGCGTAATCGCTGACATTGTGCAAGATGTCACGGCCGGTGTTTTCGGTGTCGCGGGCAGCGTTGCGGATGTCGTTTTCAGCCAGGGTCTTGGTAACATTGGCGGCGGCCTTGGTCGCGGAAGAAAGCATGGTTCGTCTCCTGTACAAACAAAAGGGAGGTCAATTTTTCGGGGGAGGAAAAGGGCTCACGTCCACGGATTGCTTGCACGGCGTATAATCCGAGGTCTTAGGCTAGGGGGGGCGGTAAAGAGCCCCGGACTGTGCCGCGCCGGAAACCGTGGACGTGATAATCCTAGATTGGTGCATCGCGTTTAAGGAAGCCATGTGGACGTCAGCGGATATTATAAAGGCGGCATAAAGATACGGCGAATGCCTATAATATAAAGGAATTGTCCACAGGCTGGACGGCACGTGCGCACCCTTGATCCGATTTTTACGTCATCGGCGACGGCTGCGCGCATCAAACTTATGCGGCGGCTGATAGGCTTGGTTCAATCGCAGCCAGGATGGCGGGCGATGATCATTTCATCAGGAGACTGACCATGTCGATCAAGTCGAGCATCAAGGAAACCGTCGGCGCCGCCGAAGAAGAGCTGGGCGAAGCCGTTCACAACGACAAGATGGCCGATAAGGGTCGCGCACTTCGCAATGAAGGCCGTATCGGCAACGGCAAGCTGCCCAAGACGTCGGTTCCGGGCACGGAAAAGTAAGATTAGTCCGTCGTCAAGCGTATCCACCTCCCGCATGACTCGCCCTTCGGCCGCTCCCTGGCCGGGGGCGTTTTTTTGCATGAAAGGCTGGTAGAATCAAACGACGGAAAAGACGGAAAGAGGCGGAAAGAAACGGAGTTCCGGTCGTGGCACCTCCCGCGCGAAGCGCCTTCATTCCCGAAAACGATGACGTTTTGCACCCAAGCCCTACACACCCTGAATTCCGTGTTTTCAGTGTCGCCGCGTAGCGGCCTCCGTGTGGTCCGTGTTCCTCTTCTTCATCTCAGAGATATCTCCGCCAGCCGGCCTGTCGCCGGCATTTAAGTGGAACACCAAAAACACTGAAGCACCGCCTGCGGCGTCGCAAACTGAAGACACGGAATTCAGGGTTTCAAGCCGGCTGGCGCAAAACCCCAAACACATAGAATGAAGGCGCTTCGCGCGCGAGTTGCCACGACCGGAATTCCGTTTCTTTCCGCTCTTTCCGTCTTTTGATTCCACCGGCCGAGCAGAACCTAGGTCTTGGTCAGATACGCATAGCTCGCCTGCAGGCTGGCAAAGGCGTCCGTCGGGTTATCGTGCTCGACAAACACATTCGTCACGCCCTTTTCCTTGGCCGCTTTCAACACCGCCGTGTAGTCGATCACGCCCGAACCGACCGAAGTCATCTTGCCGTCAGCCGCCTTGTCCTTCAGGTGCAGCAGCTTGATGCGGTCGCCATGCTCATGCAGGACATGGAGCGGATCGTGGCCGGCGAAGCTGGCCCAGTAACAGTCGAGCTCGATCGCCACCTTGGCCGGGTCGGTCGTTTCCATCAGGATATGAAACGGCATGCCTTCGGCCGTCTTCACGAACTCGAAGTCGTGGTTGTGATAGGCCACCGTGATGCCGCGCGCCTTGGCCAGGTCGGCCCAGCCGTTCATCTGTTCGCCCAGCTTGGCCCAGTCCTTGCGCCGCTCCGGCGAGAGCCAGGCCAGGACGGCATAGCTGCCGCCAAGCGTCGCGACCTCGTCCAGTGCCGCCTCGGGGCGGGTGAACCAGTCGTCGTGCGGCACATGGCTCGATACAGCTTTCAGCCCAGCCTGATCCAAGAAGCCGCGGATCTCTTTCGCGGTCCGTCCGGCCAGGCCGGCGGTCTCGACCTCGGCAAATCCGATCGCCTTGACCTTTGTCAGCGCGGCCAAGGGGTCGGCGTTGAAGGCATCACGTACGGTGTATAGTTGCATGCCCAGATGATGATAGGCGTGGGCCTGGGCAGAACCGGCGCTGGCCAGGCCGAGCGCAGCGGCGCCCATCAGGAATCCGCGGCGCGAAGGGGTAAAGGCGTTCATGACGAATTTTCCTTAAATAATATTGGCTTTGACCTGCTTCACGGCATAGTCGGCGGCGCGCGCCGTCAAGGCCATGAAGGTGATCGAGGGATTGACGCACGAGGTCGACGCCATCTGGGCGCCGTCGGTAATGAACAGGTTCGGCGCGTCGTGCGCCTGGCTCCACTTGTTGACGACCGACTCCTGCGGACTGTGGCCCATGCGCGCGCCGCCCATTTCGTGGATGGCGTCACCCGGCACGTGTTCGCGCTGCTCGGCCTTGACGTTTTTCAGGCCCGCCGCGGTCAGCATCCGGATGCCTTCCTGCTTGGCGTCGGCCATCATCTTGTATTCGTTGTCGTGGAAGGTGACATTGAACACAGCCAGGGGCACGCCAAAGCGGTCGACCTTGGTCGGCGACAGGGTCAGGGTGTTGTCGCGATAGGGCAGGCATTCACCGAACGCCATCATGCCCATCCGCCACGCTCCGTATTCACGCATCTGCTCCTTCATGTCGGCACCAAAGCCTTCCGGCCATTTGGGGCCGCGACCGGCGCCGCCCTGGTAGCCATACCCGCGCACGAAGTCGACTTCGTTTTTCTGGTCGTCGCGCAGGTTGCGGAAGCGCGGGATGTAGATCCCACCCGGCCGCCGGCCATATTCGATCATGTCATTGAAGCCCGGGACCTCGCCCGAAATGCTGACCCGGAAGATGTGGTCCATGACATAACGGCCAAGGGTCCCGCTCTGATTGGCGAAGCTGTCGGAACGGCCTTCGGCGCGCGAATTCAGCAGGATCTGCACCGAAGCCAGGGTCGAGGCGCACAGGAAGACGATGCGTGAGCGATAGGTCTTGGCTTCTTTGGTGTTGGCATCGATGACGCGCACGCCGGTGACGCGCTTCTTGGCCTCATCATATTCCAGCGACGTCACCACGGAGTCGGGGATCAGGGTCAGGTTGCCGGTGGCGCGCGCCGCCGGCAGGGTCACCGCTTGGGTCGAGAAATAGGCACCGAACGAACAGCCGCGCGCACACTGGCTTCGGCTCTGGCAACGCGACCGGCCCTGTTCGGGCTTGTCCTCGGTCATGTTGGCGACGCGGTTATGGATGAAGTGACGGCCCGGCACATTCGACTTGAACTGGTCCTGGACCCAGCGCTCGGCCACGTTCATCGGGTGCGGCGGTTGGAACTGGCCGTCGGGCAGTTCGTCCAGCCCGTCCTTGTTGCCGGCAATGCCGGCATAGGATTCGACATAGTCATACCACGGCGCGATGTCGTCATAACGGATCGGCCAGTCATTGCCGTTGCCGTCTTTCTTGTTGGCTTCGAAGTCGGTGGCGTTCCAGCGCAGCGACACCCGGCCCCACAGGATCGACTTGCCGCCGACAATGGCCGGTCGGACCCAGCGGAAATCCTTGCCTTCGTCATAGGCATAGGGGTTCAGCCGGTCGTTGTTAAAATAATGCGCCTTGTCGGAGCCTTCGGCGCCGCCGAACCGGGCTTTGAAATGGTCGCTCTCGACCTTGGCCTTTTGTGTCTGGCCGCGGAAGGGCAGTTCCCAGGCACCTTTGCCTTCGCCCGGATAATCGCCGTGTTCGACCATGTAACCGCGGTCGAGCATCAGCACCTTCATGCCCTTTTCGGTCAGTTCCTTGGCGGCCCAGCCGCCACTGACCCCCGAACCGATGACGATGGCGTCGAACTCATAGGACGCGTCTTGCATTTGTTTCTCTCCTGGTGCCGCCGTCCGTCTGCGCAGACCCGCGGCTGTATGCCATCAGCCGGTGAAGACGCGGCCTTCGTACTTGTAATCGCCGTCATAGCGGCCGGGGACGGGCAGGTAGACTCGCTCGACTGTCATGCCGATTTCGGAGCTGTAATAGCCCGACACCACCAACTGGCGTGAGGCATAGAAAAACTCGGTTCCGGCGCCGGGCACCTTGCCGTTCATCACCTCGGTGATAACCTCATCCTGTATGGCGGCCTTCAGCTTGGCGAAGCTTTTCTTGCGGCTGGTTTTGGCGTGCGCCTCGACCGCGTCGATGCCCTTGATGAAGTCGGCGCGTTCGTTGCCGGTGAACCAATCGCCCAGCATCATTTCTATATAGGCGGGTACGCCGGCGGCAATCGCCCCAGGTGTGTCGGTGGTCGGCACAATGCGCTCGCTGTAGGCGGCGACAAAGGCGCGTTGAGCCGCGGTGAAGACGGTCGTGGTGGGCTGAAAGCCGAGTTCCGACGCCGTCGGGTCTGCGGCAAGGTCGGCGGCTCTGGCAAGGGCGGGAATCAGCGTCATACCGAAGGCGCCGGCGATCGCGCCCAGAGCCATGCGGCGGTTCATGCTGAGATGGTCCATGTTTCTCTCCTGTCTTTTGCCCTCTTGCGGGGTGTTGAGACGACGCCATGTAGACACGGAAAATTCGATCCGACAATGCAAAATTTTGTCACGAAAAAGGGACCTGCTGGGTTGAGCAGGTCCCTTGATGCGCAAAGATTGTAATCCTTTACAATGCGATGTCGTGTAAACCTTTACAGAGCCGGTGTTATCGTACCGGTTTCGTTTTCGCTGTCGGTGTCGCCGTTGGACAGATCGTCGATCACGCCGATGCCAGTTTCGCCTTCGTCGTTTTCGTCATCCACGTCGTCGTCGAGGTCTTGGTCCTCGTCCTCGTTCAGGATGTTGTCGCCGACTTCGTCGCCGGCGTGTTCATCGAGATCGAGGTCGGTTTCGGGATTTTTGTCGTCGAGCATGGCTGTCTCCTCTGCAGAAAGAGACAGTCTGCATCCGGACGCATAAGTTCTCAGCGCGGGAGATGGAGAAGCGTATAAAATTATCCTCCACCGCTTGCGGTGAGAGGACGAGAGCGGAACGAAGTGAACGCGATCGGCGCGGGGCGGCGAGCCTGACGGGCCTTCCGAAGACGCTTATACACCGGGCGGTACAGCATGCCCCTCACCCTAACCTCTCCCCGTAAACGGGGAGAGGGGATTCTACAGCGTTACGCGTCCGTCGCTTCAGCTTCTTCGGCGACCGTCTCTTCCTCGTCCGACACCAGCTTGACCGCCGCGCGCAGGCGTTCGCGGCAGACCGATCGGCCCAGCACTTCCATCGCCTGGAACACCGGCAGCGACCGCGTCGTGCCGGTAATCGCCACGAACAGGATCGGCGCGGCGTCCTTGGTCTTCAGGCCTATCTCTTTTGCGATGGCCGCTACGGCGTTGAAGATCGACTCACCGGTAAACTCGGTCAGGGTATCGATCAGCGCATAGGAGCGCGTCAGGATCTCGCGCAGTTGCTCTTTCGTCGCCTTCAGCCCGTCGAAAGCCTCGGCCTTCAGGTCAATATGGCCGACGAACATGAAGGCGATCAGCGGCGCCAGGTCGGCCAGCTTTTCGACCCGCGACTGGGCCAGGTCCAGAACGCGGTCGGCGCGGCTCTCGCGTGCCGCCCATTTCATGACGTCCGCGCGGAACTGCTCCGGCGTCTTGCGTTCGCGGATCCAGCGCGCGTTCATCCAGTCCAGCTTCTTGACGTCGAACACAGCGCCGGCCTTGGACACCTGGGCGATATCGAAGCGCTGGATGAATTCGTCGCGCGTCATCAGCTCGTCCTCGCCCTCTTCGAAGCGGACAAAGTAGTGACCCAGGAAGTTGGCCAGGGCCTCCGGCAGGTAGCCCTGGGCTTCGAACCACGACATCGAGGTTGGGTTACGGCGTTTCGACAGCTTGGAGCGATCGAGCTGGCGCATCAGCGGCAGGTGCAGGTACTGCGGCGGAGTCCAGCCGAAATGGCGGTACAGCAGAATATGCTTGGGCGTCGACGACATCCACTCTTCGCCGCGGATGACGTGGCTGATTTCCATGACATGGTCGTCGACGACATTGGCCAGGTGGTAGGTCGGCATGCCGTCCGACTTCATCAACACCTGCATGTCGATGTTCGACCACGGCATGGAGATATCGCCATAGACGCCGTCGGTGAACTCGCAATTGCCTTCGGTCGGCACCACCATGCGCAGCACGTGCGGCTCGGTCTGGGCGCGCGCTTCGGCCTCGGCCTTGGGCAAGGTCAGGCAGCGGCCGTCATATTTCGGCGCTTCGCCCTTCATGCGCTGGGTCTTGCGCATCAGATCCAGGCGCTCGGCCGAACAGAAGCAGCGAAAGGCGTGGCCCGACTCCAGGAGCTGGCCGGCAAAGCGGTGATAGATGTCCTTGCGCTCGCTCTGGCGGTAGGGGGCGTGGGGGCCGCCCTTGTCGGGGCCTTCTTCCCAATGCAGGCCCATCCAGGTGAAGGCCTCCATGATCTTGCGTTCGGAATCGGGGGTCGAGCGGCTCTGGTCGGTGTCCTCGATGCGCAGGATGAAGGTGCCGTTGTTGCGGCGCGCAAAGGCTTCGTTGAGAAGCGCGGTGTACATGGTTCCGATGTGGGGCTCGCCCGTCGGGGACGGAGCGATGCGGACGCGAACCGGAGAGGACATTGTGCAGTCTTTCGTTACAGCCGTAAATGAGCCGCTCCTTTAGGCGGTTACGGCACAAACGGCAAGATCGCTGTAGAAACCCCTCTCCCCGCGAGCGGGGAGAGGTGAAAGAAAGCCTACACACTCAAATGCTTGAGCAAATCCGCGACCTTGATCGAGGCAAAATGAATGCTCGAATCCGCCACGCCATAAGGCAGGAACACCCACTCGCCGCAGCGCATGGCGCCACAGGTATAGATCACGTTCGGCACGTAGCCCTCACGATTGTCCTCGGACGGCGACAGCAGCGGCACCTTGGACCGGCCCAGAACCTTGCGCGGATCGTCCTTGTCCAGCAGCATCGCCCCCAGAGAATAGCGCCGCACCGCGCCGACACCGTGGGTCAGGACCAGCCAGCCTTCGTCCAGCTCGATCGGCGAACCGCAATTGCCCATCTGGATGAGTTCCCACGGTTCCACCGGTCCCGCCAGGAAATCGCCATTGTTCCAGGTCAGCCGGTCGTCGCTTTCAAGATAGAAGATGCTTTCATGATCCAGCCGGCCGACGGCGGCATAGCGGCCATTGATGCGGCGCGGGAACAGGGCGAGGCCCTTGTGCTGTGACGCAGCTCCGCGAAACGGGGTCAGCTTGAAGGAGCGGAAGTCGCTGGTTTCGAGACATTCGCAGGCCGTCTCGCGGCCATTATAGGCGGTGTAGGTGCCCATAAAGGTCGAGGCGCCGTTGTCGTCGGTAAACTTGACCATGCGCAGGTCTTCCAGGCCGTTGCTCTGGTTGCGTGTTACCGGAAACAAGACAGTCTCTGACACCGGGCAGCCCTGGTGGCCATGCACGGTCACCACGCCGTCCAGCGGGGCATTGCCGTGGGGCTTGGCGGCCACCGCGATCTGGGCATCGGGTTTCAACTCGACCTTGCCGTCAGGATGGAAGGTGCCTTCGCGGAAAGAAATGGTCGAGATATGGCCTTCACCGACGGTGCGCGTCGACATGATGAAGTTGGTGGCGCCGACAGGGGCGCCTGTCTGGTCTGGGTGGGGCACGACCGATGGGTTCATCACCGCGGCGGCCTGATAGCTATACTCGTGACAGAAATAGGCGCCGATCAGCGCCTGATGGTCCTCATCCAGCGCATCCATGCCGCCCTGCATCGCCTGGATCTGACGGAAGCGCTCCAGGAAGATGCCGCGCGTCTGCCAGTGGCGACCGGTGAAGTCGCGATTGACGATCTCCAGCTCGGCCTTGACGACGTCGTTCGGCATGTCGACGATGGCGGCGCAAATCCGCGCGACGCGCGACATGGCGCCCATGGCGCTGTTGTGCGCGCTGATCGAAATCGAAAAGGGCAGGATAACGACGCGCTCGGGGTTGGCGTGCAGGGTCGTTGGACTGATGATCATCTCGGTCAAGGTGCGTTCCCCGTGTGTCGTGCGAACGGATCCGTCCATTGCCGCCTCCTATAGTCTGTTGCAAAAAGTTTGACACCCTCTGTCCTTGTACGGAGAGAGGGTGATCACGGTGTTGTTATACGCGCAGCTTCGGGCTCAGAGACCGGCCTTAAGGGCTGTCCAGCTCAACGGATAGGCCAGGATCGACTCGGCGCCCTGGTTCTGGTTGAAGCCATTCGGGTTCAAACCGTCGTAGCAACCGCCATCCGCGGTCACCATCGGCAGGCTGTGGACGTTTTCACCATGGAACCAAGCATAGCTGCGCAGGGCTTCATTGCGCCACAGCGAGTCGGTGGTCACGGTCCAGGCGGTGAGGCAGGCCTCGACGGTGGCGACGACCTCTATCGGCTGCTGGTCGAACAGGTTGCGACCCTGGCTGTCCTCTTTAAAATGCGAGGTCGGCACCGGCACGAAACAGCCACTGGCGTCATCGGTCTGGCGCTGCATCAGCCAGCGCAGGGAGTCGATGCCGTCGTTCAGCATGGCATTGTCGACCAGGAACTGACCGGCCAGGATCAGCCCTTCGCTGAGGCGCGCATTGTCATAGGCGAGATAAGGTTCGAACCACTTGTGGCCCGCGCGGGCATGATGCCGGTAGGCGCCATGCACCGATTGGCCGAGCTTGCGGACCAGAACCTGTACTTCCTGAGGATCGCCGATGACGCCGAAACCGCGGACCAGGCAGCGGATCAGGATGGCGCGGGCGCGCAGGGATTGCCATTGCGTTGTCTTGCCGAGAACGTCATTGGCCAGGCTAACGGCCCAGGTGCGCAGGTCTTCGGGCAGGTTCGAGCGGGCGACATCGACCAAACACTCGAAAGACCGGGCGCAGCAGTCGTCTGAACCGCCGTCGTCCAGCCACTGCCGGCCAAACGACATGAAGTTGCGGAAACGCGTATCATGGTTCCAGGCATGGTTCATGAAGGCAGCATAGATGCGCGTCAGTTCAATCTGGCGCGGCGTCAGGGGCGAGATGTTCGACAGGCGCGCTGCCAGCGACAGGGCGCGGCAATTGTCGTCGGCACAATAGCCATGCTCGCGGTCGGGCAGGCCGTACTTGCCGTGCTGGAAAATACCACAGCTATCGGTCATACGCTCGATCGCGCCCCAGGCCGGCGCATCGCCGATGACCTTGGCGCGGATGCCGGGCTCTTCGGTACGGCGTTCGGCGTCAGCCTCGGCGCGGGTGACATAGGCGTTGGCCACAGCCGACCAGCGCGACGACAGCCCGGCCTGATAGGCACGCTGCGACATGGCGGTGCGCGCCGTGTCCGAGGCCAGCAGGTTGGAGATGGCCAGGGTAAAGGCGTGGACATCCTTGAAGGGGCAGAGGGCGCCGACGCCGCCGGCCAGGACTTCCTGAGCATGCCAGTAGGGCGTCGAGACGATCGGCCGGCCCAGCGCCAGGGCATAGGAGAGTGTGCCCGACGTGATCTGGGTCTCGGTCAGGTAGGGCGTGACATAGACGTCAGTGGCCTGCAGGATGTCGACCAGTTCGGCATCATTGACGAAGCTGTTGATGAAGTGGACATGGCGTTCGACGCCGAGATCGCGCGCCATCTGCTTGAGGCTGTCGCGGTACTTTTCGCCTTCGTTGCGGATCAGGTGCGGATGGGTGGCCCCGATGACCAGATAGATTAGGTTGGGGCAGCCGCGGACGATATCGGGCAGCGCCTGGATAACGGTCTCGATCCCCTTGTTGGGCGACAGCAGCCCAAAGGTGGTCAGGGTTTTCTTGTTGGTCAGGCCCAGTTCGGCCTTGAAGCTGGTGGTGTCGCGAAGCGGCCGCGACGGGGCGCCGTGCGGGATGACGGCGATGCGGGCTTCCGGCACCTGATAGACGCGCATCAGGATGTCCTTGCCCTTCTGTGCCATGGTGACCAGGGTGTCGGACAGGCGGATCAGGGCATCCATAACCAGGCGCTGTTCGGCGTTGGGCTTTTCCAGAATGGTGTGCAAGGTGGTGACGATCGGCATGTTGAGCCGCTCCAGCATGGCCAGCAGATAGCGGCCGGACGGCCCGCCATAGATGCCGAATTCATGCTGGACGAAGACCACGTCGTTGCCGGCGGTGTTCAGTTCGTCGGCCAGGGCGCGGTAGGCTTCGATGTCGTTCTGCGGAAGTTGGTGCGTCACCTCTGCCGGATAGTCGTATGACGCGCCGGGGTCATTCATGGCGACCACGCTCCACTGCGCCTTCGGCAGGGCCATGGACAGGCAGGCGTACATGTCGCGCGTGAAGGTGGCCAGGCCGCATTGGCGCGGCGGGAAGTTGCCGATAATCGCCGGCCGGGTCAGGCGGACGGCACCGGACTTGGCGTCATTTAGAAAGGGAATATCGATTACGCTGAAGTCTTCGTCTTCGATCCGATTGGCGGCCTGGAAACTGTTGGACTGCAGCATATTCTTACCTCGATGAGCTTGGAACGCACGTCCTCTCGCGCGGAAAAAGCCGTCAATGCTTCTCACGCCTTTGTTTGGACTGATCACGGAATTGTGCTAAGGCTCTGAAAACCTTGCGGAATGTAGGCATACTGCCCGTCAGCCCATAAAAAAGCAGTAGGGAAGACGGAATTTACAGTAAGCGGACAATCATGCTGCATAGCACAAAAATAGTGCGAACGCGCACATAATTGCCCCTGTCACGACATCGTGCGTGGGGAAAAGCTATTTAAAAACCATAGGCTTTGTTTTCAAGAGCGCTAATTTCTTGCTCCTCCCCGCTTGTCGGGGAGGGGGACCGCTCGAGTGAGTGGAAGCCTGAGGTCGAAGACCGAC
>NZ_GL883078.1:834913-841628 GCF_000204015.1 Asticcacaulis biprosthecium C19 | reverse complement strand
CCCCACCACGATTTCGCTGCGCGTCACTTCGCTTTGCTACGTTTTGCTCCGCTCATGGTCCCCCTCCCCGACAAGCGGGGAGGAGGAAAGACGTAAAATGCCAATTGCCTATCTCGGCCGGAAAAAGCTGTTCGCCGTCAGACGGCCGGTATGGACATCGGCCTCCAGTTTCGCGCCGTCGAACAAGGCGCAATGCAGCACATTGCTGCGGTAAAGCACCAACCGATTGAACCGGATTTCGACCGAATCGGTGATCTCGAAATTCGGCGTTTGCGGCCCGGTATAGCCGGTCAGCAAATCACCATCCCGGTCGAGTTCGGCCTGGACGGTACCGAGGTAAACCTCGCGGCGGTCAAGATCGACCGACTCAAACCCCGTTGTCCGGTGGCGGAAAAAGGCCGTGCCGCCCGCCTGACCCGGGCAGAGATAGTGCACCATGGCCAGGTGATCTGGCCGTAGCTGATCGTAGTGCGGGATCTTTTGCCACGGACCGAAGTCCTCCAGCCGGTGCGTCGCCAAAGCAAAGAAACCGTTGGCGACCAGAGGCGTATCGTGTGCGATGCCGAACGCCCGCTCGAAACTTGGCCGAAGGACCGGCAGAAGCGTCTCCAGATAGGTCCTTGGCAGGGGTGCGTTCAATCCCGGATAATAGGTCCCGGTCGGTGGCGCGAACGGAGCATCGGCGGCCATGGCGACCAGTGTCTCGGGCTCCAGCACGACATCGTCGATGACCAGCAGCGGCTGCCCCTCGCGGCCGACGCGGCGAAGTTTCACCTGGGCCTGAGGATTGATCTGGACCGGCGCGTTCAGGCGGCCACCTCTTCCCACTGGCCCGAGGTTTCCGAGCGGAACAAGGCATCGAGAATGCGCATGTTGGCGCGGGCGTCGTCCAGGCCATAGGGCAAGGGTGCTTCGCCGCGCACCGCCCGACAGAAGGCCTCGCCCATCAACTGGTACTGGTCCGCCGGCGGCAGGGTGTGCGTCACCGCCGTGCCGCCATCGAGCGTGGCGCCATTGTCGATGACGATGTGCTGCGCGCGGTCGGGTGGTTGGTTGAACGGGATCGGCAACGACAACCGCGCCTTGGTGCCGAAGACATTGATGCTCTGGCTGCGTCCCGCCTGGGTAGAGACGGTGAAGCTCAACTGGCGGCCATGGCCGAAATCGAGCAGGGCCGAGGCGATGACATCCGTGCCGAAGGTTTCGTGGCGTTTGATCAGGGCCATGACCCGCACCGGCTCGGCGTCGAAGAAGAAGCGGCCGGCGACGACGGGATAGCAGCCGATATCCAGCAGTCCGCCGCCGCCCCATTCGACCTTGTTGCGGATATTGCCGGGATCGAGATTGTCGTAGCTGAAATAGGACTGGATCATCTGCGGCCGGCCGATGGCGCCGTCGCGGATCAGCCGCCGTGCCTCAATCCACTGCAGCGAATGCCGCACCATAAAGGCTTCCTGGATATAGACGTCCTTGACATCGCAGAGCGCATCAATCTCGGCCGCGTTCAGCGCCATCGGCTTTTCACACAGCACATGCTTGCCGGCGCGGGCTGCTGCCAGGGTCATTGGCACATGCAGATGGTTGGGCAGCGGATTGTAGATGACCTCGATCTCCGGATCGGCCAGCAGCTCTTCGTACGCCCCATAGGCCTGCTCGAGTCCTAGCGCCGCCACGGCCTGCTGCGCATTGACCAGGTTACGCGAGCCGATGCCCTTGACCCGGATCTGATCGCTTTTCAGCAGGGCGGGGATGACCTTGTTCATCCCGATCTTGGCGGTCGAGAGGACGCCCCAGACAATACGTTTCATGCCAGCCTCTCGATCAGTGCCATGGCGGTCTGCGGATTGACGACCTTGTGGCCGCCGATGACGTAGAAGAAGACGTCATGGTCCTTTGCGGCCCGCGGCCCGCCAAAGGTGGCCAGGTCATTGGGTACCTGGCCTTCGGCCAGGGTGCGGGCGCGGTAGGCCCATTCGTCCAGCGCCTGGGGCGTGTAGCCCAGCGGCTCGCTCTCCTGGCTTCCCATGAGGCGGACATAGCCGAAATCAGTCGTCAGGTCGGCAATCACCGGGAAGTCCGGATCGTCGACACCGGTGATTATGGCGACCCCATAACGCCGGCAAAGGTCGACGAACTCGGCGCAGCAGAAGCTGTTATGGCGGACCTCGACGGCGTGGCGCAGTTTAACCCCGTCGACCTCGGGCGGCAGCAGCTTGAGGAAGTTCTCGAAATCGACCGGATCGAACTTTTTGGTCGCCATGAACTGCCAGTTGAGCGGCCCGAGCTTGGCGCCCAGTTCGGTGATGCCGCTGTTCAGGAAACGGTCGACCGACTCGGCCGACAGGCTCAGATCCTTGCGATTGGTGCAGTAGCGCGAACCCTTGAGCGTAAAGAGAAATTCGTCCGGGGTTTCTTCGCGCCACTTTCGGTAGGTTTCGGGCTTCTGCGAACCGTAATAGGTGCCGTTGACCTCGATCGAGGTCAGTTTCGACGCGGCATATTCGAGCTCGCGCTTTTGCGACAGGCCGTCGGGATAGAAGGGCCCACGCCACGGCTCATAGGTCCAGCCGCCGATCCCCACATAGATGCGTCCTGCCATGGCACACTCCTGTCGCCTGAATGCAAATCCGTCCGGCTGGCCTGCAAAGGGCTGTTTTCTGCGCTTCCGGTGCTCACGTACTTAAGTACGCTTCGCTCCGGTTCTCGAAACCAGCCCTTTTCGGCTCAGCCTTGAAGGCGAGCCTGACAGATTTTCAAAACAGGCTCTACCGCCCGATAAGGGTGGCGTCAAAATATAAGTTGTTCACTTAATGTTCCAATTATATAGTGTGAGTCAAGTCTCCTGAGTCAGACGATGGACAGTGCCGATACCCCGCCCCAGAGAAAGATCATCCATGTCGACATGGATGCCTTTTTCGCGTCGGTGGAACAGCGCGATTTCCCTGACCTGCGCGGCAAGCCGGTGGCAGTCGGCGGCGATGGTCTGCGCGGTGTCGTAGCGGCAGCTTCGTATGAGGCGCGCAAGTACGGCGTTTATTCCGCCATGCCGTCGGTCACCGCCAAGCGCAAATGCCCCGACCTGATCTTCGTCAAGCACCGCTTCGAGGTCTACCGCGAGGTGTCGCACCAGATCCGCGACATCTTCTTCGACTACACGCCTCTGGTCGAACCCTTGTCGCTGGACGAGGCCTATCTCGATGTCACCGAAAATCTGAAAGGCATGACTTCGGCGACCCAGATCGCCGAGGACATCCGCGCCCGCATCCGTGACGTCACCCAACTGACGGCCTCGGCGGGGGTGTCGTACAACAAGTTCCTGGCCAAGATCGCCTCGGACCAGAACAAGCCCGACGGCCTGTTCGTCATCAAGCCGTCCCAGGGACCGGACTTCGTGGCGAGTCTACCGGTCAAGAAGTTCTACGGCGTCGGGCCGGCGACGGCATCGAAGATGAACCGGCTCGGGCTCTATACCGGGATGGATATCCGCAACCAGACCCTGGCCTTTTTGCAGAAGCACTTCGGTATTTCCGGAAGCTACTATTACAACGTCTCGCGCGGCATTTGCCATCGCCAGGTCAAGCCCGACCGCGAGCGCAAATCGGTCGGCGGTGAGAACACCTTCTTTGAGGATGTGTCGACCCTGGACAGCGCCTGGGCGCAATTGCTGCCGATCTTGGACAAGGTCTGGCGCCATATCGAAGGCAAGGGCATCAAGGGCCGGACGGTGACCTTGAAGGTGAAATACGCAGATTTTACCACCATCACCCGGTCGAAGACCTTTGCCGCGGCGGTAGCCGATCGGGACACCATGACGCGCATCGGCCGCGAACTGTTGGAGGGTGTGTTCCCGGTGGTGAAGAACATCCGGCTTTTGGGAATCAGCCTGTCGTCGCTGAGCGAGGACGAGGCGGATGAACCGGAGGACATGAGGCAGTTGAGCCTGTTGCTGTAAGGCCGGCGGTTGGGCGCCGCCGGCCTCAGCAGATCAGGCCTTTTCGTTCCACAGCAGCTTGTAGATAAGCCCGCCGATTGCGGCACCGACAAGGGGCGCCAACCAGAACAGCCAGAGCTGGGACAGGGCGGCCGTCTCGGCGAACAGTGCCACGCCGGTCGAGCGTGCCGGATTGACCGATGTGTTGGTCACCGGAATGGAGATCAGATGGATCAAGGTTAGGGCCAGGCCGATGGCGATCGGTGCAAAACCGGCCGGGACACGTCCGGACGTCGCGCCCAGGATGATGATCAGGAAAAAAGCGGTCAGCAGCACTTCGATGATCAGGGCAGCCGTCATGGAAAACCCACCCGGCGACAGGGTATCATACCCGTTGCTGGCAAATCCGCCGACCGTGGCGTCGGCCTTGCCGGTTGCCACTAGGTACAGGGCGCCGCCGGCCAGGATGGCCCCGACCACCTGGGCGACCCAATAGGCCGGCAGGTCCTTCCAACTGAACTTGCCGGCGACCGCCAGACCCAGCGAAACCGCCGGATTGAAATGCCCGCCGCTGATGCCGCCGACCGCATAGGCCATGGTCAGAACCGTCAAACCGAAGGCAATCGAAACACCGGTCAGGCCTATCCCGACCTCCGGAAAGGCAGCCGCCAGGACCGCACTGCCGCAACCACCAAACACCAGCCAAAACGTACCGAAAATTTCCGCCGAAAGTTTCTTGAGCATGACATATCCCCTGAGAGAATCGTTTCGCGCGTCGTGCGCCGGGGGATTGTGCGCTTTTTTGCGCAAATTGGCTATGGCATCAAGATCGTGGCGCCGGTGGTCTGGCGGCTTTCCAGGGCCTCATGGGCGGCGCGGGCGTCCTTCAGATCGAAGCGCTGATGGATATCAACGGTGATGATACCGCCCGCGATCAACTCGAACAGCTCCGCCGCTGCGGCCAGCAAGGTCTCGCGATCGGGGTTGTATGCCCACAAACTCGGCCGGGTCATGAACAGCGAGCCCTTGGCGTTCAGGATGCCAATGTCGAACGGCGGAATCGGTCCCGACGACTGGCCAAACGTCACGAACATCCCAAGCGGCTTGAGCACATCCAGTGATCCCGGAAAGGTATCCTTGCCGACGGAATCGTAAACGACGTCGAGCTTGCTACCGTGGTTCAGTTCCACAGCCCGGGCAACGAAGTCTTCTTCACGGTAGTTGATGACGTGGTCATAGCCGTGCGTCAGCGCCAGCTCGACCTTCTCCGCCGAGCCGGCCGTGCCGATGACCGTGGCGCGTAGGTGTTTGGCCCACTGGCCGAAGATCAGCCCGACCCCGCCGGCGGCGGCGTGGAACAAAACCGTATGCTCCGCCGACACCTTGAAGGTCCGCCGCAACAGATACTGCGCTGTCAAACCTTTCAGCATGATCGCGGCGGCGATCTCGTCGTTGATGCCGGCGGGTAGGGGGATCAGCTTGTCAGCCTTCACGATGCGTTGTTCGGCATAGGTGCCCGGACCATCGAGATAAGCCACCCGGTCACCGACAGCGACCTCGGTGACACCGTCGCCAATGGCCTCGATCACGCCGGCGGCTTCATTGCCGGGGATCAGGGGCAGGGCGGTCTTGTACTGGCCGCTGCGGAAATAGGTGTCGATGAAGTTGACGCCGATGGCGGTGTGCCGGACCAGGGCCTGGCCTGGACCGGGTTGACCGACCTCGATGTCTTCGAACGCCATGACCTCCGGTCCCCCGGTAGTGTGGACCTGTATCGCCTTGACCATGCCGGTTCTCCTGTGAACCGTTAAGGTAGGCGCCGCAGCCGCTCAAACAAGAGGTTGTAGAAGCCCACCGCCTCGGCATCGTGGATGAAGTTGACATTGGCGGGGCGATCCGTGGCCTTGAACCAGTCGACGACGGTCATGCCTAAGGTCAGCGTGCTCTGGGTCTCGACCGAGACATTGACGGCGCGGCCGGTGAACAAGTCCGGTTTCAAAAGATAGGCAATCGTGCACGGGTCGTGCAGCGGCGCCCCAGCCCAGCCGAACTTCTGGATGTCAAAGCGTTCTGACGCTTTCAGCATGATCGCCGCTTGCGGGCCGGCAGTATTACCCATGTCGCGCAACACCTGCAGCCGGTCTTGGGTCGACAACACCTTGTGGGTAGCGTCCAGCGGCAAAAGCGTCAGAGGCGCGCCGCTGTTCAGCACGATATCGACGGCGTCCGGATCGACATAGGCGTTGAACTCAGCGGTCGGGGTGACATTGCCCAGCTCGCGCCAGGCGCCCAGCATCATGACCACTTCCCGAACCCGGGAAACGACGTCCGGCGCCTGCTGGAAGGCCTTGGCGACATCGGTCAGCGGCCCTAGCGTGACCAGTGTCACATCATCGATGGTCCGCAAAGTTTCGATGATGAAATCGACGCCGGATTGGGTTTGCACCGGATAGGTCGGGTCAGGCAGGTCGGGGCCGTCCAGCCCGGTCTCGCCATGGACATGCTCGGCCGTGACCAGAACCTGGCGCAGCGGACGGTCGGACCCGGCGAACAGCTTTACGTCCGACCGGCCCGACAGTTCCAGAATCTTACGGGCATTGTTGAGCGTATGGTGCAGCGGCACATTTCCGGCCACCGCGACGATGCCCAGTATGTCGAGCTCGTCCGGCGACGCCAGGGCCAGCAGCAGCGCCAGGGCATCGTCTTGGCCCGGATCGGTATCGATGATGATTTTGCGCGGCATTCAGTTCTTTCTGCGCGCCGGCGATAACGCCATCGTCTTTC
>NZ_GL883078.1:827058-834774 GCF_000204015.1 Asticcacaulis biprosthecium C19 | reverse complement strand
GCGGCAGCAAATGAGACGGTGGGGGGATTTCCAGGCGCGATATTTGACGGGATATGTCCTTTGAAGGATTGGAAGACGATTGCGGGCCAAATCCCCCACCGTCTGCTTCGCTCCGCTCGCATCCACCTCCCCCGCATAGCGGGGGAGTATAAGATACTATTGGCCTTACTCTGCGGCGATTTTGAGATGCTGGCGGGTCTTCATCAGCGGCTGGATCTTGGTGCCGAAGTCATCCATCCCCTTCACGAAATCATCAAACGTCAGCAGCACGCCGCCTGTGCCCGGCACTTCGGCCATTTCGTCCAGCATGGCGGCGACCTTGGCGTAGGAGCCCACCAGAGTACCCATATTGATGTTGACCGCCGACACTGTGTCGGACAACTGCACCGTATTGGTCGTCTTATTGACGGCATTGGGCGCTGACTGGGCCTTCAGCCACTTGACCGCGTCCTCGTCGACGCCGTCGCGATAGGACTGCCACTTGGCCTCGGCCGCCGCATCGGTCTCGTCGGCGATCACCATCATCAGCACGAAGGTCGAGACATCGCGGCCGGTCTTGTCGGTGGCCGCTTTCAGCCTGACATTGTTCTTCTCGAAGGCCTTGGGCGTATTGACTCCGACGCCGAGACAAAACGCGTAGTCGGCATATTGCGCTGAAAAGGCCAGCCCCTCGTCGGATGACCCAGCGCAGATGATCTTGGGCGATGAGGCCGGCCGTGGGCTCACCCGGCAGTCGGTCATCTCGAAATACTGGCCTTTGAAGTCCGACACGCCGGTATCGAACAGATCGCGCAAAATCTGGGCGTATTCGCTTAGCATATCGTAGCGCTTGAGATAGTGCTGCTCGCCCGGCCACAGCCCCATCTGGTCATATTCCGCCTTTTGCCAGCCGGTGACCAGGTTGATGCCAAACCGCCCCGGCGCGATGGAATCGATCGTCGAGGCCATCCGGGCTACGATCGCCGGCGGCAAGGTCAGGGTCGCTGAGGTGGCGAAGATCTTGATCTTCGACGTCACCGCCGCCAGCCCGGCCATCAGGGTGAAGCTTTCGAGATTGTGCTCCCAGAACTCGGTCTTGCCGCCGAAGCCGCGCAGCTTGATCATGCTCAGCGCGAAGTCGAGGCCATAGCCTTCGGCCTTCTGGACGATGGTCTTGTTGAGCTCAAAGCTCGGCATGTACTGCGGCGCGTTCTCGGAGATGAGCCAGCCATTGTTGCCGATAGGGATGAAGACGCCGATTTCCATTATTCTTGTCCTTCCAGGCTTTCGACCGCGGTGAGATACTGTGTCAGGTATCCGTTAAATTCTTCCGGCACGGTGACGTTGCAAGCATGGCCACCCCATGGCAGGCCGATAAACTCCGAATCCGTCAGACCTTCCGACAGGGCCACCGAACAACGCACCGGCACCAGCATGTCATCCAGCGCGCCGATCACCAGCACGGGCGCTTCGATCTCTCCCAGTCTTTCCGAAATATCGAACCCGGCCAGGGCGCCGATGCGGGCGCGCAGGGTCGCTTCGCTCTGGAAGCCCGGCGCGTGATGCGCGGCCTGCGCGTCCAGGTCGTCGAGGTGTTCGGCGATCCATTCCGCCGGAAACAGAAACACCGGCTGGGCGCGCAGATAGGCTTCCGGCCCGCCGGCCTCATAGATGCCCAGGCGAATATCGAAGCAGCGCTTGAAATAGCGGTCGGCCTTCGCCCAACCATTGACGGCCGTGATTGACTTGACCTTGTCGGGCCGGTCCAACGCCAGTTGCAACGCCGCCACCGCGCCGGCGGCGTGGCCGACGACATGGGCGCTTTCCAGGTCTAGTCCGGTGATGATGCGGTACAGGTCATCAGCCAGGTCGGCCGCGCTGTAATCCTCACCGATGTCGCGCGCGCTCTCGCCGGTGCCGCGGTGGTCATATAGGATGACCTGATAGCCGGAAAGCGCCTCCAGTTGCGGCCGCCAATAGCTGCCCAACCCGCCCAGGCCGGGTGACATGATAATGGGTGGGCCTGAGCCGTAAACCGTTACGGCCAGCCCGTTAATGAACTGGAATTCGCCTTCGGAAACGGTGCTCAACTCAACGGCCGACATGAGCGACAGAAGCGATTTCGACCACGAGGCCAGGCTTGACCAGGCCGCACTGTATACAGAAGCGCGCCGGCTTCTCGCCGGGGAAATATTCGGCGTAGACCGCGTTCATGGCGGCATAGTGCGCCCAGTCGGTCAGGAAGATGTGGTTGAAGGTGACGTCGTCCAGCGTGCCGCCACCGGCCTCGACGACCTTCTTAATGGTCTCCAGGATATGGCGAGTCTGGGCTGAGGCATCGTCGGGCGCATGGATCGATCCGTCCGGGTCGATAGCCAGGGTGCCGGAGACATAGACGATGCCGTCGGCCTTGGTGCCGGAGGAGTAGGGGGCCAGCGGCTTGGGAAAGCCCGGTGGATTTATGGCGGTCTTGGGCATAGTCATTCCTTAGGTGATGGCGTTGACGAAATCGTCGACCGTGGAGACCCAGCCGAAGAAGGTCTCGATGTTATAGACCGTGGCCTGCTGGATGAAGGCCGGCCCCAACTGGTGCGTGGCGTCTTCCAGCATGATGCCGAAATATTCGAGGTGGAAACCGTCGCGCAGGGTGCTTTCGACGCAGACATTGGTGGCGATGCCGACAAAGATGAGGTTGCGGATGCCGCGCGAGCGCAGGATGCTGTCGAGCTGCGAGTTGAAGAAGGCGGAGTAGCGGGTCTTGGCGACCTTGATGTCGCCGGGCTGGGGCTGCAGGTCGTCGATGATGTCATAGTCCCAGCCGCCGCGCGCCAGCAGCTTGCCCTGGAGATTGGGGTTGCGCCGCATGGTTTTCAGCGCATTCGACTTGTGCCAGTTGGGCGACATCGGCGTGCCGGCTTCGACATAGTCGGGGTCCCAGCCGTTTTGCAGATAGACCACCTGGATACCGGCTTCGCGCGCGGCGTTGAGTGTGCGCCGGATATTGGCGATGGTCGACTGGGCGCCGGAAATGTCAAAGCCGGCCAGGTCGACATAGCCGCCCAGCGAGGCATAGGCGTTTTGCATGTCGATGACGATGACGGCGGTCTCAAGCGCCTTTAGCGAGAGCGCTTCCGGTCGTGCGGGCAGGTCGAACGGGATCGTGTCAGCGCTCATGAAACCCTTGCTCCTCATCGGATGTAGGCTTGTTAATTGATGAGCTAATCAGAGAATTTCGGCCGTGGCAAGCGCGTTTTTTGGCGGTGCAGAAAGCAAGTGGGTCCACAGATTACACAGATTGCACAGATTAGATTTTCCGTTGAGGCGCGCTCGGCGCGACATCCACTTAATCTGTGTAATCTGTGTAATCTGTGGACCCACTTTGCAACCGATGCCGCTACGCGGCGGGATTCGAGTTCACCATAGAGTTTGGCGGTCGGCCTCTGACATCAGTCTCTCGACCGCCAACTCGGTTTCATTCAAATCGGCATCGCATCCGACGACCTCCGAAGCCGCGCCGGCCTCGTCCACTACCGCTTTGAGCCATTTTGCTTCAGTTTCTGTGCCGACATAGAGAACCGGAAAATGCGCAAGCAACGTCGTCGCGGTTTCCATTGGATAGCGCAACACACCGCGGATGGCTTTGATCGAGGTCAGGCGATCCGCACAATCGGCGATGAGCTTGTAGTAGCCGTCCTTTTTCAAAACCGCATTGCGAAGGTTTTCTGGCGGAAAGCTTTCACCATCTTCTTCTTTCGCGCCGCAGGACTTACAGGAATAGGATATGTACCAAACCAGTCGCGCGCCAACGACGTTCTGACCGAAAGAGCCTTTTCCTCCGTGGTCACAACCTTGATAGGAAAGGGGAATTCCGCTCACGGTATCAGCCCACGCAGGATGATTTCCGATATCGACGCCTCCGCGGCTTCGAAATGGGCCTTGGTCAGTTTCGGCACGTCCATGATTACCCGGATCTGCGCCCCGAAGTCGGCATAGTGCTGGGTGGCGCTCCAGATCAGAAACACCAGGTGGTACGGGTCGACCGCGCGGATCTTGCCCGCCGCCACCCAGCCTTCGATGGCTTCGGCAAACAGGCGGACATTGTCGCGCACGCGCGTCTTCAGCATTGTCTTCAGCACTTGCGCGCCTTGCAGGACTTCGTTGGCAAAGACCCGCGACGATTCCGGGAACTGCCGCGACAGTTCCATCTTGCGGCCGATATAGCGCCGCAGTTCCTCTTGCGGCTCGCCCGCCGGATCCAGGTCGCCGATCAGGTCCAGCCAGAGGGTCAGCGTCTGGTCCAGAACCGCGGCATAAAGGTCAGCCTTGGTCTTGAAATAGTTGTGCAGGTTGGGTTGCGACATGCCGGCGCGCTCGGCGACCTTGTCGATGGTGGCGCCGTGGTAGCCATAGGCCGCGAAGACATGCTGGGCGGCGTCCAGGATCTTGGCCGTATTGCGCTGTTTCAGCCGTGACTGTGGCGGTTTCCCCATGGCAATCCACCCTATGCCTTTTGCGCAAAAAATTGAAGCCGTAATCAGAAAAAGCTGGCAAACTTTTGTAATCATGCAAGTTTACACGGAACCGCTTCCTTCTCCTCCCTACGAAGTGGGGAGGGGGACCGCGAAGCGGTGGAGGGGTATCTTGCTGTCGGAAGGGCCGGGTTAATCAGGTCCAGTATGGTTCTGAAACCTTGCGGCGGCTGATCTTACCCATACCCCTCCACCGCTTCGCGGTCCCCTCCCCATTGCATGGAGAGGAGGGAGCTTGAACCTGTCTGATGCGGTAGCCTTGATGGCAAAAGCGCACGGGTCGGAGGTAATCTCATGTCTATCGTCGTTGCCGGCAGTATCAATGTCGATGTCTTTTTGGACGTCACAGCCCTGCCTAAGCCCAATGAAACCATCATCGGCAAGGCCATGCGCCAGGCCATTGGCGGCAAGGGACTGAACCAGGCTGTCGCCTGCGCCAGGCTGGGCGCCACCACCCACATGATCGCCGCCGTCGGTGACGATGCCCTGGCGCCCCAGGCGACGGGCTTTCTCACCGCAAACGGCGTCCTCATCGACCATGTCAAAGCCCTGGCCGGCGCTACCACGGGCCTGGCCAATATCCTGGTCGCTGAAGACGGCCAGAACATGATCGTCGTCACCCCGGGCGCCAACGGATTGCTGTCGCGGGACGATATCGATGCCGCCGACAGCTCGATCGCCACAGCCTCCGCCCTGATCGTCCAACTCGAAGTCCCGATCCCGACCGTCCGTCACGCCCTGGAACGCGCCCGCGCCCATGGCGTCATGACCGTACTCAATCCGGCGCCGGTCGATCCGGCCGCCATGGCACTGATGCCGCTGGCCGATCTCGTCACCCCGAATGAGACCGAACTGATGAAGCTGACCGGTATCCCCGATCTGTCGGACGCATCCCTGATCGCCGGACTGAACGCCCTGATGGTTGCCGGCGCCAAACAAGCCCTCGTGACCCTGGGCTCCGAAGGCTGCGCCGCTCTGATCGCCGGGAACTTGGTTCGGTTGCCGGCCTTCAGGGTCAAGGCCGTCGACGCTACCGGCGCTGGCGATATCTTCAACGGCGCCCTGGTGACGCGGCTGGTTGCCGGCGACGATCCGGTGACCGCCCTGCGCTATGCCTCCGCGGCCTCGGCGCTTTCGGTGACGGTTCCCTCGGCCAATGCCTGTCCGACTCCCGCCCAGGTCGCAGAACTGATGGCGCAACAGCCATAAATCGGCCCCATAACGACACCATATCTTGTGTTCCTGGCCAGATGTATGCAGATTAGGCCAGATAACCCAGATAACTTTAACTCGTACAGTAACGGCGGACTGGCATGCGTTATGACGGTGAACATAAGGAACGGACGCGGCTGCGGCTGCTGACCGAGGCCGCCATCATGCTGCGCGAGGACGGTCCCAGCGGCCTCAGCGTTGTCACTCTGATGAAGCGCCAGGGACTGACCCACGGCGGCTTCTATGCCCACTTCAAGTCCAAGGACGACCTGATCGCCCACGCGCTGGACACCATGTTCGAGCGCACCTGCGAACGCTATCTCACCAAGACGCGCGGCCTGGTCCCCGCGGCCGCCCTGTCCAACTACATCGCCTACTATCTGTCGCCGGCCCATATCAACAAGCCGGGCCAGGGCTGCCCCATTCCGGCCGTAGCCGGTGATGTCGCCCGTCTCGGCACACTGGCGCGTAAGCGCTTCGAAGCCGGCATGGTGAAACTTCAGCGCCTGATCGCGCTCGAATTCGAAGGCCTGGACCGCACGCCCGATGAGGCCCTGACTCAGGCCCTGGCCCTGTTGTCCGAGCTGTCGGGTGCGGTCATTATGGCGCGCGCCGTGAAATCGCCGGCCATGGTGCGTCAGATCGGCCTGGCTGCGCATACCGCCATAGCTAACCGTCTGGGCCTGGCGCTGCCGGTGGCAGACGTCCCCGCCGAAGACGCGGACGAACCATCGCGCCCCGCCCAGCGCCAGCACCTGTCCGATGAGGCCGCGACAGCGGAAATGTAACTTTACGACCTCAGGGATCGGCGTTAGCTACAGTCATCCTATCGAGCGTTTTATCCGTATAAGACGGGGACAACCGTTGATCCCTGCGGGAGGGAAAAAGACGTGAAGCAGCAAAGGCCGACATCGCTCGATATCGCCGCCCTGGCGGGCGTGTCGCAGACCACGGTTTCGCGCGCCTTGGCGCAGTCGCCCCTGGTCAGCGAGGACGCCAAGCGCCGCGTGCTCGAAGCCGCCCGGGCGCTGCGCTACAAGGTCGATGTCAATGCGCGCAAGCTGCGTTCCAAGAAGATCCATACCCTGGCGGTGCTGATCTCCGAGGATCTGGACAACTCGGAAAACCCGATCAACCCCTTCTTTCTGCCGCTTATCGGCTCGATCCTGAAATATGCCGGCCAGCAGGGCTATGACGTGCTGATTTCGCTGCAGCAGAAAAGCGACGAATGGGGCACCGACTACGGTTTTTCGCGCCGCGCCGACGGCATCATCTTCCTCGGCTGCAAGGATTTCCAGGTCTATACCCACCTGTTCGAATACCTGAACGAGGTCGGCGATCCATGGGTGGTGTGGGGTGTCAATCGTCTTGACTGCGCCCGCCTGGTCATCGGCAGCGACAACGAAGCCGGCGGCTATATGGCCACGCGTCACCTGCTGGACGTCGGCCGCCGCCGTATCGCCTTTGTCGGCAAGCATCAGCCGGAACATCCGGAATTCCGCGACCGCTACCGTGGCTATTGCCGGGCCCTGACCGAAGCGGGCGTGCCGATCGACGATGCTCTGCGGGTCGATGCCTTTCTAGCGCGCGAAGACGGCGTGGCCGGGGTCGACCGCCTGCTTGACAATAACATCCCCTTCGACGCCGTCTTCTGCGCCACCGACCTGCTAGCCATGGGCGCCATGCAGGCGCTGCATCGGCGCGGTCTGCATGTGCCCAATGACGTATCGGTGGTCGGTTTCGACGACCTGTGGGTCTGCTCATCCCTGTCACCGGCTCTGACCACCATTCGCCAGGATACCGAAGCCGCCGCGCGCGCTCTGATCGATGGCCTGAGCGCGCTTATCGATGACGAACCGGTTCTCGACACCCAGATGGCGCCGAAACTGGTCATCCGTGAATCGTGCGGCGGACTGCCCGGTCTGATGGCGGCGCAATAAGCGATCCGCGGTCAATCGCGTCCCTGGCCTCCGTAAAACTTCAAACTATCAATACC
>NZ_GL883078.1:825261-826982 GCF_000204015.1 Asticcacaulis biprosthecium C19 | reverse complement strand
CGCTGGTGCGCCAATCACCTTGTTTCAAGCTCTGTAATCGTTTACCAAAACCGATGTTACCAGGCCACTTGGATCGGCTTTATATGATGATGTGTCAAGCTTGGGGCCTTGTTCGGTAAGGCTTCTCGGCGGCATTGAATACGTATGCAGTCGATTTTAAGGGCTTTTTTGCATGGACTCCATGCCGTAGGGTGACCCCACCAAAAAGAACAAACGGGCGAGGATCGTCCGATTTCGGGAGCAGGAAACGAAGATGAAATCCTCCAGACTGGCTGTGACTCTGCTGACCTCCACGCTCCTGGCCGCCGGTGCGCTGACAGGTATGGCCGCGCCGGCCCTCGCCGCCGATACCGACGTCACCCAGCGGCCGCCGGTTGCCAGCACCATCGCCACGGTGACCTCACCCAGCGGCGTGCTGACGGTTGATGTCGCGCTCGATGTCAATGGCAGCCTGGCCTATTCGGTCAAACACATGGGCAAGGAGGTCATCTCGCCCTCACGCCTGGGCCTGATCCTGTCCAACGCCCCCAAGCTCGATCGCAATTTCAGCCTGGTCGAAGCCAAAACCACATCGCACGACGAAACCTGGGAGCAGCCCTGGGGCGAATGGCGCTTCATCCGCGATAACCACAATGAGCTGCGCGTCACCGTGGTCCAGAAGGGTTACATGAAGGAAGGCCGTCAACTGACGGTCGTCTTCCGCGTCTTCGACGACGGCATCGGCTTCCGTTACGAATTCCCCGACCAGCCGCAACTGAAGCACCTGTCGATCGTCGATGAACTGAGCGAATTCGCTGTGGTCGACACTTCGACCGCCTGGTGGAACGCTGCCGGCGAGTGGAACCGCGAGGAATATCCGGTCGACAAGACGCCTTTGAAGGAGGTCAGCCTGGCCCAGACGCCGCTGACCTTGAAGACCGACAACGGCCTCTACATGACGTTCCACGAAGCCGCCCTGATCGATTATGCCGCCGTGTGGCTGCGCCGGGTCAATGGGCAAAGGCTGAAGGTGCAACTGGCTCCGACCGGTGAGCCCGGCAAGAAGTCGGTCGAACGCGACGCGCCATTTTCGACGCCGTGGCGGACTGTCCTGATCGCCGACTCGGCGCCGGGTCTCTACATGTCGCACGTCATGCTGAACCTGAACGAGCCCAACAAGCTGGGCGATGTCTCATGGGTCAAGCCGTACAAATATGTCGGCATCTGGTGGGATATGCACCTGGGGACCCGCACCTGGGAGCCCAGCGCGAAGCACGGCGCCACGACCGAATATACCAAGAAACACATCGATTTTGCCGCAAAGCACGGTTTCCGTGGCGTCCTGGTCGAAGGTTGGAACAAGGGCTGGGAAGACTGGTTCGCCACCGGCCACCTGTTCAAGTTCGATGAGGCCTATCCCGATTTCGACATGGCCGAGATCTCGGCCTATGGCCTGAAAAAGGGCGTCCGTCTGGTCGGCCACCACGAAACCGGCGGCAATATCGCCAATTATGAGCCGCAGATGCAGGCCGCCTATGCCTACTATCAAAAGTACGGCGTCGACTCGATCAAGACCGGCTATGTCGCTGACGCCGGCGGCGCCCAGGCCATGGGACCGGACGGGATCTATTTCACCTGGAACGACAGCCAGGACATGGTGCGCCATTATACAAAGGTCGCCGTCGAGGCCGCGAAATACAAGATCGCCATCGATACCCATGAGCCGATCAAGGACACCGGCC
>NZ_GL883078.1:821568-825103 GCF_000204015.1 Asticcacaulis biprosthecium C19 | reverse complement strand
CCTGGGGCTCGCCACCCAATGCGCCGGAGCACGACTCCGAACTGGTCTTCACCCGCATGCTGGCCGGGCCGATGGACTATACGCCGGGCGTGCTGAGTCTGCAGGGCAATAACCAGGAGATCGCCTCGACCCAGGCGCGTCAACTGGCCCTGTACGTGGTCATCTATTCGCCCATCCAGATGGCGGCTGACCTGATCGAGAACTACGACAAGTATCCCGGTCCGTTCCAGTTCATCAAGGACGTGGCGGTCGACTGGTCCGACACGCGCGTGCTGAACGGGGAGCCGGGCGACTTCGCCACCATCGCCCGCAAGGACCGCAATTCCGAGACCTGGTTCTTAGGGTCAGTTACGGATGAGAACGGCCGCACCTTCGATGTGCCGTTGAGCTTCCTGGACGCCGGCCGCACCTATACGGCGGAAATCTATCGCGATGGTCCCAAAGCGGGTCTCAGCGGCGGTGCCCGTTTCGACATCGTCATCGAGAAGAAAACGGTGACGGCGGGCGATGTCCTGCCGGCGCGTCTGGCACCCGGCGGTGGTCTGGCGGTGCGCTTCGTGCCCCAGGGCGCTGCACCGAAAAAGCGTAAGTAGCCTTATTCCAAGGCGCCACATTGCGCCTTGGCAAGGGCGACTGCCCGCCGCGCACAGTTGCGCGAGCCATGCGGCGCTTGAGCTAAAAAGGCCTTCCCCGAACCAACCTTTCACGGATGCCGTCTCCGTGCGGCATCCGTTTTTTGCCGTCCGCGAAGCGAATATTTCGCAAAAGGGGATCCACAGATTTCACAGATTTTCTCAGATTTTCTCTGGCGCGTAGCGCCCCTTAATCCCCTTCCATCTGTGTAATCTGCGGACCCACTTTTCATTTGCCCCGGCCGGGTTGCCCGCCTAGACAGGGTTACCGCAAAAACCACAACCGGAAACGCGCATGAGAGCCCTGTTCGTCCACCGCAATATGCCGGGCCAGTTCAAGCACATTGCCCGCTATCTGGCCGAACGTGGCCATCAGGTGGCCTTTATCACGCGGCGCGACGACCGCGAACTGAAGGGCGTGGTGCGGCTGACCTATCCGGCAACGCGCGAGGTCAAGAAGGAAACTCATCCCTATCTGCGCAGCGTCGAAGACGCCGTTCTGCACGGCCAGGCCGTGGTGCGGGTGTGTCAGCAATTGGAAGCCAAGGGCTTTATACCCGACCTGATGGTCGGCCATCCGGGCTGGGGTGAGACCCTGTTCCTGAAGGACATCTTCCCGAAATCGCCGTTGATCTCCTATAGCGAATATTTCTTTGAGCCCGACGGCCCGATGACCAGCTTCGATCCGGAAAAGCCCCAGACCCTGAACGGCGCCTGTCATTTGCGGATATCGAATTCCCACCTGCATATCGCCCATTCCATTGCCGACCTGGGCTGGAGCGCCACCGAATGGCAGAGATCGACCTATCCGGAATGGGCGCGCAAGAATATCCGGACTGTTTTCGACGGCATCGATGTCGAACACGTCAAGCGCAACCCGAATGCCAGCTTCACGCTGGACGATGGCCGTGTCCTGACGAAGGACGACGAGGTCATCACCTATGTGGCGCGTAATCTCGAGCCGGTGCGGGGATTCCCGACCTTCATGCGCGCGCTTCCGGCCATCCTAAAGGGTCGGCCCAACGCCACGGTCCTGGTCATGGGCGGCGATGAGGTGTCCTACGGCGTTGGCGGCTCCAACACCAAGTGGCGCGAGAAGATGCTGGAAGAGGTCGAACTGCCGGAAGGCCGTGTGCATTTCCTGGGTCAGCGGACCTATGGTGAATATCTGTCGGTCCTGAGTATCTCATCTTTGCACCTGTACCTGACCTATCCGTTCGTATTGTCGTGGTCGCTGATGGAGGCCCTGTCGATGGGCTGTTTCATCGTGGCGTCGAACACCACGCCGGTGCTGGAGGTCGTGCGCGACAAGGAGAACGGGCTGTTCACCGACTTCTTCGATCCGGCCAAGGTAGCCGACGATGTGCTGGCGGCAATGGAGTATCCGGACAAGCAGCGCCTGCGCGACAATGCTCGGGCGACGATCGTCGATAACTATGCCCTGCCGTTGTGCCTGGAAAAGCAGCTCGGTCTGTTCCGCGAGGCGACGGGCAAGGACTGGTAGGGGCCGGTAGAATCAAACGACGGAACACACGGATAGAGGCGGAAAGAAACGGAATTCCGGTTCCGGCACCTCCCGCGCGAAGCGCCTTCCCACTGATGGTATGACTTGAAGCATAGGTATGAGAGCAACCTGAATTCCGTGTTTTCAGTGTCGCCGCGCAGCGGCCTCCGTGTATTCCGTGTTTCTCTTAAAAGCCTTAGATAAACCGGAGGCTTATAAGAGGAACACGGAAAACACCGAAGCGCCGCCGGTGGCGGCGTGCACGGAAGTCACCGAATTCCGGGTGAGGATACACAGGTGCACCACATGAACCTTGAATCTATTGAAGCGCTTCGCGCAGGAGGTGCCGCAACCGGAATTCCGCTTCTTTTCGTGTGTTCCGTCGTTTGATTATACCGGCGGCGAAGACTACCCGCCCGACGACAGTGCCCTGAAACGGTGGCTCATCACCTTGCGGCGCTCATGGCTGGCCTGTTTGGCGTTCTCGACCGCCAGAACCTCGGTGGCATTCAAAAGATGCTCGATCACCCGGTCCATATGGTCGTGCATGGCCTGGCGCGCCTGAACCGCCGAACGCGCCTTCAGCGCATTCATGATCCCCGTATGCTCGTCGATGCGCTGCTTCATGCCCAGATCCGCCGCCCGCGCCAGGATGGTCTTGGCCAGGGGAGAGCGATAACGCCAGTCCCACAGGTTCTCGACGCAGGCAACCATGGCGCCGTTGCCGGTGATGTTGGCGATGCTGATATGGAATTCGCGGTCGGCCGCTTCGGCCTTGGCCGGGTCGGGATCGTCCATTGACCGAACCAGCTTTTCCAGTTCCTCGATCTGGTCGTCATGGACCAGGCTCGCCGCCATTGCTGCAACCTCGCCCTCGAACAGCCGCCGCGCCTCGATCAACTCGAACGCGCCGATTTCGGAGTCGCTGATGGGGGCCGCCTTGCCTTTGTTTTCGACAACCAGGATGCCGTGGCCGTGCTTGGCTTCGATCATCCCTAAGATTTCCAGAGCGATCAGGGCTTCACGCAGGGTCGGGCGCGACACACCGAACTGCACCGCCAGATCACGCTCGGTCGGCAGCCGGTCGCCGGGCTTGTAACGTCCGGACTCGATTTCGGCAGCTATGGAATCGGCGATTTGACGATAGAGTTTTTTGGTTTCGGACATCGGCGCTGGAACTATGATTCTTAAGAGGTATGACCTTTATCCCCTTCGCTTTCAACGAAAAAATCGGCCAGCCCAGGCTGACCTCTGGCAACGAAAAAATCGGTCAGCCAGGGCTGACCGTTGGCAACGAAAAAAAACGGCCGACGATGAACGCCGGCCGCTGCTCAGGGAAGACCAGAATACGCTTTATACCAACCCCCAAAAAGACTGACACATCCTGCAAGATAAGGCG
>NZ_GL883078.1:808343-821398 GCF_000204015.1 Asticcacaulis biprosthecium C19 | reverse complement strand
GAGCAAGAAGCGTTCTTTGGCGCCCTTGCCAACCCACGATGAGTGAAGGTCATCGTGGGTTGGTCTTACATCACGAACATAACTCAGAAGCTGCCGCGAACACCCAGCATGTATGTGGTGCCTGGCTTGTAGTACCAGTTCGGTGCGCTTTCGAACTGGAAGTTCTGACGCATCGTGGCGTCATTGAGGTTGGTGACGTTCAAGCTGAGCGACAGGTTGTGGCCCAGTCCGAAAGCTTCCTTCAGGTCGACGCTGGCGGACAGGTCCATCTGCTCATAGCTTTCGTTGTACAATTTGGCATTGGGAATGCCGTTCTGGTTGCCGTTCGAAGCCTGTGAACCGTCACGATACGTATCTGAAAGACGGATCGAGTAGCCGCCCTTTTCATAGAAGGCCGTGAAGTTCCAGGTCGTCTCCGGCACGCCCAGCGCGATCGCCGGCGCGGCGCCGGTACCCTTTTGTTTGATCTGGGTGTAGTTGGTGCTGTAGCCGAAGCCTTCCAGGGCATCCCACCATTGACCCAGCGGCTGCACCCAGGAGAATTCTAGACCATCGATGTTCAACAGGCCGTCAACATTGACCTGCTGGGCCAGGGAAACCTGCGCGGTCGCCGGTCCGCCACGAAGATCGATGGCGGTCTTTTGGGTCGCACCCAAGGTTTCATAGGTCACGCCGAAGTTGGCGAGATAGGCGAACGGATAGGTCGTGTTCAGTTGGGTCGTGAAGCCGTTGACCTTCTTGTTGAAGGCGGTCAGGGCGATATAGCCTTCCTTGCCGGTGTAGTATTCGAGGCCGAAATCCCAGTTTTCGGAGATGTACGGCGTCAGGGACGCATTGCCCAGAGTACCCTGGAAGGCGGACGGATCGCCGAAGCCCAAGCCCGGCAGCATGCTGCTGGGGTTGGGGCGCGTCATGGTAGTCGAGGTCGCGACGCGGGCGATCAGGTTGTCGGTGACGTTCAACGCGAAGTTGGCCGACGGCAAGTAGTTTTTGTACTTCGTATTGGTGTAGCTGAACACGATGATGTTCGGGTAACGGCCGCCGTCTGCGGGTGTCGTCGCCGAGGTGTTGCGCGGATCGGCGAACGAGCTCTGGCCGCCGATGATCTGGGTCGTGGTGACCGCACGGATACCCAGGTCGTAGCGCAGGCGGTGACCCATGATATCGCGGTCGCCGTTGACCTGGATATAGGCGCCCTCGACTTTTTCACGCAGATAGGAACGCGGCGAGCTGATGTTCGAACCGCCGGTGGGCGGCGCCTGATCCAGGAACTGGTAGTAATTCGTCTTGGCCGTGAACTTGTCCCAGTCGACGTTGATATAGCCGAATGGCCCTGGTGTCAGGTAGTTGGCCAATTCCGATTGTGGAATAGCAGAGCCCTGATAGCTGATCATTCCGGTGGCGCCGGCCGTGTAGCCGGTGCCGTACCCCGGGTAGGCGGAATAGGCCGAGTTGAGCGCGTTCACCTGAGCGGCTGTGCCGGTGATGACATCGCCGCGGCAGGGGGTGCCGCCGATGTTCACAGTCGGATTGTTGCCGCAGGCCAGGTTCGACCACGGCGTCGTATTGTCGTATGGCGTGATCTTGCGCTGGGTGTCGTCATAGGCGAAGCCGACCTGGATATTGAACTCGGACGTACCCCAGGTCAGGTCGGTATGCAGTCCACGCGTCTGGGTCTGGCGCGCCTCGGACTGCATGTTCAGACGGCCACCGTTCCACTGGAAGTTCTTCGGGTCGTTGAGGTCGACACTCGAGGTCGTGACCGGCACGTCGACGAGGTTATTGGTATATTTCACCGTAAGGCCGGAATTGGGCTTGGTGACGACAAGCACGGTCGGTGAATCGCGACGGAAGGTGGCGATCGTATAGTTGGCGTCGACATTCCATTTCAGGGTGTCGCTGATCTGCCAGGAGAAGCCCGGATTGATCGAGGCAAACTTCGACTTTTCGAGCCAGGGGCGATATTCAAGGAAGTACTGGGCATTGGCCAGGGTCGCTTCGGTGACCACGCAACCGTTGGAGCAATCCGAACGATCGACCTTCATATTCATCGGTATCGGTTGGCCGCTGCGGCCGATCAGGTTGATGTCGGTGCGTTCCTGATCGTTTTCCTTCTGCGCCATCATGCTGTCGACCCAGAACCGCATGTTTTCGTTCGGGCGGTATTCGAGACTCAAGACGCCGCTGGTGCGGTCGCGCGTGCCGTAATAGTGCATTGGGCGCGCCAGACGCGGGATGAGGGCATTGTCGATTTGCTGGATCGTCAGACCAGGATTCAGCGACAGCAGAAGCGCCTGATCGATCGTCGCGCCCGTGGTCAGACCGTTGCCGGCGCCGGCGGGGACGGTTCCAGGAATCGTCCAGTTGCCGCCGCCGGTATTGTTGCGGTTGGAAGCCGGGTTTTGCGCCGCTGACAGGCCCGGATTGGTCCAGCCGATCGACTCCCAGCCTTCGGCGCTGATAACCGTGTGTTGGTGCGAGACGCCGGCCAAGACGCCGAACGTACCGAACTTTTTCGAGAACAGCAGCGAGCCCTTGTAACCGCCTTCGTCCGCCAGCGAGCTCTTGATGCCCTCGACGGAGTACATGATGCGGTCATTCTTGAAGTCGAAGGGGCGTGCCTGACGCATATTGACGGCACCCGAAGCCCCACCTTCCAGCAGGGAGGCCTTGGCCGACTTGTAAACCGTCAGTTGGCTGAACAGTTCGGGCGGAAATATATCCAGGTCGACTTCGCGGTTGGAGTTGTTGGTATTGATGTCGCCGGTCGAACCAGTGGCGACCGCAGCGCCGTTCAGCATGATGCGCGTGAAGCTGGAGCCCAGTCCGCGGATGGCGATGGTCGTGCCTTCACCGGTGATTTCACGAGCGATGGTGATGCCTGGGATGCGGTTGAACGATTCGGCCAGGTTGGTGTCGGGGAACTTGCCCATGTCTTCGGCAAAGATCGAATCTTCGAAGCCGACGGCGCGCTTCTTGGCGGTGGTCGAGTTTTGCAGCGAGCCGCGGTAGCCGGTGACGACCACGACCGTGTCATCGGCCGGTGCTGCGTCCTGGGCGCTGGCGACGGAAACGCCGAGCGCTGAAAGGCCCGTCAGCAGGGTGGCGCCCATCAACGCCAGTTTAAATCCACGGGTCTTGCCCGATTTGAAAGCCATGATTTTCCTCTCCCTGTTCAGGGTGCGCACGGTGTCGTGTTCTTATAAGCGCCGGCTTGGTGCCGGCCGCATGGCGGAGAGTGGTAGTTGGCCTGTCCGAAATTGTCAATAAAGGCCTGACCAATTTGACGGGATGAGTCTGATGATCGCAGCCTTTGCCTCCCTTCATAGCCACGTCGGCACAGGGAGTGGTTGCGTTGTAATGTGAATAAAGACTTGTTTTATAGTAATTTACGGCATGATTCTCGCGAATTTTATGTGTCTGATGATCTCACCGTTTGCTGGTCTGATGTGTCATTTTTGAAACGATGGATAAGTGGCATTTTTATATCGCGACTGCGAAATGTGATCTTACCATGTGCTGACCAAAAGTAGTCAGCTCCGCAGTCGTTTGCGGGTCTCTTGGACAGGCAAATCGCAAAGGTCTAACGAAAAAGCTTGCAATCGGCATCTGGATCGGATCAATATGCCTAATTGGTAAGACCAATATTGTGCGCGTCCTCTGTTCTGCCTTCAGGCGCGCCGTGACGCCCTGGGCCTCAGGGCGAAGCCGGTTGAGGGCGAAAGACGAGGTAAGCTTATATGCCGGATTCCAGCCATGTCCCCGCTGAGACCGTTGCGGCGTCAAGCCCCGAGGCGGCGCGTGACGCCTTCGGACCGGTGACCATCCGCTCGGCGCGGGTCATCGTGACCTGTCCCGGCCGGAACCTGGTGACCCTGAAGATCGAGACCGATCAGGGCGTTTACGGCCTGGGCGACGCCACACTAAACGGCCGAGAAAAGTCGGTGGTTGCCTATCTCGAAGAGCACGTCATTCCGGTCCTGATCGGCCGCGACGCCCACCGTATCGAAGACATCTGGCAATACCTGTACAAGGGCGCCTACTGGCGGCGCGGCCCGGTGACCATGTCGGCGATCGCTGCGGTCGATACGGCGCTTTGGGACATCAAGGGCAAGCTGGCCGGACTACCGATCTATCAGCTTCTGGGCGGCCGCTGCCGCGACGGCGTCATGGTCTACTGCCACGCCAACGGCACCTCGATCGAGGATACGCTGGAGGTGGCCCAGGACTACAAGTCCGCCGGCTACAAGGCGATCCGCCTGCAATGCGGCGTGCCGGGCCTGGACTCGACCTATGGCGTGTCGAAGGACCGGATGTTCTATGAGCCCGCCGATAACGACCTGCCGACCGAGAATGTGTGGGACACGCCGGCCTATCTGCGTGTGGTGCCGGAACTGTTCAAGGCTGGGCGCGATGCCCTGGGCTGGGACGTCCATCTTCTGCACGACATCCACCACCGCCTGACGCCGATCGAGGCCGGCCGGCTGGGCAAGGATCTGGAACCCTACCGGCCCTTCTGGCTGGAGGACGCCACCCCGGCCGAAAACCAGGAAGCCTTCCGGCTGATCCGCCATCACACGACGACACCTTTGGCGGTGGGCGAAATCTTCAACACCCTGTGGGATTGCAAGGACCTGATCCAGAACCAGTTGATCGACTATATCCGCGCCACGGTGGTCCATGCCGGCGGGATTTCGCACCTGCGCAAGATCGCCCAGTTCGCCGATGTCTTCGGCGTCAAGACGGGCTGCCACGGGGCGACGGACCTGTCGCCGGTGACCATGGCGGCGGCTCTGCATGTCGACCTGTCGATCCCGAACTTCGGGATCCAGGAATATATGCGTCATACCGACGCCACCTATGACGTCTTCCCCCACGGCTATCGTTTGAGCAACGGCTATATGAATGTCAGTGACGCGCCGGGCTTAGGGGTGGACATCGACGAAGCCAAGGCAGCGAAATATCCGTATAAGCGCGCCTACCTGCCGGTGAATCGCCTGCGTGACGGGACGATGTTCGACTGGTAGGGTTGCAAAGAGTTTTGAACCACGGATAGACACGGATTTCAGGGCCATCTGATCCCGCGAAGCGGCTTGGTCTAAGAAGGGCTTGGAACCGCGAATGAACGCGAATGGACGCGAATAAATCCGTGTTTATCCGCGTCCATCCGTGGTTCTAATGCTGGAAAGAACAGCTGCTCCGCAGCTTCAGAATCGGTCGGAACATTCGCGTTCATTCGCGTTCATTCGCGGTTCCAAACAACAAAACCGGATACCACCGGGAGGAAAATGCCGATGCTTCGCCGACTACTGATCGCCTTCTGCCTGCTGTTCTGCGCCACGACCGCCGCTCATGCAGACCCTCTGAAGGGCGAGGACGGCTATGACCTCTGGCTACGTTACAGACCCGTCGAAGCCGCAAAGATCTCCGATTACAAAACCCGTTCCAGCGTGATCGTCACTGCCAAAAGCCCGACGCTCGATGCGGCCGCCAGTGAACTGCAGCGCGGCTTGGGCGGCATGCTGGGAGCAACGCCCCCAAACAGCAGCACCATCGCAGACGGGGCCATTGTCTTGGTCACGCCCGCTGACAATCGCGGTTTTGCTATCCCGGCCGACCTCGATCGCGAAGGCTTCGTCATCAAATCGACCACGCTCGACGGCCATCCGGTCACCGTTATCGCCGGCGGCAGCGATGTTGGCGTCCTGTACGGCGCCTTCCGCTACCTCAAGCTCATCCAGACGGGCCAGACGACCGCCGGCCTCGACATCCAGGACGCCCCGAAACTCGACCTGCGCGTCCTCGACCACTGGGACAATCTCGATGGCCATGTCGAGCGCGGCTATGCCGGAACCTCGCTGTGGGACTGGTGGCGGCTGCCCGACCTGGTCGATACCCGCTATACCGACTACGCCCGCGCCAACGCCTCGATCGGCATCAACGGCGCCGTACTCAACAACGTAAACGCCAAGGCTGATTCCCTCACCGAGCCTTACTTGAAGAAGGCCGCGGCGATCGCCGAGACCTTGCGTCCCTACGGCATGAAGATCTACCTGTCGGCCCGGTTTTCGGCGCCGATGGAACTGGGCGGGCTGAAGACCGCCGACCCCGAAGACCCGGCCGTCGCCGCCTGGTGGCAGATGAAAGCCAATGAGATCTACAGCATCATTCCCGATTTCGGCGGCTTCCTGGTCAAGGCCAATTCCGAAGGCCAGCCCGGCCCCGGCGACTACAAGCGCACCCATGCCCAGGGCGCCAACATGCTGGCCAAGGCTTTGAAACCGCACGGCGGCATCGTCATGTGGCGTGCCTTCGTCTACTCCGAACATGACGCCACCGACCGTGCCAAGCAGGCCTATCTCGAATTCCAGCCGAGCGACGGTCAGTTTGCCGACAACGTCCTGGTCCAGATCAAGAATGGCGCCATCGACTTCCAGCCGCGCGAGCCCTTCCATCCTTTGTTCGGCGCCATGCCGAAGACCCAGCAGATGATGGAATTCCAGATCACCAAGGAATATCTCGGTTTCGCCACCCATCTCGCCTATCTCGCCCCGATGTGGGAGGAAGCTCTGCAGGCCGACACCTTCGCCAAGGGCAAGGGCTCGACCGTGGCGAACGTCATCGATGGGACGCTGGACGGCCATAAACTCACGGGTATGGCCGGGGTGGCCAATATCGGCGACGATCGCAACTGGACGGGCTCGGACTTCGACCAGGCCAACTGGTACGCCTTCGGCCGCTTCGCCTGGAACCCCGAAAGCAAGAGCGCCGACATCGCCACCGACTGGGCGCGCATGACCTGGAGCAACGACCCCAAGGTCGTGGCCACCATAGTCCCAATGATGATGGGGTCGCGCGAGGCGGTGGTGCATTACATGACCCCGCTGGGTCTGGCGCACCTGATGGACACGGGCCACCACTATGGGCCGGGGCCGTGGGTGTCGGAGCTGGGCCGGCCGGAATGGAACCCGGCCTACTACCACAAGGCCGACGCCAACGGCATCGGCTTCGACCGCACCAAGACCGGCTCCAACGCTCTGGCGCAATATCACCCGGCCGCCGCCAAGCCCTGGCTCGACCCAAAAAAGACCGATGAACGCTTTCTGCTGTGGTTCCACCACGTGCCGTGGGACTTCAAGATGAAGTCTGGCCGGCCTCTGTGGGACGAACTGGTGGTGACCTACAGCCAGGGCGTCGATGAGGTCTCGGCCATGCGCAAAACCTGGGCCGGGCTGGAAGGCCAGATTGATGCGGCGCGCTTTGACGCCGTGACCGCCAACCTGACGATCCAGGAACGCGAGGCGCAGTGGTGGCGCGACGCCTGCCTGACCTATTTCCAGTCGATCTCGAAACGGCCCCTTCCGGCAGGATTAACCTTGCCCGGCACCACGGTCGAAGACTATCGCAAGCGGGTCTTCCCCTATGCGCCGGGGAGGGGGTAAACTTTTCTCACCCATTGATGCGTAATTCGGGCTAGGGTGGACGACGCAGTTTTAGGGCTTCGACATGTCCGTCCGGTTTGAGTTTCTGCCACCCAGTCCCGCCCTGGCTCACCTCATCCGTCAGCATCAGATTATCCGACTAAGCTTTGCGGCGTCGGACTGCGTCCCGCTTAAGCCCTATTGGCCGCGCCCGTCGTCGTCTCTGGCCTTCTACAGCCGCGACCCGGAATGGATCCGGCACCTTGGGGCGACCCAGTCGAGGCGAAAGCCGCGGGCGGTCCTGATCGGCCAGCCCACCCGAACCACTCTGCGGGAGGGTGGCCGGGATTTCAGCGTTTACCAGATCGAGTTTCAGCCCGGCGCGCTGTACGCACTCACCGGCCTCGCCTTAAGCGAATTGACCGACGGCGACATTGACGCCGAGGCCGTCTTCCCGCCGGATTTCGCCAGCCTGATCCGTGAGGTCGAAGATACCGAGGACTCTGGCCGCAGGATCAGCGCTTCCGAAGCCTGGCTTCAACGCCACGATCAACGCAGGCAGCGTCCGATGGCGGCCGCGGACGCCATTGCGGTCCGCCTGCTGCAACATCCCTCGATGGAGATTGATCGGCTGGCCCGTCGCCACGACATCGGCGCACGACAATTGCGCCGCGCCTTCCACGAACGCATCGGCGTATCACCCAAGCTGTTTGCCCGCATCGCCCGCTTCGATACGCTGGTCCGGCTCAGCAACCGCCATCCAGCGCATGACTGGCTCAGCCTGGCCATTGAGGCTGGCTATTATGACTATCACCATCTGCGGCGGGATTTTCGCGAATTCTGTGACATGGCGCCCAACGATTTTCGCACCGTCGAAGCCGCATCGCCGGAGCGGAAATTCGGCTTTCGAGAAGACTAATTCTGTCCGTTCTGTACCACCGGCAAGAGCCTGGCCCCGTGTAGGCTGCGTCGATCAATCGTCGCAAAGGTTCGGACATGTCGGCATACCCCAAAAGCCGGGACAGTTACTTTTTCCTGTTCCTCATGGTCGTCATCTGGATCGGCATGTTCGCCGGCTTCGGCGGTGACATCGCCAAAAAATACGAAAGGATGCAGGGGCTTCACTACCCGCTGATCGTCCATGTCCATGCCGCCGCCTATGTCGGCTGGATGGTGTTGCAGACACTTCAGATCCTGCTCATCCGCGCCGGAAACAACAGTCTTCACAAGCGCCTGGGCAGCTTCGGCGTCCTGCTGCTGATCTTCATGCTGATCGTGGGACCGTGGGCGGAATTAGATTTCGAGCGCCGCACCCTGGGTACAGCCGACGCCAAGACGGCCTTCATGGTGATCGCCATGGCGGGAGTGGTCATGTTCGGTGCCCTGGCCTCCGCTGGCGTCCTGTTGCGCAACACGGCCGAGGCGCACAAACGCCTGATGATGTTGGCGCTGATTTCGATCACAACGGCAGGCTATGGCCGATGGCTGACCCGTCCGATCCTCGGCGTGATGGAGGATGCCGGTTTGTCGCTGAATTTCCTGACCTTCTGGCTGGCCTTCAATGCTGCCCCGATCGTGCTGACCCTGATGATGGGCATGCGCGATCTGATCCATCTGCGCCGTCTTGTGCCGGCCTTTGTATGGGGCGCCGTTTTCATGGTGGCTGTCCAGATACTGTCCGCCTGGATCTATTTCTGGCCGGCCTGGAAACCCATCGCCGAACGCTGGCTGGGTGGATAGACCATGGCCTCGTTCTTTTTTGCCGCGCTGCCGAAACGCTTGTTTTGTCTGCATTTCCATTTGTAATCGATTACACTTTATGCTTACCTCCCGAGTCAAAATCCGCACAGGCGGGGGCTCCTGGGAGGGAACCATGACAACCGAAACCAAAGGCAATGGCGGTTTGTTCGCCATGTCCTTCGCCGCCATTACGGCGACGTCCTTCTGCTTTATTCTACGCGCCCTGGTGATTGGGCACTGGGGCACGGAATTCGCCCTCAGTGAAACCCAGAAGGGCGAACTGGCCGGGGTCGGCCTGTGGCCGTTCGCCATCTCGATCGTCCTGATCTCGCTGGTCATCGATAAGGTCGGCTTCAAACTGACCTACTGGTTCGCCGCCATCTGCCATATTGTGGGCCTGGGCCTGCTGTTCATGGCCAATGGCTACTGGATGCTGTACATCGGCACCTTCATCATGGCGCTGGGTAATGGCGCGGTCGAGGCCGCCGCCAACCCGCTGATCGCCACCGCCTACAGCCACGACAAGCCAAAATGGCTCAACCGTCTGCACGCCGGCTGGCCGGGCGGCATGATTCTGGGTGGCTTGCTGGCCATGGCGCTGGGCTATTTCGCTCCGGAAGCTGGCTGGCGCGTCACCGTCGGCCTGATGATCATCCCGGTCCTGGTCTATACCTTCCTGCTTCTGAAGCAGAAGTTCCCGGTCTCCGAGCGCGTCGCCCATGGCGTGTCGTACAAGACCATGCTGGGCGAAGCCGGTTACATCTCCGCCTTCATACTGGCAGCCCTGATCATGCTGGAAATCGGCCGCGTCTTCTCGCTGCCGACCGTCGACCTGATGGGTATGTCCCTGCCGGCCGTCGCTCTGGGTATCGCCTTCGCCGCTGCCTTGGTCTATGCCTTCTTCGCCGGCTCGCCGGGCCGTCCGCTCTATATCCTGCTGCTGGTCCTGATGATGCCCCTGGCCGTCACCGAACTGGCCACCGATAGCTGGATTTCGGAGTTGATGGGGCCGGAAATGCAGAAGATCGGCCTGGCCGCCGGCTGGGTGCTGATCTACACCAATCTGATCGTCTTCGTGATCCGTATCTTCGCCGGCACGCTGATCGAAAAGTTCAAGCCGCTGGGCGTCCTGGCCTTCGCCTCGGCCGTCGCCGCCGTCGGCATCTTCATGATGGCCGGCGCCACCGGCCCCGCCATTCTGGCCGCCGCCACCCTGTACGGTATCGGCAAGAGCTTCTTCTGGGGCACCTCGATGGCCGTGGCCTCGGAGCAGTTCCCAAAAGCCGGCGCCATCGGCATCAACATGTTCGGCGGCGCCGGCATGCTGGCTGCCGGTATCCTGGGCACTGTCCTGCTGGGCGCCACCCAGGACGCCTCGACCCGCGAGGGCCTGAAGCGCCACGATGAAGCCCACGGCACCAGCCTGATCGCCACCTACCTGACGCAGGAAAAGGTCAGCATCCTCGGCAAATATCCCGCTCTTGATGAGGCCGCGGTCGCTGCCGCCCCCGAAGCCGACAAGGCCGTGTTCACTGACCTGGCGGTGACCGCCAAGAAGGACGCGCTGAAGGAAATGGCCTTGCTGCCGATCTTTACCTTGCTGGTTTATCTCGGCCTGATCCTCTGGTTCCGTCGCCGTGGTGGCTACAAGCCCGTCGTGCTGGGCGAGGAAAAGTAATGACGAAACTTCTACGTATGGGGCTCGCCGGTGGCGGGCCCGGTTCGTTCATCGGCGCCGTCCACGTCATGGCGGCGCAGCTTGACCGCCGTATCGTCCTGGCCGGCGGCGTCTTCAGCCGCGATCCGGTGAAGTCGGCGGAAGGGGCGGCCCATTACGGCGTCAAGTCCTGGACCAGCATCGACGCCATGCTGAGCTCGGGCGAAGTCGACTTTGTCTGCGTCGCCACGCCCAACGATTCGCACTTCGCCATCGCGCAGAAAGCCCTGACCTCGGGCGTCCACGTCATGAGCGACAAGCCGGCCACCCTGACCCTGGCCGAGGCGAAGTCGCTGCGCGACGTCGTCCGCGCCACAGGTAAGCAGTATGGCCTCACCCACACCTACACCGGCTACCCGCTGGTGCGTGAGGCCAGGCAACTGGTCGCCGACGGCGTGCTGGGCAGGGTGCGCAAGATCGTCGTCGAATACAGCCAGGGCTGGCTCACCGAGGCCGTGTCCAACAAACAGGCCGACTGGCGAACCGATCCGTCGCGGTCGGGCCTGGGCGGTTGTTCCGGCGATATCGGCACCCATGCCTTCCAACTGGCCGAGTTCGTTTCCGGCCTGACCGCCACCGAGCTCTATGCCGACCTTGGCAAGGTCGTGCCCGGCCGCGCGCTCGACGATGATTGCAACATTCTGCTGCGTTACGACAACGGCGCGCGCGGGGTACTTATCGCCTCCCAGATCGCCGCGGGCGACCGCAACGGACTGCGTCTGCGTGTCTACGGCGAAAAAGGCGGTCTCGATTGGCGTCAGGAGCTGCCCAACACCCTGACGCTAAACCGGCATGACGGACCCACCGAGGTCCGTCATGCCGGTTCTTCTTATTTGCTGCCGGTGGCGCAGGCAGGCACCCGACTGCCGGCCGGCCACCCGAAGGCTATGTCGAGGCCTTCGCTAATCTTTACAAGGATTTCGCCGATCAGATCACCACGGGCCAGGCTACCCTGGTCCCGGGTATCGAGGACGGCGTCCGCGGCATGGCCTTCGTCACCGCCGCGGTGCAATCGAGTGACCGCCGGCAATGGCTGGCCCTGAAAGACCTGATATGACCAAACTGACCAACCTCAAGGGGCCTGCCATCTTCCTGGCCCAGTTCATCGGCGACGCCGCGCCGTTCAACAGCCTCGAAGGCATGGCCAAATGGGCCTCCGCCTACGGCTATAAGGGTCTGCAGATCCCGACCTCGACGCCGCACATCTTCGACCTGGAACAGGCGGCCGCCTCCCAGACCTATTGCGACGACGTCAAGGGCATGCTGGCCTCCTACGGCCTGGAGCCGACCGAGCTGTCGACCCACCTTCAGGGTCAGTTGGTCGCCGTCCACCCGGCCTACGACCTTCTGTTCGACGGTTTCGCGCCCCTGGCCTATCAGGGCAAGCCGAAGGAACGCCAGGCCTGGGCGGTCGAGCAATTGAAACTGGCTGCCAAGGCCTCGCAACGTCTGGGTTTGAAGGCCCACGCCACCTTCTCCGGCGCTCTGGCCTGGCCTTACTTTTATCCGTGGCCGCAACGCCCGGCCGGCCTGGTCGAGGAAGCCTTTGCCGAACTGGGCCGGCGCTGGCGTCCGATCCTCAACGCGTTTGATGCCGCCGGTGTCGACTGCTGCTATGAGATCCATCCGGGCGAAGACCTGCATGACGGCGCCACCTTCGAGCGCTTCCTGGCCGAGGTCGGCAACCATCCGCGCGCCAACATCCTGTTCGACCCCAGCCACTTCGTGCTGCAACAGTTGGACTATCTCAGCTACATCGACATCTACCACGACCGCATCAAGATGTTCCACGTCAAGGATGCCGAGTTCACACCGAACGGCCGCTCGGGCGTCTATGGCGGCTATCAGGGCTGGGTCGAACGTCCGGGCCGGTTCCGTTCGCTGGGCGATGGCCAGGTCAAGTTCAAGGAGATCTTCTCCAAGCTGGCGGGCTATGGCTATGACGGCTGGGCGGTGCTGGAGTGGGAATGCTGCCTCAAGCATCCGGAAGACGGTGCACGCGAAGGTGCGACCTTTATCCGTGACCACATCATCCACGTGACCGAAAAGGCCTTCGACGACTTTGCCGGCGGCAAAAAGTCGGGTGACTTCAACCTGCGTGTGCTGGGGCTGAAGGACTAGGTCATGCGCGACGGGAGACGCTGAGTATCTCCCTCTCCCCACTTGAGGGGAGAGGG
>NZ_GL883078.1:785029-808227 GCF_000204015.1 Asticcacaulis biprosthecium C19 | reverse complement strand
TTTCGCCACTGGCCCTGACAGCAGGGGCCGCTGTGGCCCAGACCGCCGCGCCGGAAGTCGCCACCCCAAAACCGATCGCCTGGCCGACGCCAGCGACGACGATCGACCTCTGGCCGACGCCCCGAAAGGCCCGGCGCTGACAGAAAACGTCGAAGAGGTCTCCACCGACCCCGCCATCCGCCTGCGCCGTGTCCAGGGCATCTCGACGCCGCGTTTGGCCGTCTTCCCGGCGAAAAGTCCCAATGGCGGCGCCATGCTGATCATCCCCGGCGGCGGCTTCTCGTGGAATTATTTCGACCACGAAGGCTATCAACTGGCGGACTTCCTCAACAGCCAGGGCTTCACCTGCTTCGTGCTGTTCTATCGCCTGGCCAATGACGGTTGGGACAATCGTGCCGATGTCGGCCTGATCGACGCCCAGCGCGCCATGCGGGTCATCCGCCACCACGCCGCCACCTTTAAACTCGATCCGGCCCGTGTTGGTGTGACGGGTTTCAGTGCCGGCGGCTTTATCACCGCGTCGCTGGCCACCCGCCACGCCCAGAACCTCTATCCCGCCGTCGACGCCGCCGATAAACTGGACGCCCGGCCGTTCGCCTCAGCCCCCATCTACCCCGTGCTGACTCTGGACCCCAAGGTTGCTTATCAAGGCGTCTTTGGATCGCTGTTCGGCGGCCCGGCAACCCCGGAGCAAGTCGCCCGCCACAGCCCGGAACTGAATATCGACGCCCGGACCCCGCCGACCTTCCTGTGCCATGCCGAAGACGACACCACCGTACCGGTCGGCAATACCACCCTGTTCCGCGATGCCCTTAAGGCGAAGAATATCCCTGTCGAGACCCACCTGTTCGCCCGCGGCGGCCACGGCTTCGGCATGAAGCCGGAACTGGACCAGCCGTGGCACCTTTGGCCGCAAATGCTGGCGGCCTTCCTTAACCGCGAGGGCCTGGCAGGATGAAAAAACTCACCGCCCTCTTGTTATGCGCCGCCCTTGTCTCGTGCCAGTCTCCCAAACTGGAGTTGTCCGCCGACCGCTCGGGTGCCGACTGGCCGGTCTATCATGGCAATCCCCACGGCACGCACTATTCCACGCTCGATCAGATCAACACGGGCAACGTCAAGGACCTGAAGGTCGCCTGGCGCTTCGACTCCGGTGACGGCTTCCAGGGCGGCGATATGGAAGGCAACCCGATGATCGTCGGCGGGCGGCTGTTCTTCGTCTCGCCCAAGGGCCGGCTATTCTGCCTCGATGCCGCCACCGGGAAACAAACCTGGGTGTTCGACCCCGCCTATGGCGAACCGGTCACCCGCGCCCGTCTGCGCGGCCTGGCCTACTGGAGCGATGGCCGCCAGGAACGGATCCTGTTCACCTTCCGTAGCAAGCTGATCGCCGTCGATGTCGCCACCGGAAAACCGTTCGACACCTTCGGCGACAAGGGCGAAGTCGACCTGCGCCAGAACCTGGACCGCGATCCCAACAGCGTTTCGGTCAATGTTGTCTCGCCGGGCGTGGTCTACAAGGACACCATCATCATCGGCAGCACCGGCAATACGCCGGGACATATCCGCGCCTACGACGTTCGTACCGGCAAACTGCAATGGACCTTCCGCACCATCCCGCATCCCGGCGAGTTCGGTTACGACACCTGGCCTGATGACGCCTGGAAGACGGCGATGGGCGCCAATGCCTGGTCGGGATTTACGCTCGATCCGGAGCGCGGCATCGTCTACCTGCCGCTCGCCTCAGCCGGCATGGGCGACAAGGATTTTTACGGCGCTGATCGCCACGGTGACAACCTGTTTGGCACCTCGATCGTCGCGCTGAACGCCAAGACCGGCAAGCGCCTTTGGCACTTCCAACTGGTCAAGCACGACCTTTGGGACCGCGATCCGCCGACCCCGCCGACCCTGGTCACCGTCCGTCGCGACGGCAAGGACATCCCGGCCCTGGCCCAGATCACCAAGGCCGGCGTGGTGTGGGTGCTGGACCGCACGACCGGCGAAAGCCTGTTTCCGATCCAGGAAATTCCCGGCCTGCCTTCGACGGTGCCGGGTGAACAGGTCGCTTCCATGCAGCGCCTGCCGGCTGCGCCAGAGCCCTTTGCACGTCAGCGCCTGACCGAAGATATGCTGACTCAGCGCACGCCGGCGGCCAATGCGGCGGCGCGGGCCCACCTGGCGAAATCCAGCAATCGTGGTCCGTTCGATCCCCCGTCGCTGCAAGGGACGATCCTGTTCCCCGGCATGGATGGCGGTGGCGAATATGGCGGCGCAGCCTGGGACCCTGACACAGGCGTGCTATACATCAACGCCAATGAGATGGCCTGGACCATGAAGCTCAAGCCGCGCGTGAAAACGGCCAACGGCCAGATCTCGGGCGCGGCGGTCTATGCCAATGTTTGCGCCTCCTGCCACGGCGACGACCGCAAGGGCAGCCCGCCGGAATTCCCGGCCGTCTTCGGTGTGTCGAAGCGGCTGACACAGGACCAGATCACCAAACAGGTGCGTGACGGCGCCGGCCGGATGCCGGCCTTCGGCGCCGCGCTCAGCCCGGAAGAGCTGAGTGCGGTTGTGGCCTATATCAGCGACGACACGGCGAAGCCGGCGCCAGAATACCCTTCGACGGCCGAGGATGACTATGCCTTCGACGGCTATCACCGTTTCCTCGATCCGGACGGTTATCCCGCGGTCGCCCCGCCGTGGGGGACTTTGAACGCGCTGGATCTGAACACCGGGCAATATCTGTGGCGGATTCCGTTCGGCGAATATCCCGAACTGGCTGACAAGACGACGGGCAGCGAAAACTATGGCGGTGCTGTGGTCACGAAGGGCGGTCTGCTGTTCATTGGCGCCACCATCTACGACAACAAGTTCCGCGCCTTCGACAAGACGACCGGGAAACTGTTGTGGGAGACGACCATGCCGACCTCCAGCATCGCGACCCCGGCGACCTATTCGGTCGGCGGAAAACAGTACGTCGCTGTGGCGGCCGGCGGCGGTAAGAACCCCAAGGTCAAACCCGGTGGCGAGATTATCGTCTATAGTTTGCCGTAAGTTCCAATCCTCCCCCGCTCGCGGGGGAGGTGCTGAGCAAGTGAAGCCGAAGGCGTAATGCGTCGAGGCGGAGGGGGAGCCAAGCGCTCGGAGCCTGTAACGCCCCCTCCGTCTCGAGCCTCGCCGGCAGGCAGCGCTTCGCCCAAGAGGGCTCGCTTGCTCGACACCTCCCCCGTAAACGGTGGAGGATAAAGATCTGTAACCTTCTTGTTTACACCGTCGTATTACCCTGAAGGCAATAGGGACGACGGCCATGGCCATCAGCGGCGACTATCCTCAACCGGTCTATGTCAACGGCTTCAGTTGCAAGAACTGCACAGACGTTGAGAATGCCAAGAAGCATATCGACCCCGCGCATCCCAAATCCGGGCCGTTCGGCATCAATGCCGACACGGATCCGACGCGGGACCAGGCTGTGAGGTTCGATGGTCGTTTGAGCGGTCTTGACGTGTCGACGTCATCCGCGTCGGCGACTTCGGAGCAGGCGACGGCGCCTGGACGCGTGCTCAACATCACCGCTTGAGATCACTGGGCGCCGCCGTGCTGTCGCGCACGACCAGCCGATGCGGCAGGGTCAGGTTGATGCGCTCGGTCACACGGCCTTCGATAATTCCAATCAGCAGGTCTACGGTCTCGCGGCCGATCTCGTGCATCGGCTGGCGCACTGTGGTCAGGGCTGGCCAGGTATAAGGCGCCATATGGATGTCGTCGAAGCCGATCACCGACACATCTTCCGGACAACGCAAACCAGCCTGGCGCAGGGCTGACATCGCGCCAATCGCCATCTCATCGCTAAAGCAGAAGATAGCCGTCGGCCGTTCGCCCTTCAGCGCAAGGGCGGTCGCCGCCACGCCGCTATCGATCGAGAAATCGCCGGTGAAGACAGCCACCGACCCGCCATGGCGCTCGGCCGAGGCGCGCACGCCCTCCAGGCGCTGGCGGCTGATCGGCCGGTCGACGGCGCCGGTGATGACGGTGATGCGGCGATGCCCCAAAGCATACAGGTGATCCATGGCCTCGGCGGCGGCGGCGCGATTGTCGATATGGACGGAACTGACCGTCAGGTCCTCGCTGAATTCGCAGCCATTGACGACCGGCGCGCCCGGGCGTTCGACCAGACCCGCCAGGGCCGGCGGCAAGGCTTCACCCAGAAAGATCAGCCCGTCGGCTTCTTTGCGCTTCAGCATGCTGGCATAGGCTTCTTCGCTGTCGGTATTGGTGCCGGTATCCCCCAGTAGCACGGCGTAACCGGCGGCGTGGGCGGCCTCCTCGGCGCCGCGGATGATGTTGGCGAAGAAGATGTTGGTGATGTCGGGCACGGTCACGATCAGCCGCGATGTCTTCAGGGTCCGCAGCGACTTGGCAGCATAGTTGGGTTCATAACCCAGCTTTTCGACGGCGCCGGTGACCCGGTCGCGCACGGAGGGCGAGACGTGGGCATAGCCGGAGAGCACGCGCGACACCGTCGCGGTCGACACCCCTGCCATGGTTGCCACATCCTGTATCGTCGCCATAAGAATCCCTGGAATCAGGGTTGAAATCCTACGGCTTTCCGTGCACGCAATCCAACGAATTCCGTTGGAGCGGCCGATGCGTTACCTGTTATTGACCACAGCCCTGTTTCCAGCGGCCGCTTACGCCCAATCGGCGCCCGAACCTGCGGACGTCGTCATTCAGGCCAACCGTTTCGCCATCTATCGCGGCGACGCGGCCTTTTCGGCGATCGATCTGAACCGTGACGATGTCGCGCGGTCGCCGGCCATCGATCTCAGCCTCAAGCGGACGACCCAGGCGGCGCTGTTTCGCCGTTCGTCGTCCCTGACCGCCAATCCGACCGTGCAGGGTATGTCCCTGCGCGCCATCGCGCCTTCGGGCGCCGGCCGGGCGCTGGTGACGCTGGATGGCGTCCCGCAGAACGACCCGTTCGGCGGCTGGGTGATCTGGGCCGGCATCCCGCAGACTGCGCTGAACGGCGCCCATGTCGTGCGCGGGGCGGGCGGCGGCGCCTATGGTGCCGGCGCCTTGACCGGGGTGGTCGACCTGGGCCTGACCGCCCCCCGCGGACAGAGCGACTACCTCCGTCTGGAAGCCGGCGAACGCGGCAGCCACCAGGTGGCTCTGGGCGCCGCCATCGGCGATCTCAGCCTGCATTATGTCACCCAAACCCAGAACGGCGATCCGGCCGTGCACGCGCCCCAGCGTGGTGCCGCTGACCGCCCGACCTTTGGTGAGGACACGGCCTACCTGGTCAATTACCGCCGTGAAGTCTGCCCTGGCGTCTGCGGTTACCTCGACCTGCTGGCCGGCCACTATGACAGCCGCCGCGACACCGGCCTGGCCGGCGGCATCGCCACGTCCAGCGGCGACAGCCTGTCGGCCGGTTTCACCCGTCCGGCGACGGACGAGCACAACGGTTTGCGCCTCCAAGTCTGGCACCGCACCTCTGACCTGGCCAACCGTTCGGTCTCCGTCGGGGCGGGCAGGGCGTCCACCACCCTGGCCAACGACCAGGTGGCGACCCCGGCCTCAGGCACCGGCGTGCTGGCCGCGATCCGCCATCAAAGCCCCGACCTGGAATGGGAAATCGGCTTCGATGCCCGTTTCAACGACGGCCAGTCGGAGGAGTATTACCGCTACATGTCTGGTGCGCCGACCCGGTTCCGCGTCGCCGGCGGCCAAACCAGCCTGGCCGGCCTCTACGGCGAAGCCACAAAAGACTACGGCGTCATGAGTCTGACCGGCGCCGTCCGCCTGGACCAGTGGCAAAGCCATGACGGCCACCGCCAGGAAACCGACCTGACCAATGGTGCCGCGGTCCTCAACCTCAAGTCCGACGCCCGCAGCTACACCGTCGTCTCGGCACGCCTTGGCGCAACCTGGGACATCGCCGAAGGCCGGATTCTGCGCGCCGCCGCCTACAATGGTTTTCGCCCGCCGTCGCTCAATGAACTGTACCGTCCGTTCCGCGTCGGCAATGACGTCACCGAAGCCAATGCCGAGCTGAAACCCGAAACCCTCAGTGGCGTCGAAATCGGCGTGCGCGACCGCCATGTCGATGTCGGCCTGTTCTACAATGTCCTGAAGGACCCGGTGACCAATGTCACCATCGGCGTCGGTCCGGGCACCTTCCCGACCGCAGGCTTTATCCCCGCCGGTGGTGTGCTGCGGCAAAGGCGCAATGGCGGTGAGATCACGGCTTACGGCGTTGAAGTCCGCGGCGACTATCCCGTCACCGAGCGTGTGGCACTGACTGGTTCGGCCACCTGGACCCACGCCCGCACGGACGACGGCCGCCGTCCGGCCCAGGCGCCGGCCTATAGCGCCGCGATCGGCCTCGATGCCGATTTTGCGCCCATTCGTCTTACCGCCGATGTGGTGTTCGATGGCGAAGCCTTCGAGGATGATCTCAATACTCTAGTTCTGGAGCCCTCCCAGCGTCTTGACCTGCGCGCCGACTATGCCCTGACCGATCACCTGACCCTGTCCGGCCGCGTCGCCAATGCCTTCGACAGCGACATCCAGATCGCCCGCAGTGGTGATGGCACGGTACAATTCGACACAGGCCGGCGTTTTTATTTCGGTCTGGCGTGGCGCCGCTAAGCTGGAAAATCATACCGCATCAGACACTTAGTCTCCTTGGTAACCAATCTTAACGAATCGTTAACGGATCGTGAATTGTGTCATCAAGGTGTTATAGATTGAAACTATATCACACCGCAAAACCTTTGCGGTCCTGGCTTTTCGCTCGCGGTTCGTACACCCGCTGATCGACGCACAAGGCCACGTCTGACCTTCATTAAACCTCACGCCGGGCAGCCATGTCCCGGCGATCGCCGTCTCACAACGGTGCCGGCGAAGCCTTGCCGGTGCCGCCCTCCCTGTCTCTCCACATTCCCCGTCCGAAAAGAGTCCCCCCATGAAATTTCTGACCCAGCGCCTTGGCGACGACGCCTTCACCTCCGCTCGCGGCGCCATCGGCGACACCGCCGGCAATGGCCTGGCCCTGAACAGCGCGAACGCCGGCGGCACCTGGGGCACCCTGACCGCCGTCACCCGTCAGACGGCCGCAACCGTCGCCCCGGTGATCACTGCCGCGCCGGCAGCGGAAGCGCCGGTCAATGCCGGCATCATGAGCGCTGGTTCGACCCTGACGGCTGGCGATATCGCCATTGTCTCGATGAATGCCGACACCAACAAGATATTCGCCTTCGTCACTCTGGTCGAACTGGAGGCTGGCACGGTGATCAAGTTCACCGACAATGGCTGGCTGTCGAGCAACGCCTTCCGCACCGGCGAGGGCACGATGACCTGGACCTCGACCGGTGTCGTAACCGCGGGTACGGTGGTGACCATCAACACCACATCGACCACATCAACGGCCTCTACCGGCACGGTCACCGACAGCGGCGACGCCAACTTCTCGACCGGCGGCGACCAGATCATCGCCTATCAGGGCGCCGACGCCACCCCAACCCTGCTGTTCGCCATCAACAATGAAGGCAATACGACCTGGCAGGCCAACGCTGCCGACTCCAACACCTCGGCCCTGCCGACCGGCCTGACCAACGGCACCAACGCCATCGCCCTGAACGAGGTCGATAACGCGGCTTACAGCGGCATCACCTCCGGCACCAAAGCCGAGCTGCTGGCCGCCATCGTCGATCCGGCCAACTGGACCCGCGACGACGCCAACAACCTCACCGCCCCGGCCAGCTTCACCGTTGGTGGCGGCACGGTCCCGGCGACCGTGTCAATCGATGACGTCACCGTCACCGAAGGTGACGCCGGCACGCAAATCCTGACCTTCACCGTCACCCGCTCCAACAATACTGGCGCCTTCAGCCTCGGCTACGCCACGGCCGACGACACCGCCCTGGCCGGTTCCGACTACGTCGCCGCATCGGGCACGCTCAGCTTCACCGCCGGCGGTGCCCTGACCCAGACCGTCAGCGTCACGGTCAACGGCGACGCCGACATCGAAAGCGACGAAAGCTTCACGGTCGGACTGTCGAACATCATCGACACCATCGGTACGGCGTCGTTCAGCGATGACACCGGCACCGGCACCATCACCAACAACGATGTCCCCGGCGCCGGCGACGTCGCCATTTCCGACATCACCGTTGCCGAAGGCGACTCCGCGTCGACCATCGAGGTCACCGTCACCCGCAGTGGCGGCACGGCGGCCTTTACCGTCGACTTCGCCACCGCCGACGGCACCGCCATTGAAAGCGCCGACTACGACGCCGCCACTGGCACCCTCAGCTTCGCCGAGAACGAGCTGAGCAAGGTCATCTCGATCACGGTCAATGGCGACACCACCTTCGAAGGCACGACGCCGGAACAGTTCTTCGTCAACCTGTCGGGCGCCACCGGCACCGCTGTCATCACCGACAGCCAGGCTTCCGTCACCATCACCGATTCTGACATTCCGGAATCGACCCTGGTGATCAACGAAATCGACTCCGACACACCGGGCACGGACGCTGCCGAATTTGTTGAACTGTTCGACGGCGGCGCCGGCAATACCTCCCTGACCGGCTATGTCGTGGTGCTCTACAATGGCTCCAACGACCTGAGCTATGCCGCCTATGACCTCGACGGCTATACCACCGACGAAAACGGCTACTTCGTCCTGGGCAATACCGGCGTGCCCAGCGTTGACCTGGTGTTCAACGGCAACTTCCTGCAAAACGGCGCCGACGCCGTCGCCCTCTATTACGGCAGTGCTTCGGATTTCCCCAACAACAGCGGCTTTGGCCCGGCCCAGACCCTGATCGATGCCATCGTCTACGACACTGACGATGCTGATGACACCGGCCTGCTGACCGGCCTGGGCGAGACCGTCCAGTATAACGAATCCGCCGGTGGCACCCCGGCCGACCACGCCCTGGCTCGCACCCCCAACGGCGAAGGCGGCTTCGTCGCCCAAGGCCCGACCCCCGGCACCTCCAACGACCCGACCCCGGTCCTGACCGTGGCCGTCGCTGCCTCGTCGATCTCGGAAAACGGCGGGATCTCGACCGCGACCGTTACCCGCACCGGCTCGACCGCCAGCGACCTTGTCGTCACGCTCAGCAGCGACGACACCGGCGAAGCCACCGTGCCCGCCACCGTCACCATCCTGGCCGGCCAGACCTCGGCCAGCTTCGATGTCACCGCCGTCGATGATCTCGACTTCGACGGTTCGCAAACCGTCACCGTCTCGGCTTCAGCCGCCGGTCACATCGGCGAAGATGACACGGTGCTGGTCACCGATGACGACGCCGCCAATGTCAGTATCGACGATGTGTCGATCGCCGAAGGCAATGACGGCACCTCCGTCCTGACCTTCACGGTCTCCCGTTCGGACACTACCGGCGCCTTCACCCTGGACTTCGCCACCGCTAATGGTTCCGCCACGTCGGGCAGCGACTATGTCGCCACCTCCGGCACCCTGACCTTTGCGACCGGCGGCGACCTGACCCAGACCATCAGCGTCACCGTCAATGGCGACCTGTCGGCCGAAGTCAATGAAACCTTCGCCGTCAACCTGTCGAACCTGGTTTCGACCGAAGGCGGCGCGGTCATCGCCGACGCTTCCGGCACCGGTACCATCGAAAACGACGATGTCAGCTATATCCATGAGATCCAGGGCACGGCCTTCTTCTCGCCGATCCTGGCCGATGCCGGCATCTCGGCCTACAACGTCCAGTCCGTCACCACGGTCACCGTCGAAGCCGTCGTCACCGGTATCGACAATGCCGGCGCCCTTCAGGGCTTCTTTATTATGGAAGAGGAACTGGACTGGGATCTCGACTGGCATTCGTCCGAAGGCATCTTCGTGATGACCCGCGACGACAGCAACAATGGTACGGCGGTCGACACCGCCGCCGCCGGGCTCGAGATCGGCGAAATCGTCCAGGTCACCGCCTATGTCATCGAATACCAGACCTTCGAGAACCTGCCGCGCACCTTCCTGACCGGCGCCACGGCGATCGTCCAGTCGAACACCATCACGACCGTGCCGACCTGGGTGCTGGACGGCAGCGCCAACCACGCCATCCCCAACGGCACCTTGAGCGACGACAACCCCGACTTCACCGATGCCGTTGACGGCGTCGGCGATACCTTCGATGCCGAAAACGACGCGCTCGACTTCTTCGAAACCGTCGAAGGCATGCACGTCACCATCCCCGACATGGTGGTCGCCGACGGCTTTGTCGAAGGCTCCAATGCCGAGGTCCGTTTCAAGGCCTATTCCGAAGCCCACGCCAATGCCGACCAGATCAATGACCGCGGCGGCTACACCATCAACGACGGCAATGTGAACTACGGCGGCGCCAACAACACCGACGGCGATATCAACCCGGACATTGTCGAGCTCGACTTCTCGGGCGCCGGCATCGGCGGCACGGCCGGCTATCACAACCAGCTCAACATGGGCGACGCCCTGGGCGAGATCTCGGGCATCATCGACTTCGACTTCACCGAGGTGAAGCTCTACGTGACGCAAGGTCCGTCGGCCGAAGCGGTCGACCAACTGGACGATACGGCGCCGCAGCAGGACGTCACCACCCTGACCCACGACGCCCGCTCTCTGCGCGTCTCGACCTTCAACGTCGAAAACCTGGGTGGCAATGCCGATCAGGCCCGCTTCGACGCCATCGCCGAGGCCATCGCCGACAACCTGCTGTCGCCGGACATCATCTGCATCGAAGAGGTCCAGGACAATAACGGCACCACCAATGACGGCACGGTCGACGCTTCGACGACCTGGCAGCGCATTGTCGACGCCGTGAACCTGGCCACCGGGAAAACCTATCAGTGGGTCGACGAACTGCCGGTCAATGGCGCCGAAGGTGGCGCTCCAGGCGGCAATATCCGCGTCGGCTTCCTGTACGACACCGCCCGCGTGCAACTTGGCAATCTGGCGGCGGACGCCACCATCGAAGAACGCCGCGCCTATACCGACCGCATCGGTGACGGCGTGCGTGACTCCGGCGACCTGATCGCCTTCAGCGACGCCGATGTCGCCATCACCACCGCCGACTGGACCACCACACGCAAGTCGCTGCTGGCCGAGTTCACCTTCAACGGCAACACCGTCTACGTCACGGCCAACCACTTCCCGTCCAAGGGGGGCTCCGACAACTTCTGGGAACTGGACCAGAACAACAGCAACGGTAACCCGACCAACAGCGACTGGGCGCAACGCAATGAAGTCGCCGAAGACGTCTGGTCGGTGCTCGACTACATCGCCGACCATGACCTGGATGCCCGCCTGATCGAAGGCGGCGACTTCAACGACTTCTACTTCTACCGTCCGCTGCAGGTCGCCACCGGTTCCGTCGACGCTGACGGCGTGACGCGCGATCCGTCCGAAACCCGCCTGGTCAACCTGACAGTGTCCGAACTGGCGCCCGGCGAACGCTACACCTACGCCTTCGACGGTCGCAGCCAGGCCATCGACCATATTCTGTCCGACGAGGAACTGGCCGCCGTCGCCGATTACGACGTTGTCCACCTCAACACCGGCTATAGCGGACGCACGGGTGCGACCAATCCTGCCATCTCTGATCACGACCCGACCCTGGCGCGTTTCGACTTCCGCAACTTCAGCGAAGTCCTGACCGGCACGACGGGCGCCGACCTTCTGGAAGGCTTCGGCGGCGCCGACTACCTGTTGGGCGGTACCGGCAACGACACGATGATCGGCGGCCTGGGCAACGACACCTTCACCGTCGATAGCTCCGGCGATGTCGTCATCGAAGCCAGCGGTCAGGGCAGCGATGCGATCCTGTCCGCGATCACCTATTCCCTGTACGGCCAGTATATCGAAAGCCTCAGCCTGACCGGCACGGCCGACATCAACGCCACCGGCAACGGCTTCGGCAACGCCATCACCGGCAATGCGGGGAATAACCTGATCGACGGCGGCTCCGGCGCCGACACCATGACCGGCGGCGCGGGCAACGATACCTATGTCGTCGGCGCGACCAGCGATGTTGTCATCGAGGCGGCCTCCGAAGGCACCGACACGGTCCGTTCGTCGGTGACCTGGACCCTGGGCGCCCACCTGGAAGCCCTGATCCTGACCGGGACGGCCGCCATCAAGGGCTACGGCAACGCTCTGGCCAATGCGCTGACTGGCAATGACGGCGTCAACACGCTCTACGGCGGCGCCGGCGACGACACCTTCTATGTCCAGACTGTAGGTGACGCCGTCTCCGAAGCCACCGGCGAAGGCAACGACCTGGTCGTCGCATCGGTCAATTTCAGTCTGGCCGGCAGCCAGATCGAGAACCTGACCCTGACCGGTTCGGCGCTGAACGGTACCGGCAACGGCCTCGCCAATACCCTCACAGGTAATGCCGGCAACAACCTGCTGGACGGCGGCACCGGTGTCGACAGCCTGATCGGCGGCGCCGGCGACGACACCTATGTCGTCAACACCACGGGCGATGTTGTCACAGAAATCGCCGCTGAAGGCAGCGACACCGTTCTGTCCTCGGCGACCTTTACCCTAAGCAACGAGGTCGAGCACCTGACCCTGACCGGTACGGGCAACACCAAGGCTACCGGGAACGCCCTGGGCAATATCCTGACCGGCAACAGCGGCAACAACACCCTGACAGGCCTGGGTGGCAACGACACCTATTATGTCCAGAACACGGCCGACAACGTCGTGGAAGCCAGCGGCGAGGGCACGGACATCATCTTCTCGACAGTGTCGTATAGCCTGACCGGCCGTTATGTCGAAACCCTGACCCTGACGGGCATGGACAACATCAATGCGACGGGCAACGGCCAGGTCAACACCCTGGTCGGAAACGACGGCAACAATACGCTTAACGGCGGTGGCGGTGCCGACATCCTGACCGGCGGGCTGGGATCGGACCTGTTCCTGTTCGGCCTGAACAGCCGTGCCGACACAATTACCGACTTCACCACAGACGACACGATTGACATCAGCGCCTATACGCTGGGCACCGAGACCTCGGCATTGGTCACGCAGGTCGGCGGCAACACGGTCATCAACCTGGGCAGCGGCAATATCATTACCGTGACCGGCGCCAACCAGGGCGATGTGCTGAGCCACATCGTTTGGTAATTCGCTTTTCTTTCCTGAAACTGGACGCCCGGCGAAACCCGCCGGGCGTCTTCTTTTTGTCGCCGTGATTTGACAAACGCACCGGCTCAAGTTTATGGACCAATTGTCCGACAATATTGAGGCGACCTACCCCATGTCCAAATTTTCGCGCCGGAGCTTTATCATGACCACTGCCGGAGCCAGCCTGGCCGCAGCCTCAGCCCATGCCGGGGAAGCGCCCAAAATCTTCAATCCTCTGGTGCTGCAACGCGCCGATCCGCAGATCTACAAGCATACCGACGGCTATTATTACCTGCTGGCGACCGCGCCAGAGTTCGACCGACTGGTCGGCCGCCGCGCCAAAACCCTGGCCGGATTGGCGACGGCGGAAGAGGTGCTGTTGTGGAACCGTCCAACTGAAGGCAAGATGGGCGGCTATATCTGGGCGCCGGAAATCCATCATTTCGACGGCCAGTGGCACATCTATTTCGGCGCCGGCGACAAAGGCGACGTCTTCCGGGTGCGCACCTATGTCCTGACCAATTCCGACGCCAATCCGCTGAACACAAACTGGAGCCTGCTGGGTCAGGTTGAGACGCCGTGGGATACCTTCACGCTGGACGCCACCCTGTTCGAGCACAGCGGCACGCGCTACCTGTGCTGGGCGCAAGGCGAACCGGGTATTCATACCAATAGCAACATCTACCTGGCCCCGATGGCCTCGCCACTGAAGCTGGCGGCGGCGCCGGCGCGCCTGACCGTGCCGACGCTGGGCTGGGAAATCATCGGCTACAAGGTCAATGAAGGCCCGGCCTTCCTGGTCCATAAGGGCCGCATCTTCCTGACCTATTCGGCCAGCGCGACCGATGAGAACTACTGCCTGGGCATGCTGACGGCGTCGGAAGATGCCGACCTGATGGACCCGGCCTCGTGGACCAAGTCGCCGGTGCCGGTGTTCAAAAGCTCGGCCGCCAACAACGTCTGGGGGCCGGGCCACAACAGCTTCACGGTCGACGAACAGGGCAGGGACATCCTGGTCTATCATGCCCGCGACTACCAGAAGATCGAGGGCAATCCGCTGCACGATCCCAACCGCCACACCCGCCTGCAGGTGGTTCAGTACAGGCCCGACGGGACGCCCGATTTCGGCGAACCCGTTAAGAACGGCCTGCTGAGATAGTTGCATTTGCAACACACTGTGTGGCCCTGAAATCGGGTTGTCGGTTTTTCTGTTGCGCTACGCAACTCATTTAGCTATGCCTGCCGTTGTTCCGGTTTCGGCCGGGACGCGCCGCAGTGGCGCAGACAGCGATTACATCGGATCTATAGGTTGCCGGTTCAAATCCGGCCGGGGTTACCCCGTAGCTCAATTGGATAGAGCAGTAGGCTATCGCTGTCGATTTTTCCCTGCGGCACTCGCCTTCGGTGGCGCAGATATCGCGTCCTTCGTTTTAGGTACGCCAGAGAGCGATATCGTCTTTTCCCCGAATGCACATCCCGTTGGGGGGATCAGTTTTCCGTGGTGGTGGCCGCGGTTCCTTCGCGCCAACGGCAATGGCAGCCCTGGATGGTCCGGTTTTCCGGATCAAGCCAACGTGGCCCGGACGCAGCAACGTTCCGGCGGAAGTGCCAGCCAACCGCAGCCGGGCGTTCCCGGAAGACTGAATAAAACCCGTTGCATCGCGCAACAAGTTTCTGTAGTAACTTCTAACTTCCGGACAGGCCCGATCAGGGAACCAGCCGGAACCTCAAGATCCAGGTGGCGCAGGAGGCGGCTACTTCGCCTGTCACGCGGAAGAAGCGGGTTCAAATCCCGCCACGGTTTCGATCGTGTAGCTTAATCGGTTAAAGCATCTCGTTCCGCCTTCGCCTTTTCCCCTGGATCTGCCGAACCGGTAGCAGCGTGACGCGTTCCTAGTCCCGCCGGGCGCCATATATGTCCACTGCCCTGGCCGGAGAGTTCCGCCGCCAGCGCCCTTATCCGACGCCTCATGTTTATCCAAAAAGTGGAGCCACTTTTTGGCATGAGGCTGCCCCAACTCATTGCGCAACCGCCGCCCGGCAATGGTGTCAGGGCGATCCCGTGGTTGCGTCCAGATGCCAGAAGAGGTGCAACCATGCGGTTGAACATTTTCCAAAAACGCCCCGGCATCACGCATGAGGGCGCCCCTGCGCGGGAACTGACGGCGGCACAAAAGCTGCGCCGTTCGGTCCTGTCCTGCCTGTTGTGGGAAAACGAATTCTACGAAGACGGCCAGTCCATCGCCGACCGCATCCTGGCTTTAGCCTGCGATGTGACGCCGGAGATGGTCGCCGCGCTTGCCATTGAGGCGCGCGAACAGATGAAGCTGCGTCATGCGCCGCTGATGCTGTTGTGCGCCCTGATCAAGGCCGGCGGACCTTTGGTGGCGCCGACCATCGAGCGGGTGATCCAGCGGGCCGACGAACTGACCGAGCTGGTTGCGCTGTACTGGCGCAACGGCAAGCGTCCGTTGTCGAAGCAGATGAAGCTGGGCCTGGCCCGGGCCTTCGCCAAGTTCGACGCCTACGCCCTGGCCAAGTACGATCGTGACGGACCTGTCCGTCTGCGTGACGTGCTGTTCCTGAGCCATGCCAAGCCTAAGGACGAGGCGCAAGCCTTGGTCTGGAAGCAATTGGCCGAACGCACCCTGGCGTCCCCGGACACCTGGGAGGTTGCGCTGTCCGGCGGGGCGGGCAAGGCCGAAACCTTCACCCGCCTGTTGGCCGAGCGCAAGCTGGGCTACCTGGCCCTGTTGCGTAACCTGCGCAACATGGACCAGGCAGGTGTCGAGGAGTCCATGGTCACCGAAGCCATCCTGGCGCGTCGCGGCGCGGAACGGGTTCTGCCCTTCCGTTACGTGGCGGCCGCCCGGGCGGCCCCGCGCTTCGAGCGCTGGCTGGATGAGGCTTTGATGGAAACCGTCCTGGAACAGCCGGTCTTTGCCGGCCGGACCATCGTGCTGGTCGACGTCTCCCCGTCGATGAACGTGCCCTTGTCGGCCCGTTCGGACCTGACGCGGATGGTGGCGGCCGCGACCCTGGGCGCGATCATTCCGGGCGATCTGCGCGTCTTCTCCTTCTCGAACGAGGTAGTGGAGGTGCCGGCGCGCCGCGGTATGGGCGGTGTGGATGCGATCCTGCGGTCGCAGCCCTACAACGGCACGCTGCTGGGCAAGGCGATGACCAAGATCAACGCGATCCCCCACGATCGCCTGATCGTCATCACCGACGAACAGTCCCAGGACCCCGTGCCCGATCCTGTCGCGGCTAAGGCGTACATGATCAACGTCGCTTCCAACCGAAACGGCGTCGGTTACGGCCGCTGGACGCACATCGACGGTTTCTCCGAGAATGTGCTGGGCTATATTCGCGAACATGAGTCGTTCTTCCAAAAGAATGGTGATTTTGTGAACGTGGAAAGGGTCTGACGGCATGAGCGCCGAGGAACTGAGGCAGGCGGCCATCCTCTTGTTCGGCGAACGCGGCTGGATGTCGCGTTTGTCCGAAGCCTTGGGGGTGGACCGCTCCTCAGTGTCTCGGTGGTTCGCCGGGCTGCCGGTCCCCGGACCGGTGGCCGCCGCCGTCGCGGCCTGGCTCAAACTGTACGAACTGACCGGTGAAACTCCCTATGAGATCGAGGGCCTGATCGATCCAAAAGAATAGTATAGATCGACCATGCTCCTGACCCTCTCGACCACCCACCGGCCTGCCACAGATCTCGGTTACCTGCTGCACAAGCATCCCGAGCGCCTGCACAGCCAGGAATTTTCCTTCGGCGACGGCCACGTTTTCTATCCTGACGTCCGAGATGATCTGTGCACGGCGGCGCTGTTGCTGGACGTCGATCCCGTCGGTCTGATCCGCAAGAAAGGCTCGGCCCATGACGGCTTTGCCTTGGATCAATATGTCAACGACCGGCCCTATGCCGCCTCGTCCTTCCTGAGTGTGGCCATCGGCCAGTTCTTCCGCACCGCCATGACCGGCCGGTCGAAGGACCGCCAGGACCTGGCCGACGCTGATATCGCGTACGAAGTTCGCATCCCAGTCCTGCCGTGCCGCGGCGGCGAAGCCACCCTGCGCCGGCTGTTCGAGCCTCTCGGCTATACGATCTCGGCGGCCCGACTGGTGCGCGACGAAGCCTTTCCGGCCTGGGGTGATAGCGCCTATTACGATGTGACCCTGACCGTCACGGCCCGTCTGGCGTCGGTGCTGAAGCACCTCTATGTCCTGATCCCGGTGCTGGACGACGACAAGCACTACTGGGTCGGCGACGACGAGGTTGACAAGCTGCTGCGTCAGGGTGAGGGCTGGCTGGAAACCCATCCGGACAAGGATCTGATCGTCCGGCGCTATCTCAAGAGTTTCCGCAGCCTGACCACCCAGGCCATGGAACGCCTGTCAGACGGCGAGCCCGAACCCGATCCGGTCATCGAAGGCGAGCAGGAAGCGGCGCTCGAAAAAAAGATCAACCTGAACCAGCAACGCCTCGATTGGGTGCTCGCCACGCTGAAGGCGCGCGAGGTCAAAACCGTAGTCGATATGGGCTGCGGCGAAGGCCGTCTGGTCGGCATGCTGTCGAAGGACCTGGCGTTCGAAAAGATCACCGGCTGCGACGTGTCACTGCGGGCGCTTGAGATCGCCCGCGCCCGCCTGAACTTCGACCGCCTGCCGGAATTCCAGCTCAAGCGCATTCATTTGCTTCAGACCTCGCTGACCTACCGCGACAAGCGGCTGACCGGCTACGAAGCAGCCACCGTCATCGAGGTCATCGAGCATCTGGAGCCCGAACGGCTGGAAGCCTTTACACGCTCCATCTTCAAGGACGCGGCGCCTGGCCTGGTCATCCTGACAACGCCCAATGCCGAATACAACGCCCTGTTCGATAACCTGCCGGCAGGCCAGTTCCGCCACCACGACCATCGCTTCGAATGGACGCGGTCGGAATTCGAAACCTGGGCTCGCACGACGGCGGAGCGGTTCGGCTATGCCGTCGAATTCGCCGCTATCGGCGATGTCCATGAAACCCTGGGCGCTCCAACCCAGGCTGGAATTTTTGTGAAGTCATGAACACGTTACGCAAGGCCCTGTTCCGGGCACTGGAAAAATCCGACCTGAATATGCTGCGTGCGGTTCTGGCGCAGGGCGTGTCGCTCGCTTTCGAAGACGGCGATCGCGATCCGGTCTGTTTTGTCGCCATGGGTGACATACCGTCGGATATTGAAGTTCTGCAGTGCCTTCACGCGGCTGGCGCAGACCTGCACGCCCGCGAGCCGCAGTACCTGGACAGCCTCCTGCATTGGGCGGTCAAACACGAGGGCAACCGCCTGCTGCCCTGGCTGATCGAACAAGGGCTGGATGTGAACGCGCAGAACATAAAGGGGCGAACGGCGATGGCCTTTGCCATTCCCGCCATGGCGCCCTGCACGACATCTGAAGACGGCGTTCTGGCGCTGCGGGATGTCGCTCTGCTGCTGGCAAACGGTGCGCAAGTCGATCTCGCTTCCGAGGACGGATCGACCCCGTTAATGCGCGCCGCAGAGGCCGGAGCGCCCGAAGTGATAGCCCTTCTCCTGTCGCACGGCGCCAACCCGAAGGCGCAACAGACGGACGGTAGCACGGCTTTGCATCTCATCGGATATCTGCAGCCGGAAAACGTGCAGTCCGGGCATCTGGAGGTTATCGACCACTTGCTGGCCGCCGGTGCCGATCCTGAGGCCCGGGACGAGGACGGCTGGACGCCCCTTATCTCGACGAGTGTGAACGGCAATCTGATTGTCTTTCAACACCTTCTGCAACGTGGTGCGAATCCGAACGCCGGCGAAGGCAACGTCCTGCGCCAGTTGATATTTGACGGCAATGAAGGTTTGCTCGACCGCCTTCTGGAGGCTGGAATCCAACTGGACCTGGCCCACGGTGACGAGGCCCTGCTGCCATTGGGCCTAGCGGCCTACAACGGATTTTTGCACGGTGTGAAGTCCCTGCTGGAACGCGGGGTCGATATCGAAGGCGTGAATGTCGACGGCGAAACCGCGCTGCTGATGGCGGCATGCAAATGTGAGTACGAGGTTGTCGCCTACCTGCTTAGCCGCGGCGCCAACCCTCATCACAACGACCACTATGGCAACACCGCCCTTGGCTGGGCGCAACGGCGCGGCGATGCCCGCCTGATCGAACTGTTATCTGAATGACGCAGACCCTGATTACCCTTCCCGACCTGTCCCTGGTTCTGCTGATCGGCGCATCCGGCTCTGGCAAGTCGTCCTTTGCCCGCAAGCACTTTCTCCCGACCGAGGTCATCTCGTCGGACTATTGCCGCGGTCTGGTCAGCGACGACGAAAACAACCAGGCGGCAACGAAGGACGCTTTCGAGGTGCTGAACTTCATCGCCGGCAAGCGCCTGGCTGCCGGCCGGCTGACCGTGATCGACGCCACCAATGTACAGCCCGAGTCGCGCAAAAGCCTGATCGATCTGGCGCGGCGCCATCACGTCATTCCGGTGGCGATCGTTCTCAACCTGCCGCGTGAGGTCTGCCATGCCCGCAACCAGTCCCGAACCGACCGCGACTTCGGTAAGGGCGTGGTGTGGGGCCAGTCGGATTCGCTGCGCCGGTCGCTGAAGGGGCTGCGCAAGGAGGGTTTCAGCCACGTCACCGTGCTCGACTCGGTCGAGGCGATCGACGCCGTTCGTATCGAACGCGCGCCGCTGTGGCCCGACAAAAAGACGCAGACGGGCCCGTTCGACATCATCGGCGATGTACATGGCTGTTTCGATGAACTGCATGCCCTGATTTTGAAGCTCGGCTATGTCATCGAAGGCCGCGAACCCTATCGCGTGTCGCATCCCGAGGGCCGCCGGCTGATCCTGGCCGGCGATCTGGTCGACCGTGGGCCGAAAACGCCCGAGGTCCTGCGCATTGTCATGGACATGGTCGAGTCTGGCGTGGCCTACTGCGTCAACGGCAACCACGACGAAAAGCTGAAAAAGGCGCTCAGCGGGCGCGACGTCAAGATCGCCCACGGCCTGGCGGAATCCCTGGAGCAACTGAGCCATGAGACGCCGGAGTTCCGCCGCCAGGTAGTCGATTTCCTCGACGGCCTGATCAGCCACTACGTTTTCGACGGCGGCCGGCTGGCCGTGTCCCATGCCGGTCTGAAGGAGCACTACATCGGGCGCGGTTCGCCGCGCATCCGCAGCTTCGCCATGTTCGGTGAAACCACGGGCGAGACGGATGAGTTCGGCCTGCCGGTGCGCTACAATTGGGCGCGCGACTATCGCGGTTCGACCATGCTGGTTTACGGCCACACCCCAGTGCCTGAACCCGAATGGCTGAACCGGACGATCAACATCGATACCGGCTGCGTCTTTGGCGGAAAGCTGACCGCCCTGCGTTATCCCGAAAAGGAGATCGTCCAGGTCGATGCGGCGCAGGTTTACTGCGAACCGGTGCGGCCGATCGGCCATGGTCGCGACGCCCGCGACGGCGACATGATCGATATCGAGGACGTCACCGGCAAGCGTGTGGTCGAAACCGCGCTGTCGCGCAACATCGTCATCCGCGACGAGAACGCCATGGCGGCGCTCGAAGTCATGAGCCGCTTCGCCGTTGATCCGCGCCTGCTGGTCTACCTGCCGCCGACCATGTCGCCGCCGGAGACCTCGAAGCTTGACGGTTGGCTGGAGCATCCCATCGAGGCTTTCGACTACTACCGCCAGAACGGTGTGACCCAGGTCATCGCCCAGGAAAAGCACATGGGTTCGCGTGCCGTGGTGGTGCTGGGCCGCGATGCCGGGGCGGTCGAACAACGGTTCGGTATCTCCGCTGGCCTGGGCACAGTCTATACCCGCACCGGCCGTGCGTTTTTCAATGATCGGGTGCTGGAACAGGGCTTCCTCGCCCGACTTGGCGATGCCGTGACCAAGGCTGGCCTTTGGGAGGACCTGGCCACTGACTGGCTGTGCCTGGACGCCGAGATCCTGCCGTGGTCGGCCAAGGCCATGGCCCTGCTGGAGCAGCAATATGCTCCGGTCGGCGCGGCGGCGACCCATGTCTTGCCGATCGCGGCGGAACTATTGGCGCGCGCCGGCCAGCCGGACCTGGCGGCGAAGATGACGGCACGGGCGCAGATGGCCGGCGCCTATCGCGACGCCTACCGGCACTATTGCTGGAAGGTGAGCGGGCTCGACGACTACCGCATCGCGCCGTTCCATGTCCTGGCGCATGAGGGCGCAAACAATCTGGACCGCGACCACCTGTGGCACATGGCGGTCATCGACCGGCTGTGCGCGGTGGGTCGCTTCGTCAAGGCGACCGAGCGCAAGGTCATTGATCTCAACGACGACGCTCAGATGGCCGAAGCCACGGCCTGGTGGGAAGCCCAGACCGCCGCCGGCATGGAAGGCATGGTGGTCAAGCCGCTGGCCTTTACGGTCAAGGGCGCGAAAGGTCTGGTCCAGCCGGGCGTGAAGTGCCGCGGGCGGGAATATCTGCGCATCATCTACGGCCCGGAATATACCGCGCCGGAGCATCTGACGCGGCTGAAGGCGCGCAATGTTGGCGGCAAGCGTGCCCTGGCGCAGCGCGAATATGCCCTGGGCTATGAGGCGCTGACCCGCTTCGTGGCAAAGGAACCGCTGTACCGTGTCCACGAAGCGGTGTTCGGCGTCCTGGCGCTGGAAAGCGAGCCGGTCGATCCCAGACTGTAGGTTTTTGAACCACGAATGGACACGAATAAACACGAATAGCGCGAAACCATTCGTGTTTATTCGTGTCCATTCGTGGTTTCGAAATTTGAGAGGTACCGCTTGGCGTATGCCTCCGAGTTGATCTGCGGTTCAAGAACCTTACATTCTGCCGGCCATCAGGCTATGTCACACAATCACCCCGGAGGCTGGCATGGATCCTGATCGTCTCACCCGTCTCGACACCCTGCGTCAGGTCAAGATGGCCCGGTCCGCCCACGGTTTCGTCCGCGGCAGCACCCGGCTGTTCTATGACTGGGTCGGTGCCCAGCACGCCATCATCCCCGAAGGCCCGCCGGTGTGGATCTGCGGCGACTGCCATTCCGGCAATCTCGGCCCGCTGGCCGACAGCGACGGCGATGTCGACATCCAGATCTGCGACCTGGACCAGACCGTTATCGGCAATCCCGCCCATGACCTGATCCGCCTCAGCCTGTCTCTGGCCTGCGCTGCCCGTAGCACCGATTTTCCCGGCGTGGTCACCGCCCGCATCATCGAGCGCCTGGTCGACGGCTACGAGGCGGCGCTGCACCACGATGTCCGCACGAAGACCACGCCGCCCGACAGCATCCGGCACGCGCTCAAAAGCGCCATCGGCCAGAAATGGGAACATCTGGCCGAAGAGCGGCTGGACTCCAACCACGACCACCTGCCGCGCGGCAAAACCTTCTGGGACATTTCCGCGGAGGAGCGCGCCGCGATCGAAGACGTCGTCGCCCTACCTCAAACCCGGCGGGTCGTCCTGGACCTGCACCCGCGCGACGACGACCATATCCGCGTGCTGGATGCCGCCTTCTGGGTCAAGGGTACCAACTCGCTGGGTAAGGCGCGCTATGCCGCTCTGCTGGCCGTTGGTGACGACGATCCGGAGCTCTGTCTGCTCGATATCAAGGAAGCCGGGCAAGCCGACACCCTGGCCTATGCCGCACTGATGCCGTCCAATCCGGCTGACAGGATCGTCGCCGGCGCGCGCGCTCTGTCGCCTAATCTCGGCGAACGTACGACGGCGGCATCCTTGCTGGGCAAGCCGGTGTTCGTACGCGACCTGCGACCGCAGGACCTGAAGCTGGACCTGGCGCACACGAAAGAGTCTGATGCCCTGCACGCGGCGCACTACCTGGCCTTCGTCGTCGGCCGCGCCCATGCCCGCCAGATGGACGATGCCATGCGACGCGCCTGGCTGGAACACCTCAGTCTGGCACGGTCCCATGACCTGGATGTGCCGTCGTGGCTGTGGCGTTGTACGGTCGACCTTTTGTCGCTGCACGAAGGCGAATATCTGCGCCATTGCCGGACCTGGGCATTGAAGTC
>NZ_GL883078.1:774134-783564 GCF_000204015.1 Asticcacaulis biprosthecium C19 | reverse complement strand
AAAGCGCGTTTCCACGGAATCAAATCTGAAAACGCGCGGAGCGTGTAAACGAAAAAATTAGACCGGGTTGTGTTCTGTCAAACGCTTCCATCTGAACACAACCCGATCTAATCTAGAGACAGGGCGGCCACCAGTTCCAGTTGCGACTGGACGCCGGCCTTGTCGAATATACTGCGGATCTGGGTGCGGATCGTGCCGATCGACTTGCCGGTTTCGTCCGCAATCGATTGAGGGCCGCGGCCGGCCGCCAGTTGGGCCGCTACCATGGCCTCGGCGGGTGTCAGCCGGAACAGTTGGCGGGCCAGCTCTGCGGTGCGCCGGGTTTCCTGGCGCATCGTCCTGGCGACCACCAGGGCCGACAGACCAAAGCGGCGATGCTCACCCGGAAGGGCCGAAAATTCAAGGTGCAGATAGTCTCCGCTGTCTTCGTCGCGCATCACCATGGTCTCGGCCACGCCGGACGCCACCTTGGCCAGGCCGAGATCGAAGCGGCGTGAGTCGCCATCGTGCCGCGAGGTCAGGCGCCCACGCGCCACCTTCAGCCATCGGCCGTCGGCAAGCAGGTCTTCGCCGCGCGGCGACATGGCACGGATGGCCCCGGCGCCGTCGCACACAAAGGCGGCGGTCGACAGCGCATCCAGCAAGCTGGTCACTAGGCCGAGGCTCTGGTTCTCTATGGCCAACTGTGTGCGGACCGCGTCGCGGGCGTGCGGCGCGATCGCTGCATATGCCTGCTTTTCCTCAGCGCTGTAGGATCCCTGCGCGTCCCTGCGCCCGACCGCCATGCCGACCATCATGTCGTCAAGTCTTAGCAACGGGCTGAGGCAGGTGATCTCCAGCCCGTAGGTCCGAATCCAGTCACCAAACGCAGGTGTGCGGCGGCAATCCTCGGCGGTGGTGAAGTCGGTGTCATCCAAAACCGTCAGTTCCGGCGCGCGTGCACCGATGCGGACGCGCGAATTGATGCGGCTGTCGCCGCCACCGGCCATCAGGAATTCGGCGCCGGCCTCGGCCGGAAGTCCCGTCATCCAGTTGAAAGGAATGGCGGCATGATCGCCAAGGCCGATAAGCTGACCGACCTGAGAGTTTGTCGCCGTGGCCAAATTCTCGAGCGCTTCGACCCACGATCCGCCCGCCGTCGGGCCAAGGCTGGCGCTCCGGAAAGACTCAATGGCCGCTGTCACCGCGGCGTCGTTCACTGACACAAGCCCATCCCCTGAGCGTCCCCGGGACATTACCCGACGGGAACATTACGAGAATGTCATAGAGTGCAGAAATGTCAATGCCCTCAAAGTGTTAGAAAGTCGCCCACAGGTTGCCGGGCCTTCGCGCGTACGGTGTAAGCCTGCCGCTTTCTGCGCCATCTACCTCATATTGGGTATGCGCTGACAGGGGTATCGATGATTTCTTCTGTCACCATCGCGCCGCCGTGGGGGCGTTTCGCGCGTGAAGTCCATACCACATCAACCAAAGGTGGCCGGGATCCCAAACACCGGCCCGCTACTCACAGGGTGCTTCGTTATGTTGTCGATAGACGTTCAGGACCAGTCGCAGGTCAATACCGAGAATAGCGACGCCAATTCTGCCGAAAGCATTACCCTGCTGTCCGATGGCAAATACGTCATCACCTGGAATACGGGCAACCTGGAACCCAACCTGGACTTTGGCTGGTATTGGGCCGATGTCCATGCGCAGATGTACAACGCTGACGGCACCAAGTTCGGCGATGAGTTGGTGGTGAACTCCACGACCTACCATGATCAGGCTGGCTCCTCGGTCATTGCGATGAGTGATGGTGGTTTCATCGTCATGTATCAGTCGACAACCTATGATCCGCTGACAATCCCGACCCAGGAATTTGTCGTGCTGGGGGCTTCGGTCCTCGCTCAGCGCTTCGACAGCAACGGCAATCGCGTCAACCTTCTGGGAGACCCTCTGGGGGACACCGGAGAAGTCATTCTGGCGCCTTCAGGTTGGACGCCCGTCGTGGCGCAGGCGGCTGACGGCAGCTTCCTGGTCGCGTGGCAAACCAACGTCGGTGGGGTCGCCGGCTTTCAGTTGACCTATTACGACGAAGAGGGCGATTTAGCGGCAACGACCTTCCACGCGGCGGTTCATACCGATTCCATGCCAGCCGTCGTCCTGCTGCAGTCGGGCGCCATGCTGCTGTACCTGAACGGTGCCTCCGGCCAGGGGCAAAACATCTACGGTCAGATGTTCAACGCGGTTGGTGTCGCGGTTGGTCCCCCCGTCCTGATCAATACCTACACAACCTCGACGCAACAACTGCCCCAGGTCGCTTCCGCCGATGGCGGCGGCTTCATCACGGTCTGGGCCAGCAATGGCCAGGACGGCTCCTCCTACGGCATCTACGGCCAAGTCTTCGATAGCGCGGGTGCCCGCGTCGGTGTTGAGTTCCGGCTCAATACCACGACTTTGGGCTCGCAAAACGTGCCGGATATCACCGCGCTCGACAATGGCAATTTTGCCGTCGTGTGGCAAAGCAACGGACAGGACGGTTCCAGCTGGGGCGCCTATCTGCAGATCATCGACAGCGCCGGCACTCTGGTCGGCGGCGAAATCCAGATCGCCGACGAAACCATCGGCAGTCAGTCGCAGGTCAAGGTGACGTCGGACGGCGACACAATTTTCCTGACCTGGTCAGGCATCGATGCCGAGGGTGACACCAACCTCTTCACCCGGAACTTTGAGACAACAACGTCGGCACCGGCCGATGACAATGCCAATGTTTTGACCGGCGACGACCTCGCGAACTTTATCGACGGCCTGGGCGGCGATGACCTGATTGATGGCGCGAATGGCCAGGATACTCTGACCGGCGGTGCCGGAAACGACTCGCTGAACGGTGGTGACGGCAATGACGTACTGAATGCCGGGGCGGGTGATGTGGTCGATGGCGGCGAGGGTACCGACCGCCTGGTCCTCGATCTTGCGACCCAAAGCGATCCGGTGTTGGCTGGCGCTAACCCCAACGACTATACGATAACCTGGGGGACTGTCGGTGTGGTCGCGACCGGGATTGAGGCCATCACCCTGACGACAGGCAATGGCAATGATACCGTCAATGGGCTTGATGGCAACGACATCATCAATACCGGCAACGGCTTCGACCGCGTTTATGGCGGCGGTGGCGCGGACTATATCAATGTCGGCACCGGTGGCAGCATCGTCTGGCATGCGGCGAACCAGACCGCTGGCCTGGCGGTTGAGGACAATGCGGTCGACACGATAATCGGCGGGATGGGGGGCGACACGATCTATGTCGGCCTGGGTGATACGGCCGACGGCGGCGGTCAACCCGTCAACATCATCGATCGGGTTTTCGTCTCCTTCTTTGGCAGCGCGTCGGCTCTCAATCTCGACCTGTCGACCGGCAACGCCTTTGCGACCCTGGGCGCGGCTGCAGGCGGCACCTACACCAATTTTGAAGAAATCGGCGTTTTCGGCTCGATCCTCGCCGATTCGATCGTGGGGACGGCCGGCAGCGATCGTATCTTCGACCTCGCGCCTTTCGACGGCGCAGGCGGCAATGACACCTTCTTTGGCGGTGCCGGGAATGACTTCCTGTCGGCTGGCAGCGGCGCCAACCTCATGGATGGCGGCGACGGTAATGACGTCATCTACAACACCAGCTTTGAATCTGAGACCCTGATCGGCGGTGCCGACAACGACATCGTGTTTTACGGATCCAGCGCGCCAGTGGACATCATCGGCAACGGGGCCGACAATGTCGATGGTGGCGCCGGGCTTGACGCGCTCGATTACTCCAAGCTGGTGGCCGGGGTAGCCGTCGATCTGTCGCTTGCGACCGAGCAGAACACTGGCTTCAATCTGCTGACGGTAACCGGGGTGGAGAACATTCTCGGCAGTGCCAGTCATGACAGTCTTGCCGGCAATGACGAGGCCAATGCGCTGACGGGTGCGGCCGGCAACGATGTCCTGGATGGGGCAGGCGGTCTGGGAATCGATACACTGACGGGCGGTTTGGGCAACGATACCTTTATCATCCGCGGCGGCGACATGGCGCTGGGTAATGATGGAGATGACGTCTTCCGCATCATGGAGCTCAACGGCGAGGATATCGAACTCATCGGTGGCGCCGGCCTCGACACGATTGACGCCAGCCTGGCGACGGCCGCTGTCAATGCGGCGCTCGACGGAGATGAGGATTTTGAGGTTTTCCTGGGCTCAGCATTTAACGATGCCTACGACACCAGTGCCGTCACCATCAGCCTGCAACGCAACCTGCGTGGCGGCGATGGTAATGACACGCTGAAGGGCGGCCTCGGCAATGACTCCCTCTTTGGCGACAGCGGCAATGACTGGCTTGACGGCGGCGCCGGTATCGACACAGCCACCGGCGGTCTGGGCGACGATACCTACATCGTCGACACCACCAGCGACGTCGTGATCGAGCTAAACGGCCAAGGCATCGATACTGTCGAATCCCTGGTGAACTTTGCCCTGTCGGCGAACGTTGAAAACCTGACCCTTACGGGTTCGGGTGATATCAATGGAACCGGCAATGGCCTCGGCAATGCTCTGCGCGGCAACGCGGGCGTCAATATCTTGAGCGGGCTCGGCGGCAACGACAACTACTATCTCGACCAGGCCGGCGACACCATCGTCGAACAGGCTGGCGGCGGCAGCGATACGGTGGTGACGGGGTTCGGGTACACGTTGCTGACCAATTTCGAGCATCTCGTCTTGACGGGGGGCGAGAACCTGACCGGCACGGGCAACCTGGCGGCCAACCGCCTGACGGGCAACGACGGTAACAACCTGCTGGACGGCGGCGCCAGCAACGACACTATGGCCGGTGGCCTGGGCGACGACACCTTCATTGTCAATTCGGATGGCGATGTCGTCACCGAACTGGACGGTCAGGGTACGGACACCGTGCAGTCTTCCCGCACCTACACCCTGAGCAGCCACATCGAAAACCTGATCCTGACAGGAACCGGCGCGCTCACCGGGACGGGTAACGCGCTCAACAACAGCCTGACCGGCAACGACGCCGTCAACTGGCTCGACGGCGGCGCCGGCAACGACACCCTGGCCGGAGGCATAGGCAACGACACCTATGTCGTCGATGCATCCGGTGACGTCACCACCGAAGCCGAGGGCGCCGGGACGGATACGGTTCGTTCCAGCGTGAGTTGGACACTGTCGGCCAATACCGAAATCCTGCTGATGACGGGTACCGATGCGGTCGACGGCACCGGCAACGAACTGAACAACATCCTGACCGGCAATGCGGCGGTCAATGTGCTCAGCGGTGGGCTGGGCAACGACACCTACAATGTCCAGAACACCACCGACACCGTGGCCGAGAGCACGGGCGAGGGCACGGATGCCGTGCTGTCGAACGTGACCTTTACGCTGGGGGCCAATGTCGAGAACCTGACCCTGATCGGCAACAACCACGTCAATGCCACAGGGAACTCCGGCAACAACGTACTGATCGGCAATGTCGGCAACAACATCCTGACCGGCGGCCTGGGCGACGACACCTACTACATCCAGAACATCGCCGACCAGGTCCAGGAACAGCACCTGCAGGGCACCGATACGGTTTACACCACGGTGACCTATTCGTTGTTCGGCCGGGCGATCGAGAACCTGTTCCTGATGGGGACCGGCAATCTCAATGCCACCGGCAACGGCCTGGCCAATGCCCTGACCGGCAATACCGGTGATAACATCCTGAGCGGTGGGGCGGGCAACGACACCTACTACGTCCAGAACGTCGGCGACAGCGTGATCGAGAACGCCAATGAAGGCATCGATACGGTGGTCTCGACCGTCACCTGGACCTTAGGCGCCAACATCGAGAACGCGACCCTGACCGGTAATCAGCACTTTAACCTGACCGGCAATGCCCTGAACAACGTTCTGACCGGAAACACCGCCAACAACAGCCTGACCGGCGGCCTGGGTGATGACACCTATTACATCCAGAACGTGGCCGACAATGTCGCAGAACAGCATTTCCAGGGTACCGACGTCATCTATTCGACGGTGACCTACAGCCTGTTCGGTCGCGCTGTGGAAAATCTGATCCTGCAGGGCACCGCCGATCTCAACGCCACTGGCAACAGCCTCAACAACATCCTGACCGGCAATGCCGGCATCAACCGTCTGGAAGCCGGTGTTGGCAACGACACCTTCAGCGGTGGTCTGGGGGCGGATGTCTTCGTCTTCCTGGCGGCCAGCGGCAAGGATACGATCAACGACTTCTCCGGCAGCCAGAACGACACCATCAACGTCAATGCCTACACGGCAGGCGTCGCCAATGCGGCCATGGTCACGCAGTTGGGCGCCAACGTCATTGTCAACCTGGGTGGCGGAAATACGGTCACCGTGTTGAACGCAAGCCAGGCGGATGTGCTGGCGCACATGGTCTGGTAATCGCGATATCGCGTGATAACCTTCGGGGGCGGGCGTGAAAGCGTCCGCCCTTTTTCTATGAGGCGACCATGTCACGCGATACCGTCAACGTCATCTGCGCCGCCTTGCCGAAGAAGATCCTGGCCGGACTGGCGCCGGTTTAACCGGCTGCCGCGGAGTGGCAATATCGTTGGTTTGGAACCGCGAATGAACGCCAATAAACGCGAACAAGGAAAGAGCGCCAATAGCGCTCAGAAATGCAAATCTTCGAATTTGCAGATGACCATGAACATTCGCGTTCATTCGCGTTCATTCGCGGTTCCAATATCTTTACGGCTCGGGATCCTCGGCCGTAAACGGCGAGCAGCACGGCTTGCCGGCGGCCTTGAACTCCATCACCTCTGCGCGGGTGCCGTCGGGATCGAACAGGTTTAGCTGCCACTTGGCGTCGCGGCCGATCTTGGGCAGTTCCTCCTGGCCGGTCAGCCGGTTCTCATTCCATAAAAGCGTATAGCTGTCGCGGATATTGGGCACACCCAGGGCGAAGTGGTTGAGGATGCCGGCGATCTTCTGGCTCATGCCGGGCGGAATGCCCTGCGTCTCCGGTCCGCTGACCAGCATATATTCCAGCCAGTCGCGGCCTTCCGGCACCTGGATCGAGATCCAGGTGTGGACATGCTCCTCGAAACCGCCGGCCCAGTACGGTTTGAACTCCAGGATGTCGCGGTAGAATGTATCCTGCTTCGCCCGGTTATGGATGATGAATCCGACATGCATCATCCGGTGCGACAGCGGATTGACCGGGATGTCGGGCAGGGGCTTCGGTGGCTGGACGAACTCGACGACATTGCCCTCCGGATCGGTGACCGAGAAGTACAGACTGCCGTCCGTTCCCTGGCTGACCGTGGCTGGCACCACGACCTTCTTGAAGGCCAGATAGGCACGCAGGCCTTCCGCATCGGTGGTTACAAAGGCGACGTGGTCAAGCCGGTTGATGCCTTCGCCCTCGGGCAGGGGCAGGACCTCGACGAACTGCGCCGGCGCAAAGTGATAGCGCACCCCCTCCGGGTTCTCACCATTGGGCTGTTTCACCCCGCCCAGGTTGCGGGTGTAGAAGGTTTCGCTCTTGGCCATGTCGGCCGAATAGACGGCAATGTGCGATACACCGGTGATAGGTGGGCGCACCGGCTCGGCAAACGCCGGCGTTGCCGTCAGCAGGGCCAGGGCGATCAGCGCCCTCACAGCGTCACCTCGGCGCCGCCCCTGGCCGCGCTCTGGTAAATGGCCTGGATGACCTTTACGTCGCGCAGCCCCATCTCGCCCGGCGTGGTATGCGCCCGGCTGGCCAGGACGGCGTCGGAGAAGGCTTCGATCTGGTTGGTGAACTGGCTGACCGGATTGCCGGCGCGCGGGCTCGACGAGACATAGTTCTTGGTCAGCATCATGCCGATATTGCCATAGTCCATCGACGGCGACAGCAGGATATTGCCCTCGCTGCCGAACATCTGGTGGCGGCTCGCATAGGTGTAGCAGTAGGAGGACGAGCCCTGGGCGCTAATGCCCGAGGCAAAGCGCAGGCGCCATTCCACACCGCCCTCGACCTCGGCAAAGCGCGGATCATCCTTCGGGTAGGAATAGACGGCGGTGACCGATATCGGGTCCTCGCCGGCGGCCCAGATCGCTGCGTTCAAGGCGTAGATGCCGATATCGTACATCGACCCGCCACCGGCCAGGGCCTGTTCGGCGCGCCACTTGTGCGGCGGCCAGTCCGGACTGAGGTCGAAGCCGGCGTCGCCTGAGACATGGCGCAGCTTGCCGATCTCGCCGGCCTTGAGACGGCGGACGGCATCGGCATTGTTGGGCTCGAAATGGCAGCGATAGGCGACGCCCAGCTGCTTTCCGGCGGTCTTGGCAGCGGCGATCATGGCTTCGCATTCGGCGACGGTGGAGGCCATCGGCTTCTCGCACAGCACATGCTTGCCGGCTTTAAGCGCCCGGATTGTGTAGTCGGCATGCAGGCCGGGCGGCAGGGCGATATAGACGCAGTCGATGTCCTTATTGGCCGCTATGGTATCGAAATTGCCGTAGTCGTAGAGCTTCGACACGCCATAGGCGGCACCGAGGTCGCGCGCCTTCTGCGGATTGCCCGAGACCAGGGCGGTGATGCGGGTATTGCTGGCATTGCGGAAGGCCGGCATCATCTGGCCGGTGGCAAATGTCCCAAGCCCGACGATGGCCCAGTGCGTCGTCTTGTCGGGTTGCGGCAGATCCGGATTGCCCAGCAAGGGTTGCCCCGCGGCTTGCGGTGTGGCGGCGGAAACGCTGGTTGCGGCCAGGGGCAGGGCTCCGGCAGCCAGCAGGAGGCGACGGCGGTCGATCATGGGTATCCTCTCCTCTTCTTTTTCCTGAAGGTTAATGCCGATATCGCCCAAGGTCAAACCTATCCTGCGGCAAGGTCTGGCCTCATCGATGCACAACGTGGGGTATTCTCGCGACGCATACCACTGTGTAACTATTTCAGGTTAAGCTGCGGAGAGAAACCTGTGTATGGTACCGCCGATGAGCCCTCCGAATTCCTTTGGTCAGCCTGACGTCGCCAAGCGCCCGGCGCGTCCCCGCCACCGTCCGTCGCTGGCCGGGCTGCGCGTCCTGGTCGCCGAAGATGTCGAGATGGTCCGCGACTTGCTGACCATCCTGCTCACACGCGAAAAGGTGGTGCTGACTACCGTGATCGACGGCGCCCAGGCGCTGGCCATGGCCGAAGTTCAGGATTTCGACATCATCCTGATGGACATGAACATGCCCGTCATGAGTGGCTTTGAAGCCACCCGCCGCATCCGTCTGCTGGAAGGGCCGCGCGCCAATGTGCCGATCCTGGCCCTGACGGCGAATGCCTCCAAGGCCGAGGTCGCCCAGTGCGGCCGCGCCGGCATGGATGGCCACGTCGCCAAACCCTTTACCCCGGCCGTCCTGATGGACGCGATCGCCGACCTGCTGTTCAGCGAAGAATAGAGCGGGC
>NZ_GL883078.1:720452-774029 GCF_000204015.1 Asticcacaulis biprosthecium C19 | reverse complement strand
CGCTAGACTGAGTCTATCCGTTTGCCTTCAGTGATGGTCATGGGCGGCGCCAGCATCTGGCCGTCCCATTGTCCCGGCTTGGCCTTGGCCTTGCTGATCTTGCCGGCCAGAATGGCGCGGACAACACCCATACCCTTCACAACGCGGCCAAAAACCGCATAGCCCAGCTTGTCATCCGAGCCTTCGCGACCGGCATCCATGGCCGTGTTGTCGCCAACGCAGATGATGAAATCCGCCGTCGCCGTGCCGGGATCAAAGCGTGACATCGAAAGCGCGCCATTGGTGTGCGACAGCCCCGTCTGGCTGGTCGGCTCGTGGCGGATCGGCGGAAAGGTGGGGCCGCGCATGGTGCACTGGATGAAACCGACGCCGTCATAATTGGCCGCGCGCCAGAAGTCGGATCCGGTCAGCTTGCCTGACTCGACATAGCGCAGGAAGTTGGAGACCGTGATCGGCGCTGCCTTGCCGTTCAACTCGATGATGATCTCGCCCTTGGCCGTTATGACGCTGACGCGCGCTGTGTCGGGCACGTTTTCCGGCGTGATCTTCTCGACCCAGTCGATCCGCTCCGGCTCGACCGAAACTGGCGGCGGCGGGGGTGGTGCCGGCGGCGGGGGAGGCGGCGGTGCCGGCTTGGGCTCTTCGCAGCCGGTCAGGGTCACCGCCGTGGCGGCCAGGGAACCGATGAGGAATTGGCGTCTCATACTGATCTCGCAAAAGCCTCATGCCAAAGCGTGTGTCCTGGCATCGGGCGTTAGAATACCCCTAACCTTGGCCTGCCGGACGCCGGCTGTCAACGCACCGGAACCTTGACCTACAGGACCAGCCAGGCATCGAGCGCCATCCGGTAGCGCCGGCTGAAGCGCAGATCCTCGCCGCCATGCAGCCGCACGACGCCGTCGCCATGGCTGCCGGGGCGGATTTCGGCGATGCGATCCAGCCGCACGATGGTGGCGCGGTGGATACGGGCGAAGTCGGCCTCCGGCAACCGGGCCGTCAGGGCGGCGATGGAATCGTTGACCAGCCAGGCGCGGCCGCCGGTATGGACCTCGGCATAGTCGCCGGCTGCGGCGACCCAGTCGATATCGTCATAGCCTATAACGCGCACGATTCCGCGCGATCGGGCAATCAGCCGCGGCAGGGGCTGAACGATCTCCATGATCTGCTGTAATCGCTTCTCCTGCGGTTCCGCCGTCTTGCGCACCCGCGCCAGCACCTGGCCAAACCGGATATCGTCGAAGGGTTTGAGCAGGTAGTCCAGCGCCTGGACCTCGAACGCCTTGACGGCGAACGCGTCATAGGCGGTGCAGAAGACGGTGGTCGGCATGGCGCGCAAGCCGATCGCTTCGATGACTTCGAACCCGGTCATGGCCGGCATCTGGACATCCAGGAAAACGACATCCGGCCGCTCGGCCTCGATCATCGCCACGGCCATCTCGCCATGATGAGCCTCGCCGACAATCGTGAAATCGCTTTCCGGCTCCAGAAGGGTGCGCAGCCTCAGCCGCGCCAGAGGCTCATCGTCGACGATCAGGGTGCGGTACATAGGGGAACCTTGACCTTGACGCGAAAGCCCCGGCCGGGCGCTGTATCCATCGTCAGGGACTGGCGCTCGCCATAAAGGCGGGTCAGGCGCCGCCGGGTATTGGCCAGCCCGACCCCCTCCGTCACCGACGCTGCGCCGGCGCCATCGTCAGCGACCACGATATGCAGGCAAGCCTCTGTAACCTTGGCGGAGATGGTAACGGTGCCGCCCTGGGGCAGGCCGGAAATGCCGTGCCGGATGGCATTCTCGACCAGGGGCTGGAGCAGCAGCGACGGCACGGTAGCGGTCAGGGCTTCGGGGGCAATCTCACGGATCACCGTCAGCCTTTCCCCCAGCCGCGCTTCTTCGATCGCCAGATAGGCTTCGGTGAAGTCGAGTTCGTCGCCCAGGCTGCTTTCCTGGCCGCGATGACCGTCGATCGACAGCCGCAGAAGTTCGCCCAACCGGGCAATCATGCGCTCGGCCTTGAGCGGTTCGCTGCGCACCAGGGCCGAGATGGCATTGAGCGCGTTGAACAGGAAGTGCGGCTGCAATTGCGCCCGCAAGGAAGCCGTTTCGGCCTCGGCGAGCTGGGTTTCCATCTGGGCGGCTTGCAGTTCCCGGTCATTGAGATGCCGCAGGGCGCGGGTGGTGGTGACGATGGCGACCATCATGGCATAGATCAGCACATTGATCTGGAGGCTGCCGGCCAGTTTGTGCGGCAGCATCTTGTACCAGCCGTCGTCGATCTGGCTCATGAACATGACAAAGATCAGGGTGTGGCAAACGCTGACCACCAGGCCGATGGCGAAATGGGTCAGGATGAAGCGCACCGCCCGGCCACGCTGCAGGGTTATGCGGTTGGCAATAGAGAAGACGATCGGGGTGACGCAGGCCCACAGCACATTGGCGACCATGGCAGGACCGATATAGTGCTTCCATGGCCTGGCCTGGCTGTTGGCCAGGTCATACATGTACCACTGGCCAGCGGTCAGCAGGCCGATGCCGACCCAGATGCCGAGAAGGGTGGCGGCTCGCGTCAGCAGCCGCTTCTGGGTATCCCGCATCCTGTCTCCCCGTTGTTTCTCTTTCATTTTACCACAACCGGTGCGTCCGGCCCATCCCGTTCGGCGTCGATGGCCTCCCGCCCGGCGAAAACCGGTTGGCGACCGGCCTTACGTTAGGTCAGGCTCTGCGTGCAACCCCGGAGGACAAGGGCATGAACCGGCGCGACCTGATCGGAACTATGTGTGTGTTGGCCGTATGTCCGGGCATATCCTTTTCGGGTGAAGTGCTGCCGGACGGCACACCCCTTCGCGTCCTGACGCCTCCCAACACGTCTTGGGAAGGGGCGCACCCGTCCGGTGGCGTGGTCAAGGCCGCGCACGGTGAACTCGCGCAGGCCCTCATCGTCAACGACACTTCGCGTTTGCTGGAATTGTACCGCGATGACGCGCGCAGCCTGCCCGACCAGCAACCCCGCCTTCTGGGGAGGGGGCAAATCGAGGCCTGGCATCGCAGCGTTCAGACGCGCCGTCGGGTGACGGCCTATGTACCGCAAATACGTGAAGTGTTCGATTTCGGCGATACCCTTCTGGAATATGGCGGCTTCACCATCACCTGGGAAGCGGCCGGCCCCGCGGAAGGCAAGTATCTCCATGTCTGGGGGCGTGACTCCGACGGATCGCTGCGGCTGAAGGCCGATGTCCGCAACTGGACGGCACCTCTGAAAGGGGCAGAGGACTTCTTCGTCGCCATGCAGGTGGCGGAGGCGCCCCCAGTGGCGGACTCAGCCCTGGCCAGGGAATTGGCTGCCCTGAACGCCGGCAATGCCGATGGCATAAAGCAGCACGATCTCGAACGGCGGCTAAGTTTTTACGCGGACGATGCGGTGATCATGCCCCACAGCGTCAAGGCCAGGACCGGCATGGCGGAGATTCGGCCCTTCCTGACCGACTATGTCAATAACGGCCGCGGGGCGACATTCGACAAGGTCGAGGTGTGGAACGAAGGTTTCGAAGACCTGGGCCACGGCTATGTACTGGAATACTTCAAGTTCCATGTCGACTGGCGTGCGGGGGGTAACGGCGGCACGGTCACCGGCGGCGGTATCCGTCTATGGCGCCGCGACGCTGATGGGCGGCTCAAGATGCTCCGCGAGATCGGCACGCATGACTATCGTGGCTAAAATCTAGTTCGCACCTGCCGCCAGAGAATAATAGGGACGCGGGCCGCTTTCGATCCTGACCGGCGCAACAACCGACTCCTGCACCGCCACCACCTCCGGCGCGGCAATGTCGCCGGTCGTATAGGTCGGCATCTCGGGCATGGCCGGGATTTCGACCGTCGCCTTGACTGGGCTGGCCTGTACGGTGGGCGCGTGCATTTGCGCCAGGGCATACAGGGCATCGGCCGGCTGCGAGGGGACACCACCAGAAGGCCGCGCTCGGCCGGTGGCTGGGCAGCGTAGTCGATGGCCAGACCTGGGTCCGCCATAGGGTCGATGTCGGGCAAGGTGGCCAGCTTGCCGCCGATGATGAACAGACCGAACACCAGCGTCATGCCACCGGTGATCAGGCTGGCCTTCAACAGGTTTCGCAGCGGATCGGGCGCATAGGGCGCGGGGCGGAAATCAACCTGATCGGTCCAGGCCTGATCTGTCCAGGCCTGATCTGTGCAGGCAGGTGAGGCGGATATCATGGGAGTCACTCACGCAAAGAAGGTGAGAGCCATGATAGGCCTTGGCCCATAAGGTTTCGGTGCGGGTGATGCGCGTTTACGTGTGGTCTCGATCAAAAAGACGAGTCCGCCCATAAAGGCGCAGTCAGGGCCGCACCGGCGTGGCGGCACTGTCTCCGACAACGGTCGTCCATTCACGCACCTTCCAGCTGCGGACCAGACCGTTCACCACATAGGGATCGGATTGGGCGAAGTTTTCGGCAACCGACGAGTCGGCACCCAGGAATAGCAGTACCCCGCCGTCGGCCGGGTTGGCCAGGGCGCCGCCCAGGACCAGGTCGCCGCGATCGGCCGCCGCCGACGCCAGGTCCAGGTGCACGCCGCGGAACTCGCCCCGGCGGTCGAGGTAATCGTCGACGAAGTCGTAGAAGAGCAAGAAGTGTTTCACTGTGGTTAAAATCACGTTAGGGGTGTAATTTCACGGTTTGCAATTACTTTGCTGGCAACACTTGGCGTACGGTCCAGCGTTTCCGGGACTTTTGTGTAAAGCCATAAGGAATACCGTATGTCCAGAGAGACTCGAGTCAGCGTCGCCAGATCGGTGACGAGCCAGCTTCACATTGCCGAGGAGGCGATCGACAGCGCCCTGACGGAGGCCGCGACCCTGCTCGAAAACTGCATCACCTCGCGCCGTACGCTCCGCATCTCGACCCTGGTGGGCACGAAGGTCAATGACAGCACCATAAAGGCGATGCAGGCCTTGCAGGACGCCCAGGCGCACATGGCCGACGCCCATCGGGAGTTGACCCGGATCCAGAAGCAATTCCGCCTGGAACCGGCTGCGCATGTCCCGCCCTATGACCCTGATAAGGGACCCGAAGGCGGCGGCGGTGACGGCGGTGTGACCCATGCGCGACGTGACGCCGTCTCCGGAACGGCAGATAGCTGAAAGTAACGGCGTTCGACTTGCTATCCCGGTCCTTTCCCTGTTTTATCGGCCTGCGACGAATCGTCGGGAAGCAGGGGACGGACCGGTATGTTGCAATCCTGGATAACTCAGCTAAGCGCCGCGGCCCTGCTGGTCGTTTGCGTCTACGCCCTGATTGCCGGAAGCTGGCGCGAACGTTTCGGCGCCCTCATCTACATGGCTGCCTACGCCCTGAGCCTCGGTTTCGGCATGATCTCCCTGAGCAGCGCCGCCCCCTACATCCCGAAATACGTCGCCAGCAACTATGTCGCCATGTACATGCTGGTTACCGACACCCTTATCCTGCAGGGGCTATGCGTGGTCGCCTGGAAATCGCCCCATGCCTGGCCGAAGTGGGCCATACTGTGCCAGGCGGTCACGATCGGTCTTCACGTCGCGATGCTGCTGGGTCTGGGCCTGAGCAACCCCGTTTATATTGCCCTGCTGACTGCTCTGGGTTGGTTGGGTCTCCTGGCCCTGCTGATCGGCACGATCGCCGCCCGCCAGGCCCGGCACGATTCCCGGCGTCAAAGGGCGGCGCTGGCGGCGTCGGAATAGACCGCATCCTTGTGCGGCATCGTGCGACGAATCGGGTAGGCTTGCACGAAAAAGCGTGAGGAGATGCATATGGGATTGTTCGATCTTTCCGGCCGCACGGCCCTGGTCACCGGTTCGGGTCAGGGGATCGGCCTGGCCATCGCCACAGCCCTGGCCAAGGCCGGGGCGCAGGTCGTGCTCAACGGCCGCGCCGAAGCGCGTCTGGAGGCCGCCGCAGCGACCCTGCGTGGTCACGGCGCCGATGTCGTCCTGTCGGCCTTCGATGTCACCGACGCTGATGCTGTGAAGGCCGCCATCGATCACCTAGAAAGCCACGGCACCGCCATCGACATCCTGGTCAACAATGCCGGCATCCAGCGCCGCCGCCCACTGGAGGATTTTCCGGTCGAGACCTGGCACGAGGTGATGCGCGCCAATCTCGACAGCGTCTTCTATGTCAGCCAGGCGGTGGCGCGGCACATGATCGAACGCGGACACGGCAAGATCATCAACATCGCCAGCGTGAACGCGCTGCTGGCCCGCCAGACCATCGCGCCCTACACGGCCTCCAAGGGGGCGGTTCTGAACCTGACCAAGGGCATGTGCGCTGACTGGGCCAAACACGGCCTGCAGATCAACGCCATCGGTCCGGGTTATTACGCCACGCCGCTGAACAAGGCGCTGTACGAAGACCCGGTGTTCGACGACTGGCTGCGCAAGCGCACGCCGGCCAGGCGGTGGGGCAAGATGGAGGACCTGCACGGCGCCGCCGTTTTTCTGGCGTCCTCGGCGTCGGACTTCGTCAATGGCCAGATCCTGTATGTCGATGGCGGCCTGACGGCGACAGTTTGACCGCAACCGTGTAGAAGACGGCAAACATCGGGAAACGACTCATGCACGGATTTGACCGCAGAAGCTTCCTGGCCGGAGCCTCCGCCCTGGCCGTAGCGGGAACAGCGATGGGCGCCATCCCGCCACTTGATAGCCTGGCGAAAGACCCCACCGGGTCGGCCAGCTTCGACGCCGTCCAGGAACGGCGCAAGGCCGCCAAGGCACGCTTGACCGCGCTGGAAGCCGCGTTGGCGCAAAACCCTGGCGGTGAAAGCGCCATCGTCCTGGCCAGCGTCATCCACGGCGCGCGCAGCGAAGCCGGCCTGACCGACTTCGCCTATGGCGACGGCAACAGCGTCTACCCGGTCACCTACCGCTCGGGTCAGCACACCCAGGTCGCTGCCGGCAAGGCCCAGGCCGCCGAGATCGACTTCGAGACGGCGCGCATTGCCGCCGACACCGCCAACGGCCTCCTTCAACCCGACTTTCTGCTGCGACGCGCCCTGACAGCCGTCGAAACGGCGCAGTTCAAAGCCGCCCAAAGCGAGTCTGGTAGCCAGGTCCAGGCCGCGCTGGAAAGCCAGATCGTCGCCCTGACGGCGCAACTGGCCGTTGCCGGCGACCGGCCGGGCGTCGGGCGTCTGCCGCAAGGACGGGACTACTATGCTGCGCAACTGGGCCTGGCCCTGTCGAGCCCGGTCGATCCCAAGGCGGCGATGAAGCTGGCGCGCCAGAGGCTGGTTGCCATCTGGGACGAACTTGACGACCTGCTGAAGGCTCAAGGCCTGACATCCGGCCCGGCGCACGAACGGTTGCAGCGTTTTGCCCGCGACCCACGCTACCTCTATCCGCAGTCCGATACCGGCCGCACCAAGATGGTCGCCGACATGAACCGGATGCTGGACGACGTCCTGGAGCGCCTGTCGGTGGCGTTCGACCTGGTCGACATCCCGCCGTCGCAGGTCGAGCGCATGACGGCGGCCGAAGAACTGGCCGGGGTCCAGGGCAAACGCAGCGGCACCAGCTACATCATCGACCAGCGCCGCACCCGCGACCGTCCGGTCTGGACCCTGCCCAGCGTCGTGCACCACGAACTCTATCCCGGCCACATGCTGCCGGCGGCGGTGCGCACCACACCGGCCTCAGCGCTGCAGGCGCGTTATGGCGGCAGTGCCTGGGGAGAGGGCTGGCCGGTCTATGCCGAAACCGTCGCCGCCGAAATCAGCGCGCTGGATCTGTGGCCGGAGGCGCGTATCGGTTTCCTGCAATGGCAGGCCTTCCGCACGGCGCGCATCGTTGCCGATATCGGGCTGCATACCGAAGACTGGTCGCGTGAGGAGGCGGTGCGTAACCTCAACCGGCTGCAGGGCGGGCCGATCTACTTCATCACCATCGATGAGGACATCGACCGGATGTGCCTGGCGCCTGGCGCCAATGCGGCCCAAGGGCTTTCGGCCCTGAGCTTCCTGGAACGGCGTGCGGCGGCGCGGAAAATCCCCGGCTTCGACATCAAGGCCTTCCACCGTGCCGCCATGGCCTCTGGTCCGGTCTCGCCGGACGGCTTTGCGGCTGCACTCAAAGCCTGACCGGCGACCCGTCCCAAAGCCGGTGCCTACAGCCCCGCCCGGTTCTTCAGCACGGCGATCACCTTCTGGCCCGTTTTCAGGTGACCGTCCGGCGTCAGATCGTATTCCTGCAGGCCGGCGCCCAGGCCGACTGTATCGCCGACATTACCGCCGATAACGCGCACCACGTCCGGGGTGACCTCGACGACGATATCGGAATGGCTGGCATATTCGGCATGGTTTTCGGCGTAGGAGAAGCTGTAGGTGTTGCCGCCGCGATTGCGCTGGATGATGTCACCCAGTTCGGGTTTGGCCTCGGTGATGCGATAGCCCCAGAACGGCTTGTCCTTGCGGTCGGTGACCCGCGCCTTGATGGCGTTGTTGACGAAGACCGAATGGCTGGCGGCAAAACGGAACTGGGCATAGGCCGGACCGGCCCGCCGCACCACCCAGGATATAAAGGCTGCCGACCACGGCACCTCTTCGCCGTTGGGGTAGCGGCTACGGCCGTCGAACGGCTCGCCGATCGCCGCCCACATCTCCCGGACATAACCGCAGTACGGGTCCGCCCGTTCATTGCCCGTGCCGCGTTCGAAGCGCAGCCATTCGTCGATGGCCACGCGCAGCAACGCCTCGACCTCGGGGCGCCCGGGCTTGCGCAGGTACTTGCCGAAACTTACGCCCTGGACATTGCCCGATCGCACCTTTTGCCAACCGGGAACGGACGACGGCCCCAGGTCGGTCAGACGTTCGCCTATGGTCAGACTGCGGATGGCGGCCTGATCCGGCGCCGGACGCAGACGCAGGCCATCGGTCGTTACGATCAGGTCGGCGGCCACAGGCGGCACAGGGGGCACGACGGGCGGCGGGGTGACGGTCGCGTCCTCCATCTCGTCCCATGCTACCATGCCCTTGCCATCGGCGCCGACCTGGAAGGCGCCCAGCTTGGCGCGATCGATACGGACGACGCTGCGGTCATAGCCGATGCGGCTGGTGGGCTCCCTGTGCTCCGGAGGGACCTGGCGCAGCGCCCATTTGTTGCCGTAGAAGAAGGATTCGGTGCCTAGGAACAGGCGCGACATCGAAATCCACGGAACCTCGATCACCCCTTCGGCCAGCAGCTTGGACAGAACCGCGCCACTGCCATAGGCGCCGATGCGGAAGGCGTCGCCCACAGTGGCCTTGATGGCCTTGAAATGGTTCAGGATCGGGCCGTCGATCTGGGCGGCAGAATAGTCTTCGTCCACGGCGAAAATGATGGTGCTGCCCTTGCCGGCGGGCTGGCCGACCGATTTCGCGAAGGCCATGGCGCTCTGGGCATTCTTCTTGCCGATGGCGGCCGAGAAATTGCTGATATCGCGGCTGCTGTCCTGGAAGACGGGCAGGATGGCGAAGCCTTCGTCCGACAGAGCGATGGCCTCTTCCGGCGTAAGGGTCTTGGGCCGGGCCGAGCTCGCATAGTAGCGGATGACGGTGTCGACACCGTTCTGCTTCAGGAATTTGAAGAAGGTCTTGCCGCCGCTGCTGTTCAGCCGCGTGCTCACATCGACCGCCGACCAGCCCTTGTCGTTGTTGAAATCCTCTTTGTAGCCCATGATCTGTCGCTCCTGAATGTCGAAAAAATACTGCGGGTGGCCGTGAAAACGCAGACGCGACGGGGCCATGCCCGATGCGGCCGATACGCTGGAAAACAGGAAGTCGGGGCGGCAATATCCTGCCTAGCCCCGCCCATCTTCATATCCCGACAGGTTGAGTATTTCAACGGGTGTTCTGAAAATTTATCGTGAGGCGCGAGTTGAGCCCTGCCCCGACTGAGCGACTATGCTGGCATGAGATTTGCCCCATGACGGCTGCCGAACTTATCGCCCAACTGGAAGCCATGGCCGATCCGGCCGCCATCCCCCAGGTGGCGCGTTTCTTTGCCGGCAATGATCCAAAAACACAGATCATGGGCGTGTCGATCGGGTCGATCTTTCCGGTGGCCAAACGGTTTGCATCTCTGACGCTGGACCAGGTCGAGACCGTGCTCGACGATCCGCGCTACGAGGTGCGCATGGCCGCCGTGGCGGTGATGGATGTCCAGGCGCGCAAAAAGCTGACCGACGATCAGCGCCATGCCCTGTTCGATCTCTATCCGCGCCGCCACGACCGCATCTACAACTGGGACCTGGTCGATCGCGCGGCACCGTGGGTGATCGGGGAATATATGCTTGGCCGCGACCGTGTTCTTTTGATCGAACTGGCACAATCGCCCGACCCGACCCGACCCGACCCGACCCGACCCGCACCGCCGGCGCACGGCGATCGTGGCGACCTGGGCCTTCCTACGCCGCAAGGAGACGGACTGGACCTTTCGGGTTGCCGATGTGCTGGCGGGCGATCCCGACGTCTACGTCCAGAAGGCTGTGGCGTCGTGGACCCGCGAAGACGGAAGCCTATTCCGCCGGAACGGGTGCGGCGGCCGTCTTGTCATGGCCCGTTGTCGCGATCGAACCCGAGGCCGCGACCACGATGGCGGCGATGGCCAGCCACTGCAACAGGCTCAACTGTTCACTCAGGAACATCAGTCCGGCCAGGGCGCCGACCGCCGGCTCTGCGCTGGTCAGCACGCCGAAGGTCCGCTCCGGCAGCTTTCGCAGGGCGATCATTTCCAGAGAATAGGGTAGGGCGCTGGAAAACACCGCTACCGCCAGACCGGCCAGAAGCAGGGCCGGATTGAACAACTCCAGCCCGGCGCGCGCCACGCCGAACGGCAGGATGACCAGCGCCGCCGTCGTCATGCCGATGGCTACAGATGGTCCTGCCGGCAGGTGCGCCATGCGCTTGCCGAAGACGATGTACAAAGCCCAGCACACCCCGGCGAGACCCGCCAACAGCACGCCCACAGGGTCGAGCTGGATCGCGCCGCGGCCGATCGGCAACAGCAACAGCAGCCCGGCCACCGCGCAGCCGATCCAGACGAAATGGATCGGCCGGCGTGCATGCAGCATGGCCAGGGTCAGGGGGCCGGTAAATTCGATGGCCAGGGCCAGGCCCAGGGGAATGGTCTTCAGCGACAGGTAGAACATCAGGTTCATGCCGCCGGTGACCACACCGTACAGCACCATGGCGGTCAGGTCGCGGCGGCTGAAGCGGAATCGCCATGGCCGCCAGATCGCCAGCAGCAGGATCGCCGCCAGGCCGACGCGCATCGCCGAGGTGCCTTCGGCGCCCAGCACCGGGAACAGGGTCTTAGCGAAGGCTGTGCCACAGGCAAGCGCAATCATGCCGGCCAGCAGGGCCAGATAGGGCAAGGCCCCAGCGAACTGCACCTTGAGGCGGGGGGAGGTCAGGAAACGGGTCATCATGCGCCGCAACATAGCGCTTTCGCATTTGCGTTTCCCGGCGATTTCCGTCACATCTGCGCCTGAAATTATCATAAAGAGAGCCAAAATGACGGATTTAGTCGCGCTGGACGATTTCGATTACCGGATCCTGGAACGCGCACGGCGCAACAACCTGGAGCCGGCGCGGGTAACGGCGGAGGCGGTGGGGCTTTCCGAATCAGCGGTCCTGCGGCGTTTGCGGCGGTTGCGCGCCGATGGTGTGATCGTGCGCGATATCGCCATTGTCGACCCGGCACGGATCGCGCCGCATATCCTGATCCACGTCCTGGTCACCATGCGCAGCCAGGAGAAGGCGATCACCGATGCGTTTAAGCGCGCCATGACCGCGGCGAAGGCGGTGCTCGGGTGCTGGGATGTGACGGGTGAAACCGATTTCCTGCTGACGGTGGCCGTTCCGACCATGGCGGCCTACGAGGACTTCAGCCAAAGCGAGCTGTCGTCGGAACGCGGCGTACGCAACTTCCGCACTATGATCGTTATTCGCGAGGTGGTCGGTTTCGACCCCTCACGGGTTGAACTGACATAATTGCGTTACGTTAACTCTAAGCCTTCATGGCTTTCTCAGCTTTCACCGGCATCCTTCCTCTCAGAGTTAAAACCTGAGTTAGGGTATGGCCTTGCGTACTGAGGGCTTGCACAAGAGAAAACGTTTCACGGTGCCGGGCCTGGGCCTGCTGGCCCACGCCAAGTTCGAACTGGCGCTGCTGGCCCTTCTGTTGCTGACCGCCGCCGCCGTGATCGGCAAGGACAAGCTGCTCGACCGCACCCTGCACTTCACGCCAGCCAGCACGGCCCAGAGCGGCCGCGTCCTGTTCGTCGACAGCGATGCCGGCGGCAAGTCGACGATCAATGCCACGGCGTCCCTGACCTGGGACTGCGAGCTGCGCGCCGGCCATCCTTATCCCTATTGCGGCTATGAGCTGTTCACCGATGCCAACAAGGGCAGCCATGGGCTGAACCTCAGCAATATGCGTTCGGTTGCCATCACCATGATGTACCGCGGCGGGTCGACCTCGTTCCGCCTGCACATGAAGAATTTCGATGCGCGCTATAGTGTCCGCGCCGACGACGAGTCGCCGAAATATCTGCGTGTCGAGGCCGATACCACGCCGGGGGTGCTGCAAAGGACCGAGTTCGTCGCCGCCGATTTCGGCGTCGCCGACTGGTGGATGCGCAAGCACAAGCTGGCGCCGGAATTCGGCCGCGTGACCTTTGATAATATCACCTCGCTGATCATCGAGACCGGCACGGAAGCGCCGCTGGGCCACCATGAGTTCGAGGTCCGCGATATCGAAATCCGCACAGCCATCCTCAGCGAGGCGCAGTTCTATTCGCTGGTGCTGGGGATCTGGGTGATCATGATCGTCCTTTATCTGGGTTACCGCATCAGCAATCTGCGCCGGGCGGACCATGAGCGTCGTGTGCTGGCCGCCCTGACCCTGAGCGAAGCCCAGGAGGCGGCGCGCCGCGACCATCTGACCGGAATCCTCAACCGTCGCGGCCTGATCGAACGCTTCGATGGCGTGGTGGAGCATAGACGCGGGCCGGTCGCCCTGGCCGTCATCCTGATCGACATCGATCACTTCAAGAAGCTGAACGACACCTTCGGACATACCTATGGCGACCGGGTTCTGACCGACGTCGCCACCGTGATTAGCCGCAATGTCCGTGTCGTCGACATGGTGGCGCGCTGGGGTGGCGAAGAGTTCATCGTCGTCTGCGCCGATAACGACCGCCGCGGCGCCCAGCGCGTGGCCGAAAAGATCCGTGATTGCATCGAAAACTTCGACTTCGGCCAATCAGACCAGGTAAAACCCGGCCAGGTGACGGCGAGCTTCGGTATCCACTGGTCGAACACCGAAACGCCCAACCTGGCGGACCTGGTGGAACGGGCCGATACCGCGCTGTGTGCCGCCAAGGCGTCAGGGCGCAATTGCGTGCGCACCCACCGGCCGGCCATGTCGAAAGCGGCCTGACTTGCCAGAGGGCGCAGCCTGACGACTTGCCGATGCGGCCGGTTTGCGGCAAACCGGGAACCATGCCGAACTTCGATCCTTCTCCCGCCGCCCTTTACACCATCCCGCAGCTGTTTCACGGCTTCGATCCCGCGCGCACCGAGACCTTCGGTCAGACTCCGGATTTCGAGATCTACAAACAGTTTGTCGCCGATGGGGGCGCGGCCAGCACCCACAAGCCCATGGTGTTGAAGCGCGCCGAACACGACTGCACCATCCTGCAACTGCTGGCCCAGGCTTTGGCCGGCAGAAAGGTGGTCGCCATGATGGGCGGCCACGCGGTCAACCGTTCGCTGACCGCCTATGCCGAGGCGGCGATGACGGCAGCCATGCTGACGGAGCGCGGCTACCTGATCATCACCGGCGGCGGTCCGGGCGCCATGGAAGCGGCGCACCTGGGCGCGATGATCGGCAGGCCCGGTGCTGACCTCGATCGCGCCCTTAACCTCCTCAGGACCGCGCCGGTTCCCCAAAGTCATGGCCGTCCGGTCACCTATACCGGCGATCCGAAGGCTCCGATCCATGAAAACCCGGCGGCCATCCAGGCTTTGGGCGACTATTACAAGCCCGCCTGGGAAATCCGTCAGGACCATCCGGCCGGCGGTGGCATTGCCATCCCGACCTGGATGTATGGCTGGGAACCGACGACGATGTTCGCCGCCGCGGTCGGTAAATATTTCCAGAACTCGATCCGCGAGGATGGGCTTCTGGCGGCGGCCTCGCACGGCATTGTCTATTGCGAAGGCCGCGCCGGCACCTTGCAGGAGGTGTTCCAGGACGCGGCGCAGAACTATTACAAATCCTTCCCCGCGCCGGCCGAGGGCGAACGGGGCTGGTCCAGCCCGATGGTCTTCCTGGGCGATTTCTGGACGCTGGACGACCAGACTGACAGCAGCCGGCCGACGCTTCCGGTAAAGCGGCTCCTCGACAAGCTATGGCTGGCCGGCGGAAAAGCGGCGACCGCGGCACTGGTATCCTACGTTTTGACCCCGGCCGAAGCGGTCGAGAAGATCGCCGCCTTCGAACCGCCGCATCAGACCCAGGCAGTCAGGATCGCCATCGAAACCCAATCCCCGTCGGCCGTTTGACCGTCAGCCGTCGCGGCGTCAGGCCAGGCCCTTGCCGGTGACCTTCAACGCCAGGCCAAAGTCGTGACTGGCGCCGGCCGGGATGGTGACGTGCAGGCCCGCGGTATCCTGGCGGAAACTGAGCGGCGAAGGGGAGCCGACCACCTCGACCCGGCGGACCGACCCGGCCTTGCGACCGAGGGCCGTGATGGTGAGGTTGTCGCCGGGACGCCCGAGGACAAGGGCGTACAGCGCCGCACCTTTGGTGGTAAAGCGGATGTCGGCGGCGGTGAACGGCTTCTGTTTGCCTTCGCTGAACATGCCGGCCTCGACCGAGGTCGGGCCTTCGCCATAGATGCGCCAGGGCCGGGTTCCGTAGATGGCGTCGCCGAAGCGCTGCATCCAGCCGCCGATCTCGCCGACGATACGGCGTTCCTCCGAGTCGATGGTACCGTCGCCGCGTACCGGGATCGACAGCAGCAGATTGCCGTTCTTTGAGACGATGTCGCACAGCCGGTGAATGACGGTGGCCGCGCCGAGATATCCCTTCCGGTCGAAGACGCTGCGATTGTAGTGCCAGTCACCGATACAGGTGTCGGTCTGCCACGGATGCGGTTCGATGTCCTGGCGCAGGCCGCGTTCGACGTCCTCGATCACCGCCATGCGCCGCTCGGCCGGCAGATGCTTGGTGTTGACGACCGCCTGCAGGCTGCCATGCCAGCCGATCGAGGCATTGTAATAGTGGGCAGCGATGTCGAGCCCCGCCTGTCCCAGGGGCAGGTCGAAATTGTCGAAGTAGACCAGGTCGGGCCTGTAGCTGTCGATCAGGTCCTTGCAGCGCAGGTACCACTGGCGGACAAAGGCCGGGTTCTGCAAGGGCGGCTTTTCGTCCCACACGCGGTCATTCGCCTCATGCCAGTCCCTGGCGGCCGTGGTCGTGGTCAGGCCATCGGGCAGGGCCATGACGGCCCCGCCATACAGGTCCTGCGGATCGAGACCTTCCCACCATTTTCCGGCGCCGTCGTACTTGGTGAGTTTGAAGGCGTCGTAGCGTTCGTTGGCGCGGGCGCCTTCCGGGTCGTAGCCATAGGCGGTCTGGAACCAGTGCCAGGCATGGGCGGAATGGTTGGAGACGCCGAACTTCAGGCCCCGCGCCCGGGCGGCCTTGGCCCAGAGGCCGATCAGATCCTTTTTCGGCCCGATGCGGACAGAGTTCCAGTCGTGGAACTTCGAGTCGTAGGCGTCGAAATTGTCGTGGTGATTGGCCATGGCGACGAAGTATTTGGCGCCTGCCCCGGCATAGAGGTCGAGCAGTTCGTCGGGATTCCAGTTTTCCGCCGTCCAGCGCGGATACATCTCCATGAAGCCGTTGTCGGCGGGATGGCCGTAGGTTCTGACGTGGTGATCGTATTGCGGATGGCCCTGGACGTACATGTGACGGGCGTACCAGTCGCCGGCTTCGGGCACGCACTGCGCGCCCCAGTGAGCCCACAGACCGAACTTGGCGTCGCGGAACCAGTCAGGGGCCTTGTAGCCGTCGATCAGCGACTCCCACGATGGCTGGAACGGGCCACTGGCCACCTCCGCCAGACCGGGGGATGCCTGGGCCGCCACCGGAATCGTTGCGGCCGCACCAAGCCCGGCGGCCCCTTGTAACAGGGTACGTTTGGTTAGTTTCATGGGTAAAAAGTTCCGGTCGTTTCCTGGGCGTTTAATTCATATATGCAATAAGCTACCCTATATGAAAATATAGTCGGATAGGTCCTGCTTGACAAGGCGGTTGTTCACCGAACCAACGCCGCTCAGCGTCAGGCATGGCGTCGTCGCGGTTGCCGTCCCATGACGATCGAAACCGAAGATGGTAAGGTTGATGTCGGTGATACCCAACCCTGTGAAAGATCGTGTCATGAGCATTTGTAAAAATGTCTTCCATGTGTAAAAGTTGCGAAAAGGCCTCGCCGTCAGATCGAGCATTGGAGGAAACACCATGTCGGGATTGAAACTTGATCGCCGCGCCATCCTGGCCGGCGGTATCGGCGGCGGTGTGACCGCCTCCGTAGCCCAGGCCAAAAGCCGTCCGTCAGACCTGACCCTGTGGTACGCTCAACCCGCCGGACCGTGGGTCGAAGCCCTGCCGGTCGGCAATGGCCGTTTGGGAGCCATGGTCTTCGGGCGCGTCGCGCAGGAGCGGCTGCAACTCAACGAAGACACCCTTTGGGCTGGCTCTCCCTACGATCCTAACAATCCCGGCTGTCTCGAAAACCTGGCCAAGTGCCGCGCCCTGATCGATGCGGAAAAGTTCAAGGACGCCTCGGACCTGGTCAATGCGTCCATGATGGCGCAACCCAAGACCCAGATGCCCTACGGCGCGGCCGGCGATCTTCTGCTTGACTTCCATGGCCTCGCGCAACCGTCGGACTACCGCCGCAGCCTCGACCTCGACACCGCCGTCGCCACCACCACCTTCAAGATCGGCGCCACCACCTATACCCGCGAAGTCTTCTCAAGCGCCGTCGATCAGGTCTTGGTTGTCCGACTGACCGCCAAGGGCAAGGGGCGACTCGACTTCGACCTCGGCTACCGCCATCCGGATCAGGTCGATTACGGTGCGCCGGTGTATGACGGCAAGGTCACCGACACCCTGAGCCAGGGGGCAGCCTGGGACAAGCGCGAAGGCCTGAGCCGCGAACGCCGGCCGCAAAGCCTGGCCTTCGCCGCCAGCAGTAATGAACTGCTGGTCACCGGTGCCAATATCGCCTCGGCGGGAATACCGGCCGGCCTGACCTATGCCGTTCGCATCCGCGCCATCGGTGACGGCAACATCACCGCCGCGGGCGACAGCCTGACGGTGCGCGGTGCCACGACCGTCACTCTGCTGATCGCCGCGGCGACCAGCTTCGTCCGCTTCGACGACACCGGCGGCGATCCGATCGCACGTACGGCGGCGCTGAACACCGCCGCTGCCAAACCCTATGCCGCCCTGAAGGCCGACCATATTGCCGCCCACCGCGCCCTGTTCCGGCGGATGACCATCGACCTCGGCAACACCTCGGCTGCCTGCGCCGCTACCGATATCCGCATCGGCAAGTCCCTGGCCAGCGACGATCCGCAACTGGCGGCCTTGTATGTTCAGTTCGCCCGCTACCTGATGATCTCGTCGTCGCGGCCGGGCACACAGCCGGCCAACCTGCAGGGTATCTGGAACGAAGGTGTCAACCCGCCCTGGGGCAGCAAATACACCATCAACATCAATACCGAGATGAACTACTGGCTGGTCGAACCGGCCAATATCGGCGTCTGTGTCGAGCCCTTGGTGCGGATGGTCGAGGACCTGTCGATGACTGGCGCGAAGACGGCCAAGGTCATGTACGGCGCCAGCGGCTGGATGGCGCACCACAATACCGACCTGTGGCGCGCATCGGCGCCGATCGACGGCGCGTGGTGGGGTATGTGGCCGACCGGCGGAGCCTGGCTGTGCAAGACCCTGTGGGACCACTACGACTACAATCGCGACCCGGAATTCCTCAAACGCATCTACCCTCTGCTGAAGGGCGCGTCGCAGTTCTTTGCCGACACCCTGGTCGAGGATCCGAAGGGCAGGGGCCTGGTGACCTCGCCGTCCATCTCGCCGGAAAACGAGCACATGAAGGGCGTCGCCACCTGTGCCGGTCCCGCCATGGACAGCCAGATCATCCGCGACCTGTTCGCCAGCACCATCGCGGCGCAAAAGCTGCTCGCCAACGGCGATGACGGTTTCACCGCCAAACTCGCCGCCATGCACGCCCGCCTGCCGGCCGACCGCATCGGCGCCCAGGGTCAGCTCCAGGAGTGGCTGGAGGACTGGGACGCCCGCGCCCCGGACCAGCAGCACCGTCACGTTTCGCACCTCTATGGACTGTATCCGTCCGAACAGATCAATGTCCGCGACACGCCGGACCTGGTCGCCGCCGCCAAGGTGACCCTGAACACGCGCGGCGACCTGGCGACCGGCTGGGGGACGGCCTGGCGGCTGGCCCTGTGGGCGCGCATGGGCGAGGCCGAACACGCCCACAGCATCCTGATGGGGTTGATGGGGCCGCAGCGCACCTATCCCAATCTTTTCGACGCCCACCCGCCGTTCCAGATCGACGGCAATTTTGGCGGCGCTACCGGCATTCTGGAAATGTTGCTGCAATCCTGGGGCGGCGAGATCCTGGTCCTGCCGGCCCTGCCTGCCGCATGGCCATCGGGCCGGGTGACCGGCCTGATGGCGCGTGGCGGCATCACCGCCGATCTCGCCTGGAACGGCGGGCGACTGACGAAGCTGGTCCTGACCGGACCGGCCGATACGCCGGTTAAGCTGCGCTATCAGGGAAAGCTCCATGACCTGGCGCTCGACGCGCGCGGACAACTGACGACGCGCCTGTAAATACGGTAAGCCGAAATCTCCTTGGTGCGAGATTTTCGACTTGCAAAATCGCGCCGATATATTAAAGAAATTTGAAAAAATAAATCGGGAGTGGCTTTCTTCAGCCTGTTATCACGGCCGTGAACGGCCGTTCGCCTGTCTCGGGCCGCCCCCTATTATGGCATAAAGTCCCTGGAGCGCATCATGGCCCAACCCCATCGCCGTCACCTGCTGATCGCCGCCGGCGCTTTGTCGGCCGTGGGACCGATTGCCGCCCAAGCCAAAACCAAGTCCAAAACCAAACGCAACGACATCACCACCGGGTGGGAGTTCCGTCAGGCAGACAGCAACGACTGGCTAAAGGCGAGCGTCCCCGGCACGGTCCATACCGACCTGTTGAACAACGGCAAGATCGAAGACCCGTTTTACCGCGTCAATGAACGCGATCAGCAATGGATCGACAAGAAGGACTGGGAATACCGCACCACCCTGACCCTGGACGCCAAGACCCTGGCCCACGACAACGTCGAACTGCACTTTGCCGGCCTCGACACCTATGCCGACGTCTATATCAACGATACCAAGGTCCTGAGCGCCGACAACATGTTCCGGGAGTGGACGGTCGATATCAAGCCGCACGCCCGTCCCGGCGCCAATAGCCTGCGCATCTACTTCCATTCCCCGATCGCCAAAGGGTTGGCGGCGCTCGACGCCTTCGGTTTTGCCGTACCTTCACCCAACGACCAGGGCGAAACCGGTGGCCTCGGCGACAAGAAGGTCGGCCTGTTCACCCGCAAGGCCGGCTATCATTACGGCTGGGACTGGGGGCCGCGCTTCGTCACCTCGGGTATCTGGCGGCCGGTGACCCTGCGCGCCTGGAGCCGTCTCCGCATCGAAGACGTGCGGATCGTCCAGGACAGTCTGACCGCTGACGCCGCGCAATTGACCGCTGTTTTCGAAATCTTGGCGAGCCATGACGGTCCGGCCATGCTTGACATCGCCAGCCCGACCGACAAATCCGTCACGGCCAAAATCGAAACTGTCCTCAAGGCCGGCCTCAACACTGTTTCCGTCACCTTCACCATCGCCAAACCCAGGCTATGGTGGTCCAACGGCCTGGGCGAAGCCTTCCTCTACAGCCTGAAAGGCCGCGTCACGGCGGCTGGCGTCTCCGACAGCCGCGAGGTCAGGACCGGCCTGCGCACCATCAAGGTCGTCCAGGCCCCGGATGCCGATGGCACAAGTTTCCATGTCGAGCTCAATGGCGTGCCCGTCTTCATGAAGGGCGCTAACTACATCCCCAATGACAGCTTCCTGCCGCGCGTAACGCACGACGTCTACGACAAGGTCGTTCAGTCCGCCGTCGATACCCATATGAACATGCTGCGCGTCTGGGGCGGCGGGATCTACGAAGACGACTATTTCTATGACCTGTGTGACCGCAACGGCATTCTGGTGTGGCAGGACTTCATGTTCGCCTGCTCGATGCTGCCAGGCGACGAAGCCTTCCTCGACAATGTCCGCCAGGAGGCCGTCCAGAATATCCGCCGCCTGCGCAACCATGCCTGTATCGCCCTGTGGTGCGGCAATAACGAGATCGACGCCGCCTGGCAGGCAGATGTCCCCAACGGCGGCTGGGGCTGGAAACAGCCCCTCACCCCGGACCAGCGCGACCGCCTGACCACGGCCTACAACGCCATCTTCCACGACATCCTGCCGGCCGCGGTCACCGGCAACGATCCGCAGACCTTCTACTGGCCGTCATCGCCGATTGCCGCCTGGGATGGCAAGAACGGCATCGCCCATGCCGACCATCTGGCCAAACAGCAATCCGGAGACCTGCACTATTGGGACGTCTGGTGGGGCCAGAAGCCGTTCTCGGAGTACCGCGTCGCCGTCGGCCGCTTCATGAGCGAGTACGGCTTCCAGTCCTTCCCGGAGTTCAAGACCGTCCAGGCCTATACCGAACCCAGCGACCATGACATCTTCTCAGAGGTCATGAAGGCGCACCAGCGCTCTTCGATCGGCAACGGCACGATCAAGACCTACATGGAACGTGACTACAAGGTGCCGGCGGACTTCCGCCAGTTCCTCTATGTCGGGCAAGTCCTTCAGGCCGAAGGCATAAAGGTCGCTATGGAAGCGCACCGCAGCCGCATGCCCTTCTGCATGGGCTCGCTGTTCTGGCAGATCAACGACTGCTGGCCGGTCGCGTCATGGAGCAGCATCGACTATTACGGCCGCTGGAAGGCCCAGCAGTATTTCACCCGTCACGCCTTTGCCCCTATCCTGGTGGCGCCGCGCCTGGATGGTGAAACTCTGACTGTGACGGCGATCAGCGATCGCCTGACCGACACGCCGGTGACCGTGTCGCTGCAGGTGGTGGATTTCCACGGCAAGGTCATTGGCGAGTTCAACGAGGCGCAGACCCTGAGGGCCAATACCAACCTTGACCTTGTCACCTCCACCGCGGCGACGCTGCTCAATGGCGCCGCGCCGGAAACGACACTTCTGCATGTCTGCATTCTGGACGGGGACACGGTGCTGTCGCAGAACATACTGTACTTTAAGCCGGTCAAGGACCTGACGCTGCCGCCGGTTCAACTGACGACCAAGGTCAAGGCCGTCGGCGACGAACTGGCTGTGGCGGTGACATCGGCCACCCTGGTGAAGAACCTGTACCTCAGCCTGGACGAGGGCGACTGCCAGTTCGAAGACAACTATTTCGACCTCTTGCCGGGCGAAACGCGGGTGGTGCGCTTCAAGCCGGCGGCGCGGATGTCGGCGCAGCAATTGGAGCAGCACCTACGCTTCATGCATATGGCGCAGGTCCAGGGCTGATCAGCCTAGCTGCGCTTGCAACGCTTGCAGTGTTTGGCGATAGGGTTCCAGGTTGAAAACGAAGGGGCCGAAGGACGAATAGTCACGCTTTGGCCGGTGAGGTTGCTCAAACCGGTGCCATGTGACGAGATCGCCCGTTAAACGGACAGCACAGTTCAATGGCCAGCACCCAAGCTCCCCGCATTCGCATGCCAGAACGGAAATATGTCCCGGCTTGCCCGCAAAGTAGGGCGCTACGGATTGCCCCAGAAAATACGGTTCCAGTGCCCCACATTGGAAAAAAGCTGGAACGAGGCCGTCATAGCCCCCGGCGGGGTCGGTCATGCCGCAATCACGCTCAAAACCCGTGACGGCATCCGACAGCCGATGCCCATCGACGCAGGGTGTGATGACAATCGCTCCGTCGTCATCGTGACGTTTTATATCGAAGGAAAGCAAATTTCGCATTTTCCGATCCTGCGAAGAGGCGATCTCTCTGTCAAGGCTCCAACGCGCTGGCCCTTGTCCCTAGCGACCAAGTGGGAGCGCAGGCTGCGCGCCGCCAGGAGGCGAAGCCTCTGAGCGCCAACTAAAATACCAATTTCGCAGAAATTGGTGGTTGGAGGCGGGATCGAACCGCCGACCTGTGGGTTATGAATCCACCGCTCTAACCATCTGAGCTACCCAACCGTCTTTCGTGGCGCCGGAACGCCCGTACGAAGGCGACCGCGTATAGCCAATAAGCCCAAAGGGTTCAAGCCCTCCCGAGCAGGAATCTGCACTTATCCGCCACCTGCGCGATACAGACCGACATATTTTCTTAACGGGGTAGAAATTTCCTGATTTTGCGGTCTATAGTGCCAAGGGGTGCCATTGTATCGCGTTGTTGGGGTAAATTTTGTCCGATCTGATCGATGAACTGGATGCGCGTATTCTCGACCTGATTCAGGAAGACGCATCGCTTTCCGTGGCCGACCTGGCCGAGCGTGTGGGATTGTCGCCGTCGCCGTGCTGGCGCCGCATCAAGCGGCTGGAAGACCTGGGTGTCATCAAAAAGCGTGTCACCGTTCTGGATGCCGACAAGCTGGGCTTGGGCTTCGAAGTCTATGTCTCGGTCAAGCTCAGCCTGCCGTCGCGGACCAATCTCGAGGCCTTCGAAGCCTGCTTGACCAACTGGCCCGAAGTCGTGGCCTGCGCCACCGTCACCGGGCACGAGGACTATATGCTGCGCGTCATGACCAGCGACATGCACGCCTATGACGACTTCCTGCGCGATAAACTTTTGGCCTCGGACCTGGTCTCCGGCGTCGAGTCACGGATCGTCATGCGCACCGTGCGGTCGACAACCGCCGTGCCGATCCGTCTGACACTGAAGCCTGACAGCAAGGACACTCCGAAGCTGGTGGCCCGGGAGGGGGGACGATGAAACGCCATCTGAGCAGAATGCTTCTGGCCGCCTGTGTGGCTTTGGGGGCCGCGACCGGCGCCGCCACGCAAAATGTCGATCCCAATTCCGAACTGGGTCAGTTCCGCGACCGCCGCGCCGCTGGCATCCGGGCGCTGGACGACGGCGATTTGACCATGGCTTCGCAGCGCCTGGCCCAGGCCGCCGCGATTATTCCCGACTCGCCTTCGATCCTGCTGCTGCGAACGCAGGTGGCGCTGCAGCAAAAGCGCAAGGCCGAAGCCAAGACGACCATGGCCGAATACCTGAACCGTGGCTATGTCCTGGACCTGGCGCGCCATACCGATTTCAACGCCATCTGGGATAGCGCCCTGGAGGACCAGCTGGTCAGCAACCAGAGCGCGGTGGGCGAGATGCACGTCACCTCGACCCTGCCGGGTTTCACGCTGACCGACGCTATGACCTACGCCCCGAACAGCGAACAGATGTTCCTGAGCCATGTCCGCACCGGCAAGGTGACGGCCCTGACGGCCGCCGGTAGCCGCGACGTGGTCAGCTTCCGGCCGGGGGTGGCGGCCTACGGCCTGGGCCTGCGCGAGAACCAGTTGTGGGCAACCACAGCCGCGACGCGCCAAACCAAGACCTATGACCCAAAGCTGTCCATAAGTTCCAAGGTGGTGGTGATTGATCCGGCCAATGGCCAGATTCTGCAAAGCTTCACGGCCGGCGACGATCGCCGTTTCGGTCACCTGCTGATGGGGCGTGACGACCTCTATGTCGCCGACACGACTCATGGCGAGATCCTGCGGCTTAACCGCTACCAGGGCGCCCTGGAGGCGCTGATTCCGGAAGGTTACCTCGACGCGCCGATGGGCATTGTCGAAAGCGAAGACGCCACGATCCTGATCGTCGCCGATTTCATTTCCGGTCTGTACCGCATCGATCTCACAGCGGGCAGCATGATGCGAATCCTGCCACCGGAAACGGGCTCGACCCTCGGCTTTTCCTCGATGTCTCGTCATGGCAAGGACATTGTCGCCATCCAGACCGGATTCGAGCCCAACCGGATCGTGCGTCTGCGCATGTCGGACGACTGGTCGCAAATCACGGCGGTCGACACGGTCCTGCGCTCGAAGCAGTTGTCGCAGCCGACCCAGGGACTGGTCACGGGGGATCACTATATCTTTGTCGCCCGCAGCCAGTGGGACAACCTGGACGGCCAGGGCAATCCTGTGGCGCCGGAACCCGAACCGGCCGTCATCGGCGCGGTGAAGCTGCAATAAGGGCGGTCCCTGCCGCGCGAAGCGCCTTCAATGGGGAGCTTACATGCCGATCGCGGCCATGCACGAGTTCCGTGGCTACCGTGTGCGTCGCCATCGGCGGCGCTTCGGTGTTTTCCGTGTTCCTCTTAAGTCTTGGCGGCAGCCTGGCTGACGGGGCGCTTTCTGAGACAAGACATCGGAACACGGAGCACACGGAGGCCGCTGCGCGGCGACACGGAAAAACTCGGAAATCAGGGCGTAGCCGTCTGAGGTGCAGAACGCTATCAAGTTTGGCATGAAGGCGCTTCGCGCAAGAGTTCGCTTTCACGCACACGTGAAAGCTACCCGCTTGCCGTTTCGTAATTGCGAGTTATTCTCAATTGCAGAATGAGGAGCACGTCATGCTGTTATTGAGCCTTGGGCCGGCGGTTCTGGTCACCCTGCTACAGTCGGCCCACCGCGAATCCACGGGGCCGGACCTGTCCTGGCTGCTGTTCGGGCCCGCCTTGACCGAAAACGGCCGTGACGATGTTGAAAATACCAATCCGATCAATGATATAACTGGTTAACAAATTCTTATTGTCGCAAAACCGCAACTGTGGCAAAGCTGGCACCAAACCTGCGTGGGAACCACGCACGGCCGTCGTTAATGTCTCGTTTACGAACATTTCGGCGCCGAAAATGAAACAGGTGAGGGTGTCGAATGTTGCGTTTGATCGCGGCGGTGTGCGTTTTGGCTTTTGTCTCGGGCTCTGCTGTGGCGGCGACGCTGACGCCAGACCTGAATCCCCTGCACACCACGCATGAGACGCAACTGCGCGACGGCGATTTCGATGGCAATGGTCAACTCGACGATCTGTACCTGGTTGCCGAGGACTCCGGCCGCGTTGCTGTCCATGTCCGGCTGAACGGCACCCGCGACCTGCGTATCACCAGCCTGGAAGCGGCCGCCAACACGACCCCGAACCTGCAGGTGGTCGCCCCCGGCGCTTTTGCCAGCGATTGCGGCGACTATGCCAGCGACTGCGCCGGTGCCATTGTGACTCGCCACGACAGCCTGATCCTGGGCCTTGACGGCGGCGCCAGCGTCCTGGTCCATTGGCAGGACGGCCGGTTCGAGCAGGACTTCGTTCGCCGTGATGACGCTGCCGCGGTGCGCGCTCTGGCCGGGCTGCTGGCCTTGAATCCCTGACCTCGTATCTCGTCCGTAAGCGGAGAGTTTTGCAGACCGGTAATCCTCGCGGCCTTAATGTGGCCTTGCGACGGATTTAAATTGGTACTGCGTGTAAGGTTTGCCGCAAGAGCAAAACCACGATCATAACAAACATAAAAGTAGACGAGTACCGACTGACCATGGGGCGTTCCGCAGACTACAGTAAGCAAAATTGCGCCATAGCGGCGACTCTCGACATTGTCGGAGAGCCCTGGACGCTGTTGATTATTCGCGATTCTTTCAAGGGCATTGCCCGTTTCGAGCAGTGGCAGGAATCGCTGGGCATGGCGCGCAATGTGCTGGCCGCCCGGCTGAAACACCTTGTGGCGCATGGTATCTTCGAGATGCGGATCTACTGCGAGCGGCCCAAGCGCCACGAATACCTCCTAACCGACAAGGGCCATGAGTTGCGTCCGATGATCCTGCACATGATGGATTGGGGCAAGCGCAACGTCTATGGCGAGGAAGTGCCGGCGACCGGCCTGATCCATAGCTGCGGCCACGAACTGCATCCTGTGTCGCATTGCGCCCACTGCCAGGAAGCTCTGAAACGTGGCGATGTGACCGAGAGGCTCAATCCCGGTGCACCGTCGATTGGCCAGCTTTACGAACGAACGCCGGAAGGCGCAGAAGGGTGATACCTCCCCGCGCCTCTTCGCGTAGGGTGAGCGTAGCCGGAGTATAGCTCTGGCAAGTGAAGCACCGCCCGAAGCCGTAGCGAAGCGGAGGCGAAAGGGGGGGGCGGCTTTCTTAAACCGCCGCTCTGGTCGCTGCGATAAAGCCGCCGCCCAACACCCGACCGGAATCTTCGACGTCGTAAAGCACACAGGCCTGGCCCGGCGCCACGCCTTCTTCAGCGTCGTCGAATTCGACCTCGATACCCGAGACGCCGGCGACCAGCCGCGCTGCCACCGGCGGCCGGGTCGAGCGTACCCGCGCCAGCACCGGTTTGCGCAGCCCTGCTGCCGCATCGACATCGGTCTCGCTGCCCAGCCAGTTGGTTTCCTTCAAGGTCAAGGCCCGCGTCAGCAAGGCTTCGCGCGGTCCGACCAGGATTTCCTTGGCATCCGGATCGATCTTCACCACGAACAGAGGCTCGCCAACGGCGACGTTCAGCCCCCGGCGCTGGCCGATTGTATAGCCGGTGATGCCGTCATGCGTGCCCAAAACCCGGCCGTCGATATGACGGATGGCACCCTTTTCACGTCCCTGCGGCCGCAAACGGTCGATCAGATTGGTGTACTTGCCTTCCGGCACGAAACAGATGTCCTGACTGTCGGGCTTCTGCGCCACCTTCAGCCCCAACTGTACGGCGATATCGCGCACTTGAGGCTTGGGGATTCCGGCCAGCGGAAAGCGCAGATAATCGAGTTGCTCGCGGGTCGTGGCGAACAGGAAGTAGCTCTGGTCCCGGCTCTGGTCGGCAGCGCGGCGCAAGGACACAACGCCGTCCTCGTCGGAACGTTCGACATAGTGGCCGGTCGCCATGGCCTCGGCGCCCAGATCCCGGGCCACCTGCAACAGATCGTTGAACTTGACGCTTTGATTGCACCGGATGCACGGCACCGGCGTTTCGCCGCGCAGATACGAGTCGGCGAACTCCTCGATCACCTGGTCACGGAAGCGGCTTTCGTAGTCGAGGACGTAATGCGGAATGCCGATCTTTTCGGACGCCATGCGGGCGTCGTGGATGTCCTGGCCGGCGCAGCAGGCACCGGTCTTCTTCAGCGCCGCGCCATGATCATACAGTTGCAGGGTCACGCCGATGACCTCGTAGCCGGCCGCAGCGAGCAGGGCGGCCACCACGGTGGAATCGACTCCGCCCGACATGGCGGCGACGATGCGCGCACCGGCGGGCAGGCCGACGCTGCGACGCGTCGCGGCGATGGCGGCGTCGAGGTCGGCGGATTCGATCAGCGGGATGGGACAGGCCTTCATGCCGCGTAAATAAGGGAAGTCCGGCCAAATTGCCAGAGTGCGCCGGGCTATGGCGACGACAATCGAAAAATTTGTCGTACCCGGACAGCATATATCCTATGAGGGGAATCGACAGGGAGTGGTGTGGCATGGGTTTTACGGAACATATGATGCGTTCGGACGATGTTCCGGCGTCGAAGATCATTTCTGATCTGGCGGCGCGGCTGGACGGTGACCGCGTCTCCGTGGGTGACCTTCTGGCCCATCTCGAAGGCCGTGCCCTGGGCCTGGTTCTGCTGATCCTGTCCCTGCCAATCTGCATCCCCAACATTCCGGGAATCTCGACCATTTTCGGCCTGCTGCTGATCGGGCCGGCGATCCAGATGATCCTGGGCGCCAAATCCCTATGGATGCCGCGTTTTGTCAAGCGGTGGAGCTTCAAGGGCCAGCACCTGCGCGGGGCACTGAAGGCCTGTGGCGCGGTGCTGCGCAAGATCGAGTTCCTGGCCAAACCGCGTCTGCATGCCCTGACCCGCCGCCCCGCCATGGTCTATGCCGGCATTCAGACCCTGGTTCTGGCGCTCATCCTGATCCTTCCGATGCCGGGGGCCAACATCATTCCGGGCGTGGCCATCGTGCTGACCGGGCTTGGTGTTTTACAGCGCGACGGTCTGTTTATGCTGCTTTCGGTCCCTGTCGCCGCAGGGGCTGTGGCATGGGTCTATTTTGGCGGAAAACTCGCACTTGCCCTGTTCATGGCCTCCGTCGAAAAACTTCATCGTTGGTGGGGCGTGCTCTGAACAGCCTACCTCAACAGGTTCAACAGACTGGATGATTGCAGGTCGGCCAGGACCTGGGCTGACGCCTGCACCGACACCTGGGCCTGTTGCAGGTTGGAATAGGCCTTGGCCATATCGGCCTCCGTACGCGATCCGATCAGTTCGTTCAGCGAACTGGCCTGGCCTTCCAGGGCGGCCTGGCTGGTTTCGACGCGCTTCTGCAAGGTGCCGTTCAGCGAAGTCTGCTCGACCAGTTCGTCATAAACGGCTGAAAACTGCGTCGACTTCTCGGTCAGGAAGGTTTTCTGTGCATCGGTCAGCTGGGTACCGAACGGGCCGTCGGGACCGTTGTTGAATTCCTGGATGTCCTTGAACAGCTGCATCATGTCGCGGCCCAGATCTGAGGCCAGAAATCCGGTCTGCAAGGTCGTACTGGCGTCGATACGCGAGGACTTCTTGACATTGCCATTGGCAAAGACGTCGTCGATATTGGTAGCTGCCAGCTCCGACAGGGTCGCAACCGTCACCGGGTCCTTGTTGTCATTCCCCCCGCCGAACATGTACTGGCCATGGTGCTCCATGTTCAGCCCCTGCAGCGCGATTGAAAACGCCCCCTGCATGGTTTCCATCAACGAGGCGCCACTGTTGGAGGCCAGGGCGTTCATGATCGATTCCTTGCCATTGGCGGCGGCGTCACTGGTCGTCGTCAGAGCCAGGTCCTGGCTGTTCAGCCGCTCGGCGACCGATTTGTTGACGGCGACATAGCTGTTGATACGCGAGGCGGAGGCCTGGTAGGCGGCGATGATTTCGGACGAACGGCCATAGCCCATCAGATCGGTCGCGACCTTCTGGGTCGAGACCTGGTCATTGGCCTTGTTCTGGCGCTCCTGCGACTTCATCAAATTATTCAGAGCATTGGACCAGGTGGCGGCGGTAGAGACGCGCATGGTGTGTTCCTTAGACCATTTCCAGCAGGGTGTCGTACATGTCCTTGGCGGCCTGGATCAGGCGGCCGGCGGCGCTGTAGCCCTGCTGATAGACGGTGAGATTGACCAGTTCTTCGTCGAGATTGACGCCTTCATAGGCGCTGCGGCGAGACTGGGCTTCGGCCAGGAGGGCTTCATTGCTTTCTTTATGGCTTTTGGCGTTGGCGGCCAGATTGCCGATCTGGCCGGCCAGGTCTGAACCATAGCGTTCCAGTGTCGAGGCGCCGCCGCTGTTCAGGCCGGTTTTCGCGAATGTCGTGGTCTTGGACCCGATATCCGACATATCCAGTCCGTTGGAGCCGTCGCCGCTGACCAGGGCGCCCAGCCCGCCGGTGGCGTTCAGGTTGACCTTGGCCATAGCCATCTGTTTGGGATCGTTATAGATCGCGTTACGGATCGCCAGGCCCGAAGATACGGTGGCCGGTGTACCGCCGACGCCGAAGAACTCTCCGAACGACGCTCCGGTCCCCAGACGCGAAGTCGTGTCGGACTTGATCGACAGGCTGTTGGACGGATTGCCGAAGCCCTTGAAGCTGAGTTGACCGTTGCCATCCAGCGAGAAGGTGCCGTAACGCCCCATGCCCGAGGTGGTGTTGTTCAGGCCATTGACCATGTCGGCCATGCTCTGGCCGGCAGTAGGCGTAAAGGCAACGCTGGCCAGGGAAGCGCCATTCGGCGACTTCAGCTGGAAGGTAACCGTGCCGCTGGCAAACCCCGAGTCAGAGGTGCTGGTCAGCCCGGTGCGGTAGTTCGTCGGCTTCTCACTCGTCACCACGTCGTTCAGGCCGAAATAGTGCGAAAAGCCCTGGCCTTGCTTGCCGGCCGGGGTGACCGTGGCCGACGCCGCCGGATCGACCACGGCAATGCCGGTATTGCCATTGGTCCCGCTGGCGCTCAGCGTCATGCGGCCATTGGCGAAGCCGACCGTCGCTGCGCCGTCGAAGGCGGTGGTCAGGTCGCTGGCGAAGTTGCCCGGCGTGAAGGTGCCCGAGGTCGCGCCATTGTCCAGCGACCAGGTGCCGGCGCTGAAGTCTACCAGCATGCGATGCGTGATATTGCCGGAAGCATCCAGCGTGACCAGATTGGTCTGGCCGGTGAAGCCGGTGACGGCCTCTTCCTGAGTCAGGCTCAGCGTCTTGCCGGCCATGGTGGCGGGCGCCGGAACGGAGGTGCCCTGGTTGTGCGCCGCGTTCAACTGCTCCGCAAACTGGGTCATATATTGGTTGAGCTGGTCGTTGACGGCCACTGACGTGGTGTCGCGGATCTCCATTAGTCCCTTGATCTCGCCCGACTGGATGTTGTCGGCCAGGTCGCGCTTTTCGCCGTTGATGCCGGTGACGACAATGGCGCCAAAGCTGGTGGTGGCGTCGACATTGCCGCTGGGCTGGTAGCTGAGCGTGGCGTATTTGTCGCCCGACAGATACATGCCCGTTCCAGTGCGAACGGTCACCCCGCCGTTTTCGTTCTGGGTGACGTTGACGTCCATCAGCTTGGACAGGTCGTCGATATATTTCGCCTGGGTGGTCTGGGCACCGGTGGCGTCGTCGCCGGCGACCGTCGCGGCCGAGATGGTGGCGTTCAGGTCGCTGATGTTTTTCAGCAGATCGTTGACCGACTTGACCGACGAAGAGATGCGGGCATCGGCGTCGCCGCGGATGGTCTGGATGCGCGCCGAAATCCGTGAGCCTTCCGACAGGAAGCTGGACAGGTTGGAGAGGGTCTGCTGGCGGCTGGCGTTGGAGGTCGGGTCTTCGGCGGCCTCGGCCATGGTCGACAGCGCGCTGGCGGCCTGATTGAACACGTTGGAGGTGTCGGTTATGTCGCCGAACTGAGACTGGATCTGATCCAGCAGTTCGTAGGTGACGTCGGCGGCGGCGGCGGTCGAGGTGGCCTTCAGCTGCGCGGCCTGGAGATAGCGGTCGGCGGCCAGGGTGACCTGGCCGGAGGTGACGCCCATGCCCTTGCCGCCGATGTTGACGGCGGTCTGGTGGGAGACCTTGCGGATGTAGCCCGGCGTGTTGACGTTTGAAATATTGTCGGAGGTGATGCGCAGCTGTTCCTGCGCGGTCATCAGCCCGGACACGCCGATATTCATGATCGAGGTCAGCGACATGCTTTGCTGCCCTTTCTAGGCAAGGGATTCACGCTGCCCGGCGAAATTTGCCGGGTAGGCGAGACGGCTGACTTTGAAAAACCTAAAGGTTTCATAGGGTTGAATATTTCCGTGGGTATTAGGACCCATTTCTGTGAGTCAAGGTCGCAAGTCGCGTGCCAGTGTTAGGAAAGGGCGCGACGCTCCCTTCCTTTTCTGATACCTCCCCGCGCCCTTCGCGTGGGGAGGTATCAGAAAGAGGTTCGGGCGCGGCGCCACACGGCAAAAAAACGCGCCGCGTTAGGCAAATTTGACCACAGCACGGCAAGTTCTCCCAGCTTTCCAATTCCTTAATATCAATAAAATCAATTATTTAAATCTGGCCCCCGGTTTGCAACAGTTGAATGATCCCCTTGCGCAAAATGCGTGAACCCAGATTTTCCGCCCGTTTCCGGTGCGGCGTTCACCCTTTGCGAGTCCCATGCCCTCAGCCTCTGCCCTGCTCCAGGTCCTGTCCGTGCCGACTGCGTCGGCCGAGGCCGCAGCTGCGCCGGCTCGGGATACCGGCGCCGCCAACCTGTTCTCCGGCTTGATGGCACAGCTTATGTCGTCAGAGGTCACCGCCGACGCCGAAACGCCCGCTGAGCCGGCACCCGCCGTCGCCGACACAACATCCGCCGATGCGCAGTTGGCCGCCCTGGTCCAGTCGGCCCTGATGCCGGCGGTAGCGCAGCCTGTGTCGCCGCCTGTTGCAGCCGACGGCGAAACGCCTGACGAGCCTGTAGACGAAGATGCCCGCGCCGCCGAAACCACCCCGGTCGATGCGCAGTTGGCCGCCCTGGTCCAGTCGGCTCTGATGCCGGCATTGGCGCAGGCTGGGTCGCCGCCTGTTGCAGCCGACGGCGAAACGCCTGACGAGCCTGTAGACGAAGATGCCCGCGCCGCCGAAACCACCCCGGCCGATGCGCAACTGACGGCGCTGGTCCAGTCCGTCCTGGTGCCGCCGGTGGCAAGGCCCGAGCCGAAGTCGGCGCCGGTTCAGGCTCCGTTGGGCACCGCACCGGAAACGTCACAGCTCCCGGACCTGCCCGCAACCGAACCCAAGCCCGACGAGATCCGCGATGCGGCAACGGCCCCCAAGGCCGACATCGAGTCTATAAAGACCGAACTCTCCGCCCTGAGACTGGAGACGCCTGAGGCCATCAAACCGACCCCGGTCGAGGCGCCACGTCCTGCCTTCTCGCTGCAGCCGGTGCCTGCCGAGACGACCGCCACGCCATACACGCCGGCCAACACCATCGCCGCCCAGGCCTCGGCCCTGTCGCATGCGGCCGTCGAGCAGTTGAACCAGCTCAGCGTCGCCATCCAAAAGCGTCTCAGCGCCGGCACCACAAAGTTCCAGCTCGAACTCAAGCCCGCTGACCTCGGCCGCATCGATGTCGCCCTGACCATCACCGCCGAAGGCAAGGTCAATGCCCACCTCGAGTTCGACACCCCCATCACCGCGACGACGTTTGCCGCGCGCGAAAGCGAGCTGCGCCAGCAACTGACGGCAGCCGGGCTGAAGGTGGACGGTGACGCCCTGACCTTTTCGTCGCGCCCGACGGAAAGCGCCTCGTCGCCGTCGTCGCAGACCTCAAGCCAGACCTCAAGCCAGAGCTCAAGCCAGACTTCAAACCAGACTTCAAACCAGACTGGCAACCTCGCCGCCTTCACTGACCAGCCAAACGGCCAGCAGGCGCGTCCCCATCCCCGTCAGGCCGCGCGTGCCCTTAAGCAAGCCGACCAGAACGCCGCTGAGGCGGATCTCGACGCCAGCCTGGCTCAACTTCGTCAACGCCCCGGCACCCGCCGTCTGGCGCTCGACCTTACCGTCTAGGACCTCAACATGGTTGACGCTGTCACCTCCAACGCAACGACTCAGACCACCGCGACCAAGGACGCCAAAAGCCTGGCGGCCAATTACGAGACCTTTCTCAGTCTGCTGACCGCCCAGATCCGCAATCAGGACCCATTGTCGCCGATGGACTCCACCGAATGGACCAACCAGCTTGTCCAGTATTCCTCGGTCGAACAGCAGCTCAAGGGCAATGACTATCTGGAGAAGATCTCCAAGGCGCTGGACGGCGGCGACACGATGAACACGGCCGTCAACTATATCGGCAAGACGGTCAGCGCCGGCACGGCCACCGCGACCTTCGCCAGCGGCCAGGCCGCCTGGGACTACACCCTGGCTGGCGACGCCGAGGCCGTCAACCTGACCGTGGTCGACAAGAACGGCGCGGTTGTGTGGACCGGCACGTCCGACCAGACCGGCAAGGGCAGCCACACGGTCGCCTGGGGCGGCGAAACCGCCACGGGCACCAAGGTCACCTCCGGCGACTATACATTGAAAATCAAGGCGACCAACGCTGCGGGCGGCGACGTCTCCGCCTCCGTCAATCTCACCGGCATCGCCAATGCCGCCGAAGTCCGGGACGGCGCCGTCGTCCTGAAGGTCGGCGGCACCTACGTGCCGCTCTCTCTCATCACCAAAGTGTCCTAAGGGGATTTCACGCCATGACCATCAATCGCGCCATGCAATCGGGCGTCACCGCCCTGGCCGCCAATGCTTCTGCCCTGTCCACCATCTCGAACAACATCGCCAACGCCAACACCACCGGCTACAAGCGCGTCACGACCAACTTCACAAACCTGGTTAGCGGCACCTCGGGCACGGCCACCTATGCCTCTAACGGCGTCACCGCTGCGGTCCAGCAGAACATGACCGCGCGCGGCGAACTGAACGCGGCGTCGTCAGGCTACAGCCTCGGCATAGACGGTCAGGGCTTCTTCGTCACCTCCGACACCTCAGACGCCATCAACCAGGGCAGCACCATGCTGTTCACCCGCGATGGCTCCTTCAACACCGACACCAGCGGCTACCTGCGCAACGCCGCCGGCCTGTACCTTCAGGGCTGGCAGGCTGACAGCAGTGGCACCGTCAACCCGTCGTCGACCGACATCACCCGGCTGGGGCCGATCAATGTCGCCAACATCGCCAACCGCGCGGAATCGACGACGCGCGTCAGCTTCGATGCCAATCTGGATTCCAGCACCGACATTTCGGATGCCGCCGCGAACGGCACCTACGACGCCACAAGCGCCACTGCCGCCATGTCGGTCTATGATGCAGCGGCAGGAATCGGCACCAAGCCCGACTCGACAGTTTCCATGACCGTGTCGGACTCGCTCGGCCAGCAGCATACGGTGACCATGTCGCTGCTCAAGAGGGGAACCGACGCGGCCAACAACACGCTCTGGGACTATGAGGTGTGGTCGCCGGACGTCACCGACACGGCCGGCCTGGCCCAGCTGGCCACAGGAACCTTGGCGTTCAATCCTGACGGCACGCTGGATCTTGCCGCCTCGACCACCAACGACGCCACCGGCGCCCCCGGTGCCTTTACGAGCGACTACACCATCGGCGCCTCCAACAGCACGGCCGCGCCGCGCTGGAACAACAGCTTCGGCGCAGCGGGTCAGTCCCTGTCCATGGGCCTAAGCGGCGCCTCGCCGACCTCAGAGATCACCCACCTGGCCGGCGACTCGACCACGACGCGTCTGACCGCCAACGGCACCGAGTTCGGCTTGCTGACCAAGGTCGAGATCGACAAGGATGGCATTGTCACCGCCATCTACAACAACGGCAATACCCGCACCCTGGCGCAGGTGGCCCTGGCCACCTTCATTAACGCCAACGGGTTGACCCCGATATCGGGCAACGCCTTCACCGTGTCGTCGCAGTCGGGTGGCTTCACCCTGCGTGAACCGGGCGAGGGCGGAGCGGGCAACCTGGCGCCGGCGGCGCTGGAAGCCTCGACCGTCGATCTGGCTCAGGAGTTCACCGGCCTGATCACCACCCAGCGGGCCTATTCGGCAGCGTCCAAGATCATCACGACCTCGGACGAGATGTTGCAGGAATTGCTGGCGCTCAAGCGGTAAATGTAAAGTAAATAAGTAGGGTTAATCTGCGTTAATATTGCAGTCTTGCCAATTACACATATCTACTGAAGTTAATGCTCCAGTAAGGCTTTTCCTTAGGACAATTTTTACTAAGGCAATTAAGCTGATATTTAAACTGGCGCGTTATAGTCACTTCAATTGGTGATGGTAACACAAGGCAAAATGCCATGCTGCAAGAGCAACGCCGCGATGCAAAGGGCGAAAAATACGTGATTGGTCCGACGGGTGCCAAATTGACCCTCAACGATCTGCCGCCACCCGGCACAGAACGTTGGGTCATCCGCCGCAAGGCCGAGGTTGTCGCCGCAGTGCGCGGGGGACTGTTGTCCTTCGACGACGCCTGTGAGCGCTACAACATCACTTCCGAAGAATTCCTCGGCTGGCAAAAAGCCATCGAGAGCCATGGCATGGCCGGACTGCGCACCACGCGCATCCAGCAGTACCGATAAATCTCGGCTGAAAATCAGGTAAAACTCGTGGCCACGTTCCAGGCCGGGACGTGGCCACGTTGCGTACGGCCTATGCCGAAAGTTCCGAAATATGCCTTCGGATCTTCCTGGCCCGGCATTGACAACACAGAATCTTCCGCGCCCTCAAGCGCCGGTTCGATGCGTCACCCGGGGATGTCCGCGCTCGCGCCGTATAGCGCGGTTCGTCGTTTGCCGAACGTGTCTGCCTGACGACGAGCCGCTCTGAATACAAGCCGCTCTACGGCTTAAGCCTTTGCGCCTTTACTTGGGCGCTGCCCGTGATGCCCGCGTCGTCTGCATCCTCCGCAACCGCGACCGTGTAGGTGCCGCCGGCAACGACCCAGTTGTTCGAAGCGGTGTCGAAACTGGCCAGCAGACGCGGGTCCGCGGCCAGAACGACGGTTTTCGTTTCGCCCGGTGCCAGATCCACTTTTGAAAATGCGATAAGACGCTTGGCCTTACCGCCGGGCGTGGCATTCAGGTAAACCTGGGGCGCGTCCTTGCCTCTCACCTTACCGGTATTGGTGACGGTAAAGCTAACCTCGACCGTATTGCCGCCCGAGACTTTGAGATCGCCATAGGAGAAGTCGCTGTAACTCAGGCCGTGGCCGAAGGGAAACAGGGGTTTCATGCCCAACTTGGCGAATCGGCGATATCCGACATCGGCCCCTTCTTCGTAGACAACGTCGAACAGTTCGGTCGGACCGGCGTCTATGCCGGGCAGGTTGACGCGCGGATACTGTTCGATGGACGCCGGAAAGGTTACGGGCAGATGGCCGGAAGGGTTGGTCGCGCCCGTGAGGACATCGGCGATGGCCGCGCCGCCTTCCTGGCCCGGATACCATGCCTCGATAACGGCAGGCACCCGACTAAGCCAGGGCATGTTCACGGCATTGCCGGTTTGGAGCACGACGATCGTCTTCGGATTGGCGGTGGCCGCCGCCTCGATCAGAGCATTCTGGCCATGGGGAAGGTTAAGCGACGGCACGTCTTCGCCTTCGCCCGTCCACTGCGTGGCGAACACAATCACCAGGTCAAATGACCGGGCCTTGCGGGCGACCTCTTCCGGGTACAGGCCGGTGTCGAAAGCGATCCTGGTATCCGGCAGCCTGGCACGCAGAGCCTTCAATGGCGAGGAAGGGTGATAATTGACCCGGTTGAACATCGCCATGGGGCCTTCACCGCCTTGGGCGATCACCAACTGGTCCGGACCTGCCGTGACCTGGGACGAGCCCCCGCCAGATATCACCCCGGCGTCCGCATGGCCGCCGACGACAAGAATGGACCTGGCCGTGGCCGCGACCGGCAAGATATCGCCTTCGTTCTTCAAAAGGACGATAGCTTCGTCGGCTTCAGTCTTAGCCACCGCGGCGTGGCGTACTGCGTCATAGGTTTTCGGGGCCTGAGTGTCGAACAACCCCGCTGCGAACATCGACCGCAGGATGCGGTGCGACATGTCGCTGAGACGCGAGGCCGGGATTGTGCCGTTTTCGACGGCGGCCTTTAGCGGCGCACCAAACCAGACATCCTTGTCCAGTTGTTCGCCGGACTGCTGGTCCAGGCCCTTCATGGCAAAATCGGTTGACTTGACCGCGCCCCAGTCGGACATGACATAGCCCTTGTAGCCCCAATCCTGCTTCAGGACCTTGTTCAACAAGAAATCGTGTCCGCAGGCATAGGCTCCGTTGATCAGGTTGTAGGCGCACATCACCGATCCGGGCTGGCCTTTTTCAATCGCAATCTGAAACGCGAGAAGATCGGATTCGCGCATGGCCTGCTCATCGATCACGCTGTTGGCAAAGTTTCGGCCAGTCTCCTGCCCGTTGAGCGCGTAGTGCTTGATCGTCGAAATCACGTTCTGGCTTTGAACGCCCCTGATCGATTCCCCGACCAGGGTTCCGGCTAGCAGCGGATCTTCGCCGGCATATTCAAAATTGCGACCATTGCGAGGATCGCGCGCCAGATTGACCCCGCCGGCCAACTGAACATTGATGCCCCTTGTGCGCGCCTCCAGGCCCACGACGGCGCCACCGTCATAGGCAATCTGCGGATTGAACGTCGCCGCCAAAGCGAGAGACGAGGGCAGGGCCGTGGCAAAATCACCCGGGCGCACGCCCATCGGGTTGGTGACGCCGAGGGACGCATCGCTTTCCACCTGGTTTGGAATGCCGAGGCGAGGAATGCCACGAACGAAACCGGCTGCGGGCAAGGCGCCATCCGGTAACTTGCCGCCAGGAAAGAAGAATGGGAGGGCCATAGGGCCGTGAACCAGGCTGACCCGCTCGTCGAGTGTCAGTTCGCGTTCGAGCAAGCTGGCGCGTTCATCCGGACTCAAGGTCGTGTTCAGCCAGGGTTTCGCGGGCTGCGCCAGCGTGGTTGTGCTCAACGCCGCCAAAAGCGGCGCCGCGGCCACCACGGCTTTGAGCGCCGAACGAAATGTGTTTCCAAAAGTCATCGTCGAGTCCCTGAGAGTTGTCATCTTTATTGGACGAGCCTTGCCCGCCGGGCGTCATCTGTGTCGTCCGTGAAAAAACAAAAAACCGGAGTGCCGATCCGGGTGCGCCGGATAGAAACGCGCTCCAGGTCATTTGGACAGAGGTGAGACAACGTTGTCGTAAATGTCTCACGTTTTCGTGGAAAGTCAACCTGGGTATCGCAGGCGCCGAGGAACGTGGAGCGCCGCGGCGGGTCTGAAGCTGTGCCTGAGGCTGAAGGTGACGATTTGGCAACGCCGCGGGGTAAAACGGTCTGAACTATATCGCAAAGTTACCGCCTTGAAGATTTTTGCAGCGCAAAATAACTGATAAAAAATGAGTTTTTCCGGTATTTGATCGATATGTTTCATATTGAATATATTGGCGAACTTCCCGCAAATGTCCCGGAAGATCCTCTCCGCGTCAGGCGCTGTCAGATCGGTCGTCTACGCATGTGTAGTGCTGTAGCGCTTGACAACGTTGTCTCAATCCAGCAGCCTGAGGTCGTGAATGACGGTTGAGTTCAGGCACGACAACCATAAGCGCACCCATATCAAGGGGCGTGTAACAGGAAAGATCCGAACGGCCGCAGTGCCGCCACGGAGTTAACGCGAAGCGACGTGCGCCGGATCGCCATGGCTGGTGATCACACGTATCAAGTTTTGATCGATTGCAGGCGTCCGCCTTTGGACAGGAAGAGGAAAAAATGCGTTTCAGATCCATCAAACTCACCAACCGTCTGCGCACTGCCATGGGTGCCGCCGCCGTCGGCTTGTTCGCCTCGTCCGTCATGGCGGCCACGCCGGTCGACCTCGCGACTGGAAAGGTCGAGGGCGTAACCGCCGCTGGTGTCGAGTCGTTCAAGGGCATCCCCTACGCAGCACCGCCGGTCGGCGAACTCCGCTGGCGTGCCCCTCAACCGGCCCCCAGTTGGTCGGGCGTTCGTGTCGCCGACACCTTTGGCCAGGACTGCATGCAGACCCCGTTCGGCGGCGACGCGGCGCCACTGGGAACGACGCCGGCGGAAGACTGTCTGGTGATCAACGTCTGGCGTCCGGCGGGCATATCCAGCTCCGCCAAGTTGCCGGTCATCTTCTGGATCTATGGCGGCGGCTTCGTCAACGGCGGCTCGTCACCCCCGGTTTATGACGGCTCGGCATTTGCGCGCAAAGGCGTGATCATGGTGAGCTTCAATTATCGTCTTGGCCGTTTCGGCTTCTTCGGCTTTCCGGCCCTCAGCGCGGAAAACAAGGATGGCGGCCTTCTGGGCAACTATGGCTATATGGATCAGGTGGCTGCCTTGAAGTGGGTGCAGGCCAATATCGCCAGCTTCGGGGGTGACCCGTCGAACGTGACGATTTTTGGCGAATCGGCCGGTGGCGGATCGGTGCACACCCTGATGACCTCGGCGGAATCCAGGGGCCTGTTCGCGAAGGCTATTGTCCAGTCCGGCGGCGGTCGCGGCAACCTGATGGGCAACCGCGAACTGCGGACCGATAAGCCGAACCTGCCGTCCTCGGAAACACTGGGTGTCAATTTCGCCCGCCGCAAGGGCATCCAGGGAACCGACGCCGCTGCCCTCGCCAGCCTGCGCGCCCTGACCGCGGAGGAGCTCAATGATGGTCTCGGCATGATGACCATGGGCCAGGCCGCGGAAACCTACGGAGGTCCTATGATCGACGGTCGCATCGTCGCGGAACCGCCGCAGACGGTGTACGAGTCGGGGCGCCAGGCCAAGGTGCCGCTGATGATCGGCGGCGTCACCGCCGACATAGGTTTTGGCTTCGCACCCACCAAGGAGGCGGCCTTCGCGGCGTTCGGCACCCTGGCCGACCAGGCGAAAGCGGCCTACGATCCCGACGGCACGAAACCGTTGCCCCAGATCAATGCTGAAATCGCCATGGACAAGATGATGATCGAGCCCTCGCGCTTCGTCGCGGCGACGCTCGCCAGGCAGGGTGTGCCAGCCTATCATTTCCGCTTCGGCTACGTCGCCGATTCCATGGTGTCCGAGTGGAAGACCGGTGCGCCCCACGCCACGGAAATCCCGTATGTCATGGACACGGTGAAAGAGAAGTACGGTGACAAGCTGACCGCCCGGGACGCCAAAATCGCCGATCAGACCAACAGCTATTGGGCCAACTTTGCCAAGACGGGCAAGCCTGATGGCCCCGGCCTTGCGGCGTGGCCGCAGTATGACCCTGAGGCCGACATTCTCATGCTGTTTACATCGCAAGGCGTGCCGGTGGCGCAACGCGATCCGTGGAAAGCCCGCATGGACGTCATCGCCGCAGCGGCCGACCTGCCGCCGCCGCCGCCAGCACCGACACGCACGGCCGACGGTCACTACGCGTCAAACCTGACCCCTCTGGGCGACATGCTGGATGATCCGGCGGCCAAGGCCGTGCTCGACACCCATATCTCAGACATTGTCAACAGCCCCAACATCGGGATGGGACGATCCATGACCCTGCTGGCTTTGCAGGCCGATGTACCGACGCTCACAAAGGAGCTTCTGGCCCGTATCGATGCCGACCTGGCCAAATTGCCGCCTCGGAAATAGGGCTCAGGCCTTTCGCGTCTGCCGGGACGGCGCCTGGCAGACGCAGGCCTTGCTTAAAGGCGCGTCATGGACATTTACATGCGCCCTGTCCGGGGAATAATATGACGCTCTGGATCGATGGGAATGCCGTGCGAAAACTCACCATAGTCGATGTTGCACGCGAGGCGGGCGTCTCCATCAAGACGGTGTCGCGCGTGCTGAACCATCAGACCGGCGTCGGACCGGAAACCCGGGCCCGGGTTGCCAGGATTATACAGGTCCACGATTTCAAACCCAACGCCGCGGCCCGTGCCTTGCCGGGCACCAGAAGCTACAGCCTCGGTTTTCTGACGCGCAGCATCTACAGTCACTACTATTTCAACGGACTGCATGCGGGCGTGATGCGGGGATGCCGTCGGCACGGCTATCACATGGTGCTGGAAACCATTGAGGACTTTGTTTCCGACGGCGAAGAAGCCTTCGTCCGCCGGCTGCGCGCGTCACATTTCGATGCCCTGATCCTGGCGCCCCCGGTCAGCGATATGCCGGAAATCATGACCATCCTCGACAAGATGGACCTGGGCTACGTCCGCATTTCGCCCACCCTGGAGCTCGAACGCGCGCCTTTTGCCTTTATGAACGACCAGGACGCGTCCTACGACATCATGCAGCATCTGTGGGATCTGGGCCATCGCCACATCGCCTATCTCGGGTTCCGCGACACGGGCGCCAGCGCAGACCGCTACGCCGGTTACGCCCGCTTTTTCCGCGACAAGGGCCTGGCGCCACCCTATGCCCGTATCGAACTGCCGGTCACAACCAGCGCCTCGGCCTTCCGGGCGGGAGAGGATCTGGTCACCCGAAAGGACCGTCCCACCGCGATCTTCGCCGGTACGGACTTTCTGGCGATGGGCGTCATGGCCGCTGCCGCCAAGCATCGTCTGACCATTCCATCAGATCTGTCGCTGGTCGGTTTTGACGACAGCCCTGGATCGGAAAGTGTCTGGCCGCCCTTGACCACCATCCGTCAACCGATCGAGGACATCGGCGAAGCGGCGGTGGATCTTCTTGTGGCGGGGCTGGGCGGCGACCTGGCCGACAGGACCAAGACGGCCAGGCGGCTGGACTATAGTCTTATCGTGCGCGAATCGACCGCACCGCCGCCGGACGCAAACTAAGGCCGGGGCCGCCCGCGCAGCGGCGTTCGAGCTGAAAAATGCCAATCCCAGGCGTCAACCTTGATGAGGCTTGGTATAGGCGGGCTTTACCTTAAACCTTAGCGTCCCGGAAACCGCTGTTCGCTTAGAATGTAAACGCAACTCGCGCAAAAATATCGGAAATTTCCTGAACCTTAACGCAGCCTCTTAAGCCGCTGTTAACTCAGCACTGGGAAATTACTGCCTAGTGTCGTGATTTCGAAGTTCGCAAGATTTCGATATGGCCCACGCGACGAACTTCGAAATCAATAACGACACTAGAGGCTTTAGGAAGCTAGCGTCCTTCTGATTCTGAAATTCGCCAGTGGCCAATATCAAGTGCGTGCGAATTTCAGAATCAGGACGCTAGGTTAGCCGGACGCGAACAGCGACGTCCGGCTTGTTTGGTGATCAGGGTGGTTGCACGTGGAGTCCTTTTTCAACGGCTTGCAAAGGTTCGGTATTGGCCGTCTGACGGCGATCCTGGGCGCAGCGGCCGGTATTGCAGCCGTGATTCTGGCGATCGTGCTGAACATCAGCGCTCAGCCGCAATCCCTGCTCTATTCCAATCTTGACCTAAAGGAAGCGTCGGAAATTACGACTGCCCTCAGTCAGGGCGGTATCAAGTACGAAGCCAAGGGCGACGGATCGACCATCATGGTCAATCGCGATCAGGTCGCCGAAGCGCGCATGATGCTGGCGTCCAAGGGGCTGCCGACCCAGGCCAGCGTCGGCTACGAAATCTTCGACGATGCTCCGGCGCTTGGCCAGACCGAAGCCGTCCAGAACATCAACAACCAGCGCGCCCTGGAAGGCGAACTGGCCCGCACTATCCGCACCCTGCGCGGTATCAGTTCGGCGCGCGTCCACCTGGTCATGCCCAAACGCGAACTGTTTGAAGATGCCGCTGGCCAGCCCACCGCCTCGGTCGTGCTGGGCCTGTCGGGCGGGTCCTTGAGCAGCGAATCGGTCGCCGCCATCCGCAATGTCGTGGCCACCGCCGTACCCAACCTGAAGGCCGACAACGTCACCATCGTCGACGACCGCAACCATCTGCTGGCCGCCGGCGGCGACAGTGACAGCGCCATGGGCGTGGCAGGATCTGCGCGCAAATCCGAGATCGAGGATTCGGTCCGCAAGCGCGTGATGGAAATTGTCGAAGGCGTCGTCGGTCCGGGCGCTGCCCGGGTCATGGTCACCGCCGAAATCGACCAGACCGCAACCACCCGTGAGCAGGTCGAATATAACCCCGACGGCCAGGTTGTCCGTTCGACCAGCACCAATTCCGGCACCGAAACCACGGCCGACCCGAACTCGGCCGGCCAGACGACTGCCACGGCCAACATCCCCGGTACGCAACAGGCGCCTAACCTGTCGACCAGCGGCAACAGCTCGCAACAGGACTCCGAAGTCACCAATTTCGAAATCTCGACCACCAAGACCACCGAGGTCAAGGCACCGGGGGAGATCAAGAAGCTGGCGGTCGCGGTCGTCGTCGACGGCGTGGAGACCCCGTCGGCCGACGGCAAGGCCCCGCCCGCCTACGCCCCGCGCTCGGCCGAAGACATGCAGCGCATCCAGGAACTGGTCCAGGCTGCGGTCGGCTATGACCAGACCCGCGGCGACCAGGTCCGTGTCTCCAATATCCGCTTCAGCCGCGGCGACTTCGCCGCCGGCACCGACGCCAAGCCGCCCCTGTTCGATTTCGACAAGAACGACATCATGCGCGCCATCGAGGTCGCCGTTCTGTTCATTGTCGCCTTGCTGGTCATCTTCCTGATCGCCCGTCCGCTGCTGAAATTCATCAATGGCGGCGGTGCGGCGGGTGGGAATTTCCTGGGCACGGCCAATGGCGGCAGCCAGGCCGCCCTCGCCGGTGCGGCCGTGACCGGCCCTTCGATCAGTTATCAGGCAGCCGACAATATCGCCGCCACCGGCCTTGTGCCCACTCAGGAACAGGAACAGCGCATCGACATTGCCCGCATCGAGGGCCAGGTGAAAGCCTCGTCCGTCAAGAAGGTCTCCGAATTCGTCGACCGCCATCCGGAGGAGTCAGTCTCCATCCTCCGCTCCTGGCTGCATGATAGTTAAGCCATGAGAAAAGCGATCATCGATGACAGCAAACGTCTGACCGGGGTCGAAAAGGCCGCGGTGGTCCTTCTTGCCCTGGGCGAAGATCACGTCGCCCTGTGGCAGGCGCTGGACGAGGAGGAGATCAAGGAAATCTCCCAGGCAATGTCCTCCCTGGGTACGGTGGCGTCCAACGTGGTCGAGGAACTGCTGGTCGAATTCGTCGCCGGCCTGTCGTCGTCCGGCACCATCATGGGCAGTTTCGAGCAGACCCAGCGCCTGCTCGGCTCATTCCTGCCGCCGGAAAAAGTCGAAACCCTGATGGAGGAAATCCGGGGTCCGGCCGGTCGCACCATGTGGGACAAGCTGGGCAACGTCAACGAAGCCGTTCTGGCTAACTACCTGAAGAACGAATACCCTCAGACAGTGGCCGTCGTCCTGTCCAAGATCAAAGCCGACCACGCCGCCCGTGTCCTTTCGTCCTTGCCGGAGGACTTCGCCCTGGAATGCGTCCAGCGCATGCTGCGCATGGAACCGGTCCAGCGTGAAATTCTCGACAAGATCGAACAGACCTTGCGCGTCGAATTCATGTCCAACCTGGCGCGGACCTCCAAGCGCGACAGCCATGAACTGATGGCCGAAATTTTCAACAATTTCGACCGCCAGACCGAGAGCCGCTTCGTCGCCGCCCTGGAAGAGCGCAACCGCGAGTCGGCCGAACGCATCCGCGCCCTGATGTTCGTCTTTGAAGACCTGTCGAAGCTGGATCCGGGCGGCGTCCAGACCCTGCTGCGGGCGGTCGAAAAGGACCAGCTGGCCCTGGCGCTGAAGGGCTCGTCGGATTCGTTGCGCGACATGTTCATGTCCAACATGTCCGAACGCGCCGCCAAGATCATGCGCGACGACATGGACTCGATGGGCCCTGTGCGCCTGAAGGACGTCGACGCGGCGCAGATGTCCATGGTCCAGGTCGCCAAGGATCTGGCGGCCAAGGGCGAAATCATGCTGGCCGGTCAGGGAGGCGATGATGAGCTTATTTATTAAGATCGCTGGCGCCTCTTCTCTTATACCTCCCCGCGCTTGCGTGCGGGTGAGCGCCGCCGAGATATATCTCGGCAAGCGAAGGACCATGAGTGGAGCGAACGCAGTGAAGCGGAGCGAAATGGTGGTGGGGCGACTTGCTGTCGGAGTAGCGAGTTACGGCGCTTCCGAAAGAAAGTCGCCCCACCACCGCACCTCATTCGCTTTGCCTACGGCTGCGCTCACTCGAGCGGTCCCCCTCACCACGCGAAGAGCGCGGGGAGGTATAAGAATGACCTCCGGAGCCCACCATGCCCACTAGCGCCCCTATCCAGCACAAGAAGTTCGAGTTCGGCACCGTCTTCGGCGACGGCGGCCGGGTCCTGGCCGAACAGCAGCGCGAAAAGAAGGCCTACACCCCCGACGAGGTCGAAGCCATCCGCGCCCAGGCCTATGCCGACGGTGAAACCTCCGCCCAGGCGCGCGCCCAGATGGCCCAGGCCGCTGCGATTCAGGCCTTGGCCGATGCCGCACATCAGGGCCTCGGTACGATCAACGACTCCGTCAACCACTACAAACGGGCCTGCGTCGACCTGGCGCTGATCTGTGCACAAAAGATCGCCGCCGAATCCCTGGCCCATTTCCCCCAGGCGCCGGTCGTCGCCACTCTGGAAGCCCTGGGTCAGGAGATCGAAACCACCGCACGTCTGGTGGTCCATGCCAACAACCCGTCCGAAGAGCTGAAAGCCGCCGCCATGGAGGCCGGCGCCTATGCCGGTTTCGCCGGCCAGATCCAGTTCCGCGACAAACCCTCCTTCCCCAAGGGCGCCTTCGAGATCCTGTGGTCCGACGGACGTGCCGAATTCAATCCGCAGCAGGTCGTCGAGGCGCTCGAAAAAGCGCTGCACGAAGCGCTCGACGCCGATGCTTATCATCAATCCCGTGCCCGTCATGACGGGCACTAGGGTCATCAATCCCGCGCCCACGGCGCACATAGTTAAGGTGTAAAACCCCATGGCCGATCTGGGTCTGGAAGATTTCGAGGATACCGGTCCATCCGGCGGTCACGATGACGATGGCGACAAGGCCGCGGCCGATCTCGCCCCCGTCTTCGATGTGCCGGTCAACATCTCCGCCGTGCTGGGCAAGTCCTACATGTCGGTGTCTCAGTTGCTGAAACTGGGCGCAGGCAGTGTGCTGGAACTGGACCGCAAGGTCGGCGAAGCGATCGATATCTATGTCAACAACCGCCTGGTGGCGCGCGGTGAAGTGGTCGTTGTCGACGACCGCCTGGGCGTGACCATGACGGAAATCATCAAGAGCGAGGACTCCAACTCATGAGACTGTTAGTCGTTGGAAAGCTGAGCGGCCAGCTCTCGGTCGCGGTGAAGATGGCCATGGACACCGGCGCCAAGGTCGCCCATGTCGACACGCCGTCCCAGGCGACCGACGCCCTGCGCCGCGGCCAGGGTGCCGATCTGCTGATGGTCGATTACGAGCTCGATATCAAAAGCCTGATCGAGGCCAATGAGCGCGAGCACATCTTCATCACTGTGATCGCCTGTGGCGTCAATCCGGACCCGCGCAAGGCGGCATTCGCCATCACCGCCGGCGCCAAGGAGTTCATCCCGCTGCCGCCCGATGCCGAGCTGATCGCCGCTGTCCTGGCCGCCGTGTCGGACGACTCGCGTCCCCTGGTCACCAACGACCCGTCGATGCAGGCTGTGCTGAAACTGGCCGACCAGGTCGCCGGCTCCGACGCCTCTGTGCTGATCACCGGCGAGAGCGGCGTCGGCAAGGAGGTCATGGCGCGCTACGTCCACGAAAAGTCGCGCCGCGCCACCCGCCCCTTCATCTCGGTCAACTGCGCTGCCATCCCCGATAACCTGCTCGAATCCGAGCTGTTCGGCCACGAGAAGGGCGCCTTTACCGGCGCCATGGCGCGCCGTATCGGCAAGTTCGAAGAAGCCGATGGCGGCACGCTTCTGCTGGACGAAATCTCGGAAATGGACGCCCGCCTGCAGGCCAAGCTGCTGCGTGCCCTGCAGGAACGTGTCATCGACCGTGTCGGCGGCGCCAAGCCGGTGCCCGTCAATATCCGCGTCCTGGCCACCTCCAACCGCAACCTCGCCGCGGCGGTCAAGGACGGCAGCTTCCGCGAGGACCTGCTCTACCGCCTGAACGTCATCAACCTCGCCATTCCGCCGCTGCGTGAACGCCCGGCCGATATCGTCGCCCTGTCGGACTTCTTCGCCAAGAAGTACTCCGAGGCCAATGCCATTGCCCTCAAGCCGATCGGCCTCGAGGCGCGGCGCCGGCTTCAGGCCCATCCGTGGCCGGGCAATGTCCGTGAGCTGGAGAACGCCATGCACCGGGCGGTGCTTCTGTCGTCGGGATCGGAAATCGACGCCGAAGCTATCCGCCTGCCGGACGGCCAGCCGCTCAATCCGGTGGCCCCGGTGGGTTCGGACTATGTCGGCCGGGTCAGCCTGGCGGCGGAAAGCGCGGCGCGGACCTTTGTCGGCTCGACCGTGGCCGAGGTCGAGCAAAAGCTGATCATCGAGACCCTGACCCACTGCCTGGGCAACCGGACCCATGCGGCCAACATCCTGGGCATCTCGATCCGGACCCTGCGCAACAAGCTGAACGAATATTCGGCGGCGGGCATCTCTGTCCCGGCCCCGCAGTCCGGCGCGAGCGCCGCGTAAGGGCTTGATAAACTTACCTCTCCCCGCTTGCGGGGAGAGGGCGAGAGCTGAGCGCAGCGATAGCGATCGGGTGAGGGGCCTTCCAAGGACGCCTTGCACGGAGCTCACCCAAAGCCTATTCCTTCAACCATGTGGAAACGCATCGCCATTTACGGAGCCTTGCTGGCGGCGGGAACGCTGGGACTGCAATGGCTCGACTACCAGCGCCTGGCACGGACCCACACCAGCGACATCTATATCGCGCTGATGGCCATCGCCTTCCTGGGCCTTGGTGTCTACATCGGCATGCGCGTCTTGGACCGCCCCAATTCGTCAGCCCGGGATGGCCGATCTCCCGCGCGAAGCGCCTTAATCTATTGTCGGTTCGAGTGACGCACCGGCGCATCCTCACCCGGAATTCCGTGACGTCCGTGCACGCCGCCACAGCCGGCGCTTCAGTGTGTTCCGTGTTCCTGTTAAAAGCTTCCGGTTGTGTGAGGCTTTTTAAGAGGAACACGGAAAACACGGAGGCCGCTGCGCGGCGACACTGAAAACACGGAATTCAAGACATGCGACGAGTACGGGGTGTGATGTAAAGTGCGAGGGAAGGCGCTTCGCGCAAGGGGTGCCGCGACCGAAACTACGTTTCTGTCCTTGTGTTCCTTCGTTTGATTCTACCGGCCTCGCAGGCGAACTTCCCCAGCCCGGCCTTGCCCGCGCTCCCATGAAGGCGCAATCTGCTCATTCACGGGAGGCCCCACATGCTCAAGAAAATCCTGACCTACGGCGCGATCGCGGGCGTCCTCGTCTCCCTGGTCACCGCGCTATTACTGCGCAACAGCCGTTTCCTGCCGGCGCGTTGAACCGCTGCAAAGATACCGGCGGCGGGGGCTATCTATTCCCCGCCATCGGCCCCATATGGAGCCCATCGTGAGCCGTGTGATTGTCATGCCGCATCGCGTTTCAAGCGAAAAGGCAGTCCATGAGACAAAAATCTCACGGCCCCGCGGCGGTCACGCTGGCAAAGGGCCTGTCGGCGCGTGCCAGCAAGGCTGATGTTTCCACGCTCGACGACGACCAGCCCATCGCGCTTCAGCACGGCCGGGGCGGTAATGCCGACTTGCCGCGTCGCGCCGCTGTACGCTTTAACCGGCCGGAATTCTACCTCAAGATCGACGGACTTTCCGGCGCCCGCCCGGCTCTGCGCGGCAAAAAGCCAGTTTGATCGACGCTGCCAGGGGGCCGGTCTTAACCGCTTGTTCACCATCGACCGGGTAGATTTTGCCTAGCGCTCTGCCACGGCGGAGCTGCGCCTGTACCCGCTCTTTCTCGTACCCGCTCTTTCTCGTACCCGCTCTTTCTCGTAAACGCGTCTGGAGTCCTTTAGTGGCAAACGCTGCGGCCGTGCCGTTTAAGTTCTCCGAAATCCTCGGGTGGATCAAACGCGGCGACATCATCATGGCTGTCGGCGTGATCTCGATCATCGTGATCCTGATCCTGCCGATGCCGCCGCTGATCCTTGACATCCTGCTGGCGCTGTCGATCACCTCGTCCATTCTGATCCTGATGACCGGCCTGTTCATCAAGAAGCCCCTGGACTTCAGCTCCTTCCCGACCGTGCTGCTGGTGACGACCCTGTTCCGGCTGGCGCTGAACATCACCTCGATGCGGATCATCCTGTCCCACGGCCAGGACGGCGAGGAGGCGGCCGGCGCCGTCATCCATGCCTTCGGCAGCATGATGACCCAGGGCAACTACATCATCGGGGGCATTCTGTTTGCGATCCTGGTGCTGGTCAATTTCGTCGTCATCACCAAGGGTTCCGGCCGTATCGCCGAAGTCGCCGCCCGCTTTACGCTCGACTCCATGCCGGGCAAGCAGATGGCCATCGACGCCGACCTGTCGTCGGGCCTGATCGATACCGAAGAGGCCAAGCGCCGGCGCAAGGAGGTCGAACAGGAATCGGGCTTCTTCGGCGCCATGGACGGTGCCTCCAAGTTCGTGCGCGGCGACGCTGTCGCCGGCATCGTGATCACCCTGGTCAACATCATCGGCGGCATGCTGATCGGCATCCTGCAGCACGGCATGGACGCCGGCGCCGCGGCCCAGACCTACCTACTGCTGACCATCGGTGACGGCCTGGTCACCCAAATTCCGGCCCTGATCATCTCGATCGCCGCCGGCTTCCTGGTCTCGAAGGCGGGCGTCGACGGTTCCGCCGACAAGGCCCTGGTGTCCCAGTTGGCCATGAACCCGGTCGCGCTGGGCATGGTGTCGGCCGCCTCGGGCGTCATGGGGCTCATCCCCGGCATGCCGATCTTCTTCTTCGCCGCCATCGCCATCGCTACCGGCCTTCTGGCCTGGAAGGTCGGCCGGGCGCCGCAACCGCCGACGCCCCAGGAAATCGCCGCGGACGAACAGAGGAACCTCCCGCCCGAGGAGGAACCCATCTCGGCGGCCCTGGCCATAGACGACGTCAAGATCGAGCTGGGCCTGGGCTTGCTCGGTCTGATCAACGACCTGGACGGGCGAAGGCTTACCGATCAGATCAAGGCTTTGCGCCGTACCCTGGCCCAGGAGTACGGCTTCATCATGCCGTCGGTGCGCATCCTCGACAATATGCGCCTGACCAACCAGGGCTACTGTGTCCGCATCAAGGAGATGGAGGCCGGCGCCGGCGAGGTCCGCATTGGCGCCCTGATGGCCATGGATCCGTCCGGCCGCCAGGTCGAGCTGCCCGGCGAACACATGAAGGAACCGGCCTTCGGGTTGCCGGCGACCTGGATCGACAACGCCCTGCGCGAAGAGGCGACCTTTCTGGGCTATACCATCGTTGATCCGGCCACCGTCATCACCACCCACCTGACCGAAATTCTCAAGGACAACATGGCCGACCTGCTGTCCTATTCCGAACTGACCAAGCTGCTGCGCGACATTCCGGGCGACGACAAGAAGCTGGTCGACGACCTGATCCCGACCGTGGTGTCGACGGCGACGGTGCAACGTGTCCTGCAGGCGCTTCTGAAGGAACGCGTCTCGATCCGCGATCTGCCGGCCATCCTGGAAGCCTTGGGCGAAATCGCCTCGCACACCAAGTCGATCAGCCAGATGGTCGAGCACGTCCGCTCGCGCCTGTCGCGCCAGCTGTGCTGGCAGAACCGCGGCGACGACGGCGCCCTGCCGATCGTCACCCTGTCGCACGACTGGGAAAACGCCTTCCAGGTGTCTCTGGTCGGCCAGGGCGAGGACCGCCAGTTGACCATGGCGCCATCGCACCTTCAGGAGTTCATCCGTTCGGTCCGCGATGTGTTTGAGCGCGTGTCGATGAACGGCGAGGTGGCGGTGCTGCTGACCTCGCCCCAGATTCGTCCATTCGTGCGTTCTATCATCGAACGCTTCCGCGCCAACACCGTGGTGATGAGCCAGAACGAAATCCACCCCAAGGTGCGCCTGAAGACCGTCGGACAGGTCTGAGGCTTTTCATTTAACAGATAATATGTTATCTATTGATAGTTATTTATGACTATAATGGATAATATATTGGCTCTATCGCTCTTTACGCCGAACGATGTCCTGACCGAGATTTGCCAGGGTTTCAAAGCGTTGCGCCTTGAGTCAGGTCTGACGCAGGAAGGATTGGCCAGGCGCTCAGGTGTAAGTCTGGGATCGCTGAAGCGGTTTGAAACGACAGGCCAGATTAATTTTGAAAGCCTGCTGCGGCTGGCGCTTGTGCTGGGGCGCCTCGATGACTTTCACCGTTTTTCTGAAAAGCTCGCCGAGCCTGTGCAGCGTACCCTCGCCGATTTCGACGATACGGTTACTCAACCCCGCCGGGGGCGGCGCAAATGACCTTTTCGCCGGCAAGATCCCTCCATGTCTTCCTTGACGACGCCGCGCCGCGCCGCCGTATGGGCCGGCTAGCATTGGCTGACCGGCGCATCTGGTTCGAGTACGACACGGATTTCATGACGACCGGTCTTGAACTGTCGCCTTACAAACTCGCCCTTGGTCCGGCCGCAAGGGCACCGGAAGACGGTTTCGAAGGCCTGTTCGGGTTATTCAACGACAGCCTGCCCGACGGCTGGGGAAGGCTTCTGCTGGATCGACGCGCAAGGTCGCAAGGCATCGATCACAGGGCTTTGACGGCTCTGGACCGGCTGGCCTTTGTCGGCGGCGACGGCATGGGGGCACTGACGTACGAACCTGACCTGAGCGATACGGATCGCCCCTCGGTCATCGATCTGGACAGTCTCGCTGACGATGCCCGGGCCGTGCTCTCCGGGGAGCCCGAAACGGTCATCGAAACCCTGCTGGCGTTGAACGGCTCTTCTCAAGGGGCGCGGCCGAAGATCACGGTCGGCGTCAACCCCGACCGCCTTAGGATTTCAGCCAAATCCGGTGATGGCTTTGAGCCCTGGCTGATCAAGTTCGCGGCACAGGGCGACCCGGATGACATAGGCGCCATCGAATATGCTTACAGCCTGATGGCGCGTGCGGCGGGACTCGACATGCCGGCAACGCACCTGTTCCTGACGGACAACGGCCGCTATTTCGGAATCCAACGCTTCGACCGCCAGCAAGGCCGGCGCGTACACATGCACTCCCTGTGCGGGCTGATCCACGCCGATCATCGCATCCCAAGCCTCGACTACGATATGGTTATGCGCGTCACCGCTGGTCTGACCCGCGATATGCGTGAGATGGAACGTGCCTTTGCCCTGGCCTGTTTCAATGTGCTGGCTTACAACCGCGACGACCATAGCAAGAACTTCGCCTTTCTCATGGACGCCGGCGGGGAATGGCGGCTGTCACCGGCCTACGACCTGACCTTCTCCGCAGGACCGGGCGGCGAGCAGAGCACAACGGTGATGGGTGAAGGGCGCGCGCCGGGCATGGCCCACCTCCGTCAACTCGCCAAAAAGCATGGGGTGAAATCCGCCGAAGCGATTCTGGACCAGGTCAATGCCGCTGTCTGCCGCTGGCGGGATTTCGCGGCGTCGGCGGAAGTGACGGATACAATGGCCGATCTGATCGGCCGACGCCTGCAAACCCCTTGACAATTCAGGGCAAAAGCGCCTTCTAGACGAACACAGTTCGCCCATTTCGCGTATAAGGCTAGGTCTATGAAACAGGTTATCCGTCAGGTTTTCGGCTCCACGCGGCCGCGCGACATCTGGCTGGACCTGTTCACCTTCAATCGCCTTCTGTCTAAGCCGATCGTTCATATCATCTACTGGTGCGGCCTGGGGCTATTGCTGATTTCGGCCTGCGGCGTGCTGGGCGTGGCTATTGGCCAGGCGTGGAAAGACGGCACCGTCATGGGATGGATCCTGGCCTTGCCGCTGCTGATCATTGGCTGGCTGTCGGTCCTCATCTGCATCATGCTGTGGCGTGCGGCGTGCGAATTCTTCCTGGCGGTCCTGAGCATTGCCGAGGACCTGAGCGCCCTGCGCGCCTACCAGGAAAAGCTGGAGCAGCCGAAAGCCCAGGCCGCGCCGCAACCGGCGCCTCAGCCACGTGCTCAGGCGGAATACGACGTCCCCCTGCCGGAAACCGAAGCCGCCGCCACGCCGGCCCAGAGCCCGACCGTCGACGATGAGCGCAACATTCTGGAAGATCCCTTCTTCCGTCCGCGCTTCGAACGCCGCGATATCTAAAATCCCTTATACCTCCCCACCTG
>NZ_GL883078.1:714692-719295 GCF_000204015.1 Asticcacaulis biprosthecium C19 | reverse complement strand
GCCTGGAGCCGTAGCAAAGCGAAGGCGAAAGGTGGTGGTGGGGCGACTTTCTTTCGGTAGCCCTGTCGAACTACCTTACCAAGTCCACAAACCGCCTGGCCATTTCCTTGGGCTGACCGCGGTTGTCGAACAGAGCCGGTTCATCGGGAATCGGCCCTTTGCGTTCACGCGCCGAATTCATCCACGAATCCTTGTCGCGCAGGCTCCATAGCGTCAGCCCATAGCGCTGGCCCGCCGGCACGTCATTATAGGCCCGGATCACCGCTTCGAACACCTTCAGCTGGTCCAGCCGCGGCTCCACCACATTGGTCAGCCGGCCCTCGCGAAGGGAAATGTCCAACTCGGAGATATGCACCTGCAGCCCCAGCGAGGCGATATCGCGGATTGCCACACCCACCGCGGCGGGCGCCAGATCCGCACTGATATGCATCTGCGTCCCGATGCCATGCAAAGGCGCGCCGTTCTTCAACAGGGTCTCGCACAGCTTCAGGAACGTCACCCGCTTGGCCGGTGTCAGTTCCAGATTGTAGTCATTCAAAAACAGCACCGACGACGGGTCGGCCGTGTGCGCCGCTTCGAAGGCCAGGCCGATATAGTCGTCGCCCAGCACCTCGCGCCACAGGCAGGGCCGCAGCCCCCGGCCATCGTTCCAGATCGGCTCATTGACCACGTCCCAGCCGCGGACAATGCCGCGATACCGCGCCACGACGGCCTGAATGTATTCGACATACGCGTTCAGGAAGGTGTCCGGCCGGCCCTTAAGCTTCTGGAAATGCAGCCCGTCCTGGGCGTACCAGACCAGGGTGTGGCCATGGACCTTCAGGTCATACTTGCGGGCGAAGGCGGTCAGGGCATCGGCGCGATCGACCTGCAGCGAGCCGTCGTCACGCAGCATATATTCCATCTTCATCTCCCACTCGGCCGTGAGCTGGGAAACATTGGCGACCGCCAGACGCGCCCAGTCGGGGTCGGCCAGGTGGAGATGGCGAGCAGCTACGCCGAGCGGGTAGGGGGAAACCGATTTTAACGGTGGCAGGTCCGGCGGATAGGCCGCACAGGCCGGTGTGGTCAACGCAAGGGCACCGGCGCCCGCAATCAGCGCGCGCCGATCCAGCCCTCCAGGCCGTGAGCGGCCTGGCAAGGGCGCCAAAAACGCGTCTTGGCCGTCCGAGCTGATGCGAGGAGACATGGGGGGCGCCTAGTCCGGCGTTTGAGCTAAAAAACGCGTGATGCCAACGGCATCACGCGCGCTTCATACGCAGGGCGGCTTCATCGAGCGCGGCGTTTTCCGCCTTCTTGAAAGCAGCTTCGCGGCGCAGCTTGGTGACTTCGGCGACGTGCTCGAACTTCTTCAGATCCTCGAAGGCTAGGCCCAGTTGATCGCGGACGCCGTCTTCTTCATGCGCCAGTAGTTCCAACTCGGCGATGACGGCGTCGCGGCGAACCGTGAAGCCGCGCTTGTAGGCGGTCAGGCTGTAGGCCATGCCGACGTCGGCAGCGGCCTTGACGCATTCCAGTTCGTATTCGGCATCCAGGGTCGCGACCTTCATCTCGGCGTGGGTGCGGCGGGTAACGACCTCAGCCAGGCGCTTTTGCAGGGTTTCGACTTCGAAGGTGGAAAGGCGGATAAGGGATTTGGCCCACTTCGGCATGTGCTACGCTCCTGCGAAAATCGTTCGCGTCACGGCTTGAGGCGGTTCGCGCCATTTATCAAGCCTGGCTTAAGATTTCCGCCAAAAGGGTAAAGGACTCGTCAAGAGGTGTGTATTCATCCTTGCCCTGACGCAGAAATTCCTCGACCGCCGGATTGAGCTGGATGGCGCGGTCAACATCCGGGTCGGCGCCGGTGCGGTAGGCGCCGATGCGGATCAGCTCTTCCATGTTGGAATAGGCCGACAACACCTTGCGCGCCTGACGGACGACCTCGCGTTCGGGGATGGTCTGGCACTCGGGCATGGTCCGAGAAATCGACTTCAGCACGTCGATCGCCGGGAACCGCCCCCGCTCGGCAATATTGCGGCTCATCACGATGTGACCGTCCAGGATACCGCGCACGGCATCGGCGATCGGCTCATTGTGATCGTCACCGTCGACCAGGACGGTGAACAAGGCCGTGATCGGCCCGGCCTGGGTGCCGTCTGCCAGCACCGGACCCGGCCCGGCGCGCTCCAGCAGTTTGGGCAGTTCGGCGAAACAGGTGGGAGTATAGCCCTTGGTCGTCGGCGGTTCGCCGGTGGCCAGCCCGATCTCGCGTTGCGCCATGGCAAAGCGTGTCACCGAGTCCATCAGGCACAGGACTTCCAGGCCCTGGTCGCGCAGGAATTCCGCCAGCGCTAACGTCATATAGGCGGCCTGACGCCGTTTTAGCGCCGGCTCGTCCGAAGTCGCGACGACGACAATGGCGCGCTTGAGGCCTTCGGGCCCCAGGGTTTCTTCGATGAATTCGCGCACTTCGCGGCCACGTTCGCCGATCAGACCGACGACGACGGCATCGCAGGTGGCTTCGCGCGCCAGCATAGACAGCAGCACCGACTTGCCGACGCCGGAGCCGGCGAAGACGCCGAGACGCTGGCCGCGGCAGCAGGTGGTGAAAACGTCCATGGCGCGCACACCCAGGTTCAAACGTTCGCCGACGCGGGCGCGGGTATGGGCGGCCGGCGGCGCGGCCTTCAGCAGATAGCCTTCCGGCCCCTGGGGCAGTGGGCCGTGGCTGTCGATGGCATTGCCGAAACTGTCGACGATCCGCCCCAGCCAGGCGGTGGTCGGAAAGACCTTGGAGCCTTCGGCGGAGATGCGGATTTCGGCGCCGGGCGTGACGCCTTCGACGGGTCCGAACGGCATCATGAGGGCGCGGTCTTCGCGAAAGCCGACGACCTCGACGGGGAGGGGCTCTTCGTTGCGGCGGAGGATTTCGCATCGCGCCCCGACCTGCATGTAGGACAGGCCGCCCTTGGCTTCGATGAGGAGACCATTGACGACGGCAACACGGCCATAGACGCGCATCGGCTCGACGGTCTTGGCGATCTGAACGAGATCCAACATGCCGTCGATTATAGTGAACGACGCCTTAAGATTGGTTAACAGCGTTAAGATTTTGGGACCGCGAATAAGCACGAATAAGCGCGGGCAGTAGAGAATTCAGGTGAAATTCTTACTTCCTTCTCCTCCCCATTTTTTCAATGGGGAGGTGGCGAGCAAGCGAAGCCAGGCCGAAGGCCATTGGCAAGCGCGTCGAGACGGAGGGGTCCTCTTAGCGGCCAGTTACAACCGCTTCTCAAACCAGTGCTGCGCATAAGGATTGTCATTATACGGTGCCACCTCGACATAGCCCTGCGCATGATACAACGCCTGAGCCTCAGTCAAAGTCCCGCTGGTGTCCAGACACACCTTAGCCATACCCCTCTGCCGCGCCAACGCTTCCAGCTCATTCAACAACCGCCGGCCCAACCCAAGCCCCCGTGCTTCCGGCGATACCCACAACCGCTTGATCTCCCCTGTCTGAAAATCCAGCCGCTTCAAACCACCACAACCGATCGCCTTGCCGTCCAGCCGCGCCACGACGAACACCCCGTCCGGCGGCAAAAACTCGCTGTCGTCCAAGGGCCCCGCCGTGTCCGGATCATAGCCCGTATCGAACCGTTGGTTCAGTTCGCGGATATACAGATCGACACATGCCCGCGCATCCGCCGTTGCCGGCGACTCCGCCGATACGGTCACGGCAGCCGCCCGATACAGCCGCTCGACCTGCGCCATCGCTTCGACCAGCTTCGCTTTTTGCCGTTCATCCAACGGCGCCAGGATCGACGACGCCAGGTCGTCCGACAGCCGGTCATAGGTCTCGACCTGTGCCGTTCCTGCCTGCGTCAACCGGATATCGCGCACGCGCCGATCCGCTTGCGAAGGCGTCACCACGATCATCCCCTGGCTTTCCAACGCCCGCAGCAACCGGCTCAAATAGCCGGAATCCAGCCCCAGCCGATCGCGCAGTTCGCGGGCATTGCCGCCGTCATGGCCAACCTCGAACAACAGCCGGGCCTCACCCAAAGGCCGTCCCTGACCGAGATAGCTCTGGTCGAGCGTCCCCGCCCGCTGCGAGACGATACGGTTGAAACGGCGAACCTGGTCGATTTGATTTAACATTATCTGACTTTAGTCAGAGAATTCCCGCGCTTCAACCTGTTTTTTCGAGGCGGACTTGGAAGCGCCTGGGGGGCGCGGGATTCAAAATCGGCACAGCCGGTAGAATCAAACGACGGAAGGCACGGACAGAAACGGAAAGAAGCGGAATTCCGGTTGCGGCACCTCCGCGCGAAGCGCCTTCCAACAACAGGAGCACCCCCTGCCGGACTGTCTCGGCAACACCATCCATCTGTGCCTATCTGCGCTTATCTGGGGCCAATTTTGCTGAAGGCAGTGACGGTCGCTTGTTACGGCCAGAGTGGCTCCACCAACTCGGCCCCACCTCGGCAAGTTAGCCCCAGATAAGCACAGATAAGCACAGATGGACGGTGTTAACGCGCGACGCCGGACCCATATTCATACGCTTTGAAGGCGCTTCGCGCGGGAGACGGATTATCCGGAATTCCGTTTCTGTCCGCCTCTT
>NZ_GL883078.1:709032-713503 GCF_000204015.1 Asticcacaulis biprosthecium C19 | reverse complement strand
CCTAGCGGGTTTGGCCCGACTACCCCGCTACCCCATCACAAACACCCCGACCCGATGCTCGCAGCTCTGCCTTGGCTCAGCATCCTCAGGCGTTCGCGGATCGGTGAAAGCCGTATGGAAACAGGTCTGCAGACCCTTCCGGCGCCCATCCTTGAAGTACTCGAACAGCTTGAACACCAGCACCTCGCCGGTGGTTATGCCGGGGTAATACCACCACCTCTGCTCAGGACTGTATTTCAACGATAGCTGATTGGTGTTCTTGCCCGACGGCGCGAACCCGACCAGAGCCGCCGGCACCAAATCCTCCATTTCGATCGAATGCGGATCGCACACCGCCAGGGGCATATGCCGCAATGGCCCGGCCATATAGACAGGCCGCCAGAGATCGAGCACCACGAAACCCGCCACCTCCGGCCGCTCGAACCGCGCCCGCCACGCCGCTGCGAACGCCGCCGACGAAAACGCCTCCAGGCTTTCCTGATAATCGTCCGGCGTCAGGCCATAGTCCTGATGCACTCCGTTGGCGTAGATATTGCCGGTATTGGGCCCGCGCCGGATCAGGAACGGCCCCTGTTCGAACTCCAGCCGCTGCCCCGGCATCAACCGGTTTCTGATCAGCGCCTCGACCTCCGGCATATAGATCCGCGCAATCTCGTTACGCTCCAAAGGCGCCGCGCCCCCGGCATCCCAGTCCTTCACCGCCGACAGATGGTCCAGCAACACAAAACCGCGCGCATCCAGAAAATCTGCTGCATCCTGACCGCCCTGCAAAACCCGCGCGTCCTGTATCGTAATCGGCGGCGCTTCCGCCCACGGCATGGAATCGAACGGCGGCTTGATGCGGATCTGCACCGGTCCGTCCAGTTTCAGATCGCGGCGGATAAAGCCGTTCAGAGTGGTTTCGACGGTCATGGCAGCCTCCGGTTCCTACATTGGGGCGCCAATACAGCTTGGCAAGGCCCGCCTGACCTGGTTTAACCGGCTGCAACCCAGGGGGTTGGATGCGCGCCTACTACTCCGCCGATCGCGACAAATTCTACGCCGACACGCCTGACCATATCCTCGGCGAACTGGCGCGCGGCCATCATTTCGCGCTCGACCTGGAACAGAAGCGCGCCTGGCAGCAACAGATCAACCTCCTACGCGTCGCCTTGGACGACGAGGAAACCTTCACCGTCCATTTCGAGTTCGCCATCCCGCGCATGGGCAAACGGGCCGATGCCGTCCTAATGGTGCGCGGCTGCGTCTTCGTCATCGAGTTCAAGGTCGGCTCGGATCAGTACGACCGCCACGCCGTCGAACAGGTCGAGGACTACGCCCTCGACCTGAAGAACTTCCACCACGGCAGCCATCACCTGTCGATCGTGCCCATCCTGGTGCCGACCTGGGTGACGGAGTCGAAACCCTACCAACTGGAACTGGCCCTGGACCAGGTCGCCAAGCCCCTGCTGATCGCTGTCGCCGACCTGGCCCAGGTCATCCGCCTGATCAGCCGCAGCCACCATAACCATGTCGACGCGACTCAATGGCTGAGCAGCGGCTATCGCCCGACCCCGACCATCATTCAGGCGGCGACCCATCTTTATGCCACCCATGCCGTTACCGACATCACCCGCAGCGACGCCGACGCCATCAATCTGGGGCGCACCCAGACCGTCCTCAACGACGTCATCGACACCTGCCGGGCGCAAGGCAAAAAGGCCGTCTGCTTCGTCACCGGCGTGCCCGGCGCCGGAAAAACCCTGGCCGGGCTGAATATCGCCACCCAAAGGAGCGCCAGCCGCGACGACCAGCACGCCACTTTCTTATCAGGCAACGGTCCCCTGGTCGACGTCCTGCGTGAGGCTTTGGCCCGCGACTACGCCTTGCGCAGTAAAGCCCGCAAATCCGACGCCCATCGCAACGTCCACGCCTTCATTCAGAACATCCACCACTTCCGCGACGAATATGTCCGCGACGAAGGGCCGCCGTCGGACCACATCGTCATCTTCGACGAAGCCCAGCGCGCCTGGACCCGCGCCCAAGCGTCGAAATTCATGCAAACCAAACGCGCCGTCGCCGATTTCGACATGTCCGAGCCCGAATTTCTGCTCGGCGTAATGGACCGCCACCCTGACTGGTGCGCGGTGGTCTGCCTGGTCGGCGGCGGCCAGGAGATCAATGTCGGCGAGGCCGGCCTATCGGAATGGATGGCCGCCATCCGCGACCGCTTCCCCGACTGGCAGGTCCATGCCTCGGCCCAGATCGTCCAGCCCGATTACGACCTCAACAACGACGCCCGCGCCTTTATCGCCTCGGGTCAGGTCACCCTGCACGACGACCTGCACCTGGGTGTGTCCATGCGCTCCTTCCGCGCCGAAACTCTGTCGGACTTTATTTCACACCTCCTCAACGGCGATGCCGAAGCCGCCCGCACAGCCCATGCCAGCCTGGATCATTATCCGCTGGTGCTTACCCGCGACCTCAACCGGGCAAAACAATGGCTGCGTGACCAGGCCCGCGGCTCGGAACGCTTCGGCCTTGTGGCCTCGTCGGGCGCCCACCGCCTGCGCCCGGAAGGCCTGCACATCAAGGCCGGCATCGACCCGCCCGTCTGGTTCCTCAACGACCGCAGCGACGTCCGTTCGTCCTTCTATCTGGAGGAGGTCGCCACCGAGTTCGACGTCCAGGGCCTTGAGCTGGACTGGACAGCCGTGTGCTGGGACGCCGACCTGCGTTACCTCAGCGGCTGGCACGGCCAGACCTTCAAGGGCACGCGCTGGCAGTCCATCAATGATCGCTTCCGCCGTCTGTACCTGAAAAATGCCTATCGCGTCATCCTGACCCGGGCGCGCCAGGGTATGGTGATTTTTGTGCCGCACGGCGATGATGCCGACGCCACCCGGCCGCGCGCCTTCTATGACGGCACCTGGGATTTCCTGCTCCGTTGCGGCATTCCGGCCCTCTGATCAGGCCTGCTCGATGATCACGTCCGGCTTCGGATTGGGCGGCGCCGCACTCAGCTCAAACCGGATGTCGCGCGCACGATAGTCCAAGGTGACCGATGCGAACTGACGCAAATAATCCATCCCGATCAGCAGGCTGGGCCGGTATTTGGCTTTCCCACGACGAAGTCGGGCACACCGGCAATCACCAGCGATCTCGCCGCCGGAATCCCGGACAATCTTCGCCGGTTCTGAGAACCGCAACGCCTTGCCGGCAAAGTCGAAGGTCACCCGCGTGCCGTCGATGGCATCCAGCCCCAGATAACCATCGGACATGACGAAACAGCGCGGCAACACCGGCAAGGTCAATCCGGCGCGCCGGAAGACGCCGAAAGCCAGTGCCTTATGTCCATGCCCCTAACCCGGTCACGAAAAAGCCGTCTGAGTCGCCGAAAATATTCCTCCGATTCCATGCGCTGCGATCTTGAGTCTTTTGAATCACACTGTGTGATTCAAAAGACTCACCTTTGGGTTCGAGGCCAAAATGGCCGCAAACAATCCTGTGAATAAAGAGAAACCTTGACTCGCGACTCTTGCCGCCGATTCGCAAATCACCTTACGTCCTTGAACTGAATTATTAAGCTTAACCAATCTTAAGGGATTTGCTGTCTAGCATGCGTCACTAGGGCGGATGCATGTTGCCTCCGCAGATCTCTTTAGCCACCGAAGCCGGGAGGGGCTTAAATGCGCGTACTACTTATTGAAGACGATAGCGCCACGGCGCAAAGCATCGAATTGATGCTAAAATCCGAAGGCTTTAACGTCTATACGACCGACCTCGGTGAAGAAGGCGTCGATCTGGGTAAGATCTACGACTACGACCTGATCCTGCTCGACCTGTCCCTGCCGGACATGTCCGGCCTGGAAGTCCTGCGCCAACTGCGCGTTGGCAAGGTCAATACGCCCGTCATGATCCTGTCGGGCACGTCGGAAATCGACACCAAGGTCAAGACGCTCGGCGGCGGTGCCGACGACTATATGACCAAGCCTTTCCACAAGGACGAGCTGATCGCCCGTATCCACGCTGTGGTCCGCCGTTCCAAGGGCCATGCCCAGTCGATCATCCGCACGGGCGACATCGTCGTCAATCTGGATGCCAAGACCGTCGAAGTCTCGGGCAACCGCGTGCACCTGACCGGCAAGGAATACGAGATGCTGGAGCTTCTCTCCCTGCGTAAGGGCACGACCCTTACCAAGGAAATGTTCCTGAATCACCTGTACGGTGGCATGGACGAGCCGGAACTGAAGATCATCGACGTGTTTATCTGCAAGCTGCGCAAGAAGCTGGCGGTAGCGGCGGATGGCAACCACTACATCGAAACCGTCTGGGGCCGCGGCTACGTCCTGCGCGACCCGCACGATCAATCGGGCACCGTCGCCGCCTAAGCGACGCCGACACTGGTATCTAAAAAGCCTGCCGTCCTCTCGCGGCAGGCTTTTTTTGTGCGATTGAGCAAGGGATGTTTCTCTTCTCCCTCTCCCCACGT
>NZ_GL883078.1:698575-709012 GCF_000204015.1 Asticcacaulis biprosthecium C19 | reverse complement strand
GAGGGGAGAGGGTAGGGGTGAGGGGTTGGTGCGGCCATCCTCCCAAGAATCAAAGTCACCCAAACTCTGCATGCAGTCGTCCGAGCCAAGGCCAATCCAATCAACAGTTTTGACATTCATGTCAAATTAACCGTTCTTCTCAACGGCTTCCTTATTCTTCACTGATAACTTCGTTCTACTAGGGCGAAGCAAAACGCTTCATCAGCGAGAGGGCGGTTGGCGTATGACGACGAGTGGCTTGCGGACATTCAATGTCCTGTTCCTGTGTACCCATAATTCGGCCCGGTCGATCCTGGCCGAGGCGCTTCTCAACCGGCTCGGCGCCGGGCGTTTTGAAGCCTGGTCCGCCGGCTATGATCCGGTTCCGGCCATCAGTCCCTATGCGCTCGCTCTTCTGCATAAGATCAATTACAACCCGTCGCGCCTGGCGACCAAGCCGATCACCGCGGTCATGGGCAAGTACGATCCCGCCTTCGATATCGTCATCCGCCTCTGCCCGGATCGCCGCGGCAGTTCGCGTACCCCCCAATTCAAGGGCAATCCGGCCGTTATCGACTGGCACCTGCCGGATCCCTGCGACGTCATGGGCTCGTCGGCAACGATCGCGGCGGCCTATGCCGACGTCTTTGACGTCCTGGCTGGCCGCATCGATGTCCTGGCCAACCTGCCGCAAGCCGCGCTGGAAAGTGAAGCCATCGGCGCGCGCCTTGAGCGTATGGGCGAAAACCACCTCCGCCTGGCATCATAACCAAGGCTTATCGAATAAAGTGAAGGGCAAAACCTGAGCGTGTCTCGCGGGGAGCGGGGCACGCTCTTTTTGCGGTTTAACAATTGATGAAGATGGGGATGAACCGACGTTATTTTCGTTGTCGCCTTTATGTTTCCATAGTTTTGTAATAGTAGAAAGTTGAGTTTAGAGGTCGGTTCCGGTTAGGTAGAATTATGACAAGCGAAGATGCTGTGGTTAACCTTTTTGCCCTGGCGCACCCTGGGCGTTTGAATGTTTTCCGCACCATCGTAAAGGCGGGGCCCGATGGCATGGCGGCGGGCAAAATCGCTGAAAGCAACGGCATTCCGGCCAACACGGCCTCGACCCACCTGAGCATTCTGACGGGTGCCGGTCTGCTGTCCGCCTACCGCGACGGCCGCTCCATCATCTACCGCGCCAATTTTTCTCACTTTTCCGAACTGTTGGGCTTCATGCTGGAGGACTGCACTGAAAACCAGCCCGAAGCTGCTGAATCGCTGCGCGAATATTTCAAGTCTCACCCGGCCATCTCCGCGCCGGCCAAGGTCGCCAAGGCCAAGTGAGTTTGTTACGGTTAACGCAACCCTAAGAAAGCGCCGGGCCCCGCTCCGGCGCTTTTTGCATAACTAAACCAGTGGAGCATGGCTATCGCAAAGGGTGTCACGAACTCACGCCTCCCCATTTCATGGGGAGGGGTGGGGCGAAGGGGTGGAGGGGTATCTTACCGTCTGAGCCGTAGCCTCCAAAGTTACAGTTTAAAACTCAGTAATTCCCAACAACTGCCATAGAATGGCCAAATTTCGCCAAATATCACAGTATGTTTACGCTATACTGATTTTTTGGTTAGATCCTTCACAGTCTATATTTGCTGAAATAGCCCTTTGATGTCACATTAATACCTCTTCACGCTGACATATTATGCGTCCTGCTTGGGGCTGTCGAACAGTAACCCTCGCTTTACCAAGGAGACTGCTATGAAAGCACGTTTAGCTTATAAGATCACAGGTATTCTTGCCGCTATTGCCGCCGCGTCGGCGCTGAGCGCCACCGCGCAGGATACCATGGCGACCGATCCGGCCGCGCCCGTTCCGTCCCAGGCAACGGTCCCGGGATCGGTGGCACCGTCCACCACGCCAGCACCGACCGTCGAAGCCCCCAACACCACAGCAACCCCGAACCCCACCGCCCCGACCGAGCCGGCTGTAGAGACTCCCGCCACCCCGCCGGCCAATCCTGACGCCGCCGCCGACGTCGCCCAGACGACGCCCGATGCCGCAGCGCCCGACACGACGACCACGGCCGATGCCTCGGCGCCGAAGGCCTTCATGCAGCAGGCTTACCTGGCGAACGAGTTCAGCATCGCCGCCGCCCAACTGGCGGTCGAAAAGGGCTCGACCCAGGACATCAAGGACACCGCGCAATCGGTTCTGAATGACGGCTTGAAGACCCGCACGGCCATGGTTACGGCCATCCAGACCTCGACCTCGGATATGGAATTCGACCAGAACTGGAACGAAGAGTACAAGCAGAAGCTGGCGGACCTCCAGACTCTCGCTGGCGCGGACTTCGACGCCAAATATCTGGAACTCCAGGGCCAGGTCAGCAATGACAGTGCCACCTTCTACCAGAGCTTCGCGACCACGGCCTCGGACGACTCGGTGAAGACCTTCGCCTCGGCGACGCTTTCTACCCTGACGGCCCAGAACGACGCTTTGGAATCCGTCTCCCAGGGCGGCCAATAACTTGAACCCTCACGACCAAAGGAGCCCCGGAGCGATCCGGGGCTTTTTTAGAGGTCCAGTGTCACGACGACACGGTCAAAGCGCAGGGCCGTCAAGTCCTCACGCGTGATCCAGAACTGGCAGGTTCCTCCGTTTGCAAGCTCAAACTCCATGCCGGGGTCACTATCGAACTGCATCAGAAGCAAATGCGTCCGGCTCAGGTCCTCCATAACCTCTTCCCTATTTGGTACGATCCCCAACATTTGGTGAGCGATGATGTCGTCGAATGCGTAGCCCGGCTGGATGGCGTGATGAAGCCGGCGGGTGAGGGTCCGAAGACGTGAACTGATCAGGCCCGAGGTTGCCGGGTCCGCCATCAAAGGGCCGGTACATGCTAGAGCCGCCTGTTCCAGCAACTTGTCCAAGCTCTGCTCTTCGCGGTCTATGGCAAGCTCTTTATTGCGCTCCACACCTTGGCACTAGGAACGGAAAAGACCCCGCTCCGAAGCGGGTATGGCGGAAAACACGCCTTGAGCCCGGGCCTTTTCTATCCAGTTCCGCGCTGCGCGTTTGTCATCTTCAAATTGGCCGATAACGGTGCCCAGCCTGTGCAATATTTCGTCGGCGACGTGGTCGACATACAGCCACGCCTGGGGAAACCGTGGACACGGAAAGGCAAGGCCACCGTCGTCAGGCGGCGGGGGTGGCGGTTCTGAATAGGGACCGAAGGCATCGAAGACGGATTTATCCCGAAGTCTCAGGCCGAGGTTTTCCGGACGGTGATACCCTTCATAACCGGGGTGAGATATCTCGTAGGTGTCGATCACGGCCGACGTAATGCGGGTTTTCAGGAAGGCTTTGGGAGCAAGGCTTCCCTCCTTGTGGAATCGGAACCAGGCATTCTGTTCGCTGCTATATCGCTTGTAGTGAAGAATATGCAGGTCGTCAGGTGCTGACGTCTCTTGAAAGCTCGCCGCGTCGCCATTGTGATACTGGACGGTATGGCCACCATCGACCCTCTTAAAATACGGGATCTGCCAATCGAAGAAGAAATAGAGGATTCCCTGTGAGGGAAGTAGGCCGCGTAGTTCACTGTCCGGCAGGGTGGCCATATCGATCTGACCAAGGAAGCTGACGCCGGACGAGCCATCCGCGACGGCCGGATAAGGCGAGGTCGGCCACTGAAAATCTGCAGGCGTTATCGGCAGGCCGCCGAAAAAGCTGAGACAGCTTTTATCCAAGGGCGCCGGCGGCTGGCGGCAGAACATGATGCCCGGCGACGACGGCGGGCGTGGTAGTGCATCTTCGTCCAGCCAGTTAATGGATAACGTTTTTGACAATCCCAAGAGCCGTTTGAGCCATTCCCACATTGACTATCCCCCTTTCAGCCAAATTTATCACATAATGGCCATCTTGTACCGGTTGAGGACGTCAGCGTTAATCAGATACGTTGCCCCCCGACATCGATCATCAACGCGCCGTCTTCCTTGTAGAACGGCCCTGCCGGCCATCTCTCCAGCAGGTCGAGGACGATTTCCGACGGCCGGCACAGCCTTGTGCCCTTGGGCGTCACCACAAACGGCCGATTGACCAGCACCGGCGTGCTCATCATGGCAGCCAGAATCTGTTCGTCGCTGACGCCCGGCTCCAGCAGCCCCAGTTCCTTTGCGGGAGACTTCGTCTCGCGCAAAGCCTGGCGCGGCGTCAGGCCGGCATCGGCCAGCAGCTTCACAAGCGGTTCGCGCTCCCAACCGGCTTGCAGGTATTCGACGACGACGGGCGCGTAGCCGGCCGCTTCGATAACGGCCAGGACGTTCCGCGAGGTGCCGCAGTCAGGATTATGATAGATGGTGACGCTCATTGTTCGCTCTCAACTTGGCTGGAATTTGACAGGGCCGGCGGGCTCAGCAGCCAGCCGAAGACGATGACGCCCAACGCCGCACCGGCGCCCTGGGCTGCGATAAACACCGGCACCGACGATGGCGCAATGCCGGCAAAGCTGTCGGACAGGCTGCGCGCCAAGGTCACCGCCGGATTGGCAAACGAGGTCGACGATGTGAACCAGTAGGCGGAGGTGATGTAGAGGCCGACGGCCATCGGCGTAAAGTCGGGCTTGAACCGGACACAGCCAAAGATCGTTGCCATCAGCCCGAAGGTGGCAACGGCTTCAGAGAACGCCAGCGACGGCCCGTCCCTCAGCTTGGTTGAGACCTGAACCAACGCCTGGCCGAACATGGCGTGGGCCATCCACACGCCGATAATGGCGCCTGCCACCTGCGCCAGGATATAACCGATGGCCGGTTTCACGCCGATCTCGCGCCGCGCCGCGAAGGCCAGAGTCACGACCGGGTTGAAATGCGCCCCCGATATGGGCCCGAAGATGGTGATCAACACCACCAAGCCAGCGCCGGTCGCCAGGGTATTGCCCAGCAAGGCGATGGCCGTATTGCCGCCAGCCAGGCTTTCACCCATGATCCCTGAGCCGACGACGATCGCCAACAGCAAGGCCGTGCCCAGGCCTTCCGCGAACAGTTTGCGCGAGATCGTAAACATGTCTCAGCACCCACAGGTGAGCTTGGCGATGACCGGCTGGCACATCTCCGGCGCCCCGCCGCAGCAATTTTCCATGAGAAACCCCAGCAGCCCCTGCACGCCGGCCATATCGGCGAAATAGCGAATACTGCGCCCCTCCCGCGTGCTGCGGATCAGCCCGGCATGGGCCAGCACAGACAGATTGGCGGACATGGTGTTCTGCCGCACGCCAAGCCGCTCGCCGACTTCCCCGGCGGCCATGCCCTCACGCCCGACCTGAACCAACAGCCGAAACACATCCAGCCGTGTCTCCTGGCTCAGGGCTGCTAAAGCTTCCAGGGTTTGCGTCTTATCCATATATCATGATTAAGTGATATATGGATCTCAAGTCAAGTTTCGAACACGACGAAGCGAATGCCCATTCTCGGCACATCACCAGCGTGCGGAGGCTGCCATTCGGCGCAGCAAAGGCTCCAACATGGGCGTCATTGACTTGTAAGATACGAATACAGCGGAATGCCGATCAGGATATTGAACGGAAACGTCACAGCCAGGCTCATCGGTATGTAGATCGCCTGCTGGGCCTGCGGTAGCGCGACCCGCATGGCTGCGGGGACGGCGATATACGAAGCGGAGGCGCACAGGACCGTGAACAAAAAGGTGGTCCCCACGTCTAGGCCGATAAGGTGGCTGGCACCCATGCCGAGTGCCGCGCCAATCAGCGGCATATACAGCCCAAAGGCCAGGAGCGCCGGCGAGAACTGCCGGATATGTTTGAGGTTTCGGCTGACCGTCAGCCCCATGTCGAGCAGGAACAGGCACAGTATGCCCTGGAACGGATCGATGAAGAAGGCGCTAACGCTGGTCATCTTGGCAGATCCCACGACGGTGCCAATCACCAGCGCACCGATCAGCAACAGAACAGCGCCGTTGGTCGCCGTCTCCGCCAGTAAATGACTGAACTTGTGAGGTCGTTCCTGGTCCCGCGCCAGCATGAGGCCGGAAATAATCGCCGGCGCCTCCATCGCGGCCACAACCGCGACGATGTAGCCGGCATAGGCGACATGATGCAGGTCGAGATAGCTGACGGCGGTCGCGAAGGTCACAACGCTGACCGACCCGTAGTGCGCTGCTGTCGCCGCCGCCGTTGCCCTTTCGAGCGAAGTCGTGAATTTCAGCAAGCCATAGCCGATAACCGGCTGAAGCAAACCAAACAGAATGCCAAAGCCAAGCGTAGCGGCGAAGTCGGCACTCAGCGCCCCTTCGGCCCTCAGCGCCATGCCGCCCTTGAGGCCGATCGCCATCATCAGGAAGATCGACAGGAATTGGCTGATGCTGCGCGGAACGCTCAAATTGGAACGCACAATTCCCGCCAGAACGCCCAGACCAAAAAACAAAACCGGCGCCGATACGATGCCTTGCAACAGGGAAAAACTCATTTGCACCCTCCAGGATGGGCGCCGGGTAACGCAATTGCCGTCATTCGAGAAATGGATTATTTTCATATCAGTTATTCGAATTATGGATGAGACTTTTGCCATTCGATACCGACAGTCAGTCTTTGAAGGCCTTCCTGGCGCTCGCGGAGACTCTCAACTTCACCCGTGCTGCCCAGAAGATTGGCCGAAGCCAGTCTGCGCTCAGCATGCAGATACGCCGTCTGGAGGACAGTGTTGGCCGTCCCCTGTTTTACCGGACCCAGCGCCTTGTAAAACTGACGCACGATGGCGAGGTGTTTCTGGGGTATGCGCGCTCGATCCTGGACCTGCATCGCGAGGCCCATTCGCGGCTGCACGAACCCGAGGTCGAGGGAGAAATTCGTGTCGGCACACCTGAAGATTTCGCCACCCACTATCTTCCGGAAGTCCTGGCTGCCTTCCGCGCCCTGCATCCGCGTGTGCTGCTCAACATCAGTTGCGATCTGACCCTGAACCTGGTGAAGGCCTTCGAGACCGGACAGCACGACATCGTCCTGGTTAAGCGCGATCCCCAGACGGTGGACGGCGGTGTGCGGGTGTGGCGTGAGCCTCTGGTCTGGGTGACGGGGGAACGGAATAGCGAAAAGGTTACGTCGGATAAGGATTTAGCCCTGACCCTCGCGTTGTCGCCGCCCCCTTGCATTTATCGCGCACGGGCTCTGGCGGCGCTGGCGCGCCACGGCCGCGCCTGGCGCATCGGCTACACCAGCCCCAGCCTGACCGGCACCCTGGCGGCTGTGCGTTCGGGGCTCGGGATCAGCGTCCTGCCGGCAAACATGATCCCAAAAGGCGTCAAGGTGGCGGACGAAGCTTTGGGCCTGCCCGACCTCGCCGATGCCGAGATCGCCATGTTGACCGCCGACGGCCTTGGCCCAGCCGGCGCGATGCTGGCGCGTCACATTATCGACAGCCTTGATCGGATGCGCGGCGCGTGATCCTCGCCTTCACGCCTGACCCTTGGTGACCCCTGACGCTTCCAGCCGGTAGCCTATACCCGGCTCGTTGACGATAAACTGGTCGCGGCCCGGATCCAGCTCCAGCTTCTGGCGTAATTGCGCGATATAGATGCGCAGATACTGATTGTCCTCAACATAGGCGTCGCCCCACACCTTTTGCATAAGGTATTTGTGGGTCAGAAGCTTGCCGGCGTGCATGGCCAGGACCTTCAGCAGGGCGAACTCCTTGGGCGATAGCTTGATGGCAATGTCACGCACCGTGACCTTGTGCGCTGTCAGGTCGATGCACAGGTCACCGGCGCGCACAACCGTATCTTCTGCCACCGCCAGCAGCGAATCCCGCAGGGCAGCGCGCAACCGCGCCAGCAACTCGCCCGTTCCGAACGGCTTGGTGACAAAGTCATTGGCGCCCATGTCGAAGGCCTTGATCTTGTCGTCCTCGTGGTCGCGGGCGGACACGATAAGGATCGGCATCTTGGACCAGCTTCTGACCATGGAGATGACCTCGGTGCCGTCCATATCGGGCAAGCCCAGATCCAGAAGGATAGCATCGGGTTTCACCGACGTGGCCAGACGCACGCCCTCGCGCCCGGTCTCAGCCGGAATGACGGTATAGTCGTGCGAGGTCAGCGTGATGGTCAGGAATTTGCGGATCTGAGGATCGTCCTCAATGACCAGGATCCTGGGCTGCAATCCGTTCATTCGACCTCCTCCTCGGGCAGGGTTACCAGCAATGTAGCGTCGGTGGGCAGGCTCAGGCGCATACAGGCGCCGGTGCCGTCCGGCGGATCGACGGCTTCGACGCTCCCGCTATAGATGTCCATGATCTCCCGGCAGATGTACAGCCCAAGTCCCGTGCCGGCAATCTTGCGGTCGCCGTCCACGGCGCGGTAGAACTTCGTGAAGACCAGATCGCGCTGGGCGGGGGCGATGCCCTCGCCATCATCGTCAATATCGATCACCACCCCATCGGCTGTCTGCCGTGCACCGATCGTTATGGCGCCTTCGGCCGGGCCGTATTTCAGCGCGTTTTCGATGAGGTTCAACAGCACCAGATCAAACATGGATGGGTTGACGTTCAGGAGCGGGAAGCCCGGCTCGATCTCGATGCGAAAGGTCTGGTGGCCGATGAGTGGGCGCAGGGTGCGCAGAACACCCGACAGGGCGTCGCGGATATGCACGGGTTCGCATTTCGGCCGGATACCGGTTTCCAGACGACTCATTTCGATCAGGTTGATGACAAAGCGGTTCAGTCGCTGCGCCTCCGCCAGGCCGTCGCCGACGATCTCGTGCGCCGTGTCATCGACGCGCCCCTGCAGCGCTTCCAGCGCGCCGATGATACCCACCAGCGGCGTCTTGAAGTCATGCGACAAAGACGACAGCATGGCACTCATGAAGCGTTCGCGGTCGGCTTGCCGGACCTGTTCTGTGCGTGCCTCGGTCAGGGCTGCGCGGCTGATGGCCAGAGCGACCTGCCCCGTCAGGGTCGACAGGAAGCGCTGCGGGAAGGTATCCGCGACCGGCGGGAGGCCGGCGCGTGGTTCAAACACCAGAACGCCCGCGACATCGTCCGCCTCCCCCAGGGGCAGGATCAGGCGCGGGTCTTCGCCAGAGATCGCCTGACCTTGGCCGGCCGGCTGGCGGCGGGTCATGACCTCGACAAAAACCGGATCGAGCGCGGACGACGGTTTCAGGTGGATGCGGCACGGCGCCTGAAGGATGACCGACAGGCGGTGTTCAGCGGCGGCGCAGACGTCGTCGACGGAGGTCTTGCCGATCAGATCCTGATTGAGCTGGTACAGGTCGGTCAGAAAGTTTTCCCGGGTTTGGCCCTCGCGCGTTATCCGGCGCAGGCGCGTGGCCAGGGCGCTGACGACCAGGCTGACCGTCAACAGGACAACGACCTTGGCGAGCACCTGCGGATTGCTGACATCCAGCGAACCATAGGCGGCGCTCAGCACCAGATGATAGGCGATGACGCTCAGCCCCACGGTCGCCAGAGCCAGTCTGAGATCGAAGAAAACCGCCGCACACAGCACGGGCAGGACAAACAGGATCCCCAGCGATTCGGGTGAGGGAAAGCCCATGCGATCCAGAGCGAAGGCCACCCCCGTCACGCCGGCGACCAGGGCGAAGCTCAGCAGGCCCTCCTGCCAGAGCGTCCACCGATTCTTGCGGACGGCGAGAACGTGATCCTCGAAGATAAAGGCTGGAGACATACTGCGCGGCCCGGTGGGTGTACTTGACGACGCCTACCACGTTACAGCCGGGCAGACGACCTTGCAAAAAAGACCGCCAGGGCAAGATCTGCCCTGGCGGCTGGCGTGGCCGCGGCGCTTTCGCGGCCGGCCCGTGGTCTTAGGGTGGGGGGGAGGGGGACCACGGGGAAGCGCCGATCCCGACGGCGAGGGGGGGGGGGAGCGGTCGGGACCGAAACGGATCACCGCATCATGCCGGGCTTCTGTCGCAGGCTGCGTTTCTTGGCTTCGCGCCGGAAAGACTTGTAGGCCCTTTCGGGGGCATCCGCGTCGTCATCGGTCACGCGGATGGGGGCGGGGCGCTGAAGGGTGAAGCGGTAGCGGTTGGCAATACGAAAGTCGTCAAAGGCACGCACGGCTGTGTTCCTCTCCAAATGGCTGGATCCTCGGATCCTTTACGTTAGCGGCCGAAATGTCCTTGTCGGCTTAGTTGCCCGGGGCATTCCGTTCTCGCCAGACAAGACTAGCCGCTGCGGCCGCCAAAAATCTGTGCCGAAGTGGCAGGGGGGGCGCTGTGTTTGTGCTGCCGGGGTGTAGCCGTTCCGTAAAAAGATGACGGCGCCGCGACAGCAACCTCAACGTCAAACTCAGGCAGATTTCAAACGCGCTTTGCCACCATTCTGCGGTGATGGCCGCCGCGCCGCGGCTAGGCATCCCCACCCGATACAACACAGAGGTCCCCATGGTCCCGACACCCCGCTCAGAGCGCATCCCAAAACGTGTGACCACCGCGTGGGCGATCCC
>NZ_GL883078.1:690576-698412 GCF_000204015.1 Asticcacaulis biprosthecium C19 | reverse complement strand
ACGCCGCTGCCCTGACTGCGACATTCCCCTCAAGCTGGAGGTCGTCGATACCCTCAGTTTCGACAAGTGCCCGCAATGTGGCGGTATCTGGCTCGACAAGGGTGAATTGACCCAGATCGTCGAGATGACCCTGCACAGCGTGATGCCGACGCCCTTCACTCGGCGTGGAGGACGTGCCCTGTCCGATCTGGACTGACCGCGCCGCCCCCCCCCCTGAAACAACAACCTCTATCGCCGATCCAGTGAGATCGGCACACATTCCAGAAAGACCTTTGCCATGGAATTCCTTTTCGAGCCCATCATGGGCAAGCCCCTGTGGATGTGGGCCTCCTTCCTTGCCATTGTGGTAACACTACTGGCCTTCGACCTCGGAGTCCTGCACCGCAAGACGCACGAGATCAGCATCCGCGAAAGCCTGTGGATGTCGGCCTTCTACATCGCCATGGCGATGGCGTTTGGCGGCTGGGTGTGGTGGTCGCTGGGTGACCAGGCCGGCAAGGAGTATCTGACTGGCTTCATCGTCGAAAAAACCCTGGCGATGGACAATGTCTTCCTGATCTCGCTGATCTTCACCTATTTCGCCATCCCGCCCCTCTATCAGCACAGGGTCCTGTTCTGGGGTATCCTGGGCGTGATCGTCCTGCGCGGTATCATGATCGCCCTGGGCGCCACCCTGGTCGCCCAATACGGCTGGATCCTCTATATCTTCGCCGTCTTCCTGATCTTTACTGGCGTCAAGATGCTGTTTATGGGCGACAAGCACCCCGACATTGCCAGCAACCCGCTTCTGAAGCTGATGCGCAAGGTCTTCCCGATCAGCGACAAACTCGATGGCCAGAAGTTCCTGACCCGCCAGGCCGACCCGGTGACCGGCAAATGGCGCCTGTACGCCACGCCGCTGCTCGTCGCCCTGCTTCTGATCGAGTTTGTCGACCTTATCTTCGCGGTCGACAGCGTCCCTGCGATCTTCACGATCACCCTGGACCCGTTTATCGTGTTTACCAGCAACATCTTCGCTATCCTGGGCTTGCGGGCGCTGTATTTCGCCCTGGCTGCGATCATCCATCGCTTCAAGTACCTGAAGCCGGCCCTGGCCTTCGTGCTCATCTTCATCGGTGCCAAGGTGTTTATCGCGGATGCCCTGGGACTTGAAAAGTTTCCGGCCAATATCTCGCTGGCGGTCACCCTGGGTCTCATCGCCATTGGCGTCATCGTGTCGCTGGTCAAGACCTCAAAAACCACGCCGGAGCCAGACCATGGTCCGGATTGAGGCCTTAAGAGCCCGGTTGCGGAGCGTAATGGAACATCGCTCCGCAACTACCTTCTTTGTTGCCCTCATTCTCGTGAATGCGGTGGTTCTGGGGCTGGAGACCTACCCGGCAGTCATGGCCCTGTTTGGCCCTCAGCTGCTGATGCTTGACCAGGTTCTGCTTGGCATATTCGTTGTCGAATTGCTGTTGCGTCTGGTGGCTCAAGGGCAGCGCTTCGTGCGAGATCCCTGGAACCTGTTCGACACGGCCGTGATCGCCCTGGCTCTTCTGCCTGCGGCAGGTGCTTTCAGTGTGTTGCGGTCCCTCAGGGTGCTTCGCGTCCTGCGCCTGATTTCAGCCTTCCCGAGTCTTCGCCGGGTCATCTCCGGTATCGTGGCTGCACTTCCCGGCATTGGCTCCATCGGCGCCATCCTGATCATTCTGTATTACGTCTTCGCTGTCATGGCGACCAAACTGTTTGCCGTCAGCGCCCCGCAATGGTTCGGCAGTCTGGAGGCCTCACTCTTCAGTCTGTTTCAGATCATGACTCTGGAGGGCTGGGCCGACATGACGCGGGAATTGGCGCAGACCCAGGCCTTGGCAATTCCCTTCATGGTGATCTTCATCCTGGTCGCCACCTTCACGGTGCTCAACCTGTTCATCAGCGTCATGTTGGACGCCATGCAGAGGGTCAATGCGGATCCGGGCCACGCCACACCCGATTCACAGACCGCTGCCTTGGATCGTCTGACCGACGAAGTGAAGCGGATGAAGGCGCAACTGGACGAGATAGCCAGGCCGCCAAAAGGCACGTGAGGCGGTGGGCGAGGGTGCCTGCCAACAAAAAGGCCCCGGATCGCTCCGGGGCCTCATGTCTTATCCTTGAACGCCGACCTTACGCCGCGCCGACCCGCAACGGCCGCGCCGAGCTCTGCGAGTTCTGGTTCTTCACATACAGCCCGCGCATACCCTGCATCGGCTTGAACGAATCCGTAATCCCCAGCACGGTCTCAGCCGCGCCCAGGAACAGATACCCATCGTCCGGCAGCAGGTTGGCGATCTGCTCCAGCACCTTGCGCTTGGTTTCCAGGTCGAAGTAGATCAGCACATTGCGGCAATAGACCACGTCCTGACGGCCGATCAGACGCAGATCGTCCAGCAAATTCAGCTTCTTGTAGCGCACCGACTGACGGATCTTGGGCGAAATCCGCCACATCTCGTCGATCTTCTCGAAGTGCTTGACCATCATCTGGATCGGCAACCCGCGCTGGACCTCGAACTGGGTGTACAGGCCCGCCTGCGCCTTCTCAAGACAACGCTCGGAGATGTCGGTGGCCAGGATGTCCAGGTTGACGCGCGGATACATCATCCGCATTTCGTCCATCAACATGGCCAGCGAGTAGGGCTCCTGGCCGGTCGAACAGGCAGCGCACCAGATCTTGATGTCGCCATTGATGCGAGCGCGCGCCAGCGCCGGCAGCACATCGGACTTGAACTGGTCGAACGGCGCCTTGTCGCGGAAAAAGAAGGTCTCGTTGGTGGTCATCGCGTCGGTGACCACGGTCATCAGCTTTTCGTCGCGCTTGCTGCGCAGCGCCGTCAGCAGTGCCGAGACGTTGGCGAAGCCTTCACGACGGGCCACCGGGGCCAGGCGCGATTCGATCAGATAGGTCTTGTCCGAACCCAGGATCAGACCCGACCGGGTCTTCAGTAATGCGGCAAGGTGATCGATATCTTCGGGTGTCATGGTCTCTCCCCTCGAGCAAAGGCTTTGCAGGCCTGAGCGAGGCCGTCTATGGTTTTGATGTATTCGGCGTAGCCCGCTTCGGCGACGGCGCCCGGCATGCCCCAGACAACGCTGGAAGCTTCGTCCTGGACCATCACAGTGCCATTGACGGCCTGCAGCGACGCCGCGCCGTCACGGCCGTCATGGCCCATGCCGGTCAGCACGACGGCCAGGGCATGGTTGCCATAGGCATCGGCAGCCGATTTGAACAATGGGTCGACCGCCGGACGGCACCAATTGACCTGAGGACCCTGATCCAGCTTGAGCTGCTTGACGATCGGGTCGTTCTTGATGGTCATGTGGAAGTCGCCGGGGGCGATATAGACATTACGGCTTTCGATCAGCATGCCGTCCTTGGCTTCCTGCACCTTCTGCGGCAGCGCCTTGTCCAGGTGCTCGGCCAGAATGGTGGTGAAGGTCGCCGGCATGTGCTGAACGATCAGCACGGGAATCTTCCAGTCGTTGCCCAGACCCAGCAGGAAATTGCGCAGCGCCGGCGGACCGCCGGTCGAAGCGCCGACGACCAGGCAGTCGATGCGCTTGGGGCCTGTGCTGCGCGGCCGCAGCGGCACAACCGGCGCCGCAACCGGCGTGATCGGGCGCAGAATATTCGGCGCGTGCTGACCCGGGGAGGCCGGGCGAAGCGACGGCGCAGGCGAAAACGAGGTGTGTGAATGTCCCATGGACGATGGGCTATTCAAATTTTGTGCCGCCGGCGTTTCCGACGGCTGGCTCGGCCAGGCGCGGGTGCGGCCACACAGGGCGCGGATCTTTGTCAGCAGTTCGGTTCGGAAGCCATCAGCTCCGCCGATCCGGGTCGAATCCGGCTTGGGGATATAGTCGGCGGCGCCCAGTTCCAGGGCGCGGATGGTCACATTGGCCCCGCGCGTCGTCAGGGTCGATGCCATCAGCACCTTCAGGCCCGGCTTGGCGGCCAAAAGCTTGGGCAGGGCTTCCAGCCCGCCCATATTCGGCATTTCGATATCGAGGATCAGGACATCCGGCTGGATCTCCTTGACTTTTTCGACGCCCTTGGCGCCGTCGATGGCCAAACCCGCCAGGACCATGTCGGGTTCGTGCTCCAGCCAGCGCGATATAAGGCCCCGCACGACCGCCGAATCGTCGACGATCATGATCTTGAGGGGCCTCAAAGAGGCGGCTGTATTAGGATTCAGGGCCATTCTGGACGACACAAAAGGGGTGGATACGCGATCTTTACCTTCAGCCTCAGATGAGGCCGACTTCCGAGAACTTGGCTTCCAGGATCTCGCCGTCGAACGGTTTCATGATGTATTCCGACGCGCCTTCGGTCAGCGCTTCGGTGATATGGGCCAGGTCGTTTTCGGTAGTGCAGAACACCACGATCGGATCCTTGCCACCCTCTTCCTTGCGCAGTTGGCGCAGGAAGGTGATGCCATCCATGACCGGCATGTTCCAGTCCAGCAGCACCGCGGCCGGCATCTTGTCCTTGCACAGGTTCAGAGCTTCGAGGCCGTCATTGGCTTCCAACACTTCGAACTGGAGGTTTTCGAGAATACGGCGTGCGACCTTGCGGATCACGCGGCTGTCGTCGACGACGAGGCAGGTTTTCATTTAGGTAAGGTCCTGTAAATGGAGACTTTTAGGCCGCCTTGAGATGGGCTGCATCCAAAAGCGTCTGAGGCTCCAACACTATCAGAAGTTCCTTTTCCAATTGATAAACACCGACGATTATTTCGGCCCAGCGCGGCGGCAAATTGCCCGGAGGCGCGTGGAACTTCTCGTCGTCCAGCTTCAGAACTTCATCAACGGAATCAATGACCAGACCATAGGAATCGCCATGTACTTCCAGACCGACGGCCAGCGGTTCGGGTGAACCTTCCGGACGCGGCGGTAACCCTAACCGGCGCCGCGCACAGACGGCGGTAACAATCCGGCCGCGCAGGTTCAAAACGCCGGCGATTTCTCCGCGCGACAAAGGCACAGGCGTCACGCCGCGGGGATGGAAGACATCGTGGACGCGGGCGGCATCGACGCCGAAGAGCTGACCGCCGACGCGGAGGGTGACGTAATCGCGCAGGCTCATGCCACGGCCCTTTCACTGGAAGATTGACCTGCGCCCAAAGGAGCGGGATGACGCTGGTGTTCGGCCAGGCCGCGCAGGTGGTAATAATCGACATCGACGATTTCGCAGGCCCGGCCGGCGACGACGGCAGTGCCGCGCACGCCCGGACGGTCGGCCGACAGCTCGATCTGCAAACGGTCCTCGACGACATCGACGATCTCGTCGACCGCCAGACCCATGGCATAACCTTCACCGGTGAAGACCAGCAGCGGCTGAATGCCCTCGTCCTTGATGGTCGAATAGTCGCCGACATTGAGGATCGGCATAAGCTTGCCGCGATATTGCAAGGCGGCGCGGCCGTCCATGCGTTCGATCTGCGACACTTCGATATGTTCCAGACGCGTAATGTGTTCCAGTTCGACCGCCTTGGGCGCGCCGCTGCCGGCCTTGAACAACAGCATGGCGCAGCGGTTGTCGTTCGTGGTGTCCACGGTGCTCTCGCTCTCCTCGGCTTGCTTTTCTTCCAGCATGTTGCCGGCGCGTTCCGACATGGCGTTCGGATCCAGGATCAGCACGACCGAACCGTCGCCCAGGATGGTGGCGCCGGAGAAGACGTCGACATCGCGCAGCACGGTGGCCAGAGGCTTGACGACGATTTCCTCGGTATCCAGCACGTCATTGACGACCAGGCCATAGCGGCGCTCGCCGACCTGGATGACCATGACGAAGCTCGGGTCCTCGTTCTTGGCGGCTTCCAGTTGCAGCGTCGGACCCAACTGGACCAGCGGCAGCAGCTTTTCACGCAGCCGCAGCACCAGGCTTTCGTTGATGCGTTCGATCTTGTGCTCGGCGGTGACGCCGGTGCGGACCAGTTCCATGACCGCGGTCTGCGGCACGGCGAACTTCTGGCCGCCGGCGCCGACGATCAGCGCCGAAACGATGGCCAAAGTCAGCGGAATCTTGATGGTAAAGGTCGTGCCCTGACCCGGAACCGAGTTCAGGTCGATCTGGCCGCCGATCTGCTCGATATTGGTGCGCACCACGTCCATGCCGACGCCGCGGCCGGACAGGTTGGTCACCTTGGCAGCGGTTGAGAAGCCCGGCGCGAAGATATAACGATGGACCTGCTGGTCGCTCATCGTCTCCAGTTCGGTGCGGTTGGCCAGGCCTTTTTCGACCAGCTTCTCGCGGATCTTGCCGGTATTCAGCCCCTTGCCGTTATCGGAGATGCGGATAACGATGTAACCGCCTTCATGGAAGGCAGCCAGCTTGATGGTGCCGATGGCCGGCTTGCCCAGTGCGATGCGCTCTTCGGTGGTTTCCAACCCGTGGTCGGCCGAATTGCGCACCATGTGGGTCAGCGGGTCGCGGATCAGTTCCAGAACCTGACGGTCCAGTTCCGTACCCTCGCCGTCCATGACCAGGTCGATCTTCTTGTGCAGTTCGTGCGACAGGTCGCGGACCAGGCGCGGCAGCTTCTTCCACGCGGCGCCGATCGGCTGCATGCGCGTCTTCATGACGCTGTCCTGCAGTTCGCCGGTCAGGGTCGACAGACGTTGCAGCGGGGTGGCGAACGCCGAATCTTCCCGGGTACGGCTGATCTGCAGCAACTGGTTGCGCGTCAGCACCATCTCCGAGACCAGGGTCATCAGGCCTTCGAGCACGTCGACCGACACGCGGATCGATTGGGTGTTGTTCAGCGACGCCAGGTCTTCGCCGCCCATCGAGGCGGGCAGGGGCTCAGGCGCGGCCTTGGCGACCGGTGCCGGCTTGGGCGCTTCGGCGACGGGCGCGGGGGCAGGGATCTCGATTCCGGCCTCGGCAGCGGCAAAGGCGGCTTCCAACTCGGCTTCCGACACTTCGCCGGGGCGCAGCACGCGGCCAGTGGCGGGGTCGAGATCGCCGGCCTTCAAATGCTTGGGCTCGTCTTCGGGGCCGGAAGCGGCGGCAAAGGCGGCTTCCAGATCGGCCTCGGAGACCTCGCCGAGGCGTAAGGTCCGACCGGTGGCGGGATCGACATCGCCGGTCTTGAGGTTGGGGGCGGCGGTGGCCGGCGCCGTGGTCGGCAGGTTCAGTTCGGCCGGCTCGATTTCGGAGCCGATCGGGCGGACCGGCACTTCGACGGCCTGGACGGCGGTCAGATCGACGGCCTGGCCTTCGGCCATGGCTTCGAGCTGCGCGATCAGGTCGTTGTCGTCGCCTTCGGGTTCGATGCCCGCGCCTTCGAGACCGGCCAGGATCACCTTGATGCGGTCGATGGAGTGCAACACCAAGGTCACGGCATCGGCATTGACTTCCAGCTTGCCGTCCCGGAAGCGGCCCAGGAGCGTCTCGCCGGCGTGGGCGACGGCTTCGAGGCGCGACAGGCCTAAGAAGCCGCAGGTGCCCTTGACGGTGTGCACGAGGCGGAAAATGTTATCGAGCGTCTTACGCTCGGAGGGGTTAGCCTCGAACCTGACCAGTTCGGCATCGACGACCTCCAGACTCTCGGCGGTCTCGGTCAAAAACTCGGCAATTAAATCGTCCACGGCTGTCCCCGTCTTTTTGGAGGTGGTCGGGGTACGTAAAGTTACACTACGCCCCGGCCTAACAGCGTCATATTGCTGAGCTTTGGTTAAGAGAGCGTTCGCAAAACCCTAACGAAAGCTAAATCAGCGCATTTTGTCTATTATGCCGTGATAGTTGCGCAAACGTTTGCCGCAAGCCTGAGGGGCCTTCCGAAGACGACTGAGCGCCGGGCGGCACCGCTGGCAATC
>NZ_GL883078.1:686235-690415 GCF_000204015.1 Asticcacaulis biprosthecium C19 | reverse complement strand
CTCAGCCTACGCGACGGCCGTCAGTCAAAAACGCTGTTCCACTGCGACCGCCTTTCCGGCGGACGTCGTCTACGAGAATGAACGCAATTTCTTAAAGCATCGTAGGGCGACGGATGTCTGATGGACGAAGCGACGCCCGCCCTTTCTGATACCTCCCCGCGCCTCTTGCGTGGGGAGGTCGGGTGAGCGCAGCCGAGATATATCTCGGCAAGCGCAAGACGAAGCCTTAGCGCAGCGAAGGCGAAGGGTGGTGGTGGGGCGACTTTCTTTCGGACACGCAGAACGGCCGTCATCGCAAGGTGTCGGCCGTTTCAGCGCCAGGGAATTCCCTCCGCCCACGAGACGACCACGGTCGCAAGATTTTAACACGAACAACACGAACCCGCCGCGATGCGGCGCTACGAAAAGACGCGAATTTCAGAGCGTGCTTGCGAAAATCAGGGCCAACCAAAGCGAATTGGCCGGAACAAATGATCTGAGAGTGTACACAATGCTTTCCAGCGTACCGGATTAAAATAGCCGTGTGTCTGGGAGTACACTACGGCTGTGGGGAGTGGGATGTCGCCACACGTGTCACCGGCATCAGAACTTCGGCGCGGGAGGCACCAAAGACCAGCTTGACCACGGTCCCAGGCAAACCGATAATATCGATACCCAGAACACCAAGAGCCCAGTTGCTTGCGGTAGCGGGAAACCAGCCGTGAGCGAGAATGATAAACGTACACAGCGCCGCCACCACGAGAAAGGCAGCAAGGGCGCCGTAGCCTATCGTCAGGCGTAGTCGCCACCACGCCGCTGCCTGTTGAACTCGAAGGTTTCGCGTTCTTGACGCAGTTGTTCCACCTCCACCTGCCGCATCACTCGTCCTCCCAAGCTTCAGCTTCGGCGAGCGAATCGGAAATATTCCTTTCCGCGTGCCTAAGAATGGACGCGTAGAGTTCGTAAGCGGGTGAACGTTTGGGCAACCGAGCAAGGACATTCAAGGCTTTGTCGCGGTCTGAGATATCGCGAGGCATGGGCTGGCCAAGCACGCCTGAACGCATTCCGGAAACGGCCGCGCAGGATATCCGTGCGTTATCCGTGGTTAAACATTACCGACCCGACACGCCGCAGGTCTTCGCCCTGCATAAGACCGCGCGACAGTTCCAGCTCATCCGCCACCCGTGACATTCCAACTTTGAAACTGCGAAAAGCGGTGTAAAGCGCTATGAAGGAGCACGGGGGCAAGGTGAACGTATGAGCGACAGCGAACAGAACCTGATCATTTACAACACGCCGGACGGCGCAGCTTCGGTTGCCCTGTTTGCCCGTGACGGCAATGTGTGGATGAACCAAAGCCAACTGGCGGAACTTTTTGCCACCTCGCTTCCCAATATCAATATGCATATATCCAACATATTGAAAGAAAAGGAATTATCTGAAAATTCAGTTATTCAGGATTACTTAACAACTGCCGCCGACAGCAAGCAATATCGTGTTAAATTCTATGCCCTGGACATGATCCTTGCCATTGGCTTTCGTGTGCGGAGCGCGCGAGGCACCGAATTCAGAAAATGGGCCAATACCCATCTGCGGCACTATCTCGTCAAAGGCTTTGTCATCGATGATGACCGCCTGAAAAACGGCGGCGGCCGCGCCGACTATTTTGATGAGTTGCTGGAACGCATCCGCGACATCCGCGCCTCGGAACTGCGATTTTATCAGAAGGTGCGCGACCTGCTGGCCCTGTCATCCGACTACGACCCGACGGACAAGGCGACGCAGATGTTTTTCGCCGAAACCCAGAACAAGCTCCTGTTTGCCATCACCGGAATGACGGCGGCGGAACTGATTGTTGCCCGCGCCGACGCCAATGCCCCCAATATGAACCTGACGTCGTGGAAGGGCGCCAGAGTCCGCAAAGGCGATATCGTCACGGCCAAGAACTACCTCAACGCCGACGAGGTCGACAGTCTGAACCGGCTGACCGTCATCTTCCTTGAAACCGCCGAACTGCGCGTCAAGGACCGCCGGGACCTGACACTGGCCTATTGGCAGTCCAATGTCGACCGGTTGCTGGAGTTCAACGACAAACCCGTCCTGCAAACCAAGGGCGGCATCAGTCACGCCCAGATGGAAGCCAAGGTGGCCCAGATCTATCAAGAGTTCGACGCCCGGCGCAAAAAGGAAGACGCCGCACGCGCCGATGAAGACGACCTGAGCGAGTTACAACAGATTGAAGACAGCGTAAAATCAGCGCCCAAGGGCGCGTAGCGCAATTCCGGTGACAGGGCAGAGAAGACGGGACAGAAGCAACATTCCCCAAAGCATGAAGGTACGCATCCAGGCGTCGGCCCTTTGCCAAAACCAGCAAAGACATCAAAGGATCATCAGATGGTGTTGAACAAGGAGGGCGAAACTGAACCGCTGGAAGGATATTTGTTCGTCTGGTACTACAAGCGCCACGCCCTATCTAATCGCCTGCTTACGCCGGATGAGATTGTCTTGGGGTTGTGGTATGAATTGGCAAAGCTTTTTTTCAACACTGTCCACCCGGGCCGCATAAGACAATATTTTCACACATTAAGAGGATCGAAAAGCTTCATCGGTCACGTACCTGATGATCAGGACTTCTATGGCTTACCCTTTGAAGACCTTAGCGTTATCCTTTTGTCCGTTCTCGGTCCCAAGGGTATCCGACCTCCTAATTCGCGTGATGAAGCGGTACATGTAATCATCAAGCGACATGTTATTGGAATGCTGAGCCACAAGCACGTTGCGCACAACCACTTAAGGTTGTTGCTCCAAGATTTGATCCGTTATTATGATTTCTGGGGAGAAGGCGCGGGGATTTCAGGGCGCTGGCATGATGTTTCAACTCTATATGCGATCGGCGAAACTGAACTCAACTACATCGCTCACCTTGAACCGATGGTCTTCACATCCAGTACGTACAGACGACTGAATCGAAAAATTGTGCATGCGGCCGAAGCGTGGGCGTCAAAATGGGTGAGCGAAAACAGCTACGCCTATCCGAGTTTCCCCAAAAGGCCTTCAAACTGAACCGAATTCGAATTCCGGTGACATGATACTAAATGTCGAAATTCTTTCATCGAAACAGAGGGGGGCGGAGTCGATATCGGCACGCCCGCACGCGGTCGGATAGAACAGGTTTAACCACGGATCAGGCACGGATGCCGGCATTGCGACCGGACACGGATTCAGGAACGGATAGGAAAGCAGAATACAAGGACAGGAGCAGCATTCCCCAAAGCACTAAGGTTCGCCTCCAGGCGTCGGTCACATATTGCCCTTGTCTGGGCCGAGCGTCGATCGTTCTTATAAGACTTTCTTTGCCTATCGACCTTTCGCGGCATTTCACCGGTTCGCAATGCGGGAGAGGGCATCGGTGATGCCCATCTCGTCAACGGTATCGGGGTCGTACTCGTCGGCCCATTCAGCGGCTTCGGCGTGATTTGGATGTTTTGGATCGGCCATGGCGGCGAGCAAGTCGTAAAATCCTGGAATGCCGCCGCAATCCTCAGGGGGAGCATTCCTCTCGCCACGGACGTAACGCGGATAGGAGCCTTGTGGGGCGCCGACGCGGATATCCGTCACGATGACCCGGTGCTCCCAACTGTCGCCGAAATCGTAGAGATAGTCGATGACCGTCTTGTTGGAGTTCAAGACGTCACGCAGGCGAGCCTTGTGGGGCGCCGACGCGGATATCCGTCACGATGACCCGGTGCTCCCAACTGTCGCCGAAATCGTAGAGATAGTCGATGACCGTCTTGTTGGAGTTCAAGACGTCACGCAGGCGAGCCTTGTCAGCAATCTTTCGCGGTGCTGTTCCCCAATCTTCGTCCATCGGCAGGCCATAGGTTTGACCACCAATCGTGAACTCCCACAGATGATAGTCGAGCCACCCCATGGCGGACTGTATGATGTCGTGTAGCACCCGCAGTGTGATTGAGGTCGGCACCTCGACTTCGCGCCAGATCAAAGGTTCGGTATCGCGCAATTCGATACGCACCGTGGCGATTTCGTTGATACTGTCGGGGTTGGTCATCGGCTTCGGTCTCCTACCGCAAGTTTTGCAGATTGCAGCGGCTTTCGCAACAAACTGACCACTCAACCGTAACGCTCGTAGCGCACAATGAGCTGAAACTTCGCCGGATTGTCACCTAATACCAACCCTCAA
>NZ_GL883078.1:650955-686058 GCF_000204015.1 Asticcacaulis biprosthecium C19 | reverse complement strand
ACGATGAGTCAAGGTCATCGTGGATTGGTATAAGGAGAGCGCGGCCGTGCGCAAGTCTTCGACGAAGGTCATCGCTCTGAGGGGATTGTCCTTGGCAATATGGTCACCGATCCGCTCAAGCTCGCCTTCCGCCTGCGCAGAAATCCTGACCTTCACAATTCGCCGCGGGCTTTGGCCATGTCGGCATATTTGGCTTGAAGCCGGTCGAAAACCTCCTCCGCCGGGTTCGTCCGCCCAGCCTGAATGTCGGCGTGGCTCCGTTCCACGGCAGCATCAAGCGCGGCCAGCCGGCGCTCCCGCTCTTCAACCATGCGCAGGCCATCGCGAACCACTTCGCTGGCATTGTTGTACCGGCCGTCCGCCACCAGGCGCTTGACCAGCCCTTCAAAATGACGACCCAAACTCGCGCTGGTGCCGGCCATGCCAATGTCTCCTGGTATTATTAGATCGTGCCCGACTTGACGGACGTTGTCACGTCCACTCGGCCCCTTGACGCCAATCCAATCGTCTCTTAAAATATCTAAATGGACATTTTAGAAGATTTGGCTCATCGCCTCAAGCTGGAGCGCGAAACCCGGAACTGGTCCCTGGCCGAACTGGCGCAGCGCTCCGGCGTCTCAAAGGCCGCCATCAACAAGATCGAAAACGCGCAGGTCAGCCCGACCGCCGTCGTCCTGGTCAAGCTGGCCGCGGCCTTCGGTCTGACCCTGGCCGGCCTCCTGGTCAAGGCCGAAGGTGGCGATCGCCTGTCCCGCGCCGCCGACCAACCCGTCTGGCGCGACCCCGACTCCCGCTACATCCGCCGGCAGGTCTTTGTCCGGCCCAACCACCCGGTCGAGGTCGTCAAGGTCGAACTGCCCGCCGGCCAGAGCGTCACCCTGCCGGCCTCGTCCCTGGCCCACATCCGCCAGGTCGTCTGGGTCATGACCGGAAGCTTGACCCTAACGGAAGGTGGCCGCCGTTACGACCTGGCCGACGGCGACTGCCTTGGCTTCGGTCCCCCGGCCGAGGTCACCTTCGCCAATGCGACCGATTTACCCTGTACCTACCTCGTCGCTCTTGCCCGCAGCTAAGCCCAAAACTGAACCATGATCATCCCCGCCGACTTCACGAACTCCAAGGTTCTCGAACTCTTGCAGTACCATGCTGCCGAGGCAGCATATAATACCGCACCGGGCAGCGCTCATGCGCTCGACCTGTCCGGTCTGACCGCCCCCGATGTCAGCGTGTGGACCCTGTGGGACGGCGACGACCTGGTCGGGGTGGGCGGCCTGAAGACCCTGTCGCCCACCGAAGGCGAGATCAAGGCCATGCACGTCGTGGCGAGCCGTCGCGGCGCCGGTCTGGGCGGGCGGATTCTCGCGCATATCGTGGCGGAAAGTCGCGCCCGGGGTCTGAAGCGCCTGAATCTGGAGACCGGGGCCTGGCCCTTCTTCGCGCCGGCCTGGGCCCTGTACCGCCGCCACGGCTTCGTCGAATGCGGCCTGTTTGGCGACTATCTCCCTGATCCCAATAGCCTTTTCTTCACCTTGGCGCTTGTTGACGCCTATGTCTTCTCCCTCTCCCCACCTGAGGGGAGAGGGTAGGGGGAGGGGTTGGTTGGGCCTAGGCTTTGTAGGTCGCCAACTTCGCCAACAACAGATCCCGCCACAGCCGGTACCCGTCGTGGCTGAGATGCACCCCATCCGGGAACAGATGCCTGGGTCCCCGTCCGCCGCTATCGACAAAATGTGTATACAAATCAACGAACTGCGTATTCAATATGCCCTCGACAGCCGCGGCCAGCCGCTGATTGATCGGCTCCACCATGGCCTGGTTCAAGGCGGCATCCCCCGTCGGAAGCACTGAAAACACAAGGATTTCCGCCTCTGGCCGCAACTCACGCAGCCGCGCGATCACGGCCATCTGCCCGGCGACGATATCGCCCGACTCATCCCACAGATGGTTGGTGCCGATCATGACGGTGATCACCGCCGGCTGGATATCGGGATCGTTCAGTTGCGTTCGCAGCCGCCATAGCACGTCCTCGGTCCGGTCCCCCGCCACGCCCAGGTTCAGGCTGTAATCGGAAAACTCCGCCCAGTACGGCGTGTCCTGCCACCACTCGGTAATCGAGTCACCGACGAAGACGATCCTGACCTCGCCGGGACTTGGCATAGCGCGACCTCAAGCCGCCGGCAGGTTGATCTCAAAGAACAACGCGTCGGTATCCGCCCGGAACTCCAAGGTTCCGCCGGCTTCCTGAACCGTCGCATACAGCCAGTGCGGCTGGATCCACTGACCAGCCAGGCCGTCGCTCAGCGGCAGGCCCTTCAGGCCTTCTGTGGCCTCGGCTTTCAGCCGCGCCCGCGGGCCGCGGGATTCCGCGATCAGCCGGATACCGTCGTCGCTGAACCGGGCCTCCAGCCGTGCCGTGCCACCGGTCGGCAGCGAATTGCCCGCGATCAGGCCCAGATTGAGCAGGGCCCGCGCCGCCGCCTTCGGGAAGATCAGGTTGCCGTCGATGGCGAAGTCGAGCTGCGCCCGCATGGTCGAAAAGACGTCGCCCAGGATCTTGTTCAGTTGCCCGCCGGAAAAGGCTTCGGCGGAATTCGACGCGCCGAACGCCACGCGGGCAAAGTGAACCAAGGTCACCATCTTCTTGGCGGAGGCCGCAATCAGGTTCAGCGCCTCCTGGCGCATGTCCTGTGCCGACGGATCATCCAGCAGGTCGAGCCCAGACATGATGGCGCCGGCGGGCGAAATAAAGTCATGGCACAGCTTGGCCACCATCTGGGTCGCCAGGTCATGCGAGGTGAAGTCCGCAGCGGCGGGAATTTCCGCCGCCATCTCCTGCACGTCCGCCGCTGCAGCGCTGACATCGGGCGCCGCAACGCTTTCTGGCGTAAGGTCGACGGGCTTGGGGCTCAGATGGGGGGTATAATCGTCCATAAAGCTCTTCCTTGCGCTGCGCCGCGCCAGTATGCGTTAGAATTACTCACAGCAAATGTGAGGTGATTTGGCTTAACTGCAAAGCCAACAGGCGCTAACATGTCTAAATAAGTCCTTAACGACTGGTTAATGAGCGCCAAGGAACGCATCTGGGCCTATTAACATTTTGTTCAGTGCGTATCCTCTTTGAACACTCCGGAGACCCCCGATGTCAGCCGACAACCCCCAGGCCAACCCCACCGCCGCACGCTTTTCCCGCGCCGGACGCGGCAAGATTTTCGATTCCATCCTCGACACCATGGGCGACACGCCGCTGATCCGGCTGCCGCGCCTGTCGGCGGAATACGGCGCGAAAGCCACCGTCCTGGCCAAGCTGGAATTCTTCAACCCGATGGCCTCGGTCAAAGACCGCATCGGCATATCGATGGTCGAAGCCCTGGAACAGAAGGGGCTTCTGCAGCCCGGCGGCACCATCATCGAGCCGACCTCGGGCAATACCGGCATCGCGCTTGCTTTCGTCGCGGCCGCCAAGGGCTACAAGCTGATCCTGGTCATGCCGGAATCGATGTCGATCGAACGCCGCAAGATGCTGGTCCTGCTTGGCGCCAAGCTGGAACTGACCCCAGCCGAAAAGGGCATGCGCGGGGCGGTCAACCGCGCCCAGGAACTGCTGGCGGAAAATCCCGGCGCCGTTATGCCGCAGCAGTTCCAGAACGAAGCCAACCCCTTCATCCATGAGATCTCGACCGCCCAGGAAATCTGGAACGACACCGACGGCGCCGTCGACGTTGTCATTTCCGGCGTCGGCACCGGCGGCTCGATCACCGGCATCGGCCACGCCCTGAAAAAGAAGAAGGCCTCGGTGCAGTTGATCGCGGTGGAACCCGAAGCCTCGCCGATCCTGTCGGGCGGTGAACCCGGCCCGCACAAGATCCAGGGCATCGGCGCCGGTTTCGTGCCCGATATCCTCGACCGCGCCATCATCGACGGCGTCGAAACCGTGTCCAACGACGCGGCGTTTGCCATGGCGCGAAAATCCGCCCAGACGGAAGGTTTGCCGGTCGGTATCTCGTCCGGTGCCGCGCTCGAAGTCGCCTTCCGCCTGGCCGCGCGTGACGAATACGCCGGCAAGACCATCGTCGCCATTATCCCGTCATTCGCCGAACGGTATCTCTCGACCGCCCTGTTTGACGGGCTCTAAGCTACGGAAAGGGCGCAGGAAATTCCCTGCGCCCATACCCGCCCGCTCTACACAAAAGATTAACGCCTGCCGGGGCATCATGGCCGCATGTCGAGTGCCGCAATGCCGTCCCGTTCAGAGAGCGACCCCTACAAGGAGGGCGGCGGCCCGGCCGTTGCCAATGACCTTAGCCCGGAAATCCGCGACGAAGCCCCGAAATTCCAGGCCCGCCACGTTCTGATGCGGCGCCTGGCTGACGTCGTCTGCCTGCCGGAATCGCGCATCAACGCTTTCGAACGCGCCGTCACGGCCGACCTCTTGGTCGAGATGCTGCGTGAGGCCGAGGTCGAGGACCGCGCCCGCGTAGCGCGCCGTCTGGCCATCCTGGCCGAAGTCCCCAATTCGCTCGTCCGCCTGTTGATCGTCGACGACATCGACGTCGCCCGACCGCTGATCGAAACCTGCGATGCGCTGAATGACGGCGACCTCTTTTTTGCCGCCCGTCATGGCAAGACCGCGCACCGCCTGATGCTGGCGGCCCGCAAGAACCTGTCGAGCATTGTCTCCGACACCCTGATCAACAGCGAAAGCCTGTCGGTCGTCGAGGTCCTGCTGCGCAACGCGAAGACGACCCTGTCTCAGACGGCCATCGAAACCATCGTGGCCATGAGCCAGAACGAGCCCTCGCTGGTCCCGTTGATTATGAAGCGGCCGGAACTGCGGCCGTCATCGGCCTATATCCTGTTCTGGTGGGCGGAAACCGATATCCGCCGCCAGATCCTCAGCCGCTTCGGCGTCAACCGCGAAATCATGCAGGACATGGCGGGCGACGTCTTTGCCATGGCGGCCGAAGAAAAGTGGCAGGACGCTACGTCGCGCAAGGCGCTGCAGTTCATCGAACGGCGCCAGCGTAACCGCGAGGCGCTGAAGAAGAGCCCGTACAAGTCGCTGGAAGCCGCCATTGCCGATGCGGCCACCCTGGGCATGACGCGCAAAATGGCCGAAGAAATCTCCTATCTGTCCGGCATCAAACCGTCGACCGGCGCGAAACTGCTGCGTGACCGTGGCGGCGAAGGGTTGGCCGTGTTGTGCAAAGCCACGGGACTGAGCAAGCGCGCGCTGCGCGCCCTGTGGAAGGCCCTGCGTCGGCCGATGAAGGGGCCGGACGGTACGACCCATCCGCACTTGGCCGAAGTTTTGATCACCTATGACGTGCTTGGCGTCGATCGCGCCCAGACCGTGCTGCGCTATTGGAACTGGTCGCTGTCCTCGGCCCTGACACACGTGATGCTGCGCGCTCTGTCCAGCGGCGAAGAAGTCGAACTGGAAGGTCTCAGCGTCCCGCAGCGCGCCGCCATGCTGGCGTTTGCCCAAGACTTGAAGAGCTGAAAGCTCGCAGAATTCCTTGCGGCTTTTACCGTAACCGGAATCGACGGACCTTTTTCAGGCCTGTCCATTGGGTTGCCATTATTCCCGCGCAGGATTTACTTTCGTGATTCGCCCATTTAGGGCGAGACAAGTAACTCTATAGCGATAATCAGGTGTAGAGCATTTTTTTTAACGTTTCGGCTTGAATATTTCGAAACCCTGGCTTAGGTAAAGCTCATAATTTTAACAGGATTAGTGTAATGGAAAACAAGACCGATACCTTGGACATGACGGCGGACATCGTTTCCGCGTTTGTCGGCAACAATTCGGTTCCCGCCAGTGAACTGCCCTCGCTGATTCAAAGCGTGTATCAGGCCCTGAACTCTATTTCGTCAGGCGAAGAAACCAAGGTCGAAGCGCCGAAGGAACCGGCCGTTTCGGTCAAGAAGTCTATCTCCAGCGATTACATCATCTGCCTCGAAGATGGCCGCAAGTTCAAGTCGCTGAAGCGTCACCTGCGCACCAAGTACGGCATGAGCCCGGAAGACTACCGCGCCAAGTGGAACCTGCCCAAGGATTACCCGATGGTCGCCCCGAACTACGCCAAGGCGCGTTCGGACCTGGCCAAGCAGATGGGCCTGGGCCAGGGCGGCCGTCAGGTAACCCGCAAGACGACCCGCGGCGCTAAGTAAGCTCCTGGGAGAAATCTGGTAGCCTGCAACCTTACGCTGAAGTGTAGGGTGTAGCTTACCTCCAGATATTTGCGAAGCCCCGCGCCTTGAAAGCGCGGGGTTTTTGCGTTGTTCCACAGCCAATCGCGGCGGGAATAAGGCGTCATTAACCCTTTTTCGCTTGCCAAGGATTCACCAGTTAAGAGAAGGTGAATTCAGGTGATTCGCGCAGGCGCGGGCCGTTTTTAAAGTCAAACTTCAAGTGTTCACACGTTGTTCTCATTCGGGGCAACGTCCATATTGAGTTTTTAGCAGTCAGGGGCGCATGTTCTTTTCGTGATGGCGGGTTTGGCTTCCGAAATGTTGGCGGGTCTGCGCTCGCACGAAGATATCTTTCGCTACTGGAAGAGTTTGCGGCAACGCGGCCGTTTGCCGTCGCGGGCCGACCTCGATCCTGCGGCCATCAAGCGCCGCCTGCCGACCATCAGCCTGATCGATGTCCTGGAACCTCATCCCGACAATCTGGCGAACAGTTTCCGCCAGCGCCTGGCCGGCACCGACCTGTTCGCCGCCTATGGCGGCGAAATCACCGGCAAGACCCTGGACGGCATCTATACGCCACCCGAAGCGGAATATTGGGCCGAGGCCCTGACCTTTGTCGTTGAACAGAGAAAGCCAAATGTCGGCTTGCATTCCATGGCCTGGCGCGGCGCCATGGGCCTGAGCCTGTTCTGGTTGCGCCTGCCTCTGGCCAGCGACGGCGTCAATGTCGACATGATCCTGGGCCACGACGCCCTGATCGGCAAGATCGACATGATGCATTCCGGTGTCCGCGCGGCCTCCTGATACGACCTGCCGAAGGCGCCCATTGCCGTCGTTGCGCGACTGATGCAGGATGGCATTCTTGAACGGAGGGCAGCACGCGCATGCTGACAGGCTCATGTCATTGCGGCAAGACGCGTTGGTCGCTAACCGGCGATCCGGGCTCGATCACGGCGTGCAACTGCACGCTCTGCCGACGCTACGGCGCCCTGTGGGCCTATGACTACGAAGACGGACGCATCGCGGTCACTGGGCAGACGCAGTCCTATACTCGAATTGGCAAGGACACGCCGTCACTGGAAATCCTGTTCTGTCCCTCCTGCGCCTGTGTCCTGAGCTGGCGTGGTCTGCGGCTTGAGGAAGATGGCCGCCGGCGCATGGCGGTCAACCTGCGGCTTGCGCCGCCCGATTTGGTCCATGACCTGCCGATCGATCATTTTGACGGCCTGAACAGCTTCGAAGACCTGCCATCCCAGGGGCGCTGCGTGCGCGATCTCTGGTCTTAAACAAAGGTCATACGTGTCAAAAATGGACCCTGCTACGCTTCGAACGCCGTCGTCCGGCGCCATTTCACAACAATGCCATGCCGAGCTTCACGCCCTGCTGGGCGACCGGTTGTCGCTCTCGCAAGCTATTCGCGCCCAATACGCCACCGGCGAAGCCTTTCCGGAAGCCTATCCGCCCGATGCGGTCGCCTTTCCGTTGACCACGGCTGAGGTTTCGCAGATCGCGGCCATCTGTACCCGTTACCGCGTCCCGATGATCGCTTCGGGCGCCGGCACCTCGCTGGAAGGCCATATCACCGCGCCCGAGGGCGGGCTGGCCATCAACCTGGCGCGTATGGGCCGCATCCTCGACGTCAGCGCCGACAATATGGATGTCCTGGTCGAGGCCGGGGTGACACGCGAACAGCTCAATCACGACCTGCGCCACCAGGGCCTGTTCTTCCCGATCGATCCGGGCGCCAATGCCTCGATCGGCGGTATGGCGTCGACGCGGGCCTCGGGCACCAATGCCGTGCGCTACGGCACCATGGCGCACAATGTCCTGGGGCTGACCGTGGTCCAGCCCGACGGCACGGTGATCAAAACCGGTGGCCGGGCGCGCAAGTCGGCGGCGGGTTACGATCTGACCCACCTCTATATCGGCTCCGAAGGCACGCTCGGCATCATCACCGAGATCCGCTTGAAGCTCCATGGGCTTCCGGCGGCGATCGGGGCGGCGACCTGCGCCTTCGACACTATTGGCGGCGCCATCACCGCTGTTCAGCAGATCATGCTGTCGGGCATTCCCGTCGCCCGCGTCGAGTTCCTCGACGAAGCCCAGGTCCGCGCCTGCAATGCCTGGTCGCAACTCGGCCTGCCCGACAAGCCGCACCTGTTCCTCGAATTCCACGGCAGCGACGCCTCCGTCGCGGAGCAGGCCGAAATGGCCGCCGAGATCGCCGCCGACAACGGCGGTGAGGGCTTCCAGTGGGCGACGGCGGCGGAAGACCGCAACCGCCTCTGGAAAGCGCGCCACAACGCCTATTTCGCCAGCAAATCTCTGCGGCCGGGGGCGGTGGTGTGGTCGTCGGATGTCTGCGTGCCGCTGTCGCACCTGCACGAAGCGGTGACAGCGGTTCACGCCGACATTGCCCGCGAAGGCCTGTTGGCGCCCATCGTCGGCCATGTCGGCGACGGCAATTTCCACGTCCTGTTCTGCCTGGATCCCGACGTTCCGGAAGAACGCGCCAGGGCCAAGACGGTCTATCAGGCGATGATCGAACGCGCCCTTGCCTGCGGCGGTACCTGTACCGGCGAGCACGGTATCGGGCTGAACAAACGCGAATACCTAATACAGGAACACAGCGCCGACGCTGTCGCCACCATGCGCGCCATCAAACAGACCCTGGATCCGCTAAACCTGATGAACCCGCAGAAGATATTCCTGCCGCAGCCGCAGCCGCAGCCGTAGCTACGCCTTCGCCGAAATCGCGCTCAGTTCTTCCAGGTCCAGATCGCGCTCCAGTTCATGCAAGACATGGTCGTCGATCTCGCCGGCACGATGCAGCCGGATCAGTTCGGCCCGGCCGGCGGCCACCGCCGCCAGGACCAGGTCGAAATGGGCATGCAGCCGCGGCTGAAAGCTTTCCTTGTCGGCGGCATATTCGACGCTCAGCACCGCGCGCTTGCTGTAGCGCTCCAGCAGTTGCGGATGGATCAGCTTGCCATCGTCATCATAGGCCAGTTTTTCAACGACCACGGCCTGGGCCTGGGCCATCGAGGCTTCGGCCTGGTTCATCGTCATGCGCGGCCGGTCGCTATGGCTTTCCTCCAACCCGGCCCATTGGATGACCTTGCCCAGGGTCATGCCCTGGATCACCACGGTGCCCAGGATGACCGCGAACGCCGCCACCAGCATGAAATCACGGCCGGGAAAGGTTTCGGGGACGCTAAGCGCGACAGCCAGGGTCACCACGCCACGCATGCCGGCCCAGCTTATGACTGTGGCGCATTTGGGCCCCAGCGGCTTCGACTTCGTCCAGCCCAACCGGCGTACCACCAGGATAATCAAATCCGACCCGAACACCCAGGCAAACCGCGCCACGGTCAGGGCCAGCAGGATCAGCAGAATGGGGATGGCCATCTGTTCGAACACCACGCCGATGCCGCCGACCCGTTCCAGCACACCGCGCAGCGACGAGCCGATCAACATGAAGACCATGGCCTCCATCAGGAAGATTAGCACGGTCCAGAACGACGTCCCGCGGATGCGCACCGCCGCCGAAAAGACGACATGCTGATACCAGCCGCAGATCAGGCCGGCGACGACCGTGGCGATGACACCTGAGACGTGCAGCATTTCGGCCGCCAGATAGGCGGCCCAGGCCGTCAGGCACGAAGCGGCGATGATCAAGTATTCGTCCTTCAGGTGCCGCGCCAGCACTACCCAGGCGCCAGCGACGGCCGCGCCGACCGCAGCGCCGCCCAGGGCCAAGACGGCAAAGCTCTGCAAGGCGTCGACGGCGCTAAAGGTCCCCGTGACCCCGGCCGCTACGGCAAAACGGAACAGCACCAGGCCGGTGGCGTCATTGAGGAGGCTTTCGCCCTCCAGCAAGGTTGCCGGGCGTTTGGGCAAGTGGACCTGCTGCAGTACGGCGCGGGCCGATACCGCGTCGGGCGGGGCGACGATGGCCCCCAGCACCGCGCAGGCGGCCCAGGGCAGGGCGGGGAACAGCCAGTGGGTGACGACCGCGACGGCGACCGTGGTGAAGATCACGGCGCCGATGGCCAGCGATCCGACCCCCAAAATGTGCTTACGCAACTGGGCGAAGGCGATGAACCAGGCGCCGTCCATCAGCAGGGGCGGCAGGAAGATGACCAGGACCAGGGCCGGATCGAGATGGATTTGCGGCAGGCCCGGGATAAAGGCCAGCAGGGTCCCGCCGGCCAGCAGCGCCACGGCCGGCGGCAGGTTCAGTTTCCGCGCGATAAAATGCAGGGCGATGATCGCCAGCAGCATGGCGATCACGAGTTCAAACAGATGCATGACGCTGTCCCCGGCCAGAAGTTGCGCTACGACCGTAGCGCCTGACGGGGCGCTGTCAACCGGCGGGTACAGTCTCGTCGGCCGGAGCCTTGGCATAGGCCGCCGACAGGTCGCGATAGGATTTTGACCGGAAGGCCAGCACGGTCACAATGACCCCGATAATCCCGGCCAGGGTGAAAACCAGAGCGGTGCCACGCGCCGGGCCGGTGCCAAACCAATCACCAATGGTCCGGGCGCCCCATCCGTCGGTCATGAACGGTATGAAGACGAACTGGGTCAGAGGCCCGAACAGGAAGGCGGTGATCGGCGACGCCGACTGTTCCAGCGACTGAGCGAAACCGAACACCCGCCCCTGACGCTCCAGCGGAACGACCTTTTGCAGGGTCGTCTGTTCGGCGGCCTCGGCCCACGGACTGACCAGCATCCACACAAAAACGCCGGCGGCCAGCAGCCAGAAGGACTGTTGCAGGGTGAAGACACAGCAGGTCACCCAGGCGATCAGGTTGACGATCAGCAGGGTTCGCAGAGGCTTTTTACCCAGCCCGAACCGCGAAATAAGGATGCCGCTGATGATAAATCCGGTCGACACCACCATGAAGGTGAAACCCCACACGACTTCGTTCACCATCGACATGCCGTAGGCGTCCAGAAGCGCCATGAAGATGCCGCCCAGAAAGTTGTTGAAGGTGGCGAAGAAGATCAGCGCGAATAGGCCGGGTACGGCGGCGACCACCGCAATGGTACCCCTGATGTCGACCCTCTTGGGCGCCTCCGGTTCGCCCGGTGGCGTCGCGGTGCGGGTTTCGCCGACCTTGACGAACAGCAGATGGGCAAAGGCCAGGCCCGTGAACACCAGGGCGAAGATCAGGGTGCCCACCATGCCGCCGCCGGCCACCAGCAGACCGCTGATACCCGAGGTGACGAGAAAGCCGATCCCGCCGACCATGCCGACCAGGCCATTGGCCTTGTCGCGGCGGTCTTCGGGCACCAGGAGGGTGACGACGGTCGGCAGGGCGATCGCCCGGATATTGCCGGCAATCACCCCCAGCATAGTCAGCAGGACGAAGATCCAGAGTTGATAGCCATAGGGATTTTTAAACACCTCCGCCGGCGAGATCAGCAGGAAGCCCAGGGCCAGCAGATAGAAGACGGCGGAGGCCAGGCTGGAACCCAGCATGACCGTCTTCTTGAGGTGATGGTCGACCAGGCTGCCGAACCACAGGCCAAAGCCGGCGGTGAAGACCAGGTAGATGCCGGCGATCATGCCTGTGGCAAAGACCGACCGCGTCTGGAGGATGATCCAGAAGGTGATGGCGAACCAGACGGTGAAATTGGTGATATTGGCCACCAGATTGTTGCCGAGCAGGTGGTGGAAGGCCTTCATGTCAGTCACCGGTTTTGCTGAGGCACTGACGCTAAGGGCCTTGCCTTCAAAGTCAATTCAATCTTTCCTTTGCACACGCGCTGGTGCACCCTGCCGCGATGCCGATGACCCGAAGACAATGTCTGGCCGCGCTGCCGGTGCTGTTTGCTGCCACCGGGTGTCGTGGTGAGCCAGGCACAAGGGGCGGAGCGGCAGCATTGCGCCCGCCAATTCCCATCGGGCCCCACGCGGTCGGCCGTTCGGGCCGGGCCGTGCCCGGCGCCGGCGCCGTCATCCTGTTCTATCCCGCCGACGGCGCGCCGTCGGCGACAACCTATCCGGCGGCGGCCATGTCATCGGGCCACGCCGCGCAATTGACCCGGCGTTTTGGCGCTCCGGTCGCCCAGGCCCTGGCCGTCGCGCCGGGTCATGCCATCCCGGATGCGGCCCTGGCAAACGGGGACTGGCCGCTGCTGGTGTTTGCGCCGGGCTGGTACCTGTCGGGGCAGGACTACCGTGTCCTGTGCCAACATGTCGCCAGCCAAGGGTTCCGGGTCGCTGTCCTGAGCGACCTGCCCGACGCGGGGGCGCACCCGCCCTATGCCAGAACGGCGGAAGCGATCCTTTCGGTCGTTGCCGGCATTGGCACAACGAATGCGCCCATTGGCGTCTTCGGTCACTCCGTGGGCGGTGCGGCGGCGGTTCTGGCGGCTTCCCGCAACCCGGCGATCCGCGCCGTGGTCAATCTCGACGGCGACTATGCCGCAGACGCCCTGATGGCACGTCCGAAGCAACCGCTTTTGCATGTCCGCAGCGTGACGCCCGGTGAACCGGCCAACAGTGTCGCGCGACGCGATCGCGATTGGCAAGCGGTCAGCCAGGCGTCATCCTCGCCGCAGTTGCTGACGCTGTCGGACTTTCGCCATCTGAACGTCCTTGATGCGGCCCTGCTGGCGTCCAGCGTTCCGCAGGACCGCCGCCACAAGGCTTTTGGCGCGGTCGATGGTGCACAGGGGCTGGCCATCACTGCGCGTTTGGTAACCGGCTTTTTCGACGAATATCTGAAAGGGCAGGCGGGCGCGTATTCCGCGGCTAATCTGTGATGTTGGGGGGATCGGGAAGGATGGTGGAGCTAAGCGGATTCGAACCGCTGGCCTCCTCATTGCGAACGAGGCGCTCTACCAACTGAGCTATAGCCCCATACCTTCCGTAAGGAGCCGTCTATTTAAGCCAAGATCGACGCATGTCAAGCGCCGCGTTGACTTGTACGTAACCGGGAATCCCCTATAGTCGCACTTCAACGCCAATCCAGGAAACCGCGCGTATGGTCGAGCTTATCTCAGCAGTCTTCTACATTCTGAACGCCATTCTGGGCTTCATAATGATCATGCTGATCGTCAGCATGATCCTGAGCTGGCTGGTTTTATTCAATGTCATCAATACGCGCAATCCTACCGTCTACCGCATCATGGACGCACTCGAGCGCTTCACAGCGCCGGTTCTGGAGCCATTCCGGCGCTTCATACCATCGTTTGGCGGGCTGGATCTCAGCTTCCTGGTCTGCGTCCTGGTCATCCAGGTGCTGCAGCGCTACCTGCTCCCGGCGGCCGAACGCAACCTGATTGCCCTGGTTCTGGGCTAGGTGCGGCTGGCGGTTCGTCTGACGCCGCGGAGCTCTGCCGATGCCATCGACGGCTGGGGTGAGGACGAGCAGGGGCGGCGGTTTCTCAAGGTTCGGGTCCGCGCGGCGCCCATCGAAGGCCGCGCCAATGAGGCGTTGATTGTCTTCCTTGCCAAGACCTTGGGCGTGCCGAAATCGCGCCTGTCCTTGGTGGCGGGCGATACATCGCGCCTCAAGCAGATCGAAATCGACGGCGACGTGGACCTGAGTCGTCTCGCATAAAGAAAGGGCCAGGACCCGAAAGCCCTGACCCAAGTTTTCACCTTTGCGAGGTGGTCTCATTACGAGGTTACGCCTACGCGGTTAAGCCGCTGTCAACGCCGTCTCGCGAATCTTGTCCGAAATGGCCTTGGAAACCGCCGAACCCGAAGCCGTGCCGCCGATGTCGCGCGTCACGAAACCGCTTTCGACGACGGCATCGATCGCCGCGTCCAAAGCATCGGCTTCCTGGGTCAGGTTCAGCGAGAAGCGCAGCATCATGGCGACCGACTTCAAGGTGCCGACCGGGTTGGCCAGGTCTTTGCCGGCGATATCCGGCGCCGAGCCATGGATCGGCTCGTAAAGGCCCTTACCGGTTGCGCCCAGCGAGGCCGAGCCCAGCAGGCCGATCGAGCCCGGCAGGACCGAGGCCAGGTCCGACAGGATATCGCCGAACATGTTTTCGGTCACAATCACATCGAAAGTCGTCGGGCGGGTAACCAGGTGCATGGCCATGGAATCGACCAGGGCGTGCTCCAGCTCGACGTCGGAATACTCTTCCTTGTGCAGCCGGATCACCGTCTCACGCCACAGGCGTGATGTCTCGATGACATTGGCCTTGTCGACCGAGGTCACCTTGTTGCGGCGCTTGCGGGCGGCGTCGAAGGCGACGCGGGCGACGCGCTCGACTTCGGCGACCGTATAGACGCATTCGTCGGTAGCCGTGGTTTCGGTGCGGGTCTGCTTGCCGAAATAAAGGCCACCCGTCAGTTCACGGACGATCAGCAGATCGGCCCCTTGGACGACCTCGGCGCGCAGCGGCGATCGGTGCACCTGCGACGCCTTGACGTCCATCGGACGCAGGTTGGCGAACAGACCCAGCGACTTGCGCACGGCCAGCAGGCCCTGTTCCGGACGCATCTTTCCCAAGTCCCACTTGGGGCCGCCGACGGCGCCCAGCAGCACGGCGTCCGCCGCCAGGCAGGCGCGATCGGTATCTTCCGGGTACGGATTGTTGTCGGTGTCGATGGCAATACCGCCGATACGCTTTTCTTCGAAGTTGAAGCTGTGACCGAACACCTCGCCGATGGTCTTCAGCGCCTGGACGCCGGCAGCCGCGACTTCAGGACCGATGCCGTCACCGGGGAGGACGACGATATTGAAGGAAGCCATTACGCAGCCTTTCCGTGGGATTGTTCAAACTTTTCGATGTCGGGCAGGCGCTTCAGCAGCCAGCCCATGGCGTCGACGCCTTCCAGCAGACATTGACGCGCGAAGGCCTCGACCTCGAAGGTAATGACCGTGCCGTCTTCCAGCGTTAGGGCGTTGTTTTGCAGGTCGATGGTGACGCGCTGCTGCGGGTTGGCCAGCAGCTTGTCATGGACGTCCTTGCTGACCACGACCGGCAGCAGGCCGTTCTTCAGGCAGTTCGACTTGAAGATGTCGGCGATCTCGGTGGAGATCACGGCTTGGAAGCCATAGTCCATCAGCGCCCAGGGGGCGTGTTCGCGCGACGAACCGCAGCCGAAATTGTTGCCGCCGACCAGGACGCGATGCTCGGTCGGGTCGATCTCATTCAGGATATGCGGCTTGTTCGAACCGTCGGCAGTGTAGCGCCAGTCGTTGAAGGCGACCTTGCCGAGACCGACCTTGGTGGTGGTGGTCAAAAAGCGCGCAGGAATGATCTGGTCGGTGTCGATATTGGCTTCCGGCAGGACCAGGATGCGCGACGAAAAGCTATGGATAGGTTCCTGGTTTGACATTTAGGCCTCCTCGAGCGCCATGAATTGACGGGGGTCGGCAACATGGCCGGCGACGGCCGAAGCCGCGGCGGTGGCCGGCGAGGCCAGAACCGTGCGCGAACCTGGGCCTTGGCGGCCTTCGAAGTTACGGTTGGAGGTCGACACGGCCAGTTGACCTGGCGACACGAAATCACCGTTCATGGCGATGCACATTGAACAGCCCGGCAGGCGCCATTCGGCGCCGGCGTCGAGGAAGATCTCGTGAAGGCCTTCCTTTTCGGCTTCCAGGCGGACCCATTCCGAACCCGGCACGACCAGGGCGCGAACGCCCGGCGCGACCTTGCGGCCCTTCATAATGGCGGCAGCGGCGCGCAGGTCGGCCATACGGCCATTGGTGCACGAACCGATGAACACGACATCGACCTTTTCGACCTCGCGCGCTTCACCGCCGGTGAAGCCCATATATTTCAGGGCGCGTTCCTGGTCTTCATTGTCGGCGACGGGGACACCGCGAACAATGGCTGCACCCTGGTCGGGCGAGGTGCCCCAGGTGGCCATCGGCTCGATGGTCGAGCCGTCGATGCGGATTTCCTTGTCGAAGACGGCGCCTTCGTCGGATGCCAGAGCCAGCCAGCCCTTGGCCGCTTCGTCATAGGCTTCGCCTTGCGGCACATATTGGCGGCCGCGCAGCCAGTCGATCGTCTTTTGGTCGGGGGCGATCATGCCGCAGCGGGCGCCGGCCTCGATCGACAGGTTGCAGACCGTCATGCGGCCTTCCATGTCGAGGTCGCGGATGACGTCGCCGGCATATTCCAGTGCGTAACCGGTACCGCCGGAGAAGCCGAGCGTAGCAATAACCGTCAGGGCGACGTCCTTGCCGGTGACGCCTGGCTGAAGCTTGCCGTCGACGGTGATGCGCATGGTCTTGGGCTTGCGCTGGGCCAGGCACTGGGTGGCCAGGACGTGGCCGACTTCCGAGGTGCCGATGCCAAACGCGATACAGCCGAAGGCGCCGTGAGTTGAGGTGTGGCTGTCGCCGCAGACGACGGTATAGCCCGGCTGGGTCAGGCCCATTTCCGGCCCGATGACGTGGACGACGCCGCGGTTTTCGGCGTCATAGCCGAACAGGCGCAGGCCGTGAGTGGCGGCATTGGCTTCCAGGGTTTCGACCTGCTTCTTGGCCTGGGCGGTGACGTAGGGACGGTTGCCGTCGGCGTCGGGGCGCAGGGTCGGAATCGAGTGATCCAGCGTGGCGAAGGTCCGGTCGGGCCGGCGTACCTTTAGCCCGCGGGCATCCAGTTCCGAGAAGGCCTGGGGGGAGGTCACTTCGTGGACGAGATGCAGGTCGATATAGAGCACGGCGGGCTTATCGGCCCCTTCCGGTTCTACGACGTGGGCATCCCACACTTTTTCAAACAACGATTTCGCGGTCATCGTACAATCTCTTGGTTGGCTGAACCTTCTCCTCCCCTGTTTACGGGGGAGGTGGATCCTTGCGAAGCAAGGAGACGGAAGGGGCTATTCCACTGTCGGAAAGCCCCTCCCACCGCTTCGCGGTCCCCCCTCCCCGCAAGCAGGGAGGGAGAAGGGTTATATGACTCTTCTATTCCGCCGGGACTTTTGCCTCGATGGGCTCCAGCCAGCCGAAACGGTCTTCGGTGGTGCCGTTGAACAGACCATGGAACAGGGTCTGCAACCGCTTGGTGATCTTGCCCGGCCCGCCAACGCGGGTCGGAATGTCATCGACGCTGCGGATCGGGGTAATTTCCGCCGCTGTGCCGGTCATAAAGATTTCGTCGGCGAGATACAGCATCTCACGCGGCAGGTCCTGTTCCAGAACCTCGATGCCGTCGGCCTTGGCCAGGCGGATGACCGAATCACGCGTGATGCCGCCCAGGATCGAAGCCGCCACCGGCGGGGTGTAGATCTTGCCGTTCATCATGACGAACAGGTTTTCGCCGGCGCCTTCGGAAATCAGGCCGTTAACGCCCAGGCCGATACCTTCGACATAGCCGCGATCACGGGCTTCCTTGCCGATCAGGTAGGACGACAGGTAGTTGCCGCCGGCCTTGGCCATCACCGGGATGGTATTCGGCGCAGCGCGGTTCCACGACGAGATACAGACGTCGACGCCCTTGGCCAGGCCTTCTTCGCCGAGGTAAGCGCCCCAGGGGAAGGCCGCGATGGCCAGGTCGACCTTGACCTTGTCAGCCTTGGGGGTCACGCCCATGCCGCATTCGCCCAGGAAGGCGATCGGGCGCCAGTAGGCGCTCTTCAGGTTGTTGGCGACGATGATGTCCTTCGAAGCCTTGACCATCTGGGCCAGGTCGAAAGGGATCTTGATGCCGTAGATGCGGGCGGAATCTTCCAGCCGGCGCAGGTGGTCACTCAGGCGGAAGCCCACCGGGCCGTTGGGCGTATCATAGCAGCGAATACCCTCGAAAACGGACGTGCCGTAGTGCAGGGCATGGGTCATGACGTGGATCTGGGCGTCTTCCCAGTTGATGATCTGGCCGTTGAACCAGATTTTGTCGGCAAGTTTGGTCATGTTCTCTCAGCAATCTTGGTCGATATGGTTTCGTCTGGAACCGCCCTCATACGCCCTTCCTCGGGCGCCAGAAAGACGGATTTTTCAATCGCCTTGCATAAGGCGCGCAAACCCAGCCCTACCGAACCGGGGCCGCGACCACGGCCCCGATAAACCTCTCCGTCAAAACTTGCCAGACGCGCGTCCATTATGCGCGTATCCCTTGCTTGGCCTGCGTATCCGCGCCGGCACCGACTCTCGGGTCGGCGGAAAGGCGCGTGATGCCATACAGGCGGTCGATCTGAAGGCCCAGTTGGTCAGGACTACGGGAAGTGTCGCGCGGCCGCATTGTCACCGAAAGACCGCGCTTGTCCTCACCGAGATCGTAGAGCTCGATCTCGTCGATATGGAAGCCCCGCCGTTCAATCAGCCCCAGGACTCGCAGCAGCGATCCTTCGAGACGATCCAGCTCAATATGAATCAAGTGGCTCATCCCAACGCTCCTCCATCATTTCCGCATTCGACGCGCCTGGCGGAACCAGCGGCCAGACGTTTTCGCGCGGATCGATCAAAACATGTAAAAGGGTGGGGCCTTCGGCGGCCAGCAGCCGGTCGACGGCACCCTCGACTTCGTGGCGGTGGGTGATGCGGAAGGCATCGATCCCGAACGCCTTGGCGACCTGGACAAAATCGGGATTGTCCGACAGGTCGATCTCGCTGTAGTTTTCCTGGTAGAACAGCTCTTGCCACTGACGGACCAGGCCCAGCGACGAATTGTCGAGCAGGACGATCTTCAGCGGGATGTTGTAGCGGTTCAGCGTCGCCATCTCCTGGATGTTCATCATGAACGATCCGTCGCCGGAGATGGTGACGACATGGTGGTCGGGCTTGGCCAGCTTGGCGCCAACTCCGGCGGGCAAGCCGTAACCCATCGCGCCGGATCCGCCCGACGTCAGATGGGCGCGGCAGTTGGCGAATTCGCAGTGCTGGGCGACCCACATCTGATGCTGGCCGACGTCGCAGGCGGCGATGAACTTGTCACCGGCCTTTTCCGAAAGCAGCTTCAGCAGCCCAGGGGCATAGACCCCAGCGCCCGGCGCATTGTAGCGGAAACGGTGCTCCCACTTGTCAGCCTTGCACTTTTCGACCCACTTCTGGATGCCTTCCACCTTCGGGTTCAGGCTCTCGATCGTGGTCTTCAGGTTGCCGACAATGGCGACATCGGCCTTGCGCAGTTTGTTGATTTCGGCCGGATCGATGTCGGCGTGGATGATTTTGGCATTGGGTGCGAAGGCATTGAGCTTGCCTGTGGCGCGGTCGTCGAAACGCGCGCCCAGGGCAATCAGCAGGTCGGCCTCCTGCACGGCGGTGTTGCCGGCGCGGGTGCCGTGCATGCCCAACATGCCCAGGCACAGGTCTTCTGTGGTCGGGACGACGCCGATACCTTTCAAGGTGGTGACGACGGGGATACCCGTGCGCTTGACCAGGTCGAGGAAAGCGGGCGAGGCGCCGGCCATTTCGACGCCGCCGCCAGCGTAGAACAGCGGCTTCTTCGCGGCGGCGATCAGCTTTTCGGCTTCCCGAATCGCGTCGGCGTCGGGGGCGGGCGGCGTCCAGGTCGGGAAGGTTGCCATGGACGACGCGCCGACCTTGGCGGCGGCAACGTCCTTGGGGATGTCGACCAGGACCGGCCCCGCGCGGCCTTCGGAGGCGATGGCGAAGGCTTCGGCCAGGATACGGGGAATGTCGGCGGGATCGCGGACCAGCCAGGAATGCTTCACGATCGGCAGGCAGATGCCCAGAATATCGACTTCCTGGAAGCCGTCGGTCCCCATCAGATGGGTTGAAACCTGGCCGGTGATGCAGACCAGGGGCACGCTGTCCATATAGGCGTTGGCGATGCCGGTGATCAGGTTGGTGGCGCCGGGGCCAGAGGTGGCCATGCAGACCCCGACTCGCCCGGTCGCCCGGGCATAGGCGTCGGCAGCAAAGGCCGCGCCCTGTTCGTGGCGGACCAGGATGTGTTGCAGGCCGGAGCCGGCCAGGGCGTCATAGATGGGCATGATCGCCCCGCCGGGATAGCCGAACAGGGTCTCGACCCCCAACGCCTTCAGCGTGGAGATGACCAGTTGTGCTCCGGTGGGTTCGTTGCTCATCGTTCAATACTCTAAAAATTATTATCCTCCCTCGCTTGCGGGGGAGGTGCCGCCGAATGGCGGCGGAGGGGGCGTCACGGTCTCGTACGCTACCTCCGCCTCTTCGTAGTGTTATGCGTCAACGGCTTGCTTGTTTTGCAGCCAGCTCATGCGCGAACGCAGATCCTTGCCGACATGCTCGATCTGGTGATCCAGATCCTGGCGCATCAGGGCGTTGTAGCGCGGACGGCCGGCCATGTTTTCCAAAATCCAGTCGCGGGCGAAGTCGCCCGACTGAATGTCGTTGAGCACTTCGCGCATGCGCTCGCGGGTTTCTTCGTTGATGATGCGCGGGCCGGAGACCAGGTCGCCGTACTTGCAGGTTTCCGACACGAAGCTGTGCATCTTTTCGAAGCCGCCTTCATACAGCAGGTCGACGATCAGCTTCAGCTCGTGCAGGCATTCGAAATAGGCGATTTCCGGACGATAGCCAGCTTCGACCAGGGTTTCGAAACCCATCAGGACCAGTTCGGTGGTGCCGCCGCACAGCACGGCCTGTTCGCCGAACAGATCGGTTTCGGTTTCTTCCTTGAAGGTCGTCTCGATGACGCCGCCGATCGTGCCGCCGATGCCGCGGGCATAGCCCAGGGCCTTGGTGGACGCCTTGCCCGACACGTCGCGATCGACGGCGAACAGTGAGGGAACGCCGCGGCCGCGCTGATATTCACGGCGAACCAGGTCACCCGGGCCCTTCGGGGCGACCAGGATCACGTCCATGTCGGCGCGCGGAATGACGCGGCCGTACAGGACCGAGAAGCCGTGGGCGAACAGGATGGCGACGCCCTTTGGCGCGTTCGGCTCGATGACGTCCTTGTACAGGTCGGCATGGGTCATGTCCGGGGTCAGGATGGCGATGATGGTCGCGTCCTTGCAGGCGTCGGCAACCGACAGAACCGTGTGACCGTCCTGCTTGGCCTTGACCTCGCCGGCGCCGCCGGCACGCAGGCCGACCACGACATCGGCGCCCGAGTCCTTCAGGTTCGAAGCATGGGCGCGGCCCTGCGAGCCGTAGCCGATGATGGCGATGCGTTCGCCCTTGAAAGCGTCGGGCGAAACGTCGTCATTCGTATAGATCTTCACAATGGTCTCCGTAGTCTCTTAAGTCTGGGAAGTGGGGTTTAGAGCATGCCTGCGTTTGTCACGGAAGTGACCATGCGGGCGTATTTTTCCAGCGCACCGGCGCCGAAGGTGATCTTGCCGGGCTTTTGCGCCTTGGAGGCGCGGCGCAGCTCGATGTCGGCAAAGACGTCGATGCGGCGGGCGGCAATGTCGATGTGGATGATGTCGTCGTCATTGACATAGGCGATCGGGCCGCGCGCCTGGGCGCCCGGTGCAACATGTCCGATGATGGCGGCGTTTTCGTTGCCCGATGTGCGGGCATCGGTGATGACGGTCACGCGCTCGATGCCGGCGTCTTCCAGCGCGTCGGTAAAGGCCTCCAGTCCGGCGGCGGTGATCTCACCGTCCTGGCGAATGATCACGATGTCGCAGGAACGGACGCGGCTGACGCTGGCCAGGGCTTCATCGGTAGAACCGAAGACACGCGCAGGACCATCAAACACTTCCACGCTAAACCCGTCCAGTTTTACCACGCAGCCTTCCGGAGCGAGCGAGCCATGCAGAATGGCAAAGCCCGAAGAAGCTGTAGCGGTCTGGCGTTGGATTTGCGTGAACTGGGTCATGTCACATGTTCCGGTGGTGAAACTCTGAAGTACTGAAGGCGCGTATTAAAAATCCCGCTCTTTTGAAGGAGCGGGAGGATGTCTTATCCTCTTGAAAGCGTTAGGCGGAACCTTTCGCTACCACTCCGATGACAGGGGGCTGAGTACGCCCCCAATAAGGAGCGATACCAGGTCGAATACGATGACAGCCATGACGAAAGACACGGCCAGAGCGGTTAGCTCCTGCGTCCGGTTTCTCCCGATGGAAATGGCCTTGGCCATGGTCAAGCATACTCCTGCGCAGCCCCAAATGGGTGCGTAGGAGTCTTATAACCCTAACGCAGCTCCAATTGCAAAGGAAAATTTGGAAAAATATTCCGGCAATCCCGCAATTTACGGCGGTGCAGCAAAAGAATTTTTCAGTATTACGCCATTTATTGGAATACGTTTTCGTGATGGCGCCGGTTTTGGCTCAAAATTGCACCCGGCTACGGGAAAATGCGAAACGATTTTGTCTTGGTGTCGGCTGAAACCAAGACCGGTCATGGGTTTTGTCACGACGCCGCGCCGCACACTATGGTATATCTGCCTTCGAGAGCGAGTGACTTTACCTTCTTCTCCCGCCCTGTTTACGGGGAGGGGGGACCGCGAAGCGGTGGGAGGGGCTTTACTATCAGTGGAATAGCCCCTTCCGTCTCATGGCTGCGCCATGATCCACGGCACGGGCCGCCCCGCTCCCCCGCAAGCAGGGGAGGAGAAGCTGTTTCAGTCTCGCTACCGCTCTAAAAGAGTCACAGAACTCAAGAGGGAAGAGACCATGATCCGTATCCTGTTGGCCGCCGCCGTACTGGCCGTGGCATCGCCTGCCCTGGCTGACGAGCCGCGCAAATCAGGCGAATACGCCTTTACCCCCGATTCGCTGGAACAACCCGGCGTCCAGAAGGGGCAGTTGCTGGGGCCGTACGAATTCCATTCGAAAATTATCGCCGGCACCGTGCGGCGCTACTGGGTCTATGTCCCGGTCGGCTATAATCCGAAAACCCCGCCCAACCTGCTGGTCTTCCAGGATGGTCAGCGCGCCACCAACCCCAACGGCTCGCTGCGCGTGCCGGCGGTGCTCGACAATCTGATTGCCAAGGGCGACATCGCCCCGACGCTGGGCATCTTCGTCACCCCGGGGAACCTGAGCGAACACTATCCCGACAATCTCGGTATGTCGAACCCGGACCACCGCGCCGAGGAATACGACGTGGTGGATGACACCTATGCCCGCATGCTGCTGGAAGAACTGCTGCCTGAGGTTTCGAGAACCTATACCTTCAGCGACAATCCGCGCCACCGCATGATCGGCGGCACCTCTTCCGGCGCGATTGCCGCCTTCACCGTGGCGTGGAACCGGCCAGACTCGTTCGGCAATGTCATTTCACTGATCGGTTCCTACACCTCGATCGCCTATCGTCCGGCGGCGGACGGTCAGCCGGCGCGCTTTGGCGGCGACACCTATCCAGGCCTGATCCGTAAGTCGAAGATTCGCCCGATCCGCATCTTCATCCAGGACGGTTCCAACGACCTGGATAACGAGCATGGCAACTGGTTCCTGGCCAACCAGCAGATGGTCAAGTCGATCGAATGGGCCAATGCCAATGCTGAGAAATGGAACCTGGGGCCAGCCAAGTATGAGCTGAAATATGTCTGGGGCGACGGCGGCCACTCCGATCAACATGGCGGAACGCTTTTGCCGGATATCCTGCGCTGGATGGCCCCTGCGGCCAAAAAAAAGCTGCTGCTAGAAGCCTGAAGATACGGAATTTCTTCTTCTTTCCCTCTCCCCACCTGGGGGAGAGGACGAGAGCGGAACGCAGTGAACGCGATCGGGTGAGGGGTTGAGGACGTTGGGCTTCTACGGTTTCCAACCGAACCAACCCCTCACCCCAGCCCTCTCCCCTCAGGTGGGGAGAGGGAGCGATGAAGTCATTCAACGCATTCGATTATTGCCATCCCGACGTTCAAGACTATATAGGACCCAAAAGCGCAAACCCCTGTCGCGCCAAGTATTTTCACAGGTAACCATCATGCCCGCCTATCGTTCCCGCACCACCACCTTTGGCCGCAACATGGCGGGCGCACGGGCGCTCTGGCGGGCGACCGGCATGACTGACGCCGATTTTTCCAAGCCGATCATTGCCGTCGTCAACAGTTTCACCCAGTTCGTGCCCGGCCACGTCCACCTCAAGGACCTCGGCCAGTTGGTCGCGCGTGAGATCGAAGCCGCCGGCGGCGTTGCCAAGGAATTCAACACCATCGCCGTCGATGACGGCATCGCCATGGGGCACGGCGGCATGCTGTATTCTCTGCCGTCGCGCGACCTGATCGCTGACAGCGTCGAATATATGGTCAATGCCCACTGCGCCGACGCCATGGTCTGTATCTCCAACTGCGACAAGATCACGCCGGGCATGCTGATGGCCGCCATGCGCATCAATATCCCGGTCGTCTTCGTCTCCGGTGGTCCTATGGAGGCCGGCAAGGTGGTGTGGGCCGATGAGAACGGCGTCAACCAGACCCATTCGCTCGACCTGATCGATGCCATGATTCAGGCCGGCGACGACCGCATCTCCGACGCCCAGGTCAAGGCCGTTGAAGAAGCCGCCTGTCCGACCTGCGGATCGTGTTCGGGCATGTTCACCGCCAATTCGATGAACTGCCTGACCGAAGCCCTGGGTCTCAGCCTACCCGGCAACGGCACGACCCTGGCCACCCACGCCGACCGCAAGCGCCTGTTCGAACAGGCCGGCCGTTTGATCGTCGACATTACCAAGCGCTACTACGAAAAGGACGATACCTCGGTCCTGCCGCGCAACATCGCGACCAAAGAAGCGTTCGAGAACGCCATGGCTTTAGACGTTGCCATGGGTGGATCGACCAACACCGTGCTGCACATCCTGGCCGCCGCCCAGGAAGCCGGCGTCGACTTCACCATGGCCGATATCGACCGCATTTCGCGCGTGACGCCCTGCCTCTGCAAGGTCGCCCCGGCCGCGTCCGATGTCCATGTCGAGGACGTCCACCGCGCCGGCGGCATCATGGGAATCCTGGGTGAGCTGGCGCGCGGCGGGTTGTTGCATACGGAATCGAAAACCGTCCACTCGCCGTCCCTGGCCCATGCCCTCAGCTACTGGGACATCCGCCAGACCAATGACGAAGAGGTCACCGAATTCTTCAAAGCGGCGCCAGGCGGCGTGCGCACCACCCAGGCCTTTTCGCAGGAGCGCCGCTGGGACGAACTGGACCGCGACCGCATCGGCGGCGTGATCCGCTCGAAGGAAAATGCCTTCACCAAGGACGGCGGCCTGGCGGTTCTGTACGGCAACATCGCCGAAAAGGGCTGTATCGTGAAAACCGCCGGGGTCGATGAATCGATCTGGCAATTCAACGGCACGGCGCGCGTTTTCGAATCCCAGGACGAGGCCACGGTGGCCATACTGAACAACAAGATCGTCGAAGGCGACATCGTCGTCATCCGCTACGAAGGCCCCAAGGGCGGTCCGGGCATGCAGGAAATGCTGTACCCGACGACCTATCTCAAGTCGAAGGGCTTGGGGAAGGCCTGCGCCCTGCTGACCGACGGCCGTTTCTCGGGCGGCACCTCAGGTCTGTCGATCGGTCACGCCTCACCCGAAGCAGCGTCGGGCGGACTGATCGCCCTGGTCCGCGAAGGTGACAGGATCGAGATCGATATTCCGAAGCGCTCGATCCAACTGGCCATCTCCGAAACCGAAATCGCCGACCGCCGCGCCGAAGAAGAGGCGAGGGGCAAGGAGGCCTACACGCCGCAAAACCGTGACCGCGTGGTTTCGGCGGCCCTGCAGGCCTATGCCGCCCTGGTCACCTCTGCCGACACCGGCGCCGTCCGCGATCTGGGGCAACTTAGGAAGTAGGTTATTGGTCGCGGAAGCCGTACCGGTTTGTCCGCCCTCTCAACCTCAATGATTTTGGCGCTTTTCCCAGCAGTCGCGTGGGCGATCTTCAAAATAGTAGTCGATCGAAACGCGATTGTTCAGAAGTTCCCTAACGTCGTCATCCGTTTTCACGGCAAGCTGGGCCTCACCCTTAGCGCCTATTTGCATTATCGCTTTTGGAACGCCCAGCCTGACCAGTTCGTCAGCCACCTGAAATGCACGTCGCTGCGACAATTGAAGGTTTTCCGCTTCATCTCCAACCGTATCGGTATGCCCGGCAATGTCTAGCTTGATGATGGGAGGGGAACATCTGCCAGACCATTTCGAATTGAGCTTGTAATGCTCCGCCGCGGCACCGACGACCGCAAGAGCGTCCTCGTTCAGATGATGTTGGTTCGGCCAAAAGTAGATGATAAAGTACCGGTCCTCCCAAGCTACCGCTACGGATGCGGTTAGGAGAAAGCTTGTCACTGCTATCCAAGTACCGATCTTATGTAGCATTCGCTACCCCTTCTTCGCCGCCTCAAACTCCGCCGCCTGTTTCATCCAGTTTTCGCGAACGATCCGGCCGGGGAACTTGATGCGCTCGGACACCCACTTGATGTTCTCAGGTGTCCAGGCGGCGATCTGGCGGAAATGATAAATCCCCAGAGCATGAAGCTGCACCTCATTGACCGGACCAATGCCGACGATATCCAGCAGCGGATCAGGCTTGCCCTTGTCCGCAGTCTTCAACCGGGCGGGCTCGACAGGAACCCCGGCAGCAGCCACGGCAGCTTCGACCTGGTCGGGCGTCATGGCCGCCAGGGGTGAGACCGACGGGGCGGCTTCGGCTTTGCGTGCACGTGTTTTCGCCGCGACTTCGGGCTCAGGCTTGGGCTTGGTTTTCGCTTTCGGCGCCTTGGCCACGATCGTCCCGGTCGCTGGCAGCGCTACGGGCTCGGGCTCCAGCGACACCGGCTCAACCTCAATCGGCGGCTGGACGGGCGCGACAGCAGGCGCTTCGTTCTCCAGGAAACGTGGCTTCGGCTTTTCGGCGGGCTTGCGCGCCTGACGGGTCAGCAGATAGCCGATGCCGCGCCCGATCAGGAAGGCGGCGATCAACAAGACGGCGGATTTCAGCAGCATCGACATGGCGCGTCCTTCCTATTTGCCGTAACGGCGGGCGGCGTATTCGACAGCGACGCCCAGCACCAAAGCCAGCAACAACCACCAGCGCAGTTCGGAGATCAGATATAGCATGGCCTAACTCGCGGAACTGAGGGTAAAGACGACGCGGCGGTTCTTTTTACGCCCCGCGGCGGTGGCATTGCTGGCCACCGGATCGGCGCTGCCGGCGCCAACGGCCGTGACCTTATCGTCGGGCCAGCCTGCGGCGGTCAGGGCATTCATGGCGTCGACCGCGCGTCCGGCCGACAGGGACTTGTTGACCTCGTCGGCGCCGACATTGTCGGTATAGCCGGTGATGGTCAGTTTCACCTCCGCCGGGCAGCGCTTCAGCACGCGATGAACCTCGCGCATGGTCCGCTCGCCTTGCGGCGTCAGTTCGTAGGCGTTGAACCTGTAGCCGATACCGCCGCCGGCGACCGCAGAGTTGATCCGGTCCTGGCAGCGCTGACCGGCGCGATTGAGCGGTTTTGCTGGCGCAGGCTCTGCGACGGTGGCGGCCGCGGATGATGTCGCAGCCGCTGAGGTCGATGCCGAGCTCGAACTGACGCTTTGTGTCGCGCTGACGCTTTCGCTGGCAACCGCAGGACTGGCCGTCGCCACCGTCGTTGCCGTCATGACCCTCACGGCCACGACCGGCCCCGTCCAGAAGCCGTCGGGTTTCAACGCGGCCTGGGCGGCGGCAATCTTGTCGGGTTTGCCATTGAGCACCAGGTCCTGCCCCGATGCCGTCACGGTTACACCGGTGACGCCGGCCTGGGTCAGTTTGGCCGCGGCTTCACTTTTCAGTCGTGTTTCCGTTTCCGTCTTGGTTGTGGACAGGGCAATGACCCCGACAACCAGCAAGGCCGCCCAACCGGCCAAATGGATCATGCTTTTTTTCATGATGCGAACCCTACAGCGATTCCCGCCGACCCGTTGTCGGAAACAACTGCGGCGGCTTCATGGCGCGGTCAGATCGCCGGCGCCTGGGTCACGGTCACAATGCCGAACTGATTGATCGGGAACAGCACCGCCGGTTTGATCCTTCGCGGGGGTGCGGCCGGCTCCGGCCGCGGCGGAAGCGGTTCAGCGACAGCCGGCACAGGTTGCGGCTCAACATCGTAGCCGTGATACGGCGCATACGGTTCAGGCGTGTCAAATGCCGTCTCCACAACCGGTTCCGGACGCGCCTGACGCGTGAAGGCGGACACGACATGGCCCAGCACCAGACCGAGCGAAAAGGTCAGGGCAATCAGAACCAGCGATTGCAGCCACAGCCACAGCATGTCAGCGCCCCCAACGATGGGCGGCAAAGCCGAACACCGCCCCGAGCAAAAGGGCGGCAAGCAGAAGCCAGCGAAGATCATAAATTAAATACAGCATTATGGCCCCTCCGGCTCGTCCCGCGGCCGCAGGATAAAGTCGACCCGGCGGTTGCGCGCCCGGCCGTCTTCGCTGGTATTGTCGGCGATCGGGTTCTGAGCGCCGTAGCCGCGCGAACTGACCGAAGCCTGCGCCAGACCCAGATCGATCAGGGCAAAGGCGGCGGCTTCGGCACGGGCCGTCGACAACTTCATATTGTCGTTGTCCTGACCGACATTGTCGGTATAGCCCTCGACGCTGAGGGCCAGGTTCTGCGGGCAGGTCTGGATGGTGTTGTAGATGTCGATCAGGATGGCCTGGCTATCGCCGGTCAGTTCGGCGCTGCCTGAGATGAACTGTAGGCGCCGGTCGGCGACGGCCGCCGTGACCCGGTCCGTGCAGTCTTCCGCAGCCTGCAAGACCTGCTCGGTTACGGCGGTCTGGGTCGCGGCGCCGTCCAGCCGCGCCTGCATCAGGTCGACGGAACCTTCGTCCATGCGGACGCGCGTCACGGGCCCCATCAGCAGGCTGCCATAGATCTGGCTTTCCGGCAGGCCGCCGGTGACGCCGCGGGCCACAGCGACAGCGCGGAGCATCCGGTCGCGGGCGCTTTCGCCTGACGCGGCGGTCTGGCCAAAACCATCGTCACGATAGGCGAGGGTGGTGGCCTGTCCGTCCATCCGCACCTCGAACCCGCCCAGCCCCTGAGCGGCCAGGCGCTGTTCGACCTGACTGCGCAACATGGTCTCCAGGCCCTCGGCGCGACGCGGCAAGGCCAGAGCCACGCAGAGGCCAAGGATCCCCCAGCCGAGACTGTATATCCATACCTTGGCTACCACATTCAGCCCCAGAAACCATCTCCGGTGACGTCACCAGACTCAGTGGAAAACGTACAGGCGGAGTCGCCAAAAGACAACGTGGTTAACAAATCATTAATGGGGTGTGGCGTGGGCGCCCGATTTCATCCGGGGGGCGAATCTAAACCCCTCATGTCACAGGACGACCAGCATGCTGATCGAGACGTCGTCAGAGGTGCCTTAGCGGGTCCTGTGCATGGTGCAGGACACGAACAATCAGTATATCACCCTCGGCTGGAACATAGAAAATGGAGTGACTGGCATGAACGAAACAGCGCACTCCATCTTGGACGTTGCGCTGCGCTTTTCCAGCCAAAGGATTATTCGTCAACATCTCAAAGACGTCGACCAAGCCTGACATGTAAGAATCGGCCTGTCGCTAACCGAATTCGCGCATCGAATAGTCGGAGACATTATCGAGGTCGGCGCCCGCCTTACGGCTTAATCTGTACGCCATCGCGCTTGAGTCGCTCCCTGACGTCCTGCATGATTTGCTGCGGCGAGCGGTATTCCACCCCGCTGTCGAGCCCCTCCTGTATCAAGTCCCGCAATTCCGCCTCAGCCGCCTTGCGTTCCTGATGCCTGCGCAGCACGTCATTGACATAGGCGTCCGCGCTGCTGCCGGCCTGCTGCTGCACCCAATCGCTGTTGCCGTCGTCCAGAGACACCGTAATCCTGTCCATCATCTGCACCTTTAGCCTCGGTCGCATGGTGCCATGAAACGCCTCTGCGACCAAGTTGAAAACGCCCCGTGACAGCCAAGGCAGCGTAGTATAAAGCGCGTAATCCTTCCCCCCTTTTGTCGCGCGTGAACCTGTCCCTATGGCCTCTCTGTCCCAAATCCGCCCCACCCCGTTCGACCTCGGCCCGGTGCATTTCGTCGGCATTGGCGGCATCGGAATGAGCGGCATCGCCGAAATCATGCTCAAGATCGGCTACCAGGTGCAAGGCTCGGACGCCAAGGCGTCGGCCAATACCGAACGCCTGGAAAAGCTGGGTGCGAAGATCTTCATCGGCCACGCCACCGAACACGTCAGCGACGGCGTCTGCGCCCTAGTCTATTCGACCGCCGTCAAGCATGACAATCCCGAGATGATGGAGGCGCGCCGCCGCCGCATCCCGCTGGTCCGCCGCGCCGAAATGCTGGCCGAACTGATGCGGCTGCAGTTCTCGATCGCGGTTGGCGGCACCCACGGCAAGACCACCACCACCTCGATGGTCGCCTGCCTGCTGGACGCCGGCGGCATGGACCCGACCGTGGTCAATGGCGGTATCATCAACAACTACGGCACCAATGCCAAGGTCGGCGACGGCGACTGGATCGTGGTCGAGGCCGACGAATCCGACGGCTCCTTCCTGCGACTCAAATCGACCCTGGCCATTGTTACCAATATCGACGCCGAACACCTCGATCACTGGGGCGATTTCGAAGCAGTCAAGAAGGGCTTTGTCGATTTCGTCGAAAACATCCCCTTCTACGGTTTCGCCGCTGTCTGCATCGACCATCCGGAAGTCCAGGCCCTGGCCGCCAAGGTCGAGAACCGCCGCCTGATCCCCTATGGCGTCAGCCCCCAGGCCGAGGTCCGCTGCCTGAACATCTCATTCGGCCCGGAAGGCGCCTTGTTCGACGTCCAGTTCTCGCCCACGGGTGTCGAACCCTTCACCTGGGAAAAGATCCGCCTGCCGATGACCGGCAACCACAATGTCAGCAATGCCACCGCTGCCATAGCCATCGCCCGTGAACTGGGCGTGACCGAAGATGCCGTGCGCACCGGTCTGGCCGGTTTCGGCGGGGTCAAGCGTCGCTTTACGACGACAGGCGTGGTCGACGGCATCCGCATCATCGACGACTATGGCCACCACCCGGTTGAAATCGCCGCCGTGCTGACGGCCGCGCGTCAGGTCAGCCAGGGCAAGGTTATCGCGGTGGTCCAGCCGCACCGCTATACCCGCCTGCGCGACCTGATGACCGAGTTCTCGTCATGCTTTCACGATGCCGACGCGGTCATCGTCGCCGATGTCTACAGCGCCGGCGAGACCCCGATTGATGGCGTCAGCAAGACCGCCCTCGTCGAAGGCCTGCACCGTTTCGGCCATCGCAACGCCGTCGCGCTCGACGGTCCGGCGGCCCTGGCGGGACTGGTTGCTGCCGAAGCCCGGCCGGGCGACCTGGTGGTCTGCCTGGGCGCCGGCGACATCACCCAGTGGGCCTATGCCCTGCCGGGGCAACTGGAAGCGCTGAAGGCATGAAGCGGAAGGCCGGAGGCCAGCCGCTATCTCCGGAACTGGCGGCGATCATCGCTAACCCCGATAGCTACCTGTTTGCGGAAGGCCGAACCCTGGCTGATTACTTTATCCGGGATGGGGCCATAGGTTTCATGGTCAATGGACGTGAATATGATTGGTTGATCGACCATGAGGAACTTGCCCGCTCGCTTTGTGTGCGATTGATAGAACTAGGTGTGGAGCAACGGAAATAGCTATGGCCTGGCGTGACAACCTTCCCACCGTTCGCGGCAAGATCGCCCGAGACACGGCGCTGGCGCCGTTTACCTGGTTCCGCGTCGGCGGGCCGGCGGAGGTGCTGTTCATTCCGGCCGATCCGCAGGACCTGAGCGACTTCCTGCGGGCACTCGATCCGGCTGTTCCCGTGATTTATCTCGGTGTCGGGTCCAACGTCATCATCCGCGATGGCGGCGTCGACGGCGTTGTCGTCCGGCTGGCGGGCAAGGCCTTTGCTGAAATTAGTGTCCAGGGTGAGCTTATCACCGCCGGGCCGGGCGCGCTCGATTCAATGGTCGCGCGTACCGCCGCCAAGGCCGGACTGGCAGGGCTTGAGTTTTACGCCGGTATTCCCGGGACGATTGGCGGCGCGCTGACCATGAACGCCGGCTGTTACGGCCGCGAGACCAAGGACGTTCTCGTCTCGGCCTGGGGCTATGATCGGACGGGCGCGCGCCGTGAGTTCCAAAACGCGGATTTCGGTTTTACCTATCGTCATACGCAGATCCCCGGCGATATTGTCTGGATGCAGGCGACGTTTCGCGGCACCCCTGACGATCCTGTCGCGGTACAGGCGCGCATCGACGAGATTACCAGCCGCCGTGAAAGGACCCAGCCGATCCGTGAAAAGACCGGTGGCTCCACGTTCAAGAACCCACAGGGCCGCTCGGCTTGGCAATGCGTTGATGAAGCCGGTTGGCGCGGCAAGCTTCACGGCGGCGCAAAGTTCTCGGAACTGCACGCCAACTTCATGATCAATACCGGCGAAGCAACAGCGGCGGATCTGGAAGGCCTGGGTGAGGCCGTCCGCGCCGACGTCCTGACGAAACTGGGTGTCGAGCTCAACTGGGAGATCAAGCGGATAGGAAAAGTAAAGTAGGTCCACAGATTACACAGATTTCACAGATTATTCAGCGTCTTAATCTGTGAAATCTGTGTAATCTGTGGACACGCTTTCCTACTCTTCGCAGCCTATCCGGTCCCCCGAAAACAGGGGAGTTCCTTGTTTCAGGAATCAAGGTAATTTTCCCCTGAAAAGGGAGTACGCGTTTGCTGTTGGATCTTTATGCTGCCAAGGGCCCGCTGATCATGGGCGTGGTCAATGTTACGCCGGACAGCTTCTCGGATGGCGGCCGCCACTTTGGACTCGAAGCCGCCCTGGCCCACGCCCAGCAACTGATCGAAGACGGTGCCGACGTGCTGGATATCGGGGGTGAATCCACCCGGCCTGGCGCCGCGCCTGTCACCCTTGAAGAAGAAATCAATCGCGTGGTGCCGCTGATCCTGGCCCTGTCAGCCATGACCGATATCCCTATCAGCATCGATAGCTTCAAACCGGAAGTCGCAGAAGAGGCTTTCAAGGCCGGCGCAAAAATCTGGAATGATATCAGTGGCCTAACGTACAGTTCCGAGAGTCTGGAAACAGCCGCGCGGCTGGATGGCGATATCATTTTGATGCATATGAAAGGTGAGCCACGCACCATGCAGACGAACCCGTGGTACGATGACGTCACGGCCGAGGTCGAGTCTTACCTGCTGGAACGCGCCGGCGCGGCGCTCAAGGTGGGCGTGGCGCGGGATCGGATATGGCTGGATCCCGGCATTGGTTTCGGCAAGAACCTGGACCATAATCTCGACCTGATCCGCGCCACCCGCCGTCTGGCCGGCCATGACTTTCCCCTGGTCATGGCGGCGTCGCGCAAACGTTTCATCGCGGCTCTGGAAGAACGTGAAGGTGCAGAGCCGTCACAGCCCGACGCGCGCATCGGGGCCACCGTCGCGGTCCATTTGCATGCCGTTGCGGAAGGTGCCAAGATGGTGCGTGTTCATGACGTGGCCGAGATGAAACAGGCCATGCGCGTTTGGAAGGCCATCGGCGGAGCAGGATGACGGGTTATCACTGGCGTGCCGCTATCTATTTCGTCCTGTTGATGGGCTGCCTTGTCGGCAGCCTCAGTGGTGTTGCGCCACTGTTGTTCGCCTTCGCCTTCTTCGTTGTCGCCGTTTCGCAGTTCTTCTTCCTGTGCCCGCGTTGTGGCAAACATATCGATACCCGCAACCACGTTGACGGCAGCTTCTTCTACGTGCCCGGCGAAAAACATGACGCGGACTGTCCGCGTTGTGGCCGCACCCGCAAGGATGTCTGGATGTTGCAGTACTTCCTGAAGCGCGAGCCCTGGGACGGCATTCGGGAACCCTAAAACCGTACCTCGCGCAATGTGTTGCACTGCACTCACCGTCTTGTGACAACCGGTACCGATGTCTGCGTGCTACGCTAAAGCCACAATTTAGATTTTGTGGTGGGCCAGGGTCTTTTTTTTGGCAAAACCCTTCCTAAATCTGAACGCAGTTGTCGGGCATGAACTTGGTCCCTCTGCGTTTCTCCCTTCGCAGACAAGGCCTTGAGTTCATGACCGACACGACTTCCTCTTCCGATCTCAGCGATCGGTCCCCTGAAAGCGAAGATACACCGATGAGCAGCTCCGTTGCCCTGACTACGTCCAACCTGTCCTCGACTCCGGCCCTGTCGCCCGACGGCGGCCTCAACCGCTACCTGTCGGAAATCCGCAAGTTCCCGATGCTGGCCAAGGACGAGGAATTCATGCTGGCCAAGCGTTGGCAGGAGCATCAGGATCCCAAGGCGGCGCATAAGCTGGTCACCTCGCACCTGCGCCTGGTGGCCAAGATCGCCATGGGCTACCGCGGTTACGGCCTGCCGGTCGGCGAAGTCATCTCCGAAGGCAATGTCGGCCTGATGCAGGCGGTCAAGAAGTTCGATGCCGATCGTGGCTTCCGCTTGGCCACCTACGCCATGTGGTGGATCAAGGCGTCGATCCAGGAATACGTCCTGCGTTCGTGGTCGCTGGTCAAGATGGGCACGACGGCCGCCCAGAAGAAGCTGTTCTTCAATCTGCGCAAGGTGAAGTCGGAGATCTCTGCCCTGGAAGAGGGCGACCTGCGCCACGAACAGGTCGAACAGATCGCCACCAAGCTGGGCGTGTCGGAAACCGACGTCATCAACATGAACCGCCGCATGTCGTCGCCGGACTCGTCGCTCAATGCGCCGATCCGCGCTTCGGAAGGTGAGTCGGAGTGGCAGGACTGGCTGGTCGACGACAAGCAGGTCTCGCAGGAAACCGTACTGGCCGACTCGGAAGAATACAGCCAGCGCATGGGCCTTCTGGAAGCCGCGATGGGTGAATTGAACGCCCGCGAGCGTGAAATCCTGACCGAGCGCCGTCTGAAGGACAGCCCGACCACCCTGGAAGACCTGGCCGAACGTTTCGGCGTGTCGCGCGAGCGCGTGCGCCAGATCGAGGTCCGCGCGTTCGAAAAGCTTCAAAAAGCAATGACGGCATCAAAGGCAGCATAATACCAATCCACGATGACCTTGACTCATCGTG
>NZ_GL883078.1:646056-650735 GCF_000204015.1 Asticcacaulis biprosthecium C19 | reverse complement strand
AGAAGGTTGGAACCGCGAATGAACGCGAATAAGCGCGAATATTCCTGGTAACCTGAACTTTCCGCGGCCCGAACTTTGCGCAGATTGATGTTTTCGGGAGTGCCTTCGGGCCCTCTTTCTTATTCGCGTCTATTCGCGGTTCGACACTTTGGGCTGTGTCTCGCCTCGAAATGGCAGACCTACGCCGCCGCGCCGGTGTGCTTGTCCAGATCCAGTTCCGTCGACAACCGCCTGGCGGCGGCCATTTCGGCCTCCTGGTCGGCCATGCCCTTGGCAAACAGATCGTGTGCCCACTGATTGCCGCTGGCCTTGTTCATGCCAAGCGCCTTGATCATGGCTTCGACCTGAACTGTCAGCCGCGCCTTGGTCAGAACCCGCAGCTTCAGATCACCGATGATGGCCGTCACCGCTGCCAGAAACTTGGTTTCCTTGATCGACTTGGCCGCCGGCACAATCACCGCCATCTGCTGCATGACCGTGCGCATCATGGTTTCGCCGTCGTCGTCGAAAAGTTCCAGTGACGCTTTCAGCAAACGCACGGCCTCTTCAACGGCGATTCGCCCCGATCCGTCCTTTTCCGATTTGCGCTTCTTGGCACCCTTGTAGTCGCCGGTGTTGAAGCGGCGGCGGTCCGGCCCGACATAGGAGAGGACCTCCACCCAGTCGCGCGTCTTGAACAGCACGTTTTCCAGCCGGGTCATCAGATCCTGCCAGGCGAAGGGTTTCATCAGCATTTCGTGGACGCCGGCATTACGCGCCTCGCTCAACTGCGCCGGGGTGACCCCGGCCTTGACCATGATAACCGGCGTCTTGCGGCAAGCCAGGTCGCTGCGGCGCAGGGCCTTGACGAATTCGATACCGTCGACCCGGCTGGCCTTGTATTCGATGAGTATCAACTGGGGGTTGAGACTGCGCGCCATCGCCATGGCGCGGTTGTCGTCGGTTTCGATGACGATGTTGTCAGCCCCGATACTCCGCAGCATATCCGCCAGCATCCGGGCATAGGCCGTATTCTCCTCAAGGATGAGGACACGGCTCAAATGCATACGAAGCTTGGCTTGAAGGCGGGGATCCAGGGCGAACATGCAACTCTTTCGGCTCTACGCATAAAGAGTCTAGCCGAAACTGGTAAACATCCGTTTTCGGAACAGGGTAAAAAGACGGTGAATCCCTTTACAACAAAGGGAACACCGTTCTCAATCAATCCTGGAACGGATCGCGCATCAGGATGGTATCGTCGCGCTCGGGGCTGGTCGACAGCAGGGCCACCGGCGCGCCGATCAGTTCCTCGATGCGGCGGACATATTTGACGGCATTGCCCGGCAGATCCTTCCACGACCGCGCACCCTGGGTGCTGTCGCTCCAGCCCGGCAGTTCTTCATAGACCGGCTCGATACCCTGCTGCGCCTTGAAACCGGCCGGCAGATAATCCAGCACTTTGTCGCCGACCTTGTAGCCGACGCAGACCTTGATGGTTTCGATGCCGTCCAGGATGTCGAGCTTGGTCAGGGCTATGCCGTCGATGCCGTTGATGGCAATCGACTGGCGCGCCAGGACGGCGTCCAGCCAGCCGACGCGACGGGCACGACCGGTGACGGTGCCAAATTCGTGGCCGCGTGTGGCGATGCCCTGACCGATCTCATCGAACAACTCGGTCGGGAAGGGGCCCGAACCGACGCGGGTGGTGTAGGCCTTGAGAATTCCCAGAACATAGCCGACTGACTTGGGACCCAGGCCAGAACCGGCGGCGGCCTGGCCGGCGACGGTGTTGGACGAGGTCACGAACGGATAGGTGCCATGGTCGATGTCGAGCAGCGCGCCTTGCGCCCCCTCAAACAGGATGCGCTTGCCTTCCTGACGCGCCTTGTCGAGCACGTACCAGACGGGACGGGCGAAGGGCAGCAGGCGCGGCGCTATCTCTTTCAACTGATCGGTCAGGGCAGCGACGTCGACATCAGGGAGGCCCAGGCCCTGACGCAAGGCATTGTGGTGGGTCAGCAGGCGGTCGATCTTGCCGGACAGGGCGTCCAGATCTTCCAGATCGGCAACGCGGATGGCGCGGCGGCCGACCTTGTCTTCGTAGGCCGGGCCGATGCCGCGGCCGGTGGTGCCGATCTTGCCGGCGCCGGCGGCGGCTTCGCGGGCGATGTCCAGTTCGCTGTGGATCGGCAGGATGAGGCAGGCATTGTCGGCGATGTTGAGCAGGTCAGGTGTGATGCTCAGGCCCTGGGCTTCGACCTTGGCGATTTCGCTGAACAGCGCCCACGGATCGACGACGACGCCGTTACCGATGATGGAATGTTTGCCCTGGACGACGCCGGAGGGCAGCAGGCTCAGCTTATAGACCTTGCCATCGACGACCAGGGTATGGCCGGCATTGTGGCCGCCCTGGAAACGTACAACAACGTCGGCGCGGTTCGACAGCCAGTCGACTAGCTTGCCCTTGCCTTCATCGCCCCACTGGGCTCCGATCACCGTTACATTCGCCAAGGGAAGACTCCGTTCTTCATTCGGGCGCAACCATGGCCCGGTCAACAAACGGTGCGACCCTATAGAGCAGGAATCGGCCCTTGTAACCCCTTAAAAGCGCAATCCGATAAAGTGGTTGCCACTTTTCGGATAAATTGCGCGCCAAAGAAAGTGTTTTAATCTGATAAAACACTACGGAGGTTCAAGCGGGCGCTTTATCGTCCGATGTCAGAGCTTCCAGCGCATGGGCGTAGGCCCATTCCAGCCACGGCAAAAGGGCGTCGATATCATCGGCTTCGACGGTGCAGCCGCACCAGATACGCAGGCCCGGCGGTGCTGCGCGATAGCCGGTGACGTCGAAGGCCACGCCCTCGACCTCCAGCAATGAGCCGATTTTTGTCGCCAGTTTCGCTTGGAACTCGGCCGATCGCGCGGTAACGTCGGGCGCCACGAATTTGAGGCAGGCCGACGTGGTGGAACGCTGGGCTTCGACCTCGGCGACGAAATCGATCCAGTCGGTGGCCTCGACCCATTCGCGCAGGGTTTCGAAATTGCGGTTGCAGCGGTTGATCAGCCCTTCCAGACCGCCTTCCAGCGACGCCCAGCGCAAGGCGTCGAGATAGTCCTCGACGACCAGGAAGGAGAAGGTGTTGATGGCATCGCCGCCGAGGATGTTCGGATCGGCCTTGTCGCCTTTTTTCAGGCGCAGGACCTTGGGGATGGGCCGGCCGGAATCGAAGGTGTTGAGGCGTTCGACGGCGCGCGGCGACAGGACAAGAATACCGATCCCGGCTTCTCCGCCCAGAGCCTTCTGAAACGAAAAGGTGGCGACATCCAGGTCAGCCCACGGCAACTCCATGCAGAAGGCCGCCGAGGTGGCGTCGCACAGGACCAGGCCCTCATGGCCCTTCAGAAATTCGCCATCGCTCAGGCAAACGCCCGAAGTGGTGCCGTTCCACGGAAAGACCAGGTCGGCGGTGGGGTCTATCTTCGTCAAATCCGGCAGGCGGCCATAAGGTGCGCTCAGAACCTCGGCATCCAGTTTCAGGTGGTTGGTGGCGTCGTCGGCCCACAATTGGCCAAAGCTTTCAAAGGCCAGGAGTTGCACCTTGCGTGGCCCCAACAGGTTCCACATGGCGGCCTCGAAGGCGCCTGTGTCGGAGCCCGGCGTCATGAACACCTGGTATTCGGCGGGGATCTGCAGGATGGAACGTGTCAGTTCCAGGGCCTGATTGATGCGGCCCACGGTGACCTTGGAGCGATTCGAACGGCCGACCGGTGCGCCCGACAGGGCCTGCACGCTCCAGCCGGGACGCTTGCACGTCGGACCGGAGGAAAACCATGGCCGTTCGGGGGCGCGGGCGGGCTTGGTGGCAGGCAGGGGCATGTTCGAAGCTCCTTAAAATATATGGCGCGGTCATGCGCCAAAAGCCCCGTCGGGTCAATCATCACCTGAACCGAAAATGAACCGCACCGTTCAGGTTGGGCTCAGTTCCAGCATGTCATTATGGCCTCATCGCTGAAGGACAGCGACCGATACGAAACCCTGAGCAAGGAGAAAGACCATGAAGACCCGCAATACCCTGATCGCCCTGGCCGTCGCCGCCTCCGCCCTGACCGGCATGGCCGCCCCGGCATTTGCCGACACCGGCGCTACGGTTTCGGTTGGCTACCGTGACAGCAATGAGCGCGGCTACCGCGAGAATGAGCGTGGCTACCGCGATAATGAACGTGGCGGCCGTTGGGATGATCACCGCGGTGGTGGCCGCTGGGACGACCGCGCCGAGAACCGCATCGAAAACCGGATCGACCAGATTCGCCATCGCATCGACCAGGGCCGCCGCAACGGCCAGATCAGCCGCCGCGAAGGTGAACGCCTGCAATACCGCCTGCGCGACATCGTGTCGCTGAAGCGCTCGTACGAACGTTCCGGCCGCGGCCTGAACCGCCAGGAAGTGGCAACCCTTGAGTATCGTCTGGATAACCTGTCCGGCCAGGTTCGCTCGGAGCGTCACGACGTCAACCGCTGGTAATCCTCCTCCCTTACCAGTTGGCCAAGGGCCGGAACGGTCGGCTGCCCCGTAAACCCGACCGTTCCTGTCCCCCATGGACCCGGAGTCTGCACCTCACCGCAGGCTCCGGGTCTTTTTTATCTTTTTATACCTCCCCGCGCTTGCGCTAAGGTATGCACACATCTTTGCGGAATAGAG
>NZ_GL883078.1:633494-645296 GCF_000204015.1 Asticcacaulis biprosthecium C19 | reverse complement strand
AGCTGTGCTAACGCTTCGCTTTTTGAGCACGGTACGCTCCGCTCCGGTTCTCGAAACCAGCCCTTTTCGGCTCACCCTGACGGCTTTCCAAACCGTATTTATATCCGGTGACATTTCTACCACCCTTCGCTTCGGCGGAGGGTTTTCTTGTGAGCCTCATGCCAAAAAGTGGACGCCACTTTTTGGCATGAGGCGTTCAAAAATCACAACAACCAGTTATGCCGCAAAGGCCCATGCCCGCCACCCAAGCCCGGTGCCATCAGGATGGCGCCGATCACATAGTCCCGTGCCAGCTCGATGGTCTCGTTCAGAGGCCGCTCCGCTCGCCACAGCGCGGCGCAGGCGCTGGCCAGCGTACAGCCGGTGCCATGGGTATGCCGGGTATCAACGCGCTCCGAGGCGAACCGGAAGACGGCGTCCTGGGTAAACAGCAGGTCAACCACTTCGGGGCCGGGCAGATGCCCGCCCTTCACCAGGACATTGCGTGCCCCGGCCTTCAACAGCGCCTCGCCAGCGCGGCGGGCGTCATCCTCATTTTCCACCGCGAACCCGGTGAGGGCGGCCGCTTCGGGCGCATTGGGGGTCAGCAACCCGGCGCGAGGAATCATTACCGCCTTCAGCGCGGCGACCGCTTGTTCGGCCAAGAGCGGGTGGCCGCCCTTGGCCACCATGACGGGGTCGACCACGGCAAAGGCGTCGGTCGCATCCATGACCTCGGCGACGGCCTCCATGACGGAGGCGTCACCCAGCATGCCGGTCTTGACCGTGTCAGCACCGATATCGCTGAGACAGGCGATGCCCTGGGCCTTGATGATGTCGGGCGGCACGGCCATGACGCCGGTGACGCCAAGGGTGTTCTGGATGGTCAGGGCGGTGATGGCCGTCATCGCATAGCCACCGAGACAGGTCACCGTCTTGATGTCGGCCTGGATTCCGGCACCGCCCGACGGGTCGGAACCGGCGATGATAAGAACTCGGTGCACTTTCAATCCTCGACGAACAGGTTCATGGTTGGACCACATCCAGATAAGAGCCGGCGATGCCCCTGACAACCTCGTTTTACCAGTCTGACATCCAACGTGGCACCTATCGCCACTATAAGGAGAAGCTGTACAAGGTGTTCGGAACCGTGACCCATTCCGAAACCGAGGAGGTTATGGTGCTGTATGCGCCTCTGCACCAGGAAGCCGGCAATGCGCGTCTGTGGGTGCGGCCGCTGTCGATGTTCACCGAAACTGTGGTAACCGATGACGGTGAAAAGCCGCGATTCGCATATGTTGAAGGTGGGTACTGATGCTCAGACTATGCACTGTAACTAGCGCCCCCAAGACGATTCACTTGGGTGCCGGCGACGTTTCGCCGCCCCCGCGGAGGCACGAGCAACGCGAGTTGGCCGTGAGCGATCAATAATGGGACGTTGGAATGAGCTGGTGCCGGAGGCGTTTGCCGACCGCAACCATCCCATCCTGAGGGCCATGCGCGGGACCTTGATCCTGGTACGGATGAACCAGATTGGGGCAGATGACGCGTTGATGTCAACCGAGATCCTGGCTGGGCGGCTGGTTCGCGCCAACCGTTCGGAGGGGTTCGTGCTGTCACTCGTCGGCAAGAAGTCAGGCCAGGAACTTTTCCTGCCGCTGGTGCCGGATGCCTTCAACCTGGTCGACAGCGGCCGCTATCAGTTGTCGTGCGGCAGCATCATCCACAATCCGGAATTCCTCGGCGCCTTCGATATCTACCGCGAGGCCACATGAACCTGCCGTGGCAGCAGATCATCACCGACCCGTGGCTGATTGTGATGGTGGCGCTGTTTGTCGCCCTAGGCGGATGGATGCTGTACCAGAAGTGGCGCGGCGGACGGTAAGCCCTACATATCTTGCAAGGCTTCCACCAACTGGACCATGTCGTCCGGCATCTTCGCCTTGAACTTCAACTTCTCACCGGTGATGGGATGCACGAACCCCAGCAGCCCGGCATGCAAGGCCTGACGGCCGAATTCCAGGTCGCGCACAATCTCCTGGACCTCGCGCGCCGGAGCGCCCGAACCATAGACCGGATCGCCCAGGCACGGGCAGCCCAGATGCGCCATATGGACCCGGATCTGGTGGGTCCTCCCCGTTTCCAGCCGGCAGCTCAGCAAGGCCGCCAAGGGCTTGACAGTGCCGAACACCTCTTCCAGGCGATAGTGGGTGATGGCCTCGCGCCCGCCGCCGCGTAACACCGCCATCTTCTTGCGGTCATGATGCGACCGGCCGATGCGGGTATTGACCGTGCCGGAGACGTAGCGAGGCGCCCCGCGCACCACCGCCTTGTATTCACGGTCGATATCGTGGCGTCCGAACAATTCCGACAGGCTGCGGTGGGCGACATCGCTCTTGGCCGCCACCATGACCCCGGAGGTATCCTTGTCCAGCCGGTGGACGATCCCTGGCCGCAGCACGCCGCCGATGCCTGACAGGGACTCACCGCAGTGAAACAGTAAGGCATTGACCAGGGTGCCGTCGCGCGTTCCGGGCGCCGGGTGAGCCGCCATGCCGGGGGCTTTGTTGATGACGATCAGGTGTTCGTCCTCGAATAGGATATCGAGAGGGATGTCCTGCGGTTCGGGATTGGCGCTGATCAGGGCCGGGATGCTGAGGCTGTAGTCGCCCGGCCGCGCCTTGTGCTTGCCGTCGGTGATGACGGCGCCGTTGTGGCTCAGGCGGCCCTCGGCGATCAGGGCTTGCAGGCGGGCACGCGACAGGTCGGGGAAATGGACGGTGAGGGCGCGATCCAGCCGGTCGCCGGCCTCGTCCGCGGTAACGGTGGCGGTCAGGACATTGACGTCAGTTTCGGCCAGATCGTCGTCTTCGATATCGTCGGGGGTATCGTTCATGCGTTCCGATACGCCAGGACGGCGGCGAAGGGAACCCCGTCAGTCGATATCCTCGTTGATCAGGCCGATCCGCGTGTAGCCGTGGGCGTTCAGTTCGTTCAACACCTGCATGAAGGCATCGTACTCAATGTCGGCATTGCCGCGAACCAGGACGCGCTCTTCAAGGGGGTGTTGGCTTTGTAGCGCGGCGCGCAGGTCGGCATCCAGTTGTGCCAGGCTCGTCTTCTGGCTGCCGATATAGAGGTCGCCCGGCCCCTGGATGGAAATAAAGGTTGGTGTTTTGCCTGTGGCGCCAGCCTTGGGCGGCGGCATGTCCAACTTGACCGCCTTCGTGGCGACGGGGATCGACACCATGAAGATAATGAGCAGAACCAGCATGACGTCGACGAATGGCGTCACGTTGATATCGGAATTCTGTTCGATTTTGTACACTGCACTTTTGGTGCGAATCCTTGCCGGCATTGGCTTCCCCTCCCTCATAGGCACCGGAGAGCGCTCCGGTGACCGCCTATTGTACCATGAATTGATGTCTTGCCCGGCTCAGCATAAAGTGATATCACTTTGATATGAGTTTTGGAGGGTTGGGCCATGGCCGATGACGATAAACCCCTGAGCACCTTGGTGGCCCAGGGTTGGGAGATTGTGAACTACACCGTTGCCTATGAGGCGGAAGGCGCCATGCAGAGCGTGCTGCTGCGCAAGCAGAAGCAGCACAAGATTCTGCGCTTTCGGCCGAAGACCTTCGGCAAGGGCTATGTGGTGAAGGAAATGGACGTCTGAGAGATCATCTCTGACGACGTCGCGACGGGAGGGTAATATGAACGAAAAATCTATCAACAAAACCGGCGAAATCCCTGGCGCCGGCGGAAGTGGTGGCCTGTGGCTGCTGATCCTGCTGGCGCTTGTGGCGGCGATCATCGCCGTCCTGGTGACCCGCAGCGTGCTGGGGTTTGCCGCTATAGCTCTGGGTCTGGCGGCGCTGTTCCTGCTCTGCGGTTTCTACACCGTCCAGCCGAACCAGGCCGTCGCCATCACGGTCTTCGGCAATTACAAGGGCAGCGATCGCACCACGGGCTTGCGCTGGGTGCCCTTCTGGTATGGCCGCAAGAAGGTGTCGCTGCGGGTCCGCAACGTCACCAGCGAAACGCTGAAGGTCAACGACCAGCGCGGTAACCCGGTCGAAATCGCGGCCAATGTCGTGTGGCGGGTGGCCGATTCGGCTCAGGCCCTGTTCGACGTCGACGACTATGTCGCCTTCGTCAACATCCAGATTGAGACAGCCCTGCGTGAAACGGCGCGGCAATATGCCTACGATCACGCCGACGACGGCCAGCCGACCCTGCGCGATGATGCCGAAATCGTTGGCGAGCGTCTGAAGAACGACCTGGCCAAACGCGTCGAGGTTGCCGGCGTCACCATCGACGAGACGCACCTGATGCACTTGGCCTATGCACCGGAAATTGCCGGCGCGATGTTGAAGCGTCAGCAGGCCGAAGCCGTGATCGCCGCCCGTCACAAGATCGTCGCCGGCGCCGTCGGCATGGTCGAGATGGCGCTGGAGCAACTGTCCGAGCGTGGCGTGGTCGATCTGGACGAGGAGCGCAAGGCCGCCATGGTGTCCAACCTGCTGGTGGTGCTGTGCGCCGACCGTGAAGCCCAGCCGGTCGTCAACACCGGGACGCTTTACGGCTGATGGCTTCGCCGGGCAAGAAATCCTATCCGCTTCGGGTCCGGCCCGAAGTTATGGAGGCGGTCGAGATGTTGGCCGCCTCCGAGCTGCGTTCGACAAATTCGATGCTGGAAATGCTGCTGCGTGAAGCCTTGATGAAGCGCGGCATCAAACTGCCGGTAGGGCGAAAATCCGAAACGGATCAGTAAGTCGGACCGGCCGCAAGGCTTTGCCCCGCTTGAGATAAGCGTGGCCACCTACCGCGATCGCAAACCTATCCTTAAGTTCGTGATTGCTGTGATATAGCCAGTTTTCAAACCATAGAAAAACCCCGGCAGGAAAACCTGCCGGGGTTTTTAAAATTCCAGGATCGCGAAGACTATTCGATGTCTTCGTTGATCAGGCCGATCTTCAGGTAGCCGTGCTGCTGAAGCTCGTTCAGGACCTGCACGAAGTCCCTGTACTCGATGTCCTTCCAGCCGCGGACCAGGATGCGCTCGTTGAGCGGGTCGTCCGACTGAAGGGCGGCACGGACGTCCGCGTCCAGGGTTTCGAGCGACGTCTTGCGCTCGGCGATATAGATATCGTTCGGACCCATGATCGAAATAAAGACCGGATCCTTTTTCTTTTCACCCGTGGGGGGCGCCTTTGCGGGCGGCAGGTCCAGCTTAATCGAGACCGTGGCCACCGGAATGGACACCATGAAAATGATCAGCAGAACGAGCATGACGTCAACGAACGGAGTCACGTTGATGTCTGAGTTCTGTTCGATCTTGTACTTACCGCCGCCACCGCCGCCGAGCTTTGCGCCCATGAGTAAAACTCCCTTTAGACCCCCGCGCTGCGGCGCATGGGGCGAAATCTTATGCCATCCGGTTACGGGGGCGCAGAACCGTAAGCGCCCTGGTTTCAGAACCGACCCGGCGATTTAGGCCAAGTCCCGGTCAAAAGTAAAGACCTAAACCGGCCGAAACGGAGCCTTAGACGAGAAGGATTAAGAATATTTCTCAATCGCCGGCTTAAAGTTCGCGCCGACGGAGAAAACGACGGCGCGTGCCTGTCACCCAAGCACGCGCCGCGTAAAAAATCTATTCTTTAGCTCAAGCGCCGCATGGCTCGCGCAAGTATGCGCGGTGGGCAGTCGCCCACTGAGAGGCGCATGACGAATCATGCGCCTTTGAACTCATTTTTGTGTCAGTCTCAGGAACCGTTCCTGCAGCACCGTATCCGTCTTGAACACGCCGGTAAAACGCGTGGTGACGGTCGAGACATTCTTGTGATGGACGCCGCGGGTGCTCATGCACTGGTGCTCAGCGTCAATCAGGACAGCCACGCCCAGCGGTGCCAGCGAGTCTTCCAGCGCATCGGCGACCTGTTTGGTCATGGTTTCCTGAGTTTGCAGCCGCTTGGCGAAGATCTCGACGACGCGGGCGATCTTGGAAATACCAACAACCTTTTCGGTCGGCATATAGGCCACCCAGGCCTTGCCCAGGAATGGCGCCATATGGTGTTCGCAATGCGATTCGACGTCGATCTCCCGCAGCATGACCATGTCGTCATAGCCCTGCACGTCCTCGAAGGTGCGCGACAGCTCCTTCTTCGGGTCGGCGTCATAGCCCTGGAACCATTCCTGATAGGCGTCGACCACGCGCTTGGGCGTATCGATCAGACCTTCGCGGTCGGGATTGTCGCCGGCCCACGCCAGAAGCGTACGGACGGCCTCCATGGCCTGCTCACGCGAAGGGCGGTTGGTAAAGGTGGTCACGCTGACCGGCTTCGACGTGGCGAGCAGGCTCTTTGGATCCAGACTATCCATATTCAATATCACAGTCCCCTGAGGGCCGAGTGGCGCCGGTGCGGAGGCATCCGGAATGACGCGTGGCATCCCTCAAAAATGGTTTGACCCGCACGAAGTTTGCGCGGCGCCGCGACCCGATTCCGTCAGTACGGTAGTAAGGCGGTTTTGACACTTACGCTTCTAGCACATTTTTGGATCAAAGTGCGCGAGTTAAACGTGGTGCATCGGCGAGACCGCGTCTATATGGGACAGCCCACCTTGATTACAACCGAAAACACCAATGAAATTACAGATTCACGATACGCTTCGCCGCGACAAGGTCGAATTCCAGCCTCAGAACCCGCAGCGTGTGACCCTGTATGTCTGTGGTCCGACCGTCTATTCCTACGCCCATATCGGCAATGCCCGCCCGGTCGTGGTGTTTGATGTTCTGTTCCGACTGCTGCGGACGATCTATGGCGAAGACCACGTCATCTATGCCCGCAACATCACCGATGTCGATGACAAGATCAACAAGGCGGCCATGGACCAGGGCGTCGAGATCGATGTCATCACCAACCACTTCGCCGATATCTACAATCAGGACATGGCGACCTTGGGCGCGCTGCGGCCCACTCTTGAACCGCGGGTGACGCACAATATGGCCGCGATCGTTGATCAGATCGCCGCCATCGTCGCCAACGGTCATGCCTATGCCGAACAGGGCCATGTCCTTTTCGACGTCGAGTCGTTCAAGACCTATGGCGCCCTGTCGCGCAGGTCGGTCGACGACATGATCGCCGGCGCCCGCGTTGAGGTCGCCCCCTATAAGCGCAACCCGCAGGATTTCGTACTGTGGAAGCCGTCCAAAACGGGCGAACCGGTGTGGGACAGCCCCTGGGGGCCAGGGCGGCCGGGTTGGCACATCGAATGCTCGGCCATGATCGAAGCCAATCTCGGTCTGCCGATCGATATCCATGGCGGCGGACATGACCTGATCTTCCCCCACCATGAGAACGAGATCGCGCAGGGCCTGTGCGCCCAGCACGCCCACGGTCACGACAGCGAATATGCCCACTACTGGATGCACAATGGCTTCCTGACCTTCGATGGCGACAAGATGTCGAAGTCGCTGGGCAATGTGAAGCTGGTTCACGATCTGATCAAACAGGTGCCGGGAGAAGTGATCCGTGCCGCCCTGTTGTCGGCCCATTATCGCGGCCCGCTGGACTGGACCGGTGAACTGATCGCCCAGACCCAGTCGCGCCTCGACGGCATGTATGGCACGCTGCGCAAGTTTGCCGCCGTGCCTGTACGCGATGAAGCCACGCCGCCGGCGGTTTTGGAGGCCTTGAGCGACGATCTCAACACGCCGCGCGCCTTTGCCGAGTTGTCGGCGCTGGCCAAGGCGCTGGAAACGGCAGCCGATGATGCGGCGCGTATCGCCGCCAAGTCGCAACTTCTGGCCGCCGGAAAGGTGCTGGGTCTGCTTCAGGGCGATGCCGAAGCCTGGTTCAAGGCCGGGGTGGATGAAGATCTGACGGTAAAGATTGATGCGCTGATCGCCGAACGCATCGCCGCGCGCACGGCAAAGAACTGGTCCGAAGCCGACCGCATTCGCAAGGCGCTTGACGAACTGGGGGTCGAGGTGATGGACTCGGCGACGGGGGCAACCTGGAAACTGAAGGCGGGGGTGTAATATGGCCTACAAGATAGAAATTCGAGTCGGCATCGCCGTGCCTGTCGACGATGTCTATGAGATCGTTGCCGACATTGACTCGTGGACCTCCTGGAGCCCGATCCACCAGTCGGCCTCAGGGAAGCTGGGCTTCGGCGCGCCGTTTCGTACCGAAGAAAAGTTCGAAGGCCTTGGCCTGTGGGAGATCGACGGCGCCGTCGCCGACTGGGTGCCGCTGTCGCACATTCACATTGTGGTGCCCAAGAAGTTCTATGAAGGCAGCCTGTTGCGCTACTTCGAATTCGACTCGCTGTCGGAAACGGGTTCGTCCTTTTCGATGGGCGCCGCGTTTTCGGGATTCCTGTCGGAACGGGAAGGCCGCAAGTATGGCAAGTACTTCCGGGCCGGCTTCCAGGCCTTTGCCGAGGCCTTGAAGGCCAAGGCCGAGGCCGAATACAACGCCCGCCCCGCGGAGCAACGTCTGAAAGCCTCCAAACCGGCCAAGGTTCCGGAAATTCCGGAAAAGACCACCGCGCCCTGGGCACCGCCGAAGCAATGGAAGTTCGGCAAGAGCAAGTAGATCTCGTTTTGAACGCGATCCGTTTCTACGGGATCAAAACGCGCTCTAACCTGTCACGACGTGAACGGTGACGGTGTTTCCGTCGCCGTCCCATCCGCGATAAAACCCCGCTTCGACCACACCCGTGAACAGGCTGCGGAAATCCTGTGCCTGCAGGATCAGCTTGAGGTCACGCATGGCGTCGCGCGCATCCAGGCGCGTCCAGTTCAGACAGGTTTTGAGATCGAAAACAGCGGCCATGGCGAACACCTCAAAAAAGTATGTTCCCTATTTGTTCCATATAAGAACGCCGTTGTCAAGCCGCGGCCTTCTTCAGTCTTTCGACCATGGACATCAGCCCATTGGTCCGCTGCGAGGACAAGGCCTCGTCGAGGCCCAGCTTATGCAAGGTATCGCGGATCGAAAAACTCTGGATTTCGCCATAGGGCAAACCGTCCAGAAGCCGCACCAGGATGGCAATCAAACCCTTGACGATGAAGGCGTCCGACTCACCGCGAAACCGCAGCTCGTCCTGGGGCGCCGGGTCCATCACCAGCCACACCTGCGAGGCACAGCCCAGGACGCGCGTCTGGTCAATCCGCTCCTCAGGCTTGAGCGGCGGCATATCCTTGCCGAGATCGATAATATAGCGGTAGCGATCTTCCCAGTCGTCGAACAGTTCGAACTCTTCGAGCAGGGTATTCAGGCGGGCTTGCAGTTGTGCGGACATGCCCGCCATATAGGCGGGCTGCTCTGTCAGGTTCAAGCGGCTTTTAGACGAACAACCGCCTTCAACCCTTCGCCGGGACGCGATATCACCCGGAACTGACCGCCCATGACCTGGCAGTTCAGCTTGACGATGGCCCAGCCCAGTCCGGCGCCTTCGCGCGTGCGGCTCACACCGGTATCGCCCTGTTCAAACGGAAGCGTCAGACGCTCGATATCGCCCTGTTCCGGGGCATCACCACGGTTGAAGACGCTGATATCGACCAGGTCGCCGTTGCGGCGGGCGTCCAGTTCGACAACGCCGTCGGCGGTGAAGTCGATCGCATTGTGCAGCAGTTGATCCAGACAGGAGGCCAGGCCGCGCGGGTCAAACATGGCGCAGAGGTCTTCATCGCGCAGCTTGATGTCGAGGCGCACGCCGCGGTCCTGTGCTATGGCCTTCAGCTTGCCGGCGGCCTCTTCGAGATACGGCAGGACAGGCTCGGGCACGGCTTTCAGGTCGCCGCCGCTTTCCAATCGAACGATTTCGATAAAGCCGTTGAACAGGTTTAACAGCTTGGTGCCGCTGTCGCGGATGATGTTGGCGTATTCAACATATTGCGGGGAGCCGAGAGGGCCGTACAGTTCCTGGCGCAGGATCTCGGAAAAGCCGATAATGCTGTTCAGCGGCGTGCGCAATTCGTGGCTGACCATCCGCAGGAAGGATTTGCGCGCCACGTCCTTGTCAGGGCTGCGGCGCGGGTCGAGATTCCACGCAGGCGCTTCGCCCGGCGCGTTCGTCCGCGACTCGGTTTCCGGCGATTGTGGCATCGGAAGGGGCATGCTTCGCGTCCGCTAAAGATTGAGGGGCACTATGGCACGGTGGGATTAACCTTAAGTTACAGTCCTTTGGGTCATACTATTCGCTTGCGGCGCGATTGTTTTCGTCTTTTCCGCGCCGACGTTTAAGATTGTTCGGTTAGGGGCGGTTGCTCCGGTTAGGGAAGTTGGGTCCGCGTGCCGTTCAAAGCCTATTTCCAGGAAGTCCTGTCGCCGTCCTCCGGGACGGACGGCGGCCTGCGTCTGGGCGTGATCCTGTGGCATCTCGGCTGGGCTTCGGTGATGTTGCTGGGCTTGCTGCGGCTGTTGTTCATGTCGGCTTCGCCGCTTGTCTCGGGCGCTCTGGTCGCCATGACCGTGCCCGGCGCCTGCGCCGTCATGCTGCTCAGCCGCGATTCGCCGGCCTGGCGCCAGGGTCTGATCTGGATCTGGGCCGCGTGCGCCACTATCGCCGTGTTGCTCACCGGCGGCATTGCAGGTCCGGCCGCTGCGTGGGTCTTGAGCCCGATCGCCTGCGCCGTGGTTCTGAACCAGCGCCGGCTGATTTCGCTGGCTGCCACCTTGTCGGTGGTTGCCGCGCTCATCGCCATCATGGCCGGCCTGTGGCAGGGCGTTCGCCTGCCCGATCCGCAGGAGGCTTTCTGGCTGTCGCTCATGTCGATCCTTTCGGTCGCGATCGGCCTGGGCGTCGGCCTTCTGCCCGCCTTACGCGCCCGCGTCGACCGCGCCCACGATGCCGAAGACGCCCGCGCCCGCCTGCTGCGCATGCTCACCGAACAGCCCCATCTGATCCTCTGCCTGGATGGCCATGGCAAGGTGGTATCGGCCTATGGCGAAGCCCCGCCGGGCCTGGACCTCAATTCGCTGATGAGCCTGGGCTTGTCGGCCTCGGCCCATGCCCCGGATCGCGCAACCGTCAAGGCGGCGCTGGATCAGGCGTCGACGACCGGCCGTGCCGAGATCGGTTTTACGCCACACGGCGCGCTCGATCATTATGTGTCCTTAAGCCTGCGTCGTGGCGCCGACAACCGCCTGCACGGCGTGCTGAGCGATGCCTCGTTGATCCACGCACGCGAAGTGAGTCTGGAAGCTTCGCGCGCCGAGGCCGAGTCGCTGAACCAGAGCAAGACCAAGTTCCTGGCCAGTATGTCGCATGAACTGCGCACGCCGCTGAACGCCGTGATCGGCTTCTCGGACATCATGCGTCAGAAGCTGTTCGGCGACCTGTCGCCGAAGTACACCGAATACGCCCAACTGATCTGGGAATCGGGCCAGCACGTGCTGGACATGATCAACGACGTACTCGACATGTCCAAGATAGAGGCCCAGAAGTACGAGCTGACGCTCGAAACCTTCGACCTGCGCGAGCCGGTATCCGGGGCGCTGCGTCTGATCCGGGCGGCCGCGCACGACAAGGCGATCGAAATTACCAGCACCATGCCGGTATCGTCGCTGACGGTGACGGCCGACAAACGCGCCATCAAGCAGATCTGCCTCAACCTTTTGTCCAATGCCGTCAAGTTCACGCCGAAAGGCGGCGATGTCGCCCTGGTGCTGGGCCATAGTGCCAATGAGGTCGAGATTACGATCCGCGACACCGGCATCGGCATCGCTCCGGACGATCTGAGCCGTTTGGGCCAGCCTTACGAACAGGCGGGTCCGGCGGAACAGAAGGCCATGGGCACTGGGCTGGGTCTAT
>NZ_GL883078.1:618183-633379 GCF_000204015.1 Asticcacaulis biprosthecium C19 | reverse complement strand
TGGCCAGCACGCTGGGCGAAGGCACCAAGGTGTCGGTATTTTTGCCGGTGGGGCAGGGGGCAGCACAGTCCGATGAAGCGTCCGCCGCCGCGCAGGACGCGGGCTTGCAGGCAGCGGCGCGGGCCGCGGTCAATCCGCTGGAGGACTATACCCAGACGCCGGAATTGCTCACCGGATTTGGCGACTTCGTCATCCGCCCGCCGAAGAGTTGAGAACGCCCGTCTTCCGCGAAGCGGAAGGGTCCGTAAGATTTGAACCACGGATGGACACGGATGAACGCGGATTTCCGGTTTGCCTCGAACAAACCGCGAACCGGCCTTTACCTGTGATCCAAATATGATATTCCGCTCCGCGGTTTATTCCGGATAAACCGGAGATCCGAGTCTATCCGAGTCCATCCGTGGTTCAAAGCCTTGCGGACCAAGCGGTCTCACAGCACTTTCAAATCTGCCAACCCGACGGTAGGTTGATCCAGGTCAGGCCCGTCACGAAATCGCCGACCTCGAACCGGACATAGCGCGGGCCATCATCGCATTCGAACACCACCACAATGTCCTCGCGCGGGTCCAGCATGCCGATAGCCGGGAAAGCCCGGGACGGAAAATCAAAACGCACCGCCTCCACCGGACTCTGGTCGCCGACATACTTGCCGGTCAGGCTGAAGCCGGCGGAATTGACCTTCACATGCGGTGCCAGGTGGGCCTGAGTCGTGCGGGTGGCGCGGGCCATGAAGCTAAGCGCGCCGGCTTCCGACAGCCCCATCGGCGCATCGCGGCTGACATCGTAAGCCGCCGGGTTGATCAGGCCGACCGCCACCCGCGAGGTATCGCGAACCAGAAGCCGCGCGCTATAAGGCCGCGCGCCGTCCTTGAAGCTGGCCATGACGGCGAAACTGTAACGGTCGACGGCGCCATACAGGCCAAGCGCGGCATCGATGCCGGGGGCATTTTGATATTGCACCAGCCGCCAGCGCGCTTCGCTGCCATGGGCGCGCGTGCCGGTCCAGGCCGTGCGGCCGGTTGGCAGGTCGAGGGAGGTCTGCGCCAGGAACCGGCGGAAGCCGCCGCGCGCCAGTTCGGCTTCGGCGGTCACTTCAGGCGCGTCACAGGGGGCGGCGGCAGCGGCACTGCGCGCCTTGGCCAGCCACGGGCTCAGCGCGGACATATCATGGCCGGCGCGCAGGACACTGTTGCGCGCCTGGACATAGCCGGCGGCCAGGGCGCGCGCAGCGGGAGCGTCCAGCAGATGGCACCGGGCATTGACTTCTTTTAGAAAATAGCGCTTCACCGCGACGGCCGCGATATCGCCCTCAGCCATGGCAGTCGGCGCCAGCGCGAACGCGGCGGCGGCCATCAGGACGGATATGAACGGTTTGGCCACGCGCTTGCCTTGGCTGGAGGACTCCATAAGTCGTCTATAAGCCATCAGGGTTTATGGCCGGTTGGGAAACAGGGTTAAGCATATGTTGCTGTCGGCGGATCTTTGGGTAGGCGCCTTACTGCGCCGGGTGGGGCAGGCGGGTAGCTTCGCCCATGTCTCGCGCAAGGGCGACGCCCGGGCGGGCTCGGTCATCGTCAAGGTGCTGAACCAGCGTACGCTTGACGCCTATGTCCTGCGCGAGGCGACGACCGGCGAAGAGTCCATCTGGATGCGGCCGGTCGAAACGGTGAGCGAGCCCGATCTCGACGCCTGGATCACCCGTCAGATCCGCTATGACCCCGACTTGTGGGTGATCGAGATCGAAGACGCCGAGGGCCGCCACTTCCTGACCGAAAAGGTCGATTTGCGGTAAACGCCGCTGTTAACCGTCTTCCTACACCGGATGGCAAACGCTTTGTGAGAGATTGGATGCGTAGTCCAATACAGTAGCGAGGCGTCCTTTTGTACTTCCTGTTGAACGATATGGTCCTGGAATTGGAACCCTCGCGGATGATGCACCCCTCGACGCCGAGCGCTTTTCCGCGCTGAGCGCTGAGTATATCTCGCAACTGGGCCGGGAAATGTTCGCGGAAGACGCCTTTGCGCATCGCAAGAACCCTGAACGCGCGCGTCGCCTGGCCTATCTGATCCACCTGAAGATGCCGCGTATCAATGCGGCGCAGTTCTTCGTGACCGTCGCCAACGGCAACCCTGCCAGCGTCGAAGCCAGCTTCAAGTCGCTGAACGAAATGGCCATGGGGATGATGTACGATCAGCAGACGCGGGGGCAACTCGACGCCCAGAAGGTCGACCACGCCGTCTGGCACCGTATGGCGGCCTGATCCGGCAAAGAGGCTGAACGAGCTTAAACAGCGGCCTTTTGTGATGGGTAATTTGGCATCTCATCTGGCACGGCAGTTGGAATTCTCCTATGTTGCGGCCATGGCGCACGATCACGGACATCACGAACATCACCATGACCACAGCCACGGTCACGACCACAGCCATGCCCCGCAGGACTTCGGCCCACGCTTCCTGATCGCCGCGGCGCTCAATGCCGTCTTTATCGTTGCCGAGCTCATCTATGGTCTGGCCTCGCAGTCCCTGGCGCTTCTGGCCGACGCCGGTCATAATTTCAGCGACGTCGTCGGCCTGCTTCTGGCCTGGGTGGCGTGGGGGCTGGCAAAACGCAAGCCCGGTCCCAACTTCACCTACGGCTACCGCAGCGCCTCGATCATCGCCGCCTTGTTCAATGCCCTGCTGCTGTTCGCTGCCGTCGCCGTCATCGTCTGGGAGGCCGTCCGCAGGCTTCAGACACCCGCCGCCGTTGAAGGCGAAACCGTCATCTGGGTAGCGGCGCTGGGAATCCTGATCAACGGCGTTACCGCCTGGCTCTTCGTCGGCGGCCAGAAGGACCTGAACATCAAGGCCGCCTTCGCCCACCTGGCCATGGACGCCGTGGTCTCGGCGGTGGTGGTGGTGTCCGGCGTGGTGCTGCTCTACACCGGTTGGGCCTGGGTCGATCCGGCCCTGTCAATCCTGGTCTCCGGCGTCATTATCTGGGGCACCTGGGGGTTGCTGCGAGAGTCTACCGGCCTGGCGCTGCAAGGGGTGCCAAAACACATCGACTACGCCAAGGTGAAAGCCTGGCTGGCCTCCCAAACCGGCGTCGGCGAAGTCCACGACCTGCATATCTGGGGCATGAGCACGACCGAAGTTGCCCTTACCGTCCACCTGGTCATGCCGGACGGTCATCCGGGTGATGCCTTCCTGCACGAACTTACCCACGAACTGGAGCACGATTTCGGCATCGGCCACGTCACAATTCAGATTGAGACCGGGACGCATCCGTGTGGCCTGGCGCCAGATGACGTCATATAGTTGACGTGGTATAATGACCACGCTGCGCAAATCTTCATCATTCGTGAATTGACGTTGACGTTCGCGTAAGGTTATCTGGCGACATGACTCTCGAACAACTCTCTGACAAGCTGGCGCATTATCCGACCCGATGGGCGCGGCATGCCGATATGATCGTGCACATTGTCGGCCTCGCGCTGGCCTTGTTCGGTGGCGGTGTCGCCCTGGGCCTGGCGGTCAGTCACGGCCTGATGGGGCTGGTCGCTGCGGTGACGGTTTACGCCATCGGTTTCATCGCCATGCTGGCCTTTTCCATGGCCTACAACTTCGCCAAGCCGTCGTGGCAGCCCTTTCTGCGCCGGCTCGATCATGCTGGCATCTTCTTGATGATCGCCGCCAGCTATACGCCGTTTACGACCCAGGCGCTTGAAGGCGGCTGGGCACTGTGGATGAGCGTGGCAGTGTGGACTTTGGCGGCCCTGGGTATCCTGGGCAAGCTGTTCCTGCCGGGGCTGGGCAAGGCCTTCTGGGTGGTCCTGTATCTGGTCCTGGGCTGGCTGATTGTTGTCGCCATCGTGCCTATGGCGCAGAATGTCCCTCTCGCCGCTATGATCCTGCTGGCCTTGGGGGGCGTCGCCTACACGGTCGGGACCATCTTCTACATGCGCAAGTCGCTGCAGTTCCGCCGCGCCATCTGGCACGGCCACGTCCTGACCGGCGCGACCCTGCACTATGTCGCCGTGCTGGTCGGCGTGGTGATGGTCGGGACGAACTGATCGCGTTTGTCTGGCGCGTTCCCGCGCGCTTTTCAAAGCCCGGCGCAAGGGTCGTTGAATTCGAATATGTTTGAATGGGCCGATCCCGCGGGCGGCAAACGGAGGTCGCTCGCGCACCTGTATCGGCACGTCTCTATGCGGCCTCGCCCGGATTCCAGGCAAAAAAAAGCCCGGGACAAGCCCGGGCCAGTTTACAGGGAGGAAACGCCCAAGAAGGGCAACGACGTAAAAACGTCGAACAAGTTGAATATATGCTGCGGTGCACACGAATGCAAGCGCGATAACGCCCGTTCTCTTCAACTGTCGTTACAAATATTTCTATTGTCGTACAATCTTCGTGATCGCAACGGCGCCCCCCGATTTCGCTCTTAGGGCCATGACATCGTCCCTTATCAGGAAGGGATTGTGGCATGGATTTGGCATCAGAGGCACCCGCAAAAAAAAAGCCCCTGGCCGGGCGTATCCGGCCATTTATCAAACCGAATACTGCCGATTCGGCGGCGCGTTTCGGGTCGAAGGCCCCCCGGCTATGGCGGGTGGGTGACATGGCGCGACAAGGCCGAGGACGCACTTGCAATATGGGATGGCCGCCGAAAAGGCGGGCGAGAGGCCTCTCATCCTCCGCCCGTGCCGAAAGCTTTGACTTTTGCCGGCCATGGCCTTATCGCCACCGCCATGGCCCATACCCCCGAAACAGAAGCCAAGCGTCGCCGGACGTTTGCCATCATCTCCCACCCCGACGCCGGTAAGACCACCCTGACCGAGCATCTGCTGCTGGCCGGGGGATCGATCCGTGCCGCTGGCCAGGTCCGGGCGCGCGGCGAAAACCGCCGCACCCGCTCCGACTGGATGAAGATCGAACGCGAACGCGGTATCTCGGTGTCGTCCTCGGTGATGACCTTCGAGCACGCCGACCTGATGTTCAACCTGCTCGACACGCCGGGCCACGAAGACTTTTCCGAAGACACCTACCGCACCCTGACCGCCGCCGACGCCGCCGTCATGGTGCTGGACGCCGCCAAGGGCATCGAGCCGCAGACCCTGAAACTGTTCGAGGTCTGCCGCCTGCGCGACATCCCGATCATCACCTTCATTAACAAGATGGACCGTGAGGCCGAAGACCCCCTGGCCCTGCTGGACGAGGTGGCCTCGAAGCTGCAACTGGACCCGTCGCCGCTGTACTGGCCGGCCGGGTCAGGCAACCGCTTCCGTGGGATGGTCGAACTGACGACCGGCCTGTTCTACCCCTTCACCAAGCGCGAATCCGGCGCCGACTACGACCAGGGCCACGAAGATCCCGTGCCTTTGGCGCAGGCGGTGACGGCCGGGCTGCTTGATGCCGCCGAACTGGCTGAGGTGACGGAGACCGCAGAACTGGTCGCCGGCGGCTTCAAAGCCTTCGATGTCGAAAGCTTCCTGGAAGGTCATATGACCCCGGTCATCTTCGGCTCGGCGCTGCGCCACTACGGCGTCAACCAGCTTCTGGCCGCGCTGGGCGCCTATGCGCCGCCGCCCAAGCACGTCAAGGCCGAGAAGGCCGGCGTCGATACGGCCATTGATCCGGGCGACAAGGAAGTCACCGGCTTTATCTTCAAGGTCCAGGCCAATATGGACCCCAACCACCGCGACCGCATCGCCATGCTGAAACTGACCTCGGGCCGCTTCCAGCGCGGCATGAAGCTGAAGGTCCAGAACACCGGCAAGCAGTTATCCGTCAATGCGCCCATCATGTTCTTTGCCTCCGACCGCGAACTGGCCGAGGAAGCCTTCGGCGGCGACGTCATCGGCATCCCCAATCATGGTGTGCTACGGGTGGGCGACAGTCTTTCGGAAACCGGCATTATACGCTTCCAGGGCCTGCCGAACTTCGCTCCGGAAATTTTGCAGCGTGTCCGTGTCAAGGACCCGCTCAAAGCCAAGCACCTGAAGAAGGCGCTGGAATCCCTGGCCGAAGAAGGCGTGACCCAACTGTTCCGCCCTGCCATCGGTTCGGACTTCATCGTCGGTGCCGTCGGGCAACTGCAGTTCGAAGTCATGGCCGACCGCCTGGCCAATGAGTACGGCCTGGAATGCGTTTTCGAGCCGTCGCCGTTTTCCGAAGCGCGCTGGCTGTCGGGTACGCCGGATAAGATCGAGGATTTCGCCGGCAAGTATCGCTCGGCCATGGGCACGGACCTGGACGAAGCGCCGGTCTTCCTGGGAAAATCCGCCTGGGAAATCAACTACGTCGCCGAACGCTTCCCGGACGTGCAGTTCCAGCGCACCAAAGAGCGCGGATAACAAAAAGGCCCGGCGGGTTGGATCGCCGGGCCAGTCAGCAGAGACGGCTCACCTAAGGGAAAGGTCAGCCGTAAAGCCCGACCAGGCCGCGGACGATCAGGCCTCCGAGAACCAGCCAGGACACCGAAAACACGCCGAAACGCCACATGACATTGTTGAATGTCGTCTGGATCAGCGAGTGCACGACCCGCAATCCGACATAAGTCCAGGCCAGCGCCGTATTAAGCGCATCCTCCTGTTTGAGCAGCACCAGAACGATGACCACTGCATAGAAGACGGTCGGCGCCTCGGCCAGGTGATTGTAGTTGTCGGCGACATTGCGCGCCCAACTGGGTAGGGTGTCGCGCACCCCTGGTTTGGCCATATGGCGAGCGCTGATCTTCATCTGGATCATGGCCGGGATGCGCGTGGCGTACAACGCCACCCACATAATCAGATGCAGCGCCGCGAGGGCGAGGACGGCCCCTAACATCTACGCCTTGGCGCGGGTGTTGCAGACCGCGATCTCGGCGTCGCTCAAGATTTTGCCGCGCCAGGTGAAGGCGGTCACGGCGCCGGTTTCACTAACCACACGCTTGCACGACCGTAGGGCCGGCATGTCGTCGACGAAGTTCGACTTGCAGTCGGCACCGGTACAGGACCACGCCGCGCCGTCAATAACATACTCGGCCCTGGCCGCTGGCGCGGCCAGGGTCAGGGTGGCGCCTTCGGACGCCGGTTGACGCGCCGCGCTAAAAGACGGAACGATAAGCGCCGCAACAGCGGCGGAAAGAACGATGATTGAGCGAGCCGACATATAATCCTCCATACCCTCTGGATTTTTGTATCGTTTCGCACAATATATATCTGAGTCAAGGATTTTATGCGGTATGGTACAAAAAGACGCGTCGACTGTGACCAAAACACGCGGGCGTCCGCGCGCCTTCAATCCCGTCAAGGCGCTCCACGCTATGCGCGAAGTGTTCTGGCATAAGGGCTACGCCGCCACCTCGCTGGACGACCTGTGCGCGGCGGCGGGCATGAACCGTCCCAGCCTTTACAATGCCTTTAAGGAAAAGGCGGAGGTCTTCAAGGCGGTGCTCGACGACTATGTCGCCGAGGTCAAACCCTTGTACGAAAAGGCCTTCCTGGCGCCGGTGCGCTACAAGGAAGCCCTGCTTCTGGTCTATGAGACGGCCTTCAACATCTACCTGGTCCATACCAAAGGGCTGGGCTGTTTCATGATCGGCGCCGCCCTGACCGACTCGACGCGTGACACCGATGTTGCCGCCATGATCCTGGAACAGCTCCGCAAGATGGACCGCGGCTTCCTCAAACTGGCTCAGGCAGCGGAACGGCGCGGCGAACTCAAGCCGGGCGTGACTCCGGAACAGGCCGCCATCCTGTGCGCCTCGATTCACAATGCCATTTCGGTCCGCATGCGCGCCGGTGAAACCGTCGACGACCTGCGTTGCTATGTTAAACAAGCGGTTAATATTATCTGCGCGTAAACCGAGTTTGGCTGACCGCTTGCAATAGCTCGTTCGAACGAAAGCGGGGCGTATCGTCCTGATACGCTTTTCGTCTTTCACGATGGATCGGGCTATGTTTGAATTCGGCCGTGAATTGAGGCGCATTTTTCGCAATCAGGGGCGGGTCGATACCGACTCGAGCCTGTACGAACTGCTGAATCTCAAACTACTGATCACCCAAGGCCGCAATCTCGACATCGAGGGCGGCCGGGTCTCGACCAAGGATCGCTTTACCCCCTATCTCGAAGCCGCCGAGATCTGGCGCGAATATGCCCGCCGCACAGGTGATCCGGTGGCCCTGCGCCGTGCCGCCACCGCCGCCGAAAGCGCCGGCAAGGAAGCCCGCACCGCCAACGAAGCCGCCCGCGCCGTCCTGGAACAGGCCCAAACCTGTATCCTGGGTGTCGACCTGTTCGAAACCCGCGAACTCCTGACCTCGGCGGAGGACCTGCTGGCCAATGGCCGCGTCGCTGTTCAGGACGACGAGGGACTGCGGGCCAGGTTCAACCGCGTCGAAGCCCGGCTCGCCGCCCGTCTGGCCATCCGTCAGGGCATCAGCGGTGACCTGGAGCTGGCGCTTCTGGCCATGTCGCATATCGACCGCGCCATCGAACGCGCCGACCATCAGGTCCGCCAGACGGGGGCGGCTGGTGACAAGATCGCGGCGGCCCAGGCACGGTTCGAACGTGGCGACCTACTGATGCTGGTTGGGCAGGACCGCTGCGACTCGTCACTGATGACGGCGGTGATCAAGGATTTCGAGGCGCTCCTGGTGCGCCTGGACCCGGCCTATGAGCCGGTGACCCATGCCCGCGTCACGCTGCGCCTCGCCCTGGCCCACATCTGGAAGGGCGAGATCGAAGGCAAGCCGGACATCATCAGTGAAGGCATCGCTCTGCTGTCGAATGACGAGAATGCCATCGATTTCGAGCATTCGCCGCTGGACTGGGCCGAGCACAAGCAGGCCTTGGCCATGGGACTTCAGGCGCTGGCCGAACTGACCCTGAACGAGGAAATCTATGAAAAGGCGATGCAGGTCTACGATCTGGCGCTGAAGCGGCCCTTGCAGAAGGGGTTGCTGCTGCGGGCGCAACTGGCCAATAACCGCGCCACCTGCCTGGCCAAACATGCCGAACTGCGCGGCGACCTGGGGGCGCTGGAAGCGGCAGAGACCGCGTTCAAGGTCGAACTGCGCGGCGTCAAGGCCCAGGACGATCCGGTGGGTTGGGCAATCCTGCAGACCAACTTGGCAAGGTTGTATGTGGCGCGCGGCGACATCACCGGCTTCATGCTGGAACGCGCCGAGGCGGCCTATGCCCTGGAAGCGGCGCTGGAAATCTTCGCCGAGCACGGCCTGAAGTCACTTTCGACCTCGGCTCAGGAACACCTCGACCGTGTTCGCGAACAAGCGTAACTGAAGGCAGTTGATCCCGGACGGTATTTTTTTACGAAGACTTAACCCTAGCTCCCCTAGTTACGCAAACGATTGTAAAAAGCGTAACTATCGGAAATAACTACAATCTTCGGATTGCTCGCCAGGGGAGCAACGTGCGTTTTTCATCTTTGTCTGCAGCCGTTCGAGACGGTCTGCTATCGGCTGCCATTGTCCTGGTCACAGGATTGACGATCGGTACCTTCGTTTACATTAGCGCTGCTGGCGCTTTAAAGCGCGAAGTCCAGTCGAACCTCATCAATTTGGCCAAGAGCGCCGCAGGTCTTACGGATATGAAGGCTCATGCCGGCATTACACGCCCCGACCAACGTGGCGGCGACCAGTATAATCAGGTGCAGACACCGTATAGGGTCTTGCTGAACAGCAACCACGATATTGCCTATATCTACACCATGATCAAACCGGCGGGCGATATCCAGTTCATTATGGATGCCAGTCTGCCGAAGCCCGGTGAAGAGGAAATTCCCACAGAGGTCCTGGAAGTCTACAGCGACGCGACAGCGACGTTGAAGGCTGCTTTTGAGGCCAAGGACATCAGAGTCGAGGATGAAACCTATTCGGACAAATGGGGCACCTTCCTGAGCGCTTATGCGCCCCTCTACGACGGCGAGGTTTTTGTTGGCATGATCGGCGTCGATATACGCGCCGACGCATTCCTCAAACGTATCCATAGCCTCCAGGTCGCCCTTGCCTTGGGCGGCCTGCTAGCCTTCGCCGCCGCCGTCGGTGCCGGTATCCTGACCTGGCGTATTCGCCGCGCAGCCACAGCCAGCGAAACTTCGGCGCGGCATCAGGCCGAAGAACTCATGCGTCTTCAAGCTCAACGTCTTGAGGAGGAGCGCGAGAAGGGACAGCGTGAAGCCGAACGCGGTGAAGCCATTTCGGAACAGGCACGTGCCTTCCGGACGTCGGTGGGCGAACTCCTGAACGGATTTTCCGCAACGGCGGACCAGTTGTCCTTGCGGGCCGATGGCGTTTCCGAGGTCTCGGTTCGAACCTCGAAAGATGCGCTTGAGGCGACGGCAACCTCAGAGTCCGCTGTTGCCCGGTCTCGCAGCGCTGTCACAGCGGCGCACGAGTTGACGGCCTCCATCCAGGACATAGCCCGCCACAGCGACGAATCGCGACAAGTTGCCGCCGCCGCGTCCGACACAGCGGCCGAAGCCGCGCAGCACCTGCGTCATCTAAGTACCAGTTCCGCGCGTGTCGGAGATGTGATCACCATCATTTCCGACATAGCCTCTCAGATCAATCTCCTCGCTCTGAATGCGACGATTGAGTCCGCTCGCGCGGGAGAGGCTGGCAAAGGCTTCGCCGTGGTTGCGACAGAGGTCAAAAATCTGTCGTCACGTGTCGCCTCCGCCAGTCAGGACATCACCCGGCAGATCCAGGATGTCCAGACTGCGACGGACACGACCGCGCGCAGTGTCGAGCAGATCAGCGAGGTCATCACGCGGGTCGTTGAAACCTCCGCATCCGTCGCCGCCGCATTGGAGCAACAACGCGCTGCGACTTGGGATATCGAAAATCACATCACCGCTTCGGTCGAAAGTGTCGAAGGTATTCGATCCAGCTTGGAGCGCGTCCAGGCCGCAGCTCAAGATACCGGTAAGAATGCCGAAGACGTTCGCAGCGGAATTGGGGCGTTGCGCACGGCAGCAAAGGCGCTTGCGACGCGGATCGATGACTTTGCGACTCGCATGAACGGATGACGCGTGTAAGTTACTGGCCCTAACGCAACCCCCTCTCCAATTGTGAAATCTGGTGAGGATCATGCTTCCACCGCCGCCAGGTACCGGGCAAATTTTGGGCAGAGTTGGACGGCTGATGTCCACCCAAAGTTCCACATTGCCTCTTGATGGCAAGGCAATGATGTTGCGCTGCACCTTTCCGCAGGAACACCGTCATGCCCGACAGCCAGGCCCTCCAGGGCGCTGCCACGCAAACGCGCCATTACGATGTCGACAAGCTGGTTCTGACGCCGGACGATATCGACCTGTCGCAGTCCCCACTGCGTGGCCATATCGATCCCGAAACCTATGTCCTGGGCGCCTTCAATCCCGGTCTGTTAAGACTGCCCAATGGCAACCTGCTGATGATGGTTCGCGTGGCCGAAGCCCTGCGTCAGCCCATCTTCGATGGCCATGTCCACGCCATCCGCTGGGATGACGGCCGCTATGTCCTGGATGCTTGGCCGCTGGAGTTGGCCGACACGGCCGACCCGCGCAAATTCACGCTGCATGGCGGGGGCTGGAAGATCATGGCCCTGACCTCTCTGTCGTGGCTCCTGCCGGTCGAACTGACCCCCGACGGCCTCGAACGGGTGGCCATCCACTACGACAAGGCTGTGGCGCCCCAGAACAGCCTGCAATGCTACGGCATCGAGGACGCCCGCTGCTCAAAGGTTGGCGACCGTTGGCTGATGACGACCTGCTCGGTCAGCCCGGAACGCCACTGCACTACGCTCTACAGCTCCGAAAACGGTCTCGACTGGACCTTCGAGGACATAGTCCTCGACCACCAGAACAAGGACATGCTGATCTTCGAAGGCTTGATCAATGGCGAATACTGGGCCCAGACCCGGCCGCTCGGCGACCTCTATTTCGCCTATCCACCGGGCAGCGAATGGCGCGCCGGCCCGTCGATCAACCTGTCGACCTCCAAGGACGGCCTCTACTGGAAGCCTTACCGCAATCCCGGCATCCGGCCCCATTCCGGCACGGTCGCCACCGCGCGGATGGGGGGCGGCACTCCGCCGACCCTCACCGACGACGGCTGGCTGGCACTTTGGCACGGTGTCGAGCCTAAAGAGATTGTCGGCATCTACCGCACCTACTGGTCCATCCTGGATAAGGACGACCCCAGCCAGACCGTGCGCACCGACCACCGGCCGCTGCTGGAGGCCAATCCGGACCTGACCCGGCCGATCGATCATCTGATGTATCTGCGCGACGTTGTCTTCACCACGGGGATTGCCGACGGTGGCGACCACTATGTCGTGGCATCGGGCGAGGCCGACCTGGCCTGCCGCATTACCCATATCCCCAAAACGCTGTTTATTTGACCAGCGAGGTCTGAATCTGCCAGATGCCGCCGGTCGCTGGCAGTGGCTTTACACCTGACAGCGGCGAGGGATTGGACACGGCCGGCGGGTTTGAGTTGTCGGGTGTCGGCAGGGCCGGAGCCGGTGTCTCATAGGTGGCTGGCGTTTCCGGAGTCAGACTGGCCGGTGTCACAGGTGGAGTCACAGGCGCCGTCACGGGAGGCGTCACCGATGGCGTCACGGGCGGCGGTGTCACCACGGGCGGCGCGGGCGGCAGCGGGATGATACAGTCGCGGGTGATGTTTTCCGTTGCCGGATGCACGATCAGGATTTTGACGCCATTAACGACACGCTTGCGCTGGGCGTCGACCACAGAGGCATTAGAGCGTTGATCTTTTGGCTTTACGACGCGGTTGGTTAGCACGTCGCACAGGTTCTTTGCGTTCTGGGGCAATCTCAGGCGATACCCACTGACATTTTCCAGATCGATGCCGATCAGGGCCACAGCCTTGCGTTCACTGGCCGGCCAGGCGGGGTAGGCCTTGTCGACCAGGCTCGTCCAATCGCCAACCGCCTGTTCCAGAAACGCACCATGGGAATCGATCAGGGCCTGCTTGGCGTCTTCGCGCGACAGTTCGGCATTGGCCAGGGGGCCATCCTCATCGTACCACCGGTTCAGTGTGCCGATATCCCAGGTGCGGATGGGGCGGCGATAGCCGTAACCGTGCTCGTACCGTCCTACCGTGGTCGGCAGAACCACCTTGACCAACTGCTTCGCCTGGACATTTGTCGTGCCGAAGTCGAGCTGGCGAATGCCAGTACTGACACCAGAATTCTGGTAGCCGGCATCACCGACCCGGAAAGCATCGGCTGATATATGGATACCCGGCGGTGGCGCTTCGTTCAGTTCGATCAGGTGAGAGGCCAGACAGATCAGGTTGTCGTTTTCCTGGTCGCAGGCGCTGCCGACACGGGCGTGCACGGCAGCGGTCAGGTCCGCCCGCGTCGGGCGGTAGCCCTGGGGCCAGCCTTTGTTGAGGGTCGACAGCCGGTACTGCCGCATGGCCAGGTTGATGAAAGCTTCCGCGACCCACCGGCGCTTGGCGGAGCCCTTTGGCGCCGCCTGGAATTGGGTATTGTAGGCGGTGGTCAACACCCAAGGCCGGGTTACTGAACGGCCATACATCCGTGGGAAGACCCAGAAAAACTGCTTGGACGGGTCGGCGTCGCGCACCCAGGCGGTTTTCAACGACTTCGGATCGAACTCGAGGGTGAAACGGCCGTTTTCAACGCTGGCGCGGATCCGGCCGTCTTCCAACTTCTCCATCTTCGGCTTGTAAACGAAGGGCTGGATAGCATTGCAGTGCGTCTTGGCGTCAAAACCGGGTGTGTTCTCAAAACGGATGCCCAATACGGGCACGCCCTTGGTATAATGGCCGGCAAAGCCGATCAGGGAGTCGACATCCTTGGACAGGTCGATCGGAATGGTCTGTTCATCCAACTGGGCATTGGCGATAGCAGCGCCCAACTGGGCAGGTGCGGCCAGCGGATTGATCAATTCGGATTGAGCGGCGATCATCTGAGCCGCCGTACCGATGGTACTGGTCGCCGATGTGTCCAGAGGCGGCGGCTCGGGCTGGTTGTCGATGGCGCCGCGCGCCGTGTTGCAGGCGGCTTGAGCGAGGCCGGGAACGGCCATCAGCATGATCATCGACGCCACAGCGCGTAAGGAAATCAAGGGGTTCTCCGCTAGAGCCTCATGCCGAAAAGTGGACTGCCACTTTTTTGGCATGAGGCGTTACAAATGTTTGCGCCAAATACATTTCGCGGGAAAGAACGCCCCCAGCGCCGACAGTGGCAAAAGGCAACGGACCTGTCACGGGCAATCACCAAAAACGGTTAATTTTTGTTAACAGCGCGGCTTTCATGTGACGCCGTCGGTCTAGGCGACGGTCCCGAACTCGGTTATGCTGCGAAAAAGACAGGCCTTGCGGGAGGGCATCATGCAGGCACACCGGTCGATCTTCTCGCTGCTGGGCGGGAACATGAAGGCCTATACCCTGAGCTGGGTAGCCACCTTCTTTGCTTCATTGGTCAATTCGGTGTGGACGACCTATGTCTTCCGCTACGACTTCGTTTCCAACATTGACGGCGCCCTGGCCAGCCAGATCGGCGTCATCATGCTGAACCTGCTCTACCTGCTGTGGTCGGTGGTGCTCAGCCGCAAATATCTGTTCGGTATTGGCGCGCCGGTCAATGTGTTTTGGATCCTGCTGAACGCGGCCTTTATCTGCCTGCTGATCTATGCCCCGATGATGGCGTTCAAGCTGTTTGCGCAATTCAACGGCGTCGAGATCAGTGGCAGCGGGGCGCCGCTGTACGACATGGTCGGCAGCTACTCGGATCAGTTGGGGCGGCTGTTTATCGACACCTCGGGCGTGGACGTCGCCGCGCTGCGCGAACAGTATGGCAATGTGATCGAACGCGGCCTGGGGATTTTCAGCGCCCTGATCGCGCTTCTGTATCTTCGGTCGTTCTTCTCGGGCCGGAAAGCTTGATTTATCCATGGCATATCGAAATCCTGCCCTGATCCTGGGTGGCCTGTTGAGTCTGGGCGCGGCTCTGATGCACCTGGCCATCGTCGTCAGCGGGCCGGAAGCCTATCTTTTTTTCGGTGCGGGCGATGCCATGGCCACCATGGCGGCGCGCGGCGATCCGCAGGCGGCGACCATCACTGTCGGCATAGCGGCGGTACTGACCGTGTGGGCGCTGTATGCCTTCAGCGTGGCGACCGGAAAGTTTCATCTCCCGCTGCGCTGGCCGGGCCTGATCGCGGTGACCGCGATCTATCTTA
>NZ_GL883078.1:599758-617006 GCF_000204015.1 Asticcacaulis biprosthecium C19 | reverse complement strand
ACTCGCGGTATCGGCGGCTTTTTCCTGATCAACCAACCCATGGAGCAGGGACCTGTCTTCTGGATGGTGTCCAGCGCCGTTTGCATGGTGTTCGGCTTGGTCCACCTCGTTGGCCTGGTTCAGGCCTGGAGGCACCTCAGGAATCGGTGAGTTCCGCGCCGATTAGCGCTGTCAGGTTTCCGGGTCCAGGGTCCTTCGGACCCTGGTTAGGCCGCCTTGCCTTCCGCCCGGCGCATGCGCCAGAAGCGGATGGTGCGCATGGCAGTTTCCTGCGGCAGGTCCAGGTACAGTTTCCCGTACTCACCGGCCCGGCCCATCGCGTTTTCCGAGTCCGACAGCATGATCATGGCACAGGTCAGGAAGAGGGCCTTGTCGAGGCCGGCGGCCTTGCAGGCAATTGCCAAGGCGTCGATTTCGCGCTTTTCGATCAGGTGGCGGGCGGTCAGAAAATCGATATCGGCCATCTGAGCCAGCGCGCAATAGAACCAGGTCGGGTTCGGGTCGCGCATGTATTTGGCCAGCAGCGTAGGCGTCAGGCGTTCATTGCGGCGCAGAATCTCGACATCGGCATTGATCTTTTCGTAGTCATCGGGAAAGTCGCCATAGGCAACGGCCACCCGATTACGACCTTTGGAAAGGGCCTGTTCGATCACCGCCGGGTCCAGCTTGGCGTTTTCAGCGATGATGCGTTCGCGCAGGCGGGTTTCGACGACGAAATACATGTCATTCATCAGGTCGGGCGGCAAATCGGCACGGTTGACCACCACCTCATGCAGGGCGGGGTTGGCCTGGGCGCGCTGGACGACCTCTTCCGACGAGGCGCGTGACAGGCGTGCGCCGTCATTGCTGAGCAGGGTGTGCAGGGTGGTGTCGTCACCGCGCTGGACGATGACACCCGAGACGGCTTCCGGCACGGATTCACGGCGGGAAACGGCACGCAGGTGGTCCTGACCCTGGGTCGAGACGACGTGCATGAGGTCGGTTTCGCTGAGCGCCTTGGACTTGGTCAGGATCGCTTCGGCGACCTCGATCTCATCGACCGCCAGTTTGCGCAGCAGGCCCAAAGGGGCGTTGCGGGCACCAGCAACGGTCTGGGCGATTTCTGCGCGGACGATGATTTCCATATCGGTGGTGAGTTGCGTCATCACCTGATCGTAGAGCTCCATCTCCATCGGATTGACGGTATCCGGATCGCTCATGAAGATATCCGTAACCGAGCGCAGCAATTCGCGGCGCTTGGAACTGGATGGCTCCTTGGCCAGTTCGATCAGGTCGACGAGGGACGAGGTCGGAGTGCGGGACATGCTGGGGCCTTAAGGAGTCGAGCCAGAGACGGTATCTGAGGAGTCTTGCGGGGCGTTGTCGCCCTCGTCTTCGGTTTCAAGCGCGTCGAACCGGGTTTCGAGGATGGCGCCGGTGGGATTGGGATCGACCTGGATGCGGTCAGGCTGCATGCCGTACTGGCGGTGCAGGCTGTAGCGCCGCGGTTCCTGGGTTATGGCGTTGGTGATCTGTTCGCCCGGAATGAAGACCTGGTCGGTTTCATGCGAGGCCAGGCTTTGGGATTCGACGGGGCGCGGGGCGGCCGCGGCCTGGGCCGGACCGCTGGGTTGCGGCGGCTCATCTGTGCCGGACGACGGGGTCGGCGCCATCGACTCTTCCTGAGCCTGGGCGGCGCGCGCGGCGGCGATGCGCGCGGCGTACTTGCTGTTGGCCGGGACCTGATAGCCCGACTCGCCGTCGGTCAGGGGAACCGGCGTTGGCGCCGGCGCGGTAGCGACTGGCTGCGGCTGCGGCGAAGTTCGCGCGCTGGCCATAGGCGGGACCTGAGTCTGGACCCGGGGCTGGGCTTGGGGCTGTGTTTGGGGCTGTGTTTGTGGCTGGACCTGAGCTTGGGGTGCCGGATTTCGCGGCACGATCTCGGGTTCGTCGGCGTCGTCGAAGACCGGTTGCGGCGTTGGTGCCGGGCGCGAAGATGGTTGCGGTGTCGGGACGGGCGCGACGGTCACGGGTTGCGGGCGCGGCGCGGGACGCGGCACGGCGACCGAAACTGCAGAAGACGGCGCGGACATTGTCGGCTGTGGCAAGCGTTCGATCGACGCCGTTTGGGTGGCGGGCCGCTGGCCGGGTTTCGTGGGCCAGGTCAGGGTGCGGGCATAGGGATCACCGACCTGACCGTAGGGTGAGGCGGGCACACCATACCGGGCGCCGGCCTGGCCTTGTGGGACAGGAGCGGGTTGCTGCGCCTGGGGCGCGACCTGAGTGCGCTGGGCCTTGCTTTCCCAGGTCAGATAGCGATCGGCGGTGTGACCATGGGCCGAGCCCGCGGCCGCAAGGGCGGTCGTTGCGATCAGAAAACGGGCGGTCAGCGGCAAGGTCATGAAGGGTCTTTGGGTTGCAACCCTTTGACCTTAGGAGACCGAGTTTAAATAATACCTAATGACGGCTCGGATTACGAAATATCAAAAGGCAACCCGTATTAGATCAGGGCAGGTCGACCCGCTTCATCCGGCGGCCGTTGGCGGCCGGGTCGTCGGCTTCTATCACGATAGCCGTGCTGCCCGGGATGATGCGGCTAACATCCCCAGCGCCGTCAGGCTCCGCGGTCGCCGTCGCGTCATTGGCGGCGATGACATTGTACTGAATAACCGTGCGTCCGTCGGGACTGGTCGCCTGGACCGTGGTTCCCAGTTGCAGGTACGGCGCGCCGTAGTTCAACTGGATCGTGCCGTCATAATTGTCGATGACCGCGAGAGGGGCCAAGCGGAAGGCGACTTTGCGTGCGACGGCCAGGGCCAGGTCTTCCTGCAACTGATTGTATACCGCCTGGCCGCTTTGCTCGACGGACGCGGTGGTTCCGTCCGAAGACACGTAGGCGCTCAAGTCGACCTCCTTGCGGACCGTTGCACCGAAGACCTTACGGCCGGATCGATCCTGCAGGGTGACATTCATCGAAGCGTAGAGCTTGTTGGCACTCACATCGTAGTCCGCCCCCCTCGAGGTATCCTGGGAGAACTGGGTCTGCTGCGTACCGTCGGCCGACACCATTCCCGACAGGACATAGTCGCCCGCCCGGTCGACCACCGTCAGCTTGTTCGAGGCGGCCAGGGCGGCTTCCAGGCTCCCGGTTATGGTTTTGAAGTTGCCGACGCAGTCCTTCACCCACCATGTCCGCCAGGCCACGGCTACGGCCGCGGAGGCGCCGAACCAGTCTGCCGAAGCAGCGGCGGCGGCGCTGCCGGTGCTGTTCTGGTAGTAGGTGCACGTCTCCTGACTGGCGATTTTGCCGACCCGGATCGATGTCTGGGCCTGGGCGAAGGTGCCCCAGCCGAGGGCGCAGACCATAGTCAATGCCGTAGCGGACATGACGGCATGGCGGCGGGTAACCTTTTGCATCGACATGGGGGCTTACTTCCTTTTCTTTGCCGGCTTGGCCAGGGCCGCCCTATCCTCGGCCGAGGTGGCTCGCGCGATCGCGCCGACGGCAGGTGCTGCGGTGAATTCGGAAACGGGGACGGCCTTGGATACCCGTCCATTCACCTCCGTGACCCGGATATAGCCCAGTTTCACTTCGGAATTGGCGAGGAGTTCGCCGGTCGCCGGATCATAGATCGCTTCCCCCTTGCTGTAGAGCGTCAGGATATCGCCGACATTCAGCGCGCCTTCGCCGTAGTTCAGGATGAAAACGCCGTCGGATTGAATGGCCGCAACCTGAATCGGATAGATGGCCTGGACCAGGCCTGTCGCGACCTTGTCGGCCGCGGCGCGAAGCAGCCCCGAATTGTCGACTGACGGCCGGCCGTCACAGATGGTAGCCGATTTCTGCTGCTCGTCGATACGGTCCACATACTTGATCTCGCCCGTGCTGGCATCGGTGATCTTGATGTCAACACTGACCGTCGCGATTGCATAAACGCATTTCGGCGCAGCGGACCCCTGGGGCGTGAAAAGGGAGCCGACGATGCTGGTGCCGACATCGGACTTGTTGACCACTGACAACGAGGTGATCGTTCCATAGATCAGGTAGTCGGCGCCTTCGAACCCGCCCTTCTTGCTGGGCTTGTTGGTCGTCACCAAGCCGGAATTGGCGCGGTTCTGTTCCCCCAGAAGCTTGTCCATGTCGTTGCGCTCGATAACGCGGAACTTGCTGGTCCCGGCGACGGCGGTCGCGATCATAGTCGAAAACGTGTCGGCCAGGCCGTTGTTGGTCAGGTCCCGCATCTCGTAGACTGCGACGATTGGCTTGCCCGAGCCCTGCTGCGCAAGGGCCGGAACTGGCAGTGCGACCAGGATGAAGCCTACGAAAAGACATAAAAATTTTTGCAACATATCCGCCCCTTTGTCCCTGCGCACAACCTTGAAGGTTGACTCGGGTAACGGATAATATACCTTATTGCAACCTTAAGAATCCATCTTGCGACGTTTTTCGAAACCGGTGTGTCAAAAGGCGCGGACCGTTCCTTACCCCGCCAAGGCCGCCTTTCGATCCTCCAGTTCCAGCCACTCGGTTTCGCCGGTATCGAGATCGTGCCGCAGCTTCTCAAGGGTCTTCATGGTCGCGTCGAACGCCTTGGGATCGCGGCTATACAAGGTTGTATCCTCCAGGACCTTTTCCAGCCTGGCAATCTCACCTTGCCATTGCGGCATCAGCTTTTCGAGATCCTCCAGCCGCTTCTGATCCTTGTAACTGAGCTTCTTCGGCGCCGTCTTCGCCGGAGCCGCCGCCGCCTTCGTGGCCGCGATCTCCTTCGGTGTTGCGCCGCGCTGGAAGAAATCCGGGTTCTGGCGAATGAAATCCTGCCAGCCACCGGGTGTCTCGGCTGTACGGCCATTGCCGTCCAGGGCCAGGGTCGAGGTCGCCAGCCGGTCGATGAAGTCGCGATCGTGCGACACGAGGATCAGGGTGCCGTCATAGTCGGCCAGCATGTCCTCCAGCAGGTCCAGCGTATCCATATCCAGGTCGTTGGTCGGTTCGTCGAGCACCAGCAGGTTTGTGGCCTTGGCCAAGGCGCGCGCCAACTGCAACCGGTTGCGTTCCCCGCCCGACAATGACTTGACCGGCTGGCGCAACTGCTTTTCGCGGAAGAGGAAATCCTTGGCATAGGCGGCGACGTGGCGGGGTTCGCCGCGCACCATGATCGAGTCCGATCCCGAATTGGCCAGCACATCCCACAAGGTCTCGTCGCCCTTCAGCGCATCGCGGCCCTGATCAAGATAGGCGACATCCAGCTTGGTGCCCAGGCGGATATCACCGGAATCGGCGGGGATCTGGCCCAGCAGAAGCTTGACCAGGGTCGACTTGCCGGCACCGTTGGGACCGACGATCGCTAGCCGGTCGCCGCGCAGGATGCGGGTCGACAGGTCCTTGATCAGGGTGCGGCCGCCGAAGCCCTTGGCGACGTGTTTGAGTTCCGCCACCAGCTTGCCGGAGGTGCCGCCGGAATCGAGCACCATGTCCATCGGCTTGTCCATCGACTTTATCCGGGCGGCAAAGTCCTGGCGCATGGCGTTGAGCCGGGCCGCGCGGCCTTCGTTGCGGGTGCGTTGGGCGGTGATCGAGCGATAGAAGGTGTAGGTCTCGCGCTCGATGGCCTTTTCCAGCCGGCGCAGGGATTCGGCGGTTTCGGCCTCGACCTTGTCGCGCCATTCGTCGAAGCTTGCGTAGTTGTCGTCCAGCCGCAGCATGCGGCGATCGTACAACCAGTAACAGCGCTGAGTGACGCGTTCCAGGAAGGTACGGTCGTGGGAGACCACCAGGGCGGCGCCCCGAAAACTTTTCAGCCGGTCTTCCAGGGTCTGGATGGCGAAAATATCGAGGTGGTTGGTCGGCTCGTCCAGGAAGATCAGGTCGGGATCTTCGGCAAAGGCCTTGGCCAGGGCGGCGCGGCGCTTCTCGCCGCCGGACATGGAGGTCGTCGGCCCCTGCGGATCAATGCCGAAGGCATAGAGCTCCGCCTCGGCATTGTAGGATTCCGCCCCGCCGGAGATGGCCCAGTCGAGAATGGTCAATCCTACGGGTTCTGGTTCCTGCAACACGAAGGCGAAACGTGTGCCCTGGGAAACGTAGCGCTCGCCGGAATCGGGCTCAATCTGGCCCGCCAGCAGCCGCATCAGGGTCGACTTGCCGGCGCCGTTGCGGCCGACCAGGCAGGCGCGCACGCCGCGATCCAGCGCAATATCGACACCATCGAACAATGGCGTCTGGCCATCCATCAGGCGGATGTCTTTGAGGGCGAGGAGGGGGGCTTTGCCGGAAGGTTTCAAACTCATGCGCCGGATGTAGTGTTCCCCGCTTCGTAAGGCAAAGGCTTTTTACCGGTTCAAGCTGCGATCGGCCGACGGGGACGGCGTTCGAGCCAGGCCAGGAACAGCGCTGCGCCGGCCAGCAGGGCCAGGGGAAGAAACGGCCAGGCAAAGCGCAGGAACTGGCTGGCCTGAGTGGCCAGGCCGAAAACGGTCAGGACCAGGCCGGGCAAGACAGCCAGCGCCACCGCGCTCCAGAACAGCTTCGGCCGCCAGAAGACCAGGCCGGCGGCAGCGGCCAGATGGCTCAAACCCATGGTCGCGACCCACACAACGACCCATGGCATCACCGGTTGCGCCGATTGGCCGGTCAATCCATTGACCATCATGACCAGGAACATGGCGCCGTAGAGCGCGGTGACGAGACCGACAAGCAGGCGTCCGGTGAACACAATGGCTTTCATGACGGTGATCCTTTCGCAAAGGGCAGCCCATAGACAACCGCCGGCAAAGGCCAGGGCGTCGGGCGCGGACTCGATGGCGCGGACCTCGGCCCGCATGGCCTCGCCCCAGGATTGGCGATGGCCGGGCAGCACACGGGCGGCCAGGTCAATGACAATTAGGGCAAACTTCATGTCGTCGCCTCCCGGTTTGCCGTCGGTACTGCGTCTTGAGCGCGCACCTGCGCCAGAGCGATGCCGGCGGCGGTCAGGCGATAGGCATGACGCGGCGGCCGGCCGGGCTGCAGGGGTTGACGCCACTCGGTTTCCAGCAGGCCGTCATCGGCCAGCCGGATCAGCAACGGGTACAGGGTGCCGGACTTCAGGCCGGTTTCCTTCGAAAGATCATACCCGTAGCGCCAGGCCTGGGGCTGGACCGCCAGGGCAGCGAGCACGGTACGCGTCTGCGGTGAGATGTGATTACGTCGAGCCATGGCACTACATCAACATATGTAGAGTTTTGGGTCAAGTGGAAACTCTACATATGTTGCATTCAAAGGCGCTACCAGGCGCCACAGCTTGTGCTAAGAAAGCGCATGATGTTCAGAATCTATTGTCTATTGGCCGCTTTCCTGCTGGTCAGCCCGGCAGCCGCCCAGACGGAGGCCGATCTGCGCCAGCAGAAAACCGACGCCGTCGAGTTCAAGCACCGGCTGTTTCGCCTGTTGCAAAGCCATGACCGGCGCCAGGCCAATGCTGCCGATATCGAGTCGGCCATGGGCGGGGGCTTCGTCACCGACGCCGTGACGGCCACAGACGGCATGCCGGCCGCGGCGACCAAGCGTGTGGCGCAGGGTTTTCGATCCATGGGTGGGGTGCAGTACGTCATCCCCTTGGCGGATCTGGGGCAGGGCAGCCTGCCCATCGAGTTGAGAAGCGCAACGCTCTACGGTTTCGACATGAAGGCCTTCGCCACCTACGGCGATAGTTGCCTGACCCTGGACGATGTTCGCTATAATTTCCGCGGCGCCTATGGCTGGTCGCCGGTCGGGTCCGTCAGCGGCCCGGTCGGTATCCGTGGCGAGCGCGAAGGTGCCACCGTGATCGCCATTGTCGAGAAGACGTTTCCGGCAAATGCGAAGGATCAGGCAGAGATGGATCGTCTGCTCGCCCAGGACAAGAGCCTCGACCGTGTCGAACGCCAGCGTCTCGAAGTCCTGAAAAGCAAGATCAATGGCTGCGTGACCAATCTGGACCTTTTCTGAGGCAGTCTTTTCTCTATATAGGCGCCATGAGCGTACTTTTCTGGGAAACCAAAACTCTCGAACAGATGACCGAACAGGAATGGGAAAGCCTGTGCGACGGCTGTGGCCTGTGCTGCCTGGTGCGGTTCGAGGACGAGGAAACCCTGGAGGTCATTCCGACCCGGGTCCATTGCAAGCTGTTCGATCCCGACAAGTGCCGGTGCTCCGACTACGCCAACCGCAAAAAGTACGTCCCCGACTGCATCAAGCTCAAGCCCGGCAATATCGAGGAGCTTTTGTGGATGCCGCACTCGTGCGCCTATCGCCGGCTGCATGAAGGCAAGCCCTTGCCGATGTGGCATCACCTGATTACCGGCGACCGCGAAAGCGTCCACCGCGCCGGCGTGTCCGTGCGCGGCCAGACGATCAACGAGACCGAACTGGCCGATCCCGAAGACGCACTCGACTATGCCGCCTGGGACCTGAACGAGGACCGCTCCGACTGGGACGAATTCGAGGACTAGGCTTGCATTCCAGTCGCGTAACCGGATAAGACTAGGCAACACGGACAGCGACGGATGCCGCAGACATGCGCGTTGATCTCTCCAGGGAGCCCTTCCATGACAACACGACGCCACCTTCTTGCCGGTGCTGCTGCGCTTTCTTTGACACCGGTGTCAGCGCTGGCTGCGGTTAAACCCGTCAAACGCAAGGCTATCCTTGACACGATGAAGACGGCCACCCGGTTCATGACCGACAAGGTGGCGTTTAACGGCGGCTATGTCTGGGCCTATTCGGCCGACATGAAGCAGCGCTGGGGCGAGATGGAAGCCTATGCCACCATGATCTGGATCCAGCCGCCGGGCACGGCAACCATGGGCCATGTCTTCCTGGATGCCTATCACGCTACCGGCGACGAGGCCTATTATCAGGCCGCCACCCCGGTTGCCGATGGTCTGATCGCCGCGCAGCACCCGTCGGGCGGCTGGCACTACTTCCACGATTTCGGCGGGGCTGAGTCACGCAAGCGCTGGTATGACACCATCGGCAAGAATGCCTGGCGGCTGGAGGAGTTCCAGTACGACTGGGGCAATGCCACCTTCGACGATGCCGGCACGTCGGAATCGATGCAGTTCCTGCTGCGCCTCTATGTCGAGAAGAAGGACGAACGGTTCCGGCCGGCCCTGGACAAGGCGCTGAACTTTGTTCTGGAAAGCCAGTACCCGATCGGTGGCTGGCCGCAACGCTATCCGGCCAATCCTGTGTCGCTGCACGGCCACGACGACTATACAGGCGACATCACCTTCAATGATGACGTTGCCGGTGAGAATATCCGTTTCCTGATCATGTATCAACAGACCATCGGTGACCCGCGTATTGCCGATGCCATTGTCCGCGCCATGTCGGTCTATCTGGTGACCCAGCAGGGCCAGCCCCAGCCGGGCTGGGGTCTGCAGCATACACTCGACCTGAAACCGGCCGGCGCCCGGACCTATGAGCCCCAGGCCCTGGCGACCCACACCACCTTCGCCAATGTTCGTCAGTTGATGGACTTCTACAGGCTCACCGGCGAGACCAAATACCTGGCGCGTATCCCGGAAGCCCTGGACTGGCTGGACAGCGTGCGTTTGCCGGATGCCGACGGCAAGATCAACCGTCATCCGACTTTTATCGAACTGGGCACGAACAAGGGGCTGTTTGTCCATCGCCGCGGCTCGAACATCGTCAACGGTGCCTATTATTACGACTACGACCCGACCTTTACGCTCGGCCACTACAGTTCGTTCCGGATGCTGGACGTGGCAAAGCTGCGCGCCGAGTACCAAAAGCTGAAAGCGACCCCGCCGGAGGTCGCCAGCCAGGACTCACCGCTGAAGGTCAAGGCGCCGCTGCCGAAATATTTTGTCGCCGCCATGAATGCCGGCTCCGACCTGAATGCACCTGACAAGGTCCGGGGCGTGGCCGACCTGGTCAAGGGGCTGAACAAACAGGGCTATTGGCCGACGCCCTTGAAGGCGGTCAGCCATCCTTACAGCGGCGACGGCAGCGCGACGCCGGCGCCAAGCGATTTCCGCACCACGCGCGTGGGGGACGAGACGGATACCTCGCCGTTCGTCACCGACAAGCCGGCGATCGGAATCTCGACCAGCGCCTATATCGACAATATGGCCAAGCTGATCGCCGCGCTGGACGGGGCGAAGTAGCGGAACTATTTTTTCCGCTTTTTCGGCTTGGCAGCCTGGATCGCGAAACCGTTGTGCAGCAGGTGCGACAACTCCTCGACCGCGATGACCGGCAGCCGTGCCAGCACCGCCGGATAGCCGCGGTAATGGTCGTCGTCGAAGAAGACGTCCGGCGCCGCCGCGATCAGCATCTCCTTGTGTTCCAGCGTGCAACTGATCGCCAGCACCTCCAGGTTCGGCCAGCGCGGTTGCTTGGGTGCATCGCGCTGCATGAAGGTCCAGGCAAAGCCGCGGCCAGCGCACGACAGCACCAGCCGGGTCTCGCTCGACTCGTCCGTCACCCCCGCCATGTCGCCGGCCATCCGCCGGACATCCGCTGCATCCACCATTGGGCGAATATAGCATACGCCGCTCCGTCTTGCCTCTTGATTCAATTGCGTCTAGGACACACCTCTGCGGCAGGAGGTGTATACGAGCGTGGCAGGTGATCCCTATACCGAACTGGGCGTCAAGCGCGACTCCAGCGACGCCGACATCCAGAAAGCGTTCCGCAAGCTGGCCAAGGAACTGCATCCCGACAAGAACCAGGACAACAAGGTTGCCGAAGAGCGATTCAAACGCATTACGGCAGCCTACGATTTCCTGAAGGATGCCGACAAGCGCAAGCGTTTCGACCGAGGCGAGATCGATGCCGACGGCCGTGAGATTTATCGTGGTTTCGGCGGTGGTGCCGCTGGCGGCCGTGGTGCTCCGAACGGCGGTGCGCCGGGCGGTGGTCGCTTCGAAGGCATGGACCTCGACGACATCATGGAGATGTTCGGCGGTGGCGCCGGACGCCGCGGTGCTGCCGGTGGCGGTTTCGGTGGCGGTTTCGGCGGACAGAGCGCGCCCCAGCGCGGCAGCGACCTCAAGATCAAGCTCGAGATTGACCTGCTCGATACCATTGTCGGCAACACCCGCCGCGTCATGTTCTCCGATGGCCGCACGGTCGACGTCAATATCCCCAAAGGCTCCAAGGATGGTCAGACCCTGCGCCTGAAAGGGCAGGGGGCGCCGTCGCCGTCCGGCCGCGGTCCCCACGGCGACGCCCTGGTCGAGCTGAACCTGAAGGCCCACCCGATTTTCCGCATCGACGGCAACGACCTGCATATGGACCTGTTCGTCTCATTGCCGGATGCGCTGCTGGGCGGCAAGGTCCAGGCACCGACGCCGGATGGGCCGGTTACGGTCAATCTGGCGAAGAACTCCAATTCCGGCGCCGTGCTGCGCCTGAAGGGGCGTGGCGCATTCGACGCCAAGGACGGCTCGCGCGGCGACTTGTTCGCCCATGTCGTTCTGGCCATGCCGGACAAGGGCGTGGACGGCGTGCCGGAGCCCTTGCGGGCGGAGATCATGACGCTGATGGAACGCTGGCGCGCCAATGCGGCCTATATGCCGTCCATGCCGTCACGAACTCGGAAATAACCGCTGCGAAAAATCCGTCGCAAAAAACTATATGGCGGCGCAGAATTTGCTAAAGACAACGAGTTGTTCAGCTAAGGTTCAGGTGCGTGAACCTATAACGGTGTCATGAAAAAGATTTGGCCCCTTCTCTGTGCTGCCATGATCGCCGTCTCGGTAGGGGGCGAGGCCCATGCTGCCATGTTCCAGGACCGGGGCAGCCAAGAGCGTGGCAAGGAGCGGGGTGGACCGCGTGGCGGCAATGACCGCAGCGGCGGCGGCGACCGCGGGGGCGAAAACCGCCGCGACGGCCGGATCGAACGGGCCATCCGGATCGCCGAGTCGCGCGGCCGCGTGCTTGACGCCGGTCAACAAAGCGGTTCAATCTTCTGGGTACGTGTCGCCACCGATCGTGGCCGGGTCGATTTGCTGATCGACACCGATTCCGGGCGCATCATCGGAGAGCGTTAGTTGCGAATTCTGTTAGCCGAAGACGATCCGGACCTGTCGCGTCAGCTCAAGGCCTCCCTGAGCGACGCCGGTTATGTCGTGGATCATGCCCCCGATGGCGAGGAAGCCCACTTTCTGGGCGATACCGAACCCTATGACTGTATCATCCTGGATCTGGGCCTGCCCAAGATCGACGGGGTGTCGGTGCTGGAGCGCTGGCGCCGCGAAGGCAAGATGACGCCGGTCCTGATCCTGACGGCGCGTGGCGCCTGGAGCGACAAGGTGTCGGGTTTCGATGCCGGCGCCGACGATTATCTGACCAAGCCGTTTCATACCGAAGAGCTGCTGGCGCGCTTGCGCGCCCTGGTCCGCCGCGCCGCCGGCCATGCCCAGCCGTTGCTGGTCTGTGGTGGTCTGCGCCTGGACCCGCGTGCGGCCCGCGCCAGCGTCAATGGCGAGCCGCTGCGGCTGACCTCGCTGGAGTACCGGCTGCTGCACTATCTGATGATGCACCAGAACCGGGTGATTTCGCGCACCGAACTGGTTGAGCACCTGTATGACCAGGATTTCGACCGCGACTCGAACACCATCGAGGTGTTCATGGGGCGGTTGCGCAAGAAGATCGGCAATGACCGGATCGAGACGGTACGTGGGTTGGGTTATCGCCTGAAGCCGCTGCACGACGAGGTCGGCGAGTTGTGAGCACCACCGACCTATACCTCCCCGCGCTTGCGTGGGGAGGGGGACCGCGCCATGCCATAGCGAAGCGGCGGCCGAAAGCGTGGTGGTGGGGCGACTTACTTTCGGAAGCGCCGTCGATTGTTGCGCCGACAGCAAGTCGCCCCACCACCATTTCACTCCACGTCACTGCGTTCGTTTCACGCATGGTACCCCTCCCCACACGTGGGGAGGTATAGGTGAGCGAGGCCCCTGCCGATCCCCCCAAGCCGCGTGGTCCTGCCGACAACATCCGCCGCATCTGGCAACGCCTGACGGCCAACTCGCTGGTCGGGCGGCTGATCCGGCTGGCAGCGGTGTGGTTCATCTTCGCCCTCTTCGTCACCGGCATCGGCCTGACCGCCTACTTCTCCCGCGTCACCATGCATCGCTTTGAAGCCGGGGTCGGTCAATTCGCCGACAACCTGTTCTCGGTGACCAATATTGAAGACGGCGCCGTCGACACCAGCCGCTTCGTCGATGCCCGCTCCGGCATTTTCCATTCCGGTCTCTACTGGCAGGTCGCCCAGGTCGACGCCAAGGGCGATATCGTCAATCCGGTCAAGTCGCGGTCTCTATGGAACGCCCGGCTGCTGTTGCCGTCCACGGTTTTGGTGCAGGCCAAGGAAAAGGTCGCCACGGCCGTCTTCTATGACGGGTTAGGCCCCAAGCAGGAGCCTCTGCGCGTCGCCGTCATCTACTCTATGGTCGATTCCAACGCCTATGTCTTCATGGCAGCGGAGGACGCCAGCCCGGTCAACCGCGATATCCGTACCTTCGCGCTGCTGACCGGCGCTGCCCTGCTGCTGCTGGCTTTGGGATCACTGGGCGCCATCTATTTCCAGGTTCGTATTGGCCTGCGCCCCCTGTTCGACCTGACCGACGAAATTGCCAGTCTCCAGAAGGGCCAGCAGTTGCGCCTGGCCAAGACCTACCCGGCAGAAATCACCCCCGTGGCGCACCAGCTTAATGCCTTTCTCGACTACGCTCAGGAGGTGGTCGAACGCCAGCGGATGCACGTCGGCAACCTGGCCCATGCGCTCAAGACACCGCTGTCGGTGTTGCTGACCTCGGCCGGTGACGATGCCGGCCCTCTGCCTGAAGCCGTGCGCAAGCAGACCGAGACCATGCGCGCTCAGGTCGACCACCACCTGCGCCGGGCCCGCGCCGCTGCGCGCTCCACCGCCATGGGTGAGCGCACACCGGTTGAGCCGGTGTTCGACGAACTGGCAGTGATGCTGGAACAGGTCTTTCAGGACAAGGGCGTCATCATCGACTGGCGCGCGCCCGACAACCTGGCCTTCCGAGGCGAGAAGCAGGACCTCCAGGAAATCGCCGGCAACCTGCTCGAAAACGCCTGCATCTGGTGCAGGCGCAAGGTCCTGATCCTGGCCGAATTCGAGGCAGAGACCCAGACCTTGATCATGGCGATCGAAGACGACGGTCCCGGGCTGGACGCGGCGCGTTTCGATGAGGTGCTCAAACGCGGCGCGCGACTGGATGAAAGTGTCCCGGGCTCGGGCCTCGGCCTGTCGATCGTCGACGAACTGGTGCGCGCCTACGGTGGCCGGCTGCAGTTCGAAAAAGCGAACCTGGGGGGGCTGTGCGTAAAGGTCAACCTGCCCGGCAATATGGACGGCTGACAGCCGGTGAAAAGCCTTCGTATCCATTTTCCGCAAAGGATTTCGGCAAGGTTTTGCGGCGGTGGTGACCGGCTACCCGTCAGAGAAAATTAACCAGGAAATTCTAAACTTACAGGCTGGTTCGTCGACGTTCGGACCCGGGCAGGAAACTGAGTGTAATGGGCGTTATCGCGAACAAACGGCTTGGTCTGATCAAGGGGCTGGTAAAGACCCTTCCGCAGACCAGTCTGCGGTCGCTGGAGATGGCTCTGGGCCTGACCAAGGATGAGGCCCTGGTCGAAGTCCGTAACCTGGTCAGCCTTGAGCTGGAATTCCGGCACGTCAAGCAGGCGGTCTTCGCGCCTTACCTGCCGCTGCTGGAAGCGCGTCCTGACGGCCTGACCGGAATTACCTTCCCTGCCTGGCTGCTCGACAATATCTGGAGCGCACTCGAGGTCCGCGAGCCGGAACTGTACATGCAGTCGCGCTATGCCCTGCGCGGCCTGCGCACCGAAGATCCGACGCCGGTGGTGTTTTTCCGGCTGGTGACGGCCGCAGCCCAGATCTGCCGCGAAAATCCGCACGACATCCTGCCGGCCAAGCCCGACGCCGCCGATGGCGAAGCGGTGACCGAATTTGCACTATACCTGGACCTGCACCGCATTGCCCGCGCCATGCTGGCCCGCTTGCCGGATTTCCTCGGCCGTATTGACGCCGACCGTGCCACGGCCTTGCGCCTGATGTTCAAGGACGCCTGCGCCAACGATTCCGAAGGTGGCTATCGCCTCCTGGAAATCCTGTTCGCCAATCTCGAAGACGGACCTCAGATCGTCAAGTTTGTCGCCACTGTGTCCGACCGTGCCAGCGAGCGTTTCCTGGCCGCGTCGGAACTGGCTGTCTTCGGCGAACGCATCCTGGCTGTCGCGGAAGAGCGGTTGCTTGACCTGAAAACCTTCATGGGCGCGCGCGGCAAGGTCTGCGATGACCTCGGCATTGCCGGCCAGAAGGTCAGTGACTGCCTTGCCCTGATCCATTCCTTCGAGAACTATATCGAACTTCAGCGCGACGGCCCGTGGGGCAAGCGCCTGGCGGCCGGTCACAAGCTGATCGCGGAACTGGTGGAGAGCCAGTTGAAGGGAGCGGAGCGCGCCCTGGAGGACGCCCTGCCGATGAAGTCGGAGCGCGTCTACGGCCGGGTGCGCAAGGAAACGCCGCATCTGGATCGCTTCCCCAAGCCTGAGGCGATCGTGCGCGCTGTCCAGACCCTGGCCTTTGTGAAGACCGTGCGTAATGTCGCCCATGCCGGTGGGTTCGCGTCGCTGCATACCAAGACCGCTCAGGCGCTGGAAAGCGCCTTGGACAGCTATTTCGAGGAACTGTTGTCGATCGCCAATGGCGACGAACCGGTCGATCCGGAGGTGGTGATGAGCTTCTTTGAACTGGTCACCGACCTGATGCAGGCCCTGTGCGGCGAGGAAAAAGCGGCCGTCGGTCGCCGCCGCATTGCCTCGTCGGATCTGCTAAAGCCGAAGAACGTGGCTTAAGCGTCTTCTTGGCATTTCGAAAGAACGCCCTCGCCTCCTCAAGTCTGGAAAGGGCAAATTTCGGGGCACAATTCATTGATCCGCGGATAACAGCGACTAAGACCTCGCGCCGAAATGCCGCGCCGCGCGCCTGACATTTGGTTTTGGTTTCGCCATCAAATCGTCTAAGGAGGCACGATGATTTTGCTGACCCTGATCTGCGTGCTGATCAGCCTGGCCGTAGTAGCCGTGGCCGTCCTCTGGCACCGCTTCGCGCCGGCTCAGGGCGCACTGACCCATGAAAAGGCGCTCTACGCCGGCTTTATCGCCGATGTTGACCGTCGCCTGGCGGCCGGCGATCTGGACGCCGACGCTGCCCATGAGGAAAAGATCGAAGCCGCGCGCGCCTTGCTGAAGGCCGGCGACCAACAAACCGTCGCCACGGTTAAGCCGGTCGTGGGTGTCATCGTAACCGCTGTCACAGCCGCTGCGGCCTTCGGCGTCTACATGTTCATTGGCCATCCCGGCATGCCGGACCAGCCGTATAAGGACCGCGAAGCGCGCTGGACGCGCATGGCGCAGGACGATCCCGATTCCGTCCCGCCCGAGGTCATGGTGGCCGTCCTGCGCCAGGGCGAGGCCCAGAACGGCAACGACCCCCAGTACTGGCTGATGATCGGCCGCTTCCACACCTGGGCGGGCAACACCTATGAAGGCATGAAGGCCTACAAGCGCGCCCGCGCCATGTCGCCCGAGACCTTTGGCGAATGGTCGGCGCTGGGCGAAGCCATCACCCTGACGGCCGACGGTAACAGCAATGCCGAGGCCTTGGCGGCCTTTGAACAGGCGCTGAAGATCGACCCGAAGGACGCTCGCGCCCTCTACTATCTGGGTCGCCATCAGGTCGCCATCGGCCAGTTCGAAGCCGCTCGCATCAGCTTCCGTACGGCCCTGGCCAATACGTCGCCGGACAATCCGTCCCGGCCGGCCATCGAAGAGGACCTGAAGGCCATCGATGTCGCGGAAAAGGCCGACGCTGCGGCTCGGACGCGTATTGCTGGCATGGTCGGTTCGCTGGCCGCGTCGTTGAAAACCGATCCCGAAAACGCCGACGGCTGGGCGCGACTGTTGCGCTCGTACGATGTCTTGGGCGACACCGCAGCGCGTGCGCAGGCGGAGGCCGAGATGACGGCGCACTACAAGGCGCGGCCGCAGATTGCCGAGGCCATACTGGCCAAATCACGCCAGGCCGTTGGCGCGGAGGCGACGCAATGAGTTTTTGGCCCAAATTGGCGAAGGCGCCCCCGCGCTCAAAGAGCGAACGGGGCCGTCCGACGGCGTTAGCGCAACGAAGCATGCGCTCAAGAAGCGAAGCGTTAGCGCAAC
>NZ_GL883078.1:594067-599722 GCF_000204015.1 Asticcacaulis biprosthecium C19 | reverse complement strand
TCAAAAAGCCGGCGCGCGAGGCGTTGATATGAGTTTCTGGCCCAAATCAGCGAAGGCGCGCCGGCGTCTGACGATTTTTCTGGTCGCCGCACCGGTCCTGATCCTGGCTGTGGCGCTGAGCCTGTATGCCCTGGGCGGCACGACGGTCTATTTCTATACCCCGGCCCAGATGCTGGACGCCAAAGTGACGACCGGCCAGGTCATTCGCTTGGGTGGTTTGGTCAAGCCTGGAACCGTGGTGCGCGCCGGCGACGGCACGGTCAGCTTCACCGTTCAGGACAAGCTGAAAGAGGTTGCCGTCACCTATAGGGGCGAACTGCCTGACCTGTTCCGTGAAGGGCAGGGAGTGGTGTGCGAGGGCAAGGTCACGGGTGCTACCTCGCTGCGCGCCACCCAGGTCCTGGCCAAGCACGACGAAAAGTACATCCCCAAGAACGTGCAGGACGAATTGAAAAAACAGGGCGAATGGCGTCCAGACGCCGGGATGAGCGAATCTTCCGCTGAGCCGCAAAGGCCATTCGGATCATGATCGCGGAGATCGGCAACTTCTGTCTCGTCCTGGCCTTTATGCTGAGCGTCGCCCAGGCGGGTGTGGTCGTGGCGGGCGTGCGCTGGCGCGGCCTGGAACGCTACAGCGAAGGCCTGTCCCTGGCGGCGGCCCTGGCGATTGCCGGCGCCTTTGCCATGTTGATCACCGCCTTTGTCCGGTCAGATTTTTCGGTGCTGAATGTCTATCAGCATTCGCACAGCGACAAGCCGCTGCTGTACAAGATCACCGGCGCCTGGGGCTCGCACGAAGGTTCGATGCTGCTGTGGTGCCTGATCCTGCTGGTTTTTGGCGCCTTTATCACCCTGCGCGGCAGTGGTTTGTCCGACGGCCTCAAGCACAAGGCGCTGGGCGTCCAGGGTTTCCTTGGGGCCGCCTTCACCGGCTTCACGCTGTTCAGCTCCAACCCGCTTTGGCGTCTGGCTGAAGATCCCAATCGCATCTGGGCGCTGGAAACCGCGCCACTGCAGGGGCTATCGCTGAATCCGGCCCTGCAGGATCCGGGCCTGGCCTTCCATCCGCCCATGCTGTACCTCGGCTATGTCGGTTTTTCGGTGGTGTTTTCGTTCGCCGTCGCCGCCCTGATCGAAGGCCGGCTCGACCGTGCCTGGGCGCGCTGGATCCGCCCCTGGGTGCTGATCGCCTGGAGCTTCCTGACCGCCGGCATTACACTGGGTGCCTTCTGGGCCTATTACGAACTGGGCTGGGGTGGCTGGTGGGCGTGGGACCCGGTTGAAAACGCCTCCTTCATGCCGTGGCTGGCCGCCACTGCTCTGCTGCACTCGGCCATAGTCATGGAAAAACGCGACGCCCTAAAGGCGTGGACGGTGTTCCTGGGCCTGCTGGCCTTTACCTTCTCGATGCTGGGCGCTTTCCTGGTGCGTTCAGGTTTGCTGACCTCGGTCCATGCCTTCGCCACGGATCCACAGCGCGGCATCCTGCTGCTGACCATCCTGCTGGTGACGGCCGGAGCAGGGTTCGCCTTGTTCGCCTTGCGTGCACCGGAACTGAAGCCCGGTGGCTTGTTCGCGCCGGTGTCGCGCGAAGCCACCCTGGTGGTCAACAACCTGCTGCTGTCGGCGGCCCTGTGCTCGGTCTTTCTGGGGACCCTTTACCCGATCCTGATGCAGGCCGTGTTCAACAAGACCATGTCGGTGGGCGAGCCCTACTATCTGGCGGTCTTCGGACCGATCATGATCGCCGCCCTGCTGCTGATCCCGATCGCGGCGCTGATGGCGTGGAAGCGCGCTGATCTGAAGGGCGTGCTTCAGCGTCTGGGCCTGGCCTTCGGTGTGGCGGCCCTGGCGGCGGCCGTGGGTCTGCTGCTGTACCGCGGCGCCACCTGGTGGGCGGAGGCGCAGTATCTGATCGGACTGCTGGTTGGCTTCTGGCTGGTGTTCGGCTCCCTGAAGCTGCTGTGGGACCGGTCGGAAGGGAAACTGCGCCGGCTGAAAGGTCTTCCACTCTCGACCTGGGGCATGCTGCTGGCCCATATCGGGTTGGGCGTTTTTGTCCTCGGCGCCGTGGTCGAGACCCACGCCAAGGAGGGGGCGACGCAGGTGATGGCGGTCGGTGACAGCCTGACGGCCGGGCGGTATCAGTTGAACTTTACCGAAACCTTCGCGGAGATGGGCAGCAATTACGATGCCCAGGGCGGCGTCTTCAACATCACCGACAAGGGCAAGGCCGTGTGTGAAGCGCGGCCGCAATGGCGCTACTATTCGGCATCGCGTTCGTCCCAGAGCGAGGTCTGGCTGTGCTTTACACCGCTGTCCGACCTGTATGTGGTGATGGCCCAGCCGCAAACCCTGACCGATGGCCGGGCGGCCTGGTCTGTGCGCTTCTTCTACAATCCGTGGGTGCGTTTGATCTTCTTCGGACCGCTTTTGATGGCCCTGGGTGGGCTGGTTTCCCTGGCCGACCGCCGGCTACGACTGGGCGTGCCCGTGAAGGCCAAGAAGCCGAAGCCTTCAGACGATTCTTCTGTCGATAAGGCCGAAGCGTGATGGCCGAAAACCTGGAACCGCGAATGAACGCGAATGAACGCCAATATTCCAGCCCGGCCCCGGCAGAGCGCAGAGGCAGAGTTCTTTTGACGGTCCAAAGGGCCACCCACCTTATTCGCGTCTATTCGCGTTCATTCGCGGTTTCAATCCTGCTCTTACTTGCCGCCAGCTCGGCCCTGGCCGATCCTGCCAAGGACCAGGCCCGTGCGGAAGCCCTGTTCCGCGAGGTCCGCTGCATCCAGTGCCAGAGCGAAAGCATCGCCGACTCGCACGCGCCGATCGCCGGCGACATGCGCCGCCAGATCCGCGAGGACATCGCCGCGGGCAAGGACGACAGCCAGATCCGCGAGGAACTGCGGGCGCGCTATTCCGATTACGTCCTTTTCCGGCCGCGTTTTGCGCTGTCGAATTTGATGCTGTGGGTCCTGCCGCCGCTGATCGTGCTTCTCGGGGCCGCACTGCTTTTGTGGCTCAGCAAAAGATCAAAAGCCTCAAGGTCTTATGACCTGACGCAGGCGGAGACCGAAAAACTTCGCGAAATCATGAAATCCGACGATTGATGTCACGATTTTGCCTCAGCGGTTTGCTTAATCTGCCGTGGCGGTAAATTTATTCGCCTGGATGGTTGTCATCCGGCCGCGAAGCGCTCAGATAGTCTGAAGCACATACATACCGCAGGAAATTAGGTAGTACCCATGGGGATTCGCAATATTTTCGGGCCAACGAATCTGAAATCTTTGCTCAAGAACAAGTCGTTCCTCGGTGGCGCCGCCTTGGGCGTGGTTCTGGCCGCCGGCGTTTCGGCAGCCGCCATGACCGGCATCGGTCAGGCCCCGGGCCTCTATGACGGCGCACGCCTGATCAAGGCGGCCGACCTGACCCCTGTGAAGCCGCCCAACGGTGCCCCTATGTCGTTTGCCGACATGATCGAGCGCGTGTCGCCGGCCGTGGTGTCGATTGAAACCAAGGGCAAGATCAAGGTCGATGCCGTTCCCTCGCTTCCGGGGTTCAGCTTCCCGGGTCAGGATCCCAATAGCGGCCGCGAGCAGGAAGTGCGCGGCGCCGGTTCGGGCTTCTTCATCTCGGCCGACGGTTATGTCGTGACCAATAACCACGTCGTCGAAGGCGCGAGCGAAATTACGGTCAAGCTGACCAACGACAAGGAGCTGACGGCTACAGTCATCGGACGCGACGAAGCCACAGACCTGGCCGTCCTCAAGGTCGAAGGCAAGGACTTCCCGTTCGTGCGCTGGGAACTGGAACGCAAACCGCGCGTTGGTGACTGGGTCGTCGCCGTCGGCAACCCGTTCAACTTCTCCAACACCGCCACCGCTGGTATCGTGTCCGCCTATGGCCGTGACCTGCGTGAGAGCGGCACCAGCTACATCGACTATCTGCAGATCGACGCCGCCATCAACCGGGGCAACTCGGGCGGCCCGACCTTCGACCTGTACGGCAAGGTGATCGGCGTCAACACCGCCATTGTCACGCCGTCGGGCGCCAATGCCGGCGTAGGCTTTGCCATCCCCGCTGAAACCGCGCACAAGATCACCCAGCAGCTGATGACCGGAACCAAGATCGCCCGCGGCTATATCGGCGTGTCGATCCTGCCGGTTAGCAAGGAGATCGCCGAGTCGCTGAACATCACCGACACCACCGGCGCCTTCGTGGCGGAACTGCCGCGTGGTGGTCCGGCCGAGAAGGCCGGGCTGCAGATCGGCGACATCATCAAATCGATCAATGGCACGGCGGTGAAGAGCCCGACCGACCTGACCCGCCGTATCGCCGATATCAAGGCCGGCGAAAAGGTGGTCGTCGAAGTGCTGCGCAATGGCCAGATGTCCAAGGTCACAGTGACCGCGACCCTGCGTCCGTCCGAAGCCGACCTGGCCCGTGGCGCCAGCGCTGGCGAAGACAGCTCGTCCTCATCCAGCAGCGAAAGCGGTTCGGCGCCGGTGATCGGCCTCAGCGTCAAGGCGCTGTCGCCGGATGTGCGCAAGACCTTCGGTATCGCGCCAGAGGTCAATGGTGTCGTGATCGCCGATCTGGAAGCCGGTTCCGAGGGCGCTGAAAAGGGCCTGCGTCCGGGCGACGTCATCGTCCAGGCCAATAACCAGGTGCTGTCCAGCGATACGCAGTTCAAGTCGATTGTGGCCGACCTGCAAAAGTCCGGTCGCCCCAGCATCCTGGTGCTGGTCAACCGTGATGGCCGCAATCAGCCACTGGTCCTGTCGCTGAAGGCCCCCGAGGTGCCCAAGCCGTAAGACCGGCCTGCGGACTACCGATCAAAGCCCTCCGCGTGCGGAGGGCTTTTTTCTGGCCTCAGCCTGTCCAATTTTTAACGCGCTTCCTGTCACGATTCGCGCTAATAGCTGGTTTCATAACCAACCATGGGGCAGACGGATGAAGGTCCTGATCGTCGAGGACGACAACGAAGCGGCAACCAATATGCAGCGCGGCCTGAAAGAGGCCGGCATCGAGGCGCGCCTGGCGGGTGATGGCCAGCAGGGCCTCGACGCCGTCAAGGCCGAGATGCCCGACGTCATCATTCTGGACCGCATGATGCCGGTCATGGATGGCGTCACCATGCTGCAGCAATTGCGCAGCGAAGGCACGGACGTCCCGGTGCTCTTCCTGTCAGCCCTGGGCGAGTTGGAAGACCGGGTGTCGGGCCTGCGCGCCGGCGCCGATGATTATCTGGTCAAGCCCTACGCGCTGACCGAACTGGTCGCGCGCGTCGAGGCCCTGGCCCGCCGCAAGGATAAGGACGCCGTCGATACGGTGTTGCGCGTCGGCGATCTGGAAATGAATCTGATTTCGCGCGTCGTGAAGCGCCAGAACAAGACTATCGACCTGCAGCCGCGCGAGTTCCAGTTGCTGGAATTCCTGATGCGCCATGTCGGCCAGAGCGTCACCCGCACCATGTTGCTGGAAAAGGTCTGGGCCTACCATTTCGACCCGCAGACCAATGTCATCGACGTTCACATCTCGCGCCTGCGTTCCAAGCTGGACAAGGACTTCGACCGGCCCATGCTGCACACCGTCCGTGGCGAAGGCTATCAGTTGAAAGCGTGATAGAAGTTAGCCGAGATTCTTTCCTTC
>NZ_GL883078.1:574306-594047 GCF_000204015.1 Asticcacaulis biprosthecium C19 | reverse complement strand
ATACTCCCCCGCTATGCGGGGGAGGTGGCTGCAAGCGACAGCGCGCAGTCGGAGGGGGGCTTTCTTGGCGCGATACTTGGCGGTTTTGACAAGACAGGATTGGGAAAAGGTGACAGCGGGCCAAATCCCCCTCCGTATCAGTTGCTGCCGCAACTGATACACCTCCCCCGCATGGCGGGGGAGTATAAGATATCTGCGTTGATCTCCTCTCCGGAGCCCACCCATGCCTGATCCCATATCCGGCCTGCGCCAGCGGGTATCGGCCCTGGGGCGGGTCGACCTGTTCAACCTGAACATCTTCAATCCGAACTTTTTTCGCCAGACGCCGTTTCGCCTGACCCTGGTCTTTCTCAGCGTCTATGTCTTCGTGGCCTTGCTGGTGTTTGGCTACATCTATCTGGCGACCTCGACGGAATCGCGCGCCTGGGGCAACAGCGCCATCGACGCCCGTATGAAGGTGTTCCAGGAAATCCAGACCACCGAAGGCCAGGCCGGCGTTGTCTCGAAAGTCCTGACCGACGACGCGGTCGAATGGGTCTTCGCCAAGGGCGCTTTTGACGGCTCGGGCCAGGTCCTGGCCCAGAACAATCGCGCCCGCATGGAAGGCCGCGACCTGCCGGACTACGTCATCGCCGCCGGCATGAAGATGCTCAAAGCCGGCCGGAAAGAGATGTCGGTCAACTTCTTCAGCCGGTCACCCAACGACGAAAAATGTTGCCGCTATCAGGGCCGCATCGTCCAACTGGGCGACGATTTCCTGGTCTATGTCGCCATGGATATGAGTTTCGCCGACCATAATTTCCAGCAGGAGGTCAAGGCGGCGGTCGGCGGCGGTATCCTGGTCATCATCCTGGGCCTGTTCGCCGGCACCCTGATCAACCAGGAGGTTTCGCGCTCGGTGCAGCGGGTAACGGGCGTCCTGGAGCGCGTACAGGAAGGTGACCTGAAGGCGCGTATCCCCGTGCGCGACACGGGCGACGAATTCGACGCCCTGGGCATCCGCATCAACCAGACCCTGGCGCGCATGGAAAAGACCATGGGCAATCTCAAATATGCCGGTGACGCCATCGCCCACGACCTGCGTTCGCCGCTGTCGCGGCTGCGGTCGAAACTGGAGGTGTCGCTGATCGACGTCGACAAGGATCCGTCCCAGGCGCGCGAAGCCCTGGCCAAGGCGTTGGACGAGACCGATCAGTTGCTGCGCACCTTCCAGACGGTCTTCGCCATTTCGCGGCTGCAGGCGGCCGGTGGCGCCCCGGACCAGGTGATCTTCGACGCCACCGCCCTGGCCGATGACATGGCCGAGCTGTATGAACTGGTCGCCGCCGACAAGGGGCTGGAGTTCGAGTTCGAGATCGAACGCGACGTCAAAGCTCTGGGCAATCGCGACTTTCTGGCTCAGGCCCTGGCCAACCTGCTGGACAATGCGGTGAAATATACGCCGGAAGGCGGGATCACCCTGCGTTTGCGGCGGACGTCCCAGCGCGAGGTCGAGTTCTCGATCACCGACACCGGGCCGGGCGTACCGGAAAAGGACCGTGGGCGGATCGCCGAGCGCTTCGTGAGGCTGGAAAATTCGCGCACCCTGCCGGGCGTAGGCCTGGGCTTGTCGATGGTCGAGGCTGTCGCCGTCGCGCACAAGGGCCGGCTGGACATCTCCGAAGGCCCGGGCGTGTACAAGAACCAGGGGCCGGGGCTGCGCACAGCTCTGGTCCTGCCGGCGGTCTGAGATTGTCCCGCCTTATCGTCGCGCTGCGGCATTTTCCTTAAGTAAATCCACAGATTACACAGATTAGCATGGATAATCCTTAATCCCCTCTAATCTGTATAATCTATCGACTCACTTTTTGAAGTTGCCGCTACGCGACGGCATCCGGTTGTTTTTCCTGATAGAAAGCCAAGAAACGGTTCCACTGACTGGCTTTTTGCATTACTCAGCAAAGCCTCGATATGCGATTCCGGGGGGAACAGGAGAGGGCGTACCAGGCTACTATGGCGGATGTGTTGTTTTCATCTTTGGTCGACCGGTTGCATCCCTGCGGGCCCGTGCTCAATGAGGCCAATTCCGCCTATGTCATGGAAACGCTGGGGGAGGTCGCCCGCGCCGAAGGCTGGATCGACGTCCTGAAATCCGCCGAACCGGCCCTGCTGCCCATCCTCGGCTCGTCCCCCTATCTGGCCGGTCTGATGCGCCGCGACCCGCAGCGCCTGCGTGAGACCCTGATCAGCGCACCGGAGGCCCGGCTGAAAGCCATTCTGCTGGCCACCGAAGCGCTGGAGCAGCAGGCCCTGACGATCGATACGCTGGACATTCCGGCCGCTAAGAAGATCCTGCGCCACCTCAAGGCCGACACCCATCTACTGACCGCCCTGGCCGACCTGGGCGATGTCTGGAACCTGGATCATGTCACCGCCGCCCTGACGCGTTTTGCCGACGCCGTCACCTGCGCCGCCCTGGCCGTCGTCGTGCGCGACGAAACCGACAAGGGCCGCCTTGTCCCCTTCGAGCGCGGCGAACGCGGCATACTTCCCGGCATGTTTGTCCTGGCCATGGGCAAGCACGGCGCCGGCGAGCTCAACTATTCGTCCGACATCGACATCACCTTCTTCTGCGACCTGGACCGCCTGCCCATCGCCGGTCAGGTCGAGGCCCAGACCTTTGCCGACCGGGTGGCGCGCGCCGTCTCGACCATGCTCAGCGAACGCACCGGCGACGGCTATGTCTTCCGCGTCGACCTGCGCCTGCGTCCCGACCCGTCGTCGACGCCCACCGTGGTCAGCGTGCCGTTTGCGCTCAACTATTACGAATCGGTCGGCCAGAACTGGGAACGCGCCGCCTTCATCAAGGCCCGTCCGATCGCCGGCGATATGATCGAGGCGCGTCAGTTCATGACCGACCTGACACCGTTCATCTGGCGCCGCAGTCTCGACTATCCCGCTATTGCCGATGTTCAATCGATAAAGCGTCAGATCCACGTCTACCATGTCGACGAGCGCCTGGACCCGGCAGGCGCAAACCTGAAGCTGGGCGCCGGCGGCATCCGTGAAATCGAGTTCTTCGCCCAGACCCAGCAACTGATCCTGGGCGGACGCGATCCGTCTCTGCGTTCGCGCCGCACCCTGGACGCCCTGGACGCCCTGCGCCGCGCCGGGCACCTGGCACCGGCTGTCGCCAAGGAACTGAAACAGGCCTATTGCCGCCTGCGCGACTGGGAACATCGCGTCCAGATGATCCACGACGAGCAGACGCACGAACTGCCCGAAGCCGATGAGGGGCGTCTTCCCATCGCCGCACTGTCGGGTTTCTCCAACCTGTCCCGCTTTGATCTGGCCGTGTCGCGGACCCTGCGTCTGGTCAACGGCCACTATGGCGAGCTGTTCAGCGAAGCCGAACCCCTGTCGTCCAGCTTCGGTTCGCTGGTCTTTACCGGCATTGAGGACGACCCCGAAACCCTCAAGACTCTGAAGCGCATGGGCTTTGATCAGCCGGAGCAGGTCTCAGCGACCATCCGGTCGTGGCACCATGGCCGCATTCCGGCGACCCGGTCGGAGCGCGGACGTGAACTGTTTACCCGCCTGGTGCCGCGCCTGCTGGAGGCGCTGAACGAGACGGGCACGCCATCGATCGCCTTTACCCGCTTCTCGCGCTTTTTCGCCACCCTGAACGCCGGGGTACAGATCCAGTCGCTATTCCTGGCCAATCCGAAACTGTTCAAGTCGATTGTCGAGATCATGGGCTTCTCGCCGCGCCTGGCCCAGATGCTGGCGCGCCACCCGACCTCCTTCGACGCCATGCTAGACGCCGGCTTCTTCGATCCGCTGGGTGAAGAGCTGGACGCCATCGTCACCCGCGAGGTCGAACGCGTGCCCGACGACCTGGAAGCCGTCATGAACGCCCTGCGCCGGGTCGGCCGCGAACAACAGTTCCGTATCGGCATGCAGATCCTGTCCGGGCGGCTGGATACCGAGGCCGCCGGCGGCGCCTATGCCCGCCTGGCCGATGCCTGCGTCAACCACCTGGCGCCGCTATGTCTGGAGGATATCCAGCGCCAGGCCGGCCGGCTGGATGGCCAGGTCGCCATCCTGGCCCTGGGCAAGCTGGGCTCGCAGGAAATGACCGCGACCTCGGACCTGGACCTGATGGCCGTCTACCTGCCCGAAGATCCGTCCGGCATATCCAGCGTCAAGGGCTGGGCGGCAGAAACCTGGTTCGGCCGCTTTACCCAGCGCCTGATCTCGGCCCTGTCGGCACCGACCCACGAAGGCTCGCTGTACGAAATCGACATGAAGCTTAGGCCCACCGGTGCCAAAGGGCCGGTGGCAGTATCCCTGGCGGCGTTCGAAAACTACTATACGCGTGGCGCCGACACCTGGGAGTTCCAGGCCCTGACCCGCGCACGGGTTGTGTGGTCGTCTTCGGCTGACTTCGCCGACCTGGCGCGGCTGAAGATCGAGACCATCCTGCGCCGTCAGCGCCCCAGGGGGGAAACCGCGCTGGACGTGCTGAACATGCGCGCCCTGATGGAACGCGAACGCCCGCCCAAGGGTTTCTGGGACTTCAAACTCAGTGTTGGGGGCCAGGTCGACTGTGAATTTGCTGCCCAGTACCTGCAACTGATCCATGCCTCTGAAGGTGGTCCGCTGCGCGTCGGCACCTTACAGGCTCTGTCGGCCATGCAGCGCGCCGGTCTGGCCCCCGCCGATGAGATCGAGGCGGTGGCGGCGGCCTGGCGGGTGCAGCAGTCCCTGGCCCAGGTCATGCGTGTATCGCTGAGCGAAAACGACGATCCGCGCAACGAACCTGAAGCCTTCCAGCGCAAGCTGGCGCGGGCGGTTCATACCCGCCGTCTCGACACGCTGGAAAAGAAACTGAAGGATCTGCGCAAGCGGGCCCGTCAGGCGTTTGAAAAGATTGTCAGGGTCTGACCTCGTCGCGTGGGACGCGACTTTCCCTGGGATGCACATGCCACTGGATATCTTCTCGTCGCTTTCGACGGAAATCGCGATAGAGTTCGTACAAATAGGTGAAGACGCCTTGGGGACGGTGTTCACCAAAGGCTAAGATAATGTCGCGTACACTCATGCATCGCTTTGGTCCCCGGATTGTTCGTCGCCTGGACGGCATGTTTGTGGTAAGGATGTAAGGCCCATGTCCGAGACCCTGCGCATCAGTCTCCCCGCCGCCGACCTGATCCGGCCGACGGTCCCCGTGGCAAGGCCGGAGACCACACGTGTGAACGGCGATCCCGATGAAACCCTGCTGGAACGCATAGCGCACGGCGATACGACCGCCGTGACGACCCTGGTGTCGCGTAAGCTGCCGCGGCTGCTGTCTCTGGCGCGGCGCATGCTGGGTGACCCTGTGGAGGCGGAGGACGTGGCCCAGGAAACTCTGGTGCGGACCTGGAAACAGGCGCGCGACTGGGTTCCGGGGCGGGCGCGCATCGACACCTGGATGCACCGGGTGGCGCTGAACCTGTGTTACGACCGCCTGCGCCGCCGGCGCGATCAGGTCTCTACCGATGATGTTGAAATCGTTGACCCGGCAGCGGGACCCGGTGTTGCGCTGGAAAAAGCGCAAAACGCGGCTTCGCTGCAAACGGCGCTGAAGGCCTTGCCGGAACGCCAGCGGGTTGCCATAACGCTGTGTTATTATCAGGAGATGTCCAACATCGAGGCCGCAGCCCTGATGGAGGTCAGTGTCGAGGCCCTTGAGAGTTTGCTGTCGCGAGCGCGGCGCAGTCTTCGCGCGCGGCTCAATCCTGTCGAGGAAAAATCCGGCAGTGCGGCTGGATCCGATGTTTACCCCAAGCCTGTGCCAAAGCCTGGACCAAAGTTTTTGGATGCCAGGCAGGAAGGTAAGTGATGCGTAACGAAGTCATGACAGCCCGGCGATTCCGGGACATTCTCGACGCCTACGGCGCCGATCCGGCGCGCTGGCCGGACGGTGAGCGTGAGGACGCGCGGGCCTTTGCCGCATCCAATCCGGAGGCGGCCGAGTGGTTGGCCGAGGCCAGGGCGCTCGACGACATGCTGAGGGTGGTCGATGAGATCGCCGTTACCGAACGTCTGCACTTCCAGACCGTGGCCAAGATGATTGCAGCCAACGACGTCGGCGGGCCGATGCCGGCGGTAAAGCCCCGGCGCCTTGCGGTTTTCTGGGCCGGTGCTGGTGTCGCCGCCTGTCTGGCCGGCGCGGTCCTGGGCATGAATCTCAGCCTCGACAGCTTGGATGACCTGCGTGCCGAGTCGGTGCTGGAACAGGCTCAGATGATCGAAATGGCCGAAGATCTGGGGAACGGCTAGGATGGCCGGCAAGATCAAATGGGTCCTGGGCGCGTCGATCGTGCTGAATGTCTTCCTGTTGGCAGCGATGGGCGGCAGCGCCTATGTCGTCAAGCAGCATTGCAAGTCCAAGGCGCCGGCGCCTATGGCCTCGACCTGGGACAAGGCCACAAAAGACATGCCGCCGGAGGCGAAGGCGCGGATCAAGGGGTTGATGAAGCAGTCGGCCCTGAGCGGTGAAGAGGACATGGCCAAGGCGCGCGACCTGCGCGCAGAAGCGGCGCGTCTGGCGGCGACCAATCCCTATGAGCCGGCGCGCATCGCTGCCCTGTCGGAAGAGGCGCGCAGCTACGAAGACCAGGCCCGCGCCAAGGTGGAACGCGCTTTGATTGAAGGGATGGCGGCTTTGTCGGCGGATGAACGCAGGCTGGTGGCCGATCACCTGCTGAAGGCCAGTTTCCGGTTCCGCTATTTCCTGATGAAGCCGACGGACGCGAAACCGGGAGAGGCGAACGCGTCGGCGTCGAAATAGCCTCTTTGCGATCGGTTGGGGCGAACACTTGTAACAACAGTGGCCAGTGTCCTCTTGCTTGGCGCTTCCGTCGCGTCTAGCGTCTCTCCGCATTTCTGAGGGTCTTCCATGCACAGTCGTATCTTGGTTGGGTTGCTGTCGGCGGCCTTCCTGTCCGTCCTTCCATCGGCTGGGGCCTTGGCGCAGACCTCTAATGTCTGCACATCGCCAGCGCAGAAGCTGGATGAGAAAGGTTTCGTCGAGATCGGCGGTATACCGCAGTGGGTCACCATCAAGGGCGAGCGCTGCGATAACCCGATCGTCCTGATCGTCCATGGCGGGCCGGGCAATCCGATGAGCCCGTTCTCCGACGTCATCTATGGCGGTTGGGAAAAGGACTATACCGTCGTGCAATGGGATCAGCGCGGCGCCGGCATGACCTGGGGCAAAAACCGGCCGTCCGAGGACACGCCGCTGACCATCGACCAGATGCGCGACGACGGCGTCGACGTCGCCCGCTACCTGACGCAGCACCTGGGCCAACGCAAGGTCATCCTGCTGGGCGGATCGTGGAGCTCGATCCTGGCCGTCCATATGATCAAGGCCGAGCCCGACCTGTTCTACGCCTATCTCGGCTGGGCGCAGATGGTCAGTTATCGCGACAACCTGCCGGCCACCTATACCCGCCTGCTGGACATGGCACGCCTGGCCGGCGATCAGGACAGCATCACAAAGCTGGAAGGGATCGGCGCGCCGCCGTGGACCAATCCGCGCAACTTCGGCATCCTGCGCCGCATCGACCGCAAATATGAGGGTCTGGCCACCGATCCGGCGCCAGCCCATTGGTGGCAACGGGCGCCGGACTATGCCACGCCCCAGGCCCAGGAGGACTACACAGCCGGTGAGGACTATTCCTACATCCAGTTCGTCGGCTGGAAAGGCGACGGCATGTTCTCGCAGGTCGACCTGCCGGCTCTGGGAACGGAGTTCAAGGTGCCGGTCTTTTTGTTGCAAGGTGAGGCAGACTACCTGACCGTGCCGGAGATCTCACGGGGCTACTTCGACAGTTTGATGGCACCGGTCAAGGCGTTCGTCCTGTTGCCGCGCACGGGGCATGATCCCAATAGCATCATGGTTGACGCCAAACTGAAGCTATTGAACGAGAAGATTCGACCGCTGGCGGATTAAGTGTTTAGTTCAGCGGCGAGTAGTCCGTTGGTTTCATCTCAACCGAGACAACACCATCGGTGGCGGTGAGGATCGGACCGTCCACCTGGCTGTCGGCGGCGACCTTCTTCCACGCCGCGTCAGCGCCGAAGGCGGCCCACGAGGCGTCTCGCGCGTCCTTGTCGGAGTAGGCCATCAGGTAGATCATCTTGTTTTCGAGCTCAGGCTGGTCGCCGGTCGGGCGCCAGTAGAGCAGGTTGGTCATGCCATGCTTGGTGAAGAGACCCAAGGTATGGTCGCGGAAGCGGGTGTGGAGATTTTCCAGCCTGCCGGGACGGGTGGTATAGGTCCGTAGCTCGAAGTAGCGCGGCGGCGTTGCCGACGTCAAGTCGAGCACCGGGGAATAGTCGGTCGGCACGAGGAACAAGGTCTCCGTCCGCGTGGTCAGCGCGCCCTTGGCCTGGCTGGCGCGGTCGACCCGGGTCCGTTCAGGATCGGTGTCGAAAGCGTTCCACGCGGCGTCGCGCGCGTCGCGGTCCTTGTAGCCGATGAGATAGATGAGACGGTGATCGTCGGGATTTGCCGGGTGGAAGACCGCGATCGGCGTCATGCCGTGCTTACGGAAAAGGCCGATGGTGTGATCGCGAAAGCGCGCGTCGAGCTCGGCCATCTTGCCCTCGGCCGCCGTGTCGATGCGCAACTCGTACATGCCGATCTGCGGCGGCTGAAGGCTTTCCGCGCGGGTGCCCCAGGCGGCGACCGCGACGATCGCGGCGATAATGATCGCGGCAGCGTAGCGAAAGAGTATGCCGGGACGTGATCGGGCAAGGGTCGTCATGTTTTCCTCCTGTCGTTGCGCCTGTTTTTCGACCTGTGACGGTCTGGAGCATCAAGGAGAATGTCTAGACCTTAATCACCGTGCTGGATACTGCCCTTGGAGCCATCTCGAAAAGCCGGCGGGCTATGATTCAGCACCCACTTGTGCCCCCACCGACGGCACATGCGCCGTCATAATGTGGGTCGGTCCCAGGATTTGCGGGGTCTGTGCGTATTTCAATTCCGCCAGTTGCCGGCTGACTTTCTTGACCAATTGCTCAATCGTGACGTTCGTATCGTCGCGCAAAATCTGGGCCAGGCTGTAGGTGAAGGCTCCGTGGCTGGTCGCGCCGTGGCGATACTCATAGGAAAATTCTTCTTCCCCGCATGCCTCGATAATCAGGGGAAGATAAGGGCCACTGGCCGTCCAGCGGATCTTGTCGGAAACTTCCGAAATGACGCCGCGTTCGCGCTGGACAAGGCTGGAAATCCCACTTTTGGTCAGCTTCCACAGAGCAGCAGCGCTTTCCCAAGGCGAAATCTCGGTTTTTTCGAAGATATCGTCATAGGTCACGAAATGATGGTCCAGCGCGACGCCTTCGGTGACGGGGAAAACGCTGTTGATGGCTTGCGGCCATCTCACCATCCAGTCCGACTGGCGGTGGTCACCCAATCCATGGACGCCCAGGAATTTCAAAGTTTTCGTCGTCATGGTCCCCTCGCTGGACGGCATGTCGGCGCGCGTGGCAAACGGAATGGATCAACGCTTGAACTGGTAGCCGCGAGGCACGATGTGGCCTGTGGCCGTCATCGCTAAAACGCGCGCTTATGTTGAGTTTGTCAAATTAAAATTCGCCGCCTGGTAGATTTTTCGGCTGCTGATCTGACCTCACGCCGCGGCGGCGTCATCTGCGCCATGGACCGCCTGGCCGGTCTGCCGGATTGGCAGGATGACATTGACCGTCGTGCCCTGGCCTTCCGTGCTGTCGATCTCCAGACGGCCACTGTGCATCTCGATCAGTGACTTGGTGAGGGCGAGGCCCAAGCCGGTTCCCTCCTTAGTCTTGGAGAACTGGTTCTCGATCTGCTCGAACGGCCGGGCCAGCCGTTCCATATCCTTGGCGGCAATGCCGATACCGGTATCGGCGACCGCGATATGGACATTGTTGTCGGTCATAGCAGCCGAAATGGTGACCGTGCCATGCTGCGGCGTGAACTTGATGGCATTGGTCAGCAGGTTCAGCAGGATCTGCTTCAGCGCGCGGAAATCGGCTTCGATCTCGGGCAGTTGCGGCATGTGCACGCGGATCTTCAGGCCGGCCTTTTCGGCCCGCTGGCGCACCAGGCGTAGCGTGTCCTCGATAACTTCATCCAGGCTCACCGGTTCGATGCGTAAAGTCATTTTCCCGGCCTCGATCTTTGACATGTCGAGGATGTCGTTGATCAGGCTGAGCAGGTGCTGACCCGAACCCAGGATGTCGCCGGCATATTCCTTGTAACGCGCATGGCCAAGCGGCCCGAACATCTCGGTCGCCATGATCTCCGAAAAGCCGTTGATGGCATTCAGCGGTGTGCGCAGTTCGTGCGACATGTTGGCCAGGAATTCGCTTTTGGCGTGGTTGGCCGCTTCGGCGCGAATCTTGGCCATCTCGTACTTGCGTGCCAGGATCATCTGCTGTTGGCGCGCCTGTTCCAGTTTCTGAACCAGGGCCTGCAACTCTTCTTCGTTGCGGCGACGGAACTCTTCCTGGATTTTGACCGCGGTGATGTCGGTGCCGGTCAGCACTCGGCCACCTTCCAGCGTGCGGCTCTCGGCAATCTGGATCCAGCGCCCGTTGTTCAGCTCGGCCTCATAGACGCCGTCGCGAGCGTCCGGCGCCGGTTGGTGCCGACGGATGGCGATCTGCATCACCTGATCAATCAGTTCGCGTGGGGTGCCGACGCGCAGGAAACGCTCGTCGATACCGAAGGTCTCGCCAAAGGTCTTATTCCACATCAAAAGGCGATGGCGGCGGTCCCACAGCACGAAGGCGTCGCTGACCGAATTGATGGCATCCAGCAGGCGGGCTTCGGCGCGCTGGGCCCGCGACTGGGCCATGCGCTCGTCCGACACATCCAGCGCGACGCCGTTCAACCGGAGGAAACCGAGTTGGTTGCGGGCGCCGACCGACTGGCCGCGGACATCGACCCAGATCGACTTGCCTTCGGCATTGGGAACGCGGAACGAGACATCGAAAGCGCCCTTCAGCCGGGCAGAGTCGAGCGCCTTCATGACGTCGGCGCGGTGTTCCGGCGCGACGCGGTTCACGAACTCGCCGGTGGTCGCGACGCCGCCCCCGCCCCAGCCCAGCATGACGCCGGTGACGTCGGACATGTAGATCAGGTCCTGCTCCAGATCCCAGTCCCAGATGCCGCAGCGGGCGGCTTCGACGGCCAGGCGGTAGCGCTGCTCATTGGCCTGGAACTGCAGGTTGTCCGTGTGGGTCTTGCGGGCCTGAAACACCAGCAGCACACCGAACAGCGCCCCTATCAGCAGGGGACCACCAACGAAGATCAGACCCTTGATCCAGGCGGCGGAGGACGAATAGAACTGCTGCGTCGGAACGCCGGCCACGGCGATCCGGCCGTCGCCCTGGGGGGCGGAGGCCAGCTTGACGAAGCCGTCGCCGTCGCGCGCCCCCTGGATCAGGTCGCGGCTGTCGGCGCGGGCGCGTAGTTGCGCGTAGGAGACCGACAGGGCGTCCTTGATGTCGAGGCCAATCAGGCGTTCGTCCGAGGATTCGAGGATGGCGCCATCACCGGCGACCAGCAGGCTGAGGCCATTGGGTTGTGGTGGCGCCAGTTCACCGTCAAGCCGAGCCACCAGGGTTGACGCGCCGGCCCGGGTGACAACATAGGGACGGGCCTGAGGCGTCAAGCGCGAACTCAGGGTGATCAGACCGGCCGGGGCGCCCTCCTGGGCGGCGCGCAGGATGAGGCTTGGTTCGTCTGTGCCGCTGGTGGCGGCAATAGCGCCATCGCGCACGACGGTTACGCTGAGGGCGGCGCCCCGCGACAGTTTCAGCGCCTGTTCCGCCGCGGTCAGGGCATCGTCGGGCCGCACGGCCAGGTGCATCGCAGCGGCGTCCAGCGCCGTACGCGCCGAGGTCAGGCGGGTTTCGGTCCGGGCCGCGGTGACCTGGGCGGCGGACAACAGGCGCAAGCCCTCGCTGTCCTTGTCGGCCGACAGGCTGTTGTTGAGTTGAAGCGTCGACAGCCCCATGAACAGCACCAGACCGAGCGTCAGGCCCAGGGCGCCAAGGCGGATCCACAGGGGCATGGACTTGCCGACCGGGTAGGTCGCCATCGACATGGCCGAGGATTTGAGAACCTGTTTGAAATCACGCGGGGTGCCGGACACCCCAGACATCGTTGTTTCGTCGCGCAAGCGGCGCGCCGACGCGGCGTCTGTCCTCGGGGCGGACGTTCGCTGATGTTGACGTCCAGACGCCACTTAATGTCCCGCCGTGATTCGCATGCAATTCAGAGGGTAAACGCGAGGTTAAGCTATTGTCGAGAGTCTTAAGTCTTTCTAAACTTCGCTTATGAACCGTTATTTTTGATATCGATTTCAAAAAGCCGTTGCAAAGCTGCACGCCAGTCACGCCCCGTTACGTCGCGCGCCAATCCTTCACGCCACGTCGGAATCCGGATCGTGGGGGTCTTGTGTAAGCTTCTTGCCCTTAACGGGCGGCTTGTGGTCTTCGCTCCAGCCTTCGCGGCGTTCGGGGCCCATATATTTCGGATCCATCTTGCGGCGGCGGTCGGGGCCGAAATATCCACCGGTCTTGATGAACGGCCGGGGGTGGTTCACGATGGCCACGACCTTACGGTGCAGTTCCTGGGCGGTGACCGGCTTGCAGCAAAATTCATTTGTCCCGGAATCGCGTGCCGACAAAACACGTGAGCGTTCCGAGTGGGCGGTCAGCATGATGATCGGGACATAGCGGTTGGCGCTGTCGGATGAGTTGCGCACCAGCTTGATGAACTCGACCCCGTCCAGCACTTCCATCTGATAGTCGGTGATGACGATGTCGATCGAGTCGTGCTTCAGGCGGTGGAAGGCTTCGGTGGCGTCGCGGGCTTCGAAAATCTGGGTGGCGCCGAAGCCACGGAGGATCGTTTTGACAATATTGATCATGTGGGCGTTGTCGTCCACCACCAGGAACCTTACACGTTCGAGGCCCGCCAATATTGTCTCCCGAAATTACACACAACTAGACAAAATCGGACTTTCGGAGGATTTGCCTTAGGATTGGTTAACAACCCGGCCCAGGCTTTGCATTTTAGTAAGGCGTGTTTGCCACGAGCCCTACCCGTTTAGCGCTTTTCCGGCCAGTTCCGCGACATTTTTCGACAGGTTGGGCTGGGCTAGTATGGTCTCCAGCGCCTTCTGCATCCCGTCCTTGTAGGGCGAGACGTAGTTGCGGAACCGCGACAGCGGCTCAATCATCCGCGCGGCGGTCATCGGGTTGAAAGTATCGACCATCAGCACCTGCTTGACCAGGACGTCGTAGCCCTTGCCTTCGGCATTGTGGAAGACGCTCTGGTTGGCGGCGAACCCGCCGACCAGGGCACGCCAGCGGTTGGGTGTCCGCGCGTCGAAATCGGGATGGTTTTGCAAGGCTTCGACCCGGGCCAGGGTGTCTGGGTGCGGGCAGGTGGCCTGAAGCGAAAACCACTTGTCCATGACCAGGGGCTCATGGCGAAAGCGGGCGTAGAAGGCGTCCAGCGCTGCCTGGTAAGGTGCGCCCTGGACATGCATTAGGGCGATCAGGCCGCCGACCATGTCCGTCATATTGGTCGCGGTCCCGAAGTGGTTTTCGGCCAGGGCGATCATCTGCGCATCGTCGGCCAAATCTGCCCTGGAATGCCCGGCCAGCAGCAGGTCGAGCAAGGCGTTGCGGAAGGCCCGGTCGCCGGCGGCCTGGGCGTCGGGTGAGAAGGTGTCGGGTGTGACGATGATCTTGTATTGCGCCAGAAGCGTGTCCTTCAACTGGACCGACAGGGCGGCCTTGAAGCGCTTGCGGCTGGCGTGCAGGAAAGCAGGGTCGACCGGCAGTATCGACTGGGCCAGGTCGCTTTCGGTCGGCAGGCCAAGGATCAGCGCCTTGAACGCCGGTTCCAGTGCCGCATCGATCAGGGCCGCTTTTAGTCCGGCGGCAAAAGCGTCGATCTGCGCCTGAGCCGGCTCCGGATTGAGCAGGATTGTCCGCGCCAGGCCTTGCGCCGCCTCCCACCGGTTGAAGGGATCGGGATCGCCTTTCAGGCGGGCAAAAGCGTGGTTTTCCGGCTCGTCCAGGTTCAGGATGACCGGCGCCGAGAAGTGACGCAAGGCGGAGACGACCGGCTGTTCGGCGACGCCGTTCAGCACCATGTCTTGGCTGGCATCACGCAGCACGATCAAAGTCTCAGTCTGGCCGTCGTTGAAGGTCAGGGTTTCGCCGGCTTCGCTGAGCAGGCCCAGCCGAATCGGGATGGGCAGCGTCGTCTTGGTCGGCTGGCCGGGTGTCGGCCGCGTGGCCTGGGTCAGGTGCAGCGTCAGGGACTGGTTGACGCTGTCATAGCTGGGGGCGATGTGCAGTTGTGGCGTGCCGGCCTGGGTATACCAGTCCAGCATGCCGGAATAGTCTTCGCCGGTGACCGCCGAGAAGCTGGCGACGAAGTCTTCCAGCGTCGCCGCGGTGCCGTCGTTCGCCGCGAAATAATGGTCCAGGGCGCGGCGGTAGGTGTCGGCGCCGACGATGGTGCGCAGGACGCCGACAATTTCGGCGCCTTTTTCATAGATGGTGGCCGTGTAGAAGTTGTCGATCTTGGCGTAGGACGACGGCCGCGCCGGATGGGCCAGAGGGCCGGAATCTTCCGGGAACTGGCGCGCGCGCAGGGCGCGAACATCCTTGATGCGCTGGACGGCGTGGCCGCGTTGATCGGCGGAGAAGCCCTGGTCGCGATAGACGGTCAGGCCTTCCTTCAGGCACAACTGGAACCAGTCACGGCAAGTGACGCGGTTGCCGGACCAGTTATGGAAATATTCGTGCGCCACCACCGACTCGATGCGTTCGTAGTCGAGGTCTGTCGCCGTGGTCGAATCCGCCAGCAGTAGCGAGGCGTTGAAGATGTTCAGCCCCTTGTTTTCCATGGCGCCGAAGTTGAAGTCGCGCACGGCGACGATCATAAACAGGTCCAGGTCGTATTCACGGCCGTAGGCCTCTTCATCCCAGCGCATTGACCGCTTCAGCGCGTCCATGGCGTAGACGGCGCGATCTCGCATGCCTGTATCGACATAGATCCGCAGCGCGACCTCACGGCCCGACACTGTGGTGAAGCTGTCCTCCAGTACGTCCAGTTCGCCGGCGACCAGGGCAAACAGATAGGCCGGCTTGTTGAACGGATCCTCCCATTGGGCAAAGTGACGGCCATTGCCCAACTCGCCCGTTTCGATCAGGTTGCCATTGGACAGCAGGTGCGGCAAGCCAGCCTTCGGAGCCTCGATGCGGACGCGGTACTTGCTCATCGAATCCGGACGGTCGAGGTAGTAGGTGATCTTGCGGAAGCCCTCTGCCTCGCACTGGCTGCAGTAGCGGCCCGACGACATGTACAGCCCTTCCAGGGTCTTGTTGTCGGACGGATTGATCTCGATCTCGGTGTCCAGCACGAAGCGGTCGGGGACGGCGGCGATCGTCAGGGTTTCGTCGGTGACCGTGTAGTCGGTCACGGCTTGGCCATCGATTGCCACGGAGATCAGCTTCAGGCGCTCGCCCATCAGGACCAGCGGCGCATCGGCGGCCCCCTGGCGCTGTAAAGTCAGGCGCGCCTTGACCCGCGTGGCGGTCGGCGCCAGGTCGAAGGTCAGTTCGGTGGTGGGGATCAGAAAATCCGGACGTTTATAGTCGGCGAGGCGAATGACGGGGGGCTGTTCGGTGCGCATGATCGGGTCCGGATGTCAGTGTCTTCGGACCATATGGGGCGTCGCCGGGCGAAGGCAATGCGGAAAAGCCTACTCCGCCATCTTGGTGTCAGCAACGTCCGTCTCGACCGCCCTGCGCAGTTGCTCCGCGCGTCTGGCCAGCTTCAACAGGTCGTCGTCGATCTCGGCGCTGTTGTCGCGGGCATATTCGCGCAGGTCCTTGATGAGTTTCAGCATCCGCGGTGCCGCCGCGATCAGCCGTGCCTGCATCTCGATCAGCGCCGGATCGCGTTCGTACTCGGCGCCCGGCACGCGCCAGCCGCCCCAGTCGTTCACATCGGTGACGACGATGGGATAGGTGCCGGGGAAGGGGTGGTTGCGCGATTCATCCGGGCTTTGCCACTTGTTGCGTGCGCGCATCAGGCGCCAGTTGCCCATGTCGCTGTCGCGCGCTTCGGCCTCGCCTTCCGGAATCAGCTCGCTTTCGGCAAAGTCGCGGCCCAGACCGCAGTCGTAAGTCACCCGAACCGGCTCATCGAAGCCCTTCACCCACACCGGATTGACCTTGTCGATGACAGCCCAGGTACCCACGGGTTCGACATAGACGCGCTGGTGACGGTGATAGGTGGCTTTTGCCATGAATGTCCCCGCTTAGATTCTTAAGCTTTTTGGATCTTCAGACTAGCGCCAAACCGTTAAGAATTGGATGAATGCGGCTTGTTGCGACCGCAACCATAAAAATTCCATCTCGACCAAAGTGTTAGCGGTACCTTATCTTGCGCTGCACAAAAATATGTTTAAGCTTGTTGTCACAAACAAAAAGTCCGCAGAGCCACAACCGACGGACACCGGGTTAGAAGCAACTTATTGAAGGCTTTCAGGCCATGAACGAGACCCTCGTCCGACACCATGCCGCCCTGCTGGACGGCTACCTAAATGAAACCGTTACGGACCTGGGGCGCGGTGGCGTCCTCGACAAGATCGAGGCGCTGAAACAGCCCGACTTCGATTTTTCCGCTCTGACGGAATCCGAGGCCGCCCATGCCGCCCGCATCCTGACCTGCCAGTCGACGCTGCAGGTCATCGCCGACGACGTCTCACAACTGGGCCAGATCGATACCTTCACCACCTCCGACGGCTCCATCCAGACGGTAACTCTGGCCAATGCCGTCCATTCGGCGATGAAGGCGGGTCTACCGGCCGAGGATGTCGAAACCGTCCTGTCCGAGCTTCTGGCCTCGCCGGTCTTCACCGCCCACCCCACCGAGATGCGCCGCGCCTCGGTCGTCGAGCGCGAATACGAAATCACGCAGCTACTCCAGGCCTATGAAAAGGTCACCAACCACGCCGAGCGCAACCAACTGGAGGACGACCTTTATCGCGCCGTCTCCCTGTTGTGGAACACCCGCCTCAACCGGCCCGAGCGGATCACTGTCCAGGACGAGATCAATAATCTGGTCGGCGCCGTCAAACGCTCCATCCTGCCGGCTCTGGTGACGCTGTACAACGAATGGGGCCGCGAAATACCGCACGACGGTAAGCTGCCCAACATTCTCAAGCTGGGCTCGTGGATCGGCGGCGACCGCGACGGTCACCCCCATGTCGACGAAGTCACGCTCAACTACGCCTTCAAGGTCCAGGCGACCGTTCTGTTCGATTTCTACACCCAGCAACTGGACCAACTGGACCGCGAACTGACGGTGTCGGACGAGGTCACCCCGGCCAGCGAAGCCGTCAACGACCTGGCGCGTAAGTCGCTGAACACCGACATCCACCGCATCGACGAACCCTACCGCCGCGCCCTGGCCCACATGAAGCTGCGCCTGGCGCGCACCCGTGCCCATGTGCTGGGCGAGCCGGTAACCAATGGCGCCTCCACCGCGCCCGCCTATGATGCGCCGGAAGTGTTCAACAAGGATCTGCGGATGATCCGCGATAGCCTGGCCGAACACGGCGGCCGCCGCATGATCGGCCGCACGCTCAAGACCCTGATCCGCATCATCCGGTCGTGCGGCTTTCACTTGCTGGCCCTCGACCTGCGCCAGAATTCCGATGTGCATGAGCGCGTCATAGCCGATCTGTACACCCACTCGTCGGAACTGGTCGACTATCTCGGCATGTCGGAAAGCGAGCGCTGTTCGCTGCTGTTCGCCGAACTGACCAATGACCGGATGCTGCGCTGGGATTTTGCCAAATATTCCGACGAGACGCGCAAGGAACTGCGCATCGTCGACGCCGCCGCCGCCCTGATCACGACCTACGGCCCCGAAGCTTTCGGCGCCTACATTATCTCCAAGGCGTCGTCGGTGTCGGACATCCTGGAGCCGCTCGTTCTTCTGAAGCAGGCAGGCCTGGTGCGCGGCGGCCCCCAGCCCCACACCATGATCAAGATATCGCCGCTGTTTGAAACCATCGGCGACCTGGAAGCCGCGCCCGACATCATGAAGAAGTGGCTGGGCAACTACGCCGTACGCTCGCTGATGGGCCGGCCGGCCATCCAGGAAGTCATGCTGGGCTATTCCGACTCCAATAAGGACGGCGGCTACACTGCCTCGCGCTGGAACCTGCATAAGGGCTCCAAGGCTGTCAAGGCGGTGTGCGACAAGGCCAAGGTCAAGCTGCGTCTGTTCCACGGCCGCGGCGGCTCGGTCGGCCGCGGCGGCGGTCCGGCCTTTGCCGCCATCCTGGCTCAGCCGGAAGGCACGGTGAACGGCCAGATCCGCGTCACCGAACAGGGCGAGATGATTGCGCGCAAGTTCGGCAATGTTACCACGGCGCACAAGACTCTGGATAGCTTTGCCGCGGCGGCCTTCCTGGCGACCGTGCCGCGCGGCAGCGAGCATGACGCCGACATCAAACTGGAGAAAAAGTTCGCCCCCGTCATGGACGACCTGTGCGACGCCTCGTTCAAGGCCTATCGCGGCCTGGTCTATGACGACCCTAACTTCCTGGCCTTTTTCCGCTCGGTGACGCCGATTTCGGAGATTTCGGACCTGAAGATCGGGTCGCGGCCGGCCTCGCGGACGGCGTCGAACAAGATCGAGGATCTGCGCGCCATTCCATGGGTCTTCTCGTGGTCGCAATCACGCCTGATGCTGCCCGGCTGGTACGGTTTTGCCGCGGCTGTGCGCGAGGTCGGTACTGACGACAAAACCTTACAGGCCATGGCGAAGTGGGACTTCTTCGACGTCTTCCTGGCCAATATGGAAATGGCCCTGGCCAAGGCGGACATGGACATTGCCGCCCTGTACCTGCCGCTGGCCACTGAACCGGAAGAGGCGAAGCGCATCTTCGACCAGATCCGTTTCGAGTTCGACGATACGGTCTCCCTGATCAAGCGCATCCGCGGCGCCCAGACCCTGTTGTCGACGCATGAGCGCCTGCGCCACCAGATCGAACGCTCCCGGCCCTTGCTGGACACCTTGAACCGGCTGCAGGCGCACCTGTTTGCGGTCCGTCGCGCCGGCAACCAGCACAAGCTGGTCAAGCTGGCGATGCAACTGACGGTCAGCGGTGTCGCCAGCGCCCTGCGCAATACGGGGTGACAGCCGTTCAGGCACGCACGATACGACCCGCGTAGCAGCCGCGCTTTGCGTAGTGCGCGTGAAGGTAAGCGATGTCGCTATTGGCGAATAACCGCGCAATCACCGGTTCCAGCGCCGTGCCGTCGGCCAGGTCGGCATCCAGCATCTCGCCGCCGGTCGTGAAGCCACGCAAAGAAATGGGCCGGACTCGCATGACGTCGGGAATCGTACCGGTCGATGTGGCCGCGGCCTGCGCTCCTTCACGTACGAAGATAGCGTGGCTGGCGCGATAAGGCGTGTTCGCCGGCTGGTGGACATAGTTGAGCAGCAAGACCTGCTCGCCGATCTCCAAGTCACGCATTTCGATTCTGTCGGGGAAACCCGGCTTGGTGTCGACCGTGTAGCGTTGGGCGCCAGACTTTTCCAGGTCGGCATCGCTGAGGCCGTAGAGATGCTGAAAAGGTGCGGGATCAAGGCCCAGGATACGGTATG
>NZ_GL883078.1:508162-573129 GCF_000204015.1 Asticcacaulis biprosthecium C19 | reverse complement strand
TGACATGGCAAGGCTCCTTCAATGAGGTCGCCAGACTAGCCGTTGGACGAGTTCGTAGCGCTATGATTCTTGCTGGTAAATTCCATAGGGCGAAATCGCAGACAAGCCGTGGAGAAGACCAAGAATTACTGCGAAAAGACGGATGAAACGGAGTCGGGCCGTCAGATCACCTGCAAAGCCTTGAGCACGCTGAGCCCTTCGCGGGCGAAGGTTTGGGCACGCTTGCGCAAGGCGTTGCGTTGGTCCTCGGACTCGGGCGTCATGGCGTCAGCCACAGCTTCGGGCGAATGACCGCGCACAATGGCCGCCAGGAAGGCCTGTTCCGGCCCCGGCAAGGGAATGCCCGTGCCGGTGACCGGTGACGCCAGTGCGGCAACCGGCTTGCCCGCCGCGGCCGATCGCAGCCCGGCAGCGTTGAAGCGGTCGGTCACGGCCTTGCGGGCGGTCTGACCTTCGGCCGCGAGCGCCGGCTGGACATAGTCGAGGGCGCACAGCACGCCCAGAGCCTGCTCGATGTGGCGAGCTTCGTTTCCCTTTAGGTCAGGCATCTCACACAGTTGTTCAACCGTCGCCGGTCCCGCCACAAGGCCATCGAGCACGCCGTTGAACACTTGCGGGGTCAGGTTGAACTCGCCGCCAGGCCGCTTTAACTTGAGAGGACACAGGCTGCGCAGGCGGGCGAGGGCAAAACGCCGTCCGCACAGCCATTGCGAAACCTCGTCGGGTGTAATCGCCGGGGCACCGCGACTATAGACATCGCGCCGAAAACGCCGATCGAGCAGGAAGTCGCGCACGACTTCGCTCGCTGCCGGCGCGTCGGGGGCGGTCAACAGGGCGCGCTGGGCGGGTTTGAAATTGAACTGGTCGAAACCTTCCATCAGACGGGCCTGGGCGACATAGCCGAGCTTGGCCGGGGACAAAGCATCGGCGACCTCGTCCTGATAGAACAGCGACCATTGTTCGTTGAGATATTCGTGCGCCAGATAGGTCGGATTCTCCTTGGCCAGCCGGTCCAGCAGCGCGCCGGTCTCCGGTGTCGCGGCGAAAAAGCCGGCGCCAGCTTCGCTCATGGCGCGGGCATAGGTCAGGGCCTGTTCGACACGCGCCGGCGCGGGGGCTGCGGCGTTAGTGACCCCCAGCTTCATCAGACGCCGCAGCGGAGCCACCCGCGACCAGCCGGGCAGGCAGTTATAGCTTACATAGACCAGGCCCCCAGGTTTCAGCCGGCGGCGGATCAGTTCGACGATATAGTGGCGGTTCTCGGCGCTGACCCACGACCAGATGCCATGCAAGGTGATGATATCGAACTCGGGCAGTTCGGTGCTGAGCAGGTCCTCGAAACTGGCTTCGAGGAAGGTGACATTCTCAAGCCCGGCGGCCTGGGCCGTGGCGCGCGCATTCAGGATGTGGGTCGGATTGAAGTCGTTTCCCCAGAACTGGCCGTGCGGATTGGCCGCCGCCAGCAGAGCTGTCGAATAGCCGTTGCCGCAGCCCAGTTCGAGGTAGGTGTAGGCCTGGTCCACGTCAACCGCCCGCCGTCCGGCCAGGGTTGCCGCCATGGCCAGGTTCAGCGGCGCCAGTTCCGGATAGAAACCGTGCGTATATTCGACATCGACGACATAGCCGCCGGTCCAGGTATCATCGGACACGGTTCATCCCTTGTGTGTTTGACAGACGCAAATTGAACCTGCTTCGCGTCATGGTTCAAGGGAAAGCGGAATGGCGGCTAAGAGAGCCTGTCTTCCGCCTTCTGCAGTGTCCTATGATATCAGGTCCAGAAGGTCGGCGTGCGGCGTCCCCAGGTTCACCCCAAGGCTGTCGGAAAAATCCCAGCCGAAGGTTACGGGCACATCACCCTTGCCTGTCGATGCATAGTGGGACTGCTGGAACTGATCGAACGAGATGCTTAAACTGGCCTTTGGCGAGTCAGACTCGAACTGGCCAAGGAAATGGGCCGAGTCGAACAGGAATTCGTCGATCATGCGCAGACCGCCCGGTCCGGCGGCATAGGCCTCGACCTCTATCCGCAGAAACGGGTCGTCGGTCAGTGCGCCTTTCAACGATGACAGCAAAATCTGGTCTGAGCCCAGGCTGAAACTGACATTCCCGTCGGGCCCGCCCGGCTGAAAGATGAACTGGAGCTCGGTAATCGCAATGAAGCCGTGACCACCATCGGTGGCAACCGTATTGCCCTTGCCGTCGACCAGTCTCAGATAGTAGGCGATGTCAGCGTCGGCGCCGCCCGCCGGCGTCGCCGGATTGTAGGCGCCGGCGCTGGTCAGGCTGGCAGGCTGGTCGGCTTTGAAATCCCAACCGAATGTGCTGGAGCCGGCGTCGCCCTTGTGCGAGGTCTGGAACGCACTGGCGCTCATTTCAACGCGTCTGACGTCCAGGTTGGTTTCGCTCAGGCGGACATCGACACCTGTGAAAAGGTATTGATCCACCAGGTGCGTACCCGCAAAACCATCCAACTCCAGGCCCAGCCCGGCATTCGTCAGCAGAGCCTCGCTCAAGGCCAGGCTCAGTTGGTCGTCATAGAAGGTCAGGCCGATGCTGGCGTCGTTGTCCCTGACAAAGCTTTCGAAGTTCGACAGAGCGACCCAGCCGCCAGTGCCGTCGCTGTCCAGCGTATTGCCCTTGGCGTCGACGAAGCGGGCATAGTAGGTGAGGGCCTGGGGCGCATCGACAGCGACCTCGGGAACGTCCTCCGTGACGTAATCGCCGGGATCGCTGATGGTCGCGGCCTTGTTGAGTTGGAAATCCCAGCCGGCCTCGGTGGCCGTCCCCTTGGCGTCATGATGGCGGTGGGTATATTGGCCGATCTCAACGGCAATCTCGGCCTTGCCGCCGGCCTCGATGATCTGCACGACCGTCACGTCCGCGTACAGGTAGTTGTCCACCATTTGCCAGGTGGAAACGCCCGCCCGGTAGGACTCGATTTCAACGCCGACCTGTCCGCCCGTCATCATCGCCGATTTCAGCGCATTCGCGGCCATGTCGCCGGCGATTGTGAGATTGATGACGCCGTTATTGTCGATGACCACCGCACCGTTTCCTGAGATCCAGCCGCTGCTGCCGGCGTCGCTGGCGATCACCGATTCCGTCTTGCCGTCGCTGAAGAAGCGAATGACATAGGTCAGGTCATCCGTATGCTGCGCCGCTGTCTGGCTGAAGGGGTCGTAATCGACCGTATCCGGGAGAGTTACAGGCACGCCGCCGGGGAAATTCCAGCCGGTTGTGGTCGTGCCGGTGACTGAACCCTTTGAGTCGTAGGTGGTGTGGGTCCGCGTGTAGGACGGCGCGAAGAAGGTCAGGAAACTGGCGTCCGGCGCTGACGTGCCCGCGGGTGGCGGGGCGATCACGGTGTTCAGGAGGCGGGTGGCGTCGAACAGGTACTCATCGACCTGGCGGTAGGTGCCCCCGATCAGCGACAGGGATTCGACCTGGAACTGGATGCCCTGGACGCTCAGTTGCGACATTTCCAGTGCCGTCAGCACCTGGTCAGTACCTGTCAGCGACAGGGAAACCACGAGATCATCCGGCGTGGAGTCGAAATTGCCAGGACCTGCGGCGTAGGAAAGGCTGGACAGTTCGATCCAGCCATCACTGCCTTCGGTGGCGAGCACATTACCCTTGCTGTCGACAAAACGTCCGACCAGCAGCCTATCGCCGGGCGCAGCGACCAGCGTGTCGGCGGCCGTAAAGTCGCCGGGATCGGTGAGCACGACCGGGGCCTGGGCGGTGTAGTCCCATCCTGCCTGGCTGGTGGAGGCCTTGCCGTTGCTGTCGACGCTGTGGTGCAGGTGCTGAGTGGCCGTATAGGTCAGGGCCAAACCGGTCTGTTCTCTGTCGCCGGCGAATGCGGACACGCTCATACCCTGAACACGCGCATTGGTGAACAGAAACTCGTCGACCACGACGAGACCGCTGCCGCTGCCGCTGTAAGCCTCGATTTCGACCTTCAGGGCCGACCCGTTCTGCAGGGCCGCGCTCAGTTTCGTCGACAGCACCCCATCCAGGGCGAGGTTGAAATCGCTACGCGTGACCTTGTTGGTGAGGTTGTCGACATAAATGCCGAAGCCTGGATTGCTGACCTGGACCCAGCCATTGCTGCCTTCGCTGGCAATGACAGCCCCCTTGGCGTCGAAGAACCGCACGACATAGCTCAGCTCGCCGCCGGGCGTGCCGGAGAAGCCGCCGTCCCCGGTAAAACTCGCGCTGCTGCTCAGATCGACTGGCCCCGTCGCGGCGAAATTCCAGCCATACTGGTCGGACTCCGGCGCGCCCTTGCTGTCGCGTGACCAGTGTTCATGCTCGGCCCGGCCAAGCTGGAGGGAGACCTGCTGGATATTGGGCCCCGTCGATGTTGAGTTGATGGTGGAGCGGTCGAACAGGTACTGGTCAACCAGCTCCAGTCCGCTGGCGGTGGTGCGGTAGGCCTCGACCTCCAGCCCGACCTGAAGCCCTTGGGTCGCCGATTTCAGCAGGGTCGTGGCGGCTTGGTCGGTGTCGAAGACGAGGTTGGCGTAGCCCTGGCTGGTCCAGGAGAAGGAGTCCAGCGCGATCCAGCCATTGGTACCGTCACTGGCGATCACCGAGCCCTTGGCGTCGACGAAGCGCGCGACATAGGTCAGTCCGGCGTCAAGCGCGACACCGTCGCTGACGACCAGGTCGATGGCCGCCTGCTGATATGCCAGCAGGGCCGACCCGCTGGCGTCGGTTATGTTGATAGATTGGGGATTGCCATTGATGTCCGTCAGGGTGACGCGCGCCACACCCTGCGACGGCCCGCCGGTGACCGAGGCACCCGCCGTGCGCGCAACGAAGCGGGCCAGGCCCGCATAGCTGACCAACTCGATCGTATCACTGGGCGTGATCAAACGCAGCTTGTCGCCGTCGGAAAATTTCAGGTCCAGGACGCTGTCGGTCGCCGACGCCGTTCCGGCAGTCGTGTCGAAGACGAACATGTCGCCGCCGGCCCCGCCGGTCAGGCTGTCATTTCCGGCATGGCCGTTCAGGGTGTCGTTGCCGGCCAGGGCGTTGATATTGTTATTGCCGGCATTGCCATTCAGCGCCTGAGCGAAGGAGTTTCCGGTGGCGTTGATATTGGCCGAACCCGTCAGGTTCAAGGTTTCGATATACCGCGCCGACAGACCGTAGCTGACGCTCGAAAAGACGGTGTCGTTGCCGCCGCTGCTGGCTTCAACGACATTATCGCTGGCGTTCTGGATATAGTAGGTGTCGTTGCCGGCCCCACCGGTCAGGATATTGACGCCGCTATTGCCGATGAGCACGTTGCTCAGGATATTGCCGATGCCGTTGATGGCCGCGGTTCCGGTCAGGGTCAGGTTCTCGACATTGGACCCCAGAGCATGGTTGACCGAGGATTCGACCAGGTCGGAGCCGCCGCTGGAGGCCTCGGTGGTGAAGTCATAGGCGTCATCGACGACATAGGTGTCGTTGCCGGTACCGCCGGTCATGATATCGGCGCCGATGCTGCCATCCAGCCGGTCATGGCCGCCGCCGCCGTCCAGCATGTTGACACCGCTGTTGCCCACCAGGACGTTGGCGAACCCATTGCCGGTGGCGTTGAGCGCCGTACCGCCCGTCAGGGTCAGGTTCTCGACCTGCTTGCCGGCCAGGCTATAGGTCACCGACGAGACGATCGTGTCGAAGCCGGCATTGGCGGCTTCGACGACGCTGTCGCCGGTGTTCTGGACATAATAGGTATCGTTACCCAGTCCGCCTGTCAGCACATTGGTGCCGTCATTGCCGGTCAGAGCATTATTGCCGTCATTGCCGGTGCCGTTGGCATTGGAAGCGCCCAGCAGGATCAGGTGTTCCAGGTTGGCGCTCAGGATGTAGTTGAGCGACGAGCGGACGGTGTCGGTGCCTTCGCCTGTCAGTTCGGTGACGGTGTCGCCGGCATTGTCGACGGTGAAGGTGTCGTCACCGGCCCCGCCGATCAGGGTGTCGATGCCCGCGCCGCCATCCAGGCTGTCATTGCCGGCCAGGCCGTTGAGGATATTGTTGCCGCTGTTGCCGGTGAGGGTGTTGGCGAACGAATTGCCCGTGGCGTTGATATGGGCCGCGCCGGTCAGGTTGAGGAATTCAATGTAGCGGCCCGACAGATTGTAGCTGACGCTGCTGAAGACGGTATCGATGCCGCCGGTGCTGTTCTCGACCACATTGTCGCCGGTCGAGTCGACATAGAAGGTGTCGTTGCCGTTGCCGCCGACCATCGTGTCGCTGCCCGCGCCGCCGTCCAGGACATCGTTGCCGTCAAGCCCTGCCAGGCTGTCGTTGCCGGGACCGCCTGTTTCTGTGTCGTGACCCGGCCCAGCCGAGCCGAGGCCGGACGCGATGTCAAGATTGAGGCTGTCGTCGATCTTTTTCATGCCCGGTCCCTGAACGCCATGCCGCCTCCCAGGACAGCTTTGTCGCAATCGTTACCACGTTATTTACGATCTGTAATCAAGCCAAAAAGGCGAAAAGCGGGTGACTTCTTACCTGCTACTCTCAGTCAGTGGGCAACGATTCCAGGAGTTGCCGCCACCGCGTGAACACGAGTCCGGCATAGGCTTCGCTACCGATATGATAGGCGCCGAGCGAATAGCCTTCATTCGCTTCGATCAGGGCGGTATCTCCCGTAGACAGTACGCCGAAATCGATGCCGTAAGCCGCGGGGGCTTCGCCGGAGCGGGTGTATTCGGCAACGGCTTGAGCGAGGACGACCGGATCGGGTCTTAGCCCGACGTCGCCGTCATAATGATCGACGGACACGATCTCGCTGCCGATCACATATACGCGGTACTCCGAGCGCCACTCGACGACGTCAGAGCACCAGAGCGGCTCCTTCCAGCTTGTGCTTCCGACGTAGTAGAAGTCTGAGTGGTGGGCGAACACCCGTCCGGTGAAGATCTTGAGGCGTGAGGCCGGCTTGGCGAAGACCGGGGCTGCGCCATCGTCGATGCGTTGACGCAAGACGCCGAGAGTGTCCGTCCAGACACGGCGGTGCAAGTACGATCTCAGGGCCTTCGGATAGCAGGAGGTGTCGGGAATGGCGATCTTCAGTTGCCGCATGGCACTGTGCGTGATGTCGACGTCACCGAAGACAAACGACCGCCGGGTCAGTGGCAACTGGCGGCGGAGGAGGCGCTTGGGCGTAAACAGTTCGAACGGCTGACCGATCCTGACGCAGTGCTCGTGCACCAGGGCGTTCTCGTGCGCCAGGCGTCCATTGCCCTTTTCCTGAATAAAAGCGATGTCGAACACGATGGACGTCCTGTGATAGAGTGGAGTCGCTTATCAGTGACGGATGTCGCTGGCCATGGTTTTCGGGGGTAGGATGAAATTGTTCCTTGTGTCCGCTGCACTTTTGGGCATGGCGCTGGCCTGCGTTGCCGGCGCACAACCGGCAGAGCGTTTGGCGCGGCCGGTGAAGCACAGCTATACCGGCGAAGACGGCAAGTTTCACGTAGAGAAAGACGCGACGGTCGGAAATCTGGGGGTCGATGCTTACGCCAATCTCGGCCGCAGGATGGCAACTGCAGACTTGGATGCCGTGGCAATGTCAAAGGCGCTCAAACCGGTTCTATGCGACAGGGCCGGGGCGCAGGCTGTGGCTGCAGTCGTAAAGGACGCCCTAAAAGAGATGACAACGGCGCAACGCGCCCGTCTCAAGGCGCGCGAGCCCGAGAGCCTGACGGACCTGGCCATCATCATCGCCGCCTCCCTGGATCAGGTCGACGCCGACGCCATCCGCGCCGACGAAGCCCTGGGGCCGGGTGCCTATCATGACGCCATCACCGGCTTTCGTATCGGGCTGGAGGCGTGCGACTTTTACGGACAGCGTCCATGAGAATGGTGATCCTGGCAGCGGCTTTTCTGGTGGGAGGGTGCGCCGGACTGACTGGCGGAAAGCACTTCGACCTTCCGGCGAAAGACGGAGCCATGTCCGTCTCCTCGCCGGACGGAACGCTCCGGCTTGACCTGGTCCAGACGGATATCAACGAAGTCGAAGGCACGGTTTACGAGTTGTCGGCCTCAAGGGCGGGACGAGAAACCTATCGCTCAACCTTTTACAGGGGAATATCCGGGCGTTGGTCGACCACGGGCCAGGGTGTCTTTATCAACTATGTCAACGGCAGCGATGAGCTGGGGTGTGAGGTCCTGCATTACCGCGGTGAAACGATACGGACGGTCAATCCAAGGGCGTTGCTGACCCGCATCTACGCTCGCAACGACACCATGGCTGCAGTCGCCACTACCAAGGGTGTTCGCTACTATCTCGACTGCGAAAAATGGGTCGACCATGGCACGGTCGCGTTTTCGGTTTCAGTGGATCATGGCAGCACGTATCACCTCCGCTACCAACTGGAGGGGGAAGTGCTGCAATATCTTCGGTATGACGATGATGGCGAGCGGGTTGTCGCCCTGTAATATCCGTCTTCTATCGTCCTATCCGCTTGTCACATCTCACCCTTTGGGACTATATGACCGCCGTGCGCGTCGAACCTCGGCGCTAAATCCGATTCACGATTGACCTGCCCCGGGAGACGGGCTATGACAGCGTTGTCATGAACTGGCGCGCCGCAGGGTGCGACCGATAAGCCTGAGTTAACAGGCAGGTCCTTGGTAGCAGGAAACAACACCTTATGGTCTCGAGCTCAGCGGCGGGAAGCCGGCAACAGGTCTTCGTTCTGGTCGGTGGTACCGGCGATCTTGCCATGCGGATGCTGTGGCCGTCCCTGGCCATGCTGGACCAAGACGGGTTCCTGGCCGACAATCTGCGCATCATTTCCGTCGCGCGCGAAGACTGCGGCACCGAGGTCTGCGTTGATCGTATCGGCAATGCCGTCACCAAGCGGGTGGGCGAGTCGCTGGAGCCCGGCACTTTGGCGCGGTTTCGCAAGCGCATTGTTCACGTGGCGCTGGACGCCGCCAAGGACGATTGGGGCGCCAAGCTGAAGGCCGAACTGGGTGATATTGAACATCTCGACGTCGTCTTCTTCCTGTCGGTATCGCCGTCGCTGTTCAAGCCGATCTGCGAGCATATCGAGCGCGCCGGCCTGAACAAGGCGCCCAACCGCGTCATCATCGAAAAGCCGATCGGCCGCGACCTGGCCTCGTCGAAGGTCATCAACGACTCCGTCGCCCACGCCTTTGACGAATCGCGCACCTTCCGCATCGACCACTATCTGGGCAAGGAAACCGTCCAGAACCTGATCGCCTTGCGTTTCGGTAATGTGGTGTTCGAGCCGCTGTGGAACTCGCAGACCATCGACCACGTCCAGATCACTATCGCCGAAACCGTCGGGGTCGGTGAGCGCCTGGGCTATTATGACGAATATGGCGCGATCCGCGACATGCTGCAGAACCATCTGTTGCAACTGGTCTGCCTGCTGGCCATGGAGCCGCCATCGGCTTTGTCGTCCGACGCCCTGCGCGACGAAAAGGTCAAGGTGCTGCGTTCGCTCAAAGCCATCACCGTCGACAACGTCAAGGACCACACCGCCCGCGGTCAGTACGGCCCCGGTTTCGCCGATGGCCATCCGGTCGCCGGCTACGAGGTCGAAAAAGGTTCGCCGTCGAACACTGAAACCTTCGTTGCCATCAAGGCCGAAATCGCCAACTGGCGCTGGGCCGGCACGCCGTTTTACTTGCGCACGGGCAAGTGCCTTCCGTCGCGCTCGACCGAAATCGTCATCCAGTTCAAACCGCTGCCGCACTCCATCTTTGGCACCGAGGCCAAGGCCAACCGCCTGCACATCCGTCTGCAGCCCGATGAAGACATTTCGCTGACCGTGATGAACAAGGCGCCCGGCCTGACCGCCGAGGGCACCCACCTGCAGTCGCTCGACCTGTCGCTGTCGCTGATCAAGGCCTTTGAAGGCAATGGTGAAAAAGCCCCGCGCCGCCGCATCGCCTATGAACGCCTGATCCTGGACGCGCTCCAGGGCAATAACGCCCAGTTCGTCCGCCGCGACGAGGTCGAGGCGGCATGGATGTGGGTCGACGGCATTATCGATAGCTGGACCAAGACCAGCATGAAGCCCCAGCAATACCCGGCCGGTACCTTTGGCCCGGTCAGCGGCTATCGCCTGATCGAACGCGACGAAGGCCGTACCTGGAATGACTGAGGCCGCCGTTCAGCGTGATATTCCCGAACCGACGGTGCTGCACTGGCCGGCACCGGGCGGTGAGGTTCGCGTTCTCAGCTTCGTCAGCAAGGCTGACGCCGGCGCCTATGTCGCCGATGTTATCGCCGACACCTTGCAGGCCGCCGTGGCCGACCGCGGCAAGGCGCTGTGGATCGGTTGCGGCGGTTCCACGCCCAAGCCGATCTATGAAAGCCTGACGACCCTGGACCTCGACTGGGACCGCATCACCCTGGCCCAGGTCGATGAGCGCTTCGTGCCGACCGACGACACCAATTCCAACACCCGCATGATGCGCGAGGCCTTGGAGCCGGTGTTGGACGACATGGATTTCATGACCCTGATCCAGGACCTGTCGAGTGCTCAGGCTTGTGCCGACAAGGCTGAGGCGCGCTTCCTGGAGTTGGGGGGCGGGGCGGCGCCGGTGTTCGACATCGCCCTGATGGGGATGGGGCCGGATGCCCACTATGCCTCGATCTTCCCGCACCATGCCATCAATGGCGAGGTCTATGGCACCGACCGCATCGTCCTGCCGGTCGCACCGACCGACGGCTCGCTGGAACCCGTCCTGCCGCGCATTACCTTAAGCGTTCCGGCGCTGAACCGCAGCCGCAAGATTATCTTCTTTATCACCGGGGCCACCAAGCTGGAGGTGCTGCGCAGCGCCAGCCAGTCGACCGATCCGTTGGAATCGCCAATCGGCGCCTTCCTGGCCCAGTGCCCCGCACCCGTCGAATTCGTCTGGGCCGCGTGAGAGACCTATTATGACCCAACTGCATCCTGTTATTGCCGAAGTCACAGCCGCCATCGCCGACCGCTCCACGGAGTTGCGGGCCCAGTTCATGCGCCGCGCCGACCGCTACAAGTCGGATGAGCCGCGGCGCAAGAAGCTGTCCTGCGCCAACTATGCCCACGTCGTGGCGGCCTCGACCGACACCGACAAGCTGCAGCAGGCGTTGGACGCCGTGCCCAATATCGGCATCGTGACCTCGTATAACGACATGCTGTCGGCCCACCAGCCGTACCACGACTACCCCGAAAAGATCCGCGCCTTCGCCCGCAAGTTCGGCGCCACCACCCAGGTCGCCGGCGGCGTGCCGGCCATGTGTGACGGCGTGACCCAGGGCCGTCCGGGGATGGAACTGTCGCTGTTTTCGCGCGACGTCATCGCCATGTCGACGGCGATTTCACTTAGCCATGATGCCTTCGATGCCGCCCTGATGCTGGGCATCTGCGACAAGATCGTGCCGGGCCTGGTCATCGGCGCCCTGTCGTTTGCTCATCTGCCGATCATCTTCGTGCCGTCCGGTCCGATGTCGTCAGGCCTGCCCAATCCGGAAAAAGCCAAGATCCGGACCATGTATGCCCTGGGCCAGGTCGGCCGCGACAAGCTGCTGGAAGCCGAGATGGCGTCGTACCACGCCGCCGGCACCTGCACCTTCTATGGCACAGCCAACTCCAACCAGATGCTGATGGAGATGATGGGCCTGCACGTGCCGGGCGCAGCCTTTGTGTCGCCGGGCACCGGCCTGCGTGATGCCCTGACCAATGCCGCCGTCGAACGCGCGGCGAAGACCGCCGAGAATTCCAAAAACCCGAAGCGCATGGCCGACGTCATCGACGTACGCGCCATCGTCAACGGCGTCATTGGCCTGCTGGCCACGGGCGGTTCGACCAACCACGCCCTGCACCTACCGGCCATGGCCCGGGCGGCGGGCTACATCCTGACTCTCGAAGATATGGACAAGCTGTCCTCCGTCGTGCCGCTTCTGGCGCGGGTCTATCCCAACGGCGCCGGCGACGTGAACCACTTCCACGCCGCGGGCGGTATCGGCTTCGTCATTCGCGAACTGCTGTCGGCCGGCCTGCTGCACGGCGATGTCACCACCATCTGGGGTGAGGGCATGGAAGACTACACCCGCGAGCCCTACCTGCAGGACGGTGTCCTGACCTGGCGCGATTCGCCGGAGAAGAGTCTGGACGAAACCATCCTGCGCGGCGTCGCCAGCCCGTTCTCGCCGGAAGGCGGCTTGCGGGAAATCAAGGGCAATATCGGCCGCGCGGTCGCCAAGGTGTCGGCCGTCAAGCCGGAGCACCAGGTGGTCGAAGGACCGTGCGTGGTGTTCGACGATCAGGACGACTTCCTGGCGGCCTTCAAGGCCAAGGAACTCCCGCAAGGCGATTTTGTTTGCGTCGTCCGGTTCCAGGGGCCAAAAGCCAATGGTATGCCGGAACTGCATTCGCTGACGCCGGGCCTGTCGTCGATTCTGGATGCCGGCCGCAAGGTCGCCCTGGTCTCCGATGGACGCATGTCCGGCGCTTCGGGAAAGGTGCCGGCCGTCATCCATCTGGTGCCGGAAGCCATGGATGGTGGACCGATTGCCAAGCTGAGAAACGGCGACCTGTTGCGGGTCGACTGTGAAAAAGGCACTATTGACTACCTCGGAGATGCCGCCGAGTTCGCTCAAAGAGCAAACGCCTTACAGCCCGAAGAGGCTGATGGTGTAGGACGGGAACTCTTCGCCCACATGCGCAGATCGGTCGGACCGGCTGACGCGGGTGGCGCGGTATTTTGGTAAAGACATAGTATGACAGCGCATTTTGAGACGGGATCCGTCATCACTTCATCGCAACCCCTACGGGGTCTGGTTGGCGACATCGGCGGCACCAACGCCCGATTTGCCATTGCCGAGCGCGTCGCCGGCAAGACCACCCTGGCCAATTTCAAGTCGCTGGAGTGCGAGGACTACAAGGACGTCTATGACGCCCTGACTGGTTATTTCGCCATGATCGGCGGCAAGCCGGAGCTCGACTTTACGGTTGTGGCCGTGGCCGGTCCGGTCAAGGACGGGGCGATCCAGTTCACCAACCTCGACTGGCTGGTGCGCGAGGACCTGCTGGGCCAGACGACCGGCGCGCGCAAGACGCGGCTGATCAACGACTACGCTGCCCTGGCCTTCGCGCTGCCGCACCTGGGCGATGCCGACACCAAGACCATCGGCGCCGTCAAGACAGGCTTTGGCAATGTCCACGCCGTCATGGGCGCCGGCACCGGTTTCGGCGCCTCGGTTCTGGTCGGCGGTGAATTTGGTCCCTACTGTCTGTCGACCGAAAGCGGCCACATCTCGTTTGCGCCGGTCAACGACTACGAAAGCGAAATCCTGCGCGTGCTGCGCAAAAAGTACGGCCGCGTCACGGTCGAGATGCTGCTGTCGGGTCCGGGCCTGGTCAATCTGTATCATGCGATTTCGGCGATCCGCGGTGAACCGGCGCACGACTTTACCCCGGCCCAGATCACCCATCTGGACGGCGAGGATGCCACCGGCTCGCGCTATACCGTTGAGGCCTTCCTGGACATCATGGCCAGCGTCTGCGGCGACCTGTCCCTGGCGCATGGCGCCACCTCGGGGATGTTCATCGCCGGTGGGATTGCGCCGCGTCTGATCAAGCATATCGACGAGCTGCGTTTCCGTGCCCGCATGGAAGCCAAGGCGCCGCTGGCCCACATCGTGGCCGCTACGCCCTCGCGCATCATCATCCATCCGTACGCGGCCTTGCTCGGTTCGGCCAATGCTTTGACGGATGTCCAGATAACCGCGTAAGTTAAAAATAGTGGGTCCACAGATTTCACAGATTACACAGATTTTTCAGGGGTTGGATTGAATCTCCGGAGCGACCGGTCGGGCATGTGATCGGCGCGAAGCGCCCCTAAAAAAACTGTGTAATCTGTGTAATCTGTGGATCGCCTTTTACCGGCAGTGTATGCGTGCGCCGGCCCATCAAGAGGATTCCCCATGCCGACCCATCCCGACGTAGAAAAGTTCATGACCTTGGGCCCGGTTCTGCCGGTGATGGTGATCCCGAGCCTCGACCAGGCCCTTCCCCTCGCCGATGCCCTGCTGAAGGGCGGAATCCGCGCCCTGGAAATCACCCTGCGCACCGATTGCGCCTTGGACGCCATCAAGCTGATCGCCAAGGAACGTCCGGACGCCGTCGTCGGCGCCGGGACGGTGCTGACGCCCAAGGATGCCGAAAAGGCCGCCAAGGCCGGCGCCAAGTTCCTCGTCTCGCCTGGCCTGACCAAGACCCTGGCCCATCAGGACGCCGCACCACTTCTGCCGGGCGTGGCGACGTCTTCCGAAGTGATGAAGGCCATTGAGTGGGGCTTTACCCACCTGAAGTTTTTCCCGGCGGTGCCGGCCGGCGGTGTGCCTTATCTGAAGGGCATCGGCGGTCCGCTGCCCCAGGTCAAGTTCTGCCCGACCGGCGGCATAGATGCCGGCAATGCGGCGCAGTTCCTGGCTCTGGACAATGTGCTGTGCGTCGGCGGTTCGTGGGTCGCGCCGGCCAAGGCCATGAAGGACGGCAATTGGAACGAGATTTCGCGCCTGGCCGCCGAGGCGGTCGCGACCTTCGGCAAGAAGAAGGCCGAACCAACGATCTGATGAAATTACCTCTCCCCGTTTACGGGGAGAGGACGAGGGCGGAACGAAGTGAACGCGATCGGGTGAGGGGCTTTCAGTTTAAGGACCTACTCCTGAGCGGTTGACAAAGCTGTCACAGACGCAGAATGGTGTCACACAACACCTTTTGGTGATGTCGCGACAACGCAGGACACTGTCATTGGCACAACCGCCTAAAGCGCTTTCTAACCCCGCAAGCGCGGTTTCGACCATCAATGACGTGGCACGCCTGGCCGGCGTATCGATCAAGACCGTCTCACGTGTCATGAACGACGAACCCAATGTGCGCGACGAAACCCGCGCCAAGGTCAAGGAAGCTGCCAACCTGCTGCATTATCGGCCGAACCTGCTGGCCAGGTCCCTTGCCGGCGCGCGCAGCTTCATGATCGGCCTGCTCTACGATAACCCCAGCCAGTCCTACGTCTACGACCTTCAGATGGGCGCCATCAGGCGTTGCCGCCAGAGCGGCTATCACGTCATGGCCGAGCCCCAGGATGCCCACGCCCCCGACCTGGAGCGCGCCATCGGCGGGCTGCTCGCCACGATCCGGCTGGACGGCGTCATCCTCACGCCGCCGCTGTGCGACATGGCGGTCGTGCTGCAAACCATCGAAGCCGCCGGCGTGCCCTATGTCCGCGTTGCGCCGTTTCTCTATCCCGACCGGTCGGCTGCGGTGCGCATGGACGACGCCAAAGCCGCTTACGAGATGACGCAGCACCTCCTGAACTTGGGTCACCGCGATATTGGCTTTATCCTCGGCCACCCGGAACACGGCGCCTCGCACCTGCGCTATGAGGGCTATGTCAAGGCCATGCGCGACGCCGGCATGGAACCGCGCGCCGAATGGGTCAAGCAGGGCTATTTCAGCTTCGAATCCGGCATCGACGCGGCTAAGTCGCTGTTCGCCGGCGCCGAACGTCCGACAGCGGTCTTCGCCAGCAACGACTCGATGGCGTTCGGTATGATCGCCCACTGTCACCAGACCGGCATCCGCGTGCCGGACGACGTCTCGGTTGTCGGCTTCGACGACACGCCGGGCGCGCTGCTGGTGTGGCCGCACCTGACCACGATCCGCCAGCCGATCGAGGACCTGGCCCACCAGGCCGCCGACATGCTGCTGGCCCGGGCCAATGGCGAGTACGCCGGCCACCCCGGCGATACTCGGCTGCTGCCGTTCGAGCTGATCGCGCGTCAGTCGGCCGCAAGGCTGTAGACCGCCTTTATTCCACAACCAGGCAAACCGCATGCGGAACTTATTTTATTTCCGCTAGGACACGCCATCTCTGTGGCGGGCACATCGTGTGCCTGCAACCAGACCTGTGGGGGGCGTCCATGTACTCTTCTATAGCGCCTGCCTCGGCCGGTTTGCCTTGCCCGTAAGCCTGTTTTGAACCGATGACCAAGATGATCATTACACCCGACCGGGATACCGAACTCTTGCCGCTGCGCGTGCTGGTGGTCGACGACAATGTGCCGTCCGCCCAGACGCTGGAATGGACCATCGAAACCTTTGGTGATGAGGTTCGCAGTTGCCATGACGGCCGCACGGCACTGCGTGAAGCGCATGACTTCCTGCCGGATGTGATCCTGCTGGACCTGGCCATGCCGGGTATGGATGGCATCGAGGTCTGTCGGCAACTGCGCAAGGACTCTTCGCTGGCCGGCGTCAAGATCATTGCTCAGACGGGCCACGCCGGACCGGAGCACAAGCGCATGACGGCGGCCGCAGGCTTCGACCTCCACCTGGTCAAGCCGGTGGATCCCAATGTCCTGGCCGACATGCTGCATCTGCTGAGGACCAATCCGCTGCGTCGACATCGCTGATGCTGGACTGCCTGATCATCGGCGGTGGTCCGGCAGGTCTGACGGCGGCCATCTATCTGGCGCGGTTTCGGCGCCAGGTCATGGTCATCGACGATGGCCAGAGTCGTACGTCGCTCATTCCGGTGTCGCATAATTTCCCCGGCTTTCCGCAGGGTGTGACCGGTGATGGCCTGCTGAGACGGTTGCGCGAGCAATTGGCGCCCTATGAGGTCCACTGCCGCGAAGGCCGGGTCGAAGCGCTGGAAAGGGCCGGCGATCGGTTTATCGCCCGCACGACCGAAGGCACGATTGACGCCAGAACCGTACTCCTCGCTACGGGCATCACCGACGCCGGGCTGGACATGGCGCGACTGGAGCCTGCCATTCGTGCCGGAACTGTGCGCCTGTGCCCGGTCTGCGACGGCTTCGAAGCCATCGACAAGCAGGTGGCCGTCGTCGCCCGCAGCGATCACGCCGTCGGCCATGCCCTGTTCCTGCGTACCTACACCGGCCACCTGACTCTGGTCCATGTCGGTAAGCCCGACGGGCTCGATGATGCGGCGAGGGGGCAGCTTGCCGACGCCGGCATCCAACTGATCGAAGGCGTTACCATCGATCTTGAGGTCGATGGTACAGGGCCTTGCGTCGCGGTCGATGGCGTTCGGCACGGCTTCGACACCGTTTATCCGATGTTCGGCTGCCGGCCGCGGGCAGGGCTGGCCGAAACGCTGGGCGCCAAGCGCGACGACAAGGGTGAACTGATTGTCGGTGCCTATCAGGAAACGACGGTGCCGGGGTTATTTGCAGCCGGCGACGTCGTCAGCGGGCTGAACCAGATCAGCGTCGCCTGCGGTCACGCCGCCATCGCCGCCTGCCATATCCATCACGAACTACCAAGGGCGTGGTAGCAGTTATTCTGATCCTCCCCCGCACGCGGTGGAGGATAAGCAAAAAAAACCCGACGGTTCTTGCGAACCGTCGGGATCAAAGGCCAGTGCCTTCCAAATAATGCCACATTTAAGAAGGCGCTTTAAAACCACATAACGCCCGGACTGTGAAAAAGGGAAAGAAGTCCGATCGTCAGCCAGCGGTTTTAAACACAAACCTGAGGCACCGAGGTGCAACAGGAAACAGGGTAAGCGTATCTATAACCGCAAACTGACAACGCTGTCAAATAGATAATGAAAGCAAAAATATTTTTCATATGAAACCGAGACTTACATCGGTTTCAGGGGGTAAAGACCGTATTAAGCCCGCTTGACCTTAGCTGATAGCGCTGTCAATAATCGCCGCCAACAGCCTGGGGCCGGTCACAAATTTGGTCACATGGGCGAGTGCGGTGAGGGGCATTCCGCGGGCAGCTTTGTTCCGCGCTCCTAACCATGCTACAAAGTCGAAAACCGTTGGGAAAAGCGCTTTAAGGAGCCACATGTCTCTTACGTCACCGTCCGTCACGATGAACCCCTCCGCCCGCTTCAAGCGCCTGCTCAAGCTGGGCACCGCCTTTGGCCTGGCCCTGTCGCTCTCGGTAACGGGGGGTGTCACCGCCGCGCAGGCCGGCGATGTCGAAGCCGTTCTGGCGCAAATGCCGGCGAAGGCCGCGCCCGCTGCCATCGACCTGGCCGCCAAGAAGAAAAAGGCCAAGGCCAAAAAGCGGGCCCCGCGCAAGGCCACCAAAAAGGCTGCCGCCAAGAAGCCGGCCGCGCCGAAAGCAGACGCCATTATCCCGGTCGATCCCGCCTGGCCGGTCGTGCCTGACGCCGGCATTGCCGATGCGGCGACCGAGGCGCGCATCACCGAGATCATGAGCCAGATGACGCTGGAGGAAAAGGTCGGTCAGACCGTCCAGGCCGACATCAACTTCATCACGCCGGAAGAGCTGAAGACCTATCCGCTGGGTTCGATCCTGGCCGGCGGCAACTCTTCGCCGGGGCAGAACGAACGCGCCACGCCGGATGCCTGGCTGCAACTCGCTGACGACTACTGGCGCGCCTCGCTGGAATATCCGTCAAAGGTCAAGATCCCGGTCCTGTTCGGCATCGACGCCGTCCATGGCCACTCCAACCTGGTCGGCGCGGTCATCTTCCCGCACAATGTTGGCCTGGGCGCCGCGCACAACCCCGAACTGATCCGCAAGATTGGCGAGGCCACCGCTAAGGAAATGGCCGTAGCCGGGGTCGACTGGACCTTCGCCCCGACCGTCGCCGTCGCCCGCGACAAGCGCTGGGGCCGGGCCTATGAGTCCTATTCCGAAAATCCGGCCGACGTTGCCGCCTATTCCGGCTATATGGTCGAGGGCCTGCAAGGCGCCGAAGGTGCCCGCACCGGCATCAAACCCGGCAACATCATGTCGACGGCCAAGCACTATCTCGGCGACGGCGGCACCACCGGCGGCAAGGACCAGGGCGACGCCGAGATGAGCGAGTCCGACCTGGCCCGCATCCACAATGCCGGTTATCCGCCGGCGATCGAAGCCGGCACCTTGTCGGTCATGATCTCCTTTTCGTCGTGGAACGGCCAGAAGCTGGCCGGCAGCAAGAAGCTCATCACGGGCGCCCTGAAACAGCGCATGGGCTTCGACGGTTTCGCCATTACCGACTGGAACGCCCACCGCCAGATCCCGGGCTGCGAGCAGGACGACTGCCCTCAGGCCATCAATGCCGGTGTCGATATGTACATGGCGCCGGACACCTGGAAGGCCGTCTATACCCACCTGCTGGCCGATGTGAAGTCGGGCGAGGTGCCGATGGCGCGCCTGGACGACGCCGTCCGCCGCATCCTGCGCGCCAAGATCAAGGGCGGTCTGTTCGAGCTGGGCGCCCCGAAGGACCGCGCCATGTCCGGTCAATGGCAGGTTCTGGGCTCGCCGGAACACCGCGCCATCGCCCGCCAGGCCGTGCGCGAATCCCTGGTGCTGATCAAGAACAACAACCGCATCCTGCCGCTGCGCGGTTCCGACCATATCCTGGTTACCGGCTCGGGCGCCCATGATGTCGGCAAGCAGTCGGGCGGCTGGACCATCACCTGGCAAGGCACGGGCAATTCGCGCGAAGACTTCCCCAACGCTCAGTCGATCTGGGAAGGCATTGCCGAAACCACCGAACGTTACGGCGGCACGGCCTCGCTCAGCGTTGACGGCGTCTATAAGGAAAAGCCGGACGTGGCCGTCGTGGTCATCGGTGAGGATCCCTATGCCGAGTTCCAGGGGGATCGTCCGAACCTGGACTACCAGCCTGGCGACGCCACCGACCTGGCCCTGATCAAGAAGCTGAAGGACGCCGGCATTCCGGTCGTCACTGTCTTCCTGTCGGGCCGCCCGATGTGGACCAACCCGGAAATCAACGCTTCGGATGCGTTTGTGGCGGCTTGGCTGCCCGGCACCGAAGGCGGCGGCGTTGCCGACGTGATCGTCGCCGACGCCGACAAGCGGCCGCGTAACGATTTCAAGGGCAAGCTGACCTTCTCGTGGCCCAAGGCCGCCAACCAGCAGCCGCTTAATGTCGGCACGATGGATTACGATCCGCAGTTTGCCTACGGTTACGGCCTGACCTATCTCAACGACGGTTATGTGCCCGTCCTGTCGGAAGAATCCGGCCTGGCCGAAGAGGCTGTGGTCAATGTCGACACCTATTTCGCCTCCGGCCGCATCAAGGCGCCGTGGAGCCTGAACCTGATCGACGTGTCGGGCAGCACCTCGGGCGACCAGGGTGTCTTCTCCAGCCCGGGCGGCGCCGTGAGCCAGAGCGCGGTCGATGCCGGCAAACAGGAGGCCGGCCGTTCGCTGACCTTCTCGGGTTCCGGCCGCGGCCAGGCCGCCATCTCCGGTGCCCCCGTCGACCTCAGCCGCCAGACCACGGGCAAGATGACGCTTGGCGTCACCTATCGCCTCGATGCGCCTGTCCAGGGGCCTGTCCTGCTGGGCATGGGCGTGGACGCCTCATCAACTCATCCGGTCAATATCGCCTCGGCGTTGACGGCGCCGGTCGGCGAGTGGGCAACGGTGAAGGTCACCCTGGACTGTTTCGTCGCCGCGGGCGTTGACGTCAGCAAGGTCGGCGTGCCGTTCTCGCTGACCAGCGATGCGCCGCTGAAGATAAGCTATTCCAGCATCAAGATCGCCTCGGACGAAGGCGACGCGACCTGTCCTAAATAAAGACCGACCTTATACCTCCCCGCGCTCTCCGCGCGGGGAGGTATAAACACAGAGCGGCGAATTTCATCGCCGCCACACACCTGTTGAGACTTGCGCATTGATTCAGCCCGCGGGCTGTGTCATTTGTAGTATAATTAACCAGGCCCGGCCTCAAACCGGGCTGTCTTACAGGGGGCAATCATGCCTGATTTGAAAAGTCTCATGCCGACAGCGAACTTCCTGTCGAACATGGATATCTGGATCGTGCTGTTCTACGTGGTATCGATCTTCATCCTGGCCCAGGTCGTGTCGCGCCGCAAAGCCGGCGAAGAAACCACCTCCAAGGGCTACTTCTTAGCGAATAACCAACTGCCCTGGTGGGCCATCGGCGCCTCGCTGATCGCGGCCAATATCTCGGCCGAGCAGATCATCGGCATGTCGGGTTCGGGCTATCGCATCGGCCTGGCCATCGCCTCCTATGAATGGATGGCGGCCATCACGCTGATCATCGTCGGCAAGTACTTCCTGCCGGTGTTCCTGAAGAACGGCGTGACGACCATGCCGGGCTTTCTGCAGCAACGCTTCGGCCCCAGCGTCAAGTACCTGATGGCCGTCTTCTGGCTGATCCTCTACATCTTCGTCAACCTGACCACCATCCTGTGGCTGGGCGGTACCGCGATCACCACGGTGACCGGTATTTCGCCGCTGACCGCCTTGATCTTCCTCGGTGTCTTCGCCCTGGCTTATCAGCTCTACGGCGGTCTGAAGGCTGTCGCCCTGACCGACATCGTTCAGGTGGGGCTGCTGATCATAGGGGGGCTGATCATCGTCTTCATCACCTATTCCAAGATCGGCGGCGACGCCGGCATGATCGGTGGCCTGACGATGGTCTATGAAAGGTTCCCCGAACATTTCGATATGATCCTGGCCAAGGACAGCCCCTTCTACAAGGACCTGCCCGGTATTGCCGTCCTGATCGGCGGCATGTGGATTATGAACATCTCCTACTGGGGCTTCAATCAGTACATCATCCAGCGCGCCCTGGCTGCCAAGGACCTGCCCGAAGCGCAGAAGGGCATCGCTTTTGCCGCCTATCTCAAGCTGCTGATGCCGGTCATCGTCGTCCTGCCGGGCATTGCCGCCCTGATCCTGTCGCCGGGCCTCGAGCCCGCTGACAAGGCCTATCCGGAAATGATGAAGCTGCTGCCCGCCGGTCTTCTGGGCCTGGTCTTCGCAGCCCTGGTCGCGGCGGTCATCGCCTCGACGGCGTCTAAGATCAATTCAATTGCCACCATCTTTACCATCGACATCATCGCACCGCTCAACAAGTCGATCCCGGACGACAAGCTGGTGACGGTCGGCCGCATCGCTTCGGTTGTCGCCGTCGCCATCGCCATCGCCACGGCCGAACCGCTGCTGGGCCAACTGGACCAGGCCTTCCAGTATATCCAGGATTTCACCGGCTTCTTCACGCCGGCGATCGTGGTCATCTTCGCGCTGGGTATGTTCTGGAAGCGCGCCTCGACGGCCGGCGCCTTTGCCGCCGTCGCCGGCGGCTTCCTGGCCTCATGCTTCTTCTACCTGGTCTCCTACGTCCACAAGACGCCGGTCCCGGGGCTGGAAGCTCTGACGGCGCTGCCCGACATGCCGTTCATGAACCGCGTCGGCTGGGTGTTCTGGCTGTCTCTGGCCATGTGCGTGATCGTGTCGCTGGTCGTACCGAACAAACGCGAAGTCTCGACCCTGACTCTGGAAGGCGTCAGCTTCAAGACGACACCCGTGTTCAATGTGCTCGCAGTCGGCGTTTTGATTATTCTGATCGCGCTCTACGCCATGTTCTGGTGACAACCCTACTGCGGCGGGCTGCGAACCGTCATCCGGCTGCGATACGGTGCTCACGTACTCGTCAAGTACGCTCCGCTCCGTTTCTCGTCGGCTAACGGTTCTCGCCGCGCCGCAGCGGGTTGTCGTATAGCGCAAAAAAGAAACGCGGCCGGAGCGATCTGGCCGCGTTTTTCGTTGTCCGATATCGCACCTGCAAAATAATCCGTTGACGAAACGTCCCGCCGTGTCTTGACTGTCCGCTTACGGAGGGCATCGATGCGGACTCTGGCGGCGATTCTGCTGGTAATAGGGGTGATGGTGACAGGTCAGGCCAAGGCCATGCCGTGGGACAAGCCGCGCACCGCGATCGTGCTGGCCTTCGATCCCGAATGGGACGCACTGCTGCCGCACATCGAAGCGGCGAAAACCGAAACTCACGACGGCGTCACCTATGTCACCGGACGTATCGGCGACGAACCCGTGGTTATGGCCCTGAGCGGCGTCTCCATGGTCAATGCCGCCATGAATACCCAGCGCCTGCTCGGCCACTACAAGGTATCGCGCATCGTCATGTCGGGCATTGCTGGCGGCGTCGACCCCAGCCTGAACATTGGCGATATCGTTGTGGCTGACGCCTGGTCCCAGCCGATGGAAACCCTGACCGCCCGCGAAACCCGGGAAGGCTATATCCCGCCGGCCTGGCTATGGGGCATGTCGGCGAAACCGAACTTCGGCATGTTCCTGCCGCGCCAGGTGCGTATCGGGACCATCGACTACGACAATTTCCCGGCTGATCCCGCTCTGCTCGCCCTGGCGCACAAACTCGAACCCATGCCGCTGAAACAATGCGTCTCCGACACCTTGTGCCTGGACCATGCGCCCAAGGTCGTGGTCGGCGGGGAGGGGGTAAGCGCGGCCTCCTTCATCGACAATATCGAGTATCGCAACTATCTGCACACCGCGTTTTCGGCGCGCGTGACCGACATGGAGTCGGCGGCGGTGGCCCAGGTCGCCTTTGCCAATAAGGTGCCGTTCATCGCCTTCCGTTCGCTTTCCGACCTGGCCGGCGGCGACGCCGACGTCAACCACATGATGGCCTTCATGACCCTGGCGTCGGAGAACTCAGCGGCGGTCGTCGTCGCTTTCATCAAGGCCTTGCCAAAACCATGAACACGTCGATCTCAACCGCATGCGACATCGCATCAATGGGCTCCTCTTTTCTTATACTCCCCCGCTATGCGGGGGAGGTGTCTGCAAGCGGAGCGCGGCAGACGGAGGGGGGATTTCTTGGCGCGATAGTTGATGAAGCGCGGCCTCAAAACGATGAGGGGATCATCGAAAGGATGCTTCTATGACCTTCCTTGACAAGTACTTCAACCTCACCGCCCAGGGCACCAGCGTCCGGACCGAAGTCGTCGCCGGTTTCACCACCTTTCTGACCATGGCCTATATCATCCTGGTCAACCCGGCGATCCTGTCCCAGACCGGTATGCCCATTGCCGCCATCGCCGCCGCCACATGCCTGTCGGCGGCATTCGCCTCGATCCTGATGGGTTTGGTCGCCAACTATCCCCTGGCCCTGGCCCCCGGCATGGGTCTGAACGCCTATTTCACCTTTACCGTCGTCAAGGGGATGGGCCTGCCGTGGCAGGTGGCGCTGGGCTGCGTCTTTATTTCGGGCGTCTGTTTTCTGATCCTGACCTTTGCCGGCGTCCGTCAACTGATCGTCAATGCCATCCCCAAGCCCTTGTTCGCCGCCGTGGCAGCCGGGATCGGGCTGTTCATCGCCTTTATCGGCCTGAAAGAAGCCGGCATTATCGTCGCCAATCCAGCCACGACCGTCGCCCTGGGCGACCTGCATGCCCCGACGCCGCTACTGGCCTTGGCGGGGCTGCTGATCATTGCCGTACTCAATGCCTGGCGGGTCAAGGGGGCCATTCTGATCGGCGTCGTGACGACCGCCGCCATCGGCTGGGCCCTGCAATTGGTCACCTACACACCGCAGCCCTATAACCTGATGGCGATGACAGCGACCGTGGGCCAGCTCGATATCGCCGGCGCACTCGACATCGGCAAGACCGGCTTCGGCGTGCTGGAAATCATCTTCGTCTTCCTCTTTGTCGATCTGTTCGACAATGTCGGCACCCTGGTCGGGGTCAGCAAGCGTGCTGGCCTGATCGATGTCGACGGCAAGATCCCGCGTCTGAACCGCATCCTCACCGTCGACTCCATCGCAACCATGGTCGGGTCCTTCTTCGGCACCTCGACGGTGACCAGCTATATCGAAAGCGCTGCCGGGGTGCAGGCCGGCGGCCGCACCGGCCTGACGGCTGTGGTAACAGGCCTGCTGTTCCTGGTGGCGCTGTTCTTCGCGCCCTATGCCCAGTTCATCCCGGCCGCCGCCACTGCGCCGGCCCTGATCATCGTCGGCGCCATGATGATGAAGCCCCTGGCCGAAATCGAATGGGACGATCCCATCGATGCCCTGCCGGCCTTCCTGATCCTGATCGGCATTCCACTGACCTTCTCGATCGCGAATGGTCTCGCTTTTGGCATCACCGCCTATGCTCTGCTGAAACTGCTGCGCGGCAAGGCGGGCTGGAGCGACTGGATGCTGCTGGTCCTGGCGGGCTTGTTCGTGGTGCGCTTCGTCTACCTGAGCGCCGGATAGGCTTGGGACTTCCCCGCCGCGCCGCCGGTTTCGCGATCCACAGATTTCACAAATTATTCAAAGTCTTAATCTGTGAAATCTGTGAAATCTGTGGACCCACTTTTACCACCGACAACCCTTGCGCCTGGCTCCCGGTCATGACACTGATACCGCATTCAGGAGGCATAGAATGGACCGGCGGCATCTCTTCAAAACAGGTTTGGCGGCGGCGGGTCTGACAGCACTGCCGACCTTGGCTAGGGCCGATACGCCCATCGTGCCGATCCGCGTTAATGAACCCGATGTCTTCCGCACTACAGTCTGCCTGCGGCCGTTCCGCGCCGCCGGACCGCGTATTGAAACCGAGACGGTCGGCCGCAAGATTGTCGTCCATAACTACGGCCATGGCGGCAGCGGTTGGTCGCTGTCCTGGGGTTCCGCCGAAGCGGCGGTCAAACTGGCCATGCAATCCTCACCCGAGAAGATCGCGGTCATCGGCGCCGGCGCCCTGGGCCTGACCGCCGCGATCACGGCGCAAAGGGCCGGGGCCGACGTCACCATCTACGCCAAGGAACGCTTCCCCTTTGTGCGCTCGGCTCGGGCGACCGGCACCTGGTCACCCGATTCCCGCGTTGCCAAGGAGTCAGCCGTCGACGCCGGTTTCGCCGATCGTTGGGAGCGTATGGCGCGCACCTCCCTGGCCTTTCATCGCGGCTTCGTCGGCCTGGGTGGCAATCCGGTCGAATGGCTGGACCAGTATATGCTCCGCCGCAACCCATCACCCCCGCCTGGTACCCCGGAACCGCCTTCGACCGATGAAGATCCCGGCTTTATCTATCTGGAAGATCGGCTGCGCGACGTGGTCCCGCGGTCGCACGCCTATCAGGGTCCGCATCCGTTCGACGCGGCCGAAGTCCGCCGCTTGTCACAAATGACCTTCAATGTCGCGTCCTACTGCCATCAACTCGAAAGTGACTTCCTCGCCGCCGGCGGCCGCTTCGAAACCATGGAGTTCCATTCGCCGTCTGACCTGTCGCGGTTGAAGGAAAAAGTGGTGATCAACTGCACTGGCTACGGCGCCCGCGCGCTGTGGAAGGACGAGAGCATCACCCCTGTGCGCGGCCAGATCGTCTGGCTGGTGCCGCAACCGGACGTGCATTACGGTTTTTACGCCCGCGGTTTGCTGGTGCTGGCGCGGCGCGACGGCATCGTCGTCCAGGCGACCGGCGGAGAAATGTCGGGCTGGAACGATGACAACGAAAGCCCGGATCCGGAGGCGGCAAAGGCGGCGCTCGAAACACTCAAGGGAGTTTTCCTTCCGGCGTGATGCGTTGACTCCGCCACATGGGGCGTGTGCAATGACCGCCGCAGATTCTCACGCGCGAAGCCTTGCCATGACGGATGCCCTGACCCTGACCGATGTTCTCAGCGAAGAGGACATTGCCGACTTCTGCACAGACAGCGCGTTTGCGGCGGGACGGCGCTACCAGCGGCAGGAGCGTGTGGCAGGACTCACCGTCACCGCCGATCTGACGCACATCTCGGCCAAGGTTCAAGGCACGGCCCCGCGCCCCTATGCCACGGACATTCACCTCGATCTCGATGACGTCCATGTCCAGCAGATCAACGGCAGTTGCTCCTGTCCCGTTGGCTTCAACTGTAAGCATGTCGTGGCGACGCTGTTCGAGGCGTTGCAGACCGGTGGCGAAGTGGCCGGGCCACCACAGACCCAATCGCGCATCGACGCGTTGTTCACGCCCTCGCGGCCGGCCCCGGTCATCGACGCCGCTGAACGGCCATCGCCCGAAGTGGCGCAATGGCTCGAAATCGTCGGTAAGGCCGCACGGGCCGAGGTCGCTGCGCCCGAGGCCAAGGCGCAGGTGGCCTACATCCTGGCCGGCATAGACATGCGCAAGCCAACTCTGTTCCTGGGCATCGAAGTCGTCTCCGTCCGGCGAGACAAGAACGGCGCCTATAAGGGAAAGACGGGCCGGCAGAACCTCAATCAGTTCGACCCGTTGCGCGCGCCTGCCTTTTACCGCGACAGCGACTTGAAGATTTGTTCGTTATTGTCACGCACCTCTGGCTACAGCTACGGATCCCCCGCCCAGCACGTCCATCCGTCGGTGCAGCGCGAGATCATGGAAAGGGTTATGGCCACCGGCCGGGCCTATTGGCAGTCACCGAACAAGCCGCTGAGCTGGAGCGGGCCTCGTCAGGGCAAGATCGTGTGGGAAACGTTGACGTCCGGTGTTCAACCCGTTCTGAAGGTCGATGGCGCGATCGCCCTGAACGGCGAACCTCCGGTTTACGTCGATCCCAATCAGGGCACTATCGGCGAACTGGACTTGCCCGTGGCGCCCCAACTAGCCTACCGCCTGCTGAGCGCGCCGGTGATTGCGCCGGGACAGGTCCAGGCTGTTGCCGAAGCGCTTGGCGGTCATCTTCCCGCCGAGATGACCCCGCCACCGCCGCAACCGCCTTTGATCATCGATGGCGACCCCGTGCCTGTGGTGACCTTGCGGACCGGACGTGTCACCTATTACCAATCCTACAGCGTCCCCGCCAAGATCATCCCTTTGGCGACGCTCGGCTTCCGCTACGGTCCCCTGACCGTGGACCTGGGTGAAGCGCGGCCGGTCATCACCGGAGTTCATGAAGGGCGGCGTTTCGAGGTTATCCGTCGGCCGGAGCTGGAGCGCGAGGCACTTGCCAGATTGCTGTCGGTGGGCCTTGCCCCGTCCCGTGGCGTCTATCCGGCCCTGGAATGGAACCACGAACGCGATGTCACCTTCTCCACGCCGGCAGAGTGGTATGCCTTCCTGTCGCGGGACAAGCCGGTTCTGGACCATGAAGGCTTTATCTTTGTTACCGACGTTCACTTCCCCTATAATCTCGTCGCACCGGGGAGCGACTTTACGGCGGATATCACGCCGTCCGGCACCGACTGGTTCGATCTCGACCTGGGGGTGGAGGTCGACGGAAAGCGTGTCGATCTGGGGAACCTGCTGGCCGATCTGGTGCGCAGCAAGGACTTCGACGTCGAGGTCCTAAAACAGATTGCGGGTGAAGAGGGCAGCCTGTACCTGCCGATGCTCGGCGGGCGTATCCTGACTCTCACCGCGGCGCATTACCTGCCAGTGATCCTGGCCCTGTACCAATTGCAGCAGACGGGTGTTTCCATCCGCAACGGCGCGAGACTGTCGCGGGCGGAACTGGCTCTGCTGGCCGGAGTTGAAGCCGACACCGGGGCTATCTTCCGCGGCCAGGACGGGCTGCGCCAAATGGCCCGGCGGCTGGGAGCGACATCGGAGCTGACCGCGCCGGTCTTGCCGAAAAGCTTTTCCGCCACGCTGCGGCCCTACCAGGCCGAGGGCATGGCCTGGCTCGATCTGCTGCGGGAAACGCAGCTGGGCGGCATATTGGCGGACGATATGGGATTGGGCAAGACCGTCCAGATCCTGGCCCTGCTGGCCGTGGAAAAGGCCGCCGGCCGGTTGGAGAAGCCGGCCCTGATCCTGGCACCCACCAGCCTGATGGGCAACTGGCAGAACGAAGCCCGCCGGTTCGCGCCGGACCTGCGCACACTCGTCCTGCACGGCAGCGGCCGCAAGGCGCTCTTCGACGATATTGCCGACAGCGACATCGTCCTGACCACCTATCCCCTGATTTCCAAGGATCACCCTGTCCTGCTGGCGTGCGACTGGCATATGGCAGTGCTAGACGAAGCCCAGACGATCAAGAACCCCAATGCCCAGACCACGCGGCTCCTGCGCGACCTGAAGGCCGTACACCGCTTCTGCCTGACGGGTACGCCGATGGAGAACCACCTCGGCGAAATGTGGTCCCTGATGAACTTCGTCAATCCCGGCTATCTCGGCGACAAGACCGAGTTCGGCCGCACCTGGCGCAACCCGATCGAGAAACACGGCGATACCGGACGCCAGATCGCCCTGGCCCGCCGTATCCGTCCGTTCATGTTGCGCCGGACCAAGGCCGTGGTGGCCCACGAACTGCCGCCCAAGACGGATATCGTCGAGCCCATCATTTTCGAACCGGCGCAACGTCAGGTCTATGACGCCGTGCGCATGGTAATGCATAAGCGGGTGCGCGACGCCATTGCCGAAAAGGGCTTGGCCAAAAGCCATATCGTCGTCCTTGACGCCCTGCTCAAGCTGCGTCAGGTCTGCTGTGATCCGCGGCTTCTGCCGCAGGATGACGGCAAAGCGCCGGCGCCCTCGGCCAAGCTGGAACGGCTGATGGAAATGCTTGAGGAGTTGCTGAGCGAAGGCCGCAAGATCGTCGTCTTTTCACAATTCACCTCCATGCTGGCCCTGATCATCGAGCGCCTTGACGCAGCCGGCATCGCCTTCAGCCTGCTCACCGGCACCACCCGGGACCGTCCCGCCGCGGTCGACCGCTTTCAGTCGGGGGAGGTGAATCTCTTCCTGGTCAGCCTGAAGGCAGGCGGTGTCGGGTTGAACCTGACCGCGGCCGATACGGTCATTCTTTACGATCCGTGGTGGAATCCCGCTGTCGAAGCCCAGGCGATCGACCGTGCCTACCGCATCGGCCAGGACAAGCCCGTCTTCGTCTATCGCATGACCGCTTCCGATACGATCGAGGACAAGATGACGGGCTTGAAGGCGAAAAAGCAGGCCCTGGCCGATGGCCTATTCGACGAGGAGGGCGGTGTCTCTCCGGCCCTGTCTGAAGATGACATCGCGGAGCTCTTTGGCGCCTGACTTGCCAATTGGCGGCCGATCCGCGATAGGGATGTCATGCGTATCCTTGCGTCCAAATTCTCCGTAGCGCCCATGATGGACTGGACGGACCGGCATTGCCGGGCCTTCCATCGCGCCCTGACCAAACGTGCCCTGCTGTACACCGAAATGGTCACCACCAAGGCCGTCATCCATGGCGACCGCGAGCGGCTTATCGGCTTTTCCGACATCGAGCATCCCGTCGCCCTGCAACTGGGCGGTTCTGATCCCGCTGAACTGGCGCAGTGCGCCAAGATTGCCGAAGACTGGGGTTACGACGAGATCAACCTGAACTGTGGCTGCCCGTCCGACCGCGTCCAGTCCGGCGCGTTCGGCGCCTGCCTGATGCGCGACCCGCAGCTGGTCGCCGACGGCATGCAGGCCATGATCGAGGCGTCGAAGCTGCCAGCTACCGTTAAGTGCCGTATCGGCGTCGACGACCAGGACCCGCGCGACGCCCTGTTCACGCTAGTCGAGGCCTGCCGCAAAGCCGGGGTCACCACCTTTATCGTCCATGCCCGCAAGGCCTGGCTGAAGGGCCTGTCGCCCAAGGAAAACCGCGACATCCCGCCACTCGATTACGAACTCGTTTACGAACTAAAGCGGAGCCACCCCGACCTGTTCATCTCGATCAATGGCGGCATTGCGAACCTGGACGACGCCCAAAGGCATCTGCAGCATGTCGACGGCGTCATGCTGGGCCGCGCGGCCTATCATGAACCCGCCCTGCTGGGCCAGGTCGATACTTCCGTCTTCGGCGGCAGCAAGGATGTCGCACCGTTCGAAGCGCTGGACGCCTACCGTCCCTACATCGCGGCACGGTTAGACGAGGGCGTACCCCTGACCCACATGACGCGCCATATACTGGGCCTGATGCACGGCCTGCCGGGCGCGCGGGCTTTCCGGCGTATTCTGACGGTGGAATCGATCGTGCCGGGTGCGGGGACAGAGGTTATCGACCGCGCGGCCCATGCCGTGCGCGATGCCCAGGCGGCCGTTGAAGCGCGCCGGGATCAGTACTTGGCTACGGGTGCAGGATAAGCGACGTCCGCGTCGCTTCGAAGCGGCTCAAACGTCCCAGATAGCTCATACCGAGAAGCGACGTGTGCAGGCCTTCCCGAACGACCAGGGCTTCGACGTTACGCACGGTGCTGGTGCCAACGCCGACCGACTTCAGTTCTACCATGGCGGCGAACGACGGGCCGTTGGCGGTGATGACCTTGCGGTCATAGACCAGATTGTTGGGCGTAAAACCGAGGCGCTGGGCGTCCGACGGGGTGAGGACGACCTGGCTGGCGCCGGTATCGACCAGAAAACGGACAGCGGTAGAGTTGACCGAGGCATTGGCCCAGAAGTGGCCGTCCTTGGCTTTCGGTATAGCTGTGGTGTGGCCTGAGGCGCTTTCGGACGAGAGTTCGGCCTGGACGACCGCAGCCTGGGGTACGCTTGCCTGCGCGGAGACATCTTTGGAAGCCTTCTCCTGCTCGTGCAGGGACAAGATGCCCATGCCGGCCATGACGGCGCAGAATACGGCGCTGCCGACGATGATGGCCGATTTGTACATGTTACGCACTCCCGGGATCGGAACCGGGCACCCCGCCGGACCGCAGCGCTTTTGCGCCTGACCAAAGTCTAAACAAGAAGGGTTGATTTGAAATGAATCGGCCGAAAATTTGCCAGAACTATCATTTTTGATATTCGTAAACGCCCCTTAACCAATATTAAAATGTGAAAATTCAATGGCGTAAAATTTTAACTCTCACATTTATAATCCGTGTTCGGATTAGTTCTTGCGATCAGAGTAAATCATCTGCATACTGATGATCGACGCGACGACGACTGTGAGGGTGAGGCCCGGTGAATCAAGCCAAACCAACCCCCTGTGAGCCGCGACGCGTCTCTTGTCCGCTTGCTTTTATGGAAAGGAGACGCATCATGCAGGATCAAGAGAAAAAGGCACATGCCATGACATCGTTTGCTCTGTTTGGAGGGCTGTTCGGCAGTCCGCGGCAGAAAAGCGAACGGGTCGTCAGCCGGCCTCAGGATTTCCGTCCGTTCGACCGGAAGTAGGAAGTGCCGTCGTTACAGGCATGTCCTGAAAGCAGCGTGTAACGGCACGCCGCCGCCTCTGCGGCGAGCCTGCTCGGCCCTTGAGCGAAGATCATGCCAAATCGAAAACGGCCTCCCGAGCACCGGGAGGCCGTTTTTTTTTACGCTTACGCCTACAGTAACCCTGAAGTCACAAGGCTTGAGGCTTGCCGGACAAGCTTAGTTGGACGCCAGCTTGACGCCGGCCTTGGCTTCGGCAGCGGCCATGTTCGGGCTGGCCTTGACGACCTTAGAGGTGGCGCCACCGCCCGTGCCGTCGAACTTCGACGACAGTTCAACCCAGTACAGGCCGTCGGCGGCCAGGAAGTTGTACTTGTAGTCGACCTGATAGCTGCCGGCGCGGAATTCGCAGGCCGAGATATTGACCATCTGCTTGCCGGTGACGGCAACGACTTTGGAAACGGCTTGTTTGCCGACGCCGGCGGCAAGCATGCCGGCGGCAGCTTCCTGATCTTCCGAGCAGGGTGCGGCAAAGGCGGGGGCGGCGATAGCGGCGGTCAGCGCGATGACCGAAAGAATGAGGGCTTTTTTCATCTGAGTGTCTCCTTGAGGTTCTTCAGGGTGACATCAGGTATAAGGTGAAATGGAAAATATTCCGTAAAGTCTTGTATTTACTGCAAATTAAGCAAATTTAACGGCCAGGTCGGCAACCCTGTGGAATCAAGGCATCAAATCTTAACGCGATCGACCTGTTCTTCGTCAGGAAAAAAAAAGGCGGAAGATTTTTATCTTCCGCCCTTAAAAATCTTAGTTCGAAGCCAGCTTAAGGCCCTTGGCCGCGGACGCTGCCGTCAGGTTGGGACTCAGGTGCTTGACTTGCATCTCGGTTACCATACCGGCCTTGACCTTGGCACTGCCCTGAATCCAGTACAGCCCGTCGGCGCCCAGGAAGTTGTATTTGAATACCACCATGATGCTGCCGCTGCCGATATTGCATTCGACGACATCGAGCATCTGTTTGCCGGTGACGGCAACGGCCGTGGACACCTTGGCCGCGGCGGCCGTGGCGACGGCCTTGCCGGCAATGGTTTCCTCGGCTTCTTCACATTCGGCAAAGGCATGACCGGCAACTCCAGCCGATACCAGGACGGCGCCGGCGACCAAGAGCGAGCGGAAGGGACGGTGGGCGAGGGCAAATTTCTGCATTTTGCAAAGCTTTCACTAAGACACGCCGGGGAGGTGCGTGAGGGGAGATCAGCGTAATATACGCCAGGTTGCATTTAACAATTTGTAGGTAAAGTATTTAATATCATGTGAATCGATTGTGCGCTGCAGCAGGCCTCTGGGCCTTTTTTTATATAGAATTTGTTTAGCCGGCTCTCGTTTTTCGGATAACTGGTGGTACGCACCTGACGGGCATAAAAAAACGGAGACGCCGGTGAGGCGTCTCCGTTGATTGTGTCCGTCGCCCCGCAGGGCCGTGCGGGACGGCTACAGTCGATTTAGGCGGCCGTGAGTTCGCCCAGGAAGCGGCGGATGTTCTCGCTCATGGCTTCCGTACGCTTGGTAAGCTGGTTGGCGGCGCCGAGCATTTCGGTCGAGGCCTTTTCGGTATCCGCCGCCGAGGCCGACAGCTGTGCCACGGAGCTGGACGCCATGGTCGTGCCGTCCGAGGCTTCGTTGACGTTGCGGGCGATTTCGTTGGTGGCGTCGCCCTGCTGATGCACCGAGTCGGCGATCGACGAAGCGATCTCGTTCATGTGCTTGATGGTCTCGCCGATGCCGCGGATGGCGTTGACGCCGTTCTGGGCGGCCGATTGGATGTCCTTGATGCGATCGCGGATTTCGTCGGTTGCCTTGGCGGTCTGTTGGGCCAGCGACTTGACTTCCGAGGCCACGACGGCGAAGCCCTTGCCGGCTTCACCTGCGCGGGCGGATTCGATGGTGGCGTTCAGCGCCAGCAGGTTGGTCTGCTGAGCGATGGCGTTGATCAGGTCCACGACTTCGCCGATCTGGTCAGCGGCGCGTGACAATTCGGCCATCGAGGCATTGGTGCGGTCGGCTTCCGACACGGCTTCGGCGGCGATTTCCACCGAGCGCACGGCCTGGTCGCCGATAACGCCGATTGAGGCCGACAGTTCCGTGGTGGCCGAGGCGACGTTCTGAACGTTGTCGGCCGAGTTGCGGATCGACGACACCGCCGATTGCGAGCGGCGCTCGTTTTCCTGGGCGATGGTCAGCAGGGTGCGGCCGTTGGCGTCCAGGTCCGAAGCGGCCGACGACAGGGCGTCCAGCATATCCTGGGCTTCGTGGCGGAAGCGTTCGGCCAGTTCCGACATTTGACGGGCGCGTTCTTCGCGGGTCTTCGCCGTGGCGGCTTCCATCGCCGACAGGCGGGCCTTTTCTTCGGCGTTGGCCTTGAAGACGTTCAGGCTGTCGACAACGCTTTTCAGTTCGTCGCGGCGGGCGAGGGCGGAGATGTCGACATTGAGATTACCGGTCGCCAGTTCCTCGGTCGTCTTGGCGATGCGGTTGATGCCGGTGACGGTAACGCGCGAGAAGATAAAGGCGATCCCCATCGACAGAGCGGCCATGATGGCGGCAAAGATAGCCAGCATGGTGACGCCGGAGGTCTGGGCCTTTTTGGCATCGGCGGCAGAGGCCTTGGCCTCGGCGACATTGGCTTCGATCATCTGGTCGGTGATCTGGGACATCTTGGCGTAGCCGTCGTCGAATTGCGACATCAGCGGACCGACCGAAGCGAAGTCGACGTCCATCACCGAACCGGCGAACTCCACCGCTTCCTTGTAGGTCTTGATTTCCTTGGCCAGGTCGCTGAACTGCTTCTTTTGTTCCGGAGACGTCGCCTTGTCGGCGTCGGCCTTGACCCGAGCCTCGGTTTTGGCGAGATCCTCGACGACCTTGGCGACGGCGGCCGAAGCATTGGCCGTTGGATCGGTGGCCTTCTTGGTCAGCGCATTGAACAACTGGCCGTTGGCTTCTTTGATGTTCGACTTGATATCGCCCAGTTCGACAATCTGCGGCATGGCCTTGTTGTTGATCTCGTCGATCGCCTTGCCCTGGCCGTTCATAATGTAGACGGCGCCGCCGGTCAGCACGACCAGAATCGCTGTGGCGACCGCAGCGGGCGCCATGAATTTTACCGTAAACGGCCAGTTGGAAATCTGGAATCCGCCGGCTTGTTTTGTACCTTGTTTCGTCATTTTGGCCCCTGACTATAAGGATAGTGGCTTTTGTTTTCAGGAAACCCGCAACCTGACGCGCAGGCGCGAGTCATGGTTAAGACAGGCTTTGGGGACAACCTTTCACATTAAGGTTGTTGAATTCCTAACGCGGAAAGGGATTGTTACAATGGCGGCGACCGACCGCAGACGCTTTGCGTCCGCCGCTTTTGTTGTTACATCTGCATCGCGACAAAATCCGAACCCTTAAGGAGACCTCTTTGCGCGATCCCATCGAGACTGTATCCGCCGACGGCGTGAAGATTACCGCCTACCGGTTCGTCGAAAAGCGCCAGGTGGCACGGGTGATCCCGGCCGGCGCCGGCGCCAATGGCGCGCCGCTGACCCATGTCATTTCCGAGGCAACCCAGATCCACCAGATCGGGGTAGAACTGTCGGGCGGTTCCCTGCTCCTGGAGCCGGGCGCACTGCAGTACCATCACGGACGCATCCAGTCGGAGATTCAGCGCCACGAACCGGGCAAGGGGTTCCTGTCGCGTGCTGTGGCCTCGGCCGGTACCGGCGAGTCGGCCTTTGCGACGAAGTTCACCGGCACCGGCACCTTGTGGGCCGAGCCCAGCCGCAAACATTTCATTCTGGGCAACATGGACGCCGGCGACGACCTGTTGCTGGATGACCGCGCCTTTTACGCCTGCTCCGGCGGCATCAGCCTTTCCACCCACCGCCACACCTCGGTCACCGGCATCCTGGCCGGCAATGGCTTCATGCAGCCCAAACTGTCCGGCCGCGGCGCCTTTGTTGTCGAAAGCCCCGTCCCGGTCGAAGAGATCGACGTCATCGAACTGAGCAACGGCGAAGCCGTGGTCGACGGTGATTTCGTGCTGATGTTCTCTGCCTCTCTGGAGGTGGTCATCGGGCCTTTGGTCAAGGGGCTGCGCAATGCCTTTCGCTCGGGCGAGGGCCTGGTCTACAAGTTTCGTGGTACGGGTTCGATTTGGGTCATGCCGACGGCGCGGGTGTCATAGACGACGCGCTCAGGGCGTGCGCTCGCTGAGTATGCCGTCCTTGACATCGTAGGTGCGGACAAAGGCCGGAGCCTTGACCTCCAACGTTTTGACATTGAAGCGGCTCGTCGTGCCGAGACCCGTCGCCTTGACGCCGGTGACGGTCAAAGGCTTGCCGGCGGTCAGGTTTTGTACCTCGCCGCCCTGAAACAGCCAGACATGGCCGTTCTTGTTGCTATGGACCTTGGCCGTGCCGTCGGCCTCGACCGTCAAGGCGGCTTCTTCGTCCACGCCCAAACCCGCCAGCGGCGCGCCATCGCCCGCTCCACGCAGGCGCTCGGCCTTTAGGACAAAGGCGATCAGGCGGCCCTGGCGTTCGCGTTCGTCGAAATGGCTGTCGGTCACGACGTGGGTCAGCAGCGGGAAATGAAAGAAGTCACCTTCAATCGTGACCGCCGCGCCCAATGGATCGGCCAGCGCTTCGGGAGAGGTGATGCTGCCCCCGTCCATGGCGCCGTAGAGCCAGGCGCCCTGCACCGCCAATCCGGCCGAGGTTCCGCCCAACGGCTTGTTGGCGGCGACATGGGCGTCGATCACGGCATTCAGCGGCGTGCCCTTCCACATCCGGACATAATTGGCCTGGTCGCCGCCCGCCAGAAAGATACCATCGGCCTTCTTCACAGCCGCCAGCAATTGCGGATCGTAGGCGGCCTGGCGTTCGAGGAACAGGAAGGTGCGGACCGAGGCCAGGCCGCCGACGACATTGTAGAACTCGTCCTGGCTTTCTGTCGTGCCGGAGGCGCGCAGCACGACCAGATGACCATGGCCGGCCTTGGCCGTGAACCAGCGAAAGGCATCCATAGCCCAATCGCCACCGCCGCTCATCAGCAGGCCGCCCGTGACCGCGTCCGGCGTCGGCGCCGCCTCATTACCGATAACGAAGGTCTTGTAGCCTGGGCCTTGCGTCCATTCCGTCGCCGCCGCCGGTTGCACCACAAAGGCCAGGAGGAGACTGAAGGCGATGACGAGAGGACGCATGGCATTATCCTTTGGCGGTATCATAAGGTGACATAATTGTGTCACTGTGATCGCAATTTTGCGGCATGGCAAGAATTTGATTTCCCCTTTGCGGTAAGAGGATCAAGTTTAACGGCAAAAAATATACGAAGTTCGATTCCTACCTCAGGTCGTCCGCCCCACCGGGGAAGGCGGCGGCCCTCACCCGCTTCTCAGGAGTGATCAGATGAAGAAAACCTTGTTACGTAAGATGTTGAGGCCCGGCCTCCTTGCCGGCTGCAGCCTGATCGGCCTTTCCGGCGCCGCCGCCCTGGCCCAGGACGCTCCGCCGCCGGAAGACGGCGCCGTCGTGACCGTGCTCGGTTCGCGTATTCCCCGTACGCAGAAGGAAGGCCCTGCGCCCGTAACCGTGATCACAGCCGACCAGATCCGTGCAGGTGGCTACGGCTCGGTGCCGGACGTGCTGAAAACCCTGACCCAGAACAGCGGCGAGACCCAGTCCATGCAGTCGGGCAATGCCGCCGACTATTCGCCAGGCGCGCAACAGGTTGATTTGCGGGGCTTGGGCCCCAACCACACCCTGGTCATGGTCAACGGCCGCCGCGTCGCCGACTATCCCATGCCGTTCAACGGCGATAGCAACTTCACCGACATCTCCAATATCCCGCTGGGCATGGTTGACCGCATCGAGGTGCTGTCCGGTTCGGCCTCGGCCATCTATGGCTCCGACGCCCTGGCCGGCGTGGTGAACTTCAAGCTGAAAGACCGCGCCGACGAGACGACGGTCGACTACCGCTACGGCTGGACCGAGCAGGGCGGCGGACAGTCACACCGGCTCAATTTTTCGACCGGCGTCGACCTGGGCCGTTTCCACGGCGTGATCGGCGGCGAGATCATGAAACAGGATCCGATCTACGGCTACCAGCGTGAGCGCCAGGATTCGACGGCCGACGCGCCCGATCCCGAATATCAGATGGGCGTCACCAACTGGCAGCGCGTCGACTATGACGTTTACGCTATCGACGCCACATCCGCCGATTGTGCCCGCGCGGCCGGCACGAACGAGGGCACGACCAGCCTGCAGATCGATCCCTATTACGGCGACGGTGATGAGATCCTTGGCGCCTATTGCGGTTCGCAGACGGCGGTTGGCTACCGCACCATCCAGTCGCAGCGCAACATGATCAACCTGGTCGGATCCTTTGCCTACGACCTGTCGGATAGCACCCACCTGTTCCTGGATGTCCAGTTCGGGCGCAGCAATCTGAAACTGCTGAAGCGCCCGACCTCGTGGGGCTATCAGGACGAGGATGGCAACGACGTCGGCGACTTCTACAACGTCCATCCCAGCTACGAAGGCACCGACAACTGGTACCGGATCTTTACGCCGGAAGAGATGGGCGGGCTGGACAAGGCCATGCGTCGGGTCGAGTCGACAACCTACACCATCACTCCGGGCGTGCGTGGCACCTTCGGTACGGACGACAAGTGGCATTACGAGGCGGCTCTGAGCGCCAGTGTCTATAATGCCGAGGTCACCTTCCCCTTCATCAACGTCGAAAAGGCCAATGCCTTCTTCCTCGGGCCGCAACTCGGCTGGGATACCGACGAAGAATTCCTCGGTGAAGATGACGGCTATGGCCTGCCGGTGTTCAGCGCTGATCCGACACGCTTCTATACGCCGCTGACACCGGCGCAGTACGCATCGATCGCCGAAAACAGCATTTATAAGCCGCGCAGTTCGGTCTTCGAAGCCTCCGTCACCCTAGGTACCCAGGACCTGTTCGAGATGCCGGCCGGTCCGGTCGGTTTCAACTTCCTGGTCGAGGCGGGGCGCCAGGACTACAATCAGGGTACGGACCCCAAGGCCACCCAGCCCTATTACTTCAGCTGGGTCGACTTCACCGCCAAGGGCCATCGCACCCATTCGGCTGCGGCAGTCGAGTTCAGCATCCCGCTGTTGTCGACCCTTCAGTCCAGCGTAGCGGCGCGTTACGACACCTTTGACTATGCCGGCCACACCGTCGGTGAGACGACCTATAACCTTGGCCTCGAGTTCCGGCCGATCAAGACCCTGTTGTTCCGCGCTGCGGCCGGCACCGGCTTCCGCGCGCCGGACCTGAACTATGTCTATCGGGGCACCGGCTTCGAAGAGGGCCGAGCCACAGATTATTACGAATGTATCCAGGACGGTGACTATCCCGACGACTGCGGTCGCGGACCGCGCATTCGCGTGCGTACCGGCGGCAATATCAACTTGGAACCGGAAACCAGCGAATCCTTCAATGCCGGCGTCGTCTGGGCGCCGTCACGCGCCTTCGACATCAGCGTCGACTACTTCAAGATCGACATGAACGGCCAGGTCGAGGACCTGCTGGTCAACAATCTGACCCGTACGGAAGGCGAATGCCGCGCCGGCCTGCAGGATGCCAATACGCCGACCTGTCAGGACGCCATCGCCCGCGTGACCCGCGACAGTGACGGCGACATCACCCAGGTCTTCGTCAGCCCGATTAACGTATCGGAAGAAAGCACCTCAGGCGTCGACCTGTCGCTCCACAGCCGTTTCGAGACCCCGGTCGGCACGCTGGGCTTCTCGGCCAGCTATACTCACGTACTGGATCACGGCTACACACGCTATGTCGGCGATCCGGAGATCGACAAGCTGGCCAATGATTCCAGCTACTACATCCCGCGCGACAAGGCTTCGGTCAGCGTGAACCTGGCCAAGGGCAAGTGGCGCTTCAACATCGACGGCAACCACACCGCTCGTTTGCCCAACTATGATGAAAACGCCTGGGTCGACGCCTACACCACGTGGAATGGCTCAGTGCAATACGAAGTCCGCGACAACCTGAAGCTCTCGCTGGCCCTGAGCAATCTGTTCGATACCAAGCCGGTCTATGACGCGGGCTGGGTCAGCTATCCCTACTACAACAGCAGCTGGTACGACGGCATCGGCCGCAGCGGCTATCTGCAGATCACCTACAAGTACTGATCCTGCGGATACGCACCACGAAAAAGGCCCCGCAGTTGTCTACGGGGCCTTTTTTGATAGAGGTGGTATTGGCGCTATTGCGACACGCCGCCAGATTTCATGGCGACTTCGGCCGTGATGTCTTGCGCCGACTTGCCGCTGACGGTCGACTTGACCGAAATGGCACGGGGAGGTTCCGGCGAGGCCTTGGCGACCGCCGCGATCAGGGCGGCACGGGCATCACCGGTCGGCGACTTGGTCGTCGGTGCCATGCTTACATTCGGCGCCAGGGCATCGGCCGGCTGGGTAGCACCAGCCTGGGCCTGGTTCAGGGCATCGCTTGCCACCGGCGTCTCGGTGGTGTCAGCCTGGACGATCTGCGGTACCGCGTTCGACGGCACGACGACACCGTCGCCGCCCATGCGCGAACCACGGCCGCGGAACTGATAGAAGATATGCGTGCCGACCTGGGTGACGCGCTCCATTGTGCCCGACCAGCGCGGATTGACGCCGGTGGTATGGAAGCTGGTCGCCGTGCCGACGGCCGGCATGACGTGGCCGTTCAATGCCGCCTGAGCGACGTCACGGGCGCGGCGCCAGGCCCACTTTTCCACCGGACGGCCCAAAGCGCCGTTACAGGTGAAGCTGAACTGACACGAGGTGCGCAGGTGAGCGCCCTGGTAGACGACATTGCAGACCGACTTGGGGTAGGCGGGATGGCGGACGCGGTTCAGAATGACCTGAGCCACGGCGCGCATACCGTCGACGCCTTCGCCCCGGGCTTCGTAATAGACGCCCTGGGTCAGGCAATCGAGATCGTTCTGGGTGTGGCCTTTGAAACCGAAGGCGGCCGCGGCGCGTGTGACCGCGGTCTGCATGGCAGGTTCGGCCGGGGTGACGACGTTGGCGCGGACAACTTCCGCGCCCTGATAGCGCTGGTCGCTGGAGGTGCGCATGGCCGTCAGATTCTGAGACCGCAGCGTGTTGGGGTAGCGTCCGTGCCGGCGTAGTCGGTAAAGCGCATGGCGATATTCATGGCGGTTCGGCTGACCGGAGCGGCGTCTGCGGTCGCTTCCAGGCGATGCAGTTCCGTCTCGTCTATCTTACCGTCTTCGCTGATCGAAGCCAGTTGCAGGATGCGCGCCGCCGTATGACGGGCGGAGGAGTCATGGACCAAGGCACCGCCCAGGTAGGCCGAACCGATGGAAGCACCAATAAGCAAACCGATGGAACTTGCCGCCATGAGTGCGCGTCTGCGATAGCGCGCAATGGGTGTTGAACTCAAAGCTATCTGTCCTCTGTGGCGAGGGCTGTCTGCCCCCCGGAAGTCAGCCAGCGAACGTTCCTTCACGTTCTGTGCCAGCGTCAGATAGGCCGGTACTCCTCTGCGAAGTCGCCTCGGCCGGAGCGGACTTCTAGGGGGCAAATGTGGCGCAAATGTGTTAAAATGTGATTAACAACCCGTTAGCTATAGTTTAACGCGTTCCCCTATGGGCATCGCATAAGCAGATGGTGCGATATACACGAAGTTGATCGCATTTCTATTGACTGGTAAAAGTGAGTATTGGATACTTTGATTATACGGAGTGGGCGGTCTTTATTATTTGCTTCTTCTTTATAGTCGCATCTTTGCGAAGAAAATCTTAATTTAAGAATCCGCTAAGGGCGGCTTTCAACGGTATTTCTCCCGCACCTGCACATCGGTCTGAAGGACGCTCCCGGCTAACAAACTGGAATCGCAACGGAAATCACGGCATGTTACAACGTCCGCTGACAAGTTTTGCCAATTTTTCATCTAAAAAAGGGTGTGCGGTGCGTCAGAATCACTTGCGCGCCCCAATCGGTCGAAAGGGAAAAGTTTTTACGGCTCCCTTTCATATTTTTTTCTCCGGCTTATGTTGTGTTCATGAATAGTTCACCCCAAAATCCCGGCTTTTCCGACAATTCGGGCGCGTTTGTGGCCGATTTCAGCCAAGCCCATCCAGTGACCTGGGTTCCGCACCGGCCGGAGCGCCCGGCCAAGTCCGAAGGCGGCAAGCGTTTTCGGCTGGCGGCGCCTTATGAACCCGCCGGCGATCAGCCGACCGCGATCGCCGAGTTGGTCGGGGGTGTCAATGCGCGCGAACACGATCAGGTCCTGCTGGGGGTCACCGGGTCGGGCAAGACCTACACCATGGCCAAGATCATCGAGCAGACCCAGCGCCCGGCGCTGATCCTGGCCCACAACAAGACCTTGGCCGCCCAGCTGTTTTCCGAGTTCAAATCCTTCTTCCCGGACAATGCGGTCGAGTATTTCGTCTCGTACTATGACTACTACCAGCCGGAAGCCTACGTCCCGCGCACCGACACCTATATAGAGAAGGACTCGTCGGTGAACGAACAGATCGACCGCATGCGCCATTCGGCGACGCGGGCGATCCTGGAGCGCGACGACGTCATCGTGGTCGCCTCCGTGTCGTGTATCTACGGTATCGGTTCGGTCGAAACCTATACGGCCATGACCTTCGAGCTGAAGGTCGGCCAGTCGATCGACGAGGGCCAACTTCGCGCCGACCTGGTGGCCCTGCAGTACAAGCGCAACGACGCGGCCTTCGAGCGCGGTACGTTCCGCCGTCGCGGCGATGTCATCGAAATCTTCCCGGCCCACTACGAAGACCGCGCCTGGCGCATCAACATGTTCGGCGACGAAATCGAGTCGATGCACGAGTTTGATCCGCTGACCGGCCGCAAGATCGTCGATCTCCAGGACCTGAAGGTCTATGCCGCGAGTCACTATGTTACGCCGCGACCAACGCTGAACCAGGCCATCGACGGCATCAAGAAAGAACTGAAGCTCCGTCTCGACCAACTGCATGGCGAGGGCAAGCTGCTGGAGGCGCAGCGGCTGGAGCAGCGCACCACTTTCGACCTGGAAATGATGCAGGCGACCGGCGCCTGTGCCGGGATTGAAAACTACAGCCGCTATCTGACAGGGCGAGGGGCAGGGGCGCCGCCGCCGACCTTCTTCGAATATCTTCCGGACAATGCCCTGTTGTTCGTCGACGAAAGCCATGTCTCGGTGCCGCAGATCGGCGGCATGTACCGTGGCGACTTCGCGCGCAAATCGGTGCTGGCCGAATACGGCTTCCGGCTGCCGTCGTGCATGGACAACCGCCCGCTCAAGTTCGAGGAATGGGACGCCATGCGGCCTCAGTCCGTTTTTGTGTCGGCGACGCCTGGCAAATGGGAGATGGAGCGGACCGCCGGCGTGTTTGCCGAGCAGGTCATTCGCCCGACCGGCCTGATCGATCCGCCGGTCGAGATCCGCCCCGTGCATAAGGACGGCTTCAATCAGGTCGACGATGTCATCGCCGAGGTCCGGGAAGTCGCCAAGCATGGCTATCGCTCGCTGATCACGGTGCTGACCAAGAAGATGGCCGAAAACCTGACCGACTATATGCACGAGCAGGGCATCCGCGTGCGCTACATGCACTCGGACATCGAAACCCTGGAGCGGATCGAGATCATCCGCGACCTGCGCCTGGGGGCGTTCGACGTGCTGATCGGCATCAACCTGCTGCGCGAAGGCTTGGATATTCCGGAATGTGGTTTTGTGGCCATTCTGGACGCCGACAAGGAAGGCTTCCTGCGCTCGGAAACCTCGTTGATCCAAACCATCGGCCGGGCGGCTCGCAACGTCGACGGCCGGGTGATCCTCTATGCCGACAGAATGACGGGGTCGATGGAGCGTGCCCTGGCGGAGACCGCGCGCCGCCGCGAAAAGCAGATGGCCTATAATGTCGAGCACGGTATCACGCCGGAATCGGTCAAGCGCGGCATCTCCGACATTCTCGACTCGCCGTTCGAAAAGGGCGATCGCGTTCAGATTCCGATGGGCGTTGCCGAGAAGGATTCCAAGCCGTTCATGGGCTCCAACTTCCAGGCAACCCTCAAGGACCTCGAGACCAAGATGCGCGAGGCCGCGGGGAATCTCGAGTTCGAGACCGCGGCGCGCCTGCGCGACGAGATCAAGCGTCTGAAGTTACTCGATCTGGAATTCGCCAAGGATATGATCGGCGGAGACGCATCCTGAACGCGCCGCGGAATGGCGCGACGAGGTCATCGCCCTGTTTGCCGCGCAGCATTTTTGCGCCCGATTCGCGTATTGTGGACTGTCCGTTCACCCGGATGCCGTTGCGTTAACCCATAAGCGTTTCATTCCCCACACACCTCGCCACATTTCGGTGTGTTGCGCCACAATCGTACTGGATTTTTATCACAAATCGGGCGAGGCTCTTCCCAATCATGCAATCGTCGGGCTGATCGGGACGTCACGGGTCAACAGGTTGTTAACCTTGTGCGCGGACACTTAAGGCACGGAATCTAAGTTCTGGGGTATACTGATGCGTAGAACAAGACTGAATGTGGTGCCGCCTGTCTCGAAAGAGGTCGCGCTCGGCCAGGTCATCGATGGTGACAAGGTTATGAGCCTGCCGGCGCACGTGTCGCACAAGTCGACCGCCATGGATGAGGTGCCGGTCGTGCGTGAAAGCCGCACCGCCCGCGTACGTCGTCTGCAGGAAGAAGCCCGTGCCCTGGCGCGCGAGCAGATTTCTGAGTTCGAAGTGCTGATCGACGCGACCGCCAAGATGGCGCTGGAAATTGCCGACGGCGGTGAGGTCTATTCGATCGGCGCCCGTGAAATCTGCCGCCGTCTCTCCGACGAGTTGCCGCGGACCTTGCAGACCCTGCAGGTCATCTCGAAAAAAAACTAAGTTCAAGACCCTGAGCGGGACAGTCGTGTAAAGATCGCGGTCCTGTCTTGAAGAGACTATGGAAGAGCCCGCGCTGCGGGCTTTTTTTATGGCTGGTCATCGCAACTGTTCACAAAAATATATGCCTGATGTTATCATATAACGCTGGCATGGTGCTGGAATTTACCCTAGATTCGAGCTCTTGAAGGGGAATTCTCCATGGTGCAGACCCGCCGGTCATCGGCCCTGATCGGACGGCTTGTTGCGTTCGTCCTGATCGGCAGTTTGGCCGGTCTGACATCGGGGTGCGGGAAAAAACCGGAGACGGCGCCCGAGCCCCAGGTCCAGCCAGTGGCGCCGCCCAAGCCCCCTGTGCACCTGCCGTCGCGCAATCCCGGTCTGTGGGAAATGACCATTGCCGAGGAGGGCAGCGCAGAACCACCCCAGTTGCTGCAGATATGTATCGACGCGGAAGCCGACCGCCATCTGGGCGTCCTGGGCAATGACCTTTCCGGCGACAGTTGCCGCAAGACGGTCAGCGCCAATGCCGAAGGTTGGGACGTTCTCGCGGCCTGCGATATGGGCAATGGCGTCAGCAATGAATATTCCGGCGCGATCGTCGGCGACTACGCCTCTGCCTACAACATGAGATTGCGATCCCAGACCACGCAAGGGGGGGCATCCCAGGGGGTTGCCAACTACACGGTCACCGCCAAACGTACGGGCAACTGCACCAGCGGTCAGTCTCCCGGTGATGTCGTCAATGATGGCGTGCAGTTCAACCTGTTCGACATGGCAGGCATGCAACGTTCGGGGGCAGCCTCCAGCGGCGCGCCGCTGCATCCAGGCGACTAGAGCAAACCGCGTTTACTCGGAATCAAATCGAAAAACGCGCGGAGCGTACAAAGGTAAAACTTAGAGCGGGGTTTTGATGGAATCAAAACCCCGCTCTAAGTTTTTGTTTTGTCGCGCAATTTTGCCGAAAAGTGCTGCACACTTTGTCGGATTGCGCTTTGGATCAGACCAGCCAGGATTTTGGCGTCGGGTACGGCCGCCCGTAGAGAAGGTGGTTGAAGCCCATCGCGCAGCGCGCGGCAATCCACCCAAGGACGGGTATCACCACAGCGAACATATAGAGCGGCTCGACCTGCAGCGCCTTGAGCAGGTACTGGCTGAGGAAAAAGGTCAGGAGGGTCGGGAGGATGCCGATCCAGAACGTGCGGATCTGGAACTGATAATGGCTCTTGATCCACGCCGGCGTCTTGTCGCTGTCGGCAAAGTTTGCGACGATCAGCGCCACGATACCTGTCGCGCCCACCGACATGGACATAAAGAACAGCAGGGCATAGTTCAGCATGGCCAGGCCGCGGCCGTCGGCGAATAGGGACCGGTTGGTGGAGGGGGCAGGGGATTGGGTCATCAGGATTCCTTCGCCCAAAGCCTAGTACGGCCTTATCATGCTGCAAAGCAAAATATGCATGTCAGAAGCAGACACACCTAAAGCGTTACTTTTTGACAAGTGCGTCGAAAATTGCGCCGAAATGGCAATTTTCACGGACATTGTTACATGCGGAGGCGACCGAACATGGTATGAGCGCTCACCGGAAGGAGCAGGCGTGATTCTGCCCATAAAAATAACCGGCTCAAAAGAATCCTGGTTGAGAGGATACCACATGCCCTTTCCTTTAGCGCGCGCCATGCTTGTCATGGCCGCGCCTTTGTTATTGGCAACCTCGGCATTTGCCGGTCCGCCTGTCCATCATCATGGCGCCCTGAAGGTCGTCGGCAATCGCATCGTCGACAGCCACGACAAACCCGTCAAACTCAATGGTGTCAGCTTTTTCTGGTCCAACACCGGTTGGGGCCAGGAAAAATTCTACAACCCATCCGCCGTTGCCACCTTTGCGAAAGACTGGAATGTCTCCGTGGTCCGCGCCGCTATCGGGATCGATGGCCGTGGCGGCTACAAGGAGGATCCGGCCGCCGGTCGCGTCCGGGCCGAAACCCTGATCGACGCTGCCATCGCCAACGGCGTCTATGTCATCATCGACTGGCATTCGCACGGCGCCGAGCGGGATCCGCAATTGGCGGTCGACTTCTTCACAGCCATGGCAAAGAAGTATGGCCATACGCCCAATGTCATCTACGAGATCTATAATGAGCCTCTGGCCAATCACGACTGGGCACGTCAGGTTAAACCCTACTCGCAGACGGTGATCGACGCCATCCGCGCTGTCGATCCCGACAATTTGATCGTTGTCGGATCGCCGACCTGGTCGCAGGATGTCGACGTCGCGGCGGCCGATCCGGTTTCCGGAGGCAACATCACCTACACCCTGCACTTCTATGCCGGCACCCATAAGCAGGCCTTGCGCAACAAGGGCGACAAGGCGCTGAAGATGGGCGCTTCCCTCTTTGTGTCGGAGTGGGGCTCGGTCAATGCCAATGGCGACGGTGGCGCCGATGTCAAGGAAACCGGGCGCTGGCAATACTGGATGAAGGCGAACTGCCTCAGCCAGGCCAACTGGGCCGTCAGTGACAAGAAGGAGGGCGCTTCGCTGTTCAAGCCGGGCGCTTCGGCGACCGGCCCTTGGACGGATGCCGACCTGACGCCATCGGGCCTGCTGGTGCGCGATATCCTGAAGAATGCTTCAACGACCTGCGACTGAGACAATCCGCCCGGGCTGGGTGGGGCGGAGCGGCGGCAAAGCCATCGGTAAGTCGTATTGCGGTACGCCATACTGCGGCGAGACAGGCGGACGCCGTTTGACCACGGCCTTGACCGGATAGGGCAGGCGCTCGGCCTTGGGCCGCGGCAAGGTCATCACCTTTGTGGTATAGGGCGTCACGTCCGGCTTGCCCTCATAGTCGAAGTCGACGGTACCGCCACAAAAAGCATCGTTGCAGCGTGTCTCGAACTCCAGCAGATCCATGAACTGCGCGCCCAGGCGGCGTGTTTCCACCATCTCCTGCACGCTTTCCGCCCAGTGATTGCCACAGGTCTGGCAAGTCACGGCAATGCGGCCGTCGCGCGGCAGGGTCTTTAGTTGCGGCTGGCAGGTAAAGGCCATGGCAGAACATCCTTCTTCGATGTTCTTATTTTGTTCTCAATGTGGATAAGTGTCAACTAAAAAGTTTTCTACGCGTCAGATCGTTGAATTTTATGGAGGTTTTGTCTACTGGATCACGGCGCAGGCGACGCGTGGACCGGCATTGCCGATCGGCTGGCTGGTATAGTCGTCGGCCATGCTGTGGATGACGACGGCCGTGCCGTCAGCATCAAAGATCGCCGGGCGCTTGTCCTTTGTCTGGGCTGTGATCAGATTGGAATAGACCTCGGCGGCGCCGGTGCCGTCAGCCGCGACATAGATGTTGGGCAGGTCGCCGGCATCGTTGTGGCCGATGGCCAGCAGGCCATGGGTTACCGGGGTGTCGCCATGGACATGGCCACCGGCCGAGGCGAACTTCTCGTCGGCGCAGGCGCCTTTTTCGTGGAAATGCAGGCCATGCCAGCCCGGGGTCAGCCCCTTCACATCCACGCGCAGCAGCACGCCGTCGGGTGTCGCCGTCAGGGTCAGGGTACCACGTTCGGCGCCGTCCGGGCTCTTGAAGCTGCCGCCATGGGTGGCTGGGGCTTGCGTCGCCGTGGTGGCATTGACCGGGGGCGTCTGGGCCAAAGCCGGCGGAGCGAGCAGGACGAGAACGAACAAGGCAGAGAGATGGCGCATGGGTAGGTCCTTACGAGGGATGAATCCGGCGTTAAACGCGAATAATTCGCAATACCTGTCGGCCTCGCGGTGTAAAAGGGCAATATGGCTTTTTTTGCTCATAAGGCCGGTTCGAAGCTCTGGGTCTGGGCACGGTCCCATTCGCGTTTCAGCCGGGGATCGAGATCGCTCGACAGCAAGGCGCCGGGCTCGAGATGGGTGTAGGCGACATCGCCTCGTACCACTTCGCCAGTCGCCGCGCGGATATGCAGGTGCCATGGTTTCAGGTCCGACGGATGTTTTAGTCCTGCGGCCCCCAGCATCTCGGCAAGGGCGCGCAGGGTATTGCGGTGGTAGGTGTGGACCCGTTTAAATTTGTCCGATACGACCAGGGCCTGCGCCCGCCCCTTGTCTTGGGTGGCAACACCCGACGGGCAGTGGTTGGTATGGCAGGCGCGAGCCTGGACGCAGCCCAGAGCGAACATGAAGCCGCGCGCCGACATGACATAGTCGGCCCCCAAGGCGTGGATACGGCAAAAGTCGAAGGCCGACACCACCTTGCCCGAAGCCCCCAGCCGGATTTCGCTCCGCAAGCCGGCGCCGACCAGGGCATTGTGCACAAAGGACAGGCCTTCGATCAGCGGCAGGCCGACATGGTTGGACAATTCCACTGGCGCAGCGCCGGTGCCGCCTTCGCCACCGTCTATGACGATGAAGTCCGGCGTCACACCGCTCTCCAGCATGGCCTTGATCAGCGCAAGGAACTCGAACCGATGGCCCACGCAGAGCTTGAACCCGACCGGCTTGCCGCCCGACAGGTCCCGAAGTTTGGAAATGAACGCCATCAGTTCCAGTGGCGTCGAAAACTCAGGATGCCGCGCAGGTGAAATGCAGTCACGGGTACGGTCGATCAGGCGGGTGCGTGCAATCTCGGCCGTGATCTTGGCCCGGGGCAGCACGCCACCATGGCCTGGCTTGGCGCCCTGGCTCAGCTTGATTTCGATCATCTTGACCTGGTCGCCGCAGGCCGCCTTGGCGAACAGGTTCGGATCGAAGCGACCATCCTTCGTCCGGCAGCCGAAATAACCTGAGGCGATCTGCCAGATCAGGTCGCCACCGCCCTTGACATGGTAGCGGCTGATGGAGCCTTCGCCGGTATTGTGGGCGAAACCGCCCTTGCGCGCGCCTTTGTTGAGAGCAAGGATGGCATTGCTGCTGACCGAGCCAAAGCTGGTGCCCGATATGTTGAGCACAGAGGCCTGGTAAGGCTTCAAACAGGCCTTGCCGCCGATGGCGATACGGAAATCGTGATCGGAGAGCTTCAAAGGGGCCATGGAATGCGAAATCCAGCCGTAGCCGATAGCGTTGACGTCGCGGATGGTGCCAAACGGAAGCTGGTCAGGCGCGTTCTTGGCGCGGCGATAGACCAGGGCGCGTTGTTCGCGCGAGAATGGAACGGGGTCGCGATCGTCCTCGATCAGATACTGGCGGATTTCCGGACGAATGGCTTCGATCCAGAAACGAAAGTGGCCGATAATCGGATAATTGCGCAGGATGGAATGCTGAGTCTGGATCATGTCCAGCAAACCAATGGCGCTGAGCGGTGCCAGGACCAGCAACGCCCACCATACCGCACGGTCGACAAAAAAGCCTAGGCCGAGTGCCGCGAGAGTCGCGGCCCAGACGATCTGCAATACGAAAAAACGCGAAATCACGATCAGCCCCCAAAGTGAACGACCAAGGGTATGACAGCTGTGCGACGGTTTGATAAATCGGCCAAGATTACAACATTTTCATGTGCAACCGGTTGCGCCTGAGGCCTTGTTCCGCCTAGGTTTGTTTTTTGGTATTTGCGCGAGATGTCCATGCTGGATCGTCGTTTTCTGTTAGCCGCCCTGTCGGGGCTTGCCTTCACGGCGACCGAGGCCCTGGCCGCCACTAAGAAAAAGAAGAAGGCGCCGGCGAAGAAGAAGGCCAGCTCGAAAAAGAGTCGCAAGCCGGCGAAGAAGGCGGCTCCCAAACCGCCGTCACCGCCGCCCCCTCCGCCCGTGCCGGAGGTTACAGCGCCCGAGGTCAAGGCGAAGCTGGATGCCGCCTTTGACTCCATCCTGCGCGACCTGCTGGTCCAGTCGCCGATGACAGCGACCAACCTTGGCCTCGACAAGGGCGACCTGGCCTATCTCAAGTCGCGCCTTGATGACCGCAGCGCCGCCAGCCTGAATGTCAACGCCAATCGCCTGCGCAAGGCGGTCCAAACCCTGGCCGCCATCGACCGTGACCAGCTTTCAGCGATCGACCGCATCGACTACGATGCTGTGCGCTGGGACATACAGCTTCAGGCCGACGCCGCCCAGACCTGGACCTTCGGCGAAAACGCCACGCCGATGAACATCACCTTCTATGCGCCGACGCCCTATATCGTCAGCCAGCTCAGCGGCTTTTGGAACACGGTGCCGGATTTCCTGGACGGTCAGCACACAATCAACACCGCCGCCGACGCCGAAGCCTATATCCAGCGCCTCGACGCCTTTGCCAAGGGTCTGGAACAGGAAACCGCCCGCATCGTGGCCGAGGCCCAGCGCGGCATCGTCCCGCCGGACTTTATCCTGAAGAAGGCGGCGCTGCAGATTACCAACCTGCGCGACACACCGGTCGAACAGTCGATCCTGGTGACCTCGATCACCCGCCGCACCGCCGAAAAGGGCATAGCCGGCGACTGGACGGCCCTGGCCACGGCCAAGGTCAATGACGTCGTCAAGCCTGCCCTGACCACCCAGATTACGGCCCTGGGCGCCCTGTTGGGTAAGGCGACGCACAATGCCGGCGTGCGCAACCTGCCCAATGGCGCTGCCTACTACGCCTACTGCGCCCGCGTTGGCACGTCGACGGACCTGACGCCCAAGGACATCCACACCATCGGCCTGCAGAAGGTGGCGGAACTGTCGGCCGAGATCGACAGCCGCTTTCGTGCCCTGGGTATGGCCGCGGGCAGCAATGCCGACCGCTACAAAATCCTGGGCGGCGACCCGTCGCAGCTCTATCCCGACAGTGACGAAGGCCGGGCGCAACTGCTGTCGGACCTGAACGGCAAGGTCGACGCCGTGACGGCCAAGATCCCGCAGTATTTCGGCGTCCTGCCCAAGACCAAGGCCAGCATCCGTCGCGTGCCGATCGCCAACGAACTGGGCCAGCCCAGCTACTATCAACCGGCGGCCCTGGATGGTTCGCGTGCCGGCGTCTACAATATCAATCTGCATAGCATGGCCGACAATCCGAAATGGAGCCTGCCGACCCTGACCTACCATGAGGCGGTTCCGGGCCACCACATGCAGATCTCGATCCAGCAGGAAGCGCCGCTGCATCAGTTGCGCAAGGTCGCCAGCTACAACGCCTATGTCGAGGGCTGGGCGCTGTATTCCGAGGAACTGGCCGCGACCGAGATGAAGATGTACGACAACGACCCGTACGGCCGCCTGGGCTATCTGCACGATGCCCTGTTCCGCGCTGTGCGCCTGGTCGTCGATACCGGCATGCACCATCTCGGCTGGAGCCGTGAGCAGGCCATTCGCTACATGGTCGATACGACGGGCGACTCCGAAGGCGGCGCGACCTTGGAGATCGAGCGCTATTGTGCCTGGCCGGGCCAGGCGCTCGGCTATATGGTCGGCAAGATCACCTGGCTGAAACTACGCGACGCCATGAAGAAAAAGCAGGGCGGGGCCTTCAGCTACAAAACTTTCCACGACACCGGCCTGACCGCGGGTTCGTTGCCGCTGGCGGTGCTGGAAGACCTGTACAAGGCCAAGGGGCTGATCTGACATCATGAAACGCATTGCCATCGCCCTGACACCGGAGTTCGCCGATTGGGAAGGTGCCCTGCTGATGGCGGCGGCCCGCGCCTATCTCGGTGCGGAGGTGGTGACCGCCTCGCCCGACGGCGCGCCTGTGACCTCCATGGGCGGGCTAAAGGTCACGCCGGACCTGGCCTATGAGGCGCTCGATCCGGCGGACTTCGATGCGCTCGTCATTCCAGGCGGCATGAGTTGGGAGACGGGCACGGCGCCGGACTTGACGCCTTTGATCCTTCGTTTCAGCGCCGCTGGCCGCGTGATTGGCGGAATTTGCGCTGCCGCCGGCGCTGTGGCGGGCTCAGGCATCCTCGACAACGCCGCCCATACCGGCAATGCCCTGGAGGCGCACAAGGCCTGGCCAGGCTATGCTGGCGATGCGCTGTACCGCGATCAGCCTCAGGCCGTGCGTGACGACCGCATCATCACCGCGCCGGGCAGCGCGCCGTATAGCTTTGCCGTCGAGATCCTGAAGGCGCTCGATCTGTGGACGCCGGAGGCCGAACAGGAATTGGCCGGATTTAAAGCAGAACACGTCTGATACTTTCCGCGATATCGGATATAGTCGCGAAATGACCGTCTTTGTCGATGACATGTACCGCTATCGTATTGGCGCGTTTCGCGGCATGCACATGTCGCACATGATCGCCGACACGGATGCGGAACTCCATCGCTTCGCCATGCGGATCGGTATGAGGCGCGAACACTATCAGGGCGACCATTACGACGTACCGGAATCCATGCGCGACCGGGCGATTGCCGCCGGCGCCATCGCCATCACCTACAAACAGGCCGGCGCAATGCGACGCCGCAAGGTTGTCGAGGGCACCTGCGGCAGCCCCGAAGACGCCAGGGCGTGGTACCGGGCGTGGCTGCGAAGTTCAGGGTAGTTGCAAATATTACAAGAAATTAACTTCCATTCCGCTGCCACCCTGCGAAGCATGGCTACAAACTGTTCATGAGGGACCTACCCATGCTTAACCGCCGTCATCTTCTCGCGTCCGCCGCTGCTACGGCCGGCGCCGCCGCCGTCGGGTCGGCCGCCTTAAATACCGCGGCTTGGGCCAGCGACGCGTCTGTCGCCACCAAGCTGAACCAGGTGTTTGACGACATCTATCAGGAGCGGTTGAAGCATTCGCCGGAAACCCTGACCTCGCTGGGCCTGGACAAGGGTGAATACGCCGCCGCCAAGGCCAAACTGTCCGATTACAGCCTGGCCGAACAGAAGGCCTCGTCTGAGCGCACCGCCCGCCATCACGCCGCCGTCGCCGCCATTCCGCGCGATCATCTCAGCGGCATGGACCGTATCAACTACGACTCCGTTCTGTGGAGCCTGACCCAGTCCAAGGCTGGTGCCGAAAAGTTCAAGTTCGGTTCCTGGGGCTCGCAACCCTATATCCTCAGCCAGCTCAACGGCGCCTATCAAAGCCTGCCGGACTTCCTCGCCACCCAGCATACGGTCGCCACCCAGGCAGACGCCGACGCCTTCCTGTCGCGCATTGAAGGCTTTGCCACCGTGCTGGACCAGCAGACCGACCGCTTCAACGTCGACGCAGCCCAGGGCATCGTGGCGCCCGACTTCGCGCTCGACAAGGCCATCACCCAACTGCAGGCCCTGCGCGCCATCAAGGGCAGCGACAGCTCCATGACCAAGGCCCTGGCCGAAAAGGCCACCAAGGCGGGCGTTGCCGGGGACTGGGCGGCGGAAGCAGCCAAACGCATCGATGGCCCGGTCGCCAGGGCGCTCGACGCCCAGATCGCGGCGCTGAAGGCCGCGCGCCCCAAGGCCGTCCACGATGCCGGCATCTGGCGCCTGAAGGACGGCGACGCCTACTACGCCCACTGCGCCAGGGGCGGCACGACCACAGATCTGACGCCGGAAGAGATTCACAAGATCGGACTCGACCTTGTGGCCGAGATCACAGCCGAAGCCGACGTCAAGTTGAAGGAGATCGGCTATACCAAGGGCACGGTGGGCGAACGCATGCGCGCCCTGTCCGAAGATCCGAAATACGTCTACGCCAATACGGATGAGGCCAAGGAGCAGCTACTGGGCGACCTGAACGTCCAGATCCGCGCGATCGAAGCCAAGCTGCCCGACTGGTTCGGCGTCCTGCCCAAGACGCCGGTGACCGTGCGCCGCGTCCCTAAGGAAACCGAAGCCGGAGCGCCGGGTGGTTATTATCAGCGCCCGACCCTGGATGGTTCGCGTCCGGGTGCCTACTACATCAACCTGCGCGACACGGCGGAATGGCCGTCCTGGTCGCTGCCGACCCTGACCTATCACGAAGCCATTCCCGGTCACCACATGCAGATCTCCATCCAGATGGAGGCGCAAGGCTTGCCGATGCTGCGCAAGACCGGCGGCTATTCGGCCTATTCCGAAGGCTGGGCACTGTATTCGGAACTGGTGGCGGCCGAGATGGGCATGTATGCCGAGGATAAGCCCGGCTATATCGGCTATCTCCAGTCATCGATGTTCCGCGCCATCCGCCTGGTGGTCGATACCGGCATGCACGCCAAGCGCTGGACCCGCGAACAGGCCATCCAGTACTTCGTCGCCACCAATGGTGACCAAGAGTCGGCGGCGACGACCGAGATCGAGCGCTACTGCGTGTGGCCGGGCCAGGCGCTCAGCTATATGATCGGAAAGATCCAGTGGATCAGGCTGCGTGAGCTGGCGCGGGCAAAAGCCGGCGCGAACTTCGACATCAAAAAGTTCCACGACACCGGCCTGACCTGCGCCGCCGTACCCCTGGCCGTGCTGGAACAGGTTTATAAGGACGCCGGACTGATCTGAGCCGAGCGAAACAGGGCCTTTTCTTCTCCTCCCCACTTTGTGTGGAGGGGGACCGCGGAGCGGTGGAGGGGTATTCTTCGGCCTGGATTTTTACCCTCTCGCGGCCGTCAGGGCCGAGGCCTTCAGACTGGCATGGCTGACCCCCGCCAGCCGGGCCACGGCCATCTGTCGCAGGCTGTCGAAGCCCTGGATCATGCACGCGCCTGTTGCGGCGCGTGCGGCTGCCGTGAAGGTGGTCAGATAGACCTCCAGTGCACCATCGTCGCGGCGAGCGCCGTCATAATCGACCACCGCCCCTGCCAGGCCACGGTCGCGCAGGCCTGAAATGGCGCGTGGCTCGGCGCCGGCATGTCCCAGAGCCGTCATGCAATAGGGCTTCAACATCGACACGACCTCGGCGGCACGGCCCTGGGGCACGCCGTTGAGATGCCGGATTTCGAACAGCACCTTCAGCCGCATCTCCTGGGCGGCCTGGCTCACCATCGGCATCAGCCGCGCACGCGCCTTGGCCGAAGCAAAGGTCGAGAACGCGGCGGGGATCATCATCACCATCTTGCGCTGGTCGGGATGGCGCATTTTCAGCAGTTTCAGGCCCTGTTCGATATTGGCGAGGTCGACCTGTTCACGGTCCCCCCAGTCGAGGCCGGCGATCGCACGCGCATCGAGCGGAAACCCTGTCGCTTCCGTCACGGTGGGTTCGAAGCGGTGGCCGATCATCGCCAGCTTCTTCATTTCGAACACCGGTTCCAGAGCACTGGCGATACGCAGCTCGCGGCCCCCCACCATAATCGCGGCGCCGGAAGACGACGGCCGGCGCATCGCCACCATGGTGCCAACGGAGGTCGCGGCCCTGGGCGCGGCGTCGCTGGCGGCCTGGGGCAAAGGGGCTTCGGTTGCGCGAAAGGGCCGGGCATCAGCGCGGTCGAAATAGGTGTTGAGGTCGATCGGAATCAGCCTTAGCCGGTCAACATCGTCAGCCAGGGCCTCGAACAGCGGCGGCGGTGCGCCAGACACATCACCGACAAAGAACTGCCCGGCCGCGTACCAGAGTTCGGCGGCGCTCAGCGCCCCCTTGTATTCGCCCAGGGTCAGGATGACGGCCAGGAAGCTGTCGTCATTGATCTTGATACACCAGTCCGGTTCCTTGAACTTGCGTTCGAAGGTGGTTTTCAGGTGGTCGAAGACGAGGTCGCGCTTGATCTCCCATCGGGCGCCCAGCCGTTCGACCAGAATGTCGAGCCGGATCAGGTAGGCACGTCCCTGCAGATCGGCATGGGTCTCCCGCAGGCGCTCGACGATCTCGGCGGCGTCGTCCTGGGCCAGGGTCAGGAAAATCCTGCCCGTGGCATCCTGCGTCAGCAGGTCGGTCGTGTGCACTTCGGGCGCACTCACGCGCTGGACCTCACCTGGCTATTTTGATACCAAGGATCGCGCCCTATGGTTGCGAAGGTGTTAACTCAGCAAAAATACGATTTAAAGTCGATGCGTAAGCTTGTCCGGCAAGGAAGTTTTAACCTAAGCGGCCGACCTTAGGATAACAGGGTTCAGGCATCACAAGGGTTCAGACACATGGCGGGCAAGGTCCTTCTGGGCGACCTCAGTATCGGCATGGTCATGAAGCTGGCCCTGGCCGAGCCGGGTCGCCGCCCTGAGGTTCTGAGCCTTTATGGCTGCGACTCCTTTGACGACTGTTCCGGCGCCATCGAAGCCTTTCTCGCCGACAATGGCAGCCCCAAGCTGATGGGCGCCGCGTTTTCGACGTCCGGCTGGGAGGTCGATGGCCATATCGACCTGGTCCACTACGGTTTCTCGCTCGATCGCTCGGAACTCTGCCGCTGGCTGGGGACGCCGCGCGTCACCATGGTCAATGATTTTGTCGCCAAGGCCCTGGCCATACCGGTGCTGGAACGCGACGAGCGGGTGAAGGTCTGCGGCGACGATGTCGCGCCGGGGCCGGTGGTCGCCGTCGTGGGGCCAACAGCCGGGCTCGGTGGCGCCTTCCTGGCGCCCAATGGCCGCGGTGGCTGGGTGGCGACCCATTGCGAAGGCGGCCATGCCGATTTCGCACCATGCAATGCGCTGGAGGTCGAGATTTTCAAGCTGATGCTGGCGAAATACGGCCATGTCTCGCGTGAGCGCGCCGTGTCGGCGCCGGGTCTGAGCGAACTGTGGCGCTGTCTGGCCGTGATTGACGGCGAAACACCGGAGTCGATGACGGTCGAAGAGATCATGGCCCAGGCCTTTATCGGCGAAGCGCGAGCCGTCACAGCGGTGCGAGTACAAACCGAGCTCTATGCCGGCGTAGCGTCGGACTTCGCCCTGATGACGGGCGCCAAGGGCGGTGTCTATCTCAGCGGCAGCCACCTGACGGCACTGGGTAGCCTGTTCGACCACGATGTCTTCACGCGCCGTTTCTACGATAAGGGCCGCGTGGCAAGCTATGTCCGCGACATTCCGGTGTACCAGATCGTCGCCGATGAAGCGGAAATCCTGGGCGTCAGCACCCTGTTCGACGACCTGGCAGAGTAAAAAATACCTCTCCCCGCTTGCGGCGAGAGGACGAGAGCGGAACGAAGTGAACGCGATCGGGTGAGGGGCGGCGAGCCTGAAAGGCCTTCGGAGGACGACCGAATATCTGACGCACAGCTTGTCTCAGTGCGTGTAGACCACGGTCACGCCCGCCCGATCGGCATCGCTGAGCGCCTCGGGTTTGGCAATCGACAGCTCCACCCTCTGAACATGCGGCAGGTTCAACAGTTCCGACGCCACGTCTTCAGCGAGCGTCTCGACCAGTCGGATATGACCGCGCGCGACGAATTGGCGTGCGATCTTGCCGACCAGCTCGTAGTTCAGCGTATCCTTCAACCCGTGGATCTCATGCAGGCTTAAGTCGATGACCGCGTCGATGATCAGCGGCTGGGTACGGCCATGTTCATGATCATAGATCCCGATAGCGGCCTCGATGCGCAGGCCTTGGACAAAAACTCGCCGCGACGTCATCATTTTTGTTGCCCTACCGCTTCGCTGCTTGAGGGCGGCTGCGAACTGCCCCCATGACTCGACAGGCATCAGATCGTTCAGGCTGAGATCCGCCCGATGGCACCACTCGCCCAGCCGGATTGGACAGCCGGTGACGTCTTCCGGCGTCAGGATGATGCTGTTGGTCGGGGTTTCCTCGATCTCGAAGCGGACGCATTCAAAATCGGGCCGGAACTTCGCCAAAATCGCATTGAGCTTCATGAACAGCGCCGTCGCCACCGCCTCGGTGGTCGGATCACCCTGGATGACCAGAAGGCGCGGCAGCAATTCCGACTCATGGTCGCGGAAATAGCCCAGCATCGGATCGTCGACGCCCAGTTGGAAGGCGTGGTCCAGGGCGTCATCGACAAAGCTGTGCCAGTGGCGCTTCAGGTCGGCGAAGCTGGCGGCGTAGTTGGCATTTCCCCAATCCATGCCCTTAGCCGAGGCTTTCGGCTGCAAACTGACCGCAACGAATTCGTTATGGCCATGCGGCGTCATGCACTTCGACACAGAATCGAAGCGCAGACGATGGGCCATGGAAAAGCGGCGTTTAAACTGGATCAGCATGGGCGGCCTTCAAGCGCATATAACCTGCCAAGTCAATGCGCCCTTTTGGCCGCCCTGCCTGCCTACAGGTAGAACTGCGCCATGGTCGACAATCCGACTGGCTTGATTTTCGGCGCTTTGCCGGCGGCACCGAACTGCTCGAAGCGGTCCTCGCACACCTTCTGCATCATCGCATAGGCCGGCTTGAAATAGGTTCGCGGGTCGAAGACTTCCGGAGATTTCATAAAGGTTTCGCGGATGCCGGCGGTGATGGCCAGGCGCAGGTCGGTGTCGATATTGATCTTGCGCACGCCCATCTTAATGGCCTTTTGCAGTTCCTCGACCGGCACACCCCAGGTTTGCGGCATCTTGCCGCCATATTCGTTGATCATGTCCTGCAGTTCCTGCGGCACCGACGACGAGCCGTGCATCACCAGATGGGTATTGGGCAGGCGCTTGTGGATCTCGGAAATCACATTCATTGCCAAGACGTCGCCGTCGGGCTTGCGCGTGAACTTGTAGGCGCCATGCGAGGTCCCCATGGCAATCGCCAGGGCGTCGACATTGGTCTGGGCGACGAAATCGACGGCCTGATCCGGATCGGTCAGAAGCTGCGAATGGTCCAGCACACCTTCGGCGCCGTGGCCATCCTCGGCCTCGCCCATGCCGGTCTCCAGCGAGCCCAGCACACCCAGTTCACCTTCGACCGAGACGCCGCAGGCGTGGGCCATCTCGACCACCCGGCGGGTGACATCGACATTGTACTCGAAATCGGCAGGGGTCTTGGCGTCCGCCTTCAGCGAGCCGTCCATCATCACCGATGTAAAGCCGTGCTGGATGGCCGAGGCGCAGGTGCCGACGCTGTTGCCGTGGTCCTGGTGCATACACAACGGAATTTCCGGATAGATCTCGACCAGGGCGTTGATCATCCGCTTGAGCATCAGGTCGTTGGAATAGGCGCGGGCGCCGCGCGATGCCTGGATAATGACCGGCGACTGGGTGCGGCGGGCCGCCTCCATGATGGCCAGGCCCTGTTCCATATTGTTGATATTGTAGGCGGGCATGCCGTAGCCATGCTCGGCGGCGTGGTCGAGCAACTGACGAAGACTTATACGGGCCATGTTGAAATTTTCCCTCTTTCAAGACGGAGCTGCCTTGGTGGCCTGCAAACCGCCGTCTTTCTGCGCTCCGGTGCTCATGGACTTAAGTCCACTCCGCTCCGGTGCTCGAAAGCCAGCCGTTTTCGGCTCACCATGCCAGCTCCTGCTGGCTGTGGTTATGGCCCTGTGGCGGGGCCTAGAATAAAGCGGTCTGGTCTTTTGACCTTTGTGGACCGCTTGGAATTAAGAATTAAATCGTTTCCTCTTACTGTTCAAGCGCCGCGACGCCGGGCAGAACCTTGCCTTCCATCCATTCCAGGAAGGCGCCGCCGGCTGTCGACACGAAGGTCATGTCATCGGCCACACCGGCATGGTTCAAAGCGGCGACGGTGTCCCCACCGCCCGCGACCGCCACCAGCTTACCGGATTTTGTTTGCGCCGCAGCAAATTTCGCTGCGGCGACCGTCGCGGCGTCAAACGGTGGCAATTCAAACACACCCAGCGGCCCATTCCAGATCAATGTCTTGCTCTGGGCCATGACCTCGTTCAGTTGCGCCACCGTCTTCGGGCCGGCATCAAAAATCTTATCCTCTGCCGACAGCGGAGCGTCGATATCCTGCGTGCGCGACGGCGCGTGGGCCTTGAACTCCTGAGCCACCACGACATCGACCGGCAACAGGATACGACAACCCTTGGCCTCGGCTTCGGTCAAAATCTCCAGCGCAGTCTCCTTGAGGTCTTTCTCGCACAGCGAACCGCCGACATCGACGCCTTGCGCAAACAGGAAGGTGTTGGCCATGCCGCCGCCAATGGCCAGGGCGTCCAGCTTGCCGACCAGGTTCTTCAACAGGTCCAGTTTGGTCGACACCTTCGAACCACCAACAATACCCAGCGTCGGGCGCTGCGGATTGCCCAGCGCCGCTTCCAGCGCATCCAGTTCCCGGCGCATGCTCTCACCGGCATATGCCGGCAGCAGCCTGGCGACGCCCTCGGTCGAGGCGTGGGCACGGTGCGCCGCCGAGAAGGCGTCATTGACATAGATGTCGCCGATGTCGGCCAGGGCTTGCGCGAATTCGGGGTCGTTCTTTTCCTCACCGGCATGGAAACGGACGTTTTCCAGCAGGGCGACACTACCGGCCGGCAGTAGCTTCAGCAGGTCGGACGCGGCTGGCCCGACACAGTCGCTGGCGAAGCCGACCGTGATACCCAGCAGTTCCGACAACGGACCGGCGATGGGGCGCAACGACATTTCCGGTACGACCTTGCCTTTGGGGCGGTCGAAGTGGGCCAGCAGCGCGACCTTGGCGCCCTTGCTCCTCAGCTTTTCGATGGTCGGGATAGCGACCCTCAAGCGGGTGTCGTCGGTAATGCGGCCGTTTTCCATCGGCACGTTGAAATCGACCCGCACCAGGGCGGTCTTGCCGGTTAGATCCGAAACATCGTCGAGCGTATTGAAGGGCATGGAAACCTCAAAAAGCGTTGCAAACCGGGTAAGCAAGTCTAAAAACGTTGCTGGCATTTATCACGAAGACAGCAAAGGCAATGGCCGAAAGGGCCAAGCCGACAGGTGCTCGATTGCGCCAGGCAAACAGGCAGGCAATGACCAACCAAGCGATCATAACAATAAATGGCGCTACATAAACAGCGTCTGGGACGCCGGGGCCAAACTGCATAGAGTCATCTACGCGCCATAAAAAGCGATTTCGCAGGACGCAAATAAACGTCATGCCAGCGGCGGCGACGAAGCCGGTAACAATAAGGGCGACGCCTCGGACAATCAGCCAAAGGGTCGCCCGACTTTGCATCGGATCAGATCTTGCCGAAATACACGGCCGTATCGGCCATGCGCGACGAGAAGCCCCATTCGTTATCGTACCAGGCAAGAATGCGGACCAGTCCGCCATCTACGATCTGGGTCTGGTTCAGCGCAAACGTCGAGGATGCCGGTGCATGGTTGAAGTCCGACGACACCAGCGGCTCGTTGGTGTAGTCCAGCACGCCCTTCATCGGGCCTTCCGCGGCGGCGATGATAGCGTTGTTGATCTCGTCCTTGGTCACATTGCGCGCCGGCACGAAGACCAGGTCGACCGCCGACACGTTCGGGGTCGGCACACGGATCGACGAACCGTCGAGCTTGCCCTTAAGCTCCGGCAAGACCAGACCGACGGCCTTGGCAGCACCCGTCGAGGTCGGGATCATGCTGAGCGACGCGGCGCGGGCCCGGTACAGGTCCTTGTGCATCTGGTCCAGCGACGGTTGATCGTTGGTGTAGCTGTGGATGGTGGTCATGTAACCACGCTCGATGCCGCACAGATCCTGCAGCACCTTGGCGACCGGCGCCAGGCAGTTGGTGGTGCACGAGGCGTTGGAGATGACCGTGTCGTCCTTGGTCAGGCTGTCATGGTTGACGCCGTAAACGATGGTCTTGTCGGCGCCGTCGGCCGGGGCCGAGACGATGACCTTCTTGGCGCCGGCGTCCAAGTGCAAGGCGGCCTTGTCGCGGGCGGTAAAGATGCCGGTGCATTCCAGCGCGATGTCGACGCCCAGTTCCTTGTGCGGCAGCTCGGCCGGGTTCTTGATGGCCGTTACCTTGATCGGACCGTAGGTCTTGCCGTCCTTGATCAGTGTGATGCTGTCACCGTCGACGGTGACCTTGCCGGGGAAGCGGCCATGTACGGAGTCGTAACGCAACAGGTGGGCATTGGTTTCCACCGGGCCCAGGTCATTGATCGCCACGACTTCGATGTCGGTGCGGCCATGTTCGACGATGGAGCGGAGAACCAGGCGGCCGATGCGGCCGAACCCGTTGATGGCGACACGTAAAGCCATGGGAGCATCCTTTGCTATGGGTCTTTTTTCGACGCGGTTCTTGAACCTCAAGGCTTTGAAGTCAAGCCCTATTTTGCGCCGCACTGTATATGGTAACGCTAACCCTTGGATTCCAGCCGGATGGTCAGACGTGAAACCGCTTTTGGCTATTTTCGCATCAACCGCGGCAGCACGAGGCGCGCTTCCAACCCGACGACGTTGGCGCCTTCATAACGATTGTGCAGACTTAAGGTCGCGCCCTGAGCTTCGGCCAGAGACCGCGCCACGGATAGACCCAGTCCCGTGCCGCCCGTATCGCGGCTGCGCGAACTCTCCATGCGATAGAAGGGTTCGAACACGGTTTCCAGTTGGTCGGGCGGCAGGCCCGGACCGTTATCGATGATGCGGATCTCTGCCGACGGCCCGCGTGCCGCCAACTCTATCCGGCATGAGGTGGCATAACGGCCTGCGTTTTCGACCAGGTTGGTGACAATGCGTTTCAGCGCCACCATGTCCCCCTTGATCATGATGTTAGGTTCGATCAGGGCCGGGTCCATCTGGCAGACGGCGCACAGGTCGTCGGCCAGGGTCTCGACCAGGGCCGACAGGTCCAATGGCCGCAGGGAATCCCCCAGCTTATGGGCGCTGGTGAAGCTCATGGCCGAGCGGATCAGCCCGTCCATATGGGCGATGTCGTCGGCCAGTTTGTCGCGCAGCGGCGAGGGCAGGTCTTCGATGCGCAGACGCATGCGGGCCAGGGGCGTCTTCAGGTCGTGGGCGATGGCCCCCATCAGCGCCGTGCGGCTTTCGACCTGCTTGCGGATGCGGATCTGCATGGCGTTGAGCACATCGGCGGCCTGGCGGACCTCGCGCGGACCAATGGCCATCACTGGCGGAGCATTGTCCTCGACTCCGATCTTGGATGCGGCTTCGGAAAAGGCGACGATTGGCCCGGCCAGGCGCTGCGACAGCCACCAGGCCAGTGGCAGGATGAGCAGCGCCGTCAGGCCGAACCCGAGCAGCAGCCGGACCTGCCACGGTGCGATCAGGTCCTGCGGCGGGGTGATGACGCGGTAGCTGCCATCATTCAGCTTCCAGGCGGCCGAAAACGGCGGGTAGACGATGTCGCCGCGCAATTCCAGTCGCTCGATGCGCATGATGGGACCGGCCATCTCATCGGGTGGCGGTGGCGGCGGTCCGCCCGCTCCGCCTTCGCCGCGGAAACGGCCTTCGCCCTCCGGCCCCGGACCGTCATGTCTGAACGACACGATCCGGTCGGTTTCGATGGGGCGGGGGCCGGAACGAAAGGTGCGGCGGTGGGGCAGGATGCGCACCTTGACCGTGTCAGCCGGGACGCCCAGCTGCGCCGCCAGCTTTTTGTTCCAGGGCGGCCGACATCATGCCGAAAGGACCGCGCGCCGGCTGACTGACGAAGCTGGGTGTGGTCGTCGCCGTGGTCGTCGTCAAGGTCCGGCCATTCTGCAACTCGACCTTGCCGGTCTTCAACGCGATGGCCGCCTCCTCCAGGGTATAGCCCGACGGCGGCGGATCGGGCGCGTTGATCACCAGAAAGGTGTTGATCCCCAAAGCCAGGATCAACACAGCCAGGCTCAGCCCCAGGACCTGCCAGAAAATGGGGAGCGATAGAAGCCGGCGTTTAGGTTGGGCGGTCAACGAGGGCGAAATCCTATTTCAGCGGCTTGAACATATAGCCGATGCCGCGGATGGTGCGAATAATGTCTTCGTTGTGGTCGTCGCTCAGCTTGCGGCGCAGGCGCGAAATCTGGACATCGATGGCGCGGTCGAAGCTGTCGGCATTGGGACCATGCAGATAGTCCAGGATCTGATCGCGCGACAAGGCTCGGCCGGGGCGGTCGAGAAAGACGCGCAGCAATTCGAATTCGGCGTTGGACAAAGCCACCTGGATACCGTCGGGGCGGGTCAGGGTGCGCTTGATATTGTCCAGCGACCAGCCGAAGAAGGTGGTGACGGGGGCGCCCTTGTCGCCGCCGGTGCGGGCTTCGCGCCGGCGCAGGACGGCGCGGATGCGCGCCAGTAACTCACGCGGATGGAAGGGCTTGGCGATATAGTCGTCGGCACCCAGTTCCAGCCCGACGATGCGGTCAATCTCCTCGCCGCGCGCCGACACCATGATCACCGGCGGTCCGCCCTGTTCCTGCAGACGCTTGCAGATCGACAGGCCGTCTTCACCCGGCATCATGTAATCCAGCACGACCAGGGCGATGTCGCCGCGTGTCAGGATCTTGTCCATCTCCTTCCCCTGGGCGGCGGTATGGATCACAAACCCGTTCTGGCCGAGGAAATTCCCGGTCAGTTCGCGGATATCGCGGTCGTCGTC
>NZ_GL883078.1:504154-508003 GCF_000204015.1 Asticcacaulis biprosthecium C19 | reverse complement strand
CTTGGGGCATGGGCAACTCATAGGAGGGGAGGCCTCAAAGATGCCGATGGCTTGCGGCGGACGAATGGCCACGGTGACATAATAAATCTTAATTTTGCCACAATTGGCGTATCGCTGACATCAAGCAGCAACACGCGGGGCGCAGCATGGGACTGCGGAGGACATAGATTCAAGGGAGACCCGTATGACGTTACGACCCAAACACTATTTGATGGCGGCCGCCGGCATGGCTGTCGCGGCCCTGGCTTTCGGGGCGGTTGCGCAACCGAAGAGAGAGGTGCGCATCTTCCACGGCGGCGGCGATTTCGCCACCCTGGATGCCAACAAGGACGGCAAGGTGACGCGCGAGGAATTCAATCGCCCGCCGCCCGATCCGTTCGATCTGATGGACGGCAACAAGGATGGCTCCGTCACCGAAGACGAGTTCAAGGCGTTCAAGCCGCCGCACATCGAGCACGACGTCATCATGATGCGCGGCGGTCCCGACGGTCCCGATGGCTCGCCGCCCCCGGGCGCACGCATCCACAAGCGCGAGATCCGTATCATCGGCGGCGACGGCCTGGACGCCGACAAGGACGGCAAGGTGACCTTCGAGGAATTTTCGGCCCCGATGAAGGAACATTTCGGTGAGATGGACGAAAACAAGGATGGCGTGCTGAGCGGCGACGAACTGAAGCATCATGGCGGCCCCCGGCACATGCCAGGCCGGTAATATAGGCATCTATCAAGCTGCTATTTCGGCTGCGGAATTTTTTTGTTCCGCGGCCGATTTTTTTTGCGACGGAGTTGCCAATTGCCCGCGTTAGACGAAATGAAAGGGCGACGGAGTGCTCCATCGCCCGCTAGGTCCTTGAGACAGGCGGTATCTCCCCGGAGCTGCCTGGTCCCGAGAGAGAGCCGTGGTGACCGCCGTCACCACGGCTTCTTTTGTGGTTGCGCCATGGATACACCCCGCCAGCCAAGAGGGCTATTGGATTCCCTCTCCCCACCTGAGGGGAGAGGGTTAGGGTGAGGGGTGTTCTGTAGAAGACACACCCGCAAATCCTCAGATTACACCCTGACCGCCGCCTTGGCTGCCGCAGCCACACCTTCGGCCGTAATCCCGAATTCCTTGAACAAGCGATCGGCCGGCGCCGACGCCCCGAAGCCCTTCATGCCGACAAAAACGCCGTCATTGCCGATGAACTTTTCCCAGCCCAACGACACGGCGGCTTCGACGGCGACCTTTACCGGCGCATCCCCGATGACCGAAGCCTTGTAGGCCGGGGTCTGGGCGTCGAACAGGTCCCAGCACGGGGTCGATACGACGCGCGTCGCTATACCGTCGGCTTCCAGCAGCTTCTGGGCTGCCACCGCCACGGACACTTCCGAACCGGAGGCAAAGATCGATACCACAGCCTCGCCCTGAGCCGCACTGACCTCATAGGCGCCCTTTTGCGCCAGGTTTTCACCCGACGTACGAACGGCCGGGATCTTTTGGCGCGTCAGGACCAGCATCGACGGACCGCCGGCATGCAGAGCCGCTTTCCAGCATTCCGCCGTCTCGACCATGTCGGCCGGACGGAAGACGTGCAGGCCCGGCATGGCGCGGAACGAGGCCAGATGCTCGACCGGCTGGTGGGTCGGTCCGTCTTCGCCGACGCCGATCGAGTCGTGCGTCATGACGTGGACGACCTTGGCGCCCATCAGAGCGCCCAGGCGGATGGCCGGACGGGAATAGTCCGAGAAAACAAAGAAGGTGCCGGCATAGGGGATGATACCGCCGTGCAACGCCATGCCGTTCATCGCCGCTGCCATGCCGAATTCGCGCACGCCGTAGTGGACATAGCGGCCGGTATAGTCTGCCGTGTCATAGGTGCCCATGCCCTTGACCAGGGTATTGACCGAGCCGGTCAGGTCGGCCGAGCCGCCGATCAGCGCCGGAATGGCCGGGACCAGGTGTGACAGGGCCGCGCCTGAGCACGAACGCGTCGCGTCGGTCGGCTTGGACTCAAGCGACGCCTTGATATGGGCATCCAGCGCCTCAAACGCGTTGTCGGCAAAGTCGCCGGCCATGGCGGCAGTCAGCTCTTCGTACTTCGGATTGGCCTTGGCGGCGTCTTCCCAAGCCTTACGCGTGCGGGTGCCCTTGCGGCCGGCCGATTCCCACGCCTTCTTGATATCGGCGGGGACGGTGAAGGGCTCGTGCGCCCAACCCATGGCCTCGCGCGCCGCCTTGATCTGGTCGTCGAACAGGTTGTAGCCGTGGCCGTGCTTGTCGCCTTCCAGCGCGCCGGCGCCGCGCGACACCTTGGTTTTGCAGGCGATCATCACCGGCTTGTCCTGACGGACGGCCCAACGCATGACAGCAGCCAGCTTGGCGTGGTCGTGGCCGTCGACCGACTTCACGGCCCAGCCGGCGGCGGCGAAGCGCTTCAGCTGGTCGCCGGTTTCGGCCAGGGTCGCCCAGCCGTCGATGGTGACATTGTTGTCGTCGAACAGAACGATCAAATTGTTGAGATTAAACCGCCCGGCCAGGGAGATGGCCTCGTGCGATACGCCTTCCATCAGGCAGCCGTCGCCGGCGATCACCCAGGTCTTGTGGTTGACCAGGTCGTCACCGAAACGGGCATTGAGGTGACGTTCCGCCATCGCCATGCCGACGGCGGTGGCCAGACCCTGACCCAGCGGGCCGGTGGTGCATTCAACGCCGGCGGTATGGCCGTATTCCGGGTGGCCGGGGGTCGAAGCGCCCCATTGACGGAAATTCTTGATGTCGTCCATCGACACCGACTTGAAGCCGGTCAGGTGCAGCAACGCATAGAGCAGCATCGAGCCGTGCCCGGCCGATAGAACGAAACGGTCGCGGTCGGCCCAGTCGGGCTTCTTGGGATCATAACGCAGGAACTTGGTCCACAGCACGGTGGCGACATCGGCCATACCCATCGGCATGCCCTGGTGGCCCGACTTGGCGCGGTGGACGGCCTCCATCGACAGCACGCGGATAGCGTCGGCCATCAGAACGCTGAGCGGTTTATCCGCGGTCGCGGCGGGAATGTCGCCAGAATCTGGACTTGTGGTCATGGCCGAGTCTCTATTAAACTTGTGGGGTGACGCGAGTCACGTAAACTTGGCGGCGCTTTAGCGGAAATGCCGAGGCAAGTGTAGGTTTTTATGCGGTCCGCGGTAAAAAACGGACCGCCGGTTAGGAGATCGGGCATGGAAACGTCGCTGATGTCGGGGCAGATGGGAAGCAGCCTGAGCGTGGCGGTGGACCGACTGGACCGTGCGCTCGAGGCGCTCGAATCGCGCGTGCGCGCTCTGCAGAACGGCGATCCCCTTCCGCCGCCGCTTCTGGCGGGCGCTGAAGGTGCGCCGGTCGAAGGGCGCAACGAAGAGGTCGAAAATCTTCTCAACGAGTTGGAAGAGGCTAAGGGCCGAGAAGCGGCTTTGGCCAAGGCGGCTGAGACAGCCTTTCAGGCGCTGGGCATGGCGGCGGCGAACATCCGTATTCTGTTGCGCGAAGAGGCGGCCTGATGGGTGAGGTCACGGTCCGCGTCAACGGCAAACCCTATACGGTTGGTTGCGCCGATGGTCAGGAAGGCCGCGTCCAGGAACTGGCGCGGGCCTTCGACGAGCATGTCGAGATGGTGGTGTCGGACGTCGGCACGATCGGCGAGGTGCGGCTGTTCCTGATGGCGGCGCTGCTGATGATCGATGAGATGCAGGATCTGCGCGCGCAACTGGATGAAGCCAATTCGCTGAATTCGCGGATGAACGCCGGCGCGCATGAGATGGAACGCAAGGCGGCCTTCGCCATCGCCGACGCCGCCGCCCGCCTCGAACGCCTGCTGGGCGTGTAACTTTTTT
>NZ_GL883078.1:486055-504127 GCF_000204015.1 Asticcacaulis biprosthecium C19 | reverse complement strand
GACGAGAGCCGAGCGAAGCGCGGGCGATCGGGTGAGGGACTGTCAGAGGACGGAGTGCTCCGAAGACGCCCATGCCCCTCACCCCAACCCTCTCCCCGCAGGCGGGGCGAGGGGCCTAATCAGCGGCACTGCCGCCACCGTCTTTCCGTAGACTAGGTAAGGCTTCAAGGGATCACCCTTCGCCAAATCCGTAAACGCCGCATGCGTCAGCTCAAGCCCGCCGGTAAAACTCCCAAACGCTGGCATGATCAGCAACCGCTCATTCATCGCGAAACACTTGCCGCTCAGCCTATGCCCATGCAGCGACGTCCTAAGCTTGGGATGAAAATGCCCGATCACCTGCGGCAGGTCCGACACTGCCGGTTCATGGCTGAAAAGTACATTGTCTACAACATAGTCGTCCGCAAAACATAAAGAGGGATCGACCGTCACCCCGACATCGTGATTGCCTTCGACGAAGCAGCAATGCTCAACCGACCCGCATAACTCCAATAGCTGCTTCCGCGTCCGGTCTTCCAGCCGCGCCCACGCCGCCTTGTCATGAAAGGTGTCGCCCAGCAGAATCAGCACCTTCGGCTGATATCGCGCGATCAACCGCTCCAGCCGCACCAGGGTATCATGACTGTCATAGGCCGGGATGGCCGAGCCGAACTGCGCCAGGAAGGTCGACTTTTCGAGGTGAAGATCCGACACCGCCAGGGTCTCTTTCTCAGCCCAGTACAGGCCCAGTTCCGCATCCAGCACGACATAATGACCGGCAAAGGCGACCTCAAGCCATGAGGCCATGTTCGACCTCCGCCATCATCCGTTCGGCCTGGGTCTCGACATCGCCCTGGGCCAGCAGCGCCTCCAGCCCGCCACCGGGCAGCCGTTCGGTGCGCACGTCCAGGATTACCGGCAGCGACATCGGCGATGGCCGGGGCAGGGCGCGGAATTCGATATGCGACTGGAAGTTCAAAATCATGTCGGTCAGGCGGTCCAGATCCAGCAGTTCGCGCTCGGCATCGGCCCGGGTCAGGGCCAGCAGAACATGGCCGGGATCATACTTGCGCAGCACGTCATAGATCAGGTCGGTCGAGAAGGTCACCTGTTTCAGGGTTTTGCGCGCCGAGTTGTGATTCTGTTCGACCAGACCGGCAATCGTCGCCACCCGCCGAAACGATCGCTTCAGCATCGGCGATTCACTCAACCACTCCTCCAGTTCGTCGGAGAGAATATCGGCGCGCAGTAACTCGTAAATGCTCTCGCCGGTGACCGCCTTCACGCTGGTAATCGCCAGGCCGTAATCGGTGACGGTGAAACTCAAGGGATGCAAGCCCAATCGCTCCATGCGCCGGCTGAACAGCATGCCGAGAGTCTGGTTCGCCCGCCGGCCTTCGAAGGTATAGAGCACGGTGGCGAACAGCATGCCGCGCGGAAAGCTCTCGACCAACAGGCTCTTGCGGTCGGGCAGTTGTGAGAACCGCGCCTGCAGCATCAGCCAGTTGCGCACCAGTTTCGGCAACCCATTCAGCGCATCCTCGTCCTGCAACAGTCCGCGCACGCCGTCGGCCAGGAAGGTCGACAGTGGCATTTGGCCACCCGAATAGGTCGGTATCCGCGGTTCCTTCGCCGTGCTGGCCCTGGCATGCAGCGTCATGTCCTGGATGCGCTCGAAGGCCAGCACCTCGCCGCCGAAATAGAAGGTGTCGCCGGGGCTGAGCGACTGGCCGAACTGCTCTTCAATCTCGCCAAGATAGCGCCCGCCGCGGCCGTGTATCTTGCGTACCTTCAGCTTGCCGGCCTCGATGATGACGCCGATGTTTTGACGGTGCCGCTGGATCATCTGCGGCGTCGACGGCACCCAGGCACCATCCCGCTTGACCAGGCGATGCCAGCGGTCATAGGCGCGCAGGGCGTAGCCGCCGTCGATGACGAACTGGAACAGCTCCTCGAACTGTTCATATTTCAGATGATGGTACGACCACGACCGGGCGACGATATCGTGCAGTCCGTGCGGCGTGATCGGCGCCGAACAGGCGGCGTTCATGATGAACTGGATGACCACGTCCTGGGCGCCGGGCAGGGGCTCATCGCCGTCAAGGTGCCGCGCCGCGATGGCGGATATCGCGGCCTCGCATTCCAGCACCTCGAACTGGTTGGCCGGCACCAGAAACGCCTTCGACGGGACATCGACCTGGTGGTTCGACCGGCCGATCCGTTGCAGAAGCCGCGATACCCCCTTGGGCGCCCCGACCTGTATGACGACATCGACATTGCCCCAATCGATGCCCAGTTCGATCGCCGCCGTGGCGACGACGGCGCGCAGCTTGCCCTCGGCCATCATCGCCTGAGTTTTGGCGCGCAACTCCCGCGTCAGGGAGGCGTGATAGATGGCGATGGCTAAAGCCTCGTCATTGGCCTCCCACAGCAACTGGAACAGCAGTTCGGCCTGGGCGCGGGTGTTGACGAAGACGATGGTGGTCTTCGCCTTGACGATCTCGGCCATGATCTCGGGCACCGCGTATTTGGCCATGAAGCCGCCATAGGGAATGGCTTCCATCGTTTTCAGGATATGGACCTTGGGTGGCTTGCCACCGGGGCTATCGAGATGCGGTACCGGCGCGCCGGTCGGCCCAAGCCACATTGAAAACAGGTCCGGTTCGGCCACCGTCGCCGACAGGCCGATGCGGCGATAGCCCGGCCGATACGCCTCTAACTGCGCCAGGGCCAGCGCAATCAGGTCGCCGCGTTTGGATGCCGCAACCTGGTGGATCTCGTCGATGATGACGGCCTCGATCGAGCCGAACATCTCCGCCGCATCGGGATAAGACAACAGCAGCATCAGCGATTCCGGTGTTGTCAGCAGGATATGCGGCGGCTTGGCGCGCTGGCGCTTACGGCGATAGGCGGAGGTGTCGCCGGTCCGTGACTCGAGGGTGACGGGCAGGTTCAACGCCTTGACCAACGCCACGACATTGCGTTCGATATCGTAATTTAATGCCTTCAACGGTGAGATATAGAGGGTGTGCAGTCCCTTGGGCCTGCGCGCATCGATGTCGATCAACGAGCCAATAAACCCTGCCAGCGTCTTGCCGGTACCGGTCGGCGCGGTCAGCAGGGTCGACAGGCCTTGGCGGTAGCGTTCCGCCATCGCCTTCTGGTGGGGGAGGATCTTCCAGTCCTGCTGGTCGAACCACTGCCGGAAATGCGAAGGGATAGCCGCCATGATCCGTTATGTAAGTATCCAAGTATAAGGGAGCAATCTCGCTTTGGCATACGCAGGAAAAAGGCGAGTGGATGAAGCTCTGGAAGACCACCCGCCTCACAATTCCTTATGTCTTATACTCCCCATTATACGGGGAGGTGGATCGTGAGCGCCAGCTCACGAGACGGTGGGGGATTTCTTGGCGCCGAGCCTACCAAATCGGTGTGCCATGAACCTCGGTGTCGTATGACCCACCCCCGTGACTGGATCGAAGTCCGCAAGGAAGGCGTCTTCTGCAAACCGGGCGGTTTCTTCATCGACCCCATGCACCCCGCTGAAATCGCCGTGGTCACCCATGGCCATGCCGACCACGCCCGCGCCGGCCACGGCGACGTCTTTGCCACCTACGAAACTCTGGCCATCATGCGTGCCCGCTACGGCGAAACCCACGCAACCATCGCCGAACATCCACTCACCCACGGTCAGGCCGTCGACATCAACGGTGTGAAAGTCAGCCTGCATCCGGCCGGTCACATCCTGGGCTCCTCCCAGGCGCGGCTGGAATACAATGGCGCGACCATCGTTTTTTCCGGCGACTACAAACGCCGCGCCGATCCGACCTGTGTGCCGTTTGAACCCGTGCCGTGCGATGTCTTTGTCACTGAGGCCACCTTTGCCCTGCCGGTGTTCCGCCATCCCCCGCTGGAAGACGAAATCGTCAAGCTGCTGACCTCGCTGCGCCAGTTTCCAGAGCGCTGCCACCTGGTCGGCGTCTATGCCCTGGGCAAGTGCCAGCGCATGATGGTCGCTATGCGGCGCGCCGGCTACGGTGAGACTATCTACCTGCATGGCGCCATGGTGCGGTTGTGTGAGCTATACCGGGATTTCGGCATCGATCTGGGGCCGTGGGATCTGGTCACGCCCGAAAACGCCAAAACCCTCGCCGGCAAGATCGTCCTGTGTCCGCCCTCGGCGTTGCAGGACCGCTGGTCGCGCAAACTACCCGACGTCCTGACAGTCGCGGCGTCCGGCTGGATGCGCATCCGGGCACGCGCCAAACAGAAGGGCGTGGAACTGCCTCTGGTCGTGTCCGACCATGCCGACTGGGACGAGCTTTTGCAGACCCTGAGCGATGTCGGCGCCCCCGAAATCTGGGTGACGCATGGTCGTGACGATGCCCTGGTCTATGCTGCCCAGCAGATGGGCCTGAAGGCCCAGGCCCTCCACTTGATCGGCTATGAGGACGACAGCGAGTGATGCGCACCTGCTTCCATCATTTGTCATTCCTTATACCTCCCCGCGCTCTTCGCGTGGGGAGGGGGACCGCACGAGGCCGCAGCGTAGCGAAGGCCGAGATGTGGTGGTGGGGCGACTTTCTTTTTCATTCCCAAATCTCAATGGCTATCGCGCCTACAACAAGGCGCCCCACCACCATTTCGCGCCGCTGCACTTCGTTTTGCTTGCTCATGGTCCCCCTCCCCACGCGAAGGGCGCGGGGAGGTATAAGCAAGACCTTGCCTGCAACCGGGCTGGCGTTCTCATGAGAGCCTTTTCCCGCCTTCTCGAACGGCTGTATTTCGAGCCCGCCACGTCGGGCAAGGAACGCCTGCTGCTCGACTATTTTGCCACCACACCCGATCCCGACCGTGGCTTTGCGGTCGCCATCATCGCCGACAGCCTGTCCCTGCCCAATTTCAAGCGCGGTATGGTGCTGGAGCTGATCCGCGCCCGCACCGACCCGCACCTTTTGGCCATGAGCCAGGACTACGTCGGCGAATTGTCGGAGACGGTCGCACATCTGTGGCCGTCTGCGCTCAAGGAGCGAAGCGTTAGCGCAAACGAAGATTCCACGGCTGAAGCTTCGGAAGGCCGCCTGCCGCCCTTGAGCGACGTCGTTCATAACTTACGTCACAAACCGAAGGCGGACCTGCCGGCCTATGTCGCCGATCTTCTGGACTGCATGACCTCACCGGAGCGTTGGGCATTGCTGAAAATCGGCACGGGCTCCCTGCGCATCGGGGTTTCGGCGCGGCTGCTGAAACAGGTCCTGGCCAAGTACGGCAACCAGCCCGTCGAACAGGTCGAAACCTTGTGGCATGGCGTCGACCCGCCCTACGAAGACCTGTTCGCCTGGCTGGAAGGCCGCGCTGACGCGCCGGTGGTGCATGAGAAACTGACCTACACGCCGGTGATGCTGGCACATCCGCTGGAAGAGAAGGATCATCGACTTATCCTGCCCGAAACCTATGCCGCCGAATGGAAGTACGACGGCATCCGCGTCCAGGTCGTCCATTCCGCCATCGGCCGCGCCCTGTTCACCCGCACCGCCGACGACATCAGCCATACCTTCCCGGATGTGCTGGAACACCTCAACTTCCATGCCGTTCTGGATGGAGAACTGTTGGTGCTGCGCGGCGATGACCTGGGCACGTTCAATGACCTGCAACAACGCCTGGGCCGCAAGAGCCCGTCGTCCAAACTGATCAAAGAATATCCCGCCGGCATCATCGCCTATGACCTGTTGATGCTGGAAGGCGAGGACGTTCGGTCGCAACCCTATGCCGCTCGGCGCGCCCTGCTGCAGGCGGCGCTGGAGCACCACCAGCCGGCGGGAATCCGTATGTCGCCCGACCTGCGGTACAAGGACTTTGCCGAACTGGAATCTTTCCGCGGCAGTGTCGACAATGCCTCGGTCATCGAAGGCGTCATGCTGAAACGCCGCGACAGCGCCTATGTCGCCGGCCGCCCGACCGGGCCGTGGTACAAGTGGAAGATCAATCCGAAGCTGGTCGATGCCGTTCTGATGTATGCCCAGCGCGGTTCCGGCAAACGTTCCTCCTTCTATTCAGACTTCACCTTTGGCCTGTGGAAAGGCAACGAGTTGCTGCCGATCGGCAAGGCCTATTTTGGCTTCACCGATGCCGAACTGAAGGAACTGGACAAGTGGGTGCGCCACAATACCCTGCAAAGCTTCGGCCCGGTCCGTGAGGTGCGCAAGGACCTGGTCTTAGAGGTCGCCTTCGACGCTGTTCATCGCTCGACGCGGCACAAGTCGGGCTATGCCCTGCGCTTTCCGCGTATCAGCCGCATCCGCTGGGACAAGCCCGCCCAGGACGCCGACCGCATGGACGCCTTGGAAGGCCTTCTAACCTGACCCTTTCCTTTCGGGGCTGCATCCACTATCTGAGAGGCATGATCGATGAGCTCTATTCCCGCGAAATCCTGCGCCGTACCACCCAACTTCAACACGTCGGCCGGCTGGCCCATCCTCACGGCACGGCTGACCGGACGGCGAAGTTGTGCGGTTCAACCATCCACGTCGAATTGACCATGGACGGGGATACGATCATCGACTTCGCTCAGGAGGTGCAGGCCTGCGCCCTGGGCCAGGCAGCCGCGGCCATCCTTAGCCAGCATGTTATAGGCGCTACACGGGACGAAATCCTGTCGGCGCGGGACGCCTTGCGCGGTCTGCTGAAGGGGCAGGATGTTACCTTCCCGGAACGCTTCGAGGATTTGAGGATCCTCGCCAGCGTGAAGGATTTTCCGGCCCGCCATGCTTCGACTCTTCTTGCCCTCGAAGCAACGGCTGAAGCGATGGGTAACGCCCGGACTTAATACCGCACCGCCGTTACAATCGTGCAACTATTATCGCACTGCAACATAGTCCCCTCGTTTCGGGGGTTGCTTTCACCGTCGAAATAGGTTCGTATACAACCAGGGTTGGGATGAAGTTCGCGTAACTACCGTCGTGTGCGGCATTTTTTGACGTAGGCCAGGCTTTATTTCCGCATGTCCGGTTTGTATGAACGGTCCGTTCGCGCGGCTTTGCGGGCGTACAAGATTACCCTGTCGCCCTATATCGGGCAGGGCTGCCGCTTTCGGCCGACCTGCTCCGAGTATATGGCTGATGCCCTGATCCAGCACGGTCCTGTGGCCGGTGCCTGGATGGGAATCCGACGTATCTGCCGCTGCCGTCCCGGTGGAGGCTACGGGTTCGACCCGGTGCCGCCGAAAGGTGACAGGTAGCGGTTACGAGTGCCGGTTCGAGATGGTTTTATTAAGACCACATCGAATCTTTATGAAAATTATTGCGCGATGAAGCCCGCCGTAAGGGCTACAGGTCGCCAGCTAAGAAGTGACTGAGATGACGATAGACTTGACCTTCCCCGACGGCGCTGTTCGCTCCTTCGAGAGGGGTACAACCGGCAGACAGATTGCCGAAAGCCTTTCGAAATCTCTGGCCAAGAAGGCGGTTCTGATCAAACTGGACGGGGCTCTTCTGGACCTCGACCGACAACTCGAGAACGGGGGGAGGCTGGACATCTTGACGCGTGAAGCCCCTGAAGTGCTTGAGGTTATCCGTCACGATACGGCCCATATCCTGGCCGAGGCCGTGCAGGAACTGTTTCCGGGTACCCAAGTCACCATCGGTCCGGCCATTGACGATGGTTTCTATTACGACTTCGCCCGCGACGAGCCGTTTTCGACCGACGACTTTCCCAAGATCGAAGCCAAGATGCGCGAGATCGTCGACCGCGACGAGAAGATTCGCCGCGAGGTCTGGGACCGCAACCACGCCATCGCCCACTTCGAATCCATCGGCGAAAAATATAAGGCCGAGATTATCCGCGACCTGCCGGAGTCTGAGGACATCAGCGTCTATTTCCACGGCGATGCCTGGAAGGACCTGTGCCTGGGGCCGCACCTGCCGTCGTCAAAGTTTATCGGCAAGGCCTTCAAACTGACCAAGCTGGCCGGCGCCTACTGGCGCGGCGACCACAACAATGCCCAGCTGCAACGCATCTACGGTACCGCCTGGTCGTCAGAAGCCGACCTGGAAGCCTACATCCAGCGCATCGAAGAGGCAGAAAAGCGCGACCACCGCAAGATCGGCCGCGCTATGGACCTGTTCCATATGCAGGAAGAAGGCCGCGGCATGGTCTTCTGGCACCCCAAGGGCTGGGTGCTTTGGCGCGTGCTCGAAGCCTATATGCGCCGCCGCCTCGACGCCTCGGGCTATGTCGAGGTCAAGACGCCTCAGGTCCTCGATCGCTCCTTCTGGGAACAGTCCGGTCACTGGGAAAAGTATCGTGCGAACATGTTCGTCTGTGAAACCGTCGAAGGCGAGACCCTGTCGCTGAAGCCGATGAACTGTCCGGGCCACGTTCAGATCTTCAAGGTCGGCCTGCGTTCGTACAAGGAACTGCCGATCCGCATGGCCGAGTTCGGCGCCTGCCACCGTTATGAGCCATCGGGTTCGCTGCACGGCCTGATGCGCGTGCGCGGCTTTACCCAGGACGATGCCCACATCTTCTGCCGCGAAGACCAGATCGTCGAGGAAACGGCCAAGTTCGTTCGCCTGACCAAGCTGATCCACGCCGATCTCGGCATGGAAACGGCCTATATCAACCTGGCGACCCGCCCGGAAATCCGTGCCGGTTCGGACGCGTTCTGGGACAAGGCCGAGGGCATGCTGGCCGAGGCTGCCAAGCAGGCCGGGGTCGAACCGGTCATCGCCGAAGGCGACGGTGCCTTCTATGCCCCCAAGCTCGACTTCATCGTCAAGGACGCCATCGGTCGCGAATGGACCTGCGGCACGCTTCAGCTTGACTACGTCCTGCCGGAACGCCTTGATGCCGAATATGTCGCCGAAGACGGCTCGCGCCAGCGTCCGGTCATGCTTCACCGCGCCATCCTGGGCTCGTTCGAACGCTTCATCGGCATCATGATCGAAAACTTCGCCGGCAAGTTCCCGCTGTGGCTGGCCCCGGTCCAGGTTGTGGTGGCGCCGATCACCTCGGACGCCAACCCCTATGCCGAAAAGGTCACGCAAAGCCTTCGGGCCGCAGGCCTGCGCGTCGAGGCCGATCTGCGCAACGAAAAGATCAACTACAAGGTCCGCGAACATTCGGTCGCCAAGGTGCCGGTGATCGCCGTGGTCGGCCGCAAGGAAGCCGAAACCGGCGAAGTCGCCCTGCGCTTCCTGGGTTCTGACGGCCAGACCATCCTGTCGCTTGCCGATGCCGTCCAGCGGTTGCAAACAGATGCAACCCCGCCTGACTTGAAGCAGAGTGATTAACCATGAATCACAACCTGCCGCCGTCGATTGTGGAGATGTTGAAGGAGCGCAAGCTGGCAACCAGCGAAGCGCACTACTTCGTACTGCAACATCTCGACATGTCGCCCTACGATGAGACGGTCGACGGCGTCAGCGTGATCATGATCGTCTACCACACGGGCAAGGTCCTGTTCGAGGCGATCGAAAAGGTTCTGGACGACCCGCAGGTCCAGCAGTTCATCATCATCGATAACGGCTCCTCGGAAAAGGCGGCGCAGAAACTGCGCGACCTGAACGACGAATACGACCACATCCTGCTGGTCCAGGGCCATGGCAATATCGGCTTCGCCAAGGCAGCCAATCTGGGCGCTCACCTTGCCAACCAGCCCTGGCTGGTCTTCCTAAACCCCGACGCCTTGCTTCAACAGGGCTGCATCAAGCGTCTGGTCGAGTCGGCGCGCGGTCAGCCGTCGCCGTGCATTGTCGGTTCGCGCTTGCTCAATCCGGACGGTTCGGAGCAGCGTGGTGCCCGCCGCGGCGAGGTCACGCCGGTCACCACCCTGCTGGCCCTGACGCGGCTGTCCAAGCTCGTGCCGGAGCTGCAGAAGTTCGAAATCCACTATGAAGGCAATGACCTGCCGGACGTACCTCAGGCCGTGCCGACGATTTCCGGGGCCTGTTTCGCCGTGTCCAAGCGCGACTTTGCCCGGCTGAAGGGTTTTGACTCGCACTTCTTCCTGCACGTCGAAGATGTCGACCTGTGCTGGCGCGCGCGGGAATGCGGCGGTCTCGTGCTGTTCCATCCCAAGGCCGAGGTCATGCATGTCGGCCACACCTCGCGCGTCGAGCCGCTGCATGTGGAATGGAACAAGGGCATGGGGCTGTGCTACTATTTCCACAAGCGCGCCAAGGGCTTCTGGCGCAAGGCCTATGTCACCCTGCTGACGCCGGTGATCCTGGGGGTGTCGGTGGCCCGCGCCATTGTCCGGCCGCGACTCAAGAACGACGAAGACGACGTCGCCGCCGAGTAGGGCCCAGGCGTCCGATTGATCTCAATCATGGGCAACCGCCTGCAGATCATGTCAAATGGTCGTCGACACGCCGCCAAAGGACCCGTCAATGCCAAAACACAGCGCGCAGGAACGTCACTTCATGTCCCGGGTCGGCTGGCTGCGGGCAGCGGTGCTGGGCGCCAATGACGGGATCATCTCGGTGGCTAGTCTGATCGCCGGCATGGCGGCGACCTCTTCCGACAAAAGCACGGTGGTTGTCACAGGTGTCGCGGCGCTCGTCGCCGGTGCTCTGTCAATGGCCGCCGGTGAATATGTGTCGGTCAGTTCTCAGGCCGACACGGAACGCTCGGATCTGGCCCGTGAACGCCAGGAACTTCTGGAATTTCCTGAAGCCGAACTTGAGGAACTGACCCAGATCTATGTCGGACGCGGCTTGCCACGTGAGCTGGCGGAACAGGTTGCTGCGCGACTGATGGAAACCGACGCCTTTGGTGCCCATGCCCGCGATGAGCTTGGCATTTCCGAACATACCCAGGCGCGTCCAATTCAGGCAGCGCTGACCTCCGCGGCGACCTTCGCCACGGGTGCGGCCTTACCCCTGGTGGCCCTGTTGCTAAGTCCCAGACCGTTCGCCTTTTGGAGTGTGACGGCTTCCGCGCTCGTGTTCCTGGGCATTCTGGGTGCCATCGGGGCGACGGCCGGAGGCTCGGTGGCCTGGAAGGCCGCCGCGCGGGTTGTCTTCTGGGGGGCACTGGCCATGGCGGTGACGGCGCTCGTCGGGCGCCTGTTTGGCGCCAGCGTTTAAGCTCGCACAGCCAGACGCGGCGCGATCGTTCTACTCAGCCGGTCTGACAGCTTCCGGCAGCGGGTTGTCATACAGTGTAATCACCACGTCGCGCCCATTGCTATAGTTCGTGCCAGTCACCTTGGTCACCACGCGGGGTACCACGCCGTCAGCCTTGGCAGCCTTCTGGAATTCCGCCTCCTGCAGGGACTCGACGAAGACAGGCCGGCCCTCCTTAAGCGCCTTGACGGCCGCCGGCGCGTTTTCGTTCAGCAACTGCGTCTTGGTGCCCATCTCGAACACCAGACTTGGCTCGGAATAGCCCAGGGTGGCAACAGGCCCCGGCGCAATGCCGAGCCGGGGGTCCAGCTTGTGCGCCTGCAGGGCCGCCTCCATCTTGCGTGACACCCAAATCGGCGTCAGCGAAGCCGCCAGGCTGACGAAGCTCAGATGCGCGATGATACCTGAGGCCAGCAGGAAGCCGAAGGCCGTCCGCTGCTGGTTGCGCAGCAACAGCCAGGCGGCGAAGATCATCAGGACCAGGGCTGAGGCTCCCACGGCGACCAGCAGAAGAAGGGAGCCTTGAGTGCCATATTCCTTGTAGCCATACCACGCCAGGCCCGTCAGCAGCACCCCGCCCAACAGACCGAACACCAGGTTGATAATCTTGGCCCAGGTCTTCAGCGACAGGTCCAGCGACACCGCCGCCAGCCAGCACAGGGCGGCAAAGGTCGGCAAGGTATAGTGCGGCAGCTTGGTCGGCATGATCTCAAAAAACAGGAAGGCCGGCAGGAACCACGCTACGGCAAACCGTATCGCCGGCTCGGTTCGGCGCTGGATGGCTGTCTGGATGGCGCCGCCCAGCAACCCGCAAGCCGGGAACATGGTGATGGCCAGGAGCAGGGTGTGATAGCCCGGCCAACCGAAATGGCCTTCCGACCCGCCGTCCAGCTTGGTCTTCAGATCATGGCCCACCGCCCCGGTCCAGAAGGCGCCGTCGGTGGTAATGGTGATGGCCACCGCCCACGGGCCGCAGATGGCCAGGCACAGGATCAAGCCCCAGCCGATATTGAGGTACCTCACCCAGGTGATGCGACGATCCCAGCCCCACAGGGTCAGGATCGGCAGGGCAAGGATGAGGAAGGCCACTGGCCCCTTGACCAGGATGGCAAAGGCGGTCGCCAGCCAGAAGATCCACAGTTCCTTGCCCAGTTTGGGCGGCGGGTCGGCCTTGTCCACATCGCGTGTGCGCATGTAGATGATGGACAGGGCTGCCATGGCCAGGGTCAGCAGACCGGTCAGCACGGCATCGGTCTTGGCCCAGAAGGCTTCGGTCGACAACATGAAGCTGACGGCAAAGATGAGGCCGGCCTTAGTGCCGATGCGGGTCCCGAACGCCCGCGACGCGCCCCAGGCGCAGGCAAAGGCGGCCAGCGCTGCGCCCAGCAGCGACGGCCAGCGATAGGCCAGGATCTTGCGAGCCTCGACCGTCGAGGTCAGCTTGACGGCTGCCGCCTGCATCCAGTGAATCCCGACAGGCTTCTTGTGCCGCGGGCCGTCCTGGTAGCTGATATTGATATAGTCGCCGGTCTCCAGCATCTGCGACGTCGCCTGAACGAAGCGCGATTCATCGCGGTCCAGCGGTGGCATGATCAGGGCGCAGGGCAGACCAACCAGGAAGGCCAGCAGGGCCGCGATCAGCGGACCGCGCAGGCCGCGCGAGGCCTGGCCGAAAAATTCCGTATGCATTAGCCGGCTGAGGGCGGCCTTGACATTGGGCATGGAGAATGCGGCGGACATGGCAACCCTTTTAAGCGCAGAGCCTGTGAAGGGCAAATGCCTGTTTACGCACGGGGGCGGAAACGATAAGACAGGATGAAAATCCTATCCGCCGCAAAGACTTAAGTATTCCCTGCATATGCCCCCATCCGTCTCCGTCATCGTCCCCGTTCATAATGAAGAAGGCGCCTGTGTGCAAGTCGCCGAGGAAATTGTAGCGGAGTTTTCAAAGGTTTACGGCACAGATGGCTTTGAGGTCGTCTTTATCGACGACTCGAGCTCCGACCACACCCTGGCGCGGCTGAACGCGGCCATGGCCGCCCTTCCGCAGATCCGCGTGCTGCATCACGGCAAGAATGTCGGCAAAAGCGGCGCCATCCGCACCGGCGTCCTCGCGGCGCGTGGCGATGTCGTTGTCACGCTCGATGGCGACGGTCAGAACCCGCCGGCCGATGCGGCGCGCATGACCCAGGTCCTGGCGGCGGCGCCGGACGATATCGGCATGGTCGCCGGCATCCGCCGCAACCGCCAGGACAAGCTGTCGAAAAAATGGGCCTCGCGCTGGGCCAACGGCATCCGCAAGGCGCTTTTGAACGACGGCTGCGACGATACCGGTTGCGGGTTGAAGGCGTTCCGCCGTCAGGTTTTTCTGCGACTCCCCTATTTCGATCAAATGCACCGTTACATGCCGTCGCTTATCGCGCGGGAGGGGTATGGTGTGTTGTCCGAGCCGGTGGATGATCGCTTACGTACAACAGGTCAGTCAAAATATACCAATCTGGGCCGTTTGGCAGTGGCGCTAGCGGACCTTCCCGGTGTAATGTGGTTGAACAGCCGTTATCGCAAACCGGGGAAGGTCACCGAATCCGGGCGGTAGGGTTGCCAGACGGGGGTTACGAGGGACTCATCATGGCCATTGATCATCGCGATCTCGCTGCACGCGAAGTTGCTATCGGCATGTACGACGAACCGGCTCCGAAATCAAAAAAGGAAATCAGCGTGATTACAGCCTTTCCGCTCCTGCTTATACCGTGGTTCGTCTACAACGTTCTGGCGGTTTTCGCCATGTTCAGCGGCAATGACGCGGGATCGGCCTACAATGCCATGATTCAGCCGTTGTTCAGCTTGCCGATGCCGTCGCCTGGCACCAAGTGGACCGTGTCGATCAGCGACATCATCCTGCTGGGTGCCTTGATCTGTCTGTTCTTCGAACTGCTGAAGTCGACCAAGTCGGACAAGGTGGCGATCATCAACCACTCTTTGTCGATGGTGTTGTTCATCGTCTGCCTGGTGGAGTTTTTGCTGCTGCGGCCGTTCGCGACCTCGACCTTCTTCCTGCTGACCAGCATGACCCTGATGGACGTTCTGGCGGGCTTTATCGTCACCGCCATCTCGGCTCGGAAAGATATCGACTTCGGGGCGTAAGGTTCGGTTGTCAGTGCTTCCTACGGAACCCCGGTCGCAAGGCCGGGGTTTTCTTATTTGGACCGACTATCCGAACACCGAAAAAATGATGGTCACCATCAAGGTATCAAACGCGCGGGTCCAGAAACGCGGCGAGGCAAGAAACAAGGCTTTGGCAGGACGGGACACGCTCGGCTCCACTCAGAAGGAGCCACCGGCCGTGCAAGGAACGTGCCGTTCAAAATAGGGTTAAATTTCAGTCTTCGTGACCCGACCGGGACGCGGACGGCGGTCGTTTGACCCGGAATATTCCGACTTGAGATAGGTCGTTTTTGCCCGCTCCAGGGTTTCAGGCCCGCCCTTCAGGCCGCGCTTCTCGCCGCCGCTCAGCAATTGGGCGGCAAAGGCACCTTCGTCGACTCCGGTCGCCGCCTTCTTGCGTGAAGGTTTACCGGTGGCATGGTCGATGACCGGGCCGGACGGGACGGGCAGGGAGGATTTGGACTCGCTCATGCCCGTCACTATGCCGCAATATCTCTTAAAAAACGATCCGAGAGTCAGGACTTTTTGGCGAGTTGATCTATCTGCGCCTTCATGGCTTCCATCTGCTCACGCAGTTCGCGAACCTGGTCGGAGTCGGAACGAGCCGCAGCCGCCGGAGTGGGATCCAGGCCTTCAGTAGCAGCGACCGTCGAGCCCCCTGCCGCATTGGCGAAGGAGAAGGGCGAGAACATCCGCATGGCGCGGTCGAACATGGCCAGGTTCTGCGACACTTGCTCATCGAAATATCCCAGAGCCGGCGTGCCGCCGAAGGCCTGGGAAAACTGCGAACGAAAACGCTCCTGCTGCTTGGCGAAACCATCCAGGGACATTTCGAGATAGGTCGGCAACAGGTTCTGCATGCTGTCGCCATAGAAGCTGATCAACTGACGCAGGAACTGGATCGGCAGCAGGTTCTGCCCGCGGCTTTCTTCTTCGAAGATGATCTGGGCCAGGACCGAACGGGTGATGTCGTCGCCGGTCTTGGCGTCGAACACCACGAAATCGATGCCTTGCCGCACCATGTCCGACAGGTTGTCGAGCGTGACATAGGACGAGGTCGCCGTATTGTAGAGCCGGCGGTTGGCGTATTTCTTGATAATGACGCGGTCGCCCTCGGCGCGCTTGTTACGGGGTTTTGTTTCACTCACTGCGTTTACTCCCAATGCTACCTGAGTTTTTGCATGGATTTTGCGGTCTTTAGCCGCTTTGATTTTGCACCACGATAAACCCTTTTGTGCTAGTGCGTAAAGAGGTGTTGTAATATGAGTAAAAGATCAATTATTTTAATGTGTTAAGTGCAAAACGATGCTCTGTGCCGCAGCATTTGATGCTGCAACCCATGTTGCGCACAAAAAATTGACTGAAACCGTATCCGGACGTACCGGATAGGGGGTGACGCGGCCGTCAACATCGGGCAAGTGTCTGTCACGAAAAGACTTACAATAGGAAACCACAGTTCAAGGCTTCGGGGAAACGGGAAACTTGATTTCGCGTCTGGGGTGTCTTAAGCCGCCCCCATCCAGCCCCGCCGTGTCCCACAGGGAGTTCTCCGCATGTCCACAGACGTTGTCATCGTATCCGCCGCCCGTACCGCGGTCGGTTCCTTCCTCGGTTCCTTCGCCGCCATTGCGGCCCACGACCTGGGCGCCCACGCCATCAAGTCGGCCATCGAACGCGCCGGCCTGCAGGCGTCGGACATTAACGAAGTCATCCTGGGCCAGGTGCTCCAGGCGGCACAGGGCCAGGGCCCGGCCCGCCAGGCCTCGGTCAAGGCGGGCGTTCCCTATGACGCGCCGGCATGGTCGATCAACCAGATCTGCGGCTCCGGCCTGCGTGCGGTTGCCTTGGGTGCCCAGCAGGTGGCGCTCGGCGAATCCGCCATTGTCGTGGCCGGTGGCCAGGAAAGCATGTCAATGTCGACCCACGCCGCCTACATCCGCGCCGGCCAGAAGATGGGCGACCTGAACCTGGTCGACACCATGATCAAGGACGGCCTGTGGGACGCCTTCAACAACTATCACATGGGCACGACCGCCGAGAACATCGCCACCAAGTACGGCATCAGCCGCCAGGAACAGGACGAGTTCGCCGTCGCCTCGCAGAACAAGGCCGAGGCAGCCCAGAAGGGCGGCAAGTTCGAAGCCGAAATCGCCCCCTACACCATTAAGGGCCGCAAGGGCGACGTCGTCGTCGACAAGGACGAATTCATCCGCCACGGCGTCACCTACGACGCCATTTCCGGTCTTCGCCCGGCCTTCAGCAAGGACGGCACCGTTACCGCCGCCAACGCGTCGGGCCTGAATGACGGCGCCGCCGCCGTGGTGCTGATGTCGAAAGCCGAAGCCGACAAGCGTGGTCTTAAAGTCCTGGCCCGCATCGTCGCTGCCGGCATCGCCGGTGTCGACCCGGCCATCATGGGCACCGGCCCGATCCAGGCCACCCAGAACGCCTTGAAGAAAGCCGGCTGGTCGATCTCCGATCTCGACGTCATCGAAGCCAACGAAGCCTTTGCCGCCCAGGCCATCTCGGTCAATCGCGACCTGGGCTGGGACGTCGCCAAGGTCAATGTCAACGGTGGCGCCATCGCCATCGGCCACCCGATCGGCGCTTCGGGCGCGCGGGTTCTGGTCACCCTGCTGCACGAGTTGCAGCGCCGCGGTGGCGGCAAGGGCCTGGCAACACTTTGCATCGGCGGCGGGATGGGTGTGGCCCTGGCCGTAGAAGCCTAGTCGCGCCGCCCTGATGGGCTGCAAATCATCGTCTGGCTGCGAGACGGTGCTCACGTACTTAAGTACGCTCCGCTCCGTTTCTCGCCAGCCAATAATTTTCGCCTCATCATGACGACGCTCGTCCGAGGGGCATAAGGGAGATTAAGAATATGGGAAGAGTTGCACTGGTCACCGGCGGTACGCGCGGCATCGGCAAGGCCATCGTCAAGCGTTTAAAGGATGCTGGCCTTACGGTTGCAGCCGGCTATGCCGGTAACGAAGAAAATGCCCGCAAGGTCGCCGAAGAACTCAATGTCATGATCGTCAAGGGTTCGGTCGACAACTTCTATGACTGCAAGCGCGCCGTTCAGGAAGTCGAATCCGAACTTGGGCCGATCGAGGTCCTGGTCAACAATGCCGGCATCACCCGCGACGGCTTCTTCCACAAGATGACCCTGGAGCAGTGGCAGCAGGTCATCCACACCAATATGGACAGCGTCTTCAACATGACGCGTCAGGTGATCGAAGGCATGCGCGAGCGCAACTACGGCCGCATCATCAACATCTCGTCGATCAACGGCCAAAAGGGCCAGGCCGGCCAGACCAACTATTCGGCCGCCAAGTCGGGTATGATCGGCTTTACCAAGGCCCTGGCCATGGAATCGGCGAACAAGGGCATTACCGTCAACTGCGTCGCGCCTGGCTATACTTCGACGGAAATGGTCTCGGCCATCGCGCCGGCGGTGTTGGAAAAGATCGTCGCCGGTATTCCGGTCGGCCGTTTGGGCACGCCGGAAGAAGTCGCCGAAATCTGCGCCTTCCTGGCATCGGACATGGCCAGCTTCATCACCGGTGCGACCATTGCCGTCAATGGCGGCCAGCACATGCTCTGAGCCGTGAGGATGGGCTGCAAACCGTCATCTTTTTGCGCGCCCTTGCTCGTGTACGAGATGTACACGTCGCGGCGGGTGCTCAAAAGCTAACGGTTTTCGCCGCATCCTGACGGCTCAGTCTACAGAGGAATCAAGAAGGGCGTGTGCCAAACGGCACGCGCTTTTTACTTATCCTCCACCGCTTTGCCTGTCGGCGAGGCC
>NZ_GL883078.1:467721-485940 GCF_000204015.1 Asticcacaulis biprosthecium C19 | reverse complement strand
CGAGACGGAGGGGCGTTACAAACTCCTACCTTACCCAGCCCCATCGGCCGACTCACCGGTGGCTGGTTCGATCCCCAGTTCCTGCATCGCCAGGGTTGTCGACTGCACCCGCAACCCACGCTGGGCGGCCTTGAAGCCCGGTGCCCCGCCGCCGTCGCTGTTGTAAAGGATGGCCACCGTCAGCTTCTGATCCGGAAAGCTGCGCAGGTGGCCGGTAAAACCATTGATCCGACCGCCATGCGAGGCGAATCGGATCGGTCCCTCGTGCCCCAGGGCCAGGCCGAAACCGTAATTCATCTCGTCCTTGCCCCGCTTCTCGATCGCCGGCGAGCCGTCTTTCAACAAGGCCGGACTGAGCATGGCCGTCAGGCTGTCCGGCTTGATCACCTTGCCGTCTATCAGGGCGTGATGCCACAGGCACAGGTCCTCAGTGGTCGAACGAATGGCGCCGGCGCCGCCGGCAAAGCTTGGGGAAATCGGCCGGATCAGGTCGAACTTCTGTTCGGCGCGGTAATTGGGCCGGTAACCCTCGCAGCCGGCGATCGAGTTGCAGGTCTTGTCGATGGCTGTGCGCGTCAGACCGGCCGGTTTGGCCAGGCGCTCGGCGACGAAGTCAGGCAGGCTCGCGCCGGACACGCGCTCGACCACAATACCCAGCAACGTGAAGCCGGTATTGCTGTAGGCCCAGGTCTGGCCCGGTTGATGCCGCAGGATCGGCCTGCGCCGGCTCATGATGTCGATCAGTTCGGGCGCGGAATAGTTGCGCTGTTGGGCCTCGGTCAGGATGACCATGCTCTGGCCATTGATATAGTCGTTGAGGCCTGACGTATGGCTCATCATCTGGCGCAGGGTGATGTCGCCGGCATTGGGGAATTCCGGCACGTATTTCGCCAGCGTATCGTCGACCGAAAGCTTGCCCGCTTCGGCCAGCAACAGGATCGCCGAGGCGGCGAAATGCTTGGTGATCGAGGCAATGCGGAATCCGGTTTGCGGCGTCACCGCTTCGCCATTGTCCAGGCGGGCGACCCCAAATCCCCGCGAATAGAACATGACGCCGTCGTGCATGACGCTGAGCGACAGGCCGGGCGTCAGCTTGGCGGCGACCATCTGCTCGCCCAGGTCGTCGAGCGACGGCCAGCTTTTCAGCGGCGGCGCCGGGCGGGCCTTTGCGGTTTCGACAACGGGTTTCTTTTGGGCGGTGAGATAGAGACCGCCAACGGTCAGGGCGCCGACACCGGCGCCGGTCAGGCCGGCCAGCACGGCGCGGCGGTTCAATTTTGGCGGGGTCAGGTCGTCTGGCGTCATCAAGTGTACTCGAACGAAAGTGCGGCTTCTGCCCGAATCCGCCGACTCGAAGCTCCAACGCGCCCGCACGTTGCAGGCGAATCTGACGTGAAATCGGGAGAATGTCCAGCCTATTCCGCCAGACCTTTCCAACTCCTTAGCTGTTACGCAATGGCCTTAATTTAATTTAATCTGCGTCTAAAATTCGCCCAAGTCCCCACCTAACAATCCCGCCAATGCTCAGCCGCTCCGTAATCCCTGTTGGTCGCCTTCTGCTATGCCTGATGTTCCTCACGGGAACGGGGGCGGCGCAGGCGCAATCCTTACAGCAGCGCATGTTTGGCAAGGATCAGGACGGCCGCGCCAATGCCGGCCCCTCGGTCGCCCGCTTCGAATCCGACGATGGCGAAACCTTCATCCTTGATGAATCGGGCCGTCAGCCTCTGCTACGTTTCGAGGGTGATACAGAGGTCTGGAGCCTGACCGTAACCCAGGGCGCCAAGGGCGACCGCATCTACAAGAACGACGTCGGCCAGCCAGTACTGAAATCGACCCGTTGGGGTGGCATGATCCTGTTCACCGACGAACGCCCGACGGGTGACCCGGTGGCCATGTCCGGCAAGGCCGACGCCTTCCGCCAGCCTCGCATGTCGCCGGCCCTGCTGTGGCAGACCCTGGCCAAGGGCAGTAAGCGCGTTTCCCAGGCCCTGGGCCGGCTGGTGCCGTTCGAAGCCCCCAATGTAACCCCGGGCGCCGACGCCCTCTATGCCCAGGCGGCTGATGTCACCTCCAGCGCCCTGGTCCAGGTGGCCTTGCAGAGCAAGGGCAAGCAGCGTCTGACCGGCGTGGAATCGGTTCAGTTTGTCGAAGGCCGGCCGCCCAGCGCGACCCTGACCAATGGTGTGCTGGTCATGAAGCTGGACACGTCGCGCGGCAACTGGGGTGGTCATGTCTCGTCCAAGCGAATCGTCAATGTCATCTTGACCAGCTATTCGGTCGCCGAACGACGCTAGCCGTGAGCATCGACAGTAGGGATGAGCTTACGTCTCCTCCCTGCGAAGTGGGGAGGTCGGGTGAGCGAGCAAGGGTATAGCCCTTGCCGCGCAAGGAAGGGGTGGAGGGGTATTTTTGCGTCGTCACCCCCTGAACACATCCTTCGCCGCTCTTAATTCCCCAAACTTCGCAGCTTGCGCCGCAAAATCCTTTTCCAACAACGGATAGCGTAAAAACGGGTTGGTCGCCTTTTCTTCGGCGACCGTCGACGGCACGGTAAACTCTCCGCGCGCTCGCCGGGCACGAACGTCGTTCCCGCGCGCTTGCAACGTCGCATCCAACCCCAGGCTCTCGGCAAACCGCAGATTGGCCAGGGTATATTCGTGGGCGCTGTACAGCACGGTGTCGCCCGGCAGTTCCGCCAGCTTCAACAAGCTGTCCCAATATTGCTCCGGCGTGCCTTCGAACATCCGGCCACAGCCCAGCGGGAAGATCACATCGCTGACGAAAGCATTCCCGCCCGCATGATCGAAATAGCCGATCACGCCCAGGGTATGACCGCCCAAACCGACCACATCCAGACGCGTTTCGCCCAGCATAAAGACATCGCCATCCTTCAGCACATGGTCGAGCGGCCAGCGCTTGCGCACCTCTTCGGCGCCATAGATCGGACAGTGAAAGTGTGCCTGGACCTCGGCATTGCCGCCGCCATGGTCGGGATGCCAGTGGGTGTTGAGGATGAAGTCCAGGCCCGGAAGCCCGCGTTCCTCGACGCGGGCGATGATGCGCGACGCTTCCGGCGTATCGATGGCGGCGGTGATACCGGTCGCTTCATCGGTCACCAGGAAGCCGTAATTGTCGCTCAGGCAGGGGAAGACATCAATTTTCAAAGCCATTTTTTTGCGCCTGCCTGCTATAAGTCACAACGACGCCTATATGTAGGTCTGAAACGTTTGAAAAGGAACCCGTTTGCGCCGTTCGGTCGAAGAGCTCAACCGATTCTACGCTGCTCCGGAAGGGGTTGTGGCGCGACGCCTGGTGACCGCCAAGCTGTGCGAAGCCTGGCCGGATGTGCGCGGTCTGGACGTGCTGGGGATCGGCTATTGCACGCCTTACCTTGATCGTTTCGTCGAGGCGCGGCGGGTGCTGCAGGCCATGCCGGCAGCCCAAGGCGCGGAGATATGGCCCGCCGACCTGAAGGTGCGCGCCACCTTGGTCGAGGAAGAGGCCCTGCCGTTCCCGACGGCCCTGTTCGATCGTATCCTGATGGTCCACGCCCTGGAAGAATCGCCGACACCACATGGTCTTCTGTGTGAGGCCTCGCGTTTGCTGTCGCCGGCCGGGCGGCTGATTATCGGGGTTGCCGCGCGCGGCGGGTTCTGGGCCCATGCCGAAAAAACGCCGTTCGGCTACGGCCAGCCTTACAGCCGCATGCAATTGGAAAACGCCCTGCGCGACGCCGAACTGGAGCCCCTGGCCTGGAGCTATGCCCTGTACACGCCACCCATGGCGCCGTTTCTGGGCTGGGCCGGTCCGCTGGACAATATCTTGCCGCGCATCTGGCCGCTGAAGGGCGGGCTTATCCTGATGGAGGCCGGCCGCAAGCCGTTCGTGGCACACACGGTCAAGGCGCAACCTTCATTGTTGCAGGAGTTGCGCGATGTTTTAGGTGTGCAGCAACCGGTGCCGACGTCGAAAGAGATCGCTTAACTTTATACCTCCCTGCGAGCGGGGAGGGGGACCGCGAGTGAAGCGTAACGCAGTGAAGCGCAACGAAGTGGTGGTGGGGCGACGTTCTTATCCGCCCACCCTCAGTACGGCTTCTGCCCCCAGTAATTCCCCGGCGTGCGATAGCGACAGACCAGGATATCCATACTGCTGCCCGTCGACTTGGCGCAGCCGACCTGTGTTGTGGTGCTCCAGATCATCTGGGTGTAGTGGCCGACACTGGCCCAGTTGCCATCGGTGCTGAGGTCAGGGAAGGCGCCGTACTTGAACAGGGCCTTCTCGTCCGCCCAGGCCTGTGCCATGTCACCGTAGCTGTAATAGCCCGTTGAGCCCATCCACAGGTTCTCGCCATCTCCGGTGCTCGAATGTTCGAACTTGCCTTCGGCAGCGAGATGATCCGCCCAGGTCTGCGCATCTTGAGCCAGGGTATCGCTCCAACTCAGCGGCGCGACACCAACGGCGGCACGTTCGTTATTGTGAACGGCCAGGATCTGGTCGGACATCATGTCCTGGGCCAGGGCGGGTGAGGCGACGGCCAACAACAGGGCGATCGGAATGCAGATTTTCATGGTAACTCCTTGCCCCTGCACGTTAGTCGTGCCGTCGAAACAAGCCAAGTTACAGATACTGACAGGTTGCCGAGACAACGATTCTGGGCCATAGCGAAGGGCATGAAACACCTGATCATCATGCGCCACGCCAAGGCGGAAAAGGATGCCGCTTCGGGCGAGGATTTTGACCGCCGTCTCAGCAACCGTGGCCGCGAAGAGGCCACTTCGGTGGCGACGGCGATGAAGGCCTATGGCTTGAAGCCCGACTTCGCCCTGGTGTCGGCGGCGGCGCGGACCCGCGATACCTTCGCCCAGGTCGAAGGCGTGTTCGGCGCTATCAATGCCCTGGTCTCCAAAGACCTATACCATGCCGGCGCCGATGCCATGCGTCGCGCTATCGAAAAGCACGAAAACGACGGCGACTGCCTCCTGTTGGTCGGCCACAATCCCGGCGTCCAGGCCCTGGTTGCCGACTACCTGTTCGAAGGGGCTGCCGGCGCCGACATCATCGAAAAGGTCCGCGGCGGTTATCCGACCGCAACCGCATCCGTGTTCGAAGTCGATGCCGCCGGCCGCGCCATCTATGACGGCATCTACCTGGCCAAATAATGTATTCACTCGCCACCCGCGCCCTTCACGTCCTGCAGCCGGAAACGGCGCATACGGTCACCCTTCAACTGCTGAAAGCCGGTCTCGGTCCGTTGTCGTCGCTGAAGACGCCGGAGCTGGCGGTCGACGTGCCGTTCGATGGCGGGGTGCTGCACTTTCCCAATTGTGTCGGCTTGGCCGCCGGCTTCGACAAAAATGCCGAGGTGCCTCTGGCCATGGCGCGCGCCGGTTTCGGCTTCGTCGAATGCGGCACGGTTACGCCGCTGCCGCAAGACGGCAACCCCAAGCCGCGCCTGTTCCGCCTGAGCGAAGACGAAGCTGTTATCAACCGCATGGGCTTCAACAACGGCGGCCTGGAGGCCTATGCCCGCAACCTCGAAGGCACGAAGGGCAGGGCGGTCATCGGGTTGAACATCGGTGCCAACAAGGACGCTGCCGACCGGATGGCCGACTATGTCACGGGTCTGAAGCGCCTGTGGGGGCTGGGGTCCTACTTCACCATCAACATCTCGTCGCCCAATACGCCGGGCCTGCGCGCCTTGCAGGGGCGGTCGCACCTCGACGACCTGCTGGGCCGGATCGCCGAAACCCGTCGCGCCCTGGCGGCGGCCACCGGGCAGAACATGCCGATCTTCCTGAAGATTGCGCCGGACCTGGACGACGGTGAGATCGAGGACACGGTGTCGGCGGCATTGGACCATGGGCTTGAGGGTCTGATCGTTTCCAACACCACCCTGTCACGCGAAGGTTTGCGCTCGTCGTTCGCGTCCGAAGCCGGCGGCATGTCGGGCAAGCCGCTGTTCGACTTGTCGACGCGGGCGTTGAAAGTAGCCGCGACCGCTGCCGCTGGCCGACTGGTGCTGATCGGCGCCGGCGGCATTTCCTCGGGCGCCGAGGCCTATGCAAAAATTCGCGCAGGCGCGTCGTTGGTACAGCTCTATTCAGCCTTGGTCTACAAGGGGCCGGGCTTGGCCGATGCAGTGCGCCTTGACTTGGTGGCGCGCCTGAAGGCTGACGGTTTTGCGACCGTCTCAGAAGCTGTCGGCCAGGAGTGATGCATTTTTTTACCTCTCCCCGCCTGCGGGGAGAGGACGAGAGCCGAGCGAAGCGTGGGCGATCGGCGCGGGGCGCCGAGCCTGAGGGGCCTTCAGAGGGCGGTTCGCAACCACGCTAGCAACACTCCCTAACGCTCGCTCTCCAGTGCATTGGCCGTCAACCTTGCCAGGGCGCAGACAAACAACGCCCAGACAAGGGAATTCTGCGACAGAATAAAGCTCTCCGACAGGATCAGGAAGCTGAACAGCATCAGCATCAGCACCGAGAAAAACCCGTCCTTGACTCGCTCATAGCGGAACAACGCACAGAAGAAGCACGCCACCAGGCAGGCGCCGAACAGGATTACACCGACCCAGCCAAGCTGGATCAACAGGTCCAGCCAGCCATTATGCGCCGACGGCACCTCCCAACTGGTCTCCTGGCGCACGACCGCGGCGGGGACGGAATCCTTTGTCCAGAAGGCCTTGTAGCCATAACCCAGCAAGGGCCGCTTGTCCGACAGTCGACCCAGAGACTCCCAGATTTCGGTCCGTCCGGTCAGGGTCGGATCCTTGCCCAGCGCCTTGAAGATCAGCTCGGGCGCCATAACGTAAAGCGCCATCGCCCCGAGCGAGGCCGTCGACGCCAGCCATACGAACAGGATGCTGAGCACCCCGCCCTTTTTCAGGGCAAAAAACACAGGGAACGCTCCGGCGACCAGCATACAGGCCAGCAGCGACGTCTTGGACCGGGTCATCAGCACCAGGAAGAACATCAGCACCGCAAACCCGATCCACAGCCGGCGCCGCTCCGGCACCTGGTAGGCCGTGGTCGTGCAGGCGATAAAGCCCAGGGTCATCATGGCGGCCATCTGGTTCTTTTCGTACCAAAGGCCTTTCCACAGGCCGGCATTGACGTCCTGGTGGACACCAAAGCCTGGGGCCGCGACACAGGCAATCAGGGCGCCGACGGCAAGGATGGCAAAGCTGATCCCCAACAATTCCGTGAGGTGCGGCCCGCGCCACCGCGCGCCGAGATACAGGCCGAAGACGCAGGTGAAAAAGAGGGCGATGGTCCGTCGCGTGGTGACGCTAGGCTCGATCGACCAGAATTTTGACGCGAAACAGAACAGAATCAGTCCGCCGATCATGAAGACCGCGGGCAGGATGTTCAGGAACTTGTCCCAACGAAGCAACGACAACAGCAGGGCTGTGCCATAGACCGGCAGCCACAAAAGCCGCAGGAAACCGGCTTCCTCACCCTGGGTAGGATTGAACAGCGGCCCGACCAGGGCGTTGGACAACATGAGAAAGCAGAAGATGGTCAGACCGGCTTCGGCGCGGAAGATCCACAAGGCCATGCCGTCCAGCCGCGCAGGTGGCGCGGCCGGGCTACGGCTGGGGCTGGCTGTGGTCGCAGGCATGCGGCAAACCGTAACCGAAAAAGGTCAATATTGAGTTCAAGGCAGGCGGACCTGCGCCTTTTCTAATACCTCCCCACGCCAGGAGCGCGCGGAGGTCATAGAGTCAATCACCCGTCCCGGGCCTTTCCGAGAAGTACTTTTCGAACTTGCCGGTTTCGCGTTCGAAGTCGGCACTATCTGCCGGTGGCGTGCCCTTGCGTGTTATGTTGGGCCACACGGCCGTAAATTGGGTATTGATCGCCAGCCACTTGCCGTCAGTGTCTTTATCCTCGGGCTTGATGGCGTCGACCGGGCATTCCGGTACGCAGATTCCGCAGTCGATGCACACTGCCGGGTCGATCACCAGAAAGTTTTCGCCCTCATAAAAGCAGTCGACCGGACAGACATCGACGCAATCCATGAATTTGCATTTGATGCAGGGATCGGTGACGACATAGGTCATGTGGGCCTCCTGGATAGGGTAAACCCACTATGCTCCGTAGCGCTTATCGGCAAAAGCCATATGATCTAAACCCAAGGATTAGCCCACCGTTGGCGCGGTGTTCTTACTACGCTGAAGGAAAACAAGCTGGCGGTCGTCAGAACCGCCAGCCCAACGGCATTTATGCCGTTGGTAAGGGCGACTGCCCGCCCGAGCGAAAGCGAGGAGCCTTACGGCGCCTGAGTACTTAAAATGGACTGAACTTATCCATGATATTCTGGGTCACCGGCGCCTGTTGCATGTTGGTGATGTCACCCTTGCCGCCGTAGGAGATGCGGGCTTCGGCCAACTGGGTGTGGCGGATGGTGTTGGTCGAGGAAATATCTTCCGGGCGGACGATACCGGCCACGCTCAGCACGCGCATTTCGCGCCCGGTACGGACTTCCTGGTGGCCCTGGATGACCAGGTTGCCGTTGCGCATGACGCCGGTCACGGTTGCCGCGAGGGTGACGGAAATTTTTTCCGACCTTTGCACCGAGCCATTGCCCGAGAAGGTCGAACTGCCGTCAGCGCCAAGCGCCCGTGTCGGATTGTATTCCGACGGCAGCAGCTTGCCCAGCGACGATTCCAGCCCGAAGATGCTGGGCGTTGACGCCTCGTAAGAATTGGTGCGCGACCGGTCGGTCGAGTTCTGCGTCTGGGCGCTGTCGTCGATATCGACCTGGATGGTCAGGATGTCGCCGACATTGCGGGCGCGCTGGTCGTTGAAGAAGGTCCGCGCACCCGCCCGCCACAGGGAGTTGGACGAGGCCGGCGCCGGCTGGATCACCGCCTGCTGGGCCGGGATCACCGCCACAGGATAGGCCATGGCGGTCAGTTGCGGCCCCTTGACGGTTTCGGATACCGTCCCGCAGGCGCCAAGCGTCACGGCGCTAAAGGCGAGGGCAGTCAAGGCGATGGTTTTCATGGCGGGATACTCTTAACGCGACGACAGAAGGAGATTGCGGGTTTGCATGGCATTGGGGCCGGCAGCGGCCCGGCCGGAACCGATCACCACAGCGTCGATCATCTTCTTCGACGACGGGTTCTGGATCTGGATCAGGTCGCCGACGGCGGCATCCTTTTGCGCCACGCCGGTGATGGTCAGAGTCAGGCCGCCCGAACTCCAGGTGACCGAAATGGCTTCGCCGCGGCGGACGGCGGCGGCACGCGGTGCGATGGCAATCGCCGGCTGGGCAAAGCCGGACGCCGGAAGCACGGCTGAAGGCGTGCCGTCCATGCCGGCCGTGACGATGATGCGGCGCAGGCCGCGCGGATTGTCCCAATAGGCGCCGTTGCGGGCGGCGATCGACTGTACCGCGCCAGCGTCCAGAACGGCGGTCTGGCCCTGGCGGACCCCGACTGTAACGTCCGAAGCCGAACCGGCATTGTCGAACAGATCGCCCAGCGTGATGCGGCCATCGCCATCGCTGGTAGAAGCCTTCAGCACCATCGGCGTGGCGGCGTGGCTTGCGGCCGGAATCGCTAAGGCGAGAAGGGCGATGAAAGCAAATCTTTTCATTTACTTAGCCTCTCGCGATCTGGCTGGCGGTCTGCAGCATCTGGTCTGCTGTGGTGATGACCTTGGAGTTCATTTCATAGGCTCGCTGGGCGACGATCAGGGCGGTGATTTCACCGACCGCATCGACGTTGGAGGCTTCGGTATAGCCCTGCAGCAGGGTGCCGAAACCGACATCGCCCGGCGTCGAGACATTGGGCGCGCCCGAGGCGCCGCTTTCCAGGAACAGGTTGTCGCCGATCGCGTCCAGGCCGGCTTCATTGAAGAAGGTCGCCGTCTGCAACTGACCGACCGTGGTCGGCGCCGTCTGGCCCTGCTGGGTGGCCTGGATCTGGCCGGTCTTGGAGATCGAGACGTCGATGGCGTCCTGGGGGATGGTGACGCTGGGCTGGACCAGGTAACCATCCTCGGTGACCAGACGGCCCTGGTCGTCGACCGAGAAGTTGCCGGCGCGGGTATAGGCGGTCTCGCCCGACGGCATCAGGATCTGAAAGTAGCCCTTACCCTCGATAGCGACATCATACTGGTTCTGGGTCAGGGTCATGCTGCCCTGCTGCATGATGCGGTAGACGGAACCGGCCTTGACGCCGGCGCCGACCTGGATGCCGGTCGGCACGACCGTGCCGGCGTCCGACGACTGCGAGCCCATGCGCTCGATGTTCTGGTACAGGAGGTCCTGGAACTCGGCGCGCTGCTTCTTGAAGCCCACCGTGTTCATGTTGGCGATGTTGTTGGAGATGACTTCGACATTGAGCTGCTGGGCAGCCATGCCGGTGGTGGCGGTACGGAGCGCTCGCATGGTTCGCAATCCTTAGGTTCTGTAGACAATTAACTGCGTCAGTGGGATCGGCAATTAATTGAATAGGCTTGAAATATTTGTTCTTCGGGCTCAGCTAGTTGTCCACGGGGCCTTAGGTTACGCGGCCCAGCCGTTCGACGGCGGACTTGTTCAAATCGTGTTGTTGCTGGATGATCCCGGCCAGGGTGGTGTAGGCGCGGTTGATCTCGATCAGCTTGGTGACTTCGATCATCGGATTGACGTTGGAGGCTTCCAGGAAGCCCTGACGCACGCGGGCATCGGTGGCCGGTACGGGCGTGGCATTCGACGTCAGGGTGTAGGTGCCGTTGCCGGCCTTCTTCAGGTCGCTCATGTCGGTGATGCGGACCAGGTTCAGCTTGCCGACCCTTTCGGCCTGGCCCTGGTAATCCTGGGTGATGATGCCGTCTTCGGAAACGGCCGGCTGGCCCTTCTTCGGGTCCATGGTGATCGGACCGCCATCGCCCACGACCGGATAGCCGTCCTGGGTCATCAGCATGCCCTCGGCGTTCATCGTGAAGGCGCCGTCGCGGGTATAGGCCTCACCGTCGGCAGTCTGGACGGTGAAGAAGACGCCGTCGCCGTCGATGGCGAAGTCCAGCGGTGCGCCGGTGATCTGGAACGTGCCTTGCGAGAAGTCGCGGCCGACCTCGTTGTCATAGGCAAAATTGGCCGGGGTGCGGATCGGCGCGTTATAGGCCGGGGCGCCGTACTCCTGATGGACCAGCAATTGCTCGAACTTGTAGCCATTGGTGTTCATATTGGCCATGTTGTTGGCCGAGATGTCGAGTTCGCGCCGAAGCGTGAGTTGCCGCGACAGGGCGATATAGCTGGCATTATCCATGGCGCGGTCCTTTCCGGAGCAAAAATCAGGGGGTTGGGTGGTTAACGGCAGTGCCTTCGGCGGCGCATTAACGACGTGCTTTAACCACTGCAATCGCCGTGCCAGCCACAGGGCGGAACGCTAAGGCGCTGAAAACAATAGAAATAGCCTTTTCTAGCGTCGTAAACTTATCCACAGCAGGCGGCAAAAAATGCCGCGTTCACCGTAATGACAAACGGATCGTTAACCATGTCGAACGATAGTGGCGAGATGTCCGGCGCCCGTGTTGCGTCCATTTTTCTGCGTCAGGTGTCGTTTTGGCCAAAAAGGAAAAAAAGAAGGAAGAACCGCCCGTCGACGGTGGTGATGGCGAGGACAAGCCCAAGAAAAAGGGCTTACCCATCATGCTGATCGCCATTGCCGGTGGCGCCGTGCTGCTTTTGGGCGGCGGCGGGGCCGGGGCCTACTTCATGTTCCTGGCGCCCAAGCCGGCGGCCGATGCGGCGCACGGCGATGCGGCGGCCAAGGATGGCCATGGCGAGAAAAAAGAAAAGAAGAAGGAAGAAAAGGGCGGCCATGGCGGCGGTCACGGCAAGGGCGAGGCCAAGGTCGATCCCAAGACCCAGCCGGTCCTGTCGGAAGGTCCCGACGGCACCACCTACCTGACCCTTCCCGATACGGTCGCCAACATTCAGTCGGCCGACGGCCGTTCATCCTACCTGAAGCTGAAACTGACTTTCGAATGCGCCGACGAAGAAACCGCGGACATGGTCAAGGAAAACCTGCCGCGGGTGAACGACATTCTCCAGGGCTTCATACGTGAACTGCGTCCTGAGGACCTGAAGGGCTCGGCGGGCAATCATCAGTTGCGCCTGGAAATCCTGCGCCGCATCAACCTGGTGCTGGCGCCCCACAAGATCAACGCGGTCCTGATCGAGCAGATGCTGATCACATGACGGGAGATGTTGATCAGGAAGCCATGATGGCTCAGTGGGAGGCGGAACTCGCCGCTGAGGCGCAGGCCGCGACCGCTGGTGTGACCGCAGATGGTGGAGATCTGGCTGCCGAATGGGAGGCCATGGTCGGCGGCGGCGGCTCGATGGGCGAGCGCTTCAACATGCCCGCCGGCGCCGAACGCATCCTGAACCAGGACGAAATCGACAGCCTGCTGGGCTTCGACCTGTCGGAAGACGACTATAACGAACGTTCGGGCATCCGGGCGATCATCAACTCGGCCATGGTGTCCTATGAACGCCTGCCGATGCTGGAAATCGTCTTCGACCGGCTGGTCCGCCTGATGACGACCTCCTTGCGTAACTTCACCTCCGACAACGTCGAAGTCTCGCTCGACAATATTTCGTCAATCCGCTTCGGCGACTACCTGAACTCCATCCCCCTGCCGGCCATCCTGGCGGTGTTCCGCGCTGAGGAACTGGACAATTACGGCCTGCTGACGGTCGATTCCAACCTGATCTATTCCATCGTCGACGTGCTGCTGGGCGGCCGTCGCGGCACTGCAGCGCTGCGCATCGAAGGCCGCCCCTACACCACCATCGAACGCGTGCTGGTCCAGCGTATGGTCGAGGTCGTGCTGAACGACGCCCGTCAGGCCTTCGAGCCCCTGACAGCGGTCAATTTTAACCTCGATCGTCTGGAAACCAACCCGCGCTTCGCCGCCATCGCCCGGCCGGCCAATGCCGCCATCCTGGTCAAGCTGCGCATCGACATGGAAGACCGCGGCGGCCGCATTGAGCTGCTGCTGCCCTACGCCACCCTGGAACCGATCCGCAAGATGCTGCTGCTGCAGTTCATGGGTGAGAAGTTCGGTCGCGATAACATCTGGGAAAGCCACCTGGCCACGGAACTGTGGACAACCCAGATGGAGGTGCGCGCCGTGCTCGACGAACAGCAGGTACCGCTGTCGCGGGTCTTGAATTTAAAGGTCGGGGAAACGATCGTGCTGAATGCACAGGCTGATTCTCCGGTGCAGTTGCGGTGCGGCCAGATTCCCCTGACGACGGGGCGGATGGGACGCAAGGGGCATTCGATCGCCGTGCGGGTGGACACCCCCCTGGCCTTGAGTACCAAGCGGCGGCTTACGCAGATGAAGAAGAAGTAGAGAGGTTGATCCACGCGTCGTGTCGATGACGAACATCATCATGGATGTTGTGCTCATGGGGCTGCTTATGGCCGCCCTGTGGTTCGGCGTGCGCCTGGACAAGAAGCTGAAAGCCCTGCGCGCCGCCCATGAGGGTTTCGCCAAGGCGGTCGGCGAACTGGACGATGCGGCCATCCGCGCCCACATGTCGCTGAAGGAACTGCGTGGCCACGCCGACGACAGCCAGGAGTTGCTGCACGGCCGGATCCTGGCGGCGCGCGACCTGCTGCAAAAACTGGAAGGCCAGGTCAACCGCGCCGAAAAGGCCGGTCGCGACCTGGACCGCGGCATCGAGGCCGCCGAAGCTGCCCGCATGATGCAGATGCAGATCCCAGTGACACGGCGTAAGGACTTCGACGATCCCGCGCTTATGCTGCGCAATGTCGTGGCCCAGCCGCCGCAGCGCGAGCCGACACCGACCGGCCGTCGCGGTCCCTTCGACCGTGGCCCCTTTGACTTAGATGTCGTGCGCGAGGACGACCCGCTCCCGGCCCCGCGCAGCGCCCCGCGTTCAGACGTCCGGGCCGAACCGCGCAACGGCTACGTCTCGCGCCTTCCTGTCGAAAAGCCCGAGGACGAAACCGAAATCCTCGACAAGGTGCAGATGTCGGAACTGGTGGTGGCAAATCTCAACGAGATGATGCGCACCCTGACCCTGCCCAAGCGCCAGCCCCTTTCCCTCGAGGACGACCTGTTCGGCCCCGACTCCAGCCGCAAGTAGAGTAAAATCCCATGGCGATGCCCCGTCTCCTGCCGATCGTTTTCGTCGCCGTGGGCGGCGTCTTGGCCCTGAAGGCCCTGACCAGCCTGGAAGTCATGCCCGACATCTTCAGCCAGGCCACGGCCTTTGCCGCCGACGCGGTCAAGAAGGACGAGCCCAAAAAGCCCGCCAAGGGCGAGGCGAAGAGCGAGGCCAGCAAGGGCGACGATCCGACCGAAAGCTACAGCATCGCCTCGTCGCTTCTGACGGCGGAACAGGCCGGCAGCGATGCCGCCGCCGCGGTGCCGGCCGCACCGGTGTGCGCAACCTCGGTCAACCAACTGGCGGCCGAGGCAGGCATGTCACCCAACGAATTGCAGATCCTGTCCAGCCTGGGCCAGCGCCGCAAGCAATTGGACGAACGCGAAGCGGCGTTGAACGCGCGCGAACAACTGATCAACACGGCTGATGCCAAGCTCGACAACCGCATTGGCCAACTGACCGACCTGAAGGGCCAGATCCAGGGGCTTCTGGACCAGGCGACCAAGGTGGCCGACGACGACGCCAACCGTCTGGTGGCCGTTTATTCGGCGATGAAGCCTAAGGACGCCGCTGCCGTCTTCGCCACCATGGACGATGACGTTCGCCTGCCGATCGCCGCCAAGATGAAGGACCGGGCGCTGGCCGCCATCCTGGGGGCCATGCCGCCATTGGCGGCACGGGAACTGACCGAAAAGCTGTCGCGTCGCATGAGCCAGGCTGGCGGCCTGCAGCAAAAGCTGGATAAGGCGACGGCCAACGGTCCGGCCGCCACCGCACCGGCGGCCGCCGCACCGCAACAGGCCGCCAAGCCCGCCGCTACGCCGGAGAAGAAGGGCTAACAACTATCCTCCCCCGCTCGCGGGGGAGGTGCTGAGCAAGCGTAGCCGCAGGCGTAGCGCGTCGAAGCGGAGGGGGCGTTACAAACTCCCAACCGCCAAGCACTTCTTCCTATCCTATTAACCTTGATTAAACCCTCATTAGCCAAAATTAACCGGCCATGACTCGCAAGCCGCAATCCCCTATGCCTGCGCGAACCTCGCCGTTGAAGCGCGAGGTCGATCGCGCGCGCGACCTGCTCGGCCAGATCCACCATCCCGTCGCCAAGCCCTTGAGTTTTGGCGCCGCTATGAAAACCACCGCCGCCCTTGTGGCCATGGCCAGCTTCGGCCTGGCTGGGCTGGCAGTCGGCGACACCACGCCCATCGACTCCGCTGCGCCGCGTTCGGCCATCGACATCCGCGTCGGCCGCAATGCCAAGTCGGGCCGGGTCGAGATCTACGGCTCGGTCGGCTCGCGCGCCTCGGTGCGCCGCGACAAGGACCTGGTCGTCATTCGCCTGCCGGGTCAGCAAAAACCCGACCTCGGCGACATCCGCGCCAATCTGCCCGTCGGCGTCACCGGCGTCGACCTGCGCAGCGACGCCCGCGCCAGCGAAATCGTGCTCAAGGTCGCCGAAGGTTATGATGCGCGCTTTGGCCGTTCGGACGGCGCAGTCTATGTCCAGTTTGACGCCGACTCCAAACCTGACGCCAAGACCATCGGCGTCAATCTCCAGGACCTGATGAAGCCGGCCGAAAAAGCCGGTGAATCCGCGAGCAGCCAGGCGGCAAACCAAGCCAATATCAGCAAGGCCGCCAATGTCCCCGTGGTGGCTTTGCAGGTCGAGGCCATCGACGGCGGCAAGGACATCGCCTTCGCGTTTGAAGGTCCGGTCGCTGCCGCTGTTTTCCGCCGCGGCGATTCCGTCTGGGTGGTGTTCGATTCCGAAGTCGACCTGCGCCTGCCGCCGGAACTGAAGGACGGCATGACCGTTCAGGACGCCCAGTGGACGCGCAATGACGGCTTTACAGCACTACGGATGAAGGCGCCGGGCGTGGCCCTGGTGACCGCCGCCGGCGACGGGTTGACCTGGCGCGTTCGCCTGGGTGGCCGCAGTCTGGCAACGCGGTCGTCGGAAGTCATCGTCACCCGCGATGACACCGCCGGGGCCGGCAGCCTGAGTGTGACCATGGCCGGCGCCACGCGCATTGCCTGGATACGTGACCCCGGTGTCGGTGACCGCATGGCGGTGATTACCGCGCGCGCCCCGATCAAATCCCTCTCCGCCGGTCGCAACATGATCGAGGCCTCACTGGCGTCGACGGCGCAGGGCGTCGTCGTGACCCAGATGACGCCGGACGTGAAGGTCGAGCTGGCGGGCGATCTGGTCCATATCTGGCGCCCCGGCGGCCTGACCCTGTCGGCGGTGTCCGCCATAGCGGAGCCCAAGGATGGCGGGCTGGAATACCGGGCGGCGCGGTATCCGTCCCTCATCAACGCCGAATGGTCCGAAACACCTTCGGAAGGCTTTCTGGCGCGCTACAACGCCCTTCAGGCCCGTGCCGCCGACGAAACGCAGCAGGGCGCGACCGCACCGTCCAAGGCGCGTCTGGCGATGGCGCGCTTCCTGATTGGCCAGGGTATGACCTTTGAGGCCCTGGGGCTTCTGGATATGCTGGTGCGCCAGAATCCCAACGCCCTGGTCGATCCTCAGGTTCGCGGTCTTCGCGTGGCCGCCAAGATGATGTCGGGCCGCTACCGCGATGCGGCCGGCGACCTGTCTGCGCCGCAGATGCTGGTCGATCCGTCCGCCCGCCTGTGGCAGGGCTATGCCGACTACATGGCCGGTAACTACGCCGATGCCGTCCGGGCGTTCAAGGCTGGCGCAAAGGCGATGGATGCTTTCCCGCCCCAATGGCGCGCCACGCTTGGCGCGGCCTATGCCTACTCGGCGATGCAGGAAAAAGACATGGACATGGCTCAGGTGATGATCCGCTATGCTGTGTCGCAGGATGTGCCGCCTCTGGACAAGCTGGCCGCCTATCTGGTCAACGCGCAGATCATCGAAGCCTCCGGTGACAAGGCACGCGCGCTGAACGTCTATCGCGCGGTGGCCAAGGCGTCCGATGACGCGATTTCTACGCCCGCGCGGGTGCGCGCCGCCATGCTGGCCTTCGAGTTGAAACAGGCCAAGCCGGAAGAAACACTGGCGACGCTGGATTCCCTGCGTTTCCGCTGGCGTGGCGACAAGACCGAGATGGAAATCGTTGGCAATATGGGCCAGATCTACCTGTCCATGGGCCATTATCGCGAAGCCATGCAGGTGCTGCGCACCGGCGGGCAACAGTTTGCCAACTCCCCTGAGGGGTTGAAGATATCGAACGCGCTGAACCAGACCTTCCGCGCCCTGTTCCTCGGTGGTCAGGCCGACGGCCTGCAGCCGGTCGAAGCTCTGGGTTTGTTCTACGACTTCCAGGAACTGACGCCGCAAGGGGCGGACGGTGACGAAATGGTGCGCAAGCTGGTGCGAAGGCTGGTCGATGTCGATCTGCTGGACCAGGCGTCCGCCCTGCTGGAGCACCAGGTCAATGAGCGTCTGGACGGTGTGGCCAAGTCAGCCGTCGCCGCAGACCTGGCGGCCATCTACCTGATGGACCGCAACCCGCAAAAGGCGCTCCAGACCCTGTGGAACACCCGCACCACCCTGCTGCCAAAGTCGATCATGGCGGAGCGACGCGTGCTGGAAGCGCGGGCCCTGACCGAACTGAACGAGCCGGATAAGGCACTGGACGTGCTGGGCAGTGATGCCTCCGCCGACGCCGACGATGTCCGCGCTGATATCTACTGGCGCCAGCAGAGCTGGGCCAAGGCCGGCGCGGTGCTGGAACGCCGCCTGGGCGAACGCTACAAGGCTGAGGGTCCCCTGGCCGCGGGCGACGAGGGGCGACTGATCCGGGCGGGTATTGCCTACAGCCTGATGAAGGATACCGCCGGATTGAAGCGCCTGTCAGAGCGCTGGGGCAAGTTCATTGACACGGCGTCATCGCCGGACGCGCTACGCGTGGCTTTGGCGCCCCTGGACGGCGGCGATGTCAGCGCCAAAGACTTCGCTTCGGCGGCGACAGCGACGGATACCTTTACCGGCTGGGTCGGTGGCATGAAGAAGCGCTTCCGCGACAAGGACAATGCCACCGGCAAGAAGCCCGCCGCCCCGGCTGCAAAAACCGCGTAGTACCAGCGGCAATTGGCTTTGCCTCC
>NZ_GL883078.1:463704-467517 GCF_000204015.1 Asticcacaulis biprosthecium C19 | reverse complement strand
TTGCCGTGTAAGTCAGGCGAGCGGAAACAGCGCGCCGATCGTGCCCACGGCCAGGGTAAGCGGAACAAGAATCCTGGCGATTTTCATCAGTTCAGCGTGTCTTTGCGCAAAACAGGGCCCTTTTTTTTCCGCTTGCGCCTGCCTTGCCCACGGAATGATCCAGAGCAAGGTGTTACCGGCCATCAGCGCCACGGGAATGGCGCCGAACACCGGGAAAACCAAGGTCAGGAACTGTGGGAGGGTTAGCGAGCCGCCGAGAAAATCCACAAGCCGACCGCTGTCGTGTAGGTAGATCAGGACATGCATAGCCCAGAAAATCTGGAAATAGGCAAAAACACTTAGCGGAAACATCGCCCAAGTGAAGGGGATTGCAAGAAGATGCCACCACGTCCAGTAACGGGGAATCCGCAGCTGTTCTCTCGCTCGGATCTCTCTGACATGCCGATGCAAGGTGCGGTGAAATATGGATTTGTGGCGACCCAAACTTGCCCCCTTTCGAGTACCGTCAACATCATAAGCCATTTCGGTTAAAATATGCCGCCAGAATTCCCTCTCGCTGCTCGGCAGAGCTATCACATAAGGATTTCCAAGCTCCCTCCTCCCTACGAAGTGGGGAGGCGGACCCCGAAGGGGTGGAGGGGTATCTTGCCGTCGATGACAACACGCGATCAGATAGGCGATATCACCTGATTGGCCGGAACCTTGACCTTCCGAAACGGCTTGTCGGCGATCTGCAACGCCACCTTCTGCACGCCTTCGGAAATCCCCCTCAGCGACACCAACTCACCGGTCTTCCGCGTCACCAAACGCACCGTACCTTCCACCCGACCCAGCCGCTTGCCCGACAACCGAAGTTCCGCCCCCTTGTCATCATAGATCATCTCCGCCGACCCGCCGCCGTCCAGCGGCAAGCGGAACCGCGCACCCACAGATGCCGGATGCCCTGGCCGGACATTCCATTCCAGAACATCCGCCTCTTCGACCAACCCGGCCAACCGCCAGCTATAGTCCACCAACACCAGGGCGCAGGGCGAATAGTCCGGTTCATCCCCCTGTTTGGTGAAGGTACCATCCACCGGATCGATCTGCTGACGAAAGGTCATGTCAGCGATGATGGCCTCACACCATTTGGTCATCATGCCGCTGAACTCGGCCGAACGGCCGTAGTGGTCCATCCACCGTGGCGCCCGCAAGGCGGTGAGGGCCTGGGACGGCCCGCCCCAACTGTTCTTTGGGATAGGCCGCACAAAGGTCGGATCATCCAAAGCGATCGACGGCAAGGGGTAGGGCGCCCAGAAGGCCTTCGGATTATGGATCTGCCGCTCCCACAAGGTATCGAACAGAGCCTGATCCGGAATCCGCTCCCCGCACACCCGCGTCAGGATATCGCCGCGCACCCGCACAAACTTTCCGTTGGCGTCCAGGTCGTAAAACGCCGCATCCTCAGCGACATAAAGCTGATCCAATATCTTCTGCCGGATAGACACCGCGCTCTGCGTCCAGCGGTCGGCGTCACTCGTCTTTCCCAAGGCCCGTGCCATCTCCGCCAAGGCCAGCCGGGCGCCATAGGTCGTCGCCGACAGGTCTGGCGACAGCCGCGGCACGCCCAGTCCGGGCACAAACGCCTTGGCGTCCTTGTTGGGACATTGCGGCGGGATGCCTTCCCAGCGCGGACTGTTGTCATGGCCCGTATCGTAGGTGCAGAAGCCCTCGGTCAGCCCCGTGCCGCGCGTATTGCGGTACCGCAGCAACCAGGCATCCCAGGCCGAACAGGCGCTGTAGGCCTGCGCCAGCAGCGCCTCATCCCCGGTTGCCCGCGCCAGTTCCCACGCGGTTGCCGCGATCGGCACCACCATCTGGATCTGGCCAAAACCAGTCTCGGTCACCTTGTTGTTGCACGGAATCTGGCCATCCATCCGCTGCAGCTCAAAGAAAACCTCGTGCGAATTGCGCGCCACATCGGGACGGAATTTGCGATAGACCAGGGCTTCGTGAGGACCGCACTCCATCCAGATCCCGGCATAGTCGGCGCCTTCGATCAGCACGGGTTTGGAATAACGCGGCACCACCTGCACATTCTTGTTCAGCACCGCCAGGGCCTTGTCATAGCCCGCCTGCCATTTGGCATCGCCGGTCGTATATTGCGGAGCCGTCTCTTGCGCAAAAGCCGGCCCGACAGAGGCGGCGGCGGCCGAGGTGGCCAGGAAGGTGCGGCGGTTCATGGCATCACCTCATGCGTTACGCGGAACCAGTCGACATCGACATGGTTGTCAGGCGCGGTATCGCCCTTGACGAAAGTGAAGACCCCAGGCCGCGAACCCTTCCACCATGAGAACCTGGCCAGTGCCACGGGCTCACCCAAGGCCGTAAAGCCGCCGCCGGCATCATATTCGAACCGCACCATCTGATCCGGCGTCACATAGGCCTTCAGGTCGATGGTCTTGCCCGTAACGACCGGACCCGGCGTCTCTATCCCGGCGGAAGCGTAGGTCACGCGAGTCACGCCGCCTTCTTTCACCGCGCCGATCCACACCGGTTTGACGCCAAACAGGGTCAGGCCGGCGCGCTGACCGTCAACCATGCCGGAGATATCGATCCGCGTCGTCGCCTGCATATGCGGACCCTGCAGGATCTGGGTCAGCGTATTGCGCGACGTCGTCAGATGCTGCGCCGGCCCGGCTTTCAGGCGCAGGAAGCCCGGCCGCTCACTCAGCGACCATCTGGCATTGTCCGGATTGTGGTTGAACGACCATTGCAAGCCCAGCACCGGGCTCGAAAACTCATCGGACTCCTGGAGCCGGTCCTGCGGACGCCAATTACCTGTGTCCGGCGCCGAATGTTGCAAGACGGGCAGGGTGTTGTCGCCCATGATCGGCCAGTCATCGACCCATTGCACCGGCTGCAGATGATCGATCCGCCCGAACGCGCCCGTCGAATTGAAATGGATGAACCAGCCCTGGCCTGACGGCGTTTCGACATAGCCGCCCTGATGCGGCCCCAGCAGTCCGTTGCCGGGGACCAGCACGTCTTTCCATTCATACGGGCCTTCGATGGCGCGGGCGCGGCCGACCGCCTGAGGGCCTGTTCCGACCCCGCCGATCGGCGCGAAGATATAGTACCAGCCGTTGCGTTCGTAGAACTTCGGCCCTTCGAGAATCGGCAGGCGCACCTTGTCCTCGGCAATCACCATGCCCTCGTCCAGCACCTTTGTACCGTCCCAGCTCATCCTGTGCAGCACCAAAGGCCCGGCGCCGACCTTGCCGTGGACCAGCCAGGCCTGCCCGTCCTCATCCCAATGGGGGCAGGGGTCTTCGAACCCTTTTTGCGCAATAACATGCACGGCCGGGCTCCATGGCCCGGCCGGATCAGTGGCGGTGGCCATGAAGACACCTTCGTCCGGCGTCGCCCAATAGACGTAGAACCTGCCTTCATGATGCCGGATCGACGGCGCCCATACTCCGGAGGCATACTTGGTGCCGGTCACCGGCTTGGACTTGGTGTCGTCCAGTTCGAACGGCCCGGGCATGTCGTATAGCGGCCCGAACGGCAGACTTGGCAGGACATGACCGATAATCTTCCAGTGCACCAGGTCTTCGGACTTCAGCACGGGTATCCCAGGCGACCAGTGGAAACTGGACGCGACCAGGTAGTAGCTGTCGCCGACCCGGATGACATCCGGATCGGAATAGTCGGCATACAGAATCGGATTGGTATAGGTGTGCGACTGCGCCTGCGGCAACGACGCGCACCCGGTCAGAGTGAGAAGCGCTGCTATTGCCAGGGCTGTAGGGATTTTCCGCTCAACCACGTCCT
>NZ_GL883078.1:452267-463555 GCF_000204015.1 Asticcacaulis biprosthecium C19 | reverse complement strand
CTATTCCACTGACGGTAATACCCCTCCCACCGCTTCGCGGTCTCTGCGCTGGCGAAAGCTGTACTTTCGCTGCGCTTACCCCGCAGGCGGGGCGGGAGAAGACATTTTAAATCATTCCCAATCGAACGGCGCATAATCTATCCTCGGCAGAAACGTGTAACGCCCGTAGTGGCAACAATCTCAGGACGCGGATCGGCTCCTGTCGGAACAACCTTGTAGTCGATCAATGTCAAACCGCTGACGTTGCGCGCCCATAACCCATAGGCAGGCGCATCGCCGCCGATCGCCTTGCCCTCAACATCCTTGCCCACCCCGCCCCAGTGGGCATCGATCATATGCGCGTCCGGATAAACCCCGCGCAGATCCGGAATCTGATCTTCCTTCAACCAACCCGTCGAAGGCCGCTGCCCGATCCGGACATTGCGCAACACGACATCTTCGATCGGTTGTTCTGGGACACTCAAAAAATACGACCCGCGCGGACCATTGTCCTCACCGGTAATCCCATCGAACACGATCCGCCGCAACCGTCCAATCCCTGGCTTGGCCTGCTCCGGCCTGACCCGACCGCGGTTTTCCAGCCGCAAAAAGAACGGACTCTTGGCACGAACAATGTGCACGTCATACGCCAGCAGGTTCTCCACCAACCCACCGTCGACCATCTCCCACGAGAAAGCACTGTCGGCATCGACCGTCTTGATCCGCCGCATCGCTTCCGACACCCCGCCGATCTCGCAGTGCCGGACTAATACATTGCGGAAGACGCTCTGGCTGTCGGTGCCGTACTTGATGGCATTGCACGACGTATAGAGTTTGCAGCGCTCGATCAGGATGTTCTCGCCCGCCCGCTGGGCAGCCCCCTTGAAACAGATGGCGTCGTCGCCGGAACTGATGAAGCAGTCGCGCACGATCACCCGGCGGCAGCCATCGATATCCAGGCCGTCATTGTTGAAGTTGGCCTGGTTTTCGACCGTCATATGCTCGACCAGCAGGTCGTCGCAGTTGAGATAGTTCTGCATCCAGCACGGCGAGTCCTTCAGCGTAATGCCGTGGATATGGACGCGCTTACAGTCGATCACCCGGATCAGGAAGGGCCGTCCGGGCGTACCATGAATGGTCTCGTCGCCTTTGAAATTATGGCCGCGACCGTCGATCTCGCCTTCGCCGCACAGGGCAATGTTCTCGCATCCTTCGGCAAAGATCAGCGACTGGTTCATGCCCATATTGCTGTCCATTACGGTCGGGCGCGTGGCCACCCGTTCGGGATAGTCCTTCAGGTCAAGACTGCCCAGCAGGCGCGCCCCCTTGGCGACCTCCAGCCGGACATGGCTCCTCAGGTCCAGAGTTCCGGAAACATATTCGCCCTGGCTCAGCCGTACCGTTCCACCCGAAACCGCCGCAGCATCGATCGCGGCCTGAATCGCTTTTGTTGCCAAGCCCTGGGTATCGCCATAGTCCTCGGGCCTGAACACCGTATCCGGCCCGTTCCACGGCTTCAGCGTTGCCGTCAACACCGCGGCCATTGCGTCGAGGTCACGGCGCAGATCATCGGCCCATTGCGGATAGACGCAGGTGGCGGCCTGGGTTTTACTGGCCAGGGCGGCGGCGATCAGCCCGGCGCCAAAGGCACGTCGCGATAGCTGTGGCATCTTCTCAACCTGTTCTTTTTTTATGACGTTAACCTATTGCCGGACCGCGGAAAAGAGGCCCGATGGTGGAGTGCCATCGGGCCTTTCAAGGTACACCGGCCACGGGAGGGAGCCGGTGCGGGTCGAAAAGGGCGCCGGACGAAACCCGTCCGGCGCAAGTCAGCGCGCTCGGGGACGCGCATCACAGACGCCGCGGTCAGAAATTGACCTTGGCGCCCAGGAAGAAGACCCGGCCTTCGACATCGTAAGTCGCGGCCCAGGTATTGGCATTGGCCTGAGAGGAGCCCACCACCGGCGGATCCTTGTCGGCGATGTTCTGGACACCGCCGTAGATCTCGACATGGGCGGGCAGTTGATAGGCGAAGCTGAGGTCGAAATAGTGCTGACCCTCGATCACCGGACGGGTCAGGCTCTCCAGGGCCGGCGCCGTGCCGCCCGCCCGCTTGGGCAGCAGGTAACGGTCGATGGTCACCTTGCCGATATAGCGGTCGCGCAACGACAGGGTCAGCGGGCCGTTCTTCCAGGTGATGCGGGAAACACCCTTCCATTGCGGGATCGGCTGGCCACACGTTGGACCATAGGCGCCGACGCAGTAGTTCTTCAGGTGCGGCAGGGCCTGGACAGGGGTGCCGGTAAACTCATCGGTATAGGTCCAGATGGCGCCCAGGTCGAAGCGGCTGCCGCCGTCGAACAGACCCCAGTCCGTGCGGAAGGTGTAGCGGCCGTCGACGTCGATACCGCTGGTCTTGATGCCGCCGGTATTGGCGTTGGTCGTGACGACATAGTTGGGGCTGGTGATTTCACCGGTGGTGTTGCTGCGGGTGATCGCCTTGCAGAACTCCGAATTGGCGTCGGCAATGATGGTGTAGCACAGGTTCAGCGTGTTCTGGAGACCGCCGCCCAGAGGGGCGATGGCGCCATCCAACTCGATGCTGTACCAGTCGATCGCCACGGCCAGTCCCGGCACGAAGCTGGGCGTAAAGACCGCGCCGAAGGTATAGGTGTCGGACTGTTCTTCACCGACGTTCGGGTTGCCGCCGATGGTGTTGCCGATGATGGTGTTGGGCTGTACGCCGGTACCGAAGACCGCCGCTGAAGGTACGCCGGTGGCTTCGCAGAGCGTACGAACCGCGACCGTCTGCTGGGCCGAAGGGGCGCGGCTGGAACACGGATCGGTGGCCGAAGCGAACTGCAGCGACTGGCCGCCGTACAGTTCGCCGACATTGGGTGCGCGGATGGCATGCTGGAACTGGCTGCGGAAGGTGATCGAACGGTTGAGCGACCACTCGGCCCCCAGCGAATAGGTCCATACCCCACCGACGCCCTTCAGGTCGTATTCCGAATAGCGGAAGGCGCCATTGACGTTCAGCCGGCGCGCAAAGGGCAGGTCGGCCAGGATGGGGGCGCGTACTTCGCCGTAGACTTCTTTCACCGCCACGCTGCCGCCGGTCGGCTTGGCGGCATTGAAGCCCGAGACATCACCGGAACTCAGGAAGGTGTCGGGCGTGTACCTGGCTTCGTTATGGCGCCATTCGAACCCGGCGTTGAAGTCGACCGGGCCGGCTGGCAGGTCGAAGGCCTCGCCGCTCAGATTGGCGACCACCACCTGCTGCTGCGCGGTCTGGACGTTGGTCGAGTTGATGGCGATGGCCGCAGCGCCGGCGGCCGAGATGCTGTCTGCACCGAAAACGTCCAGCACGGGTGCCTGGCCGTTCTGTGACAACAGGGCCTGGGCGTAACGCGACCGCGAAGCGCTGCCGCGCTGGCTGTCGGTATTCTGGGTGCGGGCATAGGAGTAGTAGAGGTCGTAGTTCAGGTCGCGCAGGAAGTTGTCCGACGCGTTGCCCAGGTTGCCGCGGATGCCAAACGCCGTGCGGAAGACATTACGCTCCGACGAGTTGAAGCGATCTCCGACTTCGAGCAGGCGGCGACCAATGCCCAGAACGGCCAGGCCGTCATTCGGCGTGGTCGAATAGGTCAGCGTGCCCTGGGTGATGGATTGCGGGCCGGTCTCGCGCATGTCGAGCTGGCGCAAGACTTCCTGCATTTGGGAACTGAGATGCGGATTGTTCACATTCAGCAGGAAGTTGCCGTTGATGTTGGTCGGCGCCAGCTGCATGTTGACGACGTTGTTCGAGAAGTGCGCTTCCAAATAAGCCGTGACCTTCTCGTTGAAATCGTAGTGGATGAAGGTGTTGGCCATCCAGCGGGTCTGCGGAATGATCAGATAGTTTTCCGGCCCCAGATTATAGTCATCCTTCGGTGTCAGGGCCGGGCGGGCCTGGGCGCCGTCAAACGTAAAGCCGCGGGCGCCGGCACTCTGCAAGCCGGCAGCCAGAAGGGCGGCGTCGAGGCCGGGATTGGACTGGGCCGAGCCATAGGTCGGGATGCCGAAAAAGCGGCCGGCCGGTATGTCGCCGGACCCGCCGGAGACCAGGCCCATACGGCCGCCGGCGCCGACGCAGGTCTGGCCCGACGGGACCGATTGCGGCGTGCCCGGCTTGTCGTCGCTCCACGAGGCCGAGGTGACGCAGCCGTCCGACAGCGAGTAGAAGGCGTAACCGCCGCGCTCGCCGCGGGTGATCGAGCCACGGTTGAGATAGTCGAGCGAGACCACCGCATTGCCCTTGCCGTCGGCGAAGTTGCCGCCCAGCGTCAGGTCGACCGTGTAGGTCGGGGTGGCGGTATGTCCGTCCCAGCGCTTTTGGGTGCTGACCTCGACGCCGTCGAAATCGTCACGCATGATGAAGTTGACCACGCCCGTGATCGCGTCGGAGCCATAGACGGCCGACGAGCCACCGGTGACGACTTCGGTGCGCTTCAACAAGGCGGCAGGGATGGTATTGATGTCGGTCGTGCCGTCGGTTCCGGAAATCGCGAAACGCCGTCCATTGACAAGGACCAGGTTGCGCTGGGCGCCGAAGCCGCGCAGGTTCAGGGTGGCGGTGCCGCCGGGAACGGTGTTGGCGGTCGGGCCGTTGTTCTGCGAGCCGATGAACTGCGGGTTTTGGTTCAGCAGAGTTTCGACGTTCTGGGTGCCCGACAGTTTCAGTTCTTCGGCATCGACCACTGTCACGGGGGTGGGGGCTGTAAACCCGCGGCGCGCCAGGCGCGAACCCGTCACCACAACCGGCTGGTCGGCCTCGATCGGCGCCGCATTGGGGGCCACGCGCAGGGCGATGATATTGCCGTCGTCCGAAGGCGATCTCCAGGCCGGTGCCGGCCAGAAGCTGGGCCAGAGCGGCACGGACATCCAGGCTGCCCTGCACCGAGCGGGTCTGGACGCCCTGGAGCGTGCCGGCGGGAGCGACGATCTGGACGCCGGCCTGGCTGGCGAACTGCGGGATGGTGCGAACCGCGTCGGCGGCGGGGACGTTGAAGCTCTTGGTCTGGGCCATGGCGCCGGTAGCCAGAACCAGCCCGATCAGGGCGGCCCCGGCGAACAGCATCGCCTTGTTACGACTGTGGCGTATCGTTTGCATCTGTTTCTCTCCTGCTCGCGTCCGCTTTCTTTTTGTGCGGACTTCTGGAAACCTAGACGCATGGGCTGCGAAATTTCCTCTATGCGGTTAACGAAAAAATATTGACGGCATGAAGAGACGGGTTTGAACCCGGTTTCGACGTACAGACAGGCAAGGCCTCAGCCTTGCACCAAAAGCTTTTCGCCGTGGCGCTCACCTAGGCGCCGCCATCCGGCAACAGGCCGAACCGATGGGGCGCTCTTGCCGGACCGTCGGTGCCATCCTCGATGTCCTTCAGGATCGGACAATCGGGCCGCTCATCGCCGGCGCAGCAGCTTGCAAGGCTCTGGAGTGTTTGCGCCATGGCTTCAAGTTCTGTGATCTTTTTGCGAAGAACTGCCACGTGCCCGAGAGCCATGTCCTTAACGTCTGCGCTATGTCGTGTCCGGTCGCGCCAAAGCGCCAGCAACTCGGCAATGCCCTCGACAGAAAAGCCCAGATCACGGGCACGGCGTATAAAACGCAAAGTATGGACGTCTTTTTCCGCATAGGTTCGATAACCCGCCCCGGAACGTGCAGCCGGCGATACCAGCCCTGTCTGCTCGTAATAGCGGATCATTTTGGCGGATACGCCAGACGCCTTGGCGGCCTGTCCGATGTTCATAGGAATCCTATTTTTTAAAGAGCATGATTGGCCCACCTATCGATCTAGGTAAGTTTCCCATGATGGGAAGGCAAGCGTAAAAAAAATCTCAAAGACGCCATTGACCTTCCCACAATGGGAAGCCCCACCATAGGCATCAAGCTACAAAATCAAGCTGGCGCGAGCCTAGGAGGCAGTCATGGACGATAGACCGAAGACACAGGTGCATGAGGGGCATCACGACCTTAGTCAAATGGGGCAAAAGCCCGGCTGTTGTCACAATAAATCGCCCGCGCCTTTTCCGGATAAGGCGCATGACCACGATTGCCATCATGCACATGGACATGCAGCCGCGCCCGGACCGGCACCCAAGCCCAAGGCCGGCGAGGCCGTCATCTACACCTGCCCAATGCATCCCGAAATTCGTCAAGAGGGGCCGGGGTCCTGCCCCATTTGCGGTATGGCTCTGGAGCCGGAGGTCGTCACCCTTGAGGCACCGAACAATCACGAGTTGAAGGATATGACGCGCCGCCTGTGGATCGCGACCGCGCTGACTATACCTGTGGCGTTTCTGGCCATGGGCATGCATTTCGGTCTCAACCGCTACGTACCGATGCCGGTATCGCTCTGGCTTCAATTGCTGCTGGCGACACCGGCTGCGCTGTGGTGCGGCTGGCCCTTCATCACGCGAGGATGGGATTCAGTCAAAACCCGCAATCTGAACATGTTTACCCTGATTGCCTTGGGGGTTCTGGTTGCCTGGGGCTATTCCGTCATTGCGGTCCTGGTACCCGATGCGTTCCCCGATCTCACCGGCATGGGGCCGGACGTTTATTTTGAGGCGGCGGCGGTCATCACGACGCTTGTGCTTGTGGGACAGGTCCTGGAACTCAAGGCCCGCGCCCAAACGGGCGATGCCATACGTGCACTCCTGAAACTGGCGCCCGCGACCGCACATCGCCTCCACGGCGAAACGGAAGAGACCGTGCCGCTCGATGCTATTGTCGTCGGTGACTTATTGCGCGTCCGCCCCGGTGAGAAGATCCCAACCGATGGCGAAGTTGTCGAGGGCACAAGCCATCTCGACGAATCCATGCTGACCGGCGAGCCCATGCCGCAGACCAAAGCCAAGGGTGACAAGGTAACGGGCGCGACCATCAACCAAACGGGCAGCTTTGTGATGCGGGCAACCCGCGTCGGCAATGACACGCTCCTTGCCCAGATCGTGGCGCGGGTAGGCCAGGCGCAACGCTCCCGCGCCCCCATCCAGCGCATGGCCGATCAGGTATCGGCCTGGTTCGTCCCCGCTGTCATCATCATTGCGGCGCTGACCTTTGCAGCATGGTTGCTTTTGGGCGCCGAGCCAAAACTTGGCCACGCCATGCTCAATGCGATTGCGGTTTTGATCATTGCCTGTCCGTGTGCGCTTGGCCTCGCCACGCCGATGTCGATCATGGCGGGAACCGGACGTGCAGCGCACATGGGAATCCTTATTCGTGACGCCGCCGCGCTTGAGGCCTTCGAGAGCATCGATACCCTGGTGTTCGACAAGACCGGGACGCTCACCGAAGGCCGCCCAAAACTCACAGACGTCAAATCAAGTGGCGACATATCCGAAGACCGGCTGTTGTCTTTGGCAGCCTCCATTGAAGCTTTGAGTGAGCACCCTATTGCGATGGCCATCGTCGCCGGCGCGAAGGAACGTGGCGCGGCGATCCTGGCCGTCACGGATTTCGACTCTCCCACCGGTAAGGGCGTGGTCGGAAAGGTGGAGGGGGTGATTGTGGCCCTTGGCAATACGGCGCTCGTGGGCGAGGACGCGACCCTGCTGGAACTTGCCCGCCCTTTACGCGATCAGGGCCAGACGGTGGTGTATGTTACCATCGATGGAAAACCAGCCGGTGTCATCTCCGTCGCTGATCCGGTCAAACCGTCCACTCAGGCCGCGCTCAAGGCGCTTCATGCGCGTGACATCCGGATTGTCATGCTGACGGGCGATAACGAAGCCACGGCAAAGGCGGTTGCCAAAACCCTGGGCATCGATGAGATAAGAGCCGACGTTCTTCCCAACCAGAAGGCCGATGTGATCGAGGACCTGATCCGGCGCGGCCGTAAGGTTGCGATGGCAGGTGATGGTGTCAATGACGCCCCGGCTCTGGCCGCTGCGACGGTTGGCATCGCCATGGGCAACGGGACGGACATCGCCATGGAAAGCGCCGGTATCACCTTGATCAAAGGCGATTTGGGCGGCATTGCCAAGGCCCATGCGCTGAGCCGTCTGGTCATGCGCAACATCAAACAGAATCTTGTCTTTGCCTTTGCCTATAATGTTGTCGGCATCCCCATAGCTGCCGGCGTGCTTTACCCCAGCTTTGGGATTCTGCTGTCGCCCATCATCGCTTCGGCGGCCATGGCGCTCAGTTCGGTCTCGGTGATCGCCAATAGCCTGAGAATAGGTTCAGCGCGTATTGAGACTTAGCCGCCAAGGTGCAGAACTTGACTCGTATCAAAGCCCCGCCTTTAACTTTCTGGCAGACATCACTATACTGGATGAGCATGACACAGTTTCTGACACGGCTGATCGTAGGCGCGATATTCGTCTTCATGACGGTATCATCGCCCCTGCATGCCCATGTCATGCCTAGCCAGGGCACTGTTGCAGCGGTTGAAACCATGGCCGCGATGGATGCAAACGGCATGGACGAAGCGTGCGCGAAAGCTATGGCGGAAGCCGTGGCTGCGGACCATTCCGGTGATAAGCACCACGAGGAAAAAAGCAGTGCATGCTGTGATACCGGCTGTAGCTGTCCCTTGAGCCATTGCGCAAATATGGCGGCGTGCGTTTCCTGCGGCAGCTTCAGCCTGATTGAACACGGCGAGAGGTTAGTCCCGGAAGGATCGAGCCAGGATTTGCCGTCGTATCTCTCCGACACGCTTAAACGACCGCCCCGAGCGCAATCCCGTTTTGTTTGACGTTTAGTGTGCGCTTTTCGGCGCATGCCCAACCCTGTCTGCATACTGGAAAAACGCATGAAAACCATATTGTTTTGGGCGCTTGGCATCTCAGCTCTGGTGTTTTCACCCATGGCTGCGGTGGCTGAAAGCCGCGAATACAACCTGACCATCAGCCGCCAGGAGGTGTTGATCACCGGGCAACCCCTCAATAAAATCACCCTCAACGGCACCATTCCCGGCCCTGTCCTTCGCTTCAAGGAAGGTGATGACGCCGTCATCCACGTCACCAACACTCTGGACGAAGAGAGCTCAATCCACTGGCACGGCCTTATCCTGCCGGGGAACATGGATGGGAGTCCGGGCTTCAATGGCTTTAAGGCCATCAAGCCGGGTCAAACCTTTACCTACCGCTTTCCGATCCGGCAGGCCGGGACCTACTGGTATCATTCTCACACGATCCACCAGGAACAGGATGGCCTTTATGCCGGTCTGGTCATCGAACCTGCCACGCTCGATCCCGTAAAAGCCGAGCGTGATTACGTCGTGCTCCTGTCGGATTTCTCGAAGGAAGATGCCGCCGATATTCTGAGCAACCTCAAAATGTCATCCGACTATTACCAGACCCATCGCCGGACAGTCGGCGATCTGTTTCGTGATATGAAGGAGAAGTGGCCTGGCAAGGCGGTCAAGGACGCAGGCGCCTGGGGTAAGATGCGCATGCTGCCAACCGACATCTCGGATGTGAAGGGCTACCACTTCCTGGTCAATGGTCTGGCGAATGATCAAAACTGGACGGGCCTATTCAAGCCCGGCGAGCGCGTCCGCCTGCGCTTTATCAATGCGTCTGCCATGACCATTTTCGATATCCGGATACCGGGACTGAAAATGACCGTTGTCGCGGCAGATGGCCAGCCGGTTGAGCCGGTTGAGGTCGATGAGTTCCGCTTTGGCAACGCAGAAACCTACGACGTCATCGTCACGCCTCTGGATGACAAGGCCTATACCATCGCCGCGGAGTCGATCGATCGTGAAGGGTTTGCAATTGGAACGCTGGCCCCCCGCGATGGCATGAAAGGTGAGATCCCCGCGGGCCGTCCGCGTGCGCACCTGACCATGGCCGATATGAACATGGAGGTCATGATGCGCGATGATCCCGACATGGACATGAGCGACATGGAAACCGAAAGCGGCTGGGCCAGGACCTTTGCGCCGGAGGGTACGAAAGTCCTCTCTTATGACGACTTGCGCTATCTGACGGAGCAACCCGACACCCGTGCGCCGACACGCGACATTACGGTGCGTCTCGGTGGCAATATGGAGCGTTATATCTGGACGATGAACGGGACGGTTTTTGATCCGATGAAGGGAATCAATATCGCCTACAACGAGCGTGTCCGGATCTCGTACGTCAACGAAACGATGATGGCGCATCCCATCCATCTGCACGGCATGTTCACGCAAGTTGAGAACGGCCAGGATGCAGGCAAGATGCCCAACAAGCACACGATCATCGTACGGCCGGGACAGACTGTTTCCGTGATCCTGACGGCCAACGAGCCAGGCGAATGGCCGATCCATTGCCATCTGCTTTATCACATGGCGACGGGCATGATGGCCAAGGTCATCGTGGCCCAGCCCGGTGAGGCCATTGCGTTACCGGCCTCCGACGCGCCAGCGATGGATCACAGCGGACATGACATGAGCAGGATGGGGGCGGAGTCAGCACCAACGACATCCGTACCGGTCGATACCGAGGATCATTCACAGCATGGAGCAGCGGCACTAGCCGAACCGGCGACTAAGCCCGCTCCGAAAAAGGAACCCGCTAATACGCAACCGGCTCAGCAAGGAGGCCATCATGACCATCACTAAAGCCGTTTTGTCAGTCTTGGCCTTGCTCCTGCTGCCACTGCCCGTGCTGGCCGCTGATCTTGACGAGGAAAAGATGGCTCACGATCATGGCGGCCAGGTGTTTCATGCCTTCCGATTGGAAACGGACATGGGGCGCCGGCGCGGCGAAGACGTAGCGAGTTGGGACCTGGATGGCTGGGTCGGCACGGATGTGAACAAGCTCTGGCTCAAGAGTGAGGGCGACATCGAAGACGGTGAGGTTCACGAGGCCGAGCTGTGGGCGCTCTACAGCCGAAATGTTTCGACCTTTTGGGATGCACAGGTCGGCATTCGCTACGATGCCGAACCGGAAGGGCACACGTTTCTTGCCTTTGGCATGAATGGGCTCGCGCCCTACTTCTTTGAGACAGAAGCCCATCTTTTCATTCGCGATGATGGCGCCCTAAGCGCCCGGCTGCGACAGGAGAACGAATGGCTTTTGACCAACAGGCTCATCATGCAGCCCTATGCGGAAGTCAATCTGAGCGGGGAAGACGATCCCGAGCTTGGCATAGGCTCGGGCCTGACAAGCGGGAAGATTGGACTTCAAACGCGCTATGAGTTCAGCCGGAAGTTCGCACCCTACGTCGATATTTCCTACGAACAGAAGTTCGGCAGGACGGCCGACTATGCCCGCGCTCATGGCGAAGAGGCTGACGCGACGACATTACGTGCCGGCATTCGCTGGTT
>NZ_GL883078.1:444815-452051 GCF_000204015.1 Asticcacaulis biprosthecium C19 | reverse complement strand
AATTCTCATAGCAGCAAGGACCTTTCAGATGAAAAATCCAAAAATCTGACACTCGCCGCATTGGCGCCACCCTTCGGCGCCCACAGCCCCCGGCCCAGTCGCCTCAGCCGGATATCAGCGGTACAACCGGACCTGCTTCTCGCGGATCTGGGTACGCAGGCCGAAGCTGACCGCGACGGCTTTCGAGAAGCCGACCGGATCATTGGCCTGGAACAATCCGGTCACCGTCTCGCGCGCGATCTGGGGATCTTCGATCACGATGCGGGTGTCGCTGTAGCGGGCGAATTCGGCCGCGGCCTGGCGCAGCGTGTCACCTTCAAAGGCGATGCGGCCTTCACGCCACGCCATGGCGCGCTCGACCTCGGTCGGCGCTACCGCAAGCCGCCGGATCGGCCCGCTGTCCGACGCTTCGGCCCGGTTCATCGCCGGCAGACGCAAGGTCGTCGCGACCGGTTGCGCGGTCTGGCGGACATCGACGATACCTTCGCGCACCAACACCTGTACCGGCAGTCCGGCCAGACGGCGTACCACAAAACTGGTTCCGACCGCCGTGATCTCGGTCTCGCCGGCCAGGACGACAAAGGGGCGGGCGGCGTCCTTGACGACGTCGAACAGAGCTTCGCCGTCATCCAGGTGGATGGCCCGCCGGTTATGGCTGTAGGCGACCCGGATGTGCGAATGGGTGTTGAGGCTGATCACCGAACCGTCGTCCAGAGGCACCACCTTCATTTCGCCGACATGGGTCAGGTGCGCCTGGCCACGCCCGGTCATGCTCAAACCAACCCAGGCGGCGGCGCCAAGCCCTGCAGCCACGGCGCCTCCACCCATCAGCCATTCGCGCCGGGTGACTATCTTTTTGCGGCCTTCAAAGCGGCGCGGATCATAGGCGGGGCCCAGCGCTGCAGCCCGTTCACTGTAGGCCGATACCGCCCGGGCACGGGCATAGGCCCCGGCGCGGCGCGGGTCTTCGCCCAGCCAGGCGTCGAGCTCGGCGTCTTCTGCGGGCGTGAGCCCGCGATCGGCCCTGGCCGCCCAATCGGCGGCCGTGGCGTCAATCTCGCTCGCCGTCTGATGTTTCGGCACGTTTCCGGGCACCCTGGGCATGGCCTTTATGCAACTTACTTCCCCACGCCTTAGACGCTCGGGCCGTGTCATTTCCGCTATGTGAAATTAGCGTCATTAGTAAATTAATGCCACGGCTCATATGTTTCTCAACGGTACTCTCCGACAGGCCCAACTGACGGGCGACATCGCGCTGCGACAGGCCGTTGACGCGGCGCAGAACGAAGACATCGCGGATCTTTCCCGGCAGTCCGGCAATGGCCTGAGCCAGGCGGTGCAGTTCGTCACGGCCGATGACCTGGTCTTCCGGCGAGCAGGCGTCCGCCATGGTCCCCAGTTGATCGAGGTCGTTGACCGTCTGAAAGGAAACGATCTTGCTGCGGCGGACGTGACTGACCAGGACCGACCAAGCGGTTTGGAACATGTAGTTGCGGACATTGATGATGTTGGAAACGTCGTCGACCGTGATCAGCCGGGCATAGGTTTCCTGGACGATATCATCGATGTCGAGCCCGTGGATCCGGCGATGGCTGAGCCAGGCGCGCAGAGCCGGTTCATGCTGGAGAACATGCCGTGATAGCCACAGAGTGCGTTCGTCGCTGACCCGCATGGTGCGTACCCTAGGTGAGGATAGGTGCACCGGGCCGGCTGGGTTCGTTGGTCATGAATCCTTGCCCCGGTTACCGCTTAAGTTTGCGGCTTTGGATTATGAAACGCAGTACTAGGTAGTGAGATTATGATACCGGTATCATGAAAGCGAGGGGTCGGCAATCCGGGCACGGAAGATTCTGGACTGTCGCACTCATCTGGGCCACGCGGTGTATCCGGGTTTCGACAATCACATCTTTGTTATGAATATCCGGTTTCGCTTTAAACCGTCCTGAGTTGGCCGTAATATACCCAGGTTCCCAGATAAGCGGGAACTTAGAAAATAAGGAACCAGATCGCTTAAGTAAAGTGCTAACACAGCCGCAAGTCTATGCGCGGCGATATGTCGAAACCTCGGCACCAGCCCATATTTGCTTTGTACGCGATCAAGCCCCCGATACCGTGACATTTCGTTCTCCCGTTAAGGGAGTGCGCATCTTCTTGGGTTATTTTCTGCCAACTGTCAAAATGGGGCGCGGGGGAAACCCGCGTTAAGAACGTCATGAACAATCTGAATCCGCGGTTCGCCATCCCGAACCGTATCAAGCTCTTCGTGGGTGCCGGCGCCGTCGTCCTGCTGTCGCTTTTCATGCTGGTGTCGTGCGGCCAGACCATCCAGCCCGGCAATGTCGGGGTCAAGATCCGCACCCTGGGCCCCCAGGCCGGTGTCGACAAGACGCCGATGCCGTCGGGCTATCATATCAACCTGGTCGGCGAACGCATCGTGGAGTTCCCTCAGATCCAGCGCACCTACACCTATACCAAGGAAGAGGATGAGCGCGGTCGTGAGAACGAGGAGATCAACTTCTCGGACAACAACGCGCTGCCGATGACCGCCGACGTGCAACTCGTCATGCGCATCGACCCGTCCAAGGCGCCGGAGCTCTATACCCGTTACCGCCTGACCTTCGATCAGTTGTTCGAAGGACCGATCCGCAACGACGTCCGCACGGCGATCGCGGCGGAGACCGAACTGGTCAGCGTCGAGTTCCTGTACCGCGGCGGCCGCCAGCAGGTCATTCAGAAGGCCCTGCAAAGGGTGCGTAACAAGTGGGAGGGCCAGGGCGTCAATATCAGCCAGCTCGACTGGATCGGCACCATCCGCTACCCGCAGGTTATCCTGGACTCGATCCAGGCCAAGACCAAGGCCGATGCCGACGCCTCCGCCGCCCAGGCCCAGGTCGCTGTGTCGAAGGCCCAGGCCGACGCCAAGATCGAAGAAGCGCGCGGTCAGGCCGAGGCCAACCGGCTGATCGCTCAATCGATCGCCGCCAGCCCCGAGGTGGTCAAGCTGCGGGCCATTGAAAAGTGGGACGGCAAACTGCCCACCACGACCGGCGGTGCGGTGCCCTTCATCGACGTCGGCAACCGGTAAACCCAACGAGAGGCGGTTCTGCAGCCTCATGCCAAAAAGTGGCCAAGACACGTTCTTAGGCACTTTTTGGGTAAACATGAGGAATCACAAAAGAGCCGCCTCTTCTTTGGTGAGCGGAAACGGTTTAAGCTTTCCTGAACACAGGAGACTTGCCATGTCTGATCTGCACCGCCGAACCTTCCTGGCCGCTGCGATCGCGTCGGTCGTTGCCGGCTCGGCGAGCGCCGGAGCCAATCCCGTTCCCGTCATCTTCGACACCGATATCGGTGGGGATGTCGATGACACCTGGGCCATTCTGCAACTGCTGCGGCGACCAGAATTGGACTTAAAGTTGGTCAGCACCGAAGCCGGCAATGCCCTGTACCGGACCCGTCTGACCGCCAAACTGCTGACCCTGGCGGGGCGCAGCGATGTCACGATCGCCATGGGGCAGGGGCCAGGTGACGGCAAAGGCCCGCAGGACGCCTGGCTGGGCGCGTATCAGATGGCCGAATATGCCGGACCCGTCCGGCCTGACGCCGCCCAGGCCATTGTCGACACGGTCATGGCATCGCCCGAGCCCGTCACCATCATTGCCGTCGGACCGCTGACCGAACTGGCGGCGGCGCTCAAACTCGAACCTGATCTGGCGAAGAACGCGCGCTTCGTTGGCATGCATGGCGCCGTGCGCGTCGGCTACGGCGGATCGTCCAAGGTCGAGCCTGAATACAATGTCCGGGTCGATCCGGCGGCTTTGCAAACCGTGTTCGACGCTGACTGGATTTCGTGCAGCATCACACCGCTGGACACCTGCGGCCTGCTGTATCTCGAAGGTGAGGAGATGCGGCGGGTGCGCGGCAGCACCGATCCATTTGCACGCGCCGTCATCGCCAACAGCGAGGCCTGGCTGCCCAATGCGCCCTGGATGCCCAAGGATTTCGACCTGACCCAGAAGAGCTCGACCCTGTTCGACAATGTCGCCGTGGTCATGGCTTGTGACGAAAGCGACCTGGTCATGGAGACGCTGAAACTGCGTGTGACACCTGAGGGCATGACGGTGATTGACGAAGCCGACGGCCGCCCCGTGCGGGTGGCATCAAGCTGGAAGGACCTGGCAGGCTTCAAGGCAAAGCTGATCGCCGACCTGACGCGGCACCCCGATTCATCGACCGCCACTTGACCTGCTATTCGCGAAGCGCCAGTTGCACGGCCTGCAATTCGCGCAGAATTCCTACCTGCCGGCGAAGTCGGCCAGGCAGCGTCACGCCAGCCGTGACATGTCTTTCTCATCGCCCCACCCGAGAGGAAGACCCCATGTTCAAGTCCCAACTTATCAATGTCGTGTTCGCCGCCGCCTTGCTGGGCCTGACCGCCACCGCGGCCCACGCCGAAACGGCCAGCCTCACCGTCGTCTGTGATAATCTGAAGCCCCAGGGCAAGGTTATGATCGCCATCTATGACAGCCAGGCCGGTTATGACGGCGACAAGGCGGTGTCCTATGCCATGGCCGATGTCACCAGCTCTCAGGCCAAGGTAACGGTCGAACTGGCGCCGGGCGAATACGGCCTGAAAATGTTCCACGACATTGATGGCGACGGCAGGATGGGCATGAACCCCTTTGGCATGCCAACCGAGCCTTTTGCCTTTTCCAACAATGCCAAGGGCAATATGGGACCGGCGACCTGGGACGCTGCCCGCTTTACGGTGACGGCGCCCGAAACCACCCAAAACATCGCATTCTGAGGGCGTTCGTCATGACAAACTTCGATATGTCCCGCCGCGGCCTCCTGGGCGCCCTGACCGGTGCCGGCGCGGCAGCGTTTGCTCCGAAATCCTGGGCGGCCGCTGCGGCCGACTGGACCATTGGCGTCAGCAATGCCCCCGCCGAAGGCTACGCCGACAGCGCCATGATGCGGCTGCATGGCCGCATGCCGGCTGGCCTGTCGGGCCAGCTATACCGCAACGGCCCGGCCTGGTTCCGCTACGGCGACGACATCACCGGCCACTGGTTCGACGGCGATGGCATGATCCAGCGCTATGACCTTACCGGCGACGGCGTCCGTCATAGTGGGAAGTTTGTCGACACCTTCAAGCGCCGCACCGAACAGGCCGCCGGCCGGATCATGATGCCCGGCTTCGGTACCAAGGCAGCGCCCGATGCACCGGTATCCGGACCAGATGACGTCAATGCCGCCAACACCTCGGTGATGCGCGTTGGCGATGAACTCTGGGCGCTCTGGGAAGGCGGTTCCCCCTACCGCGTCGACCCGCACAGCCTGGCTACCCTGGGTCCCAAGACTTTCCGCGACGATCTCAAGGGCATGGCCTTCCTGGCCCACCCCAAGGTCGAGCCGTCGGGCCGCATCTGGAGCGCCGCCTTTATGGGCAGCCGCGGCTGGATCTGGCAACTGGACGCCAGGGGCGGCCTGGAACGCGGCGAGATGATCGAATTGCCCTTGCCGGGCTATACCCACGACTGGGCGGTGACCGAGCGCTATCTGATCTTCCCGATGCAGCCCTGGGTCATGGAGGGAATGACCGTCCCCATCTCTGAGCACATGTCCTGGAAACCCGAGCAGGGGCTTCAGATTCTGGTCGTTGATAAGAACGACTTCAGCAAGCGCCGCGTCTACGAGCTGCCGGCAGCCTTCTACTTCCACACCGGCGATGCCTGGGAAGACAGCGACGGCACCTTGCATTTCGATGTCTGCCTGACCGCTACGCCCGAGTTCGGCGCGAAGGGCGGTCACGACATCGTCCGCGGCAAATTTGATAGCGGCACGGCCGGCGCAGATCTGGTTCTGGTCAGCCTGTATCCCGATGGCCGCGCGGTGACGCGTCCGACCGGTGTATCGGCGGAATTTCCCCAGACCGATCGCCGCCGCCAGGGCCTGCGCCGCGACCGGGTGGTCCATGTCCATGGCGAGTCAAAGATCCATCCCGGCGCCCGCGCCCTGTCGCTGTTCGACTGGAAGACGGGAAAGCGCCAGGTCCACGATTTCGGCGCGGACGCCATGGTTGAAGAGGCACTGTTCGTGCCGCGTCCCGGCGGGACGGAGGAACTGGACGGCTGGATGGTCGGGACGGTGCTGGATCTGAAGGCCAAGGCGACTCAGTTGCATGTCTTCGATGCCCGTCACCTCGACGACGGCCCTGTGGCGTCCTGGCAGGGGCAACATGCGACGCCACTGGGCTTCCACGGGACGTTTGTGAGTTGACGCCCTGAAACCTTCGCGAAGCGGCAATGACATGCGCCACGCGCGGCGTCAGGCAAAGCCTGTTTTCCTGTCGCGCTAAAGCTTCAGAATGGCCTTAACATTCAGGTCGTAGATCACGATGACCAGGCCAATCAAAGCTGTCTGAAGCACATCGCCCAGATACAGCAGGGCGGGGTTGAACGGCAGGGCCGAGCGTTCGGGAATCTGGCTGATGAGAAAGGTGACGCCGCAAAACCAGGCCAGCCCGCCCATGGCCATGACGGTGATCAGCGCCGTGGCCATCACGGTGGCCATGCGCAGCTTGTTTTCCTGGTCGCGGGTGACGGAATAGGGCGCGCCGCGGTTGCCGAAACGGTAAAACACCGTCGCACCGCTGGGGCCTGTTCCGAAAAACACCTTGTCGATCATGCGGTTAGATTTCCCCGAAACAACAAGTGTGCGCGCGTTTGAAGGTCTTGGCAAGGGGGCGCTAGCCGCCTCCGATGGGCGCACGGAAACTCTCGACCAATGACCCCGCCACCAGCCGCCAGCCGTCGACCAGCACGAAGAAGATCAGCTTGAACGGCAGCGACACCACCACAGGGGGCAGCATCATCATCCCCATGCTCATCAGCACCGACGCCACGACCAGGTCGATGACCAGGAAGGGCACAAACAGCAGGAAGCCGATCTCGAACGCCTTTTTCAGTTCCGAGATCATGAAGGCCGGGGTGACGACACGGACCGGCAGTTCCATCTTGTCCTGCGGCATCTCCATCTTCGACAGGCGCACGAAGAGGCCCAGATCGTCGTTACCAACCTGGGCCAACATGAAGGCCTTGACCGGCTGCGAGGCAGCGTCGAAGGCCTGGGGCAGTTCCATCTCCTGGTCCATGAGCGGCCGGATGCCCTGGGCATAGGCGGCCTCATAGGTCGGTGCCATGACGATGGCCGACAGGAACAGCGACAACGAAA
>NZ_GL883078.1:410257-444711 GCF_000204015.1 Asticcacaulis biprosthecium C19 | reverse complement strand
CGACAACGAAATGATCACGGCATTGGGCGGGCTTTGTTGCAGCCCCAGGGCTGTGCGCAGCAGCGACAGCACGACCACGATCCGGATAAACGATGTGGTCATGATGACGATCGACGGCGCCAGCGACAGCACCGTCATCAGCCCGACCAGTTGCACCACCCGCGACGACAGCCCGCCGCCGGTGCCCAGATCGACATTCACCGACTGCGCGACGGCTTCGTAGGGGAAGATCATCATCGCAAAGCCAAGCACGAACGTCCCCAGGACGATCAAATTCATCACCATTCCGCCCTCAGACGCCGGGCGGGCGCCTCGCAAAGGCTCGGGCGCGCGGTCGCGCTGGCCAAAGCCTGACGGCTTTGGGGAGGGGGCGGTGAGTTGCTTTTTCGATTTCACGACAGGGTACTCAGAACAGGTCGTCATCTTGGCTCACCGGAGGGGACGCGGGCTTCGTCGCCGCAGCGGTCGGGGCAGGGCGGGGCGCCGGCTTAAGGCGCGGCTCGATCAGTTCGCGGCCTTCGCCCAGAAGGATCAGCCGTTCTTCGTCATCCAGCCGCACCAGCACCAGGCGGCGCGCAGGGTCCAGCACCAGGGTCTCGACCACCTTCAGCCGGCGTTCGCCGCGTTGGGCCTGCAGACGTGCCATCACCTGCGGCGCATAGCGGCGCAGGACATAGGCCAGGCCCAGGATCAGCCCCAGCACGATCGACAGGGCAAAGACCGCTTTCAGAATATTGAGGAAGTCCATCCGCAACCTTTGGGTACGGGAGGTACCCTTCGGCGGCTATTGTGGCCTTGGAATGGTTAACGCCCGATTTACTTAAAGCCTTCATTAACCAAAAGGTGGGAATAATTTGCCGTACAGCCTCATGCCAAAAAGTGGTTTGCCACTTTTTGGCTAAATATGAGGCGTCAAAAAATAGGGCCGGCCTGTCGGCCCGCTGGTTAGGAGTGCGTCATGAGTTTGACGGACATACCGCTGATGGGCGCGTTGAAGTCCCGTATGGGCTGGCATAGCGACCGGCAAAAGGTGGTGGCCGAAAACGTCGCCAACGCGTCGACGCCGGGTTTCAAGCCGCACGACCTGTCACCGCAGGATTTCGAAAAGATGGTACGCGGGGAGACGCCGCAGGGCAATCTGGGCCTGACCATGACCAACACCCAGCACATGGCACCGGCGACACCCTTTTCGCCAGGCGCCAAGGTGGTGCTGTCGCCGGACTCCGAAACCACCATGGACGGTAACGCCGTGGTGCTGGAAGAGCAGATGCTGCGTATGGCCGAAAGCCGGATGCAGTTTCAGGCGGCGGTCGGCTTCTATGAGAAATCGATGGCGATGATGCGTATGGCCGTGAAGGTTCCCGGCCGTTAAGGAGTAGATTATGGTAAAAGAGATCCGTTCCGACTCCGCTATGGCAGTCGCCGCCTCGGCCATGAAGGCCCAGCAGGCGCGCATGCGTGTTACGGCCGAAAACATCGCCAACGCCAGTTCGCTGGGCACGACGCCGGGCGCCGATCCCTATCGCCGTCAGATTCCCGTGTTCCAGTCGACCAATATCGATGGCGCAACGGGCGTGCGCTTGGCGCGGGTGGTGCCGGATATGAAGGAGTTCGCCACCGAATACGACCCGTCGCATCCGGCGGCCGACGCTCAGGGCTATGTCAAGCGTCCGAACGTCGACACCCTGACCGAATCCATGGACATGCGCGAGGCCCAGCGGGCCTACGAGGCCAACCTCAACGTCATCGAGACGGCGCGCGACATGAACCAGAAAATCCTCAACATCCTGCAGAAATAAGGGCTTAGGCCATGATGACTCCCCTCGCCGCTGCCCGCGCCTATGGCGCCGCTGTCAAGCAGGCCAACACCCTGGGAGATGGCGGGGGCGGGGAGGCCGTGCAGGCGCCCGACTTCGGCAAGATACTGCAAGGTGCCATGGAACAGACCATGAAGAGCACGCAGACGGCGGAGCATATGATGGTCCAGCAGCAGGCCGGCCAGGCCGAACTGATTGATGCCGTGACGGCCGTGTCCAGCGCCGAGCTCCAATTGCAGAGCGTGATTGCTATCCGCGATCAGGTGATTTCAGCGTACCAGGAAATCATGCGCATGCCGATTTGATGGTCCCTAAAGGGGAACCGGTCTGCGAGGACGGACACTTACCTCTTCGCGGTGGGCATCGATAACGGCTTGGGCCTCATGCGCCGTTTTGGTGTCCCGTAAGGCGTCGCCGTAGATCATCTCGCGAACGACCGCATGCACCCGGAAGCACCACAGCTGAAGCATGAGCGGATTGATGAACAACTCCGTCCCGGTCGTACGTGACGTCGTATGGTAGTCACCGAATTCGCCCCGCAAGGCCGCTGCCAGGGAATTGACGACAATGCTCATATGCAGGGGCTGACGCTGGTTGGCATACTCGATGAGGTCTAGCAGAGCCCGACTTTCCCGGGTGTCCGTCGGTAGACTGAAGCTTCCGAGGAAGCCGTTGCGACGGATCATCCTGCTGACGTTTTCCAGGAAGCTATGGTGCGAGACGCCATGGAAATGGTCGATTCCGAAACCTATAGCTGCGAGTATGGCTTGCCCACCCGTAGCGATGTCCGCGGCTACCAGAGACACAGCGTCCTCGCAGACAGTCCCTAGGCCCGGTTCGTCGCCAAAAATGAGACTGTCGGTGCCGCCATCGACGAGGACGACGCGATCAATGGCATGGGTTGTGATAACAGCGCGATATGCATCGGCAATGGGTGCCACTCCCACTCGGTCGAAGGCATAGACCGGAAGTTCGAGCCCCTGTCGTCCAAGCCACTCGCATAGCCATTTTTCAGGAAAGTAAGGAAGTTCCGCTGCCTGCCGGTCCACCCGCCATGCGGCATCGGAGATTCTCTCGCCGCCACACTGCGCAACACGTGTAAATGACAGATTGCCCAATACGACGAAACCACCAGCGGCGACGATACTCAGAGCCAATGGGAGGCCGCAGTAAACATCAAAACCACCGCCGGCGCCGGCGATCAGGACGCGGCGCTCGGGCTGAAACAGCTCGGAGAGGGGAAGAATCATCTGGGTCAGCCGAAAGAGTCGAGTTTTAATCTCATCTTAACCACGTACCCGGCAAAATCGGCCGGGTAAAGCCGGCAGGAATTGCCGGGGCGTAAGACGTGAGGTTGATGATGAGTGGTGCCGAAGTTCTGGGCGTGGGCCGTGATGCCATTTGGCTGACCATCCAACTGTGCACGCCGATCCTGCTGGTCGGCTTGGTGGTCGGTGTCGCCATCGGCCTGTTCCAGGCCCTGACCCAGATCCAGGAAGCCACCTTGATCTATGCCCCCAAAATCATCTGCATCTTCCTGGCCCTGCTGTTGCTGCTGCCGCTGATGGGCACGCTGCTGGCCGGGTTCATGCACGAGGTCGTCAACAAGATCGCGGCGATGTAAGCCGCCATGCTGCTTCAGGAACTTGCCCTGCGCGGAGCGGTCAGCGGGCAAGCCGACGTCACCTCCTATTTTGGCACCGCCACGCAGCTTTGGGCGGTCGGCCTGATCCTCCTGCGTCTGGCCAGCATGATCATGCTGATGCCGGGTCTCGGTGACCAGGCCGTGCCAGCGCGCCTTCGTATCGGCTTGGCCCTGATGCTGGCCCTGGTCATCACCCCGATCGTCGGCAACACCTTGCCACCCCTGCCCAACTCGCTGGGCGATATGCTGGGGATAGCCCTGCATGAGATCATCATCGGACTGATGATCGGGACCCTGATGCGCGTGCTGATCTTCGCCCTGGTCATCGCCGGGGAAATCATGTCGCTTCAGACGACACTGTCGTTTGCCCAGACGGCCAACCCCGCCCAGGCTCAGCCGTCGACCTCGCTGGGCACCTTCCTGGCCATGCTGGGCATGGTGCTGATCTATGCCACCAATCTGCATCACCTGTTTATCCGGGCCATGGTCGATTCCTACCAGGTCTTCGCTCCAACCCGCGATGTCATGGTCGGAGACGCCACCACCTTGATGTTACAGACCGTCACCAAGACCTTCTTGCTGGCCTTGCAGATGTCGGCGCCGCTGATTGCCTTTGCCCTGATCTTCAACATTGCGACCGGGTTTATCGGGCGGATGATGCCGAATTTTCCGGTCTTTTTCGCCGCCACCCCCGTCAGCGTGCTGGCCGGGTTGAGCATCATGGCGCTGGGCCTGGGCGCGACCGGCATGGTGTTCATCGAACACTATGAAGAGCTGCTGGCCTACTTCATCAAAGGGGTGAGCTAGAACATGCACGCCTGGTGGCTTCCCTCCTCCACTATACTCCCCGCAATGCGGGGGAGGTGGATCAGTTGCGGCAGCAACTGAGACGGAGGGGGATTGGGCCCGCCGGCGTGTCGGCTGCCGCCCCGCCTGCCGCGCCAGGAAATCCCCCTCCGACTGCGCGCTGTCGCTTGCAGCCACCTCCCCCGTATAACGGGGGAGTATAGGAGAGTGGAAGTCTGCGTTGTTTTGTCACGTCTAACCCATCCGCAGGCCGCCCATGGCTGAGGAACCCGATAGCGAGGACAAGACAGAAGAGGCCTCCGCCAAGAAACTCTCGCAGGCGCGGGAAAAAGGCGATGTTGCGAAATCTGCCGACTTACCCCAGGCGCTGTCTCTCATCGGGGCATGCGCCGTTATCGCTCTCTATGGTCCCTCCCTGTCAAGCGACCTGGTCGACGACCTGATCCCCTTCCTGGCGCACCCCCAGCAACTGCTGGGTTCGCTGGAAGGCGACGGCGGCGTCACCATTATGAGGGAGATGGTGTTTGCCTTCCTGCCGATCGTCATCATCGTCATGGGCGTGACCTTGCTTCTGGGCATCGGCGGCCATGTCATGCAGACCGGCCTGATGTTCACGACCGAAAAGCTGAAGCCCAGCCTGACCAAGCTGAACCCTATGTCAGGCTTCAAGCGTCTGTTCGGCTTTGATGCCCTGATCCAGTTTGCCAAGACGGTCGTCAAGCTGATCATCACCGGCGCCATCGTGTGGCAGGTGCTGAAAGGCAAGCTGTACGAAATCATGGCCCTGGCCAAGGCCTCGCCATTGCTGATCCTGCCCTATGCCATGGATGTCTTCGTCGCCCTGGCCATAGCGGTGTGCATCTTCCTGTTTATCGAAGGCGCGGCCGACTACATGTGGCAACGCTTCCGCTTCATGCAGCGCATGAAGATGTCCAAGCAGGAGCAAAAAGAAGAATACAAGCAGATGGAAGGCGACCCGCACATCAAGGCCAAGCTGCGCCAGATCCGCATGGAAAAATCTCGCCGCCGTATGATGTCCAACGTTAAGGACGCCACCGTGGTCATCACCAACCCGACCCACTATGCCGTAGCACTGCAGTTCGAGATGGGCCAGATGCAGGCGCCACTCTGTGTCGCCAAGGGCGTCGACACCCTGGCGCTCAAGATCCGCGAAGAGGCCGGCAAGCACAATGTCCCGATCGTTGAGGACGTGCCTCTGGCGCGGGCGCTCTATGCCGCCATCGATGTCGACGAGACCATCCCCGAAGAACATTTCGCCGCCGTTGCCCAGGTGATCAGCTTCGTCCTGGCGAAGAAGCGCCGCGGGTTCTGATAACCCACGGATTCTTATAAATTTTGAATCAGCGCGCACTTTCGTCAAATGGGATACACTCTGGTCTGTGATTCGCTGCTCGGGCGATTGCCGCCCGCACAGCCACGCGTTGTGTGAGGATACCGCTTTGCCCGATAGTCAAGGTGCCGAAATCAAACCCGCCGCGGAAAGCGTAGCCCAGCCTGCTGCTTCCAGCCCTGGCGTTTCCCAGCCTGGCGTTTCCAAGCCTGCCGCTGCGAAACCGACTGCCAAGGGGAAACTGGCACGACTGGAAAAGATAGCCAGTCCCATGAGTCTGGCCATCGTCGCCGGCGTTGTGGCGACGGCGTGTTTCGGCGTGTGGCTGGTGGCGGGCAAGCTGCCCATCGGCGTCGTCCTGGCCATTATCCTCGTTGCCTTTGCCGGTGTCATCTTCCTCGGCATGTTTGCGTTCAATACCGAAGAGGAAATCCTCAGCGCCGAGGGCTTCACCGGTTCCGACATTGTCGGTGCCCTCGAAGAACCGGCCGCCGTCGCCGGTTTCGATGGTCATATCCTCGCCGTCAATGCCGCCTGGCGCGATGCCGGCGGTGGCCAGCGTCGCCTGCCGCAAGGCGACGAAGCGCCCGCCCTGTTCGTGGCCCTGCGTGAAGCCAAGTCGCAAGGCCAGGGCCGCGCCCTGGTGCGTCTGGGTGGTTTTGATTACGAAATGGTCGCCTCGCGCCTCGGCGAAGATTTGGTCCTCGTCCGCGCCGCCTCGCAAGGCGTTCTGGGCAACGGCCTGATGCTGCATCATGAAGACGTCAATCCGATCAAACAGGCCGGCTTCCTGCTTGACGACAGCGAGGCCGAAGTCAAGGCCGAGATGCCGCCGGCCGAGATGGACGCCTTTGCCGGGTCCGCCCCATTCGGCGCCGCCCTGATCATCGACAATGCCGGCAATGGCGACCTGTTCGCCTCACGCATCAAGGACTACAACACCGTCTTCGCTGCCCTGGTCGAAAAGACCCCGGACGACCTGAAGGGGCTGGATTTCGGCGCCCTGGTCACCGAGAATTCGCGCGCCGACCTGACCGAAAAGCTGCGCACCGGCAAGGCCGGGCCGTTCGACATCCAGTTGACCGCCAAGGCGACGCGCTCGGTTCAGATCTATGTCTCGGCGGTTGCCGGCGGCTTCAGCCTGTTCCTGTTCGATGTGTCGGAACAGAAGAAGCTGGAACAGACCCTGGTCCAGTCGCAGAAGATGCAGGCCATCGGCCAGGTTGCCGGCGGCATGGCGCACGACTTCAACAACCTGCTGACCGGGTTCAAGTTCCGTAACGACCAATTGCTGCTCAACCACCCCCTAGGCGATCCGTCCTATGACGACCTGAACGGCATCAAGCAGATCATCGTCCGCGCCGAGGACCTGGTGCGCAACCTGTTGGCTTTTGCCCGCAAACAGACCGTCAAGCGCGTCACCATGAATGTCGGCGAAATGGTCAGTGAGGCCGAGGTCCTGCTGCGCCGTCTTGTGCGCGAGGACGTCAAGTTGGAGACCGATTACGGCCGCAACCTGCCCAATGTCCATGTCGACAAGGGGCAGATGGAAATGGTCATGATGAACCTGGTCGTCAACGCCCGCGACGCTATGAAGGCCCAGGGCGGCGGCAAGGTGATGATCGCCGCCAAGGCCCTGACCCAGGCTGAAGCCAAGTGGCGCGGCTGGGACACGGCTCCGGCCCAGGGCGCGGCTCTGATCGAGGTGTCGGACACTGGACCGGGCATCCCGCCGGAGATCATCTCGCAGGTCTTCGAGCCCTTTTTCACCACCAAGCCGCTGGGCGAGGGGACGGGCCTGGGCCTGTCGACCGTGCACGGTATCATCGCCCAGGCCGGCGGCCATATCCAGATCGACTCCAAGCTGGGGCAGGGTGCGACCTTCCGCATCTTCCTGCCGGTCTGGGTTGAAGAGGAAAAGGCGCCCGCCGCGCCCAAGCCGGAGGCCGCGGCCAAGCCGGTGCCCAAGGACCTGTCGGGCGTCGGCCGTATCCTGTTCGTCGAGGACGAGCAGATCGTGCGCGGCATTGCGGCCCATCTTCTGCGCCAGCGCGGCTATGAGGTGATCGAAGCCTGCGACGGCGAAGAGGCTCTGGAGATCATCGAGGCAGAGAACGGCAAGTTCGACCTGCTGATCTCGGACGTCATCATGCCGGGTCTGGATGGTCCGTCGATGCTGAAACGCGCGCGGCCGATGATCGGCAATGTGCCGGTGATGTTCATCTCGGGCTATGCCGAGTCGGAATTCTCGGACCTGCTGGAAGAGGAAAAGAACGTCAGCTTCCTGCCCAAGCCCCTGGACATCAAGACCTTGGCGGAGAAGGTCAAGGAGCAACTGGCGGCGTAGGAAAATGAGTGATGCTGGCCTGCAAAGGGCCGTTTTCTGCGCTTCCGGTGCTCACGTACTGAGTTCCAGCGTGCTACCGCTTCGCTCCTTGAGCACAGCACGCTCCGCTCCGGTTCTCGAAACCCGCCCTTTTCGGCTCAGCCTTGAAGGCGAGCCTGACCCATTTTCGGAACGATCATTTTTGCGGGCGTTTGCGGTCGGACGGAACTGCGCTGCGTTCCGGCGCTTCGCAGACGCTTTTGCCGCGAACGCGGATCGTCTGTGTTTCACCCTGATAGGTAATCTTCAGCTTGCCCTTGACGATGTAGGCGCCCCAGTTATCGGCACCGCTGGCCTGTTCGATGACGAGGTCCTGGGCCACGGTCAGCCCGGTGGTCTTGTCTTCAAAGGTCGCGGTCGAATGCTCTTCGCCGCGGTTGCCGCCTGAAGCGCGCAGGCTGAGGACCTGGCCGTCGACCTTGATATAGGCGCGGCCGCCAACATCTTCGAAGATGGCGCGAGACGGATCTTCGGCGGGCTCGCGTGCCAGCCAGGTATAGCAGTCGCCCTCATGGCCTTCGCCGGCCGCCAGTTCTTCGACGGTGAAGGAGGCGGCGGAAGCCGTTACGGGCAGAAGCAGGCCGGCCGCGGCCGCCAGAATGAATTTACGCATATGAAGTCCCTCCCTGTGTTCAACCAGAATAACAGATATCTTCGCCGCCTACCTCAAGAACCTGACTTTGACCTTTGTAGTCGACCCGTAGCGTCCCCTTCAGATGAAGCGTGTCACCGTCAGGATGCAAGTCCTTACGGGTTATGGTGATTTTCTGCTCGACCTGGATACCGCGCCGCGTGTCGACATAAAGCTCGTAAATCTCCTTGTCCTTATAGGCGTGCTTTATGGAGCTGAGATACGAGACCTTTCCGTCGATTTTGAAGTAGGCGCCGTCACCGCTGTTCTCGAGGATCGATGGCGGCCCGCTGTCGTCGACGGCTTTGGCATTCTCCCGCCATAGACGCAGATAGCAATCGCCCTCGTGGCCTTCGCCCGGAATGATCTCATCGATGGTGAACGTGGCGGCGGATGCGATCACCGGCAGAAGCAGCAGCGCGGTCGTCATCAAGATCAGTTTACGCATGTCCTTCGCTTTTCTTCCAGAGTTGTCTCATTGCGGTGCGGAAGCGACGCAGGCATATTCCCCCAAGACCTTGATCGTCTGATGCCGACCACCGTAAGTCACCTGCATTTCACCTTTGAGATCGCGGACTTCAACGCCCTCGTCGGTGATATCGGTGCGAATCGTCTTGAGTTGCGCGGCGACCTTTACGGCGGGAAGCTGATCCTGGCTTCGCAACGCGGCACTTTCGTAGGTGTATTGACCCACGGGACGAAGCGGATAGACCTCGCCGTCTACCTTGACATAGGCGCGTTCCCCGTCGCTTTCCAAAACGGCAGGTCTGACGCCATTCTGGGTTTTCGCGGAACTGCGCCACAGCACGACATAGCATTCTGAGGCGATTCCCTCGCCGGGTGACAGGTCATCGATGGTGAAGGCCGGTGCCGCGTGGGCGCCGGAAGCCAGCGCAGCCCAAAGCGATACTGCAACAAAGGTTTTCATGATATCCCCCAACATACCCAACACAGTTAATCACGACTTGGCCATTTCGTAAATCCGGTGCAGGATTTCGCTATGACGACAGCCGAAGACATCATCGCCAAACTGGACCTGAAGCCCCATCCGGAAGGTGGTCACTACCGCGAGACCTTCCGAGATCCGCGCCGTATCAACGGCCGCAGCGCGTCGACGGCGATCTATTATTTGCTGAAGGACGGCGAGGTGTCGCACTGGCACCGCGTTGACGCGGTCGAGGTCTGGCACTGGTATGGCGGGGCACCGTTACGTTTGGCGATCCATGATCGGGGCGCGACGGTGTTGCATGTGCTTGGACCGCACGAGCCGCAGGTCGTGGTGCCGGCTGGCGCCTGGCAAGGGGCAGAATCGGCGGGAGACTGGACGCTGTGCGGATGTACCGTGGCGCCGGGCTTCACGTTCGAGGGCTTCGAAATGGCCCCGAAAGGCTGGTCGCCCTGAAAGAAACCCCTCTCCCCGCCTCCTGGGAGAGGTAATTTACACCACCGGCGCCGCAATTCGCTCCAGCCGGTCGATCAGTCTCTGCCGCTCCGCCGTATACCCCTTGTAGTCCAACTGCTCCGGCGTCAGTGCCTCCAACTGCTCGATCAAAGCCCGGGCCAGTTGCGGGCCTTCCAGGTGCGATTCCATCGCCTCCATCGGATCAATCATGATCCGGATCGTAAACAGGATATCTCCCGACCGTGGCAGCTTGCGCAGGGTCTGGCGCTCCAGCCGGAAAAACACCCTGTCCGCAATATTCCCGTCGCCGAACCGCTTGACCTGGTTGCCGGGCTCTGGATGATACAGCACGTCATCGCCGTACAGAGACCAGTTCCACCGCACGACTGGCACCTGCAGATTATCGAACATCCGGTTGATCAGGTCGTTATTACGCGACCCTTCGCCAAAGCCTGGAACCGGGCCATGCACCTGATGCATCGGCTTGCCGAACTTGTCGCGCAGCCGCCACGACGACGGAAAACACAGACACCCTGCCGCCAACCGCCAGCCGTCCTCGCCCTTGCGCATGATGACCAGATCATCCTGGACCAACTGCGATGCGGTCAACAACGGCGGCACGAAATCGTCCAGCCGCACCCGTCGGAAAGCTTGCGGCAGCGCGACCGCAGTCCCATCCAGCCGGTACTGGCCCGGATAGCGTTCCAGCAGATGCGGAATCAACAACTCCAGAACCTCGGCCTGGGCGTCTTCGGTACCGGGCTCGACGGCAAGCACCTCGTCGGGGTGCCGAGCCAGCACCCTGTCTTTTTCGTCAAGATGACCGCACAGATGCTGATCAACATCGATCCACTCGGCCGGGTCGAGCGGCTTCAAACCGATGGTGAACAGCTTCGATGAGCCGTCGTAAGGCGTGTGCAATGTGCGCATAAAACCGTCTTAGCCCCTAGCTGCCGGCTCAGCAACTGCGGCTGCCTTTAACCCTCAAAGTCATAGTCCGGCCTTTATGGGTCACGGTCAGCCTTCCCGTCACCACCTCAGTGACCCAGCCATCCGTATCGGTCGAACTGTTGGTGACCTTCAGGTTTTCCTCCACCACGGTCTGGCGGTCGTCGCTGTGGAAGAAGCGGTGAATGTCGCTGTCACCGTTATCACCGGCAAACAGACTCAGCCGGACATAGCCCCCGTCGATGCGGATATCACCCTGGCTAAGCGTATCGTCTACAAAGATATAGCCATCGTCGAACCATGAGTCGGCGCGCTGCAAACCGATGAAGCAACCGCCGACATAGCCTTCATCGGGAACCAGCGTATCGACGCGAAAACCCGAACTGGCCAGTACAAGACCGAGACTCAAGGCTGCCAGACTCATCATTCCCCCTCCCTCACTCGTTGCAGTCTTAGCACAGCTTTCGCGCAACAAAAATCCGGTCCAGGCGGGCCTGAACCGGATTTTCAAACTTGATGCCAAGTGGCTGCTTATTTCTTGAGGAAGCCGCCGAACTTGTTGTTGAAACGCGAGACGCGGCCACCGCGGTCGAGCAGGGTGCCGGTACCACCGGTCCAGGCCGGGTGCGTGCGCGGGTCGATGTCGAGGTTCAGCACGGCCTCAGGCTTGCCGTAGGTCGAGCGCGTCCGGTAGGTCGAACCATCAGTCATGGTAACCGTGATCCAGTGGTAATCGGGGTGGCCTTCTTTTTTCATCGTCGTGTTCCTTCACGTCCAGCCAGCATAAGCGCGGACGCCGAATAATTGAATGGTCGCGCGACATACATGATGACGCGTTGCAGCGCAAGCCATTACTGTTTAAAGCCGGGGCCATGGCTGACTCCTCCCCCCAGATCGAAAACACCGACCGTCCCGGCGCCGGCGCCGAGCTTATCGGCGATATGCGCGCCACCGCGGCCCGGCGCGCCAAGACCCGCGACCTGCGCCCGCTGATGCGCCTGGGGCCGTATCTGTGGCGGCAACGGGTCAATGGCCTGTTCATGCTGTTGTTCCTGGCCATTTCCTCGGCCACCTTGCCGGTGATGACTTTTATCGCGCGGGAACTGATCGACAAGGGATTTGGCTCGGGTCAGGTTGCCGAACTGAACAAATGGTTCGTCGTCCTGGGCGCGGTCGCCCTCGTCATGGCGCTGGCAACGGCACTGCGCTACTTCTTTATCACCCGCATGGGCGAACGCATTGTCGCCGACCTGCGCGAAGACGTCTTCGGCCATATCCTGAAGCTCGACCCAGGTTTCTTTCTCAAGATGCGCACCGGCGAGGTCATCTCGCGCCTGACCGCCGACATTCAGATCATCGAAACCTTGGTGGCGGCCTCGATCTCGATCGCCCTGCGTAACCTGCTCAGCTTCGTCATCGGTCTGGCCCTGATGATGGTGGTGTCGCCGAAGCTGACCCTGATGGTGATGGGACTTTTCCCCTTCATCCTCGTGCCGCTGATCACCTTTGGCCGCCACGTCGGCAAGGTAACGCGCGAAACCCAGGACATGTTTGCCCGCGCCGTCGGTTTTGCCGGCGAATCGCTGGATGCGCTGGAAACCGTCCAGGCCTTTGTGCGCGAACGCTTCACCCAGAACCGTTTCAATGAGGGCGTCGAGGCCGCCTACACCAAGTCGGTGTCGCGTATCGTGACCCGCGCCACCATGACCGCCATGGTGATTTCGCTGGTCTTCGGCGGCACGTCGGTTGTGCTTTGGTTGGGGGCGCAGGATGTCCTGCATGGCCGTATGTCGAACGGCGTTCTGATCCAGTTCGTCATGCTGGCCATCTTCACCGCCGGTTCGGTGGCCAATCTCAACGAAACCTGGGCCGATGTCCAAAAGGCTGCCGGTGCCATGCTGCGCATCGATGAACTGCTGCGCTCGGAGCCCAATATCCAGGCGCCAAAAGACGCCGTCGCCCTGCCGGTGCCGGCGAGGGGCGAGATCCTGTTCGACAGCGTCAACTTCGCCTATCCGTCGCGGCCCGAGACCCCTGTGCTGGACGGCTTCAGCCTGCATATCAAACCGGGCGAGACCGTCGCCTTGGTCGGACCTTCGGGGCGGGTAAGTCGACCGTGTTCAAGCTGCTGCTGCGCTACTACGAGTTCGAGACCGGCACGATCGCCCTGGACGGTGTCGATATCCGCCGCGCCGACCCCAAGGCGGTGCGCGAACGCATGGCGCTGGTGGCTCAGGATACGGCGCTGTTTTCGGGTTCGCCGGCCGACAATATTCGCTTTGGCCGCGAAGGCGCCAGCGACGACGACATCCGCGCCGCCGCGACGAAAGCCCAGGCCCTCGGCTTTATCGAGGCCCTGCCGGAAGGTTTCGATCATCCGCTGGGCGAACGCGCCCGCTCGCTGTCGGGTGGCCAGAAACAGCGCCTAAGCATCGCCCGCGCTCTGGTGCGCGACGCCCCGGTCCTGCTGCTGGACGAAGCGACCTCGGCCTTGGACGCGGAAAACGAACGCCTGGTCCAGGCAGCGCTCAACGAAGCCATGGCCGAACGCACCACATTGGTGATCGCCCACCGCTTGGCGACGGTGCTGAAGGCCGACCGTATCGTGGTGATGGAGCATGGTCGCGTGGTCGACAGCGGCACGCACGAGGAACTGGTGGCGCGCGACGGTCTGTATGCCCGGCTGGCGGCCTTGCAATTCGGAGGATAGGAGGCGGCGGCCATGATCGACGGTCCGGATTTTACCTCGGCGGTGCGTGCGATCGTTGCCGATGATCGCGCCAGCCTGGTTCGCCTGCTCGACGCCGGCCCCCACCTGGTAAAGACCGCATCGGTGGAAGATCCGCGTGGCAAGGCGGCGGAAGCCTCATTCCTGACCGACATTGCCCACTATCTCTATGCTGGCGACACCTTACTGCATATGGCGGCGGCCGGATTTCGCCGGCGCATGGCCGAGGACCTGCTGAGCCATGGCGCGGATATATCCGTCCGCAACCGTCGGGGCGCCCAACCGCTGCACTATGCCGCCGATACCAACCGCGTCCTGCCCGGCGCCCAGGCCGAAACGATCAATGTGTTGCTAAAGGCCGGGGCCGATCCCAATGCCATCGACATGTCGGGCGTGGCGCCGCTGCATCGTGCGGTCAGGACACGTGGCTCCGCCGCCGTCGAGGCGCTGCTGGCGGGTAGCGCCGATCCGAATCTGAAGAACGGCAATGGTTCCGCGCCCCTGCACCTGGCCTTGCGCACGACCGGCCGCGGTGGCAGCGGCACGCCTACGGCGAAACGGGAGCAGGCGGAGATTATCCGCCTGTTGCTGGCGGCGGGAGCCAACCCGGACGCCTGCGATGGCCAGGGGCAGTCGGCGCGCGAGGTAGCAGCGTCGGTCGGAATCGACATCTGAACCAATATGGCCGTATTTCCTTCGCGTCTTCGCGTGAAACCTCTTGTCTTCCGAAGTTGATGAGGCGGAGGCGCCACAAAAAGTATCTCACGCGAAGACGCGAAGACGCGAAGACGCAAAGACGCGAAGGTTGAAACCTAACCCGCGAACATCGTGGTCGGAAGGCCGGTATGGCCGCGCAGGCTGGCCTTCGGGATCTCGAACAGCGTCCCCGCCTGCGGATCGTCGGCATCGACCGGCGGCTGGGCGGCGGTCGTCACGAACATGCGGTCGAGGTTCGGACCGGCAAAGGTCATGCTGGTCGACTGTTTCGCCGGCACCTTGATCTCGAAATCGATCGTGCCGTCCGGCTTGAACCGCGTCACCCGGCCGCCGTTGTAATGCGATACCCAGATGCCGTCCTGGGCGTCGACCGTCACCCCGTCCGGCAGACCTACACCTTTGGGGAAGGTGTAAAACACCCGCTTGTTCGACAGCGCTCCATCGGCCGCCACGTCGAAAGCGTAGACGATGCCCTCCGAGGTTTCGTTGTGGTACATGCGCGTGCCGTCGCGGTTGAAGCCCGGCCCATTGGTGCACAGATAGGGGCTGTCGACCTTATGCACGCTGAGGTCCGGATCGATCCGGTACAGCGCCGCCGTCTTCTGGTTGAACGGCATATGCATGGTGCCGGTCCACAGCCGGCCGTGTGGGTCAACCTTGCCGTCGTTAAGCCGGTTATCCTTGTTTTCCGGTTCGATCTCGAACAGCGGCGTCAGGCTGAACGGCTCCAGGGTCAAGGCATGGACTGTGCGCAGTATGGCGCACAGAAACCCGCCGGACTTGCGCAGCACGACCCAGTCGATCAGGTCGGGCATGTCCCAATGCTTCAGCGCGCCGTCGCCCAGACCATAGGCGTGCAGCTTCTTGCCGCGGATGTCGACCCAGTAGAGTGTGTTGTCACGCTCGGACCACAGCGGGCCTTCGCCCAGGATCGAGCCCGGCGGGCTGATGGCCTTCGGCGTTTCCCCGGCCCTAACCAGGGACGGCATGGCGGCCAGGCTGAGACCTGCGGTGAGCGCGCTACGGCGTGTGATCATCCCAGTCATTTGCGTTATCTCCTCAACGTCTTTTTCGCGAAGGAGGCACGTAAAACCGCCCACCTGTCAAGCACGGCGTGAATTTTACAAAAGACTGATTTGTAAGATAATAATTCAGGCCGAGTGTTGATGGAAGATGGTGAGCACTGTCGATACTCCCTCTCCCCACTTGAGGGGAGAGGGTAGGGGTGAGGGGTTGGTTCGGCCAGAAACTGAAAGAGTTGAACGTCATCTCCCGATCGCCCACGCTTCGCTCGGTTCTCGTCCTCTCCCCCTGGCACCTGCCGGCAAAGCCGGAGAGCACGTACGTCTTACTTCGCCAGTTTCAGCTTTTCGATCAACTGCGGATGCAACTCGGTATTGGAACAGACCAGTTCACCACTGATCAGCGGCGATGCATCACTGTCGATCGAGCTGAACTTGCCGCCAGCTTCGGTGACCATCAGCAGGCCCGCCGCCATGTCCCACGGCTTGATGCCGCGTTCCCAGAATCCGTCGAACTGACCGGCCGCCACATAGCACAGGTCCAGCGAACAGGCGCCGTTGCGGCGGATGCCGACCGTGCGCTGCATGATTTGGTGCAGGTCTTTCAGCGCCTGAGCGTGGCCGGGCTTGCCGATAAACGGCACGCCGGTACCGATCAAAGACTCATCCAGGTTCTTTCGGCCCGACACCCGCAACCGACGATCATTATGATAGGCGCCCTTGCCCTTTTCGGCCCAGTACAGGTCGTTCGTCACCGGATTGAAGGTAACGCCGGCGACGATCTCGCCGTCGCGTTCCAGCGCTACCGTGCAGGCAAAGTGCGGAATGCCATGCACAAAGTTGGTGGTGCCGTCGATAGGATCGACAATCCAGCGGTGAGTCTTGTCGGTGCCGATGGTTTCACCGGTCTCTTCGCCCAGAAAGCCGTAACCCGGACGCACCCGGGTCAGTTCTTCCAGCAGGGCGGCTTCGACGCGCTTGTCGGCGGCGGTGACAAAGTCGCCAGGCCCCTTCTTGGAGACCTGAAGCTCGGTCACCTCGCCAAAATCGCGGGCGACACCTTTGCAGCCCTTGCGCACGGCGCTGACCATGACCTGGATGAGAGAAGATTGCAGTACCGTGACCATGGTGGACCTTGCGAAGAGAGATTTACAATGTGAGGTGAACGGTTACGCCGCTCAGTCGTTCTTGATATTGCTTTTCGTCTTGGGGACGCCATCCCGGGCTGCCGAAGTCGAGGAACTGTCCGTCACATCCGTCGTACCGTTGACGGTCAGGGAGTTGCCACTGCGCTTGGCGTTTGGATTGTCGTTCTCGACGCTGGTGTCGGACACCATGGTGGCCGTAGTTGACGAAGTCGCGTTCTGGCCCTGAACCGGCAGGGAGACGCCGTTTTGTACCGAGAGTTTGGGCTTGTCACCGGCCATGGCCAGTTGTCCGCCAATGCCGAGAACCAGAACGCCGCACGCCAGAAGTACTTTCTTCATCGTCAAGCCTCCGCAGGAGAGCCAGACCTCCAGCTCCGAAACGCCGTTCTCTTAGCACGGGCATCTCGAAGCCGGAATGGCAGTTGCCGCAACTGTGATTAGTCCGCGCGCTTCATATATTCGCCGGTCTCGGTCGAGACCACGATACGTTCGCCGGTGCCCATGAAGGGCGGGATCATTATGCGCATGCCGTTTGAGGCGATGGCCGGCTTGTAGGACGACGACGCGGTCTGACCCTTGACGGTCGGCTCGGTCTCGACGACTTCCAGCACGACCGTGTCGGGCAGGCTCATGCCGATAGCCTTTTCGTCGTGGAATTCGATGACCACGACCATGCCGTCATGCAGGTAGCGGACCTGGTCTTCACCGACCCATTCCTTGCTGAGGCTGATCTGTTCGTAATTGGCCTGGTCCATGAACACCAGCATGTCGCCGTCTTCGTACAGGTACGAATGGTCACGCTGTTCCAGAACCGCGCGCTCGACCGTGTCGTCGGAGCGGAAACGCTCGTTCAGCTTGGTACGGGTCACCAGGTTCTTCATCTCGACCTGAGCGAAAGCGCCACCCTTGCCGGGCTTCACATGCTCGGTCTTGACCACGGTCCACAGGCCGTTCTGGTATTCCAGGATCATGCCCGGCTTGATGGTGTTGGCGTTGATTTTCATGGATTCGACTTGTCAAAGAAGGATTTTTGTTGCGGCGGGTACTAGCGGTTTACAGGTGCAAAGGCAAGCACGCTTTGACGCCGGGATGGGACGGGGGTAGGGTTGGATAAATGGAGACTCCGGAATGTATCGTAAATCTCTCACGCTGACCGCGCTGTTTCTGTGTGTCGCCGCCTGCTCTCCCAAGCCGTCACCCCAGACCGAAAGCGCATCGGCACTTTCGGCTGTCGCTGGCGACCGGGTTGACTGCATAGCGCCCGCCGGGCCGAAGACGACGGCGGACGAGCTGAAGTCTGAGTACGGTAAGGATCTGGTTTTCGGCGATGTCGGCGGACCGGAAGGCACGCAGTTGATGGGCGCCATCCTGTACCCCGACGATCCCAAACGACGCATCGATATCGTGTGGTGGGACGAGGCGAAGACGGTCGTCTCGACCGTTCGGGCCCGCGGCGAAGACAGCCGCGTCACCGGACCCCTGGGAATCCATATCGGCACGCCCCTGGCCGAGGTCGAAACCGCAAACGGCAAGCCCTTCCTGATCTCGGGTTTCGGTTGGGATTACGGCGGCTATGGCGACTTCACCGGTGGCAAGCTGAGCAGCGAGGTGGCCGGCTGCCATATCTCGCTGCGCTTCGACAATGTCAGCGGCGACGGCGTCGTCGCCGATGGCATCATGGGCGAGGTTCAGGTCCAATCCGACGATACGCGGGTGAAGGCCTACGCGCCGGTGGTGACGGAAATCTCGGTCGGCTGGCCACTGCCGCAGGGCGTGAAACCGGCGGCTCAGTAATCACGCTATCGCCGCCAGCAACGCCTTTACCCCGGCAGCCGGGCCGTCGGGATGGTTCCACACCGCACCCGACACCGCGATAAAATCAGCCCCGGCTTCGGCCACTTCCCGCGCATTATCCGCAGTAATGCCACCGATGGCGACGCACGGCGCCTCCATGCTTTCCTGCCAGATGGTTAGGGTTTCCAGCTCCGCCATGTGCTCGACCGTCTTGGTTTGGGTCGGATAGAAGGCGCCGAAGGCAACATAGTCGGCCCCGGCGTCGGCCGCGTCCATGGCCAGGTGGCGCGAATTGTGACAGGTGACCCCGATCATGGCCTTAGGCCCCAGGATGCGGCGGGCCTCCTTGAAGGCTATGTCCGACTGGCCAATATGGACGCCGTCCAGGCCGAGTTCCTTCGCCAGGTCGGCATGGTCGTTCATCAGCACCGCGACGCCATGGGCATGCGCAATGGGGGTCAGCACCCGCGTCACCGCGCGGATGTAATCCGGCGGCGTGTCCTTCAGGCGAATCTGCAGGGCGGCGACCTCGCCGGCGGACAGGGCGGCTTCGAGGTCGCGGGCAAAGGCCTGAGCATCGGCGATTTGCGGCGGGGTGATGAGGTAAAGGCGGCAATCCATGGCGCCTGCAATAAGCAAGAAGCCCCGATGACGCAAGATTCGTCACGCGCCCCTTATGTCGAATTTATCCACAGACGGTCACTTAGGTGTGGTCCCCGAATTGCTGCGCCGGTGTGCAAGTCTAAGATGCGCCTCATCGGGCGGTAATTTGTTCGACCGAAGGAGACGACCATGATGACGCACACTCACAAGCTGATGGCCGGCGCGATCGCCGCCATGATGCTCACCGTACCGGCCGCGGCCATGGCTCAGGAAAGCTATGACGGCTACTGCTATGCCAAGAACAACAAGACCACAGGCACCATCATCGGCGCCGTCGCCGGTGGGGTCGCTGGCAGCCAGGTATCGAAGAATGAACGCGGTCTGGGCGCCATCATCGGCGCCGTGGCCGGCGGTGCGCTGGGTCGCAAGATTGCCAGCGACAGCACCAAGTGCCTGAACGGCGAATACTATTCCTATCAGGGCAGCGCCTACGAGCCGATGAGCCCGCCGGAAGGCTATGACGTCGTCTATTTCAAGAGCCGGCCCAAGACCAGCGCTTACAGCGTCGTCTATTACGACACCAACCGCCGCACGACGCCGGGCTATGCCTACAATAACGGCAACGGCAACGGCAACTATCAGGTTGGCCAGCCCTATAACAATGGCCAGCCATATAACAACGGCACCTCGTACAACAACGGTACCGCCTACAATACCGGTACGGCGGGTTGGCGTGACGACAAAGGTGTGTGGCGCACCGGCCGCCCTGTCGCCGTGGGCTGGAAGGATTCCCGCGGCCGCTGGCACGAAGGTCAGGTTCAGACCTACGGTTATCGCGATGCCAACGGTAACTGGCGCGAAGAAGCGGCCCCCAGCTACGGCTATAACAACAACGGCAACTGAGTCGTAACGACCCTGCGAAGACCAAGCCTCCCGGTTCGCGCCGGGAGGCTTTTCACCTTTCTTATACCTCCCCGCGCATCTTCGCGCGGGGAGGGGGGCCGCAAGCGCAGCGTAGCGGTGGTGGGGCGACTTGTTGTGGGAGTAGCGGGCCTGCTGCAATCCGCAAAGAGAGTTGCCGACCGCCGCATCGCACTCGCTGGCAACCACAGTCTGCTCATGAGAGCGGTCCCGCCCAAGCAAGCCCGGATATCCGAAAATCTATGCGAATGACTTGCAATTGAATCAGCCTCATGTTATCTGAGACGCATTCGCATTGTCATCTGCCTGGGTTCATTACGTGTACGTCTGTAACTGCAACGGTATCCGCGAACGCGACGTCAACGCCGCCATCTCGTCCGGGGCTTCGACTCCCAAGCAGGTTTTCGACCACGCCGGCTGCCGGCCGCAATGTGCGCGCTGTGTTTGCGAGATGCGCGAAATGATTGACGACGCTCAGGTATCACTCAGCATGGCGGCGGAATAGTTCGCATTCGCGGTCTGCTAGTCAATCGCATTATCATTCGCACTAAGTTTCTGGATTAATTGATAAAAGTCACTTCACACGGTGAGGTGAGGCGGCTATGTTGTGTTGCATTGAAACCGTCTCAGGAGATGCGCCATGAAAGGCCAGCCCGAAATCATCAAGCTGCTCAACAAGGTGCTCACCAATGAGCTGACGGCGATCAACCAGTATTTCCTGCACGCGCGGATTATCGAAAACTGGGGCCTCTATCACCTGGGCCGGATCGTTTACAAGGAATCGATCGAGGAGATGAAGCACGCCGACCTGCTGATCAAGCGGGTGCTGTTCCTCGACGGTCTGCCCAACCTGCAGGACCTGCACAAGCTGCGAATCGGTGAGACCATCACCGAGTGTCTGGAGGCCGACCTCGGCGTCGAGGTTCGCGGTCACGGCGTTCTGGTCGATGGCGTGAAATACTGCGAAGAACACCGCGACTATGTCACCCGTGAGCTACTCAAGCGCATTTTGGAAGACACCGAACACCATATCGACTTCCTGGAAACTCAGCTCAATCTCATCAAGATGATGGGCGAGCCGAACTACATCCAGAGTGGTATGAAGGAAATCGAAGGCGAGTGAAATGATTGAGGCCGGTCTGCAAAGGGCCGTTTTCTGCGCTTCCGGTGCTCACGTACCCATTTTTGTTGTGCTAACGCTTCGCTCCTTCAGCACGGTACGCTCCTCTCCGGTTCTCGAAACCAGCCCTTTTCGCCTCGGCCTGAATCATTTCAAAGTGCCTCGCTGGGAACGATGGATAATCCGCTTTGACCTTTTGCAGCGAAGCACCTAGTTTGGCGCGCAATGGAGCGTTACGCGGATTACCCTTTTGGCTGACCTCAATCGCAGACACCTGATGAGCACCGGGCTTGGCCTGGGTGGCGTCGCGCTGCTTGGCGGTCTGGCCGGGTGTGGCGACAAATCGCCGGACTCCGAAATCATCCCCGACGGCACCGAGGGTGAGGAGGTCATCGACCCCAAGCTGGCCAAGCAGGACGGTACGCTGGAATGGGCCGTCAGCGGCGGCTGGCGCAGCCAGACCGACAAGGCGCGCGACAAGTACCGCCACCCGATCGGCCTGCTGAACTTTTTCGAGATCCGGCCCAAGCACACCGTCATCGATATGTGGCCGGGTTTTGGTTACATGACCGAAATTCTGTCGCCGTATCTGAGCCACGGCAAGGGCCAGTATATCGCTGCACTTTTCGAATCGAAATCGCCGGCTGACCAGGCCATGGCGGCTTTGAACGCCAAGTACCGCGAGCGGTTTTCCGGCAACAAGAAGCTCTACGGCAGCGTCGAATTCACCGAGTTTGGTCCGGAGAGCCCGCAACTGTTGCCGGCGGGCTCGGCCGATTGCGTTCTGATGCTGCTGGTGATTCAGGACTGGATGATGCGGGGCTCGGTGGAGAAGGCGTTCGAGGATGCCTATGCCGCCCTGAAGCCTGGCGGTATTCTGGGGGTGGAACAGCACCGTGCCGACATTGGCGCCGCCCAGGACCCGGCGGGGGCCAAGGGCTATGTCCAGGAGCCGTTCGTGCGCCAGTTGGCGGCCGAGGCAGGATTTCAGTTTGTCCAGGCCAGCGAGATCAACGCCAATCCGAAGGATGACAAAGATCATCCTTTCGGGGTATGGACATTGCCACCGTATCGTCAGACTGCGGAACGTGGCCAGCCGCCTAACCCCGAGTTCGACGGCGCCTTGTACGAGTCCATTGGGGAGAGCGACCGCATGACCTTGAAATTCAGGAAGCCGCAATGAGTCGGATTGCTGCCCTGTCTGCCAATGCGCCTTTGATGTCGGTTCCGGAATCGCGTGCGCCTGAGGGCGGCTCCGGGGAGTGGTACCGTGGCGCCGGCGGTTTGCGGCTGAGGTTGGGCTTTTGGGAGCCCAGAAACCCGGCGCGCGGTACGGTGTTCATTTCGCCGGGCCGGTCCGAACCGATTGAGAAATATTATGAGATCATCCGCGACCTGCTGGCGCGCGACCTGTGTGTGGTGGCGCATGACTGGCGCGGTCAGGGGCTGTCGGCACGCTTGTTGCCGGACCGGCTGAAGTGCCACGCCCGGGCGGCCGACGAATTCATGGACGATTTTCAGCGCCTGCTGGACGCGTTCGAAGACCGCGCGCCCAAGCCGTGGCTGATGCTGGGGCATTCGATGGGCGCGGCCTTGAACCTAATGACCCTGATCAAGGGCGAGCCGCGGATTGCGGGCGCCTTCTTCACCAATCCGATGCTGCGCATGAAGACCGGCAAGCATTCGCTATGGTCGGTGAATTTCCAGACCAACTGGCAGGTCAATCACGGCCGCGGTACGGACTATGTGCCGGAAATTTTCGACGATCCGTTCGAGCATACCTTTGACAACGATGCGCTGACGCACGACCGGACGCGGTATGAAACCTGGCGCGAGCAGTTGTTTGCCTGTCCGCACCTGGCGGTCGGATCGCCGACCTGGGGCTGGCTGTCGTTCGCGCTGAAGGTGGGGGAGACCTTGCTGAAGGATAAGGGCAAGGTCGCCAAGAAGGTCAAGACGCCGATTACCATCCTGTGCTCGGGCGATGATCACCTGATCAATAAGCAGCCGTCGAACAAGTTTGCCAAGAAGCTGGGCAAGGCCAACTATATCGAGATCGCGGGCGCCGAGCATGAGGTGCTGATCGAGTCGGATGAGTATCGCGGCGAGGCGATACGGCATCTGGATGAGTTGCTGGACTTTGTGGCGCCGCGCGGGATTGTCGGTGAGGTGCGGCGGGAGATGCCGTCGATCGAGGATGAGTTGCCGGAGGATGTGGCGCTGTCGGGAGACGACGGGCTTCCCGAAGACGTTAGTGGCGCCTCCGCAGAGGACCAGAAAAGCGCGTAAAGCGAACGGGGTCTGGGGCCAAAGAACGTTTCTTGGGGGCCCAACATTACTCTTAAAATCTTTCTGCTTTTCGGCCCCTCTCAGGGCCGAAAAGCAGAAAGATATCAGGAAGACTGGGGTCGCGGACCCCAGACCCCATTACTTTACGTGCTTGCCGCCCCCTTCAGGTGCTCCAGCGCCGCCTCGACCAACTCGCGCGAAGAGCCGGCAATGACCTGACCTGCCGTGTCCGGCACAGGCTCCCCCCGCCAATCCGTCACCACCCCGCCGGCATTTTCGATAACGGGTATGATGGCTTCGATATCCCACGGCTTCAGCCCGGTCTCCAGCGCGATATCCATCGTCCCCATGGCGACCATGGCGAAGGCATAGGCGTCGCAGCCGTAGCGCGCCAGCTTCACGGCCTTCAAAAGGCTGCCATAGGCCTCGCCTTCGATGCCGGGGAACAGGTTCGGATCGGTCGTCCCGATCACCGCATCATGCAGCCCCACACAACCACGCACCCTCAACGGCACATCGCCGCGCGGCGTGATCAGGCGCGAACCCAGGGGCGAACCGAGAAAGACTTCCTGCAGATAGGGTTGCGCGATGACGCCCAATACCGGCCGGCCGCGGTGACGAAGGCCGATCAGGGTCGTCCACAAGGGCAGTCCGGAGATAAAGGCGCGCGTGCCGTCGACCGGATCCAGAACCCAGACGAACTCGGCATCGGTATTTTCCTCGCCATATTCCTCGCCAATGATGCCATGGTCGGGGAAATGACGGTTGATCAGCGCGCGAATGGCACGCTCGGCACCCTTGTCGGCTTCGGTCACCGGATCGAAACGAGACAGATGGGCCAGCTTGTTGTCGGTGTCGAGACCGGTGCGGAACAGCGGCAAGGCGGCGGCACCGGCAGCGGCGGCGAGTTCGAGCGCGAAGGCTTCGAGACGGGCAAAATCGGGTGTGTCGGACATGTGGACCCGCTTACTGTGGTTCAGCGGGCGGGTCCAGTCACGAACACGATTTTCAGAGCAAACCTCCGACGGCGAAGCCGGAGGCAAGCGCAAACCAATACTTACGCCGCTTGTTCGCTTTCACCGTTCAACGACTTCGCCAGGTCCAGCAGACGGCGACGCGGGCGCTCCGATAGGCGGTAATAGGCCTGGATCAGATCCAGGGTTTCCTTGCGCGAGAACACTTCGATGCCCTCGTTGTTGACGGCGGCGACTTCGGTCTTCTCGTCGCTCAGGCCATCGTAGAAATAGTTGATCGGGGTTTCCAAAGCCTTGGCCAGTTGGAAGAGGCGGGCGGCCGAAATCCGGTTGGCGCCGCATTCATACTTCTGGATCTGTTGGAAACGGATGCCGACGGCCAGCGCCAGTTGCTGTTGGGTCAGCCCCAGCAGACGGCGACGACGACGCAGACGCTTGCCGAGGTGTAGATCGATATCGGTGGCCATGTGTAAGAACCCCTGAACTTGTTCGTGTTGCACGCGTCCCAAAGTGGAACGGCTCGCGTAACGGGGTTCAAACCTCGTGCCACGGGAAACTCGGAGGAAAAGTCCCCCTGACACGGGAGAAATCAGCGCTTTTTGGCCTCTTCGCGCAGCAATCGGACCCACAGCCGTCCCGTACTGCGCGAAATCTCCATCTCCAGCCGCACATCCACCGGTCCGGGCACTTGCGCAAAAGCCCCCTCCTGGCAGATGTCCATCAGCTTTTCGTCGCTGAGAAGGCGATCGGTCCGGCTGTGCAAAGTCAGGGCCTTGACCAGGCCCGCACCCAGGCTGGCGACCGCGGCGGCAGCGCAACCGACCACCGGCATCCAGCCCAGCCCGCCCCAGACGCCCCCCGCGGCCAGGGCAGCGCCTGCCAACACAGCGGCACCGCTCAGCCAGCGCAGCCGTCGGGAGATGTGCGGCACGCTCATCGTGCCGCCAATCCCGGCCCGCCGGCGGTGGACCAAGGCCTGATCCAGCCGCTCCAGCCCGCGCGACCGATGTACCATCCCCATGGCCCGCATATGCAGGACGGTACAGGCGCGATTGCCGCGCAAGAGACCGTACAGGGCGAAGATCAGTCGGACATGCCCTTCCGTCTTTTCCGTCAGTTCGATCTCGATCGTGTCTTCGCGCAGATGCCCGACAGCATGGAACAGGCCCTGGATAAGTTCGATCAGCTTTTCCTGGCGCTGTTGCGTTGCCGTTCGCGTCACAAGGGCCGCCATTTCGGTTTCAGCGAAAAGGTCCTTGAGCGCCAGGCCACGGACATGCCGGTTCAAGCGGTCGATGACCTCGCCACCACCCAGGACCACCAGCGGCGCAAGCGCCGCCACGGCGGGGAGGGCGGTGAAAGCGCAGGCCGCGGCGGCAAGGGCGCCCATGACGGCCAGGAGGATCGTCCGGGTCTGATCCTCGGCGTTGCGGTGATACAGCCTTGCGGCCGTCTCCCCCAACTGTTCATCGAACAGGGCGACCCAGGTCGCCTGCAACCGTCGGAGCTGGCCATCGGACAGGTCCAGGTCCGCCAGCGGTAAAGGCTGGCGAAAGGCCTTTTCATAGGCCTCGGCTGCCAGGCCGACGGTGGACGCCGTGCCCTGGCCGTCGCTTCGCCAGGCCACGGTGTCGAACAGCCGGATCTGGGCACCGTCGGCAGGGGAAGCTGACAGGTTCAGCGGTTGCAGCCGCGCCATGGCTTCGGTGTCGGCCAGGATAGCGGTTATGGCGTCGCCGGTGTGGTCCCCCGGGTCAGGTGGCTTCAAGGCAACCGCCCGGCCCTTGTCACGGCGGATCAGGTCGTCCTGTTGTCCGTGATGACGGTTTCGGAACCATTCGAGAAAGGCCGGCCCGCCGCTGCTGTGATTTTGATAGAAGAGAGTTTGCGTCCTCAGACTGCGACTCATTCGTGCTCCTGCCGATGAGACACGTCTGTCCCGGCAGGCGGCCCGAAGGCGCATGCGCTCCCAGGCCGCCCGCTAGGCAGCCATGTCAACTTCAGTGCTGAAATCGGACGGGAGCTGTCTTCGCCAAAAGGTCGCTTCAATCCGTTGGGGCCTGGTTACCCCTGAAAACGCTGCGGCACCTCGCGCGTTTGGTGCAACATTACCAGATACGGCATGACAGTTTTGTGATGGTTAACGCAAGTTGTCGCGTAATCTGTCACAATGGCAGATATTGTTGTTGGACGTTGTAAATTCAGCACCTTTGAGACGTGGCCTTGTCCAGTACATGGCCATGTGGTAGTGTGAACTTGTCATTCGGCGGAAAAATCCCGCAACACTTCACATTCTGCGAAAACACTTTGCAGATGTTGTGGGATGTGTTATCCCAGACTCCGCCAAAAGGTCGCTTCCGCAAGGATTGCGAACAGAGAAAAGCCTCCGGAAATCTCCGGAGGCTTTTCTTGTATGTCTGATCGAAAACTTAAGCTTCTGCGCCGAAAGCGGACTGCAGACGCTGGAACTGGCTGATAACGGGATTGACCACGACCTCTTGCGCCTCGGCATCGACGAACATGCGCTTGTCCATGTGCGAGATCCGGTCGTACAGGCGGTTGGAGCGGTCCAGCAGGTGCAGCAGGCCTGACGGCAGCGCTTGCTGCGCGGCAAAGGCGTCGGCGGCCAGGGGCGCGATGCGGTACTTGTCGTCGCAGGCGTCGGAGGCTTCCATGTCACCTTCGCGAACGGCGCGCTGGACCAGAAGCCAGGACGCGATCTGCATCAACCGGGTGGTCAGCCGCATGCTTTCGCCGGCATAGACCAGGGCGTCTTCACGTGACAGAAGGCGGGAGTCGCGGCGGCCGTCGCCGTCGAGATAGGCGGCGGTTTCTTCGACCAGAGCCATGCCTTCCTTGAATGTACGATCGAACAGATCGGAGGAGGCAAAGTCCCGCACGACGTGCAGGCGCAAATTCAGGGTCGGAGCGGTGCTTTCGGACATCTACAAGCCTTGTGCTAAACTTCTTGGGCCCGTTCTGACCCGCATATGCCACGTGCCATTCCAAACCTTCGCCGGGACGACCTGCAACGCCTGTGCCATCGCAGTGGGACCCTTCAGGGTTATTAAACGTTAACTACCCTTAAAAGAGAATAAAGCCGAAGCCTCCGATAACCGGTTTTTTTTATTGTCCAACGTGTCGCGCACGCGTTTGATCTCGGCTTCCAGGGTCACGATACGGCTGGCCAGGTCCTCGACGCTGTACGGCGACAGGTCCTCGTGTACCAGACTCTGCAAGGCGGAGCCGCCACCCTGCGCCTGTCGCAACGACAAAGGCAGTTCTTCATCAATCATCGCAAGTCCTCCCGGCCATATCTCTGGACACGGCGCCGTTTCCGGCCAATGCTTAAGGCAGGATGAAACGCCTCTTGGGCGAAGACATCAAGAAAAAAGAATCAATCCAGGACCTTTGGTGGATCACTTCATGAGAGTCATGTCCGTGCGCGGGGACGGGGCCAATCCGTCGGATCTCTATATGTCTGAGGCGCCCCGCCCCGAAACGGGACCCGGATCTGTCCTGATACGGACCAGTCATGCCGGTGTGAACAGGCCGGACATCTTGCAAAGGCGCGGTCTGTATCCGCCCCCACCGGGCGCCGCACCCGGTCTGGGGCTGGAAGTGTCGGGCTGGATCGAGGCGATTAAACCTGCCTTGCCGCCGCCCTCAAGCAGCGAAGCGGTAGGGCAACTAACATTTTCTGATGATGTTGCGTGGCGCGTAGGCGACCCCGTGTGTGCCCTGGTCAATGGCGGCGGCTATGCCGAATATGTCGCCGTTGATCTGCGCCATCTGCTGCCGATACCGGCCGGCTGGTCGATGGCCCAGGCGGCCTCCCTGCCCGAAGCAGCGCTTACTGTCTACGCCAACCTGATCGAACACGGCGGCCTGCAACCGGGCGAAACCGTCCTGGTCCATGGTGGCAATTCCGGTATCGGCGCCATGACCATTCAGATGGGCAAGGCGTGGGGCGCCAAGGTTATCGCCACGGCGCGCGGCACGGACAAATGCGAATTTGCCAAGTCTCTGGGCGCCGACCTGGTCATAGACACCGCCACTGAGGAAGACTTTGTCGCCGCGGTGAAGGGAGCAGGGGGCGCAGACGTCGTGCTCGATATCGTTGCGGGCGATTATGTTGCGAAAAACCTGCTCTGCCTCAATATGAAAGGCCGCATGGTTCAGGTCGGAACCGGCCGCTCGCCGGTGGTGGAGCTGGACCTGCGCCGGGTCATGCAGAAACAGGCGGTCATCACCGGTTCGATGCTGCGGCCGCGCTCATCCGACGAAAAGGCCCGTCTGACCGCCAAGGTGCACGAAAAAGTCTGGCCGCTGATCGAGGCGGGCCGGATCAATCCGGTCCTGGCGGAGACCTTCGCTTTTGAAGACGCCGCCAAGGCCCATGCCTGGATGGACGAAAGCCACTGCGGTAAGGTGGTTCTAAAAATTTGAACTGCGTTCATTTTTATTGAACCTCGTTCAAATTCATGCTAAGGCTTTTTCAACATCATGCGAAGGGGCTTCACATGTCGTATCGGTTTCGTATTGCGCTGTTCACCGCCATTACCCTTTCCGGCTCGCTGGCGGCGGGCTACGCCCTGGCGACACATCCGTTTTCGCCCAGCCGGGACGCAGTGGCCTATGCCGTTGACCAGGGCTGCCTGACCTGGCTGCGCGAAGGTGGCCAGCTCGAGGACTACGTCAAACGCCATTCGCGCACGGTCAAACGCAATGGCAAAACGGCGCAAAAGATCATCGGCCGGGGCGGCGTCACGGTCGAGGAGAATGATCGCGGCGGCTGTTACATCCGCAGCCCCAGGGGCAAGGGGGCGCAACTGCGCGACCAGGTTCTGAACACCCTTGCTGAAGCCGGTCTGAAGGCAGAACCCTTTGCCGACTATGGCCCGGCGGTGAATCGCCGCAACTGGTCGTTCGTCCAGGAGACCTATTGTTTCCGCATGAACGACCAGGTCTTTGTCATGCTGATCTCCAGCTCGGCGACGGGCGACTATGTGCCGTTGCAGGTGACGATGCATAAGGACAAAGACGGCACGGCGGCCAAACTGGGTCTATGTCAGGCTGCGTGACGGCGGGGTTGCGATACCTCTTCCCTTCGTCATGAAATCGCTCTATATCATCACCCAACCCACACGCCCGGCTGCAAAAGCCGGGCGTAGCTATTTCTGGACCGCCAAAAAAAGGAATTAACGACCATGGCCGAGATCCTGATGCCCAAGGCGACCGCCGTGTGGCTGGTCGACAATACCTCGCTTGCCTTCGCCCAGATTGCCGATTTCTGCGGCCTGCACCCGCTCGAAGTCAAAGGCATTGCCGACGGCGAAGTGGCGCGCGATATCCGCGGCGCCGACCCGATTGCCAATGGCCAGTTGACCCGCGAAGAGCTGGACCGCGCCGAGGCCAAGGACACCTACCGCATGAAGGCCCAGGTGTCTCGCCATGCCGAACTGCTGAAGCCCGCCAAGAAGGCGCCGCGCTATACGCCGGTGTCGCGCCGCCAGGACCGTCCGGACGCCATCCTGTGGTTCGTCAAGCACCACCCGGAAGTCACCGACGCGCAGATCTCCAAGCTGCTGGGCACCACCAAGTCGACCATCGAGCAGGTCCGTTCGCGCGGTCACTGGAACAGCATCAACATCAAGCCGGTTGATCCGGTGACTCTGGGCCTGGTGTCGCAGATCGAGCTGGACGCGCTGGTCAAAAAGGCTGCCGAGGTCAAGCGCAAGCAGGCCGAAAAGCTGGGCATTCCGCTGGACGACCCGAGCCTGAAGCCGGCCCAGACCGTGCAGCCGGCCTTCGAGGAAGAGGACGACTCGCCTTACGCCCGCAAGAGCGAACTGTCCGTCGAGGATGTGTTCGGCGCCGGCGGTGGCAAGCGTTCGGAACCGGAAGAAGACGAAGACTACTGATCGTCAGTGCAGCCCGAATGAGGGGAACCCATTCGGGCCCGCCGCCCCCGCGGCAACTGAGCTCCAAAAAGAAAGCCCGCCGGACGCACCGGCGGGCATTTTCAGTTCAGGGGGAAGGAAACAGACAGGCTACGCTTTAATATCGAGGACCCGGCCCATCATGTCGTCGGCGGCGCGCGCGACATTGATGCTGGCCTGGAAGGCATTGCGCGAGTCGATCTGCTCGACCAGGTCGCTGAGGATGTCATTGCCGCGTGAGGCATTGGCGACCAGACTGGTCGAAGCCCGATCGAAACGGGCGGACGCGGCGGTGACACCGGATAGGGACGTGGCAAGCAGCGACATGGTACGCGATCCGTCCTGGGGTACTTAAGGACAGATTACGCGCAAAGCCTTAAGGCCGCTTCGACGGAAAGGGTTAACGGCTTTTAGATTTCACTATCGCCGGATAACCCGCGCGAAGCGCACTTTACGTAACCAGATAAAAACGCGACCGTGCGTCGGTAAATATCGCAAAGTGGGTCCACAGATTACACAGATTACACAGATTATCGCAGATTAAGTAAGAAGCGCGCAGAATTCTTAATCCCTCAAATCTGTGTAATCTGTGGACCCACTTTACGTAAATGCCACTACGCGGTTGTTGCCCGTTCTTGCGTCAGCTCATGAAACCCAGGTTCGACGTCCCGAAATTGCCAATCCGCGGCAAAATCACCGGCAGCTCCGAATCCGACACACCGAACCAGCGCGCCAGGGTCGCCCCCATCTGGTCGACCGAGGTCGTCGGCAGCAGCCGCCCCTGACCGACCTGATCGTCGGTATCGACTGAGATATGCGGCGCCGTCCCATAGAACTGGCCACCGCGCACGCCACCACCCACCACCAGGTGATGAGAGCCCCAGCCATGGTCCGAGCCATTGCCGTTCGACGACAGGGTCCGGCCGAAGTCGGACGCCGTGAACAGGGTCACCTTGTCGGCCACGCCCAGTTCCACGGTGGCGGCATAAAACGCGCTGACCGCTTCATTGATCGCCGACATCAGTCCCGGATGGTTTTCCATCAGGCCGTCGTGGTTGTCGAACCCGCCGATCGACACGAAGAACACCTGGCGCTTGGAACCCAGGGTATTACGCGCCCCGATCAGCCGCGCCACGATCTTAAGCTGGTTGGCCAGGCCATTCGGCCGGCCGTCGGTGTCGAACGAGGTCGTCAGGTTGACCGGCGCCAGGGCCGTGTTGACGATCTCTTCCATCTGCATCGACCGTGCAGTCACGCGCGTAAACTCGTTCTCCAGCACATGGCTGCTGGGGCGGGTGATCAGGGTCTTCAGGGTCGCCGACACCTGGCCGGAACCAAAGGCCCAGCCCTTGGCCGGCCAGATCGGGATCGCACCGTCCGGGCTGATCTGATACTGCAACGCGTCCTGGCCGGACACGAAGACCGCATTGCCCGCGGCGGAAATACAGGTCAGCAGACTGTTGGCATTGGACGACAGCGCCAGGTCGCCGATACGGCCGCCCCAGCCGCGCGTGGCGCCTTCGGACCCCAGGGCCTGCCACACCGACTGCTGGTCGTTGTGCGAGAACAGCTTGGGCGGCAAAGGCACCCCGGCCGACTGATACTGCGCCTTGGTCGTCGGCACCACCAGCGGTCCGACATTGAGCTGCACCGCGGCCTTGCCGGCGTGGAACAGAGACGCCACCCCCGTCAGGCTCGGGTTAAGCGCGAACCGCAGGTCGTCGGTCAGGGTCTGGGCCACGATCGGCGTCAACGCCGTCGGGGTCAGTTCCGCATGGCCGTAGGCGATATTACCGCGCAACCGGCCGGGATTGCCGCCGCGCAGCGCGGCATACAGGTCGTAATTGGGCAGGTCATAGGGCACGACCGTATTGGCGTAGTCGTTGCCGCCATAGAGGAAGACGCAGACGATCGCCTTGTAATCCGTGGCATCGAAGGCCGCCGCTTCACCGGCCGCAGCCAGGTTCAGCGCCATCGGAGCCGCGGCGCCCATGGCCGAGAGGGCCATGGTGCGTTTCAGGAAGGCGCGACGGTTCAGGTCCGGTATGTTGTTCTTGTACATGGGGACGCCTTACTTCTGAACGATATATTCGGGACAGGCCATAACCATCAGCAAGGCGCCGTGGATGCGGTCCATCTTCTGAGCGTCGGTCGAGGCCGCGGTCACCGGGTTGGCGTCGAGTGCCGCCTGCATCAGGGTGATGGTGGCCGGCGATATCTGGTTGGCGGTGAAACGCAGGTTCAGCCAGTCCAGCAACCCCTTGGAGTCGGTCACCAGCGACAGAACATTGCTGTAGCTGGGCTTGACGTCGTTGTAGCCGTTGGCCATCGACCAGGCCAGAAAGTTGATATAGCCGGCTGTCGAGGTCTCATTGTGGATCTGGAACTCCGGCGCCACATCACCGTCCGTGGCGAACTGGGTCTGGGGCGGCACATAGCCGGGCCGGAAGAAGTTGAACACCGACGGCGACCGCAGCGGGCTTTGGCCCAGGCCGGTATCGGCATTGGAGGTGTCGTAGATCTCCCACTTGCCGGTCGCCGAAGTGACGTTGAAGGTCCGCGCCCATTGCGCCCAGCGCACGATCGGTTCCCGCAGCTTGCCGGCGCGCGGCGAGGTCGGCAGGGTGCGCGCCTCGACGTCGGTCAGGATCGCCTTCCACACGGCCTTCAGATCGCCGCGAACGCCGGCGCCATTGTTGTTGAAGGCGGTGGCGACACGCTGGATATAGGCCGGCGACGGGTTGGAGGTCACCAGCCGCTGGATCATCTGCCGCGCAAAGAACGGCCCGACATTGGGGTGGTTGAACAGGGTATTCAGCGCCGTCTGCAACGCCGTCGCGCCCGGCGTATTGGCGGGGATGGTCGTGCCCAGGAATGTCACCGCCAGGTCGGAATGCTTGGAGGCGTCCAGCGCCATGCGATCGCGGGTAAATTCCGTTGTCGGAATGGCATAGGGCAGGAAGACGGTATTCTGCCAGGTGACGCGGCTGTAGTTCCAGTCATAGCCGGTGAACACCCGCGCCAGATTGGTGATGTCCGACTGGACGTAGGTCTCAATCGGCTGGCCGGCGCTGTTGGTCTTCACCGTGCCGTCGAGATTGAGCTCATACAGGCCGATGGTGAACAACTGCATGATTTCGCGGGCATAGTTTTCGTCGGGGACGCGTCCGGTCGACGGGTCTTCCTTCTGATTGCCCTTGGTATTGAGGAAGAAGCCCATCGACGGGTTCAGCGTCACTTCCTCGATCAGCGTGCGGAAATTGCCGAAGACATTCGCCGTCAGCATGTCCCAGTAGCCGGCGATGACATAGGGCGGCCAGAAGCCGTCGATCGGCGACAGCGACGTGACCAGCATTTCCGACAAGGCCAGCGCCAGACGCTTACGCACCTGGTCTGAGCCGGTCATCATCATCCGCCAGGCCATCCAGTCGCCCATGCTCGGATTGAAGTAGTTGCCGTCGGCCTTAGGGGTGCCGTGGGTCTGACCGTCCAGCCAGGCTGTGCCGGTCTGGCTGGGCGCAGCGGCGAACTGGTTATCGAGCCAGGTGCTGTAGGTCTGCTGACGCACCGCGGTGATGTCTTCGGTGGTCAGCGAGAATTGCGCCTGCAGCAGGAACCGCGCGGCTTCGGTTTCGGTATAGTTCAACACCGGTGGCGGCGGTGGTGGCGGTGGAGAACTACCTCCACCGCCTCCGCCCCCGCCTCCCCCGCACGCGGCGAGGGGCAGCGCCAACGCGGCGACGACCCCAAGGCCTGCGGCAGAAGGGAGGCTATCGGATCTGGCTTGTGACTGAGTCTCTGTCTGGGGCTCCGGACGCACCTCGTCCATGGAACCGATTACCTCTTCCCTCATACGCAACACCCCTGAATTCTTATTTTGGGTTAAAGTAACACAGAAAGGAGAGAAGGGAAGGGGGCTGTGGAAAATTGGTCTTTCACCGGAAACCTGTTGGTTATGAAGCGGTTAGGTCGGCCGCTCAAGTTGAGGTTGCGATGATGTGCGACATCTGAACGACGGGTTCGAAATATTCCGGGCAGATCACTGTTCCTTCTCCTCCCCACTTGTTGGGGAGGGGGACCACATCTCACGCGCCCCGCCGAAGGCGCAGCGCGTGAGATGTGGTGGTGGGGCGACTTTCTTTCGCAGACGCCATCGAAAATTGGAAAAGCCAGGAATATAAACAATATCAGCCGCGGTCGGGCTTGACC
>NZ_GL883078.1:344984-410081 GCF_000204015.1 Asticcacaulis biprosthecium C19 | reverse complement strand
CCACCTTTGCCCCGAAGCTATCTGAGGCGCAGACATTGCAAACCCTTCAACAACTTCGCTCCGGCCAACTTCACGGCACCACCCGCCTGAAACTATGCGAAGACCTGACGACCTTCCCGGACGAAATCTTCGACCTGGCCGACACGCTGGAAATCCTCGACCTGAGCGGCAACGCCCTGACCTCCCTGCCAAACGACCTCCCACGCCTGCGCCGCCTGCGCGTCCTGTTCGGCTCCGGCAACAACTTCACCGTCCTCCCCGAACCCCTCGGCGACCTGCCCGAACTGGAGATGATCGGCTTCCGCGGTTCGAACCTGACCGAAGTCCCCGCCGCCGCCCTGCCACCGAAACTGCGCTGCCTGATCCTGACCGACAACCACCTCACGACCATCCCACACCAAATCGGCACCTGCGATCGCCTGCAAAAGCTGATGCTGACGGGCAACCGCCTTACCGCCTTGCCACAAACCCTGACGCAATGCCGCCGGCTCGAACTGCTGCGCATCGCCGCCAACCAATTCACCACCCTCACAACACATCTGCTCGATTTGCCGCGCCTGTCCTGGCTGGCCTGCGCCGGCAATCCCTTTACAGCCGCAGCCGAAGCCGAAAGCCTCTCCCGCTCGCCATCCCTGGCCTGGAGCGACGTCGAATTGGGCGCAAGGCTGGGCGAGGGCGCCTCAGGCCATATCCACCAGGCGCGCCACGCCGGCCACGACGTCGCGGTCAAACTGTTCAAAAACGCCATGACAAGCGACGGCCTGCCGCTGAGCGAAATGGCCGCCGGCCTGGCAGCGGGACACCATCCCAACCTGCTGCCGGTCATCGGGCGTGTCACGGGTCACCCGGACGGCCGCGAAGGCACCGTCATGCCGCTTCTGGAGCCGCGCTTTCGCCCCCTGGCCGGCCCACCCAGCTTCGACAGTTGCACGCGCGATATCTATGCCGCCGATGCCGCGCTCGATGCCGCATCCGTCATGGCAATCGCCCTGAGCGTTGCCCGCGCCGCCGCCCATCTGCACGCCCGCGGCATCCTGAACGGCGACCTGTACGCCCATAATATCCTGTTTGACGGCCACCAGACCTGGCTCAGCGACCTGGGCGCAGCCTCCCTCTACGACACCGCCGCGCCGCACGCCCGGGCCCTGCAAAGCCTGGACGTCCGCGCCTTCGGCTGCCTGCTGGAAGAACTGGCGGCCATCTGCGACGATCCCCTGCCGCGCGCCTACCACGACCTGACGGCCGCCTGCCTGAGCGACGACAGCCGCGACCGGCCCGTGCTCGGCGATGCCGTTTCCGTACTTGCTTAAGACTGCGACCTTGCCCGGCCTGCTACGCCGTGTCGATTACCCTTTGCTATGAGCGCCAACCATATCCTCAACAATTTTCTGCGTTGCCACACTGACCGTGGTTACCCGGCATAGCAGGTCAATTACCTTTTCTTTGTACTCAGCGAAGCGATAGGTGTTGAACTTCTCACGGATCGTTTTGTCCTTCGGCGTTTTTTCCTTGTACTGGTCGAGCACCCAGTCGATGGCGCTGCGATTACCCAGCCGGTAGGTCCAGGCCTGCTCGGGCACGCCGGTAAGCTTCGTCTCGGAGTCCAATGTGATGACGCTGGTCTCGTGATCGGATTTCAGCTTGACCAAAGGCGTCAGGCCCGCAGCGCGCGCCCTGCTATCCGGCGTATCGATGCGCTCCAGCGCGAACGGTTCCGCTGCCTCAAAGCCGATATGCAGGTCGAGCAGTGTTTGGCCCCAGTCGCGCCATTGCTGGAAATCGTCGTAAAAGGGCAAACGCGGGAATTCGCGCTTTAGGTTGAGTGCATAGGTCTCGCGATAAACCGGATCGTGCAGAACGCCATAGCAATAGGCGAAGATATCGTCCTTGCTGATCGCGGCATTCTTGCCATAGCGCGATTGGAACTGTTTCAGCCCCCAATCGGTAACATTATCGATGCGCTCGCCGTCCGAAGTATAGCAATATCGGGGAAGAAGATTGGATTTCTCAATAGCTTCATAATCTTGGGGACTGTCACCTGCTAGCACTTGAAAAGGCTTTGCTGACGAAGTTCCAGATATCGCAATATAACGCGTTTTTTTGCCGCCATTTTTTCCAAACGTTGACTCATGATCAGTATAAAATATATCATTAAAAGCTTTTACCCAAAGAAAATTCTTACGAACAAATGGACGCCAAGTAGAGTAAACAATATGTGGGTCTATTCGGAGTGAGGTTCGTCGCAGAAATTTTGCCTTTAAATCACGGCTCCATTTTATTGACAAATCAAAATCTTCATCTGCGCTTTGAGCTAAAAATTTCTCTGTAAAATAAGAAGCTTTTTTAGAAAGCGTGGCAGAATCGAAATCATAAACCCATTCATCACGGTTTGTTTTTATACCGCTGACGAAATTCTTGATTATGGCCCGTTCCTGCCCTTTTGCCTTCGCGGCCTTAGTTTTTTTGTCCGCCAATGGAATAAGATTATCCCAGTCATTGTCCGTCAACCCGACCCAATTGTGCTTCTTGTCCGGCTCGATTTGTTCCACACGCAAGGATGACAATTTACTATTCGAAAGAAAACTCAGCTTGTCCTCCGCCGTGTCGAATTCCGGACGGCGGGCGTAGAAGATCTTGTAGCCTTTCTGCTTGTGGCGCTTCACGAAAAACGAAATCGCCACGCCGGTCTGTATACCGAAGACATTGTGCTTGGTGCCGGAGAGTTTCGGATTGGCGCGCACATCACCGCCGAGATCAACGACATAAATCTCGTTAAACTCTTCGGCAACCACCTTGCGAAAGCCGTCAAAGGTGCGGCTGTCGATAAAGCTGCGATTGGTGATCATGCAAAGAACGCCATCCCGGTTCAGGCGATCCGAAGCCCAACGGAAAAAGCGGGCATACATATCGTAGAGCTTCGTCTTCTGCGCCGTCGACTGTCTGATATAGGTTTCCTTGATGCGCTCGTCGATACGCGCGTAGGTACGGTTTTTGTTGTTGTCGTTTTCGTTCTGCTGATTGGCGTTATAGGGGGGATTGCCGATAATGACGCTAATTGAGCGCTGGTTCTGGCGTTTGATCCGCGCCACATTTTCATCTGCGATAGCGCCAAAGAGATCGTGTTGGAAACCTGAATAAATGCCCAATCCGGCAACATTATCGAGCGTATCAACAAAGCATAGGCTGGGGAATTCAGAGAACTGACCAGAGATTGCCGCATAAGTGGCTTCGATATTCAAATTGGCGACATAATAGGGCAGGATGGCCACTTCGTTGGCATGAAGTTCTTCTTTATACTTGTGCGCCAGCTTTTCCGGCTGGCCGCGAAAATGCTCGATCAGTTCACAGATAAAGGTACCGGTGCCAGTGGCGGGATCGAGAATCTGGACATCGCGGTCGATCAAGTGCTTGTCAAAATGCTTCTTGGTCAGCCAGTCGGTACCTTCGATCATGAAGCGCACGATTTCATTGGGTGTATAAACCACACCCAGGCGGTCGGCCGCCTTGGGGTTGTAGACCTTATAGAAATTTTCATAGACGACCTTGAGGAAGGTCTGCTTTTCGCTGTGACTGGTAATCTGGGCGGCGTTGGCGCGGATGGCGGCGTAATAGGGCTCCAGCGCCTTCAGCGTATCGCGCTTGATACCGCCTGTGAAGAACTTCCCCTCCAACTCGTAAAGCGCATGGGCAATGTTATTTTCGCGGTGGAAATCGCCCTCGTTGAACACATGTGTGAAGATTTCTTCGGTCAGAATATGCTGGATCAACATCTCGAATACATCGGCCTCGGTGACAGACGGATTGATGGTTGATTTGGCCTGCGCTAGAAATGCCGCCGCCGCCACTTTGAAGGGGTCGTTATTGAAATAAGCGTCAGTGATGCGTGTGCGCAGGGCTTCCAGCACCGCCGGCAGATCGAGCGTGAACTGTTTGACCGCTTTGCGGAAATCGGCAATTTCTTGACGTTCATAGCTGAAAAATAGTGAGACCAGCTTGCCGAGATATTCGACATCGGTCATCGAGGTACGCATGACCTCCTGACCGTTCTGGTACAGCACTGCTGTGTGCGAGTTCTCGAAAATGATATTGTCGCGTGGATAGCCCTTGGCCAGCTTCTTGCGGATTTCGTCATCCAGATCGTCCGCAGTATCCTTGGCTTCCCAATAACCGAGCGGCACACGCAGATCATGCAGGATAGTGCCATCCGGGCGGATCAGCGTCTTCTGCGTTGATTGAAAACCGTACTGGCTGACAAAGACGAGATTGTTCTGCTTCGACCACGCTTTGAGCAGGTCCTTGAATGCCTCGGAAACAACGCCTTCAGTCAACGTTCCCGAAATTTTCTTAAGAGTATTAAGTTCGTTAAGATACTGATGGATTAGAATTTGGCTCAAGTTCGTACCTTGGTGTTTGAAGCGAAATGCGATCGGGCCACGTCACCGCTCTACTATTTCCAATACTTAGGATTTTTGAATATGCGTCAAGCGCGAATGAAAGTTCCGCAAACTTAGTTCAAGACCGCTTCCTGAAGCTAAACCCCGGCGCCAAAAGGCGCCCTAACTCCGCGGAACCGCTCTGGCCTTTTTTGGGCCGCAGCAACGTACATTTTGACAGACTGTTAGAGTTGGTCGACCACTGCACTCCTTGCTGTCCTGGTGCTGTTTGTCAGTCCTCGCCCAAATCTAGACGGCCACCAGATCAGCGAGCTTAGTCGCGATATCAGCCAGGCTGTCTTCCGCTGTGCTTAGGCCGTTGCGCGACGCGAGCATGGGGCTGACTTCTCGGAGCGCGTCGTAGGTCGCGCCATGCATGATGGGAACGAGTTGGCCCTGCTGCAAAAGCACCGAAAGCTCTTTATCGGCGATGCTTTCGTCTCGGATGCGCTTCAGAAAGTTGGGTGTCACCAACACAATGCCAACTCGTGACTTCGCCAGCCCTCTGTCGATCTCGCGAAGGAATGGCATACCAAGTCGGATATCTTCTTCGCTAAACCAGACTTTGACGCCTCGTGTTTTCAGCATTTCGTATAGGTCTTTCGCGGCCCCTTGCCGGTCGTCCCACGCGTGACAGAGGAACATGTCCCTGAGGTCGAGGGATGCTTGCTTCTCGACGTTTGCACGGACAGGTTCTAGCTCCTGCACTTCGGCATTGGTGTACCAGACGGCCGAACCGGCACGTGCCCACCTGGGCTTCGACGTGCGGCTACTGCCTCCGGTGCTGCGACCCCCGCCACTACCCGACGAAGAAGAGGAGGAACGTGGTGGCGAATAAGACGGCGGAGAGTAAGACGGTTGGAAGAACGAGTCCCGACCTCGGCCCCATCGGCTACTACATGCTGGACAATCCGCTCCCCCGCCCCGTGTGTGCCCTCTCACCGGTGCCGTACATCTAGCCACGTGCAACTCCCCTTTTTTGTTGACAGCAACTACGGGTAGCGGATTCGTTCGAAGAGTCGAGCCCTATACGGTGTAGAATTACGGTGACAGCTTATGGAATGCCGATTTCCTCTTCGGGCCAACAGCGGCTTGTGTCGCATTTCGGTTCCAATATTACGCCACAAAAAAGGACCGCCGAAGCGACCCTTTTCCTGAAGCTCAACCCCGCCACTTAACTCCGCAGAACCGCCCCGGCCTTTTGGGCAGCCGCGATGACCTTCTGCGACAGGGCGTCGATTTCCGGCTCGGTTAGGGTCTTGTCGGTCGGGGTCAGCACCACCTCGACGGCCAGAGACTTATGACCGTCGGGCACGCCCTGGCCGGTATAGACGTCGAACACCCGGGCATCACCGATCAGCGCCTTGTCGGCGCCCTTGATGGCGCGGACCAGATCGCCGGCGGCGGCCGTATCGGCCACCAGGAAGGCGAAGTCACGCGTCAGCGGCATCAGCGACGACAGCGTCAAAGCGCCGCGCGACTTGCCCGACTTGGCCTTGCCGACTGGCAGGTTATCGACGCGGATCTCGAACCCGACATAGGCGCCGTCCAGATCCATCGCCTTCAACACCGCCGGATGCAGCTCGCCGAACTCGGCAATCACCTGCTTGGGGCCCAGTTGCAGCCGCGCCGACCGGCCGGGATGCCAGTGGGCGGCATTACTGCCCTGGACCAGGGACAGCGACGCCACCGGCACCCCCACCGTTTCCAGCAGCGACAGCAGGTCACCCTTCAGCGCGAACAGATTGTCTTCGCGCGCATTCGTCCAGTGCCGCGCCTTATCCGGCGCGCGCAGGGCGGCGATGACCGGCTTCTGGTCGCCGGGCTCCAGGCCAAAATAGACCGGCCCGATCTCGAACAGTTGCACGCCGTACTGGCCGCGCGACGCATTGCGGCCGGCGGCTTCCAGCAGGTTCGGCAACACCGCCGGACGCATGCAGTTCAGCTCCGAAGCGATCGGATTGGCCAGCACCAGCGCATCAGCGCCACCGCCAAACAGCGCGGCCCAGTCCTGACGCATGAACGACCAGGTCACGGCCTCGCTGTAGCCCAAAGCGGCCAGAGCGCGGCGGGCGGCACGGGCCTTGGCCTGTTGCGCCGTCAGCACGCCACCGGGGCGCGGCGGGATCGTCGGCAGCGGCGTCGCCGGCAGCTTGTCGAACCCATAGATGCGGGCGATTTCCTCGACCAGGTCCGCTTTTCCGTCCACATCGCGGCGCCAGGACGGTACCGACACCGTGCCATCGGAGGCCACACCAAAGCCCAAAGCCGTCAGAATCTTCGTAATCTCGTCGGCCGGGACATCAAGGCCGGTCAGCCTTTTGACATAGGCCGGATCGAAAGCCACGTCGGGACGGCGCGCCGGCGCTTCACCCGCCACCACAACCTCTGAAGGCTCACCACCGCACAGCTCCAAGATCAGCTTCGTGGCCAGTTCCAGACCCGGCACGGCCGACTCCGGATCGACCCCACGCGCGAAACGATACTGCGCGTCCGAGAACAGGCTCAAGGTCCGGCCGGTCTGCGCCGTGCGGATCGGATCGAACCAGGCGCTTTCCACGAAGACGTCTGCGGTAGCTTCATCGACCTTGGTCGACTCGCCGCCCATGACGCCCCCCAGGCCGATCACGCCCGACGAATCCATGATGGCGCACATCTCGCCGTTCAGCGCATAGGTCTTGCCGTCCAGCGCTTCCAGTTGCTCACCATCCGGCGACAGGCCGGCGACGATCACCGAACCGCTCAGCTTGCTGAGGTCATAGACGTGCAGCGGCCGGGCGCGGTCGAACGACAGATAGTTGGTGATATCGACCAGGGCTGAGATCGGCTTCAACCCGATCGACTTGAGCTTGGCCTGCAGCCATTCCGGCGACGGGCCATTCTTCACGCCGCGGATCACCCGGCCGGCGAACACCTGACAGGCCTCGCCATCGACCTTGATCGCAACCGGGCAGGCGAACTGGCCCGGTACGGCGGCGATGGGCGCATCCTTGAACGCGCCCAGACCGGTGGCGGCCAGGTCGCGGGCGATACCATGCACCCCCAGCCAGTCGGGACGGTTGGGCGTCACTTCGAAGTCGATCACCGGCTCGGCGCCGAAAACCACGGCGGCAGGCGTCCCGACTTCCAGAATCATAGAAATGTCCAATATTCCGTCGTGATCGTCGCCCAAACCGAGCTCGGCGGCCGAGCACATCATACCGTTCGACACGACGCCGCGGACCGGCTTTTCGACCAGCGTGACCCCCAGCCCCGGTACGTAAGCACCGATCGGCGCATAGATGGTGGTCATGCCGGCGCGGGCATTGGGGGCGCCGCAGACGATCTCCTTGCGGCCGTCGATCGTATCGACCTGCAGCACCTGAAGCTTGTCGGCATTGGGGTGGCGAGCGGCTTCGACGACCTTGGCGACGCTGAACGCCGTCAGCGCCTTGGCGGGATCGTGGATGTCCTCGACCTCCAGCCCGGCCATGGTCATGGCGGCGGCAACGGCATCGATATCGGCCGTGGTGTCGAGATGGTCTTTCAACCAGGAAAGCGAGAATTTCATTTTATGAAACTTTTGAAAGAGTTAGTTCAGGCCGGACGCGCTGTTCGGAGCGGCGAAGGCCGAGAATCCATAGTGGTTCAGCCAGCGGGAATCGGCGGCGAACATGTCGCGCAAATCCGGCACGCCGTATTTCAGCATGGCCAGGCGGTCGACGCCCATGCCCCAGGCAAAGCCCTGATACTCATCCGGATCAACGCCACAAGCCTTCAAAACATTGGGGTGAACCATGCCGCAGCCCAGGATTTCCAGCCACGAGTCGCCGTGGCCGACCTTCAACTCGCCCTTTTCCCACGAACAGCGCACATCCATCTCCGCCGACGGTTCGGTGAAGGGGAAGTGGTGCGGGCGGAACTGGGTGACCACGTCGCCGGTCTCAAAGAACCGCGAGATAAAGGTTTCCAGCACCCACTTCAGGTGGCCCATATGGGCGTTGCGGTCGATGACCAGGCCCTCGATCTGGTGGAACATCGGGGTATGGGTCTGGTCGCTGTCGCAGCGGAAGACCCGCCCCGGCGCGATCAGGCGGAACGGTGGCTTGCCCGAAACCATGGTCCGGATCTGCACCGGCGAGGTATGGGTGCGCAGCAGCTTGCGCACGCCGTTCTCGTCCGGATGGAAGAAGAAGGTGTCGTGCATCTCCCGCGCCGGGTGCTTTTCCGGAAAGTTCAGCGCGGTAAAATTGTGGAAATCGTCTTCAATATCAGGGCCTTCGGCGACTTCGAAGCCCAGGTCGGCGAAGATGGCGATCATCTCGTCCATCACTTGCAAGGTCGGATGAACCCCGCCCTTGGCGCGCGGCGCCGACGGCAGGCTGAGGTCGATGCGCTCGCTTTGCAGGCGGGCGGCGAGGTGCGCCGCTTCCAGTTCCGACTTCCGGGAATCGAGCACGGCCTGGATCTGGTCGCGCACGGCATTGATGGCGGCGCCGGTGGTCTTGCGCTCCTCCGGCGGCAGGCTGCCCAGGGTCTTGAGCAGGCCGGAGATACGGCCGGTCTTGCCCAGCGCCGACACGCGCACGGCGTCGAGGGCGGACAGGTCGGGCGCGGAGGCGATCTCGGCTTCGATTTCGGTTTGCAGGTCGGCGTAGACGGTCATGGTACAGGCTTCTTGAAAAGGTCCTGCGTCTTTAGTGCTTACCGCCCAGCCTGTGAAGCGCTTTTTACACCTTAAGCGGCGCCGGTCCGAACGCCAACGGATCGGACAGCGAAGCCCGGCCGTTTTCGACATGACCGGCGAAACGCTGCTCGAAACCATCACCGCGCAACGTCACGTCATACCAGCCCGCCGATAGGGCCAGATCGACGGTCTCAGACACGGTTGCATGGTCATCCGGATGTGGCGGCTGCGGTGCCAGGTTGAAGCGGCGTTCGCTGCCATGGGTGTCACGAACCGTCACCTGTACTGCCTGTGCAAACGACGGATTCTGCAGCGTCAGGACACCGCCCTCTACCGACGCCTCGACACCATAACCCGTACCGGCAAAGCGGCGGAAAAAGCCGTTGGGCCCCAGCAGCCACCAGTCATAGGCGCCTTCCGTGCTTTCGCCGTACGACTTCAAACGCATGTCGTTGAGCCGCGCGTGGTGATAGCTTTCCCCGGCGCCACGGTGAAACGCAACGGCGGCTGCTCCAGATTCAGCCTGTCATACAGATGGAAAACGGCCGATCGTTCAGCGCTGCGGTTACGCAGGTACAGGTATGGAAAGACCTCCACCGGTTCCCAGGCAAAATCCGCCGTCAGGTCGTAAGGCGTCGCCCGCCTCAGCCTCTGACCCTGCGCCTGGACCGGCGCCGCCAGGCTGGGCGCCCTCGGTGTCGTGCGTCCACCCAGGCTCCGCGCCTTATCCGCCAGCGACTTCGTGACCGGCAAATGCTGAAAGAACGGTTGATTATTCGGCGTGGCGAAGTCGAAACACGATGTCAGATCGCCGCACACTGCCCGACGCCAGGCCGAGATATTGGGCTCCGCCACACCGAACCGCGTCTCCAAAAACCGGATCACCGATGTGTGGTCGAACACTTCTGACGCGACATAGCCGCCGCGCGACCATGGCGAAACGACATACATCGGCACACGTGGGCCCAAGCCGTAGGGACGGCCGTTATACTTGCCGTCACCGACGTGATATTCCCCGGCGGTATCGATAGCGCTGTGCCCCAGCGGTTTGCCATCGGCATCCAAGGACGGCGGCGCCGGCGGCGGCACATGGTCGAAATAGCCGTCATTCTCATCGAAATTGATCAGCAGAACCGTCTTCGCCCACACATCGGGATTGGCCGTCAAGGCGTCCAGAACGCGGGCGGTATAGTCGGCGCCCTGGGCCGGGCTGGACGGCCCGGGATGCTCCGACCCTTCCGCGGTGGCGACGATCCACGACACCTCCGGAAGCTTTCCGGCCACCACATCGGCCTTCAACGCATCCAGGTCACGCGTACGGATCGACCGCCGCGCCAGATCCATCAAGCGTTGACTGGAGGCCTTATGGGCGGCGCGGTAGGTCTTGAATCCGGCCAGCGGATTATCCGTGAAGTTGTCGTCCATATCCTGATAGACCTGCCACTCGACACCGGCGGCACTCAGGCGTTCGGGATAGGTCGTCCAGTCATAGCCGCCATGGCCGGCGGGATCAGCACTCAGCGAGTCGTACCCGTTATCGATGGCGCCGCCGTTCTTTCCCGTCCAGTGGAACAGTCGGTTGGGGTTTGTCCCGGCGTGCATCGAGCAAAAGTAGGCATCACACAGGGTAAAGGCCTCGGCCAGGGCGTACTGGAACGGCAGGTCGGCGCGCGTGAAGTACCCCATGGCGTGGTTATGCTTGGCATCGGGCCAGCGTCCCATACGGCCATGGTCCCAGGCGTCTTGGGCGTCCTTGAAACTGTGCGGCGTGCCCTCGACACGCATCAGCCGAAAATCCTTGGCGGTGTCGAGCGGGAAGGGGGCGATGAGCGTGTCGGGATCCCCGTCGCGCGGTTGTGCGAAAATCGTCCCGCCCTTGCGCGCGCCGACATCGGCGACCGGAATCGCGAAGCGGTCGCCGAAACCCTGGACGCCGTTCAGCGTGCCGAAATAGTGGTCGAAAGACCGGTTCTCCTGCATCAGGATGACGATGTGTTCGACGTCCTGAAGGGTGCCGGTGCGCACCTTCGCGGGGATATCGAGCGCGCGGGCAATGGCGGGCGGGAGGGTTCCGAGCGTTCCCGCAAGGGCGGCGCTGAGTAGTTGGCGGCGGTTGGTCATGAGGTGTTGTACCGCCCGATCACGACGTCTCTATGAAGGTCAGCCTTCGTACCGGTCTCGCCGTGGGCGCAGGATGTCCATGCGGCTGCCGCCGGCGAACGATTCCGGGAAGTCGGGAATGTCGCTGCGGGTCCGGCGGCCCTTGCGCACCTTGTCCAGAGCCGAGTTGATCGTCGCCGCCGAAACTTCGAAAGGCGCCGTCTTCTTGCGGAACAGGTCGGCCAGGCCGCGCTTTTCCGCCGTCAGGCGCACGGCCTTGTGCGTCGTCGTCACGGGCGTGTCGCGGCCAGCGACTTCGGCGATCAGGCGTTCGGCGCGGTCGTTCCAGGCGCGGATGTCGTCGGCGATGGCTTCGGGATTGACGGACTTTTCCATGGTTCAATCCTTCCAGAAATAGCGGCCAGGTTCCATGGCCAGGATGCGGATCGGACGCGATACGCCTTCGTCGCGCATCAGCTCGTGTTCGACGACCGGCAGTTCCATGAACTTGGCGGCATAGCCGGCCAGGATACCGGCATTGGCGGCTTCCAGCAATGGCCACAGCTTTCGTGTCGCCTGTTCGTTGCGGGCCTGGCGCGCGACGCCGCCGCCGAGTTGCGGGGCGACGAAGGCCAGGCTGTCCAGCCGGCCGGCCAGGGCCTTGGCGATGGCCGCGTTGCCTTTGGCGGTCTCGCCCAGGGCGGCGGACAGTTCACGGTAGATGTAGCTGGCGCTGACCATCTGCGAGACATATTCGTAGGCTGGCGTGGCGCCATACATAAAGGCCCGGGTCATGTCGTCCTGGGCAAAGGTCGCTGCGATGATCGGGTTTGTGCGCGGCTTAGGCGCCAGGGCGCCGACCGGGCCCGACTTGAGCACGCCGCCAAAGGATCCGAGAAACTCGAAATGGACCATGGCTGGGGTCGAGCCGGCACCATCGAAACCGGCAATCACCAGCCCCGTCAGGAACATGCCGGCGCGCGCTGGCAGCCATTCGACCAGGACCGAGGCTGTAGCAAGATCGCGCAAGGCGGCGACCTGCTTTTCCGGAAAGGCAGCACCGTTCAGCATCTGTCCGAGGAAATGTTCCAGGAAAGGTCCGAGATGCTGCTGCAGGAAGGGCGTTAGACGTGGCGAGTCCGGCAACAGGGCGCGGCCCACCGGCTGGCCCTTGGCATCGCGACCGGCAAACATCACGTCTTCGGTCAGGCGGGCCAGAGCCTGGGACGCGGTCTCAAGACTGACCGACTTGCCCTCTTCCCAGCCAAAGGTCTTCAACCGGTCGCCATAGTCGAGCACGAAACTCAGCATATAGCGGGCAAAGCTGATCTGTTCGGCCTTATCGTCGCCCTTGACCTCTTCGCCGGCCAGGAAGCGGATCAGGTCCTGAGCCTGGTCCTTGACGGGACCGCGCCGGCCGGGGCGGGCGCCTCGAAACTGGCTGACGACGGAGGACCATGGCAGACCGGCGAAATCGCCACCGCCATAGACCATGGCAGCGACGGGGCCGGCTTCGTTGAGGATATGAATCTTCTCAATCCCGCCCTGCGACACGCTGTGCCCGCTGCTGGTGTCAAGGATGGTCACGGCGCTATCCGCGCCCAAGGCCACCGCTTCCAGATTCATCAACAAGACTTCGCTTGTCATCACCGCCCCACACTTGCTTAAGGCGACATTAACAAATGCGGCGGCGATGGCAAACAAAAACCCCGCCAGGGGGACCTGGCGGGGTTTGAGCTGTAACCTGAAAGTTCGCTTACGCGGCCAGGGCCGTGCGGACCTTTTCGGCGATCGCCTTGAAACCGGCTTCGTCGTTCATGGCGACGTCGGACAGAACCTTACGGTCGATGTCGATGCCCGCCACGTCCAGGCCGTGGATGAACTGCGAATAGGTGAAGCCTTCGATCCGGGCAGCCGCGTTGATGCGCTGAATCCACAGGCTGCGGAAGTTGCGCTTCTTGGTGCGGCGGTCGCGGTAGGCGTATTGGCCGGCCTTGTCGACAGCCGCCTTGGCGGTGCGGATGGTATTCTTGCGGCGGCCATAGAAACCCTTGGCGAGCTTCAGGACCTTCTTGTGTCTGGCGTGCGAAACGACGCCTCTTTTTACGCGGGCCATGTGTGGTGCTCCCTCTTAGGCGTAAGGCATGTAGGATTTGATCTTGATCGTATCGGCGTCCGACATCACCTGCGTACCGCGGTTTTGACGGATGTACTTGCCGTTGTGCGAGATCAAACGGTGGCGCTTGCCGGCGACGCCGGCCTTGGCCTTGCCAGAGGCAGTAAAGCGGAAGCGCTTCTTGGCGCCCGACTTGGTCTTCAGTTTTGACATTTCGATTACGGCCGGTTAGGGCCGCCCTTCTTAGGGGGTGATGACACCGCCCAGGCATGTCATGGGCCTGGCGGGTCGGAAGAACGCGGGGCATTACAGGAAAAGCCCCGGTGTGGCAAGGACTGATTCAGAACCCGTATCGCTCCTGGCAGTTGCGGTAATCAGGTCTGTTGGCCAAAGCGCTGCGTACCAGGGCCGCAGCTTTTGGCCGTTCTGACAACTTTGCGGTATCATCTGAAGGGAGATTGAAGAATCCCCAACCGCCGGGAAGCCAATCGCCAAAGCGCTCAATTGTCGTGATCAGGGCCTCGGCATTCGGCAGCGTGATATCGACTCCAGCGTGGTAAGGTGCAAACAGGGCGCCGGTCTCTTGGTTCATCCACAGTGGATTTAACAGCCGGTCACGATGGATCAAATTCAGTAGAGCGTCCATGCGATCGGGCGCCCAGACTATTTTCCCTGCCCAAAACCTATACAAATTCTCATCGTCGTGGTCGTAAATTTCCCACGCCGGGGTCAGGCCGAAAACAGACTGGATGCGTCGTTCGAGCTTTTTGTAAGCGCGGCTATGCCGTTGGTATCGTCGCCAGGCCTCCGCGTCTTCCTTCGCCAAGTCCCGAACGTCATCAACGTCTCGCTCAACGTGATCAGGATGTCCCGTGGGGTCGAGAACTTCCGTTAAGACCATCCAGCACGCATTCGACCCCAGCATTTCCATCGCAAGAGTATGGTAGCGCGCCAGCATATCTGACTGGTCTTTCGGAGTGAGGCATCGATCAAGATTGTCCGGCAAGACGTGGAAGCGTACCTGGCAGGCGTCGAAATGCTTCACACCATGATTGATCGGCAATTCTTTTCCGTGAAAGCGCTGCCATAAGGTTCTGAAATCCGTAAGCTTGGTCATTAGGTTGCTCCCTGGCACGCCCTAGCATGTTGCCCGTCTCAAGAAAACCACGGCCGGCATGACAGATTCGACGGCGGCAGAAATATGGGTTATGCCTGGGAAAAGGGTAGGGCCAAAACAATGCCAAATAAAAACCAATTCTCCCGCGTCGGCGCCATTGACCTGGTGCGCGCTCTGACCATGGTGCTTATGATCTTCGTCAATGACCTGTGGTCTCTTAAAGGCGTGCCGGTCTGGCTGGAACATGTCGCCAGCGGCGTCGACGGCATGGGCCTGTCCGACGTCGTCTTCCCGGCCTTCCTCTTCATCGTCGGCCTGTCCCTGCCGTTTGCGGTGTCGAGCCGACAGGCGCGCGGCGACAGTCTGGGAAGCACCGTCCTTCACATACTCGGCCGTTCGGTGGCCTTGCTGGTCATGGGCGTCTTCCTGGTCAATGGCGAGACCATCCACGAGGCGACCGGCATTCCTCGCCTGATCTGGAACGTGTTGAGCTGTGTCTGTTTCATTCTGATCTGGAACGCCTACCCAAAGACGATGAACATCTGGCTACAGCGCGGACTCAAGGCCCTGGGCGCCGCCGTCCTGCTGGTCATGGCGGTCACGTACCGTGGCGGTGACGGCACGGAAACCTTCGCGCCACAATGGTGGGGGATTCTCGGCCTGATTGGCTGGGCCTATCTGGCGGCCGGCCTGGTGACGGCTCTGGCTCAGGGACGTTTGATCGTTCTGGCCCTGGCCTGGCTGGCCTTTGCGGGCTTGAGCCTTGCCTGGGCCGCCGGTCTTGTGCCGGCCCTGTTGCACATCATCCCTGAGCCGATCATCGGCGGCACCCTGACCGCCCTGGTCCTGGGCGGCGCCGTGATCGGCCGGATGTTCCAACTGTGGCAGCCCCCAGAAAACGAAAAAAAGAATGATAATTTGCGCATGACCCTGGCCTTCGCCGCCATCGCCGCGGCCCTGGTAGCACTGGGCTTTTTCACGCGTCAGTTCTGGGGGATTTCCAAGCTGTCGGCGACCCCGGCCTGGCTGTTCCTGTGCAGCGCCATCACCCTGGCCGCTTTTGTGGCGCTATACTGGATCGGCGATGTCGCCCGGCAAGGCAAGTGGTTTGGCTTCGTCAAGCCGGCCGGCACGGACACCCTTCTGTGCTATCTGATGCCGTACCTGGTCTATGCCGCCATGGCCTACAGCGCCCTGACCTTGCCCGACGTCCTGGTCACCGGGGGCGTGGGCCTGATCAAGTCGTTGCTGCTGGCGTTGATCTGCGTCTGGCTCGCGGGCGGGCTTAGCCGGCTGGGCATCAAACTGAAGCTGTGACCTAGTGTTGCATCGCAGTGAATTTGACGGGTTGGTCCACCCCACGAATGGCGGTTGCGAGGCGCCGAGCGGTCGTTCAAAGAGTTGTCAGACTATATTTTTCCTTATACTCCCCCGTTATACGGGGGAGGTGTCTGCCAGCGGAGCGTAGCAGACGGAGGGGGGATTTCTTGGCACCAAACCCGGCAGAATGTTGGCGTAGGTAACGGAAATTCCTGCGGGCCAAATCCCCCACCGTCTGATTTGCTTACCGCAAATGATCCACGGCACGGGCCGCCCCGCTCACCGTATAACGGGAAGGTATAATGTTAGTATGTTCAGCGCGACGCGACACTAGCCGAGAGACCGGGCAATCGCGTCGCTGCACGCCTTGCTGACCTGGAAGCTGGCGCCGGCCATCTGGGCGGGATCGAATTTGAGCAGGCCCAGACCCGGCTCCGGCAACCAGCCGTAATAGCGTGAAACGATGTCCATCAGTTTCTGCGGGGTCGGCTGGGATATCTCGACCCCGGCTTCATTGGGCGTCAGGACGGCGCCGGTCTCGTAGTTCATCCACAGGACGCCCCACAGCCGCTGATGATACACGTCCAGGAAGATCCGGTTGAAATGGTCGGGGCGCCACATGACCATATTGGCCATGACGGTGTAGGTAAGGCGGTCGGTGTCGCTATAAAACGACCAGCGTGGCGTCAGCTTCCAGCGCTTGGCAATCCGCGCGATGCGCTTGCGGTGCAGCGTGTTCTCATTGGGCGAGGACAGGACGACCATCCAGCAAGCCTCACCGTTGCCGAGCACAGTATCGGCCACCTTGTTGAACCGGTTCAGCAGGTAGCGCAGTTCCAGATGGTCGCGGCACGCCTTGCGACTTTCGGGCAGCAGGTGGAAGCGGGTCATGTTCCAGCCCGGTGTGTCGCGCAGATGGTGCGCGATCGGCCAGGAATTGGGATGCAGGTGCAGCCAGTCGATTTGAAACGGATCCAACTCAGTATGCCTTCTTTAGCCGGCCGATCTGCAGCGCCAGCACGGCGGCCGGGATGGTCAGTGCGGCGCCCATCCATAGTGGCGCATTGGGGCCGAAGGTACTGAAAAGCACGCCGGCGATCATCGGTCCCGTGATGCGGGCCATGGCGCCGATCGACATGTTCAGCCCCAGCATGGCGCCGGTGCGGTCGGACGGGGTGGTGATGGAGAGGATGGCGCAGATGGTCGAGAAGATGACCGACTGGCCGATGGTACCCAGCACGACGATCGGGGCGATCAGGCCTTCGACATTGTGCAGGCTTTGCAGGGCGAAGCTAAGCCCAAACAGGAATAGGCCGCAGGCGAGAACCTTGCTCTCGCCGTAGCGCCGCACCAGCGGGCGCATCACCACCAGAAGCATGATGACGGCGGTAACGCCGATGATCGGGAAGATGGTGGCGGTCTTGGCGACGTCCCAGCCGAACCGCACCTTGACCCAGAGGCCAAAGGTGGCTTCCAGGGTGGCGAAGGTGGCCATATAGCCCAGGGTGGCCAGGATGACCCGCAGCGTGACCGGATTTTTCAGGGCGTCCTTCAGGCTGCGCAGAATGGGCGGTGGGACGGTGGTCTGGGTGCGCTGGCGGCTTTCGCGGACATAGAGCATGACCATCACGCAGGCGATGGCCGACAGGATGGCTGCGGCGATCAGGGGGGGGCGGAACTGACCGCCCGTGACCGGCGCATGGCTGAGCAGGCCGACAATGACCGGGCCGATCATGATGCCCAAAGAGAAGGCGGCGCCGATCAGGCTCATGCGTGAAGCGCGCTGATCCGGCCGCGAAATATCTGAAACATAGGACTGGATGGTCGAGATATTGCCGGAGCTGAGGCCACTGAAGAAGCGGATGGCAATGGCGATCCAGATATTGGGGGCGAAGGCGAGGGCAATGTAGAAGGGCACGCTGAGCGCCGTGGTCAGGATCAGGATCGGCTTGCGACCGATACGGTCAGACAGACGCCCGAAATAAGGTTCGGCGAAGAACTGGCCCAGATAGTAGATGCTGAACATCAGCGTCACCTGCCAGGGCGCGGCGTTCAGGCTGGAGGCGAAGAAGGGGATCAGCGGCACCATGATGCCGTAGCCGGCCAGGTTGACAAAGACCACGGCCAGCATGGCCGCCAGGGGACCGTGCTCGCGAATGTACTGACGCACCGTCCACAGAAGCCGGCCACGGAAGAATGTGCGCGTGTCGCGGGGGTTGTCGTCGTCGTCGTCCGGGCTGTCCCAGACCCTGGCCGCGTCTGCACCGACTGTGTCCATCCGGACCGGATCTGCCGCAGGCACGGCAAGGTCTTCCAGCGGTGGATGGGCAGGTTTAAGCTCGGACATGTCGCCGGTATAGCGGATTTGTCGGCCATTGCGAACGTTTCTTTACCGCAAGTGCGTGATGAAATCGAGACGACAGATGCTGCGGCAATGGCCGTGTACGGCCGAAAAAAACTCTGTTAGGGTAGGGCAGGCATGCCTGACGCACATGGGGGAAATACATGAAGCGCGTAAGTCTTTTGATAGCGATTGCGGTTGTCGCCGTGGTGACGGGCTGCGCGACGGCGGAAGGGTACCGCCAGCGTCTCGACCTGATGGCCGGCACGCACAGCGACCGGCTCCAGGTGGAGTGGGGGCCGCCGGACCGCGTGTCGCCCTTGAGCAATGGCGACGAAATGTGGGTCTACACCAAGACCCAGGTCCACCATTCCGGCAATTCCTATTCCCAGATGGCGACCGGTTCCTATCAGGAAGAATATACCGACAAGAAGGGCAAGAAGAAGACCCGCACGGTTACCACCTATGAACCCGTCTGGGTGCCGCCCGAGAGCTGGGAAACCCATTGCGAGACCCGGTTTGTCATTGCGCCCGACAACAGGGTGGTCAGTTCGGGCTTCGAGGGGCCCGATTGTGTCGCCGAAGAGGTCACGTCACGCTCGTCCAGCCGCGACGATGCGCGATAGTTTGAAAAGCAGGGATTGTAAGCAGGGTGCGTAATCTGTTCGGGCGCGTAGTGAGGGGGATCGCCGCCGCCCTGGGTGTGTGCCTTGTAGGCCTGAGCCTGCCGGCCGGTACGGCCATGGCTGGTGAGTCTCTGGCTGAGATGATTGCCGGGCCGGACTGGCCCCACAGCCACGCGCAGTTCAAGCCCGACAGCGAGGCCCGGTTTGGCCGGCTGGACACCGGCCTGCGTTACGTCATCTATCGCAACACCGCCCAGGGGCGCAGCACATCGATGCGCTTCCTCGTCGCCGCCGGCTCGCTCCAGGAGCGCGACGACCAACTGGGTATCGCCCATTTCGTCGAGCACATGGCCTTTCGCGGCTCGAAAAACCTGAAGGATGGCGAACTGAAGCGGATCGTCGAGGCGGAAGGTTTCGGCTTCGGTTCCGACGTCAATGCCTTTACGGGCTACGAGACCACCAAGTACGTTCTGGACCTTCCCGGCAATGACCTGGCGCAGATCGACGTCGCCTTTTCTTTTGTTGCGCGAGATCGCCGGAAATCTGAGCTTCGACGACGAGGCCATCGCGCATGAGCGCGGCGTGATCCTGGGCGAAGAGCGCATGCGTGCGTCGGCCGCGTCGCGCGCGCAACAGGTCTGGCTGGAAGCCGCCTATCCGGGGGGCCTTTATCCGCAACGCAACCCGATCGGGACGCTGGACAGCATTCGCACGGCGCCGCGCCAGGCCTTGGTGGACTATTATCAGGACTGGTACCGTCCGGACCTGGCCGTCCTGGTCGTCGTCGGCGATTTCGATGTCGCCGGCATGGAGAAGCGAATTCGCGCGGTCTTCGGCGATTGGAAAGCGGCGCGTCCGGGCCCCGTCCGGCGGATCGACTACGCGCCCAAGCCCATGAAGCGGACGAGTGCGGTGGTCCATACCGAGAAGAATCTCAACGAAAGCGTGGGCGCGGCCTGGATCCGAAGCTATATCGACCGGCCTGACAGCCTGGAATCGCGTACCACGGGCTACCTCAAACAGGTGGCTCTGATGGCCATGAACGTGCGGTTTCAACGTGCCGCCGAAGATCCGGCCTCACCCTTTGTGACCGCGACGGTCGGCTACGACAACACGCGCGAGGGGGAAACGTTACCCGGCTGTGGGTGGTGCCCAAGCCCGGCCGTCAGAAAGAGGCTTTCACCCAAGCCGTTCGGATGGTGAACCGGCTCAAGGCCGAGGGCGTGACCGCAGGGGAACTGGCCGAGTTCATCGCCGTGTCAGATGCGCAGATGGAGAACCTGGTCCGGACGCACAAGACGCGTTTCGGCTTTGACATCGCCGAGGACATCCTGTCCGGACTGATCTACGACAACGTCTTCGAAACGGCCACGCAACTGCGCGCCGATTGGGCGCGGGTCAAGCCGGCCCTGACTGTGGCGGGAGTGAAGGCAAAGGCCGGCATCATCTTCAACAGTGACAATATCCTGCTGAGCCGGGAAGGCGAGGACAAGGCCGTTCTGGACGAGACTGCCCTGGTCGCGGCTTTTGCCGAGGCTGAGGCGACGCCCGATGCCGGGCCGGCCGTAGAGGCCGCCAGCCTCGCCTGGCCCTACACCCAGTTCGGCCCCGGCAGCCGCGTCGAACAGAAAACCCGCGACGACACCCTCAGCTACACCCACTACGTCCTGGAGAACGGGGTGCGGGTCAATATCCGCCCCAATTCGCTGGTCAAGAACCAGATCCTGGTCAAGGTCCGCTTCGAAGGGGGGTATCTGCTATTTTCACCGCAGGAGCAGATCTCCCTGGCCCAACTGGCCTTCTACGACCTGCAAAGCGGCGGTCTGGGAAAGATGTCGCAGTCGCAACTCGGCAAGACACTGTCCACTCGTTCGGTGACCTTCGATTACGACTTGGAAGATGATGCCGCGGTGATGACCGGCGACACGACGCGCGACAGCTTCGCGACCCAGATGCAACTGCTGATGGCCTATACGGTCGATCCGGGCTTCCGGCCGGAAATGTTCGAAAATGTCCGCGGCCTGTTGGGTTCCATGTATCAACAGGTGCGTGGAACCCCCGGCATGGCCATGGGGTTTGCCTCAAGCGCGTGGCTGTCCGGAAACGACCCGCGCTATGTTCTGCCGGACGAGGCGCAGATGCAGCAGCGCACGCCGCGGGACATCGAAGCGATCATCCGCCGCACCATCACCGGCGTGCCGGTCGAGATCACCATTGCCGGCGACATCCGCGAAGAGGCCGCTCTGGAACAGGTGCGTCGGACCTTCGGCAATCTGCCCAAGGTGCCGGACAAGGTGACGGTGGCCCCCGGCGCGGACAAGGTCCGGCTGCCGGCCGATCGCACGCCGCAGGTCTTCCATCATGAAGGCCGTCCGGACCAGTCCATCTCCCTGGTGGTCTTCCCGACGACCGATGCCCTGGCCAATCCGGCCGATACCCGGGGCATGCGAATCCTGGCGGAAATCTTCAATGCCCGTCTGGAGGAGGACCTGCGTCAGCGCCAGGGCCTGACCTATGATACCTATGTCGGGCTGACGGCGTCGGAAACGATGAAGGGTTACGGCTATATCGCCGCCCAGGGCACGATTCCGCCGGATAAGGACGCCATCTTCTACGACACGGTTCTGAAGATCGCCGCCGATATCGTCGGCAAGGGCGTCACTGCCGCCGAACTGGAACGGGCGCGCAATCCCATGATCCAGTATCTCAACGACGACACCAAAAACAATGAGGACTGGTATCGGACCTTGGGCGGTCTGTTCGGCAACCCGGTGCTGTGGGACTACAGGGTCAGTGAATTCCGCAAGTATACCAGCATTACCCAGGGCGACATCAATACCCTGGCGCGGCGCTGGCTCAAGCCTGAAGCGGTGTTGCGGGCCCGGGCGGTACGGGAAGAGCCGTGACAGGCTGCGGCGCAAGGTTTCCGCCAGCGTGCGTAAGCGTGGCGCCAAATGCGCCATGATGACAAGAAACGGAGTGACGCGGCGCTAAATAGAGGTCAAAGACCCTGCCAAACCCGTCACACAAGAAACCGTCATGTCGTTTGTGAACCTGAGCAAGCTGATCGTCCTGGCCGCCATCTGGGGATCGTCCTTCCTTTTCATGCGGGTTGCCGCCCATGAGGTGGCCCCGCCCTTCCTGATCGCGCTGCGCGTCGGTTTGGGGGCGCTGTTGCTGGTGGCCGTGGCGCTGTGGCAACGAAAGGCGCTAGATATCCGCGCCCACTGGAAGCATTTCCTCATCCTGGGGCTGCTCAATACGGCGGTGCCGTTTACGCTGTTTGCCTTTGCCGCCCAGACCCTGCCGGCGTCGCTGATGTCGATATTGAACGCCACGGCGCCGATCTTCGGCACGGTGATTTCGGTGGTGTGGCTGCGCACCGCCATGACGTGGAAATCGGGTCTGGGCCTGGTGCTGGGCATTGCCGGTGTCGCCATCCTGGTCGGGCTGGATACCGCCACAGTGTCACCGGGGATACTGCTGGCCGTCGGGGCAGGGCTGGCGGCCGGTTTCCTTTACGGTCTGGCCTCGGTCTACGCCAAGCAGGCCAAGAGCGTCGACGGATTTTCCAATGCCCACGGCAGCCTGTGGGCCGCCTGCCTGTTTATGTTTCCGGTGGCGCCGTTTTACGCGCCGGCCGTCGCGGTATCGGTGCCGGTCATCTGGTCGATCGTCGCCGTCGGCATTCTTTGCAGCGGCATAGCCTACCTGCTGTATTTCAACCTGATCGACCAGATCGGCGCCGCCCCGACCTTAAGCGTTGGCTTTTTGATCCCGGTGTTCGGCGTGCTGTGGGGGGCCTTGATCCTGCACGAACCGATCGGGCTCCAGACCGTCTTGGGCGGAGCGGTTGTGCTGGTCGGGACGGCCCTTATCACCGGCTTCAATCCCTTGGCCATGATACGGCGCAAACCGGTGAGCATCTCCTGAATCGCCAGCACTTTGTCCGCGCTGAAATCCGGGTTAAAACGCGTCGAGACCTGATCTTTTGCGTGACGAGGCTTAACTGGAATTGTATCGGATATCGCAGGATATCGCCTGGCGCGTCGACTACGTCGGCGCCGAGCGTTCGCCCGTTCTGGTCATCGACAACTTGTGCGCCGATCCGGCGGCCCTTTTGACGGCGGCAGAAACAGCGCATTTTATTGATATTGGCCCGACCTACCCCGGTGTTCGCGCGCCGGCGCCGGCAGGCTATGGTGACTGGGTACTCAAGGTTTTTGAGAGGCAACTTCGCGAGGTCTTCGGCGGCGCTGCGCCGTGGGGCTTCGATCTTTGCGCCTTTTCGATGGTGACCACCCCGCCCGACGCGTTGTCGGCGCTGCAATCCTTGCCGCATTTCGACGGCGCCGAGCCAACGCGCTTGGCCTTTCTGCACTATCTCTGCGACGAAGCTCATGGAGGCACGTCCTTCTACCGTCAGATGTCGACGGGTTTCGAGCGCCTTAGCCCCGACCGGCTCGGCAATTATCTCGATCACTTGCGGGTGGACAGCAACGGCCTGGAAAGCCAGGGTTATACCGTGGGCACCAGCGCTATTTTCGAACGCATCGGCGGGGTCGAGGCGCAGTTCAACCGCGCCGTCTTCTATCCCGGTTCGCTTCTGCATTCGGGTGACATTCTGGCGCCGCAGCGGCTGAGCGAGAACGTGCACACTGGCCGCCTGACGATCAACGGCTTTGTCGTGCTGGAGCCGGTTTAGCGGTTCAATGACCGGCGGATCAGTTCGCGCATGGCATCAACTGTGTCCGGCGTACGCGGTCCCAGCAGGCCGCGGGCATGGGGAGCAATATGCTCCACCGGATCGCTTGAGTCGCGGAAAACGTGATGGTCGAAGACGGACTTCCAGGCATCGCGCTGACGCTTGGGAAGGTCGGCCAGGGTCATCAAGGCGTGTATAAGCGCGGCTTCCGGCGCCGCGGCGTCCTTCGGCGAGGCCGGCCACCAGTAGTTGACCAGGGCATTGAAAGGCGTGAGCGACTCGACGCTATGCCACCACATCGAGGGAATGAATAGTGCGTCGCCCGGCTCGAGTTCGGCCACCTGGGACGCTGCCAGGGCTTCGGCATAGCGCGGAAAGCGCTCCAGGTCAGGGGCGCGTACATCGACCAGGCTAGCCGGACGCCCCGCCGGCGTCAGCTCCAGCGGACCAACATAGAGGTTGCCGTACTGGTCGGGTGGGAACAACCGGAACCGCCGTCGACCGGCGACGACGCAGGCGATGTTGTCGGGGATGTCGTTGTGCGGCCCAACGGTGATGCGGTTTCCGAGCCATAGATTGGGCACAAGGTCTGGCGCGACCAGGCTCAACGAATTGTCGGCAGTAAAGCCGGGAAGAAAACCCGATACCGTCGCGGCGCCCATATAGATGGCCGGCGGTCTCGGCGCGTCGCGCAGCCGCAACAAGGCGTCCAGGGTCTGGGCGAAATCGCCCTGACGGACATCGAAGTTCAATCCCCTCAGGTCGGGCGTCATAAACAAACGGCCATCGATCTCGGGTGGCCCCAGCATAAGATGCACCGGGCTGCCGTTGTAGAACCGGGTTAGGTAGCGGGCAAACGCCTCGTCGCTCTGTTGCGCCGCTTGGACAGAGGGCCAGTCCGCCACCGTACCGCGCAGAACGACGGGCCGGTCGCCCGGCGCCACCTCGCGCTTGAAGGTGTCGAGGTCGATGCCGGTGATCTCGGCAATGCGACCGGCACTCATTCCGCCGGCGCCGGACAGAAGCGCTCGATGAAGGCGGCGTGCGGCATGGCCTGTTGCGCTGCCTGGACGACCGACGCCCGCATGGCATTCAATGGCCCGGTCAGTTCACACGCGTCGATCTGGCCGGCCAGGGGCTCGACCGTCTCCGGGAGCAGGCCCAGACCCTCGAACAGGGTCAGCCAGCTTTCCGGCTTGAACGATTCCGCCTCGAATTGCAGCAGATGTCCAGCGGCACGGTAGGCATCCATCTTCAGCGCCAGGCTGTCCGGGATGGTCATGTCGGCGCATTGCCGCCAGAAGGCGGTGTCGCGGCGCTGGCTGGCCTTATAGTGCAGGATGATGAAGTCGCGGATATGCTCGGTCTCCAGCCGCATCCGGCGATTGGCCACCGCCTGCAAACGCGGATCGAAACCGGTGTCGGGGAAGTACTCCATAAGGGTCGACAAGGCGCGGTGGACCAGGTTGATGCTGGTTGATTCCAGCGGCTCGATAAAGCCGCCGGCCAGGCCCAAGGCGACACAGTTGCCGTTCCAAAACTGCTTGCGGGTGCCGGTGACGAAGCGAAGCAGATTGGGCTCGGCCAGCGGGTCGGACTCCATGGCACCCGTCAGTCGGTCGATGGCGGCCTGATCATCAAGGAAGGCGCTGCAATAGACATAGCCGTTGCCGACGCGGTGTTGCAGCGGGATCCGCCACGTCCAGCCGGCTTCGCGCGCTGTCGCGTGGGTATAGGGTTCCAGGGCCGATCCGGCGCGGCGACAGGGCAGGGCGACAGCGCGGTCGCACGGCAGCCAGTGTGTCCAGTCGTCATAGCCGGTTTTCAGCGCGCCTTCGATCAGGAGACCGCGAAAGCCTGAGCAGTCGATAAACAGGTCGGCTTCGAACCTATTGCCGTCGTCAAACAGCAGGGCGTCGACGTGTCCATTGTCTTTCATGGCAGCGCCGGCCACCCTGCGGTCGAGGTGCTTTACGTTTCGCTCAACGGCATAGCGGCGCAACCGTTTCGCATAGAGACCGGCATCGAAATGATAAGCATAGCCGTAATCCGATAACGGTGAGCGCGGGTCGCTGACTGGCTGCGAAAAGCGGTCCTGACGCGCCATGGCGATAGGGAGGGAGAAGGCCTCCAGCGGGGCGTCGAAGCCGGCGGCGCGCGCCCGGGCAAGGCATTGGTGGAAATCGACATCCTCCAGATCCACGCCATAGCGGCCGAAAGGGTGGAAGAACCGTGTCCCGGTCGTACGCCAGTCGACGAACTCGATACCGAGCTTGAAGGTACCGCGGGTGCTGGCGATGAAGTCGAGCTCGCCTAAGCCGAGCCAGGCGTTGAAGTTGCGGATATTGGGGACGCTGGCTTCACCAACTCCAACGGTGCCAATCTCCGATGAGTCGATGACGGTGATGTCGAAATCGCGGCCGTCGCCGAATTTTGCCATGGCCGCCGCCGCCGCCCATCCGGCCGTACCGCCGCCCAGAATGACGATCCGGCGTACAGGGCCTGCGGTCATTGCACGGCCTCCGCCATGCGGGCAGCGGCACAGTTGCGGGCAATGAAGTCCTGATGACTGAGCGCACCTTCAACAGCGGTGTCTATGCCGCCTTTCATGCCTTCGAATTCGCGCTCCAGATCGGCGAGTGCGATGTCGTCAGCCGACGGGTGATAGTACTCCGGCACGACGCCGAAGCCGGCAAACATCGCCAGCCACGAACTGTAGCGGAAAAAGTCGTTGGCACCTGCCTGGATGCGGCCAGTGTGGCGGAACAACTCGATCTGTGCTGCCAAACTGTCGGGCAGACTCATGGCGCGGCACCGGTCCCAGAACGGCTGCCCCACGCGCTTGTTGAGCGCGTAGTGCAGGATGATGAAGTCGCGCAGGTGTTCCTGGTGCTCGCGGTTGCGACGGTTGACTTCGTCACGCAAGTGCGGATTGTCGCGTCGGGTCGGGAAGTTGTTGATCAGGCTCTGGATACTGGTTTGGACCAGGTAGATGCTGGTCGATTCCAGAGGCTCGAGGAAGCCCGAGGCCAGGCCGAGCGCGAAGACATTGCGCGTCCAGATGTTGCGCCGCATACCGGTGACAAAGGGGATGAGGCGCGGTTCGGCAATGGCCGGACCTTCCAGGTTGCGCATCAGATCAGTCATGGCGCGGTCGTCGCTGAGATAATCGCTGCAATAGACATAGCCGTTGCCGACACGGTGTTGCAGCGGAATTCGCCACTGCCATCCGGCCTCGCAGGCCATGGACCGAGTGTACGGCGCGGGCTCCTGCCGGCTCTCGCACGGGATGGCGACGGCGCGGTCGCACGGCAACCATTGCGACCAGGTATCGTAACCGGTCTTCAGCGTCTTTTCGATCAGCAGGCCCTGGAAACCGGTACAGTCGATGAAGAAGTCGCCGGTCAGAACGCGCCCGCCCTCCAGTACCAGCCCGGTGACGTCGCCGGTTTCGCTGTTCTGCTCGACCGTGTCGATACGGGCATCGATATGGCGAACACCGTGGGTCATGGACCAGCTCTTCAGGTAGGCGGCGACCAGGGCGGCGTCGAAATGGTAGGCGTAGTTGAACAGAAGTTCGCCGCGCTCGTCCTTGCGCGGCAAAGCGAAGCGGTTATTGCTGGCCAGTTGCGAACCCAGGCAATAGGCGTCGATCGACGACGCCTTCCCGGCCTGGTGCATCCGCGTCCACAGGTGCTGGAACGGGACGCCGGACATCGGCAGGCCGTGCTCTGCGAAGGGATGAAAGAAATGGCTGCCTTCGCCGGCCCAACCGTCGAAACCGATCGCCAGTTTAAATGTAGCGTTGCAGCGCTTGATAAAATCGATCTCGTTGATCTTCAGGCTTTCGAGCCACGGACGGATGGCTGGCACAGTCGCTTCCCCAACCCCAATCGTGCCGATCTGCGACGACTCGACCACGGTAATTCTCGTGTGGCGGTTACTGCCGAACTTACGTACCAGGGAGGCGGCTGCCATCCAACCGGCGGTGCCGCCACCGGCGACAATGATCGACTGTAAGCGGGGATCGTCCATGACAGCGCTCCGATATCAGAAAAATGAGGGAGACGGCTCGGACCGTCCCCCTCGAGGATCTTCAACTAGGGATATTGAAGATATTTATATCATCAGAACTTGGCGCGGACACCGACGGTGACGACACGTTCGAACTGATTGTACTCGACATTGAAGTCTTCCCAGCCGGCATAGCGGACAGGGGCCTCTTCGGTCAGGTTGGAGCCCTGGATATAGACCTGGAAGCTGTCGTTGATATCGTAGGACGCCGACGCGTCGATATAGGTCTGCGGGGCGTAGTAGGTGCCGAGGCCGATACCCGTTGTCTTGGGCGCGAACGACCAGTGCGCCATCGAGCCCTGATAGGTCTTGTCAAGGTAGTTGACAGCGACCCGGGCCTGGAACTTGTCGTCCTGGTACCAGACGACAGCGTTGAACTGGTTCTCAGCCGTATTGTTGAACGGTGATTTGGAGCCATCGTTCAGGTAAAGCGTCGCACCCGTGCCGGGGTCGATCCCGCCCTGGCTGGGCGAGAAGGTGTAGTTAAAGGTCGCGCCGGTATTGCTCCAGAAGCCGGGCAGGAACTTGAACGACTGCTGATAGCCAAACTCGAAGCCATGATAGCTGGCGCCTTCACCCTGCGAAATGGTGTTGGTCGTGGCACCACGACGCACCACACCGTCCGCGTCCTTGACGGTCGGATCGGTTCCGACCGCATTGTAGGTGTAGGACTCGATCTGGTTGTTGAAGACGCCGAAGCTGACCAGGGTGTCGCGTGTCGGATACCATTCTACCGCCAGGCTGGCCGAACGGGCAAACCATGGGTCCAGTTTCGGGTTGCCGGTCTTGTTGACCGACGACACGCGCTGGAAGGTTTCACCGGCGCTTGTGTCTTCACCATTGTAGTAGGTGATTTCGCCCTGGCCCAGGTTCGGCAGGTCTTGCAGTGCCTGGGTTTCGGTATAGGCCGCCTTGACGCGCCAGTCGCTGCCGATGTCGAAGTTCAGGTTCACGCTTGGCAGTGCAACCGTGCGGTCGGTTTCGGTGACCTTGTCACCCAGGTCAACATAGGCGGTGTGGTTGGGGTCGACGCCGGCCAGGATGTCCTGACGCAGTTGCAACGGATTGGTGACGTTCTGGGTCACTTCCAGCTTGGTATTGACCACGCGCACGCCGAGATTACCCGAGAAGGTCACGAGGTCGGACAGCGGCGCCTCGAAGTTCATCTTGAAATAGGCGGAGGTCTGCTGTTCGCTGATCTGGTAGGTGCGATCCGGGGCGTTGATATACTTGCCCTTGCCGTACAGCAGATCGCGCCAGGCTTCCGGATTGGTGCCGATGGCGCGCGTATCGACGAGCGGCAGAGTCACGTTCAGACCGCCCACTTCGCCGAAGTAATCGATCTTGGAGACGTAGGGCGAAAGGGTCGAGCTATCGAGACCGTAGACCGGCAGCGGGTCGTAGGTGAGGCCGAACGCCGTGCCCCTGGGTGTACTGGCCTGCCCAAGGGCGTAGCCGGCTTCGCCATACTTGTTCAGCAGGCCGGGAATGCCGGACGGCGAGAAGTAGTCGTCCCGGCTTTCGCTCATGTCGCGCTTGGAATAGCGGGCGCCGAATTCAAACGAGAAGCCGTTGTCGACAAAGTCGAGCTTGCCGTCAGCGCGCAGGACATCCATCGTCAGTTCGGTTTCATTGCGCTCCAGCCAGCTCGAATGCTGGTACCAGGCTGCCGGATTTGACGCCAGTCCCGCCAGGACCGAGCCGATGTTGAAGTACATCTGGCTGTCGTCAAGACGCATGTCATAGGCATAAGAGAGCGTTGTGGGGATCGAGCCGGGATTGATGTTTTCCGCCGTCCCGCCCAGCGAACGCACCAGCATGCGCGTATCGGTCTGGTTGGCGACCGTCAGGTTCTTCAGGCTGCGGTTTGCGTCGGCATGAACCCAACGCACGCTGCCGGTAAAGGCGCCACCCTGATCGTAACGCAGTTCCAGGTTGGTGTTGAGGGCGTCCGTGTCACGATAGGTCGACTGAACACCCGCGCGCAGGCCGTTGGTCAGGCCGTGCAGGCCTGTGATGTAGAAACCGCGATTGGTCTGATCCGAAGCGACGCCGAAGCCAGTGATCGCCGCCTTGCCAGGATTGGCCGCCGCCCAGGCCGGAAGGGATCCCCGACCGCCGAAGTTGCCGTTAACGAACAGTTGCTGGCCGTGCTGAGCCTCTTCGGCCTTGTTGTAGACAACGTCAGCGATCAGTTCAAAACCGTCAGCCAGATTGGCGTTGAAATTATAGACGACCCCGATACGTTTACGGTCATATTGACGCGAATTGACATTGGTGTTCCAGCCGATCGGCGCAATGTAATCGTCGGTTTTGTCGGAGTCGCCATTCAGGTTTTGGGTCGGATTGGCAATCCAGGTCGAATATTCATCGACCAGATCAGGGTCGACGAATTGCTGCGAGCCGGCCGAGGTGCTGTCGTTTAGGGACACACCCAGCGACATGGCGAAGCGCTTGTCCCAGTTGTAGCCGACCGTCGCATCGACGCGGGTATCGGCGCCATCGAGGAAGCTGCCGTAGCTGGCCTGGGCTGAGACCCCGCCGGTGAGGCCGTTCTTCAGCTTCAGCGCTCGGGTGGTACGCAGGTCGATCAGACCGCCAAGGCCGCCGTCGGTCAGGCCGGCGTGCTGAGATTTGTAAACATTGACCCCGGTCACCATGCTGGACGGGACGTCATTGAAGCTGACGCTCGACGACAGAAGGTTTTCGGCCGTGATGAAGCGCTCGCCGTTCAACGTGGCCAGGACCTGCGGCGCGCCGCGAACCGACACGCCGGCGCCTTCGCCGGCCGAACGCGAAATCTGGATGCCGGTGACGCGTTGCAACGAGTCGGTGATGGTAACATCGGGCAGTTTGCCGATGTCGGTTGCCACGATCGAATCGACGATTTCCGCCGACTTACGCTTGATGGAAATGGCGGCTTCCTGCGATCCGCGCACCCCGCGAACGACGACGACGGAGTCGTCTGCCGGTGGAGCCGCAGCGGTTGCATCCTGGGCCCGGGTGGCACCGGCCGATAGTATGGCCAAGGCGGACACAGCCGTAAGCAGCGCCGTTTGGCGCTTGAAATGACGTTTCATGGTTGTTCCCTGTATCGTAACCCCGCGGAATGGTCCGCAGTTCCACACAGGGATAAGCCCGCACCAGATTTTTATCAAATAAAATTATCAAATTGTTTTAATGGTCTTTGGCAATTAATTATGCAATAAAAACATATATTTATTGAGATGATAGCGCTGTCAAGTGTCGTTGCATAAAAGTCACGTCGGCATTTTGATACCGGTAACGTGAGACGGCGCGGTCAGTAGCATCGCCCAGCACGGGCTTTGCCGCCTCAGCCTAACTGGCCCAGGCTGCTCTGGTTCTTCAGAGCGTCAGGCGTCGGCAGGAGCCGATTCTGGAAGACGAGGGAGGCCGCACCCATGGCGGCGGCGTCTACCGATGTCGAGGCGGTACGAAACCACGCCATGGCAAAACGGTTGCGATCGGTCTGGAACATGGCGTTGAGCCGCGCACACAGTTTTTCGGCGATAAAGACCGGTAATTGCCCGCCGATAAAATGCATGTCGGGGCTAAGCAGATAGGTAATGGCCAGGAAGGGCCCAGCCATATAGCGGGCGGCCTTATCGACCCAGGCATCGATGGCTGGGGTCATGGCGTCATCGTCGGCGTTCAACTCGTCCGGATGCGACACCGTAAAGCCGTGCGCGGCCAGTTCACCGTACAGGGCATAGAGCGAGACGGCATCCCACAGGGTGCTCTTGCTGCCATCGGGCGACGCAATCGGAATATTGCCGATTTCACCGGCACGGGTCACGCTGCCGGTATAGGGCTGGCCGTTTATGATCAGCCCGCAGCCGAGACCCGCGCTGATCAGGGTATAGACGAAGGTCTTATGGCTGTGCCCCAGGCCGAATTGCGATTCTCCGATGGCGGCCGAGGTGGCGTCGTTTTCGGCAAACACCGGGACTTGCAATTGCGTTGCCACCAGGCGGGCAATATCCACGGTTGACCATTGGTCGTAGGCAGCAGGGCGCCCGGTGACCTCAACCTCTCCCAGCCGGTCGGGAATGGCGAGGCCGACGCCCAGCAGGCGGCGGCGCGCAAAGCGGCGATCAGCGAAGATCAGGTCGAGATTGGTTTTGAGGAAGTCGAGCACATCCGATGGCAGGGCGAAGTGCCTGTCGAGATAGATGCGTTCGCGGACACGCCCGCCCAGGTCCATGATCACGAAGGTCATGTGATCGCGGTCGATATTCAGCCCTATGGCATAGGCGCCATCGGCGTTGATGGTGAGCCGGGTAGCCGGCTGCCCTCGCGTACTGGCTATGCGGCCGGCCTCAACCACCAGGCCGTCGGCGATGAGGCGACGGCTGATATTTATGATGGACTGCTGAGTGAGACCGGTGACGGCGGCGACTTCGCCGCGTGTCGCCGTGCCGGCGGCACGTATCGCCTGAAGGACGACGCGCTGATTATAGTCCCCCGCGCGCGACAGATTTGTTCCGGAAAGTTCGCGTGCTGCCGATGCGCGCTTGTTGGCGTGCGTAACCATCTTCGCTTTTTGTCGCCCAACACGAAATTTGTTTTTGTTTAGTCCTGATTTCCAGCCTTAACAGCGCACGGACGATTTTCAAACAGATATAGTGGATGAACACTCATCTCGCGGACATGATGACCACGAACGTTTTCAGCACCGGCTCGACCACCTGCCACTGGCCGGTATAGCCGGGCCGGAAGATGAAATGATCGCCCGGATGCAGATGAACAGCTTCCTTGCCATCCTCCTTCACGATGGCGTGGCCTTCGACCAGGGTGCAGTATTCCCATTCGTCATAAGACACACGCCATGTCCCCGGCGTCGACGCCCAGTAGCCAGCAAAGCGCGTTTCATCCATATCGGCGTCCAGCGTCCACAGGGTAAAGCGCGGATCGCCGGCCAGAACCTTTTCCGGCGAGGGTGCGCTCATTTCCGGCGGGGGCAGATCTTCGCGATCGAAACGGACGAAATGGGCCATGGAGAATCTCCTTTCCGTGCACGGTAACATGCGCATCAGCGGGTGCAAATGCCCGCTTGTGCGCCGGGGCCGGGGAAGCTAGGTTGATTGTAATGGATTACAACGAGGCCTGATAATAGGTCCGAATGGGAGAAGATATCATGAAACGCGTCCTGATGATGGCGGCGGCCGGTTGGATTTTGGCCGGAGCTGCATTCGCCGAACCCAATCTTAAACTCAATGAAAAGGGCTATTACGAAGCCCCGGGGCTGAATGTCACCGTCTTTGCCGACATCTATCCCGACGGCCACCAGACCGGCGTGACGGTGATCCAGCACGGTACGCGCATTGCCGCCAATGGCGATCTGCGCCTGGAGCCGTCGCCGGGTCAGTGGTCGCCCATGCCAACCGGCGAAGGCACGCTGGCGATCGATGCGGCCACCAACACCGTCACCCAGCGCCTGCGCTATCCCGACGAGTCGAAGGACCGCAAGGGTTTCAACCCCATCGAATATCCCGACCTGAAGTTCAGCTATGGCGTCCGCGTGACGCCGCTGGAGGGCAATGCCTTCCAGGTCTCGGTCGATCTCGACCAGCCCCTGCCGAAGGACTGGGAAGGCAAGGTCGGTTTCAATTTCGAGCTTTTTCCCGGCGAGTTGTTCGGTAAATCCTGGCTCATGGCCAAAGATACTGGAGAAAGCCAAAGTGGCATCTTCCCGCGCCAGGCCAATGGTCCCATGGAAGAGGACGTGATGGGGGAAGGTGGGGGCACTCTGGTCACCGCCGACATGGCGCGCGGCAAAACCCTGGTTGTCGCCCCGGACAACCCCCTGCAACGCATGAAGATTGAAAGCCGCACCGGCCAACTCAAACTGCTCGACGGCCGTGGCAACTTCAACAACGGCTGGTACATTGTCCGGGAGCTGACCCGGCCCGGCGCTACGAAGGACGCCATTTCCTGGGTGATCACGCCGCACACCGAACCCGGCTGGCGCTACGCGCCGGTGATCCAGATCTCTCAGGTTGGCTACCGTCCCGGCCAGACCAAGGAGATCGTCATCGAGCAGGATCCGCGCGATACCACGGCCGATCCGTTGGTGGTCTACAAGATGACCGCAAACGGCCGCCAGGAAGTTCGCCGCGTGACCCCGAAGACATGGGGCAACTTCCTGCGTTACCACTATCTCAAGGCCGATCTGAGCGATATCACTGAAGCCGGCATGTACCAGGTCGAGTATCGCGGCCAGGTCAGCCATGCCTTCAAGATCGGCGACGACGTCTTTGACCGCCATGTCTGGCAGCCGACGCTGGAATATTTCCTGCCGGCCCAGATGTGTCACATGCTGGTCAAGGAAAAATACCGCACCTGGCACGGCATCGACCACCTGGATGATGTCCGCATGGCGCCGGTCAATCTCAACCATTTCGACGGCTATCTCCAAGCCGGCTCGACCCTGACCACGTACCAGCCCGGTGATGACGTGCCCGGCATGGACCGAGGCGGCTGGCACGACGCCGGTGACTATGACCTGCGCGTGGAAAGCCAGATGGGCACGGTGTGGCTGCTGTCGAAGATGGTCGAGGAGTTCGGCGTGAACTATGACGCCACGACCATCGACCAGGTCACAAGGGTCACTGAGATCCACAAGCCCGACGGCAAGAACGACATGCTGCAGCAGATCGAGCACGGTCTGTTGTCGGTGGTCGGCGGCTACAACGCCATGGGCCGGACCTACCGCGGCATCATTGAGCCCTGGCTGGACCAGTATACCCTGCTGGGCGACGTCACCACACAGACCGACAACCTGCGCTATGACCCGAACCTGAAACCCGGCGAAAAGACCGGCACCCATTCGTCTTTGCAGGACGATCGCTGGGTGTTCACTGAAGACAATCCCAACCGCGAGCTCGAGACGGCGGCGCAATTGGCAGCCGCGTCACGGGTGATGAAGGACTACAACCCGCAACTGGCGGCGGACTCGCTGAAAGCGGCCCAGGACCTGTATACCAAGGCTTTCGACCGGGCGACCAGCCTGAAAGCCAGGGTGTTCGTGCTGTCAGAACTGGCCCAGACCACGGGTGATCCGGCGCTGGTGAAAAAGCTCATTGCGCTGAAGCCCGAGATCGTCGCCCATATTGACCAGGCCGGCCCGGTCCTGGCTTCGGTCATGCCGCTGATCAAGGACAAGGTGTTCAAAAAGGACGTCGCCGTCGCCGTCAAGGCGCACCAGGAAAAACTGGCGCAGGAGGCCACCGAAACGCCCTATGGTGTGCCGTACAAGCCCAACATCTGGGGCGCTGGCTGGCAGATCCAGGAGTTCGGTGTCGACCAGTATTTCTTCCGCAAGGCCTGGCCGGAACATACCCCGGTCAAGCTCCAGCATGAGGCCCTGAACTTTGTTCTGGGCGTACACCCCGGCAGCAATACCTGGTCGTTCGCTTCGGGTGTTGGGGCGAATTCCGCCACCACAGCCTACGGCACCAACCGGGCCGACTGGAGCTACATCCCGGGCGGGGTGATTTCCGGCACCGCGCTGATCCGGCCGGACCTGCCCGAGCTCAAGATCTGGCCCTATTTCTGGCAGCAGGGCGAATATGTCATGGGCGGTGGGGAGACCAACTATATGTTCCTGGCCCTGGCCGCGGCGCAAAAGAGACCTTGATTTCTTGCACGTGACGGAGGAGGAGGGGCCATGCTCAGCCTCCTCCGTAAAGAACTGTTCCTGGTCATTGCCGCCATCGTGGCCGTCCTTGCCATGCTGTCCGAGCACAGCATCCTCCACGCCGGCCAAGGCGCGTCGCTGGTCGCCGGCATCGCGCTGATCGGCGTCATCATCATGGCGTCGCTGCGGGTCGCCCACCATGCCGAAATCCTGGCCGAAAAGGTCGGCGAGCCCTACGGCACCATGATCCTGACCCTCTCGGCCGTACTGGTCGAGGTGGTCATCCTGGCCATCATGCTGAACGGCGCGCCATCGCCGACCCTGGCGCGCGACACCATCTATTCGGCGGTCATGCTGGACATCAACGGCATTATCGGTGTCGCCGCCATTCTCGGAGGGCTGAAGCACGGCGAGCAGCCCTATAACGACGCCTCGGGCAAGACCTATATTGTGATGATCATGACGGGCATGGGCGTCTCTATGCTGGTGCCCGAATTCATTCCCAGTCCGCACTGGCAGGCCTATTCGGTCTTTTCGATCGCCATCATGGTCTTCCTGTACGGTATGTTCCTGCGCCTGCAGACGACCAAACACAGCTACTTCTTCAGCTACGCTTACGAAGCCAAAGGCGGCGAGGCCGACCACCAAGACGACCATGGCGGCAGCAAGACGTGGCACTCGGTGGCTATCCTGATCACCGGGATCGTGCTGATCGGCCTGCTGGCAGAGGTCATGTCAAAGACCCTGGAGGTTGGAATGGAAGGCACCGGTGTGCCTCCGATCTTCTCGGCCCTGGTGGTGGCGACTATCTCGGCCAGTCCGGAGATCCTGACAGCCCTGCGTGCCGCCCTTGCCAACCGCATGCAGCCGGTGATCAATATCGCCCTTGGGGCGTCGCTGTCGACTGTGGTGCTGACAGTACCGGTCATCGAACTTCTGGCGCTGATCCAGGGCGAGAAGATCATCATGGCCTTGACCCCGACCCAGAGCATAATGACCGCTCTGACCTTGCTGGTGGCCGCAATCAACCTCAATGACGGTCAGACCAACGCTATCGAAGGCACGACGCACTTCGTGCTGTTCTGTGCCTTCCTGATGCTGGCCTTTATGGGCCTGTGAAGGTGAAGACCAGCGAACCGCTGTAGGTCCCTGACGCCTGGGCTGGCTGGCTGGCCGGTCCGGTGTTTTCCGGCGTGACGAACTTCGACCCCATGGCCGGGATGGCCGCCATGAAGGAAATATCACCGGCCGGGAAGTCCGGTGAGGTGTTGATATGGCCCAGTTGCGGCGTGCCGATGCGAAGGTAGACATCGTCCGAAGCGCTGTTCACCGTCCACGCCCCGGCATCCGTTTTGAACCGCGCCCAGCGCAGGCCGGCGAAATAGCCCTGGAACTCCGGATAGACGGCAGCGCCGGGCTTATCGACGCTGCGGGCGGCTTCGCGTACGCCCAGCTCCGGTCCGCGCAGGCGGTTTTGCCAGACGCGATAGGGGCCGCGGCCCAGGCTGCGCACCGAGGCGATGCGGTCTTCCGGGTGATCGAAGGTGACGCCGTGATAGAGGAAGGCGCCGTTCAGGGTGTAGGTGTAATCGAGCTTCAACGAGCCGTCGCCGCGCAGCGTCCAGCGCAGGGTATCCAAACCGCCGCCGCGCGCCTCGAGCCAGGCTTCGCCGTTGGCGGTGCCGGTGGTGATGACGGCTGGGCCGGCGGGGGCAGGGAAGCGGTCGGCTTCGAAACCAAGACGAACCGTCTTGATCGGTACCGTCCGGCCGGAATCGCTCGTTGGCGGCGAGAAGCGGATCGCGGACACCATTTGAGGGGCGAAGCTGTAGCGGTTGCCATCATAAGCACGACGCGTGCTGTCGTAGAGGGTTTTCCACGACTGGCCATCCGCTGTGATTTCCAGCTTGAAACCGGCATAGCTGTCATTCTTGTCCAGAGCCGGGTCGACCTCGATAATGTCGGCCATCTGCGGCGCCGCCAGGGCGTGCGCCAAGGCGCGGGGTTCCAGGTCGAGCCAGGTTGGTTCCGCCGTGCGCGGCCGGGCGAAGACCAGGCGCGGGCCGTTGCTGAGTGCCAGGATCTTACCGTCGCGCGATACCTGACGCAGCAGGCCGGTCGTGGGATCGAAGCTGGCGCTGACCGCGCCGACCGCCAGGCGAATATCGTCGGTGCTGGCGGTTACGGTGGGTGTGCCACCCGCGGTCACGGCGGGCAGGGCAGGTGTGGCCACCGGCCAGCTCCAGGTCCACACCGGCTGATTGTCCGGTCCGATGGCGGTCACCATGACGGCGTCGGCAGAACGCCAGTTGCCGGGCAGGTCCAGATGCACCGCGCTTGTTGGGTGCGCCGCGATATCGGGTCCGTTGACGGCGCCGTGGGCGATGACGTTCGGCGCGGTCCCTTTGTCGGCGGGACCGGGGAAGCGAACGGTTTGCCATTCGAAACGTACCTGCGATAGCGCTGTGAAATCGTAATGGTTGGTCACCGCCAAGGTGCCGTCGTACATCGGCGGTGTCATGATCTGGATGGGCGACCACAGGCTGCGGATGGTGTGGTAGCTGCCTTCCTTTTCATGGTTGGGGCCGACCAGGCCGTCGGGGGCGAAGGTGCTGAAATTGTCGATGGCACCGCCGCGATCGCTGCGGGCTATGCCTTCGTCGGCGAACACCCAATGGAACATCCCGGCGCCGCGCGGCGAGGTCGAAATGGCGGTCCAGTAGTCGTCCAGACCGGCGCCTGCGCCGCCATCATACAGGGCGTGCAACACCTCTGTCGGCATCAGGAGGTTGGTCGATGCCAGCCGTTTGGTCAGGTCATCCCAGTTGGAGTAGTGCTTGGTGTCGATATCGTCGTGCAGTTCCCACGGATGCAGCACCCGGCGCTTTTGGGGGTCATACAACGCAAATTCGCCGTCGAGATCACGGTTCCATCCGCCTTCATTGCCGTTATCCCAGAAGAGAATGCTGGGGTGGTTGACGTCGCGTTCGACCATCTCGCGCACCAGAAGCCGCCCATTGACCGTATCGTGCGCCGCCTGCCAGCCGCTGAGTTCGTTGAGAACATACAACCCCAGTTCGTCAGCCGCTTCCAGCAGCGCCGGATCGGGCGGATAATGCGACATGCGGATGGCGTTCATGTTCATCGACTTGACCAGGCGGACATCGTCATAGCTGTCTTCCGGGTTCAGAGCGCGGGCCGTCTGTGGCCGGAAGCTGTGACGATTGACGCCTTTCAGCAGGATGCGTTGGCCGTTGAGAAACAGGCTTTCGCCGGCTCGAACCTCAAACGTGCGGAAGCCGAAGCGCTGGGTCGTGGTGTGAAGCGTTTCATCGCCCTTGTAGAGGGTCAACCGCAGGTCATAAAGGTTGGGTGTCTCTGCCGTCCACAGGCGCGGCGCTTCGATCTGCGTCGACCATTGCACGCGCCCTGATCCACCGGCGGGCAGTTGCAGCGACACTGGTGCGCCGACCGCCTTTCCGTCCTTGGTCAGGACCTGCCCCTCAACCCGCGTCGCTTCGCGGGCGCCGTCGAACTGAATATCGGCGCTCAGGCTGCCATCGGCGCGACCGTCCAGCGCGACGTGGCGAATGGCTTCGACCGGCGACACCTCCAGCCAGACCGGCCGGAAGATGCCGCCAAACACCCAGTAGTCGGCGTGACGCTCCGCCTTGTTGGTCGCGGTATTTGACGATTCCTTGGCAACATCGACTTCTATCAGATTGTCTTCGCCCAGCTTCAGGTGTGGTGTGACATCGTAGGAAAAACGGTAAAAAGCGCCCTGGTGCACCGGCCCGGCAGACACGCCGTTGATGCGCACGGTGGCGTCAGTCATCACGCCTTCGAAGACGAGGCGGACCCGCTTGCCCTTCCACTCGGCCGGCGCGGTAAAGCGGCGTTTGTAATGGCCATGCTCACGGGCTTCGCCTTCATTGCCGTAATTGTAGGTCCCAAAACCGTGCTGCTCCCACACGGATGGCACCGGGATGGTGGTCTTCTCGCCGGCTCGGCGCCCTTCGGTGACGGAAAACTCCCAGGCCACGGCGTCCTTTGGCCCCTTACCGGACAGATAAACCCGCTCGGTCTGCGGCGCCGCCTGGATGGCAGCGGGTACGAAAACAAGCAGACAAGCGGCCGCCAGCGCGCGGAAACAGCGATTGAGATCCATGGAAACCCTGCAGATTTATCGTTGACGCCACAACGCCGGCAGAGGTTGAACGCGCTCCCGCCGACGATCAGTCGCTCAATTGTAATATCATTAAGGCGCAGGAATTCAAGCGGCGGCGATGGCCCAGAATTCCGTCAGTTTGTATATTCGCCTTGCCAGTTCTCGTGACCATGTCTGACGCGAACAACCACGATGCCTTCTTCTTCGATCTGATAGAAGATCAGATGTGACCTGTAGGGATGAACATGTAAGGGAGGTTGCAGTTCCACGCGTTGCCGTGCGGCGCGAGGGTTTTGCCCCAGGAAGCCGACGGTCATGTGCAAACCATCGAGATAGGCTTCGGCCTGTCGCCGGCCAAACCGTTCCGAGCCTGTCAGGTATATGTTTATAAGATCGCTTTCGGCTTCCTCCGTAAAGCGGTAGCTCATGGTTTGGTCAGACCCAACTCATCCGCGCGGCGCCGGGCGATTGCCATGATCTCATCAAAGCTGTGTGGACTGATGCCGCTATTAATGCCTTCGGTGATCTTGACCTGCATGGCAGCAATCTTTTCGGCGCGTTCCTGGTCGCGGCGGATCAGGTCGCGGACATAGTCGCTGCTGTTGGCATAGCGACCATCTCCGCTTCGGCTTTCAACCCAATCCTTCATCTGGTCGGGCAGGGAAATGTTCATTGTCGCCATGGCTTATCTCCTGACTCGCAGGGTAAACTTTTTGGCAAACCTTGTCAAAAGCCTAGTTCTGCCCCAGCTTTTCGCGCAGAATGGCGAACGGCGAATAGGGGTTGATATAGGGCTTCGGATCCGGCTTCGGGCCACGATTGTCACCGCGGGACTTGTCGCCACCCTTGAAGTCGCCTTTAAAGTCTTTTGACGGACGCTTGCCCTTGTCACCCTTCGCAGGCCGGTTGCGGTCGCGGGCGGGTTCGCCCTCGGCACCTTCCGCCCGCTGTGGTCGGAAACGTTCGCGGTCGAACTTTTCCTTGTTGCCTTGGGGCTTATCGCGCTTCGGCCGCGGGGCACGCGGCTCCAGCGACTTCTGCCGCCAGCCCAAACGCTCTTCCGTAGCCGGTTCCGACGCAACAGTCCCTTCGACGGCCAAGGCTTCGACGGTCTCTGCCGGTTGTTCGGCAGCGGTTTCCACCGGCTCTGCAATGATCTCGACGGGAATGTCTTCGACAACCACGTCTTCGACCACCAACGGGACCTGTTCGGAAGCGCCGTCCTCGGCGACAACCTCGGATACCTCTTCGGCAGCAACCTCTTCCGCCGGCGCGACGTCCACCACAGATTCCGGCTTCGGCTTGGGCGCTACAACCGGGAAGGTCTGCGGTGGCACCTTCACAAATCCCAAAGCCAGCATCAGCTTGTCACGTTGTTCCTCGTTCAGGCCCAGTGTGGCGAAGTCGGCCTCGCGCATATACAGCGCGCCCTTCTGGAAGATGGCGTTGTTGACGATCTTGTCGATCTGGGACAGCGACTTGATCGGAACCGGACCATGTTCGCCAATGATCAGTTGGCCACGCAGCGTCTGGGCGCGCTGGCCCTCACCGGCACCGAAGGCGCGCATATGCTGGCGCAGCTTGGGGTTCAGCGCCTCGGGCAGGAACCAGGCATAGCGGTGCCCGGCGACGCCCAGAGCCTTCAGCGCCGCCTTGTCTTCGGGCGTCAGCTTGACGGTTTCATCGCGGCGGACCAGGCCGCCGTTTTCATAAAGCTGGAACGCTATGGCGCGGACCTGGGGCGGGGTGGCTTCGGCATCAGCCGCCTGTTTCACCCGATACAGCCCCTTGAGCTGATGCTGGTTGAAGATGCGGACAAAGTCGGCCACGCGCTTTAAAGCCCGTTCGCTCAAAGCCGGATGATCGACCTCGGACAGCAGTTTCAGCTTGGGTGCAAACCAGTCGGACGGCTCGACGCGCGCGACGGGCTCCTTGTTCCATTCGACCGTATGGCCGCGAAGATTCAGCGACTTCGACGGCGTCTGGGCCAGGGCGCGCAAACGATCGTGGAGCACCGGCAGGACGGCGCGGTTGGCCGCCTGGCGCAGGGTCTTGTCGCCGATAAGGCTGTCGCTGTTGCTCAACTTGAAGGTCAGGCCCTTCAGTTCGCCGACGGTGTGGCCTTCGATGATGACCTGGCCTTCGGGGGTGACTTCGGGACGGGCGACTTCGTCGGCATCCAAAGCCTTCAGCAAGGCCGAGGTGCGGGCATCGATAAATCGCTGCATCAGGGCTTCGTGAAGCCGGTCCGACAGACGTTCTTCCAGGTCGCGGGTCGCCTCGCGCCAGTGCTCGTTGCGCTTAAGCCAATTGCCGCGGTTGGAGATGTAGCTGAGCGTCCGCACGCCCGACAGGCGCGACGACAGGGTGTCGATATCGCCGTCCATATGGTCCAGGTCGCGGACCTGGGTCTCGAACCACTCATCGGCGACGAAGCCGTCCGGCGACAGGCGCGACCAGAAAAGGTGGGACACCAGTTTCAGATGCTCGTCCAGGCCGATCTTGCGGAAGTCCGGCAGTTGGCAGACATCCCACAGGGTGCGCAGGGTGACGGGATTGCGCAGCTTGGCAGCCACCTCTTCGTCGGCACTGAGCAGGCGCAGGGCGCGCTCGTCCAGCGCTTCCTTGGCCAGGTGGAGCCCGATGGTGTGCGACGGCTGGGTCAGCGACTTTAGCAAGGTGTCCAGGGTCGAGAAGTCGAGTTTGTGGTTACGCCATTGGGCCGCTTCCAGTGGGGCGAAGGCGTGGTTCTGGACCTGCTCGACCAGGTCGTCGTCCAATTCATGGCACTCGCCCGTGACGCCAAAGGTGCCGTCGTTCATGTGACGCCCGGCGCGGCCGGCGATCTGGCCGATTTCCTGGGCGGTCAGGTGGCGGACATTCTTGCCGTCGAACTTCGACAGGCCGGAAAAGGCGACATGGGCGATGTCCATGTTCAGCCCCATGCCGATGGCGTCGGTAGCGACCAGAAAATCGACCTCGCCCTTCTGGAACAGCTCGACCTGGGCGTTACGGGTCTTGGGCGACAGGCTGCCCATGACGACGGCCGCGCCGCCGCGCTGGCGCCGGATCAGTTCGGCAATGGCATAGACCTTCTCGGTCGAGAAGGCGACAATGGCCGTGCGCTTGGGCAACCGTGTCAGTTTTTTCGAACCGGCATAGGTCAGAGATGACAGCCGCTCGCGCCGGATGATCTCGGCGGCGGGGAACAGGCGGTGGAATAGCGGCGCGAAGGTATTGGCGCCCAGAAACAGGGTCTCGAAACGCCCGCGCGCATGCAGCAGGCGGTCGGTAAAGACGTGGCCGCGTTCGGTATCGCCACACAACTGGATTTCGTCGACGGCCAGGAAGTCGACCTGGCGTTCCAGCGGCATGGCCTCGACCGTGCAGATGAAATAGGACGGCAGGCGCGGGATGATCTTTTCTTCGCCGGTGACCAGCGCGACGGCATTGACACCTTTCAGCGCGACGACGCGATCGTAGATTTCGCGCGCCAGCAGGCGCAGCGGCAATCCCATCATGCCGGTGGCATAGCCGCACATGCGCTCGATGGCGTAGTGGGTCTTGCCCGTGTTGGTGGGGCCTAAGACAGCGGCGAGCTTGGCGTCGCTGACGGCGTTGATCAGGGGGCGGGTGGGGGAATGGTCTGACACGCCTGAGGTCATAAGCGGGCGCGGACGAAATTGCAAAGCCAATTTGCAGGGAGAGGGCGGCGGTAAACGAGAGGTTACCGAAGGGCTGAACGGGACGAAAACAAACCGTGCACGAATCGGCGAAAGTGATTCGTTCCGGTTTTCGTCCCTACCAGATGTGGTGGGGAGCGGGGGAGTTAACCATAGGCTTCCGCCTAAGGCTCACCTGAGTCGCCTCGGCGAGGCAAGCGAAGTCTGATGAAGACTCCCGATTTGGCGGAGGGCTAACTTCCATGCAGCGCGTAAACACCCACAAAAATTATTGCTGGCTTGCTTCTCTTGCCTGCCCTTAATGTGTAAGTACGCCGTTGAGGCCCCTTAGCTCAGCCGGATAGAGCAAGGCTTTCCTAAAGCAGAGGTCGCAGGTTCGAGTCCTGCAGGGGTCGCCAAGTTTATAAGGGTTTGCGGTGAATAGCAAATCAAAGTTTTTACTTGGGCCTACACCGGGCCTACACGGGATTGGCATATGCATCGCCAATTGGAAACGGCCACTATCCCAAGATAGCGGCCGTTTTTCAGTTTGTTCCGGTGTCTGAGGTACTGGTCCGCTTTTGCTCTTCGGCCCAGGCAACCAAGTCAGCCCTGTCGTAGGCAACGTTGCGGCCCAGCTTGATAAACCTCGGCCCCCACCTTTGACACGAAGGTGGTCCAACGTCGACTTAGAAACCACGCTCAGGAACGAGGCTGCGTCCCGAACATTAAGGTAAGGACTCTCCAGCATATAAATTTACTCCTCGTATTAATTCAGTGAACTTCACGAGTTTCATATAAATTGGACTTGGTAGCTGTTGAAGGCCCGTAGTAACGTTGTCCAGTGGACTTTGTAAGATTTCAACGCCGGTATGTGAATAAACTGCCGACCGGGATGTCAGGCGCACGGCACGGCCGTAATGGATCGTCGGTCAAGTGAGCGAGTGATGGTAGTCTACCAGTGCTCAAAACCCAAAAACTTCCGGGACCTGAATGTGGCATACTTGTCGCTATGTCATTGATTTAGTTGAAAAAAAATCGTATACCCCTCTGGCATCGACCCCATAATCGCTCGTGCCTATCGCGTACCTTGGAAACGACGACGTATTAACTCCGAAAATCTCGCGCAATTCGAATGTGCGAGGATCCGGACAAGAAAAACGTCGTTCTTTTAAAATGGAGCGAAAGCAAATCTAATGACTTTATCTACGAACTCAAATCGCGAAATCAATCTCATCATCCAACTGGCCAATGGGCTGGCCACAGCGCTTGAAATCAACGGCTCCCGCGTCGAGCTGCTTGAACTCTGGGCCGAGGAGCTCGTCGCGCTTCGCGAGGCCCACGATCTTTTGCTGTCGGCTGGCCTTCAGCCACCGGCGGCCGTCGTCAACGTGCTTCGTATGGCGGGTGAGTGATGGAGATTAAATACCCTCCGTTCATTTATACTGTAGCGGATATGGCGAAGAAGCTTAACGCGACACCGAACCAGATACGCCGCTGGGCGCGTCAGGGCCTCATCCCTTATGCCAGCAAGAGTCAGGGAGAATGGATCTTCGACAAAGGCTGGATCTGGGGCTGGCTGGATCCGAATAATCATGGCCTTGGCCGTGACAGGTTCATGAGCTACCTTCCGCATCAACCGAAGTACAATTTCGACGAAAGGATCTGCGCTAACAAGCGGATTTGGCTCCGCGCAAATCGCGCTTACCGCGATAGTTTGCTCAAACACAAGCATCCCGGTGGTGACGAGGACTTCAAGTGCTAACCAGATACCGCTTCCGAGGCTAAGGACCTGGGGGCAGCCAGACGATGCCAACAGTGCCATGGCCTTCTTCCCGCTTGCGCCAAGCCTGAGGCTCAACCTGAGGGGCAATGCAGGTAAGCGGTCTCGCTTCGGGATAACCACGAACATCTCCAAGTAGCGGCCACGGATCATCTCTGATCCGTGGCCGCTACGTTACCGCTCATCAAGTCGGTAATTGTCGTAATACCGCATGGATTTCGTGTTCAGCCCTGCTTTTTGTTTCAGCTCCCACCTGTACTCCCGGTGGCGAAGCTCCTCATAGAATACATACGCCGGTTCAATGTCCGGCTTCGACACAATATGGAAATCGTCCTCTGCGGTATGATGGAGCCACCATTCGCACGTCAGACGCAAGGCGTCTGCGAGTGACGAGCGACCATTGCAAAAATCTGTTGCACGGGCGGCGGCGAACGTTTTGAGTTGGGCCGCAAGATAGTCGCCATTCATAGCCTTTTTGGCAGGCCGACGCTGAGCAATATCGAGCCCAGCGCCTTGAAATGCCGTTTCCAGCTTGTCTAGGACGTTTTTCGGCATGGGCTTAAGCGTCTTCGTCGAGTCGTATAAATTATGGCGAGATGTGTAGATCCCGCCGTCTGGATGTACGGACGGCGGAAGAAGCAGGAAACGACCAGACGATTGAACCTCGACGACCGTCTGTCGGTCGCGATCTAGCAGCTGCCCGGGCCGGTGCCCGGCGAACTTGAACGCGATGTTAAAGCCGCGACGTCCAAAGCACTTCCAGGGCGACTTGGGCAGCACCTTGTTTAAGATGGATAAAATGCTGACATCGTGCGTGTTGATGTTCAACACCTCGATGCCCGCGCACGGCCCAAGGGCCAAGGCGATATTATCGCCAGCATGCCGTTCTAACCAGTCTTGCTGCAAATCGGTTGGCGGCATGGCGCTCGTACAGCTTACGCTCATGCGGACGATCTTCTTGGTGTTGATTAATGCGGGTACGACCGGAAGCCCGGCTGCCCAATAGTGTCCTGCGACCTGCGCGAACATGTTTTTTGCTCCACGAAACGTTCAGCAAAGCGCTAGATGTGCAGAGATTTGGAGGCAATCTACAAAGTAACGTTGTCCAGTGTACATCGTCACATGGTTGCGGGGCTGTTTTGATACATGCCAGCTGAGGTCGGGTAATTTCACTTCATGCCGGCCGAATTTGCTGACCGGTATGCCAGTTGCCTATGGTCGCAGCAGGGAATGCCAACTGCGTTATTTGACAGGCAGGGTTGCCCCAGGCGTTGGTGATGCGGCCCGCATGCAACCCCATGTGTATCGAAAATCTCGAAAACCACGGTGTATAGCGACTCAATTTATAGTTGCTCGTAAGTGCCGTCCGCCCGATCAAGGCCAGTGGCAGTACATTCTCATCGTGGTCTACGACAGTAGGTGTTGAACAGCCTCCGGCAAAAGGCAGCTATTGTCCAAGGATAAAACGGGTTCGAGCAGCGCTCTCCTTTCCAAATTGGGGCGTAATTGTGGCCAAAGGCATACTCCAAGGCCGTGGGATTTTGCCAACCGATCTCGCCGTTGCCGCTTGTTGACGTGCCGCCGGCACTCGCTAGGCAAATCGCCGGGACCGGAAGTGCCAAAATCGACCGGTGTGCGAAAATAAATGCAAATAAAATCAATATAATACGAGTATTTTAGAAATGTAATTACAGCTATATATATATTCTTATTCAAGAAAATTTAGATCTACTGGATTTAATATTTTAATAGAAAGGCCAACCAGTCCCTCACACGAAGCGATGGGGAACGCCGTCTCGCACTTTGGTGTTGGTTGCCTTAGCCGACAGTTTGCCGGTCAGCTGGCGAAAGCTGTGAATGCCTACACGGCCGGGCCTGCCCGCAGCATGGCCACCAGGGGCGCCTGGAGACTCGCTGAGGCCGCTCCGTGCGCAGTTGGCGATGTGGTGGCCAAAAGCGCCTCATGGCCGTGTGCGGGCCTCCTGTGGCGATTTGCGGCCACTCTTAACCTGAGGACTGATGCGAGGGTCGCGTTCAAATTAACCCGTCGGTATTATTCGCGACAGCTCCAATACCCCAACCATTTGCAGGGGGGCCGCTATACGCCAAAGCTGCACCCCAATTACCCTTGCTGAAATCGATTGCTGCAAGAGCTACGGCTTCGCAGGGCGTGCTTTCCTGCTGCGGCTCGACCTCGACCTGATGCGAGCGACCTGAATGTGGCAGCTTGGCCGCTCAAATTTTGCCTTGTGAAATCCGACTGCTCCTCCATAAGAGGTGGCAGCGTGACTCGCCTGGGACGACAGCCATTACGCTTGGCAGGTCCAGTCTGGCGAGAGCAGTAGATGGTCATGTGGCGGTAAAGCCGAAACCATCGCCAGGGCCACGCTGGGCGGATGAGGAGAGCGGATGTCTCAAGAAAATTTCTTCGAAAGTCCAATCCTGAATTCACCCTACGACTATCCCGGTCGCCACTGGGAACTTGACCCCGATGGTCAGCCGACCAACCGCATTGTTGATCTGCGCCGTCACTCCGACCTAATTACCCCGGTCCCTAAGCCCAAGAAGCGCCGCAGCCCAAAGGACCAACTCCATCTCGGTCTCGGCCAGGAAGACGGCATTTCGTCGGAAGTGCAGGAATACAATCCGACGCCGATCATCAATGAGATCCGGCAGTATGTTGATGCCTGGCGCAGGCTGCCCAACCCCGACCAATGGCAGGTCACACCCGAAACGGCACGCCTCCTCACCCATTGGCGCACCTACAAATTCGAAGGCGTGCGGCCTTTCTTCTGTCAAGTCGAAGCGGTTGAGACCGCCATCTGGCTGGCCGAGGTCGCACCGAAATCACCGCGCTACCGCAAGTTTCGTGACCATCTCGAAGGCGCAAATGCGCAGGCCAACCCCCTGCTGCTGCGCACGGCCCTGAAACTGGCCACGGGCGCCGGCAAGACGACGGTGATGGCGATGCTGATCGCCTGGCAGACCGTCAATGCCGTCCGCTACCCCAATAAGGGTTTCTCGCGCGGCTTCCTGCTTGTGGCGCCGGGCATCACCATCCGCGATCGTCTGCGCGTCCTTCTGCCCAACGACCCCGACAGCTACTATCGCAACCGCCAGATCGTCCCGACCGACATGCTGGCCATGATCGACAGCGCGGTCATCATCATCACCAACTACCACGCCTTCAAACCGCGTGAGCGGATTGACATCGCCAAGGGCACCCGCCAGGCAATCGAAGGGTGGCAAGGCAACAAGCTCCAGACCCAAGAGACAGAAGGCCAGATGCTGCAGCGGGTCATGAAGCCGCTGATGGGTATGAAGAACATTATCGTCCTCAACGACGAAGCCCACCACTGCTACCGCGAACGCGTGAAGGATGCTGTCGGCGAAACCGAAGACGATCTCAAGGGCGAGGAAAAGGACGAGGCCAAGGAGAACAACGAAGCCGCCCGGATGTGGATTTCGGGCCTCGAAGCCGTCCGGCGCAAGATCGGCCTATCCATGGTCTATGACCTGTCGGCGACCCCATTCTTCCTGAAGGGCTCCGGTTATATCGAAGGGACTCTGTTCCCCTGGACCATGAGCGACTTCTCACTGATGGACGCCATCGAATGCGGCATCGTGAAACTGCCCCGCGTACCCGTGGCGGACAATGTGCCGGGCGGCGATACGCCCAAGTTCCGCAATCTGTGGGAAGAGATCAAGAAGAGCCCGAAAGGTCTGCCCAAGAAGGGCCGCTCGGCCGGTAAGGACCTCGATCCCCTGGCCTTGCCGCCGATCCTGCTTTCGGCTCTGGACGCCCTCTATGGCCATTACCGACAGACATTTGACCTGTGGCAGGCCGAAGGCATCGGCATCCCGCCCGTGTTCATCGTCGTGTGCAACAACACCTCGACCTCGGAGCTGATCTACAAATACGTCTCGGGGTTCGACCGCACCAACGACGACGGCACGGTGACCTTGGAAAACGGCCGCCTGCCGCTGTTCAACAACTACGACGACTATGGCAACCGCCTGGCCCGGCCCAACACCATCCTGATCGACAGCGCGCAATTGGAGTCCGGCGAAGCCTTGGACAAGGATTTTCGGGCCATGGCCGAAGCGGAGATCGAACAGTTCCGCAAGGAAAAGATCCAGCGCAGCGGCAACATCCTGGACGGCGAAAACATCACCGATCATGATCTGCTGCGAGAGGTGATGAACACGGTCGGCAAGAAGGGCCGCCTGGGCGAGCAGATCCGTTGCGTCGTCTCGGTGTCGATGCTGACCGAAGGCTGGGACGCCAATACCGTCACCCATATTCTGGGTGTGCGCGCCTTCGGTACGCAGCTTCTGTGCGAACAGGTGGTTGGCCGCGGCCTGCGCCGACAATCCTACGACCTGAACGAAGATGGCAAGTTCAACGTCGAATACGCCGACGTCTTGGGCATTCCCTTCGACTTCGCCGCCAAGCCGGTCATTTCACCACCGGCCAAACCGCGCGAAACCATCCGCGTCCACGCCGTAAAGCCCGAGCGCGATGCCCTGGAAATCGTCTTCCCCCGCGTTGAAGGCTACCGCGTTGAACTGCCGGAAGAACGCCTCGACGCCGAGTTCACCGAAGACTCGGTGCTGGAACTGACACCCGACTGGGTCGGTCCGACGGTGACCAACAACCAGGGCATCATCGGCGCCGGAGTCACCCTGAACGTCGCCCACCTGGGCGAGATGCGGCCATCGACCCTCGTCTATCACCTGACGCAACACCTGTTGATGCACAAATACCGCGATCCGGGTGAAGAGCCGAAAATGTATCTGTTCGGCCAGCTGAAACGCATCGCCCGGCAATGGCTGGACGGTGGCTATCTGCGCTGCACCGGCGGCACCTATCCGGCCCAGCTGATGTACAAGGAAATCGCCGACATGGCGGCCGAGCGTATCAAGAACGCCATCACTCAAACGCTTCAGGGGCAGATGCCGCTGAAGGCCATCCTGGACGCCTATAACCCGACGGGTTCGACGGCCTATGTCAACTTCACCTCGTCCAAGTCGCTGAAATGGCAGACCGACGCCCGCAAAAGCCACCTCAACTGGGTCATCTGCGACTCCGACTGGGAGGCTGAATTCTGCCGCGTCGCCGAAGCGCACCCCAAGGTCAGAGCCTATGTCAAGAACCAGGGCCTGGGAATGGAAGTCCCCTATCTGATGGGGTCGGTCGCCCGCAAATACGTCCCTGACTTCATCGTCCAGATCGACGACGGGCGCGAGGACCCGCTGAACCTGATCGTCGAAATCAAGGGCTTCCGCAAGGAAGACGCCAAGGAAAAGGCCAATACTATGAAGGCCTACTGGGTACCGGGTGTGAACAATCTGGGCAAGTTCGGCCGCTGGGCCTTTGCCGAATTCACTGCGGTCTTCGAAATCGAAGCCCATTTCAACACCCTGGTCGATAACGCGCTTCGTGCGCAGCCTCAGGACGCGTAGGAGCAAATGGCAGCTTTCAAAACCAATCCGATCAGTCTGAAAGAGCTGTTGCTCGATTGCGGCGCCGGCAAGATCCAGTTACCCGATTTCCAACGCAGTTGGGTATGGGACGAAGATCGCATCATCAGCCTGATCGCTTCCATCTCCCAGGCCTTCCCTGTGGGCGCGCTGATGGCCCTCAACGTGAAGGCAGGTGCCGACGACCTCTTTGCACGACGGCCCGTCCAGGGCGCGCCTGAGGCCGCTGTGAGGCAAGCCCCGGCGCAACTGCTCCTAGATGGTCAGCAGCGTATGACGTCGCTGTATCAAACCTGCATGCGTCCGGAGGTGGTTGAGACCATCACCGCGCGACAGAAAAGGGTGAAGCGTTGGTTCTATATCGATATTCGCAAAGCGCTGGATGCTGACATCGATCGCGAAGAGGCCATCGTAGCCGTCCCGGAAGATCGTCGCGTCAAGTCAGTCTTTGACCGTCAGGTTGACCTCGACCTGTCGACCCGGGAACTCGAATTCGACAATCTGCTGTTTCCACTTAACCAGGCCTTTGACTACGACCAGTGGCAGACGGCCTACATCCAGCATTACATGGCAAAGCAGCAGCCCGCGATGCTGGATGTCTTCTTCGAGTTCAAGAAGAAGGTCCTCGAAAACTTCACCGGCTACCATGTCCCGGTTATCGCCTTGGACGACAGCACCTCGCACGCTGCGGTCTGCCTGGTTTTCGAAAAGGTCAACACCGGCGGCAAGCCACTCGATGCCTTCGAACTGGTGACAGCCATGTATGCGGCCAAGGGCTACCGTCTGCGTGACGACTGGCTTGGCATCAAGGGTAAGCTGGGTTTGCAACAAACCCTCCAGCTGTTTGGACGTGCCGCCGAGCAAACCTATGGCGTGCTGGAAAAGGTCGCCAGCACCGACGTCCTGCAGGCGATATCGCTTCTGCACACCGCCCAGATCCGTGCCGACCAGGTGGCTGCCGGCAAGACCGATGCCGACTGGTCCGCCGTTCGCGCCTCGCGCCAATCCCTGCTGGACCTCCCCCTGGAGGCGTACAAAACCTATCGCGACCCCATTGAACAGGGCTTCAAGAACGTCGCCAAGTTCCTGCGGCAACACCACATCCACCGGGTCATCGATCTGCCCTATCAAGGCCAGCTGGTGCCGTTCGCGGCCATCATGGCCAGGATCGGCGACAAATGGGAACATACCACCGTCCGCGAGAAGCTGGCGCGGTGGTATTGGTGCGGTATCTTTGGCGAACTCTACGGCTCGGCCATCGAGTCCCGTTTCGCCAAGGACATACTCGAGGTTCCGGTCTGGCTGGACGGCGGCCCGGAGCCATCCACCGTGCGCGACGGCGTCTTCCGCGCCGAGCGTCTGAAGTCGATGCGGACACGGCAGTCGGCCGCCTATAAGGGCATCCACGCCTTGTTGATGGCTCAAGGCGCGATCGACATCCGCTCAGGCCAGGCCTTCAGCCAGACCGTCTTCTTTGACGAAAATGTCGACATCCACCACATATTCCCATGGGACTGGTGCCTGAAACAGGGCATGGAGACCAAGGACTTCGATACGGTCGTCAACAAGACGCCTCTGGGCGCGCGCACCAATCGCATTCTGGGCGGCATTGCCCCATCACGATACCTCGAACGGCTGGAAAAGGGCCATGGCGACGCCCCGCCCATCGAACGCAGCCGACTGGATGGGTTCCTGGCCAGCCATGGCATCCCACCGGAGCTGTTGCGAGCGGACCGCTTTGACGACTTCCTGGCCTATCGCGAAAAGTGGTTACTGGGCTTGATTTCTCGCGCGACCGGCCATGCCATAGCGAAAGCCAGCTCCGTCGCGGAGGAGGGCGAAGATGTCGTCGATGCGGATGCCGACGCCGGTCCGCTTACCGATACACGGGCGGATATGGACGGCGAAACAACGATCGCGGAAACCGTTTGACATCACAGCCGGTGATCCCAAACCCAACTGAACTCAGAACCTATGACCGACGCACCTGACGACGACGCAGACATCGACACATTCGCCCCTGACCAGGCCCCGGTCATGCTGCGCGGCGAACCCGTCTTGCTGGCCGGCATGGTCGCGTCGGCCTTTGGCGTGACCACCCGCGAAGTCACCCAGGCCATCAAGCGCAATCCGGAAAAATTCCAGCAAAGTCATGCTTTTGAACTGACGCCGGGCGAGGTCGAGGTTTTGAGATCACAGGGCGTGATCTCAAAAAGTGGCCGCGGCGGCAGCCGCGCACTGCCGTGGGGCCTTACGCAGAAAGGCATTGCCCGGCTGGCGACCATCATTTCCTCGCCCCAGGCCCTGGCGGCGACCGACCTGATCATCGACATCTTCGTCGAAGTCCACCGTCAAGTCGCGCGCGGCAGTACCGAGATCGCCATTACCCGCCCCAGCCGCCTGGCCGGCGATCCCGACCAGGCCGATGCCATCACCCGGCTGCAACGCCGTTTTATGGACGCCATGGATCACCTGATGGACATGGTCATCGACCCCCAGACCCAGGCCACCATCCGCGACGAACTGGGTGCGGCCCGCCATGGCCTTCTGGACCATTTGAAGGCGACCCTGAGCGCCAAGGGGATAGAGAACGAAAAGGTCCAGGCGGAAACCCTTCTGATCCTGGAACAGGTCCAGGACCTGCGCGAACGCCGGGCCGCCGACCTGCGCTACCGTCACCTCGAGTCCGACCAGCTCCATCTCGACAATATCGGCAAGCGCATCGATTTGCTGAAACAGATGATGGCCATGGCCCGTGACATGGAGCCCAACGCCATCGCCACCCTGTTCGACACCTTCCGTGACCCGAGCTTGCCGGTGCCCGCCTCGGCGGCCGAGATGCCGCGCCTGGGTCATCCGACCTCCACACCGACGAAAGACTGATCATGGCGAACCCCATCGACATGTCATCCGAGCCAAAAGCACCGAGGGAGATTAGCGTCGCCCAAGCTGCGGTTTGCCAGGCGCACTGGGGATACACCACCTTTGATGAGATAGAGCTGGCACGTATCGCAGAGGGCGTCTTGACCGCAGAGAGTGCCAAACGCATCGTCCGTACTTACAGCGTCTCCCGGACCTTATCGCTGACCTCTGACCTTGAAGGCGACACCTACGAACGCCTGGCCGCATCAGTCAGCGATCTGGCGGCGACCGCGCCGGCCGGCCTGTTGTCCCGGGCGGAAAACTGCCTTGCCGCGGCAAAACGTTTTGACGCTACTCGCAGCCCGCGCTCGGCCTTCTCGAAACTGCTTTGGTTTGCCCGTCCGCACGGTTGGATGCTCTTTGATAGCTATGCCGCCAAAGGCGCTGGCGTCAAAGCCTCGGGAGAACAGGCTTTCATGAGTTTCTACACCAAGCTGGAGAAGGCAGGATTTGAACCCTGTGTCGCCAAGCTTCGGGCAGAGCTCAGTGCGCGAGACATTCCCGCCCGGTTGGCGGAACGCATCATCGACTGGGCCTTGATGGCGGCTGGCGGGCGCAACAACCCCTACGACGGGCCGGCATGGACTCAGGCCTATCTGACCACGCGCGCCTCGGATGTCGCCGAACGTCTCGGCGACCTTGCCACGGTCATTGCACCCACACTATCGCTGTTCATGAGCGACGTTCAAAACCACGAAGGCCTTCCCCATGGCTAAAAAGCCCCTCGAAGTTGACAGCCTCAAGCATACGGACGCGACGCGGCGCAATATCCCGACGGCCGAGTTCGAAAGCCTGATGCGCGACGAAGACAAGACCCCGGTCCAGGTCGCCTATGAACGGCGCAACCGCGATCTCGACCCGCAACTGGTTTGGCGCGGCAAGGATGTGCAGGATCATTCAGACCTGGTCGTCCAGGCGCCGCCGCTCTATATCCAGGAAAAGGTCCACCCCAAGGTCCTGATCGATGACCTGAAGCGCGAAACCGAAGCCCGCCGTGCCAGGGCCGCGCCGCCGTCGGGCACGATCGACATGTTTGGCGACTTCAACGGCCTGCCCGATATGGAGGCCAAGACCGAATTCTACCGCCACGATCAGCATTGGGCTAACCGCATGATCTCTGGCGACAGCCTATCGGTCATGGCGTCGCTAGCCGAACGCGAAGGTCTGCGCGGCAAGGTCCAGTGCATCTATTTCGACCCGCCCTATGGCATCAAGTTCAACTCAAACTTCCAGTGGTCGACGACCTCACGCGACGTCAAGGATGGCGCGAAGGATCATATCACCCGCGAGCCTGAACAGGTCCGCGCCTTTCGCGATACCTGGAAGGACGGCATTCATTCGTATCTGACCTATTTGCGGGATCGTTTGGTCGTGGCGCGGGACCTGCTGCACGAGTCCGGCTCGATTTTTGTCCAAATTGGTGATGAAAATGTGCACCGCGTGCGGTCACTAATGGATGAGGTGTTTGGCGACGAAAATTTCGCTTCGCTTATCGCTTTCAAGAAGACCACTGCATTAACGTCCGAGTTCCTGTCGAATAATTTTGACTATATTGTTTGGTATGCTCGCTCCCGGCCATCGCTAAAGTATCGCAGCGTTATGGTGGAAAAAGGCTATGAGAGTGACCTCAGTTTCTATGGCTATACTGAGGACCCAAGTGGTTCGAGGCGTCGGCTCGAAAGCAATGAAACTGCCGATCCGCTGAACGTCTATTCCGTTGGCGATCTTACAAGCAGTCACGACTACAGCTTGGGCAAAGTCGATTTCAACTTTCTCGGAAGGAAATTTCACCCGGGGCGGCGGTATTGGACCAGTTCGCCCGACGGTATGAGGCGAATGGCCCAAGCGGATCGCATTCACGAAAGCTCAAACTCGGTTCGCTTTGTTCGTTTTCTACGAGACTATCCGGTGCAACCGTTGGCCTCCACATGGGTGGACACGGTAACGGGACAATATACCGACCCTAGGCTATACGTTGTTCAGACAGCGACTAAAGTTGTCCAACGCTGCATCTTGATGACCACTGACCCCGGTGATCTGGTGCTTGATCCGACCTGCGGTTCTGGCACTACCGCTTACGCCGCCGAACAGTGGGGACGGCGCTGGATCACGATCGACACGAGCCGCGTCGCCATAGCCCTTGCCCGCTCCCGCTTGATGGGCGCGCGCTATCCCTATTACCTCTTGGCCGACAGCCCAGAGGGGCAGCAGAAAGAGGCCGAGGTCACGCGGTCCGTCCCGAAATCCGCCGCGACGAATCGCAATATCCGCCAGGGCTTTGTTTATGATCGCGTACCGCATATCACGCTCAAATCCATCGCGAACAACGCTGAGATCGACGTCATCTGGGAAGGGCTCCAACCTGCCGTCGAAGCCGCCATCGCCGAGCTGAACGCCGCTCTGACCAGGCACGGCACGCCATTCTTAATCGAGTCTGGCGGCCGCGCGGGATCAAAGATCGACTTTACAGCCGGTGGTGAAAACAAACTTCCATCTGGCGAAATGGCTCCGGCCAACGGTTTTATGGAATGGGAGATACCGCGCGAAGCCCCGTCCGGGTGGCCGGATGATGCGCAAAAAGCGTTGACCCGGTTCTGGGAGGCTCGCATTGCTCGTCAACGCGACATTAATGCCAGCATCAATGCAAAAGCCGAGTTCGAATATCTATTTGATAAGCCTTATTCCGATAATTCGAAAGTCCGCGTCGCTGGGCCGTTTACCGTCGAAAGCTTGTCGCCGCACCGCACCCTAGTGGTCGATTGGAACGATGAGCTGATCGATCCGATGGGCTTTCAGGAAACCGGCGACGACTTCGATCACGTTCAAGATTTCGCCGGCATGATCCTGGAAAATCTGAAGGCGGCCGGCGTCCAGCAGGCCCACAAGGAAGATAAGATCAACTTCACCGCCCTGACAGGGTGGCCCGGTACCTATATCTGCGCCGAAGGCCGTTACGAAGAAGGCGAGACCCAAAGAAAGGCCGCCATCTTTATCGGCCCGGAATTCGGTACCGTGTCGCGCCCCGACCTGGTCGCGGCGGCGCGTGAAGCCGGGGACGCCGGTTTCGATGTGCTGATCGCCTGCGCCTTCAACTACGATGCCCATTCGTCTGAGTTCGAGCGGCTGGGGCGTATTCCGGTGCTGAAGGCGCGGATGAACCCCGACCTGCATATGGCCAAGGATCTCAAGTCGACCGGCGCAGGCAATCTGTTCGTTATCTTCGGCGAGCCGGATATCCAGGTGATCGATGCCGGCAACGGCCAAATCCAGGTCAAGGTCGCCGGGGTCGATGTCTTCAAGCCACAGTCGGGCGAAGTCCTGTCCGAAGGCACCGACGGCATTGCGCTGTGGATGCTGGACACCGACTATAACGAGGAAAGCTTCTTCGTCAGGCATGCTTATTTCCTGGGGGCCAATGACCCTTACAAGGCATTGAAGACGTCGTTGAAGGCCGAGATCGACCCGGAAGCCTGGGAGACGCTGTATAGCGACACCTCGCGGCCGTTTGCCCGCCCGGCGTCGCGGCGTATCGCCGTCAAGGTCATCAACCACCTGGGCGACGAGGTCATGAAGGTGTTTGCCGTCTAACGGAGGTCGGCATGGCCAAGACTGAGATCATCTATGAGGGCAGGGTCGTCATGACCCTGGAAAGCGACGATCCGAAAGCCGGGCCTGCGATGCAGGCATCCGTTACGGAAAGCCTGGACTGGCGAAAGGATCCCGGGCCTGCGCCGGAACCGGCCCGGGAGGTCGCGTGTTTTGATATTGTCTTCACGCCGCCTGAGGTCGGGTGCATCGACTGCATCATCACCTTCGATGATCAGTCCGTCACATTGCCGCTCAGCCAGGTCAACGATCCGTTTGAGGATATCAAGGCGTGGCTGGAACGCGTGGCGACCGGAGAGTTGACGTATGAGTTGATTTATCCGGAAGGCTGGCTGCTGCGTTTCGCGGTCGCCTCTGATCCTGATCCTGACTTTGTCCTGTTCACTATCTGGGAACGGTGGTGCACCGATGAAACGAAGCTGGACTGTCACCTGCGTTTGCCGCGCATGAAGCTGGTTGCGACATTCTACAAGGCGCTTCTGGACATCTGGGAAAAGCCCGACCCTGACACCTTCTGGTGGGAGTGGGATTACATGTCCCACCATGATGAGGAAGACGAAAACGACGGTCACTATGGAATATACTACTACCACATCAGATCACCCATCATCGACGCGTATCTGTCGGGCGATGCTGCAACGTAATAGGTTGCCTTAGGCGAAAAAATACCCCTATAGTTGAGTACAAAATGCGATGAAATGGGAGGCAGCAGGATGTCAAAGTTTTTAGCCGGGGCGGAGTTGTCGGCGGAAATTAGCAAGCTTTTGGCGGAGTCGGGCGGTTGTCATGCTGTCGCATTCTGGGGAAACGGCGCGGAATTGCGTTTGCCTAACAAAGGGCAAGGTGATTTCCGGGTAATTTGCAACCTGACGTCCAATGGCACAAATCCATACACGATCGAAAAACTAAAGCTGGAAAACGTTCGCCATAGCCCCGGCCTTCATGCAAAAGTCTATATTGGAGATCAAACCGCGATTATCGGTTCTGCCAATGTTTCTACAAATGGCCTGGGAAGTGAGAACGTTGCAGAGACCTGGCTAGAAGCGGGAGTTGTCGTAAAAAAAACCGCCGCCATTGATGCTTGGTTTGAAACTCTCTGGGACGATGCCCTGGAAATCTCGGATGCCGACTTATCAAGAGCAAAAGTTCTTTGGGACAGGCGTCCTCCCCAACCAGTATTTTCTTTTGCGCACTTTGATGTAGAGGCAAGTGACCTGCCTCTTTTGACTTGGTCACTTCAAGTTCGAAACCCCGTGAACAACATTGAGTCGGTAAAGGCCAAGTTGGGCTTGGTCGGGGAGGAGAGTGACGAAAAAATCAACACGCTCATCAACAACAGCATGGAAGTAGAGAACGAGCACGACAAAAAAATCCTGACGAACGCTTCGTGGGCAATGTTCTGGTACATGAATAAGTCGAATACGATAAAAAAGGGCCGAAAGCCCTATTGGTTTAAGCCTGGAATGTTTTTCGAGAAGACATTTCGTGATGATGACAATGATGAGCCTGGTGAGTATCGGGACTCTGTATTCCCCTCCGACGACAAGTCTCTGGAACCTTTTGAAGTGGATGAGATTTTCATCAGATCATTTTTTGCAACTCTCGAACGGCCGGAATTCTTTGAGCTTATAAATCTTGAATACAAAGAACCTTGGTTCAATAAAATGCGCCTTCGTTTGACCAGAGAGTTTTGGGTAGAATGCAAGCGGGAATATTTGAAGGAAGCGGAAGCAAACGAAAGAATTTCGTGAATGGAATTCCGCATTGCCGACACCTTTACCGACAGCCTGGCCCGCCTGACCTCGCAGGAACAGAAGGCGGTCAAAACCACGGCCTTTGACCTGCAGATGAACCCGGCAGCGCCCGGCCTGTCGTTTCATCGTATCGACCGCAGCAAGGATGAAAACTTCTGGTCGGTGCGCGTCAATGGCGACATCCGTCTGATCGTCCACAAGACGGCGGCCAGTTTCCTGCTCGCCTATGTCGATCACCATGACGATGCCTACCGCTGGGCGGAAAAGCGGCGCATGGACCGGCACCCGATGACGGGCGCCATGCAGTTGGTCCAGATCCGCGAGCGCATCGAGGATGCCGACATCTACGCCCATGCGGCGGCGACATCGATGCCACCCAAGCCCAGTCTGTTCGACAATCTGCGCAAGTTCGAAGTCATGGCCCTGGGCGTGCCCGAGGACTGGGTCGAGGATGTCCGCAAGGCCACCGAAGACAGCCTGTTCGATTTGCTGAGCCACCTGCCCCAGGAGGCGCAGGAGGCGCTGTTAAGCCTGGTGGTTGGTGAGCCGGCCGAGGCGCCCAAACCCGCCCCGGCGCCCGCTGCCGCCCCAGCTGCCGAAGACGGCTTTGCCCACCCCGACGCCCAACGCCGCTTTCACCTGGTCGCCAGCACCGAAGATCTGCAGCGCGCGCTCGACTTCCCTTGGGAAAAATGGGCCACCTTCCTGCACCCGGACCAGGAAGCGCTGGTGTCGAGAGATTTTTCCGGCCCAGTCCGCGTTTCGGGCTCGGCCGGCACCGGCAAGACCATAGTCGCCCTGCATCGCGCCGTCCACCTGGTCCGTCAGCATCCGGGTAAGCGCGTCCTGCTGACCACTTTCTCGAAGGGCCTTGCCCACGCCCTCAATGCCCGTCTGAAACTCTTGGTCGGCAGCGACAGCGAGCTGACGTCGTGTATCGATGTCAAGGCCTTTGCCGCCGTCGGCTATGATCTCTATGCCGCAAACTTCGGTCAGCCCAACCTGGCCTCATCGGCACAGGTGCGGACCTGGCTGATCAAGGCCGCCGGCGAGGTCGAGGGCCACAAGTTCTCGCCAGCCTTCCTTGTCAACGAATGGTCCGACGTCGTCGATGCCTGGCAATTGGGCGATTGGGAGGCCTATCGCGATGTCACCCGGCTGGGGCGAAAGACGCGGATCGGCGGGCGCCAGCGGGAAATCCTGTGGGCGATCTTCGAAAAGGTCCGGGCATCCCTGGACGACCGCAAGCTGGTCACCTGGGCCGACGTCTTTGGGCGTCTTACCAGCCACTTCAACGGTAGCGCCAGAAAACCTTATGATTTCGCCGTCGTCGACGAAGCCCAGGACCTGGGCGTCGCCGAGGCGCGTTTCCTGGCCCAAGCCGTGGGTGTCGCCGACAACGCCCTGTTCCTGGCGGGCGATATGGGACAGCGCATCTTCCAACAACCGTTTTCGTGGAAGGCCCTGGGGCTGGATGTCCGCGGGCGGTCGTTTACGCTGCGCATCAACTACCGTACCTCGCAGCAGATCCGCGAGATGGCGGATCGACTGTTGCCGAACGCGGTCACCGATGTCGACGGCAATCGCGAAGGCCGCAAGGGTACCGTGTCGCTGTTCGAAGGTCCCGCCCCCGAGGTTCGCGCCTTCGACACCGAAGTCGCCGAAACGCAGGGGGTGGCGGCCTGGGTCTCGCAGCGCCTGGCACAGGGTATTGCTGCCCATGAGATCGCTATCTTTGTCCGCTCCGACGCCGAAATGGTCCGGGCGCGCAAGGTGGCCAGAGCCGCGGGACTGGATGCAACAGAGTTGGACGATCGCTCGGCCGTGGAGCCCGGACGGCTTAATCTCAGCACCATGCATTTCGCCAAGGGGCTGGAGTTCCGCGCCGTCGCGGTCATGGCCTGCGACGACGAGGTCATCCCCAACCAGACGCGCATCGAGACGGTAAGCGATCAGGCGGACCTTGAGGAGGTCTACACCACCGAACGGCACCTGCTGTACGTCGCCTGCACCCGGGCCCGCGATCATCTGCTGGTCTGTGGCGTTGAACCAGCGTCGGAGTTTCTGGGCGATTTCTAGAGATCAGCGTTATCCTTTCTCGTTATTCAATGACTGGTTGAACGCGAAATTCTCGGCTAAGAAAACGGGCAAGCGCGCATTTTGATGATGTTCGACCGGTAGCCCTTTGCTGCCAGCACAACTGCGAACCATGGGGTTGGAATGACTTGGGATAAGCCTATTTTAGATATCATATTCGGCATTTTAGGCTTCTTCTTCAAAAAGGAATTCGTTGCACCGCTCATCCTCCTCCCGGTAATAATGGGGAGCGCTGTCTTTCTCTGGGTTCGCGCCAGCCGGCGCTTGAAGCCCTTCCACTCAGCGGTTTTGCTGCGGCGACAGGCGCTCGAGCAAGCCTTGGGTGACCAGTCGGACCCCGAGGCGGCGCGAAATGCCTTCGCTAACGCCTTTGGCGAAGTCAGCCAGGCCATGAATGATCGCGCTCCAGGGGCAGAACCGCTGGTGCGCGCCTGGCAGGAGTTTCACAAGACCATTGTCGATGAGACCAAGAACCCCATCCTCAATACTGCGCGGCCCAGCGCCTTCTTTGTCCGGGTTATCCCTCAGCCCAGGGAGTTGATCTTCTGGTCCAACACCTTTGTTGGTATCGGATTGATCTTGACCTTTATCGGTATTGTCGTGGCCTTGCACACGGCGTCCGAAGGCATGGTGGCCGACAGCACCGTGAAGCAGCAGCAAGCGGCACTCCAGGGCCTGCTAAACGTCGCTGCCGCCAAGTTCTTCAGTTCCATCGCCGGCCTGGCTGCGTCCCTGATGCTGCGGTTTGCCGAAAACAACATGACCCGGCGCCTGAACACCGAGGTCAACCGGCTCTGCGACCTTCTGGAAAAGGGCCTGATGTATGTCCCGGCCCAATTGCTGGCCGTCCAACAGCTCGACGAGCTCAAGCGCCAGTCGACACAGTTGGAGAAGTTCAATACCGACCTAGCCCTGTCGATCGGCGAACAGGTCGGCCAGCAGTTCCAGGCGGTGATGAGCCCGATGCAGGCCTCCCTGGGGGCTCTGCACACCTCCATCGACTCGATGAGCGAAAGTCTTTCCAAATCCCTAGGCGACGGCGTCGGCAAGGCCATCGAAGGCGCAGCCAGCGGTCAATTGGGCGAACTGGCCAAGACACTCGCAAATCTGGGCGAGCAACTGGCCGGCCTGTCTGAGCACGTACAGGGCTCAGGCGAGGACGCCGCCCGACAAATCAGGGCAGCCGGTGCCGACTTCGCCCAGGCCGCCCAGGACATTCGCGAAGCCTTTTCCGGCCTGACCAGTCAGGTCGGCGAAATTGGCGCGGCCATTACCCAGGACGCCGATGCTGCGCGCAAACAGCAGGCCGACCTCCTGCAACTGACCATGGCCGGGTTCGAAGCGGCCAATCAGCAGACCCAGGCCGCCATGGCCGGTGCCGTGCAATCGCTCCAGGATGCCGGCACCAAGGTCGCCGGCGATCTTCAGGCCCAGATGGGCGATGCCATGACCTCGGCGGCAAAGGAAGCCCAGGCGCTGGTGCGGGCGGCGATCGAGGACTCCAGCAAGTCCTTCGCCGACGCCGGTAAGTCGATTTCGGACGCCGTTGAGAGTGCCGCGCTCAGGATCGCCGCTCTGGCTACCGCTATCGAAAAGAGCGAACGTCATGCCTCCAGCACGGCCGAGGCCTTCATGAACACCGCTGACGGGGCGCGATCGGCAGCGTCCTCGATGGCCGACGCGGCGGGCGGATTTGCGACCGCGGCAACGCCGGTGGCCAATGCCGCCAAGGCGCTGCAAGAGGCCGCCACGCGGATTGCAGCAAAGTTGGATGAAAGCGAAAAATCAGCCGTCGAGGCACTGAAGTCGATGCAAGAACTGGTTGACGGCATCGAGGAGACACAGGCGTCGGCGACAGAGGCCTGGACCAGCTATCGCTCCCGCTTTGACGGCGTCGACAAATCCCTGGAGGGCGTGCTGAATGAAATGAAAGAGCAACTGTCCAACTCGATGAAAACCTTTGAAACCTTCTCCCAGGCCTTCGACGCCGAGATGGGCAAGGCCGTCAGTCGTCTGGGCGGGGTTCTGGAACCCCTCAAGGAAAATTCCGAAGCCATCGCCGAACTGGCCGATGAGCTTAAGAAACAAAACAGGGTGGAGGCCGGTCGATGATAGCCTCTGACGACGAGCATTTCACCGAGCATGTCGAGGAAGAAAACTACTTCGTGTCCATGACGGACATGATGGTTGGCCTGGTGTTCATCTTCATCATTCTGATGATGTATTACGCCTTGCAGTTCCGCAAGGAGTCCGACAGCCGGAAAGCTTCCAACCAGGAGCGAACCCAGATCCTGACCCAGTTGAGGGATGAGCTGAAGAAAAGCGATCCAAAGCTTAAGGTAATCATCGTGCAGGAGAGCGGCATTCTCCGTTTGCCGGCAAGCTCGTTGTTCGATAGCGGCGAGGACGCCTTGACACCGTCTGGCCGGACGACGGCCGAGTATTTGGCGAAGGCGCTGTACAAGGTAATACCGTGCTATACCAACTACGAGCCAAGATCACCCTCATGCTCACCCACCAGCGCTTCCATCAAGGTGGAAGCTTTGTTTATCGAGGGGCATACTGACACGACTCCCTTCGCTGGGCGCCCCGGCATCAACAACAATCTCGAACTTTCGGTTAAGCGCGCTTCCAACACCTATGCCCGCCTGACCTCGGTTGAGCCGCAGCTGGAAAACCTGAAGTCTGGGCCGACTAATCAGAGCGTTCTCAGCATCAGCGGCTATGGCGACAAACGTCCCGCCAATCCGGAGACGGATGCCGCCTCTAAAGCTATGAACCGTCGCATCGACCTGCGGATCTTGATGGCAGCTCCGCCTGGTGAAGAGGTCAAGAAAATTCAGGACGACACGGGTTTACACCAATGAGCCTCAGGGATGCGGTCACCTCGCCGAAAGACTTCCGCTGGTCTGTCCGCGTCAGAGATGTCGAGCCCATCCAGATGCGCAAAGCCGTCAAAGCCTTGCCAGACTTCGGTTCAGGGACACCCAAGGGCCTAGACGTGGCTGAACTTCAGGCGCGTTTTGTTGACCGCGTATCCAACAACGCCCTAGCCAGCGTTAGCCCGGCCGAGATGCGTCAATGCCCCTACGGTTTTTTCGATGAACCTCGGCCGTTTATCGATGATCCCACGGTCACAGCGGCCTTGTTATCGGAGCTGGCTACGCGGGCGCAAAAGTCAGCCACACGCATTCTGATCTATCAATATTTGGAGCACTACAACCCATCAAAGCCGGGCTGTGTCGCTGTTGCCAACTGGCTTGACCAGCAGGTGATGCAATGGAACTGGGCCTGGCGGGACCGGTCAGAAACCTATGCCCTGTTCAACGCCGAAGAGGCGCCCGCCAAGCTCGCCATCCATATTTTGGCCAGCCAAGCGCCTGTTCGCGAAGTCTTTGAGGACTTGGGGCTGAGCGACACCATTCTAACTGGAAGCCTGGGTGAGGCTGCGTTTGCCGCGGCATGTATCATCGTTTCGGCCAGTCGCTCAACTATGGCGCCGGGGCAACAGCGCCGGCTGATGGAATGGGCGCGGCGCGGCGATCGCTTTGGCTATGAAAAAGCATTCCCCGCCTATGTTTCGGCCCTTCTGATGCCCTGGCAATCATCTGAACCAGATGCAGCGCACAAGGTAGCCCTTCTGGCCGAACTCGAGTCCTTTGCTGGTGATCCGCGCGTCAAGCCGGCGAGATGGGCCAGGGTAAAGAGCCAGGCCGCCGACGCCTATAACGTGCTGATGCGCTGGCTCACCCGAGCCTCCGTGTACCAGTTTTTCGACATCATTGACCAGGTTCTCTCGCCAAATGAAATGTACATGTGGGCGTTTCGCCGTCCATTTTGGACTTCCTACCTTGAGCAAGGCTACATCAGTGAGGCCTGGGTAGCGTTCGGTGCTAACGGGGCATCTCAGGCCAGGCATGTCGCGAGAACAACGGGCGGCGGAGCGGCCTTGGGTTTCGCCACACTCACCGGCAAGTCACAAAGCCATGCTGCGCTCATCATGAAGATAGGCGATCTGACCATTGCAGAATGGAGCCACAACGGGAAATATAATATCTGGCCATCGAACAGCCCAATGGTTCCCCGGCTGTATAAGCACCACTATGATGCTCAAGAGTTGATGTGTGGCCTGATCGACGGGTCGCACCACGGGTCCGATAACTTCACCTGGCAGAGAAAGATTGCCCGGATAGTCGATGTCGAAACCGGCTTTTCGACGCAGCAATACTCCTGGGTTCCGAAGCGCTTTGGCCGATAATGTTCACCACTAAGCCTTCCAAATCCATTGTCTTTTGCTTTGACCAGGATGGCGAAGACGTCCTGATCTCGGCGCAGGAAAAGACGTTGTTCGGTACCAAGTCAGTGCCGTTCGAGCGGTGGGCGGCCGCGGCATCGAATGTCGCCACGGCGCTCACAAAGGTGTTGGTGGAAATCGAAGACGGCCGGATCGCCTCCGACAACAG
>NZ_GL883078.1:327643-344828 GCF_000204015.1 Asticcacaulis biprosthecium C19 | reverse complement strand
AGGCTGCATCCGGAACTCGTGGCTGAGATGGACAGCGCGTCAGCTTCGGCTCTGGGCTTGCCGGCCGCGACAACACTTGCGCTCGATCTGCAAAGCCAGAACCTATTTCATGAGCCTTCCTTCGTTCTGAAAGCCCGGTGGGTGAGGGGCGGTGGTGGACCGGCACGTGCGACGGTCTCCGGCGCCATCATCAGCTATGACGGCCAGAAACGTCGCCTGCCTGAGCCGCTCTATAGCCTGTGGCGCATCGCTGAGACCCTGACCTCTCCCCAGCCAGAGGCAGAGCGTTTTGGTATGGTGGCAAGGTTACAGACCCTTCTGCCGGAGGCCGCCGCCCATAGCCTGATGACCAATGGCTACCTCGACGACACACGCGTCGTCTATGCCTCGGCCTTTTCCCTTAAGCTGGGTAGACAGGACCCCTTTGATTTCGATCCTGTGCTGTTCGGTCCGGGTGTGCGTGAATTTACCGACGAAGGGCGGGTGCTGGACGAAGAGATCGACAATGTCCTCACACCACAACAACAACGAATTTTTGCCGACGAGCGGTTCCGCCAGTACCGTGACGTTCGCCCCGCCTACCCTTTGAGAGGGGGGCAGTACGTTTTCATCGACCCGGCCCTGCGCCCTGTTCTCCAGGAAGTCAGGGCGCTGCAATCGGGGACGGTGGAGCAGAGACGGGAGTTCGTCACCCATCCGCAGCGGGTGCTGCGTCAGCGCCTGGGTGACGAAGTGGCCGAGGCGTCGGATCTCGAGTCCTTATTCGTCGAGACTGAGCAGTTTTCGGCACGTGTCGCCGGTGTGGCGGTCTGGACGAAGACCGTTCTGCCGTGGATTAAGCCGGTCGCCAACAGCTGGATGCCCGAAAAGTTTGGCATACGCATCGGCGATGACACGCCTTTGGAGATTGCGCCTGCCGACGTCGTGCCTTTGTCCAACGCGGTTGAACAGGCCATCGCCGCATCCCAGCTTACACTGGAATTCGAGGGCCAAACCATCCCGGCCACCGAGCAGACGCGGCAGGCCCTGGCAGAGCTCAGATCATTCGTCGAAGCTGAGATTTCGCAGCGAGGCCAACCCGATACGTCCGCCCTTCCAAAATCGCTACTTGAGAAGCGCTTCCTGACGGTTCGAGAAAACTTCGACGATCTCGAATATGTGACGCTGGACCATTCGCCGCAATCCGTGGTCGACGAAGCATTCGTCCTTCCGGAAATCATTAGATCCAAACCCAAGCCCCACCAGGTCGAAGGTATGACCTGGCTGCAACGCCTTTACCTCTCGGGAAAGAGCGGCGGGCTGCTCGCGGACGATATGGGACTGGGCAAGACGTACCAGGCCATTGGCTTCATGGCATGGCTCCAGACGCATCTGCTTGCCCAGAGCGCCCCAAAACGCCCTTTCCTTATTGTCGCTCCGACAGGCTTGCTGGCCAACTGGCGAAGGGAGATCGATCTCCACCTGCAGCCGCCGTGGCTTGGGGACATTGTGCTGGCTTTCGGTTCCAACCTGAAGGCCTTGCGCGACGAGGACAACTTCGATCAAAAGGACATCGTCGCCGGCCGCGCATCATTGGAGGCCGCGGCCTGGGCCAAGGCAGGCGTGGTCCTGACCACCTACGAGACACTCCGCGATTATCACTTCAGTTTCGCCAAAAGCCCCTTCGAGCTGGTTGTCTTCGACGAAATACAAAAGCTCAAAAACCCGACGTCCCAACTGACCAAGGCGGCGAAGACGCTCAATGCCCGTTTCACCTTGGGTATGACGGGTACGCCGGTCGAAAACCGCCTCCAGGATATCTGGTCCATTACCGACGTTCTGCGCCCTGGCTTTCTGGGACTGAGCCGAGATTTCGAGAAGACCTACGTGCCGTCCGACAAGGCGGCGCTTCAGTCGCTGCGCGGCAAACTGTGTGACGCAAAGGCATCCAGCGCGCCCTACATGCTGCGGCGAATGAAGGTCGAACACCTGCCAGAAATGCCGGATAAGACCGAGCAGGCCAAGGCCATAACCATGCCGCCCGCGCAGGCGCTTGCCTATGAAGACCTTATTCGCCGGGCCATGGCTGGGCGAGGCACCATGGGCAAGAATGATGGCATGCTGCAAACCTTGCACGCCATGCGCTCGGTTTCCCTCCACCCGTACCGACCAGATGAGTCGGACAGTGATGACACCTACGTTGCCCAATCGGCCCGACTGCTTTGGACCATGGACATTCTGGAAGCGGTGAAGGCCAAGAAGGAAAAGGCGCTGATCTTCGTCGAGAGCCTGGACATGCAGGCGTGCTTGGCACGGATGATCCAGACGCGCTTCAGACTGCATGCCCCGCCCAGCCGTATCCACGGTGGCGTGCCGGGGGCCAAGCGGCAGGACCTTGTCGAAGTCTTTCAGGCGCGTGCCGACTGCTTCGACGTCATGATCCTGTCCCCAAAGGCCGGAGGGGTCGGTTTGACCCTGACGGCGGCCAATCACGTCATTCACCTGTCGCGGTGGTGGAACCCGGCGGTTGAAGACCAGAGCACGGACCGCGTCTACCGGATCGGCCAAACGAGGCCAGTCCAGGTGTACCTTCCGATGGCTGTGCACCCGGACCCTGTGATCGGCCCCAGCAGCTTTGATATAAAACTAAACGACCTGTTGAGCCGCAAACGTGCCTTGTCGCGTGACATGCTGGTGGCGCCCGAGGGCGACGAGACTGATATCACCGAACTCTTCGACAGCGTCTCGACCTTCGCTCGCGAGCCCCAGACGCCAAGCGAAGAGCAGCTTGGTTCGCCGCCTGAGTCGCCGTCCGAGTCGCCGGCTGAGACGATACCTGAGCCTGTGCCTGCAACGCCGACTGAGCCGGTGGTGGCGCAGCAGATTGTGCCTGTTGCCGACCCTGAGGCCGCCGCCCTGCCGGCACCTGAAGCGGTTCCGCTTGCGGCTACGGCCAGCCAAGAGGAGGCGCCGGCTGCAGTCTCGCCACCGGTTTCGCCAGCAGTTGGTAGTCAGACCCGCAAGATCTTGACGCTTCCGGGCGTTAAGCCAAATCGACCGTCGATCATGTTGTGGGACTTCCCTACGGGACGCGCGCGCGACCTGACGGAAATCCTCGACCTGTTTACCGGGGTCAAGGTCTCAAGACTGAAGATCTCGGATCCTTATGCCATTGCCAATAGCGAAGCGCGTGAGGCCCAGATGGCCTTCATTCGGGACGTGCGCAAAGTGATCACCAGGCTTGATGAGGTTGCCATTGAATATGACCCCCGGCATTCCGAGCCGCGCGAAGCTGAGGAGCAGTCAAGGCGCTACATGCATGAACTTTGGCTGTCGTACTTCAGCCCAGGGGAGTCTCCATTAAGACTTGAAAGGCGGCAGAAGAGCTACCTGCGTGATTTCCATGACCGCATCATCTTTTTGGACCTTCCCCGCGCCGCAGGAGCTGTCGCCACGCACGAGTTGCGCTTGTCGCGAGGCCTGATCGGCCTGATGGCGGCACGCATGCAGTGTTCCGTCACCTATGTGCCACCGCGTGCCTGAACTGATCAGAAAGAACCAGGGAATGCAACGATCGAGCTTTGTCGCCGAAGTTAAGAGTGAAGGACGCATGAATTCACCGAACTTTCGCGGGTAGTGCGAAAAAGACTTATGGTGCCTTCGCAGTTTCCGCCTTCGCGGAATGTTACGAGTAGCGTGTTGATAAGGTAAAAAAGATAATTGATCTAGGGGTAGGGAAATGGATTTAGGTAAGGGACTAAAGTCACTGTCGGAAGTACAGCTTCGCGATCTGTTCCAGCAATCGAAATCTGATCTTCCAACCCTGATAGCGATCAACGCTGAACTCAAAACCAGGCGGTCCGAAGGCGCTATCGACCTGCAATTCGAGGTCGCCCAGCAGATTGTTTATTTGCGAAAATCGGGTGATGCGCCTGAGGCACAGTCATTGAAGCCGGTTGGTGACTGGCTAAACGCGTTTATGTTGACGCGGGGCCTGAAGCGACCTGACGGCCGTCCGCTGTCGCGCTATCGCATGACAGACGACGAATATTCCGACGCAAAGAAGATCCTGCGGCTGTTGGCTCGGCAAGGTCGGCTGGCCGTACCCGACGAACGCGCGGGTCGCCTTTTTGTCGCCTACTGTGCTGAATGGTTCCGTCGTGAAGCGGCCTCGATGTCAGCCGAATGGAACCAATTGGCGCCGGATGTATTCCCTTCCGTGCCGCAGGGTAATATGCGTACTCTGACAGAGATGGGGCTGAACTACTGGGGCCGTGACCTGATCCGGCTCGCCACCCACAGAGAGTTTCTGCTGACCCTGGCCTTGGAAGGCGGTATTCCGGTCCACGTTATTACCGACCAGGACCGTAGTTGGCTGAATGGCTATCTGGAAACCTTGATGCGCGCCAGCGTTTCGGATCGATCGGAGGCGGCTATTCGTGTCGTGGCCTACGAAGAAGCACATCGACTGCGGCAAAGCTACCGGCACGACCTGTTCATCGATACCTGCGCCGAACTGGTCCACAGCATTCTGCATTGGCGCCATACGGCTGAAACGGAGGCACCGAAGGTCGATGCCGTGGACTATCTCGATGCCTGTCACAAGGATTGGCGCGCCAAGCTCCCTGTTTACGTACCCAAGGACGAAAGTCATGAAGCGCGTATCTTGCTCAACGGACTGATGAATGAGCCGCTGACGGGGCTTGCAGTATCGGGTATCCAGGCCAACCGCTACCTGATCCGTGAAAAAGGCGAATGGATCCCGGCATTGCAAATCGTGGCAGATGGCCATCTGAGGCGTGATAAGCTTCCAGGGCTGGCAGCGGACAGCCGTTACCGTGCGGTTCCCTCCGGAGAGCTGAGCAACTTTATCGCTGACGAATTCGCCTTGTTTGAACCGCCGGTAGATGATCAACGCACCTGGCGCGTCAAACCTCGACTGGATTTGTCACGCTTGCTGAAGGGATTTGCCTTCAAGGCGCCGGTAACAACCACCCTGACGTCGGGTAGCACCTTGTATCCAATGACCTGGCCGCATGGCGAAGCGATCAGGTCTGACATTCTCGTTTTCGAAGCTGAGGAGGATAAGCACGGCCTCCGGCTTCGACTGGTTGGTCAGGGGTCGGCCAGCCGAGCCGCAAAGGTGCTTTATGCCCTCATGCCCGCTGACTGGGAGCTCCAGGCTGACACGCCAGAGGCCATCCTGGAGTTTGAAGACGTCCCCAATCTCAAATGTCGGTTGGTAAAGACAGATGGGACGCTTTATTTACGTTCGCCCGATGATCCAGCGGACCTGCGTTATCGCGTCGAAGCCGGTAAGGACGAGAGGCAGGCGGAGCTAAGATATCTCAACCCGCACTGGGCTGGCATCGAGAGTACCGACGCCAACCTGGACATCCTCGAAGGTGCGCTGGACATGCGTATCGGGGAGGACGATAAGCTGCGCATGCCAGCCACCGGTGAGCTGTTTTGGCGCCGACCTGGGCAGACATGGCAGGCAGTTCGAGACGGGTCCTTGAAGGAGCTAGGCCTGGTGGAAGTGTCATGGCGGGACCCGAAGGCCGGCATTCAACTGGAAAGGCGCTGTCTTGGATTGTTGCCGGGTGGCGCGTCGATCCGGGCCAATATGGTCGAGGCCAAGCGTGGCGATTTAACCTTGGTCAATCTTCCAGGTTGGAAGTTGAGCCCCAGGCGTCCTGATCTGGACATTGTCGATCAACACACCGAGGGTTTCAGCGTTACATTCCCTGGTCGGCCCGATTATCGCCTTGTCTGCGACCTGCTTCCGCCCAGCGGAAGGCCGCTGCCTGTCAGAATTACCTTTCGAGGTCGCGACGCCGTCATCGTCAAGCATGATGGTGCAATTGTGGCGCCCGGGACGATGCTCGATCTCGCCAGCCTGCGCGGTACCTTTGCATTGGCCCCTCATCGTACAAGCCTTCTGATCTCCCGTATTGGCGCCAAGACGGGAGCAAGCAGTGTAACGTTCGACGGCGAATATCCCTTGGCCACACGCCGCCAGGTCATCGAAGCCTTGCTGGCGGAGGCGGGACATCAGGACGCCCAGATCGAGTTGGCCTTCCTCGGCGACAGTCGCTCTTCCGTTCGTCTTGGCAGGTATCGTTTTGATAAGCCGATACAGTCTGCTGGCCTCGTCGATCTGCCCCAAACAGAAGGAGCTGTCGTGGCCCGCATGGTCTGCGACCCGGCGGATGAAGTGCCGCTGACATTCGACCCTCAGGGACCGGGCTATCGTGCGCCGGCAAGTTGTTACGGGCCGATCTTGATCTATATGCGCGATGGGCCCGATGTTGTTTCTCGTCCGGTTGTCGTCGACACCAAGGACCGCAGTTTCGCGCGTCGGGAGGGTCTCATGATGGCTCTGACCGAACTCGATTTCAAGCAACGGCAGGGCGACATTACAAAAGTCCTTTCCGAGTTGGCGACCACGTCGGCGAGGCCCGAGGACGTGTCATATCTCGTCAAACATGTGGCGACCCTGAATGGCGTCCCGGCGTCCGCCTTCGACGCCCTGGCGCGTCTGGCGGAAGTGCCTGTGGCTTTGGCCAGGGTCTTGCTTAACGCGACTGACGAAGCCTCTCGTCAGGCAGTCTTTTCCCTGCAAAATGAGTTGCCCTTCCTTTGGCTTGCATTGCCCATCTCGGCTTGGGGCGAAGCGTTCGGCGCCGAATGGGCCGGACTGGAGTCGGCTCTGGCAAGTGTCGAGAGTGCCGCGCGTTCAGTACTCATTATGAAATGTCTTGCGGGCAAGGCGGCGGATATGTCGACGCTCGACAGCGCCCTCGCGGCCGTCTTTGCCAGGGTTGGCTTTGCCAGTCCTGCCGTGTCGGAAGAGCCGTCGTTACAGGACATTGCGCAGGCCTATGTCCGCGGCCGGAGCGACGGCGAGAGCGCCGACTCGAACTTGACGACCGTGCCAGATTTGTCCGGCAAGCTCAGCGCAAATGGGTTCGATCTGCCCCCTGATATTAGTCGGCTAAGTTTCAAGGATTGGGGTGGACTGTTGGCGCCAGCCTTTCTGGCCCTCAGCGCACTTGAAAAGCTGCCGCTCGACACTGAGACGAAGAGTCTGGTGCGCCGGGTGATGCGTGAAGATCAGAACGCGAAGTCACCCTATGTCTCACCAGCCTTCCCCCATTTTCTCAGATTTTACGGAGCCTAGGCGATGAAACCGTTTGCCATCCTCTCTGACATACGCGCGCGCGCCGTCGAAGCCGTGCTGTCACAGTCGGGCCTGACCCATGAAGGGCTGAAGACGCATCTACGTTCTGTCATGTCGGGGCCGCCGGGTTCGCAAAGCGTATTGCTCCAAGAACCCATAATCGAAGGCGCGCATCCGTTTGTCACGGCGCCCTTCGCCCTTGGCAATATGCCAAAGCCCGTCCTTGATCCAAGGTTTGTCAAGGTTCTGGACGGGCTGGCGCCGACGGACGATTACCGCTTTCCTGCCACTCGTCGGCCCTTTCGGCATCAATACGCAGCTTGGGAGCAACTCAGCGCAAAAGGGGACCCGCAGTCCGTTCTTGTCACATCGGGTACTGGCTCAGGGAAGACGGAGTGCTTTCTTTTCCCAATTCTCAGTGATCTGGTCACCCAAGCGGAACAGACGACCCAACGCCTGGAAGGTGTACAGGCGATCATGTTATACCCGCTAAACGCCCTTATCGAAAGCCAGAAGGAGCGCCTGTCGGCGTGGACGGCGCCCTTTGCAGGCAAGATACGCTACTGCCTGTATAATGGTGATTTGCCGAAAACCGCACCGGCATCGGATCATCGCCGGACGCCGGAACAGGTTGTCGATCGCAATCAGCTGAGAGCCAGTCCGCCGTCCGTTCTGGTCACCAACGTGACCATGCTCGAATACATGTTATCCCGTGCTGACGACCAGCCAATTATCGAAAAGTCGAAGGGGAAGTTGAAGTGGATCGTTCTGGACGAAGCGCACTCCCTCGTCGGGGCCGCCGCCGCTGAGATTGCATTGCTTCTTCGACGCGTCTTGCTTGCCTTTGAGACTGAGCCCGAGCAGGTGCATTTCGTTGCGACGTCCGCCACGATCGGCAGTGGCCCTGATATTCTGCAGACCTTGCAGCGGTTTCTGGCAGAGGTCGCCGGTATTGCTGACGCCAAGGTCCATGTCATCGAAGGCGACCGGCAAATGCCCGGCAAGCCCGCCAGGGCGCCGTTAAAAGCGGTGGATCTGGAGGTGGCTGACCCGGGCTATCTATACGACTTTCTCGGGTCAGATCCGGATGTCTGGGGCTTTATAGAAAGGCTACACAAGGGTACGCAATCGCTCGAGCAGGCAGGGCGGATCGGCAAGCGTTTTGGACTTGATGGCGAAGCGTTTATCAATCTCCTGACCCGCGCCGAACGGATAGCCCCTGACACAGGTGAACCAGTACGATTGGCGCCGGTTCGTATCCACGCCTTTGAGCGCGCGGTACCCGGTGTCTGGAGCTGCCTGAACCCGGAGTGCCGCGGCAGGCCAGAAAACTGGCCTTTTGGGCGATTATTTACCGAAAAAGCAAATACTTGTCCGGACTGTCAGGCTCCCGTGCTCGAGGCAATTAACTGCATGGAATGTGGTGAGCCGTTCCTAGATGCCGAAGAGGATCTGGAGACGGGCAAGCTGGTTTCGCCAGTACGCATTGCTGTGCGTGATGAATTTGACCTGGATGCCGACACTGAAGCCCCGCCGGAGGAGACGGGAGAAGGCGAAAAGGATAACCGCGAAATCTTCGCACCGGCAGCCAATCCACATATGCTCTTGGCAGCCAATCCTACGGGTCGCGCCAGGCCGCTAAACCTGAACAAGCAGACCTGGAATGTCGAAGACAAGGGTGGCGAAGGACGCCGCACATTCCTGTGCGAAGAATTTCCGATCGATGAACGATGCCCCTGTTGCCAGGTGAAGGCCAAGGCCAAGACCAGCATTTATCAGCTGGTGCGACCCATGCGTTTTGGCGCGCCCTTCCTTATTGGAAACGCTGCGCCGCTCCTGGTCGAGGGCGTAGATCCTGCTACGTCGGTATCCGGTGTGTTGCCGTCCGATGGCCGGCGTCTGCTGTCCTTTACGGACAGCCGACAAGGTACCGCGCGGCTGTCGGCCAAGATCCAGGCCGAGGCAGAGCGTAATTTTGTGCGTTCGTTTGTGTATCATTCTGTCCAGGCCTCTATGGCGGCAAGCCCGGAGGAAAGCACTTTGGACGCGCTAAAGGCTGAACTTTCAGAGCTGGAGGATGCCTACGAAGCCAGTCGAATGCCCATCCTCGAAGGCATAATTCAAGACCGTAAACAGGCCTTATTGAAACTGACCTCTGGTTCGACGGACGGTATTGCCTGGGACGTTTTGGTCGATCGATTGGCTTCCAGGCCAGAAGTTGAGGCATGGATCAAGGACGTCTGGGAACCGCGCGACCCTGAATTGTTCAGTGAACCGCGAAAATTGGCCAGGTTCTTGTTGTTGCGCGAGTTTGCTCGGCGGCCTCGAAAAGCTAATTCGTTGGAAACGCTCGGTTTGGCTCGGTTACGCCTGCCGTCGATCGACGGACTTACGTCAGCTCCAGCCGTTTTCGCCCGGCAGGGCAAGTCCGTCGACGATTGGAAGGACTTCCTGTACGCAATGGTAACGCATTTTGTGCGGTCCTATAGTGCTATAGGCGTATCCCGGTCGGAACAACACTGGTTGATGCCCAATGTGTCCCTGCATTCGTTGTTGCCGCCCGATCAAACAGCCAATGGCGATAAAAGGCGGCAGACCTGGCCAAGTATACGCCGTGTAAGAGGTCAGATGGCCGGGCCATTGATGTGGCTGCTCCGAGGGTTGGTCCTTCGGCAGGATGAGGCCGCTGACAAGGACGACCTGGACGAATGCATGCGTATGGCCTGGCATAACTTGCAACCCGTCTTCGGCAATGATCCTGAACACCGGGCGTTGGACTTTACAAAGACATGGATTGCTCCGGTCAAGCAGGCCTATGTATGCCAGATTACGCGCCGGCTACTGGATCGCACGCCTTTTGGTATCACGCCCTATGGCCGCTTCGAACGTGCCGAAGAAAAACTGAAAGTGTTGCCAGTCAGCATGCCTACCCACCCGGCTCCTCAACTGGGACAGGTCGATGTCCAACTGGGTGCGCAAAAGATCAAAACCTGGCTGCAGTCCGGGCCCGAGATCGTGAAGTTGCGAGAGAGCGGGCAATGGACAAACATCACGGATCGAATTGCGGAGTTTGCCCAGTATGCCCGCTCAGCTGAACATTCGGCGCAGCAGGATAGTCAGCGTCTCCGCCGATATGAAAAGGCCTTCAAGGAAGGCAAGATCAATATTCTGAATTGCTCCACCACCATGGAAATGGGTGTCGATATTGGCTCGGTTTCGATGGTGATGATGACCAATGTGCCGCCGTCGATCGCCAGCTACCGTCAGCGAGTGGGCCGTGCCGGCCGCCGCGGGCAGTCCAGTTCTCTGGCCTTCACCTTCTGCAAGGATAACCCGCTGGATCGGGAAGCCTTTCGCAAGCCTGCGGATTACCTCAAGCGCACAGTGTCGCCCCCCAAGGTGGCCTTGAGCAGCCGTCCGATCGTTCAGCGGCACGTAAACGCCTATCTCCTACGTGCCTTCATTCTGGAGCAATCCGGAAATGCAATCCAAATGATGATTGGACCATTCCTCGGATGTCCTTCCGACCCGGCCGGTCTGCGTCCAATTTTGGCCGAACGTCCTGTAGCTCTGTTTAAGAGCTGGCTGGACCTGCCAAGCGTAAAAGCCGCCCATCGTGCTGCGCTTGCAACCTTGGTCCGGCGCTCAGTTTTGGAGGGCGAAACCAATCTCGTAGAAGAAACTCGTAGCGCTATTGATGCACTTGAAGTGGCATTTGTAGCTGAGTGGGAGGGAATTCGGGCTCTGGCTCGTGACGAAGGTTTGAAGGACGCTGGCAAAAGCCGAATGCATATTGAGTTGAAGCGGCTATGCGAGGATTTCCTGTTGGGCGCGTTGGCCGGCCAAGGCTTCTTACCGGGCCATGGTTTCCCAACCGACGTGGTCACTTTCCTGCCGGCCAAGGCACCGAAAAAGGACGATCAAGATCTAGATGGGCGATCACGTTTCCGCAGCCAGGGGCCGCAACGTTCACTTGACCTTGCAATCCGCGATTATGCGCCCGGGTCTGAAATTGTACTGGATGGTCTTGTGCACAGATCCGAAGGCGTGACCCTCAACTGGAAGCGCCCTGCCACGGAAGAGGGGCTGGTCGAGATCCAAAGCCTCAAGTACCACTGGTCATGCCGGACATGCGGTACCAGTGACACCACCAGAGGCGTGCCCAATGCCTGCACGGCTTGCGGCTCGAGCGATCTGGAGCCCGTGCAGTATCTTCGTCCGAGCGGTTTTACCGTAGATTTTCGCACGAAGGCGCACGCCGATACGGACGTCATCAGCTATGTGCCGCCCGAAGATCCAAAAGCCTCGACGCGCGACGCACCCTGGACGGCACTACCTATTCCTGACGCAGGCCGATTTAGGAGCAGTCGCGAAGGTCTGGTATTCTATGCTAACAAAGGGCCCCATCGCTGTGGATTTTCCGTCTGCCTTTATTGCGGTCGAGCTGAAGCCGACGAGCAAAACTGGACGGCAAATGATCCCAAGAGCAGGCCTTTTTACCGGCACAAACCCCTGCGGCCACGCAAAGGCGAAGCCGTGGATGTCTGTCCAGGCACAGAGCAGTCGTGGAAGATACGTTCCAACTTGACCTTAGGCCACGAAATTACCACCGACGTATTCGAACTCCAGCCGGTTGCGGCACTGAACCGCGCCGGTTCGACGGCTTTGGTAATCGCCTTAAGGGAAGGTCTAGCTCGTGAACTTGGCGTCGAGGCCGATGAAATGGGCTTCTCGGTCAAGCAGACAACCGGGCGGTTCGGCAAGCAAGCCGTCTCCATGCTCCTTTTCGACAAGGCTGCCGGCGGGGCTGGCTTTTCTGTTTCGTTGGAGAGCAAGCTGGCGAACGTTCTGATGGAGGCGTCAAAGGTCTTGGACTGCAAGACGCCGGGATGCACAACCGGTTGCGCGGCCTGCGTAATGACGTCCGACGCACCGGTTGAGGAGAATGGCCTTGATCGAGTGGGAGCTTTGAACTTTATCCGAGAGCACCTGTCATTTCCCGCCGCCTTGGCGGAAGAAGACAAATTCTCCGCCGATGCCGTCCTGTCGCATTCCGTAGTCGATGAAATTGGTGAGGCTCTTCGAGACGGCGTAGCTGCGAGATTGAGCATATTCGCCACACCCACATTCGACTCGGCTGGTTTGACAGCCTGGAGTGCCGCGACCGATTTTTCAAATTGGAAACATCTTGGTTACGCGATAGACCTTGTTCTTCCGGCTACCGTGGTCCCTGGCCTGGATGCAGCGGCTAGGTTGGCTTTGCACGCGTTTGTTCTGACGCATGGTATCCAGTTGCGGTCCGGAGACGCCCCGGGTTCGCATCCTACCATGCGTGTATTGGCAGTGGTTCAGGGCCAGGTGAGGACTCAGGCCTGGGCCTCACGTGACGAAGCCGCGTGCTTGCCGGGAGCAAGCTGGGCGCAGCCTTCGCTGCACCTCATAGCGCGAGGTAGCCTGGCCCGATTACCAGACTACCCCTCGATTGATCCATCGAGTTTGTTGCCATTGCCGACAACCAAGTTTGCTTCGATAGAGTCGGAGCTGGATATCTCCATCGGCCTGTTTGGTAACAGGATGGCTACTCACATACGCTCACTTCTCGACGCATGTGGCCTGAACACGACGGTTCCCATCACTGGCATGACCTACAAAGACCCTTATGTTTCATCGCCTCTGGTAGCTCGGCTGCTGATCGACACCTTGGCGGCATTAACCGCAGAAAAAGGCCGGGGGGGCGAGATAAAAATAATAACGCAAAAGCTGAAGTCATCGTCTGAACACGGACCTCCCCGGCAGGCTTCGCATAATTGGCGCTATGAAGGCGCGGCCAAAAGCGTGATCGAAGCCTACGGCCGGTTGAAACGGCTAACTGTCGAACTGGATCATAAGGATACGGTTCCACACGGCCGCTACCTGAACATTGCCTATGGCGACGGCACCAAGGCGCAAGTTGTTTTCGATCAAGGCTTTGGTGCCTGGTCTCCCCCGGCGGGACAACCCATGCGGCACGACTTCGATTTCGATGTTTCCCGCCAGGTCTATCAAATTTCCCGACAATCTGCACCAGTACGTAAGTCGCGATTTGGGCCTACCTATCTGGTCGCAGTAAAGCTCTGACTGTCATTTTCAAACTCATTTCCGGCCCGATGGCGATCTGCCCCAAAAGCTTCTCCATCGGGCCAATCAAGTAGCCGGTAGCGTCGCGTGGGGCTCGTCGTTCGGGCTGAGTTGAATAAGGCGCTGCTCTGCGGGGATATCCTCTAGAAATGACGATATTCGACGAGGACACCTGTCGGAACGACCCAGAAGTATGGCCTTGCGCTCATCCCAAATTTGGTCCTGCGTACGGTCCACGCCGGGCCATATAACGGCATAGTGCATGAGAGCAAGGTTGGTCTATTGGTAGCGAGTGCAACTGAATTTTAGGGCGACAGCGTTGTGCTGCCGCCCTACCGCGCGTCAATATTAGGCAGCGCGTGCGATACCGAGTTGTAGGCAATCAAGATGGTCGGACCACCATTGTGCCATCCGCACTCGCTCTTCCCAGTGAGCGCCGCGATGATAAGTCCCTCGGATCTTGTTGGAGTCGACGCAGCTTCGAGACTGAGGTCGAACATGTAGCTTGCGATGACCACGCTGACGCTGCCGACGAGGTGACCATCGAGAGTGAATTTCCGACCCGGGAACGAGGCTTCCAAGCGAGCTGAAGTGCTGTACAGGGTGTCGAGCAAAGTCTGGACTTCCTGCCAATGTTCCGGCTCCTCGACATCATGGCAGGATGTCATCAACATTGGTGAGCCTCATCATGTAGCGATCAAATGGCGGCAGGTGTGCCGCCATTTGATACCACTCAATCGTCAGCATTTTTTTATCGTAGATCCAGCTTTCAATGCCTGGCTGTAGATGGACCAAGCAACGCGCCACTAAGAGCGTTCGCCGCAAGGACCGAAATATCGTTAGCGGCGCGTCGCGCAGACGTGTCGGTTAAGTGCGCGTAACGTTCGGTTGTTTTAATGTCGGAGTGACCAAGGATCTTGCCAATGATCGGGAGCGTCTTTCCATCTTCAATCGCCAAAGACGCAAAAGTATGCCGCAAATCGTGGAGAGTCGTTTTGGGTAAGTCTGCCGCCAGTTTGATCTGTGTCCAGATCTTTGGAGTACCGATGAATGGTTTATTCGCGTCAACAGCGGACGGGAAAACGAATTCTGATTTTACCGATGCGTTCACATATGGGCGCAGAAGTTCGAGAGCAGGCAACCCAACCGGCACAACCTTTGGACCCGTCTTGCTGTCCGAAAGCTTTAGAAAGTGATTGCTGAAATCAACGGCGTCTCTACGCAGGTGCTCAATCTCGCCTTTGCGGCAGCCGGTGAGGATGAGGCAGCGGATTATGGCCACCGCGGTTGCGTTCCAGTGGGATAGGTCCATGACTTGACCGAGCCGCTTCAGTTCTTCGAGACTTAGATGCCGTTCGGATTTTCCGGCCTTGTAGGTCTCAACGCCACGGCAGGGGTGATCTGATCTAAGCTTGCGTTTGACCGCAAACGTGAAAATTCCGGAAAGCGTAATGACTGTCCGCGTTGCCGTCCCTTTGCCGCCACGAACGTTTGAGTCCGTGCGGCCTCTGGTCTCGGCGGTTAGACCTGTGCGCTTGGCTTCCACCTTTGACGGCTTGCGGCCGCCATGTTTGCCAGCCGCGACGTCGCGGAGGAAGCGTTCGATGTGTGAACTGTTGACCTCCGAGATCTTGAGCTTGCCGAGAAGTGGCTTGATATGCCGGTTGATCCGATAGCCGTCGGATTTAAGGGTCGACGCCTTCTTCGTCGTGGTCCCCTCTTCAAGATAGAAATCGCAGAGTTCAGCGACGGTCATTTCCTTGCGCTTCTGCGCCTTGGCATCCTGGGGGTCTGTCCCCAGTCGGACAGAACTGAGAAGCCGTTCGGCCTCCTTGCGCGCTTCTTCCGGGGTGAAGACGCCGTGCTGTCCGATCGTGTATTCTTTTGGTGTCTCCCCACGACCGCCGCCATTCGCGCGGTAAACAACTTTATAGACTTTCACACCGGACGGCATCACTCGGACGGAAAAGCCCGTCAGTTCTGTATCTCGAATACGGTAGCGCTTCTCCGTCGGCTTCGCCGCATCGACGCTGCGCTTAGTGATCTTTTCGTGCCTGTCCATAACAACGCCTTTCGCTTAATCGTCGTCGGCGGGCCTACACCAGGCCTTCACCGCAGAATTAATACGATGACCAATCTCGTAACGCCATGCAATTAGAAAATTGAAAACAAAGAACATTTTCGAAGCGCTGCACTTTGCGGCATCTCCGTGCAACGTAAAAAATCCCTTTCCTAAAGCAGAGGTCGCAGGTTCGAGTCCTGCAGGGGTCGCCAAGTTTATAAGGGTTTGCTAAAAATGGCAGGCTGAATGTTTACCTTGCTCAGGCAACCAAGCTATGGCCGAATATGAGGGCCGACTTGGAAGAGGAGTATGGCGGCCAGCTGGGAACGTTTGTGCGCCTGTTGTTTGGCGAGACAAAGTAGCAGACTCGCCGGCTGTTACAGCTTCGATTTAATCGCCGTCGCGCCTTTCCCAGGGTTTTGGTGGCGCAGTCCTAGGTCGGTCGCGAAGGCTTGAACCTGCCGAGGCGTGTCGGGTTGTGGCTATATCACCCAGAATGGAGCCTTGGCGTAGTCGAACAGCAGATCGGCCGCGTTGACCGACTCAATAGCCATTGGGCGAAACAAATGTAGGCGGACATCGATGCGGGAAAAGCTCCTAACGAAATCCGCAAGATTGAGATCCTGCCGATCATTTTCAACGGGACCTACGACGAGCATCATTGGAAGGTATTGATCGACAGGTGGGATGATCTGCGGGAGCAGTTGGATGGCATTGTGGTGCCGCAGCGGATGCGGGATCCGGAGTACCGTGGCATCGCGGAAGAGTTTGACCGCCGTGCGCCCAATTTTTCCCCTCAGGCGATCTGACCAGGAGCGGGTAATGTGGTTTCATCGGCACAATGTCAGGGGGCGGCCCAGGAGTGCGCTCCGCAACGAGGCACGGCGTGTCGTGATGCTGCGATGCGATGTGAACGGGTCACACTTCGGAAATCCTTTGCAAGCAAATTAAAAAAATTCATGTTAGGTGGGTTGATTTTCTCCAATAGCGATAGTTAATGGACCTCGGTTGGTATTTTGTGGCGTTTTTTTAGCTTACATTTTTAATCAATCCTTTTGGGGGTTCCGGTGAATAAGCAATGGAAGCGCACGCGTGGCGCGATGATCCCTGCTGCCTTGGTGGCAGCTCTCTCCGCAGTTGCAAGCTCCAAGGCGGCCGAGGTATTGCCCTCGGGCTCGACGCCTCCTGAAGGCTATGTCGCCGTGTCGGAAATAGATGGCCTGAAAAGCGTTGAGACACTGGCCAACGGAGACATCAAGCTTATCCTGACGAATGGCTCGGAAGTTGTCCTTGCCGCAGCGGACGTCACCCTGATCGGCAATACCTACTACGTCAGTGAGGCAGCCGTCCTTCAGACCGGGCTTGCGCTTGAAAGTGCACCGGTTCTGGACTTCATCATGGATCATCCGATCATGACGGGCGTCGCGGGGGCCGCGGGCTTGGGCGGCGCCGTCCTGGGCTTGTCAGGAAAAACCAATGAAGCGCCGGCCTTGACGTCTGCCGCGTCTGCGACGGCCGCTGAAAATTCGACAGCGGCCTACACGGCAACGGCAACGGACCCTGACGGTGATAAGCTCACCTTCTCGATCGACGGCGGTTCGGATGCTAGCCGTTTTGCGATCAATGCCGATACAGGCGCGATCACCTTTGTTGCGGCGCCAAATTTCGAAGCCCCCGTCGATGCAGGCACCGACAATACTTACGACATCGTCGTCAGAGTATCGGATGGTGAAAAGAGCGCTACTCAGAACGTCTCCATTCGGGTCACCAATGTCAACGATGTCCCGCCGGTATTTACCTCTGGAACGACCGTATCAGTCGCGGAAAACACCACGGCAACCGGC
>NZ_GL883078.1:307614-326228 GCF_000204015.1 Asticcacaulis biprosthecium C19 | reverse complement strand
GCTCCTGGCGATGTTAGTGGAAACAATGTCTATGACGTCACCCTGAAGGTCTCGGACGGCGTCCATACGGCCACCCGGTCGGTGGCGGTAACTGTTACCAATGTCAACGATGTCCCGCCCGTGTTTTCGTCCGGGTCCGTCGCCAATGTTGTAGAGGGCAACCTCAGCACGGGTTATATCGCCGCAGCGACGGACGCTGAAAGCGACGTGTTGACCTATTCCATCGCCGGTGGCGCCGATGCAGCGCTGTTCGTCATCGATACTGCCACCGGCGCACTAAACTTTGTTTCGGCGCCGGACTTTGAAGCCCCGGGTGACGTCGGTAGCGACAACCATTACGATGTCGTGGTGCGCGCCTGGGACGGTGTGCATGCGGTTGACAAGGCCGTTGTCGTTAATGTGACGACTCCGCCACAACTCGCTTTGGCCCTAAGCAATGACTCCGGTGTCAGCGATGTGGATCTGCTGACGAATGACGCCGCCATTGCCGGCCAGATCACGGGCGGCACCCTAACGCAAAATCTGCAAATCGGCCTTGGCGCAATGCCTTCCAGTTTCGCGGACATTGGCGCGCAGGTGGAGGCCGATGGCCGCTTCAGCCTGACGGAGGCTGAGGTCGAAACAGCCCTGGGCGGCAGTCTGAGTGACGGCGAAACCACCTTTAGCCTTCGCTACGTCGATGGCTCGGGTCAGCTTGTCACCCAAACCCTCACCTTCGATTTGGACCAGTCCGCGCCGCTTATTTCGGGCCTGGCCTTGTCCGCTACCTCCGATACCGGTGCGTCCGGTGACCGGATGACCAGCGCCGGTAAGATCGCACTCACTGGACAGGCTCCGGCCCTGACGACGGTCTCGGCAACCGTCGACGGTGTGACACACCAGGCACTTGTGACGGGTGAAGGGCGTTTTACCCTCAACGATTTGGGGCTGACGGAGGGAGCGAACGCGATCACCGTGAACGTCACCGACGCCGCGGGCAACGTGTCGTCGTCGGAGATTACGATCCAGAAGGAAGCGGCTTCGGGACCGGATGCCGTACTGTTCTGGAACACTGTCGCGCTTCAAGCCGTTGTCAATGACGGCGTCGCGCCGACCTATGCCAGCCGCGGCCTGGCCATGCAAAGCGTGGCCGTCTACGACGTTTTGGCGGCGATCGACGGTTCGATGCCGTTCATGGTTGCGGCTGAAGCCGCCGCCGGAACTGATGCTGATGCAGCGATTGCTTTCGCCTCGGCCGCGGTGCTTAAATACCTATTTCCACGCCAGGCTGAATTCTTTGATGCCATGGTGACCAACGCGCTGGCGGGGCATAGTGGTGCTGCCTATGAGGCCGGCAAGTCCCTCGGTGAGACCGTCGGCGGGCTGGTCGCTGCTCTGCGCGATCAGGATGGCTGGAACGACTTTGCGGTGGATAATGGCGGCGATGCGCCGGGACAATGGTCTCCGACCGAGCCGGCGTTCAACCCTGGTCTGGATCCACAGTGGGCCGACCTCAAGCCTTTCGCCATGACCGATGCCGGGGCCTTCACGCCCGAAGCTCCGCCCGCCCTGACGAGCGAGCAATACACCCAAGCTTACAACGAGCTTTTGGCTTTGGGATCGGCTGACAGTACGCAACGCACGGCGGACCAGACCCAGATCGCCAACTTCTGGCGCGGCAATGCCGGCACCGTTACGCCGTCGGGTATGTGGAACCAGATCGCTGCCCAGATTGCGACCACAGAAGGCGGCGGTTTGACGTCAAATGCCCGCCTGTTCGCCCTGTTGAACCTATCGATGGCCGATGCCGGCATTGCGGCATGGAATGCCAAATACGAGTACGACTTCTGGCGCCCGATCGAGGCCATCCGCTCGGGAGGCGAGGACGGCAACGAAGCGACGATCGCCGACGAAGACTGGCGACCGCTGTTGTTAACGCCCAACTTCCCGGAATATGTCTCCGGTCACTCGACCTATAGCGCTGCCGCCGCAACCGTACTGACGGAACTCTTCGGCGAGGACTACGCCTTTGATTTCACCAGTTCGACTGTCCCGGGCGTGTCCCGCCATTTCGACAGTTTCGAAGACGCCGCATCTGAAGCCGGCCGTAGCCGCATCTACGGCGGCATCCACTTCGAGTTCTCCAATGAGGCCGGTCAGTCCATCGGTCGCCAGGTCGCGGCCAATACGCTGGCCATTTTCAATTCGGCCACGGATGAGACCGCGCCGACCATCTTCTTCACAACCAAGGACGGCCAGGCATTCAATGCCAGTGCAGCTATTGAAGGTACGGCCCTTGATACTCTAAGCGGCCTCGAAAGCCTGAGCGGCCAGATCGACGACGGCACCGAATTTGCCGTCACCGTCGATGGCGCGGGGCATTTCTCCATTCCGGTTGCGGCAGGTCTGGCCGAGGGTAGCCACAGTCTGACATTGACCGGTGTCGACGCCGCCGGCAATGAGACTGAACAGGTCCTGAATTTTGTCATCGACACCTTGGCACCCGATCTGGCCGTGACCAGCTTTGCCGCCGGGGCGACCTTGTCGGCCGGAGCACGATTAAGCGGCACCGTCGATGCGACTGGCTCGGATCTCGTCAAATTTACCTATGCCATCGATGGCGGCCAGGCGATTGCCATGGCCTTCGACGGCACGGCTAAAACCTTCGATACGGCCCTGCCGATGGGCGCCTTGACCGCCGGCGACCATACTGTGGTCCTGACCGCTCAGGACGCAGCCGGCAACGTCACGACGCGTGACATTGCGTTCCACCTGGACAGCGCCATTCCCCTCACCGTGGTCAGCATTACGCCTCAGGACGGCGCCAGCGAAGTCGGCGTCACCCAACGGCCCCAGGTGACCTTCTCGCGGCCCGTCGATCCGGTCAGCCTGACGGCGGACACCTTCTACGCCACCGATGCGACCGGCACCAAGGTGCCGGCGCGTATCGTCATGTCGGCTGACAAGACCTCGGCCTATCTCTTCTTCGATGACTCCATGAAGGGTGCGGAAACCTTCCGGGTCCATCTCGACGGTGATGGCATCCGTGCCTTGGCCGATGGGGCGCTGCTGGACGGCGACGACAACGGAACGCCTGGAGGTGACTTCACGTCGGGCTACACCACGGTCAGCACCGAGGTCGTACCGGGCACAGTGATCACCGGCTTCGTAGTCGGGCCGGGCGCCGACCTGAAGCCCATGACGCAGGACGATTTCCGCTCGGGTCCGGACGGCATTCCTTTTACCGCTGACGATGTCTTCCTGGAAAAGCTGGCCGGTGTGAAGGTCTTCATCCTGGGCCGCGAAGGCGAATTCGTCTACACCGACGACCAGGGCCGGTTTACCCTGACCAATGTGCCGTCGGGCAATGTCAAGATCGCCATCGACGGCCGCACGGCGACCAATGCGCCGGACGGCGCCTTCTATCCCGAAATGGTGATGGACCTCAATGTTCGTCCGGGCGTGGTTAACACCATCATGGGCACCATGGGCGAAACCGAGGAAGAACTGGTTCACCTGACCCGCGGTGAGGTCTACCTGCCGCGCCTGTCGCGCGTTATCCTTCAGGACATCAGCGACACCGATCCGACCGTCGTGACCGCGCTTCCCGAGGCGACACAGGGGCTGAGCCCGGAACAGGCGTCGAAACTGACCCTGACCGTGCAGCCGGGATCGATCGTCGACGAAAACGGCGACCCCGTATTGAACCCGCAGGTGGGTATCAGCACAGTTCCGCCGGAACTGGTGCGCGACATGCTGCCGCCGGGCGTCTTACAGCATACCTTTGATATTACCATTCAGGTGCCGGACGGCGCGGTGTTTACTGAACCGGCGGTGATCACCCTGCCGAACGTCTTCGGCGCGGCGCCAGGCACCAAGCTGAATATCCTGTCGTTCGATCACACCACCGGTCGGTTGGTGATTAATGGCACGGGCACGGTTTCAGCCGATGGTCTGACGGTTGTGAGCGATGAGGGATCGGGCATCACCAAGCCGGGCTGGCATGGTCTGACGCCGCCGGGAAGCCCATCAAACCCGCCGCCTCCGCCCGAGGTTCCGCCGCCGCCGCCCTCCTGGGAGGATACCGTTAAGACGCTTGGCGACAATTATGAAGCACGTAAGGATACTGCCGGCGCCGCCTACGCGCATCAAGCCGCATGTATAGCTAAAGTTGCGTGCCAGGCTGGCGACCGTTGGGGGCAGGGATGGGTTAAGGATGTTTTTGACCAAATAGGGAAAGATGCCGCGACTGGAAAAAACCAATACGGAGGAAATACCTTTACTAGTCGCTATGACAAAGATTTGGTAAGTGTAACGATTGATGGCGTAACTTATTCCATTAGCCAGGCGACCATCGGTGCTGTCGTTGATGGTACGCAGCATTTCATGAACGAACTTAAGCCTGGTTTTGAAAGAAATGCCTATCGACTAAATAGAGACGAAGATGGAAATGGAAAAATAGACCACGAAGAATTTTTTGACGAAGCTGTAGGCCCTTGCTTCGATGAAGTTCGTGACAGTGGAGAATTGAGCATTTTCGGTGCATTTGTTGCTAAGGGAGCCGTTCCTACAATTGCAAGGTGGATGCGTGAAAGTATTGTTGCAGAATATGAGAGGCAACAGGGTGGTGGCGGTGGCTTTAGCATTGAGGCTGATGTTTTACCGTTTAATGGATTAAATCCGCTTAGACTAGAATATATTTCGTCTATTGGTCAAATTAGGGTGGATGACGTAGGCGAAAAGGGTTTAATTAGATTGGGGGTACCAACGGAACTTTCTGTAACAATCGATGGAGTCAGGCTTACGGCCGCAGACGGTGTGTCATTTCATATTGCAGCAGGCTCGAACCTAGCAGAAATTCGCGATGGGCACTTATTAGTCAACCAACTTAGAACGGGAGGTGCTGCGCACCTGGATAGCATTGTTGTTTTTGCTAATTTTGATGGAAAGTTTGGTATCGGGCAATATGGGGCCTACGACGTAGATACCGATGGAGATGGTATTGTCGACTCTTTCGAAATGACCGTTGGGCTTGATCCGGACAAATCGGATTTAACAAGCGATAGTGATGGAGACGGGATAACAAACACTAGAGAAGTTCTTCAAGGTACGAACGCGTTCAAGGCTGACACGGATGGAGACGGAGTAGACGACCTAGAAGAGTTGGAACAAGGATTGTCGCCTACGGTCGCAGAATTTTCTTATGTCGGCGCGGGAGCTCTATATTACCGCATCTCATCAGCAAATGGTGTTGTCGCGTCTGGAAAAATAAATAACATCAATGAGCTCGGCGACATACTCCTTCCGAGTGAGCAGACTCTCACCTTGGAGTTGGTCGATCCGATCAATAACTCATATGGTTTAGCGAACTTTAAATCCGCGCAATCCGGAAATCGTACGAATTTGCCAGAAGTTGCGATGATTGTCGCCAATACACCGGATACGGATGGAGATGGTCTCGCAGACAAAATTGAACGTGTAATAGGGACAAGCGGAACTGCCGCTGACACCGACGGGGACGGCCTGACCGACAAGTTCGAAATCGACAACGGCCTCGATCCCCTGGGTGGTTTCCCGACAGCGACGGGCGTGTTGGCGACAATCGATATCGGCGCCACCATCAATGATATCGTCACCTATAAGGACGGCGGTGCCAGCTTTGCAGCCGTTGCCGCGGGCAGCGGTGGTTTGGTGCTGATTGATATCTCGGCTCCATTGGCGCCGGTGCGCGTCGCTGTACTCGATCTGCCAACCACGGCGCTGGACGTCGACGTGGATCCGCTGCTTCAACTGGCTGCGGTGGCGACCGGCGGCGGTGGGCTGAAGATCATCGATCTGTCTGATCCCAACGCCCCGGTGGTTTCAGCCACCATAGCGGGCACCATCCGCCAGGTCGAGGTGGTCGACAGCGTCGCCATCGCCGGCAAGGGGGGCGACCTGATCCAGGTCGACCTCACGACAGGGGAAGTGGTGCAGACCCTGTCTCTCTCGGCCGGTGGCTTCAAGGCCATGACGCGCGACGGCAATTTTATCTACGCCCTGTCCTCGGGCGGCGTGCTGACCGTTGTCGAACTGCTGAACGGCGTTTTGATTTCGCGTGGCACCCTGTCCGTTGCTGGCAACGACTGGTTTAGCAACTCGACGTCGGACAAGATGTTCGTCGCTGATGGTGTGCTGTATATTCCCGCCGACCGCGGCTTCCAGTCCGGCTACGCAACGGTTAGCGTCGCCGATCCCGCCAATATGTCGGTTATCAGCGGCGTCGACGACGGCTCGATCTTCGGGTCGGATATCGCACTCAACGGCTCCGGCCTGGGGATTGTTGTCGGCGAGTCCGGCGGTGTCTTTGGCACGCGCGGCATTGACGTCGTCCGAACAGGCGACAGCGCCAATACTGGCGATTTCGTCACCCGCTTTACCCTGAACGCAACCCCGAACGCAGTGGCGATCGGCGCCGGCTTTGCCTATGTCGGTGACGCCAGCGGTGGTTTCCACGTTGTCAACTACCAGGCCTTTGACACGGCCGGAGTTCCGCCTGTTATCACCTTGCAGCGCCTGCCGGTCGATATCGACGCCGTGAAGGAGGGGATCCAGGTCCAGGAAGGCCAGACCGTCTCCCTGGGTGTCCAAGTAACGGACGACGCCCAGGTGCGTCAGGTCGAAATCCTGATCAACGGTGTCGCCCAAAGCGCCGATATTGCCTATCCGTGGGACATGCGCGCAAAGCTGCCGTCGATCGCCGACAATGGCAGTAGCACGGTGACCTTGCAGATCCGCGCCACCGACAGCGGCGGCAATATCACCCTCTCCGCCCCGGTGACCCTTGAATTGGTTCCGGATACCATAGCGCCCGTGCTGGTCTCGGCTTCGCTGGCCGACGGCGCGGAGGTCTCGCAAGGCTTCCGCAGTGTACGCTTTACCTTTGATGAGGCCCTGGCGAATATTCCCGATGGTGCGCTTACGTTAAAGCTGGCGGACGGGACGGTTGTGGCGGCCAATCAGATTTTCCTGAAGGACGGCGGTCATACGGTTCAGGCGACTTTCCCCGCACTGGCGCCTGGCGACTATGAGCTGATCCTCGACCAGACCCTGATCACTGACCGCGCCGGCAACGCACTTGGGGTTGGCACGGATGTACGAGAGTTTACGGTTCTCGATTCCCTTCTGATGGGAGCGGAACTGCAGTATCAGTACTTGTTCGGTTCGAACAATTCGCCATACGGCGGTGCTCTGAATTTCACCGTTAGCGAAGATGTCGAAATGGCGCCGACCTTTGTCGACTCGCCTTCCGTTCCATATCTCGCGTATTACAACAGTGTCGATGTCGGAGACGATACAATTACGATTACGTTCACAGGCTCAGTGAGCTGGAATGGATCGGCCTTCAACGGCTTCCGCATTAGGGACGTGGCCGATACCGTCCTGGACTTCACCTCCGTGCAAGATGACGACGCGCGCACTACCCTTTCATTCGATGCAAATTCGATCTACGTGAACTGGGCGGGACGCAGCTTCAATCCGGGCGATAAGATTGTCATTCATATCAATGACAATAATGCTGGCGCTTTCTCGGAGCCACTGAGCTTGGCAGAAGGCAACACAGAGTTTGATGCTGGTTCCGAAACGCCGGTCGCATCCGGTCCTCCCCCTGCAGAAATCGCGTTGCCATCCGCGTTGCAGGACGCCCCTGTTTGGGCGCAAGACGATGTGATGCCTCAGATTTTCCTGTCAAAGTTCCGGGGCAGCGTGAACATTTTTGAAGATCACGGTCCAGGCTTCCGTTTCATGACCGAAATGCCGGCTTTGGCCACGCCGCTTAACGGCCATGTCTTGGCTATGGTTCTGGAGGCGGAACCGGTCCACGACGAGGTCGCCGGTTTAAGCGTGTTCGAGATCTCGGAATTCGAAGCCGATCAACCAGACTTGCCGCCGGTGCGTGAACACTTCCACGATCCGCTGCACGCTGGCCTGTATTGACGGAGAAACCGGGGCAAATGGGAGTGAGAGTACCCAAAATGTTGAAGGTCCCGTCGGCGACGGCTGACGGGGCCCGGATGACCCTTTTGGCGCTTCGCAGGTACGTCACCGCCGCGGCCGGCTTCACCCTGGCCATCAACCTGCTGATGCTGGTCTCTCCCTTGCATATGATCCAGGTTTACGACCGCGTCCTGACCTCGGGTTCGGTCGATACCTTGGTCCTGATTACCGGCCTGGCCGTCGTCCTGCTCCTGGTCTACGCAGTTGCCGATGCCGGTCGAAAAAGCATCTTCAGCTTGCTGGGCCGGCGCTTTGCCGAGCGGCTGGAGCTGCCGGTGTTCGCCTCAGCCGCGGCCTCACCCGACGCGGCGCGCGATGTCAGTGCCGCGATGGGCAGCCTCGCCACGGTACAGAAGTTCGTTATCTCCGGCGGACCGGCGCCGTTTTTCGACGCCCCCTATGTGCCGTTGTTCGCGTTGCTGTTGTTCTTCATTCATCCCTGGCTGGGCGCTATCGGACTGGCCGGGGCGCTGATCCTCATCGGACTGGCGGTGGTTATGGAATTAACCACCCGCATGACCGTTGAGGAAACTGGGCGACGCGAAGGCCTGGCCCAGGCGTTTCTGGCTGGGGCAAGTCGCCAATATAGCGCCGTTGCCGGCATGGGTATGGCCAGCGCCGTTTTCCGCATCTGGCAGCGACTGAAGTCCGAGGCCAGCGATATCCAGTCCACATCCGGCGACCGATCGAACCTGCTGGCGGCCATCTCGCGCAGCTTGCGTCAGGTTCTGCAGGTTATCATGCTGTCAGCCGGTGCCTACCTCACCCTGAAACACGAAGTTTCGCCTGGCGCGATCATCGCTTCGTCAATCATACTGTCGCGCGCTCTGGCGCCGGTAGACCAGGCCCTGGGCCAATGGGCTCAGATCGTCAAAGTACGCGAAGCCTGGAACAAACTCGTGATGCGTCTGCCCCCCGAAGCGCTGGACGCTTCTGAGGTAACCCCGATCCCGCGTCCGGAGGGCAAGCTGTCGTTGGAAGGCCTGTCCATCGGCGTGCCTGGCGGGCGCGACCCTCTGATCGCGCGAATGGGATTAGCCCTGGAACCCGGATCACTGATGGTGGTGATCGGTGCCAATGGTTCGGGCAAGACCAGTTTCCTGCAGACCTTGACCGGCGCATGGCCGGTCCACAGCGGCATCGTCCGCCTGGGGGGACGCGACATCCACGCCTGGGCTGGCGAAGATCGCGGTCGCTACGTCGGATATCTGCCGCAGGACGTCGAACTGTTGCCCGGAACAGTACGTGAAAACATTGCCCGGTTTAGCGAGGGCGAGCCCGAACCCGTCTTCGAAGCGGTTCGTCTCGCGGGCTGCAGCGAAGCCATTCTGCGCATGGGAAAAGGGTTTGATACGCCTGTTGGGCCGGGAGGCGTTCATGTCTCCGCCGGTCAGAGGCAGTCCATTGGCTTGGCGCGCGCACTGTATGGGGACCCCGTTCTCCTGGTGTTGGACGAACCGACAGCGCATCTCGACAGCACGCGCGCCGCCGCGATGGCGGGCCTTCTGAGGGATCTCAAGGCTGGGGGTCGGGTGATGATCGTCGCGACCCACGATCTCAATATCCTCAACGTGGCGGATCAGGTCATGAACCTGTCGGGTGGTTATGCCAGCGTCGCTTCGGGCGAAGATTACCGCAAGAGTTTGGCGGAATACAAACGCAATGCCGGGATGCCGATAGCCAGAGAGGTGGTGACATGACCATCGCTGCCGAAAAGCTATCGCATCCACGAACGCGTCTCTATGGCCTGATCTGCCTGGGCGCATTGGGTCTTTTGATCGTATGGGGTTTTCTCGCGCCCCTGGCGGAAGGCGTGGTAGCCAGCGGTAATCTCTCGGTCGACAACAATCGCAAGGCCGTCCAGCACCTGGAAGGCGGGATTGTCCGCGCGGTCGCTGTACGCGAGGGCAGTACCGTCAAGGAGGGCGATGTCATCCTCGAACTGGATGACATCAATGCCCGGGCCCAGCGCGATCAGGCCGCTCAGGATGTCGCAGCCCTGTTGCTGGCTCAGGCCAGACTGGAGTCATTTCTGGCTGGCCAGCCACAGATCCGCTTTGTCGATGTAACGGCGCTTCGCCTGGATCCCGGCGTCGAGGCCGATCTTCGGCGCCACCAACAGGATGTCTTTGTTCAACAAACACGCTGGCTTTCGGCGAGCGCAGGCCTCATTCGCTCCCGGCAGGGCGCGGTATTGTCGAACAGTGCATCGAAGGCAGCTCAGATTGCCGCCATGGAGGACGGACTTGCTGCGGCGCGCAGCGAGCTGACCCTGGCGGAGTCCCTTTTGGAAAAACGCCTGGTGCGACTGGATCACGTTCAAGGTTTGCGGCAACGCGTTGCTGCTCAGGAAGCCGACCTGGCCCGCCTGAAAGCCGAAAAGACCCAAGGTGGTGTCGATGCCGCTGTTTACGATATGGAGCTGGCGGAGTCACGGGCTATGGTCTTCAGGGACGCATCGAATGAACTCGTCAAGGTCAAGACCGATCTGTTGTCCACCCAGGAGCGCCTTGCGGCCGCAGAAGGCGTCTTTGCGCGGTCCTTGGTGCGTGCCCCTCGATCAGGCACGGTGCTCAATCTCGCCGCTACCACCGTTGGCGGGGTCGTCCAGCCGGGTGAGACACTTATGGAAATTGTGCCCGACAACGAGAAACTGATCGCAACAGTCCGCGTGACGCCGAACGATCGAGACTCGATTTATGAAGGCCAGGATGTCAAGGTGCAGATCACAGCGTTTCAGTCGTGGCTTACCCCGCGCCTTTCCGGAAAGCTGATGGGCGTGAGCGCGGACCTAAAAACCGTCAAGGAAACGGGCGCCAGCTATTATGAGGCGCGTATTATCCTCAATGGCGAGGACGTTAAGCAAAAGGGTTTGAGGATCAGGGCGGGTATGCCGGTTGAAGCCTTTATCTCATCGGGACAAACCCGAACGGCCTTTGATTATTTGTTCGAACCCCTTCTTCAGGTGTTGCGCCGCGGAGCCGTGGCACGATGACCGGCCAGAGACTGGCTGCCATAGGGTTGGCATTGCTGACCCTGACCATAAGTGGCAAGGCCGCAGCGGAAAGCACGGCATGCATGTCGGCGGAAGCGCTGGTAGCGACAATTACATCACGCGATCCGCGAATAAGAGATGCCTGGATACAGGTCGACGCGGCACAGGCGCGCTTGAAACAGGTATCATCTTCGCGGTTTCCGCAAATCGGCTTTTTTGGTCGAGCGGGTGTCGGGGACGGCGTCCTCGCCGACAATGAGGTCGACAATCGCTCCGGATTACGTTTCACGCAGAAATTTCTGGATTTTGGAGCAGGGCGCAATGCGCGGAAGTCTGCGCAGGCGGGCGTGGATGCGTCGCGGCATGCGGCTCAGTCTCTGCAGTTGCGCGTGGCCGGTGAGGGGCTTCAGACGGCGCTGGATTTGGAGCGACGCAACGAGAGGATCGCTGCACTCGAGGCTTTCGTTGCATACTATCAGGCCCAGGAGGACCTGATCGACATGCGCCTGGAGAAAGGCGTACTGACGGAGCCAGAGGCTGCGGCGATGCGTGTCGAGGGGGCACGGATCCGTGCGGAATTGCGGCGGGAAACAATGGAACGCGACAACCGCACGCGTCAGCTTGAGCGGTTTACAGCCATTGATGACGTCTGTGTTGCGACCGAGTCATTTGGCCCCTTCATTGCGCAACGTGTCCCGCAATCTCTTACGGAATTGGAAGCGGTCGCCAGCGCGGACCCCGGCTTATTGGAGCTGGCCGCGAACATCACATCAAGTGAAGCCGAGTTGCAGCAGGTCCATCGCGAACGATGGCCGACGCTCGACTTCAATGCCGTCCTGACGCAAGATTATGACAGTTTCAGAGGCGAATGGAGGCCGCACCATCGCGTTGGTCTGGATTTGGACCTACCAATATTGAGTGGTGGACGCCGTAAGGCGGACGTGTCAGCTGCAGAGGCAAGAGTCAGGTCTCAGAAGGCAAGGTTTGATACCTATGTCGAGGAGCGGCGCCAAAAGGTCCGTTCGGACTGGGGGGAATTGGTACAGTTGCGCTCGGCCAACGAGCAATATCTCATAGCGCGGGATAACCAGGCGTTGGTTGTGGACGCAGTATTTTTTGAGGTTAGCCAAGGCAGCAAGACCATGGATGACTTGATCGAGGCACAGCGAGCGCAAATGAACGCGATACTCGCCGAAATCGATAGCCGCTACGAACTTGAGATGAAGAATTTAGATCTCGTTATCGACATCCACAACATCTACAACATGCCGGAGGGCGCCAACGAGGCGAGCGCTGAGGAGAGTAGGCCCGCAGCGGCCCACTTTGTCAAGGAATGAGGCCATCAAGCGTGCATCGTGCTGCCGCGGTTCATCTCGTGCAAACGCCGGCGCCGTCGTCAAAGGCGGTAATACTGTTCCCAGTTCCGCCGCGGCGCGGCGCCGCCTAAAAGGCGATCAGCCAAGGCATGATTGCTGATCCGTCTCGATTTGGGGTCGAACCTTATGGGCGTGTTTAGCCTTTGTGCAATTATGCCTAAGGCCATAGCCTGACAAAGGGGCCCCGAAACGGAGAACCGCGAGCGGCACACCTCTTCGCCCTTGGCGGCGCGGACAAAGTTGAGAAAGTGATCCGAGGGGCTGACCGGGACCTGCGGCAGTGCGTTCTTGATCTCCCCGGCCCGGGGCCCGCCGATAATTTCCAGTTCCGTCGCATGTGAACCGCCCTTGAAAACCAGTCCATCCCCGTAGATCACCTTGCCGGGCGCCAGCTTTCGGGTCTCGATGGCACCCGAAGTCGGCGGTGGAATATTGGGATCTACAACCGATGCGCCAAAATTTTCAGGCAGCGGCGGGTAGTTCTGCTGACCTTCATACCAGGTCATTTCGACAGCCGGCTTTTTGCCTCGGGCTGGAAATTTAAAGCGTAGTGTCGAATTTTGCGGGAAGAGGAAAGCGCTGTGCCCTTGCGTGTAAAGAGGCTCAACCTCCGTGGGCAGGCCGAGTTCAAGGAACTCATGGGCATTATCGAAGATATGGGCGCCCCAGTCACCAAGCGCGCCGTTGCCAAAATCATACCACGAGCGCCACTCGCCGATCATATAGCCCGCGTTGTAGGCACGAGGTTTAGCCGTCGCAAGCCAGGCATCGTAATCCAGGTCGGCCGGCACGGGCTGGGCCGGCAAATAATCGTTCGCCGACTTGCCGTGCCAACGACGGGGACTGTTCATAAACGTGGTAATTTGCGTGACATCGCGAATGATGCCGGCCTTAACCCAGGCTTCGAATTGGAAATAGCCCTGACCGGAATGGCCCTGGTTCCCCATCTGCGCGGCCACCTTATACTTCCTTTCCGCGTCCATCATGAGCTGAATCTGGCGAAAGCTGTGTCCCATCGGCTTTTCACAATAGATGTGTTTGCCCGACGCCATCGCATGCATCGCAATGGGGAAGTGTGAAAAATCGGGTGTGCCGATGCTTACTGCGTCAAATTGCTTTCCCATCTTGTCGAACATTTCGCGGAAGTCCCGAAATGTCTGCGCGTGAGGGAATTGCGTCAAAATCGCCTGGGTCGCGGGTGACCCCAGATGCGTGTCGCACAAGGCAACCACATTGACCAGACCCGTCGCGTAAAGACCTTTGATGACATCGGCGCCTCGGCCCCCGATGCCGCAGCAGGCAATGTCTATTTTTTCACCAAGCGATTTTGCGCGTAGTAATGCGGGCGTCGCCAACGTTCCGGTCGCAACCGCCAAAGCGCCTGAACCAAAATGCCGGCGGGTCATGGAATTGAACATAACGGTCCTGCTACTGCTGTTATGGGAAGTCTTCATGGGGTGACGAGATCTTATTGCGCCGACAGATCGCGCAGTTTGATGTTGCGGTAGGATACAGTATTTCCGTGATCCTGCAGCAGAATGTGACCATCCTGCCATTCCCCGAAGCCGGGAATGTCCTTAAATTTGCTCTGGGCCACGGCAGCACGGAACGCCTCGGAGCCACGCTCGAACGAGACAGTTTGGCGGCCGTTCAACCAAAATGTCACCGTATTGCCTTTTGCCAGAATGCGGGCCGTGTTCCACTGACCGGGCGGATTGACCAACTTGTCTTTGGGGGCCGGCATCACGTCATAAAAGGATCCGACAGTCCGATTGCCGTCCCGGCCTAGGCGCGCATCGGGATGAAGCGCGTCGTCGAGAACCTGAAACTCCATGCCAATTCCCGATCCGACCTTGACGGGCTGGCCCGTCGTCTTGTCGATGGGCGGAAGGTCCGATTGCGCGAATATCTTGATGCCGCTGTTGGCGCCAGGCGTTATCCGGAAGTCGACCGTCAATTCAAAATCCGCATATCTTGCCCGTGTAATGATGTCGCCGCCGCCCTGCGACTCCTCGCCGCCTTTCTCATGGATGGTCAAGGTTCCATCGCATCCTGTCCAGCCCGAGGTGGGAAAGTTCTCGCTTTTCAGGCCACGCCACTGGGCTGTATCATGTCCATCCCACAGCAAGACCCAACCCTGCTCGCGCTCTTGTGGCGTCAGGACATTTGAACGATCAGTCTGCGGCGGACGGCACACGGCATCAGTCGCGGCCGCCGGGAGAGAGCAAGCGCCTCCACCAAGGACGGCCAGGGCAAGTCCGAAGACGGTAGCACGCAACATATCGTTCTCCTTATTCGTCCGAATTGTTCAGTGACGCAGTCGGACCTGAGTGCACCTGAGCCAGCAGCGCCGAAAACGGTGTCGACGCCGGATGAAGGCATCGAACCGGCCGACACCTGGAGTTTGGACGATGGCGCGGTGCGTCGGCAAGGCTTGTCGGATCACATTGTCGTCGATTCGCTGAGGGCCCGATGGCCTCAACAAAAACGGGAGCGCGTACGCTCCCGAAGTCTGTTGGGAAGAATGAGGCCTGACCAAACCTTGCGTATACCAAATTAACATCAGACTATTGAATGTCAATCTGGTCTGGCCAGAAATTCGGGGCTGGGCGATTTCATGGGTGCGTGCTGTCAGGCGCGGTGATGCGATCATTTGTGTTCGATCATTGGTCTCAGAACTCACGTTCATTGCAAAAGAAATGCTAGTAAATTTTATGAATGAAATTAGAAAGCGGTTATCACGTAATGGCTGGGGTGCAATCTAAGTCCCTGGAGGAATCTACGGCTTCAGACAAGCCATTCATATAATAAAGTATTATCTGGTGATGGACTTTCATAAACCCGCTGCTCCCTGAACCTCTCGATGCAAGCCCGAGGTCGGCGTGGCGGACGTGTCGGGATTCTGAAAAATGGAAGTAATTTCCGCAGACGGCAAAAATTAGAAAAGACGGCAGGTGTCGTTGCGCGCATTTTGCAATGAGAAGATTATTTCTCCATCATTTGGTATGGGCTGTGCCGCTATGTGTGACGAATCTGTAACGCCGGTCTGCAATTTGGTAAGGCCAGATTGACAGATGTTATTGGTCTGACTATTTCTGGCCGAAAGAGACGATTGCGAACTGGCGGACAAATAACCGCCCAATAGCGACAACTTCAGCGGGAAGCGAAAAAATACGTTCTTGCACCGTGCAAGCTTGCCACGCACGTCGGACATAACGCGGTCACGCGTCGAAAACTTGTGTGTGTGGAACAAAGGGAAATCAAGGGAGAAACCATGTCAATCAAATCCACCAAGGCCTGCATCCTGGCCACAACCAGCCTTTTTGCCGTGCTGGCCGCCTCGAATGTTGCCGCCCAGACGCAACCACAAACCGCGCCCGCCAATGACGATGCGAACGTTGTTGTGGTCACTGGCTATCGCGGGTCGCTTCGCAATGCGACGACAGCGAAAAAGAATGCCGTCAACTTTACGGAAACGGTATTTTCCGAAGATATCGGCAAGTTTCCTGATCTGAATATGGCCGAAGCCTTACAACGCGTGCCCGGCATGATCGTTACCCGCGACGCGTTCTCCGGCGACGGGACGCAGATCGTCGTGCGCGCTTTGCCATCGAACTTCACCCAGGTGACGATGAATGGTGGGCGCATCGCCATGGCCACCGACAATGGCATTTCGGGCTCCAGTTCGACCAACCGCCAGGTCGACCTCGATGCATTCCCGACCGGGCTTTTCACCCGGGTGGATGTGTCGAAGACCCCCAGTGCGGACCAGCTCGAAGGCGGCATCGCCGGCACGGTCAACCTGCAGAATGCGCGCCCATTCGACCGCAAGGGCCATCATGGCGCCATCGCCATCCAGGGCAATTACAACGCCAACTCCAAGGAAACCTCACCGCGCCTTACGGCAGTCTGGTCCAAGACCTGGGACAAGTTTGGCGTTTTGGCCGGTGTTTCGCTGAGCGAAAAAAATCTCTACACGTCGGGCTTCGAAACCCTGGGCTATGGCGACCCCAACTTTAACAACTACTGCGGCACCTGCGACCCGGGCCTGACCTCCTCCAATGGGGTCTTCTCGAACCTGGCCGGCTCCAACCAGTGGGTATGGGGCCAGACGGTGTACAACTGGACCGGTAACGGCCTGACGCCCGGCACTCTGAACGAAGCCGGCCTGCTGGCGCTTAACCCCGGCATGACCCGCGAAACGATGAAGGGCGCCCTGATGCCGCGCCTGGGCCGTAACTCCATCTTGAACGGCACCTCGACCAACAAGGTCGGCCTGATCGCCCTGGAATACCGGCCGAGCGACACGCTACGCTTCAACCTCGACATTCTGGGCGGCGGCGGCGAGCGTGACGCCGAGCGTTCGAATATGATGCTGGCTTTCCGCAGCACAGGCCCTACGGACGACTATAACCGCGGCATGATCCCACTGAACATGAAGGTGGATGAAAACAATGTCGTAACTTCGGCGAAGTTTGCCCACTCGACCTTCTTCCTGGAATCCAACGCCTACCAGGACAGAAACGCTTATCTCAGCGTCAACGGCGGTTTCGACTGGAAGTTCGGCGACGAGTGGAGCCTGGACGGTCAGGTCGGGATCATGCGCTCTACCTATGAACGCGGCGTCTTCTTTCTGAAGTACCGCACGCCCTTCGAGTCGAATGTCACGGCCACCTATGTCAACGATTCGGCCAACCAAGACCTGCCGACAATTACCTCCAACGTCGATCTCAACGATCCCAATATTGGCTGGCGTACCTTCGGCGGCGGGCAGATGATCCTGCAGCGTGATAAGCGCAACGCCACCACCACGACGGCCCACGTGAACATCGCCAAGGGTTTCGGCGATTGGACCTTCAAGGGCGGCTGGGCGATCGACTCCTACCAACGCAACATCAACATCGGCGACCTGTCGCCGGCGCTGCGGACGGCCTACGCCGCGGCAATTCCTGAATCGGAGGTTAAGAACTACCTGACGCCGATGACGGATTCGATCTTCGGCGGCGGCGTTACCGGCGGGGGTTTCGACCGTTTCGTCCTGCCAAATTTCGACAAGATCAAGGATGCCATCGATTATGACGCCCTGATCAAGAGCGCACCGGTTGTGTCGACCGGCGGTTCGTACAACGGCGCTGGCGCCGCAACGATCCAGGAAGAGATTTCCAGTGCCTATGGCATGGCGATCTACAACGGCGAGCTCTTCTCCATCCCGTTCAAGACGAATTTCGGCTACCGCTTTCAGACGACCAACCAGACGGTCACCGCGCCATCGGTGATCAACAGCCAGATCGTCTATCTGACGACCAACGCGCGTTATAAAGACGTGCTGCCGTCGTTCAACGCCGTGGCGGCCGTTACCCCAAAGCTGAACGTCCGCGTGGCGGCCTCGAAAACCATGACCCGCGCCAACCCGGCCGACATGACGTCGTCGCTGACCCTCGACACTTCGGCGTCGTCGGGCAGCCGCGGCAATCCCAACCTGAAGCCGTTCTATTCGAACAACTTCGATATCGGCGGTGAATACTATACAGGCCGCACAGGCTATGTCGGCTTCACCTATTTCAAAAAGGACATAACCGGCTTCATCGCGCGGCCGATCTCGCCTCTGCCATTCAGCGCCCTGGGTGTCGACTATGCGTCGCTGAATACCAACCAGCAGCAGGGCCTGGCCAACGCGCTCATCCCTGCGACCTCGGTCGCCCAGGTCCTGGCCACCCCGTCGCTTGTGGCCAATGTGAACGTCAACATCACCCAGCCGGTTAACTCGGACAAGGTGATGAAGCTCACCGGTCAGGAATATATCTGGGTTCAGCCCCTGGATAACTTTGTCGAAGGCCTGGGCTTCACAGCCAACTACACCGCGTTCGACGTCACACCGGCCGATCTGGCGCTGGGCATCCCGAAAAACACCTACAATGTGACGGGATACTATGAAGACGGCCCGATCTCGTTCCGTCTGAGCTACGTGAATGTCAGCGTGGTCAAGACCGGCTTCCCGATCCAGGCCAACAATATCGCCCTGGACGCCTTCAACCGCGCACGCAGCCAGATCGATCTGTCCGCGTCGTACAAGTTCAAGGCGTTCGGCCTGGATCAGAGCCTCACGCTTGACGCCACCAACCTCACCAGCGAGGGCTTCAAGAGCTACTATACCTACGAGAACATCACGACGGGCTTCCAAAGCCCCGGCACGAGCGTTCTTCTGGGCTGGCGCGCTCAGTACTAAA
>NZ_GL883078.1:306298-307416 GCF_000204015.1 Asticcacaulis biprosthecium C19 | reverse complement strand
GACTTAGAGCGCCGATCCGATTCTACCGGATCGAAACGCGCTCTAAGTTCTGAGGTCGCGGATCTTCGGGCACCTGCTCGAGGATCCGCGAACGGCTTTCAACACATGCCAGCACTTTTGGCCAGCACTGTTGGCCAGCACTTTTGGCATTATCTATCGTCATATCCTCTACTATTACAGGTAACCACTTTATGGACACCGCCGTTCAACGCAACAGCGACTCTGTTGGCCATTCGCCGGAAGACAACCTGTCTCGTTTCGCGGGCCCCATGAAGATCACCGCCGCCAGAGTTATTGTCACCTGCCCGGGGCGTAACTTCGTCACCCTGAAAATCGAGACCGACCAGGGCGTCTACGGCATAGGCGACGCCACCCTGAATGGCCGCGAGCTGTCGGTCGTCGCTTACCTCGAAGAACACGTCATACCCGTTCTGATCGGTAAAGATCCTCGCCGCATCGAAGACATCTGGCTGTATCTTTACCGTGGCGCCTACTGGCGCCGTGGGCCGGTGACCATGCGCGCTATCGCCGCCGTCGACGTCGCTCTGTGGGACATCAAGGGCAAGGTGGCTGGCATGTCGATCACCGACCTGCTGGGCGGAGCGTCGCGTGACTCGGTCCTCGTCTACGGCCACGCCAACGGCGCCGATCTGGAAAGCACCGTCGATGCTGTCGGCAAATATATCGACATGGGCTATACCGCTATCCGTGCCCAGTCGGGTGTTCCCGGCGTAAACTTGGCTTACGGGATAAGTCGCGGTACCTTGCACTATGAGCCGGCGGACGCCGCGCTGCCTACGGAAACCGTCTGGAACACCTCCAGATATCTGGATTTTTGCCCCAAGCTGTTCGACGCTTTGCGCGGCGTCTACGGCTTCACACACGAACTGCTGCACGACGGCCACCACCGCCTGACGCCCAACGAAGCGGCGCAACTGGGTAAGAATCTGGAACCGTACCGCCTGTTCTGGCTCGAAGATATCACCCCGGCCGAAAACCAGGAGGCCTTCCGCCATATCCGTCAACATACGACGACCCCTCTGGCGGTGGGTGAAATCTTCAACACGATCTGGGACGCCAAGGACCTGATCCAGAACCAGTTGATCGACTATATCCGT
>NZ_GL883078.1:290967-306199 GCF_000204015.1 Asticcacaulis biprosthecium C19 | reverse complement strand
TGGCATCACTCACCTGCGCCGGGTGGCCGACTTCGCCGCCCTGTGGCAGGTGCGCACGGGTTCGCACGGCGCGACGGATTTGTCGCCGGTGACCATGGGGGCGGCGCTGCAGTTCGACATGTGGGTGCCCAACTTCGGTATTCAGGAATATATGCGCCACACGGAAGAGACGGACGCGGTCTTCCCGCACGCCTACACCTTTGACAAAGGCCGTCTGCATCCGGGCAAGGTAGTGGGCCATGGCGTCGACATTGACGAGGCTTTGGCGGCGAAATACCCTTACAAACCCGCTCAGCTTCCGATCGCCCGTCTTGAGGACGGCACCCTGTGGAACTGGTAGGATTGTAATCTGAAGCGGGGTGCCACCCTGACCGTCGCTGGTGTACGCTTGCAAAAGTGCAACGGATAACATTATCTATTGCATGTATAGAGTCTTCCAAGGACTTCATTTTGCAGCCAGACCAACATCCCGATCGACTTTATCGCAGAGTGGCGGACATGGTGATCGCGCAGATTCGCGCGAAAACTTATAAGGCGGGCGACAAACTGCCGGCCGAGCGGGATCTGGCGGAAACCTTTTGTGTCAGCCGTCCGTCCGTACGGGAAGCCATGATTGCGCTGGAAATCCTGGGCATTGTCGAGATTCGCGGGCGCTCAGGGATCTACGTCCTGGATTCCGCGCCCAGCAAGCTGGAGGAGGAAGGGGGCAAGGCCGCCGTACGCCGGGATCTCGACGTCGGCGCTTTCGAACTCATCGAGGCGCGCATCGTGATCGAAGGTGAAACCGCAGGTTTGGCGGCTGCGTCCGTCAAACCCGAGGACATCACCACACTGCGCGCGCTTCTCGCACGGATGAACTCCGACGATATTGTCGAGGCCGAAGAAGCGGACCGGGCCTTTCACGTCCATATCGCGTCGATGACCGATAACAGCGCCCTCATTGACGCGGTCGATCATCTCTGGGTGTTGCGCATTAAGTCGCCCCTGGCGTCCCAGATTATGGTTCGCGCCCAGGGCGGCGGACACCAGGCCCGGATGGATGAGCATGAGGCTATCGTTCGTGCTCTGGAAACGGGAAGCGGGATAGCGGCACGTCGCGCTATGCGCCGGCATCTCGAAAATGTCAGGGATTACCTGCTCGACGCCACCGAAACGGCGGAACTGGACGCGCTTCGCCGCAAATTAAAGTCAAGGCGACTGGCCGTCGTCGGCCGGACACGCGCGACCTCCAGCGCGGAATAAGGCAGCCGGCGAACGCCGTTGCGGCCTGAGATCGCAGGTTTCAGGGCGCTGAAATTTTGGCCATCTGCCATTCATATGTCTTTTTGGCCCCTGTTTGCCGGTTCAATCGCCTCAGGCAAAGGAAAAGGGATGGCGGAGACCAGTTCACACAGAGGTTTTGTCTGAAGCTTTTTAATTCCGCCGCGAGTGCTCGAACAACTGCTCAGACATGTATTTGCGGATGATAGGCTCGTCCATCGCCCGCAGCAGACGGGCCAATTCCCTGGCGTGCCGCCCTTCCTCGCGCACATAGAGCATGACCGAAGTCTTCAAGGCGTCGTCAAGCGCGGGATCGGACGACCGCGGCGCCTCGCCGGCCACCCGGCCTTCGCCGGATTCCTCCAACTGGAAACACTGCAGCGCACGCACCAGGGGGCCGTGTAGCGCGGGGGCAGGGGCGGCACAGATTCCGGCGTGTCCGGTGACGGGCGCCGCGCATGGGTTTCGAAATAGGCCAGCCATTCAGTGGTTCCCCCCCATCGCTCCTGCGCTGTGAAACGGCGTCGACGCAAAGGAAGGGAGACAAGCGGTCGCCGGCACCGTCACGCCCCGCTCGATCCGCTCGGCCAGGGCTAGCATGTCCGTTTGCAGCCAGACCCACTCGGTTGCGGACAACCCGTTGGCTTGGCGCACCTCAATCACCCTCTGCAGGGTGGCCGCCTGGACGCGGACACGAAAGGCTGTGTTTACCGGTTCCGTCACCTTCATACTCCATCTTGTGAAGCTCCGGTCTTAGCCGGCGCCGCGGTGAGCGGCATGAGGACGGTGTGAGGATTTGCTGAAAACTACCCCCGGCCGGCGCCGGGCCGCGTCGTCTGCTTCGCCCAGTCGTCGATACCCAGCTTGCCGGGCAGGCTTTCCATCGCCTTATTGAGTTCGTCATTGCGCGCCGACCGGCAGCCGCGATCGTGCATCAACACTGTTTCGGTGCCGTCCACAGCCTTCCACACGATGCGGTAATTCTGCATGTCGCTGGCTTGGGACTCGCAGGTTGTATGCTCGGTGGCCCCAGTTTCCGGTCGGTAGCCGGCCAGCACTGACGCCACGGCGCGATAGGTTCCTGTGCCAGCCTCCCGTTCCTGAGGTCCCAGAACGGCGGTATGACGTTCGCCCATATAGGTGACATGGCCGTCCGGGCTGACGGTAACACTGTAGACCGGGCAAAACCCAAAACACGGCCCAACCGAATAGCTGAGGGTTTCGCCTGCTGTCGTCGGCGTGTCCTGCGGCAGGCTGGCGCATCCGGACAGCAGGGCCAGAACGGCGAGGGGAATGAACATCTTCATGGGGAATCTCCATCGGCAGGTGTTGCGCTTAGTCTTTCGCACAAATGTGTCGGAGTTTGAGCCTGCCGCAGGATCTTTCCGGTTATTTCGACCTAAGGCTTGGTCTTGGCGACGATATCGCCGATCGCCTCCGCGCTTTTTTATCGATTGACCGGCGACAAGCCGTCCCGCGGTCGCTATGATATTGCGACGCAACCAAGGAGGCGATAATGCAGGACCCCAACGAACTTCGCCTCGACAAGCTGGAAGAGGCTATGGAAGCCACCGGCATGAACCTGTCGCTGTTTGACGGTTTCGTTACGGCGCAATGGGTCATGCCCGACGTGCCCACGCAAAGCTGGATCGACACAATTCAGGAACTCATCCGCGAGGCCGGCAGCAAGGCCGAGATCACGCCCGACCTGGCTGCCCAGATGGCCGAGCACCATAAGGTCGTTGGTGAAGAGCTACGCACCGAAGTCTACAATCCCATCTTCTGGCTTGACGACGAAGGCGACGAGATGTGGGAGCTGTGGGCTGAGGGCTTTGGCCTGGCCGTCAGCGGCCGGCCCGAGTTCGTCGAAGAGACCATGGCCAACGAAGAGTCCGAAATCGCCATGGCCCTGACCATGGTGCTGGCCCTGGCTGGCGTTGCCGCCGGTGACGACCAACTGGCCGAAGATCTCAGCCCTGGGGATACGGACGCCTTGCTGGATGACGCGCCGGAGGTCCTGATGCAGGGCCTGGTCCAGCTCTACTATGCCCGCCACGCGCCGGAGCGTGCTATTTCGGGGTAGCAATGCCCCAGGGTTCCTAACCGTGCCTTGACCGGTGAGGTCAGCGTTGACGACGCTTACCGGTCAGCCAGGGCCAGTCCAGCATATCGGCGACCCACTTTGTCCACAAAGCCATGACAAAGACCGCGGCCACAAGGCCGATGGCAATGGCGATGACCCAGGGCGTGTTGCTGGCGGTCAGGCAGGCGCCGTAGCTGCTACAGGCCGACGAAAAGGCGAACAGCATGGCCAGGCCGCCGAACATGAAGACGTTGAACGCGACGAAGTATCCCGCCAGCAGAACGGGCAGGCTGAGAAGCGCAAGGATTTTGTGAAGCGGCTGCATGGGAAACCGGTACCACATCCGTCTTAACTAACCGTCTAAACCGAGCTGCCGCAGCATGGCTACATGCAGGCGCGTGGGGGAAAACCCAGTGCGGGTGGTAATGCCGATCGACCGCGTCGAACCGGTCAGGGGCGGGCCCATGATCTTCAGCAGGCCCTGGCGGATCTCGTATTCGACCTGCCGTGCCGACAGCAGCGCTGCCATGTCGGTGCGCAGCAGAAGCGCGCGCGCCGCCACCAGCGAGGCGCATTCAACGACTCGACGGGGCGGAGTCAGACCCTTGTTGGCCATGAACTGCTCGAACACCGTCCGGCCCGGTGTGCCCGGTCGCGGCAGGATCCAGGCCAGGCTACCGAGTTGCGCCGGCGTCAGCTTGTCGTGGTCGCTGTCGAAGCCGGGTGCCAGGGGATGGTCCGCCCGCACCACAATGGTGAGGGGATCGTCAAACAGATGCCGCTGTTCGATCAGTTTCGACGGAACCGGATCGCGCAGAGCGCCGAGGATAAAATCGATCTGGCCATGCAACAGATCGTGTAACTGTGCCTCATACGGCCCGTCGATGATGCGAATGCGGGCATAGGGATAGTCTGCCAGGGTGGCCGCCACGGCGTCGGGCAGCCAGCCCGATCGCGCCAGGGGCAGGGCACCGACTGTCACCGTACCTTCGACCCGGCCCTGGATCTCCCGGATTTCATCCAGCCCCATCTGCAGTTCCGCCTGGTAGAGGGCGAAGTAGCGCGCCAATTCGCGGGCTTCCGGGGTTGGCTGGTCGCGGATCAGGGCAATGCCGCATAGGGTTTCCAACTCACGCACCGAACGGTGGATGCTGGGTTGGGAAAGGTCCAGCCGGCGCGCCGCTTCGGAGAAGGACCCAGCCTGGATCACGGCGGTCAGCGCGCGCATCTGAGCGCCGGTGACCAGGCGATGCAGCGGCACGCGCGTCCGGTCGCTGCGGCGGGTAGCGATCAGACTTTCGGCGTCCTTAAGGTGCAGCAAGGCGGCGCGCACCCGGGCCAGGAAGACCGTGCCCTCAGGCGTGGGCGTCATGCCCTTTGACGTGCGATCGCACAGAGATGCGGCGACATCGCCTTCCAGCGCGGTGATGGCTGCGGTCACCGACGGCTGAGCCATATGGATGTGGTCGGCAGCCTTCAAGGCGCTGCCGTAGCGGCAGACGGCCTCGAAGGCGAGCAGGCGGCGGTGTCGGAACATCGGGCAATTTCCACAACTATAGCCAAAACCTATAGCACGGCGCGCGTTTCGGTCTAACCTCTGTTTTGCCGACGGGCGCATAGATGACGGCACAAGGAGCCTGCCATGCCCGTCGTCATTACCGATATCCGCCGTCCCGATCCCGCCGCCTGCGCCACCCTGGAGCGGCATGGTGTTGCGACCGTGCACGAGGCTCAGGGCCGCACCGGTTTGATGAATGCCAAAATGCGCCCCATCTATCCGGCGGCGATTGCCGGTCCGGCCGTGACGGTCGAACTGGCGCCCGGCGATAACTGGATGATCCACGTCGCCGTCGAACAGTGCCAGGCGGGTGATATCCTGGTCGTCAGCCCGACGTCGCCCAATGAAGACGGCTATTTCGGCGACCTGCTGGCGACGTCTTTGAAGGCCCGCGGCGTTAAGGGCCTGATCATCAATGCCGGGGTGCGCGACACGGCCACCCTGGAAGAGATCGGCTTTCCGGTGTGGTCCAAGGCCGTTTACGCCCGTGGTTGCGTTCGCGCGACACTGGGCAATGTCAATACACCGGTCGTCTGCGCCGATGCCCTGGTTCGCGCCGGCGATGTCATCGTTGCCGATCGCGACGGGGTCTGCGTCGTGCCGATTGAGAAGGCGTCCGAAATCGCCGCCAAGGCCGATGCCCGCGCCGCCTCCGAAGAGGCCCGCCGGGTTCGCTTCGAAAACGGTGAACTGGGACTCGACATCTACGACATGCGCCAGAAGCTGAAAGACCTGGGCCTGACCTATGTCAGCCAGGCGGACTACAGCAAATGAGCCAGCGCGCCATCCCGGCCTGTCTGATGCGCGGCGGTACGTCGAAGGGACTCTATGTCCTGAAGGACGACCTGCCGGCCGACACTGCTGTGCGCGACCGGGTGCTGCTTGCGGCCCTGGGTTCGCCCGATGCCCGTCAGATTGACGGCGTTGGCGGCGCCCATCCCTTGACCTCGAAAGTCGCGGTAGTGTCGAAATCCGATCGTCCCGACGCCGATATCGACTACCTGTTCCTGCAGATCTTCCCGGACAAGGCCATCGTCACCGACCAGCAGAATTGCGGCAATATCCTGGCTGGGGTGGGGCCGTTTGCCATCGAGCGCGGGCTGGTTGCCGCTGCGGGGGAGGTCACTGAGGTCCGCATCCACATGATCAATACGGCCTCGATTGCGGTCGCCGCCATCGAAACGCCGGGCGGTCAGGTCAATTATGAGGGTTCTGCCCGTATCGACGGCGTGCCGGGAAGCCATGCGCCGATCATGCTGAATTTTCTCGATGTCGCCGGCTCGTCCTGCGGCGCGCTGCTGCCGACGGGAAACGCGGCCGACGAGATCGATGGCATCGCGGTCACCCTGATCGATAACGGCATGCCGGTGGTCGTGATGCAGGCGGCCGATTTCGGCCTGAGCGGCGCCGAGACCCCGGACGAGATCGAAGCCAATGCGGACGTTCGCGCCCGCGTCGAGGCCATCCGGCTAAAGGCCGGGCCGCTGATGAATCTCGGCGACGTCACCAAGGCCTCGGTGCCGAAAATGACGCTTATTTCGCCGGCGCGCAACGGAGGCGACGTCTCCACCCGCACCTTCATTCCCCATCGCGTTCACGACGCCATCGGCGTCCTGGGCGCCGTGAGTGTCGCTACGGCCCTGGCGCTGAAGGACGGCATTACCGGCTCCAAGACTTTCGAGATCGAGCATCCGACCGGATTTTTCAGTGTCGAGATGGAGATCGAAGGCGCGGGCGAAACCCTGAAAGTCACGCGCTCGGCCCTGCTGCGCACCGCCCGTATGCTGATGCGCGGCGAGGTCCTGGTGCCGGCGTCCATCTGGCCGGAGGTGGGGGCATGACCATACAGACCGTCGCCCTGATCGGTTTCGGCGAGGTCGGCAAGGTCCTGGCCGCCGACCTGCCTGAGCATCTCACCGTTACTGTCTTCGACAGTCACGCCACCAAACTGGACATGCCCGGGCGCGCCACCGCCCGCGGCAGCGCCGCCGAAGCCGCCCGAGACGCTGATCTGGTGATCAGCGCGGTGACGGCGGCGCAAACCCTTGCCGCCGCCCAATCTGTGCAGTCCGGCCTGAAGGCCGGCGCCTGGTACATGGACCTCAATTCTGCCTCTCCGGAAGCGAAGATCGCGGCCGGCCGCATTATTGCTTCGGCCACCGGGCGCTATGTCGAAACGGCCATCATGTCGCCGATCGGGCCAAAGCGCCTGGCATCGCCCATGTTGCTGGGCGGGCCATGGGCACAGGACTTCGCACCCGTCATCCAGGCGCTGGGCTTTACCGGCGCACAGTTCTATTCCGACGTGCCCGGCAAGGCCTCGGCCACCAAGCTGTGCCGCAGCGTCATGATCAAGGGGCTGGAGGCGCTGATTTCGGAGTCGCTGCTGTCGGCTCGTTATTATGGCGTCGAGGACACGGTTCTGGAAAGTCTGAACAATCTCTTCCCGCATCCCGACTGGTCTGCTTACGCCCGCTACATGATCTCGCGCACTCTGGAGCACGGCACGCGCCGTGCCGAGGAGATGGAAGAAGCCGCCCGCACGGTGGCCGGTGCCGGTCTGACGCCATGGATGGCGCTGGCCACCGTCGAGCGTCAGGCCTGGGCGCCTGACTTTGCCGAGGCGCTGACACAAGATGATCTCAAAGCCATGCTGGACAGCATCCGGCAGCAACTGACCCACAAGGACGCGGCGGAATGAGCCTCGAAATACCCCTGATCATTGATTGTCACGGTCACTACACAACCGCGCCGGCGCCGCTGACCAACTTCCGTGACGCCCAGGTAGCGCATTTCAGGGACCCGCTGAAGCCGGCGCCCGAAGGGGTCGTGGTGTCCGACGACGAGATTCGCGAAACCATCGAAAAGAACCAGCTCAAGCTGCTGACGGAACGCGGCGCCGACATGACGATCTTTTCGCCGCGCGCCTCTGTCATGGGGCCGCATATCGGTGACGAAGCCGTGTCCAAGCGGTGGACGGTCGAGAGCAACAACATCATCAAGCGCGTGGTCGACCTGTTCCCCGAAACCTTCATCGGGGTGTGCCAGTTGCCGCAGTCGCCGGGCGTCGGCCTGCAGGGCTCGATCGACGAATTACAGCGCTGCGTCGACATGGGCTTTGTCGGCTGCAACCTGAACCCGGATCCGTCGGGTGGTCACTTCAGCGCGCCACCACTCTACGACAAATACTGGTATCCCTTCTTCGAGAAAATGATCGAGCTGGACGTGCCGGCCATGGTTCACGTGTCGGGCTCGTGCAATCCGGCCTTTCACGCCACCGGTGCCTACTATATCAATGCCGACACGACGGCCTTCATGCAGTTCATCGAAGGCGACCTGTTCAGGGATTTCCCGGACCTGCGGCTGATCATCCCACATGGCGGCGGGGCAGTGCCCTACCACTGGGGCCGTTATCGCGGACTGGCGGACATGCTGAAAAAGCCGGCCCTGCGCGACCACGTCATGAAGAACGTCTATTTCGACACCTGCGTCTACCACCAGCCGGGGATCGACCTGCTGTTCCAGGTCATCGACACGAAGAACATCCTGTTCGGCTCGGAAATGGTCGGCGCAGTGCGTGGCATCGATCCGGAGACAGGCTTCTATTTCGACGATACCAAACGCTATGTCGACGCCCTGGCGATCTCGGCCGAGGACAAGTACCAGGTGTTTGAAGGCAATGCCCGCCGGGTTTATCCGCGCCTCGATGCGGCTCTGAAGAAGAGGGGGCTGTGATGGACGAACTTTCTATGCCTTTCACCAAGGACGCCGACTGGCTCGACTGGTGCGCCAAACCGACGAAACCGAAGTTCCAACTGCCGGCCGGCGCCGTCGATGCTCACTGCCATGTCTTCGGGCCTGGTCATCTGTTTCCGTTCGCGCCGGAGCGCAAATACACCCCGTGCGACGCCTCGTGGGAACAGCTGTTTGCCCTGCGCGATTTCCTCGGTTTCGCGCGTAACGTCATCGTCCAGGCGACCTGCCACGGCGCTGACAACCGGGCTCTGGTCGATGCCCTGGAACGCTCCAACGGCAGGGCGCGTGGCGTTGCGACGGTGAAGCGCTCCGTCACTGATGACGAACTCCACGCCCTCCACGCAGCCGGCGTCCGTGGTGTCCGCTTCAACTTCGTCAAACGCCTGGTTGACGCTCTGCCGTTCGACGGCCTGACCGAGATTGCTGAACGCATCGCCAAACTGGGCTGGCACATCGTCATCTATTTCGAGGCCGACGATCTGAAGGCATATTTCAAGTTCTTCACCGACCTGCCGACCCCTGTCGTCGTGGACCATATGGGCCGGCCGGACGTGTCGAAGGACGCCTTCGGCCCCGATTTCGACATGTTCGTCAAGCTGCTGGAATACGACAACTTCTGGTGCAAGACGACCTGTCCAGAACGCCTGAGCCAGTCCGGGCCACCCTATGACGACGTTGTGCCGTTCGCCAGACGCATCGTCGAAGCCTTTCCGGGCCGGGTCATCTGGGGGACCGACTGGCCGCACCCCAACCTGAAGTCGCACATGCCCGACGACGGCCATCTGGTCGACTTCATCCCGCGCATCGCCACGACGGAAAGCCTGCAAAAGAAGCTGCTGGTTACCAATCCCATGCGCTTGTACTGGCCGGAGGAAACCATGTCCTCACGGAGCGAAGCGTTAGGACAACTAAAATCATGACAAAATCCCGCCCCTATGACGATGTCCCCGGCACGACGGTGTTTGACGAACGCATGTCGCGCAAGGGTTACCACCTCAACCAGTTCTGCATGTCGCTGATGAAGCCGGAGAACCGCGACCGCTTCAAGTCCGATAACCGCGGCTATCTCGACGACTGGAAGATGACCGAGGACCAGAAGCAGGCCGTCATCGACCGTGACTACAACCGCATGCTGTCGCTGGGTGGAAACATCTATTTCCTGGCCAAGATCTTCTCCTGCGATGGTCTGAGCTTCCAGTACGCCGCCTCGACCATGACCGGCGTAAGCGAGGACGAGTATCTGAAGATGATGCTGGCGGGCGGCCGTAGCCCCGACGGCAATCGCTACAAGCACGAGTGGGACAAGAGCAATGGCTAGACTTACCGCAGGCGTTGCCACCTCGCACGTGCCAGCTGTTGGCCGCGCCATCGATACTGGCCAGACCCAGAATGACTACTGGAAGCCGATGTTCGACGGCTTTGACTTTTCCAAAAAATGGGAAGAATCTGAAAAGCCCGACGTGGTGTTTCTGGTTTACAATGACCACGCGACTGCCTTTTCGCTCGACTTCATCCCGACCTTCGCCATTGGGGTCGCCGAAGACTATGCCGTTGCCGATGAAGGCTTCGGACCGCGCCCGGTGCCTCCGGTCGAAGGCCATGCCGACCTGGCCTGGCATATCGCCGGCAGCGTCATTCAGCAGGATTTCGACCTCACCGTCGTTAACAAGATGGACCTGGACCACGGCCTGACCGTGCCTCTGTCGTTGATGTTCGGCCAGCCCGAACGCTGGCCGTGCAAGGTCATCCCTTTCGCCGTCAATGTGGTGCAGTATCCTGTGCCGTCGGGCCGCCGCTGTTATAATCTGGGCAAGGCCATACGCAAGGCGATCGACAGTTTCGACCAGGACCTCAATGTGCAGATCTGGGGCACGGGCGGGATGTCGCACCAACTCCAGGGGCCGCGCGCCGGCCTGATCAACCAGCCCTGGGACCAGGCCTTTCTCAACGACATCGGTGATAATGTCGATCGTCTCGTTGGCATCCCGCCGGAAGAGTACATCCGCGAAGCCGGCTCAGAAGGCATCGAACTGGTCATGTGGCTGATCATGCGCGGCGCGCTGGACGACCAGGTCACCGAAGTCCATCGGCACTACCACGTGCCGGCCTCCAATACGGCCATCGGCCACATCATTCTGAAAAACGGGAAGTGATATCATGAAAATCGCTCTGGCCGGCGCCGGCGCCTTTGGCATCAAGCATCTGGATGGATTGAAGAAAATAGATGGGGTGGAGGTGGTCGCGCTGGTCGGCCGCCGCTTCGAGGAGACCAAGGCGGTCGCCGATAAGTATGGCATTCCCAACACCTTTACCGACCTGGATGAGGTGCTGAAACTGCCTGAGGTCGATGCCGTCATACTGTGCACGCCGACCCAGATGCACGCTGCCCAGGCGATCGCCTGCATGAAGGCCGGCAAGCATGTCCAGGTCGAGATCCCCCTGGCCGATAGCTGGCAGGACGCCCAGGACGTGCTTGAGACCCAGAAGGCAACTGGTCTGGTCTGCATGGTCGGCCATACGCGCCGCTTCAACCCGTCGCACCAGTATGTCCATAAGCTGATCCAGGCCGGCGAACTGAACCTCCAGCAGATGGATGTCCAGACCTATTTCTTCCGCCGCACCAACATGAACGCCCTGGGCCAGCCGCGGTCCTGGACCGACCACCTTTTGTGGCACCATGCCGCCCACACGGTCGACCTGTTTGCCTACCAGGCTGGGTCACCGGTGGTGAAGGCCAATGCTTTGGAAGGTCCGCACCACCCGGACCTGGGGATCGCCATGGACATGTCGATCCAGCTCAAGACCGCCAACGGTGCCATCTGTACACTCAGCCTGTCGTTCAACAATGACGGCCCACTGGGGACCTTCTTCCGCTATATCGGCGACACCGGCACCTACATCGCCCGCTACGACGACCTGGTGAACGGCAAGGAAGAGAAGATCGACGTCAGCCAGGTCGATGTCTCGATGAACGGTATCGAACTGCAGGATCGCGAGTTCGTCGCCGCCATCCGCGAAGGCCGAGAACCCAACAGCTCGGTGGCTCAGGTCCTGGCCTGCTATCAGGTTCTGCACGATCTGGAGCAGCAGCTGCAGGGTTGAATATGAGGGATTGCCATCCCTCATATTTATTATAATCTATAATAAATAAAGGGGCGCAAAGCGCTCCATCGGGAGGTTTGCGGATGGAAGTGGTAACCAGCACGGCGCCGGCGCCGAAGATTTCTGCCGTCAGGATGACGTTCCTGATCGTCACCTGCGGCCTGATCATGCTGCTGGAAGGCTTCGACATCCAGGCTCTGGGGATCGCCGCTCCGATCCTGATGCCGCTGCTCAAGCTGGACCCGGTGCAGGCCGGTCAGGTCTTTTCCGCCGCGCAGGCAGGGGTGGTTCTGGGGGCGTTGAGCGGTGGTGTTCTCAGCGACATGTGGGGCCGGCGCAATGTCCTGCTGATGGCAGTGCTTGTCTTTGGCGCGTTCAACCTTTCGACGGCCTTTGTTCACGATTTCAATACCTTGCTGTGGGCGCGCGCCCTGACCGGTTTCGGCCTGGGGGCGGCCATGCCCAATGTCATCGGATTGGCGGTCGACTATGCCTCGCCGAAAAACCGGGTCAAGGCGGTGACCGCGATCATGGCCGGCATGCCCATCGGCGGCGCCGCGGCGGCGTTGTTCGCGCGGCTCTACTTCAAGGATTTGGGCTGGCAGTCGCTGTTCTATATCGGCGGGATCATTCCTATTTTGCTGACTCTGCTGATCCTGTTCCTGCCCAATGCCAAGGCTGTTCGGGTTGCGGACAGCGGTCAGAAGGTCGGCCTGTGGTCGGCTCTGTTCGGCGGCGGTCGGGCGCCCAGCACGCTGTTGCTGTGGGTGGTGTTTTTCCTGACCTCCAGCGTGCTGTACATGGTCCTGAACTGGCTGCCGAGCCTGATGACCCAGCGCGGCATGGACGTTCAGACCGGCCAGTTGGCGTCCCTCGTGTTCAACCTGGTCAGCGTCGCCGGCACCCTGGTCATGGGCGCCGTGATCGACCGCTACGGCTACAAATGGGCCATGCCCTTGGCCTATATGGGTTTTTTGGTCGGGATGTGCGGTATGGCGTTTACGGGAACGGTCGAGCCCCTGTTGATCAGCGTCGGTATTGTCGGCTTCTTCCTGCTGGGGGCGCAGTACTCGCTGAACGGGGTCTCGCCTATGTATTATCCCAAGACGGCGCGGGGTCTGGGGACGGGGACGGCGATTGCCTTTGGGCGTGTCGGGTCGATCACCGGGCCGCTGATGGCCGGCTATATCCTCAAGACCGGGATCGGGCCGCTGCATGGCCCGGAGGGCGTCGCCCTGGCCATGCTTCCGTTGATCGTGGTGGCCGGGATTGCGGTGACCGTTCTGGCGTTGAGCGCCAAGATATTGGACGATTAGGTCCGGCGGTTGAGGCGGAATTCGCGCGGAGACTGACCGACGTGACGCCGGAAAAGCCTTGAAAAATAAGCCGGATCGTCGAAGCCCGTCTGATGGCAGCAGTCGGTGACCGTCAGGTCGCTGTAGAGCAGCAGGCGTTTGGCCTCGATCAGGCGACGGTATAATAAGACCTGCATGGGCGAGGATTCACCGGCCTTCTGGCAGGCATAGCGCAGTTGCGGCTCGGTAGCGCGCAAGGCTTTCAGATAGTCGTCGAGGACCCAGTTGCCGCGGAAATTGCGTTCGACCTGTTCGCGGAAGCGGGCCAGGAGTCTTTGGTGTGGCGGGATGGCGGCGGAGGGGGCGTCGCCGTGTCGGTGGGACAGGCGCTCGATCTCGGCGAGCAGACCCAGCAAATTGGCCTCGATGGCGACGCGGTGGGCCGGGGCCTGCCAGCGCAGTTCACGGCCGAGGCGGGCCACCCAACGCTGGATTTCGCGCAGGGTCTTGTGGTCATCGACAGGCAGGGTCAGGGGCGCCAGCGGCTGTCGGGTCAGGTCGTCGCGCGTGCGAAAAACCTCATCAAGATAAGCACTTGCGATGGTCAGGACGTGGCCTGAGATGTCGTCGCTGAAGTCGAAACCATGGACGCTGCCGGCCGGAACCAGGACTATGTGCGGCGCCGTGAAGGCCAGGCCGTCGCCTTCGCCCAGGACCCGGCCATGGCCCCGCGTCACGATCAGGACGTGGTTGAGGTCGCCGTGCATGTGGGGGCGGATACGGCCCTGGAGGGGGGCCGAGCGGTCGGCGATGGTCTCCAGGTGGAGAAAGTGTTCATCGACCTCGCGGGGGGGGGGCTCACCGAACAGATAGAAGCGCGGAATCGGGGACATAGCTTTCTCAGTTTTGTCCAAGTTTATAGCACCTGTGTGCATGGCGAAAAGGGGCGAAAATCGGCATCATTTCAATAATTCGATAATGCAGGAAATCTCATGGAAACGTCACGCACCCAGGTGGCCATTGTCGGCGGCGGAGTCGCCGGACTGATGCTGTCGCAACTGCTGCATGTCGAGGGGATCGACTGCGTCATCCTGGAGCGGCAGACGCGCGCCTACACCGAGGCGCGGATCCGCGCCGGGGTGCTGGAATATGGTACGGTCGAGCTGCTGCGCCGGGTGGGGGTGAATGGACGGATGGACCGCAATGGTCTTCGTCATGAGGGGTTCGCCCTGATGGACGACGGCGAGGCCTTCCGCATAGACCTGCACCAACTGGCCGGCCAGGACGTCATGGTCTACGGCCAGACCGAGATCACCATCGACCTGATGGACGCTTGCGTCGAGCGCGGCGTGCCGATCGTCTTCGAGGCGGCCGACGTGGAGTTGCACGACATAGAGGGCGCGCCGTGGGTGGGTTACACGAAGGACGGCAAGGCGTATCGCATTGACTGCGATTTCATCGCCGGCTGTGATGGATTTCATGGCGTCAGCCGCCGGACGATGCCGGACGCGGTGGCGCACTGCATCGAGAAGGTCTATCCGTTCGGCTGGCTGGGGATCCTGGCCGATGTACCGCCGATGGATCATGAGCTGATCTATTCCAACCATGAGCGCGGCTTTGCCCTGGCCAGCCAGAGGTCGGCGACGCGCAGCCGGTATTACATCCAGTGCGAGGCGTCCGAGAAGATCGAGGACTGGTCCGACGACCGCATCTGGGACGAACTGGCCGTGCGATTGGGCGATGACGGGCGGATGGCGCGGGGGCCGTCGATCGAGAAGAGCATCGCGCCGTTGCGGTCGTTCGTCTGTGAGAAGATGCAGCACGGCCGGCTATTCCTGGCCGGCGACGCGGCGCATATCGTGCCACCGACCGGCGCCAAGGGCCTGAACCTGGCGGCTTCGGATGTGGCCTATCTGGCCGACGGGTTGATCGGGTTTTATGGTCGGGGAGATGAGGCCGGGTTGGCGGGCTATACGGCTCGGGCTTTGGACCGTATCTGGAAGGCGGAGCGCTTCTCGTGGTCGATGACGCAGTTGACGCATCGTTTTCCGGGGATGTCGGCTTTCGATCGCAAGATGCAGAAGGCGGATCTGAACTATATCCGTGGGAGCGAGGCGGCGCAGACGGCGATTGCGGAGAATTATATCGGTTTGCCGTTGTAGGGGGGAGGGAGGACGT
>NZ_GL883078.1:288629-290792 GCF_000204015.1 Asticcacaulis biprosthecium C19 | reverse complement strand
GAGTTTACCTATTTTGTCTTTATTCTACCAGCATCAGGGCGTCGAGGGCGGTGACGCCCGAGGGGTAGACGACCACAGGGTTCAGGTCGATCTCGCGGATCGACGGTTCCGTCAGCAGCAGGCGGCCAAGACGGGCGATCAGGGCCGATACAGCGGCCAGGTCCAGCGGCGCTGAGCCGCGGAAGCCCGTCAGCAAGGGCGCGCTTTTCAGTTTCAGAAGCTCGGCGGTGATCTCGGCTTCGCTGAGGTCGGGCGCCAGCAGGCGGACATCGTGGAACAGCTCTGCCGTCACACCGCCCAACCCCGCCAAGATGACCGGGCCCCAGTCCGGGTCAGTTTTCGCGCCGATGATCAGTTCGACGCCGCGATCGCCCATCTTCTCGATCAGCACGCCGTCGAGGGTGAGCGCGGGGTTGTAGGCGGCGACGTTGCTGTAAAGGGTCTTCCAGGCGGTGGCCAGTTGCTCGGCGTCGCGGATGTTTAGTAACACGCCACCGGCATCGCTCTTGTGGCTCAACTCGGCCGACTGGGCCTTGAGCACCACGGGGTAGGTGAGGTCGCCGCAGGCCTCGGGTGAGGTGACGAAGCGGCCTTCGGGGAAGGGAATGCCTAGCGGGCCTAAGATGGCCTTGGCGCGGTATTCGGGGATGACGCCGTGCAGGCCGGCCAGGTCGGCGGGCAGGGGTGCTGGAGCCGTCGCGGTGTCGGGGCGCAGGCCGTTCAGGCGTTTCAAAGCGCGGAAGGCGCGTTCGGTCGACGGGAAGCACGGTACGCCCTGGGCGCGCAGGTCGGCGATAAAGGCCGCCGGGATGTCGGCGCCTTCGTCGAGGCCTGCATAGATTACGGGTTTGGTTGGCTTCAGTTCGGACACGGCGCGCAGGATCGGCGGGATCTTGATGCCGGTGGTCACCGGATCGGTCTGGATCACGCCCATGACGATGGCGCCGAAGCGGTCGTCATCGAACAGAGCTGACAGGACGCGATAATAGAGATCGGGCTCGACCAGGCCCTGGGCTGTCAGATCGAGCGGGTTGCTCACCCCGACGAACGGCGGCAGGGCAGCGCGCAGGGTAGGGGAGTCTTCGTCGTGAATCTGTGGCAGGTCGACGGCGAGGTCTTCGCACAGGTCCAGGGTCAGGGCCTTGAAGGCGCCGGATTCGCCGAAGACGGCGGTGCCGCCGGTCGGCAAGGCCGGACAGCGGATGGCGATTTCGGCGATGTCGGCCAGTTCTTCCAGGGTCTCGGCGAAAACGACGCCGGCACGTTCGACATGAACGCGCATGACGGCGTAGTCGCCGGCCATGGCGCCGGTATGGGTGGCGGCCGAGTCGCGGGCGGCGGCGCTTTTGCCGGGGTGAAGCAGGACGATCAGCTTGCCGGCAGCCCGGGCGGCGCGCGCGGCAGCCAGGAAACGTTGGGGTTTGCGGAACTGCTCGACGATCATGGCGATGACGCGGGTCGCCGGGTCGGCGACCAGGTAGTCGACATAGTCTTCGACGCCGGAGGCGGCTTCGTTACCGGTGGAGACCGAGAAGGACAGGCCCAGGTCGCGCGCGGCGATGGTGGTGCCCAGCACGCACGCCATGGCGCCGCTTTGCGAGACGATACCGATACCGGGGCGGTTGTTCAGCGGGGTGATGTTGGTTTCGACAAAGGTCAGGGGAACCGAGTCGATGAAGTTGACCATGCCGAGGCAGTTGGGGCCTTCGACGATCATGCCGGAGGCGTGGGCGATGTCGGCGATTTGTTGTTGTTCGGCCATGCCTTCGGGGCCGCCTTCGGCAAAGCCGGCCGAGAAGATGACGGCGGCGCCGGTCTTCTGGGCGGCCAGGTCGCGGATGGCGGGCAGGACGCCGGCGCGCGGGATGGCCAGGACGGCGGCATCGATGTTCTGGGGCAGGTCGGTGATGGACGGGTAGCAGCGCCGGCCGTTGATCTCGTCGCGTCTGGGATTGACCAGGTAGATCTCGCCGTCGAAGCCGTTGCGCGTCAGGTTGTTCAGCACCGAGGCGCCCAGGGCTCCGGGTTTGTCGGAGGCGCCGATAATCGCGACGGAGCGGGGGCGCAGCAGGCGGTCGATCGGGTTGGTCGTGGTCATATGGCTGTCGGCGGTCATGAGGCTACCGTTATAAATGGAAATATCGGAGCAATCCCGAAAGAGGA
>NZ_GL883078.1:287336-288375 GCF_000204015.1 Asticcacaulis biprosthecium C19 | reverse complement strand
AAGTAGACGTTCACCTATTCGTTCTTCTCCGCACCATTTCTTCAATGGGGAAGTGTCGAGCAAGTAAGCCGGGACGCAGGCCAATGGCGAGACGCGTCGAGACGGAGGGTCTCTTGAGGTGCGGCCGCCATTGCTGTCGGCATCTAGGCCTGCTTGCTCGTGTCGTAGGCGCCCAGACCCGGCTTGTAGGTCTTGTCGTCGATGAACTGCTTGATGCCTTCCTTGCGGCCTTCGTTGTCGTAGCTGTTCGCCGCCTCCTGCATCCGGACCAGGTAGTCTTCCGCCTCGTCGTACGCCATCACACCGACGCGGCGAATGGCGTCCTTGGTGGCCTTCAGGGCGACCGGGTTCTTGGCCAGCAGGACCTTGGCGACCTCGGTGACGCGGGCTTCCAGGTTGGCCAGCGGCAGGGCTTCGTTGACCAGGCCCCAGTCGGCGGCGGTCTTGCCGTCGATGTTCTCACCCATCATGGCGTGGTACATGGCCTTGCGGAAAGGCAAGAGCTCGACCGCGACCTTGGTGGCGCCGCCACCCGGCAGGATACCCCAGTTGATCTCGGACAGGCCGAACTGGGCTTCTTCGGCGGCAAAGGCCAGGTCGCAGGCAAACAGCGGGCCGTAGCCGCCACCAAAGCACCAGCCATTGACCATGGCGATCGTCGGCTTTTGGTACCAGCGCAGGCGCCGCCACCAGCCGTAGGATTCGCGTTGGGCATTGCGCATGGCGCCCAGGCCCTTGGCTTCGTTTTCGCGGAAATATTCCTTGAGGTCCATGCCGGCCGACCAGGCGGAGCCTTCGCCGGTCAGCACCAGGACGCCGACGTCATCGCGGAATTCCAGCTCGTCGAGCACCCGCAGCATCTGGCGGTTCAGCTTCGGCGACATGCAGTTGCGCTTTTCGGGGCGGTTGAATTTGACCCAGGCGATGCGGTCGATGACCTGGAAGGCGACGGTGTCTTCTTCGGCGCGGTCGATTTTGGGGGAGGATTCGTTCATTGAAGGTACCGGGGGAGGAGGAATAAATAGGTGTGTAAAGGACG
>NZ_GL883078.1:284443-287070 GCF_000204015.1 Asticcacaulis biprosthecium C19 | reverse complement strand
TCCTGGCAGGGTTTCGATGGTGATCCAGCGCAGGTCGGTGAATTCGGCGATGCCGGCCTTGCCGCCGAAACGACCATAACCGGAATCCTTGACGCCGCCGAACGGCATCTGAGCTTCGTCGTGAACGGTCGCGCCGTTGATGTGGCACATGCCCGACTGAATCCGCGACGCCACGTTCAAAGCCTCTGCGATGTTGGTGGTGAACACCGCCGCCGTCAGGCCGTATTCCGTGTCGTTGGCAATGCGCACCGCATCGTCAGTGTCCTTCGCGCGGACAATCGACACGACCGGCCCGAAGCTTTCCTCGGCATAGATGCGCATGTCCGGCGTCACGCCGTCCAGGACCGAAGCCGGGATCAGGACGCCTTCGCCTTCGCCGCCGGCAATCAGCTTCGCACCCTTGGCGATGGCATCGCGCATCAGCTCACGGACCTTGTCGCCCGACTTGACATCGACCACGGCGCCCAGGGGCGTCTTGCCTTCCAAAGGATCGCCGGCCGGCATGGTGGCGGCCTTGGCGGCGAATTTGGTGACGAAGGCATCATAAACAGCGTCGACCACGATGATCCGTTCGGTCGACATGCAGATTTGCCCTTGGTTCATGAAGGCGCCGAAGGCGGCTGCCTTGACCGCCTCGTCGAGATCGGCGTCCTTGAGGACCAGCAGAGGCGCCTTGCCGCCCAGTTCCAGCAGGGCAGGCTTCAGTTGTGCCGCGGCGCGGGCGGCGATAATCTTGCCGACGTGGGTCGAGCCGGTGAAGTTGATGCGCTTGACGGCGGGATGGTCGATCAGGGCGCCGACGACCGCCGGGGCGTCTTCGGCGGCATTGGTGACCAGCGAGACAATGCCTTCGGGGCGCCGGCGCGGTTGAAGGCCTCTGCTATCAGCCAGTGTGTGCGCGGGCAGGCCTCGGCGGCCTTCAGCACGACAGTGTTGCCGCAGGCCAGCGGGGTGGCGATGGCGCGGACGCCCAGAATCACCGGGGCATTCCATGGCGCGATACCCAGCACAACGCCAGCGGCTTGACGCACGGCCAGGGCGACGCAGCCAGGTTTGTCGGACGGGATGGTCTCGCCGGCGACCAGGGTGGTCAGCGAGGCAGCTTCGCGCATCATGTTGGCGGCCAGCATGCAGTTGAAGCCGGCCCAGGCCTGGGTCGATCCGGTTTCGGCCTTCATGGCGGCGATGAATTCGGGCGCCATGGCGGTGAGTTGGTCGGCGACCTTCAGCAAGACGGCGCGGCGGGCATTGGGGCCGAGCGCCGACCAGGCGGGGAAGGCTGCGGCGGCGGCATCGGCGGCAGCGATGGCATCGGCGACCGACGCGGCGGCGGCGGTGGTCGCGGCCTGGCCCGAGATCGGATTGAGCCGGGTAAAGGTGCGCCCGCCTTCGGCCTTGACAGGCTTGGAGGCGATGATCAGATCGAGTGGCGCAGCAGAAACCGTGTCCAGCATGGTGATGACTCCCTGTCGCATCTTCATATGACGCGTGTTAATTGATTATGTATCATACCTATTATGGGCCGTCATTATTTATTTTATCGCCTAAGCCCGAAAACGCCGATAGGGTGGACACCAATAACTTATACCTCCCCGTTATACGGGGAGGTGGATCATTTGCCGGAAGCAAATGAGACGGTGGGGGATTTGGCCCGCCTGAGTTTTCAAATGCAAAGGCCCCGGAGAACGCCTTGAAAAAGAAGACATCTGCTGCTGTTGACATCGACCCCGCCGAACTGCTGGAGAGCCAGATCGGCTTTCAACTGCGTTTGGCGCAATTGGCGGTGTTCGGAGAGATTATCGACCGGATGAAGGAGATCGGTCTGCGGCCGGTCGATCTGTCGGTGCTTATGCTGATCGAGGCCGAGCCTGGCCTGCGCCAACACGTCATCGGCGACCGGCTGAAGATCCAGCGGCCGAACGTCGTGGCGCTGATCGACGCTCTGGAGGGACGCGGCTTGGTCGAGCGCAAGGTGGACAAGAAGGACCGCCGCGCCAATCAACTGGCGCTGACGAAATCAGGCGCGGCCTTGCTGGCTCAGGCCAAGGCCATCCAGCGCCAGCATCTGGAGCGGATGCACCGGTTTCTGGAAGGTGTCGATATCGACAACTTCATGAAGGGCCTAAGGCAGTTGGCGGCTATGCCGGTGCGGGAAGCAGACGAGGCGTGACCTTCCTGAATCTGGTTGTGCTGCGTGCGAAAGACGTGGCGCGACTCGGGCAATTTTATGAAGCTCTGGGGCTATCCTTCGTGCGCGAGCGTCATGGCAGCGGGCCGGAGCATCTGGCGGCGACAGCCGGTGGGATGACCTTGGAAATCTACCCGTGGGCGCAGGGCCGGGGCACCGAAGGGCTGCGGATCGGCTTCCAGGTCGATGATGTCGAGATGAGGCTGGCTGCGGCTTTGGCGCAGGGCGCCACTCTGGTGACGGCGTTCAAAGATGGACCTTGGGGCCCGCGCGCCGTTGTCACAGATCCGGAAGGCCATATAGTCGAGTTGGCTGGGGCGGCATCGTAAGTAAGGGCTGGAAGACTGTGTCCGGAAAAGACTCTGATGCCTTTTAGACGCTACAGAACGAAAGTCGCCGCACCACCGCATCTCGTCCTTCGCTGCGCGTCGACCTCGGC
>NZ_GL883078.1:281192-283435 GCF_000204015.1 Asticcacaulis biprosthecium C19 | reverse complement strand
CGCGAAGAGCGCGGGGAGGTATAAGATTAAGGGTGCGGACGTTCCGGCGCTGCTGTTACACCGACACGTCATCCGCCAGGCGGGGGAAGCTGATCCGGAACACCGTGCCGTCGGCCCCGCTGACCGCCCTTGTACTATTGGTTGCGGGGGGTGTCGCCTATTCGCTCGGCACGATCTTCTACGCCAATAAGCGCCTCGTTTACCGCCGCGCCATCTGGCACATCCACCTCCTGCTGGGCGCCGGCCTGCACTACCTTGCCATCATGCTTGGCGTCATACTGAATAAACCTCTCATCTAATCCGCCGCTGCGGTCCGGCGCCTCGGCAGAGTGATTCGGAAAGACGTTCCGTCGCGTTTGTTTGAGCTGACTTCGATCTTTCCGTCATGCGACTTCACGATCTCACGCGTGATAAACAAGCCCAGACCCAGGTTTGAGCCGCCATTCCGTTGAGCGCCAGGTTCGGCGCCACGGGTGAAGGAATGAAACAGACTGGCCATTTGCGCTTCGGGAATGATGGGCCCCTGATTGAGCACGGTGAGGCTGACGTCGTCGGCGGTGCCCAGGATCGTTACCGTCACCGGCGCGGTCGCATCGCCATACTGTATGGCGTTGCCCAGCAGATTGGATAACACCTGACTCAATCGTGTGTTATCCCATGCGCCCGTCACGTCGCCTTTTATCGTCAGATCGATATCGCGGTCGGCATGCTGGCTTTTCGTTTCGGCGACCATCTGTTGCGCCAATTGCCCGAGATCCATGGCCAGGGCGCTCACTGGGAGGCGCGTGCCGTGTCGCGCCCGGGCCAGATCGAGCAGATCGGTGATAATGCGGGTCATGCGATCACTGCACGTGCCGACCTGGGCAGCCAGCGTGGCTTGTTTGTCCGTCAATGCCCCAAGTCTCGGCAACAATTGGCCGGCCATCGAAATCGCGCCCAATGGGCTGCGCAAGTCGTGCCCCAAAACCCCTAATATCAGGTCCCGTGAATAATCGACCTTGGCGGAAAACTTTACTACGGATTCGGCCAGCGCCTGGTCGATCGATTCGTTAAATCGCGTCAGGTCTTCGATATCGGTGTCTTCGAGTGTGCGACGCCGCCTCATCCATAGCTTGACTATACTTCCGCGCAGGGCGCGATATTCCGAAACCATTTGAACGATATCGAAGCCATCGCCGTGGCGTAATTCTCCGTGCGCTTCCGCAGCGGTATCGGCGTAGCCTTGGCCGCTGTCACGCTTACCATGCGATTTTTCGACCTGCTCTGTTTTGGTTTGTGCGGTCTCCAGATCGTCGCAAATGAACGACAGGATTTCATCAATATGATCGCGCAACTGCATGCGGGTCATGTTCGCCGCCGGCGACAGTGTCGTGGCGAAACTCTCCCACTCGGCGATAATCGGATCGCGGTTCTGACGTATGAATTCGACTAAGCGCATTGCGATCTTTCGAGCCGGTGGCCACGGCGATAGGCTTGAGCACGAAACCCGCACCATGACATCATAGCCTCAAGATCTGTGGCGAACAATGCGTTACCTATGCTGATTTGCCCATCGTTATCGGCGTTGCATATGGCTTGCAACCCTTACGCCCCGGATCGGCGATCCAAGTAGGAAAAAAACAACTAAAACAACGATATGTGCAGAAATATGCGCTATCATTCCGCTAAGTCCGCGCGGCCGTGAAGTCGCCAAATCTGGGCCTGCCAGGCAGATAAAGCCTCTCAAATTACGTCTCATACCAACGGTGGTGACGTCTGACTCTTGATAGGGATTCCCTTTGCGCCTTCTTGGGGTCGGGTCGCACCGGTGCCTCAGGTACCGCCCGAACAATACCCTGGAGCGCCATTTGAAGCTTTGTAGCCCTAAAGCGCTTGTGAAATAAGAATTTTTGAAAAAGATAATAATAAATAACAACATATCATACTTACAATCTTTTTAGCATAAGCCCAATGGGGTTAGGTCGTATGTTGAAATAGAAAAATTCAGCATAGTATACGTAGTAATCCACAAGACGATATTGTTGCTCGTGATTCTAAAATATTTAGGTTCATTAGGCACTGCAGTTTCCAATTGACCCCAAATTATCTGACTTTCCAATGAGAAGGTCCTCATATGTCGGGGAATATCTATGACGACGAAAAAGCTCGAATCGGGCAATCAAAGCGCCGTATCCGACACGGCAGAGAGCACTGAGCGAAGGCGCGCGGATGAAGTCCTTCTACAGACTGGGGCTCTACAGAAC
>NZ_GL883078.1:277926-280138 GCF_000204015.1 Asticcacaulis biprosthecium C19 | reverse complement strand
TGAGCTAAAGGCCGGGGCCTTGCAGAGTGCGATTTTCAACAGCGCGAACTTTTCCAGCATTGCCACCGACGCCAAGGGCGTGATTCAGATTTTCAACGTCGGTGCCGAGCGTATGCTGGGTTACACGGCAGCAGAGGTTATGAACAAGATCACCCCGGCAGATATTTCTGATCCGGAAGAGGTGATCACGCGCGCCCGAACGCTGAGCGTCGAGCTTGAAACGCCAATAACACCTGGCTTTGAGGCCCTTGTCTTCAAGGCCTCGCGTGGGATCGAGGATATCTATGAGCTGACCTACATCCGCAAGGACGGCAGCCGTTTCCCTGCACTGGTGTCCGTAACGGCGTTGCGGGACGCGCTGGGTACCATTATCGGCTACTTGCTGATTGGTACTGACAATACCGTTCGAAAACTGGTCGAAGAAGAGCAGAAGAAGTCTGATCAGCGATTGCGCGACCAGCAATTTTACACTCGTTCCTTGATCGAATCCAATATCGACGCACTCATTACGACCGACCCATCAGGGATCATCACCGACGTCAACAAACAGATGGAAGCTCTGACGGGTTGCACCCGCGATGAGTTGATCGGCGCGCCGTTCAAGAAGTACTTCACCGATCCGGACCGGGCAGAGGCGGGCATTAGTCTTGTGCTCCGAGAAAAGTCAGTCACCGATTATGAGCTGACGGCCCAAGCTCGCGATGGCAGTAAAACAGTCGTATCCTACAACGCGACGACTTTTTATGACAGGGATCGCACGCTCCAGGGCGTCTTTGCGGCCGCACGCGATGTCACCGAACGCAAGCGGGTCGAGTCGGAGTTGCGGCAGGCCAAGGCAGCGGCAGAGAGCGCCAGCCTGACCAAATCGGACTTTCTGGCCAGCATGAGCCACGAGATCCGAACGCCTATGAATGCAATCATGGGCATTGCCGACCTCTTGGCCAGGACACCTCTCAATGAGGAACAAGACAAATATGTGCAGATTTTCCGTAGGGCTGGCGACAATCTGCTGAACCTCATCAACGACATTCTCGACCTGTCCAAGGTCGAAGCCTCCCAACTCGAACTGGAGCGGACAGGCTTTTCGTTGATCGGCCATTTGGAAAAAATAATGGAGATGGTCGCGGCCAAGGCTCAGGAAAAAGGCTTGTTACTCGTATGTACAATCGCGCCAAATGTTCCACCGAATATCGTTGGTGACGCGATGCGCTTGAGGCAGGTCCTTCTCAATTTGATTGGCAATGCCATCAAGTTTACGCAATCAGGGCAGGTTTCGCTTTACGTCGATTTGGACGAGGCTGATCCCTTGCAACCGGTTCTGCGTTTTGCGATCACTGACACGGGCATTGGCATAGCCAGCCAACAGCTTGGGCCAGTGTTTGAACGTTTCACGCAAGCTGATTCATCCACGACCCGGCGATTTGGGGGCTCCGGGCTCGGACTTACAATCTGTAAGCGCCTGGTCGAGCTGATGGGCGGCCGTATCTGGGTCGAGAGCGAAATCGGGGAGGGCAGCATGTTTGCCTTCACGATCCCTCTGGAAATCTGGGATGCAACGACGCGTCCATTGGCCACGCTGATCGAAGCGGGACTTCATTTGAAACTCCTGCCTCTACGCATTTTGTTGGCAGAGGATTCGGCCGACAACTGCGTCATCACGATGGCCTATCTTGAGGACACGCCCTACCAGGTCGATGTCGCTGAAACTGGAGCCATTGCCTGCAAGATGTTTGAAAGCGGCCGGTACGATCTTGTGCTCATGGATCGCCAGATGCCTGTCATGGATGGTCTGGCGGCAACCAGGGCAATTCGGGCGTGGGAACGAGACTACAGGCTCAAGCCAATTCCGATCATCGCCCTAACCGCTTCGGCCCTGAAGGGGGACCGGGAAATGTGTTTGGCGGCTGGATGCACGGACTTCCTGACCAAGCCGATAAAGCAGGAGGTCCTGTTGAATGCGATCAAAGAACACACCTTGGTCGACCACCCACATTTGACCGATCAAAGCTCTCAGGCGCCCGACGTCCCAATAAAAATCAATCCGAAAGTGCTCGCTTTAATTCCGGCCTACCTTCTAGATTGTGCGAAAATGGTTGTCTCCATGCACGCCGCGCTAGACAAGGTCGACTTCACGACTGTGATGTTCATTGCCCACAATATTAGCGGCTCTGGTGGCGGTTTTGGCCACCAAGGTATCACCGACATAGGTGTC
>NZ_GL883078.1:273771-276722 GCF_000204015.1 Asticcacaulis biprosthecium C19 | reverse complement strand
AGGGAACGGCAAAGCGCGCCGATCTCGATGCCTCGCGCAAATGGGTTGGAGAATTGTCGAGTTACTTGTTGACAGTTAATGAGCGGCCGAGCTGAAACACGGTCGCCGTTTTTACAATTGCATCCTAGACATCCAGTAAGCCTCCGCCGAGTCTTGCAATAACCTACAATTTTGATCGACGGTGATCTCAGCGCCGATCGGGATATCGGCCTAACGAAGGCGAAAATGCGGAGTTTGATTTCGGCCCCTCCAAGTGGCTATTCTGTCGCCAGCGCGGGACAAAACATGATTTTTTGACTTTCAGAGGCGGATTTGATTCAGTCCGAAACGGGTCAAGCGCCTTCCGTCTGGCCGTAACCTCTTGAAAAACAAGCGCAACAGAGAACACAACATGAGCAACAGTGTGAGCACGGGTGATGTCATTTTCGATGCACACCTGACTCACCCACGGGCAGCGACAATGTAAACGGCGTCCCTACGGCCTATATGTCCTTCGCTACGCTTCGTCCTCGTGCGATTTTACGCTTACCGAGATATCTTTCGGCCGCGCTCACCAAACGCGAAGAGCGCGGGGAGGTATCAGCAAAGCAGGGGGCGGAGTTTCCGGTGCCCCCTCGTCTCGAGCCTCGCCGGCACGCAACGAGTTGCCTAAGCAGGCTCCCTTGCTCGACAACTCCCCCGGCCTGGCCGGGAGGGCATCACGAGGGAGGGTAAGCCAGATCAATTCCAATGACTCTCAGAATGGAAGGTCAATCCGCAATTGGTAACTCAAGAACTCGAAACGGCTATGTCGACGTAAAATGCGTCTGCCCCGCGCCGTCACACCGACACGCCATCCGCCAGGCGGGGGAAGCTGATCCGGAACACCGTGCCGTCGGTCTCGGTCGAGGTAAAGGCGATCGTGCCGCCATGGGCTTCGACGATCTCCTTGGTGATGTACAAACCCAGCCCCAGATTGGTCGAGGCCGATTGCGTGGCGGTCGGGGCCGTGGAGGGGGCGCGGGTCAGGGCATTGAAAATCGTCCGCTGGGCCGCCGAGGCGATCGGGACGCCTTCATTGTGTACCGATACCGCCACCGTCTGGGCCAGGCCTTCGACACGGATCGTGATCGGCGTGCCCATGAAGCCGTATTGCACGGCATTGCCGATCAGGTTGGAAAAGACCTGGCCGATGCGGGCCTTGTCCCAGTCGCCACTCAGATCGCCAGTGACCTTCAGCGCGAACTCGCGTTTGGGGTGAAGGACGCGCATCTCGTCGACCAGGCGGTGGGCGAGATGGCCCATGTCCATAGGCTGACGCACGATTGGCAGGCCCGACCCCAGGCGGGCGCGGGTGAGATCCAACAAGTTGTCGACGATCTCGCTGGCGCGGTGGGCACTGTCGACGACCTGGCTTTGCAGGATGGTCTGGGTTTCGCTGAGCGCGCCGAGCTTCAGGGTCAGTTGCGCCGACATGGAGATGGCGCCAAGCGGGTTGCGCAGGTCGTGACTGAGAATGCCCAGAAACAGGTTGCGCGACAGGTCCATCTTTTGCGAGTAGTCGCGGATCGATTCCGTCAGGGCCTGGTCGATGGCTTCGTTGAAGCGGACCAGGGCGTCGACGTGCTCGGCGGTGATGATCGGGGCCGAGGCCAGCCAGCGCTTGGTGACACTGGCGCGCAGGGCGCGGTATTCCGAAACCATCTGCGCCATGTTGAAGCCGCCATCATAGCGCAGGGAGGCATGGATCTCGGCGGCGCTGGGGTGGTGGGCATCGGCGCCTGCGCCGTGGGATTTGTCGGTGCGCTGACGCTCGGTTTGGGCGGATTCGATGTCGCAGACGATGAAGTCGAGGATCTGATGGATGTGGTCGCGGATGGCCAGCGGACCCATGTGGTCGCCGGCCGGTACCATGGACTGGGCGTAGCTTTCCCAGTCAGCGATGATGGGCGCCGTATTGCCGCGAATAAAGTCGACAAGCTGCATTGGATACGCTTTCACACTGACAGATGGGGATAAGCGCCGTGCCGGATATGTTGAAATATCGAATTCGCGCCGGAAGGGAGAATATCGGAAGTCAATACATATCTGGCGGCGCGATATTCAGATAGGATCGGAAAATACGCATTGTATCCTTGTCATACTTTCGGCGATGATCCCGACAGTTTTACTCACAGGTCAAAGACGGCCAGAAACGATAGCCTGTTGGCCCATAAAGCCCAGCCGCTTCCCAGCGACCCACCGCAAACCGTTCCCCTCATTCATGTGGTCGATGACGACTGTCTTATTCGCGACGGCCTGCGCCATCTGCTTGAGGCGGAGGGCCATGCGGTGGCGGACTATGGGTCGGGGGAGGATTTCCTGAGCGCCTACGCGCCCGGTGCGGCTGATTGCCTATTGCTGGACGCGCGGCTGCCGGGGATGAGCGGGCTGGATGTGCTGCAGGGGGTCCGCAGCAGCGGCCATACCATGCCGGTGGTGATGATCACCGGCCACGGCGATATCACCATGGCGGTCGACGCCATGAAGGCCGGCGCGTCGGATTTCCTGGAAAAGCCAGTGACGCGGCGGCGCCTGATGGACTGCGTCGATGCCGCGGTCAAAGCTTCGCGGCAACTCAACACCAGCGAGACAGAGCACCGGTCGGTGGCGGCGCGGGTAGCGCGGCTGACGCAGCGTCAGGGCGATATCCTGGCGCTGATCCTGGCCGGGCAACCCAACAAGAACATCGCGGTCGATATGGGGATCAGCCAGCGTACGGTGGAAAATCACCGGGCGTCGATTATGAAGAAGATGCAGGCGAGATCCCTGGCGGAGTTGGTCCGCATCGTCACCAGCGCCGGGCCCGAACCTGCCCAAGAACCAGCCCCGGAAGCGCCTTATTCCAACCCGCGATGACCTTGACTCGTCGCGGGTTGGCAAGCGCGCCAGAGAACGTACTTCGGGCGCCCGAGCCAATGCGAGGAGCCGTC
>NZ_GL883078.1:270010-273667 GCF_000204015.1 Asticcacaulis biprosthecium C19 | reverse complement strand
CGGCGCTTGAGCTGAATAAATGCGAATATCAAGCGTCATTCTTTATGAGGCTTGGTATTCGTCAAGGTGTTGGGAACTGGCCGCAGGGATCGGGAAATCGACGATCCAGCGGGCGCCATTGTCCACCGTCAGATGAATATCACCGTCGATCTGTTCGACCAGCCGGCGCACCAGGCCGACGCCGTGGCGCTTGCTGCCCGGCTGTTCGACGAAACCGGCGCCGTTGTCCCAGATGGTCAGCCGACCGCGATCGAGCGCCTGGGCGTCGCGAACCACCGTGACAGCAATGGCACCGGTCCGGTCGGCAAAGGCATGGTCATAGCTGTTGGTGACCAACTCGGCGACGATGATGCCCAGCGCCGTCACCATGTCGAGCTCCAGCAGGAAGGATTCGCTGGAGCATACCAGGTCAATACCGTCGATGTCGCCGTCCTGGATCTCCGACAGGTTGACGCACAGCGATTTGACATAGGCGCCGAAGTCGGTGGCGTGCGTCATCTCGGTACCCAGCAGGTTTTCATAGACCTTGGCCAGGGTAAAGACGCGCCGGGCGATGGCGCGCAAACCGCGCTGGCCGGCCTCGTCGGCTGTGTCGTCCAGCTGCTTGGTCAGCATGCCGTAGATGAGTTGCAGGTTGTTGCGGACGCGGTGTTGCAGCTCTTCGGCCAGGACCTTCTTTTGGTCAAGCAGACGGTCCTTTTCGGTGACCAGAGCCTTCATCTCGCCGATCGTGGTCTGGAGCAGCTCCAACCGCGCCGAGGTGGCGACGGCCTCGGCCAGTACATTGGCGAAACCGGTCAGGAAGTTGATGTCGTGCTGGTCGTAGTCCTGCTGGACGTTGTTGTCGATTTCCAGCACGCCGTAGGGCTGTTTGTCCTTGATATGGATGACCACGTCGACGGTCGAGATGATGCCGTGTTCAGCGTAGAAGGCCGGCAATTCGAAGCCGGTGTCTTCGCGCAGATCGTTGCAGATAGAAGGCTCGCCGGTAATGAAGGCCCGGCCCTGGGGTGTGCTGTCGTCGGCGCGGGAGACGACCTTGCTGACGACGCCGGGCCTCCACCCGAACCCGGCTTCGACGAGGAGGTCATTTTCGTCGGCGCGGTAGCGGCAGACCTTGCTGAACGGGACGTCCAGGCCAGCGGCGCAGACGCGGGCGGCCTCGGTCAGGACCTTGTGCAGGTCGTTTTCGCGCAGCGCATAGCTGCCGAAGCCAGCAATGGCAGCCTGCTGGCGGAGGAGCTTATTAACCCTTGCGGCGTCGTCAGCCATGAGATGCTATGCCGTCCGGGATTGGGGGTTTCAGAAGCTTGAAGCCGCGCGGGTGGATCTGGGTGGAGGCGCCGGTGGTGACGATGTCAGTCACGATACTGAGGCTGCAGAGCAGGTCGCGTGTGAGGTAGGGTTTGACCAGACAGCCGTCGCCATCGTCCGAGGTCAGGTCGAACTGCATGGCGTTTCCGCTGACGTACAGAATGCCTGTTCTTTTGCGTCTTTGCAACTGGGGGGCGACATCGGTGCCCAGGCCGCCTTCGGCCAGGCGCAGGTCGATCAGCGCCAGGTCGGGCAGGTGCTCGGCCGCCAGAGCCAGGGCCTTGTTGACGGTGCGAGCAATGCCGCACACGTCGTATCCCGACGCGATCAGAAACGCTTCGGTCATGTCGGCGATCATCAGGTCGTCTTCGACGATCAGTATGTTCAACATGGGACTTTCCCTGGGTACGGTTCAGGGTTCAGTTCTAGACTATTCGGGGCGCGGGGACAGGTTCGGATTGTACCCAGTGGGGTGAGTATATTCCGAGTCTGCACAGGGGGGCGGAGGAGGCGTAGTCTGCGCTCAGGTTCACCACTTGGTACGACCGCGTTACGTTGAAGACAACACCAGACCCTGGGCTCCGGTTATAGGCATGACCGGGGCCCATTTTCCGTGCTGGCGGCGCGCGGTCGGTGGTGAACGATCCGGATTACGGCGGCGGCGGCTGTGCCAGCGACATGGACGTTTGGAGAGAGCGGATAACGCGATTGTGGCAGTACGCTGTCAAACCCCGATATCCGTGCCGTAGAATGAACAAGCGCCAGACCCGCGGGTCCGGCGCTTGTTTGTTTTGGCGCTTGTTTGTTGTCTGGCGAGATGCGCCGGAAGGTCAGTTTCGCTTGATAAGGCGCACAAGCAGAAGCAGGACAATCGCGCCGCCGGTAGCGGTGATGATCGTGGCGATGATGCCGCCGCCAATATTGATGCCCAGGACTCCGGCCAGCCAGCCTCCGACGAAGGCGCCGATGATGCCGACGACGATATCGCCGACCAGGCCAAAACCACCCCCTTTGACAACGGCACCGGCCAACCAGCCCGCGACGGCACCAATCACAAGCCAGATAAGAAGGGTTTCAAGGGTCATGGAGGGGGTATCCTGAATGAGGACCGGGCTGTGCCGCGGATCGGGATATCACCGATAGCGGCCTTTGGCGGACTCACCAAATACGACTCCCTTATGTCACCTCTTCGGCGATGGTGTTGGTCAACAGCCCGACGCCGGCGATATCGACCTCGATAATGTCGCCGGGCTTCATCCACACCGGCGGTTCGCGTTTGGCACCGACGCCGCCCGGCGTGCCCGTCAGGATGACGTCGCCGGGATTCAGCGTCGTGAAGCCTGACAGGTAGCTGATGATGACCGGCAGCGGGAAGATCAGGTCCCCTAGGGTGGCGTGCTGCATGACCTGGCCGTTCAGGCGCGATTCCACCGTCACGGCGCCCAGGTCGGTAATTGCATCGGGCGTCACCAGCCATGGTCCCAGCGGCGCTGTGCCGGGGAAGTTTTTGCCCGGAGCGAACTGGGTGGTGTGCCATTGCCAGTCGCGCACCGAGGCGTCGTTGGCGCAGGTAAAACCCGCGACATAGGACATGGCGTCGGCTTCGGCGATGTGGCGGCCGGTCTTGCCGATGACCAGGGCCAGCTCGGCCTCGTAATCAAGGCTGGTCGAGTTGCACGGCCGGATGATGGCGTCGCCGTCGGCGATCAGGGTGTCGGCAAAGCGCAGGAAGATCGACGGGTGGCCGACTTTGGCGCGGCCGGTTTCGGCGCGATGGGTCTCAAAATTGTGGCCGACGCAGAAGATCTTGGTGGGGTTGGGGATGACCGGGAGAAGCTTGACGTCGCTCAAGCGTGTGGTGGCATTGGCGGCGGGGTGGCCCAGCCGGCCTTCGGCAATGGCGGTCTTCAGGTCGCCGCCGAAAAAGGCGCCGAGGTCGGAGACGTAATCGCCTTCGATATGGCCCCAGGTGTCGCGGCCGTTAAGGTGGTAGGATACGTACTTCATCAAACCTTCTCCATCAGCGGGGCGTAGGTGAAGACCTTTTCGGCCTTCGATAGCCCCGTAAAATCCTTGTCCGAAATGCCCCACTGGTCGATGCGATTGGGCGGCCAGGTCCAGTCTTCGGGGGCGCCCGTGGGGTAGTCGTCGCTGATGATTTCCACAGCGGTTGAGTATTCGACGACAGCGCCAAACGGCGAAATGAAATAGGCGTAGACATTGGCGCCGGGGCCGTGGCGGCCGGGGCCCCAGGCGGGGATGGCGCCGTGGTCGCGCATGCGGCCGATGCCGCGCATGACGGCGTCCATGTCTTCCATCTCAAAGGCGATGTGATTCAGCGAC
>NZ_GL883078.1:265120-269241 GCF_000204015.1 Asticcacaulis biprosthecium C19 | reverse complement strand
GGAAAAACAGACCGGCGCTTTGCATGTTCACGCTCCCGTATCGAAGGCGAGGCCGGCGGCGGTGCAGCCCGCCACCGCACAGAGTTCGTCGTTGTCGCCCGTGTCACCGCTGATGCCGACCGCGCCGATGACTTCGCCCGCAGGATTGCGCAGCAAAACCCCGCCCGGAGACGGCGCCATGCCGCCGTCGCTGACGGCGTATAACGCGGCGTAGAAGCCGGGATTGCCCGCCGCCCGCTTGGCCAGGTCACGTGTGCCGTAGCCCATGCCGATGGCGCCGGCCGCTTTCGCATGGGCGATGTCCAGCCGCAGGAAACCGGCCCCGTCTTCGCGCTCCGAGGCAACCGGGCGTGCGCCGGCGTCTAGGACCGTGACCGCCAAGGGCGACAGATTAGTGTCACGGGCGGTTTTCAGCGCGATCGCGATAATCGTGCGGGCGTGGCTGAGGCTGAGATCAGGCATGGAGGGGCAGCTCCTGAGGGGCAAGTTGGGCGCTCAACAGGTCGAGCAGGTGAGAAGCTGATCCCCAGCCGAAGACGTAGCGGTCGGGGCGCAGCAGGATGGCTTGGGCGTCGTGTTGGTCCAGGGCTGCGGTCAAGGCGCCGGTCGTGTCGAAGGTTGGGTCAATGGTGTGTTGCGCGATGCCGAGGCGGCTGAGCAGCGGGTGGTCGGTCCTGCGCCGGGTCAGCAGGACGAAGCCGGGCGGAATGACGTCGTCAAGCAGTAGCCCGTTGGCGACGCGAGGCTGGATAAAGCGCTCGCCGGCACCTGGGGCGACGAGGCCGTTTGTATAGGGCGCGATCAAGTCGGCGGCGGTGGCGATGTCCTGGCCTTCGCGTTGGCGGCGGCGCAGGGTTTCGTCGCGCTCGGCAGCCTTGTCCGGGTCGAGCTCGCAGATATAGCGGCCGGCGGCGACGGCGGCGCCGATGACATGGCGGACCTGCGGCTCGCGCTCGGGCTGGTAGGTGTCGAGGAGGGCGTCGCAGGCGTGGCCGCGAAGGACCAGGTCCAACTTGAAGCAGAGGTTCGCGGCGTCGCGCAGGCCGTGGCACATGCCCTGGCCGAAGAAGGGCGGGGTTTGGTGGGCGGCGTCTCCGGCCAGGAAGACCGACCCCTGACGCCATTGTCTGGCGACACGGGCGTTGAAGCGGTATGTGGCGGTGCGGACGATGTCGTAGCGGCAGCCCTTCAGCCATGGGCCGATAAGGGCTTGGATCGAGGCGGGCTCGACGATGGCGGTTTCGCTTTCACCGGGCAGGAGCATGAACTCCCAGCGGCGATGGGCGCCGCGGCCGGGGACGATGGTCGCCGGGCGCCTGGGATCGCAGGTCATGATCGAAAGCTGCTGCGGGTCGGAGTCGGCGGGCAGGGACGGGATGGCCGGGAAGCTGATTGGGCCGTCGACATTGGCGTCGACCACCAGCCAGGATTCTTCGAACAGCAGGTCGTCGAGCGAGATGCCAAGCGACTCGCGGGTGGGACTGCGGGCGCCATCGCAGGCGATGATGTAGCGAGCCCGGAAAATCCGGTCGCCGGAAGCGACCGTGGTCCCTTCGACGGTGGCGCGTACGCCCTGGATGAACGCGACATTGCCAAAGCGGCGGAAACCATCGCGCAGGGCGGATTCGAGCTCCGGTTGGTAGAAGAAGTAGTCGTTGGCCCAGCCATAGGGCCGCGGCTTACCTGCGCTGCCCATATAGCGGATGACATCGCCGTCGGCGCCCAGGTGCATATGGCCCTGGGTCTCGCGCATGTGCGGCAGCAGGGTTTCGGCCAGGCCAAGGTTCTGGAACAGCCGCATCATCTCGTGATCGATATGGACGGCGCGCGGCAGTGTGAAGACATCGGTGAACTGATCGACGATGGCGACGCGGTGGCCGGCCTGGCCCAGCAGATTGGCGGCGGTCGCGCCGACCGGGCCGCAGCCGATAATGATCACATCGAAGTCGGTCGTGTCAGAAGCGATCATGGGGTCACCAGGAACTGTTTTACAAAGGCGAGAAGGCGGGGGGCGACGTAGGCGCAGTGGCTGGTCGGATCGGTCATGTCTTCAGACGAGAACCACAGGTGTCCGGCGCCGGGGACGATGACGGTTTGCACCAAGGCCCCGGCCTGACGCAGGCGCAGGGCGAAGGCCTGGGTCTGGCTGACGTCGATATCGTCGTCGTGGTCGCCATGGATCAACTGTACCCGCAGGGACCGCGCGGCGTGGGAAACATGGCTGATCGGCGAGGCCTCGAAATAGCGTCTCGGATCGTCGAGCGGCGTCCCGCCCAGCATGCGGACGGTCGGGTTTTCGGCGGCCGTCAGGTTCTTGATCAGGTCGGCCTGCCAAAGGTTGAGTAAATCATAGCAGCCATAGACGCCGATCAGCACGCGCGGCGGGTTGGTGAGGGCGGCAAGGGCCGACAGATGGGCGCCAGCCGAGGCGCCCAACAAGCCGACACAGTTCGGGTCGAGGCCGTGCGACGCGCCGGACGCCTGGACCCAGCGTAGCGCCGCCAGGACGTCGTTCAGGTTCTCCGGCCACACCGGACCTGAGGTCGTCAACCGATAGCTGACGGCCAGAACGGCCACGCCATGCTGCGCAAAAAACCGGCCCCATTGCGCCATGGCCTTTGGCGATCCACGCCGCCAGCCGCCGCCATGAACGGCTACCAGGACAGGATGCGGTCCCGTCGCTTCAGGCAGATACAGGTCGCCGCTGACGTTGCGCGTCGGGTCGAGGATAAGGGTCTCAGGCATGCTCTTCCCGCGTGGGGACGGCGGCGGGCGTACGGCCGGGCAGGGTGCATTTGTGGAACTTGCCGCCCTTCATGATGGCCAGCAGGTTGGCCTTGTTTTGCAGCAGGCGGACGTCGCGGGTCACGTCGCCATTGACCAGCAGGATATCAGCCAGGAAGCCCGGCTTGATCTGGCCGATCTCCAGTTCCATCAACTCGCCGCCCAGCTTGGTGGCGGCGACGAGGACTTCTTTTTGCGTATAGCCGAACAGGTCAACGAAATGCTGAAGGTCGCGGGCATTGGTACCGTTCGGATTGAACGGGAAGCCGTAATCGCCGCCGATCAGCACCCGCACGCCGCGGCGTTTCAGCTCGGGAATCAGCACCTTGGCCTTTTCGATGACCGGCTTGGCCATCTCCTTCATCGACGACATGTCGATGTGCGGTGGCGGATTGGCTTCCAGGGTGGCGACGATGACGCCGATGGCCGGCGCCATGAAGATCTCGTCCTTGCGTGCCACCAGCATGTCGACGGCCTCGGCGTCGGCATAGGTGCAGTGATAGATGACGCGGACGCCGGCGCGCATGCCCATCTTGACGGCGTCATTGCCCTGGGCGTGAGCCGACAGGGGGATGCCGACTTCGCGAGCGGCCTGACCGGCGGCCTGAGCTTCTTCCTCGGTGCACATCAGATGGTGCGAACTGCCCGGATGCAGGGCGTCTTCGCCGGACAGGACCAGCTTGACCTGATCGATCCCCATGGATTTGCATTTTTTGATGAAATTGCGCATGGCGTCGGGGCCGCGGCCGTGATTGACCGCGCCGGGTGCGGTTTCGTCTTCGTCGGGGCTGCGTTCCAGGGTTGAGGCGCGCAGACGCGGGCCAGGCAGGTAGCCCTTGTCGATATTGTCGCGGATAACGACCTCGATGCGCTCGGACAGGGCGCCGGCGCTGTAGGCGCTTGTAAAGCCGGAATCGAGCAGGATGCGGGCGTTTTGCGCCGTCACGATCATCATTTCCTCGATCGGCAGGACGAATTCCGGCACGAAGCGCTCAGTTGAGGACGGCCAGGTAATGTGGGCGTGGGCCTCGGTCATACCGGGCATCAGGGTGGCGCCGCCACCGTCGATGACGTCCGCGCCATCTTCGCTGATCTTCGGGTCGCGTTTGGCGAAGAGGCCATCGGGTCGTTTGGCGACCTTGGTGATGCGGTCGCCTTCGATGAGGACTTCGCCGGGGAACAGGTCGCTGCCCGAACCGTCGAAAATACGGACGTTTTTGAACAAAATACGCTTCACGGGCTTCATCCACTGCTAGCGGCACATTGCGGGTACCGTCTTGTTGTCAGCATTTTTATGGACGAAGTCGGGGGGCGGCGATAATTCAATCGGCCCATAT
>NZ_GL883078.1:243618-265010 GCF_000204015.1 Asticcacaulis biprosthecium C19 | reverse complement strand
TTCAATCGGCCCATATGACCCATAAGCAGTATTTATGGACGGATCAGAAATCGCGCGCGCAGGCGACCAGGAATTCCTTCAGCCAAAGCGTACCCGTATCGGCGTCCTTGTTGCGGTGCCATTGCAGACATTCGGTAAAGGTGGCGATCGGGACGGGGGCTTTCAGCACCTTTAAGGGCAGACGATCGGCGAACAGGCGGGCGGTGCGCGAATGCACGGTCGCAATATAGGGCGTTCCCACTACCGTATCCGCCACGGCATTGAAGGTTGGGGTATAGACCACGATGCGGCGTTCGATGTTCAGCATATCCAGCGACTTCTGCTCGATATGCTTGGGATTTTTCGGTCCCAGGGTCACGCTGACGTGGCGCATGTCGAGATATTGCTCGCGCGTGAGGCTGTCGCCGACCTCTTCATTGCCGGTCCACACGATGCACGAAAAGTCGTCGCTGAACAAAGGCACGGACGGATGCAGCGGAAAGGTCAAGCCCTGCGGCGTGATCAGGAAATCGACTTGGCCATCGTTCAGCAGCGGCGAGGTCATTTCGGAATTGAGCATGACCAGGATATTGACCTTGGGGGCGATGACGGCCAGCTTGCGGATGACCCGGGTCAGGAAGGCCGTATAGACATAGTCGGAACAGACCAGGGTAAAGTCGCGTTCCGCCGTCGCCGGATCGAAGTCTGACCGGGCGATGATGATGCGTTCGATATCCTGCAAGGCCGTCTTGACGGGTTCGGCCAGGGTCTTGGCGAATGGCGTCGGTTCCAGCCGCCGGCCGACCTGAACGAACAGCTCGTCCTCGAAATGAACGCGCAGCCGGGCGAGGGAATTGCTGATCGCCGGCTGGGTCAGGCTTAGGAACTGCGCCGTCTGGCTGACGCTCTTGCCCTGCAGCAGGTGGTCCAGAATGACGAGCAGATTGAGGTCGAGCCGGTGAAAGCGCATCTTTCCCTCTGTGTTTTCAGTTATTTATTATAACTATTCGCGTCTTTGCGCGTTTTGTACTCAACAATCATCACAGTCAACCGCGTTCCGCAAGCCATAACCCCAGCTTATGGATCGCATTGAACGATTGAATTTTACGCGCAGGGCGACCTCCCATAGCCTGACAATGCAAGAAAACGGCGCACCAAGTCGCCGGCACCAGAGAGAAACGCTGCTCCGCATACAGAAAATAATGGAGCACCCAACCAGGGGAGACGCGACCACATGATCCGTCGCAATGCCATCACCGGCCTTATGGCCACCGTCAGTTTCGCTACCTTAAGCGCCGCCGCTTTCGCCCAGGACACGGCTGCGCCCGCGACGGCCCCCGTCGACGACAGCGTCGTCGTCGTGACCGCACAAAAGCGTGAACAGAAGCTCCAGGACGTGCCCGTCGCCATTACGGTGGCCAGCGGCAAGCAACTGGAGCGCCTCCAGGTCAATTCGATCGCGGACCTGCAACGCATCGCTCCCGCGCTGGAAATGCAGCAGGCATCCGGCCAGAGCGTCGGCGGCGGCGGTCAAGTCCGCGGCATCGGCACCCAGTCCTTCCAGAGTGGCGCCACCGGATCGGTCGCCGTGGTTATCGACCAGGTGTCGCAGGGCAATATCAACACACCCGACCTGTTCGACGTTGCCCGCATCGAGGTGCTGAAGGGCCCCCAGGGCACCCTGTTCGGCCTGACCACCTCGGCCGGCGTCATTAACATCGTGACGAACAAGCCGGAACTGGGCCGTTTCAGCGGCCGCGTCCGCGCCGAGCTCTCCGATTTCGGCACGATGGGCTCCGAATACGGCCAGCAGGTCGTTCAGGGCCTGGTCAATATACCGCTGGGCGAAACCGCCGCCCTGCGTGTTTCGGCCAGCCGCAACGACCGTCAGGGCGTCAACCGCAATGCCCTGACCGGCAAGCTGGACGACCACCGTACCGACAGCGCCCGCGCCCGGCTGCTGTGGCAGGTCAATGACCGCCTGACTCTGAACCTGATCGGCGAATATGCCAAGGTCGACGACGACGGGCTGGACTTCTTCACCATCCAGAAGGTCGCCAACAACGCCCAGTCAGGCCAGATCGGCGCCGTCCTGGCCGCCTGCGGCATCACTGCCGGTGACGGCAACCGCGACTACTGCTCCAATACCGGTATCCACAACAATTTCGAGACCAAGGCGGTGTCGGCCCAGGTCGACTACGAGTTCGACAACCTGACCTTCACCTCGATCACCTCCAGCCGCAAACAGGATGTCGGCCCCAACAATCTGAACATTTTCCGCCTGGATGACTATCATCCCGAACTGCAAATTGGCGACCAGTACGGCAAGGAAGACCTGTTCACCCAGGAGTTCCGCATCGCCTCGCCAACCGGCGCGGCACTGGAATATACGGTCGGGGCCTTCTATTCGAACTACAAGTCCAGCCGCACACCGCAACGTTTCAGCGTCATCGTGCCCGGCCCGATTGGGCCTTTCCGTCCGGTGGACAATCTCGGGTCGGCAATCGATATCGAGGACGAATCCTACGCCGTCTTCGGCCAGGCGACCTGGCGGGTCAGTGACAAGCTGCGGCTCATTGCCGGCGCCCGCCTGAACCATGAAACCCTGTCCGTCGATTATGTCGACATGGGCAGCCAGTCCCAGCACGTGGTGCCGGTCTTCGTGCCAAACTTCCACCTGACCTATGTCGCCGACACGCCGGTCATCACCCGCAAGAGCGCCGAGAAGTCGATCGACAATGTGTCGGTCAAGCTGGGGGCGCAATACACATTCGACTCAGCCAATATGGGCTACGTCACGGTCTCGCGTGGTTACAAGGGGCCGCAGATCGCCCAGGGCGCCGCATCGGATCCGACCCCGCCGACCATCATCCGTCCTGAGTTGCCGACCGCGTTCGAAGCGGGCATCAAGTCGACCCTGATGGGCGGCCGGGTGTTCACCGATCTAAACGCCTTCTATATCGACATGAAGGACTATCAGGGCCAGGTCTGCGTCGCCGTCAGCACCGGCGGGCTTAACTGTACCCCGACCAATATCCCTCAGGTCATTTCCAAGGGTGTCGAGGCCAGCATTTCCGGCCGCGTGGTCGATGGCCTTAACGTCAACGCCGGTGTGATCTACAATAGCGCCACCTATCCCGACGGCTTTATCGGCGGTGACGGCAGCAATATCGGTGGCACGCAACTGGCACTGGCGCCGAAGTGGAAGCTGAACATCGGTGGCGAATACAGCCACACGCTAAACTCGGCGCTGGACGGCTTCATCTCGTTCGATGCGACCTTCAAGTCGAAGATCCGCTACGACGCGGCCTCCAGTCCAGACGTCTTCTACCATGCCCACTGGATCACCGGCGGTCGCATCGGGATCCGCAGCGTCAGCAGCAACTGGACCCTGTCGCTGTACGGCCGCAACCTGGGCAACGAACACGAACCCGTCCTGCGCATCCGCAACTTCCCGGATGGCTCGACCGGCTCGATCGGCCAGATGCTGTCGCCGCAATCCTTCCGCCAGGTCGGCATCAGCCTCGACGCGCGGTTCTAAGACTCCTCCCTCCCGTGAGGACCATTGGCCGGTGCCCCTCCCCATGGGGGGCACCGGCACCTTTTCCAACAGGAGTGAGTTATGAAGCGTTTTTCCGGATTGATGCTGAGCGTCACCCTGGCCTTTGCGGCGGTTGTTCCGGCCGTTGCCGGCGACAGCGTCCTGGTGGCATCCTCCAAAACCGCCATCGCTACCACCACCTCAGGGCCGGTCCAGGGTTTCCGCCGCGACGACGTGTTCACCTTCCGCGGCATTCCCTACGCCACCGCCCAGCGCTTCATGCCGCCGCAGAAGACGGCCGCCTGGACCAATGTCCGGCCGGCCCTGTCCTACGGCAATGTCTGCCCCCAGGCGGTCGGGACGGAACTGCGCGAACCCCAGACCTTCATCTCCGACAACCGCTACTGGCCCCAGTCGGAAAACTGCCAGAACCTCAACATCTGGACCCAGGGCCTGAACGACGGCAAAAAGCGCCCGGTCATGGTGTGGCTGCATGGCGGCGGCTATTTCAGCGGCTCATCGATGGACCTGCCCCTCTACGACGGCACGCGCCTCTCCGAGCGCGGAGACGTCGTCGTGGTCTCTATCAACCACCGCCTCAACGTCCTGGGCTTCCTCGACCTGTCGTCCTACGGCGCCGACTATGCTGCATCCGGCAATGTCAGCATGCTCGACATCGTCGCGTCGCTGGAGTGGGTGCGCGACAATATCGCGGCCTTCGGCGGTGATCCGGACAATGTCACCATCTTCGGCCAGTCGGGTGGCGGCGGCAAGGTTTCGACCCTGCTGGCCATGCCCCAGGCCCAGGGCCTCTACGACAAGGCCATCATCCAGAGTGGCATTATGGGCCCGCCCAATCCCAAAGGCGGCGACCAGGCGCTGGCGCGTCGCGTGGCAGAAGCCATCATCGCCGAAGCCGGCCTGCAACCCGGCGATGTCGCCGGTCTCAAAGCGCTGCCGTACGACCAACTGAGCGCCGCCGGTGATCGGGCGTTGCGCAAGATCAGCGCCGAGATCACCCCGGGCAGCGGTGGGCCTCTGGGCTTCCCGCTGGTCAACTGGGGTCCGATGGTCGACGGCAAGGTCCTGCCCGCGGCGCCCTTCGTCACCGGCGCGCCGGCGCAATCGGCCAATGTCCCGCTGCTGATTGGCAGCACGCTCAACGAGTTCCAGCGCTTCCCGAACCCCGACCTGGCCGGCCATGAAACCTGGGGCGAAACCGAGGCCCTGGCCTTCTTCGCCAAACGCTACGGCGACCGCGCCCCGGCCGTTCTGGCGGCCTACAAAAAGGCCTATCCCGATATGAAGCCGGGCGAATGGCCGATGGTCGACATCATGGGCCGCGCCGGCACCTTGCGGGCCTCCACCATGAAGGCGGCACAACCGGCACCGGTCTATACCTACCTGTTCGCCTGGCAATCGCCGGTGCTGGACTATGCCTGGGCCGGCGGTCATTCGTCCGACCTGGCCTTCACCTTCGACAATATCGAGGCGGGCATCCAGAGCAATGGTGGTGGCGCGGAGGTCCAGAAATTGGCCGATGTCGTCAGCCAGGCTTGGATCAATTTCGCCACGAACGGTGATCCTAACACCCCCGGCCTGCCGAAGTGGGACCGCTATACGGCCGCCGGCGGCGCCACCATGATCCTCGATACCCACTCCCAGGCCAAGGTCGATCACGACCGCGACCTGATCAATCTTCTCAGTGCACCCGGCCCCCGAAAGTAACCGCCATGACCTACCTCGATCGCCGTTCCCTTCTGGCCGCGTCTGCCGGTCTGCTGGCCGCCGGGCCGTCGTTTGCCAAATCGGGCGAGTTCAAATTTCCCAAGGACTTCCTGTGGGGCGCGGCGACCTCGGGCCACCAGGTCGAAGGCAACAACGTCAATTCCGACATGTGGCTGATCGAACACGTCAAGGGTTCGCCCTTCAAGGAGCCGTCGCGCGACGCGGTCGACCACTACCACCTGTTCGAGCAGGACATCGCGCTGCTGGCCAGACTCGGCCTGAACAGCTTCCGGTTTTCCCTGGAATGGGCGCGTATCGAGCCGGCGCGCGGTGAGTTCTCGGCCGCCGAGATGAACCACTATGTCCAGGTCGCCCAGGCCTGCCTGAAGCATGGCGTCAAGCCGGTGGTGACTTACAACCATTACGCCGTGCCGGTGTGGTTCGCCGCCAATGGCGGGTTCGAAAATCCGGAATCGGCCGACCTGTTCGCCCGTTTCTGCGAATATGCCACGGCGGCTATGGGGCCCTATATTGCGGTGGCGGCGACGTTCAATGAGCCGCAACTGGGCTACGTTCTGAAGTGGATGCTGCCCGACTTCGTCCTGGCCTCCTTCCCGCAGATGATGGCGGAGGCCGCCAAGGTGACCGCCAGCGATCGCTTCGCCAGCATCCAGTTCGGCAACCAGGACAAGATGCTGCCCAACCTGCTGGCGGCGCATAAGAAGGGTTATGAGGCCATCAAGGCCGGTCCGGGCGACTTCCCTGTCGGCGTGACCATGGCCTTCCACGACGTTCAGGCCGTGGGCGAGGGGAGCCGCGCCGGCGAGTTGATCAATCAATGCTACGGGCCGTGGCTGGAAGCGGCGCGCGCCAGTGACTTTGTGGGTGTGCAGAACTACAGCCGTATCCGCGTGGACGCCAAGGGGCCGATGCATCCGGAGGAAGGCGTTGAACTGACCCAGATGGGCGAAGAGTTCTGGCCGGAAGCGCTGGAGGCTTCGATCCGTTATGCCTATGCCGAAACGCAGAAGCCGGTCTATGTCACCGAAAACGGTGTTGCCACCGAGGATGACACCCGCCGCGTCGAGTTCATCAACCGTGCAGTCAAGGGCGTGGCCAACTGCCTGAAGGACGGGGTGCCGGTGAAGTCGTACCTGCATTGGTCTCTGATCGATAATTTCGAGTGGGTTGGCGGCTATGGCCCGAAGTTCGGCCTGATCGCGGTCGATCGCACGACCCAGAAGCGCACCGTCAAACCGAGCGCCGTCCGCCTGGGCCAGATCGCCAAAGCGAACCGGATATGACCATGTCCGGAATTGACCGCCGCTCCCTTATGGCTGCTTCCGGCGCTCTCCTGGCCGCAAACTCCGCCAAGGCCGGTACCGCCAAGGCCGGCTACAGCTTCCCCAACGACTTCCTGTGGGGCGCGGCGACCTCCGGCCACCAGGTCGAAGGCAACAATGTCAATTCCGACATGTGGCTGCTGGAACACCTGAAGGTCTCGCCCTTCAAGGAGCCGTCGCGCGACGCGGACGACCACTACCACCTGTTCGAACAGGACATCGCCATGCTGGCGAAACTGGGACTGAACAGCTTCCGCTTTTCGCTGGAATGGGCACGTATCGAACCGGCCCGCGGTGAGTTTTCCGCCGCCGAGATGAACCACTATGTCCAGGTGTCCCAGGCCTGCCTGAAACACGGCGTGAAACCGGTGCTGACCTATAATCACTATGCCGTGCCGGTATGGTTCGCGGCCAATGGCGGGTTCGAGAAACCCGAGGCGGTCGATCTGTTCGCACGCTTCTGCGAATATACCACCAAGGCCATTGGTCCCTATGTGGCGGTGGCGGCGACCTTCAACGAACCGCAACTGGGTGTCCTGCTGCGCTGGATGCTGCCGGGCTTTGTCATTGCCGGTATGGAACAGGCCATGACGGACGCGGCCAAGCTTACCGCAACGCCTTTGTTTTCGTCGATTCAGTTCGGCAACCTGGAGCGCATGCAGCCGATCCTGATCGCGGCACACCACAAGGCCTATGAGGTCATCAAGTCGGGGCCGGGCGACTTTCCGGTCGGGGTGACGATCGCCCTGCACGACGACCAGGCGGTCGGCGACAACAGCCGGCGCGACGAGAAGCGCGCCCAATGCTATGGGCCGTGGCTCGAGGCGGCCAGGTCGTGCGACTTTATCGGCGTCCAGAACTACAGCCGGGCCCGCATCGACGCAAAGGGGACAGTGCACCCCGATCCTGGCGCCGAGCTCAACCAGAACGGCGAGGAATTCTGGCCGGAAGCGCTGGAAGCCTCGATCCGCTATGCCTGGGAACAGACCGGCAAGCCCGTCTATGTCACCGAAAACGGTGTGTCGATCGCCGACGACAGCCGTCGTGTCGAGTTCATCAACCGCGCCGTCGCCGGTGTCGCCAACTGTTTGAGGGATGGCTTGCCGGTCCGGTCCTACATCCACTGGTCACTTCTGGACAATTTCAACTGGGTGTCCGGTTACGCCAAGCAGATCGGCCTGGTCGCGGTCGATCGCACCACTCAGCAACGCACCCTCAAGCCGAGCGCCGTACGACTCGGCCAAATCGCCAAAGCCAACAGGATCTGATTCATGAAACGCCCCTTTTCGCTGTTTGCGTCCCTGCTTGCCCTCAGCCTGGCCGTACCGGCCTTCGCCCAGGCACCCGCAGGCGGACCGCCCGCCGGATTCGAAGGCTTTATGGCCGTCATGAAACAGCAACTGAAGCCAGCGCCTGCGCCCGATATCACCCCGATCCCCCTCGGCGCCATGGGCTCTCCGTCGGACACGCAATGGGAGACCATGGAAGGCTATCTGACGGCGCGCAACGTCACCCAGCCGGCGATCTATCCGGTCTTGCCGGCGCCGGGCACGGCCAACGGCACGGCGGTGATCATCGCGCCGGGCGGCGCCTTCCTAACCCTGGCCTTTGACACCGAAGGCCGTGAGGTGGCCAAATACCTGGCGGCGCGCGGCATTACCTGCTTTGTCCTGACCTACCGCGTTGATCCGACGCCGCATGACATCGACGGCCTGGTTCGCACCTTGGGCGAACGCATGGGCAAGGCGCCACCGAAAATGACTCATGGCGAGATCGAATCCCCTGCCGAAAGCCTGGCGGCCCAGGATGGTCTGGCCGCGGTCGACTATGTCCGCAGCCACGCCAGCGACTACGGCATCGACCCGCACAAGGTCGGTTTCATGGGCTTTTCGGCCGGCGGCATGACCACGACCAATGTCGCCACCACCTACACGGCGACCTCGCGCCCGGACTTTGTCGGTGTGATCTACGGCGCCATGCATCCGCGCCCGGTCCCGGCTGATGCCCCGCCGGCCTTTGTCGCCCTGGCGGCCGACGATCCGCTGCTGGGCTATGCCAGCGTGCCGATCTTCGACGCCTGGCGCGAAGCCGGCAAGCCGGTGGAGCTGCACATCTATGCCCGCGGCAGCCACGGTTTCGGCATGCGAAAGACGGGCACCAGCTCCGAGCACTGGATCGAAGACTATTACAACTGGCTGGTCTCCGAACACCTGACTTCAGCCAAGTAGGACAGGACCATGACGCAGACCCAAACCGGGGAGGGGACGGCGGCGCAAGGCCTGCTGCTCTGCCTCCTGTCGACCCTTTCGGTGGCGGCGGCCCTGCTGATCGCACCGGTCCTGCCGGCGATCGCGGCGGCTTTTCCAGACGATCCGATGGCCCAGACCAAGAGCATCCTGGCCCTGGCTGTGCCGGCCTTAGTGGTAGCGTTGACGGCGCCGCTCGCCGGCTGGATCACCGACAAGGCCGGGCGCAAGGGCGTCCTGCTGCTGTCGCTGGTGATCTATCTGGTGTGCGGCCTTGCGCCCTTTTTCCTGACCAGTCTCGACCATATCATCCTGTCGCGAGTCGGTGTCGGTCTGGCCGAGTCGGGTTTCATGACAGCCTCGACCACGCTTCTGGGCGATTATTTCAAAGGCGCGCGGCGTGAAAACTGGCTGGTCGTCCAGACCGGTACGGCGTCGGTCGCAGCCGTGGTCCTCGTGGCCATTGGCGGTGTTCTTGGTGAATTTGGCTGGCGTGTGCCGTTCATGGTCTACGGCCTGGGGCTGCTGTTTATCCCGCTGGTCATGCTGCTGATCAGCGAGCCGAAACATGAGGTGTCAGAGACAAGGACGCGCTTCCCATTGGGCAAGGTGTTTCCGCTGTATGTTATCGGCCTGTTTGCCGCTACGTTGTTTTTCCTAATCCCGATTCAGACGCCGTTCCTGCTGACCGAACGCGGCATGGGTGCGCCCCAGATGATCGGCCTGACCAGCGCCATAGGCGGTATTGCCGTGCCGGTCGGGGGCTTGATCTTCAAACTGACGGCGCGTTGGAAACTGTCGCAGCACCTGGTGCTGGCGTTCGTGATGATCGCCGGCGGCCTGTTCCTGTTTGTCGGTGACGGCAGCTATCCGGTAACCTGCGCCGGCATCGTCATCACCGGCCTGGGCTGCGGCATCACCCTGCCGGCGGTGCTGACGGCCATCATGGCGCGGCTCGACTTCGCCCAGCGCGGGGCAGGGACCGGCGGCTGGCAGACGGCCTTCTTCCTCGGCAACTTCATCAGCCCGGTCCTGGTCCTGGCCCTGACCGCGCAGCTTCATGGCCTAGGGGCCGCCATACAGGCTCTGGGGGCGGCCGCGGTTGCGGCTGCCGTGCTCAGCCTGATCGCGGCACTGTTACCGCGCTCCGCCGCCAAAACCGTATAGATAGCTTACCCCCGGAGTCCGGATCCATGTCCTCCCGTTTTGTTGCCCTGCTGCTCGCTGCCTCCTGCCTGGTGTCGCCGATCGCCGCCCACGCCGACACGCTCTCGGATGGCTTTGCCAATCCGCCGCAGTCGGCCCGGCCGCGCGTGTGGTGGCACTGGATGAACGGCAACATAACCCAGGAAGGCATCCGCAAGGACCTCGAATGGATGAGCCGGACCGGCATCGGCGGCCTGCAGAACTTCGACGCCGCCCTGATCACGCCCCAGGTGGTCGACAAGCGCCTCGTCTACATGACGCCGGAATGGAGCCAGGCCTTCCGCTACGCCGCCCAAACCGCCGACAGCCTGAACCTGGAGTTCGGTATCGCCGCCTCACCGGGCTGGAGCGAAACCGGCGGGCCGTGGGTGGCGCCGAAAGACGGCATGAAGAAGCTGGTGTGGAGCGAAACCGTCGTTGACGGCGGCAAGAAACAGACGATCCGATTGGCGCTCGTACCCACCATGACCGGGGCCTTTCAGGACATCCCCAAGGCCGCCGACATAATGGGCCCACCGCCCGATCCGGCGACCCTGAAAAAGGCCGGCGGCGAGATCGCCGTCTTTGCCGTGCCGGTGTCCGCGCCCGTCGCGGCGGCGACGGTCACCCCGGCTTTGGGCGCAGACCTAGCCACCCCGACCGCCGAAGCGCCGGTGATCGTGACAATGGACTATGCCAGCCCGCAAACCATCCGCTCGGCCACGGTCTTTTTCCCGGGTCTCGCCTCGACCTTCGACAAGGCGCCCTTCCTGCCGGTGCTCGAATCCAGCGAAGACGGTAAGACCTGGCGCAAGGTGGCCGAGATCCCGCTGAGTCAGGTCCCGAGCACGGCCGGCTTTGCCCCCGTCCGCGCTGCCCACTTCCGCCTGGTCATCACCGCCGCACCCAAGCCGTTTAATCCGGCCTTCGCCCCGTTGCCGGGCGCCGATCTAGGACCGTTCGCCAGCTTCGGCAAGCCCGCCGGACTGCGTCTGACGCAGCTGCGCCTGTCGGAAGATCCGGCGGTCAACCAGTTCGAAGCCAAGGCGGGGTTTGCCACGGTAGACGACTATTATGGGCTAGATACGGGTCTCGACGCGGCCGAAGCCGGCATCGACCCCAAGGCCGTCATCGACCTGACGGCCAGGGTCAAACCCGACGGCACGCTGGACTGGCCCCCGCCGAAAGGGCGGTGGAAGATCGTTCGGCTGGGCTGGTCGCTGACCGGCACCGAGAACCATCCGGCCACCCCCGAAGCCACCGGCCTAGAGGTCGACAAGTATGACGGCGTCGCGGTGCGCGCCTATCTCGAAACCTATCTGGCTAAGTACAAGCAGGCTGCCGGCTCGGACCTGGTCGGGGCGAAAGGCGTGCGCGCCATCGTCACCGACAGCATCGAGGTCGGCTCGTCCAACTGGACGCCCAACCTGCCGGCCCAGTTCAAACGGCTGCGGGGTTATGATCTGGCGCCGTGGCTGCCAGCCCTGACCGGCGCCATCATCGGCGACCGGGCGAAAACCGATGCCTTCCTCTACGACTATCGCCGCACCCTGGCCGAGCTGATGGCCGAGCAGCATTACGGTACGGTGGCAAAGGTAGCCCACGAACACGGCCTGACCGTCTATGGCGAAGCCCTGGAAAGCATCCGCGTCACCCTGGGCGACGACATGGCCGTGCGCCGCCACGCCGATATCCCCATGGCCGCCATGTGGACCTACCGCCCGCAATCCGGCCCCGACATGACGGCGGTGGCCGACATGAAGGGCGCCGCTTCGGTCGCCCATATCTACGGCCAGAACCTCGTCGCGGCCGAATCCCTGACGGCGGCCTTTTCGCCCTGGGCCTTTGCACCCTCGGACCTGCGGCCGATGATCGATCTGGAGTTCGCAAGCGGCGTCAACCGTCCGGTCATCCATACTTCGGTCCATCAGCCTTTGGGCGACGACAAGAAACCCGGCCTGTCGTTGATGATTTTCGGTCAGTACTTCAACCGCAACGAAACCTGGGCCGGCATGGCGCGGCCGTGGGTCGACTATATTGCGCGCAATGCTTATCTGCTGCAGCAGGGCCGAAACCATGCCGATGTCGCCTACTTTTACGGCGAGGAAGCGCCACTGGTCACCCTGTTCCACGGCAAGGCCGTGCCGGATGCGCCGGTGCGCTATGCCTATGACTTCGTCAATCCTGACGTCCTGCTGAACCAGCTTAGCGTCCAGCACGGCGACCTGGTGGCCAGGAGCGGCGCGCGCTATAGCGTCCTGTATCTGGGCGGCAGCAGTGCGCGAATGACCTTGCCGACCCTGCGCCGCATCGCCGAACTGGCCGATGCCGGGGCGACCATTGTCGGCGAGGCGCCGGTGTCCTCGCCCGCCCTGTCGGACGATCCGGCCGAGTTCAAGGCCCTGGTCGCGCGCCTGTGGAACGGCAACGTTATCTCAGGCAAGGCTATCGAACCAGCGCTCGCCTCGATCGGCGTCACGCCGGACTTCGACGCCAATGGCCAGATACTGTTCGTCCACCGCAAGACCGACGACGGCGACCTCTACTACGTCAACAACCGCGGCAACGCGCCGGTCAGGACCGAGGCCCGCTTCCGCGTCACCGGCAAGACGCCGGAAATCTGGCGCGCCGACACCGGCCAAAGCGAACGCGTCAGCTACCGCATCGAAGGCGACGTCACCGTGGTGCCGCTGGACTTCGCCGCGCAGGATTCGTTCTTCGTCATCTTCCGAGAGCCGGCCACCGCGACCTCCGCCGATGTCAAACCCGCCACCTGGACGCCGGTCAAGACCATCGATGGTCCCTGGCAGGTGTCGTTCGATGGACTGGCGGCCCCCAAGGCAATGTCCGCCGGTCTTGGATCTTTGAGCGACAGTGTTGATCCAGCCGTGAAGTACTTTTCCGGCACCACGATCTATCGCAGGACGGTCGCCCTGGCCAAGCCTGGTGGTTCGCAGTGGCTGGATCTCGGCCAGGTTGGTGACGTCGCCGAGGTCTTCGTCAACGGCAAGCCCGCCGGTATCGCCTGGAAAGCGCCGTACCGCCTCGACATCGGCGCGCTGGTCACCAAGGGCGATAACCTGATCGAGATCCGGGTGGCCAATCTATGGGTCAACCGGCTGATCGGCGACGCCCAGCCCGGCGTGCAGAAGGTGACCTTCACGGCGGCCCCCACCTATACGCCGGACGCCCCGCTACGGCCATCGGGTCTGATCGGGCCGGTGACCTTGATGACGAAGAACTAGGTGACTTCGAAAAGCCGCAAAACCACGTGCTCCGGGAAGCGTGCCCCGGAGCACAAAAACAGCGAGCGCTCCAGCCAGGTATAGGGACCGTCTGGCGCCTCGAAACGCGGGGTCGAGCGGAAATAGACCAGAGCCGGATCGACGACCTCGCCCTTCATCAGACGCGCCATGACCTCGGGCGGGGCGCGCCGAAGTCCGGTGTTTTCGACATAGACCTTATGGCCGTCATGGGTCTCGATGACGTAGCGCGCCTGGATTTCCGTCACCGCATCGGGCCGGATGCGCTGGAAATCGGCCCCGCCGGGCAGAAGTGTGCCCCTCAGCCGTTCTCCAGTAACTTCGCCGCCGGAAATAGGGATCAGCCGCCGCCGGCCTTGAGGGCCTTCGCCGATATCGACCGGAGGCAAAAGGCGGGCCGTGATGTTGCAGAGGTGCGTCAGGTGCGGCTGAGTCGGTGCGTTTTCGGTGGCCGCCGCGGGAAAAGCCGTGACCAAACCGGCCGCCAGAGTGAGTTGAAACTGTCGCCGGTCCATGGTGCGTCTCCCTGATTAGGTATGGAGTATACTTACCTTTGCTCGGCCGTTGCAAATCATTCATTCGCTGAATGCCAACCCATCATCCTTATGATTATTCCACGCTCGCGGATCATGGTTACCTGCTGAGAACAGGGTTTTTGCGCAACATAACAACAGGGCGCAAACAGGAGTCAGCTCATGATCCGGGAAACGATTGTCTCATGTCTCATGGTGGCCGCCGTCGTGGTGGGCTTCATTTTTATATCCAACCGGTTGACGCCCGGACACTGGAACCTGTTCGATACCGCTATTGTCGTGGCGGGCGGTTTGTTGGTCGCCGCCAAGCTCAGTTCGCATCTCGGCAGGCGTCTGCGCCATCAAAGCCGGGGCAACCCCGTGGCGGCTCGGACGTCGCTCGGAGCGCCATAACAGCCCCTCGGTTTGGGGGGATTGTCGTCGGTTGCGTCTAAATTCATGATTACGCTCACAAATTCGCAAGAACAGGGTGAGGGTAATGGCCTATTTCAACGGTAACGGACAGAGCAATCTCTACAATGGCGGCGTGGCCGACGATGTCCTGTATGGCAATAACGGCAATGACACGCTGAACGGTGGTGACGGCAATGACTATATCGACGGCGGCAACAATAATGACGTCCTGGCGGGCGGGAATGGCCACGACACCCTGCTGGGCGGTGGCGGGAGTGACGTCCTCAATGCCGGCGCCGGCAACGACCTGGTTGACGGCGGCGCGGGCGTCGACACCGTCTCCTATGCCGGCGCCGTCAACGGCATGTGGATCGAGCTGAACCAGGGCGCGACGGCCGGGTTTTCGCGCGACGGTAATCTGTCGGGTGCCATGGGGACGGACTCCTTGCGCAACCTCGAAAACGTGGTCGGCAGCGATTTCAGCGACATCATCAAGGGCAATTCCGGCAACAACCTGATCCAGGGCGGCAACGGCTACGATACGCTCTACGCCTCACGCGGGATCGATACCCTGGACGGTGGCGTCGGCGGGGGTTCGGCCAATTTCAGCGATATTTCCGGCCTGGCGGCGACGGTGAACCTGACCACCGGTGCCTATAGCCTCAATGCCGGTAACTACGGCACCCTGATCAGCATCGATGATGCCACCGGCACTGCGCTGAACGACAGTTTCACCGGCAACAGCGGCCGCAACGTCTTGGACGGCGCCGCCGGCAACGACACCATAGCCGGCGGCGGTGGTCATGACGATGTGTGGGGCGGGGCCGGGGCCGACCGGCTGATCGCCGACGGCGGCAATGACCGGCTGACCGGCAACTACAGCTTCGCAGGCTACGGTGACAATGCCACGGACACCTTCGTTATCCGGACAAATGCCGGGGCGGTGACCATTTCCGATTTCAAGCTGGGTATCGACAAGCTGGATGTTTCGGACTTTGGGCTGACAACCGGCAGCACGTGGGTGGGAAGCGCCGTCCAGGTCGACACCAATACCGTGCTGACCCTGACCCAGGGCGCCAACACCGTGACCGTCACCTTGCAGGGCGTTGTCAACGGCCATCTGCTGCAAGTGAGTGACATGATCGGGGGGACATCGGCCTTGATCGCGCCACCGCCGCAGCCGGCCTTCAGCAATGGCGGCAATGGTCTGCTTGATATCTTTGTGGTCGATCCGCAACTGGGCGACCAGACCTTCCTGCACTTCGAGAACGGCCTGGACAAGATCGACATCTCCCTGCTTCAGGGTGGCGGCTGGGGCGGCCATCTGGCCAATGTGCCGGGCACGACCGATGCGCAACTTGTGTTCAGTGGTCCCCAGGGCGAGCACTTTACGATTACCCTGCCGGGTATGCCCTACTACCAGATCGACGCGTCGGACTATATTTTGTAGGCCGCGTTACGAGCTCAGGCTCGACACCTCCCACTTGAGCGGCGTCTTCCCCCGGGACGCCGCTCCTCTTTTTGTCAGGGTAGAGCCGCGTCAACCCCCAAAAACCGAGGGGTTGCCTAAAAACCGAGGTTATGCGTTCATGAGCCCAGGCCTCGACGACAAAAAGAGGCCGTACAGGGGCGTTACGTGACCACATTTACCCCGTCTTCGGGGCTGGAGACGTCGGAGACAGCCGCGCGCTATCGCGTGCTGATCGTCGAGGACAATCTTTTGTTTCGTCACTATCTGGCCGACAGCCTGCTGGCGGCACCGGAAGTGACTGTGATCGGTGCGGTCGGCCGGGTGGCGCATGCCGTCGCCTTTGCCGAGCAGGCTCCGGATCTGGTCCTGCTGGACCTCGGCCTGCCGGACGGCGGCGGGCTGGAGGTCATCGCCGCCATTCGTGAGAAGGCGCCGGCGTGCAAGTTCCTGGTCATCACTGTCTTCGAGGACCGCGCCAGCGTGCTCAAGACCCTGAGGGCCGGCGCCGACGGCTATGTGCTGAAGGACGCCACCTCGGAACACCTGGTGTCCTATGTCCGATCCGCCCTGGCCGGGGTCAACCCGATCAGTTCGCGTGCGGCGCGGCACCTGTTGAAGATTTCAGACGAGGGGGAGGCGCAACCGGTTACATCGAGCCATCCGCCGCTGCGACCGCGAGAAAAAGAAATGCTGGAACATATTGCCCAGGGCTTAAGCCAGAAGGCGGTGGCGCGACTGATGAACCTGTCGCCGCACACGGTCGCCGAATACACCCAGAACATCTACCGCAAGCTGTCAGTCAAGTCGCGCGGGGCAGCCGTGTTTGAAGCGATCCAGCACAAACTGATCGATTTGCCGGAAAGGCCTGCGTCATGATCTGGTCCTTTACCAAACCCGATCTGTCGCCGGCCGGCCTGAAGCGCTTGATCCCGGTCATCCTGGTGATCGTCGCCGTGCAACTGGCCTGGTGGGCCGGGATCAAGCCCTGGCTGTTCGAGTTTGCCAAACCGCAAAACCACGAGATTCTGAACGTCCAGGCGGCGGAACTGCCGGCACCGACGGTCGCGGCGCTGAGTTCGGCGGCCTTCACCCCCACCACCCTGCCGTGGGAGTCGTGCTGCGAAGCGCACTATCAGGCCATAAGGTTCGAAATCCGGCTCGACAAGGTGCCGCCTGATGGGTTGGGCATGGTCAGCGGCCCGGCGGTCGACAACTTCATCACCCTGGTCAATGGCCATATCGTCCAGGGGGAAGGCCGGATGATCGCCCCCACGGCCTCGTACCACGGCAATACCCGGCGGGTGTACCGGCTGCCCGAGGCGGCCTTGCAGCCCGGCGTCAACCGTATTGACGTCATCATGACGCGCAACGTCATACCGTGGTTCGACTTTAATGTACCTTATATCGATCCGCGCGGCTACGACGTCATGAAGGCCGTCACCGCCGAACGCAGCTTCGTCATGAACGAATACATGCTGATCGGCGGGGTGATGACCGGTCTGGTCGCGGTCGCAGCCTTCGTACTGGCGTGGCGCGCCCGCGACCGTGGGCTGTTATTGTGGCTGGGGGCGATGGCCGGCTTCTATTCGCTGAAGATCCTGTTTTACGGCTGGGAAGATCCGCCGTTTAGTCCGGAATTTCGTATCTGGTACTACTTCGCCGTCGCCAATCTGGCACCTGCGGCCTTGCTTTGCTTCATCGATGTATGGACCGGCCACGGCTATCGTTATCTGCGCTGGGCGGTTTGCGGGCTTTGCGGGTTGATCTTGCTGGCCTTTGCCGTGGCCTTTGCCACCAACCCGACAACGGCCTTCGACTTCGCTTCCGACACCACCGATCTGTTCGGCATCTCGGTCGGCATGGCAGCCGTGGCACGCTTTGCCTGGCATCTGGTGTCGCGGCGGGAGGGGCGCAGCCTGCAACTGGCCATCCTGTTGCTATGCATGACGACTGTGATTTCGGACCGGGTCAACGAATGGCTGTTGAACCGTGCCGACAGCGATTTCGAGATGGTGGTGCCCCTGCTGATCGTCGCCCTGGGCCTTGCCTTTCTGTCGCACAATATCCGCCTGTTCCAGTCGGCGGGCGACCTCAACGCCTATCTGGCGGAGGAACTGAAACGCAAGGAGGCCGAACTGGCTGAAGGTTATCAGCGTCAGGCCGATATGGCGCGGGTGGCAACCCTGAATGAGGAACGCCAGCGTATCATGCGCGACATGCACGACGGCATCGGGGGGCAGCTCATCGCGCTGTTGTTGTCGTCGCGCAAAGGGCCAGTGGGGCAGGACGATCTGACCCGCAGTTTGGGCGTGATGGTCGATGAATTGCGGCTGATGATCGACTCGATGGACTCGGCCGGCGACTCGTTGAGCGACGCCTTGGCGGCCTTTCGCGAACGCATCGAGCCGCGTTTAAGCTCGGCCGGGATCGAGCTGCGCTGGCGCGATATGAGCGAAGGTGCGACGCCGGCCTACGGACCGCAAACCGTGCTTCAGATCTTCCGCATTCTTCAGGAGGCGGTGACCAATGTCTTCAAACACGCCGCCAGCCGCAGCGTCGAGATCGCCATCGTGGCGGTGGCTGACGCGGCGCATCCGGTGCGCATCGACATTGTCGACGACGGCCAGGGCATTAAGACCGGCAAAAAATCCGGCCACGGCCTGGACAATATGCAGGAGCGCGCGCGATCGATCGGCGCGCGGTTATCGATCGAAAGCGGCGCGACCGGTACCGGCGTACACCTTCACCTCCCGGCCGTATAATCTGATGCCTCCCCGCGTCTCTTCGCGAGATGTGGTGGTGGGGCGACTTTTTTCCGGACGCTTGCCCCCCCCCTTCACCACACCATGTGGCTCAGTACATCGGCCCGATCCGCATTCAGAACTGTAACAAGGCTTCCGTTGCCGAAATCGATCACGACATCCGATCCCGCCTGACTGATCATGTCGGGCTTGGCCACGCCGCGTGTGTACTGCCGGATATCGATCCGGTCGTTATAAAAATCGGTGATGGTGTCGATACCGTCGCCCGGGTCAAAAAACCCAAAGGGCTTGTAGAACACGAAAAGATCGGCGCCACTTCCGCCGGTAAGGACATCATTGTCTAGTTGCCCTAAGAGCGTATCGTTTCCGGTGCCGCCTATCAGGGTATCGTTGCCGAGGCCGCCGTTAATCGAGTCGTTCCCGGCGCCGGCGTCGAGAATATTGGCGTTGGCATTGCCCAGCATTTTGTTATGCAGACTGTTGCCGGTGCCGTTAAAGGCGCCGACGCCGTGAAGGCTCAGGTTTTCGATCTGAATTCCGACCAGGCTGAAGGTAATATTCGTGGCGATGCCATCAATCCCGGCGTCGTGGCCTTCGACGAAAACGTCACCGGCCGAGTCGATATAGTAGAGATCATTGCCTTCGCCACCGATCATGGTGTCGTCACCGCTGCCGGCAAACAGCGTATCATTGCCTTCGCCGCCGACCAGACGGTCGCGTCCGTCATCACCGAATAGGCAGTCGTTCCCTTCGCCGCCGTCCAGTGTGTCATGGCCATCGCCGCCAAAGCTGTAGTCGTCGCCGGTGCCCTCGCTTAACCGGTCGTCACCCCCGCCACCCAGCACCTCATCAGCCCCTTCACCGCCGCGGAGGGTGTCATTGCCGCCGCCACCAAAGATCCAGTTGTAAGCGGCGTTACCGGTAATCGACAGGCCGGCATTGTCTGGCCGATCGACCACCACCACGGACACTGAGTCGCTCATCACCAGGCTGATGCTCGTATGGATCTCGTCCCAGCTCGACTCGTCGGTGTCCACCACGACATCGCCCGCGTTATCGATCTTGTAGATATCGTTTCCGGCGCCACCGACCAATGTATCGGCCCCGGTTCCGCCCACCAGGGTGTCGTTTCCGTCGCCGCCGAAAAGCTGATCGTTTCCCGAGCCCCCTTCCAGTGAGTCATTTGCGTCACCGACGTTCAGCGTGTCGCTCCCCGTAGCCCCTTCCAGAACGTCATCGCCCTCGCCACCGGACAGGCTGTCATGGCCGCCCAGGCCATATATCGTGTCTGCGTCCACCCCGCCGCTCAGAGTGTCGGCGATCCCTGTGCCGGCTATCAGCGCCTGAAGGACCGCGGCTGCCGGCTGTGTCTGAAGGGCGGAAAGCTTTTTCGACGTCGATAAAATGCTCATAGAAATCCCCGCTCGATGATCTGTGCTGCAAGCTAGGGTGGAATAGGAAATGAAAACTTAACGGGCAAGGTTGCGGGGCAGCGCCAACCCTGATGGTTGGCGCTGCTTTCTCTGCGGTTTCAGGCCGGGAAGAACCGGCGATGCAGCCCGGCCTTGATCCGCGTTTGCGACTCGGCCGACGCCGGACGCACGAAATCAAAGCCGATGGCTTGCCAGTCGGCATGGTCTTCCTCGAAGCCCAACCGCGCCAGCATGGCCGTCGAACTGACAAAGAAGTGGTGCCGGTACGGCAACAAAACACCGCCATTATCCATCTGGAACGCCTTGGCCTCGTCGTAGTTGGTGAACCACGGATTGAGGCTGTCGCGCAGTCCATGTCCGCCGAAAAACTCTGAAAAATCGAGGCCGGTGGTGCTATGTTTCAGCGCCGTCCAGCCGTCGTGACCGGCCTCGGCGGCGATGACGGCCAGGGCGTGTTTGAGATGGAGGTCCTTGGGGGGATTGTCCAGGTGCTGAAAGCGTTGCAGGGCAGCGGCATCGCCGGCGCGGGCCTGTTTCAGCAGGCGCGCGGCGTTGCGTTTGTAGTGGTCGAGGGAAGGGGAAGCCGTATCCGGCATGGGAAATCTCCTTTGCATACCGGCCTTTTCCCCATCCCGAGAAGGCCGCAAAAGAGCGAATTGTGGTCGCAGGTTACGCGTCAGGAGGGCTTGCGCCTTTCGTGGGGCCGGGCCGTCCTGAACGGCCGCAAGCGCGCTAGATAGTCGCATCGGCAACCAAAAGCAAGATGTCACGTCCCAAATCACATCCCAAGTCAGGTCCAGGTTTCGCCACGCGACAGGCGGTCCAGGATATCGGCCAGGCGTTTGGCTCGCGTTTCCGGCCGCTTGGCGCTGTGAAGGCGGTAGTAGATGATGAACTTCGCGCTACGGCTGAGGGTGTCGAAAAAGGCCTGCGCGGCGGGATTGGCGTGCAGTGGGTCGAGAAAGTCCTGGGGCATGACCATGTCGGCCGATCCAGCATAGGCCGCGTCCCAGCGGCCGTCGGCCTTGGCGGCTTGGACATGAACCAGGCCCGCGGGTTGCATCCGTCCTTCGGCGATCAGGCAGTCGACATGGTCGCGGTTCTTTTGCGACCAGGAGGACTTGGTGCGCCGCGGCGATAGGCGCTGAAGGAAAGATACCTCGTCGAGAGTCCGTCTTACGCCGTCGATCCAGCCCCAGGCCAGGGCGGTGACGACACACTCCTCCCAATTGACCGATGGTGTTCCCGTACCCTTCTTATACATCCGGACCCACAGTTCGGTGGCCGTGGCGTGGTTGGACCTAAGCCATTCGTACAGATGGTCGGGCGTTTCAAAGGCGAGGTGCGTCATGGCGATCGCTTACGGCTATTGGGCGCCCGATCATGACAGCAGTCGTCCGCCGATCAGCTCCGAAATGCTGTCGGCGGCGGATTTGACTTGGGCGCCGAGCGCTTCGATGCGGTCGGGTGTAATCCGCGATGATGGACCCGATAGTGAGATGCCGGCGCGGGCCT
>NZ_GL883078.1:232714-243527 GCF_000204015.1 Asticcacaulis biprosthecium C19 | reverse complement strand
GTCCAGGTCGGCGCGCAGGGCGTTCGGGTCGGAGAGGGTGGCTTCCATCAGAGCGGTTATGATCGGGCGGATGGTCAGACGCATATCAAATGACATCCTTGAACCTCAGGCGAAAAGGGCAAGTTCGAATAGAGTATCGTCTGCTTTAGTTGCTGACGAAATGGTTAACTGCAATTAAAAGGCGATTCGGTTTCCGCTTTGGATGCCGCGAAAGGCGGTTTATTGCGAGTTTTTGTGACCACGGCGCCATTGATTACCGGTAAATTCTTCACCTAAATGGCGGAGATGTCCGGCGATTCAACAAACAGGGGGGCGAGATGGATTTTCTGCGGAAACTTTTTGGTGGTGGCGGCAACGAGGGCGACGCGGTCGCCCGGGTCGGCGCCGCCTTCGCCGGCCTCGACAAGCACCGCGCCGGTCTGTCGCGCGACATCGCCCATTATGTTGTAAAGGATAGCGGCAGCAGCGTCCTGTCGACCCTGTCAACCCAGGCGGTCCAGACCTACTGGGAGCACAATGGCGGCCACTGGAGGTGGAACGTCGACAAGAACCCGATCTTCAAAGGCGGGGTCGCCTGGAGCCATGCCCAGCAGCACCGGCTGGGCGAGATCATGTCCGCCCTGCACCCGCTGGGCAGCGGCAGGGACTGGGGCATGATGGGCACAGCGACTTCACCCGGCTGGCTGCGCCATGTCCTGTCGATGCAGGCGCGGCACGACGGCACGATCTCGAACATGGACGACTTCCACGACCTGGCTACCGGACATGGCGCGGGAATGGAGGCCATACTCGACCTGCTGTTCGGCAACAATCCGCGCAATTACAACCACCCTGACTGCACGGGCCTGTTCACTGGTACCAAGCCTTGGTTGGCCGCCCATGCCGCCGAGGTCATCGCCGCCGCACCGAAACTCGGCGCGGCGCCGCGATCGCTGCTGGTCGCCGCGATTGGCCGTTTTGGCCAGACCGGCCCATATCTCGACCTGTTGATCGACGCGGCGACAGCGTCGGCCAAGACGGTCAAGGAAGCCGCCTACAAGTCCCTGACCGGCGCCGATCCAAAAGCCCTGGCCGCCGCCCTGGAACAGCGATTTCCGGTTGCCGCGCCCGGCGCCGCCGTCGAACTGGTGAACCTGGTGTCGCGGACGCTCGGCGCCGGCAATGACAGCCTGCTGCAGGGCTGGCGCGCCACGACCACGGCGCCCAAGGTGCTTGCTGCAATCGACGCCGCCCAAATGAAGCAAAACCTGGTCGCGGTCGCCACAGATGTACCGGCGGCGGTCACCGGCGGCTATATTGCCCTGGATGGCAGCCTGGTCGAGCTCTTGCCCGCCCCGCCGCCACCCGAGGTCTCCGAAGTGCCGGATGCCGTCATGGACCTGCTGAAGCCGTCGATCCAGAGCTTCAACCAGGTGCTGGAAAAGGGCCGCCAGGAGGCCAAGACTGAACGCTGGCACTGGAGCAAGCAGCATCGGCCGGTCACCGGCGACACAATCCGCCAGATGAAGCAAAGGGCCCAGTCCGGCAATTTCCATCACAGCGACAATCCCTTCGAGTGGATGCAGATCCGCGTCGCCATCGACCGGTCGGGGATCGACGCCTTCTTCGCTTCGCCGCACCTGACCCTGCGTCACGTCACGATTATCGCCCGCGCCACCACCTATGGCGACCTGCTGGCCATCTATGCGCCCTACGCCGAAAGCCCCGCCAGCGTGGAACTGCGCCGCCGCATCCACAATGGCGCCGACCTGCGCACGGTCCAGGCGATGTGGGCGCCCCGTCAGGACAGGAAGATCAGCGGCAATGCCATCGAGGCAGCCCTGGCCACGAGCTGGGGCAATCCCATCGACAATGTCGAGGGCGACCATCTGTGGCCGCTGGTTGCCGAGAACCTTGACCTGATCGAGGAGGCTCTGGGGTTCAGGCCGCAATCGGGTCCAACCCAACTGAACCTGGGCGTGGCGCTGGACCTGCTGGCCGTCCTGCCCAAGGTGCCGCAGCGTCTGCTGATGCCGCTGATGACCATCGCCACCGGTACGCGCAAGGGTCCGAGAGGCGAGGCGCGCAAGCTGCTGGCTGGCGCGCCCGATATCGACGGTTCGATCCTGCACCTGCTGGGCGACAGCAAGCAGGAGGTCCGCGCCGGCGCCGCCGAATGGCTGGGCCAGCGCGGTAACAAAACCGCCGTCACGCCGCTGCGCCAGGCGCAGAAGGGCGAAAAGAGTGATATCGGCAAGGCCGCGATCATCTCGGCGCTGGAACGGCTGGGCGACGATGTGTCGGACCTGTTCGACCCGGCCCTGATGAAAAAGGACGCCGAAGCCGGTCTGGCCAAGGCCGGTGGTAAAGGACTTGAATGGTTGTCGCTCGACAACCTGCCGGCGCTGAAGTGGCGCGACGGCCGTCCGGTCGATCCGGTCCTGGTGCGGTGGTGGGCGGTCCTGGCCAACAAGCTGAAACAGCCCGGCGGCAACGCCCTGATCGACATGTGGCTGGACCGGCTGGCGCCCGGCGACGCCGACCGGCTGGGGCGCTACGTTCTCACCGCCTGGATCGACCAGGATACGCGCTCCCCCACCCAGGAAGAGGCCAATGCCTACGCCCTGTCACAAGTCGATTCGCGGCTGCAGTCCAATCTGGCGATGGTGAAGAGCTATCCCCAGGCGGCCGAATACTACATCACCGACCGCGACCGGCTGTTCGCCCAGTTGAAAAACGAGCAGCTCCGAATCTACCTCGGCAGCGCCGCCGACAACAAGGGCCTGCTGGCCCTGACCACGCGGGTCGGCGGCGCCGACGCCGCCCGGGCCGCCAAGGCCTACCTGAAAAATCACGGCGCCCGGGTGTCGCAATGCAAGGCCCTGCTGGAAGCCCTGGCCGCCAACCCGTCGGGCGCGGCCATCCAGGTGGTGCTGGCCACCGCTAACCGCTTCAAGGCGCGATCGGTCCAGGCCCTGGCCGCCGAACTGATCGATGCCATTGCCACGCGCCGCGGCTGGACGGCCGAGGAACTGGCCGATCGCACCATTCCGACCGCCGGGCTCGACGAAACCGGCGCGGCGGAGATCGATTGCGGCAACGACCGGACCTATCGCATGGTGGTCGACGAAAGCGAAAGCCTGGTCCTGCTCAATACCTCCGGCCAGCCGGTCAAGGCGCTGCCAACCGCGCGCATCGACGACGAGAAGCCGCTGCTGGACGAGGCCAAGAAACTGCTGGCCAATGCTCGCAAGGAGATCAAGCAGGTGGTGCCGGACCAGACGGCGCGACTGCGTGAAGCCATGTGTCTGGAGCGGCGGTGGCCAGCCGATGACTGGAACCTGTACATACTGGGCCATCCCCTGGTCGCCCGCCTGGCGCGGCGTTTGGTGTGGATGGGGCTGGACGCGGACGGCAATTGCCTCGACACCTTCCGGCCGCTGGACGACAACAGCCTTACCGATACCGGTGATAACACGGTCGATCTGTCGCGCTTTGTCCTGGTCCAATTGGGCCACAGCCTGCTGGTGCCCGCCGACGTGGCGGCGGCGTGGCGGACCCACCTGGCCGATTATGAGGTCACCTCGCCCTTCGATCAGTTCGGCCGCGACCTGCCGAAGTTAGCACCCGAACAGCGTACGGCCCGCGATATCACTGACCGCAAGGGTTGGATGATCGAGACCTTCAAGCTGCGCGGTGCCGCGATCCGCCAGGGTTATGTTCGCGGCACAGCCGAAGACGGCGGCGTGTTCGTGACCTATGAGCGCCGTTATGTTGCGGCCGGCCTGATCGCTCTGATCCACTTCAGCGGCAGTCCCCTGCCCGAGGAGAACCTGCCGGCGGCCCTGTTCGAACTGAATTTCGCCCGCATCAAGCGTAACAGCAACTGGCACGGCGCGACCGTCGTGCTGGGCGATGTGCCGCCGGTCCTGCTGGCGGAAACCTGGCAGGACCTGTACGACATAGCTGCCAAGGGGACGGGATTCGATCCCCAGTGGGAGAAGAAGACGCCATGGTAAGCCATACTGAGGTCTTGTCCGAAGTCCAGCGTCAGCCGGCCGAAATCCGGTACGGCGAGGAATTGGAGCGGTTGGGCGCACGCGACGACGCCCCACGCCCGCCGGGCTGGAAGCTGAGTGCCCGGGCCGTGCGGCGGTTTATCCTGGGCGACGACAAGCTGAATGTGTCGCGAAAGTTCTACGGCGACGATCCGCTGGTCGACCGCGCCATCGTCAGCCTGATGAGCAGCCAGGGCCTGATGCTGGTCGGTGAGCCCGGTACGGCCAAGTCAATGCTGTCGGAACTGCTGGCGGCGGCGGTCAGCGGCAGTTCCGGTCTGGTCGTCCAGGGTTCGGCCGGCACGACCGAGGACCATATCCGCTACGCCTGGAACTATGCCCTGTTGCTGGCCGAAGGGCCAAGCGAGAAGGCGCTGGTGCCGTCGCCTGTGCTGACTGCCATGCGCGACGGCCGCATTGTGCGGGTCGAGGAAATCACCCGCTGCCCGCCGGAAATACAGGACGCCCTGATCTCGATCCTGTCGGAAAAAACCCTGGCCGTGCCGGAACTGGGCGCCGACTGCGCCGTCGCTGCCCGGCCGGGCTTCAACATCATCGGCACCGCCAACCTGCGCGACCGCGGCGTGCACGAGATGTCGAGCGCCCTGAAACGCCGCTTCAATTTCGAGACAGTGCGGCCGATCGAGGATCCGGCTTTCGAGCGCGAACTGGTGCTGCGCCAACTGGCCGAGCGCTTGGGGCCGGCCGGGATCAAGGTCACCGGCGAGGCCGAGATTGCCGACCTGCTGGTCCAGACCTTCCAGGATCTGCGAACCGGCCGCACCCGTGAGGGCGCCAGTCTGAACCGGCCCGACGCCGTCATGTCGACGGCCGAAGCGGTCAATGTGCTGCATGCCGCCGCCCTGGACGCCGCTTTCCTGGCTGACGGCCGCATGACCGGCGCCCATGTGGCGCGTCAGATCCAGGGCGTCATTCTCAAGGACTCGGCCGAGGACGGCAAGCGCTTCAAGGCCTATATCGACCACATCATCAAGGAGCGTGCCGGTAAGTCCGGCGCCTGGCGCGACTTCTACCAGGCCGCCCGCGCGCTGAAGCTGGTGTGACGGCCGTGGCCGAACCCTACAGCCTGTATGATGCCGCGTGCGACCTCTACATCGTGCCGGTGCGCCACCACAGCCCGGCTTGTGCGGCGCACCTGCTGGCCCTGCTGGCCGAGATTCGGCCGGCCCGGGTCCTGGTCGAAGGACCGTGCGACTTCGATCCGCTGATCGCCCTGGTCGCCGATGCCGGCACCCGGCCGCCGGTGGCCATAGTCTCAGTTGAAGACGGCAAGGGCGACGGCGGTAAAGTGGTGGGTGGGCGCCGGGCTGTCAGCTACTATCCGTTCAGCGCCCACAGTCCCGAATACGCCGCCCTGGTGGCGGCGAAGGTGGCCGGCATTCCGGCGGCCTTTATCGACCTGCCGATGAGCGACCGCGCCATTGGGGGCGATGGCGAAGCGCTTGCCCTGTTGCATGACGAGGCGCCGTTCAACAGCAGCGACTATGTTCGCGCTCTGGCCCGCCGCCTGGGCTGCCGCGATGGCAACGAGGTCTGGGATCACCTGTTCGAAGCGCAACTGCACAGGTGCGACTGGCGCAGGTTTTTCCACGAGGTCGGGAGCTATTGCCGCCATATGCGCGACTGCACTGACGCGGTGACTATGGAGGCCGATGGCACCCTGGCGCGCGAAGCCCAGATGCGTGCCCTGATCGCCCGGGCGCGGAGCGACACGAAGGGGCCGATGGTCGCCGTGGTCGGCGGCTTCCACGCCCCCGTCCTGGCCGGCAGCCTGAAGGCCGGGGACAAGGTAAAGGCGGCCGGTAAAGGCAGCCGGGCTTACCTGGTGCGCTACGGTCACCGCCAGCTCAATGCCCTGACCGGTTACAGCGCCGGCCTGGCCCTGCCGGCCTTCTACGACGGGCTGTGGCGACGGCGCGGCGACGGCGAGGGGCTGTATTCCGCCTATGCCACCGACCTGATCACCGGGTTCGCGGCCCATCTGCGCGAGCGGCTGCCGGGGTTCGCCCCTCGTTTCCGGTCATGGCGTCGGCGCTGGAAGCCGCTCACCGTCTGGCCGACCTGCGCGGCCGTCCGGGGCCGCTGCGCGACGATATCCTTGATGCCTGCCGTTCGACCCTGCTGAAGGGCGAGGAGACCGGAGACGCCGCGCCGGTGATGGCCGAGCTGATGGCGTGGCTGACCGGCAATGCGCTGGGCGAGATACCGCCCTCGGCCGGATCGCCGCCGCTGGTCGAGGCCGTGCGGGCGCGGGCGCGCTCGCTGGGCTTCATGCTGGACGACGGTGAACGGCGCAACCGCGACCTCGACATCTACCGCAAGGACCGCCACCGCGACGCCAGCCGCTTTTTGCATGGCCTGGTCTTTGTAAGCGCCGGTTTCGGCCAAAGGACGGCGGGGCCGGACTTCCGCCAGGGCGTAGAGTTGGATCGTTTGCATGAGATCTGGTCGGTCATGTGGTCGCCCATGGTCGAGGCACGGTTGATCGAGTTGTCGGCCGACGGCGATACGCTGGAATCGGCCGTGGCGGCCGAGGCGGCGCGGCGCCTGAGGGACCTGCGCGAGCATGGCCGCGGCCACAGCGCCATCGCTGCCATCGAGCTGTTCGTCGCCGCCAGCCAGGCCGGGATCGGCGATCGCGCCGCCGTCATCCTGCCTTTCATCGCCGACGAGGTTACCCACGATCCGGAACTGGCCGGTGTGGCGCAGGCCCTGCGTGACTTGGTGAGGCTATGGCGCAGTGCCGTCATGATCGGGCTGGACAATTGCGAACCGCTGGCGGAACTGATCGGCGCGGCCTGGCGGCGCGTTCTGTTTCTCCTGCCCAATCTGGCCACTTGCAGCGAGGACCATGTCTCGACCGCGGTCAACGGTCTGGTCATCCTGCGCGAGGTGGTGGAACTGGCGGCGAACGAACTCGACACGCTCGATACCGGCCTTTTTGACGAGGGCATCGCCGCCCTGCTGACGGCGGACCTGCATCCGGCCCTGGCCGGGGCGGTGGCGGCCGTCGCCTGCCTGGCCGGGCGGCTGGAGCCTTCGGCGTTGGCGGCGCGGATCACCGGCGAACTGGGCGGCGCCTATGCCGAGGCCAAGGGGCGGGTGGCCTATCTGGGCGGGCTAATCGCCGTATCGCGCGAACTGCTTTGGACGGTGCCGGAACTGGTCACCGCCATGGACGAGGTTCTGGCTGAGGCTGACGGCGACGGTTTTATCGCCCTGCTGCCGCACCTGCGCCTGACCTTTTCGCGGCTGGATCCGCAGGATATCGACCGGTTGGCGCGCATCGTCGCCGACCGCCGCCAGGGCGCTGCCGCTCAGCTGACCCGGCCTTTCGCTGTCACCGAATCCGCCTTCGCCGCCAATCTGGAACTGGACCGCGCCGTGGCGGCCGAGCTGGCCCTGGCCGGGATTGGCGAGGGGGCGGCGGCATGACCGACAACAGCGAGGTTCTGCGGCGGTGGCGGATGGTGCTGGGCGGCTACGCTCAGTCGGCCATGGACACTGTGCGACTGGTCGGCTCCGACCAGCGCGCCGACCGGGCGCTCGACTACCTCTATGCCCGCGAGATGGAACAGCGCGGGCTGCGCCGCGGCAAGGGCGGCCGTGCCGGAAGCCTGGACCCGAGCCAACTCACGGCGTTGGGCTGGCTGAACGAGGTGCGGTCATTGTTCCCGCAGTCGGTGCTGGAGGTCGTCCAGGCCCACGCGATCGATACGCTGGGCCTGACGGAGCTGTTGTCGGACCCCAAGGTACTGTACAGCCTGGAGCCCAACCGCGACCTGCTGAAATCGCTGGTGGCGTTCAAGGGCAGGGCCAATCCCCAGGTCCAGGAGAAGATCCGCGAAGTTGCCCGCACCGTGGTCGACGAAATCGTCCGGCGGCTGCGGCCGCGCGTGCAACAGGCGCTGGCCGGCCGGCCCAACCGCTTCCGCCGCAGCCAGCAGAAGTCGATGCAGAACTTCGACTGGCGCGCCACTATCCGCGACAATCTCAGGAACTACGATCCGGAGCGCAAGCGCATCATTGCCGATCGGTTGCGCTTTTTTGGCCGTAGCCGCAGGCGGCTGCCGTGGCGGATCATCCTGTGCGTCGACCAGTCGGGCTCTATGTTGGACTCGACCATCTATGCCGCCGTCATGGCCGCTATCCTGACCGGCCTGCCGTCGCTGGATGTGCGGCTGGTGGTTTTCGACACCAGCGTGGTCGACCTGTCCGAAGAAGCCGCCGATCCGGTGTCGGTGCTGATGTCGGTACAGTTGGGCGGCGGCACCGACATTGCCGGGGCTGTTGCCTATTGTGAACAGCTGGTCGAACAGCCGACGCGCACCATACTGGCCCTAGTTACCGACTTTTGCGAGGGCGGCCCTGCGTCGCGGCTGATCGCGGCGATCCGTCGGCTCAATGCGGCGCGGGTGACCATGATCGGGCTGGCGGCGCTGTCGGAAGACGCGACGCCGGAGTATGACCGGGCGACGGCTGAGCGAGTGGCCGCGGCCGGCATGAAGGTCGCTGCCTTGACGCCCGACCGTTTTGCCGACTGGCTGGGCGAGGTGATAGCGTGATCCCGCCCACTCTGACGGCGATGCTGGCCGGCTATGACGAGGCGGCCCTGGTCGCGGTGGCCAACAAGGGGTTGCACCGCCGCGCCCAGCGCGATGTCGAAGAGGGCAAGGCGGTGGTGAAAAGCGTCGATGGCGACACCGCCACGGTCGACACCGATGGCGACACGGTGGTCATGGACGCGCGCGGACCCAAGGCCGCGCGATGCACCTGCCCGGCGCCGGGGGTGTGCCGTCACCGCCTGGCGGCCGTCCTTTTACTGCAGACCCATATACTGCAGACCCAGATACTGCGGACCCAGACTGGCGGCGGCGAAAGCGCGGCGCCGGATGTCGCCGCTGAAGTGGCGGCCTTAGCGCTCGACACCCTGCGCAGCTGGGCCGGCAAGGCGGCATGGCGCGGCGCGGTCGAACTGCTCGAAGGCGGCGCGACCGTGATTGCGGAAGGTGCGGCCTTGGTGGTTGCTTTCCCCCGCGACGGCCCCCAGGTGCGCATCCTGCCGGGCCAGGGGCTGGACGGCCTGGTGTCCAAGGTCGCTCCTGCGTTACGAAAGACCTATCACACCGCGGCCGTCCTTGTAGCCAGGCGCCACCTCGGCGTTGGCGACGCCGTCGAGGCGACTGCGGCCGAGGTTGCGGTCGCCGGCGGGATCGAGCCGGTCGATGCCGCGTTCCTGGGTGCGGTGACGGCGGTCCTGGGCGAATGTGTGCGGGTCGGTTTCAACCTGGCGCCTTTGTCGCTGGAAGAGCGCCTGTTCACCCTGTCGGTGTCGTCACGGGCTGATGCCCTGCCGCGCCTGGCAGGGTTGCTGCGGGCCTTGTCGGCGCAGATCCGCAGCCGTCGGGCGCGCGATTTCGCCTTTGACCCCGACCGCTGCCTGGACCTGTGCGGCAAGGGGTTCGCCCTGATCAGCGCGCTGAAGCACGACGATGGCGGCGATCCCGACCGGTCGAGTCTGCTGCGGGGGCAGGCGCGGCGCGATTATAGTGCGGCCGGGGTGCTGCGACTGTACGGCAGTGGCGCGGAGGCATGGTCGACGGCGTCAGGTGCGCGTGGCGTCACCGCCTATTTCTACGATCCAACCCAGGATCGGTGGCTGACCGTAGCGCTGGCGCGCGGGGCCGGCCAGGATCCGTGGTTCGAACCGCGGACGGCCTACAGCAACGAAAGCCTTTGGGGCGGCCCGACGATCAAGGCGGTGTCGCAGGCGCAGATAGGCCTCACAGGGGCGTCGGTGTCGCCGGACGGACGGTTGTCGGCCGGCAAGGATGTTCGCGTCACCGAAACCCGGCCGGTATCGGCTGACGAGGCCGCCGGCTGGCCGTGTTGCTGCGGCGACTGGGACGCGCTGCGGCGCAGGCTGGTCGAGCGTCTGGCCGGTGGTGTTGCCGGTCCAGCGCGCGGCGCGGAACCGGTGCTGTTGCGGCCGCAGCGCGTGGCGCGGCCCTTCTTCGATGACCTGGCCCAGACCCTGGTCTGGCCGGTGGCTGACGCCAACGGACAATGGCTGTGCCTATCGCTGGAGCATGGTGCCGACCCAGGCCGGATGGTCAAGGCGCTGGAAGCCATCGCCGCCGGGTGGGATGGCCTGGTCGCGGCCCTGGCCACGGTCGACGGCCGGGTGTTCCGCCTGCGGCCCTATGCGGTGATGGACGGCGCAACGGTGTGCAACCTGGGGCTCGATCCCTTGCCGGGGGGGGCGATCGTCCGGGCGTGGGGAGGCTGCTGCAGGACATGAAGGCGCTATTCGCCGGATTGCCGCAGCGCTTTGCGGCGCCGTCGCGGCCGCAGGCAGCGGCCGTTCTGGACGGCGCCTGGCAGAGCCTTGTCGAGATGGCGGAGTTGGGCCGGCGCGGCGGCCATGCCGAAACCACCCTGCGGCAACAGGCCCAACGCCTGGGCGATTCCGGCTTTCCGGCCCTGGCGCAGACGATCCTTGCGGCATTGGAAAGCGGCAAGGACGTGTCGTCACCGGCGTTCCTGACGGCGGTCTATGCGGTGGCCCTGGCGCGCGGGCGGACGCTGGACCTGCCGCGGCTGGAACCAATACTGTGATCGTCAGGCCAACAGCCGTCCGCCGATCAGCTCAGAAATGCTGTCGGCGGCGGATTTGACCTGGGCGCCGAGATCGGCAATGCTGTCTGAGGTAAGGCGCGACGTCGGGCCGGACAAGGAAATACCGGCGCGGGCTT
>NZ_GL883078.1:183900-232623 GCF_000204015.1 Asticcacaulis biprosthecium C19 | reverse complement strand
ATCCAAGTCGGCGCGCAGGGCGTTTGGGTCGGAGAGCGTAGCGGGGGTGAGGGCGGTCAGGTGTTCGGTTTTGAGCAACTGGTCAAGGCGTGTGGTCGGCAGATGTGCCAGCAGAGCCTTGCCGATGCCCGAGGCATAGGCGGCGCGGCGTTCGCCTATGCGGAAGAAGGCGCGGATGGGGGCTTCGCATTCGATCTGCGAGACGAAGACGACCTGGAAGCGGTCGAGCATGGCCATGTTAACGGTTTCGCCCGTGGCTTCCATCAGGGCGGTCATGATCGGGCGGCCGGCCAACAGGAGCTTGTTGCGGCGCTGGAAGGCCATGCCGATGCGCAGGGATTCGATCCCGATGGCCCAGGTCTGGGTGGCTTCGTCGAAGGCGACGAAATCGTGGGCGGATAAGGTCCCGAGCAGGCGGTGTACGGTCGACGGCGGTTGGGCGGCGGCGTCAGACAGGGCGGTCAGGGTCAGGCCGTCATGGGCCGACAGAACCTTCAGAAGGCCGAGCGCCTTTTCGAGCGACTGGTTGGCCTTGGGGTCGGTCTTGTCTTCGCGTGGTCGGCCACGCGGGCGGCGAACGGGTTCCATTCGGCGAGTTTAGCAGAAATGGAAAAGGCTTCCAGATTTATCCGACGAGTCAGGAGATTCGCTCTTTCAACGCGCTGATCTCTTGCTTCCAATCCAAAGCGTTTTCGCCGCCATCGTCGACGTCGGCAGCCAGAAGCGCCTCTACATCTTGCTCAGCCTCCAGGCTGGCCACCCAGGGCGCTCCCATCTCCTGACACAAAGCAAGAAGCGCGCTGAACAACTTGACGGAGTGCCCGCCGCTCGAGGCCGGACCCATGGCGACGTGGCGCTCGATCGCCGACAGAGTGGCGGCCGGTTCAGAAGAGACCGTACAGCGCCGCTCCAGCCGCATCCGGGCCTTGTTGAGGAAATCGACGTCGACCAGTGCAGCGGCGACGGCCAATTGTGGTGATGTCCAGCAGGGCCGGTCTAAGGCTGCCCAAAGGGCGTCCTGGCAATCAACACTATCTCCGATGATCATCGCGGCAGCTGCCACGAGTTGAACGCGCCAGTTGGCGTGGCCTAGCATAGCATGAACATGGGATGACACTAGGTGCGGGTCAGCGGCGCAAGCCTTACGAAGGCTTTGCACTGCCGAATGCCCATCGTGGAGATTGAGCAGTTCGAGGTAACCTGGAACTTTCCTTTCTGGCAGCGTTTGGAAAAGATCGCTGAAGGGGCCAAAGTTATCCTCCACCTCACCCGCCCGCTGCGATCTGGTTCAAGGTCTTGGCCGGGGTGATGGCCTGCGGGTCGATGTAGCAATGGATGATGGCCGGCTTGCCGCTGGCGCGGGCGCGCTCGAACGCCGGATAGAAGTCTTCCGTCGTGCGTACCGTCTCGCCATGGCAGCCAAACGCCCGGCTGAAGGCCGCGAAGTCGGGGTTTTTCAGGTCGGTGCCGATCATCCGGTGAGGGTAGTCGCGCTCCTGGTGCATGCGGATGGTGCCGTACATGCCGTTATCGACCACGATCACGATGACGGGGATATCGTACTGGATGGCGGTGGCGAACTCATTGCCGTTCATCAGGAAACAGCCGTCGCCGGCGAACACCACCACGGTGCGGTCGGGATATTGCCGCTTGGCCATGACACCGGCCGGGACGGAATAGCCGACACTGCCGCAGGTCGGCGCCGCCTGGGTGCGTGGCTGAGTGTGGCGCCAGTGACGGTGTAGCCAGATGGCATAGTTGCCGGCGCCGTTGCAGACAATGGTGTCCGCCGGCAGGGTATCGCGCAGCCACACCATGACCTCGCCATATTGAAAATCTCCGGGCAGATTGGCCGGCTTGGTCGTCCACATCAGGAAGTCCATATGGGCGTTTTCGGTTTCGCGCGCCCAAGGCCTGGCGACCGGCGGGGTCACAACCGCCAGGGCTTGCGCGAAGTTGTCGGGGGCACAGACAATGCTCAAATCCGCCTGATAAACCCGGCCGATCTCGGCGGCATCCGGGAAGACGTGGATCAGCTTTTGCTTCGCCTGCGGAATGTCAATCAGGGTGTAGGCATTGGATGGCACCTCGGCCATGCGCGCGCCCAGGAGAATCAGGAGGTCGGCGTCCTTGACCCGCTGCGACAGCTTGGGATTCTGGCCGAAACCGAGATCGCCGGCATAGGACGGATGGTTAGCAGGAAACAGCGCCGTGCGGCGGAATTCGGTCGCCACAGGCAGCGACCACTTTTGCGCAAGCTCAGCGATGGCTGCGCAGCCATCGTCGCTCCAGCACGATCCGCCCAGGATGATCAGGGGCTTTTTCGCGCTCGCAAGCATCTGTTCGACCTGCTGCATGTGGGCGATCGACGGTTCGGCGCGGGCGGGCACGATGACGGCCGCGTCGGTTGCCTCGGCCATTTCGGTCAGGATGTCTTCAGGCAGCGAAATCACCACCGGACCGGGGCGGCCCTGGGTGGCGATCCGGAAGGCGCGGGCGATGATTTCGGGAATACGCTTCGGGTCGTGAATTTCGACCACCCACTTGGCGACGCTGGCGAAGACCTGCTCGTAGTCCATCTCCTGGAAGGCGCCGCGGCCCAACATGGCGCGTTCGACCTGACCGATAAACAGGATCATCGGCGTGGAATCGTGCTGAGCGATGTGCACACCGTGGGCGGCATTCATCGCGCCGGGCCCGCGCGTCACGAAACAAATGCCGGGCTTGCCGGTCAGCTTGCCATAGGCTTCGGCCATGATAGCGGCACCGCCTTCGTGGCGGCAGATCAGTACGTCCATGCCGTTGCCGTACATGGCGTCCAGCGCGGCCAGGTAGCTTTCGCCCGGCACGCAGGTCAGGCGCTCGACGCCCTGGATCTTCAGTTGGTCGACAAGGATCTGTCCGCCGGTTCTCATGAGTCTTTCCATTGCGGCTGCCCGGAGCCAAGCTTGGGGGATGGGGTATCGGCGGCCATGCGTTGGCCGTCGATAACGATGGGGGAGGCGACCGAGGGCACGCCGTCAAGCTCCAGCTTCAGGCCGCGGTGGATGATCTGCGGGTCGCTGAACACGTCCTCGATACGGTTGATCGGCCCGGCCGGGACGCCGTGGCGTTCCAGCAGGTCAAGCAGCTCCGCGCGCGTATGTTGCAGCAAAAACGGCTGCAAAATGGATTGCAAATCCGTGCGGGTAGCGACGCGCAAGGCATTGGTGGCATAGGCCGGATTGGCGGCGATCTCGGGCGCGCACAGTGCAGCGCACAGCTTGTAAAACTGACCGTCATTGCCGACCGCGATGATGACGTGGCCGTCGGCGACCTGAAACACCTGGTACGGTGCGATATTGGGATGAGCATTGCCCAGACGTGACGGCGATTTACCCGAAACCAGATAGTTCGATGCCTGGTTGGCCAGTACGGCGGTTGCAGTGTCGTAGAGCGACATATCGATATGGCAGCCCTGACCCGTCGTGTGGCGGCCGTTCAGGGCGGCCAGGATAGCGGTGGCGGTATAGACGCCGGTGAAGATGTCGACGATGGCGACGCCGACCTTTTGCGGTTCGCGCTCGGGCTCGCCGGTGATGTCCATCAGCCCGCTCATACCCTGGATGATGTAGTCGTAGCCGGCGCGGGCGGCATAGGGGCCGGTCTGGCCAAAGCCGGTGATCGAGGCATAGATCAGGCGCTGGTTGACGGCCTTCAGGCTGTCATAGTCGAGGCCGTATTTCTTCAGGCCGCCGACCTTGAAATTCTCGATGACGATGTCGGCTTCCGCAGCCAGGGTACGGATGATGGCCTGGCCTTCGGGTGTTTCGAAGGCGACGGCAACGGAGGACTTGCCGCGGTTGCAGCTATGAAAATAGGCGGCGCCCCAGACATTGCCCTCGGAGTCAGTGACAAACGGCGGCCCCCAGGTGCGGGTGTCGTCGCCGGTTTCGGGGCGTTCGATCTTGATGACCTCGGCGCCCAGGTCGGCGAGAAGCTGGCCGCACCACGGTCCTGCCAGGATACGCGCCAGTTCGAGAACTTTGAGGCCGGAAAGAGGTTTCATATCAAAGCCGATACGCAAGGATGAGCGCTGTCATACTCCCTCTCCCCTTTGAAGGGGAGAGGGTAGGGGTGAGGGGTATAACCACGATCGGAAGAGCTTCCGGAAACAACCCCTCATCCGGTCTCCGCTTCGCCACGACCACCTTCTCCCCTCAGGCGGGGAGAAGGAGATAGCCAGTGATCTGCGCTGTTTAGAAAAACGCCTGCAAACCCGTCTGAGCCCGCCCCAGGATCAGGGCGTGGACGTCGTGGGTGCCTTCGTAAGTGTTGACCGTCTCCAGGTTCTGCGCATGGCGCATGACGTGGTACTCTTCGTGGATGCCGTTGCCCCCATGCATGTCGCGTGCGACGCGAGCGATGTCCAAGGCCTTGCCGCAGTTGTTGCGCTTGATCAGCGAGATCATTTCCGGCGCAACCTTGCCGGCGTCGAACAACTGCCCCACCCGTAAAGCCGCCTGCAAGCCTAGGGTAATCTCGGTCTGCATGTCGGCGAGCTTCTTCTGGAACAGCTGCATCTGGGCCAGGGGCTTGCCGAATTGCTTGCGGTCCAGTCCGTATTGACGGGCGCGATGCCAGCAGTCTTCGGCCGCACCCATGACGCCCCAGGCAATGCCGTAACGCGCGCGGTTGAGGCAGCCGAAAGGCCCCTTCAGACCGGAGACGTTGGGCAGCAGGGCGTCTTCCGACACCTCGACGCCGTCCATGACGATCTCGCCGGTGATGGAGGCCCGCAACGACAGCTTGCCATGGATCTTTGGTGCGGTCAGGCCCTTCATCCCCTTTTCGAGGACAAAGCCCTTGATCTCGCCGTTATGGGCGTCCGACTTGGCCCAAACGACGAAGACGTCGGCGATGGGTGAGTTGGAAATCCACATCTTTGTGCCGGTCAGGCGGTAGCCGCCGTCAATCTTTTCGGCCTTGCTGCGCATAGCGCCGGGATCGGAACCGGCATCGGGCTCAGTCAGGCCGAAACAGCCGACCCATTCGCCGCGCGCCAGCTTGGGCAGGTACTTCATGCGCTGCTCTTGCGTGCCGTAGGCATAGATCGGGTACATGACCAGCGACGATTGCACGCTCATCATCGAGCGGTAGCCGGAATCGACACGTTCGACCTCGCGCGCCACCAGGCCATAGGCAACGTAGGAGGCGCCAGCGCCACCATATTGCTCCGGCAGGGTAGCGCCCAGGAGGCCCAGTTCGCCCATCTCGTTGAAGATATGGCGGTCGGTATATTCCTCGCCATAGGCCTTCAGCACGCGCGGCATCAGGTTGTCCTGACAATAGGCGCGGGCGGCGTCCATGATCATGCGTTCGTCGTCCGTCAACTGCTCATGCAGCAGGAACGGATCGGCCCAGTCGAAACCGGCTTTGGGGGCCATTTCTTTTGCGGCCATTTCTTGTGCGGGATGTGCGGTATCAGACATCGAACTTCACGCCCTGGGCCAGCGGCAGGGAACTGCCGTAGTTGATGGTGTTGGTGGCGCGGCGCATATAGGCGCGCCAGGAATCCGACCCGGATTCACGGCCGCCGCCGGTTTCCTTTTCGCCACCAAAGGCGCCGCCGATTTCGGCGCCCGACGTGCCGATATTGACATTGGCGATGCCGCAGTCCGAACCGGCCGCCGACATGAACAGCTCGGCTTCGCGCATGTCGTTGGTGAAGATTGACGAGGACAGGCCGGCGCCGACGTCGTTCTGCATGGCCACCGCGTCCTTGATGTCGCTGTAGCGCATGACATAGAGGATGGGGGCGAAGGTTTCGCGCAGCATCGGGCCTTCGTGCCTGGTCATTTCGACGATGGCCGGCCGAACATAGTAGGCATTGTCGCCGCCGACCGAAGCGCGTTCGCCGCCGGTGATGGTGGCGCCGGTGGCCTTCGCGTCGGCCATGGCCTTTTCGAAGCCGTCGAAAGCCGCCTTGTCGATCAGCGGACCGACCAGGACGCCGTCCTCCATCGGATTGCCGATCTTGACCGAGGCATAGGCCTTCTTCAGGCGCGGGATCAGGGTGTCGTAGACGCTGTCGTGGACAAACAGGCGGCGCAGGGTGGTGCAGCGCTGGCCGGCCGTGCCCATGGCCGAGAAGGCGATGCCGCGCAGGGCCAGGTCCAGGTCGGCGGTCGGGGCGATGATGGCGGCGTTGTTGCCGCCCAGTTCCAGGATCGAGCGGGCAAAGCGCGCGGCCAGCTTCGGGCCGACGGCGCGGCCCATGGCGGTCGAGCCGGTGGCCGAGACCAGGGCGACCTTATGGTGGTCGACCATGGCTTCGCCGAGCTCGCGGCCGCCGATGATCAAAGCCGACAGGCCAACCGGGGCGTCATAGCCTTCGTCGATATAGCGCTTCAGGGCGCGCTCGAAAATGGCGTGGGTGGCGAGCGCCGTCAAAGGCGACTTTTCCGACGGCTTCCACACGATGGCATTGCCGCAGACCAGGGCCAGGGCCGCGTTCCACGCCCAGACGGCGACCGGGAAATTGAAGGCGGAGATGATGCCGACCACGCCCAGCGGGTGCCAGGTTTCCATCATGCGGTGCTGGCTGCGTTCGGTGGCGATGGTCAGGCCGTAGAGCTGACGTGACAGGCCGACGGCGAAGTCGCAGATGTCGATCATTTCCTGGACTTCGCCCAAGCCTTCGGAGGTCACCTTGCCGACTTCGAGCGAGACCAGCTTGCCGAGCTCATTCTTGTGTGTGCGCAGTTCTTCACCGAACAGACGGACCAGTTCGCCGCGCTTGGGCGCCGGGACGGTGCGCCAGTCGAGGAAGGCCTGGTGCGCCGCGTCGATGGCCTTGGCGGCGTCGGCGGCCGGGGTTTCGACGGTCTGCGCGATCTCATCGCCGGTGACGGGCGAGGTGACGGTCAGGCTGCCGCCGTTATAGGTGGCGGCGTCGACGCCGAGCGTCTTCAGCAGATTGGCGACCTCTTCGCCGGTACGGGTCTTTTCGGTGATCATGGTGGTGGTCCTGTCGGGTTCGGGGAAGTACCCCTCCACCGCTTCGCGGTCCCCCTCCCCATTATCATGGGGAGGAGAGGTTTGTTCTTCTCCTCCCTACCGAAGGTGGGGAGGGGGACCGCGAAGCGGTGGAGGGGTCTACTTCATCAGCTTCTCAAAAACGTTGGGGGTTAAAACCGGGCTCCAGTCAGATGAACGGCCTGAGCGCCGGCTTCGTAAAAAACTTCTTTCAAGGCCCGCATCTTCGCCGCCTCGGGCGTCGTCAGCGGCAGCGGCAAATCCTCTTCGGCCTTTTCGCCGGAGATGAGTTCCGCCAGGGCGCGGCCCATGACGGTACCGGGGGCGATTCCGCGGCCATTATAGCCGCTGATCCCGACGACGCGGTCGGCAAATTTGTGAAAGCGCGGTAGGTTGTCGTCGGTCATGCCGATCCAGCCGAACCATTCGGCCTCGAACTCCACCGGCCCGATCTGCGGAAATAACTTGTGCAGAGCTCGTAACGCCCAGCCGCGATGAATGGCTTCGCCGGTACCGCGCAGCGCACCAACGCTACCGAAGACCAGCCGGCCGCGCGCATCCATTCGGAAGGACGACAGGACTTCTTCGGTGTCCCAGCAGCCTTCCTGACCCGGCAGGATCGAAGCACGGACGTCCTCAGGCAGGGGTTGCGTGGCCAGGTTGAAATAGGGCAGGTGGACCTGTTCCTTGCGGATGATCTCCCACGGCCCCTGGGTGTAGGCGTCGGTTGCCATGACCACCCAGTTGGCGGTGACCGATCCGCCGGCCGTGCGCGCGGTCCAACGGTCGCCGGTGGCCGTGACGTCGGTGACCGGGCTGTCGGTATGGATCGTAGCGCCTTCCTTGACCGCGGCATAGGCCAGGCCGCGGACATAGGCCATGGGCTGAATGGTGCCGGCGCGCAGGTCCAACAGAGATCCGGCATAGGCCTTGGTGCCGATGCGCTGGGCGGTTTCTTCGGCTGACAGCAGGTAGACTGGCGCCTGGCGGGCACGCCATTGTGCCGCGCGCTGCTTGAGTTCGTTAAGGCCGTCGTCGCCGAGAGCGCAATGCAGGGTACCCTGCTTTTGCAGTTCGCAGGCAATGCCGTAGGTCTCGACGATGTCGAACACGGCGGCCGGCGCATTGCCGAGCAGGTTCAGCAGGCGGTCGCCATGGACGTCGCCCAGGACGCGCGGCAGTTCGTCGGGCATGACCCACATGCCGGCATTGACCAGGCCGACATTGCGGCCGGCGCCGCCGAACCCGATCGATTTCGCTTCGAGGACCACGGCTTTCAGGCCGCGCTTGGCCAGGTGCAGCGCGCACGACAGGCCGGTATAGCCGCCGCCAACAATGGCGACATCGCAGGAAACATCCCCCGCCAACGCCGCGGTGACGGGCGCGGGCGGGGCTGTGGTCTCCCAAAGTCCATGAGTTGTGGGGCGTACGGACATGGGAAGGCGCTGACCTGTAAAGTGGACTCGCAAAGGTGATGTTATTCTTTTTCGGTATGTTTACGCGCAATATATAGCGCGATATACCGATATTTGCGCAACAGATCATTCCATTTCAGAATGTTTGGCCATTTGAGAATATGATAGCTCCCCGCCGCTTCTTACCGTCCCTGTCGCATCTGCAGGCTTTCGAGGCCGCCGCACGTACCGGCAGCGTTACCCTGGCGGCGCGCGAGCTGAACCTGACCCAGAGCGCGGTCAGCCGCCAGATCAAGGCTTTGGAAGAGCAGTTGGAGGTCGAACTGTTCCACCGTGAGCGCCAGACCATCCGGCTGACGCCAGGTGGTGAGGCCTATGCCCGCGACATCCGTGACGCCCTGAAAAAGATCGGTACGGCGTCGCTGAACCTGCGCGCCAACCCACTGGGTGGGACCCTGAACCTGGCCATCCTGCCGACGTTCGGAACGCGGTGGCTGGCGCCGCGCCTGCCGTCGTTTCTGAACGCCAATCCAGGCATTACCCTGAACCTGATGACGCGGCTGACCGTGTTCGACTTTGCCCTGGAACCTCTGGATGCCGCCATCCATCATGGCCTGGGGCGGTGGCCCGGAGCGGAGACGGTTCTGCTGCGCGAAGAATACGTCGTGCCGGCCTGCAGCCCGGCCTTAAAGGCGCAGCACGGCTTTGCCACGGCGTCGGATTTGCGCGCAGCGCCCCTGCTGCATTTGACGACGCGGCCGGACGCCTGGGAGCGCTGGCTGAGGGTGCATAATGCGCCGGCGGAACACGTCCAGGGCATGTTGTTCGACCAGTTCGCCACGGTGGCTCAGGTGGCGCGGGCGGGGCTAGGGGTGGCCTTGCTGCCGACGTTTCTGATCGAGGAGGAACTGAAGGCCGGGCAGTTGGTGCGGGCGCTGGATCTGCCGGATGGCGGTGAGATGAAGAACGCCGAAGCCTATTACCTGGCCTGGCCGGCGGAACGCGCAGAGCATCCGCCGCTGCGAGCCTTCCGTGAGTGGATATTAGCGGAGATGGCCAGCGATTTGTCCGGGGCAAGGTAAGCGGGAACACGGAAAACACTGAAGCGCCGCCTTTGGCGGCGGACACTGAACACACGGAAGTCAGTGCTGAACCGCGCGAAGCGCCCTCCATTTTTACATTGTCGCACGGCGCTTCGCGCGGGAGATTGTTCATCCGGAATTCCGTGTCTTCAGTGTTGCCGCGCAGCGGCCTTCGGTGTTTTCCGTGTTCCCTCTTCCTTCCTTGCAAGACTGTCAACTCAGGTCTAACACTGCGCAAAAAGGGAGCCACACCATGCAAATTCTCAGTGCCCGCGACCTCATTGAACGGCTGCCCTACGACGTTCTGGTGCGCGACTTACCCGCGCTTTTGTTACGCAAAACCGATAGCCCCCAGCGTCATGTTCATACCGTCCACCAGGCCGGCGAACCCGACGCTACCCTGCTGATGATGCCGGCCTGGACCGAAGGCTTCGGCGGCGTCAAGATCGTCAACGTCACCCCCGGCAACGCGGCTCGCAGCCTGCCCGCCGTGACCGCCAGCTACCTGCTGTTCGATGCCGTCACCGGCGAACACCGTGCTCTGCTGGATGGCGGCGAACTGACCGCCCGTCGCACGGCCGCTGTCGCCGCCATTGCCGCCGACCGGCTGGCGCTCGGCCACGCTCATCGCCTGCTGTTGGTCGGATCCGGCCGTATCGCCAGCGAACTCGCCTTCGCCTACCGCGCCGTCCGCGATATCCGCACGGTCGAGGTCTACAGCCCGACCCACGCCAATGCTGAAAAACTGGCCCACCGCCTGCGCGACCACGGTTTCGCGGCAACGGCGACCGAGGACCTGGCCTATGCGGTTCAACGCGCCGATATTGTCGCCTGCGCCACCCTGAGCCACACGCCCCTCGTCAAGGGCGAGTGGCTGGCGCAGGGGCAACATGTGGCGCTGATCGGCGGCTATACCCTCGACATGCGCGAAGCCGATGATGCCGCCATGGCGCGGGCCAGCATCTGGGTCGACAGCCATGCCGCTCTGAGCGAGGCCGGCGACCTGGCCGGGCCGTTGTCGCACGGCATTATCCGCTTTGAGGACATCCGTGGCACCTTGCCGGACCTTTGCCGCGAGGCCCGGGTCGAACGCCGCGAGGACGTTATTACCCTGTTTAAGAGCGTCGGTGAAGCCTCCCAGGATCTGGCCGCGGCAGCGATTGCCCTCAGGTAACCCCGCCGCGATCGCGATATTCGGTCGGGGTCATTCCTGTCTCACGCTTGAAGGCTCTGTAGAACGACGAACGCGCGTTGAAGCCATTGTCGTAGGCGATCTCCAATATGCCTTTCGCCCCGGCCAGCACCTCCGGCTTGGCGGCTTCGACCCGCCAGCGGGTGACGTAATCGAAAAAGGACAGGCCGATCACACCGTTCAGTGTCTGCGAAATGTGATTGCCCGACACATGCAGGTGCCGCGCCAGCTTCGGTAGCGACAGGGTCGGGTCGAGATACAGCTTGTCTGTTTCCATCGCGGCCTTGAGCCGGTCGGCGATGCGCTGGCCCTGGGCGTCGGCCAGGGCGGATTTCTGGTACTTCTCCGACTCGGAGGAGTCCGCCGTCACGTAACGGCCTTCGAAACCCGGCTTTTGATGCAATGCCCATCCGCCCAGCGACCAGGTCAGTGCCAGGAACAGGACGGCCACCGTCCAGTCGGGCAGGAACGAAGCTCCTGTCATATTGCGCAGGACAACAGCGATCAGCACGATAAGCCAAAGGGTCAGTATGGCCATGGCAATAGCTTCGGCGCCGTTGAGTTCGCCCTGGCCTTCGGAAAACAGTGCCTTGAGCCGTTGGCGATAGACAGGCAGCCGCGTCATGACCGTGAATACCATCCGCCCCGTCTGCCACAACCATAAACCCAGTGTCCCCGCCCACAGCACGGCTACTACCACCACATAACCCACCGGCGCCTCCGCAACGAAGATATCTAGCAGAACCAGGACCAGTGCCGTGGCCGGCGGCGCCAGATAGGGCAGGTGGCGCGCTTCGAACCGCCATCGCGTTTCGGAGGTGAAGCCTTCAAAGGCGGTCCACAATACGGGCGTGACGAGGAGATAGGCGGGCACCGTCAATTCGTAAAACGCCTTCTCGGCCTGCGGGGCGAAGGCCGCGACGACCGGCCCCCCGCTGGCAAAACACAGGATGGCGAACAGCGCGGCCAAAGGTGCATAGGCCGGGGTATCCCACGTCTTGCGCGCCAGGACGCAGATGCAAAAGGCCGCCTGCGCCCAGGTTGCCGCCGCCAGAACCAGAAGTAAGGTTGTGTCCACCATCTCGCCTCCCACGGGCTATCTAGCAGGCCGTGTCGCATCCGTCACGCCGGGACGTCCCGGCCTGTCGCATGGGACGACACACCCGAAAGGACCGCGATATCCGGGATGCCTCAACGGAGGCTCACATGCAAAACTGGAAAACCGAACGTCCCCTGTTACTCGTCCTGATTTTTACCGCCCTGGCCTATGGTTGGTCGTGGTTCTGCTGGTGGCCGATCCTCGATGACATCAAACCCAACCTGCTGAGTATGGACCCCATCGCCATCATGCGGATGCTCGCCGGCGGGTTCGGGCCCTCGGCCGCAGCGATCCTCCTGTCGCTGCTGACAGGCGGTCCGCGTGAGGCCGGCGCTTTGTTGTCGCGGCTGGTGCGTTGGAAGGTCGGGGCGGTGTGGTACCTGCTGGCGGTGCTGTTTGCGCCGGTGGTCATCCTGGGCGGTGTCGGAATCTACGCCGCGCTGGGCCATGATGTCGGCGCGATCCGTTGGGACCATTGGTGGATCATTGCCGCCTTCTATGGCGTGGCGCTGTTCCTCGGGCCGCTGCTGGAAGAAACCGGCTGGCGTGGTTTCGCGCAGCCGGTGCTGTTCAACCGTTATGGCATCTTCGTCACCGGCGCCATTGTCGGGACAATCTGGACCTACTGGCATGCGCCGCTGTGGCTGGCCAAGGACGGCTCCAGCCTGTCGGGCGGCGACTTCACCGCCATCGGCCTGGCCTGCTATTGGCTGTTCCTGGTCGGGCAGTCGATCTTCGTCGCCTGGCTGCTGTCGAAGGCGCGCGGCAGCGTGCTGATTGCCATGCTGGTGCACCAGGGGATGAACGCCGGCGCCATCGGTTGGCTGTTCTACGACATCGCCGTCGGCGACAAATCCCTTGCGTTCGAGCAGTTGCCGGTGGTCGCTATCTGGGCTGTGATCGGGCTGGGTCTCGTGTTCGGCGCCATGCGTGGCCGGGTCAGCCCTGATACCGCCGCGTAGCGGCATTCTACGTTAAGTGGTCCACAGATTAGAGGGATTAGAAGGATTGAGGTGAATGGCTCCGGGGCACCGGCAACGCTCGAAAAAATCCCTCTCAATCTGTGAAATCTGTGGACCCACTTTACTCATGAGGGCGGCTACGCGGCGAAGGCAAGGCTGCCCCAAATCTTAATCCCACGCCAGGACGACCTTGCCGGACTGGCCCGAGCGCATCGCGTCAAAACCCGCCTGGAACTGCGATGCCGGCAAACGATGCGTGATGATGCGCTCGATCGGGAAGCCGGCCTCGATCAAGCCCAGCATCTTGCGCCAGGTCTCGAACATCTCGCGGCCATAGACGCCGCGGATCGTGATTGCCTTCATGATGACGTCAGACCAGTTCACCGTCGACTCGCTCGACGGGATGCCCAGCAAGGTGAGGGCCCCACCCATGCGCAGGTGCTCCAGTGCCTGGGGGATGGCCGGTTTGGCGCCCGACATTTCCAGCGCCACGTCGTAGCCATTCGCGATGCCCAACTCGCGGCGGACGTCGTGAAGGTCCACCTTCGACACATCGACCGTGCGGACATCGGACATTCGTCCGGCCAGCTCCAAACGGTAGGGATTGATGTCAGTGATGGTGACGCTGCGCGCGCCGATAAAGCGCGCCGTCGCCGCGGCCATGATGCCGATCGGCCCAGCTCCGGTGACCAGCACATCGGCGCCGACCACATCGGTCTGTTGTAGGGTGTGGATGGCATTGCCGAACGGATCCAGCACAGCGCCGACCTCGTTAGAGACGCGGTCGGGCAGGGGGACGACATTAAAGGCGGGTAGGGCGAGATATTGCGCAAAAGCACCCGGCCGGTTGACGCCGATGCCTTTTGTGTCGGGGTCGAGGTGGAACCGACCCATGCGGGCGGCTTCGCTGTCCAGACTGATGACATGGCCTTCGCCGGAGACGCGCTGGCCCAGCCACAGATTGCGGGTGACGCGCGAACCGATCTCGACGATCTCGCCAGCGAATTCGTGGCCGGTCACCATGGGGACGGGAATGGTCTTCGCCGCCCAGTCATCCCAGTTATAGATGTGGATATCGGTGCCGCAGATGGCCGTATGGGTGATGCGGATCAACACCTCGTCCGGACCGCAGACGGGGACCGGCACGTTGGTCTGCCACATACCCGGCTCGGCCTTGAGCTTGGCGAGGGCAGACATTGTTTTTGGCATTGTCGCTGGCCGCGTCCGGGCCACGGTCAGGGGCTTCACGTCGTCGCTCATGCCGCCACCCCCAAGTCCCGGCCGACGGCGGTAAATCCGGCGATGGCGGCATCGATCTGCTCGAAGCTGTGAGCGGCTGACATCTGGGTACGGATGCGCGCCTGGCCGTCCGGGACGACCGGGAAGGAGAAGCCGATGACATAGATGCCGTGGTCGAGCAGCTTAGCCGCCATGCTTTGCGCCAGTTTGGCGTCGCCCAGCATCACTGGAATGATCGGGTGCGAGCCCGGCAGGAGTTTGAACCCGGCCTTGCTGAGCCCGGCACGGAAACGGGCGGCATTGGCGGACAAACGATCGCGCAACGCGTCACCGGCCTCGGCCAGGTCGATGGCCTTGAGCGAGGCGGCCGTGACGGCGGGGGCCAGGGCATTGGAGAAGAGATACGGCCGCGACCTTTGCCGCAGCAAATCGATGACGGACCTGCGCGCGGCGACGTAGCCGCCCATGGCGCCGCCGAGCGCCTTGCCGAAGGTGCCTGTCAGGATATCGACCCGGTCGGCGACCTTGAGGCGGTGCGGCGTGCCGGCGCCCTTGGGGCCGACAAAGCCGGTGGCGTGACAGTCGTCGACCATGATCAAGGCGTCGTAGCGGTCGGCCAGTTCGGCAATGCCGTCCAGCGGCGCGAAATAGCCGTCCATCGAAAAGACACCATCCGTAGCGATCAGGACTGTGCGGGCGCCAGCGGCGCGAGCCGCCTTGAGCTGGTCTTCCAGGTCGTTGAGGTCGGCGTTTTTGAAGCGGTATTTCTTCGCCTTGGTCAGGCGAACGCCGTCGATGATCGAGGCGTGATTCAGGGAGTCCGAGACGATGGCGTCCTCTTCACCCAGCAGCGGTTCGAACACCCCGCCATTGGCGTCGAAACAGGCGGCGTAGAGGATGGCGTCGTCCTTGCCGACATAGGCTGCGATGCGCGCCTCCAGTTGCTTGTGCAGGTCCTGGGTGCCACAGATAAAACGGACGCTGGCCATGCCGGAGCCGTGGCTGAGCAACGCTTCGCGGCCGGCCTCGATGATGTCGGGGTGGTCGGCCAGGCCGAGATAGTTGTTGGCGCAGAAGTTGACGACCTGACGGCCGTCCGCCAGGGTCAGGGCCGGTCGTTGCTTTGAGGCGATGACGTGTTCGGGCTTGGTCAGGCCGCGGGCGGCCATATCAGCGAGGGTGGTGTCGACCCGGTCGTAAAAGGCGGTGCGCATGGTACCTCCAATGCGTTTTGCCCCGGTCTCTACACCCCCGCCAATGTGGTTTCAAATGAAATTAACCTGATGCTGTCAAAAGCCCCAACGGACGTCGTTGTTGCGCAGGTTGAACTGCATCTCTTCCAACTGCCGCACGTCGTCGCCGTGGACTTTACGGCCGCCAATGACGGGCGCCAGCGGGCGTGGCGCGACCAGGCCGGCGTCCTGCAAGACGGCTTCGATTCGGGCGTCAAACTCAGGTCGCAGGAGGGCTTTGTCGACGGCGACGCCGCGATCCAGCAGGATTTCGTCGCAGTCATCCATGACGAACAGTTCGTCGACATAACGCGACATCATTTCCAGGCTCTTAACCAGGCGGTGATGGCTCAGGCAGGCACCGTCGCCCAGGCGGATCATCCAGTCACGGCTGAAGTCGACATGGTAAGCGACGTCGCGGACACTGCGTTCTGCGATGGCGGCGACGGACGTGTCGGAGGAGCCGCTCAGGGCCTCCAGCATCAGATACTGCCAGTTGGAGAACAAGAATTGCCGCGCCAGGGTCTGGGCGAAGTCGCCATTGGCCTGTTCGACCAGCAGGCAGTTTTGCAACTGATCGCTACTGCGCTTGAAGGCCAGGGCATCGGCATCACGGCCGGCGCCTTCGATGCGTGCTGCCAGCTCCAGCCAGTCCGTACCCTGGCCAACCAGGTCAAGCGCGAGGCTGGACAGGCCGAGATCGACCTCCAGGCAGGGCGCGTGGCCGCACCAGGTGCTGAGCTTCTGGCCCAGGATAAAGGCGTCGTCACCCAGGCGAAGGGTGTAGTCGAACAGGTGATCGCGCATGGCCGTAGCCTTCCCGTGTGTGCTTTATTGTTGTGGAATTTGCGGAACGCTAGACCCGGTCTTAACCCTTTTTGCTGCAAGCGAGTCTTGCAGCATTTTCGGCGTGCCGATTGTCTCAGTATACGAGGCGTACATTGTGGCGTTTCTCTTGTTATTGATTTTGTTGATACAAAAAAACGCCGGAGCGGTCAAACCGGAATTTGACATTTATGTCAAATTTTGCGGAAGGCGTATAAATTTGCGAAATTTTCCGAACGGGCTGTCATATAAATCGTATATTATGCTGCAGTTATTGTGCGGGTTAAGGTTACGGATCGTGCGTGCCTATCCTCCGCCGCTTTGCCTGCCGGCGAGGCCGGGGGAGGATAAATCAGGCGCTTTTCTACCTATTCCTTATTCAGCGAGTCATACAGCGCATCGAGCAGACTGTTCGGCCCTTGGACGTCCTCGGTCAGTTCCCAGATCATCACCCCTGCCGTCTGCTCCCGCGCCAGCCTTGCCTTCGCGCGGGTCGTCGGGCGGCCGCTATAGGTGATGTATGAACAGCCGGCGCAGCGCTCGCCGATGACGTCGCCATAGGCAGCCTGTTCGCCGTGGCGCTCCAGGATGCTGCGGTAATCGTTGTATTGCCCGGCATAGGTACCGAAGCCGCGGCCGTAGAAGGGTACGCCCAGGACAATTTTTTCCTTCGGCGCGCCGCGGGCCAGCCAGGTCGCAATGTCCTTGCGCGCCATGTCCATCGACGCGTTCTCACCGCCCGGCGGCCCCCAGGTGGCTCCGACGCCGTCATAGGACATGATATTAATGTAGTCGAAATGCGGGATTGAGCCGATCGGGATCATCCCGCCCGGGTTCGAAGCCGTGGCGCAGGTCAGCAGCAGCCCGCGCTTATCCAGCGCCTTGCTCAGTTCCTCGGTGAACGGGACATAGCGCCCGGCCTTGTCGATGGCGGTCAGGGTCTCCCATTCGAGGTCGACATCGATGCCGTCCAGGTCGAAGTCCTCGGCGAACTTGACCAGGCTGGCGACGGTGGTGGCGCGCTTCTCATCCGATAACAGGTCCAGCCAATCGCCTGTGCATTTCGGCAGTATCCCGCCCCCCAGGGACACCAGCACCTTAACGCCGTGCTTGTGCGCCTTGGCGACGATGTTGCGGATATCCTCCGCCGGCAGCATGCCGCCGCCGGGGGCATAACCATCGGAACAGGCCAGCAGGTCGCCATTGACGAACCGGCCCTGGGCATCCGGATTGACGAAGGAGATGTTGATATGTGTCAGCTTGGACATATCGATGACGTCCAGCGTCGGACGATAGTCCTTGAAGGTCGGAATATAGCCAATCACCACGGCCGGGGTCGCGTTCGACTTCACCGGTTTCGCCGCGGCCAAGGCTGGCGCCGCGATGGTAAGCGCCAGTACGGCGGCAACACATGTTCTGATCATGACGTTTCCCTCTTTTTCATAGAGAGTGTCACCGCCTTTGGTCATAATCAATAAGACCAATTTTATTTTGCTGATCCTTGAGATGCTGACGGCGATTGGTTATTGATCTGGCAGATCATCTCCGGACGTCGTAGCCGGTCAAGACAAGACGACGCCGGAGACCTGCCATGTCCGCACAATCCAGAACCTGGCCGGTACCGGCCGTCCTGATCGCCATCGTTTCGGTGCAGATCGGGGCATCCCTGGCCAAACACCTGTTCCCCCTGATCGGCGCCGAAGGCACGACCGCTCTGCGTCAGGCTTTTTCGGCCATCGTCCTGGTGGCCCTGTTCCAGCCGTGGAAGGGTGGACCCAAGACCCGCGCCGACTGGGGGCTGGTGGCACTCTATGGCGGGCTTCTCGGGGTGATGAACCTGGTCTTCTATATGGCGGTTCAGCGTCTGCCGCTGGGTATCGCCGTCGCCATCGAATTTGCCGGGCCCTTGACCGTGGCCATCCTGGCCTCGCGACGGTGGTTGGATGCGGTGTGGGTCGCGTTTGCGATCGGCGGTCTGGCGATTCTGTTGCCGTTTCATGGCGGGGCCGGGGCGCTGGATCCTCTGGGCGTACTTTACGCCTCGATCGCCGGGGTGTGCTGGGGGCTCTATATTATACTGGGCCAAAAGGTCAGCGACCGCGTCCATGGCGGCAAGGCCGTGGCTATCGGTATGGCGTTTTCGATGCTGTTCACCGTGCCCATCGGCGTTGCGCACGCCGGTATGCAGTTATTTGATCCGCAAATCCTGTTGTGGGGTCTGGGCGTCGCTATTCTGTCGGGCGCCATTCCCTACACGCTGGAAATGCTGGCGCTGAAACACATTCCGGCCAAGACCTTCGGCCTGATGATGAGCCTGGAGCCGGCCGTTGCCGCCCTGGCGGCCCTGGTGCTGCTGCACGAATGGCTGACCGCGATGCAGTGGCTGGCCATCGGGTTGGTGATTGTCGCCTCGGCGGGCAGCAGTCTGACGTCGAAGCGGGTGGTAGCCAGTGACGTGCCTGCGGATTAGGTAGCGATTAACGGCCTGACGTGTACGATGGCGCGACCAGGAGGGGCGGTTCGTGACATTCGGAAAGCACGCATGGACAGCGGCAGCTGTCGCCACCGCGGCCGTAGCGGGTCTTGTCCTGTGGTCGAGTCTCGCAGCGACCTCGTCAGTCCTGCTGCCGGCCAGACTTCCCGATGATGCCGCCGAACGCGGGGCGGTCTATTTTTATGCCGAGGATTTCGGTGGCCTAAGCGCGCACAGCCTGGAAACTCACGCCCTGCCGTGGCGGCTCAGCGCCGCTGCCCTGGTCGTTGAGGCGCGCCGGCGACAGCCCGATTTGCCCCTGTCGCGGGCGACACTGGATGATGAACTGGCTCGATTCGGATTTTTGCACCCGCAAAGCCTTGGCAACTGGCCAGGAAGGAAGGCGCTGGTCGCCTCGGCCTTGCCGCTGGGCATGACGTATGGCGAAGTGCAGATCCTGCCTGGCGTGCCGGTGACGGTGTCAAACCTGGGCTGTGCTTCGTGCCATGCCGGCGCAACCTATGATAAGAGGGGGCGACCGGTCCCGCAGACGGCTTGGCTGGGAGCGCCCAATACGTCACTCAATCTCGAACTGTATACCTCGGCGGTTTATGACGCCTACGTCGCCTCGGTCGATGATCCGGATGCCCTGATGGCGGCCGTTCGGATCCTGTTTCCGGAGATGTCGGTGCGCGAACGGTGGGCGCTGCGGAATCTGGTTCTGCCGCGGGTGCGCGACCGGTTGAAAGATCTGAAAGCGGAGGGACGCGCCCTGCCGTTCCCGAACGGCAGTCCCGGCGCCACCAATGGTGTGGCGGCGTTGAAACTGGCGCTGGATGTGCCGATGGACGGTGGTGGGAAAAGTGAATACGGCGTGACCTCGATTCCTGACCTGGGTCTGCGTACTTTCCGGACAAGCCTGCTGTATGACGGGGCCTACGCGCCGGCGGGGACCAAGGCCAGGATGATGGGCACCCGTGATATCACGCCGCAGCATGTGAAATCCCTGGCCACGATCACCACCTTCTTTTCGGTTCCGAGTATGGGGATCAGTCCCAAACGGGCTTCCGGAAACATCCGTAAGGCGGACGACATCTACGCCTTTCTGGGCAGCTATCGGCCGCAGCCGTTTCCGGGGACAGCGGATGAACGGGCTGCGGCGCGGGGCAGCGAGGTCTACCGCCAGGCTTGCGCCGCTTGTCACGGCAGCTATGACGACAGCGGTGCCACACCGCGCCTGGTTAGCTTCCCCAACTGGGCGGGCGATGTCGGCACCGACCCAGCGCGTGCCAGGGCCTTCAGTCCGGAGTTGTCGCGCGCCGTTAATGCGACCGCGTACGGAAAGCCGATGACGGCGTCGGCGACCGGCCTCTACGCCGCGCCACCCCTGTCAGGGCTGTGGGCGACGGCGCCCTACCTGCACAATGGCTCCGTGCCTAGCTTGGCGGCGCTTCTGGGATTGGCGCCGCGGCCTGGGCGCTTCATGGTGGGAGGGCATCGCCTGAATTTCGATACGGTGGGGATCGACCTGACCGCAAACGGATCGTACCCGGCGGGGTATGTGCCGTGGTCGCAGCCGTGGGTTCTGGAGACCTCCGCGCCCGGTTATGGCAGTGGCGGGCATGATTTTGGGGCGGAGTTGAAGCCGGCCCAGAAGCGCGACCTGATCGCCTACCTTAAGAAGCTTTAGACCAGAATTTCGTCGACCGGCAGGCGGGCGCGGGCAGGCGGCAAACCCGTCACGCGGCCGATCCGCCAGGTGGAGATAATCCTCTTCGAAGCGTCCAAGCCTGTCAATCGGGCCACGGTGGCGCTGGCAACCACGTCATCGGCCAGGGCGGCCATGACCGCGCCCTGAAAGCTTGCGGCGACCATCCTCAACCAGTTGCGATGAAATTCACGGCCGGACATGAACGGATCTTCGCCCACCGGCCGGTGAAAGACGACCACGGCGGCGCTGTCGGTGACCCGCGAAGCTTCTCCCGTCAAAGGTCCGGCGAGTCCGATGGTATCCAACACCGAAAATACGCGCGGTTTCAGTACGAAGCCGGCCCCCATAGCCTCGACCGGCGACAGAGCCATGGCCTCGGCGTTCAGACCGTCCAGCGCCCAGCGCGGATGTGTCCGTGACAACCGCATCCACGAAACCAGCTCGGCGCGGAACGCCGCATCGCGAAAAAATCTCAGACTGGCTGCATCATAGGCGCGGGCGACCTGAGCCAGGGCCTCGGGCTCGGTGATCACCGCCAGGCTGTCGCCGGTCATGCCCTGCGCCGCCTGACGATCGAGGGGCTTGAGCGGGAGGAAGGCACCGCGGTGGGAATACCGTCGCTGCAACACGCGATAGAGGATATCCTCGCTGTCGCGCTTCACCAGCCGGAAACGGTGGACGAAACGCATCGGTGCCTCGTCAGGCTGGGGATCTGGATTGTCTTCCAGCCCCCAACCCTGGGCGGAAAGCGCGATGGCCAGGCCTTCGGCGGCGGCCCCGAGGCTGATAGCGCTGTCGCGACCCGTCGGATCGCCGGCTGGCAGACGGCGGCAGGTGTCTTCATAGAGGATGACGTCCTGGCCGGTGAACCGCCAGCGCGCCGGCTGGATGTTGTGAACATTGGGGGCGAAGGCGGCTTCGGCCACGACGGTGTGGATCTGATCGGAGGACAGGCTCATGCGATCGCCTTGCGGAACAGGTGCAGGCGCTGCAACCGCTGGGCGCCGATCTTCTCCATCTGGCGCAGGCTGGCCGCGTTCTGGTCGGCGATCCAGGTAATGCCCAGTTCGTCATAGCCGCTGGTTTTCAGGGCATTGATCACCCGAGCCAGCATGGCCGAGTTCAGCCCCAGGCCGTGGTGGTCGCGGGCCACCGAATAGAAGATGATCACGGCGCGCCGGCGGTTGAGGCGGTAGCGCAGGAAGTGCCAGGGCGCGCTCAGGCCATAGCGCGAGCGGCTGGCCTTCATGAAGCCGTTGAGGTCGGGAATGCAGATTATGGTGCCGACCGGGCGGCCGTCGTGGTGCAGCATGGCCGACAGGCGCGGATCGAGGATGGTCATCATCTCGCGCGCCTGGAAGTCGAACTCGTCGGCGGTCAGGGGCACGAACATCGGATTGTCGCTGAAGCCGTCATTGAGGACGATGCGGGCTTCCTCCATGCGGGCCTTGAAGTCGCTGCGGGCGATGGGGGCGAAACGGTAACCGGCCGCAGCCAGCACGTCCCAGTCCGGTTGCGGCGGGGTGGCCGTGGCGAGATCGAGGGTGAAGGTCGACATCGGGAAAAAGGCTTCGAAGCCGTTACGTTCCAGCAGGGTCGGGATGTGCGCCGGGTTGACCACCATGTCGGTATAGGCGCGGGCGTCGAAGCCTTCGGTGACCACGCCGGCCTGCTGCATGGCGGTCAGGTTGAAGTTGCCGGCCAGTTCGGTCAGGTCGTGGCGGCGGGCAAAGTCCTTGGCGGCGTCCAGCAACAGGGCGGCGGCCTCGGGATCGTCGGCACAGTCGAAAAAGCCGAACTGGGCGCGACGGGTGCCGTGGCGGGCATTGGATTGCTGATGGACCAGGGCGATGATGCGGCCGATGGGCCGGCCGTCGCGGTGCGCCGTCCAGAAGGCGTAAGGATTGCCGGCGTTGAGCAGCGGGTTGTCGGTCGGGTCCAGCATGCGCAGGATGTCGCTGCGCATGGGCGAGACATAGGGGCCGTCGGCCGGATAGGCATGGAACGGCGCTTCGAAAAAGGCGTCGCGATTGCCGGAGACCAGTGTCAGCATGCGGCCTGTCCTTCGACCAGGCGCGACAGTAGGGCCAGGTCGGTTTCGATGGCGTCGCTGCCGCCCAGGCTGCCCGAGGCGATGGCCAGCAGGCGCAGGGGCTGGGGCGACAGCCGGAGCAAGTGGGTGGCGCCGTGTTCGTCCAGCAGGTTGCGGATGGCGTCGGCGATCTCGGGCTCGGTGGTGGTGGCGCGGTTGAGGACGCGGTGGCCACCGATCGCCGTCACGATGTCGGCGCCATAGAGGGCCAGGCCGTCGCCGGCGATGATCCGGCCCGCCGCCGTGGTCGGGTGCGCGCCGATCATCATGTCGGGCGTGGCCGGATCGGGCAGAGCAGCCAGGGTCGCGGCGATGGAGGAGCGACGGTGGCCCAGCCTGCGCGCTTGGTTGAGACGGGCGATGATCAGGGCGGCGGCATTGACCGAGGCGATCGCCACGCCCAGGCGGACCAGGTCGCCGGTGCCAAGGGCGGGGACCAGCCAGGCCATGGCGGTCGTGACGACCGCGGCCGTAGCGGCCAGGGCGGACAGGTCAAGTCCGAAGCGCGCCGGCGATCCGACCCCGGCGGCCAGGGCCGAACTCATGACGGCGAACAACAGGACGCCGAGTGCTGCGAGCGTAACCGGAAGCCCTGGAAACAGACCACGGAACTCGCTGAGGGTCAGGGGAAGGCAGACGACCAGGGCCAGGGCGACGCTGTCGGCCATGCGGGTTTCTGCGGGGCTGAGTTCGTAGCGGCGGTTCTTGAGGATAAAGCCGATGACTAGGGCTAGGGTCAGGACCTGGAAGGCGGCAAAGCCGCGCAGCGCCAGGGGCGGCCAGTTGGCGCCCAGGGTCAGGGCAGCCAGGGTCGAGGCGACGCCGCCGGCCAGGACGAACCATTTGACGGTGCGGGCGGCGTGGCGGCGCAGGACTTCTTCGGCCAGCAGCAGGATCAGCAGCGGCAACCAGGCGGCCGCAGCCATGATGAGGGGCACGATCCACGCCTGTCCCATGGCCCAGAAGATCTGGCGCAGGGCCAGGAAGACGAGCAGGCCGGTATAGAGGCCGCCCAGGCGCCGGTCCAGCGGTCCGGCGCGTGGTCCGCGCGGCACGGCCACCAGGGCGAAGGCCAGCCCTGCCAGGGCGATGGCGTTCATGGCGGCGTCGGCGGGCGGCATGGGGGCCAGGCTCATGACCCCATCATCTTCTGCATGAAGCGGCGAACAAGCTGGCGTTTGGGCCAGGCCAGCAGCGGGTTTAGGGGACGTTCGATGCGCACGGCGTGCGGGTTGAAGAAGTAGCCGCGGCAGTCGGCGCCGCCCTTGCGGCCCAGGATGTGGCGGATGGCTTCTTCGGCCATCAGGGTGCCGGCCATGGTCACCATGGTCGAGAAGGAAAAGCGCGAACGGCGGCCGGCGGCGACCTCGGCGGCGATCTCGAGATCGACATAGAGGTGCGAAGAGGAATGGACCAGGACGTACTCGATCTCGGCCATCAGGCACTGGACGCGCATATCGGGGGTAACCTCGCGCCAGGCGGTACCGACGGTGGGGTAGCCCAGGCGTTCTTCCGGCCGCGGGTCGCCGGGGCGGACGACGATGACCGACGGCAGGGGCGAGGCGTAGGCGTCGATGACCGTGCGGCCATGTTGCTTCGCCTGGCGGTAGAGGTGAACGCCGGCGCCGGCGTCGTCCATGCCGTTGACCAGGATGTCGTGGTTGACGGCGATGACGTCGAGGTCGTCGACCCATTCGGCGCCCATGACGGTGATGTCGATGCCGGGGTTGATTTTGCGGGCGGCTTGCGCGGCGGCCTCGGCCTTGAGCTGGCCGACCGTGTCGAGATTGGCGAACAGCTGGCGGTTCAGGTTCGACACCTCGAACCTGTCGAGGTCGGCGATGGTGAAGCGGCCGATGCCGGCGCGTACCAGCGCCATGAAGGCCGCGCCGCCCATGCCGCCGGTGCCCGGGATGAAGGCCGAGGCCTCACGCAGCCGGGCCTGTTCGGCGGCTGTGACGAAGCCGGCATTGCGTGTGGTCATCTGGTCGTAGGAAAAGGCTTCTGTCATGGTTTGGCCTGTCGGAAGGGGCGCAGGCGCCCGAGGCTGCGGTTGCCGGCCAGCCATTGGGCCAGGGGAGCGACGACGGATTGCACGCCCAGCAGCAGGACCTGGACAGCCAGCTGCGGCAGGGCGTGGCGCGGGGTCGATTTGAGCAGGAAGCCGCGCGCCGAGGCCAGGTTGAGCTGGCCCAGTTGCAGGACATCGTCGCCGCGGCCATAGTCCAGCTCGCGGGCGCACCAGGCGTTGTACGCTTCGTTGCGGTGCTTCGTCGCGACATCGAAGGTTTTTTTGAGGTTGTCGGAGCCGCCGGTATAGGCATTGGTGAAGACGCTGCGGGTGTCGTCGAAGCCGGCATCGGGGCCGACCCCGAAGACGATGCGGTGGTTCAGGGCGATGTGGCGGCCGAGATAGTGGTGAGCGAAGGTGGCGCGGGCGTCGGGCGCGCCGGGCCAGACGCCGTCGAAAGATTCGCAGACCATGCCGACCACGGCGGGAACCTGGGTGACGCTGCTGATCCACAGGGGACGCAGTTGGCGGCGGACGAAGAGCAGGAAACAGGTGAGGCCATACAGGATCCACGACAGGCCGGAACTGCGCGCCGACGGATGGACCATGACCAGGCCAAGATGCAGCACCTCCAGGCGCTCGCCGCCGAGCGTCGCCGGGATCAGCGGCAGGGCGTTGAAGGCGATGGGCCGGCCTTCGTTGTCATAGATCATAGTGATGATAGTCCGACGGGCGGCGTCGGAACCGGGCACCAGTATGCCGTAGTCGAGGGTTTCGCCCTCCAGGCAGGCCGTGGCGACGTCGCGGCATTCATCGATCAGGGTCGTGAGTTCGTCCGGCGCCATCCACTGGCCCGGCCGTTCGACGATGCGCACCGTCAGTCCGCGCGACGGCGAAAAGCGCAGGTCCAGCTGTTCGGAGATCAGCAGGTTCCAGAGTATCAAAGGCCGTCCCCGCGCGATTCCTGTAGAGCGCATCTTATCCGAAAGGTGTGACGCACTTTTCGGATAAGATGCGCGTCAAAACAAAAAGGTTTAGAGCGCCGATCCGATTCTTCAGGATCGATACGCGCTCTAAATCTACCCCTGCTGTAACAGTTGTTTATGAATAGGCTTCTAATCTGAGGCGATCATTTCCGGGGGCTGTATGCTCGATCTTCCTGTTTCGCGAATCCGTCTTGGGACCGGGCACGCCACCCGGCTGTTCGATTCGGGTGGTCCGGGCGACCCGGTCATACTGCTGCATGGCCTGGCCCTGTCGATCGAGATCTGGGGCAAGATCATCCCGAAATTGGCGGGTCGGTTCAGGGTGATCGCCTTCGACTTTCCGGGCTTCGGCGAGGCAGATCGGCCGGACGCGACCTATGATTCCGCCTTCTTCGTCGCTCAGGTCGTGGCGGTGATGGATCACCTGAGCCTGGCCCGGTCGCATTTGGTCGGCAGTTCCTTAGGCGGCAGCACGGTGGTGCGCCTGTCACAAAATCACCAGGCGCGTATCGACCGCGCTGTGGTCATGGCGCCGGGCGGGTTCGGGCGCGAATGTGACCTGTCGTTGCGCGCGCCGACCCTGCCATGGGTTGGCTATGCTCTGGGGCGACCGACCTGGCTGTCCAATGCCTATGCGCTGAACCTGTCGATGGCGGACAGGCATTTCGCCACGCGGGAGCTGATCGATTTGGCGGCTGGCTTCGCCCGCCGTCCGGGTAGCCACGCCGCCTTCGTTCGCACGGTGGTGTCGGGTCTCGGGCCATTCGGCGTCAAAGGAACAGAGAGTTTCGCCCGTGCGGCTGAAGGCTTGCATCGCCCGGTCCTGGTGTTGTGGGGCGAGCAGGACCGTGTCTTCCCGGTCAAGCAGGTAGAGGTCGCGGGGCGATTGCTTCCGGATGCGCGGGTGGTGCGGATCGATAAGTGCGGCCATTATCCCCAGTGGGAGGCACCGGAAAGGTTCGTTGCGGAGGTTGAGGCGTTTCTGTCGCCGGCGCTTGCTAGCGTTGCTGGGCCGGGCTAAGGCTTTCGTATTAACAATTCACGGCGCTGCCCGACCAGCTTTCCATGCGTATCGATCTCGACATCCGAAACGGACCCAGCGGTGGCCTGACGTTCGAGTTCATTCCCAGCCATCGCGCCCTTGATAGCCGGTATGAGTATGACCGGCACGGGCCCGATGTATTCAACATGTCCGAACTGGCATTTCGGTTTCTGCAATCTGCCATAAGTGCTGAGTTTCCGGCCTGGAAGGCCGGGTGGCACTACTATGGTATCACCAGGTTATCAGCAGAGAACTGGTACGCGATCTTGTCAGCCCTAGATGGCCTGCGATTTGATATTCGCGCCGGCGTGCACCCGAAGCTCATCCTGGCGCGCGCCTTTATTCCTTTAGCCGCAAGGCTCCATCGCCGCGCCACACTGGCTTTTCTCGACCAGTTTGAAATCCGGGTGCGAACGGTCGTGGCCCAGTATCCGTACCTTCTGATTGCGGGAATATAACGGCTGTCAGGATGTGACGATCTGACCGTCGCGCAGCGTTACCGGCCACGGTGTCAGCGACTGACCGCCACAAGGGCCGCCGATGCACAGACCGCTGGAAATCCGGAACAACGCGCCGTGCCAGGAGCAGACGATCAGATCGCCTCGCGGCGTCAAATAATCGTCCAGTTCCTGCGCCAGCGGCATGCCGGCATGGGGACAGCGATCGACATAGCCATAAACCCGGTCATCCTGGCGCACGACAAATCCATGGAAGTGCGCCTCGCCGATTTCGAGCACGAAGTTGCGCGCCTTACCCGGCGCGATCTGATCGAGAAGCCCCAGGCTGACGCCGGCCGGGGTAGAATAGACGCGTAAATGACTCACGTTTAGACCTGGGCGTCTACCGTATCGGCGTCGGGCTGGTGCCGCGGATGGGCGCGGTTGAACGCCGGATGGTCGGCGCAGTGTTCGCCGACGGCACGGATATTGGGGTAGGGCTTGAGGTCGACCTCGAAGCGCTGGGCGGAAAAGATCTGCGGGATCAGCAGGCAGTCGGCCAGGGTTGGGGCATTACCGAAGCAATAGCCGTGGCCATGATGGGCGATGAGTTGGTCCAGGGCGGCAAAACCTTCGCCGATCCAGCCCTTGGTCCAGCGCTTGATGGCGTTCTCATCCGCCATGAGATCGGTCTTCAGCGCCTTGAGCACCCGCAGGTTATTCAGTGGATGAATGTCGCAGGCGACTAGGCCGCACATGGCGCGCACGGCGGCCCGGGCTTCGGGCGTCGCCGGCAGGAGCGCGGGCTCTGGAAAGCGCTCGTCCAGCCACTCCAGGATCGCCTGGCTCTGGGTGATCACCTCACCGTCATGTTCCAGCGCCGGAACCAGGCCTTGCGGGTTCAACGCCTTGTAGGCCGCCGAATGCTGTTCGCCGGTGCGCAGGTCATGCGACACCTGCTCGTACGGCAGATTTTTAAGATTGAGCGCAATGCGGACTCTATAGGCGGCGCTGGAGCGCCAGTAGCCGTGCAGTTTCAACATCGAAGGTCTCCTGTCGGCCCGCCTCGCTGCTAAAGATAGCGAAGGCAGACGGTGGGGAGAAGGCGCAAACCGCTCACAAGGGTGTGACCTTACATCTTCATCTTTGGCCGCACGCTGCCCAACCCGCCGTCAACCCCCAATACCTGGCCGGTAATCCAGTCATTGGCCGGATCGAGCAGGAAGACGATCGCGCGGGCAGCGTCCTCCGGCCTGCCGATACGGCCCAGGGCGTGCATGGCCTCGGAGACGCGGCGGGAGGTCTCCGAATTTGTCAGAGCTGCGGTCAGCGGCGATTCGACGAGGCCGGGCGCGATCGCATTGACCCTCAGGCCGGTGCCGGCATAGGTCGCGGCCGCGGACAAGGTCAGGCCGATGATACCGGCCTTGGCGGCGGCGATGGCTTCGTGGTTGGCAAGACCGGTGCGCGCGGCGGCGGATGACACCAGAACGACCGAGCCGCCCTGGGTCATGTGACGCCCGGCGGCGCGGACAGTGGCGAAGGCGGTGGTCAGGGACGCCTTGATCGTTTCGTCATACTGGGCGCGCGTGGTCAGGTGGGCCGCGCGCAGCATCAGCGATCCGGAGCAGTTGACGATGCCATCCAGCGGTCCGGCGTCGCGAAGGGTCTGGTCGACCGCGTCGAAATCGCTGGCGTCCAGCACAAAGTCAGGGGAGATACGCGAGGCGTCGCGCGCGGTCGTCATGACCTGATGGCCTTCGTCGCGCAATTGCTGCGCTGTGGCCTGTCCGATGGCGCTAGCGCCTGCGATAATGAGAAAGCGTGCCATCAGCGGTTCAACCACCAGACGGCGCCATTCAGAAGAGACGCGAAACTGACCCAGGCCAGATAGGGCAGGAGCATCAGACCGGCGATGCGGTCGACCTTTAGGGAAGTGAGGATGGTGGCTACCAGGGCGACGACCAGAGCGGCAATCGTAATCAGGCCCAACAAGGGCGACTGAAGCCCGAAGAAAGCCACCGACCAGGCGCCGTTCAGCACCATCTGAACCACGAACCAGGCGATGGCGGCACCGCGTCCCTCGGTCGCGCGCGGCCGGGTCAGGATGCGCCAGAAGGCAAAGATCATGGTCAGGTAGAGCAACGACCATACCGGACCAAACAGCCAGTTCGGCGGCGTGAAGGCCGGTTTGTTCAGGCTGGCATACCAGGGAACGAGCCCACTGAACGTGGCAAGATTGCCAATCACGGCGGCCGACAGGACGACGACGGCTGCGACTATCAGAGCCAATATAGAGTTTAGCCCGGCGGGGGCCTTACGGGTTGCTGTGGCGGTCATAAAAACCTCTGTTACTTTGCGACATATACGATGGCGTCCGACCATTGGTTCACAGCCGGTTCTGCGCCATGGCCTCCAGATGTAACGCCGCCTGGGTGCGGATGGCGGCCCGGCGTTCCGGCCCCATCCGGTCCCAGGTGCTATAGACATAGGGCATGCGGGGATTGCCGGCGAAGCGGTCGCGATGGCGATCCAGAAAATCCCAGTACAGCGCATTGAACGGACAGGCCCGATCGCCCGTCGTCACCTTCGAATCGTAGACGCAGCCGGAACAGTAATTGCTCATGCGGTTGATATAGTTGCCGCTGGCGGCATAGGGCTTGGAGGCCAGCAGGCCGCCATCGGCATGCAGCGCCATGCCCAGCGTATTGGGCAACTCGACCCATTCATAGGCATCGGCATAGACGGCCAGGTACCATTCGTGCACGGCCACAGGATCCAACCCGGCCAGGAGGGCGAAGTTGCCGGTCACCATCAGGCGCTGGATATGGTGGGAATAGGCATGGTCGATCGTGTGGCCGACCACCTCGGCCACGCAGGCCATGCGGGTCTCGCCGCTCCAGTAAAACCACGGCAGGGGGCGGTTGGCGTTCAGAGCGTTGCGGTCGAGATAGTCCGGCATGAAGCGCCAGTAGATGCCGCGGATATATTCGCGCCAGCCGAGGATCTGGCGGATAAAGCCCTCGACGGCGTTGATCGGGGCCTTGCCGTCGTGCCAGGCGGCCTCCGCGCGCTGGCAGACCTCAAGCGGATAGAGCAGGCCCGCATTGATATAGGTCGAAAGCAGCGAGTGATAGAGATAGGGCTCACCCTCGACCATGGCGTCCTGGTGGTCGCCAAAGTGCGGCAGGATATAGTCTATGAAATGGTCCAACTCACGCAGGGCCTGACGGCGGGTGACGGCGAAATGAAAGGGCTCAAGGCGTCCGAAGCCGTCGGGAAACCGCGTCCGGACCAGGTCCAGGACCTCCTGAGTGATGGCGTCCTTGCGAAAGCTGATCCGCGGCGGAATCGTCAGATCGGCCGGCGCGGGCTTGCGGTTGTCCTTGTCGAAATTCCACTGTCCACCGCTGGGCTTGCCATCGAGTTCGAGCAGCAGGCCGGTGCGCCTTCGCATATCGCGGTAGAAGTGCTCCAGACGCAGGGTGGTGCGGCCTTCGGCCCAGGCGTTAAACTCGGAATGGCTGCATAGAAAGCGGGTGTCGGGCAGGATTTCGAACAGGACGGGGAGGGCCAGGCGCAGAGCCTCGAAGCTTTCGCGCAGGCGCCATTCCCCCGGTTCGGTGACGACAACACGATCGGGGCTCAGGGCCTTGACCGCGCGCAGAATCTCGCCTTCCAGGCTTTGGCTGTTGTCATCATCGTCGAGCCGGACATAGCGGACGTTGAACCCGGCCTCGCGCAGGGCCTGGGCGAAGTGCCGCATGGCCGAAAACAGGAAGGCGATCTTCTTGACGTGATGGCGCACATAGGTGGCTTCGCGCATCACTTCGGCCATCAGGATCACATCTTTGTCCCGGTCGGCCTCGGTGATCACAGCCAGTCGTGTCGACAACTGGTCGCCCAGCACAACACGAAGGGTCGGGAAGGGATGCGTCACGACGTGTCTCCGGCGAAACAGCCTGTACGTCGCGCAAGGACAACCGGATCAGGCCATCAGATCGACATAGCCCGCCGACAGAACCCGCGCGGCGTCGTCTGGGGCGATGCTGAGCAACAGCCCGCGCTGGCCGGCATTGATATAGACGGTGTCGAACAGTTGCGCCGTCTCATCGATCGCGGTCGGCACCATCTTGCGCGGACCAAACGGCGAGATTCCGCCGACCTTGAAACCGGTCAGCCGTTCGGCGTCGGGTACTTTCATCATGTGGGCCGACTTGGCGCCGAAGTGGGCGGCCAGCTTCTTCATGCTGACCTCCTGGGGCGAGGGTACAACGACGCAGACCGGTTTCCCATCGGCCTCGGCCATCAGGGTCTTGAAGGTCTGGTCGGGATCGACCCCCAGCGCTTCTGCCGCCTGCAGCCCGACCCGCGGCGCATCCGGATCATAATCATACGGGTGCAGGTCAAAGGCGACACCGGCCTTGGTCAGAAAAAGCGTAGCAGGGGTGGTTTTGGACATGGCGGGCCTGTGATAAGGCCGACGAAAGCGAAAAACAAGGAGCCGCCATGTCGTCCATTACCCTTATCGGACCCGGAGCGGTTGGCCTGACCGTCGGCGCCGCGCTGATCGATGCCGGCCATGACGTCACCTTCGTCTCACGCCAACCGTTTCCCGAAGTGGCGGTCGACACGGCCGACGGTCCGTTCCGCCGTCATCCGGCGAAGATTGGGCCCGCCGCGCCGTCCGACTGGGTTTTCGTCTGCACCAAGGCGCATCAGACGGCCTCGGCCGGCGACGCCATTCGCGCAGGTGTCAGACCGGGAACGCGAATCGCGGTTCTGCAAAATGGCGTGGAGCATCAGGACAGGGTAGCCCCGTTTGCCGGTGACGTGGCTATGGTGCCGGTGGTGGTCGATGTGCCGGCGACACGCCGGGCGCCGGGCGAGGTCTTCTGGCACGGCCGCGCCGGCCTGCTGGTTCAGGACAATGACGATGGCCGTGCCTTTGTCGACCTGTTCGCCGGCAGTTTCGCCACCCCCTTAGCGGTTGCCGATTTGACGACGCGGATGTGGCGCAAGCTCTGCGTCAATGCTGCGTCAGGCGCAGTCCTGGCCCTGACCCGCCAGCCGATGGGCGTGTTTCACAAGCCGGGCATCGCCGATCTGGCGCGGGCGATCCTGGCCGAGACGATTGCGGTGGGCCGTGCCGCTGGGGCGGATCTGCCGGACTCGGTAATGGAAGAGCAGATGGCGACGTGGATGTCGTGCACGCCGGAGGAAACCAACTCGATGCTGGAAGACATCCGTGCCGGCCGCGCCTGCGAGTGGGACGCGCGCAACGGCGTGCTGATCCGCAAAGGCCGTCAGTTTGGAGTCCACACCCCGGTCAGCCATGCCCTGGTGCCGTTGCTGGCGGCTTTATAGCTCGCCCAGAAAACCGTCGACCTCGGCTTTGGTTGTGGCGAAGCTGGTCACTAGGCGATAGGCCTCCGGACCTTCGGCCGGCCAGGGATAGAACTGATGGCCCTTGGCGAACAGCTTCTGCGCCACAGGACGCGGCAGGGTGACGAACAGTTCGTTGGCCTCGACCGGATAGAGCAGGGCGACACCTGCCACCGTTTGCAAACCCTCCGCCAGCAACCGTGCCATGGCATTGGCGTGGCCGCCGAGTTCCAGCCACAGGCCGTCCTCCAGCAGGGCCTGAAGCTGGGCCGAGACAAACCGCGCTTTGGACGGAAGCTGGCCGGCACGCTTATGGATATAGGCAAAGTCCTCGGCCAACACCGGATTAAAAATGACCGCGGCTTCGGCCAGCATCGCGCCGTTCTTGGTGCCGCCGAAGGACAGGATATCGACGCCCTTCACCACCTCATGCGGCGCGCAGCCCAATGACGCCACGGCATTGGCGATGCGTGCGCCGTCCATATGGACATAGAGACCGTGCGTCCGCGCGAAGGCGGTCAGGGTGGCAAGTTCATCCATACTGTAAACCGTGCCCAGTTCTGTGCTTTGGGTCAGGCTGATCGCCCTAGGGCGCGAGGTATGCGGCGCGTGCTCCAGAGCATGGGCGATGGTGTCGCCGATGGCGGCTACGGTCAGCTTGGCGCCAAAGCCATCGATCGGTACGATTTTGCCGCCGGTAAAAAATTCCGGCAAGCCGCACTCGTCATTATTGATATGGGCCTGACGATGGCACAGGATCGACTCGTAGGGTCTAATCATCCGTGCCAGGGCCAGGCCGTTGCAGGCCGAACCGTTGAACACTGGAAAGACGCTGACGTCAGGGCAGTGGAAAACCTCGGCCACGGTTTCACGCAGACGCGCCGTTACCCGGTCGTTACCGTAGGCGGGCGCGGCCCCGTTATTCGCTGTGGCCAGTGCGGCCAGGACTTTGGGGTGGACGGGCGCTGTATTATCGCTGGCAAAACTGGCCATGGAATCCTCGGAAATTGAGGTTTCGTCTATGGCGCAGCCGCTCTGCGAAAGCAATCGTGACGCCTTTTATGATGGTCCTCGTGGAAAAGCCGTGTTCTCTCAGGCAATTAACCGGGTTTTCAGTCTGTTGTGATATCCCGATGGCATGAAAGCTGTTTTCCCGAGCCTGATTGTCCTTCTGGCCGCCCCTGCAGTGCAGGCCGCGGACCTGAGCGTGACCGTCAATGACGCCGGCGGAAAGCCCGTGTCGTTTGCCGTGGTGACCTGGACTCCGAAGGCGGGCGCGGCGATTCCGGCTGCGGTCAAGTCGGCCCAGTACGTCATGACTCAGAAGAATGTGCAGTTCGCACCCTTCGTCCTGGCCGTTCCGGTCGGTGCCACGGTGAGCTTTCCCAACCAGGATCGCGTCAACCACCACGTGTATTCATTCTCGCCCGCCATGCCGTTCCAGCTGCCGCTCTACGGCAAGGGGCAGACGCGCACTGTCACCTTCACCAAGGCCGGCACGGATGCCCTGGGCTGCAACATTCACGACTCGATGTCGGCCTATATCCACATCGTCAATACGCCTTACTTCGCCACCACGGGCGCCGACGGCAAGATCGTGCTGAAGGGCGTACCGGAAGGGGCTGGGGCGCTGAAGGTCTGGCATCCGCTGATGGATGCGCCCGACCATGAAGTCGCCAAGGCCCTGACGGCCGGCAAGACGAACGCGCCCCAGACCTTTGCGGTCAAGGTGCGCGCACGACTGACCCCGAACGGGTCTTATTAGGCCCGTTGAAAAATAACGAAATCGGCTCTCACCAACTTCAAGCGATTTGCCATCAGGACCGAGAACATGAACTCGTTATTTTGCGACAAACTAGGATAGTCCATGGTATTCAAGCGTCTCAGCACCAAACTGACGGTCATGTATGGCGGGTTGTTTTCCCTGGCCCTGCTGCTGATAGCCCTTGCCTGCTACATGGCCGTGCTGTCCTATGCCCGCGATTCCGTCCAGAAGGAACTGCAGGCCTCGGCCAGCGTGTTCAACCGCATCTGGTCGCTGAAATCCGACGCCCTGCAAACCAATGCCATGGTGCTGTCGCGCGACTTCGGCTTCCGTCAGGCGCTCGCGACCGAAGACACGGCAACCGTCGATTCGGCGTTCATGAACCTGCAAAGCCGCCTGAAGACCGATGCCGGCCTGGTGATCGGCCGTGATGGCCGTCCAATCGCCGGCGACACCTCGGCGCTGGGTCACAACCTGGCCCATGCCTTGGGAGCCAGCGATGAGGTGGACTCCCGGATCGGCATTATCTCGGTCGACAGCCATCCTTACCAGGCCGTGGCCGCCCCGGTCATGGCACCCGACCGCCTGGGCTGGGTCGTTTTCGCCTCGCGCCTTGATGATGCCGAGATGCAGAACCTGCAGGGGCTATCCTCGATCCCGATCAAGGCCTCGATCCTGACCCAGACCCGCGGCGGCCTGTGGCAGGGGCCGGCCGAGCAAAGCACGACCTACAAGCCTAGTTCCTTAAGCTTCTTCATTGACCAGAGCCTGGAAACCAAGGCCGCCAGCATGGTCGAGAGCAACCAGGGGACTGTCATCGCCGTGGCCACCTCGCTGCCCAACCTGGAAAGTGACCAGCGCAGCGTGCTGCTGCTCAGCTATCCGCTGAGCGCAGCGCTGAAAGCCTATCAGCCGCTTCTGACCGTCCTGTTCGGCATCGGCGCCCTGGGCCTTGTCTTCGTCATCCTGGCCAGCCTTTATTTGGCGCGTTCACTGACCCGGCCGATCCTGGCGCTGAAGGAGGCGGCAAGCGCCTTGCGCGATGGCCGCTCCAGCCAGGTGAACATCTCGACTACGGATGAAATGGCCGACCTGGCCCATGCCTTCAACGACATGGCCATTTCGATCGAGGACCGTGAGCGCGATATCACCCGGCTGGCCAAGACCGACATGGCCACCAGCATGCCGAACCGCTCGTCCTTCGAAGATCACATCGCCGAGTTGGAAGACCAGTCCGAAGCGGGGATCGTGGTCGTGGCCATCGGCATCGAGCGTTATGCCCATATCCGCGCCGTCTGGGGGGGCGCCTATGCCCACACCCTGGTGTCGCGTTTGCAGACCATCCTGGCCCGCCTGTTCGACAAGGCCTTTATTGCCCGTCTTTCGGCCGATACCCTGGGGCTGTGCCTGGCGCCGTGCGACGCCGAGCAGGCCATTCCGCTGGCCCGCGCGATCGCCGCGCGTCTGGTCAAGCGCATCAAGGTCACCGACGATCAGAGCCTGGACGTCAATGTCTCCCAGGGCGTCTACCACGTCAGCCATGTCCGCCCGACGGCGGATGAAATGGTGGAACGCGCCCTGATTGCGCTGGACCAGGCGCGCGCCGCCAAGACCGGTATCGCCCTGTTCGATCCGCGCATCTATTCCGAGCTGGCCGACACCCTGCTTCTGACCGACCAGCTGTTTGCCGCCTTGCAGTCCAAGGCGCTGACCGTTTGGTATCAGCCCAAGTTCAGCTATCGCGAGGGCCGTATCACCGGCGTCGAGGCCCTGGTGCGCTGGAACCATCCCGAGCGCGGGTATGTCTCGCCCCAGCGCTTCGTCGCCATCGCCGAGGAAACCGGCGCCATCCGTGACCTGACCCTGCACGTTTTCGACACCGTCCTGGAAGATCAGCGTCGCCTGAAAGACGCCGGCTTTGATCTGGACATCAGCGTGAACTACTCCGGCCGTCTGCTCTCGGACGAAGCGTTCAATGCCAGGACGGTCAGCATGGTCGATACGGCCGTGGGGCATATCTGCCTGGAAATCACCGAAACGGCGGTCATCGAAGACCCCAAGATCGGCCTGGCCGCCATCAATACCTTTGTTGAACACGGCGTTGAGATATCGCTGGACGATTTCGGCACCGGCCTGTCGTCGCTGTCCTATCTGAAGCAGATCCCGGCGCATGAGCTGAAGATCGACCGCGCCTTCATCATGGAGATCGAACAGGGCCAGCGCGACGCTCTGCTGGTACGGTCGACCATCGACCTGGCCCACGGTCTCGGCATGAAGGTTACGGCTGAAGGTGTCGAAACCGCCACCTCCTTTACCTTGCTGCAGGCCATGGGCTGCGATATCGCCCAGGGCTACGGCATCGCCAAACCCATGCCATACGACGCCCTGATTCCCTTCCTGGAGGACTTCCGCCAGGTCGGCGACGCCCGCGCCCGCATGCCCGAATTCCGACCCCGCAAGGCGCTTTGATGACCCCAACCCGCCGTCTCTGCCTCGCCGTTTCCGCTGCTGCCCTGACGGGGCTGGCGGCCTTGCCATGCCTGGCTGAGGTTCAGTTGTTCCAGCCGGAAAACGTCAAGGCGTGGGCGGATGTTCGGCTGAGTTTATCCGACGGCGAACGCGGCTGGCGGGACGGCGGCTTCGGCAAGACGCGTTATGGCGGCGACGACGTGGGCGCCCACCTGGCCCAGGCCGCCGTGGTATGGCAGCCGCGCCTCGCCGACACAGTGACGGCCCATATCATCGCGCAGTACGTGCCTGATTCGCCCAGATCTGACTCACCCAGTTCTGACGCAAATGAGGCCTTCGGCATCGAAGAAGCTTTCGTAAAGTGGAAGCCGGTGCCGACCTCGGCGATTCGCTACAGCCTGCGCGCCGGCCAGTTTTTTCCGCCAGTATCGCTGGAGCATGACGGCGCCGGCTGGACGACGACGCGGACCCTGACACCGTCGGCGATCAACAGCTGGATCGGTGAGGAGGTCCTCGTCCAGGGCCTGGAAGGCAACGTTCAGGCCCAGATGGGCGATCATGGACTGGGGCTGACCCTGGCCGGGTTCACGAAAAACGACACATCGGCGACCATCCTGACCTGGCGCGGCTGGGCGCTGCACGACGTCACGGCGGCGGAAAGCACTGCGCTGCCATTACCTTCGGACCTGCCTGGGCTTCCGCGGTCGCAGGCGATGATATCCAAGCCGCTGGCCGAAGTGGATGGGCGCTTGGGTTACTACGCCCGAATTGATTGGCGACCGCCGGTGCCGATTAGGGTTGACTTGGAGTTCTACGACAATCAAGGCAATCCTGAAATCGTTCGCAACGGCCAGTATGGCTGGGCTACACGTTTTTACAACCTGGGCATTCTGTATCAGCCAGCGTCCGATTGGGAGATACTTTCTCAGTACATGACCGGCGCAACGGCCATGGGGGGCACGGTCGACAAAGGTGCACGTGCCTTCGAAATCAGATATGACTCAATCTATCTGCTCGCGACGCGCCGCTTCGAAGACGGTTCGCGCCTTTCCGGCCGATTCGACGCGTTCGCCGTCAAGGACCTTTCGTGGCGCAAAAGGGATGACAATACCGAAAAGGGCCACGCCGCGACCCTGGCCTGGATGCGGCCTTTGACGGAGCACCTCGACATGGCCGCTGAGGTTGTGCACGTGCAAAGTTTTCGCCCGGCGCGCGTCGCCCAGGGGCTGGATCCGCGCCAGAGCCAGACCCAGGTCCAGGTCGCTCTGAAAATCCATTTGTAGGTTACTGACTCGCGATTGCCCATGCGGCGCTGCGATAACTGCGGCGGAAAAGCGGTAAATTCGCTGTTTTTTCGGGGCGGTCCGGCCAGCGGGCGTTAAGACTTTGCGGCGTTATGAAGGCATAAAAAAGCCCCCTTGCGGGGGTGCTTCTTAGAGGTGATATGGCGGAGAGGGTGGGATTCGAACCCACGATAGAGTTGCCCCTATGCCGCATTTCGAGTGCGGTGCTTTCGACCACTCAGCCACCTCTCCGTCAGAGGGAGACCGAAGAAAACACCTGATTTTACAAACCAGTAAAAGGGTGTTCGGGCCCGGTCCGTCGGCGCCGGGGCGCCTGGGGGTCGATCAGAGGGCGTGTCTCTACGCAAAGGCCGAAGAAATCGCAAGCCTTTTTCTTTTCCTTATGATATTTTTATGTGCCCCCTTGGTGGGCCTATAGATTTTTTACGGTAGCGTTCGGTCATTATGACCGCCTGTACGGTTGCATTCCCATAAGCGTGTCTTTCTGGTGTCAGTTCGCGTCAAAGCGGAGCCAAAAGTGCAGATTCTTAACCAAATACGTATTTGGGTGCTATGCAAAACGACTTCGGAAAGTTATTGAAGTCACGTACTAGAAGTTTCAGTCGAGATGATCGGCTGTTCGTTCGATGGCCAAGAGAGGGCAATTATTATGAAACTCAGTTTGCTAGCGGGCGTCGCTCTCGCTGCGATGGTAGCAGCGACAGGCGCTTCTGCCGAACAATACCCGGGCTGGTACGGCGGTGTCGACCTTGGCTACAATTCCAAGGGCGACTATGAAGCCGTTTCCACCGGCAAGATGGCGGATGGTGGCGCGTACATGTACGACGTCGCAACCGACGAAGACTGGGCCGGCTTTGCCCGTCTCGGTTATCGCTACAACCCCAACTGGCGCGTTGAATTCGAAGGCGGCTATCGCCCCGGCGACGTGACCAGCGCGACTGCTCCGTTTGCTCGTGACTACCCGACCATTCCGGGCAACACGACCGTTGACACCGCGCTGTGCACCGTCGGCGTCATCCGTGGTGCGGCCGATCCCTGCGGCGGTCCGCGCGGTTCGTTCGACCAGACGACCTTCATGGTCAACCTGTACTATGACATCCTGCCGGAATCCTCGCTGCACCCGTTTGTCGGCGTCGGCGTCGGTGTCGACCACGTCAAGGCTAAGCTGATCGGTCAAATGTCGACCAGCCCGGCTGGTGGTGTTTCCGATCTCAGCATCACGGGTTCCGACACGGTTCCGGCCGCACAGTTCCTGGCCGGTATCGCCTGGGCCCTGTCCGACCGCCTGAGCCTGGACGTCACCTACCGCTACCTGGCGGCTGGTGAAGCCACCTTCGACGGCATCGTTGCACCTCTGAGCGCGGCCAACATGGCCGGCGGTGGCGCGAACGGAGCTGGCTGGGAACAGCCGGGTGAATTCTCCGGCAAGTTCAATGACCAGACGGTCTCGGTCGGCCTGCGTTGGGCCTTCGGTGCTCCGGCTGTCGTGGCTGCGCCTCCCCCGCCGCCGCCCGCTCCGCCGATGACCCCGCCGGCTCCCCCGCCGCCGCCGCCGCCTGCGCCTCCGGTGCAGAAGTACGAAGACCGCACGTTCATCGTGTACTTCGAGTTCGACAAGTCGGACCTGACGGCGGACGCTCAGGCTGTGGTTTCGGCCGCTGCTGACTACGCCAAGACCGGTGGTGCTGCTCGCGTCGTGGTCGTCGGTCACGCCGACACCTCCGGTTCGGCCGCTTACAACATCCGCCTGTCGGAACGCCGCGCCAAGACCGTGGCCGATGCCCTTGCTGGTCTCGGTGTTGACGGCTCCAAGCTGGCTGTTGACTGGAAGGGTGAATCTCAACCCGCAGTCGCCACCGGCGACGGCGTGAAGGAACCCCTGAACCGTCGTTCGACGATCGACATCGCGTTCTAAGATTTAGAACTCGATTCGTACGTTACAAGCGAAAATGCGGAAACCCGGCCTGTCTTCAGGCCGGGTTTTTGCTTGTCCGAAAAGGGCATCGTGATATCCGCAACATGTATGCTGCGTCGCAAAAGACACAGGGTCTTTCCGCACGTCTTCACGAAAATGCAATGGTGTGAAATTTTTCCCGCGAGATCGTGATGGTTCGGTCACGACTCGGCACATCTAGGTAGGGCTTGGGTTTGAGCGCCTATATATGGTGGGTTTCCCTTGCGGCACCCCCAGGGAATCGCGCGAAATGCGGCAAAATCGTGCCTGCTGCACAGCAGCAAACTGTGACAATAAGGCTGCAACCCGTTGCGTATGTGACAAGCGTCACAAAAGGTTTGCACTTTTCGCTCAAAAAGCGGCGAGAAACCTACTAAAGAATTAACAGCACAATTCTTGCGGCGTCTCACGGGGCCAACCTGGGCTAGCTCAGGCTGCTCATTTGTTGTCCCGGATGCCCGGTATGTTTTGCTTTTTTGCGTGTAACCCACTGGAGAGGGGATCCTCCGAATGAAACTCAACAAGTCCATCATCCTGGCCGGCACCGCGCTGGCGTCGCTGGTCAGCGTTTCGGGCGCCTATGCCCAGTCGACCGGCACGGAAGCCACAGAATCGACTGCGGTCGTCATCACTGGCAGCCGTAGCCCGCGCTCCATCGACGGCGCCCTGACCAAGGAAAACATCACCAAGTCTCGCTCGACGGTCACGCAGGAATTCATTGCGACTCAGCCGTCCGGCCAGACCATCCTGAACAGCATCAACCTGGTTCCGGGTGTTAACTTCACCAACAACGATCCTTATGGTTCGTCCGGTGGCAACATCCGCATCCGCGGGTTTGACGGCAACCGCATCTCGCTGACCTTCGACGGCGTGCCGCTGAACGACACCGGCAACTATGCCATCTACTCCAACCAACAGCTGGATCCGGAACTGATCGAGCGCGCCACGGTAAATCAGGGTACGACTGATGTCGACAGCCCGACCGCTTCGGCCGCTGGCGGCACCGTTGGTTACACCACGGTCCGTCCGACCGACGATTTCGGCGTCAACTTTAACCTCGGCATCGGATCGTTCGCCTACAAACGCGCCTTCCTGATGGTCAACACGGGCGAGATCGCCGGCTTCAAGTCCTATGTGACCGTTTCCAAGACCAAGTACGACAAGTTCAAAGGCCCGGGCGTCATCGACAAGACGCAGTACAACGGCATGATCTTCAAGGGCTTCGGCGATGTCGGCGACTATGTCAGCCTGGCTGTTAACTGGAACGAAAACCGCAACAATTCTTACCGCAACATAACGCTTGCGGATTTCAAGACCAATCCGCAGCTAGACTACGACGCGACCTGCACGATCCCGAAGGCTGTCGGCGGTACGGCTCAGGCTGCATCCAACTGCGGCAATTATTTCGGACAGCGCGTCAACCCCTCCGACACAGGCAGCCTGCGCGGTAAGTTCAAGTATCACCTGACCGACAACCTGATTTTTACGTTTGACCCAACCGTCCAATACGTCCTGGCCAACGGCGGCACCCAGACCGAAAACGTCAACGAAAAGAACTCGCGGCTGGACAACGACGGTACGGATACCGCCGGCGTCGGTAAGGACCTGAACGGCGACGGCGATGTCATGGACGTCGTCACTCTGTGGCGTCCGTCGACGACGAACACCCACCGCTATACCGTCAATAGCTCGTTGATCTGGGACCTTGACGACAACCATCGCATCCGCGGCGCCTACACCCTCGACTACGGCCGTCACCGCCAGACCGGCGCCTTCGGCTACCTGCAGGCCAATGGCGATCCGGTTGACGTATTCGGTGGTCGTGACAATCCGGACAATGCCGTTACGTCACTTACCGGCAATGTGCTGCAAAACCGCAACCGTTTCTCGATCGCCAAGCTGGAACAGTTCTCGCTCGACTATCGTGGCCAGTTCCTGGACGACAAGCTGGTCGTGAACCTCGGTGTCCGCGCGCCGAAGCTTACCCGCGAACTGAACAACTATTGCTACCAGCCCTCCGGCGGCGACTTCCCGCGCTGCACCAGCGAAGCGACCTCCGGCACGCCGACCGCTTCGGGCAACGTCTTCTTCCCGTCGACCGGTTCCACGCCGCATATTGCGCCGATCAGCTTCGTCAAGGAATATTCCAAGACCCTTCCGAACGTTGGCGTGTCCTACGCGATCGGCGACAGCCAGATGATCTATGCCAGCTACGCTGAGCAGATCTCAGCGCCGCGCACGGACAACCTGTACAAGTACAGCCGCGCGGCTGCCGCTAATTCGCCGCTCGTCACCTCGATCGCCGATCCGGAAACTACTCAGTCGTTCGACCTGGGCTACCGTTACCAGAGCGGTTCGATCCTGGCCTCGACGGCCCTGTGGTCGACCAAGTTCCACAACCGCATCGTGACCACGTACGATCCGGACACCCTGCTGTCGGTCGACCGCAATGTCGGCGACGTGGATATGTACGGCTGGGACGGTCAGATTGGCTGGCAGGCCACTGAGCATCTGTCGCTCTACGCCTCGGCCTCTTACAATCACAGCGAACTGTTGAGTGACCTGCAACTGACCGCTTCGACTTACCTGCCGACCAAGGGCAAGACTTTGGTCGAAACACCGGAATGGACCTACGCCACGCGGATGCAATGGGATGTCAATCCGGATTTCCGCGTCGGTCTGCAAGGCAAGTACGTCGATGAACGCTTCATCTCCGACGTGAACGACGCCAAGTCGGATGCCTACACCACCTTCGACCTGGACCTGAATTGGGACATCGTTCCGTTCGGTCTTGAAGGCACGCAACTTCAGATCAACGTGATCAACGTGTTTGATGAAACCTATCTGGGTTCGCTGGGTTCGACCAACAACACCGTTGTCATCAACGACGTCGATCCGGGCACGCCTGTAGTTTCCAAGTCGGCCAGCCAGCCGACCCACTCCGTTGGCGCGCCGCGCACCGCTATGCTGACCCTGAAGACGAAGTTCTAAGCTTCGTCTGACGACGACTAAAAATGAAGCGGCTCCGGTTTGTCCGGGGCCGCTTTTTTACGCCTGATTGTCGTGGCAATGTATGCATGGCGGTGCTAAGAGGCGGCGCTTATCAATTGTGGGCTCAGGCATGACTCGAATCGTTCCGGCGGAATGGGAAGCGCATAAGGCGATCTGGCTGGGTTTCCCCAGCCACGGCAATCTGTGGCAGGAGGACCTGATCCCGGCCCAGGCCGAGGTCGCGGCCCTGGCGCGCGTCCTGGCCGAAATGGGCGACGAGCACGTCAAGCTGATGGTCATGGGCGACGAAGCCCGGGCTGCGGCGGAAACGCTGCTGGGTGATGTCAAAAAGGTCGAGATCGTCGATGGCCGCTTCGGCGATATTTGGTTCCGCGACACTGGCCCGATCTATGTTGCCGACGATGCCGATGAGGACGACCTCCACCAGGCTCTGCCGGTGGGATTCCAGAACAACGGTTGGGGCGGCAAGTATCACCTGAAGTTTGACGATGAGGTCGCGCGTCAGATCAGCGAGGCCGACGGTTTCGCCAGCACGACCGAGGACTTCATTCTGGAAGGCGGAGCGTTGGACCATGACGGTCGCGGCACGGTTCTGACAACGCGCCAGTGCCTGCTTAATCCCAACCGCAATCCTGGCTGGACCCAATCCCTGGCCGAACAGGCTCTGTTCCAGTCCCTGGGCGTGCGTAAGGTCATCTGGCTGGATGACGGCATGCTCAACGACCACACCGACGGCCATGTCGACAATCTGGCGCGTTTCGTCGCGCCGGGCGTGGTCGCCTGTCCCGTGGCTTTCGGCCGCGACGATCCCAATGCCGACGTCTATGACGCGACGGCGAAGCTGCTATCGGCTCAGACCGATGCCCGCGGTCGTCCGATCCAGGTGGTGCGCATCCCGTCGCCGGGAAAAGTCACCGACGAGGATGGCGAAATCATCCCGGCCTCCCATATGAACTTCCTGATCGCCAACGACTGCGTGGTGGTGCCGATCTACGAAGATCGTCCGGGTGAACTGGCGGTGGAGGCGCTGCAAAGCCTCTTCCCCGAACGCCAGGTCCTGGGCTTGTCGTCGCGCGCCATCCTGACCGGCGGCGGCAGCTTCCATTGCATCAGCCAGCAAGTGCCCCTTATCAAAGCCTGAGGTAACCGATATGCCCCGTACCGTGAAGGTGGCCGCCCTCCAGACGGCCTACGGCGCCGACATGGCCGCCAATATCGTCAGGACCGCGGCGCTGGTGCGCGACGCGGCGGCGCAGGGTGCGCAGATCATTCTGCCGTCGGAACTGTTCCAGGGTGAATATTTCTGCGTCACCCAGGAAGAGCGCTGGTTCGCCACCGCCTATCCCTGGCGCACCCATCCGGCCGTTCTTGCGATGCAAAAACTGGCCGCCGAACTGAACGTCGTCATCCCGACCTCGATCTACGAGAAGGAAGGCCCGCACTATTACAATTCGCTGGTCGTCATTGATGCCGGCGGCGACCTTCTGGGCCTCTATCGCAAGTCGCACATCCCCGATGGCCCGGGCTATCAGGAAAAATACTATTTCCGGCCGGGCGATACCGGCTTCAAGGTGTGGGACACCAAGTTCGCCCGCATCGGTGTCGGCATCTGCTGGGACCAGTGGTATCCGGAAGCCGCCCGCGGCATGGCGCTGCTGGGCGCCGAGGTCCTGTTCTATCCGACCGCGATCGGCTCGGAGCCGCATGATGACTCGCTCGATACCGCCGCCCCGTGGCAGAGGGTGATGCAGGGCCATGCGGTGGCCAACGTCATTCCGGTCGTCGCGTCGAACCGTATCGGCACTGAGAGCCTGATCTCGCCGCAGAACGGTGCCGGCCAGACCTTCTATGGCCACAGCTTTATCGCCAATAACCGCGGCGATCTGGTCCGGTCGTTCGGCGCGACGGAAGAAGGCGTGCTGGTCGCCGAGTTCGATCTTGATTACCTCAACACCCACCGCGCCGCCTGGGGCTTCTTCCGCGACCGGCGGCCTGATCTGTACACAGCCCTGGCCTCGCCACGTCCGGTGTGATTTCGCCGCAATGCGAGCCTAGACTTGGTGTAAAAGGAGATTGCTCATGACCGCTCGTATCCTGACGACTGCCGTGTTGCTGGGACTGGCCGCCTGTGCTTCAGCGCCAGCACCGCAAGCGTCCGCCTCCGATGGCGCGCGCCGCCGGCCGCTGACCGAAGCCGAAACCTGCGACCTGATCGTGCAGGTGGCAAAGCAGGTCGGAGAAGGGCCATTCGATGCCGATATCAAGCGCGAGGGGAGCCGCGGCATCGACTGCAGCGAGCAACTCAAGGCCGCCGGTCTGGCCATCTTCCCAGCCAGCCGGATGAACGCGCCGAATGTCCAGATCTCGGTTCAGGACCGCGGCTGGGTGTTTCATGAGCCGCGCTTCACCGACGACGCCGAAGCCGTGATTGTCCTGGACTTTGTGTGCCGCGCTCTGTGCGGTCACGGTGAAGAGGTGACGGTGCGTCTGCAAGATGGTGGCTGGAAGATCGTCAAACGCGACACGACCTGGATTTCCTAAACCTTCAGCACCATGGCAATGTCATCCGGCGTCATCAGGCGCCACTTACCCGGCGCGAGATCGTCCAAGGTCAACTCGCCCATCTGCGCGCGGTGCAGGGCTTCGACGTGATTGCCGACAGCGGCGAACATCCGCCGCACCTGATGGTAACGCCCCTCATACAGGGTCAGCCGGGCGGTCGTCTCGCCGGTAATCTCCATTTGGGCCGGCTTCAGCGGTTCTTTTTCGCTCTCCAGCATGAGTTCGCCCGAGGCAAACACCGGCACATAGGTCGGTGAAATCGGGCGCGCGGTGGTGACCTCATAGATCTTGGCGACATGGTTCCTCGGCGAGATGACCTTGTGCAGGAAATCGCCGTCATCCGTCATCAGCAACAGGCCTGACGTGTCCGAATCGAGCCGCCCCACCGTCGATATCACCGGCTTGCGCAGGGAAAAGCGCTCGGGCAAGAGTTCATAGACCAGACGGCCGCGGTCCTTGGTCGAACACACAAAGCCGGTCGGCTTATGCAACAGCAGGATCATGCCCTGGGCCGGGTCCAGGGGCTTGCCGCGCAAACGGATATCGTCATGGGCGATGGCAGAATCGTCGTCGAGGGGCTGTCCGGCGGCATCGGTAATGGTGCCGCGGCGGATCAACTGCTGCATCTCCTTGCGGCTGCCATAGCCGAGATTGGCCAACAGTTTGATCAGCTTCATTTGACCGCCTTGAAAACCTTGTAGCGCGGGGCGTCGGCCACCGTGATCACGGTTTTGAAGGCGGCCTTCAGAACCTCCTCGTAGGGCAGGTGGCGGTTCGCCACCATCCACAGGGCGCTGCCCTTTTCGAGCGCGCCGGCCGCCGCGCGGATAAAGCCGTGGCCCAGGTCGTTGCGATCGGCGCGGCCGGTGTGGAACGGCGGGTTCATGACGATAAAGTCGAACGGACCAGAGACGCTTATTGGCACGCCCTTGGTGACGTCGTGCCAGTGAAAGTCACAGCGGTCCGCGAATGATGCCAGGTTTTGCCGCGCCAGGGGCAGGGCGCGCGACTCGGCCTCGAACAGCGTCAGGTGCGTGACGGCGGGACAGCGCTGCAACACCTCGCGGCTGAGATAGCCGGCGCCGGCGCCGAGATCCGCGCCCTTGCCCGACAACTTGGGCAGGTTTTCGGCCAGCAAACGTGATCCAGCGTCGATGCGGTCCCAGGCGAACAGACCCGGGCGACCGATCAGACCGCCTTCGACCTCACGCGGCGCATCCAGCTGCGACCAAGCCGCCACCAGGTCGCGGTCTATGCCGTCACCGACATGCGCCCAGAAGGCGCGGCACTTGTTCTTCGACAGGCTGGTGACATTTCCGCACAGGGCCTTGAGGTCGTTCTCGACCGTCTTGGCGCCTTCCAGATTGCTGACGGAGGCCAGGACGATGCCGCCCGGCCTGGTCTCGGTGACGGCGCGGGCCAGCAGGGCGCGGTATTCCTCGCGCTGGCGCGGCGGCAGCACGCAGACCAGGCCGTATTGCGTACCGTCCCCATCTTCGCGAAAAGGCGGGGCTTCGCGCAGAGCAAAACCCTGACGGACCAGAACGTCATAGTCGGGTTTGAAGCTCTGGTCGCACAGCCACGCCTCGCGCGGCAGGACGTCAAGCGCCGGGTTGTAGCGGGCGCGCAGGAACAGGGCGGGGCCGTCGGCCGGCGCAGGAACGTCCTCGCTCAGGGCGAGGCACAGGGTTTCTAAAACGGGATCAAAAGCCATGGCGCGGCCTATGCCACAGGCCGCGTCAGGATGCTATAACTTCCGGTAGATGCGGGCTTCCCAGCCGCGCAGATGCCGGTCGGCGGTGCCGTAATTGCTCAGAACCAGGTCGAAACCGGTGGGGGCCAGGAAGACCGACGCATCACAGGAAAAGTTGAGCGCGATCATCCAGACGTCGCCGTCAAGGCTGCGTTCATATACGAACAGCTTGTCGTCGTGGGGCAGGGCGTCGCGGTAATCACCGTATACCAAAGCGGGATGGGCGTTACGCAGGGCGATGAGCCGTGCATATGCATGATAGACCGAGTTCGGGTCGGCCAGAGCGGCCTCGGCATTGATGTCGGTGTAGTTGGGATTGAGCGCGAACCATGGCGTACCCGTGGTGAACCCACCGTCCGCAGTCCACGGCATCGGCGTGCGGGCATGGTCGCGGCTGACCTTGTTCTGGTTGGCGATAAAGGCTTCCGGCGTGGTGCGGCCGCCTTCGACTTCTTCACGCCAGGCGTTCTTCGTCCAGATATCGTCGAACTGGGCGATATCGCGGAAGGTGACATTGGTCATGCCCAGTTCGTCGCCCTGATAGATGAAGGGTGTGCCCCTCAGGGTCAGAAGCAAGGTCGCCATGACCTGCGCCGAGCGCACCCGCCAGTCGGGGTGATCGTCGCCATAGCGCGAGACGATGCGCGGATTGTCGTGGTTGGAAAAGAAGACCGTCGGCCAGCAGTGACGGTCGAAAGCGGCATCGTGGCGGGTGAAGATCGCCTTCAGTTCGGGCAGGGTCCATGGGCGCCACCCATCAGGTCCGCGATCGATATCGACCGTGTCGAACTGAAAAGCCATGTCGAGTTCGCCGCGCCGCTCGTCGATCAGCTTTGGTGTTTCCGCCAGCGCCACGCCGAAGGCCTCGCCGACCGAAACGGCCTGGTAGGGTTCCAAAACCTCGCGCCGCATTTCCTGCAGATAGGCGTCGCGGTTGGGGCCGTTGGCGTAGGTGTCTTGCGGCCGCCCGCTTAGTTCCGGCCAGGCTGGATCTTTCGACACGAACGGGATGACATCCATGCGAAAGCCGTCGACGCCCTTATCCAGCCAGAATCGCATCACGTCGTAGACCTCGTGGCGGACCTTCGGATTGTCCCAATTCAGGTCCGGCTGTTTGACGTGGAAGAGGTGCAGGTAATAGTCGCCAGTGGCGTCATCCTTTTGCCAGGCCGGGCCGCGGAAGATCGAGGTCCAGGCGTTGGGCGGCGTCTTCTGCCAGATATAGTAGTCGCGATAAGGATTATCGCTGGACTTGCGGCTTTCGACAAACCAGGCGTGCTCGTCGCTGGTATGGTTGACCACCAGATCGAGGATAAGGCGCATCCCTGCGGCCTTGACCTCGGCCAGCAACGCATCGAACTCGGCCATGGTACCGAACTCGGCCATGACTTTGCGGTAATCGCGGATATCGTAGCCATTGTCGGCATTAGGGCTGTCGAAATGCGGCCCCAACCAGATGCAGTCAACACCGAGTCCTTTGATGTAGCTGAGTTTTTGACGGATGCCGTTGATGTCGCCGATGCCGTCGCCATTGCTGTCGCAGAAGGAGCGCGGATAGATCTGATAGAAAACGGCTTCCTTCCACCAGGCGCGTGCGTAGCCGTTCACGGAGAGATTCCTTCCTTAAACCCCTCTCCCGTTTACGGGAGAGGTTAGGCGCGGGGCGGCTAGCCTGAGGGGCCTGATCGGCGTCAGTGCACAATC
>NZ_GL883078.1:123643-183752 GCF_000204015.1 Asticcacaulis biprosthecium C19 | reverse complement strand
AGTTCCAGCCTATTGCGAGTGTTTTTGACTCCATTCGGCATAAACATCCAGCGCCTTTTGCGGCGAGGTGCCGTACCAGGCATAACCATTGCGGCGTTCGACACTGATCTCGGCGACATCGTCATGGATGGTCAGGTCGCGATCACCGAAGATCGGCTGACCGGTCTCAAGGCTATAGTAGCGCGCCCACAAAGGCTTGGCATAGGCATCCTGGACCAGAGCCTTGTCGTTGCCGACCTTTACCCAAGCGACACCGGTCATGGCCTTGCTCTTTAGCCAGGCCGCTCCGGCATGGACCGACGCCACTACGGCGGACGAAGGGTTTTCAACCTGCATCAATTCCAGCAAGAGCGCCGCACTTTCGCTCGACGAAAGCGAGGCGGGCTCGAAATTGCGTGCGCCGACCGGCATCAGGGTCAGGGTATCGTGCTGCTGACCCCACGCGGTCGGCTGGCGCTCGATGCGGACCTGCGACGACAGGATCACCCCGATGGCGCGGTCCAGCGCGTCACCCGCTTGGGTGCGAATTGACGGCGGAAAAAAGGCATAGTCGCCCTGACCGCCGGCCACCGACCGCAGGACGCCGGCGATATCGCTGAGCGCATTGTCATTGAAGGTGACGGCGTCATGGTAGCCGCCTTCCAGCGGCCACACCTGGGGCCAGCCGCCGTTGGGATATTGCGACGTGAAGATATAGTTCAGGCCGGCGTAGAGGGCCGCACGATACCGGTTGCCGTCTTCGCCCGGAAACTGCGCCTGAACCCGTGCCAGGAACTGGATTTCGGTCGTGGTGGCACCATTGTCGAAGGTGCCGACATAGTGCCAGCCCTCTTCTTTGCCGGCGATCCAGCTTTCGCCTTTCTGACGCAAGGCTCCGTCGCGCGGTGCGTTCTTGCCCCAACCGCCGGCCGGAGTCTGGTAGCTGACGATGGCGTCGGCGATATGGCGCGCGTCGGTTGCGCCGTACCAGGCGGCGTCGCGGTTCAGCGGCATGGTCTTGGTGCCATCGCCGGTCTTGCCGTAGACGATATCGCTGAGACCTGTGCGTTCTACCGCCAGAATGGCCTGGTCCATCTTCATCTGGCCCTGCGATCGCGCGAGGTACTGCGTCCACGGCGCCTGCTGTTCGGGCGGCAAATCGGCAATCCGCTTCACCGTCAACGGCTGCGCCGGAACCGTCGTGCCGATGACCTTGGCTTGAGCGAAACCCGGCACAGCCAGACACAGGGCGAGCAGCAAGGCAGGGGATTTCATAGGCGTTTCTCCGGTACTTTTGGCGCGACCATGCCACCACCTCCACCCGTCCGCAACCGAAATGATACCGGTGTCATAAAATCACGCTCTCCACCTCTTGCATCCGAAGGCAAGATTGCGCATATAGGCGGTGAGGCGGCCGGGCGAAGGCCTCGCCAACCTGGTCAGGGCCGGAAGGCAGCAGCCACAACGAATTCACCTTCGGGTCGGCCGTCTCACCTTTCCCATAAAGCCTCACCTTTCCCCAAAAATCAGTCGTACCAGCGGCGCAGGAATCGCGCTTTATGAGAGACGCTTGCTTCTTTTGGCGTTATAAAATCTTCCATGTCCGACACCGCCGACCACGATGACCCCTTCGCCGCCGAGCCCATCGAGCGCGATCTGGACACCGACGATATGTTCGGGGCGTCCCTGCCGGCCGCCAAGCCGATCGAAAAATCCGAAGCCTATACGGTGCTGGCGCGTAAATACCGCCCGCGCACCTTCGAGGACCTGATCGGCCAAGAGGCCATGGTCCGTACCCTGACCAACGCCTTTTCCGCCGGCCGTATCGCCCACGCCTTCATGCTGACCGGCGTCCGCGGGGTCGGAAAGACCACGACCGCGCGCCTGCTGGCCCGGGCGCTGAACTACGAATCGGACACGGTGCAGTCTTCAGGAGGAAGAGGGGGCCCCAGCGTCGATCTGACCACCATGGGGATCCACTGCCAGGCCATCATCGACGGCCGCCATATCGACGTGCTGGAGCTTGACGCCGCCTCGCGCACCGGGGTCGACGCCATGCGCGACCTGCTGGAAAGCGTGCGCTATGCCCCGGTTGAGGCGCGCTATAAGGTCTATGTCATCGACGAAGTCCACATGCTGTCGACCGGGGCCTTCAACGCTCTGCTGAAGACGCTGGAAGAACCGCCGCCGCACGCCAAGTTCATCTTCGCCACCACCGAAATCCGCAAGGTCCCGGTGACCATCCTGTCGCGCTGCCAGCGTTTCGACCTGCGCCGGGTCGAGCCGGAAACCCTGACCCCGCACCTGGAAAAGATATGCGGCCTGGAAGGCGTGCGCATCGACGCCGACGCCGTGGCCCTGATCGCACGCGCCGCCGAAGGTTCGGTGCGTGACAGCTTGAGCCTGCTCGATCAGGCTCTGGTCCAGGGTGAAGCCGGCGAAATCGTCGGTGCCGAGGTTGTGCGCGACATGCTGGGCCTGGCCGATCGGTCGGCGACCCTGGCCTTGTTCGAAAACATCATTTCCGGCCAGATGAGCGAGGCCCTGTTGGGCTTCCGCACCCTGTATGGTTATGGCGCCGACCCGACCCAGATCATGGGCGATCTGCTAGAATACTGCCACGGCACGTCGGTCGCCAAGATCCTGGGGGCTGATGCCACGCGTATGCCCAAGGCTCAGGCCATGCGGGTGACGGCACTGGGGGCACAACTGTCCGCCGGGACTCTGTCGCGCCTGTGGACCCTGATGCTGAAGGCGTTCGAGGAACTGCGTCGCGCCCCCGATGCGCCGGCGGCTTTCGAAATGGCCCTGGTCCGGCTGTGCTATGCCGCCGACCTGCCGGGACCGGAAGTCCTGATGAAACGGCTGCAGAACGGTGAACCTCTCGTCCCGGGTCCGGGCGGCGGCGGTCCAGGTGGCGGCCAGTCTGTCTCGGGCGGTGCCGCTCAGGCCGTGCGGCCGCAGGTCCAGCAGGTGGCGCCCAAGCCGCAAACCTTCGACCAGGTCCTGACTCTGATTGCCGAACGCCGCGATATCGGTCTGCGTACTGACGTCGAACAATATGTCCGCCTGATTTCGTTCAAGCCCGGCGCCATCACCTTCGAACTGGCGCCACGGGCGCCGGCCGACCTGGTGCGGCGCCTGTCCATGCGCCTGCGCGAATGGACGGGCGAGCGTTGGCTTATCGCCACCGAAGGCGGTGGCGGCGCCGAAAGCGTTTATGAGCGCGACAAGCGTGAAAACGATGCGGCGCGGGCACGCTTGAAAGCTGACCCGTTCGTCGCCAAATTGTTGGAAACCTTCCCCGGCGCGGAGATCACGGCCGTCCGTGCCCGGCCGCAACCCGCCGTCACCGATATCACGCCGGCCGTGCCCGAAGACGAGCGCATAGACAAGGACGAAGACTGATGGATTTTGCCCAGATGATGAAGCAGGCCCAGATCGTGCAGCAGAAACTGCATGAGGCCGACGCCAAGACCAGCGAGAGCACGGCCACGGGGTCGTCCGGTGGTGGTCTGGTCACGCTGGAGCTGAAGGGCTCGGGCGAGATGACCGTGCTGAACATCGACGAAAGCCTGTTGGCGCCGGGTGAGGGCGAGGTCCTGTCCGACCTGATCCGCGCAGCCTATGGCGAAGCGCGCCGCAAGCTGGAAGAGCTGAACCGTCAGTATCTGCAGGAGGCCGCCGGCGAACTGGGGCCGTTGGGCGGCATCCCCAAAATGCCGAAGTTCTTTTAAGATATCATGGCCTTAGGTGCCGGTCCGGAAATCGAACGCCTGATGGCCCTGCTGTCCAAGCTGCCGGGCCTTGGGCCGCGTTCGGCCCGGCGCGCTGCGCTCGCCCTGTTGAAGCGGCGTGAACAACTGCTGATCCCGCTGACCGTGGCCATGCAGGACGCTGCCGATAAGGTGGTGACCTGTGGTGTCTGCGGGGCACTATCGACGCGCAACCCTTGTGCCACCTGTTCCGATCCGGCGCGTGACACGACCATGATCTGCGTTGTCGAAGAGGACAGCGCCCTTTGGGCCATGGAACGGGTCGGCGCCTTCAGCGGCCGCTATCATGTCCTGGGCGGGTTGTTGTCGGCGCTGGACGGGGTACGGCCGGAGGACCTCCGCCTCGATGGCCTGGTCGCCCGGGTGCGCGAAGGCGGCATCCACGAAATCATCATGGCGCTGCCAGCGACGGTCGAGGGTCAGACCACGGCGCACTATATCGCCGATCGCCTGAAAGGACTGCAGAACCAGGCGACCGTGACCTACCTGGCGCGCGGCGTGCCGGTCGGCGGTGACCTGGACTGGCTGGACGACGGCACCATCGCCCATGCGCTGAAGACCCGGCGTTAGAGCACGGCTCCCGAAGGCGGCGGCATGGCTTTTTCGCGACGGCGCAAGATCAGGTAGACAACCAAGACGCCGATCAGCTTCGAAATGACCGACGAAGCCAGCGACCAGATGTTGAAGATTCCAGCAATCGAGGTGCTGGCGATGGCGTAAAACACCACGGAGTCCAGTGGGGCGCTGATCGCTGTCGAAATGGCAACACGTTGCGACAGGGGCCGCCTGATAAAGGTATAGACGGCCCAGTCGACCAGTTCGCTGACGGCAAAGGCGCAGGTGCTGGCTAGTGCCACGGCCGGATCGGACGTCAGGAACGACAGTGCCAGGCCGACACCCAGGGCGCCGATAATCCAGTGATTGATTTCGCGCTGGGCAAAGTCACGCACAACAAGAACGAAGCCCGTAACAATCGCCATCGGCGTCCAGGAACCGCCGTCGGGCAAGGCGATTTGCGGAACGGCTGCGAAGCACCAGTTGATAAACGGAATTAGGAACAGGTAGAGATAGGTCCACGGCGTCTTGCCTGTGAGCACCTTGCCAGCCAACGTCCTGACGTTCATTGCCTATCCCCGAAACGTGCCTGAGCTGAGACTGTCAGCGAAAGGGTGTACGCGCAAGGGGAGAGATTGGACTGGCCAGTTTCGCGGAATCCCTCTAAGAACAATACATGAACGCACTCGACCTCATGTCTCTCGGTTTTATGGTCCTGGCCCTGGTCTTCGCCGGTGCCTGGTATTTGGCCTTTGCCGAAGGCCGCCGGCTCAGGACCCAAAAGGACGAAATGGCGGACAGCCTGCGCCGCAGCGAGGTCGAGGTGGCGCAGCTTCGCGAACGGGCGAGGGCTCTGGAAGAGGCACGCACGACCATGAGCGAGCAGTTCCAACTGGTGTCGCAGCAGGCCATGCAAGTCTCGGCGGATTCGCTGCTGAAGCGGGCGGAGGAGGCGTTTGTCGCCCGCGAAAAGCTGGCCATGGAAAAGATGAGCTCCAGCCTCAAGCCGGTCGCCGAACACCTGACACGCTTCGAGGCCCAGGTGAAGGCCATGGAAGAGGCGCGCGCCGGCGATACCGGTGGGCTGAAGCAACAGATCGCCGACCTTTTGACCGCCTCCAACGCTACCCGCGAAGTGACCCAGAAACTGGCCGGCGCCCTGCGCCGCGGCGCCGGGGTTCAGGGCCGTTGGGGCGAAGAGGTTTTACGTAACGTGTTGCAGGCGGCGGGGCTGTCGTCGCGCTACGACTTTATCGAACAACAGAATCTGGACGGCGACGAAGGCCGGCGGCGTCCTGACGTGGTGGTCAAGCTGCCGGGCAATTCGGCCGAGGCTGTGTTTGTCATCGACTCCAAAGTCAATCTGACCGCCTATCTCGAAGCTGCCGAAGCCACGGATGAGGCGACGCGGGATCTGCATCTGAAGCGCCACGCCCAGGCTTTGCGCGCTCACGTCCGCGACCTGTCGGCGAAGGCCTATTGGGATCAGTTCAAGGACCAGGTTTCGCCGGATTTCGTGGTGATGTTTATTCCGGGCGACGGTCTTCTGTCGACGGCGCTGGACCATGAGCCCAACCTGATGACCGAGGCGATGGACCGAAAGGTGATCATCGTCACCCCGACGACGCTGTTTGCCCTGTGCAAGGCGGTGGCCTACGGCTGGCGGGTTGAAGACCAGATGAAAAACGCCAACCAGATAGCCGATCTTGGGCGTGAACTGTATGCCCGCCTGTCGGTGATGGGCGGCCATGTCGGCGACCTGGGTTCATCCCTGTCGCGCGCGGTCGACAAGTACAATGCGTTCGTTGGGTCGCTGGAAACCAAGGTGCTGACCCAGGCGCGTCGGTTCGAGGATCTGCAGGTGGAACATCAGGGCAAGTCGATCCCCGACCTGCCGTCGATCGAAACCCAACCGCGCGCCGCGACCAAGCTCCAGGCCCTTTCGCCGGCCGAGGACGAGACGGTCTAAGGGTTTTGAACTACGGATGGACACGGATAAACATGGATTTCCGGTCAAGCCTGATACAATTGCGCAGCGGAAGCATCTGGGGGATTCAAACCGCGAATGGACGCGAATGAACGCGAATAGAGGGAGCGCCATGCGCGCTCAAAAAAAAAATCTGAGACACTCCACGGTTTGAAATCACCATGGATATTCGCGTTCATTCGCGTCCATTCGCGGTTCCAAATCAACTTAGACGCCGCTGCGCGGCAGGGGCAGACTAAACCGGAAATCCGTGTTCATCCGTGTCCATCCGTGGTTCAAAGCTCTTGTATATCTTGATTGTTCCGGGGCAAACGACTACATCTGCGACATGGCTATTCGTGAAATTCTGACTGTACCCCACCCCGTCCTGAAACAGGTGTCCAAGCCCGTCGACAAGGTCGACGACGATCTGCGCCGCCTGATGGATGACATGCTGGAAACCATGTATGACGCGCCGGGCATTGGCCTGGCGGCTGTCCAGATCGGTGAGCCGATCCGCGTCATCGTCATGGATTTGCAGGAGAAACCCGAAGGCGCCGAGCCCGATGCCGAAGGCGTCAAGAAGCCGCGCTACTTCGTCAATCCCGAGATTATCTGGAGGTCCGAGGAGGTGGCGCCGTACGAAGAAGGCTGCCTCAGCGTGCCGGAAATCTACGATGAGGTCCTGCGCCCGTCCAAGGTGAAGCTGAAATATCTCGACTACAACGGTAACGCCGTCGAAGAAGACGCCGACGGCCTGTTCGCCGTCTGTATCCAGCATGAGATGGACCACCTGGAAGGTACGCTGTTCATCGATCATCTGTCGAAGCTCAAGCGTGACCGCGCGATTACGAAAGTGAAGAAGCTTACCCGCGCCGCCTAAAGGCTTGCTCCACATAGCATTTGTGATTAGACCTCGCGGCGAAACCGTCGCGAGGTCTTTTTCATGCGTCTGGCCTTTATGGGCACCCCCGAATTCGCCGTGAAGGCCCTGGCCGAACTGGTCGCGGCCGGTCACGACATCGTCTGCGTCTACTCCCAGCCGCCAGCGCCGAAAGGCCGTGGCCAGGTGCTGAGCCCGTCGCCGGTCCATGCCTTCGCCGCCTCCCTGGGCCTGCCCGTGCGCACGCCCAAATCGATGAAGGATGCCGACGCCATTGCCGAGTTCCAGGCGCTGGACATCGATGCCTGTATCGTCGTTGCCTATGGCCAGATCCTGAAAAAGGCCGTGCTAGACCACCCACCTCTGGGTTGTTTCAATCTCCACGCCTCGCTGCTGCCGCGCTGGCGTGGCGCGGCCCCCATCCAACGCGCTATCATGGCCGGCGACAGCCATACCGGTGTCGAAGTCATGCGCATGTCGGAAGGCCTGGACGAGGGGGCGATCATCCTGTCGGGCCGGGTCGAAATCACCGACGAGGACACCGCCCAGTCCCTCCATGACAAACTGGCGACCCTTGGCGCCTCCCTGCTGCCGGTGGCCCTGGCAGCGATCGAACGCGGTGGTGCCAACGAACAGGAACAGTCTGGCGAGGTCACCTATGCCCGCAAGATCACGCCGGAGGAGGCGCGCATCGACTGGGACCGGCCGGCGCGCGAACTCGACTGGCATATCCGCGGCCTGTCGCCATTCCCCGGTGCGTGGACGACCATGGCGACCGGCAAGGGCGAAGTCCGAGTCAAGGTGCTGATGTCGCGCCTGAGCGACGAACACTCCGGCGAGACGCCCGGCACCCTGCTGCTGGGCGGGCTCAAGGTGGCGACCGGCGACGGTGTCATCCAGATCTTGCGGCTGCAGCGCGAAGGCAAGGCTGCGCAAGACGCCTTGGACTTTCTCAACGGCACCGACCTGCAGCCGGGCGACCGGTTCATCTGATGCCGCGCTATCGCTGCCTGATCGAATATGATGGCCGCCCCTATAAGGGCTTCCAGGCCCAGGGCGACCATCCGACCGTCCAGGCATCACTTGAGCGTGCCATCCTGGGCTTTTCGGGTGAAGCTCTGCGCATCACGGCGGCTGGCCGGACCGATACAGGCGTGCATGCGACGGGGCAGGTGGTCAGCTTCGACCTCAGCAAAGCGTTCAAGGCCGATACGGTACGCGACGCGATGAATGCTTTCCTGGCGCGCGAGCCGGTGTCGGTCCTTGCGGCCGAACAGGTCGATGATGAGTTCTCGGCGCGGTTTTCGGCAACGGGGCGGATGTATCTCTATCGCATCCTCACCCGACGGGCCCCACCGGCCTTGGATATGGGCCGGGTTTGGCATGTCAAGAAGCCGCTGGATGCCGAGGTGATGGCGCAGGCGGCGAAAGCTTTGGTCGGCACGCATGATTTTACGACCTTCCGCCACGTTGAATGCCAGGCGAAATCCCCGGTCAAGACTTTGGATATCGCGCGGGTGAAGCGCTTCGGTGACGAAATCCATCTGGTCTTCGCGGCACGATCCTTCCTGCATCGCCAAGTGCGGTCGATGACGGGGACATTGGTAGAAGCCGGTATCGGCCGTTGGGATATCGCGGATGTGGCGGAGGCTCTGGCGGCCAAAGACCGCGCCGCCTGCGGCCAAGTCGCCCCGCCGGAAGGGCTGTATCTGACGCATGTCACCTATGAGGCGGAGCCCGATTTCGGCACCTACAGCTCGATCTGAACGTGCGCAAAAAGGGTTGTCCACAGATAAGCCAGATAAGCCAGATGGACAGCGCAGACGGTTGAAATCGCGGATCAACCAACGGAAAAATGACGAGCAAAGCTCGTCGAAACTTCATACATTTCAACAAGCTATGGTTCGGAAGCGCTGTCCATCTGGCTTATCTGGCTTATCTGTGGACAACCTTATTGCTGTCAGAATCTCCTGAAATAGGCTTCAATCAAAGCCGCATACACGTCCGTCAAAGCCTGTAGTTCCGTCACCGGGACGCACTCATTGATCTGGTGCATGGTCTGGCCGACCAGGCCGAATTCGACCACCGGACACAGCGCCCGGATAAACCGCGCGTCCGAGGTTCCGCCCGTGGTTGAACGATCCGTCTCGATGCCGAATTGCGCCTGGATGACCTCGGCGATCAGGTCGACAAAGGGGCCGGGCTCGGTCAGGAAGGCCTCGCCCGAAATGCTGACCCGGACATCGATCTTGGCACCCGACCGCGCGGCATGGTCCACCGCCAGCCCCTCGAACCATGCTTTCAACTCAGCCCCGGTATGTGTGGGGTTGAAGCGGATATTGACCCGTGCCATCGCAGACTGCGGGATGACATTTGTCGCTGTATTGCCGGTATCGATCGTGGTAATTTCCAGGTTCGACGGCGGAAAGCCCTCATAACCATCATCCAGGACGCGCGCCTTTAACGCCGCCACCAGGTCGACCAGAACGGGCAGGGGGTTCAGAGCGCGCTGTGGATAGGCGACATGGCCCTGCTTGCCCGTGACGGTGAAGGTGGCGTTGATCGAGCCCCTCCGGCCGACCTTGATCATGTCACCCAACTGCGCCGAGGAAGACGGCTCGCCGACGATGCAGTGATCGATGACCTCACCGCGTTCACGCAGCCATTCGACCACCCGGATCGTGCCGTCGCTGGCTTCGCCTTCCTCGTCGCCTGTGATCAGGAACGAAAGGGACCCTGGGACGTCGACCCGCGACACAGCCGCGATCCAGGCGGCAATGCCGCCCTTCATATCTACGGCGCCGCGGCCGATCACCAGGCCATCGTGGATTTCAGCGCCGAACGGATCGTACCGCCACAACGACCGCACGCCGCCCGGCACAACATCGGTATGGCCGGCGAAACACAGGTTTGGCCCAGTGGTGCCGCGGCGGGCATAGAGGTTTTCGATTTGACCGAATTTCAGCCGCTCACAGGCAAAGCCCAGGCCTTCCAGGACCCGCTGGACCACATCCATGGCGCCGGCATCGGCCGGCGTGACCGACTCGCGGCGGATCAGGTTCTGGGTCAGGACAACAGGGTCAATTGGCGTGGATTTTACGGTGTTCGGCATGGCGGTGGATGTAAGACTCAAATAGGGTGCCCGCAACTCATTTGTGTGCAAAGGCTGTTGCCGTGACGCCAGAGACTCCACGCGAGACCCCCAACGTGCCTGATGCCGATCAGGATCAGCGCCACCCGCTCCAGATCCCCGATTTCCGCGCCTTCTGGCTGTCGCGCCTGTGCGGTGTGTTGGGGACATCGGCGCAAAGCGCGGCCATAGGCTGGCAGGTTTACGACATCGCCCGTCAGACCTCCAACGTGCTGGAATCGGCGCTGTATGTCGGCCTCATCGGCCTGGCGCAGTTCATTACCCTGTTCGCCTTCACCATCCCGGCTGGCATCATTGCGGACCGCTATGATCGCAAGAAGATCATCTCTATCGTCCTGGTCGGGCAAATGCTGCTGTCGCTGGGGTTCCTGGCCTATTCGTTTCTGCCGGCGGCGCCGTTCTGGGGCTTTTTTGCCCTCAGCGCCGTCCTGGGCGCTTTCCGCGCCTTCAGCGCGCCGGCCAGTTCGGCCATCGGCCCGATGCTGGTGCCCAAGTTCGTGCTGCCCAAGGCGATTGCCGTCAACTCCATGGCCTTTCAGACCGGCCTGATCGTCGGCCCGGCCCTCGGCGGCGTGCTGATCGGATTTTCGACCCATTTTGCCTATGGTTTTTGTGCCGTCCTGCTGGTCGTCGCGTCGGTCCTGGTGTTCACGATCAAGGCGAAGACGGCGCCGGAACCGTCCACCACCTCCAAGACCCAGATGGTGAAGGAGGGATGGAACTATATCTGGACCAACAAGCTGATCCTGGGCGCGATTTCGCTGGACCTGTTCGCCGTGCTGCTGGGCGGTGCGACGGCGTTGATGCCGGTGTTTGTCCGCGACGTCATCGTTGCCGATACCCTGCTGCCGGCGGCAATTGCCTTTGGTCTGTTGCGGGCGTCGCCGGCGATTGGTGCGCTGATCATGTCCTTCTACCTGTCGCTTCGGCCCTTGCGCCGTCATGCCGGGCCGTGGATGTACGGCGGTGTGGCCATCTTCGGCGTGGCGACGATCGTCTTCGGCCGGTCGACCAATGTCTGGCTGTCGATCTTCGCCATGACCGTGCTGGGCGCGGCCGACATGATCAGCGTCTATGTCCGCGGTACCCTGGTCCAGATTGTGACGCCCGACCATATGCGCGGTCGGGTGGCGTCGGTGTCCTACCTGTTTATCGGGGCGTCGAACGAGTTGGGCGAATTTGAAAGCGGCGTGGCAGCGCGCATACTAGGCCCGGTCGGTGCGGCCCTGTTCGGCGGCATCGGTTCTCTGATTGTGACGGGCGCCTGGATCAAGCTGTTCCCGACGCTGTACAAGGCTGATAAGCTAGAATAGATGCCTGTCTCGAAAGCGCCGCGTAGCGGCCATTTACGCGAAGTGGGTCCACAGATTACACAGATTAAGCGCGCAAGCGCGCTGATTATTCTTGGCGCGAAGCGCCGTTCTTAATCTCTCTTAATCTGTGTAATCTGTGGACCCACTTCGCGAAGACTGCCGCAGTAACCGGCGCGAGGGTTTACTCCGCTGGCGTCAGGACTTCGCGCGGCTTCGAGGCCGGCGGGTTCTTGATCAGGCGACGGAACCATGTCCGTGAGGGCTTTTCGAACTGGTAATGGCTCAGCGCTGCCAGGGCAATCGATACGGTCACCGACACGATGACCCAGCCCCACTTCGGCAGGGCGCCGCTGAGGCCCCAGCCCGGAAAGGACTGGAAGATGATCTTCTGGACGATGTCGTGGATCAGATACAGGGCATAGGAAATGCCGCCCAGCCAATAGACCCAGCGCACCTGCATCAGCCGCGCCACCCATCCGGTGTCGTGGCTGAGCGCCATAATCAGCACGCCAAAGACGCCGACCAGGATCAGGTCCGACCCCTTCATAGAGAGCAGGAGCAACGCCAGAAGGAACAGAACGCCGGCGGCGCGCGCCGGGATCAGGTCCTTGAACCGCCAGGCGACGAGGCCGATGTAGAACGACGCCAGGCAGCGCAGGGTCGTGCCAAGGGCGTAGGAGCTGACGATATCCAGGGGGCCGTGGCGGCCGCGCAGCGGCGTTTCGGCAATCCAGTGCGGGCCGTAGGCAATGGCGCCCAACACAGCAAAGCTGGCCAGCAGGCCCAGCACGGTCCAGCGTCGCGACACCTTCAGCGCCAGCCAGACACCGGGAGGGAACAGCAGATAGGCGGCCCATTCCGCCGAAATCGACCATGCTTGGGGCACGATCGAGTTGGACAGGCCCCACACCTGGGTGAGGGTAAAGTTCGGCAGAAGGGCCAGAGGCAGGTCTTCGAAGCGGTAGGTCGGCGCCAGGACGGTGACGATTAGGATTGCGGTCAGCACCGTCATCAGGGCGAACAACGGATAGATCCGCACCAGGCGTAGTACCAGGAAGTGCTTGAACTTCTTGAAGCAGAAGCCGTCTTCGAACATGTGGGCATAGGTCATCGCCATGACGAACCCGCTTAGAATGAAGAACAGGTCGACCGCCATATAGCCGTGATGGATGAACGGCCGCACCGGATCAGGGAACTTCCAGAACCCGTTGGCGTGGAAGATCACCACGTACAGAGCCGCCAGGCCGCGCAGGCCGGTGAGCGAACGGATCTCGGCCGGGGACGATCCCGGCGCCGCGGCGGTCAATGCCGCAGCGAAAGATCCTGAAGCCACCTTCAGACTCTGGAAAACGGACGATACAAAACGCATATGCTGTGGATACTAAAAACGGCGATTTTCGCAAGTGCAATATCACGCGCCCGTGAACAGAAATTGTTACACTGTATGCGCTCACGCGCCGCGCGGGCTCGCACAAACGTGCGCGGCTGGCCAAGAAGCTATCTGATGCCCTTGCCAAATCAGGGTAGAATCCTGATTTAGAGTTATGCGCCGCTGTCGTCTATTGGCAGAAGACAGAGTAGAAGTTGAGTCGTGGACCATCCAGAAATCACCATCGCTACGCCGGACAGTCCGGCGCCGGAAGAACCGCTGAAGGGCGCGGAGCTGATCCGGCGTGAAGCGGCCCTGGCGCCTGACAAGCCGGGCGTCTACCGCATGCTCGGCGACGACGGCGAGGTCCTGTACGTCGGCAAGGCCAAGTCGCTCAAAAAGCGCGTGCTGCAGTATGCGCAAGGTCGGTTCCATACCCAGCGCATCGCCCGCATGGTCGCCCTGACGCGTGAAATGGTGCTGATCCGCACTGACACCGAAGGCGAGGCTCTGCTGCTGGAGGCGCGGCTGATCAAGGCCTTAAAGCCGCGCTACAATGTGCTGCTGCGCGACGACAAGATGTTTGCCGAGATCCTGGTGCGCAAGGATCACGAAGCGCCACAGGTCACCAAACATCGCGGCGCCCATTCCATTCCGGGCGACTATTTCGGCCCCTTCGCCTCGACCTTTGCCGTCAACAATACCCTGGATACGCTGCAGAAAGCCTTCCTGTTACGCACCTGCACGGACAGTGTTTACGCGTCGCGCACCCGGCCGTGCATGCTGCACCAGATCAAGCGGTGCAGTGCGCCGTGCACCGGCGTCATCTCGCTGCCGGACTACAATGCCTTGGCCAGCCAGGCTCATGATTTCCTGCGGGGCAAGAGCCGCAAGGTCATCGAGCGCATGAGCGCCGAGATGATGCAGGCTTCCGACGAGATGGACTTCGAGCGTGCCGCCCATCTGCGTGACCGAGTGCGGGCGTTGAATCACGTCGCCATGTCGACCTCGGTGGATCTGAACGAGGAAGAGGCCGATGTCTTTTCGGTGTTTGCCCAAGGCGGTGGCGCCTGCGTGCAGGTGGTGTTCTACCGCGCCGGCCAAAATTGGGGCGACCGCGCCTACTTCCCGCGGGTCGATAGCGAAGATACCGAAGGCGCCATCCTCGATGCCTTCTTGGGGCAATTTTATCAGGACCGCCAGGTGCCGCGCCTGATCCTGGTGTCCCACGATCTCAACGAGCCGGACCTGATGATGGAGGCGCTCAGCCTGAAAGCCGGACGCAAAGTTCAGATCACCCGGCCGATGCGCGGTGGCAAGTGCGAGATCGTCCAGCATGCTTTGAACAACGCCAAGGCGGCACTGGGGCGGCGGCTGGCCGAGCATTCGGCCCAGTCGAAGCTGTTGCAGGGCGTGGCCGAGGCGTTTGGCCTGGACGCCCCCCCGATCCGCATCGAGGTCTACGACAACTCACACCTGGGCGGCACCCATGCGGTCGGCGGCATGGTGGTCGCCGGGCCGGAAGGCTTCATGAAAGGGCAGTACCGCAAGTTCACCATCCGGGATCTCGATACCAAGCCGGGCGACGACTACGCCATGATGGCCGAGGTCTTCCGGCGCCGTTTCATGCGGCTAATCAAGGAAAAGGACGTGCCCGAAGGTGAGAAAGCCTTCGGCAAACCGGATTTGGTCCTGGTCGACGGCGGCCAGGGGCAACTGGACGCTGTTCTCGGCGTGATGGCGGAACTGGCGATGGAGGATATCCGCATCGTAGGTGTCGCCAAGGGACCCGATCGTGATGCGGGTCTTGAGCGCTTCTTCATGCCTGGACGCTTACCGTTCATGATGGAGCCGAAATCGCCGGTCCTGTATTACCTGCAACGGCTGCGCGATGAGGCCCACCGCTATGCCATCGGCGCCAACCGGCACAAGCGCGACAAGGCGATCTCACAGAATCCGCTGGACGATATTGACGGCATCGGCGCGCGGAGAAAGCGAGCGCTGTTGGCGGCCTTCGGTTCCGGCCGCGAGGTCGCGAGTGCACGGGTCGAGGAGTTGCAAAAAGTCGAAGGCATTTCCGCGGCCTTGGCGCAGAAGATCTACGACTTCTTCCATGGCGAAGGGTAGAAGGGGATCCACAGATTACACAGATTAGACGGGATTAAGAACGGCGCTTCGCGCCAATTAAAATCAGCGCGCTTGCGCGCCTAATCTGTGTAATCTGTGGACCACTTAGCGAACGAAGCCGCCTCGCGGACGCCTTACAACTTAATCTCGATCGCTCTTAGGTCTTGTTCTTGACCATGTCGATCAGACCGCTTGCCGCCTGAGTCATTTCCATCGGCAGGGCCAGAACGATCGTCGTGTTCTGCTCGGAGCCGATTTCGCTAAGGGTCTGCAAACGCCGCAGCTCCAGCGCCGCCGGGGCGCTCTGAATCATCTTGGCGGCCGCCACCAGGGTTTCCGCCGCCGCCGCTTCGCCCTGGGCCTTGATCAGTCGGGCCTTGGCTTCGCGAGTTGCTTCGGCTTCACGGGCCAGGGCGCGCTGCATCTGTTCCGGAATGTCGAGGTCGCGCATTTCGACGGTGTCGATATCTACGCCCCATTTGGACGCCGACCGTTCCAGCATGTCCATCAGCTTGGCATTGACCATCTCGCGATGCTTCAGCAATTCGTCGAGACCGTGCTGGCCGATGGTGTCACGCAGCGCCGTTTCCGATGCCTGCAACACGGCCATATAGGGATCGAACACGGCGTTCAGCGCCTTGGCTGGATCGATGACCTTGTACCACACCACGGCATTGACGCGGACCGCCACGCCATCGCGGCTGAGGGTTTCCTGGGTTTCCAGCTTGACCGTCAGGATGCGGACGTCGACCCGTTTGACGTATTCGATGAAGGGGATGATCCAGTACAGACCCGGACCGCGCGTCGAGGCATAGCGGCCCAGGAAATAGACGACGCCGCGTTCCCATTCCTGATTGATTTTCAACCCCATGGCGACGAAGACGATCAACAGGACCAGGACTGGCACCGACAGGGCGCCCAAGGCAGCCCACACACCGCCGATGCCACCACCGATGGCATTGAATACGGAAATCACCTGATCCATGAAAGCCCCCTTACAGCCGTTTTCGCGGCCACCGACGGAAGACTACACTGCCGTTAACCATTTGCCAACGGCAAACGGCAGGCAGGCGTGGTGGATTTACTGGCCGATGTACATTTCGCCTGAGCCATTCACCTTCGTGATGACGGGGCCGGTGGCTTTCATGATGCTGATGTCGCCCGGACCGTTGGCGTCGATATTGACCGTGCCGGCAATGCCGCCGAAGGCAACATCGCCCGAGCCCGAACCCTTCATGACAAAGCCCGGAATATGGCCACCGGCAATGTCGACATCACCGGACCCGGCCAGGCTGAGCGAGACAGGTCCGGCTATCTTTTGTACCGACACGTCGCTGGAACCGTTGTTGACCAGGGTCAGGCCGTTCATCACATTGCCCAGCGTCAGGTCACCCGAACCGTTCATCTTGGCCTTGACCGAGCGCGCATTCAGCACCTCTACATCGCCCGAGCCCTGGTTGAAAATCTCGACGTCCTGGCTGTTGTGCGCCGAGAACCCACCCGACCCCGTCTGGGTCAGCTTCAGCTTGCGCACCGACTGAACGTTGATATCGCCCGAGCCCATATTGTCGATAATGGAGTCACCAGCGGTCGAGACGCTGATGTCGCCGGCGCCGCTGTTGATGATGTTGAGCGGTCCGGAGACAGGCTCGACCGTCCAACTGCCGGCGCCGCTCATGATCATGTCCAGACTGCGGCTGGGCTTGACATGACCGACCGTCAGGGCGGCGTCCTTGACCACGGCGTTGTTGGGCACGCGCACGAAGATCAGCGGCAGGTCGTCGAATCTTACCTTGCCCAGGCCGGCGATGGCCACCTGACCATTGGCCAGGTCATCCTCGTTGAAGTGAAGGTTCATCTTGCTCTTGCCGCCCGACAGATGGCCGTTCAGCACGGTCACATTGCCGCGCTGGGAGATCATCAGGGTCGGTACCTTGGCCTTGCCGTAGCGAACCTTGATGTCGATGTCGCTGCGATCCTCGGGCGTGACCACGACGCGGGCGGCCAGGTCGCGCAGTTCAATCTGCGGGCCGTCGGAAATCAGGCGCATCTGGGCCACGGCATCCGTGGCCAAGGTGATGGCGACGATACTGGCGGCGAACGTGATCAGGGACTTACGCATAGGGATACTCCGAAACTTCCTTGTAAAGTGGCCCTTGGCCGCAACGAAATCAAATTAAAAGGGAGTCATCTTTGCTGCTCTAGCGCCGCGGGGCTCGCTTTCATCGCTCAGGCGCCGCGAGGCTCGCCGCAGGGGCGGCGGCATGCCGTCGCATGCTGGGGATTTCGGCGCTGGGGACGCCGAAATCTTTGTCTGTGCGGCACTCCGGCGCCGCGAGGCTCGTTTTCGTCGCTCAAGCGACGCGAGGCTGGGTAGGGGCGGCGGCATGCCGTCGCATGCTGGGGATTTCGGCGCTGGGACGCAGAAATCCTTGTTTCGACAGCGGGCGCTCATTGGGAGCGACAGTGCTATGGCTTGTCGACGATCTTCTTGCCGATAGGGGCCAGAGCTAGGGCGGCCAATTGCACGTCCTTGAAGGCGAACGGGATGCCGATAATCGTAACGGCCTCGGCGATCGCGATGAGGATATGGCTCAGCGCGATGTACCAGCCGGCAAAAATAAACCAGATGATGTTGAGGCCGACACCCAGGCAACCCGTGCCGATATCGGGCTGGCCATCGTACTCGGAGCGGTCGACAATCTCGCGTCCAAAGGGCCAGAAAACGAATCCGGCGATTCGCCATGCGGCAAAGGTCCAGGGGAGCCCAACGATGGTCAGGGCCAGGATGGCGCCCCCCAAAAGCCACAGGCAGCCGGATATGAAACCGCCGAAAATCAGCCAGAGAATGTTGAGAATAAAAGTCATAAGATGTCACCCGTTTCAGATGACACCGGATTATAGACACCTTGTGATGGGCTTCACCTTAATTTTCATTTATTTCCATCCTATCCAAAAACCGCAGATGTCCGGAACGTCTCGTTCCTGTCCGGGCTACACTCAAGGCTGGACGCGGAAAAAGATAAGGTATATACTTGCCTGACAACTATCGTTCGTAACGATGGCGGTATTGGTTGCTTACAGGCGGGCGGGGCGGCCCAGTCGAAACATGAAAACGCAAGTAGGCTCTACTTGCATTTGCGAGGCGTTATCTCAAGCGCCCGTCTATACGCCCCCTGCGTCTTCACGTCAAAAATCGCGCTGACCCGTGCGCCGGGCAGCGCAGAATCGGCTCGGAAGGAGACCTAATTGACGGACATTATCAATCTCAATAAGGCGCGAAAAGCCAAGCTAAAACAAAGCAAAACGAAACAGGCGGCTGAAAATCGCATTCGTTTCGGCACTTCCGTCAAAGCGCGCGAAGCGGCCAGCCGGGAACGTGAGCGGCAAATGGCACAGGTTGACGGTCATCGTCTTGCGACAACTGTTGAAAATCAAAAACCTGTTGACGGGGAACAATAAAAAACCCCAGATTAACTTTCGAGGAGGGGGTGTGGTCTAATATTACCACAAGCTTGCGTAAGTACACGGGTTACAGTTGCGTATAGAGACGGCCAAAACCGGCGCACACTGCAAAAGCGGGTCATCAACGATCCGGAGGAAAAATAAATGCCTGGCCTAAAGAAACGATCGGTCAACCTTGCTGGACATGCCACATCGGTTGCCCTTGAACCCGAGTTCTGGGTGGTGCTGGAGAACATCGCCAAAGAACGTCGAATCAGCCTCGCGGCCCTGATTGCGGAGCTTGATTCGAAACGTGGAGAAAGCCTTCTGGCCTCCTTCTGCCGTCTGTCCGCCCTGGCCTTTGTCCAGGGACGTGCCACGATCAAGCGCAAGAAGGTCTGAGTAACAGTATTTCCGGGGAATTTTGCGGCCCAAATCATAACAATGTTATGTCCGGGCCGGGTAATTGGTACGCGTGCCCTATCTCGGCCATGATTTTCACCATTCTGGTGGAAACCATAGACTATTGCCCAGAGATATCGTCATGACCCTCCCGCGATCCTGTTCGTTTTTGCCGGTACTCGGACTGGCGGCGCTGTTCCTCGGCGCCTGTCAGACGACACCGGCGGTCGGCGGTCAGGGCGACATTGACGCCCTGACCCTGGCTATCCGTGACGCCGCTCCGGCGCAAGGCGAGAGCATCGGCCTGATTCCGCCGCTGCGTACCGGTGCGCCCAAGGCAGATGTCGAGCGTCAGTTAAACGCGGCCGGCTATCGTCTGTTCAATACCGGCATCGTTGCGCCGCGGCCGGGTGAACCTTCCCTGGGCGTATATGGCAAAACCATGGGCAAGGGCTTTCAGATCGATCCCTGCCAGGTGCGCTATAACATCACCGTTCATTTCGACGCATCCGACCGTCTGCACTCGGCAGAAGGGTCATGGATGGATGCGGGCTGCCAATAGAAGGTGCGTGTGAAGGCTTCTGCGGATATCACGGAATCGGGGTTGGACTTGGCGGCGGCAGTTGCTAAATTGTTCTGATGGAATCTGTCACTACCCGCATCAGCGAACTCGCCGCCGTCAGGCCTCCCGAACGCCCGGAGCTGTTTTCCGGCCTGAACCCCGAACAGGACGCCGCCATCCGTGCCACGGAAGGCCCCGTTCTGGTCCTGGCTGGCGCCGGAACGGGCAAGACGCGCGTGCTGACCACCCGAATCGCCCATATCCTGCAGACCGGCTTGGCCCGGCCGTGGGAGATCCTCTGCGTCACCTTCACCAACAAAGCGGCGCGCGAAATGCGCGAACGTACCGAACGTCTGATCGGGCCGTCTGCCGAAGGCCTGTCGAATCTCGGCACCTTCCACTCGATCGCCGCGCAGATCCTGCGTCGCCACGCCGAACTGGTGGGTTTGAAGTCGAGTTTCACCATTCTGGACGACGACGACCAGGTGCGGTTGATTAAGGGCATCTTCGAAGGGGAGAACATCGACCAAAAGCGCTGGACGCCGAAATCCTTCGCCTGGCATTTGGACCAGTGGAAAAACAAAGGCCTGTCGCCGGACAAGGTGAAGGGGGACGGGACGGAGTTTGCCGGCAATCGCGGCCAGAAGCTGTATCAGATGTACCAGGACCGGCTGCGCATCCTGAACGCCTGCGACTTCGGTGATCTGCTGCTGCACAACCTGACCATCCTGACGCAGCACCAGGACGTTCTGGAGCACTATCACAAGCGCTTCAAATACGTCCTGGTCGACGAGTATCAGGACACCAACGTCGCCCAATATCTTTGGCTGCGTCTGCTGACCAACGCCAATCGCAACCTGTGCTGCGTCGGTGACGACGACCAGTCGATCTATGGATGGCGGGGTGCCGAGGTCGACAACATCCTGAAGTTTGAGCGCGACTACCCTGGCGCCAAGGTTATCCGGCTGGAGCGCAACTACCGTTCGACCCAGCATATTCTGGGCGCCGCGTCGGGCCTTATCAAGGCCAATTCGGCGCGTTTGGGCAAGACGCTGTTCACCGAACAGAAGGGGGGCGACAAGGTTCGCGTCAACGGTATCTGGGACGGCGCTGCCGAGGCCCAGTTCATCGCCGAAGATATGGAGAAGCTCAAGAAGTCCGGCCGTAACTGGGCGGATATGGCCATCCTGGTGCGGGCCTCGTTCCAGATGCGGGCCTTCGAAGAGCGCTTCGTCATGCTGCAGATACCGTACATCGTCGTTGGCGGACCGCGCTTCTTCGAACGGGCGGAAATACGTGACGCCATCGCCTATATGCGCCTGATCCAGTCACCGGACGACGACCTGGCCTTTGAACGCATCATCAACGTCCCAAAGCGTGGCATTGGCGACGCGACGGTGCAGAAACTGCTGCAGCAAGCGCGTCTCTCCGGCCAGAGCGTGATGACGGCCGTGCGCGACCTGATCCAGACGGATGAGTTGCCGGGCCGGTCCAAGACGCCGCTGATCGCCTTTATGCGCGACTACGACCGCTGGGCCGGCTTGGCAAAGGAGAGCCGGGCGGAAGTCGTGCTGGACACCATCCTGACTGACAGCGGTTATTACGACATGCAGCGCGCCGACAAGACCTCGGGACAGACGCGGTTGGACAACCTGAAGGAACTGGGCGACTCGATGGCTGCCTTCGACAATCTCGAAGCCTTCCTGGAGCATGTCGCCCTGGTGATGGATCTGGAGCGCGACAATGGCGCCAACAGCGTGCGGTTGATGACCCTGCACGCCGCCAAGGGACTGGAATTCCCGATCGTCTATCTGCCGGGCTGGGAGGAGGGCATCTTCCCCTCGCAGCGCTCTATGGACGAGGGTGGCTTGAAGTCCCTCGAAGAAGAGCGTCGGCTGGCCTATGTCGGCCTGACCCGGGCGCGCGAGCAGGCCAAGGTGAGCTTCGTCGCCAACCGCCAGGTCTATGGCCGCTGGACCAGCCAGATTCCGTCGCGCTTCGTCGACGAGTTGCCGATCGAGCATGTCGAGGCGGCTTCCCAGACGGGCTATGGCAATGCCGGATGGACGTCGCAGGAATCGCGCTGGGACCGGGCAGGCTATCAACCGAACCATACCAAGCGCGAGCGTGATAACAGTCAGCCCGGCGGTGTCGACATGTCACGCCTGGAGCGCAAGCCGGTGCCGCACCGTCAGCCGGTGGCCGCCAAGCCGGACGCCAAGAATTTGAAGGTCGGCGAGCGGGTCTTCCACGTCAAGTTCGGCTACGGCCAGGTGACCGAGGTGGAGGGCAATAAACTGCTGGTGGATTTCGAGACCAGTGGCGAAAAGAAGGTCATCGACAGTTTCGTAGATCGGGCATGATGATGAAGACAGCGGCAAAGCCTCTTGCCAAAAAGTGGATTGCCACTTTTTGGGTAGACATGAGGCGTCTAAAAAACTTAGGGCAACGTCGCATTTGGGGCTGCGTACACGTTGCCCTTTTGGGTTTGATGTTGGCGGCGGGCGCGGCCCAGGCCGGTGACACGAAATGGAAAGCCGTCGATCCAGAGAATGTGCTGGTGGTCGATACGGCCAAGGGACGGATCTTCGTCGAACTGCACCCGGAGATGGCGCCCAAGGCGGTTGAGCGCATCAAGCTGCTGACCCGTCGCGGCACCTATGACGGCCTGCAGTTCTGGCGCGTGGCGCCGAATTTCGTGGTCCAGATCGATGTCGGTAATGTCGAAGGCGGCAAGACCGAGCTACCCAACCTGCCGCCGGAGTTTCGGTTTAGGTTGAAGGTGGATGCGCCGCATACGGTGATCGCTAAGCCGAAGGGGCTGGAAAGTGGCTTTATCGGCGCCATGCCCTATATTGCGGTGGAAAAGAACTCGTGGGGGACGCCGAAGGCTGCCGACGGAAGCCGTTCGGCCTGGATCAGTTACTGCACGGGTGTCGTCGGTATGGGCCGCGACGCTGAACGGGATTCGGCCAATGCCGAGCTGTTTTTCATGACCGGTGTCTATCCGGGGATTGACCGGGAATACACGCCGGTCGGTCGCGTCGTTGTAGGGCAGGATATTCTGGCCGGTCTTCCGCAGGGCGAACCGCCGGCGGCACCGGATGTCATCCGGACGGTCCGGGTTTTGGCCGATGTGAAGGACAACGGACGCTTGGAGGTTGAGGACACAGCCGGGACAGGTTTCGCCGAAAAGGTCGCTGTCATTCGCGCAGAACGCGGGGCGGATTTTTCGGCATGTGATGTGCCGGTGGCCGGCCGGGTTGCATCGTGAGCGATGGCTGGGTGGTTTCGGGCAAGGTCAAGGCCCGTGAGACGGCCGAAGGGCTGGAGATCGTCATCGACGGACTGACGACGCAAGGGCGGTATTACAAGCCGCTGGTCTATGAGTTTTTCCGCAAAGAGTGGCGCGGTTCGCGGCCGGCCTGGGGAGACCACGCCGTCGATATCCGCATGGAGCATATCGGCGATCCCCCCTGGATGGACCTGGACAACCTGGCCAAGGCGCTGCTGGATGCGATCAAGGGGTTTGTTTTCCACGACGATAGTCAGGTGGCAAGGTTGCTAGTCGAGCGGTTCCCAGGGGAACGCGAACAGATTACGATAAAGGTGTATGCGTTGAAGCGCTGACAGGTAACGGGGTTTGGGGCCCGTGGCCCCAAGTCTTCCCTCTTCCTTTTCCTTAGCCTCGCCTTTTGAGGTGAGGCTAAGGAAAAGGAAAAAGAAAGATTTTATGGGGCCGCCCGCCGCATGGCTCTGGGCGTTCGTCGCGGAAATCGACCCACTGGGTCGATTTCATCAGGTTTGCCGGCCATGCGACAAACCTGCGCTTCTCACCCCCAAACCCCATAAGTTGTCGCGCGTTACACCGGCATCAGCGCACCCCACCACGCCAGCACAATGATATAGAACAACCAATAGCCCAGCATCACGCCGTGGGCGATCTTCTGCCACAGCGCCCAGCCGTCGCTGACACTGAACCTCTGCGCCTCGTTGGCGACGAAATAGAAGGTCGCCACTTGATACAAGGTGCCGAAGGTCCCAACGATTGCCAGCCATGAGGCCAGTTGCACCTGGCCACTGGGCCAATGGGTGAACAGCTTGCCGGGATCTTCTGCCAGGCTGGTCTGCCAGGCGTTGAAGGTAAAGATGGCCGCCAGCCACGCCAGCGACAGACCCGCCGAGATCAGCGATGCCCGCGCCTGGACCTCGGTAGGCCGTTCGTTGCGCGTGAGCCCGCGTACCGCGGACACCCAGACCAGGATGCAGGTCGCAGCCATAAGCCCGGTCAAAAAGTGCAGGGTGTCCGGCTTGTGAATCCAGCCAATGCGTTCGTAGCGCATCAGGTTGCTGGCGGTTTCGAATGATTGCGCCTTGCCGCCCGGCTTGGCGAACAAGAAATGCAACCCGCCCAGCTTGCCGGCCGGACCGCTGCTTTCGCTGTCCTGGGGATTGAAGAAGTCCTGAGCTGATGCTGGCACAAAGGCGGAGATGCCGTCCTCCGTGGTCAGGATGAGCCGGCCATCGCCGTCGACACTGACCTCGACCGTGTTGATCAGCCGGGTGATGGCGCCTTCCAGCCCGCCATAGGCGCGCCGGGTCGAGACATAGTGACCACGCAGAGAGTCGTAATAGCGCTTGTTGGCGGCATAGGCCTGGGCCGCAGCCGGCATCAGCGGCGGCCGTACCAAATCACCTTCCAGATGATCTAGCAGCAGGTCGGGATAGCTTTCGGCCAGGGCCGCGCCCGACTGGGTATTGGTGCTGATAAAGATGGCGAGGTTCATCTCCGGCACGATGACCAGGTTGGCATTGAACCACAAGGTCGCACCGCTGTGGCCATAGGTCGCCAGACCCGACGGCGCCGTGCCGACCATCAGGCCCGAAGCCCAGCCATTATAACCTTCCGGCATCTTGAGCAGCGGCGTACGAAAGGCACGTGCCGAGTCGGCATTGTAAAGCGAGATACCGTCGGCCTGGCCGTTGGCCAGCATCACCGACATCAGCCGCGCCATGTCGCGCGCCGTCGTCGATCCGCCCAGGGCCCCAGACATGGCGATGGCATGGTCGAAGGGCTGGGCCTTGTAGGTAGCGCCGTCCCAGATAAAACCATCCGACAGCGAGCCGGTGAGGTTGGCGGCCAGCGGTGCCGGCAGGTTCTGGATGTCGGCTGGGCCAGTGGCGTAAGGCTCGCGCAGGGTGGTGTGATCCATGCCCAGGGGCTGGAAGATGCGCGCCTCCATCAGCGACGGCACGTCCTTGGCCTCGGCGGTCTGACTGAGCGCCGTGGCGGCCAGGGCGACACCGAAGTTAGAATAGGAACTGAACTGACCCGGCGCCCGCACCTGGCGCGGTGTATGGCGGCGGAAATAGCCGTCGGGACCGGACAGCTGGGCACCATTGAGCTGGAACAGGTGTCCCAGACTGGTGTCCTCGAAGCCGCCGGTGTGTGACATCAGGTTACGTAAGGTCAGGGGCTTGTAGACGCCGCGCTCAGCGAAGACATCGGCCGGAACGTGCTGACCAATCGGCGTGTCCAGTCCGATGCGGCCGGCCTCCATCTCCTGGCGTGCCACGATCCAGGTGAAGGTCTTGGTGACCGAACCGACGCGGAACATGCTGGTATTAGGGTCGACGCGGCGCGCCGGCGACAGGCGGTCATAGCCGTAACCCTTGACCAGCAGCGGTGTGTTGCCCTGGACCACAGCGACCGTCGCCCCAAGAACATGGTCCCGCTGCATCAACGCCCGAACAACCGAATCGGTGAAGGTCTCAATGTCGTCCGCGCTGATCGGGACATTGCTGGCGGCGGGGGCAGCATCGGCTACGGCCATGGGCGCTATTGGGGGCGCTATTTGGGTAGTGGCCGCTTGCGGCGGGGCAGGCGTCGCTGTGACGGGCTGGAGATAGCTGGGCCCCGCAGGCGATGACGTCGCACTGGAGGCGCTGGCCGAAGCCGCCGCCGGACGGGGGCGCGGCTTCGGCTTGGGGGCACTGGCGGCGCTGGACGAGGCGGACGACGCTGGCGGAACATAGGGTTTCAGGGACGATTGAACAGGGGCCGCAGCCGGTGGAGAGGCTGCCACTTCGGTCTCCTGCGGCACGGCCGGACCAGCCGTCACGGCCAGTATGAGAGCCAGCGCGGGGGCTATGCTCGAAATCCTGCCGCCAGCCGAAAAAGCGCGCCACATCATGTTGTCTGAGATCCCGATACGCCTGCCGATACGATAAGCCTTGGCGGTAAGTTTAATCGATTCTGGGAGCGGGACGTAGGTCCTTTTTGGAGTCCGGGAACGATTACTTTTTGCGGAAGTGGTCCAGCGAGATGACCTTGGGCGCGTCGTCGGGGGCTTCGGTTTCCTTAGCCTCGGACGCTGCGGGCGAGGCCAGGTCCGGCGCTGCGACCTCGGGTTCAGATCCATCGTCCAGCATGTCGGCCGGATCGGTGTCCTGGGTCAGGGCGCGGCTGTCCTCCACTTCGAATTCCAGCATGAACTGGGCGAAGGGGTCGTGGAAGCGGGTAATGGCAGCGTAGGGCACGGTCAGCACCTTGGGCGCACCGCCAAACGTCAGGGTGACGCGGAAGAAGTCATCGGCCACCCGCAGGTCGCGGTACTGGTGCTGAAGTACGATGGTGATGTCATACGGATAGCGCGCCAGCAGATCTTCCGGCACGGACACGCCGGAACCGCGCGTCAGGAAGGTGACGTAGAAGTGGTGCTCGCCCGGAAGGCCCTGTGGCGAGGCAGCACGCTGCAAGGCCTGCCGGATCACGCCGCGCAGGGCGTTCTGGGTCAGGCTGGCATAGTCCATCAGATCGGAACTTATCTGATCGTCGGTCATGGTATCCTTGGTCGAGACTGAGGGCGTGTGCGGGCGCAGCAATAAGGCTTAGCACGCCGGGAGGCAAACGAAACCGCAAAATTGTCCGGTCACGAAAAAGCGATGGTTATCTCCGCCGCTGGCATGGGAATTATGGGTAGGTGGCAGGCTTCTGTTGCAAGGCGCCTGCCGGGCCCCGCCTAGGGGGCTTATTCCCTAGGAGTTTAGGTGGAGGATCCCCGCTGCATTACGCAGCAAGGGCATGCTCCTGAGCGAAGTTATCGTTCGCAGTTAAAAAATGAGCCGATCGCGGAGGCTCATACCGAGGGAAGGCTTCACCTTTACACGCCTGTCGATGCTGATCGGCCCCATAGAAATCCCCGAGGGGAGAATGGTGGAGCCGCCGGGAATCGCACCCGGGTCCAGTTCGCTTATTACGTGGGCGTTTATCCCCATAGTCCGGTTGCCCGGACACCCTCTATATAGGCCCGCTCATCGGCCATGGGAAGGGAAGGGCGCGAAAAAAGGCATCGAAAACGCGAACCCGGCACGGGCAGGTACTACGTCCCGGCATCAGTCCAGCAGGATTTCACGAAGCTTGAGCTCGTCCTGGCGTTCGGCTTCGCGTTGCGCCTGAGTCAGACGCTCGTGCTCGATGGCGCGTTCCTTGAGCACGGCGAGGGCCTGCCATACGGTTGAGATCTCGTCCTTGCCGCCGGTTTCCTGCAGCGGAACAGCGTAGTCGCCCCTGGACGTGTGGATAATGGCGGTGGCGATATCACGCAGCGGGCGGGTGACGAAATGCGACACCACCCACAGGGCCAGGCTCAGCATGATGACGATACCGATGATCGACGCCGCGAAGAACTCGACCGCACGGCGCTGGGTGAAGCGATCGGCGTCGGTTCGTGCTGCCGTCAATTCGGCGTGGGTCGACTGGACCAGGGCCTCGACCTTGCTCTGGAAGGCGATGCGGGTCGGGCGGTTGGCGACGCCCAGTCGTTCCGCGCCGGCGTGGTCGCCGGCGGCCCCGACCTGCGCCAGTTCGCGGCGCAGGGCGATAAAGGCCGTCGCTTCTTGGCGAAGCGCTGCGACCTGAGCGCTGTTGGCGTCCTTTTGCCAGTCGGCCAGCAGGACCTCCATCTCATCGAGATTGCGGTTGAGATTGCTGGCAAACACTGTCGTTTCCGTAGCATCGTTGGCGATATACAGACCGCGTGCTTCCATGACCACCTGGCTGACCAGGCGATTGAGGTGTTCTCCGCGCCAGGCGTTGAGGTAGGCGCGGTCGGATCGTTCCATCATGCGGTTGTAGTCGGACAGGGTGACCAGACCCAATGCGGTAACAGCCAGGGCCATGATGGCAAAACTACCCACCAGGGCAAGAATACGGGCGCGGATCGACATGAGCTAGCCTCAGAGAACTATCAGGTGTGCAGTCTAGCAAAAAAGCCTGAACAAACCGTGGCGGTGTTTAGATACAGTAAGGGCCGGAACGCCTGAGCGTTCCGGCCCCAGAAGCCGACCAGCTATGCCGTCTCCCGCTTAAAGCGCATCCCAAAAAGTGTGACGCACTTGTTGGATAAAGACGCGCGTCAAAACAAAAACTTAGAGCGCGGTTCTACCGGATCGAACCGCGCTCCAAGGTGCTACGCCTTGGGCGTTTCGGCAACACCGTCCAGCTTGGTGGTGCGCTCGAGCTTCGGGCTCATGACGTGGATGACGAGGACGGCGATCAGATAGACCGAACCGGCGATCCAGAAGATGGTCCGGTAAGACCCGGTGGTTTCAAGGATGAAGCCGACATTCTTGGACATCAGCATGCCGCCAATGGCGCCACACATGCCGCCAAAACCAATGACCGAAGCCACCGCCGCGCGCGGCACGGTGTCGGTCGGAATGGTGTAGACATTGGCGGAGAAGGCCTGGTGCGCGGCCGTGGCCACACCGATGATCAAAACCGCTGTCCACAGATCCTTGACGCCGTCCAGGAAGAAGACTGGCAGCACCATCAGGGCGAAGACGAACAGGGTGATCTTGCGTGACCAGTTGACGGAAACGCCGGACTTGATCAGTTGCGACGACATCCAGCCGCCGGCGACCGAACCGACGTCGGACATCAGGTAGATGATGATGATTGGCAGGCCGAAACTGGACAGGTCCAGGCCATAATTCTTTTTCAGCATGCCGGGCAGCCAGAACAGCCAGACCCACCAGATCGGGTCGATCAGAAACTTGGCGATCGCGAAGATCCAGGTCTCCTTGACGCCGATGATCTTCAGCCACGGCACCTTGGTGCTCTTGTCGGCGGCATCGCTCTCAATAATGGCCAGTTCTGCGGCATTGACCTTGGGATGTTCGCGCGGACGGCGGTACAGGGCCCACCAGGCCAGGACCCAGGCCATGCTGCCCAGGCCGGTGACAAAGAAGGTCGCTTGCCAGCCCCAGCCCAGGCCTTGCATTTCCAGTTTGAAATCGCCGAGCGTCATATGGACGGTGCCCAGCGTGATCAGCGGCACGGCGAACGGCGCGACGATGGCGCCCAGATTCGAGCCGGCGTTGAAGATGCCGACCGCCAGGGCGCGTTCCTTCTGCGGGAACCACTCGGCAATGGCCTTCAGACTAGCCGGGAAGCTGCCCGATTCCCCAATGCCCAGCGCAAAGCGCATGATCATGAACTGAAAGGCATTGCCAACGAATCCAGTCAGGGTATGGGCCACGGTCCAGATGACGAAGGCGATGCCGTAACCGGCCCGCGCGCCGATGCGGTCGATAATGCCACCGAAGCTGACATAGCCGATGGCGTACGCGCACTGGAACCAGAAGACGATGTCGGCATAGGTCTGCTCAGTCCAGCCCTGTTCGGGGCCGACGACATCCTTCAAAAGCGCAAAGGTCTGGCGGTGGGTGTAGTTGATGACCATCGCCACCAACAACAGGATACAGATGATCCAGCGGTAGTTGCTGGCTTTCTGCACCGCGGCGGAGGTGATCTGGTCACGATCCAGGTCGTTCGGCATTTAGACTGTCCCTGTGTTATGTGCCTTGTTAGCGCCATCAAGCCCTTTTTGGGCCTTTTGTCCAGAGCAATAAGCCTCACCGTGACACCGGTGTCAAGAAGGGCTCCCCTCATCGGTGAATATCTAACGGCGATATTTTTTAGCTGGCGATTGTGATCAGGGTGGATCAGCGGGTCTCGGTTTTGCCGAAGGACGCGGTCAACCGGTAGGCCGTGCCGTCGAAGACTTGGCGGACGACGGTGACCACGCTCTCGTCCTTCCAGGTCCGGCGCTCGACCACCAGGCAGGCAGCGCCTCTATCAACGCCTAGCCGGGCGGCGATCGATGCGGGGGCGGCGAGGGCGCTGACCATGTGCTCGACCCGCGTCCACGGTACAGCCTGCAACAGCCAGTGCCCCGGCGATTGCACCGTAAAGTCCGCTGTCGACGCTTCGGGGACCGCCGTCAGACTGATCCGGCGTTCCTCATAGGCCAGGGCGCGGTCCTGGGCGAAATGGATGCCGGTCAGGGACAGGGTTGGGCCGTTGAGATCGCTGTCGTTGCGGGTCTGCGCGATCAACAGTTGGAAACGGTAGCGGTCGCCGCGCGCGGTGACCTCGACCTCGATGTCGGGGATCTCCAGCACGGGCGTTTCCAGCCGCGGCATACGCACGAAGGAGCCGGCGCGCTTGCGCCGCTCGATCAGGCCGTCACCGGCCAGTTGGCTCAGCGCCTTGTTGACCGTCATCCTGGCGCAGCCATAGGTCTGCATCAAGTCGTGCTCGGTCGGGATGCGCTGGCCGGGCCGTAGATCGCCAGAACGTATGCGGTCTTCCAGGTCGCGGCTTATGCGGCGGTGCAGGGCCCAACCTTTACCAACAAGGCTCATGCGCGCAGGGTCTCCAAGGCGCGAACATACTTCGGTAGAATCCGGTCGCGCATGATGTGGCGACCGTCCTGAACCTGCAGGCGACCATACCGCCAGACCCGATCGATCAGACTGCCCGTGGCGGCAAAAACCAGGGAATCGAGGATCTCGTTGCCTGACTTTCCCGCCAGCGCCGCATGATCGGCGTTCAGGCTGACGATATCCGCAGGTCCACTCTCGAAGAGTCCGGCCCGATAGCCCAGGGCCTGAGCGCCCCCCGCCGCGGCGTCCGTATAGAGCCGCGCACCTGTCGACTGGCCAGGCTTCGCCAGGACATTACGCGCCCGGCGCGAGAGTCTCTGGCCATATTCCAGCACCCGCAATTCCTCGGCGACGCTGATGCAGACATTGGAATCGCTGCCGATCCCCCAGCGGCCCGCATATTCGGCCGCCGGGAAGAGTCCGTCGCCAAGATTGGCTTCCGTGATCGGGCACAGACCCGCGACGGCGCCGCTGCGCGTCAGCCGGGCAGTTTCATCCTCTGTCATATGGGTAGCGTGAACCAGGCACCAGTTCGGCCCGACATCGCAGTGGTCGAGGAGCCATTCCACCGGCCTTTGCCGGGTAAAGGCCAGACAGTCTTCGACTTCGCGCACCTGCTCGGCGATGTGGATATGGATCGGCCGGTCGCCGGCCAGGGCGGACAGCACGGACAGTTCTTCCTCGGTGACCGCGCGCAGGGAGTGAGGCGCGACGCCCAGCCGGGCGCCCGGTATTTCGTCGATATAGGGGTGGCAGGCTTCAATTAGCCGCGCATAGCTGTCGAGCGTGGAAACGAACCGCTTCTGGCCTTCGGTCGGTGGCGCGCCCCCAAAGCCGGAATGCGCGTAAAACACCGGCAGCAAGGTCAGGCCGATGCCGGTTTCGATGGCGGCGGAGCCGATTGCCCCCACCATTTCGGCCGGATTGTCATAGGCGCGGCCATCGGGAGCGTTATGCAGGTAGTGGAATTCTCCTACGCGGGTAAAGCCGGCCTCCAGCATTTCCATATAGGCCATGGCGGCTATGGCCCACAGTTCCTCCAGGCCGATGCGGGCATTGAACCGGTACATCAGATCGCGCCAGCTCCAGAAACTGTCCTCACCGGTTCCACGGCGCTCAGTCAGCCCGGCCATGGCGCGCTGAAAGGCGTGGCTGTGCAGGTTGGGCATGCCGGGAAGGGCGATGGCGTGACGTTCGTCGCTGGCTTCCGGCGCCACACCGGTTTCGATCCGGGCAACAACGCCGACATTGCGGCGCACGGTCAGGCGGACATCCTGTGCCCACCCGGTACTGAGCAGGGCTTCTCTGAACCAAAGTCGGCTCTGCACCGGGCCACCTCACGAAAACTGCGTCGCCGGACAGTTTGCCGCTTGCCAGAAGTAATGTCTATACATTATCTTTTATGTCTAGACATAATTGTGGGGACGGCCGATGCGCTGCGATACGCTGTGGACCAAGGCTCGCCTCATCACCATGACCTCCGGAGTGGAGATCGTCGAGGGCATGATTGCCGCCCGTGACGGCCGCATAGTTTATGCCGGTCCGGAGCACGATTTTGATGCTGACACCACGCACGACCTGGCTGGACGGCTGGTAACGCCGGGCCTCATCGATCCCCACACTCACCTTATCTATGCCGGCGACCGTTGCCACGAATTCCGCCTGAGGCTGGAAGGCGCGTCCTACGAGGATATCGCCCGTGCGGGCGGCGGTATCGCCACAACGGTCAAGGCGACCCGCGCAGCCAGCGAGGCCGATCTGATCGCCCAGGCCCTGCCGCGGCTCGATACCCTGCTGGCAGAAGGCACGACCACCGTCGAGATCAAGTCGGGCTATGGCCTGACCCTGGCTGACGAACTGAAGATGCTGCGCGCCGCCCATGCCCTGGCGACGCATCGCCCAGTACGGATCGTCACCACGTTTCTGGGCGCCCATGCTCTGCCGCCGGAATATGCCGGATGTCCGGACGATTATATCACCGAGGTCTGCGAGGTGATGATCCCGGCCGTCGCCGCCGAAGGTCTGGCCGTAGCCGTCGATGCCTTTTGCGAAAACATTGGGTTTACGCCCGACCAGACCGAGCGCGTCCTGACAGCCGCTCGCGCCCATGGCCTGCAGGTCAAGCTTCATGCCGAGCAGTTGTCGAACCTGAACGGTGCCACCCTGGCCGCCCGCCATTGCGCCGTGTCCGCCGACCATCTCGAATATCTCGACGAGGCCGGCATCGCCGCCATGCGCACCGCCGGCACGGTCGCTACGCTACTCCCCGGCGCCTTCTATACCCTTCGCGAAACCAAAGTCCCGCCGATCGACGCCCTGCGCCGCGCCGGTGTACCGATCGCCTTGGCCACCGACCACAATCCTGGAACCTCGCCGCTCAGTTCGTTGTTGCTGACCATGAATATGGGGGCGACCCTGTTTCGTCTCACGGTCGGCGAATGCCTGGCGGGCGTCACCCGTCATGCCGCGACGGCCCTGGGCCTCGGCGCAGAAATCGGTACGCTCGAACCCGGTAAGGCCTGCGACCTGGCCATCTGGGATGTTGACGCACCGGAACAACTGGTCTGCCGCGTCGGCCTCAATCCCTTGTACCAACGCGTTTTCAACGGAGCGGTGTCATGATCACCCTGACGGCCGGCCAGGTCACACTGGACCACTGGCGCGACATCTATCGCGGCGCTGCCTTCAAACTCGATCCGGCCTGTTTGGGCGCCGTCGAGGCCAGCGCCGCCGCTGTGCTGCGCATCCTGGCCCAGGGCGAACCGGTCTATGGCATCAATACCGGCTTTGGCAAGCTGGCCTCGACCCGAATCGACGACCACGACCTGGCAAGGCTGCAACGGAATATCATCCTGTCCCACGCCGCCGGGGTCGGAGCGCCATCGCCGCGGCCGGTGGTGCGGCTGATGCTGGCGCTGAAACTGGTCAGCCTGGCCCAGGGCGTGTCGGGCGTGCAGATCGCCACCCTGACCCTGCTCGAAGCCCTGCTGACCCTTGACTTTATGCCATTGATCCCGTGCCAGGGCAGTGTTGGCGCCTCCGGCGACCTGGCGCCGCTGGCCCATATGGCGGCGGCTATGATGGGGGTAGGGGAGATCGACGCCGGCGGCACCGTCATGCCGGCCGCGGACGCCCTCAAAACGGCCGGTCTGAGCCCGCTTGTCCCGGGCCCCAAGGAAGGCCTGGCCCTGCTGAACGGCACCCAGTTCTCGACCGCCAATGCTCTGGCCGGCCTGTTCGAAGCTGAACGCTTGTTGCAAACCGCCCTGGTGTGCGGCGCCTTGTCGACCGAAGCGGCTAAAGGTTCCGACGCTCCATTCGACCCGCGAATCCACGCCGTGCGCCGTCATCGTGGCCAGATCGATACCGCCCACACCCTGGGTGAACTGATGGTCGGATCGGCTATCCGCGCCTCGCATCTGAAAGGCGATGAGCGAGTCCAGGATCCATACTGCCTGCGCTGCCAGCCCCAGGTCATGGGCGCGGCGCTCGATATCCTGCGCCAGGCGGCCGCCACTCTCGAAACCGAAGCCAATGGCGTCTCCGACAATCCACTTATCTTCACCGACCCGGATGTTGCCCTGTCCGGCGGCAATTTCCACGCCGAACCGGTGGCTTTTGCCGCCGACATCATCGCCCTGGCTATTTGCGAGATCGGCTCCCTGGCCGAACGCCGGGTTGCCATGCTGGTCGACCCGGCCCTGTCGCGCCTGCCAGCCTTTCTGACGCCGCATCCTGGGCTGAATTCCGGCTTTATGATCCCCCAGGTCACCGCCGCCGCTTTGGTCTCAGAAAACAAGCAGAGAGCCTATCCCGCCAGCGTAGATTCCATCCCGACCTCGGCCAATCAGGAAGACCATGTCTCGATGGCGGCCCACGGTGCGCGCCGACTGAAAGACATGGCTGACAACGCCTTTGGCGTGCTCGGGATTGAACTCCTGGCAGCGGCCCAAGGCTGCGACTTCCACGCCCCTCTGACCTCGTCAGCAGCGCTGGAACGGGTACGTGCCCTGGTCCGCGCCTGGGTCCCGGCCCTTGATGACGACCGCCATTTCCACCCCGACCTGACCAAGGCCATCGCTTTGGCAAGTACCGGTGCCGTTACCCAGGCCGCCGGCATCGCCCTGCCCGACGTCAATCCGTAAGGAGCCCCCATGTCGACCGACAATGTTCGCCGCATCCTGCCGGCCACCGGCACCGAACTGACCGCCAAGTCCTGGCTGACCGAAGCGCCGCTGCGCATGCTGATGAACAACCTGCATCCCGACGTCGCCGAACGACCGGAAGATCTTGTCGTCTATGGCGGCATTGGGCGGGCAGCGCGCGATTGGAACAGCTATGACAAGATTGTCGAGACCCTGCGCCGCCTCGACGATGACGAGACACTGCTGATCCAGTCGGGCAAACCGGTTGGCGTTTTCCAAACTCACCGCGACGCGCCACGCGTCCTGATCGCCAACTCCAATCTGGTGCCACGCTGGGCGACCTGGGAGCATTTCAGCGACCTGGATCGCAAGGGCCTGATGATGTACGGCCAGATGACGGCCGGATCGTGGATCTATATTGGCACTCAGGGCATCGTCCAGGGGACCTATGAAACCTTTGCCGAGATGGGCCGTCAGCATTTCGGCGGCGACCTGAAAGGCCGCTGGCTGCTCACGGCCGGCCTGGGTGGCATGGGCGGGGCGCAGCCGCTCGCCGCTGTCATGGCCGGGGCTTCGTGCCTGGCCATCGAATGCCAGGCGTCGCGGATCGAGATGCGTCTGCGCACCGGCTATCTCGACCGTTCGACAGCCGATATCGACGAAGCTCTGGCCTGGATCACCGAAGCGAAGACGCCCCAAAAAACGCCCCTGTCGGTTGGCTTGCTCGGGAATGCTGCCGAAATCCTGCCCGAACTGTACCGGCGTGGCGTCCGCCCGGACATGCTGACCGACCAGACCTCGGCCCACGATCCCGTCAACGGTTACCTGCCGGCCGAATGGACGGTAGAGCAATGGCTGAGCATGCGCGAAAGCGATCCGCAGGCCGTGGCGCGTGCGGCGAAGGCGTCGATGGCCGTCCATGTCCGCGCCATGCTGGACTTCGCCAAGGCCGGTGTCGCCACGGTCGATTATGGCAACAATATCCGCCAGGTCGCCCTGGACGAAGGCGTCACCAACGCCTTCGATTTCCCGGGCTTCGTCCCGGCCTACATCCGGCCGCTGTTCTGCCGCGGCATTGGTCCGTTTCGCTGGGTGGCCCTGTCCGGCGACCCTGAGGACATCTACCGCACGGATGCCAAGGTCAAGGCACTGCTCCCGGACAATGCCCACCTGCACAACTGGCTCGACATGGCGCGGGAAAAGATAAAGTTCCAGGGGCTGCCGGCTCGGATCTGCTGGGTGGGGCTTGGGGATCGCCACCGCCTGGGCCTGGCGTTTAACGAGATGGTGCGCAACGGTGAACTGAAGGCGCCAGTGGTCATCGGACGAGACCACCTCGATTCCGGTTCGGTGGCATCCCCCAACCGCGAAACCGAGGCCATGCGCGATAGCTCGGACGCCGTCTCCGACTGGCCGCTGCTCAATGCGTTGCTGAACACCGCGTCGGGTGCGACCTGGGTGTCGCTGCACCATGGTGGCGGGGTTGGGATGGGCTATTCGCAGCACGCCGGCATGGTCATCGTCTGCGATGGCAGCGAAGACGCCGACCGCCGCTTGCGCCGGGTGCTGTGGAACGACCCGGCCACGGGCGTCATGCGCCACGCTGATGCCGGCTACGACATCGCGCTGGACTGCGCCCGCGAGCATGGGCTGGATCTGCCAGCGATACTTTAGGTCCTCGGAGATGCCGTATTGCAAACGCCTCAGCCTGAGGCGTTTGCAAACGGTATCTAGTGATTGTCGCGCGGGAGGCCCATGGTCTGGGCAATGCGCTGGAACTGCACCGAGTCTTCCAACGTGGCGCCCGTGTCCATCTGGCCGACGACGGCGCGCTGCATGACCTGCCACGGCGTCTGGCTCTTCGGATACTGATAGCCGCCCTTGGCCTCAAGATCAGCGCGGCGCTCGGCCAGTTCCGCGTCGGAGAGCAGCACATTGACCGTATTGGTGTTGAGGTCCACGCGGACCCGATCGCCCATCTGCAGCAGGGCGAGGTTGCCCCCGGCCGCCGCTTCCGGCGACGCATTCAGGATCGACGGCGAGCCCGAGGTCCCTGACTGGCGACCGTCTCCGATACAGGCCAGAGAAGAAATGCCCTTTTTGATCAGGTAGGACGGCGGACGCATGTTGACGACCTCGGCCGCGCCCGGATAGCCGATCGGGCCGGCGCCGCGCATAAACAGGATGCAGTGTTCGTCGATCCCAAGCGATTCGTCGTCGATGCTGTTGTGATAGTGCTCCGGGCCGTCGAACACGATAGCGCGGCCTTCGAAGGCCTCCGGGTCGTCCGGATTGGCCAGGTAGCGTTCGCGGAATTCCGGCGAGATCACGCTGACCTTCATGACGGCAGAGGTAAACAGGTTGCCAGACAGGACGCGGAAACCGGCGCGTTCCTTCAGCGGCTTGTCGTAAGGGCGGATGACGTTCTCGTCTTCAGTGACGGCGTCACGGCAGTTGTCGCCCAGCGACGTGCCGGTGACGGTCAGGGCGTCTTCAAAGATCAGGCCCTGGTTCATCAGTTGCTTCACGACGGCTGGGACACCGCCGGCATGGTGATAGTCTTCACCGAGATATTCGCCGGCCGGCATCAGGTTGACGATCAGGGGCACTTCCTCGCCATAGGTCTGCCAGTCCTCGACCTTCAGCTCGACGCCGATATGGCGGGCCAGGGCGTTGAGGTGGATCGGCGCATTGGTCGAACCGCCGATGGCCGAGTTGACGCGGATGGCGTTGATGAAGGCGTCTTTGGTCAGAATGTCCGAGGGCTTCAGGTCCTCATGGACCATGTCGACGATGCGCTTGCCCGTCCGCCAGGCGCATTCCTGGCGGTCGCGGTGCGGTGCCGGAATGGCGGCCGCGTAGGGGAGTTGCATCCCCAGGGCTTCGGCCAGCGAGTTCATCGTGGTGGCCGTGCCCATGGTATTACAGTAGCCGGTCGACGGCGCCGACGACGCCACCAGCTTGATAAAGCCCTGGTAGTCGATCTCGCCGGCGGCCAGCAGTTCGCGGGCCTTCCAGACGATGGTGCCCGAGCCGGTACGCTGACCCTTGTACCAGCCGTTCAGCATGGGCCCAACCGAGAGGGCGATGGCCGGGATATTGACCGTGGCGGCCGCCATCAGGCAGGCAGGCGTGGTCTTGTCACAGCCGATGGTCAGAACGACGCCATCCAGCGGATAGCCGTAGAGGACCTCGACCAGGCCGATATAGGCCAGGTTGCGGTCCAGTCCGGCGGTCGGTCGCTTGCCGGTTTCCTGGATCGGGTGAACGGGGAATTCCAGCGGGATACCACCCGCTTCGATAATGCCTGCCCGGATGCGGTCGGCCAACACCAGGTGGTGCCGGTTGCAGGGCGACAGGTCGGAGCCGGTCTGGGCAATGCCGATAATCGGCTTGCCGGATTGCAGCTCCTCCAGCGACAGGCCGAAGTTCATGTAACGCTCCAGGTAGAGCGCCGTCATGTCGGCATTGTGCGGGTTGTCGAACCAGGCGCGCGAGCGCAGCGTTTTTTGGGCAGGCTTATCGAAGGACATAGGAGGCTTACTGGACGGTGTAGAAGTGATGGACGGTTGTCTGGGTGTAGGTCTGGCCCGGATCCAGGCGGGTCGTCGGGAACGAAGCCTGGTTGGGGCTGTCGGGATAGCGCTGGGCTTCGAAGGCGACGGCCTGGTACTTGACCAGTTTCTGGCCGCCCTTGCCGGCAATCGTGCCGTCCAGGAAGTTGCCGGTATACATCTGGATGCCCGGTTCGGTCGTGGCGATGGTCATGGCGCGGCCCGAGGTCTTGTCTTCGATCGTGACGGCAGGCTTGGGGGCAGCCGTCAGTCCGCCGCGGATGATGTAATTGTGGTCGATGCCAGCATTACCGATGACGATTTGCGGGTGGGTCGAGGTGACGCGCTCGCTGATCAGGCCCGGGGTGTTGAAGTCGAACGGGGTACCCGCAACCTTGAGCTCGCCGGTCGGGATCAGGGTCTTGTCGACGGCCAGGATAGCGTCGGACTCGATCTTCACATAGGCGTCCAGTGCCGAACGGGTGACCGGTACGCCGCCCAGGTTGAACAGGGAGTGGTTGGTCATGTTGACGACGGTCGGCTTATCGGTCGTGGCCTTGTAGCTGACGGTCAGGTCGTTGTTTTCGTTCAGGCTATAGGTGACCTCAGCGGTCACCGTGCCGGGATAGCCTTCCTCGCCGTCGGGCGAGACATATTGCAAGGTCACGGACGCCGTATCACCGCTCTTGACGTCGGTGATGGTCCAATTGCGCTTGTCCCAGCCCTTCAGGCCGCCGTGCAGGGCGTTTGGCGTATTGTTGATGGCGAGCGTGTATTCCTTGCCATCGATGGTGAACTTGCCCTTGGCAATGCGGTTGGCGTAGCGGCCGACGGTGACGCCGGTATAGTTCGGGGTCTTTTCGTAGCCTTCAATGTTGTCATAGCCGATGACGATATCCCCTGGGAGACCGGCCTTGTCAGGCACGATCAGGTTCTGCAGGGTGGCGCCGTAGGTGATGATACGGGCGGAGACGCCCTTGGAATTCTTCAGTTCGACGGCCTCGACCTTGGCGCCATCGGACAGCGCGCCCCAGTCGGCGCGCGTCGCGCTTACTGCGGCAGCAGTCTTGGAGGCGTCCGCGCCCTTGTCGGCACACGCCGACAGACACATGATCGCACCCAGGCTCACTGCCAAACCCAATCTCTTTACCATCGACATCATGCTTGCCTCTCCTGAGACGCTTGGGACTGTGAAAGTCCGTTTCCAACACCCGTTATGCACCCGGCCGTGCGGCGGGCGCTCATTTATCGCACGAGTCATAGCCGTGACGATAAAGTCAGACAATAGGAAATCTATAAATCACACAAAATAACCGCCGTGCCGGGCCGTCAAGGCAAGCTCCGCGCCTGCCTTTGCGGAAGGGTCAGTTCTGGAAAGCGCGTTCGGTGTCTTCGTGCGCCATGCGGATCAGCGATTCCATGCACCACCGCGCTGCCCGGCCATCGCCCGCGGCCACGGCTTCGAAGACACGCTCGTGGTCGGGCACCGGGTCGCGGGTCAGGGCGTTGTGCCTTGCCTTGTACCGCGTCGTCCACGACACTGCCGCACCGATCGAGGAACTAAGCGAAGCCAGGGCCTCGTTGTCGGTCGCCTGGATCAGGACATGGTGGAATTCCAGGTCGGCGCGGCGGCCGGCCTCGGTCTGCAAGGTTTCGCGCTTCATGATGTCGAGCGAATGCCGCATCGATTCGATCTGCTCATCGGTGCGGCGCTGGGCTGCCAGTTCCGCGGCTGCCGGCTCGGTGATCAGGCGCAGCTCGAACAGCGCCTTGACGAAGTCATGGGGGGGCTCGGTCTCGAACATCCAGCCCAGGACTTCGGGATCCAGCAGATTCCAGCGCGCCCGCTCGGTGACCCGCGTGCCGGTCTTGGGGCGGCTTTCGACCATGCCCTTGGCGGCCAGGATGCGGATCGCCTCGCGATAGGCCGACCGCGAAATGTCCAGAGACGACGACGAATCGATTTCGTTGGGAAGGATCTCGCCCTGCCTGTAGACGCCGCGCAGAATGTCGACGCCGAGTTGGCGCGCCAGCGCTCCGTGCAACCGCCCCTGATACATCAGGTGGCTCTGGCCGGAACCGCTGTCGTGGGGGCGCACGGCGCTCATCTTGAGGCGGCGGGACAGCGTCTTGATGTCGGAGGACTTGTCTTCGCCAGCCGACTCGGGAGGGGCGGGTTTTCTCATGTCCTTGTCATGACATCGAATTGTCTGTTTGACAAAGCTAATTTGTAGCGTATTGGCGAGACAAATTCTTACATTTGTCTGAGTATAGAGGAGCTTCCATTACAGGGTTTGTGCATGGCGCCTTGTCGGCGAAAAGCTTAGACTTGAGGTAACCCAGGGGAGGCCGTCATGCAGCGCCGCACATTTCTTATCTCCGTCCTCGCGATGCCGGCGGCGCCGGCTTTTGCGCAGACGCCGGGCCCTTCGCCCGAGCAGATCCTTCGTGATCTCTATGCCCTGTACAAGCCGGTCGGGATGGCGCCCTATCCCGATGTCCGGCCGCAGCGGCTGATGACGACTGAACTGGCGGTTCTGTACACGGTCGGGTCGACCGAGCCCGATAATAACCTTCCGCCGCTGGATTGGGACATTTTCGTCAATGGCCAGGACTTTGGCGTCACGCGGCTGAAGCTCAAGCGTGATGTCGGCACGGTCACCGCGAAATTCGACAATCTGGGCGAGGCAACAACGATCTATTTCGATTTTATCGCGACGCCGGACGGCTGGCGAATCGACAATGTCCGCTATCCCGACGACGAAAACGGACCGGGATTCGACCTGCGCCGTTTCGTCCATCTCCTCATCGCGACCCCGGCTTCGGACCCGGAACCGGCATCGACGATTGTCCGATACTACCGGCCCATGATGGAACAATCGCCCGGTTCCGGCGATGAGCCGTTCATGCCGTTCACGGCGGAGTTGGAAGCCCAGTACGACAAGGCGGTTCAGGACTCGCCGGACGGTGAGATGCCGCTGATCGACTGGGACATCTTCGTCAGCGGCCAGGACGCCCGGATCGAATACGTTTATGTTGTCGCCAGCGACAAGGACACACCGGGTGAGCAGACCGTAACGGCCTTTTTCGCCAATATGGGCACAGCCACGGCGGTCATCTATGACTTTGTCAAACAGGCGGACGGCTGGCGAATCCGCGACGTCCGCTACCCGGAGAATGAGACCTTTCCCCAGGGCTTCTCCCTGACGGCCTATATCGAGAACGATGGGGTCGTCGGGCTTGAGCCTTAGAGCGCATACCCAAAAGGGTGACGCACTTTTGGGTATGCGCTTCAAAACAAAAGCTGAGGGTGCCGGGCCGATCTTCTGGATCGAAACGCACTCAGGCCGGATTGTGCTTTTCAAGGAACGCCAAAGCCGATGTCATCATGCCGATACGGTGCGAACCGACGGTTTCCCAGTGGTCCTGGCCCTTATAGGTGATGAATTCCACGGGTTTCCCGGCGGCCTTCAAGGCTTTTTCCATCCGTTTGCTCTGGTCGATGGGAACGATGGTGTCGTCGGTGCCGTGGATCAACAGAATGGGACAATAGGCCTTGTCCGCTTGCCGTGCCGGGGGCACGGCATCAAAGGTCTTGGCATCGCCCATGAACTGTTTCCAGTAGCGCACCCGGCGGGTCTGCTTGCCCGCGCTGTTGTCGAGCTCGAAGCCGGTCATCGACTTCAGGTCGGATACTCCGGCGATGGAGACGGCACAACGGTAGATGTCCGGATCCAGGGTCGCACCGGCCAGGGCGGCATAGCCGCCATAGGAGGCGCCCAGAATCGCCACGCGTTTCGGGTCGATTGTACCCTGGGCCGCTAGCCAGCGCACACCGTCCGACAGGTCGGTCTGCAGCTTGCGGCCCCACTCACCGAAACCCTTTTCGACGAAAACCTCGCCATAGCCGCTGGAGCCTCGGAAATTGGGTTGCAGGACGGCATAGCCGCGTGACGCCAGGCACTGGGTTTGCCAGTCGAAATCGATATTGTCGCGTGATTCCGGCCCGCCATGCGGCAGCACCACCAGCGGCAGGTTCTTCGCCGCCTTAAACGGCGGCAGGGTCAGATAGCCGTGAATCTCCAGCCCATCGCCGGCCTTGTACGTGACGCCCGCTTTTTGCGTGATCCATTCCTCGGGAATGTCGGGATAATTCAGCGCCAGACGTTCGACCTGGCCGGTCGAAAAGTCGGCAAAAGAAAAAGCTGCCGGCATCGAAGGGGCTTTCGCCATAGATCAGCAGCTTGCGCGGGTCCTCGGCGAAACCGCGCATAGCGACGCGATAATCGTCACCCATGGTCGGCGCCAGTCCGGCAGCGATCTTCTTCATCAACGGGTCGAAATAGTCGTAGGAGAACCAGTCGTCATGGTGCGAGAATCCGGCCAGGCGTCCGGTATTGGGATGGAACAGAGCGCCGCGCCCGCGGTCGTCTCCGCCGCTGTCCAGCGCCGGCCCCAGGGTGCCGTCAGGCGAGATTTCGTGATATTCGCCCTCGTTCTCGCCAGCGTTAAGGTACAGCACCACCGATTGGCCGTCGCGGCCCAGGCCGATCAGGTCAGGCGTGTTGAGCGGTTCCTTGACGCTGTAGATTTCCTTGAAGCGATGGGATTTTCCGGGTTCGCCGACGTTGAAGTACAGTTTCCAGGTCTTGCGTTCGTCGCTGTACTCGGAATAGGCCACCGGCCGCCCGTCCGGGGCGACGACCCAGCCTTCGGTGTCGTTGCTGCCTTCATGGAGCAGCTTGCCCCGGGGCTTGGTCATGCTGAAACTGAACAGACACAGATTGTAGCCCAGGGCCATGCGATAGTTCGAGCCGGTAACGCGGTATTCGCCATCGACCTTGATGCGCTGGACGTCGCCCAGAACGATGCCGTAGAATCCCCCTTCCCGCGAGAAGAAGTTGACCACCTCGGCCGTATCCAGGTGAACCGATCGGGCGATGGAGAACTCGTGTTTCCAGCCGGCGAACTCGGGTAGCGCGGTGGTCACCGAATTGATCAGCACCACGTGCTCATTGTCCCCAAAGAACAGGCCACGGATCTTGGTCGGCCCCATATTGATGGTCTTGGTTTTGGGGTCGATGATTGTGAAATGCATCAAGATCTTATCGTCGCCCTTCTGGGTCACAAGGGCGCAGCGCTTGCCGTCAGGCGACAGCGCGATTTCGTCAATCGCCGGCGGCAAGGCAAAGGCCTCGATGGGTGGCATGGGCGTCGCCGGTACCTTCGGCGTTTCGTCGGCACGGGCGCTCAATGTGGCCAGGTTAAGCGCGGCTGCGGCGCCACCGATGCGGAACAAGGCGCGGCGGTTCAGGTTTGGCGTCATGGTCCCCCCCCAAGATATATCACCACATTGCTGCGCCGATGGGTGTCAGGCAAGGTCGTCCGACGGATTGTGCTTTTGCAGGAACGCCAGGACCGTCTTCATCATCTCGATGCGGTGTGACCCGACGGTTTCCCAGTGGTCTTGGCCCTTGTACGTGACGAACTCGACGGCTTTCCCGGCGGCTTTCAGAGCCTTTTCCATCCGGCGGCTCTGGTCAATGGGGACGACCGTATCGTCGCTACCATGAATTAGCAAGACGGGGCAATCGGCCTTGGCTGCCTGACGGGCGGGCGAGATATCGTCATAGGTTTTGGGATCGCCCATGAACCTTTTCCAATAAAGGACAGAGCGCGCGCGGTCACTGCCGCTGTTGTCGATTGTGAAGCCGATCATGGATTTGAGATCGGAAATGCCGGCGATGGATATAGCGCAACGGTAGACGCCGGGGTCGAGCGTCGAGCCGGCCAGAGCCGCGTAGCCGCCATAGGATGCGCCCAGGATAGCTACACGCCGCGGATCGACGATCCTCTGAGCGGCCAGACTGGTGACACTATCTGACAGGTCCGTTTGCATCTTACGACCCCATTCGCCGTGCCCCTTGGTGATGAAGTCGCCGCCATAGCCTGCGGAACCGCGGAAATTCGGCTGGATTACAGCGTAGCCGCGGGAAGCCAGACACTGAGCCTGCCAGTCGAAATCGATATAGTCGCGGGCTTGGGGCCCGCCGTGTGGAATAACGACCAACGGCAGATCCACAGGCTTGGCGAACGGCGGCAGGGTCAGATAGGCATGGATATCCAAGCCGTCCCGGGCCGTATAGGTGACGGCTGTCTTTTGAGTTATCCACTCTTCGGGAAGGTTCGGATAATTGGCGGATAGCGTCACCACCTTGCCGGTGCTGAAGTCGACGAAAAAATAGGTTCCTGCGTCGTAGGCACTTTCCCCGTAAACGATAACCTTGCGCGGATCCTCCGCGAATTCGGAAATGGCTAGGCGGTAGTCAGGTCCGATGGTCGGTGAAAGCCCCTCTGCGATCTTCTTCAGCAGAGGGTCGGAATAGTCGTAGGTGATGGCGTCGTCATGACGGGCAAATCCGGTCAGACGACCGGTAACGGGGTGGAACAAGGGGTAACGGCCGAGCTCATCGGCGCTCTCGTCCAAGGAAGCTCCCAAGATACCGTCCGGGGAAATTTCGCGGTATTCACCTTTCCCGTCGTCGTCATCAAAGCCGATAATGGCCGATTGGCCATCGCGGCCAAGCCCAAGCAGACTTAGACCGACGCCGGGCTCAGATGTGTAAATCGACTTGAACTGAGTGGATTTTCCGGCTGGTGCGCGGTTGTAATACAACTCCCATTGCTTGCTTGAGCGAGAATACTGGCTGAGCATCAGCGGATGCCCTTCGGGCGTAATCAGCCAATCCTCGGTGGTGGCAGGCGCAGCCGCTAGAATTTGGCTTTTTCCGTCGCGCATTCGGAAACGGTAGAGACAGATGGACCCTCCCGCCAGCATGCGGTAGTTTGACGCCGTGACATGGTATTCGCCGTCGACCTGAACGCGCTGCAAGCTCCCCAGCACGATGCTGTGAAAACCATTTTCCTTCGTGAAGAAAACACTCGAATCGCCGGTCTCAAGATTGATGGACCGCGCCGAACTGAATTCGTGACGGTTACCAAAAAAGCCCGGCAGGTCGGCGGTCACCGAATTGATAAGAATGACGTGCTGATTATCGCCGAAGAACAGCCCGCGAATCTTGCCGGGCCCCAAGGTCAGAATTCCGGGTTGAGGGTTGTCGACGGTAAAATGCATGATGACCTTGTCATCACCGCCCTGCGTAACCAAAGCCACCCGGCTGCCGTCGGGGGACAGAGCGATCTCATCGACGAAGGGAGGCGCCGCATAGGCTTCGACCGGCGGCAAAGGTGTTTTCGGCGTCGTCGGTGTATCCTCGGCGCGGACGGGCAGAGTCGCGAGGTTAACCGCCGCGGCGGCACCGCCGAGACGAAACAAGGCGCGGCGATTCAGTTTGGTCATGGAACTCCCCCCGGTATTATGCATGACAATACCGCCGGCCGGGCCATCAGGCAAGGTCGTTACGCAGGGTTGTGTTTTTCCAGGAAGGCCACCGCCGCATTCATCATTTCGATGCGGTGCGAGCCAATGGTTTCCCAGTGATCCTGCCCCTTGTACGTGATGAATTCGACCGGTTTTCCTGCAGCCTTCAGCGCCTTCTCCATCCGCCGGCTCTGATCGATCGGCACAACCGTATCATCTGTGCCGTGCAGCAGCAGGATCGGACAATAGGCCTTGCTGGCTTGGCGAGCGGGTGAAACCTCGGCCCATCCGGCCTTGTCACCCATGAAGCGGTTCCAATACCGGACGGTTGTGGACTTGCTGCTGCCGCTGTCGATCTCTTCCCATGCGATCATGGCTTCGAGGTCGGAGACGCCTGCAATGGCTACAGCGCAGCGATAGACTCCGGCATCCAGTGTAGCTCCGGCCATGGCTGCATAACCGCCGTAGGAAGCGCCCAGGATCGCCACGCGGGATGGGTCAATAATGCCTTTTCCGGTGAGGTGGCGCACGCCATCGCTGAGATCGGTCTGCATCTTTCGACCCCACTCACCGTAGCCCTTTTCGACGAAAGCTTGGCCATAGCCACTGGATCCGCGGAAATTGGGCTGCAGAACGGCATAGCCACGCGACGCCAGCGCCTGGGCCTGCCAGTCGAAGTCGGCATAGTCACGTGCCTGCGGACCGCCGTGCGGCAGAACCACAAGCGGAAGGTTCTGTCCTGATCGCATCGGTGGGAGAGTCAGGTAGGCATCAATGGTCAAGCCGTCGGCGGCCGGATAGGAAATCACCTGTTTCTCGGTCACCCATTCTTCAGGCAATTCCGGGTAGTCGGACGCCAGATGGGCGCCATCACCCGTGGTCAGGTCGACAAAGTAATAGCTCCCGGCATCGCCGTTACCTTCGCTGCGGACAATCATCTTGCGTGGATCTTCGGCATGACTGACCGGATATGTACGGTAACCGTCACCCAGGACCTTAGGCAGGGCCTCATGGACCTTCTTCATGCCGGGATCGAAGTAGTCGTAGTGCAGCGTGTCGGTGTGGTAGGCAAATCCGGCCAGCCGGAAGGTGGTCGGATGGAAAAGCGGCGAGATTGGCCCCGTGGCGTTCGGGGAACTCAACGCTTCGCTGAGGGCGCCGTCGGCCGATATTTCGTGGTACTGGGCGCCGTCGGCCTGCGGATTGTTGATGGCGATGACCACGGACGTGCCGTCACGTCCCAGACCGATCAGATTGGGACGTTCCAGAACCTCGCCTTTTGTGCGATAGACCGGATTGAACTTCTGTTTGCCTTCAGCCAGGGCCGTATTGTGCGCCAGCACCCACTCCTCGCTTCTCAGTTCGAACGCCGATTTCGCGACAACCCGACCATCGGGGGTAATGACAAACCCGTCCGTGCCGTTGCTACCCTGGGTCATCAGCTTCCCGATGGCACTGCCCATACTGAAACTGAACAGGCTGAGGTCGAACGTGTCGGCAAGGCGAACGTTCGAGGCGGTGACACGGTATTCGCCATCAACCTTGATCCGCGCGATGGGCGGGTAGGCGATCGGATAGAACTTGCCCGCCTTCGCCATAACCGATCCGGTCGAGGTCGTAATGTCCGGCTGGTTCGTGAAGAAGACCTTCACGTCGCTGGTCTTGACGTTGATGCTTTGGGCAAAACTGATTTCCTGCTTGTTGCGGAAAATCGGCAGATCCATCGTCGACGAGCTGAGCAGGACAACGTGCTCGAGATCGCCCCAGAACAGGCCGCGGACCTTGCCGTCACCCAGCAGGATGCGAGTCGAGTCGGGTGAGCCGACGTCGAAGACCACCAGGACCTTGTTGTCTGTGGCGCCATCGCGCGTGACGGCGGCGACCCGTTTGCCGTCGGGCGAAAGGGCGATGTCATAGACGTAAGCCGGCTGAGTAAAGGTGATCAGCGGCGGCGGGGTTGAGGCCGATTGTGCGGCCGCGCTTCGCGGCACTAGGGCCAATGCCAAAACGCTCGAGGTGGCGCCCAGCAGGGCGCGGCGGTTCATCTGAGTCATGGATCCCCCGTAACTGACACTGTATTCTGGAAAAGACTACCGCGTCGCGGGCGCGTCATCAAGTCGATTGCAATGGAAACTGGTTGCGGAACCAGGTGGACTGGCGTTTGGCATAGTTGCGGGTCATTTGCCGGGCCTGAGCCAGGGCTGCGTCGAGCGTCATCTCGCCCCTCAGGTGGGCGGAAAATTCGCGCAGACCCAGGACGCGGATGATGGCCCAGTCGTCGCGCAGGCCCTGTGCCATCACGTCGCGGACCTCGTCCAGCGCGCCCTGATCCAGCATGATTTGCAGGCGCGCATCGCACCGCGCATAGAGGTCTTCGCGGTCAGGATATAATATTTCCAGCTTGTAGGAATGTTTTGGAAGGGCAGGTTTTGTCTTGTTCTGCCAATCGGTTAGCGAGGTTCCGGTATGCAGAAAGACCTCATAGGCGCGGGCCAGGCGCTGGCGATCATTCGGAAAAATGCGACGTTCCGCCTTCGGGTCGTGCTGGCGCAGCAGGTCGCGGAAGGCGGCTTCGCCCAGGACGTCATAGGTGTCGCGGGCTGTGGTGCGGGCCAGTTCGCCGATCTCCGGGATCTCGGCCAGGCCGAACACCAGGCTGTTGAAATAGAGCCCCGTACCACCCACGATGCAGACCGGCCGACCTCCATCCAGGGCGGCATCGAGATAGGGTTTGGCGGCGCGCAGCCACTCACCGGCCGACCACAGGGTTTGCGGTCCGAGATGACCGTAGAGGACGTGCTCGGCCTGCGTCATATCGGTGACCGTCGGTCGCGCTGTCAGGATGGGAACGTCGCGATAGAGTTGCATGGAGTCGGCATTAAGGATGATCCCGCCCGTTTCCCGCGCCCAGGCAAGCGCCAGGGCCGACTTGCCTGAGGCGGTCGGTCCGGCCAGCAGATAGATGGGCGGGTCTCTTTCTGACATTTTCCACTTTAAAGCCGGGGCTTGAACGCTTATGTCAACCCCCTCTTACTAAGCCTCCCTTAGCCAACGAAATGAGTCCCGTCCATGTTAGACCGCGACCAAGTCCTGACTGCCCTCAACGCCATCACCGATCCGGCGACCGGTCAGGGGCTGAGCGATGCCGGTCTGGTGCGGGCGCTGATCGTCTCGCCCGAGCGCGTCGGCTTCATGCTGGAAGTGCCGCAGGACAAGGTGACCTCCTATGGTCCTGTGCGGTTGGCGGCGGAAAAGCTGCTGGCGGGCCTGGAGGGCGTGCGTAAGGCTCAGGTCGTGCTGACGGCGGAAATGGCGGCGGCGCCGCCCAAGCCCGCTCAGGCCAAGCTGTCGCCCCAGGCGATCGATCAGGTCAAGAAGGCGGCGCCCGTTGCCGATGCTCGACCGGATCACGTCAAGCAGGTCATCGTCGTGGGTTCCGGCAAGGGCGGGGTTGGCAAGTCGACCGTGTCGCTGGGGCTTGCCCTGGGCCTGCATCAATTGGGTTTGCGGGTTGGGTTTCTGGATGCCGACATCTATGGGCCGTCGGCACCAACGCTTTTGGGCGTGCGACGGCCACCGGAATTCGGTCCCGACAAGTTGATGGTGCCGCCGGAAGCCTTTGGTTTGAAAGTGAATTCCGTCGGATTTCTGGTCGATGCTGACCAGGCCATGATCTGGCGCGGTCCCATGGCGTCCCAGGCGCTGACGCAACTGTTGACGCAGACGCGTTGGGGGACGGAAAGCCAGCCCTTGGACGTTCTGGTGGTCGATCTGCCGCCGGGCACGGGGGACGTGCAACTGACCCTAACGCAAAAGACCCTGATCGACGGGGCAGTGATCGTGTCGACGCCCCAGGAAATGGCGTTGTCGGATGCCCGGCGGGCTGTGACATTGTTTGGGAAAACGGGCGTGAAGGTGCTGGGAGTCGTTGAAAACATGGCGTTTTTCAAGGCGCCGGATGGCAGCGAGATCGAGATCTTCGGTCGTGGCGGCGCGGCTCGCTTAGCCGATGCTTCCAAGGTGCCCTTCCTGGGCGAAGTGCCGCTGGACCCAGCGTTAAGGGCGGGCTGCGACGACGGCCGGCCGTTGACGGCGTTGGAACCAGACGGCGACATGGCCGCCCGATTCAAGGTCATGGCCCAGAAGGTACTAGATGGCCTGGCGGCCGATGTGGGAAAGTCCTGAACCTACCGCGTAGCGGCTTTATTCGTAAGGCGATCCACAGATTTCACAGATTACACAGATGAAGATTGCGTTTCGCGCCTGCGGCTGCCCCATCCGGAATAAATCTGCGTAATCTGTGTAATCTGTGGACCTCTTACCTCAATAGTCCTTCGAATAGCGGACGCTGACCGCGGTGCCCTGGTTGCCGACCTGGGACAGGACCGACAAGGCGCGCGACAGGGCGACCTCTAACTGGGTCGCGGTAAAGCCCTTGGTGTCGGTGACGATCTCGACATAAACGTTACTTGTCAGATACTTACCGGCCGCCAGCGAGGTGCCGCGGCCGGTTTCCGTGTCGGCGCCAACCAGGCGCAGCCGGTCGATCCCGGTCGCCGAGCGCAGGGCCCCAAGCGGGTTCAGGAAGTCGGTCCCGCCGCGTAAGCCATTGACCGCGCTCGCTAATTGTAGGGCTTCGGTGGCCGATAGGTTGGTCACGCTCTCGCCGAACAGCATCCGCGACAGGACCTCGTCCTGGGGCAGGGCCGGGGTCGAGGAGAAGGCCAGGGACGGACGCTGGGCCGAGCCAGAAACCCTAATGATTCCCTTGACATCCTGCATATCGCCCGACGCCTGGATCGAGATTTCCGGGTCGACCAAAGGCCCGCCGTCGAAGATGATATTACCGTTGTCGATGGTGAAGGCCTTGCCGGCAAAGGTATAGTTGCCGCGGACCACCTCCATGCGGCCGACGACGCGCGGGTCGCGCGTCGTGCCGATGACGCGCAGGTCCATCTCCCATTCCGAATCGAGACCCATCCCGGAGACGAAAATCTGGCGGTCGCCGCGGACCCCAATGCTTAAATTCCATAAGGCTGGAATTGTGGAATCCGCGACCTGGGGTTTGTCCTCGAAACCCTTCTTGTGGACTCCGTCCAGGACGTTGACCTGGGCAGCACCCTGGCGGACCATTTCGTACTTGAGTTGCGGCAGACTCAGATCACCCCGGACCCATGCCCCGTCGGCTTGCGAGTTGGTGACGTCGAGGGTGCCGGAGACGGTCGAGTCGACCGTGTCGCTGCGGGCGAGGCGGGCGTTGGAGAGGTCGACATGGATCGACATGGGGAAGCGCTGGTCAGCGGCCAGGCTGAGCCAGCCGGAACCGGAGACGGTGCCGGCGCCGGCGCGGCCTTCGAGCTTGGTCAGTTCGAGGCGGTCATTGGTGAAGCGGCCGTCGATGGCCAGGGAGGTGATGCGGGTGCCGAAGGTTTCGTTGTCGTAGGTCAGCGACGTGCCCTTGATCACCCCGTTGAGGCGCGGTTGGCTGAGGCGGCCGGACATGTCGGCGGCCACAGCGACGGCGCCGGTCAGGTTCTGGCGCGGCAGGCCGGCCAGCGAAAAGGGCACGGCGGCGGGGCCATTGTAGCGCACGCCACCGGACAGGCCGGAGTCCATCAGGGCTTCGACCCAGCGAGCGTCGCCCGACGGCGTCAGGTCGGCATTGACGCGGCCGACGACATTGCCGCCCTGGCGCACCACGGCGCGGACATAGTTGGAGGAAGCCGAGCGGTTGGGGTTGAGTTGGGCGTCGACCGTCATGTCGACCGGGGTGGAGACGACAGCGGCCGAGGTGCGCGAGAAGTCGTCGATCTTCAGAGCCAGGCGGGCGGTCGGGAAGCGGCCACCGACCTGGGCGAATTCGACCGAGCCTTCGGCGCGGCCGGCGACGCCCAGGTCGTTGCTGAACAGGTTGACGACGGAGAGGTCGATATTGTGCAGTCGGGCCTGCATCTGGAGCTTTTCGCCAAACCGGCCGGCCAGGTCCATGCGGCCTTGCTCCATGACCAGCTTGGTCGGTTGCAATACCCATTCCGCTCCAGATTTGGCACTTCCGGCTTTCGTGATACGTGCCGGCTTTTCGAGGGTAAACGGAAGCCCGTTGGCGGTGCCCTTGGCGGCGACGGTGTAGAGGTTGGGCGCGATGGTGCCGTTGACCGCGACATGGAACGGCACAGCGGCCGAGCCGGTGGCGACGGCCTGGATGGTGCCCGCTTCGCCCTTCAGGTTGATCTTGGCGCGGCCGGTGGCAAGGCTGAAATCCTGCCAGGTGGCATTGGCCATCTGGACTTCGCCGGTGAGTTCGAGCTGATCGCGCAGCACCAGATTGGCGGCAATGATGGCGCGGCCGACCGTGCCACGATTCTTTTCTGGCATGTCGCCCGGGATGACGACTCCGGAGCCGGTGGCGTTGACGATGGCCGCCTGGTCGCCGGCGTTGTTGCTGAGGATGGCGGTGCCGGTCAGGCCCGATCCGGCCAGGACCAGGTTGCCGGCGAAGGGCCCGCCGTCGGTTTGGGTCAGCCGTCCCGAGGTGTTGATGCCGGCGAAGGATGCCGTCTTGATGTCGATGATCAGCGGGCCTTGGCTGATCAGGAGGACCGTGTCGGCCGAGAAGGGGCCGTAGGCGCTGTTGCCTTCGCCGACGATGGCGTAGGCGCCGTCAACGCCGGTGATGTTGGCGACAACATCGCGCATCTCGACACCCAGGCCCGGGCTGGCGGCGCGCAGGACGGCGACCGGACGCTCGAAAGTACCGGTGGCGGTAAGGTCGAGCGGGCCGTAGGTTTGCGAGGTGCCCAGCGCTTTGAGCGTGATGGCGCCCTTGGTGTTGAAATTGCCGTTGGCCGAGGCCAGGGTAAAGAGAGGGGCTTTGCCGCTGACCTTGCTGAAGGAGAAGATGCCGGCGGGCGACCAGGCATAGTTGCCGGTCAGGCGGGCATTGCCACCCATGAGGTCGCGCACGCCGTCCTGGGACCATTTGGTGGTGACGATATCGGCCGAACCGGTCATGGAGAAGCCCGGCTTGTCACGATAGGTCATCTTGGCCACGGTCGAGACATTCATCGTGCCGATTTCGGCGATGGTGTAGTCGTCAACGCTGGCCTTGACGTCGGCGGTGTAGACGCCGTCGCGGGTATTGCCGCGCAGGGAACCGCTGGCCTTGGCGCGATCGGAGACCAGGCGGATATTGTCGCTGGTCAACTGGCCGTCTTCGATGCGGACATCGCCGTCGAGTTTCAGGTGGGTCAACAGGGGATCGACTCGCGGGTCAATGCCGGAAATGGCGGTCGCGCGGGCATTGACCGGGATGATGACGACGCCGTCGCTGCCGCGCGACGTGCCCTTGGCGGTGAAGTCGACCAGACGCAGTGTGTCCAGATTGAACCGCGTCGCCTTGACGTCGTAGTCGAAGCGCGGCTGACGGAACTCGCCGTCGATGACCAGGTCGGCATAGAGGTCGCTGGCGGCAAAGCCGTAGCCGAGTGCGTCCGGGTCGAGCAGGCGCAGATGGGCCTCGACCTTGTCGAAACGGTTGCCGGCCAGGTTGACCACGCCGTTTGCGGTGAGGCTTAAGGCATCCGAGGTCAGTTTCAGGTCGGTGTCGAAGCGGCGGTCCTTGCCCTTGGCGGTCAGGTCGACCTGGACAGCGGGCTTAAAAAGCGCGGCGGATTCGCCGGTCAGGAGCACACCCGGATAGGCCGGGCCCTTGACGAAGAAGGTGCCGTCCTGGGCCGTCAGGTCCAGGTTCATCAGGGATTGTTCACCGAGGCTGGCGGTCGCCTTGCCGCGCCACAGTTTCCATTCGCCCTTGCCGGCGATGGCTGCGGTGACCGGACCGTCCAGTTTCAGGATATCGTCGACCAGGCCGCCGGAGGGGGCGCTGAGCCGGGCTTCGATGTCGAGCCGGTTGTCGTCGGGTACGGCATCGATCAGCACATTGAGCAGATCGCCCTGCGTGCTGCGGGCGTCGGCGACGACCTTGGCACGGCGTTTCAGCAGGTGGGCTTCGCCGTTGAGGCTTAAGGTGCGGGCTTCGCCGGTGATTTCGGGCGCCAGATTGATGGCCTCGACCTTGACCTTGCCTATATCGATCTTGATGTCGGGCAGGAGCGGGCCCGTGTCCTTTTCCGGATCCTGGGACGGGTTCAGCGCCGGTTGGCGCAGGACATCGATGCGCGGGGTCGAGAATTCGCGGATATCGACGTGTTTGTTGAGCGCGCCGAAGGGCCGCCAGTTGAGGTGGATGATCGGGCTCTGGACAAATACGCCCTTGGGGTCTTTCACGCGGACATTGTGCAGGGTCATTTCGCCGTAGAGCGAGCCGTCGATGCGTTCGATCTCGATCTGCAGGCCGGAATTGAGCTTGATGCCGGTGGCGTATTCGATCAGCAGCCGCCGGCCGGGCGCGGTGTTCAGCGACATCAGCAGGATGGCCACGATGGCGGTGACGATGGCCAGGACAATGGCGATGTTGAGCGCCACCTTCGACCAGGTGACTTCGCGCCAGTCCAACGCCTTCCAGCGGCCGTGGACTTCGTTGGCGGCGTGACGGCTAAGGCGGGTGGCGTGGCTGCGGGCTGCGTCGAGACGCTGTCTGAGGATCGGCTTTTCGGGCGGCGTGTCCATGTTTAGAAGGCCTGGCCGATGCCGACATACAGCGCAACCTGGGGGTCGTTGTCTCGCTTGCTGAGCGGCATGGCGACATCGATGCGGATGGGGCCGAAATTGGTGTAGAGCCGGGCGCCGACGCCGATACCGACCCGCAGGTCGGAGAAGCTGGGGACCTCTTCGGGATAGGCCTGGCCGATATCGATGAAGGGCACAATGCCGAGGTCGCCCAGGCGGTAGCGCAATTCGACCGAGGCTTCGAAGACGCTCAGGCCGCCGGTCGGATCGCCGTCGGTATCGACGGGACCCAGACCCTGGAAGGCAAAGCCGCGGACCGAACCACCGCCGCCGGCATAGATGCGACGGGACGGCGCGATCTGGTCGAGTTGGGCGCCCAGCTGGGTCCCCAGGCGGACGCGGCTGGCGATCACCATCTTGTCGTTGATCGCCCGGTAATAGCTGCCATCGAGGAGGGTCTTGACGTTGGGCGCGCCGGTATCGCCGAGATTGACTTCCGGGGTGGTCTGGATGCCAAGTCGGAAGCCTGTTGTCGGATTGAGCAGGTCGTCGGAACGGTCGTAGCCGATGCGGATCGGCAGGTCGGCCAGGTAGAAGACTTCGCGGACGCTGTTGGTGGTCGCGGCACCGCTGAGGTCGGTGGAGATTTCCTGGGTGGCCAGGATTTCGGCGCCGAAGGACCAGGTCCACACCTTCTGCCACAGCGGCGTCGAGACGCGGGAACGCGACAAGGCCAGGCTGGCCGTGTTGGCGTCGTAGGCGTCGTAGACATTGTGGGCGGCGCTGACGCCGAACTGGGTGGTGCGGTCGCGCTTCTTGTCGTTGGAGCGGCGGAAGGTCGCCGACAGGCTCTGTTCCTGGGTGCCGATGACGCCGGTATAGATGACGGCGCCTTCCGGCGGGAAGCGGTTGCGATCGGTCCAACTGGCCGAGGCCTGGAAGCCTTCACCGGTGCTGTAGCCGACCTCGGCCGCCAGGGTCCGGCTGGGACCCTTCTGCTGATGAACCAGAAGGTCGACATAGGCGGTCCCGTCTTCGGCCTTTTCGCCGGTGGGGACGGGTTCGACGCCGACGCTGGAGAACAGCCCGGTGGCGACCAGGGCTTCGCGCAGGTCGTCGACCTTGCGGTTGTCGTAGAGTTCGCCGCGTTCGAAACGGGTCAGGACCTCGACATGGTCGGGTTGGAAGACGATGTCGCCATCGCTGCGGAAGCCGCCAAAGCGCGAGCGGTCGCCGGTGTCGACATTCAGTGTGTAATGGCCGGTGTGGGTGAGTTCTTCCAGCGCGATGTCGCGGGCGCCGATCTTGGCGAAGGGATAGCCGTTGCGCTGCATCTCCAGGCTGACATTGGCCTCGGCCGCCAGGACGGTGTCGGCGACGATGCCGTCGTCTTTTTTGAGCGGCAGGGAGCGGCGGATCAGGTCGGGCGGGGTGGTCGGCTGGGCGGCGATATCGATGGCGTTAAGGCGATAGAGGTTGCCGGGCGTGACGGTGATGGCGACGCGGGTCTGGTCGGGCTGGCCGGTGACGGGGGCCAGGGTGGTCATGACCGCGCCGTCGAAATAGCCTTCGGATTTGAGCAGGCGCAGGATGAGGGCTTCGTCCTCATTGGCGCGGGCGCGGATCATGGCGGTGTTGGCGGCCTTGCCGTCGCCCTGTTCGAGGGCGGACAGGTCCTTGAAGCGGTCCTTCATGCGGCCCCACAGGCCATCGACCTGAAGTGCGTAGCGGATTTCGGGCAGGTCGCGATCGGGCTCGGCGGCGGCCTGGAGCGGCTGGACGTCATAGCCTTCCAGCGCGGGGAGGGGGGCGTCGAGTTCCTGGTCGTCGACGGTAACGGCGGGCAGGGCGTCGGCCCGGGTGGGGGCGGTTTCGGTGACGGTGACCGTGGCGTCGGGATTGGGCGGTGGTGCCGGTTCGGCCGGGGGTGGCGTTTCGGGTTCAGGCGCCGGTGTGTCGTCGAGGGTGGGGAGGGCTTCGTCGAAGGCTTCGTCGGAGACGATATCGTCGGGGGGCGGGGCTTGTGTTTCCTGGGCGGCGGCCGCGCCGGCCAGCAGGGCGGCCAGGCTGACGGCGCATAAGACTAGTCCACCCCTTGCGCCCGTCACGTGCCCACCTCTATTCTGCCAGTGCCCGAATGATGCCGGGGCTTTCGGCTGTCGTCAGATACCGAACACACACGCCACCGCGGCGCAAAAAATCCATATGGAAGTATGGCTTGATTCGATAGCCGCCAGAGACTCATCGATCGATTGATCTAGAATGAACGCGGGGTGCGGCGGGATTGTGTTCTGGGTTATTTCCGGCGGTCGTGGGTGGTGGAGGCTGAGGTTAGAAAGGGTTGTCCACAGATAAGCCAGAGAAGCCAGATGATCCATGGTGGCCCAATCTGCGCGCCTGGATTGGTGGCGTTGGTGCTTTCAAAAGTAATGCGCTTCGCGCGAAAGTGGTGTTATCGAGTGTAGATAAGGCGGTTCAGGGAGGTAGCAGATGAGCTTGGACAAGCGTGATCCACAGACCTACGCCATTATCGGCGCGGCGATGGAGGTGCATTCGCGGTTGGGGCACGGGTTTCTGGAAGCTGTCTATCACGAAGCCCTTGCGATTGAGCTTGGACGGGCGGGCGTCCCCTTCCGGCGCGAATGCGCCCTGCCCATTCATTATCGGGATAGCATCCTTGCCTGTCAGTATCGCGCGGATTTCATCTGCTTCGACAATGTCCTAGTTGAATTGAAGGCTTTGGCTGAACTATCGCCACGTGAAGATGCCCAGGTTATGAATTATCTTCGCGCTGCGCGCCTATCTATTGGATTGCTGATCAACTTTGGTGGTGCAAAGCTGGATTTTAAGCGGCTGAAATCTTAGGCGTTGCAGCCCATGGATCGTCTGGCTTATCTGGCTTATCTGTGGACAATACTTAAGCCGAGGCTCCGCTGGATTGCCTTTTCCGGGGAGGCTTAAAAATTGATGTTGCGCGTATCTCATTTGAGAGACATACGTCGCGTTGCAAGAGGAGAAGGCCATGGCACAGACATCAATGCTCCATGTTCGAGTGGATGACGAATTGAAGACGGTTGCCGCTGAAAAGCTCGCCAGTGTCGGTCTGACCATCTCTGATGCCGTTCGTATCCTGCTGGTTCGCATCGCGAAGGATGGCGGATTACCCGCCGGCCTGACGACGACACCCGAAGCTTACGATGCCTGGTTCCGCGCCAAGGTCCATGAGGCGTTAGAGGATGAACGGCCGGGGATTGACCATCAACAGGTGATGGATGATGCCCAACGGATCATCGACAGGAAGCGCCGTGCTGGCGCTTGAATGGCGGTTGGCGGCCCGAGCCGACCTCTTGGCCATTATCGACTACATCTCTGACGACAATCCCGACGCCGCCCAGCGGCTTAAGGACGACATCGAAGCCAAGGTCGAAAAGCTAAAGCTTCGACCGAAGCTGTTTCGTCCGGGGCGGGTTGCGGGTACAAGGGAAATGGTCGTCCGACCGAACTATATCGTCATTTACGCTTTCGACGCTCATAAGGTTTTTGTCCTTCGTGTGCTTCATGCGGCGCGGCAATGGCCGAGCGGGGACGGCAGCCGTAATTGATACCAAGTCCCTGAATCAGCCGGACCCCTTTCTGCTCCTACCGCGATAGACATAACGCTGCTGGGCATCATTGCAATATATTGCGCAATATGTTGTATATCGGGCTGCCACCTTGGGAATCGTCAGAATGCGCAATCACCTACCACTGCTTCAGATGCTTTCGGCGCTGTCGATATTTTGGACAACCGCGGCTTTTGCCGGCACGCCGGGCATCTCGGCGGACGAAAAGGCCGCGATTGTCGCGTCGCTCAATAGCACCTTGAAAGCGAACTATGTTTTTCCGGAGATCGCCCAAAACATTGCGCCTGTGCTGCAGGCGCATCTGGAAAAGGGCGACTATGACTCGGCCACCACCAAGGAAGAGCTTGCCGCCAGGCTGACCGAGGATCTGGTTAAGGTGAGCGGCGACCTGCACTTCTTCGTCGGCGTCGACACGAAATGGGTCGCCGAATTCCGGGCGAACGGAGACCCGGCGGTCAAGAGCCGGATACGAAAGGAAGACTTGGCCAGTCTGGAGGCGACCAATTTCGGCTTTGACGAGGTCAGTCGCCTCAACGGCAATATCGGCTATATCCGGCTTAGCTATTTTGCCGATCCCGAGCTTGCCTACGAGACCGCAGCCTCCGCCATGCGTTTCGTCGGCAGTACCGATGCCGTGATTATCGATCTGCGATATAATAACGGCGGATATCTGGAAATGGCGCAATTTCTCGCGAGCTATTTCTTTTCCAGCGAAAAAGATCAGCTCCTTTTCGATTATTACTATAACGAGGACGGCAGGCGCATCGAGCGTGGGCAATGGGTATTGCCTGGACTGCCTGGCAAGCGAATGGTGGACAAACCGGTCTATATCCTGACCAGTTCCACGTCGTTTTCCTCCGCGGAATGGTTTTCCTACGCGATGAAGAAGCTAGGGAGGGCGACCCTGATCGGCGAGCGGACAGCCGGCGGGGCGCATCCGGTCGCGCGGAAACCGGTCAATGACGATTTCTTCGTACAGGTGCCGATCGGTCAGATACGCGATCCGGTCGACCATGGCGATTTCGAAGGAACCGGGGTGCAACCCGATATTCAAAGCCCCTCCATTCAGGCACTTGCGCGGGCACACATGCTGGCGCTCGAAAATCTGGCGAAGACCAATGATGCCAGGCGAGCGGACTATGACTGGCTGCTCCCGGCCTTGACGGCAAGTATACAGCGCCCCGTCATCGACCTCGACATGATGCAAAAAGCTGTCGGGAGATATGAAGGGCGCCAGATCGTTCTGGAGAACGGCACGCTGTACTATATCTGGCGGGACCGGTTTCGCGTCGCCTTGGAGCCGATCGGCCCGAATCTGTTCGCGGTGGAAGGCGTGTCCGATTTCCGATATCGTCTAAATTCTCAGCGCGGAAAAGTGACGTCGTTGGAGCGCGTGAACAAGGACGGCAGCCTCCAGGAGTACAAGCGCCTTGACTGAGCACAAGCCTACTCTGGCGGAGATTGATGACGTTGTGTTTCTCGGCCGCGACGTCGAGCGGCTTAGCGTCCTGATCGCCGAACAATCCAAAATCGTCTTCGATGCGATGGGGATCGTCATCCCGGTTCGCTCGTGCTCGGCCATGACTGTTCTTGCAACCCTTGGCACCGCGTCGGCCTCGGATCTGGCGCGGGAACTGGGGTGTTCGCATCAGTTGGTCATGCAAAAGTTGCCCAAGCTCGTCCGGCTTGGCCTTATACAGCATCGAAACGACGACGATGACGCCCGTCGAAAGATATTTCAACTCACGGATGAAGGCGTAAGCCAGCTTGCGAAATTCGAGCGATGCGCTGCGCAGATTCGTACGGCCTATAACGAGTTGTTCGCTGAGGTGGGTGACGTAAGGCATTTAGTCGACCGGACTGCCGACGCGCTCAACGCGAGGCCGCTCGACAAGCGCATAAAATCCCCAGGGTGAGGACTGCGGTATCCACTTGGGGCTCGATTTGCGACAAGTTGACGTCGAGCGCCCAGTGAGGGGGCGGGCAAGCAAGAAGCGCGAGGAAGAGACGTTGGTGACGCAGCGGACGCAGTTGCTGTAAGCTCGTAACTGTCGCTGCCCCGTTTGTTTCTGAAACGCTCTATAAAGCTCTAGGCGTAAAGGTCGAATAGGCAGTTAAGATCGAAATGCCAAGCGTGCATATAGCGAACTTGTTATTGCAGATTGGCCATTTAGCGAAAAAACACTGCCATCTCTCCATTTACCCATACCTCCCTTGGCGGTTCCTTTGTAAGGTCCAGTGACACCCTCTCTTTAGTATCAATTGAATCTAATATGACATGCTTGCCATCCACGGATATGGCGGTATACGGAGGAGGTGACAACGTATACTGACCAATATACTTGTTCCCTTGAAATATAACCACCTTCTGCCCTCCATGCATAACTTCCCCCTCGGCTGGAAGGTACCTGTAACGGTAATCATAGACCGAGAACTTACCTCCAGTAGTCCGGCCAGCAAGAACGAAAGTGGCATTTTCTTGCGAACACACCAGCGGTCCCGTGAAGTGCTCTTTAATTA
>NZ_GL883078.1:114291-122485 GCF_000204015.1 Asticcacaulis biprosthecium C19 | reverse complement strand
TAATACCTCACGCATACCCGCCAGACACCGTGGCGATGTGCCGCCAAAATGCGCTGGAAACAATGAGAACGCCGTCACCATAGTTGCGATAAGGAGTTTCACGTCTAACACCCATTTTTAATTTTAGCTTTTGCAGTCTTTACCTTGCGAATTTCGGTGACTTAGCGCATTTTGAAGGCGCTATAACAATCCCACATAGTAATGACGCCCGTTGGGATAAAAAAGCTTAAAACAGCTACGGTTTTGAGGGTTCCGTCTAAAGGAAGCGCGAACGAAGCGCATGTAAATCCCATGAAAACTGTCCTGGGGAATTTAACTATGCCGTAACTATTCAGAATCTTTTTTGTACTCGGACTGTTAGTGCGCCAATCATATATCATCATGCTGAGCGGAATAGTCCTGTCTAAGGCAACCCAAAGGACGAACGATAGTACTATAAATAAATAAGGCGACATCATTCACCACACACCATTGATTTTCCACCTTCACCCACGACCGTAGCGCTCACATCACCAAGAAACTTGTGTCCCTTAGAAAGGCTCTTGTAAGCCTTGCCAACAGCACCACCCGTCAGCAGTCCCGGAATCTGCGCTGCGGCTTTATCCCCCCCCTACCTGCAACCATATATGCCACAATAGAACCCGCGGCGGCAAATTGGGATGTCCCGTGCGGAGTTTCGGTGACATGGCGTAATTGATTTATCCCTCCTACGTATCGGTCGCGGCCGTTTAGGCCGGCACATATCGAGGAGGAAGGATCATGACTGAAGTCTATCCTGGTTTGGATATTTCCGACAAGACAACGCACCTCGCCGTGTCCGCACCAGGCTTAAACCGCTTGTTTGCGGACCGAACGCTCTTGGACAATGAAAACCAATGGCCCTGAGGTTGATGCTCCGTTTCCGCGTCGACGACGAATTGAAAATAATCACTGGTGAGAAACTGACCAGTGTCGGCCTCATCATCTAAGATGCCGTTCACTCCTGGTGGAGCTTCACAATGCCCCAGTGGCAGTTTACATTAAGTCATCCGAGCTCCAAGCGGGCGTTCAAACTGGAAAATGTCGGGTGAATTCGAACGGACGCAATCCAGCGCGACGAAACCGCAAAATTGGCACCAAGGGCCATGGTTCTAAAAGGCGCAAGTTCTTTGGCATTCCGAACTCGGACGTCGATCCACGCCGCTTTTATGAAAAGCTGATAGCTGCCGTCGAATTGGAATATGTCCTGAATTCCCACAGGTTTACGGTAGTGGTCGAGCCCACGGCGCCTGGATGGAAGTACTACCTCTCCGTCCACGATGTGGTCGAGTTGTTGAAGTTGATACCTGAGGCGGATCGAAAAGGCCTTTCGGTTATCGCCTTCCGCCAGCCTAAGCGAAAAGAGCGCATCTTCAGCCCCGTGTGGGGCCGCATGGCCTACTGGGCTGAATTTGGACGCCATTCCGGGACGAGCGTGGTGATCGAGGCTCAGCCTCTCGATTATAGCTATCGCCTCAAAAAAGACGTCGGTCCGGGATTTGCAAAGGAACTTGATGCCTTGCGCAGAGACGGCCATCGCATCGAAACGACTTCCAGGTACATCGAGATTTCATGCCCGCCCGAAGCCATACGGGCTACGCAACTCTTTCGGACCTTGCCTCATGAGATCGGTCATCACCTCGACTATTGTCAGAAGGTGGAGGACCGGTATGACCGCGATGAAGGAGAACTGAGAGATCTGACCTCGCTTTATTTCGCTCGCCCCCAGCGGGAACGTGAGGCTTTTGCCGACAGATACGCAGACGAGGTCATGGGCGTCTTCCGTCGTCAGAACATCGTTCCCTTTCCACCACTACCTAACCGCGGCGAGGAGAAACTTAACGCAGACTGGTTCTACTTCGATACGGCTTCAATATAGCTGTGCTGCGCCTATGGTCGGCGGCCTGGGCCTTGTCGCCTGACGCCGCCATCCAACCGGCGCGGTAGCATTTCGACGGAAATGACAACGTCGGTGTTCATCGTTTGACGGATATAGTCAGACAATATAGAAAATCCTTGTAATATCGAGAGAAAAACAAGGGAGAGCGGAATGTATCGCTATGTGGCGTGTCTGGCGATGAGCGCGGTTTTGATGTCGTCGGCCGCGATGGCGCAGGCGCCTGTACCGGGTACCAATCCGCTTTTTACCGATGTTTTCACGGCAGATCCGGCGGCTTTGGTCGTCGACGACAAGGTCTATCTCTATGTCGGCCATGACGAGGCCCGCGGCACGGAGATGTTCACCATGAAGGATTGGCTGGTCTATTCCAGCTCCGACATGAAGACCTGGACCGGTCACGGCCCCATCATGAAGGCCACCGATTTCAAATGGGCCAAGCGCGACGCCTGGGCTTCGCAGGTGATCGAAAAGGACGGCCGGTTCTATTTCTACGCCACCGTCGCTCACGATGACTCCCATCCAGGCATGGCCATCGGCGTGGCGGTCTCCGATAGCCCGACCGGGCCTTTCACCGACGCGCGCGGTTCGGCGCTGATCACCAACGAGATGACCAAGGTCACGACGCATAGCTGGGACGACATCGACCCGACGGTGTTCACGGATGATGACGGTACGACCTGGCTGATGTGGGGCAATGGCATGGCTTATTATGCCAAGCTGAAGCCCAATATGACGGAGCTGGACGGGCCGATCTATATGATCGACCTGCCGGATTACGAGGAGGGGCCGTGGCTGCACAAGCGGGAGGGGATCTACTACCTGACCTATGCATCGCGCGACCGGATCAGCAAGGGCGATGAGACCATTTCCTATGCCACGGCGCCGTCGGTGCGCGGGCCGTGGACGCGTCGCGGGGAATTGACGGGCTCAGGGAAGAACAGCTTCACCATTCACCCGGCGATCATCCAGTTCAAGGGGAACTGGTACTTTTTCTACCATGATGCCGGCCTGACCATCGGCGACCAGACAGGCGCGATCGGCCGGCGTGCCGTGCGGGTCGAGCACCTGTATTACAATCCCGACGGCACGATAATGCCCATCGTCCAGACGGACGCCGGGGTGTCAGTGGATCCCGCGCCCTGAGGTCAGGCCGCCTGTTTGGTGCGGACTCCTCGTTTGGACAGGCTATCAAGAGGACCCCTCCGTCTCGACGCGTTTCGCCCCATAAGGGGGCTCACTTGCTCGCCATGGCACGGGCCACCCCGCTCCCCATCGAAGATAGGGAGGAGAAGGAAGTAAGAGGGCCGGTGGTCAGGCCGCCTGTTTGGTGCGGTAGTCTTCGAGGAAGCGGGCCAGGCGGCCGATGGCTTCGCGCAGGTCGGAGTCGTGCGGCAGGAACACAATCCGGAAGTGATCCGGCGACGGCCAGTTGAAGCCCGTGCCCTGGACCAGCATCACCCGCGTGGCTTCGAGAAGCTCCAGGAAGAACAGGCGGTCGTCCTTGATCGGATAGACCGCGGGATCGAGGCGCGGGAACATGTACAAGGCCGCCTGGGGCTTGACGCAGGTTACGCCCGGGATGGCCGTGATCAGGTCGTAGGCCAGGTCGCGTTGTTGCCGCAGGCGGCCGCCTTCGCGGACCAGGTCGTTGATGCTTTGATAGCCGCCCAGCGCCGTCTGGATGGCCCATTGGCCCGGCACATTGGCGCACAGCTTCATATTGGCCAGCATGTCGAGGCCTTCGATATAGTCCCGCGCCGAGGCCTTGTCGCCTGAGACCACCATCCAGCCGGCGCGGTAGCCGCAGGCACGGTAGCTTTTCGACAGCGAGTTGAAGGTGAGGGTGACGACGTCGGTCGACAGGCTGGCCAGGGCTGTGTGTTTGACGTCGTCATACAGGACCTTGTCGTAGACCTCATCGGAGAACAGCACCAGATTGTGCTCACGGGCGATATTGATCAGTTCATGCAGGATGTGGTCGGGGTAGACGACGCCAGTCGGGTTGTTGGGATTGATGACCACGATGCCCTTGGTGCGCGGGGTGATCTTGGCGCGCAGGTCGTTGAGGTCGGGGATCCAGCCCTGGCTTTCGTCGCAGAGATAGTGGACGGGCTTGCCGCCCGACAGGCTGGCCACTGCCGTCCACAGGGGGTAGTCCGGCGCCGGCAGCAGCAGTTCGTCGCCGTCGTCCAGCAGGGCGTTGGTCGCCATGGCGATCAGGTCCGAGGCGCCGTTGCCCAAATAGATATCGTCCAGGGTGACGCCGCGCACGCCCTGAGACTGGGTATAGTGCATGATGGCCTTGCGCGCCGCGAAGATGCCCTTGCTGTCGGAATAGCCGGCAGAATTGGGCAGGTTGCGGATCATGTCCAGCTGGACTTCTTCCGGCGCGTCGAAACCGAAGGCGGCCAGGTTGCCGATGTTCAGCTTGATCAGTTTGTGGCCTTCGTCCTCCATCTGACGGGCGCGCTCCATGATGGGGCCGCGGATGTCGTACAGGACGTTGGCGAGCTTGGTCGATTTGCTGATGGGTTTCATGCGGGAGGCGATGACGGATGCGGGCGGCAAAGTCAATTGGAGGGGCCCGTTTTGGGGCGTTCGACGGTAAGGAAGATACCCCTCCGCCGGCTTCGCCTGCACCTCCCCACTTCGTGGAGAGGAGAAGAAAGGCTTGGTTCGTTAGTTGGTTTGTGGCCATTGCACGGCGTGATCGGGAGCTATGCGCGCTTCGAAGGAAAGATCGTTCAGGTCCGCTATGCACCGGGGCGAGGACGGGTCGGTGCCGGCGAAGGGTTGTGGCATTCGGTAGAGGCACCCACCGCTTGCGAACAGCACATCGCCGTTGTGATCTGCATCGGCCCAGTCGACACGGCCCAGATCGATGCAGCGTTCGCCGCCAAGGTCGGTCACCCGGCCGGTCTGCATGTATTTTCTCATGCGTCGTTCATGGAGACCATGCAGGCTGATCTGGATGCGGCCATTCGCGATCGGCTTTTCAACGACCATCGGCGGGTCGACGATCCAGGCCAAAGGTCCTTTGTTGTTGTAGTCTGAAAACTGGCCGGGAGCTGTGGTCGCCCAGCCATCGCGTTCCGTACGCATGGTGTAGATGGGATCATCTTCTCCCCAGCCAGGATCGTCTCCCAGGGGAGCGGTGCGGAAGGCGTCGGGCAGGGTGAAGTCCTTGGCCAGGTCGGATTCCGGGCCGGGGCGGTGGTTCAGTCGCAGGCTGTTATGCGTGTCGAAGAGGCCGCCGCCGCCCCAACCGTCACCTTTTTTCCCAAAGGGCCAGGGCCTTCAGATAGGGGGGACGTGAAATGGCCGTCCACGTGCCCGGCCTGCCGTGGTGTTTGGCGGCAAAGTAGCAGAGCAATTCGCCGTCCGGGCTGAGGTCGCACCGTCGCTCGTATATCCGTCCTTTGAACCATTGGCCGGCCGTGAGGGTGTCGCTTTCGAGGTCCCAGGTGAGGAGGAGAACCGTCCGGCTGGGGCCTCGGCGAAAAACCACCGCTTTGCGGGTCTGCCGCGCGATGATCGCGAAGAGCCGCGCCGTCGTGTCTGCCGTGACCATGTATCGTCTGCCCCCACTAGATGTAGCTATGAATAGTGCTGGGCGCTGCCCTTGTCATGGCATTTCGAGCTCCCGATGCGCGCGTTTCAGAGATTGTGGACACGACTTAATTTGACAGCAAGGGCCGGAGCGCGCAGGTTTACAACGTCGCCTATTGTGCCGTCAGCGAGATGGCATAGATGTAGGAGAGACCCATGAACGCCGTGCCCACTGTCAGTACCGATCCGCGCTATGACGCCGTCGTTCGCCGCGATGCTGCGTTCGACGGGCAGTTCTGGTTTTCCGTCGCCACCACCGGCGTCTATTGCCGGCCGTCCTGCGCGGCCCGCACGCCCAAGCCGCAGAATGTCGGGTTTCATCTGAGTTGCGATGCCGCCGAGGCGGCAGGCTTCCGGGCGTGCAAGCGCTGCCATCCGCGCGGCGAGTCGCCCAGGGCCAGGATGGCCGGCGTGATGGCCGAGGTCTGCCGGTTTATTGAAACGGCGGAGACGGAACCCGGTCTGGAGGCGTTGGCGGCGCGGGCCGGGTTGAGCGCTTACCATTTTCACCGTCAGTTCAAGGCGATTACGGGTGTCACGCCCAAGGCCTATGCCACAGCCCATCGTGCCCGAAAGGTGCGCGAGGGGTTGACGGGCGGCGAGACGGTGACCAACGCGCTTTATGATGCCGGATTTGGCTCGAACGGGCGGTTTTACGAAACGTCAAACGCCATATTGGGCATGACGCCGAAGCAATTCAAGGCCGGTGGCAAGGATGCCGATATTCGGTTTGCCATCGGCCAGAGCCGGTTGGGTGCTGTGTTGGTGGCCGAGAGCGTCAAGGGGATCGTGGCGATCTCGCTGGGGGATGATGCCGAGGCCCTGGTGCGGGAACTGCAGGATCGGTTTCCTCAGGCGCGGTTGACCGGCGATGATCCGAAGTTCGACGCCCGGGTGGCTCAGGTCATTGGTATGGTTGAAGCGCCGGGCAAGGGGCTGGACCTGCCGCTGGATATTCGCGGGACGGCCTTTCAGCAAAGGGTGTGGCAGGCCTTGCGCGCCATCCCGGCCGGCAAGACCTTGAGCTATGCCGAGTTGGCGCAGGCGATTGGCTCGCCGGCGGCTGTGCGGGCGGTAGCTGGGGCGTGTGCGGCCAATACCCTGGCGATCGCGGTGCCGTGTCATCGCATCGTACGGACGGATGGAAGTCTGTCTGGCTATCGCTGGGGCGTCGAGCGCAAGCGCGATCTGCTCGACAGGGAGAAGGTGGCATGAGCGAGCATCCCGCCTATGGCTTGGTCGATGACGCGGTTGAGGCGGCCGATCCACCTCAGGCGGCGCGCGAACGCCGGGCTTTGATAGACTGGACTTTTTTTGGCTGGGGAGTTGGACCGGTTCGGCTGTGCGGTGTTGCCGGGTCTGGTCCGTCACGAGACGTGCCGGGATTTGGTGGCGTTGTATGAGGGTGGGCGGTTCCGCAGTCACATCCATATGGCGCGGCACGGTTTTGGTCAGGGCGAGTACAAGTATTTTGCCTATCCGCTGCCCGATGTCGTGAGCCGTCTGAGGGAGGCTTTGTACCCGCCCTTGGCGACGATCGCCAACCGTTGGAACGAGCGTATGGACGTCGGTGTGCGCTATCCCGAAAGGCATGGTGACTACCTGGCGCAGTGTCATGCGGCCGGGCAGGCGCGGCCGACACCTCTGTTGTTGAAGTATGAGGCCGGCGATTACAACTGCCTGCATCAGGATCTGTATGGCGAGATGGTGTTCCCCTTGCAGGTGGCGGTCTTGTTGTCCCAGCCGGAGGAGGAGTTTACCGGCGGGGAGTTTGTCCTGACCGAACAGCGACCGCGGATGCAGTCGCGGCCGCAGGTGGTCCCGTTGCAAAAGGGCGATGCCGTTGTGTTTGCCGTCCACAACCGGCCGGTTCAGGGTTCGCGCGGCGATTATCGCGTCAATATGCGGCATGGCGTTAGCCGTCTGCGCAGCGGGCGGCGCTACGCCATGGGTGTGATCTTTCACGATGCAGGATGATTTGTTTGGTGTGGCGTATCCGCCGGGATTGGCGGTGTTGCGTGGGTTTGCCTTGGCACAGGCGGGGGAGTTGCTGGAGATGATCGGGCAGGTGTCGGCTGTGGCGCCGTTCCGCAATATGGTGACGCCGGGCGGGCACGCCATGTCGGCCGCCATGACCAATGTCGGGTTGGGGTGGGTCACCGATCGCAAGGGGTATCGTTATACGGCGGAGGATCCGCAGACGGGGGTGACGTGGCCGGACTTGCCGGAAGCCCTGGTGGGGTTGGGCGAGCGGGCAGCGGAAGCGAGTGGGTTTACCGGGTTCCGGCCGGATGGTTGTCTGATCAATCGCTATAGTGTCGGTGCGAAGATGGGGCTGCACCAGGATATCAACGAAGGCGATATGACGGCGCCGATCGTGTCGGTGTCGTTAGGGCTGCCGGCAGTGTTTTTGTTTGGCGGATTGAACCGGGGTGATTCGACGATGAAAATCGTCGTCGAGCATGGTGATGTCGTTGTGTGGGGCGGGCCGGCGAGGTTGTATTACCACGGAGTCATGCCGGTGAAGGTTGGCCAGCATCCGTTGACAGGTGGCGTGCGGTATAATCTGACGCTTAGGAAGGCGGTTTAGGTTAGCCCCTCAGGCTCGCCGCCCCGCGCCGATCGCGTTCACTTCGTTCCGCTCTCGTCCTCTCCCCGCGGGCGGGC
>NZ_GL883078.1:110700-113949 GCF_000204015.1 Asticcacaulis biprosthecium C19 | reverse complement strand
CGCGGGCGGGGAGAGGTAATTTTTAGGAGAATTGCTTGGGTTCGCCGTCGGCCGGGAGTTGCATCAACGCGAACCAGTAGTCCTCGATCTTGGCAACGATGTCGTCATAGGTGTCCGTGGTCACCGGCTTGGTGATAAAGCCGTTGGCATGCCGGTCGTAGGCGCCCGCGATGTCGCGTTCGGCGGCCGAGGAGCTGAGCACGATCACCGGGATGCGTTTGAAGGCCGGGTCGTCCTTCACCTGACTCAGGAAGTCGTGGCCGTGCATGTGCGGCAGGTTCAGGTCCAGCAGGATCAGGTCCGGACGCGGAGCATCGGCATAGGCGCCTTCACGGCGCAAAAACGATAGTCCGGCTTCACCCGTTTCCGCCACCGTAACCTCGCTGGGCATGCGCGCCCGGCGAAAGGCGCGGCGTGTCAGGACAGCGTCACCGTGATTGTCCTCGATCAGCAGAACCTGGGCGCTGCGCGCCTGCTCCGAAAGCCTGGTCATGTGCTGTTACCTCTCCCCGTGGCGAAACTGTGACACCAATTTGCACAGCTTCGCAAGGGCCATTCACATAACGCACGTTTCGCGAAAGTAGCTCACCGCGAGGATAATTTTCTCGCCGGACGGGAAAAGGCAATCGTGTTATACGGTGCGCAAACCCCGTTCGCGAGGACATCTGCGATGAATCACGACATGACCACCTTCATGCCGCACGGCTATTGTTTCCTGTGGAAACCCGGCATCCTGTGGCTGCACGTCCTGTCGGACCTGGGGATTGCTGTTGCCTATTTCGGCATTCCCCTGGTGTTGTGGTATTTCGTCCGCAAACGGACGGATCTGCCTTACCAGAAAATCTTCCTGTTGTTTGCGGCCTTCATCCTGCTGTGCGGCACAACACACCTGTTCAATATCTGGGTCCTGTGGGTGCCCAGCTACTATACCGAAGGCGCTGTCAAGGCGGCTACCGCCGTCGTCTCGATCGCAACATTGGTTATGAGTATCAGGCTGCTGCCCCACGCCCTGAAACTGCCCAGTCAGGCCCAGATGGCCGAGGCCAATGCCAAGCTGCAGGAAGCCAATGAAAAGCTGGAAGCTCTATACCGCCAGGTCGAGGAAGAGGGGCGGGTGGTGTTAGGCTCGGTCGTCGACAATGTCGGCGAGGGCATTATCACGCTGGATGAGACCGGGCGCATCGAGAGCTTCAACGCGGCCTGTGAGGCCATTTTCGGCTATGAGCCCGAGGATATCGCCGGCCAGCCTCTGTCGGTGCTGGTGCCCGATGCCGAGGATCGTCACCGGGTATGGCTGGCGGTCGGGGCGTCGGGTCAGGAGGTACAGGCGCGGCGCAAGGACGGCACCGTCTTTCCGGCCGACCTGTCGATCACGGCTTTCGAGGTGTCGGGCAAGCGCCACCACACTGGCATTATCCGCGATATCACCCGTATTCGCCACGCCGAGGAAAGCCGACACCGCCTGCTGACGCGTTTGACCGAGTCGAACACCGAACTGGAACGGTTCGCCTATGTCGCCTCGCACGATATGCAGGAGCCCCTGCGCATGGTGATGAACTTCAGCCAGATCATCGCCAAGGATTACCACGACAAGCTGGACGACGAGGGAAGGGAGTACCTCAAGATCGTCGCCGACAGCGCCCATCGCATGCGCGACATGGTCCAGGACCTGCTTGACTATGCCCGGCTTGGACGTGAGGGCGTGCGGTCCGGCGATGTCGACCTGATGGTCGAACTTCAGCACGTCCAGAACAATCTGGGCACCCTGCTCAGCGAGAGCAAGGCCGAGATTTCGTGCGTGTCGCTGCCCAGCGTCAAGGGCAATGCCGTCCAGATCATGCGGCTGATGCAGAACCTGATCGCCAACAGCGTCAAGTACCAGCCCAAGGGCCAGGCGCCACGCATCCATATTTACGCCTCGGACGAAGGCGACAACTGGCTGATCGCCTTTAAAGACAATGGCTTGGGGATTGAGCCGAGCTTTATTGAACAGGTGTTTGAACCCTTCCGGCGGTTGCATACCTGGGACGCTATTCGCGGTACGGGGTTAGGGCTGGCGGTATGCCGCAAGATCGTCGAAAACCATGGTGGCAGGATCTGGGCCGAGTCGGAGCCCGGCAAGGGCAGTACCTTCCTGTTTACCCTGCCCAAGACAAAGAGCTGAGACAATGAGTAATCTGCTGATCCGTGAAGGTCGTGCCGCCGAAATTCTGCTGGTCGAGGACAACCGCGGCGATGTGCTGCTGGCCTCGCGTGCGTTCAAAGAGGCGCAGATCGAGAACAATCTGACCGTCGCCAGCACGGCCGAGGAAGCTTTGGCGATTTTGCGGGCGTCGCTGGAGGAAGGGGTGCGGTTGCCGGACATCATCCTGCTGGATTTGAACCTCCCGAAGATGAGCGGCAATGACCTGCTGGGGATCGTCAAGGGCGATGAGGCCCTGCGGCACATTCCGGTGATCATCATGTCGTCGTCGGTGGCCGAGATCGATGTTTCCCGCAGTTACGATCGCCACGCCAACGCCTATATCGCCAAGCCGGTCGATCTGGAGAAGTTCCGCCAGGTGATCAGCAGCATCGAGCAGTTCTTTTTCATGCTAGCCATCCTGCCGGCGGAAAAGTCCTAAGCTCTTGTCAGGGGCGGCGGCTATGCTAGGGTTGGCTTTCCGGGGTTCTGGCCGGGGTTTTTCAGGAGTCGCGCATGGCCATCGTCTTCGAGCATAGCATCGACGTGCCGCAGTCGCCGAACCAGGTCTTCAGCCTGATCGACGACTATAAGAAGGTACCGCTGTGGGCGATACGGTGCGAAGGCGTCGCCAAACAGGGCGCGGGGCCCAACAAGGTCGGCGACAAGCTGCGCTATGCCTATTGCGAGCATGGCAAACATGGTTTGATGGACGGGGTCATCGTCACCCAGGACCAGGATAGCCGGCTGAGCTATAAGTATTATGACAAGATGATGCAGGTGTTCGTCGATTTCCGGCTGGAGCCGGATGGGGCGGGGACGCGCTTGACGCACCGGATCGAGATCACGCCACATTCCTTCATGGCCAAGCTGATGAGCCCAATGTACCGGATGAAGCTGCCGAAACAGACCGTGGCGGCTATGGCAGCGTTGAAGGCTTTGCTGGCGAAGGAATACGGTGCGGTTTAAAGCGTTCAGACTGAGCTACTTCCTCCTGCCCCGTTTACGGGGAAGGTGGATCAGTGCAAAGCACTGAGACGGAAGGGGTTGTTCCACTGACGGAAAGG
>NZ_GL883078.1:101540-110534 GCF_000204015.1 Asticcacaulis biprosthecium C19 | reverse complement strand
AAGAAAGCTAATTTATTCGGCTACGTTTTGGGGGCGGGGGCGGAGGTTTGGCGTTCGATGATCTCGAAATCGCGAAGCTCGCGGCGGGGTTCGAAGATGGCGCCGGCGCGCTTGGCCCGGATCTGAAGCAGCAACAAATCCACCGCCTCGGACGCCATATGCACGGTCGGTTGCCGCACCGTCGTCAGCTCCGGCCACACCGTCGTCGCGGTGGTCGTGTCATCAAAGCCGACCACCGACAATTCGGCGGGGACGTGGACGCCGAAACTGTGGGCATTGGCCAGGACACCGGCGGCCATGTCGTCGTTCGAGGCGAAGATCGCCGTCGGACGGTCAGGGCGCCCCAGCAGGACGGCGGCGGCTTCGAAGCCGGAGTGGTAGTCGAAATAGCCCTGCACGACCAGGTCGACATCGACATCGAGCCCGGCGGCATTCATCGCGGCGTAAAAGCCCTCGGTGCGAAAATCTGAGGCGCGATTGTTCGGATGGCCCTTGATAAAGCCGATGCGGGTGTGGCCCAGTTCGATCAGCCGGGTGGTCATGGCGAAGGCGGCGGCATGATCGTCGACGGCGATGGTGGTCCGGCCGGGGGGCTGCTGGGCGGCGGCAATGCCGACGGAGGGCAGGTTGACGCGGTCCAGCGCCAGGGCGACGCGGTTGGAATTGGAGATGGGCGCCGGCAGGAGGACGCCATCGATGCCGGCCGCCGCCAGGTCTTCGACGGTTTCCACCGCTTCGTCGAGGCCTTCGCATTTGGCGATGGTCAGGCGGCAGCCGCTGAGGCCGGTCTGGGTCAGGGCGCCGATCAGGATCTCGTTGAGGTAGGAGGTCGACGGATTGGTGTACAACACGGCGATCTGGGTATCGTCGCGGCTGGCCAGGGTGCGCGCCGAGGTGCTGGGGGAATAGTTCAGCGCGGCGACCGAGGCCAGGACCTTCTGGCGGGTTTCTTCGCGAACATTGGTTTCGCCGTTAATGACCCGGGACACCGTCATGGGTGATACGCCGCAGTGTTTGGCGACGTCGTGGATGGTGATGGCGTTGCGCCCTCGGCGCGCGGCCTTCTGTCCGGGTTCAATGTCCATGGCGATGTGGGTATGCCGTCTGAAGAGGTATCTCTACTGCTAGTCTTTGCAGACGGCAAAATCAAACATTTGCTTAAAATGGGGTTCGGTTCGGACGCGAGAGGGTGTGGAGGATAGCGCAAGGTAATGGCCAACATGGTACGCATATCATAATCAGGTCGGACAATATGGGGGGGGGCATGGATTTTGACGGATCTGAAATAGAGCGGGCGAGTTCGGAGAGGCTACTGGGCCGCCTCCGTCTCGAGCCTCGCCGGCAGGCAGCGCTTCGGGCCATAGGGGGCGTCACATGCTCGCCACCTCCCCATCGTCATGCGTAGGAGAAGAAAAAATAAGTGAACTCTATCTTTTTTTCCTCCCTATCGAAGATGGGGAGGTGGCGAGCAAGTGGAGGCCGAAGGCCGCAACGCGTCGAGACGGAGGGGTCTTCTTCTTTGCCCTCAGGCGTGGCAAGCGATCCGGGCATCGGCGGTCCCGCGCGCAGCAGAAGGCGCTGGGCGCGGGGAGGTGAGCGCCAAGGTCGACCGGATTAGGGTTTCCGTGCCCCAGCGCGCCTGGGCATCATCGTGACGAAAGACAGCGTCCAGGATCATACGGTGTTCGTCGAGCGACGTCCGGACGGAGATATTGCGCCGGGTCTTGTAGGAGTTGGCCCAGACCACAGCCGCTTCGATGGAGTCCGCCAGGGGCAGGAGCATCGGATTGCCGGCGGCGGCCATGAGGGCGCGGTGGAATTGAATCTCGGCGCGGCGGGCGGTTTCCTCGGTGCGGCGGTCATCGGACATGATGTCGAAGGCCTTTTGCAGCCGGATCAGGTCCTGGTCCGTCCGGCGCCGGGCAGCCAGGCCGGCGGCCTGGGGCTCGATGGTCAGCCGAAGCTCGAACAGCGAGCGGATATAGGTTTCGTCCGGATCGGCGAGGCGCATCCAGAACAACACCTGGGAATCAAGCAGGTGCCAGCGGGCGCGCTGCGTGACGAGGGTTCCGGCTTTCTTGCGCGCTTCGATCAGGCCCTTGCCGAGGAGAATGGCGAGCCCTTCGCGCACGGCGGTGCGGGAGACATTCCACTGTGCGGCGAGGGTATGTTCGGTGGGCAGGGCCTCACCGACGGCATACAGGCCGCAGACAATGTCCATGCCCAACTGCTGGGCGATCGAATCCGACAGCCGGGAAATGGGGGTCGGGTTGCTCTGTGTGGGAGCGATACCATGGCGAACGGGAAAAAATCCACCTTGATTATCAAGGCTTAAGTCCACGTCTGGAGGATCGATCGGAAGGAAATTCACCTGAGCCGCCCCATGAATGGTACGTTATCATTCATATATGCGGCCAAGTCGGCGTTTCGTCAATCAAATTGACGGACAAATCGATTTTGCGGACACAGCAGCGACGCTTTCTCTGGGTCTTCCTGGCAATGCTGCGTTTCGCTATTGTGTTGTTGGCGAGACAGTCTGGAACCTATGGGGAAGATTTTCCGATGAAACGAGGGACGGCGGCCGGTCTTGCTGGCCTGGGTACGTTCGCGGCCACCTTTGTCGTCTTCGCACTGCCGACCTGGTTGACCTGGCGGGCTGAAGACGCGCTTGAGCGATCCGCCGTGAAAACCGAGGCGACCATCACCCATTTGCGCCCCACGACCACGGTACGTGCAGCTACAGGTTCGAGGTCGGCGACAAGACCTATACCGGCCTGGGACGCGGTTGCAGCACAGAGCGGGTCGGCAAAAAGATTGAGGTCTATTACGCCAGCGACGATCCCGAAAACTCGTCCAATGGCACGCCCGGCAGTTGGCGGTTTCCCTATGTCTGGCTGTTCTGCCTGGTGGTCGTCATGCCCGGCTTCATGGCCTTTGGCGCGTTTCAGTCACGAAAGGCGCCGACCATGGGCCAGTGATGGAACACGGAATTGTGCAATTCGTCGGCAGGGCGTCATGTTCAAGCGACGATATGAGTGCGTTACGAAGAAGATCATTTCATGTCCTTGGGCAACCTTGCCGCAATGTTCATCCACCCTCATAGGATCTTATTGCTGCCCGTTGCCCCTTATTGCCTCTGCCCCCTTATTGCCTCAGCTATTGTATCTCATTGATCATTTGGCGCTGCTGGCTCCAATAGGAATATGAGGATGCATCCAAGCACCTTCCATAGTCTGACAATAGGGTGCCGATCTTGCTCAGAATTTCCGTCCTAATTGATTTCATGTTGTAAGACATGTTTGGATCGAACAAATATCCAGCCGTGTTGGCGGCTCGGACGATGCTGTCATAACGTGTTGTCAACGGTTGGATTTCATTTCGGAATCTATTCAAAGCCTGTTCGGCTGAGGCGGTTTCGGCTTGGGTGCAGCTGGACGGAGAATTGCTCGGTAGCCTTGCAGCCTGGGTTGCCTGCTGCGACGACCAAGCCTCATCTCGCATGGCCTGCTGGCGTTGGGCAAAAGCCTGTTCTTTCTCATTATACGCAGTGATTTCCGCATAGAAGGTCAAGGCCTTTTCATGTCCCTGATCTGCGGCCAGCTTGAACCAGCGCATACCCTCAGCTTCATTCTTAGGGAACCCATCGCCCTTGTATACTCTCACACCGACATCATACTGGGCGGCAGCCCAGCCCTGATTTGCGGCTTTTTCCATCCACTGGTTACGTTGCGCCATGTCCATATCGGTTCCGCGCCCAAGCTCGTACAGGAGCGCGAGGTGATACTGTGCGTTCACTAGGCCCTGTTCTGCAGATAGCTTCATCCACGTGAAGGCTTCGGCGTCATCCCGTAAGACACCTGTGCCTTTCATGAGTCTCACAGCAAGATTAAACTGTGCTTCTCTGTCGCCCTGTTCCGCTGCCTTGCGGTACCAATACGCGGCGGAGACCTCGTCCTTCGCCACACCGTTTCCGTTCCCATAGAGCATCGCCACGTCAAACTGGGCGTCCATCAGGCCGCTATCGGCGGCCAGTTTCATCCATTTGAACGCCTCGCCGTCATTTTTTCTAATTCCGCGGCCCTGCCCAAGCATTCTGGCAAATTGTCGTTGCGCTAACGCATGCCCTTGTTCGGCGGCTTTTCGAAACCAAGCTACGGCAGCCTTGTCACTTTTCTCTACACCTGCACCATTTATAAACGCGACACCCAAAGCATATTGCGCATCTATATCGCCCTGCTCAGCGGCAAGGCTGAACCATTTGACCGCTTCGACGTCATCTTCCGCAACGCCCCGCCCCTTTGAGAGTATAATTCCAAAATTGTACTGCGACGCTGCATCGCCTTGTTCTGCGGCTTTGCGCATCCATTTTGCGGAGGTTTCATCGTTCTTTTCCACCCCATACCCGCGCGAATACATTTCGCTGAGCCGAATCTGCGAGTAAACTAAACCCTGATCAGCTGCCATATGGTACCATTTTAAAGCTTCTGCGTAGTCCTGGGTGACGACCTTGCCTTCCAGATAAATAGTTCCCAGATTATGATAGGCGCGTGCATCGCCTTGATCGGCCGCCAGCCTGTACCATTTGAGGGCCTGTGCATAATCCTGCGGCACGACCTTGCCTTCATAGTAGTCGTTTCCCAATTTGCGCTGGGCCTCAGCATCGCCCTGCTCAGCTGCGGCCAGGTGCACACTTTGCGCCAAGGCAGACGAGACAAGTGACTGTGTAACCAGGCACATCGCAACTGCGATAATAACGGACGTATTTTTGAACACGCTAACTCCGCTTACTGAACTGCGTTTGGTGATAATTGATTTATATGGCATGTAAATTTATACCGCATATAATTACAAAAACTGACATCTTGGCATACCGGCCTAAAAATTGCGTCTCTGCGGCAAACCTTGAAAAATTTTCGCTCGGGCTTTTGCAATGCCAAATTTGGTCAGTTGCGAATACGCTTGGCGTTTCCAGCTAAAATCTTGAGAAGATCGCGTCCCAGGACGTGGTGTAGGTTCGGCAGGCCACCGATGGTCTGGATCAGGAACGGTCGGTCATGCTCCGGGTACAGCGGATAGCAGGACGATGGGATCATCGCTCACAGTCGCCATGGTTTCAAGGGTCATGTAGCGCGCCCTTTGCACGGACCATCCCTCGCATTGTTCCGGCAAATGGTAAGACTCTGTCACGGATCAGTCGCTTCGGTCGTCGTCGGCGTTCCGGGAGCCGTTGGTTCCGCATGAGGCAGTGCATCGACATGGCATTGCGGCGGCGGCGTATGAGAAAGGAGACCGCGCGACGGCTGAACAGGAAATGGAAAAGATGTCGGCGGCGTCTGCAAGGGTCCTGAGTTTGCTCGATGACCTGATCGCAATTTCCGGGCGGGAGACGGTCCAGAGCGAGGTTGCGATATAGGTCGGCGATCGGGTCTTGGCGTTGCGGAAAGCTGAGCGTACGGCGGTGGGGCACGGAGATGTTTCCCGAAAGATGTTCCGCAAGCAAGGCCGATACGAAGACGATCATTCGATGGTTTTGGGCAACCTTCCAGCGATGTTCATCCGTTGTGCATACATGGCTTCAAGCGTTATGGCGGCATCGTCGGCCAGCCGGAAGAATACGGACACAGGAAAATCTTTTAGCACCCATTTTCGAAATTCTTTGCCTTCGAGCCAGATATAGACTGGGCAGGCAGTGGGGCGCTTTGCGATGAAGTTTACGGCGTCACCAAGTTGACCGACGAATTTCAGAGCGACAGGCGATCCCGCCCGCTGACGGTAATCCGCGGTCAGTTCCAAGACCTGCCGTTTGAAGAGGTGGCTTCGGAGAATTCTGACCCTTCACCTTATTCGGTCGCGGCGCGGCGCGCATCATCCATGTCTTTCGAGGTCCATTCCTCGTAGCTATTTTCCCGTAGGGACTGGGAGAGCAGGGCCTGGACGTCGGCGCGTTCGCGATTCTGGCTGCGTTCCATGTGACGGCGCACCAGATCACGAATGAACTCGCCCGGTGACTCGTAAAGCGCGCCCTTGCCAGTAATTTCGCCGACATAGGCCGCCAGAGGATCAGGTAAGGTGGTGTTGAGCCGTTTTACCATCTTCGTATCGTGGGCTTGTGCCATGAGTGGGAACCTCCAGACGTAAAGGATAGTCACACAGATGCGCGCTGCGTGTCAATTTTATGCGCGTTGAATGCGCACTCGGTTAGGTTTTGCAACATTTATGCATTCCATAACCTGTCAACGAAATTTATTTTGATTTTGTGGCGCCACTGATAAACTTGTGAATTGTCGATACCCACACGGCGCGCAATCGCCGATACATTGGCGCCAGGCAGCAGCGACTCGGCCGCAATCTCGGCCTTGAATGTGGCCGACCAGCGGCGATGGACCCGGGACGGAGCGCCTTCAAAAGGCTCGGCCACCGCCTCGATCATATGAAACGTCTTAGGAGAAGACATGGCAGGAAACACACGAGGCATCATAGAACATCATGACGAACTCGTAGCCTGACCGAAAATTCAACACCAGTTGGGGCCGGCTATACGCTTACTTTTCCGCGCGTCGAATAAGGGGTAGAATTGTCTCTGACCCCTTATTTTCCCGACGGCTGAACAGGAAATGGAAAAGATGTCGGCTGCGTCCGCCAGGGTCCTGCTGTCATCGGGTTATGTTGACAGAGCTGCCTGAAAACAATGCTATGGTAATCCTGCCCGCTAAATTGAACACGCCTCCAGGAGATCAGAATTGTCTCTGACCCCGTATTGCTTTTTTGACACCTTATTACTTTTTTGTTGACTCTTGACGTTGCGGAAATATTGCCATTGACGGCAATTCCATTATTTTCAGCGGTGATGTGGTGATTTCGCGCCGCACCAAATCTACGGTTTGAGGGTCAAGGCTGACCGACGACTTGTTGCGTTGCAATAAAGGCCGTCGCGACCGCCCCGGGCAGAGCAGGCCGAAAGATAACGAAAAAACACAAATCCGCAGGGTAAATCATGACAAAATTCCGTTCGCTGGCGCTATTCGCCGGTACCGCACTGCTGCCGCTGGTCTTGGCTGCCGGTGCGCACGCTCAATCGTATTCGCGCCTGATCAGCTTCGGCGACAGCCTGTCTGACAATGGCAACCTGTATACGGCGACCGGCGGCACGACGCCACCAGCGCCCTACAATCGCCGGTTCACCAATGACATGGTCTGGGCGGAGTATCTGTCGGGCACGATGCAGGGCTTCTTCACGGCGACGTCCTATACGACCGGAAACTACAACGCCGCCTTCGGGGGCGCGCGCTCCGATACAGTGGTCGCGTCACCTCCCGGCACCCCTGTTCAGATCGCGGCCTATCTGGGGAATGGTGGGACCTTCGGCGCCAATGATGTCGCCAGCATCTGGGCCGGTGCCAATGACATCTTTCAGGCCCTGCCGGGCGCGGCCTCAAACCCGTTAACCGCCAGCACGGTCATGGGCGGTGTCGCCACCACAGCGGCCGGCAATGTGACAACACAGGTCAACCAATTGGCCACGGCGGGGGCGAAAACCATCGTCGTCATGAACCTGCCGGACCTTGGAAAAACGCCACAATTTTCCGCCGATCCATCGGCCTCGGCACTGACCAGCCTGACAACGACCATCTTTAATTCGGCGTTGAACACGGGCCTGGGTAATGCCGCCACGGCCCATGCCGACACCAATATCGTCCAGGTCGATATCTATTCGGCTTTCGGTGCCGTGATCAGAAATCCCGAACGCTTTGGCCTGACCGATGTCACCCGAGCCTGCGTCAATGTGACCGCCTGCGTCACCGGCAGCCAGGACGTGCGCAACGCCAACCTGTTCTGGGACGGTGTCCACCCGACCGCGACGGGCCACAAGCTGGTCGCCGGCCTGACGGCGCAACATCTCTATACGCCGACCCTGACCGAAGGCGTCGGCATGCTGGCCGACCAGTCCTATGAATTGCGTCGCAGCAATGCCAATGACCTGGCCGGGCGGATGGCCGGCAGCCATGGTTATTTCGTCGAGGTGGTTGGCGCGCAAGGCTCGCGTGACAAGGATATCGCGTTGCAGGGCCAGATCGGCACCACTGCCACCCTGACCAGCCAGAAGGCCTATGACTATAGCCTGGGCGGCTTCCGTGCCGGCGCCGTGGCGCCAATGGGCGAAAATACCAGCTTCGGTATCGCCGGGACGGCGCTGACAGGTGACGCCAAGGCCTTCATGGTCGAGGCACGGCCGACAGATATAAGCGTCGATGCCGGTATCACCTGGCATGGCGACAAGGTGTTCGTGTCGGCCATGGCGGGCTTCGGCCTGGGTTCCTACAGCGCTTACAAGCGCGGCATGCTCGTCCAGGGCTTCGAAGGCCATCGCAACCAGATCGACAGCCAGTCCTGGTCGGGCGGGCTGCAGGCCGGCTGGACCAGCGAAATGGGCGGCTGGTCAATGACGCCGCTGGCGCGGGTGTCGTACAATTCGGCGACCATGTCGGGCTTCTCGGAAATGGGCGATGTCGCCATCGTAAAGTTCGAGGACCGCACGGTTTCGGCGACCTCGGGCGCCGTCGAACTGCATACCTCGGGCAAGGTCGGCGCACTGGCGATCAATGGCCTGGTCGGTTACGAAGCCGTGCTGAGCGGAGACCAAGGCGAACTGCGCGGCAAATTGCTCAACAACACCGCCCGTGCATTTGCTACCGATATGGGCGAGGTCGGCACGCCAGGCCTGCTGGTCGGACTGGGTGTCGCGACCGATTTAGGCGGCTTCAAGGTGAGGGCGCAGTACAGCGGCAACTTTGGCGATAATCAGACCGGCCAGCAGGGCATGATCTCGTTCAACAAGGCGTTTTAATAAGCGTACGCGTCAAGCGTAGCAGCCTCTATAAAACTAGCCGCGCCTCAGTTACATGTGGCGCGGCCTTTTATGTTTCATCCCTCAAGCCTGGATGTTCAAACTCTGACCGGGAGAACTTGCGTCGGTAGTCCTTGCATCGATTGTGC
>NZ_GL883078.1:90764-100168 GCF_000204015.1 Asticcacaulis biprosthecium C19 | reverse complement strand
TCCCCAAATCCCCGGAAATCCCCAAATCCCCGCCCTCGCTAACCACCTGAGGCGAGTTCTGGCACGGCCTTGACCGGCTGCCGCGGTCCGATCTGTAGCTCGTTGATCGCTGCCCTAGCCTCATTCTTGATTGTTTCGTCATCGCTGTCTGTCAAAAGGTCGGTAAGGATCTGGTAGGCTTCGAGATTCCATTGCTGCGATTGGCTGCTCAACAGCACGGCTACGGCGAGTCGATCGCGTTCGGGCATGTTCGATACCGACCCGATATCCGCATGTTCAGGAGGGCGAGCTGGATCTGGCTCGACGGTGAAAGGAATGGCACTTTCGGTGATCAATGGCTTTTCCGAAAGTCGCTCGTTACACGGTGCAGGATCGACATCATATTCGCGCAAGATCAGGCGGTAGTTTCCGGTTCTGGCTCGGCCCTCTGGAATTATGATCTCGCCGTCGGTGATCTTCGTGTTTCCGCAAGGACCGGGATAGGTGCCGATTAACATTGAACTTTCCGCCGAATCTACCTGATAAAGGGAAAGCTCCCAGCGGAACGGACTCTTGACTGGTACACGCAGGGACGCTGACGACTGTGATACTGTCAATACAGTTCCGTTCAATTCGTCCTCCGCTACGCCGGCAATGAGCGGCTTGTCTCCATCGCCCTTCGACAAAGCCTGTTCTTCTGATTGCCCTGGAAGGAAGGCGTTGATGATCTTCATGGCAATGTTGAGTGGAACCGTAAGGAAAGGAACGTCGCTATCTTCGAGCTTGGGGGTCTCCTGCGTAAGCCAAACGTCTTCCAGACCGTTTTTCGATTGAATGATGACGATGACTTTTGCGCCGACCGGTGCACGTGAGAAATCCGCGACATCCGATCTGCATATTGCCACGCCCCTTTTTGCCTCTTGATCCCCGATACGATTGCAGGGGTCGTGAAAGAATACGCCCGGAGAATCTTTCTTCACATAGGCATCGTGATGTCCCTGCGCGGCGAGGGCGGGGAAGGCGAGCGTCAGAAGGCAGGTACCAGTGATTAAGGCGAGGCGCATGTCTATTCCTCCTGGCTGGCGGCGGATTTGGCTGAAGGACGCCCGAGCCGGAAAACGTTGGCGCCTTTTTCGATGAGTTCCACAAGGGCTCCAATGGCCGAGATTATCGCCGTCGGGGCGCCGAGGTCGATCCAGATGCCTTGACTGTAGAAAAAGGCGAACGGGATCATGCAGATCAGGCTGATAATGACCGTGTAAAATACCGACATCGCCCAATTCTGATATCGCAGCATCAACAGGAAAATAGCGAAGATGGCGAATGCAAAGGCGATGGAAGGAAGCGTCGCGATGGCGATAGGGGCGTCATATGACGTAACCGTTTTGAGCGACTGGGCTACGACGAAAATACCGGGAACGCTGCCAATAGGCGTCTGAATAGTATCCCCGCTATACTGGTCGCTGCGGCCGATAATCACGATCTTGTCGCTAAGTGCGCCACCTTCAAGCCTGAGTCCACTCATGCCCGCGTCATACCTGATAGGGTGCAAGTCCACGTAGGAACGGGCGGACAGCGGAATGCCGGAGGCACGGAACGGGTCGCGGGTGTTGAACATGACCCTGCTGACGCGGTTGGGATGCCGAACTCCCTCTTGTAGCCAGGCCGCCGTCATCCCATTCTTATAGGATTGCAGGGATGTTTTTGGTATCCCTTCTGCTTGGGAGGCGAGTTCAGTCTGAGTCTGCATGAGCAGAGGAAGACCGCCGTCCTGAAGCAGGCGGACGGCATATCCCGCGGACAGGGCGACACTCAGTTTGCCTTCTAGATCGGGCGCGGTCCGCCAAGCCGACATCCAGCGCGTCTGACCGTCCTCATCTTGGACGAAGGTGGCGTTGAACCATTGTAACTGGCCTTCATCGCCGACCTGTTTATCAATTGGACCGGTAGCGTCCAGGGAATTGGACCTTACCGTCGTCGGAACGAAACGGACGGGATGTTTAGGATATTTTTCGTCGCTTCGTTGCGGACGATAGAGAAAAACGGGCGGACCATCTTGATTCTGGTCAAGAGCCTTGAGCGTTTGGTAGAGTGCATCCGTCCCCTCCGCCTCTCCCGGTGCGTCATAGCCCAAATCCAAGTCGACAAATATGCTCGCCGGTTCTTGCACCTCTATTAGTCGAAGGACGTCCGACAGGTGTTGTCGGCGAATCGTCGCAAATCTTGAACCTTTCGGGAAAGATTCATCGTCGTAGGTGACAATGGCGACCGGTGGCGCCGAAGCGCGAACCGTCCCGCTGCCGGCCAGCGCGTCCGTGACAAAGTCGGCGGGCTGCTCGGTTGCAAGGCGAAAGATGGGGCTGTTCGTCAAAGCACCGGCGGGGCCTTTTGCGGCGCTGGGGTCGAGGTGGCGAACGCCTAGAATCAAAAGCGCGTATGCTGCCGTGAGAACGGCTGCTAAAGCCAGTCTCTGCCAGAGGCGGGCTTCATGCCGGAACCATTTCAACCCCTTGTCCATTGATGGCTCGCCTACCGATTACCGAAGCTACGGCGAAAGAGGAGGAACAGTGAGTTGCTTTCATAGTCTTCGCCTCGATGCGTCCCAACGGAAACGGTGGCGCTCCACTTTGGGTCGAGTGCCACGGAAGCCCCGGCGACCAAGCTCAACATCGTTCCTCCATTAGTCACATAGAAGATCTCGTCGGAGAGGCTGGTTCTTGCGTTGTAACTGAAGTCAGTTCCCGCGTTCTGCAATTGCCCTTCTAGACTGAGTGTAAGATGCTCGCTGACATCGAGAATATAACCCAACGTTCCGTAGAGGAAACGGTCGTCACGATCATGGATCGCCGAATTGTTGAACTCGTTTCTGACAGCGCCGATACCCGCCAAGGCTACCAGCATCGAGTTGCTGTCACGGAAGCGGTGCTGGTACTGCACCGAGGCGTTCACACCCGAGCTCGTTCCGTCGCTCTCGTCGCGAAAGCCGAACTCCCCAAGCGATGTTTCACTGTAAGCGTCGAGCTTGAAGTAGCTGGCTGAAAGGTTGAAATCGATGACATCGGCGGACGAAAGTGTTTTCACATAGTCGATATAAGCGATGGCCCCGGTTCCACGGCTTCCCGACCGGCGCCCAGCATAATTCCTCGTCTCGGCTGCGCTTTGCGCCGTGTCAAAGCCGGCAAGGCCGGCACCAAAGCTGATCGAACTTTGATTGCCGAAATTGTAGTCGATGCCGGCTGCGTAAAAGTCGGAATCTCCGTCGCCTGATCCCTCGCCCGAAAAGTTAACATTCTCCCGGTTTCCTAAGGCCCATAAGCCACGGTCGCTCGCCGATGCGGCAAGACTCTGCATCAGGGTCAGAGTGACCAGGCTTGTGCTGCTGTTGATCGAGTCGCTTTGGCAGGCTGTGTCCGTCGCAGTGGCAAAGGTTTCTGCTTCACCTCCCAGGGGTATATCTTCGTTCTGCCCTCCAGGGTCCGGCCCCCGTAGCACCAAATAGTTGTCGCCGCCGCACTGCGACAAACTCTGAGCTTGCCCGGCGATCGGTGCCAAAAGCAATCCAAATGTAAGCGTGACAAAGGAAATCTGCTTCAACTTCATGGAAACCCCCATTTACAATTGGTTAATGAAAGCATATTGCTTCTTGGTGTGCAACGTTAGGTTTTGCGGTGCAGCGGGTTTGGGCTGGGGTGAGGCATTCTTGCATGTGGCGGGTCCTTCGAGCGATACAGACTAAAATCCTAACAGTGTTCGGCATTCTGGCGATAGCCTTGTGTCTGGTGACTCACTCAGAAGCATTGGCGCAGTTGCGTCCCGGTCCTGTCAGAGCCATTCCTGGAACGACCTTGCCGGTACCGCAAAGCGCGGGAGTGACTCTAATGGCGGTCAACAGTGTGGATGGCCGATTTCTTTTCACAGCACAGAGCGACAAGACCATACGGATTTGGGATTTCTATGAGGGCACGCAGCGCACGGTGCGTTTCAAGCGCGACGCCGATGTTCGAGCCATGGCGCCGGTCGACGGGCTCCAGTCGGTTCTGGTTCTGAGCAAAGACCGAGTTTATATTGTCGATGCCCGTCAACCTTATGGAGAAGACGAAACCGGCGATAGTCGGCCGCTAACGGGCGGAACGCCGTTTCGCCTGATATCAACGTCTCCCGGCGGACGGTTTGCGATTCTGGCGAGTGAGGACCAGTTGTTCGTGCGCTACGCTGATCGGCTGGATAGGTTTCGTGCGGACGAAAAATTAAGCTCGGGCGAGCACAATATTTCGCTTGATGGATTGAAGGCCTCCGCTCTTGGCGTAGGGGGCGAGATGACGGCCCTCACGGTCGGTACGCGCGACGGTACGGTCCATCTCATCGTCAATAACCGTCCTGAACCGGCCTTGACCCATCCTATGGCTGGCGCGATCGTGAAACTGGCCTTCGATCCGACCGAAAGTGTTCTTTTTATGCTTGACGCCAAGGGCAACTTGGCTTGCTTCGACATGGCCGAGAGATTTCGGCAGAACAGCTCACAGGATGGGCGGCCTTTTGTTGTGATAGCCGGGGGGGTTAAAGACTTCGACGTTCCTCGTACCATATCAACCGGGGCGATGCGTGTTGCTGCGACATTCGAAGATGGCTCCGTCAGAGAATTCCAACAAACTGGAACAAAATCGACGGTTCTTGCGGAGAGAGTACTTTTGGAACCGGGAAAGTCGGACGACTTTGGTCCTGTCGATGCGCGAAGTGTATTATTCGACTATCGTGACACGGCGGGTATCGACCGGCTCTTCACCTTCGATCGGGCGTCCGGCTTCATACGATATTATCGGCTGCCGCCAAGTTCACCGCAAGCAGATATCGTTGCGGCGCTCTTACCTATGAATGGATGGCACGGATGGATGGGATTTGACCAGGCACATCGTTACGCAGGTAGCGCACTTAGCCTTGAGGCCGTGGCGCGCGCTGTGAACAAATCGATTGCCAGCGAGGATTTCGATCCGCAGCGGCTAGATATCAAGCATCGGCTAAGGATTTGCGGATTTCTTGAGAATCTGAAGTACATCGAACACTACCGCCCCAGTAATCCTACCTGCGTCAGCGACGACGCCAAGGGCAGTGTTATTCAGGGCATAGGACTGGACCAACCCGCCGGCGGCGACACCGCGGTGCTACGATTCCGCGTAGAATTACCTGGCAAGACGGAGGACGATATTGTCGTCGTCAACCAAGGCCGAGTGTCCGCGAAAGCTTCGCGCGATGGCTGTCCGACCTGTTTTATGGCAACTGTTCAGCCTGCACAGGAAAATCTCATCCTCTATGTCGCTGTAAAAGTTCGGGAGAATGAATTTATCCGCCGCGAATTTCGCCAGAAGGTGCGCTACATACCTCGCAAACGTCACCTCTACATGGTTTTGATCGGCGTGAACGACTATGCTTATCACGATCGTCTTGTGACGCCTGTCAGCGACGTGAAGCGATTGTTTCAACAGGTGGGAGGAGATCTGCGTTCTGCACAGGACTTTCAGATCGAGGAAGTCGACCTTACACAAAAGCCAGGGGAAGTATGGGACCCTCGGAAAGTCGGGGAAGCCCTGTCGGGGCAGGGCCCTTCAGCACTGAAATCACAGCCCAACGACATCATATGGATTATCCTGTCAGGTCATGGCATCGGCTATTCGAATGAAATGCTTGGACAGGGTAAAAAAAACGGGGAAGGGGATTTTTACCTCATCGGCCCCCACGCAGCCGAATCGCCGCGTCGGCAGATGTTAGCGTTGAGGGGGGATGCGAGTCCATTCGCCGAGAAGTTGCTCGAGTCAGGACTGCTGGGTGCTAATCAGATCGGCGCATGGCTAGAGCAGCAACAGGCACGTCATATTGTTGTGACGATCGATGCCTGCTACGCTGGTCGCGCGACGAACTCCATCGCCGCGGCGATGGCTAACCGGTTCGGCAAGCACGGCTTGGCACCATTGTCCGGGCAGGTGCTGGTGGCCACTAGCGCCACTGCGAAAGCGTACGATGGGCGAGGGAACAATCCCAGTCCAGCGATGGAGGCTTTGTTTTCTGCTTTGACCATGTTTTCCAAGGTTGAGGGTGATGTAAGTTTTCGCGCCCTTTTTGCTGAGGTCAAAACGCGGCTTGAGGGTACGGAGGCCCGGAGCTTCGGGACGGACTTAATGCTCTGGAGTAAGCCCAATCGTTCTTTAGACCGCGAAAAGCCTGTTCAGGTCACCGGTCGATCAGCCAATTAGCCGCCGCTCGCAAGTCAATGCCGCTAACGCCGGTCCTGCTTCTGCGCTTGACATCCAATAGTCTGTTCACTCTAATTCTTCCACGCCCTTTCTCCATCCCCCCATTAATTCTTCGTCATAACGCGGTTCGGTTCTCGACATCGGCGGCAAAGGGGCTAAAACCGAACGCAACTTCGTAACAGTTGAGACGGTTGCCCATGTTCTTGTCCCGCTCCCTGAAAGCCCTGTGCCTGACGGCGTCCGTGTCGGTTGCTGCCCTGGCCGGGGCCACGCACGCCGCCGAGCCCTTCACCTATAAGGACATGTTGATGCTGGACCGGCTCAGCGGGCTGCAGGTCGACAGTTCGGGGACCTATGCCGTCTTCCAGGTGCGCGCCACCGACATGGAGAAGAACAAGGGCGTCACCTCGCTCTGGATCAAGGATCTGAGCGCGCCGGCGACGGCGGAACGCAAGCTGGCCATCTCCGAAGGCGGGGCCAGCAATCCGCAGTGGTCGGCCGACGGCAAGACGCTGTATTTTGTCTCGTCGCGGTCGGGATCGGACCAGGTGTGGAAGACCGAAGCCACGGGGGCTACGGCGACCCAGGTGACCAGCCTGGCTTTGGATGTCCAGGCCTATCAGCCGACGCCGGATGGCAAGGGCGTTGTGGTGGCCTTGGCGGTGTTTCCGGAGTGCAAGGGCGCTGAGATCGACTGCACGGTGACGAAACAGGCCGAGGCGAAGGCGCAGAAGTCGACCGGCGTGGTCTACACCAAGCTGTTCGTGCGGCATTGGGATACGTGGGCCGACGGCACGCGCAACCACCTGTTCTATGTGCCGTTCGGCGGGGCGGCGGTATCTTTGACGGATGGGGTTGATGGCGATGTGCCGTCCAAGCCCTTCGGCGACGAGGCCGAGTTTACTGTCTCGCCCGATAGCCAGACCGTCTATTATTCGGTGCGGATCGCCGGCAAGACCGAGCCGTGGAGCACCAATTTCGATCTGTATTCGGTTCCGGTGACGGGCGGCGAGGCGACCAATCTGACGGAAGCCAACCTGGCCTGGGATACGTCGCCGCGGCTGTCGCTCGATGGCAAGACCCTGGCTTACAAGGCGATGAAGCGTCCGGGCTTTGAGGCCGACCGGTTCGATATTTTCCTGCGCGACCTGAAGACCGGCAAGGTGACGGCGGTCGCCGGCGATTGGGACCGCAGCGTCGACGATTTGAAGTGGGCGAAGGATGGCAAGTCGTTGTTGGTCACCGCCGGTGATGTCGGGCTGGAGCGGCTGTTCCGCATCGATATCAAGTCCGGCAAGGTCATGGCGCTGTCGAAGGACGGCCATATCGACGCCTTCGCCGAGACGGGCGGCAGTTTTGTCTATCTGAAGAGCGCGATGAATTCGCCGTCGCAGCTGTACGCTGCCAATTCGAAGGCGATGTTCATAGATATGGGCGCGCGCAACCTGACCGGGCTCAACCCGGTGCTGAAGGAACGCGCCTTTGGTGACTATGAGCAGTTCAACTTCAAGGGCTGGAACGGCGAGACGGTGCACGGCTATGTCGTCAAGCCGGCCAATTACGAAGAGGGCAAGACCTATCCGGTGGCCTTCCTGATCCATGGCGGGCCGCAGGGTTCGTTCGGCGATTCGTGGTCCTACCGCTGGAACCCGCAGAGCTATGCCGGTGAAGGTTTTGCGGTGGTGATGATCGATTTCCACGGCTCGACCGGCTATGGACAGGCGTTCACGGACTCGATCTCGCAACATTGGGGCGACCGGCCACTGGAGGACCTGCAAAAGGGCTGGGCGTTTGCGCTGGGCCAATACAAGTTCCTGGATGGCGACCGCGCCTGTGCGCTCGGGGCGTCCTATGGTGGCTATATGGTCAACTGGATCGCCGGCCAGTGGAAAGAGCCGTGGAAGTGCCTGGTCGAGCATGACGGCATTTTCGATACGCGGACGATGGCCGAAGAGACCGAGGAGCTGTGGTTCTCGGAGTGGGAAAACGGCGGCATGCCCTACGGCAATATGGCCAAGATGGATGAGTTCAATCCGGCCTTGCATGCCCATAAGTGGTCGGTGCCGCAGCTGGTCATCCATTCGGATAAGGATTACCGCGTTGTGCCAGGGCAGGGGATTGCGACCTTTACGGCCTTGCAGCGTCAGGGCATCGAGTCGGCCTTCCTGCGCTTCCCGGATGAGAACCATTGGGTGTTGAAGCCGCAGAATTCGATGAAGTGGCACGCGACGGTGTTTGACTGGCTCAAGGCGCATACGGCGGAAGACGCCAAGTGATGTTGCGACGGGCGCTCCTGCTGGGATTGGCGAGCTTGCCGGTGGCCGGATGCGACCGGCAGACGGCGGACAAGGTCGCGGCTGGGGTCGATTTTGCCACGGCGATGCTGGACATCACCAAACGCCATGGCGGCCGGATCGGGGTGTCGGCGATCGATGCCGGCAGCGGCGCGCGGTTGTCGGTATCGGCACAGGATCGCTTCGGCATGATGTCGGTGTTCAAATGGATCCTGGCGGCAGCGGTGCTGGCGCGGGTCGATAAGGGCGAATTGAAGCTGGACCAGGTGGTGCGGTACAGCGCGAAGGATCTGATCGCCTATTCGCCGGTGACCGAGAAAGAGGTCAAGGACGGCAGGATGGCAGTGGGGGAGCTGTGCGCGGCGACGGTGTCGAAGAGCGACAATACCGCCGCCAATCTGTTGCTGCCTCTGGTTGGCGGGCCGGAGGGTTTGACGAAATGGATCCGGTCGTTGGGCGATGCGGTGACGCGCTGCGACCGCAAGGAACCGGAGCTGAATGTGGTGGCCGAAGGCGATCCGCGCGATACGACGACGCCGGAAGCCATGACGCAGTTGCTGCAGATCGTCTTCAGCGGCGCGGCGCTGGAGGCGGACAGCATCAAGCAACTGCGCGATTGGATGGAGGCGACCTCGACCGGAGATAAGCGGATACGGGCCGGTGTGCCGTCGGGATGGACCGTGGGCAACAAGACCGGCACCGCCAATGGCGCGGTCAATGATGTCGCGGTGATCTGGCCCAAGAGCGAAAAAACCGAAGGGCCGATCTTCCTGTCGATCTTTACCACGGGCGGGGCTTTGGAGGCAGACGCCAAGGAACAGGTCGTGGCCGATATTGCGCGGTTGGTGTGCGAGGTGTTTGCCTGAGCTTGTTCGGCTTGACAGAC
>NZ_GL883078.1:89250-90612 GCF_000204015.1 Asticcacaulis biprosthecium C19 | reverse complement strand
GAAAGCTCGGGCGGGCAGTCGCCCTTGCCAAGCGCGATGAGGTGTCGCGCTTGGAGTAACGTTCCGGGTTTGACGAGGCTATGAAACAGTCGATCTCCCTGGCCGATGTGCTCGGCGAAATCAGCGTCCTGGTCCGGCCGCATTTCGGCAAGGGCAAGCCTGCCCACTATATCCCGCAACTGGCGGCGGTCGATCCGCGCAAGTTCGGCATGGCGGTCGTGACCGTGCGCGGCGAGGAATATGTGACCGGCGACGCCGATGAGCCGTTTTCCGCCCAAAGCATCACCAAGCTGTTTTCGCTGGGGTTGGCGCTGAACCGGATTGGCGACGAGGTGTGGACCCGCGTCGGCAAGGAGCCTTCGGGTACGCCGTTCAACTATCTGTCGCAGTTGGAACACGAGCAGGGCGTGCCGCGCAATCCGTTCATCAATCCGGGTGCTTTGGCGGTGACGGATATTCTTCTGGACGTGGTGGCGGAACCGGCGAAGCTGGTGCGCGATTTCATGGGCATGCTGGCGACGGAGCCTTTGACGATCGATGACGAAGTGGCCGGCGGTGAGATCGCGACGGCGCATAAGAACCGCGCCATCGCTAATTTGATGCGCGAATTCGGCACCATCCAGCACGATCCGGAAACGGTGATTGACGCCTATTGCCGGCAGTGCGCGATTACGCTGACGTGCCGACAACTGGCGCGGGCGGCCTTGCCTTTGGCGGCCGGAGGGTTCTCGCCGGTGGTGGAAGAGACGGTGTTTCCACAGCGGCTGGCGCGGCGGTTGAATGCGCTGCTGCTGACCTGCGGGATCTATGACTCGGTGGGGTCGTTCGCCTATCGGGTGGGTTTGCCGGCCAAGAGCGGTGTCGGGGGCGGGATTGTCGCCATTGTGCCGGGCCAGGCGGCTGTGGCGGTATGGTCGCCGGAGCTGGACCGGTTCGGCACGTCGGTGGTCGGGGCCTATGCGCTGGAGCATTTCAGCCAATTGACGAACTGTTCGGTGTTGTGATTTGCGACTGGTGGTAAAAATTGCTACTTTGTTGGCATGCCAGATACAGCCAGACCTAAAGTCGAAAAGATCAGCATCGCCCTGACCCAGGATATGGCGGCGATGGTGCGCGAAGCCGTGGATAGCGGAGAGTTTGCGTCTTCAAGCGAAGTCGTGCGCGATGCGCTGCGTGACTGGAAAAGCAAGCGGACGGAACGTGAGCTGAGACTGGCGGAATTGCGCCAGATGATCGCCGATGGCCATGCGAGTGGTTACGTCGAATGGACTGGGGCCGCGGACATTATTGCAAGGGCGCGGGAAAAGGCTGGGTTGCCTCCGCGAGATTCCGATTGAGCAAGTTATCCTCCCCTGCGTGCGG
>NZ_GL883078.1:86144-88914 GCF_000204015.1 Asticcacaulis biprosthecium C19 | reverse complement strand
GTTTTATGCCTCTCCTAAGAGATGTGTGCATCGCCTAGCCGCAAACGGGGGAGGATAAGTTAACCCTTACACCAAGGGCTGTTGCCGCCGTTGGCGCGCAGGAGGCCGGCGTAATAGTCCGCTATGCCTTCGGTGCGGTCGTCCGGAGCGCTGGTGGCATAGACCTTCGTGCCTGGCCAGCTACCAGTACAAGCGCGCTTATCAGGGCAATATTCATGGGCTGGTCCTCCGTTGGATAACGTAAACTCCAAAGCGCGGATCGGCTAATTACAAGGCGTTAATCCCTCTGTGGTAGGGTTTACGCCATCGAAATCGGAGAAGCCGACCATGACCGCCAGCCTGACAGCCCTTGCCGCCGAACTGACCCAACGCGCCGAAATCGGGCCAGAGGACGTTCTGGCCCTGCGGCGTCTGGTCTGGCATGACGGCGGCGTCAATACCGCGGAAGCCGACACCCTGATGGCGCTGAACAGCGCCTGTCCGGTGCGCAGCCCCGAATGGATCGACTATTTCGTCGAGGTCATGTGCGATCATGTCATCCATCAACAGCAGCCCACCGGTTATGTCGATGACGCCAAGGCGCAGTGGCTGATGCAGGCGATCGATCACGACGGCAAGGTCGATTCCCTGGCCGAACTGGAACTGCTGGTGAAGGTGCTGGAGACGGCGAACTCGGTGCCGCAAGCTCTGAAAGCCTATGCCCTGATGCAGATCGAGGCGGCGGTTGTGACCGGCGAAGGTCCGACCCGCAAGACCGGCCTGATGGTCGGCAACGGGTTGCTGGACAAGGGCGCGATCAACGATACCGAGGTCGAACTGCTGCGCCGGGTCATCTACGCCCAGGCCGGCGATGGTCATTATATCGTTTCGCGCGATGAGGCCGAACTGCTGTTTCGTCTGAAGGACGCCAACCTGAACGCCGGCCACAGCGCACAGTGGCCCGACCTGTTCGTCAAGGCGATCGCCAACCACATGATGGCCCACGCCGCCTATCAGCCGTTGACGCGCGAAGAGCAACAGAACCTCGACGCCTATGCAGCCGACACTAGCGTCAGCGTGCTGCGTTTCGCCAGCCGTGTCTTTGGCCACCGCACGCCCGATGCTCGCCTGTCGAAGACTGTGCTGGACAATAGCGTCAGCGATGACGCCGCTGCCATGGCGGATGCTGTGGTGACGCACGCCGAACGCACCTGGCTGGATGCTCGGATCGATGCCGATGGCGCCCAGGACGTTCTGGAAACTCAGCTTCTGAACTTTATCCGCCGCGAACAGCAGGAAAAGTCGCGCTATTCGGCCTGAAGGTTGAGTGCCTGGCGGTAGATTTCGATCGCCGCCAGCTTGGCGTGGAAGGCCGACCAGTCGTCGCTTTGCGCGATATCGGCCCAGATGGCCTCGATCTCATCAATCAACAGGGTTTCCGGATCGGGTTCTGCGAACCGCGGGTGATCCAGTTTTGACGGATCGGCGGTGTCGTAGGCGTCCAGCGCCGCGCGGAAGGCCTCGAACAGGTCGCCGGTATAGTGTTCGGCGCGCGGACCGGCCATGGCGCGGCTTGCGCTGAGTTTGCCGCCGAACCAATCGTAAAAAAGACCCTCGAAACTGCCGTCATAGGCCAGGCTGCCTAACAGCGGAAACAGGCTTTTCAGCAGGGGCTGGTTATCGGCCAGCGGTACGATGTTGAGTCTGGCACAGATCGCCAGGGCGAATTCGCTGTCGTAGCGCTCCGGGCAGGTGTTGAAGGCGGCGACCAGGGGCTCGCTGTCGCTGATCAGGGTCAGGCTGCGGCCCAGTTGGCCCAGGTTCCACAGGACGGTGTCAGGCTGGCGACCATAGGCATAGAGGCCGGCGTGGTCGAAATAGGCGGCGGTAAAGCCGGTTTGGTACCACGGCAGGAAGCGGTAGGGGCCATAGTCGAAACTTTCGCCGGTCATGCTCATATTGTCGGTGTTGAGCACGCCATGGACAAAGCCGGCGGCCATCCAGCGCGCGGATAGTCGGGCGTTGGCGCAGACAACGGCGTCGAACAGGCCGGGAATGTCCTGAGCGGTCGGGTGGTAGTTGGCGATGATGAAGTCGCACAGGCCGCGCATGGTGTCGGCATCGTTCAACCAGGCCAGGCGTTCGAACGTGCCGAAGCGCAGGTGCGAATGCGATAGTCGGGTGAGCACCGCCGAGCGTGTGGGGGAGGGCTCGTCGCCGCGGTGCAGGGCTTCGCCGGTTTCGATCAGCGAGAAGGACTTCGAGGTCGGGACGCCCAGGGCTTCCAGCATGGCGGTCGCCAGGACTTCACGGACGCCGCCTTTCAGCGTCAGCCGGCCGTCGCCGCCGCGCGACCACGGGGTTTGCCCGGAGCCCTTGGTGCCGAGGTCGAGCAGCCGGCCCTTGTCGTCTCGCAGTTGGGCAAACAGGAAGCCGCGGCCGTCGCCGAGGTCCGGGTTGTAGTGGCGGAACTGATGGCCGTGGTAGCGCAGCGCCAGCGGTTCGGCTTGGTTGCCGGGCAGGGGCTGGAAGCGGCCGAAATGGTTGAGCCAGGCTTCGTCGCTTAGGGCGTTGAGCCCGACGGAGGCGGCCGCGCGGTCGTTGCGGTAGCGCAGGACGGTTTGCGGGAAGTCTGCCGCCTTGACCGGGTCGTAGAGCGGGAGGGCTGACTGCGCCAGGCGCGGATCGGGGAGGTATTCGGACATGGACGGGAGATAGGGGTTTGGTACAGATTTAGCCAGAGCAGAAAATTCGCATAAGAGGTTACGGGCTCCCTCCTCCCTACGAAGTC
>NZ_GL883078.1:82655-85436 GCF_000204015.1 Asticcacaulis biprosthecium C19 | reverse complement strand
CGGGGCAGGTGCAGGCTGGGGGGCCGGTTGGGCAGCGACAGGCGCAGGCACGGCTGCCGCGACGGTCTGCGGCTTTTTGGCTTTCTTGTCTTTTCTAACCTTTGGTGTGGCTTCGGGTTCTGCCTGCGCCACCACAGGCGCGGCCGTCTTGTCGCCGAACGGCAACTCGCCCTTGACCATAAAGTCGGGCACCCGCGGATTGGCGCAGGCGGTCAGCATGGCAAGCAGGGCCAGGACGGAAACGGTTTGGAGACGCATAGCCACCCCTCAGGATACATTCGGCTGTGATCCTGCCGGTTTTGCCTGGCCACGGCAAGCCCGCCGACGACAAATCAGCCGTCGTGAGACCCTTCGGCCGATTCCCCGTGCGGTTCCTGAAGACCGAAGCTGGCTGGGGATCTCGTCTGGCCGCCGCAGCCCAGGCTTTATCGGCAAACGGATCGGTATCGTGCTGCCTTTTATCTCGCACGTGCGATGAAATGGGCGCAAAAGCCGGATACCGCAACGGAAGGCCAGCTCTACGGGGTGTGTCTTTTATGCGGCATAGGCTTCACAATGAGTCTGTATATCGTTGCGCTCGCCGTCCCTGGCGCCGAGCTGGCAGCTCAAAACGCCGTGAAATCCGGGGTTGTCGTCGGGTCAATGCCGTCAACCTGCGCAAGTGCAATATGGCTGAAGTGGTGCAGACCTGCCGTAGCGGCATCAGCAACAAGGCATTGATTTTCAAAGGTAAAGGAATTGTGAGGCCCGCCCTATTATGGCGCTGTCCCGTTTTGGAGCAAAAAATCTTGTGCATTGCAGTGTTCAGAATACGAATATTTGTTTCCGTGCACGTAATGTGTTACACAAAAAAGTAATCATGGCGCCGCTGTTCAAGGCCGCATCCGGATGCCAAGACAAAGAAAAAAGCCTCAAGCAGAGACGAAATTACCTAAGGGAAACACATGCAAAACGCCCCGCAATTACTTAAAGTCCGCCACATCGCCCTGCTGATGGCCAGCGCCGCCGGCGTCGCCTTGGCGGCGGCCCCGGCCCTGGCCCAGGATGCACCGGCCGAGGACGGTGTCGTCATCGTTACGGCCCAGAAGCGCGCCCAGCGTCTGCAAGACGTGCCGATCGCGGTGACCACTCTGTCGGCCAAGACGCTGCAGGAAGCCGGCGTCCGCGACATCAAGGACATGCAGATCCTGACGCCGGGCCTGACGGTCACCTCGACCCAGAACGAGACCCTGACGACCGCCCGTATCCGCGGTGTCGGCACAGTGGGTGACAACCCCGGCCTGGAATCCTCGGTCGGCGTTGTGATCGACGGTGTCTATCGTCCGCGCAACGGCGTCGGGTTCGAGGACCTGGGCGAAATGGAGCGCATCGAGGTGCTGAAGGGGCCGCAAGGCACTCTGTTCGGCAAGAACACCTCGGCTGGTGTTATCAATGTCATCACCAAGAAGCCGCAGTTTACCTTCGGCGCCGAGGGCGAGGCCACAGTTGGCAATTACGGCGCTAAGGGTTTTGCCGGTTCGGTCACCGGGCCGCTGACCGACGAGGTCGCCTATCGCCTGTACTATGCTAACCGTGAGCGTGACGGTTACAACAACGTCAACACCGGCGTCGGTCCGCGCACCCTGGACAATGACGGCGACCAGAAGTTCCATACGGTTCGCGGCCAGCTTCTGTTCGTGCCGAATGAGAATATCGATATCCGCGTCATCGGCGACTACACCCACCGCGATGAGCATTGCTGCGTTTCAGTGCAGACCCGTACCGGTCCGACCGGCGCCATCCTCAACGCCCTGACCGGCGGCAACGGTGTCGCTGCCGCTGACAAGGTGAACATCGACGATCGCCTCGCCTATGCCAACCGCGACACCCGTCAGGTCGTGCGCGACGGCGGCGTCTCGGTCGAAAGCAACATCAAGCTGCCGGGATTCCTCGATTCGACTCTGACATCGGTCACGGGCATGCGGGACTGGAAGGCGACGAATGGCCAGGATATCGACTATACCGGCGCCGACATTCTGTACCGTAAGGACAATGGCGACTTCAGCGCGCGCTTCAAGACCTTCAGCCAGGAAGTTCGCCTGGCCGGGGCGACGGAGAGCCTAAACTGGCTGGTGGGTGGTTTCTACGTCAAGGAAGACCTGACGCGGAACGACTCCTATGTCTATGGCGCCCACTATCAGACCTATCTCAGCCTGGCGCTGACCCAAGGCACCAACCCAGGGCGGGTCGGTCAACTGACCAGCCTGAATGGTAATCCCGCCAACGCACTGGGCGCTTATACGCCGGGTGCCGGGGCTAAGGACCGCTACACGCAGAACGTCGAGAGCTGGGCGCTGTTCACCAACAATTCGTGGCAGGTGTCCGAGCAGCTCGAACTGACCCTGGGGCTGCGCTATACCAGCGAAACCAAGAAGATGACGGCTCTGTATACCAACACGGCCGGCAATACCGCGTGCGGCGCGGCGCAACGGGCCTATGGCACCACCCTGGCCCAGATGAACACGCCAGGCGCGCCGGTAACCAATGCGCAATGGCAACAGATCATCGGCGCGGACACCCTGGCCCCGGTGCCGGCGGGAACGCCGACGCGTGTTCAGACTGTTCTGGGCAATCTGTGTCCGTTCTGGGCCAATCCGGCGTTTCACAACCGTCGCGTGGCGGACGACAACAGCGATGGCAATCTGTCCGGCACGCTGAAGGCCGCCTGGCGCTTCAATGACGACGTCATGCTGTATGCATCGTACGCCAAAGGGTACAAGGCCGGCGGCTATAATCTCGATC
>NZ_GL883078.1:46416-81722 GCF_000204015.1 Asticcacaulis biprosthecium C19 | reverse complement strand
TATTACTCCGGAAAACCGCTGACGCCCATGGTGCTGGCGCCCCTGGCCTCGAAGCTCGCCTTCAAGACGGTGTCCTGTCGGCCGCCAAAGACTGGGGATACAGCACATTTTCCTGCTCGCGCTGTTCGTCCTTGGGGCGCGTCTTAACCCCGGCTCAAGTCGGGGGCAATTTACAAATCCTGGAACTAAATGCCCGGAGGCATCCTGCGCCAGCCGCGAAAAAGTGTTTGCCGATGGCGCCGTACCCTGCGATATTTCCGGAATTGTTCTACCGGCGGCGGCCGGACGCGTACTTTCGAAAATATTTGTATTCCGGCTGAGCCGAAACCCGGCCTGACCGCGCTTTTATCTGTGACATTGCAGGAGACACGACCATGGTAGACACCTACACCCCCGGCGCCGAGGTTATCGTCAACACCACCACGCTGAACGACCAGTACAGTTCCTACAAGGGCGAGAATATCACTGCCACGGAAGACGGTGGCTATGTCATCGTCTGGTTCAGCGACGACGACAACAATCCCAACGACCTGGATGGGGGCAAGATCTACCTGCAGCGTTTCGACGCCAACGGTGCCAAGGTCGGCACCGAACAACTGGTCAGCACACAGGTCGGCCATAATACCATTCCAGGCGTGACCGCGCTGAGCGGCGGCGGGTTCGCCGTTACCTGGACTTTGATCGACGGCGCTGGTGGCCAGGGCAATGACGTCTTTGTCCAGCGCTACGACACTGCAGGTGTAAAGGTCGGCGCTCAAATCACCGTGAATGCCGGGCAGCCGGTCACCACCGACAATGACGCTTCGTCGATCGTCGGCCTGCCGGGCGGCGGGTTTATCGTCGGCTGGGATCAGAGCGCGGGCGGTGCTACCGATCCCTACGATGTCTATTTTCAGCGTTTCGACGCCAACGGCAGTCCGGTCGGCGCCGCCACGCGCGTCAATACCACGACAACGGGCCAGCAGGACACGACCCAGATCTCCCTGCTGAGCGGGGGCGGCTTCGTTGTCACCTGGACCAGCTTTGGTCAGGATGGCGCGGGCTATGGCATCTATCTGCAACGGTTTGACGCCAATGGCGTGGCGCAGGGGACGGAAACCGCCGTCAATACGACGACGGTTTTCGATCAGGCCAATGCCAATGTCGCGACGCTGAGCGGGGGTGATTTCATTGTCTCCTGGACGACCTGGCGCGCCGACAACACGGTGGATACGCTGATGCAGCGCTTTACCTCGGCGGGCGTTAAGGTCGGCAGCGAGACCCTGGTCAATACCTACACCACCCTGGGTCAGCGCAATCCTGACATCCTGGCGATGAACGATGGCGGTTACATCATCGCCTGGCACAGCAATGGCCAGGACGGCAGCCAGTGGGGGAGCTATTTTCAGCGGTACGACGCCAGCGGCGTCAAGATCGGCGGGGAAACCCGCATCAATGTCACCACACCCGGCAACCAGATCGAGCCGGTCATGGTCGTCCTGGAAGACGGCGATATTGCCGTCACCTGGCAGAGCTATGGGCAGGATGGCAGCGGCAACAGCATGGTCAGCCGCGTCTTCTATCTCGATACCCTGATTAATGACGCCGCCGCAGCCAATGGCAATCTGACCGGGGGCATGGGCAGCGATACGATCAATGGGCTGGATGGCAACGACATGATCTTCGGGGGCGAAGGTCCGGGCCGTGATGATATGTTCGGCGGTGCCGGCAACGACACCATAACCCTCTGGGGCGGGGATGGCGCGGACGGCGGCACCGGTGACGACATTATCCGGGTTACGCACTTGACGGGGGAAACCGTAATCGGGCTGACCGGCGGCACAGGCTTTGACATCATGGACGCGTCGCTGGCCGATGGTGGTCCGGGCTGGATTTTCGTCAACTTCACCAGCATTGAGGAATACCGCGGCAGCGCGTTCAATGACTATCTGGACGCCTCGACCATGACCAGCGCCGGCCTGTTGTTTGCGGGCAATGCCGGCAATGATACGCTGAAAGGCGGCAGCCTGAATGACACCCTGACCGGTGGTATCGGCAATGACTCGCTGGAGGGCGGCAGCGGCAACGATACCGTCAATGGTGGGGATGGCAATGACACATTGCTGGGCGGCGTTGGCGCCGACACACTGACCGGTGGCCTGGGCAACGACACCTACTATGTCGACAACGCGGCCGACAGCGTCGTCGAAGCACACTTAGAAGGCACGGATACGGTCATCTCTTCGGTGACCTACAGCCTCCTCGGTCGGGCGGCGGAAAACCTGACCCTGACCGGAGCGGGCCATCTTAACGCCACGGGTAACGGGTTGAACAACACCCTGACCGGCAACAGCGGCAACAACCTGATCGACGGCGGCGCCGGCAATGATTCGATGACCGGTGGCGCGGGCAACGACACCTACATCGTCGATAGCATCGGCGATACGGTGACCGAGGGCGGTGGAGCCGGTCTGGACATCGTCCAGTCTGCTGTGACCTTCACCCTGGGCGCCGATATCGAGGACCTGACCCTTACCGGCGGCGGCCTCGCCAACGGGACGGGCAATGCCCTGAACAACCGCCTGATCGGCAACACGGCAGGCAACACCCTGACCGGCAAGGCCGGCAACGACACCTATGTGTTGCAGAACAGCAGCGACAGCGCGGTTGAGGCGGCGGCTGAAGGCACCGACACCATCGAGACCAACCTGACGCGCACCTTGTCAGCCAATATCGAGAACCTGATCCTGACAGGGGCCAGCGCCATCAACGGTACCGGTAACGAGCTTAACAACGCCCTGACCGGCAATACGGCGGCCAATGTGCTGACCGGCGGGCTGGGCGACGACACCTATTACATTCAGAATACCAGCGACAATGTGGTCGAACAGCACCTGCAGGGCACGGACCTGGTGATCTCGTCCGTGACCTACAGCCTGCTGGGCCGGGCGGCCGAGAACCTGACCCTGACGGGCGCCGCCGCCCTCAATGCCACCGGCAACGGACTCAACAACGCCCTGACCGGCAACGCAGGCGCCAACCTACTGGACGGCGGCGCCGGCGTCGATATCCTGACCGGCGGATTGGGCAACGACACCTATTATGTCGATCATATTTCGGACAATGTTGTTGAAGCTCATCTGGAGGGTACCGATAGCGTTATTTCATCGGTGACCTACACCTTGCTCGGCCGGGCGGCGGAGAACCTGACCCTGACGGGGACAGCGAACCTGAATGCGATCGGCAACGGGCTGAACAATGTGCTGGTTGGCAACACCGGCAATAACCTGCTGGACGGCGCCGTCGGCAATGACAGCATGACCGGCGGGCTTGGCAACGACACCTATACTGTCGACGCCGCCGGGGATGTCGTCACCGAAGCCGTGGGCGAAGGGACTGACGAGGTCCAGTCGACCCGCACCTATGTCCTGGGGGCCAATCTGGAAAACCTGGTCCTGACGGGGACGGGCATCGCCAACGCAACGGGCAATGCGCTGAACAACCGGCTGACCGGCAATATAACCGGCAATGTGCTGACCGGCGGTTTGGGCAACGACGTCTATGTTGTGCAGAACACCAGCGACACAACCGTGGAACTGGTCGGCGAAGGCACCGACTTCGTCGTGTCCAGCGTCAGCTATACCCTGGCCGCCAATGTCGAAAACCTGACTCTGACGGGAACGGCTAATCTCAGCGGCACCGGCAACGACCTGGCCAATGTGCTGACCGGCAATAGCGGCAACAATATCCTGACCGGCGGTTTGGGCGACGATATCTATTATATCCAGAACGCCGGCGACAGCGTCGTCGAACAGCATCTGCAGGGTACCGATACGGTCGTCTCGACGGTGACCTATTCGCTGTTCGGGCGGGCGATCGAGTTGCTGACTCTGACAGGGACTGCGGATATCAACGCGACCGGCAATGGTTTGAGCAACAGCCTGATCGGCAATTCGGGCGTTAACATACTGGAGGCCGGAGCGGGCAATGACAATCTGCGCGGCAATGGCGGGGCGGACGTGTTCCTGTTCCTGACCGGAAGCGGCCTGGACACGGTCAAGGACTTCACGGCGGCCCAGAACGACAGCATCAATGTCAACGCCTATATGGCCGGGGTGGCCAATGCCGGCCTGGTGACCCAGAGCGGCGCCAACGTGTTGATCAGCTTAAGCGCCGGCAATGTCATCACGGTCGAGAATGCCACTCAGGCTGATGTCCTCGCGCATATGGTATGGTAGTTGATGGCGGAGGCACACGGCATAAGGTCCGTGCGTCTCCGCGCCGCCGCCGCAATCGGCTGACGCCAGGCGCGTCACGCAAGGTTCATTCGGTGCGTCGTCTTTACACTTCCCAAAATTGGTAAATGGTGTAGCCGTACTCTCTGCGTTATCCAGAGTTCCAGTTTTCAAGAACAATAACAGGGGAGGCTATGACCATGGGTAGGGTGTTGGGATTTAAGAGCGCGGTTGCCGCGCTTAACAGCGGTGCTGGAGATGACACCTACATCGTTGACAGTGTCGACGATGTCGTGGTGGAAAATTTCAATGAAGGCACCGACACGGTTTTTGCCTTCATCTCTTATGACCTGACGGACAATGTCGAGAACCTTTGGCTGTCCGGTGACGCCGTCCTGACCGGGCGGGGGAATGCGCTCAACAACATCCTGACCGGTAACAACACGGTCAACTATCTGCTGGGCGGGCTGGGCGACGACACCTACTATATCCAGAATTCCGGAGATATGGTCGAGGAAGCCCATCACCAGGGCACCGACACCATCTACTCGACGGTCAGCTATTCCCTGTTCGGTCGCGCAGTGGAAAATTTCATCATGCTGGGTGACGACGACCTGGTCGTCTGGGGCAATTCGCTGGATAACCTCCTCGTCGGCAATACCGGCGACAATCTTTTCCAAGGTGAGGCGGGCGCGGATACGATGCAAGGTGGTGACGGTAACGACACCTATATCATCACAGCCACAAGCGACGTGGTCGTCGAACTGGAGAACGGCGGCTATGACCTGGTCCAGTCAACCGCCCGCACGACAATTCTGAGCGCCAATATCGAGAACCTGACCCTGATGGGCGATCCGCTTTATCATCAGGAAGGCACCGGCAATGCGCTGGGCAACATCCTGATGAGTGCCCACTCTGGCAGTTCGGTGTTGCGCGGCGGAGCCGGCAACGACACCTACTATCTGAACGGCAATTTTGACTTCGTCGAGGAAGAGGCCGGTGAGGGCTATGACGTCATCTATTCGACGGCCTCAGTGACCATTGCCGGCCAGTATGTCGAGCGTGTCGAACTGACCGGCACGGCCAATACCAGCATCAACGGAAATTCGATCCGCAACGTCATGATCGGCAATTCCGGCAACAATATCTTTTCCGGCTGGGGCGGTGGCGACTATATCGAAGGCGGTCTCGGCAACGACGTCTATTACATCTGGGATGTGCGCGACACTGTTGTCGAGCGTGCCGGCGAAGGCACCGACACTATCTATTCGGAGGTGAGTTATGACCTGGCCGGGCGTCATGTCGAGGTTCTGAACCTGGGCCGCGGCGCGATCAATGGCACGGGCAACAGCCTGGCCAATACCCTTCGCGGTGGCGACGGCAACAATATCCTGAATGGCCTGGGTGGTCATGACCGTCTCGACGGTTTCGGCGGCGCCGACACCCTGATCGGTGGCACCGGGAACGACACCTATGTCGTCGACGGCAGTGACGACGTCGTCACCGAGCTGCCGGGCGAGGGACGTGACCTGGTCCAGTCGTCCTTCAGCTATAGCCTGGGCGCAGGGCTCGAAGACCTGACCCTGACCGGTATGGATGCCATCAACGGCACCGGCGACGACCTGGGCAACGTCTTGACCGGCAACAGTGGCAACAACATCCTGAGCGGCGGACTTGGCGACGACACGTACTATATCCAGAACACCGGCGACAATGTCGTCGAGGTCAACGGCCAGGGCACCGACACCATCTACAGTTCGGTCACCTACGCCCTGACCGGCCGCTATGTCGAGATCCTGACCCTGACCGGTTCGGCCAACCTCAATGCCACCGGCAATTCGTTTGCCAACACGCTGATCGGCAACGATGGCAACAACCGGCTGAACGGGAAGGCGGGAAGCGACATCCTGGAAGGCGGACTGGGCAGCGACACCTTCCTCTTTGAGGCGGGCAGCGGAGCCGACGTCATAAGAGACTTCAATGCCAGCCAGAACGATAGTATCAACCTAAACGCCTACACCGGTGGCATCGCCAGTGACAGCAGCGTGGCGCAGTCGGGAACGGATGTGATCATCACTCTGGCCGGCGGCGGAAACGTCATTACGGTGCAGGATGCGCTGCGGGCCGACGTCCTGGGCCACATCGTCTGGTAGGCGCCGTGCGGCGCGTCCAACCCATGTGGCCCGTTCGCGGATTACAACCGCATGCGGCCGGCTTCGATTTCGCTCATGATCGCCGGGTTTAGCGCCAGGTATTCGTCCGCCACCAGAACGAACAGAGGATCACGGATATGGGCCGGGTCGAAGCCGTCCTTGATCAGGTCCATCTTCTTGTATTTGAAGGTCCCGGTCGTCTCGACCTCTTGCAGCAGGCGGACGAAGCGCGGCCGCGCATAGGTCGGCAGGCGGCTGTCGATATGGTCCTTGAACGCGCGGATATCGAAGCCGTCGCGCGTGATCAGCGATGCCATGCCGGCCTTGCCATCATGGTGCGGCACCGGGACGCCGTAGAGAATGGCTTCCTCGACGGCAGGCGCCGATGCGCAGTGTTCGGCCACTTCTGAGGTCGAGACGTTTTCGCCCTTCCAACGGAAGGTGTCGCCGATGCGGTCGACGAAGTAAAGATAACCGGCCTTGTCCTGGCGCATCAGGTCGCCGGTGCGGAACCAGGCGTCGCCCTTTTTGAACACGTCGGTCAGGATCTTCTTCTGGGTCGCCGCCTTGTCGGCATAGCCGGAATAGGCGTGCTTGGCGTCGTTGGCGATCTGGCCGATCGCCTCGCCGACCTCGCCCGGCTTGCACTCGTAGCACAGGCCGTCAGGACGGCGGACCGGCATCTCGGATTCGACGTCGAAGCGAACGAGGCGGACATTGAAGCGGTTGCGCAGGATACGCGGCACGCGGCCGACGGCGCCAGGTTGGCCGTCCAGGTTGAACAGCGAGACATTGCCTTCGGTCGAGCCGTAGAATTCGACGATGTGGGGGATCTTGAAGCGCTTCTGGAAGTTGGTCCACACTTCGGGCCGCATGCCGTTGCCGAACGCCATGCGCACCTTGTGCTTGCGTTCGTCCTCGGGGTTGGGCGCGGGATCCGAATTAACCAGGTAGCGACACAACTCGCCGATATAGACGAGGTGGGTGACACCCTGGTTGCGGACGTCGCTCCAGAATTGCGAGGCCGAAAACTTGCGCTTAAGCACAACGCAGGCGCCGTTCATCAGGGCCGCGCCGACGCCGCACAGGCCGCCGGTGGCATGGTACAGCGGCAGAACGCAGTAGATGCGGTCGTCCTCGCGCATGTGGCTCAGGCCGGCAAAGGCCTTCATGTACATCTGGGCGCGGGCATTGGAGATCTTGGCCGCCTTGGGCAGGCCGGTCGTGCCGGAGGTGTAGATGTATAGCGCTACGGCGTGGGCGGTCATGCCCAGGCGTGGCGTGGGGTCGGGGCGGACACTGGACACGCCTTTGAGCGCGGAATCGAGGCTGCGGCAATTGTCGCTTTCCTCGTCGCGGTCGAGATCCAGCACCCACAGGGCCTGGTGGCGCTCGATCTGCTTTTCGACCTCGCGGAAGCACGGCATGGTCGTGCGGTCGACCAGGGTCAGCGAGGCCATCGAGATGTTGATGCAGTGGGCTAGGCCAGGGCCGGTCAGGGAGTTGTTGATCAGGGCGGTGATGACGCCAATCTTGTTCAGCCCGAGCCAGATGGCGATGTATTCCAGGCGGTTGGGCATGAACAATGCGACCGTGTCACCAGGCTTTAAGCCGCGCGCCCTGCCCCAGTGGGCGTAGCGGTTGGCCATGGTGTCCAGTTGCTGATAGGTCAGGGTCTTGCCTTCGAACAGGATGGCGAGATTGTCCTTATAGCGGTCAGCAACGCGCTCGAAGTCGTCGCACACCAGGTTGGGCGAGTCGGGGCCGACGCTGCTGATCGAACGCAGGATGCGAATCATGCGTTTGATGAAGGTAGCGTCGCGCTTGAGGGAAGCGAAGAAACCCATGCTGTGTAACGTCCTTGTGGCCTGGCAGATTAACCGTCTCTAGGTATAACCGAATCATTACAGATAAAGCGTGAAATCTGCGTGAATCACTGTTTTTTTAAGGCCTTGATTAACCTTGCGGTAACGGAAAGGCGGCGTTGACCGGTCACGCCAAACCGGTTAATCAGCGCACAGACAGAACTGGAGCAACCATCGTGACCACGGTCGCTGAAGCCCTTGAAGGCATTTACGAATCCCTCGCCAACGATAATGCCGAGATCGACGAGCGCATCAAGGTTTTGAAAGCCGCCCTGGCTGACGAAGGCCTGAAGGAGGCCGTATTCGAGCCGGCGCGACTGGCGCAGAACAATCGCCAGGGCCGCAAGATCATGGAATCCTACTTCAAGAAGCGTGGTGTGACGGTGAAGTTCGCCAAGGACTGATCGGGGCTTCCCCAGGAAACGTCACAGCGCGCATTGCGCCGTCAGCGTAGCAGTTCACTTACTAGCGAAGGCTTCTTCGCGATCATGGCGAGCAGCACCTGGGCGGGGCCGGTGGGGCGCCGGCGGCCATGCTCCCAGTTGAGTAGTGTGCCCTTGGCAACGCCGATGCTGCGCGCGAATGCGCCCTGCGACAGGCCGGTGCTGGCCCGGATCGCGGCGACGTCGACGGTGGGTACCTCGACATGATGAACAATCGCCCCGGTCTTCTCGCCACGTGCGAAAGCCAGGGCCTCGTTCAGACCATCCATCAGGCTGTCATAAACTTCGCTCATAGCTTGGCTCCATAGGTTGCGAGCAATAGTTTGCTCAATGCGACCGCCGCCGCCTGTTCGGCTTCGGTCAGATTATCTTTCTCGTTCTTGGCAAACACTGTCACCAGGAACAGGGGCATTGTGGCGCCTCCAAACACATAGAGCGTGCGATAACCGCCGCTCTTGCCACCGCCTTCGCGGGCGATCCGGACCTTGCGCAGGCCGCCGCCGAGCGAAACGCCCGCCTCCGGGTTGGCCGCCAGGAAGGTGACGATCCCCATGCGTTCCTCATCTGTCATGATCGCCCTGGCGCGCTTTAGAAACGACTCCAGTTCAATGACCGTGTGAAGGCTCTGCATCGGTGAAGTTTATGCGCCAATGGCGCATGTGTCAATGACACATGACTTGGGGGCATTGCCGCGGGCGCCTTGCCGATGAGCGACGAAATTATCCGGACGCTGTCACATCTGAAGCGCCTCTGTCATCGTACCGTCACATAGCGTCTCTAGAGCGCTTGCTAAAGGCTGGGGGTTGCGCGACATTTGGCGGACCCTGCCAGGTGATTCCCGCCCGGAGTGCGTTTCGGTCCGACAAACATCGGATCGGCGCTCCAGGCATTTGTTTTGACGCGCATCTCAATCTGAAAAGTGCGGCACACTTTTCGGGATGCGCTCTAGAAGGCGCCACGTGTATGAAGAAACTGATCTCGCAAGCTCTCCTGACGATCATGGCGTTTGCCGTGACGGCGACCGCAGCCGCCGCGCAGGCGGTTGACCCGGCCGGTTCGTCGCCGATTTCGGGCGCCTTGGACTGGATCCAGGGCACGCTGATGGGCAAGGTGGCGACGACCGTCGCCGTTATCGCCGTCGCCGCCGTCGGCTTCATGATGCTGACCGGCCGCATGAACTGGCGCTATGGCGCGACCGTTATCGTCGGTGTCTTCATCCTGTTCGGCGCCGCGACCATCGTGTCCGGCATCCAGGCCGTGGCGAACTAGGTGTCCGAGCTGATCAAATCGACGGTGTTCAAGGCGCTGACCCAGCCCCAGATGTTCGCCGGCGTCACCTATTCCTATTTTATCATCAATGCCGTGGTGACCACCGAGGCCTTTCTGATCACGCGGTCCTTCTGGGCCTTCGCGGTTGCCTTCGTCGTCCACGCCATTGGCTATCTGGCCTGCCTGCGTGAGCCGCGCGTCTTCGACCTGTGGCTGACCAAGGTGTCGCGCTGCCCGCGCGTTCGCAACTACGCCCGCTGGGGCTGCAATTCCTACCATCCGTAAGAGCTTAACACCCGACCATGGCCGACGCGCCCAAACCGCTTAGTGGATTTGCCAGCTGGTTCAAGACTGAACAGCGCGTCGGCGATCGCCTGCCCTATGACTACCTGCTGGACGACCGCACCATCGTGCTGCGCGACGGCTCGCTGATGCAGTCGATCTATCTCGAAGGCTTCGCCTTCGAGACGGCCGACACGGATGAAGTCAACCACCGCCAGATCGTCCGCGCCGCCGCCTTGCGTGCCGTCGGATCGTCGCGCTTTGTGCTGTACCACCATATTATTCGCCGCCGCGTCAGCGTCACCATGCCGGCCGTCTATGACGATCCGGTGTGCAGCCACATCCAGCAGCAATGGCAGGATAAGCTGAAGTCGCGTCAGCTGTTCGTCAACGACCTGTTCATCACCGTCGTGCGTCGCAATCCCAAGGGCAAGGTCGGCTTTGCCGACAACCTGGCCGGTCTGCTGGGGCGCGGCGTCGGCGAGAATGCCCGCCAGGCGGCCCTGGCCAGCACGCACAAGGAGCTGCAGGCGGCGACAGAGGCGTTGATGGCGGCCCTGCAGGCCTATGGCCCGCGGCCTCTGGGCGGCTACGACACGGCCAATGGCCGCTGTTCCGAGCCGCTGGAACTGTTGTCGTGTCTGTATAACGGCGAGATGCGACCGGTGCTCAAGCCGGTGTCGGACGTCGGCCATTACATTCCGTATCGCCGGGTGTCCTTTGGTCTGGAGGCCATGGAGCAGTCCAGCCTAGGCGACGGCAAGGACTTCTCGGCGATCATGAGCCTGAAGGACTATCCACCACACGCCACGCCTGGCATGTGCGACTCGATCCTGCGCCTGCCGTTCGAAATGACGCTGACGGAGAGTTTTGCTTTCGTCGATCGCCAGATTGGCATGGAGCGCATCAACCTGGCCCTGCGCCGCATGCGCGCCGCCGATGAAGAGGCCATGTCGCTGCGTCAGGGTCTGATGGCGGCCAAGGACGACCTGGCGACCGGAAATTTCGGGTTAGGCGAACATCACCTCAGTCTGTTGGTGCGCGCCAAGACGCTGGCCGAGCTAGATCCGGCGGCGGCACAGTGCCTGGCCGCCCTGGCCGATCTGGGCGCTGTAGCCGTGCGTGAGGACGTCAACCTGGAGCCGGCCTTCTGGGCGCAGTTCCCCGGTAACGAAGCCTATATCGCGCGCAAGGCGATGATCTCGACGGGGGCCTATGCCTCGTTTGCCTCGCTACATGGTTTTCCGATCGGCCAGCCGGAAGGCAACCACTGGGGCCAGGCGGTCAGCGTCTTCGAGACCTCGTCGGGCACGCCCTACTATTTCAACTTCCACAAGGCTGATCTCGGCAACTTCACCGTCATCGGGCCGTCGGGTTCCGGCAAGACGGTGGTGCTGAACTTCCTGGCTGCCCAGGCGCAGAAGTTCAAGCCGCGCACCTTCCTGTTCGACAAGGACCGTGGCGCCGAAATCTTTATCCGTGCCGTCGGGGGGCACTATGCCACCCTGCGCCCGGGTGAGCCGACCGGGTTCAACCCGCTGCAACTGCCGGACACGCCGGGCAACCGGTCCTTCCTGCGCGCCCTGATCGCCCAGCTTCTGGCGCGCCAGGACCTGCCGTTGAACTCGGAAGAAGAGGCGATTATCACCGAGGCGGTTGACGCCAATTTCGAGCAGGACCCGCAATACCGCCGGCTGCGCTATTTCCGCGAACTGCTGGGCGGGGTGCGCCGGCCGACGCACGGCGATCTGGCCGCGCGGCTCAATCCGTGGGTCGGGGACGGCGAGTCGGCCTGGTTGTTCGACAACGAGACCGATTTGCTGGACATGGACGCCCGGACCCTGGGCTTTGACATGACCCAGCTACTCAACGAACCGGTCCTGCGCACGCCGTGCATGATGTATCTGTTCCAGAGAGTCGAGGAACGGCTGGACGGCCAGCCGACCATGATCATTATCGATGAGGGCTGGAAGGCACTGGACGACGAAATCTTCGCCGCTGCCATTCGCAACTGGATGAAGACCCTGCGCAAGCGTAACGCTATCCTGGGCTTTGGTACCCAGTCGGCGCGCGACGCCCTGGACAGCCGCATCTCCACCGCCATCATCGAACAGTCGGCGACGCAGATCTTCATGCCTAATCCGCGCGCCCAGGCCGAGGACTATTGCGACGGTTTCGGCCTGACCCTGCATGAGCTGGACCTGATCCGCGCCTTGCCGGCGCATTCGCGCGCCTTTCTGGTCAAGCACGGCAACCACAGCGTCGTGGCGCGGCTGGACCTCAGCTCTATGCCCGATGTCCTGACGGTTTTGTCGGGCCGCGAGAGCACCGTGCGCCAGCTTGATGACCTGCGGGCGCAGTACGGTGACGATCCGCACGACTGGTGGCAGCCCCTGATCGGCACGCCCTATCCCGATACGGTGACGCCCCGAAAGCGAGGCCGCGCATGATGCTGCAAGCCTCCGTCTGCCGCCAGATCACCCTGGTGGGCGAAACCTCGGTCTCCGGGTCGTTGGCGGCCATGGACTGTCATATCAATGCGGCGGTGAAGGTCGGCTACGACCGCCTGTTCGGCGCCGGCGGTGCCTTTGGCTACGCCCTGACGACCATGCTGGTCATCTATGTCGGCCTGATCGCCTACGGCTTTCTGACGGGGCGGACGCAGTTGACGGTGACGATGATGTCGCCGCGCATCATGACCATGGTCCTGGTCCTGACCTTCGTCACCATGTGGCCGGCCTATCATGCCGTCTTCTACGGCCTGTTCATGGGCGGGCCTGACCAGGTTGCGGCGGCCCTGCTGGGGCACAAGGGCAGCGCGGTGATGAACTTCGCCGAGAATCTGGACGGCCTTTTTGTTCGTTTCGCCCAGATTGCCCGAACGCTCGATGGTTCATCGACCGTGGCAACCACGGCGGCGCAGCAGCCGGAACTTGTGGCCAGCCTCATCCAGTCGAAGTCCATGCCGGTGACCCTGTTCTGGCTGAGCGGCCTGTTCTTGCTGTGCTCGACCCTGGGCGTACTGATCCTGACGCGGCTGACGCTCTATCTGCTGCTGATCCTCGGGCCGATCTTCATCGTCCTGGCGCTGTTCCCGCAGACGCGTGGCCTGTTCAACGGCTGGATCCGTACAACGCTTATCTTTGCCTTGGCGCCGCTGCTGACCGTGCTGGGCGGCACGGCGGCCCTGATGCTGTTTGTGCCGCTGATCGAAGCGATTGCCGCGGACCCGCAACGCGCCGTCCAGGCCGTCCAGCCGATGGTCATCCTGTTCATGGGGTCACTGATCTATGCCGCCTTCTTGTTCACCCTGATGTGGGTAGCCTCTTCGCTGGTCCGCGACTGGCAGGCGGCGCTGCGTGAGACGCCGAATGTGCGGGGCAATCCGCCGCCGCTGAACGTGCCGTCGTCCTCGCAGCAAGTCGCCATGTTCAGCAACGCCGCGGGCAGCAGCTTCAATGATGCCTATGCCCGCACGGAGCCCCTGATTACCGCCGTGATGCGCGATGGCGCGGGCGGCGGCCAAGGGGTGGCGGGGTCGTCCAACACTCGCGCCGAGGCGCTGGGGCTCTACGATCCGCAGGCCCGTTCGACGTCCGGCGATAAATTCACCCGTGTCCAGGGCCTGGGCCAGCGCTTCCGCGACCGTACCTCGCCCACCGGCATGCCTGCCGCCGCCAGCCGTGCGGCGCCTCCATCTCCTTCTCCTGGCAGCCAGGAGCCCAAAGCATGATCAAACACCTCTCGCTATCCCTTCTGATGCTCTTCGCGGCCTGTGGCGCTTCAACCTCAGCCTTTGGTCAGGATGAGGACGAAGACGATATCCGCCTGACCACCATCCCCTATGACGCCGGCGCGATCATCGGGCTGGAAGGCTGTATCAACTTCCAGACGATGATTTCGTTCGAAAATGGCGAACTGGTCGAAAATGTCGGCCTGGGTGACGCCGGCCAGTGGCAGGTGACGCCGAACAAGAAGGGCAATCTGCTGTTCGTCAAACCGATCGTCAGCAATGCCTTTTCTAATATGTCGATCGTCACCAACCGCCGCAGCTACAATTTCGAGCTGAGCATGGCGCCGTCGGGCGATTGCGCCCGGGGCCGTGTGGTCTATGACCTGCGCTTCCTGTATCCGCCCACGGCCGCAGCTACATCCGGCCAGCCGGCAAAGGCCGTCGATCCCAACGCCTTCCTGCCGATCCCGGAAAAGCGCAACACCGCCTATACCTATTCGGGCGCGATCGGGCTTGTGCCGATCCGCATTTTCGACGACGGCGTTTCGACCTATCTGCGCTGGCCCGCCGGCGCCGATACCCCGGCTGTCTATGCGATGAATGCCGACAACAGCGAGAGCCTGATCAACTACGCCACGCGCGGTGACTATATGGTGGTCGAGCAGGTGGCGCGCGGATTCGTGCTGCGCCAGGGCGACCAGAAGACGATCCTCTATAACGACGCCTATCGTGTCGAAGGCCTGGACGCCCTGTCGCCCAAGCCGCGCCCGAAAGGAGGCAACTGATGGCCCGCAATCCTCTGCCCGCCGGCAATGATCCGCGCCTGAACCTGCCCGAAAGCGAGCTCGACGCCGCGTCCGCCCACGCCATGCCGCAGGTGGCCAAAAAGGGTGGTCTGGGTGATCACCTGGGTCTGGCCGCCGGAATCATCGGCGTTGGTATACTGGGTATCGTTACTTTTATCAGCCTGGGGAATACGCCGCCCCCGCCGGTCCAGCAGCCGCCGGCGCAGGTGGTCACGCCGCCGGCCTCGACCCTGCCGCCGATCGACCCCAGTGCCAATCCGCCTCTGTTCGAACCGCAGCCGCAGCCAGGTTTCGCGCAGCCCATGCCGCCGCAACAGCCGCAGCCAGGTCCGGCGCCGGTGGATCCGGCCGCAGCGCGCGCCCCGGCGATGATCGTCGACAACTCCAACCCGCCCTCTGCCCAGCAAGCCGCTCAGGCGGCGGCCCCGGCGACGGCTGCGCCCCAGGCGCTGAATTCCAATCAGCAGTTCCTGGCTTCGGCCAATGGCGAGGTCAGCCAGCGCGCCTGGCGTATCGGCGATCCGTCGAAAGTTGTACCGCAGGGGGCGGTCATCCCGGCCGTGCTGGAGACGGCGATCAATTCAGATTTGCCGGGCTATACCCGTGCCGTTGTGTCGCGTGATATCCGCAGCTTCGACGGCACCACCATTCTGATCCCCAAGGGTTCGCGGTTGGTCGGTCAGTACAAGAGCGGCCTGACCAGCGGCGAGACCCGCGCCTTTATCATCTGGAACCGCTTGATCCGCCCGGACGGCCTGTCGATCCAACTGGCCTCCCCGGCGACCGATGACCTGGGCCAGGCCGGCATGTCCGGCAAGGTCGATAGCCATTTCGCCAAGCGTTTCGGTTCGGCTATGCTGCTGTCGGTGGTCAATGGCCTGTCGACAGCCCTGTCCGGCAAGAGTGGCTCGACCATCGTTATCGGTTCGTCGTCGGGCGCCACCGGCCTGATCAGCGATGCCTTGTCCAACGACATGAAGATTCCGCCGACCATCAAGGTGCCGCAGGGGGCCAAGATTCAGGTCTTTGCCGCGCGCGATCTCGATTTCAACCTGGGTCAGTAAGATGGCCATGGCCCTTAATGACGCAGTCATTCCTCTGGACGGCGTCTATCTGCGCACCTACCTCAAGCCGTTCCTGGAGTTTCTGGAACGCGACGAGGTCACCGAGATCCTGGTCAACAAGCCGGGCGAGGTGTGGGTGGAGGCGTCGGGCCAGGCGACCATGCAGCGCTTCGACATGCCCGAGGTCGATGACATCCTGCTGTCGCGTCTGGCGGCGCAGATCGCCCGCATGGCGCATCAGGGCATCAACCGGGAAAATCCGCTTCTCGCCGCCAGCCTGCCGACCGGCGAGCGCGTGCAATTGGTCGGGCCGCCGGCGGCGAAGCACTGGGCCCTGGCCATCCGCCGCCATCGTATGGTCGATATGAGCCTGGACGACTACGATCGCGGTCCCATTCCTGACCTGTCGGGCAAGCGCAAGCGTGACGACGCCGCCTTTGCCCACAAGGACCCTGTCAAGTTTCTGAAAGAGGCCGTGGCGTCACGCAAGACCATACTGATCTCAGGCGGAACGTCTTCGGGCAAGACGACCTTCCTGAACGCGATGTTGAAGGCCATTCCGGCGCATGAGCGCATCATCCTGGTCGAGGATACGCCGGAAATCGTCGACAGCCATGCCAATTCGCTGCGGTTGGTTGCCGTCAAGGGCGATATGGGCGAGGCGCGGGTGACCATCAACGACCTGCTCCAGGCCAGTCTGCGTCTGCGCCCGGACCGGATCATCGTCGGCGAAATCCGTGGCGAGGAGGCCAACACCTTCCTGCGCGCCATCAATACCGGCCACCCAGGCTCGTTCACCACCTGCCACGCCAATACACCAAAGGGCGCTCTGGAGCAGGTAGCGCTGATGGTCTTGCAGTCGGGGACGCAACTGACGCGCAATGAGACCCTGGCCTATGCCAATTCGCTGATCGACGTGGTGGTGCAACTGACCCGCCATGGTGGCGAGCGCCTGGTCAGCGATATCTACCTGCCGACGGCAGAGTAGTTAGTGAAATAAATATTCCAGTTGACACATTGCGGGAAATTTATTTCTCGTTTGAAATGCGGCGTCGAAATTTCCGCCGCAATGGCTTGATATCCCTGAGTCTTCCATCAATCCGGGGATATTTGAGAATGCCAAATTACAAACAGAAAGATTACAGCCAGCAAGATCACGACCACCAAGGTCACGACCACAACGACGAGTCCAGCCTCGACGATTTCATCCAGTCCGCTCTGCCGCGGCGGCGGTTGCTGGGGCTGTTGGGCCTGACCGCCCTGTCGGGATCGGCGCTGGCGGCCTGTGGCGGCGGAGGCAGCGGCAGCGGTTCCACGACGACCACCGTGTCGGTCAGTTCGTCTTCGTCGGCATCAACCTCGAGTTCCAGTTCCAGCAGTGCGTCGTCGTCGTCATCATCCAGTGCATCGGGTACCTGCACCACCTTGCCGGAAGAAACGGCCGGGCCGTATCCCGGCGATGGTTCCAACACCCTGTCGGGCAGCGTGGTCAATGTGCTGAACATCAGCGGCATTGTCCGCAGCGATATCCGTACCAGTGTCGGCGCCTATTCCGGCACCGCCGAGGGCGTGCAACTGACCCTGACCATCACCCTGGTCAATACCAACACCGGCTGTACGCCGCTGGCCGGCTACGCCATCTATCTGTGGCACTGCACGCGCGACGGCAACTATTCGCTCTATACGGTGGCCAATCAGAACTATCTGCGCGGCGTTCTGGTCACCGATAATAACGGACAGGTGACCTTCACCACCATCGTACCCGGCTGCTATTCCGGCCGCATGCCGCACATGCATGTCGAGGTCTATCCCAGCCTGGCCTCCGCAACCTCCTATACCAACAAGATCAAGACGACCCAGTTCGCCCTTGAGCGCGCCTTCTGCGCAACGCTGTATGCCTCGGCGACGGGCTACAGCGCCAGCGTCAGCAATCTCAATAACATCACCTTCGCGACGGACAATGTCTTCAGCGACGATACGGCGGCGCAGTTGGCAGCCTCGACCATGACGCCGGCCGGTACCATCGCCGCCGGCTACGCGGCGTCGATCAATCTGGGAATTGCGGTTTGAGTTTTGCCGCGCCTTGTCCTACATGGGAGGGATGAACTCCCGCATTGCACAATTAACCTACGCCATCGGCGATATTCATGGTTATGACGCCTTATTCGAACGCCTGCTGGACTATATCCGGGTCGACGCCGAGCTGATCGGCGAAAGGCCGCGGGTCATCCTGCTGGGCGACTATATCGATCGCGGTCCGGCATCACGCCAGGTGCTGGACCGCATCCTTCGTCTGCGCGAGGCAACCTGGTGCGACCTGGTTGTCTTGAAGGGCAATCACGAGGAGCAATTGCTGAAGTTCCTGGCCGATCCGATGACCGGGGAGACCTGGCGCATCTGGGGCGGGGCGGCGACTCTGACCTCGTATGGCGTCAGCATGCCGTTCCTGGCCAACGACCCGGGCGTATGGTGCGATGTCCGCGACGACTTTCGGCGCGCTGTGGATCCGGTCCATGTCGAGATGCTGCGGAGCCTGCCGGTCTCTTTCCAGGATGGCGACTACCTGTTCGTCCACGCCGGCGTCGATCCCGACCGGCCTTTGGCCGAGCAGGGGCCGGAGACCTTCATGTACATCCGTGGCCGCTTCCAGCAGGCGGAACAGGCCTGTGAGTATGTTGTGGTTCACGGTCACACCCCCGAGGATCCGGTGACGGATCTGCGCTGGCGTATCGGTGTTGACAGCGGCGTCTATAAGGTCGGCGTTCTCACAGCGGTGCGGCTGCGCGGGGACAACCGGAAGCTGCTTCAGGTGCGGACGGACGGTTAAAGCGAGGTCGCCTCTTCGGAGGGCCGCTTCTTCATCGGCTGGCAGACCACCATCTTCACCGGCCAGTTGCGCAGCTCGCAGGCGCCGCGCGACAGCAACTGATGGTACGTCAGGGGGGCGTAGAACAGGTAGCTGGCCGCGATCAGAACGCTGATGCCGCACAACACGACGAAACGATGCTTGTCGAGGAAGGCGACCTTGCGGGCCACAATCTTGAACACTAGCGACACCAGCATGAAGCTCAGGGCCAGGCCGATGAAGTAGTGGTAGACATACATAACCCGCTGGGTCCCCAGATAGATGTGGAACAGCCAGAAGATCATGAACATGGCGAAGATGCCTTCCAGGCGGTTGAAGTCCTCCACGTGGCCGTCGTCGCCGATCCGGCGCGCTCGGCGGGCTATGATGAGACTCGCCGCGCCGACAATGCCAATGACGCCTAAGCCCCAGTTGACAGGATTGCCGACCATCTGGGTGTAGGCGGTGCGCTTGCCGTCGAAATCCCAGCGGTAGTTGATGATCTTGTGCATGAAGGGCCATAGGATCGGCTGAGAGCCGTTCGGTTCGCTCAGGATCGAGCCGGTGAAGTCGCCCTTCATGTACTTGTAATAGTCGTAGCTGCCGTGCCACAGCACCGCCAGGTCCAGTGGTCGCTTGTCCTCCAGCCAGTCCTTGTAGGTCTGGCTCATGGCACGCAGGTCGCGGTCGCCGGCCTTGGTGCCGGCCTCCGGCGGGTTGGGGTTGAGCACGACATGCAAGGCGAAGATGGCCGCTACGGTGGCGAGGAAACCGCCGGCTGCCACCGACCCGCGGGCCAGCGATCGCAACAGGTTTTCGCGCGTGCGCTCCGTCCACAGGCTGCGCACCAGGGTAATCCCGCACAGCAGCACCATGACCAGCGAATTGACCTTTGTCATAAAGCTTAGGCCGCACAGGATGCCGAAGGCGGCAAAGGCCAGCAGCGGTCGCTTCGGATCCTTGCCGAAGGTGGTCAGCCAGACCAAGACCGCCCCCAGGGTGAAGGTGAGCTGATAAGAATCGAGGTGGGCGGCGCGGAAATGGACGATGAAACTGTTCTCGAAGACGAACAGCAGGGAGAAGACGAAGGCTTCGAAGGCCTCCTTGGTCAGCCGCAAGGCGATCAGGTAGAAGAGCAGGGCGCCGATGACGGCGAAAATGGCCGACGGCATCCGGATGGCATTGAAGTCGTAGCCCTTGGGGATGACGCGGGTATCGAGTTTTTTGACTTCGCCCAGGAAGTGGGTGTCGACCTTGTCGTTGGAGCGGTCGAGCGACTGGCCCAGATCCATGAACATGAAGCCCAGCGGGGGATGCGAAGCGAACTGGGCCTTGTCTTCCTTGTAACGCTCAGCGGCGGTCACGTAGTAGGACTCGTCCCAGAAGGCATTGCTGGGGGTATTGATGTCGCGCAGAAAGTTGAAACAGGCCAGGATCAGGATCAGGGCGCCCAAAATCCAGCGCAGGGTCTGGTCGTCGGCATTCCACAGTTTATTCGCTATGGCTTTGGTGCGGCTGACGACGGACGCGAGAATAGGAGGCATGAACGGCTCTGGGCTGGCTTTTGGGCTCTGAGGAGTCGCCAAAGCTTATGCCCGAAAGAACTTGTGCTGCCTATTGGATTCTGACCGCGTATCTTGCTTGGCGTCGATCATTGTGCTGGACAGCAGGCTAATGCACTCGGTTCCGGCAGGTCGAGTGGCCAGTTTGAAACACTCTTTCAGCGCCTGGGCAGGCGGATATGAAAACGTCCTCTCCCGCGGCCGGGGAGAGGACGTAAACCTGGCAAAAAGATGAGCTTACCAGCCCTTCTTGTGGCCCTTCTTGTGGCCATGACCGCCATGGTTCTTGCTGTGGCCGCCATGCGATCCGCCGTAATAATAGCTGCCGCCACCGTAGGATGCCGACGACGAATAGCTGGTCGAGCTGCTGTAGCTGCTGCCGGTATAGGGCTTGTAGGTGCCGTGGCCGTAGCTGTAGGTCTGTACCGGAGCTCCGGTCGAATAGGACTGACTCGAATAGTACACCGGTCCGCTGCTGTAGGTGGCGCAGGTGCACGGCGTATAGGTCGAGGTCGTCGCCGGGTAGCTGGTATAGCCGCTGTCGTAATAGCCGACACCGTCGTCATAGCTGTTGCTGTAGCTGTCATTCTGGTAGGTGGCGACGGGCTGGCAGCTATAGCGCACGCCGCAGCCGTCAGAATAGGTCTGGGCCGGGGCGCTGTAATAGGTGTCTTCACCTTGATAGGGCTGGCTGTAGTAGCTGCCTGAGGCGTAGCTCTGGGGCTGGCTGTAGGTGTGATAGCCGCCGGAGCTGTAGGTTTGCGGCTGCTGCTGGTAATAGCCGCCATTGTTGTAGCCACCGTTGTCATAGGCCGGTTGCTGTTGCTGTTGCTGATAGTTGCCGCCAGTGTTGTAGGCGCCGTCGGAATAGCCGCGGTCGTAGTTGCGGTCATATTGCTTGCCGACTTTTGAGCCGATCACCCCGCCAATGATGGCGCCGCCGACCGTACCCAGGCCACGTTCGTTCTTCGACACCTGGGAGCCGAGGAGACCTCCGGCGACCGCACCGACCACGGCGCCTGTATTGCGGCCCTTGTTCGGGTCGCGTTGCTGATAATAGCCATCGTCTTCGTAGTATTGGGCGTGCGCTACAACAGGCAGGGCAAGCGCGGCCGCCAGGGTCAGGACGCCGATTTGCAGTTTGCGGTTCAGTTTGCGGTTCATGGGGAGCACCTCCAGCAGGAATTAACCAAATCTTAACACGCACGCATGCGCCCGAACGCGTAAAAAAACAATGGGGCGCGCCCGGTACGCGAAAAACGGTACCCGGTGACTTATGGTTTCTTGATTTTCCGGCAGGTTGATCCGCAAGGCGCGTCGAGGTCCTTGCCACCATAATACGACAAACCGGAGACCTACCTATGCGCCCGATCGTCCTGAAATTGATTCCTGCCTTTGTCGCCGTCACAGCGGCTGTTGCCGTCGCCGCCTGCAATCCGCAGGGTGAACGCTTAACGGCTGACGGCGACGAACTGTCGTCGGCTTTTTCCGAGTATGCCGACTCGGTGCCGCCGAAGAGCTTCGAGCCGGCCTTGCCGCCGGTCGACCTGCCGCAGACGCCGGATGCGTCGCAGAGCGCCGATTCGCGTTAGGTCTTTGTCGGGTTCAGGCCGGCTTTCAGCTGTGACTTGTCCAGTTCGCCTTCCCAGCGTGAGATGACGACGCAGGCCACGCCATTGCCGATGAAGTTGGTCAGGGCGCGGCATTCGCTCATGAACTTGTCGATCCCCAGCACGATCGCCATGCCCGGCACCAGGGCCGGATTGACGACGGCCAGCGTGGCGCCCAGCGTGATAAAGCCGGCGCCGGTAACACCGGTGGCGCCTTTTGAGGTTAGCATGGCCACACCCAAAAGGGTGAGTTGCTGCGTCATCGTCAGCTCGTAACCCAGAGCCTGGGCAATGAACAGCGAGGCCAGGGTCATGTAGATGTTGGTGCCGTCGAGATTGAAGCTGTAGCCGGTCGGAATGACCAGGCCGACCACCGGGCGCGAGCAGCCCAGCGCCTCCATCTTGCGCATCAGGTTGGGCAGGGCGCTTTCCGACGACGAGGTCCCAAGTACGATCAGCAGTTCGTCGCGCAGATAGGCGACGAAGCGGAAGATGGAAAAGCCGCACCACCAGGCGATAAGGCCAAGCACCACAAAGATGAATAGCGCCGCCGTAACATAGAAAGTGGCGATCAGGGCCAGCAGCGATCCCAGCGCCGCCGCGCCGTACTTGCCGAGCGTAAAGGCCATGGCGGCCGCCGCACCCAGGGGCGCCAGCTTCATGATCATATTGATAATGTCGAAGACCAGATGGCTGCCTTCGTCGATCAGGTTGCGAATGCCTTGCGCCGGCGGGCCGATGCGCTGCAGGGCAAAGCCGGTCAGGATGGCGACCAGCAGGACCTGAAGGATATTGCCCTCGGCAAAGCCGCTGAGCAGGGTGTCAGGAATGATGTGCAGCAGGAAGTCGCTTAAGGATTCGTGCGCTTCGGGGGTGACGTATTTGGCCACGGCTGCAGCGTCGCCGGCGGCGCGCATGCCGGCGCCGGGCCGGACGAAATTGGCGACCAGCAGGCCTATCACCAGGGCGAAGGTCGAGACGATCTCGAAATAGAGGATGGTCTTGATGCCGACGCGGCCGACCTGTTTCGCCTCAGTGACCTGACCGATGCCGGAAACCACCGTGCAGAAGACGAGGACGGCGATGGTCATCTTGATCAGCTTGATGAAGCCGTCACCGATGGCCTTCATCCACGGCTGTGACGCGAACTGCGGCCATAGCAGGCCGATGGCCGCGCCGAGGACCAGTCCGATCAGGACCTGGATGTAGAGTTGCCGCCAGAGCGGTGTCCTGGCCTTGGCGGGAACTTCCGGTGAATCCATGTGTCGCCCCTGTTTTGCGCGACCCTACAGAGGTTCGCGGAGCGCGACAATCACTGCGTTAGGGTCAGACTTGCCTTGAGCGACCTGACTCTTGCCCGGGCATGAGTGCCGGAGACGACGCCGACTGTCCCGGCCGCGGTGAAGGTAATGGCCGTCAGCGAATAGGTGCCGGGCTGGAGCGTCTTGCTGACACGGGCATCCAGGTCGTTACATTCCTCGGATGCCGCCCAGGCCAGGCCGACAAAGACGCTGCAAAACTTGGCGACCGTTTTGACGCCATCGATGCCGAAAAAGCCCGACGCGTCCGAGGCCGCGCCGCCCAATATGCCCAGGGCGAAGACTTCGTTGCGCAATTCCGCCGACATGGAGACGGTCGTCGTAGCGCCGGCGGGCACGGTGAAGTCGTAGGTGAGATATCCGCTGTTGCTGCAAACGCCGGCTTCGGCGGCCCAGACCGAGGTGTCCAGGGTGCCGCCTGAGAGCGTCACCCCGGCCCCCGAAATCGCGCCACAGCTTTGCTGGATATCCATGTCGAAATCGGAAAGCCTGACGTCGGTGGTCGTCCTGACGGGCGGCGGCGGGGCGGGCGTGCCGTCGTCGTCCTTGTAGCCGACGGCGTAGAGGCCATCGACGATACGGAATTTCATGCCGGGGTAGAGGTGGGCCAGTTCAGCGACCGTCATGGTCCAGTCAACCTTCGCGGCCAGCAGGACCTTTTTGTAGCCCCTGCTGTGGCTGGCCCGAAAGGCGGTGATAGCGGTCTGGCGCTGTTTGGGATCGGTCATCGCCGCCAGGGCTTTCAGATCCTTGTCGATCGCGGCTTTCAGCACCGGGTCGGCCGCCAGTGCTTTGGCGATGGCGGAGTCATGACGGGCCAGGATGGCGCGGGCCTTGGCCTGATGGGACGGGTTATAGAGGCTGGCGGGTAAGGTCTTGGCGTGGGCAGAGAAGGGGGCAACCAGAATGAGCAGGGCGGCGAAAATGGCGAGAGATGTGAAATAGCGCATGGCGGACTTCCCGGCAGCTTGAAATGGCGCGATAAGGCGGCGTGCGGGCGTGTGCAGCAATACCGCATTTGAGGGAGTTGACCTTGGCAGCCTTGCGGCGTGGATTGACGGTTGGCGAGGTTTCGGCTTTGCCGCCCGGTCTGGTGGCGGCGATCGATGCGGCCGGCGTTGAGTTGCTTCGGGCCCACCTGTGGGTGTCGTATCTGGCCATGCTGATCGGGCGTGGCGCGCAGATCGTGGTGCGCGGGCGCAGAATCTTCTGGCCGCATCTGCCGGCCGATGTCAGCGATACTCCGGAGTTGCTGGCGGTGCTGGCACACGAACTGACCCATGTCTGGCAATATGCGCACGGCATGACCTTGTGGCGGTACATCCTGCGCGAACGTGGGCGGTACGGCTATGTTCTGGATGGCCGGCCGTTCGCGGACTTTGGCTACGAGCAACAGGCCTCGATCGTCGAGGATTGGGTGCGGATGCGGCTGGGCTTGATGGCGCGACACAGCGAACGGCTGGTTCGGCTGAGCGACCTGGCTGAGGTCGTGCCGTTTGCTTGACGAGGTGTGCAGGGGGGGGCATTCGTAAGAAATTTGACCGCGAACCACACGAACCACACGAACTTCAGGCATTTTTTGAACCCGCCGCGAAGCGGTATATTCGATGGATAAAAAGCCGCTGCGCAGCGTGAGGCACACCCTTAAGTTCGTGTCTGTTCGTGTGGTTCGTGGTTAAAATCCTCACTGACCTAGCGGCGACTCCGCTGACACTAGGAAATCATCGAAGTACACCGTCTGGTCGGAGGGCGGGGCCCAATCGAGCGTGGCGCCGCCGAAGAAGGTGTCCATCTTGATGCCGTTGATCATCACCGTCGCCGACCGCCGCCATACCCGGTCCTCCATGAGCAAAACCTCGATGCCGTCGATATACTGAACCAGTGAGCCATTGGCCTGGCCGACGTCGTTCAGCACCACGTGCTGGGTCAGGACATACCATCTCCCCGCTTCGAACCGGCCCAGGGCATAGTTGTCGCCGCAGTCGTCCGTCTTGCCGGGATGATAGAGATAGGACCATGCGCTGCCGTCCGTTCGCCACATCAGGCGGGTGGTGAAGCCGTCGAAACTACCGTCCTTCAGGCAACCCGTCGGAAAGCCACCACCGCCCAGACCGGGAAGTTTCCCGCCCTTCACCCAGGCAAAGCCCGGCGCGAACATCACCCGATATTGCAGCCAGTAGGACGAAGCTGGTGCAAACCGCGTGGTAAAGGTCATGGCCGAATTGCCGCCGATCAGACCGGCCGGATAGGTCACGCGCAGGACTGCATTGTCCGCATCCAATGGGTCGGTGGCTATCACCGTTCGCCCGGCGACAAGGCCGGTCGATTCGGATGGCGCCAGGCCCCAGTCGGCCTGAAAGTCGGCCGCCGCATAGAGGCCCGGCGCATAACGGTTGAAGTCGACCGAAAGGACGGCTTCGGCCTGAGCCGGTGCGGCCATGGCCAGAATCAATGCAACAATCCCTGCCTTCATCTTCGGTCTCCTTGCCGCTATGATAGGCGGCATGACCGTTCACGACAATTCTCCCGATCTCTGGCGCAGCACTTTCCCGCATCCGTCCGCCGAAGGCAGCAAATATGATCGCGGCCATGCCGTCGTTTTGGGCGGGCCGATGGCGGCGACCGGCGCAGCGCGGCTGGCGGCGCGTGCGGCCTTGCGGATCGGAGCGGGACTGGTCTCCATCGCCTGCGATCCGGCCAGCCTGATAGTCTATACCACGGCCTTGCAAGCCGTCATGACCAAGGTGGTGCGAGACGAAGCGGCTTTTACGGATCTGATCGCGGACCCGAGGGTGACGGCGACGCTGATGGGGCCGGCGGCTGGCGTCAATGACCGCACCCGCAACCTGGTCCTGGCGGCGCTGGCGGCCCGCAAGGCCTGCGTCCTGGATGCCGACGCCATCACCGTATTCAAGGACAAGCCGGACGAACTGTTTGGCGCCATCCGCTCGCCGGTCGTGCTGACGCCCCACACCGGCGAATTTGCTCGGCTGTTCGGTGAAGTCAGTGACCGCGAAGCCAGCGCCTTGCGTGCCGCCAGAACCAGCGGGGCGGTGGTGTTGCTGAAGGGAAGGGATACAGTCATTGCCACGCCGGATGGCCGGGTCGTGGTCAACCGCGATGCCCCGCCTTGGCTGGCAACGGCAGGGTCGGGCGACGTCCTGGCCGGGTTTGCTACAGGCCTGATGGCGCAGGGCATGGCGGTGTTCGAAGCTGCCTGCGCCGCAGCGTGGATTCATGCCGAATGCGCCCGCGCCTTCGGTCCCGGCCTGATCGCGGAGGACCTGGAAGCGGAGGTGCCCTCTCTGCTGCGAACCCTGCTTAGATAGTTGCGATCGCGACGACCATGATGGCCAGCATGCCGGTGGCAAAGCAAAGTCCGGTCAGGATGGAGACGAATAGCGCCTTCACCGCAGAGGTAAGGAACGATGAGCCGTAGGCGCCGCGCATGGTGAAGAAGAGGTTGACCGGCACGCCGATCGCCATGATCCGCGCGACCCAGAGCCCGATACCTTCCGGAAGGGCGAGGGAGACGGCAAAACCAAGAAATACGAAGGACAGCAGGTTCATGGCGACGATCAGATGATCGTAGATGTAGAACTGCCGTTTGCGCAGGTTCACCAGGGCCAGAACCAGCCCCAGGATCGGCAGCAGAAAAACGGCCAGGCGGTGGCCCCACGTAAACATCAGCAGGAAGTAGTGTTTCGGGTTTTCCAACGCCCGGGCCATGGAGCCCTTCAGCCACTCTGGCTTGACGTCCGATTGCGCGATCATGCCGCCGAGGTATTTTGCGTCGTCCTCGGTCATGGCGAAGAGAGCCACGCTGCGGGTCGTTGTGCCGTCCGCCTCGACTTCGGTCATCGGGCCGGTGCCTTTGCGACCGGACTCGAACAGGGCGACCTTGGTGTCCTCCTTGCCGGTTGCTGAGGTGGCATGCGCGGCTTGCGCCGGGGCATGGGCCGCTTCGCTATGGCCAGCCTCAGCATGGCCAGCCGCAGCATCGCCCGCGTCGGCGTGCGCGGCGTCCGGATGCTGAGCCGCGTGCATGCTGTGTTCGATACGGTGTTCGGCGGCGAAGATGAACAGCAGCAGGGCCACGAGGAAGAGCCGGAACGGCGGCACGTGCCGGGTGATACGGCCTTCGAGATAGTCGCGGTTCAGGGTGCCTGGCCGGAAGAACAGCGGCGGCAGGGTGCGCCACAGCCGGCCGTCGAGGTGGAACAGGCCTTCGATGGCCTCCCAGGTGAGGTGAAAGATATTGCGGTGGCGTTGATCGGCATTCTGGCCACAGACGTGGCAGAATTGGCCCGACAGTTCAGTGTCGCAGTTCTTGCACAGCGCGCCGGGTTCGGGGGTAAAGGCCTTGTGGCGCTTGAACAGCGAGTTCAGGCCGTCCAGCGAGAAGATTTCCAGTTCCTTGACCATGCCCGTCCCATATAAAAAGCCCACCGCCAGTTACCGGCGGTGGGCCTGATTTGTAAAGAGGTTGCGGGTGAAAGAAGTTTTTGGAAATCAGATGGCGCAGACGGCGCCCGTGCCCTTCAGGCCGCAATAGCCGTCCGGATTCTTGTGCAGATAACCCTGGTGGTAGTCCTCGGCGAAGAAGAAGGGTTTCGCCGTGGTCTGGCCGGGGGCCTCGGCATCGGCGGGCGTCGCCGGGCCGAAAATCTCGGTGGTGATGGCGCCCTTGCCGATGGCGGAAAGGGATCTTTGATAGTCAGCCTTGCTGGCCAGGGTGGCGTCGTACTGATCCTGCGTGGTCGTAAAGATGGCCGAGCGGTATTGGGTGCCGACGTCATTGCCCTGACGAAAGCCCTGGGTCGGGTCGTGGCTTTCCCAGAACAGCTTGAGCAGTTGGGTGTAGGAGATGGTCTTGGGATCATAGACGACCAGCACGCCTTCGGTGTGGCCGGTCTGGCCCGAGCAGACCTCCTTATAGGTCGGATTGGGCGTGTAGCCGCCGATATAGCCGGCGGCGGTGGTGAACACGCCGTCCTGCTGCCAGAACTTGCGCTCGACGCCCCAGAAACAGCCCATGGCGAAGACGACCTGCTCGGTGTCGGCCGGGTAGGGGCCTTTCAGCGGCGTGCCCAGTACGGCGTGGGTGGTTTCGGTGGGGATGGCGTCGCTGCGGCCGGAGAGGGCCTGGGTGGGTGGCACCATCTGGGTTTTGAGACCGAACATGTTGGTATTCCCTTTCGTTGCGCGATGTATACGCGCCTGGCGCCTATATGGTTACAAAAAAAGCTTGGCAAAGGGGCTTGCTCATTCATGCGGCGACGTTATAAGGGCCGTCTTCCGAATGCCGATGGCTGCCGGGATGGACAGATGGCGGAGTGGTCGATCGCGCACGCTTGGAAAGCGTGTGTACGTGCAAGCGTACCGAGGGTTCGAATCCCTCTCTGTCCGCCATCTCATAGAAAAGGCCCCACTTTTGGGGCCTTTTCTATGAGATGAAGAGAGGGTTCGAACCCTCGAACTAGAATGTGGGTTCGTAACCGGAGCGTTAGCGGAGGTTCGGCGCAGCGCAGCGAAGCCAATCCCTATCTGTCCGCCATCCCAAAGACAAAGCCCCTTGCGGGGCTTTTTCTATCTTCGGCGGGGCGCGGCCATCCTAAAACAACGATAGAATATCAGACTGGAAACCTTCGAACTCAGCCGCTTGCAATTTCAGAAACAAGCGGCCTAATATCAACTCACAAAAAGACCAAACTCTCCGCTATTACGCGAGCGATTTCGCCCCGATGTGTTTGACGAGGACAATACCAAAAGCAGTTTGCCAATTTTTGGATAGACATTAGGCGTCACGAATTTTTAGAGCAACGGCGAGCGTCTACATGGGCGCGCGTTGCTCGAGTGCAGGAACATTATGAACATACCAACCAAGACTCTGCTCACCATCTGCACGACGAGTTTTTGTCTGTTTGCAACGGCAACAGCCTCCGTCGCGCAGGATAAGTCCCTCATCATTCAATCGACGAATGCGAACACCGAAGCCAAATACCTGATGGGTCGTGCTGAAGAGGTCGAGGCCTCAGACGCGGCGATGGCATGCGGTTACTATATCGACGCGCTGAAGTCGTGGGACACGGCGTTGACCAAGTTTCGGGAATTTGCTGCTTCTAACCCTAAAGGCGACAAAGCCCGCCAAGCGACCATCATTGCGGATCTGACGGCGCGTCGGGCCGATGCCGAAGACCGGCGCGCCCGGGTCTGCGGCGCAGCGGACAAGGACAACGCCGCCAGGGAGGCCAAATATCAGGACCTCATGGCCCCCTTCCACGCCGAACTGGCGCAAGCCGCGTCTGATGAAGCGATTGGGGACCAATCCTTCGCGCGCAACGAAGCGCAGAACGCCCTGAACGCCTACATCAACAGCCTCAATGCGCTGATGAGGGCTGGAAAAATTCTGACCGACCTTAACCAAGAGGTGACCGGGTGGAATGGGACGGCCCAAAAAGTAAACTTTATGGACCTGACGCAGCGTACGGTCGACTTACTGGCCGCCCTTGGCAAGAAGCTGGTGACCACCTGTAACACGTGGCCTCAGGTCTATGCGGCCGCCGGCGATCAAAAAAAGTGCGACGCGGTTTTCGCGACGTGGCCGAACGGCTAAGGCCTTACGCCGCCAGCGTCGGCAGGTCCGACATGGTCTCCCTGTTTCGGCGCTTGCTCTTGCTATCGAGATCCAGCCGCTCATAGACATAGATCAGGCCTTCACACGGCGCAAACGGCACCTGGTGGGATTTGAGGGCTTTGGCTGGGTTCGAAAGGCTACAGGCTGGCGCTGTTGCCCATCCGGCTAAAAGCTTTTGCGTTCAGCGGTTTGGCGGGCCTTGAGCCAAGTCAGAATATGGCTACGGCTTTGCGGCTTCGAGAACAGATAGCCTTGCAGGTGTGAGCAGCCGAGAAGTTGCAGCGCCTGGCGCTGGTCCTCGGTCTCAACGCCTTCGGCCACGACCTTCAGGCCCAGACCCCGCGCCAGGTGAATGACCGCGCTGATGATCGGCGCCGCCTGAGGCTCAAGGCCCAGGCCGTCGATAAAGCATTTGTCGATCTTGATGACGTCGAGCGGGAAGTTCTTGACGCTGAACAGCGACGAATAGCCGGTGCCAAAATCGTCCAGTGCAATGCCAAAGCCTAGAGACTGCAAAGCGCCCAGGGTTTCGGCGGCGCCGCGGGCGTCCTCAAAAAAGGCAGTCTCGGTGACTTCGATATGGACGCGGTGGTAGGGGACACCGGCGGTATCGGCATGGCCGCGCAGAATTTGGACCATGTCGGCGCCGTTGAACTGACGCGCCGACAGGTTGATGGCGACATATTGCTGGGGCCAGTCGCAACAGTCGTTCAGCGCCTGGCGAATGACCCAGTCGCCGATGCTGCGGATCAGGCCGCTTTCCTCGGCGATCGGGATGAAGACAGCCGGCGACACCTGGCCCAGCTCGGCGCTTTTCCAGCGCAGCAGGGCCTCGAAGCCGGCGACGTTGAGGGTGTTGCCATCGATGATCGGCTGATAGTGAAGTTCCAGTTCTTTGCCGGCGATGGCCTTGGACAGGCCGGCTTCGATGGCACGGCGGCGGCGCAGATTGTCGTCCAGGCTTTTGTCAAAGCGGCAGATGCGGTTGCGGCCGGCGCGCTTGGCGGCGAACAGGGCGATGTCGGCGCAGCGCATCAGGTCGGTCACACCGCGCAGACCCGAATCCTGGCCCAGGAACAGGCCGATCGAGGCGCCGATCTGGATGGTGTTGCCATTGACGTCGAAGCCGGCGGCGCAGGCGTCCATAACCTGCTGGCAGGCGGCCTCTGCCGTTTCGCCGTCGTCGGCGGCGAGAATCAGGCCGAATTCGTCACCGCTCAGCCGCGCGAGGAAGGCATCCAGGGGTAGGGTGGCGCGCAGCCGGTCGGTAACGTCGCAAATCAAAGCGTCGCCGGCGGCGTGCCCATAGGTGTCGTTGACGTATTTGAAGCGGTCCAGGTCGATCAGGGCCAGGGAATAGGGTGCTTCATGGTTCAGACGTTGGCTGAGCTCGCGCTGGAAGGCGGCGCGATTCGGCGCACCGGTTAGGAAATCGTGATAGGCGGCATGGACGGCGCGGGCCTCGCTTTCGCTCAGCTGTTTCACTTTTTCCTGCAGATCCTGCAGAGATGCTGCGTCGTTAACGATCGTCTTCATCGGTTTTGCCACCCTTCCGGTCGCCCGCAGGCTAGGCCAGATGTGTTAAAAAGCCGTGGCGGCAAACGATTGAACCGGTTGAGAACTCAGATAACGGCGCGATTTGGAGTTGTGAACCCGGCGAGTTCTCCCGAAAAACCGTTAAGCTTGAAACAGTTCGTATTCGGTATTACAGTGACTCGTCGCTGCGATCACTTCCCCCCCCTCGAACGTGGCGACATTGACGGGCACTCTGCCCCCCAGGGTGCCCGTCTAACCCAATCCTTTTTCCGAAAATCAAACCTGCAACCCGCTGCTGCCCCCGTGTGCGCTACCGGGAGCATGCCGGCATTGAAAAGACCCATCCATGCCGGACGGGCCTTTTCGCGCTCTCACCACGCTCCAGTCCTCATGCCCAAAAGTGGTCCGCCACTTTTGGGATAAACATGAGGCGTCAAAGGCGCCAACTCATTGGCGAACCTTGGCGGTTTCGGCCAATCGGGTCAACTCCAGAAATTCCTGGCGGCGATAGTCGCTTTGCGTGCCGGCCAGGGCGCGGGCATCGCCAAGGCCATAGCCGCCCAAGTATGTGTCGCCGCGCAGGATTTGACCATAGGCCGCCACACTGACGGCAAAGGCCATATCTCCGCGCGCGGGTTGGGCATTGGCCACACTGGACGCCGGGATGGCCCGCTCGATCAGGCGAGACGTGTTCTCGCCCGGCAGCTTGTAGCGCAGCTTCAGCCAGACCAGTTGCTCGCCCTGGGATGAGGTCTTGGCGTTGTTGGCGGTGAAGTGGCGGTCGGGCAACCAGCCTTTGGCGCCGGTCGGGACGATCTCATAGATGGCCGTGACCTGGTGACCGGCCCCGATATCGCCGGCATCGACCTTATCGTTGTTGAAGTCTTCCTCGGCCAGGGCGCGGTTCTCATAGCCGATCAGTCGGTATTGCGACACCAGGGCCGGATTGAACTCGACCTGGATCTTGACGTCCTTGGCGACCGTGAACAGGGTGGAGGACAGTTCATCGTCCAGGACTTTGCGGGCTTCCATGGCGCTGTCGATATAGGCGTAATTGCCGTTGCCGACATCGGCCATCTTTTCCATCAGGGCTTCGTTGTAGTTGCCGGTACCGAAGCCCAGCGCCGTCAGGGTGACGCCCGACTCACGGTTTTGTTTGACCAGGGCCTCGACCTCGCCGATCGACGAAATGCCGACATTGAAGTCGCCATCGGTGGCCAGGATGACACGGTTGATCCCGCCTTTGATGAAGTTGGCTTCGGCCGTGGCATAGGCCAGCGCCATGCCCTGACCGCCCGCTGTCGACCCGCCGGCCGACAGGCATTCCAGCGCCTGTTTGACGTACTTGCCTTCGTGGGTGGGGGCCAGAACCATGCCGGCGGCACCGGCGTAGACAACGATCGACACCTTGTCGTCCGGGCGCAGGTTGTCCGAGAGCATGGACAGAGCGGTTTTGACCAGGGGCAGCTTGTCCGGGTCGTTCATCGAACCGGAGACGTCGACCAGGAAGACCAGGTTGGCGGCGGGGCGCTCCGACCGCGGCACGTCATAGGCGCGCAGGCCGACGCGCATCAGTCGGGTTTGCGCGTTCCACGGGGTTTGCGCCACATCGGTGGTGATCGAGAAGGGCTTGGACCGGTCCTGGGGCAGCGGATAGTCGTAGCGGAAATAGTTGAGCAGTTCCTCGGTGCGGACGGCGGCTTCGGTCGGTGTGGTGCCGTCGTTCAACATTCGGCGGACATTGGCATAGGCGCCGGTGTCGACATCGACCGAGAAGGTGGAGACCGGCGTTTCCGTGACACGCATGACGGATGAGACGGACTCGCCATTGTATTTTTCGGTGTTCGGCGCCTCGCGCGCTTCATAGGCCGGTGCGGCGCTTCTCTTCATTTGCACCGAGCTTTGCAGGGCCGGTCTGTTGCCTGTGACGACGACTGCGTCCGAAGTCGCGGCAGGCGACTGAGACACGGGTGCCGGCGCCGGAGGAGGAGGTGGCGGCGGCGGAGGCGCAATGAACGATGGTGCTGACTGCGGCGGTGAGGCGGAAAAGCCACCCGGAAGTCCGGAACTGGTGTAGTAGTATTCTTGTCCGGGATTGCCCGCCTGGCATTTGACAGGCGATGCCTCGTTCAGAACCGGTGTCGTGGCCATGGCCACGGGGACCGGTGCGCTGGCGCCGACCACCATGGCGGCCGCGCCCGCAAGTAACATTCCACGCATGAAAACCTCCCTGAGCGTCCCTCACGAACGCCGCTATCTCAGGTTTTGCCCGGATTGGGCGCAAAATATGTCCGCGATTGTGGCAATTGTGGCCGAAGAGGTCAGACCTAAATCGCTTTGCGTCTGACCAATTTGTGTGAAAGAGTACCGGCAAAAATACGGAGGTTGAGATGCGCGCCACACTGACATCCCTGATCCTGCTGGGAGCCTTGCTGGGCCTGCCCTGCGCGGCGAAAGCGCCGGTAAATCTTACCGCCGAACAGGACCACCGCAACATGCTGGATCAACTGGGTATCGCCGCGATTCGGCCTGGTCCAAGTGGTGACGAAAAGGCGCCCAACGCCGCCAATACCGACGAGGCGAAGGCCAATCCGTACCCCGACTGGCCGCAGATCCTGGTGGCGGGCGACGGCAGCAAGGTGTCCACTTCCGAACAGTGGTGGCAAAAGCGCCGGCCTGAAATCGTCGAGGCCTTCGAGCGCGAGGTGGTCGGGCGGGTACCCGCCAACGTCCCGGGGGTGACTTGGACAGTCGAGGCCTCGGAGACCGAATTCATCAACTGGAAGCGCGTCACGGCGACCAAGCTTATGGCCCATGTCGACAATTCGGCCTATCCGGAGATCGCCGTGGATTTCCCGGTCATGCTGATCCTGCCGGAAGGCGCGGCGCAGAAGCCGGTGCCGGTTCTGGTGATGTTTACATGGGGCGCAATCAAATTTCCGGCGCCGGTCCAGCCTCAACCCGACGAGATCGGTCGCATCAATGCCGCTATGAAGGCCGAATTGATTGCGCGCGATCCATCGCTTGCGGCCGTCTTTGCCCGGTATCCGGGCTACGATCTTGTGACGCCGGCGCCGTTCCCGCCACCACCGGGATCGGGGCCTGAGGAGCGTATCCAGCAGTTGGTGGCCGATGGCTGGGGCGTGGCCTTGGTCAACCCGACCCATATTCAGGCGGACAATGGCGCGGGTTTGACACGGGGGATCATCGGGCTGACCAATCAGGGCCAGCCGCGCAAGCCCGAGGACTGGGGGGCGCTGCGGGCCTGGGCGTGGGGCGCGTCGCGGGTGATGGACTATCTCGAGACCCGGCCGGAGGTCGACTCGAAGCATGTCGGCATCGAGGGGGTTTCGCGCTACGGCAAGGCGGCCCTGGTGACCATGGCGTTTGATCAAAGGTTCGATCTGGGGCTGATCGGGTCGGCCGGTGAGGGCGGCGTTAGTCCGTACCGCCGCAACTATGGTGAGATGGTCGAAAGCCTGGCGGGTTCTGGCCAGTATCACTGGATGGCGGGGAATTTTTTAAAGTATGCCGGGCCCAAGACCGCCAAGGATTTGCCGGTGGATTCGCATATGCTGATTGCCCTGGCGGCACCGCGGAAGGTGTTCATCTCCTACGGCGTGCCTGAGATGGGCGACGCCTTGTGGCTGGACCAGCAGGGCAGCTATATGGCGACCGTGGCCGCGGGGTCGGTGTGGAAGCTGTTGGGCGCCAAGGATCTGGGGGTTGGAAATGACTATCAGACGGCCAAGATGCCGCCCGTTCTGACGCCTTTGCTGGAGGGGGAGTTGGCCTGGCGTCAGCATGACGGCGGGCATACGGACGCGCCGAATATGGTGCATTTCCTGAAGTGGGCGGATGGTAAGATCGGGCGACAGAGCGGGGTGCCGTAAGGGTTTATATTACCTCTCCCCGCCAAAGCGCTATCGTATGCACACATCTACCTGACATTCCGAGTTCGTTTTTTC
>NZ_GL883078.1:41454-45957 GCF_000204015.1 Asticcacaulis biprosthecium C19 | reverse complement strand
ACCTTATGCCTCTCCTAAGAGATGTGTGCATACCCTAACGCCAAAGCGGGGAGAGGACGAGAGCCGAGCGGAGCGTGGGCGATCGGGTGAGGGGCTGCGAGCCTGAGGGGCGTTCTGAGATGATTGTGCACGGACGCTTACCAAGCCCCTCACCCTAACCTCTCCCCGTAAACGGGGAGAGGGGATTCTACAGCGTTTTCAGCATTTTAATTGGCGGCTTCGGCTAGTTTGGTCAGTTCCAGGAACTCCTGGCGGCGGAAGTCGCTTTGGCCACCGGCCAGGCGGCGGGCGTCGTCAAAGCCGAAGCCCTGAAGGTATTTGTCTCCGCGCAGGATTTGACCATAGGCCGCAACGCTCACCGCAAAAGCCATGTCGCCTTGAGGCGCACGGGCGTCGCGTAAGGCCTGGACCGGAACCGCCTGTTCGAGCAGGCGAGAGTCGGTCCCGTTCGGCAGTTTGTAGCGCAGCTTCAGCCACAAGAGTTCGTTGGATGGGGTCGCGGGTGAAGCTGTACCGGTGTAGCGGCGTTCGTCGGTCCAGCCGGTGCCGCCCGCCGGGATGATCTCGTAGATGGCCGTGACCTGGTGCCCGGCGCCGATGTCGCCGGCATCGACATGGTCGTTGTTAAAGTCCTCTTCGGCCAGGATGCGGTTCTCGTAGCCGATCAGCCGGTATTGCGACACCTGGGTCGGGTTGAACTCAACCTGGATCTTGACGTCCTGGGCCACCGTGAACAGTGTCGATGACAACTCGTCGTCCAGAACCTTGCGGGCTTCGGAGGCGCTGTCGATATAGGCGTAGTTGCCGTTGCCGACATCGGCGATACCTTCCATCAGGGCTTCGTTGTAATTGCCAGTGCCGAAACCGAGCGCTGTCAGGGTAATGCCGTCGTCCTTGTTCTTGCGCACCAGGTCCTTGATAGCTTCGGGATCAGAGATGCCGACATTGAAGTCGCCATCGGTCGCCAGGATCACCCGGTTGATGCCGCCGTCGATATAGGCTGCGCGCGCCGTGGCGTAGGCCAGTGCGATGCCTTCACCGCCGGCCGTCGAACCGCCCGCCTTGAGTTGCCCCAGAGCCCGGCGGACCTGCGCCGGATTCGCGGTCGGCTCCAGAACGATCCCGGCCGCGCCGGCATAGACCACGATCGACACCCTGTCCCTCGGACGCATGTCGTCGGCGACCAGGCGCAGGGCGTGCTGGACCAGAGGCAGCTTGTCCTTTTCGTCCATCGAGCCAGATACGTCGATCAGGAAGACCAGGTTGGCCGCCGGGCGTTCGCTGCGGGGCACGTCATAGGCGCGCAAGCCCACCCGCAGTAGCCGAGAATTCGGGTTCCACGGCGTGGTGGTGACCTCGGTGGTGATCGAGAAGGGCTGTTTTTTGTCGGCCGGCAGGGGATAGTCGTAGCGGAAATAGTTGAGCAGTTCCTCGGTGCGCACGGCGTCGGCGGGCGGTCTCTGCCCGTCGTTCAGCAGGCGGCGGACATTGGCATAGGCGCCGGTATCGACATCGACGGCGAAGGTCGAAACCGGCCGGTCGGCAACGCGGACGATCGGCGATACCGCCTTACCATCATACCTTTCGTCATTTGGGCGTTCGCCGGTCGGGGCCGGCACATAGGTCTGGTCGTATTCAGCGGCCTCCGTATACATCTCGGCCGACTTGGGTTGGCAGGCCGTCAGCACGGCCAGCACGGAAACGCACAGCAACAGTCTCTTCATGGAACCCTCCCACAGGGATAACGTGATGATCACGTAACTATCACGGACGCGTGATAATTACGTGATCATCACGTGAATTGTGGAAGAATTAGGGCGGAGCGCTCGCCCTATGAGCGAATTAATAAGGGCCCGATATGATTTGCGGATTCCGGATGAAAATGGACTTGAGAGGCCATTGCCGGCTCTGTAACCTGATGCCGTTACAGGGACTGTTCTATGGCCAGTGCGGATTCTGAAAGGCAGGCAAGCTTTCCAGCCAGTGGCGGCGCGATGGCCGCCAAGGTGCGCGATTTCAATTGGACCAAGACCCCGCTGGGGCCGATAACCCAATGGCCCGTCGCCCTACGGGTCGCTGTCGATCTTATGTTGTCGTCGGCCTTTCCCAAATGCCTGTTCTGGGGCGAGCATCTGGTCGCTATCTTCAACGACGCCTATGTTCCGCTGATCGGCAACAAGGCCGACTCGCTGGGCGAGCCCTATCATATTACCTATTCCGAGGCCTGGGACGATCTGAAGCCCATCATCGACAAGGCATGGGCGGGGGAGGCCACCTTTATCGAGGACCACCTGATTCCGCTGGATCGCTTCGGCAAGCTGGAGGACGCCTGGTTCACCTTCTGCTATTCGCCGGTACGCGACGACAATGGCGCGATCGCCGGTATCATGGATACGGTGGTGGAGACCACCGGCAAGATCAGGGCGCAGCGCGAGCAGGCCGCCGAGCGGCAGAGGCTGCTGACCCTGTTCAACCAGGCGCCGACCTTTATGGCGGTGATCTCAGGACCCGACCATGTCTTCGACTATGTGAATGGCCCTTATGTCTCGCTGATCAACGGTCGGGACGTCGTTGGCAAGCCGCTGGGCGAGGCCTTGCCCGAAGTGGTCGAGCAGGGGTTCATCGGCGTGCTCGATGAGGTTCGCCGCACGGGCAGGCCTTTCAACGCCTATTCCGCAAAAATAGAATTGTTGCAGGCGGACGGCTCGCTTCAGGACCGCTACCTCGATTTCGTCTACCAGCCGATCGTGGGCGCAGACGGTGCGGTGGCCAGCATTTTCGTCCAGGGCGCCGACGTCACCCAGCGCCATGCTGCCGAGCAGGCGCTGCGCGAGTTGAACGAAAACCTTGAGGCTCAGGTCGAGCAGCGCAGTGCCCAACTGGACCGGGTTTGGCGCAAGTCACGCGACGTTCAGATCGTTGTCGATCTGCAGGGTCGTTTTCTGGCGGTCAGTCCGGCCTGGCAAACGATTCTGGGGCGAGATCCGGCCGACGCGATCGGCCGGATGTTCAGCGAGTTCATGCACGAAGATGACTTGCCGGCGGCGCGGCACACCCTGGCCAATGCCAGGACACTGCCGGACCGTGTCGACGTCGAGACACGCTTCCTGCATTCTGACGGGACGCCGCGCTGGCTGTCGTGGCGCTCTACCACCGAAGGCGACGCCATCTATGGCTATGGCCGCGATATCACGGCCGAAAAGCTGCAGGCCGAAGCCCTGCGCCATACCGAGGACGCGCTGCGTCAGGCCCAGAAGATGGAAGCGGTGGGTCAGCTTACCGGCGGTATCGCCCACGATTTCAACAATATGCTGGCGGTGATTACCGGGTCTCTGGACCTGTTGAACCGGCGGCTGGGGGACGCCGATCCGCGCGCCAAACGGCAGGTCGATGCGGCGGCCGAAGCTGCGAGACGAGCGGCGGCCTTGACGCAAAGATTGCTGGCCTTCTCGCGCCAGCAGCCGCTGCGGCCGCAGGCGCTGAACGTCAATTCGCTGGTTTCGGGTATGTCGGACCTGTTGCGCCCACAGTGTGGGCAGTGCGATCCGGCTTGAGACGGTGCTGGCCGGCGGTTTGTGGAGCGTTCATGCCGATCCGAACCAGTTGGAGAACGTCATCCTGAACCTGGGAGTCAATGCTCGCGATGCCATGGCCGAGGGCGGTCGGCTGACGATTGAGACCCAGAATGCCCATCTCGATGAGCGTTATGCCGCCCGGCATATGGGTGTTCCAGCCGGGCAATATGTGCTGATCGCCATCAGTGACACGGGTGAGGGCATGCCGCCTGAGGTGGTCGCCAAGGCCTTCGATCCGTTCTTTACCACCAAGGCGGTGGGCAAGGGGACGGGGTTGGGGCTGAGCCAGGTCTATGGCTTCGTCAAGCAGTCGGGTGGCCATGTGAAGATCTATTCCGAGGTCGGCGAGGGTACGACGGTCAAGATCTACCTGCCGCGGTTTATCGGGGCGGCGGAGGATGAGGTCGTGACGGATGTGTCCGACCTGCCGCTTGGCGAGGAGCAGGAGGTGGTGCTGGTCGTCGATGACGAGCCGGCGGTGCGGCAGTTCAGTTGCGATGCCTTGGTCGAGTTGGGCTATCGGGTTTTGGAGGCCGATGGAGCGGTGCGGGCCCTGGCGATGTTGGAGGCGCAACCGGAGGTGTCGCTGTTGTTTACCGATATCGTTATGCCGGAGACCAATGGCCGCAAGCTTGCGGATGCTGCAAGGGTGCTAAGGCCGGATTTGAAGGTGCTGTATACGACGGGCTATACGCGTAATGCCGTGGTGCATAATGGCGTGCTGGATCCGGGCGTGGAGTTGATCGGCAAGCCATTTACGATTGAGCAATTGGCGGCCAAGGTCAGGCAAGTTCTGGATTCGTAGGTGCGCGCGGGAAGAGGCCCCCTCCGTCTCGACTTGCTTCGGCCCATAGGGGGCCTCGCTCGCTCGCCACCTCCCCATTAGAAATGGGGAGGAGAAGGAAAGTTTGTCCTTAAGTGTTCTTTT
>NZ_GL883078.1:26550-40621 GCF_000204015.1 Asticcacaulis biprosthecium C19 | reverse complement strand
GGAGCGGCTTTTTCATAAGAGGAAATTATTCGGTTGAAGGCCGTGGTCAATCCCTTGGCCCCCTCCCCATCAAAGATAGTGAGGAGAAGGAAGAATGACCTTCGTATCTCGACATGAAAATTCGTTAATCTTGCCAGGTTTCGGCATCGGGCCTATGAAGTTTCAAACCTTACCATTTCAGGTGTTCTTCATGAAATTCGCCGCCAAGCTGACCTTCGCCGCTGTGCTGCTGAGTGGGGCGTCCTCCGCCGTCCTCGCTGGGACCATCGAACAGGACGCCAGGGCCTTCCTCACGCCGACCTTCGTCACCGAAACCTCAGCCGCCGCCATAGACGCCCGCTGCGTCGAAACAATCGATATCGCCACCCGCGCCAAGACCGAGCTGGAATCCTATACCGGCCCCGCGACCCTGGCCAGGGACTTCGCGCTGTTCGATACCCTCAGCCTGGCGCTGGGCGATGGAAACAGCGAAATGTACCTGATCTCGCAAAGCTCGACCTCGAAGGAGGTTCGCACAGCCGCGGAAAGCTGCGTTCCCAAGCTGTCCGATCTCAGCACCGCCATCGGACTGTCACGGCCGATCTATGACCGCCTCTCCGCCATTCCCACCACCGGTCTCGACAGCTCGACCGCCTTTACGCTCAACAAGGTCCTGACCAACTACCGCCTGGCCGGGGTCGACAAGGACGATGCCACCCGCGGCAAGGTCAAGGCGCTGCAGACCGAAATCACCGAGATCGGACTGAAATTCGCCGGCAATATCCGCGACGACAAGGGCGATATCGCGCTCAAGCCGGAAGAGCTGAAAGGTTTGCCACAGGACTGGCTGGACACCCACAAGCCTGGCCCCGACGGCCTGATCCACCTGACCTATGACTATCCTGATATCATGCCGGTGTTGGAATTCGCCGATAACCGCGATACCCGCAAAAAGGCCGCCATCGGCTTCCGTAATCGTGGCTATCCGGCCAATGCTCCGGTGCTGAAATCGCTGCTGGAAAAGCGCTATGAACTGGCCCAGGTGCTGGGCTATCCCGACTATGCCACCCTGATCACCGTCGACAAGATGATCGGCAATCCGCAGCGCGCAGCGAACTTCCTGGATGACGTCAATGCTGCTGCCAAACCGGGCGCGGAGGCCGACTATAATGAACTGCTGACCTTTGCGAAGACGGTCGATCCGACGATCACGCGGCTGGAGGGTTATGATAACCTCTACATGTCTAACAAGCTGCGCAAGGCCAAGTACGATGTCGACGCGCAACAGGTGCGGCAGTATTTCACCCTGAACAAAACCCGCGACGGCATCTTCGTGCTGTTGAAAGACCTGTTCAAGGCCGATATCCGCAAATGGGACACGCCGGTGTGGTCGCCGGAAGTCACCGCATGGGAGCTGTATGACGGCGACAAGCTGGTCGGCCGCTTCTATCTCGACATGAGCCCGCGCGACGGCAAGTACAACCACGCCGCCCAGTTCACCGTCCGCACCGGTGTCGAAGGCGTCCAGGTGCCGATCGGCGCGTTGCTGTGCAACTTTCCGGCTGACGGTCCGATGAACCATGACGACGCCGTGACCTTCCTGCACGAGTTCGGCCACCTGATCCACCATCTCTATTCCGGCCATACCCAATACGCCAACCAGTCGATGGGCAATTTGCAATGGGACTTCATCGAGGCGCCGTCGCAGTTGCTGGAAGAGTGGACGTGGGATTACAGCACCTTGAAGACCTTTGCCGCCAACCCGGCGGGTGAGGTCATTCCGGAAGCGCTCGTAGCCAAGATGACGGCCGGCCGCCACTTCGGTGAACCGACCATGTGGAAGGGCCAGTTGGCCTATGCCGCCGTGTCGCTGAACTATTACAACCGCAAGCCAGACTTCGATCTGTCGGCCAAGTATGACGAGCAGGCGGCGCGCTATTCGCAGTTCCCGGCGATTCCGGGGACGCATCCTTATGCCAGCTTTGGACACCTGGATGGCTATTCGGCCATCTACTACACCTATGTCTGGTCGAAGGCGATCGCCCTGGACCTGTTCACCCAGTTCGAGACGGCGGGTATTCGCGACCAGGCGACGGCCTTGAAGTACCGCAAGCTGGTGCTGGAGCCCGGCGGGTCGCAGGACGCCAATGTGCTGATCCAGAACTTCCTTGGCCGGCCGCTGAGCCTGGATGCGTTCAAGGAAGAACTGCAGGAAAAGTAGGTATTGTAGGTCTGGGCCGTCTGGGGCGTGCTCCGGGCGGCCTTATTGTCTGGCGGCGGAGCTGTGGGGCTTACGTAAGAAGGGTTGTCCACAGATAAGCCAGATAAGCCAGATGATTCATGGGCGGCTTAGACTAAGCTTTGATCCGTTTATGCTCCAGTTTCGCACCGCCGAAGTTAATTAGAAGACCTATTGAGAGACGTGCAGCTCTGAGATAGTTTATAGCTTGCGCATCTTCCCGCTGAGACATCTGGGCCAGGGCTTTTATTTCGACAAGGACGTTATCGAAGCACATGAAATCGGCGCGATACTGACAGGTGAGGATAGTTTCGCGGTAATAGATGGGGAGGGCGCATTCGCGCCGGAAGGGGATGTTGCCCCGCGTGAATTCAATCGTCAGGGCTTCGTGGTAGACCGCTTCCAGGAAGCCGTGTCGCAGCCGTGAGTGCACCTCCATGGCAGCACCAATGATCGCGTAGGTTTGTGGATCACGTTGGTTTATGGCCATGTGGCGACTCCCCCACATGTCGTTTCGGTGATCGTGGATACACTTTTTTCGCGCGAAGCGCATTTCCTGCGATAGCGCGTGTGTTCAGGTCTGTGCTCCAAGATGTGGCCGCCTTGGATCATCTGGCTTATCTGGCTTATCTGTGGACAGCCCTTTGCGTCGGTTCAGTTACGCCCAATCGTCAGGGCTGACCTTGGTCCTCACAACTAATCGATCAGCGCGACCAGTTTCTTTTCCAGGTCGGCCGGGACGAAGGGCTTCGAGATATAGTCGTTCATCCCGGCCTCCAGGCACAGGTCGCGTGTACCGCCCAGAGCATGCGCCGTCATGCCGATGATCGGCACCGGAGGCACGCCCGCCGCCTGTTCATGGTCGCGGATCGCCCGGGTCGCGGCATAGCCGTCCATCTCCGGCATCTGGACGTCCATCAGCACGGCGCTGTAGTGGCCGCGCCCGACCTTTTCGACAGCAATGCGGCCGTTCTCGGCGACCTCAACCTCATAGCCGAACATGCCCAGAAGGGTCGACGCCACCAGCACATTGGGCTCATAGTCTTCGACCAGAAGGATGGCCGGCTTGGCCTGGGTCTGCATCTTTTCATGCGTCCCGATGACGCTGTCCGGGAAGGAGTCCGGACGGTCGGCGAGGCGAAGCGGCAGGGCCAGGGTGAAGCGCGAGCCCCGGTCCAGTTCGCTCTCGACAGCAATCGTCCCGCCCATCAGCTCGGCCAGGGTCTTGCTGATCGCCAGGCCCAGGCCCGTTCCGCCGAACTTGCGGCTGATGGTGTTGTCGGCCTGGGTGAACTTGGCGAAGATGCGGTCCAGCTTATCCGGCGCAATGCCGACGCCGGTGTCGGTCACCGATATGGTGATATGACAGTGGCGCCCCTGGGGCGCCGAGGCGACGATGATCGCCACCTCGCCCGAGTCGGTGAATTTGATGGCATTGCTGCACAGATTGGTGACGATCTGGCGCAGGCGGGCCGGATCGCCGCAGAACCATTTGCCCTGGATGTGGTCGAGGTCCAGCCGCAGGTCCAGATCCTTTTCGCGGGCCTTCAGCCCCATCATGTCGGCGATGTCGCGGATGACCTGATCCAGCTGGAAGGGGATATGCTCGATCTCGATGCCGCTGGCCTCGATCTTGGCGATGTCCAGCAGATCGTTGATCAGCATCAGCAGGCTTTCGCTGCTGGCGCCCAGGGTGTCGATATATTTGTGCTGCTGTTCGGTCAGGGGCTGGCTGTGTTTCAGGATGGTCGAAAGGCCCAGAATAGCGTTCATCGGCGTGCGGATTTCGTGGCTCATATTGGCCAGGAATTCGCTTTTAGCGGTATTGGCGGCATTGGCCTTTTCGACAGCGATTTCCAGCGCGCGGGTCTGGCGTTCGCGGTCTTCGAGATAGATGCGCATACGGTATTGACGTTCCCGGTCGCGCAGGGCGGCGCGAATGGTCGACAGGAAGTTGTCGAGTTGGACCGGCCGTTTGATCAGCGTCATGTGGCCGACCTGTTCCAGCTTCTGGCGCACGCCACGGGTGTCAGGTCCTGGCGAGGTCAGCATGACGATCGGGATATCGGACCATTCCGGCTGGGTCGACAGGGCGGCGTGCAGCGTGTCGCCGTGGTCGGTCAGGACGGCTTCCTGGGTGATGATCAGGCAGGCGGCGCCGAGGTGGAACTGATCGCACAGTTCAGCCAGGTCGCGGCAGGCATGCGACGGGATGGCTTCCTTGTCCAGAAGCGCAGCCACCATGGCGGCGTCGCGTGAGGTCGGCGCCAGGACCAGGACGCGTCGGGAGGCAGTGTCAGCCATTGAAGACATCGGGTCGGGCGACCAGTTCGTCGTCGCTGCCGCTGAACACTGGCGTGCCGGTCAGCACACCCTGGAAACGGTCCAGCGGATCGCCGATGCCGATGCCGTTGTCGCTGAGGGAGAATTCCCGCAGCGAGCGTTCGTGGCGGCCATTGCGCTTTTTCAGCACCGAGATCAGTTGCCGCACCTGGCCGCGGGCTTCGAAGTAACGGAACAGAATCACCGTGTCGGCCAGGTAGCTGGTGTCGATGGCCGTGCTCATCGACAGGCCGAGCAGGCCGTGTTGTGCCACGACCAGGAAGGTGACCACGCCGCGATGGCCGAGATAGGTCAGCAGTTCGTGCAGTTGCGCCGTCAGGAACCGCTCCTCCGGCATGGCGTTCATATAGCCGTTCAGGCTGTCGATGATGACGATGCGGGCGTCCTTGCCGTCGTCGCGTTCAACGCTGGTGCGGACGGAGTGGGCGAATTCGCCGGGCGACAGTTCGGCCGGGTCGATGGCACGGACCTCGATCAGGCCGCTGGCGACATGGGCGCGTAGCGGCAGACCCAGGCCGTCGGCGCGTTGGAACATGGTTTCGATGCGTTCGTCGAAGGCGAAGATGACGCTGGCCTCGCCGCGGTTGGCGGCTTCGACGGCATACTGGATCGACAGGGTCGACTTGCCGACGCCGGCCGGCCCCAGCAGCAGGACGGATGTCCCCGATTCGATGCCGCCGCCAACCAGGGCGTCCATCTGCGGCACACCGCTTTTCAGGACACTGACCTCACGTTTGGCGCTATGCTCGCCGGCAATGATGCGCGGAAATACCGCCAGCCCGCCGCGCACGATATTGAAGTCGTGATAGCCGCCGCGATAGCGTTGACCGCGCAGCTTGGTGATCTTCAGGCGGCGGCGTTCGGCGCCGTATTCCGGCGAGAGCTGGTCCAGGCTGATGACACCGTGAGCGATGCTTTCCAGTTGCAGGTCTTCTTCGCCGGCGGCGGTCTTGTCATCGAGAAAGAAGACAGTACAGTCGCGGCCGGCGAAGAATTGTTTCAGCGACAGCACCTGACGGCGGAAACGCAGGGCGTTCTGGGCCAGCAGCTTGATCTCGGACAGGGAGTCGATGACGACGCGCTTGGGCTGGATGCGGTCGACGGCCTCCAGGATTTCGCGCGTGGTGACATTGAGCTCGACCTCGGACGGCTGGAACATGACATACTGGTTGTCGGGGTCCAGATCCCTGTCCTGGGCGATCAGTTCGTAGATTTCGATGCCGTCGATGGACATACCGTGCGATTGCGCAACAGCAGTCAGTTCGTCACGCGTTTCCGACAGGGTGACGTAGAGCACCTTTTCGCCATTGCGCACGCCTTCGATGAGGAATTGCAGCGACAGGGTGGTCTTGCCCGAGCCCGGAATGCCGTGGAGGAGATAGACCCGCGCCGGCGGCAGGCCGCCCCCCAGAATGTCATCGAACTCCGGAATGCCGGTGTGGATAAGGTCTGCGGGGCGGGGGAGTGACGGCATGTAGAACGACCTGGCCAGGAGCAAAGCAAACGCCGGGACGCTACCCCGTCGTCGATACACTACGGGGCGGTTACAGTTCGGGAGAGACGATTCCCGCTGTCAAATGATCAAAAAATAATAAAGGCGTTACGCAAAGCGGACCTGTGCCGAACCGCCGCCGCAGAAGATTTGCTGCATGGCGTCGCGGACGCATTCCTGCGCTTCGGTGCGTGAGCGGAAGATGCCCCAGAAGCAGGTGTCGCGGAAGACCTCCCAGCTTTGGCCGCGCGCGGCGATGTGGAAGCGCACGGGAACGTTTTCATAGACCAGGTCGGTTTCGGCGTGCGTGGGCCAAATATCGTCCCATTTAGCAGATGGCATTCTATATCCTTTTTGGGGTGTTGAACCCGATAGAAAAGGCCCGGCGTCGTGAAACGCCGGGCCCTTAGAAAACTCAGTATCGTCTGAATTTAGAGAGTCTTCAGATCGACGGCCGAAGCCTTACCGCGGTCTTGAGCGACCTGATACTCGATCTTTTGACCTTCGTTCAGGCTGCGCAGACCAGCGCGTTCAACGGCGCTGATGTGGACGAACACGTCGCCGCCGCCTTCAGTGGGCTCGATAAAGCCGAAGCCCTTGGTAGGGTTGAACCATTTTACGGTGCCAGTGGCCATGGTGGCCTCCTTATAAGTTTCGCACATTTCGTGCAGTATCGCCGCGCGAGATTGCACGACGGTCCGAAATAGCAAGGCTTGGAAGAGAGGCCGTAAGGCGTTCAGACAAGTCGAGGTCTGGTTTCGAATGACGCCAAGGTGACAGGTTCAGGAGGTTTTCACAAGCTTATAAATTGAATTCAGCCGTTATATTTCACCGAAAGCCAATATAAATGGCGGTTTTGGCCTTTAGACTTTCAAAAATTTTTTACACCGGGCTTCCGCATATCATCCTTATTCCGGCGCCGTCATAGCTGTGGGTTTCAGGTTTTGGGATCGCTTTATGACCATCGTCGATAACGCTGAGCGGGCCGGGATGCGCGCTGTCATTTCGGATATACTGGTTCGCCACCGCGACGGGGCCATGACCGATCCGCGCGGCCGGGCGGCTGTGGCGGCGTTTGTGACCTCCTATGCGCCGGATGATTATCTCAGCGAGGCAGATCTATCGGACCTGGATGTCTATCTGGATATTACATTGCAGATGAACAAGCTGTCGCATATGGCGCAGGACCCGCGCGTGATGGGCCGGGTCGAGACCATCATCCAGGTGGCCTTAGGCGACGAAGAGGTGCTATCGGTTATCCGCCCGACACACTGATGTCCCCGTATGGGGTGTTATGACGGTTGTCTTGCAACTTCAGGTGTGTTCAGCGGCATTCGGAATGTAAATCGGGTTTCATTTTGATCTGACCTCGCTTCAAGCTGCCCACCATGGGCGCGAGCAATTTCAGAGGCGATATAAAGGCCGAGTCCCAAGCCCTGTTGGCTTGGTCGAATTTCATCTCGGGTAAACGGCTGAAACAAGCGCGCAATGGCAGCTTGGGGGATCGGGTCACCGGAATTGGCAACCGATAGGTTCAATCCCTTCTTGTCACAGCGCGCGCGAATAGAGATTGGGCCCGTTTCGCTTCCGTGAACCAGCGCGTTAGCAACGAGATTGGACAAAAGTTGGGAAAGACGTCCGGGATCGCAATCCACGCGTTCCGGAAGCTTGATATCGGCTAGAATCTGCCGCTTGGCGTGGCTAGATCGCAACTCATCGATAACCTGAACAAGTGCGGGCCCAAGATATACCGGCTCGCATGTGAGAGACATCCCGTCTCCCAGTCGCCCACGGGCAAAGTCCAAAACGTCGTCAATAAGGGCTGACATTCTGCTGGCGCTACTCTGAACCAACCTTGCCACCATCACTTGACGTTCGTCCATTGGGCTCAAGGCCATGATGTCCATACCCGAAATGATTGCTGAGAGCGGATTGCGAAGATCGTGACCGAGGACGGCTATGAACTGCTCACGTAGAGCGGAGGCTTTTCGTTCCGCGCTCAACCCGCATTGAGGCGTGTCGTGTCCATCGCAATACCCAAGGCCGGACTGGTCATGTCCGACGGGCAGGACACCCTGAGCGACGTCGGCCCTGGCATGGTTTGACGTTTCCAACGCTATGACGGTCACTTCAAAGTCCCCTGTGTGATCTTCCGCAGATCTCGAACTGACGATTTCCAGCGTTATCTTGGGAGCACGCCTTCGATAATGGTCTCGCCTAAGCTGTCAGCGTCTCAAACAGTGTTCGGCGCGCAGGTGGCTCGAATGGTTAAAAGGCAAGTGATCTAACCAGATCCGTGTTTTTTGAACAGGCTCGGAATCTACTTACAGGGGGAAAATCATTTTCGATTGGGTTCACCGAAGTATGAACCGCCCCGGGTTTGCTGGAGGCCAATAGGTTAGAGTCACGTCGCCAATGCGACTTCTTTGTTCTGCGCATGGTAGATGCTTAGGCTTCTGCCGGAGGGATGGTGCCGATAGGCTCGAGCAGTCGGCGGTTGTCGAACGGTTTGCCTGCTGCTTTTCCGACGGTCGTCGTGCCGATTTGGTTGAGTGTGAGATCAAGACGCTGATTGGGCAGCGGGTCTTTGGTCTGGCGGTGGGTTATGAAGACCTCAACGACCACGATGAATTGCGCCATGATCCGGCCGTGGCGTTGTTTTCCAGCGAGACCTCGACCGGATTTTGCCGGTGCTCCGCAGTACGCATTGGGCATGGAGGCTGACGGAACAGGCCGAGAGACACGGAGTTCAAGATTGCTCGGAAGCCGCCGCGCAGCGGCAACCACTTAGAAGGTGGTCCACAGATTACACAGATTAGAGGGATTAAGAAATCTGTGTAATCTGTGTAATCTGTGGACCACACTTTACGTAGGTGCCGGGTGCGCAGACCCGTCCGGTTGGGGCTCAGGGTGTTGGGCTGATCCTTCGCGCCTTGGCGTCTTCGCGTGAACCCAAATATCTCACGCGAAGACGCGACGACAAAGAGGTCGCCGGCCTAAGGCTGCTCATCATCCTTATCCCGCCCGCGGTCGCGCTTCACGGCCTTGTTTTCCAGCCACACCTCGACCGGATGCAGCGCCACAATCAGCAACAGCGCCAGCGCCGAACCGATGAGAAACACCGCCCACGACGCCAGCCCGGCCGCCATGCCGATCGCTGCCGCCACCCAGATGGCTGCCGCCGTGGTCATGCCCTTGACCGAGCCGCGGCCCTGGCCCTTGACCAGGACCCCGGCGCCCAGGAAGCCGATGCCGGCCATGACGCCCTGGATCACCCCCTGGATGACGCGGCTGAGCGCATCGGGATCCTGGGTGATGGCGGGAATATGTGTCGCGGTGACGGCGACCATGGCGGCGCCCAGGCAGACCAGCCCCATGGTGCGGATGCCGGCGGGCGGCCGCGCAGGTCGCGGTCGGCACCGATGATCATGCCGACCACAGTGGCTGCCAGCAGGCGAAGGGTGATGTCGAAATCGTCGGGCGTCATGTCGGATGACTGTCAGGACACGGATAAAAGGTCAAGGTCGAACGGCTGGTCATGAGATGCAAGGCTGAAACTTCATTGTGCGGGTGAGGAATACGGGGCATTCCCAAAAGTTGATATATAAATTTTCTTGACATAGTAGATGTGGCGACTTTAACAACTTTAGAAATCTGACTAGGGGAGCGCGCCATGTTCAAAATATCAAGAATACAGCTTGAAGGATTTTGGAGCAGCAAGCCAATTGATATGGCAATAGATAGTGAAGTTTGTTTTTTAATTGGGCGAAATGGAAGCGGTAAAACGAACTTGATTAATATGATAGCCTCTGCCTTAACAGCGGATCTAAAATCACTTGAAAATTTGCCATTCTCTAAACTTATTATACATTTAAATTCAAGTGGAAGTGTAAGAAATCCCACGATACAAGTCTCAAAATCAAAGCAAGCTCATCTACGAAGTGGATATTCACTTAGATATATAATTAACGGAGGTAGAAGAAACGAAAAAGATAAAACTATTCATATTCCTGAGTTTTCGGATAGAATGCCTATATCTTATAAAGATGATGACTATCCTAGGGCATTTTACAATCATTTCCAATCAAATGTTTTGGATATAATATCTGGTATCGCAGTTGTTAATTGGTTATCTGTGCACAGATTTCCAAATCCTGGAATTAGTAAGCAGGACAAGAATTATGAATGGTCGGTTGACGGTAAGTTGGCGTCTATTTCCAACGCTCTTGTCCGATATTTTTCTGCATTCTCAAGTGAAAAGGATCGGGAAGTTAGGGATTTCCAAGAGTCTTTATTTATTTCACTTATAGATACGTCGGCCTCGTTTGATCTAGCGGTTAACGATATGGAGAGCATAAAAAATATTGGCCTTCAATTAAAAAATATATTTGAAGAATTGAGCGTGCCTGATGCTAAGTATGAGCCAGCTTTAAATAGCTATGTAAGTCAGTATGAATCCCTGTTACCTGACAGTCGAACGTCCGCCTTTACATTGAATCAGCTAAGTCTGGTAATTAGTACAAAAAAGATTGCAAAAGTTATTGAGAGATGGAGTTCTCTGCAATTAAAGCTGAAATCTATTTTTTCGAGAATAGATAAATTTTTAAGAATAGCAAACAAACTATTTTACAATAAGAAAATGTCTATAAATTCATCAAATGAACTTGTTTTTACGTCGAAAGATGGAATTAATATACCTATCCAAAGTCTATCAAGTGGTGAAAAGCAGCTTCTTATACTTTTGAGTGAGGCTCTCTTGCAAGATGAAAGGTCTGTTATATTTATTGCGGATGAACCGGAATTGTCACTACATGTTCTTTGGCAGGAAAAATTGGTCTCTAGTATAAGGGCCCTGAACCCATCTGCGCAAATTATATTTGCTACCCATTCTCCAGATATTGTCGGCGCGCTTTCAGATAAGGTTATTAATATGGAGGAATTGATAAAGTGACCTTTACAAGATCTCCATCGTCTTTATTTAGCTATAACAAATTTTACGGCGTTGACGTAGTTGTATACTGCGAAGGCGGTGCGTCGATAACTATGGATTTAGTTTTATCTGGAGCGGGCGGCGAGGGAACTCCAGATACCTTTTACTGGTCTCAGTTTTTGGGAATGATTTCATCCGGGAAAACTTTTCATGTGAAGTCAGTTGGCTCCAAACCAAATTTGCTGCTTATAGCAGAGCAAGTGATAAATTCAGATGTAAAAACCGCCAGTGTTTGTATGGATAGAGACTACGCGGATATAAACGGAGGATCTATTTGTCATAGTAGGGTGGTATATACTCAGGGTTATAGCTGGGAAAATGATGTTTTGAATTTGGAAATAGTAAAAGATTTCTTAATGGACTATATCGGTGCGGGTACGGAGTACGAGAATGCCGCACAAAATTTGACTTCTGCTTATATGGAAGTGGATAAAGAGCTCTGCACTCCTATAAAATGTGATGCAGCACGCATTAAATCTGGATTTAGTGGTATATTTAATCGGCAGAAGCCAAACTGTCACATAGACTTTTCATCTGAACCTGTTCTAAAAATTCCTGAAATATTTTCGAAATGTGGCGGCATTGATGTAAATGGCATGGGGCATTTAAATATTCAGCCCGTTAAGCAATGTTTTGGTCATTTATTTGCAATTTATATTTATCATAAGGCGGTGTATTTTATACGTCAGGTCTTCAAATCTTTTAAAATTTCCTATGAACATTTTATAAGGAACGTAACGTCGAAAACGTTTAAGCTGGCGAGAGTTGAAGGGGATATGCACAATTACGTCATGTCATGCCAAGGGGCATTATAGAGTGGAGTCCCTCTCGCACCCGCGAAAAATAATGCGGGTGCGCTCTGGTCTTTCTCCACAGATTCGGTTATAAGCCGCGCAAATCCAAGCGAAACAACCGTCCGGCCTCTCATGCTGAGAGGCTTTTGTGCGTCTAAAGGCCTCTTATGAACCTGCGTAATATCGCCATCATCGCCCACGTTGACCACGGCAAAACCACCCTGGTCGACCAACTCCTGGCCCAGTCCGGGGTCTTCCGCGCCAACGAAGCAACCGTTGAACGCGCCATGGACTCCAATGACCAGGAACGTGAACGCGGCATCACCATCCTCGCCAAGTGCACCTCGGTGCTGTGGCACGGCAAGGCGGGCGACACCCGCATCAACATCATCGACACCCCGGGCCACGCCGACTTCGGCGGTGAAGTCGAACGCATCCTGGGCATGGTTGACGGCTGCGTCATCCTGATCGACGCCGAAGAAGGCGTCATGCCGCAGACCAAGTTCGTGCTGGGCAAGGCGTTGAAGCTGGGCCTGCGTCCGATCCTGTGCATCAACAAGGTTGACCGTCCGCACGCCGATCCGGACCGCGTCCACAATGATGCGTTTGACCTGTTTGCCATCATGGGCGCGACCGAAGAACAACTCGACTTCCCGCACATCTATGCCTCGGGCAAGAATGGCTGGGCGACGATGGACATGAATGTCCCCAACGATACCCTGGCGCCGTTGTTCGACCTGATCGTCGAACACGTTCCGGCCCCCAAGGTCATCGAGAACGTGACCGAACCCTTCCAGATGCTGGCCGTTCTGATCGAATCTGATCCGTTCCTGGGCCGCCTGCTGACCGGCCGCATCCAGTCGGGCAAGGCCGTTCCGGGCCTGGCCATCAAGGCTCTGGACCGCAACGGCGTTGAAATCGAACGCGGCCGTATCACCAAGGTGCTGGCCTTCCGCGGGCTGAAGCGTCAGCCGGTCGAAGAGGGCGCCGAAGCCGGTGACATCGTCGCCATCGCCGGCCTCAGCAAGGCCACCGTCGCCGACACCCTGTGCGACATGTCGCTGACCACAGCTCTGCCGGCTCAGCCGATCGATCCCCCGACCATCTCCATGACCGTGTCGGTCAATGACTCGCCCCTGGCTGGCCGTGAAGGCACCAAGGTCCAGTCGCGCATCATCCGCGAGCGTCTGTTCAAGGAAGCCGAATCGAACGTCGCTATCAAGGTCACCGAGACCGAAGAAAAGGACGCTTTCGAAGTCGCCGGCCGCGGGGAACTGCAACTGGGCGTGCTGATCGAAAACATGCGCCGCGAAGGTTTCGAAGTCGCCATTTCGCGTCCGCGCGTGGTGTTCAAGAACGATCCGGAAACCGGTGAAAAGCTGGAGCCGATCGAAGACGTCATGATCGACGTCGACGATGACTACACCGGCATCGTTATCGAAAAGCTGTCGGCGCGTAAGGCCGAGCTGAAGGACATGGGCCCGTCGGGCGCCGGCAAGACCCGCATCATCCTGAAGTCGCCGTCGCGTTCGCTGATCGGTTACCAGGGCGAGTTCCTGACCGACACCCGCGGCTCCGGCGTGCTGAACCGCGTGTTCTCGCACTATGAGAGCTACAAGGGCGTGATCGACCAGAACCGCAAGGGCGTGCTGGTGTCCAACGGCGACGGCGAAACCTCGGCCTTCGCCCTGTGGAAGCTGGAAGAACGTGGCACCATGTTCGTCGGCGGCAACGAAAAGACCTATATGGGCATGATCATCGGCGAGAACTCGCGTTCGGACGATCTGGACGTCAACCCGATGAAGACCAAGCAGCTGACCAACATCCGCGCTTCGGGCACGGACGAAGCGATTCGTCTGACGCCGCCGCGCCGTCCGACCCTGGAACAGGCGATTGCCTACATCGAAGACGATGAACTGGTCGAAGTGACGCCGAAGTCGATCCGTCTGCGCAAGAAGACGCTGAACCCGAGCTTCCGCAAGAAGCGGGTCAAGGAAGACGCATAATCGCGGTCTTTAAGGTGCGCTACCGCTGCGCTGCTTGAGCGCGCTTGGCCGCCTGGTGCGTCGGCGTCGCTGGCAGGTACAAGAGGTGCCTGCTGGCGCTAGCCTCCTGCCATGCGACTCAAATCTCACGATTACGCGGCATAGATCTGAAAGAACGGCTCCGGAAACGGGGCCGTTTTTGTTTGTGGCGGACTGAAATAGTTTACCTCTCCATCTCCCCACTTGAGC
>NZ_GL883078.1:22496-26255 GCF_000204015.1 Asticcacaulis biprosthecium C19 | reverse complement strand
CCCACTTGAGGGGAGAGGGAGTTTTAGATTTATTTCCTTCGTCAGAGCGCTTAGGTTCAGGGACCAGAAAAAGTCCCGGAGTCCCATGCAAGCCTTCAAATTCATCTGGCCCTATTCGCTGGGCGCGCTGCCGTTTATCGGTCTGTTTATCTACCAGATCGCCGTTGTGTGGCCGACGCGGCCGGGGCAACCGGATATCACCCACACCATTCCCATGCATGTCGGCGACCGAGACATCTTTGTCTCCAATATGGACCTGATCCTGATGATGGGCAGTTGGGGGCTTGGCGCCATCATCCTGCTCATCGGCTATCGCCGCATGCGTCGGAAGATGCGGGGGCGGTAGACGTGACGCTTGTGACGGACGAGGCATACGAAGCGCGGCTGGAGAGCCTTCACGAGCGGCTCAAAGCTCACGACAGCATCGGCCTGCCGGCGCTGGACGGGTTTGTCGCCGCCCTCGCGGTCATGCCGTCGCTTCCAACCGAACGCTGGATGGCGTTCGTACTTGAGGAACCGGAAGCTGACCCGGCATCGCAATTGATGCTGGAAACAGAAGTTCTGATGCACAGTTCGTTGGTGTTTCAGGAATTCATGGATGGAACCTACATCCCGCAGTTTATGAAAGCAGAATACGACAAGATACTGTGGCAGGATTGGGCCTTGGGATTCGCCGATGCGGCACGCTTTCATCCGACTTTTGTCGACGAGACACTGGCGGGGCACAACGAAGAAGCCACCGCGGCTTTGAACATCATTCTAGGTCTGGCCGGATTGGCGATAGATGCAGAGGCTTTCCGGCAAGATATCGGCGATCCTGAAGAATTCAAGGCGAAGGCGCCGGTCTATCTTATTCAATCTGCGTATGCGCTGTTCAAAAGCCGTTACGGAGAACGCCCGATACCGCGCCGGACGATCAAGATTGGGCGCAACGATCCCTGTCCCTGCGGCTCGGGCAAGAAATACAAGAAGTGCTGCGGCGGGGCTGCATAAGATAACACGGATTTACGTCACACAACCAAGTCCAGCAGTAGCACGCAAATCAGGCCGACTATGCCAACGGCGCCTTCCATCAGGGGCCAGGACTTCAGCGTGTCCTTGATGCTGAGGCCGAAATACTCCTTGAACATCCAGAAGCCCGAATCGTTGACGTGGCTGAACATCAGGCTGCCGGCGCCGATGGCCAGGACCATCAGGTTCGGATCGACCCCCGACACTGCCACCAGAGGCGCAACCAGGCCGGCCGCGGTCAGGCCGGCCACCGTGGCAGAGCCTAGCGAGATGCGAATAATGCCGGCGATCATCCAGCCAAGGACCAGGGGCGGGACGGGCAGGGCGCGTAAGCTTTCGCCCAGTTGCGCGCTGACGCCGCTGTCGATGAAGACCTGCTTCAAGGCGCCGGCGCCGGCGATGATCAGCAGGATGGGGGCGATTTCGCGCATGGCCGAGGCCGAGGAGTCCATCAGGGCGCGGAAGCTTTGGCCGCGGGCGATGCCAAGGCTGAAAACGGCGACCAGCAGGGCGATCAATAGCACCAGGATTGGATGGCTGAGGAAATCGACCAGGGGCTTGTGCTCGGGTGGGACGGTGCCGGAGAAGCTCAGGGCCGTCGCGCCGGCCAGCAGGACGACGGGCAGCAGGGCGGTGGCGAAGCTGTTGAAGGCGCCCGGCAGTTCATGGTCTTCCTTGGGCGGGGAGACGAACAGCTCGGGTGGATTGGCCTGGATGTTCTTGACCAGCATGGCGAACAGCGGGCCGGCGACCAGCAGGGTGGGGATGCCGACGATCAGGCCGTAGATCAGGGTCAGGCCCATATCGGCACCGAACATCGGGACGATAGCGGTGGGCGAGGGGTGGGGTGGCAAAAATCCGTGAGCGATCGACAGGCCGGCCATCAGCGGGATGGCAATATAGACCATGCCCTTGCCCGACTGGCGCACCAGCGAGAAGATCAGCGGCACCATCAGCACGAAGCCGACATTATAGAAGAGCGGAATGCCGACGATAAAGCCGGTCAGGCTCAGCGCGATCGGCATGCGCGAGGCACCGAACAGCTTTATCAGGACCTGGGCGATTTTCTGCGCGGCGCCCGAATCGGCGATGACCTTGCCGAACACGGCCCCCAGCGCCAGCAGGATGGCCAGGGACCCCAGCATGTCGCCGATACCTTTTTCGACCGACTTGGGGATGGCGCCCAGTGGCATGCCCAGCATCAGCGCAGCAGCAATGGCGGCGATGACGAAGGCCAACAGGGGCTGCATCTTGCCCCAGGCGATCATGACGACCAGGCCGATGACGGCGATGGCAACAGCGGTTAACGCCCAGGCGGGATCGCCTGCGGACATGATCGACATGTGTATCCTCCCAGTGCCAGGGCGTTTCCCGGTCGTGTTAGCGCTAACCTAAGCGAGAACACGGATTTGGGCAATGCGCACAATTTTGTTCCGCTAACGCATGAGAACATATTGCGAACAGAGAGCAAATGGTGTACGACTTATCCTCAGATGAATTTGGAACAGATCACCCCGATCAGGGGAATCGTGAGATAGGGAAGGCATGACATGTCGCAACCGGCTTTGAAACTCGTGACCAAGAACGAATCCGAAAAACAACGCGCCCTCGAGGCCGCCCTGGCGCAGATTGACCGCGCCTTCGGCAAGGGCTCGGTGATGAGGCTCGGCGTCGGCGGCAAGATCGCCGAAGTCGAAAGCATTTCGACGGGTTCGCTGGGGCTGGATATTGCCCTGGGGATAGGTGGCCTTCCCAAGGGCCGCGTCATCGAAATCTATGGTCCGGAATCGTCCGGTAAGACGACCCTGGCGCTGCATACGGTGGCCGAGATTCAGAAGGCTGGTGGTACCGCCGCCTTCGTCGATGCCGAACACGCGCTGGATCCGACCTATGCCGGCAAGCTGGGCGTCAATCTGGAGGAGCTGCTGGTCTCACAGCCCGACAACGGCGAACAGGCTCTGGAAATCACCGACACCCTGGTCCGTTCCGGCGCCGTCGACATCGTCGTCGTCGACTCGGTCGCGGCCCTGACCCCGCGCGCCGAAATCGAAGGCGACATGGGCGACAGCCTGCCGGGCCTGCAAGCCCGTCTGATGTCGCAGGCCCTGCGCAAGCTGACCGGCTCGATCTCCAAGTCGAAGTGCATCGTTATCTTCATCAACCAGATCCGGATGAAGATCGGCGTCATGTACGGCTCGCCGGAAACCACGACCGGTGGCAATGCGCTGAAATTCTATGCTTCGGTCCGCCTGGATATCCGCAGCATCGGCAAGATCAAGGTGCGCGACGAAATCATCGGCAACAATGTCAAGGTCAAGGTCGTCAAGAACAAGGTGGCGCCGCCGTTCCGCGAAGTCGAGTTCGACATCCTGTACGGTCAGGGCATCTCCAAGCTGGGCGAGATCATCGATATGGGCGTCAAGGCCAGCATTATCGAGAAGGCGGGCTCGTGGTTCTCGTACAATTCGACCCGTATCGGCCAGGGCCGTGAAAACGCCCGCGACTTCCTCAAGGCCAATCCGGAGATGACGGCCGAGATCGAAAAGGCCATCCGCAACAAGACGGACAAGCTGTCGGAAGAATTGCTCGGCACGCCCGAACCCGACGCCAACGATGGCGACGAAAGCTTGTAAGACCACCGGACGGTTTGGAGGCGTTTGCCCCACAAACCCGATCCTTTGAATCGTCCGAAAGAAAGGCGCCCTCTCACCACAGGGCGCCTTTTTTGTATCTGAACCGCTCACGCGC
>NZ_GL883078.1:16297-22303 GCF_000204015.1 Asticcacaulis biprosthecium C19 | reverse complement strand
GAGCGCATCCCAAAAAAAAGTGACGCACTTTTTGGATTAAGATGCGCGTAAAAACAAAAGCTTAGAGCGCCGATCCGATCTACCGGATCGAAACGCGCTCTAACAAGCCTGCGCCAAGAAATCCCCCTCCCGTCCTGCTGCGCTCCGCTAGCAGACACGGCACGGGCCGCCCCGCTCCCCCGCATAACGGGGAGTATAAGAATTGAGGAATCCGCGCGGTTGAACGTGGGAACAGGTCAGAAGACTCATTTTGATGTCCCTGATGTCGCAAAGGTCTTTGCGATTGTCGGAACTCCCCTCTATATACGCCGATATTCGCATCAGACCTTATCGGACCCCCATGCCCAGCCTGAATCAGATCCGTCAGACCTTTCTCGATTACTTCGCGCGCAACGATCACGAAGTGGTCGCATCGTCGTCGTTGGTGCCGCAGAACGACCCGACCCTGATGTTCACCAATGCCGGCATGGTGCAGTTCAAGAACGTCTTTACCGGCGCCGAAACGCGGCCGTACAAGCGCGCTACCACCTCGCAGAAGGTGGTCCGCGCCGGCGGCAAGCACAACGACCTCGACAATGTCGGCTATACCGCGCGCCACCACACATTCTTCGAGATGCTGGGCAATTTCTCCTTCGGCGACTATTTCAAGGCCGATGCGATCGAGCACGCCTGGACCCTGCTGACCAAGGATTACGGTCTCAACCCCGACCGCATGATGGCCACCGTCTATATCGACGACGATGAGGCTTTCGAGCTGTGGAAGAAGATCGCGGGGCTGCCGGAATCCCGCATCGCCCGCATCGCCGGCAGCGATAACTTCTGGTCGATGGGGGACACCGGCCCGTGCGGTCCGTGTACCGAAATCTTCTACGACCACGGCGACCATATCTGGGGCGGCCCTCCGGGCACGCCGGAAGAAGATGGCGACCGCTTCGTCGAAATCTGGAACCTCGTGTTCATGCAGTTCGACCAGCAGCCGGACGGTACACGCGTCAACCTGCCTAAGCCGTCGATCGACACCGGCATGGGCCTGGAGCGTGTCGCGGCCGTGCTGCAAGGCGTGCACAACAATTACGACATCGACCTGTTCAAGAACCTGATCAGCGCGTCGGTTGAAGCCACCGGCGTCGCTGCCGAAGGCGACAGCCTGCCGTCACACCGCGTGATTGCCGACCACCTGCGCTCGTCGTCCTTCCTGATCGCCGATGGTGTCACCCCGTCGAACGAAGGCCGCGGCTATGTCCTGCGCCGCATCATGCGCCGCGCCATGCGTCACGCCTACCTTCTGGGGTCGCAGGAGCCGCTGCTGCACCGTTTGGCGCCAACTCTCGTGGCCGAAATGGGCGGTCATTATGGCGAGCTGAAACGCGCCGAGGCTGCCATTGTTGAGACCCTGCGTCAGGAGGAAGAACGCTTCCGCCGCACCCTGGGCCGCGGCATGACCCTGCTGGACGAGGCGGTTCGCGACTTGAAATCCGGCGATATGCTGGAGGGCGAAGTGGCCTTCAAGCTGTACGACACCTATGGCTTCCCGCTGGACCTGACCCAAGACGCCGTCCGGGCCAAGGGTTTGAGCGTTAATGTCGCCGGTTTCGAGGCTTCCATGGAAGCACAGAAGCAGCGCGGCCGTGATGCCTGGACGGGCTCCGGCGAAAAGGCCACCGCCGCCGAATGGTTTGCCATCAAGGAGGCCATCGGTGCCTCGGAATTTACCGGCTACGACCACTTGTCGGCCCAGGGCCATGTCCAGGCGATCGTTCTGGATGGCGAGACGATCGAGGAAGCCCTGACCGGCGATACGGTCAGCATGGTGTTCGAAAAGTCGCCCTTCTATCCGGAAGGCGGCGGCCAGGCCGGTGATGTCGGCACGGTCGACTTCCTGCATGGCAAGGGCAATGTGCTGGACACCCAGCGGCAGGCCGGCGACCTGATCGTTCATCGCATTGAAATCACTGAAGGCCGGGTCAAGGTCGGCGATAAAGCCGAACTCCATGTCGATGCCGGCAAGCGCAAGACCACGCGTTCCAACCACTCGGCGGCGCACCTGGTGCACGCTGCCCTGCGCCATGTTCTCGGCCCGCACGTCGCGCAGAAGGGCCAGTTGGTCGACGCCGAACGCATGCGTTTCGACTTCAGCCACGGCGGTCCGCTGACGGTTGACGAACTGGCGCGCATCGAAGCCGAGGTCAATGCCGTGGTGTTGCAAAACGCTGCGGCTGCGACCAAGCTGATGACACCGGAAGCTGCCATCGAGGCCGGCGCGATCGCCTTGTTTGGCGAAAAGTATGGCGACGAGGTTCGTGTTCTGGCTCTGGGCCAGGCCCTGGACGGCCAGGGCGACTATTCGGTCGAACTGTGCGGCGGCACCCATGTCGCCCGCACCGGCGATATCGCCCTGTTCAAGATCGTATCGGAATCAGGTATCGCCGCCGGCGTTCGCCGTATCGAAGCCGTTACCGGGGAAGCTGCGCGGCAGTTCCTGCTGGAACAGGCCGGCGTCGCTCGGTCGTTGGCCGATCAGTTCAAGGTGCCGGTGTCTCAAGTTGAGGCCCGGGTCGAAGCCTTGGTGGCCGAGCGCAAGCGGCTGGAAAAGGAACTGGCCGAGGCCAAGCGCGCCCTGGCCGTTGGTGGCGGCGGGGCGGCGTCGGGTCCTGAAGAGATCAATGGCACCAAGCTGATCGCGCGTGTGCTCGAAGGCGTTGGGGGCAAGGATCTGCGTCCCCTGGCAGAGGATTTCCGCAAGCAGGTCGGTTCGGGCATTGTCGCCCTGGTCGGTAAGCTGGACGGCAAGGCGGCAGTGACGGTAACCGTAACCGCGGACCTGACCGGACGTTACAACGCGGCCGAACTGGCCAAGGCGGCTGTGATCGCCATGGGCGGCCAGGGCGCCGGTGGCAAGCCGGACTTTGCCCAGGGCGGCGCGCCGGACGACAGCAAGGCTGATGCCGGGCTGGAAGCGGTGAAGGCGCTTATCTAAGCCTCATGCCAAAATGTGTCGGGACATGTCCTGATGCACTTTTTGGAAAGACATGAGGCGTCTTCCAAAAATTTCGGAGGTTCAATGAACCGTCTGTCTAGGAAAGTCTGTCTGATCACCGGCGCGGCGTCGGGCATCGGCGCGGCCATGGCGCGCGCCTTCGCTGCAGAAGACGCCACGGTGATCATCAGCGACATCAATGCCGCCAAGGGCGAGGCGACGGCGGCCTCTCTGGGCGGGAAGGGATTCTTCCTGAGTCATGACGTGACCGACGAAGCGCAATGGCAGTCGGTGATGGCCGCAATTGCTGAACACCATGGCGGACTGGATGTGCTGGTCAACAATGCCGGGATCATCGGGACCGAAGGCGGGGCTGACCATGATCCGGAACATACCTCGCTCGATGAGTGGCATCGTGTGATGCGGATCAATCTGGACAGTGTCTTTCTGGGCTGCAAGCACGCCATTACTGCCATGCGTGCAACCGGTCGCGGTGGGTCGATCATCAACATGTCGTCGCGATCGGGGTTGGTCGGGGTGCCGAAGACGTCGGCCTATGCGGCGTCCAAGGCGGCGATTCGCAATCACAGCAAGAGCGTGGCCCTGTACTGCGCGCAGGAGAACCTCGGCATCCGCTGTAACTCGCTGTATCCGGCCTCGATTCGTACGCCGATGTGGGAGTCGATGATCGACAGCCGCGAGGACGAACAGGCGATGATCGACGCCATGCCACTGCATCGCTTTGGCCGGCCGGAAGAGGTCGCCGCTGTGGCCATTCTGCTGGCGTCGGATGAAGCGACCTATATTACCGGGTCGGAATTCAATATCGACGGCGGTATCCTGGCCGGGACGTCGACCTCACCGAAGTAGCCTGTCTTCGTGTGGGACCTTTCTATGCGGCGGCACCGCTGGAAAGGGTGAGGTCCACAGATAAGCCAGATAAGTCAGATGAATTGTGCGTGTGGCTGATGTCGTGGATCATCGGAACACGCTTCTTCGCGTCTTCGCGTGAAATTTTTCTGCCTCGATTTACCTGGACCAATGGGATGATCTCAAGGTCTGGAGGAAGGAATTTCACGCGAAGACGCGAAGGAAGAGTATCGAGATCTACCACCCGTCATTTCGATCCGCTATCGACACGCTTTGCTCGCCACAGGACAGGACGAGTCGGAACGCGAGCGATGTCGAAAGCACTAACCATCTGACTTATCTGGCTTATCTGTGGATTCCTCTTCTTACGAAAAGGCCGGGATCAGCTTGAACCAGGTCAGCAGGCTCCACAAACCGAAGCCGACGAACAGCGCGCTCGCGGCATAACGGACGGCGTTCAGTGGGATCCACTTCATGATCTTGTCGCCGAACAGCACCGCCGGGACATTGGCGATCATCATGCCAAGCGTAGAGCCGGCGACGACGCCAATCAGGTTGCTGTATTGGGCGCCGAGCGCAATGGTGGCGAACTGGGTCTTGTCGCCCATCTCGGCCAGAAAGAAGACGACGACCGTGGTGACGAACGCGCCGTAGTCTTTCTTCGGGGCTTCATCGTCATCTGCCTTGTCAGGAATCAGAATCCACAGGCCCAGAGCAATAAACGATACCGCCAGAATCAGCGGCATCCAGGTTTTCAATCCGGTGTGCATCAGCAGGCTGCCGCCCAAGGCCGCCAGCGCGTGATTCGCCAGGGTGGCGACCAGGATGCCGAAGATGATCGGGATCGATTTGCGATAGCGCGCCGCCAGAATCAGGGCGAGAATCTGCGTCTTGTCGCCCATCTCGGAGATGGCGACCAAAAGTGTCGAATGAAGGAAGGCGTCCAAGGTCTTTGCGATCTGATCAGGCGGCTCATGACATACGGCGCGAATGGGCGCCGCCTGATCGATTGGCGCCAAACACACCGCAGGTCTTGCCTAATCTTCAAGAAGGCGCGCTAACGCTACGCTTCTTGAGTACAGATGCTGCCGCCATGCCCATGCCGGGCAAGTATGTTGACGGACAGCCGCAGTGGAAACTGCGCGGCTACTCCCCTGAAGGATGAGGCGCTTATAGGGCGGGGCTAGATGTGCGTCAAGATCAAAGCCAGGACCGACAGGGTGATCAGGCTGAAGACAGTCGATTGCGCCACCGTCTTGGCGGCGCCTTCGTACCAGACCTGGTAGATTCGGGCCTGGATGAAGACGCTGACGGCCGTGGGCGTGGCCGCCAGGAAGACGCAGATCTTGAAGGTGGTTGCGTCGGCCTTGAGCAGCCAGAGCACAAGCGCGACCAGAGTCGGGGCCAGCAGGATTTTTGCCGCGACGGCCAGGCCGCTCAGAGGATCGAAGCTGGCCAGATTTCGCCACTCCATCAGACCCAGCATGCCGCCCAGCGCGACAAGGGCAACGGGTGGCCCTGATTTTCCCAGCAGATCGAGCGCGGTTTCGATCGGCGGCGGGAAACGTTGTCCCATCGTCAGGAGGGCTATGCCGATCAGGGCGCCGATCACTGTCGGGTTCTTGGTCGTGCGAATCAGGGCTTCCTTGAAGGTGTGGCCGGAGGACTTGGCCATGGCGGCGCAGCCCAGACTGAACAGAAACAGAAAGTCGACGGCGACCACCAAAGGTCCGATCTCACGCGCCGACTGGCCAAACAGCGAAAAGGCGATGGGAATGCCCAGAAAAGCAGAGTTGTTGATGAAACCGGCCATGCCGGCAGTGGCGGCCTGCTCGCGCGGCGCCTTGCGCAGGGTAGCTATGGCCAGCACGATACCAGCCGTCACGATCATGGCAACGGCATAGCCGGCAAACAGGATCGCATGTTGGCCGTCGAAGTGGGGCAGTTGCGAGAAGCTGACCGCCAGCCAGCAAGGAAAACCCAGCCAGTAAAAGTAGGCGGAAAGGCCGTCCAGGCCTTGATAGGTCAGACGGCCGGTTCGGGCCAGGACGGCGCCGGCAGCGATGAAGCCGAAGAAGATAACGACCCTAGAAAGCGTATCGAGCATGACGGTTTAGTAGTGCGTCGTGCGCGGGAATGCATGTGTTTTCTGAGCGCGG
>NZ_GL883078.1:10094-16214 GCF_000204015.1 Asticcacaulis biprosthecium C19 | reverse complement strand
CTTGCCATGGCACGGGCCACCCCGCTCCCCATCGTCGATAGGGAGGAGAAGGAAGAAGTAAGTACTGCTCTTTATCCTGCCGGAGAGGCGGCGGTGGCTTCTTCGCCGGCCTTGGGCAGGGCAATGTGGGTCAGTTCCCAGTGGGTCAGGCCCTTGCGCTCGAAGGTAAAGGTGGTCACGCCGCGTTCGGGGTCTTCGACGGTGAGGCGGGCCCGCTCCAGGCTCATGAAGCTGTACTTCGGCATGGGCGGCTTGGCGTCGTAGCTGGCCATGTCGAACTTGGGCGCGTCTTCACCAGCTCCGTAGGTCAGGGCCAGCAGAGATTTCGGCTTCAGATAGGATTCGACATCGACAACCGGAATGAGCGGCGCCTTGGGGGCGTTCGGGTTGGTCAACTGATCCCACGCCTTGCCGACCGTCTTGGAAACGTCTTTCAACACATTGCCGGTGGCGCCGACCGGATCGGTGACTGCGGACGGCGGAGGTGCGGCAACGCCTTCGTCGCCGGCGAGCAGTTGCGCCTTCAAACCGGTGCGCACCGAATCGAAGCGGACCAGCTTGGCCAGGGCAGCGACGTCTTCGGTCTTGGCGGAACTGCGGACATCATAGAAGGTGATCATCGGGGCGGCGTAGAACAGCCCGCCACCCAGGACCACGGCCACCAGAAAGACAACGGTCAGAAAACGCCACACGGCAACCACCCCATAAAACCCATCGTTAACCATTCCTAACACGCCGATTCGCGCTTGTCAGGCGTGTTCGCCATTTCGGCGGCGACTGTGCCTCATTTGCCCTGCCAGACCTCGGGATGGGCCTCCAGCCAGGCGATGAACATTTTCGCTATATTGGCGTCGTCCCGCGTGTTGGGGTGGCCATTGCAGCCGTCGCTGACCGTCGGCGGGATGGTCAGGCGGGCGATCTTAGTTTCGCCGTCGGCTTTCAGCGCTTCGTAAACCGCGGTCGTGCCCTGGGTATAGCCGTTGCGTTCATCCGGCGAGGTCAGAATCAGGAAGGCGTCCGGATTGGTCTTGCGAAGGTTCTTGACGAACCGGACGTAGGTTTTTTCGTAATCGGCCTGAAGGGCGGCTTCGTCCTTCCACGGTTCGCCCGCGGCAACCGGCGTGGAAAAATCGTTGCCGCCGATGCCGATGACCATCACTTGCGGCATCCAGCCGTCACGCGGCGCCGGGGTCGGATCGTCGAACAGGGCGCGCGGATAGAGCATCGGCATGCGGTATTTCGGGTGCTCGAAGCCACCATAGTTGCGCACCATGCCCAGGCCCGAGAAGGCATTGATCTGGTAGTCGGCCGTGAAGTGTTTGGCGATAATCGGGCCAAAGCCCTGCTGGGCGTCGGTGGTTTCGAAAATGTCCTCAGGCGTGCAGTCGCTATAGGGCGAGGTGTTGCCGTAACCGACGGTGAGGGAATCGCCGACAAATTCGATCTGGCGGGTGAGGGCGGCGGCCGGCGTCCCGGGCCAGCCGACAAATCCGAGGAACTGGCCGGTGGCATATTGGGTTTCCGAGCGCTTTTCGACGCGGACGGTGTGGGAACCTTCCGGCAGGGAGATATTCACCTGGGTGGCGCCAGGCTTTTTGACGATCAGCAGCGGCTTGCCGTCGACCACGACATTGAAATTGCTGTTGTCGTCTTGAAACGCCAGGCTGATGACGGGGCCCTTGGCCTGGGTCTCGAAATAGACGCCGGGCCATTGATGGCTGTAGCCCTGGGCGTGGGGGAGGACCTTGCCGACGACCTTCATCGGCAAGAGGACCGCCGGTTCGGTGGGCTGAGGGATGGACTGTTGTACGGGGCTCAGCATGGCAAGGCTCATCAGGGCGGCAATTAACATGACCTATCCTCTCGGTTTTGCCGCGACTTAAGGCCCAATCCCTCCCGAAGGCAAGGTTTAGACCTGACGCGTCAGCAGTCCGTGCACGTAGCCCATCTTCTGTTTGATCGCCGGGGTCAGGATGAAGGGATACAGGTCGCGTTCGCCCATCGAATGGTGGATCGAGTTCAGTGCCACCGACAACGGCACCCAGACCTCGGCGATTCGTTCGAAATCCAGCACCGAATAGGGGTCGAAATTGGCGTGGCTGGTGGCCAGGTCAGGCGACACCGGCGCCAGGGCGATGCCGAACATATGCGCCGTCTCCAGGCTGTCGATAATGTGCAGCACGTGGGCGAAACACTCGGCGAAGTCCTCCCACGGATGGGAGGTGGCGTAGAAGCTGATGTAGTTCGAGCCCCATCCGCGCGGCGGGCCCTCGCGGTAATGGCGTTCCAGCGCCTGGCCATAATCAACGCTTTCGTCGCCAAAGATGGCGCGGAAGCCGTCGATCTTGCCAGCATCGCGAACCATACGGTTCCAGATGAAGTGCCCGGTTTCGTGACGGAAGTGACCCAGCAGGGTGCGGTAGGGCTCGTTCATCATGGCGCGCTGCTGTTCGCGCGTCGGGTCGTCGGCCTCGGCGGCACGGATGACGATGTGGCCTTCGTCATGGCCGATCATGACTGGGTTGCAGGAACCATCGGGCAGGATTTCATCCTCCTTCAGATCGAAGCGCAATCCGCCCTGTGGATCTTCCAGGCGGCTTTGGCGGGGCAGATCCAGGCGCAGGAAGGAATAGAAGAGGTGACGCTGGGCATCGGAGATGGCGCGCCAGCGGCGCAGACCGTCGGACGTCTTCGGATTAGGCACCAGACCGTTATAGCGGCAGGCGACGCAGTATTTTTCGCCGCCTTCTGCCCGAACCAGCCAGTTGCAGACATCCCAGACGGCGTTGCCACAGAAGCGATAGATGAATTGCTGCTGATCGATGCGGCGCCACAGGTCGGATTGGGTGGAGTCGGGCCGAACCGGATGCAGGCAGATCTCGTCCGAGACAAAGCCCAGCCGCATCCCGCAATTCAGGCACGAACGGTTTTCGAAGTAGATGGCATTGCCGCAGTTGTCGCAGCGAAAAAGTCGCATAGTCTTCCTTTAATCCCCTTGCCAAACCTCCGGGTGGGCTTCGATCCAGGCGACCAGAAGGTCGCGGACCGTCTGGCTGTCGGCCAGAGACGGGTGGTAGTGGCAACCGGTGTAGGTTAGGGAATTCAGCGGTAAGAAGGCGATGTGGCGCTCGCCTGATGCCTGTAAGCCTTCCATGACCTTTTTGACCTGGGTGGTGTATTCGCCCTGCATCTGGTCGGTAGCGGTCAGGATGACGTAGGCGCCGGGGTAGCGTGCACGCAGGTCGTGGACGAATTTGGTATAGGTGGCAATATAGTCGGCGTGCAAGGCCTCACGCGTCGCCCATTTTTCGCCGGGATTAAGCGGAGTCGAGAAATCGTTGGTGCCCAGGCCGATGACGATGACGTGGGGCTGCCAGGCGTCGGCATTGCGCGTCAGGGTGATACCATTGACGCGGACATCGAACGGGTAGGCGAGGGGCAGTTGCAAACCCTCGCCGCCATTGTAGTTGCGCACGATGCCCTTGCCGGAAATCGCGCTGAAACGGTAGTCGGCACCGAAATGCTTGGCCGTCAGCGTGCCGAAGACGCGGCTATTGTCGGTGGTGGCCCAGACTGTGTCCGTGGTGCAGTCGACGGTGGTCGAGGTGTTGCCGTAACCGACGGTGTACGAATCTCCGATGAATTCGATGCGGCGCGCGGCAGGCGCCGGCGCGGGCAGGACATTGGCCTGATCCGGGACGAAAAAGCCCGAGAAGGTGGCCGGTGTCCACTCCGACTCGGTGACCTTTTCGACGCGGATGGTGTGTTCCCGGTCGGCCAGAGGCCCCAGTTCTATGTCACCCTGGCCCGGCTTGGTTTCGGTCAGAACCTTTTTGCCGTCGAGGTAAAAGTTCAGGATGTTGGCGTCGTCGCTGAGGCGAACCACGACCGATGTGCCCTTGAAGCGCGATTCGAAATAGGTGCCTGGCCATTGATGGACATAGCCGTCGGTGGCATTGGCCTGGGGCATGACCCGGCCGCCAGTCTTCATCGGTAGCTGGACTTCGGCGTGGGCCGTGGCCGCCAGCAGGAAAAGCGGGGTGAGCAGAGGCAGGAAGCGCTTCACTTGTAACTCCATAGGTCCGGATGGGTGTCGATCCATTGCGTCAACTGCGCGCTGATCTTGCGGTGATCGTTGAGGTCGAGATGCCAGTGACAGCCGGTCAAGGCGAACTCACCGAGTGTTACGCTGTCGACGCGCGTTTCGCCACCGGCTTTCATAGCGGCGACGACGGCGTCGACGTGAGGGGCGACCTTAGGGCCGTCGTAGTTGGTGACCAGCAGGAAGGCGTTGGGATGGCGTTGGCGCAGATCTTTGAGAAAGACAACGTAGGACGCTTCGAAATCGGCGGCCAGGGCGTCTTCGGACGGCCATTTTTCACCCGTCTTGACCGGGGTCGAGAAGTCGTTGCCGCCCAGGCCTACGACGATCAGGTGCGGTTTCCACGATTCGTCCTCGTACAGGGTTTCCTTATCGAACAGGACATAGGGGTAGAGGGCGGGCAGCGGCTCGCCGGGCGCGATGCCATCATAGTTGCGCACCACGCCGCGGCCGGAAAAGGCGTTGATCTGGTAGTCGGCGTCGAAACGCTTGGCTGTCAGAGGACCGAAGGCCTGGGAGGTGTCGGTGGTGGCCCAAACCTCGTCCTCGGTACATTCCTGTTTTGGGGAGATGTTGCCGTAGCCGACCGTCCAGGAATCGCCGATGAACTCGATCTGACGGGCTCGGGGTTTCGGTGCCTTTAATACGGACGTCGTGTCGGCCACCGAAAAGCCGACAAAGGCGCCAGCATTTTTCTGCGACTCGGTCAGGGTCTCAACGCGGATGGTATGTTCTGCGTCGAAGGCCAGGTCGTAGGTGACATAGCCCAGGGCGGGCCTGGTCTCGGTGGCGACACGGACGCCGTCGACATAGACGGCACTGATGTTTTCCGAATCGTTGAAGTTGACGGTGACGGCCTTGCCTTTGAAGCGCGCTTCGAAATAGGCGCCCGGCCATTGGTGGCTATAGCCCGAGATCTGGTCGAACGCACCGACACGACCGCCGAAATGGACTGGAAGGAGATGCTGCGGCCGCAGCGGTTCCGCCGGGGCCGTGGTGGCGGGTAAAAACCCCAGAAGCAAAGCGGCCATTATGCGGTGCATAGGCGTTTCCCCATCGTTGGCTCGATCTTGGCGGTCGGCGCCGCGAACGTCAACGTCTTGACATTTAACCCCACCTGTATCGCAAATGGTTAACAGCCGGAAGCTGCGGGGAGACGCGGGTGCAAATGACCGACAATTGGTTCACCGTCCTGTCGCTGGGCAGCGTTGCCCTGGCGCTGGTGCTGATCGTCATCCTGATCGTGCGGTCGGTGTTTCACATCCTGCTTGCCAATACGCGCGGCAAAGCCGGCCATGACCGTGCGTTTGATGGCTGGAAGGCGGCGCGCGTCATCGTGGTCATTCTGGGTGCCGCAATGGCGGGGATTACCATGGCGGTGCGACCGGCGGGGTTCTTGCCGCAGGTGCTGATCTGGGCCGGGCTGTTCGCCGCCATCTGCTTGCCGCTGCTGATTGCCATCTGGGAGATCCGGGTGGTCGACATGGAAAAGCCGGTCAACCAGGATGGCCCGCGGCGACTGGGGCTGGCCGGAAAGAACCTGCTCTATATATTGGGGCTGCCCGGGATGATGACGGTCTTCGTCATGGCCGGTGTAGCGTTGAACCCGGAACGCGGTGGGGTGGCGTCGTTATGGAACCCGCCGGTAACGGTAAGCAGCGAGACCAACTATTACTTCCTGCCGCGCCCGACTGCCTGTTCGCAGTGGCTGAGACAGGCCGGAGCTGTCGACCTGCCTTCGGTAGGGGCGGTGTCGCCGGACCACGCGGTGATGACGGCGGAATACTGGCTGGATGCGACCCTGAACCAGATCACCTTCAATGCCTTCGATACGTCGGGCTGCTATTTGCGCCGGGTCGACTATAACCGTGAGAATGCTCGCATGGTGGCGGCGGTGACGGCCTACAACTTCATCCTGCTGTTCGTCATCTCGACCATTATCTATTCGGTGTTCAAGCATAAGGTCCGCAAGGGCGTAGCCAAGGCGACGGCGCATACGGCTGACGGCGCTTGATCAA
>NZ_GL883078.1:1781-9967 GCF_000204015.1 Asticcacaulis biprosthecium C19 | reverse complement strand
GAATTCTACCTCAGTTCGCCATGAGAAAAGCCGCCGGAGGGATCCGGCGGCTTTCGTTTTGGGGCGGTAGATGCCTTAAGCCGCCAAGGCCTTTGTCAGGTTCTCGCTGACCTTGTCCAGGAAGCCCTCGGTCGTCAGCCAGCCTTGCGAAGGGCCGACCAGCAGGGCCAGGTCCTTGGTCATGGCGCCGGCTTCGACGGTGTCGATGCAGACCTTTTCCAGGGTTTCGGCAAAGCGGTTCAGTTCGGCATTGTCGTCCAGCTTGGCGCGGTGCTTCAGGCCTTGCGTCCAGGCGAAGATCGAGGCCATCGAGTTGGTCGAGGTCGATTCACCCTTCTGATGCTGACGATAGTGGCGGGTGACAGTGCCGTGAGCGGCTTCGGCTTCCATGGTCTTGCCGTCCGGCGTAACCAGGGCCGAGGTCATCAGGCCCAGCGAGCCGTAGCCTTGCGCAACCGTGTCGGACTGGACGTCGCCGTCATAGTTCTTGCACGCCCAGACGAAACCGCCGGACCACTTCAGCGCCGAGGCGACCATGTCGTCGATCAGGCGGTGTTCGTAGGTCAGGCCCAGTTCCTTGTACTTGGCTGCGTATTCGGCGTCGAAGATCTCGGCAAAGATGTCCTTGAAGCGGCCGTCATAGGCCTTCAGGATGGTGTTCTTGGTCGACAGATAGACCGGATAGTTACGCGCAATGCCGTATTCGAACGAGGCGCGGGCGAAGTCGCGGATCGACGCGTCCAGGTTATACATGCCCATGGCGACACCGGCGCCGGGGAACTGGAACACTTCGTATTCCATGACCTTGCCGTCTTCGCCTTCGAACTTCATGGTCAGCTTGCCGGGGCCCGGGACCAGGAAGTCGGTGGCCTTGTACTGGTCGCCAAAAGCGTGGCGGCCGACGACGATCGGCTGGGTCCAGCCCGGCACCAGGCGCGGCACGTTCTTGCAGATGATGGGTTCGCGGAAGACAACGCCGCCCAGGATGTTGCGGATCGTGCCGTTGGGCGACTTCCACATCTTCTTCAGACCGAATTCCTTCACGCGGGCTTCGTCCGGGGTGATGGTGGCGCATTTGACGCCAACGCCGCAGGCCTTGATGGCGTTGGCGGCGTCGATGGTGACCTGATCGTCGGTGGCGTCACGGTGTTCCATGCCCAGATCGAAATATTGCAGGTCGATGTCGAGATAGGGATGGATCAGCTTGTCCTTGATCATCTGCCAGATGATGCGGGTCATTTCGTCGCCGTCGATGTCGACGACCGGGTTTGCCACCTTGATTTTGGCCATTTGGGAATTTCCTTTCAAACGGGCGCTGACGGCAGGATACACAGGCTCACGACCGCCGCGAACGCGCCCCCTATAGACGTATTTTTCCCGCGCCGCAAATAGGCCTGATGGACACAAAAGCTGGCCGGAAAGCGAAATTTAGACTTTGTTATCCCTGTGCGCGTATCACCAATCGCAGGTTTAGCCGTTTGCGTATGTTCAGAATTATGTCTCAAGCCTCATCACCTCCCCGAGGCCGGTCTTCTTTCGCTGTCGTCGCCCTGTTCAGTCTGTTGCTGCTGGCCGTGACCGGGGGCGCCGCAACCGCGCCGCGGCCGGGCCAGGACCTGGCCGTGATTGTCGCGCCGTGGAGTGAACGGCCGGATGCGCTGATCGCTATTTCCCATGCCGGGGGCCGCATGACCGGCGCCGGGCGATGGTCCTTTATCGCCTTTGCGGCTTACGATGACGCCCAACTGGTATCGCAACTTTATGCCTCGGGCGCCTGGCTGGTCATTGATGCCGGCGGCCTGGCCGCGTGCCAATCCCCTTCTTCTTCTTCTTATTCCGGAGTCTGAACCTTGGACGGACTGAACCTGCTTCGCGCGCAATTTTCGCGCTTCATTATCGGTTTCCTGTGGGTGAACGCCCTGCTGATCCCGGTCATCAGCCTCTTCGGGCGCGGCGGCATTCACGTGACCGCCGTGATTGGCGGTGTGGTCCTGGCCGCGGCTGCGACCTGGGTATGGTGGCGAGACGCCACGGGACCGTCGACGCGGATGGTGACCTGCCTTGCCGTGGCGGGCATGGTCAGCCTGATGGTCTTCGCTCTGCGCGGGCACGAGCTTCAGATCGACATGCATATGTATTTCTTCGCCTGTCTGGCGGTCTGCGCCGGCTGGTGCGACTGGCGGGCCCTGGCCGGTTATACTGGCTTTGTGGCTGTCCACCATTTGGTGCTGAACTACGCCATGCCCCTGGCCGTCTTTCCGTCGGCGGCGCCGGAACTTTTGCGCGTCCTCGTCCATGCCGTCATCCTGGTCGTCCAGGCGGTGGTGCTGGCCTGGCTGGTCGGCCACATCGAAGCGCTGTTCGCCCGTTCGGGGGAGGCTCTGGAGGCTGCTACCGCCGCCGGCCGTCAAGCCCAAGAAATGTCCGCTGCCCAGGAAGACAGCCGCCGGCGTGAGATCGAAGCGCTGAACCGCCGCGAGGCCCTGAGCGCCGAGTTCGTCGAGCGCATGAACGCCCTGTCCAACCGATTTTCCGGCTTTTCCGGCCAGGTATCGACCTCGGCGGCCAGTCTGGCCGACACCATGAACCGGTCACTGCAGCGGACGCAGGTGATGGTGACGGCTTCGGACGAGGCGCGCGGCAACATCGACGCGGTCGCCGCCGGCGCAGAGGAGCTGTCGGCCTCGATCGCCGAGATCAACAGCCTGGCCTCGCATTCCAATGACGTGGCGACGCGCGCAACTGAGGAGGTCGCTGCGACCCAGGCGTCGGTCGCCGACCTGTCGCGCTCGGCCCAAAAGATCGGTGACGTTGTCGAACTGATCCGCTCCATCGCCAGCCAGACCAACCTTCTGGCGCTGAACGCGACCATCGAGGCCGCACGCGCCGGCGATGCCGGCAAGGGCTTTGCGGTCGTGGCGTCCGAGGTCAAGCAACTTGCATCGCAAACGTCGAAGGCGACCGACGAGATCGCGGCGGTCATCAATGGTGTCCAGGCCTCGACCGGCGAAACCGTGGAATCGATCGACCGCATCGTTACCACCCTTGGCGGGGTGTGCCAGACCGCCGGCGCCATCTCCCAGGCCATGCACCAGCAAAGCGCGGCCACGGCCGATATCGCCACCACGACCCAGCGCGTGGCCATGGGCACGGCCGGCATGGCCGATCATATCGCCCGCGTCGGTGACGACGCCAAATCTTCGGACTCGGCTTCACGCGATCTGATGCAGCTTTGCGGCGACCTTGAGGCCATGGCGCGTGAACTGCAGGGTGAGGTCGACAACTTCGTCGACCGGCTGAAGGCGGCATGAGCCTTATCAATATTTGATGTCGACTTTGCTGGGATGCCGTCCAGGGCCGCGAAGCCCCGCCCGAAGAGCGCAGCGAAGGCTCGAAAGAGTTTATGAGCATGACCTATAGACGCGTAGGTTAAGACGGTCCGTCCAGTATATCCCCCAACGCGTCCAGGCGGCGTTCCCAGGTGGAACGCCGCGCTTTTGTCCAGATATCGAGCACCGCGAAGCCGGCCGGGTTCAGGCTGCACGACCGGACACGGCCGATCTTTTCGGTTTTCACCAGACCCGCGGCTTCCAGAATGGCCAGGTGCTGGCCGACCGCGGTCAGGGTCATGTCATAGGGCGCGGCCAGGGCCGAAACCGACATGGCCGTATCGGTCAGCCGCTCGACCATGTCGCGCCGGGTAGCATCGCCCAGGGCCTGCAGGACCTTATGGGCGTCGCTCACAGCGCCTCGCCCAGGCGCTTCAGAAGTTCACCCCAGCCGTGTTCGCGCATCTGCGGGCCGTCGGCATTTTCAAAGTACGCGCCATGGTGGGTGAGGGTGAGTTTCGCACCGTCACCGTCGGCGGCGAACTCGAATGTAGCCAACGAGCCGGAAAACGGTGTGCCGTTCATCATCATGTTGGAACCGCAGGCGATGCGGCGGTCCGGAACGATATCGAGATACAGCGCCTCGCTTGACAGAACCGCGCCGGGGAACGGCGTCGTCGCGTCCATTACCCAACTCGAGCGCTCAATCCCGCCGACGCGGAAGTCGTTCTCATAGGTTCCGCCGGATCCATGACCGAACCAGCTTTGCTTGATGTCGGATTGAGCAAAGGCGGCGAAGACCTTGGTGACCGGATGCGGATAGGTCTTTTCGATAACGAAGGTGGCGTGAACGGCGGTCATGGGATTCTCCATATTCAAGTTTAAACTTCACTATCATGGCGCGCCGGAAAACAGTCAAGTTAAAACTTGAGTATTGTTCGGTGGAGATTTGTGAGGCGAGGTGTAACCTGGGCGGCGATGGCGACGTAATGGTTCAGGCCACCCCGGCACATTCAAACTGAGGAACTCGACCCATGATCACCGTAAAAACTGGCGCCACCATCGCATCCGCCGCTGCCCTTTTGGCCTTGTCCAGCATGGCCTTCGCTGCCACGCCGCCGGCCGGTAGTTCCGGCGCAGCCGTTTCGGCCGATGACACCGTCCATTGCTACGGCGTTCATAGCTGCAAGGGTCAATCCGATTGCAAGACGTCGACCCATGAATGCAAGGGTCATAACAGTTGCAAGGGCGATGGGTTCAAGGCGATGACCGCCAAGGCTTGCCTGGCCGACGGCGGCACCATTGGCGATATCGGCTGATAGTGAGTCCGGCCGGCGCCCCAGGTGCCGGCCGGCTTGCGGATTTGGACATGACAGAACTCCCTGCCGGTGGTCCGGCGCCCTTTTCCGGTTTTGGCCTGGGGCTGAGGCCGGATCATTATGCCGAGGTCTTGCGACGAGACGCTGTGGCCGACTTTTTCGAAGTGATTTCGGAAAACTTTATGGTCGACGGCGGCCGGCCCCTGAATTTGCTTGATCGCGTACGCGAGCGCTATCCGCTGGCCCTTCATGGCGTGTCCATGTCCCTGGGCGGCAAGAGCCTGGATCCGGACTATTTACGGCGACTGAAAGCTCTGTCTGATAGGGTGCGCCCACTATGGCTGTCGGACCACCTGTGCTGGACGGGAAGTGGCGGCATTAACAGCCACGACCTTCTGCCCCTGCCGTTGACCCAAGAAGCCTTGGAGCGCGTTGCGGCCAATATCCACCACGCCCAGGAGGTACTGGAACAGCCGTTGCTGATTGAAAACCCGTCGAGCTACATTACCTACCCCGAGGACAGCCTGACCGAATGGCAGTTCCTGACGCAACTGTGCGCCCGTACGGGCTGTGGCCTGCTGCTCGACGTCAACAATATATATGTCAGCGCCCACAACCATGGTTTCGACGCGCGCGCCTATCTCGATGGCATACCTTTTGACCGCGTTCGCCAGATCCATCTTGCAGGGCATACAGTTGGCGACGGCCTCCTGATCGATACACATGATCAGCCGGTGCCGGAAGGCGTGTGGTCGCTATACGCAGAGACAGTCAAACGGTGTGACACCGTGGCGGTTATGATCGAACGTGACGACGATATTCCGCCCCTGGACGATCTGCTGGCTGAACTCGCGGTGGCGCGGCGCCTGGCCGTCCCGGAGTTGGCATGACCGAATTGAGCAATCGCCAGGCTGAGATGATCGCCTTTCTGTGCGATCCCACCGCTGTGGCGCCGACGCGTGGGCATGCCGTCTATCACAATGCCTATCGCGGCCGGTTGAAAGGCGTGCTGGCCGAGACCTATGCCAAGCTGAAACTCTGGCTTGGCGATGAGGGGTTCGATGCGGTGGCCACGGCGTTTGTCGACGGCTTTCCGTCGCGGAGTTGGACGCTGAATGTGTTCGGCGAGGAATTTGCCGCGTATCTGGCCGAGTTTTACAGCCAGGATCCGGAGGTTGCCGAGTTGGCCTGGCTGGAATGGGCGTTGCATACATCCTTCAGTGGCCGGGACAGTGCGAATGTCACGGCTGCCGACCTGACAGATATAGACTGGGATCGGGCCGCGCTTGTCTTTGTACCGACCTTGGCATTAAGACCTGTGACCAGCAACGCTGCTGCGATCTGGCAGGCCCTGGCCGGGACGACCCAGCCACCGGCCGCTGCGCGCCTGGACTCTACGGCGCATCTTTGTGTCTGGCGTCATGGCCTGGAGCCCAAATTCAAAACCATCAGCTCGGATGAAGCCGCGGCCATCGATGCGCTGCGGGGCGGCTTGTCCTTTCCGGACCTGTGCGCCCGTCTGGCTGCGACCCAGGGCGATTCCGCGGCCGGCATCGCCGGCGGCTGGCTGGCCGCCTGGATCGGTGACGGACAGTTGGCGCGAATCGAACCGTGCACAGCAGGGGTTGGAGGTCGCGCCGATTTGTCGTAAGGGCGCGGGTATGAAAGATGCTCGCCCCGCGCCGCCGCTCGATCCCAACCTGACCTTGCCGTGTGTGATCCTCGACCGGCCACAGCTCGCTGACAATATTGGCTCGGTCGCCCGGGTCATGGCCAATTTCGGCTTGCAGGAACTGCGCCTGGTGGCGCCACGCGACGGCTGGCCCCAGGATCGCGCCTGGGCGACCTCGTCTGGCGCCAATTGGCCACTGGATGGTGCCAAGGTGTTTGCGACCGTTGCCGAGGCGGTGGCCGACCTGAAGACGGTTTACGCCACCACGGCACGCAACCGTGAGGTCCATCTGCCGGTCGTGACGCCGCGCCAGACCGCTGTCGAAGCCTATGCGGCTGCGCAGGGACACCAAAAGACCGGCCTGCTGTTCGGCGCCGAGCGGGCAGGGCTGGAGACCTCGGATATCGCGCTGTGCCACGCCATCGTCACCATCCCGGTCGATCCGCACTTTCATTCGCTGAACCTGGCCCAGGCGGTGAACATTATACTGTATGAATGGCGCTTGCTGGTGATGGATGCGCCCAAGGCGGCCTTTACGCAAAATATGGATGAGCCGGCCGATCTCAAATTCCTGCACGGCCTGTATGGCCATCTCGAGGACGAACTGGAAGCAGCGGGCTTCTTCTTCCCGCCGGAAAAGAAGGAATCGATGCTGCGCAATCTTCGGGTCGTGCTGAACCGCGCCCGGATGACCGAGCAGGAGATCCGCACCTGGCGCGGCGTCGTCACGGCCCTGACCAAGGGCCGCGGCCGGGTGCTGGCGAAGCTGGCCAAGGCAAAGGATGAGACGTAATGCTCTACCTGATCGCCAAGGCGCTTATATCGGGGTGCATCATCGCGCTGGTGTCTGAACTCTCCAAGCGCTTGCCGGCATTTGGTGCCCTGGTCGCCTCACTACCGCTGATCTCAATTTTGGGCATGATGTGGTTGTGGCGGGATACGCACGATCCGGCTCGGATGGCGACCCACGTCGAGGCGACCTTCTGGTACGTTCTTCCGTCCTTGCCGATGTTTTTGCTGATACCTCTTATGTTGCGCAAAGGGGTGGCATTTTATCCGGCACTTTTGGCTGGTTGCGGCCTGACGATCATGCTCTATCTGACAATGATCTATGCCGCGCCGAAGTTTGGACTCAAACTTTGACAGACATGCCTTGCTCTTGCGGACTTTTCGTGAAAGCTTTTCGCGGTTGCAGTACAAGAGGGGAAACGTGGCGAGTTCGCGCAACCGGAGCACATGGGCGTTACTGACCGCGCCGCTGGTGTGGCTGTTCGTCTATGTCGGTGTGTGGATCGCCGGCAGGATTGCCAGCCTGTTCGGGCTGAATGCCGCCATGAATGGGCGCTGGCAGGATGTTGCCGTGGCGCTGTTCGCCTCTCTCCCCGTTCTGGGCTGTCTGTGGCTGTGGCTGCGCTTTTACGAGAAGCGGCCGTTGCGCGATATCGGCCTCGCCGGACCGGCGCGGCGGGAACTGATCCGCGGTTTCCTGATGGGATGTCTTTTGGTCGCCGGTGTCGTGGGCGTGGGCCTTCTGATCGGCGTCTATTCCATCGGAGGCGGGGGCGCCTGGCAGGGCTTTGACCTCGTCTGGCTGACCGCAGCCTTGCTGGTCATTGCCGGCACCTTTGTCCAGGCGACCGTGACCGAAGCTTTGTGGCGCGGTTGGATGCTGCAGACCTGCGCGCTGCAATGGGGCGCCATTCCGGCACTTGTCTTTAACGTCGCCGCCGGGCTGATCATCCAGGGCGGCAACCTGTTGCAATCGCCCGAGCATCTGTTGGGCGGCATCAACCTGGCTCTTATGGCCGGCTTTCTTAGCCTGAAGGCCCTGCGGGACGGCAGTCTGTGGGGCGTATGCGGTGTCCA
>NZ_GL883078.1:0-1533 GCF_000204015.1 Asticcacaulis biprosthecium C19 | reverse complement strand
GGGCTGGAACCTGATGATGGGGCTGGGGCTGGGGCTGAACATCGATGGCGGACGGACGGGGGTGACGCCGATGATTGCGCATGTGGTGCCCAATGGCGAGGCTCCGGTCTTCCTGCACGGCAGCGGGTACGGGCCGGATGCCAGTCTCTTGATGACGATTGCCGCGGTGGCCGCCATTGCCTGGACCCTGCGCCGGCCGCGCCGACCGTCGGCCGTGCGCCATGACGACCACGACGCCGTCGAAGATTATCATTGATACGTTTGGCGCTGCTGCGTCTTAGCACTGGCGCTTGCCAGTTTCCGGTTTCTGTGGATACCTTCTGTTCCTTAACCGGGAGGGCGACATGGCGGGCATTGAACTTTACGCACCAAGGACGCAGCGGCACCGCCGTACGTGGACCGCGGCAGCCATCATTCTGACCCTGGTCTTTATCGTGCTCGGGCAGGTACCGGCCGCAATCGCCCTGATGGCCGCCGGGATACCCTTGCAGCCGGGCGTAAGCTGGACCGGCGACACACTGCTGCTCCTGAGCTTCGCCTGCATCGCCATCCTGTTCTTTCTCTGGGTCTGGCTATTTGAACGGCGAAGCCTGGCGACGATCGGGTTCAACAGCGACTTCGTTCGTCGCTACGTCCGTGGCTTGCTCCTGGGCCTGGCCTTCTCGGGTGCCGTAATTGGCGGTATCTTCGCGCTGGGCGGATACACAATAGAGAATGCCGGCTTCTGGGCGGCGCCGTCGCTGAGCCTGTTCATTCCCATCATCGCCATCTTTATTGGCTTTGTCGTGCAGGGCGCGGCCGAAGAGATCGCCATGCGGGGCTACCTGATGCAGATCATCGCGTCGCGGCATGGCATCTTCTGGGGCATCGGCGTCACGACGATTCTGTTCTCCCTCCTGCACGCCACGAACCTGAAGCCGTCCAATGAACTCTATATGGGGCTGGTCAATATCGTGCTGGTCGGGATCTTCTTCGGACTCTATGCCATCAAGGAACGTTCGCTGTGGGGGGTGTGCGCCTGGCACACGGCGTGGAACTGGTTCTTGGGGGTGGGCTTCGGGGTTGAAGTCAGTGGCCAGCGCCTGGACGCCAAGCCCATCGTCGTCGATCTGGCGCAGTCGGATGTGCCGTGGTGGATTACCGGCGGGGCCTTCGGTCCTGAAGGCAGTGTGGTTACAACTGTCGTCCTGTTAGCCGGGATCGCCTGGCAGGTGTCGCAGGGCGCGTTGAAGCCGGGGGCAGGTTATCCGACGCCGACCTACCTGGAGTCGGATGAAACCGCCCAAAAGGCCTAAGTCTCACCATCACGAAATTATTTCAAAAAAGTAAAAAACGGTTGTTGACTCGGGGGTGGGGGACGCCTAAAAGCGCGTCTCCCGACGAGGCGGCCCCGGCCGCTCCCAAGGGTTCCGTAGAAAAGAAATTCTTTTTAAAAGAAAAGCTTGACATGGAAATTTAATGCGGTATAAGCCCGCTCTCTTCGATAACGAGATAAAGTTGTCACCCCGGCCGGCTAGGCTGGACGGGGAATAA
>NZ_GL883077.1:2370662-2371497 GCF_000204015.1 Asticcacaulis biprosthecium C19 | reverse complement strand
CCGGCACCGGTACCGATACGGTCATTTCGACCGTCAACTGGACCCTGGGCAGCAATGTCGAAAAGCTGACCCTGGGCGGGACCGACAACGTGTATGGCGGTGGCAATACCATGAACAACACCATCACCGGCAATGCGGGCAATAACGGGCTCGACGGCGGTTCGGGAGCTGACACGATCTCGGGGGCGCGGGTACCGATGGCATCTCAGGCGGTACGGGTAACGATAACCTGACCGGTGGCGCGGATGCTGACACCTTCTACTTCGCGAAGACCGGCGGCGGCACCGACCGCATCATGGACTTCCAGTCTGGCATCGACCTCATTGCCTTCAGTGAGGGCGACTTCACCAACACCCTGGCCAACACCACATTCACCAGCAATGCCAATGGCACGGCGGTCGGCACGGGCGGTCAGTTCGTCTACAACACCACCACCCACACCCTGGTCTGGGACTCAAACGGTACCGGCAGCGGCGGTGTCACGGCCACCATCATCTTCGACACGGCCATCACCATCACCAAGTCCGACCTCGTATTCTACACGCCCATCTAAACCAGAGGCGATCACCTCAAACGAAGAAAGGCCGGCGGGAAACTGCCGGCCTTTTTCTTTTGAATGCTCAAAATGTCGTCAAAGCGCTTCCCACCCAAGGCAGGCCGATCGCAAACGGCCGATAACATTCTGAGTATACCAGAGCGGAATAAGTTTAGTGGAATCTCCCGCCCCGTTTACGCGGGTGAGCGCCGCAAAAGTATAGCTTTCGCCAGCGAAGGGACCACGACGCGTCGGGAGATTCCACCTAAATTCATTCCGCTCTAATCTTGCGCCTCCCCA
>NZ_GL883077.1:2368320-2369039 GCF_000204015.1 Asticcacaulis biprosthecium C19 | reverse complement strand
CGGCTCTCGCATTCACACATCACATCGGAACGAGGGATTCTCCATTTTCATACTCCCCCGTTATACGGGGAGGTGTCTGCCAGCGAAGCGCAGCAGACGGAGGGGGGATGTCTTGGCGCGAAACCGTGCAGAATATCGACGTAGATACAGGAATGTCTGCGGGTCAAATCCCCCTCTTCCACCGCCCAGCCTTCCTGCTTCTGGCCTTCCCGTTTTCCGATAAAAACGTGCATGGAAACAACACCCTGACCACCTTCCGCAGGAATGAGGAAACCGACCTTGTCAGACGGCATCGGCGCGGCGTACAGATCGAGTCCCGTAACGGCGGGCCAGGGCGGATGACAATAGAATTACACTTTGTAAATGGGCAGGATGGCATATCCGCTCTCGATAAGGCTGTGCAGGCCTGCCGGGAAGCCGGTGGCGGCGTCATCCAACTGACCGGAACCTTCGACTACGCTTACACCTTCACAAATTTGCGCGACACAGCGGTTGACGCCATCGGCGCGATCGTCATCCTTCCGCCAGGTGTCAAGTGGTTATCAACCGACGATACCGTCATCGGCTGCTACTTCGACCTTACCCTGACGGACTATCATTCGCCCCAGGGTTCAAGCCTCCGCGTAGACACATCCGCCAAAGCATCCTGACGCTCCACGCGCCCCCTTATACCAACAGCCTTGAACCTTGACCTTGCCTTGCCCACCCCATTTATACGC
>NZ_GL883077.1:2348233-2367820 GCF_000204015.1 Asticcacaulis biprosthecium C19 | reverse complement strand
TCCTCTTTACCCCGATGTGTCAACCTCATCGAGGGTTGGTATTGCAAGAGAAGTCAAATTCAAAGGCCGTCGGAATTACTTGAACACGAGCGCCATGATCACCGTAAACATGGCCCCACCGACCCCGATCAGCAGCAGATTGACCCGGTTGGTGAGATCCTTCACATCCCCCTTCACGGTCGTCAGCCCGTCATCGATCCGGCTGTAGCGCTCGGCGCACACCTGTTCATGCGTCGAAATATCGGCCTGAGCCTTCAGCGCCCCCGCGAGCGCCCGTTCTGCCAGTGCCCGTTCCGCCAGCCCCCGTTCCGCCGTTGCTTCATCCGTCATAGCGACCACCTTTCCAATCTACAAACTCCGCCCGGCCTGAAAGTCGGCGATCGACAACCCGCCGCTGTACTGAAAGTGCGGATATTCCCGGAACCGCCGCCAGTCCCCGGCCCATTCCAGCCCCTGCGCCTTGCCGATGGCACCCACTCGCTGCCACAGCCGGCCATCTTCCCCGGTCGTGCCCCAGACCGGCTTCCCGTGGCGCAGCGGCACCATATCGAACGCCACCCGCCAGTTGTGAAAGGACTGCCCGCCGCGCGCGTTGGTAACCTTCTTCCCTGGCCGAGTGCGCCCCTGCGCATAAAGCGCATTCTGGCTCTCATGATCCCGATAGGTCGAGGTCACCAGCAGCTCGATCCCCTCCCCTTCGCAGCGCGTCAGGAAGGCCCGCGCCCTGGCGGCAACGACGGGATGCAGCGCGGCAATATCACGGCTGTTGATCACGGGCGGTCTCCCTGGGAGGGCCGGCTCTTGCCCCAGTAATATCCGGCCACCAGCGTCAGTATGCCGATGATGGCGGCGCCGGCCTGGATAAACATATCGCGATTACCCTCAGGGATCGGCACAAAAGCCAGAACCCCCAGGATAAAGGCGACAAACCCGATCAGGGCAAAGATCAGCACATGCTGCACGTCGATTTTCACGGCATCCCCCAATAAAAAACGCCGCTGTGAAGCGGCGTTTGCAAAATATCTCTTGAACCGGTTACCGGCGCTTTCGCCAGAAGGGCGTATCGACACGCCGCGACCCCTTGGATCTTGGATTGATCCAGACGTGCCGGACAGCCTCCTTCTTGGTGACAAAGTCAGCAGAAGCCGTACGAACCCAGTCCACAAAAGAGTAGACCTGGCCCTCCCAGTAATGCTCCACTTGGGTGGCCACATCCCCCTCGGAATAGTATTTCGGCATCCATCCTGCGTGCACCTTGCGAGAGACCAAAGGCACGTAGTCCATCGACACAGGGCAATCGTCGAAGAAATACATCGAATTATAGAGGCACATCAGCCCGCCCGGCTTCAGCACGTCATGCAGCAGGTTGATGGTGTCGATGAACAGACCAAACTTGTAGACATCCTTGATATTCACAACCCCCTTCGGAAGCGGATACCGGCAGAACACGCTCATCCCAAGGATCAGATCGTACGGCCCACCGGCGAAAATCGCTTCATAGGTCGATTTTTCGATGGATATTCGGTCATGAGAAATGGTCGCCGCCTTCTCAAACGCCTTGTCGTCCAACTCGACGCCCTTAATGATAGCATTCGGGAAGATGTCAGCCGCATCCAGGCACTCTTCGCCTGACGAACAGCCAAACGACAGAATGCGCAAGGGGCGGTCCCGGCCCAGAACAGCCGCGGCCTCCATCATATAGACGGTGTTTTGCCCTCGTGCTGTATGCGTATTGATCTGGTGACGCGGTACCAGTGAAGTCATATCAAAATTCCGACGATCTCACGGGCACATCTCTGCCAGCAGAGTCTGCGTACGCTTGAGGCGCCGCACGATATTCTTGTCGGGAGACTTTCCGGCGTCTGACCGGATGCTCTCAAGCAACGCCTCGGCCCCCGTCAGGTCGCCCCCCTCCCCCATAAGTCGCGCCGCAATCATGCGCAGCGTCGCCACCGTCTCAACATCCGTGAACCGCCGCGCAAACGACAAGACGAAGTTCACCTTCTCATCACTGGTGAAGTCATCGTTCACAATCCGGGCGACCTCCTCCTCGGATATCAGACTGTTCACCCCCATCAACAGCGACGGCGCCTCGACCTTCAACACCGTAAAGTGCGACTGAAGATAGCCAAGGACATACTGAATCCACGGCGCCTCCAGATGCACGAAATCCTGCTGCACATATAACGTATGGCCGGGTATCCAATACGGCGCGAACTCGGAATAGAGGTGCGCATTGAGCGCAACCGATTTGCCTATATCGGCAAAGAACAGCTCGATCGGCTTCCCGCACCACCGCTGCGCAGCGAAATCGCCGGCATAGATATTCACGCGGTCGATAACCGGAGCAATGTTGCGAATATACTGCGGCAGAAAACTTCCCGTCCGCTCGACCGGCGGATTGAGCAGTTTCTCGTAGTTCGGCCCGGAATTGACAAACCGGTCGTAAGCGTGCACCCGCACTGTCTCCGCAACCCGTCCGTTCTTCAACCCCAGACCAAGCGCCAGCGAACTCGACCCCAAGAGCGAACCCGCATCGACCACCTGGCCCAGGCCTGTCACGTGCCGGCGCGCAAGCTGATAGAGCAGACCCAACTCCTTGTTGTTCATCATGCTCGGCACGGTTTCGAACACGTCACGTATTCCGAAACTGTAGGGCTCGCCCAGAGCGAGGCCGGCGAAAGCCGCCTCCCCCGTCAGTTCCGCCAACGCCCCGGCGCAGCTCTTGAAGACGGTCTCATCCGCCACACAGATCCCGAAATCGTAACTGACATTGCGCACGCCCTCGAGCACATCGTTCAGACTGATGCAATCCCAGCCGCTGCTCTCAAGGATGTTCCGCCAGGCCGAGGCAATATTGTCGTTCGCTGCGATATCGTCGAACACGATGACTTTCGGCTGAAAGGCCTCGACGGCTTTAAGCGTATTTTCGATAAACGTCTGGTCTTTCAGCGCATCGATGTAGAGAAGATCAATTCGCCTGTCCCCGACCAGCTTCGTCAGCTTCTGAACCGACGACACGTCCGGAAAATTGCCCGTCACCCGCGTCACGAACGGCACCGCGTCCAAAGCCGCGTTCTCGTGTAAGGTCGGGTCGAAGGTGATAATTTTAGGCTGGACGGTTGCGCCCTTAGCCCCAGCGACCATGGCAAGGGTCGAACCGCCATGATAGGTGCCGATCTCGACAATCGTCTCCGCAGCCAGCAACCGCACCAACCCGGCGAGCAGCCGATAGTACGGCATCGTCCCGTAATACCCCGAATTGACCGGAACCGGGCCATAGTGGCAATGCGACAGGTCAATGTCCCGACCCGCGCGCCACGCGCCTGCGATCAAGGTTCTAAGCTTCATCGGGAATCGTAAACCTTGTGAAGGCGAAATGCACGCATAACACAGAGCGGACACTTTTAGTCAAGGGAAAGCCGCTGTCTGTAACCGGCGCCCCCTTCATGGCGGCGCGACAACGGCTCCGGGGAGCGCACCTGCAATCTTACCGGTTGCGTCGCCTCCTGCCTTTTGCTTTTTGTTCCCGAATGGAAGACTTGACAATCCAACAGCAGGCCAACTCTCACACCTTTGCCGGTCGCAACGACAGGTTCTTTCAGGCGCTGGGACGCAGCCTCAACAGATCTGCCGGAGCACCGCTGAAAGTTCTGTCGTTTGGCTGCTCGACCGGGGAAGAGTGCCTTGATCTCGCCAGAATCCTGCCCGACGCGAACATATTTGGAACCGACATCAAGCGGAGTGCACTCCAAAAGGCACAAGTGACCTGCCCGCCCGACATTACCGTGTTTATGTCGACCCAAAACGCGATCCGCGACCACGGCCCTTACGACGCCATAACGGCCATGAGCGTCTTTTGCCTCTGGCCCGCCACATCCGGCCTGGAAAATATCACTGAGGTCTATCCGTTTTCGACATTTGAAAGCGGCCTTCTAGGTCTCTTCCAGCACCTGAAGCCAGGCGGCGTGCTCTTGCTCCAGAATGCCCAGTATATGGTCGAAGACACCACACTCGCCGACAAGCTTGAACCGATCGACGACATTGTCTCCGATTCTTCAGGCTGGATCTTCAAATGTGCACCGAACGGCGACCGCCTGACCACCTCGCAAGTCGACTACGACGGCCGTCAATGGAGTTTTCCCGACTTCTTCCTAGCCAATGCCGACCGGATCAAGGACACCACCCATCCCATTGAATTTTCGGTTTCGCATCGCTGGACCCCCGGCCCAGAGATTTATGGTCGCAACCCGGACATAGCCCTGTGGCGAAAGATCAGGGAATAAATCGGATCTGAAACCGCATTTCGTGCATTTGCGCAGGGCGTCCGCAAATTTAAGTTGCGCCGGCAAGGGTGTTTTGCTTCTTTAGCGACATGGACAACTTGACCATCCAACAGCAGGGCAACTCGCACACCTTTGCGGGCAGGAACGCGGCCTTCTTTAAAGCCCTTCATCGTGCCTTCGGGGAGCAGGCGGACACCCCTTTGAAAATCCTGTCGTTCGGATGCTCAACTGGCGAAGAGTGTCTGGATATCCAGAAGGAGTTTCCCAATGCCCAAGTCTTTGGCACAGACATCAAGCAATCAGCCCTAAAGCAGGCGATGGATAAATGCCCAGCGTCAATGACTATCTTCCCGTCAAACGAAGCTGCCATCGCGCAACATGGTCCTTACGACGCTATCACCGCAATGAGTGTGTTTTGTAAATGGCCAACCACATCAGAGTTGGCCAACATCTCCGAACTTTACCCATTTTCCACTTTCGAGGCCGGGCTCGTTAATCTCGTCCGCAATCTCAAGATCGGCGGCATCTTGCTGTTGCAAAATGCTCAGTACATGGTCGAAGACACCCGGCTTGCGGGACACCTTCACCCCATCAATGAGACATTTAGGGAGTCGTCAGGCTGGATCTTCAAATGCCTGCCGGACGGTACGCGGGTTACAACTACGTCTATAGAGTACGATGGTAAGGTGTGGGAGGCCAAAGAGTTCGCTGCGGTTTATCCGATTGACGCGAACGATCCGAACAATTCCCTTCCATTCCGAATGTTGCACCGCTGGCATAGCGATACAGTTCTAAACGGGAGGCAGCCCGACATTGCGCTTTGGCGAAAGATGTCTGATTAGGCCGTCACCCCGATGATGTCAGTAACGAACCGTCCGTTCAACGTCGCCGGACATGCCCAGCCGCCACCACCCACGACCTGCCCAGACAGAAACTGATCCGCCGTGCCGTCGCCAAACTTGACGCTTATGTTATAGGTGTCAGAAGGCGGTTTTACCGACAAAGAAACGCCGACGCGGATATCGGGCACTGTTTCGCCTGTGTCTATTGGAGAGCCCCACCTCGTCGCCTCAGAAACCTGAACAGCGGAAATCGTGAACGCCGACGTTGATAATGATGAAGCAAGCCTCGTTGACGAAATTGAAGGCACGATCGCGAACGTAACACCTGTCGATGCGCTGCCGGTAGCAGTTGCAGAAAGCCAAACAAGGAAACGTCGGGGACAGAGCTCAACTATACCAGATGTAATTGTATTAGCTCCCTTTGTCCCAGCAAAACCGTTTCCCAAGAGATCGAAATTGGCGTAGACACCTGTACCAAAGCCACTAGACCCAGCAACCAATTGAAAATAGTCGCCTGACGAATCCTCAACGATAACGTAGATTAAATAGGTCTTGCCGGAAACGATTGTCGCAAGAGTATTCGACCTAGAATGAGACCCGGATGTACCATCCGCTGTTATCCGGCATCCGGTAAGTCCGAAAGGACCAGAAACGTTAGTTTGAACCGTCGCCCTCGTCGCTGACTGCGGACCTTCAGATTGCGTTATTCCGCGGAGACCCAGCCCCGTCTCCTCCGGCTCCACCAGCAGCCCCAGATCCGTAATCGCCGGCACATCACTGTCAAACCGCGTAAACGTCCCCGCACTGGTCAGGGCATAACATTCGGACGGCCGGGAGAAGCTCGCCGCCGTCGGGTCCGCCACCAGAGCCGCAAACGACGTATATTCCCGCCCATTGATCCAAGCCCAGCCGGCCGCCGGCTTGATATGAAACGCCGCCCCGGGAGCCACCCACGACGGTACCGGACGCGGGCCGCGAAACGCCAGCCCCATCCGGCCAATGCCAAATCCCATCATCCTCAGCCGACCGTCACGTCCTGGTTGGCGACCACGCCGAAATACTCGATCCAGCCCGACGGCACGGTCAGGCTCTTGCCGCCGATCGTCAGCACCACCGGCGTACCATTGGCATAGACCCGGATCACACCGCTGATCGCCGGCGTAAAGCTGGCGCTGTAGCTTTGCACCGGCCGCCCGGCCACCGGACCGTTCCGCCCGCCGCCATCGCCCAAAGCCTTGAACAGGGTAATTTCCGCCGCCATCTCGTATCCTTCCACAAAATAAGAAATTACAATCCCAGCCGCAGCCGGGTCACTTCAACCGGTTCGCGCACAAAGCTGAAATCGCTGTCCGATGGCGCGCACACCGGCCGTTCGAAAGCCAGCCAGTCCTCGTCATCCGCGATGAGATAGACCCGGCACGTCGCCATGGCCCCACTCCCCCCGCCGCCGTCTAAACTCACCGTGACAATGCCTTCCAGGTTCGCGCCCACGAAATCCACCACCACCGACGTCACCTTGCCGCCGGCCACCACGGCGTGCGCCGTCGGCCACACCTTCTCGCCATGCGAACCACCGCCGCCGAACACCACCTGCGGCGCCGCCGCATAGCCGCTGCCGCCGGCCGTCACCGTGACCGACCGCGCACTGCCGAGCGTCGGCGTGTAATAGATCCGCAGGATCAGTTGCTCGGCCTCCGCAGGCACGGCGGCCGCCGATGTGAAACTGACGTCCCCCTCCGCCGTCGTCACGGGACAGGCGCCATTCGACAGGTCAATACCATCGGGATCCAGGTCGCTGTCGCTCATCGCCGCCACACTGGTCCGGTATTTCAGGTCCCACGACAGTTGCTGATTGTTGTCCGACCACGTCGCCCCGCACCACGCCCGAAGCCGGAACGACGGATACCGCCCCTTCAGCTCATGCAGCCGGTCACCCGTGATCGACTGCGCCACCAGAAGGCTGTTCCCCCCGCCCGTGCCCTGACTGCGTTTCAGCCTGACCGCATACCGCCCGCGCTTTCCGGCGATCCGGCTGACCATGGCATTACCGCCTGAGCGCGCCCCATACCATCCCGCCGCCCACTCCGTGCCGGTCCCTGTCAGGCTCAGCGTCCCTGCCGGCCACTGCAGGAATTCCCCGTTCAGCAGGATCGGTGGCCCGCCATAGGGTTCATACAGCGACGGATAACGGTTGCCATAACCTGACCCGACATGGTCGACCATCCGCACCGCCGGTCCGTCATAATCGATCTCGCCAAAGTAACAATTGACCGGCGCGATCGGCGTGATCGAGCCAGCAAAAGCCCGCCGGAAAACCCAGTCGCTCTCGCCGTCGTTCCAGATTGCCTCGACCAGGTCGCCGTCCTCCGGCGCCACAAAGCCCCGGGATACAGGATCGATCTCACCGAAATAGTCCGGCGTCGCCCCCTTGACGCGAAAGATCCAGTAGACAGCCACCGGCACCCCGGCGATCTCCGTCGTGGTGCCGCTCGCAACGATACCATAGGCCCGCCCGCACTCTCCGCCTGGCGTGAAATTGGCATAGCGCCAGTCGCGGTCGATCCGCCCGCCGCCGGTGATGTCCTGGCGGCTGATGATCTTGCCGAAGCTGGAATGCTGGGCATAGTTGCCGGCCGACGACCCGACCGACCCCGCCACCCCGCCGAATTTCGCCACCGAAGAATTCCAGTGGCCGTTATAGTACGACGTCACCAGATCAACCCGCGACCCGCGCCCGGACATATGCACCCCGCCCAGATGGCACTCGACCGCCTCAGCATGGCGCACATGCATCCGGTCGCCGGTCAGAGAACAGGCCGCATCCCCCGTCCGGTGGGCATACAGGTAGTCGCACGTCCATTCCGTACAGGAATAGGTAACCCCCAGGGCCTCTTCCCCCAGCGTGTACCAGGTGGTCTCGAGGTCGGCCATCCGCCCGATGCCCTTGCCGGCGACATAGCTCCCCGGCGACACGGAGGCCGGATGCGCCACCACCACCTGCGACTCCGTCGTCCCGCCGCTCATCGCCACGATCTCGAACTCACCGTTGAAGGCGTCCGCCACGCTCGACTCGACATGGCTGATCCGCACCCGCTTGCCGACGCTCAGCTTCGGGATTCCGACCTGATCCACCGTCGGATTGCGTGTCACCGTAAACGTCGTACGCCCGCCCTGGTCCGCCGACCACACCGCGCCGCTGATCCGGTTCAACGCCACCTTGTGCGAGATTTCGCGCTGCGACCACAGATACGGATGGCTGCCGGCCGTTAACCGCGTATCATCCACCCATTTGCGCACCCACAGCACATGCACCTTGCTGGCGCCCTGGTCGCCATAGATGCCAAACCCCGCACTATTGCGAACGCCGGCGGCGATGGTCAGTTCCGAACCACCCTTCACCGCCAAAGCCGGTCCGTTCAGCTCATAGCCGCGCACCGTCGCATTGCCCTGCGTACAGTGGCTCAGCAACAGGCCGGAATTGCCGTTGTAATACCAAAGATCGATGTCGAACTGGCTGCACCCGCTGAACTGAAACGCATAGGTCGAAGACCCGTAAACCTTGCCCTGATAGGTCCACGATCCCGGCCCATAGACCTCGCCTCCGACAATACTGAAATTGCGCAGGTTGCTGCCGGTAATCGCCACGGATGCACCGCTGGTGTTCGACACCCGCTGATGCGTGAGGATCGAACCACTCAGGTCCAGATCCACCCCCGACCGCATCTGGATCGGTGTGCTGCCGATGTCGAACAGCCGTCCCTCGGTCGACAGATAGACCCGCTGACCCAGCCGCATGGCCTGTTCACTGGCCGCATCGATCGCCGCCTGCAACCATTCGCGAGCCGTCAGACTGCCGCGACCGGTATCGGCCACCGACCGGACGACCGGGGGAATGCGGTCGGCGACGCTGCGCCGTTCCGCCCCGTCGAAAGCCGAAAACACCGGCGATCCCGACCGGCCGCGCGCCCCGCCGACCAGAACGATATGACGCGGCGCCGTCATGGCCGGACCCTCAGCAGGCCCGCGCCGATCTCGCTGGGACTGTCGTCACCGTCATAAACCGCCGTCAGCCGCCAGTCGAACACGGTGAAGTCCAGCCCCTCCTTCAGGACAAACTGCGCCAGGTCGGCCGCCGACAACCGCACATCGATCTCCCCGGCGGTGGCATCGATGACGGTCAGCCCGCCCTCGCCTTCCTGATCATTCTGCGTCACCGCCACCGGTCCGCTTTCGAACCGGAAGCCGCTGTAGTCGCCGAGATCGACGGGCTCAAACGCGCCGTTTTCGACATGCGCCATCAGGGTCAGCCCCGCGGCAAAAAAGGTCCCTGCCGTGGCCAGCAAAGGCACGGGCGCATAGGTAACGGGCATGGTCCGCCTCCCGAATTTTCGAACATACTTTGCGAAAGACTATCCTTCCTTCTCCTCCCTATCGAAGATGGGTAGGGCGGGTGAGCGCCGCCGAGATATATCTCGGCAAGCGCAAGGAAGCGGTGGAGGGGTATCTTGCAGGTGGTTGCAACCAATCAAAATATTGATTTCATTGCACTCTATGCGAGCTTGGGCCGCACGGTGACCCGCGCCTTGTGATAGGTGTCGGTAGCGGACACAGCGCTGCCGCTACCGATCGTGTCGTAGCCGACGCTTAACGCGCTGATCGTCCCTTGGTGGGCGACATAGAAGAATTCCTTGCCGCCATCCTGCCCGATCGCGCCGGTGATGGTCATCTGCCGGCTGACCACAGTCCCCGCCGAGCCATTGGCCTGCTGCCCGCCCATCCGGCCGGCATAGATCCAGGCATTGGGCGCACTGCCGGACACGCGGTAATAGACATCGACCACCGCTGAATAGATCGTCCCGCCGGGCGTGCTGAACGCGGCCGGTGTCATCGTCGCCGAAAAGGCGTAGACCCCGCCCTGGGCATCATCGGCCGTCGGCTTGTCGATGTACCAGTTGAGATCGACCTCTTGGACACCGGACGCGCTCTGCGCCGTCAGCCCGCTCGGCGTTGTGTTCTTGATCGACACGGTCACCGATGACGTCGACAGGGCGGTCACCGTATTGTGCCGCGCCTCCCCGCTGGCCGGGACGATACAGTTGGCGGCGTCGATATACACCTCCGGCAAGGCCGGCAGCACCTTGCCGAAGTCCAGCGTATCGCCGTCACTGACATTATCGAAAACCATATCTCCCGGCACCTCGCCGGTAAAGACGGCATCCAGTTCCTGTCGCGCCCCAACCACGCCGTAGACCGTGCGATAGCTGATGGCGACCTCGTAAGGGGTAAGCCCGACCAGTCCCGTAATCACCGTCCCGGTCGCGCGCGGTGACAACAAGGTCCATACCTTCCACGGATCGCCGCTGTCGCTGCGATATTCGACGATAATCTCGGTCGTAAACGGATTGTCGTTGGCGCCGGCAACCTGGATCGACAGCGCCGTCACCCCACCATTGCTCTCAACGACCGGTGTCGCCGTCCATCCGGTCGGAGCATCGACGTTCGCAAAATCGGGAAGGCTCAGCCCCGGAATGACCGGCGCCGCCGCCTCTTGCCCCAGCGCCCAGTCATGCTTGGCCTCGGTTTCAGTGATCAGCGTCATCGACACCGCCCCGGTTTGCGGATCGATCTGGCGCGACGTAATGATGGCCTTGCGCCCCACAACCGCCTCTTCGACCACCTCGCTCAGCCCGGCGGCCTCCACATGTACCCGGATGCAATCCCCCGGCCGGTAGCCCATCCATTTCGGCCCACAGGTCAGGCTGATCTCCAGCTCCCGGCCATTGGCAATGTCATAGGCGGCCAGTTGCGCCGCCTGCCTGGCATTCTGCACGAACGGATAGTCGATCTCACGCGACCGCAGTTCGCCATCGGCATCGACATAGTCGCTCTTCGTCACGGGCGAAGCCGCCACCACCTGCCAGTCATGCTCCGGCGATCGGAAACGCGGTGTGACCGAATTGATCCGGTCCCGCCGCGACCGCACCGCCTTGACCGAAATGGCCCCGAGAATATCGCCGGCCTCCATCTGCGCCAGACTGGTGCGCGGCGCATTGACAATGCAAGACACCCGCGCCCCGGTCATCGACGGTCGTCCCCCACCCGCCTGCAGGATGGACTTGAGCACCTGCCATTTCGAATCCCGTGTCGAAAACTGTCCGCCGCAGGTCCACGACAGGTCGGGGTCTTCGCTCACCAGGTTGGCGTCGGCAATATTGGCGCCTTCGACGAACGACGCCAGATCGATCATATCCAGGTCGATCCCGGCCCCGGCGACGCGCTTGCCGTTCTGGAACCAGCCCAGGCAGAACTGCAACCCGATGACATAAGGGTTCTCCGTCCACGCCCAGGTCTGCGGATCGCCTAAATCCTGCGCCTCATCGCGCGGATCCCAGCACCTCACCCATTTCCCCAGCCACATCGGCTGCGGCACCCCTGACGGATAGGCGTCCGGATCGTAGTCCAGCACCCACCACGCCTTGGCCACACCCGACACCTTGTGGTCGCTGGTCCAATGCGTCGGCCGATCACCATACGACAACCCCGAAGGCCACGCGATCGCGGTTTCGGGGCTCACGCCCAGGGTCTGGGTCTGCCACATCTTGCCGCCCCAGCCGGACGCCAATCCGCCCGCCCCTAGACTGGTCGCCGTACGATTGGCATAGAAGGTTTCGATCGCCTCCACCGGCCCGGCGGCGCACAGGGCGACGATGAACGACATGTACTTGTTCTTGGCGCCCGACGGATACTGGTGGACGATATTGCCCCCGACCGCCGTACGGCCGACGGCGACGGGCAGCCCGGCGCCCAGGTCGGCCTTGAACGCCAGTTGCGTACCCGGCCCTTCCATTTTCGGCGGCTTGGGCGCCAAAATCGACGACAGCAGCATCGACCCGGCGAACTTGGCCCCCGCCCACAGGATCGGATGCGCCGCCGCGAAGGTCGCAATGGCGGGAAGCGCGGTCGTCGTCACCCAGGTAAAGGCGGCGACCGCTATCGAAACCGGATCAGCCATGCGCCCCTCCTACCGGTGGCACGCGCCACGCCGCCTCCGATGTCAGCACCCGGCTGACGGTAAAGAGCCCCTGCCAGCTATGCAGAGCCGCGCCGTTACCGACATAGATGGCCAGCGCCGGAAACGGCAGCTCGCTCGGCAAAGCCAGAATATCGCCGGGCAAGGCCGACGCCGCGGGGATCCGCGCAAACCGCTCGTCCAGCATCGCCTCGACACTGGCATAGCCGCCCCGGCGGATCGCCGACAACGCCCCAGCCACCGTCCGGTAGGCGCCGAACCGGACCAGCAACACCTTGTGCCCCATGGCCTTGACCAGGCACGCCGCCATCCGTGCGCAATCCCTGCGCCCCCAGACAAATGCCTGCCCCTGGTACGCGGCCATCACCGCGTCCACAGCCTTCTGACGTGCAATCAACGACATGCTCACACCGCCCGGTTGCCGCGGCCCAGGATCAGGCTGGTCACGCCCTTGACCGCGACCACGGCCGGCCGCGGCCCTTCGGCGCCCCACGGCATCTGCTGTTCGACTTCGGTCATGAATTCCAATCCTTTTTCCCCCGGCCAGACCGACTGGTGAAAACTGTCCGAAAGCGTGATCGCCTCATCCTCGGCCTGAAAGCGCACGAAGTGCGACACCAGGGTAAAGGTCACGGCGCTACTGGCGCCATCCAGCACCATATCGACATCATCGACTTCGCCCTGGAAAACCACCTCGGGCGTACCGACCACCGCACCGCTCTGCGGATCGAAGGCGCCAATGTACAGACTCGCCGCGCAGCCCTGCGCCGCCGCAGTCGCCAATCCAACCAAAAGGGCCGCATCGGCCGGCCGGACGGTCAGCAAAAACTCGGGCGCCTCATCCCGATCGGCCTGATCTCCGATCGCCTCCAAAGCACCCAGGGCGCCAAAGTCCGGATCGAAACCACTCCACACCTCGCCACCAAAACTCAGGGTTCCGGCCCCGTCCAGCAGATGGACCGTCTTTACCGGGTGCGCCATCCGCACCGCAAAGAACAGGCTGACCTGCGCCCCTGAAAGCGCCGCCTGCAACTCCGAATTAAACGGCATGTCAGCGCGCCTCGATCAGCGTAAAACCGGTCGTCACGATCCCGGTCCAGGCCTGCGACCAACCCGCCTCATCCTTGCGGATCCAGCCCTCTATTTTCGGCCCGGCCAACTCGACCACCGCTCCATCCGCGGGCGACATCCGCAGCATTGGCGCCAAACTCACCGACACATCGCCACTGCCGTCGGCCGTCGCCGCGGCGGTTGCGAAGTGCAGATAACGCACACTGTCCTGGATCACCGAAAAAGCCTGCCCCGCCCCGACGACATAGCCCGGCGTCAACCCTTTCAGGTTCAGCACGGCCCCAGCCTGGCCATCACCGTCCACCAGAGGCGTCCCCGGATCGCCGACGCCACCGTCCGGCAGCGGCAAGGCCAGCCGCGCGGGCTCAAGCTTGCCGCGCAGCAGCGCCGCGACCCATGCGTCCCCAGCGCCGCCGCGCTTCAAGGTCGGCAGGCTGACCCGCACGCCGGTCTTGTCGCCCAGCCGGTTGATTCGGATGGTGGCGCCATTGAGCGGCCCTTCCAGATCGCCACCAGCCCGGATTTCCAGGAAGTCGATATCGCTTTCGCGTGGCAGAGCCGGCAGGTCGAAACTCATAGCAAGGCCCTCCGTCCTTCGCGCGCCCGGTTGAACCGGTTCATCCGGTCACCGCCCTGGACGGCCGCAACCCCGACCTGGACCGCATGGGCCCGGGCTTCGGCGATGATGGTGTCGGCCAGCACCGCCCCCTGGGCATTGAGATGAATGGTCTGGTGAATAACCGGCGCCTGGGCACCGGTCATGTTTCGCGTCTCGGCGGCCGTAAACACCCGCGCACCGCGTGGCAGATCGACCAGCTCCGGCCCCATCTCGCCCACCATGGCCAAACCACCGGGGTGAAAATCCGTCCCGACAGCATAATGCGGAGCTGGCAGGAACGGCGGCGTGCCAATGCGTCCTGGCATGGACAGGCTGGGCATACCGCCGCCGCCTGAAGTTGAAGTGCCGCCAACCTTGAATACGCTCTTCAACCAATCGAAGGCCCCCTTTTCGAGGGTCATCAGACTGTTGTTGGCAATGGCCGACAAGAACCGGGTCAGCGACGCACGCAGAACGTCAATGCCCTTTCCCCCGTTAGTGGCGATGTCGATCAGTCCCTTGTTGAAAGTCTCCAGTCCGTCGACAGCAGCGCTTTCCGCCGCATCGTTGGTGTTCTCGATCTGTTTGAAAAACTTGTCCAACGGACCAGCGTTGACCTCCTCGATACCTTTGATGCGCGCGTCGTGCGCCGCCTTCAAAGCTTGGGCTTGTTTAGGGCTGGCCACGATGACTGTGCCATCGGCGGCGAAGGCGCGCGCCGCCTCGGCATCCTGAGCGGTCTTGAGTTCGTCCATCGCTAACTGAAAGCGAATATCTTCAGCCTGTATTTCCAGCGCCATACGCTCGCCGCGGTCGGTCGTTAGCGCCAGGCGGGCATTGATGACCTCCAGTTCGGCGTTGCGGATCGCGCGCGCGCGATCCAGCAAGCGCTTGTCCGCAGCGACCTCCGCTTCAACGTCGATCGCAGTCTGCCGGGCCGCAAAAGCCTTGTCCCGATACATCTTGGCTGTTTCCAGATCGGCCAATTGGGCGACTTTGTTCGTGCTGTTTCTGTCCATGACATCGGCCACCGCCTGGGCATGGGCCTCGTCGGCATGACCCTGTTCCAGCGTCAGCAAATCGCTTTGGATCTTGGCGCGCGCCTTGGCATCATCGGTCATTGCAAGCAAGGCGTTATAATAATCGCGCTGCGCGCTGTAAGCCGCCGCTTCGGATGAACGGTCAAGGCCGGCCGTACTGTCGGCTCTTGAACCGCCACCCGGCGTGTCGATGACCGGCGGCGGTATGCCCCCACCGATTTGCCGGGCGTCCCGCCGGTCAAGTAACTCGACGGCATTGTCACGCACCTTCCCCTCATGATGCGCCAACTTTCGTTTTGTGTGAGCGGACAGATCGTCATTTCTGTTGCGACCGTCCTTATCCACGACATTGCCGCTCGCGTCGACATGCCATCCTTTGCGCGCCGCCTCAAAGCCCTTGATGCGATTGATCTGATATTGATGATTGTCCATCGAAGTGATCAAACCAGCCTCGGTCTTGTCGGGAATACTGCGCATGTTGTCGGCGATGTCCGCCGCCCAGCCGGCTCCAGCACGAATCCATTCCATCAAGCCCACCAGAATGGGCCCCAGATCAACCAGGGCCGACTTCAGTTGGACATCGATTGCCTTCTGAAGCGTCTCGAATTCGTCATTCAGCTTGTTGCCGCGCTTGATCAGTTCGCTGTCCATGACCAGCCCCATTTCGTGCGTCTTCTGGATCAGACGGTCCTGCTCATCCACGGATTGCGACAACAGGTCCTTCATGCCTTTCAGGCCGAACTGGCTGATAACGGCCGCGCGTTGCGCCTCGGACAGCTCTCCGAACTTGCCACGTACGGCATCGAGTGCCCCTTCCACACTCGTGAAGCTCTTGATCTGCTCACGTGTAAATCCTAGCTTTCTGAACGGTTCCACGGCGCTCTGAACGCCTTGCCGAGCCTTGCTCAGGGTGTCGCCAAAATCCTCCAGAGCCTTATCAGCGTCCTTTTGCTCGCCCCCAACGGCCTCGACTGCGTAGCGATATTCCTGCAAGGCATCGGTTGTGACATAAAGACGCTCTGCGCTGTCGTGAATCTCATCGGCGAAACTCATCGCCTTGCGCGCCTCTCCCAAGGCTGCGACAAAAGCAGCGACCCCGATGGCAGCTACGGAGGCAATCGGTCCCGCCTTACCCATCGCACTCAATACGGTGGGCAAGGTTTCCGCCACGCTGCCCACACTACCGGCAAGACCCCGAAGGCCTTCCCGACAGCACCGAAGACTTGCGCCGCGGAACCGATTCGACCTCCGCCTTCGCTTTCACCTCCCGCCGGAGCCCCGCCGCCCGTACCCGCTCCACGCTCACGCTGCGCCGCCCGAACCTTCTTCATGGCCGCCTCCGCACGGCGCGCCGCCAGGTCAGCCTTTTGCCCAACCGCGTCAAACGACGACGACAGCTTGCGGATATCCGCCGCCATCGCCGCCGCCTCGGTCTTGACCCGCACGCGGGCACGCTTCAAACCCGCCGCCAGGCCTTCATCATCTATGGTAAAGCGGTAATGGGCCTCGCCCAGTCTGATGCTCATGTCCAGCCGTGCTTCTGTTTCTCGACCGCCCACGCTGCATTGTGGGCCGCCAGTTCCTGGGGATCTATCGGGTCTTCGAGCGGATCAGGCGCCGCGCAGTTGAAGTCTAGGAACCCCTCGACCGCGCAGTTCCATTCCTTTAGGCTTAAGCCCCAGAACTCCGCCCGCGACATCCGCATCTTGCCGAGAGCGAGGTTCAGCCAGTTGGACCAGAGGTCGCCCCCGGAGTCTTTCTGACCTTTTCCCCGCCCCCGGCGCCCGCTTTTTTTGGGAAGAGCTGCATCACCAGCGTCTTCACCACCTGAAATGCGGCCTGGAACTCGGCCGACGACACGTTCAGCACCGTCGCCGCCTCCCGTTCCAGCCCGCCATCCACCAAACACTCGACCAACAACCGGTTGAACGTCTTCACATGAGCATTGAGCACCGCCACAGCGATCTCGTCGACGCCGTTGAAGCCGCTCTCATCCTCCACGGCCGCCAGGCCGCGCAGGGTCAGAAGGACGGCGTGCTTGCCGCCATCGATGGTGACGAAATCGCCACCGCGCGCCTTGATGGTCATTGTTAGGACACCGCCGTATAGGAGATCGCACCCGACGAGGTTCCGCCGATGGAATAGGTCACCTCGCCATCATGATTGCCGGCCTCACTGACCTCGGTCAGGAAAAATGTCCCGGCAAACGTCCCCAGGCCATTGACGAAAATCTTGTAGCTCTTCAGCGTATTGCCAAGGCGATAATCGAAAAGCTGGCCCATCAGGGCCTTCTCGGTCGTATCGTGATCGATGACCCCGCCGGCCTGAAAGGTGGCATTGCGCACGCCCTCCCCACCCAGCAGCTCAGTCCAGCCGGCGCTGTCCGAATTGGTGATATCGACGGGCGAACCGTTGATGGTAAAGGTCTTCGACCGGAGCGCCGGCAGCGTGTCCCAGGTCGTGCCCGAGGTGTTGACGGTGATGGTCATCAGGCGACCGGCAGATGCAGTGGTCATGGATTATCAGCCTCCGAAGATTTGCAAACGATAAGTGGATTGATCGACATAGGCCCGCCCCGACTTGAAACAGTCGCTGTCGCTCCGGCGGGAATTGGGCAAAAATGCCGAGGCCGTCATGACCCCAGCAGTTCAAAACGGTATGGACAGCATCACCGGCGGCGGCCACCACGGCCGGGCCGGCATCCTCCGATCCCCACACCGACAGGGTCAGGGTCATCACGACACCTTCGGCCTCCGCATCGGTATTTTGGCTACGTGTCCGAACTCGTTCCGTAACAACATAAGGCGTCTGCGGCTCATCGGCGTCGGACGGCGCCTCCAGCAAATACACCCGATCCCCGACCAACGCACGCAAACCGGCATCAGCGAGCAACGCCGTCTGGACGGCGCCGACAATGGCAACGCGTTCAACCATCACCGCCCCCTTTTCGCCCTACGGCATGTAAAATCTCATCGGACTGCCCCCTGACCGCATCCGCGACCAGATCGCCACCCCGCATGACGACAATCGAAACCTCGTCGTCTTCGCTGGTAACCTCCAGCCGCGCCCAGGGCATCCGATCCTCGATCTCCGCGGCAGTCACCTCAGCCGCAGCTTCCAACGCGCGCCGGACGCGCGCCGTCTCCCGCCGCACAAAATCCTGTGGCAAGTCGGTCCAGGTCATTTTCACGCCCATCACTTCACATCCGCAAAGCTCAGCCGGATCCACGACCGCCCGGCCGGATTGGCACTCAATATCTTGTAGGTTCGCGCAGCCGCCTGACCACCGTCACGCGACGTGATCTCCAGCCTCTGCCCGGCCTGGATGACCGCCGTTTCGCTGTCGTAGCGCAGTGTCGCCACACCGCGGTTGCCGCCGTCCTCACGGCCCGACCGCCCATCCGGCACCACCGCCCAGGTGACGTGGGCGCAACGGGTGACCCAGGGCGCCCAGCTCTCCCGCCGCCCACCCATGGCATCGGCGTCGGCAACGGCCTGCAGGACGACAACCGTCTCCGTCAGGTCACGCAAGCCCACCATCACAACACCATCCGGCGAAACCCGGAGACCAGCTTGTTGTAGCCCAGCCGGATCTCTTCCAGCGACGCCTGCTCATAGGCCTGGCGGTTCTCAAACCAATGCGCCGCCAACATCTTGATCGCCCGGATCAGCCGCGCCGGGATCAGTTCCGGCGCGGCATAGCCGCAGCGAAAATCGATCCGCACGGCGGACAGGTCCAGGCCAGCCGGCGCATAAACCGCCTTGCCATGCGGCCCGCGCGTCAGCCAGTCGTCGGCATCCACCTCGACACCTCCCAACTCAACCGAGGTGACGGCCAACACCGGCCCGCGCTCGACGACGACCTGATCGTAGAGTCCTTCGCCAATCCTGACCGTTGTCAGACTTCCGAGGTTCAACCAGGCCCGCCAATGGGTCTCGACCAGCGACAGCCCGCAATCGGCTTCGACGGTATCGCGCGCCGCGGCGATCAGTTCAGCCAGCAGCGCATCATGATCGGCGCTTTCGATGCGCAAATAGGCGCGCAAGGTTGCAACCGAAACCGGCTCACTCGCCGGCGGCGTGATAAGTTCGAGCATGTCCGATCCCGCATAGAGGGTTGAAAGTATTTTATTTTTTTATACTCCCCCGCTATGCGGGGGAGGTGTCTCATGTGCCGAAGCACATGAGACGGAGGGGGGATTTCTTGGCGCGATAGTCGACCACGACCCCAGCCCTAATTCCTCGCCGCCGGCGCCAGCTCGAGATGTCCCTTCAGCCAGACAGCCGAGAGAAAAATATCGCCGGAGTCATTACCGGACGGCGTCACGACGGCCTTCAGATACCGCTTGCTGCCCTTGTAGCCGATCCAGAAGGTCAGATTGTCCTTGCTGAAATCGAACGACGCCTGGGCCTCGGTTCCGATCAGGTCGGCATCGGCGACGGCGGTATAGGTCGCGTCATCGTTCGATTCCTGGATTTCCAGGGCGAACGTGGCGTTGGCGTCAGTATTGGCGCCGGTCAGCAGCACGAACGAGGCCGACCCGCAGCCCTGAAGGTCCAGGGCGGTCGATGTGATCGCGGTATTGTTGGTACGCGCCGCGACGGGCGTAATCGCCGCCACAGGGAGCAGCTTCGAAATATGATCGAGCATCATCGCTTGATATCCTTGAAAAAGCCAAATGAGCAGAAGAGAGACCGTCAGGAAAATGGTTCAGGCTCG
>NZ_GL883077.1:2346119-2348124 GCF_000204015.1 Asticcacaulis biprosthecium C19 | reverse complement strand
CGAGCGAAGCGTTAGCACACCAAAAATTCAGTACGTGAGCACCGGAAGCGCAGAAAACGGCCCTTTGCAGACCAGCATCAACCATTTTCGACGGTCTCTTAGCTGGCGGCGAACTTCAGATACTTGACCTTCTCGGTGCGATGCAGCCCGCCGCCGACTCGCTTGGTCGTGTAGAACTCGACATAGGGCTTGGCGGTATAGGGATCGCGCAGCAAGGTCGTGCCGCGGCGGTCATAGACGTGGTAAGCGCTGAAATCGCCGAACGCGATGGCATAGGCGTTGGCAGCAACCGTCGGCGCCAGGTCGTTCAGCGTGACGCCATAGCCCAGTATGGTCGACGCCACGCCGGCCTGTAGCGACGGCTGGTAGATATAATTGCCGTTACTGTCCTTGACCTTGACCAGCTTCGACTGCGTGATCCGATCCATCATAAAACCGGCGCGCGGCAGATAGGCCGGGTGCAGCAGCGCCACCAGGTCGATCAGGTTGTCGTACGGATCGAGACCGAAATCACCCGCCACACCTGTCACCTGATAGCCGACCTTGCCGTCGGTGACCTCGGTCTTGCCGCTCTGCGCCGCCCCGGTATAGGTAAACAGACCGCGCGGCTTGCCGGCGCCGTTGCCGTTGGTATGGGCATCCAGCTCGTACTCGTTGAACAACTCGTTGACCTCGCCGACCAGCCACGCCTCGATCTGGATGGCGTCTTCCAGGATGGTCTGGGTCGCCCGCGGCGCCGCATACAGCTCATGCGCCACGATATGCGTTGTCCCGAGTTGCGGTGTGCCGGTCTCGGGACGTGCCGCGGCCTCCGACACCCAGCCGGCCGCCCCCTTGCTGGTCTGGCGGACCAGCCGGATCGCCGGCGCCGTGCCGGTGCGCACCGTCGCCACCGACCGGATCGGGTTCATGTCGCGCGCCAATCCGGCAATCGCCGTATCCAGCTCCGGCGTTACCAGGAACCCGCCGTGCGTATCCGAGCCCTCATTGGCGGCGCGAAACTGCGCCGGCACATTCTCCTTGCCCTGGCCGCGGACCAGATAATCGGCCAGAGCCACCTGGTGTTCACTGCGCCCTTCATCTCCGCCCTGCGACAGATCGCGGCGCGCCAGCCGGGTTTCGATAGCGGTCAAGGCGGCCTCGACCGCAGCGACCTTGCGCGCCTCGTTCAGCGCGTCATCCGCCTTGCGCGTCAGCTCGGCGAACTCGGCGCGCATCCGGTTTTGCGCCTCCAGATGAACACCGTCGCGCGTCTGCGCCTCGGTGCGGATGGCCTCGACGATGTCGAGGATCTTGTCATGGCTGTCTTGCGACATGGGATAACCTCATAAGAAACAATTGATCTTGCAGGCCTTCCACAAGGCCTGTCGGATCCGCTCCCTCCCGGAGGTCGGCCTCCTTGAACCCGCTGGAGGTGATCGCGCGGGCGGCATTGCCGCTGAACCCGATCCGCTTCAACAGGTGTTCGAAATCGCGCTTGGTCCGCGGCAGTTGGAACCCTGCCTCGGCGCGCAAACTTTCAATGACGGCGCCGGGCACCGAATTGGCGGTAACGAGGCTGATCTCGCGCAAACTCACCTCGGTAAAGGTAACCGAACCATCGGTCTCAACCCGCCAGGCCACCGGCACGAAACCGATCGACATCCCCAGCACGACCTTCATGCGGAACAGCCCGCCGACCCATTCGCGCTCCGTCGAAACGATCTCGCCGACCGCCCGCAACCCTTCCGGGCCTTCCGCCAGATCCAGCCAACCGCCCACCGGCCGGTTATCGGCGTGATTGACGTACATGGGTAAGGTCCGCCCCCGGCTCTTCCAGGCGGCGATACTTTTCACAAAACACCCTGTTGCAAACCGGGTGTCATGACTGTCACGCGTATCGAACGGGCAGGCAAAGCCATCGACCCGCCCGGCCACCGCCGCCTCGACCTCACTGGCGACAAAGCGGTACTCCACCACTTTCGCGTCCGGTATATGTTTCATCTTCACCACGTCCAATTCTTCC
>NZ_GL883077.1:2342315-2345752 GCF_000204015.1 Asticcacaulis biprosthecium C19 | reverse complement strand
TAGGCATGATCCTCATTCATCACCGGAATCACCGCCACCAGCGCCGCCCTGGCCAAGGCCCCACACCTCGACCGCGAGACAGCCGCAGCCGGCGCCTCACGCCACATCTCCCGCGTCCCATCGACAATCGACTGCGCCGCCGTCAAAGCCCTCGCCTGCCCGTCGACCGCCGCGGCTTCCCGCTCGATCACCGTCGCCAGCTTGACGACCAGATCGGCCAATCCATCGGCCGCATCCGCACCCAGCCGCAACACCGCCGCGTCCAAAATCCCAGCCAACCGTCCGGCCAAACGCCGCTCCGGCCCGCGTCGCATCCGCACATCCGTCATTGCGTCCCCTCAACCTTCACACCCAACGGCACCTCACTACCGGCGACCAGCACGACATCGCCCTCATCGCCGACCGGCCCAAACCCGACCAACCGCCGCTTCTCGTTGATGCTCAACCCGACACCCCTCGCCGCCCGCTCCCAGCGCACCGCCTCATCCGCCGCACTGGCCGCGTCGGCACTGTAATCAAATCGAATCTCAACCCCGGGCGCCACGGGCTGCAGCCAGGCCGTCAGCTCTCCGGCGATAAATCCGCACAGAGGTCGCACCGTATCGCGCGCAAACCCGGCCCGGGCCTCTGCCTGATTGTTAAACGTCGAATCCCCGGCAATCCCCAGCAGCACCGGCGGGACACCCAACCCAAAACAGATCTCCCGTGCCGTCGCGTTCCTTAGATCCATCGCCTGCATATCCGACGACGACGCCCCCAACTCCTGGTAGGACAAGGTCCCGGCCAGAAAGGTCGGCAACCGCCGCGTCGCATCATCCTTCATCTGCTGGCTCAACCTGACCCGCTCCTCACGAATCTGATCGGGCTCCAGCGTCGAATCCTTGTCGACCACCACCACGGCCGGCCGCCGTCCCTGGTGCTCGAATTGCCCCTTGGCATAGTTACGGACGGCATTGTTTTCCTCGATCGACCGGCCCGCCATCTCCACCGGAGACGCCGCCTTGTCGCGCAGATTGGGTCGCTGGCGGATGATCCGCCGGACCTCACACCACCCGTCCGCCTCGTTGGGAAAGACCACCGGCCCGCCGTTCTCGCGCCGGAACTCATACCCGCTCAGCACACCGTGACGGTCGCGCCTCGCCTCGAAACCCTTGCGGCCATGGACATAGATCTCGCTCAGCCCCGCCGTCACCCGCACACCGCGCAGATAGGCCTGGCCATAGGTCGCCATCAGCACCGCCAACCCATATTTAACCTGCCCCGCGCTGTCCTCGCCATTGGCCCTTTGGTTTAGCACCGCCAACAACGGATGCGCCTCCAAACGCTGCCCGTCGCGCCACACCTCCACCGGCAATTGCGCCACGGCCTGGCCGATCATGTCGGCGCACCGCGCCGCCACCGGATTGCCGTAGGCCACCTCATAGGCGTCCTGCGAGCCGCTCAGCCAGTCGACCCAGCTCGTCTGAGGCCAAAAAAGATTAGGCCTATCTAAGCGCGCCACATAGTCCCGCGCTACGGAACGCCCGAACAACTTGCCCGCCCATCCATTCCAAAAGGCCATCAGTAGACCCCAAACGCCAGGCTACGCCGGCTCAGCTCGGTCAGCGCCCACACCAACGCATCCAGCCGGTCTGGCGACTTCCCCTTCACGGCATATCCATTCGGTGTCATCTGCAATAACTGTCCTTCCAGCGCCGGAAACGGGCGCCTGTGATAGACCTTGTGCTGCTCATAAAGCGCGGCGATGGGCTCGGCCCGCACCTGCTTGCCTCGGCTGGCCGTGACCTCGCGGATCCGGCAATGAACTCCATTGACCCGCAGATTGCTGGCCACCAGGTCGCCGCCAAAATTCTTCTCGACCACCACACAGTCCGCCGCATAGGCATCGACCGCGCGCAAAACCTCCGTGGCCCATCCCTCCGGCGACCTGGCCGCCACCGACCGGTCGTCCAGGACGATATAGCCTTCGGCGCCGTATCGCCCGGCGACCACGATCCCGACCTCGTCGCCACCGCCGCCGGCAGGGTCCACCCCCACCACGACCCGGCCGACGGCCTCCATGACCTTGTCCCGGCCCTGCACCCAGGCCCGGTCCAGCAACTCCCGCGTCCACAGTGCATTCTGGGCCGACGGCATATAGGCCCCGTCCCAGATCCACGCCGCCCGCAACGGGTCCTTCTTGCGATCCAGCGCCATCTGCTCGCGCAGTGCCTCCGGAAAGTGCGGATTGCTGTCCCAGTTGACCCGCCGGCAGATCGTCTTTTGCGGCTCCACATCGCCGCGAAAGAACCTGTCGACCGGATCGGTCGGCAGCATCGGGTTCCACAGGCACCACAGCTCGGATTGCGGCGTCCGCAATACGGTCGGTATCAGCACATCCAGCGACCTTTGCCGTCCTTCGCTGGCCTCTTCCCAGATGGTCAGAGTCGCGCCCTCCAGCGACTTGATACCTTCAGGCTTGTTACCGCGCCACAATCCCAGGAACAGGATCTCCGCCCCGTTTTCGACATGGTGAAACCGCCCGTTGGCCTGCCGGAAAGCACCTTCCAGCCCATAGGCCTCCAGCCGGTTCCTCACCAGGGTAAAGGCACTATCCGCCAGACTGCCCTGGATTTCGCGCACGAACACCACCCGGGCACCGGGCGTGTTCAGGCTATGGTAGATGGCGGCATTGGCAAATTCCCAGGACTTGGCCGCCCCTCGTCCGCCATAGGCTGCCCGAAAACGAAAGCTCCCCAGCGGCTTTTTCGTAAGAAACCGGTAGGCGGGAATGGGTTCAAGAATCACTTTTCCTTCTCCTCCCCATTTCTTCAATGGGGAGGTGGCGAGCAAGTGAGCCAGGCCGAAGGCCATTGGCGAAACGCGTCGAGGCGGAGGGGTCCAGGCCGCCTACTCCCAAGCCAACAAAAAAAGCCCACCAATCGGCGGGCCCATTCATCACTCACAATCCTTGACGATGAAATCTGGCTCATCTGACTCGCTCTCCTCGTCAACCACCGAAGTATCGTATTCACCCTCCCCCAAGGGTGGCTCTTCTCCGGCAATCACATAGTGGATAACGGGAGGCACAACCTTCCCCTTGGCGGCTTCGACAACCTGCCCGGCCTTGCCATGACCGCGTTCCAGAAGTTCCTTGGCGGCCGCCACGCGCGACGCGTCGCTGCCACCATTTGCCATGATATCCGCCAGTGCTTTCAACGCGTCGGCCGTGTAGCCTTGCGCCAGCGCGTGAATATCCGGCGGTCGTTTTTTCCGGGGCATGTCCGAATATGTCTCCCCTCTTCGTTTACCGCATAGGACTGGAGTGACGGGTACCTTACCGATGCCCGAAAACCTGGCCCCAACAAAAAGCCCGCCGTGTCTCCCCGGCGGGCTTTAATTTAACACCAGCCCACGATGATCTTGGCACATCGGGGCTGGCAAGCGCGACCGCGCGT
>NZ_GL883077.1:2329586-2342191 GCF_000204015.1 Asticcacaulis biprosthecium C19 | reverse complement strand
TTGGTGTCAGTCACAATCCGTGACCATGGAAAGTGGGCTCATCTGACTCGGTGCAGGCGTCAAGCCGGTTTTTCAGGCGCGATCAGATTCGGCCAGCCGCCGAAAATACCCCAACACATACGTCCGATAGATCGGTTGCACGGCGTCATCGAACCAGGAATCTTCCCATCTCATGGCACCACGTGCCAAAGCTTCCTTAAGCGTCGTTTCGATGTCTGGAAAGCGACCGAACCTGCCGTTCTCCAGCGCCAGCTTTTGTGCTGGTGTCGCCCGGGCATGCTCACCCTCCAGCCACGTATCGAACACAGCACACAGGACGACAATCGCCGACCCGGTCCGAAGCAGGTCCATATCGACATAGAAGACCCGGTCATTATCCGTCTCTGCGTCAATGAACTTGAGCGGATCGAAGCGGACATGGATATCCGCCGAATGCCCAAAACCGCTATAATTCGTCAGTTCGACATACGTCATCAGGATATCCCTGATCGCGTCGACAGCTTCGCTATAATTGCTTTCGGTAATCAGATGCATAGGTGCAGATGATCAGACACAACCGTCTCCGGCAAGCCATTTAGAGTGCAATCCGATAAAGTATGCAGCACGTTTCAGGTAAATTACGCGACAAAACAAACATCTCGCCGCCGCCGACCGTGGGGTCAAATCTCGTTCAGTCACAATCCGTGACCATGGAAACTGGGCTCATCTGATTCAGCTCGGTCGTCAATCGTCCACCGTTTCTTTTTGCAAAATTTTCCGCCCGGCCAAAAAACGTCGGAAAACTACGCAAAATCGTTGTGAGATAAGGCGCACCAGTGGAAAAGTGCCGCCCGGTTTACCCCGCCTTTACCGCCAGACGCGCATATTTCAACAGGTCCAACGGCGGTTCGGTAAAATGCGTTTCTCAGCTCTCATCCTCGAAGACAGCGCCACCCAGGCAGCGATCATCCGCAAGATGGTAGAGACCCGTGGCTGGTCCGCCCTGCACTATGCCGACGTCAAGGAAGCCCTCGACGCCATCCAGGTCATGGACGTCCGCGCCTTGTTTCTCGACGTCTATGTCGGCGACCGCAACACCCTCAAACACTTCGACCGTTTCCGCCTCCTGGCGACCCAGGCGGTAATCGCCCTGATGACGGCAGGCTCGAAGGCGACCTCGATCGACGAAACCCTGGCCCAGGCGCGCAAATACCAGGCCGACTACCTGTTGCCCAAGCCCTTCACCGAGACCCAGGTCGGCGACGTCCTGACCCGGGCCGAAAAGGGTGGCCCGCTCATGAGCCGCCACGTCCTGGTCATCGACGACAGCCGCACGGTCTGCCTGTTCGTCAAAACCGCCCTGGAAGCCGAAGGCTACCGCGTATCGGTCGCGCCTTCGATGGAAACCGCCTTTTCCAACGTCGATATCGCCCACGTCGACCTGGTGCTGTGCGACGTCTTCATGCCCGGCATGGGCGGCCTGAACGGCATGCGCTCCATCCGCACCACCTGGCCCAAGGTGCGCCTGATCTCGATGTCAGCCGGCATCGAGAACAAGGTGACCAGCCTCGAAGCCCTGAACGCCAGCCGTCGCATCGGCGTCCATGGTCAGATCGGCAAGCCCTTCACAAAGGAAGACCTGATCGAGGTGGTTGACGCCGTGCTCGATCCGCACGCCATCAGCACTGAGATAAGGCTCTAAGCCAGAACCCTATCCATCTTCCGGGCAAGTTGATCCAGATTCCGCGAGGTTTCGAAGGCTTGGGTCGGGGCGTCGACCAGCCCCACTGCGACGCCGCAGGCTACCGCCGGACGCACCTCCATCCACGCTTTCACATCCCTCAGCCGCATGCCGTCAGGTCTAACCCAAGCCCGCGCCCTTAGGAAGTTGCCCTGTTGACAGCCGCGCGATCCGGGCGCAACTTCTGACCGTCTGGGCAGACCGGACGGCATCGCACTGAGGGAGCCTCATGCACTACAATTTCACCACCTTCATCGGGCGTTTCGAGCCCTTTCATAACGGTCATATGGCCGTTGTTCGCCGCGCGCTGGAAACCTGCGACCGCCTGATCGTGCTGGTCGGTTCGGCCCAATCGGCCCGCTCGACCCGCAACCCCTTCTCGGCTGCCGAACGCGAAGTCATGATCCGCGCCGCGCTTGGCACTGACGCCGACCGCGTCATCATCCGCCACCTCGTCGACCACCTCTACAACGAAGGCGCCTGGCAGGCCGACGTCCAGGAACACGTCGCCGCCGCCATCACCGAAAGCGGCAAAAGCCCCGCCGATGTTCGTATCGGCCTGATCGGCCACAACAAGGACGAAAGCTCCTGGTACCTGCATGCCTTCCCGCAGTGGGACCTGATCGAGGTACCCTTCGCCACCACCCTGTCGGCCACCGAACTACGCCGCCATCTGTTCGCCGCCGACGAAGGCGCCCTGCGCCTGGTCCAGGCCAATGTCCCCCAGGCCGTTCACGAAACACTTCTGGCGTTCAAAAAATCCAAGACCTTCAATCTTCTGGCCGACGAACAGCGCCATATCGACGGCTATAAGGCTGCCTGGGACGCTGCCCCCTATCCCCCGACCTTCGTCACGGTCGACGCCGTCATCGTGCACTCCGGCCACGTCCTGCTGGTCAAGCGCGGCGCCCATCCCGGTAAGGGCCTGTGGGCCCTGCCCGGCGGCTTCCTCAACCCGGAAGAAACCCTGCTGCAGGCGGCCATCCGCGAACTGAAAGAAGAGACCCGCATCAAACTTCCGGTCCCTGTCCTCAAGGGCAGCCTGAAAGGCCGCCAGGTCTTCGACGACCCGGACCGCTCGCAGCGTGGGCGCACCATCACCCACGCCTTCTATTTCGAGTTCACCAGCGGCGACCTGCCGGCGGTCCGCGGTTCGGACGACGCCGCCCGCGCCCGCTGGGTCCCCCTGGCCGAGGCCCGCCGCCTGCGCGAACACCTGTTCGAGGACCACTTCTTCATCCTCGAACACTTCCTCGGCACGGCATAATTTCATACCTCCCCGCGCCTCTTTGGCGTGGGGAGGGGGACCGCCCGAAGCCGTAGCAAAGCGAAGGCGGAGGGTGGTGGTGGGGCGACTTTCTTTGCCCCAAACTCAAAAAACAGTCGCAGGGGATAGACCCCGACGAGCTCAACCAACAGAAGGAGCTTCTGTCATGACCAATCCGATCCTCAACACCGACAGCTATAAGGCCAGCCACTACCTGCAATATCCGCAGGGCACGCAACAGGTCTTCTCTTACGTCGAAGCCCGCGGCGGCCCCTACCCCGAGGCCCTGTTCTTCGGCCTCCAGGCCATCCTCAAAACCGAATTCGCCAACCCGGTCACTTCTGCCGATATCGAAGAGGCTCGCGACCTCCTGCCGGCTCACGGCCTGCCCTTCCACGAAGCCGGCTGGCAACTGCTGCTCGACCGCCACGACGGCCGACTGCCGCTCGATATCCGCGCCCAGCCCGAAGGCACTGTCGCCCCAATCCACGTGCCAATGATGACCGTGGTCAACACCGATCCCGACTTTTTCTGGCTGACCAGCTATGTCGAAACGGCCCTGCTGCGCGTCTGGTACCCGATCACGGTGGCGACCATAAGCCACGGTGTCCGCCGCATCATCCGCGACGCCCTCGTCAAAACCGCCGACGATCCCGATGGCGAACTGCCGTTCAAACTGCACGACTTCGGCGCCCGCGGCGTCTCGTCGGCCCAGTCAGCGGCGTTGGGCGGCCTCGCCCACCTGGTCAATTTCCAGGGGACGGACACCCTGGCCGCCATCCTCGCCGCCCGTAAATTCTACCACGAACCCATGGCCGGTTTCTCGATCCCGGCGGCGGAACATTCGACCATCACCAGTTGGGAACGGCCCAACGAACAGGCGGCCTATGCCAACATGGTCCAGCAGTTCGGCAAACCCGGCGGTCTCTACGCTGTCGTCTCGGACTCCTACGACCTGTACCACGCCGTCGACCACATCTGGGGCGAAGCCTTGCGCCAGAAGGTGATCGACAGCGGCGCGACCCTGGTCGTGCGCCCGGACAGCGGCGACCCCGTCGAGGTCGTATCGAAAACCCTGCACCTTCTGGCCAACCGCTTCGGTACTGACACCAATACCAAGGGCTTCCGCGTCCTGAAAAACGTCCGCGTCATCCAGGGCGACGGCGTCAATCCGGTCAGCATCGCCGCCATCCTGGACCGCATAACCGCGGAAGGCTTCAGCGCCTCGAACCTGGCCTTCGGCATGGGCGGCGCCCTGCTGCAGAAGTGCGACCGCGACACGCTTCAATTCGCCTACAAGGCCTCGGCCGCCAAGGTGAACGGTGTCTGGCGCGACGTCTACAAGGACCCGGTTACCGACACGGGCAAGCGCTCAAAACGCGGCCTGCTGGGCCTCACTACCGACCTGAAGACCACCGCCGTCCGCGACAGCGACTGGCAACCGGTCGATGGCGGCGAAAACCTTCTTCACCCGGTATGGCGCAACGGCGAACTGCTGCGCGACGAGCCCTTGAGCGCCATCCGCGCCCGCGCGGCTGCAGGCGATTGACGTTACGCCGCCGCGACCGCCTCGATCTCCAACAACCAACGCTCGTCATAGATGCCGACAATGACAATGGTAATCGCTGGCGTCCGCTCGCCGAGAATTGACGCCCGCAAGCCCTTGCTCTGCGCGATCAGGCTGCGGTCGGACAGGTAGATGGTTGCCTTAACCAGGTTGTCGAAACTCATCCCCGCCGCATGCAGCTGGCGTTCGACGTTCTTCCACGCCAGCCGGTATTGCCCCTCATAGTCCGGCGGAATGACATCGCCCTCCTGCGGCACCTGCCCGCTCACGAACAGCATGCGAGAAAAACCGGAAACTTCACACGCCTCCGCAAAGGCAATGCCGGGGCTGGGTGCGAGAGGTGTTATATTCATGACAGGGTGACCTTTCGCCGTTGTAGATTTTGCAGAGAAAGGAATACCTGCCAAAGCCGTCGCAAATGTCCTACGTTGCATGGTGCTTCCCACGTTGAAGCCGACAGTCTGTTACAAACTGCCGCCAATCCGTGGCAGTATACGATTAAATCTTTTGAGTTGCCTTATCCCGCAAAACGGCCGAAACTTTCTCCAACAAGAAAATGTCACAGGGGAACACCATGCTCCGTCTAAGCCTCGCCACCGTCATCGCCGCCATTATGCTGACGACGCCGGCCCTCGCCGCGCCGCAGTTCGCCAAGATCTTCACCGACCACGCCGTGGTCCAGCGCGACCAGCCGGTCACCGTGTGGGGCACAGCCGCGCCGTCACAGGCGGTTACCGTCTCTCTGAACGGCCAGACGGCCACCGCCACGGCCGATTCTGCCGGCAAATGGCGCGCCACCCTGCCCGTCATGACCGCGGGCGGTCCCTATAGCTTGACCGCGACGGCCGGTGGTGAGACCGCCACCCGCAACGACATACTGATCGGCGACGTCTATCTGTGCGGCGGCCAGTCCAACATGGAATTCGCAGTCCGCAATTCGACCAATGCCTGGGGGACCCTGATGGGCTCCGGCAACACCAACATTCGCTTCGCCAACATCCAAAAAGACACCCAGCCCCTGCCGCTAGACGACCTGACCCACCCTACCGAGTGGAAGGTCTCGGGCCCCGACGTCACCGGCGACGCCTCGGCCGTCTGCTACTACATGGCCAAGTCGCTTCAGGCCCGCTATCAGGTGCCAGTCGGTTTCATCAATTCCAGTTGGGGCGGCACCACCCTCGAAAGCTGGGTAGGGCCGTCGTCGTTGAAAACTGTGCCGACCTTCGCAGACGGCGTCGCCGCCGTCACCCAACTGGGCACCGATCCCGCCAAGGCCATGGCCAATGAAGAGCGCCGCCAGGAAACCTGGTGGGACGCCCACGACAAGAACGCCAAGTCCGAACGCGCCTATATCGCGCCGAAATACGACGACTCCAAATGGCCGTCACTGACACCGGTTGGTTCGTGGAAGGCCGCCGGCATCGAAGACTTCAAAGCCCACGATGGTGTCGGTTGGTTCCGCACCACGGTTGACCTCACCGAAGCCCAGGCCGCCACCGCCAACCAGTTGGTGCTGGGGCCAATCGACACCTACGACACCGCCTGGGTCAATGGCACCCGTGTCGGCGGCGCCAGCACGTCGTGGATGTGGCGCGAGTACAATGTCCCCAAGGGCGTGTTCAAGGCCGGCACGAACGTCGTCGTTCTGCGCGTCCTCAGCGGCGGCAATGGAGGCGGCCTGACCGGCCGGCCGGAAAACCGCGCGGTGAAAACCAGCGACGGCCAGTACATCCAGCTCAAGGCCGACTGGAAATACAAGAAGGGCATGGCGTCCAAGGGACTGTCCATCCCGCCGGCGCCGTGGAACGTCCCGACCAGCCTGACCACCCTGTACAACGGCATGATCGCCCCCCTGAAAGGCTACCATTTCAAACTGGCCGCCTGGTATCAGGGCGAATCCAATGTCGGTCGCGCCGAGCAATACCGCACCTTGCAGCCCCTCCTGATCAAGGACTGGCGCGACACCTTCGGCCAGCCCGACATGCCCTTCCTGGTGACCCAGCTCACCGCCTATGGTTCAACCGCAAGCCAGCCGATCGAGTCCGGCTGGGCCGAACTGCGTGAAGCGCAACGCCTTAGCATCGCGAACGATCCCAAGGCCTTCACCGCCATCACGATCGACTTCGGCGACCGCTCGGACATCCACCCGACGCAGAAGACCATCGTCGGTGAACGCCTGGCCCGCGCCGCCCGCGTCATCGCCTACGGCGACACCACCCTAACGCCCGGCGGCCCGGAAGCCATTTCGGCCACTCGGTCTGGCAGCGACGTCATCATCACCTTCAAAAGCACCAATGGCGGCCTGCGCACCTACAGCTCGGACATGGCTATCGGCTTCGAAGCTTGCGCCGGTAGTGCCTGCCGCTATGTCGCCGGTTCCCCTTCAGGCGACACGGTGATGCTGAAAGGCGCCGGCGCCGACATCACCAAGGTGCGCTATGCCTGGGCCGACTCGCCGTTCGTCAACCTGTTCAGCGCCGATGATATGCCCGCAGCCCCATTCGAACTCGTCGTTCAATAGATAAGGGTTGCCTTCACGACGGAAAACGGGGACTGTTTTCCGTAACGGCAATGCCATGCCCAAAAAATATGTGGGAGAGACACAAAATGAGTACCGAAGACGAGGTTTACCGCCGCATCTACGATGACCCGAGGTTCAAGACCCTGGTCAATAAGCGCGGCCGTTTCGCCTGGACCCTGGCCATCATCATGTTGCTGGCCTATTACGGCTTCATCATCCTCATCGCCTTCGATCCGCAGCTCCTCGGCATGAAGGTCGCTCCGGACACGGTGATCACCTGGGGCATTCCCGCCGGTCTTGGCCTGATATTCCTGTCGTTTCTGCTCACCGGCATCTATGTCGTACGCGCCAACGGTGAATTCGACCGCCTCAACCGCGAACTCCTGAAGGAGCACGGCCAGTGACGCGTTTTCGTCCCTATCTGATGGCACTTCTGATCGCCGTCCTGCCCGCCGCCGCCCTGGCCGATGCCCTGACCGGTGACGTGCAGAAACAAGGCACCAACTACATTGCCATCGGCATGTTCCTGGCCTTCATCCTGCTGACGCTCGGCATCACCAAGTGGGCCTCCAAGCGCTCGTCCTCGACCAAGGACTACTACACCGCCGGCGGAAAAATCACCGGCTTCCAGAACGGCCTGGCGATTGCCGGCGACTACATGTCGGCGGCCTCATTCCTCGGCATTTCGGCCCAGGTCTTCACCTCGGGTTTCGACGGCCTGATCTACTCCATCGGCTTTCTGGTGGGTTGGCCGATCATCCTGTTCCTGATGGCCGAACGCCTGCGCAACCTGGGCAAGTTCACCTTCTCCGACGTCGCCTCCTATCGCCTGGGCCAGCGCCCCATCCGTTTCCTTTCGGCCCTGTCGTCCCTGACGGTCGTCGCCTTCTACCTGATCGCCCAGATGGTCGGCGCCGGCAAGCTGATCCAACTTCTGTTCGGCCTCGACTATATGATTGCCGTCGTCCTGGTCGGCTGCCTGATGGTGCTCTATGTCCTGTTCGGCGGCATGCTGGCCACCACCTGGGTTCAGATCATCAAGGCGGTTCTGCTGCTGTCCGGCGCCACCTTCATGGCGGTCATGGTCATGCGCTCGGTCAACTTCGATTTCGGCCAGTTGTTCGCCCAGGCGGTCTCTGTCCATACCAAGGGTGAAGCCATCATGGCGCCCGGGGTGCTGGTCACCGACCCGATTTCGGCGATTTCACTGGGCCTGGCCCTGATGTTCGGCACGGCCGGCCTGCCCCACATTCTGATGCGCTTTTTCACCGTCCAGGATGCCAAGGAAGCGCGCAAATCGGTCTTTTATGCGACCGGCTTCATCGGCTATTTCTATATCCTGACCTTCGTCATCGGCTTCGGCGCCATCTTGCTGGTCGGCACCAACCCAGCCTTCCAGGATCCGGCGGGCGGCCTGATCGGCGGCGCCAACATGGCCGCTATCCACCTCGCCAATGCGGTGGGCGGTGACATCTTCCTGGGCTTTATCTCGGCAGTGGCCTTCGCCACCATCCTGGCGGTGGTCGCCGGGCTGGCCTTGGCCGGCGCCTCGTCCGTCGCGCTGGACCTCTATACCCACGTCCTGCGCGGCGGCCATGTCGACGAAAAGGCCCAGATGATCGTGTCCAGGGTTGCCGTGGTGGTCCTGGGGATCGTGGCGATCGTTCTGGGTGTTGTGTTCGAAAAGCAGAACATCGCCTTCATGGTCGGCCTGGCCTTCTCTGTGGCGGCAGCGACCAACTTCCCCATCCTGATCCTCAGCATGTACTGGTCGCGCCTGACCACGCGTGGCGCGGTGATCGGTGGGGCGATGGGGCTGATAACAGCACTAACCCTGACCGTCCTGTCGCCGACGGTCTGGGTGGATGTCTTGCACCACGAAGTCGCGATCTTCCCATACAAGTACCCGGCTCTGTTCGCCATGATCGCGGCCTTCGCGGGTACGTGGGTGTTCTCGGTGACGGACAACTCGGCGGGGGGCAAGGCCGAACGGGAGAAGTTCTTCTCGCAATTCGTCCGCTCACAAACGGGCCTTGGTTCTTCGGACGCCGTTGATCACTGACGAGAAACCCGGCAGCCTTGGCGCTGTCGGGTGGTCAGGACATGATTCCGAAAAGCTTTTGACGCTTGTTGTGGAAGAATTCCGCACGCCACAAGTCGAGAACCTTGTGTTCCGACGGGCGAAGAAAACGTCTGACGTCTTCGGCGGCAGCGGACCAATCGATGTCATCGATTTTTGCTTCCAGGACCCTGTTCAGCCAGCTGACATCCACGTTCAGGTCTTGCTGTTCCCGCCATGACCCTTTCTGCAACAGCGCGTTTTCGAGCAGCGGCAGGTTGGGGAATACGCCCTTTGTGACGTACCAGGAAAAATCATACCAGTCCCTTCCCTTAACGTATCCGCGGCAAAGGAGAGCGTGGATTTTTAGCGCGAAATTGGACGGCAGATCCTGATGACGGACTTGGTAATCCGTCGGAAAGTCCAGATAGCTTACCGCTTCGCCTGAGCCAACGGGGGGATTCGTATCGATTTCCAGTTTGATTTTGATCACAGGCCGATGACCAGTGGCGAATCTCAGGTCGAGTTGCCTGGCGACCGCTGTGTCCTTAAGGACGGCTTCGCGAATGACGCTATCCATCCGATCTTTTGACACGACCTCCAGGGCCAGACCAAATTGGTCAAAGACCACGCGAAGGCCGTGCAAATAGGGCTCAAGGTCGAAATCCTGGTCAGGTTGCCGCAGGATAAAGTCCAGGTCTTCCGAAAAGCGCGGCAGTTTGTGAAGAATACGCAGGCTGGTGCCGCCCTGGAACAGGGCGATATCGAAGAAGTCCACGCGCCAAAGCGCATGCAGGGCGATTTCCTGAAGAATTTCCTTCAGGGCGTTGTCTTCTTCCACAACGGTTGTCGCAGCATAGTCGCGGAGTTTCTCACGAATTATGTCAATCATGGCGCCTCTGCATCCTGGCGATATCAGCGTCCAAAGCCGCCAGGAAAGCGAGAGCGGACTTGTGTTTATAGACGCCTCGCATCTCGAGGAAGACCGCCGGCGATAGTGACACCAAGGCATCAATATCGACGCGCATGCCCTGGGTAACCCAATCCATGCCGGACCATGGCGTCTTGGTCGCCGCAACAATGTCCATCAAGGCACGCAGTGGAGAGGCAACGAAGGCCACAAGCCCCCCAAGCCTGCGGCGCTCGACGCCGACCAGAAACTGATAGGGATTGGTGGCCAAGGGGGAAAAAGTGTAGTGGCCGATCGCGTCGATGTCATAGGCCACGGACTTGCGTTGCGGCGTCACGCTGGCGGTCGCGTAGACGGCCTCGGGCGCCCAGCCATGAAAAGAAAGCGCGGATTGAAACGACACATAACTTCCCGGCAACAGGGCCTGCGCAACCGTATAGGGATGCAATGTGGACGATCGGTAGCGCGGCGCGAGTGTGTAGAGACCACGTTTCAGCCGCAAAAGGATGCCGTCCTTCAAGGCCCTGTTGACAAGGCCGTAGCGCCGCGCCGGGCTACCACCGACCGCCTCTGCCAGCTGCCGCTCGGTGATAATCCGATCGCCCAACTCGCTTTTTTCAATGGCCGCCAAAACCGTCGACATAAAATTCTAAATACTTCCAATTAATGAAAGTTTCAAGAATTTTTCAAACCTGAATGCCTGACGGGTCACAAAAACGGCCAATCACAAAAACGGCCAATCACAAAAGCGGCCGATCATAAGAAAGGCCGATCATAAGAAAGGGTTGTCCTTGTCGGAATAGCGCTGGCCGATGAACTGGGTGTTGTGCGTGAAGGCATCCAGGTCATGCTGGGCCAGGCTGCGCAACATGTCGTCCAGCTTGTCCTGCATCTTGTCCAGGCTTTCATCCAGGATAAAACTCGCCGACTTGCCCGTCTTGCGAAAGATCTCCGCCCGGTGCGCCGGCGGAATATCGATATAGCTCTTGACCAGCTTGGGCAGATGCAGATCGCGCATCTGATCCAGTTCAAAACGATTGATCCCAGCCGCCTGCTCACGCGCCGCAGCCGTCTGAACCTCGTCAAGACTAGTAAGAATCTTGCCGATACGCTTTTGGGCGCTGTCGGGAATACGATCGTCATCATACGCGACGCGCACGGGAGGTACCGCCGGCGGCAAAGGTGCCGGTGGTGGCGAGGGCTTGGCAAACAGCCTTCGAAAGAACTCCACGATGTTCATACCCGACAAGAATAACCCGTGAGTCGTAAAAAAAGAACCACGGATCGACGGCTCAGCTCAAGGCCAGCGGCGAGTTCGAGGCATTGTCCGAGATATTACCCTGGGCACGCGCGATATAGCCCTTGGCCTTCTCGGTCTCATGCGACAGCGTGTCAACCGTTGTCTTCATATTCGACAGCGCCTTGATCTTGAACTCGTCAACGGCATCCATCGTCGCGTAAATATTGGCGAAGGCCCGTTGCAGGGTTTCGACATGAATCGTGGCTGAGGTCGCCTGCTCATGGATGCGGGCCGTATTCGATTTCAGCAGTTCGCTGGTGCTGGCGATCATGTTGGAGGTGGTGGTGTTCAAGGCTGTGATCTGGTCCAGCACCAGCTTCTGGCTGGCCAGGGCCTGCGCCACCGTCACCGCTGTCCGAAGCGCCGCAATCGTCGTCGTCGATGCACGTTCAACACCCTTGATCAGTTCGATATTGTTCTTCTTGATCAGGTCCAGCGCCAGATAGCCCTGCACCGTCACCGCCATCTGGGTCAGCAGGTCGGTCGTGCGCTGGCGGACATAGAACAGGGCGGATTCGCGGATGGCCCGTGCCTTGGTCGGGTCGGAAGCATCCAGTTCCGCCGCCTTCTCCTCCAGGCGGCCATCCAATGTCTTGGAGATATGGATGACCTGCTCCAGCTTGCCCATCATCTCCCACATCTTGCGGCGCTCACCGTCAATGGCGACATTGTCCTGCAACAGCTCATCCTTGCCGCGTGCCAGGCTGACCAGGATGGCATTAATGTGGCTCTGGGCCGACTGGTACTTATCGAAATAGGCCTTCAACTTGTTGCCGAAAGGAATAAATCCGAACAGCTTTCGCGGCTCCAGCAGGGCCCCGCCCCGTGAAGGATCCAGACCTTCGATCGTATGGCGCAGCTCGATCAGCGACCCTCCGACGCTGCCCTCGCCTTCCATCTGCTTGGTGGGCCGGTCCAGAAAGCGATTGCTCTGCGACGCCAGGGCCGTAATCTCGCGCTGGCCAAGGGCGTTGAGCTGGTTGACCTTGCCGCCGAATTCCGGACTGTTGGCGTCGACGCTAACCAGGTCCGTGACAAACGAGTCGACCTTGCTTTCCAGCTCAGTCTTGACGGCGGTCTCGATCGGCACCAGACCCGCGGCCTTTTCCACAGGGACAACGGCGACCGGCGCCGGCGCTTCGAGAACGAGATCACTCATGGTCGTGTTTCCTCCGGAAGATCAGATCAGACGTCTAGAGCGGGATGCGTTTTGATGGAATCAAAACCCCGCTCTAAGTTTTTGTTTTTCCGCGCAATTTAA
>NZ_GL883077.1:2313291-2328090 GCF_000204015.1 Asticcacaulis biprosthecium C19 | reverse complement strand
ATCGGCAGACGCGCCCACGCGACTCTGCGGCTTGCAACAGTGATAATGCAGTCGCGGAGCGCTTGCGAGCGTTTTAAATGCGATCATAGCGTCCCCCCTCGACGCCAAACCGAAGACCGGCATCCCGTCACGCCACTCGGCTATCTGCCGCCAGCAGTCCCTCAGTAATACCATAGATTTGCGCGCGCTGGGCGATATTTTCAGCCCAGCGATAGTGCGTCGCGGGCTCGCACATGCTGCCATTGGCGCCAAATACCGCCGGCGACGACGCATCCAGTATGGCCCGCGCTTCCATGATCTCGGCGGGTGATGGCTTGAATAGCCTCTGGATAACCCCGATCTGGCTTGGGTGCACGGCTGTCTTGGTCAGGAGGCCATGTTCGATATCCTGCTCGACTTCCTCGGTCAGCAGGGCATGGTCGCCAAAATGCTCAAATACGGGGGCCGAGACGCTGAAACCGTGACTGCAGAAGGTTGTGGCAATATTGCGGATAGCAACGCCCAACAGGCCGTCATAGGCTGTTCGGTAGCGCGACCGCCGCACGCCCATCAGGCCGAGGATGTCATTGCCGCCGATCCGCACCGCCAGGATACGGTCGCGCCAGGGCAGCAAGCGGTCTCTCAGGCGGCGAAGAGATGCGGCATCGAACGCCTCCTCACCTTCGATACTGGGCATCAGCCGATGCGCGTCAAGTCCCCGGACGCCCAACCAGGCGCCCGCCGTTTCCGTGGTCACCTTCGGCAAGACGAAACCGGCCAGCCGCCCGGCACCCGGCATCTCCAGGATTCGTCCCAGCATTTGCGGGCTGCGCGGGCGGACAAACACATGCACGCTCGGCGCGACAACGGCGAAGCGCTGCAAAACAGCGCGAAGGGCCTGCTCGGCCACAGCCAGTTCATCGTCACGAACGGCGTCCTCAAGGCAGATCACCATGGAACGCAGGTCCGGACAGGCTCCATAGGCATTGTCGAAAGCCGCCGGATTGAGAGCCGGGGTATAAAGCGTGGCACCCAGTTCGATAGCTCTCATTCCTGTTCGCCCTTCACTTTGCGGATAATCGTCGCGGCACAGTAGCCGCCCAGGTCTTGTTCAATCACCCGTACGCCGGCCCCCGCTGCCAAATGCAGCATATGCCGGGTTTCTGCGGCGGCCAGATCCCGGACCAGCACGCAGTCAGGGACCCTGCGCAAGATAGCCCGCGTCGCCTCTGCAATCCCCGGCTTGATGCGGTTTATATCGTCGACGTGATAATCGTTCATGAGTTCCTGCAAGATACGCGTACTGTCTGCCCTGGCCTGTGCCGCCGCATCCGGCGTCCAGGCGGCAGAGCTATAAACGGGCGAAGCCGCCTCAACCGTTTCCAGAAAATGATGGGTAAGGTCGCGAGGCGCATGGTCGGCCTGGAACAAGCAGGCATGAAAATCCTCCGGACCGACCAGATCGGCCGTCAGCACCGTACGGCTGATCAAGCCGGTCACGATCCCGTTGAGCAGACCGCTGGGGATAACATAGTCGTCGACCGTCGCTGCCAGGCTCGCCCGCCCCGCCGGATCGGCAACTACGGCCAAAAACGGGGCAAACCCCAACCCCCCGGAGGTCAATGACGATTCCAGTTCTCGGGTGATCGCCCCCTTGCCCGTCCAGCCATCCACAAAAACGGCCGTGTCGGTGCCGTGGCGTGCAGCGATGAAACGCAAGGCATTCAAGTCGATCCCGCGGCCGCGAATAATGCTGACCGTGTAGTGAAAGGCCCGAACACCCAGCCGCGCCAGCGCCCGTTTGACCAGGACCCCGACCGGTGTCCCGGCACGCGCCAATGAGATCAGAACGCACTCGATTCGGGTCTGGGACCGCTGAGCGATTTTCCGGGCCAGTATCTCGACATCGCCCTTCAGGCGGCCGGCATTGTGCGCCAGGGCGTCCCGGTACAGTTGCATATAGCGGTCATCCGGAACGTTTTCCGGCGACAGCATTTCGGAATAGTGCTTCGCCCCCGACTGGATCAGTCGCTCTTTTTCGGCAATGTCGGTATGGCCAATCGCCGCCGGCTTCAGAAGCATGACGACATCTTCAGGCGCAAAGGTGCCGCAGAAGGGCACCGCCACTTCCTGAGATTCACGCACAGCTTCAGTCAATCCAGGCATTGTCACGGATCAGGCTTTTCCACAGCTGGGATCGGGTCGGCGTCATGGCAAAATCACATAAGTCCATAAAACCGACGTCAGAATTACTGTCGCCGATCCCGATGACCGGCGCATCCGGCTGTCCGGCGCGCAGCTTTTCGATCATATAGGTAACGGCATGGCGTTTATTCAGCCACCCCGGCAGATATGCAAGATTATTATCGTTGCGGTGCACACGCCATCCTGCCGGCACCCGTCCTGCAAGGTCGCGTTCGACGTCCGCCAGGACCTCGCCGTTATCGAGGTTGCTCTTGATGCAGATATACTGCGCCATGCCCCCCTCCTGTGCCACCCAATGGCGAAAGGCGGCACCGTCCAGCGCGCCGGTCAACTCGGCATAAACCGCCGTCACCGACGCGTCACCGCGCGACCGAGCGACTAGGCCATCGTGCCACGCCGCATCCACCTCGCCATTGGCCTCTAGAATACAGCCACCGTTGCCACAGATCGCCGGCGCCTGTTCGATATCGACCCGGGCCAGAACGTCGCGGCTGCGGGCCGTCACAGGGATCAGTTGCCCGATCCGCAGCCAGGCCAGAAGGTTCTCCTGCCTGGGCGTGGCGTAGCCGCTGGGGCTGCCATCGGCCAGGCGACTCATCAGGCGCAGGCCATCGGCGCGCCCGTCAGGACACTTCCGCGCGGTCTGAAACAAGGTATCGTCCAGATCGGTCAGGATAAACGGCCGGGTCATTGGCCATCCCGCCGATAGTGGCACACGATTACCTCGACCGGTATATCCGCGCCCAACAGCGCCAGCGCAGCACGTGCCTCGGCGGCCTGATCTCTGACGACCTCGGTCAAAATCAGTACTCGGTCCGGCCGGTGGCCCAGCATATTGTAAAGGAAACAGGGCGCACCGCTGCCGTAGGCATCGCTGAAACGCGACAGGCTCTGCATGGCGTGACCAATCAGGGCCGGGCTGCGGGTAATGCACTGTACCGCCGCGATTCCGCCTTGGTCTTCCACGGCCTCTGCGACCCGCAAGGCCTCATACGAATGCTCACCATCACCCAGAACGAGGACACGTTCGCCCGGTTGCACGACGATGGCTGACCGCTCCGCTGCCTCCGGATCACGCAACCCGGTGCGGCTGAGCATGCCCTGCGACGGAGCCACACCGGCCTGATTGGAGCTTGCTGCCAGTACGAGCGGCGCAACGGCGGTCCTTGCCTGCCAGGTCATGCTGCCGCAAAGAATCGACCGCGCTTGCGTCGCCAGCGGCATAGCCTTGAGGTAACCGCCACCGCCCCAGTCGGTCAGGCAGCACGTTTCGATACGACGAAGCTTTGGCATGCCGCGCGACAGCGCCTCTGCGGCGGCAACAAAGGTATTGCCGGTGCTGCACTCGTCATCGACAATCACCAGCGATTGCGCCGCACGTGCCATAGCCTCAAGCGCCGGATCGGCGATCTGTACAAGGTGGCTTGTGGCATGGCTGTGTCCCTCCTCGAACGACGCGAACACGCGCGCGCCTTCGACCCGTTGTCGCGAGCTTTGCAGGTACAGGACTTCGACCGAAGGATTGTTCCGACGATAGGCAGCAAATATCCCTTGCCCCAGGGCCGTGGCCGTTTCCGCCATGCCCAGAAACACGACGGGTTGCGGCAGATCCGGCGATATCTTGCGAGCCAGGGTTTCCATGGACGCCCGCATCTCACTCGGCGCCGTCGGCAGGTGGCGTCCCAGGACTTTCGATACGATCAGGAAGCCGCGCTTCGGATTGGAGCGGGCGGCAAAGTCGCACAACTGACGCAAGGGGGGGCCGTCGTGCACCGTCAGGGTCAGTTCCCCGGTCGGCAACAGGATGGTTTCTGAAACCCCTATGGCTAGGCTGCTGGTCATGCTTGGCGCCTAAAGCGCAATCCGAAAAAGTGTTCAGCACTTTTCGGTAAAATTGCGCGACAAAACAAAAACTTAGAGCGAGGTTTTGAGTCCATCAAAACCCCGCTAGAAGTGAACAATGACGCTGACGACCGACTTGCGCAGCCGCTGCACCACATCGCGCCGGTCATTGTTCAGTGACGGCTTGAGGTCGGGAAGCGTGAAGCCGGCGGCCGCAACAAGTTCATAGACCAGGGCGACACGAACGGCAAAATTGACGTTTTCGGAGATCGAACCACGTTCCCGCATATTGCCATGGGCCAGGGAAGAACAGGTCACCCCGACCAGGTTGCCGAATTCGTCGATGATGGCACCACCGGACGATCCCGATCCTATCGGCGCCGTGAATTGAAAGCGCGAAACATCGCCATGGCTGCCGGTCAGGCCCGAAATATTACCGGTGGTAACCTTCAGATCGGCCCCCAGCACATCCATCAGCGGAAAGCCTGCCGCCAGCACGCCTTCTCCCAGCCACAGCGGCGCGGTGTTGCGCAATGGGAGAGGATCGCCATCCACCTCCCCTTCCAGCAGCGCGAGATCATGCATCAGGTCTGCTGCGACGGGTTTGAGTTTGTTACGGCTTCGCCCCAATTCCAGCGCCGTGCCATCCTCGATGACATGGGCGTTGGTAATTACCAGACCCGGCGCGATCAGCACGCCGCTACCCGAGGCCGTCGCGCCACGCGGCGGCCGGTCCGGGTTACGTCCGGGACGCGAGGGGAACTGCACGTCGCGCAAGTTACGGGCCCGGGCATAGGCTTCAATCCCGAAGGTGAACCCCTCATTGGAGATCTTGGCGCGCCACACGCCATCCTTGGCGTAAATTTCGGTCAGGATCACGGCTGCCAGTTGCTGGTCGGGTTCCGGCAGGACGTAGGCCTGACCGGCGATCTCGACGTGGATTGGGTAGGCCGTATTGACGAACCCGCCGCTGCGGTCATCATGGATATAGGCGACAACTTCAAGCGTTGTTTCGCGGATCAGGGGCGACGGGGCCTGCCAGCGCCCCCCCTCACCTTGAGCAAACGGGATAATGCCTCCATCCGCGCCAACGGCACAGACAACAACGCGGTCGGCATCGCGCCCCTGCACCGTGACACCCCAATTGCCCTCACGGGTAACTTGCAGTCTTTGACCTGGGACCAGAGTTTGCACCGCTATCTTACCGCCGTCTCGAAGCCAACCTCGGTGTCGATCATCTTCCCCTCCACCTCATCCGCCGTCATGCGCCCTGTCAGCAGGCCTGCCCATCCCGCCAGGATACCCGCACCGACAGCTTCCGCATAGACCACCCCGCCGGCAGGGCGCGCATTGATTTCCAGCACCTTCCAGCTAGCGTCGCGGTGCTTGCGGAACTGGATGTTAACCGTGCCATGCAGAGCAAAGCGTTCAACCAGTTGCCGCGCGTAACCGCTGAGCGGATGCTCGGTCTGGATACGTTGGCGTCCCGTGCTGAGCTTGGTTCGGGCCGCGTATCGCAGCATACGCCCCTCGTGGGCGAGTATGTCGAACGACACCTCCGGCCCCGGCAGGAATTCCATCAGCACCATGTCACGGACAGCCTTGGACTTTTCCTGCATCCGCAAGGCCGCAAGATAGAGGTCTTCATGGATTTCACGGCTATCGGGGTTTTCCAGATGCCGCATCGGCTTGTCGCGGGTCAGTTTCCAGAAGCCGAAACCGTTGACGCCATTCCGCGGCTTGACGCAGGGCGCGCCACCATCGGCCCGCGCGCGAAAAACCGCCAGCGCGGCTTCCAGTTCATCAGCGGATCGTATCAAGGCGGTCTCGAGATGGAATTCCGTGTCCTCCAGCGCCTCGGCGAAACGGTACTTGTCGTCGAGCAGTTTCAGAACGCGCTGGCCGGCCGGGAATTCCACCCGGCACGGCAACTGCGCCTCACGCAACGCCGTGCGGTAGTGGGTCGGGATCATCAGGTCGATGCGATAGGCTTCTACCTGGCCACGCGCCCAGGCGACGTAGTCGGCGGCATCGACGTCCGGTTCGACCCAGGTCTCCACCGGGCCTGCATGTTTGGGCATGCCCTTGGCGACGCTGGCGTAGATTTCCAGTTCCGGCTGCGCCGCCATCATCGACTGAGAAATGCTGGCCAGGGAAAAGCCGCGGTTGAACCAGATACGCATTCTATTGCCCCGTCGGCCGTCACTGAGGCCCAAAAATCAAGCCAGGTTGACGCCCATGGCCGAAGCCAGTCCCGCCAGGCCACTTTCCCAGCCCTCACCGATGGCCTTGACCTTGATGTCGCCCTGGGGGCTGCGATACAGCTCGACGAAGACCATGGCCGCGTTGGTGCTGCTGTCTTCGGACAGGTCGTAGCGTGCCAGTTCTTTACCGTCGGCCAGGTTGATGACCCGGGCATAGGCGTTCTGAACCGAGCCGAAGTTCTGCCGCCGCGCCTGGCCGTCATAGATGGTCACGGCGATGGTCACCTTCTTGGCATTGGCCGGCAGCTTGGAGAAATCGATCTTGATCGTCTCGTCGTCGCCCTCACCGGCGCCGGTCGTGTTGTCGCCGCCATAGACCACGGCGCCTTCGGGCGAGGTCTTGTTGTTGTAGAAGACGAAGTGGCCGTCGCTCAGCACCTTGCCGCTCTCGTCCACGACGAAAGCGGAAGCGTCGAGGTCGAAAGCCGCGCCGTCCGTCTTGCGGACGTCCCAGCCCAGGCCGACCGTGACGGAAACGAGGCCCGGAGCCTCCTTGGACAGCGACACATTGCCGCCTTTTGAGAGAGAAACTGCCATGGGAAATCCTTGTCGTGATGGGTCGGAACGGCAGGAACAATCCCGGCCGTTCCGAAAGGGGTTAGCCGACGCTGACGCCGTAATTGGTGGCCAGCGGCCCCAGGCCGCCCTTGAAGCCCTGGCCGACGGCGCGGAACTTCCATTCGGCATTGTTGCGATAGACTTCACCCAGGATCATGGCTGTCTCGACCGACGCATCTTCCGAGAGGTCGTAGCGCACGATCTCGACATTGGTCTTCTGGTTGACCAGGCGAATGAAAGCGTTGGAAACCTGGCCGAAACTCTGCTTGCGGGCTTCGCCGTCGTGGATCGTGACGACGATCGCCACCTTGTCGACGTCCGCCGGGACCTTGGTCAGGGTGACCTTGATCTGCTCGTCGTCGCCGTCGCCAGCGCCCGTGCGGTTGTCGCCCAGGTGCTCAACGCCGGTTACGGCCTTGTTGTTATAGAAAACGAAGTCGCCGTCGGAGCGAACCTTGCCGTCAGTCTTGAGCAGGAAGGCTGAGGCGTCGAGGTCGAAATCGGTGCCGTCGGTCGCGCGCGTATCCCAGCCCAGGCCGATAATAACTTCGTCCAGTGCGGGATCTTCCTTGCTCAGGCTGACGTTGCCGCCTTTGGAAAGCGAAATTGCCATGTCAAACAGTCCTTTTTCATCGTTGGCGGTCATCGGGTGTTCGTGAAGCGCCGTCCGCCTGGGGCGCTCCACAGCGGTAAGCGGTTAAATATCCAGACGGTCCTTTTCGTTGGCCGGCTGGGTTGTCTGATCGGATATGACCTCACCGGTCGGCAGGATGATCTGTGCATCGCCGTCCTCGGCATATTCCTGCGGAAACCGCTTCTTGTGCTCGATCGAAACCCACAGGGACACACCGATAATGATGGCACCGATCAGCCCGGTCACGACCTCCGGAATGTGCAGCTTGATGCTGAGCAGCATGATGCTGGCCAGGGCGATGATGGCGTAGAAGGCGCCGGCCTCAAGGAAGCGGAACTCGGCCAGGTGGCCACCCCGCACCAGGGCGATGGTCATCGAGCGCACAAACATGGCGCCGATCCCCAGGCCCAGCGCGATCAGGATGATGTCATTGGTAATAGCGAAAGCGCCGATCACGCCGTCAAACGAGAAGGAGGCATCGAGGAATTCGAGATAAATAAACCCGCCCGCCCCGGTCCGCACGACCGCGCCGGTATGGTCCTTCTCACCGCCGCCGACCCAGTCGCCGAACTTCTGCACCGCAAAGAAGGTCACCACGCCGGACAGGCCAGCGATCAGGAAGGTCTTTTGCTCTTCACCGTGGACCATGAACGACAGTCCGCCGATCAGCAGAGCTGTGACGATATAAGGTGAAAACGGAATCTTGGCCAGCGCCGCCAGCGGTCGCTCGATAAAGCCCAGCCAGTGGTGCTCGCGGTCATCGTCGAAGAAGAAGTTAAGACCCACCAGCATCAGGAAGGCACCGCCGAAACCGGAAATACCGATATGGGCGCCCGTGACAATTGTTTCGTATCGCTCATGGTCCATAATGGCGATGCGCGTGGCTTCCCACGGCGTCACCATGGCAGAAATTGACACGATCAGAATGGGGAAGATGATCCGCATGCCGAACACGGCAATAAGAATACCCCAGGTCAGAAAGCGGCGCTGCCACACCGGATCCATATCCTTCAGGATCGAGGCGTTGACGACGGCATTATCGAGGCTGAGTGAGGTTTCCATCACCCCCAGCACACAGGCCAGAAAGACCATTTGCAGCACGGCGCTGGCCATGCCGCCACTCTGGTAGTAGCCCAGAACCCCCGCAAGGATCAGGGATACCACGGTGAAGGCGATCGACCCGTAAAAATTCTTTAGCATAGACGTCCCGTGTTGAAGCTCAGCAAAAACCGACTTTTGGCCTAAATGATTTGCGGATATGGGGCTTGTCAGTCCTTACTGCCAGCGGCCCATCGCAGGATAATGCCGATATCGTCAGCAAACTGCTTTTGATCGCGGTAATACTGCATATGGCGGTCCACCTGCAGAGTGCCATTCACATTGTTGATAAGGGCGATACCGCACAGACGCGAATTATCTCGACCTTCGACCAGCCTTATCTCGATTTCCGGCTGGCCCGGCATGGTCATACGCACCACCCCGTCCGTCTGCTGCCAGTTCGGCACACCTTCATAGATCAGAGCAAAAACTCCGATCCGCTTGATCTTGTCGAAATGCCGGCCGTTGACGCGGATGGTTTCGCCCGTGCTCACCGCGCCGGTACGGTCGTCGCCCGACAACTGGATATAGGGCTCATGCTCATAGTCGCCGAAACTGCGACCCAGCCCCTGAATGCAGCCCTTGTAGCCGTCCTGCAGTTCGAACATGACACCGAGGTCCAGGTCGACATTCTTCGGTCCGCCACCAAACAGGCCGCGCTTCTGTTCCGGCTGGCTCCAGTTGAGGTTCAGGATGATCTCGCCAAAACTGGCGCCCGTCTTCTGCAGGCTGACGCGCGGATTGCCCTTCTCCAACGTCACCTTTTTCAAGCTGACGGGGGCGGACGGCGGCGCAGACGCAGCCGGTGCCGGTGCCGCCGGAGCGGGCGTTGGCGCAGAGGCAGGCGCTGCAGCCGGCGCGTCCGCCACTTCACCACCGAAATGACTGATCAGGCTGGCCAGCCCGCCGGCAAACCCGGCGGCGATCGTGCCGACCCGCCAACCGGAGCTATGGCGGTAGATCTCGACCAGCATCACCGCTTTTTCGTTGCTCAGATACTGAGCCACGTCAAAGGACGCAGCATTGTTGCCCAAGGTGACGGCCAGTGGCCGCGAGTCACCGATCGGGCGGCTGTCATGGGTGGCGGTGAAAACAACCCGGTCAATCGTGTCCGGCAGCCGGTCGAGTTCGAGCGAAAACACGGCAGAGCCGGCTGCCGGAACCAAACTGATCGCCCCTTCCGGAGACCGGGTGTTGGAGAACAGGACAACATAGCGGTCGTCGCCGATCTTGCGTTCCTTGTTCAGCCCGAAAGCCGCAATATCGGCGCCGTCCAGGCCGAATTCGACCTTGACCGCGCATTGTGCGCCAATGCCAAAATCGGCGAGGCTGCGCTTTTCGCCTTGCTGCAACTGCATGCGTTTTCCTGCAGAATCTGGGGAGAGGCGCAAAGCCCCTCCCGTTCGAATGGTGATATCAGATGAGTTGAGCCGCCAGGGCCGTAATGTCCTTGACCGTGCGCGCGGTCGTCCGCTCACCGATCGCCTTGAAGGTCCACTGGCCGGCATCCCGCTTCACATAGGCCAGGACCACGCCGGTGTGCGGCCCCGTCTCCGAGATGTCGAACCGCGCCAACTCCTTGCGGGCGCGGCTGTCCACCACACGGCTGAAGGCGTTTTTGACCTTGTCAAAGGTCTGACCGCGGAAGCTGTTGACCGTGAAGACCAGGGTTTCGATTTCCTGCGGCAGTCGCGTCAGGTCGATGGAAATGGTCTCGTCATCGCCATCACCTTCGCCGGTGAGGTTGTCGCCGCTGTGACGGATCGAACCGTCCCGGCTGAGCAGTTGCTGGAACCAAATCGTGTCGACCACGCGGCCGTTGGCGTCGAACGCTATGCAGGAGGCGTCCAGATCGATGCTGCCGCCACCGCCGAAAAGTCCGCCCAGCAGACCCGTTGCGACATCCCAGCCGACGCCCAGGGTAATGTTGGTCAGGCCATCGCCGCCTTCTTTTTTAAGGCTCACCGATGCGTTTTTTTGCAGAGAAATGCTCATAGTCATCCTTTCCGTGGCGGCACGTCGGCGCAGCACGCCTGTGCGGGACATCAACCCAGGGTCGGGCTCAGGGATTACACGTTGTTACCGAATCAAAGCTTAACCGTTTGATACTTTTATTGAAACCCTGGCCAGCACGGCAACCCCGGAAGCGTGCGGCCGGCCTCCCTGGCCGGGACTGTAGACACAAACGGGCGAGCGAACAAGCCAAACACAACCTGTCAGGAGAATTTGAACGCGGCCCTTTGCCACACTTGCAAACAACAAGAGCCGCCCTACCCGGACGGCTCCTGTCATTCATATGTGGCGGCACTGGCGCGTAATCTGTGTCACGCTGCATTCATGTTAGCGCTACCAACTGTTATGTGTCAAGCCTTGCTAAAACTTTGGCAGTCGCAGTTCGGGCTTTGGATAGGCGGCCGGCTCGACGACCTCCGCCATGGCGGGGTCGCTGATACCATCGGCGCCGGTTTCCATGCGTCCGGCAAAACGGTGGATCTCGCCTCCTGTGGCCACGGTCACGTCATACCAGTTGCCGTTCTGACCGATGTCAAACACCTGCTTATGCACCGTGCCTGGCTTGACGGCGACAGTAGTCTTGCCATGGCCGTAAACCCCGGCATCGACCGTCACGTCGACAATCACACCCGCAGCGTTGCGTATCCCGACCGTCAACAGCGCCGGCCGCTTGGTCGTTAGCGCGGTTACCTCGACGGCCGACCTGCCCTCACCGGCAAAGGCGCGGTGGAAGCCATTCGGTCCCAGAATCCACAGGTCGTATCGCCCGCCCGACCAGCGGTCGGTCAAGCTCTTGCCCGCCTCGACGGTATAACGTCGAGGAATGGCCTCAAGGTTCAGCCGGTCATAGACATGGAATACCGCGCCCGCCTTGCCGCGATTGACGAATTGCAGTTCCACACCCTCCCCCGCCTTCGCCACGATATCGAGGTCATACGGCAGGGCGCGTGACGGCCGCGTCCCCTTTTCCTGCATCAGCGGTTCTGCTTGCGCCGGCGGCTCGACACGCTTGCGGTGAATCTGCGCCAGCACCGCGCGCTCCGAGCCGGATGCGTCCGGCAGCCCCGGAAACGCTGGGCCGTCCGGCATGGAGAAGTCGAAGGCGGACGTAAGGTCGCCGCACACCGCCCGGTGCCAGGGACTGATCGCAGGCACGGTGACGCCGAAGCGCTTCTCAAGGAACTGCCCGACGGAGGTATGGTCGAACACCTGCGACGTCACCCAGCCGCCCTTTGACCACGGCGACACGACGTACATCGGCACGCGCGCGCTCAGGCCCCACGGCCGCACCGTCCCGCTGATCGTATCGGACGGATCTAGGAACTTGCGCTGGGGATCTGAGAAATAGAAGCCCTTCAGATCGACGGTCGACTTGCCCATCAGGGTGCCATCGGCCGCGTAGGACGGCGGCGCCGATGGCGGCAGATGGTCGAACAAGCCGTCGTTTTCATCGAAGGTCTGGAAGAAGACGGTCGAGCCCCACACGTCGGGATTGGCGACCAGGGCGCTCAGGATACCGGCTGTGAACTCAGCACCCTGCAAAGGTGTCGAGGCCGACGGATGCTCGGACCATTCCTTGTTGGGCAGAATCCACGACACGGCCGGCAGTGTGCCGTCCTTCACATCCTGGGCGAACTGCTCCAGAGACCAATGGCTCATGCCCTTTTCATAGATGGCCGAACCGGGCTTGGCGCTGCGGAAGCTCTCGAAGGCCAGACCGCCATGCATGGCGCCGGTCCAATTGTCATTCGGGTCCTGGTAGATGCGCCACGACACCCCGGCCTCTTCCAGAACGTCCGGCAGGGTCGGCCAGCCAAAGGCCGAGCCCTGGTATTGATAGCCCGGTTCAGGAAGGGCGCCCCTGACCCAGCAGCGCATATTGTTGGGCTCGGAATCGGCATCGGTCGCATGGATCCCGGCTGAGCGCAGCTTGGGATCTTGGTTCGAGCCCGACCAGAAGACGATTCGGTTCGGGTCCGTCCCCGTGGTGATCGAGCAGTGATAGTGGTCGCAGATGGTAAAGGCTTCGGCGAGCGCAAACTGGAACGGAATGTCGTCGCGCTGATAAAAGCCCATCGAATAGGGGTTCTTGTATTTGGGCCAGTAGCCGAACTTCCCCTGGTTCCACGCTGCCTGGGAGTCCGAGAAACTGTGCGGAGTCCCGGGCACGGCGATGGCGTTGGTCGTACGGGTATTGAGATGATAGGGCGGGATGACCTTGTTGCCGTCCGACTGCTGCCACACCGGGCCATTTTTCATCGGGATCGGAAAACGGTCGCCGAAGCCGCGCACCCCGCGCAGGGTGCCGAAGTAGTGGTCGAACGACCGGTTTTCCTGCATCAGGATGACGATATGTTTGACGTCCTGGATCGTCCCGGTGACCCGTTTGGCGGGCAGGCTGACGGCCTGGGCGATGGCGTCGGTGAACGGCGCTGCGGTGGCCAGAGCGGCACCGGCGCCGAAAAGCTGCAAAAAGGAACGGCGGTCGGTCGTCATGTCAGATATCCCGTGTGTGGATTTCGGTGTCGGTGGAAACAGTGCCGGTTTCGACGCCCGGATCGGCGACGACACGGTAGTGCGCCGACCAGTCCTTTGCGGTCACAACGTGGCGGACATAGCCGCGTTTATCGCCGTTGTAGTAGCGGACATGTGGATTGTGCGGCAGCGCCTCGACCATATCACGCGCCCAGGGACAGTGCGACGCGATCGAGGTGCCGGCAAATTCGTGCCCGATGCGCTTTGACCGCGCATCATAGGGATCGCTGTGCAGCGTGGTGGCGGCCGAACAGTGCCAATCCCCCGACAAGGCCACGGGATGTCCCTTACCTTGTCCCTCGCCCTGTGCTTGGGCCAGGGCGTCGATAATCCGCTGGCGCTGGGCCGGGTAGCCGTCCCATTGATCCAGATTGCGTTCGGCAGCTTCATCCCCCGGCGTGTAGCGAAACGACGAGAACCATGTCTGGGAAGCCAAAACCGTGAAGGCGGCGTCAGTGCGCGCGATCCCGTCCAGCAGCCATTGCTCCTGGACCTTGCCGGTCAGGCTGCGCGCCGGTTCGTCCAACTGGGCGCACGGGGCCTTGCGGTTGTCGCCGCACGCCTGGTCGTCGCGGAATTGACGGGTATCCAAGAGGTTGATCTCGGCAGGACCGAAGCGGTAGCGCCCATACATCTGGAGTTGGCTGTCGATACCATTCAGTATTGGCGGCTTCTCGATCGGCATATGCTCCCAGTAGGCCTGGAAGGCGGCCAGCTTGCGGACGCGAAACTCCAGGTCGGTTTGGGCGTGCGGGTCCTGCGGAAGGGCGCCAGCCCAGTTGTTGTCCACTTCGTGATCGTCCATGGCAACGATCCACGGCGCGGCGGCATGGGCGGCCTGCAGATGCAGGTCGCTCTTGTACAAGGCGTAGCGGTTGCGGTAGTCCCACAGGGTGACGATCTCGGCACTGTTGTGCAGGCGCACCGTCTCGAAGGCCTGGCGGCGGCCACGGCCGAGGTCGCGCATACGCGCCCCCAGGGCGCCGATCCCGCTTTCATAAATATAGTCGCCGACGTGGATCACACAGTCGGGCATCCATTCGGCCAGATCCTTGTAAGCGGTGAAATAGCCGCTCTCATAGCTTTGGCAACTGGCATGGGCCAGCTTGACGCTTGCCATGTCGCGCGAAGTCGTACGCGTGCGGCCGACCGGGCTGTCGGCATCGCCGTAATGGAATTGGTACCAGTATTCGCGTCCGGGCTCGAGACCGTTGACAACGACATGGACACTGTGTCCGACGCCGTCCGAGGTGGCAAAGACACCCTCGCGAACAAGCTTGGTCATGGCGTCGTCACTGCACAGGCGCCAGCGCACGTCAGCCGATCCGACCGGCATACCGCCGCCCTTCAGCGGATCGGGCGCCAGGCGGGTCCACAACACTATGCCGTCATCCCGCGGCGAACCGGAAGCCACGCCCAAGGTGAAGGGGTAGGTGGTGACTGCGCCAGCGGTGGCGGGAAGCCACAAGGCGGCAGAAGCCGAAGTCAGGAACAGACGGCGGGAGAACATGGCTTGGGCTCCGGTTTAAACTGAGGTGGGCGGACCGGAAGGACGCTTCGAAGGTTTCCCTTCCCTTCCGATCCGCCCGTCTTCAGGGGATCGATAGGCCGCGAATACCAAGCCTCATAAAGAATGACGCTTGGTATTCGCATTTTTTTCAGCTCAAGCGC
>NZ_GL883077.1:2306888-2313143 GCF_000204015.1 Asticcacaulis biprosthecium C19 | reverse complement strand
ATTTTCGTGGGTTGGAATAAGACGGACACACACAGAGTTAGAACTTCGTCGAATAGGTGAAGTAGAAGCTGCGCGGCTTGCCTTCGAACGGATAGCCGTAGAAGTAACGGTCATCCGTATTGGTATATTCACCGCGGTTGAACGCCACACCGTAGAAGTTGTTCCCGTAGCCGTAACGTTCGGCATAATAGGTGTCGAACAGGTTGGCGACGCGGAGCTGGAAGCGGTGCTCCATATCCTTGCCAGCCAGGTAGGTCAGGGTCCCGTTGACGACGGTATAGTCACCGAAGTTGTGGCGGTACCTTTCCGCCGGACCGCCGGTGGACCATTCAGGCCCCTGGGTGCGCGACAGAAGCTGCGCCTTCAGCCGGCCATTCTTCGATTCCCAGTTCAGCTTGCCGATGACGAACCATTCCGGCGTTTCGTTGATCTGGATGCCCTGACGCGGGCCGCTGGCAGGCGCCGCATCCTGTGCCGTATAGGCAAAGCCAAAGCTCCACTGCTCACCGATAAAGACGTCGGCGTCAGCGGTCAGGCCCTTGATCTTGGTAACGGCCGTATCATTGAAATAGGTGTCGACCGAATAGTTGGTGCCATTGTGGTTGACGACGATCGGCCGGCCCGACGTGGTACGGATACGGTTGCTGATCTCGGTGTCGAAGGCACCGATTTCGCCGCTGATGCGGATATCACCCAGGCTGCCCTGATAGCCGGCGGCCAGGTTGTAGGTCTCGGTCTCTTCGGTTTCCAGGTCCGGATTACCGATGACCGTAAAGGCAGCCGACGCACTGGCTTCCGGCGGACGCGGATTGTTGATGTACAGTTCATTGGTCTGCGGCAAGCTGTACGACGTGCCGCCGTTGGCGCGAAGATAGAAATTGCCGATCGGCTGCTTGACGCCGAACTTCCAGATCGTCTTGCTGTCAAAGGCTTCCGAGAAGTCCTGACGAACCGCGATGGAGATGTTCGTCGACGGGCTGAACGGCAGACGCGGATGGAGGTCTACGAACACGCCGGTGGTGGTGCTGTCATTGTTCGGCGTGGCGAAGCGCTGATCCGAGTCATCGACATAAGAGACATACTGCACGCCAACGACGGCTTCCAGAAACGAGGCCGGGTTGACCGTGGCGCGGACCGTGGCGCCCGTTTCCCTGAACCCGCTGCGATACTGGTTGGTGGTGCCGAAGCCATGGGCGAAGGCCGGTTCGACCGCGCCGGTCCAGGCGCCATATGGAATGGTACGGCTGGGCGTGCCGGGATCGACGCAACCGGCCGCAATCTTGCAGATTTCCGGATACAGTTCGGCATTCCACAGTTCCGGGTTGGAATAGTAGGCCGAAGCCTCGATCGCGAAACGGTCGCTGAAACGCTTGCTGAAGGTCACGTCGGCAATCGGATAGCGCAGCGTGTTGGGCGAATAGGACTCACCCGACGGGAACGGATCCTGGAACCAGCTTTCGGTATAGATGACGTTGGCGCGGAACGCGGTGTTCTCGTCGATCTGCCACAGGTACTTGGCGCCGACATGGTTCTTGTTCAGCGGATAGTCCTGGATGCCGCCGGACAGGGCGACATTGTCGGTGAACTTCGCCGGATCGAAAATTTGCGGGCTGTCGGTGGCCAGCATCGAGCCGTAGAACATCAGACTGTGACGGCCGGCCTCGTCGAGCGGGAAGCTGTAATTGCCCCACACTTCGCGCGTGGCGAACGAACCGTAGGAGACGCCGAACTCGCCCTTGCGGGTGCCGTCGGGCTTCTTGGTGATGACGTTGACGACGCCGATGCCCCCGTTGGAGCCAAAATAGAGGCTGTTGCCGCCGCGAAACACTTCCAGGGTCTCAATCATGTGCGGGTCGATGGTGGTGGCGCCCCAGATGTTTTCCAGCGCCGGGCCACGGTCGTACAGCGGCACACCGTCCAGGGTCACCAGGGTATCGCGGTCGCCGCCGCCGTCCAGGCGGATGGTGAACTCACCTTCGTCGGGCGAGTAGCCAATATTGACGCCCTTGACCAGGAACTGAGCAACTTCGGCGAAGTTGGTGGCGCCACTCTGGTCGATCTGCTCGGCGGTGATGACCTGGACCTCGGTGCCGTAGGCCGACAATTCCTTGGCGACCAAGGTGGCCGGCGATTTTTTGCCGGTGACGGTCACCACGCTGTTCTCAGCGTCGCCCGCCGGCGCCGCGTCATTGGCAAATGCCATACCTGCCAGGCCGCAGCCCAGCGTCACAAGCCCCAGCAGAGGCGCGTGAAGTCCTTGTTTGATCCGCATATTGATATCCCCGTGAAAACGCCGTGCGCAATGGGAGACGCCCGGCTGAACGCTGCGGAACCTAGTCAGGTCATGTGACAAAAACCTCAGACTTCGATGACAGGATTGTGAAATTAACTCATTATGAATATATAATAATATTGAGATATTTTCACCTTAGGGTGGCGGTCCCCGGTATCACGCTCGCGACATTCCTTAGGAAGTTTTGTGACGTGATCCCGGAGACACAATCTACCGAAGGAATCGCCGTAATCACGTGTCCTCCGGGCGACAACTTGTAAAAGGTCTTGCGTTGAAACTCTCACCCGACAGCCCAGGCCGCGAACCGGTCGACAATGCCCTAACCCGTATTCAATTGGCCTATCCAGCCCTGGCGCGCGGCGCACGCCGCATCGCTGACTATGTCCTCGCGCAGCCCCACCGCATCGTCAGCATGTCGATCACGGAACTGTCGGAAGCCACCGGTGCATCGGAAGGCAGCGTCATCAATTTTTGCCGGCGCCTGGGATTGTCGGGGTTCCAGCAGCTCAAGCTGAGCCTGGCTCAGGAATCCGTCCGGCCGGTCCACTTCATCCATGAGGATCTGGAGCGCGACGACGATCTTGATACGGTTTGCCGCAAGATCTTTCATTCCGGCATACAGGCCCTGCGCGATTCCCTGTCGGTGCTAGACGTCAAGCAACTGAGCCGGGCTGTCGACATCTTCCGCACCGCCAAACGCATTGAGATCTATGGTATCGGCTCAGCGGCGCCCATCGCCGAGGACGCCCACTACCGCATGCTGCGCATCGGCCTGGACGCCAAGGTGGTCATCGACAGCCATGTCCAGGCGATCAGCGCGTCGCGGACGGGACCCGACGTCGCCGTCCTGACGGTGACCCATTCCGGGGCGACGCATGAAACCGTGGCCGCGACCCGACTGGCCCGCGAAGCCGGCGCCCGGACGGTGGTCATCACCAACTTCGCCCGTTCGCCCATCCAGGCCTATGCAGAGGTCGTGCTTTTCACCATGGCACGCGAGACCCTGTTCCGCACCGAAGCCATGACCAGCCGTATCGCCCAGTTGTGCGTGGTCGACGCTTTGATTGCTGCCCTGGCCCTGGCCGACTACGACCGCTCGACCGCCACTTTGAAACAGACCTTCGAGACCCTGTCGATCAAACGCTTTTAGAGCCCATCGCGAAACGGGTTGCGCACATTTTGGATCGGGATGCGCGCCAAAACAAAATAAATGGAGCGACGATCCGAATCTATCGGATCGAACGCGCTCAAATGCGCTAAGACCACATCGAATCTTTTCATCAGGCGGGGCAATCTCTTCCTGACCTCCCCTTCGCTGTTCGAAAATCCATATATGACCGTACGTTACAAACTGGGCTGCACCCTCAGCTACCAAGTGCTGGCCCCATCCGTCTTCATCTTCAACATCGAAGTGGCGCGGCTGCGCCGTCACGTCAATATGACCGAACGCCTGGTCGTGACACCGGATCTGCCCTTGCGGACCCACACGGTCCCCGACATCAACAACCGCTATTTCGGCGTGCACGCTTCGCCCGGCCCGCTGACCATTCACTACGAAGCCGAGGTAACTCTCGATCCGTTCCGCGCCGATCCGGATACGGTGAAGGAAACGCCGGTCGCAGACCTGCCGCTCGACATCATGCCCTTCCTGTTGCCGTCGCGCTTTGTGCCGTCCGACCGCTTGGCCGATTTCGCCCGCAAGGAATTTGGCTACCTCAAACGCGGCTTCGAACGGGTCACAGCCATCTGCAACTGGCTTTACAACAATATCGACTACCGCCGTGGCGCCTCCAACGAACAGACAACGGCGACCGAAAGCCTGATCCTGCGCGCCGGGGTATGCCGGGATTTCGCCCATCTCGGCATCGCCTTCTGCCGCGCGCTCGACATCCCGGCCCGCTTCGTAAGCTGCTACGCCTACGGTCTGCAGCCCAACGATTTCCATGCCGTTTTCGAAGTCTATCTCGACGGCCGCTGGTGGCTGTTCGACGGGACGCGCATGGCCAATCTCGATGGCCTGGTCCGCATCGGAGTCGGCCGCGATGCCGCCGAAATCGCCTTCTGCTCGCCGTTTGGTGCCGTCGATTGCGGTCCCGTCGAAATCAGCATCGACCGCGCCGACGGATTGCCGGAACCCTGGCCGCGCACCATCGACGCCATCAGCACCGAAGAACCAGCACCCAACGCCGGCGCGCTGTAGAGCCCCAGGACTATATTTAGATATATCTGATTGCAATTGGGACGAAACGAGTCTATATGCACTTCAGATATATCTGATTACAGTCTGAAAGGTACAAGATATGAGAGACTTCCCTTCCGGCCGCGGCGGTTTCGGCCGCCATGGCGGCCATCACGAATCCCACGGCAGTCATCGCTTCGGCGGTCGCGGCCGCCGCGAAGGCCGCGGCTTCGGTCCCGGCGGGCTACGCCTGGTCCTGTTGAAGTTCATCAGCGAAAAACCCAGCCACGGCTATGAACTGATAAAGTCCATCGAGGACGAATTCCAGGGCGCCTATGCCCCCTCCCCCGGCATCGTCTACCCTGCCCTGAGCTGGCTGGAAGATGGCGGCTTTATCGTCATTGCCGCAGATGCCGATAACCGTAAGGTCGCGACGATCACTGAGGCCGGCCAGGCCTTGCTGAGCGAGCGTGCCGCCGACCTTGACCGGCTGTTCGAAGCCATGGCCGATAAACCGGGCAGCCACGACGACTATGCACCGCTGTACCGCGCCATGGACAACCTGAAGGCGGCCCTGCGCACCCGTGCCGTTCGTCCGATGGCCAAGTCCGAGATCGAAAATGTCGTCGACTGGATCGACGACCTGGCCAAGAAGATCGAACGCTCATGATGACATCTGTCGCCCGCGCGCCCCTGCGTGTCCGCTTCGAGACCCGCCGGCGCGAACTGACGGTCGTCGAAACCGTTCGTCTGACCCCGCACATGCAGCGCATCGTCCTGACAGGCGACCTCACGGGCTTTCAATCCCTGGGGTTCGACGACCATATCAAGCTGTTCCTTGCCGATCCCGAAACCGGCGTGCTGACCCTGCCGGGTCTGGACAGCGGCCCAAAGCCGGTGATGCGCGACTACACGCCGCGCCGCTTTGATGTCGCCAAGGGGCAACTCACCCTGGATTTTGCCCTGCATGGCGATAGTGGTCCGGCCACAGCCTGGGCGTTGGCAGCCAAACCTGGTGACATCCTGAATATCGGCGGCCCGCGCGGTTCGCAGATCCTTCCCGACGGTTATGACGGTTTCGTGCTGATGGGTGACGAGACCGCCCTGCCCGCCATCGGCCGCCGCCTAGAGGAACTGCCGGCCGGTACGCCGGTCACCGTTCTGGCTGAGATCGAAAACGACGAAGACCGCCAGGACTGGCAAACCCAGGCCAAAGCGACCGTTCGCTGGATCGTCCGCGGCAAAGGTGAAAACCTGGTGGCTGCGGCGGCAAGCCTGGCCCTGCCCGAAGGTGACGTCCACATCTGGGTCGCCGCCGAAGCCCAGACGGCCAGGACGATCCGTCAGGCCCTTATCGACCGCGGCGCCGCTGCCAAATCCCTGAAGGCCGCCGGCTACTGGCACCGCGGCGCCGTCGCAGCGCATGAACCGATCGAATAGCGTAAATCGCTGTATCCATAGTGATGCCAGGCCCGGTCGCTCGGCCGGGCAAAATTGTCGCCACGGGCAATGGCGACCCGGCGAAAGTTTACCCTTTGCGTCGCATTCGCGGCGGCGTATTTCGGATTTCGCCTGGCCATTGTTGGCTTCAAATCCAACGCTTCAGGCGCAATAACGGTCCGCGCTGCATCCGATGGGCTAGCGGAGGCATCCGTGATGGTGACGCCGGTTCGCGCCTAGATCGTTATGATTTTAGCTCGAAACACGTTCTCCTCCCCTGTTTACGGGGGAGGTGGATCATGGCGAAGCCATGAGACGGAAGGGGCCATTCCACTCACAGTAT
>NZ_GL883077.1:2298686-2306822 GCF_000204015.1 Asticcacaulis biprosthecium C19 | reverse complement strand
CTGCTCTAACCCGCCATCGCCGATGGTAAGGGCCGCAACAGGGGGGTATGTCGGCAGCGGCGACAGCTTTGCTGAAGAGAAATCCCTGGATTCCCGGACAACGCTCTCCGCGCAGATGCTGAAGTTGCTCCTCAGTCTCCACGCCCTCGGCGACGCAGTCCAAATCCAGCTGCCGTGCCAGGTCGAGGATGCTGTGGACGATGGCCGCCGTGCTGTGGTCGTTGACGATGTCACGCACGAACGAACGGTCGATCTTGATCCGGTCCAGCGGAAAGCGCTTGAGATAGGACAGCGACGACCAGCCGGTGCCAAAATCGTCGAGCGACAGCTTGACGCCCAGGGCCTTCAGGTCGCCCATCAGGCGCAAGGTGGTATCGGTATCGTCGAGTGTCAGGCTTTCGGTCAGCTCCAGCTCCAACCACTCCGGGGCCAGTCCGGTCTCCTCCAGTGCTTCGCGCACGGTGGCGACGATATCGCCGCGGTAAAATTGCTGCGCCGACAGATTGACGGCCATCCGCACCTTGGGCAGGCCCTGCTTCTGCCAGGCAGCATTCTGAGCGCAGGCGGTGCGCAGGACCCATTTTCCCACCTCGACCATTCGGCCATGCTCCTCCAGCAGCGGGATAAACAGAGTTGGTGAGATCATGCCCTCCGTGGGATGCTGCCAGCGTATCAACGCCTCCAGGCCGGTGATGATCGACGGATCCAGCGAGAGCTGAGGCTGGTAGTGCAGGACAAACTCGCCACGGTCGACAGCGTCATGCAGGTCGTTGGAGAGGGTGTGCCAACGTTCGGCCGCCATACTGAGGTCGCGCGTGAACAGGCGGTAGGTGCCGCGGCCCTTCTTCTTGGCCTGGTACATGGCCGTGTCGGCGGCCTGCAGAAGTGACGCGGGATTGTCACCGTCCCCAGGATACATGGCGATGCCGATACTGGTCCCGATGCGCAGGTTGTGGCCTTGCACCACGCACACCGGTTCCAGAGCCGTTAGGATGCGCCGCGCCAGGATTTCCGCATCGGCGGGGCTGTTCAGGTTCGAGGCTGCGATGACGAATTCATCACCGCCCAGGCGGGCCGGCGTATCGCTTTCGCGCAGGACGCTGCGCAATCGCCGCGCCACCTCCTCCAGCAGACCGTCCCCAATGAAATGGCCCAGACTGTCGTTGACGTGCTTGAAATGGTCCAGATCCAGCAGCAGCAACCCGACCTGGCTGTGATCGCGGCGGGCATGGGCGATCGCCTGGCCCAAGCGATCCATCAGCAAGGTCCGGTTGGGCAGGCCCGTCAGGGCGTCATGCATGGCGAGGTAGCGCACACGCGCCTCAGCCTCCTTGCGCGCACGGACGTCCCGGAAGGTGCATTGCGCCAACATCCGCTTGCCGGCGCGATAGGTCGTTCCCACCACCTCGACGGTGACCGCGGTGCCATCCGGCTTCTGCCACGACCATTCATCCCACTTCATATGACTGGCGCCGTGCAGCGCATCGACGATCGGCTTGGCCCCGGCGCCCTGGAAGACGGGAATGTCTTCGACCCGCAGGCCGCGCATGGCCTGCAGCGTGCTGCCCAGCATCTGGCAGCACTGATCGTTGAGGTCGGCCACGATGCCTGTCTCGCAGTCGACCACCAGGATACCGTCGCCCGCCGTTTCAAACATGCGGCGATGGCGCAGTTCGGAGTCGCGCAAGGAGGCTTCGGCCGCCAACAATTCCAGTTGTGTTCGCCGCAGGGCCAGATGGGTCTGTACCCGAGCCAGCAGCTCCTCAATCTGGAACGGCTTGCTGACATAGTCGACGCCGCCGGCGGCAAAGCCCGCCACCTTGCTGTCGACATCCGTCAGAGCCGTCATGAAGATAACCGGAATATCTTTGTAGTCTGCCTGTGCTTTTAACCGGCGACAGGTCTCGAAGCCGTCAATATCGGGCATCATGACGTCCAGCAAGACCAGGTCCGGCCGGGCGAAGGCGACACGTTCCAGCGCCTCATTGCCCCCCAAAGCCACCACGACCTGATAGCCGCGCAGTTCGAGATGGTCGGCGACAAGACCCAGATTGACCGGGTTGTCGTCAACCACCAGAATGGTTCCCGACACCGCATTTTCAGCAACTACGGTCATGCGGCACGCCTTTCCTCAACATACTGTTCAATCATGCGCAGCACGGCCGGCGACTGATATGCGGCCGCCAGGCCGTCCAGCCGCTCGGCAAAGCCGCGATAGGCTTCGCCCATGGCGATAATGCCCGGAATTTCCTTGCGGATGGCGCGCAGATTTCCAGCCCGCGCCATTTCCAGCAACCGCGCCAGAACTTCCGGCGACGGGGCAACGACGGACTGCGTCTCGGGCTCGACAACGACCGGCTCGTTCGTCGCTTCGCGATCATCCTCCGCCACCGCCAGTGGGAATTCGGCCTCGACGGTGAAACAGCTCCCCTGCCCGACTTCGCTTTCGACCTTGATATCGCCGCCCATCAGCTTGACGATCTGGTGGGTAATGCTGAGCCCCAGCCCGGTACCGCCGCTCTTTGAGATCGAATTGCCGGCCTGCTCAAACGGACGGAAGATGCTGTCAAGTTGATCAGCCTGAATGCCCACACCCGTGTCGCTGACGGCGAAGCAAAGCCGCGCCGACTCCTCACCCGCCGACACCACCGTCACGCTCAGCCTGACCTCGCCCGCCGCCGTAAACTTGATAGCATTGCCCAAAAGGTTGATCAGCACCTGTCGCATCCGCTTTTCATCGGCCACGACATATTGTGGCACATCCTCCGCAATGCTGATGCTGAAGCTCAGGCCCTTATCCTCGGCGCGCACCCGCACCATCTGGCCAACCGTCAACGCACAGGCACGGATATCGAACCCGCCCGGCATCAGCTCCATCCGCCCGGCCTCGACCTTGGCGATGTCCAGGATGTCCGTAATGACCGTCAACAAATGCTCGCCGCTATGCTGGATCGTCTTGACCGCCGATAGCTGTTGCGAACTCAGGTCGCTGCTCTTCAGCAACTGGGCATAGCCCAATATGGCGTTCAGCGGCGTCCGCAACTCGTGGCTCATATTAGCCAGGAACTGCGACTTGGCGCTGCTGGCGGCCTCAGCCGCCGTCCGCGCCGCCGCCAGTTCACGCGCCTCCTCGGCCTGGCGTTTCTGTTCGACCTCATACCCCTTGCGCACGCTGAGGAAGCGATAGACCAGAAAACCTCCGGTCAGGACCAGCCATGCGCCCAAAATCAGCAGATACCACTGCGCCGTCGACAGGGATTGGCCTTTGAAATCCAGGCTTTCGACATCGACATCGAACCGCCCCATCGGCGCCGTACTCCCAGATCCCATGGCGATCGAGACGACCCGATCCAATGCCGGCGTGACCTCGTCCGGGCGGATGTTGCGCGCGCTGAGCCACCAGCCCTCGACCACGAACTGATCCATGGTCAGGTCGATGTTATTGACACCTTCCTTGACCTCGAACTCAGCCACCATCGGCATGGTTTCGCCGTCCTTGACCCGGTCTCGGAGATTGTCCGGCACCGCCGTCTGGATCAGGAAGCGCATATGATGGCCTACACCCGTGTAGGTCATTTTCAGGTGGATGTTCTGATACTTGGCCAGGTTGACGCCCGTGCCGTCATTGTTGATATCCAGTTGCAGCCCGTACCCGCAGTAGGCGTACTGCGCACCAGGCGCCAGGGTGCAGGTCCACTCCATCGGCCTGGCCTGATCGAATGTCACTGTGGATTTGCCGCCTTCGTCCTTATCGCCATAGGCGAACGGGTAGAACTGCGCCGCCCGCTGCATCAGTTCGAGCTGCTGACTGGTAAAAGCATCCTTGCCCAGCACCGCAGCAAACGTCAGGGCCAGGAGCATGAAAATCGCCGCCTCGACCTTAAGGTTGGTATAGTTCAACCACCCGCCTGGGCTTTTTTCGGAACGCTGGGACAAGATTTCTTCTCGGTTACACAAATCACGCGCCGTTCTGGTCGCGGAAACTGGAGACATCACATTAGCGACAAAAGTTTATCAACTCGTTGCACAGTCATCGTACGATTTACGAAGCCTCAATCCGCGAAGGCGAAACCGATTGCATTGACTGTTGATTTTGGGCGGAGGCACAACGACGCGTTCGTGTATACTCATGCACAACACAGACACGAGGCGGCCGGTGAAAGACAGCAGTAACGCGGCGATTTCGGCCAAAACAGAGCCCCGCACGGGCCACTCGGAACCGCATGACCGCACCCTCATCACCGAAGAACAACTGCGGCTGGCCCTCGACGCCGCCGAGATCGGGCTTTGGGATGTAGACGTCGCCGCCGGCAAGCTGTTCTGGGATGCCCGGTGCAAGGCCATGTTCGGCGTGGCGCCCGATGTTCAGGTGACGATGGACGATTTCTATGCCGGCCTGCACCCCGACGATCGTGCCGCCACCATTGCCGCCTATCTGGCGGCCCAGGATCCGGCCCAACGCAGCTTTTACGACGTCGAGTACCGCACCGTCGGCGCCGATGGCGTCGTCCGCTGGGCGGCGGCCAAAGGGCGTGCCATCTTCGAAGATGACGGCCGCTGTATCCGCGTCGTCGGCAACATCATCGACATCACCGCGCGCAAACAGGCCGAACGCCGTCAGGCGGTGATGCTGGAACTGACCGACCTGCTCCGCATCGGTGACACGGACCAGGCCCTGCACGCTGCCTGCGCCCTGATGGGCCGATACTTCGGCGTATCTCGGGTGGGGTACGGCCTGCTCGATCCCGTGGAGGACATTTTCAGCTATACGGTATGCTGGACCGACGGCTTTGTCCCGCCCTTGCTGGGCGATTATCCCGCCCACGTCTTTGGCGAGAAGATTGTCGCCGCCTTGAGCGCCGGCCAGACCATCGTCGTCGACGACCTGTTTGCCGCCTCCATCAGCGATGAAGCCCGGACCCTGGAAACTGCGGCCGATGTCGACACGCGCGCCATCCTTGTCGTGCCCTTCCTGCGCGGTGGACGCCTGCGCACCATCGTCTATCTCAACGCCCAACAGCCGCGGCACTGGGACCCGGCCGAGATCGCCTTCATGGAGGCCGTGGCCGAACGGACGCGCCAGTTGATCGACCGAGCCGAGAACATCCGCGAATTGACCCAGGCCCGCCGCAAGGCCGAGGAGGCCAGCCTGGCCAAGACCGAGTTCCTCGCCAATATGAGCCATGAGATCCGCACGCCGATGAACGCCATCATCGGTATCGGTACCCTTCTGGCCATGAGCCAGCCCCTCACCGCCCGCCAGCAGGAGTTCGTCAAGACGTTGAACGTCAGCGCCAAGGGGCTGCTGGAACTGATCAACGACCTGCTGGACGTCGCCAAGATCGAAGCCCATACGGTGGAACTGGAAGAGGTGCCCTTCAGCCTGGAGCAGATCCTGCTGGAGGTGGCCAGCATGATGACGGTGCGATCGCGCGAAAAGGGCCTGACCTTTACCACCGCCATCGACAGTATTCGCGGGCGCACCTTTGCCGGCGACCCGATGCGGTTGCGCCAGATCGTACTGAATCTGTGCAGCAATGCCGTCAAATTTACCCAGACCGGCGGCGTCGAGATCCGGGTGGCCTGCGGCGCCGAAGACAGCGTTGCGATATCTGTCCGCGACACCGGGATCGGCATAGCACCGGAAAACCTGTCCACCATCTTCGACAAGTTCGTTCAGGCCGACAACAGCATCAGCCGCAAGTACGGCGGAACAGGCCTCGGCCTGGCCATTACCCGCAACCTGGCCGAATTGATGGGCGGTGCCATTGCCATCGACAGCCAGCCGGGGCATGGCTCGACCTTTACGGTCACCCTGCCCTTGCGCCTGACCGACGCGCCTCAGGCGGCCGATCCGATCGCCGCGCCGCCGCCCCAGTCCGGCGCCGCCCGTATCCTCCTGGTCGAAGACCATGAACCCAATGTCCTGGTCGCCACGACCTTCCTGGAAGCCTTTGGCTATCAGATCGAGGTTGCCGGTCACGGCGAGATGGCTGTCAATGCCCTGAAGGCGGCACCGTTCGACCTGGTGTTGATGGATGTCCAGATGCCAGGCATGAACGGCTTTGAAGCCACCCGCCTGATCCGCGAACACGAACAGAATACGGGTCAGCCGCCTGTGGTGATAATCGGCATGACGGCCCACGCCCTGGCTGGCGATCGCGATCGCTGTCTCGCCGCCGGCATGGACGACTACATCGCCAAACCCTTCGACCCCGAGGCTCTGCGGCTCAAATTGCAGACGGCACTGGACTCACGGACGGCCTGAGCCGCCCGAAGAACCGCCCGAAGATCCACAGCGAAACGCCTCGCGCAGGCAGATATGGCCCAGCGGCGCGTAAAGTGCGGCGGCCACCAGTCGCTCATGCGCCGCCTCGTAGCTGAGACGGCCATTGAGGTAGCCGATAAGGCAGGCCCGAACGAAGCTGCCCATTTCGGCGACCTGATGGTCTTCGTGCTCACGCATGCGCAGCGCGATAAACTCGATGACATCCAGGGCGACATCGCTGTCCTCGCGGTTGTCCATCTTGTAGACGGTCAGCAGTACCGACAGAACTGACCGGACGACGTGTGTGCTGGTTTCGACTATCATGAACCTCACCTTTCATTCAGGCCATGATGACAGGCGACACCTCAACTCGCCATGCGAACCCCTCACAAAAAAGGAAAGACCCAGTGCGTTGGGAGGCTTTACAGCTCTCTTGCCACGCTGAGCCCAGCCTTAATGCTCCGGTTGCCGCTCATAACCCGCACCCATGCAGTCGCCCCAGCGCTCAACACGGAAGTCCGGCAGATATTCGACCGGGTGTCGGTCCAGGCATTCCGGCAATTCGCTGGCAGGAAAGAACGCCAGACCCTCGGCCCGGTCGAAGTCGCGGACGGCAAGGCCTTCGCCGTCACGCCAGTCAAACCCGCCCACATAGCGCCAAGTGTCCGGCATGGTTTCACCGTCAACATAGGTGAATTCGGTCGGGGACAGCACAAACGCATAGGTGTTGCAGATCAGTCCTACCCGCCCCTGCGGTGTGGCATAAAGGTTTAGCCGGGTGGCGCAGAAAAACTCGGACAGGTCGTGCTCGACGCCATTAGCTTCCAGGACAAGATACTGGTCTTTGCCATCGAAGGGATCCCACCGATTGATCTGGTTGTCGATGCGGTAAATGACCCGGACACCGGCCAGGTCCGCCTGAGCTTCGTAGACGCCGACCGCCCGGCCATCGGGCAAGACGGCCGCCAGCCGCAAAATTCGCCCCCGGACGTCGTCACGGTCCGCAGACGTCAGACTTCTGGGGTTCGGACAAAAGATAGGTGTCGCCGGCAAGGTGTCGAAAAGCCCTGGCGCCTCCACAACGTCCACCAGAGCGCGGGCCAGTTCAGCCCGCCGCCGCGGCTGTTGCAACCCCAGTTGCCTTCGCGCGACAGGCACGACCGTAATCAGATTCAGCCATCGGCGGGCGGAACCATCGGCCGGATCACAAACCACGTCCAGCGCAAACGCCCGCGCGATCACCGCCGAAAACACAGATACGGCCTTGTCATATTCCGCCGAGGGCGCCTCGTAAGGACCGCTAAACTCGTCCCTCGCGCCCCCTATACACATGGGATTGGCTGTAAGACGTTGCTCATGCCAGGCATCCAGCATCGCCGTCAGCGACCATTCTTCATAAGCAGGGCATTTCAAAGGACCCACGGGACTTGCAGGAACCCTATCTTGGGCGGAAGCACCGGTTGGAGCGGCCAGCACCAGGCAAGCCGCCACACATGCAACAATGCGATGAAACCAGGCCATCATGGCTTCCCCCCTATCGCTTGTTTATCAGGCGAAAAACGGCACGGGTCAATCGCGCGGTCAAAACCTGACCCCAGGCCGTGTATACGTATTCTTAGTTTTGCGAATACGTATTCACCGCGCCGCCGTTCCACCCCGGTGTAACATCCCGGTAAAAGCCGCCACCAGAGCCGGCACATATCGGGAGAAACACATGCGCAATCTGACCGGACGGGCCTTAGCCCTGCTGACCCTTGGCCTATGCCTGCTCATCTCGGCCTGCGGTGGCGGCGGCGGATCGTCCGGCGGTGGAGGCGGTGGCGGCACCAGTTCTTCTTCCTCCAGCAGCGCTCCCCTCACCCTAACAA
>NZ_GL883077.1:2266098-2298539 GCF_000204015.1 Asticcacaulis biprosthecium C19 | reverse complement strand
CGCTCCCCTCACCCTAACAATCCATTATCGCCGCCTCGACGGTGACTATTCCGGCTGGGGCCTGCATCTGTGGAACGACACCACCGGCACCGCCGCCATTGCCTCTGGCACCGCCACGACCTGGGCAGCCCCGCGCGCCTTCGACAGTACCTCGGGTGGCTGGGCCACGGTCGTCATTCCGCTGGCCAATGACAATGCCAATCTCAACTTCCTGATCCACAAGGGTGACGCCAAGAGCCCGATGCTGGACCTGCGCATCAACCGTTCAACCTTTGGCGCCGAGGCCTGGGTCGTCCAGGAAACCGGCGCCGTCTTCGCCACCCGCGCCGCCGCCGACACCGCCGCCGCCAAGGTCGGCCATCAGGCCGACGACCTGAACATGGCGGCCGTCCCGGTCGGCACGACCACCAGCACACTGCCTGCCGGTTGGAACCGCAGCGGCCAGTTCATGGAGGTCTTCGTCCGCTCCTACAAGGACAGCGATGGCGACGGGATCGGCGACCTGAAGGGCCTGACCTCCAAACTGGACTACCTGCAATCCCTGGGCGTCACCGGCCTCTGGTTGATGCCGGTTTTCGAAAGCCAGGACAATGACCACGGCTACGCCGTCAGCGACTACCGCGCCATCGAGCGCGATTACGGCACCCTGGCCGATTTTGACGACCTGATCACCCAGGCCCACGCGCGCGGCATCGGCGTCGTCCTCGACTACGTCATGAACCATTCAGCCGCCCAGAACCCGCTGTTCCTCGACGCGGTGTCCAGCCCGACCAACGCCCGCCGCAACTGGTATGTCTTCAACGCCGCCGATCCCGCCTGGAGCACCTGGGGCGGCAATCCCTGGCGCCCGACCGCCTATGGCTACAATTACGGCCTGTTCGCCGACAGCATGCCCGACTTCAACCTGAAGAACCCGGACGTTGTCGCCTGGCACATGGACAATCTGCGCTTCTGGCTGAACCGCGGCGTCGACGGCTTCCGCTTTGACGCGGTCGAAACCTTTGTCGAGAACGGCCCGTCCGCCTGGTACAATCAGCCCGAAACCCACGCCGTCCTGGTCCAGGCCCAGACTGTCATCAACGGCTATGCCAACCGCTACATGGTCTGCGAAGCCGCCGACCATCCGTCGGAATACGCCGCGACAGGCGGCGGCTGTGGCAATGCTTTTGCTTTCGGCAAGCAATGGGAGGTCCGCAACTCCGCCACTTCCGGCGCCCTGACCTCCGGCCTGCACGCCTACCTGACCGCGTCCGACCGGGCGGCACTGCCCCTGTTCCTGTCGAACCACGACGGCTTTGCCGGCGGCCGCGCCATTGATGCCCTGAGCGGTCATGGGGAAGGCGACTACCGGGTCGCGGCGGCGATTGCGCTTCTGGCCTCCGATACCCCCTTCACCTATTACGGCGAAGAGTTCGGCATGGGGGGCAACGGTCAAAGCGGCGACGCCGGACTGCGCGCCCCGATGAGCTGGACCAACGCCGTCTCGGGCTTTACCTCCGGCACGCCCTACCGCCCGGTGGCGTCGAATATGGCAACCTACAATGCCGCCGCCCAGGCCGGAGTGGCAGGTTCGCTCCTGGAAACCTATCGCTCGCTGTACGCCGTGCGCTCGTCCTGGCCGGTGCTGCAATCAGGCACTTTGACGGCTCTGTCGTCACCGGGCGAGCCGCATGTGGCCTTCCTGCGGCAACAGGGCGCGCAGACGGCGGTGGTGCTGATCAACCTGTCGACGGCTTCCCAGACCATAACGGTTGGTACGGGCCTGAGCCTGACGGCATTCGGCAGCATCTACCCGACCGCCGGCGCCGCAGTGACCAGCAACGCCTCCGGCCGGATCACCGTAACCCTACCAGCACAGGGCGTGGCGATCCTCACCACGCCTTGACCTACCACACCATATGGCTAAGCACGTCGGTTTGGCTGGCGCTCAGGACCGTGATCGTGTTGCCGCCACCCAGGTTAATGACGACATCGCCGCCGAACTGACTGACGATCGCCGCATTGGCGACGCCGTGCGTGTAAGCCGTGAGGTTGATCGCGTCGTTCTGGGCCGCGCTGAAGTCGGTCACCGTGTCTTTCCCACTGCCGGTCATAAAGGCGAACACGTCCGCCCCCAAACCGCCGGTCAGCACATCATTGCCGCCCGCACCGTCCAACCGGTTTCCGCCAGCGTTGCCGGTGAGGCTGTTGGCCAGTGAGTTGCCTGTACCGTTGAGATTGGCGCTTCCGGTCAAGGTCAGTATTTCGACGGCCCGCCCAAATAAGGAATAGGTTACGGATGAATAGATCGTGTCTGTCCCCTGCAGGTGCGCCTCACCGACATTATCCTGAGCATGGTCAACATAATAGGTGTCGTCGCCCAGGCCGCCCATCATCTTGTCGCTGCCGGCACCGCCATCCAACGCGTTGTTACCGGCATTTCCAGTCAGGGTATTGTTCAGGCCGTTGCCGGTAACGCTGAGATTGGCGCTGCCCAGCATGATGAAGTTTTCCACGGCCCGGCCGAACAGCGAATAGCTGACCGAACTGATGATGGTGTCTGTGCCTTCCAGGTGGTTCTCACCAACGCTGTCGCCGGCATTGTCGACATAGTAGGTGTCGTCCCCCAACCCGCCCAGCAGGCGATCACTGCCTGCGCCGCCGTCCAGCATGTCGTTCCCGGCAGCGCCTTCGAGCGTGTTGTTGCCGCTGTTGCCAGTCATCAGATTGTTCAGCGAATTACCGATACCTGCCAAGTTGCCCGCACCCGTCAGGGTCAGGATCTCGACCGCACGTCCCAGCAATGAATAGCTGACCGAACTGATGATGGTATCGGTGCCTTCAAGGTGATTTTCACCGACACTGTCACCGGCGCTGTCGACATAGTAGGTGTCGTTGCCCAAGCCGCCGACCATTCGGTCGCCGCCGGCACCGCCATAGATGACATTGTCGCCCGAATCGCCGGTCAGCCTATCATTGAAAGCCGAGCCGATGAGGTTTTCGAAGCCGATAAGGAAGTCGCTGCCGGCGCCACCGGTCATCTGTCGGGCGTTATTGACAGCCAAACTCACCGTCACACCGGCGGCGGCATCGCTGTAGCTGACGGTATCGTTGCCGGCCACACCGTGCAGGTCGTCATCCCCGGCGCCGCCCAGGACCAGGTCATCGCCCTCCATGCCGATCAGGGTGTCATGGCCTGCCGCGCCGCTCAGGGTGTCAGCGCCTGCGCCGCCATAAACCTTGTCACTGCCGAGGCCGCCAAGGAAATGGTCGTTCCCGCTTCCTGCCCAAAGCTCGACCACCTCGATATTGCGGAAGACCGTGCCGTTGGTTGCGACAAAACCTTCGGCGGTCGCGCCCCGCCCGAAGTCGTAGACCAGACCCTGGGCCCCGTAGATTCGGTTGTAGTACAGAGCATCCCAGCCAGCGCCGCCGTCAATGACATCAATCCCACCCAACTCCGGGTCGACGTCGACGGAACCGGAATTGTAGGTGCTGGTGATAGAATCGTCGCCGGTGCCACCATTGATCGTGTCGTTGCCGCCGCTGCCTTCCAGAGAGTCATTGCCGGCGTCGCCGTTCAGGACATTGTTGTCCGTAAGCGGGCCGACGCCGAAGAAATAGGCCCGGCCGACAAGGCCGTCATTGCCGTCACCGCCACTCAGAACATCGTTGCCGCCATTGCCGATGATAATGTTATCCTGGGCCGTTCCGACCACCGTCACATTGTCTTCGGTCAGCGACCAGACCTCGTGGAAGGTCGCCTGTTTGCCGGAAAAATCTATTACGCCGCCAGCCACCAGCTTGATCCAGTAGGCGTCGATCTGCTGGAATGCACTCAGGGCGTCGGGGGTCGCCGCAACGTCTCCGCCGCCCGTGTACAATATCTCGATACCGGTAAAGCTGCCGCGCAACTGGCCATCGCTGTAGTCGAGGGTGTCTATGCCGTCGCCGCCATCAAAAACATCCTGCCCCTGGCTGAAGGAAGCATAGGCCAGGGTATCGTTGCCATCGCCGCCGTAGAGGTAATCGACATCGCTGTCCGTCGGGCCAGGGCCGTCATTTGTGACCAGACTATCGTTGCCCGCGCCGCCGTACAGGGTGTCCGCACCGGCACCGCCGATCAACACATTGTTGCCGGAAGTCCCGGTGATGGTGTTGCCCTGGGCGTTGCCCGTACCGTAGAGATCGGCAGTACCAGTCAGAGTCAGGTTTTCGACATGGTCGGCGAGGGTGTAGCTCTGCGACGCCAGGACCACGTCCGTGCCTTCGGAAGCGTTTTCGACGATGACGTCGCTGCTGCTGTCGACAACATAGGTGTCGTCGCCCAGGCCACCGGCCAGGGTGTCGTCGCCGGCACCGCCGTCCAGAGCATTGTTGCCGCCGTTGCCGGTCAGGATATTCGCCAGGCCGTTACCGTTAGCGGAAAGATTGCCGGAACCGGTGAGGGTAAGGCTCTCGATATGAAGGCCCAGGTTATGATTGACCGACGCCCGGACCGTATCTGTGCCTTCATCAACATTTTCAGTGACCACGTCGCCGCTGCCGTCGACGACATAGGTATCATCACCGCCCTGACCGGCCAGCGTGTCATTGCCGGCTGCACCATTCAGGAGATTGTGTCCGGCGTTACCGGTCAGCCCGTTTGCAGCAGCATTGCCCGTTGCTTCGAGATGATCGCTACCGGTAAGCGTCAGAGCTTCAAGGTTGTCGGCCAGGACATAACTGACCGAACTGAAAACCGCATCACTGCCTGCATTGGCGAGTTCGACGATCGCATCGCTGACGGCATCGACATAGTAGCTGTCGTTGCCGGTCAAGCCCGACATGGTGTCGTTACTCGCGCCCCCAATAATGACATTGCCGACCTCATTACCGGTCAGATTGTCAGCAAAAGCCGAACCAGTGAGATTTTCGAAACCGGATAACTTGTCCGAGCCGCTGCCGCCTGTCGCTTGTGAAGCGGTAAGGCTGAGACTGACCGTGACGCCGCCGGAAGCGCCGGCATAACTGACCGTATCACGACCTGCGCCACCCTCCAGGGTGTCGTTACCGGCGTCGCCGCTCACCCAATCCGCGCCAGCGCCGGCGGTGACGGAGTCGTTGCCAGCGCCGGCGTCGAGACGATTGTTGGCGCCATTACCGACTAATATGTTGTTCAGCCCGTTGCCGGTGCCGTCGATGTCATTCGATCCGTCCAGGGACAGGATTTCGAGATTGGCGCCAAGGACGTAACTGATGGAACTGTAGACTTCGTCGGCACCTTTGTTTGCCTCCTCAATCACCACGTCGTCGACCGAATCGACACCATATCTGTCGTTGCCGCCACCGCCAGCCATGCTGTCCTTACCGGCGCCTCCATAGAGATGGTCGTTGCGGGCGCCCCCGGTCAAGGTGTCGTCACCCGCATCGCCATAGAGCGTTGACGCCCAGTCCGCCGCAGCCTTCATGTCGTCGTTGCCATCGCCGCCATAGGCGGCGTTGTCATCGTAAGTTTCCATCATCTGGACCGTGTCGTTGCCGGCGCCAGCATAAATCCGCTTTGTGCCGTAGATCAGGTCATCGCCGTCACCGCCTTCGGCGACCGTAGGCCCAGAGGCATTGTTGAACAGGGTGTCATTTCCGGCGCCACCGTAGACGCCGCGCGTATGACTGCCACCGACCAGACTGTCGTTGCCGCCCAATCCGAAGATCATCTTAGAGCTATCACCCCATCCTATGCTTTCGCCTCGGATGACATCATCAAATTCGCTGCCTTCGATCCAGGTCGCGCTTTCGATGTTCTGGATCGTGCCGCCGCCGATCGTCTGGCTGGTTAGCGAAAGGTCGAAGCTGACTCCCGCCGTCGCTGCCTGGAAACTAATAAACAGCGTGTCGACATCGGCACCTCCGTCGACATTGTCACCGTAGCCCGCAGACAGAAGGTCGGCGCCGGCGCCGCCCGTAAGGGTATCGGCTGCGGCATCACGGTCCAGGATCGGCGCAATATAAATAAAATCGTAGTAGTAGGGCATTTTGTAAACGCCGAACGGCGCTGCCGCATAGAGAACATCGTCGCTCGACCCGCCGTTCAGTTGGTCGGCGCCGTCGTTGCCGATCAGGGTGTCTGGGCCGCCGTTGCCATTGAAGGTATCGTTACCGCCGTTTCCAATCGCGGTATTGCCGTCCTCGCTGCCGACATAGATGTCGGCGCCATCATCCCCTGTAAAGTTCACCCCGCCGAGCCCAACCCCGGCCAGTATCGCATCAAGGAGGTATGTACCCTCCGAGAATTGCAAGGCTTCGATGCTGCGATCGAGCTTATCGGCGCCATCGGGTGAACCCGTGCGCAGATCGGCGACCGTAATGATGTGTGTCAGCGCGTCTTCGGTAACCTGATAGTCGGTGATGCCGCCGCTGTAGACCGCGACATCTCCGGTCAGATCGGCGGGATGGTCGCCACCGGTCAGGGTGTCATTGCCGCCGCCGCCGGTAAGCCAATCTTGACCAGCGCCGCCGGTCACGGAATCGTTGCCGGCGCCACCGTCGAGCACATCGGTTATGCTGCTGCCGGTCAAGGTGTCGTGACCGGCATCGCCGAAGAGCTGCACACCCAAGTCGTCCACGGCCCGGATATCGTCGTCACCGTCCCCACCCGCAGCGTCTGCGTAATAATGGCTCCAAACCATCAGGATGGTATCGTTGCCGGCACCACCAAGGACCGTGCGATGCGCGTAGATGAGGTCGTCACCGTCACCGCCATCGGCGACGGAAGACGTATTGGTGTTGGTGTACAAAGTATCGTTGCCGGCGCCGCCCTCAACGCGTTGAAGATACTGGGAGTTACGGCCGTCAACACTGTCGTTGCCGTCGCCGCCGTAGAGAGCTGCCGTATAGTAGCCTGCGCTCAGATTGTCGTCGCCACCCATGCCGAAGACCACCGGCGCGCTGCCGTTCCAGCCGGAGCCTTCGCCCAGGATGACGTCCCCGAATTCGCTGCCTTCGATCCAGCGGGCACCTTCGATGTTCTGGATCGTGCCGCCGCCGATCGTCTGGCTGACCAGCGACAAGTTGAAGATGACACTGGAGGTTGCGCCCTGGAAGCTGATGAACAGGAAGTCCGTCCCGTCACCACCATCGACGTTGTCGCCGTAACCTGCCGAAATGACATCATCGCCGGCACCGCCCGTTAGGCTATCGGCGATAGCGTCGCGGTCCAGGACCGGTACCACATACGGAACAGCGTCGTAGTAGGGTGTCTGATAAGCACCTGGTGGCGCTGATGCGTAGAGAAGGTCGTCGCCATCTCCGCCGCTCATCACGTCGGCGCCACCGTTGCCTTCCAGGGTATCGTTGCCGCCGTTACCCGACAGAGAGTCGTTGCCAAGAAGACCGTGGATATCGTCTGCGTTGACGGTGCCACTATAGGTGTCGTTGCCAGGTGTTCCATTGTAGGTGGCCTGCATGACCCCGTCATTGACCGCCAGGGCCACCCGGTGCGGCGTCTCCGCGCCGAGTGCCGAAACCCGCGCGTCGCTGCGCTTACCGAATGTAGCGGCCATGGCTTTCCCCCGTTATAAAAAAGTTGTAAAGAAACTATCTGAAGTCACCTGTTTTGGAAACACGGTTCTTCCGTAAGCAACAAACCTAAAGCCGATGCGCTTGCTTGCAACGCAAAACGCCTCACGACTAAGCCGCATTAAAACACCATTTGGCTGAGCACATCTGTGTGGGTGGCGTTCAGCGCGGTAACGGCGTTGCCGCCACCCTAGGTAAAGACGACACCCAGGCCGACCTGAATGACCAGCCCTACGTTGCCTAGGTTGTTGCCGGTGCCAGGATAAATCCAGTCAGCGTCACCTTCTCCGAATCACAGATCGCCATCGCCATCGCCGTCGCCGTAGCCACAAATCGCATCACCGCCAGAACGCTTCCATATCCTCACAGGCCCGCCGTACCAGCGCCGCCTGGGCATGCAGCCGGCGCTCGCCAGTGACGGCTTCAACCACCTGTCGCCAGCGCACACCAGCCTGGCCGTCCGGCCGCCGCACAGCTACCCCGTCGCCCTCCATAATGTCCTGGACCAGCGCTGTCAGTAGCCGACCCGACGACGGCCCGACAAAGCGCATGACCTGTCGCCAGACATGGCCATTCTCGATCATCCGGTCAGTGACCAGATCGGGCGCCGCATTGCCAGACACGATGGCCCAGCCCATCTCCCGCTCACCGGGCTTGCCACCCAGGCCACGCCACGCGGCATAGATCTCGATCAGCCTCGCTCCGGCTGCAGACTGGTTAGAGGTGATCTCCTCCGACTGGCGCAGCACACGAAAGACATTGGACCGCCGCTTGACGCCGGTATCGGCGCCCGTCAGGTCATAGACCGGTTCCAGGTCCTGGCGGGCGATCCCCGCCAGAGCGACAGACTCGAGCGACGGACAATAGGTTAGCTGATTGATGCGCTTCTGGCGTTTGGACTGGCTCATGAACGCTCCGATACGGGAAGATACATTTTCGGCCGGCAAGCGGCGCAGTAACGGCTACGCGGCGTCGTCTCCGCTCCGCAAAACAACCAATTCGGCGCTTCGCCACCGGTAATATTGGCGCAGGCCCGCCGGCTCAGATCCCCGAACGGAATCCCCGTCCCCGGCATGGCGGCCTCCAGAGCCGCCAGAAAGGCCCGCCCCTCCGCCGCCTGGCGCGCCCGCGGACTCGACGGTTCGGGCTCGACGACAAAAGGATCCAGCCCGACAGGTCGAAACGGCGCCGCCGCTTCCGCTTTTTCGGTCCTGACCGCCACCCGGGCGCGGGTGAACAGATAACCCATGGCGATGGTCGCCGAATTGTCCCTCAGATCGTGGCCGGCCTTACGCAGTCGGAACACCTTGCCGATCACGGCGCTGCGGCTGACACCCAGAGAGTTGGCTATGGCGGCGCTGGACTCGCCCTGGTTCCAGCGACGGCTCAGTTCCGCCAGGCGGTTCGGTGTCCAGCCGCTCATGACCGCCCCTTTTCACCCAGGATCTCATCAACCCGGGCTTCCAGTTGCGCCTTGAGATGACGGACGGGCTTGTGACGCCGGCGGGCTTCGGCGATTTCGGACCGCAACCGCGCGCAGAAGGGATCGCGCAGCAACGGATTGCCGGCAGGTGGAAAGGCCGTTTCCCATAAGGAACGGAAACCGCGCAAAAGGCCTCGTATAAACTCATAGACATGCATCATCGCAGGCGCTCCAGGCGCAATAAGAGGGCGGGCGGCAAAGGAGAAAAAGCCGCCCGCAAGGTTTCAGGGAGGCCGGAACATCCGGCGAACATCAATGTATGAAATATGTATTTTCACGTCAAGAGATAAATGTAAGAAAAATACATTTGTACAGTTTATACATTCACCTCATGAGCGAACAAAGCGAACGACTGATGCGGGCCCGGATCGAGGCGGGGTTTGAAACGGCGGTGGATGCCGCGCGCCGTTTCGGCTGGACCAGTTCTTACCGCAACAACGAAAGCGGCACGGCCTCCTTCTCGTTCAAGAAGGCGCTGGAATACGCCGAAAAGTTCAAGGTCCGGGCGGCCTGGCTGTATGCCGGCATCGGCCCGATGCGCGAAGCCAAGGTGCCGGTCATCGGCCGCGCCCTGGCCGGGCCCGACGGTTCCTACATCGACGATTACGACTCCGGCGATTTCGAGCCGCTGGAGCCTTTCAATATTGAGGACAGCGTGGCCGTGATCGTCGACGGCACCTCAATGACGCCGCGCTTCATGCCGGGCGAAATCGCGGTCTTTGGCCACAAATACGACGACCCGTCCCCCCTGCTGAACAAGCAGGTCCTGGTGCGTACCATCGATGGCCAGCGGATGATCAAGATCCTGCGCTCCAGCAAGACCCCGGGCCTGTGGGACCTGCACAGCCTGAACCCGGCCTTTGCCCCAATCGAAGCCATCGCGGTCGACTGGGCCCGCCCCTTCGAGGGCCTGCGCGTAAACTGAGTCTCCGCTCCTTAACCATCCGACTCGGCGCGCAATGTACCAATAAGACATTCTCTGCTTGACTTTTTGATGTATTTTATATACATTTAATTCGGACAAGCGGGAGCGATGACATGGACGATACTGGCTTTCGTTTTGGTCTTGCCGACGCAATCGCCGTCACGCCGTTCAGCCACAGCGCCCGGGTCAACCGCGCCGTGGCCGCCGATCCCGCCCTCAAAGGCTATCTCCTGCGCCCCCGCCCAACCCGGCCAGCAGAGGCCCCTCTCGAAGCCGGCGCCACGGTTTACCTGCGCTTTCCCTACGAAGGTCTGGGGACAGCCATCATCCTGTCCGTTCGCCGCGGCCCATGCGGCCTGGACTATGAACTCGACCTCCCCGATCCGCACGGTGCCGCTGCGACCTGGTTCGTTCCACGCAGCGGCATAACGCCGACCTGACGACCGCAAACGGCTACCGATTACAGCCCCCTGTGACACCATCGGAATGGTGAACCAGAAGGTGCTCCCCTTTCTCCGGCGCCGAGGTAAAGTCGATCTCCCCTCCCTCAGCCGCAACCATGTCGAGGGCTGCTGAGGCCACGTCGTCAATTCGCAGGGTTTTCCTGGGCGCCATGCACAGCTCCTTCCAGGCCAGACGGCATATTGATGAAATCGCGTGACGTATCAAGCGCTTGACGGAAATGTCAGATTACGCGCGGCGGGGAAGGACAGTCACGTTGTGAACATGAACCCCTTCGGTGAGCCAACCGATGGCGTCACGGCTTCGGCCGAACACGCGAGAGGTGATGTCGGTGAACATTGGATCAAAAGCCTCGATCCGCGCGGCGCGGGTGGCGTCGTCTGTGACGATGGCGAAGCGGGTCGGGTAATGCCCGCCCGCCAGCAGCGGCCATTGCTCGGCCATGGCCTGAAAGTCCTCGAACTGCAGGACGTTGATAAAGCCGCGGATATCAAAGAGCCGGTTGTACCGCCACGGTTCGTCAAGGCCGCGATAGACCTCTTCGGTTTTGGCGAGGAGTTCGCTGCCATAGACGATGCCTTGCAACTTGAAGGTTACGAAGTGGGCATGATCGTTGATTTGAACCGTAATCCCATTGGGCATGACTGGCACCCCGCGCCTTCAACCAAGGCGAGAACTCGCCAGTGTACTACGCTTTGAGAAGGTAAGACACCGTTATTTGGGGTTGTATGGGTCTACCACACCATCTGGCTCAGCACCTCGGCCCGTAACGCATTCAGCACCGTAATGGTGTTACCCCCGTCGAACGCGATCACCACATCGCTGCCGGCCTGGGCGACCAGCGACGTGTTGGCAATGCCGCCCATATAGTCATGAACGTTGATACGATCGTTTTGCACTTTGCTGAAGTCGGTGATGGTGTCGCCACCGCTGGCTCGCTTGAAGAGAAAGACGTCAGCCCCAAGACCACCCGTCAGAACATCGCTGCCGCCGCGGCCGTCCAATACATTGTTGCCGGCATTGCCGTTCAGCGTATTGGCCAGGCTGTTGCCGATAGCCTTGGTATACCCAGAACCCGTCAGGGTAAGGGTTTCAACATAGCGCCCGATCAGATCGTAATCGACACTGGCATAGATGAGGTCGGTCCCCTGCCCGCTGGCCTCGACCACCTCATCGCCAGTAAACTGAACGTAGTAGGTATCGTTCCCCAGTCCGCCGGCCATCGTGTCGATGCCCGCGCCGCCGTCCAGCACGTTGTGGCCTCCATTGCCGTTCAGATGATTGTCCAGGCTGTTGCCTGTGGCGTTGATATCGGCTGAACCAGTCAGGGTGAGGATTTCAGTATGGCTTCCGGCCAGAGAAAACGACAGGCCGGCCATGACGTGGTCATTGCCTTCGCCGCTCAGCTCGGTAATCGTATCTCCGGCATTCTGGACGTAATAGGTGTCGTCGCCCAAACCGCCACGCAGCAGATTGTCGCCCGCATTGCCCGTCAGCACATTGTTGAGCCCATTGCCCGTGCCGTGGATCTTGGCCGTCCCGGTGAGGGTCAGGTTCTCGACCTCGCCGCTTAAGGCGTAGGTGACGCTGCTCAGCACCGTATCCGTCCCCTGCTCGGCGACCTCGACCACGCTGTCCGCGGCGGAGTTGACAACGTAGCTGTCAGTCCCGGCGCCACCGATCAGGGTGTCCACCCCGCCGGCGCCATCCAAGAGGTTGGCGCCGCTGTTGCCGGTGATGACATTGCCCCAGCCATTGCCCGTGCCGTTGATCGCGTCGGAGCCGGTCAGGGTGAGGTTCTCCAGCGCCGCGCCCAGCGTGTAGCTGATCGAGGCCTCTACCAGATCGCGCCCGCCGCCGGCCGTCTCGACAATGACGTCGTTGAGGCTCGACACGCCATAGGTATCGGCACCCAAACCCCCGATCAGCGTATCGTTCCCCACCATACCATTCAGGTAGTCGCCCCGATCGGTTCCCGTCAGATGATCATTGCCGGTCCAGCCGAAAACTCCTTCGACTCCAGTAACGTAAACGATCCCATTACCGGTCTCCTGCGCCCCTTCGATACGCAGGTCGAAAACCAGGTTTCCGCTGATCCGGAAGCCGAGCCAATCTTTGCCGGCGCCGCCGTCCAGGGTATCGCCGACGCCACCCACCACAGTGTCATCCCCCAGACCGCCTTCGATAAGATCCGTCCCGCTGCCGCCAAACAGGTTGTCATTGCCGTCGCCACCGTCGAAGAGGCTATTGAGGACACCACCTATAATCTGGTCGTCGCCACCAGCGCCCGAGATTTGGCCGTGCCCCCATATCAGATCCTCGCCGGCACCGCCCTCGACCGTGTCGGAACCGGCAGAGCCAAAGACGTAGTTGCCGTAGTCCCCAAGAATCAGGTGAAAGGCTTCGATGCCGGAGACGAAAATCCCCCCTTGCTCGACGACATATCCGTCGCCCAACCAGAAGTCGCCGCTCCAGTCCGTGTGCGACAGGTCCAGGACTAGGATATCCGTCCCGGCGCCGCCATCGATGACCTCATCGTAACCGCCAAGAACGTAGATCACGTCGTCGCCGTCACCGCCGCTGAGCGTGTCACTACCGTCTTGTGCGAAATCGCCATCGTATAGGGTGTCGTTGCCCCCGCCGCCCGACAGGTCGTCGTCGCCGCCATAGCCATAGAGGGTGTCGTCGTCTGGTCCACCGCTCAGGGTGTCGTTGTCAGGCCCTCCCTCATACAGGGCCAGCACCGACGCCTTGCCGTCAATGAGAGTCCAGATCGATTTCGCCATGGTCCCACCTCCGGGCGAGACTTTGCCCCACGGCGGTTAAACAAATGCGAACTTTTGGTGAGCGCTACCAGACGATGTGGCTCAGCACATCCGCCTGAGCCGCGTTCAGAACGGTAATGACGTTGCCACTGCCCAGATTGATGACGACGTTGAGGCCCGACTGGGTCACAAGTCCCGCATTTGCCACGCCGCCGGTATAGGCATTGACATTGATCAGGTCGCCATCGGCCACCGTAAAGTCGGTGACGGTATCCGCCCGACTGCCGGCCGAAAACAGGAAAACGTCGAGTCCGCCATTGCCGGTCAGGATATCGTTGCCGGCCAGACCGTTCAGCGTGTTGTTCCCGCCGTTGCCCCGCAGCGTGTTGCTGACACTGTTGCCGGTGGCGTTCAGGTTCGCCGCCCCGGTCAGTTCCAGGACCTCGGCGTAACGTCCGGCCAGGGTGTAGGTGACACTGGCAAAGACCGTATCAAAACCTTCGCCTGACGCCTCGACCACCTTGTCGCCGGTGTTGTCGACCCAGTAGCTGTCATCACCCAGTCCCCCCGTCAGGGTGTCCTTGCCGGTGCCGCCGTTCAGGGCGTTGTTTCCGCTATTGCCGGTCACGGTATTGGCCAGTGAGTTGCCGGTCAGGCTGACATGACCTTCCCCTGTCGCCATCAAGGTCTCCACAGCTCTTCCGAACAGCGAATAGGTCACCGAGGACAAAACGGTATCATTGCCCTCATGATGAAGCTCGACGGCGAGGTCGGAGAGGTTGTCGACATAGAAGGTGTCGTCACCAAGACCGCCGACCAGGGTATCCGCGCCATTGCCACCGTCCAGCCAGTCATTGCCGCCGCCGCCATTCAGCCCGTTGGTGCCGGCATTGCCGCTCAGTTGATTGTTGAGCGCATTGCCGGTCAGAGAAATATTGCCGACCCCCAGCAGAATCGCGTTTTCAACCGCCCGCCCGACCAGCGAGTAGGTCGCCCCGGTATAGACGATGTCGGTGCCTTCGCCATCAGCTTCGGCAACAGTGTCGCCGGAACTGTCAACAAAGTAGGTGTCGTCGCCGGTGCCGCCGCTCAGGCTGTCATTGCCGCCGAAGCCGTTCAGGCTATCATTGCCGGCACCGCCCCAGAAACTGTCGTCGCCGGCATTGCCGTACATGACATTGTTGAGTCCGTTGCCGATAAGCTGCGTACCAACTGACGTCATAAGCGAGACGTTCTCCACACCAATCGCCGTCAGGTCGATACTCAGTTGGCTGTGAAGCCAGTCCGTGCCCTCATCCGCCGCTTCGACGACAGTGTCCCCGGCATTGGTAATATAATAGGTATCGTTGCCGGCGCCGCCCGCCATGGTGTCTGCGCCTTCGCCGCCAAGGACCAGATCGTTGCCAGCACCGCCCCACACGCTGTCGTCACCGTGCCCGCCGTCGACCGTATCGTCGCCGTCATCACCGCTGACCGTGTCGTTGCCGATCTCCCCGCCCAGGTTGTCGTTGCCGCCGCCACCGGACAGGACGTCGTCGCCCTGGCCGCCATAGATCTCATCCGGATCAACGCCGCCGGCATAGGTGTCATTGCCGCCCGTGCCCACATACGGAGCGCCGAGCACTGCGCCAACTGCCGGGGCAGCCGCCAGGGCCGAAGCGTTCACGTCACTACGCATACTGAACAGTCCAGCCATGGTGTCCTCCTATTATTTTGCGGGGACCATAGGCCTAAAGATACCACCTGAAAACGGTGTTTTTTGACCTACCACACCATATGGGCGAGAATTTCGGCTTGGCTGGCGTTCAAAACCGTGACCACATTGCCTCCGCCCAGGTTGATCACAACATGGTTACCCGTCTGGCTCACCAGACCAGCATTGGCCACCCCACCGGTGTAGGCGTTGACATTGAGGCTGTCGTTGTCGGCCGCGTTGAAATCCGTAACGGTGTCGGCCCGGCTCCCGGCCGAGAACAGGAACACGTCGGCCCCTGCCCCACCGGTCAGGTTGTCGTTTCCGCCCGCGCCGTCGAGCACATTGGCACCGCTGTTGCCGATAAGGGTGTTGACGAGCGAATTGCCGGTCCCGTTGATATTGCCAGCCCCGGTCAGGATCAGCACCTCCGCCGCCCGGCCAAAAAAGGAATAGGTCACCGACGCATACACGGTATCGTTGCCCTGAAGGTGCAACTCGGCGACATTATCGTAAAAATTGTCGACATAGTAGGTGTCGTTACCCAGGCCGCCGCTCATCAGGTCTCCGCCGGTGCCGCCATCCAGAACGTTGTTGCCATCGGTCCCGGTCAGGGTGTTGTTAAGCGAATTGCCGGTACCGTTGAGATTCCCCGTGCCTGTCAGGAGAAGGGTTTCCACCGCCCTGCCAAACAGAGAATAGCTGACCGATGAGATGACCGTATCCTCGCCTTCGAAGTGCAGTTCGACGACGCGGTCTGTCTCGTTCTGGATATAGTAGGTGTCGTTACCCAAGCCTCCCGTCAGCACGTTACGCGCGTCATTGCCGGTCAGAACATTGCTCAGGCCGTTGCCGGTACCGTCGATGGCGGCCGCCCCGGTCAAAACCAGTTGCTCGAGATCCGTGCCCAGTGTCCAGCTCACCGAGGCTTCCACGACGTCAGTTCCACCGCTAAAGAAGTTCTCATCGACGTCACTGACAGAGTCGCCGACATTGTCGACAACATAGGTGTCGTTGCCCGTTGCCCCGATCAACGTATCGGCGCCGGCGCCACCGTTCAGCCGGTCATGCCCGCGATCGCCGCTCAGCCGGTTGGCGCCGCCGTTCCCCGCCAGTGTGTTGGCAGAAGCGTTGCCCCTGCCGTTGAGATCGGCCGTGCCGGTCAGAAACAGATACTCGGTATCTCCCCCTGCCAGGCTGTAATCGACCGAAGCATAGACGAGATCGACTCCACCGTTGCGGTATTCAACGATATGGTCTTCGCTGTTCTGGACATAGTAGGTGTCGTTGCCCAACTGGCCTTCCAGCGTATTGATGCCGCTGTTGCCGGTCAGCACATTGTCCCAGCTATTGCCCACGCCCTTGATATTACCGCGACCGGTAAGGGTCAGGTTTTCCGAATATTGATCCAGCCGTGTCGAGTTCGAGTTGAAGATCGTGTCGGTCACACGCGCAACCTCGAAACTGCGCGTGACGATCAGATTGGCGCCCTGACCATCGGAAATCTTGTAACTCAATCCGATCGGTCCGAAATAGTTGGCCGGCGGCGTCCAACTGTAAGTGCCGTCTCCATTGTTGACCAGGGTGCCGCCTTCCAGCGTCAAACTCTTGACACTCAGACTGTCGCCATCCGTATCGGTATATCCGGCCAGGAGGTCGGCCGTGCTGAGGGTATAGACCGTATCCTCTGTGGCGCCGGGCAGCACCACCGGTTCGCCGGTCAATTCCGGGCCATGGTTGCGCAAAATGATGGTGGTCTCGATGTCGCTGCTGACCGTGTCGGTCCAGGCCAGGGCGACATTACCGTCCGACAGCATCGTCGCCGTGGCATAGCGGTTATTGCCCGCCGCCGTCACGGTCACGATGTCGCTCAAGACCACACCGGCGCGGTCATAGATCGCGGCCTTCAACAGGCCGGCGGCGCCGTCAACCTCGGTCCAGGTCACCAGGAGCGAACCGTCCGGCAGGCCCTGGATATCAGCGAGAAGGCCGGTATTGGCCGAAACATTGGAATCGAAGGATGTCACCGCGCCGGTCGACAGGTCGGCGATAAACACGCGTGACTGGCTGTTGAACGCGACCGTGAGGTCATCCAGCACCGAAATATCGGCATCGAAAGACGATACCGGATAGGTGCCGGGCTTCACTTCAACCGCGACACCGACGGGCGCTCCGCTGGCGTTGTAGGCCTGCAAGGTCAAAAACGCCGTACTGGCCGACCGCCCGGTCATCCACCCCACGATCCAGCCCCCGTCGGACCGCGCAATAACACTGGTCCCACTGTCCCCCGCGGTCGGATTGGGCGCCCATCCCTGATAGGACAGGTTCGCCGCGACGTATTGCATGTCGCCGACGCGCTGACCGTACAGGTTCAGCTTCTGGCCATGCAGGTTGTGGTCGCTCGAACTGGCCTGCTGCTGACCACTCCAGGTGACCATGAAGCCACCGTCGGCCAGGCGGGCAATGTCGGGGTTGATCTGGTCCAGAGTCGGCGCCTGGCTGATCGCATAGGCAGCCGAGGTCGCCGCCCCCGTTGCATCGAAATGCCGGCCGGCAATCACCGGCGGATCGCCGGCGATACCAAACGCAGAGCCGGCTTCCGTGTAGATAACGACAAAACCACCGTCAGCTCTTGCGGCGACATCGGCCCCTGTCACGGGCAGGTGGTCGGCCACCACGACTTCGCCGCCAAGCTTGTCGCCATCGGCGCCATACACCTGGGCATACAGAACTGTCCCAAGGTCGGCTGTGTTGCCATACCAGGTGACGACATAGCCGCCGCCGTCCAGCCCGGTGATCTCGGGCGCGCGCTGCGTGCCAGCGGTGGTGGTGTTGACAGTATCGACGGGTTCAACGGTAAAATCAGCCATGGTCTGCCCTGCAATTTTAGTTTTACGAATAGGCACACATATTTAACGGCCGGAGTTGCCACCGGCCGTCGCTACGTTACAATATTACCGACAGTTCGGCCATGAAGCGAAGCGAAGCTTCAGGTAGATTTGCGAAAGGTTGTGAGTTCAGGCGACCCGGACGCCGTTGCAATAGGTCAGGGGATGGCCCGACGCGTGCGATATATCGACCCGCGACAGCACAAACCGATGCGGCACCGGCAATATTTCGGTGTCTTCCAGTCCGTCATCGATAAAAACCGCCCTGCCGTAATCTTCCAGAGCTTGGCGGATGTGTTCCAGACGCATGGCCTTGGCATAGGCCCAGCGGCAAATTTCCTCTGTCATCGACATGTACTTTTTCCTTGTCTGCCCTGGCCGTAAATTATGCCCCGGAAAAAATAAGGATGAAATGCGGCTTGGGCCCCAGTCAGATCCCGAAAAACATGACTAGCCTTACGGCCCTCCACGTCTCCGAAATAAGGTGGGCTTAAAACAAAAAAACCAGAAGGGCCGATCTGATGCCATCAGATCAGCCCTCCAGGCCAGTCCCTTACCATACAAGGTGGCTAAGCACGTCGGCTTGGTTGGTATTCATCACCGTGATGATGTTGGCGCTGCTAAGCGTGATCACAACGTTCAACCCAACCTGAGCCACAAGCCCGACATTGGCTACGCCGCCGGTATAGGCGTTGATGTCGATGCTGTCGTTCTGTGCAGCGCTAAAGTCGGTAATGCTGTCCTTGCCGCTGGCGGATTCAAACAGGAAGATGTCCGCACCCAGACCGCCGGTCAGCACATCAACCCCGCCCTTACCGTTCAGCGTATTGATGCCGTCATTGCCGATCAAAGTATTGGCCAGGCTGTTGCCGGTGGCATTTATGTCTGCGGAGCCTGTCAGATTGATCGTTTCGGCGTAGCGGCCGCTAAGGCTGTAGGTGACGGTGGAGAAGATCACATCTGTGCCCTGGCCACCCAACTCAGCGACATTGTCGCCAGTGTTCTGGACATAATAGGTGTCGTTGCCCAGGCCGCCGGTAAGGATATTATTGCCGCTGTTACCGGTCAGGATGTTGCTGAATTCGTTGCCGGTTCCGTTAAGCGCCGCCGTCCCGGTCAGGGTCAGGTTCTCGGTATTGGTCGCCAGAATATAGGTGATCGAGGATTCGACCGTATCCGTGCCTGCACCAGCGGCTTCCGTGATGATATCGCCCGCACTTTCGATGACATAGGTGTCATTGCCAGTGCCACCGATCAGGCTGTCGGCCCCCAAACCGCCGTTGAGGCGGTCATGACCCGATCCGCCATCCAACGTATTGGCCCCGTCATTGCCGGTCAGACCGTTAGCCAAACCGTTGCCGGTCGCATTAAGGCTGGCAACGCCTGTCAAGGTCAGGTTTTCAACCTGTTTTCCCGCCAGTGAGTATGTCACCGAAGAGAAGATCGTATCGATGCCGGCACCAGCTGCCTCGGAGACATTGTCGGCCGCATTCTGGATGTAATAGCTGTCGTCACCCAGACCGCCAGTGAGCAGATTGGTACCGGCGTTACCGGTCAGGACGTTGTTCAGGTCGTTACCCGTGCCATTGACGTTACTCGCCCCCAGAAGGATGAGGTTTTCGACATTCGTAGCCAAGGTGTAGGAAATGGAGGAACGTACGGTATCGGTACCCTCATTGACCAACTCCGTCACCACGTCGCCGGCATTGTCAACGCCGTAACTGTCATCGCCGGCGCCACCGATCAAGGTATCCACTCCCAGTCCACCGTCCAGGTCGTCGTGGCCGGCCAAACCGGTCAGGCTATTTGCACCGTCATTGCCGGTCAGGCTGTTGGCCAGGCTGTTGCCAGTGGCATTGATTGCCGCGGCTCCGGTCAGGACAAGGCTCTCGATATAGCGCCCCGACAAGGCATAGGTGACAGTCGAATAGATTGTGTCTGTCCCGTCGCCGTTGGCTTCGACAACGTTATCGCCGGCGTTCTGGATGAAATAGGTGTCGTTGCCCAATCCGCCACTCAGTACGTTGTTGCCACTGTTGCCGGTCAGCACGTTGTTACCCGCCGTGCCGGTTCCGTTGATGTTCGCCGCCCCGGTCAGGATCAGGTTTTCGACATTGGCGCCGAGAGTGTAAGTGATGGCTGCTTCGACCGTATCCGTGCCATCGCCCAGGGCTTCCCCGACGCTATCCGCGACGGTTGCCACGACATAGGTATCGTCGCCGGCCCCGCCGGTCAGGCTGTTCGTGCCTGCCCCGCCGTCCAGCCGGTTATTGCCGATATTCCCAACGATAACGTTATTGCCGCTGTTGCCGGTCGCGTTGAAGTTGCCGGTACCGCCTAGGGTCAGGTTTTCGAAGTTGGCCCCCAGCACATAGCTCAGTGCCGCCACGACCTGGTCGGTGCCTTCGCCCACGGCCTCGGTCACCACGTCGCCTTCGACATCGACCATGTAGCTGTCGTCGCCCAGGCCGCCGCTCAGGCTGTCGTTACCGGCCAAACCGTCCAGCATGTTGTTGCCGCTATTGGCGATGATGACGTTGTTGCTACCGTTGCCGGTGCCGCTGGCGTTGGCCGATCCGGTCAGGGTCAGGTTTTCGACATTGGCGCCCAAGGTCCAGGTGACCGCGGACTGCACCAGGTCGGTGCCTTCAGCGGCCGCTTCGGTGACCACATCGCCGACCGAGCCAACGACGAAGGTGTCGTCCCCCAGACCGCCAATGGCGGTATCGTCGCCGGCCCCGCCGTCCAGCAGATTGTTGCCGGTGTTGCCCGTCAGGACGTTACCCAGAGTATTGCCGATGCCGTTTATATTCGCTGCCCCGGTCAGGACCAGGTTTTCGACATCGGCGCCCAAGGTGTAGCTGATGGTGGATTCGACCGTATCCGTCCCCTGGGCGGGAGCTTCGATGACGGAATCATTGAGCGTCGCCACGACGTAGGTGTCGTCGCCCAACCCGCCAGCCAGGCTGTTGACGCCGGCCCCGCCGTCCAGCCGGTTGTTGCCGGCGTTACCGGTCAGGCTATTGTTGAGCGCATTGCCCGTACCGTTGATATTGGCTGAACCGGTCAGGATCAGGTTCTCGACACTCGCGCCCAGCACGTAGGCGACCGACGAGGACACCGTATCTGTGCCTTCGCTGGCCGCTTCGGTCACGACATCGCCCGCCGCATCGACGACATAGCTGTCGTCGCCCAGACCGCCACTGAGACTGTCGTCCCCGGCGCCGCCATCCAACAGGTTATTGCTGACATTGCCGGTGAGCACATTGCCCAGGCCGTTTCCGGTCCCGTTCAAGGCCGTGCTCAACAGGACCAGGTTTTCGACATTGACAGCCAGGGTCAGGGTGACGGCTGTCTGAACCGTATCCGTGCCGGCACTGGTCGCTTCGGTGACCACGTCGCCCGTGGCGCTGACGACAAAGGTGTCATCGCCCAGCCCACCGACCATGGTATCGTTGCCGGTCCCGCCATCCAGCAGGTTGTTGCCGGTATTGCCCGTCAGGACGTTGCCGACACCGTTGCCGGTGGCGTTGATCGCCGCCGCTCCGGTCAAGGTCAGGTTTTCGGCCTGGCGCCCGGACAGGCTATAGGTCACCGTCGATATGACGAGGTCGGTGCCCTCGCCGCTCAGTTCGACGACATTGTCGGCCCCAGCCTGGACGTAATAGGTGTCGTTGCCGGCGCCGCCGGTCATGGTGTCATTGCCGGCACCGCCGTCCAGCACGTTGTTGCCGGCATTGCCGGTCAAGGTGTTGTTGAGCGTATTTCCAGTGCCGTTGATATTGGCCGAACCCGTCAGGATCAGGTTTTCGACATCGGCGCCCAGGGTGTAGGTGATGGTCGACTCGACCGTGTCTGTGCCCTCCGAGGCATATTCGGTGACGCTGTCATTAACCGTGGCCACAACATAGGTGTCGTTGCCCAGGCCCCCGAACAGAGCGTTGACCCCGGCAGCTCCGTCCAGCCGGTTGTTGCCGGTATTGCCGATCAGGTTGTTGCCCAGCGCATTCCCAGTGCCATTGATATTGGCCGACCCGGTCAAGCTGAGGTGCTCCAGGTTGGCGCCCAGCAAATAGGTGACCGACGCATAAACCGTGTCGGTGCCTTCGCTGTTGTTCTCGGTCACCGCGTCGCCGGCGGCATCGACAATGTAGCTGTCGTCGCCCAGTCCACCAGTCAGGCTGTCATTGCCGGCGCCACCGTCCAGGAGGTTGTTGCCGGAATTGCCGGTGATCAGGTTGTTGCCGGCGTTACCCACGCCATTGATATTGCCCGCCCCGGTCAGGGTCAGGGTCTCGATATTGCTGCTCAGGGTAAAGGTTGCCGACGACTGGACCGTATCGCTGCCTTCGCCCACCGCTTCGGTCACCAGGTCAGTGGTGGCATTGACGACATAGGTGTCATCGCCCAATCCGCCGATCATGGTGTCGTTGCCGAGGCCACCATCCAGCAGGTTATTACCGGCATTGCCCGTCAGGATATTGTCGCTGTCATTGCCGGTCGCGTTGACATTGTCCGATCCAGTCAGCGTCAGGTTTTCGACCTGGCGTCCAACCAGGCTATAGGCCACGGTCGAAACGATAAGGTCGGTGCCTTCGCCAACCAGTTCCACCACATTGTCGGTCAGATTCTGGACGTAATAGGTGTCGTTGCCGGTACCGCCGGTCAGGGTGTTGCCCCCGCTATTGCCGGTCAGCACATTGTTCAAGCTGTTGCCTGTACCGTTCACCGCTGCACTGCCGGTCAGGAGCAGGTTCTCGACATTGGCACCAAGGAGATAGGCGATGGCAGACTCAACCGTATCGATGCCCGCATCAGCACCTTCTACGACCGAATCGCCACCGCCAGAAATGACGTAGGTATCGTCCCCGACACCGCCCGACATGGTGTCGTTGTTGGCGCCGCCATCCAGCCGGTTATTGCCACTATTGCCGTTCAGGATATTGTTGAAGCCATTGCCCGTACCATTGACACTGGCCGAGCCCGTCAGGGTCAGGTGTTCGACCTGCTTGCCGGCCAGCGTGAAGGTCACGGTCGACAGGACGGTATCGGTACCCGCACTTGTGGCTTCGTTGACCACGTCGCCAGCGTTCTCAACATAATATGTGTCATCACCCAGGCCACCGGCCAGGGAGTCCGCGCCTGAGCGGCCATCAAGGAGATTGTTACCGTCGCTGCCCGTCAGACTATCATTGTACGAAGAACCAGTCAGGTTCTGGAGGTTGTAAAGTGTGTCCACGCCGGCGCCGCCGGTATCCTGAGCGGTTCCTGGCGTGGCCAGAGATACTGTTACGCCCGAAGTTGCGGATAGGTAGGCGACGGTATTGGTGCCCGCACCACCATCTATGAAGTCATCGCCAAGCCCACCATCCAGTTGTTCGTCCCCGGTACCGCCATTGATGTAGTCGATCTCACTGCCGGTCGTAACATCGTTGCTGCCGTTGCCGAGGTTAAGGGTAACCTGTTCGAAATGGCCAATCGAATTGTCGCCAAAGGTCAGGACCGTGCCGACGGCCGTAATCGTCGTACTGCCCAAAGATGTGAGACTGACGCTGACTGCGTCGTTTCCGAGCCCCCCATCAACAACAATACGGGTCGCTGGTGCACTCAGGGGATGGCCATCAATGGAAAGGTTGTCGTCGCCCGTCCCCATAAAATAGGTTACGTTCTCGAAATCCGTCACGTAGGAATAGGTACCGCTGCCGTTGTAAACATAGCCAAAGAAACTACTATTGTCATAGTTGCTTAGCGTAACAGACACGCCCGTGGTCTGAGTCGAATTGTCAATCGTCAGGCTGTCGGTACCGTCCCCCCCCCCCAGGTTTTCGTAAGCCGTTCGATCACTCAGGGTGACGGTATCATCGCCGCTACCCAGACCGAGACTGGCGTAGGTTTCGAAATTGGCGATGTCGAGGTCAATGCCGACAATCGAAGTATTGGTGACCGTTACATCGACGGTGATTGCGGCGAGGTCGGCTGACAACGAGTCCGTCCCCGAGCCGCCATCCAGCGTCAGACTGGTCCCTGCGACTGTGAGAGGGATGCCGGTGACCGAAAGACTATCGTCGCCTGTCCCCATCAAATAGGTAAGGTTTTCGAATGCAGTGAAATACGTATAGGCGCCGCTGGCGTTATAGAGATAACCGTAGAAACTGCTGCCGTCATAATTGGCGAGGTTGCCGCTGACGCCGGTCGTCTGAGTGGAATTGTCGACGGTCAATGCATCTGTGCCCGTCCCGCCATGGACACTTTCGCTGATGACGCGGTCGCTGAGATCGACGGTGTCGTCGCCCGCGGCCAGATCGATGCTGGTTGCAGTCACGGCTCCAGACAGGTCCACACTGTCGTCACCACTACCCAGGCTCAAACTTCCATAAGCTTCAAAGCCCGCGATGCTGAGGGAGACGCCGGATATTGACGCTCCCGTAACGGCGATATCATCGACCGCCGTCGACATATCTGCAGACAATGTGTCGGTCCCCGCCCCGCCATCAAGCGTTAGACCCGTCCCCGCCACGGTCAGCGGGATGCCGTTAACAACGAGATTGTCGTCGCCGGTCCCCATTGCGTAGGTTAGGGTCTCAAAGCTATAAAAATACGTATAGGCGCCGCTGCCGTTGTAAAGGTATCCCGAGAAGCTGTTGCCATCATAGTTCGAAATCGTGCTGGAAACACCGACGGACTGAACAGAATTGTCGACCATCAGATCATCAATGCCGATGCCGCCCGAGAGGGATTCATTGGTTTTACGGTCGCCCAGTTCTGCACCGTCGTCACCTGCGCCCAGATCAGCGCTACCCAAGCCAAATGTCCCAGTTAAGGCGATACTATCCGTGCCGCTGCCGAAATAGAGAGTGCCATACGTTTCGAAACTCGAAATGTTAAGGGCTATCCCGGTGATCGAACTGTTGGTCATTGTCAGGTCGACAGTGACCGTTGACAGGTCTGCCGAAAGGGTATCCGTCCCTGCTCCGCCGTCAAGCGTCAGACTGGTCCCTGCCACGGTGAGGGGGATACCGTTAACCGAGAGGCTGTCGTCACCGGTCCCCATCAAGTAGGTCAGATTTTCAAAAGCATCGTAATAAGTATAGGCGCCGCCGCTGTTATATAAATATCCTGAGAAGCTGCTGCCGTCATGATTCGAGATTGTACTGGAAACACCGACGGACTGGACAGAATTGTCTACTGTCATGGAATCCACCCCAGTATCGCCGTCAAGGGTTTCGTAAGTCGTTCTATCGGTAAGATGGGCAACGTCGTCGCCCTCTCCAAAAGCAATACTTCCCACACTTACCGCCCCAGACAGGGTCACGCTGTCACTGCCGCTGCCCAAGCTTACAGAAGAGTACACTTCAAAGTTTGAAATTTCGACGCCGGTTCCTGAAATTGAACTGTTTGTCATGGTCAGATTGGCGGTAACTGCCGACAGATCAGCGCTCGACAGCGTATCCGTGCCGAGATTACCATCGACTGTCAGGCTGTTTCCCGCGGTTGCTAGGGCTCCTGCATTAATTGACACGGTATCGTCGCCCTTGCCCATCTTGTAGGTCAGGACTTCGTTGCCGTAGACATAGGTATAGTTGCCCGCCCGATTATACAGCGAAGAACTGAATGTGCCACTTCCGCCATCGGAAATCGAACTGGAGACCCCGACGGTCTGCGTCGAATTGTCGATCGTCACCGTATCCTTACCACTACCCGTGCTCAAAACCTCGTTGGCAGAGCGGTTGCTCAGAGTGGAGGCGTCATTACCACTGCCAAAGGTGACACTGTAAATCTCGAACTTGGCCAGGCTAACGCCCGTGCCCGAAAACGCGGCATTGGTCATGGTAAGATTTGCGGTCACTGCCGACAAGTCGGCGCTCAGCGTGTCGATGCCAGCCCCCGCACCGGCGTCGACTGTGATGCTGTTGCCAACCGTGGCCAAGGCGCCACCACCAATATTGAGGACATCACTGCCGGTCCCCATCTTGTAGGTAAGGGTCTCGAAGCGGTTAAAATTGAGATATTCGTTGCTGGAATTGTAGAAATATCCGGTAAAAGTACCATCACCGCCGTCGGAAATGGAACTGTTGACGGCTGCCGACTGAACGGAGTTGTCGACATTGAGGCTGTCCTTTCCAGCGCCACCATCGAGATACTCGCCGGCTAAACGATTTGTCAGGGTGACGCTGTCTGCGGCAGAGCCCAGAGTTAGAGAATATCGCTCGAAATTCGTCGCGGTCAAAAGCGTACTCGAGGTCAACGAACTGTTGGTCAGAGTCATAACCGTGGTCAGGTTCGAGAAATCGCCATTTAGGACATCCATCCCGGCGCCACCGTTGAGGTTGAGCTTGTTGCCTGGAGTGGACAGAGGCTGCCCCTGAACAGTCAGGACATCGTTACCGGACCCCATTGTATAGTTGAGAATATTTGCATTATCGAAGTAAAGGTAAGAGGAATCCTGATTATACAGATAACCGTAAAAAGTCGTCCCAGAACTATAGATGTAGCTGGTGACGCCACCGGTTTGTGCTGAATTATCTTGTGTAACAGTAACCATCAGAAAACCTCAAATAGGATGGCGCAAAGTGCGCAGAGATTAGGACCGGAACGAACATACAGAGACAACAAAACTATTGATTACACGATTAAACTAAATTTCAACGAAATTTGAAATAACTCATAAATAGAAAACGGCTTCCACAAGAAGAACGTCAAACCAAAATATTGAATATACAAATTTCTGATCGCAACACACCAATTTGAACGCGATTTACATGTGATCGACCGAAAAGGCTCAATTAACCATGATAGATGGCAAATTTACACATCGAAAATTTCGAAATTTAAGCCATTCGATAGCTTGCGCCCCTCGACCTCCGCCCTTCCCCGTCAAGTCACCGATTCCCCAATAAATCCTTATAATGCTACCCCGAGTATTGCTGAAGCGTCATCCCCTAAATTGACGACCGGCATCGATTTACCGTCGATCAGATACGATTTTTCCTGAAATTTTGCCGCTGTGCCCTGGGCGCAACGCCGGGACACATTTGCACTCGTCGCCACCATAGTAGATATTCGCCAATGACGCCTTCGAGACATCCCGAAACGTTTGGTGTACTTTTCGGGTTAAGATGCTCGTCATAACAAAGACTTAGAGCGCCGATCCGATGAAATTAGATCGGCGCTCATACTTACCATACCATATGGCTAAGCACATCGGCTTGGGTCGCCCCCAGCACCGTGATTGTATTGCCGCCGCCCAGATTGATCAGGACATTGCCCCCCACCTGCGTGACCATGCCGTTGTTGGCCACGCCATTGGTTATGGCATGGAGATCGATGCTGTCGTTCTGCGCCGCGCTGAAATCGGTGACCGTATCCTTCCAGGTGCCGTTCAAGAACACGAACACATCCGAGCCCAGCCCTCCCGTCAGGGTATCGTTGCCCACACCACCATCCAGCCGGTTATTGCCGCTGTTGCCCATCAGGGCGTTGTTCAGGGAATTGCCGGTGGCGTTGATGTTGCCGGAACCCGTCAGGTTCAGGACTTCAACCGCCCGACCCAACAGCGAATAGGTCACCGAACTGAACACTGTATCCGTGCCCTGAAGGTGCAGTTCCTGCACGTTGTCCCCGGTGTTGTCGACGTAATAGGTGTCGTCACCCAATCCGCCGACCAGCTTGTCCACACCAGCGCCGCCGTCCAGCACATTGTTGCCGGCATTGCCCGTCAGCGTGTTATTCAGCGAATTGCCGGTGCCGTTCAGGTTGCCGCCTCCAGTCAGGGTCAGCACCTCCACCGCACGGCCGTTCAGCGAATAGTTCACCGACGAAATGATGGTGTCGGTACCCTCGAGATGGTTTTCACCGACGCTGTCGGCGATATTGTCGACATAGTAGGTATCGTCGCCCAGCCCGCCCAAAAGACGATCCGCGCCAGCCCCGCCATCCAGCACATCGTTGCCAGCCGCACCTTCCAGCGTGTTCTTGCCGTCATTGCCGGTCATGATGTTGTTCAGCGAATTGCCGACACCGGTCAGGTTGCCCGTTCCCGTCAGGGTCAGCACTTCAACCGCCCGGCCGTTCAGCGAATAGCTGACCGACGAGATGATGGTGTCGGCGCCTTCCAGGTGGTTCTCGCCGACGCTGTCGGCGACATTGTCGACATAATAGGTGTCGTTGCCCAGCCCGCCGACCATGCGGTCCGCACCGGCGCCACCATCCAGCGCATTGTTGCCGGCATTGCCTGTCAGAATGTTGTTAAGGTCATTGCCCGTACCATTGATATTGCCGGCGCCCGTCAGGACAAGGTTCTCCAGATTGGCGCCGAGCCCATAGGTCAGCGAAGCCTGCACCATATCTGTGCCGTCGCCCGCAGCTTCCGTAACCGCGTCGCCCCCCACGTCAACGACATAGGTATCGTTGCCCAGTCCGCCCGCCAGGGTGTCGTTGCCGCCCAGGCCGTCGATCCAGTTGTTGCCGGAATTACCGCCGATGCGGTTGGCCAGGCTATTGCCGGTTGCGGTGAAGTTGCCGCTGCCTGACAATGCAAGGTGTTCGAGGTTTGCGCCCAGGGTATAGCTGCGCGCGGCCAGAACCCAGTCATTGCCTTCGCCGGCGTTTTCCACGACGCTATCTTCGTTATCGACCACGAAGGTGTCATTGCCAAGTCCGCCGATCAGGGTATCGACACCCGCCGCACCTTCCAGCCAGTTGTTACCCGAGTTACCGGTCAAAACATTGGCCATGTTATTGCCATTGCCGGTGAGATTGCCCGTACCCGTAAAGGTCAGGTTCTCAATATCTGCGCCCAGATTGTAGCTCACTGAAGCCAGAATCAGGTCGGTACCCGCCTCCGCATTCTCCAATACCCGGTCGCCGACGGCCTCGACTATGTAGGTGTCGTCGCCCGACAGCCCAATCAGGGTATCACTGCCGGCGCCACCGTCCAGGATGTTGTTTCCGGCGTTACCACCCAGATAGTTGTCGCCGGGATTACCCGTGGCGTTGATATTATCGTTCCCCCCAGTCTCAACCGCTCCACCCCGTCTGCCAGGATGAGGCTGACGGTCGTATTGACGATATCGTCGCCTTGCCCCGCCGCTTCAATAACCACATCCCCGATCGCATCGACCCAGTAGATGTCATCCCCGGCTCCGCCGGCCAGGGTATCATCCCCCGCTCCGCCCGACAGATTGTCTTTTCCGTCCCCGCCGCTCAGGATGTCATTGTCGCCGCCGCCATCCATGCCATCGTCGCCGGCCTCCCCGTGCAGGATATCCGCGCCGGCGCCGCCCAGGGCCGTGTCAGCCCGGTCACCGCCAACGAAGGTGTCGCCGCCTTCACTACCGATCAGGGTGTCAGCAAAACCGCCGCCCTGGAAGCTGATGGCTTCAATGCCCGCAACATTACCGCCGGCGCCTGCATTGATACTGATGGCAGCTGTCGACTCAAAACCGTGGACATACAAAATGTCCGATCCCTCGCCGCCATCGATGGCATCACCACCATGCGTGTGGATCTCATCATTCCCGGCGCCACCCAAGACGGTGTCAACACCATCATCATTGATCTGGTCGCCACCGTAGAGGGTGTCGTTGCCACCGCCGGCATCCAGGCTGTCGTTGCCGAAACCGCCGCTGAGCACGTCATTGGCGTCGCCGGCAACCAGGGTGTCATTACCGGTCTCGCCCGACATGTACCCCCTGCCGATCGTGTCCGTCAGCAGATCGTTGTCGTCCCCGCCTTCCAGCGTGTCGTCGCCGTCACTGGTCACCAGCGTGTCGTTGCCACTGCCGCCGGTCAGGATATCCCCGCCTTCGTTGCCGTTCAGCAGGTCGTTGCCCGCGCCGCCCAATAGCCTGTCAGCGTCGGCGCCGCCCGACAGCACATCTTCGCCATCCTGGCCGAAGATGAGATCCTCGCCGTCATCACCGAAGACCATGTCATCGCCCGCGCCGGCACGCAGGTCATCACCTCCGGCGCCACCGTACAGCGTATCCCTGCCGTCTCGGCCGACCAGATAGTCGTTGCCCCCCTCTCCGTTCAGTTGGTTGGCACCATCATCACCGGTCAAAGCATCCGTTGTGAACGACCCGATGAGGTTTTCAACGCTCGACAATCTGTCCTCGCCGGCGCCAAGCGTATTCTGCGTATCAAACAGTGACAGATCGACACTTACCCCCGACGCCGCATCGGCGTAGGAGGCCGTGTCATTCCCTACAGATCCCACGATTGTGTCATTGCCAACACCGCCGACCAGCAGATCGTTGCCGCTATCCCCCCAAACCACATCGTTACCGGCGCCCCCCGTGACGGTGTCGGTTCCATCACCGCCTTGCAGGGTATCGGCACCGTCAGCGCCCGACAGCAGATCATTGTCGTTTCCGCCCGCCACGGTATCGGCACCTGCGCCACCCGTCAGAGTGTCATTGCCGCCGCCACCGCCCATCTGCGCAGATGTACCTGTGCCGGCATTGCCCCAGTCATTTCCCTCACCACCGCTGAAGGAATTCGTCCCCGCGCCACCTGTATAGGAATCGTTTCCGGCGCCTCCAAAAAAGGTGTCTCCTCCAGAGCTTCCCACAAAGGTATCGTTCTGGCTCGCGCCCCAGACCAGGACCTTTTCGACATTCCTGACGCTCACGCCATTCGACAGGGTCGTCCCCGCCGCAGTGCCGGCCTGGCTCATGTCGAACAACATCCCCGACGCCCCGGTCGTCATATCAAGATAGAACAGGTCGACACCGTCGCCCCCGTCAATCGTGTCCGCCCCGAGGGTGCTTTCCAGCCTGTCATCTCCCGCGCCACCATTCAAAAGGCTGTTCCAGCCGCCGGAAATGGTGTCATCTCCGGCGCCGCCGTTCAGCGTATCGCCGATCTCGCCTCCGCTGAGGCTGTCATTGCCGTCACCGCCGTCCAGCGAGTCACTGTTGCCCAGGCCGTTCAGCGTGTCGTTACCGCCCAGGCCCTGGATAGTATCCTGCCCCGCGGTGCCAAACTGCGCATCATCGCCGGCCGTGCCGCTCTGCGACGTCGTCAGCCGGCTGGCCAGATCGACCACTTCATAGCCCGTCCTGGTCTGCAGGAACAGGAACCGGCCATCGGCCGACACCTCCATCATGCCGACCGGGTAACGTCCGCCCTCCGGCAGGCTCTCCTCATAGGATGTCAGGCCGGTCGTCATGGCCTGGGCCGAACCGATCTGCGTCCAACTCCTGGTGTCGTAAACCTCGATCTGGCCGGTTGCACCGTCCCACAGGAAGAGTTGGTGCCCCCCGGCATTGAACTTGCCGTCCAGCGTCCAGGCGTCCGTTTCAATAACATGGACGACCTCCAGATTGAGGTCGAGAATGGTATGGCCGCGCCAGGTGAACATGAACAGCAGGCCGGCCGCCTCGCTGATATCGCCGCGCCCGCGATTATAGGTAAACGCACCCGAGCGCGCGATTATCTGGTCGGTCTGCGAATCGTAAAGCTGGAATTCGCCACCCGAAGAGATGCTTTCCTGAGCCATGACATAGCGGCCGTTCTCGGACCGGATGAGATGGCTTCCGCCCAGTTGTTGGTTTCCGTCATAGCTAATGAAACTGTTCGTATCGGCGGGAAAGACGACGTCGATATAGTTGTTCACTGTACCGACCGACATCACGACCTGATTGTCAGCCAGTATGGCTAGGTCGTAGGCCGCACTCGACACGTAGCTAGCCTGGAAGTGCACCACATCATAGGTGCCCGGCTCGCTTACCGTCGCCATATCTATGCGATAGAGTATGCTGTACGACTGGGAGTCATCAGCAAGCCTGACGATGTCCGCCATGGCGATCAAAATTTGGCTGCCGTCCGCCGTCAGCCCGAAATCCCCGATCTTACCGCTCAGAGTCACCAGCGTGGTCGTGGTCTGGGTCAGTGGATTGTAGCTCTTCAACATCCCGCCGTCGGCGAAGTAAAAAACATTCCGTGCCGCATCATAGTGAAAGCGGAACGAGCCGACGGGAACGGCGAAGACGGTTGTCAGATCGGTCATGAGATCCCCCTGGGTTGCACAACATGGCATTGGTCCCATGGGTAACAGTCAGCCGTGCGCCTGTCGATAGGGCTGTACCGGCGGCACAGATTTCCCTACTCCGGCTGCTTAAACGCGCCCGCTACCTCGTCCTTGGCAGGTAGCGCTGCGCAAAAGTAACCACTTGCAAATCCAGCCGCCGGACAGAGGCACTACCACACCATATGGCTGAGGACATCGGCTTGGCTGGCGTTGCTGACAGTGATTGTATTGCCGTCGCCTAGAGTGATGACCACATGGGCGCCGGACTGCGACACCCATCCAGCATGGGCAGTGCCACCGCTATAGGCGTTGACATTGATCATGTCGTTCTGCGCCGCTTTAAAGTCGTTGATGGTGTCGGCGCCACTAGCGGTCCCAAACAGGAAGATGTCAGCCCCCAACCCGCCAGCCAGGATGTCGTTGCCACCTCCGCCATTCAGCGTGTTGTTCCCGGAATTGCCGCTTAGGATGTTGGCACCAGCGTTGCCATTGCCGACAAAGTTGCCGGTGCCGCTGAACGCCAGGTTTTCGACCTCGGCGCCCAGATTGTAATTGCGGCCGGCCAACACCCAGTCATTTCCGCCATTCGCCGCTTCGATCACAACGTCATCGCCGTCGACCACAAGGACATCATTACCCTGACCGCCGGCCAGGGTA
>NZ_GL883077.1:2226431-2265828 GCF_000204015.1 Asticcacaulis biprosthecium C19 | reverse complement strand
ATTGCCGGCATTGCCGTTGCCGGTGAAATTGCCAGTTCCGCTAAAGGCCAGGTGCTCGATATGACCGCCCAGATTAAAGCTGCGATTGGCCAGGACCCAGTCGTTGCCGCCGTTGGCCGCTTCGACCACAACATCGTCGCCGTCGACCACGAGCACATCATTACCCAGACCGCCGGTCAGGGTGTCGTTACCTACCCCGCCGTCCAGCCAATTGTTGCCGGAATTGCCACTAATAATGTTGTTCGCGGCATTGCCGTTGCCGGTGAAGTTGCCGGCTCCGCCAAAGGCCAGGTTCTCGACATTGGCACCCAGCACATAGCTGCGTGACGCCAGCACCCAGTCGGCGCCCTGCCCCTCCAACTCCGTCACCACATCCTCGGCATCGATCACGAACGTATCGTTGCCCAGACCACCACTCAGCGTGTCGTTGCCGGCCGCCCCTTCCAGCCAGTTATTGCCGCTGTTGCCGTTCAGAACATTGCCCAGGCCGTTGCCGTGCCCGACCAGGTTGGCTGCACCGCTAAAGGTCAGGTTTTCTATGTTCGCCGACAGGTTCCAATTGAGAGACGCCACGATGCTGTCGGTGCCTTCCGAAGCGTTCTCGGTCACCACATCGCCGCTGCTGTCGACGACATAGCTGTCATTGCCCAGACCGCCTATCAGGGTGTCGTTGCCGCCCAAACCATCGAGCAAGTTGTTGCCGCCGTTACCGCTCATGCGGTTGGCCGCCACATTGCCCGTCGCCGTGAAATGGCCGCTTCCGGCCAGAGCCAGGTTCTCGACATTGGTTCCCAGCACATAACTGCGCAACGCCAGTACCCAATCGGCGCCCTGCCCTTCCAGCTCCGTCACTACGTCCTCGGCATCGATCACGAAGGTATCGTTGCCCAGCCCCCCACTCAGCGTGTCGTTGCCAGCCGCACCTTCCAGCCAGTTATTCCCGATGTTGCCGATCAGAACATTGCCCATGCCATTGCCGTTACCGACGAAATTACCCGTTCCCGTAAAGGTCAGGTTTTCGACGTTCGCCGACAGGTTCCAGTTGAGGGAAGCGACGACACTGTCGGTGCCTTCCGACAGGTTTTCGCTGACCCGGTCCCCGGCAGCCTGAACGAAATAGGTATCGTTGCCCGCGCGCCCCATCAGAGTATCGTTGCCCAGCCCGCCGTCCAGCCGGTTATCGCCGGTCGTTCCGCCAAGCCAGTCGCCGGCCGAAGTCCCTACCACATGCTCGATCTGGCTCAGGCTGTCGTTGCCGGCGCCGCCCATGGCCTGCGCAACCTCGACCGCCAGATCGACGGTCACCGCAACGTCGATATCCGCATAGGAAACCGTATCTTCTCCGGCTCCACCCTGAAGGGTATCAGCTCCGATACCGCCCTGGATAAGGTCATCACCGTCGAAACCGTTCAAGATATCGTCGCCGGAGTTTCCGGCCATCGTGTCGTTGCCGCTGCTCCATTCCGAAAAGTAATCGCCGCCGGTCAAGCTGTCGTTACCGTCACCACCTTCGACCCAATCATTACCACCCCCAGCGTTGAATGTGTCATTGCCAACGCCCCCAATCAGCGTGTCGTTGCCGCCGCTAGCCGACAATAGCAGGACTTCAACGTTCCGCAGGACCATACCGTTGCTGAAGGTAACACCCGCGGCGGTGGAGATCTGGGTAACGTCGACAAGCACACCGTTGGCACCGTCCGGCGCGCCCATATTCACCGTGTCCAGTCCATCCCCGCCATCGACTGTGTCAACGCCTTCGTAGGCGTGTATGAGATCATTTCCGGCCCCGCCATTGGTAATATCGTTGCCGGCGTCACCGTTCAGAATGTCGTCGCCTGCGCCGCCGCTCAGCAGATCATTACCCTGGCCGCCAATCATCGTATCGACGACGTCGCTGCCCGTAAGCGTATCGTTGCCGGCTTCCCCTAACATAGTACCCCAACCGCCGACGGACAGCAGCAGATCATTGCCGTCACCGGCCCACAGGATGTTCTGGCCCGTTCCGCCGGTAAGGCTGTCATTGCCGCCATCACCATAAAGGAAACTGGCTCCGGCGCCGCCGGTGACCATGTCGTCACCTTCGCCACCGTGCAACTCATTGCGTCCGCCGCCGCCGGCCACGGTGTCGTTACCAGCTTCACCGTAGATGACATCGTAGCCATCGGCCCCGCTGGTGGCAAGATCCGCGCCGCCACCGCCCCAGAACTCATCATTCAGACCGCCGCCGGTGTAGGTGTCGTTACCGCCACCACTGAAAACCGCCAGATTCTCAACGTTTTGCAGGACCGTACCGTCTGCCAGGACCACACCGCCAGCGGTCGCCGCCAGGACGGCATCGACGGTCAGACCCTGATTCGCCCCCCGGCGAAAAAGGGTGACGTAGTCATTGTCGGCGCCGCCGTCGATCGTATCCGCGCCGCCATAGCTGTAAACGACGTCATTTCCGCCATCGCCGTTCATAACGTCGATGCCGGCATCGGCTTCACCCTGATCGCCATAAAGGAAATCGTTGCCGCCACCGGCATTGATGACATCGTTACCGTAGCCGCCCTGCAGGGTTTCGGCGACCGCACTGGCGGTCATCGTATCGTTGCCGGCGCCACCGTCGAAGGTGATGCCGGTATTCCCCCACTGGGCATCCTCGCCTTCCAGGTCTTCCAGCAGGTCATTGCCGTCGCCGCCGGACATGACATCGTTTCCGGCACCACCATTCAACGTGTCATTGCCGTCACCGCCGGTCAGGACGTCCAGCCCCGTCCCGCCTTCAACCAGGTCGTCACCGGCCCCGGCATTCAGGCGGTCATCGCCCGCATCGCCCTTCAGGCGATCATGACCATCGTCGCCCTGCAGTTCGTCGTGCCCGCTGTCGCCGATCAGTGAGTCGTTGCCCGCCCCGCCAAAGATATTGTCATAACCTTCCCCGCCGTCGACAGTATCGTTGCCGTCGCCGCCTTCCAACCTGTCATAGCCCAGTAATCCCGAAAGACTGTCTGCGCCGCTCCCGCCCCTGAAATTGTCGCCCGAAACTCCGCCTGTCAGAGTGTCATTGCCGTATCCCAATGCGGCACTGAAATACTCTATGTTGCGCACCAGCGTGCCGTCGGCCAGGACATGATCGCCGGCGGCGGTCAGGTCCGCCATGCTGAGATGGAAGCTGAATGTCGAGGTCGATCGGTCAAGATGCAGGTTGTCACTATCGGAACCGCCATCGATGACGTCGCGGCCACCATAGCTTACCAAACTGTCGCCGCCTTCGCCCCCTTCCAAAGTGTCATTGCCAGCATCGTCTGCACCACCGTCCCAGAGTGAGTCGTTGCCGAGTCCACCGGTTAGACGATCATCCCCGGCAATGCCCATCAGAAGATCATCCCCGCCGGCACCCGTCAGGGTATCATTACCTTCGTTTCCCCAGATATAGTCGCCGACCGCACCACCCGTGAGGCTGTCATTGCCGTCCTCGCCGGAGATCATATTGAATTCGTCGGGACCTACGTAGGTGTCGTCGCCGGGCGTTCCGTTATAAATTGCCATGATCATATCCCCCACTGCGTTTTGTTATCACACAGACTGCGCGCAACCTACGCGAATACCGGCGGCGTGAACACCGGATTTCCGCTACCTATCTGCAATTAATGTTTATCTCCGCCGCCTCGTTTCGGCCTCATCACGTCATATGGCTGACCACATCGGCCTGGCTGGCATTCGGCACGGTAATCACAGTGCCGCCACCCAGTATGATGACCACATGGGTGCCGGCCTGCGACACCCATCCGGTATTGACCACAACGTGGGTATACGCGTTGACGTCGATAGTGTCATTCTGTGCGGCGCTGAAGTCGGTTACCGTATCCTTTCCGCTGGCGGCCATGAACGCGAACACGTCCGCTCCCAGCCCGAAGGTCAGCGCCTCATTACCGGCCCCGCTTGTCCCTACAGCTTGAACGCGCCGGCGACCTCGTCCTTGGTCAGGTAGCGCTCCGACAGATAGGCCTTGCGAACGCTCTCGTCGGTATTGTGCTTGCCCGGATAGATCCATTCCGAATGCCAGGTCATGAACCATAGCCATTCGGAATCCGGCCCAAGTTTATCGGGATCCGGAATCGGGCCGTTTTCGTGCAGACAGATAGGCACCGTATCGCCGACCTCAGCCTTGACAGCCTGGAACATCTCGCTCAGTGGCCCATGGTGGTCGACATAGGTGTCCGCGCCGGCGATATCGACATATTGCCGGCCGGGATAATAGTTGGGCTTGACCTCGGCAGTATAACCCAGCACCCAGATCAGGTTGTTCAACCCCCGCTCAAACGTGAAATACTTGTACATGGCGATCCACAACGCCTTGAACGGCTCAGGCCCCGACATGCCCCACCAGAACCAGTTACCGGTGAACTCGTGCATCGGCCGCCACAGAACTGGCACGCCGCGGTCGCGCAGCACCGTCAGGTTATCGGCAATGATGCGCAGGTCGCGCAGCAGAGCCACATTCTCCGGCGTCCCGCGTTTGAAGGATTTGTACATGTCGAAGTACTTTTTAGAGTTGTCGTACCCCGTGCCGATCATCGGATTACCCCAATGCCAACAGATGCTAGGGATGCCGCCCTCGTCCTTGTACCACTTGGTAGCGCGGTCGTTCAGCGCGTCATAATCGTTGGGATCGATGTAATCGAGCCCCAGGATGACGGGCAACTTGCCGGTGGTCCGTTCGATATAATCGAGCTCATGCCGGGGCCCCAGCGGCTGGCGCCAGATCGATTCCTGTTGGCCGGTCAAGGTCTTCTTGCCGTACTGGCTCCACAGCCAGGCATACAAGGCCTTCGCTTCTGGCGACGCCTTGGGATTGCTCAGTTCGCCCTTGCCCGGCAGGACAGACACCGCGGGCTGCGCCAAGGCGCCACCGGCCGCTGCAAACGCCAGCGCGCTGATTCCGCCCATAGCGGAACGACGGGACACAGTCATACGGTTTCCTCACAAACTTTTCGATTAATTTAATTTGAAAGAATTAAGAAGCAAGTGGTTTCGTCGTCGCCGGCACCGACCTTACGCGCATGGGTGCAAAGCCAAAAGTTTTGTGGATTTGTGCTTGCAACACGGCAACAAACCGATTAAAGGGTCGCCTCCCTGACGGGAACGGCCGCAAGGCTGCGACAGACAAATGGTTTCGGGTGTGTAGCTCAGTTGGTAGAGCAGCTGACTCTTAATCAGCGGGTCCACGGTTCGAGTCCGTGCCCACCCACCATTTCTCTTTCTTTCCCAAGTCTCAGCGATGATAACAATGCCGCCAGACGAAGGCGTCGTGCGCCGGCAACAGCTCAAGCCTTTCGTGACATTCGAACCGCAACCCGCGCAAGAACCGCGCCCGGTCGTCGCGCGCCACCCGTTCGGTGAAGGGGTGCACGGCCTGGGGTTCGACGCCCTGGCCATGCAGGACTTGCAGCCAACTCGGCAGGCGGAAGATATCGGCCGGAGGAATGTGCAGCGCGGCCGTGTCGCGGAACAGTTCGATCCGGTGGTGCAGGCTGTCGGGTATGGTCATGTTCCTGCATGAATTCCAGAAGGTTTCATCATACCGCCCGTTGACGTGGTAATGTAAGATAATGAAATCGCGAATATTTTCCATTTCGTGAATACTGGAATCATTGAAATCTTGCGCCAGGCGGTCGTGATCTGGACCGCGCGGAAAGAGCATGATGAAGCGCTCGATTGCCGACTGGATAAGATGGATCGAGGTCGATTCCAGCGGCTCGATAAACCCGGCCGACAGACCGATGGCTAGGCAGTTTTTGTTCCACAATTTTTTGCGCCGGCCGGTGGTAAAGCGGATCGGACGGGCGTCCGCCAGGGCCTCGCTGTCGAGTTGCACCATGAGGGCGGCATGGGCCTCCTCGTCGCTGATATGGTCGGAGCAGTAGACATGGCCGTTACCGGTGCGGTGCTGCAGCGGAATGCGCCAGGTCCAGCCGGCCGTCTGGGCCGTCGCGCGGGTATAGGGCAGCAACGGACAGGTTCGCGCCGACGGCACTGCCAGCGCGCGGTCACACGGCAGCCAGTGCCGCCAGTCCTCGTAGCCGGTCTTCAGGGCGCCTTCGATCAGCAGCGCGCGAAAGCCGGTGCAGTCGATGAAGAAATCGCCGGCGATCGCGCGGCCATCGGCCAGACGCAACGCGCGGATATCCTCTTCGACCGCGACGTCGGCGATGCGGCCTTCGATACGGGTAACGCCGCCCGCCTCGGCATAGCGGCGCAGGAAGGCGGCATATAGACCGGCGTCGAAATGGAAGGCATGGACCAGGTCGTCGGAGCGGGCGAACCGGCCGGCGTAGGCCGCAGCCTGGTTAAGGTCGTAGTCACCCAGTTCACCAGCATCGCCGCCTTGCATCCGGTCCTGGTACCAGTAGTGATGAAACGGCAGGTAGGCCAGGTCGCGCCCCACCGCTCCGAAGGAATGCATATAACTGTGGCCGCGTTCGCGCCAGCCGCGGAACTCGATCCCCAGCTTGAAGGTGCCCTGAGTCTCGCGCAGGAAGGCGTCTTCATCAAGGCGCAGCATGCTGTTGAAACGCGCAATGGCCGGGATGGTGGCCTCCCCCACCCCGATGGTGCCGATCTCGTCGGACTCGACCAGGGTGATGTTCAGCGACGGCCCAAACACCCGGGCCAGGGCGGCGGCGGTCATCCATCCGGCCGTGCCGCCGCCGGCAATAACAATGGATTTTACAGGAAGCATAAGCGAAAGCGCCCGCCGGACGAATCCGGCAGGCGCCCTTTCATCAATAGAAGCGGTAGCCGACCGACAGCAGATAGGTCGTCCCGTAGTTCTCGTACTTCAGGATGTTCTGGGTCTGGCCCTCGCCGGCATAGTAGCGGAAAGGCTGGTCCGTCAGGTTGTAGGCCGACAGATTCAGCGACAGCCCCTTCAGCGGACCGTCCTCGAAGTTGTAGCCGACCTGGGCGTCGACCACGGTTTCCTCATCGACCCACTGCGAGCCCAGCGACGAGTCGAAGTTGGGCACCTGGCCCAGCCACGCCGCGCGGTACCGCTGGCTGATCCGCGCCGAAAAACCGCGCTTTTCATAGTACAGCGTCGTGTTGATCACCTTGGGAGACAGGCCAGGCAGAGGCACGGCATGGATGCCGTCCGGTGTGATCTTGGAGTTGTTCAGCGCGGCACTGAAAATAAATCCAAATCCGTCAAGGTTTTCATGCAGAAGGTCGCCGGGGATTGAGGCGGTGAACTCGACGCCGCGGACAAAGCCGCCGCCATCGCCATTGGCCTGGGCGCCGGTATAGCCGCGACGATTGGCGTCGGCGCGGGTATAGTTGCCGGCCGGGGTCGGCAGCGGGAAGCCGGTGAAGTCGGTGGCCACGCTCTGGTAGTAGATGTAGCTGGTCAGCTCCTTATAGTAGGCGGCAAACGAGACATAGCCCTTGCGGCCGAAATACTTCTCGAGTGAGACGTCATAGGCGTTGGCCTTCCACGGTTTCAGATGCGGATTACCGCCGCCGGCGCCCCAATAGTAGGTGATGTCACCGTTGACGTAGGGTGGCGCTGTATCGGCCGCGACATTGTAGCTGGTCCCGCCCGCCATATCGTCCATGCGCGGCCGGGCCATGGTGGTGGCCGCCGCCACGCGCAGGCTCAGGTCGTTGGGCAGGCTGAAGTTCAGGTTCAGGCTAGGCAGGAGGTCGGTGTATTTGGCGCCGTCCTTGACCTGGGTGACAATCAGCTTCGTCGGATCACCGGGCACCGTCGCGCCGTTGGTAAAGCCCTGATTGGCCTCCTGGTCTGCCGTGATCGACTGCAGCCCGACATTGCCCAGCACCGGCACGCCGAACAGGGTCGTGTCGATGTCGGCCTTGACGAACAGCGTGGTAAGTTGCTCGTTCATCTCCCAGGTCTGAGTGATGTCGAAGATGCGGTCGCCGGTATTGGCGTTCGGATCGACGCGGGCATCGACAACGTTCCAGAAGCCGCTGCGGTACAGGCCCAACGCGTCGTAGGAAATCATGCCATTGGGATTGCCCCAGAACGAGGTGTCGACCGTACCGGTTCGGAAGGCTTCCGGCACGACCATGGCGGCGGCCGTCTTGTTGCGCAGTTCGCCCTGCCATTGGTGCTTGGTCTTGGTGCGGTCGGTCAGGTTGATGCCGAAGGTCACCTGGCTGAACGGACCGCCGCCGACTATACGCTTGGCGGCCAGTTTTACGGCCGAGATCTCGTCCTTGACTTCCGGATTGCCGACATAGCCGGCGCGGTACAGCGGACTGCCCCAGCCGCCCGGATCGGTCAGGTAGACCTTGTCGAAGTCGGCATAGTCGAGGATCGAGCTCAGCTGGGTGACGCCATCATCAACGGTTTCGAAGCTGAGATTATCACGCACCACCGAACCCGCCGGGCCGGTACCGGCCGTTGATTCCAGGCGCAGGTCGCTGCGCTCGACCTTGGAGCTGCTGAGATCGGCTTCCAGGGTCCAGGTATCGGACGGTTTGAACACCAGGTTGGCCCCGACATTGTCGATCGTGGCGTTACGGTCGTTGGTGTAGTTTTCGACAATGGTGGTGACGCCGTTGAACGTCCCCTTGGTGATGCGACCGTCCTCGACCGTATAGCCCGGCTGCAGCGTGCCCGAACCCCATACCGTGCCGTATTCCAGCCGGCGGATGGTCTGCAGTTCGTGGAAGTCCGAGTGGAACAGGTCGAAGGTGGCATGGAACTGGTCGTTGGGTTTCAGCTCCAGCACGCCCATGATCGAGTCGCGCTCATAATAGGACGACTGGATGCCCGACTTGTCACCGCCGATGACCATATTGCCATCGCTGTAGGTCGGATAGCCCCACGGTTCGTGGGTCTGGGCCTGGAACGGCGTCTTGTTGTGCGAATAGCCGATCGCCACGCCGACGGTCTTGTCGAAGAACTGATCGACATAGGAGATGCCGTAGCGGTTGCCGCTGGTCGACTGACCCGGCACCTGCTCATCGAGACTGTTCTGCTCCAGCTTGCCGCTGACCGACAGGCTGCGGCGGGCGTAGGACAGGGGACGTACGGTCGACAGATCGGCGGTCCCGGCCAGGCCCTGGAAGGTCATCCCGGCGTCGGGCGTCTTGAAGACGCGCACCTGCTGGATCATTTCCGACGGGTACTGGTCGTATTCGACGGAGCGGTTGTCGTTGGTCGAGGCCTGCTCACGGCCGTTCAGGGTGGTGACGGTGAAGTCGGGCCCCAGGCCGCGGATCGACAGGGTCTGGGCGCGGCCCTTGTCGCGCTGGGCGGCGATGCCCGGCAGGCGGGCGATGGATTCGGCGATCGATGAGTCGGGGAGCTTGCCGATATCTTCGGCCGAAACGGCTTCGATGATCGACGAACTGCGTTTTTTGGCTGTGATGGCGTCCTGGACACCCTTGCGGATCCCGCGCAACACGATGACGCCATCGTCGGTCGCCGCAGCCTCCCCGGTGGCCGCCCCAGAATCCGGCGCCGGCACCACGTCCTGGGCAAAGGCCGGTGCCGCGGCCAGGGCCAGCAGGGCCGTGCAGCCCAGAAGTCGCAGCCGCAGTCCCGCGCCCTTATGTTTAGAATACCGAGTAATCAAGTCTATCCTCCTGATGAGTCTGTTTTTGTGGCGATGCCAACGCGTTCCCTGCGTGATCGCCGTGTACAGGTCCTGGTTTATTGTTATCTCAACCTGAGCGCCTCTGCCGGACGCCTGAGTCCTGAATGTAAAATCTGCGCCCCAAATTAGCAATAAACTCAAAGCGTAATCCGCCACATTTTAAAATATAACAGCGAAACGTGTTGCAATATCGCCACCAAAATTTGGCAATTCACAGCGTATTTGACTGATATTACAGTACTTTACATTTTAGCACTTTTTGCAAGTTTTGGTTTCTAATCTTATGAATACGTATTCTTACAGATTTTATATTATTACATATTTTGCAATAACTGCATTTTCATTGCACGTTATTGCAATTTCAGGCGTGGCAAATTACGCCGTACTGGCGTTCGGTATTACTCATGGCGTTTGCGCTATAACTTTGAAAAATCAGTAACACTTCAGATGGTAGGCAATCTTTTCGAGACCGGCATCCGCCGCATCCTTCCGGTTCAGCAAGGCCGACAAGACCCGCCGTCCGGCGGCATGAACGTCCAGGCTGAGACGGGCGGCGCGCTCGGCGCCCTCGCCCACCGTGACCGTTTGAACATCCGGGACCGTCCGCGCCTGGGACTCGCTGGCAATGAACAGCCCGTCGAACCCTTCCTGCACATCGTCGATCGACGACAGGATCAGTGACGGATCGACGGCCAAGCCGGCTTCGTTGAGCCCGGTCAGGTAGCCCATGAATTTTTGGGTCGTGTCGGCGCCTTCGGTTTCCCCGAGATAGGCGATACGGCGGCAACCAGCTTGCGCCAAATGGCGGACGGCGGCCTGGCCGGCGGCGAAATTGTCCGGCGCCATACGACGGTAAGATCCTTCGCCGCTGCCCCAGACAATGAAACGGTGCGTCGTCAGGGCGGCCAGGGCGGAACGGGCTTCGCGTTCATCGAAGAAGAGGAAGGCGTCGGCGCCGGTGGCATCGAGCGCGCGCGGCAGATCGTCGAAAGCGCTCTGGCCTAGCGGCACGAACAGAAGGTTGCAGCGCAGTCCGCGCATGGCCGTCACCAGGCCGGGCAGGAGCGCGGCGTACAGCGCTTCCTCACGCACCGGCATCATGACGGCGACGGTGACTCTTTTGACGGCAGCCGGACCGGCTTGCGGCAGGAAGAAGCCGTTGTCGGCAGCCAACTGGCGTACCCGCGACTTGGTCGTGCGGTTGATCAGGGGGGAGTCCTGCAGGGAGCGCGACACGGTGGCCACCGACACGCCGGCCAGCCGCGCCAGATCGGCCAGGCGCATCTTGGCGACCGGCGTTCCGTGGGCTTGATGACTGACCCTATCGAAGGACATGTTTCCCTGCAATTTCATTTTGGAAACTATCGCGCAGGCGCAATCGGGAGAAAACCCGAAAAATCAAAATGATAACGTATTCATTCTTTATAGGATGACCTGAATCCGCCGCGTAGCGGCAAATGGACAGCAAGAGGTTGAAACCACGAATGAACACGAATGAACACGAATTAGTCAGGCGTTTCTTGGCTCCCGAAACATGACCAATTATTAGCACCATGTTGGAAATACTCTTTTTCGCGTCTTCGCGTGAAATTAGAATTCTTTCATTCCCGCACGACCGGAAGAATGTCGCTGACGGTAGAAAGAGGTTTCACGCGAAGACGCGAAGCAGCGAAGAAGAGTAAAGTCCGCCTTTGCGAACCAGGAGAAATTGTTCTCCTTATTCGTGTCCATTCGTGTTCATTCTCGGTTTCAAACTCTTTGCGCAAGAAAGGCCGCTTCGCGGCGTCAAAACGGCTTCGGACATACGCCACCCTTCCTGTGAATACGTATTCTTCTGCGCATTTTTGCAAACTCGGCTTAGGCTTTGCAGAGAAACGACAAAAGTGAGAACGCCGTCCCGAAATCAGGCGTTCCGGCCGGAGGAGCGTAACCCATGAGCTATATGAAGCGTCAGCCGACCTGTATCGACGTGGCGGCCACCGCCGGCGTGTCGCAGGCCACCGTATCGCGCGTTCTCAACAAGTCGTCTCTGGTCAAGGACAGCACCCGCGACCGCGTGCTGAAAGCCGCCGAAGTCCTGAAATACAAGATCGACAACAATGCCCGTTTCCTGCGCTCGTCGCGCGTGCGAACCCTGGCCTTGCTGATCCTGGAAGACATGGAAGAGCAGCACAGCGACATCAATCCGTTCTTCCTGCCGATCGTCGGTTCCATCGTCCGTTACGCCGCCGACCGCGGCTATGAGGTGATGATCTCGCTCCAGCGCGAAAGCAACGCCTGGGGCGCCGGCTACTGCCTTAGCCGCCCGGCGGAAGGCATCATTTTCCTGGGCTCGAAGAACTTCGATACCTATGCCGAAAACTTCCGCAGCCATAACCAGAAGGACGACAACTGGGTCGTCTGGGGCCTGGACAAGGTCGAAAACGGCAAGATCTGCGTCGCCTCCGACAACAGCTCGGGCGCCTATGACGCGGTCAACCACCTGATCGCATCGGGCCGCCGCCGCATCGCCTATATCGGCAAGACCGACACCGACCACTGGGAGTTCCTAGAGCGTTATGACGGCTACGGTTCGGCCCTGAGCGACGCCGGGATTGCCGCCGATCCGGCCCTGGTCGTCGACAGCCAGCTCAAGATCGACGACGGCGCCGAGGCCGTCCGCCGGCTGCTCGATGCCGGAACGAAGTTCGATGCGATCTTTGCCTCGACCGACATTCTGGGCCTGGGCGCCATGCGCGAACTGATGTCGCGGGGTTATAAGATCCCGGAAGATGTATCCGTGATCGGTTTCGATGACCTGTGGGTATGCAACATTGCCTGGCCGCGGCTGTCATCGGTCCGACAGGACACCGAAGCCGCCGCCCGCCGCCTGGTCGACAGCGTCTGCGCTCTGATCGAAGGCGAACCGGCGCAGTCGGTGCGGATACCGACGCAGTTGGTGCTGCGGGAGTCGTGTTCGTCATAGGCCTGTTTGTGGTATAGCTTGACGCCATAACGGGCGGAAAAGCAGATCATGGGCTTAAAAGACTACGGCGTGCTCAAAGGGCGGATCATGGGTTACAGCGCCGAACGCGCTTCCCGGAAAAGCCCGCACCTGCACATGTCGCTCGACGCTCAGGGCCGAATCTTCCGCGCCGCCATCAATGTCAAATCGGCGGAGGGACCGTCCGAGTTGGTCTATCTCGCCGCTTCGAACTATGTTCACCCACAACTGAGCCTCTATCCATCCCTGCCCCCCGGCATTACCCACCTGGAACGCCGCGCCGGTAGCGGCGCGCTGGATTTCATCCGCGGCAATATGTTTGATGTCAGCGCCGTTACCGCCATGCCCCACGACGCGCCCGGCCACGACGACGATCTGCTCGACGGTCTCGAACAGCATCTGCGCCAGGCCATCGGGCTGGGTGATGCCGTCGACGCCTATGTCTTCGGAGAGCCCTTCGCCGACGGCATTCATAATGTCCATATGAATCAGGGAAGTATCGGCGCCTTTGCCGGCCACAATGGCGTGTGGCAGGACGGCGCACTTCTGCTGCACGACCGCGCGGCCGGGCAATGGACGGCGCTGTTCCTGGCCTTCCAGAGCCAGGCCGTCCATACGGAAGACACCACCGGTCATGCCTTGCCCGGCAGCGCCACTTTTGCCGATATTGTCGCCACCAGGTCGGTCCCTCCATCCGGATCTTCAATGCTTTAGTCCATCCAACTCTTGGCAGCCAAAGCATCACCTTACTCAATACCGGTGCAACCCCCGTCCCCCTCGCCGGCTGGAGCCTGGCCACCGGCGCCGACACTCGCAGGAGCCTCACTGGCCTAACCATCCCCGCCGGCAAAACCCTGCAGATCACCGCCTAGCCGCCCTTTCGCCTCCCCAACCACGGCGGCATCATCTCTCTGCTCGACTCTTCGGGCACCAAGGTCCACGGTGTCAGCTACCTCAAGGCCCAGGCCCATGCTGGTGGGACAATGGTTTTCTGATCCCTCGGAAAAATCGCGGATCAACACCGTGAATCCACTCCAGGCCAACATCGCAAGCACTTGGCAGCGGATAACCTGAAACGGAGAGGACGCAACCCGCCCGGCATTGACGTAGGCGCTGTCAATGTGCTTCCTGTAGATACTTTAACGGGGACGCTTCAACTCATCGCTGGATGATCAGGAGTTGGTTTAAGGAGGGGGATTTGCTTTTCACTTTAATTTTGCGCGCGACTGTAGCCTTTGCTTTCGCGACTTTGTGTGCTTGCCAACCTACGGATTTACCCGACACGGCCACACCCGATGCCCTTGCCCCGGATGGCTGGGAAACCCCGCCTCAATCCCTGAAAGGAGTCTGTGCGTTCGCGACACAGCGACTGGACGCGGATTACAGGCGCCTTGAAGGCGAAAACGAGATATTTTTGAAAGAAACAGGCGTTGAGTATTATAAGCTCAACGAACTTGATCACGAATATTCGGAATGGGATGCTCAATTTATTCCCGGCGGTGAAATTTACCAAGAAAACGTCTCACGTTTGAGTGACAATGAACTAATTGAGGCCATCCTGAAGACACATGAATCCATGGCTATACATGAGATGGCTGTAAGATTCAGCAAAAACGGAGACGTTTATAAAGCATCCACCTACGCACTCTTGAACAGCTTGGCAACCGAACGAATTGAAATCAATATCGATTTAAGCCAACGTGTTTCCTATAGGTTGGGTCAGGGAAATCTTTCAATGGGAGGCTACGGTCCGAGTATGTGCCTCTTGAAGGAATTGTGCCCGGACGACTTTAATCCCAAACCCTACTACCTGAAAACCTGCCGATAAATAGGCCGGCATTATCATGATACCAGGCCAGCGAGCCCGTTTTTCAAGGCCAAGTTCTCAGGTCTAATGAGCGTCCACACAAATACAAGGCATCAATTGGTCATACATAAATGTCCACCTTGGGTACGCCTCCCCCATTGACGCCACCCAACCGACTCCTTATTGTCAGACAAAAAGCAGGGAGATGGTACATGTTTACGCGTCGCGGTCTTATGTTGACCAGCGCAGCCTTGGCGGGTTTGCCGGCTGTTGCCCACGCCGCTGCCGATCCGGTCAAGGTGGCCCCCTTCCCGCTCGAAGCCGTCACCCTCATGCCGTCCGTATGGCGCGATGCCGTCGATGCCAATGGCCACTATCTCTTGTCGCTGGAGCCCGACCGGCTTCTGCACAACTTTCATAAATCCGCTGGCCTGGCGCCGAAGGGCGATATCTACGGCGGCTGGGAAAACATGGGCATTGCCGGCCACAGCCTGGGCCACTACCTGACGGCGCTGGGCCTGGCCTACGCCCAGACGCGCGACCCGGCCTATAAAGCCAAGCTCGACTATACCGTCAGCGAGATGGCCATCATCCAGAAGGCCCACGGCGACGGCTATATCGGTGGCACCACCGTCGAGCGCGATGGCAAGCTTCAGGACGGCAAGATCGTCTATGAAGAGGTCCGCAAGCACGTCATCACCTCGCACGGTTTCGACCTCAACGGCGGTTGGGTGCCACTGTATACCTGGCACAAGGTCCATGCCGGGTTGCTCGATGCCCACCGCTACGCCAACAACGGTCAGGCGCTGAAAATCGCCATCGGCATGTCCGACTATTTGATCGGTGTGCTGGGGGATTTGTCGGACGAAGAGATGCAAAAGGTTCTGGCCGCCGAGCACGGCGGGCTGAACGAGACCTACGCCGAGATGTATGTCCGCACGGGCGACAAACGCTATCTCGATACGGCCCGGCGCATCTACCACAAGGCCGTCCTGACGCCGTTGGCCCAGCGCCGCGACGAGTTGGAAGGCAAGCACGCCAACACCCAGATCCCCAAGCTGATCGGCTTGGCCCGCCTTTACGAAGTCACCGGCGACAAGGCCTATGGCGACACCGCGTCCTACTTCTGGGACCGCGTCATCCATCACCATTCCTATGTCATCGGTGGCAATTCGGCCGGTGAGCATTTCGGCGCCCCGGACAAGCTTAGTGGCCGGCTCGACGACAAGACCTGCGAAAGCTGCAACACCTACAATATGCTAAAGCTGACGCGGCATCTGTATCAGTGGCAGCCTGACGCCGCCTGGTTCGACTATTATGAGCGCGCCCATCTCAACCACATCCTGGCCCACCAGGATCCGCAGACCGGCGCCTTCGTCTATTTCGTGCCCCTGGCTTCGGGGTCGCAACGGCTCTATTCGACGCCGGACACCAGCTTCTGGTGCTGCGTCGGCTCGGGCATGGAAAGCCACGCCAAGCACGGTGACTCGATCTGGTGGCGTCAGGCCGGTGGTGGCGACACCGTCTACGCCAACCTGTTCATCCCGTCTGAACTGAGCTGGACTGACAAGGCGACGAAGATTGCCTTGAGCGGCGATATCCTGAAGGGCGAGCCGGTGACCTTTACCGTCACGCCGCAGGGCACGGCCGATTTCACCCTGGCCATTCGGGTGCCGAAATGGGCCGACGGACCGCGGTTGTCGGTCAATGGCAAGAACACCCCGCTGCTGGTCAAGAATGGCTATGTCCGGGTGCGCCGTGCGTGGAAGGCTGGCGATACGGTGGTGCTCACCCTGCCCCACGCGCTGAAGGTCGAGACCATGCCGGACAACCCGCGCCTGGCCGCCTTCATCAAGGGGCCGATGGTCATGGCGGGTGATATGGGGCCTGCGCAGGGTGATGTCCCCCAGGCGCCGGTGGTCGTGGCCGCCAGTGCCTTGGGCGCCGTCGATCGCGGGAGTCTGACCTTGAATGCCCAGCCACAGGCCTTGCAACTGGTGCCTTTCTTCAATCAGTATCATCGCCGGACGGCCGTCTATTTCCCGCTGTTCACCGAGGCGCAATGGCAAGTCGAAAAGGCCGCCTATGAGGAGGCCGAGGCCGATCGCGTCGCGCTGAACTGGCGAACCATCGACATCATGCGGCTGGGCGAGATGCAGCCTGAGCGTGATCATGCCTTCGCCACCGACATTTCCGAGCCGTCGTCTCGTTTGGGCCGGTCGGGCCGCTGGCTGATGTGGACGACTGGCAAGTATTTCGAGTTCGATTTGGCCGTGGAAGCGCAGACCGTGTTGCAGGTCACCTACTGGGGCCAGGATATCCGGCGCAATTTCGATATCACAGTCGATGGGGTGCTGTTGACCAACGAAAAGCTGGACTACCCGTCAGAGGCGCAGTTCCGGGTCGTGGACTATGCCGTGCCGGCGGCGATGACGGCCGGCAAGGACAAGGTCCGGGTGCGGTTCACCACGCGGGGCTCGGGCCTGGATGTGTTTGAAGTGCGGTCGCTAAGGCCGGAAAAGGCGCAAGCTTAATCATACCTCCCCACGTGTGGGGAGGGGAACCGCTCGAGCGAAACGTAGCCGAAGGCGAAGTGAGTGAGGTGCGGTGGTGGGGCGACTTCTTTCGGAAGCGCCGTAGCTGTTACTCCGACAGCAAGTCGCCCCACCACCATTTCGCTACACTTCGCTTTGCTTCGTTACGCTCATGGTCCCCCTCCCCACTGACGGCGGGGAGGTATAAGAGGAGTTGGATGATGAAAACCTATCTTGCCGGGGCGATCGCCGCCCTCTTTCTGGCCGCCACACCCGTACTGGCCGGCACCCCTGTGACCGTCGACACCACCAAGCCCGGACCGCAGATCAGCCGCCACATCTTTGGCCAGTTCGCCGAGCACCTGGGCACCGGCATCTATGACGGCATCTGGGTCGGAGAAGACTCGCCCATCCCCAATACCCGCGGCATCCGCAACGACGTCGTCGCCGCGCTAAAAGAGATCAAGGTCCCAAATATCCGCTGGCCCGGCGGCTGCTATGCCGACGACTACCATTGGCACAACGGCATCGGCCCAAAGGACAAGCGTCCGTCGACGGTCAACTACCTGTGGGGCCGCGTGGCGGAATCCAACCATTTCGGCACCCACGAATTCATGGACTTCATCGACCAGATCGATTCCGAAGCCTACATGTCGGGCAATGTCGGTTCCGGCACGGTGCAGGAAATGTCCGACTGGCTGGAATATATGACGGCCGATCCCGCCATATCGTCCGTGGCCCGCGAGCGCGTCGCCAACGGCCATCCTGCCCCGTTCAAGGTGCCCTTCTTCGGCGTCGGCAACGAAAGCTGGGGCTGCGGCGGCTCGATGACGCCGGAGCATTATGCCAATGTCTACAAGACCTACGCCACCTTTGCTCGCAACTACGACAACGCCCAGCAATTGCCGAACGGCGATTATGACCCGAACGGCATGAAGCGCATCGCCTCGGGCGCCAATGTCGATGACTACAAGTGGACCGAGGTCATGATGGAGGCCTCGACCAAGCAGATCTTCTCGTGGTCGATCGACGGCCTGTCGCTGCACTACTATTCCGGCTTCGACCAGTGGCCGCCGCACTATTCCGCCCAGGACTTCGACGAACCGGCCTACACCCACGTCATCCGCTCGGCCTATAAGATGGAAGAGCTGGTCAGCAAACACTCGGCCATCATGGACAAATACGACCCGCAGAAGAAGGTCGCCCTTGTCGTCGACGAATGGGGCACCTGGCACACGCCGGCGCCGGGGTCGCACCCGCGCTTCCTGCATCAGCAGAACTCCCAGCGCGACGCCATCGTGGCGGCCGTGACCATCAACATCTTCACGCGTCATGCCGAAAGGGTGCGCATGGCCAATGTCGCCCAGATGATCAATGTGCTCCAGGCCATGATTCTGACCCAGGGCGACAAGATGGTGGTCACTCCGACCTACCATGTCTTCAAGCTGTATGTGCCGTTCCAGGATGCCACCTTCCTGCCGGTGACGGCCGATGCCGGGACGTTTACGATAGACGGGATCACCCTGCCCCGCCTGGATGTCGCCGCGGCGAAAGGCAAGGACGGCAAGATCTATGTCTCGCTGACCAATGTCGATCCGAAGGCTCCGGTGGAGGTTGATCTGAATGCCCTGGGCTTTTCGGCCAAGACCGCACGCGGTGAGACCCTGTATGCGCCGGAGATCGACAGCATCAACACCTTCGACAAACCTGACACGGTCAAGCCACGCCCGATCGCGGCCAAGGCCTCAGGCGGCAAGCTGAGCCTGAAGCTGGCACCAGAGTCGGTCACGGTGGTGGTGTTGGAGTAGAAAGATTGCAGGAGGCACGGCCTCCTGCACCTCGAAACCGCGATAGGTAACTTTGTCCCAGTATCGGGGTGCAGGGGTCCGCGACCCCTGCAATCTTTCTACACCTGCCCGGTGAACCGGTCGATCAGCCACTGGGTCGCCGGTCCGGGCGGGGTTTGCGACAGCCACACCGCCTGTAGCGGATAGACGGCGTCCTTCCAGTCGGGCAGATCCAGTTCGACCAGCCGACCGGCTTCCAGGTCGCCACGCACCATCGGATCGGGCATCGAACCCCAGCCCACGCCGGCCAGCAGCAGGGCGTGCTTGGCGCCCAGATCGGCCAGCCGCCAGGTCTTGGTGGCGATGACGCCGAAATCCCGGCCCTTGGTCAGCGGCGAGCGGTCGGTAAGCACCAACTGAATATGTTCACGCGCATCGCCCGGCGCATGCCGCCCGGCCCGCGCCAGGGGGTGAAACGGCGCCGCCACAGGGACCAGGCGAACATAGCCGATCTGGCTGCGCTCCATGCCTTCGGCCGAGACGTTCAGCGGCCCGCTGATCCCAACCCGCGCCGTCCCATCCAGCACCAGTTGTGAAATCGCCCCCAGCGCCTCGACATGCAGCCGCAGCAAGACCGTCGGAAACGCCGCCTGAAAGGCCTGCAGGGCATCGATCAGCCGCGCCGTCGGCAGCATGACGTCGACGGCAATCGACACCTCTGCCTCCTGGCCCTCGCGCAGCGACACGGCCCGCGCCTTCAGCTTGTCCATGCCGTGCAGGATCGACCGCGCGAACGACAACAACGCCCGGCCGGCCTCGGTCAGTTCCGGCTTCTTGGTGCCAATGCGCTCGAAAAGGGTCAGGCCCAGTTGGAATTCCATGGTGTCGATGGCGTAGCTGATCGCCGACGTCGCTCGGTTCAACCGTCTCGCCGCCGCGGCGAAGCTGCCGGTTTCGACCACGCAGACCAGGACTTGAAGCTGATCGAGACTGGGGGTGCCGATCTGAGACATATCGAATTTCCTGAAAAGTTTGTTCAATATTATGCGGATTTTCAGAACACATCAACCGGCATATAAACGCTCCATCGAATGAAGGAGAGACGATATGTCCACCTTGACAGCCACCAGGACCCGCGCCGTTGCGACCATCCACGACGCTTTCCGCACCCTGGAAGGCGACGGGTTCGAAGTCCGCCGCGCCATCCCTTCGCGCCGCTACGAAGCCATCGGCCCTTTCATCTTCCTGGATCAGTTCGGCCCGATCGACGTCCAACCCGGTGAAGCCAAGGGCGCCTCGGCCCATCCCCATGCCGGCATCGAAACCCTGACCCTGATGCTGGAAGGCCGCATGCAGCACAAGGATTCCCTGGGCAATATCAGCGCCATGGGTCCCGGCGAAGTCCAGTGGATGCGCGCCGGCCGCGGCATCATCCACGATGAATCGCCCGACGACGTCATGCGCCGCGATGGCGGCCATCAACACGGCATCCAGTTGTGGATCAACATGCCGAAGGGCGAAAAGCACGTCGAGCCGGCCTATCGCCACGTCAAACGCGACGAGATCCCCCTGATCCCGTCTTTGAACGGCACGGTCCGTCTAATCGCCGGCACGGTCGGTGCCCTAACCGGTCCTGTCGAAACCTCGGGCCATCCCTTCGTCGTCCATGCCTCGCTGACGAGCGGCGGCGCCCTGAACCTCGATGCCCACGCACCGCGTGAACTGGCGCTGTATGTGATGATCGGCGAAGCCCGTCTCGACGGCCACACCGTCACTGCGGGCCAGTTAGCCCGCCTGGCGCCCGGAGACACGGTCGAACTGACCGCCGCGCCCGACACCGAACTGTTGCTGGTCGGCGGCGATCTGCTGGATGCCCCGATCGTTCGCCATGGCCCGTTCGTCATGAACACCATCGCCGAACTGGAGCAGGCCGTCCGCGACTACCACGCCGGCCGCATGGGCCAAATCCAATAGCTTTCTTACGACTTAACTCTCAGCCTCCTCGAACCCAATAAGGACAATCGTCATGACCAAGGTTCTCGTTCTCTACTATTCCTCCTACGGCCACATCGAAACCATGGCCAAGGCCGTTGCCGAAGGCGTCCGTGAAGCGGGCGCCGAGGCCGTCATCAGGCGCGTACCGGAAACCGTGCCGGAAGACGTCGCCAAGGGCGCCTACTATAAGCTGGACCAGGAAGCGCCGATTGCCACGATCGAAGAACTGGCCGACTACGACGCAATCATCGTCGGCACCGGCACCCGCTTCGGGCGTATGACCTCGCAAATGGCGGCCTTCCTCGACAGGGCCGGCGGCCTGTGGGCGCGCGGCGCACTAAACGGCAAGGTCGGCGCCGCCTTCACCTCGACGGCGACGCAACACGGCGGTCAGGAAACCACCCTGTTCTCGATCATCACCAACCTGCTGCATTTCGGCATGGTGATCGTTGGCCTTGACTACGGCTTCCAGGGCCAGATGAAGCTCGACGAAGTCACCGGCGGGTCGCCCTATGGCGCGACCACCATCACCGGCGGCGACGGCTCGCGCCAACCGTCGGAGAACGAACTGGCCGGCGCCCGCTATCAAGGCCGCAAGGTCGCCGAAGCCGCGATCAAGCTCAGCAAGTAACCCAACGTCTATACCCGTCCTCTAAGCCGCCGAAGCCTCTTCGGCGGCGACGGGATCCCTTTGCCCAAATTCTGAGGATATCTGTTATGTCCAAAGCGCAATCCTACCTGCCCGCCCTTGGCCGCCTGCTATTGGCCGCCATTTTTGTTCTGTCCGGTTTTTCCAAACTGACCGCCCCTGAAGGCACCATTGGCTACATCGCCGCGGCCGGTCTGCCCTTCCCCGAAGCCGCCTACGCCGTTGCCGTAGCGGTGGAACTGGTCGGCGGCCTGCTGCTGATCATCGGCTTCCAGACCCGCTGGGTCGCCGCTGCCTTGGCTGGCTTTACGGTCGCCGCCGCCATGGGTTTCCACGCCAATTTCGCCGACCAGAACCAGATGATCCACTTCATGAAGAACATCGCCATCGTCGGCGGTCTCCTGCAAGTGGTGGCCTTTGGCGCCGGCGCCTTCAGTCTGGACAACCGCCGTTCCAAGGTCGCTGCCCTTGCCTGACGATAAAAGCTCTCCTGATACCGTCGGGAGAGCTTTTTCTTCGCCCGCATCCGTGGTTTGTAAGCAGCTCACGACTCGCAAAGGACTCCGTCATGGCCCGCGCCACAGCCCATATCGGCACCGAAGCCTACGCTACCCAGATCGAAACCGCCGGCCGCACGCTGATCGCCGACGAGCCCGAAGGCAATGGGGGCAAGAACGCCGGCCTGGCGCCCTATGACCTGCTGCTGTCGTCCCTGTCGGCCTGCACGGCGATTACCCTGCGCATGTATGCCGACCGCAAACAGTGGCCAATGGAATCGGCTGAAGTGGCGCTGCACTTCTACCGCGACGACACCGGCAAGGAATTTATCGACCGCACGCTTTTGCTGAGCGGACCGCTCGATAAGGACCAGATCGCCCGCCTGCTGGATGTTTCCGAACGCACGCCGGTGACCAAGACCCTCAAACAGGGCCTGACCATCAAGACCAGCCTGGCGTGACCATCATGTCGTTTCCGGAAAGCCAGCTCTGGGACCTGATAAATGACGGCCGGGATCGCATGTCGTTGGAGCAACGCCGCCTCTGGGATGCAATCTGCGTTCCACCGCAAGAATGGACACTGGCCACTTTTGGTTCGTTCTGGGTTGTCGCGATGATCGGCTCCTACGTCATCTATTACAATCACTTAGAAGACGGATTTGCTCGCTCGCATTGGAACCAGCTTGGGGTGATTGACCGATATGGCTCTGAACAATCGGAGCTGGAAGACGAAGTGCAGCGGCAGATTAGCCGGATCGCGATTGGTTACGACCCCGGCCCGCACAGTGGACCGCCGATCGCAGGAGAATATTAGGGCAACTCGGATACCACTCGTTATGCGTTAACCGCCGTAACTTTAAACCCTTATTAACGCTCCAAGGTACATCCTGCGCGTGTAACAACGTTCGCTTACGTGCCCGGGGGTGGTATGGTCGGACTTCAAAACTGTAAAATCCTGATCGTCGATTCCAATGCCCATATGCGGCAGATCCTGGAAACGGTCCTCCGCGGGTTCGGCGCCAAACGCATCTTCTCAGCGACCTCCGCAGAAGAAGCGGACATCGCCATGGAGCGGTCCGAGTACGATTTCATCCTGCTCGACTATGTGCTGGAAGGCGGCGACGGCCTGGCCATAACCCGGCGGGTGCGGGCGAAAGAGCACCATCCCAACCGCTTTTCGCCGATCATCATCATCTCGGGCTCGACCGAAAGGAAGCGCATCGAGGCCGCCCGCGACGCCGGCATCAACGAAGTCTGCGTCAAGCCGGTGGTCCCAAAAGAATTGTTCCGCAAGCTTGTCGCCGTTGCCGACTATCCACGCTGCTTTGTGCTGGCGCTGAACTACAAGGGCCCCGACCGTCGCCGTCGCTCGGCCGACACCTACACCGGCGAAGAACGCCGCGCCGACCGCAAGGCCGCACAGCGCTCGGCCATGCAGTCGTTGGACGTCTAAAATCCCGACGCCTATAGCCGGTGGTCCATGTGCTGTGCCGCTTCTTCGCGCCTTCGCATGAAACCTCTTCGACAAAAGTATGTCTCACACGACGACGCGAAGGCGCGAAGGGTGTTGCCGCTATCTACGGCTTCCAGGTAAAGGTCGCCGCTGCGCCGGCCGGCAGGGTGTACCCCATGCCCGAACCCGACGAGACCACCGAAAACGCTGTCGCCGTCGTGTTCGCATTCAGCACCACCAAGGCAAGCGTCCCATCCGTGTTCTTGAACGCCACCGTTTCCAGCCCGCCAGAACTGTTCGAGGAAATGCGAACGGCTCCGGGCTTGATGAACTTGCTGACATGGCCCAGGGCATAATATTCCAGATTTCTCGTAACGTTTCCGGTCGCCGAATTGATCGTCACCACGCCGCGGCAATCACCACAGCCGCCCAGGTGCGGGCCGTAGGTCTCATCCAGCGCCAGGTTCCACAGCAACACGCCCTTGGCCCAGTGCCGCGTCGAACCGATGATCAGGTTCTTCATCTGCCAGCCGAAATTGGGCCCGAAGTCCGCCGCCCAGGCACCGCCCGAACACTCCGTGAAATACGCGTCCTTGGTCGGATAGGCGTCATGCACCGTCGATTGCGCCGACACATCGCCGCCGTAACAGTGCCAGGCGACGCCGGCGACGTAAGGATTGGCGACCGGATCGGCCAGAACCGCCGATGGTGATGACGCCAGATCCCAGTTATGATCATGGTCGAGGATCTTCACGTCCAGACCGGCGGAGGCCAGTTTCGGTCCCAAATGCCCGCCAATAAAGGCCGCCCGCGACGCCGCGGTGACATTCATGCCGGGATAGTTGTCCGGCTCGAAATGCGGCTCATTCTGCAGGGTCAGCATTTTGATCGGCACGCCTTCCGTCCCCATCTCCTGGACGTAGCGCACGAGATAATCGGCAAACGGACCGTACGCAGTCGGGTTCAGTGAGCCCTTGATTAGGCTGTCGGACGACTTCATCCAGCCCGGCGCGCTCCACGGCGAGGCCATGACGGTCATATGGTCGTTCAGCGCCAGGGCCTGCTTCATCGCCGGAATGACATCGGTCTTCGCTGGCGCCAAAGAGAAATGCGCCAGCGTCGGGTCGGTCGCCCCCGCCGGCATGTCGTCATAGGTGTAGTGGGTCTGCGAAAAATCCGACGCCCCTATGGTCAGGCGCATAAAGCTGAGGTCCAGCCCGTCCTTACCGAACAACTCGGTCATCAGGGCATCGCGCTGGGCGGGCGACATACGGTTGCGGATCAGATAGGCCGAGGCATCGGTCATCGAGGCGCCAAACCCGACCATGGTCTGGTAGGTCTGGGCGGCATCCACCGTGATCACGACACCAGAAGCCGTGGTCAGGTTGAACGGGCTGTCGCTCTGTTTGGCCAGAAGCTTCGCCTGATCGGCATTGGTCTGCCAAACCTGGGCTGAGACGGCGGACGGGATCAGACTCCCTGCACTTGAAGAACTGGAAGAACTCGACGACGAGGACGACGTACCGCCCCCTCCTCCCCCGCCCGCGCTGGCGCCACCGCACGCCGCCAGCCCAGCCGACAAGGCCACCACCATTGCCGCCGTTACGCACAGCCATCTCTTCGTTCCCGTCCGCATAGTCCCTCTCCTTTGTTTTTTATGGCATTTCCGCCGCGCAGTAGGCCGCGACAAACTGGTCGTGCGTCGGCATGGCGGCGACGCACTTGGCCACCACGCCGGAAATATTGTTCAGATAGGCAATGATGGTCTCTTCCGGGTAGTTGTCGACGATCGGGTCGTACCCTCTCGGCATCAACCCCTGGCCCATCAGGACCTGGATCCAGCTGTCTTCCGCGAACAGCTCTTCATTCTCCTTGAACACCCGGCCGGAGGCGGCAAAGCCATCCAGCTTTCGCGCCAGCGTGTCGGGAACCGCCATGTCCCGACAGTAGCGCCACATCTCACTGTCATCGCGTGACGTCAGCTTGTAATGGGCGATGACGAAGTCACGGATCCGTTCAATTTCGAAATCGGCCTGGGCGTTGTACTCCGCCGCCGTCGCCGGATCGAAGTCCTTGTCCGGAAACAGGTTCAGCAGCCGCAGCACGGTCGTCTGAATGAGATGGATGCTGGTCGATTCCAGCGGCTCGATGAAGCCCCCGCTCAAGCCCACGGCGAGCACATTCTTTTCCCACAGCTTCTTGCGCTTGCCGGTTTCGAACCGGATCGGGCGCGGATCGGCCAGGGCCTTTCCGTCAAGATTGTCCATCAACACCCGGGCGGCTTCATCATCGCTGGTAAACCGGCTGGAATAAACGTGGCCGTTGCCGATGCGATGCTGCAACGGAATGCGCCACTGCCATCCCGCCGTGCGCGCCGTCGACCGGGTATAGGGCGTCGTCGGTGTGACGCTGGCGCACGGCACCGCCAGGGCACGATCGCAGGGCAGCCACTGGCTCCAGCTCTCGTAGCCAACGCCCAGGGCGCCGCCGATCAACAGGCTGCGAAAGCCGGAGCAATCGATGAAGAAGTCACCGCCGACCACCTGGCCGTCCTTGAGCGCGACCGACTTGACATGACCGTTCTCCGCTTTCAGACGCACATCGACAATCGTGCCTTCGACGCGCTTCACGCCCAGGGGCTCAGCGATCCGGCGCAGATACTGCGCCATCAGACCGGCATCGAAGTGGTAAGCGTAGCCAATATCGTTAAGCGGCGTCTTGCGATCATCGCCGTTGCGTTTGTTGAAACGGTTGTGACGGCAGGCCGTCGGGTTGATGGCGTAATCGTCGAACCGTGGCGACACCTTGCCACTGTTGCGCATCTTGAGCCAGTACTGGTGCGGCCGCATCCAGCCCAGGTCCTGACCGATCTTGCCGAAGCCATGGATATAGCTTTCGCCCAACCGCTCCCAGTCGACAAACTCGATCCCCAGCTTGAACGTACCCTGGGTGAATTTCAGAAAATCGGCTTCGTTGATACCGAGCAGCGACATATACTTCTTGATAGCGGGAATCGTCGCCTCACCGACCCCGACCGTGCTGATATCGTCGGACTCGATCAGCGTGACGGTAGGCGGTTTCGGCGCCTTGGCGACGATCAGCTTGGCCAGCATGGCGGCCGCCATCCAGCCGGCTGTGCCACCGCCGACGATGACGATGTTTTCAATGGGATTGGGCATGAGGGCATCCTGGAGTTTCAATGAACTCCAGTGTGGTGACGGTTGCTTGATTCGTATAGCTCAGGCCGTAACCTGCCGGAAAAAGTGTGCGACCTTCGCACGGCGCGCCCGGCCAGGCAAAGGGCAGCACGCCCTTGAAATCCTTCTGCCCGAACAGGACATCGGTGACGCCCTTGCCTTCGGTACCCGGCAACCAGGCCGCAACAAACGCGTCCGAGGCGTTGATCAGGTCATTGGCATAGACGGTCCGGCCGGACTCGAACACGGTGACCACGGGTTTCCCCTTACCGGACACAGCGTTCAACGCGGCAATGTCCTCAGGGTAGCGGTCGCTATGGGCCAGGCTCTGGTCGGGCTTGATGTCACCCTTGCCCTCGGCATAGGGCGTCTCGCCGATCACGGCGACCACGACGTCAAACTGGCTGACATCGACATCGGCGCCGGCGGCGCTGTAGGTTACAGTGCCGCCGGTATTGGTGGCCTTGATGGCGGTCAGCAAGCTGTCCCCCACGGGATAGTCGGCATTGCTCGTCTCCGTCCCCTGCCAGGTGATACTCCAACCGCCTGACTGATTGGCCATGTTGTTGGCGCTCTTGCCGACGACCAAAATCTTTGCACCGGCCTTTAGCGGCAGGCCCCCCTCGTTTTTCAGCAGGACCAGCGTCTCCGCCACCGCCCGCCGCGCCAGGTCACGCGCCTGCAAAGCCTGGGGCTTGCCTGCGTAAGGGCTGGCTGAGGGCTTGGCGCCGAACAACCCGGCGCGCATCTTGACCCGCAGGATGCGGGTGACCGCGTCATCGATGCGGGACATAGGGATGTCGCCGATTTCAACGTCGGCAACAGTGTTGTCGATGAACGCCTTCCAATCGAACGGCACCATGATCATGTCGACACCGGCGTTGATCGCCTGGGGGCAGCGGTCCTTGGTGCACCCAGGGATCTGCTCGATGGCGTTCCAGTCGGAGATGACGAAACCGTCAAAACCCATCTTGCCCTTCAGGACGTCATTCACCAGGTAGCCGTTGCCGTGCATCTTCCCGTAAGCCTTGCCTGTCCCGGTATCGGTCCAACTGCTGTAAGAGACCATGACCGTCTGCACACCGGCTTCGAGCGCGCCAAAATAGCCCTGGGCGTGGACATTGATCAGTTCGGCCTCGCTAGCCGGCGTAATCCCCTGGTCGATACCCTGGGCCGTGCCTCCGTCACCGATATAGTGCTTGGCGGTGGCGACGATATTTCCGGGACCTTGGAAATTACCCTGCATGCCGTCGACATAGGCCCGGGCATAGTCGTGGATCAGTTGCGGGTCAGACGAAAAGCCTTCGTAGGTGCGGCCCCAGCGGCCGTCCTCGACCACGGCCAGGGTCGGCGCGAAAGCCCAGTTGACGCCGGTGGCGCGAACCGCCTTGCCCGTCGCGGCGGCGATATCACCGATCAGCTCCGGATCGCGGGCGGCGCCCAGGCCGATATTGTGGGGAAACAGGGTGGCGCCGACGACATTGGAATGGCCATGGACAGCATCCGTGCCCCACAGCAGCGGGATCTTGGCCTGGGCATGGAAGCTGTCGGCCATGGCGACCCAGTCTTTGGCCGTGGCGTACTTGTCCATGTTCGGCCACGAGCCGCCGCCGTTCAGCACCGAGCCGAACTGATAGGTCCTGATGTCCTGGGGCGTGACCGTCTTGATCTCGACCTGGGTCATCTGGGCGACCTTGTCCCGAAGGCTCATGCCGGCGACCATTTTGGCGATCTTGGCTTCCGTGGCGGCGTCCTGAGGGATGGCCGAGGTGATATGCGGCCAATCGGTCAGGGGTTCTTTCGCCAAGGCCGGAGTTGATGCGAAAAGAATGGATACCAGGGCGATACGGGCGACTGTGGACAACAGGGACATGGGGAAATCCGGTATTCTAGCGTTGGGATCGCGGAAAAACCTCCTCCCCTGCTTGCGGGGGAGGTGGATCATGGCGAAGCCATGAGACGGAAGGGGCCCTCCTCCCCACATGTGGGGAGGTGCCGGCGAAGCCGGCGGAGGGGTATACTGACGGCAATGCCCCTCCCACCGCTTCGCGGTCCTTTCGCTGCGCTCACCCCGTAAACGGGGCGGGAGAGTCTTCAACTGCGTCACGAAAATGAAAAGTAGCGGCCGGGCAACCCTGCCCGGCCGCCGGGAAGGCTCACTGGAAGCGGTAGCTGAAGCCAAACAGGATGGTCTGGCCGTACTCCTCGTAGTTCTCGGGGAAAGAAGTACCGTCGCTGGTCCGGTTCTCGGAGACCTTCAACTGGGTCTGGTAGTTGGAGTTGGTCAGGTTGTAGCCCTGAACCATCCAGGTCAGGCCCTTAAGGGGCCCATCCTGCATCTCGTAGCTGATCTGACCGTCGACCTGGTCGTCCGCCAAAATACGGGTCGCCCCGCGGTTGGCGAACAGCTGATAGGTTTCGCCCAGGAACTCTGACCGCCAGCGATAGTTCAGGCGGGCCGAGAAGCCGGCCTTTTCATAATAGACCGTGGCGCTGACGATATCGCCCGAGAAGCCCGGCAACTTGGCCGGATCGGTCGGATCGCCCGCCCGGATATTGGTCCACCCGCGTGAAAAACTGCCAATGGCGCCAAAACCATCCAGGGCATCCCAGATCAGGCTGCCGTCAATGGCGCCAGACAGCTCCAGGCCGCTGACATTGCCGCCGAAGCCGTTGATCGGCTGCGAGAAGCTGCCGATCGTGGCCGGCGCGCCGTTGGGATAGGGATAGCTGTCCGGAACGGGCTGGCCCAAGGCTTCCAACTGTGCCTTGCTCAGCCACGCGATCGGCGTCACATTGCTCGAATTGGCCCAACCCGAGAAGTCGAACCCGTCGACCGTCTGGCCGCGGATATAGGTCCGCAGCACCTTCTGGAAGGTGGCGACGCCGATATAGCTGGTCTTGTTGAAGTAGCGCTCATACGACAGGTCAACGCCATCGGCGATCCACGGCTTGAGGTTCGGATTGCCGCCGCCCCCGCTCCAGTGCTGACCGATCTGGCTGACTCCGGCATTGCGGCTGGCGCGCAGATCGTCCATGCGCGGACGGGCCATGGCGCGGTTGGCGCCAAAACGCAGTACCGAGTCGTCGTCCAGGTCCAGGATCAGGTTCAGGCTGGGCAGGAAGTCGCCATACGATGTGCTTTGCGACACCCACTGGCCGATGGCTGGCCGGTTGGGGTCGCCATAGGGCCCCGACGGCGTCACGATCTCGTTGCCGTAGGAGGTCTGGGTGGCGTGGACATATTGCAGGCCCAGATTACCGCGAAGGCCATGGCCGTTGATCGCGCTGTCGATACTCAGCTTGCCGAACAGGGTGACGAGTTGCTCGTCGACCTGCCAGTACTTGTTGAGATTGTCCTCGTTGCGGATCGGACGCTTGTCGTAATACGTGTCCAGGATGTCCGGCAGGTAGTAGGAAAGGACGCTGCCGAACCCGGCCCAACTAATGTCGGTGGCTTCCTGCAGATCGCCGTCGGCAACGCGCACGCGCGTGCCATGGCAGTCGAAGGTCGCCTGGTTCCAGCCCTTCAGGCACAGATCGAACTCTTCGACGCCGCGGGTCTTGATGCGGTGCGAATAGTCGAGGCCCAGTTCCAGCCCCTTGAAGCCGCCCCATTCGATATCGCGGGCGCCGCTGAAACGCGCCGTCGTCAACTGGTCGGTGACCTTGGGATTGCGCTGGGTGCCGTCGTGTGACCACCCGCCCCACGGTGCGGCATCGCCGAGATAGACATGGTCGGCATCGGCATAATCGAAGCTCGGATCCAGTTGCGGGAAACCGCCGAATGGAATGGTCTCCACAATCGTGTCGGGCGTGCGCGTCAAAGGCGTCGGCGAGGTGCCATAACCGGCATAGGTTTCGTTGATGCTTTCCTTGCGCACCGAGCGCGAATAGCCAAAGTCCAGCACCGAGCGCCACGCACCGATGTTGAACCGGTTGTTGGAGCCGAACGAGAACATCTCGTCGCGGCGGGTATTGTTGTCGTTACGAACGATCGGCACGACGCCGGCGACCGTCTGGCCTGTGGCGATGCGCGAACCGCCAATCTCCTCAATGGTCGCATTGCTGATATGGATGTCGTCGGTCCACTGGGTCTGGTACCACTGGGCGCCGTGCGACACTTCGTTCTGGTCGAAGACCGAATAGTAGAAGTCGTTGACCGAGCGGAAATTGTCGCCCGGCTTGAAGTCCAACACGGCCATGAAGCCGTCGCGGACCTGTTCGCGCGACGTCGCCCAGGCTTCGACGCCATGCAGGCCCATGACGTCGCCATTGCCCGCGCCGTAACGCGGCTGACCGGTGATCGAGTCATTGCCCTGGCGGTCCCACCACCAGCTCTTGGAGTGCTGGAGCTGCGACGGGTCCTCGAGGTGGGCATAGGACAGGGCCACACCCAGCTTTCCGTCCATGAACTGGTCGATATAGGCGACGGAGAGGCGGTTGCCATTGGCCGAAAAGCCTGGATTGACCTCGCCATTGGTGTTGACCGAACCGCGCAGATTGACCGAGATCACCCGCTTCTTATGGTCCAGCGGGCGGATGGTGTTTAGCACAACCGTACCCGACAGGCCCTGGCCGGTGATGGCGGCATCCGGCGTTTTGTAGACGATAGCCGACGAGACCATTTCCGACGGATACTGGTCGAATTCGGCGGCGCGGTTGTCGCCCGACGACACCTGCAAGCGGCCATTCAGAAGAGTCGTCGAAAAGTCCGGCGACAGGCCGCGGATGGAGATGGTCTGCGACCGGCCGCCGACCCGTTGCGCTGCCAGGCCTGGCAGACGCGCCAGGGATTCGGCGATCGAGGCATCAGGCAACTTGCCGATGTCCTCGGCCGAGACGGCTTCGACGATAGAGGTGCTGCGCTTCTTGAGGGTCAAGGAATCCTGCAAGCCCTTGCGCAGGCCGGTAACGACGACGGCGTCATCCTGAGGCGCCTCGCCTTCGGTTGGTGTGACCTCGGCAGCCGCTTCGCCGGCAGCCATCAGCAGCGCGCCGGCGGCGACCGACAGAGCCAGATACGCCAAACGACCGCGCCGCGCGCGGCGTTGTTCATTCTTCATTGTTGTCCTCCCTGGAACCCAGTTTTGGGCCTGTTCTGTTGCTTCACTCTTCGTCAAAATGGAAGCGCTTCCAATTTAAGCCAAAGAATGCGTCCGGCGTCAACCGCAAAAAATTCGGTGGTTGCGGTAACATTGACTCGGAGGCGGGAGGTGAGCCATTTTTGGCACAAATCCGGCGGGGTTCGAGAAGGTGGAAAAGCAGGAAAAGGGTTGTCCACAGATAAGCCAGACAAGCCAGATGGACATCGCAAACCCAGCCACAACAGGAACTTCATCATTCATCGACGAGCGAAGCTCGTCATGGCTTTCACACCCAAAATGGCGCCGCCGGTGATGCCACGCGCTGTCCATCTGGCTTGTCTGGCTTATCTGTGGACAACCCTTTCACGGGCGAAGACGTCGAACTCCGCTCTCGCAAAAAACTCACCTTCGATCGAACCTATGAGCGCGCTTTCATCAGGCTCTTCAGCGGGCTGACGGCCGATTCACGCAGCACCAGGGTGTGCGGCACCACATACGACACGGGCTTCACGTTTCCCTGCATGCGCTCTCCGGAAATCCGTTCGAACAGGATCTCTGCGGCCTTCCGGCCCATGACTTTCAACGGCTGGTGCACGGTCGTCAGGGGCGGCCAGATGATCTCCGACACCGGCGTATCGTCGAAACCAACGATGGAGATATCCTGCGGCAAGGCCAATCCCGCTTTATGCGCCGCGAACAAGGCCCCGACCGCCATGTCGTCATTGGCGCAGACCAGGGCCGTGAACCCCTCCCCGCACAGCAGTTGATTCGCCATGTCAGTGCCAGACTTGAAGGTGAAGTTGCCACGCGCCGTTGGCATGTCGGACGCTTCCAATCCGGCTTCGCGCAACGCGCGGACGAAGCCGAAATAACGATCTTCAGCCGAGATATGACCTTCCAGCCCTTTGATGAAGGCGAACTTGCGATGCCCCAACGAGATCAGATGGCGGGTAATCTCATAGCCGGCGGCTTCGTCGTCGATGCCGACGGCGGGGACCAGCTTCTGCGCATCATGGCCGGCCGACACCGCCACAACCGGGAAATTCAGATCGGTAATCGCCTGCAGCAGCCCGATGTCATCGGCAAAAGGCGGCGTCAAGATCAGGCCCTCGTAGCGTTTGGACGACACCAGTTCGAGGATCATCTCGTTCTTGCGCAGCGAATGCTGGTTGACGGCATGCATGCTGAGTTGGAAGCCGGCCTTGGAACAGGCGCGTAGCGCTCCCAGTTCGAGACCGGCGTAATAGAAGGAGTTCGGTTCGGATTCGAGGTCGGAGGAATAAAGCAGCCCGACGGTATGCGACTTGCCACCGGCCAGGAAGCGCGCCTGCATATTGACCTTGAACTGCAGCTTGTCGACGGCGGCCAGGACGGCCTTGCGCGCCTTCTCGGAGACATTGGGGCCGCCATTGAGCACGCGTGACACAGTGACCCGGGCTACGCCGGCCAGCGCCGCTACATCGTCGATCGTCGGTTTCCCGGTGTTCACGTCATCCCCGCCATATAACCGGTAGTATCAGGCCCTGAAACTGACACAGCTTGAAAGCGCTTTCAAGATTTCATCCCGGCGACGTAGTCGAAGCTATCAAAAAACTCCCTCTCCCCACTTCAGGCTATCGGATTCACAAGTCAGATTGTGTTCCGCCTAACGTTTCCATTTGAACACAACCCGCGCGAATCCTGTTTTAAATCGAGAAAGTCGTGTCGGTGAGACCTTCGCAGGCCTCCCAAAGCCGGGTGGCGGCCTCAATGTCATTTGCCTGAACGGCAACCCTGGCTTTTCCTATCCGCTTGCCGCGCGCTTCAAGCAGGCCTTGCGGCCCATAATATCCGCCCCCACAACTGTGTCGGCAATTGACGCGTATAGGGTTGGCAGGGCGCCCGCTGCATCCGTATTGAGCACCGCCCCGATGACGGGACCGAGAGCGTCGCGCACAACTTTTTCCATGCCGCTATAGTCGCCGGTCCGAAACAGATTCGTGCTCGCCACACCAGGATGTACCGCGACAGACAAGACCTTGGACCCTGCCGCACGCAGCCGGCGATCCAGTTCAAAGGCGAACATGAGATCGGCCAGCTTCGATTGCGCATAGGATCCCATGGCGGAATAGGCTTTCTCGGATTGCAGGTCGTCGAAATCGATCCGGCCACGTTTGTGCGCAATAGACGCGACGATCACAACGCGTGCCCGGTTCGAAGGCTGGGGGGCCGTGACGTGACCAGAGGTTTCGCGTGCTGGCCGTTCGAGCGCAGGCATCAACAGGGCCGTCAAGGCAAAGTGGCCAAGCACATTGGTGCCGAACTGCAATTCAAAGCCGTCCTCGGTTTCGAGCCGTTTCGGCGGGGCCATGACACCGGCGTTGTTGATCAGGCAATGCAGGGGTTGGCCCTGTGACAGAACAGTATCAGCGAAGCTTCGGACAGATGCGAGAGACGCCAAATCGAGGCGGGCCACGGCAACGGCAGCGTTTGCGCAATTGCGACGTATTGCGTCAGCCGCCGCATTACCCTTGGCTACATCGCGACAGGCCAGGGTGACCTGTGCTCCATGTGCGGCCAGAACCATGGCCGCCTGGTATCCAATGCCACTGTTTGCACCGGTTACGATGACATGTCTGCCGTCCAATGACGGAATGTCTGCCGTCGTCCATTCCCCTATCGCGGCCGTCCTCGCTACCATGATCTTTCCCTGGCGTTCCACTTGCCGTTAGCAAAGCGCGTTTACACGGAATCAAATCCAAAAACGCGCGGAGCGTATAAACGATCTAAAAATTAAAGCGGGTTGTCGTCTGTCAAACATTTCCGTCTGAACACAACCCGTTCTATGCGGGCGTAGTGGCTTCAACCGGGTAGTCGGTGTAGCCCTTTGGTCCCGGCGTGTAGAAGGTGTCCATATCGGCCGCATTCAAGGCCGCGCCATCCTGCCAGCGCTGAACCAGATCCGGATTGGCGAGCAGAGGGCGCCCCACCGCAATGAGATCTCCATTTCCAGCCGTGAGATCGCTCTCGGCCCCGGCGGCATCATAGCCACCCGAAAGGATGAGTGTCCGCGTGAAAGATTTTCGGAACACCGCCTTGATAGACGCCGGAACCGTGGGCGCACCCATGGACGAATGATCAACCAGATGAAGATAGACGAGGCCCGACACATTGAGCTGTTCGACAATATAGGCGTAGTCGGCCGCCTGCTCTGGATAGTCCGGCATATCATTGAAGACGCCAAAGGGCGAAAGGCGGACGCCGACGCGATCCTTGCCGATCGCCGCTACGGTTGCCGTAACGACATCCATCAGGAAACGCGCGCGGTTCTCAAGGCTCCCGCCATAGTTATCTGTACGCTGGTTCGAGGTGGGGCGAATAAATTGCTCGATGAGATACCCGTTGGCGCCGTGCAGTTCGATGCCGTCGAATCCAGCGGTCATCGCATTTTGCGCCGCCTGCACATACTCAGAAATCGCGGCCTTGATATCACTTTCGCTCATGGGCTCGGGTGTTGGCAGAGATTTCATTTGCTCTGTATCGGTCCACATTTCACCCACTGCCGCAATGGCAGAAGGTCCAATAGCCCGCGCACCTGCGGGAAGGTTCAAGGCGTGGCTGACCCGGCCTGTATGCATCAGCTGAACGAATATCTTGCCCCCCTCTGCGTGGACAGCGTCAGTAACCTTTTTCCATCCAGCCAGTTGCGCATGATCAAAGATACCGGGGATACGGGCATAGCCAAGACCATTGGGCGACGGAGAGGTGCCTTCGGTGACAATCAGCCCCGCCGATGCGCGTTGGGCATAGTAGGTTGCCATCAGGTCATTGGGGATGTTGCCGATCGCACGGCTGCGCGTCATCGGCGCCATGACGATGCGGTTTTGCAGGCTCAGTGGGCCAAGCGTGGTCTTTGAAAAAAGTAAGGACATTGGAGACTCCCAAGGGTGACAAAAAGCAGGCATCTGGCTCGGCGCGTTCGAAGCACACGACCTGCCAAAAAACACAGTCTCACACTGACCGTTACGGCTACATGGTGTTGCGCCGCGCCAATCGCTACCCTCAAACGCGCTAAAGCCGGCAATAATGCGCATAAATGCAAAGCTCGAATAGATGACGCCGTATTGAAAATTTACGCTGAATGAGAAACCGTCTCCAATTAGCGGAGAGTATTTTCAAATGTTCGAATATAAATCAAACTTTCAAAATACAATTTTAAATTCTTACGAGGAAAATTGTACTTCAGAACCGGAAATTTTACTGGAAAAATATCTTTTGGGGATCAATTGGCATTCCGGATGCTGTGCAAGCGGCTGGGACCAGGACTCTTCACATTATTGGCTCGGATGACCCGAAGCCAGGACGTTGCCAAGGACCTGCTTGAGGACGTCTTTGTAGGCATATGGCGAAAAGCTTGCCTCTTCGACCGGCGCGCCCAAGATGCCAGGGTCTGGCTTTTTTCAATAGCCAGACGCCGGGCGATCGAATGGTTGCGAAAATCGACCCAGGAGGGTGCAGGCCCAGCCCCGAACGAAAAAGTCCTGGCGACGGAGTGCAACGACGAAAGCGATTGGGTATTACCAGGGACCAGCTCAAAAATCCGCCGGTGCCTTGAAGGCATGAAGCCGGACATAAAAAATGCCCTTACCTTGTGTTTTTCGTCAGGACTGTCGCACGGCGAATTGGCGGTCGAACTGGGCGTGCCTCTTGAAATTGCCCAAAATCGGATCCGGACCGGGCTGGCAGAACTACGCCGGGTGGTTTGTGTATCCCATTGACGGTGACCCACATAAATCGCGTCGGGACAGCCGGCGGTGTCAGCTTCGCCAGTACGGGACTTATACCAACCCGCGATGACCTTGACTCATCGCGGGTTGGCAAGCGCGCCAGAGAACGTTCTTGCGCGCCCGAGTTTTTGCGAGGAGCCATGGGGGGCGCCTAGTCCGGCGCTTGAGCTGAATAAAAGCGAATACCAAGCGTCATTCTTTATGAGGCTTGGTATTATGTAAGTGGCTCGCCTTTCGGAGTCCGCTTGCAACATCGTCAAAACATGTGCAGTTATACCAACGCCAGCAGTCTGCTGACGTGCAAATTGAAGCCTGCACAATATGTGTCAACCTCTTTCCAGGTTGGCATTCGATAGCGCAACCCATGGATCCACCATGTCCGAACCGGATATCCAGGACGCCGTCCTTATCCGCCGCTTCGACCTGAAACCCGGCGGCCACGTTGACATTTTCGTCTGGAAGCCTGAGCCCCATGGCAGAAACGACGCCCGTTGCCCCTATCGTATCGTCGGCATAGGTGCAGAAAAACTATACCATGGTTACGGAGTCGATCCCGTCCAGGCCATGAGCCTCACACTCCAGGCCATATCCACCAAGCTCTACACCTCCGAAGCCTACCGCAGCGGCAACCTGACCTGGCTTGGCAGCCGCGACCTTGGCCTTCCGCTGCAGCCGGGCGAACTGCCCGACACCGACGACTACGAAAAAGCCGCCCTGCTCAGCACGGCTGGTGGCTCCACCGTTGTCGCTATGCCCGGACAACGCTTTCCGTACGTCGCCTTTCCCGCAGACCGCCTACACGGTCTGATCCGCCAGTTAGACGCGCTGTCAACGGCCGATACCACCTCAAAAAAGACGCTCAAGCGCATCATGACCGCTTTGGGCAATGAACTACGCTACTATGAAGCCGTCTGCCATCGGGCCGGTTTCGATGTTGCGCAGGCCCTGGCAGAAGGCTGAAAACTAACAATCGACACGGCGGTCACGACGTCCTCCTCCCGCCTATGCTCGGTTCGGAATCATGATGGTCGCCTCAAACCCGACCGCGCTTCGGTTAAACGCCAGCCGCCAGCCGTGCAGCCGGACGATCTGATCGACCATGGCCAGGCCCAGCCCCGTGCCCGGCATATGGGCGGCGTCGGGCTGCCGCGCAGCATCGCCACGCACAAACGGCTTGAGAAACAACTCGGTGTCTTCCTCAGCGAAGCCCTCGCCCTGATCGATGACGCTGATCACCAAGGCCTCGCCCTCGCGCCGCCACGCCAGGCGCACCGGCGCGCGGCCATAGCGCAGGGCATTTTCGACCAGATTGCCCAGCGCCCGGCGCAGCGCCACCGGCCGCGCCAAAAAGGTCACGTCTAGCGGCGGCATTTCCGCCTGAACACCGGCGTCAGCATGGTCGGCCCGCAAGGTTGCGAACACCCCCGCCAGCGCCACCGTCTCGACGGGTTCAGCATCGAAACCGCGGGCAAATTGCAGGAAACGTGACAGGACGGTCTCGATGGTATCGACCTGCCGGATCGTGCTCTCGCGAAGGTCGCGATCATCAATGTCGGCCATCTCCAGGCCCAGACGCAATTTCGTCAGGGGTGAGCGCAGGTCGTGCGAAATGCCGGCCAGGACCAGGGCGCGATTGGCCTCTATGCCGCGCAGCCGTTCGGTCATGGCGTTGAAACTGCGGCTCAGGCCGGCGATCTCGTCCAGGCCGTCCTCACGTAGAGGCTCGGGGCTGGCGCTGAGATTGAGCCGGTCAGCGGCTGCCCGCAGTTCGGTCAATGGTCTAAGCAACTGCCGGCTCAGCCAGTAGGCCGCCAGCGACGCCAGGGCGACGGCAATGAAGCCCAAGGTGATGAGCAGGCCACTGGGGGAATAGACCGACTTGGGCTTCAAACCGATCCAGTAGGGCTCGCCGGCCATATAGACCTGGACCCACAGCCGGCGCCCGCCATCGGTGCGCCAGTCAAGGTGGGGCTGTCGACGCAGACGGTCGGCCAGGGCGCGCATGAAGGCCCGCACCGCAGCCGCACCACCTGCACATCGACCGCGCGATCGGTGATCTCGGCGTCGCGGCCCAGGGCCAGGTCGATGATCTGGGCGCGCGATAACGGCCGGCCGGCATGGCTGACCAGGGTCTTGAGCAACATGAATTCGCGCGTCGACAACTCCACGGCTGCGCCGTCACGCGTCAGCCGCATCCGCGCCATATCCAGTTCGTACGGCCCGAAAACCACCTGACCCTGCCCGGCACCGCCCAACTGCGGCACGAAGCTCTGACGGCGCCGTACCGCCTCGATTCGCGCCAGCAGCTCACGCGGCAGGAAGGGCTTGGCCAGGTAGTCGTCGGCGCCCATTTCCAGCCCCAGCACGCGATCGACGGGATCGCCGCGCGCCGTCAGCATGATAATCGGGATCATCTGACCTTCGCCGCGCAACTTGCGGCACACCGCCAGCCCATCCTCGCCCGGCATCATCAGGTCGAGCACCAGCAGATCAAAGCTTTCGCGCGCCAGCAGGCGATACAGGGCCGACGCGTCCGGCACGGCACGGACCTGATGGTGGTTTTCGCTGAGGTAGCGCTGCAGCAGGGCGCGCATCTCCGCGTCGTCATCCAGCACCAGCAGTCGGCCTTTGGTTTCGGTCATCATTGTCCTCTCAACGCGACTATAACGCCCGCCGCGCCGCCCGCCGCAAGCAAGTTGTTACAAGCGGTTACAGCCACCGCCCCGCGTAACCGCCCGTCACACTCGCACACCCCGGCGACATCACCGCGTAACAGGCTTTGAGCCAGGATAGGGCATCAGTTCGCGTATCCCCCCCTCCCCCAAACCTAAATCAAACCCACATCAAGGATGACCAACATGAAGACCCTGACCACCACCCTGCTGAGTGCCGCGATCCTGTCGCTCACCCTGACCACGGTCGCCCAGGCGGCCGAAGGACGTGTCCGCGCTCGCGGCGCCAACGGCGCCGTCGCCGCCGGCAGCCACAACGGCAACAGCTACGCCCGGGCGCGCGGCACCCGCACCAACGCCGA
>NZ_GL883077.1:2202771-2226337 GCF_000204015.1 Asticcacaulis biprosthecium C19 | reverse complement strand
CTCAACGACCTCGGCTTCCGGCGGCGCCGTGCGAACGGCTTCGGGCGGCCAGGCGGCGCGCGGCTCGACCACCACCTACAATACCGACGGTTCGGTGACCCATCAGGGCGGCTTCGGCGCTTCTGGTGCGCGCGGCACGGTAACGTCACAGGGCGGCTTCACGCGCAACGCCGATGGCGCCGCCACGGGCGCGCGCGCCACCGAAGCCACCAACGCCCAGACCGGCAACAGCTATTCCGGCTCGACCAGCTACGATTCCACCACCGGTGTCACCCACCAGGCGACCTGCCGCGACTCGTCCGGCACGACCATCGCCTGCCCTCAACACTGACACCCAGACTGCGGTCCCGCGGCGCCTTCCCCTTTCGCTGCGGGACCGCTTTTTTCCGAAAGAGTCTCCCATGAAAACCACCCTCGCCCTGATCAGCCTGCTCGCGCTTGTTGCCACGCCGGCCGCCGCTGGCGACCTCGACCAGCTGACCACCCGCCTGGCCAAGGCCGACAGCAACCACGACGGCATGATCACCCGCGCCGAGTTTACCGGTTTTCGCCGTACCCAGTTCGACGAGATGGATCGCAATCACGACGGCTATGTCTCGGACAAGGACGTACCGGGTTTTGCCCGCCGCGGCGAGCGCGGCGACCGGCTGCGCCGCCTGATCACCGAGTTCGACAAAAACCAGGACGGCCGCATCGACCGCACCGAGTTCCTGAACGGTCCGACCGTGATCTTCGACCGCGCCGATGCCGACGGCAACGACGTCGTGGACGGCTTCGAACTTCGGCAGATCAAGGCCGGAGCCTGAGGCATGGAAAGCTTGCGTCCGGCCGGGGTCGACCCGCTGGTCCAGGGGCCGGTCATGGCCGCCATGCTGGCGCTGATCGCCATAGAAGCCCTGCTGCTCATCCTGGTCTTTCGCCGGCGCTACGACGCCGGCGAAACCGCCGCTTCGCTGGGCGTCGCCCTGGGCAACATCGCCTTACGCCCCGTGAACCGGCTGATCATCACCGCAGGCCTGAGCGCGATCGCAATCTTCGCGCCATGGCAGCTACCGATCGACTCGGTATGGACCTGGCTATTCGGCTTTGTCGGCGTCGAGTTCTGTTACTACTGGATGCACCGCTTCGCCCACACCATCCGCTGGATGTGGACGACCCACAGGGTCCACCATTCCAGCGGCCGCTTCACCCTAGCCACCGCCCTGCGCCTGGGCTGGACCAATGCCCTTTCGGGTGAGTGGCTGGTCTTCGCGCCTTTGGTGCTCGTCGGTTTTCCGCCGCTGGTGATCGCCGTGCTTCTGGCCCTGAACCTGCTGTATCAGTTCTTCCTGCATACCGAACTGTCACCGCGCTGGGGCGTCCTGGAACATGTTCTGAACACGCCGGCGCACCACCGCATCCACCACGCCTCCAATGACCGCTATCTCGACAAGAACTTCGGTGGTGTTGTCATCGTCTTCGACCGCCTGTTCGGCACCTTTGCCCGCGACGACGGCAGCGAAGCGGTGCGTTTTGGTCTCACTGAGCCAGTGACGTCGAAAAATCCCTTCGTTATAGCGCTTTATGGCTGGTGGGGGCTGGTCGGTGACCTGCTGCGGACGCGCACGCTGAAAGCCGCCGTGACCGTCCTGTTCGGCCGGCCGGGCTGAGCCGAGACCGCCTACTCGGCCCGAGGTGGCAACCGGCGCACCTGAAAGCCCGTCTTGCTCGCCTCAAAACCTGCCGCAGCATAAAAGGCCAGGGTTTCGGGCTTTTTCGACCCGGTCATCAGCATCGCCTTGTAGCAGCCCTGCGCCCATGCCCGCTCCACGGCCGCCGCCAGAATGGCCTTGCCGAACCCCTGACCGCGGCAATCGCCGTGCGTGACAACATTCTCGATCAGCGCGTAAGGCATTCCGCCCCGGGTCAGGTTCGGAATAACAACGATGGTGCAGCTTGCGACCATCGCCTCGCCGATCAGACCGATCAGGATGGCACTGCCGTCATAACGCCGGAACCGTTCGAACACATCAACCGCCACACCTGGTGGACAGCGCGTGTCCTCGGCATCCAGATGACGATAGAGGTCCAGAAGATGGGACAGATCGGCCGATGCGGCCGGACGGATAACAAGATCGGTCATGCGTCAAACTTCACCGTAGGCAGCGACAAACTTGGTGGGGTCGATCTCCGTTTCACCGTCAAAGCGGTAGGCCACTAAAGGCCCGCCCCGGGCGACGCTGTAATCGACACACGCCACCCTGGGCGACAGCGGCCCGATACCGTGGTCGGCATTCAGCCAGTAGTGCCCGATGAAGGTCAGGCGATCCGGCGCCTTGACGGCGTCCAGGTCCGCAATCGGTGTGTCGGGGATAACGGCATCGCCGGTGCCCATGGCGGCGTCGCGATAGGTCCGCGCCTCGCTGGCCCACCACTTTATACGGACTTCGTGCCGCTCATGGCCGTCCTTGTCATGGAAGCTGACGCTGGGCGGCAACCTCACCTCCCGGCCCTTTAACAGCGTTTCAATCGCCGCATATTCGGCCGATCCGCGCCGGCTGGCCAGCAGCACAAGATCATGATCCAGTTTCAGGCCGGGCTTAAGCTGCTGCAGGAGTTCTGCCGCACTCGGCACATGCCAGCACGCATGGACAACACGAAAGGCCGGCGTCTCGATCCATAACGGCAGGTCGAGGAACCAGTTTGTCCATGCGCGATGTTCAGCCGAATCCTCGCCGACCTGCTCCAGAAAGGCACGGTGCTGATGCCGGTTTTTCGCGTTCCTGGGCCGCAGAAAGGCTCCGTCTTTATCCGGATCGGGCAGCGCCCAGGCAATGGCGTTGAACTCATGATTGCCCATGACGGCCAAGGCCGATCCGCTGTCAATCATCGTCCGGACAGTGCGAAGAACGTCCAACTGTCCAGGACCGCGATCGACAAAATCGCCGACGAAAATAGCGGTCCGGTCGGGATGCCGCCAGGCGCCGGCGCGCTCACGATAGCCAAGCTTGGTCAGCAGTGCCTTGAGCGGATCGGCGTGTCCATGAATATCGCCAATGATGTCATAGTTCATTTCGGGTACATCTCCGTTTGTAAGGCAACGGCCGCTTCGCGAATGTAATTTTCCGGATGAGCCAGTGCCAAGCGAAGCACAGCCTCGTACGCCTCCGATTCCACTTCGTCGCGATAATAGAGCTCCTCCAGAATACCAATCCCCCAAGCCCGTACAGCGGCATTTGCATCCGACAGGTACAACGGAATCCAAGCCAGAACGCGGGCATCTCCGATCGCTTTAAGGAGATTGACCGCCATGCTCTTTTCGTCTTCGTCCTGCGACGAAAGATAGATTTCGTGGCAGTAGTCGATTGTGAACGAGGGCCGGATCAGCATCAGCACCGACCGCGCCGTGTCTGCCCCCCTGTCTCCCGCGACATAGGCATCCACCGCCGCCTTCAGTTCCGTTTCCCCCAGAATTTCGGCCAGCGCCCGCTGGGCAACCATTTTACCCCACTTGCCTGCCAGCCATCTTTGGTCTCAGTGATGAAGCCAAGCTTTCGCGTGATGCCTGTCCAGTCGATGGTTTGGGATTGAATCATATCGGCCTTATAGAATGTCGATCACGTCTCTTACATAATTTTAGCTCAGGCGCGTGTAGATCCCCTTCGACACGCGCCACACGAGCCCCCTGCGGCTCGGCCAGTCATCCGTTGAGACATGATTGGATTTGATGCTCGCTGCATTGGGCATCAAATAGGGGCATAGTTTGTTCTCCGGCGCGCGCTTGGTGATACCTGGGCGCGTTACCAGAGCGACGATGCGGGGAGGCGCAGACTGCAGATGGAACCTGAATCGGCTAAAGCTATTGAGGCAATTTGCTGACCGGTGCCTGTCTTTGGAAGTTTAGTAATCGCGCATCCTGTCGACACACGTCTCAGCCACGGCAATCTGCGTGTCGGTGTCGACGTCCATAAGGGCTTGCATATCCGCGACGAACTCGGGGTTTTCTACATAAGCGTCGAGCTTTTGGCCATGGATCGCCGCGGCGCGCGCCAACCAATATTCGGCATGGTCATTAAGGGACTGAAGCGTCTCGGACTCGACCCCGTCCATCTGGCTAAAGGCAACAGATATAAAGAAACTTTCCAACGCGCAGACCTCGGCCTCTTCGGGGCTGTCGGGTTCCGGGACCGTCCCGGCCCTGATACTGTCAACCGATGCTCCGGCGCTCGCGGGGCCAGCGGCGGCAAGGAGTGCCGCTACGACGACAGGTGCCAGCCCAAAATAGTGCCTGAACATGGATAAATTCCTTGATGCCAGTCGCAAGACTTGCCTGATCAAGTGCCAAGGCAACAGTTACAAATTGCGTTAGTCGCTTTGGGGCCAAAGTTCTCTAATACCTCGCCTCAAACCAATCCCATCCTTATCAAGGCCTGTGCCGCCTCGATCATCGAGTCGCGTCCCCGCCGGAACGTCGCGCCCGTCAGTTTGCGCGTCAGTTGCGTATCCGCAATCGGATGCTTATTCAGGTCACCGACAATCGTGCGCATAGCCGGATCGAACAGGCTGAGGAACCGCAAGGCCGCGCCTGGCATCTGGGTCACCGGTATCCGGCTGGCCCGGTCCGGAAAGGCATCGCGCAGGCCTTGCGCCATCTGACGCATGCTTAGGGTTTCATCGGCAGCGATCAGCCTCTGGCCGCCGACATCCGCCGTCATGGCAGCCACATGGATCGCCGCAACATCGCGCACATCGACCAGGGCAAACGCCACCGGCGGCACCGCCGGATAGGCCCCGCGCATCAGCAGGGCAACCACCTCCAGCGAGGTACCGATATCGCTGTCCAACGGCGGCCCAAGCACCAGGCCCGGATTGACCGTCACCAGCCGGTCCTTGCGCCCGATGTTGGCCATATAGTCCCACGCCGCCCGTTCGGCCCGGGTCTTGGCCACCGCATAGGGTGTCGCCTGGCGCCACTCCGGATCGGTCCAGTCGGCCGGCGTGATCAGCCGCTTGCCGCGCCAGTCGTTGGGATACAGCATGGCCACGATCGAGGAGGTCAGCACCACCCGCTCGGCCCCATCCGCTGCCTTCAGCACGCGCAGAACCCCATCGCGCGCCGCCGGCACCAGGTCTTCCCGGCCCTTGGGCTGGACCAAGGGGAACGGCGCCGCCACATGCTGGATAAAGCGGCAACCGTCCGCCGCCGCCTGCCAGCCGTCATCCGCCGTCAGGTCGGCCTTAACGAATTCCAGCCCCGCTACCGGTGCACCCGCCGCCTCAAGTGCCGTCCGCACGGCGTCGGCCTTATCCAGTGACCGCACCGTGCCGCGCACCGCGTACCCGCGCATCAGCAGTTCATACGCCACATGCTTGGCGATAAAGCCGCTGATCCCCGTGACCAAAACCCGATCGTTCATTGTAAACCTCCTGGCCCCTGACTGCGCATCAGAGCGATATAGGCGAGATGCCCGGCGCCGGTGGCCTCCGCGACCTGAAGCTGGGCCTGGGCCAGCCGGTCCTGGGCTTCGGAAACTTCAATGACGCTGACCAGGCCCGAATCCGCCCGCCGCGCCGCCAGCCGTTCCAGTTCGGCGTCATGCGCCTGCGCCGCCAGATAGCCGTCGCGCAAGGTTTGCGCCCGGTCAAAGCCGTTGACCGCCAAGGATGCATCGGCCAGGGCATCGCGCACCGCCGACTCATAGGCTGCCTTTGCCTGGTCTCGCCGCGCCACGGCGGCCGTTTCCTGCGACTTCAACTGGCCCGCATTGAACAGGGGCGCCGTCAGGGCCGCCGCCAAAGACCCGATCGGATTGCCGGCCAGTCGCAAGCCGTCTGAACCGTCCTGCACCCCCAAAAACGCCGTCAATGACAGGGACGGCCAACGCACCGCTCGCGCTTCAACCGCAAGAGCATCGGCCGCCTGGGCCTGGGCGAAGGCCGCCCGCAGCGCCGGATTGCCGCGCAGTCGATCCAGTGGCACCGCCGTCACCCAGCCGTCCTGCGGCACGGTCAGATCATCGCTGTTCAACCGCGCCTCCAACTCCGCCACCGGTACGCCAGTGATCCGTTCCAGCCCTATAAGGGCATCACTGTATCGCGAGGCGATCTCGCTCCACCGCGCCGCCGTCCGCGCCCGCGTCGACAGGGCCAGTTCCAGCCGCGTCGCCTCGTTCAGCCCGGCCGACTGACGCGACCGCAACAGGGTGATCGTCTCGTCCTGGGCCTTCAGACTGGCTTCCAAAGCCCGCGCCTGCGATGCCAGCATCCGCGCCGTCACCAGGCCTTCGCTCATCCGCGCCAGCACGGCATGGGCCGCATCTTCGTACAGCGCTTCGTCGCGCGCCTCGCCGGCCTGAGCCGCCGCGACACCGGCACGCAGCCGTCCGGACAGGTCCAGTTCCCAGCGCGCCTCAAATCCGCCGCGCACCAGGCTCTCGCTGTCGGTCACGCCGATCTGGTCATTACCGTGCGAAGCCGACACCGCCGCATCGACCCGCGGTTTCAACCGCCCACCGGCGCCGGCGGTCACCGCCCTCGCCTCGTCCAGCCGCGCGGCCATGCGCAAAATATCGGGATTGTCGCGCAACACCCTTGCCGCGAGTTCTTCGGCATAAGGGTCACCCAGATGCGCCCACAGGGCTGAGAACCTATTCACGGGCAAAGGGGCGACTGCCGCGGCCGACGTTTCCAGTCTCTGGGACTGCGCCGTGGCGAAGGGCGCGGCGAAAACCAGGGCCGCGGCGGTCAGGAGGACGGCGCGTTTCATTTGCCACCCTCAATAAACACATCCATCTGCCGTCCAACAAACGCGGAGTCGCTGCCTTCGGGCAGGGCGTACAGCATCTGGACCACACGGGTATCGACCCGCTGTCCGGCCACGGCCAGGTTCTGTTTGGGCTGGACATAGGGTTCAAAGCGCACAAAGCTCAGGGGCACCCGATCCGACGAAGCGCCGCGGAACGAGCCTTGCGCCGGCGCGGTCGCGTTCAGCTTGCCGGCGTTTTCCTCGTCAACCTCAACGCGGACATGCAGCCGTCCGGTATCTCCCATCCGCACCAAAGGCTCAGCCAACGCACCCGCCTGGGCATATTCACCCGGCCGCGCGTTCAAAGCCAGGATCCGGCCATCGATAGGCGCCGTCACGGTGAGGCGGCGCTTGCGCGTCTGCGCTGCCGCCAGTTGCGCCCGCAATTCCCCCGTCTTCGCTGCGGCCAGATCGGCGGCAAAGCGGCGACGGTCAACCTCGTCCTTCGACACGGCCCGCGGATCGTCGACGCCGCGGATCAGCTCATAGGCCGCCTTGGCATCGGCGGTCGCAATATCGGCCGAGGCGATCGCCGCCGTCAGCGTGGCAATCTCGGCATCGACCTCACGCTGGTCCATGGCGAATAGCGGCTGGCCCTTCACCACTGTATCGCCGACCTGGACGAAGACCTGGCGGATAACGCCCGGCAATTCGACACCCAGATTGAGGAACTCGCTGCGCGGTTCAACCACGCCGATACCGGCAATGGCGCCCTGTGGCGGTGTCGCCGGAGGCGCCGACGCCGGCGCGGTGACGGCCTCGGCCGGTCGCCACAGCACGCTGTAGAGGGCAAAGCCCAGACCTGCCGCGGCCAGGACGGGCAGGATCAGGCGGGTCGGTCGAAGGCTGAATTTCCGTGTGGTCATAGTTATTACTCCCTATGAAAGGCGTCTGGCGCGAAGTCGCCGATCAGGCGGCCGTCGCTCATTTCCAGGATGCGGTCGGCGAAATTGTAGATACGGTTGTCGTGGGTCACGACCAGGACAGCCCGGCCCGGGTCGTTGGCGATGTCGCGCAATATGCCCATCACGGCCCTGCCCGTGGCGGCATCCAGCGCGGCCGTCGGTTCGTCGCAGACGATCAGGCCGGGATTGTGAACCAGGGCGCGGGCAATCGCGACCCGCTGCTGCTGGCCACCCGACAGTTGTCGCGGCAGCTTGTCCCCCTGGCCCTGCATGCCGATCCCGTCCAGGATAGCGCGCGCCTTCTCGGCTGCTTCGGGCAGTTTCATCCCCGCCGCCACCAGAGGCATGGCGGCATTTTCCGCCGCGGTCAGCGCCGGCAGCAGGTTATACTGCTGGAAGATAAAGCCGATGCGCTCGCGCCGCAGCACCACCTTCTGGTGGTCCTTCAGCTTCGTCAGCGACTGTCCCAGCACGGCGACCTCGCCCTCGCTGGCGGTCAATATGCCCGACAGGATAGAAATAAGCGTGGTCTTGCCGCAACCGGACGGCCCAACCAGCATGGTCATCTGGCCCATCTCGATGTCGGCGGAACATCCGTGGAGGACGCGGATGCGGTCGTCGCCGATGGGAAAGTCCTTGGCGATGTTACGGAAACTGACAGCGTGCATGACTTAACCCCGGAAGACGACGGCGGGATCCAGCCGGAACACCTTGCCCAGACTGAACAGGATGGAGGCCAGGATAATGACGGCGATGGCCACCGCGGTGCCGGCCATGATCTCGCCGTAGAGCCGGAAGCCCTGCAGAGCCGGCGCCTCCTTGGTGACGAAGAAGAACAGCGCCGTGAACCCAATCCCCAAGCCGTAGCCGATGACGCCGACCAGCCCGGCCTGGGTCAGGACGATGCGCAAAAGCTGGCCGTTGGTAACGCCGACGGCCTTCATGGCGGCGAACTGCTTCAGGTTCTCGACGACGAAGATATAAAAGGTCTGTGCGGTGATCGCCGCGCCGATGATAGCGCCCAGCATAATGGTGATGCCGAAATTGATCGGGATGCCCGTCCGCTCGAGGTAGTAGTTGATGCTGCGCCACTGGAACTGCGACGTGGTCAGCGCCTGCAAACCGGTCTGCTCAGTAATCCGTTTGGCCAGGGCTTCCGGCGATTGGCCGGGCCGACCCTTGACCAGGATGAAGGGCAACTTGTTGCGCTGCGGCGGGGTCATCTCCATCGCCGCGTCGTAGGTGACGTAGAGAATCGGGAACGTGAGGAAGGTCGGCTGGGTGTTGCACACACCCCGCACCGTCAGGCGGTTATCATTGAGTTCCAACGGCTTGGCGTTGGCAAAATCGCCCTTCGGCCAGACGAACAGGAAACCATTGCGGTCGACTACCGCCGACTGCGGATCGCGCACCACGTCGCGTTGCCCGGCGATCATGTCGGTACACAATCCCACCAGCGAGACGTCGTCGACCCCGATCAGTTGCACCTGCTGGGTCATGCCGTCGGGCAGCCGCACCGTCGCCAGGCCTTTAAAATAAGGCACCGCCCATTCGACCCCGGCCACAGATCGAACATGGCTAAGTTCCACCGGCCGCATCGGTTCGACCTCATCGACATAGCGCACGCGCGGATCCATCACCCACACCTCGGCTTCACGCACCGACGTTATGGCGTTGGCCGTACGCGACATGATGCCGGTAAAGATGGACACCTGCTGTGCCATCAGTAGAGTGGCAAAAGTGACTCCGAAGATCAGACCGATATATTTGGCCCGATCGCCTAACAGCATCTTGAGAGCGATGTCGCGCATGAGGCCTTGCCATTTAGTGAACGAATGAGTATCCTAATGATCACGGAAATAAAGTACCGTCAAGTACCCAAATTATGACAGTTGTGCAAAATCCCGCGCCCCCTCCTGGCCAACCGCCAACAAAGCGCGGCCGCCCGGTCAACGAGGCTCTGGTCCCCCAGATCCTGCAAATCGCCGGCGAACTGTTCCTCGACCACGGCTATCAGGGCACCACCATGGACGCGGTGGCGCGCGCCGTCGGTATGTCCAAGCTGACCCTGTACAAGCGCTTTGCCAGCAAAGAGGAACTTTTCTCGGCCATCGTCCGCGACAAGTGCAACCAGTTCATACCGGACGTCTTGTTCGAAAAGCTGGACGGTATGCCGGTGCGTGAGGCCCTGATCGCCATGGGCGGTGGCCTTCTGCGCCTGCTGAACAGCCGCGAAGCCATGACCATCGAGGTCATGCTGCGGTCCGAAGGCGGCCAGACCCTGCGCGACCTGTTTTTTTGCCGCCGGCCCGGATCGCATGAAGGCGGCCATGAGCGCCTATTTCGGCCGGCTGAAGTCGCGCGGACAACTGAATGTCGACGACCCGATGATGGCCTGCCACCTGTTCTCGGCCCTGTTCAAGGGTTCGGACATCCACATGCGCTGCGGCCTCCAGGTGTCGCCACCGGCTTCGGACGAAGAGATCGACACCTATGTCCGCACCGCCGTGGACTTCTTCCTCAAGGGCTGCTGCGATTAGATCATGACAAATCCCGTAAGGTTGTCACAGGCATCACCTTACAGGGTTTGTAACTGGTTAAGACGTTGCCCTGAGCGCAAATCTGCCCTCGTCATCTTAACCGGGGAGCACCGTCATGATCAAATCCGTACTGTTTACCGCCGTCGCCGCCACCTTCGCCGTCGCCGCCACCTTCGCCTTCGCCACCCCCTTGCTGGCCAAGGACTATCCCAATGGCGGCGTGACCGGCAACGAAGTCGCCGCTGACCTGCGCGGCATCGACCAGACCGCCGAAGTCGGCAAGGACTCCGCCGGCGATCCGCTGGTCACCGCCGCCTTCAAGGTCGGCGACACATCGATCGACTACAAGATCTTCTTCTACGGCTGCAAGGACGGCCGTTGTTCGTCCATCCAGTATCACGTCGCCTTCGACGGCGACCCGTCCAAGCTGGCCGAATGGAACAAGGGCAACCGCTTCGCCCGCGCCTATGTCGGCGACAAGAAGACCATCCACCTGGAATACGATGTCGACGTCGAAAAGGGTGCCAACACCGTCGCCATCCAGAATTCGGCCCAGCGCTTCATTGCCGTTATGGTCCAGGGCGTGAAGGTCCTCGGCTAAGCCCCTTTCCGCGCCGGCCACCTGGCGCGGAGAGTTTTCAATGGCCTCGAACCCTCCGGCGCGCCAACCGCCGGAGGGTTCTATTTATGGCTTTGACCTTATTCAGAAAATGCGGTTACCTGTGCAAAATATTACAGGGGCGAAATAATGAGATCCTGGGCCATCGCGGTCATAGCCGCCGCCTGTCTGACAGTCCCCGCCTTCGCCTTGCCGCCTGCCGCGTCAGACCTCAGGGCTCGCATCGACGAGATGGCCTCCCGCGACCAGCCTACAGATCCGAAAGCCTTCGTCGCAATGATCCAACCCCTGTGGGACGAGGTCAATCGCACGCAAGCACCCGCTCCCGACTTTGCCAAGGTCGCGCGGCATTACGCCCTGGCCCAGAACGAAAACGGCAACATACCCGAGGCCCAAGCAGCGATCGATGCCGCCATCGCGCGGCTTGAGGCGGCCGGGCTGGGCGGCGATCGCCAGACGGCACTCCTGCTGCTGAGCAAGGGGATCTATCAGGCCCAGCGCGGCGACGCCGCCGGCAGTCTGGTCACCAAGAAACTGGCGCTGGAGCGCTTTCTGGCCTTTGAGGGCGAAGACGGTGCCACCGTCCGCGCCGTTCGCTCTTCGGTCGCTTTTTCGCTGATGCAACTTGGCCGACTGCGCCAAGCCATGGAATATTATGCACTTGCCCTGCGTAACCTGCCCGCCGAAGACCCCAATCCGTACAGCACCTCCACGCATCTCGGCAACTACGCGGTGGGCCTGCGCCTGATGGGGGATTACGACGGTTCGATTACCGCCGCCAACAAAGCCCTCGACATTGCCCGCAACCAGTTGCCGCGCGGCCACCGCGCAGCCACCTATGCCCTGAGTAACCTGGCCACCACTCTGACCGAGATCGGCCGCTATGACGAGGCCGAGGCCCTGTACCGCGAAGCCATCGACCTGACCGTCGAAACCCGCGGCCGGGATAGTTACGAAGGCGGCACCTTCACCCTCTATCTGGCTACCTGCCTTCAGCTTCAGGGCCGCGACGAGGAGGCCGAGGTCCTGACGCGAGCCGCGCTGAACATCCTGGTCGCCCACCCCAGCGAGGCCAATCCTGACACCGAAGCCCTGGCCCGCCTGGCCCTGGCCGAATTCGCCACCGGACGCGGCGACCCGGCCGCGGCGGAAGCCGAACTTCGGCGCGCTCTGGGCTCGTTGGAGCCCACCGGTTCTTTGGGCGACACTACGCGGGCGGCCGTGCGAACCGATCTGGCAGGCGCCCTGTTGGTTCAGCGGCACTTCGACGAAGCCCTGACCACCGTCGACCTGGCGCTCGACTACCTGCGCCGCGAAACCGCGCCGGCCGCCGCCGAGCGGGTCAAGGCCGAATCCCTGCGCGCCTTGATTCTGGCCCGCCTCGGACGCCTCGACGAAGCGCTTGAGACCTGCACCCCGCTGACAGAAACCCTCACCACGGCCCTCGAGAAAGGGCAGGCCTCCAGATCAGGCCACGGCCTGATAGACGCCTATCGCATTGCGTTCTCGCGCTGCGCCGACGTGGCGATTTCCGCTGGCCATCCGGACCTGGCTTTCTCCGCGGCCCAGCGCGCGGCCCAGTCTGAAATCACCACTATGTCGCAATCCCTGGCAGTTCGGGCCGCCAGCACGACCCCGGAAGCGGCCGAACTGGCGCGTCGGTTCCAGGACACCCAGAGCCTTCGCCTGCGACTAGATCGCGAGCGCAACTTCGCCCGCGGCAAGTCGGACGACGACATCCGCAGCCTGGACCGCCAGATAGCTGCGACGGAAAGCGAACTCGCCGACATTCGCGGCAAGCTGAACAGCGTCTTCCCGGCCTTCGACAGCCTCAGCCGCCCCCAGCCGCGCACCATCGCCGACGTGGCCGCCGGCCTTGCGCCAGGCCATGCCCTGGTCCTGCCCCTGCCCGGCGACGACCGCCTCCTCACGCTCGTGGTAACGCGCGACGGCCTGACCTGGGACAGCGCGCCCTATGCCGCCCACGCCCTGCGCCATGATGTCGCTGCGGTGCGTACCAGCATCGATTCCGCCGTGGCCGATTCGTCGCGCGGCTTCGACCGCACGGCAGCCTGGCATCTCGGCAGAGCCCTGCTGACGCCGAAAATCCGTATGGCGTTGAAGGGCACACGTGAGTTGGAGTTCCTAGGCAGCGGATCCCTGATGTCCCTGCCGCTTGGGCTTCTGATAACCGCGCAGCCTGCTGGTCACGACGACGATCCACGCGCCCTGCGCAATACGGCCTGGCTGATTCGCGACTATGCCGTTTCCGTCAAGCCAGCCCTGCTGGCCACCGCATCTCAAACCGCTTACGGGTCCGGTTTCCTGGGCATCGGCGCGCCGGCCTTGGGGCCACCTGGTACGGGTAACGACATCCGCGCCGCGTCGCTGTATCGTGGAGGCGGCGACAAGGACGCCTTGGCCGACACCGAAGCCCTGCTCCGCTTGCCGGGCCTGCCGAACGCCAAGTCCGAACTGGAACGCATGTCGCGTGCCCTCAACTTGCCCGGCACGACCCTGATGCTAGGTGAGGAGGCGACCGAGACGCGTGTAAAGACGGCCGACCTTACCAACTACGGTGTGGTTGCCTTCGCCACCCACGGACTGACTGAAGGATTGGGCATGCACGAACCAGCCCTGGTCTTGACACCACCGGCTCAGCCCAGCGCCGGCGACGACGGCCTGCTGACCGCCTCGGACATTGCCGGTCTTCGACTGAAGGCGCGCTGGGTCATACTTTCAGCGTGCAATTCTGGCTCGGGCCGCGAAGCTGGCGCCGGCGGCTATTCCGGCCTGGCACGGGCCTTCATGCAAGCCGGCACCGACAGCCTGCTGGTGTCGATGTGGCCGGTGCGCGATGACATCGCCGATCGGCTCAGCGTCGACACGGTCCGGCGCCATGCCCGCGGCGACTCGCAGGCCGAGGCCCTGCGCAAGGCCGTCCTGGACCTGATGAAGGACACCAAGGTAGTCGGTGGCGCCAACCCCGCCATCTGGGCGCCGTTTTCGGTGGTGGTGCGGTGATGCCTACGATGACTCGATTCCTGACGACGATTAGCCTGGCAGCGTTGTTGCTGCTGGGTTCAACACCCGCTACGGCCGCCCCTGCCGCGCCACAGGCCGCTTCGACAAAGCCTGACCGCGACAGTCGTATCGCCGACTTGGTCGCGCGTTACCAGGCCGGCAGCGACCGCCCGACCCTGCCGGAACTGGAAGCCATGCTGGCCGAGCTCGCCCGATACGGTGAGTTCGATTCCGGCCTGTCGCAAGTCTATGCCTATAGCCTGGCCCGCGCTGGCCAGGCCGGCAAGGCGATCGCCGTCATGGACGAACTTATCGCTGTGCTGGCCGAAAAAGGCTTCGCCGAAACGCGCGACATGGGCGACACCCTGCTAGCCCGCGCCGTCTTTCAGGATGTCAAGGGCGACGCCGCCGGCGCGCTGGAAACGCGCTACAAGGCCCAGGCCCTTTTCATCCGCGTCGATGGCCCGCAAAGCGGCCGTGCCGCCACCATCAAGGCCCAGATCGCCGGCTCGCTGTTCGGGCGTGGCCAGCTCCGCGACGCCCTGATCGCCTATAACGAAGCCCTGCCGGTGATGGAGCAGGACCCCGAACTGCTGCGCGTCTACGCCGTCCAGATGAGCAACTATGCCAATGCCCTGCGCCTGGCCGGCGACCTCGACGGCGCCCTGACCGCCAGCCGAAAAGCCGTCGCCCTGCGTGACCAACTGCCGGCCGGTCATCCGGCGGTGCTGTACGCCATCCATAATCTGGGCACCACCTTGATGGATCTCGGCCGCTACGGCGAGGCCGAGATCGTCCTGCGCGACGGTGTCGACCTGGCGCGCAAGCTGGGCGGTAAACAGAACGTCGACACCGTCGGCCTAAGCTACCGCCTGGCCCAGGTCCTGGCGCGCCAGGGCCGGACTGTTGAGGCCGAGGCCCTGCTCGACAACGCCCTGGCAGCCCTGGATGGGGTCAATACCGGGGTCAATCCTGACCTGCCCGGGTTGATTCATCTGGAGCTGGCCGAGGTGGCGCTGGCCGGCGGCAACCGGACTGAGGCGACCGCGCAACTTGATGCCGGCCTCAAAGTGTTGGAAGGCGTCGGCGCCAATGGCGATACCACCCGTGCCCGCTTGCGCACCCGCCTGGCCGAAACCCGGCTGTTGGACGGAGACTATGCCGCTGCCCGTGACCAGGTCGAACAGGCCCTCACCTATTATGAACGCGACATGCCGCCCGCGGCGCCCGATCGCATCCGCGCCGCCATGCTGCACGCCCTGATCCTGGCACGGCAGGGCGAAACCACCAGGGCACTCAGCGAAGCCGAGACCGTGTCCGCCGTCATGGTAGCCAGCCTGGATCAGGGCGCCGTACATGGCCGTCAGTCCGGCTTGCTCCAGGCCTATCAGGTCGCCTTCATCCGCTATGCCGATATCGCCGTGACCGCCGGCCGGTCTGACCTGGCGTTTGCCGCCGCCCAGCGCGCCGCCCATTCCGAGATCGCCGCCACCTCCCAGGCCCTGGCTGTGCGTGCCACGGCCGCCGATCCGCGGGCGGCCGACCTGGCCCGGCGCCTCCAAGACGCCCAGATGACGCGCCTGCGCCTGGACCGCGAGCGCACCTTCGCCCGCAGCCGTGCCGGCACGCAAGCAGGACAGATCGAGCAAATCGACCGCGACATCGTCGCCGTCGATGTCGAACTGGCCAACCTTGCCGGCGCGTTGGACGCAATCTTCCCGGACTTCGACCGGCTAAGCAATCCCGAACCGTTGGGCTTGAAGGCGGTTCAGGCGGGTCTCGCCAGGGGCCATGCCGTGGTCATGCCGTTGCTCGGAGACGACAAGGTCCTGACCTTTGTCGTTACACGCCGCGGGCTGACCTGGGATACCGCCCCGCTCGACCGCGTGTCCGCCCATCAGGCGATCGACGCGATCCGCAAGGACATCGATCTCGGCATGCTGCCCGCCGTCGGCACCGGCCGCGAGGCGGAATTCGACCGCCAGCCTGCGTGGCGTCTCGGCGGTGCCATCTTCACGCCAAAGATCCAGGCCGTGCTTAAAGGCACCCGCGAACTGGACATTCTGGGCAGCGGCGCCTTGATGTCCCTGCCACTGGGGTTGCTGCTGACCGAGGCGCCGCAAGGAACGGACAGCGATCCCGCCGCCTTGCGCGACAGTGCCTGGCTGATCCGGTCGTTTGCCGTTTCGGTCAAACCGGGGCTTGTGACGGGAAAGACCGCAAAGACCAAGGCCAGCGGCTTTCTGGGTGTCGGCGCGCCGGTACTGGCCGCCGAGGACGGCGAGACCTTCCGTGGCGGCAACAGTATGGCGGATGCCGAGGCCCTGCGCCGCCTGCCTGGCCTGCCAATGGCCGAAGCCGAACTGGAACGCATGCGCCAGGCCCTGGGTCTGGACCGGTCGGATCTTCTGACCGGCCGCAACGCCACCGAAACCCGCTTGAAGCAAGCCGATCTGTCGGGTTACAGCGTCATCGCCTTCGCCACCCACGGTCTGGTCAGCGGCAATCTGGAAACCCTGCGCGAACCGGCCCTGGTGTTGACGCCGCCGGATCAGCCGTCGGCGGACGACGACGGCTTGCTGACGGCATCGGACGTAGCGGGCCTGCGGCTGCGGGCACGCTGGGTGATTCTGTCGGCCTGCAATTCCGGGACGGGACGCGATGCCGGCGGCAGCTATTCCGGCCTGGCCAAGGCCTTCATGCAAGCCGGGGCGGACAACCTGCTGGTGTCGATGTGGCCGGTGCGTGACGATGTCGCCGATCGGCTGAGCGTCGAAACGGTGCGCGGCCATGCCCGGGGCGACTCCCAGGCCGAGGCGCTGCGACAGGCGGTTTTAGCGTTGATTGTAGACGAGTCGGTTCCGGGTAGCGCCAATCCGGCCATCTGGGCACCGTTCTCGCTGGTAGCGCGGTAAAGCTTATCCTCCTCCGAGGGGGGAGGTGTTGAGCAAGCGAGCCTTTTTCAGGCGAAGAGCTGCCTGCCGGCGAGACTCGAGACGGGGGCATTCCGAGCTCCCGGCTACCCCTCCGCCGCCATGCGGCGGCACCTCCCCCGCCCGCGGGAGATGTAAAACTTACCCAAACCTCACAGTGTTTGTAAATTGCGGCGCGACAACCTCATCTGTTACGACTGAAACCTGAACCGGGGATTCCATGACCGACACCGCCATCCTGTTGATCGAAGACGAAGCCAGCAATGCCGACATCATTTCGTCGGTCCTGCGCAAGGAAGGCTTCGCTGTGACCTGGGCCGAAACCGGCCAGAAGGGGCTGGCCGCTGCCGGCATGACCCCTTACGACCTTATCGTTCTGGACCGCATGTTGCCTGATATTTCCGGCATGGACATCATCACACGCCTGCGCAGCGCCGGGGTCGAGACTCCCATCCTGATGCTGTCGGCCCTGTCGCGGTCGGAGAATCGCTCCGAAGGCCTGGAAGGCGGCGCCGACGACTATCTCGGCAAGCCGTTCGAAGACCACGAACTGACCGCCCGCATCCGCGCTCTGCTGCGCCGCTCGCGCAACCAGGTCCACAGCGCCGTGATGCTGTACGGCGATATCGAACTGCACGTGAAGTCGCGCACAGCCCACCGCCAGGGCGTCCATCTGGCCCTGTCGCCCAAGGAATTCGAAATTCTGAAACTGCTGATGGAGCACGCCGGTGACATCGTCACCCGCGACATGCTTCTGAAGGAGGTCTGGCACCTCAACTTCGATCCGCAGACCAATGTCATCGACGTCAATATGAGCCGCCTGCGTCACCGCCTGGAGGATGACTTCGCCACCCCTTGCCTGGAAACCGTGCGTGGCGCGGGCTTCCGGCTGATCGCACCCACAGTAAAAGAGTTTAAGTCTTGAGTAGAGTAGCCTCCCCCACCGCGCACGCGCGCTCCTTGGCCCAGAAGTCGCTGGCCCAGAAGTCGTTGGCCCAGAAGTCGTTGGCCCAGAAGTCGTTGGCAATGGCGATCGCCCTGCGCGTCGCCCTGGCGACGGCGCTTGTCTGCACGGTGGTTTTTGTTCTTGTGTACGCTGTTCTTCAGCATCAGTCGCGCGCCGCGCTTCAGGCCACCATTGATACCGACATCGCTGGCCTGTCCGACATCTACCGCGTCGAAGGCCCGGACGGACTGAGCCAACGTCTGCGCGAACGTCTGGATCTGGCGCCGACCGCCGGCGAGCGTCCCGTCTATATTGTAGTGGACGCTCAAGGGCGCGCCCTGGTCGGCGATGCCACCCAATGGCCAAAGCTGGATACCGCCGTGTCCGAGGCAGGCATCACCAAAGCTGGCGATGAAACCATCCTGGCCCGCGTTACGCAACTGCGCGGCGGGGTCAAGATTATGGCCGGCCGCTCCATGGCCCTTGCCGAACAGTCACTGAGCCAGACCCGCCTGCTGTTCCTGGCCGCCCTGGTCCTGATCGTCGGCGGCGCCTTCTTTATCGGTGAGTTCGGCGCCCGAAAGCTGCGCCGCCGAATTGGCGCGATCAACGGTGTCTTCGATTCGCTGTATGACGGCGACTTCAAGGCGCGGACGCCGGCGACCGCCGGACGGCCCGACGAACTGGATGCCCTGTCCGGCCATGTCAATCTCACCCTTGACCGCGTCGAGCGTCTTCTTAAGGCCCAACGCGACGTCAGCGACAACATCGCCCACGAAGTCCGCACGCCCCTGACCGCCCTGAACCAGCGCCTGGAAGACGCCCTGGCGCGGATCGACGATCCGGAGGCCATCACCAGCCTGCACCAGGCGCAGGATCAGGTCCGCGGCACCTTGCGGCTACTCGACTCCCTGCTCGATATTGCCTCGGCCGAGGCCCAGCGCGGCGACCTGCGCGCCCTGCCCGAGGTAGACCTGTCGGAACTGGCACGCCAACTGTGCGAACTCTACGAGGCCAGCGCCGAGGAGGCCGGTCTGACCCTGACCGCCGACATCACCGAAGGGATCGTCGTCCGCGCCGACGCCATGCAGATGTCGCGGCTGATGGTCAACCTGCTCGACAACGCTTTGAAATACGGCGCCGCCGGTAGCGCCCTGCGCTTCACCCTGCGTCCCGGCCCGGTCATCACCGTCGAGGATGAAGGCCAGGGCGTTCCGGACGCCGACAAGGGCCGGGTCTTCGACCGCTATCACCGCGCCCACGCCTCGATGGCCAAGGGGCATGGTCTTGGCCTGGCACTCGTGGCCGCCATCGCCGGCCGCCACAATCTTTCGGTCAGGGTTGAAGACAGCCACCCGGATAGGGTAAACAAGGGTGCGAGGTTCATCGTATCGCCGGAGGGCGGGGCTTGACCATGGGGCATATGATCTTGACGGCTGTGGCTGCGGCGGTGCTTGCTGCGTGCGCACCTGTGTCCGGAACGGCCGAAGGCATCGCCGATGCCCGCAATAGCCGGCTGGAGGAAAGCGATCGCGACCGGTTGCGCGGCGATGCCGACACGGTCGCCGAAATCCTGCAACGGGGCATGGAGGCCGAGTCGCGTGGCGACGGCGATGCCCTGCTGGCCCAGGCCCAGGCCCTGGCCCTCATGGGCGCCAAGCCCGAAGAGGGCGCGCCCGATTTGGCACGGCAATGGGCAGCGACCGCCAAGACCCTGGGTGCCCGCCCAGCGACCGCCGTGGCCTTCCGGGGCCGCACACTGGGGCCTGGCTATCGCTCGGGCAAGGTGACGGCCAATGGCGCCTTCCGCACCCGGCAAACCTACAATGCCGGCCAACGTGCCGAGATTGTGCTGGTTCCCGTCGATGCCGAGCCTCTGAGCCTGGAGGTACGCGACGATGAAGGTGAACCCGTCTGCGCCGTCGCGCCGTCGACCCGCAACCTCGGCTGTCGCTGGGTCCCGACCTTTACCGGTTCGAACGAGATCGAGGTTCGCAACGACAACCCGGTGACCGTGAACTTCTATATCGTGCTGAACTGAGCCGGATTCGGCTACGCACTGCCCCAAGGCAGCGATGGCCCCACGGCCGCCTCTTCGCCCCAAACACAACATCGCGTCCGAAATCTGTTTCGATCTCGAATTTCCAAGCCTGTCCCGTTTTACCGAGGACTTCAGGGCCCATCACGAAATGATGCCGCGTACCTTTCAATTGTCGCAAGGGTCACCGGATTGACGGCATTTTTCATATGAAAAATGTACGCTAAAAATATATCAAATATAAAATCTCAGGTTGCGCCGCAATAAAACAGACAAATTAATTTATTCAAATATAAGAATATTTCCAAATTTAAAATTGAATTGGTTATATTTGTCATACTTAAAAATTTCATTGCATTTTCAACATATTGTGTGACTTTTATGCGCTGGTTGGCGCAATTGTAATATCACAGATCGCTTCCATCTGGCCTTAACCTGACAATATGATAGCGTTATCAGAGAACGCAAACCTTGGGTTGCGCAGCCCCTTCACGGCCTGCCATCTCCGCGAGTATTGCGTCGGTTGTGTTGGGAGAAGATGAGACGGGCGCGACGCCGAAGAGGCCGAATTGGCTTCTGCAAGCGTTTTTACATTTGAACAATGTTTCATAAACGCGAACCGCTCCGCCATCCCCCACGGCCAGATCAGATTTCAGAGTTGATGCCGTGCCTCATCCCACGGCCTTCAGGGAGACTAGTATGACAGGTAAAAATTCCACCCGGCTCAAGGCAGGCGCTTCGATCCTGGCCTTGACCCTGGTCAGCGGCCTCGTTGCCGTGGCTCCGGCCCTGGCTCAGGACGCCCCCGCCGCGGCGCCTGCCGATGACGAGAACGTCGTTGTCGTTACCGGCCAGCGCGCGCAGTTGAAGTCGGCGCAAAAGCTCAAGCGCGACTCCGACGTCGTCCAGGACTCGGTCACCGCCGTTGATATCGGCGCCTTGCCCGACCGATCGGTCGCCGAAGCTTTGCAGCGCATTTCCGGCCTGCAAATCCAGCGCGCCAACGAAGCCCGCGACCCGATCCGCATGACGGCGGAAGGCGGCGGGGTCAATATTCGCGGTCTCAGCTGGGTCCGCTCCGAGACCAACGGCCGCGACATCTTTTCAGCCCGCAACGGCCGCGCCTTGAGCTGGGACGATGTCTCGGCCGACCTGCTGGCCGGTATCGACGTCTTCAAGAACCCGTCCGCCGACATGATTGAAGGCGGAATCGGCGGCACGATCAACCTGCGCACGCGCCTGCCCTTCGACCAACGCGGCCGCCTGCTGGCCTTCACCATGGATTCAACCTACGGCGACCTGCAGGAAAGCCATCACCAGTCGGGCAGTCTGATCTATTCGGACCGCTGGGACACATCGATCGGTGAACTGGGCCTCCTGATCAACTACTCGGCCGCCAATGTCGGCAACGAAACCCACGTCGTCGGCGTCGACCGTTATAATTCGGTCACCGTTGGCAGCTCGAACCGGTTCGTCCCCAACACCTTGGGCTGGCGGACCATCGACTGGAAGCAGAAGCGCGAGGCGATCGCCGCCGCGGTGCAATGGCGTCCGGTCGAAGGCCTGGAATTTACCCTGCAAGCCTTCAATTCCGTCGCCACCCCCAAGAACACCGAATACAATGTTGGGTTCTACAACGACTCCGGTGAAATCCAGGGCGGCGCCACCGCGACCGGCTCGGACTATACCTACAATGCCAATGGCGAGTTCCAGAGCGGTACCATCAAGGGCGCCGGCATCACCGCCAATACCCGTTATGGCGAGGACCGCAAGGAGACCACTGACCTGTCGCTGGGCTTCCGCTGGAACGCCACCGACCGCCTTCAGCTGTCCGGCGATCTGCAATATGTGAAATCGACTGCCGACATCCTGTCCAACACGGTCTTCGTCCAGTATTGCGAAACCCAGGTCCGCACCACGGGCTGCGATCCGGCCGACAAGGTCACCGCCCATGTCGATATCACCGGCGATCTGCCGTCTATCGTTATTAACGAGCCTAACCTGACGGGCGACCAGAGCAGCTACTACTGGGCTGCGGCCATGGACCACGTCGAAAAGAACGAAGGCGAACAGGTCGCCTGGCGCCTGGACGGTCAGTACGACTTCGACGACGACGGCTGGCTGAAGAGCTTCAAGTTCGGCGTCCGCGCCACTGACCGTGACTACATCACCCGCCAGTCGAACTGGAACTGGGGCTATCTCAGCCACCAGTACTGGGGTTCAGGCGGTGGCGCGGGCGCGGTCTATCTCGATGAAGCCGGCGGCTTCGACCTGGGCTGGACGTCGCAACCGGCCAACGCCAACCTGCCCAACGAAAGCGAACTGGTCACCTTCGATGGCTTCATGCACGGTAGTGTCCCCGTACCGGGCAATATCTGGTTCCCAGCGGCTTCCCTCGTCAACCAGGGCACCGACTACACCTTCGATCAGCTTAAGCACGCCGAAACCGGCGGCTGGGGCTGGGCGCCGGCCTCGACCAACTGGGATTCCTACGCCAGCAACGGCGGCCTGAACACCCAGAATGAAAAGACCAAAGCTGCCTACGGTCTGCTGAAGTTCGGTCACGACGACGTCTTCGGCGCCCAGACCCTCGACGGCAATATCGGCGTCCGCGTCGTCAAGACGACGGTTAGCGGCGACAGCTATGTCGTTATGGGCACCCTCAGCGCGCCCGCGGGCCAGACCTGTGTCGGCGACTGCACCCTCTATAACAAGGTTGTCAGCTTTGGCGCCGGTACGACCTTCCCCTATGGCGGCGTGAATGAGTATACGGACACCCTGCCCAGCCTGAATATTCGCTACCGTTACAACGACGAACTGCAGTTCCGCTTTGCGGCATCCAAGGCCGTCGTGCGTCCGGATCTGTCCTGGCTGTCGCCCTATACGACGCTCAGCGCAGGCGGCTTTGTGTTCAACCAGGTTCCGGCGACCACCACCTTTACGGTCGACAGCAGCAATGCCACCTTCACCGGCACCGGCGGCTCCCCGACGCTGGAACCCATCCGGGCTGACCAGTTCGACCTGACAGCCGAATGGTACTTCGCCCCGACCGGCAGCCTGACCCTGGCCCTGTTCCAGAAGAAGCTGAGCAATTACATCTATGTCCAGTCGGGTATCGAGTCCTACAGCAACAATGGCGTGACGCTGGACTTCAACGTCAACCGGTATGTCAATGGCTCGGAAACGGGTGACGTCAGCGGCTGGGAACTCGCCTACCAGCAGTTCTACGACTTCCTGCCGGCACCGTGGAATGGCTTGGGCATCCAGGCCAACTACACCAAGATCGACTCGTCGGGCGGCCGCAACCCAGTGGCCAGCGTTCTGGACGGCAACCAAGTGACCAATGCCAACCTGAACAGCCTGCCGCTGGAAGGCATGTCGCCGGAAAGCTACAACTTTGCGGTCATGTACGAAAAGTACGGTATCTCGGCACGCATGGCCTACAACTGGCGTTCCGACTACCTGCTAACGACCTCAGCGGCCAACGTAAACCGTCCGATGTGGGCGCAAGCCTACGGTCAATGGGACGGCTCGGTCTTCTATGACCTGAACCAAAAGTTCAAGGTCGGCGTCCAGGTCACCAACCTGGGTCGGGACGTCAACTATATCCGCGTCTCCTCGGACATCACCCGTCCGCTGGACACCCAGTACTACTCGGCTACCAAGACCGACAAGCGGGTCTCGCTGGTCGTCCGTGGCAAGTTCTAAGCCTCTGGCTCTTTTGAGCCATCTCCAGGATCTGTGGCGGCGTTCGTCTCGAGCACATGCGGCGCCACA
>NZ_GL883077.1:2187237-2202642 GCF_000204015.1 Asticcacaulis biprosthecium C19 | reverse complement strand
CACATGCGGCGCCACAGTCCGCGGGACCTTCCCGCACCTCAGATCCATGTGATCTTCTCTCAAACGACCTCCCCCTTCCGGCGTTCGCGCCGGAAGGGCTTTTTATGAGAGTGTGCTACTGACGTCCATGTTACCGCCCAGTCCGGAGGCAAGATGCCCGAACCGATCAGGAAAATTGTCATCGCCGGAGGGGGAACGGCGGGATGGATGTGTGCGGCCGCTTTGCGAACCGGCGTGCCTGCGGAGGTCGAGATCACCCTGGTCGAGTCCGAGGACATCGGCATTATCGGCGTGGGCGAAGCGACCATCCCGACAATTCGCGACTTCAACGAACTGATCGGCCTGGAAGAGGGCGACTTTGTTCGTCGCACCGAAGCCACGTTCAAGCTGGGCATCGACTTCGTCGGTTGGGGCACCAAGGAGAACCGCTATTTCCACGGTTTCGGCGATTTCGGTGCCGTCCATCAAGGCCTGGAACCCCACCAGATGTGGCGCCGCCTGAAGGCTGCCGGCGATCCAGCCTCGCTGTTCGACTGGTCGATGCCGACGCAACTGGCCTATGCCGGCAAGTTCTTTCCGCCCAATCCCAACCCCAAATCGGCGCTGCGCGACTACACCTACGCCTTCCATTTCGACGCCTCCCTCTATGCCGCCTATCTGCGCGAGCTGTGCGAAAAGCGTGGCGTCAAACGCATCAACGCCAGAATCGCCAACGTCGGAACGAACGCCGAGACCGGCTTTCTCACCGGTCTGGCGCTGGATGATGGCCGGTTTGTCGACGGCGATTTCTTCATCGACTGTACCGGCTTTCGCGGCCTGTTGATCGAAGGTGCCCTGAAGGCCGGCTACACCGACTGGTCGCACTGGCTGCCGGTCGACCGCGCCTGGGCCGTCCCCTGCGCCCGGTCGGGTACACTGACGCCCTACACATCCGCCATGGCCCACGAAGCCGGCTGGCAGTGGCGCATTCCCTTGCAGCACCGCACCGGCAATGGCCATGTCTTCTCCAGCCGCTTCATGGACGAACAGGCCGCCGCTGATGTGCTGCTGCAAAACCTCGACGGCAAGGCCTTGAAGGACCCCATGCTGGTCCGTTTCCTAACCGGCCACCGCAATCGGTTCTGGGCCAAGAACTGCATCTGCGCCGGCCTGGCCTCGGGCTTTCTGGAGCCGCTGGAATCGACGTCGATCAACCTGATCCAGACCGCGGTGGTCCGTTTCCTGGAGCACTATCCCGACAAGGGGCCGAGTCCGGTTCTTGAGGCCGAATATAACCGCAAGATGCAGCTAAGTTACGAGCGGGTGCGCGACTTCATCATCCTGCACTACGTTCTGCAAAGCCGTGACGATGGAGAACTGTGGCGCTATACCCGTAACATGGCCATGCCGGACACCCTGGCCTACAAGATCGAGCTGTTCCGGGCGCGTGGCATTCCCCTGCTCTACGACTATGACCATTTCCACCAGCCTTCCTGGATCTCCGTCTTTGTCGGCCAGGGCCTGATCCCGGAAAGTTACGACCCTCTGGTCGACCGCCTGCCGCTGGACCAGGTCCAAAGCCTGATGCGGCAAAGACGCGAGCAAATTGCCGCGGTGGCCGCCAAGTTGCCGGCGCATGAGGACTTCATCCGCGCCCACTGTCCCTCACCCAGCTTCCTGAAGGCGTCATGACCGGACGGGTCGAGCATATCGTCATCGTCGGCGGCGGCTCGGCCGGCTGGATGGCAGCCGCAGGGCTCAGCCGCTACATGCGAAACATGCCGGTACGCATAACCGTCGTCGAGTCCGACGAGATCGGCACCATCGGCGTCGGCGAGGCCTCCGTTCCCCTGCTGGCCGTCTTCAACAGCCTGGTCGGCCTGCATGAGCGCGACTTTATCCAGGCGACCCAGGGCACCTTCAAGCTGGGGATCGAATTCGCCGGCTGGAACCGGCCGGGCGAATCCTATCTCCACCCGTTCAGTCCCTACGGCCAGAGCCTGGGGGTGTGCGATTTCCATCAGTACTGGCTGAAGGCCAGGGCGGCCGGCTATGCCGCACCGCTGGAGGATTTCAACCTGAACGCCGCCCTGGCCCGCGACAGCCGCTTCAACCTGCGCAGCAGCGACGGCCAGTCGCCGATGTCGATCCTGTCCTATGCCTACCATTTCGATGCCGGCCTCTATGCCCGCAACCTGCGCACCCTGGCGCAGAGCTATGGGGTCAACCGTGTCGAAGGCCGTATCGTCGAGGTCGAACAACAGCCTGAGACGGGCTTTATCACCGGCGTCAAACTGGCGTCCGGCCAGCGGGTCGAAGGCGATTTCTTCGTGGACTGTTCCGGTTTTCGTGCCCTTTTGATCGAGGGCGCTCTCGAAGCCGGATTCAACGACTGGACGGGATTGCTGCCCTGCGACAGCGCCGTCGCCGTCCCCAGTGCCCGAACGGAACCGCTGTTGCCCTTTACCCGGGCCACAGCACGTGAGGCCGGCTGGCAATGGCGCATCCCGCTTCAGCACCGCACAGGCAATGGCTATGTCTATTCCAGCCGGCACATCTCGGACGACGCAGCCGCCGCGACGCTTATGGCCAATCTGGACGGCCGGCCGCTTGGCGATCCGCGCATCATCCGCTTCCGGACGGGCCGCCGGAGCAAAGCCTGGGTCAAGAACTGCGTGGCTGTCGGTCTGTCGGCGGGCTTTCTGGAACCGCTGGAATCAACCTCGATCCATCTGATCCAAAAAGGGGTCATGAAGCTCCTGACCTTCATGCCCTCCGCGTCTTGGTCGCACGCCCTGGCGGACGAGTTCAATCGGCAAACAGCCTTCGACTACGAGGAGGTGCGCGACTTCCTGGTGCTGCACTACAAGGCGAATGGCCGCGAGGGTCAACCCTTCTGGGACGCCCTGCGCAACAATCCGGTATCCGACACCCTGCAGGCGCGCATCGACCTGTTTCGCGACTCCGGCCGCGTTTTCATCGACGACCGCGAACTGTTCAAACTGCCCAGTTGGGTCACTGTGCTGACGAAACAGGGAATCTTTCCGCGCGACTATGACCCCATGGCCGAGGCGGTATCGACGGCGGAGATCACCGGCCGGCTCGAGCAGATTCGGATGATCCTGAATCGCACGGCCCAGGCCCAGCCAACCCACGCCGACTTCATCGCGCGCAATTGCAAGACGTTCTCCTGATGAAATCGATAGCCGAATTCTCGCTCATATTTCACAAAACGCGCGAATGCAATCAAAACAAGAAATATACGCAACTCAGATTTCGAGGTAAGATTGAGTTGATTCGCATCTCAAGGAAAAAATATGAATACTCAGGAGCTCAACACAAACTCAGACGCCAATATTTCCTTATCTCTCATGTCGAGCTATGTGAGCACAGTTAAAGAATTAGCTATATGCCGTTGGAAAGCAAAAAATTTTTCATGGGAGAATTTAAAATCTCATAAAATAGAAGGTAGTATTTATAAGGATCTTCAAGAATATTGGCTTGGAGGAAGAACAAAAAATGATTTATTGGCGTTAAAAGAAATATGCGAATGGGAGGGTGTCGAGTATCATATTGCCCACATTCCCAGCATATCTGTCAACTACAATTCACAACACAATCAAATTGTTGACACAAAGATAGAAGGTTTGTCAAAATCTGAAAGATTAAGAGCGATAAACTCCATTATAGAATATAGAATTTCTTTAGAAGAAAAGCAATTTTACATGAATGGATGCTGGATTTCTGATGTAGAATACATAAAGAAAATATTTAGCAACCTCAATAACGCAGAACAATCAAGCGCGAAAGGATATTCGTATATAAAATTTGACGACTGCTTTTTTGAGAGTTTCGTTGATTTTAGTGAATGTGTGGTACCTTCTAAATCATCATTCTTACGAGCAACTTTTCTATCGGAGTGTAATTTCAACAAATCAAGATTTAGATATGATGCAACTTTTTCTTCTGCCTTTTTCTTGGGGTCCGTGTTCTGTATAGACTCTGAATTTGATAGCTATATACAATTTGACAACTGCAAATTTATTGAGGCAATAGATTTTAGTGGATCAACCTTTAGGCGAGCCGCAACATTTCAATCGAGCCTTTTCTCTGGAAATACAAATTTTAGCGGAGGCACGTTCTTTGACGAAGAAAATGGTCATTCAGCAAAGAATCACCCAAGTCACATTGTAAATTTTGAAGGCTGCACTTTCCTTGAAAATGCAAACTTCAGCCAGCGTAAATTCCCAATCAAAAACAAATTTTTCGAATTTGATCGCAATAGGTACTGTTGATTTTTCCCATTGCAAATTCAAGAGTCAGCTCATCGTTAAGAATAGCTTATTTTTCTCCGATTTTATTTGCTTTGGAGATTCAGCAAATGAGCAACTGCTAAGCGGAAATCAGACGATACAAATAGAAAAGGATCAAAATGGACACTTATACACAGGGGTAATCAGAGAATCAGATTCCCAACAGATAGAAGACTTTCAAACAATTAACCAGTTTAATTGCGCCGGCTCTATTTATTATGAGAATTTTGATATTTCAAATAGAAACTTCAAGTCAAAGGCTGTATTCGACTACGCAACATTCTACGGAGTTGCAAATTTTCACGGATCAACACTGCACGACGGAACTACATTTTACAATACAGATTTTAGAAAGGCGATACGAAGGAATATATTTTCAAATAATAGTAAAGTGAACTTTTGGAAGATCGGCAGAGATATATTCAACAGAATTGCCCATACTACGTCGGACCCTAAACTATCGATAAACTACCAAGGAATCAACGCACTTCCCGCAAAATTAAAATCTCATTTAAGATTACTGAAAATCAGGAAACTTAAATATATTAAAATTTCTTCTAAGCAAGAGTATGACGACATGTCCGCGGCTAGTCACAGACTCGTCGATGCTATTTTGAGCTTTACACTATATAAAAAGTTCATTGGCTTGAAGAGATTCATGAAATCATCGTATTTTTCGAAACTTGAGTCATGCTTTAGAAAATTGAAGAAGGAGATGGGAGACAATGAAAGATTAAATTCGAAACATATGTTTTATGTACTTGAAGTCATGTCTCGACGTCGCCGACCAGACGCTCCCCCATTTGATAGGCTGGTGGCCGTTATATATGGTATATTGTCTGGATATGGGGAGAAGATATTAACCCCACTCGTAATAACATTCATACTGCTTCCGGTTACCTTTTCAACTATTTATTGGGCTATTTTTGAAACACGGTTTTCCCTGTCCGAAAGTATGCTTTCATATGACAATCTGAAATTTCTTACAGAGAGCTATAAATCAAATTTTACGACTTACGCCAATATAGCGTTCGGAAAAATATACCCCGCGGGAATATTCGACACATCTGCCGATTTTGAGAAAAGCTTAAAGTTGGATGTTAAGTCAGTACGTTACTTCTTTTTTAAGTGCCTAGGCACCATGGAATCAATAATCGGCATAGGCACCACCTTTCTCGCTGGAATTGCATTGAAGAGAAAATTCAATTTAGGATCGTGACACATAGTTGAGCTACGGGCACTTATACAAACCGACTTCAACGCGTTTGTCCGGTTTCTTATATCGAGCCTTTTCAGCCCATTGCCGAGGTTCCACATTGTCTCCTGATACCGAACCCGGCACCTTGTGGCCGCTGATCGCGGCGGTGGCTCGGCGGGTTTCTCAGGTCAAGGCGCGCCCTGCTGCGCCACAGGTATCGCGCGGAGCCGCGCCATGGCGTCCTATATTCCCGACGGTTACAGCACCGTCACCCCCTGGATCATCGGCCCCGATACGGCGGGGCTGATCGAATTTCTGCAACAGGCTTTTGGCGCGAACGAACTCAGCCGCATCACCGGCAGGAACGGCCGCATCGAACACGCCGAGATCCGGGTTCACGGCGCCATCGTCATGGCCTTCGACCGGCCCAGGGGCTGGCCGCCGACCCCGGCCTTTGTCAGGCTTTACGTCGAAGACTGCGACGCCACTTTTGCGCGCGCCATCCGCGCCGGCGGCACCATGATCAGCGGCTGCAAGGCCTTGGCCTCCGGCGACCGCGTCGGACGAATGAAAGATCCCTTCGGTAACATCTGGTGGCTGCAGACCCATGTCGAGGACCTCACGGCCGACGTCATGGAAGCGCGAGCCAAACAGACCGAGTATGTCGAAGCCATGAAATACCTGCAGGACACCCTGGCATCAGCCCTGCGGTAGGCCTTGGCCGCACTTTCGCCACATTGGGTTAACGAACGGATTACAAATTCTGTAACCCCTGATCTGGGGGTTGTAATTCCGCACGGCCGGGCTATCCTGTGGACAACTTGAGGGGCGACGGGATGATCCCGCAGAAAGACTGTTGAGTCAGTAACTTGATGCTCGCGAAACCTCGCGGCATCGGGCGGCTGGCAAGGACGGACCTGTCTGTAGGGTCCCTCGGCAACCACGGCAATACGTGATTGCCGCGGCTGTGAAAATTAGGACTTGTGGCTAAATCATGGCGCATTCGTGACCATGCAACTCCAAAAACAATGAGACTGGAAGGGGTTCCCCTATGATGAAATTTGCCGTCGCCGCTATTGCGGTTCTGGCGTTTGGCGCCGCGCTGCCGGGTTCCGCTCTGGCGCGGACCGATGCCGAAAACATGCGTTGCCGCGCGGTCGGTGAGACCATGGTCAAGATGGGCGACACCCTGAAAGAGACCATTGGCCTGTTGCGCGAGGGCATGACCAGTCCTTCGGCCGAAGACACCGAGACCCTGCAGCAGATGGACGAACTGGCGGCTTCGACCAAGTCGGTCGGCGAGGCTTTGGGTGAGATTTACAAGGCCGCTCCGACACCGACCCCCGCCCTCATGGAAGAATTGAACACCACCGGTATGGACGATCTGATCAAACAGGCCGAGGCCTGCGTTTAAGGTCTCGTTACCGCACAGTCCAGGCCCGCCGGTTCCGCCGGCGGGCTTTTCGTTGTCTCAGGCCAGGCCGCGTTTGACCGCCTTCAGGGTCGCCTCGGCGCGCGACGAGACATTGAGCTTCTGGTAGATCACCTTGACGTAGCCGGCCACAGTCTGGGGTTTCAGGTTCAGGGCCTTTGCCACTTCTGCAATGGTCAGGCCGCGCGCCAGCAGGGTCAGGGTCTCAGTCTCGCGTCCGGTCAGAACGACTTCATTGTCCGGGGCCGGCGCCTCGACCTCCGACCTGTGGAAATGTTTGAGCAGCCGCCGCGCGATCGACGGCGACAGGGGCGGATCGCCGGTCTCGATGCGCCTGAGAAAATGAGTCATCGCCGCCCGGTCCTCGTCCTTGAGCAGGTAACCGTGGGCGCCGGCGGCCAGAGCGTCGAACAGGTGCGTGTCGTCGTCATAGATGGTCGCGACCACCACCATCGCCGTGGGCGCGGCCAGTTTCACATCTCGGATCAGGGTCACGCCCGAACCATCAGGCAGCCCCAGGTCGATCAGGGCCAGCCACAATCCCCGAGCGCCGCCGTCCAGCCACGCCCGGGCCTCGCGCAGGTTGGGGGCATGGACGACCTGGACCTGAGGAAAGGTCTCCGCCAGGACGGCCGTCAACCAGTCGCGGTTGGCGGGCTGGTCTTCGACAAGAAGGCACACGCGCGTCATGGTGCGAGGATCTCCGCATTTGGTCGCAAGGGCAAGGTCAGAACCACGCGTGTGCCGCCCCCTTGTGAGTCGAAGCGCACGGAACCGCCAACCTCCCCGGCACGACGCTGGAGGCCTTTCAGCCCCTGCCCGGCCGTCTCGCCGGATACGGCCAGGTCGCTCAGGCCGACACCGTCATCGGCGACAGCACAGGTCAAGGCGTCACCCTCCAGCCGCATATCGACCGCCACATGCCGCGCGCCGGCGTGTTTGATGATGTTGGAGACGATTTCCCGCAGGCCCGAGGTCAGCGCCTTCTGCAGCCGGTAGTCGGCCAGAACGGCCGGTCCGCCGTGGGGCCACAGGGGCCAATCCGTCACCACGCCCGCCGCTTCGAGTCGCCGAACGCTTTCAAAGCGGATATCGGCCATGACCCCGTCCAGGGGCGCTGTCTGGCCCAGCATTGCGCTCGAGATGGCACGAATGTCGCGAAGGGCGTCGTGCAGAATCGGCCGCGTCACCGCATCGGCCTGGTTCAGTCCCGACAACAGCCGCGCCCCGACGTCGTCATGAAGGTCCTGCGCCATCTGGCGCCGCACCGTGGCCGCGCCGCGTTCCCAGGCGTCGCGCGATTGTGATGCCGTTCGCACCAGTTGAACCAGTTGTCGCGCCAAGCGCAGTTGCGACGGGGAGAACAGGCCTCGCCCGTCGCGGGCATAGCTGAGGATCAGGGCGGGCGCTTCGGCTGCGGCGGGAAGGCTGAGATGCAGGCCTTCGCCGGAGATGGTAGCCTCGGCGACCTCCGCCGGTGCGGGCTCGATCCGCAACGGCCGGAACAGGCCCTGCAGCAGGTCGCGCCAGCGTTGGGCCCGTTCGCCCGGTGTCGCGGCGAAGGCGATGGCCAGCACCGCCTCGAACATAGCGGCCTCGCTCAGGGTCTTGCCGTCGCGCAGACGCCGCCAGACCAGATCCCGCACCGGCAGATAGCCGAAAGCGACCACCAGCAAGGTGACGGTCAAGGCGACGCCCTGCCCCAACCCGGCGACCATGACCAGGGCGGCATCAACCGCCAGGAACAGTACGGCAGCCGCCAGAAAGAACAGGATGCGAAACGTCCAGTCCTGGAGCTCGACCAGGCAGAAGCGCGCCACGCCCAGGGTCAGGCCGACGTAAAATGGAAAGAACAGCACCAGACCGAAGACGCCAGGATCGCCGCTGCCGCCCTGAAGCATGCCGATGGCCAGGGTGCCGGCCCACAGGGCGCAGCCGACGGCCACCGACAGGCCCAGCCAGGTCAGGGCGGCGCGTTCGCGCGGCTTGGCCCGCGTGGCAAAGAACTGCCAAACGATCAGGGCGATGATGACCAGCATGTTGGCGACGGCCAGCAGACCGGTCACCGCCGGCGAGATCAGGGACACCTGAGCGAGGGCACAGGGCACGCTCAGAGCCACGACACCCCAGGCCCCCACCGGTGGGATCAGCCGTACCGGATAGGACAGAAACAGCGCCATCAGGGCGAAATAAAAGGTTTGGTTGGCGATCAGGTTGGCGTGAAGCAGGGCGGAGAAGATAGCGGGATCGCTGCCCGGATGGTGGGCGGTGAAGCTGCCAATGATCAGAAGCGACGACATGAAGGCCAAGCCGCCCAGGGCGAACAACTGGGTCGCCAGTTCGCGCGGACGAAAGGCCCACAGGCCTCCGCTCAGGCCCCAGCTCAGCAAGCCGATGATGACCGGTATCCAGACGTCGGCTGTCAGGTGCCACAATTTCGGACGCGAGCGCAGCGGTTGCACCTGAACCTGCCCGGCGGCATCGCTCCCGCGTACCGCCGCGTCCGGCGCGTCCATCAGGCAGCGGATCAGAGGGGCGCGCGCGCCGCCGCCTTCGCCGAGGTCATTCGGCGTCAGCACGAGCATCGGTTCAGCGCAGCCTGTGCCGGTCAGCGCCACGCCGGACCAGGTCGGCCCTTCGGAAAGCGTGTAGATAACGCCATCACCGGCGACCAGAAACCGCCCGCCAGCCAGGCTGTTCGTCAGGGTGAAGCCCAGCACGGCGACGGCCGCCGCGAAGGTGACCATCACGACAACAAGGGCTGCCAAAATGTCACCGACGCCGCGCCTTTTGCCTCTGCTCGAGTCCCCTGAAACCATAACGCCTGAAACGATCCAACCCGAAGATTTTTGCTTATATCTCAAGGACGTTATACGAGTTTTACGACCTGACAATATGGAATGACAACACGGCCTTGACTCTCGGCCCGGCGCAGTTCTAACGTCAGTACTACACGCGTTTGGAGGATTGGGTATGGAACTGAAGGTCACCAAGATCGGCAATTCGCTGGGGATCATCATGCCCAAGGAGGTGTTGACCCGGTTGAAGCTGGACAAGGGCGACAGCATTTTCATCACGGCGACGCCGGACGGCTATCGGCTGCTGCCCTATGACCCCGGTTTTGCCGAGCAGATGAACACGGCGCGCGAGTTGATGCGCAAGCGCCGCAACGTCGTCAACGAACTGAACAAGTAAAATGGCGTTTCAACTGATCAAGGACGGTGTCATCCAGGCCGTCCACGACGAGATCTGCGCCCAGCATGGCGGCCGCACCGGCCTGCGCGAGGTCAGCATGCTGAAAATGCTGTACGCCCGCGCCCATGTGCTGAACCAGAGTTCTGCGACGGACCTGGCGGCGCTGGCGGCCTGTTACGGCTATGGCCTGGCCCATGACCAGTTGTTCCATGCGGCCAACCTGCCGACGGCCCTGGTGGTGATCGAGCTGTTCCTGACCTTGAACGGGTACCGGCTGAACGCCGACGACACCGCCTGCTTCCTGGGTTTCATGGTGGTGGCCGACGGTGAACTGGGCGCCGAGGCCTTCGCGTCGTGGATCCGCAACCATATCGTTCCGGTTTAATCGCCCTTACCGGTTTAATCGCCTTTAAACGTATCGATCATGTCGATCGACTCGGCGATGATGGCGCGCATGGCCTTTTCCGCTACATCGTGCTGGCCGTTCTCGATGGCGATAAGGACCGCTTCATGCGCCGGCAGGCTGGCGGTGTGGCCGGCGATCCGGTTGGTCAGACCGATCGATATGGTCAGCGCTGTATGAATCAGCTCTTTCAACTGAATGATGAACGGATTGCCCGACGCCTTCAGGATGGCGACGTGGAAGTCGATATCGGCCAGCAGCGCCAGATCGTGATGGCTGGCCTCGTCGCGCATGGCGTTGAACGCCGCCCGCATCGCCTTCAGATCGGCCTTGGTGGCGCGCTTGGCGGCCAAGGCGGCCGCGACCGGCTCGATGGCCAGTCGTACCTCGGTCAGTTCGCGGTAAATCTTGTTGGTATAGGGCCGCTCGGTCATCCATCGGGTGACATCGGGGTCGAGCAGGTTCCAGTTGGAGACGGCTTCGACGCGGGTTCCCTGGCGTGGACGCGACGACAGCAGTCCCTTGGCCGTCAGCATCTTAACGGCTTCGCGCGCCACGGTACGGCTGGCGCCAAAGCGGATGCACAGTTCGGCCTCGGTCGGAAAACCGCTCGCCTCGAATTCGCCGACGACGATCGACTGGCCCAGCGTTTCCAGCAAACCATAGGTCAGGCTGACGCCCTGCATATGTCGCATCATGTCTCCCCGTTCCCGCGCTTTGGCGCGCGGTGTTTTGTTTCGCTATATCCTTAATTTAATTGAAAATTTTCCAATTGCCACAAGAAAAGTAGCAAACCCCGAAGGCCTGAGGCAAGTGTTTGATTTTGTTGTGATAGCGCTAACAAAGCGCATGGGTTCTATCCACATGTTTGACGAAATTTTGGCGGCAACGCGTCGCCAGACGCCGCGACTCAAGCCTATGAAGTGAGTATCCACCACCCAAGTTGCGGATGCGTCCATGTCCAGTGCCCAGCGACCTTCTTTGCCCGATCCGCTACCGTCCGCCGACCAGCCCGACCTGTTCGAACGTCCGTTAAGCAAGGCTTCCGAAGGTGGAGTAACAGAGCCCGCCGCGCCGGTCCGGGCCGACGGCTGGCACAGCCCTGCCCTGCCCCCGGCATACCGCTACGGCGACCGCGCCGGTTACCCCCAGCCGCATTATCAGGCGGCACGTGCAGGCGCCTATGGCCCCTACGGCGGCCACCGGCCCGGCTATCCGAAGGTTTACGGCTGAGGCGGAGGCGCGTGACAAAGGTCTGGACCTTCTGCGAAGCCGTACTATCCTAAAAAAGGTTGTCCACAGATAAGCCAGATGGACAGCGTTTCTCGCCAAGGCTTGCGCCAGGTTCTACCTGCCTTAAGGACGAGCAAAGCTCGTCGAGACGAACAGAGGGATAGCAAAAGAATTTGCCACCCTGGCGCTGTCCATCTGGCTTATCTGGCTTGTCTGTGGACAACCCTTTTACACGGGTTCCGCCGCACTGACGCGTCAGATTCCGCACGTCTCGTCCCCCCCCCAAACTGACAATCCTGAAACATAGTTTCACCGCCGTAACTCAGTAACAATCCCGAAGTTTTGCCGTCTCATTGCCGTCAAGGCGATCCGTACAACTGGCCCCATAACGCCTCAGTTGCAGGATCCTTCATGCGCAGACATGCCCTTCTCGCCGCGACCGGTCTTGGCCTCGTCCTGGCCACGCCGACCTTCGCGGCGACCTCTATCTCCACAGCCACCACCGCGCCCATGGCCACCAGCACCACCGGCGACACGACCGTTACCTCCGACGGCTCGATCACCCTGACGCAAGGTACAGCCATCACGCTGGACAGCGACAATGTCCTCGATTTCGAGGGCACGATCGACATGACTGAGTCGGCGTCCGACAGCACCGGCCTTTGGATCACCGACGTTCCTGGCCGCACCCAGACCCTGACGATCGACGGGGACATTTCGGTAACCGACGATTTCGACGCCGAAGACAGCAATGACGACGACGTCACCGATGCGCCCTTCGCAGAAGGGACAGGTCGCTACGGCATCCGATCGACCGGCGCCTCCCCCTTCACCGGCGACGTCTCTGTGTCGAGCACCAGCGCCATCAGCGTCCAGGGCAACCAGTCCTACGGCATCCGCTTCGAAAATGGCATCGACGGCGACGTGACCTTTGACGGCAGCCTGTCGCTTATTGGCGACCAGTCCACCGGCATTGCGCTGGACCAGGGCGTGACCGGCAATGTCTATCTTAGCGGGTCGGTCGGCGCCTACGGCAAGGACAGTTCCGCCATCACGCTGAACGGCGACATCGGTGGCTCGCTGATCCTGGACGGCACCTATACCGGCGCAGCCTATTCCCTGACCTATCGCCCCGACCAGGACATCATCGATGGTCTCGATCCAGCCCTGAACCTCCTGCAGTCCGGGCCTTTGGTCTCGGTGTCGGGCAATGTCGCCAACGGCATACTGTTTGGTGCCGCCCCCACCAGCGAGGACGACGACAATACCGACGAGGACGGCGACGGACTGACCGACTCCGACCAGTCGACCGCCTCACTGGTGCTGTATGGCGGCGCTCCGGCCTTTCGCCTGGGCTCAGCCGATCAGGACATCGCCATCGGCGGCGTATCCTATACCGACACGGCGATCGATCCGTCCGATGTCAATTACGGTCTTCTGGTCCGCGGTTCGATCGCGGGGTACGGCATTTTCGACGGCGTTGCGTCGAAGGCTGTCCAGATCGGCGGGATGGGCCACGCTGTGACGATCGACAACGGCATCGGGGTCGACGGCAGCCTGGCGTCGTACGCCTATGCTGCCGACAGTACGGCGCTGTCGCTCGAATCGGGCACTGCAACGCCTAGGCTGGATATTACAGGTTCCATCCTGGGTTCCACGGCCACGGTAACCACCTCGGACGAGATCGATGGCGAAGACGTCTACACCACGGTCGGTGGCGGCAAGACGGCCCGCGCCGTGGCCATCGCATCGGGCGCCGACCTGCCCATCCTCACAGTCGCCGAAGGGGCATCCATCTCGGCCACCGCCACCGGATCGACCGCCAACGCCACCGCAATCGAAGACCGGTCCAACACCCTGACCCGCATCGACACCAGCGGTGGCATCAGCGCGTCCGTCACCGCCACCGATGACAACGGCGACGACACGGCGGACAGTCTTACCGGCAGCGCGATCGCCATCGATACACGCACCAATACGGTCGGCCTGGCCTTGACACAAACCGACAATGCGCCCGAAGACGACGACATCGCCGCCCCCTATATCTATGGCAGGATCCTGCTAGGGTCGGGGCACGATGCCGTGTCGTCCTCGGGTGGCCTGATCTACGGTGACATCGATTTCGGCGCAGGGACCGGCAGCCTGATCCTGAGCGATGAAGCCACCTATGCCGGCAGCCTCACCTCGTCAGGCGGAATCGCCATGGCCCTGACCGGCGGTAGCGCAGCCGTGCTCTACTCCGGCACCCATCTGAACCTGAACAGCCTGTATGTCGATAGCGACAGCACGCTGGGCCTGACGCTCGACAGCGACAATCCTGCGACCGCGCCCCTGATCAATAGCGGCGCTAGCGTCTTCGACGACGGCGCCACCTTGAACCTAAGCCTCGATAAGTTGGTCACGACCCCGACCCAGTTCCGTCTGCTGACCTCGGCCAGCATCGACCTGGGCGACATCGAATCCTCGACCCGCGACGGCTATGTGCCCTACCTCTACCATGCCGATCTCGAACTGAACGACGCGGCGACCGAGCTTTCGGCCAATTTCCGCCTGAAAACCCAGGCGGAAGCCGGCTATTCCGACAACCAGTACACCGCCCTAATGCCGGTGCTGAGCGCACTCGGAGCGGACACCGGCGGCCAGGTAGCCTTGCTTAGCGAAACCGACAAGGCCGGCTTCGACCAGGTCTACAACCAATACCTGCCCGACTATTCCGGCGAAAACCTGCTCAGCCTGTCGCTGGGCAGCCAGTCGGTCAATCGGTCCTTGGGCGCCCTCACCGTCATTCCGGACAATGACGGCGGCCAGTACTGGCTGCAGCAGTATGGCTACAGCACCAGCCGCGATACCGGCGACACCGCCGGCTTCAACGCCGCCACGATCAACTTCGCCGGCGGGCGCGAACGCGAACTGTACGGCAACCAGATGGTCGGGGTCTATTTGTCGCTGACCGCTTCGACGCCGGAGGATGCCTACGCCATCTATAACGAGGCCAGCGCCGCCTCGGATCTGACCCTGGGTGGCTACTGGCGTCTGCGAATGGGGGCGATGAAGGCCTGGGCCCATGCCGGTGCCGGCTATGTCCAGTTGGAAAGCACGCGCAACCTGCTCAACACCTACGCCATCCATACATCGAAGGCGCGCTGGACCGGATGGTCGCAAAGCGCCGGCGCTGGCATCAGCTACGGCATCAAGGCTGGCGGGCTGGTCTTTACGCCGGAATGGACGGCCGACTTTTACGGCCTGAGCGAAAACGGCCGTAGCGAAAGCGGTGGCGGGGACAGTTTCGACCTGACGATCGGGGCGCGCGACGGCCATCTGTTGAGTACAACGGCGCAGCTACGGGCCGGTACGGGCTCCGGCATGTTCCGTCCGGAGATCTGGCTCGGCTACCGCCAGAATATCAGCGCCAACCTGTCGGAAACGGTCGCCAATTTCGCCGGCGGCGACAGGTTTGCGTTAAGCGCCGGCAATCTGGAAGGCGGCGGTCCGGTAGCCGGTTTCCGCATCGCCCATGACAGCGACTACAGCCATATCGGCATCGAAGCTCAGTATGAAAAACTGGAGGCCTACGACAATGCCTCGATTGCTTTGCGGACACGGTTTCAGTTCTGATACCAAGCCTCATAAAGAATGACGCTTGGTATTCATA
>NZ_GL883077.1:2175896-2187043 GCF_000204015.1 Asticcacaulis biprosthecium C19 | reverse complement strand
AACCAGCGATGAGTCAAGGTCATCGAGGGTTGGTATAACGCCGCGAAGCGGCCTTACCCGCTCACAGGGGGGGGGAAACCACGCATGAACACGAATGCACACGAATAAAGTGAAAGGAAGGTTTGGAACAGCGAATGAACGCGAATAAACGCGAAGTTTAGGTCCCGCCTGAGAGTTCAATATTGCCCATTCTCGGCCTGAGCGCCTTGGGCGCTCTCTTCATTCGCGCTTATTCGCGTTCATTCGCGGTTCCAAGTCTTATGCGTGTGCATTCGTGTTCATTCGTGGTTTCAAGCCCTTTTCTATCAAAGCCACGGCACGGCGAGTTGAGATATCCGCTTCGGCGGGCGTTCTGCCCGCCGGCTTGACTTACGCCGCGACGGACGTGGTCGTGGTGGTCGCCGTCTGCGTCGACTCCGCCGTGCCGGTATAGGCTTCCAGCGCCGTCATCAGTTCCTGCATCAGCGCCGCCAGCCTGGCCGTTGATGCGGCACTGTCTGTGTCAGATGCCGTCGCATCAGTCGGCGCGTCGCCCGGAGGCGGCGCCTTGCCCGGCCGGCGTGTTTCGTCGAAGGCCGCCTTTTCCTGCGCCGTTACCGTACCGTCACCGTCGACATCCATCTCCGAGAACAGAGCATCGGCCTTGTCGGTGGTCTCATCCGCATGCTTCGTCTGACCGAAGGCCTGCATTTCGCCCTGGCTGATACCACCGTCGCCGTCGCTATCGATGTCCTCGAACGCCGGCGGCGTGAAGCCCTGCCCTTGCGCCTGCTGGACGCCGACCAGACCCGCCAGGGTTTCGTCCGACATCGACAGGCCTTCCGATGCCGCCGGCCGCGGTCCTTGGGGCGGCGGTCCCTTGGGTGGCGGCCCCTGCATCGGCGGTGCGCTGCCCTGCGACGGTGTTGTCGCGAATGACGGGGTGCCAGACGAAAGGCCCGTCGCCCAGATGTTGGAGGTAATGTTCATAAATCTGTCCTCTTCGATACCAGCCCGCCCAGGCCACAAGGATCGACAAAGCGACTTAAGATATTGTTATATTTATACTTATTTCAAAATTGAAACAAAGTAACCACCTAGACTCAATCCGTATATGACCAAGTATAAAACGCAACATGCGGCCCTGTTGCCAGGGCCGCATGCCGTTAGATCTCAAAACGTAACCTACCAGACGATATGCGCCAGAACGTCGGCCTGGGTCGCGGTCAGCACGGTAATGACGTTGCCACCGCCCAGACTGATCAACACATTGGCGCCGCTTTGGGTGACGAGACCGTTATTGGCCACGCCGGCTGTATAGGCGTTGATGTTGATGGTGTCGTTCTGCGCCGCGGAGAAGTCCGTCACTGTATCGGCGCCACTGGCGGTTTCGAACAGGAACAGATCGCTGCCTAGGTCGCCGGTGAGGTTGTCGGCCCCACCCTTGCCGTTCAGCGTGTTGTTCCCGCTATTGCCGGTCAGGCTGTTGGTCAGGGAGTTGCCAGTGGCATTCACATTGGCCGAACCGGTCAGGATGATGGCCTCAGCATAGCGGCCGCTCAGCGAGTAGGTAACCGTCGAATAGATGGTGTCCGTTCCCTCGCCCGACAGTTCTACGACATTATCGCCCGTGTTCTGGATGTAATAGGTGTCATTGCCCAGCCCACCGGTCAGGATGTTGCTGTTGCTATTGCCGGTAAGGACGTTGTTGAGCGCGTTGCCCGTACCACTGATAGCCGCCGACCCCATCAGAGTCAGGTTTTCGACCTCGGCGCCCAGGGTATAGGTCGTCCAGGCTTCAACGGAATCGGCGCCCTGTCCGGCCAGTTCGGTGAGGGTGTCGGTGGGGTCGTCGACAACATAGGTGTCGTTGCCGGTCCCGCCGATCAGGGTATCGATACCGGCGCCGCCATCCAGACGGTCATGACCGCCAGAACCGTCCAGGGTGTTGGCCAGCGTATTGCCGGTCAGCACGTTCGCCAGATTGTTGCCGGTGGCATTGAGCGCCACGGCGCCCGTCAGGGTCAGGTTCTCGATCTGCTTGCCGGCGATGCTGTAGGTCACCCAAGAGAAGACACTGTCGGTGCCAGCGTTCGAAGCTTCGGAAATGGTGTCACCGGCGTTCTGGACGTAATAGCTGTCATTGCCGGTGCCGCCGCTCAGTACGTTGTCGCCGTCATTGCCATACAGGGCGTTGTCCAGCGTATTGCCGGTGCCATTGATGTTGGCGACGCCGGTAAGTATCAGAACTTCCAGGTTGGCGCCAAGCGTCGCGGTGATACCCGACCGCACCGTGTCGATGCCCTCGCTGGCGTTCTCCGTAATCGTATCGCCGGTGCCATTGACATAGGTGTCGTCGCCGGTACCACCGATCAGCGCATCGATGCCGCCCGCGCCGCCATCGAGGTAGTCGGCGCCCCCCAAACCCGTCAGCGTGTTGTCGCCGGTATTGCCGACAATCGTTTGGTTCAGGCTATTGCCCGTGCCGTTGATATTGGCAGACCCTGTCAGCAGCAGGCTTTCGATATAGCGACCGCCCAGGCTGTAGGTGACCGAGGAATATATGATATCGGCCGTACCCTCGCCATTGGCCTCGACGACATTGTCGCCGGCATTGTCGACATAATAGGTGTCATCGCCGGTATTGCCGGTCAACACGTCAGCGCCCGCCCCTCCATCGAGGACGTCGTGGCCGCCTCCGCCGATCAGGCTATTGACGCCGGTATTGCCGTAGATGGCGTTGGCCTGGCCGTTGCCCGTGCCGTTGATATTGGCGGCACCGGTCAGGATCAGGGTTTCGACGTAGCTGCCGGCCAGCGACCAGGTCACGGAAGAATTGACCGTGTCCGTGCCTTCGCCATTGGCTTCCACAACGCTGTCGCCAGCGTTCTGGACGTAGAAGGTGTCGTCGCCAGTGCCGCCCGCCAGGACGTTGTTGCCGGTATTGCCGGTGATGACATTGCCCAGGGCATTGCCGGTACCGTTGATATTGCCGGTGCCCATCAGCGTCAGGTTTTCGACGTCAGCCGACAGGGTGTAGTTGGCCGAAGCCTCGGCCAGGTCGGTACCTTCACCGGCGAATTCGACGATCGTGTCGCCGGTGGTGTTGACAACAAAGGTGTCATTGCCCGTGCCGCCATAGAGGGTGTCGTTACCCGTACCGCCGTCCAACCGGTTGTTTCCGGTGTTGCCATATAGCGTATTGGACAGGCCGTTGCCGGTGCCGCTGTAGTTGCCGGACCCCAGCAGGACCAGAACCTCGGCATTGATACCAGCCAGTGTATAGGTCACCGACGAGCGGACCGTGTCCGTGCCTTCGCCACTGGCTTCGACCACCACGTCAGAGGCGGAGTTGACAACATAGGTATCGTCGCCCGTGCCGCCGACCAGGGTATCGACGCCACCCAGTCCGTCCAGCCAGTCATTGCCGGCACCGGTCTCGATCCGGTTGGCGCCGGCCGTGCCGGATACCGAGTCATTGCCGGCTCCCGTCACGGCGATTTCGAAATTGATATAGAGCTCACCCGCATAATTGGTGAGGCCCGTGATCATGTCCAGAACGTAGTCACCGCTCCACAGGGTGGTGTCGATGGTGTCCGTCGAACTGCCGCCGTCGAGAGTCTCATCGGTACCGAGGCCGGCATACATATAGTCATTGCCGGTCCCGCCGGTGAAGGTGCCCCGGCCCGACGCCGTGATGACGTCGTTGCCGGCCCCGCCATCGACCAGGTCAGCTGCGCTGTAGGTGCCTGCATTGACAGTGTCGTTGCCGGACCCGCCGTTCAGCGTATCCCCACCCAGAAGGCCCGAGATCGAGTCGTTGCCGTTATTGCCTTCGATCAAATTATCCCCATCGGTGCCACTGACAGTTTCCGCGGCTCCCTGGCCAAGATAGTTCTCGAAATTGAGAAGGGTCAGGCTGCCACTGCCATCGGTGTAGGCGCCGGTCGCCAGATCAAAGGCAATCGGCGGGATGCCCCCGGTGATATAGGCCAGGTCCAGGGTGTCGACATCGGCGCCGGCGTCGATATAGCTGGTGTAGTTGAAAATGCCGGTGACGGTGTCGTTGCCGCCATCGCCGTACCAGGCCACCACACCGCCGCTGCTGCTGTGCAGGAAGTCGTTCCCGTCGCCGCCGGAGATTGTGTCGGCACCGCCGCCGCCGTCGATATCGTCATTGCCGGCGGCGGTGATGATGACATTGGCTCCGGCCGTACCGATGATGATTTCCACGGCGTTGTGGCCGGTATAGTTCTCAAAATTCAGAACATTGACGGTACCGTTAGTGGTTGTGTAGGTCCCAAGCGCAAGATTGACCGTTGCCGGCCCGAAGTTGTGCAAGGCCATATCCAGCGTATCGGTGTCTGCGCCGCCATCCCAGGTGTTGCCATACTGGAAGCCGCCACCGATCGTGTCGTTACCTGCACCACCGTCATAGGTTTTATTGGAGAACGCGTCGGAATACAGATAGTCGTTACCGTGCTGGCCGTTGACCGTATCGCTCCCGCCGCTGGAGTTAACATTGTCATTACCAGCGCCGGCATTGATGATGTTGTCGCCGGAGGTACCAACCAGGGTATCGTTGCCTGTGCCGCTGTTCAGGTTTTCGAAATTGACGAACGACTCGGTCGCAAAATTGGTCACACCAGTGACCATGTTGATGGCATAGTCGAAGAAGGCCGTTGACACTTCGAGCAAGTCGATGCCGTCCCCGCCGTCCAGCAGTTCAGGATAACCGCCGGCCGCCCAAACGGTGTCATTACCGACGCCGCCGTAATAGGCGCCGTAACCGGTGGAATAGACGACATCGTCCCCGGCGCCACCATTGATCGTGTCGGTGCCGCCGCCGCCTGCTAAGACATTGTTATAGTCGTTGCCATTGATGACGTTGTTGAGGCTGTTGCCCGTTCCGTCAATGTAGCCAAATCCGAACAGGTTCAGGTTTTCAAAGTTGGCGCCCAGAGTGTGGCTGATCTCGGCCCAGACGAGATCGGTGCCAGCATCGGCGGCTTCCGAGATCACGTCACCGGCCTCCCTGACGACGTAGCTGTCATTCCCGGTCGAGCCACTCAGGGTATCGTTGCCACCGTCACCTTCCAGGTAGTCATTGCCATCTTCGCCGTTCAGGACGTCATTGCCGATCCCGCCGCTGAGCGTGTCATTACCAAAATAGCCCATAAGGAGATCGTCGCCGCCGTCGCCGTAGGCGACGTCATTGTCCGTCCAGCCATCGAGCGTGTCATTGCCAAGCGCACCATACAGCGTGTCATTGCCCGTTGAGCCAAAGCCATAGTCGTCGCCACCATTGCCCTGCAACGTGTTACCGGCCTGGTTGCCATAGATGCTGTCGTTCCCCGAGCCGCCATTGGCGTTCTCGATCAGCGAACGCAGGTCGCCATTGTACAGCAGGGCATTGGCGAGATTTCCCGGCGGGGCGACATTGACGCCGCCATCCAGAGGTCGCAGGTCGACCAGACGGGCCGCGCTCATGGTCGACCAGGCGCCGGGCGCCAGGTTTATCGACTGGTTGTCGGTGAAATTGCTGAAGTCATAAGTGTCGATACCGTTACCGTCCCAGATGGTCCGGAAGATCTTTCCCTGGCCGCCATTGAGCGTCGGTGTCCCCTGGCCGACGCCGTTGACGAACAATTCGCCGGTCGTCACGTTGAAGCTATAGGTCGTGTTGCCGGAATTGAAACCGAACCAGGCGCCATACAGGTACTGCAGCGCGGCGATGTCGTTCTGCATATAGGTCTGAGGCTGGTTGAACTGATCGCCCTGGAAGTCGGAGGCATAGCCTGAGGCCGACCGATAGGTCATAAGAGAATAGGCCCAGCTGTCGTGGGCAGCATCCAGCGCGGCCGAACCGTAACGTGGTCCGGGCCCGTCGACATAGCCGCCAGGCGCCAGGTCGAAGCCCGTATAGTCGGAATGGCCGTGTTTCAGGCCCAGGGCATGCCCGATCTCGTGCATGATCGTGGCCTGGCCCCAGTTGCCGATCTGCGGCGTCAGGTAATAGGGCTGGCCCGTCTGGCCGAACCAGACGTCGCCATCCCAGCTATCGGAACCTGGGAAATTGCCTTCCGCCGAGCCAAGCGACGAGTCCGTCGTTTGCGAGAAGCGCAGGTTGGCGTGGGTGGTGTTGCTCTCGGTCACCTCGGTAAAACTGAGCAGGGTATAGCCGTAGATCAGGCCCAGGGCATAGCGCGTCGCCGTCTGTTGGGCGGCGTTGAACACCACGTGGTTGGTCAGGTAGCCGCTGTCATAATAGGGCGTCTGGTAAAAGCTGCCCGAGGTCGGGAAGCTGTAGGTCAGGCTGGTGCTCGACCATTTGGAGCCGATCAGGACGGCGTCGATATCCTGGTTGCCGCTGAACTCGTAGCGGGCTTGGCCGGCGTCGTAATACTGGGCGATGCGGACCGTCTGGCCGGGCCCTGAAGACCCGTTGACGCCACCGTCCGTGGCGCCGCCGGACATATGGCCGGTATTGTGGGCGCCAGTATAGCTGCCGCCATAGCTGCGATCCGCGGCCGGCGCGGAGATCACCGCAGCCGGAGCCGCTACACCGCGACCATGGTAGCTCTCGGCCGGCACCGATGCCAGCCCTGCCACTAGGCTATCCTCTGCCAGTTTGGGCGCGGTCAGCGCAAAGTTGGACGCTTCAAGCGCAACGAGGGTCGGCGAAGCTGCCGCTGACAGGGCCAGGGCCGAAGCCGATGAGTTGAGACCGGAAGCCTGACCAGCTTCCTCAAAATCGAAACCGAAACGTACGCGCATGGGAGCACCCTCAGGAAATGTGAATTGACAAAAAACAAGGCCGTCCCGCCGGAAGCACACCATCACGGCGTTGCCAAAATCCGACGGTCGGAAAGGACATAGGGACGAAATCGGAAGTCCTTCTTCGATCGTTTAAAATCGAAGGACTTCTGGAAAAGCTTTACACAACGGCAAACATGCCCCCGCCAGAATCCTACACCCGTTGCAGCGTACGGCGAAAGACCGTTTTCTTGTGAAACTTTTATGAATCGCGGTTAACCACAGCTCGATCGTTGTTTTTTCAACAAAAAATCCAACGCCTCGCAGGTCCGGTAAACTATTTGTTACCGTTTCGAAATGGCTTTATTTTCGCCGGCCCTATGTAGCCGGATCGGGTACAATTTGCACGCACATCAAACTTGCGCATTCCGGTTAGTCAAAGGCTTTGCGGCATGACCGCAAAGCCCCGAAACACAATAGATCCGACTTGGATTACCACACCATCTGGGCTTCGACCTGAGCCTCCAGGGCGCCGATCACCGTGATTATATTGCCGCCACCGAGATTGATGACCACGTTCAGCCCGTTCTGAACGACTAAGGCGTTGTTGGCCACACCACCTGTATAGGCGTTGACATGGATGCTGTCGTTATCAGCCGCACTGAAGTCATTAATCGTGTCGGCACCGCTGCCCGTTTGAAACAGGAAGACGTCCGCCCCGAATCCTCCGGTCACAGTATCAGCCCCGCCCTTGCCGTTCAGCACATTGTTGCCGCTGTTGCCAACAAGCTGGTTGGCCAGAGAGTTACCCGTCGCGTCGATATTCGCCTCACCCTTCAGGTAAATGGCCTCGGCAAAACGACCATTCAGCGAGTAGGTCACTGTAGAATAGATGACATCGCTGCCGGCGCCCCCCGCCTCAACGACGTTGTCACCGGTATTCTGAACGAAATAGGTGTCGTTACCCAATCCCCCAGACAGGATGTTGTTGGCCCCATTCCCCGTCAGGACATTGTTGAGATCGTTACCCGTCCCGTTAATAGCGGCCGCGCCGGTCAGTGTAAGCTGTTCGACCTGGGCGCCCAGGGTGAAGGATATCGACGACTCGACCAGGTCAGTGCCGCCGCCCGCCAGTTCTGTCACCGTGTCGCCGGCATGGTCGACGACATAGGTATCGCTACCCGTGCCACCGATCAGGCTGTCGGCCCCCAAACCGCCGTTGAGCCGATCGTGACCACCGCCGCCGTCCAGAACATTCCCACCATTGTTGCCCGTCAGCACATTGCCGACGCCGTTGCCTATCGCATTCAGCGCCGTGTCGCCCAGCAAGGTCAGATTTTCCACCTGCCGCCCGGCCAGGCTCAGCGTAATGGCCGAAAAGATGGTGTCGGTGCCTTCGCCCGCGGCCTCGACCACACTGTCGCCGGCTGTGCTGACATAATAACTGTCATTGCCGAGTCCGCCCGTCAGGGTGTCATTGCCGATCGAACCATCCAGGACATTGTTCCCGGCATTGCCATTCAATCGGTTGCCATTACCATTACCGGTGGCATTAATGTTGGCATTTCCCGTCAGGGTCAGGGTTTCCACCACCCTCCCCGCCAGGGAATAGGAAACGGAAGACCGTATTACATCATTGCCATTGCCCGTGGTCTCTATGACATGGTCCGCGGAACTGTCGACGACATAGATGTCGTCGCCGGCGCCCCCGGTCAAGGTGTCAGCCCCCGCCCCACCATCGACGCTGTCGTTACCCATTCCGGTACTGATGTTATTGCTGGCGTCCGTGCCGATGACACTATCGTTGCCGCCACCCAGGACAGCATGTTCGAAATTGTCGAAATCTTCGAACGCGATATGTGTCAGACCCGTTGAGAGGTTCAGGACATAGTCCAGTTGGTAACTTGTCGTGTCGAGCGTATCCAGGCCTTCGCCGCCATCAAGGACTTCCGCCAGGCCAGCCGTCAGGCCCGCACGGATATAGTCGTTCCCGAGCCCTCCGGCATAGGTCCCTTCGCCGGACGACCAAATGGCATCGTCACCGGCACCGCCATCGGCAAAATTGTCGTTGCTTTCGGCGACACCCGTGTCCAGCGTGTCATGGCCGTCGCCGCCGTAAAGCGAATCTGCGCCACCGCCCCCCACCAGGCTGTCATTGCCGCCATTGCCGTAGATCAGGTTCGCCACAGCGTTGCCATTGACAACATCGTTTTGCTCGCCGGCATTTACGTTCTCGAAATTGACAATGTTAAGCGTTCCGACGCTGGTGGCATAGGTGCCTACGGTAAGGTTATAGGTCGCCGCCCAGTTGTGCAGCGTCATATCGACCAGGTCGACCTCCGTGCCCCCATCCCAGGTTCCGCCATAGGCAAAGGCGCCGCCGATCGTGTCGTTTCCCGTCCCCCCGTTGAGGGCGTGATTGGCATAGTTGGTATTCCAGATATAGTCGTCACCGCCATTGCCATTGATCGTATCGATGCCCCCGCCACCGCCCAGCAGGATGTTATTGTACCCATTGCCATTGATGACGTTGCTGATCGAATTACCCGTGCCATCAATATTGCCCCCGCCAAGCAGCGTGAGCTGTTCGAAATTCGCCGCCAGTGTCTCGCTCACATAGGCATAGACCAGATCTGATCCTCCGCCGGCCGCCTCAAAGAGATAGTCGCCAATATCATCGACCACATAGGTGTCATTGCCCGTCGATCCGACCAGGATATCGCTGCCCGCGCCACCATTCAGATAGTCATTGCCTGCCTCGCCCAACAGTTGGTCGTCGTCATCATCGCCGTTTAGAAAGTCGTTGCCAGAGGCGCCATAGAGCGCGTCCTTGCCATCGCCGCCAAAGACATCGTCATCGCCGCTGCCACCGTTCAGAGTGTCGAGACCCGTGTCGCCATAGAGCCAATCATTGCCAGTGCCGCCATTGATCGTATCACTGCCGCCATTGCCATCAAGCGTATTGGCCGCCTGATTACCAACGATGGTGTCGTGGCCGGATCCACCCTTTGCATTTTCGATCAGGGAACGCGTGTCACCCTCAAACAACAGCGCATTGGCCAGATTCCCCGGCGCCAACGGATCTTCACTGTCGTCCTTTGGCCGCAGATCGACCAGATTCCCCGAACTCATCGTGGACCAGGCGCCCGGATTGAGATCAATCGACTGGTGAGTGTAAAAGTTGCTGAAATTGTAGGTATCAACCCCGTTCCCATCCCACACGGTCCGGAAAATGAGGCCCTTGCCAAACACGTTCAGTTCAGGTGTCCCCTGCCCGACGCCGTCGACAAACATTTCGCCCGTGCCGATATCAAAGGTGTAGGTCGTATTGCCGCTGTTGAACCCGAAATTGGCGCCATACAGGTACTGCAGGGCGGCGATATCGTTCTGCATGTAGGTCTGGGGCTGATTGAACTCATCCCCCTGGAAGTCTGTATCGTAACCTGACGCCGACCGATAGGTCATGACCGAATGCGCCCAATTGTCCTCGGCTGCGTCCAGCGCACGGGTGCCGAAGCGCGGACCGGGCTTGTCAACATAGTCGTCGTCGGTCAGATCGTAGGTGGTGTAGTCCGAATGTCCGTGCTTGAGCCCCATCGTGTGGCCAATTTCATGCAGGATCGTGGTCATACCCCAGTTGCCGACTTGCGGCGTCAGGTAAAAAGGCTGGTCGGTCAGGCCCAACCATACATCGCCATCCCAGCGATTGGATCCCGGGAAATTGCCTTCCGCCGCTTCCAGCGAGGCATCATTGGTCTGCGACAGCCGGATCGTTGCGTGCGTGGCCTCGGTTTCCGTGACTTCGTTGAAGGTCAGCAAGCTATAGCCCGCAATCAGGGCAAACGCGTATCGCGCGGCCCCTTTTTGCACCGTATTAAAAACAACATGGTCCGCCAGGTAACCCGAGTCATAATAGGGCGTGTCATAATAGGCGCCAGAACTCGGAAAGCTAAAGGTCAGGTCGGTGTCGGTCCAGCGCGAGCCGATCAGCACAGCATCGATGCTTTGATCACCACTGAATTCGTAGCGATTTTGTCCAGCGTCCCAATACTGCGACAGCCGCTCGGACATCCCTGAGCTCGAGGCCTCCGTGACGCCCGTGGACGCCGCCGCACCTGCCACAGTCCTCGCCGCAGCTTCCAGGACGGGCGTTGAACTGATCAAGGCACCGCCCATGGCAGCACCTTGCAACGGATTGGAATCCAACAAAGGCCTGAATGATGAGATTGCCGGCGCCTGGCAAGGCGCGGTTGTGGCGATCGCAAGGACCCTGCTGGACGTGTCACTCGCCAGGGCGAGCCCAGACGTCCTACCGACGTCCTCGCCGTCAAACCAGAATTGAATACGCATGATATCTCCCTTGGGAGTCAAATCGTTGTCACACGACGCAACGCGCACTTATACTATCGGCA
>NZ_GL883077.1:2141609-2175647 GCF_000204015.1 Asticcacaulis biprosthecium C19 | reverse complement strand
TATAGAGAAGTCAAAGCCAAGTGCCGTCGGTATTAGACGCGCAATCCGATAAAGTGTGCATCACTTTTCGGATAAATTGCGCGACAAAACAAAAACTTAGAGCGGAGTTTTGCTTCGATCAAAACGCAGCCCGCTCTAGTAGCTCAAACACAGAGACGGGCCTTGAGGCAATTGCCCCAAGGCCCGTTCCTTGTCTACGTCAGGTATAGCCGCTTACCAAGCGATCTGAGCCTCAACATTGGCTTCGAGCGCGGTCAGGATCGTGATGATGTTGCCGCCACCAAGGTTGATAACAACATTAGCGCCGACCTGCACCACCAAGGCATTGTTGACCACACCGCCGGTGTAGGCGTTGATATTGATCAGATCGCTCTGAGCTGCGCTGAAGTCACCGATGGTGTCGGAACCGCTGGCCGCTTCGAACAGGAAGATGTCAGCGCCGAGTCCACCCGTCAGGGCGTCGTTGCCACCCTTGCCGTTGATGGTGTTGTTGCCATCATTGCCGTTCAGCGTATTGCCCAGGCTGTTGCCTGTGGCATTGATGTTGGCCGCCCCGGTCAGGGTGATGGTTTCGGCGTAACGCCCGGCCAGGCTGTAACTGACGGTCGAGTAGATCAGATCGATCCCCGCGCCACCCACTTCGGTTACGTTGTCGCCCGTGTTCTGGACATAGTAGGTGTCGTTGCCCAGGCCACCGGCCAGAACGTTGTTGGCCGAGTTACCGGTCAGGACGTTGTTCAGGTCATTGCCGGAACCGTTGATGACGGCGGCCCCGGTCAGGGTCAGGTTCTCGACATTCAACGACAGACCGTAGGTCACCGAGGATTCGACCAGATCACCGCCGGCGCCTGCGCCTTCGGTTACCGTGTCACCGGCATTGTCGACGACATAGGTGTCGTTGCCGGTGCCGCCGATCAGGTTGTCGGCGCCAAGGCCGCCATCGACGCGGTCATGGCCACTGCCACCGTCAAGAGTGTTGGCGGCGCTGTTGCCCTTAAGGACGTTGGCCAGGCCGTTACCCGTACCATTGACGGCTGCAGCGCCTTCCAGGGTCAGGTTTTCGACCTGTTTGCCGGCCAGGCTGTAGGTCAGGGCGGTGAAGATGGTGTCATTGCCCTCCCCCGCCACTTCGGTGACGACATCGCCGGCGACATTGACGTAGTAGCTGTCATTGCCCAGGCCACCCAACATGGTGTCAGCGCCCGCGGCACCATCCAGCACGTTGTTGCCGCTGTTGCCGTTCAACGTGTTACCGTTGCCGTTGCCGGTGGCATTGATATCGGCCACACCCATCAAGGTCAGGGTTTCGACCACCATGCCGGCCAGCGAATAGCTGACCGAGGCACGCACCAGGTCGTTGCCGCCGCCCGACGATTCGTTGACATCGTCGGCCGTGTTGTCGACGATATAGGTGTCGTCGCCCGCGCCACCGGTCAAAACGTCAGCACCTGCACCACCATCGATGCTGTTGGCCCCGGCCGTTCCGGTAATGGTGTCGTTACCCGAGCCGCTGATGATGTTTTCGAAATTGTCGAAATCCTCAGTGGCCGTGTCGGTCAGACCGGTCGTCAGGTCAACGAGGTAATCGCCGCCCCACAGGGTCGTATTGAGCGTGTCAATACCATCCCCGCCATCTATGACCTCGGCCCCCGCCCCAGTCAGCCCGGCATAGATGTAGTCATCACCGAGGCCACCATTGTAGGTGCCCTGGCCGGAAGAGACGATGGTGTCATCCCCGCCATTACCATTGACCGTATCCGTACCGTCGGAGAGCGCCCCAGCGTTGATCGAGTCGTTACCAGCCCCACCATTGAGCGTGTCGCTGCCGGCACCGCCAACAAGCGTATCGTCGCCGTCACCGCCCTCGATCGAGTTGGCGCCTGAGGTGCCCGTGATGGATTCGGCATCGCTGAAGCCGATGTAGTTCTCGAAATTCACCGCCGAGAAGGGACCAATTCCATCGACCCAGGCGCCCGTGTTCATGTCGAAGGTGACCGGCAGGAGCGTGCTGAAGACAAAGCTCATATCCAGCAGGTCGACACCGGTACCGCCGTCAAAGCTGCTGTTGTAGCCGAAGTTGCCGCCGACCGTATCGTTCCCGGCACCACCATTATAGACCTTAATGCCGGCAGAACTGGAATGAATAAAGTCATCGCCTGCACCACCATCGACGGTATCGTTGCCGCTGTAGCCATCGATATCGTCATTGCCGCCGCCGCCATTGATAACGTTAGCCTCAGACGTTCCAATAATAGTGTCGTTCTGATTGCCGGCATTGAAATTCTCGAAGTTGAGAATATTCAGCGTGCCATTGACCGTGGTGTAAGTGCCGGCCAAAAGATCCACTGTCGCGGTAAAATCATGCAAAGTCAGGTCCGCCGTATCGACGCCGGCCCCACCATCCCATGTGTCCCCGTAGTTGAACCCGCCGCTGATCACGTCGTCGCCGCCTTGGCCGAGATACGACCGGCTGGAGAAGGTGGTCGTACCGATCGTGTCGTTACCGGCGCCACCTTGGACCGTGTCATTACCGCCGCCGGAGTCGATCAAGTCGTTACCGTCGCCGCCGTCGATAAAGTTGGCGCCGTTCGTGCCGAAATAGCTTTGGTCACCACCGGCCCCAAGCACGTTCTCGAAATTGAGAATGGTCTCGCTACCACTGCCATCGGTATAGAGACCCGTAGCCAGGTTGATAGTAGCGCCGGTCAGATTGGTAAATCCGCTGATATCGTACGTGTCGATGCCTGCGCCACCGTCCAGCGAGTCATAGCCAAAGCCGCCGTCAATTGTGTCATTGCCGGCACCGCCATTGATGACGTTAACACCAAACGTGCCGGTCAGGCTGTCATTGCCCGCGCCGGTGGTCAGGTTTTCAAATCCGGTAAACGACTCGCCAACGAAATTCGTCAGCCCGGTCGCCAGATTGATGGTGTAAGCCAAACTCCACGACGTCGTATCCAACAGATCCGTCCCCGAACCGCCGATCATGGTTTCATTGCCAATGCCTGCGAACGCGGTATCGTTGCCCGTACCGCCGTCGTAGGTGCCGCTGTCGCCGCTGGAGGTGATGACGTCATTGCCGTCCTGCCCATTAACGATATCGGCCCCGGCACCGCCCAGAAGGGTGTCGTTGCCCGTACCGCCGTTGAGCGTATCGATACCAGCGCCGCCATAGAGGGCATCATGCCCGCCAAGACCGTTGATACTGTCATTGCCGCCATTGCCGTAGAGCGCGTTGACAGCATCGCTGCCGTTGATCGTGTCGTTTTGATCGCCAGCGTTGACGTTTTCAAAGTTCAGGATGTTCTGTGTCCCGCCCCCAGTGGTGTAGGTTCCCGTCACCAGATTATAGGTCGCAACAAAATTATGCAGTGTCATGTCGACCATGTCGACACCGGTGCTGCCGTCCCATGTTCCGCCATATTGGAAACCGCCACCGACAGTATCGTTTCCGGATCCACCGTTCAGCGAATGGTTGGCGAAATTGGTGTTCCAGATATAGTCATCGCCGCCCTGGCCAAAGATCGTATCGGCACCGCCGCCTCCGCCCAGCAGGACGTTGTTGAAGCTGTTACCATAGATAAGGTTAGCGGCGCTGTTGCCAGTACCGTCAAAATTACCCGTGCCGAGCAGCGTCAGGTTCTCGAAATTCGCCAGAAGGGTATAGCTGAAATAGGCATAGACCAGGTCGGTACCTTCGCTCGCGGCCTCGACCACGATATCGCCGGCCTCTTCCAGGACATAGGTATCGTTGCCCGTGTCACCCACCATGCTGTCATTGCCGGTGCCACCGCTCAGATAGTCATTTCCGCTTTCGCCACGCAGCGTATCCAGCCCGGTGCTCGCGATCAGGAAGTCGTTGCCGTCATAGCCATACATGAAGTCATTGCCGTCACCGCCATAGACGCTGTCATTGCCGATCCAGCCATCCAGCGTGTCGTTGCCGGCCTCGCCGTAGAGCAAATCGTTGCCATCGTCGCCGAAGACGGTGTCATTGCCGCCATTGCCATGGATGACATTGTTAACATCGTTGCCGATGATATTATCGTTGCCGGAACCGCCATTGGCGTTTTCGATCAGCGAACGCAGGTCACCATTGTACAGCAGGGCGTTGGCGATATTGCCCGGCGCCGCGACATAGGTGGCGCTAAGCGGCCGCAGGTCAGCCAACTGGAGGCTGTTCATGGTCGACCAGCCACCCGGTGTCAGGTCGATGGTCTGGTTGGTGGTGTAGTTGTCAAAGTCGTAAGTGTCGACGCCGCCGCCATCCCAGATGGTCCGGAAGATCTTGCCGACATTGTTGACCGCATCGAAAGTCGGCGTTTCCTGGCCAACGCCATTGATCGACATCCGGCCAGTGATCGAATTGAACGTGTAGACGGTATCCGTCGGATGGGCTTCAGGCGAAGTGAAGTCCGCGCCATACATGTATTGCAGAGCGGCAATATCGTTCTGCATGAAGGTCTGCGGCTGGTTGAACTGGTCGCCCTGGAAGCTGGGATTACCGCCGGGGTTGTTACCCGGGTCTGAGCGATAGGTCATGATCGAATAGGCCCAGCTATCATGGCTGGCCGGCAGGGCGCGCGTACCGAAACGCGGCCCGGGACCGTCGAGATAGCCGCCAACCGTCAGGTCGAAACCAGTATAGTCCTGGTGACCGTGCTTCAGCCCCATGGCATGCCCGATCTCGTGCATGATGGTCGCCTGACCCCAGTTCCCGATCTGCGGTGTCAGGTAGAAAGGCTGGCCCGTCATGCCGAACCAAATGTCACCATCCCAACTGTCGGAACCCGGGAAGTTCCCTTCCGCTGACCCCAGCGACGCATCGGTCGTCTGCGACATACGGATGGTCGCAGGCGTGGCCAGCGATGGCGCGATCTCGTTGACAAACGTGCTGACGTAGCCCCGCATCAGGGTCAACATCGCATATTCCCCCGCCGTCTGCTGGGCCGCATTGAAGGCGACGTGGCTGGTCAGATAGCCGGGATCGTAATAGGGCGTCGCATATTGGGCGCCTGAGGTTGGGAAGCTGAAAGTGATCGTGCTCAGCGTCCACCGCGACCCGAACAGGACGGCGTCAATATCCTGGTTGCCGGTAAATTCGTAGCGGTTATCGACCGCATCGAAGTGATAGTCGGTCAGAAGTTCCGACGTCCCGGCGCCGGAGCCCTTGCCAACCCCACGCCCGGCGTCGGCTGCTGCGACCTCTTCGGCCGTAAACCTCCCGCCAGTTCCATTGGTTCCACCGGCACAGAGTCCGCAACTGCAGAAAACATAACCACTCGTCAGGGTGCTGGATGAGTCGCCCTCGGGAGCACCAGACAATTCGTTAGCTGGCGCGGAGTGCAACTCACTGGCCGGGCCTACGGAAGCCCCGCCATTCAGCGAGGACACCGCCCCGGACACAACCGGACCGCGGGCGCCAAATTCGAAACCGGGCGCGTCCAGCCCAGCCAGGACCGGCGCAGGAACGGCTACCGCCAGTACCTTGCCAACTGAAGAACCGCTTTGAAGGATTCCGGAGGCCGCGCCGGCCCCCTCGAAATCAAGACCGAAACGCACGCGCATGGGAGCCACCCTGTTGAAAATGTGGAGAAAAACTAACGAACTCGAAAAATACGCTTACACCCCTACTTGCCCCGGGCGGACCATACACCCGAGAACAAGGGTCTTGGAAGGCGTTTTTTATCAAAACCTCCACAAACAGGTCGCATTTTCGCCTTGGATATTGAATTTCCGAAACATTTTTTTTCGCATTTTGACCTAACGTAAAATTAGCCTTACCGGATTTTTACAATATTGATTCTTTTCGCCATTCCGGCGAATCCGGCGACCTGGCGCGCCACGCGATGCGTTCCTGTGCGGCCGCCATCGGATAAAAAAAGGGCTTCGAGACCGACGCCTCGAAGCCCCATCATCCGTGTCCAGATGGAAACACTATGAGACTACCAGATCATCCGAGCCTCAACGACATACTCCGCAATGCTCAGGACCGTTATGACATTGCCGCCGCCTAAATCGACCACCACATTGGCACCGCTCTGCACGACGATGGCGTTGTTCGCCACCCCATGGGTATAGGCGTTGACATTGATCCGGTCGCCCGTGCTCAGGTCGGTCACCGTGTCCCGACCGCTGCCGGCATCAAACATAAAGACATCCGTCCCGCCGCCACCGGTCAGCGTATCCATCCCACCACCACCATTGAGGATATTGATACCGTTATTGCCGGTCAGGCTGTTGTTGAGCGAATTACCGGTACCGTTGATATTGCCGTTCCCGGTCAGGATCAGCACCTCCGCCGCCCGGCCGAAGAAGGAATAGGTCACCGAACTGAAGACCGTATCGGTGCCCTGCAGGTGCTGTTCTACGACATTGTCCTGGAGGTGGTCGACGTAATAGGTGTCATTCCCCAGCCCTCCCACCATCCGGTCGCCACCGGCGCCACCGTCCAGCCGGTTGTTGCCGAAGTTCCCGTTCAGGACATTGTTCAACGAATTGCCGGTCGCCCTCAGATTCTCGGTGCCGGTCAGGATAAGCGTTTCCACGGCCCGCCCAAACAACGAATAGCTGGCCGAGGATATCACCGTGTCGTCGCCCTGGAAGTGCAGTTCGTCCACCCGGGCCCATTCTGAGTCGATGATATAGGTGTCGTTGCCCAGCCCTCCGGTCAGGGTGTCGCCACCGCCGCCGCCGTCCAACCAGTTATTGCCGTCTGTACCCCGGATGACATTGTAATCGCTGTTGCCCGTACCACTGAGGTTGCCGCTTCCCACGAGCGTGAGGTTTTCGTATCCGTCCGCCAGCGTATAAGAGAACGGCGCGTAGATCCAGTCGTTGCCGCCGGTCCACAGCACCTCCACCGTTATGTCACCCACATCATCGAGCACATAGGTGTCATTGCCCGACCCACCGACCATGCTGTCGGCCCCGGCCCCGCCGTGGAGATAGTCGTTACCGGCTTCGCCGTTGATCGTGTCGTTGTCGTTGCCGCCACTGAGAAAGTCGTTGCCGGAATAGCCCCACAGAGTGTCGGTCCCGTCGCCGCCAACCAGAGTGTCAGCTCCACTCCAGCCGTCGAGATAGTCGTTGCCTGCGTCGCCGGAGAGCAGGTCGTCGCCTTTATAGGCATACAGGCGATCATTGCCATCGTTGCCGTGTAACTGATTGCCGCCGTCGTTACCCGAGATCGTGTCCTGGCCCGCCCCGCCGTTGGCGTTCTCGATCAGTGACCGGGTGTCGTTGTTATACAGGAGAGCATTGGCGATATTGCCCGGTGCATTGACCGTAACTTCGGCGTCCAGCGGACGCAGTTCGGCCAGTTGTACCGCGTTCATCGTCGACCAGGCGCCGGGATCGAGATTGATCGTCTGGTTGTTGCTGAAGTTAGAGAAATCGTAGGTGTCGATGCCGTTACCGTCCCAGATGGTGCGGAAGATCTTGCCGACGCCACCGTTCTGCGTCGGCACGGCCTGGGCAGCGCCGTTGATGAACATCTGGCCGGTGGCGGCGTCGAAGGAGTAGATCGTATTCCCGGCCTGGGTCGTGAAATCGGCGCCGTAGAGATACTGCAAGGCTGCAATATCGTTCTGCATATAGGTCTGGGGCTGATTGAACCCGTCGCCCTGGAAGCTGGGATTTTCGCCGGCATTGTTGTTGGGGTCGGAACGCGCCGTCATCACCGAATAGGCCCAACTGTCGTGCTGTGTGGCCAGGGCGCGCGTGCCGTAACGCGGTCCCGGACCGTCGACATAACCGCCTGCCGTCAGGTCGACGGTTGTGTAATCCTCATGACCGTGCTTCAGACCCAGGCTGTGACCGATCTCGTGCAACAGCACGGCCATGCCCCAGTTGCCGGCCTGCGGTGTCGTATAAAAGGGCTGGCTCGATGTGGTCAGCCAGATATCCCCGTCCCAACTGTCGGAACCCGGAAAATTGCCGTCGGCGGTAACGAGACTGGCGTCGCCGGTCTGCGACAGGCGGATATTGGCGTGAGTGTCGGCAGTTTCGGCAATTTCGCTGAAGGTCAGCAGGGTGTAGCCGTCGACCAGCCCCAAGGCGTAACGCGCACCGGCCTGCTGGGCGCCGTTGAAGGCGACGTGACTGGCCAAGTAGCCACTGTCATAATAGGGCGTCTGGTACACCGCACCCGACGTCGGGAAGCTGAAGGTCAGGTTGGTTACCGTCCATTTCGAGCCAATCAGCACGGCGTCGATATCCTGGACGCCGCTGAACTCGTAACGGTTGTCGCCGGCGTCGAAGGTCTGGGCTACCCAGGTCGTCATTCCTGGTCCGGAACTCTGATTGATCCCCCCCGAAGCGATCGCAGACGGCTTTGCCGCCGCGAGTACAGGGGCAGGCGCAGGCGCCGCGATCGCCAGGCCGGACATGCCAGCGTCTTCATTTTCCAGACCGAAACGCACGCGCATGGACTCCATCCTGTCAAATGAGAACGAAAAAGCGAACCGCCAGGCTCTGCCCGCAGCATATAACCGCGATCGGCGTTTCGGAAAGGTTTAACGGAAAGGTTTACGCGCTTAAAGCATAAGGACCCCGAGACGGAAAACCTCAGGGCCCGCCATGTGCCGAGAGCCTGCTGTTACCACACCATCTGCGCTTCGACATTGGCCTCCAGCGCGTTGATAACGGTGATGGTGTTGCCGCCCCCAGAGTGATCAGAACATTGCTGCCGCTCTGGGTAACGATGGCGTAGTTGACCACGCCACCAGTATAGGCGTTGATATTGATGATGTCGCTCTGAGCGGCGCTGAAATCGTGGATCTTGTCCACGCCGCTTCCGGCTTCGAACAGGAAGATGTCCGCGCCCAGACCGCCACTCAGATTGTCGTTACCGCCTTTGCCGTTGATCAGGTTGTTCCCGCTGTTGCCATTCAGCGTATTGCCCAGGCTGTTGCCCGTGGCGTTGATATTGGCGGCCCCGGTCAGGGTGATGGTTTCGGCATAACGCCCGGCCAGGCTGTAGCTGACGGTCGAGTAGATGAGGTCAGTGCCCGCGCCGCCCGCTTCGACGACATTGTCGCCCGTGTTCTGGACATAGTAGGTGTCGTTGCCCAGGCCACCGGCCAGAATGTTGTTGGCCGAGTTGCCCGTCAGCACGTTGTTCAGGTCGTTGCCTGTGCCGTTGATGGCGGCCGCACCGGTCAGGGTCAGGTTCTCGACATTGACCGACAGTCCGTAGGTGACCGAGGATTCGACCAGATCTCCGCCGGCACCAGCGCCTTCGGTCACCGTGTCACCGGCATTGTCGACGACATAGGTATCATTGCCCGTACCGCCGATCAGGTTGTCAGCGCCAAGGCCGCCATCGACGCGGTCATGGCCGCTACCGCCGTCCAGGGTGTTGACCGCGCTGTTGCCCTTGAGGATGTTGGCCAGGCCGTTCCCCGTACCATTGACGGCCGCCGCACCTTCCAGGGTGAGGTTTTCGACCTGCTTGCCGGCCAGGCTGTAGGTCAGGGCGGTGAAGATGGTGTCAGTGCCCTCCCCAGCCACTTCAGTGACAACATCGCTGGCGACGCTGACATAGTAGCTGTCATCGCCCAGGCCGCCCAACATGGTGTCGCTGCCCGCGGCACCATCCAGCACATTGTTACCGCTGTTGCCGGTCAAGGTATTGCCCAGACCGTTGCCTGTGGCCACGACCGCCGATCCCAATAGGATCAGTTGCTCGGCATTGGCACCGGCCAGCGAGAAGGAGACCGAAGACCGCACCAGGTCGGTCCCCTTGCCGGACGCCTCAATGATGCGGTCGGCAGCGTTGTCGACGACATAGGTGTCGTTGCCATCGCCGCCATCCATCGTGTCCGCGCCGGCGCCACCGTCGATCCAGTTGGCGCCGGCCGTGCCGATATAGCTTTGATTGCCTGCAGCGCCCCAGACGTTCTCGAAGTTCAGGATCGTTTCGATGGACACGCCGTCGCTGTAGGCGCCACTCTGCAAGTCGACCACGACACTGGCGACGCCTGTATCCACCCCGCTATAGTCCACAGTATCGATGCCGTTGCCGCCGTCGAGCGAGTCATAACCCATCCCGCCATCAATCGTGTCGTTGCCGTCGCCGCCGTTGATGATGTTGACGCCGTCCGTGCCCACGACCGCCTCAGCCCCACCGGCACCGTCATAGCTTTCGAAATTGACCGCGGTAAAACTGCCGAATCCGTCGTTCCAGACCCCAGTCACCATGTCGAAGGTGACGTCACCAAACGTCTCCACCACCCAACTCATATCCAGCAGGTCGCTATCTGCCCCGCCGTCGAACTGGCTGCCATAGTCAAAACTGCCATCGACCGTGTCGTTACCCGAGCCGCCGTCATAGGTGTTGCCCCCGCCAAGCGCGGTATGAAACCGATCGTTGCCACTGCCACCCAGCAGGGTATCATTGCCTGAACCGCCATCGATATCATCATCGCCACCATTGGCTTCGATGCGATTATTGCCGCCCGTGCCGATGAGCGTGTCGTTCTGGTTTCCGGCGATCAGGTGCTCGAAGTTCAAAATATTGAGTGTACCGCCGCTGGTGGCGTAGGTGCCCGCGGCCAGGTCGATCACAGCCGAAAAATTGTGCAAGGTCATGTCTGCCGTGTCGATGTCGGCGCCGGCATCCCAGACATTGCCGTACGAAAAGCCACCGCCAAGAGTGTCATTGCCATTGCCGCCGTAATAGGTCCGACTGCCAAAGATAGCCGACACCAGATAGTCGTTGCCGTCCTCGCCATAGACCGTGTCACTCCCGACAGCGGCTTCAACACGGTCATTGCCTGCACCGGCCTGGATCAGGTTGCTCCCGCCCGTGCCAGTGATGGTGTCGTTGCCTGCGCCGGTCGTAACGTTCTCAAAACCGGTAAACGACTCGCCGAGGAAGTTGGTCACCCCGTGGCGAGGTTGATGTTGTAGGCGCCACTATAGGACGCCGTGTTCAGCAGATCCGTATCGGCCCCGCCGATCAGGGTCTCATTGCTACCCAGCCCGGCAGTGAGGGTGTCATTGCCGGTGCCGCCGTCATAAGTACCCGCACCTGATGAGGTCAGGGCGTCATTGCCGTCGTCGCCGTACAGCACATCCCCCGCCGAAGCATAGGTGCCAGCAGTGAGGATATCGCTGCCCGTACCGCCACGCAGGCTATCGTCGCCGGCTCCGCCATTGACGATATCGCTTCCACCTTCGGCATAGACGGTATCATTGCCGGCATTGCTGTTGATCGTGTTATTGGCACCGTTGCCGGTGATGGCATTATTGCCCGAGCCGCTATTCACGTGTTCGAAGCCGGTGAACGACTCGCCGGCAAAGCTGGTCGCACCGGTGTTCAGGTTGATATCATAGGCGCCGGTCGTTCCGGTCGCATCCAGAAAGTCAATACCGTCGCCGCCGATCAGAGTCTCGTTGCTGCCGCTACCGGCATAGACCGTATCATTGCCCGTGCCGGCGTCATAATAGCCGGCGCTGGAGGAACTGATGACGTCATCGCCGCCCAGGCCGTAAACCGTGTCGAAGCCACCGGCACCGTTCAGTTGATTGCCGCCACTATTGCCGTAAATCAGGTTATTGGCGGCATTACCGGTGGCGCTGAAACCGACACTTCCCAGCAGCGTGAGATTCTCAAAATGGCTGGCCAGGGTGAAGTTGACGCTGGCATAAACCAGGTCGATCCCGCCGCCATTGAGTTCCACGACGACGTCGAAGACCGAGTCGACAACAAAGCTGTCGTTGCCACTGCCGCCGGTCAGGCTGTCTATGCCCGTGCCACCATTGAGGTAGTCGTTGCCGTCGTCACCGGACAGGGTGTCGTCGCCGTCTTCACCGTCAATATAGTCATTCCCGATGCCGCCCACCGCCGCATCCTGATCGAGACCGGCATAAATCGTGTCGTTGCCGGTGGCCCCGTCCAGATAGTCGTTGCCGCCCTCGCCGCTCAGACTGTCGTCGCCGACTGCCGCGCTCAGCGTGTCGTTGCCCGTGCCGCCGAACAAGCTGTCATGGCCATCGCCGCTGAGTAGCTGGTCATTGCCGCCATTGCCGTGCAGAGCGTTATTGGCCAGATTGCCGAACAGAAAGTCATTGCCCGACCCACCATTGGCGTTCTCGATCAGCGACCGCGTGTCGTTATTGTAAAGCAGGGCATTGGCGACATTGCCCGGCGGGGTCGGGTTTTCAAAATATAACGGGTACAGGTCAGCTAGTTGCGCGGCATTCATCATCGACCAGCCGCCGGGCGCCAGGTCGATCGTCTGGTTGCCGGTGAAGTTGCTGAAATCGTAGGTGTCGATGCCGTTACCGTCCCAGATGGTGCGGAAAATCTTGCCGCCGTTATTCCTTAGGGAATCTTGCGCCGGCATGCCCTGGCTGACTCCGTTGATAAACATCTCGCCGGTAAAGTTATTAAAAGTGTAAGTCGAGTTGCTGGCATTGTGGCCGAAATAGGCCCCGTACATGTACTGCAGCGCGGCGATATCGTTCTGCATAAAGGTCTGAGGCTGGTTGAACGCATCGCCCTGAAAGGAGGGATCTCCCACCGACGGTGATGAACGGTAGGTCATCAGCGACCATGCCCAGCCATCGTGGGCTGCCGGCAGCGCCCGCGTGCCGTAGCGCGGTCCGGGGCCATCGATATAGCCACCGATCGTCAGATCCAGGGTTGTGTAGTCGCTGTGACCATGCTTCAGGCCCAGCGAATGGCCAATTTCATGCAGGAGCGTGGCCTGGCCCCAGTTACCGATCTGCGGCGTTTCGTAGAACGGCTCATTGCCCCATTTCCCCATCCAGATGTCGCCATCCCACGTCTCCGAGCCCGGGAAATTGGCTTCGGCCGATTCCAGGTTGCTCGAGTCGTTCTGCGCTATCCTTATGTTGCCATGGGTGGTGGCGCTCTCCGTCACCTCGGTGAAGCTCAGCAGGGTGTAGCCATAGACCAGGCTCAGCGCGTAACGCGCGCCGGCCTTCTGCAGGGTATTCAATACCTCAAACGTATCGAGATAGGTCTGATCGTAATACGGCGTCTGATAGAAGGCGGCATCGGTCGGGAAGCTGTAGGTCAGGTTGGTCGTCGTCCACTTGGTCCCGAACAGGACGGCGTCGATATCCTGGTTGCCGCTGAATTCGTAGCGATTGTCGACCGCATCGAAAACCTGCGTCAACCGCGCCGTCAGCCCGGCCCCGGAGCTTTCGTTGAGGCTCCCGGTACTGTGATAGCTACGCGGGGTGCCACCGTCGCGGACAGTGAGCAAGAGAGGCGACGCGTCGTCCGCGGCGCTGACCGGCGCAGGTTTCATTGCGGTTTCCGTCCATGAGGGCACTGAGACCGCAGACGTATCCCGTCCCAAAACTAAGGCCTGGACGGGTGCCAGAGCCGGCGTCGCCGCGACGGGCGCCAGGACCTTGGCCGAGGGTGCAGGGTTGAGCGTAAGGCCCGTCGTCCAGACGGAACCGTCGAAATCCAGACCAAAACGCATGAGGCCACCTTATTGAATATATGCAGAAAAAACGACGGTCTTAGTATCAGCCACGCAACAATACCCGGCCCCGCCGGTGACCTTACACCGCAGAACCGGGTTACCGGAAGCACATTTTCTTGAGCTACGCTAAATGGGGAACGGCCGCCGGCGTCAAACCTTACCCAGCAAGCCCTTGGCCGCTTCTGCCGCTTTCTTGACGTCTTGGGCCCGCGATATCGGCGCCACCAGGATACCGGCGGGTGTCGAGATGACCATGACGTCGGTCATGCCGATCAGCGCCACCACCGGCCCACCCTCATTACGGACCAGGCAATTGGCGGAATCGATGGCTATGGCGTCGCCCTTGATATGGTTGGCCTGGTCGTCCTTGTCGCCCAGCCGCCACAGCTCGGCAAAACCACCGACATCCGCCCAGCCGATATCGCAGGGGATCACCGCCGACCGTGTCGTTTTTTCCATCACCGCATAGTCGACCGAGATCGACGGCACGGCCGCGAAATCGGCCGCATCCAGCCGCACGGCGGATTCGTCGCGTTCGGCCGATTCATACGCCTTGCGGCATTGCGCCATCACCTCCGGGGCGTGGCGCTCCAGCTCTTCCAGCATGACCTGAGGCGAGAACAGGAAGATGCCTGCGTTCCAGACGTGACGGCCGCCTTCGACATATTGCGTCGCCGTTGCCATGTCGGGCTTTTCGAGGAAGCGCTCGATTTCGTAGATGCCGTCGGACAATTCGTCCCCGCGGGCGATGTAGCCAAAACCGGTTTCCGGATGACTGGGCGTAATGCCAAAGGTAACGATGCGCGATTTCGCCGTTTCATAAGCTGCCGCAATGGCGTCGTCGAAGGCCGCCGGGCGTGCAATAACATGGTCGGCCGGCACCAGCAGCACCAGCGCGTCAGGCGCCAGATCGTCGCCGGCCAGGGCAGCCATAGCGGCCACCGCTGCCGTATTACGTCCGAAGGGTTCCAGGATTACCGCCTGGGCCGGCTTGTCGATCTGCTCCAGTTGCTCGCGAACCAGGTCGTAATGCCCCTGGCCGCAAATCACCACGGGATGAAGGTAGTTGTCACCGACCAGACGCAGCGCAGTTTCCTGGATCATGGTATTGTCGGTGGCCAGGGCATGGAACTGCTTCGGCGCATTGGGCGTGGACAACGGCCACAGGCGCGTACCGGAGCCGCCCGACATGATGACGGGTAGGATGGAGTTCGACATACAGGGTTCCTCAGACGCCTCTGAATAGAGGATAGGTCATGTCTTTTCCATGGCGGATCGACGCATAATTTTTCGATGCCGCCGTTTGCAGGAAATGTAAGCGTGGTGTCATTGCGCCCTGCGGACTTGCTCCCTTATTTTCTATTGTGCTACGCAACATAAACCTCTTTCCTGAACCGCGAGCCTCCCATGTCCGACCTTGCCCAGCGCCTGACCTCCACCCAGACCTCCCTGCGCCAATGGCTGTTCGACAAGGCCCTGCCGATCTGGTGGGAAGTCGGCGGCGACCGCGAAAAAGGCGGCTTCTACGAAAAGATCAATCTTGATGGTACGCCCTGCGATGTCGACCGCCGCACTCGCGTCGCCGCCCGTCAGGTCTATTCCTACGCCCTCGCCAAGACCATGGGCTACGAAGGCGAAACCGACCGCCCGATCGACCAGGGCCTGGCCTGGCTGAGCGGCCCGGCGCGCAATCCCGAAAACGGCTATCTCTACGCCGTGCTGAAACCCGATGGCGAGGTCGTCAAGGGCGAGTTCGACTTCTACGACCATGCCTTTGCCATGCTTGCCTATGCCTCGGCCTTCGCGGTGCGAAAGGATCCGACGCTGGAAGCCGCCGGCACGGCCATCCGCGACGCCATTGTCCGCGACTATTCGCACCCGATTCGCGGCTTCGAAGAGTCGAATCCGCGCACCCTCCCCCTCAAAACTAACCCGCACATGCACATGTTCGAAGCCTGCCTGGCCTGGTTGGAAGCCGGCGGCGATGACGAATGGAAGCGGATCGCTGCCATGATCGCCGACCTGTGCCTTGACAAGTTCCTGCATCCCGAAACCGGCTCGCTGCGCGAATACTTCGACGGCGACTGGAACCCGATCGAAGGCGAGATGGGCCGCATCATCGAACCCGGCCACCAGTTCGAGTGGGGCTGGCTGCTGCTGCGCTGGACGAAGATGACGGGTGATGCGAAATACGCCAAGGCCGCCCACAGACTGATCGCCATCGCCCAGGACTATGGCACCGATCCCGTCCGCAACGCCACTGTGTTCGAACTGTGGGACGACTTCTCGGTCAAGGACAACAAGTCGCGCCTTTGGGCCCAGACCGAGCGCATGAAGGCCTATGTCAAGTTGGCCGACGCCGCCACGACCCCGGCCGAATGCGAGGCCGCCATCGCCGGCGCCGTGTCAGGCGCTGAAGGTCTGCAACTCTATTTCAACGCCGACATCGAGGGCCTTTACAGCGACCGCATGCGCCCCGACGGCACGTTCGAAACCGAGCCCGCCCCGGCCAGCACGCTGTACCATATCATCTGCGCCATCGATGAACTGGCGACCTTGAGCCTGTAAATCAGTCTCATTTGAAACCTTCTTGACGCTGCCGCGCGGGTGTGGGAGTCATGAGGCATGCCTCCTGCCCTCAGCGTCACAGACCTGTTCACCATCGGCGTCGGACCGTCCAGTTCGCATACGGTCGGCCCGATGCGTGCAGCTCAGCACTTCGCCGAAAAACTGGCCGAACTGGGCCCGCCTGTCCGGGTCGTCTGCCGGCTCTACGGTTCCTTGGCTCTAACGGGGAAAGGCCACGCCACCGACACGGCGGTGCTACTCGGCCTTTCGGGCTGGCTACCCGACCGCATCGATCCGGAGAGGATTGCACCTTTGGTCGAGGACATTCGCCGCGATAAACGGCTGACCTTTGCCGGCCACCATACCCTGCCCTTCGATCCCGACACCGACCTACTGTTCCGTATGGGTGAATTCCTGCCCGAACATTCCAACGGCCTGCAGTTCGAAGCCTTCTACCCGGATGGCGCCATCGAAACCGCCACCTATTTTTCTATCGGCGGCGGCGCCATCGAAGGCGACGGCGTCATTTCGCGTTCCAGCAACATCGCCCTGCCCTATGCTTTCACCTCCGGCGCCGAACTGCTGACCGTCTGCGAACGTGACAACCTGACCATTGCCGAGCTGATGTTCCGCAACGAAGACGCCTTTCGCCCGCGCGAGGAAACCTGCGCCTTCCTGGACGCCGTGCGCGCCGCCATGCTGGCCAGCATCGACCGCGGCGTGAAACAGGACGGTATCCTGCCCGGAGGCCTGAATGTCCGCCGCCGCGCCAAGGCCATGGTCGAAAAGCTGATGGCGCGCGGCCCGCGCATAGATCCGTCGCAGATCTTCGAATGGGTCAGCCTCTACGCCCTGGCGGTCAATGAGGAGAACGCCGCCGGCGGTCGCGTTGTCACAGCCCCGACCAATGGCGCGGCGGGCGTCCTGCCGGCTGTGATCAAATACTATGAAACCTTTGTACCCCACGCGACCTCAGAAGGCACCCGCACCCTGTTGATGACGGCCACGGCGATTGGTTTCCTTTACAAAACCAATGCCTCGATTTCGGCCGCTGAAATGGGCTGCCAGGGAGAGGTCGGGGTGGCCTGTTCGATGGCGGCCGGCGGCCTGGCGGCTGCCCTGGGCGGCACCCCGGCCCAGATCGAAAACGCCGCCGAGATCGGCATGGAACACAATCTGGGCCTGACCTGCGATCCAATCGGCGGCCTGGTCCAGGTGCCGTGCATCGAACGCAACACCATGGGGGCGATCAAGGCGATCAACGCTACCTATCTGGCGCTGAATGGCGACGGTCATCACATCGTCAGCCTGGACGCGGTGATTGAAACCATGCGCCAGACCGGCGAGGACATGCGCGTGAAATACAAGGAAACCAGCCTGGGTGGCCTAGCCGTCAACGTCGTCGAGTGCTGAACCTTCCTTTGACGTAAATCTTACAAACGACGCGCACATGGCCCCACCTTTCTGATGTTTCCGCCCAGATTGTGCCGAGAATCCCGCCGATAGTCGCACCATGGCCAAAAGGGGCCAGTTGCTGAGGGAGGCCGTCATGGCCCGCACCATCGATCTGCACGACGAAGTCGCCCGCCGAGATTACTTCCGCATGCTATTTCGCACACTCGACAACGGCGGCATCACGCCAAGGGCTTTGCGCATTACGCTGGACGGCGTGGTCAAGGCCTCAACTCACATGGACTTCGACGACAAGGCCCAGGCCGAACTGACGGGGTTCCTGACCCGCGTCATCGACATGTACAAGTTCGGCGAGATCGACATCCTAGCGGCGACGGACGATATCGACCTGCTGGTCATGGCCGCCGAGGCCGACAGCCCCGACCTGATGCAATTCGTTTATGTCGGCCCGGAAACCTTCGGCTGCATGACGATGTAGGATTCGAACCAAGGATGAACACGCAGATCGCAATGAAAATCCGTGTTGATCCGTGTTCATCCGTGGTTCCAAATCCTTACTTTTGCGCCTGCTCGAAGGCGTAACCCGCTTTCAGGAGCGCAGCCTCACTCCACCGCGGCCCGATAAAGCTCAACCCCACCGGCAAACCCTGAACATCCCCCATAGGCACGGTCAGGTGCGGATATCCCGAAGTCGCTGGTAACTGCGTCGCCGACGGCCCCGTATACTGGTCACCCCAGATCGGATCGGACATCCAGGCCGGCCCGTAGGTCGGAGAAACCAGCACCGTGACATTGTTCGCCTTCAATAGCCCATCCAGTTTCAGGGCCGATGACGTCTTCGCCTTGACCGAGGCCAGGACATATTCGGGCGTAGCCAGATCGCCCTTGGTCTGTGCCTGCTCGAAGAATTCCTGCCCAAAGAACGGCATTTCTTCCTTGGCATGCGCCGTGTTGAACGCGATCACATCGGCCAGGGTCCGCGTTTTCACAACGGCCGGTGTTGTCGCCAGATAGGCGTTCAGATCGGCTTTCAGTTCATACTGCAACACCGTCCATTCCGCCTCCCCCAGGCCCGGTACCTGCGACTCTTTGATATCGATCAGCACAGCCCCGGCCTTGGTCAGTGTCTTCAAAGCCGCCTCGAACACCGCCGCGGTCTTTGGATCACTACCGATGCGATCGCGCAGCACGCCGACCCGAACGCCTTTGAGATAATCCTTGCTCAAACCGGCCGCATAGTCGCTCCTGAACTTGTCCGCCTCCATCGTCGCCCCGTCGGCCGGATCGCTGCCGGCCATCACTGTCATCATCGCCGCGACATCGCTGACGGAACGCCCCATCGGTCCGGGCGTGTCCTGGGTATGCGAGATCGGCACCACATGGGTGCGCGACACCAGGCCCACGGTTGGCTTCAAGCCCACCAGTCCGTTCATCGACGCCGGACAGGTCACCGACCCGTCCGTCTCGGTGCCCACGGCCAGCGGCGCGAAGTTTGCCGCCACGGCTGCTCCAGACCCGCTGGATGAACCGCAGGCCGTCCGCGCCTTGTCATGCGGATTGGCGACCAGACCGCCGACCGCGCTCCAGCCGCTCATCGACCGCGTCGAGCGAATATTGGCCCATTCCGACAGGTTGGTCTTGCCCAGGATAATCGCCCCGCCGGCCCGCAACCGCGCGACAACCGGTGCATCGCGGCGGGTGATATTGTCCTTCAGCGCCAGCGAACCCGCGGTGGTCGCCATGTTGTCGGCGGTCTCCACATTGTCCTTGATCAATACCGGTATGCCCATCAGCGGCCCCAGGGACTTTCCGGCCTTGCGGGCTTCATCGATCGCCTTGGCCTGCGCCAGCGCGTCGGGATTGACGACGATCACCGAATGCAGCTCGCCGTCCTTCGCCTTGATGGCATCCAGCGCCGCCTGCGTCAGTTGCACGGCGGTGAAATCGCCACGCTGCAAGGCCGCCTGCAACTCCGCCACCGGCACGCCCTTCGCCAGGGCATCGGCGGCCGAGAACTTGACCGCCGCCGAACTCGCTCCCTCAGGCGCTGCGCCCTTCGGCGGGCTGCACGCCGCCAAAACTCCAAACAACAGTACAGGTAACAGGCGTCTTAAGTACATGGGAGACCTCGTCTAACTCCCTCTCCCCTTTGAAGGGGAGAGGGTGGGGGTGAGGGGTAAATCCGCGAGAGGCGAAACCTTCTCGTCACAATAGATACAGTTTTCTCGCCTTTACAAGCGCCCTCCCCGCCCCCTATGAAACCAGCATGAACCTGAACCCGATCATGCTTGCGGCCGGCGCAGAAATCCTGCGCATCTACGCCACCGACTTCGCCGTAACGTCAAAGTCCGACGCCTCGCCCGTTACCGCTGCCGACCAGGCTGCAGAAGCGGTTATTCTCAAAGGCCTGAGCGAACTGGCGCCCGACATTCCGGTCGTCGCCGAAGAGGAAGCCGCTGCCGGAAGAATTCCGGAAACCGCGAACCGTTTCTTCCTGGCCGACCCGCTGGACGGCACAAAGGAGTTTATTTCCAGAAACGGCGAATTTACCGTCAACATCGCCCTGATCGAGGACGGCATTCCCGTCGCCGGCGCCGTCTATGCCCCTGCGCTTGATAAGATCTACTGGGGCGCCGCGGGCGAAGGCGCCTTCATGGCCGACGTCACCGACGGCGTCATTGGCGTGGCCCGCCCCATCCAGGTCCGTCCCGCTGCCGGCGCCCTGACCGCCATCGGCTCGCGTTCGCACGGTGGCGCCGAAACAGAAAGCTACCTCAAAGCCTTCACCGTCGCCGAATTCAAACCGGCCGGTTCATCCTTGAAATTCTGCCTGATCGCCGAAGGCGTTGCCGACATCTATCCGCGCATGGGCCGGACCATGGAGTGGGATACGGCAGCGGGCGATGCGGTACTCCGCGCCGCCGGCGGCCGCGTCGAAACCCTGGACGGTCAACCCCTCGCCTACGGAAAGCGCAACCAACCGGGCGACGGCGATTTCGCCAATCCGCATTTTGTCGCTTTCGGCGATCCGGCGATCCCGTCGCGCTGCCCGGCACCCTGAACGACAAATCTGCTCACCTTTGGATTCAGATTTTGTCGTTTGTCGTTTAGCATCGGCCTGCCTACATAACCGTGACAAGCCCCGCTTGGTGTCCCGCATCTGAAATTCGCCCGTGGGCTATATCGATCTGTGAGCGAATTTCAGATGCGATGGACACCAAGTAATATTAAGTCTCTGGTGTCGTCCTGATTTCGAAGTTTGCTCGTTGCCTCTATCGCGCTTGGGCAAACTTCGAAATCACGACACCAGGGCCTCACTAAGGTATCCACGTGTCCGCCGAACCACTCACCCACCTGCGCCGCCTCGAGGCGGAAGCCATCTTCATCATGCGTGAAGTGGCGGCCGAGTTCAAAAACCCGGTCATGATGTATTCCATCGGCAAGGATTCGTCGGTGATGCTGCACCTGGCGATGAAGGCCTTCTACCCGTCCAAGCCGCCCTTCCCGCTGCTCCACATCGACACGACGTGGAAGTTCCGCGAGATGATCCAGTTCCGCGACGACACGGTCTCGCGCCTGGGCCTGACCCTGCTCAAACACACCAATCCCGACGGCCTGCGCGACAACGTCAACCCGTTCGACCATGGCTCGAACGTCTATACCAACATCATGAAGACCGACGCGCTGAAACAGGCCCTGACCGAGCATGGCTTTGATGCCGCCTTTGGCGGGGCCAGGCGCGACGAGGAGAAGAGCCGCGCGAAGGAGCGCATCTTCTCCTTCCGCACCCAGAACCACGGCTGGGACCCCAAGAACCAGCGCCCGGAACTGTGGAATCTCTACAATGCCCGTATTAAGCCGGGCGAAAGCATCCGCGTCTTCCCGCTGTCCAACTGGACCGAACTCGACATCTGGCAATACATCCTGATGGAGAATATCCCGATCGTGCCGCTGTACCTGGCCAAGAAGCGCCCGGTGGTTCAGCGTGGCGGTCAGTGGATCATGGTCGATGACGACCGTCTGCCCCTGCTGCCCGGTGAAGAACCACAGATGAAGTCGGTGCGGTTCCGCACCCTGGGCTGCTATCCCCTGACCGCAGCCGTCGAATCCGAGGCCGATACGCTGGAAGACATCGTCGCCGAAATGCTGACCGCCCGCACTTCGGAACGGTCCGGCCGCCTGATCGATCACGATGAAGCCGGCTCCATGGAAAAGAAGAAGCGCGAAGGATACTTTTGAGATGAACGCGCTTACTGCCCATAAACTCGATACCAAGGCGCTGGTCGACTACCTGGCCAGCCACGAAAAGAAGTCGCTGCTGCGGTTCCTGACCTGCGGCAGCGTCGATGACGGCAAGTCGACCCTGATTGGCCGCCTGCTCTACGACACCAAGCTGATCTTCGAAGACCAACTGGCGGGCATCGAGCGCGACTCCAAGAAATTCGGCACAGTCGGTGAAGACATCGACCTGGCCCTGCTGGTCGACGGCCTTCAGGCCGAGCGCGAGCAAGGCATCACTATCGATGTCGCCTATCGCTTCTTCACCACCGACAAACGCAAGTTCATCGTCGCCGACACCCCCGGCCACGAACAATATACCCGTAACATGGCGACCGGTGCTTCCAATTCGGACCTGGCCGTCATCCTGATCGACGCCCGCAAGGGCATCCTGACCCAGACACGCCGCCACAGCTTCATCGTCTCGCTGCTGGGCATCAAGCACGTCGTCCTGGCGGTCAACAAGATCGACCTGGTCGGCTACGACCAGGCGGTGTTCGACCGCATCGTCGCGGACTACAAGGCATTTTCGGCCGGTTTCGGCTTCGAAACCCTGCAGGCCATTCCTCTGTCGGCGCGCTACGGCGACAATGTTCTGGAAGCAAGCCAAAGCATGCCGTGGTACGACGGCCCGACCCTGGTGGAACACCTTGAAACCGTCGACATCGACAGCGATGTCGACTCCAAACCTTTCCGCCTGCAGGTCCAGTGGGTCAATCGCCCCGACCTGAACTTCCGCGGCTTCTCCGGCACCATCGCCTCCGGCACCGTCAAACCCGGTGACGACATCGTCGTCGCCCGCTCCGGCAAAGCTTCTAAGGTCGCCCGCGTTGTCACCATGGATGGCGACTTGGACTACGGCCGCGCCGGCCAGGCCGTCACCCTCACCCTGGAAGACGAGATCGACATCTCGCGCGGTGACGTCATCGTCCCAGCCGAAGCCCGCCCGGAGGTCTCCGATCAGTTCCAGGCCCATCTGATCTGGATGAACGAAGACCCCCTGCTGCCCGGCCGGCCCTATATCCTGAAAATCGGCGCGAAAACGGTCTCGGCCACGGTCACCTCGATCAAGCACAAGATCGACGTCAACAGCTTCAACGAACTGGCCGCCAAGGCCCTGCCGCTCAACGAAGTCGCCGTCGTCAACATCATGACTCAGGAGCCGGTAGCCTTCGACGCCTATGGCGACGACCCCGCCATGGGCAGCTTTATCGTCATCGACCGCGTGTCCAATCTGACCTTGGGCGCCGGCATGATCGATCGTGGCTTGCGCCGTGCGACCAATGTCCACTGGCAGGCGCTGGACGTGTCGAAAGCTTCTCGCGCCGGCATCAAGCATCAGAAGCCCGCCGTTCTGTGGTTTACTGGGCTGTCCGGTGCCGGCAAGTCGACCATCGCCAATCTGGTCGAAAAGCGGCTGCTGTCGATGAACCACCACACCTATCTGCTGGATGGCGACAATGTCCGCCACGGGCTGAACAAGGATCTGGGCTTCTCGGCCGAAGACCGGGTGGAAAACATCCGCCGCGTCGCCGAGGTGTCGCGCCTGATGGTCGACGCCGGACTGGTCACCCTGGTCTCGTTCATCTCACCGTTCCGTGCCGAACGCCAGTTGGCGCGCGACCTGGTGGCGCCGGGTGAATTCATCGAGATCCACGTCGCCACCCCGCTCGACGTCGCCGAAGCCCGCGACGTCAAGGGGCTGTACAAGAAGGCCCGCGCCGGCGAACTGAAGAACTTCACTGGCATCGACAGCCCCTATGAAGCGCCTGAAAATGCCGAGCTTGTGCTCGACACGACGCGCTTCTCATCTGAAGAACTGGCGGGCCAGATTGTCACCTACATGGCCGAGCATGGCTATCTAAGCTTCGGACCGGATTACGAAATCTGACGGGCGATGCGGATACGAATTGACTTATGGTCAGTGATTTGCTGATTAGGTTTGCATTGCAACACACCTAAGAGGGCTCATGCAGTTCGAGCGTTTCGATATTGAGGGCCCTGCGCTCATCCGTCCGAAAATGATTGGCGACGAGCGCGGCTTCTTCATGGAGGCGTTCAAGGACGCCTGGTTCCGCGAGAACGTTGAGGACGTGAGCTTCGTCCAGGACAACCAGTCGCTGTCGCGGCAGGTGGGTACCATTCGCGGCCTGCACTATCAGACCGCGCCTTTCGGCCAGGGCAAGTTGGTCCGCTGCCTGAAGGGCTCGATATTTGACGTGGCGGTCGATATTCGCCGCGGCTCAGCCACATTCGGCAAATGGGTCGGCGCCACGCTGACGGCGGAAAAGGGTGAGCAACTGTGGGTGCCGGACGGTTTCGCCCATGCCTTCTGCACTTTGGAGCCGGACACCGAGGTCTTCTACAAGGTGACCAATCCCTATTCCAAACCGAATGATGCCGGCCTGGCCTTTGATGATCCAGACATTGGTATCATCTGGCCGATCGACATTGCCATGGCGGTGTTATCGGATAAGGATAGGCTTCAACCACCACTTTCCTCGTTAATTTCCTGATTTTCAACGGACTCTAAACCATGCGCATTCTTGTGACCGGCGGCGCCGGCTTTATCGGATCGGCCGTTGTGCGATATCTGGTGTCCGAGGTCGGCGCTGAGGTGCTCAACCTCGACAAGCTGACCTATGCCGGCAACCTGGAATCCCTGGCGCCTGTCGAGGCGGCCGCCAACTACCGCTTCGTCAAGGCCGATATTTGCGACCGTGATGCCGTGACCTCGGCCATCAACGGCTTCAAGCCCGACCACATCATGCATCTGGCCGCCGAAAGCCACGTCGACCGGTCGATCACCGGCGCGCGTGACTTCGTCGAGACCAATGTCATGGGCACCTTCACGCTCCTGGAAGGCGCGCGCCACTACTGGAATGGGCTGGAGGGCGACGCCAAGGGGCGTTTCCGCTTCCTCCACGTTTCGACCGATGAGGTCTATGGCTCACTGGGTGAAACGGGTCTGTTCGAGGAAACCACGCCCTATGATCCGTCCTCGCCCTATTCGGCGTCGAAGGCGGCCTCCGACCACCTCGCTAAGGCCTGGCACCGCACCTATGGTCTGCCGGTTGTTGTGTCCAACTGTTCGAATAATTACGGCCCCTGCCACTTCCCGGAAAAGCTGATCCCGCTCAACATCCTCAACGCCCTGGACGGTAAGCCCCTGCCCGTCTACGGCGACGGCAGCAACATCCGCGACTGGCTCTATGTCGACGACCACGCCCGTGCCCTGCACTTGATCTGCTCGAAGGGCCGCCTGGGTGAGACCTACAATGTCGGCGGCCGCAATGAACGCACGAACATCGACGTCGTGCGCCGCATCTGTGCCCTGATGGATCAGCTTCGCCCCAAAAACACGCCGCACGAGCAGCTGATCACCTACGTCACTGACCGTCCCGGCCACGATCACCGCTACGCCATCGACGCCACCAAGCTGGAGACCGAACTGGGTTGGAAAGCTCAGGAAACCTTCGACACAGGCATTGAAAAGACGGTAAAATGGTATCTCGATAACGAAGCCTGGTGGGGCCCGCTGCGCGGCGGCGTCTACAGCGGCGAACGCCTCGGCGTCTTGAAAGCATAGTCCATGCGGGTTCTTATCACTGGAACGGAAGGCCAGGTTGATACCTCGGTCAAGGCCTTGGGCGAGCAACTTGGCATAGAGGTCATCCGTATCGGTCTGCCCGATATCGATCTGTCCAGGCCGGACTCGCTCGAAGCCCCTGTCCGCGCCGCCAGTCCCGATGTGATCATCTCCTCGGCCGCCTATACGGCCGTCGACAAGGCTGAATCCGAGCCCGACCTCGCGCGCCGCATTAATGGCGACGCCCCCGGCGAACTGGCCCGGATCGCGGCTTCCCTGAACGTACCCCTGCTACACCTGTCGACCGACTATGTCTTTCCGGGCGACAAGGATGGTGTCTACGACGAAGCCGATACGCCGGAACCCGCCAGCGTCTATGGCGCCACAAAACTGGCCGGAGAACGCCAGATTGCCGCCAACACCGATAACTTCGTCATTCTGCGCACCGCCTGGGTCTATTCGCCCTACGGCAACAACTTCGTAAAGACCATGTTGCGGCTGGGCAAGACGCGCGACGAGATCAATGTCGTGGCCGACCAGCACGGCTGTCCGACCTATGCCCCGGAAATTGCCCGCGCGCTGCTGACGGTCGCACAAAAAATCGCCGCCGATCCGGACCCGAAACTGCGCGGGATTTTTCACCTGACGGGGACAGGCGAGACCACCTGGGCCGATTTTGCAGAAACAATATTTCTGGAAAGCGTGAAGCGTGGTGGCAAGGCCGTCAAGGTCAATCCGATTGCGACCAGCGACTATCCCACCCCAGCCAAGCGCCCCGCCAATTCCCGCTTGAGCGGAGCTAAACTTCACTCTATCTACGGTTTACAGCTTGACCCGTGGCCGGTATCACTTTCTTATTGCATGGACGCTTTGGCGGCTACCTGACTTTTATTTGAGGGGTTTATGAAGGGTATTATTCTGGCCGGTGGTTCCGGCAGTCGGCTGCATCCGATGACCATCGGCGTCTCGAAACAGATGATGCCGGTCTACGACAAGCCGATGATCTATTATCCGCTGACCACGCTCATGATGGCGGGCATCCGGGAAATCCTGATCATCACGACGCCGCATGACCTGCCCCTGTTCCAGAAATTGCTGGGCGATGGCAGCCGCTGGGGTATTCGCCTGGAATATGCCGCGCAACCCAGCCCCGACGGCCTGGCACAGGCCTACATGATCGGTGCTGACTTCGTAAACGGCGAGCCGTCATGCCTGATCCTGGGCGACAACATCTATTACGGTCCGTCGCTGGCCAGTTCCCTGGAAGACGCCGCCAAGATCCAGCATGGCGCCAGTGTCTTTGCCTATCAGGTTTCCGACCCGGAACGCTACGGCGTGGTCGAGTTCGACGATCAGTTCAAGGCGTTGTCGGTCGAGGAAAAGCCGCTGAAACCCCGCTCCAACTGGGCGATCACCGGCCTGTACTTCTACGATTCCCAGGTGGTTGACATTGCCCACAGCATCAAGCCGTCGGCACGCGGCGAGTATGAGATCACCGACGTCAACCGCATCTATCTCGAACGCGGACAGCTGAGTGTCCAGCCGATCGGTCGCGGCTATGCCTGGCTGGATACTGGTACGCCGGATTCGCTGCTCGACGCCGCGGAGTTCGTGCGCGTGCTGGAAAAGCGCCAGGGCTTCAAGATCTCATGCCCTGAGGAAATCGCCTGGCGCAAGGGCTTCATCAGCGACGCCGAACTGGAAGGCCTGGCCGCGGAACTCGGCAAGAGCGAGTACGGCAAGTATCTCTATAAGTGCCTGAAGTTTGGTTGATCAGCCCAGAAGCGCGGCCAGCCTGTCGCGCGCCTGGATCATGGCCTCCGTCTCGAGGTGCTCGCGCGGCACCGTGGCGTAAAAGGCGAAGATATCCTTCAAATAGGTCCCCAAGGGGATTTTGCGCGAGTCCCACAGGCCCTTCGCCAACCAGGCCGGGCGCTGAAAGTCGTTGGATCCTGTTATACCGAAACGCTTTGCCATGGCAGGGTAAACCGGCCAGGTAAAGCTTTCGCCGAGGTGATCTTTTTTGATCACGGGTACGGGAGTCGTCGCATCAATGATGCCGAGGCGAACATAGAGTTGATGGCAAAGCGTGGCCAGCACGCGCACATGCGGATGATTGGCCATATACATGAACGGACCGACGTCCTTCAGCCAGCCGTCGACCAGGCCTTCCGGCTGGAACCCGGCCTCGGCAAGCCCCTGTTCCAAAGCAACCCGGGCAGCCGGAAAGACGGCAAAGTAGTCAAGTTCATCGAACACTACCGCATTGTACAACGGAAGCGTCTGCTGCGCTGTCAGCCCCAGCAGGAAGCCGGCCACAGCGATGCGGGAATGAAAGTCACAATGGACCGCGCTGAGCACGCCTTCGGGCCGGAAGATATAGCTCAGGTCCGGATGGAAGCCTGGAAAGGTAACCGTCGGCAGGAAGGACGCCTTGAATCCGTGCGCCTCAAGACCTGCGACCGTCAAGGCTTCGACGCCGTGTTCCGGCTGCATCTGGGTCACGACCACGTCCGAACCGGCAATCTTTTCCAGGATCACCTCCGGCGCGTCGGGTGGATTGACTCCGACGTGCCACGCCTGCGTGTCAGAACCTGGAATCAAGGCACGGGTGGCTTCTCGGAGGCCCTCACTCTGGCAGCCCCCGACAATGGCAATCTTCAAACGTGACATCATGGACGGCTGTCTATCTTCTCTTCGTCGCAAATAACAGAGGCGATTTTGGCCATTTCGGCGCGCTGGCGCGCGACCTCCTCGGGGGTCGGCGCGACGGTGACGCAAACTGGCCTCCCCTTACCTTCGCCGAGATAATGGCGGGCAAAGACCTCCATCGCATAGGTGACGCCCTCAGGCGTCACCTCGCGCAGGTCCGGCGCCAGAAAGGACGCGCCGGCCTGAGGCCCCAGGATTATTTCATAGGACGGGAAGTAATCGACGAAATCGAAGGCCTGGGCGACCTGACCGGCCACGACCCGCAGAGCGGATTTACTGTAGGTATTGGCGCACAGGACATGACTGTCCTCATAGGTTGCGATCAATGCCACAGGCGACACGGTCAACAACACGCGGCAAGCCGGGTTAATCCGGTGCAGCCGTTTGAGGAATTCGCTCAGGTCGGATTCCATCTCGGCAACCGTGAAGTTGTGAAAGCAGTAGGCGTCCGACGCGACGTCCGCCCCGACCACGCCCGGCGCGAGGGGAAACACCGCGCCATCGCTCACCGCCTGCCAGCCTTCGGTCAGCCCGAGGGTAAAGACGAAAACGTCACAGCCTTCAAACACCTGTCGCACCGCTTCCAGATGGCTTTCGCGTTCGTCCTCAACTTCCTGCGGGGACGCGAAACCGGCATCGTGGACATAAGGCCGAAATGGGTCGACAAACCGGCCGTCAGCCCGGCGCCAGGCTGTGTCTTCCGGAGAGAACAGGCCGTAGGCGCGCCGAAACATCTGAAGAAGCTGGCGCACGGTATAGACATTGCCATAGCGCGCCGAAAAGACGCCGAAATTGTCCGCGCCGGAGAAGGCAAAGGCCGGTGCCACTTCGGTTGTCAGGTAGTTGAAGTCCATCTCACGCAGGGTTCGCGCCACATGCTGGGCAAAGCAACTTCCCGCCGTAGCCACCTTGTCATCGCGCGTGATGGTGAAACCTGTACGCACCACGGGATCGACCTCGGTGGCCGCCCGACCGGTCATACTGCGCCGCCAGAATTGATGATCGGGTTTTTGGGCGTAAGGATTTTGCATGAGAACAATCCTATATAGGTAGTCTGCGCGCCGCGCACATACCTTATCACCGCGGAATGTCAAATCACGATGAAATTTGGCGGCAACAAGGTAGCGTGTCATACGACGGGCATCACAAAGGCAGACGTTCGGCAGCAAGGCATTGACGGCACATCCGACCATTTGTGTAACAAAATCAAACTTGTCAAATCGAGTTGCGCCTATCCGTAACACGCAAAAAAAGATTGAACCCTGACGAAAATTCATATTGAAATCTCGTACGCTGGGGGGGAGATCGGGACGTCTGTCCGCAATGAAAGAAAAAAATGTCCGACAGCGCTGAATCCGAGACAATCTACATCTCAACATTCGAACGCCTTGTGTCGGAAGAGCCGCCGCGGGCATTATGGTATTTTATTAAGATTCAGACCAACTTGCCGCCCGACCGCCGTCTCCATTGCTGCCTGTTTCTGAAGGAGGCAGGTCATGTAGAACTGGCCGACGAGGCGATGGACGCCCTGTTGCAACATGACGGCAGTTCACCGGGGGTCTGGTATGAATCCGCTATCATCAGAGACATGCTGGGCCAAAGCCATTCCGCCCTCTCGCGCCTGAACCGCGCTCTGGCGCTGAAGCCCGATTTCGGTCCTGCCGCCGCCCTCCGCATCGCGACCCTGATCAAGCTGGGAGAGCGCGACCGCGCGCGCGAGCTACTGGCGGAGAGTGCTCCCCCTCTTCTTCACCGTGGCCAGCACGTCGTACTGCAAGCCTTCAACAATAGTTTCGATTACTGGCATGGTCTGCTTCAGGGGCTGGAGTCAGATCGCCCCCTGGAAGACTTTGTCACAGTCGGCGCTGCCATAGAAAAAGCTCTGGACGAAAACCTTGCCTATTCAATGGTCCGCTTCGGTGACGGAGAAGGCGCCTTTTTGGTGCCGGAAGACAACGAAGACATGCGCGCCATTGGCGACATTGCCTGCCGCTTCTTCGCCCGCCGCTGGTACGGACGCGGTGACGACGCCACACTGACAGCCGTCAAAACCGTGGCGGCGCAGTTGAAGACGATCTCGCCCAGTTTCAATATCATCGGCGCGCCGAATGACGACTGGTGTCGTCACGAATGGAACCTTGGCAGTTTTCAAACTCTGGCGTGCTGCCTGTCAGCGCGTTACTTTGCCGCGCGTCAGCCGGCTATGCTGTCGCAGACCTCCGTTGGTCTCGATCTCGCCCACTCCGGTGTTCTGGCCCGACTGATCAGAAAGGCGCCATCGGTCTGCATCGTGACCTGCCACAGTGATCTGGCGCCACGCCTGGCGGCGGCAACTGGCGAAAACAAGTTCGATACCCTTCTCATTCCACCTGCCGATTCCGACCTCGGCATAACCAACCTGACGCCCGGCAATCACCTGGACGATGCCGCGCGGATTATGGACGCGATCGACGCCGCCCAGGGCAACCGCCTGTTCCTTATCGGGGGTGGTTTTCTGGGCAAACTATACACCCATCGCGCGGCCCAGGGCGGCGCCGTCGCCGTGGATGTCGGCTCGGTTCTCGACGGCATCATGGACTATTCCACGCGCCCCAACTTCTATCATATCAGTCTTGCGCAAAGGTTCTGGTCCGCGCTGAAAACCCCCGTCTAGCCGTCAAGCCGTCGGTTCGAGGGGTAGCACCGCGACTTGACAGTCGCCGGGCTTTGATGCGACAAACCTTAAGTAATTCACATCGTTGCCGCCCGGGGGGGTATTTATAACGACGATCCGGGCGGTCGGCGATAGCCCGTATTTTGATTCACAGAATTGAAGGCACGACCCTATGTTGATTGAATTGTATGGCACAACCTACACCGTGTCAGATTTATTCGACTTCGATGCCTATCGGAGATATTTTGAAACACCTCCGTTTGCAACGCCCGAGGAGGCCCTCAACCATTACAATGTGGAAGGTTGGCAAAAGGGTCTGAACCCGTCAACCTTGTTCGATACGAAATTTTACCTGAAATCCAATCCCGACCTGCACGCCGTCGGAAGTCCGCTAAGTCATTACCTTAAACATGGACAATTTGAGGGCCGCCGCCGTCTGTCGACCGTTGCGCGCACCGAGGCCCTGTCGCCCCAAGGCCTGACGCTCTACGAAAAACTGAAGCCGCACGCTGATCCAGCCTATTATTTTGCTCAGTCAGGCCATCCCCTCGCCTGCGACGTCGACCCGGTCATGCACTATTTTGCCTATGGCCACGGTAGCCGGCTGCGTCTGACAGACAAATTCGACAACCAGTTTTACCTCGATCACAATCCTGATGTGGCCCGAAGCGGCCAGGAGCCCTTGATCCACTATACGCGCTTCGGATGGCGCGAGATGCGCAGATCCGGCCCTGGCCCGGCCCTGTTTCCGCTTCCGCCGGCGGACGCCGAAAAGGTAACGCTTATTCAGCAGAACATGGAAGCTGAGTATTACCAGTCAAAATTGCCCTGGCTGAAGGAGACAGACGCCGATCCGGCTGCCCACTATCTGTTTTTCGGTGAGCGTGCCGGATACGACCCGTCCGTAGATTTTTCATCCGCCTACTACCTCCAGGAAAACGGCGACGTCCGGGAGATGGGTTTTAACGCCTACTATCATTATCTTGCTTTTGGCGCGCGCGAAGGCCGCCAGGCGACGCCAACGGGCTACTCCGCCCTGCGTGCCTCTAAGATTACGCCAGAGGATTTCGATGACCTGGGCCTTTCGCCAGGATATCTGCCGTACACGGACCCCGTCGTGCCGTTCGTTTTTGTCCTGTTTCCCGTCTACCGGGGCTATGATGAAACCTTGGGAGCGCTGAAGGCGGCGCTCACTGCGCACAATACCTCTCCGTTCAAGATCCTGGTGATGGACGACCATTCGCCTGACGCCCGCCTGACGGACGATCTGGCCGCGATTTGCCAACGCCTTGGGGTGGGCTATTGTTACAACGAAGACAATCTGGGCTTCGTGGGCAATATCAATCGCGGTTTGGCGGCGACCGAGACCGCAGGCGCGCACGTCATCCTCCTGAATGCCGATACAATCGTCTATGACGGCTGGATCGATCGTATGCGCGCCCATCTGGAAGCGGATGCGAACATCGCCACCATTACGCCAATGTCGAACAACGCTACCATCCTGAGCTATCCCCGGACGCTTGGCGACAATCGCTTCAATCTGGAAGTTTCTCACAGCGAACTGGCCCGCATGGCGCTGGACTCGCCCGTCGCCCCCGTCGATCTGGTGACCGGAGTCGGTTTCGCCATGTTCATATCACGCGCTGCCCTCGAGCGCGTCGGGCGTCTGGATGTCGCCTTTGGCAAGGGCTATGGTGAAGAGGTCGACTTCTGCCAGCGCGCAGCGCTGGAGGGAATGCGCAATATTGTGGCGCCGGACGTCTTTGTGACCCACTTCGGCAGCGTCTCCTTCCTCGACGCGCAAAAGAAGGCAAATGCCAAGGGACAGGAAATTCTGGGAAATCGCTATCCTGGCTATGAAATGGCGGTTTTCGACTTCATTCAGGGCGACCCCTTGCTACCCGCGCGACAGGCCTACGATCTGGAACGCCTGGCACGTTTGTGTCGACTTCACCCCTATGTCATTTCCATTTCGCATGCGCTCACCGGCGGTGTCCGATCCTACGTTGACAGCATGGCGGAACTGGCGCGGTCGAGCGGGGCGGGCCTGATCGATATCTCGCTCAAAGGATTCGAAGTTTCGATACGGCCGCGCTTCCCTGACGCAAAGGCTGGCTTCGACAATCTCGATGGGCTACCGCTGGAAACATTCAACACCATAATGGAACGCCTGGCGCCCGGCAGCCGGTGGTTCTTGTTCAATTCGATGATCGGTGCGGGCGTGCGGTTACGTGACTCGGTTACCCGTCTTCTGACCGAACACGCGGACAAACTGGTCTATGTCCTGCATGACTATGCCGCCAACTGTCCGCGGGCCAACTTTACCCATGTTACCCAGACCTATTGCGACGGCGTCCAGCCCGTCGAGAAATGCCGGTCGTGCGTTCGAACCTTTTCCACCACCCCTGACCTTGACGTCGAACAATGGCGGCTTGACCATAGCGCCCTTCTGAAGGCTGCGGCGCGGGTCATATCCCCCACCGAATGCGCGCCAGCCTATTTGTGGGAGCAAACGGCACAAACAGTGCTCGTACGGCCGCACTGGGAACCAGACCTGAACGGTCTGAGACCGTTGAACGCCAAGTTTCCGGTGAAGCAGGAGAAGCGGGTGTTTGCCGTTCTCGGCGCCATTGGCCCGCACAAGGGTTCGCGCATTCTCCGCGCGCTCAAACTCTACCTGAATCAATACGATATCGAGATGGAAATTCATCTGATAGGTTATTGTGATCTGCAGGACCTTGCCGACGGGCGCAAAATCTTCGTACACGGCGCCTATGAGGACAATGGCGACGCCATTGCGATGATCAACAAGATCCGGCCCGATGCCGTCCTGAGCCTGTCAACCTGGCCCGAAACCTACTGCTACGCCCTGTCCATTCCGATGGCGCTCGGCTTGCCTATCCTGGCGTTCGACATCGGTGCACAGGGCGAGCGAATTGGAAGTTACTCGCGCGGCGTATTGCTGGATTTCGCCTTGCGCCATACCATTTCGGATCTCGCGACCGAATTGTTGACGGCCGATATAGATGCGCTCTGGCACAGGCCCGTCGCGCCCTGGAACAAACTGCCGTACAACAACATAGAGGCCTATATTGACCAGCCCGGCGAGCAGCGGGTCACGAATCCGGTTGCGGAACCACCTATGGCCGAGGCGCTTGGGACAAAGAAGCGACAGAGATCCCTGCCGGCTTAGATCGCATTTGGATGCGCCGCCCCGCGAGAGCAAAGCGCGTTTACTCGGTATCAAATCGAAAAACGCGGGGGGCGTATAATACCAACGGCACTGGTAGCTGACCGCTAAGAGGCCCCCTCCGTCTCGATGCGTTTCGCCGATAGCCTTTGGCCTGGCTCATTTG
>NZ_GL883077.1:2134534-2141378 GCF_000204015.1 Asticcacaulis biprosthecium C19 | reverse complement strand
CGAGGCAAAGCCAATTGCCGGTGGTATAAGCGTAAAAATTAGAGCGGAATAAGTTTAGGTGGAAACTCATTCCGCTCCAAGCAATGACGAGGTCCCCCGCGCGGTGGCGGGCGGAAGCTCGCATGACCTGCGGCACGGCAAAACGAAAACGCCTAATGACAAAATTAAGCCTGTCAGGCGTTTGAACGAACGTCGTGTAAGAGCGCAACCAGGCCGTCGACGGCTTGCTCGACGCTGACCACGTCCGGCCTTCGCGGGCGGATGTCGGCAAGCGTCGGCCTGGCATTGAGCCGCTTCAGCAACGCACGTAGCGCCTTTTCGTCGTTGGCGGGCAAGACCCAGCCGTCGACGCCGTCCTCAACTCCCCGGGCAATATCCCCGCAGTCACTCACCAGGACGGGCAAGCCGGCGAAGCGCGCCTCACGCGTGACCAAGCCATAACTTTCCGGCCATATCGAGGGCGCAGCCAATATATCAAAGCGTGAGTAGAGTTCCTCGACCCGGTCCTGCGGAAATTTTCCCAGGGTCACGACACGACTGTCACCCAGCCTGTCCTCACGCTCAAAACCGTAGGGCTGGCCATGGTCGACAACGACAAGCTCGATATTGGACAATCCGCCCTTCAGGAGCGCCCGGCAGAGCAGGCCATAGCCCTTGTGCTCGGACCGGCCGCCAATAAAGCCCAGACGGACCTTGCCCTTGGGACGACGGCGCGCGCTTTGAATCTCAGTGGCGACCACACCGTTCTCATGGACTCCGACCTGGGAAAATCCGGCGCGATGATAAACCTCGGCGAAAGTCTCCGAGACCGCCACAACCTTGTCGCAAGCCCGCAGGACCGTTCCAAGTTCGCGGCGGCGGTTGCGGCGCATCGGCCAGGACATGCGTCGCGTTGTCGATCGCTCGATCTCGGTCCCGCCGGGTGTCGGAAGGAAAGGCTGTCCATTGTCATCGACCAGAAACTGGTGTTCCGACAACCACCAGCCATCATGAAGCGTGAGGACGATTGGCACACGCGCCGCCTGAAGCGCCACGGCGACTGACGCCGTGAGAATCTGAATGCTGTGCAGGTGGGCAATGTCAATCTTCCAGCGCCGTATCAGACTGGCCACCCGACGCTCGACTCGATCATCGAAGGCGTCGCCCCAGTCGCGCGCGGGACCATCGATCTGCGCCACCAGCACATTGCCGCACCAGAAGTAGTCACACTGGAAGTTGGAATTTTCATCGGGGTTGGCATTGGCGCACAACACGAAGATCTCGAACGCGTCACCATAGCGGCGCGCCAGATCCTCGACATAGGATTCCGCAATGCGGGTTGCACCACCGATCGACTGCGGCCAGAAGAAGGTGTTGACCACCAACAAACGCTGCTTTGGCCGGGAAGCGACCTGAGGCTGCGAGGAGGACAGGTTCAGCATTCCGCTTCGCGCCGTTTCCTGAGCCCAATAGGCGGTTGTATATCGTGTCTCGATCAGCCGCCTGGAACGCGTTACCAAATTCCGGCGCAGGTCGGCATCCGCGATCAGGCGTCCCAGGGCCGCTTCCCATTCCTCGGACGTCAGAGCAAACAGGGCATGCTGCCCATCTTTCAGAACGTCACGATAGTTTCGGGTCGGCGAGACGACCGAAGCAAGGCCTACCGCCGCAGCCTCAAACCATTTCAGTTCGCTCTTGGCATTCGTGGCTTCTGAAATGTCCAGCGGGGCAATGCTGATGTCATGATCGGCCATCAGGTCAAGGAAATCACCAAAGTCCAGACTGGGGTCCAGAAGGTCCAGCCGCTCGCGAACCTCATCGAACAGCGGCAGTTCCGGGAAGTGACCGACGAGGGCCAGGCGAGCCTGGGGGTAGGTTTTCAGAACGGCGACCAGGGCGGGAATAACAGTTTCGACAAAGTAGGTTTTGTGAGCCTTGGTGCCACTGCCGTAGAAAATACGCACGATACCGTCGTCCGCGGTCGCCTTCTGCTTTTCCTTTGCCTTACTGCGAAGGCCTGCCTGCTCAACGACGTAACCGGCGAAATTGCGGCGAAGATGAATAGGCTTCGGCGTACGCAGTATAGCTTTCACCTGGCGATGCAGAGGCTTGGTCGAAACAACGATCTCGTCCGCCGCATTCAGCGCTTCCTGGAACATGGCGCAGTCGAACGTCAGGTGCACATGCGTACCGCGGTCAATATTGCCCTCGTAGTCGGAGAGTGGCGGCGGGAAGTGAGCCTGGTCGAAGATGAGATCATCGATGTCATAGAGAATTTTCGTCCCCAGAGCGCGCATGGCGAACATCAGGGACAGAACGAATGGCGTCGCCGGCTGGCGCTGGAAGATCACCACGGACGCATCCGCGCAGATGTGCCGGGCATCGTCCGCAGACAGGGCGTTCAGATCGTGGATTTCATGATAGACGCCCATTTCATCCAGAAGATCAGACATCTGTTCCGCGCGATAGTGCCGCACCTGCCGCAGATAGGGACTGGTGAGAACAACGACTTTGTCGCGCAGCAGGCTTGGCCGTGGCGCATCTGACGACCGGTGCTTCAACCCTTCAGCTCTGGCAAAAATCGTCACCAGGCGCCGCAGGCCCTTCTGCCAGTTGTGGGCCTCGAACTGTTCGTCCCCGTCCAGCGCTGCGGCCTTGAAACCATCATAGATCCAGGTAAAGGCGCGCGTGGCACTTCTTTCAATGAGCCGGCTGATCGTGAGCCGATCCTGGTCAATGACACGATCCGAGGCGTCAATCCGGTCCAGAACGGCTTCAATTTCATCGAGCGTTCGAATGCCATCGCCTTCCGTAAGGGCAAGGCGTCCGCGGATATCGGCAAACAGGTAGGCCGTATCGCTCTCAAGTTCCTCAAGCCCCAATTCGCCCAGGGCTTCAACCAGTTCTGCGGTCGCACCGCGCTGGCTCAGTGCCCGGATCTTGAGACGGCGAGAACGACCTGTCTGTGCTGCGTCCATTGTCCGGTTCGCGACAATGGCAAGGGCCGTTTCCGCCAGCCCGCCCTCATAGAAGTCGGTGACACACGCTTCCGCCAGATCCAGCAACGCGTCGACCTCCCTCGCCTCACCGGCATGTTCGAGGTTCCCCAGGATTATCTCGGCGGGCGCGCGCAAGTGCTGTGCGAAAAGCTCGAACGCCTGACCACGTGAGGACGATACGCGAACCGCTGTTATCCCGCCGCGCAGCAAACTCAGCGCGAGCGGTGACTCGACCGCGATGGCACTTAGGGCCACGGCCAGGTGCACCGGCCACCAGTTGGCGACGATTCCGCCCGAACCCATGGCTTCCGCCAGATCGTCCTCCAGCGCCTTCGCCAGGGCAGCAGGATCAACCGCCTGAGCGTCAGAAGCGACGACCCGTGCCATAACGGCCGTAACCCGATGCAGGTCGGCATCTGAAAATGCCCGGTGCCCGACGATCGCCGATAACAGGCCAGCCGCCTCTGCAGACCATCCTCCGCGGGTCACGATAGAGAAACCCTGAACGAGGAAGCCGAGTTGATTGTCGTCGTCCAAGGCAAGCGCCTGACGCACCGAGGTGAGACTGGCGTCACACTCAAGCAGCATGTCTTCGGCTATCGCACGATGAAACCAGCCCCAGGAAAACAACGGCTCAGCGGTAGTAACCTGTTTAAGCCGCGTGAGGGCTGCAGCAGCGTCGCCCCGATCCAGTTCGTGCACGGCAAGGCGATATTGCGGCCAGTAGAAGTCGGGTTCACGCTGTGCCAGAACCCGCAGGAGACCCGCTTCGGCATCCGGCGCGCCGCCATCTCTGGCCTCCGCCGCCAGGTCGATCAGAACCTGCGCGTGATCGCGTGAAAAGGGCTCACTCACCGCAGCGTACAACATAAGGCCGACTGGCGTATCCGCACCATAATGCGTCTCGGAAATCCGGGCCAGGTCACTGCCTTCGGGCTGCATGTTCAGGACATCAGCCAGACGGTTGGCAATCCCCCCCAGTTGCGCCGCCTTAACGATGGAAGGATTTAGACCTGCCAATTCCGCCAAGAGCTGGTCGACGGCCTCCGTTATCCCTCGCGTCGGTTCTGGCCGTGCCGCCCGAAAAAACGGTACCCTTACATTTTGCAGTCGAGAGATAGCTTTGGCCTTGACCTCGCGCAGCCCCCTTACAACGGTATTCAACGCCATCGTCTCCTCTTAGCCATTTGATCTGGAGGGGCACTCCCGCCGCACTGCAGGCTCTTTCTTGCCCGGCCAGAGACGGCTTTTCAAGGTCCTACCTTACTGGCTTATACCTTGACGCGGCAACAATCCACCGCCATCAATGCGCCGAGGCGGCAGCGAGGCCGAATCTGGGTGATCATGCTGAATCTCGGAAAAGGCTACCTGTTGTCCGACACCGTCTGGGCGCTGCGCAAGGCGCGGCGCGACGGCTGGTCGGCGGCCGTCGATGCCTTCCGCGCCCTGCGCTACCTGCGCGGCGGTTCGCAACTCGACTACAGCTTTTATCAGTTGCAACTTTCGGGCACACCCCACGCCCGGCTGGACCCGGTGACCCACTATGTCATTTTCGGCGTCCAGGAAGGCTTCGACCCTGCGGCCGATTTCAGCACCGCCTTCTATCTTGAAGCCCATCGTGACGTTGCAAGTCGCGGTATCAATCCGTTCTTTCATTATCTGCGCGCCGGGGAACGTGAATGCCGCCGCATAGAGCCATCGACACGGCTGGGTGAGATTATCGGACGCTTGGACGGCGACGGCAGCCACCGTGGTCTCGGCAGCCCGGGCTTTGCGCCGGAGGAAGCCCACAAGCATCGCTGGCCGCTGAGGCGAGCCGCTGACCCCGGTAAGGTCAGGGCCGACGATGACGACGCCATCTACGACGGCCGGCCCGACGATCCGGTACTGGCCGAGGCCAGCCGCGGCACAGAGTTCCTAGATCGTGACATCGCAAGCGCCGTAGAGGCGCTGAATGCCCACCCGCCCCGGCCGACGGGAAAGCCCGATGTTTCCATCCTTATCCCAGTGTACGGCCAGTTGGCCTATACACTGAACTGTCTCGACGCCCTGCTGACGCACGGAAGTTGCCACAGCTTCGAGGTCATCGTCGCGGATGACGCGTCGCCCGACGACACGGCGCGATGGCTGAACCAGATCAACGGCATCCGCGCCATCAGCTACCCGAAGAACGAAGGCTTCGTCGCTACCTGCAACAAGGCGGCGGCCACAGCGAAGGGCCGCTATCTGGTCCTGCTCAACAACGACACCCGGGTCTGCGAGGGCTGGCTCGACCGGCTGATCGCCACGTTCGACGATTTCCCGACGGCGGGTCTGGCCGGTTCCAAACTCTTCTATCCCGACGGCAGCCTTCAGGAGGCGGGCGGCATCGTCTGGCGCGACGGTTCGGCTTGGAACTACGGACGCGACGACGATCCCAACCGGCCGCGCTACTGCCATGCCCGCGACGCCGACTATATGTCGGGCGCTGCTATCGCCCTGCCGCTCAAAGTCTGGCAGGAGATGGACGGCTTCGACAACACCTATCGCCCGGCCTATTACGAGGACACCGACCTCGCCTTTCGCCTGCGGGACAAGGGTTACCGGACCATCTACCAGCCTTTGTCGCGCGTCATTCACTACGAAGGCAAGACCTCGGGCACCGATGTGGCGAAGGGCGCCAAGGCTTATCAGGTCAGTAACGGCCGGACCTTTTTCACGCGCTGGCGACAGACCCTGCAGTACCACCGCGCCAATGGCACCCAGGTCTGGGCCGAGCGCGAACGCGTGGTGCAAAAGCGCGTCCTGATCATCGACATGACCAACCCAACCCCTGGCCAGGACGCCGGCTCCCAGGCGACGGTCAATCTGATACGTGCCTACCAGGACCTGGGCTACAAGGTCAGTTTCGTACCCGAGGACAATTTCCTGTATGAGCGCGACAAGGTCGAGGCCTTGCAGGCGATCGGCGTCGAGTGCCACTATGCGCCCTATGACACGTCGCTGGGGGGGCTGCTGGGACGCACAGGCATGGTGTACGACGTGGTTCAGTTGATCCGCGCCGACGTCGCCGCCAGGAACCTGAACCAGATCCAGCGCATGGCGCCGCGCGCCCGCATTCTGTTCCTCAATGCCGATCTGCATTACCTGCGCCTGGAACGCCAGGCCCTGGTTGAGAACAATCCTGCCCTGCTGGAAAGCGCCGCCGATTACCGCAAAAAGGAAATGCACCTGGCAGGCGCCTGTGACGCGGTTCTTGTGCACTCGACGGTCGAGGCCGAAATCCTCGGCGAAGCGGTGCCCGGTGCACGGGTCCATGTCCTGCCGTTGACAGAGACGGTACCGGACGCCGGCCCGCCTGGCGCCAGGCGCAAGGACGTCATGTTCCTGGGGGGCTATAATCACCCCCCCAATGTCGATGCTGCGATGTGGTTGCTGGATGAACTGTGGCCGAAGCTGGCAGAACACATGCCTGAGGCGCGCCTGCTTCTGGTCGGCTCCAATCCACCCGAAAGCCTGAAGGCGCGCGCCGCTGACCGGATCCTGGTCAGCGGGACTGTCCCCGACCTGAAACCATGGTTCGATCGGGCCCGCGTGTTCGTCGCGCCGCTGCGGTATGGCGCCGGCGCCAAGGGCAAGGTCCTGGCGGCCCTGGCCCACGGAGTGCCGGTCGTCGCGACGCCCGTCGCGGCCGAAGGGATGGCGCTTCAGGCCGGCAAAACGATTTTTCTGGCCGATACGGTGCAGGCACTTGTCGCCGAAACCCAGCGTCTCTATACCCTGCCCGCCCGCCGCTGGACGACCGTGTCGAAGGCGGGCCGCGCCCATATCGCCAAAGCGCACAGCTTTGAAGCGATGCGCGATGTACTTAAGGCAGCGTTGGATTA
>NZ_GL883077.1:2125873-2134252 GCF_000204015.1 Asticcacaulis biprosthecium C19 | reverse complement strand
AAGATGAGTCAAGGTCATCATGGGTTCGTATAAGTTTTTGTTTTAACGCGCATCTCTATCCGAAAAGTGCGTCACACGTTTCGGGATGCGCTCTAACTCCCCGCCTGAGCCACCTTGGCCGCGATCAGGGCACGCGTCGTGGGGTCCGTCAGGTCATTGGGCGGACGGATCAGGAAGCGCTCGGACAACTCCATCAGCACGAAGTCCGGCTTTTCTTCCAGTATATAGTCGTGCTCATAGACCGGTGATGCGATCACAACCAGGCGGCGGAAGGACTGAGCCAGGAAGGGCGACAGCCAGAGGCCATAGGAGTCGCGGAACATAACCGCCGATGGCAGGCCGGCGTCGGGCTGCTCGTAGACGACGATATTGCCGCGGTTGACGACCTTGTTGTCACTAACCTGCTTGGCGCGTGGCGCGGTCACCTTGCCGTAGACAGTTCGACCCGTGACCTGAGGGGCGAGCTTCGATCCGAGATCGCCCAGGAAGTCGCGTTCGTCAAACGTAATATCGACCCAATCCAGAATACGGATGTCCGGCCGGGCCTTGGCCAGTTCCGCCATGACGGTGCGATAGGCGACATAGGCAGCGGCGTGCGACCAGTGGGAATCTGTCGTGCACACCATCAACTGGTTGCGCTTCTCCGCCTGAATCTCCGGCAGGGGATAGACAAAGGTGATGTTGTCAATGCTGTCCGCGATCGCCTTGATTTGATGAACCGGCCGTTCAGCCGCCGGTACGACGCTGTCGGGCAGCTTTTCGGGGCAGATGGCATGGTTGTCCGGCGGCACCACAAAGTAAAGCCGCAAGCCCACCTCGGCCAGCTTTTGCGCGCGCAACGCCAAGGTCTCGCGCCACTGAGCGCGACTGCCTTCGCTCAACAGGGTCTTGCCGGTATGCTGGCTCAGAACGCCGTTGGAATCGTTGTCGAGAAACAGAAAGCCGTCCTTGCCTTCCAAAACTTTCATCTACGCAAACCTTTATTATTTTCTTGCCTCAGGCCGGACCAGCTTCAGGTCGGGTAAGGTGTTCGTGCTCACCAGCTTGACGTTCAGTATCTTCTCGACGTCGGCCAGTTGTTCCTGGATGTCGGCTTGGGTCGGCGCCTGCCAGCCACTGCCGGTGATGAAGTCTCCCTTTTGCAGTTGCGTCTTGAGACTATCGAAATCCGGCAGGCCCTTCGCCTGGGCGAAGACACCCCAGGGGGCGTGCGACGGTACGAACAATTCACCGATCGTCGATGTACCCTGCGCGGTCGGCCCTCCGAAACTCTCAATCTGACGCACGTACGTATAGTTGAGTTTTCGCCGCCAGATAATAAAAAGTTTTTGATCGGCCCGGGCCACCAGGGCATAGAGGTGCGCCGCCGAACCATCGGCGAAGATGAGCGTGTCGGCGTCGTTGTAGAGCGCGAACTGTTCGCGGATCGACAGTGTCTCGGGATAGACGATGTGATAGCCTTCGGCCGCCAGGCTCCGTTCGATGAAGCCTTCCCCCAGGATCATGCCATCAAAGGGTTTCAGCCGGGCCCGCGAAACGTAGACGCGCTTGTGTCCCTCCCCCCGCAGCGCCCGCGCCGGCGCCAGCATTCCGGCCATGGCCGGATGTCCCTGGATCGTACCCGCCCGGCTGATCGATGTCGGCACGGCCAGGTGTTCGACCGCCGTCGGCGCCTTGACGATATTGAGCTGCACGCCGGGACACAACACATCCAGAACGGCCGGAATAAAGGACGAGGCGTCCATGTGCGCGATACGGCTGTAAAAGACGACAGACGCGTAGTCGCGGCTCAGGAACGAAAACGCCCATAGACGGCTCAGGGACTCGACCAGGAAATGGCCAAAGTGCTTGTTTTGCAACATGCCGCCGAAAACATGATGACCGTCCAGCCGGCTTTCGACGGCCGCCGGATCGATCGGCAGGGGCACGTTGTCGTAGCCGTCCTTCTGGTGCAGTGCAGCCTGGCACACCTGTGCATCGGCATAGTAGGCCCCGCCGTCAAAATGACCGCGCACGGCGCCATGAAGCTGCAACTGGGTCAGCGGCGCCACATAGGCATTGGCAATGAACTCGACGTTCAGGCTCGCCATTTCCGGCATTTAGGTCTCCGAGGTTGACGGAGGGTCAGCCGCGGGAGGTGACTCGTCCTGGGCCTTTACTAGACGGAAGAGGCTGCGATGAAAAGGACCTGTAGGTCACCGACCTAAGCGAGGTAGCGGCTTAGGTGCAGGCGCTGGGCTTCCGTTGCGGCGCTGGCCCCCATGACCAGAGACGCAATCGCGGTATCGGTCAGAGGACAGGCGCCCCGCTCCCCGGCGTCGCGTGCCCCCAGGCGGAAGGGCGCCTCGTCGGCCCCGATGGCGCCATAGACGACGTCGGTCATGACCGGCTGGTCGTCGATAAAGACACTGTAGGTCGTGCCGTCCGCCACCACGATCAGGCGCACCTGCTTGCCGTACCAGGGCGAAATATCAACCGCTTTGAGACCCGCATTGCCCAGCTTGATGCGGAGCCGGTTCTGGTGAAAATCAAGGTACACAGTACGCGAGGTGAAGTCGCCTTTGGACAGGATAACCCGCGGGGTTGTCACGGCGTCCGGGATGAAGCGAATATTGAGCCCGACGGTCAGCTGATTGCTGCTTACGAAGGCGCTTTCCGTTAGGTGCGGCATATCAAAATAGGCGTTGTCAAACAGCACGGTGGCGGCATCCGTCGCCGGCGCGGCGCGGAAAGCCGCATCGTTCTGAACGGCATTGCCGCCATTGCCCTGCTTGCTGAACCAGGCGGTAATGCGGCCGCCATCATCCAGTTGGAAGGCCGTCTTTTCACTTTGGAACCAGCATTCGATGGCGGGCAGTGCCACGCTGTCAAGAACGGAGTCCGAAGTGGCGGAGACGCTGGCGACCTTGGCCGCCTTGCTGCGGGTCTTTCCCGTCTTTTTCTTGCTGCTGTAAGACTTCGCCACCGCTTTTGCTCCACGTCAGAATTTTTCAGCCCCCGGCAAGCCACGAACTTTATAGGAAAAAAAACGTTGCGCCGCAACATCCAACCGCCTACGGAGCGAATTTCGTTAAGACCTGGAGCTACTCCCCGGCAATCTTCAGCAGGTGGCTGCGAGGCTCAAGACCGTTGTTGCGCAGGAAACTGACATAGTTCTGCGCCCGTTCGCGGCGTTGAGCGTCATAGGCCTCGCCGTCGAATTTTATCAGCGCCTTGAGATTGCTGCGGGTCAGGTGCTGGCCGGCCAACTGGGCCTTGGTCAGAAAAGGCACCCCGGTCTGGCGGCACATTTCCTCGGTGCGCGAGTCAAAGGCAACCACACAGCCCATCTTTGCCGCCTGGATAGCCAGTTGCGTGCCGTGATAGCGCGGCCCGATCGTCAGATCGTAGCGGGTCAGGGCGTCCATCCATGCGGGGACATCATAGAACGACCGGCAATAGGTGCGGCACCACGACTTGAACTCGTCCATGGTGTAGTGCGGCACCGTGTGCAGTCGCAACGTCTCCAGGATGGTGGGATCGATGTCGTTGAACAGGCCACGTGAAAGCTTGATCATATCGCCGGTGGCCTGGACGACATACTGACCAAAGGCCGTCGGATCCATCATCAGCCCAATCAGTTGCTGTTCGATGGGACGCAGTTCCCCCCACCCCTGGTGACCGGCGCAAACCGAAAGCGAACGCGGAATAGGGATCGAATCCCACTCGGCCTGGAGCGATCGGCCCAGATTGACGTCATGCGAAATGAAATGGGTCGGGCAGCCGCCGACCAGGGTATCGTCAATGCCGAACCGTGCCAGTTGTTGCGACGTGTAGGGACCGCGCGTGTAGATGTTCGAAGCCGAGCCGAAGCGACGTGCATTAATGGCCTTGACCCAGTTGACCGTGCCTTCCTTGGGCCTGACCTCGGTTTCCAGACTGTCCGCCTGGGCGCCCAGGCCGATCGCGATCACCGGCTTGTCGACGGCTTCCATGATGGTCGCCGCCCCGGCCAGGTCGGCGTGCGCGCCGAACTGGTTGGCGCAGGGAATAAGCACTGCGTCGTAACGATTCAGAACCTCGGCCTTGGTTGCCCATGACACCCAGTGAAACTCGGCATCAACCTGACGCGAAATGGCGTAGACGAAGGCCAGGTTACCGTTGTTGTGACCAATGGCCATGTTGAGGAAGTCGAAGGGCTGGTTGGAATAGAGCCCCGGATCCTGAATTTTCCACAGAATCGCAATTTTCTTCTTCAAAATCAGCTCCTTAGACGGCCAGTCCGGAATGTTGCGGGGCACCATATAAAAGCGCCCTCGCTAAATCCAGAGGAATCTGTCGTTCACACTCTCAGGAGGATGCGCAGACCGTTCCCGAACGCAAGCCGTCAGGCTTGCTTCACCCACAAGGACACGTCGGTGTGGCGCCCACTATAGGCTTCGTCGTCAACCCACTCATGACGCATGCCGGTATAGGCGGCCGGCTGGGTTTTGGTGAATTCGCGCCACTGCGGCAGGGTGTAGCTGGTGCCGTACATTTCGAAGATGCTGTTGGACGCCGGCCGGCCATCGGGGCGATAGCGCGTAATCCAGGCGCCATGCTTGTAGGAACCGGTAACCAGGGGCTTGTACTTTGCCGCCGGACGGGTGTCGTCGAAATAGTACTGCGCATTGAAAATGCCCAGAACGCCGCCCGGCTTCAGGTACGAGTCGAGACGCTGAATTTCTTCGTCGAACTTGTCGAAGGGATAGGCTTGCGCGATGTCGGGCAAGCCATCGGTCTGCGGATAGATGCACAGGACGTTCATCGCGAAGATGACGTCAAACGGCCCAAGTGGCGCGATATTGGCGGGCGTTGAGAGAACGACCTGAATCCTTGGGTGGTTCAGGGCCCGTGCCGTCGCCAGCGCCTTGGCGTCGACATCCGCACCGACCACGGTCGCATTGGGAAACACCTTGGCAAAGTCCAGGCATTCAGATCCGTCGGAACAGCCGAAAGACAGAGCTCTCAGCGGGGCTTCGGCGCCCAGATGGTTGGCGGCCAGGCGCATCATCTCGGCGTTGCGGCCTAGCTGCGTGTGGGTATTCTGCTGATGCTGTACCGGGGTGTCGCTCATGGTTCCCTCACACGTTGAATTCGCCAGCCATTAAGGACGAAGCCGCGCCGCGGTCAAGCAGGCTCGGGCCGATTGGCGGCAGGAAGCCCAAAGATTATCATCCGGGGCGAGCGGGTGGCAGCCTACCGCAACATCTGAAGCCTGCAATTCGGGGTAGCGGCGAAATTCGCGCGGTAGACGTTTTTGTCTTCTCAGCGCGACTTGCCTTGGTGGCGGAATTTCTCTAGAGGAAAGCCCTCAGTAGTTCAGGTGAACCAGACGAATGAATAAGACGAAGCGGGTCGGCGTTATCGATAATCTTGCGGATATCCGCACGTTTAAAGAACTCGAAGCCTTTGAACCGGTGACCAAGCGTTACAGCGCGGCAGTCGGCGGCAATACGGGCAATCTCGCCTTCGTCATGGGCACCAAGATGTCGCTGGGCAACCGCTACGCTGTGACCTTTTGGCATGAAAATCCCGAACGCATCCGCCAGCATTTCGACCACCTGGTCATCTGCTGCGCCAATCAGATCGGCAAGCATGCCGACCTCCGGGGCTGGGGCAACCGCCTGGAACTGTTCGGCCTGCCCGTGACGCTGGTTGGCCTGGGCGCCCAGACGACGAACTACGAAACCGAGATCGAAGTCCCCGAAGGCACCCGTCATTTCCTGGATGTGGTCGGCAAGCTCAATGACTCCCCGGGCTCCAACATCGGCGTGCGCGGCGAGTACACCCGCGGTGTCCTGGCCGATATCGGTTACGACTCCTTCGTCACCGGCTGTCCGTCGCTGTTTATCTCCCCGGATACGGCCCTGGGCGAAAGCATTGCTGCCGCTGAGGTCAGCGAAGACGACGCCAAGATCGCGGTAGCCGCCGGCAACCCCTATCACCCGCAGACGCGCGCCCTGGAAGCCAACCTGATCGACATCGTCTCCTCGACCCACGGCGCCTATGTCATCCAGCATCCCGACATCATGATCTCGCTGGCCACCGGCCAGTTCACCGAAGAAGACGAAGCCAAGCTGCCGAACCTGCTGGAAGCCTATGGCGGCCGCTTCAAAACCACGGAGGACCTGGTGCGCTGGTTCGGCCGTCACGCCTACGCCTTCTATGACGGCTTTGCCTGGATTGACTTCCTGCGCCACTACGACGCGGCGATCGGCCCGCGCTATCACGGCGTGGCCTTTGCCGTTCAGGCCCGCCGGCCCGGCATGGTGGTCCACATCGACAACCGCACGCGTGAACTGTCGACAACGACCGGCATCAAGTCGATGGCGGCCGCGGACTTCAAGAATGTCAGCGTCAACGAAGCGCTGAAGATGGTGAAGTGGAGCTACGAAGAAGGCCTGGCCTTTGACGAGAACCGTCGCATGCGCGCCGACAACCTGGCCAAGTTCCTGATCGACAACAATCTGGCGGCCTCGGATCGTTTGTTGTCTCTGGCCTGATCCTGCCGCAAACAATCAAAAAAATGCCCCGCTTGATGTTCAGGCGGGGCATTCTATTGTGGCAAGCCGGAAACCTCTACGCCGTCGCACCATATATGCCCGTCAGATTGTCCATGATGCCGCGGTTATAGGCGTCCAGATCGAACTCCGGCACCGTCACCTGAATGTCGCCGTTGATGATGGCGTTCAGGCGCGAGGCCAGGCTGCCCGGGTTGGCGACGACGAAATGCTCGCCATGAACGCCCTTCCCCACCTTCTCGGCCATGCCGCCAACGTTCGACACCAGGGCCGGCACGCCCGACAGGCGCGCCTCCTGCAGCACCACCGGGGCGTTTTCCCACCATACCGACGGCATGACGATCCAGTCGCAGTCGCGCATCAGCCCGACCACGTCCTCGCTCTTGTAACCACCATTCAAGGTGACCGTCGGGAACAGATTCTCGATGGTTTCGGCCTGGGCCGCAAAAAAATTCCTGGTTGGCCTGGCCGTGGGCCGTGCCGTACAGGACCACACGGATCTTCTCCAGCGTGGTTTCGGGCAGCAGTTTCATCGCCTTCAGAACGACATCCACGCCCTTAAACGGCGTGAACTGCCCGAAATAGCCCAGCACCAGCGGCCGGTCTTCGCTATAGGCCACAACGGGTGCCTTGGCCTCCGGCGCTGCGCCATAGCGCACCGACACCAGGTTCTCGACCACATGTAGGCGGTGAGCATCTACGCCGAACTCGGCATAGCGCTTGGCCAGGAAGGCGCTGGGCGAGACGATGCCGTCCAGCGAATTCAGCGCCCGCAGGATGCGTTCGCGGCGCAGGAAGAAGAAGCCCGACGCCGTCCCTGGGAAGCATTTGGCGCATTCCGACGGCGACGAGGCGTAGCACAGCTCCTTGCTGGTCTTGATCATCTGGCCGTAGTGGTGGCAGATGCCGCCGTATTCGTGCAGGGTCAGGAAAACCTTGATACCCTTGCTTTCCTTGATCTCCTGGATGACGTCCAGGCCGATTCCGAAATAGTGGTGGAAGTGGATCAGATCGGGTTTGAAATCCCCGATCATCTCATCCATGTCCTTCATGACCTGGTGGAAGTTACGCGCGGTCAGACGAAAGTCGTCGAACTCCGCTCCGACCCACAGCAGTTCATCCTCACGGCCGCGGAAGGCACCGAAACGGCCGTCGTGGCCGATATTACCATGCGGCGTCAGCGCTACAAACAGGCAGTCATGGCCCTGCGCCTTCAAGGCATGGAAGTGCGCGATGGCCGCATTCTCGGCTCCGCCCTTGGTAATGTCTGGGTGGGAATGGGAGACGACAATAATTCTCACAGCAGGTCTCCGCGGCTGGCCAGGAAGTCTTCCCACCGGTGGGAAAACAGCTTGCTGTTTTTCAGGGTAAAGAAGGCGCGGGCACCGCCGCCCATCAGGCCGATCGACTGACGCTCCAGGTGGTACATGCCGGGTCCGTCGACCAACAATACCTTGTGGCCGTCCTTGAGCCGTTGCAGGCACAGGTCGACATCCTCGAAATCGCCGTTGATGAAGGACGAGTCGAAATATTCGATGCCATGGCCGTCCTGCTTGTCCAGCAGCATCATGGCGCCTGTTACCGCTGTGGTTTCGCGCACCACGATGCCGTCGTTGCGGTAGTGCAGGCCTTTGCGCATGTGGTCGGCCAGGACCAGGCCGGCATAGATGTCGCTTTTCAGAAACTGGATGCCGACATGCTGGATCGTGTTGTCCTCGAACAGCAGCGTGAAGCCGACGATCGCGCCCGGATTTTTGCGCAGCACCTCGACGCCATGCACCAGTGTGCTGTAGTCGCGGACATAGGCATCCGAGTTCATGAACAGGATCTTGTTACC
>NZ_GL883077.1:2067953-2124311 GCF_000204015.1 Asticcacaulis biprosthecium C19 | reverse complement strand
CTCCGAAATGCGCGCCGACATTGCTGGCCGTGGCAAAACCGGAATCACCCATGGTCTGAACCAGTTTGAACGGCTTGGTCAGCTTGCGGGCGTGGTTGGTCAGATACTTCTTCATCGAAGAGAACAGGGCCCGGTCATCACAGACGACCACCCACTGGAAATGATCCGGCGAACGCTGCTGCATCTCGACGATGTCGAGCAGGAAGAAGTCGGTGCCGTAGAAGGGCACCACGATCGAGACCTCGGTCTGGTCCGTCGCCGGTACGAGATCGTAAACCACGGCCTTGTCGATGGCGTCGACAATGTCTTTGCGTTGACGCAGCGGCGAATCGGTCGCCTCGAAGAACCAGCTCAGATCGTCCGGGCGTTCCTCGCAGATTTGACGGACAACGTGTCCGGCCAGATCAAGTCCGACCGAACTGGTATTGCCGCGACCATCCAGGTTTAACGGCGTCGCAAAAACCTCACCCTGGCCTTCGGCCAGTATGACATAGTTGCCTTTCAGTTCGTTCAGACGCGACCAGGCGATGAAGCCGTGCGAGTTGGTACGCGTCGGCACGCCCATGCCCTTGAGGTGCTGCGACACGTCCTGGCGCGCCTTGGTGTACACCGTCAGTTCGTGCAGGCTGAAGTCTTCAAGGTCGCACAGGGACAAGCTATACAGACCGACATCCGGAAACCAGCCGTCCAGGATGGTCATGACACCGTCGAAGACACCGACGGCATCGAGATGGATCGACTTGCTACCAATCGGCATTTCCTCGCCGGCCATGGCCTTGAGCAGAAATTGTTCCCGAGGCTCAGACGTCATCAGGCCGCCGATCTCGACCGCCACCTGGCGGTGGAACGGCAATTCGGATATCTTCTTACGGTCGAGGCGGACAGTTTCAACTTCGAAGGCGCGATCGGAACCGACCACCGCGATGCGGCTACGATTGAACTCGGAGATCAGACGCAGATCGTCACCGAAGGTCAGGCTGTAACGCGCGACGAAGCCGCGCGCGTCGAGCGACAAACCAAATCCCAGGAGATAATCAGCCACGTCCTGGCGGTCGTGATAGGCGATACCCTCAAGCTTCAGGGTCGCACCGGTCTCTTCCAGGCGCAGGGCGGAAAACGCTGGCGCATCCTGCGTCGTCCAGCCGGTAACGAAGACATAGGCGTCTTCGTCAAAGACCGTGTAGATTTTTTCAAGATTGTAGTCTGAAATCATGTCCCTGCTCGCGATCGCCCACCCACACGGCTGCCCTGCGGCGATGAGAACACCCCGGACAGTCTGCCCGGGGTGTTTTAAGCCTTATTCACCGGCAATCTTCTTGACGTGCGTCACCGGCTCCAGGCCGTTGTTGCGCAGGAAGGTGACGTAGTTTTGGGCGCGTTCGCGGCGATCGGCGTCATAGGCGTCACCATCGAACTTGATCAGCTTCTTCAGGTTGCTCCGCGTCAGGTGCTTGTCGGCCAGCTCGCCCTTGGTCAGGACAGGCACGCCGGTCTGGCGGCACATTTCCTCGGTCCGCGAGTCGATCGCAACCACGCAGCCCATCTTGCCGGCCTGGATGGCCAGTTGGGTGCCGTGATAGCGCGGCCCGATAGTCAGGTCGTAACGGGTCAGCGAATCCATCCACGCCGGGATATCGTAGAAGGATCGTGCGTAGGTGCGGCACCACGACTTGAACTCATCCATCGTATAGTGCGGCACAGTGTGCTGGCGGATCTTGTCAAGCGTGTTGGGATCCATATCATCGAACAGGCCGCGCGAGATCTTGATCATCTCCGTCATCGACTGAACGACATACTGGCCGAATGCCGTCGGGTCCATCATCAAGGCGATCAGTTGCTGCTCGATGGGGCGAATATCCGTCCACGACTGGTGGCCACCGCACACCGACAGCGAACGCGGCACGGGGATCGAATCCCAGTCAGCCTGGATCGCCTTACCCAGATTGACGTCCTGAGAGATAAAGTGGGTCGGGCAGCCGCCGACAATCGTGTCGTCGACCCCGAAACGCGCCAGTTGCTGCGAGGTAAAGGGGCCGCGGGTGTAGATGTTGGAGGTCGAGCCGAAACGCTTCTTCGTCAGGGCACGGACCCAGGCGATCGTACCTTCCTTGGGGCTGACGTCGGCCTCCATGTTGTCCGCCTGGGCACCCAGGCCGATGGCGATGACCGGCTTGTCGACGGCTTCGATAATAGCTGCTGCACCGGTTAGATCGGTGTGCTTGCCAAACTGGTTGGCGCACGGAATGACGATGGCGTCGTAGGTATTGAGAATTTCAGCCTTGGTCGCCCACGACACCCAATGAAAATCGGCATCGATCTGGTGCGAAATCGCATAAACGAAGGCCAGATTGCCATTGTTGTGACCGATGGCGGTATTCAGGAAGTCAAATGGCTGGTTAGAATAGAGCCCGAGATCTTCAATCTTCCACAAAAATGCAATTTTCTTCCTCAAAATCAGCTCCTTAGAGATACCCAGCCTAATCGATGGCCGGCACCATATAAAAGCGCTTCCCCTGAGTCTAGGGGAAATCGCCGCGGCTTTGTGCATGCGCGAACGGACTTGTCATATCAACAGCCGTGCTATATCGCACCTGTTTGCCCGCACGTTCGATCCTTGGGGTTGCCGCCGTCATGTCTGAATTCTGGATTGACCAACTGACCGTTGAAAAGGTGGTCCTGACCGGCTTGCGTGCCGACTCGGCTGTACTCGAAGGTGGCGTCGACCTGTTTGTCAATGATGTCCTGTGGGCCCGCCTTTACCCGCTGGCCCACGCTCAGGCCATTCAGGAAGCCGGCGGCGTCCTGTCGATCGACGTGCAATTGCCCTGCCGCCTGAGCGAAGGTTTCGACCGCCCCGACCTGCGCTTAGCCATGGCGGAAAGCGGCGAGCCGATCGGTCACTCGGCGTCACGCCCCCTGCCCCGCAAACGCAAGGCCCGCGCGCTGGTGCTGATACCGGCCGGGCACCGCTACGACCATGACAAGGTGCGTATGCACGACTGGCCGGTGTCCCAGATCATCGACACCTATTCCAATATCGGCGACCTGATGGTCTACGATTCGACGCTGAAGCTGCTCGATTTCGAGGACATCGAAGTCGCCAACATCGTCGATTTCAAGGACATTGATGTCGACCGCTACAATGCCGAGTTCGATTTCGCCTTCCTGCGCGGCTCGAACTTCATTCATGAATATATGGACTGGGCCCGGGCCGGCGAACTGATTGAACGCCTGAAAATTCCGGTTTTCGCCATTGGAGTCGGCGCTCAGGCCGAAACGCGGCGTCCGATCGACCTGCCGCCCGAAGGCCAGCGCGTCTGGGCCGCTATCGGCGACAAGTGCGGCTCGATCGGTGTGCGTGGTATCTATTCCGCCGAGGTTCTGGCCCACAACGGCATCAAGAATGTCGAGGTCGTCGGGTGCCCGTCGCTGTTCCGCAAGCGTGACCGCAACCTGACCCTCGACCTGAAGCACCAGGCCGATGTCCGCCGCATCGCTTTCAGCCTGCGCCGCGAAACCGGCGGCAACTACTGCCGTGACCTGGAAACCTACCTGACGCTGCAGCGCGCCTTCATGCTGCGCCTGGACCAGGAAAGCCATATGACCGTAACCCTGCACGGCGAACGCGAGGAAAAGGCCTATTTTTTCCGCGACCACGACCGCGAACTGCCGGCGCGCGAGACCCTTTTCGAGGAAGACTGGTTCCAGGAATCCAATATTTTCCAAATGGAAGACATCTACCGCAACCGCATGTTCTTCAATACGACGGTGGCCGCCTACGACGACTTTATCGCCACCCAGGACTTCGCCATCGGCTATCGCGTCCACGGCATACTGCCGGCCCTGGCCAACGGGATACCGGGGATGCTGGTCGACTACGACGAGCGGAGTGCCGAACTGGCTCAGACGCTGAACATTCCGCTGATCCCAGAAAGCGAACTGAAGAACGCTTCATGGCGTGACTTCTATACGCGCGAAGCCTGGAGCCGATTTACCCGCGGCTTCACCGAAAAATACGACACCATGCGCAACTATTTGACAAAAAATGGTGTCCCCCATAGGCTTTAACCCGTACCCGCCCTATGTGGCGGTTTATTCCCCACACTTGCGCCAGAATAAATCCTCCCCGGCGAAAACTTTTAGGATGTTTTATGAAAAAGAAGATTGCTCTGCTTTGGGAATCCAAGGACCTCGGTCTTTATTCTAATAAGAAGTTCGATAAACTCTATGCGGGGATCGGCCACAACAACGGTAACCTGGCGTTTGTCTATGCCATTGCCAATCAGCTCGACGCCCGGATCGTTTATGAGCCCTGGCACGCCAAGGCTGAAAAGCTGAACACCTACGACGCCGTTGTCATCCCCAGTGCCAACCAGTTCGGTAAACATACCGACCTGGGCGGACTGGCGGAAAGCTTCGCCAAGATCGAAGTGCCGATCGTCTCGATCGGCCTGGGCGCCCAGGCCGACAGCATGGAACACGACGTCACCCCGACCGAAGGCACGGTCAACTGGGTCAAGGCGATCGATAGCCGCCGTTTCGGTTCGACCTCCAACATCTATACACGCGGCCCCTTTACTTCGCGGCAGCTGGCACGCTTCGGCTTCGAAGACACGGTCGTCGGCGGCTGCCCGACCCACTTTATCTCGGCCAATGCCAAGCTGGGCAAGGCGATCGAAAGCGGCTGGAAGAAGATCAAGATACCACGTTCGCTCTCGGTCTGCGCCGGCCACCAGTCGTGGGGCAAGGTGCGCCTGGTCGAACAGCAACTGATTTCGCTGATGATGGATTCGGCGGCCATCGGCCAGTACGTGGTCCAGTCGATGAGCGACATGATAAAGATTTCACGCGCCCTGTTCGATGAGGTCGATCCGGTCGTCCTGGACCGTATTCGCGTCCATACCGTGCCGCACTATACGATGGATGAGTTCAAGGCGTGGTGCCGGACCTATGCCCGCTCCTTCTATGACGTCCCGGCATGGATGGACTCGCTGACGCGCTATGACCTGACCATCGGGCCGCGCTATCACGGCACCCAACTGGCCATCCAGGCGGAAAAGATGGGCTGCGTCGTCGCCATCGATTCGCGCACCGAAGAGATGTGCCGCCAGACCGGCGTGCCGGTCCTGACCCTGGCCGATCTGGAGAAGGAGCCGATCACCCGTACCAGCCTGAAGAAGCTGATTCAGTTCGACGGCGAGACCTATGACACCTTCCGGGCCGAGCGCGCTCAGAACTACGTCACCTTCCTGGAAAACAACGGTCTGACGCCCAAGCCCTTCCTGAAGAAGATAGCCGGTCTCTGATCCAAATTGATTTTTTATAAACTGTCGGCGGCCGCGTTCCTGCAACGCGGCCGTTGCCATGTGCGAACGGCAACCAAGGATAATCAGAATCTGCGTCCCTACCGCCACACTGCGCAAAATCAATGTCGCATTGCAGCAGAATAACCATTGATTTCACTACGATTTTGGTCTGAACTGCTCGCAGTGCAACGTCCATATTTCAACTCCCATTATTTGAGACCCACCATGATCAGAGGCGCGATTGACAGTGTTCACCCGGATAAGATCGGGGGCTGGATCTATAGCGAAATCGGAAGTTTGAGGGGCAAGCGCGTCCTTGCCTTTGTCGGCAGCCAGTGCGTCGGCTCCGGCGAAGTTGGCCTGTTCCGCCAGGACCTGGCGGATGCGGGGCTGGATGAAGGCTATGTCGGGTTCAACTTCGACATCAGCCTCCCCCATCGTGACAAGTTACTGAGTGTCGTGGTCAGCCTCGAAAACAGCGATCTGTTCCTGAAACAGGGCGCCGCCGAAGTTGGCGCACCGGCTGCGGTGGCCACGGCCGGCAATGCCGTGTATCCTGGCCAAAGACGGCCGTTCTGACACGGTCGCGCCGCCCGGTTGTCAAAATCTGCTGACTTGGCCTATAGTTAGGCGGCGGTGCGTACGAACGGTCCGTTCTATGACCGTTGTGGTGCGGCGCGACATCATTTTTGTTGATCTCGCGGCTGAAATGGATTGAATGGCGCCCACTCAGTAGAATTTTGCTTTTTCACCCACGCAAATACGAGACGAAGACGGCAATGATAAGAGGCGCTATCGACAATGTTCACCCGGACAAGATCGGGGGATGGATTTTCAGCGAACAGGGCAGCCTGAAGGGTAAGCGCGTTCTCGCCTTCGTCGACGGCCAGTGCGTCGGCGCCGGTGACGTTGGCCTGTACCGTCAGGACCTCGCCGACGCCGGCATGGATGAGGGTTTTGTCGGGTTCAATTTCGACATCAGCCTGCCCAGCCGCGACGCTCTGCCCAGCGTCATCGTCAGCCTGGAAAACAGCGACCTGTTCCTGAAACAGTCAAATTCCATCGTTGTGGATGCGGTCGCCTCCTATGCCGCACCATCGCCCGGGGACTTGCCGGCTGCCGGCCACAGCCCGGCTTCCATCGAGTGGATGCAGTCGACCGGCTGGCTGTCCAAGGCCGATGCCGACTTCCTGAAATATCTGGCCAGCGTTGGCTTCTTCACCCGCTCGCTGCGTAAAGGCAAGACGGAGGTCATCCCGGCGGAGGCCGAGGCCGAACGCCTGTTCTCGATCTACAATACCCGCGCCACCAAGGTCACTACGCGATCCATCAACCTCAGCGATCTGGCTGCCAAGCGCGGCGAACTGCTGGCCGATCTGGCCGTGCCGTTCATTGCCATCTCGTCGGCCTCGGGCATTGTCCGCATCGCCGAAGGATCCAACCAGGCCGACTATGCGCGAGGCTCAGAGAACCTGTCGGCCCTGCCGGCCAACAAGTGCAGCCTGGACATGCTGATATTCCTCGACCTGCGTTCGGAATTCGTCTGCGAAGGCGGTCGCGCCGCCCGCCTGTTTGTCGTCGAGGCCTGAAGTCGAGCCCTGACGTCGAGGCCTGAACGGTCAACCACCCTGTCGGCTACAGCAGGGTGGTGATCTCCGGGCGCTCGAAGATTTCGGTGACCAATGCCTTGTCGGCATCGCTCTGCTGACGGCGAAAACGTTCCACACAGCCCTTGTACTGCGAAGCGCTGTCCGGCCGCGGCTCAACCTCCCGGCGGACGGACAGGGCGGGAAGAACGGAATCGGCAGTATGAACGGCCTTGAGCCATGTCGAGTCGGGTGCGCGCTTGACCAGGCCCTGTTGGAGATCGACCGTGACACCGTGGTCGCCATGAAGGGCGTAGAAGACCTGCGCTTCCTCGGTGCCACGCGTCTGGGCCACCTTGCAGCCAAGGGTGACGTAGCGGACCTGACTGTAGGGCAGGCTTTCGGTCTGGTAACCCTTGAATGTCAGGATGCGGCTTTCCGCCCGGTCTGAATAAACGGCGACGCCTGAGGTGGTGTCCAGCGCGATGGCCGACAACATGACCACGACACCGATCGCGAGCAGCCCGGCTGCCCATCCACGAACCGTTTCACGCCATTGGGTGCGGCTCAGTATAAAAAGCACGATGGACACGCCGATCAGGCCAACCATGACGACCAGGGTTCGTACCGGCCACCAGAACAGTGGCCGTGGATCCCGCAAGCTGTAAAACAGGTAGTGGTCCTGCAGAATCCCTGTCTCGAAAAACAGACCGTAGAGGATGACCAGAAAGAGGAAGGTGAATTGCATGGTGTGGGGCCCAAGCAAGAAACCCGTAATGCGTGATAACATGGTACCTGAATCCCGCCGCACAACGCCCCATGCGCCTTTCCGGCCGCGGCTACTGTTCAGTGACAGAGGGCGGGAGCGAAGGCAATCTGGTTTTTGTGCATCATGTCGCGCGCGCCGTGCCGCATAGCACGATAACCTTGCCCCTTGCCTTGTGGCCCCATAAATTGTCTATTATAAACCGAAGTTTGCTAGGCGATCTGCCAGCCGGGGGGGCGGCGCCGTTGATGCATTTGATCCAAATGACATTTGATATGAGTCGGACATGAATTCTCCCGCGACGCCGGAAAACGAGTACGAGCCCGAAATCTTTTACGAAAACAACTCCGCGACCGGGGTGGTCATCGGGACGGGGAAGGCAGAATCGCCCAAACTGGAAGCGGCCTTGTCGCAAAAGCCCGCTGGGCCGGTTTTTGAAGGTCGCGTCGATTATTTCGACCTGAACAGCACCATCAATGGCTGGGCGCTCAATATCAACGAGTCCGAAACGCCGGTTACGCTGGAACTGTGGGCCGACGACCAAGTCCTGGGCGCGTGTGAAACGGGTCTACCGCGCCCCGACGTTCTCAATGCGTTCAAATGTGAAGGCCTGCCGGGCTATGCCTTTGAAGGCGAGATTCTGGCTCGGGCGCGCAGCTACCAGGAAATCAATCCGGGCGTCGTATTTGCAATCCGCACAGCCGGCAGCGGTTTCACGCTGAAATTTACAAATTCAACACCCACCTCGGGGAGCGCCGAAGCCCTTGATGAGGAAGAGCCGGAATCCGGCGCCGACCTGACCTTGCTGGGACGCCTGTCCGCGCTCGAAGGCGAGGCGCATGGCCTGTACGGCATCCCCGTCCGACCCGACTCCTGCATTGGCTTTATCGAAGCCATGGCGCGCGATGAAAATAACCTGATCTGGGTCATTGGCTGGATGCAGCGCGACGGCATGGTCGATCGACCGGTCATCATCCAGGATGATGCCAAATACGCCGGCGGTTTCGCCTATACCCTGTTCAACCGTCCCGACCTGCCCGCCGAAGCCGCCGGTTTTGTGGGCCTCCTGCAGACGGACTGGCAGCCGTCGACCGATACAGCGCCGCTGTTTTTTGTCCAGATCGGCACCGGCCGCCACCTGCGCGCCGTCAGCCCGGTCAATATCGTTCCGAAAACCACACTGGTCTCCTACGCCAAGCCCCATTGGCAGTCGGCGGAGTCGAAACACACCCTGGGCCTGAAACAACTGGTGGCTCAGTCGCAGTCCTGGGACATCCTGCCCGAAGACTACTCTGCCGAACGCATGGCGGTTGAAGACGTCCAGGTCATTCCGAAGTTCGGCTGTTTCGTGACCGGCTGGGCCCTCAGTCCGACCAAAAAAGCTCGACACCCTGCATCTGCGCGCCGGCCAGGCCGTCATGTCGTGCGACCCGTCGGTCATTACCTTCAAGCCCCGCCCCGACCTGTCGTCCGTCCTGCCCAATGCCGACGATGTCTTGCAGCGTGCGGGTTTTTCGGCATTTTTCGAAGGTGATATCGAAGATGCCGAGATCGGCGATCTGCGCTTGAAAATTGCCTACACCGACCGCACCGCCCTGAACTTCCAGATCAGCCCCAAGCAGGTGCGCAAGATCAGCCATTCCGGCGCCGCCGCACGGTTGCAGAACATCTACCCGACCATCATGGCCGAGCCCTTCTTCCCCCGCATGGCCAAAGCGTTGCGGCGCCTGGACAAGCAGCGTGCGCGCAACATCACCGTGCTGCATGCCGCGCCGTGTCAACACGCCGTCGTTTTTGCCGCGCCGCGCAGCCAGTCCGACATTTACCTGATGTTCGCCGGCATCCGCGAGCACATGAACGCGCTGGGTAAGGATACCGGCATCGTCATCCTGGCCAGCCCGGACGAATTCCGCGCCGCCGTCGTCTTCCATTTCAACGAACTTAAAAGCTTCAGCGATCGCCCGGTCAGCCTGATCTTCGTCGAGGATGTACGCCTGGCCGCCTATGCCGTTCCCTCCTCCCTTGAAAAGCACATCCAGGCCAAAACCTTCGTCTTCGTCTCAAGCGGCACTTATCTTTCGGCTGCCGGCTGGGCAGCGGTATCTCAGGCGCGCGACGGCCTGACCTTCCTTGACGTCGGCAATCCGGTTCAAACGACGGCGCCTGGCGAAGCGACCTTCAGCTGCTTTGCCTGGAGCGTGGCCGGCCTCAAGGCCTATCTCGACCGCACCGACACACCGGCGGGAGGGTTGGACAGTCTGCCCCCTGCGGCCAAGCTGATGACGCTGGCCAAGCGTGTCCCCGATGCGGCAAACGCTCTGTTCTTCCCGTCCCCCTCGCCGCTTCTGCACGCCATCAACAGCCGTTTCGAGAGCTAAGCCGTGAAAACACCGAAATCCTCCAAAGTCACGGCCCAATCTGGTGTGACCCAATCTGTTGCGGCCGAATCTGTTGCTGCCACGTCTGTCACGACCACCGCCGTCCGCGGCAAGCGGATCGCGGTCGTCAGCCACAGCCACCCTTCGATCAGCAAGGGCGGCGCCGAGATCGCGGCCTACACCCTGTTCCACGGCTTGCGCCGCCTGGGGTATGACGCTGTTTTCATCGGCGCCTGCCAGCAAAGCCAACGCGGCAAGATCGAACTGGGGCCCAATGAATACGCCTTCTATTACGACCCCCACATCTATGATCACTTCTACCATCTGGCGTCCAGCGACGTCAGCGCGCAACTGTTGACGCTGATTCGCGATCTGAAGATTGACCTGCTGAACTTCCACCACTTCTTCAACCTGGGACTGGCTGCGTTCAAACAAGCCGCCCAGGAAGCCAGCGTCGTGTTCACCATCCACGAATTCCTGTCGATCTGCCACAACCACGGCCAGATGATCACGCGCCCGGCCCAGATCCTGTGCAGCGCCAGTTCGCCCAACGCCTGCGGCGCCTGCTTCCCGGAATACAGCTCGCAGCAGTTCGCACTGCGCAAGCAGAATTTCCTCGAAAGCCTGTCTCTGGTCGATGCCTTCGTCTCGCCCAGCCACTTCCTCGCCGACCGCTTCGTCGCCTGGGGTCTGGAAAAGGAACGGATGAACGTCATCGAGAACGGCCTGATGTACCTGCATCCGCCTCACCTGGCGCAACACAGCGAGAACCACATCTGGAAGTTCGGTTTCTTCGGCCAGATCAACCCGTTCAAGGGTGTCGACATCATTTTGCAGGCTTGTGAGCTGATCTCCAAGAAGCCCGCCCTGGCTGCCGGCATTCGCATCCTGATCCACGGTAACCTGATCGGGCAATCCGACGCTTTCGTGAAAAAGTTTGAGGCGGCACTGGAGGAATACGACTTCCTGTCCTACCTCGGTCCCTACAACAACAGCTCCGTCAACAGCCTGATGGAAAACTGCGACTACATTCTGATGCCGTCGCGATGGTGGGAAAACTCACCGGTGGTCATCCAGGAAGCCTATGCCGTGAAGCGTCCGCTGATCTGCACAGGCATCGGCGGGATGGCCGAGAAAGTCATCAACAACGTCAGCGGCCTGCATTTTGCCTTCAACGATCCGGCCGACCTAATGGCTGTGATTGAAAAAGGCGCCTCGGCGACGGTTCACAACGCCCTGGTGAATGGCATACCCGGTGTGCTGACAGCCGAGGACATGGCTCAGCAATATCTCAGTGTGTTCAACAGCGTGAAAAGTCGCGCCGTGTCCGAACCGGCTGAAGTTCCTGCCGAATAGCGGGTCTAAGCTCGTCTTGGGTTTTCCATGTTGCAAGTGCGAAGAAAACCTGAAATTAATAAAACCTCAGCTTGGGCCGCGGCTTGCGCCGGTGCCATTTTGCTGTAGAAGCAGTTTCATTCCTGCCGCTTTTGCGGTGGGCACGGATCGCGCCAATGTCGCGACCCGTCACGCAGACAGTGGTTAGACATACGAATGAACAAAACTTTTGCCGACCTGGGTAAGGGACTTGGCCTCTACCGGGTCTGGTTCTATCAAGCCTATCACGAACTGACCGGCAAGTATCGCCGGACCTTCCTCGGTCCCTTCTGGATCTCGGGCGGCATGATCGTGACGTCGATCTGTCTGTCAGTGGTTTTCGGTCCGATGATGGGGGGCGACCTGCGTCTCGTCCTGCCGTACATCATGGGCGGCATCCTGTGCTTCGGGATGGTCAGTTTCATCCTGATTGACGGCACGGAAATGTTCCTGCGACATGGCGGCAATATCAAGAACCATGCCTATCCGTTCACCTATTACACCCTGGAGACGATGGCGAAGGAAATCCTCCTTTTCCTGAACAATGTCGTCGTCTTTTACGTCGTCATGGTGCTAATTCGGGCGGCGGTCGTCCCGCACTGGAGCATCGTGCTGGGCTTCGCGGTGGTCATCATGACCGGCCTGACCTGGGGATCGGTGTTCGGCATCATCGCTGCGCGCTTCCGCGACCTGCGATTCATGCTCCCCTATCTCAATCAGTTGATGTTCTTCCTGACGCCCATATTCTGGCGTCCTGAATCGGTTCGCGGCCACAACATCCTGGTCAAGTACAACCCCTACTATGGCCTGCTGGAAATCATGCGGGCACCACTTCTGGGTGAAGCCGCCTCAGCGCACATGTGGTACCTGGCGCTGGGCGCTATGGTCACGGGTATTATCGCCTGGCTGGTCGTGTTCAGCCTGTTTCGCCGCCGTATTCCCTTCTGGGTCTAGAGTTAGTCTAAGGATCGATTATGTCCGATATCGTCGAAGTCAACGGCGTCGAGCTCAGCTACCCCATCTACTCCATCCGTGCCAATTCGCTGCGCAATACCCTGGCAAACCTGGTCATCGGCGGCAAGCTGCTGAAGGATGGTCAGGACATCATCCATGTTCAGGCGTTGCACAATATCAGCTTTACCCTGGGTGAAGGCGACCGCCTGGGTGTCATGGGGCATAATGGCGCCGGCAAGTCGACCCTTCTGAAGGTCATTGCCGGAATCTATGAACCCGATCGGGGGTCTGTGAAGGTCAAGGGTGACATCTCCTGCATGATCGATATCGGCCTGGGGCTGGATGCAGCCCATACGGGCCGTGAGAACATCTTTAACATGGGACGGATGCGCGGCATCGCCCGCAAGGAGATCGAGAGCAACATGGAGGAGATCATCGAGTTCTCCGAACTGGGTGCTTTCATCGATCTGCCGGTGCAAACCTATTCCGCAGGCATGCGCACACGCCTGGTTTTCAGCGTGGCAACGACTCTGAAACCCGATGTGCTTCTGCTGGATGAATGGATCGGCGCCGGTGACGCCGCCTTCCACGACAAGGCGACCAACCGCATGAACAGCCTGTTGGAAAATTCGCGGGCCATGGTGCTCGCCACCCACAGCCACGGCATGGTCAAAAAGGTGTGCAACAAGCTGCTGGTTCTGGATCAGGGACGTGAAGCCTATTACGGCTCCGTCGATGGTTATGATGCGTCGGCATTGATGCAATAGGCGCAGCAAAGGCGCGTCATGGCAGCCGGTTACAGCTTCACCACACTGGAATCGATTATCGCCTCAGGCGAGCACGATCCGGCTTCGCTGGGCGGCCGCAATTTTGCGAACCGTGACTATCGTGTGTCCTTCCGGTGTGTTGCCGACAACCCACCACCGGTCGATGATGTCGCCGCCCTTCTTCCGCTGGATGGCTACGCGAGGCTGGAGACCGGCTATCGCAACGCCATGCGCACGCCGGGTTATCTGGCAAACGGCATCTTCACCTTTGAGGATTACGGGTTCTTCGACGCCTGTGCGCAGCCCATCCATATCGGGCGGCGCGAGGCGCTGATGGGAGAGCCGATCTGTTGGGGTATCGATTTTGCCGACTGGCATGCCCGCACCCACAACCTGGCAGATATTCTCGACAAATCGACCGGCTATCTGGATCAACTGATGCAGAAACTGCGCAACCAGACGGTTTCCGGTTCGGCTATCGTCCTGTCGGCGCCGGGACAGGAAATCTACGGTCATTGGCTGCTCGATGTTGTGCCACGCCTGTGGACGCTGAACCAGGCGGGCCACACCACCGAGCCAATTCTTTTCCAGGGCCTGCCCGAATGGGCGAGCTATTTTCTGGACATTTTCGATATCGACCCGGCGCGGTTACGGCGTCATCCGGCCAGCCTGTTCCGCGTTGAGCGGGCCTTGGTGCCGTCGGCGTCGAAATCCGGTTTCCGTCTCGGGACAGCCTCGCTTAGCGCCGCCCTGGCCCAGGTGCTGGACGCCCATAAGCCCGTCGAAGTTCCGCCAAAGCTGGTCGGTGAGAAAATCTTCTTCAGCCGCCGCAAGCTGGCTCATAGTTCACGGCGCAGCGTTGTCAACATCTATGCCGTCGAAGCCGAGGCGGCGCGCCGCGGCTACCACATCGTTGCCCCGGAAAGCCTGAGCGTCGCGCAACAGATCGAATTGATGAAAACAGCTCGTATCGTGGTCGGCGAGGACGGCAGCGCCTTGCACAACATTGTCTTCGCCCCGAAGGGCGCGGGCCTGGGTGTGCTGAACCTGCCTGGCCGGGACAATCTGTGGCATCTTGGCCTATGCCAGATGTTGGGACACAAGGCGGCTTACCTCGACCTGCCAGCCGATCCGGAATGGCCGCTGGACCTGGGTCGGTTCAACCAGTTGCTCGACGCGCTTGAAAACCCGCTATAAGCGAGCGCCGCTCCTTCCCCCAAGCTTCTTCCGCCGATTAGTCCCCACCCCAAAAAGACCGCCTTGCAGCGCTAGGTCCGCATATTCGTCGGCCGCGCGCCAACCGGAAACACAAGGGCCGGATCTCTCGGTTCAATAGGGCCGGATCGTCTGCCAGTTGGCCGCCGACTCAATCAGCGTCTTCAGGTCGCTGTATTTCGGCGTCCAGTCCAGGGTCGCCTTGATCTTGCTGACATCGGCCACCAGGATTTCGGGATCGCCGTCGCGGCGCGGCCCGAGGCTATAAGGTACGGGCCGACCCAGCGCCTCTTCCGCCGCCTTGATAACCTCCATTACGGTCAAACCTTCGCCGGTGCCGACATTGAAAGCGTCACTGCCACCGCCGGCCATCAGCCGCTCGATCGCCGCAACGTGAGCCGTGGCCAGGTCGATAACGTGAATGTAGTCGCGGATACAGGTACCGTCCTTGGTGTCATAGTCGGTCCCGAACACGGTCAGCGGCGGGGACTTGCCCAGGGCCGCCTTGCAGATCAGCGGAATCAGGTGGGTTTCCGGCTCGTGGCTTTCGCCAACCTCCCCCTCCAGATCCGCCCCGGCAGCGTTGAAATAGCGCAGGACGATGGTGTTCAAGCCGTGCGCCTGGCCCATCCAGTGCAGGGCCTGTTCGAAGGCCAGCTTGCTGGCGCCGTAAGGATTGATCGGGTTCTTGGGGTGGTCCTCGGCGATCAACCGGGTCTGCGGCATGCCATAGGTCGCCGCGGTCGACGAGAAGACCAGTGACGTGACTCTGCCTTCGACCAGGGTCGAGGCGAAGTCGGTCGCCGCCGCGACGTTGTTGTCGTAGTATTTGGCAGGGTTGCGCGTGCTTTCACCGACCAGACTGTAGGCGGCGAAGTGGATGGCCGCCTGGATATCGTACTGTTTGATGGTGTCGAGAATGACGTCGCGGTCGCGCAAATCCGCCTTTACCAAGGGGCCCCACTTGACGGCTTCGGCATAGCCGGTGGCCAGGTTGTCCAGGGTCACAGGGAGATAGCCGGCCTGATGCAGAACCTTGCAGGTCTGAGAACCGATATAGCCGGCGCCACCGGCGACCAGAATGGCTTTCGTCATAAATCCAACCCCTGAAAATATTTGGCCTTCGCCCATGCGGACAGAGTTCTGCCCCAGCCCCCCGGGCGCTGTCAAAACCTAAAGCATGACAAAGGCCGTAATTTTCAGATGGAAAGGGCCTGGTCGGTGTCGCGACGCAGAGTAAGCGGATAAAACACCGAACGGCGCGCAGCTTCCGGATGACGCGCGACATAGGCCCGCAGTTCGGCCTGGCGGCGAGCGCGTTCGGCGGGATCGTCGTCGCGGCGGCGACTTTGCCCTTCCTTGTGCAACAGTGTGGCGTCAGGGGCATAGACGATTTTCAGCCCCTGCTCGCGGACACGCAGGCACAGGTCGACGTCATTCAAGGTCACCGAAAACGCCTCGGCATCGAAACCACCGACCGCGTCGAAGACGTCCCTGCGCATCATCAGGCAGGCACCGGTCACGGCATCGACGTCTCCGGGTTGCGCCAGAAAAGGATGGCTTTGCCATACGTCCGGCGCCACACCGCGCCAAGGATGCCCAGGCCCCGGCACGAGGTTCGACGCGACACCGGCGTGCTGCAAGGTGCGGTCGGTATAGAGCAGCCGGGCGCCCACGGCCCCGACATCGGGCCGGGCGACATAGTCGCGCATGGCGGCCAGCCAGTCACCGTCCAGGGCCTCAATGTCGTCGTTCAGGAACAACAGCAGCGGATACCGAGCCTGCGCCGCGCCTTCATTGCACAGGCGCGAGAAATTGAACCCACCGTCGTCGCGGATCAGCTTGACATCCGGCCGACGCGACAGCTCCGCCAACAGCGCCACCATGGCGTTACCCTCAGCGCCATTGTCGACAATGATGATCTCAACCTCGACAGTGCGGTTCAATGCCAGCGAGTCGACACAGGCGCGCAGCATTTCCGCGCGGATTTTGGTGGGAATGACGATCGATACGCCGGCGGACGACAGCGCCGGATCGGGCTTTGCCAAGGCCAGGGCGGGCCGCGACGGCAAGTCTGCGACGTGGGTCGCCTCCCCAATCGCCATGCCGGAAATGCCGGACGCCGGCCGGCGCATCCGCGCCGCAACCGCGGCGATCAGGCGGCCGCTCCGCATCAGTCCGACCGCTTTGGTGGCATAAGCGCCGATCCGCTCGGCAAAGCCCAGACGCATCAACGACACCGACGTCGCCCTGGTGCGCAGCCAAACCCGGTAGTGCCCGACCGGCATCGTAATATAAATGTCCCGCCCGTCCTGAACGTAGACCACGTTGCGTTCGCCGGTTGCCGTGTCAGTGATTTCGACCTCGGCCACACCGCCTTTTGCCCGCAGCCGGTAGACGCCGCCCAGCGCAAGCGTACCGTTCAGGTTCAGCAGGTCGAAAATTGCGTCTGACGTCATTGTCCTATAGTACCGAAGGTGCACGGCTTGGCGAGACTCTTTCTATGGCGATTCTGAAACGCGTACTGGCCGGCCTGCACCACACGGCGTTTGGCCTGCGTTATGCCGCCCGATCAAGCGCCTGGCTGCCGGCCCAGTCGCGGCCCCGCCCACCGCTTGACAAGGTTCTGATCTCGGGTTTTTTCAACGAAGCGCTCGGCATCGGTCGCGCCGGCGCCCTGGTCGCCAACGGGCTGGAATCCAGGGGCGTCGCGGTCGACCGAGAAGACCTGCGCCCGTTCGACCGTGGCCTGCTGACGCGCCGCCCTTCACAAATGCCATCCGATGCCCCAGTCTGGCTGATCCACGCCAATCCGCCGGAAGCGCGCATCGCCCTGTTCACACATGACGGCTGGCAGGACTGTTACCGCATCGGCTACTGGGCCTGGGAATCAAGCCGCGCCCCTGAGGCTTGGGCCCAAACGGCAACCTGGTTCCACGAAATCTGGGTGCCCAGCGGCTTTGTGCGCGAAGCGGTTGCTGCCATTTTGCCTCCTAACGAAGCCGCCAAACTGAAAGTCGTACCGACACCCGTTCGCGTGCCGGCAGTTGCCGAACGTAAGGCTGGCCCGATCACCGCCCTGACCCTGTTCGACCCGCGCAGCAGCTTCGTCCGCAAGAACCCGGCCGGTGCCATCCAGGCCTGGATGAGGGCCGTCCCCACACCCGGTGATGCCCGGCTGATGGTCAAGACCTTGAGCCGCGCGGAAATCCATCCTCAGTTCCAGGCCCTTCAGGCGCTGGCCGGTGGCCGCGGCGATATCGTCTTCATGGCGCAGACCCTGGACAACGACGCGACGGCTCAACTGATCGCTGACTGCGATATCCTGATTTCGCTCCATCGCGGCGAAGGTTATGGCCTGCCGCTGGCCGAAGCCATGGCCGCCGGCAAGGCGGTTCTGGCCACCGGCTGGTCGGGCAATCTCGAATTCATGACGCCGGACAATTCGGTGCCGGTGCCGTATCGCCTGGTTCCGGCGGATTCCGGCTATAACGGCCCGCAGGCGCAGTGGGCCGATCCCGACATCGACGCTGCGGCGGCCGCTCTACGCAACCTGATCGATGATACCGACCTGCGGTATCGGCTTGGCAATCAAGCTCGTAACGACGCTACGAAATTACGTGACGGTTGGCTCAGCCTGTAAGGGTCTGGAACCGCGAATGAACACGAATGAACGCGAATAAGAGGGGCGCAAAAACGCTGCAAGACGGTTCCACCAAAGCGACGATCGAAACACGCCCTGAAATTCGCGTTTATTCGCGTTCATTCGCGGTTCAAAACCTCTAGCCCAAAGAGCGGCTTTGCCGCGGGTGCCAGAGACAACATTGTCCAAAAATTAGCCGGCTCGCCGGTTTCGGACTCGGTCTTTGCCCTCTAAGGGTTTATTCGCTTGTTTTTGCCGCAAATGCCGCCGGATTTTCCGCACCGCAGCGTTTAGCCCCGAGACCCACCCGAGGCCCCTCATGTTCCCAGCCGTTTCCCGCCTTCTGCCCCTGATCGCCCTGTCCGCCGTATGCCTAAGTGCGTGCGGCAAGAAAGCAGATGATACCAAGGGCGCGCGTGGACCGGCCAATGTCGGCGTCATGGCGGTACAACAACGTCCGATCAGCCTGACCCAGGACCTTGCCGGCAGGACCTCCGCCTGGCTGGTCTCCGAGGTCCGCCCGCAGGTCAGCGGCATCGTCAAGGCGCGTCAGTTCACTGAAGGCGCCCTCGTGTCCGCCGGCCAGTCGCTGTACCTGATCGATCCGGCCAGTTATCAGGCGTCCTACAACTCGGCCCAGGCCAACCTGCAACAGGCCGAAGCCGCGCTCGAATCGGCCCGGACCAGGGCCGGTCGCGCCGGCCAGCTGGTGACCATCAAGGCCATCAGCCAGCAGGAACATGACGACGCGGTCACCGCGCTGAAACAGGCCGAGGCCAGCGTCGCCCAGCAACGCGCTTCGTTGCAATCCGCTGGCATCAATCTGAACTACACCAAGGTCGCCGCCCCCATCTCCGGCCGCATCGGCAAGTCCTCGGTCACGCCGGGCGCCTTGGTCACAGCCAGTCAGGCGACGCCGCTGGCCACTATCCAGGATACGTCGAAGGTCTATGTCGACATCACCCAGTCTTCTGCCGAAGTGCTGAAGCTGAAAAAGGCCATCGCCGGCGGCAAGGTCGGCGCCGTTGATCAGGCCGATGTCCAGCTTCTGCTGGAAGACGGTTCGACCTACTCTATCACCGGCAAGTTGCAGTTCTCAGATGTTTCGGTCAACCCGTCGACCGGCGCCGTTACCCTGCGTGCCGTCTTCGCCAATCCCGACGGCCTGCTGCTGCCCGGCATGTTCGTGCGCGCCCGCCTGGTCACCGGCACCGTCCCCGACGCCGTCCTGATCCCTCAGAACGCCGTGGCGCTGGATCCACGCGGCGGCGCAAGTGTCCTTCTGGCCGGCCCCGACAACAAGGCGAAGAAACAGAACATCACCGTCGCCGAAATGATCGGCAAGGAATGGCGCGTCACCTCGGGTCTCAAACCGGGCGACAAGGTGATCATCGACGGCGCCCTGAACCTGAGGGACGGCGCTCCGATCAAGCCGGCACCTGTGAAAGCCGCCAACGGGACGGAAAAGTAGATGTTGTCGCGTTTCTTCATCGACCGGCCGATCTTCGCTTGGGTCGTCGCCCTTGTGATCATGCTGGCCGGTGCCCTCAGCATTACCCGCCTGCCGGTCGAACAATATCCCGACATCGCCCTGCCCCAGGTGCGGGTCCAGGCCAACTATCCCGGCGCGTCAGCAAAAACCGTCGAGGACTCGGTCACCCAGATCATCGAACAGGGCATGACCGGTCTCGACCGGCTGAAATACATGACAGCCCAGTCGTCAGACAACGGCGGCGCCAATGTCACTCTGGTCTTCGAAGCCGGCACCGATATCGACGTCGCCCAGGTCCAGGTGCAAAACCAGATCCAGTCGGTGATCAACCGCCTCCCCCAGGATGTCCAGGCCCAGGGCGTTAGGGTGAACAAGGCGTCGAACAACATGTTGATGGTGTTTTCGCTTTATTCGTCCGACGGCTCCCTGACCAATGCCGACCTCGGCGATTACCTGGTGTCGAACGTCCAGGACACCCTGGCCCGCGTCGATGGCGTCGGCGAAACCAATGTCTTCGGCTCAGGCTACGCCATGCGCATCTGGCTCGACCCCGACAAACTGGCGAGTTTCAACCTGACCCCGGCCGATGTTATCACAGCCATTCGCGCCCAGAACGCCCAGGTTTCGGCCGGCCAGTTGGCAGCCCAACCCGCCACCGACGACGTCGCGCTCAATGCTACCATCACCTCGCAGTCGCGCCTGACCACGGCCGGCGAGTTCGCCAGCATCATCGTCAAGAGCGACACCACCGGCGCCACCGTCTATCTGCGCGATGTCGCCCGCGTCGAACTGGGCCAGCAGAATTACGAATCCTTCAGCAGCCTCAACGGTAAGCCGGCCACCGGCATCGCCATCAGCCTGGCCACCGGCGCCAACGCGCTAAAGACCGCGGAACTGGTCAAGGCCAAGATGGAGGAGTTGTCCGAAAGCTTCCCGTCCAATATCGAATACGCCATCCCCAACGACTCGACCGACTTCATCAAGCTATCGATCAAGGAGGTCATCAAGACCCTGATCGAGGCCATCGTCCTGGTCTTCGTCGTAATGTACCTGTTCCTGCAAAGCTGGCGCGCCACCCTGATCCCTACCATCGCCGTGCCAATCGTCCTGCTGGGCACTATGGGGATTCTGGCGGCCTTCGGATTTTCCGTCAACCTGCTGACCATGTTCGGCCTGGTTCTGGCCATCGGCCTTCTGGTCGACGATGCCATCGTCGTGGTGGAAAACGTTGAACGGGTCATGCACGAGGAAGGGCTGTCGCCCAAAGAGGCGACGCGCAAGTCCATGGACGAAATCACCGGCGCCTTGGTCGGCATTGGCCTGGTTCTGGCCGCCATGTTTGTGCCCATGGCCTTTTTCGGCGGCACGCAGGGCATCATCTACCGGCAGTTCTCGATCACCATCGTGTCGGCCATGACGCTGTCGGTCGTGGTGGCACTGGTGTTGACGCCACCCTTGTGTGCCACGCTGCTGCGGCCGGTCAATCATGAAAAGCGGCATAAGCGGCTGAACCTGTTCGACCGCTTCTTCAATGGCTTCAATCGCAATTTCGACCGCGCCAGCCGCGGCTATCGCGCAGGCGTCGGCGCCATGATCCACAAACCGATCCGCTATCTGCTGGTCTATGGCGCCGTGATCGTCGCTTGCGGGGTGATGTTCAAAATTCTGCCGACCTCCTTCCTGCCGGAAGAGGATCAGGGCTTCATGCAGACCATCGTCCAGATGCCGCCCGGGACCACCACCAAGGTGACCCAGGGTGTGGTCGACAAGGTGGCTGCCTATCTGATCAAGGATCCGACGGCGCGTTACGTCTTCGCCCGCACCAATGGTCAGAACCAGGGCCAGGTCAATATCCGCATGAAGTCGTTCGAAGAACGGCATGACGAAGACATGCGCGTGCCTGCGGTTATCGAGCGCGCCCGCAAGGAATTTTCCAAACCGGAATACCGCAGCGCGCGCATCATTCCGACCCAGCCACCCGTTGTGCGCAGTTTAGGCGATGCATCCGGCTTCTCCTTCGTGATCAAGGATGTCGGTGGCGTCGGCCCTCAGGCCTTGCTGGAGGCGCGCAACGACTTCATCCGCCGCGCCGGCGAGGACCCGCGCTTCGGCTCGGTGCGATCGGGCGGCCAGGACTTTACCCCCCAGCTCAAGATCGACATCGACAAGACGTCCGCCGGCGCGATGGGGGTCAATGTTTCCGACATCAATGCCATGCTGAGCTCAGCCTGGGGCGGTTCCTATGTCAATGACTTCATCGATCGCGGCCGGGTTAAACGCGTCTATGTCCAGGCTGACAGTCCCTTCCGAATGCGTCCAGACGACCTCAATCGCTGGTATGTCCGCAACCGCGACGGCGCCATGGTAGCCTTCTCCGCCTTCGGATCGTCGCGCTGGACCACCGGCACGCCGCAACTGGAACGCTATCAGGGGGCGCCCTCGACCGGCGTCCAGGGCATGCCGGCCGAAGGCGAATCCTCCGGCGCCGCCATGCAGGCGGTTGAGGAACTGGCGCGCGACCTGCCGCAGGGCACGGCCATCGAATGGACCGGCCTGTCTCTGCAGGAACGCGAATCGGGCGCCCAGGCGCCCGCGCTCTACGCCTTGTCGATCCTGGTGGTGTTTCTGCTGCTGGCGGCGCTGTACGAAAGCTGGACCATTCCGTTCGCCGTCGTCCTGGTCATTCCTTTGAGTATTCTGGGTGCCTTGCTGGCCACCTGGCTGCGCGGACTGGACAACGACATCTTCTTCCAGGTCGGCTTGCTGACCACGATCGGTCTGTCGTCCAAAAACGCCATCCTGATCGTCGAGTATGCCCGGCTGCTGCACCAGGAACGCGGCATGCCCCTGCTGGACGCCACATTGGAAGCCGCCCGTATCCGTTTGAGACCCATACTGATGACCTCGTTTGCTTTTACTTTCGGCGTACTGCCCCTCGCCCTGGCGACGGGGGCGGGCTCGGGCGCCCAACGCGCCATCGGCACGGGTCTGATCGGCGGCGTCCTGACAGCGACCTTCCTGGCCATCTTCTTCGTGCCGTTGTTCTTCATGCTGGTGCAAAAGCTGTTCAAGCACGACAACCTGCCGCAGGATGTCGCCGCCAAGGGGGGCCAAGCGTGAGCAATATACGTTCGTCGATATACCCCTCACCCCAACCCTCTCCCCTTCAAAGGGCAGAGGGAGTTAACAACTTTCCTTCTCCCCACCTGAGGGGAGAAGGTGGCGTAGCGCAGCGAAGCCAGATGAGGGGTCTGGTTCCGCTTGCGCTATTAGCGCCGATTTTGCTGTCCGCCTGCACCCTAGCGCCCAAGTACGAACAGCCAGCCCTTCCCGTGGCCACGCAATGGTCCGCCCCGGCGCCGCAAGCATCAAATACCCAAATCACCTGGCGCCAGCTCTTCCTCGACCCGCAACTGCAACAGACCATCGACCTGGCGCTCAGCAACAATCGCGACCTGCGCATTGCGGCACTAAACGTCCAGCAAGCCCGCGCCGCTTACGGTATCCAGCGCGCCACCCTGCTGCCGGGCATCGACGCTTCCGGGTCCGGCTCGAAATCTCACACCGATGCCGATGGCGACAGCGAATCCTACAGCGCCAACCTGGGTCTGTCGTGGGAACTTGACCTGTTCGGCCGCATCCGCAGCCTGAAAAATGCCGCGCTTGAAGACTTCTTCGCCAGCGAAGCCAACCGCGACGGCGTCGAGATCAGCTTGATCGCCTCGGTGGCGGAGGCCTGGCTGAACCTGGCGGCCGATCAGGATGCCCTGCGCCTGTCCAGGGAAACCTTTGCCTCGCGCCAGGAAGCCTACCGGATTGCCGAGGGCCGCGCCCGCATCGGGGTCATTGGCGATCTGGAACTCAGTCAGCAGACAACCCTGCTGGAACAGTCCCGCGCTGACGTCGCTGCGCTGGAAACCGCCGTCGACCAGGACAGGTCGGCGCTGACCCTGCTGGTGGGGACAACGCTTCCCAAAAACCTGGTGCCCCAGGGCATGCCCGACAAGGCCGTGGCCGATATCCCGGTCGGCCTGCCGTCCGAGGTCCTGCTGATACGGCCCGATGTCCTCGTGGCCGAACACAACCTGAAAGCCGCCAATGCCGACATCGGCGCCGCCCGCGCCGCCATGTTCCCGTCCATCTCCCTGACCGGTTCAACCGGTTTCGCCAGCAACGCACTGGGATCGCTTTTCGACTCCGGCAACGGCAAATGGTCCTATGGCGCCGGTGTCAACCTGCCGATCTTCGCCGGTGGTGGTCCGATCAATGCCCTGCGCGGCGCCAAGGCACGGCAGGAGATCGCCGTCGCACAGTACGAACGCGCCATCCAATCAGCCTTCAACGACGTCAATCAGGCTCTGGCGGTACGCGCGCGCATCGACGAACGTCTGGACGCGCAAGGGGCGGCGACAAGCGCAGCTCAGCGCAGCTTCGACCTGTCGCAAGCCCGCTATACGGCCGGCAGCGACGGCTATCTGACCCTGCTCGACGCCCAACGCACCCTTTATGGCTCGCAGCAGAGCCTGATCAACCTGCGCTATCTGCGCGCTGCCAACCTGGTGGCGCTCTATCGCGCCATCGGTAATGACGCGTCGCTGAAATAACCCTGGTTCCCGTTATCTGCCTTCAAAAAGTCTGATCGGCTGTGGTATGCAGAGTCCAACCGGGGCTGGTCAGGACTTTCGCCGCGCAGATATCTGCCGGCGCGCGTGGTGAGCGTGCCGGCCTTGCGCCGCTTTCAAGGGTTGGACCATGCCTGCCGCACCTGTCCTCGTCACGCATATGTCCGTGCTGTCGTGAGAATCGTCGTCACCGGCGCAACCGGTTTCCTGGGCGGGCATCTCTGTCGCCATCTCCATCGCCTGGGTCACGAGGTCATCGGGCTCGGCCGCGACGCCACCAAGGGTGCCGCGCTCAAGATTGACGGTATCGGCTTTCACGCGCTGGATCTGGCACTGCCCGATGCCGACCTGGCCTTGCCACCGGTGGATGCCTTTATCCATGCCGCCGCCCTGTCGTCCAACTGGGGACCGCGCAAAGCGTTTCACGCCGCCAATGTCGTCGGCACTCGGAACGCCCTGTCCCTGTCTGACCGGCTGAGCGCTGGCAGGTTCGTCTTTATCAGTTCGCCATCAGTTTATTTCCGCTTCCGGGACCAGTTGGACCAGGCGGAAAGCGATACCCTGCCCCCGCCGGTCAATGCCTATGCCGAGTCCAAACAACAGGCAGAGGCGCTGGTTCGGGCCCACACCAATGCCATCATCGTTCGACCGCGTGGCCTGTATGGTCCGGGCGACACCACCCTGCTGCCACGCCTGATACGCGCGGCGAAGGAGGGAGCCCTGCCCCTGCTGCGCCATGGCGATGCCGTCACCGACCTGACCCATGTCGACGATGTCGTCGGCGGTGTTACCTGCGCCCTGATAAGCCGCGCCACAGGCACCTACAACATCTCGGGCGGCGCGCCCCAGACCATAAAATCCATCATTGAACAGGCATGTGCTCATGCCGGAATTGCGCCGCGCTTTACCGATATTCCGGTCGGTCTGGCCCTGTTCGCCGCCCGCACGGCGGAACTGCTGGCGCGATTGACCCCCGGCCAGCCGGAGCCCATTTTCACGGCTTACAGCGTCGGAGTCATGGCCTACAGCCAGACCCTGGACCTGACGGCCGCCTGGCGTGACCTGGGCTACGTGCCACAGATTACGTTCGCCGATGGCCTGCGGAGGACCTTTGCATGAGGCCTGTCTTTGCCAACAGCGCCACGGTCACGGTTCCGGAATGGCTGGTCCTGAAAGACGGCCGCCGCGACAAGGTCACCCTTGGCGTCCGCTTCGGCGTCTGGGTTCACCCGAAACATGGCCCCGTGTTGATCGATACCGGATATGGCCCGGAAGTTATCTCCGGTCGCCGCAGCCTTCCCCTCACCCTCTATGCTGCCGCCATACGGCCGAAACTGACCGACCTGCCGGAAACCATCCTGGCGCGGATGGGTTACGGCCCCGACGATGTCTACGCCATCTTTATCACCCACTTCCATGCCGACCATATCGGCGGCCTGAAGCGATTCCCGAAAGCGCGGTTCCTGGCCGCCGGTTGGCCGGAACTAAAGGCGCAATCGACCTGGCAGCAGGTCCGCCACGGCATCTTTACCGAACTGCTGCCGGCCGACTTCACCCAGCGGCTGACGCCTCTGGAAGTCATGGACAAAGACATTTTTGGTGACGGATCCCTTATTGCGCTTGACCTGCCGGGTCACGCCATTGGCCATACCGGCCTGATCTGGCCCGAGCACAAACTGGTCTATGCAGCTGACGCTCAATGGTTGACAAAGGCAGTTACGGAGGACCGTGCCCCCTCCGGCCCCGCCCGACTGATCTACCATAACGAGGCGGCCATGCGGGAATCCATGGTCAAGCTGCGCGAATTGGGCGACCACGAGATCGTCTTTTGCCATGACCCAATAGACTGACAATCAAAGCTGAGGCGAAGGATGAGGTTGCGCGCCGCGGCCCACCCGAATCAACTTATGAATCGATCGTGACAACAGTTTGAATTAACAGCACAATACATTCCCGATCGATTGCGGAACACCATCATAAAATTTACTTGTCGGTCAACCGCAACACATCCGGCCAAGCGCTCGGTTTGACTCAGCTATTCCTCATCCGGATAAGGCCCGACACCACCGTTGGCGATAAACCGGTCGATATGGGCGCTCATCACTGGCAGGGGCACACTACCCAGTTCCAGCACCGAGTCGTGAAAGGCGCGGATATTGAACCGGTCGCCCAGAGCGGCCTCCGCCTTATGCCGCGCCTCCCAGATTGCCATCTGCCCCAGATAGTAGCTCAGAGCCTGGCCGGGCCAGGAAATGTAGCGGTCAATCTCGGTTGTCACCTCATGTTCCGATAACGCCGTATTGTCGCGCAGGAAGGCCTGGGCCTGTTCCCGCGTCCAACCCTTGGCGTGAATGCCCGTGTCAACCACCAACCGTGACGCCCGCCACATCTGGTAGCTCAGCATGCCGAAACGGTCATAGGGCGTCTCATACACCCCCATTTCGACGCCCAAGCGCTCGGTGTACAGCGCCCAACCCTCGCCGTAGGCCGAGATATAGGTCTTCTGGCGAAACGCGGGCAGCGCCTTGTTCTCCAGCGCGAGCGGCATCTGGAAGGCATGACCGGGCGCGCTTTCGTGCAGGGTCAGGGCGGTCAGTTGAAACAGCGGTCGTGATTTGAGATCATAGGTATTGACGAGATACACGCCCGGCCCGCCCCGACCGGTCGTATAATACGGCGCGATATCCGGCGGCACCGGGATGATCCCAAACCTCTGACGCGGCAAACGGCCGATCCAGTCGCCGATCTTGCCGTCGACCGTCTTGGAAATCCACGCTGCCCGATCCAGCAAGGCCTGCGGCGTCTGGGCATAGAATTTCAGATCGGTGCGCAGCCAGGTCAGAAAGGCCGGCAAATCGCCCTGAAAACCGACCTCTTTCATAATGTCCAGCATTTCGGCGCGTATCTTCGCGACCTCTTGCAAACCCGTCTCATGGATCTGGTCCGGCGTCAGGTTCAGGGTCGTGTATTCGCGGATCTTCGCCTGATAATAGGCCTTGCCGTCTGGCAGTTCGCTGGCGCCCAGACTGGTCCGCGCCTTGGGGACATAGTCGTTCTGCAGAAAGGCCAGCAACTTGCGGTGGGCGGGGATAACCGCGTCGTTGATGACCTTTACCCCCTCCGCCCGCAAGTGTGCCTGCAAGGCCGGCGCCATATGAGCCGGCATGGTGACGAACGGCTTGTAGAAGGCGCTGTCCTCCGGCCGCGCATCGATCACCGACGCGACGGACTGATCACGGCCGGTCAAGGTCACCTTCGGCGGCGTAAACCCGCGCCTCAACCCCGCCTTCATATTGGCGGTCGCCTGGTCGAAATAGCGCGGCACCTCCGACAACAGGCTGATATAATTTCGGTAATCCTGCTCGGTTCGGAAATCCAGATCGGCCGAATAGACCAGATCGCTCCAGAAGGCGCTGTCGGAATTGACCGGCATCTCGTAGTCGCGGAAGGCCTGACCGTCGACCAGAGCATCTATCTGAGCCTTGTAGACGGCATAGTTGACTTGGTTTTCCGCCGTCAGCGTCGCCGGGGCGATCGCCGCGACCTGAGCCTGAATGGCCTGCCAGTAGATCAACCGCTCGTTTTGCGCCCTGGCGCTGATATCGGGCAGGTGCGCCGGCACCTCAGTGGTGACGGAATCTTCGCTGCTGGCCAGCAGGCTCTGGCGCCACGACCACTCCTCGCTGAACAGTTTGGTAAAGCGATCATCGGCCTCGGCGGCCCACACCGGTACCGCCAGAACCAGCCACATCGCCGTGGCGCACAGAATCGGTTTCATTGCCCATCTCCACAGCTTCACCTGAGACTAGCAGGTGCGGAAAGCGCTTTCAAATTTCCGAATCTATGCTGTAGTTCGCCAAAATCATAAAAGACTGTTCGGAAAGCCGTCCGGCTGAGCCGAAAAGGGCTGGTTTCGAGAACCGGAGCGGAGCGTACTTAAGTATGTGAGCACCGGAAGCACAGAAAACGGCACTTTGCAGGCCAGCCCGACGGAGTTTCCAAACGGTCTTAACACGACCAGGGATGACCATATGCCGGCGCGGACCTTGAGCCTGCTCGACCTCGCCATCTTCGGCCTCTATATTGGCGGCCTGATCATCTACGGCGTGATCGATCGCCACCGTTCGCTGAAGGCCCGCGACCATTTTCTGGGCGGCCAGTCCGCCACCTGGCCCAAGGTCGGCCTGTCCCTCTACGCCTCGACCATCTCGGCCACCACCCTGGTCGGCCTGACCGGCACGGCCTATGCCCATGGCATCAGCGTCTTCAACTACGAATGGATGGCGGCAGTGGTCCTGACCATCTTTTGCGCCTTCGTTCTGCCGACCTACATCAAGTCGCAGGTCTTCACCGTCCCCGAATTCCTCGAGATGCGCTACGGCAAGTTCGTGCGCACCTATGTCTCGGCGCTGGCCTGTCTGCTGGGTATTTTCCTCGACGCTGCTGGAGGGTTGTTCGCCGGCGCCATCCTGTTCCAGATCATGGTGCCCGACTGGCCCCTGTGGCAGGTGTGCGGACTGCTGGCCCTCCTGGCCGGCGGCTTCCTGATCGCCGGCGGGCTGCGCACGGTCATGAGTTTCGAGTCGGTGCAGGGCTTGGTCATGGTGTTCACGGTGGCGGCGCTCGCCTGGTTCACCTTCTCGGCGGTCGGCGGCTCGCCGCTCGCCGGCTGGAACGCCATGATGACGCAGGTGCCGCCTGAAAAACTCTCACTGGTCCGGCCGCTAGATGATCCAACCGTGCCCTGGTCCGGTCTTCTCACTGGCATCCCGCTGATCGGTTTCTACTTCTGGTGCACCTCACAGATGATGGTCCAGCGCGTCCTGGCGGCCCGGTCGCTGGACGACGGCCGGCTGGGCTCGCTGCTGGGGGCAGCGCTGAAGCTGACCAGCCTGTTTCTGGTCTGTCTGCCGGGCGCCGCCATGCTGCTTCTGGCGCCAGGCCTGCCGCAATCGGACCAGGTTTTCTCACACATCGTTTTCGACGTCCTGCCCGAAGGCCTGCGCGGTTTGATTATTGCGGCCTGCCTGATCTCGATCGTCTCGGGCCTGGCCGGCATCTACAACTCGACCTCAACCCTGATCACCATGGACTTCGTGCGCCGCTTCAAGCCGAGCCTGACCGAACAGGACCTGGTCCGTACCGGCCAGATCGTCACGGCCGTGATCATGGCGCTGTCCATCGCCTGGGCGCCGCAGATCGTATTGTTCAAGGACACCCTATGGCAGTACCTGCAGTCCCTGCTGTGCTATTTCGTGCCGCCGATCGCGGCCGTCTTCATCGCCGGTCTGTTCCTGAAGCGCGTCAACAATCGCGGCGCCGGCGCCGGCCTGATTGCAGGTACCACGGCCAGTCTGGTGATGTTCATCGACTCCGTGGCCTTCCACCTGATCCCGATCCACTATCTCGACGCCGCCATGGTCATTTTCCTGGTAGCCTTTGCCGCGATACTGATTGGCAGCCGGCTTGCGCCGGCGCCCGACCCTGTAAAGGTCGGTCCGCTGATGTTCTCCAAAGCTGTCTGGCAGGCCGAAACCGAGCACCTCAAGACGGTCGTCTGGTACAAGAACTACCGCTATCTCTCGATCGCCCTGCTCAGTGTGACGGCGGCGATCGTCATCTGGTTCCACTGACTCTCCCGCCACGATTTTTCCGTAGCCAAACCGTCACAAACCACATAGTGTCGCCGCAACGACCGGAAACCGGCGTCTTGCGAAACAAAAAACCGACCCTTTTTTGCCGGAGCGAGACCCGTGAACACTACCGCCTTCCCGAAAATTCTGTCTGCCGTCGCCGTCGTAACTCTAGCAAGCCTGGCCGCCTGCGGCGGTGGAGGCGGTGGCAGCTCCGGTGGCGGAGGTGGCGGCGGATCGTCGTCCTCATCCTCCTCCAGCAGCACCGCGTCCGGTCCGGGCATCACCGCGATCGACGAAGCGGGCGGCCTGCCCGTGGGCTACAACCTGGCCTGGGCCGACGAATTCAGCACCGACGGCCTGCCCGATCCGACACTGTGGGGCTACGACACCTTCCGCAACTCGGCCGGCTGGTACAATAACGAAAAACAGTACTATTCTGCCAGCCGGTTGGAAAACGCCCGCGTCGAAGGCGGCAAGCTGCTGATTGAGGCGCGCAAAGAAGCCCTGACCACCATGCCGGACTACGGCGGTCAGCAGTACAGTTCCGCCCGCGTTGTTTCGAAAAAGACCTACACCTATGGTTATGTCGAGGTCCGCGCCTTGGTACCGTGCGCCCGCGGCGGCTGGCCGGCCATCTGGCAACTGCCGGCGGCGCCCTACACCAACTGGCCCGATGACGGTGAAATCGACATCATGGAATATGTCGGCTGGAACCCGGGCAAGGTCTATCAGAGTGTCCACACCAAGGCCTATTACCACGTCCTCAACAACCAGAAGAGCGTCATCTCCAATGTCGCTGACGCCTGCTCTGCCTGGCATACCTATCAGCTGACCTGGACCGCCGACCGTGTCCTGTTGGGCTTCGACGGCCGCAACTATTTCAGCTACCGCAACGACGGCACCAGCAACTACAACGAATGGCCCTTCTTCCGGCCGCAGTTCCTGCTCCTGAACGTCGCCGTGGGCGGCGATTTCGGCGGCGTCAGCGGCGTCGATGATGCCGCCTTCCCCTATGCCATGCAGATAGACTATGTCCGGGTCTATCAAAAGCCCTGACAAGTGATCTGACAACAGGACATGAAGCGCGAGACCGCTGTTAAAAAACTGTATATATTCAGTATTGTATTAAGATTGTCTCGCGCCAATTCTTGTCTTGCCACGACTTGCCCTGCTGTCTTGAGCGTGTTAGGGTGTGTGATAACGGTAACATAAAAGACCGATGCCACACCCTATGACCTCAGCGCGCAAAGTCCTGATTGCAGGCGGCGGCACCGCCGGCTGGCTGACGGCCGCCTATTTGGCGCGTGTCCTGGGTCATGGCAAACTGACCTGCCCGCAGATCACCCTGATTGAGTCGCCGGACATCGGCACCATCGGCGTCGGCGAAGGCAGTTTCGCCACCATCCGCACCACCTTGCAGACCTTGGGGCTGGATGAAGAAACCTTCCTGCGCGAAGCCACGGCGACCTTCAAGCAGGGCATTCGTTTCGCCGACTGGGAAAAGAAAGACAGCTGGTACTTCCACCCTTTCGATCCGCCCTATCCGGTCGAAGGCGCGGGCCTCCTGCCCTACTGGCTGCTCCAGGACGAGGCTGCGCGCCTGCCTTTCGCTCAGGCCGTGGCGCTACAGAAAAAGGTCGCGGAGACCCAGCGCGCCCCCAAACGCCTGTTTGAGAACCGCTTTGGCGGCGCACTGAACTACGCCTATCATTTCGACGCCGGCAAGTTCGCCAAGCTGCTGTCACGCCACGCCGTGTCGATGGGCGTAACCCACTTGCAGGGCCGCATCAATGATGTGAAACTGGCGCAAGACGGCAGCATCGCGGGCGTTGTCACGGCTGACCATGGCGAACTCAACGCCGATCTCTATATCGACTGCACCGGGTTTGCCGCCGTTCTGATCGGCAAGGCCCTGGGGTCTCCGTACAAGTCGGTGCGCAAACACCTGCTGACCGACCGCGCCATCGCCTGCCAGGTGCCCTACCCCAGGCCGGATGCGCCAATCGAAAGCTACACCGTCTCGACCGGCCACGAAGCCGGCTGGACGTGGGACATCGGGCTCGATGTCCGCCGCGGCGTCGGCTATGTCTACAGCTCCGACCATTCCAGCGACGAACGCGCCGAAGAGGTTCTGCGCACCTATGTTGGTCCGACCGCGACAGACTTCTCGACTCGGGTGATCAAATTCGACACGGGCTACCGCGAACAGCAGTGGATCAAGAACTGCGTCGCCATCGGCCTGTCGGGCGGTTTTTTTGAGCCGCTGGAAGCCACCGGCATCATGCTGATCGAAGTCGCCATCGGCATGTTGACGGAGTACTTCCCGCACGCCGGTCCGATCGATGCCAATGCCGCCGTCTTCAACCGGCTGATGACGCTGCGCAACGAAAAGCTCGTCAATTTTCTGAAGCTTCACTACTGCGTCAGCAAGCGGCACGAGCCGTTCTGGCGTGAGAACTGCGACCCGGCAACGATTCCCGAAGAGTTGAACGAACTTCTGGATATGTGGAAATATCGTATGCCGTCGCGTTTCGACGTGCTGGACGACATCGATACCTTCGCCTTCTTCAACTACCAGTACATCCTGTACGGCATGGGGTTCTCGACGGATCTGTCGGCCCAGCGCGACAGCCACCCCAAGGTCGCAGAGGCGAAGGCCATCTTCGACAAGATCGCTTTGATCGGTGATCAGGCGGCGCGCGACCTGCCGACGCACCGTGCCCTGATCGACCAGGTTTACAGCTACGGCTATGCCGAACCACCCGCCCAACGTTTCATGTCCGTCAAACGCTAAGAGAAGACTTTTGGACCGCAGACCCACCATCATCGACGTCGCCGAAAAAGCCGGGGTCTCCATCAAGACCGTATCGCGCGTCATCAATAACGAAAAGCACGTCTCGGCCGACATGCGTGGCCGTGTCCGCCGCGCCATCGCTGATCTGAGTTTCGAAGCCAATACTTCGGCACGGGGGATGCGCGCCCTCAATCCGGAACGGTCGTACGTCGTCGGGCAGTTGTACGGCGACCCCGGCGGCGCCTACACGTCCGACATCCAGTTGGGCCTGTTGTCGCGTTGCCGTTATTTCGGTTATCACCTGGTCATCGAGGAGCTGGACTACCAAAGCCCCGACGTCGAACGCCGTGCCCGCGACCTGGTCCGCCGGCTCAAGCTGGATGGCGCCGTCCTGACCGCGCCTCTGACGGATAACGATATCGTCCTGGGCGTGCTGGAAGAAGCCGGTATCCCCTATGTCCGCGTCACGCCCTATCACGAATCGCGCACCGTCCCGTCCGTGCGCATCGACGAGAAGCGCGCTGCTTATCAACTGACCCAACACCTGATCAGCTTCGGTCATCGCCGCATCGGCTTTATCCGCGGCCTGCCGAACCATGCCGCCAGCCAATTGCGCTATGCCGGCTTCGAGCAGGCGCTGGAAGAGGCCGGGGTTGAGGTCGATCCGACCCTGGTCGAAAATGGCGACTTCCGCTATTTTGCCGCCATTCCCTGCGCCCACCGTCTGCTGAACCGGCCGGACCGGCCGACGGCTGTGTTTGCCTCCAATGACGAGATGGCGGCGGCGGTGATCAAGGTGGCACATGAGTTGAACCTCACCCTGCCGGAAGACCTCAGTGTCGTCGGTTTCGACGATATCCCGACGGCCGAGATGCTGTGGCCGTCATTGACCACTGTGCGCCAGCCCGTGGCGCGTTTGGGCGCTGCGGCGGGGGATCTGCTGTTTACGCGCCTGTCGGGCAACGGCGAATGGCCGCATCCGGCGCCGCATCAGATCCTTCAGCATGACATCGTCCTGCGCTCATCGACGGCGCCGCTAAAGGATCTTAAAAACGCGTATGGGACGGGCGGACGGTAGGCGCTCAGGCCAAAACGCCAATCCGGAAACCACCCCAATGTCGGCCGTGGACGCGGATCGGCGCCGAAATGTCTTTCATCATCACGAACGTCCCGCCGCCCATGGCGCGGCGATAGGCCTGGACCAGAGGTTCGCCGCCGTTGCTGCCGGCGCGCAAGCCCACCCGGTCGTTGAACAGGCGGCGGTTGCGACAGTTGGCCGTGTTCCATTCGCTCTCGCCCGGTCGCTGAACGTGCGAGAACTTGCGGTTATGGGTGGCTAAGAAGCCCTTGCGGTCGACCGCGGCGCAGAAGGCAATGCGGTTGTCCGACGCCAGTATGGCTTCCTGGATGTCCGGCAACAGCCGGTCGGTCAGGCCGACAAACCGCGTCATGAACTGTTGGGGATCGCTGCCCGCAATCGGCGTATAGGTCTCGTCGAACAGGTCAGCCAGGGAGATCGCGCCTTCGGCCACCGCTTTTTCGAACAGGCCGCCGATACGCCCGGCGGCATCTTCCGCGGAGGCCAGAAAAGGACTGTCGCCGTTGCGGACACCCGCGGCATTGGTCGCCTGCATGATCTGTTCGCCGCTCATGGCGACACCAACCAGCCGCTTGCCGCCGTCCAGCAGCAGGCCGTCCAGCGCCTTCACATCACCGGCCAGGTGGGTCAGGCCGCTGCGCAGGTCTTCTGAGCGGGCATGTATCGCCTGGGCGCCCTCCGTGACGGTATGGACCGTGCCGCGGACTCTTTCGAAGGCCTCACCCAGGGAGGCCAGCGAGGCCGACCGGTCACCGCTGCCGGACTCGTTGCTTCTTTGGCTGCCGCCCTGGCCAGACATGCGCCGCGCAATGGCCAGGGTTTCGGCACTGCTTTCGGTCAGGCTGCGTATCTCCGCCGTCAGGTGCGACAGGGTCTTCTGGATGCGCTGAGAGGCTTCGCGAGTCTGGTTGGACAGCGCCTTGACTTCTTGTGCCACCACAGCAAAGCCGCGACCGGCGTCCCCTGCCCGCGCCGCTTCGATGGTGGCGTTCAGCGCCAGAAGGTTGGTGTTGGCGGCGATAGTTTCGATCGACTTGGCGATGGCGCCGACGGAATCGATCGACTGCGACAGGGCGCTAATGCGTGTGGCGGCGCTATCGGCGCTGGTCACCCAGGCTTCCATGGCGTGAGTGGTGTCGTGGACGCGGCGGCGGCTCTCCTCGGCCGACTGATCGATGACGTCCTCGGCCGCGCGTGCCGCCGCCATGATCTGGGCGTTCTGGTCTGAGACGATCGCCGCCGCCCCGGCCAGGCGAGTCAAGGCTTCGGTCTGGACACTATGACGGGCGATGACGTCGTCGACAGCGCCCGAGACCGAGACCAGTTCCAGGCCCAGCGTTCCGGCAATCGCGGAAATGCGGGCAACAATTTCGGCAGGGTCGGGCCGGCATGTTTCGGGCGTGTCGATCCGCAGCGCAGGCTCGCTCATCTGTCTCCCCATGGTCTGTTTTGGCCAGACTGCTGGGACGGCCTTAATATCGCGTAAAGGATTGCGGATTCACGCCCGTGCCAGTTGCCCTTCACGGCCGGTGTAGCGCGCCAGGATATCGCGCAACAAACCAGGATCGAAGGGCTTTGGAATGAAGTCGTTCATCCCGGCCTCAATGCACAGGTTCTTGTCTTTATCCAGCACATGGGCCGTCATAGCCACGATCGGGGTCGGCTGCATCTGTTGCTCGGCCTCGTAGTCGCGGATCAGCCGCGTACTTTCGAAACCATCCATGCCCGGCATCTGGATGTCCATCAGGATGACGTCGAACGTCCCGCGCTCGGCCTTGCGCAGCGCCTCCATGCCGTTCTGGGCGACATCGAAACTGTAGCCGAGGTGCTCGATCATGGTTGTCGCCACCAGGGTGTTGGGCTCGTAATCCTCGACCACCAGCACATTGCGGTGCTGGCGCTCCGGGGCCTCGCTGCGCGGAGTCAGCAGGTTTTGCCGCGAGGCATTCTTAAAGGTCAGTTCCACCGTAAAGGTCGAGCCGATCCCCGGCCGGCTGACCACAGAAATAGATCCGTTCATGGCCCGCGCCAGCGCCCGGCAGATCGACAGTCCCAGCCCCGACCCGCCATATTTCCGCGTCATCGAGGCGTCGGCCTGGGTGAACGTGTCGAAGATCATCTCCGCCTTGTCGGCCGCAATTCCGATGCCGGTATCGGTCACGTCGAAGGCGAGCACGGTATCGTTCAAGCGTTCGGCCTTAATACGAACGGCCACATCGATCTGGCCCTCGTCGGTAAACTTGACGGCATTGGCCAGCAGGTTGGTCAGTATCTGCTGCAGCCGCGCCGGATCGCCCAGATAACGGTCCTTGATGTTGCGGTCATAGGTCACCCGAATTGGCAAATCCTTTTCCTGGGCCTTGAGCTGTATCATGATCATGGAGTTTTCGACGACGTCGGCCGGATTGAATTCGAGCACTTCAAGCTCAAGGGCATCGGATTCCAGGCGGGAAAAATCGAGCAGGTTGTTGATCAGCCCCAGCAGGTTGTCGCCGCTTTGCTTGAGCATGGCGACACACTGCTGTTCCTTGGGGTTCAGGTTTTCCGACATGCCCAGGATATGGGCCAGGCCGATGACGGCGTTCATCGGCGTGCGCAGTTCATGCGACATATTGGCCAGAAACTCATCCTTGCGGCGGTTGCTTTCGCGCAGGGCGCGCTCGGTCTGCTTGGCTTCGGCGATGGGACGGGCCACCTTGGTGGCGCCCATCACCCGGCCCCGGCCGTCCAGCAAAGGCGATACTGTCACAGCCAGTTCGACAAAACTTCCGTCCTTATGGCGGCGCAGGGTTTCGAAATGGTCGACCTTCTGGCCGGCCCCGATCTTGCCCAAGATGGTATATTCTTCGTCGATCCGGTCGGGCGGGATGATCAGGCCGATATGCTGGCCGATCGCCTCATCCGGCGTGTAGCCAAAGATACGCACAGCCGAAGGGTTCCATGATGTGATCACCCCGTCCAGCGTCTTGGAAACGATGGCGTCGTCCGACGCATCGACGATCGCGTTCAGGGACGCGGCCAGGCGTTCGGCCCGCTTGGCGATGGAAATGTCGCGCGCGATCTTGGAGACCCCAACGATGCGGCCCTTCGCGTCCTTGATTGGCGATACGGTCAGCGAGATGTCGATCGTGCGGCCGTTTTGTCCCTGGCGGACGGTCTCGAAATGTTCAAGCCTTTGCCCTTCCTTGACCTTGCCGATGATGACGAATTCCTCGTCCAGGCGGTCCTTTGGGATGATGAGGCTAATGTGCTGGCCGATGGCCTCTTCTGGCGTGTAGCCGAACAGGCGGGTGGCGGACGCGTTCCAAGCGGTGACAATCCCGTCCAGGGTCTTGCCGATGATGGCGTCGTCCGACGACTCGACAATGGCAGCCAGGTAGCCGTCCAATGCACCGTCGTCATCATCCTTGGTGGTCATGACTATCATTTCCCGCGCCGTAACCGCGCGGAGTTTTTTCGGATATGCGCAAATCCCCGCAGGGACACATCTCAAAGTGCCGTCAAAATAATAAGGACGCCATATGGAATGTGATCACGGATACCGCTGTACGACGCTGTAATAATTCAACCTTTTGGGGATAGGGCCATGCCTCAGGCGGTAATTTCCTCGCCCGGTCGGCCAACGCAGATATAGCGGAAACCATGCCGTGCCACTTCGTCCTTGCGGTAAATATTGCGCAAGTCGACCAGTAGAGGGGTCTTGACCGCGACTTTGATGCGTTTCAGGTCCAGCGCCCTGAACTCGTTCCATTCGGTGACGATGACGACGGCATCAGCGCCCTCGGCGGCCTGGTAGGGACCATCGCAATAGGTGATGAGCGGCAGGACGTGGCGGGCGTTTTCCATCCCCTCAGGGTCGTAGCCACGGATCGTGGCCCCGGCCTTGACCAGTTCCTCGATGATAACGATGGCCGGCGAGTCGCGCATGTCATCGGTCTCAGGCTTGAAGGTCAGTCCGAGGACGGCAATCGTCTTGCCGGCGACCGTTCCACCGGCGGCCTTGATGACCTTGTGGGCCATCTTCGCCTTGCGGCTTTCGTTGACGGCGACCGTCGCTTCGACCAACTGGATCGGAGCATGATATTCCTGCGCAGTCTTCACAAGGGCCAGCGTGTCCTTGGGGAAGCACGACCCGCCATAGCCCGGTCCGGCGTGCAGGAACTTGGTGCCGATACGGTTATCCAGACCGATGCCGCGGGCGACTTCCTGGACATTGGCGCCAACGGCTTCGCACAGGTCGGCCATTTCGTTGATATAGGTGATCTTCATCGCCAGGAAGGCATTGGCAGCGTACTTGATCAGTTCCGAGGTACGGCGCGTGGTGATCATCAGCGGCGCCTGGTTGATGAACAGCGGGCGATAAACCTCGGTCATCACCGGGCGGGCACGCTGGTCCTCGATACCGACCACGATACGGTTGGGGATCATGAAGTCCTTGATGGCCGCGCCTTCACGCAGGAATTCCGGGTTGGAGACAACCGCAACGTCAGCCTTCGGATTGGTGCGGGCAATGATCCGTTCGACTTCATCACCCGTGCCGACCGGAACGGTCGATTTGGTGACCACGACGGTAAAGTCCTTGACGTGGCGGGCAATTTCCTCGGCGACCGCGTAGACATATTTCAGGTCGGCGTGACCGGTTTCCTTGTTCGTCGGGGTGCCGACACCGATGAAAACGACCTCGCAATCCGGTACGCAGTCGGCCATGTCGGTCGAAAAGCGCAGACGGCCGGCCTTGACGTTGTCGCGGACCATTTCTTCCAGGCCCGGCTCGAAGATCGGCATCTTGCCGGCGCGCAGCCCTTCGATCTTGGCGACATCCTTGTCCATGCAGACGATATCGTGACCATATTCGGCCAGGCAGACGCCCGAAACCAGGCCGACATAGCCCGAACCAATCATCGTAATCTTCATCGCACCGAACCTTGATACCCGTCTTTCGCAATTGCGACACCCAAGGCAAAAACCGTTGCGAAGGCAAGCGAAAAATCCCAGAGAGCGGTGTTTTCCCCCCCTTGGATTGTCACTTGGCAAAACCGGCGAGCGGATTTAGCTTCGATGGCTGACGCGCCATCCACAAGACCACATTTAGGGGGACACCATGCGCCTGGATTTCAGTGCACCGTTTTCACGCTTTTTCGATCTGCTGGGCAAAAACTTCGCCCTTTTCGCCGGCCTGGGTCTGGTGGGCGTCATCCTGCCGGCTCTGGCCGTCAGCTACGGTCTGTTCTTCCAGACCGGCTTCGGCGTCTATGACTGGACGGAAAACGCCAGCAATCTCGCCCCTGACGCCTGGTTTTGGCTGGCCGGCGGTTCTGTTTTCATCTGGTTCCTGAAAATGATCAACCTGTCGATGGTGACAGAGGTCGCTATCCTGCGCGCCGTCGGCAAAAAAGCCGATCTCGGAGCCGCCATCAGCGGCGCCCTGCGCAACATCATCCCCATTATCCTGATTTCGATCGTGTGTGGCCTGCTGGTCATGGGCGGCCTGATCCTACTGATCGTGCCCGGCATCATCTGGGCGATTGCCACCTGCGTTGCCGTACCGGCCTATGTCGGCGAACGCGGCATCGGCATCATGGGTGCCATAAACCGGTCGTTCGAATTGACGCGTAACAACCGCTGGACCCTGTTCGCGGTTTTCCTGGTCGTTTTGGTCCTGTTCTTTCTGGTTGCCGGTGTCTTCGGCATGATCGGTGCGGTCGCCATGTTGGGAGGTGGCGCAGTCGGAACGGATCCGGCCAGCGCCAGCGTCCTGTCGATCGTCCAGATCGTCAACATCGTCTTTGAAGCCAGTCTCGAAATCCTGAGCAATGTCTTCGTTGCCGCGCTTTATGTCTGCCTGCGTGAAGTCCCCGGCAAGCAGAATCCGTCTCAGGCAGCCTCCGTCTTCGAATAGGCAGGCGTGTCAGGTCAGCGCCGCCTCGTGCTTGTCCTTGCGGCGCTTGCCCATCAGCATCTTGCCTTCCAGCCACGCCCGCAGCGCGCCGTAATAGGCGCGCAGAAAGGTCTCGTCGGATGGCATGTCGGCCGAGTTTTTGGGCGCCTGCCAACTGATCCGCGCCTTGATCTTGTCGGCGACCGCGCGCATCACCGCCGGCTTGCGTTCGCGCAGGACCTGCTCCAGCACCTGCAGTTCCATCTCGCCATAGGCCAGTTGTTCCGGCGTAAAGGTCAGGCCGATACGGGCGTCGCCTTCCAGGTCGGCCAGGTCGTAGCTCAGAGATGCCTTGGGCATATGGATGACGCGGGTCCCGGCCAGGAAATCGCCCAGGCGGGCATGCTGCTTGTTGAACAAGGGCAGAAGGACCAGGGCCAGGGCCCAAAGGAAGGCCATGAGACTTAGCATCGGGTTGCCCGTGCCCGATGCGCCGCCTAAGATCAGTCCCAGCGGGATATACAGTTCCACCTCGCGCAGGGCGTTGCGGGTAAACACCGCCGCCGGCGTCAGGCGGCCACCGTCATGGGCGACGACACGCAGTTTCAGCGCGCGCTTGCCCGGTGTTGCCGCCTTGGGCCCCATCTCGAAGAAGATGAAATAGCCCGATCGCACGAAGAACCAAGCTGCCAGGCCGAGCACCTGCATGATCGAGGACGCTGCCTTGTGGTCCTCTTTGAAATGCTCCATCGGCAGGATCACCCAGACGATAAGCAGCACGATCGGAATCGCGGCCATGATCAGGAAATCGATCAGCAAGGCCCCCAGGCGCTCGCCGAACGACGCATTGATAAAAGGCAGGATCACACCTTCCGGTGTCGAAATCAGGGTCGCGGTCCGGCCGTATTCGCCGTAGGGGGCATCACTCATCAAATCGCGTTTGGCCGGTTTAGCCATGCCGGCGCTCCCGTCCCACGAAGAAGAAATAGACCAGCCAGAGAACCAGCATGGCGCCGCCAATGGAAAAACGCGCCCAGGATTCGGTGATCAGTTGGCGGCCAAACCCTTCCAGGCAGCCGGCCACGGTCAGCATGGCGGCGACGCCGATCATCACCGTCCCCGTCAGCCGGCCGGCGCCTATCAGCGATTCCCGGCGCGGCTGATCACCCGGAAAGATCAGCCGGCGGCCGACGTGCAGCCCGCAGGCCCCGGCAATGATGATGGCGAACAGTTCCGTCGTGCCATGGATGCTGAGCCAGGCGGCAAACTCCACGCCCAACCCCTTGGAGGCGAACAACCACAGCATGGCGCCCATCGGAATACCGTTGTAGATCAGCAGGGCAAAGGTCGGAAGGCCGAACATGATGCCGAAGGCAAAGGCCATGATTGCCACCTGGGTGTTATGGCCCATCAGGAAGACGGCAAAGGGCGACAGCGCCGAGTCCTCCGTGTTGCCGCCGATCGTCTCCTTCAGGTCATTGACCGAGCTGTCGACCGAACGGAGTTCCCCGGGCAGGAAGAAATGGTACCAGGTGTCGTCCTGGGCGCACAGCACCCAGCCCAGGATGGCGCCGCCAAAGAACAGCACGAAGGCCAGGATGAGTTCCAGCCCAAGTGCGCGGAAACCCCGCGGCCAGGCCCGGACAAAGAAGCTCGACAACACCTCTTTCAGGCGGGTCTGCGGACCATAGATATAGACATAGGCGCGGGCGCACAGGGTCTGAAGGTAAGTGATCAGATTGCGGTCCAGAGAGATCGACTGGGCCATCGACAGGGACGACATGGCCGACCGGTACAGGACCGGCAGGTTTAGCAGTTCATCGATCGAGAAGCTCTTCAGTCCGTCGCGTTCGGCCTTGTCGAGTTGGGCGTTGAGCAGGCGCCAGTCACCCTGGCGCGCGTCGCGGAACTTCTGGCTCTTCAGCTGCAGGACAGGCTTTGGCGCGTTAGAATGATCAGGGTTTTCGGCCATGGTGGAACTCCCTCCCCTACAACCGGTCGGCGCGTTTCAGCGCCAGGTACTTGGTAACGATCGCAGTCGCCATATCTTCCGTCGGTGCTTCCAGCACCTCGATGCCCTGGCGGCGCAGAATGGTGAAGACGCGTTCGCGCTGGACCGCCAGACGGCGGGCAAAGACGGCGCGGGTCACATCTTCGGGTTGGGCTGGGACAGTATCCATCAGGTTGTCGACCACCTCATCCCTGAAGGCGACAAACAGGACAAGATGCTTCTTGCTAAGCCGGTTCAGGCTTTCCAGCATAAGCTCGGCCGACACCTCGTCGATGAAGTCAGTGAACAGGATGATCAACGACCGCCGGCCAACCTTGGCATTGAGGTCCGCCAGGGCCAGGGTGTGATTGGACTCTTCTTCGGAGTCGTCCAGGCCTGACAACTGGTGCTTCAGCACCTCGAAGGCCTGGGTCCCCGACATCATCGGCGCCGCGTGATAGGGCTTGGAGGCAAAGGCGAAGGTGCGGATATTGTCGCCGATCTTCAGCGCGCAATAGCCCAGCAGCAGCCCGGCATAGATGGCGCGGTCCAGCCGCTTCAGACCGGCCAGCGGCTCGCCCATCAGCCGGCCTGTGTCATAGGCCAGCACGATATGATGGTTGCGCTCCGCCTGGAATTCGCGAGACAGCAGTTTCAGGTGCCGCGCTGACGACCGCCAGTCGATGCGGCGATGGTCCTGCGAGGCATCGTATTCGCGCAGGGCATGATATTCCGAGCCGTTGTGAAGCTGGTTCTGAACGCGCACCCCATAGATGTTATCCAGCGAGAACAGGTCCGAGGCGTCGCGCTCCACCCCCTTCAGATCCGGGGTGATGGTGACCCGGGCATCCAGAGCCACCTTCTTCTGGACATAGACCAGGCCCAAAAATCCCGTCCAGCGCAGATAGGCGGCGTCGACCTCCCCCGGCCCGCGCGCTACGGCCTTCAGCTTGAGCTTGCCGTGGAAGCCCTTGTCGTCCGCTTTTTCGAGTTTGCGGTCGTAAACCGACCCCGCCAAAAGACGGTTCAGGCCCAGCCGCAGTTCCAGCCGCCGCGGCAGGCGCCAGGCGGAAAATCGCGCGACGAATGCGACGTCGCGTTCGCTGCCGACACCCAGCGTTTTGGGCAGGACCAGATGGAAGCTCAGTCCCTGGGCGACGGGTGCGAACACCCCATCCAGCACCGCCAGAACGAACAACAGAGTGGTAACCAGCGGGACCCACGCCCAGACCTGCGGCGCAAAGAGGCCAATCCCTATGGCGCCAGGGACGCCCAGGGCCAGCAATGCCAGCAGTCGTGGTGTGGGATATATGGACATCTGGCTTACCGAGGGATCTCGATCTTTTCGAGCAGGGCCTGCAGCACGTTGTCGACCGTCTGGCCTTCGATCTCGGCCGAGGGGGACAGCAGGACGCGGTGGCGCATGCACGGCCGGTACAGCGCCTTGATGTCGTCGGGAAGGACATAGTCGCGGCCGTCCAGCGTCGCCCTCGCGCGGGCGGCCCGGGCCAGCAGGGCGCCGGCACGCGGTGATGCGCCGACGCTGAGCAGCGGCGCGTCGCGAGTGGCGCGGACCAGGGCAACGATATAGTCGAGATTGGCCGGGTTGAGTTTAACCGTCGCCACCGTGTTGATGGCCGCCGTCAGGTCCTGGCCGGACAGGACGGCCGATACGCCGGCGGTCAGCGGATCGGTCGCCGAGGCATTGCCCGAGGTATCGACGATGCGCTTTTCCTCTTCGACCGAGGGGTAACCAAGGATGTGCTTGAACAGGAAGCGATCAAGTTGGGCTTCCGGCAGCGGGTAGGTCCCTTGCTGCTCGATCGGGTTCTGGGTGGCGATGACGGTAAAGTGGCCGCCCAGGTCATGGCGCACGCCATCCAGCGTCACGTGGCGTTCCTGCATGGCTTCCAGCAGCGCGGCCTGGGTCTTGGGCGGGGTCCGGTTGATTTCGTCGGCCAGCAGCAAGTCGCAGAAGATCGGCCCCTTCGACAGGGTGAAGGTCGAGGTCTGGAAGTTGAAGAGGTTCGAGCCCAGTATATCGCCCGGCAGCATGTCCGGTGTGAACTGGATGCGGCCGAACCGCAGCGACAGAGCCTGGCAGAAGGTCCGCGCCAGCAGCGTCTTGGCTGTGCCGGGAGGTCCTTCCAGCAGGATATGACCGCCGGAAAACAGGGCCGTCAACATCAGGTCGACGGTGTCGTGCTGGCCGACGATCACCTTGGCGATCTCGCCCCTCAGGCGCTGGGCCAGGTTTTGAATGTCACTTATGAGCACGTTCGATCTCCGTCTTCCAGGCGTGCAATTTGAGCGTCACGTCGATGAGTTGATGGACGGTAGCGACCCGCGCCGCCTTGTCCTTGAGGTTCAGATAACTGTCGGTCGCACCGTGGGTCGTGCCGATCCGTTCGGCCAGGTCGTCCAGGCTTTGCGCCGGATCGACCTGCATAAAACCGCGGCCGCGGATGACCTGGTCACGCACCAGGGTCGCATAGGCTGGTCCCAGGCGCGTCTCCTTGAACGTGATGGCCATCAACCGCGCGGCATTGTCGGCCAGCGTCCGGACCCCGCGGCCCAGCGGCGGTCCGGCCGGAGCTTCCTGCGCCGGCCCGAAACGGGCAAAGGCCGCCCACATCAGCGCCAGGCCCAGGGTCAGCAGGGCCAGGGGAACGCCCAGGAAAGGTGGCCGGCTCAAGGCGTGCAGCAGGTCGCGGTCGAAGCTCAAACCGTTGAAGGTCATATTGAATACGATCTTCGCCGTCGTCTTTTCCCCCGGGGCGACCCGGTTGATCAGGTCCAGGGCGGTCACCACCTTCTCCGGTTGGGCCAGGATCTGGTTGTTGAGCAGATCGGGATCGCTAAGCAGATAGACAGGCACTTTCGTCGCCGCGCCGCCGGGGACGATGACCCGCGACAGGACCGGGCGTCCGTCCGCCGTGGTCAGAACCGGTTGCAAATTGGGGCCGCTGATGGTCTGCAGGCCCGAAATCTTGCCCGCACGCACTGGCGCGGCAAAAAGTGGCTGCCCAACCGCCGGAGTCAGGACCACATCGGCCTCGACCGGAAGATCCGGGTCGGGCGCATTGCGCGCAGTGACGACCGGATCGTTCTTTGGATTGGCCATCTGGGCCTTGGCCGGCGCAGGACGGCTGACGCGGCGGATATCGTAAGTCACAACATTATAGCTATAGGTGACATACTCTTCGACATGGACTTCGCGGCCCGGCACCTCGACCGGACGGACGATCATGTCGTCCGCACCGTATTCGGTCTCGGTTTCGGTTACGGGGGCCAGGACCTGAAGAACCTGCGCCACGCCCTTGGGATGGCGCAAAACCGGCCCCTGAGCCCAGCGTGGATTGCGGCGATAGGTACCGGCATCCCACTTCGGTGCCACGATCAGAACCGCCTTGCCCAAGGGTTGGTAAAGTATGTGATTGGCACGCACAGGGTCGGGCACCTCGCCGACCTGGCCCTCAAGGAATCGCGCCAGCTGCCGGACATCTCCCTCAACGGTGACAGACGCTTCAGCGCCTTCGGCACTGGCCGACGCGCTGCTCTCCTGAGCGTCCAGAGCGTCATATTTGCTCAGGAACAGGCCGGCCGTTTCATCAAGGGTGATGATTTCGAGGTCACCGCGCTCGGTCTGGCCGGTGTCCTCATAACGGTTGATCACCGTGTAGTAGCCTTCCGCATCCAGCAGGCGGCGTGTACCGGCAAAGCCCTGAGCCGCCACCGAGGTCGGCACCGCCGATGGCGGGCTCTTGGGGTCGGCACCAACCTGGAACAGAATCAGGGCGGCAATGGCAAACATCGACAGGCACAGGAACAGGGCAACCGCCGGCAGCCATCCCGACATCTTGCCGGGCGTCAGGCGTTCGCGCAGGGTTCTTTTTGTCTTCGGCGGCATCAGGCAAGGCCCTCCGCGGCTACGAATTCGACATAGGCCTTGCGGCAGGCGTCGAAGCCTTCCTTGCCGACGGGAATTCCGGCGAAGTAGCTTCGCTCAACCCAACTGACAATCTGACGGAAGGCCGGACGCGCCCCTTCCGGCAACAGCGGGTGAGACAGGATATCCCGCGAGGAAAAGTGTTTGCGCACCAGATCTGGGCGGAAATTGTTGATATCAGCCACCGAACGGACCAGCAGCAGGTGGACGGCTTCGTCGTACCGGCCCTGGGCGGCGAGGGCATCGATATCCTGCAACAGGGCGACGACAGCGTCCTTGGTCGGGCGCCACGGCTTGTCGGCCTTCAGATTGTCGCGCGAGAAGAACCGTTCGAAGCGCGAGCTGATGAACATCCGCGCCACCGGCGACAACAGCAGCAGGATAATCCCAATGCCCAGGGCGTACAGCAGAAAGGGCATGATCGGCGCCAGCGGCGACAGCAGGTCTCCGATGGCCCCGAAGAACTTGCCGATGGCTTCGAAGATCTTGCGCCACATTTCCCCGGTCTTCGGGTCGATCTGGACGGCCGGCGCGAAACTGCTCTGGATGTCGTGCGCCTTGTTGGCCTGTTCGATCAGGTCGCGGGCGTGCTGAAAACCAGCGGCATTGCCCGGCACAGGCCCAGATACAGCGCCAGTTACAGCGCCAGATACAGCGTCTGGAACCGGGTCCACGCTGGCGCTGTCAAGGCTGGCTGCGCCGGAATCGGCCACGTTGTATCGCTCCCCCACGTCGTCCGGCGAGAGTAGGTTGGAAAACCCGGCAAGGTCAAGCGACAACGGCTTTTTTCAGCGGATGCGGACGGGCCGCGGGTATGTTACGCGTACAAGATAAAAATGCGGCCGCACTCACCGGCCCGAACCAAAACGGGGAAAACGCAGACCTTAAAGGGAAGACGCCATGACCGAATCGACCACTCCCCCCGTCGGCCGCCGCGCCGTCATCGCCGGCGCCGCGGCCGGCGTCGCCAGCGCCGTGGCTCCGAAAGTCTATGCCGGCGACAGCCGAAAAGCTTACGCCATCGTCGGCTGCGGCAGCCGCGCCCGCATGTTCCAGGACGCCCTGTGGGGGCCGCACAAGTACCATGGCCGGTTGGTCGCCGTCTGTGACACCAATCCCGGCCGCATGGCCTATGTCGATACGCGCGCTGCCAAGGCCGGGGCCCCTGCCCCCAAGGCCTACGGCATCGCCGACTTCAGCCGCATGGTCCGCGAAACCAAACCCGACGCCCTCATCGTCACCACGCCCGACGCCTATCATGTCGACTATATATTACGCGCGCTGGATGCCGGCCTCGATGTCATCACCGAAAAGCCGATGACCACAGATGCGGTGAAGGCACAGGCCATTCTGGATGCCGTCAAGCGCACCGGCGGCAAGGTCAGGGTCAGCTTCAACTACCGCTACTCGCCCTTCCGCAGCCAGATCAAAGAGATACTTATGTCGGGCGCCATTGGCGATATCCTGTCGGTCGACTTTCACTGGCTGCTCAATACGGTGCACGGCGCCGACTATTTCCGCCGCTGGCACGGTAACAAGGCCATTTCCGGCGGCCTGATGGTACACAAGGCAACCCACCATTTCGACCTGGTCAACTGGTGGCTGTCGGATATGCCGGCGACCGTCAACGCCACGGGCAAGCGCCAGTTTTACACACCGGAGATGGCCCGGCGACTGGGCCTGTCCGGCCCGCATGATCGCTGCCACACTTGCCCGGAAAAAGCCGCCTGCACCTTCCAGTTGGACCTGGCGGCCGACCCCGGCCTGAAGGCGCTGTATCTCGATAACGAGCATCACGACGGCTATTTCCGCGACCGCTGCGTCTTCCGTCCGGACATATCGATCGAAGACACCATGAACGTCATCGTCGGTTACGAAGGCGGCGCGACCCTTAGCTACAGCCTGAATGCGTTCAATGCCTGGGAAGGCTACCATGTCGCCTTCAACGGCACCAAGGGCCGGCTGGAGCATCACCTCAACGAACAGGCCACCACGGCTGGGTCAGGCGCGGCGCAGAGCGAGGCCGAGCGCGGCGGCATCCGCCTCATTCCCTTGCGCCAGGCCGCCCAGGATATTCCGCTGCGCACCGGCACGGGCAGCCACGGCGGCGGCGATGCCGTTATGCTGGCCGACATCTTCGATCCCCATGCGCCGGCCGATCCTCTTCTGCGGACCGCCGACGAACGCGGCGGCGCGGCGTCGATCCTGATCGGCGTGGCGGCCAACCGCTGTTTCGAAACCGGCCAGCCGGTTCGCATCGACAGTCTGGTCACCGGCCTTGGACGCCCCGCCTACCCGCCCATGCCTGGCCGCGACCAGCCGGTCCCTATGCCCCTGCCTGCGTAAAACGCGCCCAACGGACTTGCCTGCGCTTTCAGGCTCACCTCCAGCAGGGAAAGTGTAGCCGTTATGCAACGTATCATTACGCGTGTGGGGTTTCGTGCATAAACCCGCTGGCATGTACAGCTTTGTCATGTTAGCGGTATCGACAAGATATAAAAGAGGCTGAGTTGCCGTACCCTCGGTGATTACGCGCCTCGTGTTTGGGAAGACATCGCGGAAGGGTAAAACCCCCATCGCCATATAGAATTACTGCGGACCTGTGCGCTGTCGCGTGCGCGGGTACGCGGTTCAGTAGCTGTAACTCTGCATAGACTGACGCCAAAAGGCGCAGCGGCAGGGAGCAGAGAGTTATGCAAAAAAACCTTTGTTGGGAGGACTAAATGACTACAACTTTATCGCGTAAAAGGGCCAGCCGTGTGGTGCGGGCCGCTTTCCTGAGCGGCGCATCCACCCTGGCTCTGTGCGCTCTGGCGTCACCGGCGTTCGCGCAGGACGCCCCCGCTGCGGCTCCCGCCGCCGACGAACAAGTCGTCACGATCCGCGGCTCGCTGCAACGGTCGATGAACATCAAAAAGAACGCGGTGGGCATCGTCGACGCCATCTCCGCTGAAGACATCGGCAAGTATCCGGACACCAACCTGGCCGAATCGATCCAGCGCATTCCGGGCGTCGCCATCAACCGCGTCAACGGCGAAGGTTCGGAAGTGACTGTCCGCGGCTTCGGGCCTGCGTTCAACCTCACGACCCTGAACGGTCGTACCCTGCCGACCGCCAACATCCAGGTCGTCGGCGCCGACACGGGCGACTTCGCCGGCGGCGGCACTCGTAACTTTGACTTCGGCAACATCGCTTCCGACGGTGTTTCCGGCTTCGAAGTGTATAAGACCGGCCGCGCCAACATCCCGTCGGGTGGTCTGGGCGCGACCATGAACATCAAGACCCTGCGTCCGATCGGTAAGGCCGGCGCGCAAGGCTCGATAACGGTCAAGGCATTGCACGGCGACGGCATGGTCACCGGTGACGAATGGACCCCGGAAGTGTCGGGCGCCTATAGCTGGGCCAACGACTCGAACACCATGGGCGTGTCGATCTTCGGCGCGCATTCGGTTCGGGACGTGGCGACTCGCTCGTCGACCCAGAATTCCTGGAACCTCGACTACTTCGCAGCCCGCCCGGCCGGCATCACCGCCGGTGGCCTGTTCCTGCCCAGCGGCAACGGCCGCCTTCGCTATGTACCGGCTGCAAACCCTAACGATCCGCCTGTTCTCGCTAGCCAGATCACCAACCGTCCACCCAACACGGCCCTGGTCAGCTATCCTAACGACAGCCGCTACCACTTCTCGGAAAACCACAGCGAGCGTACCAACGTTCAGCTGACCGCCCAATGGCGTCCGATGGAGAACCTGCTGTTGACCTTCGACGCCCTGTACGCGACGTCAGAAGTCTCGGAACAGCGCAGCGACCAGACCAACTGGTTCAACCGTCCGTTCGACAAAATCACCTTCGAACAGGGCGATTCGGGCGTCTATAACGCGGTTTATCTGGAAGAAACCCTGTCCGGTACCAAAGACATCGGTTTCGAGCAGCAGATGCGCGCCACCAAGGATACGCTCAGCTCCGTCGGCCTGAACGCACAGTGGGATCTGAGTGACCGCATGACGGTGACATTCGATCTGGCTCACTCCAAGGGTGAAGCCCTGCCGAACAACCCGAACGGCACGACCTCGACCATGGTGTCGATCGGCGCCCCGGTTGTCAGCCAACACTCGGTCGATTTCCGCGGTGACGTTCCGGTTCAGAAGTATACTGTCAACGACGGTCTTCCGGTTTACCGGCGTAACCCGGCTGGCATCCTGGTCAATGCCAGCAACGTGGCGATCACTGACGCCAACGGCAACTACCTTACCGGCTTCTCAGCCGCTGACCGGGTCATTACGGGCTACCGTGGCAATAACAACGGTAAGCTCGATGCCGGTGACCTTGGCTCGCAGGTCGCGCGGAAGGCTGTCAACAGCCAAACGCACCAGATCGACGAAGCTCGCGTCGACTTTACGTATGATTTCGATGGCGAAAGCCGCGTCGATTTCGGCGTCGACTGGATCAAGTCGGAAATGACCACCACCACCGGCAGCACCTATCATGCGCTCGGGGACTGGGGCATCTCCAACCCAGGCGACGTTGCGCAATATGCGCCGGGCCTGATCGAAACCTTCGACTTGGGCGGCCTGTTCCAGGACTTCACGCCGGGTCAGTCGAATATCGCCTTCCGCGCCAACGCCATCGACCTGTATGCCAAACTGGCCAAGGGTTACAACCAGAACATTCCGGAAGCCTCTCTCACGGCGAACACGATCGAAGAAGACATCAAGGCGGTCTATGGTCAGTTTACCATGAAGGGGGACCTGGTCGGGTTCCCGACAACGGTTGTCGCCGGTATGCGCTATGAAAAGACCGACGTCACGGCGTCGGCCTTGCAAAGCATCCCGACCGCCATCCGCTGGACGGCCGACAATGACTTCGCTCAAAACTTTGGTACGGGCGTAGCCACCTATTCTCTGGAAGCCAGCTACGACAACTGGCTGCCGAATATAGACGTGGTCGTCAGTGCGACCGACCAGATCAAGGTCCGTGCGTCGTACTCCAAGACGATCGCCCGTGCACCTTATGGCGCCATGTACGCGACGACGACGGTGAACAACCCACCGCGCCCGACCCTGAATGGCGTCAATCCGACCGCTACGGTTGGGAACCCCGCCCTGCTGCCTTTCGAGTCGTCCAACATCGACGTTTCGGCGGAGTGGTACTATGGGCCGTCCAACTACGTGTCGATCGGCTTCTATAACAAGGACGTGGCCAACTTCATCACGTCGACGCGCGTTCAGTCCAACCACTTCGGCCTGCGTGACCCGTCGTCGGGTGCCAACGGTTCGCGTTCGGGTACCGCCCGCACCCTTCTGGGGGGCATCAACCAGAGCACGACGGACGTAAACCTGTTCACCATGACGGCCCTGCTGATCAAGCATAACGGCAACACTGGTTTGGCGACAACCGAATACCAAGCGAACCTGGACGGCGGCAACCTGACGCAGTCCTATGTCGACTCGATCCTGGCGGCCTACGATGTGGTCGCAGACGCTCAAGACCCGCTGTTCATGTTCGAAACGAGCACGAACATCAACTCCCGCAGTGGCAATGTCCACGGTATGGAACTCGCGTTCCAGCACTTCCTGGGCGACACCGGTTTCGGCCTTTCGGGCAGCCTGACCACCGTCAAGGGAGACGTCAACTTCGACAACTCGGCGCCTCCGGGCACCACCCAGTTCGCTCTGCTGGGTCTCTCGGACACCTTCAACGTCACCTTGATCTACGACAAGGGCCCGCTGTCGGGCCGCCTGTCCTACAACTGGCGTGACGAATACCTGGTCGGCACCGGTCGTGACGGCGCCGCTGGTAACCCGACCTATGTCGAAGAGTTCGGCGTGATCGACGCCTCGGTGAACTATCAGCTCACCCCGCAAGTCCAGCTGACCTTTGAAGGCCTGAACCTGGGTAAGGAACACCTCCGTACCCACGGCCGCGATAAGGTCAACATGTACTACGCTCAGGAACTGGATACGCGCTACCAAGTGGGCGTGCGTTACAAGTTCTAAGCCTGAACGACGGTTCGCCGTCACGGGAAAGGCCGCGGTTCGCCGCGGCCTTTTTCTTTTATTTGAAACCCGGAATTTCCGGGGGTAAGTCTACAGAATATCCTGCCTTCGAAAGTCCCGAGCCATGCCCAACGCCGTCGCCCTCGACAATGTCCAGCACCACAACCTGAAGGTACGTCCGGGTTACGGCGCACTATATGGCGACGCCATCAACGAGGTGGCCATTTTCGCCAACGAGTTCGCCGACGCACAACGCGACTACCCGATCTATTTCCGCCGCGACGATCGCGGCGGTCTCCAGGCCTATGCCCTGCTGGGGCTCGACAAGGGTGAAAACCTGTTCCTGGATGGCACCGACTGGAAGGCCAGCTACATACCCGCCATGCAGGCCCGCGGACCTTTCATGATCGGTTTCCGCGAACGCGAAGAGGCCGGCGAAGTCAAACGTGAGCCGACCATGGCGATCAATCTCGACGACCCGCGCGTCAGTCGCGACGACGGTCATGCTCTGTTTCTGCCCCAAGGCGGAAACGCTCCTCAGTTGGAGCGCCATGCCCTGGCCTTGCGCACCATTCATACCGGCGTCGATGCCAGTCGCGGCATGTTCAATGCCTTTATCCAGGCCGGGCTGGTTGCCGCAGTCCAGATCGAAGTCAAGCTGGATGATACGACTGAATACAACATCCCCGAAATTTTCTCGATTAGCCAAGAAGCGCTGGGCAAGCTGGAAGGCGCTGCCCTGGAGCGGTTGAACAAGCAGGGTTATCTTGGGCTTGCCTATTATGCGATCGCGTCACTGAGCAATGTCCGCCGCATCATCGCGATGAAAAACCAGCGCCGGGCAGCGCAGGAATAATTGCGAGCAACCATGCCGGACATTTCCAGAACTACGCGGATCATTGCGGGCATCACACCGGATGCCATCCCTTTCGATGAGTTGATGGCCGACCAATCTCCGGTCATTCTCGCCGGGCTGGCGCGCGACTGGCCGCTGGTCCGCGAAGGCCGGGTATCGGCGCGGCGTGCCGCGGACTACCTCAAGACCTTTTATCAGGACAAGCGCGTCGTGGGTTACACCGCTGCGCCCGATATCCGCGGTCGCTTCTTCTACAATGACGATATCAGCGGCATGAATTTCACCGCTGAGCGGGTAGCACTGGACGAATTTCTCGAACGTATTCTTGCCATGGCCGGACATCCCGATGCCCCGTCCTACTATGTTGGCTCGACCGATCTGGGCATCTACCTGCCGGGCCTGAACGAGGCCAATTGCCTGACGCTGGACCATCCGATGTTCGCCCACAACCTGTTGCGCAGCATCTGGATCGGCAATCGCACCACCGCAACCTGCCATTACGACATGTCGCATAACATGGCCGTCTGTGTGGCTGGCCGCCGGCGCTTTACCCTGTTTCCACCTGCCCAGGTCCACAACCTCTATCCCGGTCCGCTGGAGCCGACGCCCGGCGGCCAGGTGGTCAGCATGGTCGATTTTCGCCAACCCGATTACGATCGCTACCCGCGTTTCCGCCTGGCCGAAGCCGCCGGTCAGGTCGCCGAAATGGAACCCGGCGACGTCCTCTTCTACCCCGCACTTTGGTGGCATCATGTCGAGGCGCTGGAGGATTTCAATATCCTGGTCAACTACTGGTGGAATACGACGCCGGTCTATATGGACACGCCGATGAACACCCTGCTGCACGGCCTCTTGAGCCTGCGCGACCGGCCGGATCCTGAGAAACAGGCTTGGCGCGACATGTTCGACTACTATGTCTTCGGCCCAGCCGACCGCGCCGGCGAACACCTGCCAGAAGTGGCGCGTGGCAATCTGGCGCCCATGGATGAAATGAAGGCCAGGCGTTTGCGCGCCATGCTTCTGAACAAATTGAACCGCTAAGAGAAACAGGCAGACCACGATCATGGATGGACAACAGGTCAGGCGCGTCGTCATTGCCGGGGGCGGCACCGCGGGTTGGTGCGCCGCCGCCGCCCTCAGTCGCATGCTGGGACCTTTGCTGGATATCACCCTGGTGGAGTCCGACGACATCGGCATCGTGGGCGTGGGCGAAGCGACCATTCCCACGGTCAGAACCTTTCACAACTTTCTCAACATAAACGAGCGCGACTTCCTGCGCGCAACCAACGGCACGTTCAAGCTCGGCATTGCCTTCGAAAACTGGGGTAGGCCCGGCGATCGCTACATGCACTCATTTGGTACCGTCGGTCGTTCCACCTGGGTCGCTCCCTTTCACCATGTCTGGATGCAGGCGAAGTCAGAGGGCTACGGCGGCAAGCTTGGAGACTACTGTCTTGAACTACAGGCGGCTGAAGCCGGAAAGTTCCAGACATCAGATCAGGGGGGGCTTAACTATGCCTACCATTTCGATGCAGGCCTTTATGGACAATTCCTCCGCAAAATCAGTGAACAGAGCGGGGTCAGACGCATAGAGGGCAAGATATCCCGTGTCGAGCAGCATCCCGAGTCGGGGTTCATTCATGCCCTGCATCTGGAGTCGGGGGAGGTCGTGGAAGGCGATTTGTTCATCGACTGCACCGGCTTCCGCGGTCTCCTCATCGAAGAAACGCTCAAGACCGGGTACGAAGACTGGACACACTGGTTGCCCATGAATCGCGCCGTGGCCGTCCAGACACAAGCCCAGGGCCCTATCCAACCCTATACGCGCGCCATCACGCACGACGCCGGTTGGCGCTGGAGAATTCCGCTCCAAAACCGCGTCGGCAATGGACTGGTCTACAGCAGTGAGTACCTATCGGACGATGCCGCGCGGGACCAGTTGTTGGGATCTCTGGACGCGCCAAGATTGACGGAACCAAGGCTCATCCGGTTTGTAACCGGCCGGCGCCTCAAGACCTGGAACAAGAACTGCCTGACCCTGGGGTTATCGAGCGGGTTCATTGAGCCGTTGGAATCAACCAGCATTCATCTGTTCCAGATCGGTGTCACCAGGTTGATTCAACTCTTCCCCTTCAATGGCATAAGTGACGCGCTGGCCAACCATTTCAACAAGCTGGCATCGGATGAACTAGACATGGTGCGGGATTTTGTCATCCTGCACTACAAGGCGACGCAGCGCGACGACAGTCCGTTCTGGCGTGACCGCCGGGCCATGTCCATTCCTGACAGTTTGGCCCACCGCATCCAGGTGTTCGAGGAGAACGCCGTCGCCTGGCAGGCCTCCGGTGAACTGTTCCGCATCGACTCCTGGCTCCAGGTCATGTTGGGTCAAGGGCTTCAGCCCCGTGGCTGGCATCACCTGGGGCGAATGATCAAGCGTGCACAAGCCGAGAAATTCCTATCCGACATGAGTTCCGGGATCGACCGTGCGGTCGCTGGCATGGCGACACATGAGTCCTTTCTACGCCAGTATCTGGGATAGCGGCGGCGGATCGCCGACACCTACTTCAGGGCAATCCAGAGATTGCGCAGCTTAGTCAGGTCCGCAATTGGACTTGCTTTGGATGCACATTGGCGATAGCTGTTGTGACATTCTCAGACGACAAGGACATATGGGATGCGCACGCGCACGGCTTTCTTTTCCGCCCTCTGTCTGGGCGCGACCTGGCTGGGACTTCCGGCCGCGGCGCAGCCCGTCATCGCCACCTACTACTACCCTTCCGGCGGCACGCAAGCGGCGTTGCAACGTCCCTCGGTGCAGAAGCTGACGCACCTTATCTATTCGTTCGTTCCGGTCTGCGGCGACAGCCCGGCCTTCGACGCAGAGGAGAAGAAGGTGCGCGACCCGATCTGTGCAGGTGTCGCCGACTATGCCATCACCTTGCCCGACACGCCGCAGATCCGCGCGGAACTCACGGCCATTGCCGAGTTGAAGCAGCGCAATCCCGGTCTTAAGATCATCGCCTCGGTCGGCGGCTGGGGCATGCCGATGTACCCGGAAGTGGTCGTGGCGCCGGAAAGGCGAAAGGCCTTTACGGATTCGGCGGTCGCCCTGCTGACAAAGTATCCGGTATTTGACGGGCTGGACATCGACTGGGAATATCCCGGCGGCGGCGACGAGGCGCGCGCGCCACTGTCCGACGCAGGCCGCATGCAGGAGGCAGCGGACCACCGCGCCTTGGTCGAGACTCTGCGCGGTGCCTTCGACGGCCTGGAGATCCAGGATGGCCGCGAGCGCCTGCTGACCACGGCCGTCGCCGGTTATCCACGATCCGTGGCCGGTATCGACTGGAAGGGCGTCGAGGACGACTTCGACCTGGTCTTCGTCATGACCTACGATTTTACGCCGGAGAAGTCTTTCGAGCGGATCGGCGACTATTCCGGCGGTGGCGGCTGGCCCGGCCACCATACCAATCTGGTCGCCGGTCCGTCGACCGAGGGTTACGGGTCGGACGCCATGATTCGCAACCTGGCGGCGGCGGGGGTGCCCAAGGCAAAGATGGTGCTGGGCGCGGGCTTCTATGCCCGTGAGTGGAAGAATGCCCACTTCGAAGAAGGTCGCTTCCCGGCCAGTGGGTCGAGTGGCGAGTTGGCGGGCATGGCCTCGTGGACGGAAGTTCAGGCGCGCGAGCTCGAGGCCAAGGGCTGGACCGCGGGTTATGACGAGACGGCTGAGGCCGCCTATTTCCATGACCCGAAGACGGGCGGCTTCCTGTCGCTGGACACGCCACGGACATTGGCAGCGAAGGGGCGCTATGTGCAGCAGGAGGGGCTGGCGGGTTTGTTTGCCTGGGAGTTGAGCCAGGACGACGGTACCCTGGTCGAGGCTATGGCCACGGCTGTGGCGAAAGACGCAGACTGAATTGTAACCTGACGCGGCGCGAGCCGAGGGTAATACCAACGGCGTTTGGACTTGACTCAAATGTCGTGTGACAATTGCTTCCTACTCCTCCCCATTTCTTCGATGGGGAGGTGGCGCGCAAATGAGCCAGGCCGAAGG
>NZ_GL883077.1:2065561-2067808 GCF_000204015.1 Asticcacaulis biprosthecium C19 | reverse complement strand
CCCAACGCCGTTGGTATAAGTTGGTTTCAGGCGAACAGATATGCCGTAGTATCGGCGATAATCTGGCGCAGTTCCTCGCGACTGGCGCCGGCACGGGCGCGCATCCCGATGTTCGCCGTCAAACCCACCATCATCTGGGACAACACCTTCGGGTCGGCTTCCGGGCGCAGATGACCATAGCGTTTGGCGCCGGCGAAGAATTCCTCGAAGCGCTGGTCGAAACCGGCAATCGCGTTCTGGACCATGTCCATGATCGATTCATGGCGCGGCGCTTCGTTCACCGCCGTGCTCATGAAGGCGCAGCCCAGGCAGCTTTCGGAATGGCCGGTATAGGTGTCGATCATGACATCGAAATAGCTTCGTACAATCGTTAGCAAGGTGCAGCCGTCGCCCTTGCAGGTCAGGACCGTATCCAGTTGTTCGTTGATGCGTTGGCGGTAGAGCTCGATCGACTTGATATAGAGCTGCTCCTTGTCGCCGAAGGCCGAGGCCAGGCTGGGGCGGCTGACTCCCGTGGCGGCGGCAATGTCGTCCAGCGACGTGGCGGCAAAGCCACGCTCCCAGAACAGCTCAAGCACCTTTTCGAGGACCGTGTCCGGATCGAAGGCACGCGGCCGGCCACGACCACGCTTGACCATGCCGCAGGCCTGGACATCCAGCCCTTCGCCGCCGCAGACCAGGCCGCCCTCTTCCAGAATTTTCAGATCGTCCATGGTACGCCTAACTCCTGAACGCACGCCCTGCTGACAGTTTCCGACCGCTCACCGTCTTATATAACATCACCTTAGCGCCGTTCCAGGTCCTTGGCCAGAGCCCGATCCTTTCCTGACAAGAAAGAGATTGTTGGGTTTTCGCGCCCGATTTTTGCCCAAGAAACTATCGTGTGCATATTTATTTGCGATTTCGCATAAAAATATGTTTACAAAATGACGCAGCGCACTATTTTATGCAGGTCCGCAGTTAAATGGGACTTCGCCGCGTTGCCGCAAGTCCCGCCCCCCTCCTTTCTCCCCAAAGGACATTCGTTATGTTCGATCCCGTCATCTCTTCGCTGTCACTTGACCGCTATCGCAAAATCCTCGTCGCCAGCGCCGCGGCGGCCGTTCTCATTACCGCTGCCGGTATCGGCACGGTCGCAGCCAACCGCGCCCAGGCACAAGACCCCGCCCCTGCCACCCCGGTTTCCGTTGCCGTCGTGAAGCTGCAGGAGGTCGCCCAGTGGGACGACTTCTCCGGCCGGCTGGAGGCCATCGACCGAGTCGAAATCCGCCCGCGCGTCGCCGGCGCTATCAAGGCCGTCCACTTCCGGGAAGGTACTCTGGTCAACAAGGGCGACCTGCTGGTCACCATCGACCCCGCACCCTATCAGGCCGACGTCGCCCGCGCCCAGGCCGATGTTGCCGCTGCCCAGGCGCGGCTGACCCTGGCTACATCGGAACAGGCCCGCGCCCAGCGACTGTGGGCCGACCACGCGATCGCCCAGTCGGACGTCGAAAGCCGCACCAACGATCTCAAGGCCGCCGAGGCTTCGGTGGCCGCTGCGCGGGCGCAACTGCAAAGCGCCAGTCTGAATTTGAGCTACACCCAGGTCCGCGCGCCGGTCTCGGGCCGGGTCGGCCGGATCGAGGTCACGGCCGGCAACCTGGTCGGCGCCGGACCGCAGTCGCCGGTTTTGACGACGCTGGTGTCGGTCTCACCGATCTATGCCAGTTTTGACGCCGATGAAGCGGTGATCAAACGCACCCTGGCCGATCTGAGCGGCCAGGCCCTGGACAAGGTGCCCGTCACGGTCGAGACCGACAATGGCGAGGCGCCGATCGAGGGCCATCTGCAGTTGATCGACAACCAGTTCGATGGCCGTAGCGGCACCTTGCGCGCCCGGGCCGTGTTCAGCAATGCTGATGGACGGTTGATCCCGGGCCAGTTCGTGCGGGTGCATCTGGGATCTGCCCAAACCAAGCCCGCATTATTGGTGTCCGAGTTGGCGCTGGGGACCGACCAGAACAAACGCTTCGTCTATGTTGTCGGCGCCGATCACAAGGTCGCCTATCGCGAAGTGGTTCTGGGCGGGGCGGTCAACGGCCAGCGCATCGTCACCTCAGGTTTGAAGGACGGTGAGCGCGTGATCGTCAGCGGCGTTCAGCACGTCGGCCCGGGTTCGGTGGTCGCCGAAAAGGTGGTTGCCATGACCCCGACTTTCGGTTTGCCGGACGCGTAAGGAAGATACCCTCTCCCGCCCTGGTCTGC
>NZ_GL883077.1:2064354-2065438 GCF_000204015.1 Asticcacaulis biprosthecium C19 | reverse complement strand
CTGTCAGTGGAATAGCCCCTTCCGTCATCTCGCTTCGCTCGATGCCACCTCCCCCGTAAACTGGGGAGGAGAAGAAATCTCAGTTTAACGCATCCCTCTGCGCCCTTCGGGTGCGGACAGGGACGGCTGTACCCGAAAGGGCCTCCAAATGAACCTCTCCAAATTTTTCATCGACAGGCCGATCTTTGCCGGCGTCCTGTCCCTCCTGATCCTGCTGGCAGGCCTCCTATCGTTGCGGGTCTTGCCTGTATCGGAATATCCCGAAGTCGTGCCGCCACAGGTGGTGGTGCGCGCCTTCTATCCTGGCGCCAGCCCCGCTGTGATCGCCGAAACCGTCGCCGCCCCCATCGAGGAGGCGGTCAACGGCGTCGAGAACATGCTCTACATGTCGTCTCAGGCCACGGCCGACGGCCAGATGACCCTGACCGTCACCTTCAAGCTGGGGACCGATGCTGACCTGGCGCAGCAGATGGTGCAGAATCGGGTCAGCCAGGCCGAGGCCAGGTTGCCCGGAGATGTGCGAGCGCTGGGCATTACCACCCAGAAGTCACAGTCATCCCTGCCGATGGTGGTCCACCTGACCTCACCCAACGGCCGCTATGACGTCACCTATCTGCGCAACTATGCCCTGCTGCATGTGAAGGACCGGCTGCAGTCGATCAAAGGCGTTGGCCCGATCCAGATGTTCGGCGGCGGCGAGTATTCGATGCGCATCTGGCTGGATCCGCAAAAGGTCGCGGAACGCGGATTGTCTCCCGCCGACATCACCAACGCCATACGTTCGGAAAACGTCCAGGCAGCCGCCGGTACGGTCGGCGCTTCGCCCGGGCTGCCCGACGTGACCGTGCAGATGCCGGTCAACGCCCAGGGCCGCCTGACGTCCGAGGAGGATTTCCGCAACATCATTGTCAAGACCGGCGCCGACGGCGCCGTAACCTATCTGGGTGACATTGCGCGGGTGGAACTCGGCGGGTCCGACTATGCCCTGCGGTCCTTGCTGGACAACAAGAACGCCGTCGCCATCCCGATTTTCGAGACCGCGGGTGCCAATTCGCTACAGTTGTCGAAAGAGGTCCACGCGACC
>NZ_GL883077.1:2054534-2064131 GCF_000204015.1 Asticcacaulis biprosthecium C19 | reverse complement strand
ACCTGGCGGGCGTCGCTGATCCCGCTGCTGGCCGTGCCGGTGTCGGTGATCGGGACCTTTGCGGTGATGCACCTGTTTGGCTTTACGATTAATGCCCTGACCCTGTTCGGGTTGGTTCTGGCCATCGGCATCGTCGTCGATGACGCCATCGTGGTCGTCGAAAACGTCGAGCGCAACATCGAGGCCGGCAAGAGCCCGCGCGAGGCCACCTACCAGGCCATGCGCGAAGTCTCCGGCCCGATCATTGCCATTGCTCTCGTGCTGGTCGCCGTCTTCGTGCCGCTGGCCTTTATCACGGGTCTGTCGGGCCAGTTCTACCGTCAGTTCTCGCTGACCATCGCCATCTCGACGGTGATTTCGGCGATCAACTCCCTGACCCTGTCGCCGGCCCTGGCCGCCTTGCTGCTGAAGGGCCATGATGCGCCCAAGGACGGCCTGACCCGGTTCATGGATCACTGGTTCGGCGGCTTCTTTGCCTGGTTCAACCGCGCGTTCAAAAAGAGCGGCGACGCCTACGGCAAAAGCGTAGCCAAGACCGCCACGCGCAAGGGCCTGATGCTGGGCGTCTATGCCGGTCTGGCCGGGTTGGCGTTTGTCATGTTCAACATCGTGCCGGGCGGGTTCATTCCGCAGCAGGACAAGGCCTATCTGGTCGGCATGGTGCAACTGCCTGACGGCGCCACCCTGGACCGCACCGAGGCCGTGGTGCGCAAGGTCAGCGAGATCGCCGCCAAGGAACCGGGCATCAAGCATGCCATCGCCTTCCCCGGCCTGTCGATCAACGGCTTTACGATCTCGGCCAATTCGGCGGTGATCTTCATGCCGCTGGACTCGTTCAAGGAACACCGTCCTTCGGCTGGCGCCATCGCCGGGTCGCTGAACGCCAAGCTGGCCGGCATCGAGGAGGCCAATGCCATCATGTTCCCACCCCCGGCCTTGTTGGGCCTGGGCCAGACTGGCGGCTTCAAGCTGCAACTGGAGGACCGCGGCGGGCTAGGCTATGCCGAGTTGGACAAGGCCACCAAGGCCTTCGTCGCCAAGGCCTACCAGACCAAGGAACTGGCAGGCGTGTTCAGCGGCTACCAGATCAATACGCCGCAGCTCTATGCCGATATCGACCGGACCCGCGCGCGTCAGTTGGGCGTGTCGGTCGACGACATCTTCCAGACCATGCAGATCTATCTTGGCTCGCAATATGTCAACGACTTCAACCGCTTCGGCCGGACCTATTCGGTCCGTGTCCAGGCCGATGCGCCCTACCGCGCCCGACCGGAGGATATCGGTAAGCTGAAGGTGCGCTCGTCGTCGGGTGAGATGATCCCGCTGGCCGCCGTGCTGAAGGTCGAGCCGTCGTTTGGTCCCGTCACGGCCGGCCGCTATAATGGTTATCTGGCCGCCGACGTGACGGGCGGACCGGCGCCCGGCTTCTCGTCAGGCCAGGCCCAGGCGGCGATCGAGCGTATCGCGAAAGAGACCCTGCCGCCGGGTATCGAGTACGAATGGACGGAACTGACCTATCAGCAGATCCTGGCCGGGGATTCCTCGACCCTGATCTATCCTCTGGTCATCCTGCTGGTGTTTTTGGTGCTGGCCGCCCAGTACGAGAGCATGGTCCTGCCACTATCGATCATCCTGATCGTGCCGATGGGTCTGCTATCGGCCATGGTCGGGGTCTGGCTGTCGGGCGGCGACAACAATATCTTCACCCAGATCGGCCTGTTCGTCCTGGTGGGACTGTCGGCGAAAAACGCCATCCTGATCGTCGAGTTCGCCCGCGAACTGGAAATGACGGGATTGAATCCGTTGGAGGCTGCCATCCGGGCGTCAAGGTTGCGGTTGCGACCGATCCTGATGACCTCGATCGCCTTCATCATGGGCGTCCTGCCGCTGGTCTTAAGCCACGGCGCCGGAGCCGAGATGCGCCACGCCATGGGGGTTGCCGTCTTCGGCGGCATGATCGGCGCCACCATCATCGGCCTGTTCATGACGCCCTTCTTCTACGTGCTGCTGCGGGCCCTCTCGGGTAACCGGCCGCTCAAGGCGCACGCCTCGACCCTGGGTGGGGAGGACGAACCGGCGCATGACGACGCGCCGAAACCGACCACCCAGTCCGCCAAACTCAAGCCGGAGGCCTTCTGATGCGCACCCTTGCCCTTTCCTTTGCTGCTCTTCTGTTGAGCGGCTGCGCCACCGGACCGTTGCAACAGGCACAGGTGGAAACACCTGCCGCCTTCACCGGGGTGGACAATGGAGCCACCTTGTCCGCCCCGGTGTCCTCCCCTGCGATTGGGGTTGGCGCCTGGTGGCTGGTCTTTCGCGATGATGTTCTTAATGATCTCATGGCCCGGGCCAGTGAAAGCAATCACGATATCCGCATTGCCGCCGGGCGGTTGGAGCAATCCAGAGCGCTCATGGGGTCGGCGCGGTCAGGTCTTTGGCCGCAGTTGGGGGCAAGCTACGCCGCCAGCCACGGCGCGGAGGTCGGTCAGTCAAAGCCGGCGACCGGTCATGCCATCGGGGCTGAGCTGTCCTACGAGGTCGACCTGTTCGGGCGGCTGCGCGCCGCGTCCCAGGCGGCCGAGTTCGATGCTGTGGCCAGTGAGAACCTTCTCCGCGATACGCAACTGCTGATCCAGTCGCGGGTGGCGGAAACCTATTTCACTTTGCGGGCTTTGGATGAGGACCAGGCGATTGTTGCGGACACCCTGACGGCCTATCGCGGGACTTTGTCAGTGACCGAGCGGCGGTTCGAGGCCGGTGATGTCGCGGAACTGGATGTGGCGCGTCTGCAGGCCGAGGTCGCAGCGACCGAAGCCCAGGCCGCGGCCCTGGACCAGCGCCGCGCCCAGGTGGCCCATGCCCTGGCGGTCTTGCTGGGTGAGCCGGCCAGTACCTTCGATGTCGCCGCGGCGTCCTGGGCGGATCAGGGCTGGGCCGGTTCGGTGCCGGTCATCCCGGCCGGCATTCCGGGCGAGGTGTTGAAGCGCCGGCCGGACGTGCTGGCGGCGGAAGCGGCCCTGTACGGTGCGCAGCGTCGTGTCGGCATAGCAAAAGCGGCGTGGCTGCCGGCCTTGAGCCTGACAGCGGATGGCGGCTATGCCTCGGGCGATCTGGGTAACCTGTTCGAGGATGCGGCGAAAAACTGGTCGCTGACCGGAATATTGTCGCAGGCGATCTTTGACGGCGGCCGTCGCCAGGCCGGCGTCGACTATGCCAAGGGCGGGCTGGATGTGGCGTTTGCCACCTATCAGCAGACGGCCCTGGTGGCCTTTGCCGATGTCGAGGACCAACTTACGGACCTGATCTGGCTGCGACAGCAGGAGGCGGCCCAGGACCGGGCAGTGACCGCCGCGACACGAGCTCTGGCCATGTCGCAGTCGCGTTATACCAACGGCTCGGCGTCGCAGCTGGAGGTGCTGGATGCCCAGCGCCAACTTCTCGCCATTCGACGGCAGTCACTGGCGGTCCGGTCAGCGCAGTATCAGGCGACGGTCGGGCTGATCCGGGCGATCGGCGGTGGATGGGGATAATCCTCCGTCTGCCCAAGATTTTTCAACCACGGATGGACACGGATGTCCGTGTCCATCCGTTGTTAAACATTTTCATTAGGTTCCGCCATTACGCTCGGGCTCGCCGCACAGCGCCTATAGCGTTCACTTCGTTCCGCCGTCGTCCGCTACCCGGTCGGGGCGGCTAAGCTCGATCGATCTCGCGATAGGCGGCGACCAAGCGCTCCTCCCCTCCCCGGCCAGCCAGCGAATTGCCGTGCTCCATGCCTATGACCCCGGCAAAGCTGCGCGCCCGGAGCCAACGGACAATGGCGTTGTAGTTGATCTCGCCGGAGGTCGGTTCCTTGCGGCCCGGATTGTCGCCGAACTGAAGATAGGCGATCTCGCTCCAGCAGGTTTCCAGCGTCGGGATCAGGTTACCGGCCTGGATCTGTTGGTGATACAGGTCGGCGAGAATCTTGACGGACGGGCTGTTGACTCCGCGGGCCACGGCGAAGCCCTGGGCGATGGTCTGCAGGTACACGCCGGGATGGTCGGTCAGGGTGTTCAGCGGCTCCATCACCAGCACCAGGTCTTGAGACGCCACGATGTCGCTGGCCCGGCGCATCAGGTCGATAATACGGGCGGTCTGGATATCGATCGGAATCTTGGGCGCCACGAAACCCGGGACGACGGTTATGCAGCTTGCGCTAAGCCGCTTGGCGACATCGATCGAGGCGCGGATGTCGGCCAGGAAGGCTTCGCGTTCGGCGCCGTCGTCGCTGCCCAGCCAAGGGCGAGATTGCCCCCATTTCGGCATGCTGGCGACAAAAACGCCCATTGTCATGTTCCGCTGAGCCAGCGCCTTGGCCATCTGCTCCTGCTGGGCGATAGGTCGATCACGCGCCGTATTGTCTTCCCAGGCGGTAAAGCCCTGGTCGGCGGCATAAGCGATTTGCTCGATAAGGCCGCCCCGGCTGGCGAAGCTGCCTTCATGTGGGGCGTAGGCCAGCGAAAAGCGCGCTGCATTCGATGTGCGGCCCGGAACAGCGGACACGCCGAACGCCATGGACGCGGCGGCGCTCGCGGTGAGCAGGTTTCTACGGGACATAATCATGCGGTCACCCTCGGCAGATTTCTGTGGCTAGATAGCATCCTAAGGCGCTTTAGCCTACTCGCGAAGCGTCAGCCTCTCTTACGCTCCAGCCAGGCGGCGGCAAAGTCAGGCCAGGCCGCCTGGCTGCCGTCCAGGTCGCGTAACGCGAAACCGTGAGGCGCCAGTCCAAAGATATGGGCATCCAGGTCCAGATTCAGGTCCCGCGCTGTCTTGATGAAGTTCAGAGCATGCTCCACCGGCACCGCCGTGTCGTGCAGGGCATAGGCCAGGAAGACCGGGCATTTCGGCACGCCATGCGGTTCGGCGGCAATACCGATCGGCCAGGCATTGTAAAAGGCCTGCTTTTCCGGCGGCGGGAAGTCGGGCTTGCCTGCCGGCGCCTTGTAATCGCGATGATTGGCATTGACCGGCGCATAGGCGATGATCGTACCGCGCAGGTCGAGCGCTGTTTCCTGGCAGGCCAGGGTGCCAGCCAGGTGTCCGCCCGACGACAGGCCAACCAGGAAAAACGGCAGGTTCCATTCGCTGAGGGCAGTCATGGCGGTAAGACCGTCCCGAAGGGCGATATCGGCCGGATGAACGCCGCCGTCTCCATCTGGCTGGCCTGGCAGGCGGTGGGCCAGGACGTAGGCGTTGTAGCCAAGCATGTTCAGCCACCTGGCGACCTCAATGCCTTCTTTTTCGAACACCAGTTTTAGGTAGCCGCCGCCGGCCAAAACCAGGGCCATGCCCATTGGGTTCTCGATCTCGAAGGCGTGCAGTTCGCAGCGCGTGACCTGGTCCAGCGTGCGGTTGGGCGCCTCACCAGCGAACGTGTTGGGTTCGCCGTGGCTCAGGGCTATGACCCTCATTGCATCTCCAGCCCGGTTGCCGATTTGGGCCGCCGGCGAACCGGCGGCCCTTCGGGTTTTAGTCAAGGCGGACCACAACGACCGACTTGGACGGGATGTCAAGTGTCAGGGTCGAGCCCTTCACCTTGCCGCCCTTGTAGTCGACGGGAACCACTTCGGGCTTGGCGCCCGGACGGTTCAGCGAGTCCATCTTCGGCGCCGTCAGCACCTGGCCCGAAACGCCCTTGGCCTTCAGCGCGCCCAGGTCAATCGTCAGGTTCAGACCATCCACCGGATTCATGTTGGCGATGCCGATATAGACATGACCGTCCTTAGCCTTGGCGGCCGAGGCGTTGAACGACGGGATGGTTTTGCCGCCTAAGGTAAAGCCCGGCGCCGTGATATCCAGCGGGATCATAGTGGCGTCCTGGAACGGGACGTACATCTTGAAGGCATGGTAGGTCGGCGTCATGGCCATCTTGTCGCCGTCCGTCAGGATCACGGCCTGTAGCACATTGATGGTCTGGGCGATGGCCGTCATCTGCACCCGCTCAGGATATTTGTGGAAGACGTTGAAGTTGGCCGCGGCCAGAACCCCGTCGCGCAAGGTGTTGAGCTGATACAGGTGGCCCGGATTGGTGCCGGGTTCGACATCGTACCAGGTGCCCCATTCATCGACATAAAGGGCGACCCTTTTCTCGGGGTCGTACTTGTCCATCACGGCAATATGCTTCTGGATATAGCCGTCCAAGCGCAAGGTCCGATCGAAGGTATCGACCCAGGCCTGCTGGTCGAAGTTGATCGACGGCCCCTTCTTGTCCCAATTGCCGGTCGGCAGGGTGTAGTAGTGCAGCGAAATGCCATCCATGCGGCGGTTGCCGATATTCTTCATGATGACTTCGGTCCAGTTGGTGTCGTCTCCGGACGGACCGACGGCAATCCGGGCGCCCGAATTATCCGCCCCCTTGTGATAGAACTCCTGGAAGCGACGGTACTCGCTGGAATAGTATTCTGGCGTCATGGCACCGCCGCAGCCCCAGGTTTCATTGCCAATGCCGATGACCGGCACCTTGTAGGGCTTGTCGCGGCCGTTGCTGCGGCGTTCCTGGGCCAGAGTGTCGTCACCCGGCGAGGTCATATATTCGATCCATTCGCGCATCTCGGTCGGGTTGGACGAGCCGACATTGATCGAGACATAGGCGTCGGCGCCGACCTGCTCGGCGAAATCGAAGAACTCGTGAGTGCCGAAGTGGTTGGATTCCGGCGATCCGCCCCACCAGTTGTTCTTGCGCGACGGGCGCTTGTCGCGCGGGCCAATGCCGTCGCGCCAGTGGTATTCGTCAGCGAAACAGCCGCCCGGCCAGCGGATCAGCGGCACGTGCAGATCCTTCAACGCCGCGACGACGTCGTTGCGGATACCGCGCGTATTGGGAATGGGTGAGTCTTCGCCAACCCAGGTGCCGCCATAGATGCCGGCGCCCAAGTGTTCGGAGAACTGGCCGTAGACATATTTGTTGATGACCGCGCCGGGCTGGTCGGATTTCAGGGTGCCGGCGGCTTTGACGGTTTCGGCGGATGCCAGCGGTGCGGCAAGCATGACGGCGGCCACGCTGGCGGCGGCCAGCAAGGTTTTGGCGAACATGGGTGTCTCCTGCTCTCTGAGTTTTATTGTAGGACAATTATAGCGTCCGCAGGGATAGCAGAAAGGGTTTCGAGGCGTCAACTGGGCTTTTGCGGCGAAAGAGTGAGTTTTCTACTCCGACAAATGGATTTAGATAAGAACGAACAATCCTCCCTCTCCCCACTCGAGGGGAGAGGGTTGGGGTGAGGGGTTATTTCGGCTGAAAACTGTAGGCGTTGAACCTCCTCAACCCTCACCCGATCGTTTTCGCTTCGCTCAGCTCTCGTCCTCTCCCCTCAATGCCTGCCGGCGAGGCTGGGGAGAGGGAATTTAGCTACTACTCCGCTACTTGCTTAGACCTAGCCTTCGCTTCCTTGCGGTAGCGGTGCAGGACGAACTCGGTGTAACCGTTCGGTTGGACGCGGCCTTCCAGAACTAGGTCGCGGGCGGCGCGGAAGGCCAGGCCGTCAAAGGCCGGGGCCATCGGGACGTAGGCAGGGTCACCCGCGTTCTGGCGGTCGACCACTGCCGCCATATGGCGCAGGCGGGCTTCGACTTGGTCAGTGGTGATCAGGCCGTGCCGCAGCCAGTTGGCAACGTGCTGGCTGGAAATCCGCAAGGTGGCGCGGTCCTCCATCAGCCCAATATCGTGGATGTCCGGCACCTTGGAACAGCCGACGCCGAAGTCGATCCAGCGGACGACATAGCCGAGGATGCCTTGCAGATTGTTGTCCAGTTCTTCCTGAATCTCCGTATCAGACGGGCGTTCGGCCATCACCGGCGGGGTCAGCAGGTCGTCCTGCGATGCCGGCTCACGGTGGCGCAATTCCGCTTGGCGGGCGACGACATCGGTCAGGTGATAGTGGATGGCGTGCAGCACCGCCGCGGTTGGTGACGGTACCCAAGCCGTTGAAGCGCCCGACTGCGGATGGCCGATCTTCTGGCTCAGCATGTCATTCATCCGGTCGGGCGCCGCCCACATGCCTTTGCCGATCTGAGCATGGCCCGGCAGGCCGCAGATCAGGCCGTCATCGACGTTGGCATTTTCGTAGGCTGTGATCCACGCGGCCTTCTTCATGTCAGCCTTGCGGACGACCGGGCCGGCTTCCATGACCGAATGGATTTCGTCGCCGGTGCGGTCCAGGAAGCCGGTATTGATGAAGAAGACGCGGTCGGCGGCCGCGCGTATACAAGCCTTCAGGCTGGCGCTGGTGCGGCGTTCCTCGTCCATGATGCCGATCTTCAGGGTGCCTTGCGGCAGGTCGAGCAGGCTCTCGGCGCGAGCGAAGGTGGCGACGGCGAAAGCGACCTCGTCGGGGCCATGCAGTTTCGGCTTGACGATATAGGCGGATCCGGCGCGCGAATTGGCGCCGCCGTCGTGGCGAGCGATCAGGGCGGTAACGATCAGGTCGACCAAGCCTTCGGGGACGGGGCTCCCCTCCCCGTCCAGCACCATGTCGCTGTACATATGCAGCCCGACATTGCGCGCCAGCATCAGGCTGCGGCCATGCAGGGTCAGCGCGGAGCCGTCCGCCGCAGTATAGTCGCGGTCGGGGTTCAACCGGCGTTCGACCGTCTGGCCGCCCTTGGTGATGGCCTCGGTCAGGTCGCCGCGCGTCAGGCCCAGCCAGTTGCGGTAGACCCCGACCTTGTCGTCGGCATCGACGGCGGCGACGCTGTCTTCCATGTCCATGATGGCTGACGAAGCGGCTTCGACGATGATGTCGGCCAGGCCCGCCGGATGCGCGGCGCCGATGGGATTCTTGGGGTCGATGACCAGTTCCAGGTGCAGGCCATGGTGGCGCAGCAGGACGCCGCCGGAACGATGGCCGACATATTGGGCCGGTTCCTTCAGGGCGACGGGGCCAGTCGCCGTATCAGCCATTAGGGTGGCTCCGGCGTGGTAGGCGATGACATCGGCGTGCGACGCCCTTTCCAGAGGGACGAAAGAGTCCAGCCATTGCCGTGCCTTCTCTTGGACCTGGGCACCACGCATCGGGTCATAGCCTTTGGGTGGGGCTGAACCCAGGGCGTCAGTGCCGTACAACGCGTCGTACAGGCTGCCCCAGCGAGCATTGGCGGCGTTCAACGCATAGCGGGCATTCGACACTGGCACGACCAACTGCGGGCCAGCCAATTTGGCGATTTCGTCGTCCGTGTTCTCTGTCGTGACCTCGAATGGTTCGAGTTCGGCCGTCAGGTAGCCGATGTCGCGCAGGAAGGTTTGATAGGCCGTTGGGTCGACAATCGGGTGAACGCGGTGCCAGTTGTCGAGTTCGGCTTGCAGATGGTCTCGGTGTTTCAGCAGATCCTGGTTGCGGCCGGCATATTCCGTCAGGAGGGTGGTCAGGGCATGCCAGACTTGCGTCGACTCGATGCCGCTGCCGGGGATGGCGTCCTCGGAGATGAAGCGGTGCAGGGTTTGCGCGACCTGATAGCCGTTAACGGAAACATAAGTCATGGCGACCTCCTTGATACGATCTCCGTCGCATGCGGGAGGTGCCGGTCGTGAGACGGTGGGCTGGGCTCCCCTCCGTCTCG
>NZ_GL883077.1:2048143-2053956 GCF_000204015.1 Asticcacaulis biprosthecium C19 | reverse complement strand
GCGGATATAGTCGATCAGTTGGTTCTGAATCAGGTCCTTGGCATCCCAGATGGTATTGAAGATCTCACCCACCGCCAGTGGGGTCGTCGTGTGCTGGCGGATATGGCGGAAGGCCTCCTGGTTTTCGGCCGGGGTGATGTCCTCCAGCCAGAACAGGCGATAGGGTTCCAGGTTCTTGCCCAGTTGCGCCGCTTCGTTGGGTGTCAGGCGGTGGTGGCCGTCGTGCAGCAGCTCGTGTTCATTGCCGTAGTTCGAGCGCAGGGCGTCGAACAGCTTGGGGCAGTAGTCGAGATATTTCGACGTGTTCCACACGGTTTCGGTCGGCAGGGTCGCATCAGCCGGTTCGTAATGCAGGGTGCCGCGGCCGACGCCATAGGCCAGCTTGATGCCGGGGATGCCCGACTGGGCGCGGATGGCCGTGTAACCGAGGTCGATATATTTGCCGACCGCGTCGATCGTGCCTTCCAGGTCGGCACCATTGGCGTGACCGTAGACCAGGACCGAGTCGCGCGACGCCCCGCCCAGGAGGTCGGTGATCGACATGCCAGCCATCTTGCCCTTGATGTCCCACAGGGCAACGTCGACGGCGGCGATGGCGCGCATGGTCACCGGCCCGCGGCGCCAGTAGGCGCCACGATAGAAGTACTGCCAGATGTCCTCGATGCGGCGCGGATCCTTGCCGATCAGGGCGGGGATGACGTGTTCTTCGAGGTAGGCAACCACCGACAGTTCACGGCCGTTCAACGTGGCGTCGCCGATGCCGTAGACGCCCTGGTCGGTTTCAATCTTCAAGGTGACGAAGTTGCGGCCCGGGCAGGTAACGATGACTTTGGCGGCGGTGATTTTCATGCAGGCGGTCCCGAAATCTGATCTGTTCTAGGTACGACGGCCAAGTTCAAATCCGCCTCAAAGACGTCGTGTTCGCACATTGGCACATTGGTCTGACCTCTTAAACGCAACCAAACATTTTTCAATGCCTATTCGTGCCGCAGCGTCTTTCCCGGCGCCGAACCCGCCGCATTCCAGGTCAGTCCGACCACGGTCATGACGGCGATCAGTAGCGCAATGCCCGAGCCGAGCAGGAAAAAGATCGGGCTAAGCGCCACACGGTCGTCGAACTGCCCAAGCCAGTGGTCGAGGACCCACCACGCCGTTGGCCAGGCCACAAGGTTGGCCAGAACCACCGGCCGCAGGAATTGCGTCACCAACAGCCCAGTGATCCGCGGCCGTGAACCGCCCATGGCCTTGCGCAGGCCGATTTCCACCGAACGGGCCGACGTGTTGAAAGCCGCCATGCCGTAAAGGCCGATGACGCCGATCAGGCCCACCAGGCAGGCCCCCATGACGAACAACCGCGTTATCCGGCGGTCGGCCTCATAATAGTGCTCCAGCGACTCATTGCCCGAGACGAGGTCGAGCGGCAGGTCGGGGGCAAGTCGGCGCCATACCGATATCATGCGCGCCCGCATGACGTCTTCGGACACGCCGTCGTACCTGAGGATCGTCGACATCTTTTCCTGCATCTGGGTCATGGAATAGAAGACGAGCGGCACGATCGGTTCGGACGGCGGGCCAAATCTCTGGTCGGCAACGACCCCCACGATGTGAAGGGTCCTTTTCGCAATGATCAGGTCCTGCCCCAGGGCTGCTTCCGGCGAGGAGAAGCCGTAGGCCTGCGCCGCGCGTCGATTGATCACCACATTGATCGTGATCGGCACGCGGTTCGCCGCCTGAACAGCCTCCATGATCACCTGGTCGTCGCGGGTCAGGACACGGCCGGCCAGCAGCTTGGCTTCGAAGACATTGAAATAGTGATCTCCGATCATGAGCACGCTGGCATCGACCGGTTGCGCCCCGGGCAGAGTCCGTCGTATCGGCAACAGAGCCCAGTCATAATAGGGCCCGGGTGTAACACCGCTGCTCAGCGATACGACATTGGGCAGGGCGACCCACTGCGAGGTGATCGCGCTGATCTTGCCCGGGTCGAAGGTGGCGCCCGTCAGCGCATTGGTGATCAGCAGCCCTTCGCGATCGAAACCGAGATTCGAGGTCTGGATGTGACGCAACTGGGTGGCGAAGCCTATCACCACGATTAGGAAGGCCGTGACGAGGGTGAACTGCAAAAACACCAGAATTTCCCGCAGCCGGACGGCCAGACGTCCGCCTGACGGTGTCCGCGTCGAAGCGAAAACGGCGGCCGGTCGATAGGCGGCCATCAGAAAGGCCGGGTAGAGCCCGGCCATCGCACCGCACAGAAGAACGGCCGTCGTCAGTCCCACGAGGAAGGGCCAGGTACGCAGGTAGCTCAGGCGCAACGACGTCCCGCCCAAATTATTGACCAGAGGCAGGGCCAGTTCGACAAGGCTGAAGCCGAGCACCACCGCCATCAGCGAGACCAAGGCGGCTTCCCCAAGGAACTGCAGCCGCAAGGTCCCCTCGGTCGCGCCCAGGGTTCGCCGCAGAGCCGCTTCACGGGCGCGGATCATAGTGCGGGCGGTCGCCAGGTTGACGTAGTTGAGCAAGGCGATGGCAAACGCCAGGATGCCGAGTGTTCCCAGTGCCAGGATCGGCGCCATCGCCTTACGGTCGGCCAGGTGCTCTTTGGCCAGGGGAAAGGCGCGCAGGCGCAGGCGTTCGTGGCGTGGCCGGCCGGGAAACTGGGCGTCGATAGCGGGGCTGCGACCGTGGCTGTCGACGAAGGCGTCCAGACGCGCATTCGCCTCTGCCAAAGCCTTTGCGCCATCCAACGCGACAAAGGTCCGGTGAGTGCTGACATCCCAGTTGTCCCAGTGAGGGAAAGCGGCGGCACGTTGCGGAGTCAGCAGGCGGACAAAATGGAAACGCAGACTGGAATTGGGAGGCGTGTCGGCCAGAACGGCTGTCACTGTATAGACCCGCGAGACGGAGGCACCTTGCGGAACGTCCATCACGCCGACGATCATGTCGCGCAGGACGATACGGCGTCCGACGACGTCGGTATGGCCAAAGTATTTGCGCGCCTTGGCCTCGCTGATCACGATCGAGTCCGGTGTCAGGGCGTTGGTCTTGCTGCCGGCCACCAGGGGCAGATCGAAGACGTCGAAGAAGCCGGCACTGACAAGGTATTCCTCCTCCTCCACCGGCTCGCCGTCATACTGGAAGATGGACCAGGTCGTGACGACTTGCGTCGAAGGGGCACGCGGCACGGCAGCGCGAACGGCGTCCAGAGCCACCCCCGCACTGGCAAAGTCCGGTTCGGCCTTGTCGTCCCAGACCAGACGGGTGGTGGTGATTTCGTGAATGCGGTCGGCCTTGGGCATCCAGGCGTCAAAGGTGGCCTCAAAGTGGACATAGAGGCTGATGACGATGAACACCGCGACGCCGAAGGATAGCCCCAGGACGTTGAGCACGGCATACAGCGGATGGCGCGCTGTCGTACGATAGAAGGCGATCAGGAAGGATCGGATCATGCTGCGCTCGCCCTATTCATGGCGCAGCGCCTTGCCGGGCGTGGTGCCGGCCGCCGTGAAGGCCAGCCCAGCGACGGTCAGGACGGCGACCGTAAGGGAGATGCCTGACCCGGCAAGGAAGAACCAGAGACTTAAGGGCACCCGGTCGTCGAACTGTTTCAGCCAGCGGTCCAGCACAATGTACGCCACGGGCCAGGCGATCAGATTGGCCAGGAGGACGGGCTTGAGAAACTGGAACAGAAGAAGCCTGACCACAGACCAGCGGGTCGCGCCCATGGCCTTGCGAATGCCGATTTCGGCCGTACGGGCGGATGTACTGAATGCAGCAAGTCCGTAGAGGCCCACCATTCCCACAGCCGCTACCAGCAGGGTTCCTACAAGAAAGAGGTTTATCATGCGGCGATCAGAGACGTAGTAGGCGTCGAGGTGATCGTTCGCCTGTTTGATCTCCAGCGGCATTTCTGGAGCTATCCTTTGCCACACCTCCCGCATTGCGCTCCGCACAGTGGTTTCGCTCACGCCCTGGTACCGCAAGACGGTAAACCGATGGAGCAGGATATCCGTCGTTGGGATATAGACGATTGGCATAATCGCATTCGCCGGACCTTCGAAACGTTGATCGCCAACCACACCGACAATTTTCAGCCGTTTGCCGATCGAAACCATTTCGTGTCCCAGCGCCGCTTCAGGCGAGGAGAACCCCAAGTGCCGGGTCAATTGAGCGTTGGCGACGACGCAAACCGATGTAGTGACAACCTGTCTGTCGAAAGGCATGTCGTAGGTCACACTGTCCTGTGCCGTGACATTGCGCCCGGCCAGGATTGGCACCCCCAGCGTCGAAAAGAATTCAGGCGCGATTTGTTCGATGCGAACATTCACATTGGTATCCGGGTCGAGGACTGTAGGCGTGGTGAAGCCACCGCCTTCAGAATTTCCCGGAACGGGGCCTGCTCCAATACTTTCGACCCCAGGCAAGGTCTTCCACTCCGACCATATGCGTGTCGCCTGGGCCTGGGTGATTCCCGATTCCGCCATCGAGATGGAGGTGAGGAGGCCCTCCCTCGAAAACCCAAGATCCGAGCGTTGGGCGTGCAGAACCTGGCTCGAGAAGCCGACCAAAAGGATGAAGAAGATTGTGACACACGAAAACTGCAAGGCCACAAGGATTTGGCGGAGTTTGTGACCAGCCCGCCCACCGAAGGCCCCACCTGTTCCCGACAAATTCGCCGCAAGAGGCGATCGGGTCGATGTCCAAGCAGGATAAAGTCCCGCCAGCAGGGCACCGACGAGACATGCCATCGACAGGCCGACGATCAGTGGGAAGTCCTTGAGATCGCCGATCCGCAGTGACAGACCACCCGAACGATTTAACACCGGCAGGACGCCTTCGACAAAACTGAAACCCAGTAACAGGGCCATCACGGACCAAAGGGCTGTTTCGACGAGAAAATGTGTCAGTAGGACCTTGCGGGTGCTGCCCATCATCTTCCGCAGCACAATTTCGCGTGCCCTCAGCCCCGCGAGGACGGTGGACAGATTGACGTAATTCAACAGGGCAACAATCAGAGCTAACGGTGCCGCCGCCGTCAGAACCAGCACCATCGTACGAAGGCCGTCATCGTCTCCCAGACGCCAATCGCCAAAGCGGGAAAACCTGATCTTGAGCAGACTGTGGCGAGGAGAGTGCGGCGCTGTGATATCACCGTACGCCGCTGCCCCTGTGGTGTCGACGAGGTGGTCGAGGCGTCCATTCACGCTTTGGACGTGTCGCGGGGTATCAAGGCGCAAATAGGTGAAATGCTGCGCAGCTCCCCAGTCCTGCCAGTGCGCATAGAAAGCCATTCGTTCCGCCGTGAGCCGCCGAAGGATGTTGAAACGCCGACGGCTGTTCGAGGGTACATCCTGCACAACGGCGGAGATGATGAGTTCTTCCGCCGGCGGGATTCCGGAAACGAGGGCCTGAGTACCCCACCGGGCATCGCGCAGGATCAATCTACGTCCGATGACCTGGGTCGTTCCGAAATACTTGCGGGCAATCGTTTCGCTAATCGCTACATGTCCCGGCTCAAGTGCCTGCCGCTTATCTCCTGCAAGGAGGGTGAGTTGGAAGACCTTGAAAAAATCGGGATCTACGAGAAATTCCTCTTCCGAGAAGCTGTCTCCTCCGGAACTATAGCCGGCGTAGCTCGACACCATCCGCGTCCCAACCAGGTCCGGCTCCTGCCCCCGCAGTGCGTCGAGCGCTGCACCGGCGCCCGATCGCCAGGGGACCATTGCCTTTCCGTCAACGACATAGGTTGTCGTCAACTCGTAGACCTTTGCGGCGTCCGGCATCCAGCGGTCATAGGTCAATTCATACCGGAC
>NZ_GL883077.1:2045673-2048033 GCF_000204015.1 Asticcacaulis biprosthecium C19 | reverse complement strand
AGCGCAGGATGGCTAGGGCATTATTCATGGCGCAGCGCCCTGCCCGGCGTGGCGCCGGCAGCGGTGAAGGAAAGACCGGCGACGGTCAGGACGGCGATCGTAACAGAGATGCCTGACCCGGCAAGGAAGAACCAGAGACTTAAGGGCACGCGGTCGTCGAACTGTTTCAACCAGCGGTCCAGCACGACGTACGCCACCGGCCAGGCGATCAGATTGGCCAGCAGCACGGGCTTAAGGAATTGGAACAGCAGCAGTCGAACAACGGACCAGCGGGTCGCACCCATGGCTTTGCGAATGCCGATTTCGGCCGTGCGGGCGGACGTGCTGAATGCAGCAAGACCGTAGAGGCCGATTATGCAGATGAGACCGACGACGAGGGCTCCGCCGGTAAGAAGTTTCACGAGGCGCTGGTCCTCGAGGTAGTAAACGCCGAAGGCTTCTTCTCCTGAACGAAACGCCAGCGGAATTTCCCATCTTTTTGCGCGCCAGACGGCTTCCAGCCGCGCCCTGATTACCTCCTCAGACTCCCCATCAAACCGTATTACGGTATCATAAAATATGTGAGTCTCCGGCTCCATCTGATACATGGCCGCGGCGATAGGTCTGGAGGGGGCATCTATACGGAAATCCGGTAGCACACCGACAATCCGGAAATGACTTCCTTCGAAATCCAGACTGTGACCGAGCGCTTCCGACGGGGAGGAGAAGCCGAAGGTTTCGATCAGACGCCGGTTGACGACAACGTTGATCGTCCTGGCCTCCGGATACGCCGGAGGCGGCGCCATGTCAGCAATTGTGAGGCTGCGTCCCACTAGTGGGCGCAGGCCCAGGGTCTCCAAGTGGTCCTTGCCGACATCGAACACATTCACCCTGGCCACGACGTCCCTTTTGTCTGAACGCGTCATGTCTGGTAATCCAGATGGACGGAAGTACTCACCCGGCGACACGCCGCTGGATACCGATACGACGCCGGGTACCTTTCGCCAGTCCGCCATCAGATCCGAAATTTTTGTCTCATCCAACATCCTGGATGTCAGGGAGACCGTCAGCAGCAATCCGCTGCGTGAAAAGCCGATATCCGAGGTTTGCATATGCCTGAGTTGGGAACCGAGCCCAAACACTACTGTCAGCAGGCAACTCACGACGGTGAATTGCACAAAGACGAGGGTATATCGCGCAGCGCATTCCAACCGGCCCGCCAGTGATACATAGACTGGGGCCAGCGCTCGGATCGCGTCGATCTTGACCAGGCGCTGCGCGGGATACAGAGCGGCCACGCCGGCTCCGAGGATCACGCAAGATAATATTGCCGCCAGCAGGAAAGCATCACCTGCGTAATCCAGAGCCAATTGCATGCCTATCGCCGAATTGATGACAGGCAGGGTCAGTTCAGCGAGGCTCAATCCCAGCAACCAAACTACACCGCATATTAGAGCTGCCTCGGCAAGAAGGTGGCCTAGCAGTACCATACGACCGGCACCAAAAGCTTTTCGAACAGCTATCTCCCTTATCCGGGTGGTAGCCTGCGCGATGGTGAGGTTGATGTAGTTTAGCAGGGCGACGGAAAAAGCCAGGCCGCCCAGAGTCAAAGCGGCCGCCACTGTAGCGGCGACTTTTCGATCAGCGAGGTGCGCTCCGGCCCAGCCATTCACGCGGACCTGCACGTATTTGTGCCGCGGCAGGTTACCTGGAAGGTATTCCTCTTGGCTGAAACGACCGCTACTGTCGACAATTGCGTCGAGTTGCGCATCGAGCGCCTTCGCTGCCTGCGGGGAAGACAACCTGAAAAAGGTCTGGTGTTCCCGACGCCCCCATTCACTCCAGTTCGGCTCATAAAGAGCCATACGGTCCGGCGTCAGGCGTCGCACGATATTGAACGGGATGGAACTGTTGGCTGGTGGAGTGCGGAAGACGGCGCCCACCCGGTACGACCTTGCCTGCGACAAGTCCTTTGGCAGATAAGGCACCTGGTACCCTGTGTCCCTGTGAACCAAATTGCGTCCAACGACGTCCAGCCGCCCGAAATGCTTCAGTGCGACGGCTTCGCTGATTGCGATCTGGCCGGGTGAAAGAGCCGATTCCCGGTCACCAGTGATCACTTCGAGATCGAAAACCCGAAAAAAATCCCCGTCCACTAAGAACTCAGGTACCTCGGCAATACGCCCGCGATAGTTGAGATAGACGTAGTTTGTGACCACCCGGGTTCCGATCAGGCCGGCCTGGCGCATCCGGATGAGGTCGAAAGCTGCGCCCGAAGTGTTGCCACGAAGTTGGGATCTGGAGGACGCCAGGTCGGTCGTGATCCTGTAAATCGCTCCGGCGCCCGGCAACCATCGGTCATAGGTCAATTCATACCGGAG
>NZ_GL883077.1:2041426-2045563 GCF_000204015.1 Asticcacaulis biprosthecium C19 | reverse complement strand
ACCAAAACACCCTCTATACCGCCCTGGTCACCGACAGCAGCAACCGGCCGTCCAGCATGTCGATCTGGCGAGACGCCTGATCGGCCTGGGCGCGTGAGTGCGTCACCATGACGATGGTCGAACCCGCCGCGTTCAAACCTTTGAGGATGGACATGATCTGGGCGCCGTTTTCGCTGTCCAGGTTGCCGGTCGGTTCGTCGGCCAAGATCAGGTCCGGCGAACCCGCAATGGCGCGGGCAATCGCCACGCGTTGCTGCTGGCCACCGGACAGTTGGTTCGGGAAGTGCCGCGCCCGGTGCGCCAGTCCTACCCGGTCCAGGGCTGCCTCGACCAGGTTGCTGCGCTGCCCCTTAAGGTCCTTGCGGTACAATACCCCCAGCTCGACGTTTTCCTGCACGGTCAGGTCGTCGACCAGGTTGAAACTCTGGAAAACGAAGCCCAGGTGCCGGGCGCGGAATTCCGCCAGGTTGGCTTCGTTCAGACGGGTCAGTTCCAGGCCGTCATAGTGGTAACTGCCCGTGGTCGGACGGTCGATCGCCCCCAATATGTTCAGCAGGGTCGACTTGCCGCAGCCCGACGGCCCCATAATGGCCAGGAATTCGCCCTTGGCTATGGTCAGGTCGATACTGCGCAGAGCGGCCGTCGAAACCTCGACCGAGCGATACAGGCGGGTGATGTTCTTGAGTTCGATCATTCGAAGCGGTACACCGGCGGCAGGAAGGGCAATCTGACTATCACGACGTGCGTTCGGGTGTAAGCCAGGAGCTCTACCAGATGACGTGATCCGGCGGAGACGGATGTCCCCGCCGCGATCAGTCCCCCTCCCGGCGCCCCCGCTGAGAGTCCGCACCATCACATTCCCACAGGGGCGGGGGCGTGATACGCGGATCCGATTATAACTTAACACAGATTTCACCAACGACATAAACACCAGATTTTATTTGACTTTTTTGATTTTTTCAGCCAATTTGGGGTCGTAAACTCACCTCTAAGTGTCCGAAATCGAACATGTCCGACCCCCGCCGCAAGGCCCTCTTTCTCGATGATGACGCCGATATCCTGGCGGCGGCCGATCTGGCCTTACGCCGGCACGGCTACGACATGACCGGCGCCCAGACGCCGGACGAAGCCCGCGCCCGGCTGGCCGATTCGAAGTTCGACATCATCCTGCTGGACCTCAACTTCCGCCGCGGCGATACCTCGGGCGAGGCCGGTCTCGCCTTTCTGGAGGAGCGTAAGCGACTCGATCCCCACACCCCAGTTGTGGTTGTCACCGGCCATAGCGGGTTGAGCATCGCCGTCCAGGCCATGCGGGTGGGTGCCGAGGATTTCGTCGTCAAGCCGTGGCACAATGATCGTTTGATCGCCACGCTCAATGCCGCCATCGAACAGCCGCGGGTCGTGCCCCCGCCCCCGCCACCTGTCGATCTCAACCTGGAACGGTCGGAGCGCGAACTGATCCGCGAGGCCCTCAACCGGCACGCCTTCAATATCTCCCACGCCGCCAAGGAGTTGGGCCTGACCCGGGCCGCCCTGTACCGGCGCATGGAAAAACATGGCCTATAGAAAACATGGCCTATGAAAACGTGACCTGTAAATATGGACTTTAAGGCCTGGTTCCGTCTCGGCGCGGCCCAGGCCGGTGTCTTTGCCTGCGGCGCCCTGTGCTGGGCCGCCGCTGCCGCCGGCCATGTGGCGACGGCGGTGGTCTGTGCGGTCGCTGGACTGATCCTGGTCAATATCCTGCTGCTAAGCCAGCGCCGCCGTCAATCGCCGGTCCAGCGCGCACCCGATGCCACCTTCGCGTCGGAACAGAGCCGCCGCCGCCTTAGCGCCCTGGTCGACGAGACCCCCTCCCCCTTGCTGCTGCAGGAGGAGGATGGCCGGCTGATCGCGGTCAACCGCGCCGCCCGCCAAATGTTCGACGCCTCGTCGGAGCTGCCGGTGGCGACGCGCTGGGCGCTGCTGGGCCCCGGCGACCGGCTGGACAGCCTGCGTGGCCAGATCGACTGGCGCGGCGGCCGTTACGCCATTCACAAGGCCAGGCTGGACCACGCCCTGCTGGCCATCCTGATCGACATTACACCCGAGGTCCGCGCCGCCGAGGCCTCCGCCTTGCGCGACCTGCTGAAGGTGCTGAACCACGAACTGATGAACGCCCTCACACCAGTCGCCTCGATGAGCCGCAGCGCATTGGAGCTGATCGAGGACAACACAGCCGAAAGCCTGGCCCTGGCGCGCGGCGCCCTGGGGACCGTCGTCGCACGAACCGAAGGTCTGGTTGGGTTCGTTGACTCCTACCGTATCCTGACGCGCTTGCCGCCGCCCGATCTCAAGCCGGTGGGCCTAACCCCATTCGCCAGCGAAATCGCCCAGGCTTTCCGGGCGCAATGGGACCCCCGCGGCGTGGCACTGGACCTGGTCAGCGACGTCGCTGGGGCGATTGTGGTTATGGACGCGGATCAGGTGCGGCTGTGTCTGACCAACCTGCTCAATAACGCCGCCGAAGCGGCCCAGGATAGCCCTCGTCCCAGGGTGCGGCTCAGCCTTACCTTGAGCGAACGCCAGGTCGAGGTCGAGGTCGAAGACAGCGGCCCTGGCATTGAGCCGGCCATGGCTGAGACCATCTTCCTGCCGTTCTATACCACCAAGGCGACCGGCACCGGCGTGGGACTCAGCCTGGCGCGGCAGATCCTGCAAGGCCACGGCAGCAGCCTGATGCTGCGCCCTGACGGTGACCTGGGCGGGGCGCATTTCTGCTTTACGCTGCAGCGGCCGGCCAATGCGGCGAACCCGTGGGAAGCCGTCTGATAGCGCCTTACCGAAGTTTTACGAACCGGTCCGCTATAGGCATAATAATCTTACCCGCAGACTCGTAGTCTCGCCTTTCCCCACAAAGCTTTCATAATAGGCGAGGAGTCCTTCATGGCCGCCACAAAGCGACCGGCACAGCACAACGATTCCGTCAACCGTGATCAGAAACGCGCCGACCAGGGTGAAACCCTGCGCAACAAGACGGGCGCCCCCGCAATCCTGATAGCGGCACCGGCCACGACGAACGCGGCCAGTATGGCAAGACTGCGGTCAATCCCGAAATCCGCCCCATCAAGCCTTAAGGAGCTCATCATGCGCACCACCTCCCCTCCCCCGCACAAGCAGGATAACGGCATGGACAGGACATACAAGGCCATGAGTCCGCGAATGTATCGCGACAATGATAATGATCGTGACAACGCCTCCGAAACTCGCGTCCCAACCGGTAGCGAACGTGACCGCTCGGCGAACGCCGGCAACCCTCCGGCCGACGCCGCTGCGCCTCAGGCGGAACCGGCTGCCCTCGGACGGTACGGCGCTCACCACTACAGCAGCGACCAGGACAAGCGCGGCTATGAGCGGGCCTACCAGCGCGAACACAATAACATCGGTCGTTTCGAACGCAGCACACACGACCTTCAGAAAGACGGCCGCCAAAGTCGGGACGACTAGCCCCTTTGCAACCAGGAGAATGCCCATGATCGTCATTACCGCCATCCGGTCGTTTATCGACGGCTTCCTCCACGGACCCGTCGGGCGCAAGCCGTATCTGCGTGCCGAGAAGAAGCAGATGAACGACCTCAACGAAGATCAGATCGACTCGATGATCGACGACACCTTTCCCGCCAGCGATCCGCCCGGGACGTACTAATCAGGAGGTTTCCCATGCTTGTCAGGGACATCATGACTACGAAATTCCAGCTTGTTGCCCCCGACACCTCGCTTGGTGAAGCCGCTAAGCTGATGCGCGATGGCGATTTCGGCTATTTACCGGTGGGTGAGGACGACCGCCTCAAAGGTGCTGTCACCGACCGCGACATTGTCATCCGCGGTCTGGCCGAAGGGCGCGGCCCCAATGCGACGGTGGCAGAGGTCCTGTCTGAACAGATCGTCTACTGTTTCGAGGACGACGAAATCAATGAAGCGGCCGACATCATGAAGCTGGAGCAGATTCGCCGCCTCGCGGTGCTGAACAGCGACAAACGCCTGGTCGGCATCATCAGCCTGGGCGATATTGCCCGCATCACCGAAGATAAACGGCTGACCGGCGATATCGAGACCCAGGTCGCACAGCCCAACTAGGTCGTAGACTCATAACGCTTT
>NZ_GL883077.1:2040516-2041346 GCF_000204015.1 Asticcacaulis biprosthecium C19 | reverse complement strand
GATCCAGATACGCGTAGCAACGATCTTGATCGCGGCGAGGAAGTTGAGCGGATTTTTGTCGTAACGGGTTGCAATTCCCCTAAACTGCTTGAGTTTGCTGAAGAAGCGCTCGACGAGATTTCTTTGCCTGTAAACCCATCCGCTAAAGGCAAAGCTATCCTTACGGTTCGCTTTGGCCGGTATATTGGCCCATGCCTTCTTTTCTTCGGCGGCAGCACGCAGAGCGTTTGTGTCATAAGCTTTATCGCCCAGAACAATCGTGCCCTCCCTCATGGCACTCAGCATCGGCAAGGCCATCTGGCTATCGTGAGCCTGTCCCGCCGTCAGATCGAGAGCGATGGGACGGCCTTCGGCATCAACAACGGCATGGATCTTGGTGGTCAACCCGCCGCGGGAACGTCCCATGCGGCCATCGTCAAGGCCCCCCTTTTTGCCGTGGCACCATGTTGGTGCACGCGAACACAAGACGAGTCGATCATGATGATATCGCCGTCAAAGGCCTTTGATATATCACCCAAAATACGGTCCCACACGCCAGCTTTGCGCCACCGGACAAAGCGATTGTAACAGGTCGTCGAAGGGCCATACCGTTCCGGAACGTCAGCCCAAGGCGAACCCGTCCGAAACCGCCATAGGATACCGTTGATAACCCGCCGATCATCAACACGAGGGACACCACGCGGCTTGTTCGGTAGCAGAGGCTCAATAATTTCCCATTCCGTCTCGGTCAGTTCATAGCGGCGGCGAGTCATGAAAAAAGCTCCCAAATCAATGGAAGCCTTGAATCACGCCAAACAACGATTGGGAATCCCATTTATGAGTTTACGCCC
>NZ_GL883077.1:2016303-2039095 GCF_000204015.1 Asticcacaulis biprosthecium C19 | reverse complement strand
AGATCAGGACGTTCCCGCGGGAACGTCCTTTTCTTATGCCGCAAAGAAAAAAGCCAAGTAAACGCCGATACAAAGCGCGCCGACGCCGAGCAGGAGTAAGCCCATGCGGTTGCCGTTATCCAAGGGTTTGAATGGACGGGCTTTTGCTCCGTCCTCGCGGTCATAGTGGTGAAGCGTGTACACACACAGTCTCCTGAAATCCCGTAACCAGCCTCCCCGGCGGGTTGACAGAAAACCCTGCCCGGACACGCATAACATTGCGCTGCGATAGACCCGTGCCCCGAATAAACTCTCGATAAAGGTGGTTGCCCGGCAGTCCTAGGTGCAGGCAGACCTGGCCCGGCGGGCTATACGGCGGGACGAGGTGGTCGGCCATGGCGCCGGCGGACTGGACGATCGGCACTTGCCAGGTACGAATGTGATCGAGGGTCAGTTGGCGGACACCGAGAAGGCCGCCGAAGCCTCCTCAGACGACATGGTCTCGGCCGGAACTTCGTTGACCGGCGCGTCGCTGAATTCGTGGTCCTTGAATTCGAACGTCTGCGTCAGGAAATAGCCCAACGCAGCCACGCTCCCGAGGACCAGCAGCCCCAGCACACCGACAACGATCAGGGCGACCAGGCACCCTGTGTTCATTTTCTTGTTTGACATGACGTCCCCCTATGAAATCTGGCCCCTATGAAATCTGGCCCCTGTGAAACCCGATCACAGCGCCCATCTACCAGCATCATGACCCTGGCTCAAGATATCGCCGCCTGCGCGGTCTGCGCTGCCGACCTCCCACTGGGCCCGCGGCCCGTCGTTCGGGCCGGCGACCCACGAGCGCGCATCCTTATCATCGGGCAGGCCCCGGGAATAAAGGTGAAAACGTCCGGCGTTCCCTGGAACGACGCCTCGGGGGAGCGGTTGCGCAACTGGCTGGGGGTCACACCTAAGCAGTTCTACGATGAATCGAAGTTCGCCATCGTGCCGATGGGGTTTTGCTACCCGGGCCGGGGAAAGAGCGGCGACAAACCGCCACGTTCCGAATGCGCGCCGTTATGGCATGATCGCGTTATGCAAACCCTGCCGGATGTCCGCCTGACCCTTCTGATCGGCGCCTATGCCCAGGCGCGATATCTTGGTGAAGGGCGCAGGGCGACCTTGAGCGAGACGGTGTCGGCGTGCCACGACTATATCGCTGACGGCTTTCTGCCAGTGGTGCACCCCAGCCCGCGCAATGGCATCTGGCTGCGCAAAAACCCTTGGTTCGAAACGGAAATCGTGCCCCACCTGCGCACCGAGGTGGCAAGATGGATATGACCGCGCGGGCCATCTCCCGCATACTGAAGGTCAATCATGCCGGTGAGTTCGGTGCGATCCGCATCTACCGAGCGCAATTGTGGGTGGCGCGGCTATGGCATCCGGACCTGGTGGCCTTCCTGTGCAAAACCCTCGACCACGAACTCGACCACTGCCGCAAATTTCGCGAAGCCATGCCACACCGCGGCACGCGTCCCTGCGCGGCGATGCCCGCCTGGGGTCTGGGCGGCTACGCTCTGGGGTTCGTCACCGCCATGATGGGCGCCAATGCCGTGTTGGTGTGCACCAAGGCGGTCGAGCAGACTGTCCATCGTCATCTTGAAGAACAAATTCACTATCTGAGCGGACGTGACGAACCGCTACGCGACATGATCCTGGCTATTCAGGTGGAAGAGAACGCGCATCTGCACCATGCCGTTACCAATCTGCAGCCATCCCCCTTCAATACCCCACTGGAGGCCGTCATCGTCGCCGCCACTGAAGTTGTCATCCGGCTCTCGACTCAGGGCGCGGTTTCGCGCATGGAAAACGACCTGCGCCGAACGAGGTAGCCGATGTGCGGACAGTTTGACGTTCTGACCGATCCCAATCTATTGGCCCTGTTTATCGAATTGGGCGGCAAGGACAGGATTATCCCGGGCGACCGGATCCTGGTGGCCCCGACCCTAACAGCGCCTGTCATTGTCGAGGATTCCGAAACCGGCACGCTCGGCCTCCTGCCGGCGCGATTCGGTCTGGTGCCGCACTGGTACAGAGGCTGCCTGAAGGACTGGAAGGCGAGCACCTTCAATGCCCGCATCGAAGAGGCTGACAGCAAGCGTACCTTCCACGGCCCCTGGCGCTATCGTCACTGCGTCGTGCCGGCCGAAGCCTTTTACGAAGGGGCGGGACCAAAGGCCGATCGTCAGAAATGGCGGATTACGCGCGGCGACAACCAACCACTGGCCTTTGCGGGTCTTTGGGATGAAGCGCGGACCTTCGAGGGCGATGTCTTTAGCTTCACCGTCCTGACACGGCCGGCGGGACCGGATATGCAGGCGATTCATGAACGCGAACCGGTGGTACTGGGGCCGGACGACTGGGACAGGTGGCTGCGACGCCGGCCGGTCGACCTGAAGCGCTACACGCCATTGAAGTTGCAAAACCTGACACCGCAAGCCTCACTTTTCTGACTCCGGCCAACGCAGTTCCACTCCCGTTATTGCTCCCCGAAAAACTCGCGTTGGGTCTTTTCCAGTTCTTCGGCGTAGCGCCGATTGACATAGCGCTCCGTCAAAAGCCCCAGCAGCTTGTGATCCTCATTGACCACGGCCAGATCGTCGACAGCAAAATGCTCGAACATGCGCAGGATGGCGCTGATATCCATGTCCGGCCGGACATAGACTTCCGTCTGTTGGGTCAGGCTGCTGAGCGGCGCGTCAGGGTCATGCTTGTCCTGATAGGCTTCGGCCGTCGGCAGGATGCCGCGGTAGTCGCCATTGCCATCGACCAGAAGCACCCGTGCCGTTGATCCCAGGGGCACCTGTTCGCGCAGATCCGCTACGCTGAGATCGTCGCGCAGGGTGGTATGATTTCGCCGCATCAGACTCTGGGCCGTCAAGGCCTTGACCCAGCCGACGTCACGGGCGGAACGGATGGACTGGCCACGCAGGTGCAACCGCCAGGTCGAGAAGGAATAGCCGAACTTGTCGCGAACGATGGCGGAACTCACCAGGGCAGCCGTAACCACGGCGGCCGTGAGGGCGAAGTCGTGGGTCACTTCCAGCACCATAAAAGACATGGTCATCGGCCCGCCGACCACCGCCACGGCCAGGGCCCCCATGCCGACCAGAGCGGCGTTGGTGGTGTCGAGCGTGGCAGCCGGATAGATGTAGTTGACGGCCTGGGCAAAGGCAGCGCCGACCAGCGAGCCCAGAAACAGCGAGGCAAAGAACAGCCCGCCGCGAAAGCCAAAGGCCAGAGAAATCACCGAGGCGCAGACCTTCAGCGCGAACACGGCCAGCAAGGTGGTCACCAGGGGTTGCTGATCGAGATAGAGGTGCATGGCGCCATGGCCCGACGACAGGATCTGAGGCGCGACAAAGGCCAGGGGCATCAGCAGGATACCACCGGCCAGCGGCCGCCAGATTTCGCCGATCGGCAACTTGCGCACTACGGTTTCCGCAAAGGCGACCAACCGCATGATCAGGATACCGAGACCGGCGCAAATAAGGCCCAGGACGGCGTAGAGCAGGTAGCCCTGGAATTCGATCGCCTTGGCCAAGGTACTGGCCATGACGAAGGGTTCGTTGTTCATCAGGGTGGCGGCCAGGACCGCCATCAGCGAGGCCGCGGCGACGGGCGCCAGGGCGGATGGGGTATAGGCGCCCAGAATGATCTCGAAGGCATAGAAGGCGCCAGCCAGGGGCGCGCCGAAGGCGGCCCCGATCGCCCCGCCCGCCCCAGCCCCGACCAGGGTGCGCAGAGAGGCGCGTTTCAGTTCCAGCCACTGGCCGATCTTCGACGCGGCGCCACCGCCCATCTGGGCAAAAGCGGCTTCAAGCCCGACCGAGGCACCGAAACCATTGGAGATCAGGGTCTGGAGCGAAACGATAAGGCTATCGCGAGCCGGAATTCTGCCGCCGTGCAGGGCATTGGCCTCGACGGCGTCTATGGGCGCGCGGGTGCGCCGCGGAAACGCAAAGCGCACCACGCCCAGCACCAGCCCCCCGGCTGGCAGCGCCAGCAGATGCCACCAGTCCAGATGCAGTTGGCCGCTCAGGCGCAGGTCGGGCGAAAACCCGTAGAACAGGACTTGCATGGCGTGGGACAGGTGGGCCAGGGCGGCCGACATGACGCCGGCCAGCAGGCCGACCCCGGCGGCCAACAAAATGAACAGAAGGTCGGAGGTTTGCAGCAATCGGCGGACGCGGGCGGCGCCGCGCACCACAGGCCGGGTGACGGCCTTGCTCAAGTCCAGATCATTCTGAAGCGCCATGGCCGATTCCGGTAACTCTACCTGGCCAGCTTAGGCTCGGGACGCGGATTATGCCAGCAATTCCCGCAGCATCGCCTTGGCGGACTCAAAGGCGGAGGTATCGTGTCGCATCTGTGAGGTCAGGACCGCGCCCTGGAACAGAAGGTTGATCCGGCGCCCGGTTTCCGCCGGGTCCGCGACGCCGGCTGCTGCGGCCAGTTCGGCGAACCGCGTCTCGACATAGTCGGCCGACGCCTGGCCACGCGCCGTGATGCCCTCGTGCTTGCCGGAAAATTCCTGGGCCGCGCGCATGGCCAGGCAGCCCTGGTAGCAGGCACTGCCCTCCATAAGTTCGCGCCGGATATCGAAGATGGCGGCGATCTGCTCACGCGGATCGCTGCTCCGCGCCAGGGCCGGGCCGAACAGGGTGTCCTGGGCTTCGCAGCCATACTGGTCCAGCACGGCCTCGATCAGGTCCTCCTTGGAAGGGAAATACTTGTAGAGAGTGCGCTTGGAAATGCCGGTATCGGCCATGACCGCATCGATCCCGGTGGCGTGGAAGCCGCCCTGCTGGAACCGCACCAGCGCGCGGTCGATGATGTCCTGTTTCTTGCTCATGAATTTTTCTAACACCTGCGCTTGACAATGTAAACAGATCTGTTTACACCGGCCCTTGTAAACAGATCGGTTTACCTCAACACTTTTTCTGGTCGCGCAATCTGCCCGAAAAAGGGGCCGCCCGTGCGGTGGCGACCACTTTTCGGATTGCGCTTAACGCCGCCTCCCCAGACGGCTTCACGAACAAGGAGTACGTCATGTCCCATCTTTCGAACAAAACCTTCCTGGTCTCCGGTGCTAACCGCGGCATCGGCGCCGCCACCGTACGCGAACTGCTGAAGACCGATGTCAGGAAGATCTACGCCGCTGCCCGCAAGCCCGACAGCCTGCCCGACTTTGGCGATGCCCGCGTGGTACCGCTGGCGCTCGACATCACCGACGACGCGTCGGTCACGGCCGCCGCCGCGGTGGCCACCGACGTCGAAGTGTTGATCAACAATGCCGGCACGGCGGTTTTCGCCGGCTTCCTGGAAAGCCCGACCGAGCTGATCGAGGGCGATATGAACACCAACTATTACGGTACCCTGCGCGTCATCCGCGCCTTCACGCCGCAATTGGTCGCGCGCGGCTCGGGTGTCATCGCCAATGTCATCAGCGTCGTCGGCCTGACTTCAGCGCCCGGCTTGGCGGGGTATTCGGCTTCCAAGGCGGCCTTGCAGTCGCTGACCCAGACCCTGCGCGCCAATCTGAAAGCGTCGGGCGTAAAGGTACTGGGCATCTATCCCGGTCCGATCGACACCGACATGGCGCGCGACATTCCGATGGACAAGGCGACGCCGGAACATGCCGCCGCCGAAATCGTGCGCGGCGTAGCTGAGGGCGAGACCTATATCTTCCCGGATCCGGTCGCCAAGCAGATCGGCGCCCTGTGGGCTACCGACGGCCGGACACTGGATACGGCCCTCGTTGGAGAATAGGATCGAGGCCGGGTGAAAGCCTGGCCTTTTTCTTTTTTTGGAACCGCGAATGAACGCCAATAGACGCGAATAGGAGGCGCCGAAGGCGTTCCAACCCACACGTCAACCACCTCAAACCGCGACGGTGACCAGGAATATTCGCGTTCATTGGCTTTCATTCGCGGTTCCAAACCTTCTTGTCGTTACCGCTTCAGGGTGGATTGCGGATGATCATGACATCCGTGTTTATCCGTGGTTCCAATTCTACATTATTGACGTCAAAGCCCGCTCCAGCGGCGTATGAGGCACCGGGCCGATCACCTGGGCCAGCCGGTCGTCCAATAACGCATGCGGCACGTCCCACAGGTACAGCATCTCGATCGTCGCCTTCATGAACGGATCGAACAGCCCCATCACCGAAAAGACGAACCGCGGCATGCGCGACAGTTTCACGTTCGGCCCGGCCGCCCGGGCCAGCTCCCGCATGCTGGCGTTGTTTCCGTCAAAGTGGAATACCTCATAGGCGCCCAACGACTCTTCGACCTGCGCCAGCCGCACGACGGTTTCGGCCAGATCCGGCAGATAGGCCCAGGCATGCGTCACATCATACCCGCCGGGCGATACGATCCTGCCCTTGGCGAGGTCCTTGGCCACCAGTTGCTGCATCCAGCTGTTCCTGGCCGGCCCACCGAAGACGTCACCAGCGCGCAGGACGATCGTCTTAACTCGCCCGGCTTCGGCGCGTTCCCCCAGCATGGCTTCGATCTCCACCCGAATCCGTCCTTTGACGGTGGTCGGCGCGAAAGGCACCTGCGGCGACAATTCCAAAGGCATGCGGGCGCCAAAATTGTAGACGCTGCCCGGATAAATATGCCGGGCCCCCAAGGCCTGCGCCACATCGGCAGCGGCTTCGTACATGGGTAAGGCCTGTGTCGACCACACCGGATACGGCACGTTCAACCCGTTGAAGACGATATCCACCGAACCGCAGGCTGTCGCCACCGCGGCGGCATCGAACAGGTCGGCATGGATCGGCGCAATCCCCTCCCCCGCCCCGCCTGACCGCACCAACCCCAAAACCCGCCAGCCCGCTCGGCGAAACGCCTGGGCCACGGCCTGACCGATACCGCCACGCGCCCCCAAAACCAGAACCGTCTTCATGCCTTCACTCCTTTTTGCGATAGATGGGTGAAACCGAAGCCGGCGACGTATTTCAGGCCGTAGCCCAGCATCCGGTCGAAGCCGATATGGGCGGCCCAGATCAGGCCTGCACTCAGGGCCAGGCTGTGGTTGGCATAGACGCCGAAAGCCAGCAGGCCCAGTGGCAGCAGGTAGCTGTGGCCGATATTGTAAAGGGCAGCCCCGACCTTCCGTCCGCCGAGATACCCCAGCATCGCCAGATCCGGCGCCAGAAAGAACAGGGCAAACGCGCCCCATCCGGAACCGAACCGGCTGTACAGCCAGGCGGTAACCACGAGAACGGCCAAGCCCTCGAGTTGCAAAAGGCGCTTGGGCGCGCCGGTAACATAGCCTTGCATAACCTTGTCCTTTTTAGATGGCGGCTTGTCGATGACCACAATCTAGACTATCCATTTTCGCATGTTAATTTGGGTAAATTGCATACAAGGCATGCAAATATGAATGACTGGACACACTGGCAATCCTTTCTCGCCGTCATCGATACGGGTTCGTTGTCGGCTGCCGCAAACCAGGTGGGCGCCACCCAACCGACGCTTGGAAGGCATATCAAGGCCTTGGAGGAAAGCCTCGGCGTGCCGCTGTTTCTGCGTACCGTCCGCGGGCTGGAACCGAACGAGGCCGCCCTCAGCCTGGTCGACGATGCCCGCGCCATGGGCGTGGCGGCCGGCCGGCTGGCGCTGAAAGCTGCGGGAAAGACTGAAACCCTGGCCGGAAGCGTGCGCATCACGGGCTCGGTGGTGATGTGCAACCTGGTGCTGCCTGCCATTGTCGCTGACCTGCGTCGCGAGGAGCCGCTGATCCAGATCGAGATCGTGGCGTCAGATCGGTCGCAGAACCTGCTGCGTCGGGACGCCGACATCGCGCTGCGCATGTTCGATCCAACCCAGCAGGCCCTGGTGGCGCGCCGCCTCGGCGAAACGCCGCTGGGCCTTTACGGCGCTAAATCCTATCTCGAACGGCGCGGCCGGCCGCAGACCCTGGGCGAAATGCTGGGCCATGACATCATCGGCTTTGACCGCGACGACGCCATGCTGAAAGGTTTCGCTGCCCAGGGCGCCGTGGTGACGCGCGAGCAGTTCCCCCTGCGTTGCGACGACCAGATGGTCGACTGGCATCTGTTGCTGGCGGGTGCCGGATTGGGCATCGCCCAGCGCCGGCTCGGGGATGCCCAGACGAACTTGGAGCGTCTCGACGTCGGCCTGACCTTGCCGGTCCTGCCCATCTGGCTGGTCATGCACGAAGATGTCCGCAGCAATGCCCGCATCCGCCGCGTTGCCGATTTTCTCAGCCAAAGGATCACGTCGTGGCTAATGTAGCAACGTCGCTACGTTAACATATTACCATATGGACGCAAGTCTATGAATTTTCAGCTTTAATTTTGACAGAACGGGCGTACCCTGACCACAAAATACAGGGACGAGCCATGAACGCAAATGTCTTCACCGGCCGGCGCGGAATCCTCGCCTTCAGCCTGGGGTGCATCGCCGTCACCGTGGGTGTCCTGCTGCACATCCCGATGTTCTGGATGGGCAGGGATATGGGCTTCGCTCTCGTCGGCATGCCGATGGATGCCGGCATGCTTTGGGGCATGTTCCTGATCGTCGCCGGGATTGCAATCGCCGCCTATGGCCTCCTGCCTCAGAAGATCGGCGACCAGGTCAGGGCCGCCTCGAAAATCGCCGTCGCCGCCCCCGAAGACGCCAAACTCAGTCCCGCCCACGCCTTGCTGATGGTTGTTCTGGTCGTCGCCCTGATCATCGACATCATGAAACCGGCTGCCCTGGGCTTCGTCATGCCCGGCCTTGTCACCGAGTATAACGTTCCCAAAAAGACAGCTGCCCTGGTTCCGTTCTTCGCCCTTATCGGGACGGTGACGGGCTCCATCCTGTGGGGCATCCTGGCGGACGTTTACGGCCGCAAGGCCTCGATCCTGCTCTCTGCGGTCGTGTTTGTCGGCACCTCGATCTGCGGTGCCATGCCATCGCTGGAATGGAACATCGGCATGTGTTTCCTGATGGGCGCCGGCGCTGGCGGCATGCTGCCCGTGACCTACGCCCTGCTGGCCGAAACCATGCCGTCGCGCCATCGCGGCTGGGCGCTGGTGCTTGTCGGTGGTCTGGGTGCCGTGGGCGGTTATTTCGCCGCGTCGTTCTTTTCGTATCTGCTGGTGCCGACCTTCAGTTGGCGGATCATGTGGCTGTTGAACCTGCCAACTGGCCTGCTGCTGATCTTCATGGGCGGCCTGATCCCGGAATCGGCCAAGTTCCTGCTGGCGCGCGGCCGCGATGACGAAGCGCACAAGATCATGGCGCGCTTTGGCACGGTCAGTCACCGTCTCGCCGAGAACGAGGAAGACACCGACGACACCTTCGCCCACCATCACGGCAAGCATGACGGCACGGAGCCGAAACTATGGACGCCCGGGCTGATCGGCAAGACGGCCGCCCTGACCATAGCCGCCCTGGCCTGGGGTCTGATCAATTTTGGCCTGCTGTTGTGGCTGCCCGCCGACCTCGTTGCCAAGGGCTATTCCATGGCCGTTTCGTCAAAACTGCTGGCCCAGTCTTCGTTGATCGCCCTGCCGACGGTCTTCGTCTGCGCCTGGATCTACAGCCAGTGGAGCACCAAATGGGCCTTTACCACAATGGTCATCCTCACCTTGATGGGGCTGCTGTGGGTGCTGGCCTTGGAAACCATGGGCGGCAGCCCGGTGTTTCCAATTGCGCTTTTGATCATCGGTTCGAACGGTATCCTGGCCATCCTGCTGCCCTACGCATCGGAAAGCTATCCCTTGCGCATCCGAGGCCGCGCCACCGGCTGGGTCGCCGCCTGCACCAAGGCCGGCGGGGTCATGGCTCAGGCCCTGAGCATCACCGCCTTGGTACCGGCCTTGGGCGTGGCCGCCGGCATGATCATCGTGCCGATCCTCATCACCTTGGGGCTGTTCATCAAGTACGGCACCGAGACCAAGGGGCTGGACCTCCGCGATCTGGAGAAGCACTAGCGCCCCGCCGCGCCCCGTGGCATAACAAAATCAAATATAAGAATTCGGGGACGGCAAGATGAAGATCAATCTCACAGGTGTGTTTATCGCCAGCCTGGCCGGGCTTTTGTTCGGCTTCGATACCGCCGTCATATCCGGCGTTACCGGCGCGCTGCGCGACGTGTTCGCGCTCGATGACGCAGCCCTGGGCTGGGCGGTGTCGGTTGCACTGTGGGGCACCTTCCTCGGCGCGCTTTTCATGGGCCGGCTGGGCGACGCCATCGGCGGACGGGATGCGCTGCGGGTCATCGGCGCCATGTATGTGGTGGCGACCCTGGGCTGCGCGATGGCGTGGAACATCGAGTCGTTCGTTGTCTGCCGGTTTATCCTGGGGCTAGCCGTTGGCGGATCGTCGGTGCTGGCGCCGGTCTACATCTCCGAAATCGTGCCCGCCAAACAGCGTGGCGCCCTGGTCGGGCTGTTCCAGTTCAACATCGTCTTCGGCATTCTACTGGCCTATCTGAGCAACTATATCGTCGGCCAGGTGATCGAAGGCGATGCCGTCTGGCGATGGAAGGTCGGCCTGGCCGCCGTACCGTCGGCGGTCTTTTTCGCCCTGCTGTTTCTGATCGGCCAGAGCGCGCGTTGGCTGGCCGCCAAGGGCCGCATAGCGGAAGCCGTCGCCAACCTGAAAAAGCTCGGCATCAGCGACGCGGAAACGACCATCGCCGAATTTTCCAAATCGCAGGGCGTGGGCAAGCTGTCCTGGGCCCAGCACAAGAAGCCGATCCTGCTGGTCCTGTTGCTGGCGCTGTTCAACCAACTCACCGGCATCAATGCCATCCTCTATTATCTCAACGATATCTTCGCCGCCGCCGGCTTCAACAGCGTGTCGGCCGACATGCAAAGCATCGCGGTCGGTGGCGCCAACCTGATCGCGACCATGGTCGGCATGACCTTCATCGACCGTTTCGGCCGCAAGAAGCTGCTGGTCATCGGCGCCGCCGGGGTAACGGCAGCGCTGGCCGGGGTGGCGGTGATCATGGGACTAAACCAGGGCCAGGCCTGGCTGCTGCCGCTGCTGATCCTGTTCATCGTATCGTTCGCCTTCAGCCAGGGTGCGGTAATCTGGGTCTATATGAGCGAGATCTTCCCGACACCGGTACGCGCCACCGGCCAGAGCCTGGGATCGGCGACCCACTGGGTGGCCAATGCGGTGATCTCGCTAGTCTTTCCGATAGTGGCGACCCAGACCAAGGCCTTGCCATTCGTCTTCTTTGCCGTCTGTACCCTGGTCCAGTTGATCGTGGTGGCCCGGTTCTTCCCCGAAACCAAGGGGGTGGAACTGGAAGAGATGGAGCAGAAATTGTAGCCAAATTGGCTAAACTCTGTTATTATTACCGCAATGGAGTGCCAACTATGAACGTATCTTTGACGCCAGAATTGGAAGACTTTGTTGAATCGCGCGTGAGAAGTGGATTTTATACAAGCGCCAGTGAAGTTGTGCGGGAAGCTTTGCGCCTGCTGGCTGAACAAGATGTCGTGAAGCATAAGCGACTTGAGGCGCTGAACGCCGAAATCGACAAGGGCCTCGCATCCTTGCAAGCTGGCCGAGGATTAAGTGGTCAGACCGTTTACGATGAATTGGTAGCCTTGCGCGCCAAGCCCAAAGGTTGAGATGAATGGATTTCGTTGTTGCGCCGGAGGCCCGACAGGATCTCATCGAAATCCACAACTACATTTCGAACGACAATCCCGACGCCGGCGCGCGAATAATTGATGATATCTTTGTCGCATTTGCCAAGTTGGCACGCCGCCCGAACATGGGGCATCTTCGCCATGACTTGACGACTCGCAATGTGCGCTTTTGGCCAGTCCATTCCTATCTTATCATCTATGACCCCAACGTTGTTCCGATCGGTATCGCGCGTGTTCTCAGCGCTTACCGTGACATCACCAAACTGATGGAATAATCCCTTGCCTTCCTCCCTGTTTTGCCGTGACATGCGGCGGTGCAACAGGAGCCGCCACCATGCCCGATACCTACGCCGTCGCCGCCCTTGATGCCTTTGTCGCCGGCCTGCCCAAGGCGGAACTGCACCTGCATATCGAAGGCTCGCTGGAACCCGAATTGATGTTCGCCCTGGCGCAGCGCAACCATATCGCCCTGCCCTTCGCCGATGTCGAAGCCGTGCGGGCCGCCTACGACTTTTCCAATCTCCAGGACTTTCTCGACATCTATTACCAGGGCGCCAATGTCCTGCAGACCGAGGAAGACTTCTACGACCTGGCCATGGCCTATTTCCGCCGCGCCGCCGCCGACAATGTTCGCCACGCCGAGATCTTCTTCGACCCGCAAACCCATACCGATCGCGGCATCCCTTATTCCGTCGTGATCGACGGGCTGTGGCGCGCGGCTCAGGACGCCCAGGCGCTCAATCTCTCGGTATCGCTGATCCACAGCTTCCTGCGCCACCTCAGCGAAGACGCCGCCTTCGACAGCCTGGCCATGGCCGAACCCTATCTCGACCGGCTGGTCGGGGTCGGCCTCGATTCGTCAGAGGTCGGCCATCCGCCGTCGAAGTTCGCCGGAGTCTTCGCCAAGGCGCGCGACATGGGCCTGATGCTGTGTTGTCACGCCGGCGAGGAAGGCCCGCCGGAATATGTCTACGAAGCGCTGGATATCCTGGAAATCGACCGGATCGACCATGGCAACCGGTCGCTGGAAGACCCGCTGCTGGTGGCGCGGATCATCGACGAAGGCCTGACCCTGACCGTCTGCCCGCTTTCGAACCACAAGCTGTGCGTCGTGCCGGACCTGGACATGCATCCTATCCCGGCCATGCTGAAACAAGGATTGAAAGCCACCATCAATTCCGACGATCCGGCCTATTTCGGCGGCTACGTGAATGATAACTTCCTGGCCCTGACCCGGCGCGGCCTGATCAGTAAGAAGGACTGCGTCACCCTGGCGCTAAACAGCGTCGACGGCGCCTTCCTCGATCCTGACCGCCGCGACGCTTTACGCGCCGAGATCAAGGCGTACGCGGCCGGACGGTGATAGCGGACGAGATGGCGTAACCTTCCCGTTCAAGCGGCGGTATAGCCCCTCGCCCGTCAGCGCACTCCACAGGACCGCGATCAACCCCAGCGCCAAGACGGCCACGGCCATGCGCAGCATGTCCAGATCGTAGGCATGCACGAAGCGCCAGCCGAAAATCACCGCGGCGAAGCCGAACGCCGCCACGGCATTGCGGATATAGTGGCGCTGCCCCAGCAGACAGGCCAGCAATGAGAGAAAAATGTAGAGGCTGGCCAGATAGGCATATCTCACCACGACATAGGCGGCAGCGAGATAGGTCTGAAAAGCGTAGTTGAGGTACGAACCCTCGAGGAAATTGGCCGAGACATAGGCGGCATCCTCAAGCGCACCGGCATAGGTGTCGCGCACGCCGGCGGCGAAGGCGCCGAGGCTGGTATAGGCATCACCCGACAGCGGCAGGAAAAACTTGACGAGCAGCACAGCGGCAATCGCCAGGTGCAGTTCGAACAGCTTTTCGACCAGCCAGGCCAGAATACGCCTAAAGTCCATATTGAAAGTGCCCCGTAATGTCGTAGCCGAACAGGGCGCGCTCCTCTTTCGGCCCTGCGCCGATGTTATGGACGATCAGATGCTGCACCGGATCGGTGACCACAGCGATGTGCGGCAGATTGCCCGGCAGGTTGTAGGTGACCAGGTCGCCGGCGGCATAGTCCGAAGCTTGCCGGCCAACCGGTCGGACTGTGCCGAAGCGCTTGAAGAAAACGCGCAGATTGGGCACGCGGCGGTGGTCGATATTGCTGTCGGCGCGTTTCAGCCCCCAGGCCTTGGGATAGAGGGCAAAATGCGCCTTCATATCCTCGTGGACCTTCTGCTGCAGGTCAATGCCGAGTGCTGTGCGGTAGCCACGGATAACGACGTCGGTGCAGACGCCGCGGTCGGCGGCGACGTCACCCATCGGATAGGGAATGCGGGTATAGGCGCCGTCATAGGTGACGCGGTGGCGGGTCTGTTCGCGTACGGCAGCGACCAGCTTCTGCGCCGGCGTATCGGCCCGGGCTGGAAAGGCACCCAGAACCGGCAAGGCAAGAATCAAAGCACGTCGGTCCATCAACGATTCCCCTGTCACGCGATCAATTCGTAAGACGCAATTGCGACCGCATGTAGACCAACCAGAAAATCATTCAGGCTGAGTCGAAAAGGGCTGGTTTCGAGAACCGGAACGGAGCGTACAGTGCTCAAGGAGCGAAGCGTTAGCACAGCTAAAAATGAAGTACGTGAGCACCGGAAGCGTAGAAACCGGCCTTTTGCAGACCAGCCTCAATGATTTTCAAAGGCTGTATCGGTAGTGGCCAGTGAGTGGATAGGCGAAGAGCTCGTCGTCTTCGCGCGCGCCAAGGCCGCCGTTCTGGATCACCATCAACCGGCCGGACCGCCACGACTTGCGATCCCCGACAATGGCGATGTGCGTCCGGCCGAACGGCAGGTTGGTGATGATATCGCCAGGTTGATAGTCGTTCGGATCTTTCGTCACCGGCAAGGATGTGGCGAAGCGCGAAAAGAACACCATCAGATTCGGCACCCGGCGATGATCGATATTCGGGTCGGGCGCTGTCAGCTCCCACCGCTTCGGATACAGATCGAAATTCGCCGCCATGTTTTCATGGACCAACCGTTGAAGGTCCAGGCCCAGCTTGCGGTAGGCGCGGATAACGACATCGGTGCAGACACCCCGCTCCAGCGGCACGTCCCCCATGGGATAGCCGATCCGGGTATAGGCACTGTCGTAGCGCACAGTTTTATTAATTTGGTCACGCGCAGCATCGACCAGCGCCCTGGTCCGCACTTGGATCGGCACGGTCGCGTGGGTGCACCCGGCCAGAAAGCCAGGCGCAGCAAGCAACAATGCCCGTCGCCCCCGATTCATTGTCTATTTGGGCATGCCTTAGTTGACGGCGTCTTCCAGGCCCTTGCCGACGGCGGTGACGTCTTCGCCGATGCCCTGGATGGTATTGCAGGCGGTGGTGATGAGCGGCAGCAGGGCCAGCATCGAGATAATGACAAAACGCTTCATGGCAGACTCCTCAGATAAGAGCGCATCCCAAAAAGTGTGACGCACTTTTTGGGATGCGCGTAAAAGATAAAAACGTAGAGCGCCGATCCGATTCTACCGGATCGAAACGCGCTCAAGTCTTGGTTCGGGTATGATTCGGGATTGTGGCATTTTTACGCGGCGAACGGCGCAAAGACGAACAGCCGCGACGGATGAACCGGCGCGGCTGCTTTTCGGATGATGTCAGGCTTACTGCGCAGCGTCCTGAACGGCTTCACCGGCGGCCTCAACGTCTTCGCCGGCGCCATGGATGGTGTTGCAGGCGGAGACCGAAAGCGGAAACAGGATGGCGCAGGATATCAGAAAAAAGCGTTTCATGGAGGTGGTCCTTTCGTGTCAGTGCACGCAAGGATGATCCCCTGTTTGGCGTAAGGATGTCATACGCAGTTTCATCCAATTTTCGAAAAAGGCGGTACGAGGGCTATCCGGTTACCTGCCAGAAACTTGAACGAACAGGTTGCCGGTCAGCCGGCCCGTGCGTGGATCCTCGCTGAACGTGAAATCCTCCGGGATAAAGCCTGAATGCAGCAAGGCGCCCTGATAGATCAGCAGCCGGTTGAAACGGCCGTCGACATGCAGGATCTTCTCATAGCGCTCATCGGAATCACCGATAAAGCCGGGGTTAGGCTGGCCGAATTGCGCCAATTCCTGAACGGCGGCGGCGTGCAGTTGCGGGATGAGATCGGCAGTGACGCGCTCAATGCCGGTGGCGCGGTGGCGGTAAAAACAGGTCCCCGTACCCGGAATATCGTTGAGATAGTGCAACACAGCCAGAAGGCCGGGATCCGGCGAATCGAAATGCGGTACGCGCTGGGCCACCGCCAGGTCTTCACGCCGGCGCGTCACCAGGGAAAAGCTGGCCTCCAACAGATCGAAGGCATCGGCGTCGAACACCCCGCCGATGAAGGGCGCTGCCTGTTCCAGCAAGGCCACCATATAGGCGTCGGCGGCTATTTCGGCAGGGGTCACCACCCGGCGCAGGCCCGGATAGGCCGTCCCGGTTTCCGGCGGGAAGGGTGAGAGGCCGGCAGCCGCTTCGACGGCCCTGGTGGCGTCCGGCAGGAAATCGTCAATAACGACGACCCGGTTCTTTTCAACGCCGATTTCGTGGACCTGGATATCCATGCTTCACCCATTTTTGGAAGACCTTTGCACAGAATGCAAACGAGGTTAAGGCGATGCCATGCAAGTTGTCGTCATAGGCGCCGGTCCGGCCGGCTTGATGTCCGCCGAGGTCCTGAGCGCGGCAGGTCTCAGCGTAGCTGTCTATGACCGTATGCCGTCACCGGCACGAAAATTCCTCATGGCCGGGCGTGGCGGATTGAACCTCACCCATTCCGAGCCGTTCGAACGCTTCGTGGCCCGCTATGGCAAGGCGGCCGCACGTTTAAGGCCGTCCCTGGAGTCCTTTACCCCAGCGGACCTGCGCGCCTGGGCGGACGGTTTGGGGGCTGAAACCTTTGTCGGGTCCAGCGGCAGGATTTTCCCCAAGGCGATGAAGGCGTCGCCCGTACTGCGTGACTGGTTAAAAAGGCTGGAAAACCAAGGCGTCGAGATGCATCTGCGCCACGACTGGCGCGGCTGGGACGGCGGCAAACTTATGTTTGAACGCGATGGAAAATCTGTTTTCATTCAACCAGATGCGACCATTCTGGCTTTGGGTGGCGCCAGTTGGCCCAGGCTGGGGGGCGACGGAGGATGGAAGCCGCTTTTGGAATCTGCCGGCGTCGCGGTGAAGCCGTTTCAGCCGTCCAATGTCGGCTTTAACGTAAGTTGGACACCTATGTTCGCCGAACGCAACGCCGGCACACCCCTTAAAACCATCGCCCTCACCTTCGCCGGAAAGACCGTTCGTGGCGAGATCATGCTAACCAGACATGGCGTCGAAGGCGGCGCCATCTATGCTCTCAGCGCCGCCCTGCGCGATGCGATTGTGCGGAACGGCCATGCAGATCTGGTCATCGATCTGCGGCCGGACCTGAGCGCCGGACAGGTGATATCCAAACTCGGCCGCGCCTCGCCCAAGGACAGCCTCAGCAACCGCCTGCGCAAGACGCTGGGCCTGACGCCGGCAGCGATCGCCCTGATGCATGAAACCGGAGCCACCGATGTCAAGGCGGTAACCTTACGCCTGACGGGTGTCCAGGGACTGGACCGCGCCATTTCCAGCGCCGGTGGCATCGCGTTGGACGCTGTCACAGACACTTTCGAGTTGAAGTCTCTGCCCGGCGTCTATGCCGTCGGCGAGATGCTCGACTGGGAAGCCCCCACTGGCGGCTACCTGTTACAAGCCTGCTTCAGCACAGCGGTGACGACGGCGCATGCGATCACAAATTCAGCCTAGCCTAGACCCACGCGCCGTCCGGTTCCGGTAATGGTAAAGCGCTAGAGATATAGCTTGGCCGCCGTTATGATGTGATTGGAGAACTTATAAATCTCATCGAGGCTTTGAAGTTCATGCCGGGTTTCCGCGCGGGATTCGTCGAAGACACTGATGTATTTCTTGTTTCCATTTAGGTGAAGTCGACAAAGCGGTTTCCGGTTATTGTCGTCAACCAGGACACTAAAATAGGTTTTCGCGTCTCTGAAAACGATACGCTTTCCCTCCAGAACGTTTCGCGAAATAGCTTTAACGATATAAAATCCCTCCATCTCATCGGAAGTTGTTTCCACGTCATCTTCCTTTGCTGGCGCAAGGATCGCTTTGTTTTCTACGATACTGGAGCTATCGATCGGCGTACTGCTTGTAGAAATTGCGTTCTTCAGGCGCTCGTTTGTTTGATCGTTGAGGAATTGCGCGAGCGCCTTCCGCGTCAACGTTGAAAACAATTCTCTGACGCGCTGAGTATGCACGCCTTCGTAGACCTTCTGGGAGAAGAAGCGCACGAAATCGTCATCCGGGGAGGCGAATTGAGCGGAAACTATCTTTTTGATTTGCCCTATGTATTTCAACTCACCCGCGGCGTTCACGATGGAGTCGATGTCAAAAGCGTCTTTCGTGAGTTTGAATAATTCAGCGATTATGTGATCGTCTATATCCAGGAAGTCCAATTCCAAGAACGGTTTCTCATCCATTTTGTTCTTGTTATCAAGATCAGTGAAAAATCGATATTTTTGGCCGTTGGTCAGAACACCAATCCGGGCACTCGCGACATGAAAATATCTGAAAAGTTGCGACGCATTATTGATTGTGAGATCGGAGCCGACCTTCTTGCATTCAAATAGCATCTGAACTTGGCCATTTTTCATAATCGCATAGTCGATTTTCTCCCCCTTTTTCGTACCCACATCACAAATGAATTCCGGACAAACTTCGGAGGGATCGAAGATATCATAACCAAGCACTTTGCTTATGAACGGCAAAACGAAGGCCGTCTTAGTACCCTCTTCGGTTTGTATCGCCCCCTTCTGCTGCTTAATCTTCGCGGCAAGTTCATTTAATTTGGCCGAAAACTCCATACTGCGCCCTCCCGATTGTTGCGAGCGACTTCACCATGGTTTGGGCCACTCTTGAGAGGCGAATTTTAATATGCCTGTTACGGCCATTGTCAATCAGCGGTAGAGCGTAAAACGACCTGTATCTGCCTTTACCTAGTCCTCGGATGGGTATTGCATCCTCTGATGAATGACACCGAGAATCTGCAGTTCGGTTTCAGAGGCGATCCGATAGATGATGGTATACGACATGCTTGGAATTGAAAATTCCCGCGTCCCAGGCACATGGCCTTCACGTCCCAAAAGCGGAAAGCGCTCGAAAATCATAATCGTCTGCCGGATACGCGACATGACGTTGCCGGCGGCGTTTTCATTGTCTTTGGCAATGTAACTTCGAATATCAAGCAGGTGACGCCGGGCCTCCGGGGTGAACCTAATGTTCAAGGCCCAGGTCTTTCCAGACCTCCTCGGCCGGAATCATGTTTGCCGAATCTTCCGCCTCTTTTAGCGCCTTGAGAATGACGCGCTCTTTCCAGGCCTGATAATCGACATCAGGATTTTCGACCTCGTCTGAACGAAGGTGCTCTGTGAGCGGGGAAATTTTCATATCGCCACTGGTCATGACAGAGATATAGCAGAGTCCGCCTCTCCCGCCAATCACATCACAAAGCCGCGATGCAGGGTGACAACCGCCTGCGGGCATGTTCATCCTGACCGGTGCGGAATGCCTCTTTTCTTTGCCGCTCCGCAATAGTATCTGGCGTAACAAACAGCCCGTTCAAGGAGCCACGCCCAATGCCCGACGCCAGCCCCGCCCGCACTTCGGCCCCCGTCCAGGTCTTCGACTGGGACAGCCTGGACGACCACAAATACCTGTCCGATGCCGATATCTGCGCCAGGCTGTTGCGGGACAATCCTCTGGATGACGAGACCCGCGCTGTGGTCCGCGCCGAAGCTGAATCGCTGGTCCGCGCCACTCGCAAGGCCGCCCAGCGTCAGGGCGTGGTCGAGAGCTTCCTGAAGGAATTTTCGCTCGGCACCCGCGAAGGCCTGGCCCTGATGTGTCTCGCCGAAGCCCTGTTGCGCGTCCCGGATGAAGCCACCCGCGACCAGCTTATCGCCGAGAAGATTTCCGCCGCCGACTGGGCCTCGCACCTCGGCCATTCCGACAACTGGTTCGTCAACGCCTCAACCTGGGGCCTGATGCTGACCGGCAAGATCATCGACGTTGAAGACAAGGCCAAGACCGATCTCGGCGGTTATCTCGCCGGCCTGACCCAGCGCATGGGCGAGCCGGTCATTCGCGCCGCCGTCGCCCAGGCCATCCGCATCATGGGCGAGCAGTTCGTCCTGGGCCGCACCATCGAGGACGCTCTGAAACGCAGCAAGAAGGAAGGCTATCTCTGCTCCTTCGACATGCTGGGTGAAGGGGCGCGCACGGAACACGACGCCGTCCGCTACGCCCAGGCCTATGCCGACGCGATCACGGCGCTGAGCAAGGTCGCCAAGGGCGGGCCGGAAGCGGATCACGGCATTTCGGTCAAGCTGTCCGCGCTCTATTCGCGCTACGAAGCCGCCAAGGCCGCGGACGTCTTCGAGCACCTCTATCCCCGCGTCAAGGCGCTCGCCATCCAGGCCGCCAAGGCCGATATCAATTTTACACTCGATGCCGAAGAAACCGATCGCCTCGCCCTATCCTTAAAGGTGCTGGATCGATTGGCGCACGAACCGGAACTGGGCGAATGGAAGGGCCTAGGCCTGGCCGTCCAGGCCTATCAAAAGCGCTGCCCCGAGGTGATCACCGCCCTGCGCCACTTGGCCGAAGTCAGCGGCCGCCGGCTGATGGTGCGCCTGGTCAAGGGCGCCTACTGGGACACCGAAATCAAACGCGCCCAGGTCTATGGCCGCGAGGACTATCCGGTCCATACCACCAAGGCGGCGACCGACCTGTCCTATCTTGTCTGCGCCAAGGCGCTGATCGACGCGGCGCCGTACATCTATTCGCAGTTCGCCACCCACAATGCGCACTCCCTGGCGGCGGTGCGCCGCATGGCCAATGCCAAGGGCGTGAAGGTCGAGTTCCAGCGCCTGCATGGCATGGGCGAGCAGCTCTACGCCGAAGCCCTGGACCAATTCGAGCCCTTCCCGCTGCGCGCCTATGCCCCGGTCGGCGGCCATGAAGACTTGCTGCCCTATCTGGTCCGGCGCTTGCTCGAAAACGGCGCCAACAGCAGCTTCGTCAATGCCTTGCTGGATGAGCGCATCCGCCCGGCCGATGTCATCAGCGATCCCGTCGTCAAGGTCATGGCCCATCCCAATCGTCACGCCCGCCTGCCCTCGCCGCGCGACATGTATGGCGACCGGCTGAACTCGCATGGGCCGGACATCTCGATCGCGAAGGTGCGGCAACGATTGACGGCCGCTGTGACCGCGCTGGACAAGGATCCGAAAGACGCCAACGCCCTGATCGGTGGCAAGCCGCATTCGACCTATGCCGCCCATGTCTATGCGCCGGCCGACCTCACCCGTATCGTCGGCGAGGTCCATGACGCCGACCCGGCCATGATCACCGAGGCCTTTGATCGCGCTACTGCCGCCCAACCGGCGTGGAACGCGCTGGGCGGAGACGGCCGCGCCAAGGTGCTGGAGGCCATGGCCGATGCCCTGGAGGACCGCCACGACAAGCTGTGCGCCATACTGGTGCGCGAAGCCGGCAAGACCTGGGGCGACGCCATTTCCGAAGTTCGCGAAGCGGCCGACTTCTGCCGGTTTTATGCCAAGCTGGCGCGCGAGCAGTTCGCCGGCCCACAAATCCTGACTGGCCCCGTCGGTGAGCGCAATTCGCACGAACTTCACGGTCGTGGCGTCTTCGTCTGTATCTCGCCGTGGAACTTCCCACTCGCCATCTTCACAGGCCAGATCGCCGCCGCTCTGGCGGCCGGCAATGCCGTCCTGGCCAAGCCGGCCGAACAGACCCCGCTGATCGCCCAGAAGGCGGTCAAGCTGTTCTACGGCGCCGGACTGAAGCCAGACCTGCTGGCCCTGTTGCCCGGCGGTGGCGCCAGCGTGGGCGCGGCCCTCGTGGCCCATCCCGGCATCGCCGGCGTGGCCTTTACCGGTGGCACGGACACGGCGCGGATGATCAACAAGACCCTGGCCGGCAAAGAAGGCCCGATCGTGCCCTTTATCGCCGAGACCGGTGGACTGAACGGCATGTTCGTCGACACCACGGCTCTTAGGGAGCAGGTGGTCGACGATGTCATCGCCTCGGCCTTCGGTTCGGCCGGTCAGCGCTGCTCGGCCTTGCGCCTGCTGTTTCTGCCCAGCGAACTGGCCGACGACTATATCGCCACCCTGAAAGGCGCCATGGATCAACTGCACCTGGGTGATCCGGCGCAGTTTGATGTTGATGTCGGGCCGGTCATCGACGCCGACGCTCTGGAGATGCTGAACCTGCATCTCGACGCGCTGACGGAGCGCGGTCAGGTGCTGCATCGTGCGCCCCTGCCGGACGGTTTGAACGGCCACTTCTTCGCGCCTGTTCTGGCTGAGATTTCCGGGCCTCAGGAACTGGCGCGCGAGGTGTTCGGACCGATACTGCATATCGTTCGTTACGATTCTCAAAATCCGGAAGCGATGACCAACGCTTTGAAATCCAGCGGTTATGGCCTGACCCTGGGCGTGCATTCGCGTCTTGAGGCTTTTGCCGAACGCATTATGCAGGCCGTTCCGGCGGGCAATGTCTATGTCAACCGCACAGTCATCGGCGCTGTCGTAGGCGTCCAGCCGTTCGGTGGCGAAGGCCTGTCCGGCACCGGCCCCAAGGCCGGCGGCCCCTTGAGCCTCAGCCGGTTCGCATCCGAGCGGGCGGTGTCGGTGAACATCACGGCCCAGGGCGGCGACCCGGCGTTGTTGAACCTGTAGTGCAGCGGTTTCTATTTATCTGCACCGCCAACAGGCTGCGCAGCCCGACGGCGGAGCAGGTGTTTTCGCAATATCCCGATATCGAGGCCAGTTCAGCAGGACTGGCCCACGATGCTGTCGATCCATTGACGCCGGAGCATTTTGAGGGTGTCGATATCATCTTTGTGATGGAGAAGGCGCACCGCAACAAGCTGAGCAAGCATTTCAAAACCCATATCGGCAATGCTCGGGTCGTGTGTCTCGATATCCCGGACGACTACGACTACATGCAGCCGGAACTGATCAGCCTTTTGGAGACACGGGTTAGCCCGCATATTCGGTAAGT
>NZ_GL883077.1:1993012-2016154 GCF_000204015.1 Asticcacaulis biprosthecium C19 | reverse complement strand
AGCAAGCGAGCCCCCTTTTGGGGCGAAGTGCGTCGAGACGGAGGGGGGCGTTACAAGCTCCGAGCTTCCGGCTCCCCTCCGCTTCGACGCGTTCCGCCTTTCGGCTTCACTTGCTCAGCACCTCCCCCGCAAGCGGTGGAGGATAAGGCGATCACGCACCCGTCACAGCAAGTTGGGACGGTGAGTCAGGCCCGCTGATGAAAGCGCGCAGAATTTCTGATATGACCTTGGCGCGAAGCTACGCTATAGGCGAAACTACACCAGGTTGGTCGCCTTTGGAACCGACACGGGTGCGGCAATCCCTGCCATGGCCTTACGGCCACGACGTACAACCAGAATCGACCTGTCCAGGCCGTCATGACCGCATCCGCCCCCGCACAGCCGACCAACGGCGTGCCCGAGAATTTCACACCGCCCCACCCCAGCCTGCACACCAACCGCGTGCTGCCGGGCTTCAAGGTGTCGCTGGGCTTCACCATCGCCTATGTCTCGCTGATCGTGCTGATCCCCCTGGCCGCCCTGGCCGCGCGCCCATGGGAGCATGGCTGGGCCGGCTTCTGGTCGGTGCTGACCGATGGCCGCGTCCTGGCCTCACTGCGCCTCAGCTTCGTGACCGCCGCCGCCGCCGCGACCCTCAACCTCTTCGTTGGCATGATCATCGCCTGGGTGCTGACGCGCTATAAATTCCCCGGTGTGAAGATCCTCGACGCCTTTGTCGATCTGCCGTTTGCCCTGCCGACCGCCGTCGCCGGCATCGCGCTCTGTACCCTCTACGCCACCAATGGCTGGGTCGGCAGCCTGTTCGCGCCGTTCGGCATCAAGATCGCCTATACCCCGATCGGCATCTTCATTGCCCTCGTCTTTGTCGGCCTGCCGTTTGTGGTTCGCAGCGTCCAGCCCGTACTGGCCGATTTCGACGCCGAGGTCGAGGAAGCCGCCCTGACCCTGGGCGCCTCGCCATTTCAAACGGCGGTGCGCGTCATTCTGCCCGGCCTGGCGCCCGCCCTTCTGACCGGCTTTTCCCTGGCCATGGCACGTGCTGTCGGTGAGTACGGCTCGGTTATCTTCATCGCCGGCAACATGCCCTATGTCTCCGAAATCACCCCGCAACTGATCATCATCAAGCTGCAGGAATACGACTATGCCGGCGCGGCCTCGGTGGGCCTGATCATGCTGTTGTGGTCGCTGGTCATCCTCGCCGTAATTAACGCTGCGCAACTGTGGCTGTTCAAGCGGGGCCGCGCATGAGATCGCGTCCTGCCGAAGCCCCCAAGACACCCGCCGCCATTGGCCTTTCGCTGGTCGCTGTCTTCTGGCTGGGCCTGATCATCCTGCTGCCGCTGGTGACCGTCCTGTTCGAAGCGTCCAAGGCCGGTGTCGAACCCTTTCTGGCCGCCGTTGCTGAGCCCGACACCATCGCCGCCATCCAACTGACCCTGCTGGTCGCCGCCATCGCCGTGCCGCTCAATGCCATCTTCGGCATTGCCGCCGCCTGGTGCATCACGCGCTTCGAGTTCAAGGGCAAGGGCCTGCTGCTGACCATCATCGACCTGCCCTTCACCATTTCGCCGGTCATTGCTGGCCTGGTGTGGATGCTGCTGTTCGGTGCCCAGGGCTGGTTCGGGGCCTGGCTGCGACTCAACGACATCCACATCGTCTTCGCCCTGCCCGGTCTGGTCCTGGCGACTGTCCTGGTCACCCTGCCCTTCGTGGCGCGCGAACTGATCCCGCTGATGAACGACCAGGGTACCGACGAGGAAGTCGCCGCCCGGACACTGGGCGCGCGCGGCTGGGACATCTTTTTCCGCATTACCCTGCCCAATATCAAATGGGCCCTGCTCTACGGCGTCCTGCTATGTACCGCCCGCGCCATGGGCGAGTTCGGTGCCGTCAGCGTGGTCTCCGGCCACATCCGCGGCCAAACCAACACCCTGCCGCTACAGATCGAAATCCTGTACAATCAGTACGAAGCCGTCGCCGCCTTCGCCTGCGCCTCCATTCTGGCGGGCCTGGCTCTGATCACCCTTCTTTTGAAATCCGTGCTGGAATGGCGCTTCGCCGGTGAGCTGGCCGCCAACCGGAGGCATTAATGTCGCTAACCGTATCGAACATCACCAAGACCTTCACCAAGTTCGCCGCGCTTTCGGACGTCACGTTCGAAGCCGAACCCGGTGAGTTCCTGGCTCTGCTGGGCCCGTCGGGTTCAGGCAAGACCACCCTGCTGCGCCTGCTGGCCGGCCTGGATGTCCCCGATTCCGGCGCCATCGCTTTCGACGGCGACAACTTCCTGGCGCTGAATGCCCGCGATCGCCGCATTGGCATGGTGTTCCAGTCCTACGCCCTGTTCCGCCACATGACGGTGGCCGAAAACATCGCGTTCGGCCTGACCGTGCGCCCGGCCAAGGACCGTCCGTCCAAGGCCGACATCAAGGCGAAGGTCGAAAGCCTGCTCAAGCTGATCCAGCTTGAAGACTACGGCAAGCGCTTCCCGGCCCAGTTGTCGGGCGGCCAACGCCAGCGTGTCGCCCTGGCGCGCGCCTTGGCGATTTCGCCGCGTATCCTGCTTCTCGACGAACCGTTCGGCGCGCTCGATGCCCTGGTGCGCAAGGACCTGCGCCGCTGGCTGCGCCGTATCCACGACGAAACCGGCGTCACCACGGTGTTCGTGACCCACGACCAGGAAGAGGCCCTCGATCTGGCTGACCGCGTTGTGGTGTTGAAGGAAGGCCGTATCGAACAGATCGGCAAGCCGCTGGAACTGTACCGCGATCCGGCAACCGCCTTCGTGTTCGAATTCCTCGGCGCCAACAATCAGGCCTCAGGCACGCTTCGTGGCGGCTCCGTGGATTTCGGCGGCTTCTCCGTGCCGGCCATCGTCAAGGGCGGCTCTGAGGGTGCCGTGACTGCGCGTTTCCGCCCATTTGATACCCAGGTCAGCCGGTCCGGTCCGGGTTTCCCGGTCAAGGTGCTGTCAGTCCTGCCGGCGGGCGCCAATCTGCGGCTGGAGCTTCAGGGCGACGGCGGTGAGGTGTACGAAACGCAGCACGCCCATGACGCGGATACCAGCGAGTTAAAGGCCGGCGACACGGTCAATCTGCTGCCGACCAAGGTCTATGTCTTCGCCTGATCCGACAGGACAAGGACTTCGACCAGATCGGCGTGGTTGGCCGGCTCGACATTGACGCCAACCCATAGATCGTCGTGATCGCCAATACCGTCAGCGTCGCCGCATCCGATCCAGAAAAATATTTCGTCGCTTCCATCAAACACGGTATGGCGGACGCCAGCCACATGAAGATTGCCGTCGCAGGTCGGCGCTGCGTAAAGACGCACCTCGGTCAACCGTCCACCTTGAATTCCCTCCCACGGTCCGTCGAAAGCGCACCGGATGCGATCGAGGCAATCCGCCTGCCAGTCGAGTTGCCGAGCCGCCGTCAATTCGTAGTGCTGTGACTTCCATGACCAGGTGAGGTGCAACTGCGAACCGTTGATTGGAACGATCAGGACAGCACCGGAAAAGACGAAGGCTGAGGCTCCCAGGTTAGCAACAACGTCCGGCGTATCGGCAGTTATCGGCAACCACGCCAATGCGCCCAGTTCAGCGCCCAGCAAAGGTGCGTAGGCATCATGCCACTCGGAATATGGATCGGTCATGGAAGCGCCGTATCACAGTCGCGGCTTTTCGTCCGGGGCTTCTTCCTTGCCCTCGAACGGGAAGGCACCATGCGGTTTGGCGCTCTTGGGCTTGATCATCAGCGACAGCAGAACGGTCAGGGTCAGGATCACCGCCGTAGCCCCCAAAGACCATTGGATTGGGATCTTGTAGAGGTCGATCAGCAGCATCTTGGCCCCGATCAGCACCAGCACCATGGCCAGGCCGTAGGGCAGCAGGTGGAAGCGTTCATGCACCCCCGCCAGCAGGAAATACATCGCCCGCAGGCCCAGGATCGCCATGACATTCGACGTCAGCACGATGAACGGGTCCGTCGTGATGGCAAAAATGGCTGGGATCGAGTCGACCGCGAACACCACATCGACAATACCGATCAGCAGCACCACGACCAGCAGCGGCGTCGCCATGGTTTTGCGGTTGACGCGGGTGAAGAACTTTTCGCCGTCGTAGGTCGGCGAAATGGCAAAGCTCTTACGTACCCAATTCAGCGCCGGATTGCTGTCCAGATCCGCCTCCTTGCCGGCGGCCAGCCACATCTTGATCCCGGTGAACACCAGGAAGGCCCCGAAAAGGTACAGCACCCAGTGGAATTCGTTGATCAACCAGGCCCCGACCAGGATCAGGGCGCCGCGCAGGACCAGCGCCGCCAGGATGCCGATCATCAGGGCACGCTTCTGGAACTCGGCTGGAACCGCGAAATAGGTGAACAGCATCAGGAAGACGAAGATATTGTCGACGGCCAGGGCTTTTTCCACCAGGTAGCCAGTGAGGAATTCCAACGCCTTATGCTGGGCAAAGGCTTCCAGGGCCGCGTCGCCACTGCCGCCGCCCATTCGCCACCACAGGAAGGCCATGAAGGCCATACTGGCTGCGATCCAGATGAACGACCACAGGGCCGCCTCGCCAAGGGACACCTTGTGAGCACCCTGGCGCTTCATGGCTGAGAAGTCGATGATCAGGGCGATGACGACGAAAGCCCCAAACAACGTCCACAATAAAGGCGACCCGATGTCTTCCGGCGAGGTCGGCGGTTTGTCCCACTGCGCCAGAAGTGAATGCGCCATGGCGGGAACTTCGGACAGGTCGGGCAAGTCAGGCAGACTAAGGATCATGTCGGACTTCCGTAGGAAAAAACGCGCCTGCCCGGTCTTGCTGGCCACGCGGTGAAGGATGAGAATGTTAACCAGTCCTGCAGCCGACCTGTCAACCAGCGATCCGCCGTCGACTACGGATTATTGATCCCGCCTGGCGACAGACGCGGTGCTTCCTGATTCGCCTGCCCTGTACAGTGAATCAGCGTGGGTCGGCGGGCCACTTATAGGAACGCGAGCGGGACCGGATAGCGGTCATTTAACCAAATTTTTCGTTACGCCGGCCCAGGCCAGTGTGCGGACATCCAGGCATCAAAGGACACACCATGCTGGAAGACCTGACAAAAAACCTCGAAAAACTGGCCGACAAGATGCTGGGCAAGGACGATCCCAACGCCCCTAACATGCCCGACGGCGATATGCAGAAAGTGCTTGATGCGCTGGCCAGCCTGAATCCCATCGCCATCGAGACCCTGACGCCAGAAGAAGCCCGCCGCCAGCCAACCCCGGCCGATGGCGCCCAGAAGGTCATGCGCGAAAAGGGCATGGACCCGACCGATCCCATGGGCGTCGAAACGCGCGACATTCAATATACCGGTGCGGCCGGTCCTCTGGCCGCTCGGGTCTATACACCCGAAGGTGCCTCGCCGGACAAGCCCCTGCCGGTCATACTCTATTTCCACGGCGGCGGTTTCGTCATTGCCGATATCGATGTCTATGATTCGTCACCGCGTGCTTTGGCGAAACTGGTCAACGCTGTGGTGATATCGGCGGAGTACCGCCACGCACCGGAACACAAGTTCCCGGCCGCCCATGACGACGCCTTTGCCGCCTACAAATGGGTGCTCGACAATGCCGCCGGCCTGGACGGCGATACCTCGCGGGTTGCCCTGGTCGGTGAAAGCGCCGGCGGCAACCTGGCCCTGGCCACCGCTATCAAGGCCCGCGACGAAGGCTTGCAAGCTCCCGTGCGCCAGGTTCTGGTCTATCCCGTTGCCGGCACCGACATGACCACGCCGTCGTATCGACTGTACGCCAACGCCAAACCGTTGAACAAGGCGATGATGGAATGGTTTGTCGGCCATTACCTCAATGGCGAGCAAGACAAGCTGGATCCGCGCATCGACCCGATCGGCCAGGCGGATCTCAAGGGTTTGCCCGACACCACACTGATCATGGCCGAAATCGACCCACTTTGTTCGGACGGGGAAATCCTGGCGCAAAAACTCAAATCCGCCGGCGTCAACGTCAACAGCCGCGTCTTCGAAGGGGCGACCCACGAATTCTTCGGCATGGCCCTTGTCACCGGCGAAGCCAAGCTTGCCGGCGGTATGGCAGCCATGGACCTGCGCGGTTCGTTCTAATCGACGGTAGAAGGTCGCCGCCCGGCGACCTTCTACCGGTTAGACGCGCGATCTCCGCGCCGATATCGGGCCTGACAAAGCGCACAGCGAACGTGCAACAGCTACCGCGATTTTGAAGCCCGTGAATTTCAATCAAAAAAATTTTGAGTCCTTGTATGTTTGTGGGGTCCTGAAACGTCTGTGCTCGACCGGATATGGGATCCGATCGTAAAGACAGGACCAAACTCATGCGTTTCTCCACCTTCCGTGCCCTGACCGGCATACTTGGACTGGCCGTGTTGTCCGGACCGGCCCAGGCCGAGAGTTTCACGCTCTTCATCTATGAAGCCCCGAGCCAGATGGCTTTGCGCGACGATCCCGGCGAGGCCGGTCAGACCTATTGGGCCGGTTATAATCAATTTGCCGCCAACCTGATGCAGGCGGGTGTTCTGCGCGGCGGCACCGCCTTGAACCCACGCGACATAACCACGCTTGATACGTCGGGCCGACGTGCAGGAACCTATGGCGCTTCGGACAGAATTTTGGGGGGCTATTTCGTCATCGAAACCTCGGACATGTCCGCGGCCGAAGCCCTCGCGAGACAGGCTCCCGCGGTCCTGACCGGCGCAATCGAGATCCACCGCAACGCGCCCAACCCAACGCAATCTGCCGGGATGACGGCCACACATTAATTCGCTAATCTCACCCTCGAAAGGCACAAAACCATGCAATACGCACTGATAATTTCAGAAACGCCGGAAGGCTTCGCAGATCGGACCAATGCCCAGGCGGGCGAATACTGGGGCGGCTGGACGGCCTATTCCCGCGCCATTGTCGAAAGCGGCATTTTCGCCGGCGGCGCCGGTCTGGAACCGCCGGAAACGGCCGCACGTGTCGTCTTCGACGGCGCGTCAAAAACCGTCCAGGATGGCCCCTACCCCGACGCGCGAGAACGTCTCGGCGGCTTCTTCTTGGTCGAGGTCGACAGCCTTGACGACGCTTTGGCCTGGGCCAAACGGTGCCCGATCACCAAGGGCGGCTCGGTCGAGGTGCGCCCGGTTCTGCCTACCCCGCCGCAAGCCGGCTGAGTGCCAAAGGTCGACGACATCGCCCGCCGTCATTATGGTCGTCTGCTGGCCTGGCTGGCGGCGGGCTTTCGCGATGTCGCCGCCGCCGAAGATGCCCTTCAGGACGCGTTTGCAGCCGCCTTGCGACGCTGGCCATCCGAGGGGCTTCCCAACCATCCTGAAGCCTGGCTGCTGGCGACGGCGAAGCGGCGCCTACTGGACCGGCTGCGTCAGCGCAAGGTCTCCGATGCCTTCGCGGATGACCTTCGCCACACGCTCACCGAAGCGGAGGATGCCGTGACCTGGACGTTTCCCGACGACCGACTGAAGCTGATGTTTGTCTGTGCCCACCCCGAGATCGAAGCCGCCCTGCATGCGCCGCTGATGCTGCAAACCGTTCTGGGGCTGGATTCGCGGCGCATTGCCGACGCCTTTGTCGTCTCGCCCTCGGCTATGAGCCAGCGCCTGGTCCGGGTGAAGGCCAAAATTGCCGCCGCGGCCCTCGCCTTTGAAATTCCGGAACGCGAGGCCTTGCCGCGACGTCTCGACAGCGTGCTCCAGGCCATCTATGCCGCCTACACCAGCGCATGGACAACGACACCGGATGCTCAGACGCGCGGCCTGGCGGGCGAAGCTGCCTATCTGACGCAGCTCTGCGTCGATCTCAGTCCCGGCGAACCCGAAGCCCTTGGCTTGCTGGCCCTGATCCAGTTCTGTGACGCCCGCGCAGCCGCGCGTTTCGCCGTCGATGGCGCCTATATTCCTATGGACGAACAGGACGTAACGCTTTGGGACCGTGGCCTGATCGCCCAGGCGGAGGCGACCTTGGACCTGGCCAGCCGCAACCTCACCCTGGGGCGTTATCAGTTGGAGGCCGCCATCCAGAGCGCCCACATCTCCGCCCGACGGCGCGGTGTGCCGCCATCGGCAGTGCTCCCGCTTTACCGGGCGCTGGTTTCGCTGCACCCCAGTCTCGGCGCCTGGACAGGATATGCCGCGGCCCTGGTTCAGGCCGGGGAAATCCAGGCCGCCAAACAGGTACTGGACGACCTGGGCGAGGACCGGATGCGCCTCTATCAGCCGTGGTGGGCGGTCATGGCCGAAGTGGCGACCCAACTGGGTGACACGGCATCTGCTCTCAGGGCATACGACATGGCCGAAGGTCTGGAAGACGCTACCGCCGTCAAGGCCTGGCTGCGACAGCGGCGCAGCCGTCTTCTGCAATAATCTCAAGGCTGCTCAGCCGCATAGGCGCAAGCCCAGCCCTGGTCCCGAACCAGTAGCCCTTAGTGCAGGGTAAACTCGCCGTCGACCGCGCGCCACTCACCCGGCCGGATCAGCCTTTGGTGATTGTAGCGCACCGAATGCAGAGGCCCGTCCAAGTTCTGCTCCCAGAAATCGAGGAACTTGCGCATATGCGGAAAATCCGGCGCAATATCATAGTCCTGCCAGACAAAAGTCTGCAGCACCGAGCGGAAATCCGGCATGTGATAAAGAATATGGGCCGTCGTCAGGCCGTAGCCTTGCATCTGCAGGCGGAACTCAGGTGAAACACGCATTTACGGGTGGTCCTCAGAATTGACACACGCCGTAAAGAGTGCCACAAGCACGCCGCCTTTCAAGCAAAATTTTCAGCAAATTCAATTTGTTAGCAGCGCTCATCGATGAGTGCTGCTAATATGGCCAATATGTGGCCATCGCCACATTGAATTCTTATAGTGACTTCGACTCTAGTCGGTGACCGGGGAGTAGAAACGCTTGGCGGACACTGTACGCAATAACATGATCGAATCCGCAGCCGCCGACCTGTTTCGGGGCGACAGCGAAACCGCTGCCCTGATGCGCGAGCGCGACTGGTCGCAGACCTCGCTAGGGCCGGTGTCGGGCTGGCCGCAGTCGTTGAAAACGGCCGTCCGAATTATGCTCACCTCGCGGCAGCCGATTTGGATCGGCTGGGGACGCGACCTCGTCTTCCTCTATAACGATCCTTATAAGTCGATTATTGGCGGCAAACATCCGTATATGCTGGGCCAGCCGACCTCCGTCGTCTGGGCCGAGATCTGGGAAGATATCGGCCCGATGCTGGCCACTGCCATGGGCGGCAGCGAAGGCACCTATGTCGAGGAACAGCTCCTGATCATGGAGCGCAACGGCTATCCGGAAGAGACCTACTATACCTTTTCCTACTCCCCGATTCCCGACGACGACGGCACCCCCGGCGGCATCATCTGCGCCAATACGGAAGACACCCATCGCGTGATCGGCGACCGCCAGGTCGCCTTGCGGCGCGACCTGGCCGCCGCCCTTACCCAAGCGCGCACGGTGTCGCAGGCCTGCACCCTGGCCATGGGCGCCCTGGGTCACAATACGCATGACCTGCCATTTGCCCTGATCTACGTCCCCGACGGCGAAGACCTCGTCCTGGCCGGAACCTCCGGCATTGCGCGCGGACATGCCGCAGCGCCGGCCAGATTGGCGGCGGACAAGTCCATCTGGCCCCTTTCGGACAGCGGCGACAGCCGGCTGATCGCCGACCTGCGCGGTCGGCTGGACTTGCCCTCCGGTGCCTGGCCGGTCAGCCCGGATCGCGCTGTCATGCTGCCGATCGCCACGGGCGGCGAAAACGCCGGGGTGCTGATCACTGGATTGAATCCCTACCGGTTGTACGACGAAGACTACAAAGGCTTCATGACCTTGGTCACCGGCCAAATCGCCGCCGGTATTGCCAACGCCCAGGCCTATGAGGACGAACGCAGTCGCGCCGAAGCCTTGGCTGAGCTCGACAGGGCGAAAACCGCCTTCTTCTCCAATGTCAGCCACGAGTTCCGCACGCCCCTGACCTTGCTTCTGGCCCCTCTGGAGGAGGTCCTGGCCGACCCGGCCACGACACCACGCGACCGGGAACGGCTGGACGTCGCCAACCGCAACGCCCTGCGTCTGCTGAAGCTGGTCAATGTCCTGCTCGACTTTTCGCGCATCGAGGCCGGCCGCACCCAGGCCGCCTTCCAGCCCGTCAACCTGGCCTGCTACACCGCAGAACTGGCCAGCAATTTCCGCTCGGCCATGGACAGGGCCGGGCTGGCCTACAAACTCGACATCCAGCCGCTGTCACAGCCCGTCTACGCCGATGTCGAGATGTGGGAGAAGGTCGTCCTCAACCTGATCTCGAACGCCTTCAAATACACACTTGAGGGCGAGGTCGAGATCAGCCTGAGCGAGGCCGATGGCCATGCCGTTCTGGCCGTGCGCGACACTGGTCCCGGAATCCCGGAACACGAGCGCGCCCACGTCTTCACCCGCTTCCACCGCGTCGAAGGCGTCACCGGACGCAGCATCGAAGGCAGCGGCATCGGCCTTGCCCTGGTGCGCGAACTGGTGCGACTGCATGGTGGTGAGGTCTGGCTGAAGAGCGAGACCGGGCGTGGCAGTACCTTCTTCGTCCGTCTGCCGCTGGGCACGGCGCACCTGCCCGCCGACCAGGTCCGCGACGACCTGGCTACGCCGGGCAGTCGCCGCGCCGAAGCCTATGTCGAAGAGGCCCTGCGCTGGCTGCCACGGGCGGCGGACGACGTCCTGGCGGTCTTGGATGCACCGGCCATTCCCCGGCCCCGAGTCGTCCTGGCAGACGACAATGCCGATATGCGCGACTATATCCACAGGCTGCTGAATGATGACTTCGACGTTGTGGCGGTCACCGATGGCGAACAAGCCTGGCAGGCCATCCGCGATCAGCTGCCCGAATTGGTCCTGACAGATGTCATGATGCCGAAGCTGGACGGGTTTGGTCTGCTGGAGCGGCTGCGCGGAGACGACGCCACCCGTCGCCTGCCGGTCATCATGCTCTCGGCGCGCGCCGGCGAAGAGGCCCGCGTCGAGGCGCTCGATGCCGGTGTCGACGACTATCTAGTCAAGCCCTTCAATGCCCGCGAACTGCTGGCCAAGGTGCGGTCGCAGCTGCAGATCGCCCACCTGCGCCGCGAAGGCGAGGCCCAGGTCCGCCGCGTGCTGGAAAGCATACGCGACGGCATCATGGTCATCGAGCGCGACTGGCGCATCACCTATATGAATGGCGCCGGCCGCGACATCATCGCCGGCCGCGGCGTCGATCCGGAGGCCATCATTGGCCTCAGCCACTGGGACGCCTTCCCGCACGCCGCGGGCACCTTTGTCGAAGACCATCTGCGCCGGGCCATGGAAGACCGGGTGATGGTCGAGTTCGAAAACTTCTACGCCCCGTGGCAACGTTGGTTCGCCGTACGCGTCTATCCGGTCGACGAAGGCGGAGTGTCTATCTATTTCCACGACATCACCGATCGAAAGGAAGCCGACGCCGCCCTGCGCATCAGCCAGGAACGCTGGCACGGCTTGGCCGAATCCATGCCGCAACTGGTGTGGATCGCCCCTGGACAGGACGCCGGCGTGTCGTACTTGAACGAGCAGTGGGCGATCTATACCGGCCGACCGATCGGCGAACTGATCAACGAAGGCTGGGTTGACAACCTGCACCCGGACGACCGCCAGCCCATGTTCGACACCTGGAACGCCGCCGTAGCCGCCGAAGGCCTGTACGACATCGAATACCGACTGCGCCGTTTCGACGGTGGCTACCGCTGGTTCAAGACCCGCGGCGTGCCGGTGCGTGAAGCCTCGGGCAGGCTGAACGGCTGGTACGGCACATGTACCGATATCCAGGACATGGTCGAGGCCAGGGTCGCTGCGGAAAGTGCCAACCGCGCCAAGTCGGAATTCCTCGCCAACATGTCGCATGAGATCCGCACGCCGCTGAACGCCATTGTCGGCCTGACCCACATCATGCTGAACTACAAGACCGATCCGGCCTCCCACGGTAAATACCTTCAGACCATGAAGGACAGCGCCGACACGTTGATGCAACTGATCAACGACGTGCTGGACCTGGCGCGGATCGAAGCCGACCGGGTGGAACTGGAAATGGCCCCCTGCCCGCTGCATGAGGTGGTCCGCGAATGCCTGGGTATCACCGAGGTCAAGGGCGCGGAAAAGGGCTTGGCCTGCGGGCTCGACTTTGGCCTGCCGCACGGTACGGTCGTCGAGACCGACGTACTGCGGCTGAAACAGATCCTGATGAACCTGTTGTCGAACGCCGTAAAGTTTACCCAGACCGGCCGTATCGATGTCGAGGTCTCCGCAGCTCCAGCACGCAGCGAACTCTTGCCGGTGACCATCCGCGTGCGCGATACCGGTGTCGGCATCGCCGCCGACAAGATCGAGCACATCTTCGCCCAGTTCACCCAGGAGGACGCGTCGATCACCCGGCGTTTCGGCGGCTCCGGCCTGGGCCTCGCGATCAGCCGGCGCCTTAGCGAAATGCTGGGCGGGCGATTGACGGTTGAAAGCGAGGTCGGCAAAGGCACGGTGTTTTCGCTCTCTCTTGCCCTCAAAATGTTGGAAATCGACCACGACAAAGTCGCCCCCCCTGCCACCGAGCGATCAGAACCCGCCCGCCGCCGGGTCCTCCTGGCCGAAGACCATCCCGCCAATGCCCTGGTCGCCACGACCTTGCTGGAGGATTACGGTTATGACTGCGAAGTGGTGCCGGACGGCGGTACGGCCATCGCCCGCTGGCGCACCAGTGCCTTCGACCTGGTGATGATGGATGTCCAGATGCCCGACATGGATGGCTATGAGGCCACCCGACAGATTCGCCGCATCGAGGTGCAAGAGACTCGCCCGCGCACCCCGATTCTGGCCATGACGGCGCACGCCTTGAAAGGTGATCGTGAAACCTGCCTCCAGGCCGGCATGGACGACTACATCGCCAAGCCGTTCGATGCGGCAGAACTGGAACAGAAGCTGAGAGCCTTGCTGGCGCACGTCTGATCGACGCGCCCGCTAATATACGCCAACAATTTTCAGTAGCGAGCCGCCACAAATCGGTCTAATTTTCTACACCGTCAGTTTAGATTAATTACCATTGACCCGGTTGCCATTAAAACATATCAAAATGGTGTAGTTTATATCGGGCTCCGGAGAGGCAACACATGCTATCCATGAAGGCCAAATACGCGTTGAAGGCGCTGATCCACATGGCTCAAAGCACCTCTCCGACCTTGCCCAGCAAGCAGATCGCGGAGGCTGAAGACATCCCGCAGAAGTTTCTGGACAACATCCTCCAGGAACTGCGCCAGAACGGCATTATCGATTCCAAGCGTGGCATCTTCGGTGGATACTTCCTGGCCCGGCCGGCGACGGACATCTATCTCGGCGACGTCATCCGCGTGATTGACGGCCCGCTGGCGCCCATCCGCTGTGCCAGTCTGACGGCCTACCAGAAGTGCGATGACTGCCGCGACGAGACGACCTGTCACCTGCGCCGCCTGATGCGCGATGTCCGTGATGCCATGTCGGCCATTCTTGACGGCCGATGTTTGCAGGATCTGGTCACCGCCCCCAGCCTTATCGAAACCCGATCCGCCTAAAAGCGTTCCGTTTCCTCCCCTATTCGTACCTTTTCAGACGAGGATCACATGAGTGTACCGTCAGATGTTTCCGTGCGCCCGGATCTCAACGAGGTCGAGCGTCATATCCTGAACACCCTGCGCAATATCCGCTTCGGCGCGCTGGAGATCGTGATCCACGACTCCCGTGTCGTGCAGATCGAAAAAAGTGAAAAGACCCGCTTCGACGTGAAGGGCAAGCCCCTCACCGAAAGCATTTCCTAAAAAGCGGAATTAATCCGCGCCTATGGCCAACTGACCGGACCTCTGGAAGTCGCGCCGTTCTTAAAACAAACAGCACATCCGAAAAGAGACCTCCCATGAGACACCTGCTCTTGGCCACGACCGCCCTTGCCTTCGCCCTGCCCGCTCTACCGGCGTTTGCCGCAGACGCGCCTGCTGATACTGCCGCTGAAGCCCAAATCGTCGATTCCGGCGATACCGTGATCGTCAGCGCCCGTCGCCGCTCTGAAGACGTTCAGACCGTTCCCGTCGCCATCTCCGTCGTCGGCGGTCAGTTGCTGGACAAGGCCGGCATCAACAATTTCGAGCAATTGCAGCGCTATCAGCCGACCGTCCAATTGATTACGCAGAATCCGCGCAACACAGCCACCACCATCCGCGGTCTCGGCTCGACTATCGGCCTGACGAATGACGGCCTGGAACAAGGCGTCGGCATCTATGTCGACGAAGTCTTCTATGCCCGTCCCGGATCGGCCCTGATCGACTTGGTCGATATCGAACGCATTGAAGTCCTGCGCGGGCCGCAAGGCACCCTGTTCGGAAAGAACACCACCGCCGGCGCCATTCACGTGATCACCCGCGCGCCCACCTTCAAGCCCGAAGCCAACCTCGAAGTATCACTCGGTGACAAGGGTTTCCTTCAGACCAAGGCCGTTATCAATGGACCTCTCATCGACGGCACGGTAGCCGGCCGTCTCGTCTTCGGTTCGACCCGCCGCGACGGGGTTCTCTATAACGTCACGACGAAGACCAAGCAGAACGACCTGAACAGCCATATCCTGCGTGGTCAACTGCTGTTCACGCCATCAGAAAACCTCTCCGTCAAGATTGCTGCGGATTACGCCCTGACCGATCCCGAAGGCTTTGCCCAAGGCTTCGTGCGCTTTGGCCCAACCCTGCGAAACGCCAACCGCCAGTTCCCGTATCTGGCCGCACAGGCCGGCTATGCACCGGCGTCGCAGAACGTCTATGACCGTCTGGTTGATGTCGATGGCGAACTTCAGGCCAAACAACGGGTGAAGGGGGTCTCAGCCACGGTGAACTGGGACCTGGGCTGGGCCGACTTCACCTCGATCACCGCGCACCGTGCGTGGAACTGGTGGCCGCAAAACGACCGCGACTATACGTCGCTGAAAATCCGAACCAAGTCTTCGAATAATTCCGAACAACGCCAGATCAGCCAGGAATTCCGCCTGGCGTCCAATGACGTAGGCAATATCGACTGGGTCGTCGGCGTGTACGCCTTCTCGCAACGCGTCGAAACCAATGGCACTGAAGCCTGGGGTGCGGATGCGGCCCGCTGGCTGATCGGCAACACGACCGGAACGCCGGCTGTAGCCGTGCCGGCCGACCTGCTCGATGGCTATCAGCAAGAAATTCTCGCCGTGGGGAAAACCGATTCACTGGCGGCCTTCGGTCAGCTTACCTGGCAGGCCACCGAGAAACTGAGCCTTACAGCCGGTCTGCGTTACACGACCGAAAAGAAAACCCAGCTCTATGATCAGGTTGCTTCGGGTGGTCTTGCGACCACCACGCCGCAGCTTATCGCCGCCAAGAACGGTATCTCGCGCACCTATACCTACACGGCCGAATTGGAAGATTCCAAGCCGTCGGGCCTGCTGAGCCTCTCCTACAAGCTGACGCCATCCATCAACACCTATGCCAGCTATTCGAAGGGCTTCAAGTCGGGCGGTATCAACGCGGCCGGTATCCCGACCGACACCGCTGGCGCACCGATCCTGAAAAGCGCCGTGCTGCGTCCGGAAGAGGTCGACGCCTTCGAAATTGGCCTGAAGTCGCAGTTGTTCGATCGCCGCGCCACCGTCAACGTCGCCGCCTTCACCACGTCGATCAAGGATTACCAGGCCAATGTCGTCGACTCCGGCCTGGGCTCGATCCGTGGCTATCTGGCCAATGTTGAAAAGGTTGAGGTCAACGGCGTCGAACTCGACACCCGTTTCCGCATTACGGATAATCTCAGCGTCTACGGCGCTGTCGCCTACACCGACGCCAAGTATGCTTCGTTCAAGAACGCCCCGGCTCCGTTGGAACTGCAGGCTTCGGGCAATTCGGTGGTCGACCTGTCGGGCGTGGATCTGCCGGGTGTTTCCAAGTGGGGCGGCGCCTTCGGCTTCGACTATTCGATCGACGCGCCGTTCAATGGCATCGACGGCCAAGCCTATCTGAGCGGCGACGCCAACTACCGCTCGGATTGGAACTCCGACGCCTCGGTGTCGAAATATGCCGTCATCGAAGCCTCGACAATCGCCAACTTCCGCTTCGGCTATCGTACGCCAAACGGTCTTGATACCTACTTCTGGGTCAAGAACGCTTTCGACGAAGAATACCTGACTATCCTGACGATCCAGCAGGGCAATTCAGGCGCAATCTACGGCCAGCCCGGCGATCCGCGCACTTTCGGCGTCACGATCCGCAAAGCGTTCTAGAACCATGGACCGTCGGCAGCTTCTTACCGGCAGCCTGTTCGGCGCCACCCTGGCCCTCATCGGGTCCGGGTGTGCGCCGAAACGCGCTGCGGGGGCGGTGGAACTGCTAAACGTCTCCTATGACCCGACGCGCGAACTGTATGCCCAGTATAACGAACTGTTCTCGCGCTTCTGGAAGGACACGACGGGTCACGACGTCACCATCCGCCAATCGCACGGTGGCTCCGGCGCCCAGGCTCGCTCGATCATCGACGGTGTTGCGGCCGACGTCGTCACGCTCGCCCTGTCGCACGACATCGACACTATCGCCCGCAAAACCGGGCTGATCACCGCAGACTGGCAAAAGCGTCTGCCGCACAATGCCTCGCCCTACACCTCGACCATCGTGTTTTTGGTTCGCAAGGGCAATCCGAAGGGCATCAAGGACTGGGGCGATCTGACCAGGCCCGGCGTCCAGGTGATTACGCCCAATCCCAAGACCGGCGGCGGCGCCCGCTGGAACTATCTCGCCGCCCTGGGCTGGGCGCTGAAGCAACACAGCGGCGATGAAGGCAAGGCGCACGATTATCTCAAGGCGCTGTTCAAGAATGTGCCGGTGCTGGATTCCGGCGCCCGCGGTTCGACCGTGACCTTTGTCGAACGCGAGGTCGGCGACGTTCTGCTGGCCTGGGAGAACGAGGCCTGGCTGTCGATCGAGAAGCTCGGCAAAGGAAACTACGACATCGTCCTGCCGTCCCTGTCCATCCTGGCCGAGCCACCGGTGGCCGTGGTCGACAAGGTTGCCGACAAGAAGGGCACCGCCAAGGTGGCGCAGGCCTATCTGGAGCACCTCTACAGTCCGCAGGCTCAGGACATCATCGCCCGCAATCACTATCGTCCCTCGGATCCGGCCGTTGCAGCGACACATGCCGACCGTTTCCCGAACATCACCACGGTCACCATCGCCGATTTCGGCGGTTGGGACGCTGTCCAGGCTAGGCATTTCGAATATGGCGGCGTCTTCGACCAGATCACCGGTCGACCCAAACCATCATGAACATTTTTACCTTGAACTTTCCCGTCTACCCGGCCACCTTCCCGCGCCAAAGACGGGTGCTTCGCCACTATGAAAGGACAACCTTATGAACCGGCGTGAACTCTTCGCGGGCAGCCTGGCTGCCTCATCCCTGGCCTTGGCGGGTTGCTCCAAGCCCGCCGCCAAGGCCGGCACGGCCAAGCTTCTCAACGTGTCGTATGATCCGACGCGCGAACTGTACGAACAATACAATGCCGCCTTCGCCACCTACTGGAAGGGCAAGGGCAATGCCGATGTCACGGTCAGCCAGTCGCACGGCGGCTCAGGCGCCCAGGCGCGTTCGGTCATCGACGGCGTTCAGGCCGATGTCGTCACCCTGGCCCTGGCCGCCGATATTGACACAATCGCGCAAAAGACCGGCTTCCTGCCCAAGGACTGGCAGAGCCGTCTGCCCCACAATTCCTCGCCCTACACCTCGACCATCGTCTTCCTGGTCAAGAAGGGCAATCCGAAGGGGCTGAAGGACTGGGGCGACCTGGTCAAGCCGGGCGTCGGCGTCATCACCCCCAACCCCAAGACCTCGGGCGGAGCGCGCTGGAACTACCTGGCAGCCTATGCCTACGGCCAGCAGGCCGGCGGCGAGAAGGCGGCTGTCGACTACCTGAAGGCGCTATTCAAGAACGTTCCGGTGCTGGATACCGGGGCGCGCGGCTCGACCGTGACCTTTGTCGAACGTGGCGTCGGCGACGTGCTGCTGGCGTGGGAAAACGAGGCCCATTTGTCGGTCGAGAAGCTGGGCCAGGGTAATTTCGAGATCGTTGTGCCATCGATTTCGGTTCTGGCCGAACCACCGGTGGCCGTGGTCGACAAGGTCGCTGAAAAGAACGGCACCCTTGAACTGGCCAATGAATATCTGAACTACCTGTACGACGACGCGTCGCAGGAGATCATTGCCCAGAACTATTACCGCCCGACCAGCGCGGCTGTGGCGGCGAAATACGCCGACCGTTTCCCGCAGACCAAGCTGGCCACGATCGCTGACTTCGGCGGCTGGACCAAGGTCCAGAAAGAGCAGTTCGAATACGGCGGCGTCTTCGACCAGATCACGAAGAAGTAGTTGAGAAGCGCCGCCGTTGTTTTCAGCGCGCTAACGCTTTGCGCCTTGAGCGGGGGCGGCGTCTTCGATCAGACCTATTCAAAGACGTCCATGCTATGTCTTTTCCTAAGAAGGTTGCCATATTTCCTTCTCCCCATGTTAGGGGAGAAGGTGGTCGCAGCGAAGCGAAGACTGGATGAGGGGTAGCCTTACCGGCGCCCCCACCTCATCCGATCGCCTTCATGACTTGGCTCTCATCCTTTGTCCACCATAGGCGAGAAGGAACTGTGCTCATTCACGTGCTCTGATCAGAACATGCTTCTTGCGGCCGGCTGAGAGTTTCAGCGGGTCGTTCACGGTGATGACAGCGCCCTCGTCTTCGACCACCTCGTCATCGAGACGCGCGCCGCGGTTCGCGATCAACCGGCGAGCCTCCGATTTGCTTGAAACCAGCCCCGCCTGAACCAGCAGATCAACCACGGTCACGCTCCCCGACACCTCAATCACTGGCAGCCCGTTCAGCGACTCGCCGTCACCGAAGGCGCCTGCCGCCGCTTCGGCCGCCCTCATCCGCGCATCCTCGCCATGGGCCAGCCGCGTGGCCTCGTCGGCCAGGACCGTCTTGGCGGCATTGATGTCCGCGCCTTCAAGGCTTTCCAGATGGACGATGTCGGCCTCATCCAGATCGGTGAACAGCCGCAAAAACCGACCGACATCGCGGTCCTCGCTATTGCGCCAGAACTGCCAGTAGTCGTAGGGCGACAAGCGATCGCCGTTCAGCCAGACCGCGCCGGCCGCCGTCTTGCCCATCTTGGCGCCCGACGCCGTGGTCAGCAAAGGTGCCGTCAGGCCGAACACCTCTTCGCCGGCCATGCGCCGCACCAGGTCAATGCCGCTGACGATATTGCCCCATTGGTCGGCGCCGCCGATTTGAAGACGACAGCCGTAACGGCGGTTCAGCTCCAGGAAATCATAGGCCTGCAGGATCATGTAGTTGAACTCGAGGAAGCTCAGGCTTTCCTGGCGCTCCAGCCTTGATTTGACGCTGTCGAACGACAGCATGCGGTTGACTGAAAAATGTGGCCCGACATCGCGCAGCATGTCGATATAGCCCAGCCGGTCCAGCCAGTCGGCATTGTTGACCAGGATGGCGTCGGTCGCGCCGTCACCGAACGCCAGGAAGCGCTCGAACACGCCGCGGATGCCAGCGATATTGGTCGCGATCTGCGCGTCCGTCAGCATGGGTCGGCTGTCGCTGCGGAAGCTGGGGTCACCGATGCGGGTCGTACCGCCGCCGATCAGTACAATGGGTTTGTGCCCGGCGCGTTGCAGCCGGCGCAGCAGCATGATCGGCAGCAGATGGCCGACATGCAGGCTGTCGGCCGTGGCGTCGAACCCGGCATAGACCGGTACGATGCCGGAGCGGAAGGCGTCGGTCACACCGTCGGTCTGGGTGCATTGGTGGATGAACCCGCGTCGGGTCAGGGTCGTCAGAAGGGCATTCATGAAGGTCCTCAGGGGTTGTGCCGCCAGGAGGACCGTCTTTTCATAAACGAAAGCCGCCTGGGCGGCGGCTTCGTTTCGTTCAGGCATGATCGAACCGCACCGCGCTAGGGAAGCGGCGCATAATAGACGCTGAACAGGATGCAGGCGGTGATCATGCCTGACGAAATAGACGCCGCCGCGGCCGGAGTCAACGGTGTCAGGACATCCCAAAGTAGAGGCGCAAGATTCGACTTCCCCAAATGCGGGAATCGCTTCCTACTATGTCATACCAAGACCATCTTGCGGCAGTCTCCAATCACCCCGGAGCCTGCCGTTTTTTTGTTGCGGTGTGTCCTGGCACGATGCTTCATAGATCCTGACGGCATAACCGGTCGGGGTGGTAGAGTGATTTCGCGTAGGCGTTTGTTGATATCGGCATCGGCCACAGGGGTGGCCATGGCCCTGCCCGTTCGTGCCGATCCGCTGGGGCGGGCCGACCCCACCCTGTTCGCCGACCCGATGATCGGAACCGGCGGCCACGGCCATGTCTTCCCCGGCGCCACCGTTCCGTTCGGCATGATCCAGTTGTCACCCGATACCGACAATGCCCGTTGGGACGCCTGTTCGGGCTACTATTACGATGACGCCACCCTGCTGGGATTTTCGCATACCCATCTGTCGGGGACCGGCGCCAGCGATATGATGGACCTGCTGGTCGTGCCGTTTGTCGGCGAAACCAAGCTGTCGCCCGGCACCCTGGCCAATCCCGAAGGCAGCTACCGCACCCGGATGAGCCACGAGCACGAGGTGGCGACGCCCGGCTATTACAGCCTGATCCTGCCCGACAGCGGTATCCGCGCCGAACTGACCGCCACCGCGCGTGCCGGCCTGCATCGATACACGTTTCCTCTGGGTCAACGGGCGCGCATCCTGCTGGACTGGACCCACGGCTACCGCGACCGCGATCCGAAACAGACCCTGATTGCCTCGGCGCAGCTTCAGGCCAACAGCCCGACCGTCCTGGCCGGATCGCGCCGCGTCCTGCAATGGGCCAACGGCCGCCATATCCACTTCGCGATGCGGCTGTCCCAGCCGTTCGAAATCATCCAGTACTATGAGAATGATCAACCAGTCGACGCCATTGCCGCTCTGACCGGCCAAAAGCTAAAGGCTGTGCTGGATTTCGGTATCCTGACCGAACCCCTGCTGCTCACGGTCGGGGTATCCGCCGTCGACATCCCGGGCGCGTTAAACAATCTCGACAGCGACCTGGCGCACTGGGACTTCGACGCCGTCACCGGCGCCGCGCGCGCCCTGTGGGCCGAGGCCCTGTCGCCCATCCGTATCGAGACGACCAGCGAGTCCGACCGGCGCATTTTCACCACCGCCCTGTACCACGCCCATATGGCGCCGACCCTGTTCAGCGACCGCGACGGGCGTTACCGCGGCATGGACGGAACGGTGCGCAACCTGGCGCCGGGCGAGGTCAATTACAGCACCTACAGCCTGTGGGACACCTACCGCACCTGGCACCCGCTAATGACCATCCTGGCGCCCGACCGCGCCGCCGCCTATGCCCGTAACCTGATCGAACAAGGCCTGCAAAGTCCGGCCGGGCCGTGCATCTGGCCGCTGCAAGGGGTCGAGACCTACTGCATGATAGGCTGGCATTCCGCCGTGGTCATCGCCGAGGCGCTGAACAAGGGCCTGCCGGGGATCGATGCCGCCAGGGCCTGGTCGCTGTACCGTCAACTGGCGTTTCAAAGGAACGAGTTCGGGTTGGACAGTTACCGGGCCAAGGGCTTTATCCCTGCCGATGTCCAGAACCAGTCGGTCAGCAAGACCATCGAATACAGTCTCGACGACTGGGCCATGGCGCATATCGCCGATGCCGCCGGTGCCACCAGCGACGCCGACAAGCTGCGGCTGCGATCGGGCAATTACCGCAATGTCTTCGACACGAAGACGCAGTTCATGCGGCCGCGTCTGAAGACCGGCCGTTGGGCCGAGCCGTTCGATCCGCGCGCCATGGGCCATAACCCGCGTTGGTGGGACTATTGCGAGAGCAATGCCTGGCAGGCAACCTTCGGCGTCCAGCACGATGTCTATGGCGCTATCGCGCTGTTCGGCGGCGACGCGGCGTTCGAAGCGCGGCTGGACTCGCTGTTTGCGGCCTCGTCCGAGCTCTTGCCCGGCGCCCCGCCCGACATGGACGGGATGATCGGCCAGTATACTCACGGCAACGAGCCATCACACCACATCGCCTATCTTTATGCCTATGCCGGTGTAGCGTGGAAAACCCAGGCGATGGTGCGCAAGATCCTTCGCGAACAGTACCGTGACGGACCCGACGGCATGTCGGGCAATGAAGACTGCGGCCAGATGAGCGCCTGGTACATTATGTCGGCGCTGGGCTTCTATCCGGTCGATCCGGTCAGCGGGATCTATGTGTTTGGTTCGCCACTGTTCCCGGTCGCCGAGATTCGGGTCGGTGAGAATGTGCTGCGAATCGTAGCCGAAAGCGTCGACAGCGGCCCTTACATCCAAAGCATCACCCGCAACGGCGAAACCTATACCCGGTCGTGGATCAGCCATGCCGATGTGATGAGCGGCGGCGAGGTACGGTTTGTTATGGGAGCCGAGCCGAACAAGGAGTTCGGCCGGGCTGTTGCCGATCGCCCGCCGTCATTTGTTTAGCAAGGCATCCCGATATCGCCGGCTGGCGACGATTTCGCGGCCATCGCTCAGGGTAATCCGCAGGTCGCCCGAGGACGTCGCGACATAGCTCTTCATATGCACCGGGTTCAGCAGCCGCGAGCGGTGGATGCGCACAAAGCCCGTCAGGCGCTTTTCAAACTCGCTCAAAGTCCCGCGGATCAGCAGCGGCTTTGTCGCCAGATGCAGTTCGACATAGTTGCCGGCGGCCTCGGCATAAATGATCTCATCTGCCGCCAGATACAGGGTTCTGCCGTCGGTCTTGACCTCAATGCGGCCATCGCCCTGCGCCTGCGGCCTGGGTTCGGTCACCCGCTCATAAGCCCAGAAAAACGCCAGGAACAGCAGATAGGCCAGGCCATCCTTGCGCCCCTCATAGATCAGATGCAGCAGCAGGTTACCATGGGTGAAATCATAAGCCGACCCCATGGCGGCATAGACCGCCTTGCGCAGGCCCTCCATGATCGCGACATGGCTCAGCGAAAACATCA
>NZ_GL883077.1:1967316-1992892 GCF_000204015.1 Asticcacaulis biprosthecium C19 | reverse complement strand
ATCACCAGTCCGACGGTATGGGCGACGGCGAACCAGGTCAGGCTGATCCGGCGCCAGTGATAGCGCTGATAGCCCAGCCAGATCACCGGCAGGACAATCATGATGGCTATGGCGCTGCTGATCTCCCAGGTAAAGGGTTCCCACAGCTGGAAATCGCGGTCGCCCGGCGGGTCTTCGATCAGGATCGACGATATGTTGACGACGGTGTGCCCCCACACCAACGCCATCATGGCCAGATACAGTCGCCAGGGCAGCCACCCGATCATCCCGGATCCCCCGCCGCTTGTCCCTGAATTGCCGCCGCTGGTCACCGCTCGTCCCACGCCTGCTGCCGCCCATGTCGCGGCTCTTGCTCCAAGATAGCCCTATGTCACGGTCTGCGCCACGACTTTACGGGGACATCCATGGAAACGGCGACACGGCGTTACGATCTCGACTGGTTGCGGATTATAGCCTTCGGATTATTAATTTTTTACCATATCGGCATGTTCTACGTGACCTGGGGATGGCACGTCAAAAGCGACCAGGCCTCTTCGGCCATCGAGCCCCTGATGCTGGTCGTCAATCCATGGCGACTGGAACTGCTGTTCTTTATCTCCGGCGTCGCCACGCGCTTCCTCGCTGACAAGATGCCCACCTGGAAACTGGCCGGCTCGCGCTTTAACCGCCTCTTCTGGCCGCTCGTCTTCGGCATGGCGGTCATCGTCGCCCCGCAGGCCTTCTATGAGATCAAAACCGACCTCCACTATTCCGGCAGCTATCTCGAATTTTGGGGCAAGTACCTGACCGGCTACGGAGAATGGTGCGACCATGAAGGCTGCCTGACCGTGCCGACCTGGAACCACCTGTGGTATGTCGCCTACCTGCTGGCCTACAGCCTGATCTTTGCCCTTATCTGGCCCCTGCTGAAGCGTATCCCAATGCAATGGGCCAAGTCCCTCCCCGCCTGGGTTTATCTGGCGGTTCCCGTCGCCCTCTACTGGTTCTGCAATGGCTATTTGGAACCCCGTTTCGAAGAGACCCATGCCTTTGTCGGCGACTGGGCCGTCCACACCATCTCATTCGGCTTCTTTATCCTGGGCGTCATGGCCGCCAAGTTCGACCGCCTGTTCGAAATCGCCCGGCGGCTGCGGTGGCTCAGCCTGGCCACCGGCCTGGCCGCCTATGCCATGATCGCCTGGCTGCGTTACCTCTACTTTGCCGGCAAGTTGCCGATACCGTTGGAAATCGCCTGGCCGCTTGGCACCTTCATTGAATCCTCCCAGGCCGTGTTCCTGATGGTGACCTTGTTGGGTTTTGCCCGCCAACATCTGTCGAACGCCGACGGTCCGATCCGCCGGACTTTGACTGAAGCCATCTTCCCCTTCTACATCGTTCACCAGACCATCACCGTCGTCGCCGCCTACGAATTGAACCAACTGCATTGGCCCCTCGCCATTGAGGCGACAGCCCTGGTGGTCATCACCTTCGGCGGCTGCTGGCTAAGCTACGAGATCGTGCGCCGGATACCGCTGCTACGGCCTCTGTTCGGCTTGACGTATAAGGCAAAACGCTAAAGAGTCGCGGTTGGTTTTTTTAGCTCAGTCGCCGCATGGCTCGCGCAAACGTGCGCGGCGGGCAGTCGCCCGCTGCAGCGGCGCAGGAATTATGCGCCGCTGGAAACAAGGATATCATCGTGGCCGCTTCGCCTCATCCGCTGGTTCTCAATGGTCGCCAGGCCTTCAAGGCCGGCGACCTGCCGGGCGCCATGAGCCTGTGCGAAATGCGCCTGAACGACTCCCCCACCGACACCCAGGCGCTGGAGCTGAAAGCGGTCATCCTTCAGGGCCGTGGCGACATGGCCGGCGCCGAAGCCGCCATCCGTCAGGCCATCGCCGCCGATCCCGCCTGCGACTGGGCGCTCAACGACCTGACGCTTTTACTGCGCCAACAGGGCCGCGTGGCCGAGGCCGAAATGGCGGCGCGCGAAGCGGTGGCCGCCCGGCCGGCAGACGCCCAGGCCCACCTCCAGCTTGGTGTCGTCCTCGCTGAGAAAGACGACCTGCCGGCGGCGGAATATCACAATCGCAAGGTCATCGAACTGGCCGGCCCGCACCCACAAGCCCTGCTCAATCTGGGCCTGACGCTGTACAACCAGGGCCAGATCGAGGAAGCGGAAGACCTGATGGTCCGCGTCCACCGCCAGTCACCCGACAACCCCATGATCATGGCGCACATCTCGCGTTTACACGAAGCGAAGCGCGACATGCCGGGCGCCTTTGCCTGGCTCGACCGCGCCGAAGCCGCCGGCCGTAAAACCGGTGAAGACTTCACCGTCCTGCGCGCCGTCTATCTGCGCAATGCCGGCCGCGCCCAGGAAGGCCTCGACCTGCTCGACCGCTGCCGCAACCTGGAGGCGCCTGCGCGACTGGAACGGGCGCATCTGCTCGACAGGCTGGGGCGCTATGACGAAGCCTGGCAAGGTTTTGTCGAGGCCAAGGCCGGCCTGGCGCTCAACCACGGCTTCGGTTATCCGGCCGACAAGGTTGCGGAACGCTACGCTGCCTTGACCGGCTTTTTCACCAAGGAGACAGTGCGGCGCCTTCCCAAGGCCAGGGTCCGCAGCGATATCGCCCAGCCGATCTTCATCCTGGGCTTTCCGCGGTCCGGCACGACCATGCTGGAACAGATGCTCGCCAGCCACCCCCAGGCCGGGGCCGGTGGCGAACTGCCCTTCGTGACCGAGTGGCAGGCTCTGGTGCGAACCCTGTTGCCGGGCGATCGCAACTTCCCGGAAAAGCTGGCCTTCCTGACGGCCGCGGACTACCACCACGTCCCGGGAACCCTGCGCGACTATTACCTCGGCCGCGCCGAGACCTACGGAATCCTGCCCCGTGGCCGGTCGCGCTTTACCGACAAGATGCCGCTGAACGACGTTTACCTGCCGCTGCTCCAGATGGCCTTTCCGTCAGCCCCGATCATCCGGCTGGTGCGCCATCCGCTCGATATCGCCATCTCGGTCCTTTCACACAACCTCACCCACGGCGAACAGTTCGGCTACGCCATCGAAACCATCCTGTCGCATATGACGGCGACCCATGCCCTGAACCAGCATTACAAGACCGTGCTGGAGCAGCCGGTGATGGAACTGAAATACGAGGACTTCGTCGCCGACCAGGACGGCCAAACTCGGCGGGTGCTGGGTCATTGCGGTCTCGCGTACGATCCGGCCTGCTTGCGCTTCCACGAAAATCCGCGCCACGCACCGACGCCATCATATGCCCAGGTATCGCAGCCGCTAAATAGCCGCTCGGTTGGGCGATGGCAGAATTACCGCCGGCATTTCGAGCCGTATTTCGACAAAATCCAGCCAATGATCGAGGATTTGGGCTACGGAGTCGCCTGAAAGCCACGGTCCTGTGGCTTTGATGACAGTTCCGTGATTTCGCATTAGCGAAAGGCGCCTTACCCGTGTTAGCTTTTTTCGGATGGACGGGGCCGGTATCGACAAGCAGACTCAGGAAGCGGCATGGTGGAACGCCTGGCGACGGCTTGACCTGTCGTGGGACGGCCTGGCCCGGCGCGAAGGCCATGGCGACGCCAGCCTGCAGGACTATTGGCGCAATGAGGCCGGCCGGCTGATCGACGAACCCGGCACGCCCCGAAGGTGGACACGGTTTCACTGCCCGTTTGTGTTTGAAAATGGTTCACCGTCGCCAAAATCCGCCTGGACCGCGGCCGACTGGGCCGATCTGCACGGCAGCCTGCGCACGCGTTTGGCCATGGGCACGGAGACGAAACCTAGTCTGCTGACCGGTGTCGTTTTGGATGGGCTGTTCGAGGCCGAGGCCGAAGTGCCCGATCAGGATGGATTTCTGTGGCTGCGCGCCAACTGGGCCTATTTCCGCGATGGCGTCGATATGAGCCGCAACGGCCTGGGCTTGGCCGACTTCCGCGCCGCCTGGTTTGGCGGCAAGGCGGTGTTCGAAGGCGCCCGCGCTGTCACCGCCGAGTTCGACGGGGCTCTCTACAGCGAACGGATGGGCCGGACCGAGGTCCAGGTCCGTGCGGAGACAACTGTCGAACCTGTGCGAGTCCAGCCGCGGCTGGTTGAACCGGAGCCCGAAACGCCGAAAGCGCATTCGACCGGTCGCATTGCCGCTGGCGTCGTCGTTTTGATAGGCCTGGCCGTCGCTCTGTGGTGGCTTATCCAGAACGCCTGAGGCGGTGGAACCGACCTAAAAAGTGGGTCCACAGATTACACCGATTACACAGATTAAGTAACAAGGAGCGCTCTAACTCCAATCTGTGTAATCGGTGCAATCTGTGGATTTCCTTTAGGAAAGTGCCGCTGCGCGGACTGTCGTTATGGCAACGCCGGCGTCAGGCGCACCTCTTGCAAAGCCCATTCGGGCGGGGGCGTGCCTTGCGCAAAAGTGAAACACAGATCGTTCGTGCCCGCCACAGCCGGCATGTCACCCGTCAGAACCGTGACGCCAGTTGACTTGGCGGCCTTCGCCAGGGGCAACCGCGCCACCGGCTCGCTCGTACAATCGCCCATGCGGACCAGCAGTTCGCCGTCCCTCGTCTGCGGCGTGTCGAACAGGATCTGCCCCGGCCGGTTACCGAGCTGGAAGTTGAACGGATAATTGGCCACTTTCGCTGTGATCTTAAAACCTTTGGACGTGTCCGCCCCGCGCCAGATCCAGCACGGTTTGAGGATGTCCATCAACATCACCGCCCGCTCACCGCCATCGTCTTCCAGCGCCAAGTTCAGCTTGCCTTCGCAGATGTCCAAATCATAGCTGGTCCGCGTTTCCAGCGCTGCCCGCGTCACCGACAGCTTGCGTTCGCGGCCCAACGGTTCGCCGTTGAGGAAGGTCTGCGTCGTCAAAACAGTACCTTCAGCCACCGTCACGGGGGCGCTGTAAACCGCGCCATCAACGCGGATCTCACCCAGGTCCAAGCCGTTCCTCAGCGCCACCGTAATCCGGCCATCCGGCGCGGGTGACAGGGTCATGTGCGGCTCGAATGGTACCGTATTGTAACGCGTGCCGACCTTGTCCAACCGATGCAGGCTGGCCGGCAGACGGCGGGTAAAGTCATCCCAATCATGGCTGGACTGGAGACTCCAGCCGACCTCGGCCACCGCGATCAAACGCGGAAAGGCCATGATCTCAACACGCTCATCTGTGCGGATATGCTCGGTCCACAGATTGGCCTGCAATCCCAACACATGCTTGCGTTCGGCGTCCGTCATGGCGTCCAGCGCGGGATTGAAGTCATACACCGTCCGCAAGGTCGTCGGTTTGCCACGGCCTGGCGGTTCATCCCTGAACGGGCTCTGGCGATGGTCGAAATACAGCATCGGCGCTGGCGACAGCACCGTATCGTGGCCGGACCGGGCGGCGGTGATCGCACCGTCAACGCCGCGCCAGCTCATCACGGTGGCGTCGGATGCTATGCCGCCCTCCAGGATCTCGTCCCAGCCGATCAGCCGCCGGCCGCGCTTCGTCAACGACGTGCCGACCCGCTGGATGAACCACGACTGTAATTCATGTTCGTCCTTCAGACCCAGGTCCCTGATCTTCGCCTGGATGGCCGGCGACGCCTGCCACTGCGGCTTGATCGCTTCGTCACCGCCGACATGGATGTAAGGGCTGGGGAACAGGTCCATCACTTCGTTGAACACAGTGTCGAGAAACACAAACGTGCGGTCTTCGACATTGAGCAGGTTGGGATAGACGCCCCAATCTGACATGCCTTGCTTTGGCCGCGTGCCTTCGGTGCCGAATTCGGGATAGGCGGTGATGATTGCGGTGGCATGCCCCGGCACATCGATTTCCGGCACCACAGTGATGTTGCGCGCCGCGGCATAGGCGACGATATCCCGGACCTGGTCCTGGGTATAATAGCCGCCGTACCATAAAGGCTTGCTGTCCTTCCAACCCGCGGCGCCGGCTTCCTGGCGGTAGGCGGTTTTCTGCGTCAGTTTCGGATAGGCCTTGATCTCCAGCCGCCAACCCTGGTCATCGGTCAGATGCCATTGCAGGACGTTCAGCTTATGGATCGCCATGGCGTCGATGATCTTTTTGATCTGCGCCGGAGTCTGGAAGTGACGCACGGAATCAAGCATGAAACCGCGCCATTTGAAACGCGGGGTATCGGCAATGACCACCGCCGGCACCTGCGCCGTGCCGGTGGCAGCATCCTGGGTCGCCAGTTGCCAAAGGGTGACGGCACCGTAGAACAGGCCCTCGCGCGTCCCTGCGGTGACAACAACGGAACCGGAAGTGACCTCCAGGCGGTAGGATTCACGGTCGCCGGCAGCCGAAGCGCGGACAAAACGGATGGCGGCCTCTCCCGTCGCCGGTTCTCCGGTTACGATCTGTACCGACAGTTTACGCGAGGTCTTCAGGTGATCGCGCAAGTAGACGGCCGCGTTGCGCGCATCGGAATCACCGGCGGGCACATAGATTTGCGTCTTCGCCGTCAGTGCGAAACTCCCTTCGCCTTGCGTGATCTGCGCCGGAACCGGCGTCAGGGTCGGCATCGCCAAGGCGGGCGTCGCCAACAGAGCCGCCAGCAGAGCCGTGAGGACTGTGAGTTTCATGTTTCCGCCTGTGCTTGTGGGCCGACACTGGACCTCTCAAAAAACAAGAGCAAGCCCGGTGTGACGCCGGACTTGCTCCAAGCCTCATGCCAAAAAGTGGTCGCCACTTTTTGGCATGAGGCGTCAAAAAAATAGAGCAGAATGACGGAACGGAGTGGTCATTCTGCTCTAATCTGGGGCGCCGCAGGAGGATCTGCGGTGGTGAGGAATGGCCGGTTTTTGTCATGCCGGGATCGCGTCCGCCAAGGGGGCGGCAAACACAAGATCGAGAACCCCAGCAACCGGTCAGCACCGCATTGGGAAAACGACGGCGGACCAGAAGACTCCGGACCGAAGATGCCACACCTCCGGCCCGGGTTAGGCGTTGCGCAATCAATACTTCAGACGGGCGCCGACGTAAAACGACTGGCCGTTGTCATAGTAGGCGCGCGGGATGCTGGGATCGCCGACGAAGTAGTAGAGCTTCTCATGCAGCAGGTTTTGTGCGTCGACGGTCAAGGCGACGTTTTCGGTCACGTTGTAGCTGAAGGAGCCATCCAGCGTGCCGTAGTCGTCCTGCCACATTGTCGTGCCGCGATCGCTGCCCGAATTGAACTTCGAGCGGAAATTATAGGCCAGACGCGTGCTGATCTTGTCGTTTTCGTAGTAACCCGTCAGGTTGTAGGTGGTCTTCGAATTGCCATCCAGCGGCTTGCCGTTGTCGTACTTGGCGTCGACATAGGTATAGTTGAAGATGACGCCGAAGCCCGTATCACCGAAGGGCTGCTGGGCGTTGAACTCGAAGCCCTTGGCCGTGGCCTTGCCGCCATTGGCCGGCCCCGACAGCGTGAAGTTGGCGCCGTTGGGGGTCTGCTGGGTGCGGAAGAACTGCTGGAAGCTTTCGGTCGTGATGTAGTTGTCGATGTCCAGGTTGAAGACACCGAACGACAGCAGAGACTGCGGCGCATAATACCATTCGGCCGTCAGATTGTACTGCCAGGCGCGATAGGGTTCCAGATTCGGGTTACCGCCCGCCGTACCGGTGAGGTTCGAGTCGACCAGCGAGAAGGCGCCGGCCAGTTGGGCATAGCCCGGACGGGTGATGACTTTGGCGACGCCGGCGCGCAGCAGGATGTCGTTGCCGAAGTCATAGGTCAGATCGGCGCTGGGCAGGTAATCCCAGTACGCCTTTTCGGTGGTTTCCGAACCCCACGAACCGAAGACGTTGGTGACAGTCTTGACCGGCGCGTTGGCGGACCATTGCGTCGAGGACGTTTCGGTCTTGACGGCGCGCAGGCCGACATTCGAACGCCAGTTGTCGCCGGCCAGCTTGCCCATCACATAATAGGCCGTGGTCTTTTCCTTCACACCGAACGACAGCGGCGGATAGAAGGCGAAGGTGCGGCCGCCATTGTGGGTGTCGAGATAGTTATAGACCGCATCAGCGTCGGCATAGGAGTAGCCAGGGATGCTTCCGATACCGTCGGCATAGTCGGCCGGGGTCACGCCGCCCTTGAAGACGGTGCCGAGGTCGACATTGCTGTTGCCGCTGTTTGCGCCATTGCCGCCCCAGGCATAGGCCAGGTAGTCGAGCGTGCGCTCGTGGTCGGTATAGCGCGTGCCAAACAGCACCGATTTGAAGATGCCGCTGTTGAAATCATAGCGGAAGTCGAGCTTGGCATAGGCTTCAGTGTCCGGCGACGAAATCGTGCCGCCCCACGACCAGCTGAACTTGTTATTCAGATAGGTCGCGGCCGTCGGGTCGCCGCCCAGGCCCGGGAAGCTGACCTCGGTGATCGGGTTGCCCAGGGTATAGCTGGCGCCCACGTTATCCCAGTAGGTTTCCCAAGCGGCGGTGTCGTCGGTGACGCCCTCGCCCGAGGTGAAGCCGACCTGCGCCTTCATCGAAAAGTTTTCGGTAAAGTCATAACCGACATCGAGGTTCAGCACGTAGGTGCTGGAGTGCGCCTTGCGGAAGATGTCGTCCTGAACGATCGAGCCGCCGGCGGCTGCGGCGTCAGCCGCGTCCCACGACGCCGAGGTGACATAACCGTTCGAGGTCGTGTAGCTGGTCGGGGTCTGGCCGGCCAACTTCGAGCCCCACAGCATGAAATTGTGGTTCTCGTTATCGGCGCCCAGATGCGTGACCAGGCCCGAGAAGGCGATGTCGAGGTTTTCACCCTTCCATTGCGTCATGAAGTTGACGCCCTGGCGGATACGTTCCTGGGTGAAGTAGGCCGAGCCGATCAGCGACGGCACCAGAAGAGTCTGGCCCGAACCGGCAAAATTGGCCTGCGGCGTGTAGCCCAGGATTTCCTGGCCATCGCGACGGAACTGGCGCTTTTCATAATAGGCGCCGATCAGGAAACCGAAATCGCGGTTGTCGCTCTTCCAGCTATACATGCCCGACACGTTCGGCGACCATTCGTCGGCCAGCGTAGCGTACATGCCCTGGGCCGAAACGGCGAAGGTGCCAGCCGGCAGGTCCAGCGGTTTGCGCACATGGACGTCGACCGTGCCGCCGATGCCGCCTTCGGGCAGGTCGGCGCGCGAGGCCTTGATGATTTCGACGGAGCCGACGACTTCCGACGGCAACATGGTGTAGTTGAACGAACGGCCGCCATTGGTCTGGTCCAGAACGAACCAGTCGCCGGTGGCGATGTTGTGGCCGTCCATCAGGGTCAGGTTCAGGGTCGGGTCAGTGCCGCGGATCGAGATGCGCTCGTTCTCACCGAAGCCACCGGCATTGGCCGAACCGGTGACGACGTTGACGCCCGTAGCGCGGGCAAGCGAATCGGCGACGTTCTTGTCCGGAAACTTGCCGATGTCTTCGGCGGTGATGACTTCCGTCACGCCGTCCGAGCTCTTCTTCTGGCGCAGGGCGCTTTGCAGCGACTTGCGAATACCGGTAACGACGACAGGCGAGTCGTCGGTGGCGGCTGCCGCATCCTGGGCAAAGGCCGCGGGCGTCATGCCTGCGGACAAAGCCAGGGCCAGGGTGGCCGCGCCTGTCATCATCAGGACCTTGCGTTGAAACTTCATTGTATGTCTTTCCCTCAAGTTACTTTTGCCGCCTGCGGCCTGGCGAGCCCCGGAATTGTTATGTTGCCGCTGTAAGCTTTGGATAGGCGCGGTCAGAGTACCATTACGACACCAGAACATACCAACCACATACCTTTCGCGAAATGAACGCTAACTTTGGTTTCAAAAATCTGTCAATAAAATTTTACATTGGCCTTGCTTTGGGCTCAATTCAAAGCGCCAATGTGGCAATTATATCGCGCCGCAACAAGGTGAACGCCACCGCAAAGCTTTGCCACAGCGAGGGTTTCCGCAAAAATTCCGTTTTTTGCTCACGCTTATTGCTTTTTGACGGGAAGTCAGCCATACCAGTTAGACAAATTGGTATTATCAGGGGACGTAACCATGTCAGAGACCGGAATCGCCACCGGCGCCAAAGCACCGCAAAAGACTCCATGGGGCGCTGTCTTTCTCTTCTGCCTGCTTTTCTTTATCTTTGGGTTCGTCACCTGGCTGAACGGACCGCTGATCACCTTCGTCAAGCTGGCCTTCAATCTCAGCGACGTTGACGCCTTCCTGGTGCCGTCGGTTTTCTACCTGTCCTACTTCTTCCTGTCCCTGCCCTCGGCCTTCCTGCTGCGTAAGACTGGCATGAAGCGCGGTATGGCTCTGGGGCTTCTGGTCATGGGTATCGGCGCGGCCTGTTTCGGCCAATTCGCCACCATGCGCATCTTCGAAGGCGCCCTGACCGGCCTGTTCATCATCGGCGCCGGCCTGTCGATCCTTCAGACCGCTGCCAACCCCTACATCTCGGTCCTGGGGCCGATCGAATCGGGTGCTCAGCGCATCGCGGTCATGGGGATTTTCAATAAGTTCGCAGGTTTCCTGGCACCGATCCTCGTTGGCACCTACATCCTGCACGGCGTCGGCAGTCTGGAAGCCGAGGTCAAGGCCGCCACCGACCCGGCCGTCCGCGACGCGATTCTCAACGCCTTCGCCGCCCGCATCCACACACCCTACATGGTTGTTGCCGTCTTCCTGGCCCTGATGGCCGTCGCGACTTGGTTCTCGCCCCTGCCCGCCATCGGCGACGACGCCAATCCGTCCTCGGGCAAGAGCAGCGGCGGCGCCATCGTCCAGATGCTGTTCGGCTTCTTCGCCATCTTCACCTATGTCGGGGTCGAGGTCATGGCCGGCGACGCCATCACCACCTATGGCAACAGCTTCGGCCTTCCGCTGGACCAGACCAAGTTCTTCACCTCCTTCACCCTGGTCGCCATGCTGGTCGGCTATGTCGCCGGCCTGATCACCATTCCGCGCTTCATCAGCCAGGAACGCTACCTAATCCTGTCGGCCATTCTCGGCATGATCCTGACGGCGGGCGCCTTCTTCACCAAGGGCTTCCCCTCGGTGCTGTTCGTCGCCGCCCTGGGCTTTGCCAACGCCATGATGTGGCCGGCCATCTTCCCGCTCGGCATCCGCGGGCTGGGCAAGCTGACAGAGTTCGGCGGCGCCCTGCTGGTCATGGGCATCGCCGGCGGCGCGGTCATTCCGTGGCTGTTCGCTCACCTGAAGGAGACCATGGACTTCCAGTTGGTCTTCCTGATGCTGATGGTGCCTTGCTACGCCTACATCCTGTTCTTCGGCCTGTTCGCGGGTCGCCAGAGCAAGGCGGCCGGTTAAGCGCCGTCACGCAAGCTTGAGCCCGAAATGTCCTTCGATTCGCCTATGATACCGTTCATGAACCAGAGTTCCGCCTTTCAAATCCCATCTTATCAGGTTTTTGCCGGCGTCGACGGCGGCGGCACCAAGTGCCGCGTCCGCCTGCGCGACGCGCAAGGCACCCTGATCGGCGAGGCCGAAGGCGGTTCGGGCAATATCCGCCTGGGCCTGGACCTGGTGTGGAACAATATCCTGTCCGCTCTGGACACAGCTTTGGCCAAGGCCGGACGCAACCGCTCGGTGTTTCCGAAGATGTCGCTCGGACTTGGCCTGGCCGGCATTGCCGATGCCGGCGACGCGGCCCGCACGATGGCCGCCGGACCGCAGTTCGGCCGCTGTGACGCATCATCCGATGCCCACACGGCCGTGCTCGGCGCCTTTTCCGGCCGTGACGGCGGCATCCTGATCTCGGGCACCGGCAGCGCCGGCTATGCCTGGGTCGCTGGCCACGCCATTCAGGTCGGCGGCTGGGGCTTCGAACTGGGCGACGAAGGTTCGGCCGCAGATCTCGGGCGCAACGCCCTGCGCGCAACCTTGCATGCCCATGACGGCCTTGGCCCGCAAACAGAATTTACCCGCGCCCTGATCGCCCATTTCGGCACGCCCGCCGACATCGTCCACTTCGTCACCGACGCCCGCCCTCGCGACTACGGCCAGTTGGCGCCGATGATCATGAAGTTCGCCGACGCCGGCGATTCGGTCGCAGTCACCCTCGTCGAGGATCAGGCGCGGTTCATGGGCCGCTATGTCGGCCGGCTGCATGAACTGGGTGCCGCCAAGGTCTGTCTGGTCGGCGGCATGGCCCCGGTCTTTCAACCGTGGCTGTCGCCGGCGGCGCGCGCCGTCCTGGCCGAACCCGAACACGACGCCCTCGAAGGCGCCATCCTGATGGCGCAAGGCCTGCCAAACGGGCTGACGGCGACACAGGTGACCGCATGAGCCGTTACCTTCTGGAAATCTGTATCGATACCGCCGCCGGCTTACATGCCGCGGCCGCCAGCGGCGCAGACCGGATTGAACTGTGCGATGCGCTTGGTGTCGGGGGTCTGACGCCATCAGCCGGCTTGATGAAGCTTTCGGCAGATACCGGCTGTCCGGTGCGGGTGATGATCCGCCCGCGCGCCGGCGACTTTGTCTATTCCGACGACGATCTGACCATCATGCGCCACGACATCGCCATAACGGCTGAGATGGGCCTGGCCGGGGTGGTCTTCGGCGCCAATCACGAAGACGGCAGCCTGGATCTCGACCGGCTGGACGACCTGATCCGCTACGCCAGACGCCTCAAACTTCAGACTGCCCTGCATCGCAGTTTCGACCTGGCACCGGACCTGTCGCGCGCGCTTGACCATGCCATTTCGATGGGCTTCGATACCGTCCTGACCTCGGGCGGCGCAAAATCCGCCCCGGAAGGTGCGGCCGTCCTTGGCGACCTGGTCAGGCAGGCCGATGGCCGGATTGAAATCCTGGCCGGGGCTGGCGTCACCGCCACCCAGGCGCCGGCCCTGCTCGACACCGGCCTGACAGCGCTCCACGCCTCCTGCCGCGCGCCGGTCGCCATCCGCAGCCCGCGCGCCGCCGAGATGGGCTATGCCGGGCCCGACCTGCGCGACACCGATCCGGCTTTGGTCGAAGCCCTGCGCGCAGCGCTTGATCGCTACGAGGCCCAAACCCAAGAGGCCAAACTTCAAGAGGCCAACACCCAAGAGGATCCCCATGTCGTTTGCTGACACCATCGGCCATATCAGCAAGGAAGATCCGGCGCCGCTGTACCTTCAGCTACAACGCGCGCTGCGTGAAGCCATCACGCGCCGCCAGTTGCACCAGGACGACGCCATTCCGCCCGAGCGTGACCTGGCCGAAGATTTCGAGGTCTCGCGCATCACCGTGCGCAAGGCGATTGACGGCTTGGTCTCCGAAGGCCTGCTGACCCGCCGCCGTGGCGCCGGCACCTTTGTCGCCAGCCGCGTCGAAAAGAGCTTTTCCAAGCTGTCGTCCTTCTCGGAGGACATGCTGTCGCGCGGCCGCAAGCCGCATTCCGAATGGGTGAGCAAGTCGGCCGGCGCCGTCACCCCGGAAGAATCCCTGTCCCTGGGACTTTCGCCGGGCGCCCTGGTCTACCGCTTTCATCGCGTCCGTTATGCCGACGGCACCACCATGGCGCTCGAATATTCGACCATCCCCGGCTATTGCCTGTCCTCGACCGAGCAGGTGAGCACCTCGCTCTACGAGGCGCTGGAACGCACCGGCCACCGCCCGGTCCGCGCCCTGCAACGCCTCCGCGCCATCGCGTTTAACGCCGAACAGGCGGAGCGGCTGGGCGTGAAGCCCGGCGATCCCGGCCTGTTTATCGAACGGCGCGGCTTCCTGCAGGACGGCCGCGCTGCTGAATTCACCCAATCCTATTACCGTGGTGACGCCTATGACGTCGTCGCCGAACTGAACGATGTGAGTTGATGATGCCCTCCCCCACCCTGACCCAGGCTGCGGTCGACACCACCCTGATGCACAGCGAAGCCGCCGAAGGCGGCGCGGCCGTGGCGCGCTTCCTGTCGCACAACCGCGCCGCCCTGCAACGCTTGGGCGCCCGCCTGAAGGCCCAGCCGCCGCGCGCGGTCATCACCGTGGCGCGCGGCTCGTCCGACCATGCCGCCACCTACGGCAAGTACCTGATCGAGACCTTTGCCGGCGTGCCGACCTCGACGGCGGCCATGTCGGTATCGTCCATCTATGCCGCGCCGCTGGTCGCTGCCGATACCCTGTGCATTGCCATCTCGCAATCCGGCCGTTCGCCCGACCTGCTGGCGTCCGTCGAGGCCCACCGCAAGGCTGGCGCCTATGTCGTCGCCCTGGTGAACGATGAGGAGTCCCCGCTGGCCGCCCTGGCCGACGTGCTTTTGCCGTTGAAGGCCGGCCCGGAAAAGTCGGTTGCCGCCACCAAGTCCTACATTACCTCCCTGGCTGCCCTGGCCGCGATTACCGCCGCCTGGTCCGGTGACCGCGATCTGTCGGAAGGTTTGAGCGCCCTGCCGGGCCTGCTCGACAAGGCCTTTGCGCTGGACTGGTCAGCCGCGCTGCCGGTTTTGACAGACGCGCGCAATCTGTTCGTCATCGGCCGCGGCTATGGTTTCGCCGTCGCCCAGGAAGCGGCGCTGAAGCTGAAGGAAACCTGCGCGCTGCACGCCGAAGCCTTCTCTTCCGCCGAGATCCGCCACGGCCCCATGGCCATCGTCAATGACGGTTTCCCTATCCTCGCCTTTGCGAGTTCCGACACAGCCGGCGACGGCGTGCGCGAGGTCGCCGTCGAGTTCGCCGATCGCGGCGCGGCGGTACTCCTCGCCAATCCAGAGGGCGGCATTCCCGGCACCACCCACCTGCCGGCGCTCAGCGCGGTGTCCGCGCTGGAACCCATCCTGCAGATTGCCAGCTTCTACCGCCTGGCCAACAGCCTGTCCCTGGCGCGCGGCCTCAACCCCGATTCGCCGCCGCACCTGAACAAAGTGACCAAGACCGTATGAGCAATTTAGGAAACGTGGTCGCCACTTTTACGTTAAAAATTGCGACCAAGAAACCATCATGGGCATTTTCGCCCGAAGGCGAAATAGGCTCATGAGCTCTGTTACCTTCACCAACGCCAAGGTCGTCACGCCGAACGGGATCGTGTCCGGGTCGCTGGTCTGCAATGGCGAAACCATCGTCGAGATCGGCAACGTCACGCGCCAGGGCGAAGTCATCGATGTTGCCGGGGGGTACCTGCTGCCGGGCTTTATCGACACCCAGGTCAATGGCGGCGGCGGCGTCCTGTTCAATGACGAGACCACCAGCGACGGCATTGCGGCCATCGCCCGTGCTCACCGTGCCTATGGCACCACTGCGCTACTGCCGACCCTGATCAGCGACGAGCTGAGCGTCATCGATTCCGCCATGCGCGCCGTCGAAAAAGCCATCGCTGCCGGCGTACCGGGCATTGTCGGCATCCACATCGAAGGCCCCTTCATCAGCAAGCAGCGCAAGGGTATCCATAACCCCGAGATGTTCCGCACGCTCGATGCCGAGTCCAAGGCGCTGCTTAAGAGCCTGAAGGCTGGAAAGACCCTGGTGACCCTGGCGCCGGAAAACTGCACGCCCGAAGATATAAGCGAACTTGTGCAGGCCGGGGTGATCATCGCCGCCGGCCATACCAACGCCTCCTACGACCAAACCGTGATGGCCCTGAAGGCCGGGGTGACGGGATTTACCCACCTGTTCAACGCCATGTCGCCCTTGACGCACCGCGCGCCGGGAGTCGTCGGTGCGGCCCTGGAGGATCTCAACAGCTATTGCGGGCTTATCGCCGACGGCCGCCACGTCGACTGGGCCGTGCTGCGGATTGCCTTGCGCGCCAAGCCGTTCGACCGTTTCATGCTGGTGACGGACGCCATGCCGACTGTGGGCTCCAATACCAAGACCTTCGTGTTGAACGGCCAGACCATCCATGTCGAAGGCGGGGTTTGTGTCGGACCGGACGGAACGCTTGCCGGTTCGGATCTGGATATGGCGACGGCGCTGCGCAACACGGTGGAGAAGGTCGGCATCCCGCTCGAACACGCCGCCGTTATGGCGGCGGGTGCTCCGGCGGCTTTTCTGGGTTTGCAGTCGGCGCGCGGCAGTCTGGTGCCGGGCCAGCGGGCGGATATCGTGTGGCTGGACAAGGACCTGCAGGTCCGCGGGACGTTTATCGGCGCGAAGGCGGACGAAGTCAGGGCAGCATAATTATAGTCCCCCGTTTACGCAGGGCGATTGCATATGAGATTCAAACAGTGAACAAACCTGAATCAATAGGGGAACAAAAGCCCCTTTGTTCTGAATTTGTTCACCCATATGCAATTGCCCTGCCCGTTTACGGGGGAGATGGCTCGCAAGTGAGGCCCGCTATGGGCCGAAACGCGTCGAGACGGAGGGGGGCGACAGTGCACCGCCCCCCTCCGTCTCGACGCGCTACGCCTTTGGCTTCGCTTGCTCGACACCTCCTCCGCAAGCGGTGGAGGATAAGCCTCACGCAATAATATCCGGTCGGATCTTGTCTTCCAGCGTCGTCATGCGATCGCGCACGGCCAGCTTCTTGCGCTTCATACGCGCGATCAGAATCTGATCCGGAAGCGGCATGGTCTCAAGCGCCAGGATGGCGTCGTCCAAGTCCTTGTGTTCCTGGCGCAGCAACGCCAGTTCACCGCGCCACGCTACCGTTTCAGCCGAGATCGGCAGTTCCCGCACGGTCGGCTGCAGGTCGTCGGATTGAATATCCGGCACCAGTTCCAGATGCGTCTCGCCATCCTGCCGCTGCGCCACCCGGCGTTCGACATCTCCCCTTGCGGCATCGCCATCCGTCTTGACCAGGTGCAGTCCGTCGCCGCCACGCAAGGATCGGATATTGGTGTCGTCATGCATAAGGAGCGGCTCCCTGGTGACTTAAGGGGTTGATACGCAAGGACAATCCGGGAGCTCCCGGATATCTCAGGCCGCAAGAGTATAGCGCAAATTTTAACCCTTGGTAAGGGCCTGAGTCAGTTCGGACAACACTTCCGCATCATCACCTCCGGACCACTCCCGGTACAGCGCAATCAGCCCTTCTCCGACGGCAGTCGCGCGGCATTCCCGCGGTATCACCGAACCGGCCGAAACCAGCGCTTCCAGTTGCAGCATAAGGGTTTTTTCGGCGTCAAGCTCAACCGCCTTGACCCGTTCTCGCAAGGCAAGCCGCCCCGCCTCGTCACCATCGTGCAGCGCCGCTTTCAACCTCTGCCTGACCCTACGTAAAGGCACGATGACCTCATCGGCCCAGACGCGGGACATCCCAACAGCGCGCGCCGCCAGGGCCGCGTCGATTCGCACCCCATGCAGCGACGCCCAAGCCCCCCACAGCAGCAAGGGCACATTCTGAGCGTGGTCGTCCTGAAGCCGCAGACAGGCCGGCGCGACACCCTCACGGCTATAGGCGTCGACCGCCCAGTCCCAGAACTCAGCCATTTTGCAAGTTTTCTGGATTCAAGTTTTCTGGATTCACGTTTTCTGGGCCCTTCAGACCCTGCCAGCGGTGGATATCGACCTCGATACCGAACAGATCCAACGCGCGCCCGACGCTTTGGTTGATGATCTCTTCAACCGTCTGTGGCCGGGTGTAGAGAGCCGGCATCGGCGGGGCAACGATGGCCCCCATCTCGGTCACGGCCGCCATGGTACGCAGATGGCCCAGGTGAAGGGGGCTCTCGCGCACCATCAGGACCAGCCGCCGGCGTTCCTTCAGACAGACGTCCGCCGCGCGCGACACCAGGCCGGACGTCACCCCCGTTGCAATCTCGCTCAGCGATTTGATCGAGCACGGCGCGATCAGCATGCCGAGCGTGCGAAAAGACCCCGAGGCGATGGCCGCGCCGATATCGCCGGGCTTGTAGACCACATCGGCCAGGGCGTGGACATCGGCCAGGGAAAAGTCTGTTTCGGCACTGAGACTTAGGGCGGCGGCCCGGGACACCACCAGATGTGTCTCTACCTTTGCGTGTTTTAGAAACTTAAGCGCATTAATTCCGTACACGGCGCCCGACGCGCCACTTATGGCGACAATAAGTTTTTGATTGTGTTCAGTTTTAGACACTTTTTGAGCACTCCACTACCCAGGGCGGAATTAATATTCCGTGCACCCTAAATCTCAAGAATCTGTGAACGGATGTAACTTATCGTGACTTCACATTCGCCTCACGCGGGTGTTCCAATCGGTTCTTCCGGACACGGGGTCCGGAAGCCCCCTGAGACATGAGGATTAGCCGTATGTCCATCGAAGCGAGAGTTCGTGAACTCGACCATCGTCACCAAACCCTCAAAACGATTATCGCGCGTGAAGAACGCAGCCCGTCTGTCGACTCCTTATACCTTACGGAGTTGAAGCGAAAGAAGCTAAAGCTCAAGGAGGAAATAGAACGCATCCGGGCCCATATCCGACATGATGTCGATGAGCCCATGCTGCAGTGACGGCGGCACGGCCAGACTTTAAAATTGAATCTTCGAAGACCCCCGGAGCGATGACGCGGCCGGGGGTTTTTTCTGCGCGACATCAAGCTGTCAGGTATACTTGACAGCCCGTCGGCAATCTGTCAGGTATACCTGACAGCTACCCTCAAGGATCTTCCATGCCGGTCTTCGCCACCGTCCCCACATTTCTCGACCATGCCCGCATCGGCCGACACGCCTTCTGGCGCTATCTGCTGGCTGTCCTGCTGGCGCTTTTCATTCAGGCAGTCGTCTCGGTGATCTACGTCGTCGCCGTCGTTGTCGTTGCCGGCGTGCCCTTCACCGAACTCCAGACCGCCATCGCGGATCCGGCGCGGCCGATGCTGTTCTTCCCGCTGATCGGCGTCAGCTTTGCCGCCTGGCTGGTCGGCTTCGGATTGGGCGTACTGTGGCTGCACGGCAAGAACCCGTTGCGCCTGCTGGGCAACTGGACCTGGGCCGGCTTCCTGCTGGGGCTTGGTATCTGGCTGGCGGTGCTGATCGCCAACACCGTCGCCGACTACGCCTTGCAGCCCGACGGCTTCAGCCTGCGCCAGGTGCCCATCGATCCGGCGGTCATCGCTGTTATCGTCGCCGCCCTGGCCGTCCAGACCTTCGCCGAAGAATATGTCTTCCGCGGCTATATCACCCAGGCACTGCTGAAGATCAGTAGCAACAAATGGATCGCCATCATCGTCGGCAGCCTGCTTTTTGGCGCCCTGCACATTCCCAATGGTATCCCTCAAGCCGTATCGGCCACCGTGATGGGTGTCGCCTTCGCCTGGATCACCCTACGGACCGGCAGCATCGCCTTTGCCGCCGGCGTGCATTTCATCAACAATCTCTACGGCGCTGTGGTGGTCGTGTCCGGCGTGGACGTCTTCAAGGGCGCGCCCGGCTTGGTTACGCAGGTCACGCCCGGCCTGATGTGGTGGGATATCGGATTTACGGTCGTCGCCCTGGGCGTGATCATGCTGATCCTGGCGCGCCGCGTCCCCCGCCCGGCCTGATGCGTAACCTGGTCAGAGATCTGCGGATGCAACGCGGCTGGAGTCAGGGCGAGCTTGGCGAACGCCTGGGCGTGTCGCGCCAGGCCGTCAACGCCATCGAAGTCGGCAAACACGACCCTAGCCTCGAACTGACCTTCAAACTGGCCTACCTTTTCAACCTGCCGGTGGAAGAGATTTTCCACCCGCCCTTCACCGCAGAGGACATTCGTCATGATCAAAGGGACTGAGACCCGAGCGCCGCTATGGAAGCGCCATGCCTTCTCGGTCGGCATGCTGGTCGTGGGCGGTCTGGTCGGATTCACCGGCTCGCGGTTTGTGTCGCCCCTGATGTCGGGCCGGCCGTGGTCGGACCACCTCTCGATGCTGATCGCCGTCGCGCTGGGTGTCCTGGGCGTGATCATCCTGGCCGGCCGCTGGATCGGTCCTCTCGGCCGCGCCATGACCCAGTCGGATTCGAACCGGCTGGACCCGTTGATGAAGCGCCTGCTAAGCCTTCAGGGCATCACCCTGATCCTGGCCGGCTTGGCCATGGGCGCGGTGCCACTGCTGTCCGCAGCCGCGATCGATCGCAGCCTGGCAACGCTTGTCTATGCCGGAGTTGTCGCCGTGCTGGCGGTTCAAACTGGGGTCAATGTTCTGATCTGGCGGCGCGGTGACGAATTCCACCGCCGTGCCATGCTGGAAACCGGCGCCCTCAGTTTCTGGATCCTGCAGGGCGCCCTGTTCCTGTGGGCGGCCGCTGAACGCCTGAACCTGGTGCCTGCGCTGACAAGCTGGGACCTTATGGCGGTCACCATGGCGGTGTATCTGGTGCTATCGTCTTTCGTCGCCTGGCGACTGGGGAATACATAGGCGGGGCTATTTCGGCCACGCATCGGGCGTCCAGTCCCGTGCTCCATGGATGACACGTAGCAGATATATCACCTCGCTTCCGTCCGCCTGCTCATCAATGACGTAGGCGAGTATGTAGGGTAGACCGAAAACGACCTTCTCGTAGGTCCCCTTTACGCGCCCTGGTCGGCCGGTCGGCATATCCGAAAGTGAGCTCGCGCACTCCGCGATTTTGTCCGCGACACGGTAAGCTGCAGCCGGACTATCGGTGTAAATATATTCGATGATGTCGACGAGATTCCGTCTCGCTTCATCGGCCCAGTTGACCGGCCTCATTACGCCCGCTTGGCCTTGGCTTCAATCCGGTCGCGAATGTCTGCCATGACCTCATCATGCGGCGTTACCCGCCCGGCCCGCACATCGGCCAAGCCGCGCTCAATACCTTCAATAATCTCCAGTTCGCGTTCGACATAAGCTTCGATCGCCTCTCCGGCGAGCCACGACTTGCTTCGCCGGGTGTTATCGGCAACGCGTTCCAAACGTGCCTTAAGGTCGGCACTCAAGCGGATGGTCATGGTAGAGCTGGCGCTCACTGTGCGCTCCTGTCATCACATGTACACATATTAACACAGGAGAGCCGCTCGTCCCAGGAAAATCACGTTCAGCCCGGACAATGCGCATTCAGATCAGCGCGGACATAGCTCCAACTGAAAACCTGCTTCCGCCCGCCCATATCGCCCTCGATCAGCGCGTTGAGCCGGTCGCCTTGGCGTTCATAGACGATGACCTGAGGAAAATCGTGCGCCGGATTGCTGAACACGGCCCGCGTGGCGGTCGCTTCGGTCAGCTTGAACACGGTGGCCTCACCGCCGCCGGGCCGGGCAACATAGGCCAGGCCGCCTTCATACGGCGCGATGTGAAACTGTTCGAACGACGCCTTGCCGTTTTCGATCGTGACCCCGTGACCGACCTGCAGTCCCGCACGGGGATCACTCCACACCTCGACGACTTCGCGGCCACTGTCGCACGACAACCAGTAGCCGGACAGGAAATCGACGGGCGTCGGGGCGGCGGCAGCAAGAAGGGCGGCGGTTACGACAGCGATCATGGCAAGGGTCTCCTTTGCCATAACCTTAGCCGCCCATCTCCCCGCCGGCTTGTATCGAAACGACAGCTCACTCTCTCAGGCGGCGGCGATGTTCCGCGCCAGGGCCAGTTGCCCGCGCGCCCATTGGGTAGCAGAGCAGCCGAGATAGCGCTGGAAATCCCGCGCCAGCTGCGGCTGGTCGAAATAGCCGGCGTCGAGCCCGGCATCCAGCCAGGCGATAGCGTCGTTGTCGCCGTGCAGCGCACGGTCGAACACTGATCGAAAGCGCAGGACCGAACCCAGGGCCTTGCGCGACACCCCGACCCGGTCGAGGAACCGCCGTTGCAGGGTTCGGTCGCCGGCGACCGGCGCGCCGTCGGCAAGACCAGCAATCGCGTCGCGGACCCGGACATCGATGGTCCAGCCGCCCGCCCGCTCGACCAAAAATTCTAGCAAATCCTCTTCATCCATCGGCAGGTCCGCCATCGCCACGCGACGGTCGGTCATGTCCGCCATCGACCGATCGGTGAAGTCCCGTGCACCATCAGGTTCGAACCGCACCGCCAGGACATCGGTATGTCCCGTCGCCCGCAAATGCAAAGGCCGGGTTAGCTGGCCAGCGAAAAGAACAGCCGGCTGCACCTGCCAGCCCTGCGATGTCAGCTCTTCATAAGGCGCGCCACGATGCACGATCAGTTCGGCGCAGCCGTCGGGCACGATCTTCTGCACCTCGCCATCCATGTCGGCGACATAGGTCCAGATCTTGCGGATAAAGGGTTTCAGGGCCTGCGGCGGATCGTATTCGAGATACGCCTGCGCCATCACGCCATCTTTACGGTGCGGATGGAGAACTGCGACACCAGCTTCGATACCCCCGGCATGGTGGACAGCACATCGCGATGCACGTCCTCGTACGACAGGCTTTCGCGCAGGACGATCTTGAGCAGATAGTCCGCCTCGCCCGACATCAGGTGGCATTCCTCGATGGCGGCGCAGGCAATGGCGGCGCGTTCGAACTTTTCGAACGTCTCGCGGCGCTGGTCCTGCAAGGTCACATGGACGAAGACCGTCCCCTGCTTGCCCTGGACGTTTTCGGCGATGACGGCGCGATAGCCGGCGATCACGCCCTTCTGCTCCAGGATCTTGACGCGACGGTGGGCCGCCGACGGCGACAGGCCCACGGCCTCACCCAGATCCGCCGAGGTGGCGCGGGCATTGCCGCGCAGCACCTTGATCAGCTCGCGGTCGAAAGAATCGAGATCGGAAAATTTATCGCTGCCCGCCATGTTTTTGAATTTATATCCAACCGTTCAGCGAGGCAATGCTAAAAATTTCGAGGATTTATCGCTTCCGACGCGATATAATTGATTTCAAGGGTAGCCACCCGACCCGATCAGACCCCGATCAGACTACGCGTAGAGTTGTGCCGTGTGAGGCGCTTTATCGCCCGCGGCCCGGCAGGAAACAGCAGGAGCCACACCATGAAGATCAGCGTCCCCAAGGAAATCAAGAACCACGAATACCGCGTCGGCCTGGTGCCGCATGCGGTGGCCGAACTGACCCATCAGGGTCACCAGGTCTTTGTGGAGACCCAGGCCGGGGCCGAAATCGGTTTCTCCGACCAGGACTATATCGACGCCGGCGCCACCATTCTTGCCACGGCCGAGGAAACCTTCGACGCCGGCGAAATGATCGTCAAGGTCAAGGAACCGCAACTGCACGAATGCGCCCGCCTGAAACCCTCCCAGACCCTGTTTACCTACCTGCACCTTGCCGCCGACAAGCCCCAGGCCGAAGCCCTGATGGCGTCCGGCGCCACCTGCATTGCCTATGAGACCGTCACCGAAGCCGCCGGCGGCCTGCCGCTGCTGCGCCCGATGTCCGAAGTCGCTGGCCGCATCTCGGTCCATGTCGGCGCCACCTACCTGCATAAGGCCTTCGGCGGCCGCGGCGTCCTTTTGGGTGGCGTGCCGGGCGTCGCCCCGGCCAAGGTCGTCATCATCGGCGGCGGTGTTTCGGGCATCAATGCCGCCCAGATGGCGGTCGGCCTGCATGCCGACGTCACCCTGTTTGATATTTCCGGCGCCAAGCTGATCGAGATCGACCAACTGTTCCATGGCCGCGTCAAGACCGCCTATTCGTCCAAGGGCGCTCTGGCCGAAGCCATCCGCGACGCCGACCTGGTCATCGGCGCCGTGCTGATCCCCGGCGCCGCCGCGCCCAAGCTGGTCACCCGCGACATGCTGAAGACCATGAAGCAAGGCGCGGTCCTGGTCGACATCGCCATCGACCAGGGCGGCTGCTTCGAGACCTCGCACCCGACCACCCACCAGGACCCGATCTACCTGGTCGACGGCATCGTCCACTACTGCGTCGCCAATATGCCGGGCGCCGTGGCGCGGACCTCGACGCTTGCCCTCAACAACGCCACCTTGCCGTTTGTGCTGAAGATGGCGCGTATGGGCGTGTCGGCGGCGCTGGCAGCCGATCCGCACCTGCGCAACGGCCTGAACGTCGCCAACGGCAAGATCACCTACCAGGCCGTTGCCGAAGCCTTGCACCTGCCGTTCGCAGCGTAACGACTAGGGCCGGCGCATCCCTATGGCTGCGCCGGTTGCCTTACAAAACGTCGCGCCAGTCTTCAGGCAGCTTCGCGCGAATGCCTTCCGCGTCAGTCCGGGCCTCTTTGACCTGTTCGGCGGAAACGTCCTGGCTGAGCGTGGCGATCTCCGTCGGCGCTTCCAGGCCTTCGCCTCCGGCATAGACCAGGAACCAGGTCAGTGCCTTGACCGGATCGTTCAGTCGCGCCTTGTCCTCATATAACTGCGCCAGTTTCAGTTGCGCCTCCACGACGTTGCGCCGCGCCGCCGTTTCCAGCCAGAGCTTCGCCTTGGTGTCATCGCGTGGCACATTTATACCGTTGCTGTAGATCGTACCAAGGTTGTACTGCGCAAAGCCATGACCACCTTCCGCCGCCTTGGTATAGAGGACAAGGCCCTTATCCGTATCCTGGTCGACGCCGGTCGCATTGTAGTAGGCCTCAGCCAACAAGGTCTGAGAATGAAGGTAGCCCTGATCAGCCGCTCGACGCAGCCAGGGAATGGCCTTTTCCGGGTCGGCCTCGATGCCGTCTTCGCCATAGAAGTAGACCTTGGCGTAATCGTTCTGAGCATCAGCCAGCCCCTGCTCCGCCGCTTTCAGGAGCCATGGCATGGCCAGCGAAATATCCTTTTTCACGCCATAACCGTGACGGAGATCTGAACCCGCCATGTACTGGGCCGGCGCGTAACCCTTTTGAGCTGCCTGGAGAAAATACTGATGGCCACCGCCGATGTCGCCACGATCCCAGGCCGCCATCCCTTGGCAAAAAGTCCTTTCGAAGTGCCGCTGGGAATCGGCTCATTCTTTGAACAATTCTGGATGACCGGATCTATTGTACCTGCCTGAACAGCGCAGCCCGCAATCGGCAAGAACAACAGACTGCCCAACACCCGCCATAGCTTCATAATCTGGCCCCCCGTCTGTCAGACGTTTACCACGCGCCGGTTCAATTCGCAGAACCCTCGTCCAAAAAAGTTTTTCACCCCGATGATCCACCCGGCGCGTCCCGTCGTAAACTCCAACATTAGATAATCCGGTCGGTGCCCTATCACGACCGGCGTTGGCGCCCAGGGACCTCCCCCCCCTCCCCCCTGGGCGCCGTTTTTTTCTTGCAAATTTGCACTTGGAAAAACACTGTTTCTGCAACATATTGAAACATAGGCCGCATCAAGACGGTCGCTATCTCGGAAAAAGGGGAAACCATGGCCCGGCAGCCACATATACGCCGTATCTGCCTCGACGAGCTGGAGATTGTGCGCGAACTGGCGCTCGTCATCTGGCCCAAATGCTATCGTAACATCATTGGCCCAGATCGGGTCGACGCCATGCTGGCCGTACTTTACGCCACCGACAATCTCGAAGACGAGATGATACGCCTGAACCACGTCTTCTGGATCGTGCGCTACGGTGACCTCGATGTTGGCTATGCCTCCGCCTATATGGACGGCGACCGGCTGTGGCTGAAGAAACTGTACGTCCGCGACGACCATCGCGGCCTGGGCCTGGGCAAGGCGCTGATCCAGGCGGCCCTCGATCATTTCCACACCGACCACATTTCCAACTCGCCGCCGCTCGAAATGGCGCTGTATGTCAACAAGGACAATACGCCGGCCATCGACTACTACCTGCGCTCGGGCTTCCAGGTCGAGGCCGAGGTACCGGTGCAGATGGGGCCCTATGGCTTTACCGACTACGTCATGCAGAAGGCCA
>NZ_GL883077.1:1962452-1967172 GCF_000204015.1 Asticcacaulis biprosthecium C19 | reverse complement strand
TGGAGCCACTTATGGCCCACTTACTTTCCAAGTAATCGCCTTTACAAAGTTTTTACTATACTTGGTTTCAGACCGAACAGGCTTCGTTTTCGCTGCGATGCACACGCGTCTAGAGAAATTTTTCACCATCAACAATCCTGTTATCAGGTAAATCTGTCCTTTTTACTGCCCAATTTCCGTGTTACAAAGTTTAACGCCTTGTTAAATCGCGGTTAATCGCCCGTTAACATGGCCAGGCAGGCGCAAGACTTGCCGCGATAACTTCCAGCCCTCTCAGGGCGAAACTGATGAAGCCAGTGCCCAGCCCCCACCCAAACCGTGGAGCCTTCCGATGTCAAATCCTGCTCAAGTCCGCACCATCCCCCTCGACGAACTCGACGAAGTCCGCGATCTGGCCATGACCATCTGGACCAAACACCACCGGTCCACCATCGCCCCGCTCGACATGGATGAAACCGTCGCCGCACTCTTCGACCTCGACCAGATGGAAGAGGATATGCGCGAACGTGGCCACGCCCACTTCATCGCGCGCGTCGGCCGCGTGGATGTCGGCTTCGCCTCGGCCCATCTCGAAGGCAGCCGTGTCGTCATCACCCATCTGTACGTCATGGGCGATTTCCGCGGTTTCGGCCTGGGCAAGATGCTGGTCCGCGCCGCCCAGGACCACTTTGCCCCGGTCCGCGACCTGGTCATCCTGGTCCACAAGGGTGACAATGGGTCGGTCGACTTCTGCCTGCGGTCAGGCTTTGCCGTGGCGCGCGAAATCAGCAGCGAATTCGGCCAGTACGCCTTCACCGACTACGTGATGCACAAATATATCAACCCCAGCCAGATGCTCACCGCATAAGCTCAAGCGATGAGGGGCCGCCGCACAGGCCTTGCCATATCACCACGACCAGACCGTGAAACAACACGCCTGGCCAGAGTGAACCCGTACGATAGCGCATGACGGCGCAGGCGGTGCCCAACATCGCCGCGCACGCCAGAAAGCGCGGCTCCAGAAACAGTCGCGCCTGAGGCAGGAAGGTCAGCGCCTCAATCACATGCCAGCCGGTGAACGCCGCCACACCCACCCCCAGCCACAGGACAGGGCGGGCGCTTTCACCCTTGGCGGGCAGCACGCCGCGGAAAACCAGCTCTTCCGTAAAGGCCGGCACGACAAACACCAGCAACAAGGCCGGGTCAGCCTTCGGCCACCAACCGAGCAACCCGCTCGCCCCCGCGACCGTCGCGATGACAAGGGTCGCAGCGGCGGCTGTGATGAGACAATCCCGCCATCCATCGGCGTCCGGCCAACGGGTCAGCGAACGCCACAGCCGCGACAACACAACCTCTATTCCCCGGCCTGCCGCGACAGCTTCTCGGCCTTGGCGATATCCCCCGCCGACATGGATGTCTTGATCACCGGAATGGCGGCGACGGCATCGTCATCCTTGCCCTTCGCAGCCAGGAGGTACCATTTCAGCGCCTGGACTCGATCCTGCGGCACCCCCATGGCGTTTTCATACATAACGCCCAGTTGATGCTGCGACCACGCGTCGTCCTGCGCCGCGGCCTTGCGAAACCAGGTCAGGGCCTGAGCATAGTCCGCCTTGACGCCCTGTCCCTCCAGGTACATGTAGCCGACGCGATACTGCGCCCGCCCCAGCCCCTGATCGGCCGACTTGCGATACCATTTCAATGCCTGGTCAAAATCCTGCGGCAGGAAATCGCCCGACGAATAGTGATCGCCCAGACGCAATTGCGCGACGGAACTGCCCGTGAGCGCGGCCTTGCCGGCGAATTTGAAGGCCTCCGCCGTGTCGACCTCGCGACCGATACCATCGGAATAAAACCGCCCCAGGGCCAGTTGGCTGAAGGCACAGTTCTTGACATCACCGCGCGAAAACCACTGGAATGCCAGGTCCAGGTTCTTGGCCTCGCCCAGTTCGCCCTCTTCGTACAGGTTGCCCATGGCGTAGATGCCGTCGCAGCCCCCCAGTTCGGCGCTGCGCCGGAAATAGGTCTTCGCCTTGGCCTCGTCCTTTGCGACGCCCCAGCCGTTCTCGTAGACATCCCCCATTGACGACAAACCGAACGGATCGTTCAGATCGGCCGACGCCTGGTAGTGCGCCCGTGACTTGCCCTTGTCCTCGGCCACACCGGTCCCATTGAAATACATGTCGCCCAGCCGGTTGTGCGCCTGGGCATAGTTCTGCGCCGCGGCCAGTTCGTACCATTTCATGGCCTCGGCGTAGTCGACGGTGACCGACTTGCCGTTTTCGTACATCCAGCCGACGCTGTACTGCCCCTCGGCAAAGCCCTGGGCCGCCGACAGGCGGTAGAGTTCCAGCGCCCGCGACTCGCTTTGTTCGACGCCGTCGCCCCAAAGATAGAGGTCGCCCAGGGCATTCTGGGCCTCGGCATCACTGCCCGCCGCCTTGAACAGCCAGCTAAACGCCTTGTCGAAGTCACGCTTGACGCCGCGGCCTTCGGCGTAGCGCCGGCCCAGTTCGGTCATGGCGCGCAGATCACCGTTGCTGCCGCGTGTGCTCAGCTCTGCCAGCGCCGTTTCGCTCAGATGCGCCTCCACCGGAGGGGGCGAAGGTGCGACGGCTTCGCCGTGGACCAAAACGGGTGTGGTCGCCAGAATAAGGCTGGTGGCGGCGGCGGTGAGCCAGGTGCGGATCATAATGGTTTCCCCCTCAGATGGTACAATTTCCGCGACCATAGCGACACATCAACAGTCTGTTGAGCGAAAAGTACGCTTTTGCCCTCTTTAAAAATGGGTTAAGACACATCACATCATCGGGTCGGGGGGCAGGAGCTCTCCACATGGGCAATAGGGAGCTACTTCATGTTCAAGCGCGTTTTGGGTCTGATCGCCGTTGCGGGTCTGGCCTTGGGGCTGGCCGGTTGCGGCTACAATACCATTCCCACCAAGGAAGAAACCGCCAAGACCAAGTGGTCGGACGTCGCCGCCGCCTATCAGTATCGCGCCGATCTGATCCCGCAGCTGGTTTCGACCGTCAAGGGCGCCGCCGCCAATGAGCGCGCCATCCTGAACGACGTCGTCACCGCCCGCGCCAACGCCACCAAGGTTTCGGTCGACGCCTCGACCATCACCGATCCGGAAAAATTCAAGCAGTTCCAGGAAGCCCAGAACGGCGTCGGCTCGGCGCTTGGCCGGCTGATGGTCATTCAGGAAAACTACCCGAACCTGAAGTCCAACGACAATTTCCGTGACCTGATGGTGTCCATCAACGGCGCCCAGTCGCGCATCCTGATCGCCCAGCGCGACTACAACGCCGCCGCTCAGGACTACAACACCGAACTGCGCACCTTCCCGGGCGTAGTGTGGGCCAAGACCGCCCATTCCGGTGCCAAGCCGCTGGCCTATTTCACCGCGATGGATCCGGCCGCCGCTACGCCGGGCGGCGCGGTCAAGGCGCCGGAAGTCAATATGGACAGCGTCGGCGCCCCGGCTTCGAAATAAGCTGCGACAGCAAGGCCAAAAACTCATGAACCGCTTCGCCTCCAACGGCTTTCGGCCATGGATGATGGCTTTGCTCTTGCTTGCGGCCGTGCCGGCCTGTGCCCGGACATCCGACCTGCCAGCCCCAAACGGTACCCGGGTGGTCGATCAGGCGGATGTCCTCTCTGCCCAGGCGGAATCGCGCATCGACCAGCGGCTGGCCGTCTGGGAGACGGAAAGTTCAGACCAGATTGTCGTGGTCACGCTCAGCGATCTGGCGGATCGCGACATAGCCGAGGTGGGTTTGACCCTTGGGAATAGCTGGGGCATTGGTCAGAGCTCGGCGAATGCCACGCGATCGGGCTCGACCTACGTCAATAACGGGCTGCTCCTGGTCGTTGCCCCCAACGACAAGCTGACGCGGATCGAAGTTGGCCTCGGCCTGGAATCGGTCGTGACCAACGACGAGGCTGCGGCCATCATTCGCGACGCCATACTTCCCGCGTTCCAGGCAGGCGACTACGAGGCCGGCATTGACGCTGGCGTAACGGCCCTTCTTGACGAGCTTTCACGAGACCGCGGCGACGCAGCCGCAAGCCAGGGAGCGAAATGACATGAGACGCACACTCACAAGTCTTCCCGCTCTGGGAATACTACTGTCCGCCTTGCTGTGTTTCGCTGCGTCGGCCTATGCAGCGCCAAAGTTTCCGGCGCAAAACAACACCCGCGTCGTCGACGAGGCGGGCATCCTGTCGCCTCAAACCGAACGCGACCTGGACGAAAAGCTCCGCCAACTTGAGGAAAAGACCACCGACCAGGTCGTCGTGGTCACCGTCAAGGACCTGGGCGACTATCCGATCGAGGACTACGGCTATCAACTGGGCCGCGCCTGGGGCATCGGCCAGAAGGGTCAGATCCAGGCAGACAACGGTCAGACCTACAAAGACAATGGCGTCATCCTGCTGGTGGCGCCCAATGACCGCAAGGTGCGTATCGAGGTCGGCTACGGCCTGGAACCGGTCCTGCCCGACATCCTGATGGGGCGTGTCGTCCGCGACGTCATCCTGCCGGAATTCCAGGCGGGCAACTTCGACGCCGGCGTCACCAAAGGTGCCGACGTCATCGTTCAGACCTTGTCTATGGAGCGCGGCGCGGCGATTGAGCAGGCCAAGGCGGCCACTGCCCAAAAGGTCGAGATTCGTGACCAGAAGAAGGGCGGCTTCCCGTTCGGCGTCATCATCGTCATCCTGATCGTGCTGTTCATGT
>NZ_GL883077.1:1916026-1962272 GCF_000204015.1 Asticcacaulis biprosthecium C19 | reverse complement strand
CGGAGGCTGGTCCGGCGGCGGTGGAGGCGGCGGTTTCTCGGGCGGCGGCGGGTCGTTCGGTGGCGGCGGTGCGAGCGGGAGTTGGTGACATGAGCACTCTGAAGATCGACCACAGCCGCATCAATGCGGCCATTGCCCGGGCAGAAGCCGGCACCTCCGGCGAAATCACCTGCGTCGTCAAAGCCAAGGCGCTGGATTACGGTGAAACACCCCTGGGCTGGGCGGCAGCGGCCGCCATGATCCTGCCCCTGGTCCTGGCCGTCATGGGCCTTCTGCCACACGACTGGCTGGAAGGCATATTGAGTTCCCTCCTCGGCTGGCGCAGCATTGGCGTCGACGGCAACTTGCTGACCTGGGAAGCCATCCTGACCTACGCCTTTTTCCAGCTTGCGGTCTTTGCCATCGCCTACGTCGTGATCCGCTTTACAGGGCTGAAACTGTGGCTGACGCCGCTGGCGACGCGCCGCGCCAAGGTCCATCAAAAGGCTTTGGAACAGTTCTATGCCCGCGGCATGCACCTGACCGCGGCCCGCACCGGCGTGCTGATCTTCCTGGCGGTTGAAGAGCATGTGGTCGAGGTCATTGCCGACGGTGGCATCTATGACAAGGTCGACAAGAGCTTCTGGAACGATACGGTCGCCATCCTGCTGAAGCACATCAAGGCCGGCGATGCGACCGGCGGCTTCGAAGAGGCCATCACCGTCTGCGGCGCCGCTTTGGCGCAGCACTTCCCGCCGACAGATGACAATCCCAACGAACTGCCCGACGTGCTGATTGAGATATGAGCTGCTTATCCTCCACCGCTTGCGAGGGAGGTGCTGAGCAAGCGAAGCTGAAAGCGCAGCACGTCGAAGCGGAGGGGGAGCCGGAAGCTCGGGGCTTGTCACGCCCCCTCCGTCTCGACGCGTTTCGGCCCATAGGGGGCCTCACTTGCTCGACACCTCCCCCGCAAGCGGTGGAGGATAAAAATTTTTGAATAATCCTCTTGCCTTCCCCACCGCCCGACTGTATCAGCACGATAACACGCTGACACGCCGCCCGGAGAGGAGTAAAGCTGTCATGACCGACGTCTGCACACATGCCGTGGCGTTTTCCGGCGGCCTTACCGGATAGTTTTCCTTGCGCAGGGATGCCGCCTGGCGTATCAGCCCGCTGATACAACCGGAGACACGCGCATGGCAGCCGACCATCCCAGCCTCAAGGACGATATCACCCTCCTCCATCAAGCCTTCCTGCAGTTGAAAAGCCAGGACGAGGTCAAGGACTTCCTGACCGACCTGTGCACCCCGCAGGAGATCCGGGCTTTGGCGGAACGGTTCCGGGTCGCCTGGCTGCTGGATGACGGCGAACTCTCCTACCGCCAGATTTCCGACCAGACCGGCGTGTCGACCACCACCGTCACCCGCGTCGCCAATTTTTTGAACAACATGCCCCACCAGGGCTACCGCGCGGTACTCGACCGCATGAAACCCGATAAGAAGATCTGAAGATGACCGAACCCCGCCTCCGCATTGCCGTACAAAAGTCGGGCCGCCTGGCCGAACGCTCACTGGAGCTGATCACTGGCGCCGGCCTGCGCGCCATCCGCGGCGCCAACGAACTGCTGTACCGGATCGAAAATCATCCAATCGATCTGCTGCGGGTACGCGACGACGATATCCCCACCTTCGTCGACGACAATGTCGCTGAACTGGGCATCGTCGGTTACAACGTTCTGAAGGAGCACTTCCCGGACAAGGACCTGGAGGAGATCATCGTAATGCGCCTGGGCTTCGGCAAGTGCACCCTGAAGCTGGCCGTACCGATCGGGTTCGACTACCAGGGCCCGCAAAGCGTCGCCGGCAAGCGCATCGCCACCTCCTATCCGAACATCCTGAAAGCCTGGCTGTCCGATAACGGCATCACCGCCGATATCGTCGAAATGCGTGGCGGCGTCGAAGTCGCGCCACGCATGCACATTGCCGACGCCATCTGCGACCTGGTCTCCACCGGCACCACCCTGGAGGTCAACAACCTCAAGCCGGTCGAACTGGTACTCAAATCCGAAGCCGTGCTGATCAAGGCGCCCCACGCGCCCCAGCCTGACCTGGCACACATCTACGACATGGTCGTGCGCCGCTTCGACGGCGTCACCAAGTCGACCGGCGCCAAATACGTCATGATGAACGCGCCGCGCGATCATCTCGACGAGATCATCAACCTGATCCCCGGCTCCGGCAGCCCGACCATCATGAATCTGGTCGATCCGTCCATGGTCGCCATCCATGCCGTCTGTGACGAAAGCGTCTTCTGGGAAACCCTGGACCGCCTGAAAGCCGCCGGTGCCTCGGCCATTCTGGTCCTGCCGATCGAAAAGATGATGCCGTGATGCGGACATTCATTTGGAAAGAGCTGGACCGGGCCGGCCGCAAGGCCGCCCTGGCCCGCCCGGAGAACCGCCGCGATCCGACGGTGCTGGCGCGTGTGCGCACCATCTTCGACGACATCGAGGCCCGCGGCTTTGACGGTTTGAGCGACTGGGCCGTCAAGCTGGATGGCCATGCCCCCGACCGCCTGGAGCTTAATGCGGCAACGGTTGACGCCGCCCGGGCGCAAATGTCGCCCGAGGATCTCGCCGCCATGGAACTGGCCGCCGAGAACGTGCGCGCCTTCCAGCAGGCAGAACTGCCCGGCGACGGCCCAGTCATTTCCCCGAAACCGGGATTGTCGCTGCAACGCCTCTATCGCCCGATCACCACAGCCGGCCTGTATATCCCTGGCGGCCTGGCGCCACTGTTTTCAACCCTGATTATGACCGCGGTACCCGCCGCTGTGGCAGGCGTACCCAACCGCGTCTGCATCACGCCCCCGGCCAAAGACGGCTCCCTCCACCCGATGATGATCGCCTGCGCGGCGACCTCGAGACTGGACGCCATCTGGAGAGTCGGCGGCGCCCACGGCATCGCCGCCATGGCGCTGGGGATCCTGGAAGGCGTCCCCGCCGCCGACAAGCTGTTCGGCCCCGGCAACAAGTACGTCACCGAAGCCAAGAAGTACGCCACCGAGCGCATCTCGGGCCTGGCCATCGACATGCCGGCGGGTCCGTCGGAATTGCTGGTCATCGCCGACGGCACCGCCAATGTGAAACTGGTCGCCGCCGACCTGCTCAGCCAGGCCGAACACGACTCCGACGCTCAGGTCATCCTGGTCGCCCTGTCCGCCGATATCGCGCAACGCATTGCCGCCGAAGTCGCCATTCAGGTCGAGCGCCTGCCGCGTGCGACGATCGCCAAGGCGTCACTGGATCAGGCGCGCGTCTTCATCGTCTCCGGGACATCGGAAGCTGCCGAAGTCTCAAACCTGTACGGTCCGGAGCACCTGGCCATCCAGATCGAAGACGTCGACGCCCTCGTGCCCCTGCTGACCGCCGCCGGGACGATTTTTGCCGGCACCTATGCCGCCGAAACCTTCGGCGACTATGCCGCAGGCCCCAGCCACGTCCTGCCGACCGACGGCGCTGCCCGGTCCTATGACGGCATCACCGTGCGGTCCTTCCTGACCAGCTTCGTCGTGCAGAAGGCCACGCGCGAAGGTGCGGCCGCCATTGCCCCCGCCGCCGCCCGCCTGGCCCGGCTGGAGGGGCTTGAGGCGCACGCACTGGCGGCCGACTTCAGATTGGAAGTGTAGAGATGTTCAACTCCCCTTTCTCATCTCTAGGTGGCGCCGGCCTCGAATCCATCCCGCCCTCGCTCGAGCCCCTGCGTGAGCGCATGGCCGCCTTCTACGGTGTCGAGCCACATCAGTTGATCGTCACCCGCGGCGCGTCGCACGGCATGGAAATCCTGATGCGCCGCCTGCGCGTCCATGGCCATGAGTTCGTCTGGGCCGGCCAGGACCACTATATCGAGGACCTGTGCAGCGTTTATAACCTGACCATCCGCAAGCCGCTGGAAACCGGTACCCTGACACGCGGTGGGGGCTTCTACCTGATTGACAACCCCAGTCAGTCGGATGGCCACGCGCTGGACCTGATCGCCGCCCGCACCCTGGCGGTCGACATCTTCCCGACCCTGCTGGTCATCGACGAAAGCTACGCCGACGCCTCGGACGGGTCGCTGATCGAACTGGCGACCAGCGAGCCCAATGTCATCGTGCTGAAGAGCATGTCCTTCCTGTTCGGCATGTCCGGCGCCAGAGTTGGCGCCCTGATCGCCAACACCAAGACACTTCAGGGATTGCTGAAGTATTGCGAGCCGCACCCGCTGCCGACCCCGTCAGTGCGGGCCGCGGAAAGCGCCCTGTCGCCTTCGCGGGCCCTTTCCGTACAAGCCCGTATCGACCTGATCCGCAGTGAACAGGCTCGGTTGCGCGAACGCCTGAAAACTTCCAATTTACTGGAATCGTTCGACCTGAACGAAGGCCCTTTCCTGCTTTTGCGCCCCAAGAACCTGATCGCCACCCAGACCGCCCTGAAGCGCCTGGGGCTGTCGCCTCAGGTCACCCCAACCGGCTTGCTGCTGGCCTTGGGAGATGTCGCCACCAACAACCGCATCCTCAAGGCGCTGGACGTCGCCGACGACGCCAAGCCACCCCGCGTCGGCGAAGTCACGCGCGACACCAAGGAGACGCGCATCTCAGTCTTGGTCAATCTCGATCAGCCGAAACCCGTCAACGTCGAGACCGGCATCGGCTTCTTCGATCACATGCTGGACCAGGTCGCCACCCACGGCGGCTTCTCGCTGCAACTGGCCTGCGAGGGCGACCTGCATATCGACGGCCACCACACGGTCGAGGACTGCATGCTGGCCTTCGGGTCGGCACTGAAACAGGCCCTGGGCGATCGCATGGGCATGGCGCGGTTCGGCTTCGTCCTGCCGATGGACGAGACCGAGGCCAAGGTCAGTATCGACCTTGGCGGCCGGCCCTTCTGTGTTTTCAAAGGCGACTTCCAGTCGACACACATCGGCGACTATCAGACCGAAATGACCGGCCACGCCTTCCGTTCGCTGTCAGAAACCCTGGGCGCATCGATCCATGTCGAGGTCGAGGGCGGCAACGATCACCACAAGACCGAGGCCTGCTACAAGGCACTGGGCCGGGCCCTGCGCCAGGCTACGCGGATCGAAGGCGACGCCCTCCCCTCCACCAAAGGCATGCTGGCATGATCACGGTCATTGAACTGGGCTGCGCCAACACGGCATCGGTGCTGTTTGCCCTGGAACGGCTGGGTGTTGACGCGCACCTGTCGTCAGACGCGGCGGAAATCGCCGCCGCCCAAAAGGTCGTCCTGCCGGGTGTCGGCGCTGCGGGTTTCGCCATGAACCGTATCCACGAGTTGGGGCTGTTCGACGTCATTCGCGGTCTTGATGTGCCGCTGCTGGGGGTATGCCTGGGCCAGCAACTGCTGTTCGAAGGTTCCGACGAAGGTGATGTTCAATGTCTCGGGCTGATCCCCGGCCGGGTGACCCGCATGGAGGCATCGAAGGATTTCGTCGTGCCGCACATGGGCTGGAACCAGCTTGAGGTCTCACGCGACGATGCGCTAACGGCGGGCGTCAATGATGGCGATTATGCCTATTTCGTCCACTCCTTCGTCTGTCCGGTCAATGATTGCACCTTGGCGACCGCGACCTATGGTGAACCCTTCGCTGCCATGGTCCGCAAGGGCCAGGTCTGGGGCTGCCAGTTCCACCCCGAACGGTCTTCTTCCACCGGCGCCAGAATCCTCGAAAACTTTGTGAAACTATGATCCTTTACCCCGCTATCGACCTGATCAACGGTGAATGTGTGCGCCTGTCGCAGGGCCGCTTCGACGCCGTCACCAAGTACGACTCCGATCCGTTCAAGCGGCTGGGCCTGTTCAACGGCGAAAACGCCCAGTGGGTGCACATCGTCGACCTAGACGGCGCCAAGGCCGGCTCGCCGCAGCAGCACGACCTGATCGGCCGGCTGGCCAAGGCCTCCCTGGCCAAGATCCAGACCGGCGGTGGCGTCCGCACACGCGCCCACGTCCAGACCCTGCTCGACGAAGGCATTTCCGCCGTTGTCGTCGGTTCCGCCGCGGTCAAGAACCCGGAAGAGGTCCGCGGCTGGCTGGCCGATTTTGGCAAGGACCGGATCACCCTGGCACTGGATGTTTTGCCGACCGCCGACGGCGATTTCGACGCCGCCCTGCATGGTTGGGTCGAAGGCTCGGGCATCTCGCTGTGGGACGTTCTGGACTACTATCCGGTCGGCTCGGCTCAGCGCATCCTGGTCACCGACGTGTCGCGTGACGGCATGCTGATGGGCCCGAACATGGCGCTGATGACAGCCCTGCGCCGCAAGCGTCCGGACCTGGACATCCAGGCCTCTGGCGGCGTGCGCTCGATCGAGGACCTGTATGAACTCAAGACCCTGGGCGTGCATGGCGCCATTGTCGGCAAGGCGATCTATGAGGGTCTGATCGACCTGAAAGCGGCCTTGAATGTCGGTTAAGCCGACATTCATTTTTTGTTTTTAACGCGCTTTTTTATCCAAAAAGTGCGTCACACTTTTTGGAAAGCGCTCATGTTGGCTAGACGCATCATCCCCTGTCTCGACGTCAAGGACGGCAAGGTCGTCAAGGGCGTGCAGTTCGTCGGACACGAAGTCCTGGGCGACGCCGTCGACATGGCTTTGCGCTATCGCGATGAAGGCGCCGACGAACTGGTGCTCTACGACATCACCGCCTCGTCGGAAGGCCGCACGGTCGACTACAACTGGGTGCGCGACATTGCCCGCGCTTTGGACATTCCGTTCTGCGTCGCCGGCGGCATTCGTTCGGCGGAGCAGGCAGTGAAATGCCTGAACAGCGGCGCCGACAAGGTGTCGATCAACTCGCCAGCTTTGGAACGGCCCGACCTGATCAACGAACTGGCTGAAATGGCTGGTTCGCAATGCGTCGTGGTCGGTATTGATAGTCGCGAAATGGCGCTGCCCCTCCCGAAAAGTGTTGAGCACTTTTCGGATAAGGAGGGGCAGCCAAGCAAAAATGTCGACTATTACGTCCACCAATATTCCGGCGATCCCGACAAGATCCGCCAGGCGGGCCGCAGGACTTTGGATTGGGTCGTCGAGGCTCGCGACCGCGGAGCCGGCGAGATCGTTCTGAACTGCATGAACCAGGACGGGGTGCGCAAGGGTTACGACCTGAAGCAATTGCGACTGGTGCGCGACCTGCTGGACATTCCGCTGGTGGCATCAGGCGGCGCCGGGTCTACAGAGCACTTCGTCGAAGTGTTCGACCAGGCCGATGTGTCGGGCGCTCTGGCCGCCAGCGTCTTTCACAAAAAGATCATCCACATCCCTGACCTCAAGCGCGACTTGCGTCAGGCCGGGATAGCTGTGAGACTGTAACCATGGCCGAACAGCACACCCTGCCCAATCCCCTCACCGTCGACGACATCACCCGCATCGACTTCGCCAAGTCCGGTGGGCTGGTGCCGGCTATCGTCCAGCATGCCGATACCCTTCAGGTCCTGATGCTCGGCTATATGAACGCCGACGCCTTGCGCGAAACCCTGACCCGTGGTCAGGTCGTGTTTTATTCCCGTTCGAAAGACCGGCTGTGGCGCAAGGGCGAAACTTCAGGCGATGTGCTGGTTCTGGACCACGTCCTGGCCGACTGCGACGAGGATGCCGTGCTGGTGCTGGCACGGCCGGAAGGCCCGACCTGCCACACCAAGACGACCTCGTGCTTCGGCATGGAGAACGCGCCGGGTATCGGCTTCATGGCTCACCTCGCCAAGGTGGTCACTGAGCGTGCCCACGTGTCACCAGCCGATAGTTACACCGCCCGCCTGATGCACAAGGGGATCGCCAAGATCGCCCAGAAGGTTGGCGAAGAAGGGCTGGAAACGGCCTTGGCCGGCCGCGCCGGTGATCTGGACGAACTACACAACGAAGCCGCCGACCTGCTGTATCATCTCAGCGTACTGTTGATGGCGCGCGAGACCGGTCTTGGCCCCGTGCTGGACATCCTGAGAGAGCGCCACAAGGGATGATCTAACAATAGGGGGCGATATGACGAAACCAAAATTCTTCCTTACAATTCCAGCATTGCTGGCGTTGAACGGCCGAATCAGCCGCCTTCAGTATTTTGTGTACGGCCTGATCATCGCCGCAATATTGCTGCTTGGTTTTGGGACTGTGGTCGCAATGGCCGGGAACGGACTCTCAGCTAATCCCGCTGTTCAGACCATGATCTATGTCGTCGTCATGTCTGCGTTTTTATGGGCGCTAGTCTGCCTATACGCCAAGCGCTTGCACGATCTGGGCTGGTCGGCGATATGGTGCGTTGTCGCTTTGTTTGATCTCCCCGTGGATATTGTGCTTAATCTCGTCAGCCTTGTGACGCCGGTGTACGAGACAGCGTGGAATTTTAGTAATGGCCTCAGTACCATCGGAAACGTGACGGCGATGATCATGGGGTTGATCCTGACCTTCCGGCGTGGTCAGCGGGGTCCCAACAGGTACGGTCCTGATCCATTGCAGCCGCCGCAAACGGACACTTCGGTGTTTTAGTCTTCAGCCAGATTCTTGCCCAGGTGCTTGCGCAGGCCCAACCGTTGTTCGAACGTCATATCCCCCATCAGGCCGCGGCGGTCAGGCGGCAGGTGGTCGGCCGGCGGGCCGTTCTTTTGAAACACAAAATGGTCGAACATACCTTTCCAGGCATCACGCTGGTCCTCGGGCAAATCGCGCACCGCCAGCATGGCCAGGACCAAAGCCTGCATCGGCTGCCCGCCGGCCGCCTGGATGTCGAGCGCCGGGTTCCACCAGTAGTTCATCTGGACATTGAAGCCCCCCGACGACACCACATGGTGCCACCACATATAGGGGATGTAGAGCACATCGCCCGGCTCAAGGTCGGCCACCCTCGCCGCCCTGAGTGCGTCGGCAAAGCGCGGATGGGTGGCAAAGTCCGGATTTTCCAGGCTCGCCATCGAGGTCGGTACGTTCGACACTGTCCGTTCGAACGGTCCCAAATACAGATTGGGTAACTGATCAGGCGGAAACAGGATAAAGCGTTTCTCCCCGCCGATCATGCAGACCAGGTTTTCCGACAGGTCGAAATGAATCTGGGTGATCGAGGTATTCCCGATCCAGATACGCGGCTCGGCCTCGACGGCCGGCAACTGGTTTTCGGCCTTCATCCGCGGCAGGTGGTCCTTGACCGGCGCCGACTGAATGTAGATGTGTTCGGCATCGGTTTGGTTCTGGATTTTTCGTAAGCGTTCCAGGGTCACCGAGACTGGCAAATTGCCACGCTGAAAGGTGAACCCATCAATGGTTGAATTGTAAAAGTATTTGCCGTCGCCGGTCGGTTGCCGAAAAGTTGCTGCCGGCGTTCCGTTGTCGCAGGCTTTCAGGTAGTCGATCAGGGCGTCGGCCGAGGTCTGTGAAGCTTTTACCGCCGGCCAGTCCCGGACTGCCCCTTTGAAAACGACCGGTTCGCGGGCGTCGGCCACCGCTTGTGCCAAGGTAGCCAAGGTGACGTCGGAACGGGTGGCAACGGCAAGAAAAGGGGGCATAGGACAGCGATAACCTATTGTGTTTGCGAGGACAATATACCCGCTATCGCTACAGGGTTATCGCAATCGGCGTCACAAGCGCCCTACTCCCCATTTCATGGGGAGGGGAACCGCAGAGCGGTGGAGGGGCATCGGCAGGCGCGGTTGTCAGACGACTTTGCAAATTTATTAAATGCAAATAAATCAATGCCTAGCTGATTTTCGACTGACTGAGAGATACCCCTCCACCGCTCCGCTGCGCCCCTCCCCACTTCGTAGGGAGGAGAAGAACGGCTCGTCCAGGTCGCATTAGAATAACTCTGTACAGACCACAGCCTCGTCGCGTAAACTTGGTTAACGGGGTTTTGTGGAGGGTCCGATGATCAATCTGGCATGGAATACCCAGGGCCGTATCGGCCGCCGCGCCTACAAGGACGCCGCCGGCAAGCTGGACTGGATGACGGTCTTCGGCATCATCCTGGCCTCGGTCGTTGCCCTGACCTTCACCCAGCACAACATGCCGCTGTCGATCGCCGCTGTCGCCATCATCATCGCGGTGATCCTTTACGTCCAGTACCGCGCCGCCCAGCTTTCGATCCGCCGGCTGCACGATCGCGGCCTGCCGGGCTACCTGCTCTGGCCGGTTCTGCTGGTAGGGCTTGGTGTGCTGGGCTTCGGCGCCTGGGTCCTGGTAAAGGCCATGTATGCTGGCGAATTCTGGAGTTTTATCGGGGCGCTTTTCGAACTGATCACGCCGTTTTTCCAACTGGTGCTGTTCAACGGTATCGGGCTGACCGCAGCCATCGTCCTGATGCTCTACAACCTGTTTATCGCCTACAATCTCAGCGCCGACGGCAGACCCGTCGATAACCGTTATGGGCCGGCGGAATAGGCATATCCGCCACACGGCCGTCATTTTCCGCCGTTCTCCTCCGTCTCAATTGCAACCGTGACGAATTTGCGTCATGATCATGGCGGACGTGCTACTTTGCCGTCTCCGACCCTGATCGGAACCCCTTGCCATGTCGTCCCTGTCGGACATGATGAGCGCTGCCCTTGCCGGACTTCTGTCCGCAGCATTGGTGCATTTCGGTGCCAGCGAAGGGGCCGACAAGCCGAAAAGGCAGCCACCTCCTGTCCAGCGCAGTGTCGAAAAGCCCAAAGGGGTCCGTGCGCCGATGCCGGAGAACGACGATCGCTTTGGGCCGACCGACCACGAGGCGCCTCGCGCCATGAAAACCACCGCCGCACGGCCTTGAAACCAGCCGGCCGTCGGGACCAGATTCCTCTCCGTCAACTGACGAAAACCTTTGCAAAATTAGCCCTTTGCGGCTAGCTTTCCCGCGTTGGGAGAAACCTGCCCTGTCCGCTTCGCGCAAAGGCCGTTGACGCAGACCTGAGTCGGGCCACAGGATACTTTAATGAAATCACGCCGCCCCCCGCTGAACCTGACCGAACCGAAGGGCATCCGCCGCCGCACGCCGCGCGGAGAGCTTGTCAGCGAGGACGCCATCGAAACCGCGGATGGCGCTGAAGATATCCTGGAAGCTCCGTTAGACGCCGCGCCGGAGGCACCGGTCGCCGAAACCAGCGATTTCGACATTCCCGAAACCATCGCCCGGCTGACTCCACCGCCCGAGCCCACCCCGCCGGCACGCCCCGCAGCCAAGAAGCCGGACGACGAGCCCGTTCGCCGCGACCTGTCGACCCTGAAGGTTCAGCCCGAAGGCGTAATGAAGGCCACGGGCGCCTCGCCCTTCATCTTCTGGGGCGCGACCGCCTTCGTAAGCCTTTTGTGGGCCTGTGGCCTGGCCGCCTTCGTCCTGGGCGCAGAAGGCTCGCTCAGCGCCTTTGCCTCAGTGCCGGTGCGCCTGGCCATACTGGGATTCCTGGCCCTGTTCCCGGTCGGACTGATCTTCGCCTCGGCCTTTGCCCTGCGCAACGCCGCCGCCCTGTCGCGCCAAACCCAGCGCACGGCCGCCCTTGCCGACGCCATGCTGGCGCCCGCCGCTTCGGCCGCCTCGCAGACGACCGACCTGGTCGATGCCCTGCGCAACCAGGTTGACCACGCCGTCCGCGCCGTCCGCCTGGCCCATGCCGACATCGCCGAACTCAGCGCCCGCCTGAAAAGCGAAACCGACCGGCTGCAGGACGCCGCCCAGATCGCCCGCGCCGCCACGGCCAGCATCACCCGGTCGCTGGAGCATGAGCGCGACGCCGTCAACCTGATGAGCCAGTCGCTGGGCGCCCAGTCCAGCGGCATCATCGAGGCCGTCGATCGTCAGGCGCGCATGGTCGCCGACGCCTCCGACCTGGCCCAGACCCAGCTGCGCGAAGCCGAGGCCTCCCTGGCCTCGACCGCTTCCGACATGATGGGGGCAGCCTCCGATGTCTCCGACACCGCCCGCCGCATCTCCGAAGACCTGGATCGCCAGACCCAGCGCCTGGAAACCGCCGGCTCCGGCGTCGCCGACCAGATCCGCAGCGTCGAGGAAGGCCTGTCGCAGCAGCGTGCCGGCCTGGTCTCGGCTGCCCTGTCGCTGCGCGCCGATCAGGAAGACTTCGCCGTCCATATCGAAAACCAGCGCGCCCAACTGACCGAGGCACTGTCGATCACTCGTGTCGCCACGGTCGACCTGGGCGAGACCTCGGCTCGCGGCATCGACGTCCTGCGCGACATCGTGCTGACGGCCCAGGAGAACTTCCGCGCCGTGATGGGCGCCGCCGAAAACGAGCGTACAGCGTTCGAAACGCGGATTCACGCCACCTTGTCCAACATTTCGATCATGGCCGCCGACGCCCGCGACGACCTGGTCTCGGAAACCCGCCGCGCCCTGGATCAGTTGACCTCGTCGGCAACCGAAGCGCGCAAGGCTGCCGACCAGGCCGCCCAGACCGCCCAGTCGCGCGTCGACCGGCTCAACGAGACCATTTTCGAAGCCAGCAAGAAGGCCGATGAGGTTTTCGACACGCGCTTCAATGCCGCCCGCCGACTGATCGAGAACTCGGCCGAACTCATCGCCGAGGCAGGCGACCAGACGGCCGAGAAGCTGGACCAGAGCTTCTCCCACGCCCGCGAGGCCATTACCGAGGTCGCCGCGGCCTTGAACGAATTGACCAATTCGGCCGACCAACTGCCGATCATGGCGCGCGACCGGCTGGACGAAATCCGGCGTGCCGTCGAGGACGGTATCTCGGCCATGACCGCCGCCGCCAAGCGCGCGGCCGTTGAGACCGAAGCCGTCGATCAGGCTTTCCAGGACAGGGTCAAGCGCAATTACGACATGCTGAACGAGGCCGTCCGTCTGATGGGCGTGATTTCGGGGGAACAGCCCCTGCCGCAGAACACTGTCGACACCCAGGTGCGCGACCGTGACTATGGTCGCAACCTGCCGGCCCGACGACCCGCCGAACCGCCGGTAGCGCCTCAGCCAGCCCCCGTCCTGCGCCAGACACCGCCGACGCCGGTGGGGCAAGCGGCCCAGCGGCTACGATTGTCGCCGATTAGCGAAACGCGTCCCTCCCCTGGCCCGCAGCCCCAGGACACAGCAAGGACTGCGCCGCGGCCGGCGCCCCAACCGACCGCGCAACCGCAGGGACTTCCCTTGTCCGCCAACAAGGCCGGCGTCGACGGCTGGTCGTGGCGCGACCTGCTGAACGGCATGGACAGCACCACCGAAAGCCGCGCCGAAGCCTCGGTCCAGACCTATGAACCGGCACCGTTGGCGCCGCAGCCGCCGCATGATCCGGAATTCGACAGCCTTGATGACATCATGATCAATGAGGTCGCTTCCATGGGTGTCGACGCCGCCGCCCTGCTGTCGCGTTCGCGCATCGAAGAAACCATCTCCGCCATCATGGCCGAGGACAATGAGGGCGCGCGCATGGTCGTCCGCCGTGTTGCCCCGGCCGCAATCCGCCGCCTGAGCCGGCGGTTGCTGACCGATGCCAACCTGCGTCAACAGGCGAATGATTTCGCGACCTATTATGACCAGCAGATCAATATGGCGCTGATGACCAAGGAGCCGTCGCGCGCGTTGAATGATGTGCTGGCGACCGAACCCGGCCGCGCCTACCTGCTGCTGGACGCGGCGATCAGTGACCTGATCTGATGCGGCTTATTGTACGCGACGAAACCTTTCCCATTGCCGGGACCTTTACCATCGCACGTGGCTCGAAGACCGAAGCTAAGGTCATCTATGTCGAACTGCATGGTGGTGATCAGATCGGACGCGGCGAGGCCGTGCCCTATGCCCGCTATGGCGAAAGCCTGGAAACCTGCCTGGAACAACTGGAAGGCGCGCGGCATCGTATCGAAACCTCGCTGACCTTCGGCGAGCTTTACAACATCCTGCCGGCCGGTGCGGCGCGCAACGCCATCGACTGCGCTCTGTGGGATTTGAACGCCAAGAAGACCGGCATCCCGGCGTGGAAGACGGCTGGTCTGCGCCGACTCGACCCGCTGAAGACAGCCTATACCCTAAGCCTCGACACCCCGGAAGCCATGGGACAGCAGGCCAAGGCCAATGCCCGAAGGCCGCTGTTGAAGCTGAAGATCGGTGGCGCTGACGACATCGACCGGGTCGCGGCTGTACGCCGCAATGCGCCCAATGCCCGGCTGATCGTTGATGGCAATGAGGGCCTGTCGTTCGACGACCTGCAGCGGGTAGCGCCGGAACTGAAACGTCTGGGCGTCAAGCTGATCGAACAGCCTTTGAAGGCATCGGAAGACGAGCAGCTTCTGAACTATGAGTGCCCTGTCCCTCTGTGCGCCGATGAAAGCCTGCATACGCGCGGCGAGTTGGACCGAGTGTCTCGGCTGTATGCGGTGGCCAATATCAAGCTCGACAAGACCGGCGGGCTGACCGAAGCGCTGGCCTTGAAAGAACGAGCGAAGGAAGCCGGCATGGGCGTCATGGTCGGCTGCATGGTCGCGACCTCGTTGAGCATGGCGCCGGCCATGATCGTGGCGCAAGGCGTGGACTTCGTCGACCTGGACGGGCCGTTGCTACTGGCCCAGGACCGCGAGAACGGGCTGGAGATCACGGGTTCGGTGCTGCACCCACCGAAGCCGGCTTTGTGGGGCTGACGAGTTAAGGGGGAATCTTGGGACAGACCGCACATCTTGCCTTGGCTTTCGATCCAGCCGATCAAGCCAAAGTCGTAGCCATGCTAAATGACGATGAAAGCGACGTAGGTGATATAGATTGCATTCGCTCTCAGCCGGATTTTGATTTATGGCGCGAGGACAATTACGAGATGCATCGCGTGCTTGAGGTTCTTGCGGAAGGAAACCCCGAACTCGTCGCGTTAGGCACGATTGTTCACGGTTCGCAACCCGTGGCGGAAGCCGGTATGGGGATCCAGTACTTTTATTCAGCAGAAGTTCTGCGCATCATGGCCGAAGCTTACAGCCATGTCACGTCGGACGCGCTTGTGGCGGCGATTGATAGGATTCGTCCTGAATTCGATCCCAGGTCTTTTGAGTGTATGCCCGCTATAATCCTGGAAAAATTCGCAGTTATCCGCCACGAACTTTCTGTTGTTGCGGACAAAGGCTGGGCGATGATTGCGGGCATGTTCTAGGCTCGGCCGCCAAAGTCAGGGTGTGGGGCCAAGTACTTTAAGAGGGAACCACGGAAGGCACTGAAACGCCGCTGCGCGACGACACGGAAAGACACCGAATTCCGGTTAAGCCGTCTCCCGCGCGAAGCGCCTCAATTCGTTTTACGTCTTGTAGAAAGTTCCGCGTTAACACCGTCCATCTGTGTTCATCTGTCTTATCTGTGGACTAAAGTCTTGCCGAGGTTCCGGTGCAATGCCGGTCGTGTTAACGCGCGAGATCGGAACCCGTCTGCATAATTTTTAAAGGCGCTTCGCGCCGGAGATTCAGCTACCGGAATTCCGTGTCTTTCCGTGTCGCCGCGCAGCGGCGTTTCGGTGCCTTCCGTGGTAAATCTTGCTTCGCTTCAGCGCGCTCATCCGAATTTACGGCACCACAAATCGCTCGCGTTTCAGATACAGCCACGACGCGCTGAGCAGCCCGATGCCGGCCAGACCCGCCATCAGACCATAGCCACCGACGCCAAAGGCCGCGAACACCGCCCCTGACGCCATAGTACCTATCCCCATCATCACCCCGTTCGCATAGGCCGCATTCACGGTTTGCGCCAGGCCCTCATAGCCCTTCGGCGTCAGGCGGTAGATCAGTTCCAATCCGGCAAAATACACCGCGGCAAAGCTGAAAATATGCAGCAGTTGCAACGGCCACAACAGCCATAGCGGCGGTCCGAACGCCATCACGCCCCAACGCGCCACCGCCAGAACAGCCGCCAGGATCAGCATCCGCCACGGCCCGACCCGGCGACGAAAACGATCGCCGAACATCATGAAGGCAATCTCCCCCACCACGCCCACCGCCCACAGATAACCGCAAGTCGCCGTCGACAGGCCGCTACCTTTCCAGATCAGGGTCGAAAAGGCATAGTAGAAGCTGTGCGACGCCTGAAGGCAGCCCACCGCCAGCAGCAGCCAGAACAGGCCACGGTTGCCCAGCAGCACCCGCAGCCTCTGCCAGCCTGACTCGGTGCCCTGCAGATGGCGCAGGTCCTGGCGCGGCTCAGGCGGCAGGATGAAGCGGCCCGACACCGCCATGATGGCCACCGACGCCACCACCCACCACAGGATCAGCTCCGGCGACGCCCAGACCAGCAACAGCCCCAGCAGAACCTCGGCGGCCACGAAGGCAAACGAGCCGATCGCGCGAGGCACCGCGTAGTTGAAGCCCTGGCTGCGCGACAATTGCCACGTCATGGAATCGAGCATCGGCGACAGGCTGGTCGAACATGTATAGGCGCACGTGTACAGGATCAGAAAAGCGGCGAACCGCCACGGCCCGTACACCTCCGACAGCGCCATCAGGGCGTAGAACAGGGCGGCGACCGCGGCCAGCCCCATCATCGGCGTGCGATACAGCGTAAACCGGTCGGCCCACAGACCGCTGACCGGTCCGGAAACAGCGCGCAACAGCAATGGCACAGCCAGGATCATACCAATCTGCTCCCCCGTCATGCCATGGTGATCGAGCCACACCGGCATGAAGGGCAGATTGGCGCCCGTCATCGAAAACAGCAGAACGTAAAACAGCGCCTGCCGCGTCTGGATCGTGAAAAAGGTTGTGGGCTGCGCCATTTGGGCTTTAGAGTGTTACCGGAACGTACCGCCCTCCTCTCTTAGAGCTCATGACCGATTCTGCCAATTCCAAGCCCAGGTCCGCGCCGCGCGGCCTCTATCCCGATATCGAGCCGTTCGACAGCGGTCATATGGCGACGGAAGGCAAGCACCGTATCTATTACGAACAAAGCGGCAATCCTGCCGGCCTTCCCGTAGTGGTTCTGCATGGCGGCCCGGGTGGCGGCACCTCACCAAACCTGCGCTGCTACTTCAATCCCGACGGCTATCGCATCATCATGCTGGACCAGCGCGGTTGCGGCAAGTCGACGCCGCATGCCTCGCAGGACATCTCGCTGGACGACAACACCACCTGGCACCTGGTCGCCGATATCGAGCGCCTGCGCGAAAAGCTGGGCATCGACAAGTGGGTGGTGTTTGGTGGCTCATGGGGATCGACCCTGTCGCTGGCCTATGCCTTGAAACATACCGACCGGGTGTCGGCGCTGATCCTGCGCGGCATCTTCCTGGTGCGCAAATCCGAGCTGGACTGGTTCTATCAGGCGGGAGCGTCGCACCTCTTTCCCGACATCTGGCAGAAATTCATCGCGCCGATCCCGGCGGACGAACGCGGCGACATGCTGAACGCCTATGTCCGGCGTTTGAACGGTGCCGACCGGGCTTTGGCGACGCGCTGCGCCCTCGCCTGGAGCGGTTGGGAGGGCGATACCCTGTCGATCGAAGGCCCGTCCGAGGCGGCATCGAAATTCTCCGACCCCGAATTCGCCCTGGCCTTTGCCCGTATCGAGAGCTGGTACTTCAAGAACGGCGGCTTCTTCGAGACCGACAACTGGGTGCTGGAGAATATCCGCACGTTAAAGGATGTTCCGGCGTGGATCGTCCAAGGGCGGTACGACGTGGTGACGCCGATGACGACGGCGTGGGAACTGCATCAGGCCTGGCCGGAAGCGAAGTTCAACCTGGTCAAGAAGGCTGGCCACTCGTCCAGCGACCAGGGTATCCTGGAAGGCCTGGTGGCGGCTGCAGATGAGGCGTTGGTAGCGCTGGGGACGTAAGTTTCCGCTTTCTGAACCTTGGTGCCAACCGCACCAAAGTTTCGCGCAAGGAAAATTCGCAGCCTTGAGGTCAGTGACAGGTGGCAAGCGCCGCCGACGCCCCCAAAGGCCCAAGGATGGGGATTTTCCCTTACTCCATCAGGTTGGCAAGCATAGACGACTGCTTCGGCAGTTCCTGATATCGGTGCACCTTCACGCCCAGGATCAGCCCGAAGCCGGCCATCACCGTCAGCATGACCGAGCCGCCATAGGACACGAGCGGCATCGGAATCCCCACCACGGGGAACAGCCCCATCACCATGGCGCCGTTGATCAGGACATAACAGGCATAGGTGGCGATAGCGCCCGACGCTGCCAGACGGCCGAAGTGCGAGTGTGACAAGGCCGCCATGCGCAGGGCCATGATGATAATCAGGCCGCTGAGCAGCAGCACCATGGCACCACCGACCAAACCCAGTTCTTCGCACACCGCCGCCATGATGAAGTCGGTGTGCTTTTCCGGAAGGAAGTTAAGCTGCGACTGCGACCCCAGGCCCAGCCCCTTGCCCAGCAGCCCACCCGAGCCCATGGCGATCTTGGACTGCAGGATGTGATAACCATCGCCCGACGGATCGCCTTCCGGATTGAGGAAGGTCAGGATGCGGTTGCGCTGGTACTCGTGCAGCACAAAGAAGAAGGCCAGCGGGATCGAAGCCACCGCGCCTGCGGCCGCCGCGGCAATAGCCTTCCAGTTCAACCCCGCAAGGATCATCACCCCCCCGCCGGTTAGCAGGATCAACATGGCCGTGCCCAGGTCCGGCTGGTGCATGACCAGGCCCGACGGCACCGCGATCATCAGCGCCGGCACCAGCAGCCACCACGACCAGTTGGCGTCCTCGGGCCTGCGTTCGTGGTAGAACCGCGCCAGCGCCAGAACGATGGCCAATTTCATGAACTCCGACGGCTGGAACGACACCGGCCCGAACTCCAGCCAGCGCTGGGCACCCATGCGGGTGTCCCCGATCAGCTCAACCAGAACCAGCAGGATCAGCGACACAGCGTAGGCCGGATAGGCCATCCACAGCCAAAAACGCAGGTCGACCACGGCAAGGATCAACGCCATGGCCAGGAACAGGGCAAAGTTGCGCAGTTGGGTATAGGCCCACGGCTCCCAGCTCATCCCGCCGACACTATACTGGATCAGCGCGCCGATGCCGGCCAGCATGATCAGCAGGGCGACGAAAACCCAGTCGATCTGGCCGATCTTGCTGTCGTAACGTTCCCGCTGACCGGGGCGTGAAAGGGCGCTCTGGACCATTGTACTCTCTAATCCCCCGGCGGGGTTTCGGCCGGTAGGCCTTCATTGGGCATATCGCTGGCGCCGGCCGCTTCGCCGCGCTCCAGTGCCGCCTTGTCGAGCGCAGTGCTGACGGGACCGACGATACGTTTTTGGATTTCGGGATCCTTGATCATGGCCAGGCGCATGATCTCACGTGCCTTGGGTGCGGCGAAACGGCCGCCGGCGACACCGTGTTCCACCACGACGGCACAGGCATATTTGGGCGCATCCGACGGGCCGAAACAGACGAACAGGCCGTGGTCCTTGTTCTTCCACTCGGCCGCCTTGCGTGTCCCGGCCTTGTCGTAGCCACGCACCTGAGCGGTGCCGGTCTTGCCGGAAATCTGGATATTGGGCCCAAGGTCGAGCTGAGAATTGGTCCGGCCGGTACCGCCCGGTTCGTTGGAAACGGCCCACATGCCGCCGCGCACAATGTCCAGGTGCGCCTTGGGAATACCGAGATCGGCATATTCGCGGGTGTGGTCGATGACCTTGTCACCGACCTTGCGCACCAGGTGCGGTTCGACCGCCTTCATGCCGTTGGCGATGCGGGCGGCATAGACGGCCAACTGCAACGGCGAGACGTTGACATAGCCCTGACCGATGGCGACCGACAGAGTTTCACCGGGGTGCCATTTGGGATCCAGGTGGCGGGCCCGGCTCGAGCCATTGAACCACTCACGTTTCCATTGTTCGTCCGGGATCAGGCCCTTCTTTTGGCCGGCGATTTCGAACCCTTCGAATGCTTGACCCAGCCCCAGCTTGCGCGAAAACTTGGCGATGCGGTCGACGCCGGCGCGGTTACACATGGCGTAGAAATAGGTATCGCACGAGAACTTGTGCGCGTTGCGCATATTGACCGAGCCATGGACGCCGTGACAGCGGAAGAAACGGTTCCCCGACTGGTAGCCGCCGCGGCAGAAGACCTGTTCCTCAGGATCGATACCCGCATCCAGAATGGCCAGGGCGGTCGCCATCTTGAAGGTCGAACCCGGCGCAAAGGTCGAGCCCACTGACTTGTCGAGCAGCGGCTTGCGCTCATAGTCGGCCAGCAGGCGGTAGGCCTTGGTCGGAATCCCGGACACGAACAGGTTGGGGTCGAAACTGGGCGCCGACACCATGCAGATGACTTCGCCGGTGTGGATGTTCATCATCACAGCCGAGCCGGAATCGGTGCCGAAGGCCTCCATAGCGCGGTTTTGGATATCGAGATCCAGCGTCAGGGTGACGTCGGTGCCGGGCTTGGGCGGGATCGAACCATCGCCGTCTTCGCCAACCACCTTGCCGCCGGCGTCGACCTCCATCTTGCTGCCACCGGCCGTGCCGCGCAGGATGTTGTCGTAGGACTTTTCGATGCCCTGCTTGCCCATCCGGAAGCTGGGATGGTGCAGCAGATTGATGTCGGCGTCCGGCTTGATCTCCTCGATCTTCATGTCGGTGGCATTGATCTTGGAGACGTAGCCGACGACATGGCTGAAGGCGCCGCCGTGATAATAGGCCCGCAACTGATCCATGTCGGCGACGACGCCCGGTATGTCGGCAGCGTACAGGCTGACCTTGGAGAAGTCCTCCCAGCTCAGATCGCCGGCGATCAGGGTCGGGACCGACCGCTTGTTCTGGTTGATATCGCGCAGGATGCGGCGACGCATGGCGACCGTCTGGGGCAGGATGTAGGAGACCTGATCCAGGGTCGAGTTGATATCCTTGACCTCATTGGTCTCGATCATCACGCGAAAGGACGGCCGGTTACCGGCGATCATCTTGCCATTACGGTCGAGGATATCGCCGCGCGGCGGCGGGATGACCCGGAAATTAAACTGGTTGCCCGCCGACATCTTGGTGTACTTGCCGCCCTGCAGGATCTGCAGCTGCGCCAGCCGTCCACCCAGAGCAAACAGGCCAAACGCCACCAGGCCGCCCATCAGGAAGGCACGCCGGGTGAACACCCCCTGGCTCTTGTTGATATCGTTGAAGACGATCGACATTTCCGCCATGACCGCGCGCTCCTACTGGAACCGGACATCGGCATGGAGATATTTCTCCATGAGGTACCACACCGCCGGGAAACAGACGCCGGTGGCAATGGCTTGTTCGATGACACCGAAAATCCGCGGCACACTGCCCGTATCCAGGGTCATGAAGACGGTACAGATGCTGAAGAAGACGATCTCGGTCAGGACGAAGACGCCGAACACGATAATCCATTCCTGACCGATCAGATAGGTACGGGCAAACACCAGGACGGCATAGACCAGCATCAGGCTCAGCGTCCAGAAGCCGAGCGGCGCCCCCCAGAAGAAGTCCAGGAACATCCCAAGCGCCCCCAGGACAAAGGGCGCGATATAGGACGGTCGGATCAGCGGCCAGGCAAAGGCCAGCAGAAACGGCGTCACGGGTTCAGGCAAATACCAGCCGAACGGCTGGAAGGCCGTCGCCAGGACGATGGTCGCCGCCACGCTGAGAAGGGCGGGAGCGATGATCCAGTCCCACGGGCCGACGATCTTGGCGGCCATGCCGCCGCGCATCCCCCGGTTCAGCGGGCTGCGTTCGAACAGGCCGCGCTTCATCAGGGGTTTCATGGTTGCGTCCCCGCCGGTGTTGAGGACGAAGCCGCCGCCGGAGTCGCTTCCGGCGTGAACGGCCTGAGCGCAGGCGCCGACGAACTTGAGGCTGACGCCGAAGCCGGTGCCGCCGGGCGCGGACGCGGCGCGGCGGAAGACGCCCGAGAGGACGCGGACGAAGACGGCGCGCGGCTCGCAGGCTGTGTCACGGAAGCCGGTGCCGCGCTGCTGCTGGCGGATGCCGAGGTGGCGACCGCCGAGGCCGAAATCTGGGCCGAAGTCTGGGGCGAAATTTGAGATTGCGGGTCGACCTTGGGCATGGCGGGCGGCGGCAGAATGTCGCTGACCGGCGGGCTGCGCAACAGGGTCGATGCGTCGGGCAGTTGCGAGAAGTCTTGGAACTTGACGACCTTGACGAAGTCGATCGGCGCCCGGTTGGAATAGAGCCGCACGCGCCACACGCCGTCGACGCCCTTGACCGCCTCACCGACGGGCAGGCCACGCGGGAAGATGCCGCCGTCACCCGAGGTCAGGACCTGGTCGCCTTCGCGCACACTGTCCTTGCCGCGAACAAAGTCGAGCTTGGTATAGCCGGTATTGCCGTCGCCATTCATCATGGCGCGAGCGTCGGAACGCATGACCATGACCGGAACGTGCGAGGTGACGTCGGTCACCATCAACACGCGCGAAACGTCGGACGACACGCCGACGATGCGGCCGACCAGACCCTGGTCCGTGATCACCGGATTACCGAAGGTGATTCCCTTCTTCGAACCGGCATCGATCAGGCGGTTATTGGCGAAGGGACCGCGCGATACCGACACCGATCGCGCTGCAACCATTTGCAGCTCCGGCTCGGTGCGCAGGTTGAGCAGCTTTTCGTAGCGGGAATTGAGGTCGCGTTCCTGCTTGTACATGTTTTCGTACTGCGACAGTTCGGCGACCTTCTTGCGCAGGATACGGTTCTCGCTGACAGCAAAGAGATAGTCATCCAGCCAGTTGGTACCGTCACCGACCTTATGCACCGGCCAGGACAGGACGTTGTTCACCGGCCCGGCCGCACTGTCGAAGCCCTGGCGGCGGGCATAGGCGTCCGCCTCGACCTGCTCGCTGCGGTCACCGAGCAACATCAGGGCTGCAACGATGCAAACCAGACCGACAACACCCATCACGGCCCAGGTCATGGGCAGCTTCAAATGTTCGAAATGCTTGTTGTCTCCGTACGACACGCTACTCATCCCCTAATGCCGGAGAACTATATGTTAGTCAGGCCCGCCGCCTCTGTAATCAAGGAATAGTGCGATTCTATGACATGGTGGCGTCGAGAATGCCTTTCATCCACCGCGGATGTTCCAGCACCCTGCCGCAGCCGATAGCAACGCAGCTAAGGGGATCTTCGGCGACCGACACGGGCAGACCGGTCTGGTCGCGAATCTCGATGTCGAGCCCGCGCAGAAGGGCGCCACCTCCGGTCAGCATGATGCCCTTGTCGGCAATATCGGCCGCCAGTTCGGGCGGGGTCGCTTCCAGCGCCACCTTTACGGCGTCAATGATCTGCGCGACCGGCTCGGCCAGAGCTTCCGCCGCCTGACGTTCCGACATGCGGACCTCGCGCGGCACGCCCTGCATCAGGTCGCGCCCCTTGACGTCGATCGCCATGCCTTCGCCATCGTGCGGGACGCGGGCGGTGCCGATGTCCTTCTTGATGCGCTCGGCGGTCGTTTCGCCGATCAGAAGATTGTGGTTACGGCGCATGAAGTTGGTGATGGCTTCGTCCATCTTGTCGCCGCCGACGCGCACCGACTTGGAATAGACGATACCCGACAGCGACAGAACGGCCACTTCGGTGGTACCGCCACCGATGTCGACGACCATGGAACCGGTCGGCTCATGGATCGGCAGGCCGGCGCCGATGGCCGCAGCCATGGGCTCGTCCAGCAGGCCGACCCGGCGCGCCGAGGCATTGAGGCAGCTATCGTTGATGGCGCGGCGTTCGACCGCGGTGGCGCCCGAGGGCACGCACACGATCACCTTGGGGTTCACGAAACCTTGGCGGTTGTGAACCTTGCGGATGAAGTGCTTGATCATCTCTTCGGCGACTTCGAAGTCGGCGATGACGCCGTCCTTCATCGGCCGGATGGCCTCCATGTGGCCCGGCGTACGGCCCAGCATCTGCTTGGCCTCGATGCCGACAGCGTGGACCACCTTGCGCCCGCCGATATTGCGCAGCGCAACGACGGACGGTTCGTTCAGGACGATGCCCCTGCCCTTCATATAGATCAGGGTATTGGCCGTACCGAGATCGATGGCGATGTCATTGGAAAATCCGCCGAAGAAGGATTTGAACATGGAGGAAACTGCCTTGGGACGCGATTATGCCGCGTCAGTATTCGATGCCTGGGATATTCCGGATACACCTCCCGCCTTCCCAAGGTTTTCACCTTGAATCAACGGGTCGAAGCTGCCGGAATGGCTTCACTTGCCCTTAATGGACCCCAATTTCAAGAGGGTTGTCAGGCTTGCAAAAAAAAAGTTGTATTCAACCCACGGGGGAAATGGTTAACAGCTTGTTTTCCCTTATGAAACCGGGCTGAGATAACAAACGATCACACAAATTGTCATCCCCCTGTACCCGCCCGATTCAGCCCTTGTTCTTGGCCCGCAGATACATGGTCCGCGCCAGCAGCATAAGGGCCAGCCAGACGGCCGCAAGCGCCGCCATCGACAGTGCCAGTTTCCAGTGTCCCTGACCGGTAAATGCTGTCAGCGAGCCCCCCATCAGCGCAACCAGGACAATTTTCGGCAGGCTGCCCAGAGCGCAGCCGGCGATGAAACCCCAGAAGGACGCGTGCGACGCACCGAACGCCATATTGACCACGATCGGTGGTGCGGTCGGAATGTTGCGCACAATGAAGGAGGCGGAAAAGGCATTCTTGCCGACATAGGTCGACAGCTTATTCAGCCGATCGCCGCCCAGTTTCTGTAACAGGCCGGAACCGGCGAAGCGGCCGATATAGAACTGCATGGCCGCCGCGATCTGGGTGGCGAACCAACTGTAGAACCCGCCCCAAACCGGCCCGAAGGCGACCACGCTGGCGGCGATCAGCACAAACTGCGGCGCCCCAACCAGGCCGGACAGACAAAAGACGACGGTGACGATGAGAATGGCCAGCGGAGAGCGGGCATACTGGGCCATCCAGTGTTCCAGGCCGGCCATCATCTCCTGGCCCCACGGCGAACGGCCGATCACAATGACACCCGCCACCAGGGCCAGCAGCAACAGGCTGACCCATATGGCGCGTACCATTTTGGCATCAAGGTTGAGAAAAAATCCGGAAACCTTTTCCCATGTCTGGTGTAGTTTATTGTGCATCGCACACGCTTATGGCCTAGAAACTACACTTCCGACAAGTCTTACATCCAAGCAAGAGAAATTGACACAGATGCACGATGAACCATGGACAAACGAGCGCCACCGGGTAAAGAAAGGCCTGCATTTTTCCGCCTCCGCAGCCGACCCCAGAGGACCCGTCATGGCCGTGTTTTCCGAATCCGATACCCTCAAGCGCGTAAAGCCGTCGCCCACCCTGGCCGTCTCGGCCAAGGCGCGCGAACTGACACGTCAGGGCAAGAAGGTCATCAGCCTGTCGGCCGGCGAGCCCGACTTCGACACCCCGGAAAATATCTGCGATGCCGCCATCAAGGCGATCAAGCGCGGCGAGACCCGTTATACCGACGTTGACGGCATCCCCGAGCTGAAATCGGCCATCGTCGACAAGTTCAAGCGCGAAAACGGCCTGGAGTACAAGACGACCCAGGTGTCGGTGTCGCCCGGTGGCAAGCCGGTCATCTACAACGCCATGATGGCATCTCTGAACCCCGGCGACGAAGTCATCGTCCCGGCGCCCTACTGGGTCAGCTATCCCGACATGGTGCTGCTGGCCGGCGGCACCCCCGTCTTCGCCATCGGCGAGATGGAAACCGGCTTTAAGCTGAAGCCCGAGACCCTGGAAGCGGCCATTACGCCCAAGACCAAGTGGCTGATCCTCAACTCGCCGTCCAACCCGTCGGGCGCCGTCTATACCGCCGATGAACTGCGCGGCCTGGGCGAAGTTCTGAAGCGCCATCCGCACGTCTGGATCCTGACCGACGACATGTACGAGCACATTCTGTTCGATGGCATGACCTATGCCACGATCGCTCAGGTCGTGCCGGAGCTGTACGAGCGCACCCTGACGATGAACGGCGTGTCGAAGGCCTATTCGATGACCGGTTGGCGCATCGGCTACTGCGCGGGCCCGGAGCCCCTGATCAAGGCCATGTCCAAGATCATCTCGCAGTCGACCTCCAACCCGTGCTCGATCGCCCAGTGGGCCGCCGTCGAAGCGCTGAACGGGCCGCAGGACTTCATCCCGCAACGTTCGGCCATCTTCCAGAAGCGCCGCGACCTGGTTGTGGCCATGCTGAATGGCGCCAAGGGCATCCACTGCCCGACGCCGGAAGGCGCCTTCTACGTCTATCCATCGGTCGCCGGCTGCATCGGCAAACAGGCCCCTTCGGGTAAGATCATCACCTCGGACGAGGAGTTTGCCGGCGAGTTGCTGCAACAGGAAGAGGTCGCCGTCGTCCATGGCGCCGCCTTCGGTTTGTCGCCGTTCTTCCGCATTTCCTATGCCACGTCGGAGATCGTGCTGACCGAGGCCTGCTCGCGCATCCAGCGCTTCTGCGCCTCGCTGAAGTAATTCCTTACCGGGCGGCGATTTGGACACGCACCGGCGCTTTTCGCTTGACTGCGGAGCGCCGGCTCTTGTCCCGCGGGACAAAACCGGGCAAGACTTCCACGATATGAACCTGTCGTCGCATTCCTGGCTGATTCCGTCTGCCCTGGTCCTCCTCGGACTGGCCGGTTCTGCCATTGCAGCCGCCCTTTTGAGCTTGCTGGTGCTCAAGGGCGGACCGGTCGACCGGCCGCGGGAACGCGGCGCCCATACCGTCCCTACCCCAACCAGCGGCGGCCTGGCCATCATGGCGGCCTGCGGCGTGGTCTGCGCTATCATCCTGTGGTTCGCCGGCGACGCCATTCCCGGCCAATGGCGCGACGGCGCCCTGTTGTTCGGTTTTGCCAGCCTGATGGGTTTGTCCGGCGCCCTGGACGACCTGATCGACATGCCGCCAACCCTTCGCCTGGGCTTCCAGGTTGGGCTGTGCTTGCTGTTCGCCTGGCTATTCCATGTCGACACCCTGACCTTCGGTCCCGGCCTGGTGGTGCGGCTGGATCCGTTCACAAGCACTCTGGGCTGCGCACTGTGGCTGGTCCTGGGCATCAACACCATCAACTTCATGGACGGCGCGAACGGCCTGGCTTCGGGCACCCAGACCCTGGCGCTCCTGGTGTTGGCGGGCCTGATCATGCTGCTGGCACCGGTCGTGCCCCTGGGCAGTGACCTCGGCGTCATTCTTCTGATTTGCGCCTGCGCCGCCGGAGCAAATCTGGGATTTCTGCCGTTCAACCTGGCCGGCAAGGCCTTCCAGGGCGATGCCGGCGCTCTGTTTGGCGGAGCCTTGATCACGGGGACCAGCCTCGTCGTGAAGGCCTATGGTGTCGGTTCGGTGTGGTTCGGCGGCTTCCTGTTGGCGCCGCTGATCGTCGACGTCGTCCTGACCCTGATTACCCGTCTGCGCCAGGGCAAGGACGTCATGCGGCCGCATAAAGAACATCTGTATCAGTTGTGGCTGCAACGCCGCGACTCCAGCCATATCCGGCTTTCGGTGCGGATCTGGGCCCTGTGCGCGATCAGCAGCGGCGTCGGTCTGGTGGCCCGCGCCATTGACCTTGTGTATCAAACCGATATCCGCTTCGTCTGCCTGGCGGCGGTGATCCTGCTCTACAGCCTGATGTGGGGCCGTGTCCGCCGTGAACTGCTGCAGTCTGATCCAATTTCCACGCCGTCGCCGGTGCGCATCACCGCACCAGAAGCGCCATAGCCAAGTCGTCCTCGTAAAAACCACCTTCGTCAAAGACCCGCTGCTTCAGTCGGCCTTCGACAACAAATCCCAGGCTTTCGTACAGCGCTATGGCGCGTGCATTGCTTTCGCGGCAGCCCAGTTCGATGCGTCGGATCTGGGGTAGCATTGTGGTGATATCTGCGATCAGGCCTTGAAACAGAGCCCGACCAACGCCCTGCCCTTGCGCCTCCGGGCGGACGGCGATGGTGATGTCGCCGAAGACATGGGCGAACTGCGATTGCGGCATCGGCCAACCGTGAATCTCGCCAAGGACCTGTCCGTCGCGCACGGCCATCAGGCTGATACCGGCCTCAACCGCTTGATGGAGAAAGCCAGCGACATAGGCGTGCGTAATTTCGTCGGGCTTGCGCGACAACCCGCCCGAGGCCGCGGCAGCCCGATACAGGACCATGACCGCCTCCAGGTCGTCCGCAGTCGAACGGCGAATATCAGGTGTCATCATCGTCTCCCGGCTTGGCACGACCGGCTTTGATACCTGCGCGGATGGACTTGCCGACAAGGCGACGTTGCACGGAGCCACGGGTCGGCTTGGTGCGGATGCGCGGCGGCGGCGGCGGTTCTGCAGCCTTACTGACCAGTTCGACGAAACGCTCCAGCGCTGCCTTGCGGTTCATCTCCTGGGTGCGATGGACCTGGACGAATAATACCAACTCGCCGTCGTTGGTGACCCTGCGTCCGCCGAGTTTGGTCAGGCGCTCCTTGACGTCATAGGGGATGGTCCAGTTGTTGACGATCGAGAAGCGCAGTTCGACGGCCGTCGATACCTTGTTGACATTCTGCCCGCCAGCCCCCGACGCCCGCACGAAGCTTTCGTGCAGTTCGTCGTCCGGAACCGAAATTTTGGGCGTGATGAAGACCATGCCGCCTTTTGACCGAGACCGTGGCGGATGTCTAGCGGACCTTGGCGCGCAGAGACAGGTCGAGCGCCAGAAGCGGCGCCAACCCGTCAATCATCGGCGTAGTCGGCAGACCGGCCGCATGCAATTGATCCCCCGTCCAGTTGTTGCACAACCGGATGATCGAGAAATGTTGATGGCTGGTGAAGAACGGATTTCCGGGGGTGGTGACCTTGTCCGTCACCGGCGCGCCATCTTTGGTAACGAAAGAGGCATCCATACTGTCAGCCATGGCGTTGAAACCGGCGCGTGACATGCGGATCGCCACGACATCGGGCGCCTTCCAAGCCTGGCCGGGGTCACTATCAATTCCCCACACCCGGATGACCGACGGATTGTTGGGCGCAAACAGCGCGCGCATACCGTCGAAGGCGCGTTCGATGGATGTACCTGAGGCGCTGTAAAAGCCGGCATCCCCCCAGCCGTAGATAAGCCAGGATTTATCACCCGCCGCCTGCCCGGCCTTGGCCAGAACACCGCCACGGGCCCAGACCTCTTTGGCCGGCAAGACGATGTCGGTATGGAAGCCGTTGTTCAGGATATAGACAGTGACGGTGTCATTGGCCGCTGGATAGAGCGCCTGGTTGCCATGACGCGCAGTAACGACCGTCATGGCGAACAGCAGGACGAGAACGGCCAGCGGCCCTTTCCATATCCAGCCTTTTCGCGGCCACACCAGTTTCATGTGAGATCCCTCCCGAACGAGCATTGAACTACGTTCAAATCAGTTTGTCCATGGGAGGCGATCGAGCTGATCAGGAATTTCTCGGTTTGGCCGGTAGAATTCAACGAGACGCGGTAGGGACGATCGTTACCGATCGTCCCTACCGCGTCTCGTTTGATTCTACTGGTTTTCCGGAGGTGGTCGGCAACACAAAAAAGAAGCCCCCGGAACCAACCGGAGGCTTCTCAAAATCCAACTGTCAAAACCCGATCAGCCGAGCGTGGCGTTCAGCATCCACAAATGCTTCTCATGGGCTGCCAAACGCGTATTGGCCAGGTCCTGAGACGGACCGTCTCCAGCCTTTTCAGCGGCGGCGACCAGCGACTTCAACGTCGCGATCACCTGCTTGTGGCCATCCGCCAGATCGCGGACCATATCCTCGGCAGTCTTTTTCGGATCGCCTTCCGGAACCGAGGTCAGTCCGGCAAAGGCCGTACCGGTCATCGGCGCGGTCTGGCCCAGGGCGAGGATGCGCTCGGCAATCTCGTCCAGCGCCGTCCACTGTTCCGTATACTGATCCATGAACAGCAGGTGCAGCGAACGGAAGGTCAAACCGCGGACATTCCAGTGATAGCCGTGGGTCTTCAGGTAAAGGTTATAGCTGTCGGCGAGGACCTTCGACAGTTCCTTGCCCACGGTCTTGTCGTGATCGACTTCAGTGGAAACAGCAGCATCGGCCATGAAAAATCTCCTCAGAATGATGGTAACGAGATATGGCCCGCATCGTAAGGATTCAATACAGGCCAGAACCTTTTTAAAGACCCGGACGTTTTTTTACGTGTCGGCTTCGGCCAGTTGCTTCATCTGCGCCATGGTCCGGCGATGGATCTGCCGCGTCACGTCCTCGGCCCAGCCGGCGAAATAGGCCGCCGGACGAACATTCAACCGATAGCGGCCGGTCATGGTCAACTTGGTGCGGCCATCGCTTAGCGGCGTCAGCACGACCTCGCCCTCGTCAAAGGTCAGGTGGCCGAAGATTTCCGGATGCTGCATCTGGCCGGTGACGGCGAAAACCAGGCGCCGGTTGGGCTCGAGAACAGTGATCCGCTCGTCAAAGGCATGGCCGCCGGTAAAGCGGCACTGCCGGCGAGCACCCACGGCGGGAGCTTCGGCGACCGAGTGTGTCGGCGACGGCAGGCCCATCTGCCACACCCAGTAGTCGGGCGTCTCGGTGATCTCGGGATAGCTGACGACGTAGCGCCAGACCACGTCCGCAGGCGCGTCAATCATCACGCTGCTCGAGACCTCGCGCGCGACATCAGGGACAGGACCAAGGGTTTCTCCAATCACCAGAACCAGGGCCAGAGGCGCCAGGCTGACCGAAGCCGATCGGCTTTTGCCCCTCCGCGCCACGATGCGGCCGACGACATAGCCGAAGGCGATAAGCCCCAGCAGAAGGGGCGAGGCCATGATCAGGCAGATCACCCCTTCGCGCAGTGGCAAAACGGCAATCAGGCAGTCGACGATCAGCACACAGAAGATCAGGCCGAAGCCCTCGCCGCCCCTCACCTTGTCACGCCCCAGGCCCAGCGCAGCGGCAAAGCCCTGCGCCAGGGGCAGCAAAAGCAGGATACTGCCGTTATACAGCCACGACGGCGTTTCGCCCGAGAACGGGTTGAAAGTGCGATCCTTCAGGAACAGGATCGCGTAGTAGGGAAGGAAGATGCCCAGTCCCGCCAGGATAGCCCACAACAAGGCCTTTCTAAAGTATATACGGCCGGCCGGCTTGTCCTCAGTCATGGTCCCCTCCATTCGTCATTTAGCTTAATGACTAAATGTAATGCCGTCAATTGTCATAATTCGTGATCATGTTTGTGAGAGGTCCATATTGCATCCTGCACCGATGTGGCTATTTTAAAAGCACCTTATGCTGAAAATGAGCATAAGGGTCGAAAAGGATCGAGATGATGCCGGACACTGCATTTCCCTTAGAGTTCACCCCTCAGGTTGAAGCCGAAACCGCGGCCATCCGCGCACGTCTGGCCGGCAAGGTCTCCGAACTGGAATGGCAGCTCCATGCGCCTTTGATCGCCGCCATCAACCGGTTGAAAAAAGAAAAGAACGCGGTCGTCCTGGCCCATAATTACATGACGCCTGAGATTTTCCACGGGGTCGGTGACTATGTCGGCGACAGCTTGGGTCTGGCGCGCGAAGCGGCCAAATCGGAAGCCGCCATCATCATCCAGGGCGGCGTCCACTTCATGGCCGAAACCTCCAAGATCCTGGCGCCGGAAAAGACGGTTCTGATCCCCGATCTGCGTGCCGGCTGCTCGCTGGCCTCTGGGATTACCGGCGCCGATGTCCGCCTGATCAAGCAACGTTATCCCGGCGTACCGGTCGTCACCTATGTCAACACCACAGCCGACGTGAAGGCCGAGACCGACATCTGCTGCACCTCGGCCAATGCCGTCCAGGTCGTCGAATGGGCGGCCAAGCAATGGGGAACCGACCGCGTCATCCTGATCCCTGACCAGTTCCTGGCCAAGAATGTCGCCCGCCAGACCGATATCAAGATCATCGCCTGGGCCGGTGCCTGCGAGGTGCATGAGCGCTTCAACGCCAGCGACATCGCCGATGTCCGCGCCGCCCATCCCGGCGCCGTCGTCCTGGCCCACCCGGAATGCCCGCCCGATGTTATCGCCGCTTCGGATTTCACCGGTTCGACCACGGCCATGGCCGACTATGTGACGAAGAACCAGCCAAAGCAGGTGGTGCTGATCACCGAATGCTCGATGGCCGACAATGTCACCGCCGACGCGCCAGGCGTCGAGTTCCTGCGACCTTGCAACCTGTGTCCGCACATGAAGCGGATCACTCTGCAGGGCATCTATGACAGCCTGGTCAAGCACCAATATGAGGTCACGGTCGATCCTGAGCTGATCCCGCGCGCCGCCCAGGCTGTGCAGCGCATGATCGACATGCCGCCTTTGGCCAAGCCCGCCCGCTACGACATGGTCAAGGCCAGACACCATGTCGATGTCGAGATGATTTCTTAATCCTTCGCCTCGCGAAGCTGGAAGGAGGCCTATCATGGCCGCTGAAACCTATATCCACAACGGTCCCCTGGTCATCGGCGCCGGTCTGGCCGGTCTTTCGGTCGCGCTCAACACCGCTCCTTACAAGACCCTTGTCCTGGCCCCTGTGGCGCTGGGCGTTGCCTGTTCCTCTGCCTGGGCCCAGGGCGGTATCGCCGCGGCACTGTCGGATGAAGATTCCCCTGAAGCCCATGCTAAGGACACCATCGCCGCCGGCGCCGGCATTGTCGACGAACTGGCCGCCAGGACCCTGACCGATATGGGGCCAGAAACGGTGCGCAAGCTCAACGATATGGGCGCGCCTTTCGACCACGCGGCCAATGGCGACTTCGTCCTCAACCGCGAGGCCGCCCACGGCCTGGCCCGCGTTGCCCGCGTCGGCGGCGACCTGGCCGGCAAGGCGATATTGGAGGCGGTGGTCAATGCCGCCCAGGGCGCCACGCATATCGAGATCTGGGAACCGGCTTTTGCCCTCGGACTGATCACATCGCACGAGGGAGATGTGATCGGCGCCGTGGTGCAGCACGGCGAACGGCGCGTCCATGTGTTTGCTCAGGCCGTGATCATGGCCAGTGGCGGATCGGGCGGGCTGTTCGCCGTAACGACCAACCCGGCCAATCTGCGCGGCGAAGGCATGGCCATGGCCGCCCTGGCCGGCGCCGTTATCGCCGATCCGGAATTCGTCCAGTTCCACCCGACGGGGCTGAAGTTTGGCCTCGACCCGGCGCCTTTGGCCACCGAAGCCTTACGCGGCGAAGGCGCCACGCTCGTCGACAAGGATGGCGTCCGCTTTGCCTTCGAAGACCACCCCGACGGCGAACTGGCCCCGCGCGATATCGTCGCCCGCGCCGTGCACAAGGCGAACGCGTCCGGCCGAGGTGCCTTTCTCGATTGCCGTCAGGCCATCGGAGATCACTTCCCGGCGGAGTTCCCGACCGTCTTCGCCTCGTGCATGGCGCAAGGCGTCGACCCGCGCACCATGCCCCTGCCCGTCGCCCCGGCGGCCCACTATCATATGGGCGGTATCGCCACCGACATCTCCGGCCACACCTCCCTCAAAGGCCTTTACGCTGCCGGCGAATGCGCCTCGACGGGAGTCCATGGCGCAAACCGCCTGGCTTCCAACTCTCTGCTGGAAGCCGCGGCCTTTGGCGAGCGCGTGGGCGAAACCGCGATTACCGAACTGCGCACGCCGGATCCGAAGGACGCCATCATACCGGCCGTGCCGCCCCTGGTGGGCGCCGCCGACCTCCAGCGCCTGCGCGAAGCCATGAGCCTGCATGCCGGCCTGGTCCGCGACGCCAGAGGCCTCGGCGAACTGATAAGCCTGATCGAAGCGCTGGAAACGCGCTATCCCGGTGCATTACCTCTGATCAGTGCACGCCTGATTGCGGTTTCGGCCTTGCAACGGACCGAGAGTCGCGGTTCTCATTACCGCAGCGATTATCCGCACACCTCGGCTACGGCCAAGCGCACATTTACGCGCTGGACTGACGTCCGCGCTCCACAAGGGGAACTTGCCTGATGTACCTGACCGGTCTGCCCGATCTGCTCGTCGAACCCGTAATCAAGGACGCTTTGCGGGAGGATCTGGGCCTGGCCGGCGATGTCACCGCCCAGGCGGTCATCGCCCCCAATGCCCGCTTCAAGGCCGAGTTCAAGGCGCGTGAGGAAGGCATCTCCGCCGGTATCGACTGCGCCCGCCTGGCCATGTCGTTCATGGACCCGCAGGCCCGTTTCGAAATCCTGCTTCCCGACGGCAGCCAGGTCGCCCCTGGCGCGGTGATCGCCCGGGTTGAAGGCAAGGCCCGCGCCATCCTGGCCGCCGAGCGCGTGGCGCTCAACCTTCTGTGTCACCTGTCAGGCGTCGCCACTCTGACCTCGAAATATGTCGCGACGGTCGATGGGCTTAAAACCAAGATCGCCTGTACCCGCAAGACCCTGCCGCTTTTGCGCGCCCTGCAGAAGCACGCCGTCAAGTGCGGCGGCGGCCATAACCACCGTTATGGCCTGGACGACGCCATCCTGATAAAGGACAACCACATCGCCATCTGTGGCGGCGTCGCCCAGGCGATGGAACGCGCCAAGGCCGGCGTCGGCCACACCATGAAGATCGAGATCGAAGTCGACTCGATCGCCCAACTGAAACAGGCCCTCCCCTATGCGCCTGACGTATTGCTGCTCGATAACTTCTCGATCGACATGTACGCCGAGGCGGTGAAGCTGGCGGCCGGCAAGACCATTCTGGAAGCCTCGGGCGGGGTCAATCTCGATACGGTCCGCGCCATCGCCGAAGCCGGGGTTGACGTGATCTCGGTCGGCGCCCTCACCCATTCGGCGCCGAACTTCGATATCGGCCTCGACGCGGTTTGAGACTACGGCGCCCTGCCGGGCGCCGTCTTACTGGCAACCTGTCGCGTCAGAACCGGCGAGTACCTGAATCAGGAAATCTTCCAGCCCTTCAAAATAACTCAGCGGATACGGGTCAGGTTTCAGCATATTGGGAGATTCCCGATTCGGCACTGGACTTTTCACAAGTGTGTCGCCAGAAAATTCATAGACATAGTCAGTATCCGTTTCCCCAATGATCGAGAGAGTGCGCTTCACCTTGTACGCATCGCTGCTGGTGAAACTGTATCGATCCTTGAACGACGATTCGGGTCCACGCTGGATATTGACAACGACTGGTCGCAACTCCCCCGCGTCCAAGCTGATCACCGCCATGAGGGGCGCGTCGTCAGCATTATGGCGGAAGGCGGCATTGTCGCGATATGCACACCATCGGCCGGCAGAACTTTGTGTGACATAGATCTCAGTGGCGGCAACCGACGCCGAGGCCATCAAACTGCCGGATAAGGTCAGAATAATCAGGGCAATAGTTGTTCGAAACACGTACTTTCCCCTCGCCAAAGTGTTCACACAAGGCTTATCAGGATTTTTTCGCATCCGCCATACGTGCCTAAACCCCACCGCGCACAAAGCTGAGTTTTGACACCCAGGTGCTAAGCGGCTTGTCGATAACGGCATCGAACAGGAAGGCCGTGATCATCGCCGCCAGCAAGGCCGTCGCCCACAGCGCCCACTGCGCCGGCTGGCCCAGCCCCAGCGCGGCGACCACTTTCGGCGTCAGGCTGAACCACACGGCGCCGACCAGGGAATGGGTCAGGAACAGGGCGAATGACGCCCGCCCGACGCGTTGCGTCACGGCAGTTTCGCGGAACGTCGCTGCTCCGGACACAGCCAGGACCGTCCCCAGAAGTAGCAGGATGACTGTATCCAGCAATAAATGACGCGGCAACAGGGCGAGGCCTGTGGCAGCGGTCAGGGCGAACGTCAGCAACGGCCAGAACGCAGCCTGGCCCAGCCGCAATCGGGCCGTAGCGCGTTCGATCAGATTGCCAAGGATAAACAAGGGAATGGCCCGCAACAGCCCCCAGGCCAGCGGCAGATCGGCGAAGGCGTGCTTCGCCAGGGTCTCGGCCAGGACATGACCGATCACCAGGACCGTAATGGCCACCCCCGCCAACACGACCACCGGCCGATTGTGGATCCAGCGGGCATAGACCGCGAACAGGCCGTAACAGACCAGGAGGGCTGACAGGGTCCAGGTCGGAATATTCCAGGTTGGCGTCCCGATAATCCCCCAGCCATGGACCATGAAGGCCTGGGCGAACAACGCGTTCAGTCCGTAATGATCGCCGTGTTTCGGTGCAAAGCCCAGCAAAGTCGCGGCCACGACAAAGGCAGCAAAGGTCAGCAGCACCACGAGATGCGACGGCCACAGCCGGGCAAACCGCTTCAGGAAGAAGTGAGTCGGACGCATCTGAGATTGTGTCAGTCGGTCGCCATAGGCCCGCGACAGCACAAATCCCGACAGCATCAAGAAAAAATCCGTCGCCAGCCAGCCCTGTTCGAAGATCGGGCTGACGAGGCGCAGATTGACCGGCGCCGATGGGCCAAAGTGGAACAGCAGAATAAAGGCCGCCGCCAGGAAGCGCAGGACGTCCAGGCTGGCGCCCCCGCGCCGCGCCGGGATATCGGCGGGCGTGACGGTGGAGGCGAACGGCAGGGTCATGGAAATAGGTTTCACCCTCCCTGCATACCGCAGCGGCGTTAAATTGCAGTAACAGCCCAACAAAAAACCGCCTCCGGCTGGCCGGAGGCGGTTGGCTGAGGCGGTGCTCGCAGACGGCTTGACCTACTTCGGCGGCGCCGCAGGTGCCGGCGCGTCGCGCTTGATCCCTGCCTTTTCGCCCGACTTCATGAACTTGACCAGAACGCGCTGGCCGATCAAGAACGGCGTACCGTCCGCCGACACCACGACTTCGACGACTCGTTCATCGCTGGCTTCGTTGCCGCCATCCGATTTGAGCTTGCGGGCGCCGAACGTTGCCGCAATACGCAGAACCTTGCCGACATACAGCTTGGTCGGGTCGGCTTCGGGGATGATTTCGACCTCCTGACCGACCGCCACCAGCGGAATGGCGCTTTCGACGATTTCCGAGCGGACGATATGCGGAATGGACGGTTCCAGGTCGAACATGTTCGAAACGTTCAGGGTCGAAGCGCCGACGCCCGGCTGAGCGTACCGGCGGATGATCTTGCCGTCCATCGGCGCGCGCACCGTGGTCAGTTCCAGATTGTACTGGGACTGGGCCAGTTGCGCCCGGGCGGTGGCGACAGCGGCCTGTTGCGTGCCCAGGGTGGCCTGGGCGGTGGCGATGGCGTCGCGCGCCTGGTCCAGCTTTTGCTGAGCGACGAAGTTGCTGGGCGCCAACTTGGCCAGGCGGTCGTATTCGCGCTGGGCGGTGGTGATGGTGACCTGGGTCAGGGCCAACTGGCTTTCCGCCTGGGTGACAGCCGCCCGCGAACTGTTGACCGCCAGGATGGAGTCGCGGTCTTCCTGCTTGGCCAGGATCTGTCCCTTGGTGACCATGTCACCTTCCTGGACATAGACCTCCTCGACAATGCCGGCACGCCGGGCGGCGATTTCGATGACCCCGCCTTCGACGTCGACCTTGCCGGCCGCCAGGGCGGCGTAAGGACTGGGAGGCGCCTTGACGGCGGCCTTGGGATCCCCCTTGGCACCGCCGCGGGGCTGCGGGTTACAGGCCGCAAGCGTGCCGGCGGCGATCAGGGCCAGGGCCAGGGCTGAGGAGCGGAGAAATTTGCGGGACATCTGTTTTCTCTGGTTCAAAATCTTAAACAAGGAACGTTTATCTCAGGCAAGATAGGGCGGTTCGGCGACCATGGTGTCGCTGAGAATCTTGCCGTCTTCCATGTGAATGACGCGATCGGCATAGGCTTCCAGTCGCGGATCGTGGGTCACGACGATCACCGCCGCGCCGCGTTCCTTGGCAGCCTGGTGCAACAGCTTGATGCACACCTGGCCGGAAACCGAATCGAGCGCCGAGGTCGGTTCGTCGGCAAACAGAAGCTGCGGCTGCTTGGACAGGGCCCGGGCGATGGCCACGCGTTGCTTCTCCCCCCCGGACAGTTCCGAAGGATACTGCTTCAGACGATGGCCCAGGCCAACCGACTCCAGAACCGCCTTGGCACGGCGTTGCGCCTCGGCCTTGGGCACTTTGCAATACTTAAGCACCTGCTCGACCTGTTCGGTGGCGTTCAGCGCCGGGAACAGGTTGAAGCCCTGGAAGATAAAGCCGCAGTGATCCAGCCGGAACTTGTCGACCTTGCCGCGATTCTTCTTCCACAGGTTTTCCCCCAGCGCCATGACTTCGCCTTCGTCGGGCTTCATCAGCCCCGACAGGGCGGCGATCAGGGTCGATTTACCGGAACCCGAAGGTCCCATGACCATGGTCACTTGACCGTGAAAGGCATTGAAATCGACGGACTTCAGAACCGACTGTTTCAGCTTGCCGATCTTGTAGCTTTTTGACAGCCCCTTGGCGTCCAGTGCTAGTTTTCCGCTCATCGCAACAAATCCGCAGGCTGGCTTTTTTTCAGGACGCCGAGCGAGAACATGCCCGACAGGATGGCGATGACCATGAGCATGATGGCAACCGGAATATCGATGAAAAGGGGGAAGTCCATGGGCACCCCGCCCCACTTGGCCAGGAAGGCAACACCGGCAACCAGGACCACGGTCAGCATCAGACCGGCGACACCGACCCAGAAACTGAGTTCCATGATGATCAGACGCAGCGACCCCATCGACACGCCCAAGGCGCGCAGGGAGGCGAACTCCTTGATATTGGCCATGATGGCACCTTGCAGGGTCTGCCAGGTGATGACGATGCCGATAAAGACGCCAACCAAGGCCATGAAGCCGACCATGATGGCGATTCCGCCCTCCTTCATGATTCCCGTCTGGGAGCTTTTCGACAGTTCGTCGCGCGTCCAGGCCCGGAATTGACCGGCGCCGATAGCGTCGAGTTCCGCCGCCACTTCCTTGGCGCGCGAAGGATCGCGCAGCTTGACGAGCAACGGCCCGACCCGAGGACCGTCATCGGCGACGTAGAGCAGCTTGGCCGTCTGGAATGAGGAGAAGACCTGGGTATTGAACATGTTGGGGTAACCATCGACAACGCCCGCAACCGTCACGGTACGGCCGTTCATCTTGGCCTTGTCGCCCACCTGAACCCCCAGCTTGCCAAGGCTGGAGCGATCAACCACCACAGCATAGGGTTCCTGCAGCGCCTCGATAATCTGATCCGAAAAATCGCTGGGCAGGGTCACGGCGCCCTTGATCGGGTCGACCACGACCACGCGAACGCCATCCCCCTTGGGCGGTTGACCGTCCTTGGGGAAGTTGGACCACATAGCCCAGTTGATCTGCATCGGCTGCACCTCGATCACTTCCGGGTGTTGATACACCATGGGGATCATGCGGCGCGGCTGACCCGAATCGCCAAAGATGCCTTCGGCCTGCGGCGGCAGCACCAGCAGGTGCGCCGGCGACTTGTCGACCGTGGCAGTAAAGGACTTGGCCATGCCCATGAACATGCCGGTCATGGCCAGGACCAGCAATCCGGCGACCGCCAGAGCGATGACAGCGGCGAAATAGCGGCGCCATTCGTAAAGAAGTGTCGATAGGGCTAGGGACATTTGATCACATTAAGTTGCACGGCATGTGCCGAGGCACCTTTTACGAGTTTCTTGCAAAGGTCTAATTAAATCATCGTAACTTGCGTTACGAATTGGCAATGTGGCCGCCGTGCCATAGCCATGAAAGGCAAAACCCGCAATGTGGCACTGCGGGTTTTCATAAAGCACTGTGAATTTTGAAAATTACCGCGGCTACAGGTCTTTCTTAGCCGCGATGAAATAGGCCAGGCCGGACCACAGGGTCACCACCATGGCAATCAGCAACAGGGCATAGGACAGAACATAGGCCTCATCGGTCCAGTCCAGCGGCAGGTTGAAGGCGGGCCAGCTCTGGGCCAGGAGCATGGCCCCCAGGGCCACGAGCTGAATCGTCGTCTTGGCCTTGCCAAGAAAGGTCACCGGTACCTTGACGCCCTTGCCCGCGGCCGTTTCGCGCAAAGCGCTGACGGCAAACTCACGGAACAGGATGAAGGCGGCTGGAAGGGCGAAATAGGGATCACCGGTATTGATGGTGAACAGGCCCAGGATGGTGCCGCAAACCAGGATCTTGTCGGCGATCGGGTCGAGAATGGCCCCCCACTGGCTTTCGGCATTCAGCTTGCGCGCCAGAATACCGTCGAACAGGTCGGTCAGGGCGGCGATGACGAAGACGTAGAAGCCCCAGCGCTGGAACGGTTCCAGCGCCATGGAATTCACAGCCAGGAAGGGTATGCCGCCCGCGGACGCCGCCAGAAGACAGAACATCACGACGCCGGCAACCAGCCGGATCATGGTCAGGATATTGGGGATGGGATTGACCTGCTCGCCTGTCATCTTACACGCCTTGCTTCAGTTTGGGCCGCACGCGGGATAGCACGTTCCCGCCGCAATACCAGTGCATTTTGTTGCCGCAGTCGCACGATAGCCGCGATTTGCTTTGTACCGCTTGACCCAGGCCGTTGTTTGCCTCTATGGCGGCGGCGTGCCGAAGGTGCTCCCGTTATGGCGGGAGAGAATAGGGAACCGGGTGAGAATCCTGGACTGTGCCCGCAACTGTAAGCGCCGAGTTGTTCCGCATCGCCACCGGTCACACCCGGGAAGGCGCGGACGACGTTTGAGGCGCGAGTCAGGAGACCTGCCCGCGGCTGTCGTCCTTTGTTACCGCCGGGACCAGCGGGACGAGCTCGGGAATCCCCTTGAGAGACGATGTGTTTGTCAGCCGCCGTGTTTGCGCACGACGGCTTTCGTTTCTGACTGAAAGACCGCTTACATGATCAAGCGCACCCTCCTCCTCTCCACCGCCCTCGCGGCCCTGGCGTCCGCGACCCACGCTGTCACCACCGAGGTCATCATCACGGTCACCCGCCAGCCCCTGCCCGTCTCCAAGGTCGGCCAGGCCGTCGCGGTCCTCGACGACAAGGATATCGAAACCTATCAGTCGGTCTATCTCGCCGACCTCATGACCCACACCCCCAGCCTGACCCTGACCCGCAACGGCGGCCCAGGTTCGGCGGCCAGCGCCTCGATTCGCGGCGCCGGCGCCGACCACACCCTCTACCTGCTGGACGGGATCCGCCTGAACGATCCGTCCCAGGTCGGCGGCGGCACCAATCTGGGCCTGGTCGCCACCGATGACGCCGCCCGTATCGAAGTCCTGCGCGGCCCGTTGTCGACCCTGTGGGGCTCCGGCGCCCTGGGCGGCGTGATCAGCATAACCAGCCGCGAGAGCCAGGCGCCGCTCGAAGCCACGGTCGCGGTCGAAGGTTATGACGACTACGGTTCCGTCCGCGCCGCCGTGGGCGGCAAGACCGGCCGCCTCACCTGGCGGCTGTTCGGCAACGCCGTCACCGATGACGGCATCTCGACCTTTGCCGGCGGCAGTGAAGCCGATGCCTTCACCCAAACCAACCTGGCGGCCAAGGGCAGCCTGGCTGTGACCGACAACGTCACCGTGCGCGCCTTCTCCACCTACAGCCGCAGCCGCAACGACTATGACGGCTATCCGGCGCCGCTCTATGCCTTTGCCGATACCGACGAATTCGGCCGCACCGCCACGCGCCTGAGCGCCGTTGCGCTGGAGCACCGCTTCGCCAAGGGCGAGCAGGTCCTGTCGCTCAGCGAAAGCCAAGCCAACCGCCACGACTATTTCAACGACGGCTCGCAATTCATCGCCCGCGGCGGCATTCAGTCGGCCGACTATCATCTGCTCTATCGCCTCAGCGACGCCACCCGTCTGCTGGGCGGCGTCGCCTATGAGCGCGACACCATGCGCATTGCCAGCCCGGCCTCGTGGGATCCCAACCCGACTCCGCTGAGCGTTTCAGTGACGACCTCAAGCGTCTACGGCCAAATCACCCAGAACGTCGGTCCGGCCACCATCGCCGTCAGTGCCCGCCACGACGACAGCTCCAGCTTCGGCGCGCTCGATATCGTTCAGGCTTCCGTTGCCGCCCCGGTCGGTCCGTTCCGCCTGCACGCCAGTGCCGGCACAGGGATCAAGGCCCCCAGCCTGTACCAGCTCTATAGTGACTACGGCCACGCAGGCCTGGTGCCGGAGAATGGCGTCACGATCGATGCCGGCGCCGACTATATCACTGCCAACGGCCGCATCGGCATCACCGTCTTCACCCGGACGGTGCGCGACCTGATTGCCTTCCAGTACGACAATTGTACGCCGACTCAAGTTTACGGCTGCTACGGCAGTATCGACCGCTCCAGGGCCAGCGGCGTCGAACTGACCGGGGCCTATGGCATCGGCGCCTGGACGATCCGCGGTGATTACAGCTTCCTGAACACGCGCAATGAGTCGGCCAATTTGCCCGGCAAGGCCCTGGCCCATGCCCCGGAACAGTCCGGCGGAGTGGATATCGACTACCGCGCCACCGAGCGCCTGTCGTTGGGCGTTGGCCTGCGCCACGTCGGCGACAGCTTCGACAACGCTGCCAACACGCGTCTTCTGAAGGCTTACGACCTCGTTGACCTGCGCGCGTCTTACACTGTGAATGATCGGCTGCGTCTATATGGCCGGATCGAAAATGCCGGCGATAGCCGCTATGAAACTGCCAGTTTCTACGGTCAGCCGGGCCGCCGGGTGTGGCTTGGCGTCAACGCACGCGTCTTTTAAGCTGGCAACCCCCGCGAACAGGGGGTTGTGCCGGACAGGCGATGGGGCAAGAGTGCAGATGTTCTTTTAAGCCATTGCCTGATAGCTCATTCCCGATATGGACCGCGGAGACTCCAACTCTCCGCGGTCTTTTTTGTTTGGAACCGCGAATGAACCTCGAATTTTGGGTAGATTGGAACATATCTCCAAGCGGCCAATTCCGTTCTTTTGAAACCACGTATGGACACGAATAAACACGAATGGTTTGAGGTTCAGTCCCGCGACAGGAAAAAAGCCGAGGCATGAGCGCCATTGGCGCTCAATTTGTTCGTGTTTATTCGTGTCCATTCGTGGTTCAGGCTTCAGGCAATTCCGAAATCCGCCTTGCCGCCGATCTTGGTGACGACTTCGACGCCTTCAATCCGCATCGTCTTGTCAACCGCCTTCAGCATGTCATACAGCGTCAACGCGGCGACACTGACCGCGGTCAGAGCCTCCATCTCGACGCCGGTCTGCCCCGTCGTCTTGACCTCCGCCGAGATGGCAAAACCCGGCAAACCCGAATCTTCCACAATTTCGACCTTAACCTTGTTCAAAGCCAGCGGATGACATAGCGGAATCAGGTCCGACGTCTTCTTGGCCGCCATCACCCCGGCCAGTTCCGCCGTCGACGCCACCGCGCCTTTGGGGGTCCTGCCTTCACGGACCAAGTCCAATGTTGCCGCCGCACACACCAGCCGACCCACAGCCCGTGCCGTGCGTGCCGTGACCGGCTTATCCGAAACATCGACCATGCGCGCCCGCCCGGCGGCATCGATATGCGACAGGTCGCTCATGACCACCTCTTCAAACTGACGGCATCCTCACCGCGCGGCTCGACCCAGCGATCGACGCCATCGCCGACCTCACGCTTCCATAGAGCCGCCTCGGACTTCAGCCGATCCATCATATAGTCCACCGCCTCGAAAGCCGCCCGCCGGTGCTCGGAGGCGGCCGCCACGAACACTACCGGCTCGCCGGCCTCGACCCGGCCGCAACGGTGCAGCACGGCCACCTCCCGAATGTCGAACCGCGCCTTGGCCGCGTCGGCAATGGCGCGGATCGACGCCTCTGTCATGCCGGGGTACCAATCGAGATAGAGATAATCGACCCCGCCCGACTCGGAGCGCACAACGCCAGTAAAGGCTGCCACAGCACCGTGATGGCCATGTTCGACCAGGAACTCGGCATGGGCGGCCGCGGCATTGAGCGGCTGTTCCAAAAGCAGTATCCCCATCCTATCCTCCAGAAAATACCGAGAAAAACGCCACCTCGTCGCCGTCGTTCAGAGCCTGGTCAGCAAAGACCTGGACCTGGTTGACGCTCATCCGCACGGCAGCGACATCGGCGCCGAAGAAACTTTCGCGCAGGGTCAACAGCCTGACGGCGTCACACGTCTTGCGCCGGGCACCCGCAACATCGGCCATTCGGCCAAAAAACAGAACCTCAACCTTCGCCATGAAATCGATCCCAACACAACAACACCCGAACCTTGCGTCAATCATCCGCAAAATTCTACACCCGACCCAGTATAAGCGCTTGATAAACGATCCATAACCGGTTCAATAACCGCCAATCAAGCCAAGCCTGCCCACCGGATTTCCATGAGTCTCTCCAATTACCGGCTTTTGCGATTCCTGGCCCGGCTTTTCGGCAAGAAATCCAACCCCCTCCCCCTGCCCGACCCGTCTGATCCGGCGTCGTTCAAGGTGCTGCTGCATCGGCCGCAGGTTTACCTCGACACCGAGGCCCTGAAGGCTTTCTACAGCGGCAAGCGTATCCTGGTCACCGGTGCCGGCGGGTCGATCGGTTCGGAAATCTGCAAACAGGCCCTGTCGCTCGGCGCGGGCCACGTTACCTTGGTCGACCACTCGGAACTGGCGTTGTATGAGATCGACCGCGCCATCCGCAGCGACTTTCCCAACGTAACGGCCCGGCCGGTCCTGTGCTCGATCCGGCGCAAGGAACGTTTCGCCGCCGTCGTCGCCGAGGCCCGGCCTGATTTTATCTTCCATGCCGCTGCGCTGAAACACGTGCCGATGGTCGAGCTCAATCCGTGCGAGTCGGTCCTGACCAACGTCCTTGGGACGCAGTATGTCATCGATGCCGCCAAGGCCGCGGGCGTCAAGCAACTGGTCCTGATCTCGTCGGACAAGGCCGTGGCGCCGTCGTCGCTGATGGGCGCCACCAAGCGCCTGGCCGAACACCTGATTCGCACCCAGATCTCCGATACCCACCAGGCCTGCGTCGTCCGTTTCGGCAATGTCCTGGGCTCGACCGGCTCGGTCGTGCCACTGTTCAAGTCGCAGATCGAGCGCGGCGGCCCGATCACCCTGACCGACAAGGACGTCGAACGCTATTTCATGACCATTTTCGAGGCGGTCCAACTGGTCCTGACCTCGGCCATGTACAATGCCCAGACGCCGGACCACAAATCGGGCCTGTACATCCTGGAGATGGGCACGCCGATCAAGATCATGGATCTGGCCACCCGGATGATCAAGCTGTACGGCCTGCGCCCGGACAAGGACATCAAGATCACCTTTACCGGCCTGCGCGAGGGCGAAAAAATCACCGAGGCCCTGGTCGACGACAACGAGATCCGCGAGCAGGTCCAGCCCGGCATCTATGAGGTCGTCAATCAGGCCCAAGTCGACGCCGTCAGCGACGAGATCATGCAGACCCTGTACGGCCTGTCCCAGGAAGGCCACGACGAACAGGCCAAGACGATGGTCTTCAACCTGGTCAAATCGCTGCGCGCCGTCTGACGACCGCTTGCTTCCGCCTCCCGCTTGCCGCATAGCTGGTTGCGGACGAAACGGAGTCACGCATGATTGCCCTTGCCCTGCATGGCGGCGCCGGCGCCCGCCACGGCCGCGACTATTCGACTGAAATCGCCCACATGCGCGAAGTCGCCACGATCGCGCGTGAAAGCCTTCGTGCCGGTGGCCGCGCCTTTGATGTCGTCACCCAGGCCGTTGTCGCTCTGGAAGATTCGGGACTCTATGTCGCCGGCCGCGGTGCCTCTCCCAACGCCGCCGGACAGTTCGAGCTGGACGCCAGCCTGATGCGCGGCGCCGACCAGGCCTGCGGCGCGGTCGCGGCCCTGCAGAACTTCCAGAATCCGATCCTCGTTGCCCGCGCCGTTCTGGAAAAGACACCCCATGTCATGCTGACCGGCGACGGTGCCGCCCAGTTCGCAACCGACCAGGGCATGACACCCCTGCCCGGCGGCGAGACCTGGTTCACCCGCGCCGGACGTTTTGAGTCCAACCATCCGCCGGGCACTTTGAGCCACGGCACGGTCGGCTGCGTCTGTCTCGATTCTTATGGCGAACTGGCGGCAGCGACCTCGACCGCCGGCGTGTTTGGCAAACTGCCCGGCCGGGTCGGCGATACGCCTCTGATCGGCGCCGGCACCTGGGCGGATTTGCAAACCGCCGTCTCCTGCACCGGCCAGGGCGAATATTTCATCCGTATAAATGCCGCCGCCCAACTGGCGTTCCGTCACATGGCTGGCGAGCCTCTGGACGAAGCCGCCGATGCGGTTCTGGGCCGGATCGCCGGGATGGGCGGCGAAGGCGGCTTAATTGCCGTCAATGCCACCGGTCACGTCAGTGTTCCCTTCCGCTCCCAGGGCATGAAACGCGCCTGGTTCAGTGGCGAGGGAGACATTTTGTCGGAAGCGTTCTAATACCAAAGGGCGACTGCCCGCCCGAGCTTATGCGAGGAGCCTTG
>NZ_GL883077.1:1907665-1915875 GCF_000204015.1 Asticcacaulis biprosthecium C19 | reverse complement strand
CTGGCAGGACATGTTGTGTTTATGGGGTTGGTATTCGAACACTGTTGTTGGAATGAAGGCGCTTTAAGGTAACACGGCCATGCCAGAGCCCCATTTTCGTCTCAAGAACGCACTAGGATTGGAGCCGAGAAGTCGTTTTTTTGGCGTAAGGCGTGTGTCTGTGGATTTCGAGTCGGCTTTGGCGTTGTCGCGTTTTGGATTGGGCAGTACGGCAGCCGGGCTGCAGGCCCTGCCGCGGCCGGCGCGCGACCTGATACTCGACGAAATTGACCGCGGCCGCGTGGCTGACCCCGGCCACGGCAGCCTGCCCACCTCCGAGGCGCTGATCGCCGAAGGCTCGGGCTTCTTCCAGGCCCGTCTCAAACCTGGCGAGACCAAGCTGCAATCGCCGGTCGGCCCGGCGGTTGATGCCGAAGTGACCGCCCGTTACCACGACACCCTGATGACTCCGCCGGTCGGTTTCAGCGAGCGCTTGGTCATGTTCTGGATGAACCACTTCGCGGTTAGCCTGGACAAGGGCACCGCCGTCCATATCTCGGCCGGCGCCTATGAACGTGAGGCCATCCGCCCCTATGTTTACGGCCGGTTCACCGACATGCTGCTGGCGGTCGAAACCCACCCGACCATGCTCTACTACCTCGACAATGTCACCTCGACCGGCCCCAATTCGCGCACCGGCCAGCGTATGGGCCGCGACATCAACGAGAACCTCGCCCGCGAAATCATGGAACTGCACACCCTGGGGGTCGATTCCGGCTACAGCCAGGCCGACGTCACCGCCTTCGCCAAAGCCCTGACCGGCTGGACGGCCAATAAGCGCCCGGGTGGCGATGGTCCGGTCGGCGGCTTCACCTTCCGCAAGACCCTGCACGAACCGGGCGGAAAGACCATTCTGGGGGAAGAGTACCACGAGGACGGCTTCTTCCAGGCCGCCGACATCCTGGTTTCCCTCTCCAATCACCCGGCGACGGCAAAACACCTGTCGACCAAACTGGCCCGGCATTTCGTCGCCGACAACCCGCCCAAGACCCTTGTCGATCGCCTCAGCAGCACCTGGCTGGACACCGGCGGCGACCTGCAGGCCGTCTATGCCACCCTCATCGACTCCGAAGAGGCGTGGGCGCCGACTCCGGTCAAGCTGCGCACGCCTCAGGAGCACCTGATTGCCATGTTGCGCGCAACTGATGCCCAGTTGACGCCGGCCCTGATCAAGCGCGCCCTCACCGCCATGGGCCAGCCTTGGTGGAAACCGCCCGGCCCCAACGGCTTCTCCGACCTCAGCGCCGCCTGGCTGACCCCCGAAGGTCTCAGTGCGCGCATGGAGGTGGCCGCCCTCGTCGCCGCCAAGACGTCGCGCGACACCGATCCGCGCGAATTTGCCCCGGCCATACTGGGCCCGCGCCTCAGCGACGGTACCCTGGCCGCCATCGAACGCGCGGACACCCTGCGTCAGGGTATCAGCCTGGCCTTCATGGCCCCAGAGTTTGTGAGGCGATGACCATGCTCAACCGCCGTTCCTTTCTGACCGTCACCGGGACAGCAGCCTTTGGCGCCTTTATTCCGCGTGTCGCGTCCGCCGCCGGAGCGCGCGACCCGCGCTTCATCACCATCATCCTGCGCGGCGCCCTCGATGGCCTGGCCGCCGTACCGCCGGTCGGTGATCCCGGCTATGAGCGCCTGCGCCAGGCCTTTGCCATCACCTCGCCGCTGAAGCTGGACGGCATGTTCGCCCTGCATCCGTCGCTGACCAATCTGGCGCGCCAATACAGGGCGAGCCACGCCACCGTCATTCACGCCAGCGCGACGCCTTACCGCGCCCGATCCCACTTCGACGGTCAGGACGTGCTCGAGTCCGGCTACTCTATACCCGGCCACACCAAAACCGGCTGGCTGAACCGTCTGTTAAAAGTCCTCCCTGCCACCCAGCGCGCCGGCGGCACCGGCCTGGCTGTTGGCACAGTGCCCCCCCTGGTCATGCGCGGCTCGGCCGAGGTCATGGGCTGGGCGCCATCGTCGTTGAGCTTGCGCGACGACAACCTGCCGCCGCGGATACTCGCCATGTATCAGGACACGGATCCGGCCCTGGCGCGGGCGTTTGACACCGCTCTGGCAACCGATCGACTGGCCGGCGAGACCACCGGCGAGGCCTCCGGCCAATATTCTGGAAAATATCCCATGACGGGAATGGCGACCGGTGCGGCCAGGCTGCTGGCGCGCGATGATGGCCCCCGCGTGGCGGCCCTGGCCTTCAATGGCTGGGACACCCATACGCGAGAATCCAAGAAACTCGCCGAATTGCTGACCGATCTCGATGGCGCCCTGGCCGCGTTTGAAACCGAGTTGGGGCCCAAGTGGAAAGACACGGTGATTTTGGTGGCGACCGAGTTCGGCCGCACCGCTGCCATCAACGGCACGCAGGGGACCGACCACGGCCAGGCCACCGCAGCCTTTCTGGTCGGCGGCGGCGTCAAGGGCGGCCGGGTCATAACCGACTGGCCGGGCCTGGGCCAGGCTAAGTTGTATGAAGGCCGCGACCTGATGCCGACTACCGACCTGCGCGCGGTCATCAAGGGCAGTCTGACCGAACTGTACGATCTGTCGCCGTCAGTCCTGGCCAGCGACATTTTCCCGGACTCGGCAGCCGTCAAGCCGGCCACCGGCTGGATCGCCTGAACCCATAAAAAGCTTGGCGCACGGGATCGTGCCTTGAACTGCGCTCATTACCATCCATATACCATCCACAGGGATGGTGTATGGATGGTAATGAATGGATCAGCTTACGACACAAATGCCGAAACTTCCCGACAGCGAAAAGATCACGATAAACCTGGGCTATGTCGACCTGGGCCAGATCGACCTGCTGGTTCAGGAAGGCTTCTACGCCAATCGCACGGACCTGATCCGCACCGCGATCCGCAGCCAGCTCGACCGTCACAATGACGCGGTAAAGAAGTCTGTCGCGCGCCACGATCTCGATCTCGGCATGCGCCACTACAGCCGCCGGGATCTCGAGGCCGCCCGTTCACGCGGCGAAGTCATCCATATCCAGGTGCTCGGGCTGGTGGCCCTGGCGCCGGACATCGACGCCGACCTGGCGCGCGCTACCATCGGCTCCATCCGGGTGCTGGGCGCCCTTCAGGCGCCGGCGGCGCTCAAGGCCGCACTCGGCGACCGCATCCATTAATTCACTTAGCGTAAAAAATTATGAAACTGTTCCCCAAGATCGACATGAAGGAAGCCACCCGGCTCACCAAGCTGGGCAAGCTTGAAGAAGCCCTGGCCGTCCTCACCGGAAAGGCGCCGGCCCACGCAGAGGTCGATCCGGACGTCATCGACATGACGCCACCATTGACGGCCAGCGCCGCCTGGACTGCCGCCAAGCCACGGCCTTATCGCCGGGGAACCGGGACGGACTCGCTGCCGGACGGTGCCCGGTTTGAGACCTTGACCTTCGCCAACGCCGCGGGCAGCCGCGACTACAAACTGTATGTGCCCAGTACCTACGCGGGCACGCCTGTGCCTCTGGTCGTCATGCTGCATGGCTGCACGCAGTCGCCGGACGATTTCGCCACCGGTACCGGCATGAACCACCTCGCCGAGCACCACGGCTTCCTGGTGGCCTACCCGACGCAACCCCAAAGCGCCAATGCCAACCGGTGCTGGAACTGGTTCCGGCCGGAGGACCAGGCCCGCGACCGTGGCGAACCTTCGATCATCGCCGGCATCGTACGCAAGATCATGGCCGACTACAGGGTCAGACCCGGCGAGGTGTTCGCTGCCGGCCTGTCCGCCGGCGGCGCGGAAGCCGCCATCCTGGCCATGACCTATCCCGATCTCTTTGCCGCGATCGGCGTCCATTCCGGCGTTGCGGCAGGTGCGGCGCACGATATGGCGTCGGCCTTTACCGCCATGAGCCAGGGTGGCAAATCTGCCCTAAAGCCTTCCGACAGGACGGTCCCGACCATCGTCTTTCATGGCGATGCCGACCACACGGTCAACCGCGCCAATGGTAACCAGGTGATCGCCCAATGCCATGCTCAGGGCCCTGCTGGCCATAGCCCGACCTCAGCCCTCCATGAAGGTGTCTCGGCCGGCGGCCGAACCTATACCCGCACCGTCACCTCGGATACCCATGGCCGGGTGTTGAGCGAACACTGGCTGATCCATGGCGCCGGACACGCCTGGGCGGGGGGACATTCCGCCGGATCCTACACCGACCCCAAGGGACCGGACGCCAGCCAGGAAATGCTGCGCTTCTTTTTTGAAGCCGCCGGACGTCCTGCGACACCCTGACACATCCGAAGTTTCCGAAACAAGATCTCCGTTTTCGGAAAATTTCCGACAGCGCGAACCCACACGCCAGGATTTAGGCGCAACGCACAATAACGCGCCAACCTTACAATTTTGCAATCATAACTCATTGATTTTACGTAATAATTAAATAGAGTTCATGACTTGGTATTAATTTGAACTATGCACGTCGAGGGCGCATATCACGGTCATCAGCAACATGCTTCACAAGGAGTTAAGCCAATGTCCACCCCCGTCGCCACCGCTTCCGCCCTCTTCGCCCTGACGCTGTTCATGGTCATTTCGCTGGTCACCGCGACCGGCCCGGCCAACACCCTGCAAAGCAGCCTGGCCACCGTCGAAGCCGTCGCTTCGAACGGCTAATCCCTCACCTCAACATCACCTAAAGGAAACCTGTTATGACCCGCACCATGCCTACCATCTTCGCCCTGGCCACCTTCACCGCCTTCATGGCTCTTGCCCTGTTCAGCCTCGGCCAGTACTGACCTCATCTGTAAGCCTAAGCGTAAAACAAGGCGCGTGGAGCCCCAGACCCTGGGACACTCCCGCGCCTGTTTCTTTATTTGTCATCCAGCAAGGTGTTCAGCATCACGTCGCGATGATTGAGAAACTGCCGCGTCACCTGAACATGTTCGGTGTCTTCATAGTCCACCCGATTCAGACCAAAGCGCGACACCTGCCAGATGTCGGCATCGGGATAACCCAGGATGATCGGCGAATGAGTCGCGATAATGAACTGCGAATTCTGGCCGATCAGTTCGTGCATCCGCACCAGAAACGTCATCTGCCGCGTCGGCGACAGGGCGGCTTCCGGCTCGTCCAGGATATAAAGGCCGTGACCGTGGAAGCGGTTGTCGAACAGAGCGAAGAAGCTCTCGCCATGCGACTGTTCATGCAAGGACCGGTCGCCATAGGCCGGACCGATCGGCGCCTCGCTACCCTCGCTGTCGAGACGTTCGATCTCCGTCCCCAGGTTGAAGTAGCTTTCAGCGCGAAGAAAAAAGCCGTCCCGCGCTTTTCGAATGCCTCGGACGGGTCGGACAAACCGATGCAAAGGCGAATGAGAGGGACGATTGTTGAAATTGAAATTTTTCGTTCCACCTTCCGCGTTGAAACCCCAGGCGACCGCCAAGGCCTCGATCAGCGTCGACTTTCCCGACCCATTTTCGCCGACCAGGAAGGTCACCTTGGGATGGAAGACCAGTCGGTCCATGCCACGCAGCACAGGCAGGCTAAACGGATAGACCTCTGAATCCCACCCCGGGTCGTCGTTGCGAAAAATGGCTTCAAGCCAGTAGTGGCGGGCGTCTATGGCGCGCATTACAATCCCCTCCACCTCACATCACCGGGCAGGCCTTCGGCGGAGTAATCAACCTGAACCACCCGCCGGCGCCCGGCAAGCCGCGATCGTTCCGACATGTGCAGAATAAGCGTTGAATAGGCCCAGACATCGCCCGCCCGTGCACAACAGGCCAGGTTCGGCAGGGAACGCGCCAGCCCCGCCACTTCCGGAGCCGGCACACGGCCGAAAGCGTGCGATCCCAGAGCGACCGTCAGCGGCGCATTGTCGTTTTCGCAATCGTCAAGATGCAGACGCAGGGTGACCATGCCGGCCATGACGGATATCGGCGGTTCGACATGGGGAATATCGTCCTTGACCGACCACGGACCGTAACCCTGCGCATCGCGGCGTTCCCGCACGGCGATGGTACGATCCTGATGCCAGGCAACGCTCCAGTTGGTTTCGGACGTCTTGTCGAACACCACGGCGCGGACAGGGAAAGCCGCCGGCCCGATCAGACGCGAAGCCACGTCGGTCAGGGCCGGCAGCACCGAGTCGAGACCACCGGTCAGACGACGCCCCGGACGGCCTTTCAACTCTGGTTCCAACTGTTCGCGCAACCGCGCGACGGCATCGGAACCGAGAACCGTCAGGAAATGGGCCGCGCCGTCACGTTGGAACGCGGCCAGATCCATCTTATCAGCCCGGCTTGACCATGTTTTCCGGACGGACGAACTGATCGAACTCCTCGTTCGTCAGGTAGCCACCGCCGACGGCTTCTTCGCGCAGGGTGGTACCGTTCTTGTGAGCCGTCTTGGCAATCTTGGCGCAGATGTCGTAGCCCAGACGGCCGTTCAGCGCCGTCACCAGCATCAGCGAGTTTTCCAGACCACGCTTGATATTGTCCAGACGCGGTTCAATGCCGACCACGCAGTTGTCGGTAAAGGAAACCGCCGCATCGGCCATCAGTCGGACCGACTGCAGGAAGTTATAGGCCATGACAGGGTTGAACACGTTCAGCTCAAAATGGCCCTGGGACCCGGCAAAGGTCAGGGCGGCATGGTTGCCGAAGATCTGGACGCAGACCTGTGTCATGGCTTCACACTGGGTCGGGTTGACCTTGCCCGGCATGATCGATGAGCCCGGCTCGTTTTCCGGCAGGGCCAGTTCGCCCAGGCCAGAACGCGGGCCGGAACCGAGGAAGCGGATATCGTTGGCGATCTTGAACAGCGAAGCCGCCACCGTATTGATGGCGCCGTGGCTGAACACCATAGCGTCGTGGGCGGCCAGGGCTTCGAACTTGTTCGGCGCCGTGGTGAAGCCGATACCCGTGATGGCGGCGATGCGTTCAGCGACACCTTCGGCGAAACCGATCGGTGCGTTCAGACCCGTGCCGACCGCGGTTCCGCCCTGAGCCAGTTGCATCAGCTTGGGCAGGGTCTGCTGGATGCGTTCGATGCCATTGGTCAGTTGCTGGGTGTAGCCCCCGAACTCCTGGCCCAGGGTTAGCGGCGTGGCGTCCTGGGTGTGGGTGCGGCCGATCTTGATGATCTCCTTCCACGCTTCGGCCTTGTCGTTCAAGGCATTGCGCAGCACCTGCAAGGCCGGCAGCAGGCGGTGGACGATCTCCTCGGCGCAGGCCACGTGCATCGCCGTCGGGTAGGTGTCGTTCGAGGACTGCGACATGTTGACGTGGTCATTGGGGTGGACAGGCTTCTTTGTGCCCATCTCGCCGCCCAGAATTTCGATGGCGCGGTTGGAGATGACCTCGTTGGCGTTCATGTTCGACTGGGTGCCGGATCCGGTCTGCCATACGACCAGCGGGAAGTGGTCGTCCAGCTTGCCTTCGATCACCTCGTTGGCGGCCTGGACGATGGCGGCGGCAACTTTGGGGTCCAGCTTGCCCAGAGCCAGGTTCGTTTCGGCGGCGGCGCGCTTGACGATACCCAGCGCACGCACGATCGGCAGGGGCTGCTTTTCCCAGCCGATCTTGAAATTGCCGAGCGAACGCTGCGCCTGGGCGCCCCAATACCGGTCGGAAGCCACTTCGATCGGGCCAAAAGTATCGGTTTCAACGCGGGTCTTGGACATGGGACGGGTCTCCGAAGGGGTTGAGGGGGGCTCGTTGCCCGAAGGGCCGGCCTCGACGGACTGGCCCGTTTCGAATTTTGGCGTTTCGAACTTCGCTCCGGTGCCCGGACGTTTCTTGTCCTTCTTACCCCAGCCAAACATGGGCCACTCCTCACTGAAAATACTGGCCCGTCCTAGAACCTGACCCGTTAAAGTGCAATGAAAAACCACCCCAAAAGCGAGCGGCCTTCGCGGCGCAGCGTACTGGCCACAGAAGGCAGCTTTATGAAGGTTCACCTGATTTATGCCCGCAATGCCCCCCAAGACCATAATAGCGCAAGGCTCCTACCACACTGGATGTATTATTTTTATACCTCCTCGTTATGCGGGGAGCGGGGCGGCCCGTGCCGTGGATCATTTGCGGTTGGCAAATGAGACGGTGGGGGATTTGGCCCACCGGTGTTTCCCTCACCTACGCCTATACTTTGCCAATATTGGTGCCAAGAAATCCCCCCTCCGACTGCGCGCTGACGCTTGCAGCCACCGC
>NZ_GL883077.1:1820187-1907400 GCF_000204015.1 Asticcacaulis biprosthecium C19 | reverse complement strand
TAACGGGGGAGTATAAGCATAGTAGGCATACTCAGCCTCAAGAATTGCCCTACTGGCAGGAGAGTTCCTGCACCGGTGCCCCCTCGCCGTCATAGCGGTAGATGCGGCACTGCGCTGGGTCGTAACCGCTCAGTTCGAGCCTCTGCGTCTTGCCCAGCACGCCGCGAACCACCGGGCGAACCTCCCCGGCTTGCGGCAGCACAGCCGGCTTGCGCACGAACACCGCCTGCAGGCGCTGGCTCACCGTCGGCTTTTCCGGCTCCAGATTGCCGGCAAGGACCAGCAGCGGCCGCCAGATCCGCGTCGCCGCCTGTTTGACTTCGGGCGTGGCATCCGCCGGGATTTCGACCGGATTGGCACGGCCGAGATTGACGACAAATACCGAAACCTGTTTCGGATCGGTGCCGGCGCGCAGTTGCCGTGCCACGATATGCGCCCGGCTGCGCGCCAGTTCGAACTGTTCCGTCGGGTCGCCTTCCGGCGAGGCCGCCCCGACCACCACGACATAAGATTGGTGGTCCAGCGGCTTGGCCAGGCGGCAACTGTCGGCCTCCAGGTTGACCGCAGAATTGTAGACCCACACGCCCTGCGGCGTCTGGTAGCCGGCGGCATCGTCAAAGGCGCGGCAGGTCAGGTCGACCGCTTTCAGCGGCCGCGCCACGCTGGGCTCTGAGAGCCGCATAAGGGTGTAGATCAAGAGGCCCAGCAGGGCCAGCAACACCAGGGCGGCAGCACGCTGCGCCAAGGTCGGTCCCGGCGGCACCTGGCGGGCGCGCTGGGCGATCTGGCGTTTGATCAGGTACATACGCGCACTGGTCAGGCCATAGTAAGCGGCCACCGCCTGAAGCACGAACAGCCCCAGCAGGGCCAGCACCGTCCAGGGATCGAGCTGAATCTCGTCGGTCAGTTCGGGCGCCAGCAGATAGTTGTTCAGGGTCATTAGCAGCACGGTGACGAACATGCCGATACCCAACAGGCGGGTGACGCCGTGGATATGGTCGCTTTCCGGGGTATCGGCCAGGCTAAGCAGGCCATCGACGGCCTGGGCGCCACTGAGTTGGCTGCGCAGGCTGTGAGTTTCACTTTCCAGTTCGGTGATGCGCGCCTGCAAGGGCCCTACCGCATCGAAACCGGCCTCGGTGAACAGGTTGGCGATGTCCTGGGTCAGGTATTCGACCCGTGCGGTGCTGGCCGTGGCCGCCTGTTGCAGTTGGGCAACCCCGGCATCGACAGCCGCCAGGGCCGCGGCGTAGTGCGGCCGCGCCAGGGCAGCCGTGTCGGCATCGGGCGCGTCCTCGATTTGGCCGGCCTTGAAATCAGTGTGCAGCCGCAGGGTATGGAACTCGCCCGACTGCCGCACCAGCCAGCCGCGCCGGGTGGTCTCGCCGGCCAGGTCGGCCTGTACGCTAAGGATACGGTCGCGTACGCCCAAAAGCCGCGTCAGTTCGCGCACCCGCACGTCGATATGCTGGTTGACCTGCGTCTGCTGGTCGCCGGTACTCACCTTGCGGAAGAAGGACATCATCTTGCGCAGCCAGCCCTGCTCGCGGCTGGTCAGCAGCGACCAGACCACGATGGCCGCCGCCAACGCATAAACCGCCATCATCACCGAGCAGAAGATGAGATAGGCGAAGGGATCTTCGCTGGGTGCCCCCAGGAAGGCGGCATAGTCCTCGCGCACGATATTGTGGTCGGCGCCGGAGGTCACCTGTTTGAATTCGTTGATAACGAAGGCGGCGAAGCTGACCAGGGTCCCCAGCGACATCAGGAAGACGGCGGGACCGCCCAGGCCGGTATCGGTGGCGCGATCGTCGATCATCTGGCTGAACAGAACGATGATAACCGACAGGGCCGCGTAGATCAGTATCTGCAGGAACCAGAAGGCGGGCCAGGCCGTGTCGTTGCCGGCGACCGCGCTGCCGCCCAGACCGGCGGCCAAATACGAGATGACGACATAGGCCAGCCCCAGCAGGATGGCGCGCGAAAAATCGCCCAGCCCTGCTGTTCCACGCGGCTTACCCGCGGTCGGAGCTTTTTGCCCCGCTGCTTCCGTGGTCGCCATCTGCCCCTGCGCCCAGCCCGTCTTGAAACCTTAACAGACATTAACCTTGTTGCCGCCGCAACCTGTGCGTCGCCGCGACCGCCGGTTTATGGCGCTGTGTGACGATTTGGCCACCGAGATTTAGGCTATCTCTGCCAAAAACCCACCCGTCTGCCTTGCCCAAAGGCGAGCATAGAGACCTCCGGCATGAACCAGTTCGGCATGCGTCCCGGTCTCGATGATCCGCCCGCTATCCATGACCACCAGCCGGTCCATGCGCGCAATCGTGCTGAGCCGGTGGGCGATGGCGATCACCGTCTTGCCCGCCATCAGTTCCAGCAGGCTGTCCTGAATCGCGGCCTCAACCTCGGAATCCAACGCCGACGTCGCCTCGTCCAGCACCAGGATCGGTGCGTTCTTCAGCAGCACGCGGGCGATGGCGATGCGCTGGCGCTGACCACCCGACAGCTTGACGCCGCGTTCGCCGACATGCGCGTCAAGACTCGACCGGCCGCGATTGTCGCGCAGATCCGGTATGAAGCCCCAGGCGTGGGCCCGGCGCGCCGCCTCGATGATCTCCGCATCGGAAGCGCCTGGCCGGCCATAGGCGATATTGCTGCGGATCGACCGGTGCAGCAGCGATGTGTCCTGGGTCACCATACCGATATGGGCGCGCAAGGAATCCTGAGTCACTTTCGCAATGTCCTGGCCATCGATCAGGATACGGCCGCCCGTGACGTCATGCAGGCGCAGGAACACATTGACCAGGGTCGACTTCCCGGCGCCGGAAGGACCGATCAGGCCGATCTTCTCACCGGCGGCGATGGTCAGGTCGATGCCGTCGATCGCCGCCCGATCGGCCTCGCCGTAGTGGAAGTGGACGTGGTCGAACCGCACCTCACCGCGACCGACCTTAAGCGCCGTGGCCTCCGGCGCATCGGTGACCTTATGCGGCTGGGCAATGGTGTCGATACCGTTCTGGATGGTGCCGATGTTTTCAAACAGGCTGGTCACCTGAAACATGATCCAGCCCGACATGTTGAGGATGCGCTGGGTCAGAGCCCCGGCCAGAGCAATGGCGCCGATGGTAATCGCGCCCTCGCTCCACAGCCAGATGGCCAGCACCGCCGTCGACAGCAGCAGGGCGATATTCAGCAGGTTGACGATGACATCCAGTTGCGTGATCAGCCGTTGCTGGACCTGCCACTTCACGGTGTTAATCTCCATCGCCTCGCGGACATAGGCCTCTTCGCGCGACGGATCGGCGAACAGCTTGACGGTCTGGATGTTGGTGTAGCTGTCGACCAGCCGCCCGACCAGCGCCGAACGCGCTTCCGATCCCTCTTCCGACGCCTTGGACAGTCTAGGAACATAGCGCCAGCACAGCAGACCATAGGCGGTCAGCCAGACCAGAAGCGGAATCACCAGGCGGAAATCGGCCTCCAGAAACATGTACACGGCGCTGGAGAAATAGACGACGACATAGAGAAAGGTGTCGCTGAGCGTAATCAATGTGTTGCGCACGGCCGACGCGGTATCGGCGACCTTGGATGCCACGCGCCCGGCAAAGTCGTTGGCGAAAAAGCTGATCGACTGGCGCACGATATGGCGGTGCGACTGCCACCGGATCAACACCGGAAACTGGGTCGTTAGCCCCTGTTGCAGCAACAGCGACTGGATCAGGACCAGGATCGGCCAGGCCACGCCGATGGTCAGCAGCATGGAGATAAAGGTCGCGCCGTGCTGCGCCCACAGTTCCCCGGGCTTCGACGAGGTCAGGATATCGATAATGTCGGCGACATAGCGAAAGACCATGACCTCGGCCAATGTCGCCAGGAGGCCTACCGCCAGCACTGCGGCGAACAGCGGCCAAACCTGACGCAGATAGCTCCAGACATAGGCCACCAGCCCGGACGGCGGCGTCAGGTCGTCATGCGGCCGGAACGGATCGATTAGCCGCTCGAAGGGACGAAACAGAGTGTTCAACATAACTAACCTTGGCCTCCCCTCGAAGCAGGAGGTATAAAAAAGGCGGACCTTGCGGCCCGCCTCCAAAATCCTGTCAGGATCAACGCCTTACTTGGCGCCGAACAGGCGGGCCCAGAAGCCGGGCTTCTTCTTGGTGGCTTCCGCCGCCTTGCCGGTGATTTCGTGCGCCGCGTCCACGGCCTTGTCCATCACATCGTCGGCCTTGCGGGCAATGTCCTCGACCACCGGCTTGGCAGCGGCGATAGCTTCATCGACCTTGTCCTTGGCCGCATCCAAAGCGGCTTCGACCTTTTCGCCGGCTTCCTTGATATGCGGTTCGGCAGCGGTCTTCAGCTCGTCGAACTTTTCGGCCGCGACGGCCGTGGCTTCATCCAGCTTCGCCTTGGCGGAGTCGAGCACCTCTTCGACCTTCTTGGCGGCCGGCGTCTTGGCGGCGGGCGCCTTCTTGACAGCCTTGGGGGCCGGTTCCAGCACGGCCGGCTTGATGTCATTGACCAGGGCGGTCTTCTTCGCAGCGGCCGGCTTGGCAGCGGCCTTGGGCGCCGCAGCCTTGGCGGCCGTCGCCTTCGGGGCCGACTTTTTCGCCGCGGGCGCATCACCCTCAGCCTTGGCCACCGGGGCCTTGCGGGCGATCGTCTTCTTCACACCGGCATCGGCCGGAATTTCGCTGTCGCCCGTCGTCTTTTTTGTGGTAGCTCTCGCCATCTTGTGTCCTTAAGTGCCAAACCGTCCGAATCTCGCACGTTCCCAAGGAAATTAGCCGAGATCGGACGTTGAATCAAATCCTACCGCAGAGCAGCATGTCGTATAATCCTCAACAAATCGTGGCGCGCGGCCCGCGCGCCGTCGCCGAAGCCGCCGCTGAAGCCCTGGACGCCGAAGTCGAACTGGAAGGCACGACCTATTCGATCCTGGAAGAGGACGAAGACCACGACATCTGGCGCATCGATGCCTTCCCGACCGCCGAAGAGGAAGACCTGCAGATTCAACGTGTTCTGACGGATTTTCCGGAGTTGATCGTGACCGCCGAACAACTGGCCGACGCTGACTGGCTGGCCATGGCGCTGTCCGGCCTGCCGCCGGTGCGCGCTGGACGCTTCTTTGTTTACGGGATCCACGATCACGGCCGCGCCCCGGTCAATGCCGTAAATTTGCGCATCGAAGCCGGCGCCGCCTTCGGTACCGGTCACCATGGCACCACGGTCGGCTGTCTCATCGCCTATAATGATCTGTTGAAAAAATCCAAGTTCGGCCGCGTATTGGATGTCGGCGCCGGCACCGGCGTCCTGGCCATCGCTGCCGCCAAAACCGGCACGCCCGTCGCTGTCGGCACCGATATCGACGCCATCTCCGTGCGCATCTCCAACGAGAATGCAAAACTGAACCAGTCGACGGCGCGTTTCGTCCACGCCAACGGCCTCAATCACCGCAAGGTGCGCTCATCTGGTCCCTACGACCTGGTCTTCGCCAACATCCTGGCGCGTCCCTTGGTCGGGCTGTCGATGGATATCCGCGGCGCGCTGAAACCCCAGGGCCTAGTCATCCTGTCGGGCCTGCTGCGCACCCAGGAACGCTTCGTCAAGGCCGCCTATCTCAGCCACGGCTTCAAGGTGGTGCGCCGCATCCACCGCGACGCCTGGTGCACCCTGGTGATGCAGCGGGTCTAACCGCGGCGCCACCTTTTGGGGAGGCGGCGGAACATGACGCCCCGCCACCAATCCAGCAGCGAGTCCGGATTGCCCGGTCCCCCACCTTCGTCATGATAGCGGCCGTCCCACGGCTCGGGTTTGATCTGATACTGGAATGGCCAGACGCCCTTTCGGTCGCGGCCGCACATCATGCACCACCGGTGCGGCGGCTGATCCTCGCCCCATCGGCGAGAGCGAAACAAGGTATATTGGCAGCGCGGACACCGCGCGGACGACCCGATCCAGAAGGAAAGCCAGGCGCAGACATTCGCGGCCGCGATTCCAAGGAGGACAGGCCCCTCGCCGGCGATGCAACCCGCCGCAATGCCAGCTATAAAGGCTATAGCGAGCCAGCGCGGAGATTGAATCAGGAAGGCAAACCAGCAGGCAATTGCCGTGGGAATCAGGATGGCGGGATTCGGGTGCAACACGACCGAGAAAATCATCAACCCGATGCCGACCAGTAGAAAGGGAAGAACCAGATATTTCATCCCTTTGAGACCGTTTTCTTCCGCCAGTTTTGCTGGGCATGATAGCGGGCCACCTCAGCGCCATAGGTATCCGGCGCTGCCCCGCCACCTTCATCGTGATACTCACCGTCCCAGACTTCTGGCCTCAGAGCATATTGAAACGGCCAGACGTCACAGCGATATCGGCCGCAGCTTACGCAGTAAGACGGAACCGGACTGTCCCGCCCTTTTCCGCTAATTCCAACCGACAAACCGCACCGTGGGCAGCGTGAGTTCGCGCTTACCAGAATTAGCCCCCAGCCAACGCCATACACAATGTCGAACCAATCCGGCCCCCCTGCCCTGATTCGAAATGCCGTATAGGCAACCGCGCCCGCGACTATGGCCCAATTCCAGCTTGTCACCAGGCCAAACATTACGGGCACCATGAACGGCACCATCCAGCCGCCAACGCCGTTCATCAGCCCGGCGCCCATGATCAAAACACCAAGGAAGCCCATGAAACTGTAACGTACCATCGCCTTTTGCCGCCCTCCCCTTTGCGTTGCAAGAGAACCACACCACCTCTCTTCCCGCAACAGGCGAAGACGAATGCGACTTGGCATTTATGGGATAATATGAATTAAATAAATCAAATATAAAAAATTCTCAGGGAGCCTTTTCATGTCCAACATGAACCGTCGTCTGTTCACCGCCGCCTTTGCCGCCATGGCCTTTGCCGGCCCCGTTTTCGCCCAGGAGACCGCGCCTGCCGCGCCGCAGCCGATGGTCATCTATGATGATGTCCTGGCGCCGGGCTGGAACAACTGGAGTTGGGCCAAGACGACCCTGTCGACCGATATCGGGTCCGACGTCAAGCCGATCTCGATGCAGAGCGAGCCGTGGCAGGCCCTGTTCCTCCAGCATGCGCCGTTTTCGACGGCCGGCTATACCAAACTGACCTTCTATGTGAATGGCGGCCCGACAGGTGGCCAGACAATCTCGGTCAAGGCGCTGATCGGTGACAAGCCGGTCGACCCCGGCTACACCATCCGTCTGAACGCCAATACCTGGAACGTGGTTGAAGTGCCTTTGGCCGATCTCGGCGCGGTCAATCAGACCATCAGCGGTCTGTGGTGGCAAGCCCAGGGCCAGCCGGTCAGCACCTGGTACATCACGGTAATCCAACTCGAGTAGCAAAATTCCGGCGGCGGATTTGAAGTCGCCACATTGGCCGTCTATAGTCGCTTGCGTAACCAGACAGGTGACTCGATGACTCCCGATACGCTTTCCGCCCCGACCGCTTTCCAGCAGTTCGATGTCACCACCCATCCGTCGCAGGGCGTCACCAACGTCGCCGCCCTGCGCGCCGAGATGCACCGGTTGGGGCTGGACGGGTTTATCGTGCCACATGAGGATGAGCATCAGAACGAGTACCTGCCCGACGCGAATGAGCGCCTGGCCTGGGTCTCGGGTTTCACCGGCTCGGCCGGTTCGGCGATCGTCTTCCTCGACCGCGCCATCCTCTATGCCGACGGCCGCTATACCTTGCAGTCGCGCGAACAGACCGATCGCAGCGTCTGGGAGGTCAAGGACTTCCACGGCAATTCGCTGGCCGACGATATCGCAGCCGCACCCGCCGGTTCGGTCATCGGCTATGATGCCGCGCTGATCAGCCCGACCAGTTTGAACACCCTATTGGCCGCAGCCGCCGGCGCCGGCGTGGAACTGAAATCCCTGTCGCCCAATCCGCTCGATGTCGCCTGGGGTGCGGCGCGTCCATCACAACCGGCAGCGCCGATCGTGCCCCAACCGCTGGAATTTGCCGGCGTCGCCTCAGTCGACAAGCGTGGCCAGATCGCGCGCAACCTCAAGGCCAACGGCCTGGCCGCCGCCCTGATCACCGCACCGTCCTCCCTGGCCTGGCTGTTCAATATCCGCGGCGGCGACGTTATTCGCTCCCCCCTGCCCTTGGGCCAGGCGGTGCTGAAGGACGACGGCTCGGCTGAACTGTTCATCCAGCCCACCAAGATCACCGACTGCCTGCTGGAATGGCTGGGCAACGAGGTCAGCGTCAGGACGCCTGCCGAGATAGAGACCACCCTGGCCGGTTTGGCCTGCCGTAGCGTGCTGATCGACGCCGCCCTGTCCTCGGCCTTCTGGCTGGAGGCCCTGACCTCCGCCGGGGCCAAACCCTTCCTGGCTGATGATCCCTGTATGCTGCCCAAGGCCTGCAAGAACCCGACCGAGATCGCCGGGACGAAGGCCGCCCATGTTCGCGACGGCGCCGTCCTGACCGAGTTCCTGTATTGGGTCGCCACCGAAGCGCAGGAGACGCTGCCGACCGAAATCGAGGTGGCGAAGAAGCTGGAGTCATTGCGCATAGCCGCAGGTGGTCTCAAGGATTTGTCGTTCGATACGATCTCGGGCTTCGGCCCGCACGGCGCCCTGCCCCACTACCGCGTCACCACGGCCTCGGATCTGCGCATTGCCCCAGGCAACCTGCTGCTGGTCGATTCCGGCGCCCAATTCGCCGACGGCACCACCGATGTTACCCGCACCATGGCCATCGGCACCCCGACCGCCGAACACAAGCGCATGTTCACCCTCGTGCTGAAAGGCCATATCGCCTTGGCCACAGCGAAGTTCCCGGCCGGCACCACCGGCACGCATCTCGATATCCTGGCGCGGCAATTTCTGTGGGCGGAAGGCTTCGACTACGACCACGGCACGGGTCACGGCGTCGGCGTCTATCTCGGTGTCCACGAAGGCCCGCAACGCATCGCTAAGGCTCTGAACCGCTATGCCCTGCAAACCGGGATGATCGTGTCGAACGAGCCCGGCTTTTACAAGGAAGGCGACTTCGGCATTCGCATCGAGAACCTGCAGTACGTCACCGAAGCCAAGATCCCCAAGGGCGGCGAGCGCGCCATGCACGGTTTCGCCAACCTGACCTGGGCGCCGATTGACCGCAGTCTGATCGCTGTCGAGATGCTCACCCCCGCCGAGCGACAATATATGGACGATTACCACGCCGAGGTCGTCCGCCTGGTCGGGCAGCTGGTGAAGTCCGAGGTCCGTGCCTGGCTGGAAGAGGTCTGCGCACCGCTTTAACCCCGGCCATAAAACGGCATACCGCCGGCCATGACCGTGACGAACGGGATATTGGCTTCGGGCGGCAGACTGGCGATGTAACCGACCATCTTCGCCACCTCATCGGCCGACATGCGCGGTTCAGGCCGCAGTTGCCCATCGGCCTGGATAGCGCCGGTGACCATATGGCCCGACATGTCGGTGGCGGCATTGCCGACATCGATCTGCGAACAGGTGATGCCGAACGCGCGACCATCCATCAGGATCGACTTGGTCAGCCCGGTGATGGCGTGTTTCGACACGCTGTAGGCGGCCGTCAGCGGCCGCGGCATATGGGCCGACAGCGAACCCGTATTTATGATCCGCCCGCCGCGCGGTTCCTGGGCTTTCATGATCCGCATGGCCTCACCGGCGCATAGCATGGCGCCAAGTATGTTGATGTCCAGAACGGCGCGCAGTTCGTCGAGCGGCAGCTCCTCCAACGGCAGGGCCGGCGCGTTGTAGCCGGCATTGTTGAACAGCACATCCAGCCGGCCAAAAACGGCCAACGTCTTGTCGAACAAAGCCTTCACGGCCAACGGGTCGGTGATATCGGTTGGCACGGCCAGCATGTTGTCGCCCAACGCGGCGGTTTCAGCCAGGGCAGAGGCGCGACGACCGGCGAGGACGACGGAATATCCTGCGCGAGACAGGTGAAGGGCTGTGGCGCGGCCTATACCGCTGCCGGCGCCGGTGACGAGGGCGATCTTGGTCATGGCGCACATGAACCCGCGAAGGCCCTGTGGTCAAGGGCGCCGAATTGTGCCAAGTTTGCGCCGATTAAGAGGATGCCCGATGCGCAAGATACTGATTGTCACCACCGCCCTGCTGATGTGCGCGTCCTTGAGCGGCTGCATTACCCGCGGCTGCGACAACAAGCCGGTGCAAAGCTGCGACAGCCAAAAGGCCCCGATGGGCTATGAGACGGCGGTAAAAGCACTGAAAATGCTCGCCAACTAGGCAATCAGCGACAGCCACTCGTCTTCGGTGAGGACCTGAATCCCGAGTTCCGCTGCGGTCTTCAGCTTGGAACCCGCGCCCGGGCCAGCCACCACCAGGTCGGTCTTTTTCGACACTGATCCCGACACCTTGGCGCCCAGCCGTTCGGCCTGGGCCTTGGCCTCGTCGCGCGTCAGTTTCTCCAAAGTGCCTGTGAACACCACCGTCTTACCCGACACCGGCGAGGTCGACGCCACCGCTTCGGCATCCTGCACGCGCACCTGTTCGATAAATCGCTCATAGATGCCGCGCTGGTACGGATGCGCGAAATAACTGGTCACCGATCGCGCAATCACTGGCCCGACCTGGTTTAAATCCTTGACCGAGTTGAACGCCTCTTCGTCGCCCTCGGCCGCCTTGACCAGGGTGTCGTGAAAGGCGCGTTCGCTGACAAAGGCCCGCGCCAGAAGCTTGGCCGTAGTGTCGCCGACATGCTTGATGCCCAGCGCGGCGATAAACCGTTCCAGTGGCAGATCGCGGCGGATGTCGATAGCGGCAAACAGCTTGTCGAGATCGGTAAAGGCGCGGTCGGTATCGGCCACTTGTTTTTTTACCGCCTGGCCGCTCTTTTCCTGGCGGGCGGCCGACTGGCGCTTGCGCTCTTCCAGAACGATGACCTTGGCGGCTTCGGCTTTTTCGTGCAGCCGGTAGATGTCAGCGGGTTCCGCCAGAATGCCACCGCGGTTGAAGATTTCAATATAGGTCTCGCCCAGACCTTCGATATCCAGTACCCGGCGCGAGACGACATATTTCAGGTATTCTGTACGTTGATGCGGACAGGCCTGGTCACCGCTGCATTTGCGCGCCACGCCTTCCGTGCCGGCAGCGTTCTGCTCGCGGACGACCTCGGTCTTCAGCGGACACGGACAAACCGTCGGGAATTCATAGGGCACCGCGGTGTCCGGCCGTTCGTCCGGTTCGATTCCAACGATCTGCGGGATGACATCGCCGGCGCGCTGGACACGGACCATGTCACCGATACGGATGTCCTTGCGCTCGATCTCGTCGGCATTGTGCAGGGTGACATTGGTCACCACCACGCCGCCGACATTGACCGGCTGCAACCGCGCCACCGGCGTCATCGTCCCCATGCGCCCAACCTGGATGTCGATGGCGGCCAACCGTGTCAGGGCCTGCTGTGCCGGAAACTTGTGCGCTATAGCCCAGCGCGGCGACCGCGACACAAAGCCCAACCGGCGCTGCCAATCCAGGCGATCGACCTTGTAGACAACGCCATCAATATCATAGCCCAGCCCCGAACGATCGCGGCCGATGCGGTTGTAAACGTCGAGCAATCCGGCAGCGCCATCGACTTGGGCCGACTGCGGATTGACCTGCAACCCCCACTCCCGGAACTTCGCCAGAGCCTCGGTCTGAGTGGCGGCAAAGCCGTCGTCACTGACCTCTCCCCAAGTATAGGCGAAGAACCGCAAAGGCCGTGCCGCTGTCACAGCCGTATCCAACTGGCGGAGCGAACCCGAGGCAAAGTTGCGCGGATTAGCATAGGTCCGCCCGCCTTCGGCCTGGGCCTTGGCATTCATGTCAGCAAAGGCCTGCAGCGGCACATAGATTTCACCGCGGATTTCAATCCGTTCGGGATGGCCGGTGCCGCTTAAACGGTGCGGAATATCGGCGATGGTGCGGATGTTTTCGGTGACGTCCTCGCCGGTGCGGCCGTCGCCGCGCGTGGCGCCGCGCACCAGTTCCCCGTTGACGTACAACAGGCTGCACGACAGGCCATCGATCTTCGGCTCGGCGGCGAACACCACCGGCTCTTCCGCCGGCAGTTTGAGGAAGCGACGGATACGGTCTTCGAAGTCGGTAACGTCTTCGTCGGCAAAGGCATTGTCCAGCGACAGCATCGGCACGCCGTGGACCACAGGCGAGAACTTTTCCGAGATTACCGCGCCCACGGTCTGGGTCGGCGATTCGGAGGTCTTCAGGTCGGGAAACTGCGCCTCCAGGTCGCGTAACTGCTTTTCCAGCGCATCATAATCGGCGTCGGTCAGTTCCGGCGTTTCTTCTCGGTAATAGAGGCCACGGTGATACTGGACCTGCGCCGCGAGTTCGGAATGCAGGGCGCGGGCGTCGTCGAGAGTCATGTGAAGAACCACGGATGGACACGGATGAACACGGATGTATAGGACGCACGATCCATCCGTGTCTATCCGTGTCCATCCGTGGTTCAATCCTTATGCACGAGCACGTCACAAACCGTCAGTACCGCCACGGTCCATTTTCGGGATCGTTCGGGTCGTCCAGGGCCTTTTGCGTCAGGTGATAACACAGCAGGATCAAGCAAAAGAAGCCGGCCACCACCATACCGACTACAGCCCAGGATTTGAGATCCGCGCGAAAGGCCAGTGTCTCGGCATAGGACATGCCGCGATCGTTCAGGGTCCAGGCAATACAACCGAACACCACAGCGGCCGTGACGCCGAAAAATTGCAGTAGGAAAAAGAACAGGTGACGGAGCAAAGACATCATAGCCGCACCTCCTTACCGATAGAGTATATCACACCCCTTCGGCGGATTTAAGCCTTACCGCCGCCGCCCGCGCTTCCGGCGTGATCGAGGCGCCCGACAGCATCCGCGCCAGTTCTTCCAGCGCCTCATCGGCATCCAAACGCGCGACCTTCGACCGCATGCCATCACCATGGACGTGCTTGCTGACTTTCAGATGCGAATCGCCCCGCGCCGCGACCTGAGGACTGTGGGTGACGACGATCACCTGTGACCGTTCCGCCAGCCGCTTCAACCGCAAACCGACGGCATCCGCCACGGCACCACCGACACCTTGATCGACCTCGTCGAAGATCATCACCGGTCCCGTGGCATCTTCCCCACCACGACCGGCAAGGGCCGCCTTCAGCGCCAGGGCAAATCGCGCCAATTCCCCGCCCGAGGCGATGACACCCAAGCCGCCCCATTCGGCACCGGGATTGGTCTTGACCTCGAACTCGACGACATCGCCCCCGGCGGCCGTAAAACGTTCCGGCTCCAGCGCCTTCAAAGCCACGCGGAACCGCGCCTTGTCCAGTTTCAGCGGCGTCAGTTCGGCCATGACCGCGGCGCTCAATGTATCGCCGGCCGCCTGGCGCCGAGCCCGCAAAGCCACGACAGCAGCCTGGAAGACGCCTTGGGCCGCTGCAATCTGCTTATCCAGCCGCGCCAGGTGCGCGTCGAGATCTTCGATCCCGGTCAACGCCTTGGCGATTCGCACCCGTTCTGCCGGCAGATCATCGACCAGCACACCCAGCTTGCGCGCCATGGCCCGCAGAGCGAACAGTCGCTCCTCCACCCGGTCGAGTTGCCCAGGTTCCAGGTCCAGGCTGTTGCCGGCCTGATCCATCAGGGCCAGGGCCTCGTCAGCCGCGATCAGGGTGCGGTCCAATGCATCAGCCGCCGCCGTCAGACGCTGCAAAACTTCGTCCTCGCCGGTCGCCCCGGCCTGCATGGCACGCGTTCGGGCATGATCCAGGGCGCGGAAGGCCTTGGCCAGACGCTGCGACAGCAGATCCCCACCGACGGCGTCGCGCGCTTCTGTGATGTCTTCCAGAGCCCGTTCCGATGCCCCCAGCAAGGCGCGTTCCGACGCAAGCTGCCCCTCTTCTTCCGGCTGCGGGTTCAGCCGCTCCAGTTCCTGCAGCCGCTGTGTCAGGGTTTCCAGTTCTGCCTTGTCTCCCTGCGCGCGCTTGACCAGATCGCGGTGTTCGTCCTTCAGCGCCTTAAGCGCTTTCCACGCCTCGGCCACCTGGGCACGCTCGCTGTCACAGGCGCCATAGGCATCCAGCATGCCCAAGTGCGAACGCGCATCCAGCAGGCCGACGGTTTCATGCTGACCATGCACTTCCAGCAACGAGTCACCCAATGCCTTGAGCACGGCGACACTGACCGGCTGGTCGTTGACAAAGGCCTTGGATCGGCCGTCACGGCTGACCTGTCGCCGCAACAGCAGAGCTTCGCCAGGTTCCAGCGCAAGGCCCTTGTCTTCGAGGAAATCATAGACCGGATGAACCGCTGGCAATTCGAATTCCGCGGTCACGGAGGCCTGGTTGGCGCCGGCACGGATCAGGCCGGTATCGGCACGCGCGCCGGTGGCCAGGCCCAGGCTATCGAGCAGGATGGATTTGCCTGCGCCGGTTTCCCCGGTCAGGACACTAAGGCCCGGCTGGATGTCCAGTTCGAGGCGGTCAACAAGCACGACGTCATTGATGGTCAGGCGGGTCAGCATGGGTGCGGTCCGTGAGTCTCTCACCCATTAGAACGCATTTTCACGCATTCATCAAGAACATTTCAAGAACAAAAAATCGTCAGCCAGCGTCGGGGCGTAGGAAGCCGAACCAGCCCTTCTTGTTCGTCTTGGCATCGGGCGTCTCGGGGCCCTTCTTGCCGTTCGGATCGGGCGCGATCTCGGGGCGATCGCCCTTTTCCGTCAACAGCTTGTAGGCCGCGGCATACCAGCGGTCGCCGGGGTAGTTGTAGCCGAGCACGGCGCCGTTACGCATGGCTTCCTCGTGCAGGCCCATGACTTCGTTGGCTTCGACCAGACGGTAAAGGGCTTCCGGCGTGTGCGACGTCGTCTGATAGGTGCTCGCCACGGTCTTGAAACGGCCAATAGCCGCCAGGGGCTGGTTGTCGTTCAGATAATAGCGACCGATTTCCATTTCCTTGCCGGCCAGTTGGTCCTGCACCATGTCGATCTTAACGCGGGCATCCTTGGCATACTCGCTGCTGGGATAGCGGCGCACGACATCAGACAGCAGCGCCTGGGCGGCGGTCGTGGAAGCCTGGTCGCGTCCGACATCAACGATCTGTTCGAACGAGCAGATGGCCTTCATGTAATAGGCGTAGGGGGTCAATTCACTACCCGGATACAGATGGATGAACTGATCGGAAGCCGCCGAGGCCTCGGCATACTTGCCGGCCTGATAGTGAGTATAGATGGTCATCACGATGGCGCGGCGCGACCATTCCGAATACGGGTGCTGGCGTTGCACTTCCTCGAAATACTGGCCGGCCTCGTTCCACGACTTGTCGTCCAGCCGCTCCATGCCGGTGGCATAGAGCAGTTCCACCGGACGCTCCTCATAGACCAGGTGCTGTTCGTCGCCCTTGCCGGCGCAGCCCGAAAGCGCCGTCAGGGCCATGCCTGCGGCCAGAACCATTGCCGAAGTCTTGAAAAGCCGACCAGAGATCACGGAACACCCTCGAAAAAGCGTCCGCCCCGGACGCAGTGATGAAGTCTTTGAGGATATCTACACGATGGTCAAGGCATCGCCAACCGGAATTAACCGAAGTGTGGCTTAGCCGACATCCGCCAGAGCGACGCCACGAGTGACGACGCGGTAGGCATCCGGCCGCGACAGTAGTTCGCGAACAAGGGCATTATTAAGGCCGTGACCGGCACGAATTCCTTCAAACCTGCCAAGAATCGGCATGCCCAGGACGTACAGGTCGCCGATGGCGTCCAGCGCCTTGTGGCGAGCGAATTCATCCACGAAACGCAGGCCGCCTTCGTTCATAATGGTGTCACCGTCGATGACGATGGCATTGTCCAGCGAACCGCCACGCGCCAGACCGGCCTTGCGCAGGGCTTCGACGCCCTGCAGGAAGCCGAAGGTGCGGGCCGAGGCCAGCTCTTCGCGGAAGGATTGCTCGGTGACGACCAGATCGACTTCCTGATGGCCGATCGGCGTACCCGGAAAGTCGATTTCGAACCGGACCTCGAAACGGTCGCACGGCAGCAGGACGGCCGACTTGTCGCCGTCGACCACCTGGATCGGTTCCAGAATTTCGATAACCTGTTGCGGCAGGGCCTGACGGCGGAAGCCGGCCTGGTCCAGCAGTTGAACGAACGGCAGGGCCGAGCCGTCCATGATCGGCACTTCCGGACCATCCAGTTCGACAACCACATTGTCGAGGCTCATGGCGGCAAAGGCTGCCATGACGTGTTCGATCGTCGAGACAGAAACGCCCGATGAATTGGTGATGACAGTGCCGAGATTGGTCTTGGTGACGTTATGGGCCACGGCCGCGACGCGGTTATCCGTACCTTCGATGTCGGAACGCACGAAAACAACGCCGGTGCCGGTCGGCGCCGGGCGCACAACCATGCGCACAGGCACGCCCGTATGCAAACCCATACCGGCGATGATGGCTGCGTGGGCCAAAGTCTGTTCGTTCTGATCAGGCAACATGACGCTAAACCTACACTCTTCAAATGAAGAAAACGCTGTGTACCGCCCCAGCCGGGCATAAAAATCGCGACGCAACTATGTTACGTCCACGTCAGGTATCTCATTTTCAACATCCGTTCACAAACGAACTTCTATTTCGCTTTGTAACCACGTGCTTAATGCGGATTTAAGGTCACAGGCTCGGTTCAAACGCCGGACAAGCCCCACCTGGATCGCGCAAACCCGCGCGGCAGGCAGGAAGCGTTCTGTGCCGCGTTGCCAACGGCTTTGACGTTGGAGGCACTTGACCGCACCAAAGAAAAATCCAGGCCTTTCGACCTGGATTTCCACGCTTCTTAGAATTTGATTTCAGCGCCCTAAAACCGATTTGGATCGCGGCCGGCGACGTGGCTTCTGCCACGGCGTCAGTTAGCGAGGCGCCTTAAGAAAGAAGGTATTTCGAGATCATCCTCCGCTTCCATCGAGGGCTGCTCGACCGGACGGCTGGCCGGGTTGAGGTTGGATCTTTGCGGCGCAGGGACGTAACGGTCCTGAGCGGCTTCCTCGACCGCCTCGACCGGACCGGCTTGCGGCGCAGCGCCACGCTGCGGGAACAGGCCGCGCCAGAAGGACTCACGCCCCTCGTCTTCGGTCTGAAGGCGCGGCGTCGACTGCGGTTGCACCGGCTGGGCCGAACGGGCCGTCACCTGGGGCGCGGGTACGGCCGACGGCGTTTCCAGACGGGCATTTGTGTAGGGGTTGGGACGCGAAATGGACGGGGACGGCCGCGCAACCGGAGCCTCGACCGGCGGCTCGGGCCGGATTTCGGCTTCGGGCTGGGCAAAGAAACCGTCGTCGTCGGCCATCGGATCGACAATCTTGCTGATCACCTGCGGCTCAGGCGCCGGAGCCGGCGCAGCGCGTTCCTCGAACAGGCTGGAGCGCGCCGGGGTCAGGCTCGGCATGACCGGCGCCGGGCGGGCTTCGGCAGCCGGAGCTAACGGCGCGGACTGGGCTGCCGGCTGAGCCTGGCTTTCCTGACGGGCAGCGTAACCCATGCCGAAGGTCGGCGGGGGGATCTGTGCCTTGACAGGCGTGTTCAGCGGGGTCTGCAAGGCGACGCCGTCCATGCCGGTGGCCACCACCGACACGCGCAGCTTGCCATCCAGGCTCGGATCGAAGGCCGCACCGAAGATGATATTGGCTTCCGGGTCGACTTCCGACGAAATCGCATTGGCGGCTTCATCGACCTCATGCAGGGTCATGTCCAGCCCACCAGTCACATTGACCAGCACGGCCTTGGCGCCCTTCAGCGAGGTTTCGTCCAGCAGCGGGTTCTGGATGGCGTTCTGGGCCGCCAGGATCGCGCGGTCCTCACCGGAGGCCTCGCCCGTCCCCATCATCGCCTTGCCCATATCGGACATGACCGAACGGACGTCGGCGAAGTCGAGGTTGATCAGGCCCGGCAGCACCATCAGGTCAGTGATGGAGCGCACACCGGCGTGCAGCACCTGGTCGGCCATGCCGAAGGCTTCGGCAAAGGTGGTGCGCTCATTGGCGATGCGGAACAGGTTCTGGTTCGGAATGACGATCAGGGTGTCGACATAGCGCTGAAGCTCGGCGATGCCTGCATCGGCCAAACGCATGCGGTGGCGACCTTCAAAGGTGAAGGGCTTGGTCACCACGCCGACCGTCAGTATGCCACGCTCACGGGCGCACTTGGCGATGATCGGCGCCGCACCGGTACCAGTGCCGCCGCCCATGCCGGCGGTGATGAAGACCATATGGGCACCTTCCAGGTGCTCATTGATGATGTCGGACGATTCCTCGGCGGCGGTCATGCCGACTTCGGGATGCGCGCCGGCGCCCAGGCCCATGGTGATGCCGACGCCCAGCTGGATGCGGGCATCGGTACGGGAAAATTGCAGTTGTTGGGCATCGGTGTTGGCGACGACGAATTCCACGCCTTCCAGACCGGCCTCGATCATATTATTGACGGCGTTGCCACCGGCGCCACCGACGCCGAAGACCACGATACGCGGCTTGAGTTCCGTGGCGCGCGGTGCGGAAAGAGAAATACCCATGGGCTCGGACCAACCTTTCACAAATTTCCCCTTTCAGAGGCATGTCAAGCGGGGCGCTTCGCTGTCTCCTTTGGGTTCCGGACAGGAGACTACGAACATGCTTAACGAATTGTTACCCGATACCTTGAGTCGGGGCGTTTTGAAGTGCTTACGGTAATAAATTTTAAGAGAGGTTACCGAAACGTGGACGGTCTAGGGGTGAATCGCGTCCGAAATGAGTCAGGCAAGTTGTGAGGTTCGCGCATGGGATGAAATCGGGTTAAGACAACCCTAATATTAGCTCATACCAAAGGCAGTTAGGCTTGACCTTTCTTCGCCCACCCCGTTTTACGGGGAGGGTGGCGCGAAGCGCCGGGCGGGGCTCTTTTCTTTGGAGTCAAACTTAATGGCCGTTGGTATCCGACGCTGCGCCGTCGCATGCTGCCGAGGTCGGAGCGCCTCGCGCCGGGCGATGGCCGAAGCCATAATATCCTCTCCTGTCTTGGGAGAGAGGCGTCGCTTAAAGATTGCTCTTCAACCAGTCCACCACTCGACCGAGGATGTTGCCGCCGCCATTGGGGGCGTCCTTGGGGCCGATCTTGGCGGCCATGATCTTCTTGACCGGCACGACATCGCGCGGCCCGTACAGGGTGCGCAGGATCACGCCAGCCGTAGCGGCAAACGAAGGTCCGGCTGCGGCGTCGCCCAGATGCGGCACGCGCATCGGACGGCCCAGACGGACCGGACGGTCGAACACCCGGATCGCCAGTTCGCGCACACCGGCCAGTTGCGAGGCGCCACCGGTCAGGACGATGCCGGCGCCCGGCTCGATCTGGATGCCCGAGGCCTTGATCTTCTCGCGCAGCAGTTCGAAGGTTTCCTCAACCCGCGGCGCGATGATGCCTTTCAGGATAGAGCGCGGCACGATGATCGGCGCGCCGCCGCGTTCGTCGCCGCGCGGTGGCGCTTCGACGGTTTCACGGTCTTCGTTGGACGAGGCGATGGCCGAACCGTGCAGCGTCTTCAGCCGCTCGGCCCCGGCCAGGGTCGTCGACAGACCACGGGCGATATCGGCGGTGACGTGCTGGCCGCCGACATTCAGGCAATCCACATGGACCAACGTGCCGTTGGCGAAGATGGCCGCCGTCGTGCTGGAGGCGCCCATATCGATACAGATGCAGCCCAGGTCCTTTTCGTCTTCTTCCAGCGCTGCTACCGCCGCCGCCAGGGGCGCGGAAACAATAGCCTGGACCTCGAGATGGGCCTGGCTAACGCACTGCTGAATGTTGTTGAACACGCTCTCGTCAATGGTGACGACCAGCAGTTCCAGACCCAGGCTACGGCCGTTCAGTCCGCGCGGATCGCTGACGCCGGCCTGGTCGTCGACGCTCCACGACACCGGCAGCAGATGAATGGCGCGGCGGTTGGGGAAACGTACCTGCGCCAGGGCCGAGGCTATGGCGCGGTTGAGGTCGAGATCGGCAATCGGCTTCAGGCCCAGCGACACCTGGGCCGACACCTTGTGCGAGGCGGTCTGGGCGCCGGGGATGGTCACGCGCACACCCTGGATGGACACATTGGCCATGGCTTCGGCGCGTTCGACGGCCTGGGCGATGGCCTGAGACGCCGCTTCCATGTCGATGATCGAACCGGCGCGGATGCCGCGCGACTGAACGTAGCCGACACCGGCAACCCGGATCGACTGATCAGCGTGACGCGCGCCTTCCGGCCGCATGATGAAACAGCCGATCTTAGACGAACCCAAGTCCAGCGACGCAATCAGGCCGGTCGCAGCAACCGGGCGCGGCGCGCTCGCGGTCACGGGCTGGGGCGTGGTCCGTGCGCGCGGCGCAGGGACGTTAAGGCGGGCATTCTGGCGGTCTTCAAATCGTGACATGAGCTTCTTCTCTGGTCAGATCAAAGGTTTGGGCGGGCTTCGATAGGCACGACAACAAGGGCGGAGGGATCGAGGAGGTCGATTTCGGCGAACCCCTGGTCCAGCACACGCTGGCGCGTCATCAGGGTGTCCAGCGTATTCAAAGCCTGCTCCTGGTTCAGCGCCGGCAGCTTGATGATCGCGCCGTTTTTCAGATGGATATCCCAGCGCCGCGTATCGACCCGCACCAGGGCGTAGGTTTTCTGCATCAGGGCCGGACGGGTCTGCATCAGTTGCAGAATCTCGGTCGCCGTCTCGTTAGCGCCCTCACCCACCACCAGCGGCAGATCCAGGAATTTGCTGGAGTGAGCTTCCGGAATGACATGGCCCTGATCGTCGATGACTGTGTCACGGCCCTTGTACTGCCATACGGCTAGCCGCTCACGTTCAACGACCGACACCACCAGGACGCCCGGCAATTGGCGGCGGACACTGGCTTCCTTGACCCAGCCGATGGCTTCGAGGTCGCCCTGCAGCTTTTTCAGGTCCATCAGGGCGATGGGCTGGCCGGCGGTCAGGGATTTTTTCAGCACCTGTTTGATGGCCGGTTCAGCGTCGTCGCTGACGCCAACCAGATGAATGTTCTTGAGCTTCAGCCCCATGGCAGCCAGCCGGCTGTCGGCAAAGCCGGTCATGGCGGTGCTGAGCGCCTGGGCGCGCTGACCGGTGAACAGAACGACGCCCAGCAGCACGACCACGACGATCACGGCGAACCAGGCGCGCAGTTCGTTGGGGATGGCGACCGAGCCGACCACGCTGGTCTTGCCGCCGGCACCCTTACGGGCGGCCGGACGTTTGCCGGCCGGCTTGGCGCCACCACTCTTACCCTGGGCAGTGCCCGGGGCGGAAGTTTGACGTCGGCCACCACGAACGACGGCGGGCATGCGGATCTCCAGTACTCGAAATGCCTGAACCGGCAAGCTTAGCGGCGCGCCCGGAGCACGGACGCGCGGCGGGCAGGCCGACCTGACAGGTTAGGTGTCCATTCAACGCCATCGTCCTTAACAGAGTGATAACGAATCGATTTTTTGTAAGGTTTGATCAACCAAAACGGCCGCTGGCGAAGGAAATTCGCGATTGTTTTCGCGTTGCAATATGCCGGCCCCAATCGACCCTTAGCGGTTTGCCGTACATCCCGTTACGGCGCCTCTCCCCATGCCCAGCCTGTCGATAATAACAGCCAGTTACAATTACGAATCCTATATCGGCGAAACCGTGCGATCGGTCCTTAGCCAGGACCATAGCGATTGGGAGCTGATTATTGTCGACGACGGGTCCAGTGACAACTCCATGCAGGTCATCGCAGCTTTGGCTGCAACCGATAACCGAATTCGTCTGCTGACTCACCCCAACGGCCAGAACCGCGGCCTGGCGCGAACGCTGGAACTGGGCCTGCGCCATGCCCGCGGCGATCTGATCGCCTTTCTCGAAAGCGACGACCTGTGGCGTCCAGACTGCCTTAGCCGGCGTTACGACGCCTTCGTCCGCCATCCCGACGCCGACGTCCTGTTCAATGCCGTGGTACCGTTTGGTGACGAAGCCGAATGCCGGCGCTACCTGCGCGATGCCCAGGTGCGCGAACGCCGGCTGGGGCGCAAGGCGTGGCCGCGCTATATCGGCCGGATGATGCTGTTCGAGAACGTTATCCCGACCTTTTCAGCGGTGACGATCCGACGCGAGACCTTGAAGTTCATCGATCTCGATCCGCCGTTCGACTGTTTCGTCGACTGGTGGCTGTATTGCCAGTTGGCCCTGCGTCACCGGTTTTTCTATGTCGATGAGGCCCTGACCCTGTGGCGCAAACACCGCCGCAGCTACACCCGCAACACCGACACCAAGCGGCACCCAAGCTTGCAGGCCTTTACGCGGGCGCGGCTGGACATGTTCCAGGCGACGCCGAGCTGGCTGGTGAAGCGGGTCGCCCTGCCCGTCCTGCGCCGCCCGCGGCTGAAAAAACTGATCGGCGGCGCGATCCATCGGATTACGACGGCCTGGGCATCGTTTTGAAACGCATATCCGTCGTGTGACCTTACCGGCCCGCCCGGACAGAAAAAACGGGCGGAACCGAAGTTCCGCCCGCTCCATGTCATCCAAATCACAGAAATCTACTCTGCCGCGACGTTTTCGGTTTCTGGCACCGCCAGGTTCGACGACAGCTCGACCGCGACACCCGTCTCCTCATCCCGCACGATTTCCTCGCCGTTCAGGATCTTGGCAATCTCGTCCCCGGTCAGGGTTTCGATCTCGAGCAGGGTCTTAGCCAAACGGTGAAGCCCATCCAGGTTTTCAGTCAGGATGCGTTTCGCGTCATCATAACCCGTCTGGACCAGACGACGAATCTCTTCATCGATCTTCTGCGAGGTCGATTCAGAGACATCTCGGCCAAAAACGCCGTGTTCGTCTTCACTGTCCTTGTAGTTGACCAGGCCCAGCGTGTCGGAATAGCCCCAGCGCGTCACCATCGCCTTGGCCAGGCGCGTGGCCTGCTGGATGTCGGACGAAGCCCCCGAAGTCACCTTTTCCTTGCCGAAGATGATTTCCTCGGCCACCCGGCCGGCCATAAGGATGGCCAGGCGTGATGTCATCTGGACGTAGTTCTGCGAATAGCGGTCGCCTTCCGGCAACTGCATAACCATGCCCAAGGCCCTGCCACGCGGAATAATGGTCGCCTTATGGACCGGATCGGCTTCCGGCACCTTCAGCGCGACGATGGCGTGGCCGCCTTCGTGGTAAGCCGTATTCTTCTTTTCCACCTCGGACATGGCCATGGACTTGCGCTCTGCGCCCATCAGCACCTTGTCCTTGGCGTCTTCAAAGTCGCGCATGGTGACCAGCTTTCGGTCCTTGCGGGCCGCCATCAGTGCGGCTTCGTTGACCAGGTTGGCCAGGTCGGCACCGGAGAAACCAGGCGTCCCGCGGGCGATCACCTTGACGTCGACGTCGACGGCCAGGGGCACGGGCTTCATATGCACGCGCAGGATGGCCTCGCGTCCGCTCAGGTCGGGGTTGGGCACGGTCACCTGACGGTCGAAACGGCCGGGACGCAGCAGCGCCGTGTCCAGCACGTCCGGACGGTTGGTCGCCGCAATGATGATGATGCCTTCCTGGGCTTCAAAGCCGTCCATCTCGACCAGAAGCTGGTTGAGGGTCTGCTCGCGTTCGTCGTTGCCGCCGCCATGACCGGCGCCACGATGCCGGCCGACGGCGTCGATTTCGTCGATGAAGATGATGCAGGGTGCGTTCTTCTTGGCCTGGTCGAACATGTCGCGGACGCGGCTGGCGCCGACACCGACGAACATTTCGACGAAGTCCGAGCCGGAGATCGAGAAGAAGGGTACGCCGGCCTCACCCGCCACGGCACGGGCCAGGAGGGTCTTACCGGTCCCCGGAGGGCCGACCAGCAGGGCGCCCTTCGGGATCTTGCCGCCCAACTTCTGGAACTTTGACGGATCTTTCAGGAAGTCGACGACCTCCTGCAGTTCTTCCTTGGCTTCCTCGACCCCGGCCACGTCCTGGAAGGTGACGCGGTTCTTGTGTTCGGTCAGCAGGCGGGCCTTCGACTTGCCGAAGCCCATGGCCCCGCCGCGGCCGCCGCCCTGCATCTGGCGCATGAAGAAGATCCAGATGCCGATGATCAGGATAACCGGCAGCAAGGTGGTGATGACGTTCATCAGCAACGACATGCGGCCCGACTTGACGTCGTACTGAACATTTTTGGAGTCCAGCGACTCGATCAGATTGCGCTGATCGAACGGCGAGGTGCTGTGATATTTGACGTTGTCCTTGCCGACGGCGGTGATGTCGTCGTTATGGATGGTGACCTTGGCGATTGCATCGCCCTTGATCTTTGTGATCAGCTCCGAATAGGGGATTTCCTTCGGTCCCTGAGACAGGGGGGTGCTCCCGCCCTTCTGCTGGGACATATAGATATAGATCCCGAGCAATACCGCCAGAATCACGCCGATTATCGCCATCGACCGCAGGTTCATGCCTTACAATCCTCGTCTGGTCCCGCTGGGGACCGTCTTGCACATTTTCCCCCATATAGGGAGAGCCGTGTCGTTTCGCTACAGGACTTTTCCGGGCGGGATCACAAATCGGTTTCACGCTCGATCCGACAGACGCTGGCCAGCAAACGCGGCAGCACCCAGCAGCTCGTCGTCACCGTCTCATTATGCTTCTGCCCCGGTAGGCCATAAAGGGGCAATGCAAGATGCGGGCCTGAAACTTCCATCGCCGGCAAGCTTGCCCGCAGGTCCGGCGGCAGGGTTCTGAGAAACGCCCGATCACGGTCATCGAGCCGGCCACGGTCACGCCCGGTCGCGACGACACGACCCAAAAGCTGGAAGCGTCCGTCCCATAGATCCCCCTGCCCCGGCTCCGCATTTCGGCCGATGTCGCCCGCTTCGCGCAGCACATGGATGAAGCCGCCGGCCTGGCGGATTCGGGCGCCGGCCAGGGTGTGTGACCGGCCATCGGCCAGGCTTTCGTATAAGGTTTCGACTTTGTGACGGCGCGGCAGGCGATCACCACCACCGGCACAGACGGCGGCCGTCGCCAGCAGATGCAGCGCGGTATCGTTTGGCAGTTGGTAAAAGGCGTCGGCCTTGAACCGCAGGAGTCCGAGGGCGGACCAGCCTTCGGGGTCGTGCAACAGCGTCTCGACCTCGCCCCTCGGCAAACGCACCGGCGGCGGCAATGGCGCGCTGGTCAGCCCCAGCAAGGCCTGACGCGCCTGCACACGCAGAGACTTCGCATTTTCATTGGCGGGGTCATCGATCCAGGACAGCTTGCGATCCATCAGGTATTGGCGCAGGTCGGCACGGCGCGCGCTCAGTAGCGGCCGGCACAGAAAGACGCCCCTGCCATGGGGCCATACCGGCGACGGTGACCAGGTTTGCGGCGTACCGACATTGGAGCCATGCTGGCGCATGTAGGCGGCCTCGGCGACATCATCGCAGGTGTGGGCCAGGCAGACGACCTTGATGCCGGCCGCCCGCGCGGCTTCAGCGAGAAGGGCATGACGCGCCCCGCGGGCGGCGGCAGAGATGCCGGTCGTTGGCTTGTCGCCGCTCCAGGTCAGACGCGTAAAAGAGAGTTTGAGGTGCTTTGCGTGAGCGGCGACGGCATCGGCCCAAAGCCCGCTGTCGGCCTGGAGGGCGTGATCTACGTGAAAGACGTGCAGGGGCCGCCGGCCCCAATCGGCGAGTTGGTATAAAAGCGCAACCGAATCACCGCCCCCAGACACCGCAACCCCGATCGGACCGTCGCCGTTCAGGAGCGTGGAAAAATCGGAAATAACAGTGGGCCTGTTTGCAATCACCGCCCAGTACCCCTCATGCGCGAAGCGCCTTAGACGACGCCTCCGCAAGTCCTCGAAGGCACCTCGTTTACGCTGTCCATCTGACTTATCTGGCTTATCTGTGGATAGACCTTCTTGCCCAGGTTTAGCGACTTTGAACGTTCAGGATAGATCCCCGACAATCAGGCGACGAAACCCAAGGAAGAGTTGATCCACAGATAAGCCAGATAAGTCAGATGGACAGCGTCAACGCGCCTTACTCTGAAATGTCAAAACATCAGCGAGTGCGCTTCGCGCTTAGAACACCGCTACACTGCCCCGTCGAGGATCCTTCGCTCCAAAATCCTTATGGACAGACTAAGCCGCGCACTTGCTCCGGGTCTTGAGCGTCTTGGCCATCGACTTGTGTTCATTGGTCGCCGTCTTGGCATACAGCTTGTCGAACTGCGACAAGGCCAGGCAGGCGTCGCTCGGCCGGTTGGAATCCGTCAAAGCCCCCGCCAGTCGCACGGTTGCTTCCGGCGCCCACGACGTCTTGGGCCAGCCCTTCAGCGCCGTTGCATAGGCGGCAACGGCGCCGCCGGCATCCTGCTTCATGCTGCGGATCTGGCCCAGACGGAACCAGGCTTCCGGCAGTTGCGCCGCCTCAGGCCAGGTCGTCGTGAAGGCCTCAAAGGCGCGGCTGGCATCGTCCGTCTGGCCCGACGTCATCAAAGCAAAGGCCTGATCAAAGTCCCCCTCAGCCGATCCTGTCGAAGCCGGCGGCGGCGGCGGCGGCGCCAGCAGGGCGTCGATGTCCTTCAGATGGGCATCGGCATTGTCGGCGCGCCGCGACAGGACGTCGATGCGGGCATTCTGGGCGTTGACCGTCCCTTGCAGTTGCTGGTTGGCATACAGCGCCTCTTCCAACTGGCCGGTCAGGCGTGTGATCACGTCGGACTGCTCATCCTGCTTGCGCGACAGGCTGTCGACCGTGGCCTGCAAGGCGACCACTTCCGGGTCGGGCTCGATCAGGATCGGCGGTGTCTTCTTGTTCTCGACGCGGGCCACGGCGCGCTCCAGCTTGCGCACATTGCGGTCAAGCCGGTTGAGGCGCTTTTCGTCCCACGCACCCGCCGGTGTGGCCGGGCGGCCGAGGTCTTCTTCCTCATCTTCATCGCCGAAAATCTGTGCTTGCGACACCGACGGCAGGAAGGCCACCGTCGTCACCGCCCCGAACGCCAGGGTCAGCGCCACAATCGACGCACCCGCTGCCATCCGGCCGCGCGACGTCCACGTCACGATTTTTTGCGAAAATCCGTTATGCGCCATAGGCTCGTACCCCGCCCTTGTAAACTGTTACACATAAATGCCGGTCGAACGGCCTACCCTAGGGCTAACAGCATAGTCGGGCTGAAATAAGACGTAAACCCCAATTGTCCGACCTCCGCAGCGCGCATGAAAAAGGCCTCCCGCCGCAGCGGAAGGCCTTTCATCAGATGGGATCGAAAACTCAGTTGGCGCCCGAAGTGATCGCCGTATGGCCGTTCCGGTTTTGCTGCCAGGCATCCTCGTCAGCACCGGTGGCAATCGGTTGTTCCTTGCCATAGGAGATGGTCGAGATACGTGACGGCACAACACCCTTGGAGGTGAGGAAGTCGGCGACGGCCTGGGCACGACGCGCACCCAGAGCGAAGTTGTATTCACGCGTGCCGCGTTCGTCAGCATTGCCTTCGATGCGGATCTTGACGGCCGGATAGCGGACCAGCCAAGCGGCTTGAGCGGACAGGACGGCTTGCGCGTCGGCGCGGATCGACGATTGATCCGTGTCGAAATAGACGCGGTCGCCGACGTTGACGACGAAGTCCTGTTGCGAACCCGGCGTAACGCCGACGGGCGGCAGAGCAGTCTGCTTCGGGGGAACGGTCGGCTGAGTGGGCTGCGGTTGCGTCGTCACCACGTCGGGGGTCTTCGGCACCACCGGCTCGGCCTTCTTCGTACAGGCAGCCACCGAGGTCATAACAAAAGCTACCAGGGCCACCTTCACGATGGACTTAGTCGATAGGGTCATAATTGTTCCTCTCACGAAATTATGAAACCAGGGATATTTTTCATGGTTCTGCGACAATCGGATGTCACCTGAACTTATCGGCTGTCACGATGATATGCCTTTGTTAATTTGTCAAACTAAAGGCGGCATAAATTCCATCTGCAACGGCTTTTCGCGTAACGGATGAAAGCTTACGGAAGCAAGGGTGACCAGGCCGGATCCGACGCCCCGCCCGTATAGGGGACGGGTCGTTCGATGCGGCCATTGACCTCCACCATCCACAGCGACGGCATGCCGCCCGGCGGTTCGCGAAAGAACATGATGTAGCGGCCATTCGGCGCCCAGGTCGGCCCCTCCTCCAGGTAGGACGAGGTCAGCAGGCGCTCACCCGACCCATCCGGATTCATCACCCCGATCGAGAAACGTCCCTTGGACTGCTTGGTGAAGGCGATCAGGTCGCCCTTGGGCGAAAACACCGGCGTCGAGTAGAGCCCGCCGCCGAAGGTAATGCGGCGCGCCCCAGAACCGTCGGCTCCCATGACATAGATCTGGGGCGAGCCGCCGCGATCCGATGTAAAGGCGATGCGCGAGCCGTCGGCCGAGAAGGACGGCGACGTATCGATAGCCGGATCCGAGGTCAGGCGCGACAACGACCGGGTGTTCAGATTGGTGACATAGATGTCGGAATTGGCGCCCTGCGACACCGAAAACGCCAGCTTCGTGCCGTCGGGCGAATAGCGTGGCGCAAAGGCCATGCCACGCACCTGCGCCACCTGTTCCCCGCGCCGGGCCTCCAGGTCGTACAGGAAGATACGCGCGCTGTCCGCCGACAGGGCCATATAGGCGATTTCGGTACCGTCGGCGGAAAACCGCGGCGTGATGATCTTGCCCGAGCCCTCGACGGCCAGATACTGGGGATTGGCGCCGTCCTGATCCATCATGGCCAGCCGCTTGACCCGGTCGCCGCGCTTACCGCTTTCGGCAACGAAGGCGATACGCGTATCGAAATAACCCTTTTCTCCGGTCAGCCGCTCATAGATGGCGTCGGCATGCTTGTGCGCCAGCCGCCGCCACTGCTCGGGCGTAATCATGTGGCCGGCGCCTGGGAAGGCTTCCTTCTGGGAGTAGATGTCCCACACCCGAACATCCGCCTGCACCTGGCCGTTGGCGTTGATATAGGCGCGGCCATTGGCCAGGAACTGCGCGTTGATGGCGGTCCAGTTTTCCCAGGTCGGCGGCGAATTGACGTCCAGCGAGGTCTCGATAAAGGCGCGCGGATCGATCGGCGCGAAATAGCCCGAGCTCTGCAGGTCGTTGATGACCACCTTGGTCAGCTGCTCGCCGATAGTGTTGCCCGACGGATCCGTACCGCTGATCATAATAGCGATCGCCAGAGGCTGAACGTCCGCCTCATCGACCGTGCCGCGCAAGGGCCCCTGGCTCTGGGCAGCAACCGACCCCGCCATCGCGGTCAGGGCACCCGCCGCCGGAAGCGTGTGCAAAAGCGTCCGGCGGGACAGGGAGGGGAAAGTCTTCGTCATGACTTGGCTTCCTTAATAATCTCGACACACCGAAACGGCACTGAATTGAACCTCTAAAGTCCTGTCGTATAAATCCGGGCCCAGGCCAGAATATGGCTGACCCGAAGTTACTGCGTACGCCGCCTGCCGATACGCGGTCTGAAGCGCCGGCTTGGGGCTCGGGTTCACCCACACCGGCTCTTCGGCAATCCGACCATTCGCCGAGATCCGAAACTGGACCTCGATCTTGGCCTTTCGCACCGTGGCATCCTTGCAGTCGACGTTCCAGCGTCGCGCCATCCCACGAACCAGGCCGGTCATGTTGGCGCGTGCGCCTGTGTCATCCCGCGGCCTTACGGCTGACGTCCCCGACGGACGCGTAGACAGATCGCCTGACGGCTTGGCCAGTGACTCCAGCCAGGCCGAATCGTCCTGCGGACTTTCCGTCTGACCTGGCCCTGCCACGGCGGTCCAGGCCGACATGGCAATCGCAAGCCCCAGAATGCCTCCCGCTCTAATAGCCACGGCAGACCTTTTCCGCATCGAACTCGACTTCAAGGTCGCGTTCATACAGCCCATCCGAAAGGTCTGTGAAGGGCGCCCCGCGATTGACAGCCGCAATGGCGAGTTGCGAGTTTGAAACCCATACGGCGTCGGAACGGCGATTGACCCATGTCGGCCCCTTAATCAGGCGTCCGCTCCGCGAAAGTTGGAACCCGACCACAATCTTGACCTGGCGCGTGCCGGGAATATCGCAATTCAGTCGCCACAAGCGCCCCAATCGCTTGGTCAGGGCCGCCATTTCCGCCTTCTCCCCGGCATCCTGTGGCCCGGAGCCGTTCAACGACCCGCCATTCCTTTGCTGGGTATTGGGATTGGCGCGGCCCTTGTTTTTCGGGGCCGGCGGCGGATTGCTAAGATTGTCGAGGTCCAGGGTCTTAGGCTGCGGTGCTTTCTTGTCAGGCACCGGCGCCTTCTTGCCCTTGGGGTCGGGCGGCGCCTTATCCTTCTTTATTGGCTCAGGCTTCTTGTCGGGCTTCGCCGGGGCAGCAGGCTTCTGCGGCTCCGGCGCAGGTTGCGCGTCCGGTTCCGGCACAGCGACATCCGCTTCCGAAGGGACAGGCTCCGGCTTATTGACCGCCAGTTCGTCGACAGGCGTCGCCACCATCTCCCGGCTGGTCACATCCGAAATGATTTCAACCGCCACCGCTGTCACACGAACGGGTTTGGCGGACGTCGCCCAGCCGATATAGGCGATCGCCAGCAAGCCCGCGTGCAGGAGAATCGAAACCAGCCATGACGGAAGGTGACGCTGCATAGGACTTAAGACGATGCCCCCGTACCGGCCGCTGCGGAAGACGCGGCCCCGCCGGAGGTCTTACCCATCGGATCGGTGACGATGCTGATCTTGGTGAAGCCGGAACTCGACAACTTGCCCATTACCTGAGCGACCATTTTCCACGAGGAATCGCCATCGCCGCGGACATAGATCGGCCGATCTGTTTCACCTTGCGTCATGGCCACCAGGCGCGGAGCCAGGGTGTCATAGCTTACCGGATTGTCGTTGACATAGAGGCGGCCGGCACGGTCGACCGACACGGTGATCGGATCGCTCTCTTCCTTGAGCGCGGCGGCTTCGGTCTTGGGCAGGTTGATATCGATGCCCGAATTGAGCAGCGGCGCCGAGATCATGAAGATGATCAGCAGGACCAGCATGACGTCGACCATCGGGGTGACGTTGATTTCGGAGAGGGCTGAACGGCGGCGGACACGGCGATTGCCGCGGCGGCTGCCTCCCGATCCGGCAGAACCCATGGCCATCGGATCAGCCCCCCAGCTTTTCGCCAAGACGACGCGTCAGCGACACCATCAATTCATCGGCAAAGCTTTCCATGCGGCTGGCGAAGCGCGACACCTTGGCATTGAACAGGTTGAAGGCGACATAGGCCGGAATAGCGGCGAACAGACCCATGGCCGTGGCGAACAGCGCTTCGGAAATCGCCGGGGCGACGGTTGCCAGGTTGGTGTCACCCTGGGCGGCGATGGCCGAGAACGCATTCATAATGCCCCACACCGTGCCGAACAGCCCCAGGAAAGGCGTTGCGGTGGCGATGACGGCCAGGATCGACAGGCCGTCTTCAACGCTGTCGGCTTCAGAGGTGACGATATGCGACATTTCGCGATCGACCTGAGCCATCAGCAGTTCACCCTGGGTCGGGTTCATCGGCTTGCCCTTATAGTCGCGCCACGCCGAGGTCACGGTCACCAGCAGCTTCTGGAACGGTTCCTTGGGATGAGGCCCCAGCGCGGCGGCGATATCATCGAGCGCGCGCCCGGAGCCAAGCGCCGATTCGAAGGTATCAGCCTCCTTGTTGATCTTACCCAGGGACAGCGACTTCTGCACGATGATCGCCCACGACCACAGCGACGAGAAGACCAGAACGATCATCACCACCTTGACCACCAGGTCGGCGTTCATGAACAGGTCGATAAAATCCAGCGAGACAGGAGAGGCAGTTCCGGCGCTCATAATGCACCCCCAAAAACAGTTAATGCCCAAAAATAGGTCCACGATACGTGGCTAGGCCATATGTGAAGCACTTTGCCCCAAGTTTCACGACAATTCTATGGCGTGCAAGCACGTTTAGAAAAAGTGTCAGCATCTTTTTCGTAAAACTGCACCAAAGAGAAAGAGAGACATGACCCCCTATTCGGGTTTTTTATCGGTAACCGTGTGATTTATAGCGTTAACAAGCAAACGCGGCAGCCGCCGGGGGCGCCCATCGAAGCCGATACAGACCGCATCGAAGTGCGCTTCGCACAACAGCACGCCGTCGCGTTCGATTCGCTGATGCAGGAAGAACTGCGCGCCTTTGACACCGGTAGAGCGCGACCGGACCAGGACGATATCGTCGATCTTGGCGGGCGCCTTGTAGGTGATGTCGATATGGGTGACGGCGAAGGCCAGTGGCGGGTCCATCTGGGCCAGTTCGTAATGATGCACACCGATCAGGCGCAGATAGTCGGACCGCCCGCGCTCGAAAAACTTCATATAGTTGGCGTAATAGACGACACCGGAAAAGTCGGTATCTTCATAATACACACGCACCAGCAGATGATGCTCATCGCCGACCAGGCGGCCGGCCAGGGACTGTTCGGGAATATCGCTCATGGGCTGTTTGTAGCCCGCCAAAGGCAGATTGGGAACCACGGATGGACACAGATAAACACGGATCTTGAGCCAACCTTGAGACGTTGCGCCGTCAAGCGGCAACGTCTCAAGGTATGTAACCGCGAATGAACGCGAATAAGCGCGAATGAGAGCACGCCGAAGGCGCATCCGATAAGGCCTGGCCTACGCGCCAAAACAATACGACCTGATATTCGCGCTTATTCGCGTTCATTCGCGGTTACAATATTCGATGGCACCGCTTAAGCGCTGCGCATCAGAATGACCTGAAATCCCTATTTATCTGTGTCCATCCGTGGTTCCAAATTCGGAGGGTGTCACTGCACAAAGGGTCACGGCGTATCCCGTAGGGCGCACACCGGACCGCGCAGTTGTGTCCGCGCATACGGACCGCTGGTGGTAAAGTCGATATAGGCCTTGTCCCCGCCATAGGCCGGCCACTGCGGCAACCCGGGACCGTTGGGATTGCCCGTCGTCGCAAAGGCCACCCAATGATCCAGCAACGGCGGCCACACCGCATCCCCCTGCCCGTCCGGCCGCGGGTTCATCACAAAATTCAGTTCCGAGCCGTGGTGGATCTTGCCGTCCTTATCGACACCCAGATGATAGAGGTACGCCTCATTCCCCGCCTGCGTCATCTGCGCCGCAGTCCAGTCCGCCGGGCAGCGCATCATGATATCGGTCGAAATCTGCATTGCTGTATCGCCCAGCAGAGGATCAGCCTTGGGCGGCTTACCCTTGTCGATCCGGTAAAAGCTCATCGCCCTGAACCGCCCCAGCCCAAAGGCGTTGAACACCGCCTTGTAGATATTGGCCTCCCCGCCGTGCAGGCCCAGTTCCTGCGCCGAAACACCGATGATCAGCGGCACTCTGGCCGCCTCACCGGCGCGGAATACGTCCTGCGGCGCCCGCGGCAAGGCCTTGCCGTCGACGATGGCCTGCAACCAGATGAAGGAAGCGTCCTCGACCGGTGGCGGGATCTTGTCGGTCAGTTCCTGGATCGAGATGGCCGGCTGGCGGCGCAGATCGGCCAGGGCCTGGGCGCTGTCGGGCGGACTCATGCTGATCTCGCTGGCCAGTTCAACCCCGATGGCCTCGTTTTGCGCCAAGGTGCGCGCCGGCAAACCGAACTGCGGCGGACCCGACTGCGAGATCGCCTTATGGAACAGCCCCTTGGCCAGCGGCGAGGTCAGCAACAGGCCGACATCCTGGGCGCCGGCGCTGTGACCAAAGATCGTGACATTGCCCGGGTCACCGCCAAAGGCCGCAATATTGTCGCGCACCCATTCCAGCGCCTTGACCTGGTCCATCAGGGCATAGTTGCCGGACGCCCCGCCCTGCTCCTGCGTCAGGGCCGGATGCGACAGAAACCCCAGCGCGCCCAGACGATAGGGGATCGAAACGATGACCACACCCTTGGGCGCAAAGCCGGCCATGACCGTGCCGGTGGCACCACCGGCGCGATTGGCCCCGCCATGGATAAAGACCATGACCGGCAGCTTTCTTGCCGTGTCGGGCGTACGAACCTCGAGATAGAGACAGTCCTCGGAACTGGACCTGGACATCGCCGACTGCCAGCCGAGATCGACCTGCAAACAGGCCGCCGCGGACTCCGTGGCGTAGCGCACACCTTGCCACGGCGTAGGGTCCTGTGGCGCCCGCCAGCGCAAATCACCCACCGGCGGTCGGGCAAACGGCACAGCGCGGAAGACGTGGCTGCCGTCCCACAGCGCCTCGCCGCCCAACTGACCGGCAGTGGTCGCGACCACAATATCCGGCCGAGCACCTGCTGGCGCGGGTGGGGCCGGAGGCGGTGCTTCAACAGTCTGCTGCGCGATCGGTTCGCCGTGAGCGGGCGGCACCTGAACAGGCGCGAGTTGCACGGACTGGACCTGAACAGGCGGCGCCGTCATGACGGTCGGTGGCGCCACCTTCGGCCTTCCAGGCGGAATGACCAGGTTGAAACGACCGTTGGGACTTTTGGGCGGCGGGGTCTGGGCAGCGGCTGTTGTTGCCAGCACCGCTACGGTGAGACCGATCAGACTGTTCCGGATCATGATTCCGCCCCTGTTTTTCTTGAGCTTGGCAAAAATCCGCCGCAGCGACAAGCGCAGACTCACACCGACGTTTTGGGCTAGTGCCCCTGAGCCCACAAATAGGCGGCGCCCCGCACGCCGGAACTATCGCCCCACTGGGCCGGCTTCAGCTCCGCCTGCCAGCCGTCACTGAACACGTGCGGCAGGATCTTAGCCGGCAGACGGTCATAAATTTCATGCACGTTGGACAGCCCGCCGCCGAATACAAACGCATCGGGGTCCAGCATATTGACGGTCACCGCCATGGCCCGGCCCAGCCGGTCCATCAGGCGATCGAAAGCGGCTTCGCATTCTGCATCACCGGACCGCATGCCATTGATGATCTCCTCGCTGCGCAGCGCCTTGCCGGTCACGGCGTGGAAATCTCGGGCGAAACCGGTGCCCGACACCCAGGTCTCCAAACACCCCTTATGGCCGCACCAGCAGGTCGGTCCGGGAAATTCTTCAGGTTTTTGCCACGGTAGGGGAATATGGCCCCATTCGCCGGTCAGCCCGTTGGCGCCTTCGATCAGATGACCATCGATCACCAGGCCGCCACCACAGCCGGTACCAACGATGATCGCAAAAACGGATTTCAGTCCCTTGGCGGCGCCATCGATCGCTTCACTGAGCGCCAGGCAGTTGGCGTCGTTGGCCAGGCGGACCGGGCGCTTGATAGCGGCCTCCAGGTCCTCACGAAAGGTCATGCCGTTCAGCCAGGTCGAATTGGCGTTGCGCATCACACCGGTACGCGGACTGACCGAACCGGGCGCGCCGACCCCGATGGTGGCGACGCGGGTGGCCAGGCTGGGATCGGCCTGCTTGGCTTCGGCTTCGACCCGGGCGATCAACTGGCAGACCGTCTCAAGCGCGTCCTTGTAATTGCCCGGGTTGGGTTCACGCTGACGCGACAGGAAGGTACCATTCTGCGACAGGGCTGCCGCTTCGATCTTGGTTCCCCCAAAGTCTACACCGACATACAGCATTAAATTTTCAGTCTTTGTTTTAAGAATTCGAAAGCAGAAAAAACCCCCGGGTTTTGACACCCGGGGGCCGTTACCAAACGCGATTTAGTGACCCGAGCTGACGCCTTCTTCGATGGCGTGAGTCGGGGCCTTCTTGGCCGCAAAAGCAAACCACAGGACGTAGACGTAGCAGATCAGCGGAGCGATGAAGCCCATCGACATGCTGCCGGTCATTTCCTGGATCTTGGCAAAGGCCAGCGGCAGGAAAGCGCCGCCGACGATGGCCATGCAGAGCAGACCCGAGGTCGCCGAGGTCGGCGCCGAGGAACGTTGCAGGGTCAGCGTAAAGATGGTCGGGAACATGATCGAGTTGAACAGGCCGATCAGCAGTGCCGCAAAGGCCGGGATCAGGCCGGTGGTCACCGGAACTTCCGTCAGGATGACATTGATCATGCCCTCATGCGCCGAAGGAATCAGGTCCTTGGTGAAGATAACCACCAGGCTCAGCGCGATGGCGCCGACAGCCACGAAGGCCAGCAGATAGTAGTCCTTGACCACCCGCAGCAGGGCCGAACCGGTGAAACGGCCGATCATGGCGAACAGCATGTAGAAGGTGGTCAACTGACCCGCCGATTGGGCTTCGATGTTCAGGATGTTCTTCTGCTCGAGGAACAGGAGCAGGTTGAGGGAGATAGCCACTTCGGCGCCGACATACAGGAAGATGCCGAGCGAGCCGAGATTGGCCCATTTCGAGGTCAGGGCAACGAACGGCAGAACCAGCTTGCCGGTCTTCGGAGCCGCAGCCGTGATCTTGTGACGGACCAGGAAGATAGCGATGATGAAGGCCAGAAGCGCACAGCCGATACCGAGATAGACGTTCGAGACGAAGCCCAGGGCTTCTTCACGCATGACATCGGTGATGACCACGTCTTTTTCGAAGATTTCGCCGTTCAGCAGGAACTTGGCGCCGAAGAACAGGCCACAGGCCGCACCCAGTGAATTGAACGACTGCGACAGGTTTAGGCGGAAGGCCGAGCCTTCAGGCTTGCCCATCGAGGCGATCAGCGGGTTGGCGGCAACCTGAAGCAAGGTCACGCCCGAGGCCATGACGAACAGGGCGATCAGGAAGATGGTGTAGACGTGCATGTGCGCGGCGGCGATCGCCATAAAGCAACCGATAACGATGCCGGCCAGACCGACCATCACCGAATTGGCATAGCCAATCTTGGAGAGGAAAGCCGCCGACGGCAGCGACATCACACCGTACGCGATAAAGAAGGCGAAACCGGTAAGGTTGGCCTGGACTGGGGTCAGGGTGAAGACGGTCTTCATCGTCTTCAACAGCGGATCGAGAAGATTGGTAACCAGCGCCCATATAAAGAAGAGCGCTGTCACATAAACAACCGCCAGGGCGAGACCGCCAACTGGTTTGGTTGCGGTTTGAGATTCTGACATTTTACCTGCCTGTACACGTTATGCGATGAGTGACGCGGCGCGACCCTGACCTCACCGATTAATTAAATCAAATTGCAAAAAGCGCGCTTTTGCATGGTTGGCAAATGAAAAACATCGTTCGAGCGAAGATTTTTACGATTTGCTTACTTCTACGTTAGCCTGCGACCTTTTGTCCGACAAGTGCGAATGCGTCTTAGGCGATATTTAACTATATCGCCTAAAGACAACGCTGTCATCCCACCACCTAAATTTGACTTGACCCTGAGGCAGAACAAGGGCTTTGTGGCGCCGATTGCCCGCCGGGCCTTATTGCACGTCAGGGCAACGTGAGAAAAAACGAACCTTTTCAACGAGTCGTGCATTGAAAATCCTCCGCCGCCGCAAAACCAAGATCGTCGCCACCTTAGGCCCTGCCAGCTCAAACGCTGACATGCTGGCGCAATTGCACCAGGCGGGCGCCGACGTTTTCCGGCTGAATTTTTCGCACGGCAGTCATGAGGACCACGGTCGCAACATCGACCTGATCCGCGACCTCGAAGCAAAAACCAAACATCCGATCGGCATCCTGGCTGACGTCCAGGGCCCGAAACTGCGCGTCGGTCGCTTCATGGGCGGTGCCGTGGTGCTGACTCCCGGCCAGCCGTTCCGCCTCGACCTGAACCCGACGCCGGGCGATTCCCGCCGCGCCACCCTGCCCCACCCCGAAATCATCGCCGCCGCCCAGATCGGCTCGCACCTGCTGCTGGACGACGGCAAGCTTAAGCTGCGTGTCACCCATGTGCGCGAAGATCATCTGGAAACCATCGTGGTCATCGGCGGACGGCTCAGTGACCGCAAGGGCGTCAATGTCCCGGACGTCGTCCTGCCGATCCCGGCCCTGACCGAAAAAGACCGCTCCGACATGGAGTTCGCTCTGGAGCGCGGCATCGAATATGTCGGCCTGAGCTTCGTCCAGCGTCCTGAAGACGTCCTTGAAGCGCGCGAAATCATCAAGGGCCGCGCCTGGGTGCTGTCCAAGCTCGAAAAGCCGCAGGCTCTGGACAATCTTGAAGAGATCATCCGCCTGTCCGACGCCGTCATGGTCGCCCGCGGCGATCTGGGCGTCGAACTGCCGCCCGAAGAAGTTCCCCTGGCCCAGAAGCGTATCGTCCAGGCTGCCCGCGCCCATGGTAAGCCCGTCATCGTCGCCACCCAGATGCTGGAATCGATGATCACCGCCCCGACCCCGACCCGCGCCGAAGCTTCCGACGTGGCGACCGCCGTGTTCGACGGCGCCGACGCTGTCATGCTGTCGGCCGAAACCGCCGCCGGCCAGTACCCGATCGAAGCCGTGACCATCATGGACCGCATCATTGCCCGCGTCGAACAGGACGACGGCTGGCGCACCATGACCGATCGCCGCCGCCCGGAACCGGAAAAGAGCACCTCGGGCGCCATTGCTGCCGCTGCCCGTCAGGTCGCCCAGACTATCGACGCCTCGGCCATCGCCGCCATGACCAATTCGTCGAGCACCGTGATGCGCGTCGCCCGCGAACGCCCGACCGCGCCGATCATGGGGCTGACCCCAAATATGCAGACGGCCCGCCGCCTGGCCCTGACCTGGGGCGTGCACCCGGTCCTGACGCCGATTACCCACTCGATGACCGAGACGGTGGCCGTCGCCACCAAGCTGGCCCGCACGGAAGGCATTTCCGAACCGGGCCAGGATATCGTGATCGTGGCCGGCATGCCGTTCGGCAAGTCGGGCTCAACCAACGCCCTGCGCGTCGCCCGCGTCACCCGCACCAACACCGAAGAAGCCGAGTTCGTCGACGACGCGTGAGTGAGTGTTTGGGAGGCTCAGCCGAGGCTGTCAGTCGCAAAGGCCGCCGGCAGAAGCTCCGACAGTGTGAAAGATTTTTGCGGCCCGTTCGCATCGCACAGCCAGACCCGCGTTTCCGGTGAAGCGAACTCGGCCAGCTTTTGCCGGCAGCCCCCGCACGGCGCCACCAGGTCCCGACGTTCGGCTATGACGGCGACTTCCAAGATCTGTCTGGCACCGGCCATGATCAGATGGGCGATGGCGGTACCTTCGGCGCAGATGCCTTCCGGAAAGGCAACGTTTTCGATATTGCAGCCCGCATGGATACGGCCGTCTTCGTCGCGCAGAGCCGCGCCAACTTTAAAGTTCGAATAGGGAGAGTGGCTGTGCCGCATGGCGGCGCGGGCCGCCTCGAACAAATCCTGGGACAAACTTTTGCCTTCCGATACAGAGGGCAGGTCAGACTGTCACCTTGACGGTGCTTTGCCAAGTGAAACGTTTAATCGGTTTGGGAACCCCGGTTTTTCGGTTCATCCTGAACGCCCGCGAAGCGGAATATTCGTAAGCAAGGGGATCCACAGATTTCACAGATTAGAAAGATTAGATACGCGTTCTTTCTTACTTAATCCATCTAATCTGTGTAATCTGTGGACCCACTTTCTGTAAAGGCCGCTTCGCGGATGGTTCAGAATAATCTACTCGATATATTCCGGCGCGGCGATACGCTTGCCCAGCAGCATGGCGTCAGCCACGATACGCAGCGGCGCGAAGTCGGCATCCGAAGCCCCGGCATTCACCAGGCTCAGGAAATGGGCATACAGGCCCGAATACTCGGCTTCCTTTTCCTTGATCTTGACGTGGCCGTTGATCTCCAGTTCCGTCCCACCCAGGTGCAGGGCCAGCTTCTCGCCCTTGGCGCTCTCGATGTAGATGCTCCAGGTCTGAATCCCGGTCTGCAGAAAGTCGTATTCCGCCCGGATCGGCAGGCCACTCTCGGTCGTCATGTCCATCTCGACCTGGATCGGCGCATCACAGTTGACCGGAATATGCAGGTCGGCCTTTTTCACGATCACCGCCTCGGCCAGGATCGCCGTCAGGATCGACAGGGAGTTGATGCCGGGATCGAACACGCCCATGCCGCCGGCCTCGAAAATCCACTTCTGGCCCGGGTGCCACTGACGGACGTTTTCCTTCCACACGATCTTGAGTGACGAAATATTACGCTCGGCAATCCACAGACGCACGGCTTCCACCGCCGGGGCAAACCGCGAATGCCACGATGCCAGCAGGCTCACGCCCTTGGCCTTGGCCAGGGCGGCGATGGCTTCGGCCTCACCCAGGGTGGCCGCGGGGGGCTTTTCCAGGAAGGTATGCTTGCCGGCGGCAATGACCTTCTTGGCGATAGAATGACGGATCTGCGGCGGGGTACAGATGGAGAGGGCGTCGATGTCCGGATGAGCTGCCAGCATCTCTTCCATGGAATTGTAGCACGCCAGTCCGTCTACGCGTGAACTGGGGCTGCAGCCGGCCACCAGGCGCAAAGACGGGTTGCTCCGGATCGACGGGATATGCTGATCCACCGCGATCTTACCCAGACCAATCAGACCGATTTTGAGCGGCTTGCTGGCAGAAAATTGTCCCATCTGTTTCCTCTTTCGGGTCTGACCTGACACGTTTATCGGCCTGCCTTACTGTATGAAAAGGCGTCTGGCAAATTGTAAGACAAATTTTTTCAGCGGCGTGACCGTGGCGCTTCAGGCCTTGATCTTGCGGATGTCGAACTGCGGTCCGGCGGGAGTCGCCCGCCGCGAGAAAACCACCCGTTCATCAGCGGCGATTGCCCCCATCTCGACCTCGCGATCGGGCAGAACGAACGTAAAGCTGTCCCCTACCTGGACCGCCACCTGGTAACCACCGGGCACCATCTTCTTCGCCATGGCCTTGATCTCGTCGTAGAACGGTTGCACCTTCCAGGCCTCCGGCCAGGCAGCATCGACCTTGATCAGCAGACGGCTGTCATCGGGGGCCAAGATCACCATCAGGTGGCTGTGCGCCGGGAACCAGTGGTCGCCGAGGTTACGCCACGTCCGCCAACTGCAGTGGAAGGTGGCGCAGTCGCTTGGCCGCTGCGCATAGATGCCGCAGCCCTTGTTCGGCAGGCAATGCGAACACAGGATCCCCGGCAGCTTTTGCAGAACCTGAATGCCCAGCAGCTTGCAGCACAGGGTGCAGCCGCTGCACGAACGTTCAGGGATAAGGGGCAGGCTCATGTTTGAAGGGCCAGGTCGTAGATTTTTTCCAGTTGCCGCCATTTTTCACCCGCAGCGGCAAATGGCAAGGGCTGCTGGAACTCCCACATCAGCTTTTCCCAGGCCTGAACATGCGGGCTGGCGGCGTCGGCGCGCGCCTTGGCCTCGGCATCGAAGCCCTCGCCTGGCGTCAGGATCATAAACAGCCGGTTGCCGGCCAGGAAGATCTCAAGCCCGTCGATACCGGCATCGCGAATCGAGGCGTTGATGGCCGCCGGCACCGCTCCGGGTGCATGCCAGGCTTTATAGCGTTCAATAAGCTCCGGATCGTCCTTCAGGTCCAGGGCGAAATACAGTGGCTCCGGCATGGCATCCTCGTCTGGTGCAGGTTAAAGCGCGCTTGTCGAATTTCATATTTGACCATCGCGTTCATATGTGATGTTAAATACCGCACAAGAACAAGGGTTTTTGCAAGCCCACACAACAGGGAAATTTTTCATGTCGACTTCGCCTGCTTCCGGCACGCCGGCGCGTAACGCGCTCTGGCCCGTGCTGCTGATCACTGCTCTGTTTTTCTTCTGGGGCATGGCCAATAATCTCAACGACATTCTGATCCCGCAATTCAAGAAGGCCTTTATCCTCACCGACCTGCAATCGGGCCTGGTGCAGTCGGCCTTCTATATGGGCTATTTTATCCTCGCCCTGCCTGCAGCCTTCCTGATGCGCAAACTGGGATACAAGGCGGCGGTCATCGTCGGGCTGGTCCTGTACGCCCTAGGCGCCTTCCTGTTCTGGCCGGCCGCCGAGAACCACCAATATACGTCATTCCTCGGCGCCCTGTTCGTCATCGCCTCGGGCCTGGCCTTCCTCGAAACGTCGGCCAATCCGCTGATCACCGTGCTGGGTTCGCCGGATAAAGCAGCCTTCCGCCTCAACCTGGCCCAGGCCTTCAATCCGCTGGGCTCGCTGGCCGGCATCTGGATCGGCCAGAGCTTCATCCTGTCAGGCATCGAGCACGATGAAACGGCGCTCGCCGCCATGACCGAAGGCGCCCGCCAGGCCTTCTACATTTCCGAGGTCAAGGCCGTGCAGACGCCGTATTTGATCATCGGCGTTGTCGTCCTCGCCTGGGCCGCCCTGGTCCTGTTCAGCAAGTTCCCCGACGCCGCGACGAAGAACGCCGAGGAAGACACCGGCGAACAGGTCGGCTTCTTCGCCTCGATTGGCCGCCTGTTCAGCAAGCCGCGCTTCCTTATGGGTGTGGTCGCGCAATTCTTCTATGTCGGCGCACAGGTCGGCATCTGGAGCTACATGATCCGCTATGGCCAAAAGGAAATCGGCCTGGTCGATAAGGACGCGGCCACCTATCTCTACTACGCTCTGGCCGCTTTCGCCGCCGGCCGCTTCTTCGGTACAGCCCTGATGAGCAAGCTGTCACCCAACCTGATCCTGGGCGTCTTCGCTGTCATCAACATCGGTTTGATGATCGCTGCCGTGGTCCTGGGCGGAGAAACCGGCATGTGGGCTCTGGTCGCCTCGTCCTTCTTCATGTCGATCATGTTCCCGACCATCTTCGCCACCTCGATCGCCGGCCTGGGCAACCTGACCAAGACCGGCTCGTCCTTGCTGGTCATGAGCATCATCGGCGGTGCGGTTCTGACCGCGATCATGGGCTTCGTCTCCGACCAGAGTGACATCCGTACGTCCTTCGCGGTCGTTGCCGCCTGTTTCGGCGTCATTGCTCTGTACGCCTTCACCGCCCCCAAGGGCGTAAAGGTCGACAGCCTTCCCGCGTCGTCGCATTGATGATCATCGACGCCCATCAGCATCTCTGGCACATCGGCCGCAACGACCAGTCGTGGCCGACACCGGACTTGCCGGAGATTTGCCGCGATTTCGTCGCTGCCGACCTGCGTGAGGTGACGGCGGACTGCGGCGTCACTGGCACCGTCCTGGTTCAGTCGCAGCCGTCCGAAACCGACACCATGTGGCTGCTGTCCCTGGCCAAGGCCGAACCGTTGATCAAGGCCGTGGTCGGCTGGACCGATTTCGCCGCGCCGAAATCGACTGACCGCATTGCCTACCTGTCGCACCAGCCAAAGCTGAAAGGCCTGCGCCCCACGCTGCAAGGGCTGGATGACGACTGGATCCTCCAAGACGCCTGCCGCCCGGCGCTGGAGGAAATGACCGCTCGCGGCCTGACCTTTGACGCCCTGGTGTTTACCCGTCACCTCAGCGCCATTGACCGCATCGCCAAAGACTATCCCACCTTGCGCATCATCATTGACCACGGCGGCAAGCCACCGATCGGCGCCGGACAGATGCAGCCCTGGGCCGACAAAATCGCAAAAGTCGCCGAAAACCCCAACGTCGCCTGCAAGCTGTCGGGCCTTCTGACCGAAGCGGACGGCCAACCCGTCACCGCCTATGCCGACCATCTGTTCGACACCTTTGGCCCCGACCGGCTGTTGTGGGGCTCCGACTGGCCGGTGGTTCTGCTCAAGGACAGCTACCGCGCCTGGTTCGACTGGACGACAACCTGGTTAGCCGATAAGGACCCGGCCACACGTGACGCTATTCTGGGCGGCAATGCCCGCCGTCTCTACGCCTTTGATGAGGCCCTGCAAAATGCCTAAAGACACGATAAGTAAAGACTCTGCCGCCACCAAATACCGCGCTCCTGCGCTGGAAAAAGGCCTCGACGTCCTGGAACTGCTGGCCGGTGCCAAACAGCCTATGACCCTGTCGCAGATATCCCAGCGCCTCGATCGCTCAGTCAGCGAACTCTTTCGCATGGTCCAGGTGCTCGAATCGCGCGGCTATGTCGGCGCCTCGCCGCGCGGCGATGGCTTTGAACTGACCAACAAGCTGTTTTCGCTGGGCATTTCGCGCGGCCCCAGCCAGAACCTGCTGGCCAGCGCCCTGCCGATGATGCAGTCCCTGAGCGACGCCACCCGTCAAGCCTGCCACCTGACCATCGCCTCTGACGACCGCATGGTGGTCATCGCCCGTATCGAAGCACCCGGCGATCTCGGTTTCTCAGTCCGCGTCGGCTACCAGCGCCCGCTGATCCATTCGACCTCGGGCGTCGTGCTCTACGCCTTCCAAAAGCCCAAGATTCGCGAGCAATGGCGCACCCTGCTCAAGTCCGGCGCTACCGGCGATGAGTGGAAAGCCTTCGAAACCCACGCCGAAAAGGCCCTGTCCCTGGGACATTTCACCTCTTTGTCGGAATATATCGACGGCATTACCGACCTGTCGGCGCCGGTGATGAACGACGTCACGACCGTTGCGGCCCTGACCATGCCCTATATCCACATCCATGACGGCGTCACCCACGACGAAGCCCTGCAACGGCTGAAAAACGCCGCAAAAACCCTCAGCAAATCCTTGGGTGGGCCGGGATAATACCCGATAATTCCCTTGCCTATGACATGATGGGTTGTTATTAATTTCATCTATAAGAACAGTTTTAAACGTAAATCTCAGCGACGAAACGCGTACCCCGTGAGCCTCACCTCTTCCCTGCCCCGAAACACCATCGGCACCACCGCCGTGAGCGTCACCGCGCTTGGCTTCGGCGCCGCGGGTATCGGCAACCTGTATCGCACGGTCGCCGACGAAGACGCCGAAAAAGCCCTGGACTACGCCTTTCGCCACGGCATCGCCTATGTCGACACCGCCCCGCATTATGGCCAGGGCCTGTCAGAGCGCAGAGTCGGCGCCAACCTGCCGACGCGTGCAAGTCTGTCGACCAAGGTCGGCCGCGTACTCGACTCGATTTCGCCGCCACCGCCGGGCACCGAGCGCCACGGCTTTGTCGACGGCGACCCGTTTGAGCCGCGCTTCGACTATTCCTACGACGGCATCATGCGCTCGTTCGAGGCCAGCACCGCCCGGCTGAAGCGCGACTATATCGACATCCTGCTGTGCCACGATATCGGCGAGATGCCGCATGGCGACAATGCGGCCCACCACACCAAGATCTTCCTCAATAGCGGCTACCGCGCCATGGACGAGCTGAAGGCGGCGCGCAATGTCGGCGCCATCGGCTTAGGGGTCAATGAGACGGGCATCTGCCTGGAGGTCCTGCCCTATACCGACCTGGACACCATCCTGCTGGCCGGCCGCTATACCTTGCTGGAACAGGGCGCTCTGGATGAGTTGCTGCCGGAATGTCTGCGCCGCAAGGTGTCGATCATCCTGGGCGGGCCGTTCAACTCCGGTATCCTGGTCGGCGACAACCACTACAACTACGGCGCCGCCCCCGAAGACGTCGTCAAGAAGGCCAAGGCCCTGGGCCGGTTATGCGCTGACCACGGCGTGCCCCTGCCCGCCGCCGCGCTGCAATTCCCCCTCGCCCACCCGGCCGTCGCCTGCGTCATTCCGGGCATGGTTTCGGCCGGCCAGGTCGAGACCAATCTCGAACTGTTCCACACCGACATCCCGGCCGAGTTGTGGAACGCCCTGAAACACGAAGGCCTGCTGCACGAAGACGCCCCTACGCCCCAGGATACGAAAAAGCCGGTGGTGTCATGAACTTCGGCCCCTTCATCCTGCTGCATCCGGACGACAACGTCCTGGTCTGCCGCGAACATGCCGCGGTCGGCCAGGTGGTCAGCTTCGACGGCGCCGATGCAATCCTGTCGGCCGATATCGACGTTGGCCACAAGATCGCCCGCTACGACGTCACCATCGGTGACAAGGTGCTGAAATACGGCGCCCCGATCGGTTCGATGACCGCCGATGCCAAACGCGGCAACCATGTCCACATGCACAATATGAAAAGCGACTACATCAGTTCCCATACGCGTGAGGCGACCGGTCATGGCTGAAAAGCAGTTTCAAGCCTGGCTGCGCCCCGATGGCCGCAAGGGCATCCGCAATGTCATCGCCGTCGCCTATCTGGTCGAATGCGCCCACCACGTCGCCCGCCGCATCGTCGACAAGGCCGACGACGCCGAGGTCCACCTGATCGGCTTTCCGGGCTGTTATCCGAACCAATACGCCTACGACATGATGGAAAAGCTGTGCACCCATCCCAATGTCGGCGGTGTCGTGCTGGTATCGCTGGGCTGCGAGAGCTTCAACCGCAGTTCGCTGACCCGCGCCATCGAGGCCTCGGGTCGTCCCGTCGAGACCTTCGTCATCCAGAACGAGGGCGGCACCGCCGAAACCATTCGCAAGGGCCTGGAGGCCGTCCGCCGCATCCAGACCGTCGCCAACCAGACCCCGCGTGGCCAGATGGACGTGTCGGAGCTGATCGTCGCCACCATCTGCGGCGGCTCCGACGGCACCTCGGGCATTACCGCCAATCCGGCCGTCGGCCGGGCTTTTGACACCCTGGGCGCCCTGGGCGCCGCCTGCATCTTTGAGGAAACCGGCGAACTGGTCGGCTGCGAGAAGATCATGGCCTCGCGCGCCATCACGCCAGAACTGGGCGCCGAACTCGAAGCCTGCGTCCAGAAGGCCGAGGCCTATTACACCATCATGGGCTTCGGCTCGTTCGCACCCGGTAATGCCGAGGGCGGCCTGACCACCCAGGAAGAAAAGTCGATGGGCGCCTATTCCAAGTCGGGGGCGGCACCGATCTGCGGAATTCTCAAGCCGGGCGACCAGCCACCGACCGGCGGGCTCTATCTGCTGGACGTGGTACCGGACGGGGAGCCGCGCTTCGGCTTCCCTAACATTTCCGACAATGCGGAAATTGTCGAACTGATCGCCTGCGGTGCGCACGTGACCCTGTTCACCACCGGCCGCGGCAGCGTCGTCGGCTCGGCCATTTCGCCGGTGATCAAGGTCTGCGCCAACCCGGAAACCTACCGCAAGCTGGCGGCCGATATGGATATCGACGCGGGCCGCATCATGGAAGGTCGCGGCACTCTGGACGAGGTCGGCGAGGAAATCACCAGCCTGGTTCTGGACGTCGCCGCCGGCCGCAAGACCCTGAGCGAAGCCATGGGGCACCAGGAGTTCATCCTGACCTACAAGGCGTTCGACCCCGTAGGCCCCGCCTGCCTGCCGTTGAAACAGTTCTGAGGCCGCGCAGCGGCCTTACCTCCCCAAGGGATGTCCACAGATAAGCCAGATAAGTCAGATGGTTCGAGCGGCGCTACGCACTCAGCCCTTTCCGGAAAAACCTGAAATCTGTCTTATCTGGCTTATCTGGCTTATCTGTGGACAACCTTTTCCATCGTTGACGCCGCGCCGCGGCTTAAGAAGAGACCACCTATGCCACGTCTTGCCGGGAAAACCGCCCTCATCACCGCTGCCGGCCAGGGCATTGGCCGCGCCACCGCCGAACGCTTCATCGCCGAAGGCGCCACGGTCATCGCCACCGATATCAAGGCAGACCTGATCGGCACGATCGAAGGCGCCATCCCGCGCGTGCTCGATGTCACCAATGCCGAAGCGGTTAAGACCATCGCTTCCGAATTTCCGGAAGTGAACGTACTCTACAATTGCGCCGGCTACGTTCACGCCGGCACGATTCTGGATTGCGACGAAGATGCCTGGCAGTTCTCGCTCGACCTCAACGTGACGGCGCAGTACCGCACGGTCCGCGCCTTCCTGCCCGGCATGCTGGCCAACTATGAAAAGTCTGGGGGCGGCGGATCGATCATCAACATGTCGTCGATCGCCTCATCGGTAAAGGGCATCCCCAACCGCTTCGCCTACGGCGCCACCAAGGCCGCCGTGATCGGCCTGACCAAGGCGGTGGCGGCCGACTTCGTGACCAAGGGCATCCGCTGCAACGCCATCTGCCCGGGCACGGTCGAGACCCCGTCCCTGCTGCAGCGCCTGCGCGACACCGGCGACTTCGACAAGGCCTACAGTGAATTCACCGCCCGCCAGGCCATGGGCCGCTTCGGCCGAGTCGAAGAACTGGCCAACCTCGCCCTGTATCTGGCGTCGGACGAGTCGAGCTTCACCACCGGCCAGATCCATATCATCGATGGCGGCTGGATAAACTGAGAGCTGGATTTTACAGGCGATCGCGGTCACATTCCCGCTCAGCGCATAGTCCAGGATTTTCGAGTCGCGCGTCAGTACCGGAACTAGCGCAGGCCGGCCGGTCGTATATCTGGCAGACCAGGTCTTGGGGGCCGGCAGGTCGGTCAAAATAGTCGTCCTGACACGAAATCGACGAAAACTGAACGAGCGCCAGACGCTGGAGACGGAAGCAGAAACTATAGTGCGATTGGTATCAAGTACCGATACTCCGCGACTTGAAAGGCTGTCGCGCCAGGTACAGCGCGCCGGTCAGACACCATATCAGAACGCCTGCCTCCAGAATGCGCTGCCAAAGTCCGCGGTATGGCAAATCCGTCATTAGTCCCGCCAAACCCAATGCCGCGACAGCCGCATACACCCATCCAAGTCGGCTCAGGAGGTTCGCGTCCGGCCAGGCCCTCGCGCCGATCGCGAAACAGATCAGAGCGCCCGGCGCCGTCAGATAGCCAGCGATGCCGAAAAAATTGTGCAGTAACTGCACGGGGTCCTCACTGTCTACGGCGCAACCGGCACCGCACGGAAAAAAGACCGCGGCGATATAGCCGATGGCATAGAGGGCAGTGCCCAAAAAGCCAGCCGTGGTCGCTCCCTTTCGCGGCAAAGCCATCCAGGCCAGGACGGAAAAAGACGTCAGCAAGACACCGGCGGGAAGGAAACCGAAGTGGTTGATCCATTGGGCGTTTGTGGCACCACCGGCACCGAGCTCGCTGATAAATTGACGCAAAGCATCATAGTCCGGCGTGGCCAGATCGCCGATAATGGGAAACTCGATTGCCAGCAAGGCTCCCGTAATGCCCGTCAACGCTGCCCCCACGGCCCAGCCCTTGTGGCTTCGAGAAGGCCCTTCGGCAGTTCTTACAGACATGTTTGCCCCTTCTCGCTGAATACCGCGTTGTCAAACGGGCTCCGCGCTTGCCTTGTAACTAGGAAGACGCAAAGGCCTTTCGTCAAGCCAACTTGCAGAAATTGGGTGGCATATAATGGGTTGCAGAGTCTTCCGCGAACCCGGTCATATTAAGTCCGCATTCTAAATAATGCAGGATAAACGATGACCCAGTGATAACCGATTAATTTCTCGTGACGGTGCGGGCCTTCGACATCGCCAAGGGCACGGTGATGGCCTATTATCCGCAGGCCAGTGTGCGGGTTCGGGCGATGGTGGATCCGCGTGGCAAGACGCCGGCGTTCAAGGCGACACCGGTGAGGATTTTCAAAGGATGAAGCTAATGGGATTGAGGTCTGTGTGTCTGATGGTTGCGGCGGCGTTGTTCGCCCTGCCGGCGATGGCGGCCGAGCCGGATCGCGACGCCATGTTCCCGGCCAAGATGCAAAGCTTTGCCCTGTATGGCGACGGCGCCATTCCCAATTCCAAGCCGGGTCCGGACACCGAAAAGGGCACGGGCACGGGATGGGTACAGCAGGTGTCGCGGCCGATGTTGCAAGTCTATCTGCCGGCCAGGGCGAAGGCCACAGGCGCCAGCGTTCTGATCATTCCGGGCGGAGGCTATGCCGGCCTCACCTTTGAATATGAGGGCGTCGAGCAGGCCAGGTACTTCGTCGATCACGGCATTGCTGCCATCGTGCTGAAGTACCGGCTGCCGAGTGCTGCGACCATGCAGGCCCCGTCGATCGGGCCGATTCAGGATGCGCAAGCCGGGCTGCGCTTCGTTCGGCAACATGCTGCCGAATGGAACCTCGATCCGGCCCGCGTCGGTGTGGTCGGTTTTTCGGCGGGCGGACATCTCGCGGCTACCTTGGCCACGCATTTCGACACGGCCTATGTTGCCAATCCGGATTCGCTGAGTCTGCGTCCCGACTTCCAGGTTCTGGTCTATCCGGTGATCAGCATGGACGCCAAGATCACGCACATGGGATCGCGCGAAGGGCTTCTGGGGATGTCACCTTCACCAGACAAGGTCGCTGAATTTTCCAACGAAAAGCAGGTCACGGCCCAGACGCCGCCGGCCCTGATCCTGCACGCTGCCGACGACACCCTGGTCGATGTCGACAACGCCATCGTCTATTTCCAGGCGCTACGTCATGCCGGCGTGCCGGCCGAGGCGCGGTTGTTTGCCAAGGGAGAGCATGGCTTTCCGCTGCTGCCGCGTGACGACTGGCAAGGCGCCATCATCGACTGGATGACGTCGGAGGGGTGGCTCAGTCCGCGTGGGAAATAGGGGCTGGCGTGTAGCGGTTGTCTGGACCCATATCTGACAGGTTCGGGAATGGCGCATTGACGAAAACCAAAGTGACACCGGTGCCTTTGCTATGGGTAAACAATGGGCTCAAGCTAATGATTGCCAGCTCCACGATTGACCTTTTAGGGTTGTGAAAATATCAAATTTCCCGTTATGCTCTAACCATGAAGACTCGATTTACGCTTATCAACTTAGGCCTATATCCCGAAACGCTTCCCCCATGCTTTGTGTCTAAGGATGCTAAGCGCGCATTTCATGGCATTGTTGGAAAGTTAGACGACAATCAGTTTCATGAAAGAAAAACCGAATATGTTCGATACAGCGGTACAAAGCATGACGGGAGTCGGCGCTTCTTCGGCACGCCAAACATAATTTCATATTTCTACATATCGAGCTTCGTCTGGAAGAACTGGAAGCACTTTGAATCGAATTATGCCCGTTCTGAATACTCAATCGGTGCGCCGATGCTCATGGGCGAAAGCGACGAGAGAGCAGTTAAGGTTCCATCGCTCTCCGAACTGTCGAAACGCGCTTCAAAAAATCTAAGATTTGCTCCATTTGTCCTTAAAGCGGACATAGCTCAGTGTTTTCCAAGTCTTTACACTCATTCTATTGCTTGGTCGATGCATGGTATTGAATCTTCGAAATCAGATACAGATAGAAGTTCTGAGGCAAATTTCTTTAATGCATTAGATTTTTTTGTGCGGAATGGTCAACGCGGCAACACTAGAGGTGTTCTGGTGGGGCCAGATGCTTATAGATTAATCGCTGAATTTGTACTAGCAAAACTCGACACAGAGCTTAAGCAGGCGGTCGGGCATTTGATCGTAGGGGCCGTTCGCCATGTGGATGACTATTACATAGGACTCCGAACGGAGCATGAAGCACAATCGGTTCTGTCTTATCTGAGGGATGTATTAGCCACATATGAGCTAAATCTTAATGATCAAAAAACAAAAATTCTTTCCAGTTTGGAACCTATCAACGACCTATGGGCTCAAAGACTTAGAGACCATATGGGTTTTTTCGGATTTGCCATACGCCCTGAAAAAATTGAACGGGCAATTACTGAAGCCGTCACATACGCGAGGGAGATTGGTTCAGATAGCCCCGTGAAAATTCTTTTCAGGGCATTTGACGAAGGGCGCGTTTATCGTTCGTTTCATTGGGGTTTTGTCGAACAAAACATTCAAAGAATAATTCAAAAACATCCTCACGCAATTGATTATGCTTGCCTTCTTGTTGCCAAACGGAAGGCGTTAGGTGAACCTATCGACTTAGAGGGTTGGCAGGCCGTCGCCGAGATTATTATCCGAAAGTGCCTTGCACTTAATCACGACCATGAACTTTTGTGGATGCTTTGGCTATTAATAATATGCGAAATAGACATACCACCCGCGATGATAGAAGAATTATCCAAATATCGTAACGCACATGTTCGTGCACTTCTTGTTCAGGCGCATGTAGACGGAAAAATCAAGCGGCGGCCAAAGTTATCTCTGGGCTCTGGCTTATCGACCGTGGATTCCGGTTGGCTTGTGAACCTTGTAGCGCGATCACAGGGCTTTTCCGGAGCGTCATTTTCTGGCCTCTATGCTGAAGAATTCTCACATCTGGCTGGTCGCCATATCAAGTTGTTAGACTTTGGTGAGCATATTGTACATGTAAAAGAAGAAAATCGACGCGCGATCAGTCGTACTAGATATGGATATGACAACAACGAAGACGAAGATGACAGGCAGAGCTACGACGCTCTAGGTCATGATCACTTTGAAGATCGCGAGCCGTTCTAGTTGTCTGGATTTCGACGGATGCTGGGCAATGGCTAACGAGTAGATAATTCGGCAATGCACTGCTGGAGATTTTGAGTACACTGCAGATTTCTTTTGCCTTCAGTTGGTCGGCGGCGAGGAGGTCCAACGGTGATATCCAAATCAGCGTAGACTACAGACTTGATTCCTCCCTCTTGTTCGACCACCCAGCTGGCCGCAACAGATAATTGAAAGAATAAATCGACTAAGCCATTCCCCGAAATTCCTGCAATTCCTAAGTCTTCCCTAAGACTGGATCTCGGTCTATCTTCCCTTAAGCGGAGAGCGACCGGGCTCTGATAGGGGAATTGTCAATGAAGCGCTGGGATGAGCTAGAACGTGTGGGCAAACTTCACGCCGAAGGGCTTCTCTCAGACGAAGAATTTGCGGCGCAAAAACGACGAATTCTTGAAACGGATAGTCCCGACGAAAAGTCGCAGATTACAGTGACAGATTTGGCTTCCCGCCTCACCGCAAAGCGCCAGAACTCAACACCGTTTGCCTTAATTGCTGGGGCCGCTGGCTTTCTTGTATTGCTCTCATGGCTAGTCTTATCCTTGTCACATACGAACTGGAAAACGAGTTTCTCAGTCGCTGGTGCGGAATCGCCGCAGCCAAAGGAATATGCCCTTCGTTCCAATGTTGCCGGTGCGAGTCTCGTACGTCTGCAGCAGTTGCCCGCCGTTAAGTCATATGACGGCGATGCGGATAACTATTGCGGTGATCCCGATCAATATAAAGCTCAGACGCCCGGCGGAAAAATAGCACAGCAACAAGGGTGGCGCGTAGTAAAAGAGGAGGCGTTTCAACGGCTGGACTCTGTATTTATAATTCGCGGTTACGATCCAGGCACCAGTGGGCATTGCTTCACTAAAGATGCGAATTTGGCATTTTTCGACGGTGGTCAACTGATTGGTGTCTTATATGGTAAGGGGAAAAACGCAATCGGAATAAACAATATAGAAATTGTCGGTGACCATCTGCGAGTTTCGGATGATGTCATTCCTGTTGGCCAAATTAGTCTCAAAAATCATAGTCTTACATTTGATAAAATCACAGGAAGTGACGTGGTCTGTGGCGGGGAATACAATGTGCCGGTCGTATTTGGTCAGACGTTTTCGAAAGCCCGGGAATTGCTGGGAAATTCGGGATGGAAAGCACCACCAGGCACGAAGGAAAGATTTGTTGGTGATGATGCGCAAGTAGATCCTCTGCGATTTCCAGAACTGGACAGTTGCTCCGGAACGGGTTACGCGTACTGTTTCTTTACTCTCCAGGCTAAAGGAGGGGTGGCGAAACTTTCTATTATTACGCAGGGGGAATCAGATGATCCAGTTGTCGTGGACTACAAGGTTTTTTGTGATGGCCGTGACGATGAATAGAACATCAAAAGGAACTCAACTCATCGTCCGCCGCGCATACTTCATGAACAGGTGTTGAAATGCGTGGTCGTTTCACAGCATTGATCTGACCTCGGGCCGAAAGTGACGCGCGTATAATGACGGCCTACCGACGGAATGGCGATCTTGGATAAGCTGAGGCTCATTTGCCTTCCGCTCCGTCTGGCGAAATGACTGCAAGGCTTGCCCTTCCCTAACTGGCTGTGCTCCTGTACAGGCCTGCGCGAAGCCGCGTCATGGCCGTTAGGTCGACGATCCTCCCATTTTCAGTCAGTTAAGTCCCTAATGATCCGCCTCGACAATATCAGCAAGCAGAACGGCCACCAGATCCTGTTTATCGACGCTTCGATGGGCGTTCTGAAAGGCGAGAAGGTGGGCCTGGTTGGCCCCAATGGCGCCGGCAAGACCACGCTCTTCCGCATGATCACCGGCCAGGAGCTGCCCGACGACGGCCAGGTCGCCATCGATGCCGGCATGACCATCGGCTATTTCAGCCAGGATGTCGGCGAAATGTCCGGCCAGAGCGCGGTCGCCGCGGTCATGGATGGCGTCGGACCGGTCAGCGCTTTGGCCGCCGAGATGGCGAAGCTGGAGGCCGCCATGGTCGATCCGGACCAGGCCGACGAGATGGACGCCATCATCGAGCGCTATGGCGAGGTCCAGGAGCGGTTCGAGGAGCTGGACGGCTATGCCCTGGAGGCGCGGGCGCGCGAGGTGCTGGCGGGCTTGAGCTTCAGCCAGGAACGCATGGACGGCGATGTCGGGCTATTGTCCGGCGGGTGGAAGATGCGCGTGGCCTTGGCCCGTATCCTGTTGATGCGGCCCGACGGGATGTTGCTGGACGAACCCAGCAACCACCTGGATCTGGAAAGTCTGATCTGGCTGGAGGCGTTTCTCAAGGACTATGACGGCGCCTTGTTGATGACATCCCACGACCGCGCCTTCATGAACCGCATCATCGGCAAGGTGGTGGAGATCGACGGCGGGTCGTTGATCACCTATTCGGGCGATCTCGATTTTTACGAGCAGCAGCGGGCGCTCAGTGAGAAGCAGCGCCAGGCGCAGTTCGAACGTCAGCAGGCCATGCTGGCCAAGGAAATCAAGTTCATCGAGCGCTTCAAGGCACGCGCCTCGCACGCCGCCCAGGTGCAGAGCCGGGTGAAGAAGCTCGACAAGATCGAACGCGTCGAGGCGCCGCGCCGGCGCCAGTCGGTGCAGTTCGAGTTCCGCACCCCGCCGCGGTCGGGCGACGACGTGTTGAACCTGCGCAATGTCCATAAGAGCTATGGCAACCAGTCAATCTATGCTGGCCTGGATTTCCAGGTGCGCCGCAAGGAGCGCTGGTGTGTGCTGGGGGCCAATGGCGCCGGCAAGTCGACCCTGCTGAAGCTGGCCGCCGGGACGACCGAACCTGACAAGGGGACGGTGACGGTCGGCGCCAGCGTCCGGATGGGCTATTTCGCCCAGCATTCCATGGATCTGCTGGACGGCGAAGAGACGATTTTCGAGTCGCTAGACGGATCCTTCCCCCAGGCCGGTCAGGGCGCCTTGCGGACCCTGGCCGGGTGCTTCGGGTTCTCCGGCGACGATGTCGAAAAGCCGTGCCGGGTCTTGTCCGGCGGCGAGAGGGCGCGTCTGGTGATGGCCAAGATGCTGTTCGATCCGCCGAACCTGCTGGTGCTGGACGAGCCGACCAACCACCTGGACATGGCGACCAAGGAGATGCTGGTCGCGGCGCTGGCTGATTTCGAAGGCACGATGCTGTTCGTGTCGCACGATCGCCATTTCCTGGGGGCGCTGTCGAACCGGGTGCTGGAACTGACACCGGAGGGCGTCCACAGCTATGGTGGCGGTTATACCGAATATGTCGCCCGCACCGGCCAGGAAGCGCCGGGGCTGCATCCGAACGGGTAGGGAGCGCTGAATACGAATGGGGTTTGGGGGTGAGAAGCGAAGGTTTGCCGCATGGCAAAGCTTATGAGATCGACCCGGTGGGTCGATCTCCGCGCCGAACGCCCAGAGCCATGCGGCCCCAAACCCCGTTAGTTGACAGCGATGTCCATCCACACCATCGAGGTTTCCCCGGCCTTCAGGCACTTCAGTCCCGAATTCGGCTGGTTGAACGGATCCGGCATATGGTTCACCGGCTCGACGCAGAAGAAGTCAGGATGGTCCAGCGGCGCAAAGACGTGCAACCACTTGCAGTCCGGTGACGCCCGCAAGCTCAGCACGGTCGTATCGCCTTCCAAAATCTCGGCCCGGCCGCCAAAGCCCGTATAGCAGTGATCGATCGTCACCTCGTGATCGACGATATCGCCCTTCGACCAGTCCTTGCGCAGCACGCCGGCATGCCACGACACCGGCAGACAGTCGTCATCGGCCCGCCAGATCCCCGTCGTCACCGCCCTCAAACGCGTCTGGCGCGTGCGCGGGAAATAGGGATGGAAGCCCAGACCCGCCGGCATGGTGTTGCGCGACAGGTTCTTCACGCTGAGATAGGCCCGCAGGCCCGCAGGCCGCAATTCGTAGACCACCACCGCCTCATAGGCCCACGGCCACTCATCGGCGTCATGCACATAGGACAGCACAGCCCGCGTCGGCGACGCCTCGATCACGCGCCACGGTTGGCGCCAGCCCTGGCCATGCAACGGATGCGGATGGCCATTGCCTAAATTCGGCGTCAGCTTGACCTTCTTGCCCTCAAAGGCAAACTCGCCGTTGCGGATGCGGTTGCAATAGGGGACCAGCGGGAAGCTGGAGGTCATCAGGGCGTCGGTCGTCCCGTCCGCCGTCGGCCGCAGGATATCGCGGCCCTGATGGACAAAACGCCAGAGACTACCCGCGACGTCGGGGCAGATATCCAGCGTGGTTTCGTTGGAGCTTAAGCGCAGCATAGTATTCTCTTTATATCGCTTAAGGGAATGCCGGGCGGCCTGTCACAGGCCGCCCGGATACGCGACTTAGTGCTTCTTCCAGAGGCCTTCGATGGCCTCCAAAGTCTTGCCCTTGGTTTCCGGTACGTACTTCCACACGAACAGAGCCGCCAGGACCGAGCACGCGCCATAGACGTAGAAGGAGAATCCATGGTTGAACAGCGCGATCAGTTGCGAATTTCCGTCCATCATCGGGAAGGTCTGCGACACGATGTAGTTGGCGATCCACTGCGCGGCGACGGCGATCGACATGGCTGCGCCCTTGATCGAGTTCGGGAACATTTCCGACAGCAGAACCCACACGATCGGGCCCCACGACAGCGAGAAACCGGCGATGTAGACGATGGCCGTGACAAGGAAGATCATGCCCTGCTGGTGGGTCTGATAGAGGTAGCCCAGGAAGAACAACGATGCCGCCATAACCACGGCGCCGAGGATCAGCAAAGGCTTGCGGCCCCAGTTGTCGACAGTGAACAGAGCAATGACCGTAAACACCACCATGGCAATGCCCATGATGACAGTTTGCAGCATGGCCGCATCCGTCGCCATCCCGATATTCTTGAACATGCTGGGCGCGTAATACAGAACGGCGTTGATGCCAACAACCTGCTGGAAGACCGACAGAAGTATGCCGACAACGACGACACCGCCGCCGAAAGACAAAAGCTTACCCGAATGATCGACCAGGCTGTCCTTGATTTCCGCCATGGTCGCCTTGGCCGTGTCGGGATCGTTGAGCTCATGCAACAGCTTTTCCGCCTTGGCGTCATGGCCCTTCATGACATACCAGCGCGGGGTGTCGGGCATGAAGAAGGCGGCGACAAGGAACATGGTGGCCGGAATGGCGCACGAAGCCAGCATATAGCGCCAGCCCGAGGCGTGGATCCAGGTATCGTCGCCGCCGCCAGCCTGGGCGATCTTCATATTGACGAAATAGACCAGGGTGATGCCGACGACGATAGCGATCTGTTGCAGCGACACCAACAGTCCCCGATGCTTGGCCGGGGCAATTTCAGCGATATACATCGGAGAAATGAGCGATGCCATCCCGATGGCGACGCCACCGAACATGCGATAGATCATGAAGGGCCAAAGCGCGTCGACGCCCATTCCCCCGATCGGCGCTAGGAAAGTTTCCGGGAAGGCCGACATCACCGACGAGACGAAGAAGAGCGCTGCGGCGACCATCATGCCGAAGCGACGGCCAAACTTGGTGGCAAGCGGCCCGGCAATGGCAGAGCCGATAACGCAGCCCAGAAGCGCGATACCGACGGCCAGACCGTGGAAAAAGTTCTGCTTGGTTTCGTCCCACGCGGTGTTGGGCGTGACAAAATTGTACTTGATCGACGCTTCCGCGCCGGAAATGACGGCCGTATCGTAGCCGAACAGAAGCCCGCCCAGAGCCGCGCCGATGGCGAGCCCCATGACCAGACCCATGTTCACGGTCTTTGTTGTCGAGGACATCCTCTACTCCCTTGAAGTCGGGCGTGCTGCCCGTTCCCTAACCTTGTTCAAGCACCTTTTTTGTGTGGCCTTATCGTTGGGGCGGTACTTGGGCGGACCTTAACTTTTTGCGCAAATTTACGCAAGCGTCGGATACGCAGAACGCTATATTTTAAAAGGATTTGCGCGCCAAATCCCCCAAATTTGGCGCGCATTTATCGTTAATTTTGTTACCGCTACCAGTGACGCGGTGCAACACGTGCAGCGTCAAATCAATGATTGTGTCGCGGCATCTTTTCGGCGATGCGGGTAAACTTAAGGGCGGGCTCCATGACGCCGCCGGTGTGCAGTTGCGAAACCGTACTACGGTAGATCTCCTGCCACGGGGTCATGCTCTCCGGCACCGGCGGCAGGCCCTCTGTCTTGCGCTCGGCGATGACATCGGCCTCGACCAGGGCATCGCAGGCACCCGTATTGAGGTCGATGCGGATCATATCGCCGGTCCGCAGCCACGACAGGCCGCCACCGGCCGCGCTTTCCGGCGAAGCATTCAGGATGGACGGCGAGTCCGACGTACCCGATTGACGGCCGTCACCCAGCGTCGGCAGCGAGGTAATGCCCTTCTTCAGCAGGGCGTCCGGCGGGGTCATGTTGACGACCTCGGCAGAACCCGGCCAGCCGATCGTGCCCGAGCCGCGGATGACCAGAATGGTGTCCTCATCGATGTTCAGTGCCGGATCGTTGATACGGTCGTGGTAATCGGTCGAACCGTCGAACACCACGGCCTTGCACTCAAAGATGTTCTCATGACCCGGACGCGACAGGTAACGCGCGCGGAACTCCTTGGAGATCACCGAGGTCTTCATGATGGCGAAATCGAACAGGTTGCCCTTCAACACCAGGAAACCGGCGCGTTCCATCATCGGTTCGGCGACCGTCTTGATCATCTCGCGGTCTTTCGACGCCTTGCCCTCGATGTTTTCGCCCAGGGTCTTGCCGGTGACGGTGGCGGCCGTGGTGTCGATCAGATTGGCGACGGCCAGTTCGTGCAGGATGGCGGGAACCCCGCCGGCGCGGTGGAAGCGCTCACCCAGATACTTTCCGGCCGGCTGCATGTTGAGGAGCAAGGGGATGTCGTAGGCCGCACGCCAGTCGGCATCGGTGATGTCGACCCCGGCATGGCGGGCCATGGCGGTGATATGCGGCTGAGCATTGGTCGACCCGCCGATGGCGGCGACGGCGGCGATGGCGTTCATGAACGACGCCTTGGTCAGGATCTTGGAGGGCTTCAGGTCCTCATAGGCCATCTCGACGATGCGCACGCCGGTCTCATAGGCCATCTGGCCGCGTTCACGATAGGGCGCTGGAATAGCCGAGCAGCCCGGCAGCGACAGGCCCATGGTCTCGGCGACCGCGTTCATGGTCGAAGCCGTGCCCATGGTGTTGCAGTGACCGGCCGACGGCGCCGAGGCGCAGGCCATGTCGAGGAATTCGTCTTCGGTGATTTCGCCGGCGCCCAGCTTGCGACGGGCGCGCCAGATGACCGTGCCGGAACCGACCAGGTCACCGTCATGCCAGCCGTCCAGCATCGGGCCGCCCGACAAGACGATGGCCGGGATGTCGACGGCGGTGGCGGCCATGATGCCGGCAGGGGTGGTCTTGTCACAGCCCGTGGTCAGGACCACCGCGTCCAGCGGGTAGGCGTGCAGGATCTCGATCAGGGTCATCATCGACAGGTTGCGGTCGATGGCCGCGGTTGGACGGCGGCAGTTTTCGAAGATCGGATGGACCGGAAACTCCATGCAGATGCCGCCGGCGTCGCGGATGCCGTCACGGGTGCGCTTGGCCAGTTCCAGGTGAATTCGGTTACACGGGGCGATGTCGCTGCCCGACTGGGCAAAGCCGATAATCGGGCGGCCTGAGCGCAGCTCCTGCGGGGTAATTCCGTAATTCATGAAGCGTTCGAGATAGAGCGCCGCCATGTCGATATGTCCGGGCGCTTCGAACCATTCCTGCGAGCGGAAACGGCCGTTGGAGGTGGCGGGTTTTCTCGTGGTCATGGTTTTCAATCCTGGAAGAGGTTCTGGGGTTGGCCGGGAATATCGACGTCGAAGCGGAACAGCCCGCCGGCCTGGGGCTGATGTTTGAGATCGTCGGCGCTAAGGCCCTTGGCGGCCGTCGTGGCGTAGACCGTTTTCAGGTCATGACCGCCAAAGGCAATCTTGGTCACATTGGACACCGGGAATTTGACCTGGCGGATCAGACGGCCGTCCGGGGCATAGCCGTTGACGCCCCAGCCGAAGAACAGCCCGACCCAGACATTGCCCTGCGCATCGACCAGCGGGCCATCCATATAGCCCTCGCCATGTTCACCCGTCCTGCCCATAGCGTCCAGGCGGGCGAATTCCCGTTTATTGGAAATATGCCCCTCCCCGTCCAGGTCGAAGGCATAGATGATCTTCTTCAGGGTGTCGTTGTGATAGAGGGTCTTGCCGTCCGGGCTGACCGCCGGGCCATTGGTGATGACATAGTCGTGGTCCATGGCGACCAGGCCGCGGGCATCGTAGCGATAAAGCTTGCCGGTCGGGTTGACCTCGTCGTCGTCCATCGAGCCGAACCACAGCCGGCCATGGTGATCGACAAATCCATCATTGAGCCGATTGGTCGGCAGCCCCGGTTCGACCTGCAAACGGAATTCAAAATGCCCGGTCTTCGGGTCCAGGTCATACAGCCCGGTCTTGCAGCCGACGATGAAACCGCCGGACCTTTTCGGCGCGATAAAGCCGCACGGCGACGGGGCATGAAAGACCTGGTGCGAGCCGATATTGACGTCGTAACGCAGAACCTCGGAGCGTTTGATGTCGACGAACCACAGGGCGTGGTCTCTGGCGCTCCATACCGGGCCTTCGCCCAGGGTACATTTGCGGTCCCAGACACAGATGGGCTGAAAGAGTTCGGCCAACGGAACCTCCGAAAGAAAGATACCCCTCCACCGCTTCGCCGTCCCCCTCCCCACAGGTGGGGAGGAGAAGAAGGGAGTGACTTCCCCTCTCCTCCCCACCTGTGGGGAGGGGGACCGCGAAGCGGTGGAGGGGTACTCTTAACTCAGGCCTACCGCCAGCCGGCGTCGATCCAGTAACCATGGCCGGTGCACAGCGACGCGTCGTCCGAAGCCAGGAACAGCGCCAGAGCGGCGACGTTGGCAGGTTCGATACGGCCTTTCAAGCACTGGGCATCAACGATCTGCTGCTCGCCTTCCGGCGTGTACCACTTCATCTGGCGCGGCGTCTTCACATTGCCGGGAAGGATGGTGGTGACGCGGATATTGTCAGGGCCCAGTTCACGCGCCAGTGCGCGGGTCATGCCTTCGATACCGGCCTTGGCCGTTTCGTACAGGACCAGATCCGGCAGACCCAGGTGCCACGAGATCGAACCGAAGTTGATGATGGCGCCGCCGCCCTTGGCCTTCATGCCCGGCACAACTGCCTTGGCGCAGAACAGCAGGTGCTTCAGGTTGACCGCGATACGGTTGTCGAAATAGGCCTCGGTGACGTCTTCCAGACGGTGACGATCGTCATTGGCGGCGTTGTTGAGCAGGATATCGACCGGACCAATGCCGGCGATCACCTTCTCGACCGCCGGGATATCGGTCAGGTCGCACTTGTGAAACGTGGCCGAACCAGGTTCCAAAGTTGCCGAGACACTGTCGGCCAGATCGATGAAGTGGACGATGGCGCCCTGACGGACGAAGCCGGTGACCAGGCCTGCGCCGATACCGGAGCCTCCGCCGGTGATCAATACCGTGCGGCCCTTGAGACTGGGATAGATGGCTGAGGACATGGTCACGGGTTCTTTCTGTACGAGTACGACGCAAGTTTCGCTTAAGAAGCCAGGGCTTGCGGCCGGGCGGTATTACGGGGTTTCAACAGGCCACGGTCGGCCAGGTTTTGCATCAGGTCGGCGATACCGAAGGTCCAGTGGCGCGCATCCTTGGAGAAGGTAACACGGTTTTCGAGGCAACCCAGCTTGGGCGAGGATACCTTGACCACATCACCGACCTTGTGCGTAAAGCCACGGCCGGGGACATCGCGGTCTTGGGTCGGTGCAAAAAGCGTGCCGAGCATCAGGACGAAGCCGTCGGGATAGTGGTGCTCGCTCATCGCCTGGGCAATCAGATCCAGCGGATCGCGGCTGATCTCACTCATGGTCGAACGACCGACCAGCTCATAGCCTTCCGGCCCGTCGATCTTCAGATCCAGCACCGCCGAACGGACGTCATCGATGGTAAAACCGTCGTCAAACACGCGGATGAAGGGCCCGAGCGCGCACGACGCGTTATTGTCCTTAGCCTTGCCCAGCAGCAGGGCCGAACGGCCTTCGAAGCAGCGCAGATTGACGTCGTTGCCCAGGGTGGCGCCGATGGCGCGACCGTTCGGATCGACGACCATGACAACTTCGGGCTCAGGGTTGTTCCACGTCGAGTCGGAGCGCACGCCAACCTCATCGCCCCATCCAACGCTCGACAGCACCGCCGACTTGGTGAACACTTCGGCGTCAGGGCCGATGGCGACTTCGAGATATTGTGACCACAGGCCGTCGGTGATCAGGGCGGCCTTCAGCTTGGCGGACTCTTCAGAGCCCGGCTTGACCGAACGAATGTCGGAACCGACACGCTCAGCCAGGGCGTCGCGGATGCCCTGGGCCTTGTCGGAATCGCCACGCGCGCGCTCTTCGATCACACGCTCAACGGCCGAGACTGCGAAGGTCACACCGGCTGCCTTCACGACCTGCAGATCGATCGGCGACAGAAGCTGGTTGCCCTTGCGTTCGCCGGCCCAGCTTTTTGCGAAGGTGAAGTCTTCCAGCTTACCCAGCGACAGACCGCCTTCAGGCGCGCCGGTCTGCGGCCATACCTTGAACAGTTGCGACACGGTCGGCGCGACCGCGCACATATCGAAAACCTCGCCGCCCTTGATCAGGATCGGGGTCGGGCCATCAGGGGTATCCAGGCGACCGACGAGGGTCGCGTTCTTCCAGTCCTCGGGCAAAAAAGCCGGGTTCAGAGTGTCAGGCATGTGCAAGTCCCTAAAAGTCTTTGCGGACAAAACCGCGGTCTTCCTCAACCCGTTTTATAGACAGCCCTCTGCCCCGACGCAAACGCGTCGTGGCGGGACCGCTTTGTTAGCGCTAACATATCAGACACGATCCACGCCCTGTCAAGTCAAAGTTAGGATTTGGCGACGTTTTTGTAAAAATGAAATCAGAAAGCGCTTCCAATGATCAGGCCGTCCCAACCGGCGCCGAGGACTGTCGTTCGATCAGAGCGAAATCGCGAATTTCACGCACGGGTTCGAACGGTTTCCCCAGCCGTTTGGCCCGAATCTGGTCGTTCATCAGCCGCACGCTCAGCGCCGCCATGTCGGCGATCGGCTGACGCACCGTGGTCAGCTCGGGCCATACAGAGGAGGCCATGGCGGTATCGTCGAAGCCCACAATGGTGACGTGGTCGGGAACGTCGAGGCCCATACGGTGGACAGTGGCAACCGCGCCGGCGGCCATGTCATCGTTGCTGGCAAAGATGGCCGTCGGACGGTCCTTGCAGTTCAGCATGCGCTCGGCGGCGTCGAAGCCCGAGCGGTAGGTGAAGTAACCCTGCGCTACCAGGGCTGGGTCGACGGTGATGCCGGCCTTCTGCATCGCCGCTTCGAAGCCTTCAAAGCGCGTCTGACTGGCATAGGCATTGGGATGCCCCTTGATGAAGCCGATGCGCTGATGCCCCAGTTCGATGAGTCGCTTCGTCATCGAAAACGCCGCCTTGAAGTCGTCGATCGTAACACAGCAGACCTGCGGATCCGGCCGGGCCATGGCGACGCCAACGAACGGCAGATCCATGTCGCGTAACACCTTCGCCACCCGAGACGAGTCGCTGAGCGGCGGCGACAGGATAACCCCGTCGCAGCCATTGGCCTTCATCTTCTCCAGCGCCGCGGTGGCGCCTTCGGGCCCTTCGCAGGACTCAATCAGCAGCTGCGCGCCACTCTGAGAGCTTTCCGACAGGATACCCACCAGGAATTCGCTCAGAAAGGCGACGGACGGGTTGGAGTACAGCAGGCCGATACGCGCCGAATCCTGGGTCGCCAGAGATCGTGCCGCCAGGTTGGGGGAATAGTTCAGCGCTTCGACCGAGGCCAGGACCTTGGCGCGGGTTTCCTCGCGGACGTTCTTTTCGCCATTGATCACGCGCGACACCGTCATCGGTGACACGCCGACGTGGCGCGCCACATCGTGAATGGTGACGATATTGCCGCCCCGGCGACTGACCTTGCGCGCCAACCTGTTTACATCCCTTGTTCAACTGGGCGCGATTCATCATGCCGCGCCTTATGGTTCCGAACATCTATAGGACGCAAACCCTGGCTTGGCAAATGGGTTGATAGCGGTCACACTCCGTTCGCTGATAAAATCCGTTTGGCGGGCAAAACGCCAAAGGGGCAGTTGTCATACAAAAAGCACTTGAATTATAGGTCATTGTTTGCCGTTATCGCCGCCAGGATTTAAGTAAAGGGTGCTGTCATGCCGTTACCGTTCCGCGCCTCCGCAGCCGTCCTGGCCGTTCTGACTTTCACCGTCTTGCCCGGGACCGTTCATGCGGCGGAGCCACCGCGGTTCGCCGGCGTCTTTGGCGACCATGCCGTCCTGCAGCGCGACGCGGCGGTCAAGGTTTGGGGCACCGCCGTGCCAGGTTCGGCCGTCACTGTCACCTTCAACGGCGCCAAAGCCACCGCTACCGCCAACGCTGCCGGAAAATGGGCGTCCCAACTTCCGCCGACAAAGGCGGGCGGCCCCTATAGCCTGGCCGTCTCGGACGGCATTGCGACCACGACGCTGAATGACATCCTGGTCGGCGACGTCTATCTGTGTTCCGGCCAGTCGAACATGGAGTTCACCGTCCGCTATACCACCAATGCCGGCGCCGAGCTGAACACCAGCAACGATAAACTGCGCTTTATTACCCTCGACCGCGTCGCGGCCGTCACGCCGCAATCTGAGCTCAGCAAAGCGACACCGTGGCAGGTGGTCTCGCCGCAAACCGTCGGCGACGCCTCGGCCGTCTGTTATTTCATGAGCAAGTCGCTGGCGAAGACGGAGAATGTCCCCGTCGGCATGATCCATGCCTCGTGGGGCGGCACCTTTATCCAGGCCTGGATGAGCCAGGAGGGCCTGAGCACGGTCTCCAGCTATCGCCCGGGCCTCGACGCTCTGAACCTCTATGCCAGCGACCGCGCCGCCGCCCAGACCCAATGGGCCGCCGCCACCCAGGACGCCTGGAAGGCGACCGAGGACGACCTGGCCACCAAGCTGCAATGGATCGACCCCAAGTTCCGTGACAACGACTGGAAGACCATCGTCCCTGACGTCATCTGGGAGAGCTCGCCAGATCCGGATCTGGCGAGCTTCGACGGCATCGTCTGGTACCGGACGACCGTCAACGTCACAAAGGCCCAGGCGGCACAGGCGGCGCGCCTGAGCCTGGGGCCCATCGACGATGTCGACATTACCTGGGTCAATGGCGTGAAGGCCGGCACCACCTATGGCTGGAACGCGCCGCGCGAATATGACCTGCAGGCCGGCACCCTGAAGGCCGGGCGAAACACCATCGTCGTGCGCGTTACCGATACCGGCGGCGGCGGCGGCCTGTACGGCAAGACCGCTGATAAGAAGATCCGTTTCGCCGACGGCAGCACGGTCGCCCTGCCCAATGTCTGGCGTTACAAGATTTCCGGCCCCATTCGCCCCGGCGCCAAGGTCGAGGGTGAACCCTGGGCGGTGCCCAACGGCCTGACCACCCTTTACAACGCCATGATCGCGCCGGTCGCGCCCTATACCCTCAAGGGCGTGGCCTGGTATCAGGGCGAGGCCAATGTCGATTCACCGGTTGAATACCAGACCCTGATGACGGCCTGGATGGCCGACTGGCGCCAGAAGTTCGACAACCCCACCCTGCCCTTCCTGATCGTGCAACTGGCCGACTATGGCCCGGTCGCGTCCCAGCCGGTCAATTCCGGCTGGGCGCGGCTGCGGGACTCGCAACGCCGGGCCGTCAAGGCGGATCCTCACGCCGGCCTGGCCATCAGCCTCGACGTCGGCGACCGCTTCGACATCCACCCGACCCAGAAGACCGTGGTCGGCGACCGTCTGGCCCGCGTCGCCCAGAGCGTCGTCTACGGCAAATCCGCCACCCCATCAGGCCCTGAGCCGGTCAGCGTTACCCCCATGGTCGACGACCTGATCGTCACCTTCAAGAACACCAACGGCGGTCTGGTCACCTATTCCGGCGCCACCGCCCTGGGTTTCGAAGCCTGTACCGAAACCGACTGCACCTTCGTCTCAGCCACACCCGACGGCGACCGCGTCATTCTGCAGGGCGCCAATCGCGTCGGCGTGGTCAAGGTGCGCTACGCTTGGGCCGACAGCCCCTATGTCAACCTGTACAGCAAGGACGACCTGCCCGCGGGTCCTTTTGAGTTAAGAATTGGTGAAATGGAGAACAACCCGTGAAACTGTCCCGTCGTAATCTGTTGACCGCGGCGCCCGCAGTCGCCGCGCTCCCCACCGTAACTCATGCTGCCGCCGCCCCCTACAAAGCGACCTGGGAGTCACTGGGCTCAGCCTACCAGACCCCGGACTGGTTCCGCGACGCCAAGCTGGGCCTGTGGGCGCATTGGGGGCCGCAGTGTATCCCGGAATGCGGCGACTGGTACGGCCGCCAGATGTATATCCAGGGCAACTTCTATTACGAACACCATACCAAAACCTACGGCCACCCGGCTCAGTTCGGCTTCATGGAGTTCCTCAAGGACTGGAAGGCCGAGAAGTTCGATCCCGATGGCCTTATCGGCCTCTATAAATCGGTCGGTGCCAAATACTTCGTCGCCATGGCCAACCACCATGACAATTTCGATCTCTATGACTCGAAATACCAGAACTGGAACTCGGTCAATATAGGCCCCAAGCGCGACATCTGCGGCGACTTCGCCGCCGCCGCGCGCAAACACGGCCTGAAGTTCGGCCTATCCAACCACGCCGCCCACGCCTGGCACTGGTGGCAAACGGCCTATGGCTATGACGCCGAAGGTCCGGTCAAGGGCTTGCGCTACGACGCCGCCCGCCTGACCAAGGCCGACGGCAAGGGCAAGTGGTGGGACGGCTACGATCCGCAGGAATTGTACACCGGCCGCTTCGGCGACATGCCGCCACCCGACGGCATCAACTCGATCAAGGCCATGCAGGACCACATCAACACCACCTCGGGTCAGTGGCTGGAGACCGTACCGCCCAACGGCGCCTACTATGCCAAAAAGTGGCTGCTGCGCCAGAACGACATGATCGACAAGTACCGGCCGGATTTGGTCTATTTCGATAACTATGGCCTGCCGTTGGAACAATATGGCCTCGACGCCACGGCCTACTACTACAACCAGGCGGTCAAGTGGCACGGCACGGCCAACGTCATCGCCACGGGCAAGAAGCTGGATGACACCCAGCGCAAGGCGATCACCGAAGACATCGAGCGCGGCTATTCCGACCGCTTGCGCGACAATGTCTGGCAGACCTGCACCTGCATCGGCAACTGGCACTACGACCGCGGGCTGTATGAGCGCAACGGTTACAAGAGCGCCAAAAACGTCATCCAGCGTCTGGTCGATATTGTGTCGAAAAACGGCAACATGCTTCTGTCGATCCCGGTGCGCGGCAACGGCGAAATCGACGAAAAGGAAGTCGCCATCCTGGGTGAAATGAAGGCCTGGCTGGACGTCAATGGCGAGGCCATCTTCGCCACCCGCCCCTACACCGTTTTCGGCGAAGGCCCGTTCAAGGTGGTCGAAGGCCATATGAACGAGGCGGAAGCCAAGCCGTTTACGCACGAAGACATCCGCTACACCACCAAGGCAGGGGCTTTGTATGCCCTGCCGCTGGAATGGCCGACCAGCGGCTATGTCACCTTGATCAGCCTCGCCGAGGGTTCACCCCTGCGCAAGGGTTCGGTCGAGCGGGTCGAACTGCTGGGCCACGGCCAGCCGCTGACGTTCGAACTGGGCATGGACGGTCTGACGGTAAAGCTGCCGGACGCCCGCCCGGCCTTCTCGCCGGCGCTGAAGATCATGGGAACGGGGCTGGTTTAACAAAACTGTCGCATTTCACAGCTATGGGACGGCCTGACTCTTGAAAGGTTGCCCATGCGCGCGTTTGCCCTTCCCCTGTTCGCTGTCCTGAGCCTTGGTCTGGTCCAGTGTTCCCCGCAATCCGGCGAAGAGGAGGCCAAGCCGACCGACTTCCGCTCCACGGTCGAGGTCAAGCTGACCCCGGCAACTGTGGCGAAGCTCGGTGAAAAGGGTGAAAAGGTGGTGCTGAAGGCATTTTACTTCGGTATCGTGACCCAGGAGACAGTGTCTCTGGCTGATCCGAACGACGGCACTATCCATCTCGGTACTGACATGTACGACCCGAAAGTAAAGGACGGCCAGACCGTCCATCTGACAGCCAAGGCGATTGACCGGGCGAAACTGGGGCAGATTTCCCAGGGCAAGCCGATCGTCCGTCTGGAGACCTACGCAGCGAAGGACGGCAAACGCGTCGAGACGATGCTGTGCAACGACACCCAGGACTATGTCGAAGTTCTGCAGAAACAGGTTTACACCATCCGCTGCGACCTCAACCAGCAGTAAATCGGCCTTACGTCTCCTCCCCACGTCGTAGCGAGGAAACGAAAAGACAATCTGGCAGCTATCAGAACCGCAGCGGCCAGGTCCGGATATTGATCCTCGCCGCCTGAGCCGCCGCTACGACGTCCGACCGTGTCTTCACGGCTTGCATCGCCGCAATGAACCCCTTGTCGCGTTCGCCGAACGGCAAGGCCGGCAGGCCGTTCTGCATGAACATGATCACTGATAAACGGCTGTCGGGATCGTTGATAGCCGCGATCAGGGCCTTGGCCGCGCCTTCGCTGTCGCCGGCGCACAGGGCCGGCTTGACCCGCAGCAACGGCTGTGTCGCCAGCGCCTCAACCGCCTGGGCATAGGCCGGTTCATCACCGGCATAGGCATAGGCGCAGGCCCGTGTCGCCACCAGTTGATAGCGGTCGTCCTGTTCCATCGCTTCCGGCACCAGCGTTGCGGCCAGGTTCAGAGCGTCCTTTTCGCGGCCACTGTCGGTCAGGTAGTTCATGAAGATCAGATTGTGATCGATGGCATATTCCGGCGTCAGCTTGGCGGCACCGTCCTTGAACGCCTTGTCGGCATCGACATAACGGCCCAGATCGGCCAACAGCGACCCTTTGTCGGTCAGAAGACCGGGATAGGATTCCACGCTCTGGAAGTTCTGCAGACCATACTGATCCACCAGATTCAGGATGCCGTCCAGTTGGGTCAGGGCCAGGGCACTCTGGTCATTGGCGCGTTCCAGCATGATCAGGTAGCGCAGCCCCATCAGTTCGGCCGGGTTTCCGGCGACACGGGAGGCATTGGCCTCGATCTCGCGCACGATGACCGGGCGGACATCGATCGGCGGGACACTGGGATCGCTCAGTTCACCGTCACCCTGAGCGATCACATAGACCAGGCTGTCCTGGGCGATATCCTGGCGGTACAGCCGGGCCCGGGCGTCGTCGCCGACAGCGATGGCCTTGCGCAGGCCTTCGACCCGCAGGAACCCGATCAGCGGACGCATGGCAGGATTATGAGCCTGCCAGCGCACGTCCTGCAGGCGGTTCAGCAGGCCAAAGCTTGCCTCCCCGTCAACCGCGCTCAGTTGCACCAGCAGCCCCAGGACAGTCATGTCGGTCAGAGCGGGCGCTGTTGTCGGGAAACGCTCCAGGCCTTCGTTAAGCGAGGTGCCGGCGGCCAGGACCTGACCATCGACCATCAAAAGGAAGACGTGCAGATCATAGGCGGCAACCGTGGCGTTGGTGCGCTTGATATTGCTGGCCGACAGGGCGATGGCGGCCTTCATGCCATCGGTCTGGGCGGTACAGACGATCAGGGCGGCGCGCATCTGCGCGGCCATGTTCGGATCGGCCTGGTCGAGATAGGGGTCGTTCCACAGCAGGTTCAGCGGCGCGCGCGCCGACACACAGTCTTCGCCCTGCAGGGCCGCAGCCGCCTGCATGATGGCGATCGCGGTACCGGGGCTGGTTTCCGGCGCGTCGGCGGCCGAAAAGGCGGGCGCAGCCGCGCCTAGGGCCATAGCCACGGCCATGCCGCCTATCCCCAGACCTTTGTACCAACGCACTTTGCGACCGGTCTTCATACCGTCCCCCGAACTCAAATCAGCACCCACCATAAATCGTTAACCTACTGTAGCGGCAAACGAACACCCGGCAAGCGAAAAGGCGGTACCGGTCTGCGCTGGGGCAAGGGTGTGGCCGATTACGCGCATTGACGCCCACCGTACCGGAACGTAAATTGTGGAGAGTTTTTTTGGGGAGGATGACATGCAGGTTCGGTTGGGATTGGGCTTTTTCAAACGGGTGGCGGCCGCAGCGGCCATGCTCACTCTGTCGGCGTGCAACATGTTCCCGGTCGGTCCGGACCTGGCCAAGGCGCCGACGCCGTTCGGCAACGCCGCCCAGGTCGACATCGCCAACGCAGATGAAGGCATGGACGTTCAAATCCGCCATACGCCCGACGGCGACAGGATCACCCTCACCTATCCGATGCTCGGCAAGAAGCCGTACGAAGGCGATGTCACCTATCACGCGATAGACGGCACCGCGGCTGAGACCAACTGGCTGATCGCGGCCAATGTGTTTCAGTCGGCCGACCGTTCGGTCTATGCCATCCTCAAATACCCGAAGGGAACGACCTTCGCCCCGGGCAGCGAAACCGAGGGCTCGATCATGATGGTGACCTGCGTCATGCGCATGCCGTCCGAGGCCGAGATCGAAGCAAAGTATAACGCCGACGACAACGCGACCGAAGAGGAACAGTCCGAGATGCTGGCCAGCGCCTTAGGCGACATCATGGGCGGATGCGACTTCAACACGATCGAAGAGGTCCATGCCTTCGGCCCCAAGGTCCTCGCCGCCGCCCAGGAAGAAGCCGACATCAACGCCAAGGTCCCGGCCAGCCGCCAGGAAGACAATTACGAATGGAAGCCGGTTACCATCACGGTGCCCTAGACGCCGTAGATCAGCCCGGCGGTTCCCCATTCTATGACGCTTACAACCTTTGTCACTTGACGATCACAGATCCGTGATCGACACTGTCTTCAGGAGGCGATCATGAAACACTTGGCTCTCGTTCTGGTGGCCGCTTTGGCCCTCACCGGCTGCAACAAGGTTTTCGACGACCAGTCCGTCGTCGGCCCCGACCTTAGCGGCGATGGCCCGTTCGAAGGCGCGGCCGAAGTCGTCATGACCGAGCCGTTTCGTATCGATGGCCGCGACAAAACCCGGCACATAACCATCAAACCCCGCGCCGGCGAGGATGCCGGTACGGTCATCAATCTGACCTCCAACACCGAAAAGCCGTTCAATGCCGGCGTCACCTGGCATGCCTTCACCCCCATCGTCGCCGAGACCAACGCCGACGCCCGAACCTACTGGCTAATGGGCTTCAACCTCACCCGCACGCCGGACCGCGCCGTCTACATGATCGTCCGCTATCCCCGCGGGCTAGAGCTGAAATCCGGCCTGACCAGCGACGCCTTCGAATACCTGAGCCTCGATTGCGGCGACCTCGACGTCGCCCGCCATCCGCCCGAGCACTACGCCCCCGTCGCCGAAGGCAAGGAGCGCAAGGAAACGCCGCTTGATCCTGCCCCCGAAGCCGGCGACTGCGAGTTCAATTCGTTGAACGAGGCCCGCAAGCTGGCGCCGCTGGCTTTACAGCGCTACGACCAGGTCAAGCATTACGAAGACGCCCCTACCGCCGACTGGAACCAGCTAAAGGTCGAGGTCAGGTAGCCTTGCGCACGGTGCGTATAATGCGCTTGTAGATCACCTCCGACTTCGTCCAGGCATTGCCACCGCTTGTACTGACAAACTGAACAACCACCGTGTCGATATCCTTGTGATAGCGAGCTATGCTCTGATACCCCGGCAACAGACCGGTATGCTCGTAGTCATAGATGGACGAATAGATGGCCTGTTCGTTATCATCCAGCAAGGCACCATTGTTTAGCGCCCTTAGGAAGACTCCGACATCCTGGGCGGTGGCCACCATGGATCCGCCTGGGTTGACATAGTCGAACGACTTCAGGTCGCCGTCATAGCCGATGATATAGCCGCTGACGACATCCGCCGGGTTGACGTCGCTTAATTGGCCATAGGTGTGGGTCAGGCCCAGAGGTGTCAGGATTTCGGCCTTGATGTAATCACGGTGGCTGTAGCCCAGGACCTTGTCGAGGATGGCGCCGACGAGCACGTAGTTGGTGTTGGAATAGCTGTGCCGGCTGCCCGGCTTGAAATCCGCTGGCTTGCCCAGGATGAGGCCGAGGCTCTCGGCACTGTCGCGAGGCCTGTCCCAATAACCGGGCACATCGGTGAAGTTGGGAATGCCGCTGCGATGTTGCAACAACATTCGCAGCGTAATGCGATCAGCATTGGCGATGCGTCCGGCCAGGTCCGGCAGATATTCCGCCAGGGTACCATCCAGCGACAATCGCTTGTCCTCGGCCAGCTTGGCGGCGGCGACAGCGATATACAGCTTGCTGATGCTGGCGATCTTGAACAGGGCGTGGGGATCGGCCGGTGCTTTGGCGTTTCGGTCCTTCCAGCCGGCAGCGTAAAAGGCTGGTGCCTTGCCCGCCTGGTCGACATAGACGATGACGCCGTCCATGCCGTGACGGTGCGCATCGTCGACCTGCGCCTGAACCGTTTGCGGCAGGGGCGCGAAATAGGCATAGCCGACGTCCCACGGCACAAAGACCGCGGCACAGACAATGGCCGCGGCGAAGGCAACAAGCCTGAACAGCCACACGTGGCGTTTCATCAGATGAAGTCCCGCTTTGTGTTCTGAACAAGCAAGGTCACAACGATCACCGACACGGCGACCAAAAGCTGCGCCGCTACAATCCCGACCGCCGTCGGGTTCCACACGGCGACCGCCCCCCAGATATGCTGCGAGATGGGATTGAGGAAGGCGATCGCCCACAGATAGCCCGACGTCGCCATCTCGAAGAGCGCAATACACAGAACGGTCATGCCCAGATTCTGGGACACCAGGCTGACAGCCAGGATGCAGGTATAGGCAACGAAACCGCCCAGGAAGACCATCGTCACAAACGGCACGCCGCCCAGCGGGAACAAGCCCCTCGCAAAGGCGAAATAGAAGGCAACAGCACTGATCGCCGCCCAGAACAGGCCGAAAACCGGCAGGTTGACCCACAGCTTGGCTCGGGTGAATTCCTTCACGGTGACGGGCAGGCTCATGATGAAGGCCTGGGTCGACTTTTCCTTCTCCAGGACGTTCGTCTTCATCAACATGACGATGCCGCATGTACCCGCAGGTCCGATCAACAGGATGAAGCCGAAATTGCCCTGTACCACGGCCGGTACATGGTCCCAGATCGCGGCCAGAATGGCAATAAAGATGAGGCTGACCACGACGAAGGTGAGGATGATACGGCTCAACAGCCGAAGGTCTTTGCCGACCAGTTGCGGAACGATCGAGGTGCTCATGACGCGACTTTCATCTGGATGTTGGCCTTGGCGCTAAGGACGATGCTGAGGAAGATCTCTTCCAGGGTCAGACGCTCGACAGCAGTCACCGTCAGGCCGGCCTGGGTGAACTGCGCCGGCAGCGCATCGTCATACTGGTTGACGGTAACCGTCCATATCTGGCCGCTTTGCTGCGCCTCCTTGATATTGGGCAGGTCGGGCAAAGGCCGGTTGTGCGGATTGGTCAGGCGCAATCTCCGCCATCCGTCGAGGAAGTCTTCCTTGTTCGAGGATTCCACAACACGACCGCCATAGATGAAGGTGATGTAGTCGGAGATCTGCTCGACATCCAGGGTGTTGTGCGACGAGAACAGAATGGACCGCGTCTCGTCGGCCAGCGCGTTCATCATTTCGTCGAGCACCTCTTTGCGGACCGCGGGATCCAGGCCCGTCGTCGGCTCGTCGAACACCAGCAGGCTGGGCCGCCGCGCCAGGGCCAGCACAAGCGTCGCCTTGACTCTCTGGCCATGGGACAGGCCCTTGACCTTCTGCTTTTCGTTGAGATCCAGCCGGCGCAACAGGACCTGGGCGTAGTCATCATCCCACGAGTCGAAGATCGACCTGACAAAGTCCATGTGGAAGGCGATGGTTTCGCTCTCGTAGAGCCGCATATCCTCGGCGACAAAGCCGATGTGGCGTTTTGCGGCGATCTGGTCGTGCGGCATGGCATGGCCCAGGACCCTGATCGAGCCGCTGTCGGGACCGATCAGCCCCATCACCATCCGCATGAGCGTCGATTTGCCGGCGCCATTGGGCCCAACCAGGCCCATGACCGTACCTTGCTCGAACGACAGGTCGACATTCTGCAAGTGAAAATGCGGGTAGCGCTTGCTGACGCCTTCGCACTGGATTGCCAGAGGCAGGTCCATGGATGTAATCCCCTATTCCAGATACTGTTTTAGTATCTGCATGACTTTGTCGTCCGGTAGCCCCAGCGACTTGGCCAGCCTGCCGGCCTGCTCCAGATGCTGGATCATCTCTTCGCGTTGAAGCGACCTCATATTGAGCGCGTCACTGACCCGGCTGCCCCTGCCCTGCTGGGTGACGATCACCCCTTCTCGTTCCAGTTCCAGATAGGCGCGCTTCACTGTGATGACGCTGACCTTGATGTCGATCGCCAACTCGCGGATGGACGGCAGGTCTGTGTTGGCCGGCCAGTCCCCCACGGCAATCCGCTGTTTTATCTGCTCCATGATCTGCTGATACATGGGGCTGCTGTCGGTCTGGGAGAACACGAAGCCGAATTTCATATACACAGTATATACAGTTACGACGTGAGGGCAAGGGGGTGGCGGGGAATAATTCGACTCGGCGGGGCGTCGGACGAAAGGCGGGGTCAGGAAACCCCAATCCGTCGCACATCCGGATAGATGTGGTGAATATAGGGTGAGAGCTTGTGACCCGCTGCGATGCCCAGGCCTGCCTCCGCTACGCGATAAGCCGTCTCCCACTTAGCTGCGACAGTCGGGCCTTTCATGTCGGCATCGTTGACGAAGCCGACCAATAACAGATGGGCATCGACTCCCGCCTGACGCAAGAACCACAAGTGTGCGATACGGTTGGCCAGTTGGTAATATCCCGTCAGCCACGGTGTGTGGTCCAGCACGCCCAGATCGTCGCACACTTGGCGAAACGCCGCGCTGATACGCGCTTTGGATGCCTCACCTGCGGCGCAGGTCGACACCATTTCCTTCAAATAGGCCTTGGCTTCAACGAGGACCACCTTGTCGCCTGCCCTTCCGAGTGCATCCCATTGCGGTCCACGGGCGGGCCAGAACGCGGCAAGATCGTGGGCGTGGTGGCCCAGCTTTACACAATCAAGAAAAGCAGCATCGCGGTATTCCGCATAATCGTCCGCCTTCAAAGGTGATAGCCAAGTGACGTCACCCAACTCAACATGCTGCAGCACTTCGGGTTGCCCGTTCACGCATAGCTGCAACCACTTGAGACTACCGCGCGTTCCCTGCTTTTGTTTGACTTTCATGCCTTGTCCCTATCGCATTCGAAGCCACAGGATGGCAGCATCGCCTCTGTAGTCAAGGGCTGCGGCGTCTACGGCCAAGGCGCCTCACGTCAATGAAAAAGCCCCGTCCTAAAGGAGGACGAGGCTTTTTCATTGAAGGAAAAGACCTGGGGCCGCAGGCCCCAGACCCCATTAGCTGTCCAGGAAACTCCGCAGCTTCCGCGACCGCGACGGATGCTTCAGCTTGCGTAGCGCCTTGGCTTCGATCTGACGGATACGTTCCCGGGTCACCGAGAACTGCTGACCGACTTCTTCCAGCGTATGGTCGGTGTTCATACCGATGCCGAAGCGCATCCGCAGCACCCGCTCTTCGCGCGGCGTCAAGGACGCCAGCACGCGGGTCGTCGTCTCACGCAGGTTCGACTGGATCGCCGCATCGATCGGCAACACCGCATTCTTGTCCTCGATGAAGTCACCCAGGTGCGAATCCTCCTCGTCCCCGATCGGGGTTTCGAGCGAGATCGGCTCCTTGGCGATCTTCAGCACCTTGCGGACCTTTTCCAGAGGCATGGCCAGCTTTTCAGCCAACTCCTCAGGCGTCGGTTCACGGCCGATTTCATGCAGCATCTGACGCGACGTCCGCACGATCTTGTTGATCGTCTCGATCATGTGGACCGGGATACGGATGGTCCGCGCCTGGTCGGCGATCGAACGCGTGATCGCCTGACGGATCCACCACGTCGCATAGGTCGAGAACTTGTAACCGCGGCGGTATTCGAACTTGTCCACCGCCTTCATCAGCCCGATATTGCCCTCCTGGATCAGATCCAGGAACTGCAAACCGCGGTTGGTGTACTTCTTGGCGATCGAGATCACCAGACGCAGGTTGGCTTCGACCATTTCAGTCTTGGCCTGACGCGCCTCGCGCTCGCCCTTTTGCACCGTCTGCACGATGCGGCGATAATCATCGACTGCCACGCCCATATCGGTCGCCAGCGTAATGATGTCGGTACGGATGCGCGAAATCGCCCCGCCCTCGTTGTCGATGAACTTCTGCCACCGCACGCCCATGTCGCGCACCTTGGATTCCCATTGCGGGTCCAGTTCACGCGAATAATAGGCGCCGAGGAATTCCGTCCGCGAAATGCCGTAGGAATCCGCCAGGCGCAGCAAGCGGCCTTCCAATTGCATCAGACGCTTGTTGATGCCGTAAAGCTGCTCGACCAGGGCTTCGATACGCTGGTTGTTCAGCTTCAAGGTCTTGAGATGGCGGGTAATCGTCGCCGTCACTTCGTCATAGGCCGCGCGGTCCGCCGGATCCAAGGGCGAACCCTCCAGCTTGGCGGTCAGCATCTTTTCCTGCGTCCGGCGATAGGTCTCGAACTCGCCGGCAATGGCGTCCAAGGTCGCCATCACGCCGTCGCGCAGCTCCGATTCCATGGCCGAAACCGAAGGACCGGCGCCGTCGTCGAAGTCGTCTTCTTCCTCTTCTTCCGGCTCAGGCTTCTTTTCCTGCTCGTCCATCGGGACGTAGTCGTCGTCCTCATCGTCGTCCGACTTCTTCTTGGCTTCAACCGGCTTGGCCTCGACCACAGCCTGAGGCTTGGGAGGCTCAGGCGGCTTCGGCGGCTCAGGTGCCTTCACGACCACGGGCGCAGGCGCTCGCATGGCGATCACGCCGGCATCGACCTCTTCCTCTTCGCCGTCTTCGCCCAAGGCGCCCGGAGGCGGACCTTCCGACGGACCGCCACCATAGGTGCCTTCCAGGTCGATGATTTCACGCAGCAGGATGCGGCCGGACCCCAGTTCTTCGCGCCACACCATGATGGCTTCGAAGGTCAGAGCGGATTCGCACAAACCACGGATCATGGTGTCGCGACCGGCTTCGATCCGCTTGGCGATGGCAATTTCGCCCTCGCGCGACAGCAGCTCGACCGAGCCCATTTCGCGCAGGTACATGCGCACCGGGTCATCGGTACGGTCATAGGCCGACGTCTTGGCCGTCTCGACCAGGCTCCCCGACTCCTCGCGCACCGCGACTTCAGTCGTCTCGCCGGCTTCTTCTTCCGACTCAATGACGTTCACGCCCATCTCGGTGAGCATGGCCAGGGTGTCTTCGATCTGCTCGGAGGTAAATTCCTCCGACGGCAAGACCTTGTTCAGCTCGTCCATCGTGACGTAGCCGCGCGCCTTGGCGGCCTTGATGAACTTCTTGACCGCGGAATCGGTCAGGTCGAGCAACGGGCCGTCGGACGAGGCTTCCGATTCAGGTTTTTCTGCCGGTGTGCTCATTTTGTCACGCTCATATGGGTCTCCGCGGGTCAGCGCAAGCGCCCGCCAAATGGTCTTATTCCAGAAACTTCGTCAATGAACCCTTAACCCAAGCAATTGAGTCTATAAGGTTTTACCAACGTTATTCCTGCCAGATCTGTCCGCTACGAAGGGTGCGCCGCAGGGCATCGCGTTCCAGCTTGAGCCGTGAAAAAAATTCTGTCCCAACACGATCACGGGAAGAATTCAGCGCACGTTCCAAGGCCGTCAAACGCGACATCGCGTTGAACGCCTGTATCCAACGGGCATGAGCATCGGCGAGAGAGATGTCCGGTGACAGGAAGGGCGCGCCTGATTTCAGGGCCGCCTTTTGTATCTCGCTTAATAATGCACCAAGTCCTTGGGAGTGCAGATGGCGGCTCAACCCCTCGCTGTCAAGGGGGTCACCACGGAAACTTATCGCCACCAGGGTGCGCGCCAGCGGGTCCAGCGTCTCATCACCGAAGCCGAACGCCTCCAGCCCCTCGACCTGATCCGACATCCAGTCGGGATGATCCAGCAGCCCCTGGGCGAGACAAGCCGAAATCGAATCCAGCGCCCGCGACAGCTTGACCGCCGCCGTGCGAGACTCCTGCAGGGCCGGCGCCAGATAGACCTCACCGCGCTTGCGGAACTCGCCCTTCTTATACGGCTGGAAGCTGCCCTGCCCTTGCGGCTGGGGTTTGGCGGCAAACATTTCGTCATACCGCGCCAGCAGATCATGGCGGTAGCTGTCGGCCAGGTCCTTGTCTTCGATCTGCGCCGCCAGGGCGCGCAACCGCTTCTTGAAGCCCGCCTTGCGTTCGGGCGTGTCCAGCGGCTCCAACTCGGCCTCGCGCTGAAACAGCACGTGGACGAAGGGCTTGGTATCCTTCAACGCCTCGCGCAGTGCCAAAGCGCCCTTTTCGCGCAGTACATCGTCGGGGTCCTTGCCGCCAACGATCAGGCAGACCTTAAACGACTTCCCGGGTTTCAGCTTCGGCAGGGCGCGGTCCAGCGCGCGATAGGCTGCCCTCTGCCCGGCCTTGTCGCCGTCGAAACACAGCGTAGGCTCCGGGTGACGGCGCCACAGGATATCGATCTGTTCTTCGGTCAACGCCGTGCCAAGCGGCGCCACCGCCGCCACCTTGGCGCGCTGGCAGGCGATGACATCCATATAGCCTTCGACCACCACCAGGTCGGCATGGTGCTGCTCGGCACCCAGGATCTTCAGCGCCTTGGGCAGGCCGAACAACATCTGGCCCTTGTGAAACAGCGTCGTATCCGGGCCGTTGAGATACTTGGCCTTTTCGTCGGGGTTTAACGCCCGGCCGCCAAAACTGACCACATGTTCGCGCTGGTCCTGGATCGGAAATATCAGCCGGTCGCGGAACCGGTCATACGGCGCCCCGCCGCCCTCAACCTCGATCAGCAGCCCGCATTCGACCAGTTCCGACACCTTGGCGCCCTTTTGCACCAGGGCATCCTTCAACGCGGTACGCTCCTTGGGCGAATAACCCAGGCCGTAGGTCTGGATATCCTCGGGCGACAGACCACGCTTGGTAAGATAGTCGCGCGCCGCCTGGGCGCCGGGATTACGATCCTGCAGCCGCGCCATGAACCACTTCTGCGCCAGATCCATCCAGTCATTGAGCGACTGGCGCTTCTGTTCGAAGGCGCGGGTCTCTGGGGTGACGGCGGGCAGCGCCATGCCGGCTTCGGCGGCCAGTTTCTCAACGGCCTCGTTGAACGACAGCCGTTCGGTTTCCTGCAGGAAGGTGATGATGTCGCCGCTCTTGCCCGACGAAAAGTCGTGGAAGAAGCGCTTCTGGTCGTTGACGTAGAAGGACGGCGTCTTTTCCTTGCTGAACGGCGACAGCCCGACCCATTCTCGGCCATTACGGCGCAGCTTAACCGACTTGCCGATGACCTCGGAGGCCGGCAGGCGGGTTTTCAGCTCATCCAGAAAGTGATCGTCAAATCGCACTGTACGCCTATACGCCTTCGCACACCGTCCCAAAAGGTCCTTATACGGGCGATTCGACAAAGCTCCGATTTGGGCTCACGTCGCGTTAGAGAAATTGTGACCGATCGAGACCGATTGAACCTCGCTATGGGGCCACGGAACGCCGCGCCGCGGCGTCACAGGCATCTCGGAACATCAAGCGATTCAACCGGCTGCGCGAAGCGCCATTGTGACGAAAGCCCGTGGGCGCTACGCCCCCAAGCCTCCGGTTCTCGAATTCCGTGAATTCCGTTTGCGGCCGCAGGCCGTTTCCGTGGAGCCGCTCAGCGGCGTTCCGTGGTCCCCTTAACAGGCTGCAAACGTTAGGGATGGACTGGCTATGGTCATCAAGCCCTGAGCTTGTAATAGCTGCTGATGCGCGCATAGTCCTACCAAAATACGCTAAAACACTTGGGAGAGAAAACGACATGCTGGCCAGGCTCCGCCTCTTCATCGCGATGCTGTTCGCCTTCGCCGCCCCGGCCCAGGCGAAAGATCCGATGCCGATCGGCGTGGTCGGCCTGTCGCACGACCATCTCCACTGGCTGTTCGGCAATCTCAAACGCGGTGACGTTAAGATCATGAGCATCGTCGAAAAGGACCGCGCCCTGGTCCGCCGAAAACAAGCCTATTCACTCGCAGTTGGGCTTCACAACGCACCTACAGCGGGCTAGCTTACGGTTAACCGACTGTCATCGAACACTCAAATGGGAACTGGCGGATAATAGAAACGAACGCAGACCTGCGTCTGCAAAGTTCCGCGAAGGCGACATTTTGTCGCGTCGCATTAAAAATGGCCGCCGGGTGTTTAACTCCAGTGTAAAAGAGCTTGTCGCGGGGACTATGAGTCTGCTCATTAACGGAAAGCCGATCTATTTTACTGTTAATCGAGTGCTAGTCGCGCATTGAAGCGAATTCATTGGTTGAATTTGATACTTTTTCACCTTTAAACTTGGAGTTTGCAATGCGCATCCCTCGATCCCACAATTCCCATCCAAAATTCCTTTTTGGAACCTTGGCGGCAACCATAGTCTTGTCCGGCCTCACCGCCTGCAAACCTCCTGAAAAGGCATCGATTACCCGCCACGAAATGAACCCACCGTGGGAGGAAGTTAATGGCTATACTCAAGTGGTAGAGGTGAATGGCGTAGTCTATCTTTCTGGCGTAGCCTGCAGTGGCGAGACTTATGCCAAGGCGATTCCTGACTGCTACAGTCAACTCAAAGTAATATTGGATAAGTTAAATCTAAAGCCAGAAAATATAGTAAAAGAAACCGTATATACAAAAGACATAGATGCATTCAAGGAGCAAATTCCTGCGCGCAAATCATTCTATGGAAATGGTAAATACCCGGCAGCGACCTGGATCCAAATTGATCGCCTATATCTTCCCGAAATGGTCGCAGAAATAGATACAATTGCCGTCCGAACGGAATAATTTCGCAAAGGCATGATGAGGGCGAAAATTTCTCCATGCTTAAGGCAGAAACAAATAATAACAAACAATGATACAAGTAACAGGCGACGCGATCTTCAATTTTCGCGTCGTCACCTTCTGAAGTTTTATCATTAGGCTGAAAATAACATCAGTGTTCTTTATTTGCCCTCGTCCGATCCAAATGACAATTGACACGTGGACGGCCCAAATAACGACAATCGCGCCGCTTACAAAAGTCCTTTGCGTTGGGTAGGACTATTCATCGCAATGATCAAGCCGGTCGCCATGCCCCAGGGCCCGGCCTTCATACCAACCTGTCCTGACGCCAGCCCGGTCGTCGTCACGCTGGTCGACAATCAGACCACCATGAGGGCCACGACCGTCACCCTCACCAAGCCCTGCACTTTGCATTCAGAGCCAAACACCGCATAGTCCATCCCAAAACATGCCGAAAATATGGGAGTGACACGACATGCTGACCCGGTTTTGCCTACTGATCGCGCTGCTGTTCGCCATCGCTATACCGGTCCAGGCGAAAGAGCCCCTGCCGATCGGCGTGGTCGGCCTGTCGCACGACCATGTCCATTGGCTGTTCGGCAACCTGAAGCGCGGCGATGTCAAAATCGTCGGCATTGTCGAAAAAGACCGCGCCCTGGCTCAGCGCTATGCCGACCAGTACGGGTTCAGCATGGACCTGGTCTATGACGATATCGGCGCCATGCTGGATGCGGCCAAGCCCCAGGCGGTCGCCGGCTTCGGTCCCATCTCCGACCATGTCAAGATCGTCCGCGCCGCCGCGCCGCGCGGCGTCCATGTCATGGTCGAAAAGCCCCTGGCCCTGAACGCCGCCGAAGGCCGCGAAATGGCCGGTCTGGCGCAGAAGCACAATGTCCAGGTCCTGACCAACTATGAAACAAGCTGGTATCCGTCGGTGGCCGAAGCCAAATCCATCGTGTCGGCCGGCGCTCTCGGCCCGGTGCGCAAGATGGTCATCCACGACGGCCATCAGGGACCGAAAACCATCGGTGTGTCGAAGGAGTTCCTGTCGTGGCTGACCGACCCGGTCCAGAACGGCGGCGGCGCAGTCATCGACTTTGGCTGCTACGGCGCCAACCTGATGACATATATAAACGGCGGCCTGCGACCGGTGGCCGTGACAGCGACTTTGCGTACTTTCCAGCCCGGCAACTACCCGAAGGTCGATGACGAGGCGACCATCATTGTCGACTATGCCGACTCGCAAGGCATCATCCAAGCGTCGTGGAACTGGCCGTTGTCGCGCAAGGACATGGAGATCTACGGCACCACCGGTCAGATCATCGCCGACGACCGCGACACCCTGCGCCGCTGGGATGCAACACCGGAAAGCATGAAGACATCCGAACTGCCTGGCCGCACCGCACCGTTTGACGATCCGTTTGCCTGGTTCAGCGCGGTGATCGCCGGCGAGGTCACGCCAGCCCCATACGATCCGGGTTCGCTGGAGAACAACCTGATTGTGATGGAAATCTTGGACGCCGCCCGCGAAAGCGCCCGCACCGGCAAGACCGTGACGCTCAGGCCTTGATCCTGGGACCGGCTGTGGCAAGCTTGCGCTGGCATAACCGGAGGATTCGCCATGCAGGTTACCACCACCAACACGATCGAGGGTTCGCACATCTCCCAGTATCACGGCATCGTCACGGGCGAAGCCATCCTGGGCGCCAACATCTTCCGCGACTTTTTCGCCGGCATCCGCGACATTGTCGGCGGCCGGTCGAACGCCTACGAAGAGGTCCTGCGCGAAGGCCGTGACGCGGCTCTGCGCGAAATGGAGGCCGAAGCGTCCAAGCGCGGCGCCAACGCCATTGTCGGCATCGATATCGACTACTCCACCGTCGGCCAGAGTGGCAGCATGCTGATGGTCAGTTGCTCCGGCACGGCCGTAACCATTCAGCCCGGCAGCCTGGTCCGCTAAGAAATCACGCCGTTGCGCGACACGGAACGGACGTTGCGTGCCGCGTACAGCGAGTTCGAGGCCAGTTGGCTCACCGCGCCGAGGCCCAAGGCGTCCAGAAGCGCCCGGATCTTGGCCAGCCGGTCGCTCAGTTCGCTGCGGCGAACCTCCAATTCGGCGCGGCGCACCTCCATGGCCGAGATTTCGGCTTCCAGTCCGGCCTTTTCCTGCTCAATCGTGTCGATATCCGCCGAGGTGAGAAGAATGGCGGGTGTTTCGTTGGTCATAATGCACGCCCCTGTTCTTATATATTCAGCACAAGCCCCCAACTGTTAACCATTCACATGACAACGTTATGACACTGGCCATTTCGCGAAATCGCCGGATGACGCCCAGATAAAGCATTGACCTGAAGGATTCATGTCCCTATGTGTCCGGCCGTTTGCGCGCCCAGTACCTGGACATGGCCCCAACAGGAGATTCCCCGAATGACCCCAGAGACCAACAATCTGCTTGAAGGTTGCACGGGAGTCCTGGTCCTGGCCGACGGCACGGTCTATCAGGGCATCGGTTGCGGCGCCGCCGGCGAAGTCCTGGGCGAGGTCTGCTTCAACACCGCCATGACCGGCTATCAGGAAATCCTGACCGATCCGTCCTATATGGAACAGATCATCGCCTTCACCTTTCCCCACATCGGCAATGTCGGCGTCAATGCCGACGACGTCGAGCAACTGGGTCCAGAAACTGAAAATGCCCCGAAGCGCGCCGCCAAGGGCGCCATCTTCCGCGACGCTCCGACCCCGCCGGCCAACTGGCGTTCGACCCTCAGCTTCAATGACTGGCTGACCGCACGCGGCATCGTCGCCATCTCTGGCATCGACACCCGCGCCCTGACCCGTCGCATCCGTGAGAACGGCATGCCGCACGGTATCGTCGCCCACGATCCGGCCGGCCATTTCGACATCCCGGCCCTGGTCCAGAAGGCCGCCGCCTGGAAGGGCCTGGACGGCCTCGATCTGGCGGTTGACGCCACCGTGGCGCAACAGGCCGGCTTCACCACCGACCTTTGGCAGTGGCCCCAAGGATATACTGAAGGAAAGCGCTTTACCCAGGGCACGAAACACGAATTCAAGGTCGTGGTGATCGACTATGGCGTCAAGCAGAACATTCTGCGCGCCCTGGTCAATATCGGCGCCGATATCCGCATCGTTCCCGCCAAGACCTCGGCCGAGGAGATCCTCGCCCTCACCCCGGACGGTGTCCTCCTGTCCAACGGTCCGGGCGACCCGGCCGCCACCGGCGAATATGCCGTTCCCGTGATCCGCAAGATTGTCGATGCCGGCGTACCGGTCTTCGGCATCTGCCTGGGCCACCAGATGCTGGGCCTGGCGCTGGGCGCCACCACCATCAAAATGGCCCAGGGCCACCACGGCGCCAACCACCCGGTCAAGGACGAGACCACAGGCAAGGTTGAGATCGTCTCGATGAATCATGGCTTCGCCATCGACCAGGCCACCCTGCCCGCCGGCGTGGTCGAAACCCATGTCTCTTTGTTCGACGGCAGTAACTGCGGCATCGCCATGACCGGCAAACCTGTGTTCAGCGTTCAGCACCATCCGGAAGCCTCCCCCGGACCGGTCGACAGCCTCTATCTGTTCGAACGCTTTGCCCAAAACATGCGCGCTTACAAAAAAGTCCCCGCCTGACTGCGTTTCACGCGAAAAAGCAGTATAATCCCGCTATGATAGCTGTCGCGCATGCGCGACTCGCTGCATCTGCGCTGCAACCATGTTTTCGCTGGACGAGGGATGATGTCGGACGCCGCGCCGGATAAGCCGAATATTCTCGCCGTCGACGACGACGAGTCCATTCGTGAGCTGATCAAGGCCGGCCTGAGCCGCCGGGACTTCCGCGTGTTTCTGGCTGACGGCGGCCAGGCAATGGACGCTGTGCTGGCCGATACGCCGATCGACCTGATTATCCTGGACTCGATGATGCCGGGGGAAGACGGCCTGGCCATATGCGAACGCCTGCGCGCCAACAATGGCCCGCCCGTGATTATGCTTAGCGCCCGCGGCGACGATGTCGCCCGTATCGGTGGCCTGAATCTGGGCGCCGAAGACTATATGGCCAAGCCATTCAATATCGACGAACTGGCCCTGCGCATCCGCATCGTCCTGCGTCGGACGCCGGCCGCCGTGCGCGATGAGGTTGATGTCGTCCGCTTCTTCGGCTGGAGCCTGGACAACCGCACCCGCCGCCTGTCCTCTCCGGCCGACAAGATGCTGATCCTGTCGCCCGCCGAGTTCGCCGTGCTGCACGTCTTCCTGGCCCAGCGCGACCGCCCCCTGCGCCGCGAACAGGTTCTGGAGCGGATGTCGGACCTGCACGATGATTCCACCGACCGGTCCCTGGATACGCTGATCTCACGCCTGCGCCGCAAACTGAAATACATTGGCGCCGACGGCGACGAAGATCTGATCCAGACGGTCTATGGCATCGGCTACATGTTCCGGCCCGTGCGTTAATCACTGAAGATGTCGCTGGCTTCCTCCTCCCTACAAAGTTGGAGAGCTGTCGGCAAAGCCGGCGGAGGGGTACAGGTCGGTGCGATCGCCGCGGTGCCAACCGAACTATCGCCCAAAATTCTGACACCGCGGTAAAACTTGCGACAACGCTGTAAGAATGTTTTCCCGCGGTGTTAAACCTCACACGGCATAGTCATCCCATCGAACGACATATGATGGTGCTAAGATGACGACCTCCAAACTGCATACCCTGCCCCAACTGACCGGCCTGATGCTGATCGCCACCGCTTGCCTTCTCCTGGTTGGCGGCCGCGCTGAGGCCCAGGTCTGCGGCGTTGCCCAACTGGCGCCGGTGGTCAAGGGAGAGGTCTGGCAGGGCTACGGTGAGGCCAATCCGCTGTTCACCGGCAGTGACGCCGTCGGCAGCCGCGGCATCGTCTATCGCGCCAGCGCCAACGCCCTCGTCACAGCCCCGATCGCCGGCCAGGTCGAATACGCCGGCCCCGTCGAAAACCTGGGCCAGGTCGTCATCCTGAACATTGGCGGCGACCGCCGGGTCGTCCTCACCGGTTTGTCGGGCCTGCGCGTGCGCACCGGCGACCGCATCGCCCAGGGCGGCCGCCTGGGCGCCACCGCCCCGGCTCACGGCGAAGCGGCCTTTGTGTACATGGAATTGCGTTGCGGCGAAGAGCCAGTAAACCCCACGCCGGTTAAGACCGTCGCGATGCAATAGTCGGTTTGAAAGTCCCTCACCAGACATCAAACCCCTCCCGCCGCCTCGCACCCGAGGCGGCGTTTTTTTTTCGCGCTGACACCGCAACACGTTAAAAGATTTAAGAATCGGGTTGCGCTGCACACTCATAGCCACTAAAGCACCCGCTTAGCCCAAAACCGGCACCTTACGCCACGACCTGCGCATCCTCGCACAGGCCGCGGCTCGCGCGCGATTACTTGTTACGGAAGACCAAGCATGCCCAAACGTACAGATATCAAGTCCATCCTGATCATCGGCGCGGGGCCTATTGTTATCGGTCAGGCCTGCGAGTTCGACTATTCCGGCGTGCAAGCCTGCAAGGCACTGCGCCAGGAAGGCTACCGTATCATCCTGGTCAACTCCAATCCGGCCACCATCATGACCGATCCGGACGTTGCCGACGCCACCTATATCGAGCCGATCACACCGGAATTCGTCGAAAAGATCATCGCCCGCGAGCGCCCTGACGCCCTGCTGCCGACCATGGGCGGCCAGACCGCGCTCAACACCGCCCTGGCGCTCGAAAACTCCGGCGTCCTAGCGAAATACAATGTCGAGATGATCGGCGCCAAGGCCGAGGTCATCGATAAGGCCGAAGACCGCCTGAAGTTCCGCAACGCCATGGACAAGCTGGGCCTGGAATCGGCCAAGTCGGCCGTCGCCCATACCATGGAAGAAGCCTATGCCGCCCTGGAACATATCGGCGGCCTGCCGGCGGTGA
>NZ_GL883077.1:1817480-1820031 GCF_000204015.1 Asticcacaulis biprosthecium C19 | reverse complement strand
CGACCTGTCGCCGACCACCGAAGTCCTGATCGAAGAATCGATCCTCGGCTGGAAGGAATACGAGATGGAGGTCGTGCGCGACACCGCCGACAACTGCATCATCGTCTGTTCGATCGAAAACGTCGACCCGATGGGCGTGCACACGGGTGATTCCATCACGGTCGCCCCGGCCCTGACCCTGACCGATAAGGAATATCAGATCATGCGTTCGGCCAGCCTGGCCGTGTTGCGCGAGATCGGCGTCGAAACGGGCGGTTCCAACGTGCAGTTCGCGCTCAACCCGGCCGACGGCCGCATGATCGTCATCGAGATGAACCCGCGCGTGTCGCGTTCCTCGGCACTGGCGTCGAAAGCCACCGGCTTCCCGATTGCCAAGATCGCCGCGAAATTGGCGGTCGGCTATACGCTGGACGAACTGAAGAACGACATCACCCAGACCACCCCGGCCTCGTTCGAGCCGTCGATCGACTATGTCGTCACCAAGATCCCTCGCTTCGCCTTCGAAAAATATCCCGGCTCAGAGCCTCTGTTGGGCACCTCGATGAAGTCGGTCGGCGAGGTGATGGCCATCGGCCGCACCTTCGCCGAGTCGATGCAAAAGGCCCTGCGCGGCCTGGAAACCGGCCTGTCGGGCTTTGACGAGGTCGAGATCAAGGGCGTTAAAGACGCTGAACCTCAGGCTATCCGCGAAGCCGTCATTCGCGAACTGGGCCGTGCTACGCCCGACCGGATCCGCGTCATTGCCCAGGCCTTCCGCCACGGCCTCAGCGTCGAAGACATCCACGCCGCCTGTTTTTACGAGCCGTGGTTCCTTCGCCAGATCGAGACCATCGTCTCCGAAGAAGCCAAGATCGCCGCCCTGGGCCTGCCCCACACCGCGAAAGCCATGCGCGCGCTGAAGGCCATGGGCTTCTCCGACGTCCGCCTGGCCAAGCTGACCGGCACGACCGAGGTCGAGGTCCGCACCGCCCGCCGCGCCTTGGGCGTGCGTCCGGTCTTCAAGCGCATCGACACCTGCGCTGCCGAGTTCCGCTCGAACACCGCCTACATGTATTCGACCTATGAGTCGGGCGCCCTTGGCCAGCCTGCCGAGAACGAAGCCGAACCGTCCGACCGCAAGAAGGCCATCATCCTGGGCGGCGGTCCCAACCGGATCGGCCAGGGCATCGAATTCGACTATTGCTGCTGTCATGCCGCCTTTGCGTTCAAAGACATCGGTGTCGAAGCCATCATGGTCAACTGCAACCCGGAAACCGTGTCGACCGATTACGACACCTCCGACCGCCTCTATTTTGAGCCCCTGACGGCCGAGGATGTGCTGGAGCTGATTGCCGTTGAACAGTCAAACGGCGAACTGCTGGGCGTGGTCGTCCAGTTCGGCGGCCAGACCCCGCTCAAGCTGGCCCAGGCCCTCGAAGACGAAGGCATCCCGATTTTGGGGACCTCGCCCGACGCCATCGACCTGGCCGAGGACCGCGAACGCTTCCAACACCTGCTGCGCGACATCGGACTCACCCAGCCTATCAACGCCATCGCGCGCACGCCGGAAGAGGCTTTCCGCGCCGCCCACGAAGTCGGCTACCCTATCGTCATCCGCCCGTCCTACGTCCTGGGCGGCCGCGCCATGGAAATCATCCGCGACGACGAGCAACTGGCCCGCTATGTCCGTGAAGCTGTCCAGGTGTCGGGGGACTCGCCGGTGTTGATCGATCAGTATCTGTCGGCCGCCATCGAGGTCGATGCCGATGCACTAAGTGATTATTCTGGGGCCGACAGCGACAGCGTCTTTGTCGCCGGCATTATGGAGCATATCGAAGAAGCCGGCGTTCACTCCGGCGACTCGGCCTGTTCCCTGCCCCCCTTCTCGCTCAAACCCGAAACGGTCAAGGAACTCGAACGCCAGACCATCGAACTGGCCAGGGCTTTGAAGGTCCGCGGCCTGATGAACGTGCAGTTCGCCATCGAAAACCCCTATACCGACCCCAAGATCTACGTGCTGGAAGTCAATCCGCGCGCCTCGCGGACCGTCCCCTTCGTCGCCAAGACCTTGGGCCAGCCCCTGGCCGGTATCGCCGCCAAGATCATGGCCGGCAAGTCGCTGGCTGAGTTCAACCTGAAACCGCGCGACTACCGCCATGTCGCGGTCAAGGAAGCCGTCTTCCCCTTCGCCCGCTTCGCCAATGTCGACACGGTACTGGGGCCGGAAATGCGTTCGACCGGTGAAGTCATGGGCCTGGACTGGATACGCGATGGCGAAGAGATGATCGACGCCTTCTCGCGGGCGTTTGCCAAGTCCCAGCAGGGCAGCGGCACCATCCTGCCGACCAAAGGCAAGGTCTTCGTCTCGGTCAAGGACCAGGACAAGCCGGTCATCGTCGAGTCGATCCGCCTGCTGCTGGAGCTGGGCTTCAAGGTCGTCGCCACTGGCGGCACCTATGACTATCTGGCCGAACGCGGCGTCCACGTCGAAAAGGTCAAGAAGGTGCTGGAAGGCCGTCCGAACATCCTGGACGCCATCAAGAACGGCGAGATCGCCCTGGTCTTCAACACC
>NZ_GL883077.1:1809781-1817228 GCF_000204015.1 Asticcacaulis biprosthecium C19 | reverse complement strand
GGTTGAACTCAAATGCCGTTGGTATAGTCATATTGAATGGCAAAGGAGCAGGCCATGCGGACGACCAAGAACATCGCCACGTCTCCGCCAACCGAAATGGCCGCCCTTGGACAATGGCTCAGAGACGAAGTGGTCACGGGCCATGCCGAATACCTGGCCAACCCGTCGGAAGGTGTTCCCGCCGAGCAGATCCTTGTTCGTATTAAGGTCCGGCGCGAGGCATCCAGGGGTGCCGATTAAAGTTCAGCGGCGGAAGATTTCATCTATTGAGCATTCTGACTCGACGCCTGCGCGCAACCAACATCTATGCGCCCCTCGGACGATCTGTTGAAGTATTTTAAAGGGGGAGAAGCATGCGACATTTCTCGGCCATTGCCGCAACGATGACTGTCGCCTTGGCGTCCTTTCAGGTCCACGCCTTACCGGCGTGCGATCCGTCCGTCACCGCAACCCTGCGGCAGCCGGACGTAAACGAACGCACCGCCCATCGCTCCTCCACGCCCTATTCCCAAAAACTCATCTACGACTTCGACAGCCATTCCGGAGAATGGTTCTTCACCGTCCGCTACGTCATTGGTGAAGATGGGCGGGTAACCTGCATATCCCCCGGTAGTGCCTACGATGAAGCAACACCTGAGATTACTCCCCAACGGCAGGCAGCGCTGGATGCCCTCGCCGCTCAGCAATTCACGCACTTCCTGACCGACGGCAAGCCCGCAGAGGTTTATGCGGAAGCCTTATTCTATGAAGAAGAAAAGCCCGGTCCTTATGTTCCTCGGCCGGTCGGCGAGCTCGACACGGCAGAGATTCGCCTGAACTGGATGTCGCGTGGAGAACCGACGCCGTTCAGCATGCTGATTCAAGGCGACGGGAGGGTGACCTACACGCCCGGCGATCCAAAAAATATTTTGGGCCCGCAAACCTATCGTATCTCGCCCGAACGCGTTCGAGCCATGCTGGACCTAGCAGAGGCTGCTCAGTTCTGGTCACTACGGGATGTTTATCATTTCGATATGAACGGCCATGGATGGTTCTCCGAGAAAGTCGAAATCCATCTGGGCACGTCAAGTAAATCCTTCTCCAACGACGGCAGCGGCGGTGCCCCGTCTATCACGGCACGGTTGACCTTGAACATGGCCGAAATGGCCGACGTCAGCCTGTGGTGGAAAATCGATCATCGCACTTTGGAAGCCGTCGCAAAGAACGGATTCGATTTTACCTCCGACAAAGGGGCTGAGTTGCTGTCCGAGTTGATTTCGAATTCCGAAACGACCGACGACGTCATCTCCGATCTTCTGTCCCGTGGCGCACCGCAGGACCGGTTGGTCAAGGGCTATCCCTTCGATTTTTCACTGCTCGACGCAGCGATCGCCGGCCGGCGCTTCGACATGGCCAACCGGCTGATCGACCAAGGCGCGCTAACCGTGGACGGCCAGGTAGATAGGGCAGCCGTGACCCGCGCCCTGGCGCATGCCGTTAAAAGTGGTTCCCCCGGCCTGGTCAAACGGGTGCTGGCGCTGGGTCCAGACCTCGTGATCCGCCGCAATGACGCGACAAGGAAGATCGATCCGATCATTACGTTCGCTTACCGCCCGGACGACGCAAGTACCGCCGATTTCATCGCCATCATTCAACTCCTTCTGTACTACGGCGCCGATATCAACAGTCGCGACACCTTCCGCCATAGCGTTTTGGACAAGGCCATCGCGCGCCGTGACATCGATGTAATTCACTGGCTGTTGAATCATGATGCCGAGATCGAAACAAACGACGGCCTGTCGCCGCTACGCGAAATCTATGAAGAAGATACCACGCTGATCCTCCTGGAAGCGGGTGCCGATCTCTCGAAAAAGGAGGTTCTGGATGACCTGATCCGTAACGCCCGCGTTTGGCGGTGGCTTCGCGTCACCGCCTGGCTCCGCGCTCACGGCAAGTGGCCGGACTGACACCAGTGTAACAAAATGTCACCCGTTCACGGGCTTGTGAACTTCGCCGGATAGGCTAGAATGCTTGGCTGAAAATCACCCTGTTATCGCTGCAAGAGCCCACCGCGCCGGACAGAACCGTCCTTCGCGACACCGCCGCAAAGAGGCACAGCGATTGCAGGGGCGCACCCCAGCCCTCCGTCCGAGTATCGAAACAAGACCATGCGTTTGCCAACCTGGAACTGGCGCTCCCTTCTGAGCCAGCCCCAAGCCTTTGTGACCAACATGCCGCCCCAGGTCTGGACGGGTGTGTTCCGTGCGGCCTGCTGTTTGGCGCCTGTCGTCCTGTTCCTGTGTTTCTTTAATCCGTACATTGTTGACCCGACTCGAATCGGCTGGGTGCTGGAAGCCGACTGGGGCCAGCATGTCCTGGGCTGGAACGCCTACCGTCACTGCGCCGACAGCCTGAACCATCAGACCTGCCTGGCCGCCCCCATCGGCAATTCGCTGATGTCGCTCGACGCCAATCCGCCGTTTGCCTTCCTGTTCAAGCCCTTCTCCGAACTGCTGCCCGATCAGTTCCAGTATATCGGCCTGTGGTTCGCCATGTGCGTCGGCCTGCACTTCTTCGTCGCCTATCACCTGGTTCGCCCCTACGCGCAGAACCGCTGGATGGCGTTTGGCGGCGCCATTGTGCTTAGCCTGCTGCCGATCCTCTATTACCGTATGCGCCACGACACCCTGGTGGCCCAGTTCCTGGTCCTGTGGGGCCTGCACATCTTCCTCAATGTGCAAACAGAACGCGCTAAGATGTGGCACTGGATCGCCCTGCTCGGTTTCGCCGGTCTGCTGCACCCGTATCTGCTGTTCATGATTGCGGCCATCTGGGGCGGCGACGTCCTGCGCCGCTTCTGGCCGGCCGCGCGCACGTTCGACCGCAAGGCCCTGCTCGATACGGCCTGGCGCGCCGTCGCTGTTCTGGTCGCCCCAATAATCACCATGGGCCTGGCCGGTACCTACACCAAGGGCATGGCGCCCGGCGCCGGCGGGTGGGGCTACTATACCGCCGGAATCGACAGTTTCTTCAATCCGGTGCGCCAGGACTTCTCCAACATCCTGAAGGCGACGCCGCTCAATGGCGGCCAGTCGTTCGAAGGCTATCAATATCTCGGTTTCGGTCTGCTGGTGCTGATCGTCATCGCCGTGGTTCTCTATCTGACCTCGCCCGAAGCCAAGCGTTCGAAAGAATTCCTCAACAAGCTGTGGCCGCTGGCTTTGCCGATGCTGTGCCTGGCCCTGATTGCGTTTTCCAACAACGCCAAGTTCTTCAACATGACGGTGTGGAACTTCCCGCTGCCGGAGGCTCTGCGCGGACCTGCGGCCATCCTGCGCGCCTCGGGCCGCATGCTGTGGCCGGTCGCCTATCTCCTGATCCTGACGTCCCTGGTCGTGCTGTTCAAGGCCCGGCCCAAGATGGTCGCCGTGCTCCTGCCGCTGGTCATCGCCGTCCAGGCCTATGACATTGCCGGCTTTGCCGCCGCCATGCGCAAGGCCACCGGCCTGGCCCAGAGCGAGAAGGTCTATTACCTGACCCCGTCGCCGTTGTGGGACAAGCTGGTCGAGGCCTCCGACGGTGTCGACTTCTACCCCGCCAATGTCCACCTGAACCAGAAGCTGTTCTACGAAGTCACCTGGCGTGCCACCTCGAACAAGCTGCCGGTCAACACTATGTACGCGGCACGTGAGAACCTGATCCAGGTCTCGCACCAGGAAGCCGGCCAGGACGCTTTCAAGACTGGCGACGTCAAGCCCAACCATCTGCTGGTCTTCCTGAAGCAGTGCGACGCCCCCGCCAATCTGCGGCCGCGCCTGCGCATGCTGGACGGCGTATGGATCCTGCCGCCGGAAGCCGCGCTGGACCTGCCGCTCGACAAGCCGGTCTGGGATCCGATCCGCTCAGAGGTCCGTTTTGGCTGGCTTGACCAGGGCACCTGCATGCTGGACCAGAACTGGTCGCGCCCGGATACCGAAGGTACCTGGAGCGACGGCCCCGACGCCAATGTCATGATCCCGATCAAGCACGTCGAGTTCGAGACCACACGGCCGCGCAAGCTGGATTTGAACCTGAAGGCCAAGAGCCGCATTCCTGTCCACGTCAGCGTCATGGTCAATGACGTCAAGGTCGACGAAATCGAGCTCAAGCCGCGCGCCACCGAACACACCATCTCTCTGCCAGCCTCGGCCCTGCGCAAGGACGCACTGAAGATTCGCTTCGTGGTCATCCCGCCGGAACCCATCACGGTCGAAGGCGGGACCGAATCGTCGGCCGCGGTTTCCGTTTCGCGCGGTGGGCGCAGCCAAATCGCCCAAAAGACGGAGCCCAAGCCCGAACCTCAGACGGCGCGGAACCTCGGTATCAAGCTGATCAATATCCGGCTCAGCGATCCCGATGCGGAACCGGACGACGAACCGGCGGCCCCGATGCAGAAGGTCTGGCGCCCCGTCTCGACCAGCTAAATCACGACCTTGCCTTCAGGCCTGTAGCGGCCGGAATGCCATATTTGGACGGTGCTAAAACTCTTCTTCCAAAACGATGTAAATCACACTATATAGAGCCAGACGCCGCTCTTGTGCACCGCAAGGTACCACAGGGCGGCGTCTTTTACACGTTTACACCTCAGCCCTGCCGGTTGTATTCACCCTCAACCGGTTGTAGGGCTTTTCGTCATTCCTCAGGGTGGTTCAAGAACAATCGCACATGGAAAAAGTGCCGATGACCGTCGGGGGCTACAAGTCTCTCGACGATGAACTGAAGCGTCTCAAGTCGATCGAGCGCCCCGCCGTCATCGCGGCAATCTCGGAGGCGCGTTCGCACGGGGACCTCTCCGAAAACGCAGAATACCACGCCGCCAAGGAACGCCAGGGCTGGATCGAAGGTCAGATCGCCGATATCGAGGACAAGATCAGCCGCGCCCAGGTGATCGACGTCACCAAGCTGTCGGGCCAGAATATCAAGTTTGGCGCGACCGTGACTGTGGTCGACGAAGACACTGAGGAAGAAGGCCGCTACCAGGTGGTGGGCGATCACGAGGCCGATGTGAGATCGGGTAAGATTTCGCTGTCGTCACCTTTGTCTCGCGCCATGATCGGCAAGGAAGTCGGCGACGTTGTCGAAGTCGTGACTCCTGGCGGCGTCAAGGCCTACGAAATCCTCAAGGTCGAGTGGATCTAACCCACGGCTCTGATGGAACCTGATCAAGCTCAGCCTGTGACGATCTGGGCCGTGTCCGATGGACGCGCCGGTATCGAAAACCAGGTTCTGGGCCTGGCGGAGGCCGTCGCGCGCCTGATCCCGGCAACGATCACCGTCAAGCGCATCCGCTATGACGCTGCCTTCGACCGCTGGCCGACGGCACTGAAACTGTGGCCGGACCGTATGCTCAGTCCGGACAGCGATCGCGTAGAAGCGCCCTATCCCGATATCTGGCTTGCCGCCGGGCGGGCGACCCTCCCCTTCTCGCTGCGCATGAAAAAGCGCTCGGACGGCAAGACTCTGGTCATCCAGCTTCAGGACCCAAAGAGCAACCTTTCGGCCTTCGACCTGGTCATTGCCCCCGAGCATGACGAGGTTCACGGCAAAAATGTCCTGTCTTTACTGGGTTCCACCAACCGTATAACTGCCGAAAAGCTCGCCGCGGAAGCCCTGGCGTGGCGCGGCCGCCTGTCCGAACTGCGGCATCCCCGCATCGCCGTACTGATCGGCGGCAAATCCAAAACCCACGACCTGACGCCAGAGCGCGCCCGCGCCATGGCTGCCGATATCCGCCAGTCTGTTGGTAGTGGCAGTCTGTTGCTGACCCTGTCGCGGCGCACACCGGACGATGCCCGGTCGGTCTTCCATGAGATCCTCGGCGATCTCCCCGGGCTGATCCACAACGGCCACGGCGAGAATCCCTATTTCGCCTTCCTTGACGCCGCAGACCACATCCTCGTCACGGAGGACTCGGTGAATATGGCCGCCGAAGCCGCCGTCACCGGCAAACCCGTCTACCGCCTCGCCATGGACCGGCTTCGGGGGGAGGGCAAGTTCGCCCGCTTCCACGACGCGCTTGAAAGACGCGGTATTGTTCGCCCCTTCAACGGCCGCCTCGACACCTGGACCTACGCCGCTTTGAACGAAACCGCCCGCGCCGCCGCCAAGGTGGTTGAGGTGTTCTCTGCCAAGCGACAAGGAAAGTCTTCTCTTTCTTCTCCTCCCCATGACAATGGGGAGGTGGCGAGCAAGTGAGGCCCCTTATGGGCCGAAAAGCGTTGAGACGGAGGGGGCCTCTTTGCGGCGGACGCATTTGCCACTTTTTCACCCCGCCAATTCGTTAACGGATGACAACGCGGTCCCTGATCCCTATCTAGGGGATCGAAAATCACGATTCCTCAGGTTCTCTCCATGTCCGATCCTCGTAAAGTTCGCTGCGCCATCATCGGCACCGGCCCGGCCGGCTGGACCGCCGCCATCTATGCAGCGCGCGGCCTGCTGTCGCCGGTCATCTTCACCGGCCCTCAGGACGGCGGACAACTGACCATCACCACCGATGTCGAGAACTATCCGGGCTTTGCCGAGGTCATCCAGGGCCCGTGGCTGATGGACCAGATGCGCGACCAGGCCGTCCATATGGGCACCGAGGTGATCGCTGAAATCGTCACAAAAGCCGACCTGTCGCAACGTCCCTTCCGGCTGGAAACCGAAGCCGGGAATCACTTCCTGGCCGAAACTGTCATCATCGCCACCGGCGCCCAGGCCAAATGGCTGGGGATCGAATCCGAAAAGACCTATCAGGGTTTCGGCGTATCGGCCTGTGCCACCTGCGACGGCTTCTTCTACCGCAACAAGGCCGTGGCCGTAGTCGGCGGCGGAAATACAGCCGTCGAAGAGGCTCTGTTCCTGACCAAGTTCGCCTCCAAGGTCTATCTGATCCACCGCCGCGAACAGCTCCGCGCCGAAAAGATCCTGGTCGAGCGCCTTCTAAACCATCCCAAGATCGAGCCGATATGGAACGTCGCCATCGATGAGATTCTGGGCGACCGCAATGAATTCGGCATGGCCGGCGTCACCGGCGTTCGCCTGTCATCAACGAACGGCGGCGAAGACCGCGTAATCGACCTGGACGGCGTCTTTATCGCTATCGGTCACGCACCGTCCTCGCAACTTTTCGAAGGCCAGCTCGAAACCAAGCAAGGCGGCTATCTCGTCGTTGAGCCCGGCACACCCAAGACCTCGATTCCCGGTGTCTTTGCCGCCGGCGACGTCACGGACGACGTCTACCGCCAGGCGGTCACCGCCGCCGGCATGGGCTGTCAGGCGGCGCTTGAGGCCATCCGCCTTCTGGCCGAGGAAGACCACCATCACAGCCTGCTGACGGCCAAGGAAATCGACGAAGAGTTCGAGAAACTGCCTCCCAAGACCAAGAAAAAAGCCACCAAACCTAAACTGGTCGCCCAAGCCTAGATCATCAATCTCAACTCTA
>NZ_GL883077.1:1804098-1809646 GCF_000204015.1 Asticcacaulis biprosthecium C19 | reverse complement strand
CGCCTTGATCCATCTCCCCCCTTAAACAGGCGAGGCGAAGGGATGCAGGTCAATTCATAACTTCCTGCCGCTTCGAAACGCAGTCGGCGTGACCTCAAACTGCGCCTTGAACGCCCGGTTGAACGGCCCGATCGAGCCAAATCCGCAATCCAGCGCGATCGTCAGGACCGGCAGATGATCATACCCCGGGTCGCTCAGCATCTGCTGCGCCTGCTCGATTCGGAACTGGTTGACCATCTGATTGAAATTAGCAAAGCCCAAGGCGCCGGTAATGCACTGCGTCACCCGATACTCGGCCTCTCCCATACGACGCGCCAGGTCGGCGACCTTCAGACTTGGCTCGGCATAGAGACGATCCTCCGTCATCAAGCGCAGCACCCGCTCGCCCAGCACGCGGTCTCCTTCTGTAGCAACCCGTCTGGGCCGTGCGCCATCCGATAACGGATTTCGCCCGCGATACCACACCGCCAGACCGGCCCCAAAAAGCCCAACCAAGGCACAGGCCACCTTGACCTGATCACTCCACTGCGCCGCCCACGTACCCTGCGGCGCGCCGCTGATCCAGATCACGCCTATGCCCATGATCGTCGCGTAGGCAGCGCTGAACATCAGCCGAAAACGCCGCTCCTCCGGGGCCATACCTCGCCGTAGTCCCAGCAAGGGTTCTACCAGGGCCAGCAGCAGGGCGGTCGAACCGATCAGCTCCATCACATTGCCGCCCATCTGCTGAACCGGGCCAACCGGGCTCCACCGCAACACGGCCGTCAGGACAATCATGGTCAGCACCAGGCACAGCGGCCACGGCAGCGCATCGGGCGCTTCCCGGCGGAACAGGGCACGCGTCAAAAGCCACGACCAGCCACAGGTGGCACAGCCCGCAATGGCCACAAAATCCACTGCCATGCCGCCTGCGCCACCCATCAGGCTACGCAGGCAAAACAGCACGATCGAACCCGCGAACAGGGCAAAATAGAGATGAATATCCCGCGGTCTGCGGCGTCGAACGGCCTGCAGCGCCGGCCAAAACAATGTGGTGTTCACGCCTACCTCCGGGCTGTTGGCTCAGGATAGCCGACATCGGAAAAAAAACTATGACCGATTTCCAAATCGGCGAGACGGCGCGGTCCCGCTGCCCTGAATGGGTGGGCTCTCCCCCTTATGGACCCGACGATGACAACACCCCCTTCCCAACTTCCCGGCACCCGCCTGCTGCAACGCTCCGGACTGATCTGGTACCTGACCGCTGCCGTCGGCCAACTGGCCTTTGTGTGGATGATAGCCAACCATTACGGTGGTCATACCCTGCGCGGCGATTATCCTGGCTGGAACGACAAGCCGATCATCAAGGGCTATGTCGAAGGCGACGTTGCGGGCAACATCATGTTCGCCGTTCACGTCCTTCTGGCCGCCGTCATCACGGTCGCCGGACTTATGCAACTGATCCCTCAAATCCGCAAACACGTCCCCGCCTTGCACCGCTGGACCGGCCGTCTATTCCTGGTGCTGGCCTATATCATGGCGCTGGGCGGCCTGTGGCTGGGCTGGGTGCGTGGCACGCGGCTGTCGCTCAATTCCGACCTCGCCGTGACCTTGAACGGCATCCTGATCCTGATCTTTGCCAGCCAGGCCTGGCGCCTGGCGGCCGCACGTCGTATCGACGAACATCGCCAATGGGCCATGCGCACCTTCATCGTGGTCAACGGCGTTTGGTTCCTGCGCATCGCCATCATGGCCTGGGCGGTACTCACCCGCGGCTGGGGCCTGGACGACAAGCTCGGAGGCCCGGTGGGGACCGTCCTCACGTTCGGCGCCTATCTGATACCTCTGGCCGTGCTGGAACTGTATTTCCTCGCCCAACGCAGCCGGCATACAATCGTCAAACGCGGCGTCAGCGCTCTGGTCCTCATCATGACCGTGCTGATGGCCGTGGGCATTTTCGGCGCCATCGCCTTCATGTGGGGCCCGTATATGTGAACTCCAAAGTGCCTGCACTTTGGCAAGGGCGACTGCCCGCCCGAGCTTATGCGAGGAGCCACGCGGGGTTTGAGCAAAAAAAATGGGCGGGTGCGAAAAATTTTCGCCCCCGCCCTTGAACCAGCTTTTTTCTCCCCCAAATCATAGGACGAAGGCGCCGATAACGGGCCTTCTTGAACGGCAACACTGCCCATTCGGGGGTGTCGATGTTGTTCAAATTCAAACCTTTATGGACGATGTACTCCGTCCGTAAGGCCTCGCTTCCTGTAAGGAGAGCCCTATGCGTACTGCTGTTGATTTTTCCCCCCTTTACCGTTCCGCCGTTGGCTTCGACCGCCTGGTCGGATTGCTCGATAGCGCGGCTCGCGCCGACACCACGCCGGGCTGGCCGCCGTATAATATCGAGCGCGTCGCCGGTGCCGATGCCGAAACTGGCGATTCCTACCGTATCGAAGTCGCCGTCGCCGGCTTCCGCCCGGACCAGCTCAACATCGAGGTCAAAGAAAACGTACTGACCGTCACCGGCAAGAAGGACGCCGATGACAGCACCCGTACCTTCCTGCATCGCGGCCTGGCCGAACGTTCCTTCGAACGCCGTTTCCAGCTCGCCGACCATATCCGCGTCACGCATGCGGACCTGGCCAACGGCCTGCTTTCGATCGCGTTGCAGCTCGAAATCCCGGAAGCCAAGAAAGCCAAGACCATCGCGATCAACACCGCTTCGAACACCCAGACGGTGCTTGAAGCCGCCGAGTAAGCCCTGCCACTAGACCGCGCCGGATAGGCGTCCTGCGCGGTTACCCTCACTTCTCCCTGAACCTGACAGGCTCTTCGGCGCCTGTGATCCCCTACGGCTTGTCCCCTCCCCGAGCCGCGGATCACAGGATGTCCGAAGAGTCTCTTTTATTTCGGGGGGAGCAACAACGCAAAGCCGCGCGACATGGTCAGCAACTGTGTAAACGCCACGTCATCGCAATCATCGGCATCGATAAACAGAAAGCCCGTCATCCTGCGACCGCCATGGATCATCGGCCGCGTGCCGGGAATCGTCAGAGCTTCGTCTTCCCGGTCCTTGCCGGGCCGGAACATGAACTGCTCGACGCCGGTCTTCAGCGTCTTGATCGACACGGTCATGTTTCCATTGATCAGGAAGACCAACCCGCCCATCATCTGTTTTTCGGAAATATCAACCGCACCCAGCGCGTCGCGCACCTTCATGGCCGTAACGTCGCTGTACGCCATTACGACGCCAGCCGCCCGCGTAAACCGACACAGGTGACGTGTTCCAACGCTTCCAGTTTCATGGAAGCACCTTCCAGATTGGCGCGCGACAGATCAGCGCCGTCCAGCTTGGCCAGCTTCAAATCGGCATCGGCCAGATTGGCCCCCCGCATCCGGGCCTCGCGCAGATCGGCCGGCAAGACGCGAGTCGCATCGATCTGCAAAGCCCCCAGATTGGCGCCTTCCAGATTGGCGCCATCCAGCCGCGCCTGATACATGCGCACCCCGCGCAGGTCGGCGCCCTTCAGGTTACAGTTACGCAGGTCCGCGCCTTCCAGATGCGCGCCCTGCAACTGCACGCCCCGCATATCGAGACCATAGAATACAGCCCCACGCGCCGACAGAGCCGTCAGGTTCAGCCCACGGATCTGACCCAGGGCGCGCAGGTCGGCCTTGTCGAAGGTCGACGGCTTCCCCTGCTTGCCCAGCGTATCGACCCATTTGGCGTGGTCCTGCAACATCTCGCCATATGGCAAGGTCTTCACGTCCGTACCGACGATCTTGTCGGTCAGAACGCCGGACATGTCGGCCTGTTCCGTGCGCATCATATCGGTCTTGGCGCCTATCAGGACGGCGTCCTTCATCGAGGCGCCAGTGAAGTCGGCCCCTGACAGGTCAGCCCCAGCCAGGTCAACATTGTTCATGATTGCCTGCTTCAGGTTCGCCCGAACCAGCTTGCAGCCCTTCATGGTAGCGTCGGAAAAGTCGGCTTTCATGGCCTGAATGCCCGATAGCTTGGAACGCTCCAGGTTGGCGCCGCGCAGGTTGGCATAGGTGGCTTCCGAGGTCCGCATCGAGATTTCAACATAGGCCAGGCCGGCGTGCTTGTCGGGCAGTGCCAGGGCGCCTTCACGCAGGTCGGCTTCGTAGAGATCGACGCCAGACAGGTTGGCGCCGCGCAGGCAGGCGCCACGCAGGTCGACTCGGCGCAGCGAGGCGCCCATCAGGTTGGCCATTTGTAGATCAGCACAAAACAGGTTGGATTTATCGAAATTGCAACCAACCAGATCGCAGTCGGCCAGGATCGCGGCAGTGAAGTCGGCGTCCTGTAACACGCGACCGCGAAAGGACAGGCCCGACAGGTCGCACCACGCAAACACAGCCCGTCCACCGCCCGGTTTACATTGAAAAAACCGTTCGTGCTTATGACAGATCACATCAACCTGGGCTTGGGACAGCTTCGTGTAGCGTCTTTCGCCCGCCGTGGCGTTCATTCTGGTTTGGCTTCCACTCATAAGACTTAAGCCGCCAGCATGTCAGAAATGTCTTAAAATTTGGCTTTATTCAGTGAGGTAGCCCAGGCGGCGCAATTCGCCGGCCAGGTCCGAGGCGTTCGGCACGCGCAGATGACGGTATCCCCTGCCAGCCCAGGCGGCCAGTTCCACGGCCAGATCGGCCGCATGTCCCGGCTGGAATTCGGCGTCGAAACCAGCAGAGTCATCGCTTTCGCGGACCATGGGTCTTCCAGTTTTCAGGAAGTGTGCAAAGGGGGCGATCAGGTGCGCCGCTTCATCGTGCAACAGCCCGGCTTCGACGGTGATGCCGGCATCTCTCAACCGTTGCGGCCCGACATGTGAGGCGAACGGCGACGGGTCATCGCAGGCATAGACGACCCTGGCGACCCCGGCGGCGACCAATCGCTCCGAACAGGACGCGCATCCGGTTGAGCGCTTACCGCACGGCTCCAGGGTAACATAGGCCGTTGCGCCCCTGGCAACGTCTCCCGCCATATCGAGGGCATTTTCCTCAGCATGCGGCCGCCCGCCGTCGCCTGTGGCGCCCTCGCCGACGACAACATCATCCTTGACTAGCACGCATCCGACAGCAGGATTGGGCCATGTATGGCCAGGACGAGCCAAGGCAATGGCCTGCCGCATAAACGGTTCGGCCAGGTCATTCAACGCTGGATAAAAATTGAACTCAGGCGACCGAACGGGCTCAACAATGTCACCGTCGCAAATAGCAGCAACGGTATCCAGAATCGGCGCCGTGTCACCAATCACGAACCGAGCTACCGACCACCCGAGCTTATTCATATACAGATCACGCACGCGATCATCGTGATTATCGTTGTGCTGACTGCCATCTATCTCGACGACCAGTCGAAGTTCCCGACAGGCAAAATCGGCAAAATACGGTCCGATCGGCAGTTGGCGTGTGAATTTACGACCGCTGAGCATACGATCGCGCAAGCCGTTCCAAACGGCCCACTCCGCGTTATTTCCCGCCTTTCGCAAACTTCGAGCGCGGTCGGTCTTTTTTTCATCGGGCCCACGCATAGCGACTTTCCTTA
>NZ_GL883077.1:1796329-1803983 GCF_000204015.1 Asticcacaulis biprosthecium C19 | reverse complement strand
GATGGCGCATCGGACAATTAAAGAAGCCCCTCACCCCAGCCCTCTCCCCGTAAACGGGGAGAGGGAGCTACAGCGCCCTTCATTGCCTACAACGGTTACCCCACCAATACCGGTACCGGGTTCGCGCGGCTTGCATCCAGATACCGTGCCGACACCGGCTTCAGACCGGCATCCAGTTCGATTACCAAGGGATTGCTGGTCGGCACCTCGACGTCCAGGATCGCCTCTTCGCTCAGATTGAACAGCAACTTCAAGATTGCCCGGATCGAATTGCCATGCGCCGCCACCAAGACTGTGTCGCCCGACGTCAAGGCTGGTGTGATCGCCCCGTCCCAGAACGGCAACACACGGTCCAGGGTTGTCTTCAAGCTTTCGGTATCCGGCAGTTCGGCGCCGGCATAGCGGCGGTCAGCCTTGAAATCATATTCCCCGCCGGCGTCCAGCGGCGGCGGCGGCACATCATAAGACCGACGCCAGACCCGGACCTGGTCTTCGCCATGCTTGGCGGCCGTTTCTGCCTTATCCAGCCCCGTCAGCCCGCCATAGTGGCGCTCGTTCAGGTGCCAGTCCTTGGTCACCGGCACATAGGTCTGGCCCGCCGCATCCAAAGCCAGGTTACAGGTGCGGATGGCGCGCGTTAGAACCGACGTAAAGGCGCGATCGATCTCGATGCCCTGTTCCTTGATCAGTTCGCCGCCGCGGCGTGCCTGGGCCTCGCCCTCGGCGGTGAGGTCGACATCGACCCAGCCGGTAAAGCGGTTTTCGAGGTTCCACTGGCTTTGGCCGTGGCGAAGCAGGACGAGGGTCGGCATGAAGGCACCTATGCTGGATCGTGGGAGTCACAGGCTACATAGAAGTCTGCTCAGCCAAGTCAAGCTGGCAAGTCAAGCCACCAGATGGATCGCATCTCCCGGGCTTACATCCCCGCCCTTGACGATGCGGGCATAGATGCCGCAGTCGCGATGACCGTAATTGTCCCACAGCGCCGTGCACAGGTCGATGTCGCGCTCGGCCGTTGTTGGATTCACATGGGTGGCGACACAGCGAACAATCGGTTTCAGCACTTCCAGTTCGGGTCCATCGTCGCCGATGCGCAAGGTGCGGCCGACCCAGCGATGATCTTCAAACGCAGACCAGTCCTCAACCCAGATATTGGCGCGCAGCCGCAGCGGATCGAGCGCCGGCCCGCCTATCCGCGCGCTGACATCGCGCAGCGAGTTGAGGTTCAGGAAGGACACGAACCCCTTCCCGGAGTCGGTAAAGCGAAAAGCGTCCGTTAGCTCAGGCGCCGCAAGGAGGTTCAACGGCTGTACAACGGGGTCATAGTCCTCGTTTACGGCCAGAACGCCCTCGACATGGCGTGCCAACGCCTGCTGCCCGGCACCGGTATCCAGCGCGAACTCCACCGTCTCGCCACCATCCGAAACGGTCAGGACAGCCCGGTCCTCATCGTACTGCGTCCGCAACCGGGCGACGGCGGCAAACCGCGCGAGCACGGCGAACTTCATCTTGGAGATGGTCCTGGGCGCTTCCGGATCAAAGCCAGACGGCCCAACCTCCAGCGCAAACAGACGGTCGAACGGAAAGAAGGCACCTTCGCTCAACGTCGCCTGCGTGACGGCTTCCGGCGTAAACCCCTTGACCGGATGACGCCACAGAGCCGAGACAGTGCCGGTCATTTCCGTCTTTGCTCCAGTTTCTGATAGCCGAACCATAGTAGCAGCATGACGGGCAGATACAGAACGATCAGCGTGATCGCCCAATTGTCAGCAAAGAATTGCCAATGCTCAACAACCTCAATCAGCAACCCCACAACCAACACTGTCGTCGTTGCAATCAGGATTGCTCCCGCGACCCGCGGGAAACGTAAAATCAGCATATTGGCGGCGAAGTAGCCCAAGGCGGCTCCAAATGGCCAAATAAATTCCAGCCAGCTATTGCTGTGCTTCATCACATCAAAGACCTGAATGAGAACGTAGGCGAGCCAAACTATCGGCCCGGCTATCTTGCTGATCTTGTCCACCATCATCCTACCTCCGCCTGGACACAGCCTACACCTAGCGGAACTCTTCCTCAAGCTGTGCCAGACGCTCCGCCTGGTCCTCGGCGATCAGGGCATTGATCATCTGCCCCATGTCACCTTCCATGAACTGCGGCAGGTTATAGAGCGTCAGATTGATGCGATGGTCGCTGACCCGGCCCTGCGGATAGTTATAGGTCCGTATCCGTTCCGAACGGTCGCCCGAGCCGACCTGGGACTTGCGCGAGTCCGATCGTGCCGTATCCAGTGCCTGGCGCTGCATGTCGTACATGCGGGCCTTCAGGTTACGCATGGCGATGGCGCGGTTCTGGTGCTGCGACTTTTCCGAGCTGGTGACGACAATCCCGGTCGGCAGGTGGGTGATACGCACCGCCGAGTCGGTCTTGTTGACGTGCTGGCCACCGGCGCCGGACGAGCGGTAGGTGTCGATGCGCAGGTCCTTGTCGTGGATTTCGATCTCGACATCCTCGGCTTCGGGCAGCACCGCCACGGTCGCGGCCGAGGTATGGATACGGCCACCGGCTTCGGTCGCCGGCACGCGCTGGACCCGGTGAACACCCGACTCGAACTTCAGCTTGCCGAACACACCCTCGCCGGTCACTGACGCAATGATTTCCTTGAAACCGCCGGCCTCGCCTTCGGACAGGCTGTCGACCTCGACCTTCCAGCCTTGCGCCGCCGCATAGCGCGAATACATGCGGAACAGGTCGCCGGCGAACAAGGCCGCCTCGTCGCCACCCGTACCGGCGCGCAGTTCCAGGATGGCCGAGGCGTTCTCGTCCTTGTCCTTGGGCGCCAGCAGCAGCGCGACCCCGCGCTCCAGGTCCGGCAGGCTTTCCTTCAACGCGCCCAGCTCTTCTTCGGCCAGAGGCGCCAGATCTGGATCGCCCAACGCGATCATCTCTTCCAATTCCGGCACCTGGTTACGCGCTTTGAGCAACCGTTCGACCGCGTCGCAGACCGGCTTGATTTCGGCATGCTCCTTCGACAGGCGGACGATCTCGGCGCCGTCCGTCGTCGACTCCATACGCGCCTCGATCATGCGAAAGCGGTCCATGACCTGGTCGAGCTTGGCTTGGGGCAGATGTATCAACGGCGGGCACTCCTCAAGGCCCCCGCTTAACGTTATTTCGGATAGGTATCAACAAAGCTCTGCCGCTTTTCCAGTTGTGCCTGCAAAGCCGCCACCTTCGGCGCCACCGCGCGCCAGTCGATATGCGGATAGCGAAAGTCGGCATAGGTCGCCGCAAGGCCCAGGGTCAGGCTGCCGAGATCAAACACGTCGGGCGAGGGACAGACCGCTTCCGCCGCCGCAAAGCCGCGCACCAGATTGCTTTCCCACCGCTTCAGCCAGAACGGCGAGCGTTCCGTCTCCGGCCGGCGGTTTTCCAACACCATCTTCACGGTCATTTCCAGGATGCCGGCGGCAAGAACCTCCAACCGCCGTACCGGCCAGGCGGCCTCACCGTCCGGCAACAGCCGCGCCCCCGCCCCCTGCCCGTCCAGCCAGTGGCAGATCACGGCGCTGTCGGTCCAGCCCACACCATCATCATCGATCAGGGCCGGGATCTGAGCCAGCGGATTGGCTGCGACCAGGTCGTCCGGACTATCGACCGGCACAGTGAAACACTCCTCCACCCGCGGCATCAGGCCCTTCTCGCGCAGAACAATCCGCACCTTGCGGGCAAATGGCGATCCTGAGTTGACAAAAAGTTTCATGCGACGTCTTCCTGCGCAAAATTTTCCCACCCCGTTCGCATCCCCTGCAAACCCAGCCCCGTCAAGGGAAATATATGCCGCAACGGCGGCAATTCCGGACCACAAAATGGTTAACCAAATCCTAACAAATCGTGGCGAACGTTTGCCTTAATTTAAGAAGTTTCGATTACGGTCCCCAACTGACGAATAAAAATTGACCTCAGAATGAGGGTACTGGTGAAACGTAGCGCGAGCGAACTCAAACTGCTGGCCCCGATGGCCTTGATCGTCGTGGTAGCAGTCTGCGCTTTGGTGGGCAGTCTGTGGGTGTGGGCCGAACAGGCCGACACCCTGTCGCGTACCCGCGAACAAAAGCTGGTCACCCTGGGTCTCAGCCAGATGGCCGACGACCACGCCCTGATGATGACCCCCATCACCATTTGGGACGCGGCGGTCGAAAGCACCCAGGTCAAGTATGACAAGACCTGGGTGAAGGACAATATCGGCAGCTATTTCGAAAACTTTCTCAAGTTCGAATCCAACTTCCTGATGGACGATGCTGGCCGTATCGTCTTTGCCTACCGTAAAGGCGAGGAGGTTGATCCCAAATCCTTCGACGCCATCGCCACCCAGGCCAACGGGGTGATCAAGGACCTGCGCACCCGCTTCGACGAACGCGCCGCCCGCCGCCTCAGCTACAGCGCGGAAAGCAATCACGCCGGCAAGCTGCAGGCCATCAACGGCAAGATATACATCATCGGCGCCAGCCTGCTACTGTCCGACAGCCACGATCCGAAACTACTGGCCTATAAGCCCTATGTCGCCGTCGGAACCCACGAACTGAGCCGTCAGGAACTGGTCGACCTGTCACAACGCTACATGGTGTCCGAGATCACTCTGATGCACCCCGGCGAAGCCAAGCCCCAGGGCGCAGCGTCGGTGCCCTTCGTCGACGAAACCACCGGCGAGACCATTGCCGAACTGGTGTGGAGGCCCGACACGCCGGGCCGCACCCTGTTTGTTCGCACGCTCGGTCCCGTCCTGATGATTTCGCTGGGCCTCGGCCTCATCGCCATCGTCCTGTTGCACCAGAGCCAGAAGGCAGCGCAAGGCCTGATCGCCAGCGAGGCCAAGGCCAAGCATATGGCGCTGCATGACAACCTCACCGGCCTGCCCAACCGCACCCTGTTCGCCGACCGCCTGAACCAGGCGTGCGAACGACTGAACCGGCAAGGCGGCCAGGTCGCCGTCATGTGCATCGGCCTCGACCGCTTCAAAGACGTCAACGACACCCTGGGTCACCTGGCCGGCGACGAACTGATCCGCCACAACGCCGCGAAAATCAGCGGCATCATCCGTTCCGGCGACACCCTGGCCCGCCTCGGCGGCGACGAATTCGTCATCATCCAGACCGATACCGACGGCCTCAGTGCCGCCGCCCTGGCCAAGCGCGTGCTCGAAGTCCTGACCGGCACGGTCAATCTCGAAAGCGGCCAGGTCTTTTCGTCCTGCTCGATCGGCGTCACCCTGATCCATGAAGGCGAGATCGAACCCGCCGAAGCCCTGCGCCAGGCGGACCTGGCCCTGTACCGCGCCAAGGATCTGGGCCGCGGCCAGTACGCCTTCTTCGAACTGGAGATGGACGCCACCATCAAGCTGCGCAAGATGCTGGAAACGGGCCTGCGCGAAGCCATCCACGTCGAGGACATCGACGTCGTCTATCAGCCCCAGGTCGACCATTTCGGCAATATCGTCGGGGTCGAGGCGCTTTGCCGCTGGACCCATGCGACGCGCGGTCCGGTGTCGCCAGCCTATTTCATTCCCCTGGCCGAAGAGTGCGGCCTCATGCACGACCTGGGCAGCCTGGTTATGCGCCGCGCCATGCAAGACAGCCACCGCTGGCCCGGCCTGAAGGTCGCCGTCAATGTTTCGGCCACCCAATTGCGTCACGCCTGCTTCGTCGGCCACATGCGCGATATGCTGGCCCAGACCGGCACGGCCGCCATCCAGATCGAGATCGAGATCACTGAAGGCGTCCTGCTCAACGACGACAACACCACCCAGACCGTGCTGAGCGACCTGCGCCACATGGGCTTCTCCATCGCGCTGGACGACTTCGGCACCGGCTATTCGTCGCTGGGCTATCTCAGCCGCTATCCGGTCGACAAGATCAAGATCGACCGGTCCTTCGTGTCGAACTTGGGCGTCGATCCGGAAGCCGAGGCCGTCATCCGCGCCATCGTCAAGCTGAGCAAGGCGCTGAACCTGAACATCGTCGCCGAAGGCGTCGAAACCCGGGCCCAGAAGAACATCCTGCGCCAGTCCGGCTGCCAGATCATCCAGGGCTACCTGTTCTCACGGCCGGTTCCGCGCGAAGAGATCGATGAAATGATGCGCGCCGATCGCCGCCTGACCATCAGCGATGGCGACCTCAGCGAAATGAAACAGGTCAGCTAGCAGGGTCGCAGACCCTGCACCCGGAAACCTGACAACGCCGATTAGCGCGGAACTCACCACACCATGTGCGCCAGCACATCCGCCTGGCTGGCGTTCAGCACCGTGATGGTGTTGGCGCTGCTGAAGGTGATGACGACATTGCCGCCGACCTGGGCAACCAGCCCAGCATTGGCTACACCACCCGTATAGGCGTTGACGTTGAGGCTGTCGTTCTGCGCCGCCGAGAAGTCGGTGATCGTGTCCTTGCCGCTGCTGGCTTCGAACAGGAAGACATCCGCCCCCAGGCCGCCCGCCAGGTAGTCCGCGCCTCCCTTGCCGTTAAGGGTGTTGGTACCGTCATTGCCGGTCAAGGTGTTGTTGGTCGAATTCCCGGTGGCGTTGATATTGGCGGAACCCGTCAGATTGATGACCTCGGCAAAGCGGCCGCTCAGACTATAGCTGACGGTCGAGAAGATAACGTCCGTGCCTTGTCCGCCGGCTTCGACGACGTTGTCACCCGTAGTCTGGACGTAGTAGGTATCGTCTCCCAGACCTCCCGCCATGGTATCGTTGCCGGCAGCGCCGTCGAGACTATTACTGCCGGTATTGCCGTTCAACGTGTTGCCCAGGGAGTTGCCGGTGGCATTCGTATTGGCTGTCCCGGTCAGGGTCAAAACCTCGACATATCGTCCACTTAAACTGTAGCTGGCAGATGAGTAAATGATATCCGTGCCTTCTCCGTTCAGTTCAACGACCTTGTCCCCAGTTGCTTGGACATAGTAGGTATCATCTCCCAAACCGCCGGTCAGGGTATCGTTGCCGATGCCACCGTCCAGTACGTTATCGGAGTCACTGCCGGTCAGGGAGTCGGCATAGCCCGAACCTGTGAGGTTTTCGATTTCCAGCAAGGTATCCGAACCTGCGCCGCCGGTATTCTGCGCCACTGTGATGGCCAGGCTGACCGTAACGGCGGCCGTCGCGGACGCATAGCTGGCTGTATCGTTGCCGGCGCCCCCGTCGATGGTGTCGTTGCCAAGGCCGCCTTCGAGGACATCGCCGTCCTCGCCACCGTACAGTTCGTCGCCGCCACTCAGGCCGCTGAGGCTGTCGTTTCCGCCTTCGCCATGAAGTCTGTTTGTCGCCGAACCGCCGGTCAGGGTGTCGTTGCCATCACCGGCATAGACGCCCAGGCCATTCGCATCAGGCCCGTTGTTTTCAGACGCATTGCCGACTGTAATGGCGTCGGAATCGGAGGATCCGTAAATGACGGAGTATTGTTCAAGGCCGGTCAACAGGGCGCCCCCTATTGTCGACACGCCACCCGAGAATGCCGCCGTCAGATCCGCTGTAACGCCTGCTGTGGCGCCTGCCAGCGACATCAGCAAAATGTCGGTTTCCGTACCGCCATCGACATGGTCACCATAGCCGGCAAACAGTTGGTCGTTACCCGCGCCGCCGATCAGACTATCGACCTCAACG
>NZ_GL883077.1:1792988-1795416 GCF_000204015.1 Asticcacaulis biprosthecium C19 | reverse complement strand
GCCGTTCAATGTGTCTTGGTCGAGGCCACCGTATAGTTCGTCGCCGCCCCCCAGACCGCTGAGGCTGTCGTTTCCGCCACCGCCGTAAAGGTGGTTTGTCGCTGAACCGCCGGTAAGGGTGTCGTTGCCGTCACCGGCATAAACGCCCAGACCATTTGCATCAGGCCCGTTGTTCTCAGTCGCATTGCCGACCGTAATGGAGTCGGAGTGGGACGAACCGTAAATGACGGAGTATTGCTCAATCCCGGTCAGCAAGCCGCCGCCGATTGTCGAAACGCCGCCCGCGAACGCCGCCGTCAGGTCGGCGGTAACGCCGGATGTGGCCCCGACCAGTGATAACAACAGAACGTCCGTATCCGCGCCGCCATCGACATGGTCTCCGTAGCCCGCAAACAACTGATCATTGCCAGCACCGCCACTCAAGCTGTCGATCTCTGCCCCGTCATCCCATGCGCCACCGTAACTCCAGACATTGGAATACAGAATGTCCGACGCGTCGCCACCATCAAGAACATCACCTCCGCCGTTTCCCAGGAGGGTGTCGCTACCTCCAACACCGTTTATCGTATCGGCGGACGCCGTGCCTTCGTAAGTATCGTTTCCTGGAGTGCCATTGTAGGTTGCCATTTTCGCCTCGTGTCATGAATCTTCCAATTCATACTTGCGTAACAGGCGAAAAATACAATTTTATTGTGCTTTTGTTAACATTTCTACCAAGGGTGATGCGCGCCGGTAACACCAGCCATGCTTGGCTGACCGAAATCACCACACCATGTGCGCCAGCACATCCGCCTGAGTCGCTCCGATCACCGTAATGGTGTTGCTCGCATCGAAAGTAATGACGACATTGCCGCCGACCTGGGCAACCAGGCTATTATTGGCCACACCGCCTGTATAGGCGTTGACATTGATGCTGTCGTTCTGCGCCGCCGAGAAGTCTGTGATGGTATCCTTGCCATTGCTGGCCTCGAACAGGAACACATCCGCCCCCAGACCGCCCGTCAGGCTGTCCTTGCCGCCCTTGCCGTTGATCGTATTGCTGCCGTCATTGCCCACCAACGTGTTGGTCAGAGAATTGCCTGTGGCGTTGATATTGTTGCTTCCCGTCAGGTTTATCGTCTCGGCATAACGGCCGCTGAGCGAATAGGTCACCGCCGAGAAGATGACATCCGTTCCCTCTCCACCCAGTTCGACCACAGCGTCGCCGGTGTTCTGGACATAGTAGGTATCGTTGCCGAGCCCGCCGCTCAGCACGTTGTTACCTGTATTGCCGGTCAGGACGTTGCCGACAGCATTGCCTGTGCCGTTGATTGCCGCGGTACCGGTCAGGGTCAGGCTCTCAACATCAACCGACAGCGTATAGGTCACCGACGACCAGACGGCATCCGCCCCACCGCCGGCAGCTTCGGTAATCACGTCGCCGGTGCTGTCGACGAGATAGCTATCATTGCCGCTACCGCCGATCAGGGTATCGGTGCCGGCGCCACCATCGAGGCTGTCGTGACCTGCGCCGGCGTCCAGCATATTGGCGCCGCCATTGCCCGTCAGCACATTGGCCAGTCCATTGCCTGTGGCGCTGGCAGCCGCTCCCGTCAGGGTTAGGTTCTCCACCTGCTTGCCCGCCAGGCTGTAGCTGACCGACGCGATGACCAGGTCGGTTCCACCGCCCGCGGTTTCAACGACGCTGTCGCCGGCGGCATCGACATAATAGGTGTCGTTGCCCAGGCCTCCGGTCAGGGTGTCGCTCCCCGCTCCGCCATCCAGAACATTGTGGCCGGCATTGCCGGTCAGGCTGTTCCCAAGGCTGTTGCCTGTGCCATTCAGATCCGCCGATCCGGTCAGACTCAGGTTTTCGACCAACATGCCGGCCAGCGACCAGGTCAGCGATGAAACCACCAGGTCCGTGCCTTCGCCGGGCAGTTCGACGACGGCATCACCGATGGCCTGGACATAGTAGGTGTCGTTGCCGGCGCCTCCGATCAGGGTGTCGCTGGCCCCGCCGCCATCCAGGCTGTTGTTGCCGGCATTGCCGGTCAAGGTATTGCCGAGGCCGTTCCCGGTCGCATCGAAATGGGCGCTTCCGGTCAGGGTCAGGTTCTCGACCACCCGCCCGGCCAGACTGTAGCTGGCACTTGCGACAACCAGGTCGGTCCCCTGGCCACTCAGCTCGACGACATCGTCGGTGGCACTATCGACGTAGAAGGTGTCGTTCCCCGTCCCGCCCGTCAACAGGTCGCTGCCCGTCCCGCCATCGAGACTGTCATGGCCCTGACCGCCGTTGACGGTGTCGTTGCCGCCCTGTCCGAACGCGATGTCGTCGCCATCCCCCGCATTGATGGTTTCGCCGGCATTGCCGCCGAACAGGACGTCGGCATTGCCCGTCCCGTTCAGCGTCGCCGGCGGTGCCACCACGCCATCATCGTCCACA
>NZ_GL883077.1:1791841-1792376 GCF_000204015.1 Asticcacaulis biprosthecium C19 | reverse complement strand
CCGTCTTGATCGTCTCGCCGGGCGAGAAGGTCAGATAGCCAGAGAGACTCGTATAGTCATTGATACTGGCCGTCTGAGAATTTGTCTCCCAGTTGACCGTAACCGCCGAAGTACCCGGAGCGTCCAAACGCACGATAAAGTCGACGAAGTCCTGCCCTTCGCCCACCACCACATCATCCACCAGAATGTTCGGCTTGATCGAAGGGGTGGCATCATTCGCGCCGATTACCGCCGTCCCGACCGCGTCCAGGGTCGTAGCGTTGACCAGGTTGCTGATCACCAGATTGAAGGCTTCCGATCCCTCCGTTACGGTGTCGTTGGTCAGCGGTACCTTGACCGTATGCACGGTCTGGCCCGGCGCGAAGTTCAAGCTGCCACTGACAGCGGTATAGTCCGAACCCGCCACGGCACCGCCGTCCTGGGTGGCATAGTTCAGTGATACCACCAGCCCGCTGGGACGGTCCAGTATGATGACGAAGCTGGCTTCACCCGCCGCTTCGTCGATCACGAAGTCGCTGATCGAAACCACCGGCGT
>NZ_GL883077.1:1774695-1791044 GCF_000204015.1 Asticcacaulis biprosthecium C19 | reverse complement strand
CGGTCAGTGCCCTGACACCCGGCGCGAAGGTCAATGAGCCGGACAGACTGGAATAGTCATTGATACTGGCCGTCTGAGAATTTGTCTCCCAGTTGACCGTCACCGCCGTAGCACTGACCTCATTGAGACGAATGATAAAATCGACAAACCCGGCGTCTTCGCCGACCACCACGTCATCGACCGATATCGTAACCGCCATGTCAGCCCCCTTTGAAAATACGGCTTACAACCTACAGGAGACGAACTCTCTCGCAAGCCGAAAGGAAGAATGAGCTAATATACCGCCAGGGATGTGCCCCACCCGCCACAATCAGAAACTGGCAGATCACCACACCATGTGCGCCAGCACATCCGCCTGAGTTGCACCGATCACCGTAATGGTGTTGCTGGCACTAAACGCAATCACCACATTGCCGCCGACCTGGGCAACCAGGCTATTATTGGCCACACCGCCGGTATAGGCATTGACATTGATTGTGTCGTTCTGCGCCGCGCTGAAGTCGGTGAGGGTGTCCTTGCCGCTGGCGGTCAGGAACAGGAAGGTGTCCGCCCCATCTCCCCCCGTCAGCGTGTCATGGCCCCCGGCACCATCCAACCCGTTGTTGCCGCTGTTGCCAGTGTGGGTATTAGCCAGCGAATTGCCGGTGCCGTTGATGTTCCCGGTCCCGGTCAGGGTCAGGACCTCCGCCGCCCTCCCGAAGAAGGAATAGGCCACCGACGAAAACACCGTATCGGTGCCTTGCCAATGCAATTCAGCGACATTGTCGTAAATGTTATCGACATAGTAGGTGTCGTCGCCCAGCCCGCCGGTCATCTTGTCACCGCCGCCGGCGCCATCGATCCAGTTGTTGCCCGCATTGCCGGTGATCGTATTGTTCAGCGAATTGCCGGTGATGCTGAGATCGTCCGTGCCATCCATGATCACGATTTCAATCGCCCGGCCGAACAGCGAATAGCTGAACAGCGTCACCAGCGTGTCTGTACCTTCGCCATGAAGCTCGTAAACCCGGTCGCCTGCAGAACGGACATTATAAGTGTCATCACCCAGGCCACCGGTCAGCCTGGCCTCGCCCCAGTCGGGGCTGCCGGCCAGGTAGTCATCGCCGGCGCCGCCGTCCATGACGTCATTTCCGCCGCCAGAGGTGAGCAGCCGATCGTCGCCCGCGCCGCCAAAGAAGGTATCCGAGCCGTTGTTGCCGATCATGCTGTTGTTCAGATCATTGCCGACGATACGGATGCCCAGATTGGTCGAGATGGAAGCCCGCTCGACAAAAGGCGCTAGGTTCATATCGAAGTCGGACTCCGTATGAAGGGAATCGTCGCCCTCGCCTTCCGCTTCTATGATGACATCACCATCGTCGAGTATGAAATACAGGTCGTCGCCCGTACCGCCGACCAGAGTGTCGGCTCCGCCCCTGCCGTAAAGCCAATCCCGGCCGGCCCCGCCTTCCAGCCGATTGCCGGTAGAACTGCCCATCAGCGTGTCTTCGAAAGCTGTGCCGATGGCATTTTCAAACTGCGAGATAATGTCCCGCCCACCGGTGTAGTTGTTCTGGGCATTGCCATTGCCCAGATTGACGCTGATGCGGCCGTTGAGATCGGCAAACGACACCGTGTCGAACCCGGAACCGCCGTAGAGGACGTCATTGCCGAGGCCTGCCAGAACCAGGTCGTTGCCGGCGCCACCGCTCAGGCTGTCGGCACCATTTCCGCCCAGCAGCGTGTCGTTGCCATCGCCCCCCGACAAGGTGTCATTGCCGTCACCCCCGGTGACGGAATCTGCCTCCGCGGTGCCGTCATAGGTGTCATTACCCGGCGTACCTGGAAAAACCGCCCCGATCACCGAAAAAATCGCCTTGCCCTTGGTCGCCATAAAACCCTCCCACGTCGAAACCAGTCCGGATGTGTAAAGGCAATATTTTACCTTGGCAATTCAACTTGCCGCGACGACCGCCGCTACCAAGCCATGTGCGCCAGCACGTCGGCCTGGCTCGCCCCGATCACCGTAATGGTGTTGCTCGCATCGAACGTAATGACGACATTCCCGCCGACCTGGGCAACCAGGCTGTTATTGGCCACGCCGCCGGTGTAGGCATTGACATTGATGGTGTCGTTCTGCGCTGCGCTGAAGTCATAGATGGTGTCCTTGGCGCTGCCAGCCTCGAAAAGGAAGATGTCCGCCCCTAAGCCACCCGTCAGCTTGTCCGGTCCGCCCTTCCCGTTCAGCGTATTGTTCCCGTCATTGCCGATCAGCGTATTGCTGTTCGAATTGCCGGTGGCGTTGATGTTGGCCGTACCCGTCAGCGTCAGGGTCTCGGCAAACCGCCCGGCAAGGGTATAGGTTACCGTCGAATAGATGAGATCCGTCCCGGCGCCACCGGCCTCGACAACATTATCGCCGGTATTCTGAACATAGTAGGTATCGTTGCCGAGTCCGCCGCTCAGCACATTGTTGCCGCTGTTGCCGGTCAGGGTGTTGTTGCCGGCATTGCCGGTGCCGTTGATCGCCGCGGTCCCGGTCAGGACCAGGCTTTCAACCTCGGCCGACAGGGTGCAGGTGACCGAGGCATTGACCACATCTCCCCCGCTGGAGGCCGCTTCGGTGACGACATCACCGACATCGTCGACGGCATAGCTGTCATTGCCGGTTCCGCCGATCATCGTATCGGCGCCCGCACTGCCATTGAGGCTGTCATGGCCAGCGCCTCCGTCCAGCGTATTGGCATTGGCATTGCCAACCAGGGTGTTGGCCAAGCCGTTGCCGGTCGCATCCACCGCCGCGTCCGTCAGGGTCAGGTTTTCGATCTGCTTGCCGGCCAGGCTGTAGGTCACCGTCGAGAACACCGAATCCGTCCCGGAGTTCGACGATTCCGACACGTGATCGGCGGCATTCTGGACATAATAGGTGTCATCGCCCAGCCCGCCGGCCAGGGTGTTGTTGCCGGCGTTGCCGGTCAGCACATTGTTCAGCCCGTTGCCGGTGCCGTTGATATTGGCCGATCCGGTCAGGGTCAGCCGTTCGACTTCACTGCCCAGCGTATAAGTGATGGCCGACTCGACCAGATCCCAGCCTTCGCCGATCGTCTCGGTGACCGTATCGCCAGTGGTGCTGATGACATAGGTGTCATCGCCCGCACCGCCGATCAGGGTATCCGCCCCGCCGGCCCCGCCGTCCAGCCGGTCGTTGCCGCCCAGCCCCGTCAGGGTGTTGTTGCCCGTATTGCCGGTCAGGGTCTGGGCCAGACTGTTGCCGGTGGCATTGATATTGGCAGCCCCGGTTAAGGTCAGGAACTCGATATAACGGCCGCTCAAGCTATAGGTCACCGTCGAGAAGATGGTGTCCGTGCCCTGGCCATTGGCTTCGGTGACGACATCTCCCGTATTGTCGACGCTGTAGGTGTCGTTATCCAGGCCGCCTACCAGGGTATCAGTACCCAGGCCGCCATTCAGGGTGTCATTGCCGTTGCCGCCATAAATGGCGTCGTTGCCGTCTATGCCATTTATGGAATCGCCGCCGTCATAACCATACATGGTGTCGTTGCCGGCGCCGCCGTCAAGCTGGTCGATCTGAAAGTTGCCATAGATCAGGTCGTCGCCATCCTGGCCAAAGGAGATGTTAAACCAGTCGGTGCTGGCATGGATCGTGTCATTGCCGGAGCCACCAAGTATGGAACTGTTGCCGCTGTCTCCAAACAGCTCGTCATTTCCCCCCCCACCGCTCAGCGTGTCCTGGCCGGCGCCGCCATGAAGCGTGTCGTTGCCGTCTTCGCCGAGAAGGGTGTCCTCGCCGGCCCCGCCGTCGATGTCGTTGGCGCCGCTGGTTCCGGTGACGGTGTCATTGCCGTCGCCCATAATGGCGTTTTCGAAGTTGATGAAAGATTCCGGCGAATAGTTCGTCACGCCCGTCGCCAGGTTGATGCTGTAGCCGTCATCCCAACTCGTGGTATCCAGCAAATCTGTTCCGGCCCCGCCATCCAGGGTTTCGTTGGCGCCGTTGTTTGCAAGAACAGTGTCATTGCCGTCTCCGCCCAGGAAAGTGCCATATCCGGAAGAGGTGATCACGTCGTCGCCTTCGCCACCATCGACCGAGTCCTCGCCATCAAAATCGGTCAGGGCAGTGACCGTATCATTACCCTCGCCCCCGTTGAGGGTGTCCGCTCCGCCGAAGCCGACGATCGAGTCATTACCCGCATTGCCGTAGATCTGGTTGGCGCCCGTCGTACCGATGAGGGTTTCCGAACCTTGCGTCCCCAGAACCCTTTCGAAGTTCAGAAGGGTCTCAGACCCGAAACCATCGGTATAGGTTCCGACCGTCAGGTCGATCACAATGCCATAATCGCCGAATATCCAGCTATAATCGAGCATATCGCTGCCATCACCGCCGTCATAGGTCGATCCGTAGAAGCTGGTCTGGGTCTGGATATAGTCGTCACCACCTTCGCCATACAGCTCGTTAACGCCATCACCGCCGTAGATGACGTCGTAGTTATCGCCGCCATAGATGGTGTCGTTGCCGCCACCGCCATAAAGGGAATCCTCACCACCCAGGCCATTCAGCATGTTCGCTGCGTCAGAACCCGTGATGACATCGGTTTGCGGGGCACCGATCACATTCTCGATCGAGATCAGGGTTTCTGTGCCGTAGTCATCGGCATAGGTCCCGTCCGCCAGGTTTATGGTCTTGGTCGACACCAGCAGGTAGGCATTGAACGTATCGACGCCATCACCACCATCGAAGGTGCTGCCGTTGTGCGTCAGATTGTTGTAGGTGATGTAATCGTCACCGTCACCGCCGCTGATCGAGTTGACGCCGCCAATGTCGTCAAAGGAGTCGTCCCCCGCACCGCCGGTGAGGGTATCATTCCCGTTGCCACCGGCCAGGGTATCGTTTCCATCATTGCCGGTCAGGCTGTTATCACCGTCATTGCCCGTAATCACATTGCCAAGTTCATTGCCAGTGCCGTCGATATTGCCACTTCCCGACAGGGTCAGGTTTTCAACATTGGCGCCCAAGGTGTAGGTGATGGTCGAAATGACCAGGTCAGTACCTTCATTTGGATTTTCGACGACGACATCACCCGGCACATTATAGGTGTCATCGCCGGCACCCGACATGATACCGGCATTTGGGGCTGACGGCACAGCGAGGGCAACGGCCGTCAGATTGGGATTGAGGACGCTATCCTTGATACGGATCTTCATGGCGGTGGCTCCCTGGCGTCACAGTGCCGGGCTGGCCGAAGTCGCCGCTGCCCGTCCATGCGAAATGATTTAAGGAAAATAACAGCGGTACGACGCCACCTTACCGCAGATTCAGGAAAGAATTAACCATAATTCCGCCCGGACAGCGAAATTTCTGTCCGCAAGACGCGACGGCCTCTGTCGCCGCCGCGCCCTTCAAAAACTACCACACCATATGCGCCAGGACATTCGCCTGAGTTGCGCCGATCACCGTAATGGTGTTGCTGGCATCGAACGTAATGACGACATTGCCGCCAACCTGAGCGACCAGGCTGTTATCGGCCACCCCGCCGGTATAGGCATTGACGTTGATCGTGTCGTTCTGCGCCGCGCTGAAGTCCAGAATCCGGTCGTCTCCACTACCCGTCTGGAACAGAAAGACGTCTCCGCCCTGCCCACCGGTCAGGCTGTCATTGCCACCCAAGCCGTTGAGGGTATTGTTGCGCCCGTTGCCGGTCATGTCATTGCCATGCCCATTACCTGTGCCGTGAATGGTCTTTGTTCCGGTCAGGATCAGGTTTTCGACGTAGGCATCCAAGGTGAAACTTGCCGATGCCTGGACCAGATCAGCGCCACCACCAGCCACTTCGGTCACGAGGTCGCCGATGTTGTCGACGGTAAAGGTGTCGTTACCCGTCCCCCCGATCAACGTGTCGGCGCCCGAACCACCATTCAGATGATCGTGGCCGGCCAGTCCGCTCAGGAGGTTCGCGCCGGAATTGCCGGTCAGAGCGTTGGCGAGGTTATTGCCAGTGGCATTCAATGCACCACTGCCGGTCAGGATCAGATTTTCGATCTGCTTCCCCGACAAACTGTAGGTGATCGACGAACTTACGGTATCCGTCCCCTGGCCGGCGTTTTCCAACACCAGGTCGGCGACGGTGTTAATGTTGTACTGGTCGTTACCGTCACCTCCTGCCAGGGTGTCGTCACCTCCGTCGCCCGACAAAATGTCATGCCCCGCACCGCCTGTCAGACTGTCGTTGCCGTCCATGCCCGACAGCACATCGTCGCCGCCCATGCCGTACAGGATATTGTTGCCGCTGTTTCCGGTGATATGGTTGCTCAGACTGTTGCCGGTGCCATTGACGGACGCGCCCTCAGTCAGGATCAGGTCTTCGATCACCTGGCCCGCCAGCGACCACGTAACCGTTGAACGGACCAGGTCGTTGCCCTGACCCGCGGTTTCGGTCACCCGATCGCCTGTGTCGTCGAGATAGTAGGTATCGTTGCCGATCCCGCCTGCCAGCGTATCCGCGCCGGCGTCACCCGTCATTCGGTCATGGCCGCCGCCGCCGGTGATCAGGTCGTCACCAACACCCCCGTTCAGGCTGTCGTTTCCGGCGAGGCCATACAAGGTATCGCCATAGGCGGATCCGGTGAGCCGAAGGGCTTCCGCGTCATGAACCTCCGAAACGCCGTTGGCGGTTATGCGGTAAACAACACCGACAACCTCGCTCACTACAGCGCCGGTCCAGGCGCTGTAGTCAGCGATCAGGAGGTCGGTACCGTCTCGGGCACCCCACGTAAACGCGCCCTGGGTCGCCGACACGATCAGGGTGTCGTTGCCATTACCGGTGTACAGGAAGCCGAGGCGTTCCATATTGCGAAAGTTGACGGCCCAGAATGGAGAAATGCCGGTTTCCGTAGCCGCCGCAACCGCGTTGAACGTGATATCGGTGGTTGCCCACCCGTACGAAACGTAGAGGGTATCGGTACCGGCGCCGCCATCCATAACCGTGCCGTAGCCCATGTAGCCGTCATAATGGAAGCTGTCGTCCCCGCCGGCACCGTAATATTCACCGCCAAGGTGGCCGCCATAGCCGCCATCGGCACCGAACCTGTCATCGAAGCGTGTACCCGTAATGACAACGGTGTCGACCATGTCGATACTGGATTGACCGTTTCCGTACTGGATGACGTAGCTGCCGTAGCTGCGGAAGGCCTGGATCGCCGTATCGAGGTCGCTGTAATCGACGACCAGACAGTTGTCGCCGCCCAAGCCCGTCCACTCGAAATGGCCCTGGGCACCGGATATGGTCAGGGTGTCGTCACCCTCGCCCGTTTGGAGATAGGCCAGTCTCTCGACCTTGCGGACCTGCAGACCCGCCCCGGCCACCATAAAGGTGTCGCCGGCGGCGAGGACGGCATTGTAATGGACATCCTCTTGCGCATCAGACAGGTCGATGTGAACCACATCGTTTCCGCTTCCGCCATCGATCGTGTCGTTCAGCGATATCTGCGAAAAACTATCGTCGCCGTCGGTGCCGAGCAAATTGTCGTGCTCGTCCGTACCTTCGAAGTTCGCCATGGCGCCTGTCCCTCCATCACACAACTCAACCTAACCGGCAGAGATTAAGGCGCTCTTACGACAGGTGTCCGTCACCACACCATATGCGCCAGAACGTCGGCCTGACTGGCGTTCAGCACAGTCACCGTATTGCCGCCACCCAGAGTGATCAGGACATTGGCTCCGGACTGATTGACCAAACCCGCATTGGCCACGCCGCCAGTATAGGCATGGATGTCGATGCTGTCGTTCTGCACAGCGCTGAAGTCGCTGACCGTATCCTTCCAGGTGCCGCCCAGGAAGAGGAAGACATCTGCCCCATCCCCGCCAGTCAGGATGTCGTTACCCACCCCGCCATCCAGCCGGTTATTGCCGCTGTTGCCCGTGAGGGAGTTGTTCAGCGAATTGCCCGTGGCGTTGATGTTGGCAGTCCCCGTCAGGGTCATGGCCTCGACCGCGCGGCCGAACAGCGAATAGCTCACCGAGCTGAACACGGCATCGGTGCCTTGGAAGTGCAGCTCCTGGACATTGTCCTGGACGTGATCGACATAATAGGTATCGTCACCCAGCCCGCCGATCAGCTTGTCCGCCCCGGCCCCGCCATCCAGCAGATTGTTGCCGGCATTACCCGTCAGCGTGTTGTTCAGCGAATTGCCAGTGCCGTTCAGATTGCTGCTTCCGGTCAGGGTCAGCGCCTCCACCGCACGACCATTCAGCGAATAGCTTACCGATGAAAGGATGGTGTCGGTGCCTTCGAGATGGTTTTCACCGACACTGTCGGCGATGTTGTCGACATAGTAGGTATCGTCGCCCAGCCCGCCCAGCAAACGGTCGCCGCCCGTCCCGCCATCCAGCACATCGTTGCCGGCCGCGCCGTCCAAAGTATTGTTGCCGCTGTTGCCGTTGAGGATGTTGTTCAGAGAATTGCCTGTGCCCGTCAGCTTTCCCGTCCCCGTCAGGGTCAGGCTTTCGACCGCCCGTCCGACCAGCGAATAGCTGACCGATGCAAAGATGGTATCCGTGCCTTCGAGGTGGTTCTCACCGACGCTGTCGGCGACGTTATCGACATAGTAGGTGTCATTGCCCAACCCGCCGACCATCCGGTCGCCACCGGCACCACCGTCGATGACATTGGCGCTCGCATCGCCCGTTAGTTTGTCGTTGAAACTCGAACCCGTCAGATTTTCAAAGCCGTTCAGCATATCGTAGCTCACGCCACCCGTCGTCTGCTGACCGCTCAATGCCAGAGATATGGTGACGCCGCTTGTCGCGTCGGCATAGCTGATGGTGTCGATACCGTCACCGCCGTCGAGATAGTCGTTGTAACCGGCGCCGCCCAGGATCAGGTCGTCGCCACCCCCACCCCAGACAAAATCGTTGTAGTCCGCGCCGATAACCGTATCGTTGCCATGGCCCATCATAACATCAGCGAATTCGACATTACGGATCACCGAACCGTTGGCCAGCGTCACCCCGGCCGCCGTCCAGGCCTGCGTCATATCGACAACAATGCTGATCTTCGAATCCTGCCACCGCAGTTGCAGCCCATCCAGTCCGTCGCCGCCGTCCAGCACATCCGTTCCACCGCCGCTGGACACCAGGTCATCGCCCAGATCGCCGAAGATCGTGTCATTGCCGCCGTCGTAGCCGTTGCCATCGCCACCCACCAGCACGTCCATCATCGCGCCGCCGGCCATCGAGTCATCACCTGCGCCACCGTAGAAGGTGTCCTGTCCGGCACCAACGCCCGTCAGGGTATCGTTGCCCTCTCCGCCGTAACCTGTGCCGGAAACACCCTCGGTCACAATCTGGTCGTCACCGTCCCAGCCCATAAGCGTTTCATCCGCTCCCGAGCCGCCAGTCAGGGTATCGTTGCCATCGCCGCCGGCCAGCCTGTCTGTGCCGTCACCGCCCTCGATCCGGTTGTCAGAGGCATTGCCGGTCAAATCGTCCATATAGGCGGACCCGATCAGGTTTTCGACGCCGGTGATCGAGTCAGATCCTGTCCCCACGAACAGGTTGACAGTCACGCCCTGTGAGGCGTTGGCGTAAGTCAGAGTATCAATTCCGGCGTCACCCAGGATAACATCGTAGCCATCTCCACCATCCAGAAGATCATCGCCGTCACCGCCAATCAGCGAGTCGGTTCCGTCGCCGCCAATAAGTGTGTCGTTGTCACCCCACCCCCGAAGCATATCATTGCCGCCACCACCGGCCAGACTGTCGTTCCCGGCATTTCCTGTCAGACGGTTTTCGCCGTCATCACCGATGAGGGTATCTGCAAAGTCCGAACCCAGCACGTTCTCGAAACCGGAAAGGGTGTCGTTGCCGGCGCCACCGGTTGCATGGGGAAACGCGCCGGAAAGGTCGACCACGACCCCCGCCAGGGCATCAAAATAACCCACCGAATCGTTCCCGGCCTCACCTTGCAGGAAATCGTCCCCGGCACCGCCGTTGATGCCGTCATTGCCTTCGCCGCCATAGATAACGTCATCACCGTCGCCACCGAACAGCGTATCATTGCCGTCCCCCCCGTAGAGGCTGTCGACATGGCCTTCGCCCGATATCGAATCATGGCCATCCCCCCCGGAAAGGTCGTCCGCGCCGGTCCCGCCGGTCAGGGTGTCATTACCGGCCTCGCCCTGCATAAGACTTCCGCCCGCTGTATCCGTCAGTACATCGGCGCCGTCGCCCCCCAAGAGGCTGTCGATGCCAGTACCACCATCCAGCGTATCATCGCCAACCCCACCGGACAGGGTGTCATTGCCGGCCTGTCCATACAGCGCATCGGCATCATCCCCGCCCATAAGCGTGTTGGCGTTGGTCCCGCCCGTCAACGTATCCGAGCCACTCCTGCCGTCCAGGCTGCGGGTGTAGTTGTCTGCCGTCAGTACGTCCGCGAAGTTCGAACCGATCAGATTCTCAATTTCAGAGTCTGGTCTTAGATCGACCGTAACCCCGGCAGTCCTGAGCTCGAAACTGACGGTGTCATTTCCGCTGCCTGCGTAAATATAATTGTGAATTCTGTCGTACGAACTTGCCGACATAAGCAGGTCGTCGCCGTCCCAGCCATCAAGGCGCCCCCATCCGTCGCCGCCGATCAGCGTATCGTTACCTTCCTCCCCATGAAGATCATCGCTGCCTGAGCCTGCCTGCATCCAGTCGTCGCCTATACCGCCGTAAACGTGTGCGTAATAGGCATTTCCAATAAAGGTGTCGTTACCCGATCCGAAATACAGGTCAATACGTTCAATACTGCGCAGGACAGTCCCGTTGGCCAAGGTAAACCCTTCTGCCGTTGCCGCCTGGATCATATCGAAGACGCTATTGACCGTACTGTCCCTCATGAAGGAGAACCGGATATGGTCAGAGCCATCGCCACCGTCGATCAGGTCGACCCCTTCTTCGCTGCTGAAGTAATCTTCGTAACCGCCACCGAAAAGTGTGTCGTTACCCGATCCGCCAGACAGAAAGTCGAGGTCGTCTCCGCCGATTAGGGAATCGTTCCCATCATCGCCGCTGAACGAGTGGGTGCCGGCAAAGCCCACTATGGTGTCGTTACCCTTGCCGCCATTTCCGGTTACGGAATAGCCAGACCCCGTCATCAGGTCCGCTCCGTCACCGCCGCTCATGGAGCTATTGCCGACACTCACGGATATGACATCGTCACCGGCTCCGCCATCGAGCGTGTCACTGCTGTCACCGCCGACACCGCCGGTGACTGTGTCATTGCCGTCACCGGTTGATACCCAGTCTTCTCTGGCACTCCCCACAAAACTGTCGCTGCCGGCGCCGGTCCACACATTGACGCGCTCGACATTGCGGACAAGTGTTCCATCAAACAGAACCTTACCGGTTGAGGTGTTTATACCGCTAAGGTCAATCGTCAGATTGGATGTTTCACTGCCAAGTGACATCACCATCCAATCCAAGCCTTCGCCGCCGTCCAGGGTGTCACCGCCCCCGGAGAACGCCAGGGTATCATTACCGATACCACCGTTCAGCGTGTCGGCTCCGGCAGTTACACCGCCGTCGCCGTTCAGATAATCATTGCCGGTGCCACCATCGAGATTATCGTTACCGTCGCCGCCGGTCAGCGAGTCGTTGGAAGAACCCCCTTGCAGACTATCGTTGCCAGTACCGCCATTGAGGGTGTCTGCGCCGTTCCCGCCCGATAGGAAGTCGTCTCCTCCTACCCCCGAGACGACATCATTACCGCCGGTACCCAGGTAGGTATCGTTTCCGTCCGTCCCTTCGTAGGTGGCCAGCATCACCGAGTCGCTGACCGCCAGAACCGGCGCACCCGACAACAGATCCAGTTGCAGCGCTGATTGATGCGCGTTATCGCGCTTGCCGGAAAGTGCGGACATAGTCTCCCCCATATGCAAAAAAGACAGGGAGAGACTACGCCAGGTCAGTCATTTTGAAAACGGTGTTTATATGCGGCTTCTGGTTACCACACCATATGGCTCAACACATCGGCCTGGCTGGCGTTCAACATGGTGACCGTATTGCCGCCGCCGAGATTGATCAGCACATTCCCCCCGGCCTGGCTGACCATGCCGTTGTTGGCCACGCCGCCGGTATAGGCATGGATGTCGATGCTGTCGTTCTGCGCGGCGCTGAAGTCCGCCACCGTGTCCTTGCCGCTGGCCGCCGAGAACAGGAAGATATCGGCCCCCAGACCGCCGGTCAGGCCATCATTGCCGGCCCCACCGTCCAGTTGGTTGTTGCCGGAATTGCCCGTGATCATATTGGCCAGCGAATTGCCGGTCGCGTTGATATGGGCCGATCCGGTCAAGGTCAGGATCTCGGCGGCCCGTCCGAACAAAGAATAGCTCACCGACGAGACCACAGTGTCGGTTCCCTGCCAGTGCTGCTCGACGACATTGTCGCCGGCATTGTCGACATAATAGGTGTCGTCACCCAGACCACCGACCAGTTTGTCCGCGCCCGCGCCGCCATCCAGCACATTGTTGCCGGCATTACCGGCCAGCGTGTTGTTCAGCGAATTGCCGGTGCCATTCAGGTTGCTGCTTCCCGTCAGGGTCAGCACCTCCGCCGCCCGGCCCAGCAGCGAATAGCTGACCGACGCAATGACGGTATCTGTCCCCTGCCAGTGCTGCTCGACGACGTTGTCGCCGGCATTGTCGACATAGTAGGTGTCGTCGCCCAGACCGCCAACCAGCTTGTCAGCGCCCGCACCGCCATCCAGCACATTGTGGCCCGACGTGCCGGCAATCGTGTTGTTGAGCGAATTACCGGTACCGTTCAAATTGCCCGTCCCCGTCAGGGTAAGGGTCTCCACTGCCCGCCCGGCCAGCGAATAGCTGACCGAAGCAAAGACGATGTCGCTGCCTTCGAGGTGGTTCTCACCAACACTGTCGCCGGCATTGTCGACATAGTAGGTGTCATCGCCCAGCCCGCCCAGCATGCGGTCGACGCCGACGCCGCCATCCAGCCGGTCATGGCCTTCGCCTCCGGTCAACAGGTTCTTGCCGCTGTTGCCATTGATGATGTTGTTGGCGCTGTTGCCGGTGGCGCTGAAGTCCCCGCTACCGGTCAGGCCCAGATGCTCAAGATTAGCGCCCAGGGTGTAGCTACGCGCTGCCAGCACCCATTCCGCACCTTCACCGGCCGCTTCGACAATGACGTCGTCGGCGTCGATGACGAAGACGTCGTTCCCAAGCCCCCCGATCAGGGTATCATTGCCGCCGGCACCTTCCAGCCAGTCATTGCCAATATTGCCGGTAATGACGTTGGCCAGGCCATTGCCGTTGCCGGTGAAATTGCCGGTACCGTTGAACTGCAGGTTTTCGACATTGGCGCTCAGGTTGAAGTTTACCAGCGTCCAGACCGTATCCGTCCCTTCTGACGCCTTTTCCGTCACCACATCACCGGCGTCGACGGCATAGACGTCGTCGCCCCAGCCACCCGCGAGGGTGTCATTGCCACCCCCACCGGCCAGCGTGTTGTTGCCGAGGTTGCCGGTCAAGCGATTGGCCAGACCATTGCCCGCACCGTAGAGATTATTGCCGCCCATCAGGACCAGGTTTTCGAAATTCGTCGTCAGTTGGTAACTGAACCAGGCGGCAACGGTATCATTGCCCTCGTCAGCCAGTTCCGTAAGGGCATCGTATTGCGAGTCGATGACGAGCAAATCGTCACCCGCTCCACCGGCCAGGCTGTCGTAACCTGTCCCACCGTTCAGGACGTCATTGCCTTCGGCGCCAAAAAGCCAGTCGTGGTCAGCGCCGCCGACAAGCGTATCGTGACCGTTCTTCCCCTCCAGATAGTCCGCACCGTCACCGCCGTCAGCCTGATCATTGCCGTCGCCCAGGCTGACAACGTCAAAGCTCAGGCCACCGACAAAGGTGTCATTTCCGCTTCCGGTATCACCTAAGCCGCGCTCGACATTGCGCGCGACCGTACCGTCAGCCAGGGTGATCCCCGTCGCCGTCGCCGCGACCGTCATGTCAATCAGCAGACCGGTGGTTGCCAATGCGCGGTAAAAGACGAAATTGTCTTGTCCTTCGCCGCCGTCGATGACATCCGCGCCACCGAACGTGGCGAGTATATCGTCGCCACTGCCACCTTCCAGTGTGTCATTGTCGAGGTTCGCTGAAATGGACGAAACCTCATCCGTAAGATAGTCGCCGCCATTGCCGCCGGCTAGCCGGTCGGCACCGCTGCCGCCGATCAGGCCATCGGTCTCATCACCACCGTTCAGGACATCGTCGCCGCTTTCGCCGAACAGTTGGTCGGATCCGCCAAGGCCTTCAACTGTATCATTGCCCGCGGCCCCATATACCGTGTCGTCGCCGCTGCCCCCGATGACGGACTCCGCCGCTTCATCGCCCAGGACATACATCCCCTGGCCTGCGACGCCGGTGGCTGAAAAATGGCGTTCCACTACCACATTCTGACCGTTATAGGCGGTCCAGGTGACAGCAAACCCGCCATCCGCCAGCGGCGCCAGATCGATACCGTACACACGGCCGCTATAGTCGCCCGAAACGCGCAGCGGGCTGCCCACGGCCTGCCCTGCGGCATTATAGACCTGAACCAGCACGCCGGTGGTCTCGCCCTGTCCCCAGCCGACCGCAAACCCGCCGTTCGACAGCTCGATGATGTCGACATTCGACAGCAATTCGCCCTCGGGCGCCGCGATATGAATTTCCTCCCCGACATGTACGCCTTCGGCATCGAAGCGTTGAAGGACGATAGCCGTGCCGGCGACGACGCCCGGCGTGTAGGAGTCCGCCGTCAGCCACGCCGCCAGCACACCGCCATCTGCCATGGCCACAGCGACCGGCAACAACTGGGCCCCCTCACTGACCGAATTCACCTGGAACTCGGGACCGACCGCCAGCCCTTCGGCCGTGAAAAGCCGGGCCGAAATGCCCAGGCTGTCGCCGTCATGCGTAGTGCTGGTCCAGGAGACTAAAAAGCCGCCATCGGCCAGCGCTGTCACCGTCGGCCTCAGCGTATAGACGTCGTTCCATTCGGTCGTTGCCAGGACCGTGGTATTGACCACCACCTCCTCACCGAACCCGTAGCCATCGTAGGGCCGCACGTGGATCGCCGGCTGGCCGAAGTCGTTCGACATCCAGGCGAAGACCAGATTGCCATTGGTCAGTTGCGCCATGGATGGGTACATCTGGTCGGTCGGTCGCCATGTGTTGACGACAAATTCCGCACCGGTGGGGACCCCGTCGGCGGAATAAATCCGGGCGACGACATTGTAGGTGAAATCACTGATGGAAATGTCCACGCCACCACTATACCAACTGATCGCGAAACCGCCGTTTTGCAGTGCCAGAACGGTACTCCCCGAGGCCCACCAACCGCCGGTGCTGACCAGAATTTCATCACCGACCTTAAGCCCGTGGGCATCAAAGCGCTGCGCCTGGATGCGCGCGCTCGAGCCAGATTCTCCCCAGACGACGACATAGCCGCCGTCCGACAACTGTGTCACCTGGCTCATCCCAGCGAAGGCATTGGGCTCGTCGGCGCCCAAACGGTCTGTGTGGCTGTAATAGCTCTGGGTCATAGCCCCCCCTGACATTATCGTGGCGGCACGGTGCCGCCCGTTGTTCCTGTGGCACGCCAAGTGGGACCGTTATGGAGACGTGACGCATCTGTGTGCGCCAATCCCCCTCTGCCTGTTCACCCCTCGTCGTCCAAACTCGAATATAGAACAGACTCACGCCCGGGAAAACCGAAATTCGTCAAGGCCTGCCAAGCCCACTATCGGCTTCGAAGCACCACGGTACTACCAGACCATATGGCTGAGGACGTCCGCCTGACTGGCATTGAGCACGGTGACCATATGGCCGCCGCCCAGATTGACGATAACGTTCGCGCCCGACTGCGTGACCATGGCCGCATTGGCCGCGCCTGCCGTGTAGGCGTTCACGTTGATGGTGTCGTTTTGGCTGACGGAGAAGTCAGTCACGGTGTCGTTGCCGCTGGCGGTTTCAAACAGGAAAATGTCAGCCCCCAGCCCGCCGGTAAGTTGGTCATTGCCGCCCCCCCCATTCAACCGGTTATTGCCGCTGTTCCCCTTCAGGATGTTATTGCCGGCATTGCCATTGCCAACGAAGTTACCGGTTCCGCTGAAGGCCAGATGTTCAACCTCGGCACCAAGGTTATAGCTGCGATTTGCCAGGACCCATTCGGTACCGCCGTTGGCCGCTTCGACCACGACGTCATCACCATCGATAACGAAAACGTCGTTGCCGAGACCGCCGGTCAAGGTGTCGTTGCCAGCCCCCCCGTCCAGCCAGTTGTTACCCGAATTGCCGGTTAGAATGTT
>NZ_GL883077.1:1769105-1773894 GCF_000204015.1 Asticcacaulis biprosthecium C19 | reverse complement strand
GGTGTCGTTACCCGCGCCGCCGTCCAGCCAGTCATTGCCAAGATTGCCGGTGATAACGTTGGCCAGCCCGTTACCGTTTCCGGTGAAGTTGCCGGTACCTTTGAACTGCAGGTCCTCGACATTGGCGCTCAGGTTGAAGTTCACCAGCGTCAAGACCGTATCCCTGCCTTCTGACACCTTTTCCGTCACCACGTCACCAGCATCAACGGCGTAGACGTCGTCGCCCAGACCACCCGCCAGAATATTAATCCCTTGATTCCCCGTCAGGACATTGTTCAGGGCATTTCCCGTGCCGTTGAGAGCCGCGCTTCCGGTCAGCACCAGATCCTCAAGGTGAGCGCCCATGACCAGCGATACCGAACTGATAACCGTGTCGACACCCTGTCCAACGCCCTCGACGATCTGATCGCCGGCATGGTCGACGACATAGGTATCGTTCCCCCATTCCCCCACCATCAGGTCGGCGCCTGAACCGCCATCGAAGTAGTCACTGCCCAGTCCGTACAACCGGTCGTCACCACCAAAGCCGAAAATATCACCGGATGTGATAATAGTGTCGGCAAACTCGCTGCCCCAGAATATCTCGATACCCGAGTAGCCATCCGCCCAGGCGTAGCCGTCACGTTCGCGGTTCAGGATATCCGTCGCCCAGTAATCCAGATAAATACCCGTTGGTGCGGTGCGATAGGACACTGTGTCCCGGCCCGCCCCTCCTACGACGTAATCGCCCCCGACACCGGCTTCAATGAAATCATCGCCGTCGCCGCCAAAGAGCTCGTAAGTGACCGGCTGACCATACTCGGAGAGCGTCGCGTTGTAACCGCTGATGATAAGGTCGTCACCGCCTTCGCCGGACAGGGAATTGCCGACTCCGGATCCGTAGATCGTGTCGGAAAAACCTGAGCCAAGAACACCTTCCATACCCGTGAGGATATCTCCCGTCGCCTCACCAGCGTTGGTACCCTGATTATCCAGATGGACAACAACGGCCGCCAAGGCGGAGCCGTAATCCGCGATATCGTACCAGCCATCCGCCGTGGCGCCCTCGCCGATGATACCGCCGTCCAACTGGTCGGCGCCGGCACCGCCGCGCAACACATCGACTCCGGAGCCTCCCGAAAGTTTGTCATCACCGTCGGACCCGATCAGCAGGTCATTGCCGCCGGCTCCCGCCAGACTGTTATTGCCGACAGTCCCAACGACCAGATTGTCCGACCCATTGCCGGTACCGGAAATATGGCCGACGCCGGTGAGGCGCAGATGCTCGATATAGCTGCCAAGGGTAAAGTCGACCGATGTGTAGACGACGTCATAGTTGCCGCCGTCGTCTACGCCGGCCGTCGCCTGTTCGCTGGCCACATCGGCGATATTGTCGACGTAATAGACATCGTTGCCGCCACCGCCGGACATAGTGTCGGCCCCTGCCCCGCCATTCAGAAGGTCACTGCCGCCACCGCCCAGCAAGGTCTCGTTGCCCCCCAGCCCCTCCAGAGTCTGACCGGGCGCCTCGCCACTGAAAGCCACGCGTTCAATAGGAGTGTACAGACCTCCGACGATACGGATACCGCCTTCCCATCCGGCATTATAGGTTCCGATTTTCACAAAGAGATCATCCCCCCTGACCACGATACGAAGATCGCTGGCCAACGCCGTGCCGTTGAACAGCAAGGTGTCCGTGCCGGCGGAATCCCTAAGACTGTCGCTGCCGGTCATCAACCCGACGCCTGAACTGTCGTGGATGGCCGACACGACATACGTGTCGTTGCCGTCGCCGCCGATGAGTTGATCGCTATCCGCACCGCCGATCAGCATGTCGTTGCCGCGGCCGCCCTCTAGAACATCCAGCCCCCCCAGGCCAGACAGCGTGTCGTTGCCGTCTCCGCCAATCAGCCGGTCGTCGCCGCCGGTCGTCAGCGGGTTTGCGGTATCGAAGACCAGGACCTCGGAAACGTTGTTGTCGTCGCCGCGGATAAGCGAGCGCGGAATGTAGCCTTCCAGCACGTTGACGGCGACAACTGAGCCATCAGATGAGAAGGACAGACCGAAGCCGCCCTCGCCCCCCGCGGAAGACAGGTCGTAGAGCAGCGTCCGCGTTTCGCCAGTGGCCGGATCGTAGACCCTAAGGTCCAGATGCCCCAGATTGGCGCCGGAAACGGTAGTATCCCAATCGACAAACGCGACCAGATGCGTATCGCCAACGAAAACCGGCGGATTGACTTCCAACATATAGTCCGTGATCGTGGCCGGTACTTTAGTGATGGCTCCCGTCGCAATATCCATGATGAAAATATTAGCGTCGCTGGAGGCGTCTTCGGGAATAAGGTTCGGCGTCTCGGCGACGAACAGCACTTTGGTGCCGTCGGAAGATACCTGTGGCGGCACCGGCGCCCAGGTGAGGCTGAAATAATCATCGCTGTGACCGATAAGTTGGACCTCGCCCGTCCACAGATTCTTCAGAAACATGTCAGTGCGAGACGACGACAGACCGTCACCGGTCAAGTTCGGCGTCACCCCGACATAGGTCATCCACTGGCCGTCGGCCGAAAGGGTGTACGAGGTTCCGCCGTGATAACCGTACTCGCCAGGCGGGGTTAGCAGCGTCGTCTCGCCAGTCGTCAGGTCGCGGGCGAAGACACCGAAGCGCCAGTTGAACCCGCTCTGATAATCGGACTCGTAATAAAGCGTGTTGCCATCGGCCGAAATATTGATGTTTCTAAAATTGCCTTCGCCCGGCGGTAAGCCATCGGGGTAGGTTGCAATCGTGGTCAAGACGCCTGTTGTCAAATCCTTGCGACAGACCGAATAGACCGAATCCAGATTGTTGTCGGCCGGCCAGTCCATGCGGATGAAATAGGCAGCCTTGCCGTCTGGCGAAAAGACATAAGACTTCCCGGCATTCAGCGGTGTGTCCATGACGATGCCGACACGGCCGCCGTTGCTGTCGGCATTGACCCGCGTGATCTCGCCGGTCGCCAGGTTGCGGATGAACAGGTCTTCCTCGACCGGCGGATTGTTGCCGTCGCCGGCGAAGTCGCCCGGAACGATGTCCGAAGCCATGCTGCGGAAAATTACCTGTGTGCCGTCCGGTGAGACCAAAGGCTTGGTCGAGTTGCCGTTGGCGAACCCGCCCTCCATGTCAAAGCTGACCAGTCGCGTATGCGCCTGATACGAGTTATCCCCTGTCAGGGCATCGTCATAAGCCGACCCGATCACTGCCTCGATCGAGCTCAGCGTATCGTTTCCGGCAGCGCCACTGCTGTTGGGAACCGTTGCGTTAAGGGTGACCGTCACCGCTCCCGGCGTTGCGGAATAATCCGCCGTATCCGTACCGATTCCGCCGAGCAGCGAATCGTTGCCGCCACCACCGCTCAGCAGGTCGTCGCCAGCCTTGCCTTGCAGCTCTTCCGCCGCTTCTGAACCGATCAGAACGTCATTGGCATTCGTGCCGTCAATCTCGATCATATGTCCCCCCAGTGTAAGAACGCCACCACCGTAAATTGCCGACTTGCTGGTTTCGCGCAAAAAACATATCGACGTCCAAGCGGTTTAGCAACCGCCGAAACAATCACAACTTCGCCGCGTGCGCCTCGACCAATTCGACGATATGGTCGATCATGCCGTCATTGGACAGCTTATGGTCCGGCTTGCCGCCCAGATAGACCATGCCCGATCCGGCGCCCCCGCCGGTGAAACCGACATCCGTATACAACGCCTCACCTGGCCCATTGACGACACAGCCGATGATCGACAGCGACATCGGCTTGGCGATATGGGCCAGGCGTTCTTCCAGCTTGGCCACCGTGTCGATGACGTTGAAGCCCTGACGGGCGCACGACGGGCAGGCGATGATATTGACGCCGCGGTGGCGCAGGCCCAGCGACTTCAGCAGGTCAAACCCGACCTTGATCTCTTCGACCGGATCCGCCGCCAGGCTGACCCGCACCGTATCGCCGATCCCGGCCCACAGCAGGTTGCCCAAACCGATCGCCGACTTGATGGTGCCGTTGCGCAGCGGCCCGGCCTCAGTCACGCCGATATGCAGCGGGCAGTCGATGGCGTCGGCCAAAGCCGTATAGGCAGCTACCGTCAGGAACACGTCCGACGCCTTCACCGAAATCTTGAATTCATGGAAATCGTGGTCGCGCAGGATGTTGGCGTGGAACAGGGCGCTTTCGACCATGGCCTCGGGGCACGGCTCGCCGTACTTTTCCATCAGGTCCTTTTCCAGCGAGCCGGCATTGACGCCGATGCGCATGGAACAGCCATAGTCCTTGGCCGCCTGGACGACTTCGCGGACGCGCGCAGCCGAGCCGATATTGCCGGGATTGATGCGCAGACAGGCCGCGCCGGCCTGGGCGGCCTCGATGGCGCGTTTGTAGTGGAAATGGATGTCAGCGACGATCGGTACATTGGATTGCTGGACGATCGCCTTCAGCGCCTGGGTCGACTCGACATCGGGACAGGAGACGCGGACGATGTCGGCCCCGGCCTCTTCCAGAGCGCGGATCTGCGCCATGGTGCCTTCGACATCGTGCGTCTTGGTGTTGGTCATCGACTGGACGGTGATCGGCGCATCGCCGCCGACGGCCACCTTGCCCACCATGATCTGCCGGCTCTTGCGCCTCTGGATCATCCGCCAGGGGCGCACGTGCCCAAGTTCTGAGGGGGTACGGTCGGAAGGGTGGTGGCTGTCCATGGGAATTCCAGATGACGCGGAGACGCGCCCGTTATATCAGGCCTGACGCCGCCTGTAACAACTGCCTGAAGAAAATTTGTCGCAGCTATTCGG
>NZ_GL883077.1:1758399-1768985 GCF_000204015.1 Asticcacaulis biprosthecium C19 | reverse complement strand
CTATTCGGTGGTGGCCGGCGGTACCGCCGGCGGAGGCGTCGTGACCGGCGCGGCCGAACTGCTGGCGGGCGCAGGCGTCTCGACGACCACGGGCTTGGGCCGCACCGAGGGCAGATAAGGAATCGGCTCGGTCGGGCGCGGCGCGGCCTTGGGTGCCTCAGGCTTGGGCGACGTCTTGAAGACGACCGCGACCTGGCCCGCTTCGGCCTGACGCGCATCCAGCACCGACGACATCTGCGCCGCCTTGCCGTTCAATTTGCCGACCGTGGTCACCAGGCTGTCCATCTGGCCGGCATACTCGCCGTTGTAATAGACTTCGATGTATTTCAGATCTGAGATCTGGATCAGCTTGTCCTGCCATTCCGTCGCCGGCACGCGGTAGGCTTCGCCGGCATTGAGCTGGGTGGCGAAAGAGATAATGCTGCCATTGGCGTCGCGCACGATCAGGTCGACGCTCTTGGTCGCCTGCAGCGTGACATTGGACTGTTCCGGCGGCGCGCCATAGACGGCGCCCTGCGGGTTGAACGCCTTGCGCGCCTGCAACACCTCGGTCACCGGCACGACCGCAGCGCTGGCATTGTCGGCCGCCATCATCGAGGCAAAGCCCTCGTCCAGACCCGGCGTGACATAGGCCTGGGGCACGTCCTGATCCTGCGGCGCCGGTGCCGGCCGGGTCAACTGCATCATGCCTTCCTGCAGATTGGGCACCGCCCATTTCCACGGCGCGCTCTCGTTCAGCCCCTGGATTCGGTTGTCGCCATGCGAGACCGGCCGGTGCTGGACGATGTTCCAGATAGCGATGGCGCCGACGACGCAGACGGCAGCGGTAATATAGGCGCGGTAGTTGGGCCGGGTATCTTCGACCGAAGCGCCGGACGGGGCGTGCAACCGCACCGCCGGTTCCGTCGCCTCGCGCTTGTACATGTCGGCCAGGCTTTCCTCGTCCAGGCCGAGAGCCTTGGCGTAGGCCTTGATGTAACCGATGGCAAAGGCGCGCGGCGGCAGGACATCATAGGCGACCTGCTCGAAGGCTTCCAAATAGGCCCGGCGCACCCGGGTAATCTCGGCGACCTGTTCCAGGCTCAGCCCCAGCTTGGCGCGCCGCGCCTTCAGCAGTTCCGCCAGGTCGAAACGATCGGGCAGACGTCCGTCACCGGCCGCGGCCGGAGCCTCGCTGCCGCCGCGATACACGCCCTGATAGGGTTCGTCTTCGATGATGGGGGGACTGTCGCTGGTACTCAAGCTCGGTACTCATGGGGATTCGCGGATTACTCCGTCGCGACAGAACCATAACGGCAGGGAATAATCAATCGGCGCGGTGGCGTGCTTTTCGTCGTCGCGCGAATTTTACCGCCTGTTGCGAAAGCGCGGAACTCGGTTTATGACGACGCCCTACCCGCCACTCAACCCAGGACCTGCCATGCCCGCCGCCTTCGATGACCTCTGGATCGGTCAGGTTGCCTCCATCGGCGCCGGCGTCATTTCCGACGAAGAACTGGCGGGCTTCTGCAAGACCTATGCGCCGACCTGGAATCCCGCCGACGGCGTGCCCGATGCCCTGATCTTCACCCTATGGTCGCGCCTGGAGACCGAAGCCGCCCTGCAGTGGCCGCAAACCAAGCGCCTGGCGGTCGATGCTCTGCGCTGGTCGCGCAACCCGCCGCCGGGAGAGCTGCTGCGCGGCCGCATGACCGTGATGGGCAAGGACGCGGTCGGCGACACCAAGGGCGTTGTGATCGCCCAGCACGACATGCTGGACGAAGCCGGCCGCCTGGTCTTCTCATGCCTGACCCGTTCGGTGTTCCAGCGCAACCCGAAGGCACCCGTCGCCTGACGACTCTCCTGCGTAAGACACGAAACGACAGACATCGCGCGGCTACGGCACCGATGGCGCGCGGCTGAGAACAGTGATGTTGCGAAATACATAGGCAGAATCTTCGCCCCCCAAAGGCTTGACCTCCTTAAGGCGGGTCAGAGTATCACCATCACGCGTTTCGGTCTCGCGGATGTGCGACTCTTGACCACCATCGACCCCATCTCGCTCAAATATCACCGTCCAGTGGACGGCATCGACGGCGCGGGCCACTCGGGCCTGGTCAGTCACGACTTCGACAACGCGGCCTTTGCGAAACATGGCTGAGGTCGCACCGGTGTCGCCATACAACGTCGTTGTCGTAATAAAGACCATACCGGTTTGGGGGCCGTCATCGAAACTGGACAATCTCGTCACGGTCACTGTGTCCGGCGCCACTGACATATAGCTGACCATGGGCAAGCGAAAGGCCTCGTTGCTCTGATAGTCGCGGTATTCCAGATAGCCGGACCAGCGGCCACTGAGCCCTGCCTGAAGCGTCTCGGGACGCGGCGCCGGCTGGGCCTGGCCGGGCTGAGCGACACTGACCATCAGCGCGAGTGACAAACCTAAACCGAGCGCAGAACGATAGGCGCGAACATACATGGCAATCTCCCCAAGGGCAGCCAACCGTCGTGCCCACACCTAAATCGTACGTCCGAAGTGCGCACCAGGATCAGTCTGCGCGCGGGCGCATTTGATAACAGCGCGGCCCTTAGCGTGACATGAGCACCGCTCTCGCGCATACTGTCCACCGCGATTCCCCGACCTCAGGCTTTACGTGACGACCCCACCGACCAAGATACAACGCATAAAGATGAGCGATATCGCCAAAATGGCGGGCGTATCGCTGTCATCCGTCTCACGAGCCCTGGGGGGCAGCTCGCTGGTGCCCGAACCACAGCGTCAGCGGATTCTGGATCTCGCAGAGGCGCACGGCTACTCGGTGAATCAGGCCGCCCGTAACCTGCGACTGCGCACCACCGAAACCATTGGCTTGGTCTTGCCGATGGGCCACGAGACAGGCCAGAAGGTGACGGATCCCTTCCTGCTTGAACTTATCGGTAACCTTTCGGAAGAGGTTTTTCACCGCGGCTACGATATGTTGATGTCAAAGAATCCCGCGCCAAGAACGGGCTGGCTGAAGTCTCTGGTCCAATCCCATCGTTTTGACGCCATGCTGGTTCTCGGCCAAAGCGACCAGCACGACAACATTAATGCGCTGGCGGCCAACTATGCGCCCATGGTGGTATGGGGAGAACGGCTGCCGCACCAGGCCTATTGCTCTGTCGGGGTAGACAATGCTCTGGGCGGAACCCTGGCCACGGAGCACCTGCTGTCACGGGGGCGGCGCCAAATTCTGTTTCTGGGGCCCGCCCAGGTGCCAGAGGTCGCCAGCCGCTTGCGAGGGTATGTCGAAGCCCTGACCGATTTCGGATTGCCCCCGAAACCCAACCAGATCATCGACGCCCACTTCACCTATGAATCCGCCTATGAAACGGTTTGCGCTTTGTTGGCCAGCCGGCGCAAGTTCGACGCCATTTTCGCGGCATCCGACGTCATTGCCGTTGCCGCCATCACGGCCTTGACCAAGACCGGGAGACGTGTCCCCGAAGATGTGGCGGTCTGCGGCTTCGACGACGTTGCCATGGCCCGCACCATGGCACCATCCTTGACGACCGTACGTCAGGATTTACGCATGGGCGCCCAGCTTATGGTTGACCTTCTGTTCCGCCGAATGAACGGCGAGAAGACAACATCAGCCGTCATCCCCGCCAGCCTGATCGAGCGGGCTTCAACTTAGAGCGCGTTTCGATACGGTAGACTCAGATCGGCACTCTAAGTTTTTGTTTTTCAGTGAGTCTTTGTCCAAAAAGTTCATCCCACTTTTCGGGATGCGCTCTAATACTCGGCGTTCAGCGCATTCAATCTTGCCGCCGCCGGATTGCGAAGACGGTTGTAGAGCAATGCCGCGAACAGCGCGAGCGCCATCACCGTTGCCAGCATGAAGCCGTAGCGCGCGTCGCCAAAGACATCCGAAACCGCCCCCATCGCCAACGGGGCCACCACCGCGCTTACGCAGGTAAAGAACAGGATAACCCCGCCCGCCGCCCCGTGCTGCGCTTTGCGGAAACACGATATCCCCTTGGAATTTATGGTCGGATACATAACGGACATGAACAACCCCGATAGTGGCAAGACGTAGACGGCGACAGCCTTACCGCCAAACAGTGCGGCCACAAAACAGATCAGGATGGCGCCCGAACTCACCAAAAGCACCTGAGTCCAGGCCAGTCGCGCCAGCATCCACGCTCCGACGAACCGACCGGCCGCACGCAGGACGAAAAATATGCTCAGAGCATAAACTGCCAGCCAGACCGCAGGGCCTTTATATCCAGCAAGCAGGGTCGGCATCCAGACATAGATAGCTGTTTCGACCCCGACATACAGCATGGCGAGCCCTGAAAAGGACAGGGCAAACGGATCCTTCATAAGGGCAAGCAGACCGGACACATTGACACCGGGTTCAGACCTGGCCTGTCGGGCTGGATAGCGGACCAGAAAGGCCGTCAGAATCAACAGCGTGCACAAAGCGCCGGCGATAACATAGAGCCATTTCCACGACGCACCCGTGATCAGAAGCTGGGCGACAATCAACGGCCCCAGGATGGCACCGACGCCGAAAAAGCCTTCGACCGCATTCATGACCCGGGTGTGGCTCTCGGTCGAGGTTGAAATGTCGCCGATCAGGGCCAGCGCCCCGGTCTTGAAGATACCGATGGCGAGACCCGACACGAACAACAGACCCGCGAAAAACAGGAAGTCATCGCCCACGGCAAACAGGAAGGAATTAAGCGCAAACAGCGACAACCCCAGAATGATGGTCCATTTGCGTCCCATCTGGTCGGCCAGAAACCCCAGGCCAAGACCGGCCAGGGCAATGCCGGCCATGGTCGCGTAGTGGAAGGCGCCGGCCTGAGTCATCGTCAGGCCATATTGTCGAATAACCTCGGGGATAATGACACCGACCGCATCTGTGGTCATAGCGAACATCATGAACATCAGATAGGTCAGGCCGGTGATGAGTACCGGGTTGACGGGACGGACAGCGGCGTTCATGGGCGCGCTCCAATGAAAAAAGGCCGGCGTTTGGGAGTTGCGCCGGCCCAAGGTATCGTAACAGCGAATTAAATTGCGGTCACGGGTCGGATCTAGAAACGATACTTCAGCGTGACGGTCGTTGTACGGCCATTGATGGCGCGCGCCCGGACATAGTTGGTCGCGTTGGCAGTGATGGCGCCCTCTTCGACTTCGGTAATCCCAAGAACGTCAAACGCGTTGTTGATGTTCAAGGACGCTGTCAGACCTTCTGTCAGGCGGTAATCGGCAAATAGATTGGTCTGGATATAGCCCGGCATAACCAACTGATTGTCGTCCTGAGCGTAGGCATCGGTGGTACCGACGAAGTTGGCACCCAGTTCGACATGCTCGAATTTATAAGACGGGGTCACTTGGAAGACCCACTCAGCCTGGCGGCGTGGACGGTTGCGGACCTGCGCTGCGTTCAGGGCGTCCTTCGATATCTCAGCCCGCGTATAGGTGGCGCCGCCGCTGACATGGAAAGCGCCAGCGTGATAGGCTGCCTCCAGTTCGAGGCCGCTGGCGGTGTACACCCGGTCGAAGAACTTTTGCGATGTCGCCTCAAAGTTTTGCTCTTCGGTCTCGGCGCTAAAGGCGGTGAGGAACAGGCTGGTCGTTCCATTGCGGTACTTGACGCCAACCTCGAGCTGCTTGACGAAATCGATAGCATCTTCCTTTGCGACCGATCCGTCGGTTTCATTGATTTTCCCGAACAGGAGGCGGTCCGCATTCGCCCGCGCGCCGTTCGAGTAGCGGCCAAAATAGGATAAATTTTCGCTGATCCGGTAATTGGCGCCAAAGGAGTAGGACGTGTAGTTCCAGTCATAGTTGACCGGCTTGGGCGCAGCGTAGTTGATGAACGAAACGCTGGTCTCCGGGTTCTGAATCGTACCATCGCCATTGACGTCGAAATTTGCCATCTGGGTGCTGTAGGCAAAGTTACCGCGCGCCTTGCCGCTGTCCTGACGCACTGAGCCTTCGACGGTCAGCTTGCCGAACTGGGCTTTGCCCACGATATACGGGGCGACGATATCGTACTGCACGTCATAGTGCCGGGTGCAGCAGTTGCCCCACAGGGGGACGCCGTAGGCATAGAGGCCGTTCTGCGACAGATTGGTGTTACTATCATAGAGGTTCAGCAGTCGCGCATTGTCGCCCGCTACCTCCATGGCATAGCTGTTCCAGATCCAGTCCATGTCGATCGTCTGGGACGAATTGTAGAGACCGAAGGTAAGATCGACCGGCACCTCGCCCGCATCAAACGTTTTGGACAGCTTAAGATCCCCGGCAGCGTTGTCCAGGCTGTTCAGACGTGTATTGAAGGTATGGACGATCATGGCAAGACCGCTATAGGTCGTCCCCGCTCCGGGTCCGCCGGCGACAACCAGGCGTGTGCCCGATGTCCCCTTGGCGCCATTGATGGCCGAAACGATAGCCGCGTCCGAGCCCACCTGCGCAGGGAAGAGAGACGCAAAATTGGCTTCGGTATCGGCCACCCGGAATTTACCGTTTAACGCCCAGCCGTTACCGAACTCGAAATTAGCCTCACCATTGAACACCAGACTCTTGGGAGCCATACCGTCACGAATATCGGTCACAGATCGGTTGTTGCGGCCATCCAGGCCGGCGTCTTGCAGAAAGTAGGCCGAATGGATGGTGTCTGCCTTGGCGTCGAGCCCAGGCGCAGAGGACCACTTGGGGTCGCTGTTGGTACCCGTGACCTTCATGGGCATCGGAAGGTAACCAATCGATTTGTCGTTGAGATACTTAACGCCGACGCGAATGAAACCGTTGTCAAACTTACGTGTCAGGTTGGCCTTGATTTGGCCGCCCTGGTTGGCCGTATAACCCGCCGTGCGTGGTCCTTCGCCCGAGCGGTAGAAACCGCCGATATGGAAGTCGGTGTTTTCGGTCAAAGCCCCGCCGAATTCGAAATCACCGCGCGTCTGGCCGAAGTCGACACCCTGGGTCAATTGCAGCGTGCCGCCCGGCCGTGAGCCGTTTTTTGAGATAATGTTGATGATGCCGCCCGGCGAGTTGGAAGCGAGCGTCGAAGCCGTACCGCCGCGGATCGCCTCGACACGCCCAGCCGTCAGGTCGGTGCGCAGGAAGATATCGGCATTTCCGAAGGCGATATCGCCAAACTCCAGAACCGGCAGGCCGTCTTCCTGCAATTGCAGGAACTTTGCGCCACCAGCGGCCACGGGCAAGCCACGCACAGCGATATTGGCATTGCCTTCGCCGCCGGTCGATTCGGAACGAACGCCCGGAATATTGCGGAAGACCTCAGCCGTTGATCGCGGCGCGAACTTTTGCAGTTCGTCAACCTGAATTGAACTGACAGAAATCGAGGTACTCAACTTGTTGGTGCCCTTGGCAACGCCAGTCACAATCACTTCGGTGCCAGTGTCCAGGGTGTCCTGGGTCAACGCGGCTTCTTGTGCCCGCCCTCCCGACGCAAGCGCCATGAGTATGGCAACCGAGGCCCCTGCCATTAGAAGTTTACGTGTGCAATTCAAGTGAAGGCTCATCTGTTAGCTCCCGGTCTGCGCGATGCGCATGTGTTCTTTTATGACTTTTCGGCACGTGACGCGCCGCACCTCACGCTTCTCATTCTTTGACAACGTTTTCAAGATTTTTGAGTCACCTAATCCCGAATTTCTGCTTTTTTGTGGCACAAATAGCACAAAACCGCTTCAATAGGGGCCATTCCTCGACTTTTCGCAGATTTTTCCGCAAGTCCATTCGCATTTATTTGCGAACGTTTGCAGAATTGGTTATGGAATTCAGCCCACACTCGCTTACGGGCACTGCCCCCTCAACCAGGCCAACTCGCGCATGACACTTCAGGCTCTCGATACACTCGCCCCCAACCCCAGCGAACAGACCGTCAAGGCCGCGCCACTGTGGCGGTCCGCGGCGGCAGAACTGGCCCAGATCTACGGCGACCATCCAGGTTTCGCGGATTGCCTGGAAGAGATGGCGAAACGAATCGGCCGCGCCCACGCGAAGCGACCGCCCGAATTAAAAGCGCTGGATGCCGCACGCAGCGATACGCCCAATTGGTATATGAAACCCGGCCGCCCTGCCTATTGCACCTATATCGACCGTTTTGCTGGGACGCTTAAGGGCACGATCAGCCACCTCGATCATCTGAAAGCCCTCAATGTCGGCATCTTTCACCCCCTCCCTCTGCTGAAACCGCGCGATGGTGACTCAGACGGTGGCTTTGCTGTCGCCGACTATGGTGACGTCGATCCCCGCCTGGGCACAATGGATGACCTGCGCGCGCTCGCGTCAGAACTTAGGGCACGCGACATGTCGCTGGTCATCGACATGGTTTGCAATCACACGGCGCGCGAACACCCGTGGGCGCAAAAGATGCTGGCCGCAGACCCCGACTTCGCCGACTTTTATATCGTGCTGGATGACCGCGCCGATGTCGACGCCTGGGAAGAGGCACTGCAGGATGTTTTTCCCGGCACAGCCCCTGGAAGTTTCACCTATGACGAACCCGCCGGCGGATGGGTGTGGACGACATTTTACCCGTTCCAATGGGATCTCAACTACGCCAATCCGCGCGTCTTTGTCGAAATACTAGACAGCCTGTTATACCTCGCCAACGCTGGTGTTGAAGGCTTTCGCCTCGATTCGACGGCCTATCTGTGGAAACAAAAAGGCACCATCTGCCGCAATCTGCCGCAGACTCACAACATCCTTCGCGCGCTGCGCTGCCTGGTATCCCTCGTTGCACCGTCCGTCTTTCTGTTGGCCGAGGCCATCGAATCCCAGGCCTCCGTCCTGCCCTTCTTCGGCACGCTGCAGGCTCGCGAATGTGATCTCGCCTATAACAACGGCGTCATGACGGCCTTATGGGGTGCGATGGCCGACCAGAAATCAGACCTGCTAGGGTCCATCATCGCGCGCGCCGGCGAGAAACCGGCGCACGGCCAATGGCTGAACTATGTTCGCTGTCATGATGACATCATTTGGCTGGCCCTGGCCGACACAGTGCCCATGGAGCGACTGCGGGCCTGGTCGAACTTTTTCGCCGGTCAGGGGTCCTATGCGCGCGGCCTGGCGTTTCAAGCCCCCGAGGGGTTCCCTGCCTCTGGCTGTGGTATGGCCGCCAGCCTGTGCGGCGGGCTCGACGATCCACAAGCCATGGCGCGGCTTAAACTGCTGTACGGCATTACCTACGCCCTCGAAGGAATCCCCCTGTTGTATATGGGCGACGAGGTTGGATTGGAGAACTTCGAAACCTTCCGCGACGACCCAGCCCTGAGAGATGAATTGCGCTGGCTGCATCGCCCTGAAATGGACTGGGCGGCGGCGGACCAGGCCCGGAAGACCTCGTCACCACGCGCCGACATTTTCGGTTACCTTCAGCAATTATCAGCCCTGCTCATGAAGCTGGAGATCTTGCCCGGCCTGACGGTGAAACCGGCGGCTCATGACGCGGTCCTCACGTTTGAACGCCCAATGGCCAAGGGCGGCTTTGTCTGCGAAGCGAACCTGTCGGAAGCGGTGTTTGACCTTCCTTGCGCCGGGCACATTCTGACGGGCGACAGTCGGATGCTGGCGCCCTATGGCGTGCGCTGGTCATTGCGGACGTCGTGACATGGCCCATTTTGCCTGTATCGAACTGGGTGGAACCAAGGTCAACCTGTCTGCCGGGAGCGGTCCCGATGACTTGTCCCCTGTGGTTCGCCTGCCCACCCTTGCCCCGGCCTCAACCCTGATTGACACGGTTGAGCACCTCAGACGCCTCGCTGGCGAACAGGATTTCGATGCCATAGGCATTGCGAGCTTTGGGCCCGTTGGTCTTACCCCCGGCACCCCATCCTACGGTCACCTGCTTAAGACGCCCAAGCCCGGCTGGAGCGGTGCCGACCTTCTGGGCCCCATCGCGGTTGCCTTTCCGGGAATTCCGATCGCCCTGGACACGGATGTAAATGGCGCGGCCCTGGGCGAAGCGCGTTGGGGCGGGGCCCAGGGTCTCGACAATTTTGCCTATGTCACTGTCGGTACAGGCATAGGCGTCGGCCTCGTCAGCAACGGTAGGCCGGTCCACGGCCTGCTCCATCCTGAGGCCGGTCATATCCGTGTCCGCCGTCAGCCCGGTGACACCTACGCCGGACACTGCCCGTTTCATGGTGATTGCCTCGAGGGGATGGCGTGCGGTCCTGCCATCCAGGCGCGCACCGGCAAGGCAGGCGAAACACTTTCGGCGGAGGACGCGGTCTGGACATTGACCGGCAGGTATTTGGCGGAATTGTTCCACAGCCTGATCCTCATCGCCTCGCCCCAACGTATCCTGGTTGGAGGTGGCGTAGGGCTGAATGAAACGGTCCTGTCGGCCGCCCGCGAGGCGGTATACAGCGGGCTGCGCGGCTATATCGAAGCTTTGGAGACCCTCACGAGCTTTGACGACTTCATCCAACCCGCTCATCTTGGTGATCGGGCGGGCATAATGGGCGCTCTGGCCCTGGCACAGGACGCATGGCTCAAAACGTCGCGCGCCGTCGAACCTTCGGGCGCCCAACGACCTTAGAGCCATCCCAGAACGTGTGAGCACCGCGCGAGCGATCCC
>NZ_GL883077.1:1746971-1758208 GCF_000204015.1 Asticcacaulis biprosthecium C19 | reverse complement strand
TAATGCCGGCGTCCGACAGTATCGTCCCGCGTATAACCGCCGATGAACGGCCATTGACGTAATGCCAACCCAGGAGGGGGCAACCGCATCGTCAGGCGCACCAAGGCCGGTTCTTGTGGGCTCGAACCTTTGCCATGTGAGGATCCAGGTCAACTTGGCGGAAGGGATTTATCCTGCCTGCGTATCGCTCGCAGCCGATTTGACGGCCATCTACCGATGGCGGAAACCTGAATTGATTTGCACCATGTGCCCTAAATTGACCGCGATGACAGGGCCGAAGTTCCGCGGGCGGCGATAAGGATTGCGCACATCCGGCGCGCGGCCTGGCGCAGATTTAACCGTCCCGCCCGCAAGTCACGCACAACACAATCCGTCAGACGTTCCAGCCGTTCGACGTCACGCGGCGCAATCCGAGAGAAAGCAACGACGTAAATAGCCAGAACAAGATGATGCAAGACGGTGGCCGGGGCATCTGCCCGGTGAACGAGCTTCAGTGCGGCGATGATCTGCGGCCGCCATTCAGCCACACGCGTATCCGAAGCAAGCCGCCTCGGCTTGACCACGGACTCGCCATTGTTCAATACACCCTGGGCCACTTGTTTCACATGTCATTCAGCGCCACGCCATAACCCGCACGACGCCTCGCACAACGTCGGGAAGCGGCCCCATTCATGGGGCCAATAAGTTAATTTCGCACTAACCATTGCCGGCAATATGTCCCGCGCCCGGCCATTGTGACCTTGATGTCACCGTCGTAAGCCAGAGGAAACGCCTGGAGCACATTCCGAATAGTGTGACGCACTTTCAGAATGAAATGGCTCTTAAAACAAAATCTTAAAGCGGCGACCCTATTCTGCCGCATGGAAACGATCCCTATTTTGTGTCGTGTTCTGCCGACCGCTTCCACTCGAACAGGTCCCGCCCTAGCTGGCCAATTTTTCCACAGTGGATTTGACATGTTCGGATGCCGTCACCACGTCGCCGAACACCTGTGACATGCGCCCAATCGTCTCTTCGATCGCGCGCACCGCATTGACGGCTTCATGCATATTGCCCGAGATCTCATTCGTCACGGCGCTTTGCTGCTCGATCGCGGAAGCCACTGCCGCAACACTGTCCATCACCTGATTCATGCTGGATGTGATTTCGTCCAGTGCGGACACGACTTCACGCGTCACGGTTTGCATGGTGGTGATTTCTTTGGAGATGGTTTGCGTCGAATGCGCCGCTTGATTGGCCAGATTCTTGACCTCAGTCGCCACGACCGCAAAGCCTCGCCCGGCTTCACCGGCACGGGCCGACTCGATGGTGGCATTCAAGGCCAGCAAATTGATCTGGGACGCTATGCCCTGGATCATCCCAACGATGCTCGACATCGCATCCGCCGACCGGTTGAGATTCTCCGCCGAAACGTTAGCACTGGCGGCAGAACCCGAAACAGTTGCGACGCCGTGACGCGCCGCATTCATGCTGTTGGCGATCTCCTCGATGCTGGCGGCGAGTTCCTCTGACGCCGCGGCGACAGAATTAACGATGGCCCCGGTCTGCACCGATGCACTGGAAACTTCCGACGACATCTGGGTCGCCCCCGACATCTGCTGCACAACGGTCCGCAGTTCGGTATCGGCTTGCCGACTCAAATTGGCGTTCTCGATGCGCCGCTTCACCATATCCGTCACATCGGTCGCAAACTTGACGACCTTGACGATCGCGCCCGTGTCATCGGCAATGGGGTTGTAGGTCGCCTGAATATAGACCTCCCGGCCGCCCTTCCCGATGCGCTTGTACTCCGCGGCCTGATATTGACCGGCGGCCAGGGCCTGCCAGAAGCGGGCATAGTCCGCGCTGCCGGCGAAAGCCGGATCGCAGAACATAGAATGGTGTTTCCCGGTTACCTCGGCCAGTTGATAGCCAAGCACTTTCAGGAAGCTGGCGTTCGCAGTGACAACATCCCCTTTCGGCGTGAACTCGATCACCGCCTGAGACTTGTCCAGCGCGTCCATCTTGCCCTTAGCATCAATGGCCGCTATCTTCGCGTCCGTAACGTCGGAAGCGAACTTGATCACCTTCACGACCCTGCCGGCGCCATCACGAACGGGGTTATAGCTGGCCTGGAGCCAGACGGGTCGGCCGCCTTTGACAAACCGTTTGAATTCGCCGGTGGAAAATCTCCCGGCGGCCAGATCACTCCAGAAGCGCCGATAGTCCGCACTATCAACATAAGCCGGGTCACAGAACTGACGATGATGGCCGCCTTTCAACTCCGCAAGCGTGTAGCCGACGGCCTTCAGGAAATTTTCATTGGCGGTAAGAATATCGCCCTTGGGTGTGAACTCAATCACCGCCATTGAGGCATTGAGTGCCTCGACAAGGCCTCTGTTGTCGTTCGTAAGCCCAAACATGGTCACCCCGGTCGTGAAGAGTCGCCGGTCAGCTAAGCCGGTACAGTTAGCAGTCCGTTATCCGATATTGGAGCCAAAGAGTTAATCAGTCGATAATCAGAGTGGTTTTGCTGAACGGCCTTATGGCAGTCCCCGAGGAACATTTACGCGATGAGCTTACGCCGCATGGCTTCCGCAACGGCATCCGTTCGCGCCCTTGCACCCAACTTTTTTGCGGCCGACTTACTGTAAGAGTAGATCGTCTCGGTCGTGTAACCCGTCGCTTCTTCGATTTCGCTGATGTCATACCCGTTAGCGAAGTGACCGAGGCAGAGCAATTCCCCCGCCGAAAGCCCCATGTGGCTATTCATGTCCGACAGGAATTTATCGGACAGTTCTGCATGAACCACGCGCGTCGCCATTTCGAGTATGAACGTCTCGTTGTCGCTAAACGGCGATGACCGGCAAAACGTGACACCGCCATAGCGTTCGTCGCCGTTAAAGAAGCCAACCACGGTCCGCGTCGTAATCCCGTACTCCCGTTCCAGCGCGCGTATTCTCGGGATACCCGTTCCCGTAAGAGCATCAGGCTCCAGATCGTGCCAGCTTCCCCAGGGATTTACCGGCGTCACCAAAAAGGACAACGGATCATGAGGATAGAGCTTTTCGGCAAGAAACTTACGAATGAAATCTTCCGGCATGTCTGTGGCGAGCATGACGCCGCGCCCGACCCCGAGACCAAAGGGCGCCATGCCTGACATGGCGAAAAAGTCGAAGGGTACGATCCGCCGCAAAGCTTGAATGTTGGGATGATCCGCATTGGCGCGACCAAATTGACGGGCCATCACTTCAACATAGGCCTGTTCGACAGGATCAACGATTCGCCTGGATCGGTAACTGGGCATCGGATTCCGATTCGCTATCAATGTAAGCGCCCAACTTACCTAATGTCAGTTCGCAGTTCTCGCAAAAAACGAGGTGAACTGACAGTCTCTGTGAACATGGCGCAATTGATTTATTCTGCATCGGTTGCGGCCGATTTGGCCGCCAACTTTCGAGGCGGAATGATAAATCAATTACGCCATGCCCCCCCCGGGGACGCCTGCTATTTCGACGGCTTTTTGGCTTCGAAGAACAGCATAAAACGAGCGAGCGGACGCTTGAAGGCAAACAGATAGGTGACATGGAGCGCAACGATCAGCATCAGCAGATTGCCGGACACTTCATGCACCTCGCCCAGCCACCCACTGTCGCGACCATGGCCCCATTACCGTCTTCCGGCTCCCCTCGTTCATCGTCGACATCGTCCCGCTCGGAGATCGCAGTGACCGTTGCTGAGGTGGTGCCGGGCGACACAAGCCGCGTGAGTGTGCGGCCTTAGTCCATGGCCACCCCTGTCCCAGTCACCGTGAGAAGGCAGGCGGCTATGGCGAGAAGCAGGGTATGGCTGATCGCGGGGTGCGTGGCCAGGTTGTTGAGCTTAAGGCCCTCAAAATGCGGATAAAAGCGCATCAGTCCCAACTGATGCGCGCCCGACAGGGCCAAGCCCAGCCTAATCAGCAAAACAGCAACGACGCCATAACCCAGCCAACTATGGATGCGCCCCCAGTCCGTTGCAAAAAACGCCGCGCATACAAACGCCGCCAACAGGGCGTGATAGGTCCGAAGCTGGTTCATAGCTGTCATGGTAGATCCTCGACTTCGCCCGCCCCCGGACTCGCCCGTGAATCCCTGACTAGAACCAAGCGCATGCCTCGCTATTGATTCACATCAATACGGCGAAAGCCTTGATGTAAAACTTACGCGTGAGGAAGCCGATGACCACGATATCATTATAGATGCACACGCCCCTTACCGCGTCAGATAGTCCCGCATCAAGGTCCGGGCGCGGTGCAGGCGCGCCTTGACCGCCTCGCGGCTTGCCCCAAGCCTTGTCGAAATCTCATCGATGGTCAGCTCTTCAATATCGCGCAACAACAGCACCTCGCGATAGTTCTGCGGCAGGGACTCGATCCCACTGGCCAGATCGAGCCGCAGGTCCGCATCTGGTCGGGCCACCGCCGCCACCTCCAACAGCGCGTCATCGGACACCGTCATATGCGCTGCCTTTGCCAGTCTGAGGCAGGTTCGCCGCACGATGGTAAACAGCCACCCCCAGAACGCGGCGGCCTGACGGATCGCCGGCGCCTTGCGATACAGAACCCACAAGGTTTCCTGCACGGCATCCTCGGCATCCGAAGCCGTCCGGCAACTGCGGCGGGCATAGCGGCGAAGATCCGGCTGGCAGGCCACAATCAGGGACAGGATGGCCTCGCGGTCGCCTGTCATGGCGGCGGTCGTAGCACCGGCCGGCCGGCTATCCACACGCATATCAGTGGTCCTTCCGCACGGGCTTGCGCCCCACCAGAGCGCACATCGGGCAGAAGCCGACAACGCCCGTCAAGGCGATGCCTGCGCCCGCCGCAACCGCCGCATATTTCCAGATCAAGCCATCGATCAGCAAAAAGCCGGCCACGGCAGCAGCCAGGCCCAAGGCGATACGCAGCACGCTTTCCCAGGCAAAGAGGTTCTTTTGATACAGCACGGTCATCTCCTGTGTGTGATGGCCCGATCGCCGGACCACCCCTACAAGTGGCGCAAACCGAGCAAAACGGTTCGCACAGAGGCAAATTAAGTGTTCCGGACCAAATGCGCCGCTCCAGGAACTGCAGCTATCCTTCAAATCTCCTACATAAAGCCACACCCCGGACGGAGGACACGGCCCAGCAAAAAGGCCCCGGATCGCTCCGGGGCCCTTCATCATTTCAAACCGTTCAGGTCTTAATTGACCGCGACCGGAACCTGGTTGCGCTCGATGGTCAGGGCGATCAGCTTGTCCCAGGCCAGTAGCGAGTTCAGGTGGGCGTAAATGTGCGTCAGAGCGCCGTTGTCGCGCAGTTCCGCCAGCTTTTCCGGCGACAGTTCGTTCAGAACCTTGTCGTCGATGGCGAAATATTCAGCGATCTTCTGCGGCTCACCCGGGGTGCCGTCCGGATTTTGCGGGCGGTAAAGGGTTTCGCGCGGCGACAGCAGGTTCAGTTCACGCAGCAGACCGACAAAGCTCTCGGTGCGGCGGCGCTCGGTTTCGAAGTCCGAGCAGAATTGCATGGCGTTTTCGACGTACGGCGTGGCCTTGCCGTTTTCGAAGAAGGGCACGTCGGGGTTCGACGACTTGACCATCGGCGCAGCCGTATCGACGCACAGGATCATGCGCTCCTGGCCTTCGTCATTGGCGAAGACGAACGGATAGCGACGGGCAAAGGCCGGCAGGTAGCTGTCCGACTTGAAGATGCCTTCCGGCGACACGAAGACGTTCTGGCCGGCCGACAGGCCCATAGCCGCCACCGGCATATAGTTTTCGCCGATGAAAACGATCGGATAGCTCAGCGACGCGGCCGGAAATTCCGACACGGTCAACGGCACGACATTGGTTTCGGCCACGAAGCTGTGCGGCGACGGGATCGCGCTGATGCCCAGCGCCCCGTGAATGTCCGGATTCAGCGGTTCGGGCGACTTATAGAAGAGGACGTTTCCGGTCAGGGTGGCGTCGTTGTTTTGTTGTTCGGCCATGATTACCAAAGAGGCTGGGTGGAAAAAATGAGCCTCGCTTCTAGCCTAAGCAATTGCCATCGGCAAGTCGCGTCACACAATAAGCGAATCCGTCGCGATTTTGTGTATCGGCCAGCCTCATGCTAAAAAGTGGATTGCCACTTTTTGGATCAACATGAGGCGTCAACATCCTCGAAAAGCGTATCGGAATGGCTCAAAAACTCCACGCAAGCCCCATCCGCACGTTCCGCCCCGGCGCCACGACCAAGTCCTTGGTGGCCGACGTCGCCTCACGGATTTCAGCGTCTCCCAGGTTTCTGACCTCTCCGAACACCGTCACGCCCGATGCAAACCGGTAGGAACTGAACAGGTTGACCATGACATAGCCCTGCGTCGGCAGTTCCAGTTCGGCCAGCCGCGTTGTGCGGTCGGCCACCGAACGCACCTCCAGGTGCGACGCCCAGCCACCGCCTTCGCTGGTCAGGCGCGCGCTCACCGCCGATGGCGGAATACGGGCGATGGGGCCCAGATCGGTATCGCCTCGGACGAAATCATAGGAAGCCTCCAGCCGCACCGCCTGCCCTTTCCACCCGAACAGCCCGGCGCTGGCCTCCAGCTCGAAGCCCCACAGATCGGCATCGGTCTGGACATACTGAAACACGGGCAACCCGTCCGCTTCGTCACCCGTCGGGCGCAGATCGATAAAGTTGTCGAAACGGCTGGCATAGAGATGGCCATCGATGGCGAAGCGGTTGTGGCGGTCGACCGTAATATGCCCGGTCAGTTCCAGCGACTGGCCGACTTCGGTGTCGAACCCGGCATCTCCCACCACAAACTGCCCCGTCCCGGCGTGCGGCCCCTCGGCCAGCAGTTCCACGTCCGATGGCGCGCGCTCGGACCGCGTCAGGCTGATCCCGGCAAAAGCATGGTCTGACGGCCGGTAAAACCCGCCGACCGAGCCCGACATCGTGTTGAAATCGCGATCGAAACCCGCGGCCGACAACGCCGTCCGGTCAAACCGCACGCCGCCTTCCAGCCCCCAGACATCCTTGTCGTAGCGATACTTGGTGAAGATGCCCGTCTGACGGCTCTGGGTGGACGGCAGGAACGCCTCGTCACCAAAGGCTTCGAAGTCGCGCTCCAGCCCCGCCACGCCGATCACGCCGCTCAATCCATTGGCCTCATCGCGGATCAGCGCCACACGGTACTCGCTGCCGCCTGACACAAACCGCGTCCCGGCCTCGCCCCCCTCGAACTCGGTATGCTCATAGTCGGTATGGCCGGCATCGGCCGTCAACCGGTTGAAGCCTGCGAGACTGAGATTGAACTCCGAGCGGACATCATAGCGCGTCTGGTCCAGCCCAATGGTCACCGGCCCCTCCGCGTCCTCACCTTCATGGCTGTGGCCCGGCACGCCGTACGCCATCTCCGTCTGTTTGATGGCCAGACCGGCAAAGCCGAAATCACCGATCCACGACGCCCCCGCGCCCCAGGTCGTCAGTTCGCTGGCCGAATTCGTCTGCACCTCGCCCGTATCCGGCGCTTCACCTTCGCTGTCGGTCAGGTAACGCGACTCCGGCCCCACCGGCGTGTCATAATCTTCGGTCTTGCGGTGCGACAGGTCGAACGCAAAGACCAGCGGCCCCTTCCCCGCCTTGGCGGAGGCGCCCAACTGTTTGCCGTCATCGACCGACGACAGCTGCGCCGTCACCCGGCCGTCGACGCCATCGCTCGCCGGCGAGGTCGGGATGCGGTCGTCGATGACATTGATCACCCCGCCGATGGCATTCCCGCCATAGGCCAGGGCCGACGGCCCGCGCAGGATCTCGATCCGCTTGGCTTCCAGCGGATCCGAGCCGACGGCATGATCGGGCGACAGCGCCGACACATCGACTGCGCCCAGACCGTTGTTGAGCACCAGCACCCTGTAGGTATCCAGCCCTCGGATCACCGGACGGCTGGCGCCCGGTGCAAAGCTGGACGACCGTACGCCCGGCATATAGGCCAGGGCATCGCCCAGCCCCTGGGCGGGCTTCTGGTCCAGCTCCGTGCGCGTGACGACATCGACGTGCGACGTCATGGCGTCCTTGGTGACGCGATAGCCGTTGCCGGTGATGATCACCTCTTGCGGTTCATCGCCGTGATCCTGCGCGACGGCGCCGGACGCCAGGGCCAGAACGGACAGGCTGGTCAAGAGAAGGGTACGAATGTGCATGGCGGCCTCAAATGCTGCGATGCACATCTGTTATGTAATAACATCCAATCCGTCAAGCGGATTTGTTATAATATTACAGACGCGTCAATACGTCTGCATTCCTTCCCCCTCCCCATTTCATGGGGAGGGGGACCCCGAAGGGGTGGAGGGGTAGTCTTGCTATCAGCGACAGGTCCGCTGAATCCCGCCGGATTGGCCCAATCAGCTCACGCGTGCCAGTAATCCGGCGCAACCGTCATCAGCCTTAAACCGTCCTCATCCTCTTCGAGATCGAACAGCGGCAGGCTTTCCAGCACCCCGCGAATCCCCTCCAGCGACGCCGGTTTGACGATATAGCCGACGGCGCCCAACAGCCGGGCGTGGCTGCGGTCGAGATCGTGGGTAGAGCCGGTGCACATGATGGCCGGCGTCCGGCGCAGGCTGACATGGCCGCGGATGTGGTCCAGCAGCACAAAACCGTCATGCTGCGGCATATTAATGTCCAGCAGCACCAGGTCGATCGGCTGAGCCCGGGCATGAGCGCGCAGCATGATGTCCAGCGCCTCATCGCTGGACTGCGCCGTCACCAGCTCGCATCCCAGACCCGAACGGCCCAGAAGGCACCGCTTGGCCAGGAGCAGGTCGCCGCGCGAGTCGTCGACCAGCAGAACGCGGGCCGGCCGCAAGGGACTGGCGCGTTTGGCGAAACCGGCCGCCGGATGAAAACTCGGCATGGCTTGCCTCACCGAATAGGAAAGATCATCTCCCATGGGTTCCTCCACTTATTTTGTTTTAAGTCCGGCCGACGGCGGCATTCTTCCGTCTCGTGGATGGCCGGGACAACTTGTTTTAGCCGCAACCTTTGATATACATTTAACAAAAGGTTAACGCCAACTCAACTCACCGCTTCAGTTCTTAATTTTTTAAGTCGTTTTATTCAGGGTTTCATCCTGTGCTTTATGATGATGGTATATCAAAAGCAAAATCCGGCAATATACTTTCGCGTGATTACGCACATGCGTTCGGTCCGACAATTGACAACCGTCTTATTACAGAAAAATGGGCCCTTCAGTTCATAAATTTGTCATAAGAATTCGCCGCCAACTGTCCCGACTGATGTTACCGTTAACATAACGCAGTTACCGCAATGTCAGCGCTGTCAATTCACTCGCGCACCGGTATAGTTTGCCGTCGGTTGCATAAAGGCCTGAGTCATCCTACCTTCAGCAGCATGAGTCACGCCTGCGCCCACCACGATCATCCTCACGCCCTTGCGGCCGATACGAAGGCCTCGCGCCTGGCCGAAGCCGAGGCTTTGTGCACCGACGCCGGAGAGCGCATGACCTCGTCGCGCCTGCGCACCTACGAACTGATTCTGGAGGCCAGCGGCCCGATCAAGGCCTATGACGTCATCGACCGCTTCCACCCCGAAGGCGCCGCCAAACCGCCGACGGTCTACCGCGCCCTCAGCTTCCTCGAACAGATGGGCCTGATCCACCGCATCGAAAGCCTGAACGCCTTCGTCGCCTGCCATACCCGCGACCACGCCCATACGGCCGGCTTCCTTCTTTGCGAATGCTGCGGCCAGAGTGTCGAGATCGCCATCCCCAATACGGCCGACATCGAAGCCAGCGCCGCCCGCTCGCATTTTCAGATCAAGCACATCACTCTGGAAGCGCGCGGCCTGTGCGGCGCTTGCCGCGGCCACGCCTGAAAAGTCACACAAGCCGGGCAACATCGGTTATCCACGGCAAACGTTTTCATATACGCTTGCAACCATATTGCACCGCACCTATAGCAGGAGCAGAGTTCATTCCGCGTATCCGTGCTCCTGACCCCAACCCTACGGTCGCGCCACCATGTCCGCCGCCACACTCCAGATGCTCGACAAGACGTCGCTGCACACCATCCTGAACCTCCATACCTGGTTCAAGATGGGCAGGGCTGGCGGCCGACTGGCCAATTTCAGCTATATCGACCTCACCGACATGAAGCTGGAAGGCATCGACCTGTCCGACGCCATCTTGACCGGCGCACGTCTGTACGGTGCCTCTTTGCGCGACGCCAACTTCACCCGCGCTAACCTGTTCGGCTGCGATCTGCGCAATGCCGACCTGCGCTTCGCCCGACTGGACCGGGCCGACCTGCGCGGCGCCTGCCTGCGCGGCGCCAATCTGACGGCGGCATCACTGATCGGGGCCGACCTGCGCGAAGGCCAGATTGCCTTCAAGGATGGCGAACGCGGCCTGCGCCTGATGCGGCACGAAAAGCGACCGGGCGAACTCGACTACGCCATCCTCAGCGGCGCCGACCTGTCGGGCGCCCGCATGACCGGCACCATGGCCATGTCGACCGACTTTCGCAACGCCAACCTGGCCGGCGCCATCATGTCTCAGGCCCGCCTGCGTAACGCCCATATGGACGGCGCCGTCCTCACCGGTGCCGACCTGTCGTCGGCCGATGTTACCGGCGCCTCGATGCGCGGCGCGATCATGGTCGAAACCAAGCTGTCCGGCGTCGATCTGAAATCCGCCGACACCACTGGCGTACTCAACGAACCCATCAGCGTCTTCATCGACGACCAGCCCCTGGACGAGATCCTGGCGACCCACGAAGCCTGGGTGAAGACCGGCGGCGCTTCGGGCGCGCGCCAAACAGTCTCCGGCGCCGATTTCCGCCTCGTGCGCAACCTGATCCGACGCCACCTGACGACCCTCGACGCTGACAGTTCATGCTTCTACGGCCTCGACATGGAAGGCGTGCAGCTTCAGGGCGCCAATCTGATCAATGCCGACTTCCGCCGCTGCAATCTGAGAGGCGCGGATCTGCGCGGCGCCCGCCTGATCGGGGCGCAGCTGACCCATGCCTGTCTGGAAGGCGCCAAGCTGGGCCCCTTGGATCTGGGGGGCGGCCGGCTCATGCGTTCGGACCTGTCGCGCGCGGTGCTGGCCTATGCCGATCTGCGCGGCGCCGACCTGACCCGCGCACGCATGCTGGAAACCGACACCGACCACGTCCGGGACAAGGGCGCCAACTATACGCTGGTCGAGCGCTAATACCAGCCAACGACGATC
>NZ_GL883077.1:1733810-1746816 GCF_000204015.1 Asticcacaulis biprosthecium C19 | reverse complement strand
CGCCCACTCAGGCGTTTGAGCTGAGAAAATGCGAATACCAACCGCACCTTATCCGGCAGGATGTGTCAGTCTTTTTGGGGGTTGGTATGAGCCCTACTCGGCCGCGACGGCAACGGCGGCCGTGAGCAACTCCATCCGGTAACCAATCCCGGACTCCGACGTGATGCTTTGGCCCAGGCCGGGAACCGTCGCCAGCTTTTCGCGCACCTGTCCGATATAGACGCGCAGATACTGCGTATCGTCCGTATGGGCTGGCCCCCACACCTCTTTCAGGATCTGCTTGTGCGTCAGCATGCGCCCACGATTACGGACGAAAAACTCCAGCAGCGCGAATTCCTTCGGCGTAAAGGCGACCAGTGTTCCGTTCAACCGGACCTCGTGGCGGCCGATATCCATGTGCACCGGGCCGTTATCGATCGCGTCGGGTTCGCTTACCGTCTTGCCCTGGCGCAGGTTCGCCTGGATCCGCGCCAGCAGAATTTCGGCACGGAACGGCTTAGTGACATAGTCGTCGGCCCCGGCATTCAGCGCCTTGACAGTTTCGCTGTCATCGGAGCGCGCCGTCAGAACGACGATCGGCGTGTTGGAAAATTTGCGTACGGCCGTGATGACCTCCTGGCCGTCCATTTCGGGCAGCCCCAGGTCCAGCACGATGAGGTCGGGCTTGGCGCCGATGATCTGCCGCAAAGCTGCCTTGCCGCTGTCAGCCTCGATGATGTCGTAGTCTTCCACGCCAAGAAATATGCTCAGCATGCTGCGGATTTCCGGCTCGTCATCGACCAGGAGTATTTTTGTTTGCGACGTCATAGTGCCCACCACGATAAAAAAGGATGGAAGTATCTACATACGACCGCCTATAAATATTCAGTAGGTATTGTAGCGCGTCACGAAATATACGCATCAATCGCATAATCGAATTTTTATATTATCCCCACCAAAGTTAGGCATGACCCTCTTTGTTGGGCACCAGTTTCAGGATCGCGCCTGAGCCCTTTGCCCAAGCGTCAAAATCGACCGCTTTTAAAGACATTTACCCGGAAACTCGCCCTTCGCCTGGCGCGCCTTGCGTAGCGGGGTGAAGGCCCACCAGTTCAGCGCTTCACCCGTTTTCGCCTGATGGATCGCGGCGGCAAAGACGTCCCACACACAAGGATCTTGGGCCGTACCAGTCTCAATCTGGAGACGGCGATACAGATCATCCGGATCGCTGTCGGCAAGCTGAGACAGGCTGTCGATCTTCAGAACCGCCAGATCCTTGCGCGTGGCGGGTCCAACATTCCTGAGCCCCGCGAAGGGATTGTCTGTCCGGGCTTTCAAATTCGGCATGTCATCTCAAGGTGTGAAGGGTGATTGGCAAAGAAGGTGCCGCGTGGTTTTACAGGCTTGAGCCACCACTCGCATCAGACTTTTTCTGCGCCCCATTCAAAACGGCAATTCCGTCGCCCCACAAACTGCCAGACAAGCTCGGCGTCCGGCGCGTCGCCTGCGCGTCAGGGCCCTTATAGTTTTTGCCTATAAGCCCCCACGAAATTTCCAATTAAGCAAACGTCCCAGGCTGCTATACCCGTACCGCAATTCCTTTCAGACCACCGGGTTTCCATGTCGACAAAACCACCACAGCGCGTTTCCCTGTTCCGCGCCTTCGTCGACAGCAACGTCTCGGGTGGTATCGTCCTGATCATGGCCGCCGTCCTGGCCCTGATCGTCGCCAACTCGCCCCTGTCGGAGACCTATTTCCACGCCCTGCATGTCAAACTGGGCGGCCTGAGTGTCCTGCACTGGATCAACGACGCCCTGATGGCGGTATTTTTCCTGCTGGTAGGGCTCGAGATCAAACGCGAGATGCTGACCGGACAACTTGCCGACTGGCCGCGCCGGGCCTTGCCGGGCATTGCTGCGGCCGGCGGCGTGATCATTCCCGCCGTCATCTATGTCCTGTGCAACCTGTCCACGCCGCAGACACTACGTGGCTGGGCCATTCCGACCGCCACCGACATTGCCTTTGCCCTGGGCGTCCTGGCTCTGCTGGGCCCGCGCGTCCCGCCGGCCCTGAAAGTCTTCCTCACCGCCCTCGCCATCATAGATGACCTGGTGGCTGTGGTCGTCATCGCCATCTTCTATACGTCCGGCCTGTCTCTGGCCTGGTTGGCAGCCGCCGTCGCCGGGCTTTGCCTGCTCGGGCTGCTCAACCGCCTGAAGGTCAAGGCCCTGTGGCTCTATCTCGCCATCGGCGCTATCATCTGGTTCTTTACGCTGAAGTCCGGCATCCACGCCACCCTGGCCGGCGTCGCGGTGGCTTTGTTCATCCCCTTGCATACGCACCACAAGGACAGCGACGACGACCACCATTCCCCTCTGATCCGTCTGGAGCACGCCCTGCACAAGCCCGTGGCCTTTCTGATCGTGCCCCTTTTCGGCTTTGCCAATGCCGGTGTGTCCCTCGCCGGCTTCACGCCAGCGGCCCTGTTGGCGCCCATTCCCTTAGGCGTTGCGCTCGGCCTGTTTCTCGGCAAGCAACTGGGCGTGTTCTCGGCGTCGTGGCTGGCCATCAAGCTTCGCCTGGCGCGTCTGCCGGACAATTCCACCTGGCTGCAGCTTTATGGCGTATCGGTGGTCACCGGCATAGGCTTCACCATGAGCCTGTTCATTGGCCTTCTGGCGTTTCCGACCCACCCCGACGCTCAGGATTCGGTCAAGATTGGCGTCCTGATCGGATCCTTGCTCTCGGGTCTCATCGGCTTCGCGCTGCTATCAGCATCAGCGCCCCGCAAAGCGCCGGTAGCTGATCTCGACGTCAGTTCCGAGGATTAACAAACCTCGGCCGCCACACAGGGGTATCAACCTGCCCGTCCCGCCAGGCAATCGCGTCCTATTCCCACGGCGCAATACTGGCCCCGATCGTTGCGGCCAGCGTCTCAAACACGGCCTGACGCGGGGAACTGGTTCGCCACAGCATCGACAGATCGCGCACCGGCGCCAAACGCGTCAAGGGTCGCGCCACGACCAGCTTCTCCCGGACAACATCCGAGCGGACATACAGGGCTGGCAGCAGGGACAACCCCATCCCCGCGGCTACCATCTGCCGCAACGTATCGAGCGTGGTGCCGCAATAATCCTGCACATCGATAGCGCCGACCTCGCTGCACAGACGCGCGATCTGGTCGTGCAGACGCGGGTTGCGATCCATGGACAGGATCGTCTCACCACGTAACCAATCCGGATCAATCGCGTCATACCCTGCCAGCCGGTGATCCGACGGCAGCACCAGGTGCAGCGGCTCGCGCATCAGCCGAACACGCGTGAAATCTGGATCGTCGCTGCCATCGGGAATCAGCAGGACATCATGTGTGCCGTCGGACAATTTGTGCGGCAGGCCTTCCAGCCGGTCCTCGCCCACATGAATGCGTAAATCCGGGAAGGCCTCGCGCATCCGGGGCATGGCCAGCGACAGCACATAGGCGCCCACCGTCTGAACGACGCCGATCCGCACCGTTCCCTTCAATCCGGACGGATCGTCGCGCCGGGCGATGTCGCGGATATCTTCCACCTCGGCCAGCACCGTCCGCGCCCGCCGGGCAATCTCCTCCCCGACGGGGTAAGAAGAACGCGGGACCGTGTGCGCTCGACCAGTTGAACCTTCAAACGCCCCTCCATTTCCTTGAGCTGCATGCTTAGCGTCGGCTGGGTGACATGACAGGCCCGCGCCGCGCGGCTGAAGTTCAGCGTGTCGGCGACGGCGACCAGATAACGAAGTTGCTGCAATTTGGGCATCGTCGCAGCTTATAGATATTCTCTATATCTGACAACGAATCTTCCGATTTTTCTTTATGAAAGACATCGCCTATCAAGAAGACCTGCGGCCGCGAGCGACGCAGTTTCAAATCCGTTCGAGGCGACGGAGTTCTGGAGGGGATTTATGGACTTCGTCATCACACACCTCGACTGGGTCTTGTTCTGCGGTGGGCTTGTGGGCCTGTTTCTGGGCGGTGAAGCCCTGATCAGGGGGTCGGTCGCGGTCGCAGACCGGTTAAGATTGCCGAAGTTGCTTGTCGGCCTGACCATCGTTGGTTTCGGCACCTCGGCGCCGGAGCTTCTGGTTTCGCTGAATGCCGCTAAGGCCGGCGCGGCCGATGTTGCTATTGGCAATATCGTAGGTTCCAACATCGCCAATATCCTGCTGATCGCCGGACTCGGCGCCCTGATCCGCCCGACGGCGACGCGGGCGCCCGGCGTCCGCCGCGACGCGACCGTCATGGTGCTGGCCACCCTGGCCTTCGCCGCTCTCGCCTGGTACGGCAACATTACCCAACGAGAGGGCCTGATTATGGTCATCACCCTTGCCGTTTTCCTGATGGTCGTTTTCCTGATGGACCGCAAGGTCGACCTCCCCCAGACAGAAGCCACGAGACCTCTCTCCATGCCCCTGGCCCTCGGCTTTATCGTCGCCGGCCTGACGGCTCTGATCTTCGGCGCCGACGCCCTGGTACGCGGAGCGACCAGTCTGGCGACCAACTTTGGCGTACCTCAGGCGGTGATCGGCCTGACCCTGGTCGCGGTCGGCACCTCACTGCCGGAACTGACGGTCAGCGTCATCAGCGCCATCAAGGGCCACAATGAACTGGCGCTTGGCAACATCATCGGCAGCAACCTGTTCAACACCCTGGCCGTGCTGGGTATCACCGCAGCGCTGTCGCCGCTCGCCATCTCGCCAACCTTCCTGCGCGTGGACCTTCCGCTAATGGTCGCCGCCGCCCTGCTCCTGTGGTGGCTGATCCTCGCAAAGCCCCGGCTGGGCCGCGTTCCGGCTCTGGGCGGCCTTATCGCCTACGGCGGCTACATCACCTGGCTGGCCCTTGGCACAGCCTGACACAAGGAACATTCATATGTCCAAACTGATCGACCGCCACGGCCGCAAGGTGCCGTTCCTCAAAATCGCGATCCCCTGCTGGATCGACTCTCTGTTCGCCTTCAGCATGATCGGCCACACACTGTACCTGGAAGCCAACCGGCCGCTTGCCCCCGATCCGACGCAAGGGTTTGTCATCGCCCAGACCGTAAACCGGACAACCCACTACCTGTCCCAAACCGATCAGATCCTCAACGCTGCCCTCTGGGTCATGGTTTTTGTGTCGACGGCAGCCGTGTTCTTTTATTTCTGGCGTCTCGGAATATTTCCACCGCGCCGCACCCCGCCTGCCGACACGGGGAACAACCGTTCATGAAGCGGAAAAGGATCACGTGGTTCGACGACTGGCGCGAGTGGTTCGGCCCGCGCACCTATGGCATCGGCTGGACCGTAAAGACCTGGAAAGGCGCCGTCGCGGTGGCTGTGGTCCTGTGTCTTGTAACGACGATAAGCGTAGTGCGGACGTATATCTCTTCATAGTCAGCCCGCCTTATCAATAAACCCCGAACCTGCGTTTCAACTCCGCCTCAGAGTCCTCACCCTCACCCCGAAGGCCGAGACCTCCACGACCGCCTGGGCGAACCGATGCAGGCCCTTTACGACGCCCTGGCGCGCGAAACCCAACCCCACCGCGAAACCCCGCTCACCCTGCTGATCCTGCCCAACCTGGCGGCGTTTCGCGACCAACACCCGCATATCCGCCTGGCGATCCAGACCCAGTATGCGGTGATGAGCCTGCCTCCCGCCCTGCCGGTGGTAGCGGTGCGCTGTGGCGCTTTCGACGAAGCCGGCCTGACGGTGCACCGCTCGCCGGAGGAAACCCACCTGGCGGTCGCCTCCCCCGACTGGATCGCACGCCACGGCATCGATCCCGCGAAATGGCCACCGCGATCCATGCTCCGCCACACCGACACAGCCTGGCCGACACGCCTTGGCAAACAGCGCCTGCCGCATCCCGAAGGTTTGGAGATCAACGATGCCGCGCTGTTACTATCCGCCGCCCGCAATGGCCTTGGCGTGATCTGGACCCGTCACCGCCTGGCGCAGGCCGACCTGCACGCCGGAACCTTGCGGAGGGTCCCCGACTGCCACGCCCCCAGCGGCCGCTTCTACGCCCTGGTCTACCGCTCCGAGCTAAGCCAGCACCCGGCGATCACGACATTCCGCGACTGGCTGCTGCCGCATCTCGTGCCGGTTGAGACGCCTTGAGCAAACGGGGAGCCAGCGACTCGCGACGTCGCCACCCTGAAGATTTAAAAATTAGGATTGACAACCAGAACCTGCAAGACCACGTTTATGCCGAAAGTCGAAGCCCGCCATTGGCTCGACTTGAATTTGTCTGCGTTTCGTTCGGTTCAGCCACCCGCTAAATCAAGGCCATCTCGCATGCTTGAGCCCAACAACGCGACGCAACTGCCGAAGAAGGAAACAGAGCTTCCCGAATTCAACGCCGAACAGTTCGAACTCCAGGCTCCGCCCGAATGCGACATGATCATGAAGGGGGGGATCACCTCGGGGATAGTTTACCCCTATGCCATCCTGCAAATCGCAACAAAATTTCGCCTGCGCTCTCTTGGCGGCACATCGGCCGGAGCCATCGCGGCCGCCTTTGCCGCGGCCGCGGAATATGCAAGGCAGAATGGCCGCCCGGAAGGATTCATTATCCTCAAGCACTATTGCGACCAATTGCCCGAAAAACTGTTGTCACTTTTCCAGCCGAGTGAGAGCCTGAAACCCGCAGTCGACGGCATAAAGGCGGCACTTCGAACGGGCGACTTTAAGCTGCTGGTCCGGCGCGCCGGCTTGAACATACTTATACCCGCGGTTCTAGCTTCGGTGGTGTGCGGGCTGGGATCCTATCTCATTCGGCCTGATCTTTATACGACCGTCCTGGCCGTCCTCCTGAGCGGCATACTTGCCGGTGCTGCGGGCCTGGGATCTTGGATCAAACGTACAATCCTGACGCCGCTTTTGATTCCCGTGGCCAAAGCACTAAAGGAACTGCCGGATGCGAATTTCGGCTTCTGCACGGGACTCACCCAGCCGGGTAATTCGTCCGAAGGCCTCACGAACTGGATTCATCTCGCTCTGCAACATATCGCCTTCGGGGATCCCAACTACCCCACCCCGCTGACCTTCGGTGATCTGAGAGGTCAAGACCCCGCAGGGCCGCAAATCGATCTGAAGGTCGTCACGACAAATCTGTCGATGAAGCGTCCCCACACGCTTCCCAAACTGGGTATGCTGGCGGGGTTCAGGATGGATGAGTGGGATAAGCTCTTTCCGGCCTCTGTAATGACCTACCTGTCCGAAGGTACCGAACCGTGGAAGGAGTTGCCCTCCGCCCGGCTGTTCCCTTCGGAAGACAAGTTGCCCGTTCTAGTTGCCGTGCGTATGAGTCTGAGTTTCCCTCTACTGTTCACGGCCGTACCGCTGATGGCGAAGGACACCGAGTTGACCTCGATCGCCACAACCCTGGGAGCGCCGCCGGTCGAAGCGTTCCGGAAGGTTCACCTCTCCGACGGCGGGATCAGCAGCAATTTCCCGATCCACATGTTCGACGCACCCTTGCCGACACGACCGACCTTCGCCTTCAGCCTCGAAGATCTCACGCTGGACGGAGCTGCGACGCGCGTCGCACTGCCGCAATCCGCCAGGGACGGAATGGGTGTTCAAATCAAGGAAATACAAGGGTTAGCCGATTTCGCCCGGCAAATTCTCAACGCAGCCAAGGATTGGCAGGATCAATTGCTGTCGGAGATTACGGGACAGCGCGAACGCATTGTCCGGATCTTCCTCAACAAGGCGGAAGGCGGCTTAAACCTCAACATGTCGAAATCGACCTCGCGCCAATTGATGCGCTTGGGTTACGAGGCAGGATGCAAATTTACCGACACCGTCGAAAACGGTGGCTTCGATTTTGACGAGCACAAATGGCGGCGCCTTCTTGTACTCTATAAACACCTCGACGACAATCTCGAAGCGATTGACCGTGTATGGAGTGCCGACTTCAAACGGTGGTATCCAGCCTATGCGCCCGCGGTTAAAACCTACCGCAACGTGACTTTGGGCGACCGCGAGGCGATTGCGGGCAATCTGGCCAGGCTGCTGGAGGTCCGAAAAAGTGAACGCTACGCCACAATATCACGCCGGGATGCCAAATTTCCCAAAAAGGCCGGCACGTTGAAGGTCGGGCCCAAATACTGACGGAATACGGAAGAGATGGAGGGGATATGAACAGGTTTTTTGACAGGTATGAGTGGCGCCGTGAGATTCCGAGGCGTGCTTACGCCCGGCTTGACGATCTTGAACCCATCTTTGCGGGACCCGACGACGCCCTCACGCTTATCCTGGATGCCGTCGATGCTGACTGGAAGGGGTTCGCGGAAGGTGGCCCATTCGATCTGACGGCGCCCGAACCGAAGACCGGATTGGCTGAACGCTGGCAGCGCAAATTCGCCGGTGAAGCACCTGAAGGTCCCGATGGTTATGACGACGTGCCAATCTACAGGATTGAAATATCTCTTTCTCACCGCGATTGGCTGCACAGTACATTTCCCCGCGATGAAGAACCCTGGATAACCCTGCAAATTACCGAAGAGGGAAATGACCTGCCGGTTGATATTTACGGCGGTCTTTTCGCCCCTGCCACGCGCGCCTATCTTCACGCGGCTCCCACATCGGCTCCGAGTGGCGCCCTCGACGCCATCTTTGATATGGAGCTATGGCCGGACGCATCCCCGGAAGACCTCATCAACGCGTTGCAAGCCCCATGCGGACTGAGCGCCCTGGTCTGTTTCGACGTCGGACAGGGATCAGCATCCGCTCTCGTTTGTGATTGCGGTTACCCCGTCTACTACTTCGACGTTGGCCGCGGTTCCGGCCGGAACGCGCCGACCGCGCCGCAAACAATTGATTTCTGCACCTGCGCTAACCCAGTCGTCATCATGTCCCACTGGGACACCGACCACTGGGCCGGGGCGGCGAACCATCAGGGACTCCTGCGGCGGATTTGGGTTGTACCTCGGCAGACGATCTCCTCTACCCACACAACGTTTGCGAATGACATCCTTGCCGCCGGCGGACGGATTTTGGTCGTGCCCAATGGCGCACCTCCACTTCAGTGGCAAGGTCCGGCGCAAAGTTATGACCTGCGCCGCGGCACCGGAAAGGGCCGCAACGGGACAGGACAGATACTGATTGTGACCGATGGGGCGAGCAGGCGCGCCTGGGTGCTGACTGGCGATGCCGGCTATCACGAAATCCCTCATCCAGTACCCAATGATATCGCCGCCATGGTGGCGCCACATCATGGCGCCGATATGGGCGCCAAGAGTGTACCTTTTCAGCGATCGGCGCAGCCCTACGCCCGCCTGTTCTACTCCTTTGGCCCCGACAACGCCCATGGTCCGAAAACACCAGCGACTTCACACCCGGTCTCCGCCACCATAAGCGCTCATAGCAATGCCAACTGGAAGCATGGGACATGGACTCCGGCGACACCTGCGACAAGCCTTGCCGGCGCCGACGTCCTTGCAACAGCTACCCATACGACGACACATCTTCAAGGAGCAGCTGCAGGTTGGACGGCGGCGCCCATACTCACCCACTTGCCCCACTGCGCAAACGCCATGCCTGTCAGTCAGGCGTGACCAAAAACCCAGCACAGACCGGCGCCGTTCCCGGTTGGTGAGTAATTCCGCCTCCTCAATACACCCCGAACCTACGCTTCAACTCCGCCTCGCCATCTTCCCCGTCCTCCCCGACGTTCGACGTATCATACTCCCCCTCGCCCAGCGGTGGCGACTCACCGGTGATGACATATTGGATAACCGGCACGTGCGTCCTCCCCTTCCCCTCTACCTTGCGCTTGGCCTCGTCCCTGTCCAGGAAGTACTTAGCCGCCGCCATGCGCCCCTTTTCCGTTCCGTAGGCCATGATGCAGGCCATGGCCTTTTCGGCCAGCGCGGCATAGTCGACATCCGCCGGCGGGAGGACCTCACCGTCGCGCGCCTTCGACCAGGCCTCACCGGACTTTTTGCCCCTGCGCAAGGGCTTTGCGACCACCCATATCGCCACAGGCCGTGCTCTCAACGACCCTGCGCGAGGGTCATGCCCTGCGGCGCATCTCAACCACAAAGATCCCCCGATATCCGACCACGCGATACGAATAAGACAGTCTGAGCGTATCCACGGCCAACTCCAATTGCCCCTGTTCGACCAGCCTGTTGAAGTCCGCATCGGACAGGTGCGCCCCTTCCAGGCCAAGCGCGCGCTCAATCGCGTTTACGTCCGCCTGGGTCGATTTTGTGTTCGGGACGGTCTCCCAATAGGGCAAGGCCACCATAAGCTCCGACACGATGTCTTCGCATTGCGACTGCTGGAGTGTAAAAACCGCATCCTTGTATCCGCCCTGGTAGGTCTTTATCAGGCCCTTATCCTCGTAATCGTATATGACCACGCCGGTACTTTTCTTGACGGACAGTTTACGCGGCGTTTCCAGATAGCAGTGACTTTCCTGGTAGGCCACTGTCTGGACATAGGCGGCTTCCACCGCATGATCGATATAGAACATCATGTAATCCCCCCAAAAAGTGCCGAACGCGTCCACCTGGCGACGAACCTAACACCACGCCGCGCGACTGCCTAGCGGTCCGGTAACCCTGTTCGTCACGCCTATCTTAAACCTTCTGCGCTATAACACGCACGGGCAAGGGAGGGATGAGCATGCAGCGGACACCGCCGCGCAAAACCGGTAACCGCGCCCGGGGCTGCGGTTTCACCATGGCGATCGTGGCGCTTATCCTGGGCATCGTCGTCCCGCTGGCCATCGCTCCGGTCGGCGCTGTCCTGATCTTTCTGATCTTCACCATCCCGCTCTATGCCATCCTGGCCGTGCTGCCGACGCTCAGCCTTATCCTGCTGGGCACCCTGATCCCGGGACGCCTCATTCGACGAGGGCCTGTACCCCACATCGCCGGCGGCCTGCTCACCCTGGCAGCGCTGCTGTACATCCCCTTCACCACCAACCCCGCGGCCCATCAAAAGGCGCGCGACCTGATCGCCGGCGACAAACTCACCACACCTGCCCCCGTCCGCACCGGCAACCTGGCCCTTATTCACCCGGCTCATGCCGGCCACCGCCCGGAACAAAGCCTGTGCGGTGACCTGTGCCGCACACTTCTGCTGGAAGGTCGCGCCAAAAAGGTCATCATCGCCACCGACGCAGACGTCGCCGCCGGCTTCAAGCCGGATCTCAAGGCCGTCGCCTACAGCCTGGAAAGCCGCCCTGTTTGCCCGGTCATCGGAAAGCCGGCCTACGACCTGCCCGGCGAAAACACCACCTCCGCCATCGGCCAGTCCAGCGCGGAACGCCTCGACCTGGCCATGGTACAGGGTCGATGCCTGGTGGCCCAAACCGCCGTGACGGGGGAGGCTGACATCGCCGCCGTCTATGGCGACATTGAGGTCAGACGCGACACGCAGGCGCGTTGGTTCAGAGACGCCCAGTTCACCACCCGCCGCATCGGCCTGTGGCGCCGCAACGCCGCGGCCTTCGAAGAGACCTATCGCCACACCTGGGTCGCCTTCGACGTCTATTTCCCGATCCTGGCGCCGACCATCCTGCTTGACGGTATGACCTCCCATGCCGGCTTCGCCCGCCTGAGGAAACACGCCCGCCCGGCCGAACACTACGCCGATCACCCGCCCGTGGCAGACCTGCTCCTCGGCCCCCCAGCCGCGTACCAGCCCGGCAAGGGTATTCCCGCGAAGACACAGGTCGTCGATGATTCACGACAGGTCCTCGTCCGCGCCCTCGACGCCACGGACGCGCCGTCACCGGCCGTTCTGGCCGTGGCCAAAAGCTACTTTGACGGCATGGCCTGGAACCGGCGTGACATTGCCCCGCAAGACGCCGCCCTGGCCACCCGCCTGCTGACGGATAAGCGCTTCCCTGTCACCTACGCCTCGGCCGGCTTTGTCAAAAACGGCCCCTCCGCAGTCCAAGCCACCGCTATCGCCGACTCGATGTTCGCCCGCCTGCGCGCTATGGAAACTACGATCAAGCCCCTGGCCCTCACCGAGCCACAATCCGACGAAGCCGCCGCCATCGGCAATGTCATCGAGCAACTCCCGGCGGCCGACATCCTCCGCCATCGCGCCGACCTGCTGTGGCTGACGCACCAGACGACCCTGCGTGCGCCCGCCTATTCGGCCCTGTCGCGTCTGGACCTGGTCGGCGATGGCAGCGAATTCCTCTACCTGATCGACGACTCCGCCATGTTCACTCGCCCACGCGATGAGGCAGAGCACAACTACCGTCAGCATCCCTACCTGGCCGGCATCAAGGGTCTGTGCAATCTGGGCGCCAAGGCCCCTCAGTTCAGACCGGCCCTGATCGCGCGTATTGAAAACGGTACGATCAGCCGCAACGCCAGCTATGGCGATATCGCTTTCAACGCCCTGGTGGCGATGGATACGCCCTATGATGACCTCGCGCGCCTGTTCAAGGGCAGCAGCAACTATGTCCGCGAGTCCTACAAGGACGGCCGCAAGACCACCCGGGACCTGCCCATCCGACCGGCCTATGAGCGCGCCCAGCGCCGCAAGGACTGCAGCTACTGACAGGTCTGAACGCCAAATTTTCGAGATGATGAGTCCGAGTAAATAATTTCAGATTTCACATAAGCCTTGACAGATAAAATAAATTTAAGTATAAGCCGCTCATCGACTTCTGCTTGTCTGCTGATTTGTTTAGCGCTTTACACGCGCCCGTGGCGAACCTTCCATTCAAAATTTATTCGAGAGGTGTCTGTGCATGTGTACGGGCACGTATAACACTGCCATTGAAAGGGTTCATTATGAGCGTTGGTACAGTTAAGTGGTTCAATTCCACCAAGGGTTTTGGTTTCATCGCGCCGTCGGACGGCGGCCAGGACGTATTCGTTCACGTGAGCGCGGTTGAACGCGCCGGCATGAACGGCCTGAATGAAGGCCAGCAGATCTCCTACGAGCTGCAACGTGATGCAAAGTCCGGCAAGATGTCGGCCGAGCAACTCGAAAACGCATAGAGCGCATCCCAAAAAGTGCGACGCACCT
>NZ_GL883077.1:1722572-1732947 GCF_000204015.1 Asticcacaulis biprosthecium C19 | reverse complement strand
GTCATCTTGAACGCAAGTGCAGTCCCTCCTTCACTGGCTTCACGCTGAACAAAAAAAAAGGACTGCCTGGTCGGGGCGACCAAGGCAGTCCAGGTACAAGCACCTTCCACGGGGAGTAGAAGCGCTGGTCTCAATGTCACGGCTGGGGCCAGCCCTCGAAGAAGGCCTTGCGGACGGCGTCGATCCCGAGACCACCCTGCCAGACAATACCGATATCGTTGTGCCGCGCACCGGGCCCCTGCGATCCCATTTCGAAGAAACGGGAATCCTGCGGACGGAACACTGCGGTCTTGGTGCCGTCGCGCGCCGTGCCGTTCATGACCGTCCAATGGTCCGGATGGATATGCGCATCCATCCAGCAATCCAGAAATGACGCCTGGCCCACCGCATTGGGGTCGGCATAGCGGCCGTCAGCGAAGGTCGTGGTCGGATGCCACGGCCGGCCAAGAGCCACCGAGGCGTCCGGAACCCCCGGCTCCCGCATCAGCCGCGAGCGATAAATCACAATCCCCATCGCCTGCGTCAGTTGGGTCGATGGCGCGGCGATAAACGAATGATAATCGCCGGGCTTCAGGGCGGCAGCCCGGCGGCGAGTAATGATGTCGCTGGCCTCGATCAGCACCCGACCATTGCCAAAGATGAAGTCGATATTGCCCGACACCGAACTGTCGCGGATCCACACCCGCCCGCCATTGGCGAACAGGGTATCCTGGTTGCCGACCAAAGCCGACTTGGCGACCCGAACCCGGTCGCTATGAATGTCCAGCAGCAGGGTCACGCCCTGACTGTTGCCGATCTTGGCCGCATCGCCATCCGGCAAGGCATCATTGGCCAGGTAGTCGAAGCTGTTCTCGATCGTCATGCCTTCGATATCGACCTGGTCGGCATCGATGGTCAGGGTCGCCGACCCTGGCGTTCCCCAGTTGTTGCGATGATACTTGCCGGCCGTCTGGGCCACCGCATCGAAATACAGCCGTGTCTTGCCCACGCCCTGACCGCGCAGACGAACCCGGCTGCGGGTCACGGTGACCTTCTCATAATAGTCACCCGCGGCGATATCGATCACCGCCCAGCGACCACCCGTATCGCGCCCCGCGGCATCGACCGCCGCCTGGATGGCGCCGAAGCAGTTCGGTCGCGCCGCGCAGCGATCACTGACCTCGTAGCGCACCTCGGCCGCGCTCTGCAGAAAGACGTCCATCCGATCGACAATCTGGCCGAACCACGGATCGAATAGCCAGACATCATGCGGCGCTTCCGAAAATTCGAGATAATGGTGACGAATGCCAAAACCGGCAAGCTTGGCCGCCACATCCTCGCGTCCGGCGGTAAACCGCATCAGCCCGCTGCTGATGATCAGGGTCGGCGGCGACTTTGCGCTGACATGGGTCGCCGCACTGGCCTGACGCCAGGTGTCCGGCGCCTGTTCAAACGACCCGCCCAGCCACTGCGACGCCACCGAATTGGGCTTGTTCTCGTACTGCAAGGCCATGGGTGTGGTAAAATCCAGCACGCCATCCAGGTCGATCAGGGCATTGACGCTTGTATCGCCGGGCTGCCCCTTAAACAGGTCCTGCCCGGCCGTGTAGGCCAAGAGTGCTGCCATCTGACCGCCCGACGACGCCCCGCCAATGGCCAGCCGGTCGATGCCGTAGCCCTGGCTTTTCACCCAAACAATGGCGTCATTGACGTCGACCAGGCCAGCCGGATATTTCGCCTCGGCCGACAGCCGGAACTCCGGCAAAAACACCGTATAGCCGCGCTGGGCCAGCCGGTTGGCCAGGCTGTAGAAGTGCGACTTGTTGCCCGACCGCCACCCGCCGCCATGCACCAGCAGTATGCCCTGGCCATTGCCCTTCACGGGCAAAAACACATCGATATGCAGCTCGCGGTCATCGGCCTTCTTGTACAGCCGGTCGAACTGGACCTGCTGCCCGGCCTCAAACGCGACCTCCGGCAGGGCAATACCCGGATACTTGCCCTTGTAGCCATCCCAGCGTTGCGACACCGTATAGCTGTCATCGACCGGTATCGGGTTCGCCGCCAACGCCGGAAAGGCGATGGACAAAAGGCCTACGAAAACAAGCAGCTTTTTCATATGTCCCACCGGAAACTCAGTCAGCTCCCTCTCCCCACTTGAGGGGAGAGGGTGGGGTGAGGGGTCGGTTCGGCACCAACCGTAGAAACCGAACCAACCCCTCACCCTGCCCTTCGGGCGTCCCTCTCCCCTCAAGAAGTGGGGAGAGGGAGTTCTGCGCCCGTCTCTTGCACCCTAGTACCGATACCGCACGCCCAGAATCCACTGACTGCCGGTATGGGTATATTCCCGTGTCAGGTCCATATCACCGGTATCGCCGGTGCCATAGATCCGCTCGACCTCGTCGGTGATGTTGATGCCTTCGAAGGTCAGGGTCAGATTGTCGCTCAGCTTGTAGAACGACGCGAAGTCGACATGGGTCGGCCCGTACTTGCGCTCCTGAACATGCCCGTTGCCACCCGGCTGGCTGATCAGATAATCGTCGCGCTTGTTGACCGAAATCCGCGCCCCCAACTGCTCGGTGTCATAATAGACCGTCAGGTTGTACGAATTGGGCGACAGACCCGTCGAATCCTCAGCCGACACATGGGTGTAGTTCGACGCCACACCCAGGTTCGACCATGGCCCCGGCAGGAAGGTGAAGGGCTGGTTGTAGGTGACCTCGAACCCTTTCACGCTGTTGCCTTCGTCGCTGTTGACCGGGATGGTGAAGGTATAGGGCACCTCGGCCGGATCAGCGTTGTACGATTCGTCATATTGCGGATCGGCATAGATGGCCGGCCAGAACGACGGGTCGATCATCTTGGTCACGACATCGGTCTTCAACGAACGGACGATGTCCTTGTTGAACACTGAGACCGACAGCAGGCCTTCCTTGCCGAAATACCATTCCAGGCTCAGATCGACGTCGTTCGACTCGTAGGGCTTCAGTTCCGGGTTACCGACATTGCCGACGGTGCGCGTCGTATAGCCGAACACCGGCCCGGCAATATTCAAAGTGCTCAATCCCGGCCGGGTCATGCTGCGGCCATAGGCGGCCCGCAACACCAGGTCCGGACGGACATCCAGCGCCAGGTTGATCGACGGCAGATAGTTCTGATACGACACCTTGTCCTCGACGCGCGTACCGGCGATCAGGGCGATCGAGCGGACATTGGTCTTGACGTAGCGCAGGCCAGTATTGGTCCGCAGCCGCATCCCGGCCAGGTCATACTCGCCGTTCAGCTCGACATAGCCGCCCATTGTCTCTTCGCCGACCGTCCAGCCGGCGCCGGCATTGTTGGTGTAGCCCGGGGTGATGACCCCGGCCGCCGCAATAGCGTCGAAGTCCGCGACGCGGAACTTGACCAGGTCGCCATCCAGCCCGCTGCCGAAATTGTCGATCGGGAACGGCATGGTGTAGGTCGACGGATTGAAGCTGGGGCTCGCGCCATAGCCTTCCGAATACTGAACCGTCCGGTCGTTATAGTTGACCCCCGCCTTGATGTAGAAACCGTCGCCATTATAGGTGCCGTCAAACTTGGTCGAGAAGTTCTCCTTCTTGACGTTGTTGATGCGATTGGCAGCCGTCAGGGCGTTGACATAGTTGCTCGCCAGATTCGGGTCGTAGCTGCCGAAGCTGATTTTCGGGATGTAGGCATTGTCGCTGTAGTCGTACGCATAGGCGTGCGGCACGGACCGGTAATAGAACCGCAGCTCCGTCCGGTCGGCATCATCGGTCGCCTGGCCGATCAATCCTTCGAAGCTCAGACGATCGGATACGCGCCATTTTCCAGAAAGCACGAACTGATCGAATGTCGAGGTCGATTCCTGGTGCCGGCTCTCATACCACGAGGTCACATCATTGAAGCTGGCGGCCACTAAGGTTTTACCGTCCGGCGCGATCTTGAACGACACCGGGGTCTGGCCGGTATAGTTGCCGGCCGTGCCGTGGGTCAGCAGCCACTCCATCGAATTGTAGCTGTAGCGGTCATTGGTCAGCTCCGAATGCAGAGCATCGAAGGTGATCACCAAATCTTCGTTTGGTTTGTACTGCAAAGATCCGGTGAGCCCGACCCGCTTCTGATCATTGCCGAAGAAGTCAGCGCGCGGCAGGCGCGGCGCCCACAGGCAGTCCAGCGGATCGGCCGCGCCGCACGCCTTCGGCGTCCCGCTGACCGTCGGATTGCTGTCAGCCCACGAGTCGCCGTTGGCAAAGGGTGACGTCCAGCGCACACTGGAATAGCCTTCCTGGTGCACCGTCCGGTTCGACATCGCCGCCGAGACCAGGGCGCCTAGCTTGCCGTCCATGAACTTCTTGCTGACCAGCACGGCAAATCGCGGATCCGCCTTTTCCGTCAGAGAGTTATAGTTGCCTTGCGCCGAAGCCGAGACGGTAAAATCTTCGCGGAAATCGAACGGACGCGCGGAGTAAAGCCCGACCGTCCCGGCAATCCCGCCCTCTTCCGTCGAGGCCTTCTGCGTCTTTTCGATATCGATACGGTTGAACAGTTCCGATGCGAACAGGTGGAAGTCAAATGCCCGGCCGGCATTGATCGTCACCCCGCCGGTGTCCAGGCCATCGGAGCTGGCCGGCACTTCCATGCCGTTCAAGGTGGTGCGGGTAAAGTCCGGCCCAAAGCCGCGCAGCGTGATATTCCGCCCTTCCCCGCCCTCGCGCGACATGGCGACGCCCGGTACGCGCTGGATGGATTCCGCCAGGTTCAGGTCGGGCATCTTGCCGATGTCCTCGGCGACAATGCTTTCCACCGTATTGGCCGAGCGACGCTTGATGTCACGCGCCTTGTTCAGCGAACCACGGATACCCTTGACCACCACTTCGGGCGCCGGCTCAGGCGCCGCCTGGGATGCCGACGGTTCCGCCGCCACCACGGCAGACGTCGGGATATAGCGCGCCTGAGGCGCGGCCTGAGCGGCCGCCAGGACGACAACGCCATTGGACTGGGTAACCGGTGTCAAATTCGTCCCTGCCAACAGCCGCGACAGACCTTCCTTGACGGGCATGGTGCCTTGAACAGCGGCAGTCTTCTGGCCGGCGACAACGCGCTCAGGCGCCACCAGTTGCAGATCCGCCTGTTCGGCGAACTGGGTAATGCCCTGTTGCGCCGGTTGCGCCGCAACGTTGAAAGTCTTGACCTGGCTCTGGGCAAAAGCCGGCATGGCCGACACCATCAGCAGGGTGGTTCCCGCCAGAAGCAGTTGGCCGTTGAGCAGGCGCACGCTTGCCTTTTTCATATTAGTCCTCCTGTATGTGCTGGCGCCTTGGGGCGCCTTATATGAGGCAGCTTTCAAGCCGCCCTCTTAGGGAACGATGTCCGGATTGCGCAGTTCCGTAGCCGCGGTCGCATTTTTTTTCACATCGATATAGATAACCGAACCGGTGCGGGTGATCTCCGCGCCAAAAGCCTGCGCCACGGCATCGGAAAAGCCTTCCGGATCGTCGGTGCTGAACCGCCCCAGCAGGCGCTCATTGCCGAGGCCGGCGTCGCGGATGACGATCTTGACCTGGTTGTAGCGGTTGTAGTCCTCGGCCACGGCGCTCAACGTCTTGCCGGCCAGCGCGATCTTGCCCTCACGCCAGGCCAGGGCATTGTCGACCGCGTCGGGGGCATGATCGACCTTCGCGGCACGATCACCGATAACGGTACGATCCCCCGCCTTCAGCCATACGGCGGGGCGGTCATCCCCTTCCAGCCACGCCTTGACCGTGCCTTCGGTCACCAGAACCTCGGCGCCGCTGTCATGCCGGCGAACGGAAAACGCCGTACCGACCGCTTGGATCCGGGCATCGCCGGCAGCAACGACAAAGGGCCGCGCCTTGTTCCTGGCGACCTTGAACCAGACCTCGCCCTGAACCAGGTCGACCTTACGTTCGGCGTCGGTCATCTCGATACGGATGCGGCTTTCGGTATTGATCGCCGCGATCGAGCCGTCGCTCATCGGCAGCCGGCGGATTTCGCCCGTTGTCGTAACCGCCTCTTCCTTGCGCAAAAGGAACAGCCCGCCCAGCGCCGCCGCAGCCAACCCGGCCGCGATGCCGCCGCCGGCCAATAGCCCGCGCCGTGACGGATTGGCACGTGGCTTTGGCCGGACCTGCCAGTCCTCAGAAGGCCCCAGCGCCTTGGCGCGCGACAGCGCGGCCCATCCCGCCTGGGCGCGCAGCAGCGCCCCGCGACGGCGCGGATCACCGCTCAGCCAGGCGCGCAACGCCACCTCGTCCTCCGGACTCAGCGGGCGCTCCTTGACGGCCCACAGGCTGGCGGCGATTTCGATCTCTTCGCTAGTTTCGACCGGCATCGGCGTCACGCTTGGGCTCCTTGTTCGGCTGGGTGGTCAGGTCTTGCGAGGCCATGGACCGCAGGATCAGCCGGAGGCCCTTGGCGGCCTCGTTTTCGACAATGGTTTCACTAATGCCCATGACTCGGGCGATTTCCTTTTGCGGCAGCCCCTGGATCTTGCGCATCTCGAAGACTTTACGGCATCGCGCCGGCAGTTCCGAAATCAGCCGCATGACCCGGGCCAGCTCAAAGCGGGCCGCGGCTTCCTGCTCGGGCGATGGTGCGTCGCTCATGACGTCCAGCCGGTCGATCTCATCGACGCTTTCAATGCGGACGATGCGGGCGCGCCGGATGCGCATCAGCGCGATGTTCTTGGCAACGGTAAAGAAATAGCCGCGCGGCGAGGCGATATGATCGACCCGACTGAGTTCGGCGATCTTGCAATAGGCTTCCTGGATGATGTCTTCTACGTCTTCCCGGGCAAGCCGGGCCCGGTGCAGCCAGGCGCGCAAATCCGCTTCGTGGGGCAGGATCTGTGATCCCACCCAGCGGATAATGTGCTCCGGCGCCGACTCCATACTCTGCCTCCTACAGGATTAGATGCCTGAGGACGGCGTTTCCGTATACAGGAGACGCGAAAATTTAGACTCAACGCAAAATCGGCATCAACGGCGAGCCGGCTAGACCCGCGTCCAGGTCACCTTCTTGCACACCAGACCGCCCAGCACACAGCCCGACGTGGTCATGCTTTCCCCGCCGAACGTAATGCTGAGGCGATAGGTCAGCTTGCGCTGCGGATCGAAGGCCTTGCCCTTCCAGGCGCTCCCCTCGGCCTTCACCGTCATGACCAGGACATCACCGACTTTTTCATCCTTGACGCCCGGATGTATCCAGGTGTTGACCGCACACAGGTCGGCGCCGCACGGCGCAATCCTCACCCGCGCCTTGCCGTCACCGCGGGCCCAATCGCCCTCAGGGGAGGCATGCGCCACGGCGGGGGCGGCCAGTACCGCCATGGCTATCAATGCAGTTCTGATCATGTGCAACTCCTGTTCTTTACTAACCCTACGCAGAGACCGCGACCACGGATCAGGCGGCGCCATAAAAAGACGATGTGAACCGTTGGTCGCGCGCGGACGTAAGAGCTGAAAGAGGAGCTGCAGATGGACCTTGTCCCGCTGATCTCGATCGCCTTGGGCCTGAGCCTGCTGATGACGATGGCCTGGGCGGTGCAGCGCGTCACCGGTTCCAGCGGCTGGATTGACGCCATCTGGTCCATCGCCGTCGGGCTGGGCGGGATAGCCGCGGCCGTATGGCCCGATATCGGCGCCGTTGACGAACGCCGGATTGTCGTGGGCCTTCTGGTGACCATCTGGGCCATCCGCCTGGGCGGGCACATCGCCGCCCGCACCCATGGCGCCCATGATGACCCACGCTACGCCAAGCTGATGCAGGAGTGGGGCAAGGATGGCCCCCGCAACCTTTTCCTGTTCCTTCAGATCCAGGCGGCGGCGGCCTTCGTGCTGGTCCTCGCCGTAAGGCTGGCCGCGATCAATCCGCACGCCTCGCTGGCCATCACCGACGTGATCGGCGTAGCCCTCCTGATCACCGCTATTGTCGGCGAAGGCGTCGCCGACGCCCAACTGCGCCGTTTCGGAAAGACGCACAAGGGCGCGGTTTGCGACACCGGGCTTTGGGCCTGGTCGCGCCATCCCAACTACTTTTTCGAGTGGCTGGCCTGGGTCGCCTGGGCTGTCATCGCCTTCGATCCCGGCAATCTGTGGAGCCTCGTCGCTGCCGCCGCGCCAGCCCTGATGTACTACCTCCTGGTCTACGCTTCGGGGATTCCCCCGCTGGAAGCCCACATGCTGGCCAGCCGCGGCGACCGATTCCGCGCCTATCAACGCCGGGTCAGCCCCTTCTTCCCCCTTCCCCCCAAAACACCAGCTCCCCAAACAACGCATCAAGGAGACCCCTCATGAGCCTTCTGGCCGCCGCCGCTGAACGCGCCCCTATCCCCGATGCCGTAACCCTGGCGACGATCGACTGGCTGGTCGGGCAAACCAAGCGCCAATTGGCACGCGACGCGCTTGCCGAGGACAGCTTCGCCTCGGCCATGGGCGACTACGCCATCGCCGAACACACGGCCGTCGCCAACGCCCAGCACTATGAGCTGCCACCCGAGTTCTTCACCCTGATCCTGGGGGCGCGCCGCAAATATTCCTGCTGTTACTATCCGTCGGAGGATACGACCCTGGACCAGGCGGAAATTCACGCTCTGGAACGGACGTGCGAACATGCCGATCTGCGCGATGGGCAAACCGTTCTGGAACTGGGCTGCGGCTGGGGCTCGCTGTCGCTGTTCATGGCCGAACGTTATCCTGGTTCCTTGATCACGGCGGTGTCAAACTCCCATTCTCAGCGGCAATATATCACCGGCGAAGCCAAGCGGCGCGGCTTGAACAACCTGACGGTCATCACCGCCGACATGAATGACTTCAGCACCCACGAGCACTTCGACCGGATCGTCAGCGTCGAGATGTTCGAACATATGTCGAATTGGCGTGCCCTTCTGTCTCGCGCCCGCAACTGGCTGAAGGCGGACGGCCGGCTGTTCCTGCATGTCTTTACGCACCGCAAGCACTCGTACCGGTTCAAAAGCGATGGCAGCGACTGGATCGGCAAGTACTTTTTCACCGGTGGCATCATGCCCGCCCAGGACCTGGTTCACCGCTTCCCGGACATGTTCGCCGTCGAGCAGGAATGGCGCTGGTCGGGCGATCACTACCGCCGCACGGCCCTGGACTGGCTGGACAATTTCGACGACCAGCAGGCGCGCATCCTGCCGATCCTGCGCGACGTCTACGGCGCCCAGGCCGGGGTGTGGCGGCGGCGCTGGCGGCTGTTCTTCCTGGCGACGGCGGGGCTGTGGGGCCATGCCGGCGGTAGCGAATGGGGCGTCGGCCATTACCGCCTGAAGGCTGTCTAGATCCACCGTCGGATCTTGAACCAGATCAGCAGCACCACGATAATCCCGCCCATCAGCCCGCAGACGCCCCAGAAGGCCTCCGGCGTATGCAGGAACGGCATGTAGTCGAAATTCATGCCGTAGATCGAGGCAATCAGGGTCAGCGGCAGGAAGATCACCGAGGTGATCGAGATCAGCTTGATGATGGTGCTCTGTTCGACATTGATCAGGCCCAGCGCCGCTTCCAGCAGGAAGGCGATGTTGTTCGAGATCGACGCCGTGTGTTCCACCAGGGACGCCACGTCCTGGGCCATGGTCGCCAGGCGTTCGCGGAAGGGCTGGATCTGCCCTGCCCGCAACCCGCCCGTTCCAACCTCCAAATCCGAGGCGAACACCACCAGCCGCTTCAGGGACGCGAGAGAATCGCGGATGCGGGCATTGTCGTTCTGGGCGGCGCCCAGCTGGATCAGCACGCTTTCCAGCCCGGTCTTGCGCCGCTTGACAAACACCGATTGCGACAGGCTCTCCATGGTGGCGCCGGAGGTTTCAATCAAATCAGCGGCGCGCTGGATAAACAGGTCCAGCAGGTTCAGGAAGGTTGTCGGGCCATCCTCGCATTGCGACGGCTGCTTGCCGATCTTGTCGCCGAACGCCTTGAAGGTGGCGGGATCGATGTAGCGGATCGTCACCAGCCGGCCTTGGGTCAACACAAAGGTCACCGGGCCGGATTGCAGCTGCTTCTGACCGCCGTGATAGGCGAATTGCGCCGTCATGAAGGCTGCGCCGTCCTCGATATACAGCCGCGACGAAAGCTCGATCTCGGCCATGTCTTCGCGCGTCGGCAGCAGGACACCCAACTGGCCTTCCATGCGCAGCTCTTCTTCGCGCGACGGATTGTGCAGATCGACCCAGACAACATTGGCCGGCATGCCTCTTACATCCGGCGTGGTGTCGTGCAGCGAACAGGTGTGCAAGGTCAGCATGGAGGTCCCCAGGTTCGCCGGCACTTTCCATGAAAAGAGGCGGCGGCTCAAGAGCCGCCGCCTCTTTTGTTGAAATTCCAAAGACCGCTCTAAAATGGGTCAGGCTCGT
>NZ_GL883077.1:1719225-1722357 GCF_000204015.1 Asticcacaulis biprosthecium C19 | reverse complement strand
ACTTTGCAGGCCAGCATCACCCATTTTCAGGGGCGGCTGGGTGCCTTGGTAGCAGACGAACCCTTTGCAGTCTTGCCGGCGGCCTGAGCCTTGTCGGCGTCGATGCGGGCGACGATGGCGGCGGCGTCATTGCCCGTAACATGGGCGGCGACGGTGTTGGCCTTCACGGCAAGGAAACCACGGTCATTGTCAGGCGTAAGTGCCGCCTTCAGGGCCGCCGGCATTTCGGGCGCCGGTGTCGACGGCGCAGCGGCGATCTGCTGATAGGGCTTGGTGGCGTAAGGTTGTGGCTCGGGCGGCAGGCCTTCCGACTCGGCGATGATCTTCTGCGCCTGGGCCTGGCCCTCGGGGGTGTCCTGATAGATAAAGCCGTTGGTAGCATAGACGGTGGTGCCGAAATCGTTCAGCGGGCCGTACCACACCTTGACCTTGGACCAGTCGCCACGGGCCGACACGTCCATGACGTTGACGTCCTTTTCGACCTGACCGCGGCGGCCATTGATCGGCGACCAGTTGGCATGGGTGATCTGGATATAGCGGTCGGTGATGATCTGCGACACCACGGCGACGTGGCCGCGATTCATCTTGCCCTGACGCGGAAACACCATGACGGCGCCGGGCTTGGGTGCAGTGCCGGTGTCATACTTCGCATTGGCCTTGTCCCACCAGGTCCAGGCATCACCGAAAATCTGCATACCGGTCAGCGACCGGGCGAAGGTGACGCACTGCCAATAGGGCGAACGCGAGGCGCCATTGGCCAGGGAACGGGATTGACGCGAAGCGGTCCGTACAGCCTTCACCTTCTTGGCCTTGGCCGACGTGGTCGAAGATGCCGTCGAAGCCTTTTTGGCGGCGGCGGGTTTAGCCGTTGCAGCGGCCGCACTGGTAGCATAAAACGCTGGTGCAGCGCACAAGGTAAAAGCGGCTATAACTAACGCCGACACGGTTTTCTTCACGCGGTTACTCCGTGAAAGTTGAGCCCCGTGACTTCAATACAACAGAATAATAAAATTTCAACAAACTTTTCGGCTGATCACGTAAAATGTTAACCGAATTATTCCCCTAACGAGGGATGAATCTCGCGTTTGCGAGAGGCCCAGCGAACTCCCAAGTCCCTGATAATATTACGGAAAGGCCGCTCGATCAGGTGGTGCGCCAGCATGCTGAGCGGGATAAGCGCCAACAGACCCGCCAGCCACCAGAAGAACGGCAGAGGCCCTTCGCTGCCCAGCAGCATATTGACGCCCTTCAGATAGACCCACTTCCACGGCACATAGATCATGTAGGTGGCGAAGCTGATTTCGCCGAGATAGACCAGCACCTTGCTGGACAGGATGCCGCCGGTCTCCGCACCACTGGCATCGCGGCCAAACCCTGCCAGAGACAGGACCAGAAGCCCCAGCGCCAGGACGGCGACGGTGTCGGTACCGTTGAACGAGGTGGCGACAATGACGGTCAGGCTGGCGATCACGGCACCGGCGACGGCCAGTTTCGGGTTGGCGACGGCGCCGTTGCGCCACGCCAGGTACAAAGCAGAACCGAACAGGAAGGTCGGCACGATTCGCAAGGCGCCCCACTGGAAGGTGGCCTTGGTCAGCGGGAAGCCGGCGATGGCGCCAAACGCCAGGTTCAAGGCAACCACGACCGCAGCGGCCAGGGCGACAGCGACGATCGGACGGTCGCGCAGGCGCCAGGCGCCCCAGGCGACGGCCGGGAAGCACAGATAGGCCAACCACTCGGCTGAGATCGACCAGGACGGATGGTTGAACGACGCGCTGGGCGCCAGCCCCCAGGCCTGGGTCAGGGTCAGGTGCGCCGGAAGCGCGGCCCAGTTGGCGGCATTGGCATCAAGCTGGATGCCTTTCAGCGCCGCGGCCCCGATCAGCAGAATGGTAAACAGCAAGGTGGCGGCATGCAGCGGATAGACCCGCGCCAGGCGATGATTGACAAAGGTGCCGTAGCTGAACCGCCCCTCGCCCACGCTGTCGAGATAGACATGGGAGAGGATAAAGCCCGACAGGATAAAGAACAGGTCCACCCCCAGATAGCCGTGCTCCATCAGCCCGAAGCTGATCGGCGTATTGAGCTCATGCATATAGGTATAGAGCACGACCCAGACGGCGGCAAAGAACCGGAGCGAGGTCAGGGGCTTGAGATGGTCCTGCATGTGTTCGATCCTGGAGCAGCGGCGTTAAAATACCGCTAGGGCTGGCGTCAAAAACTATCCCGAAACGGGAATTTGACGGATCGATTGCAGGAAACGTGCCTAGGTTTCGCTTTTCAGGATGGAAATGAGCTCGGCGTGAAAAGCCTCGTGGGCAATCCGCTCGCCGGCCCAGGCCGGACTGTGGTGAACGAGCGCCTTGGCGTCCTTCAACGTCAGGCCATGGATTTCAACCAGGCAGCGAATAGTGTCAACTATGCTGTGGCCGGACGCCTTCAAATCTTCAACACGTCTGGCCAGATCGTTGTCGGTCACGGTCGCGCACCTCGCTATCGGATAATCATTCGCGCCACGCGAACCATGGCATCGGCATTTAGATGAACATGTCAGAGCCATTTACACAATTGATATCATGTCACCGTATTTCTCTAGTATTTCTCTATAAGCATGAATGGTATTTGCTACTTCTTTGTTTATGATTAACTGCACGCGAACGCAGGCCTTTCATCCTCTCGCCCATCTATCAGCACTACAGGACGAAAGACTGAAGTATTTTCAATGCGCAAGAAGCCTTCTTCGGAAAAATCCATGTCTATTTCACAATTGGAGCCTACAATAATCGCGGTGAATACGACACAAACCATCTTTGATTCTATATCAAACTCCTCACCCCACGGCTCTATGATTAAGAATTTTGACGAGTCTCCAGATATATTTAACTTTATTTGCATATTCATCACCAGTTTTTGAGGACATTTATAAGAACCTCTGATCTGTATTTTGCCGTTTCATTTGTTATTACAGTTCCATTCGATCGAACAGTCTGAATTGCCCCTTCATAGAATTTCTGCCAGGTACTGACCGACCCTTCCGACACACCAACATCTTTGAGGCTCTGGATAGCGGAACTGCTAACTCTGGGATTCGGGGACAGGATTCGGGGACACGGGTTTCCGGGTTGGTTCGGG
>NZ_GL883077.1:1699017-1717916 GCF_000204015.1 Asticcacaulis biprosthecium C19 | reverse complement strand
TACTGAAATTCAGGACATAGCCCAAGAGTAGCATCGCAACACCAGAAATTGCAAAACGTCTTCAACCGCCGGCCACTGCCGGCGCCCCCATGCTGGCTGGGCACTTGCCATCCAAGGCCTGCGCCTGGGTGCAGAACGCCATCTTTACCCCGTCGGCCGGCAGCATGTACCAGTCCGACAGGTTAAACCGGTTGGCGGCCACTTCGAACACCGACAGCCGCGTTTCCGCCAGGCCGGGGTTCAGATCGCTGCCATCCGGATCGGACATGTCCTGGTCATTGCGCAGCGCCTCGGTCAGGGCCTTGTCCGGCGTATACACCGTGCCCTTCCCGTCGACCAGGCGCATCACCGGGAAAGTCTTGTCGGTCAGCGGCTTGTCGCCGGCATTGTGCACCGTCCAGCGCACGGCCACCGCGACGGCGCCTTTCGATGCCTCGGGATAGTCGACAATGGACCACATTTCGTTGACCACCACCTCAGTGTCACCCGCCTTCACGGTCTGGTCGATATAGTGCACACCCGACGCCGACGATGACAACGTCGCCGCAGGAGCACCCGACTTGGGAGAACATCCCGACACCACAACGGCAAGGACAAAAGCAAAGGCAAGAGCAGGACGAAACATGACGGATTCCGGGCGACGGCAAAGACGCGCCCAAGCAAGATCTTCAGCTGTAAAAAGTCCATGAGATTCAAGCCCTAAAGTTCAGCGGCCCGCCGCCAAGCCCCAGTGATAGCCTGGTGCGAACGGGAAACCATTGAACTCCAGCGCGTACATCAACATCTGGCGGCAGGCATAGGTATACCCGTTGACCCATGCCGCCGGGGTTACAGCGACCCCAAGGTTCGCCTTTCCACGGTCCAGATCGGCCATGTCCATGGTCACCGACATCCGATCGCCCCCTGCGTCGAACGTTCCAAGATACATAACCGAGCCGCCCTTCGCCGAAAAGGCGGGCGCGCCGAGGCAGTTGTCCATATTGGTGCCCGCTCCCTGGACATACCAAGTACCGGCCGGAACCTGAACGTCAACATGAGCCATGAAAGTACCGTCGGGCTGCCGTTGCCCGGCGGCTTTGCAACCGGTCTGTGGCAAAACATGGGGCAAAGACGTGAAGAGCGTCTCGCCGAGCAGTTCATCGCACTGGCGCCCATTGAAGCTTTCCACGAAGGCGTTCGGGTTCGGCTTTCCCGGTGCGATGTCATGCCACGCTACCCGGCGAGAATCCACCTGACGGCTTCCTTGCTGCAGGCCGTTGCCTGATATTTACAATCCGCCGGCAATTCCCGATCAGAAAAAGAGCGCGGGTTAGCTACAGTCAAAGCAGCCAAGCGGGTGCCCAGAGCGCCTTACGCTCGGCTTTTGACGAAAAGGGAAACGCTATGAAAATCGCAATATTGGGCTTGGCCTCCGCCGTGTTGCTGAGCGGTTGTGCAACTGACGGCGTTGGCCGCGGGGCGCTTATCGGGGGCGTCGGCGGTGCTGCCGTAAGCGCTGCGACAGGCAATGATGTCGTCAAGGGCGCAGCGGTCGGGGCTGTCGCCGGCGCCGTCATCGGTTACGTTGTCGAGCAGGGCAAAAAGCGTGAACTTTACAGCGACGGCAATGGCAATACATATTGGGTAGATGACAACGGCAAGCGGCACTACCAGAACTGAAGCAGCTAGCCCGTCTAATCCACATCTGAGTTAAGACTGGCGGCGGGTGTGGCGCAACACATTGTTCTGGAATAGATTCTGGTTACCACACTGAATTTACCCGCGACACTTATTTTGCCACACCCACCATGACCGATATTGCCGATTTTCCGTTCGATTTGCCAAGTCAGTCGCAAAAAGGTCACCGCTGCGTTCGATGGTGGCCGTATCAGCTCTGACGGAGTCGTCGTGCTTTTGGCTGCTGCTGAACTGCGTGCATCATCGAGCAGCTTTGGCGGCTCATTCCGGACCGACGTAATCCTTGCCTGGTGACCCAATCGGTAGCTTCGATCCTGAAGGACGATTTCTAAGGGACGATTTCGGGGACATGCCGTAATTGATGCGGAACACCCGGAATGGTCATTCGCGCCATACGCGCTTGGCTCAGGATGATTGTGAAGGGGTTATATACGCAGTCACCTTACTACCAACTGCGGCAATATAACCTGACGCATGGCCCATCTCTCACAATTTCCACAATTTCCATACTCATGACTCCAAAGGTCGGCTGGGTCCGCCACAGCTTGGGCGTAAGTAAAAACAGAACTAATGACGGCCCACTGCAGCGACGACCTCCGTCTTCAGCCGGCGACCTCAGGGCTGTACTTGCAGGTGCTCGCCTTTCGTTTACTCATAAGTCCTGCAACCCAGGCGCTGGTGTCCTCGCCGTCGACGAAACCGGGAAAATAAAGGGGGCAAAGACAAATACGGACCTCGCTCGATGCACTGGCCGTCCAGCATGGCTTCGAGCGTTTGTTTGACCAAATGCCGACACACATGCGCAAAACCATGACCTATGACCGTGGCACCGAAATGGCGCGACACCAGGACCTAACGCGTAGCACGGGCGTGAAAGTCTACTTCGCCGATCCTTACAGCCCATGGCAACGCGGCAGCAACGAAAACGCCAACGGCCTCATACGCCAATACCTTCCAAAAGGAACAGACCTCAGCAGCCTGACACAGGACGACCTCGACGACGTCGCACAAACTTAACAGCAGACCCCGAAAAATTCTCGACTTCCAAACCCCGCGCGAGGTCTACAACCAATACCTGAATGCAACTCTTACCGCAGAAGCGAGTGTTGCACTTCAGGTTTGACACCGCCTTCTATGTCTTATGAACTTTTGAGGCCAGCTCTTTGAATCCTTGCAACACAGCCAAGGTTGGAACCATTGTCAGACACTATTCAGTATTGTAACGTGAATTTTTTGCAATCTGGGCGGTACAATGCAAAAACGGGACGAGACCCTGAGTGATTGGGTTTATGCCGAACATCTCGTCAGAACGGGATTTGATTTCAATCTCCTTGAATCTCACGCCAACGCGCACTTGGCTCGGTCGCTAAACGTCCGCAAGCTGATTGCCGTCACTGGATCGGGCCTAACCAATGGCTATGGCCAACCACTTTGGCCATCGCTTTTACGCAATACTGCTGCCTTCATTCTCGAGGAAATCGTCGCCCTTGGTTACCTTGACGGCGCCACCTCTGAAATTGCGACACTCCTCGAACCAGACATCCAAACCACTCCCCCATCGAAGTTCAAGACCCTCTTCAAGACCTTCGAACAATACTTCCTCGAGAAGGACAGAAAGAGCAAGGACTTTGCCGTTCGGCAAAACCCAATGGGTAACGGCCTTGAGCTGGTCTTCGGCTTCGAAATCTGCGAAAATCTGTACACCGAACTTCGCCGACTCAGCCTCCCCGCCCATGAAAGTGGCCTGCGAAGGGATATTGACAAACGCGCGCTGGCGCATCTGCGTGAGCGCATAAAATGGCAACTACGGGACGAACGCGGCCGTCTCGAAATTTTGCTCACTGATCTTCTGCAAAAGCACCGCGGGGTCAATCAGACCGAAGGGTCCAGTAACCGCAACGACAAAGATGGGATCGCGAAGCTAATCAATAACTTGAGGCGGCTCATAGCCTATCCCGACTTCGGCCGTTCTCCTCCCTCGGCTATCCACGATAAACAGGCCCGGGTGATATCGTCACTGTTTTATCTAAAAATCGACCACCGACATCTGATGCCGCACCTGGGTGCATTGCAAAACTATAACGGCGCAATCGAATCCGTAATCGACACGACCTTCTCCGACCTCTTCAAGCATAAAAGGGAGGATGGAGCCTGCAAACCCTTGCGCGAGAAAGCCAGTACGCCACTCCAGCAGTCGATCGTCGAGGCGGTTTACCTGTCGCTCAAACCGAAACCGCTCCGCACGCTTCTCCGAAATTTCAACGCGTTGATAAACGTTGTGATGGAGTCAACTAAAGCGGCGGACGCCGCCAAGCCTTCCCCTGGTCTCGATGCCCTTGTCGAAATCGCCAAGCAGTCTCGGCACCGACTGCCCCACAGCCAAGATCCGTACTCGATTATAACGACGGATCTGAAAATTAAACGTCTTCTAACCACCAATTACGACGGGGAATTTGACTCCTATTTGGAACATCGCGGCTATCGCGAGATTTCGCACAATACCAAGGAATTTTCGCTGCAACACAAAGTGCGCGACCATACCTCCGTTCGCCGCATTATGGTCGATGAAGCCTCGTACCGTGCCGATATCATTGATGTCGGACCCGGCGCATCAGCTTACCTATACGACTATGGCGCCGATAGCCGCGATGCCCGCAACCAGATGCTGCACATTCATGGACAGGCCCGGCATGCCCATTCGTGGCTGGTTCTGTCTGAGCGGGATTACAGAGAAAGATACGCCCGCGACGACGATCCGAAGATTCGGAACGACGACGCTATGCGACTGATCTTCAATGCAAACCCCTTGCTTTTTCTCGGACTGGGAATGAAAGAGCCGGATATCCTTCGGCCGCTTCGCGGCTTCAGTCAGGACAGCAACCACCTGAGCGAACGACCTGCGATCGCTCTCCTGCCCGATGAGGACGACCCGGACACGCGCGTGGCAAAGCAACTGGAAGCTATCTCCAGGTACGGCGTTTATAACATCTATTATGGGGAGGCATGGACAACCCAAGGCAAAAAACCCGGCCACATGAAGACGATAATGGATCTTATTTGGGCCATGGACAAATACACACCCGAACACCTCGGTAAAGCGCGTGTCGCCAATGCAAAAAAGCTGAAGAGCGACATCATTTCCGCGAAACAAAAACTTGAAGCGGCTGGCAGGTGCCTGGAATGTGAAGGCGTTAAACTCAACGCTGTCGCAGTGCAGGATGTCATTGACACGATCTGCGGCCTAGCAACATGGATTTGCGCGCAACTGGACTCCCGTGCACGTGGATGCCCCAACTCCGACGCGATCCAGGTCATCCTCCAAGGCGTCAAAAGTGTCGTACGCCGAAACTTCCTGTGCTCAAAGTTGTTGCGCACCGTGCAGGAATGGAACGACTGGAAAATCCGCTGGTCTAACTGGCCTAAGCCGCGCGAACCATTCGGCATGCGCGACCCGGTGCAACTGGATGGACCGCCAGAGCAGAAAATCCGGAAATACCTAGCCTACAACGATCTGGGCGTCGAAAGCACCAATCGTGATTCAATGTATTTTGAGGCTTCACGTCACCGTATCCTTTTGAAGCGGGCTGCCTCCGTTAGCGGCAAGCCCGTTCCCGAGTCAGCCTATGAGACACTGGCGCCCTCTACGGACCGTTTCTTTTCGGACGCCCCTTCTCCGGCTTTGCAAATGCTGAAGGATTCCCTCCGAAATGGTAAGATTCCCTTACCGCAGGAAGGCAGCCGAGTCTTCCTCTTATTGGGTCAGCGCGGCGGGGGTCGGGGCCAGGTCTTTTCCTCCTTGCGGTCTCACACTCGCTTCGCCCAGTTCTGCGACTGGATACAGCTTATCAAGTTCGACGACGCAAAGGAAAAAACTGAGGAACAAGCAAAGACGGCGGCGAGACATATACATTCGGCCTTTTTCAATCTCGGCCACTCGCACGAGATCATGTCGGTGTTTGACCGACTCTGCCATCTGCTCTCCGGGATCATTTGTTATCATATAAATGATGTAGCAGACGCACTCATCAAACGAGACCAGCAACCGGAGACGTCTGAAGAACCGGTGACGGCCGAAGCCCAGAAGAGCATGCGTGACCATATTGCCGCAAGCCTTGATGCCATAAGGCAGAACCGCGTCGAGCGCCTGCGTTATTGCCTTGAACTCCTTGCCGCCAAGGGGTCCAGCACTGTCGAAGGGCGTATCATCATCGCCGTGAACAATGTCAACATGTTCTTCAACAAGGATGGCGAAGCCAAGAACGCCCAGATTAAGCAGCTTTTCGGAGCCTTGGTTGATGACAGGTACAAGTCCGCACCTATCGACTACGTGTTTCTGGCACATGACACATTTACCGCCAGTTCGTTCGCCTCTTCCCGCAAATCTGATCAATCACCGCCCGAACCCCTGGAAGGTAAGACTCCCAAAGCGCCCAATGCCTCGCCTTGTTTCCGGGCCCTTTGGCCGGCCAATGTCACACCTGATCTCAGAGCCGACTATGAAGAGCGCCTGAGCCGCGGACGACTGGAATGGTGTCATCCCGAAACCACGGACAATTGTCGCTTCTTCGTCCATCCGCTTTCATGGATGCGGCCAATTGCTCTGGCTGTTCGTTTCTTTCCAATCGCCGCCAGCGCCCTGAACCTGATGAGCCGTGCCTCAGACGCCGTCTCAACGAGAACAGACATGACGGTCTATATTTCCACCGAAGGAAACTCCGACGACTTCGAAGAATCCCGCAAGCAACACTTGCCTGATATCAAAAACATCAGATGGTTCCGTCATAGCCGGCATGGCCTCGATGAGCACGTCCGCAAGGCCTTCGAAACGGCGTTGGCCCAACGCAAAAAGGCCAGTCTGACTGAACGTCAATTCGAAGATCTGATGTTGACATGCGTCGATACCTATCAACGTGTGATGACAGGCAACAGCGAAAAACCGTTGGCCGACAACGTTTTGAAAGCGCGCGAAGACACAGCCGGGAAAGTCATCTTGGACACCATCCAAGACCAAAAGTTTGAAGACAAAAAACCTCCCTTCCGCAATTACTTCCACGAAATCGCCCGGTCGGTTGGTCACAACCGGTTTGCAATGACCCTTGTACTGGCATTGATCGAAGACATGATTGCCCGCCGTATCGAACGCCAACCCCACGGCTTCGTCGATCTAGCGCCGGTGGAAAACTTCATCGAAAAGCTGGCCCTCGCTGCTGTCAGCTTGTCGCCCGACAACCGCGCCGACGCAGCCGTTGAAATCGTGCTCAACCAGTATCGGATAGACAGTACCAGCAGCTTAGGACACCCACTGTCAACATGGCCCTACACCTGTCGCGTTGCTTTGATCCTGGAACAAATTTCCGATGAGACCCGTAACCGCGCCAATTTGAAGGCCAAGCGTAAGGCCAGGGGTTTTTCTCGTGAACGATCATCTTCGGAAAACGTTCACGAATACCTCTGCCTCAAGGCCAACGAGGAAGATCTGGCGTACATTCTCGAGAACTTGGACCATAAGGCGCTGGTCGATCTGCAGGAGGCCATTCTTGTCCATCTGAGCATCATCGGGCAGCCAGTGGATATTGCCGTCCTGTCGGGGATTGGTGCCATCGCCAAGCATTTCGACGGGCTGATCTCGTCGATCAAAACTATAAAGGCCGACTTTTTCGAAGGGGCGGAGCAGGCACGCGAAACCGCCATCTATTACCTCGTCCTCGACCTGATGGTTCACCGATGCCTGATTTTCCGTATCGCTCCGAAAGGTGCCGAATACCACCACAACAACCGGCGAAAACATCGCTTCACCACCCACAAGTCGCTGCGGCGCCGCATCTTGCGTCAATTCAATGCCCCGCCACAGGACTATTCGGAACTCGATCAGCTTACCGTATCGATGTACCCGACTCAGCCGAACGATTTCCCTCGGCCATCGGCAGAGGGACACCGCCGTATTCGCCAGCTCATCGATGACCTGTCCGGCTTCGAACAAGTCGCGGGCAGCCGCGCGCACGTCTACAAGGATCCTTTGCGCGACTACGCCGAGAACGACGGCGAACGCGACGCCATCGACCGGGCCCGCCTGAGAGGCGCCATTGGGCCATTACGTTCCTTTTACAGCGTGGGCGTCGTTTCGCGTTTTAATACCTACCAAGACGAAGGTCTGCCCACGCCCGACGCCGGATATTTCGAAGCCATCCGTCTTCGAGTACGATGGCTACTGCGACGAGCGGTCCACCTAGACGGTGCCGCAGTGCCCGAAACGGACGATTTTACAGATTTGTGCACATTCCACGCAGAAGAAATCGTGTGGCTGTTTAACGAATGTGGCGTCCTCAGTCTTGCATCGGGCCGGATGACAGATGCTTCTCTGCTGCTCAACCAGGCGCGAATGGTCACCCGACGTTACATCGAGAACCAGGAAACCGGCCCCCTTCACAACCGCATCAACCTCAATTTTGCCATCACCGCTATTGAGCGTGGCAGATTGCATTCCGCGCGCGATTTGCTCGCCGCCATCGCAAAAGACGAGGATGAAACCAAGTCGATCAACATGATTGCCAAGGGCTATCTGGCGATGATTGACGATCTGATGGGAGCAGGTCACCGGGCCCTACCTGTCTACAAGTTGGTATCCGAAGGCCTTATGGATATTCGCCGTTACCGCGCCGCGGCCATAATGCTAATTCATTACGGAGATTGTCTGCGTAGACTTGGAAAATTCCCCGAAGCTCTTGAAAATATCCGTAATGCCTGCTCGCTGGCAGCCAACGGTGGACACGAAGACGTGCGCCAAACGGGCATTCTCGCCGAAGCATGGGTACGCATCATGCAGTGCGGCGAACAACTCCCGCAGCAAGAGAAAGACGACCTGAATGATGTTCTCGACCAAATCGAGGCCTACGCCAACGTCATGGGGATGCCGCGCCTCATCAGCGGGGCCTCGCTGGCGCGCGCCCAGTTCCTGATCAACAAGGGCGAGAGCCGCAATGCCATCGATGCAGCACAACGCGCACTTTTGCTGGCAACGCGCCACGATACTGAGTTGCAAAAAATATCAGCCCTGAGTTTGTTGGGCATCGCGATGCACAAACTCAATCTTCCCGAAGCTCAGAACGTTCTAATCCGCGCACGAGAACTTGCATATTATATCGAGTATAATTCGGAGGTCGTTCGCCTTGAGGAGTACATAACTCAGCAAATGTTACCCATGTTTAGCAGTTGAAGAAATTCTAAAGGGTCAGAGTCTTTAAACTAACAAAAGTGTTGGTAGTTCCAGTAAGAAAAAGTGTCAGAGACGATTCCCCATTGAAACGACGGCTCTCGCCTTCAGCCCGCGACCTCAGGGCTATATTTGCAGGTGTTCGCCTTTCGCTTGCTCATCAGGCCCGCAACCCAGGTGCTGGTGTCCTCTCCGTCGACAAAACCGGGCGGGTTAGGGTAGATCAGTTGCACCACGGTTCCGTTGGCCAAATCCCCCGCCGTAACCGTCGGCGTCAGGGGATTGTCGACCTCCAGCGGGTCGATGACCGCAATCTTCAGCCCCGGGTCGCGCAGTTTCAGCCGTTCGACCGTCCCCAGAAAGCCGGCACTGTGGAAATTGCCGTTCAGGTGCAACACCTTGCGCCCCGGATGGGCCTGCCGGGCCAAAATAATCGACTCTGCCATGGTATCGTCCCGCGCCACCTGCCCGGCCAGGCTGCGTTCCGCCTTCAGCAGGGCCTCAGGTGATGTCGCGGCCCCGCCGCCGTGCGCCACTGCCGACGATTGGAACGCCATGTACTTGTCGCCATAGGCGCCCGTGGCGGGGTTGAGATCACGCGCCACCCATGCGCGTTCCTCGGCCGTAAAGCGATCGAGAATGCCCGTGCCCCATTGCCCTATGCAGACAACGGCCCAGACCGGCGCTTCGGCGGCAACTACCGGGATTTGACGGACGCGGGCAAACTCCACCAGCGGACGGTAAGAAGTCGCATAATTGTCCCAAGCCCGTCCCTGACTGGTCAACGCCATCTCGCCGACACGGCCGGCCAGGTAGTCATTAACGACCGGCTGAACGTCACGCTCGAACTGTTCCAACGACAGGATATAGTTGGGATCGCGCGCGACCAGGGCACGAAACAGCAGTTGCTGCTGCAGGTGCACGCCGGAATGGCGATGGCTTTCCCCGAACACGACAATATCATAGCCGGACAACAGATCCGCCAGGGCCTCGGGCGACAGGACGCGCGGCGCGCCCCCGGCCGGATCGGCCATGACAAAGGCCGTGTCATAAAAATCCACCAGCGGCGCATCCAGCTGGAATCCCTCTCCCACCGGTTTGACAGAGGCAGGGCTGCCCGCCCCAGCCAGCCCGGGCGAGGCCCCCAGCATCATTGCCGCAGCACACACCCAACGCAGGCAGGTTACAGCCATATCCGAACTCCTTGAAACCGGATAAAAACTAGCATGGTCTGTCGCCACTGCCCATAGCCAGACCAAGCAAAAACCCCTCCGCAGTCACCTGCGGAGGGGCTCAAGATCCGTCAATAACGGAAACCTACTTCTTCACCCAGTTGCCCGAGGCGTCCTGGTAATACTCACCCGGCGCCAACTTCGGCAGGATGATGTTGACAAAGGCCGACTGGCCGGCGGCTTCGATCGACACGCCGTTCTTGGCAGCGGCCTGACCATAGACCTGGCGGCGGCCTTCATTGATTTCGACAACCGCGGCTTGGGTGTCCGAGTCGGCGCCGCCGACAATGCCTAAGAAGCCGTCGGGCTTTTCGCCGACCGTACCGGCGGCCTTGGCAGCATCGACAGTCGCCTTGGACGACGCGATATCGGCGGCGGCGGGCGTGACCAGGATGGCGGCGACGCTGAGGCCCGACAGGGTCACGGCGGCGGCGGTCAGCACGGCTTTGAACAGTTTGTTCGTTTTCATGGTGTTTCTCACTCAGATCACGCGGTTAGAACAGGTTCGGGTTCTGCTGCACCAGGGCTTTCACGTCCTCGTCGAGCTGAACCTTCACATTGACATCGAGTTTGGCGTAGATGGGCGCCAGATTGACGTTGACGTTTACCGACGGCGTACATGCCATCAACGCCACCGCGCTCGCCCCAGCCACAGCCATAGCAATTGCCTTCTTCATATATGGCTCCTCATCCCGCCGTTCCAACGGCGCGTGTCACAATAGTAGGAGATATAGGCTGAACCGTGGCTGAACGGAAAGCATATTTTCCGCATACAATCACCTGTGCTAAGGCCTAAGGGCTCCTTACGGAATTTGTATGCCCCTGCCCGTCTTTACCGCTCCCGCGCCGACACCGACCGTGCTCAAGCGCAAGGCCAGGCTCAACATCTGGCAGTCCCTGGGGGTCCGTGCCGTCCTGGTGCTGTTTCTGATCGGCATCGCCCTGGGCGGCCACTGGGCCGACCGCGAAGGCCTCAAGGACAATATCGACGGCCACGTCTCGTTCAGCGACGTAGTCTACTTCACCGCCATAACCATCACCACCGTCGGCTACGGCGACATCGTGCCTGTCTCCGACCGGGCACGCATGTTCGACACCTTTGTCGTCACGCCGGTGCGGCTTTTTATCTGGATCATCTTCTTCGGCACGGCCTATACCTTGGCCCTGAAGAGCACCTGGGAGCAGTTTCGAACGCACATGATCCGCAGCAAGCTCAAAGACCACATCATCGTTTACGGCTATGGCTCGACGGGTGAAGCCGCCGTCACCGAACTGCTGCGCCAGGGCATCGCGCCGGAAGGCATCGTCGTGGTCGATCAGCATGCCGCACGCGTTGCGGCAGCCACCGGGCGCGGCGTCACGGCCATCGAAGGCGACGCCACCATCAACGCCGTCCAGGAAGCCGCCTGCATCCGCTGCGCCCGTTCCGTGATCGTCTCAACCCATCGCGACGACTCCACCGTTCTGATCGTTCTCAGCGCCCGCCAAATCAATCCGAAGGTGCCGATCAGCGCCACGGTACGCGCGACGGAAAACGAAAGCCTGATGCGCCAGGCCGGCGTCGACAACATCATCAATCCGGTCAGCATGGGCGGACACCTGCTGGCGCGCGCCTCCGAAGGCGGCCATGTGGTCGATTATATCGCCGATCTGGCCTCGGCCGACGGCAAGGTGGTGCTGCGTGAGCGCGACGTCGCGGCAGCAGAAGTCGGACACCCTCTGAGCAGTATCGATACCGGCATGGGCCTGCGCATCTGCCGTGACGGCCAGGTCTACGGCTATTGGGAAGCGCCAGCCCAGGCACTTCAGGCCGGCGACGTCATTGTCGAGATTACCCGCACCGAAAAGGCGGCAGGCTGACGGCGGGACCTGACGACTGCGCCGCCATTTTATGGGGTAGATTGCGGCTTAGCCGCCGTTCGCACATTGAACGCCGTCAGGTCGTCCAGGATCTCATCCAGATTGATCGGCACTTCCAGGTACAGTTCCACCGGCGTATCCGACGGCAGTTTGATCGGCTTTGTCATCCACTTGCCGGAAATATAGTCGAAGAGGCTGATCTTGGCCTTCTGCGTCTGAGGCGGCTTGAAGCGGCCCTTGATGTGGAAGTTGATGTTCAGCTTGCCACCGGGGATCGAGTTCAGCCGGGCATCGATCTGGTCGTAATGAATCCATTCCATCGCCTGGAAAGCCAGATCCTGGAAAGGATTGAAGTTCGGATCCGCCTGAGGCGCAACCGGCTTGGGTGCGTTCGGATCTTCCGCCGTCACCGTGCCGCCGGCCGTCATGCCGGTCACCGCCGTCCGTTTGATCGAAATCATGCCGGCGCTGTCGGACTGCATCAGGCCGTCGGAGATGCTGACGCGGCCGTTCTCGATCTTGAACGGCAGGCGGCCGCTCAGCTTGCCCTCCATGGTCATGGAGGTGGCCAGGTCGGTCGCCGCGATGATCTTGCCGAAGTCGAGTCCGTCGAACTTGACGGCGCCGGAAATGGCCGACTTGCCGTCCAGCGGCAGCACGGCCGGCTCCAGGAACAATGGACCGCCGGGGCTTTGCACCACGGCGCTCTCGAGAGCTATCGTCTCGCCCTTGAACTGCAGGCTCAGCTTCAGGTCGGTCAGTGGCACGCCGACATCCATCGAGGCAATGCTGATCATCTGGCCGGGCTCACTCAGCATCGGCGCCAGCGAGCTGAAGACGATCCGGCCCTTGAGGCCGCGCGAAATACCGGTGGCGCCGACATAGTCGAGCCCGTCGAGTGTCAAAACCCCGCCGCTGCCCGACGTCGTCTTGTCCCAGGTGATGGCCCCGTTGAAGGCTGCCTTGCCGGTCACATCGCGCGAGAAAATCGCCGCGACCAGAGGGCTCAGATAAACCGGCTGCAAGCCTTCCGGTGAGAAGGTCAGATAGTCGGCCGTCGAGAAGGTCAGGGCGCCGCGGCCGGTGATATTGTCGTTGTCGAGATGGACGGCGGCGAGATTGTGCCGGGTCGACTGGACCGCGGCGATGAACCGGCCCTTCAGCACCTTGGCATCATTGGTCAGGGTGCCGGTCAGGGTCAGTGGGTTGAAGCGCTGTTGCTCGCCCGTCAGACCATCGGTCAGGACGCCGGCGGTCAGCGCCATCTTGAGACCGACAGCCTCGGCGCCGGGGATCGAAAAGGCCTCCAGCGGACCTTCGCCGCCGCTCATCCGCGCCTGCAGATTGGGCGCGTTCAAATTCAGGTCGCTTAGCGCACCGGTCACGCTGAACCCACCCTTGGCGTCCATCGCCAGGAAGGCCGGCCCCTGCTGCGCCAGCTTCAGCGACACGTCGGTAAAATTATCGCCCAGGACGGCCGAAGCTGCGGTCACTGTCGCGGGCTCGGCCAGGGTCACAGTGAAACCGGCGTCAGCCGTGGTGGTGAATCGGCCCTCGCCTTCAAAATGACCGCCCGACACGGGATAAAAGTCGAAATCGGCCTTCGCGGCATAGGTTCCGGCGAACAGCCCGGTATCGGTCAGGCCGACATTTTCCGCCGTCAAAGCCACGCTGGGCAAATCCGGGCCGCTCAGCGACACCCCGAAGGCACCGACCTGGCTACTGCCCAGCAGAGGTCGCTGCGGCGTCGGGACGATGGTCGCCTTGCCGCCGCCACTCAGTCCCAGTTCGATCGGATTGCGGGCCCGCAGGGTGAACTGCGCCGGCGCACCGGCCTCCGCAGTGCCGGCCACAGCCAGGGTCAAGCCCTTGGCCCGCAGCGTAAACCGCGTCAGGGCGCGGTCCAGCATGACCACCGCGTCGGGCGGCGGCGGGTTGGGCGCACCCGGCACTGGCGGCTTGGTCGCCAGTTCGACCTCAGCCTTGAGGCGGGCCGCGGCCATGGCCTTCAGTCCAGTATAGCTGCCCTTGTCACTGGCGGCATCGCTTTGAATATCGACATTCCACCGCCCCGTGGAGGCGTCGCTGCCGCCGGTGCCGGTCATGGCCAGTCGCAAGCCGTCCAAGGCGAAATCCGAAACCGTCACACGCGCGACCGTCGCCGTGCCGCCGAAATCTGTTTCAACGCCGTCGCCGTTGACCGCCAGGGCGAAGTCGCTCAGGTTTAACCGCGTTTCCCTGGCGAACAGGTCATTCTGGCGCAGCGCGCCGGCTGTGCCCGTCACCGGACCGCGGATGTCGAGCACGACCGGCTCGGTCACGGACAGATTGGCGGTGACGGCCAGGTTCTGCCCTTCCAGGCGCAGATCGCGGCTGTCGATATCACCGCTCATCACACTGTCGGCGCGCGCCAGCAACCGGCCCTGGCCAGTGAACTGGGTGCCGGTCAGGTTGGTGCCTGTGGCCGAGGTCTTCAGCGCGCCCTTGAGATGGAGATTGGCCTCAAGCCCGCCCAGATCGGCATCGGCGGTCTGAACCCCTGCCGCCTTGATGGCGAAGGTATGCTCGGTCGGGCCGCTAAAGGCCTCCGCCACCGACGCCGTCTTGCGATAGGGCAGCAACGAGTCGAGATCGAGCGTGACGTTCTGAAGGTTGGTCGGACGGCGGCTGACATCGGCGGTTTCAACCGGATCGGGGCCACGCATCTCCCAGTCCTTGGCTTCGAAGCGCGCCTGGATATGCATCTGATCGCCGGGCCCGGCCACGCCGACGCTTTTGGCCGTGACCACGCCACGCGTCAGTTCGCCCGACCCCATGGGACCGGACAACTCGGCGCCCGGCAATTCGACGCGGGCAAAGGTGATCCGCCCCTGGGTGAGGGTCAGGCCGCCCTGGCCACGCACCAGGCCGTAGTCGGTAACGACACGGACGGTCGCATTGTCGATGACGATCGACTCCGGCGGCGGGGCGGCGGATGGCGGCGCCGTCAGGGCGCTCTGGATCAGCTTGTCCAGCGAACCGAAATTGAGCTTGCCGTCCTTGAAGCTAAACTGAACCACAGGACGGCTGAGCTGGATGCGGCTGACCCGGGCCAGCGGCATGCCGCCGCCGGCAAAGGGCTGTAGAGTATAGTCGACATCGAACCGGCCGATGGAAAATTCCGGTTCCTTGGCGTCGCCGACATAGAACTGCCCCGAAGCCTGGCCGAACCCCAGTGAGCTGATTTTCAGGTGGGCGCCCTCGACGCCCTGCCCTTTCAACCAGTTTTCGATGGCGACGGTGGCGATTTCCTTGCGGGCGGCATAGGTGACGATCCCCAGCGCTGCGGCGCCCCACAGGGTCAGCCACAGCCAACTGGACGGTTTGATGCCCTTGCGCGGAGGCCTTGGGCCGCGTGGCCCACGGATGGCAGGTGCGCCTATACCATCGTCGGCGCCTTGATCCGAGGTGTCCTGATCCGAGGTGTCCTGGGGCGCGCCATCCGGCGTCACCGGACGGGAAAAGCTGTCGCCCCCGCTGCTGTGCACCGGGAACCACAGGGCCTCGTCATCGCTGAGGGAGGGACTTTTGCTCATATTCAGACGGTTTAGGCTTCTGCGCGCTCTGAGGTTTGGTAAACGACCATATCACCTAAACTTGTTAAAAATTGTGGACACAATGCTTTTCTTTTTTCCATCTGGATCACCATTTCGGCCACAAATCACGGTTATCCCGTCTTGACAGTGACATTTTGGGTTCAGTAGCGTTTTGCGTAAATTTTTCACATCTTTAGAAGCGCTTAGGCGCAGACTCTCGCCGAACAAGGTTTTTGTAAACCTTTCGTTAAGCTTTTTTAAGGCTCATTTTAACCTTGAGCCCGTAAAAGGTGGGTCCATTCACCGGTCCCGAGGCGATAAAAGTCGCCTCATTTTCGCCTTTTTTCGGCGTAAGCAGGGCCTTTCGCGAGATCAAGACTCAGGTCAAGGTAACACCTCAGGGTCGGTAAAGACGGATACGAACGGATGTAAAACCGTGACTATCCCGACGTCCGACACCTGTAAAACCAGGACGTTTTCGACAAGCATGGCTCAACACGACCCCCGCCGACAGCCAGTCCGCGTTACGCCGATGATCTTCGCATCGGCGACCGCCCTGACTCTGGGCGTCTTGTTGTGGAATGTGCTGCAGCCCGTCACTGGCATGTCGCAGCCTCTGGATCCCATCGCCGCCATGGCGCTGGAGACCCGGGCCTTCGCTGAAGCCGCCGCCCGCCCCGGTTATAACCAGCCTGAAGACGTTGCTATTTCTGTCCGCGCCGGCGAAACCCTGGCCGACGCCATTGTCCGCGCCGGCGTCTCGCCCGCCGAAGCCAAGGTCGCCGTTGGCCTGCTGTCGAAGGCTTTCGACGTCAACACCCCACGCGCTGGCCAAAGCCTCGAAGCGGCCATCGCGCGTCCGCTGGATGCCTCCAAGCCCGCCCAGCTTCTGGGTTTGACGGTACGTACCGGCCCGGCCAAGCAACTGGCCCTGACCACCTCGGGCGACGGCGTCATGCGCCTGCGCGCCCTGGAAGAGCCCATCCGGGCCGAGCGCCGCGTGGCGATCGGTGAAATCAACGGCTCGCTGTTTACATCGGCCGCTGCCATGGGCGCCACACCGTCCCTGACTCAGCAAGTCGTAAAGCTGTTCGCCCACAAGGTCGACTTCCAGCGCGACATCAAGTCGGGTGATACGTTCAAACTGGTTTTTGACCGCAAGGTCACCGAAAGCGGCCGCACCGTCGAGGCCGGCAACCTGCTCTATGCCGAGATCGAGGCCAAGGGCGGGATCGACCGTTTCTATTCCTTCCAGGCCAAGGGCGCCAAGACTGTCGAATACTACGATGAATTCGGCAAGAATATCAAAGGCTTCCTCCTGGCCACTCCAATTTCCGGCGCCCGTACCTCGTCTGGCTTCGGCATGCGTTTCCACCCGATCGTCGGCTTCATGAAGATGCACACCGGCATCGACTTCGCGGCGCCGACAGGCACCAGGATCGAAGCCGCCGGCGAAGGCGTGGTGGTCGATGCCAAGTGGTGGGGCGGCTACGGCCGTTGGGTCCGCATCCGCCATGCCAATGGCTGGGAAACCGGCTACGCTCACATGTCGTCCATCGCGGTGAAACCAGGTCAGAAGGTCAGCCAGGGCCAGGTGATCGGTTATGTCGGCACGACCGGCCGTTCGACCGGGCCGCACCTACATTTCGAAGTCTGGAAGGACAAGCGCCCGATCGACCCGCGCAGTGCCAAGGTACCGCAGTCGAACACGCTGCAGGGCCCCGACCTGATTGCCTTCCGCGCCCGCAAGCGCGAGATCGACACCATGGTTGCCATGGCCGACGTCAAGCGCACCGACGGCTCGGGTGACAGCCTGGCCATGCAGACGGGCGCCTACCATTTCGAAGACGAGGACGCCACCAGCCGTCCGACCGCCCTGGCCCAGACCGAGCCGGCAGCGGTACGCAGCAACGGCCGCGCCCAACTGCGCCCGGCCCTGTCGTCGACCCGCGGCGCCCGCTGATGGAAATACCTCCCCGCGCTCGCGTGGGGAGCGGGACCATGAGCGCTACGAAGCAAAGCGAAGTGTAGCGAAATGGTGGTGGGGCGACTTGCTATCAGAGTGGCAGGCTGCGGCGCTTCCGAAAGAAAGTCGCCCCACCACGACATCTCGTCCTCCGCTGCGCTCCGTCCTCGTGTGGGCAGCTACGGCCAGTCCTACCAGATCGGATCGGGCGGGAAGCCCATCAACGCTTCCTGTATCCGCCGCAGACTACCGCCGTTGATATTATCCGGCAGCTTGTCCAGCGCAAAGAACCCGACATTCTTGATCTCGCCCTGCGCCTTCATTTCCACGGGTTCCCACTCGTCCACACGGAACAACAACACGTGGTCGCCGGGGAAAAACTGCTCGTTGGAGTGTACGGAAATCAGCTTGGGCAGCTCAACCGGATTGACCCCCGCCTCTTCGCGCAGTTCCCGAGCCACGGCCTCATGCGCGGTTTCCGCTGCATCGACACCACCACCCGGCAACCACCAGCCTTCAAGATAGGTGTGCTCGATCAGCAGTACGCGCTGGTCCTTGTCCAGCACCAGACCGCGCACGCCCAGTGTCTTGCCCCGCGTCGTTCGCGACAGGGCGAAAAAGAACGGGCGCGAGTACGGCTCGACAATTCTCTTCCAGTCTTCCATGTCCTAGATGTGAACGCCCTGCGACCATTTCACAAGTGGACAATGCAGGACATTTCAAGAAATTAAAGCCTCATGCCAAAAAGTGGCCAGAAACGTTCCCAGAAACGTTGCTAGAAACGTACCCAGGATTGTTTCCAGTAACGTTTTTAGGCACTTTCTGGAGAAACATGAGGCGTCTCAAAAATCGCCCTCTTGCCCAGACCGCATGACACGTTTATCAGGGGCAGACTATTCGGAGTTATTACCACCATGATCGCCATCTACGTGCTTGCCGGCTACCTCGTCCTGAACATGGTCCTGAACCTGATCGATTTCCGTCGCGTTGACTAAGCGCGCCCTGGTCACCGGCGCCGCCAAGCGCATCGGCCGGGCCATCGCCGTGGCCCTTGCGCGCCAAGGCTACGATATCGCGGTCCACTACAACCGCTCGCGCGACGATGCCCTGGACCTGGTTGCCGAACTGGAAGCGATCGGCGTCCACGCCGCACCCGTCGGCTGTGACCTCAGCCAGCCCGCCTGCGTTACCAACCTGGTCGGTGATGCCGTCAAGGCCTTGGGGCCGCTGCATGTCCTGGTCAACAATGCTTCGATTTTTGCCGACGACCGCGCCGCTACGGTAACGGTCGATAGCTTTACCACCCATACCAACACCAACCTCCTGGCGCCAATCCTGCTCAGTCAGGCCTTTGCGGCGCAAACCGAGCTGCCCGAAGG
>NZ_GL883077.1:1691413-1698814 GCF_000204015.1 Asticcacaulis biprosthecium C19 | reverse complement strand
CATCGGCCCCGGGCCGACGCTCAAGTCCATCCATCAAAGCGACAAGGACTTTGAACGCGAAGCCCGCGCGACCCTGCTGCAGAAAGCAACCTCTCCGGAAGAGGTCGCCGCCGCGGCCGTCTATCTGCTAAGCGCCCCAAGCGTCACCGGCCAGATGATCTGCGTCGATTCCGGCCAGCATCTGAACTGGAAAACTTTGGACATGTTCGACCTGTAGTGGGTTCAAAAGTCCCTCGCCAAGCGCACTTTTTTCGGCATATATAGTCATACAATTAAAGATTCAGGCAACTACAGACACAGGGACACCGCCACATGACCACTTCCCGCCGCACCGCCCTCGCCGGCCTGACCGGAATAGCTCTGGCCGCAACCGCCGGCACAGCCACGGCCGCCACAGATGTCAAAAAGGCCCTGAAGCCGTGGGCGATCAATCTCGACACCTGGTTCCGCGAACTCCCTTTCCTCGAACGTTTCGCCCCCGCGGCCAAAGCGGGCTTCACGACCGTCGAGTTCTGGCCGGTCAACCGCGACGGCGTCGATGCCGTCAAAGTCCGCGCTCTGCTGGACCAGCACGGCCTGAAGGTCTCGCAGTTCGCCCCGTCAGCTCCGGCCTTTTCCGACCCGGCCAAGCACGCGGAACTGGCCGACATGATCAAGCAGGCCATTGTCGACTGCAATACCCTGGGCTGCAAGGCGATCACCCTGGTCGGCCACGCGGTGGTCCCCAACCTGTCGCGCGAAGCCATGGTCAGCGGCTATACCGCCGGCCTGATGCGGATCGCGCCGCTGTTGGAGGCCGCCGGCGTCATGGCCCTCGTCGAGCCGTTCAACACGGTCAACCACCCCAACCACCTGCTCAACGGCTCGCGCCCTGCGGTCTCGATCTGCCGCGCCGTCAACTCGCCCATGGTCAAGCTGCAATGGGATTTCTACCACATGCAGTTGGAAGAAGGCGACCTGATCGAGAAGTTCCAGGCTGGCATCGACCAGGTCGGCTATGTCCAGTTGGGCGACGTCCCCGGCCGCCATCAGCCCGGCACCGGCGAGGTCAATCATGTCAATCTGCTCAAAGCCATTCGTGCGGCCGGCTATACGGGCGTCTTCGGGCTGGAGTACATGCCGCTCGACCAGGACAATGATCGCGCCTTCAAAGACGCAGCAACCTTGTCGATCGCAGCGGGCCTCGCCTGATGACAACGGCGGCGACCAACCCAAAGGTCGATGCCTATATCGCCCGGGAAAAGGCCTGGAAGGACGAGGTCATAAAGCTTCGAGCGGTAGCACTGGCCTGCGACCTGACCGAAGACTTCAAATGGGGCCATCCCTGCTACACGTTGGATGGTCAGAACATCGTGCTGATCCATGGCTTCAAGGACTATTGCGCCTATCTGTTTTTCAAGGGTGCGCTGATCAGTGATCCGGATGGCGTGCTGGTGCAACAGACGGAAAACGTGCAGTCGGCGCGCCAGATCCGCTTTACCAGCGCGGCCCAGGTCGACGGCATGGACAATCTGCTGAAGGCCTATATCCACAGCGCCATCGGGATCGAAAAATCCGGCCTGAAGGTCGACTTCAAGCCAACCTCGCAGTTCTCAATGCCCGATGAGTTCCAACTTCGCCTGGATGAAGACCCGGCCCTAAAGACGGCGTTCGAAGCCCTGACGCCGGGCCGCCAACGCGGTTATCTGCTGCACTTTTCCTCGGCGAAGCAAACCAAGACTCGCGAGGCCCGCATCGACAAAGCCATGCCGCAAATCCTCGCCGGCAAAGGCCTGGACGACTAAACTTACTTACCTCTCCCCGCTCGCGGGGAGAGGACGAGAGCCGAGCGAAGCGTGGGCGATCAGAGCGGGCCTGCGAGGCTGAGGGGCCTTCCGAAAACGATATAAAACTGTGGAGCGAGACATGCTCAGATCGTTCATCGCCGCCCTCGATGAGACAGTATCCTCGCGCCCCATCCTCCCGCCGGAAAAACTGGCCCTGTTCAGACCCTTTTTCGGCCGCGGCGAATAAACCTAGACCATCATCTAGGTTTATCGTATAGTCTTGCATGCCAACGGTTCTGACCATCCGGAACATCCGTGTCGCTATCTATACGAACGACCATCCGCCACCGCATGTTCATGCCTTGAAGGGTAATCAGGCCGAGGCTCGGTTCAAACTGAACTGTCCGGAAGGACCGGTCGAACTTTGGGATCACGAGGGCTTCCGGCTTTCGGAACTCAATGAAATCAGTGCCGCTATCACCGATCATCTCGGAGACATCTGCCGCAAATGGAGGGAGATTCATGGCTGAATTCAAACCGATTACAACCGCCGAATTTGAGCGTAAGAAGCGACCTGCGCAAACGGCTTTTCGGGCCGAGAGCGCCAGATACGACGCCCGCACGGGCAAGATTCTGGTGCACCTGACGAACGGCATCTCGGCCGCCTTCCCCCTTCAGATCATCAAGGGTCTGGAAACCGCCACACCAGACACGTTGAAGAAGATTGAGGTGCAGGGGCGAGGCTTCGGACTGCATGTGCCCATGCTCGATGCCGACATTTCGGTTTCCCGATTGTTTGCGGACTTTCTGGGGTCCACCACGATGATCCGAGCTGAACAAAGAGGGCTGGCAAGCCGTAAGAATGGCGTCAAGGGTGGCCGGCCGAGGACAGCGGCCCAAGACCCGGCCTAATCGTTACCGCCGCCGCTTGGTGGTACCAAACATGCCGCGCATCAACTGCCCAACAATCGCGATCCCGACCGAGCGGATGATCGGCACGGCCACCTGTTTCACCGTCTTCAAGGTGTCCGCGGTCGCCTTGGCCTTGGCCTTCTCCTCGGCCAGGCGCTGACGTTCCTCTTCCTTCGCGGCCTGCACAGCCGCTTTCGCCGCCGCCTTTTCCTCTGTCGAAGGCGGAGGCGGCGGTGCATCGGCAGCCGCCTTGGCCGCACGCGCCGACAGCATCTCATAGGCCGACTCGCGATCCCTTTCGGTATCGTACATGCCACCGACAGGTGATGCCGCCACAATGGCCGCCCGCTCCTGTTCCGTAGCTGGCCCCATGCGCGACGCCGGCGGCCGGATCAGGGCGCGTTCGGTAATGGTCGGCCGGCCCTTTTCGTCCATGAGCGACACTAAAGCCTCACCCGTGCCCAATTGCTGCAAGACCTCCAGCGTGTCGAAGTCAGGGTTTACACGGAACGAGTCCGCCGCCGACTTCAGCCCCTTCTGTTCCGACGGCGTATAGGCGCGCAAAGCGTGCTGCACCCGGTTGCCCAACTGCCCCAGCACAGCATCGGGCACGTCAGCCGGGTTCTGGGTGATAAAATAGATGCCGACGCCCTTCGAGCGGATCAGGCGCACCACCTGTTCGATCTTCTCCAGCAGCGCCTTGGACGCCTGGTTGAAGAGCAGGTGAGCCTCGTCGAAGAAGAAGACCAGACGCGGCTTTTCCGGATCGCCGACCTCGGGCAGTTCCTCGAACAGCTCGGCCATCAGCCACAGCAGGAAGGTCGAATACAGCTTCGGATTTTGCATGAGCCGGTCCGACGCCAGGATATTAACGTAACCCTTGCCGTTGATGTTGGTCCGCATCAGGTCTTCCAGGCGCAGCGCCGGCTCGCCGAAGAACTTGGCCGCACCCTGGTTTTCCAGGGTCAGCAGGTTGCGCTGGATCGTGGCGACTGTGGTCGGCGAGACCTGGCCATAGGTGGCGCCGATCTCCTTGCTGTTCTCCGACAGGTAGCGCAGCATGGAGCGCAGGTCGTCGAGGTCCAGCAGTAGCAGGCCCTCCTTGTCGGCGACAGCAAAGGCTATGTTTAATACGCCTTCCTGGACATCATTCAGGTCAAGCAGCCGCGCCAGCAGCAGTGGTCCCATCTCGGAGATGGTGGCGCGGATCGGATGGCCTTTTTCGCCATACAGGTCCCAGAACACCACCGGCGCCGCGGCCGGGGTCAGATCAAGGTTCATGCCCTTGGCACGTTCCAGCAACTTTTCGTTGGGCGTGCCCGGCTGCGACAGGCCCGACAGATCGCCTTTGATGTCGGCGGCAAAGACCGGTACGCCAGCGTCGGAAAAGGCCTGGGCCAGGATCTGGAGCGTGATGGTTTTGCCGGTACCGGTCGCGCCGGCGATCAGGCCGTGGCGGTTGGCCCGGCCGTACAACAGGATTTGTGGGTTGGTACCCTGGCCGACAAAGGCCCCCGGCAGTTGAGACATGAGTCGCTCCTTTAAGACCTCCCCGTCTTAAAGGATCGGCGTACCCGGCGCCAGTCTTCGCGTCAGCCAGTCTTTCAACAGTCGTCGCATCGGCATTTCGAAATAGAGGAAGCTCAATCGCGCCAGCCCAAGGGCCGCGGCCATGAACAGCACCAGCACCAGGGGCGACGCAAATATCCCGGCGCGCGTCGCATAGGGCAGATGGGCCAGACCGATCATGACCATCAGTTGCAGCGGGAAGTGGATGAGATAGACGGAGTAGCTGACGTCGCCCACCCACGACCACGTTTCCAGCTTTTCAAGGTTGAGCCACTTGCCTTGCTGCAGCCCTAGCGCCAGCAGGGTCAAGGGCACAAGGACATAGACAAAGCTGTCAGTCGAAAACAGGATGGATTTCGAACCGACACCATGGCGCTCGATCCAGTCGCCGACGGCCCCCCAGATCAGGTCGTGCCCGACGACATAGGCCACCAGCCACAGCACCGGCACTACCCAGACCAACACCTTCTCCACCCGTTCCAGCCATATCGCCCGGGCATGGTCGCGCAGATACTGCACGGCATAGAAGATCAGTCCCCCTAAAAAGAAGTTCGGAATGCCGCGCGTAAAGTCCGGCGCCGGCTGCGGTTGCAGGTATTTGAACAGCAACCCCAGCACCACCACGGCGGCTATCATCACGGGCTTGTTCAGACGCAGGGCACACAAAGCAAAGAAGACGGCGTAGAGAAAGACCTCAACCGAGATCGACCACGACGGGCCGTTGAACGACATCTGCGCGCCGGGCAACCACTGGTGTACCATAAACAGGTTCAGCACGAACTGACCCGGCGAATTGTCCTGATAGATATAGGCCTGGCCGTACAGCGCGACAAACGCCCACTGGATGAGCGCGACTGCGACGAAAGTCAGAAAGAACAGCGGATAGAGCCGCGAAAACCGGGCGATGAAAAAGCTGCGCAATCCCACCCGCCGTTCCGACACGGCCTCGGCATACAGCCAGAAGAAGACATAGCCCGAGATCGAGAAGAACAGCTCGACGAAGAACTGGCCATAGACATAGACCGGCGCCAGCAAGGCATAGAGCGGCATGTTGGGATAGTCGAAATTGCCGGTGTCATCGATCAGGAAGTGCTTGTAGTGGAACAGAACCACCATGGAGGCCGCAATTCCGCGCAGGATGTCCAGTTCGAAAAACCGGGCCTCGGCGCTGCGGATGGTTTCCTGACTCAAGGTCGCGCCTTGCCTACTTTTGCCGGTCCACGCTGTAGAGCGCCAGGTTTTCCAACGCCGTACGCCACGGGCCGGGCTCGAAGAGGCTCAGCGAGGCGCGGGCCTTGTCGGCATAGGCGCGGGCCAGCGCTCGCGCCTGATCCAGGGCGCCGCTGGAGACCATAAGATCTTGAGCCATGGCAAAATCGCCGTCTTGCTGCTTGCGTTCACCGATGGTGCGCGCCCAGAAGGCGTCCTGCGTACCCTTGGTCGCCTGCATGGCCAGGATCAGCGGCAGGGTCGACTTGCCCTCGGCGAAATCGTCGCCGGCGTTCTTGCCCAGATCCGCGGCATCACCCTGATAGTCCAGCACATCGTCCTGGATCTGGAAGGCCAGGCCCAGGTTCAGGCCATAGCTGTACAGCGCTGTGATCTTGTCCTCCGACGCGCCGGCAGCAACCGCGCCGCTTTCGGAAGCCGCCGAGAACAGGGCGGCGGTCTTGGACGAGATGATCTCGATATAGTCGGCCTGGCTCAGGTTCAGGTCGAAGGCCTTCATCAGCTGCAGGACCTCGCCCTGGGTGATGACAGCCGAGGCCTTGGACAGAATGTCGAGCGCACGCAGCGAACCGGTTTCGACCATCAGCTCAAACGCACGAGCGAACAGAAAGTCACCGACCAGGACCGAGGACGGCGCCCCCCAGATCAGGTGCGCGGCCACCTTGCCCCGGCGCAGGGACGACGAGTCGACGACATCGTCGTGTAACAGGGTGGCGGTATGGATGAATTCGACGGCAGCCGACAGTTTGTGGTGATTGTCGTTACGCACCTCACACAGACGCGCCGCGGCGACGCACAGCAAGGGGCGAAGGCGCTTGCCGCCGGCGGCGATCAGGTGGTCGGCCAGGGCGGGGATGACGGCGACTTCGGACTGCATCCGGGCTGTGATCAGACTGTTGACCTTGACCATGTCGGCGGCGGTCAGGTTGACCAGGGCGGACACGTCGGGTTTGGCCACCGGCGGGCGTACAGTCTCGATATTGGCCGAATCCAAGGTGTTAACTCCTGACACAAACGGTAAAGGCCATAAACCGCCTTGACGGTGCAGGCAATGGCCCGCGATAGTAAACTTAAACCGCGCTGTCGAACGTGTTTGGCATATCTGCGGCGAAATTATCAGAAAACAATCTCTTATGGGAACCGAGACCGCTTCATCGACGGTTGATTGTGCCACAGAAGTCACGCCGACGCACCTGCTGAGCGGGCGCGTCAAAGTGATGCAGCCCGCCAAGGGCTACCGCATCGGCATGGATGGCGCCTTGCTGGCGGCGGCTTGCGCGGGATCGGCACCGCGCGGAAAAGCTTTGGAACTGGGCTGCGGCGCCGGCGGCGCGATCCTGTCGCTGAAAGCACGCTGCCCGGATCTGGCCCTGACTGGCATCGAGCGCGAACCGGTCTATGCCGGCCTGGCGCGGGAAAACGCCGCCCTGAACGGCAACGCCGAGGTCACCGTGATCGAAGGTGACATCGGCGCCGGCTTCAAAACCTTTGGCCTCGACCGCTTCGACCTGGTGTTCAGCAACCCGCCGTTCTTCGATGACCCGGACACTTTAAGAGCACCGCACGACGCTAAACGCCCGGCCTGGATCGCCGACGACGGTCTAGGCGCCTGGTTGGACTTCGCCCTGGCAGCGGTGAAGGACGGCGGCGACATCGTCTTCATTCACCGCGCCGACCGGTTGGCCGACATCCTGACGGGCCTGTCGTCGAAGGCCGGTTCCTTCCGGGTACGGCCCATTCAACCGTTTATCGAAAAGGAGGCCAAGAGGATACTTGTCTGGGGCAAACGCCTGGGCAAGGCGCCTTTACGATTGCTGCCGCCTTTGGTGCTGCACGACCGTGGCGACCGCAAACACACGCCTGAAGTCGACGCGATCCTGCGCGGCGCACAGGCTTTAGGATGGTAAGGCCCGTCAATCTTTAC
>NZ_GL883077.1:1688835-1691276 GCF_000204015.1 Asticcacaulis biprosthecium C19 | reverse complement strand
CAGAGGACGTCTAAAAACCGAACGGCATCCCTACCCGTTGGCCACGCCATCCAGATACGCCTTCGTCGCATCCAGCAAATTCCCATTCAACGCCTTCCGCCGCGCATTCAGATCCGGACTGCCTGCATCAAAATCCGACATCAGCCGTTTCACAAACGCCCCCGACTGCACGTCTTTCAATACCCCCGCCATCTCCGCTTTCGATGAATCATTGATTATTCGTGGTCCGGTCAGATACGCGCCATACTCAGCCGTATTGGAAATCTTGCCAAAGCCCCCCGACATACCCAGTTCCCACAACAGATCGACCACCAGCTTCAGTTCATAGCAGGTCTCGAACCACGCCACTTCTGGTGGGTACCCGGCATCGACCAGTGTCTGGAACCCCGACGTCACCAGTTCCCGCGTCCCGCCGCACAGCACCACCTGCTCGCCGAACAGATCGCTTTCGCATTCGTCCTTCATAGTGGTCTCAAGAATGCCCTTGCGCCCACAGCCCAAGGCCGCCGCATAGGAAAGCCCCAACACCTTGGCCCGGCCCGACGCATCCTGATGCACGGCGAACAGACAGAACACCCCCTCACCCGCCACATAGATGTCCCGTATACGAGGACCTATGCCCTTCGGCGACACCAGAAGCACATCGACACCGGCCGGAGGCACCACCAAACCGAAATTCACCGACAAGCCATGGGCGAAAATCAACGCTTGATTTTCTCGTAATTGGGGCGCGATCTCGTCGGCAAACAACCTCTGGTGGGCCTCATCCGACGTAAGTACGACAATAACATCGGCCCACAAGACGCCGTCCGAAACCGTAACGATTTCAAAGCCGTCTGATTCGGCCTTAACACGTGTTTTTGAGCCTTCCTTAAGCGCCACCTTAACTTGCGCCACACCGGAATCGCGTACGTTGAGCGCATGGGTCCGCCCTTGTGAGCCATATCCGATGATCAGCACCTTCGACGCGGCAATGAGTGACAGATCGCAGTCGCGATCACGATAAACGGGAAGGGACATGGCGGGTGGCCTCGGCTATAGTGGCGTCAGAATCGCCGCTTATCTTAAAGTACCGCCCATGTTCGACCACCCGGAATATCAGTATCTCAACCTGCTGCGCGACTGCCTGGAAAACGGTGTGCGCCGGGACGATCGGACGGGCACCGGCACCTACGGCCTGTTCGGCCGCCAGATCCGCTTTGACCTGAGCCAGGGCTTCCCCCTGTTGACCACCAAGAAGGTCCACTTCAAGTCCGTCGCCGTAGAGCTTCTGTGGTTCCTGCGCGGCGACACCAATGTGAAATACTTGCAGGACCACGGCGTCACCATCTGGGACGAATGGGCCGATGACGACGGCAATCTCGGCCCGGTCTACGGCAAACAGTGGCGGTCGTGGGCCGCGCCCGACGGCCGCGTCATCGACCAGATGGCGCAACTGGTCGAAAACCTGAAGACCAACCCCAATTCTCGCCGCCATGTCATCTCAGCCTGGAACCCGGCCGAGGTCGAGGACATGGCCCTGCCGCCGTGCCACTGCCTGTTTCAGTTCTTCGTGGCGGATGGCCGCCTGTCGTGCCAGCTCTATCAACGCTCAGCCGATATCTTCTTGGGCGTTCCGTTCAACATCGCCTCCTACGCCCTGCTGACCCACATGGTCGCCCAGGCGGTCGGCCTGAAGCCCGGCGACTTCGTTCACAGCTTCGGCGACGTCCACCTCTACAGCAACCATATAGAACAGGCGAAGACGCAAATGGAACGTACCCCTTTCGCCTTCCCCGTCCTGGAGCTGGCGCCGAAAACCGACCTGTTCGGCTTCGACTACGCCGACCTCACCATCGCCAATTACCAAAGCCACGGCGCGCTGAAGGCGCCGGTCGCCGTATGACCAAACCCAAACTGGCTCTTGTCGTGGCCATGAGCGACAATGGCGTCATCGGCAAAGACAACACACTGCCGTGGCGGCTGCGCTCGGACATGAAGCTGTTCAAGGACATTACTCTGGGCAAGCCCATCCTCATGGGTTCAAACACCTGGGACTCGCTGCCGAAAAAGCCCCTGCCTGGCCGGCTGAACCTGGTCCTGAGCCGCGACCTCAAGTTCGAAGCCGAAGGCGGCCTTATCTGCGCCACCCTGTTCGAGGCCCTGGACATCGCCAAGGAGCACGCCATCGACGACGGCGTCGATGAGATCTGCATCATCGGCGGCGCCAATGTCTATGCTCAGACCCTGCCCAAGGCCGACCGGCTGTACGTCACCCACGTCCACGCCACGGTCGAAGGCGACACCCACTTCCCGACCATCGACCCAGCCGTGTGGCAGGTGGTCCGCGAAGAGTCCTTCACGAAGGCCGAATTCGACGATCACGATTTTACGCTGAAGGTCTACGAGCGCAGCAAGAGCTGAAGCATTCCTTCTCCTCCCCATCTTGATGGGGAGGTGGA
>NZ_GL883077.1:1676880-1688647 GCF_000204015.1 Asticcacaulis biprosthecium C19 | reverse complement strand
TCTTAGCCGTTGCTCCAAAATGCTTTGGTATAGTCTGTCCCAATTCCCGCGATTGGGTTAGGGTCTCCCCATGACCCTGCGCCCGCTTGTGACCGCCGCCGGCCTTGCCCTCCTGGCCGCCTGTTCTCCGCCCCAGGCCGAGACGGCCCCCTCCGTCTCCGTCGAACCCGTGCCGCAGCCAGCCGCGACTCAGGCGCCCGGCGGTTTCAGCATCGGCTCGCCCATCGCCTGCGATATCGGCAAGGATTGCTTTATCCAGCAATATCCCGACCGCGATCCCAACACGGGCCCGGTCAGCGACTATACCTGCGGCACAGCCAGCTATGACGGCCACGACGGCACCGATTTCCGCATCCCGGACAAGGTCGCCCAGGCCCGCGGCGTCGCCGTCCTGGCCGTCGCCGATGGCGTCGTCGCCGGTGTCCGCGACGGCGCCCCCGACTGGGAGGTCGGCGCCTACAACCAGGCCGCGGTGCCATCCGACCGCGCCTGCGGCAACCGAGTCGTCGTCGTCCACGGCAATGGCTGGCATACCCAATATTGCCACATGCGCCAGGGCTCGATCGCCGTGAAGGACGGTCAGAAGGTCAAGGCCGGCGACAAGCTCGCCCTGGTCGGCCAGGCCGGCTGGGCGGCGTTTCCGCACCTGCATCTGGGCGTGTACAAGGACAACAAGCCCGTCGACCCGTTCAACCTGTCGGCCACCTGCTCGCCGACCACCGTCACCACCTTATGGAGCCCTTCGGAACAGGAGCAGATGGCCTATCGCGGCCGTCAGGTACTCAATGCCGGCTTTGCCGCCGCACCGGTGACCATGGACGCCATCGAGCGCGGCGGCATCCCCGCGCCCACCGCCTCAAGTCCGGCTCTGGTCGCCTATATCCGCGCCATCAATTTGCAGGCCGGCGACGTCCAGACCCTGACCATTTACCGCCCGGACGGCAAGGTGCTGAAGGCCTCGCCACCCACACCGCTCGACCGCAACAAGGCGCAGTATATGCTGTTTACCGGCGAGCGCCCAACCGGCGGGACGTGGCCGAAAGGCACCTATCGCGCCACCTACACCGTCACCGCCGGCACAAAGACGGTCCTGAACCAAGCGTTTACCCTTACCCTGCCGTAACGACGGTATTGACCCTGCCGCCGCCCGTGTCATTGTACCGCTCGCCTTGACCTCCCCCTGCATGAAGGGCCGCACCGCCATGACAACAATCACCGGTACAAACGGCGCCTGGGGCGCTAATGGCGTGGCGCCGCTGCCCGGACAGGATGGGGCCGATGGCGGTGACGCAAGCCAGGGCGCGGATGGCGAGACCGTGAACGTCTTCGTCACAGAAGAGACGATCCAGGACCTGCTCGGCAACAATCTGCTGCAGGTGACATCGGGAGCCGGCGGCCAGGGCGGCGCGGGCTCTGCTGCAAATCCCGGGACACCGTCTGGCGGACAAGGCGGGGACGGCGCCCTCGGAGGCCAGGGCGGTGACCTGCTTATCGACGTCACCGGCGTCAGTTTCAGCAACGTCATGACCCTGCGCGCCTACGGCGGGGCCGGCGGCAGCGGCGGGGCGGGCGGTCTCGGTGGCAATGGCCTTGCCGGGATCGGCGGCGCGGCCGGGCTGTCGGCTGACGGCAGCGATAGTGGCGATGTCATCATCCGAATGACCGATAGCGTGTTCACGGCTGACGCGCGGCTGGACCTTCTCGCCACCTTCGCAGCCGGCTACAAGATGGGCGGTTATGGCCGCACAGGCAGTTCAGGCGACACCCCTGGCAATGGCAGCGACGGCGGCAAGGGCGGCACCGGCGGCACGGCAAACATAGAGGTCGATGGCGTCTGGCTTCCGTTTCACACCGGTGGTGTCAGCCACAGGATTGAGGTGACCGGCGCGCTTGGCGGTCTCGGCGGCGACGGCGGTCGCGGTGGCGCCGCTACGGCAGCGGGAAGTTATGGCGCAGGCGGCCGCGGAGGTGACGGCGGCCGCGGCAGCCATGTCGGTATCAGCTTTACCAACAATCATCTGACGGGCACGGCCGCCGACGAGCAACTGGAACTCGAATTCATCCTGTCTGGCGGCCGTGGTGGGATCGGCGGACTAGGCGGCCAAGGCGGCACAGACCTCGCCGAAACGGCTGCCGCCGGCGCCAATGGCGCCTCTGGAAACGCCGTCCTCACCTTCTCGGGCAACCATATCGACGGCGGCGCCGGCACCGACACCGTAACCCTGACCTTCTGGCGCAGCACCTTTGTCGACAGCGACCTGGGCGAGGTATGGGACGCAAACGGCATCGGCGTTATCGACGTCAATCTGGCAACCGGTATCATGACCGTGGGCGGTCAAACCAACACCATAACGGGCGTCGAGAACATCTATTTCCGTCTTGAGGACAGCAGCTATGCGCCCGGCAGCCCGCCTGTGGACATGCCGTCGACCGTCTATGCCACCGGCAACAGCAGCGCTAATCTCCTGGTCGCCAGCACCTGGGCTGCCGCCTGGTTCAGCGGCGAAGGCGGCAATGACAGTCTGTGGGGACGTGGCTACAACGACTATTTCCAGGGTGGAGCCGGCACCGACGATCTCGCCGGATATGGCGGCGATGACAGCTTGATGGGTGGCTCCAGCGTCGACTTCCTCGAAGGCGGCGACGGCCACGACTATCTCGATGGCGGCACCGGTAGCGACACCATGGTGGGGGGTGCGGGCGACGATACCTATGTCGTCGACGCCAATGGAGACGTCGTCAACGACCAGAACGGCGGCGGCACCGACACCATTATGACCGGACTGACCTGGACCCTGGGCACCTACATCGAAAACCTGACCCTGACCGGCTCGGCGAATTCAAAGGGCACCGGGAATGATCTCGCGAATAGTCTCACCGGCAACGACGGAAACAACACGCTCACGGGTGGGCTGGGCGATGACTCCTATTTTATCCAGAATACCGGCGACAACGTTGTCGAAGCCAATGGCGGCGGAACGGATGTTATCTACAGTCAGGTCAATTACAATCTCACCGGACGCTTCGTTGAAACCCTTGTCCTGACAGAGTCAGCCACCGACGCCATCGGCAACAGCTACGCCAATGCCCTGTTCGGCAACAGCCTCAACAACCTGCTGGATGGCGGCGGCGGTGCCGACACGCTGGGCGGGGCAGCCGGCAACGACACCTATATGGTCAATGTGGCGTCCGACGTCGTCATCGAGAGCGCCGACGAAGGGACGGACACCGTCTACGCTTCTTCAAGCTACGTCCTGTCCGCCGACATCGAACGCCTGATCCTGACCGGCACGGCGGCGAGCGGCACCGGCAATGCCTCGAACAACGCTATCACCGGCAATGACGGCAACAATGTCCTGGACGGCAGCGGCGGGGTCGATACCCTGGTCGGCGGCCTGGGCAACGACACCTACCATATCGACAACAGCCTCGACATCGTCACCGAAGCTTCCGGTGCCGGCACCGACACCGTCTTCGCAAGCGCCAGCTATAATCTCAGCGGCCGGGTGGTCGAAAACCTCACCCTCACCGGCGCCGACGACCTGACGGCCATCGGCAACGGGGTTGGCAACAAGCTGACCGGCAATACCGGCAACAACCTGCTGGACGGCGGCTCAGGCGCCGATACGCTGACTGGAGGCCTGGGCAATGACACCTATTACGTCCAGACGATCGGCGACAAGGTGGTCGAAGCTGGCGGCGAAGGCACCGACCTCATCTATGCGTCCGTCACCTACAACCTGACCGGCCGCTATGTCGAAACCCTGAACCTCACGGGATCAGCGAACATCGACGCCCTCGGCAACAGCCTGGCCAACACCCTGATCGGCAACGCAGGCGCCAACACGTTGAACGGCCTGGGCGGTAACGACATACTAACCGGCGGCCTGGGCGCCGACATCTTCCTGTTCCAGCTTGGCAGCCGCTCCGACACCGTCACCGACTTCAGCGCTGCCGAGAACGACACGATCAACATCAACGCCTACACCGGGGGCGCGGCCAACGAGGGCCTGATCACCCAGGCCGGTGCCGATACGGTGATCAACCTGGGCGGCGGGAATGTTATCACGGTCAACAACGCGCTCGTGGCCGAAGTACTCGCGCACATCATCTGGTAGAAAAGACGCGACAGCCTGGCCGGAAAAAAAGTATGAAGATGCCATAAACATTTTGCAGGGGCCTACATCATGAAACCCGTCTATCTGGCCGAGTCCGACCTGTCGTCGGCGCTGAGTTTCACGCATATTGGTTCCGCCGCAAATACCCGGGCGTTCAATCCCACCGCAGCTCCAGTGACCTTGAACATCGCTACGGCGCCCGGCCTGTCGGCCGTCGCTGCCAAGACCGGCACGGTCAGCGACGGACGGACGAACACGATCTCCGCCACTACCTTCGCCGTCGCCGATACCCTGGCCTTTGACCTGACAGCAGCCCCCTATAGCGGTCCGGCCAGCGCGCCGTATTTCATCGACAACCATCAGCCCTACCTGGGCATCACCTTCCTCGTCCCGCTGAGTGGCGCCTTTCCGCCGCATTGGTCACTCCACGATGCCCCGGAAAGCGGAGTCAACGACGCCGCCTTTTTAGGCGGCATGCGCATGTTCGCCGGCAATTTCGCGCCTTCTCAGACCGCGACGGCCAGCGGACAGCTTTTGCCCATCGCCCAGAACACGGCGCTGTTTTCCCTGTTCGGCACCTATTATGGCGGCGATGGCAAATCGACCTTCGCCTTGCCCGATCTCGATGCCCGCGCCGTCGTCGGAGTCGGATCAGGGCCGGGCCTCTACGAGCGCGTCCTCGGTGAAGAATACGGATCAAATACTTTTGAGATCAATTCCAACGTCCTGCCGACCTCGGCCGGCGGCAGCGGTATCGGTTTCGGCAATACCCAGCCCACCCTGGCAACCACCTATATGATCCAGGTTTACGGCGTATTCCCGTCCCCGAGCAGCCTGATGTCCAGTAACATGGATATGATGGGGCTGGTCGTGCAATTTGGCGGTAACTTTACGCCCTTCGGCTATCTGCCCTGCGACGGGAGCCTGCTGCCGATTTCGGAATATGAGGCCCTTTTTACCCTTATCGGCACGACCTATGGCGGCGACGGTCAGGACACATTCGCCCTGCCCGATTTGCGCGGCCGCACCGTGGTGGGCACGGGTCAGGGGGCCGGCCTGAGTAACCGCGTGCTCGGCGAGGTCATCGGTACCGAAAATCAAACGATCCAGCAGAACCAGATGCCCTCGGACATGGGCGGCAGCAACCAGGGCGTCAACAATATACAGCCTTCACTGGCCCTGAACTATATCATCTCTCTGCAGGGCATTTTCCCCTCACAGAGCGCTATTACCGACGCGGATCCATACACTCAGTTTCTCGGCGAAATCGCTATAAGCGCGATCCCTTACGCTCCCAGGGGCTGGGCCTACTGCAATGGCCAGCTCCTCAGCATCGCTCAGAACCAGGCTCTTTTCTCCCTCCTCGGCACGACCTATGGCGGCAATGGGATAACCACCTTCGCCCTGCCGGATTTCCGCGGCCGCACTGCGGTTGGGGCCGGTGATGGCGTCGTCCTTGGCGAGAGGGGCGGCACCGAAGTGACCTATCTGTCGTCCGCAGCCATGCCCCACCTGACCCTGAATGGAAACGCTGGCCCGAACAGCTTGTTCGGCGGCGGCGGCAACGATACCGTCAACGGCAACGGGGCCAATGACCGCCTTGTCGGTAACGCTGGCAACGATCGGTTGGACGGCGGCGTCGGCAATGACACCATGGAAGGCGGAGCCGGCGACGACACCTACTATGTCGATGCCACGACCGATAGCATCGTCGAACTGACCAATCAGGGCTTTGACAGCGCCTTTTCCAGCGCAACCTTCAGCCTGGCCTTTACCTTCATCGATAACCTCTACCTGACCGGTTCGGCCAATATCAACGGCACTGGCAACGGCCAGGCGAATCTCATCACAGGCACCGTCGGGAACAACAAGCTTGACGGCGGCGCTAACAACGACACCCTGAACGGCGGGATGGGCGACGACACCTATGTCATCTCCAATGTTGGCGACGTGATCAATGAAAACGCTAACGAAGGCACAGACACGGTCGAGTCAGCCATCACATTTACCCTCAGCAATGTTCTGGAAAACCTGACCCTGATCGGGACGACCGACATCAACGGCACGGGCAATGCTGGCAACAATATCCTGACCGGCAATACCGGGCTTAACGTCCTGACGGGTGGGGCGGGCAACGATACCTATAATATACAGAACACCGGCGACAATGTTGTCGAAGCTGCCAATGAAGGTACGGACCTTATCAACTCGACCGTGACCTACAGCCTGTCCGGCCGCCAGGTTGAGAACCTGACCCTGACGGGCTCAGCCATTGTCAATGCCACGGGTAATGGTCTCGCCAATATCCTAACAGGCAACGGCGCCAACAACGTTCTGGACGGCGGTTCCAATAACGACACCATGGCCGGAGGCGCTGGCAACGACACCTACCTCATCAGCGCGGTCGGCGATGTCGTGACTGAAAACCCCAATGAGGGGATTGACACAATCCAATCATCCTTCACCACCACCCTGGGCGCCAATGTTGAAAATGTCACGCTCAACGGTGCCGCAGATATTAATGCCACCGGCAATGCGCTCAACAATGTCCTCTCTGGCAATTACGGCATAAACGTCCTGACCGGCGGCGCGGGTAACGACACCTACTATATCCAGAATGCGGGCGACAACGTAGTGGAAGTATCGGGCGGCGGTTCCGACGTCATCTTCTCGAGCGTCACCTATTCGCTGAACCTGCGCTATGCCGAAACCCTGATCCTGAACGGCTCGGACAATGTCAACGCCACCGGCAACTCGCTGGGCAATACGCTGGGCGGGAATTTCGGTAGCAACATCATCAACGGCAAGGGCGGAGCCGACAATCTCAGCGGCGGCTTTGGCGCCGACATCTTCCTGTTCGACGCCAACAGCGGAACCGACACCATCACCGACTTCAGCGCGGCCCAGAACGACAGCATCAATATCGCTGCCTATACCGGCGGTGTGGCCAATGTCGGACTTGTCGCCCAGAACGGCATCAGTGTGCTGATCACTCTGGGTGGCGGCAATACTATAACTGTCAACAACGCCACTCAGGCCGACGTCCTCGCGCACATCGTTTGGTAGAAAAGAAGCGACAGCCCGCGGGTTAATGAAGTATGAATGCCCCATAAATCATTTACAGGGGCCTACATCATGAAACCCGTCTATCTGGCCACGACCGACCTGGAGTCGGCGTTTCGTTTGTCGCATCTTGATTCCGCTGGCGGCACCCGGGCGTTCAGCCCCGGCGCCGCGCCGGTGGCGTTAAACATCGCCAACGCCCCCAGCCTGTCGGCCGTTGCCGCCAAGACCGGAACGGTCAGCGACGGACGGACAGACACGGTCGCCACAGCCACATTCGCCGTCGCAGACACTCTGGCCTTCGACCTGATAGCAGCCCCCAATAGCGGTCCGGCCAGCGCGCCTTACTTCATCGACAACCACCAGCCCTACCTCGCCATCAACTTCCTTGTACCACTGTCGGGAGTCTTCCCACCCCGGCCATCCTTGCACGATGCGCCGGAAAGCGGAATCAATGACGCCGCCTACCTGGGCGGCATGCGGATGTTCGCCGGCAACTTCGCCCCCTACAGAGACGCCTTTGCCGCAGGCCAAATCCTCAGCATTGCCAGCAACACCGCGCTGTTTTCCCTGTTCGGCACCTATTACGGCGGTAACGGCACCACCACCTTTGCCCTGCCCGACCTGCAGGGCAAAGCCGTCGTTGGGATCGGCCAGGGGCCGGGCCTCAGCGACTATGTCATCGGCGAACAATTCGGTTCGACCACACTTGAAATCAATGCGGGCGTCATCCCCACCTCCGGGGGCGGCAGCGGCTTCGGTATCGACAACAGTCAGCCCACCTTGGCCACGACCTACATGATCCAGGTCGAAGGCATCTTCCCGTCTTCGAACGGGCTGATGAACAATGACATGAACCAGATGGGTCTGGTCGTACAGTTCGGCGGCAATTTCACGCCGTTGGGCTACCTGCCCTGTGACGGTCGCCTGCTGTCCATCGGCGAATACGACGTGCTCTTCGCGCTGCTCGGCACGACCTACGGCGGCGACGGTGTCGAAACCTTTGCCCTGCCCGATCTGCGCGGCCGCACCGTTGTTGGCGCCGGTCAGGGTCCCGGTCTTCCGTTCCACAACCTGGGTGAACAGTTCGGCACGGAAAGCCAGTATCTCTCGCAAAACAACATGCCCACCAACATGGGCGGGAGCAATTCGGGCGTCAACAACGCCCAGCCGTCCCTGACGTTGAACTACATCATCGCCCTGCAAGGCATCTTCCCTTCGCGCGCCGCTATGACCGATGCCGATGAGGAAACGCAATATCTCGGTGAAATCGCCATTACGGCGATCAACTACGCCCCCAGGGGCTGGGCCTTCTGCCAAGGCCAACTCCTGAGCATCAATCAGAACCAGGCCCTGTTCTCCCTCCTGGGCACAACCTACGGCGGCAACGGCATCACCACCTTCGCCCTGCCCGATTTCCGCGGCCGCACCGCCATCGGTGCCGGCAACGGCGTCGACCTGGGCGAGCGGGGCGGAACGGAGAGCTACAGCCTCTCGACTAACCTGTTCCCGGCCCTGACCCTGAACGGCAATGGCGGCCCGAACAGCCTGTTCGGCGCCAACCTGAACGATTTCCTCAACGGCTTCGACGGCAATGACCGCCTGGTGGGCAATGCCGGCAACGACCGCATCGACGGCGGCACAGGCAACGACACGATGGAAGGCGGCTTCGGCGACGACACCTACTATATCGACTCCACCGCCGACAGCATCATCGATGGCAACGGCCAGGGTTACGACTATGCCTTCGCCACCGCGACCTTCAGCCTCGCCTTCACCTTTGTTGACGTCCTCTACCTGACGGGCTCGGCCAATATCAACGGCACCGGCAACGGCCAGTCCAACCTCATCACCGGCAACACCGGCAACAACCGGCTGGACGGTGCCGCCAACAACGACACCCTGACCGGCGGTCTGGGCGACGACACCTATGTTCTCTCCAATGTCGGCGACGTCATCAACGAAAACGCCAATGAGGGCACAGACACCGTCGAGTCGGCCATCACCTTTACCCTCACCGACGTCCTGGAAAACCTGACCCTGACGGGCTCGGCGAACATCAACGGCACCGGCAATGCCGGGAACAATATCCTGACCGGCAACACCGGCGTCAACGTCCTCACCGGCGGCCTGGGCAACGATACCTACAACGTCCAGAACACCGGCGACAATGTTGTCGAAGCCGCCAATGAAGGCACGGACCTGATCAACTCGACCGTGACCTACAGCCTGTCCGGCCGCCAGGTCGAGAACCTGACCCTGACCGGTTCAGCCAATGTCAACGCCACCGGCAATGGTTTCGCCAACATCCTGACCGGCAACAGTGGCAACAACATCCTGGACGGTGGCGCCAACAACGACACCTTGGCGGGCGGTGCCGGCAACGACACCTACATGATCAGCGCTGCCGGGGACGTCGTCACCGAAAACCTCAACGAAGGCATCGACACCCTCGAGACGCCCTTCACCACGACCTTGGGCGCCAATCTTGAAAACGTCACCCTGACCGGTTCGGCTGACCTGAACGCGAACGGCAATGCCCTCAACAACGTCCTGACCGGCAATGCCGGGGTCAATGTGCTGACCGGCGGCGCGGGCCACGACACCTACTATATCCAGAACGCCGGCGACAATGTCGTCGAAACCTCGGGCAATGGCAGCGACGTTATCTTCTCGACGGTGACCTATTCGCTGAACCTGCGCTATGCCGAGACCCTGAACCTGATCGGGTCCGACAATGTCAACGCCACCGGCAACTCGCTGGGCAATACGCTGGGCGGCAACGACGGCAACAACACGATCAACGGCAAGGGTGGCACGGATAACCTGAGCGGCGGCCTGGGCGCCGATCTGTTCTTCTTCGACGCCAATAGCGGGACTGACACCATCACCGATTTCAGCGCGGCCCAGAATGACAGCATCAACATCGCTGCCTATACCGGCGGCGTGGCCAATGCCGGCCTGGTCACCCAAAGCGGCAGCAATGTGGTCATTACCCTGGGTGGCGCCAACGTCATCACGGTTAACAGCGCCTTGGTGGCCGACGTCCTCGCACATATCGTGTGGTAGAAAGATAAGGCCCGGAACCAGCGGTTCCGGGCCTTTGCCTTACGGTATCAAACTGCCCACGCCCTGTTTGACGATCTCGCCAAACAGGGCGCCGCCCTTTTTCTTTTTCTTCTTGCCGTCGCCTGATGTCGCCTCAGGCGGGGTCTGCTCTTCCGCCTCGGACGGTTGTCCGCCCATGCCGAACATCCCGCCGCTCATGCCGCCCATATCCTGCCCCAGCAGGCCGCCCGTCGTCGACTTATAGCGGATCTTGGTCGTCCACTGGATATTCCATGCCACCTTCGGGTCTGCCGGACGTGGCGGGAAGCTGAGATTGGTTTCCCCGCCATAGGCCGTAATATTGTACATGGCGCCTTCACCGGCATTGGCAACTTCGGCCGGAACGGTGCAGGCCGTCGCCGTCCCCGGCAGCAACACCTTCGACGCTGTCAACCGCTCGACATCACCCGGCGTCAGATAATCCGGCGCCATGCCCATCCAGCCGGTGTTGCTGGCCGCCGACGTCCACATGATGAAGGTGTCGCGCTCACGACCTGCGCCGATTGCTGTCGCCACAAAACCCTTGGCATTCGGAATCGCCGCCCACGTCAAGGGCACCGCGCCCGAAGCGGCCTTCTGATTACCCGACACCTTGATCGGCGCCAGGAAGTCCTGGCCCTGGTTCAGCGAAAAGTCGATCTGCGGGGCATAGTCCGTTTTCACGGTATGCGCGCCGGTTAGCGAATGGCCGGTAAAGCCGTTGTCGGCCTTGGCATTGGGCCACTCACCATAGGCCTTGACGCTGTCCGGGGTCGGCTTTTTGACGGTGTCCAGAGTCACCTGCGGCGCCAATTGCTTGACCAGGGTCATACGTTGGTTCGGATCGGTGATCTTGGCCAGGTCGATGACCAGCGGCTGGCCGGCGGGTGCATGCTCACCGCAACCCCAGTAGATCAGGATCTTGCCCTTGGGCGGCTCATAGCTTTGCGGCTCACCAGGCGTATATTGCGTCGGCTGCGTCGGCGCGGCCACCTTGCGCTTGTAATAGAGCGGCAGGTCGCCCGCGCTCATCCGGTGATCGCCGGTCGTCTCGGTCTTGGCCACCTGGTTCGAGCCCAGCGTCAAGGTCACAGTGTGGTTCACGTCGCCAGACATCATGCCCATCATCGACGACATGGACGGCGCCTTGCCCTGCCCTATCCCGGACATGCTGAAGCCGCTGCTCGTGGTGGTGTCGATCCAGTAGTTGGCGACCGGTCCGGTGACGACCTGCTTCGGCGGCGTCGCCGTGGACGCCGGCCCGGCAACAAAGCTTGTGATCACAACGGCCGCACAGCCGCGCATGAGGAATGTATGCGAATTCATACCCAATCTCCTGAAATACAGCCTTGAAAGCTCGCCATCTAAGCGAACTGAGCGGATGTGGCAATTTACATTTCCGTTAGCGTTGAAACTTTCCAAGACGGTATTATTTTAGTCAAATCCGCCCTTCACCCAAGTATGCAGGCACCTTTTCTAGACGTGAAAATCCTTATTTC
>NZ_GL883077.1:1656474-1675863 GCF_000204015.1 Asticcacaulis biprosthecium C19 | reverse complement strand
CCTCTTGACGGCTTGGAATCTCTTCATCCAAATCATGGTGCCCTTACAGCCTTTCCAGAATGGAGACGTAATTCGCGACCGCCCCGCCGCCCATGTTGAAACACATGCCCAGCTTGGGATCATGAAGTTGCATATCACCCGCCTCACCGGTCAACTGTTTGGCGGCGATGACATGCATGCTGACCCCGGTCGCGCCGACCGGATGGCCCTTGGCCTTCAGCCCGCCCGACATATTGACCGGCAGCCGGCCGTTACGCCCCGTCCCGCCGTCGATGACCAGCTCACGCCCCTTCCCGGCCGCCGCCAGCCCCATGGCCTCGACCGACAGCAGCTCAGCAATGGTGAAACAGTCGTGGACCTCGGCGAACGAGATATCGCCGACGGACACCCCAGCCTGTTCATAGGCCTTGGCAAACGCCCGCCGCGGCCCTTCAAACGCCGTCATGTCCTTGGCCGACAGCGGCAGCAAATCATTGACCTGTTGCGCCGCGCGGAAACCGACGGCGCGCTTGAAATCACCCGCCATATCCTCGCGCACCAGCACGATCGCCGCCGCCCCGTCCGACACCAGAGAGCAATCCGTCTTCTTCAATGGCGCAGCAATGATCGGGTTCTTGTCCGACGCGTGCAGGCAAAAGTCCAGCTCCAGCGGCTTGCGCAGTTGGGCGAACGGATTGTGCACGGCGGCGGCGTGGTTCTTGGTAGCGATATGCGCCATGGCCTCGGTCGGATCGCCATACTTGGCCTGATAGGCCAGGGCGAACTGGGCGAAGATCTGCGGGAAGCTCATCCCGGCCTCTTCGCGCTGATAACTGGCCGCGCCCAGGGCCCGCGTCACCGTCGCACCGTCGACGGCGGTCATCTTCTCAGCGCCGACGACCAGGGCCGCCTTCACACGCCCCGACGCGATCGCATCCATGGCCGCGTACAAAGCCGCCGAACCCGAAGCGCAGGCATTTTCCAGCCGCGTCGCCGGCTTGAACCGCAGGCCCGGGTCGGCGCCCAGGATCATCGAGGCACAGAACCCGTCCGGCACCATGCCGGCATTGAAATTGCCCAGCCAGACAGCGTCGATGTCCTCGCCCGTCAACCCGGCATCGGCCAGGGCTTCACGGGAGACGGCCTGGATCATGTCTTCCAGCGACATATCGAGACGGCCGAACGGGGTGTGTCCCCAACCGACAATGGCAGCTTTCATGGTTCCAATCCTTCCAGAAAGGTTTCGATGGCGGTGACGGCCTCACCTTCGTCCAGCATGGGGGCATGGCCGCGGTTACGCACGGTGACGGCGTGCATGCCAACATGACGCTCTCCCATCTGTTTCAAGGTCTCCGCCGACAGGAGGTCAGAAATCTCACCGCGCACGGCCAGGATCGGCAAGCCTTCCAGCTTGTCCCACATCCCCCACAGATCGGGCGGCGCCACGGTCGGCTCTGGCGTCGCGAAGGCCTGCGAGATGGCCGGATCATAGGCCGGGGCGATGCTGCCGTCGTGCCGCGCTTCATAGGTCCGGCGCGCAAAGGCCAGCCAGTCGTCGTCGTGATAATCCGGAAAGGCGACGCTGTTGGTCTCACGCGCCCGGGCGGCCGCCTCTTCCCAACTGGCCACGGCCACACCCTTGCCGGTATAGCCGGCGATGCGCGCCAACCCGGCCGGATCCAACTCCGGCCCAACATCGTTGATCACCATGCCGATCACCATCTGCGGCGCAAACGCCCCCATGATCATGCTCATCAGCCCGCCCATCGAAGTGCCGATCAGCGCGGCGCGCGTGATCCCCAGTTCCCCGAGCAGTTTGAACATGTCCTGGACATAGACGCCGGGCGTATAATGTGCCGGCTGATTGTCCCACTGTGACTTGCCGCGGCCGCGCTGGTCGACGGAAATAACGCGATACCGCTGCGCCAGGTGCGCGGCGATCCACTCGAAATCGGCCGAATTGCGCGTCAGCCCGTGCATGCACAGCACCGGCATGCCGCTGCCGCCATAATCACGTGCATACAACCGCAGTCGCGTGTCGGCGCTTTGGTACCAGATATCGCTGTAGATGGCGTCCACCGCCCACTCCCTGTTTTTTCAGAACGATTAGACCTCAGCTCGAACCAAGTCCTCCTCTCCACGTGTGGGGAGGTGGCGGCGAAGCCGACGGAGGGGTATACCGATGGCGCCGCTTCTCTGACCGTTCCAACGAAAGCACTTCGATCCGGCGACCTACTTAAGCCGCTTTATCTTGTTTGTAGAGTTACTATTTTTCAACATCCGTTGAGTGTCAACATATTTTCAACGATCATTGAAAATTTGACCGTTCCGTTTGAGTCGTGTCACAGGATGGAAAAAACGAGGGAAGGTACCATTTCTGTGAAAGCGCCGCGTAAAGCCGCCTCAGCCAAAGCTGCCGGCCTCCAGAGCCGCCGTGATTTGGTGCTGGATTCCGCCGAGGCCCTATTCTCCGAACGCGGATTTTATGGCGTGACGGTCCGTCAGGTGGCGGACATGGCCGGGGTCGACGTCGCCCTGCCCAACTACTATTTCGATTCCAAGCGCGGCCTGTTCGACGCCGTCTTCCTGCGCCGCGCCGAGGTCCTGAACCAGGAGCGCAGCAACGAGCTGGACGCGGCCCTCACCGCGGCCCAAACTGAAAACCGCACCATCCGCGTCGAAGAAATCCTGAATGCCTTCGTCCGCCCGGTCAAAACCGCCCAAAGCTCCCAGGATCCGGGCTGGCGCAACTATTGCCGCCTGGTGGCAGAGGTCAATTCGTCAGCGGTATGGGCGGGGATGATGACCTCGCACTTTGACACCTTGATTGCCCGCTTCATCGAAGCCCTGCACGTCGCCGTCCCGGGCGTGGCGGCCAAGGACATGTACTGGGCCTACCACATGCTGACGGGGGCCCTGACCTTGACGATGGCGGATACCGGCCGGATCGACCGTCTGTCGGGCGGTTTGTGCCAGTCGGGCGACGCGGTCGACGCCTACCGTCACCTCGTCACCGTCTTCACCGGCGCCTTCCTGGCGTTGCCGCGAAGCGCAGAGTAAGGGAAGGTATCCACAGATTACACAGATTACACAGATTAAGATCCAATCTGTGTAATCTGTGTAATCTGTGGATCTGCTTTGCGAAAACGCCCTCCCTTGGCGTTATCGCAAAGATTCATCCCCTGTTTCCAGATAGCCCCTTCCAAAAATCGGAAATACACGAGGGCAGGCCGTTGGCCACAGCTGGCCGCCGCTGGGCTCAGTCTTCAACCGTTGTGGCCTAACTCGGGAAGATGTTTTTGATTCACAATGTCAAAGACCGCATCACTTGCCGGCGATGGAGGGGTATGCTGCGGCCTGGGTGGAGGCGCGCCTATACTTCCGTCCGCCCCGTAGAGGTTCGCCCCGTAGAGGTTCGCCAGATGGCGCCATCACCCCGCATTTGGAGCTGACAGTCATCATGGTGCGCACCACGGGTTATCCCCGGCAGCTGAGGCTCCCGATCAACAGACTGACAATCGCCTTGATGTCAGACGCTGGCCGAGACCCCAGAGCTGAAATGTACTAAATATACATTTCAAAGTCAAGGCGAAAATGTAACTTTTGTACATGAATTTGGCCGACACCCGGATTGATCGATTTTTCACGCCGGGCGGCCGCCCGGCATCTTCGAGTATTTCAGGAAATATGGGTCAAGATCATCGTGGGGTCGAATTATGCCTCCCCGCGTTCTTCTTCGTGCGTAGGTGAGCGTAGCCAAGATATATCCTCGCAAGCGCAAGGACCGCACGAACGAGCCAGGCCGAAGGCCGCAAGATTTGAACACGAACACCACGAACCCGCCGCTTTGCGGCGACACGAAAAGACACGAACTTCGCGATTAAATCAGCGTCCCCTGGACATCGCCGCCCGGTAGCCCGGGCTCGGCCTGCGTCGCCTCGCCGGGGCCGTCGCGCTTGGCCCCCGTCGCTACAACGTGCAAAGCCCCATCCGGCAAAGGCCGCTGCAAGCCTTGCGCCTCCGCCCACGGCAGCGTCATCCACGCTTGGCATTCGTCCAAAGTCGTCAGAATAACCGGCATCGCCTTCTCATGCACCGCCCCGACCTCAGCGTTCGGCTCCGTCGTCAGGAAGGCATAGAAATCCCCCGCCACCGGATCGCCCGACACGCGCACCTGCCGCGTCGTGTTGGTCCATACGCCTGCGAAGAAGAACAACGGCCGCGCCTCGCCGAACGCGAACCAGTGATTGACCTTGGAGCCCGACACCTGATCCGGCTCGGCAAACGACGTCACCGGCACCAGACACCGGCTTTCCACCCCCAGCCACCGTCGCCAATGCGGCGACTTGGTGTTGCGCACATTGGTCACCCCGATGTCGGACTTCTTGCCCTGGAGCGCGAACGGCGGCGACGGCATGCCCCACTTGGCCATGACCAGCTCCAGCTCGTCCTCCACCGCGCGCAGCACCGGAGCGTCATAGTTCGGAAAGATCCCGGAGATCGGAAACTGGTTCCCGGCCCGGTCACGAACCGCCTTCCATCCCTTGACGAAATCGATGATCGCCTGGGCGTTCGTGGTTTGGCTGTACAGATTGCACATGGTCGCGGCTCCGGCATCCCCAGCCTGCGACGCTACCCGCTTGACTCGTCCCCGGCAATGAGAACAAACTAAGAACGAATTGTCATGGCGATCACCCCTACTCCGCAAAACGGCCGCCCTCTCAAGTTGACGGCCACTGTCTCGCCAAATCTTCTCCTCCCTATCGAAGATGGGGAGGTGGCGAGCAAGCGAAGCCAGGCCGAAGGCCAGCGAAGCGCGTCGAGACGGAGGGGTCCTCTTAGCGATTCCCCCACTGCCCTGGAAACCCTCACCTCCCCAAGATCTCAACACGAACACCACGAACCCGCCGCCTTGCGGCGACACGAAAAGACACAAACCTCAGAACGTCCGTGTCACGATCAGGCCCCGACCGGCCAGCCTCACTTGACTCCTACCCACTAATGAGAACAAAGTAAGAACATACACACCGCCGCGCGGGAACTAGGCCTTGGGAGGGTGACATGCTGATCAAAGACGGCTTCTTTGTCGACCTGGAAGGCGTGCGCGATTTCACCGGGCGGCGCGACACCTATTGCATCGCCATGAAGGACAGCAAGAACCCGGACATCTTCCACATCGGCGGCTATCGCTACGACGCCCACGGCCAGCCGCTTCAGCCCTACGCCCCGAAGGTCCTCGACGTCTGGCACGGCGAAAGCGAATCCAAAGGCCACGCGAAGGAGCGGCGGATGAAGATGAAGGACGACGGCGCCTTCGCCGACATTCTGCGCGCCCTGGACAGCCGCGACCAGCCGTGGAAAACCCAGATTCGCCTGTACGACATGAAGCCCTATGACAAGCTGCGCGGCACCTGCCTGGCCTGCGGCCTGTCCGTGGTCCACCAGGTCCGTCGCCTGGTTGAAGAGGCCCGCTATGGCACCCGGACGGTCCAGCAGATCGAGGACGCGTCCGTGTGTCGGCGGTTGAGTTGTAAGGGGCGGGTTACGATTGAGCGGGAGAGGCCGTGATCGCGGTTGTCTGTACTGCTGCAGCGCGCCGCATCACCTACGTGACGACTTATCGTCTTTGCCCCTTTATTCTCAGCGCAGATTTCACGGAGGACCGGAGTTTTGTTGGTGGGCAGACCCGCCATCTGAGCATCCTATATTCGCCTACACGAAGTTATCAGCTCACCGATTTTCGTTACAGTAACTTTGCAATTACCGGCGTTGCACCAGATATCCACGCGGCACTCTTTACCTTAGCAAAAACTTCCTGTGAAGATTCCGCATCGGACACTGCACGAGCTGCAATAGCCGACAAACCCTTCTTATTTATGTTTGCCTCTATTAGATCTTGCCGCCCAAACGTACCTTTAAATATCTCTCCATAAGCAGCAGCAATAAGATTGTAACATGTTGTAATATATACATACCAAATAGCTCTAACACTTTTTGAATACTTAATACTTGTATCGGGATATACATCCCATGCGCAGACTTGGCCAACTTCCTCAAGCACCTTCATGGAAGTAGGAAATCCCGTACCCGAAGCTTGCCTCAAGAAGTCGATCAAGATATTCTTGATTTTCAAGACATCCCCAAAATCAATTTCCGTATACTCCGATGCAATAAAACTCTTCCAGTCATTGAATGTCGTACAGTAACGCATTGCATTTGAAACAAAACTGACATAAAACACGAATGAACTGTAAGGTTTATTGTCCTCGACAGTATCAATATAGGATTGCGCTTGACACAACTGAGTACCAAGAAAAAATACATCAATATTTTCTCGAGAAACTTGGTCGCGAATATTTTTTACAAAATCTATGTATCTTGGATCCAAGTTACCGCCGGCCATAGCCTTTAAAACCATGTTAGATTCACTTAATATGTAATTTCTTATTCCCTCCACCTCCTCCGTAATTTTGGGATCTTTATTGTTGGGCGGAATTACTTCGATCTTACCGTCAATGAAAACAAATCTGACTGGAGACAAAATTTGAGAAGGAGTAAACGTTATTGCAGGACGGCCTAATTCGTCCTGCCCTTCCGCGAACATTCCGTCGACTTCGGGTGGCTTAATTAACTTGAGAACATAATCTTTCATACCAGCAATCAATAAATCTGATAGATTCAACAACTGCCCCATGGAAACACGCCCCATAGATACGCCAATTTTGTCAATATGCTCAGAAATATCCGCAGGAACATTCACTTCATATAACTCGACATGACTCCTGAAAGCAGACAATTCTCTTAAGCCTTTATACATATAAACCGCATTATCTAACTTACCAATTAATGCGTCCGCACGATGTGGCATAAGTCTAACATTTTGCCTTATGTTAGTTAATACCCCCCTCGTTGTCTCAGCATGATTGAGCAAATCTCCGACAATTGCATTATAGTCACTTCCAACGGTATCGTTATGAACTGCTTTGGTTCGGCGTAAAATATGGCGAATAGAGGCGTCGCACTGTTTAATCGCAGAAACAAAATCTTCCACACTGTTAACTTCAATCATAAGCCACCCATCGATCGCATAGAAAACACAAAGAAAATCATTTCACCTTAGAACTCAGACATGTGCGATGGTCAAATGGAAGCTATTTCCGACGATAGAAGGAAGTTTTCCTTCAATCCACCACATATCCCGCTCGACCGACCCGTCGACTCCAACAACGGCGTTCGCAACCTTTGATCGTACCGAATTTTCGAACTAAATGTCCGTTGGGCTGCATCGGGGTGGAGCCGATACAAAAGCTTTAAAAAGCACGGGACAAATCACTCGGCAATAGCCAAAAAGCACTAAAAATCGCAACCTAAAGCCTGGGCGGCTGCAGCCTATGGCTGCGAAAGGCTTTTAAATAGCTTTGCGGCCCAATCCTCGCCACGTCAGTCCATACCACGGGAATAGATCTACCGCCAACCCGCACTGTGGCGCACGCCAGAGATCGCAGGTAGCCCCGCCAGGGACTAACGAGACTATCAATTTAATCAATAATATACAACAGAATGAGAAGGCCAAGGGGTGTTTATCCACTCGTTAGACTCGCAGCAACAATCAATCATGATAGGCTAGATTTCAGTCCGACATTTTGAACCGCCTTTTCGCGGCAAGAGCAGATAGAAAAACGAGAACCGCAGTTACAAAAGTCTGAAAGGTGGCCACAAAGCGCGAGATAGCGCCAACCCAGCCATGGGAGGTGCGTAGTGAGTAGTCCAAGGATCCAGGGATCTCAGCGCCCTTTATGTCCCACGGGAGGACAGGAGCAAGACGCCCCACCGAGAAAGAAAAGGCGTCAGGAAAATAATTAAAGCATCGAAAACTAAATGCAAATTCCCAACCAATACTAATCGTAAATATAAACAAATAGAACAAAGAACAAACAAAAGATAGAAGAAAAGACCAAAGTATTGGCCTCAAAATATCGTTCCCATATCGAGAAACCCACCTGTAAATTTTCAGAACAAGCCTTGTACCAATGTCAGTGGATGGATTATAAGCACGAGCCCAAAGTTCAAATCGATAAAATAGATGAGCAGACTCTTCATCTTTCCTCGCCATCATTTCGTTTTTTAGAAGTAAAGCTCCACCTTCTAGGCGCCTCAGCATTTGAGAGCGCTCTAGTCTTTTCTTTCCATCCAAACTCAGCGGCGGCCAATTTCGCCAAACTCCACGTGTTGCACTCAATATACCGTCAATAACAAATTTTCCATAATACCTATCGATCGAAATGTTATCGATCGAATGGTCTATTTCTAAGCCACCATCAATTTTCGACGTATAAAATGCACCAACAAAGCCAAGACCAGACCCTCTAAAATCAATCCTATCCCCTTGCGACACTAGAAACTCTGTGTCACTAAAGTCACAATGACGCGGCTCTCTAATGGTACAACGAATCCGCGCCTTTTTTACGCTAGCGCCGCATATTGCAATGTGCTTGACGTTGCATGAAGTAATTTTTAGATCACTGTAACATCCACCAGATATTGAAACACCTCCAGATATATAAGACCTTTCTATCTTTACATATTTACTTTCACCCGCGCGCTCATGTTGTGAAAAAGATTTTATATCTTTGTCGAATATACAATTTGAAATCTCTATGTTGGAAAAATTATTAATCGAGAATTCATCGACAAAATGACAAGCAGTTACTTTTTCCAATCCCGCCAAAAGGTATAAGAAATAATCACGAACGGATACGCCTTCCAGTGGAAAATATCCGGTAAATTCCATAGGCCCTTTAAGGACCTTTATTTTTTCTTCACCACTTACGAAATTAAAATTTGAATATGCTTTCTGCTCGAACTTCTGCCAATCAGATTCTCGCCAAAAATACTTCCGAGTGGTTATCCATACATCTTTTTCTTTATCTGCAAGCCAGTAAACAGGTAAGTGTAATGGCGTAAAAAGACGGCCATCCGGCGCATATATTAATTCTTCACCATAACCTCTATACAAATCTTGGTGAGATATACTGTCGTGATGTCTACCCACTGGATCATAGTGAAAAAATAATTGCTTATTTAAGAGGCCATCCCAGCTGTAATCACTTTTGTGCCAACGCTTCCACCATATCTTATAATCCTCGCTTACCTGCACTCCATAGCTCTCAGTGGCACCTTGTTCTTTCTGCATAAGACTAATCGAAAGCTCCCAAAATAACTTATATTCTCTGCATAAAGGCGACGCCGAATCGAATGAATTGAATGCATTTCAGTGACACGATCCGGAATCCCCAACTCTTCAGGACACCTACATCGCCAAGACTATTTCCACACCGTATAGCTCAAACTGACCTCGTAGGGCGCGTTTGGCGCATAGGAGGTTTCCTTGATCGCGTTGATTTTGATCTCGACCAAATGCCCCTCGCCGGTTTTCAGACAATAGAACTCGCCCGCCTTGACCTTCGCCGGCACCTCACTACCGTAGTACTTGCCGTTGCAACCGCTATAGCTAGGCGCCGTCGTCATCGCCCCACTGGTGGCGTATTGCGCACCATTCAGGGTTCTCAAGGTAACGTCCGCCTTGTAACCGTCCAGCCTCAGATCGCGCGGCCCGGCGTAGGCTGGCACCGATCCAGCCTCAGGGCCGCTGCCTTCCAGCACCCCGGTTTCGACGTCCAGCTTGGGATGCAGGAAGGTAAGGGTGACGCCGCCGGCCCCTAACATGAACGGCGGCGTGGTCCACAGCTTGTAGCCGAAATCGATCTGCCAGGGCGCACTCTCATTGCTGGTCGGCTTGACCGATTGAATGGCGATCTCGACCAGATTGTTCTCGACCGTGCGGAAGCAGTAATATTCGCCCACCTTGACCTGGTTCGGCGACGCGCCGAACGCGGCCTTATGGCACCCCAGATAGCCACGCGCGGTCGCCGACGGCCCTCCGGCCAGGAAGTGCGCCCCTGTCAAAGGCTTAATCGTCACCTTATCTTTGTAGCCGTCCTGGCGGATATCGCGAGGTCCAGCGCCCGACCACGGCGTATTGCCCCCGACATTGGTACCCTCATAGGTCCCGGTTTCGAAGTCGAACTTGCCATTGATATAGTTGACATGGCCGCCGCCCGTTTTTGACGGTGACGGCACGGTCACGCCGGGAATCGGACCGGTCGGCGTCGGTGTGCCCCCGTCGGTGACCACCTTGGCCAGCCGCGCGGTGTCGAGCTCCGGCGCGACCATCAGGGGCCCCGTCTTGCCAATCGTCTCGGCTGAGGCAGCGGCCACGCGCCCCGGCGTGTCGGCCGTGACGTCGACGCCATTGGCCAGGATCGTGCCGCGGCAGACCACAGACTTAACGCCCGCGACGGCCTCGATCGGATAGAACAGGGTGTTGAAACCGTCGTCGGCGCTATTGGGCAGATAGGTCCCATCCGGCTGAGGGAAGCCCGGATTGAACACCGGCGCCGTCGCCTGCCCCTTGGCCAGCGCAACGCGCTGCGGCCAACTGGCGACCGCCCGGCCCGAAATATAGGCGCATTCGCCCATCTTCTCAAACTTGGCGCCGGGCGTCGCCCAGGCGGGATCGGCCGCCGTGGGTTTGATCTGAAAACGAAGTTGCGCCTGAACCGTTGCCGCGCCAGCTGTCCCAGCCAGGCTGATCACGACCGCCGCGACGGCCAATCCCGATATCATACCGCGCATAGGCGTCTCCCCGTTAACCACACCTTCTCACGGTAAAAGGCCACAGGCAAGACCGTTGCTATTGGCAATGATGGCGCAACCGTCACGGAACAGGTTTACCCGCCCCGCGACAGTCGATCGCCTCACTTAGCCACCTTCCGGGGAATTAAGGGGGCAGAGTCATTTGCTGACGTGTTGGCCCTTGAAAGGGTGAGGTACGTCATCGGACGCTCGCCGCCCGCCGGCGTCCTGGCTTCACCCACGCAGGACAGTGGCGCGCACTTCGCTCAGGACGATAGCAGCTGTTTGATCGCCGCGGCGAGGTCGGTCTGGCGGAACGGTTTGACGAGCCGCGCGATATCGGGCGTTACGCCCTCGATGTCGGCGTACCCCGACACGACCAAAGTAAGCAGATCCGGACGCTCAGCGCGCATTTGGCGCACAAGATCCGTACCATTCATTCCAGCCATCAAATGGTCGGTTACAAGCATGTCGATGTCGTGGCGATCTCTTAGCACGTGCAAGGCGTCTTCCGCCGACGCGGCCTCGACGACCTTGTATCCCAATTCCGTCAGCATATCGGTCGTGGTAGCGCGCACCAGGTCCTCATCATCCACGACGAGTATCGTTCCCGATCCGTGCGACGTAGCCGCAACTGCAGCGGTCGCTGACCGCTCGGCGGCGTCTTCGCTGACCGGAAGCCAAAGTTCAACCCGGGTCCCTAGTCCGGGCTTGCTGGAAATCGCCAGCTCGCCGCCAAGCTGCCCGGCAAGCCCGTGAACCATCGACAGCCCGAGGCCCGTCCCCTTGCCGACGCCTTTGGTACTGAAGAAAGGTTCGACGGCGCGCGCCAGGGTCGACGTGTCCATGCCAAGGCCGGAGTCCGACACGGACAGGCGTATGTAGGTCGCGGGCGCCAGGTTGGCGCGGTGATGGCCGGCCTCGACAACCTCCTGCGCCGCCGCAATGACAAGGCGGCCACCGTCCGGCATGGCGTCACGCGCGTTGCCGGCCAGGTTGAGCAGCGCCATCTCCAGCTGGTTGGCGTCGGCGCGGGCGCTTGGCAAGTTCGGCGCAAGGTCAAGTTCGACACGAATGGTCGGGCCGGACGTGCTGGCCACCAGATCCGCCATCCCCTCTATCAGCCCTTTGACGTCGACGGCCTCCGCCTGCAACGGTTGACGCCGTGCAAAGGCCAGTAGCCGTTGGACGAGCACCCGCGCGCGATCGGCGGACTGCAAGGCGTTCGCAATCATCCTTTGTTCGCGTTCGCCGCCTACGCCGCGGCGCTGGAGCATGTCGAGGGAACCGATTATGGGGCCCAGCAGATTGTTGAAGTCGTGCGCGACGCCGCCGGTCAACTGCCCCATCGCTTCCATCTTTTGCGATTGCCGCAGCTGTTGCTGCGCCATGTCCAGTTGGCGTTCTGCCTGAACCTTTTCCGTTACGTCGTAGGACGTGCTGGACGCCCCGATCACCGCGCCAGCCGGGTCGCGAAGGGCGCTGAAACGAACGTCGAAATAGCGGCGGGCGCGATGTTCCTCACCGAAAGCCTGGACGACGGAAAAGTCCTCGCCGGTCAGGGCGCGCGACCAGATCTCGCGGTGCTGGGCAAGATGACCGGGCATACCGGCGAACAATTCGAGAAAATTGTCGCCCACGCGGGGGCGTTTGCCGAAGCCGGCTTCGAAACCGTCGATACTGGACTTGTTGATCGCCAATATGGTGTAGCCCAGGTCAAGTGCCGTTACGCCCGCCGTTGCCCCCTCGATCACGTCGGAGAAGACCTTCCGTTCGGCGAGGGCTTCCGCCACGCGGCTCTCGAGCCGGTCATTGAGCTCGCGAAGCGCCAACTCCGCCTCCTTGCGCTCGCTGATATCGATGACCGAACCAATGTACCCCAGGAACTGTCCGTCCTGATCGAATCTCGGCGCTGCTGCATCGATCGCCCAGCGGTAGGAACCATCGGCATGCCTTAACCTGTACTCAATACGGAACGGCTTTTGGTCTTCGTTCGCCTGGCGAAACACCTCATCGGCGCGAGCCTTGTCGTCAGGATGTGTAACGGTGAGCCAGCCAAAACCTTCTGCCTCTCCCTTAGTCTGGCCCGTAAATTCGTACCAGGCGCGATTGAGATAGGTGCAGTAGCCCGACGCGTCTGTGACCCAGGTCATGACCGGCGCGTGGTCGGCCATATTACGGAATCGCGCCTCGCTTTCCTGCAGACCTGTCTCTGCCTTGCGGCGCGCCGTTATATCGTTGAACAGGATCGCAACCCGCCGCCCCTCACGCCCGCCGGCGGGAAAGGCATACACGTCAAACCTGCGGCCCAGCAGGGCGGATCCATGCTCGAACCGTTCGTGCTCCCCCGTGCGGGCGATGCGGCCATAGGTTTCGAACCAATGCTCTTCCAGGCCAGGCGCGGCCGCGCGTAACCAATGGCCCAGGATGTCTACGGGAAAACCGGTTTGGTGATAAAACGCAGGGTTCGCTTCCAGCACGCGGTAATCGATTTGTTCGCCGTCGTCGCCAAGATTAACTTCGACCACGCAGAATCCCGAATCGATAGATTCGAAGAGCAGACGGTATCGCGACTCGCTCTCGCGAAGGCGCGCCTCGGCGTGAGCCCGCTCCATGGCTGCCCAGATCCGCTCGGCCACGTCCTCGATAAGGGTGACGTCGGCCGGAAGCCAGGTACGCGGTTGCGATGTCACGCCGACGAGTGCCCACACGGGATTGTTCTCGCCCTTGCGCAACGCCGCGACGACGAGCGACTTCAGACCGATGGCCATGAGGCTTTGCTTGTCTCTATCCGACAGCCTGGGATCGGTGCTTACATTGTGCAGAACCGTCGTACCCTCTGCGGCATGGCTGATGGTGTCGGGAAAATCCTGCAAGGATACGGTGAGCGGCAGGGCTGCGAAGCCGTTGCGTCTGCACTGATATGGCATGTCCGCCCGATCGTTCGTCAGGTCGAGCAGGGCGATATAACAGCAGTCGAGGTCGAGGGCTTCTGCGAGCATCGCAATGCCCCGATTGGCGACGGCGTCAGCATCGGGTTGTGTCCGCAAGGCGTCATTGAGCTTGAGGAGAAAGGCGGCGTCTTTGTTATATTCCGCTCGGAGCATCGTTACGTCTCAACCGGTTCATCGCTGGGACCGAACAAGGCACGGATGCTATCAAAAGTCGATAAGGTTGCCTCTAGCTAATTAGTTTGGTGACATGACACCAAATACACGACTACTCCACGCCTGCGTGTAGTGCAGCATCGGTTGTCCCGCCAGTTCCCCTCATTCAGAGCGCTGTCTCGGGGCGGTCCTCCCAACCCCGAAACAGCCGATCACCTCACTTGGCCACCTTGAGCTTGAAATGCGGCCCGATATAGGTCCGCACCGGGTTACCGCGTTCCAGCGCTTGATGCGCCGACCATTGGTCACGCCGGGCCTGCCCCCCCGCCTCCACCCGCCGCTCTTCCAGCATCAGCGCCAGTTTCAGCGTCGCCAGCTTGCGGTTGGCATGCTGAGAGCGCTGTTCCTGGGCCGTCGCCACCAATCCGGTCGGCCGGTGGACCGCTCGCACGGCGCTGTCCGTCTTGTTGACGTGCTGTCCGCCCGGTCCACTTGCCCGCATGGTCGAAAACGTGATGTCGCTTTCGCGCAAATCGGGCACGCTCTGCGGCGACGGCGCCAGCGCCACCCCCACGAACCAGTTGCGCCGCTTGTGCAGCGGGCGAAACGGGCTGTCGCCCACCCACTGGATGGTCCCGATCCGCTCACGCACAAACGCCGGCGCCGCTTCGCCGCTGACGCTCAGCAGGAGAGACGCCGGCAGCGCCTCCCCCGCATCGAGGACGTCGCAGGTCACCCCCTGCTCCGCCCCCTCGCGCGTGAAGGCTTGCGCCAGTTTCGTAACGACCCAGCAACATTCGTCGGGCCCCTTGCCGGAGCTTATATGCAGAATGATTTCGGTCATGATGCCCTCGTCTTGTAGCTCAGCAAGGGCCGAAGCCGCGCGATCACCCGGATAAGACCGGCCGCCTCAAGGTCGCCAATAACGCCGGCGATATCCTTATAGGCCTCCGGAGCCTCCTCGAAGATCAACCGTCGGTCCTCGCAGATCACATGGCTGGACAGCCGGGTCTTCTGCAGATCAGCCACCTTATACCGCCGCGACAGCCGCGCATGAGCATCGTTGCGGCTCCATTTGCGCCCGGCGCCGTGCGCAAGCGAACTCAGCGCCACCTCCGCTTGCTCCGCGACAGGCTCCGCCAGATAACTGAAGTCCCCGCGCGATCCCGGGATCACAACCAGACCGCAATCCGCCGGCGCCGCCCCCTTACGGTGCAGCCAACCGTCACGATAGGCGGTGACGCTGTTGTGCGTGATATCCAGCCGGCATTCGCCGGACAGACCCACCGCGTTCAGGAACCGCTCGGCAATGATCCGACGGTTGACCACCGCCCAGGCCACGGCCTGGTCATGCCGTGTCAGATAGGCCCTGGCCTCCGGGGTGGCCGCCGGAAGACCCGACTTGCCGGTCAGGTCCATCTGCGCCGACAGGATCGCCTGGCCCAGCCCGCGCGAGCCGCTGTGCACCATCATCCAGACGCGATCCTCCTGGGCATTGAGCGCCGCAAATCGCTGAGGATCGACAACCTCTTCGATCCGTTGGAACTCGACGAAGTGGTTGCCGCCGCCGATCGTGCCCAGCGAAGGCCCGCCCAGCGACAGCATGCCCAGTTCGCGTGGCAGCCCGGCCGCGGCCAGAGCGTCCTCAACCGGCCCGTCCCACGGGTCATCGAGCCCTTGCAGACGGCGGTCCACCTGGCCGACGCGGAATTTCCGCACCGGAAGGCTGGTTTGCCACAGGGCCATGCCGCAGCCGATATCGCTGCCGACCAGGTGCGGCCAGATGCGGTCGGGCGACCAGAAGGCGGCGCCCACGGCAATGCCGTTGCCGGCGTGCAGATCGGGCAGGCCGACAACCTTGCCCATGCCGTCCAGACGCGCGGTGGCATCCAGTTGATCCAGCGCCAACGGGTCGAAGCGCGCCGGATCGCGCCCGATGAGCGTGATTTCGCAACATTTACAGGTATTGGCAGCGCTGCCTGCGCCGCCGGAACAGATCAGGCGTGCGTGTGCGCCTGACAGGAAATTGCCCATGCAATTGGTTCCTGAAGAGTAAGGATAAGAAGATCGGTTTCGCGGTTCAGGAACGTGGCTCGCATGATGGTCTCCTTTCCTGCTTCAGGTCTTGCCGGGACTGGCTATCCCGGCCTGATAAGCGATTATGATTGCAAACGCAACAATATTTGCGACTTCGGTAGAGCATGTGACGCATTTGCCCCAGGTCCCCCTCCTCACCTGCGATAGACCTATTGCATAGGGTTGTTGAGGTGACGAAATTTCTCCTCCCCATTTCATGGGGAGGGGGACCGCGAAGCGGTGGAGGGGTAACTTACTGCGGCCTGAGACGTGCTAAACTGTTTATTGGTAAGGATATTTTTTCCGGAAATGCCGTGGGACAATCGCGTCTACCCATACCCCTGCACCGCTTCGCGGTCCCCCTCCCCACAAAATGGGGAGGAGGGAGTTTGAAAATCTATGTAAGATTGCACCGCCGCAGGCGCGGAGAAGCTTCGGGGTGAGTGGAACACACCCCCTGCAAATAACTGGTTTTTCTAATTATCATTATCCTCGATAACAAAAATGACCTCCCAACCCACCCAAGCCATTGCGGCCCCTCCAAATCCCTGCAATAGTCTGACTAATTAAAATGCCGATGCCACACGACGAACGGCAAAATCACCTTGGGAGGGTGTCCATGAAATACGCTATCACCGCAGCTCTGGCTGCCCTGCTTCTGGCTGGCTCCGTATCGGCCCAGACCCCGCCTCCGGCCGCGCCGGCGGCTCAACCCGCCGTCATCGAGGATTTCAAGCCGTCGTCGCTGAACCAGCCGGGCCAGGAATATCCTCAGGTCAATTCCCAGGGATATGCCCGCTTCCGCATCACAGCACCCGACGCCAAGGCCGTGAAGGTCAGCCTGGGCCTGGGCGGGCGCGGCGGTACGACCCTGACCCAAGGGGCGGATGGCGTATGGACCGGCACCACCGAAGGTCCGATGGACGAAGGCTTTCACTATTACCACCTGACCGTCGACGGCGGCATCTTCAACGATCCGGGCGCGAAGAACTTCTACGGCTCGATCCGCTGGGAAAGCGGCATCGAAATCCCGGCCCACGACGCCGACTTCTACGCCCTCAAGGACGTTCCCCACGGCAACGTGCAACAGATCATGTTCCCGTCTCCCAGCACAAACACCCAGCGCCGCGCCTTTGTCTACACCCCGCCGGGCTATCACAAGGACAGCGCGACACGCTACCCGGTGCTGTACTTGCAACATGGTTGGGGCGAGGACGAAACCGCCTGGTCGAACCAGGGCCACGCCAACCTGATCATGGACAACCTGATCGCCGAGGGCAAGACGAAGCCCTTCATCATCGTGATGACCTATGGCATGACCAACGAAGTAAAAATGGGCGGCCTGCGCAACTTTGACATCAAGCCGTTCCAGACGGTCATGATCGATGAGCTGATCCCCTATGTCGACAGCCATTTCCGCACCCTGTCGGATCAACCGAACCGCGCCATGGCCGGTCTGTCGATGGGCGGCTTTGAAACCAAGCTGATCACCTTCGCCAATCTCGACAAATTCGCCTATATCGGCCTTCTGAGCGGCGGTACGATTTCGGTCGAAGACGCCGACAAGACGCCGGGCTTCCGCGACAAGATCAAGCTGGCCTTTGTCGGCTTCGGCAGCCGCGAACTCGAAGGCGGCCGCGCCGGCCCTCCGGGCGGACCTCCGGTCGATCCGCGCGCCAATGCCGAGGCCCTGAAGGCTTCGGGCTTCAACAGCGTGTTCTACGTGTCACCGAACACGGCCCACGAATTCCAGTCCTGGCGCCGCAGCCTGCGCGAAATGGCCCCGCTGCTGTTCCAAAACTAACTTGGCCAAACCCAAAAATCTTCACGAAAAAGCCAGTAATATAAATAACTTATACCTCCCCGTTATACGGGGAGGTGGATCATGTGCTGGAAGCACATGAGACGGTGGGGGATTTGGCCCGCCGGTGCGTCCCTCACCCCCACACCAGACCTATAACTCCAAAAGCGCCTTCCCTCCCCGGCCCGAATTGACCGGGGAGGCCCCCTCATCCGGCAGCCCCCTGCCGGTCTCCTACCCCTTCACACAAACAACCTGGCGAAGGGTGTGGACGATCTCGACGTGGTCGGCCTGAGCGGCCATCACGGCGTCGATGTCCTTGTAAGCCGCCGGCGTCTCATCGATGACGTCGGCGTCCTTGCGGCACTCCACACCCGCCGTAGCGGCAATGTGGTCCTCCACAGTAAAGCGGCGCTTGGCCTCGGCGCGCGACATGGCCCGCCCGGCGCCGTGCGAGCACGAACACAGAGCCTCGGCTGCCGCCTGACCATCGATCCCGCGCACGATGAACGACTTGGCGCCCATCGAACCCGGAATGATGCCCAGCGTCTCCGGCGTGATGCGCACGGCGCCCTTGCGGGTCACCAACACGTCCGAACCGAAGTGCCGTTCGTGCGCCACGTAGTTGTGGTGGCAGTTCACGGCCTCGCAGTCGCAGGTGAAGCGCTTCGGCACCGACAGCGACAGCGCCTCGAGCGCCGCCGTCATCATCAGTTCCCGGTTGGTCCGGGCGAAACGCTGAGCCCACGACACCGCGCCCATATAGTCGCCGAACAGCTCCGAGCCTTCCGGCAGGTAGGCCAGGTCCTCGTCGGGCAGGTTGATGTACCAGCGCTTCATCTCGTGCTTGGCGCGCTCGATGAAGTAGGAACCGATACGGTTGCCGATCCCGCGCGAACCCGAGTGCAGCATGATCCACACCGCCTGGTTCTCATCCAGGCAGACCTCGACGAAGTGGTTGCCGGTCCCCAGCGTCCCGAGGTGGTTCGGGGCCCGCGCCGCCGCCTGGCTGATCTTCGGGTGCTTGTCGATGATCTTTTGCAGCTCACCGTGCAGCCCCGAAAACGCCGTGTCCGACGCTTCCGACGTCTTACCGAAAGCGCCGCGGTCGTTGGCACCACCGTTGTCGGTCCGGCCGTGGGGGATGCGCGCCTCGATCGCCGAACGCAGGCCCGCCAGGTTGTCCGGCAGATCCGAAGCGGTCAGGGTGGTGCGCACCGCCATCATGCCGCAGCCCAGGTCGACCCCGACCGCCGCCGGGATGACCGCGCCCTTGGTCGGGATCACCGAGCCGATGGTCGCGCCCATGCCCCAGTGGACGTCGGGCATGATGGCCACGTGCTTGTGGATGAACGGCATGGCGGCGATGTTGTCCAGTTGCTTGCGCGCCTGGTCCTCGACGGCGACTCCGTCGATCCACGCCTTGATCAAGCCCCCACGGGCGCCTTGAAACACTTGCATTTTTATTCTCCATAATTTCGTGTTTCGGAAATGAAAAAGCCCTTCCGACCGGGGGTCGAAAGGGCTGCGAAGCTTTTGAGGGGAGAGCGACCGGCTACAGTCTCGGATCTCCTGTCAAAACGCGCGCAGCCATAGCCGGACCCAGTTCCTGGCTCCGATCATACTGGTTCATGGTGTATGCGCGTTTTGTCATAATGCGTGGCTGTATGTCTAAACCCTGCCGCAAGGTCAAGGCGGATTGTTACGAATGCAACAGGTGTGCTAAATTTA
>NZ_GL883077.1:1647218-1656364 GCF_000204015.1 Asticcacaulis biprosthecium C19 | reverse complement strand
CTTTTAGAAGACGCCTTGCACTTATTTCGCCATGAACGTGTCGACGTTCGACGGGATGATGACCTGATACGGCACCCAGTCATATAGCTGGGCATATTCCTTATTGGCGAACTTGACCGCATCGACCAGGGTCTGCTGGGCCTGGGCCTCGGCGTTCTGCAGCACCGACATGGTCAGCCAGCCCGACTTGACGGCGTCCAGCGCGAAGGTCGTCCCGTCGACACCGCCAATGGCGATTTGGCCGGGCTTGTAGCCCCGGGCCTGAAGGGCGTCGATGGCGCCCAGGGCCATTTCGTCGTTATTGGCGGCGATGGCGTTGATGACCTTGCCCTCGTCCAGCCACTGGCCGATCAGTTCTTCCGCCTGCTCGCGTTTCCAGTTGCCGGTGGCCTCCGCAACGACCTTGATACCGGGTTTGGTCGCCAAAATTTCCTTAACGCCGATGGTGCGGTCGCGGGCGGCCGGATGGCCCTCTTCGCCGCGCAGGATGACGACGTTTCCGGAATCGCCGATTTGTCGGGATAACAGCCGCATTTGCAGCCGTCCGGCGACCAGATCGTTCGACGCGACGATGGCGACCTTGCCCTCGAAACGCTCGATCGGCGGTAACCGGTTAAAGAAGATCAGCGGTACCCCGGCCTTGGCGGTTTCGGCCATGGCGGTCTTGGCGGAATCGCCATTGACCGACAGCACCACAACCACGTCCGCCTTATCGGCTATGGCTTTGCGCACCTGGCTCATCTGGGTGTCGGCATTGTTGTTGGCGGTTTCGACCGTCAAATCGACGTCCGGGTTCGCCTTCGCTGCCGCTATGATCGAATCCTTGAGAATTCCAACAAAAGTATCATCCGACCGCGCCATCGACACATAGATCTTGTGCTTGGCCAGGGCCGGCGACGCCGCCATCATCAGGGCGGCGATCGCGATCAGGGCACGCTTTTTCATACTGTTTCCCTAAAAGCACTTCCCGAAAAATGGTCGCCACTTTTCGGATAAGAAGTGCGACAAAACAAAAATCCGAGCCTTCGAAGAAGGCTCGGGAAATCAAGCAGCTCTGACGCGGGCCAGGAATTTGTCGACTTCGCCCTTCAGCATGTCCGACTGACGCGAAAGGGCCTTGGCGGCGCCCAGAACCTGGGTGGCGCCGGCGCTCGACTCCTGAGCAGCCAGGGTGACGCTGTTGATGTTGTTGGTCACTTCCGACGTGTTTTGCGACACTTCATGGATGTTGCGGGCGATCTCGGCCGTGGTCTGTTCCTGTTGGCTGACCGCGTCGGCAATGGCCGAGGCGATCGAGTTGACCTCGCTGATCGTGTCCTCGATGCCCGAGATCTCACCGACCGCCTGCTGGGTCGAGGCCTGCATCTTGGCAATCGAAACCCCGATGGTCGTGGTCGAGGTGGCGGTCTGGTTGGCCAGACCCTTCACTTCCGAGGCAACCACCGCAAACCCTTTGCCGGCCTCGCCGGCGCGGGCCGCTTCGATGGTGGCGTTCAGCGCCAGCAGGTTGGTCTGCTGGGCGATGGCGTTGATGATGCTGACCACCGACTCGACCTGGGCGGCATCACCCGACAGGGCGTCCATGCTACCGCGGGTGCGACCGGCCTGCTGCACGGCATTGTTGGCGATATCGGCCGAACGGGCGACCTCGCCGCCGACCTGGCGGGCCGAAGCGGCCAGTTCTTCGATGGCAGCGGCGACCGAGCGGACATTGTCGGCGGCCTGGCGGGCGCCGGCTTCGACGGCTGACGACTGGACGCTGGTCTCTTCCGCCGCGGCGGACAGGGTCTGGGCAGAAGACTGTAGTTCCGAGGCGGCGTTGGACACGGCGCGGACGATATCGCCGACGGCGTGTTCGAATTCGTCGGCCAGCTTGACCACCTCGACCTTGCGCTGGTTCTGCATGTCGATTTCCAGGGCGGCCTGCTGGGTACGCAATTCCTCGGCCTCGACCAGCTTCTCCTTGAACACTTTCAAGGCCGAAGCCATGCCGCCGATTTCGTCGCGGCGGCCGGTGTCGGGAATGGCGACATGGATGTCGTGATTGGCCAGCTTCAGCATGACCTGGGTCATACGCGAGATCGGACGCGAAATGCCGGCGGTCAGGACAAAGCCGACCAGAACGCAGAACACGGCCAGCGATCCCAGGGCAATCATGATCCAGGTGCGCGCGGATTCACTGACCTTGGCGGCGGCGGCAGTGGCCGCATTGGCCTTGGCCTGGCGGTAGTCCTCGATCCTGCGCACAGCGGCGTAAAAGGTTTCGCGCTCCTTGGAGAGGTCGTTCATCAGCACCTCTTGTGCCATGTCGGGCAGGCCGGCCTGGTCGAGGTCGGCGACCTCTTCCTGGACAGCCAGGAAGTGCTGCCAGGCGCCACGCAGCGAAGCGGCCAACTGGGCCTCTTCATCGCCGGCCACCATGGTGCTGTAATCGCTCCAGGATTTGGAAAATTCATTTCGAGCGGCCGCGGCTTCGGCCGCATAGCCCTCACGCGCCGCACCTGTCGCATTGTGCTCCAGGAAGGAGGTGACGCCCAGCGCCTGGCTGATCCGGGCCAGATCGCCCAAGGTCGACACGGCCTTGACCTCGATGGCCAGGCGATTGCCGATCGCTGAGACCTCGTTGAGCTTATAGATGGCAAAGGCGCCTGTCGCGACCGACAGCACCATCAGCACCCCAAACGCGGTAGCGATCTTCCCCCGGATCGAAAACAAAAACTTCCCAAGCATGTCTGAGTCTCTCCCAATTTTCGGCTCAGTTTTTCGGGAAGGCTAGCGCGGCAACTCATAATATTGGATTAACCACGCGGTGAGTTAGCGCTCACAATTCAATGGTTGCGCATTGTGGATAGCGGGCTCGCGAAGGTGCTACAAATTTCGTTATCGTCGGGCGGACCATCGGCGACAGAAGGTCCTCCTCGATCTCTATGGAACTTTCGCCGCCATCTGCTTCGCACCTCAGACGACGATATCGAGTCTCACTCAATCGCACCGCCTTCCGGAAAAATATTCAGGAAGTCTCATAAGCTTAGGATGGCTCAGCCTAGGTTTCAGGAGAGGTTTGCTGAGCGCAGGAGAAAACCCTTCCGACGATCAGCAAAACTATTCGACGGCTGAAACAACCTTATCGGTCAAGGTTCTGCGCATTGTTCGCACTTGCGTGATGACCACCGTCTGCGCTACCCATGGGTCATGAACGTCCTCATCATAGATCCCGACGAGACTCGCGCCGCCATTGTGGCGGACGGGATTCGCGCCGAGCACGGTGAGAAAGAAACCATCATCCACCAGGGCCCGCGATTCGAACTGCGCATGTTGCGCGACTTCGATCCCGACATGGTCATCATCGCTTGCGAAAGCCCCGATCGCGATATGCTGGAGGCGCTTCAGGTCGCCAACGAACAGGTGCCGCGCCCCGTCGTTATGTTCGTGGACCGCAGCGACGCCAATGCCACCGCCCAAGCCCTGGAAGCCGGAGTCGCCGCCTATATTGTCGACGGCTTCAATCCCCGCCGCATCACCTCGGTGCTGACGGTGGCGGCCCAGCGATTCGCCATGACCCAGGCCATGCGCCGTGACCTCGACAAGGCCAAGGCCGACCTCGCCGCCCGCAAGGTCATCGACCGCGCCAAGGGCGTTCTGATGAAATCGCGCAATCTGAGCGAAGAGGATGCCTATAAGGCATTACGCAAGCACGCCATGGATACGGGCCGGCCCATCCATGCCGTCGCTGCCGACATCCTGGCCGTGAGCGGCCTGCTCAAGCCGGGAGATGACTGATGGTTACTGACGTCAAGATTGCCTACAGCCCGCTTAACGACGCGGCCTTGGTTCTGGTTGCCGAGGCTCTGGGCTTCTACGACAGCGAGGGGCTAAACGTCACCTTGAGCCGCGAGGCCAACTGGTCCAACATCCGCGACAAACTGGCCTATGGCCTGATCGATGCCGCCCATATCCTGGCGCCAGTCCCGTTTGCCGCCGCCCTGGGCCTTGGGCCGTCGATGGGCCGGATCATCGCCCCCATGGCGCTGGGTGCCAACGGCAATGCCGTGGTGGTGTCGCACGACCTTAAAGCTAAGCTGAGCGACGACGACAGCCTCCATACGCCGCTGATGAGCAGCGCCCGGCTTCTGGCGCGCGAAGTCGAACGACGCCGCAAGGCCGGCGAAGGCCGCCTGGTCTTTGCCGTGCCGTTTACCTGGTCGCCGCACCATTTCGTCCTGCGCCACTGGGCCGCCTCGGCGGGCCTGGATCCCGAGCGCCAATTGCAATGGGTGGTCCTGCCGCCGTCGCGCATGGCCGATATGTTGAAGGACGGCGTGGTCGATGGCTTCTGCTCCGGCTCGCCCTGGCCGCAGACGGCCCACCTGATGGGCCGCGGCCAGCTCCTGTTCGCCGATCCGGACTACTGGAGCCTGAAGCCCGAAAAGGTTCTGGGCGTGCGGGCCGCCTGGGCCGAGGATAACCCCTACGCCACCATTTCCCTGGTCCGCGCCTTGTTGCGTGCCGCCCTATGGGCTAACCGCCCGGCCAACCGCGACGACCTGATGCGCATCCTGGCGCGCCACGTCTATGTCAACGCGCCCCAGGAGGCCATTTCCCTGGCGCTCAGTCAGGGGGGCGCCGGCTACACGCTGGATCCGGAAACCGCCACCTTCCCGTGGATAAGCCACGCCAAGTGGTTCATGGGCCAACTGGTTCGTTGGGGCTGGGTGGAGCCCGACCACGACTTCGACCACCTGGCGCGGCATATCTACCGTCCGGACCTGTGGCGTCAGGCGGCGTCAGGCCTTGGTCTGAACGCGCCCGAGGCTGACGAAAAGGACGAAGGCGGCCATTCCGAACCGTGGGTGTTGCCGGCGTCGCCGGCGCCGATCATCATGCCGGCCAACCGCCTGTTCGACGGCGGCGTGTTCCGGTGTCGCTAGAACACTGAAATTCTTCAAAATTCCCTCTCCCCACTTGAGGGGAGAGGACGAGAGCCGAGTGAAGCGAAGGTGATCGGGTGAGGGGTTCGAGAGAGTCCGCCCGTATGATTGTTGCCGAACCAACCCCTCACCCCCTCCCTCTCCCCTCAAGCGGGGAGAGGGAGAACACGGGCTATTCAAGCTCGGTATCACAGAATAGTGATTTCATAAGAAACTAAATCCGCCAATTCACACAAGTTTCATAAAACGCCCGTTGAAACCCCTTCCGAGGCGTTTTCGTGATAATTTTGACGCAGCGCGATTTCGCACTGCAACACAAACGCAGAATCCGCGTTGACGAACCTCAGTTCCCGGATGATCGTCCCTGTGTGGCCAAGGAAGGCCGCACCGAAATTCTCGCTGAAACCGCCAATGGCGGCGTGTTGCAGCGCACATAGACACTGGCGTCTCAAGTCAACCACACCTTCGGGTGAGGTTCCGCTTGAGGCGCCTTTTTTTTATTCTCAAGGGGACTTTAGTGAACAATCGCATCCGCATCCTCCTCACCACCACGGCCGCCGTCGCCGCCCTGGGCGTGGCCGCTGGCGCCCGCGCTGAGGACACCATCTCCGAGGCCATCGGCGCCTCCAAGCCCATCTTCGAGTCCAGCCTGCGCTCGGAAAGCGTTGACCAGTTCGGTTTCGCTGAAAAGGCCGAGGCCCTGACCTGGCGCAACCGCTTCGGCTTCACCACCGGCGAGTACGAGGGCTGGAAAGCCATTGTCGAGGTCGACAGCGTCGAAGCCCTGACCGAAGACTACAACTCGACCCTGAACGGCAAGACCACCTTCCCGAACGTCGTCGACCCGGAAGTCACCGAAATCAACCGCGCGCAACTGAGCTGGGCGGCCACTGAGACCACCACCCTCACGGTCGGTCGTCAGCGTATCATCCTGGACGACGCCCGCTTCATCGGCAATGTGGGCTGGCGCCAGGACGAACAGACCTATGATGCCATCCGCCTCGACACCATGCTGGGACCGGTCAAGGTGACGGGCGCCTATGTCGGCCGCGTCAACCGCATTCAGGGCGACGACAAAGACTGGAAGTCCAACTCCTACCTGGTCAATGCCAGCTACAGCGTCAACGAAGCGCTGAAGTTTACCGCCTTCAACTACAGCTTCGACTTCGAGACCACCGCCACGGCGCCGACAGCGGCCGACATCGCCAACGCCAAGCTTTCATCGGTGTCGACCACCGGTCTGCGCGCCTATGGCGGTGCCTGGGTGTCGGCCTTCAAGCTGAACTACGTTGCGCAATATGCTGGTCAGTCGCCGTCCGGCAAGAATCCCGCCGCTGATTTTACCCTGCATGAAACCATGCTGGAAGGCAGCGCCACCTGGGACATCTACACCTTCAAGGTCAACTATGAGATTCTGGAAGGCAATGGTACCCAGGGCTTCGTGACTCCCCTGGGCACGGTCCACGCCTTCGAAGGCTGGGCGGACGTCTTCGCCGCGGTCGGCGGCAACAAGACCCACCCGAACGGCATCAAGGACCTGAGCTACAACCTGACAGTCGCCGGCCACACCAAGCCGTGGGCGCCGTGGTTCATGAATCCGACGCTGAGCGTCATCTATCACGATTTCCAGACCGACCGCCTGGGCCAGGACATCGGCACCGAGTGGGACGCGGTCCTGACCGCTGGCATCACCAAAAATCTCAGCCTGATGCTGAAATACGCCGATTTTGAGCGCGCCAACCCGACCATGCCGGCCTCGCGCACCAAGACCTGGATCATGCTGCAGTACAAGCTCTAGACTGTTTGCAAATGGGTGATGCTGGCCTGCAAAGGTCTGGTTTTTGCGCTTCCGTTGCTCACGTACTGAAGTACGCTCCGCTACGGTTCTCGAATCCAGTCCTTTTCGGCTCAGCCTGACCCATTTTCAAAACAGTCTTGAAACCCTCAAGGAATTTAAGACTATGACCGACTCCATCGACACCAAGGGCTTGAACCGCCGCCAGGCCCTCACCGCCGCCGCCGCAACCGTGGCCGCCGCGCAAGCCCTCTTTCCCGGCGGCGCCCATGCCGCCGGCAAGGGCCCTGAAACCACGGCCGCGAAGCTGGGCTTCATCGCCCTGACTGATGCCTCGCCGCTGATCATCGCCAAGGAAAAGGGCCTGTTCGCCAAGTACGGCATGCCGGACGTGGAGGTGCTCAAGCAGGCCTCCTGGGGCGCCACCCGCGACAACATCGTCCTGGGCTCGAAGGGCGGCGGCATCGACGGCGCACATATCCTGTCGCCCATGCCTTACCAGTTCAGCCTCGGCATCGGCGCCCGTCAAACCCCGATGTACATCCTGGCCCGCCTGAACCTAAACGGCCAGGCCATCAGCGTCGGCAATGACCTGAAGGGCGTTCAGGTCGGCCTGAATGCCGGCGGCGCCAAGGCCAAGTTCGCCCAGCTCAAGGCTGCCGGCAACATCGCCAAGGTCGCCATGACCTATCGCGGCGGTACCCATGACCTGTGGATCCGCTACTGGCTGGCGGCTGCCGGCATCAATCCGGAAACCGACGTCTCGACCATCGTCATCCCGCCGCCGCAGATGGTCGCCAATATCAAGGCCGGCACCCAGGACGCCTTCTGCGTCGGCGAACCGTGGAATGGCCAGTTGGTCAACCAAAAGATCGGTTACACCGCCGCCACGACGTCCGAAATCTGGATGAACCACCCGGAAAAAGCGCTGGGCATGCGCGCCGACTGGGTCGACAAAAACCCCAACGCCGCCAAGGCCATCATCGCCGCGACCATGGAAGCCGCTCAGTGGTGCGAACGCAGCCGTCCGGCCATGTGCCAGATCACCGCCGGCCGTCAGTACATCAATGTGCCGATCAACGACATCGTTCCGCGTCTGCAGGGCACGATCAACTACGGTGACGGCCGCAATGTCGCCAAGAGCCCGCACATCATGAAGTTTTGGTCCGACTTCGCCGCCTTCCCGTTCAAGTCGCACGACACATGGTTCGTCACCGAGAACAAGCGCTGGGGCGTCATCGGCGCCGGCGTCGACACAAAGGCGCTGGTCAACAAGGTCAATCGCGCCGACCTGTGGCGCGAAGTGGCCAAGCAGTACGGCATCGCCACACCGGCCTCCGACTCGCGCGGCGTCGAGACCTTCTTCGACGGCAAGAAGTTCGATCCGGGCAATCCCGATGCCTACCTCAACAGCCTGGCCATCAAGAAGATGGCGTAAGGAGCTCCCATGCCCTTTGACCTTGTGAAAAAGACCATGGCTACATCGCCACCACCGCCTGAGGTCGATCGTTCAGCCTTGCTGATCGCCGCCCAGAAGAAACAGATCGATGCGGCCCGCCTTCGCAAGGTGGCGGAAAAGGCCTCGACCTTCATCATGCCGGCCCTCTTCCTGAGCATCACGCTGGCGAGTTGGGAAGCGATGGCCCAGGCCTTCCCGGGTGGCCTGCCCGGCCCGGTGCAGGTGTGGACCGAGTCACAGGAACTGATCACCGATCCGTTCTATGACCGCGGCGGAGTCGACAAAGGGCTGTTCTGGCACATTATGACGTCGCTTTCGCGGGTGGGGATCGGCTTCAGCATCGCCGCGGTGGTGGGGGTGCTGGCCGGCGCCTTCATCGGCACGGTCGGCTGGGCACGCAAGGGTCTGGATCCGATGTTCCAGGTCCTGCGCACCGTGCCGCCCCTGGCCTGGCTGCCCATTTCACTGGCCATGCTGCGCGAAGCCCAGCCCTCGGCCCTGTTCGTGATCTTCATCACCTCGATCTGGCCGATCGTCATCAATACGGCGGTCGGCGTGCGCAACATCCCGGTGGACTACATCAACGTGTCGCGTGTCCTGCGCCTGCATCCGATCGAGTTCTTCTTCAAGATCATGCTGCCGGCAGCGACGCCGCACATTTTCACCGGCCTGCGTATCGGGGTCGGCATGAGCTGGCTGGCCATCGTCGCCTCGGAAATGCTTCTGGGTGGCGTCGGCGTCGGGTTCTTTATCTGGGACCAGTACAACTCCTCGCGCATCTCCGACATCATCGTCGCCCTGGTCTGGGTCGGCCTGGTGGGCTACGTCCTCGACCGCCTGGTCGCCGGCCTCGGCAACATCGTCTCCCGCGGTACGACGGCGGACTAACACAAATACTTCTCCCGCCCCGTTTACGGGGAGGGGGGACCGCGGAGCGGTGGGAGGGGCTTTACTGTATGTGGAA
>NZ_GL883077.1:1644593-1647081 GCF_000204015.1 Asticcacaulis biprosthecium C19 | reverse complement strand
GTGGAAGAGCCCCTTCCGTCATCTCGCTTCGCTCGATGCCACCTCCCCCGCAAGCAGGGGAGGAGACGAATGAAATCCCTCCCTTCCGGAGTTCCCCATGCCTGCCCTGCTCTCTCTTGAAAACGTCTATGTCGACTTCGAACGCGACGGCGTCATCTCCAGCGTCCTCGACAATGTCTCGCTGTCAGTCAACACCGGCGAATACATCTCGATCATCGGCCACTCCGGCTGCGGCAAGTCGACCCTGCTTAATGTCGTCGCCGGCCTGGTACCGCTGACGCTCGGCGCCGCCCTGCTCGGCAACAAGGAGATCACCGGTCCCGGTCCCGACCGCGCCGTGGTCTTCCAGAACCACTCCCTGCTGCCGTGGATGACGGTCTATGAAAACGTCCGTCTCGCCGTGGACAAGATCTATGGCGGCAAGGAAACCATGAGCCAGCTCCATGAGCGCGCCATGACAAATCTCGACCTCGTCAAGATGACCCACGCCGTCAAGAAACGCCCCGGCGAGATCTCCGGCGGCATGAAACAAAGAGTCGGCATCGCCCGCGCCCTGGCCATGGAACCGAAAGTGCTGCTGCTCGACGAGCCCTTCGGCGCACTCGACGCCTTGACCCGTGGCCACCTGCAGGACACGGTCATGGCCCTGCACTCGCGCATCAAGGCGACTGTGCTGATGATTACCCACGATGTCGACGAGGCCGTTCTGCTGGCCGACCGGGTGGTCATGATGACCAACGGTCCGAAAGCCACCATCGGCAAGATCGTCGATGTCCGCTGCCCGCGTCCGCGTACCCGCCTCAGCGCCTTCCAGGATCCCGAATTCCTGCGCTGCCGCCAGGAGATCGTCGCCTTCCTCGAACAGCATGACAAGGTCGCACAGGAACTCACACCCGCATGATATCCATTGAAACCATTTAAGCCCATTTTCATGAAACTGCGCCGGAGGGTCTAGGCGGGCCGAATCCGGCGCCTTTTGTGATATTTTTGCACCGCAACACAGTTGCGGCCCGCGCCCTCGCACGCGGAATTTGACATGGGCTTCACTTTGCTCAACCCTGTGTGTTGCGATCAAGGATGATCGCATGACCGCTTCGCAGCGCCAACGGGGGTGACGCGAAGTTTATAGACGATGACGTCTCAAGACCTACTGGCTCCTTTGGGGCGGGTTCGGCTTGGGGCGTTTTTTTTATGCTTTATGCAGTAAGAGACTCCGATGATTAGCAAGGACTTCTTCAAAGCCGGACACACCCCGACCCTCCTGTCCGCCTTCCTCTATTTCGATATGAGCTTCATGGTCTGGGTGCTTCTCGGCGCCCTGGGTGTGCAGATCGCGGCCTCGCTGGGCCTCACCCCCGCCGAAAAGGGCTTCATGGTGGCGGTGCCGATCCTCGCCGGCGCAGGCCTGCGCCTGATCAACGGCGTTCTCGTCGACCGCATCGGCCCCAAGAAGACGGGCACCATTGCCCAGTTGATCGTGATCGCTGGTCTGCTGCTCGCCTGGATTCTTCAGGTCAACAGCTACGGCGGCGTCCTGGTGCTGGGCGTGGTGCTCGGCATGGCCGGCGCTTCGTTTGCCGTCGCCTTGCCCCTGGCCTCGCGCTGGTATCCGCCCAAGTATCAGGGGATTGCGCTGGGTATCGCTGGCGCCGGCAATTCCGGCACGGTCTTCGCCTCGCTGTTCGCTCCGTCGCTGGCCAAGGCCTTCGGCTGGTCGGCCGTGTTCGGCATCGCCACCATCCCGCTGATCATCACTTTCGTCATCTATCAGTTCCTGGCCAAGGACGCGCCGGATCAGCCGCCGGCCAAGACCTGGACGCAGTATCTCAACATCTTCAAGCAGTCCGACGCCTGGTGGTTCCTGCTGTTCTACGGCGTCACCTTCGGCGGCTTCGTCGGCCTGTCGTCGTCGCTCAACATCTATTTCAACAGTGAGTACGGCGTCGAGCCCGTCGCGGCCGGCTTCTTCACCGCCGCCTGCGTCTTTGCCGGCTCGCTGCTGCGCCCGGTCGGTGGCGGCCTGTCCGACCGCATCGGCGGCATCCGTACGCTGAGCATCATGTACTGCGTCGCGGCCGCCGCACTGATCCTTTTGAGTTTCGGCATGCCTACGGTGTGGGCAGCGGTCATGGTCCTGCTTGTGGCCATGGGGGCTCTGGGTATGGGTAATGGCGCGGTGTTCCAACTGGTGCCGCAACGGTTTCGCAACGAAATGGGCGTGATGACCGGCCTCGTCGGCATGTTCGGTGGCGTTGGCGGCTTCTACCTGGCGGCGTCTCTGGGCCTGTCCAAGCAGGCGACCGGCAGCTACCAGTTCGGCCTGGTCGGCTTTGCCATCCTGGCCATGGTGGCCCTGGGTGGCCTGACCCTGGTCAAGAAGCGCTGGCGCGGGACCTGGCAGGCTTTCGGATCGGCAGATGCTAAACTCTAAGAACGGATCGACCTTCTCCTCCCCTGCTTGCGGGGGAGGTGGATCAGTGTGAAACAC
>NZ_GL883077.1:1641310-1644429 GCF_000204015.1 Asticcacaulis biprosthecium C19 | reverse complement strand
GTAAGCGTAGATTTTTCCTATTTACCTCGCACTGCAATATCGCAAATACCCGTTGACAAGTTAGGGTTTTGCCGTAACCTCAATAGCCTGATCACTGTAGATCAACCACATTCGCGCTTCTGAACCAACGACGGTTCCGCAGCGCACCATCAAGGACAACGGAGTCCCGGACCGCACCTCGTCAGAGGTGTGCGGTCCGGGGCTCTTTTTTTTTTGGCTCAAAGGTTCCCAATGACCCAGTGTAAAGCCCAAGACAAAGAAAGACTTGTCGTAATCGGTGCCGGTATGGCCGGTGGCCGGATCGTCGAAGAAATCCTCAAGCGCGACGAACAGCGCTTCGAAATTTCGATCATCGGCGCGGAGAACTGCGCCACCTATGACCGGATCCAGCTCTCGCCGGTCCTGGCCGGCGAAAAGGTGTTCGACGACATCGTCACCCACTCCCAGGAATGGTATGACGCCAACGCCATCAAAACTCACTTCGGTTATTGGGTCCAGTCGATCGACACGGTCGCCAAGTCCATCACCCTGCACGACGGCCTGGTCATCGGCTACGACAAGCTGATCCTGGCCATGGGTTCCGACCCGATACGCCTGCCCCTGCCCGGCGCCGACCTGGCCGGCGTCGTCGCCTTCCGCGACCTGCACGATGTCGACCTGATGCAAAAGGCCGCAGAAAATGGCGGCGAGGCTGTCGTCATCGGCGGTGGCCTGCTGGGCCTGGAAGCCGCCTACGGCCTGGCCAAGCGCGGCATGAAGGCGACCGTCATCCACCTCGTCGACGTCCTGATGGAGCGCCAGCTCGACGAAGCCGCCGGCCGCCTGCTGGAAAAGGCCCTGGCCGAACGCGGCGTCGGCTCGATCCTCAACGCCCAGTCCGAAGCCATCCTGGGCGAAACCCATGTCGAGGGCCTGAAGCTGAAGGACGGCCGCATCATTCCGGCGACTCTGCTGGTCCAGGCCGTCGGCATCCGCCCCCACGTGGAGCCCGCCAAGTCGTCCGGCCTCACGGTCGAACGCGGCATTGTGGTCGACGACCAGATGCGCACCTCCGATCCCGACATCTTCGCCGTCGGCGAATGCGTGCAGCACCGCGGCCAGTGTTACGGCTTGGTCGCCCCCATCTGGGACATGTGCCGCACCCTGGCCGACGTCCTGACGGGAAAGAACCCCAATGCCGAATACCACGGCTCTAACCTCGCTACGCGCCTGAAGGTGTCCGGCGTCGACCTCTACTCCGCCGGTCAGTTTGCTGGTGGCGAAGGCTGCGAGGACATCGTCTTCCGCGATCCCGGCCGCGGCGTCTACAAGCGCATCGTCATCAAAGACGACAAACTGGTTGGCACCGTTCTGTTCGGTGAAGCCGGTGACGGCGGCTGGTATTTCGATCTGATGAAGAAGGGCGAGAGCGTTGCGGATATCCGCGACACCCTGATCTTCGGCCAGGCGGTAACCCATGCCCTGGCTGGCCAGGACCCTTCTGACGCCGTTGCGGCGTGGCCCGACGACACGGAAGTGTGCGGCTGCAACGGCGTCTCCAAGGGTCAGGTTGTTGCGGCGATCACCGCCGGCAACGACACGCTCGACAAGGTCCGTTCCTGCTCCAAGGCCTCGGCAAGTTGCGGATCGTGCACCGGCATTGTCGAGAGCCTGCTGAAGTGTACTTTGGGCGATAAGTTCAAGGCCCAGACCGGCCCCAAGCCAATGTGCAAATGCACCGAACACGGCCACAGCCATGTCCGCCAGGCGATCGTCGAGCAGAAGCTGAGCAACATTCCCGACGTCATGCAGGCGCTAAAGTGGACGACCCCAGACGGCTGTTCGTCCTGCCGCCCGGCGCTCAACTACTACCTGCTGTGCGCCTGGCCCAAGCAATACAAGGACGATCCGCGCTCACGCTTCGTCAATGAACGCAACCACGCCAACATCCAGAAGGATGGCACCTATTCGGTCGTTCCGCGCATGTGGGGTGGCATCACCTCCGCCAAGGAACTGCGCGCCATCGCCGATGTCGTCGACAAGTACGACGTCCCGATGGTCAAGGTTACCGGCGGCCAGCGCCTCGATCTGTTCGGCATCAAGAAGCAGGACCTGCCTGCGGTCTGGGCCGACCTCAATGCCGCCGGCATGGTCTCGGGCCATGCCTATGCCAAGGCCCTGCGCACGGTGAAGACCTGCGTCGGTTCGGAATGGTGCCGCTTCGGCACCCAGGATTCGACCGGTCTCGGCGTCAAGCTGGAGCAGGCGACCTGGGGCAGCTACATGCCACACAAATTCAAGATGGCGGTGTCCGGCTGCCCTCGCAACTGCGCCGAGGCGACCATCAAGGACTTCGGCGTCGTCTGCGTCGATAGCGGATATGAACTGCACGTCGCCGGCAATGCCGGCATCCACGTCCGTGTTACCGACCTGCTGACCAAGGTGGCAACCGAGGAAGAAGCCCTGGAATGGTCGATGGCCTATGTCCAGCTCTACCGCGAAGACGCCTGGTACCTGGAACGGACCGCCCCGTGGGTGGAACGGGTCGGCCTGCAGTTCGTCAAGGACGGCCTGGCTACGCCTGAACAGCGCGCCGCCCTGGTCGCCCGCTTCCTGGAATCGCAGGAAGTCTACCAGGTCGATCCGTGGGCCGAACACGCCCCGAAATCCGAACCCGCCAAGGTGTTCTCGCCGCTCGCCGATCTGCGCGACGGCGTCACCCAGGACCATCTGACGACGACGCAGGAGCCGGCAGAATGAATGCCAATGTGATGATTAACTGGACCGATGTCGGCGCTGCGATCGAGGTCGACCGCCAAAGCGCTCGCCGTGTCGAAACCGCCATGGGGCCGATCGCCGTGTTCCGCACCCTTGCCGACGAATACTATGCCGTTTTCGACCGCTGCCCGCACAAGGGCGGGCCGCTGTCGGAAGGCATCGTCCACGGCCGCGCCATTGCCTGTCCGCTGCACAACTGGTCGATCTCGCTGGAGAGCGGCGAGGCTCTGGGCGCCGACGCCGGCAAGGGCTGCACCCCGACCGTCCCGCTGAAGGTCGAGGATGGCCGCATCCTGCTGGGGTTACCATAGTTCTTCGCCTCCCCTGTTTACGGGGGAGGTGGATCATGGCGAAGCCATGAG
>NZ_GL883077.1:1625076-1641198 GCF_000204015.1 Asticcacaulis biprosthecium C19 | reverse complement strand
CATTCCACTGACGGTAACACCCCGCCCACCGCCTTCGGCGGTCCCCCCTCCCCGCAAGCAGGGAGGGCAAGTTGAGGAGCCCATTGTGTTCGACCCAGTCATGCCCGTTACGACAAAAACCACCTGCCCCTATTGCGGGGTCGGGTGCGGCGTGAAGGCTGAACTTTCGCCGGACCGCCGGCTGAAGGTCAAGGGCGACATCACCCACCCGGCCAACCACGGCCGCCTGTGCTCCAAGGGCACGGCCTTGGGCGCCACCTTCGGGCTGGAAGGCCGTATCCTCGAACCGAAGATGCGCAACGGCGACGGCTTCCGCTCGGCCACATGGGACGAAGCGCTCGACGCCGTCGCCCAGAAGTTCAACGCCGTCATCGACGAACACGGTCCCGACGCTGTCGCCTTCTATGTCTCGGGCCAACTTCTCACCGAGGACTATTACGCCGTCAACAAGCTGGCCAAGGGCTATATCGGCACGGCCAATGTCGACACCAATTCGCGCCTGTGCATGTCGTCGGCGGTCGCCGCCCACAAACAGGCCTTTGGCGCCGACCTGGTACCGGCCATCTATGACGACCTGACCGAAGCCGACCTGCTGATCTTCTCTGGCCACAACGCCGCCTGGACCCACCCGGTGCTGTACCGCCGAATCGAGACCCTTCAGGACCAGATCCGCGTCTGCATCGATCCGCGTCGCACCGATACCGCCAAGAATGCCGACTTGCACCTGATGATCAAGCCGCAGACCGATGTCCGCCTGTGGAACGGCCTGTGCGCCCACCTGATCGCCCGCGACGCCCTCGACCACGACTTCGTCGACCGCCACACCAGCGGCTTCTCGCGTTTGATGGCCGCGCTGTCGGCTGATGACCAGAGCGTTGAGGCCGTCGCCGAGGACTGCGGCATCGCGGTTGCCGACCTGAAGCGCTTCTACGACCTCTTCCTGCATACCGAAAAGACGGTCAGCCTGTTCAGCCAGGGTTCCAATCAGTCGACCCAGGGCGTTCACAAGGGCCTGGCCCTGATCAATGCCCACCTGCTCAGCGGCAAGATCGGTAAGCCGGGCGCGGCGCCGTTTTCGATCACCGGCCAGCCCAACGCCATGGGCGGGCGTGAGGTCGGTGGCCTCGCCAACATGCTGGCCGCCCATATGGATTTCGACGACGCCTCAAAGGCGCGCGTCCAGCGCTACTGGGATTCGCCGGCCATTGCGCCGAAGCCGGGTTTGAAGGCTGTCGATATGTTCGAAGCCGTCCGCAGCGGCAAGATCAAGGCGATCTGGATCATGGCGACCAACCCCATGGTCTCCATGCCGGATACCAACCGTATCCGCGAGGCCCTCGAGATCTGCGAGATGGTCGTCGTCTCTGACGTCATCGCCCGCACCGACACCATGGAGATGGCGCATATCCAGCTCCCGGCCGCTGCCTGGGGCGAGAAGGACGGCACAGTCACCAATTCCGAGCGCATGATTTCGCGCCAGCGCCGAATGACCACTCTGCCCGGTGACGTGCGCCCCGACTGGGCCATCATCGCCGACGTCGCCCGTCGCATGAACTCGGCCTGGGACAAGGCCTTCTCCTGGCGCACCCCCAACGACGTCTTCCAGGACTATGTCGGCCTGACCACCTTCGAGAACAACGGCAGCCGCTTCCTGGATCTGGGCGGTTTTGCCGGTCTCGACAATGCCGGCTTCGACAGCCTGACGCCGACCCGCTGGCCGTATGCCAAGGGCAAACAACCGGCGGGACGGCTGTTCGGCGACGGCCGTTTCGCCACGCCCGACGGCCGCGCCCGTCTGATCCCCCCGGTCGCCAAGGCGCCGGCGAACCTGCCGACGGAAGACTTTCCGTTCAGCCTGAACAGCGCCCGCGTCCGCGACCACTGGCACACCATGACCCGCACGGCCCTCGCGCCGGAGCTGAATCGTCATACCTCCGAGCCGGTGCTGGATATCCACCCCAAGGACGCCAGGCGCCTGGGGATCGCCGATGGCCGTCTGGCCCGCGTGACCACCCCCTACGGCGAAGCCATTGCCAAGGCGCGCGTCACCGACGACGTCCGCGAAGGCAATCTGCACCTGCCAATGCACTGGACCAAGCAGTTCGCTCCGTTCGGGCGCTCCAACCAACTGATCAACCCGGCCGTCGACCCGACCTCGGGCCAGCCCGAGTTCAAGCACACCCCGGCCCAGGTCGAGGCCTTTCACGAGACCTGGCACGGCTTCCTGCTGTTGCCGCGCGACTTTGACGGCGACGGCCCCCAATGGAGCGCCGACACGGTGTGGCGCCGGACGGCCCACGCCTTTGCCGACTGCATCGAAATCGCCGGGGTTGCGCCGTTCGAGTCGCAGATGGACGCCACTGTCATGCTGGACGACATCGGCACCGGGGTCACCCGCCGCGTCAATATCGAGGACGGCCGGCTGAACCGTGTCCTGTTCGTCGCCCCGATCCGCAAGCGCCTGCCGTCGCGCGAATGGCTGCTGGAACGCTTCGGCGACATGGGCCTGGACGCCAAGGACCGCGCCGCCCTGCTGATCGGCCGCCTGCCCGGCGTCCAGGACAAGGGCCGCATCATCTGCGCCTGCCGCAATGTCGGCGAAAAGACGATCCAGACGGCAATTGCCGACGGCGCTTTGACCGTCGAAGCCATCGGCCAGACGACCACCGCCGGCACCTCCTGCGGGTCGTGCAAGGGCGAACTGAAACAGTATCTGCTTATTCACAGTGCCAAGGAGTCTCAGCATGCAGCCTAGCACCCGTTCACACGGCGGTTTTGTAACTTTGGCCGGCGCCGGTCCCGGTGATGCCGACCTGCTGACCCTGGGCACGCTGAAGGCGCTGCAGTCGGCCCAGGCCCTGCTGTACGACGCCCTGGTTAGTGAGGATATCCTGGCCCTTGCGCCACAGCGCTGCATCAAGATCTGCGTCGGCAAGCGCGGCGATCGTCTGAGTGTGCCGCAGGAAAAAACCAACGCCCTGATGGTGCGGCTGGCTCGGCGCGGTCTGCATGTCGTGCGCCTGAAGGGGGGCGATCCCTCGGTGTTCGGTAGGGTAGAAGAAGAGCGCGACCACCTCGACCGCCACGGCGTCCCGCACAAGACCCTGGCAGGCGTGACGGCGGCATCGGCCGCGGCGGCGCAGTTCAGCTTCCCCCTCACCCACCGCAGTGAAGCCCGGTCGGTGACCTTCCTGACAGGCCGCACAAAAGATGGTAGTATCGATCTGCGCGATGCCTCGGTTGCGGATCCGGAGATGAGCCTGGTGTTTTACATGTCGTCGCATAATGCCGGTCATATCCAGGCCCGCCTGCTGGGCGCCGGCCGCTCGCCCTTTACGCCGGTGGTGCTGATCGAAAACGCCGGCCGCGCCCACGCCCGTGCCCGCAAACTGACCCTTCGTGACCTGCCCGCCACCGTGGTTGCCGAAGGCTGGGACGGGCCGGTTCTGATAGGGATCGGCGACGCCTTCGCCTATGCCCGCATGGCAGACACCATGTTGGCGGCGCGCACCGCATGACCACCGCCGTCATCCTGGCCGGCGGTCAGGGTCGCCGGATGGGCGGCAACAAGCCCTTCCATGCGCACGGGGCGTCAACCCTGATCGAGGCCGTCATCGCTCGGCTGCGTGGCCAGGCCGGTGCGTTGTATATCAATGCCAGTCACCATCTGACGCCCGAGTTCGAGGCGCTGGGCCTGCCCCTGGTGGTGGACGATGCCGATTTCTCAGCGCTCGGACCGTTAAGCGGCGTGCTGACGGCGCTGGAACTGGCGGCGGCACGCGGTGAAGAGGCGGTCGTAACCGTGCCGTGCGACATGCCGGACCTGCCACTGGACCTGGTGGCGCAACTGGAGTCGGCACCACACACAGACGTGGTTTACTTCACTGGCCGCAGCGAATACCCGCTGTGCGCCCTGTGGCGCACCACAGTAACCGAACGGTTGAAGGCCATGCTGGAGAAAAACCGCGACGGCGGCGGGCTGGCGGTGTGGCGCTTTCTGGAACAGGTCCAAGTGTGCAAGATCATTACCACGGACGACGCGGCTTTTGCCAATATCAATGTGCCGCAACCCAAGTCCTGGGATCAGCGGCTGCCGTAGTTCTTACGCTTAATCGGGGCGGTCGAGAAGGCGACATTGGCCAGGCGGATAAGGCCTTCGTCGTTATATTCCAGCGTCTCGGCGACGATGTGGCTGGACTGGTTGCGGTAGACGATGGTCTGGCCCTGGCTGCCGACGCAGTTGGCGACCATGTCGTATTTGAGGTTGGCAACGCGGGACAAGGTCATCGAAACATAATCGTAGAGCGCCCGGATATCGGTCAGAACGCCGCGTTCCGAAAGGCCCAGCTTCGCGACGAACGGCGAGATGAAGACGACGTTATCAGCGTAAAGTCCGCAGATCGCCTTGGCATCGCGCGAATTCCACGCGGAATGCCAGTCGTGGGCTTTGCGGTCGTAGTCAATGTACATCTGGGCGCCTTTGCGGGTGTTGGAAATCTCGGAAGCAGCTCTATGTCACGGCAGGCTGATCAAATCACCCTTTTCCTCAAGGACGCCATTGGTCAGGAGGCGTTCGAGGCTGTCATCGATACGCGCCTTCAAGGCGGCATTGGTCGTCGCGAAACCCAGCAACCGTGCCACCGCCACCGCCAACTGCCCGCGGCCGGCGCCGAAATTGTCGCTCACCGTCCGTATCAGGGCCGCATGGATCTCGGCGGGCGGCAACATGTCGGGCTTGCGCAGGCCTGTCGACGTTACCTGCGAACGATCGCGGACAACCACCTCGCGGTTCGGAAGATCATAGAATCCGTCGGCCTCGACCGCCCGGCCATCCGCCAGCAATAAGCGCAGCGCTGCCGCACCCACGTTGCGCAGACGTGGCGTCAGCTTGGGCAAAGCCCACAGATCACGCAGCCGGGCAATCACCTCGTCTTCGTGCACCGGGCCTTCGGTTTCGACGATGCGGACCACCGTCTCAGCCAAATGCGTCGCCGGCAAGTCCGTCGGCTCGGTAGCCCGACTGACCTTGAACTGAGCCTCCTGGTACGCCACGCGGTTGTCCACCACCGGCGCGACCGGCGACACAGCGGGCGCCAGGTCCGCCGGAACCAGGGCCGGCGGTTCTGGCGGCTGGAACCCTTCGGCGTCGCGGGCGGCCCAGCTCGACTTTGCGGCTGAAATCGCGGCTTCGAGTTTTTTCAGTTCTTCGTTCGGACGCAGGTACCAGTCGGCGCTCCAGATACGGTGGATGATCCAGCCGTGGGCTTCGAGGACCTGCTGCCGCAGCCGGTCGCGGTCGCGGGCCGAGCGTGAGGCATGGTACTGGGCGCCGTCGCATTCGATGCCCAGCACAAAGCGACCCGGCTTGTCTGGATCGGCCACGGCCAGGTCGACGCGGAAACCCGACGCGCCAATCTGATTGCGCACACTATAACCTGCCTGGGTCAGGCGGCGGGCAACCTCTTCCTCGAAGACGTTGTCATGGCCGGAGGCCGCAATATCGCCGGTATCGAAGCGGCCGGTCTCGGCAAAGGTCAGGAACAGTTTGAGGGCGGCGACTCCGCGGGCGGGGGTGCGTTCCAGGTCGATATCGCCGCCGCTGAAGTTGCAGAAGACTTCGCAGCGCAGTTTGGCGCGCGAGATCAGCACGTTCAGCCGGCGTTCGCCGCCTTCGGCGCTTAAGGGGCCGAAGGCGTGCGGCAGGTTGCCTTCGGCGGTTTTTCCGTAGCCGACCGAGATGAAGATGACGTCGCGTTCGTCTCCCTGGATGTTTTCCAGGTTCTTGACGAAGAAGGGTTCCGCGCCCGTGCCAGCAAAGAAATCCTCGGTTTCGGGGTGGGCACGGCGCAGGGTTTCCAGTTCGCGCAGGATGGCCTGGCGCTGGGAGACGGAGAAGGTCGCCACGCCCAGGCTTTGGTGCGGATTGTCGCGGGCATGGGCGATGGCGGCTTCGGCAACCCTGCGCGCTTCCAGCGGGTTGGTCCGGCTGGTGCCGCGTTCGTAGACCGTGTCGAGGCGATGGTATTTTAGCCCCATGCCAGCCGCGGCGTCATAGGGGCTGGGGACGATATACAGCCGGTTTTCGTAAAATTCGCGGTTGGAGACGGCGATCAGCGACTGGTGCTTGGAGCGGTAGTGCCAGCTCAGCATGCGGTGAGGCGCGCCCTTGGCCAGGCACAGATCCAGAATGCTTTCGGCGTCCTTGGCTTGCAGGGTGACGCTGTCGTCGTCCTCGGCTTCGTCTTCGCCGGTCAGCTTTTTAAAGAAGGCGGTGGGCGGCAGTTGCCGTTCGTCACCGACGACGACCAGTTGCTTGACGCGGGCGACGGCGCCCAGGGCATCGACGGGCTCGATCTGCGAGGCCTCGTCCATCACAAGAATGTCAAATTCGAAGGCGCCGGGTTTGAGGAACTGCGCCACCGACAGCGGCGACATCATGAAGACGGGTTTCAGTTGCTGGATCACCGGGCCGGCGCGTTCCAGCAGGACGCGGATCGGCAGGTGGCTGCGCTTCTTGGCCAGTTCGGCATTGAGCACGCCCAGCGGACCGACACCGGCCGTGCCCCCGATAGTGCTCCGGGGGCGGGCGTCGGCGTGGGCGTGGGCGATTTCTTCCTTGGCGGCTTCGATATGGGCGTGGTCGAGTTGACGGAACTGGGCCACCCGGCGTTCGTAGTCGTCGCCGTCGAAGGCGCGCAGGTCGGGCCAGTCGCGGAACAACAGGTCGCGCAGGACGATCGCATAAGCGCGGTCGAAGGCCCGGACCAGGTCGGCGGCCGCCAGGCTGTTATCGTGCAGTCTATTTTCGTAAAGGTTGGCGACGAGGCTGGGGGCGCCTAGAGCCGCCAGTTGCCGGCCTCGCCAGGCGACGGCGATGTAGCGGTTGAGACTTTCCGGATCGCTGAGCCACCTGGTGTATTGGTTTTCTCGGCCGACAACAGTCGGGTCGAGAGCTTCGAGGTCGAGCTTCAGGGTCTGGGCGGCGGCATCGAGGGCGGCACGATGCTCGGTCGTGGCGGCATAGTGGGCCTGACGGGCGCGGTCGGCTTCGGCGAGGTCGGCATCGGACAGCGCCGCCAGTTTCGGCCAGACGGTTTCGGGTAGGGTTGTGTGCGAGATGCGCCAGCGCAGGATGTTGTCCAACCGCTCCCAGTCGCTGTCGGCGCCCTGCCAGGTGCGGCCCCAGGCGCGACCGAGCGGTTCCGCGGCGGCAAAGGCGGCTTCGGCTTTTTGCCGGGCGATGGCGAGGTCGATCAGTTTGAGGCGCGGCTCGACACCTTCAGGCAGCGGGTCCTTCAGGTAGGAGCGCAGCAGGGCGATCTGGGCTTTGTAGCCGCCGTCAAGAAACCGGAACAGGCCGTTGCCCTTGATCACCACCTCGGCGCGCAAGGTCGTATAGTCGGCGGTCAGGCCGATATCGTTAAACACGGCTTTGGAACGGTGGCGCAGGTCGACAAGGCTCTTGCCGGTTTCGATCAACTGGTTGAGCGCCTTGGGGTTGCGCCAGGCGTCGTCAGTAAAGGCGGTGCGGTCGGCCTCACGCGGCGGGGGCGTGAGTTGCAGGAAGGCCAGCAGCCTTTCCAGTTCATTGACAGTGCCGGGCGGCGGCGCGCCGAACAGGCGGATGGCGACCTTCGCTTCCTGGATGGCCTGACCCAGGGCGGTTTGGGCGCGGATAATGTCGCGGGCGATCTGTTCGGTCTGGGCCGGGTCGAGGGGATCGGCGCCGGCGCCGCGCCAGGCATGGTCGGACAGCGGGCCGGTGGCGGCAAGACGTGCAGTGATGTCTTCTGCCAGGCTCCGTCGTTTGGCGACATCGTCCGGAGTCCAGGTTTCAGCGTCTTTGAGCGGCAGGGCGGTGACAACTGATTGGACGATCAGGCGGCCGAGGATCTGTTGCGGCGACAGGCCGGACGGTTGCAGCGGCGTGTGCAGGCGGGCGGCGAACCCGTTGAGATCGTCGGTGGCCGCGGCCAGCTTGTCCTCGACCAGGGGATCGCGCCGCGGCGGCAGGAGGCTGGCTTCGCGGGTGCGTTTCAGCTCTTCGAGAACGGCGCGCTTGCTGATCTTGTTGGAGTGCAGTTCCAGGGTCAGCGGGCCCAGGCCGACCTGTTTCAGCCGGCGGTGGACGACGTCGAGCGCGGCCATTTTTTCGGCGACGAACAGCACCTTCTTACCGCGCGCCACGGCGGCGGCGATGATGTTGGTAATGGTCTGGGACTTGCCGGTGCCAGGCGGCCCCTTCACAACCAGAGTGCGGCCGGCGGCGGCTTCGGCGATTGCCACGGTCTGGGAACTGTCGGCGTCGACAACATGGTGGCGGCGTTGGGGCGGGATGACATCGTCAATGGCGGCATCATCGGGGACGATGGGATAGCTTTCCGGAAACCCATCGCGCAGAAGCGCGGCGATCAGCGGGTGGCCGGATAAAGGGGCCTCCTGAGGCCAGGTATCCGGGTCGAGGTCGCGGTACATCAGGAACTTGGCGAAGGAGAAGAAGCCCAGCACCATGGCGTCAGGCAGGACTTCCCAGCGCTTTTGGCCGGCGACGGTGTCGGCGATTTTGGCGAAGTAGGCGGCGAGGTCCAGTTCGTCCTCGTCGGGGAAGTCTTCGATGGTCAGTCCGAACTCGGACTTCATCTTGGCCTGGAGCGTCAGGTTGGGCGACGGCGGTTCGTCGCGGTCGCGCAGCTTGAACTTTTCGGCGGCGCTGCCGCGTTCGAGTTGCACGGGCAATAGCACCAGGGGGGCGTGGCGGACGATGTCGGAGTCGTCGGCGTCGTACCAGCGCAGCAAGCCCAAGGCGAGATAGAGGATGTTGACGCCCTGCTCCTGTTCCAGGGTCTGGGCGTCGTACCAGACGTCGAACAGGCGCTTTTGCAGCGCTTCGGAGGTCAGGCGGGTCTGAAGTTTGGTGTCGGTGTGGCGAGTGGCTTTTTCGACGGACTCGTCGGCGGGCTGGGCCAGGCTGTCGCCAAGCGACTCTTCTGGAGTGAGGTTCTCCTGGTCTTCGACGCCCAGTTGGGTGCCGGGCAGGAAGGTCATGGCCCGGCTGTCGGTCAGGATGCGGAAGACCTCTGCGGATTTCTCATCGACGATTTCGACGGTACGGCTTTGGGTCAGGCGCAGCGGCACATTGAGCAGCCGGTTGCGCGTCGACAGGTCGAGCAGCGCTTGGCGCTCCTTCAAAAGCCGGTCACGCAGGGAAGTCGGGGGGGATGTCGGGGTATCGCCGTCTGCCATATCGGTCCTCCGTATGGCAGTCTATAGGGCGCGGGCAGAGTCGCACAATGCGTGAGTTACAATCTTCTTGTGACTTTACAGATCGCACCGGTCATAGCCATGCAGGCGAAAGCGCAGATACCCAAAGGCCGCATAGAGTCCGCGCGCCACGGGGCGTATGACGGGAAGCGAAACCAGGTGCCCCAGCCAGCGGAAGCCAGGAATACCTTTCCAAAGGGCTGCGAAGGCATCGGCACCGGTCAGACACTGCCCCTTGTCATCGAAGACGTGGATCGCCATCAGGGCATCTTTGCGATGCACCTTGAGATCCGCCAGGGCGGCATCATCGGTCATGACGTCGACCCAAGTAAAGCGGCCATCGGGCGCGATCTTGCGGTAGAAGCTGATTTCATGCCGGCACAGGCCGCACTTTCCGTCGTACAGAACCGTGATCATTGACCACCGGCCGCGTTGTTCCGCTGGGCTTCCCGCACCGGGATCATAAGTTCGTTGCGGCGCAGGAACCACAAGGTCCAGGGCGGATCGTAGCGCGCCAGGGTCACCTCCCCTTCGGCGACGAGCTTTTCGGCGGCCACCCAGGCTTTGAGTTGCGTGGTGCGCTCGGCGATATCGCTTTCCCCGGCCAGGCCCGAGAAACGGACCACCGCAAAGCGTTGCGCCGGCACGGGAACCAGTTTGACGCGCGCATCATTGGGCTCCGGGAGCGTTTCCATCGTGTAACGCGCCGGCATGATAAAGCGCACGGTCCACGCCCCACCCTCCCCCGACTGGGTGACGGGGGCTGTCATGGCAATCTTTTCGCTTGCCGCAGACTGGGTGACGGGCGCCGTCATCGCCACCTTCGACTTTTGCCGGTTGTTGCCGAAGATATAGTCGGCGATCAGCCGAAATCCGGAATTTATCGCCTGATTGCGGTCGCCTTCAACGCGCACTTCCGCGGCGATCATGGCATCATAGTCGCGCAGCGCAAAGTCGCCGTCGGACCTGACCGTTTTGAAGGCCGGCTCTTCAATAGCCATGGCGTGCCCCGCAAAGACGGCGACGATCGCGACCGTCAACGCGATCCATAGTTTGTGCCATTGTTTGGTCATCCAGCATCCTCGGCCCCGTGAGCCATCACCGCGTCAACAGGTGTGCGGCGTTGTTCCCAGCGTATACGATCGCGAGGTGCGACTGGATGTGTCCACGCCCTGCTGGCGGGCCGGACGTCTACCTCTTCAGCTTCTTCGCCCACTTGAAGCTATCGAGCGGGATGGCCTTGGCCATGGCGGCGCCCCCTTCGGTATCGGGGTGCAGGTGATCCGACACGTCAAAGTCCGGCAGCAGATAACCCGGACGGGACGGATCTTCGACCGCCTTGTCGAAGTCGAACACGCCGTCAAACACCGTCTGTTGCCGGATCCAGGCATTGACGGCCAGCCGTTCGGTCTCCTTGGCGTCGCTGTAATAGTCCTTGAACACCGTGTCCTTGAACGGCGTCAATGTGGCGACGTAGATGCGCAATCCCTTCGAATGGGCGCGGTCGGCCATCTGGCTTAAGCCGGCCATGATGTCCTGCGCCGAGACATATTGATCGTGGCCCGGACCGGCGGCATGGCCCAGGTCGTTGATGCCGATCAACACGATCACCGCCGCCGCATTGGGCTGGGCCAGGACATCGCGGTCGAAGCGCGCCAGGGCGGCCTCGCCGAAGCGCGACCAGTTGCCGTGGTGCCAGATGCGGTTGCCGCTGATGGCGGCATTGACGACGCTCAGGGGGATGCCGGCGTCGTCCAGCCGGCGGCTGAGGACGTCGGGCCAGGTGGCGCCCTGGTCCTGGGCGATGCCGAAGCCGTCGGTGATCGAGTCGCCAAACGCAATCACGGCGGCGCGGGACTTGCTGTTTGACACATCGACCCCGGCCAGCCACGGGAAGGACGCGCCGATACCGATATCGGCCGCCGGTCCGGGGATGTCGGCGGCGGAGGTCTGGCGGCCCTTGGCGGTGAACATCACGGCGCGCTGGATGTCGTGCAGGGTGGTCAGGGGCACGGTGCCAGACGCATAGAGGCTGACGGCCAGATCGGAATTGTCAGCAACGTCGAGGTCAATGGGATCGCTGACGGCATAGGCGCCCGGCGCGATCATCACTTCGCCAAAGCCGTTGAAGGTGACGGCGCGGTCGGAGGCAGTATCGATGCGGCTACCCGTATCGCGACGGGCGACGCGAACCTCGTCGAGTTTCAGCGGCGTCTTGCCGTAGGCATTGGACAGGCGGATGCGCACGGAGGTGCCGCCGGCCGAGACCCGCACGATCTGGCGCAGGGTCATATCGGTCAGCTTGGCGTCGGCGTAGTCGGGCTCGGGGGCAGCGTACCAGGCGGGGATCCACTTCGGCGTCTCGGCGGCTGCGGGTAAGGCAATGCAGGTGACGGCCAGGGCCAGAGCGACGGGTCGGAAGAAGGACATGCGAGTCACCGAAAGTTGGAACGGTGAGTCGTTATAGCGCAACCACAGGCGAAGGCCAGTCGTGGAACCCGCGCCGATTTAGATCAATCAGAGGTACTTCCCGTGATGATGCCCGCATACAGATGGGTGTTTTCATCGAAGATATCTACAACGCAGACCGACTTCACTCTGCTGTCGGCAGCAAATCACCCATTGCCTTCAAAGCCCAAATCGCAAAAACGTAACGTGTCTACCGCCTAACCGTGACCGCTCCGTCGCTGACAATCTTGTGTCTCACTTTACGGGTGCAGCCAATACGGCGGCCCCAAATTCTTAGTCACCAAATTTTCCCATAGAGCTTAAAAAATCCGATTGAATTGCAAATTCATTCAATTAAATGTTGATTTTTGCGATATTGCGAGGAGAAAAATTCAAATGGCGACTCCAAAAGCCAAAAAGCCATCGTATTCAACAAAGCAATTTTTCCTCGACGACTACCCCAGGACGTTATTCCCGTTGTCAACGAATAAGATTATTATCGAGAACGGCGAAGATAAAATTGTACAATATATAGATGAATGTAATTCTGGCACGCGATCTTTTTTGCCACAATACAGGGTATACGCGTCCAAAGATCCAACACATCTTAGAAGAACTGTAAAACTAGACCCTATAGCAGAATATTTTATATACGACATAGTTTACAAAAATAGATCTCTATTTAAAAAGCCGCACAACACTGACAAATGTCACTATGGATATCGCTTCAAAGATGGAATACCAAGCTTGCCATCGGAAGATTTTAGCAAATTCAAATTTGACGTATGGGCTGAATCTTTCTTAAAAAATTATTTCATTGGATTCGACGTAAGCACATACTTCAACTGCCTATATCACCATGATTTAGAAGCTTGGCTAGCCGCCCTTGGCGCCTCGAACGATGATGTAAAGTTATTCTCAAAATTTTTGCGAGAAATAAATTCCGGTCGTTCGGTCGATTGCCTTCCACATGGCCTCTATCCTACAAAAATGATTGGAAACGATTTTTTGCGGTTCATAGAAGAATCAAAACTACTCAACTCTGAAAAAATACACCGCTTTATGGATGACATATACATCTTTAGCGACAATAAAGAACAAACGATATCTGACTTCAACACAATTCAGAGGCTGCTAGGCTTAAAAGGCCTAAGTATAAATTCCGCAAAAACAACCACATTAAAGCCAAAAACTGAACAAAATGAGGAAAATATTTCAGAAATTAAAAAAAGATTGCTGAAAAAAAGGAAGGCAATGTTGGCAAAAAACCTGTACGATGACTATGAAACAGATGAAAAAATAGATGAAAAAACACCAATATCAGAAGAAGAACTGGAGTTTATAAACACTATCCTCAAGAGTGGAGACCTAGAAGAAGATGATGCTGAATTAGTACTAACAACGATGAGAACACACACAAGTGATGTATTAGATAGCCTACCAGGAATAGTATCTAGATTTCCACACTTGGCAAAAAATATATACAGATTTTGCGCAAGAGTGAAGGATAAAAATTTTGTGGCGAACCTCGTTCAAAATCAACTGAAGAACAAAACACTTCAGGAATATCAGTTGTTCTGGTTTGGAATGATGGTGGAGTCATACCTCCTTGGCACAGACAATGCTGGAGATCTAATGGTTGAGCTCATTTCACATCCTAATGCAACTGATATTTCTAAAGCAAAAATCCTCGAAATTCCAGAATTACGCTATGGAATTCCCGAAATTAGACAAACGCATCTAAGTTCCGGCAGGTCTGATTGGTTATCATGGTCATCGGCTGTCGGCTCGAGAAGCATCAAACCAGCAGCTAGGAACTATCAACTTAGCTATTTTATGAAATCATCACCAATGAATCAACTTATTGGAGACGTGATAAAGAACCTTACATAAATGTCCTCTTACGTCCAGATTGTTGGGCTTTTCATGTTCGTGCAATTCGCACGATCACTTCGCTGAATCCTCTGAAAGGCGCGTCTACTAGGCCATCTGTGCCGAATTGGTTAATTCGGTCGAAACCACTCTCTACAAATAGCGGTCCGATGCGGTCCCGTCGCAGGCTGGGGCCAGGAAACTGCTCTTCAAGCGAGGCCGTTCATAAAGCACGCTCGATTAAGGTAAATGCCTTGGGAGATTTCAGGGTGAGATTTCGTAAGAGCATCAAATCCCGGACGTGCTAAGCGCGAAAATAGGTCGGTGCTTTTCGTGATCGACTTCGGTGAAGGCACGTTTGCGCAGGAACCGTTGCAGGCGCGGATTGCGTTTGGCGCAGGTCAGGGCGTAGACGTGCCAGTAGATCGCGCGCAGGTACCGGTCGGCGGCATAGGCTTCGACGGCTTTCCGGAACAGTAGCAACACGCCTTCGCTGCCGCCGTCGATATGGGCCAGTTCGACCGTCAGTTCCTCGCTCGAGAAATTGCCGTCGCCGCTCATGGTGGCGCCTACGATTTGGCTTGTCACGTGCTGGGTGTCGTGGTTCATCAGGCGAATGAGCGACATAAACGATTATCTCATCGATCAGGCCGGGAAGGACTGGGGTGACTTGCTGTCGGGTTGGCGGCAAGCCTTGCCGGGGGACTTTACGCTGTGGATGGTGAACCGGTTCGGCGACCTGATCCTCGTGTTCGAGGACGGCACGGTGCATTTTCTTGACGTCGGCATGGGTCAGATTGGGCAGATTGCCGAAAGCCGGGAGCATCTTTTCGAGGTCATCGACCAGGGCGACAACGCCGCGAACTGGCTGATGATGCCGTTGGTCGATGCCTGTCGTGCGGCGGGGATGACGCTGTCGCCGGAGCAGTGTTATGGCTACAAGACACCCCCGCTTTTGGGTGGAACTTACGACCTCGACAATATCGAGTTGACGGATTTGTCCGTACACTATGCGTTGCTCGCCGACATGTGGCAGCAGACCAAGGACCTGCCGGAAGGAACACGCATCAAGGTGGTGATTGCGGATTAGGGCGTTTGACCCTGGCTTACGTGCCCTGTTGCCCCCCTCCGTCCCGAAGCGTTTCGCCCTTTGGGCTCATTTGCCCCGCAAGCGAGGGAGGATATCGAACATCGGCACAGGCAGCCGAGACTCGACAAACGGTCCGGTGTGTCGGTACAACGGATGCGGGTGTTTGCGGAGGGGGTTATGCACATCACACGACGAGGGGCTTTGGTGGGGGCGTCCGGCCTGCTGCTGAGCGCAGGTTACGCCGCGGCGCAAAACAGTATTGACGAAGCAGCCCCTGCCGATCGGCCGCTGGAAGGCGACCGCATTCATTACGCCAAACGGGACAGCGCGATTGACGCGGCCGGCAAGTGGGTCGTGTCGTGCAAGCACGCCTCGGTCAGGAACGAGACCCGCTACCGCAACAACGACATCAGCGTTGTGGAAGTCGCCAACAACAAAGAACGCATCCTGCGTTTCACCGGGTTTCACGTGGCCTATGGCTGCGCCATCAGTCCCGACGGCCACAAGTTGGCCGTCCTGGTGCAGAACAGGCGGCATGATAACCATCTGGTGGTGCTGGATGCCGGGACGCTGGAGATTTCGGACGTCTATCATACGCCCAAGTCGCTGTATCTGATGCCGATTTTCGTTGGAGACGGACTGTTCTGCTTTCGGACCGAACCGGCCAGCGAGCTGACCCTGCTGACGCGCTTTATGACCTGTACAACGGAATCGAACGCCAAGGACGAGATCTACCGACTGTATCGGTTGGATAAGGGACAAGCCGAAGCGGTTTCCGATCTGCGGTTTTACATCCCGCATGCCATCCGCAACAGTGGCGGCAGCCTTGTGCTGGAGAACGACTACAACCTGTTTGCCAACCGCTATCTGAGCGACAGGGATCACCCGGTGTCCAGGACGGAGATCGCTGGTTTTGGCAGGCTGTACCAGTTCCCGGCCTTTGTGCCGATGAGCGTCATCTGTGGCGGCAGCGGGCGGACCTATCTGGCCAATGACAACCTGTTCAGCCTGGAGGTCGGTCTGGACGATTTCGTCGGGTTCTTCGATGCCCTCAACGTATCGCAGTACGAAGGCCGGTACCGTGTCCCGGCGCAGTTTGAAGCGGCTTTGAACGTGAAGGCCGTCAGCGATTTTGCCGTGAACGGGTATGAGTATCCGAATTTTTTGACGTCGTGTGAAGACCGCTATCTGTTCACGGGCGTCAAGCCGGGCTCCGGAGCGCCGGCAGAGATTATCCTCTGCGATGAGACGATGGCGATCGTTCAGACTGCGCCGTATTATCCGGATGTTTGGGAGGTCGTGGAGATCGACGGATTGCGGGTGTAGACTCTCGAACGGGCCATACCCGGCAGGCACATTCAATCATAATTTATTGTTTTTATTGCGATTACAACTATTTTCTCGCGAAGCCTGGAATGGTAGACAACGCGCACGATCACGGCATGGGAACC
>NZ_GL883077.1:1496788-1624927 GCF_000204015.1 Asticcacaulis biprosthecium C19 | reverse complement strand
AATGAAGATACTACAACAATTTGTATCCACTCACCGGCGTCACTAGAAATGTGTGCATACCCTCGCCGTAAAAAGGGGCGGTGCTGCTGTCTCGAGCTAAAATGATGACGATCCAGCGGGGGGAATTCAACAGACGAGTGGTCCGGCCATATCGACTATGTCTCCATTCTGCAGCGGATAATCCAGGTTCTGTTTCGGGCAGATCTCTTCGGTTCCACGAAAGATATGGATATCAATCAGGAACCGGTCAGCGTCCGCGTTCGAATAGAAAAAATAGCGCCGCGGCTCTCCCTCCGTAAATGGCAAGGCGGGATCAGTACCGTCATAGGGTGAGACAGTAACCGAAAACGCCGCTTCGAACTGCCGGATGGCTTCGCCGAGGGTTGCCGCTGAAACCTCGAAAGGTGACAACGCTTCTGTGTCAAAGTTGCCTGGCGCAATCCTGTGAAATCGAGTTCTGGGCCAGTCAGGGGCATAAATGCCAATACTCATGGTGTCACAAGCCCCTTTCGATTTATCAAAATCGCCGCAACGATACAGCCGCTGAACAGGGCGCCTTCCAGGCCACCGGTCACCATCTGACTGACCAGGCCAAATCCGCTTTCGCCGAACAGCGCGCTGATGCCGTCCATGCGCAGGCGTGAACCGGGAAACTGCTCACCCAGCAAGGCCAGGCTGCCCAGCATCATCCGGCCGCCCAGCAGCGGAACCAGAACGCCGGCGACACCTCCGGTCAGGGCCGCTATGGCTGCACCTTTGCGGACGCCACGAATTCGGCCCGCCAGCCAGGCGCCCAGGCCGACGGCGCCGCCCAGCATCGCCCCTTCCGGGGCGCCGGTGATGTTGACCGGCGCCTGGCCGAACAGCAGGTTGAAGGCGTCCATCCCCACCAGTTTCACCGCGGCGCCAACGACCGTCCCGCCGGCGAGGCCGCCCAGTACGCTCCACTGCGGGCCGCGCGTCGGGGCAAGCCCGGCGGCAGCGATGCCAAAGGACACGCCCGCCCCGCCCAGGATGGCGACGATCAGGCTGATGCACAGCACCACCAGCAGCACCGACACCGAGCCCATGCCGGCCGCCACGGGTTGCGCCGCAATGGCAGAGCCGTACAGCACACCGCCGATGAGGCCGGCCACCACCGCCCCGGCCGTACCCGCCACCCCGGGCCGGATCAGATGCCCCCAATCGTGTGTCCGGGGGGCCGGTACGGTCTCGGTCACGGCATCGACCGCGACGTTGACCGGGGCGATGAAGCGGTAGCCGTGCTTGGTCACGGTCTCGATAAAGCGCGGCCGCGCAGCATCGTCGCCCAGTTGTTTGCGCAGGGTGCGGATGCACTGGGTCAGGGCTTCGTCGGTGACGGGCACGCCCTGCCAGACCTCGTCCAAAAAGCGGTCCTTGGTGATCAGCTTGCCCGGTTCTCGCGCCATCAGCGCCAGGGCGTCGAGATAGCGCGCATTCAGGTCCACCGGCACGCCATCGCGGGTCAGCCGGCGGTCGGCGGGATCAAGGACGAAGCGGTCGAAGCGTATATGTGCGGTCATATCGTCTCAAATTAGCCTATCGCTGCGGCGGCGCAAAGACGCCCGATCCGGACGTTTCGCAGCCGCACCCGAAAACGCCCGCATTTCCCACGATTTTGCCGACGATAAATTAAACTTTTCAGGCGATAAGATAGAACACACGGGTATTTCACGACATTCATTGATGACGATGGAAAAGGACTGCATGCGGTATTTTGTTAACGCGTTCCTGCGCTCTCGCGGCGGCAATACGACCATGATCTTTGGCCTGGCCATCTTCGCCATCATGGCGGCGCTGGGGACCGCCATCGACTTTGCCGTGCTGCAACGCGCCAAGCGCTCTACCCAGGATGCGCTGGACTCCGCGGTGTTGGCGGCGGCCATTGTCAACAATTCCAATGAAGGTGACCTGAAAAAGCTGGCGGCCGACGTGTTCAAAGAGAACCTCGGCGCGGCCGATCTCGATGCCAAGGTGACCGCTTTCAAATACGATGCCAAGGCCCGCACCGTGAAGGCGACCGCTCAGGGCAGCTACGATCCTGTCATCATGCAGTTGTTCGGGTTCAAGAACCTGCCCTATGCCGTCACGTCCGACGCCATCAAAGCCGCCGACGGCACGCTGGAGGTGGCGCTGGTGTTGGACAACACCTGGTCGATGAGCGCCACTGTGAATGGCACGCCCAAGATCGACATTCTGAAAACGGCGGCTCAGGGCCTTGTCTCCACCATCCTGACCAAGGACAACAAGGACTATGTCAAGATCGCGGTCGTGCCCTACGCCGACTACGTCAATGTCGGCATGGCCAACCGGAACATGCCATGGGTCAGCGTCGCTGCCGACTATTCGACGACCTCGACCAAGACCTGCAAGACTGTGTCCACCGCGACTCAATGCACCGGCGGCACCAAGGGCACCTGCACCGGCAACCAGGACGGCGTTCCCTATACCTATAGCTGCTGGATCGTAGCCCAGACCTGTAAGACGGTAAACGTCACGCCTTATCAGAGCTGCTCCGGTGGCGGCACGACCAATTACAAATGGTACGGTTGCGTCAAGAACCAGGTCGCGTCTTCGAAAGTGGTTATGCCGGATCCTACGACGCCCTATGGCGGCCTGGTGCAAACCAGCCAGACCTGCCTCAACCCGATCCTGCCGCTGAGCAACGACGCCACAGTGGTAACGAATACCATCAAGGGGTTGGTCGTAAATATCGGCGGCTACAAACCCGAAACCTATATTCCAGGCGGTATGATCTGGGGCGTGAACGCGCTGACGCCGCCGGCACCGTTTACCGAAGGCAAGCCCTACGACGCGAACAACAAGGAACCACGCAAGACCATCGTGCTGATGACGGACGGCGCCAATACCCTTTACGCCAACACTTCGGGCGGGATTGCCGTGGCCAACGCCACCCAGGTGGCGGTCACCTACAGCGACCAGATCCGGGTGTGCGACTATGCCAAGTCGAAGAAGATCGAGATCTACACCATCGGCTTCGATGTGACCGACTCCAAGGCCCTCAGCACGCTGAAGGCCTGCGCCACCGACGCCCAGCACTATTTCGACGCCAAGAGCTCGGCCGACCTGATCAAGGCGTTCGAAACCATTGGCGGCAAGCTGAGCAAGGTGCGGCTGACAGGGTGACGCTCAACGGCCATTCATTTTAAAGGCGTAGATCGTGGCAAGACCGGTCAGGATAGCGACGACCGCAGGCATGAACCAGATTGCGCCCATGGCCGCTATGCCGCTCGACAAGGCGTATCCGTAGATAACGTAGCCCGTCGTGGCGGCGGTGGATACGCCCAGCAGCCACCCGGCCAACGACGACCGCACCAGCAGGGTGACCGCCCCCAGCAGACCGCCGACAACCGAGGCAATCCAGGCGATCGTCACCCACGCCGGAAAGCCGTCGAACCAGGCGATCTGTTCGACTGTCATGCCGGACATCTGGTTGTAGGTTTGCGGCTGGCTGAGGCTGAAGGTCATGTCAACCGCACCGAAGCCGTTGAAAACCAGCAGGACACCGCCGATCAGCCACAGGTGCCAAGGGGTGCGATTATGCGTTGTTGTCATAGGTCCTCCGTGGGATGTCAGGGCGTTTCGGGTGACAGATCCTGAGGGATGCGTCGTCCTTCCCGGCAGGCGAGGACTGACATGGCTGGAAAAGATGATATGGCTGAATCGCCAATATCCACGGGGGAGGCATGGACAACCCGTTACCGATCATCCTGGCGTCGGCCATTCTGGGACAGGCGCTGCTGTGCCTGAGCCTGCTGGTGGCGCGGCCGGTGCGGCGGCCGGTCGATCTGCCCCTGATGGTGCTGTTTAGCGCCATTGCGACGGTGACATCTGCGCTCGTGCTCGCTCCCGCCCTGCCATCGGGCAGACCATTTCTGTTTGCGATCAGTCTGCCGGCCTGGCTGGCCCTCGCCCCTGCGCTTTTCGTTTATGTCGAAGCTCTGACCTGCGAGACGCCCTGGAGGTTGAACCGGCACCATCTGCGCCACGTCTGGGCGGCGGGACTTGCCTGTCTGACGCCGGTGCTGGTGGGGGTGCTGCCCGTGAGCGCGCGTGAGGCCATGCTGGTGCGGGGTGAGATGGTTGCCGCCCCATTCGCCCTCTTTGTTGCCCTCGTCATATTCGGCGTCATCCTGCTAGGACTGGTCCAGGCCGCCGTCTTTGTTTTTATCTCCATGGCACGCCTGTCACGCTACCGCCGGCGCCTGGCAGACCTCTTCGCCAACAATGAACGGCGGGAATTGTGGTGGCTGAGCGGACTGATTGGCGGTGGCACCTTGGTCGCATTGACGATTGTCATGGCCATAGCTGCCGACACCCTGATGAACGTCCGGGTACTGCCGGCCTCCGTCTTGTTTGGCCTTGCCCTGCCGGCGCTGTGGGCACTGGCGGTGTATGGCTTGCAGCAGAAGGCCGGGTTCGAAGACCGGTATCAGGAGGTTGTCGCGGAGGAACCTGTGCCGAAGTACCGCAAATCTGCCCTGACCACAGACCAGGCCAGACGGGTCGCCGCGCGCATCGAGGCCGCCATGCAGAGAGATCGGCTGTATCTCGATCCAACCCTGTCACTGCAAAAGCTGGCAGGGCACCTCGCCATTCCGGCGAACACCCTCTCTCAGACGCTTAATGCGCATATGGGCGAGACCTTCTTCGCCTACGTTAGCCGGCAAAGGGTCGAGGCTGCCAAACCCTTGTTGGAGGCCGGTGAGCACAATGTACTGGAGGTCGCCCTGGAGGTCGGCTTCAATTCGAAATCGGCCTTTTACAAAGCCTTCCGGCACGTCACCGGTGTGACGCCGGCCGGCTTTCGTCAGTTGAAGTAGGCGTCAACCTTGGCCTGGCTGGTTTCGGGGCCGCCGACGGCAGGCCCGTTCAGCAAAAGGTCACGGCGGCGCTGTTCGGCCGCGTCAACTTCGGCCGCGGCATCGCCGCCACCGCCGATTTCACTCAGGCGGGCGATGCGGCTTTCGATCTGTTCCAGAACCCGGACCACTTTCGACACGCGCTGGCCGACCAGGTCCTGAAAGGAACAGGCTTCGAAAATGCGCATGACCAGGTCGTCGGCCTTATCCTTCATCCCAGGATCGGCCTCATCCAGGTCCATCAACGCTTCAGCCGCGCTCAGGATGGTGTTGGTGGCGGTTTCGGTATCGCGCGTGATGGCGTCCAGCTCAGCGCCGGCCTGGGGCAGGCTGTCACCAATCTGATTGGGACACAGCCGGCGCAATTCCGATCGCGTCTGGGCGATGTCGCGGGCAATACCGACCATTTCGTCGGACGCATGGCGATCGAGACGGCTAAAGAAGCCGTCGAGCAGTTCAAGCAATTCTTCCGATACCGCCGTCATACGCAGCAGTTCAGGATCGAACATGCCGAGGATGTCGGCCGCAAAGGCCGGCCGGGTCGCGTCAACAGCGCTCATGTATAAAGTCCCTTCAGGACGCGATGGCTTGCGAAGTATGGGCTTGCCAATAGGCGTCGACATCTTCGCAGATCTGCTTGATGTCATCGAAATAGAAAGGCTTGGGCAGAAGGAAATTGACCCGTCCGCGGCGCGCCTTGTTCAGCGCGTCGGCGCCGGATTCCGGATCGTCGATACGACCGGCGGTCATGACGGCGATCGGCACATTTCCAGCCAGTTCGCGGAAACTGCTCAGGTGGTCCAGCGTATTATAGCCCTCGATGAAGACGTCGAGGACCAGCAGGTCGAATTGCCCGGCCTTCAGAGCTTCGTGTGCCGACGCCGGGTCCTGGACCCAGACGGCGTCGCAGCCAGCCTTTTGAAACATCTTGCAGATGATGGTCGCCTGGGTGCGGCTGTCTTCCAGCACGAGCGCGCGTTTGGCCATATTTCAAGTCCCTCAGAGTACGCCTTTTACGTTCTGTACGGGCCTACCTTAATCCACAGGCGCTAAAATAAAGTTACGACGTTTTTTGCGTCAATATGGACGGTCTCAGGGATCAATTTTGACAACCTCATACGCGTATATTGATCTGTAGCCGTTTGCACGATACGGCTTTCATACCAGAACCGGAACGCCGTTATGATGTCTACAGCCGTCCAGAAGATTCGCCAGGTCCTGATGAACGACACCATTACGCGTGCACAGATGGCGGAGCTCTATCGCCCGCTGGTCAGGGGCTTTTGCGCGATCGTTTGCGCCTATTACCTGGGTATCGGATTATTCATACAACCGTTTCTGGAAAGCCCTGCCATCAGTGCTGTGATGATACCTCTGCGGTTTTGTCTGGCCGTCGTCGCAGCCTGCGCCTTCTATCTGATGCGAGGGACCCGATCACTGACGCGACTGGAGTTGGTTCTGGTCACGCTAAGCCTTTTCATGGTTTTGAATTTTGCGATTAACCAGCACACCCAGTTTCGACTTCACGCTCTCTTCAACTTTGCGGTTATCCTCATTGTGGCCGGTGCCGCCAGCCCGTCGCTGCGGGTCTTCGCTGCCAATGCGATCGCCTGCATTGCGGCATGGTTGTACGTGACCAAGCTCTATGTGCCGGAGCTTGTCAGGACGCAAATGTCGATGGCGCTGGCCGCCACCGTGGTTGCCGGCCTTTTATGGGGGCTGCTGAATCACGCGCTGCGGGCGGCGCGGCACGCGCTCACCCTGGCCGAACAACGCGGCGATGAACTGGAAAGGTTCGCCTATATCTGTTCGCACGATATGCAGGAGCCCGTGCGGATGATGCATACCTATGCCGGACTGCTGGAGCAGGATGCAAGCGATCGACTGGAAGACAACAGCCGGCGCCATCTGTCGCTCATCCGAGACAACGCCGTCCGTATGCAGCGGATGATCCGCGACATTCTCGGATTTTCAAGGATAGGCAGCGGCGAGATTGACGTCGAAACGGTCGACGCCGGCGCCGTCGCCACGGCCGTCGTCGCGGAGTTTGAGGATGTTATAACCGCCAAGGGCGCAACTGTGACCTGCGGCGAGCTGCCCACGGTGCGGGCCAGCCACACGTTACTGACGGTGGTCCTGCAAAACCTTATCGGCAATGCCCTCAAATTTCAGGATGGATCGCGCCCTCCGAATATTGAGATCGCCGCCCTGCCCGACGGCGCCCGATGGCGGTTCGAGGTTCGGGACAATGGGATAGGTATTGATCCGGCTTACCGCGACAAGGTCTTCACCCTGTTCCAGCGCCTCAATCGCAAAGAAGACTATCCCGGGACCGGTATCGGACTGTCGACCTGCCGCAAATTCCTGAAGCTCTACAACGGTGACATTGATTTTGAATCGGTGCCGGGGCATGGCACGACGTTCTGGTTTACACTGCCGCGGGGGGCGGCGGGAAAATGAGGCGTCGTCGGAGTGTCACAGGCCAATTTTCCCTCTCGCCATGACGGGGTTTCGGCGCTAAACACCGCGCCCCTCCCCTGACGCGGCGTTCTCCCATGTCCCGACCCTATTGCGGCATCGACTTCGGCACCTCCAACTCGGCGGTGTGCGCCGGCCTGGGCGATCACGTACGGCTGGTGCCCGTCGAAGGTGACGCCGTCACCCTGCCCTCGGCGATCTTCTTCAACTTCGAAACCGAAGAGGTCAGCCACGGCCGCAAAGCCATTGCCGAATATCTCGACCACTATGACGGCCGGCTGATGCGGGCGCTGAAATCGATCCTGGGCTCCAGCCTGATCGGCGAAACCACCCAGGTCGGCAACCGCCGCAAGGACTTTCGCGCCATCATCGGCATCTATATCGGGGAACTCAAAGCCAGGGCCGAACGCTTTGCCGGCCACGCCATCGACCAGGTCGTACTGGGACGGCCGGTCCGCTTCGTCGACCATGATGACGTCGCCGATGCCCGCGCCGAGGCAGAACTGCGCGGCATCGCCCAGGCGCAGGGGTTTCGCGAGATCGCCTTCGAGTACGAGCCCCTGGCGGCGGCCCGCGACTACCAGTCCGGTTTGCAACAGGCGGAGACCGTTCTGGTCGTCGATATCGGCGGCGGCACGTCGGACTTTTCTGTTGTCGAGTTGGGGCCTATGGGCGGTGACAGCCGCATCCTGGCCAATGGCGGGGTTCATATCGGCGGCACCGACTTCGACACGCGGCTGAGCCTGGCCACCGTGATGCGCGACATGGGCTATCGCACGCCCTTGAAAAGCGGGCTGGAAATGCCTGGCCTCTATTATCATCAGTTGTCGACCTGGCACCTGATCAACTTCCTCTACACGCAAAAGACCATGACCGGAGTGCGCCAGCTCCATCACCAGGCAGCCGACCGCAGCCTGACCCAGCGCCTGATCAGCACAATCGAGCACCGCGCCGGCCACGAAATCGCCAGCAAGGTCGAACAGGCCAAGATCGCGGTATCGGATGGTGAACTTGCGCGGATGGACCTGACCGGCATCGACGACGGCTGGACGCACGACGTGACCCGGGACGCCCTGATCGGCGCGATTGCCGCCGATGTCCAAAAGGTGGTCGACGCCGCCACCGACACCGTGGTCACGCGCGCGGGCCTGCCGCCTTCGCGGATCGAGACCCTGTTCATGACCGGCGGTTCGACGGGTTTGCCGGGTTTCGAAGCCGCCATGCGCGCCGCCTTCCCGCAGGCCCGCGTCCACTATGGCGACCGTTTTGCTTCGGTCGCCAGTGGGCTTGGCCTGGCGGCAAAGGAACGCTACGGGACCTGACAGGCTGAGCGGCTCACCTGGAATTCCTGAAGACAGCTTAGCCGACCTGCCGGCGACGGATTCGCCTGTCGAACGATTTGGCAGGCATTTGTCGCTACGCTAACCTAACAAAGAACCACCCTTCGAACGCAAGACCCGACAGAATGTCTAAATCGAAAAAGCGAATCCGCGCTGTTGTCCTTGGCGGGTCGAATACGGTCATGGGTCTGAACCCGGACTATCGGATCGGCTATCTCTGGGAAACCTTCAAGGCGTGCAAGAAGCGGGGCTGGAAGCTCGACGTCATCGACGATCTGTCGGTGGGCGGCACCACCATTTTCAACGGTCTGTTCCGGCTCAAATCCTGCTCCAAGCTCAAGAAGGCCGACGTTCTGATCGTCGAATATGCACTGAACGACACGTCCGGGCACGAAAAAGATCGCAAGCTGCTGCAGCACTGGGCCCGCGCCTACGAGGGCGTGATCCGCTATGCCCTGGCGCAGAATCCGCGACTACGGATCATCTCGGTGATCCTGGAGTCGCGCACCGCGCCGGCCGAACGGCGCCTCAGCATGATCCACGCCGCCATCCACCGTCTGTCGGACGTTTACCGCACACGGGTGATCGATATCGGCCGCACACTGGTGGAGACCGTCGGCCCGGAACAGGCATGCAGCGACCTCTATTATCTGGACTCCCACCATCTGGCCGCGCCCGCGGTCGAAATGACGAAAAAAGCCCTGACCCGCGAGCTTATCAAGGCCGTCAGCAAACGACGCCGCAAGCGCGACCTGCCCGAACCCATGGATCCGTTTCACTTCGCCGACGCCACGGCGGCCGGTCTCGATCACCTGCCCGAGGGGCCGCGCATCCATCGCGGCAACCGGCGTTTCCATGCTGATGGCCTCGAACTGGCCGGCAAGCGGCTCGTTTTCACCTTAGTCGAGGGCAAGCTGCTGGGGCTAAACTATATCTGCGAACTGAGTACCGGACCTGCCTTTATGCGGTGCGGCGATCTGCTGTTCCATGTCAATGTGATGAAGCCCGGCATCACCGCCGGCAATTTCGACTTCCTGGTCGCGGCGTCCGGGTGCGACTTCCTGTATCCGCCAGACGTCAACCGGCCGGCGGAGACCCGGACCTATTCGATTTCACCTGTCGCCGACGGGGAAATCACCAAGACCGTAACGCCGCGCAGCATGTCGCTGCATCCGGTCAATCCCTCGCCGACCCTTGCCATCGTCGGACTGCTCTATACCGGCCGGATGGTCGATGCTCGCATCGAAGACGTTCTGGAACCTTTGCCGGAACGGATGGCTGGCAGTTAGAGCGCATTTCAATCCAGTAAAATCGGTCGCTAAGATCGGCCAGTAAAATTGGATCGAAATGCGTTCTGGTGTCAGGCTTTTTGCGTGGCACGCTCCGGCGCCGCGTGGCCGCGTCCGGGCTTTAGCGCCCCGGCGGCAATAAAGCCGATCGAGGCAACCAGCAGCACAACCGTCGTAACCACGCTGGCTTCCGGTCCGAAGGCCGCGCCGGTCAACCACCAGGGGGCACCTTCAGCGGGCGCGAGATCAACGACAAGGGACGCTACCGCGATCTTACCGCCGCTAACCTCAAGTCCAAACCCGACGCCCAAGAGCGTGTTCCAGGCGGAATGCCAGGCGCACACGCCCCACAGCGAGCCTTCCTTGATGGCATAGAGGCTGATCATGACCGCAAAAAGGACAATGTTGACCAGGCCCAGAATCAGTTCCTTCGACAAACTGATATTGCCGGCATGGAGCAATGAAAAGACGATCGAATTGATCACTATCGCCAGGATCAGGCCGTGGCGCGAAGCGACCAGTTGCATCAGCCAACCGCGCATCAGAATTTCCTCGGTCGCCCCCTGAATGATGAAGCCACCGAACAGACACAGGATGGGCAGGAACAGAAGCGGTGTCGGCGCCGTCCAGACTCCGGCGCCTTCGACGCGGTAGCCGCCTAAGACCCAGATCGCACCGACGACAAGGCCCAGACAGGCAAAACCCACCAAAAGTCCGCGCATGTAACGCGCAAGCCCGTGCGCGTTGAAGCCCAGTGCGACAGGCGACCGGCGCTCAAACAGCCAGGCCCAGACGAAAACGAGAATGGCTGTGACGCCGAAACCTGCCAACAGTATGCTCAAGGGTTGCCATTGGGTCTCCAGGTCGGCCTGGCGAAAGCCCAGCGGCTTCAAGATGCCGAAGATGGTTGTAAGCTGCCCTAAAATGAAGAAGACGACGAGCAGCACGATGGCGGCTGCCGTCCAGGTGCGGCGATGCCGCGGTGTCCGCGGCGCGTATAGTTCTGTTCCGGTCATAGTGCCCCTCCTGGCCTGTCCGCGGCCGCCAAGGCGGCCGATTGCGCCCTTCGTTTCAGATGCAAGCATCTGCGGCAAGTTAATTCGGGGTAATGCCAGCCTGGTGTCAGGTGGAATTCGGTCCACTGACAGGACAATTTTAACACATGAAAATCACTATAGTTAACCAGACAAGACCGCGCGGCTCGGCGGCAAGAAACGACAGGGAAGCTATGCTCAAGCTTGCAAACGTATCCGTCACCAGGAAGCTTCAGCTCATCATGGCCCTGGCCCTTGTGGCCTTTGTCGCCGTGTCCGCCGTGGCGCTTCTGGACTATCGCCAGGTCATGCTGGGCGACAGGATGGACAAGACGCGGAACGTCGTCGAAGTCGCCGGCAGCGCCGTGCGCGGTCAGTACGAGCGCTTCCAGAAGGGCGAGATCAGCGAGGCCGAGGCCAAGGCGGCCGCCATCGCCCAGGTCAAGGCGCTGCGTTACGAAGGCCAAAACTATTTCTGGATCATCGACGACCAGGCCCAGATGATCATGCACCCGTTCAAGCCCGAGTTGGACGGTACCGAAGCCGCCGATATCAAGGATCCGAACGGCGTGCGTCTGTTCTCCGAGATGACGGTGGCGGTCGAGCCCGGCCATGACGGCTTCGTGCGCTATGCCTGGCCCAAGCCCGGCGTCGACAAGACCAAGCCGATGGCCAAGATTTCCTATGTTTCTGCCATTCCTGAGTGGAAGTGGATCGTCGGGTCGGGCATCTATATCGACGACGTCAACACCGCCTTCACGGCCCAGATGACCAAGTTCGGCGCCATTGGCCTGTTCACCCTGCTGGTGCTGGGCGGGGTGAGTTGGATCATCGCCCGCGATATCCGCCTACCTCTGGCGCGTATCACCCAAGGCCTGTCGGCGCTGGCCGAGGGCAAGGATCTGCCGTCGCAGGGCGACGAGCGGCGCGACGAAATCGGCGCGATGATGCGGTCGCTGCAGGACCTGAATGCCCGATTGAGCGATGCCCGCCGTCTTGAGGAGGCGCAAAAGTCGGATGCCCTGGCCAAGCTAACCCAAAAAGCCCAGCTCGAGGCCGAAATCAACGCCTTCAAGGGCACGGTCGGCGACATCATGGGCAAGCTGGGCGGCGCGACCCAGGACCTGAAGCACGCCTCGGACGACATGACGCACATGGTCACCTCGGTGAACGACAAATCGCGCACCGTGACGGCCGTGACCGGCGAAACCTCCGGCAATGTCCAGATGGTCGCCGCGGCGGCGGTCGAAATGTCGGCCTCGATCCGTGAGATCGCCAGCCAGACCGGTTCGTGTTCGATGGCCATCCGTGATGTGGTGGAGCATATGCACAAGGCCAGCAGCACCTCGCAAAAACTGGACGAAGCGACCAAGCGCATTGTCGAGATCGTCGACCTGATCCAGAGCATTACCGGCCAGATCAATCTGCTGGCGCTGAACGCCACCATCGAATCGGCGCGGGCGGGCGAAGCCGGCAAGGGTTTTGCCGTGGTCGCCAACGAGGTCAAGCAACTGGCGACGGCAACCGGCCGCGCCACCAGTGAAATCACCCTCAATATCGACAATATCCGCGAAGTGTCGCAGGACGTCATCCAGGTACTGCACGCCATCAGCCGCGGCGTCGACACGGTCGACCAGATCGCCGTCAGCATCTCGTCCGCCGTCGAGGAACAGAGCGTGGTGACGGCCGATATCGCCGCCAATATGAGCACGGCGTCGATGAACACCGATCGCATCAGCCACAATGTCGAGGATATGAGCCGCGCGTCTGACGACGCAACAGTTTCGGCGCGCAAAACCTCGTCGTCGGCCCATATCCTGTCGGAACAGACGGAGCACCTGAAGACGGAAATCCTGACCTTCCTGGACCGGGTGTCGGCGTAGGACTAGAGCGCGGCCTGCGTTTGTCCGATACATTACGGCCGCGATGCGGTAAGACGCGTTGGTGATGACGATTTTCGCCAAATGACAGATCTGGGCCAAATAACGGTCTTGGGCCAAATAACGGTCCTGGGATGGACGGACTTTTTCGCGGATCAGGTGACCGCTGATGAGGCGCACCTGATCCCCTGCCGCATCGCCCAGGTTCACCGCGCCCGGCTGAGCGGCCTGTCGTCGGCGGGGCCTGTCCGACTGAACCTTCCCGTCCATGCCAATACCGGCGAATATGCCGTCGGAGACTGGGTTCTGGCCGAGCCGGAGACGCATGATCTGCGCCGGCGGCTGGATCGCCGGACCTTGCTGCAACGCCCCGTCGAAGGGCAGTTCCTGCCGCAACTGGCGGCCGCCAATGTCGACACCCTGTTTATCGTCACCTCGTGCAATGCGGATTTCAATCCGGCGCGGCTGGAGCGTTACCTGGCCATGGCCAACGAAGCTGGGACGACACCGGTCATGGTGCTGACCAAGGCCGATACCGTCACCGATGACCGCGACTACGCCGGCGAAGCGGCGGCCCTGCAACGAGACCTGGCGATCGTGACCGTGAATGCACGCTCACCCGACGCCGCCGCGGCCCTGATGCCGTGGTGTCAGGCGGGTCAGACCGTGGCCCTCGCCGGGTCGTCGGGTGTCGGCAAATCGACCCTGGTCAACACTCTGTCGGGGGCGGAGCAGCTTACCGGCGGGGTGCGTGAGCAGGACACCAAGGGCCGGCACACAACCACGGCACGTTCGCTCCACGCCATCCCGGGGGGCGGCTGGATCATCGACACGCCGGGGATACGCAACCTGCACGTCGGAAATTTTGCCGCCGGGCTCGACACCTTGTTCGCCGAAATTACCGAGTTGGCGCCGTTGTGCAAGTTCAGCAATTGCAGCCATGACCATGAACCGGGCTGCGCCGTGCGGGCCGCCGTCGCCACTGGCAACTTGGATGCCGATCGCCTGGTGCGGTGGCGCAAACTGTCCGAAGAGAATGTCAGCAATACACCGGTACAGACCGGGCCGCGTGGCAACCGAACGACGCAACGGCCAAACCGGCGCTAAGGTTGCCAGCCCCCGACGAGTCAAGCTCATCGCGAGCAGGCACTACATTTTCGAGGGACAATAGTTTTTCAGATAGTCGCCATGGCTTGGCATATGCTGCACGACATGTTGGATGGATTTTTCAATGCCATCCAGTTCCTTGCGCGTTTTCGCGTCTTCCAGGCTATCCGCCATCACGTTGTGCCCTTTCATGACGATGCCCTGCCCCATCATGACCGCCGCCCAGCTTGTTTCGGTAAACAGCTCGTCGTCTTCCCGGAAGATCTGACCATTGTGCTGAAAAAGCTCGATTTTTTCCGTCAGGCTTGGGGGCACGGGCATGGTCCGGCAGTAATTCCAAAAGTCGCTGTCGTCGCGGCTTGTCGCCTTGTAGTGCAGGATAAGGAAATCCCGGATGCGTTCATACTCCTTGCCCGTCAGACGGTTGAAGGCGTCTTCCTGCGCCTGGGTGACACCATCCAGCGAAATGAGAGAGATAAGCTTGTTGATGCCTGTGTTGACCAGGTGGATCGACGTCGATTCCAGAGGTTCCATAAAGCCGGATGCCAGCCCGAGGGCCACCACATTCTTGTTCCAGAACTTCTTCCGCCGCCCCGTGACAAAGCGCAGAAAATTGGGTGACGCCCCGGGTTTGCCGGCGATGTTGTTCACCAGGATATCCAGGGCTTCCTCGTCCTCCATATAGGCCGAGCAGTAGACATGGCCGTTGCCATTGCGATGTTGCAGCGGCACCTGCCATTGCCATCCGGCGGTGTGCGCGGTGGCGCGGGTGTAGGGCAAGGGACCCGAGCCGTCCCCCCGCTCGCAAGGCAAGGCCACGGCGCGATTGCACGGCAGAAAATGCGACCAGTCGTCGTATCCCGTTTTCAGGGCCTGCTCGATCAGGAGGCCGCGGAAGCCCGAGCAATCGATGAAGAAGTCGCCTTTGAGCGAGTCGCCATTGTTCAGGGACAGCGACTCCACAAAACCGGTCTGCGCATTGCAGATGACATCCGTGACCTTCCCCTCAAGACGCACAACGCCGCGCTTTTCGGCATAGCCGCGCAGATAGCGCGCGTAGCGCCCGGCATCGATATGATAGGCGTAATTTATCGGCGGCAGATCTTCGTGTTTGTAGTCATCCGTTCTGGCAAAGCGGCCGAACTGGGCAGCCATGGTCTCGATGTTAAAGATCTGAATGGGCCGCTTGTCGCCGGCCATTTTGTATCTGTGCCAGATATGGTGGAACGACACCCCGTCGACCTGATAGCCATAGTTGCCAAACGGATGGATGTAGCTATCGCCCAGCTTACCCCAGTTGACGAATTGAATGCCGAGCTTGAAGCTGCCCTGGACCGCTGCGAGCATTTCGCGCTCGTCAATGTCCAGGAGGCGATTGAAATCGAGGAACGGCGGTATCGTTGCCTCGCCGACACCCACGGTTCCAATCTCTTCGGACTCGATGAGAACAATATTGACCGGTCGGCCAGACCGCAGGCGTGAGAGCGCCGCCGCCGCCATCCATCCTGCCGTACCACCGCCGACGATTACGATTGTTTCAATGGCTGTCATAGCTGATCCCAACTTCTTCAGGTTCTTGTCTTCGCATAGAAAATTTATCTCGACCTACCCCGGGCACGCAGCGGGGCCGACAGATTATCAAAGTCGTATTGCGGCAGGTCCCTCCACCTACCGTCATGAGCAAAGGCACTCCGAATTGGCCTGTCCTTTGTCATACGCCTCACGCCACCCAGTCAGACAGCCCGGCGCCCCTACCCAGATCGCCAGATTGTCAAACAAGAAGGTTGCTCGACCTGCCCGGTTCAAATTAACACCAACAGCCGGCATTCTGAATATCATTCCCTTCAAATACTGACGCGACAGGTTCCGGACGTGTTTTATGAGCCCTGCGCCACATTGGTTTGACACGCCACAGGCTGTCCGACAAGACACAGTCAGGACAAAAATAGCGACAATTCCGACATAGCGGCCATTTTTCTTGACAATCTTGCCCCCGCTTGCGACCACGTTTTTGTCAGAAAGCAATGTACCTTTCATTTATCCGAGCGAATGAAAGGCATGTCATGGATATTTATTCAATTAAAACAAGCTATTGAATAAGCATCTTAAGAATTGTACCGCATTGTCCGATTTGACAAAAACGACAGGACATATCGTTGCCCTGTCAAAAAGCAGACAACGAGAGCCGACACATCGTGCCGACGAGCGAAGCGCTAATTGAGGGAACGGACACGTCATCACGTTACCCAAGAGAAACCTGGCTTGGTCACAGCTATGTCGGGACGCGATCAAAGCCAAGTGCATCGCGAATATTGTGGCGTATGCGGCTCTGTGAAGCTCTTCAAAACTATAGAATTGTCTGAAGTATAAACAATCGAACCCTTAACCAGGGTGGCGCAGGAAAGTACATGTAATGAAAAACATCACGGGCAATGCTAACACCTTTAAAGTGCATCGCTTAAATATATTGACGACAGCTTCTGTCATCGCGATGGTGGCTTTATCGTCGCAGGCCTGGGCGCAGACTCAGGACACGGCGTCAGAAACTGCAGAAACTGCCGCCGCAACCACGGAGGCTCCCGAAGACGTCGCCATTGTCAAGGGCTTCCGCAAGGCCTTGCAGAGCGCGCAAACGATCAAGCGCAACAAGGATACCTTTGTCGACGTCATTACGGCCGACGACATTGGTGCGCTGCCTGACCGTTCTGTCGCCGAATCCTTACAGCGTGTCCCAGGGGTCAATATCTCCCGCTTTGAAAAGCGCGAAGATCCGGACCGCTTCTCGGTGGAAGGCACGGGCGTGATCATTCGCGGCCTGCCCTATGTCCGTTCAGAACTGAATGGTCGCGATATCTTCTCGGCCAATGGCGGTCGCGAGCTTTCGTTTAACGACGTGTCTTCGGAGTTGCTGGGCCGCGTTGAAGTGTTCAAGAACAATACCGCCGATATGATCGACGGCGGCATCTCCGGCACGGTCAATCTGGTAACGCGCAAGCCTCTCGACAAAAAGGGCTTCCGTTTCGCCGGTACCGTCGAGGCCAACTATGGCGACATGGCCAAGACGTGGGCGCCGGGTTATTCCTTCCTTCTGTCCAATACCTATGAGACCAGCAAGGGCACGTTCGGCCTTCAGATGGCCTACGCCTCTTCGGAGCTCATCACTAAGACGGATGCCTCTCAGATAACCGACCCGTGCTACCGCGACGCGTCTCTGACAACCGGCTGTATCCGGGTGCGTCCGGTGGGCTCGGGTGGTTTCTCGGGTTCGACCGCCTTCAACTCGTCGAACTTCCCCCCGGCCAACGCCGTTTTTGTCCCGAAGGGCGCCGGGGTTCGCACGACGGACCTGACGCGCAATCGCGATGCCATCTCCCTGGTCGGCCAATGGGAAAGCAACGACAAGACCGTGCTGGCCACACTCGAATATCTTAAGGCCGAGACCGAACACACGCTGGAAGAATACTCGATTCTGGCCCTGGTCAACGACGATGCCCTGTTCCCGATCCTGGCGCCGGGCACCACGGCGACCTATGACGGCAATCAGTTTGTCAAAGGCCGACTGACCCAGGCCGGCTTTGGTATCCCGACGGAAATGCTGCGTTTCCAGCAGGAAGTCGCCGCCGACACCGAAGACCTGTCGCTGGCCATAAAATACAACCCAACCGACCGGATCGCGCTGAACTTCGAAGCGCAGCATATTAAGTCCGACCGCCGCGACACCGGCTTCATTTCGGCGATGCAGACCTATACCGACATCGATATCGACAATACCGGCGATACACCGGTCGTCCAATTCCTCCAGCCCAATACGGCCACGTCGCCTACCAGCTATTTCAACGATCCCTCGAAGAGCCTGTTCTGGTTCCTCCTCGACAGCCAGACCAAGAACGAAGGTGAACTTAAAAGCGTCAGGGCAGATGGCAAATATGCCTTCGACGACGACGGCTTCTTTCAAAACGTGCGTTTTGGCGCGCGCTGGAGCAACCGCAGTCGCATCACGCGTAATTCCAACTTCTCAAACTGGGGTAACCTGGGCGCACCCTGGACCGGACGTGGCGGAAACTGGAATTGCGGCGATTACCAGGCCTTTGGCTGCGGCGGTGCGTACGTAAAGGACTTCCCCAATGCCGCCAATGTGCGCAATCCTTTCGGCGACAACTTCCAGCGCAACAATGTGCCCGTTCCCCTGGGCAACGGCTCGGCCTTCTTCTTCGGCGGTGACAACAGCGTCCAGGAATACCTCAGCGGCCTGACGCAGCAACAGGCGGCCGCCATCACGGCGTCAACCCTGTCGCCCAACGCCTGGTTCCCGATCTCCGCGCGCGGCAATAATCTGCCCGGCGGCGTGTGGAATGCCGGCGAAATTTCCGACGTCGGAGAACTCACCAACTCCTTCTATGTGCGGTCCGATTTTGGCCACGACTTTTCGGACACGCTCAAACTGAGCGGAAATGTCGGCGTCCGCTATGTCAGCACCCGGGTCAAGAGCGGCGGCCAGATTGGCTTCCCGACGGGCGAATTCTTCGACGCTGTGTCCGCCGGCGGCAATGGCGATGGCGTCGTCAGCGTAGCGGAATTGCAGACCTCATGCGCCAATGTCCAGCCGGGACAGGTTGCGCCGGGTTATTGCGGTCTCTCGACGGCGCGACTGGCGCAATTTGCCACCGTGTTCACCGGGGAAGTTCTGGACGACAGTGCAGATATCGAGTTCGAGCACGTCCTGCCCAGTGTCAACGCCAAGCTCGACTTCGGCAACGGGATGCTTGTGCGCGTAGCAGCTTCAAAAAGCATTTCCCGGCCGGACCTGTCTGCCTTTGCGACCGGCGGAAGTATCTACGACAATACCTCCGCCTTGCGGTCGGGTGGGACCCTGGAAACCGGCCCCATGTTCGCCATCAACACGGGCAATCGCCTGTTATTGCCGATTGAGTCCTGGAACTACGACCTGTCCTATGAATGGTACTTCGCCCGGGTGGGGTCGGTTTCGGTCTCCGCCTTTATGAAGGACATCCAGGGCATCGTGAACAGCGGCGCCAATGTGCGCAACTTCAGTTCACCGCAAGGTGTCTCGACCGACGTCCTGGTGAACGGGGCCGTCAACAGTGATGGCGGTGCGCTGACCGGCTATGAAGTGTCGTATATTCAGACCTATGACTTCCTGCCGGGCTTCCTCAGCGGTTTGGGGTCTCAGTTCTCTTACACCTACGTCGATGCCGGTGATTTCGATAACTCCAGACTGGGCGCTGAGCAGAGCCCCTTCGCCGGCGGCTTACCTCTGGCCGGGGTTTCTGAGCACACGCTCAACGCGGTTGGGTTCTATGAAAAGGGTCCGCTTGCCGTGCGCCTGGCCTACAACTGGCGCTCAGAGTTCCTGCAAACCCCGAGAGACGTGATCTTCCCGTTCTCGCCGATCTACGTCGAGAGCACAGGGCAGTTGGACGGGTCGCTCTTCTACAGCTACTCGCCGCGGATCAAGCTTGGCATCCAGGGGGTTAACCTGCTGGATGAGGTGACCCAGACGAGCCAGGTCATTGACTTCAAGGGTACCCGCGTAACGCGCTCGGCGTTCCGCAATGACCGTCGCTTCACCGCCATGGTACGCTTCGATTTCTAAATAGGTCTTGCCGGCCTGCGATGACACATCGCCGGCCGGCAAACCTACCTCAGTACGCATACTGAGGATTTCGCTGGACCGCCCGAGCGATCCAGCTTTTTCGGCTTAGGGCGGGGTTTTGATGGATCAAAACCCCGCCCTAAGTTTTTGTTCTGACGCGAAATTTTAGCCAAAGACGTGAACGTCCGCGCGGTGGTCGCTCTTTTTGACATGCGCCCCTGCCGGACTTTGCGGGCAACTGCTAACTATTATGGGGCTTCGATGGGCACACCGTCCTTCTGCGGCTCTGCAAACTGTGGCCGGCCATCGTCACCCCAGGTGACCGGCTGGATGCGCGGCGAACGCTGCGGCGTACACCCCATATTCGGGCCTGGGTTGGCGTGATAAATGATCCAGGTCGTCTTGCCGTCCGGCGACGTGAAGAAACCGTTGTGTCCCGTGGCGTAGATGCCGTTGGATACCGATTTGGCCAATACCGGCGTCGCCGACTTGGTCCATGACGCGGCGTTAAGCGGGTCGCTGCCGGCGGGGGCGCTCAGCAAACCCAGAGCATAGTCATCCGACCAGCAGGCACTGGCCGAGTAGGTCAGGAACAACTGGCCGTCAGGGCCTTGCAGGAATTCGGGCCCTTCCAGAATCTGACGACCGCCCTGGCGTTCCCAAGCCAGGTCCGGACGGGCAAGGATGGTCTCGCCTCCGGCCAGGGTCCAGGGATCAGCCATCCGCGAAATGCTCAGGACACTGTCCGGTCCGACATAGGGCGAGTAGACGAAATAGCGCTGGCCACCATATTCGAAGGTCGTGCCGTCGATGCCGGCCAGGGCGGTATTGACCCGGCCCCGGTCGACCCAGTCCCCAGTGGTGGGATCTGCACTGGCATTTTCCAGCACGAAGACACCACGATGCGCATCGTCGTCGAAACCCGCCTCAGCGGCCGTGTAATAGAGATACCATTTGCCATCGATACGATGCAGTTCGGGCGCCCACAGCGAAATCGCGGCCGGCCCCTGCCGCGGTGGAAGCCAAACCGTTTTTCGCTTGGCCTTGGACAGGCTGGCAATGTCGAGGGTCTTCCAGATGACAATACGATTGCCCATGGTGTGCATGTAGTAATAGGTGTCGCCGTCACGCGTAATCCATGGATCCGGCCCCGAATCCAGCAACGGGTTTGTGAAGGTTTCGGCGGCGCCGGCCTGTGGCGACACCAAAAAAAAGGCGACGAAAAGCGGCAAAAACCTGAGCATATCTCTCCATTCCCACATTTATCTTATTTATAATATAATAATGGAGAGGCGTGGGATACGCAACCAAAATCCGGGCAATTTATGCCGCAGCCTGAAGGCGAGATGGTTGCTACGGATAACGGCTCTGAGGTCAGAGGCCTGTCGGACGGCTTATCCATCCGATCTATAATACAATTAAGCGCCAAACGACTTGCCGTTTGAGGCGTTTGACCATATCAATGCGACCAGAGATATTTCACCCTTTCGGTATTGCAGCCATCGATGCACGTTGAAAAAGAGTTTGGCTCGACCTTTTCCTTGGGCCGTAACCTGACCATCGGACTGCTGGACCATCTCGGCAAGGCGATCGTTGTTGGACATTACGACAACAAGGTTTTCCCTACCGAAGCCGTGCTCGCTGAGCAATACGGCGTCAGCCGTTCGGTCACCCGCGAAGCCGTCAAGATGCTGACCGCCAAGGGTCTGCTGATAGCGCGGCCGCGCCAGGGCACGGTCATCCAGCCGACCTTGCAATGGAACCTGCTCGACAAGGATGTATTGCGCTGGCTTCTGGAGCGCAAATTCTCGCTGCGCCTGCTGCGCCAATTTACTGAACTGCGCGTTTCGGTCGAGCCCAAGGCGGCCGAACTGGCGGCACACAACGCAGCCTATGAAGACCTGCAGCGCATGAAGCTGGCTTTTGAGCGCATGGTACGCGCCGATGGCGGCGACGGCGACCCGACCGTGGCCGATATCGACTTTCATATCTCGATCCTGTTCGCCTCCGGCAATCCGTTTTACTACCAATTCCAGGAGCTGATCCGCACGGCGCTGATGACGTCGATTCAGTTTACCACCCGCGTCAACCAAGCGACGCCGAATATCGAAGCCCATGAGAATATCATGAAGGCCATTTTCGATCGTGACCCCAAACGCGCTTATGCGGCCATGCACCTGATCGTCAACGACGTGCTGCTGGTTATTCACGCCCAGGAAGACGCCGACAAGCGCGCGCTTTAGCTTCTGGCTTCGCGAGTCATTCGGCGGATCAGTTCCACCTCCGCCTGGCGGTAGGGCCGGCCGTCAGCATGCAAGATATCGTGAAACCACAGGGTCGGCTGGGTGTCGATATAGGGCCTTTGCCATGAATCCCACGGCATGTTCGTCTGCGTCTTGCCGACAACGAAGCCCCAGTTGATCATGGCGACATTTTCGCGCCGGCCCGTCACCAGGGCCGAATCAAACGTCGAGCCGTTACCGCGCGCCATGTATTCCGTCAGCAGCAAAGGCCGGCCATAGGGCCTAAGTTGCGCGATTCGGGCTTCCAGGATTTCCGGCCAGTCGTAATTGTGAAAGCTGATGATGTCGGACTGTTCGAGTTGGATGCTTTCGACGGCATTCAGCCGGCCCTGTGGGGACCAGTCTTCGTTGTGCCAAAGGCCACTGGTCAAGGGCTGCACCGGCCCCGCGCTGCGTACCCAGTCGAAGACTTGCGGCAACAGGCCGGCCACCAATCGAATTTTTTCCGCTTCGTCGAGCTGGTCATAGGTCGCGCCGCCCTGGTTGTCCGGCTCGTTCCACACGTCCCAGGCCAGAACGCGCGCGTCCTTGGCAAAGGCGCTGACAACCGCCTTGGCATACGCCTTCAGGCGCGGATAGTGCGCGGCATCGCGCAGGCCTTCGGTTCCCGGGCTTTGGGCCCAGCCGGAGTTGTGCGTTCCGGGGCGGGGCGCGCGTTGCAGTCCCGGCTGCGGATTGGGATCCCAGCACGAATCGAACAGCACGAAGATCGGTCGGATGCGGTGGCTGTCGGCAATCCCAAGGAAGTTGTCGATACGCCGAATCAGTCCATCGGGGTCATCGGCCCAGATCCGGTCATGAAGGAAGACCCGGGCGGTGTTCATACCGATCCCGGCGGCCCACCCCAGTTCCCGATCGATCGTTACAGGATCGAAGGTGGCGGCCTGCCACATTTCAAACTGGTTGATTGCGGTGGAGGGTATGAAATTGCTACCGACCAGCCAGGGTTGCCGGTCATACCAGCTCTGCGCGGCCTCGGCAGTCCAGCGCATTCGCGTTTCCTCCGCATCGAGAGAGGATCGCGCCTGATTGGATGACACCATGACGATTAACCCGGACTGATCGCGCCAAAAGACTGCGATTAAATAAGATTTATATGAAGAAATCTTCCACACCTGCGGCCAATGGTCAACGCCGTGGGACAAGGATTGCGAAGATAGAAAAAGCCTCCCCTCTCGGGAAGAGAAGGGAGGCAAGGTTAGAACCTCCAGGGAGGAGGGTCGCAGAGGAAGGAAAAACTAGTAGCGGAAGCGGATACCGACCGAGTAGACGGTTTCTTCGTTGCGGATTTGCGTGTTGTAGATACCGTTGCCGCCGCCGGCGATGTCGTTCATGTAGACGCGATAGACGCGCAGGGGTTTGGGGAACAGGTTGTTCAGATCGGTAGCAATCGAGAGATTGTCCGAAATCCGGTAACTGGCCGAGACGTCGACCCGGGCCGTCCCCTTGGTGTATTCGCAGCCAGGGTTGCCGCCCCAGTCCTGAACCGCGTCACAGACATTGAGCCACTTGCTGCGGGCGTTGTAAGCCAGGCGTGCCGACCACGGTCCGTTTTCATACATGCCGGTCAGGTTGCCGGTCAGGCGCGAAACGCCCGGCTGGTTCTTGTCCTGCTTGTAGGAGGACGGCGAGTTGCTTTCCATGTAGGTCAGGTTGGCCTGGATGCCGAATTGCGTCGCCCAGGTCGGCAGGAAGTCATAGTCGAAGAAGGTGGTGAACTGAACTTCCGCGCCTTTGAAGTTTACCGTATTGGCGTTGTAGGGCACACTGATGCGGACGTTCTGCGTATCGGTGGCATAGCCGTTGTTGTTCGGATCGGGCGCCGGATTGTTGGTAAACTGGTCGTCCGTGATCTTGATGACCTGGTAGTTGATGAAGCCGTCGACCTTGCGATGGAAGACATTGGCCGCAAACAGGCCCGTCGCGCCGAAATAGTGTTCGAACGTCACGTCGAAATTGTCGGAGGTATAGGGCTTCAAGTCGATATTGCCCGACCCGCCGCCCCAGCGGAAATATTCGTTGGCAACCGAGTCGTATTCGATACGCGTGCCGGAATTGACGACGTAGTTCGGGTTGAGGTCGCCGAAGTTCGGCCGCGTGCGCGTTTTGTTAGCAGCGATACGGATCTGCGTGTCGTTCGTCACATGCAGACGCATGCTGGCCGTGGGCAGGGTATCGGTATAGCCACTCGTCAGGGTGCGCTGGCTGCTGGTGACGCTTTCATCCGTGTCGACCACGCGGACGCCGACGATGCCGTCCACCGGTATGCCCCAGTCGAAGGCGTAGTCGATCTGGCCATAGGCCGCGGTCGATTTTTCATTGGCCGTGAAATGCTGGTTGGGATTGTAAGGCGGCGGTCCGTCGGGGAAACCGACGAGGGCCCGCAGGGAGTTGGCCTTGGCGCGGATCGAAGCCGAGGTCGGGCCCGCCCAGCTACGCACCGACGGGTAGGTTTCGCCGACAAAACCCGGCGTGGTCGTGCGGATATCCAGGCCGGTACTTGCCAGCAGGATATTGGCGCCCTCCACATTGTTGTAACGTTCGCCGTTGTCGAAGGCCGCCTTGCGGTCGACCGTACGGACGCCGAAACGGACGCGGGGCAGATAGGACAGGTTGGTGCGGTATTCCGCATCGGTGCGGAACTGAATGTCACGGCCACGCGCCGACAATTGCCGGTCGAAGAAGCCACGGAACTTGCCATTGGCCGGATTGGTCGTGTCGAAATTCTCGAAGGTGAAGTTCACGCCACCGTCCGAGCCGGCGTCGTAATCGACATGGACCGAAGGGCTGCTGGTAAAGGCAAAGTCCCAGCTATAAACGGAAAGAAAGAATTTGGACTGGGTCGAAGCCAGGTCGGCTGACACGGTCCACGGGCCGGATTTCCACTTTCCGCCGGCTGCGACCTGATAGGTGTCAGTGCGGCCCGTGGTGGCCGCCTGCCAGCCCTGAACGCGGACAGGATTGTCGACCGTCATGCTTTCGACGCGGCTGTTGTCGAGGCTCAGCTCGATATCGTTATACTGGCTGCCGCCCCACAGGGGGACCTCCATATTGCGGTCATACACCTTGGAGCGATAACCTTGGTAAAGGAAGTCGGCATAAAGCTCCAGTTCCTCGTTCGGGCGCCATTGCAGGGCGGCATTGGCCGACGGACGCTCGCGGTCGTGTTCGGCATAGTTGATGCCGATCAGGTCGCCGAAACGCTTGCCGGCATATTTCGACGCGTCCGGGGTTCCGGCGCCGCCCGGCAGGGTGGCGCTGACGAAGGACCCGATGAAGCGCTTCGAGTCGAGGAAGTGGAAGCGATTATAGGAAACGTTGAGCAGCGCGCCGAACTCGCCGGCCCCGGTCGACCAGCGGTTGCTGATCAGCAGGTTGCCGTTAGGTGCGTAGTCCTTGGACTGGTTGGCGTAGAGGTAGTTGGCCATACCCGAGATTTCGCGGCCCTTGAAATCAAAGGGACGGCGGCCGCGGACATTGATCAGACCGGCAATCCCGCCTTCGACCTGATCGGCGGTGGTCGACTTAAAGACTTCGAGCGCGGCGACGTTGCCTGCGGCGAAGTCCTGGGAGGCGACGAAACGGCCCTCGGCAGTAAAGATATCGCGACCGTTATAGCTGGTGGCGATGTTCGGCAGACCGCGCACCAGAACGCTGTCGGCTTCACCGCCATTGCGGCCGACGGTGACGCCGGTCACGCGGGCCAGCGAGTCCGACACGGCCGTATCGGGCAGCTTGCCGATTTCCGCCGCGACGACGGCGTCAACGATCTGGTCGGAATTCCTCTTGAGAGCCCGCGACGACGCCATACTGCGGCGCAGACCGGTAACGACGATGGCATCGCCCGGCGCAGCGGCGGCATCTGCCGACGTCTCCGGCGCGGCCTGATCCTGCGCAGTTTGGGCATTGGCAGACGCACCCCACGCCATCATCGAAATGGTCGAGGCGGTTGCCAGTATAATGGCCTTAAGTTTCATATCCGGTTTCCCTCTGTTCTTGTTTGTCGGTTTCGGCGCCTCGTGGCAGGGCGACGTTCTTGAGCATGATATATGATTTATATGATCACGAGATCAATCGCTTTTTTCGCGAGAGCGTTAGAAAATCCCAAATGGTGCAATTATGATACAATTTAATTTATTGAACAATTTCAATTTATTAACGGACATCTTTGCGTACAGGGAGCCAAATTCGTTGAAAGCGTCGACGACAAAGACTATCACCTTCTTCTTATTTATCGTACTTTTGAAGCGACGATATGCGCTCAATGGAGGATGACGGATGCAGACTCAGTCCAAACGGCCCCTGATAGGCCTGCTGTCGTTTTGCTGTCTTCTGGCCTTTGTCCCGGCCTGTGCCCAGGAGGGCATGGCACTTGGCGACGGAACGGCCATGTATCCGCGAGTCGTGCGCCAGACGACAACCCCGGCCAAACCATTGGTGGCCAGTGTCACCGCTTTTGAAGGCGGCGCTCATGCCGATATCTTCCGCAGCGACGACGATGGCGTCACCTTTACCAAGGTGAGTGAGATCCGCGATCCAGATTTTGCCGGCGGCCTGTGTTGCGGCGGTCTTTATGCCCTGCCGGTGGCGGTCGGCGCCTTGAAGGCCGGAACCTTGTTGTATGCCAGCTCGGTCGGACAAGGCATCGACAATCAGCCCATGAGACTGAAGATTCATCGCAGCGACGATAGCGGCGTAACCTGGTCCAATCTGTCGATCTGTTATACGGCGCCGGTTCAACGCAAGGGCGGCGGGCTGTGGGAGGTTGAATTCCTCCTCACCGCGAACGGACAGTTGGGGTGCCTCTTCTCGGATGAAACCGTCCCGGGTCATTCGCAGATCCTGCAGCAATCCCTGTCGTCAGATGGCATCCACTGGTCGGCACCAAAGGCGATCGTGAAGTTGGCGCCATCCGGGGACAGGCCTGGCATGCCGGTCGTTTCGCGGCTGGGCGACGGGCGGTTTTTTATGACCTATGAGATTTGCGGCCCCGGCCACAATTGCGATGTCTATACCCGCTTTTCGGCCGATGGCGTCGACTGGGGCGATCCGGCCGATGCCGGGCAACAGTTGGTAACACCCGACGGCTTTACCCTACGAGCCACCCCGACCCATGCGCTGGCGCGCGGGTCGGGCAGACTGATCGTGACGGGCCAGCGCGTCTATCGCGGCGGCGTTCACCAGAAGGATGCGGCGGTGACGCTGTTTGTCGATGACAGCGGCACTGGCGCCGGACCGTGGCGGATGACCCCTGCCCCGGTCGATGTGCGGGATATCCCGGCGGACGGCAATGTCTGTCAGAACTATTCGTCGCCGGTGTTGGCGTCGGAGGATGGCGCGTCGATATTGTCGATCGTCACGGACTATTCGGATGGCAAGTGCCGGGCCCGCTTCGGAACCGTGCGCCTGTCTGAGTGAAAGCTATCTGGCCACAATGACCGGAAGGCCGGTGCTCCAGTCGACCAGGTCGATATACATGACGCGGCGGCGGTTTCGGTCCGCGTCGCTGCCCAACCAACCGTGATAGGCGATCCACATATCGCCATCGATTTCGAAAAGGCTCTGGTGACCAGGTCCGGTCAGGGGCGGATTGCCCGGCTCGCTTTGCAGAATAGGGTTTTCCTTGGCGTCGAGGCATGGCCCGATCGGCGTCTTGCACATGGCGTAGCCGGTCGCGTACTTTTCGTTGCTGTAGTCGTTGCCGGCGTAGAACATCCAGTAGATTGGTCCGCGCTTTATCATCTGGGTCGCCTCGACCACGCCGCCCTCCCACGGCATGTCGTTGATGACACCCGAGACTAGGTGCGGCTCGCCCGTCAGGGACAGGCCGTCGGCACTGAGGCGCTGGGCGACAATGCCGGTTGGCACACCACAGCAATTGCCGTCGGTCTTGACGTATAGCCACAGGTCATCGCCGTCGCGGAAGGGGTTGGCGTCGATGGCGCCGATGTCGCCACCGCAGGTCAAAGGCTCGCTCTGCGGCCGGAACGGACCTTCCGGTGCGTCGGCCACAGCGGCGCCGACGCATAAGGTCAGGCCGTCGGGACGTAGCTTTCGGGCATGGCGGGCGCTGAAATACATGACGTACTTGTCGCCGATCTTCATGACCTCCGGCGCCCAGATATCCGGGCCGTAGCGCCGCGCCCAGGACGGTGTCCGCGGCATGGCGTCGACCGGCGCGCTCCAGGTCAGGCCGTCGGCGGAACGGGAAAACTGCACATTGAGGTGCCGGTTACCGACACCGCCGTTGGTCGCATAGGCGGCCAGTCCATCCTTGGTCACCAGGACGAAGGGGTCGGGGAAATTGACATCGAGCACGGGCTGGCGCTGGACCGGCTCAGCCGCATGAACCGCGCCGAAACAGCCAGTGATGACGAGCGCCAAAGCCGCCATAGCCTTGTTTACCTGTGTCCTTTTCATGTGACTCCACCTTAATTTTTTTGATGCAACGAAGCGCGTCATGGCTCATTATAAGATTTATCAGTATTATAATATAATTCAATTGGCTTTTCGGATTTTGGCGGTATTCAGGACTTGGCGCGGGCTCGCGTTGACGTCAAAGCATACCGCAATCAGGCCGGATGTCGCCGGGAGAAACGCATGGATCGCCATATCCGCAACATCGTCATTGCCGGCGGCGGCTCGGCCGGCTGGATGGCGGCTGCCGCGCTTAGCAATGCCCTGCAGCGGAACTGCACCATTACCCTGATCGAGTCGGAAGAGATCGGTACCGTTGGGGTCGGCGAAGCCACCATCCCGCCCATCGTCCGCTTCAACAAGACTTTAGGCATCGACGAGGCTGAATTCGTCCGCGCCACCCAGGGCTCGTTCAAACTGGGCATCCAGTTCGTCAACTGGGGCAGGTTGAATCATGCGTACTTCCACCCGTTCGGCAGTTTCGGCCGCGACTTCGACATGGCCGGCGTCTTTCATTACTGGCAGGCCGCGTTCGAGGCCGGACAGGCCGGCGGGCTTGACGACTACTGCATGGCCTGGTCCGCCGCGAAGCGGAACCGCTTCGCTCCGCCGTCGGCCGATCCGCGCCACGTCCTGTCGACCTATGACTATGCCTACCATTTCGACGCCGGCCTCTACGCCGCCATGCTTCGCACGTATGCGCAGGCCAAGGGCGTAAAGCGTCTCGAAGGCCGGATTGTCGCGGTCGGGCAGAATGCCGAAACCGGTTTTGTCGAGACGCTGACGCTAGACGACGGCCGTAGCGTTGCCGGCGAGTTGTTCATCGATTGCTCGGGCTTTCGCGGCCTGCTGATCGAAGGCGCGCTAAAAACCGGCTATCAGGACTGGACGCACTGGCTGCCGTGCGACCGGGCCCTGGCCGTACCCTGCACCTCTTCTGCCGACTTCACACCCTATACCCGATCCACCGCGCACCAGGCCGGCTGGCAATGGCGCATACCGCTGCAGCATCGCACCGGCAACGGCCATGTCTATGCCAGCCAATATATCAGCGACGAGGACGCGGCCGCTGTGTTGATCGCCAATCTCGACGGTGCGCCCCTGGCCGATCCGCGGCCCCTGCGCTTTACCACGGGCCGGCGCAACCACTTCTGGAACAAGAACGTCGTCGCCATCGGCCTGTCGAGCGGGTTCATGGAACCGCTGGAATCAACCAGCCTCTATCTTATCCAGTCGGGTATCGCCAAGTTGCTGATCCTCTTTCCTGACCGTGACTTCGATCCCGTCCTGGTCGATGAGTTCAACCGCCTGACGCGCACCGAGTTCGAGCGCATCCGCGACTTCATCGTCCTGCACTACAAGCTCACCCAGCGCGACGATTCGCCCCTGTGGCGGTACTGCGCCGCCATGGACATTCCGGACTCGTTGCGCGAAACCATCGCGCTGTTTCGGCGCTACGGCAAGATAGCTCACCGGGAACTGGATCTGTTCGGCGACCCGTCCTGGCTGGCGGTTCATATCGGTCAGATGAATTTTCCCGAACGCAACGATCCTTTGCTGGCTTATCGCGAGGCCGATGGCGCGGCCTGGCTGACGAAATTCCGTTCGGTGATCGAGGGAGCGGCCGAAACGCTACCGGACCATGGCGAATTCATTGCACGCGCTGGTATGAAAGCGGCGGGTCGATAAAAAACCGGGGAGGTCGCCCTCCCCGGCTTCGGCTTATTTCTTCTGGTTGAAGGCCTTTTCGGCCTCGGCCGTCATGGCCTTGATCTGGTCGGTTTCCGCCTTGCGGTAGGGTGTGCCGTCCGGATGGAAGATGTCGTGGAACCACAGGGTCGGTTGGTTCAGGGTATAGGGACGCTCCCACGAATCCCACGGCATGTTGGTCTGGCTCTTGCCCAGCACAAAGCCCCAGTTGATGACGCCGACATTGTACTTGCGGGCCAGCGGCAGGGCCGAATCGAAGGTCGAGCCGTTACCACGCGCCATGTATTCGGTCAGGATCATCGGACGGCCATAGACCTGCAACGACTTGATGCGCGCTTCCAGGTTCTCCGGCCACTCGTAATTGTGGAAGGTGATGATGTCGGACTGTTCGACCTGAACGCGTTCGACGGCGTTCAGGCGCTCCTTCTTATCCCAGTCGGGATTGTGCCACAGGCCGGCGGTCAGGGGCTGGTTCGGATCCTGGCTGCGCGCCCAGGCAAAGACCTGCGGCAGCAGCTTGGCGACCTGGGCGATCTTCACCTGTTCGTCCAGTTGCTTGTAATTGCCGCCACCACGGTTGTCGGGTTCGTTCCACACGTCCCAGGCCAGGATACGGTCATCCTTACCAAACGCCCCGACGATGCCCTTGACGTAGGCTTCGTACCTGCCCCATCCGGCTTCATTCATCAGACCGGCATTGCCAGGGCTTTGGACCCAGCCGGAATTGTGCGTGCCGGGCGTCGGGCGGTGCTGTTTGCCGGTCACCGGATCGGGATCCCAGCACGAGTCGAACAGCACGAACATCGGCTTGATCTTGTGCTTCTGCGCGATCGTCAGGAAAGTATCGATGCGGGTCTTGAATCCTTCCGGATCCTGCTCCCAGAGCTGGTCATGCAGGTAGACGCGCATGGTATTCATACCCAGCGACTGGGCCCAGCCGAATTCGCGGTCGATTTCGACAGGATTAAAGGTGTCGGCCTGCCACATCTCGAACTGGTTGATGGACGAGGTGTTCAGGTAGTTGCTGCCCACCAGCCACCTTTGTTTGCCGTACCAGGCATGGGCCTGGGCTTCGGTCCAGCGCTGGGTTTCGGCATGGGCCATGGTCAGGGCCTGGGTGGCGAAGACCATCGCCATGCCGCTTCCGATCAGGAAGAACTTCATCGGTTTCATGTCTTATCCTTCTGAATCCTTGGAGTTATGTTGGTCGCGTCAGGTCGGCTATTGCGCGCTGAAGCGATAGATGAGGGTATTGGAATAGGTTTCGCCCGGGTTCAGGACGGCCGAGCCAAAGTCCGGCTGATTGGGCGTGTCCGGGAAGACCTGCGGCTCCAGCACGAAGGCGTCGCCCTCACGGTAGATATGGCCCGACTTGCCCGACGAGGTGCCGTCGAGGAAGTTGCCGGAATAGAACTGGATACCCGGCTGGTCCGACCGCAGTTCCAGCTTGCGGCCGGAGACGTCGTCCTCGACCACGGCCATCAGGCGTGGCTGGGCGGTCCGGGTGCGACTGGCGACCCAGTTGTGGTCGTAGCCCCGGCCATAGACGATCTGAGGGTCCGAAGCATCCCGCACCCGGGCGCCGATCGCGGTGGGGGTGCGGAAGTCAAAGACCGTTCCGGCAACCGGACGGACCTCTCCGGTCGGAATCGCGCCGACGTCGGTCGGCAGATAGGCATCAGCCAACAGGGTCAGCTTGTGCTCATTGATCGAGCGGTGGCTGCCTTCACCGGCCAGGTTCCAGTAGGCGTGGTTGGTGATGTTGACGATGGTCGTCTTGGTCGTCGTCGCCGTGTAGCGGATGGTCAGTTCATTGGCCTCGCTCAGGGCATAGACGGCGTGGACCGTCATCTGGCCGGGATAGCCCATATCGCCGTCGGGGCTGACATATTCCAACTCGACCGAGGCGGTGTCGCCGGACTTGACCGAGACGACGGTCCAGTTGACCTTGTCGAAGCCCTTGGTGCCGCCGTGCAGCGAATTGACACCATTATTGACCGGGGTCTGGTAGGACTTGCCGTCGAGGGTGAACTGGCCCTTGGCGATGCGGTTAGCGAAGCGGCCGACGGTGGCGCCAAAATATTGCGGCGTCGATATGTAGGTGGCGAGATCCGCATAGCCCAGGGTGATGTCGGCGGGTTTTCCGTCGCGGTCGGGCGTGATCAGGGCCTGTAGGCCGGCGCCATAGGTGATGACGGTGGCCGAGGTGCCTCTGGCGTTGGTCAGGGTAATGGCCTCGACTTTTCCGCCATTTGGTCCTCCGTCAGCAAGTTGGCCGAAGGGCGCGCGTTTGACGTCGGCGGCCTGAGCCGACACAGCCAGCAGCATGAGAACGGGCGCGACCCAAACGGGGGCTAGTTTGTGCATGGTTCATCCCTGTGGACTATATTTATCCGATTTATAAGATAAATAACTGCCACATGGTGTCAGACACGTCAATGCCGATATTGCAAGATCAGAAGATGCGTATCTGCAATTCGATGATGCCGGAAAACCGGAAGATTTTCGGTCACGCAGGTAGGGTTTAGCATGGACCACCTTCGCCTCCCCTGTTTACGGGGGAGGTGGATTTTTTGCGAAAGCAAAAAAAGACGGAAGGGGCTATTCCACTGACGGTAGCCCCCTCCCACCACCTTCGGCGGTCCCCCTCCCCGCAAGCGGGGCGGGCGATTTCAGCAAACCCCATCTCGGTCGAGGAGAGCCAGGCTACCGTTCACGACAGGTTGGTCAGCATATCATTGATGCGGCGCTCGGCGTCGGTCAGTGCGCGATCGATCGGCTTGATGCCGGTAATCGCTGCGGCCAGTTCCTCGCTCAGCATGGCCTGGATGGCGAACTGGCGCTGGACATCGGTCGGCAGGCCCTGGCCATAGCTGGTGATCGCCATCAGATCGCGGCGGTGCGGCTGGGCCTGATAGACCGGGTCGCCGACCACGGCCGCCATCGAGGTCAGGTGACCCGACCGGGTCCAGTCGCCCTCATGCACGCTCAGGAACTTTAGCAGCCGGAAGGCCGCCCTCTCCTGCTCCGGGGTACGGCGCCGCTTGGGCATCACCCAGGCATGGCCGTCGACAAAGGCCGGCAGGACCGGATCGCCGAACAGCGCCGGATAGGGTTTGACGCGATAGCCGCGATACAGCGGCCGGCCAGCTTGGGCGGCTTCGTTGTCGAAATTGCCGATCATCCAGGTGCCGACGATATAGACCCCGCCCTCGCCGTTGATGAAGGCCGTGGTGGCGGCGACATAGTCGAGGTCACGCGTGGTCAGGCGTTCGTCGTGAATCCGCTTGAACAGGCCGACGACCTCACGCGCCCGCGGCGTGTTCAGCCGGATATGGTGCGGGTCGGGGAAGATGACCTCATGCGCCGACAACAGGTAGGTATAGAGGTTGCGGGCGAAGGCTGCACGCTCATTGACCGAGGACTGAACGAGATAGGGCTTGCCCGTCGCCGCGCGAAACCGCCGCGCCTGGTCCAGCAGTTCGGCGGCATTGCGCGGCAAGACAGGTTCGCCGCCGCGCACCAGGCCAGCCCTGGCGAACAGGTTCATATTGATGTGGAACAGTTGCGTCCAGGCGTCGAACGGGAGGCCGTAGACCTCGCCGTCCATGGTTACCGCCCGCCGCGCCACAGGCGTGAACTGGTCCGGCGTCACGCCCTGGGCCTTGAGGCCGGCGTCCAGGGGGGTCAGCAGGCCGTGGATCTGATAGTCGGGAATGACCGCCATATGCATGGTGACGAGGTCCGGCGCATCGTCGGCGGCGATCTGGGCCGACAACTGGTCATAGCCTGGCCAGGCCACCGCGTTGACGTTCAGCCGGATGTCGGGGTTTTCTGCCTCGAAGCGGTCCAGCAGGCCGGTGATAATCTCGCATTCGCCGTTGAGGTTCTGGGTCGGGGCGCCGCCCTTGGGCACGTGGGCGCGGCAATCGCCGAAGATGCGCTGGACCGTGATGGCGGGACGCGGGTCCTTCGGCGCGCAACCGGCAAGGCTCAGACCCGCCAGACCGCCCAGGAGCGCGCGCCGCCTCATAGCTTCACCATGCCGGTGACGGCGTTGACGATGTGCTTCTGGAACAGGATGTAGACGATCAGTACCGGCAGGCCGGCGACCACGGCTTCGGCCATCAGCACGCCCTTGCCCAGGACCTCGACATAGTTGCTTTGGGCTGCGGCCATGCCTTCGGTCAGGGTATACATGGACGGGCGGGTCGCCGAGATCAGCGGCCACCAGTAGTCGTTCCACGACAGCAGAAACGTGTAGATACCCAGGCTGGCCAGAGCCGGTACGGTTTGCGGCAGCAGGACATGCCAGAAGGTAGCTATGGCATTGGCGCGATCGAGCCGGGCGGCGTCATCCTGGGCGCGCGGAATGGCGCGGAAGGCCTCGGTCATCAGGAAGACACCCAGCGGCGCCGACAAACCCGGCAAGATCAGCGCGCGGTAGGTGTTGTGCCAGTGCAGATCGGAGAATATCTGGTGCCGGGTCAGGATGACGGATTGATCAGGTATGGCCAGCCCGGCCAGGACGATCAGGTAGAGCCAGTTGCGGCCGGGAAACTCCAGCCTGCCGAAGGCGTAACCCGCCAGGGACGACAGGGTCAGGACGCCGGCGACGGTCACCGTCGAGACCACAAGCGAGTTGAAGAACCAGCGAAACAGGGTCTGGTTGCGCAGCAGTTCGGCATAGTTGTCGAGGGTATAAGGCCCACGCAGGTCCAGCGGCGCCTGGCGCAGCAGGTCGATATTGGTTCGGAATGATAGAAACACCGTCCACAGCAGCGGCGCCAGCACCAGGGCCAGCATGACGGCGCAGAAGGCGATCCGCGCCCATGCCCATACCTGGCGCCCGCGCACGACCGGTAATGCCAGGGCGCTCATGCCCGCCTCCACAGACGCTGGGCCAGTTGCGGCACGAAGGCGGCGACCAGGATCAGGGCGAACAGCATCTGCGACGCGGCGGCGGCATAGCCGATGTCCCACTGGTTGAAGCCGGTTTCATAGATGTAAAGCACCAGCGGCCGCGAGGCGCCATTGGGGCCGCCCTGGGTCAGGAGTTGCGGTTGGCCGAAGACCTGGAATTGAAGGGCGCATTCATAGGCTGTGACAAGGACCAGGGCCGGAGTGATGGCCGGCAGGGTGATCTGGCGAAACACAGTCCAGGGTGTGGCGCGGTCCAGGGCGGCGGCTTCATAGACCGAACGCGGCACCTGTTGCAGCGCGGACAGGAACAGCATCATCGGCAGGCCGAGACTCCACCACACGGTGACCGCGGCCAGGCTGGGCAGGGCGAGGTTCGGGTCGCTGAGGAAGGGGACCGCAGGCAGGCCGATCGCATGGGCGCCATGGCTGAGCAGGCCGCCGTCGATGGCCAGGATCTGGCGCCAGATGATGGTCATCACCGTCACCGACAGGACGGACGAGGCGAAGACGGCGCTGCGCATGAAGGCGGCAAACCGGGTGGCGCGGTTCAGTGCCAGGGCCAGGCCGAGCGCCAGGACCACCAGGACCGGCACGCACATCAGGACGAATAGCAGGCTGTTGGCCAGGGCCTGCAGGAAGGTGGCGTCGCGGAACAGGCGGATATAGTTTTCAAAGCCGATGAAGCGCGCCCCGCCGAACAGGTTGGCACGGTGCAGACTGAGACCCATCCCAGCCAGCAGCGGATAGATCAACAGCCAGGCATAGACGGCCAGGAATGGCAGGGCGAATAGCAGGTTCGGCCAGCCCTGGCGGTTCAGGCGCCCCAGCCACCCCGTCATGCCGGCTCCGCGTGGTAACCGCGGCCTTCGGCGTCGAACAGGTGGGCGCGGGCGCCGTCGAGGATGAGGCCGACGGCATCGCCGGGCTGATGGGGGCTGATGCCGGTTTCGTTGGCGACGATCTCACGGCCATCGGCCAGGCGGACATGGATCCAGGACTGTTCACCCAGGCGCTCGACATAGTCGACCGTGGCGGGGATGGTGGTATCGGACGGCGCGGAGATGGCAACATGTTCGGCGCGCAGACCCAACTTCCATCCTTCTATGGCCGGCAGAGCGGCATGGGCAATGGCGGTTCGGACGGTATGGCCGGACAGGGTGACTTCGGTCTTGCCACCCCGGCCTTTGGAGACCGCGCCGTCCAGCACATTCATCGGGGTGGCGCCGACGAAGCGGGCAACGAACAGATTGGCCGGCCGGGTAAAGATTTCCAGCGGCGTGCCGACCTGCTGGATGCGGTGTTCGTGCATGACCATGATGCGACTGGCCAGGGTCATGGCCTCTACCTGGTCGTGGGTGACCATCACAAAGGTGGCGTTGAGGCTGCGGCTGAGTTGCGCCAGTTCGCGCCGGGTGTGCAGGCGTAAGGATGGGTCCAGGCTGGACAGGGGTTCGTCCAGGAGGAGGAGGTCGGGCTTTTTGACCAAGGCCCGCGCCAAGGCGACTCGTTGTTTCTGGCCGCCGGACAGGGTGGCGGGTTTGCGGTCCAGCAGACCGTCGATAGCCAGGGCGCCGGCGGTGGCTTTGATACGGCTGTCGATCTCAGCCGGCGGCACCTGCATGTTGCGCAGGCCAAACGCCAGATTTCGCTCGACCGTCATATGGGGATAGAGGGCGAAGTCCTGGAAGACCATGGCGACACCGCGGTCGCCGGCCGGCAGGTCGTGGATGCGACGGCCGTTCAGCCGGATCTCGCCACCATCGACCGTTTCGAGCCCAGCGATCAGACGCAACAGGGTCGTCTTGCCGCAGCCCGATGGGCCCAGAATGATAAAAAATTCACCTGGCGCAATGTCGACAGACAGGCCGTCAAACACGCACAGGTCACCGAAGCGTTTGACAACACTGCGTATTTCCAGTCCATGCGTGTGGTTCGGCATATGAGTTCTTGTCGGCCGGCCTTGATTGAGCCGGCTCCGCCCGCACGATCTGTAGCCCAAAGCCGACCAAAGCAAAAGAGCCGATCAGCCGGGCGTTACGGCCTTCAGGCGGGCGGAGTCGATATGCCAGCGCAGTTGCTCCGCCGAAGCCCCGTCGACACCATTGACCCGCCGCACGACATAGTCGCCCGTGAAACGCTGACGTTGGCCGTTGTCGAGCATCGCGTCGACCGTCACCGGAACCGTCTGGTAGATCGATCCGGCGCCGCCTTCGGCGGGCTCCAGCTTGCCGATGGTGACGCGCGTCGATTGGGTGTGAGCAAAGCCGGCCTGGAAGGTGTCGCGGGTCTGGTTGGGTTGGCCGTCCTCGCCCCATTGCCGCCAGGCGGTGTCGAAGTCGCTGGCATTCAGCGCGGAATAGTAACGGGTGACCACAGCGGCGGCGGCCTGTGAGCTTTTGGGCGCCGGGCCGCAGCCAGCCATCGGTTCGTTGTCGTCGAACAGAGCGCAACTGCGGGCGATTTCGTCCTCGATCATGGCGCAGCTATTGGCGGCATTGCAGGGCGGATGGGTCGCCGGGGAAACATTGCGGCAGACATTGACCAGCTTTTCGGCTGCGGCCGCGCCGATCTCGGTGGCGCAGGAGATCGGTTCGGATGTGGCGAGAGCCGGTGTGCTTGCGGAAGGGGTAACCACCGTCGTCACGGTGGTTGTGCTTGTCTCGGCCTTGTCGGATGCGGGCGGATTGCACGCGGTCAGCAGGCCAACAGACAGTAGGGCGGAAGCGGTCGAAATGCGGAGGGTCATGGGCTGTTCCTAAACGCTGCACCGGTAAAAATCCAATGCGCTACGGCGTAGGTGTCACCTGCGCCATCAGCGCCAGAGGCCGGCCTTCGTTGTCATTGAAGAAGGCCATCCATTCTTCGATCCCGTTGTCGTGTTTGTGAATCATGTGCGGCGCATTGATGAAGACCACGCCGCGGGCTTCCAAGTGGGTTTGGGTGGCATGGATATCCGAGTTCAAATCCAAGGCGTTGCCTGAGCGGCCCAGAGATTGGCGGGAATCTGTGTCAAGCGGTCGCGGCCACCCTCGAGCATGGTGTGGCCGCGATACTGCGGTTAAGCCGCCGTCACCGGCGATCCAAACTCCCGCCATGTCGTTCTAAAAAAAAAGCCGAACCGCATTTCACCCGTTTGCCTGGATCGGGCGGCGTTGTGCATGCGTTCAAACCAAAAAATAGCCTTAAGGTTGTTCAAAAAGACGGTAACCTAATGCATTGTTTTGGCTTACATTTTTTAGCGGAAAACGATTGCACACGTATTACGAGTCAAAGAAATGTCGCGAGCCGCGGCGTTAAGAGACTCAAAAGACTCATTTTTTTTTCTTTACAGTTAAAATAACACCGTTACCATAAAGTGGTTGATTAAACCCCGAGTCGAGTTTTATCGTCGTTTTTATGCAAGTAACTTCATGAAAACCGTGACGGTCGGCGGACCAAGCGAAAACCGGTCGTATGTTACCGATTGGTTGTCATTATGGCTACCGGGCGCCCTGGCCCCCGCAGTCTCAGTGCCAGCATTCATGTCGCCGCCGCCCCCAGCATCCCGGTCTCTGGATTTTTCTTGCCATTTACACTGGGGATTGCATCCGAATGGCTTGGTCTACGCCTAAGAAAATTACACAAGAGTTCGAGAACTTTAGAAATCTTCGAAAAACCGATGATTATTCCGCCACACTTCAAGCGCTTAACGAAGCAAAAGCGTCGTATCCTGACGGCAAACCGATTGTTGAGTTTTTTGCTGAGGCTGTCGACTATCTTATAAAGTTTGGTTCTATCGACGAAGCTGAGATATTGGCGGTAGACGGTACGTCGCTGTGGCCTAACTCAACATTGCTCATCATCCGACTCGGACGGGTCTACGCTTTGCAGCGCAAAGAATCGGCTATCTCGGTGCTTCGGGAACTGCTGCGGGTCAGTCCTCTTCCCGAGGGACTTTCGTTAGAGGCCGCTCTCATTGAGGCATACCGAGTTGATCGAGTAGCAGCTATTCAACTCGTTTCTGATCTTTCAGCACTGTATCCCAAGAGCCTAAGCCTAGCGAAGATCAATGCCACATACTGCAATTGGAAGCGAGACTACCGCGGGGCTGTTGACCATCTGAAGCACGCTTTGTTCACCACGAAAGATCCCAAGAAGAGAGATTCGCTTATAGCCAAGATAGAAGCGATCTCTTCAAAGGCTGGTTTGCCGTTTGATTTCGAGCTTCACACCGCAGGACTTCGTTCGGATGACTCGTTTACGGTCGCCGCCCTCACGATGGTCTACAACGAAAAGTTCAACCTTCCGATTTGGCTAGGGCACTATGGGCGACAAGTCGGAATCCACAATTGTATCATCCTGGATCATGGAAGCGACGACGGGTCGACGGATGACCTCGGTGGGGCCAACCGTGTCCGTCTGCCCAGAGGAAGGTTGTTTGACGAACGCGCCAGAATGCGGCTCATAAACAATTTTGCAAACGACCTGCTGCAGTACTACGACGCCGTGGTCTACTCAGACTGTGACGAAATGTTAGTGGCCGACCCAGGACTTTATACAAATCTCGTGGATTATGCTCACAAGCTAAAGCGGCCCGTGGCATATGCCATTGGCTTAAACATCCGGCATGATCCTACCTCTGAGCCGCCACTTACAAATGAGCAGCCGATTTTACGCCAGCGGACGAGAGTCCAGTTTGTAACGCCGATGTGCAAACCTTTGCTTTTAAGAAAGCCAATCTCTTGGGGCGGGGGCTTTCATGCTTGCGAGCATCCCCCGGAATTTGATGACCTTTATCTATTCCATCTCCGCATGGCTGACATGGACCAAGCACTCAAAAGGATGGCCATTACGCGAAACATCCAGTTCGCGAGAGACGGTGCGGGCGCACATCAAAGGCGGCCGGACGACGACGTAATCACCGGCACCTATATGAACGTTCAGAATATGGGCGTCATAGAGAAGTGGGATTTCACAAAGCACCTCGCTAAACACATGGACGGTATGAAGCAATCGACGACGGGCAGGTACAAGTCGGAGACGCCTGCGCGTAGCGGAATGATACGCGTCCCGGAGCGGTTCAGAGAAGTCTTTTGATGATTATCTATGACGACAGTGAAGTGCAGGTCCTGAAGTATGACGGAAAGTCTGATTTTGCCTTGGTGACCTTCGGTTCCTTGAATTCCCTTGCCGACGGCGTAAATTTTTTTGGGAAAATTGTCGGCCAGAAAGCCAACATGACTGTAATCGGCTTTATGGCGAAACGTCCGAATTGGTACCCTGATGCGCAGATGGCTAGCGCTATACGGTCAATAGAACCAGATCTGTCAAAATTCGCACATCGGGTTACTTATGGGTCCTCGATGGGGGGCTATGGTGCCTTGAAGTATTCTCGTATGCTGAACGCAGATGCCGCGCTCGCGCTTTGTCCGCAATGGTCAATTGACCCCAGTCTGGTCGGAGAGTTCGATCAGCGCTACGTTGACCACTTTACTCCTGGTCGGACAGGAACGCCAATTGAAGGCCAGGACCTTTGCGCGGAGGCGTTTGTGTTTGCGGATCCAAGATACGGCCCTGACCATCAGCATGCGGTCAGGATGAAGGGGGCTACCTATATTACTATGCCCTTCGTTCAACATCATGTGGCAGGGGTTCTGGCCGGCACAAACTCTTGTATTGCTTTAGTCACAGCCGCTCTCGCTCGTGATCCCAATCAGATAAAGAGCCTGTCGACAGCTCTGCGTCGGCAAAGCCCAAGAAGGATTGTTGAGATTATCAAGGCCTCGGTGAAGACGCATCCGCAATGGGCCCAGCGGATTTTTGATAACCAAATGTCCAAGTTGGAGGGTAAGCCGGGAATGGTAGAGGAAGCTTCCAGACACCTGAAAAAGATAAAGGCTTAAATCTCAGTTTTGGCTTGCTATCGTTGCAAGCCTTACCCGCCCATCTCCAGACGCTGCGGAACATGCGCTTGTGCAGCCCGAACAGGAAATCCTCGGTCAAGACGTTGCGTTTGCGCTGAAACGCCCAAAAGTCAGCCTCGGTGATGTTTTGTTGCTCGGCCTCGTTCAACTGCGCGCACGTTGTGATGTAGGTCGGAATCAGTTGCGCCCGCTCGTCAGGCGACAGAGGCGTTGCGGCGTCGTCGTGGTCCTCAAACAGGGGATCGCTCATTGGTCCTCCCATAGATGACGTCCGCCGCGCGCCAGGATCGCCGATATCAGCCTTTCGCGCTCATCCGTCAAATCTTCGCCGCGCACGGCCTGATCTTCGAGCCCCATGGTGTGGTGCACGCGGGCAAGCTGCTGATCAGCCAGAGCGCCGGCACGTTCCCTGACAGTTTGCTCAAGCGGCTTGTTTGGGACCAAGGCATAGACCAGCGTGCAGTCCATGGCCTCGGCAGCGGCACGCAAGGTGGACAAAGAAATCGTGTCGGCCATTTCGCTGCTTTCCAGGCGCACCAAGGTCGAATGGGCCTTGCCCAGACGGGCGGATAATTGCTTGTTAGTCAGGCCCAGGGCATCGCGGATGGCGCGAACCCACCCCTTGGGCGGTCGCTGCCGCAACCCGTCAAGCCGCGCGGTCTGGAATATCCGATCCAGATGCTTGCGCGCCAAGGCTTCTCGATTGTTTCCGTCGAACATAATGCACCTACTTGAAAATAATTGTGCATGATAATGCACTAAATATCAATTTTATGTGCATTAAACTCGACTATTTGTCGAATCTTTCGTGCATCAAGATGCACATTATGTGCCGACAAGCGCATCTCAAACACCGCATTGTGTCCATTATATTGATCACAAACGCCGCGATTGCACAGTCAAATAGACACAAAGGCCGATGCCTCAGAATTACGGTGACGGCGTTTCAATTACACAATTCTCACCGCCGGTGCTGGCGCACTCGGAGCGATTGATGCGCGGCGTTTTAACGCCGCTTACCGCATTCGCGGTGCGCTAACACTTCGCTACTTGAGCGCAGGGCAGCCTCCGCTGCGCTGCGGCGTCGCGCTCCCGCATCTGTCGCGCCGAAAGCAAGGGCGTTCTTTCGGTCCGAGGGGCGATATCCAACAAAAAAGCCTCCCGCGAGGGGAGGCTTTTTTGTTGGATGGCGCACTCGGAGCGATTCGAACGCCCGACCCTCAGATTCGTAGTCTACCTAAAACACTATACAGGCCAACTACATAAAAATCTAAGGCTGTAACAAGGCCACATGTGCAGCACATGCGGCATACAACACGTTTCATCTAAATCCGGAAGTCCAAAGACTACCACAAGTCACCGACAGCGCATGCACTATATTGAACGGAGGGAATGGCCAAAATGTGAGGGGGCACACGGGAAAAATCTTACCTGCCTTACCTCATTGATTTTAAACGGTTTTGCATATTATTTTCGCCTTACCTCGACATTACCGGGTTAGACGTCTTTACTCTTACTTTTATGAATTATTTTATTATTTAAAAACAAAGAGGTAAGGAAATTCGCCCTTCTAGGTAAGGCGAGGTTATGAGCCCTGCCTTACCACTTCCCAAGAGCGCAAGTATCTGAAACTCATAAGGTTTTTGCCTATACCAAAAAGGCGAACGGCGTTACTTTTGGCAGGTAAGACGTTTCCCGCATAGGCACCTGAATATCTGGCCGGCGCGTGGAGAAAATCGCGACTTCGACCCCGCCGAAAATGGCACCTTTTGCGCGTCAAACTGCGTCACAGCCTCGGTTTTCGCCTGTGGCAGCTAACGCCCTGTTTTGTCGATCGAAGCGCCCGTGTCTCCCCTCGCGCCGTTTCCGGCTATCTGCGTCAAAATCCATACAAGAAGTGGGCGGGCGAGGCGCGGGGCCTAGCGCGCGGCCCGGGGTCTGCGCGCGCCTCGGTCTGCCCTGTGTGGCATTCGCGCAACAGGCGTGACAAAGGCCGGCAGGGTTACCCCTACCGGCCTCACATGCTGGCACCTGGTGCCCTATGTCCTGGTCGCTTAGCCCCCGCTGGCAGCAGCCGCAGGCGGCGCCCACGGCACGAACCGCACCACCTCAACGCCCAGCCACTCATTCAGCTCCAGCAGCCGCGCCTGCAACGGCAGGATCTCGACACGCATGAACGTGTTCTCGGCCTTCTCGACATCGCCGAAGCCGCCGGTGTTCGACGGCACCACGCCCAGCAGCTGGGGCGGCACGCGGTGCGACGCCAGGATATCGTCGCGCGTCGTGTTCTTGATGTTGAGGAATTCGTCCTTCGCTGACGCATCCCCGATCGGGATGATCTGGACCCCGTCCTTCTTGCCCTTCGGCGCGTGAATGAAGATGTTCCGGAAGTTCCCCTTCCCCTTCGTCCCCTTCAGGCTTTCCTCGATCTCATCCGCCGACTCGTCATCGATCGTCTCTTCGTTGAGATAGAACACGAACCCGGCATGCGCGCCGTTCTTGAAATACTTGCGCCGAAAGAGCGTCGACTCCTCATTCAACAGCGCGCTCTGCATCGCCGAGAGATATCCGGGCAGCCCGTAAATCTCCTGGGTCGCGTCATGCTCGATCAGATGGAAGATGGACCCCGGCTTGAAGTCGTGGACCTGCCACCGGTTATTGACGAAGAAATACTCCCCGTCCTTCACCCCGCGCTTGGTGTTGATCGCCATCGAATGCTTCAGGGCCATCGCCCGGCCGCCGATATTATCGACGCGCTCGATAAAGCCATTGCCCGCCCACAGGAAGTCGAACGCCCATTTCGAAAACTCTCCGCGGCTTAACATCGTCGACGGCACGAAGCTGGACACCAGCAGGTTCCGCTTCACATCGATCGCCGACCGGTGATGCGGATTGACGTTCAACAGCCGTGCCAGGTCGCGCATAGCCACCGGCGGCTCATACCATCGCCCGTTGCGCCAGGCTTCGGCATACTGTGCCACGTCTCGCCGATCGAGCACCGACTCCGGCTCGCCGAAAGTGAACATGCGCCCCTTGCCTGGGGCGGCTTTGGCCTTATTCGTCATGGAGTACCCTCACTTTGGCTTTCTGTCCGCCTTCGCCGGCGTCCAACGGTTCGCAATAGAGACAATTCAGCAGCGCCCAGCCGATATCGCCGTGCCCGGTCTCGGCCGAGCGCCGGGCGACGTAGGTGATTTCACGCCCGCCCTTGGTGATTTCGGGATGGATCGACATCAGCGCCGCGGCCAGGTCCGTCCAGCCCAGGTCGAACTCGATGCGGCGGTTGCGGAAGACGTTCTGCGCCTTCAGAACCATCAGGCTCTTGACGTGCACCGAATAGTCGATGCGGCGGGCGCGCACGAAGAACTTCACCACCAGGTCGAAGACCGCCTTGCCGACGCCGGTGCAGTCGATGGCGATTTCAGTGACGTGGTATTTTTGGGTGAGCTTCTTGATCTCGTCGGCCTGCTGCTCGAAATCCAGACCGCGAAACTTCTTCCGCTCCAAGACGCGGAACTTGTCTTTTTTTGTTCTTCGGCGCCGCGCATACCACCACGCCGGCGCCGTCGCCCTGCTCGCTGGCGTCCGGATCGTAACCGATCCAGGTCTCGCCCTTGTAAGGACGGATGGCCAGCGGCGCGAAATCGTCCCACACATCCCAGCTGTCGACCATGCACGGCTTGATCAGGTGCAGCGGGAACGATGACTTACTGTCGTCGACAAACTCGCAGCCAAACAGGTTGGCGAATTCATCGATGGAATACTGCAGGCGCAGTTCTTCGATATCGACCAGGTCGAAACCAGCGTCGATGGCGTCCTGCAGCGTGATGATCTGCCGGTAAATCCCGTCCGGCCCGACAGCCCCGGCCTTCAGCGCTTCGTGGCTGATATCGATCTTGACCCGGTCGGCCTTGCTGCGCTTGCGGTTGAACCGCTCGCCTGTCCACATCGGATAGGACGGGTGCGCAATGGTCGAAGGTGTCGAAAACAGCGTGATCGTGAAGCGCTTGTGGGTCGCGATCGCCGACGCCACCTTGAAGATGTCGTCGAAGCCGTAGATCCAGGCGTATTCGTCGATGATGACGTCGCCGGTGTAACCTTGAGCGGTGCGATAATTGGTGCCCAGAAAATACAGGGTCACCGGCTCCAGGATGTTACCGTCGGCGTCTTGGCCGCGGTCAATGACCATCGGGTCGCCGGTCAGCTGGACGCCGGACACCTTGTAGACGAAATCGACGATGTAGTTTCGGAAGATGTTCGCCTGGGCGCGCGACGCCGAAATGAAGATCTGGTTGTTGCCGGTCTCCAACGCCCGCAGCAACCGTTCGCGCGCAAAGTACCAGGTCGCCCCGATCTGGCGCGACTTCAACAACATCCGGATCCGGCGGCCCGTGGTGCTTAACCAGTTCTCCTGGTAGCCAAACAACGCCTCCCGGAAGGCCGCGTCCAGCTTCTCGACCGTCTCTCGGCTGATCAGGTTGCGCGCTGCCTTCTTTCGCTCGCCCTTGTTCCGGTTCTGAACCTTCGGATTGAGGTCGCCTTCATGCCCGCCAGGTGCTTCATACCGGCGCACCCGCGCCAGTCTCTCCATCTCGCGGCCTAAAAGGTCGATTTCCTTGAAATCGTGGCCGGTCTTTTCCTCTTTCATGACCAGCAGGTTGAACCGCGTGGTCAGGCAGGTTTCGGCTTGCATCAAAGGCGAAGCGTCATCCCATTTGTCGCGGTCCTTCCACGACTGGACCGTGGTGCGCGGAAGCTCGATCTCTTCCGCAATCTGCGAAACGGACCATCCGCACCAATAAAGCGTCCGCGCATGCCGCTTCGGATCGAATGGCTTGACAGCCCTTTCCCTGGTTGTTGCCGGCTTCTGCTTCATGCCGGCCATGGTTACGCGCGCGCCCGTGCTCTGATGACAGCAACGCCTTGTAAATCCCCGATTTACAAAGCCGTCAGGTTGCCAATCCGACCCGGCTGCGCGCGTCAATAGGGCTCAATTCTGGCGTTTCAGACGCCACCTTTTCGCCCCTGGAGCCCGTCCCATGAAGCCCAAGAAGTTCCGCGTCGCCGTTTCCGGCCCGACCATCGACGGCCGCACGATCGATCCGAACTGGCTGCGCGAGGCCGCCGAAACCTTCAACCCGAACACCTATGGCGTCCGCGTGAACGTCGAACACATCCGCGGGATCAGCGGCGACAAGCCCTTCGGCATGGTCGGCGACGTTGTCGGCCTGTCCGTCCAGGAAGACACCCTGCAAATCGGCGGAAAGCCCGAAAAGCGCACTTGTCTCTACGCTGAAATCCTGCCGAACGATCGCGCCAAGGATCTGAACAAGGCTGACCAGAAGGTCTACACCTCGATCGAACTCTATCCCGACTTTGCCAAGACCGGCAAATATGGCCTGACCGGTATCGCCGTCACCGACACGCCGGCTTCGATCGGCACCGAACGCCTGCAATTCTCCAAGGCCTTCGCGACCATCCCGACCGACCCGCACGAACACGACAGCTTCAAGTTCGACGAAGACAAACCGACCGAAACCCAAGGCGCCCTGACGCTCGCCCTGTCGACATTGTCGGCGGCCGTCACTGCCCTGACCGGCGGCAACAAGGACGTGCCGAAGGTCGAGGTCATCACCCCGAACGTCCCCGCGCCCCAGGGCTTGGAACTGTTCGCCGCCGGCATGCAGGCCCAGGCCGACGCCACCGCAGCCCTGGCCAAGTCGGTCACCGAATCCTTCGGCGCCCTGCGCACCGATCTCGACACCCAGCGCCGCGATTTCGACGCGCTGAAGGCCATTGTCGAGAAGACCCCCGACAATTCCTACACGCCCCGCCCGACCGCCTCGGGCGGCGACGGCCGCGTCCTCGCCGTCTGCTGATCGCCCTAAACCGAACCGCCTCTCGTTTCCTCGCCACCGGAGCCTAAACGACCATGAACAATCTCACCCGCGCGGCGATGCTGATGTACGTCTCGCACATCGCCCTGATCAACGGTGTTCCCGACGCGACGCAAAAGTTCGTCGCGGCCCCTGAGGTCCAGCAGACCCTGGTGACCAAGCTTCAGGAATCGAGCGACTTCCTTTCGCGCATCAACATGCCGCTGGTCCGCGAAAAGTCTGCCCAGATCATCGGCCTGTCGATCTCCTCGACCCTGGCCGGCCGCGTCAACACTGCGACCACGGATCGCCCGGTACAGGACCCGTCGGCGCTCGACGATCGCAGCTACGACTGTAAACAGACCAACTTCGACACGGCCCTGACCTATGCGAAGCTGGACCTCTGGGCCAAGTTCCCGGACTTCCAGGTGCGGATCCAGAACGAAATCATCAAGCGCATCGCGCTCGACATGATTATGATTGGCTGGAACGGTACCTCGGCCGCCGCCGCCACCAACCGCGGCACCTATCCGCTGCTCCAGGACGTCAATATCGGCTGGCTGCAAAAGATGCGCGTCGAAAACGCCGCCCGCGTCATGACCGAAGGCGCTGTCGAAGACGAAGTCAGCTACGGAACCCACGCCGCCGCCGACTACGCCAACCTCGACGCCCTGGTCTACGACGCGGTGCACACCCTGCTGCCCGCGCAACATCGCGACAATCCGAACCTGATCGTCATCGTCTCGCGTGAGCTGCTGCACGATAAGTATCTGCCGATCATCAATCGCGACCAGGACAGCGAAAACATGGTTGCCAGCGACATCGTCATGTCGACCAAGCGCCTGGGCGGCCTGCCGGCTGTTACCGTTCCCTTCTTCCCCGCCGGCACGATCCTGATCACCACCTACGACAACCTGTCGATCTACGAACAGGAAGGCGCCCACCGCCGCACCCTGGTCGATAACGCGAAGCGCGACCAGTACGAGGACTATCAATCGGGCAACTATGCCTACGTCATCGAAGACCTCGAACTGGCCTGCATGATCGAGAATATCGAGTTGAAAAACGCGGCTTAACCGCAGGCAAGCACCAAAACGTGAAAAGGGATGGTGTCATGCGCCATCCCTTTTTTTGAAGGAGAAAGACCCATGACACCCGCCCAGCGCCATCGTGAACGCTACACTGCCCAGGTCACCGCCGCCGGCGTCGAAGCCCTGGCCGCCGAAACCGAACGCGCGGAAAAGGCCCGCACGCCCCGTCCTCCGCAGTTCGCCCAGACCCTGGCGCCGAATCGTGAGCGCAAGGATCGCCTGTCACCCGCCCAGCGCCACCTGCTGAAAGCCACCACGCCCGCCGCCATTGTCGGCGAAACCGCCCCAGACCGCAACCTCGACGGCCCCGCCGCCTCGGCCTATGACCTGCTGCGCGCCCAGCTGGGCGAACACATGGCCCGGCTGAAAGACATCAAATCGATCGAACGCAAGATCGAGGCGAAAAAGACCATGCTGGCCGACTATGACGATCACGTCGTGGCCGTCCTGGCCACCGCCGAAGAAACCAGCCGCGCGTCTCAGGACGAAGTCTTTGTCGAACTGATGATCTGGCGTCTCGATGTCGGTGACTTCGATCTGGGCCTGCAAATGGCCGAACACGTCCTGAAATACGGACTGACCCTGCCCGAACGCTACAACCGCACACCGGCAACCCTGATCGGCGACCTGGTCGCCGACGCCGCCATCGCCGCCAAGGCGCTGGATCTCGACTTTGACATCGATGTCCTCAACCGCGCCGTTGCCCTCACCGAAGGCCACGACGTCAACGACATCGTCCGCGCGAAGCTGCAAAAGGGCCTGGGCCAGCAATATCTGCGCCGCGCCCAGAACACGGAACCGACAGCCGATGGCCCGGCCGGCGCAAAGCGCGCCGCCGCCGAAGCCGGCGTCGAACATTTTACCCGCGCGATCCAGCTTCATGACAAGGTTGGCGTCAAACAGGACCTCGATACCCTGAAAAGGATCGTGGCCAAGTCTGACGCCTGATCAGCTGCCCCCCGCGGCGCCCGGGGGCGGTGAAGGATCCGGCGGGATTTTCTCCCCCGTCCGGATCCCGATCCCCACCCCCGGAACTCTCTTTCACGGTGACCTATGACCAACGGCGTTTCCTTCTCCCCCGAACCGGCCCTGTCGCCCGAATGCGATGCCGTCGCCATGGAAGCCGGGTCCTTCTGGCCACAGCCTTCGGTCAACCATTTCCGCGACACCATGCGTATTGGGGGCACCTCGATCCCGAACGATCGCATGAAGGAAGCCCTTCTGCAGGCCATGCTGTCCGTCGACCTCGACCTGACCGACTGGACCGCGCTTCAGGTCGAAGCCGGGCATGACCTCCTGATCGAGGTCCCATCGCCAAAAATAGGCGACGAATCCAAGCTGGTCATGTTGTGGCGCCGTGCCGTGTACCAAACCGCCGCGGCTGACCTTTCGGAAACGCATGGCGACATCACCGCCACGCCCGCCGGTGCGACACGCGACCAGGAAACCTACCTGACCGCCGGCGACTACCGCCGCAATGCCACCCAGGCCCTGCGCTCGCTTCAGGGGCTGAAACGTACCAGATCGAGCCTGATCTGATGGCCACCCGAACCGCAACCGCCCTTCAAGGTGAAACCCTCGACGCCCTGGTCTGGCGTGTCCTGGGTGCCACGGCCGAAGTCGTCGAAACCGTGCTCGGCCTAAACCCCGGCCTGGCCACCATCGCCGACGCCCTGCCCGAAGGCCACGAAGTCACCTTGCCGGTCCTGGTTACAGCCCCCGCCAAAAAACTGGAAATCGTCCAGCTCTGGAACTGAAATCATGCGCAAACCCCAGTCCCTCTACACCTTCCTGCTCGATTCCTGCCCGGAGCTTAAACGCGACCCGAACCGGATCAGCATGCAGGTCGTTGACGGCAACCTGGTCGCGCGCCATGGCGAAAATCTGGGCTTTGAAATGCGGTACCGCGTCAACATCCTGGTCCTGGGCCTGACCGAACACATCCACAGCGTCCTTCTACCGGTGATGATCTGGATCCGCACAAACCAGATCGACCTGCTGCAAAACTACGAAAAGGCCGATAACGCCCTGGCCTTCGAAGTCGACATTCTCGACCGCTCGACCTATGACCTCTCGATCGAGCTGCCCCTCACTGAAGCCGTTGACGTTAGTCGCCACCCGAACGGCGTTTATCGCATGACGGAACGAGGGGAACCGCCGCAATGCGGCATGGAAGGCGCTGAAGGCCTGGCACTGCTTCCCGAAGACATTGTCCTGATCGTCAACGACTACGGTGAAATCCGCCTTCACCCGGACGGCAGCGTCATGACCAAAGACCCGAATGCACCCGTATGACGGACGATCTTTCCCCTCTGATCGATGTCCTGGACGCCTGGTCCCTCAACCAGACGCCGGCCATGCGCCGGAAGCTGGCCCGGAAGATGGGCCAGACCCTGCGAAAGCGCCAGCAGAAGAACATCGCCGGGAACGTCGATCCGGACGGCCAGCCGATGCCGAAACGAAAAAAGCGCCCGCGCGGCTCGATCGCCAAACGGGGAAAGATGTTCAAGGCGCTGCGCCAGCTGCGGAATTTGCGCCTGAAAACCAGTGACACAGAAATCGAAATAGGTTTCCCGCCGGGCAAGGTGTCCGACATCGCCTCGATCCATCATTTCGGTCTGGAAGGCGCTGTTGACAAGGAAGGCCGCATCCGCACCCGCTATCCGGTGCGCCGTCTCTTGGGCTTTTCGCAACAGGCCGAGGACGAAATAATGGACGCCCTGGCCGGCATGTTCCCTTAACCGAAAAACTCCGCCGCCGCCGCTTCATCGGCAAACCGCAGAAACACCGTGTCCGCCCCGGCAAAGGCCTGGCTGGGCGATTCCGGATAGACCCGGACACCTTCGGGGATTTCGCGGCCCTCGATGGCCGACGGCGCGACATTGAGATGATAGCCGGGCGCCCAGGCCGTCACATCGCGCACAGTCTCGCCCGACTCTTCGTCGATCCGCTCCGGGCCCCATGACATGGGTACGGCCACAGGCCCGTCCATCACGGAGGGATTAAACCAGCTCATGTTCGCACGCCTATGATGTCCACAATATACCGCCCGTTCAACGTCGTCGGGTCCGGTGTGTAGCCGCTGCCGGTCACGACCACGCCGGCGAACGTCTGGTCGGCCGTGCCGTCGCCATACTTGAACGTAACGGTGTAGGTTCCTGCCGGCGGAAAAAGCGGCAGGGCGCAGGCCGCCCGCGTTGCCGCAGACGTGGTGTTATCGATCGGTGACCCAGGCTTCGAAGACGCCGAAACCATGCACGCATGAATGACCATTGTGGCGGTCGATGACGATGTCGCCAACCGCGTCGAATTAATCAACGGAATAAAGGCAATGATCGGCGTGCCCGACGAAGACGCCGTCGCCGGCGCCTTGATCCAGATCCGGTACTTTCCGACGCTCAGACGCTCGATACCGTACTCTGTGACCGCGCTGCCCATCGTGCCGGGTGTACCCGCATCCGTCAGGTCGAAATTCCCCCAGGCGTTCGAACCAAAAGCCGCCGATGGGCACGCCAGTTGCACAAATCCGCCGCTCAGTCCGCTGACAATGGCCTGGGTGATGTACGATGTCGTATTGACCACGGTGGCGCTGCCGGCCGTAGCATAATGCGCCACAGCCGCCGTGCCGTTCGCCGTGTACAAAACCGCTGTCGACCCGCCAAAAGTGTCCGGCTGGCCCGTTGTGCGGCTGACATTGGTGCCGCCACCCCACGATAACGGCCTCATGGTATAGTTCGAAACCGTCGTCTCGGACGGCTCATACAGCAGCCCGCGGTCGGTGATCGCCGCATTGCCCGAAGAAAACGCCGTGAACATCCCGGCCGAATTTCGGGCGTACTGCACCGAAGCTCGGCTAAAGGTCGCCGAGGTCGGCGCAGCCATCAGGTTGGCCCAGCTGGTCCGCGCCTGGCCGTTGATCCACGACAGGCCGTCCGCCGGCTTAATATGAAACGCAGCCGCGGCCGCCACCCACAGCGGGATAGCCACCGAAGCAAGAAGCGCGCGCCGGACACCGATATGCATCAGCCGGCGTCCGTCAGTGTGTTGACCGTCACCGAAATGTCGCTGACAGACCCCAGCGTCGGCGTGCCGGTGCAGATCAGGACGCCGTAAAGGTTGGACGTCACCGCCGCCACAGCGCGGCCGATATTCTGAAGTTCCCAGATCGTGTGGACGCCCATCCCACTGTCTGGCGCGCCCAGGGTGAAGACGCCGATCAACTTGGCGAAATCATTGGCGTGAATCACCGGCGCTTCGTTGTTGGTGAAGGTCGAAGAGGTCGGATCGTCGCGGAACAGATACAGCTTCAGGCCCGTGGACTGGACGGTCTTGGCATTGACCCGGATGCTCTGGATCACACCGGAAAACAGCGCCCCCATCACCGCTGTGAAGGTCAGCTTGCCGCCAACCACTTCACCGGCGGCATAGGCGCCGGCCGTCACAGGCGGCGCGACTGTGAAGCCCTTGACCCGTCCGGCCGTCACGTACTGCGGATCCGCTGCGGAACCCAGCGGCGCCTCGATGCCGGCGGAGTTGACGACGGTGACAACGTCATTGATCTCGCCATTGACGGTGTCGTCGCTGGACGCGATCCGGCGGACCCGCGCGCGGTTCCACTTGTCGGTATAGTTCTCAGTCGTGATACCTGGGGGCATGGCGGTCTCTCCTTAAGTTCTAGGGCGTTGAATAGCCGCCAACCTGCAGCCATAAATGCGGCGCGGCAGTTGTTAGGCGTTGAAGCCGGATGTAGTCATTGGCCTTCAGAACGAAGTTCTGACCGCCATGCAAACGCAACTTGGTCAAGTCATGGACAAAGGTCAGCGCCTGGCTGCCGCCGTTGTAGATCAGTACCTCTGGCCGTAGTTGACTGACGCTGCTGACTTGAGAGATGGATGCCGGCGCGACCGTCGTGATCTTCACCAGTCCAACTTCTCCGATTGTGACCGAGTTGCCAACGACCCCCGCGTCGACGATGGCAGTTTCTGACCGCAGCGCGAACATGTCGGCGGCGATATCTTCGGTGACTTCGAGGTGGGCCTTGGGATAGGTGATAATGGTGTTGGGCGTGCCCAGGCCCATGTTACCGTCATGGTCCAAAACAAAGCCGATGTAGTCGTTGTTATCGGCTTCGCCGCCGCCCGCCGCGTGCGCATAGGGCTGGAAATTCCAACGGTAGGAAAGCCGTGGCTCACCGAGTTCGTCATAAGCCGAAACGACACTGTAGACGCGACCAATCAGGCGGTAGCTGCCGTTCCAGTACGCCCCGCCGACCCACTTCTGCACAATAGTGCCCGTGCTCACGTTGGCGGGCGCCTCTGGCGTTCCGCGTGCAACGCGCTGGTTGAAGTCCGGAGTTGCGGTAGCCCCTACGGCGGTATGCTGGATCGTTCCGTTGCCCGCGTCGGTGAGAACACACGCGCCACTGCCAGCCGTCCAGCCCGCCCCAAGCGAAGTCGGCGCCGATCTTACCGACCCGCCTACCTGCAGCCAGATTTGGCTGCCTGAGACGGCAATCTGCAAGAGCTCGATCGTGTCGTTGTATCCGAGGGTGACATTGGCACCGCCAAAAAGGCGGATCTTTGCGGCGTCGAAGGTAAAGGTCCATGGCTGGCTGTTACCGTTTCGCAGAAGAATGCGATGATACGCAAAGCCCAAAGGCGTCACGATCCGCGTCACGGTCTGCTGTCCGTCGGCATTCAGCTTGGCGATGCCGCTGGCCGGCAAGGTCAGGACGCCGCCCGGCGCGCTGTCGATCGCCTCTTCCTTCGAGAACACATAGGCGTCCGAAACCGAAATGGCCGGCGATTCGAAGCTGTTATTGGCGCCGTCCGGAACGAAAGAACTCTGATAATAGTTGCGCGTCGGATGGTCGCCATAACAGCCGCGCCACGACGTCTCGCACGCCCACGGCCCCTTGCCGATCTTCACCGAAGACCGGAAATAATACCACCTCAGCCCGTCAAACCAGCGGACATAGCCTTCATTGTCGGTTGTCGACGCTGCATTGGTCGGCAGGCCGGTAGCCTGGTCGATAATGATGCCATAGTCCGCCGGCGACACGCCGCCCATGGCGGTCGGCACGGTCGACCCTTCGGCCGTCCACACCGTGGTCCAGGCGCCCATATTGAACATGGCGTAACGCTTGACATTGTCGACCGCGTTGCTCGGCTGGCCCGGAGGGGCCGTATTGGGCACATCAGCCTTAAGCGGCTCCCACCAGCGGTAAAGCTGCGCATCGCCATCGCTGAAATCGCCCAGGCGGTTGCCGATGCTGATACAGCCCAGAATGCGGTTACCCAGCGCACAGGCCCCGGCATTCGGTCGCACGCCAACGCAATAGCCATTGGTCGGCGTGCTGCTGATAACCTCCCCGGTCTCCGGGTCGATCTCCTGGCGATACTTGCCATTATTGAGCCCGGTGACGTTAACCGCCACGTTGAAGCTGCCGTAGAAATGCAGCCCGTCGTGACGGTTATCGCGCAGCAGGATATTGCTGATGCGGCAGAACTTGGCGGAAATCGAAATGCCATTGTCGCCGACATTGGCGATCTCGCCGCCGGTGACACTCCATCCCTGGACATCGACCGTCAGGCCGACACCCTCTTCGCCGATATAGGTGGTGGCCGGATAGTCGCCGCGATCATCGGAGCCTGCCGCCGAATGCTCGACCTGCGTCAGCAGGTAGGTTGTGAGCTTGGACTCGTCCAGATACTTGCGTGGATTGACCACCACGCCCTTGTTCGCCCAGCGCTCACCATACAGCAGGAAGCCGGCCAGGTTCCGGCCGGTGACATTGACGAACTCGCACCCGTCGCTGTAGCGCGTGGCCTTGATGCCGACCGCGTACATTTCGCGGAAGGTGATATCGTTGAACTTGCAGGCCGGTGAATTGTAGACCTCGATGCCGGAATTCCCGGTCGCGAAGTTAAGTCCGCGGAACTGAAGGCCCGGACTGTCCACAACCCGGATCTGATACTGCGACGTATTATGCGGCCCGGTCAGCGTGCCATTGCCGACCATACCCCCGCCGGTGCAGCCCGTGAATTCGAAGGCCTTTGGACCGGTATGCCGAAGCGCGCAGCCTTCGATGTCGATGGTGATATTGCAGTTGCTGATCGTGACGGCCGTGCCGCCCATGTCCGGCCCGAACGGCTCCGAAACGGTCGCCATCGCGGAACCCGCCACGACCAGGGTCGCGGCGCTGCCGGCGGCCATGGCCTTCAGCGCGTTGACGGCATTCTGCATCCACAGCCGGAAGGACTGGCCTTCCGGTCGCGGGAAGTCGGCCAGCTCAAGCCGCAGCTTCGGCGCGCGGTCTTCCAGCGAGCGCAGGACGCCGCCGACATAGCTGGCATACTTTGCCTTTCCGCCCGTGAGCGGAACAATCGGCTCCGCCCCCAGCGCGTGCAGGATATCATTGCGATTGAGAGGTGATCTACTGCCCGCCACGACGACGCTCCCGCATCAGGTCATGCTGGGCGTGAACTTCCTTCACCTGGTGGCGACAGGCGCGATACAGCGCCGCCAGACTGAGGACAGCGAAAACAGCCGCGAGGATCCAGAAGAGGCCCATCATTCGATCTCTCCGATTTTGCGCTTGGCGAAATACCGAACAGCGTTGAGCAGGAAGCCGAAGCCGAGCGCGCCCAGGACCATCGAAATCAGAACCGATGTGATCGCCGGAAGGTTCCAGTAGATCGTCGCGGTGACGCCGATCGTCGCGAACGCCGGCAGCGCCGACATTTCGGAAATGGCCAGCCAGCGCCGCTTGCGGTGCCAGTGCGCCGCCTGCGCAGGGTCTTCGGGCGGGGCCGAGCCCAGGCCGAACAGGAGCATGCCCAGCTTGCCGACCACCATGGTCAACGCACCGGCAAATCCCAGGGTCCAGAAGATCGCGATTTCGAGCTTACTCATGCCCCGCACGTTCATCGCCGCGGCGTGGCACTGCCAGCGCAAGCCCTTGTAAAACCCCGATTTACAAAGCCGCACGGGTGCGCGCGAAGCCACCGGCGGCACAGTGCGCGCTATCGGAGCCCACCATGTCCACCAGCAACGCCATCGACCTGTCCCAGCTGCCCGCACCGAACGTCATCGCGGCGCTGGATTACGAAACCATCCTGGCCGAGATGGTCGACCTCATGCAGACCGGCGTGGCCGGTGTCTTCGAAGGCATCCCCGATTTCGACGTAACGAACGAAGCCGACCCGGCCGTGAAGGTTCTTCAGGTCGCCGCCTGGTGCCGCATGCTGGATCGTGCCAAGGCCAACGACGACGCCAAGGCCTGCCTGGTCGCCTACGCCACCGGTGCGGATCTCGATAACCTCGCCGCTCTGTTCCAGGTCGAACGCCTGGTCGGAGAGACAGACGCCGCCTTCCGCCGCCGCATCGTGCTGGCACCCGATGGCTATTCGGTCGCTGGCCCGGAATCTGCCTATATTTTCCATGCCCTGTCGGCACATCCGGACGTGCTCGACGCCACGGCGACCAGCCCCGCGCCCGGTCAGGTCCTGGTCACCATCCTGTCACGCGTCGGCAATGGCACCGCCTCGGAACAACTGCTAGAAATCATTTCTGCGGCCTTGTCGTCGGCTACCGTCCGCCCCCTGACAGACCAGGTGACCGTCCAGTCGGCAACCATCGTCAACTACGCTGTCACCGCCACGGTCTACACCTATGACGGCCCCGACAGTTCGGTTGTCCTGGCCAATGCCGCCAGCCGCGCCGAAGCCTATCGCCAGTCCCTGCGCCGCCTGGGTCGCGATGTCACCCGCGCAGGCTTCTATCAGGCCCTGTTCGCCGATGGCGCACAGAATGTCCTGCTGCCGTCGCCAGCCGCCGACATCGTCATGGACGACACCCAGGCTGGCCACTGCACCGCCATCACCATCACCCATGGCGGCGTCGCCGAATGAGCCTGCTGCCGCCAAACGCCACCAATTTGGAACGCGCCCTGGCCGCCGCCGTCCAGTTGCCGGCCCTGCCGTCGACGATGCGCGACCTCTGGAACCCCGACCTTTGCCCGGAAGCGCTTTTGCCGTGGCTGGCCTGGTCGCTCTCGATCGACAACTGGAACCCGGCATGGTCGGTTGCAATCCGCCGCGAACGCATCCGCCAGGCCATCGCCCTGCAACGGATCAAGGGCACCCGACAGAGTGTCGCGGATGCCATCGCCGTCCTGGGCGGTGAAGTCGTCGATATCGTTGAATGGTTCGACCGCGACCCGGCCGGCACGCCGCGCACCTTCTGCCTGGTGCTCGATCTCGAAGATGACGAAGGCTCGCCGCCGGCCCCGTCCTACCTGCTCTCGATCCTGCGCGAAGCCAGCCGCACCAAGCCGGTCGGCGCCCATTTCACGGTAACGCAAAAGCAAAAAGCTACGGCAGGAATCGCCTTTGCCGCCGCCGCTCGCCCCACCGCCTACACCCGCCTGAGCTTCGAAGTCCCGGAGGACGCCTAAAATGGCCCTGCAACTGATCGTTACCACAGCCGGCCGCGCCGCTATCGCCGCCCTGGGCGGAACCGACGCCGTCGTTATCTCCGAAGTCGGTGTCACAGCGTCCCATGTCGTCGTCTCTGAAGCCACCACTGTCCTAACCGGCGAAATCAAGCGCATCGACACCGTCGCAGGCGTTGCCATCGCTGCTGATCAGATCCACCTGACCGTCCGCGACACCACGTCCGACGCCTATAGCCTGCGTAGCTTCGCCCTGTATCTCGACGACGGAACCCTCTTTGCGGCTTACGGCCAGCCCGGCGTTATCATGGAGAAGACGGCGCCCATCGTCATGCTGATGGCGCTGGACATTGCCCTGGCAGATATAGCTGCCGCCGACATTACTTTCGGCGACCTTGACTTTGTCCTGCCGCCTGCCAGCACGACAGTGCAGGGCGTCGTCGAACTGGCCACTAACGCCGAAACCGTCGCCGGCACCGACAACACCCGCGCCACCACGCCGGCGGGCGTCGCTGCCGCCATCGACGCCATCCCGTACTGCACCGAAGACATTTTCGGCGTCATCGAACTGGCGACCGTGGCCGAGGCCGTCGCGGGCATCGATCCTAATCGCGCTGTCACTTCGGTGGGGCTCGCCGCTGCAATCGCCGCTATTCCGGCCGCCTCCGATACGGTCGCGGGCAAGGTCGAGCTCGCCACCGATGCCGAGGCCCTGGCCGGAACAGACACCGACCGCGCTGTCACGCCAGCGGCCATGACAGCCGCCATCTCGGCCGCGGTGGCTGCCGTCGTCGCCGGCATCGAGGCCGATCCGCACCGCACCCAACTGGGCGAAGGCAGGACATTCCACCGCTCTTGGCCGGAATCGGACTACTATAAATATCCCAAAGGTCACTTGCTGCCCTTGCCGGCCTATCAGGACCTGGCCGACGCCCTGGCCGGCGATCCCGCCTTGGCGACGACGATCGAGCAAAAGGCCGCCAACCCCTCGATGTGGTATATTTCGCCGGGATCGCATGTGCACATGCCGGACCTGCGCGGCCAGTTCACGCGCATCTGGCATGATGACCTTGTCGATGGCGTCACCCGCCCCGCCCTGGGCCGCCGCAAGGCCAACCAGAACAAGTTGCACACCCACGCAAGCGATCCCTTCGCCGGCACGAATGGCGGAGCCTATGGCGCGGAACCCTTCGAAGGCGGCACCAACCCCGGCGGCAACCAGACAGGTTCTTCCGGCGGCGACGAATCTGTCCCCGATCACACCGCGATCTGGTATCTGATCCGCGTTCTGTAGCCTTGTAAATCGGGGATTTACAAGGCGTTGCGCTGGCCTGCACCAAGCCTGCGCCCATCATGCCCGGCATGACACCCGACGCTGCACACGACACTATCACGGACATGATCCGCTTCGGCACGATTCAGTCGGTCGATGGTCAGCGCGCCGTGGTCCTTTGCGGCGAAGTCGTGTCCCCACCCCTGCCCTGGCTGGCTATTGTCGGCGCCTGGCTGGTCTGGCTGCCGCCCTCGCAGGGCGCCCAGGTCACCGTGATCTGCCCGGACGGCGACATTGCCGGCGGCATCATCCTCAACGGCATCTATTCCGACGCCTTCGCCTCGCCGGTCACATCTCTGCTGTCGGCGCTGCTGAAAGCGCCCGACGATGCCACTTTCGTCTACGACGCCGCCGCCCATGCCCTGACCTTCACGCTTCCGGCGTCTGGAACCGTCAAGATCATCGCGCCGGGCGGCTTCGAATTCGAAGGTGACACCAAGGTCACTGGCAAGTTCGAAGCGACCGGCGACGCCACCTTCGGCGCGAAAATCAGCGCCACGGGCGAAATCACATCGAACGACGACGTCAAGGTAGGCGACATTAGCCTGAAGAACCACAAACACGGCGGCGTCCAGGCCGGCGCGGTCAAAACGGGATTGCCCGAATGACCGGCATGAACCGCAATACCGGCGCGCCCATCTCAGGCCTGGACCAGATCGTCCAGGACATCGGCGACGTGCTGACCACGCCAAAGGGCAGCCGCGTCATGCGCCGCGCCTACGGCTCTGACCTTCCCGACCTGGTCGACAGGCCGCAGAACCGCGAAACCGCCATGCTGCTGGTCGCCGCGTCCGCCGGCGCGATCAGCCGCTGGATCCGCAATGTCCGCGTCCTGCGCTGCCAGCCCGCCTTTTCCGCCGACGGTCGCGGCGCCCTGACGCTCGACGTCCTGCCGACCGGAACCGTCAACGCCCAAACCCTGTCCCTGACCATCCCTTTCTGAAGGCCCGCCCATGCCCGTCAATCACGGTATCTCGCAATCGGAATCGCTTGTCGGTCCACGCCCTCTGGTGATCGCCGCCACGGCGGTCATTGGCCTGGTCGCCATCTCGGCCACGGCTGAAACCGACACCTTCCCGCTCAACACGGCGGTCCTGCTGTCCAATCCGCGCGCCGCCATCGCTGACGCCGGCGCCGGCACCCACCTGGAAAAGTGCCTGAAGACCATCACCACCTTCTGCTCGCCTCAGATCGTCGTGGTGCGTGTGGCCGCCGGTCTGAACGCCGACGCCACCGAAGACAACATCATCGCCGGCATCGCCCTGCTGGAAAGCGCCCAGAGCGTCACCGGCGTCAAGCCGCGGATCCTGGGCGTTCCGGGCTACGACAATCTGGGCGTGACAACGGCCCTGGTTGCCACCGCAAAAAAAGCTGCGTGCTTTCGTTTACGCCAGTTGCAGTGGCGCCGACACCCTGGCCGAAGTTGGCACCTATCGCGAGGGCTTTGGCGATCGCGAACTGATGCTGATCTATCCCGACTTCACCGGATATACCGGCGAAGCCGTCGCCTCGGCTCTGGGCCTGCGCGCCCTTCTCGATCACACCAAGGGCTGGCACCACAGCCTGTCCAACAATATCGTTTCCGGCGTCACCGGTATCAGCACGCCGATCAGCTGGAACATGCAGGGCAGCGGCACCGATGCCGCAACGCTCAACAACGAGCCGGTCACCACCATCATCCGCAACAACGGCTACCGCTTCTGGGGCAACCGCACCTGTTCCGATGAACCGCTCTACGCCTTCGAAGTCGCCACCCGCACCAACTTCGTCATCCAGGACACGATCGACGAAGGGCTGCTGTGGGCGATCGACAAGCCCATCACCGCCCAACTGGTGAAGGACATCATCGACAGCCTCAACAACGTGGCACGCGAGATGATCACGGCCGGCCGCGTGATCGGTCTGCGTTTCTGGTACGACCCGGACGCAAATACCCCCGCCGACCTGGCCGCGGGTAAGGTCAAGATCGACTACGACTTCACCCCGTGCGCCCCGCTCGAAGACCTGGGACTGACCGGCCGCATCACCGATCGCTATTACGCCGACCTCGGCACGCAACTGGCCCAACTGGGCTAAATCCAATCAGAAGGAATTAGCCAATGGGCTTCCCCAGCGTACTGAAGAACTTCAACGTCCACGGCAACGGCGAGTCCTACCTCGGCCAGGTCGCCGAAGTCACCCTGCCGAAAATCACGATGATCATGGAGGGCTACCGAGGCGGCGGCATGCTGTCCGAAGCGCGCCTCGACATGGGCGTGTCGCCGATGGATTTTGAGTGGAAGCCCGGCGGTCTGATGACCCCCGTTCTGCGTCAGATCGGCCTGCCGACCCTCAGCGGCACCCAGTTGCGCTTCTCCGGCGCCTACCAGAACGACAGCAGCGGCAAGTGGGATTCGCTCGAAGTCCTGGTCCGCGGCCGTCACGAAGAGGTCGACATGGGCACCGCCAAGACCGGCGACAAGAACGAATGGTCCGTCAAGACCAACGTTGCCTACTACCGCCTGGCCGTCAACGGCGTGATCGAGCTCGAATATGGCCTGCTGCCGCCCATCTTCGTCGTCGGCGGCGTCGATCGCCTGAAGGAAATGCGCGACATCCTGGGCATCGGCGGGGGTCCGTCCTTCACCGTCGGCGTCGCTCTCTAAACCACATTATCAAGCGCCCAGTTATCTGGGCGCTAAACCTGACATCCTGGAGAAAGCACCATGTCACAGACCGTGAAAGTTACCCTGTCAACGCCCATCAAGCGCGGCGACACCAGCATCACAGAACTGATGCTCCGCAAGCCGAAGGCGGGCGAACTGCGCGGTCTGTCCCTGCTGCAAATTCAGATGTGCGACGTCACCACGCACATCAAGCTGATCCCGCGCATCGCTTCGCCGATGGTCACCGAAGCCGATATCGCCGACCTCGAAGCCGACGATCTCAGCGAAGTCATGGACGGTGTCGTCGGTTTTTTTCTGACGAAGGAACAGAACGCCCAGGCGGGGACCTTCGCCCAGCCGGAACCCCAGAACGCACTCTCCCCGACCGAGTCGAAGACCTGATCAGCGATATCGCCTTCATCTACCATTGGCCGCCCGAAAGGCTGTGGGAGATGGAGGCTGAAGACCTGGTCGACGAACACGCGCGCGCAATGGACCGATACCGCGCCGCCAATGGCATCAAGGACAAATAGCCGTGAGCACCCGCACCCTAAGCCTCAAGGTCCTGTTCCAGAGTGGCGGAAACCTCAACAACGCCCTGCGCGGCCTGACCGGCGCCGGCGGCAGTGCTCAGAACAGCCTGCGCCGGTTCAACAACGAACTGCGAACCCAGCGCACCGAACTCCGCGACCTTCAGTCCCAAATTCGCGCCGGTACCGGCAACCTGACGGATCTGTTGAACCGTGAACGCGCCCTCGAAGACCAGATCCGCCGCACCACCCAGCAGATGGAACGCCAGCGCGCCGCTATGGCCCGCCAGCAACGCGCCGACACGGCGGGCAGCAACATGCGGGCGGCTGGCCAAAACAACATGATGGTCGGCGCCGGCGTGGGCGCGGGATTGTTCGTCCTGGCGAAACAGGCATCTGATTTTACAGACGGCATGACGGACATCCGCCTTAAGGCCGACATGACGGCTTCGGCGACGGCCCAGATGCAGCGCAATATCGAAGCCGCAGCCAAAGCCGCCCATCAGTTGCCAGAAAACATGCGCCAGGGCGTCGATAACCTGATCGGTGCAGGCCTCGACCCGAAATCGGCCATGGCCATGACGACGCCCATCGGCAAGACGGCGACGGCCTATCGCGCCGACATCGCCGACCTGTCCGCGACATCCTTCTCCAATTTCAGCAATTTGAAGGTCCCCATCGAGGACACGGCGCGCGCCTTCGACGCCATGGCCCAGGCAGGTAAGATGGGCAGCTTCGAACTGAAGGACATGGCCACTTATTTCCCGGCCCTGACCGCCCAGTCTCAAGCCTTCGGCCAGACCGGTGTCAACGCCGTCGCCGACCTGTCCGCCGCTCTTCAGATCGCCCGCAAGGGAACGGCCGACGCGTCGGTTGCCGCCAATAACGTCACCAACCTGCTGGCCAAGATCAACACCGAAGAGACCCAGAAGAAGTTCGCCAAGTTCGGCATCGACCTGCCCAAGGCCATGAAAAAGGCCTACGCCGAGGGCAAGACCCCGCTCGAAGCCATCGCAGAACTCAGCAACAAGGCCGTTGGCGGCGACCTGTCGAAACTGTCCTTCCTGTTCCAGGACATGCAGGCCCAGGCCGCCCTGCGCCCGCTGATCCAGAACATGGCGCTCTATCGCGAGATTCGCGAGGCGTCGATGAAGGCTTCCGGCACGGTCGACCGTGACTTCGCCATCCGATCCCAGGACGCCAGCGTGCAGGCCCGCGCCCTGAAGGGCAACCTGATGACCCTGGCTGTCAATATCGGCTCTGCCCTCCTGCCCAGCCTCAACAAGCTGGCGGAATCCGCCATCCGGGTCACCGACAAATTCGCCGCCTGGGCACAAAAGAACCCCGAAACCCTGGCCATGATCGTCAAGGGCATCGCCCTGTTCGCCGCCTTCAGCGTTACCCTGGGCGCTGTGCGCTTCGCCCTGGGCTCTGTCATCGGGCCCATGGTGCAGCTTTACAACGCGTTTATCTGGCTGAAGAACCTCGGACCTGTCGCCTCGCTTCTGGCGCGCGCAGGCCCCATGATGGCGACGGCCTTCGGCATCATGCGCACCGCTGCGCTGTTCCTGGCGCGCGGCCTGATGCAGGCCGGCATGATGATGCTTGCCAACCCCATCATCCTGGTTATCGTTGCCGTCGTCGCCGCCGTTGGTCTGGCAGCATACCTGATCTACAAGAACTGGGATAAGATCAAGGTCGCCCTCGCCCAGGGCTGGGCCTACATGCAATCGGTCTGGGCCAATGTCAAAGCCGCCTTCAACGGCGCCGCCCTGTGGATGGGCGAGGTCTGGGGCAACATCAAAACCGCCATCGCTTCCGGCATCCGGACAGCCTTCAGTCTGTTCATGAAGTTCACGCCCATGGGCTGGGTTCTGAGCGCCCTGCCGGGGATGCTCAAGGTGGGCGGCCAGCTGATGGATGGCCTCATCACTGGCATTCGATCCAAACTTGACGCCATCAAATCGATGATCACTGGCGTCGCCGGCAAGGTGATAGGTTGGTTCAAGGGCGTGCTCGGCATCAAATCGCCATCGCGCGTCTTCATGGGCTTTGGCGGGCATATTTCGAACGGCCTGGCCATCGGCATGCAGAAGTCTATGTCCCGCCCGATGCGCACCGCCAAGGCCATGGCCGCCGGCGTAGCGGGCGCGTTCGCCGTCGGCACGGCAACGCCTGGGCTGGCATCCATGCCCGCTGGCAATGGCGCAGGCGCTGGCCTCGGCAACGTCACCATCAATGTCTATGCCGCGCCCGGTCAGGACGCCCAGGCCATTGCGCGCGCCGTTCGTGAAGAACTCGACAGGCTTGCCCGCGAATCCGCCGCCGCCCGTCGCTCCAGCTACGGGGACAATGACTGATGCATATGATGTCGCTGGGGATGTTCATCTTTGAAATCGGCACCCTGGCTTACCAGGAGCTGCAACGCAAAACCGCGTGGCGTCACGCCCGCGGCGAACGCTTCGGCGCCCTGGCCACTGCCCAATATCTCGGCCCAGGCGACGACACCATCAGCCTGCCCGGCGTCCTGTATCCCGGCCAGATCGGCGACTACAGCGCCATCTCCCGCCTGCGCGAAATGGGCAATACCGGAGACGCCCAACTGCTTTGCACCGGCTACGGCGACGTCCTGGGCGAGTGGCTGATCCTGAGCCTCGACGAAACCCAGTCGCTGTTTTTCGAGGACGGCGCCCCGCGCAAGGTCGCCTTCACCCTCGAACTCAGCCGCGCCCCCGATTCCGACGTCCCGCCGGCATCTCCCGCCACCGTTCAACCTGTCACGATCTGAGGCCTGTCATGTTCAAACTGTCCGCCGCCTCCCACGCCAAACTCGAAGGCGTCCACCCCAAACTGGTCCGTGTGGTGCATCGCGGCATCGAACTGACCGATGTCGACTATAAGGTCATCGAAGGCGTCCGCACCGTCCACCGGCAGCACCAGCTTTATGGCCAGGGGCGAACCCCGGCCGAACTGCGAAAGGTCGGCATCAAGCCCGACCTGTCCCGCCCGGAACTGCCTGTCGTCACGTGGACGCTTCGGTCAAAGCACTTTGTGGATCCGCGCACCGGCTTCGGCCACGCCGTCGACCTGCTGGCCGCGCCCTACGACTGGAAAGACCTGCGCCCCTTCAACCAGGTCGCCGACGCCATGATGGCCGCCTCGATCGAGCTGGGCATTCCTATCCGCTGGGGCGGCGACTGGGACCGTGACGGCAAACGGCGTGAGCGTGGTGAAACCGATTCCCCGCACTTTGAGCTGGTCGACGAATGACAGTGGCCCAATGACCGTAGCAAAGGCGGCCTGGTCGGTCTTCCTGGACGGCGTCAATCTCACGCCGGTCATGAACCCGCGCCTGATCGCCCTGACCATCACCGAAAAACGCAGCGAGGCCGCCGACCAGCTGGACATCGTCCTGGACGACAAAGACGGCAAGGTCGCCATCCCACGTAAAGGCGCCGTCCTGCGCGTTTCTATGGGCTGGCTTCAGGGTGACAACCTCTCCAGCGGACTGCCAATAGGACTAATCGACAAGGGCGCCTTCAAGGTCGACGAAGTCGGCGGCGGCGGACCCTTCGATACCATCACCCTGCGCGCCAGGTCTGCCGACTTTACCGACGCCTTCCGGGTCCGCCGGCAACGCAGCTATGTCGGCCAAACTGTCGGCCACGTCATCACCGCCATTGCCTCGGCAAATGGCCTGAAGGCCAGCGTGGCACCATCCCTCACGGGTAAGGTCATCCCAGCCCTGGGCCATGCGGCCAAGAGCGATAGCGCCATGCTGCGTGAGCTGGGGCGCCGATTCGATGCCACCGCCACGGTCAAGGCGGGCGTCCTGGTCTTCGCACCGTCCGGATCCGACACCACGGCCGGCGGCGTCCCGCTCGACGGCGTCACCCTCGATCGCCGCGAAGCCCCGCAACGGACCTGGTCCTGTGCCGAACAGAGCGAGTCGGCGGGCGTCAAAGCTGTCTGGCATGACAAGGCCGGCGCCCAGCAGCATTCGGTGACCATTGGACACAGCGGATCTGGCACGCCGAAACGCCTGCGCAGGATTTATCACAACGAAGCCGACGCCACCCAGGCGGCCGAGGCCGAACACGCCAGGACCGCGCGCGGAAAATGGACTTACGACACCACCCTGGCCCTGGGCCGTCCGGACTGGTATCCCGGCCGTAAGCTGACCTTGACCGGAGACAAGGCCGAGCTGATGGCGCAAAAAATGGCTGATCGAGGAGGCCACCCATACCATGGATGGCAACGGCGGCTTGACAACGCGCCTGCGGATGGAAAGCGCTCAGGATAAGAGTTGAATGGCGCTGTGCAACTTCATGATCATGGCCTGCTTCTTATGAAAGAAGTCCATCGTATCAATACGGCTCGTATCTGTTTTTGCAATTTCGTCTAACTCGCGCGCCATCTCCAAAATCGATTCACAATCGTTTTTGACCTGTCCGTAAGTGGCGACAAGGTTTTTGGTGGCTGTGTTCGTCGTATACATTTCTAAACTCTACTGTTAACCAAGATTAACAAATACCAGATAACAACTCGCCCGAAAAGGGAATTCCAACTATTCTTCCCTCTCCCCTCCTGAGGGGAGAGGACGAGAGCGGAACGAAGTGAACGCGATCGGGTGAGGGGCTATCCTATGACGCTCAAATCACCCTACCCTCCCGGCCATGCTTCTCTTACTCGCCGCCCTGACCTGCATTGCAACCGATGGCGACACCTTGCGCTGTGGCCAGGAACGCGTCCGCCTAGTCGGAATCGACGCCCCGGAAATGCCCGGCCACTGCGCATCCGGCCGCATCTGCGTCAAGGGCGATCCTTACGCCAGCCGCGACGCCCTGACGGCCGCCATGGGCGGCAAAACCCTGACCATCACCCGCCTGGGCAAAGACCGTTATGGCCGCACCATTGCCGACGTCAGCGCCGGCGGCACCAGCCTATCCTGCGCCCAGCTCAAAGCCGGCCAGGCGGTCTACGTCAAAAAATGGGATAACAAACAGACCGTCGCCCGGCAGTGCGGCTAGGACGGCGGCGGCAAGTCGGGCAACGTGTTGCCTGCGATGGTTTTGAAAATTTGACCCGCCGACGCCTTTGCCGTCACAAGTTCCACGGGCGTCAACGCTCGGCATTCGAAATTGTAGTTCGCAATGTCCGTGCTGTCTGACTGAGTGTGGCCACTCGCCAGGATGACCATGCGCCACGCACAACCCTGCACCGGGTTGTAAGGCACGCCCGCCATTCTCTCGCTTTGCATATAAGCTACGTTGCGTTGTGACTGATAGTCGCCGGCCCAGGCTTTGGGCCATTGTTGCAGCATCTCCAGCCGCACAGGGTCGCAGGCGCGTGTACTATCCGCGCAGAACCCATCAACCGGCACAGGCGGCAGCTTGTCATACGGCGGGAGCTTTTCGGAGCTATCGTGCGCCAGCTTGGCCAGCGCCGAAGACGCCACAGCGTCATCCGCGGTAGGCCCCGGCGAACTCGGCCCGTCCGGCTTCTCCCCGCACCCGGCCAGAGCCACAACAACCGCCAAAACCCACAGTCCGCGCATAAGAAAGCCCCTTCGTCCGGAAACGAAGGGGTGTCATAAGTCTCAACCCTGAGTCAAGCCGCCCGTTCGGCGCTCGCCCGGATCAACTCCGCCCGATCGCTGGCCAGTTCCGCCGCGGCGCCGACCAGGACCATCAGCTCATTGAACGCCACTGGCCGCCCATCAACCACGCACCCGACCGCCTGCGAAATGGCCAGGCTAATCCGCTGCACATCGCTGGCCGCGTCCTGAATATCGATCGACGTCATATCTTTCATCGGCACCCCCATCTAAATCACAAACTCGAATCACCAGGGCGCCGATCAATCCGCCTCGTCCACATCCATCTCCAGCGGCCCGTGGCACGACTCGCGCCGGCAACGCCATTTCGCTGCCAGATCATCGACCGACATCGCGCCGACCTTCTCCCGCAAAAGCTGCGTCACGCTGTACTGGCTTTCCGTTCCGCAATCCGTGCACCGCGACGTGACCATGACGTGCCCAGGAAGCTGGCGGATCGTCACGAAGCGCGGCGGAATAACCTTGCTGGCAAGGCTTTCCGTGCCTTCCATGGCTTCGGGTTTGGGCTGGACGTGCATGAGTTTCTCCTCTCGTGTTCTGCGAATGTTCTCATAATGTTCTTTTTTATGAACGAGTCAAGCCGCGTTAATCGATATTAACGTTATGCGCGAACATGCTGACAGAAACTGGCAAAACCAGACCGTCAGCCCTCCTGCCAGTCCTCTATGCGATCTTGCCGGAAAGAACGCGACTGCCGGGCCTTCAGGCAGAACCCTTTGATCTTTCCGTCTGCGCTGGTCCAGTTCCGGATAGCCCGGACGGTTTGGTTGCCCTGGGCATCGGTATATCGGAACGTCGCGGCCTCGCCCCATTGCCCGTCAAAAAACCGGGGATCCTGTCCTTTTTTCTGCCGCGCTCGTGAGGGCGCAGGCGGTACCGGTGGCTGCCGCATCGACGCTTGCCCAGCCTCGAAATTGGAACTGGCCAGCGCCGCGAAGTCGACAAATGTCGTCGGCCGTATCCGCCGGTACGCCCAGGCCAAAATCTTTCTGACGCGGGAATCGTCTTCGTCGACCATAAAAAAAACACCCCTTCCGTTTTGGAAGGGGTGTCACGGGACACAACCTTGAGTCAAGTCAGGCCTCAGTTCAAACCCGGCCACAGGTAACGCCGCTCCGGATTGACCGGCTCGAACAGGTTGGCGCTGATGTCCTGGGGCTTGCCCTGCCCCACCCGGACCAGGAAGGTGGCATTGCCGGCGTGACGGTGTTGCCCGCCCCCGCGAGTCGATGGCGCTCCGCCATAGATATCACCGAACACCAGCCCATGCTCTGGCATCGTCTTGATGCAGCGCAGGGCAATGAAGGCCGCCGGGCGCTTCTCCTTCACAACGAAGATCGGGTGTGCGCGGATATGGCCTTGCTCGGCCGTGATGGCTTGCATGATGAACCTCAGGAAAACAAAGGGGGAAGAACGGACAGGAGCGCCGCGACGGCCAGCAGACCCAGGATCCACGGCACCAGGGTCACCGGCTTGCGACGGACATCGATGCCGCCGCCGTCCGCTACAGCCTGGACCGAACACACCGGATCGATGGCCTCGACCGGCGGCAAGGACATCGGCGCAGGAATGCCAAGCGCGACCTGATCGGCCTTGCGCAACAGCAGCGCCCGGGCGTCTTCGTCCTTCGCGAGGTAGCTGGCTGTGATCAGGGCGAGTTCGCGCGCCTGCCGCGGCGTCAGGGATTCGCGCGGCAGGCTGGCGAGATAGACGCCGGCGGCTTCTGGGGTTACCGCCGCCGGCTGGGCTGAAGGTGTGGTGATGACCTCCCGCCGTACAAAAGGGGCCTCGACCGGCACGCGCCGGCCGAAGATCCCCGCATGATGAAGATGGATGACCTGGCCCATTAAAGACCATCCACAAGCTGGAAGACGCCGACATCGATCGCGCCGGCGATAGCGACCAGTTCCGGCACGGTGGCCGCAGCCTCACCGTCCTCGATCGCCTCCAGTTCATCGAGGCTCATGTCCACTGCCGCCGCGACAGCGGAAAGGGTGCAACCCTTGCCGCGCCGAAACTTTCTGATATTCGATCCGACCTTGATGTTCGCGGGATGGTCTGAACTGGTCATCACGCGACCCGTTGCAGCTTGGGCGCTTCGGCCTCATCAAGCTTTTCCGCCTGCTGCTCCGTGACGCATTCGGCCGTCCGGATCATGTAGTCGAGGAAGCGCTTCGGCAGCTTGAGCAGGACCTCAAACACTTTCGGACAACGCAGATAGAGCGCCTGGGCATCCGTCTGCCAGGGCTCCGCCGCGGCGGCCTGGCTGTCCGGCAGCAACGAAGCCGGCGACACGCCCAGCGCTTTTGCGATGGCGACCAGCTTCGACGCGCTGACACGATTGGCACCGCGCTCATACTTTTGGACCTGTTGAAACGTCAGTCCGATCCGGTCGGCCAGGACCTGCTGCGACATATTCAGGTCGCGGCGGATGCGCCGGATATTCAGGCCCACATGAACGTCAATGGGGTCAGGGCCGTTATCTCTCGCGTTCGACATGCAAATTTCTCCCATGGCGGGCATCGCCATAGGTTGCATGATGTCTCATTCATTGTTGCATTTGTCAACCGACAGGAAACAGATTTAGTTTCCGCGCACCTTGACCTTGTGGATCGCCTTCACGTCTGAGTGAAGATATTGCTCGACCGATTCCGGATTGATCCGCTGCAAGAAGACGTAACCGTCCTTTTCCCGCAGGTACAGCCGAACCAGCAGCGTCCCGTCGACCAGCTCGACGACACAGCCTTCCGACCGTCGCGGGTGCAAGCCTTGCTGATACCAGACCCATTCGCCGGGCTCGACCCAGGGCGACATGCTTTCATCAATGACTTGCTGCTTAAGCAGCGCCGCGAAATCCGAGTACGCGCCAGGACCGGTATAGGATGGGCCATCCTCTGACAGGCCAAGGATCTCCTTGTCCAGGTCGGCCTGTGTTTTGCCAATGGCGCGCAGATAGAGAGGCACCTTGTCTTCGGGAAAGGAAGCCGACTCATTCTCCCATCGACTGACCGCCTGGCGCGTCACGCCCACCGACGGCTCTATTTCCTTCAACGATTTCCCGGCCTTCATCCGAAGGATTTTCATGGCCTGGGCAAGGTGCGGGTCTTGGGTGGCGCGTTTCATCATGGGCGCAAAATAGTTTGCGCTGGAAACCTGCTGCCAGTTCCTTGTTAACCCGGTGTTAAGCATCTTGGTTGACAAAAGCAACAAATCACGTGAAGCGCAACAGAATGATGACGAATCGCCACCGCCCCCGCTCTGCTTTTGAGAAATGGTTGCACGAAAACCACCTCACCTTCCGTGACGCCGGTGTCCTATTCGGCTGTTCCCGCGAATGGGTCCGCAAGATCGCCAGTGGCGAGGTCGAGCCCGACGCCAGCAGCGAAATCGGCCAAAGGATCCTGAAGGCCCTGACCGCGCACGAAATTCCTTCCCTTCCCGTCGCCAGCGAGGTGCACCAATGAACGCCGTCATCGTCTCCCCTGTCCAGGCCGCTGTCGACCTGGTGCGCTCCGGTGTATTCGCCGGTGTCGCCGCCGTCCGCTGCAAGGTGCCGCCGCGCCTGGTCTTCGACGCCTGCCGCGACCAGCGCATTGTCCCCGCCGGCCATGAATTCAACCCGCGTTTCAAGGGCATGTCATGAGCCGGAAAATCTATCAGTTCTGCAGCCGGCTTTGTGTCGCTGAAAGCTTCGAAGACGCCGCGCGCATTATGGGCGTTCCGGCGGGTCATGGCTTCCAGATATTCGATATGACGCCCGTACTTAAGGCGCTGTGCGAATCCGTTCTCGGACCTGACACCTTCGCGCCGCCGTCGAAGCCGATCTTCTTTGGCGCGGGCGCCCAAGACCGCACCTACATGCACGCCTTGGGCGCCTGCGGCGTCGTCACCGGCACCAAGGAAGCAATCGACGAAGTCGCGCGGCTGGTAAAGCTCGAAGCCGACCATGCTGAACAGTCTACCTGGTTGCATGACGAACTCGCCGCCGCCCAGGCCCGCGTCGCCGAACTGGAAAACGCCGCCAAGGAAACCAACGACCGCCTGGTCTGGCAAGCTGAAAAGCAGGCCATGGCGCTGGAAACCCCCGCCCCGGTTCCGGTGACCATCGACGCCACGCCACGTAAGCCTGGCCGAGTCGGACGCGACTGGACCGACATCGACAAGATACTGCACCGCGACTATCCCGCCGACGTTAACTTCGAAGTCATCCACAGCCGGGTTGTCGCCACGGGTTCGGACATCGACCGGGCGACCCTTCGCAACCGCATCACGGTCTTGAAACTGAACCGGACGAATGCGTCAGCCCTCAAAGCCGCCAACCTGCCCAAACCGCAGGAACCTAAAGCCAGCCTGTCGCCCGAATCCTCCGGCATAACGCCACCAGCCACGGCTTCCCGCCTCGCCAAGCTAATCGGCGCCGAAGCCCTCAGGATGTCCGGCCAGCTTCTTAACCCGGACGAAATCGCCGCCGAACTGAACGCCGCCCTGGGCCGTAACGACCAGGTCACCGCCAAACAGGTGACCCAGGTCCTGGCCGAGATGTCCCGCCTCAAGCGCGACCAGCAAGGCACAGCCGCATGACTGAGCCCAAAACCGCCACAGCCGGGATCAGCAAGGGTATCACCTTTCACTGCCCTGTCTGCACCGCCGCCGCCCGTTCACGCACCTCGAACAAGGAAACGCACCTCCTGCGCACCTTCTGGTTCCAGTGCACCGATCTGGAATGCGGCCACACCTGGGAAGCGCACCTGTCCTTCGTCAAGACGCTGTCCCCGTCCGCCTTCGGCCCAGTCAGTCACATGGCGCCCCTGCGCCGGCCACCATCCCCGCCGCTGGCCGGAACGGAACTAAACATAACCCATCCCCGCATCGGCGCCGACCCGCCGCCCCTGCCCGGATAGCCGGCCAACCCCCCGGAACAACCGAACCACCCGACGCGCTCCTGTCCGCGCGAACGCTACCGCTTTGTCTTTTGCCAAGCCTTCACCTGCCAAGCCTTCACTTGAAAGACCCTGATGTCCCGACCCGACGACGCACAAATCCTCGAAGAAGTGGTGCAACGCATCACGGCCGAGTTCGGGCTGAAGGGCAACGGCGGCTGGCTGCAAAAAGGCCTGTGCCCAGCCTGCGGCAAGCGCGAACTCTACACGAAGAAAGACGCCCCATGGATCCTGCGCTGTGGTCGCGCCGACAACTGCGGCCAGGACATATCCGTCCGCAAGCACTACCCGGATATCTTCGACACCTGGTCGAACCGCTTCAAGGCCACCGAAGCCGAACCGAACGCCGCCGCCGACGCCTACCTCTACCACAATCGCGGCCTCAACCTGCTGGGCATGCGTGGCAGCTACACCCAGGAAACCTACGCCGACCGCGACCGCCGCCTGACGACAGCCACCGTCCGCTTCGCCCTGCCAAACGACACCTGGTGGGAACGCCTGATCGATCAGCCCGGCCGCTTCGACAAGAAGGCCCGCTTCAAATACGGCGGCTCCCATGCCGGCCATGTCTGGCACGCTCCGGACCAGCCCCTCAGTGTCCTGGCACGCGCCGATGACATCTGGATTGCCGAAGGCATCTTCGACGCCTGGGCCCTGCGCGATTCCACCCCCGGCGCCGGTCTGCACGCCGTCTCGGCCATGTCCTGCAACAACTGGCCGGAACACTTCCTCGCCCGTCTGCGCAAGGAAGTCGCCGACCAGGGCCTGAAAAAAGCCCCGCGCCTGGTTTTCGCCTTCGATGTCGGCCGCGCCGGTACCGAATACACCCGCAAGTTCGTGGCGAAGGCGATCGAAGAGGGTTGGCGCGCCACCGCCGCCCAGCCCCGGCCGGAAGGCGAAGACGACAAGGTCGACTGGAACGACCTGAAGCTGGCCGGGAAACTAACCCCCGACGACATCAAGGGCTACCTGTGGAACGGCCGCGTGCTGCTGGCCGAAAACGCCACCGAAAAGGCCCTGCTTCTCTACGAAAAGCACCAGTGGACGTCCTTCAGCTTCGTGCACAAGGCCCGCACCTACTGGGCCTCCTTCAACACGTCACGCATGGAAGAGATGATGCAGAAGGACGGCATCACGCCCCGTGCCGCCGCCAAGGCCTGCGTCGAAGTCGCCCAGATCGCCAACTGCGCCTTTCAGGTCCTGTATTTCCAGTACGACAAGAACACCGACGAAGGTCAGTGGTTCCTTCAGCTCACCTTTCCCCGCGATCATTCCAACACCAAGGCCACCTTCACCGGCTCGATGCTGTCCGCCGCCGGCGAATTCAAAAAGCGCCTGATGTCCGTCTCGCCCGGTCAATGGATCGGCTCGACCTTCCAGCTCGATCGCATCATGGCCCGCCAGATCGAGGTCGCGAAGAAGATCGAGGCCCTGCCCTTCACCGGCTATTCCCGCGAACACCAGGCCTGGGTCCTGGGCGACTACGCCGTCCATAAGGGCCGCGACATCAAGGTTAATGCCGAGGACTATTACGACCTGGGCGGCCACCAGCTGAAGATCAAGTCGCCCCAGCGCATGCTGTCGCACCGCTACGACCCGGACAACCTCGACATGTCCTGGCTCGACGTCATCTTCACAGCCTGGCGCGGCAACGGCATCGTCACCGTCGTCTTCTGGGTGATGGCCTTCTTCGCAGAACAGATCCGCGCGGAAAACGCGTCTCTCGGCTACCTCGAAATGCACGGCAAGGCCAACACCGGCAAATCGACCATCATTCTGTTTCTCTGGAAGCTTACGGGCCTGATCAACGACGCCTACGAAGGCATCGACCCTTCAAAGTCCACCATGGTCGGTTACATCCGCACCCTGTCACGCGTGGCGAACCTGCCCGTCGTCTTCGTCGAATCCGACCGAAGCGACACCGTCCCGCACGCCAAGAAATTCGACTGGTCCGAAATCAAGGGCCTGTTCAACGGCCAGATCGGCCGTGCCACAGGCGTCAAAAGCAGCGGCAACGAAACCTACGACCCGCCCTTCCGCGGCGCCCTGATCATCGAACAGAACAACCCGGTGAATTCCGAAGAACCGGTAATGTCGCGCATCATGTCCACCGAATGGACGAAGGTTGGCTGGTCGCAGGCCACCAAGTCCGCAGCGGAAAAGATCGAACAGTGGCCGCGCGAGAACGTCTCCGGCGTGATGATCCACATCATCAAGCGCGAGGCCGACTACATGGCCGCCTTCCGCGCCGGCTTCACAAAGTGGGAGGCCGAACTGGGCAAACAAAAGGTCCGTCACGCCCGCGTTCGCAAATGCCATGCCCAGCTGCACGCCGGCCTCGATGCCCTGGCCGCTGTGATCAAGATCCCGGACAGCGTCCTGTTCGAAGTCCACGAACACATCGACGGCATGGCCGCCAACCGCGACCGGTCGATGGAGTCCGACCACCCGGTTGTCGCCGAATTCTGGGAACGCTTCGACTACCTCGAAAGCCGCGAAACCTTCGCCGAGGGCGAGGACCTGCAGAAGAAGCCGCCGGTCAACCTGCACCGGTCGCCGGATGAAAAGATCGCCGTCAACCTGATGGCTTTCGAAGCGGCCTGCCGCAACGCCGGCATCCAGTGCCCGTCGCTGGATGACCTGAAGAAACACCTGAAATCCTCGAAGTCCCGACCGTTCCAAGAGGCCACCACGGTCAACACCGTGATCCCCGGCAAGCACATGCACTGCTGGGTCTTCACCCGCTCCCCTGAAAAGAAGAAAGGAAACTGACATGAAGGTAGCACCTCATGTGATCGACATCCTGCGCCGGGCCGAAATCCTGCCCAACGGGATCCGCATCGTCGAACAGCTCGAACGCGGCGTCTATGCCGAGGTCAACAAGGCCCTGGCTGCCGCCGGCTTCAAGTGGGCCAAAGGTCCGAAGTGCCATCAGCACGAAAGCGAGGAATCCGAAACCGCCCTGCGCCAACTGATCGACACCGGCGAAGTCACGACGGCCCAGGACATCGGCTTTTTCGAAACGACCGGCGCCACCCTCGATCGCGTGATCGCGCTGGCCCACCTGGAACCGGGGCTTTCGGTCCTCGAACCGTCCGCCGGTACCGGCAACATGGTCCAGCGCATCCTCGACGCCGGGTGCCGCGTCCTGGCTGTCGAGTTTTTGCCGCGCAACTTCAAACAGCTGGCGATGAATATCACAGGTGACGGTCTGGTCGCCCTTTGCTGCGACTTCCTGGCCCTGGACATTCCGGACCTGTTTGACCGCGTGGTGATGAACCCACCCTTCGCCAAACAGGTCGACATGGACCATGTCCTGCGCGCCTTGGCGTTCCTTCGGCCCGGTGGCCGGCTGGTCGCAGTAATGGCGGCGGGTGTGACCTTCCGCGAGAACCGCAAAACCCAGGCCTTCCGCGAAGCCATCGCCGCCCACGATCCTGTGTTCGAAGCCCTGCCCGCCGGCAGCTTCAAGGCCAGCGGTACCGACGTCAACACGGTCATCCTGACCCTGGTCAAGGCGTCCTGACATGGCCGATGATCTCTACCACAAGGCTGTTTTTTTCGTCACCCAGGACCGCAAGGCCTCGACCAGCTACATCCAGCGCAAGCTTCAGATCGGATACAACTCCGCCGCCTCTCTGATGGAACGCATGGAACGCGAAGGCGTCGTCGGACCCTGCAACCACGTCGGCAAGCGCGACATCCTCAAAGGTCCAACAGAAGAACCCACTTCCTTCTCCGCCCCATGCAATGGGGAGGGGGACCGCGAAGCGGTGGAGGGGTCTTCTTCACCGGCACCAACGCCCGCACCAGACAAGCCAACCGGTCCACTGGCGACCTTCGAATGCGCCCGCTGTGACACGACTGAAGACAGCCACGGCCTGCCCCACGGCTGGGAAACCCGCAGCAGCGTGTCACTGGGCGAATACCTGGTCTGCCGCCCGTGCGGCGACAGCGACCGCCCGAAGCGCGAAAATGAAGCCCTCTGCCGGGCTATCGCCGCCGGCGAAACACCCCCGGCCGACGACGGCATAACCGGCGCTGCCCAGTCCCGCCTGCGCACCATCATCGAACGCGTCGAGCGCCTGGAAGAAGACCGCGCAGTCATCTCCAACGACATCAAGGAAGTCTATTCCGAGGCCAAAGGCGAAGGCTTTGACACCAAGATCCTGAAGCGTGTCGTGACCTTCCGCAAGATGGACAAGGTCAAACGCGAGGAAGAGGACGCCGTCTTCGACCTCTACATTTCCGCGATCGGCATGTGACCGATGGCCGCCCCTTCCCCCTCTCACCACGAAAAGGAAACCACCATGTCACTCGATGACAAGATGGCGCAGGCCAATGCCGTCGCCGATGTCCTGGAACTGCCCGACGGCGAATATGCCATCGTCGAAGTCATGGGCCACCGCACCATGATCGGCCGGGTCGCCGAGGTCGAACGCTTCGGCGCGAAGTTCGTCGGTATCGAACCGGTCTGGACCGACAAGCTGCTGCCTCAGCTCCTGGTCGGCGGCGCGTCCATCTACCAGCTGACACCGTGCAGCCGCGAAACCGCCCAGCGCCGGCAGGCCAAGTACGAATACCAGCTTCCGCCGCCGGTAAAGGAAACCCTGCCCGAGGAACCGCCGCTTCTGATCGAGGCGCAGCCCGACAAGCCCGAACGCCCTGCCCATGGCCTGTTCGACGATGAAATCGCCATCATCATGCGGCTGGGCCGTGACGGCAAGGTGCAGCACAAAAAGCTGGGACCTGCCGTCAACGAACTGGTCGAACGCCAGTACGTCATGCTGCAATCGTCTACGCCCGACGATGCCGACACCGTCATGGCCGTCCTGACCAGCAAGGGGCAGGAAGCCTTTGAACGCATCGACGATCTGCCGTTCTGACCATGGCCTTCGTTCGGATCCATCTCACCAGCGCGGCACCCGGTTGCGACACCCTGCCGGGCAGCGACTTCGGCCGCTGGCCCGTCATCCCTGAACCGACACCGTCCCAGGTGATGTGGCGGCTCGCCCAGCTGCTGGAGATGGCCCCGAACGAACTGCTGCTGGAAGACGGCGGCGAACAGTTCCGCGGCCACCGCCCCGACCAGACCCTGGTGAAGGCCCGCAGCTGGGAACAGCAGAACGCCCTGGTCACCCTGGCCACGGTCTTCGACGGCATCGGCTTCGCCGACCTTCGCACCGCCCAGACCGACATTTCCGCAACCATCAAATCCAAGGCCGCTTAGGCGACCATTCACTCACTGCTGAGGAGAAACAGCATGTTGATTTTAACTCTGATCGCCGCGACCACAGGCATCACCGCCCTGGCGGTCCTGATGTCTCTGGCAACCATCTACCACATCGGAAAGTGCAACGAAGCCAACCGCACGAAGAACGGCGGCGGCTACTGGTATTACATCAAAGCCGTGACCTGGTTCTGGGTTGCCAGCGCCGTCTTCTATGGCGTGTTCGGCGGTGCCGCATGAGCCTGCGCATAGAAACCCGGGAATACACCCACTTTCACTTCTTCTGCGGAATCGGCATGGGCGCGGCTGGCTTCAACGAAGGCACCGCCCGCCTGGGCAACCTCGAAGCCCGCCTGCGCTGCATCGGCGGCATCGATGTCGACAAAGACGCCATCGCCAACTTCGACCGCTTTGCCGGCGTGAAGGGCACCTGCATGGACCTGTTCACCCTTGAACAGTACATCGCCTTCCACGGCAAAGCCCCGCCCCCTGGCTGGCGCGAAGCCACCCCGGCCGACATCCAGCGCGCCGCCGGCTTCGAACGTCCCGACATCGTCTTCCTGTCCGCGCCCTGCAAGGGCTTCTCCGGTCTGCTGTCACAAACGACGTCGCTGACGGATAAGTACCAGGCCCTCAACGAACTGACCCTGCGCGGCGTCTGGTTGATGCTGGAAACGTGGAAGAACGACCCGCCCGGGCTGATCATCTTCGAAAACGTCCCCCGGATCCGCACGCGTGGCCGTCGCCTGCTCGACCTGATCCAGGCCCTGTTCCGCGCCTATGGCTATCAGTATGCCGAGACCGAACACGACTGCGGCGAAATCGGCAATCTTGCCCAGAGCCGCAAGCGCTTCCTGATGGTGGCGCGCCACCCGGAAAAGGTGCCGCCGTTCCTGTATCAGCCGCCGAAGCACAAGCTGCGCGGTGTCGGCGAGGTCCTCGACCTGATGCCGCTGCCCGGCGACCCCGCCGGCGGCCCGATGCACCGCATTCCGTCCCTGCAATGGAAGACATGGGTTCGCCTGGCCTTCGTCGAAGCCGGAAGCGACTGGCGCAGCCTGAATAAGCTCCAGGTCGAGGACGGCTACCTGAAAGACTTCCTGATCGTGCCGGAGCGCCACAATGGTTTCTTGGGCGTGAAAGAGTGGGACAAACCCATGGGTACGGTTGCCGGGAGCAGCCTCCCGAACAATGGCACCTTTTCAATCGCCGACATGCGAATGCCGCACGATTCCGGCCAATACGCTCAATATGGCGTCAAGCGGTGGGAAGACCCGTCTGATGTCGTCATTAATGTCAAATCCCCAGGCCAAGGCCGCTACGCCGTCGCCGACATCCGACCGACGCAAGGCCCAGGCGCCCACCACAACAAATTCCGCATCGTGCCCTATTCCGGCCCGGCCGGCACGGTCACCGGCTGCGACCGTGTCGGCAGCGGCGCCCCCTGCGTCCAGGATCCGCGCCCCAGCCAGCGCGAAGACTACAAGCAGACCAAATACCGCGTCACGGCGATGGAAGAAGCCGCCGGCACAGTCATCGCCGCCAGCACCACGGGCAACGGCGCCTTCGCCGTCGCGGATCCTCGCCCCAACGGCATGACGCAGGACCGCGAAAACTACAACAGCCAGCGGCATTACGGCGTCCTGGCCTATACCGACACCAGCCTGGCCGTGCCGGGCTTCGCCAGCCATGACAACGGCGCATGGTCAGTGGCAGACCATCGCCCGGCCGTCCTCGATGTCGAAAACCCGATCATCATGCCGGCAGCGGCTGACCGCCTGACCTGTGTCATCACCGCCCAGGACGGCACGTGGCACCGCCCCTTCACGACGCTGGAACTTGCCGCGCTGCAAAGCCTGATCGACCTCGATCATCCGGACTCGTGGTGGCTTCACGGCAGTTCGGACAGCCAGTGGCGCGAGCAGATCGGCAACGGTGTCCCACGGCTGTCGGCGAAGGCCATGGGCGACTGTTTCGCCATGACCTTGCTGCTGGCCTCGACCGGCGAAACCTTTCTCTTGAGCAACACCCCGATCTGGGTCCGCCCCCTGGCCGTGTCCCTGGCCGTCGACACCTCACAGGTGCCGGCATGACCTTTTCCCACCTCCCGCGAAAAGCCTTGTCCATCCGCCAACCCTGGCTTCACGCCATTATCAATCACGGCAAGACGATCGAGAACCGCAGCTGGCCGACGAAGATCCGCGGTCGCATCTGCCTGCACGCTTCTCTGGGCATGAAGTCCGCCGAATTCGACGATGCTATGGATGACATCTTCGAAATACTGGGCAAATCGAGTTTCGAACACACGGTCTCGCAACAAGGCATGCGCCGCTCGGCCTATGACGACTACACCCGCACTAAAGGCAAGATCATCGCCACGGCCGACCTCGTCGAATGTGTCAGCCGACACGACAGCCCGTGGTTCTTCGGTTCCTACGGCTTTGTGCTGGCCGACGTTCAACTGGTCGAGCCCAACATCCCTGTCGTCGGCAAGCTGGGCTTCTTCGACTGGCGCGCCCGCGTCAAAGGCGGTGTCGCATGAAAGAGACAAATAGTCTCATGATCGGCGGCGTTTCAATGTATCTGGGCGAATGCCGCGACGTCCTTCGGACCTTCCCTGACAACAGCGTCGATTGCTGTGTTTCTTCGCCACCATATTACCAACTACGTGACTACCGTGTAGCTGGGCAGATTGGCTTGGAAGCGTCGCCTCAGGCCTTCATTGCAGTCCTTGTCGAAGTCTTCCGCGAGGTGCACCGCGTTCTGAAGCCCAGCGGTACGCTTTGGATCAATATTGGCGATAGCTATGCCAGCAAGCCGAACGGCAGCATCGGAGCTACAACGCTTCAAGGTTCCAGGTCTTCGCAATCCGAGTACCGCCGTACAAATGCCCTGCGTAAGACCGCCCGCCCTACTGGATTGAAACACAAAGACCTTATGGGCATGCCTTGGCGTCTGGCCTTCGCCCTGCAGGAAGATGGTTGGTATCTGCGCCAGGACATCATCTGGAACAAGTTGAACCCGATGCCGGAAAGCGTCGAGGACAGGTGCACGAAGTCGCACGAATACATCTTTTTGCTGTCGAAGTCGGCCCGCTATTTTTTCGACCAGGAAGCCATTCTTGAGCCCTGCAGCCCGTCGACAAATCCCCGGTTTTCGCAAGACATCATCAACCAGGTCGGAAGCGCACGCGCAAACGGGGGCACACGCGCAACAGTTCCGATGAAGGCTGTAGGACGGAAATTCGATCCGGGCGCCATACGGAACAAGAGCAACGAGAACTTCGACTCGCACCTGGTGGTTCCGCCGACGAAGCGGAATAAACGATCGGTTTGGTCGATCGGAACGCGAGGCTTCTCGGGTGCCCACTTTGCCACATACCCCGTCGAGTTGATTGAACCCTGCATCTTGGCCGGCTGCCCTGCAGGCGGCATTGTCCTCGATCCGTTTGGCGGTAGCGGTACGACGGCAATCGCTGCCCATAAGCACGGACGAAAAGCGGTCTATATCGACCTCAACCCCGAATATTTCGCACTTGCGCGCGACCGCATCGATAAGGAAACCAGTCAGGCGAATTTTTTCGACAGGACGGATACATCGGCAGAGGCGCAGCCATGAAGCTCTCCGACGCCCAACGTTCCGCCCGTGGCGCCGCCGTCAACGAAGGCTCCAACCGCTACGCCGATCAGCACGAACAGTTCGACATGTTCCTGTCGCAGGAAGAAAAGGACCGGATGAAGGAACGCGAACTGTTTCCAACCCAGCCTTGGAATGTTCGCGCCATGATCCAGACCCTCGGCCCGCTGATCTTCGGATCCTGGCCGACGGTACCGGCCGATATCGTCATCTATGAACCCTGCGCAGGCCTGGGCCACCAGGTCGCGCCCCTGCGCGAATATTTCCCCGATGTCCGCCCTTCCGACATCGAGGACTGGCGCCGTGGCTTCCCCCTGGCCGATGCCCTGGCCTTCGAAGCCGTGACGCCGTCCGAGAAAAGCGTGATGTGCACCAACCCGCCCTTCACCCTGGCCGACGCCATCGTCCGCCAGGCGCAAAAGACCTGCGACAACGTCATCATCCTGGCACGGCTGGGTCTGATCTGCGGCAAGGAACGCTACGAACTGCACCACAGGAACCCGCTGGGCAACCTGAAGACCTTCCTTCCCTGCACCGAACGCACGCCGATGGTCCTGGGCTTCTATGACCCGGCGGCGAACAAGCCCCAGGAATTCGCGTGGTTCCACTATCAGCGCGGCTACACCGGCCATGCGACCGTGGTGAACCTGCCCCCCGGCCTGAAGGCCGAACTGATGCGCCCCGAGGACGTCAAAATCTGATGTCCTCGCGCGGTCTCCATCCCGTTCCTGAAGCCTGGCCTATGCTCATGACCCTTGAGCAGGCCTGCGCCTATCTGGGCGGGATGGACGATCGCACTTTCCGCAAGGTCTGCCCTGTCCAGCCCGTGGAAATGGCGGCAAATCTGCTGCGCTACCGCCGACCGGACATCGACGACTGGACCGCGACACTGACGCCGCGCTTGAAGACACCCACGCCGGCGGTTAATGATTCCGTCCCGACCGACGAAACTACCTTGGAAACCCCCGAAATCCGGCGCGAAAGCTCGATCGAGCGCGTCAAGGCAAGAACAGGAGGCCTACGACATGGACGAAGCCGCCGCACGCCCTGACTGGATCGAGGTGAAGCATGTCCAGCGCGTCAAACGCGCCAAGGGCAACACGGATCTGTATTTTCGCAAGGGCGACTACCGCGAAGGCCCTCTGTCGTCACCGGACGGCACCCAGGCCCTGAAAGATGAGGTCGACGCCATCCTGAAGCGGCTGGAAGCCACGTCCAGGGCCGTCGCCAAGCCGAAAACCGGCACCCTGGCCGGCGCCCTGAACGATTATAACCGGTCTGCCGACTTCATCACCCTCGCCCGGTCCACTCAGAACGGCTACCAGGACTATATCGACGAATTGACCGACGACTGCGGCGACGTCCTGCTGGCCGATATCACCCGCAGCTGGATTATGGAACTGCGCGACGCCTGGGCCGTCCGCGGCTATCGCGCCGCCAACATGCGCCTGCAACTGCTGAAAAATGCCCTGGCGCCCATCATCGCTGACGATACCGACAACCGGATCAAGGGCGACCCGTTCCGGTCGGTCGAAAATGTCCGCCGGCCGCATGACACCCCGGAAGGCCACCCGATCTGGGAAGACTTCGAGGTCGAAGCCGCCATATCGGCCGCCATCACCCGAAAACACCCAGGCCTGGCGCGTGCCATCGCCCTTGGCCGGTATGGCGGCTTCCGCAAAGGCACCATCATAACCGTCCCGATGCGCGCCCGGGTGGTCGGCTACAACGAAGACGGCCTACCGGAACGGCGAATCAACTGGATTACCGAAAAGCGCAAGGTCCTGGCCGACCGTCGCGAAGATGAACGCCTTACCGCGGTGCTCGATGCCACGCCGAATCGGGCCTACACTCTGGCCTACAACGCTGACGGCATGGCCTGGACGTCACGCGCCCTGGGCCATGCCTTCGATCGTCTGATGAACAGCCTGGCGCGTGCCGGCAAGGTCCGCGCCGATATGGATCAGGACGGCGAACTCTTCTGCCCTTTGACGATCCACGGCCTGAAGCACTCCCGCGGCGTCGAACTGGCACAATCGAACGCCAGCGATGCCGGCATCATGGCCCAGCTTGACCATGCAACGACGCGCGCGGCGGCAATCTACCGCCGGCAGGCTCAAAGGCGTGTGATGTCGGACCATGCCCAGGACCAGGTCGACAACGTGCGCGAACTGCGCAAGGCCCGCGAAACCGCCCGGCGGAACGCATCGGAAACCTGAGCTGTAACAAGACCTGTAACAAGGCTGTAACAGCCCCTGCCTGGCTCACCCTCCAGACGCAAAAACAGCGCCTTTAAGGCGCTGAATTTGTTTGGATATTTGGATGGCGCACTCGGAGCGATTCGAACGCCCGACCCTCAGATTCGTAGTCTGATGCTCTATCCAGCTGAGCTACGAGTGCATTTCCAGAAGCCGCAGGGCCTTAAGCCCCGCGAGGAGGCGGGACATTTAGTTGAGCTTCCCGGCAAAGGCAAGGCGAAATCGCGCATTTTTTCACAACTATTCGCGATTTTTGTTGTTCCCCCAGGCAGCGCCGCGCTCTAATCGAACCCATATAAGGCTCGCCTAACTATTGGCCCGCCTTCCCCGGAGTGTGCACAGTGCCGCGATTTGTCGTCAAAACCCTGCATGTCGTGACCCTGGTCGCGGTCGCCCTGGTCGCACCCGCTTACGCGAAGCCGCAAAAGGTCGAGCCGATCATCGCCGCCGCCGAGCCCGTAGCCGTTGAAGCCGGCATGGCTGCGCTCAAGCGCGGCGGCACCGCTGCCGACGCCGCCGTCGCCGTTCAGTCCGTCCTGGGCCTTGTCGAGCCGCAAAGCTCAGGGCTCGGTGGCGGCGCCTTCATGCTCTATTACGATGCCGCGACCGGCGAGATTACCGACTATAACGGCCGCGAACGGGCGCCGGCGTCGGCCACCGCCGACCGCTTTTTCGGGTCTGACGGCAAGACCCTGCCCTGGCCTGATGCCGTCACTTCTGGCCGCGCCACCGGCGTGCCCGGCGCGGTGTTCATGCTGGACCAGGCCCACAAGGACCACGGCAAGCTTAAGTGGAACAGCCTGTTCGACGCCGGCATCGGTTTGGCCGACAAGGGCTTTACGGTGTCGAAGCGGCTGGGGCGTTATCTCCAGACCGGCAACTTCCCGCAGAAGAAGACGCCCGACGCGTTCGCGTATTTTGGCGACGGCCAAGGCGGCTACCGCAAGACCGGCGACGTGCTGACCAACCCGGCCTATGGCGACACGCTGCGTGCCCTGGCGGCGCAACGCAGCGACGCCTTCCGTTCCGGCCCGATTGCCGAGGCCATCGTCGCCAAGGCCAATGCCGCGCCCCTGCCCGGCGGCATGACACTCGAAGACCTGGCCGGCTACCGGGTCAAGTCGACCACGATCAAGCCGTACAGTGTCACCAGTGACTTCCGTGGCAAGCCTCTGTGCGTACCCTATCGCGTCTATATCGTCTGCACTACCAATGTGCCGTCCGGCGGCATCGCGGTGCTTCAGGGGCTGCGGATCGCCGAAGCATACCCGCTGGGGCAATGGGGCGTGCACGATCCGCGCGCCTGGCAGGTGCTGATCGAAGCCGAGCGGCTGATGTATGCCGACCGCGACTACTATGAAGGCGACACGCCGCTGTTTGCCGCTCAGCAGACCGCCTATCTCAATGGCAACTACGCCCTGTCGCGTGCGGCGACCATCACGGTTGGCAAAGCCAATGCGGCGCCCAAGGCTGGCAAGCTGCCTGTGCTGAGCGTTCAGCCCGGTGCCGATGCGACTCTGGAGCCCGCCGGGACAACCCACTTCGTCATTCGCGACAGCTACGGCAATGTGCTGAGCATGACCACGACGGTCGAAAGCGTCTTCGGGTCCGGCCGCATGGTCGGCGGGTTTTTCCTCAACAACCAACTCACCGACTTTTCGTTCAACCCGACAGCAGCGGACGGCACGCCAGCCGCCAATGCGGTCGCCGGCGGGAAACATCCGCGCTCGTCCATGGCGCCGGTGATCGTGTTCGATGCGAAGGGCAAGGTCGTAGCGGCCGTCGGTTCTCCCGGCGGCAATTCGATCCTGAGCTACAACCTGAAGACCCTGATCGGCGTGCTGGATTGGAAACTGACCATGCAGGACGCTATCAACCTGCCCAATGTTGTGGCGCGCGGCGAGTCCATCCGCATCGAGAAGGAGCGCATGGAGCCCAAGGTATGGGACGGGCTGGTGGCCATGGGTTACCAGATCACGGCTGTGTCCGGTGAGGAATCGGGCCTGAACGGTATCCTGCGCAAAAAGGACGGCCGCTTCGATGGCGGTTCCGATCCGCGCCGCAGCGGGATCGTGATGAAGGGGGGACAGCCCTCAAGAAGCGAACCGGGCCGACGTTCGGCGCTAGGGCAACGAAAATGACAGTGATTCAAAACATCGTCATCCTGACCGGTGCCGGTATTTCGGCTGAGTCGGGTGTGCCGACCTTTCGGGCCTCGGATGGGCTGTGGTGCGGCCATCGCGTCGATGAGGTCGCGACGCCGGAAGGTTTCGAGGCCAATCCCGCGCTGGTCCAGGACTTCTATAACCAGCGCCGCCGCCAGTTGGCCGAGGTCGAACCCAATGCCGCCCATCACGCCCTGGCCAGGCTGGCGGCGGAATGGGATCGCGGCGAGGTGCTGGTCGTGACCCAGAATGTCGATGACCTGCACGATCGCGCCCATGCTGTGACAAGGACGGCGGATTGTGTGCTGCACCTTCATGGCGAACTGCTGAAAGCGCGGCATTTGGAAACCGGCCACGTCTCGGACTGGTCGGGCGATATGGCGGCCGACGGCGATGTCCGCCCGCATATCGTCTGGTTCGGTGAGATGCCGCTGGATATGGACGTGATTTACCGCGCTCTCCGCAAAAGCCATCTCTTCCTGTCGATCGGCACCTCGGGAAATGTTTATCCTGCCGCTGGTTTCGTCCAGGAGGCCAGCCGCGCCGGTGCCCATACTGTAGAGTTGAACCTCGAGCCTTCGCTGGGCCATTCGCTGTTCGATGAAAAGATTCTGGGGCCGGCGACAAAGGTCGTGCCGGAATATGTCGAGCGGCTGTTGGCGGTCGTGTAGGAAGCACTTTCGAAAGAAAATCGCCCGCCTTATTTTTTTGTTTTGCAAGTTAGCCGGCGTGCGACATGCTCTGCAGTTGCGGACGTCAACTACATCAAGCTCTGTCAGTTTTGACCCTGGAAATCCCCCCTCCGGCCGCGCGCTATCGCTTGCGGCCACCTCCCCCGTATAACGGGGGAGTATAAAAAGTAAGGAATTCCAATCCCGAACGAGATGTGACCGTACGATAGCTCCAACGCGTGGGGAGGAGAAATAAAGAATATCTGAAATCCACACCAAGAGGTATCAATCTACAGGTCACCAGATGTTTTTATATACAATAATTATGGCCTATGACGGGGGTAGCTTTGTCAAACAAGTTCGAGCTGAAGATGAAATTATGGCTCTACGGACATGGACGAAAGCGTTTCACAAAGAAAACTACCTTCCGAGAGTTTCGAAGTTAATTGCGAACCGATTTTATAAAGAAAGCGTTCATGATCTTAACAAGCCAACTCAATTAGATGGCATGGACGGCGTCTGGTTCCAATTTACAGTGTTCAAGGGAGAATTTGTCTCTTTGCATCTCGTCAGAACAAAGGAAATTGGGGGTGAAATAAAGCGTTTTCCAGTCATTTTGAATCGTACCAGCGGTATATAAAGTGGTACGCGAATTTCAACCTAAAGTGAGCAGAGCCATTCTCGATCTGACTTTCAAAACTCCGACAAACTGGAGGTAAAGTCGTGGTGGAGAATCATCAGCCCTTCAGCGGCAGCTTGATTTCGAACGTCGTGCCCCCGGCGCCGGTGGCAGCCAGGCGGACATCGCCACCGTGAATCTGCGCCAGTTCGCGCGCAATCGCCAGGCCCAGGCCCGAACCACCCGGCGTCAGAGAGGATGTAAAGGGCTGGAACAGCTTTTCGCGGATCTTTTCCGGTATGCCTGGACCGTTGTCAGCCACCAGCAACAGCACCTCGTCCGCCGTCTTGATCGCCGTCAGCGTAACCCGTCCCCGCGACTTGCGGTTGGGCTGAAGTTCGATGGCCTGGCGGGCATTGCGCATCAGATTGACCAGCAGACGGTGAAGTTGCTCCGGGTCGGCTTCCAGATGGAAGCCCTTTGAGGCCTTCAGGGTGAACTTGACGGGCTCGGGCGATTGCGCGGTCAGGCCCAGGCCGGAATCCTCCGCCGCCGCCTCGGCAAGATCCTTCAGGTTGATGATCTGGATCTGCGGCGCGTGTTCATCCGACTTGCCGTAGGTCAGCACGTTGGTCGCCAGCGAAAGAGCCCGGTCGAGCGCCCGTTCCAAGCGTGGCAGGGCCTTGGCCACGGTCGGGTCGTCCGAGACGGCCGACAAGCGGTCCGACGCCATCCGGGCCGAGGTCAGCATGTTGCGCAGGTCGTGATTGATCTTCGACACCGCCTGGCCCAGCGCCGCCAGCCGCGCCCGTGAGCGCAGCGAGTTGCGCACCTCTTCCTGCATCGAGGCCAGTTCGCGCTCGATCTGGCCGATCTCATCGCGACGGTTCGAATGCGCCGCCTTCAGTTGCGGGTCCTCGGGATTCGACCGGAAGGTCTGGATGACCCGGGTCAGGCGCCGGATCGGCCGAACGATAAAGCCCGACAGAGCGGCGAACACCAGAACGCCGGCGGCAAACGAAATCCCCAGACTGACCCGCAGCATGTCCAGCAGGCTGGATTTCAGCACCTGTTTCAGCGGCTCGGCCTTGACGACGATCTGGATCAACTGCCCCGAACGAACCCGCGGCACGGCCTGAACGTGTATCAGGCGGTCTTCGCTGGCCATCAGGGTCCGCCAGGGCGCCCACAGGTAACGCAGGTCCTCGATGGGATTGTCGCGCGGCCGGTTCAACTGCATGACCTGGTTCGGCACCACTGTGTTGGGGTCGAACAGACGATAGTTGCGCGGCCCGTCCTCGATGGCCAGGTACAGGACATTGGCGCTGCTCAGCAGTTGCGACGACATCTGTTTCGAAACGGTATTTTCGACGGAGGTGTCGATGGCCTGGGAGGCGATCTCAGCGCGGCGCATGGTGTCGTCCAGCCAGCGCTTCTGATCGGCGGCTAGGGACGGAATCACGATCACCGCCTCGACGATCAGGATAAAACCGAAGGTCATGACCAGCAGTTGGCCCGACAGGCTGAAGGCGAAGCGGCGGGCGGCATCGAATCCGGTCAGGCCGTATTTCAGTGACAACGCCGCGAGAAGGTTCAGGGCGCGCGCCAGTCGGTCGGCGTAGAAACCCATCCGCGCCTTGCGGGTCTCCGGCGAGATCTTGCGCCTGCGGCGTGAAGGGCCGGCGTCGAGCTTGCCAGACTTACTCTGACCAGATTTGCCGTGGTCGAACACTGGGCTTGGTTCCCGTCAACATGAGCCGCGATTTTGACGCTGCGATTTAGGCGCCAAGATTCTGGCCGCCCACTATACTATAACTGAATTAGGGCGCAAAACGTGCAAATAAGATTGACAAGCCAGGTAGGCTGGATTATCCACCCGCCTCTTTGCAATTTTCGGCGTCCGTATGGGCGCCCCGATATCATCCGGAGTTACCCTCATGGGAACGAAGCGTACCTATCAGCCGAGCCGCCTGGTCCGCAAGCGCCGTCACGGCTACCGCAGCCGTATGGCCACGAAGAATGGCCAGAAGATCGTCGCGCGCCGCCGCGCCAAGGGCCGCAAGCGCCTGACGGCCTAATCGGTCAAGAATCCGAATCTGTTTTGAGAAGGGCCCTTGAGTTCGCTTGGGGGCCCTTCTTGCATGTTTAAACGCCACACCCATCTCTTTCGCGCATGATCCGCCTCCAACACCGCGCCGATTTCCTCAGGGCTGCCAAGGCTGCCTACGCTGCCCGCACCGGTGTTGTGGTCCAGGCCAGGCTGCGCGACGACGACAGCGCCGATGTCCGGGTGGGGTTCACAGCAACGAAAAAGATTGGCAACGCCGTTGTCCGCAACCGCGTCAAGCGGCGTTTGCGTGAGGCGGCACGAAGCTTGCTGCCCGATCTCGGCCGTCCCGGCCACGACTATGTCTTCATCGCCCGCGCCGGTACATTCGAGCGCCCCTGGCAGGCTTTACTTGACGATGTCAAAGCCGCCCTGATAAGGCTCGGCGCGAATAAACCGGCCCGCACGGAGCCTTAAGTCCTCCGGCCGCCATCAGGAAAAAGACCGTTCGAATGAACAACAATTCGCAAGACACCAGGAACATGATCTATTTCCTGATCGCCAGCATGGTTCTGCTGTTCGGCTATCAGTACTTCGTCACCGGTCCGCAACAGAAGAAGGCTCAGGAACAGCGCGCCGTTGCCGCCGCTCAGGCCTCGGCGTCGTCCAGCAGCGCCGTGGCCGCGGGCCTGCCCGTGACCGGCGCGGCGGCCGTCATGACCCGCGAACAGGCCATTGCCGCCGCACCGCGCGTAAAGATCGACACCCCGTCGCTGCGCGGCAGCCTGTCGCTGAAGGGCGCCCTGGTCGATGACCTTTACCTGAAGTCGTACAAGGAAACCACCAAGGCGGGATCGCCCGACGTGGAACTGCTTCGTCCGGCCGGTTCAGATCGCGCCTATTATGTCCAGTCGGGCTATATCGGCCAGAACATCCCCGGCCTGCCCGACGCCAATACTATGTGGAACCTGCAGTCCGGCAACGTCCTGTCGCCCGGCAAGCCTGTCGTCCTGACCCACGACAATGGCGCCGGATTGATGTTTACCCGCACCCTGTCCATCGACGACAACTACATGATCACGGTGGCGGAAGCTGTCGCCAATACGGGCGCTGGTCCGGTCGCCTTCTCACCCTATTCGACCGTGATACGCTTTGACATGCCGGCCGGACTGGACCGTACGGGTGTCGTCCATGAAGGCGCCATTGCCACCTTCCCGAACAAGATTGAGGCCGGCAAGATCGACCGCTACAAGACCCAGTCCCTGAAATACAAGGACATGGCCAAGGAGCCGGAAAAGAAGGTGTTCAAGGACGTTGCGTCAGTCGGCGGCTGGTTCGGTCTCACCGACAAGTATTGGATGGCGGCGGTCATTCCGGCCCAGGATCAGCCGGTGCGCTTCACCACCCAGGCCAATGTCCAGAACAATAAGCCGATCTACCGCGCCGGCTATCTCGACGAAACCGTCACCGTCGCCCCGGGTCAGACCTGGCAGAGCCAGTCGCATATCTTCGCCGGCGCCAAGCTGAACTCGCAGCTCCAGGCCTATGAGAACGACCTGAAGATTCCGCGTTTCGGTTACGCCACCGACTGGGGTTCGCTGCAGTTCCTGACCTATCCGATGTACTGGCTGCTGGACAAGCTCTACGGCTTCCTGGGCAATTTCGGCTTCGCCATTCTGGCCCTGACCGTCATCGTCAAGATCGTCTTCTACCCGCTGGCCCACAAGGCCTATGAGTCGATGACCAAGATGAAGCAGGTTCAGGACCGCCTGAAACCCAAGCTGGACGCCATCAAGAGCCGCTTCCCGGACGATCCGCAGAAGCAGCAGGAAGCGACCATGAAGCTGTACCAGGACGAGAAGGTCAATCCGATGGCCGGCCTGGGCGGCTGTCTGCCAATGCTGCTGCAGATCCCGGTCTTCTGGGCGCTGTACAAGGTGCTCATCCTGGCCATCGAAATGCGCCACGCCCCCTTCTTCGGCTGGATCAAGGACCTGTCGGCGCCCGACCCCACCTCCTTTGTCAACCTGTTCGGCCTGCTGCCGTTCGAGCCGGCCACCGTGCCGCTGATCGGCGGCATCCTGGCCGGTCCGCTGCATCTGGGCGTGGTGGCCATCCTGTACGGCCTCTCGATGTGGCTGAGCCAGCAGATGACCCCGACAGCCAATGTCGATCCGATGCAGAAGAAAATGCTGGCCTTCATGCCGGTTATCCTGACCTTCTTCATGGCCCAGGTTGCCGTCGGCCTGATCATCTACTGGATCTGGTCGAACATCCTGACCATCTTCCAGCAATGGACCATCATGCACCGCCTGAAGGTCGAAAACCCCATCGACACCGGCATCGGCAAGGTACGGGCCTTGCTTGACAGGAAGAAGGCCGCGTGACCGAATCCCCTTACGACGACGAAACCCTGGAGGCGGGACGGCTGCTGTTTGCCCGCGCAGCCACCTTCGTCATGGGTGCGGCCAAGGTCGAACAACTGCCCGACACGTCTCAGCCGGAAGTGGCCTTCGCCGGCCGCTCCAATGTCGGCAAGTCGTCGCTGATCAATGCCGTGGTCGGTATGAAGGCGCTGGCCCGGGCCTCGAACGAGCCCGGCCGCACGCGCGAGGTCAACTTCTTCAACGTCAATGGCCAACTTCATTTGGTCGATTTGCCGGGCTATGGCTGGGCCAAGGCGTCCAAGGTCACGGTCAAGAAGTTCCAGAACCTGGGCAGAGACTATCTGCGCGGACGGCCGAACCTGAAACGGGCCTATCTGCTGATCGACGCCCGCCATGGCCTGAAAGAGGTCGACAAGGAGCCGATGGACGCGCTGGACGTCGCCGCCGTGTCCTACCAGATCGTCCTGACCAAGGCCGACAAGATCAAGCCGGCGGAACTGGCCAAGGTCATCGAGGCCACCCAGGCCGGGGTCAAGAAACGCCCGGCAGCCCACCCCCTGGTGCTGGCGACCTCGTCGGAGACCGGTTTCGGAATCGCCGAACTGCGCGCCGAAATCATGCGCGTGTGCGAGGTTACGCCGTAGATGGGCCTGGAAGCCGACAGCGTGTTGATCACCGCTGATGGCCAGGTCGCCGTCAAGGCTCTGCTGGAGACCCATGAGCTGATCCTGCGGGGCGGGTTTCGCAAGACGTTCGCGCGAAAGGATATTCTGCATCCCCGCGGCCAGGACGACCGCGTACTGTTCGAATATGGCGGAGGGACCTGGACCCTCGCCCTGCCGCCCGGCAAGGCGGACACTTGGGTCAAGAAGCTGACGACGCCGCTGCCGACTCTGGCTGCGAAGCTGGGCGTCGATGCGGCACATAGGGTGCTGGTGCGCGGTGATATCTCTGATCCAGCCCTGGCGGAAGCGCTGGACGGTGCCGTCACCGTCGAACCGGCGCAGGCCGCTCAGGGTGTGATCGTCGCCCTGAGCGAAGACGACCTGACCACCGCCCTGTCGGAATTGACCGCCCTCCTGCCAGCGGCGGCGCTGTGGATCATCTATCCCAAGGGCAGCAAGTCCGCCCTGCCCGAAGCCGTCGTCCGTCAACACCTGCATGGGGTCGGCTATGTCGACACCAAGACCAGCGGCGTTTCGGATGTGCTGACGGCCCTGCGCTTTTCGAAGCGGAAGTAGCTACCAGACGATATGCGCCAGGACGTCGTCGACGACAGCGTCCACGACCCTAATATCGTTCCAACCACCGGCGGTGATCAGGACATCGGCTCCGGATTGGGTAACTGCGCCGGTGTTGGCCACGCCGCCTGTCCATCCATTGAGATTGATAATATCGGCGTGCGCCGCCGTGAAGTCACCTATGTATTCGTGGGCGTTGATGGATTCGAACAGGAAGACATCACTGCCAAGCCCGCCGTACAAATAGTCACTCCCGCCTTTGCCATTCAGCACGTTATTGCCGGAATTGCCCACCAGAACGTTCCCCATCGAATTGCCGGTCGCCGTCAAATCCTCAGATCCTGCCAAACGGAGAAGTTCAATATGGGTGCCATGCAGCGAGTAGGACACGCTTGCCTCAATCTCATCGGTACCCTGAAGGTAGGCTTCGACGACCTTGTCGCCGACGGAATCGACATAATAAGTATCGTGCCCATCGCCCCCGACAAGAGTGTCATCACCGGCTCTGCCATCCAGGATATTGTGGTTGGAATTCCCGGCCAGGACGTTGTTCAGCGCATTACCCGTGCCACTTTGACCCCAGTATATCGAACCGATCATAGTCAGATTTTCAATTTCGGCGCCCAAGGTGTAGGTCGTATAGGCCAACACTAAGTCGGTGCCCTCGCTCGCGGCTTCCGTCACGATATCGCCGGCTGCATCCACGGTGTAGCTATCGTCACCCGTTCCGCCAATCAGAGTATCGTTGCCCCCGCCACCGTTCAGATGGTTGTCGCCGCTATTGCCAGTGATCCTGTTCGCCAGACTGTTGCCGATGACAACCAGGTCACCGTCACCGGTCATGATCACAGACTCGATGGCACGACCGAACAGGGAGTAGCTGACCGAGGTATAGATCAGGTCGGTACCTTCGTAGTGCAATTCTTCTACCCGATCCGACAGACTATCGACATAGTAGGTATCGTCGCCCAGGCCCCCGATCAGTGTGTCGTTGCCCCCGCCACCGTTCAGTTGGTTGTCGCCGCCATTGCCCGTGATCGTGTTCGCCAGACTGTTCCCGGTGACAACCAGATCGCCGTCACCGGTCATGATCAGCGACTCGACGGCGCGACCAAACAGGGAATAGCTGACCGATGTATAGATCAGGTCGGTGCCTTCGTAGTGCAGTTCCACCACGCGGTCGGACAGGCTGTCGATGTAATAGGTGTCGTTGCCCGTGCCGCCGATCAGGGTGTCGTTCCCAGCCATACCGTCCAGCCGATTGGCACCGGCGCCGCCCGTTATCAGATTGTTGCCGCCATTTCCGGTGCCATGGAGATTGCCCGAGCCGGTCAGGGTCAGGGACTCGACCTCAGCGGCGAGGATCAGGCTGATCGCGGATTCGACCAGGTCGGCGCCGCCGTCGGCGACTTCGATCACCTGATCGCCGGCTGTATTGACCACATAGGTGTCGTTGCCCGCACCGCCGGCCAGGGTGTCATAGCCAGTGCCACCATCAAGGCGGTTGTGACCGGCATTTCCATTGAGGCGATTGGCCAGGGAGTTGCCGGTCACATCAATGTCTTGCGTTCCCGTTAACGTCAGCACCTCAGCATGCACGCCGCGCAGCCCAAAGCTGACCGAGGACAGGATGGTGTCAGCGCCTTCGCCGCGGGCTTCTTTGACGACATCACCGGCATGATCGACCAAATAGATGTCGTCACCCAGTCCACCAGCCATCGTGTCGCTACCCAGGCCACCGTCCAACAGGTTGTTGCCGCTGTTTCCTGTCAGGGTGTTAGCCAGGTCATTGCCCGCGGCGTCCAGATTTGCCGAGCCCGACAGCGTCAAGATCTCGATATGGCGCCCGTCGAGCGAATAACTCACACCGGCAATGACGGTATCCACGCCGGCATTGGCATCTTCGAGCACCACGTCACCGGACTCGTCGACGACATAGGTGTCGTCGCCCTGCCCACCGGCCAGGCTATCGGCACCAGCCGCTCCATCGAGTCGGTTTCGACCGCTGTTTCCAGTAAGGTAATTGGCAAAGAGGTTGCCCGTCGCCTCGAAGTCGCCGTAGTATCGCAGCACCAGATTTTCGATATTGAGTCCATACAGGGAATAAGACTCTCCCACGATAAGCGTGTCCGTTCCGCCATCAGGGCGCTCGTCCACCGTATCGACGCCGACGTCAAACTCGTAGGTGTCGTCGCCGGTGCCCCCGACCATGACCACGCCATCCAGGTAGTCGTTCCCGGCCTCGCCATAGAGGCGATCATACCCAAACCATCCGAGCAGGCGGTCATTGCCTGCCCCGCCATACAACAGGTCGTTGCCGTCCGAGCCCCAAAGTGTGTCATTGCCCCCCAGGCCACGGATCGTGTCGTTGCCGTCTTCACCGATGACCCAGTCATCTTCTTCGGTCGCCCGATAGCTGTCGTCACCGTCGGTCAGGTCTCTGAAATTCGACATTCCGCTGCCTCCAATAAAGCCACCCCCTACGAACGCGCAGATATTGCGATCCGCCGGAGCGCGATCAGGCGTTTACTATCCCATGCAGCACAATACGCGGCGGCACCGGCTAGCGCATTGACGTCAATCAACCCTCCTGGGCCTCGCTGTCGCAGATCATAGCGGCGTCAGTAACACGGCAAAACGAAGCCCGGCAGTACTATCTGCCGGGCTTCGCATTCATCTCAGATCACAAGGTGTCGCGAGGCGTTTACCAGACCATGTGCGCCAGCACGTCCCCAACGGCAGCGCCCGTCACTGTGATGACATTGCCGCCGCCCAGGCTGATCAGGACGTTCAGGCCCGACTGGGTTACCAGACCGGCATTGGCCACGCCACCGGTGTAGGCGTTGACGTTGATGCTGTCGTTCTGGATCGCGCTGAAGTCGGTGATGGTGTCGGCACCGCTGGCGGTTTCGAACAGAAAGAGGTCCGCATTAAGACCGCCGCTCAGGATATCCGCCCCGCCCTTGCCGTTGATCGTGTTCATGCCGTCATTGCCGAGCAGAGTATTAGCCAGGCTGTTGCCCGTGGCGTTGATATTAGCTGAACCATTCAGGACGAGCGTTTCGGCGAAACGGCCATTCAGGGTGTAGGTGACCGTCGAGTAGATCATGTCCGTGCCTGCGCCGCCAGCTTCAACGACGTTATCGCCCGTGTTCTGGATATAGTAGGTGTCGTTACCCAGACCGCCGGTCAGGATGTTGTTACTGCCATTGCCGGCCAGGATATTGTTGAGATCATTGCCGGTACCGTTGATCGCCAATGCGCCGGTAAGGGTCAGTTGGTCGAGATTGGCGCCCAGTATGTAGGTGAGCGAGGATTCGACCAGATCGGTGCCGGCTGCCGCACCCTCGGTGATCACGTCGCCGGCGTTGTCGACGACATAGGTATCATTGCCGGTGCCGCCGATCAGGCTGTCAGCGCCCAGGCCACCGTCGAGCCGGTCATGGCCGCCGGAGCCGTCAAGCGTATTGGCGCCGTCATTGCCGATCAGGGTGTTAGCCAGGCTGTTCCCAGTGGCATTGAGCGCCGCTACCCCGGTCAGGGTCAGGTTTTCCACCTGCCTGCCGGCCAGCGAATAGGTCACCGAAGATATGATGGTGTCGATGCCGGCATTGCTGGCTTCGACGACATTGTCGCCGGTGTTCTGGATATAGTAGCTGTCGTCGCCCGTTCCGCCGCTCAGCACGTTGTTGGCCGAATTGCCGGTCAGGATGTTGGCCGCTCCGTTGCCGGTGCCATCGATCACCGCAGAACCGGTCAGAACCAGGTTTTCAAAACCGTCCGTCAAGGTCCAGGTCAGGGAGGACTGGACCGTGTCGGTGCCTTCGCCTGGCGTTTCGCTGACCAGATCAAGTGCATCATCGATGACGACGGTGTCGTCACCAAGTCCTCCGGTCATCAGGTCGGCACCAACACCGCCGATCAACGAGTCATTGCCGCCGAAACCGGACAAGGTGTCATTGCCGCTGCTGCCGTTGAGGACGTTGTTGCTGTCATTGCCGGCCAGCACATTGTTGAACGTATTGCCCGTGCCATTGATGGCCGCCCCATTCAGCAGGGTCAGGTTTTCAACCTGTTTTCCACCCAGGTTATAGGTAATCGTCGAACGGACCTCGTCGGTGCCCTGATTGCTGATCTCGGTGACCACATCGCCGGCATCGGCGACGACATAGGTGTCATTGCCCAATCCGCCCAGCAGGGTGTCGTTGCCAGCGCCGCCTGTCAACTGGTCATTGCCGCCCAGGCCGGTCAGGGTATTGTTGCTGCCGTTGCCTTCCAGGACATTGTCCAGGTCATTGCCGGTGCCTGACGTGCCGCCGATGCCGGTAAGGTTCAGGATTTCCAGATTGGCGCCCAGGGTGAAACTGATCTCCGCATAGACCAGGTCAATACCTTCGGCTGCCAGCTCGGTGATCGTATCGCCGATGGCATCGATGACATACGCGTCGTTGCCGATGCCCCCCACCAGGCTGTCATTGCCGGTCCCGCCATCCAGATAGTCGTCGCCCCCCAAACCGGCAAGCGTATTGTTACCGGTCTGGCCGAAGATGAAGTTGGTCAGACCGTTGCCCGTTCCGCTGAGGTCGGCGCTGCCTTGCAGGTACATGTTTTCGACATTATCGCCCAGCGTATAACTGACGGTCGAATTGACCCTGTCTTCGCCATCATCGGCCTGCTCGGTCACGACGTCGCCTGCCGACTCGACAATATAGGTGTCATTGCCTTCGCCACCAACCAGGGTATCAAGGCCTGCGCCGCCGTCCAGCGAGTCATTGCCGTCGCCCGTCGTGATCGCGTTGGCAACCGCCGTGCCGATTACCGTGTCATTGCCGTCGCCGGTGATGGCGTTTTCAAAATTGACGTAGCTTTCGCCGCCATAATTGGTGGCGCCCGTCACCAGGTTCACGCTGTACTCGGCAAAAACCGATGTCGTATCGATCGTGTCGGTTCCGGTGCCGCCGTCGATAACCTCACTGGTCGCTGTCAACCCGGCAAATACGTAGTCATTGCCACCGCCGGCATTATAGGTGCCTTGGCCGGACGATGTGATGACGTCATTGCCGTCGCCGCCATCCACCGAGTCATTACCATTCGAGGCCTGTCCGGCGATGATCGTATCATTACCGCTGCCGCCGATCAGGGTATCGTCGCCTGCGCCACCGGTGATCGAGTCGCTGTTGGTGCCACCGTCCAGCATATTGTTGCCGGCGTTCCCCGCAAAGTGTTGGCCAGGCCGTTACCCGTGCCGTTGATGTTGCCCGCGCCGTCAGCCAGGGTCAGGTTTTCCACCTGTTTGCCACTGAGGCTGTAGGTTACGGAGGATACGATCAGGTCAATACCGGCATTGTTCGCTTCGACGACATTGTCGGCGGCGTTCTGGATGACGTAGGTATCGTCTCCTGCACCGCCGGTCAGGACGTTGGTACCGGAGTTTCCGGTCAGAACATTGTTACCGGCATGGCCGGTACCGTTGATATTGGCCGAACCCGTCAGGGTCAGGTTTTCGACATAGGCACCCAGCGTGTAGGTGATCGAGGATTCGACCAGGTCGGTACCGGTCATATACTCATTTTCATTCACAACGTCGCCGACCGCATCGACAACATAGGTGTCATTACCGTCGAAGCCGATCAGGCTGTCGTTGCCCGTTCCGCCATCCAGCCGGTCGTCGCCGTTTTGCCCGTCCAGGGTGTCGTGCCCGCCACTGCCTGAGAGGATGTTGTTGCCCTCAGTGCCGCGGATATCATTGGCCAGGCCGTTGCCGGTGCCGTTGAGATTACCGTTACCCGCCAGGTAGAGATTTTCGATCTGCTTGCCAGCCAGCGAATAGTCGATCAGAGACAGGACCAGATCTGTTCCGGCACCGGCTGCCTCGATGATGACATCACCCGCACTTTGGATCCAGTAGGTGTCGTTGCCCAGGCCGCCGGCCATAGTATTGGCGCCGCCCTGACCATTGATCAGGTTGGCGTTGTCATCGCCAGTCAGGCTGTCGTCGTGGAACGATCCTGCCAGATTGCGGAAATTGACCAGGGTATCGGTACCGGCGCCGATAGTATTCTGCGCCGTGCCCTGCAGAGCCAGGGAGACAGTCACCGCACCCGACGCCGCGAAATAGCTTGCCGTATTGTTGCCGGTGCCGCCATCCAGGCTATCATCTCCGGCGCCCCCGGTCAGATAATCATCCCCGGCCACGCCCATAAGAGTGTCATCGCCGGCTCCGCCATCCATGGCATCGACCCCGTCAGCCGGATTGGGCAACGCCGGCGGAAGCGCGTTACCGGCCAGAGATACTTGCAGCGTGTAGCCGTCACCGACGTCGAGCGGCAGGGAGGTGGTCGTCGTAGAATATTTGCCGACGCGGATATAATAGGTGCCGGCGGCTGTGAAGGTGTAGCTCAGGAAGGAATCGGCTCCTGACGTGCTGCCACCACCGCCCTCAGACGTGCCGGAATCGTCGTCAAAGGCCAGACGCGTACCGCCCGCATCAAACAGTTCGACGAAGGAATCCAGGCTAACCGAGGCGTCGATGTCGAACGTACCGACGACGCCTGCGGCATCGACAACAAAGCTGTACATGTCATAGAAGCCATCGCCGGTGCCCGTTACCGTCGTGTGCGGCGCCGTGGTCGAATTGGCAATATTGGCATCGCTGTTCAGGCCGAACGAGGCCGCCGGCAAATTGATCGCGTTAGCGATGGTGTCATGCTGTTGCAGGCCCGTTTCATTCAGGGTCTGCGCGGCGCCGGGCAGATCGGTCGCGCCGTAGATGAAGTCATTGCCACCCAATCCGTTCAGCACGTCGTAACTTCCGGTACCGCCATAGATGACATTGGCCAGGTCGTTACCGTTACCGGTCGCATCCGTCGTGGTGAGCAAGGTCAGGTTTTCAACGTTGGCTCCCAGGGTAAAGCTGCTGGTGGCGAACACCAGGTCCGTGCCCTGGTCGAGCGCCTCAACGACGGCGTCGGATTCGCTGTCGACAACGTAGGTGTCGTTGCCCAAACCACCGGTCAGGGTGTTGGTGGCCTGGTTGCCAATGAGCAGATCATTGCCCGAGCCGGTAATGGCATTCTCGATCAGAGACCGCGCATCGCCCTGGTATTGCAGGGCGTTGCCGATATTGCCCGGCTGAGCCGTAAAGCCGGCGAGGAGCGGCCGGGAATCACCCAGTTGCGCCAGGCTGAAGGTCGAGAACCCACCGGGGGACAGGTTGACCGTCTGGTTATTGGTGAAGTTCGAGAAATCGTATGTGTCGGTGCCGTTCCCGTCCCAGATGGTGCGGAAGATCTTGCCGACGCCGGCGACGGCATCGAATTCCGGCACGCCCTGGCCCACGCCATTGATGAACATTTCACCGGTCGTGGCGTTGAAGGTATAGACCGAATCCGTAGCGTTGCTGTTGAAATTGGCGCCGTACATGAATTGCAGAGCCGCAATATCGGCCTGCATATAGGTTTGCGGCTGATTGAACTGCTCGCCCTGGAAGGAGGCGGTGAACCCCGGCGCTGACCGGTAGGTCATGACAGACCAGGCCCATCCATCCTTGTCGGCCGGGAGAGCGGCGGTACCAAAGTGCGGTCCGGGACCGTCGAGATAGCCGCCAACCGTCAGGTCGAAGGTGGTGTAGCTGTCGTGACCGTGCTTCAGCCCCATGGTGTGGCCGATTTCGTGAATCATGGTCGCCATGCCCCAGTTACCGATCTGGGGTGTCAGATAGAAGGGCTGACCGGTCTGGCCGAACCAGATGTCGCCGTCCGAGGCGTCTGACCCCGGGAAGTTACCTTCGGCCGAGCCAGCGCCGTCGGCCGTCGTTTGGGACATGCGGATAATGCCGTGGGTTTCGGCGCTTTCCGTCACCTGGGTAAAGGTCAGGTTGGTGTAGCTGCTGATCAAAGCGAAGGCATAAAGCGCCGCAGACTGTTGGGCCGCGTTGAAGGGCACCTGCTCTGCCGTATAGGCGGGATCGTAATAGGGCGTGTTGTAGAATTCGCCGGTCGTCGGGAAGCTGAAGGTGATGTTGGTCACCGTCCAGCGCGAACCGAAGAGGGCGCCGTCGACCAGTTGGTTGCCGGTATATTCGTAGCGCGCGTCGACCGCATCATAGGTATAGGTCATGACCTCGGAAATGCCGGGCTGGGACGCATCGCGTATGCCGCTTGATGCGCCCTGCGACCCGCCCGCGCCACCAAAGCCGCCCCCACCGCCGCAACACAGGCAACCCGTCGGCGCATCACCCAAAAAATCGGATATGTCCTTGGACTCGCCAACAGTCGTGCTGTCGTGTTGGCCGGCAAATGGCCGCGCCACAAATGTCTCAGCTTTCAGCAGGAAGGCATGCCCCGAAGCGACATCTTTTGCATCAATTGCGGTTGTTTCCAAAGACACCGCGTCCGCCAGCGTCACAATTTTAAGCGGCGACAATTCCGGAGCCGGCGCAGCGGCATGCAGCAGCGAAACCTGCGCATCGGTAGCCTCAAGCCAGAGAGAATCGTCACCAAATTTACCGAATAAATTGCGCATAATGCACCCTCTAAAAAACGCTGCCGCCGAGCAGCCCGTTAAAAAAGGATAAAATGGCACACTCCTGAAACCTTGTCACGGTATAGATGTGCCGCACATAACATGGCAGCATCCTGCCCATTCGACGGGCCGGATACCGGTTCGTGGATTTGGCGAAACGACCCTTACCAGACCATGTGGGCAAGCACATCGGCCACGACAGCACCGGTCACCGTGATGACATTGCTGCCGCCCAAGGTGATCAGCACATTGCCGCCCGCCTGGGTAACGAGGCCGTTATTGGCAATCCCGCCAGTATAGGCATTGACATTAATACTGTCGTTCTGAAACGCCGAGAAATCGGCAATCGTGTCACTGCCCGCGCCCGTTTCGAATAGGAAGATGTCCGCGCCCAGTCCGCCGGTCAGGATATCGGTCCCGCCCTTGCCGTTCAGCGTGTTGATGCCGTCATTGCCGGTCAGGGTGTTAGACAGGCTGTTGCCAGTGGCATTGATATTAGCCGTCCCCGTCAGGTTGATGATCTCGGCGTAACGGGCATTGAGGCTGTAGGTTACGGCCGAGTAAATGACATCGGTGCCACCGCCGCCCAATTCGACGACATTGTCACCGGCGTTCTGGATATAATAGGTGTCATTGCCCGCCCCGCCGGTCAGGACGTTGTTGGCGCCATTGCCGGTCAACACATTGTTGAGACCATTGCCCGTCCCGTTGATCGCGGCGCTACCGGTCAGGGTCAGGCCCTCGACGTTTGCGGCAAGGGTATGGCTAAGGTCGGTTTCGACCAGGTCGGTACCGGCACCGGCGCCTTCGATCACACTGTCGGAGGCGCTGTCGATGACATAGGTATCGTTACCGCCGCCGCCGGCCAGAGTGTCCGCGCCCAGCCCGCCGTCCAGGCGGTTGGCAGCCGAATTGCCTGTCAAGACGTTACCCAGCCCGTTGCCGGTAGCACCGACCGCGCCCGATCCGGTCAGGGTCAGGTTTTCGATCTGGTCGCCCAAGCTCCAGCCTATCGCCGTCTGGATCAGGTCGATGCCTTCGGCGCCGATTTCGATAACCATGTCGCCGGCATCGTCGATGACATAGGTGTCGTCGCCCAGTCCTCCCATCAGACTGTCGGCCCCTGCTCCGCCAATCAGCGAGTCGTTGCCGGCCGCCCCGTTCAAGGTGTCACTGCCCGCGCTACCGTTGAGGACATTGGCGGCGTCATTGCCTGAGAGGAGATTATTGAAACTGTTGCCCGTGGCATTGATGGCGGCCACACCGGTCAGAATCACCGTCTCGACCTGCTTACCAACCAGGGTAAAGGTGACCGAGGCGCGAACCGTATCGCTACCCTGACTGCTGAGTTCACTGACCACATCTCCGGTCTCGTCGACGACATAGGTATCGTCGCCCAGACCACCCGACATCGTGTCATTGCCAGTCCCACCGGCGAGGCTGTCACTTCCCGCCCCGCCGCTCAGGGCGTCATCACCACCGCCCCCGTTCAGATGGTTGGCGCCGCCATTGCCGGTCACCGTATTGGCTTGGCTGTTGCCGGTGCCGTCGATATCCTCGCTGCCGGTCAAGGTCAGGATCTCGACCCCGTCCGACAAAGTCCAGGTGACCGCCGACAGGACAATGTCGGTGCCTTCGCCAGCCAGTTCGGTCACCACGTCGCCGGCACCGACGACATAAGTGTCGTTGCCCGCAGCGCCGGTGAGGCTGTCCGCGCCGTCTCCGCCATCAAGTTGGTTGTTGCCACTATTGCCGGTCAACAGATTTGCCATGGCATTGCCGGTGGCGTCGATATCGCCGGCGCCAGTCAAGGTCAGATGTTCGATCTCACGTCCGGCCAGCGACCAGGTAACAGCAGAGATGACCGTATCCGTACCGGCGCCCGCCCCTTCGCTGACGACGTCGTCAGCGCTGTCGACCACGTAGGTGTCATTACCCGTCCCGCCGTCTAGCGCGTCCATCCCCGCGCCACCGTCCAGCCAGTCATTCCCCAGCCCGCCGCTCAGGCTGTCCTCACCGCTACCGCCATCCAGGGTGTCGTTGCCATCCAGCAGCGGGGGCAGAGCATTGCCCGCCAGCGAAATCTGGAGGACATAGCTATGTCCCGCCTGCAGGGCTGCCGAGGTGGTGGCGGTCGCGAACCGGCCGACCCGCAAATAATAGGTTCCGGCCGCGGCAAACGTGTAGCTGAGCAGGGAATCGTTGGCGGCGTAGCTGCCACCGGCGCCTTCGGTGACCGCGGCATCGTCGTCATAGGCCAGTCGCGTGCCTGAGGCATCGTAGAGCTCGACAAAGCTGTCCAGGACGGCCGTCAGGTCGATGTCGAACGTACCGACCACGCCGGCTGCCTCGACGACAAAGCTGTACATGTCGTAGGTGTTGCCGCCGCCATTGCCAATGACGGTGACATGCGGCACCGTGGTCGCGTCGGCTATGTCGGGATCGCTGTTGACGCCGAAACCCAACGGCGCCAAAGCCAGGGCTGTGGCGATCGTGGCATGCGAGGCCAGGGTGGTTTCATCGATTGTCTGGGCCGCCGTACGGTACTCGTAGCTGCCGGTCAGAGTGTCGTTGCCGTCCAGCCCGTTCAGCACGTTGCTGCCAGCGCCGCCGGTGATCTGGTTGGCCAGACCATTGCCGGTGCCATCGATGTTTGCGGTGCCGGTCAGGGTCAGGTGCTCGACGTCCTCGCCCAGGGTGTAGCTGACGGTCGCAGCGATCAGGTCTGTGCCATGCCCGGACGCTTCCGTGACCACATCACCTGACGAATCCACGCCGAAGGTGTCGTCGCCTGCGCCACCGGTCATGACGTCATCGCCGGCGCCGCCGTCGAGGACATCGTTGCCGTCATTGCCAGTCAGGGCATTGGCGGCCTGGTTGCCGATCAGGATGTCGTTGCCAACACCGGCGATGGCATTTTCGATCAGCGAGCGGACATCGCCCTGATACAAAAGCGCATTGGCGATATTGCCCGGCTGAGCGGTAAAGCCTGTCACCAGCGGTCGCGAGTCACCCAGTTGCGCCTGACTGAAGGTCGAGAACTGGCCCGGACGCAGGTCGATCGTCTGGTTGTCGCTGAAGTTCGCCAGGTTGTAGGTATCGACGCCGTCGCCGTCCCAGAGGGTGCGGAAGATCTTGCCGATCCCCGTGGCGGCGTTGATTTCCGGCGTGCCCTGGCCGACACCGTTGATGAACATCTCGCCGGTGGTGGTGCTGAAGGTGTAGACCGAGTCCGTGGCATGGCTGGTGAAGTTGGCGCCATACATGAATTGCAAAGCCGCGATATCGGCCTGCATGTAGGTCTGGGGCTGGTTGTAGCGGTCGCCCTGGAAGCTGGCCGTGAACCCCGGCGCCGAGCGATAAGTCATGAGCGACCACGCCCAGCCGTCCCTGTTGGCCGGCAGCGCCGCCGTGCCATAGTGCGGCCCCGGCCCGTCCAGGTAGCCGCCATTGGTCAGGTCCAGGGTGGTGTAGTTGTCCTGACCGTGCTTCAACCCCAGGGTGTGGCCGATCTCATGCATCATGGTCGCCTGGCCCCAGTTGCCGATGGCCGGGGTCAGGTAAAAGGGTTGATTGGTGCTGCCGAACCAGATGTCGCCGTCGGAGGCGTCCGAACCAGGAAAATTGCCCTCCGCCGAGCCCAGGGCGGTGTCGTTGTCGGTTTGCGACAGGCGGATGATGCCGTGGGTCTCGGCGCTTTCGGTGACCTCGGTGAAGGTCACGCTGGTATAGCCGGCCACCAGGCTGAAGGCGTAACGCGCCGCGGTCTGCTGGGCGGCGTTGAACGGGATGTGGTTGGTCAGGTGGCCGGGTTCGTAATAGGGCGTCTCATAAAACTCAGCCGTGGCCGGGAAGCTGAAGGTGATGTTGGTCACCGTCCAGCGCGAACCGAACAGGACGGCGTCGACCAGCTGGTTGCCGGTATATTCGTAGCGTCCGTCGATCAGATCCTGATTATAGGTCATGACCTCGGACAGGCCGGCATGCGAGCCCTCGCGAAGGCCCGCCGACGGTGTGGGGCTGCCTTCGCCCTGGCTGTGGCTGCCGCCGCACAGACAACCGGACGGCGCGCCGTCATCATCGGATTTGACCGGGCCATCGGGTGCGACCACTGTTTCAGCAGCACCAGCAAACGGGCGCACGACAAAGGTCTGTGGCGCCTTCGGCTGGGCCGCCACCGGAACCGCCAGCTCTGTGATCAGCGCCGGCGCGGCCTCCAACGGAGTCAGATAGACGTCGTTGGTTCGCGACCAGACGCCGCCGGTGTCGTCATCCAGAAAGCGCATCATTCCGGTCTCCCTAAGCGTTACAGGAACGCTGCGACCCTACTGCCGGCGCGTTATCACAGGATTAAGATTCCTTTACCGCGGCAGATTCCCGACATTGCGCGCCCGGATGTTGCGAATGAGGTCTTCAACCACCAGGCTGTTCTCGCCGGGCGTTTCGGCGCAGGTCACCCGGACCGTCGCAGCGGACAGCGAAACTATGGCTTTCGTACTATAACTATGGCTTTCGTACTATTCTGTGATGACAGCATAACACTTCTCAGGTATGGCGCGCGCCATGACCAAGATCACCTCCGCCACCACCTACACCGAAGAAGAAGAAAAGGGCTGGGCCACGGCCCGGACGCTCGCCGAAGCCCTGCCCTTCATCCAGATCTATGACCGCGAAATCGTCGTGGTGAAGTACGGCGGCCACGCCATGGGCGAAGAAGCGACCGCAAAACTGTTCGCGTCGGACATCGTTCTGCTAAAGCTGCTGGGCATCCACCCGATCGTGGTCCACGGCGGCGGGCCACAGATCTCCGCCATGCTGGGCCGCGCCGGGGTCAAGTCGACCTTCGTCGACGGCCTGCGCGTCACCGACAATGCCACCATGGAAATCGCCGAAATGGTGCTGTCGGGCGCGGTCAACAAGGAGATCGCCAGTTGGATCACCCGCGCCGGTCAGGAAGCCGACGTCCGCGGCGTTGGCCTGTCGGGCAAGGATGCCGGGCTGATCACGGTCGAAAAGGCGACGCGGGTCAAGAAGGACCCGGACTCGATGATCGAGCAGATCGTCGATCTCGGCTATGTCGGCGAACCCAAGCAAGTTGACGACAAACTGATCCGCACCCTGATCGGCGACGTCAATCACGACTATGTTCCGGTCATCGCCCCGATCGGCGTGTCCGACGAAGGCCAGACGTTCAACATCAATGCCGACACCGTCGCCGGCGCCGTGGCGGCCAAGATGGAAGCCAAGCGCATGCTGCTGCTGACCGACATCATCGGCGTTCTGGATGAGAACAAGGAACTGATCCGTCAGTTGACCGTGACCGAGGCGCGCGCCCTGATCGAAAGCGGCGTTGCTTCAGGCGGCATGATCCCGAAGCTGGAAACCGCCATCGCCGCTGTCGAAGCCGGGGTCGAAGCGGTGGTTATCCTGGATGGCCGCCGGCCTCACGCCATGCTGGTGGAACTGTTCACCGAACACGGCGCCGGAACGCTGATCAAGGCGGGGTAAGGCGGCCGGCGAGCTTGTGACGGCGGCCGGCTTCTGATAGCCTGATCAGACTTCGGCGGCAAACCGTTGAAGAACCTGTTGTACGGACCGAAACTTGCCCCTTCCCGCTGCCCTTGCCCACGTCGACACCTGGATCTTCGATCTCGACCAGACCCTGTATCCGCACGAGGCCGAGGTCATGGCCCTGATCGAGGGCAAGATGACCGCCTTCGTAGCGCGCGAGACAGGTCTGTCCCAGCCCGACGCCTATGCCCTTCAAAAGTCCTATCTGTTCGAGCATGGCACCACCCTGGCCGGACTGATGGCGCATCATGGCGTTGAGCCACGCCGGTTCCTGGATGAAGTCCATGACGTTTCGCTGGATACCCTGGTGCCAGATCCGGAACTTAATGCGATGGTGGCCAGCATGAAGGGCCGCCGCATCGTCTTCACCAACGGCGACGAACCGCATGCGGTGCGCATCCTCGAAAAGCTGGAAATGACCGCGTTGTTCGACGGCGTCTTTCATCTGGAGCACGCCAACTACATTCCCAAGCCCAACCTCCTGACCTTCGAACTAATGATGAAGGCGCACATCGTCGATCCGAACACCGCTGCCTTCTTCGAAGATAGCCCGAAGAACCTCAAGCCGGCCTGTGAACTGGGCATGAAGACCATCCTGGTCGGGCCGAAGGCGGACGGCAATACCGATCCGTGGGTCCATTTTCGCGACCTGAATCTCAAAAGCTTCCTGCGCAACCACCTCGGCTAGACTCCGCGCTGGTCGATTGGCGCTTGACTCCGCCATAAATTTGAACAATGTTCATTTTGAACACCGTTCAAGTTCGAGGGGGAATCATGAAAGCTATTTATTTCACAGCCGGCCTCCTGGCGCTCAGCACCGGAGCGGCCCACGCCGACAGCCTGGCCAATGCCGCCAAGGCGTCCAACGACTCGGCCGTCGCCACGGGCGAACTGGCCGAGTCCGGCGTCAAGCTGGTGGCCGGAGCAACCGCATATCCCCTCATGGCCGGCGGATTGTCATTGGCCCTGCCCGGCGCAGCCTTAGGGTTTTCCGGTTATGACAATGACAACGGCAGCGCGATGAGCGCGGGCATTGTTGCGGCTTCACCCGGCCTGGTCCTGCTGTTTTCTGGCATTGAATTGAAGAAGTTTTCCGACGAGCCGCTGGAGATCTCTCCTGAGACCATGTCGGCCAAACCTGTGAAAACAATTCAACCCGTTCAAGCGGGCAAGGCTGCGGTCGGATCATGACGCGCCGCCTCTTGCCCGTCACCCTGGCCCTTCTGTTGTTGGGCACGCCGGCCTTTGCCGCCGATCCGTCCAAGCCGGTGGCCGACAGCGGTTTCAGTGGTCGCGCCGCTACGGCACACTATTCCGCTCCGGAAGCTGCCGCCTTCGCCAAACAGATCGAGCGCGATCTGGCCGCCAAGGGCGCGCGTGTCGCCATCGTCTTCCGCGCCGGCAAGCCGCGCAACAAGTTGCCTGAAGGCGTGTCCTACACCCACGGCGCCTTTTGGGTCTATGGCGACATCCAGGGCGGCGATGGCAAGATCTATAAGGGTTACAGCTCGTGGAACCTGTATCAGAGCGACGGCAAGACCTTGCCTGCCGACCAGTCCTACCTAGCCCAGGATTTTCCGATCGACTTTATTTCCGGCAACCAGGCCGATGACGTCGGTATCATCATCCCGACACCGGAAATGCAGCAGAAGCTGATCGCAGTCATCATGTCGCCGGCCTATGCCCGGCTGCATGTGCCGAGCTATTCTCTGGTCTCCAACCCGTTCGATCCGAAGCACCAGAACTGCACCGAATTCGTGCTGGATGTGGTGGCGACAGCGACCTGGGGCGAAAGCGACTACGCCGTTATCAAGTCGAAACTAGCGCAAAGCTTCACGCCGACGACCATCCGCGCCAACGGCTTCGAGCGCTTTTTCGGACCGTTGGTCAACCCGCTGCTCAAGATGGATGACCAGCGCGGACCGATCATCACGACGACCTATGACAGCATCGCCAGCTTCATGACAGCCAACGGGCAGGTCAAGACAAACTACGTGTTGCAACGCGAGAGTTAGGGCTTTATGGAACCCCCAAAATCTGCTTGTGGAGCCCACCAATGTCCGACCTCGCCGCCTTCAAGGATGATATCGAAGCCGCCTGGGAGGTCCGTGACACCCTGAACCCGGATTATCGCGGTCCTTACCGTGAAGCCGTCCAGGGCGCGCTCGAACTGTTGGACAGCGGCCGTTTCCGCGTCGCCGACAAGGTCGATGGCGTATGGCACACCAACCAATGGCTGAAAAAGGCCGTGCTGCTGTCCTTTCGCCTGGCCGCCAATGAGTTGATGCACACCGGCCGCGGCCTGTTCGAACAGGCGCCGCTGGGGCCCTATTGGGACAAGGTGCCAAACAAGTTCGCCAAGTGGAATGCCGAGGACTTCCAGAAGGCCGGCTTCCGCGCCGTACCGGGCGCCATCGTGCGTCAGGGCGCCTATGTCGCCAGGAACGTCGTGCTGATGCCGTCCTTCGTCAATATCGGCGCCTATGTCGATGAGGGCACCATGGTCGACGGCTGGTCGACCGTCGGTTCCTGCGCCCAGATCGGCAAGAACGTCCACCTGTCGGGCGGCGTCGGCATCGGCGGCGTGCTGGAGCCGTTGCAGGCCAATCCGACCATCATCGAGGATGACTGCTTCATCGGCGCGCGGTCCGAAGTGGCCGAAGGCGTGGTGGTCGAGCAGGGCTCGGTGCTGTCGATGGGCGTTTACCTGTCGGCTTCGACGCGCATCGTCGACCGCGCGACAGGCGAGGTCTTCCGCGGTCGCGTGCCGGCCTATTCGGTGGTAGTGCCGGGCGCCTATCCCGATCCGAAGGGCGGGCCGTCTTTGTACTGCGCCGTCATCGTCAAGCGGGTGGATGCCCAGACTCGGTCCAAGACCGGTATCAATGAGCTGCTGAGGGACTGATGGACAGTGCCACACTCGAAGCTCTGGCCCGGTTTCCGGACCAGTTGGAGGCGCATTATGGCGCCATTCCTGACGGTTTCGAGCTGTGGGCGCCAGCGTCCTGGGTCGGTTGTCCGAGTGAGCCCTATTCGGCGCTGGAACAGCTTTGCCATATCCGCGACATCGAGATCGAAGGGTATCATGTCCGTCTTGTGCGGACACTGAAAGAGGATCATCCCTTCCTGCCCGGCGTCGATGGCGACCGGCTGAAAGTTTTGCGGAGTTATTCTGAGTCGTTCGCGCCCGAAGTGCTCGCGGACATCCGACAGGCACGGGAAGAGACGTTGGTGTTATTAGCCACGGTCTCGGCCGAACAATGGCGGCGGACTTGCGACTTTGAAGACTATGGGGTCACGACCCTGCGCGGCCTGGTCCATTATCTGTGCAGTCACGACCAGCAGCATCTGGCCGGGTTGCAGTGGTTGGCCGGGAAGATCGCGAGCCGCACTGTGAGCTGATAAACGGGGTCTGGGGCCTGAGGCCCCAGTCTTCCTTATTTCCTTCCCTGCGCCCCGCCCCTTGGGGCGAGGGCTTAGGGAAGGAATAGGAAAGAATGTGGGGCCACGGGCCCCACGCCCCGTTACTAGTTCACAGTCGGCCGCCCGATCTGCAGCGCCTCCCCGTCAAACCCGACCTGGATCACGTCGCCATCGCCGAACTCCCCGGCCAGGATCTTGCGCGCAATCCCATCGACCAGGGTCTTCTGGATCACCCGCTTCAGCGGCCGCGCCCCGTAGGCCGGGTCAAAGCCCTTGTCGGCCAGGTAGTTCAGCGCCGCATCGTCGATGCTCAAGGTCATTTCACGGTCGGCCATCAGCTTCTCCAGGCCCTTGAGCTGGATCCGCACGATGTCGTGCATGTGGACCTTGTCCAGACGATGGAACAGGATCATTTCATCGACCCGGTTGAGGAACTCCGGCCGGAAATGCCGCCGGACCGCTTCCATTACCAGAGGCCGCACCGTCTCGATCGATGTGGCCTCATCCATATTGACGAGCACGTCCGAGCCCAGGTTTGAGGTCATCACGATCAGCGTGTTGCGGAAATCGACAACCCGTCCCTGACCATCGGTCAGACGCCCGTCATCCAGAACCTGCAACAGCACATTGAACACATCCGGGTGCGCTTTTTCGACTTCGTCGAACAAGACCACCTGATACGGCCGACGCCGCACAGCTTCGGTCAGGGCCCCGCCCTCATCATAACCGACATAACCCGGAGGCGCGCCGATCATCCGCGACACGGAGTGCTTCTCCATATATTCCGACATGTCCAAGCGCGTAATCGCCGTCTCGTCGTCGAACAGAAATTCCGCCAGGGCCTTGTTGAGCTCGGTCTTGCCGACGCCCGTCGGCCCCAGGAACAGGAACGAACCGATCGGCCGGTTGGGATCCTTCAACCCTGCCCGCGCCCGACGGACCGCATCCGACACCGCCGCCAGAGCTTCATCCTGACCGACGACGCGCTTGCGTAATTGGTCCTCCATACGCAGCAGCTTGTCGCGCTCGCCTTCCAGCATCTTGTCGACCGGAATCCCGGTCCAGCGCGACACCACCTGGGCGATCTGTGAGGCATCGACCACTTCTGGTGTCAGCGGCGTTTCCTGCGACGCGACCTCGGCCTTGGCCAGTTCCTTTTCCAAAGCCGGGATGCGGCCATACAGGATCTCCGACGCCTTCTGCAGGTCGCCGCCGCGCTGGGCATTGGCGAGCTCTATCCGCGCCCGGTCCAGCGCTTCACGCGCCCGCGCCGCCGAACCGACCTTGTCTTTTTCGGCCTTCCATTTGGTCGTCAGGTCCATCGACTTGACTTCCAGGTCCTCCAGTTCGTCGGTCAGCTTGTCGAGCCGCGTCCGCGACGCCGCATCGGTCTCCTTGTTCAGCGCTTCACGCTCGATCTTCAACTGCACGACACGCCGATCCAACTCATCCAGCTCTTCCGGCTTGGAGTCGACCGCCATACGCACGCGCGACGCGGCTTCGTCGATCAGGTCGATCGCCTTGTCCGGCAGGAAGCGGTCGGCAATGTAGCGGTTCGACAGGGTCGCCGCCGACACGATCGCCGAGTCGGAAATCCGCACGCCATGGTGAACCTCGTACTTTTCCTTCAGGCCGCGCAGGATCGAGATGGTGTCCTCGACCGTCGGCTCGGAGACAAACACCGGCTGGAAACGCCGCGCCAGGGCCGCGTCCTTCTCGACGTGCTTGCGATACTCGTCCAGGGTCGTGGCGCCGACGCAGTGCAACTCACCGCGCGCCAGAGCCGGCTTTAACAGGTTGGACGCATCCATGGCGCCGTCCGCCTTGCCGGCACCGACCAGGGTGTGCATCTCGTCGATGAACAGGACGATTTCGCCCTCGGCCGCGGTCACCTCATTCAGAACGGCCTTCAGTCGCTCTTCGAATTCGCCGCGATACTTGGCGCCCGCGATCAGGGCGCCCATATCGAGCGAGAAGAGTTTTTTGTTCTTCAGCGATTCCGGCACGTCGCCGTTGACGATACGCTGGGCCAGCCCCTCGACGATGGCGGTCTTGCCGACGCCGGGTTCGCCGATGAGCACCGGATTGTTCTTGGTACGGCGGGCCAGCACCTGAATGGTGCGGCGAATTTCCTCGTCGCGGCCGATCACCGGGTCGATCTTGCCGCTTTCGGCGGCTTCGGTCAGGTCGCGGGCGTATTTCTTCAGAGCATCGAAGCCGTTCTCAGCCGACGCCGTATCGGCGGTCTTGCCCTTACGGAACGCCGTCTGCGCTTCCTTGAGCGTCTTCAGATTAAGATTGGCCGCCTTGAGCACCGCGGCGCCGTCGCCGGTGTTCAGCGCGGCGACCAGCAGGCGGTCAGCCGTGACAAAACTGTCCCCCGCCTTTTGCGCCTCGGTTTCCGCCTCATTGAACAGCTTGGCGGTGTCGTTGTTCATATAGAGCTGGGTATTGCCGCCGCTGACCGACGGGATCTTGTTAAACGCCGCATCGACGGCGCCGGCAAAGGCGTCGGCATTGCCGCCGGCCAGGGCGACCAGACGCGAACTGAGCCCGTCCTTGTCTTCGGTCAGGGCCTTCAGCACATGGACCGGGGTAAAATACTGGTGGCTGCTGGCCTGGGCCAGGCTCTGGGCGCTTTGGATAAGCTTTTGGGTTTTTTCGGAATATTTCTCGATATTCATAAGGGGCTCCCCTGTCGGCGGATGATTGGAGCGGCCCTTTTCAAACAAGCAACCGCCACGTCACGGGATATGGTGTGGCATTCACGTCACACAAGTGCGCAGGTCTAAAATCGCTGGCGTGCGCCGCACAATCTGACTATAAAACCGGCATGAAGTTGCTGGATGACAAGATTTTCTACCCCCTGGCTGCCGTCATCGCGATCGCCATGATCGCGTTTGCCATGTCGTGGCCGCAGGGCCTGGGCACGCGCTCGCCGCCACCGTTCGGCCACGCCGAGCAACTTCCCGACTACTACCGCATGGTCAAGGAACGCGACGCCCGCCTGAAGCGTGAGGCGGCGGACAAGGCCGCGCGACGCGCCGAACAGGCCACCGAGAGCGCGACCGTATCCTCCGTCGTCGCCGAAGTCACCGACAGCGCCGGCGTCGAGTGAATCTGCTCGTCTTCGGTTATGGCTTCATCGGTGAGGCCTTTGCCAAAGCCCTTACCTTTGCCGTGCCGGGTGCCCGGATTACCGCCACCGCCCGTGATCCAGAAAAGCGCGCCAGGCTCCAGAGCCAGGGTGTAATCGCCATCGATCCCGCCGACAGCCGCTCGGCCTTCGAAGCCGCCGACGCCGTCCTGATTACGCCGGCGCCCGGCGACGACGGCTGTCCCGCCTTCGCCGCCCTGCAACCTGTGCGCAGCGGCCAATGGATCGGCTACCTCTCGACCACCGGCGTCTACGGCGACCGTGACGGCGGCTGGGTGTGGGAAGATAGCGAACTTTGCCCGACCTCCGCCGAAGGCCGGCGCCGCGTACTCGCCGAGAGCCAGTGGTTGTCGGCTGGCGCCCAGGTCTTCCGCCTGCCCGGCCTTTACGGTCCCGGCCGCAATGTCGTCGAGCGACTGAGGGACGGCACCGCCCGGCGCATCCACAAGCCAGGGCACGTTTTTTCCCGCCTTCACCACGACGACTGCGCGAGTGCCCTGGTGGCCAGCCTTAACCGCCCGCGCCCTGGTGGCGCCTATAACCTGTGCGACGATGAACCAGCCCCGGCGGACCAGGTGCTGGCGTATGCCGCGCAACTGACCGGCCTGCCCCTGCCCGACCCGACCGCGTGGGACGATCCGCGATATCCGGCTATGCAGCGGTTTTACCGTGACAACAAACGCGTGTCGAACGCCCGCGCCAAGGCTGAACTGGGTTGGTTCCCGCGCTATCCGACCTACCGCGAAGGCCTGAGGGCGCTGGCTTAGCGGATGACGACGATTTTCAGATTCAGGCCGACATTGGCCCATGGCTTATCGGCCGTCACCACCGTCGCCCGTTCCATCATCGCCACGGCCAGACAGGCACGGTCGCCCAGCGACAACCCCAGAGCCTTCGTTTGCGGGCGCAGCTTGCCGGCCAGCAAGGCCTGGGGCGCGCTGAAATCGACGACCGTCACGGGCAGCTTCGCCACGACCGCAGCGACGGCGTCGGGATCAATGCCGCGCTCGGTGCATTTGGTATAGACTTCAGCCAGGTTGATACTGCTGATCAGGGCTTCCGGGAGATAGGTCTCGACAATGTCGCAGCCCTTCTCCCGCCATAGCATCGCCAGGACCGCGGACGAATCCAAGACTGCCGTCATTCCCGCGCGGCCTCGGCGCGCCGATCGGCGATCAGTTCATCGACGATCGAGCCCGTGCCGGTATCGACGGCCTGGATCATATCCTGCAACTTTTTCAAGGCCATGGCCGGTGAGATCAGCCTCAGTTCGCCATCGACCAGTTCTCCGGTCAGCCGGCGATCTTCGCCGATCATCATGGCGCGCCGTATTTCGACAGGGATCAGAATCCGGCCATCAGGACCTATCTGCACAGGAAAATGGCTTGATGGCGTAAAGGGGGTCTCATCAAAACCCGGCCCAAAAGAATATGCCTTGGACATGTCAGCACCAAATCGTCAATTCTGATGCAACATGACAAATTTACTCTAAAATGTCAATCTGCCCGCAATTCGCCAACCATCTGCACCAACAAGGCCAGGTCCTGCTCACGCGACAACCGGTGATCGCCATCCTTGACCAGCCGGATCTGCGCGTCTGATGTCGAGAAGGCCTCAGCCAACCGCACGCCATGCTGCCACGGCACCAGAGCATCTTTCATGCCGTGCAGAACACGCACAGGGCCATCGAAAGCGATCGGCGCATTCAGCACCTCATGCCCTGCGGCCTCATCAAAAAACGCCTGGCTCAACGGCACCGGCCGATCATAACCCGGCATCATATGGACGCCTGTGGCTTCCAACTGCTGTCTGTCCTCCGGTGACAGGGAGGGAAGCATCAACTTAGTGGCGAAATCCGCGGCCGGTGCGAGGAAACCCGCCGCCTGCACCTTGCCAGGGCGTTCACGGATCAGCAACGACAGCATATGCCCGCCCATGCTGGAGCCCACCGCCACCACCGGCCCTTGCGTCAGGCTATCCGCCACGGCCAGGACATTGTCACGCCACCTACCGACCCGGGCCTCTTCGAAGGCGCCACCGGTCTCACCGTGGGCAAAATAGTCGAAACAAAGAAAATCCCAGCCGCGCGCCGCCGCCACGGTACTGATTGCGGCAATCTTGTTTCCGTTCATGTCGGACAGGAAGCCGCCCAGCCACAGGATGGTCGGGCCGTCACCGCGCAGATGACGATAGGCGATGCGGTCGCCCCCAGACGACTCAAGAAAAGAGGGCGTATCAAAAAAGGAAGGAGTCAACATGGTCTTGACTTAAAACGCCCGGAGACGGCACACAAGGCATTATGACCACCTCCTCCTTCACTGGCTGCGTCTTGCAGGTCGTCCCCGAACTGGATACCGGCGGCGTCGAACAGACCGTACTCGACGTCAGCGCCGCCATCCTGAAGGCCGGCGGCCGCTCGATCGTCGCCACCAAGGGCGGGCGGCTGGTCGATAGCCTGCGAAAGGCTGGTGCCACCGTCGTGCTGATGCCGGTCCACAGCAAGAACCCGTTCACACAACTCAAGAACTATTCGGCTCTGCGTAACCTGATCCGGCGCGAAAAGGTCGACATCGTCCATGTCCGGTCGCGCGCACCGGCCATGGCCGCCATCGGCGCCGCCCGCGCCGAAAAGATCCGCAGCGTCGCCACCTACCATGGCATCTACAACGCTAGATCGGGCCTGAAGCGCTGGTACAATAGCCAGATGACGCGCGCCGACATGACGATCGCCAATTCGGACTATACCCGCGACCACATCCTGAAGACCTACAGCCATGCCCTGCCCGAACGCGTGATCAGCATCCCGCGCGGCGTGGATCTGCTGCGCTTTGATCCGGAAGGCTTCGACGTCCGAAAGATCATGAAGCTGGACGAGGCCTGGGGCACCGGCGATAACGACACGCGCAACCGCTTTCTGCTGGCGGCACGCCTGACGCGTTGGAAGGGCCAGGTTTTGATCATCGAAGCGGCCAACCTGCTGAAACAACAGGGCACAACCGACTTCCTCATCCTGATCGCCGGCGACGACCAAGGCCGCACCGAGTACCGCGCCGAACTCGAAAAGCTGATCGATACCCATAGCCTTCAGGACCAGGTCAAGCTGGTCGGCCACGTCAGCGATATGCCCAGCGCCTACAGTATGTGCCACTTCGCCTTGGCACCATCGCTGGACCCCGAAGCTTTCGGCCGCACAGCCGTTGAGCCCCAGGCCATGCAGCGCCCGCCTTTGGCCGCCGCTCATGGCGCCACGGTCGAAACCGTGGCCGACGGGGTAACGGGCTGGCTGGTAAAACCGGGCGACGCGAACGCCTGGGCCGAGGCGATGAAGACCGCCATGGCATTGTCGGATGAGCAACGTTTTGACATGGGCGTGGCCGGCCGCACCCATGTCAAGGCACACTTCAGCCTGGATGTGATGTGCGAACGCACCCTTGATGTCTATCGGGCGCTGCTTATATTAACTTCGCGCAAATACAACAGCCGAGCGAATATCAACCGTCATGAAGAATGACGCTTGATATTCGCATTTTTTCAGCTCAAACGCCGCATGGCTCCTCGCGCAAGCTCGGTCGGCCAGTTGGCCTTGCCAAGGCGGGATGATGCGAGATCATCGTGCCCTGGAGCAATTCCTGAAAATTTAACCGTTTCGGCATATTAGGAATTGCGGTCGGGCCTGCCTTTCGGCATAATCCCGCGCGACTCTTTCAGAGCCTCACCCGTTACCATTAACTATCGTAGGAGAACGACCTATTCGTCGCCCGATCCAAGCCCCGCCTCCCAAAGACGGCCCCCGCATCAATCAGGACATCAAGGTCCCGCGCGTATTGTTGATTGACCAGAACGGTGAGAAGCAAGGCATCATGCCCACTTCTTCCGCGCTCGAAGCCGCAGAAGAAGCAGGTCTGGACCTCGTCGAGGTCTCTCCCACCGCTGATCCTCCCGTCTGCAAGATTCTCGACTACGGTAAGTTCCGCTTCCAAGAGCAGAAGAAAAAGGCCGAAGCTCGCAAGAAGCAGAAGGTCGTCGAAATCAAGGAAATCAAGCTTCGCCCGAACATCGACATCCACGATTACGAGGTCAAGGCCAAGGCCATGACCCGCTTCTTCGAGGAAGGCGACAAGGTCAAGGTGACTTTGCGTTTCCGTGGCCGTGAAATGGCGCACCCGGAACTGGGCATGAAACTGCTCAACAAGGTCAAGGCTGACTTCGAGCCCACCACCAAGGTCGAATACGAGCCTCGGATGGAAGGCAAGCAGATGATCATGATTTTGGCACCCAAATAGGCGCCTGAAGATCGATCCCGATCAGCCCCGCTTCGGCGGGGCTTTTTCGTAAAGGAAGTAAGATTTAACACGGAAGGCGGTGAAACGCCGGCCTTCGGCCGTCGACACGGAAATTCGCGTTGAGCCGCGCGAAGCGCCTTACTGCGGGTCTCAATAAGAAGTCGCTTCGCGCGGGAGAGTGAACGACCGGAAATCCGAGTATTTCCGTGCCGCCGCGCAGCGGCGTTTCCGTGCTTTCCGTGGTTCCCCTTTAAAAGCTTCTGAACAGACCACCGACAGCTTTACAACTCCGCCACCGCCAACCATATCGGGCCCATGTCCGAACCCGCACAATCCGTCCGTCTTGACGTCTGGTTATGGCGCGCCCGCTTCTTCAAGACGCGCGCCTTGTCGGCTCAAATGTGCGACTCAGGCCATGTCCGCCTGGAACGCTTCGGCCTTGTTAACAGGGTGGACAAATCGTCGCAGGCCATCAAACCCGGCGACCGGCTGATCTTCGCCCTAGGCGCGCGCCTTATCGACATCGAAATCCTCGATACCGGTGAACGGCGCGGCCCGGCAGCAGAAGCCCGGACACTCTATCGCGCTAACGCTTCCGTTTAGAACAAATGGCTTTCCCGTCAGCGGGATAGGGTTGACATTAGGACCTTAAGTTTGCATGACGCACCTGTTCAAAAAGGCTTACCCGTTATGACCTACATCGTCACCGACCCCTGCGTGAAGTGCAAGTTCATGGACTGCGTCGAGGTGTGCCCGGTCGACTGCTTCTACGAGGGCGAAAACTTCCTGGTTATCAATCCGGATGAGTGCATTGACTGCGGCGTCTGCGAGCCGGAATGCCCCGTCGACGCGATCAAGCCCGACACCGAGGATGAAGGCACCAAGTGGTTGGAAATCAACACGAAATATGCCGCAGTCTGGCCGAACATCTCGGAAAAGGGTACACCGCCCGCCGACCGTGAAGAGTATGAACGCGAAACCGGCAAGTACGAAAAATATTTCTCCGAAAAGCCCGGAGACGGTAAATAAATACCGCGCAATCTGTGTAAACGGTTGAATCCGGCCTGTTTGCGGTCGCGAAGACCCGTGACTTACAGAGCCTTTATCTTGTCGCAAATTTGTGATATAAAGTTCGGTATTGCAAGAGTCGAACGGGTTCTCCCATGTCTTTGCGGACATAATCGGGGCCTTCACGATCCGCGCATATCTTCTTTTGTTTTATGCGTCCAGAACCGGGCTTCTCCTTCGGGCCTGTGACGCGCCATCGACGCAGGTCGGATGCCAACCTTGTCTTAGTCAGGAAATGACGCGCACATAGAGACCAGAAGGACCTACCTTCCCGGTCTAATTTCTTGTGCGCTCTCGACATGTCTGCCCCCTCCCCGGAGCAGGCCTGCCAGCTTCTGACACCCTATTGAGACTATGGTTAACATCCGCGTCCGGTCACAACCTTGAGCGAAAGGGACGTACACATGTCCGCAGACACCCTCACCCTCTCCCGTTTTGATTTTTCCGTAGGCGACAAGGTCGTCTATCCGGCGCATGGCGTCGGCACCGTCGCGGCGGTCGAGACTCAGGAAGTGGCTGGTTACGCTCTGGAAGTTTTCGTCGTCACCTTCGACCACGAGAAAATGACCCTGCGCGTCCCGACCAAAAAGGCCAAGACCGCCGGTCTGCGCCACCTGGCCGCCGAAGCCGTCATGTCGCAGGCCCTGGTCACCCTGAAGGGCCGCGCCCGTATCAAACGCACCATGTGGTCGCGCCGCGCCCAGGAATATGAAGCCAAGATCAACTCGGGCTGCCTGGTGTCGCTGGCCGAGGTCGTGCGCGACCTGTACCGTTCGGACAGCCAGCCGGAACAATCCTATTCCGAGCGCCAACTCTATGAGTCGGCCCTGGACCGCATGGCCCGCGAAGTCGCCGCGATCGAAAAGATCGACCGTGACGCCGCCGTCGCCCTGCTCAACAAGAACCTGACCAAGGCGGCGTAAGCCGTCCGATTGTCGGATACGAGAAGAGCCTCTCAGGGGAAACCTGGGAGGCTTTTTTGATACCTCCCCGCGAGCGGGGAGGGGAACCATGAGCGGGAACGAGCAAAGCGAAGTGGAGCGAAATGGTGGTGGGGCGACTTGCCGTCCAAGTTGCGGACCACGGCGTTTCGAAAGAAAGTCGCCCCACCACCGCACCTCACTCACTGGCGGCCTACGGCCTGGCTCATTCGAGCGGTCCCCCTCCCCACGCAAGCGCAGGGAGGTATAATGGATCACTGTCCCGCCATCCGGCGGTAAATCGTACTGCGATGAATACCCAGTTGTCGGGCCGCCGCGCTGACACTGCCATTGTGGACAGCCAAAGCATTGCGGATGGTGGCCAGTTCCAGGTCCACGAGCGACGACGTCGACACAGCAAGCGGCACAGAGGCCAATCCGTCATCATCGAGGCGAGCTACGAACTCACGCCCGTCACGCCCATGCAGCGGGCCGCTGCTTAAGGACGCAGCGTCGAACAGGTCTTCCAGATGCAGGCTGTCCAGGCCATCCCAACTGCGCCCGACCAGGGACAGGCCGCGCCGGTTGGCCGCTACCACGACGCCGTCGCGAAACACCAGGATGCCCTCGCGCGCGGCGCCGAGAAGCGCCGGATCGGTCTGGAACCGCAGGGTCTGGCAGCCTTCGAAGCCACCGCGAAACAGCCGGTGTTCGATCTGCTCCACCGCCATGCGCACCATGCCCAGCATCTGTCCCGCCGGCAGGGTTGACGGTGTCGAGATATCCAGCACGCCCAGGGTCGCGCCGCGCGGATCGATGATCGGCGTGGCGGCACAGCTCAAATTCTGATGTCCGCGGAAATAATGTTCTGCGCCATTGACCACGACGGCACGGCGTTCGGCGATCGCTGTTCCGATGGCATTGGTGCCAGTGCCGTCCTCGCTCCACTGGGCGCCCGGCCGCAAAGCCACTTCCGCCGCCCGACCAGCAAAGGCGGGATCTCCCACGGCATCGAGGATCTCTCCCTTGGCGTTGGTCAGAACGACCATGCCCGCCAGCTCACGTGCCTCGCCATACAGGGCGTCCAACTCGGGCCGGCAGATCCGGCGCAAAGCTTCATGACGTTCTTGCAGCACCTTCAGCTCCGATCGCGTCGGCGCGGCAAAATCGGGCGTGGCGGACTCGTTCAACCCCATGTCGGCGCAACGAATCCATGACCGCAGAATGGCATGGCCAATCTGGTCGACAGGCAGGCCCTTACCCGCAAAGAAGGTCTTGCGGGCGGCTTCGATCTGAGACGGCTGGGCAGGGATCAAGTCCCGCCTCCCTGGTTTATGATTATTGCAACCGATTGAATGCCCATAAGCGCGCCGGTGCAAGCCAAATCAAGCGGGATCACAGCAAGATTGATCCGGACACACGCCCCGACCGTCGCAATTTGCGACACCACCGCGACAACCGCCGCGGGGCGCGACACCCAGGCGCAAAGCCTGCGAAAAACCCTGTCAATCCGCCGCTCGCACCTCCTGCCGCTGTTGCCGGATCAGGCCATTCGGGCGCAGCCTGATGGCCAAGCTGGACGGGGCGCAACCCGCCACACTGACCCGCAGGAGGATCACAGATGACCAAGTTCGAACGCCTGATCGACGCCGGCACCCCATTCCGCACGCGATATGGCAACTATATCGGCGGCGAATGGATCGAGCCGGTCCTGGGACGCTACATGGACAACCTGTCCCCGGTCAACGGCCGCAAGCTGTGCGAAGTCCCGCGCTCCACGTCGGAAGATATCGACCTCGCCCTGGACGCCGCCCACCGCGCCAAGGATGCCTGGGGCCGAACTTCGGTGACCGAACGCTCCAACATCCTGCTCAGAATCGCTGACCGTATCGAAGCCAATCTGCCGCTGATCGCCGAGGCCGAAACCTGGGACAATGGCAAGCCGTTGCGTGAAACCACGGTCGCCGACATTCCCCTGGCCATCGACCATTTCCGCTACTTCGCCGGCTGCATTCGCGCCCAGGAAGGCTCGATCGGCGAGATCGACAACGACACCGTCGCCTATCATTTCCATGAGCCCCTGGGCGTCGTCGGTCAGATCATTCCGTGGAACTTCCCTATCCTGATGGCGGCTTGGAAGCTGGCGCCCGCCCTGGCCGCTGGCAACTGCGTCATCATGAAACCGGCTGAACAAACCCCGGCCTCGATTCTGGTGGTGGCTGAACTGATCCACGATCTGCTGCCGCCCGGCGTGCTCAACATCGTCAACGGTACCGGCATTGAAGCCGGCAAGCCTTTGGCCCAGAGCCCGCGCATCGCCAAGGTCGCCTTTACCGGCTCGACGGCGGTGGGCAAGGAGATCATGCGCTATGCCGCCGACAACGTGACCAACATCACCCTCGAACTGGGCGGCAAGTCGCCTAACGTTTTCTTCGCTGACGTCATGGCCGAAGACGACGCCTTCCTCGACAAGGCGCTGGAAGGATTCGCCTTCTTCGCCCTGAACCAGGGTGAGGTCTGCACCTGCCCGTCGCGCGCCCTTGTGCACGAATCCATCTACGACCGCTTTATGGAAAAGGCCCTGGCCCGGGTGAAGGCGATCACCCAGGGCGATCCGCTGGATATGGGCACAATGATCGGCGCCCAGGCATCACAGGAGCAGTACGACAAGATCCGGCGCTATCTCGAAATCGGTCGCAATGAAGGCGCCAGGGTCCTGACCGGCGGCGATATCACCCGGCTGGGCGGCGACCTCAATGACGGCTTCTACATCCAGCCGACGGTCTTCGAAGGCCACAACAAGATGCGCGTCTTCCAGGAGGAGATCTTTGGCCCGGTCGTGTCGGTAACCACCTTCAAGACGGTCGAGGAAGCTATCGAAATAGCCAACGACACGGTCTACGGTCTGGGCGCCGGAGTGTGGTCGCGCGACATGAACCTGGCCTACCGCGCCGGCCGCGGCATCCAGGCGGGCCGTGTGTGGACCAACTGCTACCATGCCTACCCGGCGCACGCGGCGTTTGGCGGCTACAAGCAGTCGGGTATCGGCCGCGAAACCCACAAGATGATGCTGGGTCACTACCAGCAGACCAAGAACCTGCTGGTCTCCTATGCCCCGCAGAAACTGGGCTTCTTCTGAGTTGCTTCTGCCGCAACCATTGAGCCAGCCCCCGGCCCCATGTGCCGGGGGCTTTTTCACTAAGCTGATACCTCCCCGCGTGCGCTCTAGGGTTTGCAGACAAGCCGCTCGACCTCTCTACCCACGATAATGCCTTGTAATAACTTCCTTTTTCCTCCCCACTTGTTGGGGAGGGGGACCATGAGCGAAGCAAAACGCAGCGTAGCGAAGTGACGCGCAGCGAAATGGTGGTGGGGTATCTTTGCGTACTCGGATAAAGTCAAGCTGTTGAAAGTAAAGTAAGAAACCCCACCACCGCACCTCTCTCACTGCGCCCTCCGGGCTCCGCTCGTTCGAGCGGTCCCCTCCCCGACAAGCGGGGAGGAAAAAGAGAGAGGTAACCTGCGCGGACTTGTGTGAATCGTCTAGCGCGCTTGCGGTGAGAGGTATAAGCAACAGAAGCCCAAGACAGCAAAAAAGTGGTTTAGCCCTTGACCTGTCAGCGGGCTTTCGTTATGGAACGGCCCTCTTGGCGGCCCGAGGTCCTCTGGCCGCCGCATCCTATTATCTTTACTCGAAGGTAGAACCCATGTCGCGTCGTTGCGAACTCACCGGTGTCGGTCCCATGGTCGGCCACAGCGTGAGCCACTCAAATGTCAAGACGAAGCGCCGCTTCCTGCCGTCTCTGCGTCAAACCGCCCTGCAATCCGAAGCGCTGGGTCAGGCCTATCGGCTGAAGATTTCGAACGCTGCCCTGCGCACGCTCGACTTTCGTGGCGGCCTGGATGCCTTCCTGGTCAAGGCCGACGACGCCGATCTGTCGCTGCGCGCTCGTCGCCTGAAGAAGCAGATCAAGGACAAGCTGGCCGCCAAGGCTTAAGTTTCCGACTTCTGATCGAACACACAAAGAACCCTGGCCCGCAAGGTCCGGGGTTTTTTGTTGCCGTAATTCCGGATAGGCTCGCCCAAAACACCGGGAGAGAACCATGCGCCTGATCGCCCTCGCCGCCATCCTCGCGGCCTTAGCCGTCCCCGCTGCGGCCAAGCCGCTACCGCCTCTGTCAGTTTCGCCCAATGGCCATTACTTCGTCACCCCAGACGGCAAGCCCTTCTTCTGGCTGGGGGACACGGCCTGGGAACTCATCCACGCCGCGACACCGGATGAACAGGCCTACTACCTCAAGACCCGCAGCCGACAGGGCTATACCATCATCCAAACGGTGGTGTTGGGCGAGGTCGACGGCCTGCGCAAACCGACTCCCGATGGCCTGACGCCGTTTCAGGATGGCGACCCGTCCAAACCCAACCTGGCCTATTTCGACCGCGTCGCGCAGGTGGTGGAACGCGCCGAAAGCGATGGTCTCTATGTCGCCCTGCTACCGACCTGGGGTGACAAGGTCACCGCCATGTGGGGCTTGGGCCCACAGATCTTCCCGCCTTCCGATCCCGCCCGCGCTGAAGCCTATGGCCGCTTCCTCGCCGGGCATTTGAAATGCCGTGACAATATCGTGTGGATGCTGGGCGGAGATCGGCCACCTGAGAACGACGGCGTCGATTATCGCCCCGTCTGGGCCGCCATGGCCAAAGGGATTACCACAGCCTGTGGCCACGACCCGCTGATCGCCTACCACCCGAGCGGCGGGCCGCAAGGGACGTCCTACACCCTGCCCAATGCCGCCTGGCTGGATATCCACGGCATGCAAAGCGGTCATGGCGGCGGCCACGACGTCCCAGTGTGGGAGATGGTCGCCCACGACTTCGCCCTTCCCAAGCCCAAGCCGACCCTCGATCTGGAACCCAACTACGAGGACCATCCTTACAATTCGTGGCCGCGCTGGGACGCTGCCACCGGCTATTTCGATGACTACGATGTCCGCAAACAAACCTATCGCTCGGTCTTTGCCGGCGCGGCCGGCGTCACCTATGGCCACCATTCGATATGGGGCATGGTCGGCCCGCGCAACGACGTCATCAACCACGCCAGGATGGATTGGGTGACCGCCCTGCACCGCCCGGGTGGCCGCCAAATGGTCTTTCTGCGCGACCTGATCGAATCACGGCCGCAACTGGACCGCATTCCCGACGACAGCCTGATCCTCGAAGGTCAGGACAGCGGAAACCTGCATATGACGGCGACGCGAGACGCCGCCGGCACCTATGCCTTTGTCTATTTCCCGCTCAATGACCGTCCGGCCACCATCGACCTAACCCGACTGAAGGCGAAAACCGTGAAGGCCTGGTGGTATGATCCGCGCACCGGCTTTGCCCGTCCGATGGGAGAGCACACCGGCCCGACATTGAAGGTGACAAGCCCGCCCACCGGTCCCGACTGGGTTCTCGTCCTGGACGATGCCACCAAGGGCTATACTGTGCCTGGAACAAAACCTTAGAGCGTCCAGTCAAACATCAGCAGCCGCGGCTTGCCGTCATCGGCCAGGCTGTCGGAGATCACGTACAGACGGTAGCCGGCGTCCGTCTTCACCGCCGCCACGCCTTCGTAATTGTCGGCGGCGAGGGGTGGCGCCACAGCCGCCATGTCCTCGACCTTGACCAGCACGCCGTCCGTCAACCGTAGCCGGGTCAACACTGAACGCGGCCCGCTGAACGGCGAATAGAAGCGATACAGCGCCAGAACTTCGTCGCTGCGCCCCGGCACCGGCGCCAGCGACACCAGCTTGTACATAAAGCCCGGCACCGACGGCCCGGCTACGGCCTTGCAGCCCGGCCTTGCCACGCCACACAGCCAGAACCCACCCGACTCCGCGCCCGCCAACAATTGCCCATCCAGCCAGGCCAGACCTTCCAGCCCTTCATTGTTGGGCAGGGCCGGCAGGCCCGGCAGCGAAAGCTGCGTGGGTGTCGCGCTCCAGGCGGCACCGGGGGCATAGACCATGACGCGATGCAGGCGCTCAAAGCTGACATAGCGCGTACCGTCCGGACCGGTCGCCAGATCTTCAGCGTCGTTGAAATCGCGGTTGATCGAGGTCTTGCCGTCACGATCGCGCAGCAGGTCGATCTTCGCTGCTCCCCCGTCCAGCGGGAACCGAACCACCGCACCAAGGTCGCTCAGCGCCGTAACCTGGCCGTCGGCAATCTCCAGGTCCGACAGACCCATGACCTGCGACGTGCCTTGAGCAACGACCTGATAGCCACCGGCATAGCGCACCTTGGCGTTCAGCGGCTTGGCGGCGGCGGCGGCTGGCAAGGGCACGAGCGCGATGCGCTCGCTACCATAGGGGCGCAACTCCGCGTGGACAGGCCAGGCCAGCAAAAGTGCGGCGATCGTCAGGTTCAGCCATCTCATGGTCGGTCTCAGTTTGTAATCCGTGTGGCTTGCTGATATCATGTGTGGATGCAAACTGAATCTACAGAATACGAAATCGGTCTTTATCCGCGCGGTCCCAATAGCTGCCAATGGAAGATCTGGCCTAAAGCCGGCGGCACCCCCGTCGCCACCGGCGTTGAACGCAACTGGGCGGATGCGCAGAAGGCGTCGCAACGCGCCAAGGAACGCTTGGTCGCCAAGGGCGCTTAGGCGCCACACGTCATTTTTCTTGAAAGAGCTCGGTGAGCTTATCCATTAACCCACCGGCAAGGTGCTCGACGTCGATCAAGGTCAGGGCGCGCTTGTAGTAGCGCGTCACGTCGTGGCCAATACCGATGGCGACCAGTTCGACGCGATCGGCCTGCTTTTTGGGCCCGCCTTCGATTTCGGCAATCACGCGACGCAGGTGGTTTTCGAGATAGTGACCATTGTTGACGCTCAGGGTCGAGTCATCGACCGGCGCGCCATCGGAAATCACCATCAGGATCTTGCGCTGCTCGGGACGGTTGACCAGTCGTGAATGCGCCCATTGCAGCGCCTCGCCGTCGATATTCTCCTTCAGCAGGCCTTCACGCATCATCAGGCCCAGATTCTTGTGCGTCCGGCGCCACGGCGAATCCGCCGCCTTGTAGATGATGTGACGCAGATCGTTCAGCCGCCCCGGACCGGCCGGCTTGCCTTCACGTACCCACTTTTCACGCGACAGCCCGCCCTTCCACGCCTTGGTGGTGAAGCCCAAAATCTCGACCTTGACGCCGCAACGTTCCAGCGTCCGCGCCAGCACGTCGGCGCAGATGGCGGCCACCATGATCGGACGGCCACGCATCGAACCCGAATTGTCAAGCAACAGCGTCACCACCGTGTCGCGGAATTCGGTGTCCTTTTCCTGCTTGAACGACAAGGGGGCCGACGGATCAACGATGACCCGGGTCAGCTTGGCGGCGTCCAGCACGCCTTCTTCGAGGTCGAACGACCACGACCGGCTCTGCTGCGCCATCAACTTGCGCTGAAGCTTGTTGGCCAAACGCGACACCACCGTCGCCATATTGGCCAGTTGGGCGTTCAAAAAGCCACGCAGCCGCTCCAGTTCCTCGGGCTCGCACAGGTCTTCGGCCGCGACGACCTCGTCGAACTGACGGGTATAGACGTCGTAATCTTTCTTGACCTTGTCGGCAAAAGGCGGCTCGTCGCGGACATCAGCCTCGCCGGCCTCGCCATCGGGCACCTCGTCGGTCGAGCTTTCGGACGCCATCTGCGGATCGCCCGACATCTGGGTATAATCGTCTTCGCCCTCCTGGGCCTGTTCCTGGCCTTGCTGGTCGGGTTCGGGCTGGTCAGGCTGTTGCTCGCTTTCGTCAGGCTGCTCGTCCTGTTCGGCGTCATCCTGGGGGCTGTCACCGTCGTTTTCGCCCTCCTCGCCCTCGTCCTGCTTTTCCTCCTCGGCATCGAGGCTGTCATCGACAAGGTCCAGGGCGGTCAACACCTTGCGCGCCTGCTGGGTGAAGGCCTTCTGGTCGTGAATCAGGGCCGCCAGCTTCTCCAGACCGTCGCCGGTCTTGTCGGCGATCTCGTGGCGCAGCATGTTGACGACGCGCTGGACCGACGCCGGAACCGGATCGCCCGTGACGGCCTCGCGCGCCATCAGACCCAGGATCTCGGGCAGGCCCAGGTCGGCCTTGTCGTCCTTGCGCATGAGGCCCGACCGTTCCAGGTCGTTCTCCAGCGCCGCCTGGAGATTCAGCCGCACACCGGCCATGGCGCGGGCGCCAATGGCGTCCAGTCGCGCCGCTTCCAGGGCATCGAAGGCTTCACCGGACAGGCTATCGCGCGGCCTGGCGCGAGCATCGACGGCGGCGTCATGGTGGGCACGGCGCAGCGCCATGCGGTCGGCCTGGCCGCGCACCCGCTGGGCCAACTTGGGCGCCAGGTCGCGCGGCGGGTGCGGCAGGATCAGCTTCTGGCCATCCAGACGCGGTCCATCCGAGCCGAAGACGACCTCGAGCTCGGCATCTTCCGCCAGAGCGCGGGTCGAATGGATCAGCGCCTTCTTGAACGGTTCACTGAGGATGGTCGGCTTTTGCGCCATAGGTGCAGCAGGTCTTTCTAAAC
>NZ_GL883077.1:1493840-1496628 GCF_000204015.1 Asticcacaulis biprosthecium C19 | reverse complement strand
TCATGTGGGGAGGAGAAGATCAGATAACCTTCACTTTCAGGGCGCTTTCTTTCACGTCAGTGCCAAAGGCGCGCTGATAGAATTCGGCCAGGGTATGACGTTCCAGTTCGTCGCTCTTGTTGAGGAAGGACAGGCGGAAGGCCAGTTCCGGATCGTTGTTGAAAATCAGGGTGTTCTGGGCCCAGGTGATGACCGTCCGCGGCGACATGACGGTCGAGATATCGCCGTTGGAGAAGGCGGAACGCGACATGTCGGCAACGCGCACCATGGCGTCGACCATGGGCTTGCGCTCCGGCGTATCGAACTCCGGCACCTTGGCCAGGACGATTTCGACCTCGGCCTCATGGGTCAGGTAGTTCAAGGTGGTGACCAGCGACCAGCGGTCCATCTGGCCCTGGTTGATCTGCTGGGTGCCGTGATAAAGACCAGTCGTATCGCCCAGGCCGATGGTGTTGGTCGTCGAGAACAGGCGGAAATAGGGGTTGGGCTTCAACACCTTGTTCTGGTCGAGCAGGGTCAGACGTCCTGAGGCTTCAAGCACGCGCTGGATGACGAACATCACGTCCGGGCGACCGGCGTCGTATTCGTCGAACACGAGGGCGACCGGGCGCTGCAGCGACCAGGGGAGAATGCCTTCGCGGAATTCGGTGACCTGCTGGCCGTCCTTCAGCACAATGGCGTCCTTGCCGATCAGGTCGATCCGCGACACATGGCTGTCCAGGTTGACGCGGATCATCGGCCAGTTCAGCCGCGCGGCGACCTGTTCGATATGGGTCGACTTGCCGGTGCCATGGAAACCCTGCACCATCACCCGACGGTTGAAAGCAAAGCCGGCACAGATGGCCAGGGTCGTCTGCGGGTCGAAACGGTAGGCTTCATCGATTTCCGGCACGTGAGAATCGCGATGCGAAAACGCCGGCACCATCATGTCGGAATCGACGCCGAAGACCTCACGGATGCTGACCTTTTTATCGGGTGCGAGCGACAGCAGGGGATCGGTATATTCCAATTCGGCGGGCATGGCGGGGTCAGGCTTTCAAAGCGAATTTACGTGTCAGTCAGCTAAGACTTTGCGCACCGCCACACAACTCAAATATTGCCGCGCGGCGAAGTTTTTTGTCGCAGGGTTCATGCTATAGAAGGCTCAGCAACCCTTACGGAAACGACCATGCCCAAAGACGGCAACCGCGAACTGATCCTCAGCTACTACAAGGCGCTGGAGGCCGGCGACGGCGACGCCCTGTTCACCCTTTACGACCGCGCGGTCGTCCAGACCGAATGGCCCAATCCGCTGAAGCCCCGTGGCGACCGGCGAGGACTGGAAAAACTCCGGGCCGATTTCGAACGCGCCAAGGGCGTGCTGAAATCCCAGACCTATGATATCAAGACCCTGGTCTGCACCGACGACCATGCCGCCGTCGAAGCCACCTGGGAAGGCGTTATCGCTGTCCCGCTGGGCAAGCTGGTGCCGGGCGACGTCATGACGGCGCACATCGCGAGCTTTTTCACCTTTCGTGACGGCCGGATCGTCAACCAGCGCAATTACGACTGTTTCGAGCCGTTCGCCTAATCTTCATCCGGATACTGATAGCTGATCAGATTGTCGAGGAAGGGCGCGGCCTCGATGTCTTCCATGGTGGTGCGCAGCGGCCAGACATTGACGTGGTCCATCCACGGGATGCGGCCTTCGACGCCAAACTGAATGACCGGCTCGATTCCTTCCGGATGGTCGAAGGCGCCGATGGCAACGGCGACCCCGTCGGGCGCCTCATAGGTCAGGGGCGTCCCGCAAGTCGGGCAAAACCCGCGTTTGACCAGGTTCGAGCTCTGAAACCGCGCTGGCTCCGCCTTTGTCCACGTCAAGGTCGCCTCGCGCACCGACACCAAAGGCGCGAAGACATTGCCGAACGCCTTCTGACACATTCGGCAATGGCAAACCGACGCCTTGCCCAACGCACCCGCCACCTCGAACCGTACCGCGCCGCATTGGCACCCGCCCTTACGAATCTGTTCCATAACGTCTCCCTTTCCCTCGATCTACGCCATCTGCTGACGGTTTTCGACAGCAGCTTGACGGCCACGCCCCGCGGCCCTACTTCGGCGTCATGCATCCCTTGGATAATCCTGTCTGGCATGCCCTGACCACCCGTCACGCCCACCTGGCGGTCGGTGCGTCACCTGTGCTACGCTATCCGGCGGAGGTGTCACCTTTCGCCGCCCTGGAAACACCGGACGCCCTGGCACAGTTGGGCGCCGTCATCCCTGACGGCGGCACCAACCTGATCTGGGCCGATGCGATCCTGGAAGACCCCGAAGGTCTGGAACGCCTGGTCGCCTTCCCGGTGCTACAACTCGTCGCCGAAGACTTTCGGCCAGCTCCCGTGACGGTCGAAACACGGCAACTGACGGCCGCCGATGTGCCAGCCATCCTGGCCCTGACCGAGTTAACCCGGCCGGGTCCGTTTGGCCCGCGTACCATCGAGAAAGGCTATTTCGCCGGGGCGTTCGACGATGGCCGGCTGATCGCCATGGCGGGCGAGCGCATGTGCCTGCCCGGCTTTACCGAAATCACGGCCATCTGCACCCATCCGGACTACCAGGGCCGGGGCCTGGCGCGGCAGATGATGGCGGTGGTCGGCAACCGCATCGTGGCGGAAGGCCGCACCCCCTTCTTGCATTCCCTGCCGGACAATGCGGCGGCGATCCGGGTATATGACAGCGCTGGCTTCAAGCCGCGCAAGCTGTGGCAGGTCAACCTGTTTGGCCGCGCCGGCGCCAGCACGGACAG
>NZ_GL883077.1:1435618-1493719 GCF_000204015.1 Asticcacaulis biprosthecium C19 | reverse complement strand
GCGATCGGGTGAGGGGCATTCAGAGGCCGGAGCGCGCCGAAGACGCCCCGCCCCCTAACCTCTCCCCGCCTGCGGGGAGAGGGGATGTCAGCGACATCCCTTCCCTCATCGCGAATTAAGTAAGATTCATTTTCTTCAAGACCTTATAGGCCTTGATGACGCGCTGGAGCTTATCCTCGGCGGAACGGTCGCCACCGTTGTTATCCGGGTGGCAACGCTTCAGCAGCTCTGTGTAGCGCACGCGCACGACCTCAGCCCCAACCCCAACCTCCAGGTCCAGGTCGGCAAAGGCCTGACGCTCGATCTTGCCGTACTGGCGCTGAACCGGAGCGGCTTCGTCACGCTTGGGCGCTGCCCCGGCGCCGAACACCGAATGCGGATCGTAGAACCCCTTGGAGGTCGTACCCTTGGCGGAGATATTGGCCGCCTCACGCGACAGGCGCGATGCCCGGAACGCCCAGGTCGGCCGGCCGCCGGTCATGATGGCTTCACGGTGGCTACGGGCTTCCCCCTCGCTCATACCGGCGAAGAAGTTCCAGTTCTTGTTATATTCCGACGCGTGAGCGACGCAGAAATTATAGTACTCGTTCATCATCTCGCGCGATTTGGGCGCACGCGCCGTCGCAGCCTTATGGCACTCCGGCCACTCGCACGGTTTCTGACCGGGCTTGAGATGCAGCACATCATCTTCAGGCCGACGCACATGCTCCTCACCCTCCTTGGGCGGACGAATGCGCATGTCCATGAATTTGGGCTTGTACTTAAATCCTTCGCTCATATGATGAAGATTACCTTGAAAACTTAACAAAACATCGAATATCTACACGGCGAAGAGGGCCGAATTATGGGAAGTGTCGCGGACCGCATCCGATCGAAGCTCGAACAGGCCTTCACGCCACAGCGTTTGGAGATTCTCGACGACAGCGCCAAACATAGTGGACATATGGGCGCGCGTGAAGGGGGCGAGAGCCATTTTTCCGTTGTGATCGTCTCAAATCGCTTTGAAGGGCTGGGTCGTGTGGCACGTCAGCGTCTGGTCAATGCCGAACTGGCCGAGGAACTGGCGGGTCCGGTGCACGCCCTAGCCTTGAAAACCCTTACCCTGTCTGAAGCGAACGCCAAATCGAACGGTTGATTAAGCTGTTTGTGGCATGCTCCCGCCTTACCAAAGGGCTGGGGCGCAAAAGGTGCTACACGGACTGAAGCGATTCTTCCGCGATACGCGGGGCAATGTCATCATGATTATCGGCCTGGCCCTGCCGGTCGTGTTCCTGGCGATTGGCGGTGCCGTCGACTTCAGCCGCGTCATGCAACTGAAAAAAGAACTGCAGGACGCCGCCGATGTCGCCAGCGTCGGTTCGGTCGCCGTCAACTCCTATGCCTACAAGGCCAACACGAAGGGCCACAGCAGCTTCAAGACCGGAGAAAATCAGGCGCTGGCCATCTTCAACTCCAACGTCAAGAAGCATAACGACCTGAACAACATTAAGGTCAAGGCTAAGATCAAGAAGCAGTCAACCAACCTAGTGTCCGAAATTGGTGTCACAGCCGACTACCGCCCCTACCTGCTGGGTCTGATGGGCATGAACACGATGCCGATCACCATCAAATCGACCTCGTCCTCGACCTTCCCGCCCTATATCGACTTCTACCTGCTGCTGGACAACAGCCCGTCCATGGGTGTCGGGGCGACTACCAAGGATATCGACACCATGGTGGCCAATACATCGGACAAGTGCGCCTTCGCCTGCCACCAGATGGATAAGGCGGGCAATGACTACTATGCGCTGGCGAAGAAGCTGAAGGTAACGACCCGCATCGATGTCGTGCGTCAGGCGACCCAGAACCTGATGACGACGGCGAAGAACACCCAGACCCTGACCGATCAGTACCGCATGGCCATCTACCACTTCGGCATGGCGGCGGATCAGATCGACTCCAAAAATCCGGCACCTTATGAGGTGAGCGCGCTGACGACCAACCTCAGCACCTCGGCAAGCAATGCCGCCAAGATCGACCTGATGACCATTCCCTATCAGAACTACAACTCGGACCGTCAGACCAACTTCCCGTCGTACCTGTTGGGGATGAACAAGGTGATTCCGTCCTCGGGCGATGGGTCTTCGTCATCCAAGCCGCAACAGGTGCTGTTCTTTGTCTCCGACGGCGCCAATGACGGCTATGATTGCGCCTATTCCAACGGCGCCTCTTGCCGGCGCATCTCGCCGCTGGACACACCCCAATGCAAGGCGATGAAGGCCCGAGGGGTCAAGATCGCGGTGCTTTACACCACCTATCTGCCTCTGCCGACCAATGCCTTCTACAATTCGCACCTTGCCAAGTACGTGTCGCCGACATCACAGCTGGCGGCAAAGATGCAGGAATGCGCCACGGAAGGCCTCTATTTCGAGGTCGGCCCAAATGAAGGCATATCCGAAGCCATGAACGCCCTGTTCGCCAAGGTTATTTCCACGGTCCGGATTTCATCCTGATTACTGGCACATGCCCATGATCGGGCCGACATCGTTCAGCGACGCGATAGAGCCGTCATAGAGGTTGATGCCCTTTTCCTGCGCCACGCGCTCCAGCATCGAGCCCTGCGCTGCCTTGGGTCCGCTGAAGTCATAGGCCGGATCGCTTTGCGCCTGCTCCAGCGTCACATATTCCGCGCCTTCGGTATCGAAAGCTGTCAGAACCTGCGGCAGCATCTCGCCGGTGAAGGCGCCGATGTGGATCAACATGACATGCTGAATCTCGCGGCCATAGATCTTTTGCGACAGGCCCCTTGCCCGTTTCACCGACGCCACGACATCGCTGAGGTACTTTTCACGTAAGGTCGCCACCGCCGCCGTATCGCCCTTGGCGGCGCAGCGGGCATAGGCGTCGGTATAGGCCCAGTCATTGAAGCTGATGGTCACATCGGCGACCTTGTAGCCCTTGTCCTTGACGTACTGCATGATCTCGCCATGGCTGGCGTCGCTGCCCGCATTGAGGAACGGAAAACGCAGCCAGTGCCAGTCGGCATCGCCCATATAGGATTTAAGGATCGGTTCATTGCCCTCGATATCGCCTTTGAAGGCGGCCACCGTATTCTGCGAGGCGTTCATATGGGTGAAGCCATGATTGCCCAGCGGATGACCGGCCGCCCGCCACGCCGCCAGAACCGTCTCGCTCCCCGGATCCTGCGTCAGGCTCATGCCGTTGATAAAGCCCCAGGCCTCGGTGACGCCGTGCGCCTTGAAGGCATTGAGGAAGTTGTCAGCCACCTGCTGGCGCGTCGTGCCCGGCGGCAGGCCGCCATGCACGGTCAGGTCATCGACCGTGATCGACACCTGAAACTTCGCCGTGTCGCCGGCCCAGGCCGAACCGCAAGCAAACATCATAACGGCCGCGCCGGCGGCCAAAATTCGGGAAAAGCGCATCGGTGTCTCCTCAGGTTCAGCTCTGAAGGGCTGTTGCGGCGACAATGCCGCGCTTTGTTGACACCGGCAAGCGGCCGATTTGCCAATTCAGGGTTTCAATTGTAGTCATTTGCCATCCACAGAGCTTGGGAGGGCTCCAATGAACGGTAATGTGTTCCTGCGCACCAGTGCGGTATTTCTGTGCATCGGTATCGGTATAGGCGTCTACATGGGCGCCACTCACGACTTCGTCCAGGCGCCGACCCATGCGCACCTGAACCTGGTCGGTGGCGTGTGGATGTTCCTGGCAGGACTGTTCTACAACGCCCACCCGCAGGTCTCAAAACGCCTGACCACCATCCATTATGCTTTGTCGGTCCTAGGCCTGGCCCTGTTCATCCCAGGCGTCTACGGCGCCCAGATTCAGGCGCCGTGGTACGAACCGGTCGTCGGCATCGGCTCTGTCCTGACGGCCGCCCAGATCCTGATGTTCACGGTTTTGATCTTCCTGGCCACTGGCAAGAAGACCGCGCCGGCGGAGTAGCCCTTAAGCTGCGCGGGTGGCGCTGGTAAACTTATCAGCCGCTGCCCGCGTTACGTCTTCCAGTTCGGCAAAACGATCCGGATTCTGATCGTGGAAGACGAAGCACGTCTTGCTGGTCGACAGCCGCTTCAACGCCTCGGGCACAACCAGGTCGCGGCCTTCGCGCGCCGCCAGGGGCGGCAGGTAGTAGGACACGTTGTTGCCGGTCAGGCGCACCGAACCGAACCATATCGGGTCCTTGGAGTTCATGATTTCGCGCGGCACGTTCAGGGTAAATTCGCCCAGCGCATCCTTGCCAATCTGCATCGCCGGCGCAGCACGCACCATCAGCCCACGCAGGGCGATATAAAGCGGATAATGGTCAGACATTGTACGATTCCTGTATTGAAGCCCGTTTCACAGGCTTTTGACTCTGGAATATAACGGCAAAGTCCAAAAAAAATTCCAAACGCGGCCGTTTCCGATTGCCAGAATGTCGATGCAGGTATAGTTTCATTAGATACAATAACATTCGCAACGACTGGTGCCCTCGATGAGTCCCGCCATAGGTTCTGATAGCCTGGATATCCGCCCTGCCCCCGGCCTGATGGACACCCTGGCCGAGCAACCCTTGGATCCGATGCTGATGGTGTTGCACCTTTTGCGCAACGATCCGCGCCCGAACAAGATTGACCTCGGTATAGGGGTCTATCGCGACGACACCGGTCACACCCCGATCCTGGCTTCGGTCAAGGCTGCCGAACGTCACTTGATCGAAACCCAGACCAGCAAGGACTATCTCTCTCCCGAAGGTGATGCCGGTTTCGTCGCTGCCCTGGCGCCCATCGTGCTGGGACCGAGCACGGATGACGGCACCATGTGGGGTATGCAGACGCCCGGCGGCACCGGTGCCCTGCGCCTGGCAGCCGCCCTCCTCCACCGCACCAATCCGGACTGCCGCGTCTGGATCGGCACCCCGGGCTACGTGAACCACGCCATGCTGATGCAGGCGGCGGGCCTTGCTGTTATTGAACACCCCTTCTTCGACAAGCCGACACAGACGCTTCTGTTCGACGCCATGATGTCGGCTCTGAACGAGGTCCGCCGCGGCGACGCTATTGTGCTGCAGTCGGGCTGCCATAACCCGACCGGCGTCGAGTTCAGCCACGACCAGTGGCGCGCTCTGGCCGCCTTTCTCAACGAACGCGGCGTGGTGCCGGTGCTCGACATGGCCTATCAGGGGCTGGGCCAGGGCCTCGACGAAGACGCCTGGGGCCTGCGCCATGTCCTGGCCCATGTGCCCGAAGCCCTGGTTTGTGTCTCGGGCTCAAAGAATTTCGGCCTGTACCGCGACCGCGCCGGCGCCCTGTGGGTCCAGGGCAGCAACCCGACCAGCGTCCGCCGCGCCCGCACCAATCTGAATCTGATGGCCCGCACCCTGTGGTCGATGCCGCCCGATCATGGCACCGCCGTTGTCCGCATTATCCTGACGACGCCGCAACTGGATGCCCAGTGGCGCAGCGAGCTGGATGTGATGCGGGATCGCCTTACCGGCCTGCGCCATGATTTGGCCACGGCCGTACCCGAATTTGAGACCGTAAAGAGACAGTCCGGCATGTTCAGTCTGCTGCCGCTCGATCGCGACCAGGTCACCCGGTTGCGAATCGAGCACGGCATCTACATGGTGGAGTCTGGCCGTATCAACATCGCCGGTTTGAACCAGGGTAACCTGCCGGTGTTCGCGAGCGCCTTGCGGTCCGTTTTGTAAGAACCTGATGGAGACGGTGATGAATACACCTGTTAATCCCTTGGGTCTGGACGGATTCGCCTATGTCGAATTCACCGGCCCCGATTCCGCGACTATGGCGCAGCAACTGGAGTTGCTGGGCTTTACCGCCGCGGCGCGCCATCCGTCGCTCGATATCGTCCTATACCGCCAGGGCCGTATCCGCTTCGTGGTCAACCACCTGGCCACGCCGCACGCCCGCACCTTTGCCGCCGAACACGGTCCGTCGGCCAGCGGCATGGCCTTCCATGTCAAGGACGCGGCGAAAGCCTACGACCTGGCGCTGAAAAGTGGCGCGCGGCCCGCCACGGCCGCCGGGCTGCGTCCGGAGTTTGTGCTGGAAGGTATTGGCGGCTCGCTGCTGTACCTGGTCGATGGCGACCCTTTCGCCGGCTGGGCGCCAATTCCTGGCGCGGATGAGGCTGAAGCCAGGAACAGCGTCGGTTTCGACCTGCTCGATCATCTGACTCACAATGTGAAGCGCGGCGAGATGCGCACCTGGTCGGAATTCTACCGCCAGATCTTCGGCTTCGAGGAGCAGAAGTACTTCGACATCAAAGGCCAGGCGACAGGCCTGTTCAGCCAGGCGATGATCGCCCCCGACGGCGCCATCCGCATCCCGCTGAACGAAAGCCAGGACGACGCCTCGCAGATCGAGGAATTCCTGCGCCAATACAATGGCGAAGGCATCCAGCACATCGCCCTGAACACGCCGGACATCTATGCCACGGTGGAAAGCTTGCGCGCTCGCGGGGTGAAGCTACAGGACACAATCGACACCTACTACGACCTGGTCGACAAACGTGTGCCTGGCCACAGCGAGGACCTGGAACGCCTGCGCAGGAACCGTATCCTGATCGACGGCGACACCGGTGACGAGGGCATCCTGCTGCAGATCTTCACCGAAAATACTTTCGGGCCGATCTTCTTCGAGATCATCCAGCGCAAGGGCAATGAAGGTTTTGGCAACGGCAACTTCCAGGCGTTGTTCGAGTCGATCGAACTCGATCAGATCCGCCGCGGGGTCATAAAAGTCGCCTGATCCGTATGGTTAAGACGGTGATTCCCCACCACATATAGGGGTGAACAACGCGGCAACACGGCGATGTCAGTGATTCTTACACGGTTTGTTTCCGCACCGTTCAGACGGGCAGCGGAATCCCGTTAACTCTTTCCTTCTCCTCCCTGGGGAGCGGGGTGGCCCGTGCCATGGCGAGCAAGCGAGGCCCCCTACAGGCCGAAGCGCGTCGAGACGGAGGGGTCCTCTTTCCGGTATCTCTAACTGCCGCCGAACCAGTTATAGCCCTGGTCTTCCCAGAACCCACCGGGATGATCATTGGTCACGAAAATCTCGGTGATGTGCTTGGGATTCTTGTACCCGAGCTTGGTCGGCATGCGCAGCTTCATGGGGAAACCATACCAGGTCGGCAGGGTCTGGCCTCGAAACGTAAACGCAAGGATTGTCTGGGCGTGCAGGGCTGTCGGCATATCGATCGAGGTATGATAGCCGTCAGCGCATTTGAACCCGACATATTTGCACGTCACATCGGCGCCCACACGCTTGAGGAAATCGGAAAACACCACTCCGCCCCATTCGCCGATGGCGCTCCAGCCCTCGACGCAGATATGCCGCGTGACCTGGCTGACCTGCGGCAAGGCATAAAGCGCCGGCAGATCCCACGCCCGCTTGTCGGCGATCTTGCCTGACAACTGCAGCCGAAAGCTCTCCGCGTCGACCTGCGGGACCTTGGCCAGGGGATAAAAAGCGTTGAAAGGAAATGGATTGGCAATTTCGGATCGCGGATATTCCGGCGCCATATCGTTCGGATCGAACAGCGCCGCCTGGGCGTCGTCATTGAAACGCGAAATCCGCTCCAGGATCTTTTTGATCGACTGTTCGTCGCGGATCAGAATGCCGGTGGCGAGCGACAACCCGCCGAGCGTCAGAAGATTGCCGAGCAACCGGCGCTTGCCTGGGTCCTTGAGCAGCCCGTCGGCCTCCTTCAGGATGGCGTCCTTGTCGCGTTCGACTTCAGGCGGAAGTTGACCGTTCATCTCAGCGTCCCCACAACATGGCTTTGATCGTCTTCGGCACCAGCAGCGCCATGACGACGTGGACAACAATAAACCCGCACATCACCACCATGGCGATGAAATGGATCAGGCGCGCCCCTTCATAATCCCCCAGCACGGTACGCAAGGTCGGGAACTGCACCGGCTTCCACAGCACCAGGCCGGAGCAGATCAGCACGACGATATCGAGCATGACGAAGAGATAGACAGCCTTCTGGACGTAGTTATAGACGCGCAGGTCGGCGTGGCTCAACTTGCCGGTAAAGGTGTCCTTCAGGTCGCGAAGGATACCGCCCGGCGACACCGGCCAGAACTGGCGCTTCCACCGGCCGGTAAAGGTTGCCATGACCAGATAGAAGAAGGCCGTCGCCCACAACAGCCACATGGCCGCGAAATGCCACATGATACCACCGCCCAGCCAACGTCCAAGAGTCACCTGCGGCGGAAACTTGAAGCCCATAAAACCGGTAGCGTTATAGATCTGCCAGCCGCTGAGAATAAGGATGATGACGGCGGCCGCATTCAGCCAGTGCACCATGCGCAGCCACCACGGATGGATGGACGTCCTGTCGATTTCCTGCATCATCCCTCCGCAAACATGGCCTTCACCTTCCTTATACCGCCCCGTTTTACCGGGAGCGGGGCGCCCCGTGGCGTGGATCATTTGCGGCCAGCAAATGAGACGGTGGGGGATTTGGCCCGCAGGTGTCCGAGCCATTTTAAATCCATAACACTATACGCTCCACAACGAAATCGGGTTACACGGCTTGAATTTTGTACCGTTTTGCATATTAATGACCATGGGAGGTGCCCATGGCCCGTGCAAAACTGTTCCGGATGATCAACTGGTATCCACCGATGCTGGGCGCCGGCATCAAGGTGATCGATACCAATGCCGATGTCACCTCGATCACGGTTGAGATGAGGCTGCGCTGGTGGAACAAGAACATCGTCGGCACGCAGTTCGGCGGTAGCCTGTACATGATGTGCGATCCGTTCTTTATGGCCATCCTGATGACCAATCTGGGCCGCGACTATATTGTCTGGGACAAGGCGGCCTCGATCCAGTTCCTGAAACCGGGACGCAAACACGTCCGCGCCATATTTCACATTCCCCACGAGGAAATCGCCCGCGTCCGCGCCCTGGCCGATGCCGGAGAGAAGGTGACGCCGGAATACGAGGTCGACATCATGGACACCGACGGTACCCTCATAGCCCGCGTCCGCAAGGTGTTGTATGTCCGCCGCAAACCACCAAAAGGTGAAAAAGCCGCCTGAGTTTCGTTTCCAGACTTCAGTGAACATGGTAGCGTCACGTCAAAGAGGGCCAAAGGGGATCCTGCCATGAAACGCTTATGGGTTTTGGGATTTCTGGCGACGGTGGCCGCCTGTTCGACCAAGCCACCCCCGCCTGTCACCACGCAACCTCCGCCCCCGCCGCAGACCGCCCCCAAGGCCGTCGAGGCGCGCCTGTACCATGATGAGGCCGCGGCGCTGAAAGCGTTTCCGAAATACGCCCGGCGCGACGGCAGCACACTGACCCTCAGCTATGACGGCCGCGACGGCGTTCGCCTGACCAGTTCGCCGAAAACCGACTGCGAAGGCTGGGAAACCTGCAGCCTGTGGACCTTGGCCGGGATCGTGATGCTGGATGATGGCGCCGTCATCGTCGTCCGCCGCGAACACGGCGAAGGCGACAACTACGTCCTGTTCGATCGCAAGGGCGACCGTCTTTGGTTAAACGGCCCGCCCAGCGTATCGCCCGACCTCCGGTATGTCGCCAGTGGACAGTTGGCCTCTATTATTTCCAGGTCGTTCACCGAGATCACCGACTGGAAGGCTTCTCCCAGGCTCACCCAGCAAAGCGAGACTTCGTGCCAACCCCTTGCATGGCACGATGCCACCCGGCTGAGGCTTCAGTGCAATCGCGATGACGACGGCGAAACACCGCCCTTCGATGCCGAAGCCACTTTGAAAAATGGCGCCTGGCAACTGGTATCTGCCCAGCCCGTCTTGCCGTTCAAGCCACGCCAGGTCCGGACCGCGGCCGAGCGCGCCGAACTTGCAACGTGGGAAAAGAAGATCGGCGTCGAGGTCCTTCCTTAGGGCAGGGCAAAGCCCTTCTGCACCGCCGGACGCTCACCGACCCTATCGAGCCACGCCAGCACATGCGGATGCTTTTGCACCATCGGTTCGACATGGTCCTTGACCCGCGTGCGGTATTGCGAAATCCATGGCCAGATCGCCATGTCGGCAATCGTATAGTCGTCACCGCCGACATAAGGGGCCTCCGACAGACGCTTGTCGAGCACGCCCATCAAGCGTTCCGCTTCCTTGGCATAGCGTTCGACACCCTTGGGCGTCTGCTCCTTGTCGGACACAACCCACCACCCCAGTTGGCCGAACATCGGCCCCAGGCCGCCCATTTGCCACATCAGCCACTGGATGGCGGTATAGCGCGCCGCGCCCGAAGCCGGCAGGAACTGGCCGTACTTGTCTGCCAGATAGATCATGATGGCGCCGGATTCGAACAGGCTCAGCGGCCCGCCTTCGGCTTCGTCGTCAACGATGGCCGGGATCTTGTTGTTGGGCGAAATCTTGAGGAAGTCCGGCGCGAACTGCTCGTCCTTGCCGATATCGATCGGGTGGATATCGTAGGGCACGCCCAGTTCTTCCATCAGGATGGTCAGCTTGCGTCCATTGGGGGTGCCCCAGGTGTACAGATGGATCATGATCGGCTCCTCTCACTTGCCGTTTGAGATGGGAGCGACCGGCGCCAGGGCAATAGGTCTTGCCAAATTTACCCCCAGGCATCACGATAGTGCATTCGGGGGCTATCCATGACAACCATCCACGATCCCAGTTCACCTGTCGCGCGCGAGGTGCTGAGCAACGAACGGTTGCTGTGGCAAGGCCGGCCCGGCCAGGGCATCCGCTTCAGCCCTGCGGATGTCATGATGATTCCGTTCAGCCTGTTGTGGGGCGGTTTCGCCTTCTTCTGGGAATTTGGTGTCCTCACGGACCTTTGTTTCGACATCACCAATCCCTTCGCGGCCTTGCCCGTCAGCTTCTTCGCCCTGTGGGGCATACCGTTCTGCCTGGTCGGCCTCTACATGATCATCGGCCGCTTTTTCTACGACGCCTTTGTCCGGGCTGGTACCTTTTACGGCGTCACCGACCAGCGCGCCCTGGTGGTGCGCGGCGGCAGTGTCACCGCGCTGAACCTGGCCAGCCTGGACCAGGTCAATATCCGCGAGTCGCGCAGCGGCAAGGGCACCCTGACCTTCGGGCCAGACAACGCCTTTATGCCGACGGGTATGGGACGCGGCCGTGGTCAGGCGCCGGTGGTGGCCTTTGTCGGCATCGCCGAGGTCCGCCGGGTCTACCGCCTGATCGAAGAAGCCCGCGCTGCCCTGCGCTCCGGGTCTCGGTTCTAGGTATTGTAATTCTGATGCCGCGCAGCGGCCTTACTTATGCAAGTTCGGAACCGCGAATGAACGCGAATAAGCGCGAATGAGAGAGCGCCAAGGGCGCTCAGGCGTAGTACCGGGTTTCTCAATCGATCGAGACGACCAGGAATATTCGCGTTTATTCGCGTTCATTCGCGGTTCCAAATCTTGAAGCCGGGCCGCTAAGCGGCAGGTTCATGCACATTCTGACGGCGTTTTGCCGCATTGCCGCGGGTGATAGCAGTGCTAAGCTCAACCCCATGAGCGAGGGGGCACCGATTCAGTTGGTTTACGACGGCGACTGCCCGTTCTGCATGGCGTCTGCCCGTATGGTCCGAATCAAACAGGCCGTAGGCTCGCTGCAGATTCTCAATGCCCGCGAAATTGCCGGCACACCACTCGGCGACGAAATCGCCGCCCACGGCTTAGATTTGAACCAGGGTATAGTCGTCAAGTTCGAAGACCGCCTCTATCATGGCGAAGACGCCCTGCACCTCCTGGCCATGATCGGTTCGGACCGGGGCTGGCTGAACCGGCTGAATGTCGCCCTCTTTCGCAACAAGGCAACCGTGGCCCTCTTCTATCCCGCCATGAAGGCGATCCGCCGGCTGATGCTGAGGCTCAACGGAAAGCAGCCGATTTGAAACCGATCTTCGCCAAGGCCTTCGGCGACCAGTGGGGCGCCCTGCCGGCACCGCTGAAAGCCCACTACGCCAACCGGCCCTTTACCCGCGACGTCGTCACCCACGAAGGCGCGCTCGATATCACCCTGTCGCCGGTCATGCGTCGCTTCGCCTGGCTGCTGAAACTGGGCGGCCTGCTGGCGCCGTTCGAAGGCAAGGCCGTGCCGGTCACCGTCTACACCCGCAGCGATCCCGCCTCTGACAGCTATATCTTCGAACGCCATTTCTTCCCGCCAAACCGGCCGCCCCATGTTTTCAAGTCAGAACTGATCGTCACCGGCCCGCACGAGGTCATCGAATATTTCCGTTTCGGCGGCGGCTGGAAGGCCGACTACAGCTTCGAAGACGGTAGGGTCTTAATCCGCCACAAAGGCTTTACCTGGCGACTGTTTGGCCGTCACATCCCCCTGCCCGGCCTGCTGAAATACCTGTTCGGTACCGGAGTTGCCTGGGAGACCGCCATCGACGAAAGCAGTTTCGCCATGCAGACCGCCCTCACCCACGCCCTGCATAGAGGGCCCTTGATCGGCTATGCCGGGGCTTTCCGTATTACAGAGGTGAAGCTTGACGGGTGAAGTTCTGGTCCTGGGCGGCTACGGCAATTTCGGCAAGCGCATCTGTGCCGGACTGAACCGCCACGGTGTGCCCGTCATCATCGCCGGCCGCGACACCACCAAGGCTGAAAAACTGGCCGCCTCCTTGGCCCATGCCCGTGGCCTCGCCGTCGATATCCGGCGCGACCTGGCCGCCATCCTGGAGCGTGAAAAGCCCACGGTCGTCGTCCATACATGCGGCCCGTTCCAAGGTGCGGGCTTTGACGTGGCGCGTGCCTGTATCAAGGCCGGAGTCGCCTATATCGATCTGGCCGACGGCCGAGACTTCGTTCGCGATTTCGTGGAACTTGATGCCGAAGCCAGGGCAGCCGGCGTGCCTCTGATCACCGGCGCCTCGACCGTTCCCGGCCTGTCCTCAGCGGTGATCGAACACTACCGCCCGCAGTTTGTCAGCGTCGAAAGCCTCGACTACGCCATCACGCCGGGCCAGAAGACCGAACGCGGCCTGGCCACGATTCGCGCCATTCTCAGCTATGTCGGTAAACCGCTTCAGCCCTTCGCCGGCCATCCGAAGGCCTTTGGCTGGCAGGACATGCGATCCTGGACGTTTCCAGTTTTTGGGAAGCGCTGGCTGGCCAATTGCGACATCCCCGATCTCGACCTGCTGCCGGAGGCTTACGGCATAAGGGATATTCGCTTCGGCGCCGGCGTCGAGCTCGGCTTTATGCAGTGGTTTCTGTGGCTGCTGTCCTGGCCGGTGCGCTGGGGCTGGCCGCTGAATTTGCCTGCTGCCTCCGGTTTACTCCTGACCGTCAGCCGATGGTTCGACGTCTTGGGAAGCGACACCGGCGGCATGTATATGCGTCTGCGCGGCATGGGTCACGACGGCCAACCGCTGCAAAAGACCTGGACCATTGTCGCCGAAAACGGCGACGGCCCCAATATCCCATGCATCCCGGCCATCGTCCTGGCGCGGCGTATCCACGAAAAAGGCTCCGGCGTCGAAGCCGGAGCCTATCCTTGTGTCGGCAAAATCAGTGTGGAGGACTACCTCGCGGAACTGGAGTCCTTTGCCGTCAAAACATTCGAAGCCGATTAGAACTTGCGGCCGATCGTCACCGAGACCGCGTCGACGTCGCCGTCATCGATCTGATAACGCGAGACATCGCCACGAACGACATAGTTGCCGCTCGTGCTGGTGTACTTCACGCCGACGCCGAAAGCAGCACCGTCACCGCTGGCGCTTTCCGAATAGCCGCCCGCGCTCGCCTTGATCTGGGTCTTGGCGTAGCCGACCCGGCCCGTCAGAGCCAATTGGTCATCAATCGGCATTTCGCCAGTCAGAAAGGCGCCGATAGCGTATTCCAGCTTGGTGTCGATGTCGAAACCGCCGAAGTCGACAGTGTCCTCGTTGAGGCCGATGCCGGCTTCGAATTCAGCGCCAAAATACGCGTTGAACTTGGTGCCGACGCGGGCCGTCAGGACAGCATAGGAGGTGTCGATATCGGCGACATTGGCGCGTGTCAGGCCCACTTCGACGGTTATATTGCCGGGCGTGGCGGCGGCGGCTTCATCGGCCGAAGCCTGGCTGGCGCAAACAAGCGCGCACGCGGCGACAGCCGCGCTGAGCAGAACTTTATACATAGGAATTCCCCTACCTCGAATCGCGCAAGATCGCGCAAATCCCAGCTAGTCGCGTCAAATAACGATTTCAAGCTGACAGATGCACGACAGCAGAGGACGGCTCCCGAATGTGTCAGTTTCGACACATACCGCAGCAGGGTCTGCTCGGGAGCCGAAACCCGCCAAATCAGCCGCCTAGAAAGTCCGGCTTGCCCAGCGGCACACCCGAATGGCGCAGGATGGCGTAGGCTGTGGTGACATGGAAAAAGAAGTTCGGAATGGCGAAACCGGTCAGATAGGCCAGTCCAGTAAATTCCATGGTGAGGTTGGGAAACTTCAGCACCAGATCGCGCGTTTCCGAGCCCTCGAACCCGGCCGCCGGCACGGATTTCACGAAATCAATCGTCTTTTGCAAGCGCTCATGCAGTTCGGCAAAGGTCTTTTCCTCATCGGCATAGGACGGATTGTCGACCCCGCCCAGGCGCGCAGCAATGCCCTTGGCATTGTCGCTGGCAAGCTGGATCTGCTTGACCAAAGGCAGCATGTCCAGCGCCAGACGCGCATTCAGCACCGTCTCTTCCTTGACCTTCCGCTCGCCGGCCCAGGCCTCGGCCTTGCCCAGTATGGCTTTGAGATTGGTCAGGGCGCGCAGCACGATCGGCACCGATGCCTGATACATGTCGATCTTGGAAACGGTAATGGCAGTGTCTGGCATAATGAGCCCTCCTTGGTTCAGTATCCGTTGTCGGATGCCTGCGATATGGGGAGCCTGGCGGCTGTTGCAATTCGCGATGATGAACGAATTAGCGATTGCCCTCGCGCTGCGGGGCTGCAATCATATTTTCGCCAGGCATCCGGGGGCCGGTCTTGCAAAACTAAACAGTAATCATTATTGTTACATATACAGTTCGATCACAGCCACAAAGGAACTCCCCGTGAAACGTCTGACCTCCCTGCTCGCCGCCTCGGTTATCGCCCTGGGCCTGGCCACCGCGCCGGCTTTTGCCGCAGATACCTACAAGCTGGATGCCGGCCACACCGAAGTGGTGTTTGGCTGGACCCATTTTGGTTTTTCCAAGCCGACCGGCAAGTTTGCCAATGCCGTCGGCTCGGTAACGCTCGACCAGGCCGATCCGGCCAAGTCGTCCGTATCGGTCAGTTTTGATATCAGCGGCCTCAACACCGGTGTGCCGGCGCTGGATAACCACCTGAAGAGCGCGGACTTCTTCGACGCCGCGAAATTCCCGACCGCCACGTTCAAGAGCACCGCGGTCCAGACAACTTCGGACAAGACGGCAACGGTCACCGGCGATCTGACCATCCACGGCGTCACCAAGCCGGTGACCCTGGACGTGACCCTCAACGGTCTGGGCGAGCATCCGATGAAGAAGAAGAAGGCTGCTGGCTTCTCGGCGACCGGTACGATCAAGCGCAGCGACTTTGGCGTCGGCGCCTATGCCCCGGCGGTGTCCGACGAGATTCATCTGGTGATCACCGCGGAAGCCATTGCCGAATAGATCCATGTCGGCACGGCTTTCCAGCCTGATCTTTCTGTTGGCAGCGACGGCCTGGCCCGTCGCTGCCGCTGAGACCTATACGATTGAGCCGAAACACAGCTCAGCCCAGTTCACCTATGAACATTTCGGCCTGTCGCACCCCACCGGCAAGGTGATGGGCGCTGCAGGTACGATCGTGCTCGACAGCGACGATCCGGCCAGAAGCTCGGTGACGGCGTCGCTCGACATGGCCACCCTGACCACGGCGTTGCCCGAATTCGACGACCTGCTGAAGGGCGAAAAATATTTCGATATCGCCCGGTTTCCCAAGGCGACTTTCGTCAGCACCCTTGTCGAACCGACCGGCGATAAAACGGCGAAGGTGACCGGCGATTTGACGGTTCATGGCATCACCCAAAGCGTGGTGCTGGACGTCACCTTCAACCGCAAGGCCTTCAACCCGGCGCTGTTCAAGACGGGGGTCGGCTTTACCGCCACCACCCAACTCAGCCGAAAAGCCTTTGGTCTCGGCAACCTGGCGCCGGTCGTCGGCGACGACATCGGCCTCGTAATAGAAGTAGAAGCTTACTGATGACGACTCCGACGGTGTATATCCCCACGGCGGCGGACCGTGCTTTTTCATGGACTGGAACCCGGCCGACATGTGGGATCAGATGGGCGCCTACCTCAAACGCCTGCCCCAGGATGTTGGAGAAAAGCCCAAGGCCATCCTCGTTATTTCCGCCCATTGGGAAGAGTTCGAGTTCACGGTCCAGACCAAGGCGGCGCCGGGCCTGCTGTTCGACTATTACGGCTTTCCACCGCATACCTACGAACTGACCTGGCCGGCGCCGGGTTCGCAAGCCCTGGCGGAGCGCGTCCAGGACCTGGCCAGAACGGCCGGCATTACGGTGGCTACGGACGCCCACCGCGACTTCGATCACGGCGTCTTCATTCCCCTGCTTCTGGCTTTCCCGGACGCCGGCATCCCGACGATTCAACTTTCCCTGAAACATGGATTGGATGCCGCCGAGCACCTCGCCTTGGGCCGTGCCCTGGCGCCCTTGCGCGACGAAGGCGTGCTGATCGTCGGCAGCGGCATGAGCTACCACAGCATCCCGCGCCTGATGGGCCGTGGCAGCAACAGCGGTCCGGCGTCGCACGCCTTTGACGCCTGGCTGGACAAGACCCTGGCAGCAGGGCCCGATGGCCTGACCGCCTGGGCCGGCGCGCCGAATGCCAGGGATTGCCACCCCCGCGAGGAACATCTTCTGCCGCTGATGGTGGTGGCCGGCGCCGGTCGCGGTGATCCGTCGCGCCGCACCTACCACGAAGACAGCGTGGGCCAGACCGGCATCGCGATCAGCGCCTATCAGTTTGGCTGATTTGCCCTGCCAATTGGCAGGAAAGCCATATGGCCATTTTATCGGAGTCGGGTTTAGTTGCCGGCGAATCCGGAGGAGATGCCCATGTCTTACGAACTGCATATCGGCAACAAGAACTATTCGTCCTGGTCGCTGCGGCCGTGGGTGCTGCTGACGGCGCTCGACATCCCCTTCACCGAACGCCAGCACTTCTTCAAACCCGACAATTCCGGTTTTCGCGATTTTTCGCCAACCGCCCTGGTCCCGGCCCTGGTCGATGGCGATGTAACGGTTTGGGACTCGCTGGCCATCGCCGAATATGTCGCTGAAAGCTATCCGCAGGTCTGGCCGTCCCACAAGCCCGCCCGGGCCTGGGCGCGCTCGGCGGCAGCCGAGATGCACTCGGGCTTCTCAGCGCTGCGCACCTATTGCTCGATGACCATCGGCGTGCGGGTCAAGCTGTTCGACACCCCGCCAGCCCTGATCCGCGATCTGGCGCGCCTGGATACCTTGTGGACCGACGGGTTCACGACGTTCGGCGGTCCGTACCTCGCTGGCAGCGCTTTTACCGCCGTCGATGCCTTCTTTGCTCCGGTCGTGTTCCGCGTCCAGACCTACGGTGTCGGCTTCGACCTGAGCAAAACGTCGCGCGCTTATATTGACCGCATGCTCGAGGAACCGGCCATGCAGGCCTGGTACGCCGGCGGCCTGGCGGAGACGGAACGCGACACCCCACACGAGGCCGAGATCGCCCTTGCCGGCGAGGTCATCGCCGACTATCGGGCGACATAACCAGCAACAATGTGACTTGCAGAATAAAGTAATAAAAAATAGGAATCCCTCAACGAACAGATCAGGGAGCCTACCATGTCACGCATCTCCATCAGTCTCATGGCCTTGACCGCTGCGCTGGCAGCAGGGTCGGCGTCCGCCGAAACCGTCAAGGTCACCTCGCCCAACGGACGGGTCGCCATCAGCTTCGACCAGTCGCAGAGCGGATTGAGCTACACGGTCGAACAGGACGGCAAGGCCATCATCGGCCCCTCCTCGATCGAATGGCGGCTGGACGTGGCTTATATCGGCTCGGGCTCGACCATCACTGGCCATACGGAAACCACCGTCAATTCGACCTGGAAACCCGTGGTCGGCAAAAACGCCGTCGTCCCCGACCACTATAACCAGAGCGACATCGCCCTGACCGCCGGCGGGGGCAATTTCAAATTCAACGTCATCATCCGCGCCTATGACAACGGGGTGGCCATGCGCTACGCTGTCCCGGCACAAGGCGACGTCACCGGATTCAAGGTGATGAGCGAGAACACCCAGTTCTTCTTCCCGGCCGACTATACCTGCTGGGGCGCAAATATGGGCGCCATGAACACCAGTTTCGAAGGCGAATACGACCCGATCAAGGCCTCGCTGATCCGCGAGCACAACAATTACATCGCACCTCTGGTATGCAAGACCGGCGAGGGCAACAAGACCTTTGCCATCGCCGAGTCCGACGTGAAGGACTATCCCGGCTTTTATATCTCCGGCCGCGGCGACGGTGGCACCGGCGTGCGCACCAACCTGCCGCCGCGCTTCGACAACGACCGCAACTACCGCTTCCGCAAGAGCGTGGTGGCCGACGTCAAGCTCGATGCCGATGGCTTCCAGACGCCGTGGCGCGTGGTCATGATCGGCGACCAGCCTGGCGACCTGACGGGTTCGGACCTGATCACCACTCTGGCGACGCCGTCCCAAATCGCCGACACCTCATGGATCCGCGGCCGCAAGACCGCGTGGGACTGGTGGAACGACTGGGCGCTGGACGTCCCCGATGCCGGCATCAACACCGCCAGCTACAAGGCCTATGTAGACTTCGCCGCCTCGATGAAGCTGGACGACATTCTGATCGACGAAGGCTGGTCGATGGGCTCGGATATCGAGCCCAATCCGGCGGCCGATATCACCAAGGCCAAGCCGGTGCTGGATATGCCGGAGCTGCTGCGTTACGCCAAATCCAAGAACGTCGGCGTCTGGGTGTGGGTGCAGTGGCACCAGCTCGACGCCCAGATGGAAGAGGCCCTGGCCACCTATGAAAAGTGGGGGCTGCAAGGCATCAAGGTCGACTTTATGAACCGCAACGACCAGGAGATGGTTGACTACTACCACCGCCTGATGGCGGTCGCGGCGAAGCATCACCTGCTGGTCGATATGCACGGCGCCTATCCGCCCAACGGGCTGAACCGCACCTGGCCGAACTACATCACCCAGGAAGGCGTGATGGGGGCCGAATACAACAAGTGGAGCGGTCGAATCACCGCCACCCACAATGTCACCCTGCCGTTCACGCGCCAGATCCTGGGGCCGCATGACTATACGCCGGGCGGCTTCCGTTCGCTGCCGCCGGAGCAATTCGCGGCCCAGCGCCGCAACAAGGCGCCCTTCGTCCAGACCACCCGCGGCCAGGCCGTGGCCATGTATGTCGTCTTCGACTCGCCGTTCCAGATGGTGTCGGACTCGCCATCCGCGTACAAAAAAGCAGATGGCTCCTGGGCCGATGGGGCCGAATTCCTGCAGATTGTGCCGACCACCTGGGATGAGACCCGCGTCGTACAGGGTGACATCGGCCAATTCATTGTCACCGCCCGGCGCAAGGGCGACACCTGGTATGTCGGGGCCATGACGAACGAAAGCGGCCGCGACGTCACCGTGCCCTTAAGCTTCCTGGGCGACGGCAAGTTCACCGCAAAAACCTGGCAGGACGGCGCCGACGTCAACAGCCTGACGGTTGCGTCTTCGGCGGCTGACACGTCGGGCAGCCTCACCCTGAAACTGGCTCCGTCCGGAGGCGCTGTGGCGGTGATCACACCGGAGGCGACGACCAAGGGCAAGAAAAAGAAGAAGTAGGTTGCGGTGTCAGCCCGTCGGCCGGCTGCCTGAGATCAAGCCACTATGAATCCCTTCACGCACCGCCGCCCCGCGGGAGCGCACCGACAGCTTGCGATAGATGCCCTGGATATATTCCGCCACCGTGTAGGGCGAAATCCCCATCACCCGCGCCGCCTCCTTGCGGCTCAGGCCCTGGGCGATGAGTTCCAGCAGTTGTTGTTCACGTGCACTCAAAGGTGACGGCGGCGACGCTTCGGCCGGCGGTTCGTCCTCGCGCAGCAGGCTCAGCAGATGCCCGGCCGCGCGCGGGCTAACCGGCGTTTCCCCGCCCAGGGTCGCGCGTACCCACTCGATCAGCTTGTCCGGTCCGGTGTCTTTGAGCACATAGCCGTCGGCGCCGGCACGCAGGGTCTTCAGAACGCTGGCCCGATCTTCGAACACGGTGATCACCAGAACGCGCGCCTTCGGGTTCTGGGCGCGCAGCGCCTCGATGATCGGCAGGGCGCTGCCATCCGGCAGCCCCAGATCCAGCAGCACCAGGTCCGGCTGCACGGCCAGCTTGGTCAGGCCGTCGGCCAGGCTGGCCGCCGTTGCAGCCACCACGATATCCGGTGCGCGCGACAGGGCTTCGACCATGTACCGAGAAAAGACCTCGTCATCTTCGACGATCAGCACCCGCGCCGGTTCGGTCATAGCGCCACCTCTTCGGCCGCCAGTTGGTTAAGCGCGGCCACCGCCACGGTGAAAACCACACGCGTACCGCCCGCGCCCGAGGCGATGTCAAGCTGCCCCCCAAGGCGTTTCGCCCGCGCCTTCATATTGCCCAGGCCCCGTCCGCCCGTTTCGCCCGCCACAAAGCCACGGCCATCATCGCCGAGGCAAAGCGTCAGGACGCCGTCCGACACCCCGCCGTCCAAGACCAGGCGCGTCGCCTTCGCATGGCGCAGCGCATTGCTGACCGCTTCCTGCAGGATGCGCAGGATCTGCAAGGAGGCGCGCGGCCCTGGCCGCAGGCCTTCGGCCGGAGCCAGGTTCAGGTCGACGGCAAAGCCGAGACCGGCGCCTTCGATCTGGGAACGAACGCGGTATTCGAAAGCGCGCAGAGCGGCACACAACCCCTCCTCCGCCGAGTCGAGCGAGTCCACGATCAGGCGCAGGTCATCGATCGAGGTCTGCAGCGACGCTTCGATAGCCGGCGGGGCGATATGGCGGCCGCGTATCTGCAACATCAGCCCTAGCAGTTGGCCGCCGATGCCGTCATGCATGTCGCGCACGATGCGCTGACGCTCTTCCAGCAGGACATGGCGCTGCATCAGCACCTGCTGGCGTTCATGGCCGGCGCGCAATTCGTCTTCGCGGGCTTTCAATGTGGTTTCCAGCACCTCATTGGCATTGGCGACGACGCGACGGGCCTCGCCGGCCTGGCGTGAAATCGACAGCAGCATGGCCAGGCCCAGCAGCACGCCCACCACCGGCGACAGATACAGGGTCAACGGCAGATCGGGCACAAAGGGCGAGGTCAGGTCGATCAGCGAACCGACATGGTCGAGGGCAAAGGTCGAGAGACAGACCATGACGGCCAGGCGCTCGCCCCAGCGCGACGGCCGCAACACCGCCACCGCACCGCCCAGCAGCAGGACGGCGACGGCGCACGCGCCGCCGATGACATAGTGCGACAGGTCGAGGCTGAGATAGGTCAGGTGGACGTCGAGCCCGGGCACAAACAGACCGGCCATCAGTTGCACGGTCAACAGGCCCACCAGAACCAGCCCGACCTGGCCGAGGCGCCGGGTCCATGGCGCCGGCAGACCCATGTCACAAAAGACATACCACAGGGCGGCCAGGGTGTTGCCCAGCCCGACCAGCATCAGCAGCCAGATGATGATATTCAGCGGCACGCCGAGAGTCGGTGTGAAAGAGAAGAGGTAGGTGACCAGGGCGCTGGACATCAGCAGCGCCACCAGGGCGCGGGCGCGCCGCCGGTCACCCGCCGGCCAGTCGATGACCAGAACCAGTAAAGAGGTGAAGCCCAGGATGAAGATCCCGCCCATGGCCAGGTCGACGGTGAAGAAGGTCTTCCAGCGATAGGCCGCGCCCAGCTCATCGGCCGGTCCAATCGCAAATTCCGGGAGAGCATAGGCGTAGCCAAAGCGGCTCTGTTCGACGGTGATGACATTGCCCGACGGTTTCAGTGCCCGCGCCGGCAGGACGTAGAGGCCGGGCTCGGAATTGACCACGCCCTGAACCTTGTTGAGCGCCAGTTGCGGCTGAACCAGGTGGCCATTGACCAGGATTTCGTGGATCTGCTCGCGGATCGACAGGTACAATGCTTGCGGTTTGCCCGGATCGGCGACCTCGAACGGTAGCGAATAGACGATGGCCGTGTCGCTGACTTCAGTGCGGACGACATAGCCGTCAGTGCCGTCATGACGCGCCTGCGCCGGCTCGCCCAGATGGCCATCGGCGTAGCGCAGACGATATTCTACCTCGGTCTGGCTGGCCATGCCGGCAGGTCGCGACAGCCGCTCAGCGGCGGTTACCATGGCCCACAACAAAACCTGCGACGCGATCAGCACGGCGACCAGAATGGCGGCGCGCAAGGCCGCGCGGCGCGGATCGGAGAGGTCCCCGATCCGCGCCACAGTACGCCATGCCTCGGCCAGCCGGCCTTCCCCTGTCATGCCCATCCCCCGTATTTAACCTGCTTCGGGTAAATCAGAAAATAAAGTCACCGAGGTCGATCTGGCTGAGTTGGGTATTGCCGATGACCAGCGTGAAGGTGGCGCCGCTGCCGTCGTGGAAGGTCGTCACCACATCACCGCCGGCCTGCCGCAAACCGTTGTCGTACCAGACCGTGGCGACATAGTCGTTCAGCCCGGAATCATAGACATAGCCGAAGGCCGACAGGTCGATCAGGTCCAGCCCGTCATCGAACTGGCCGATGACCAGGCTCTGGGCACCACCACCGGAAACCGGCGTGGCGACGAAGACGTCACCGGTCGGCACATACACCGGGGCCGGCAGGGTCGGCGCGGGGTTCACGAAATCAGCCGCCGTCAGATTGGCGCGGACGACATTGTTGAGCGTCACCGTCACGGTCTGGGCGGCCCCGGTCAGGGTGAGGACGGTGTTGGCGCCCTGTTGCGCCGCACTGGCCGACCACACGGCGCTCTGGCCGTTCTGGTCGAAATAGTGAGACAGGTCGATGACGTCGGAACCCTGGGTAAAGTCGCTGATGACGATGTTGCCGCTGCTGGCGGCGATGACGAAGCTGTCATTACCTGCGCCACCTGTCAGGCTGTCATGGCCACCGCTCGCGGTCAGCACGTCGGCACCGCCCTGGCCGTCCAGGGTATCCTGGCCGCCGCGGCCATCGATCCGATTGGCGCCGTTGTCACCACGCAGCAGGTCATTGGAATTGCCGCCGAGTATGTCTTCGAAACCCGTTGCCGTGCCAGCATTGTTGTTGTTCATGTAATAGGTCCCTTGCAACAGACTGACCTGGACCGGACCGGCATTGATGAAGTCGAGCACGTCCGTGCCGGTGCCACCCACCAGTTCGTCGTACCCATAGGACACCACGAAACGGTCGTCGCCCCCGCCGCCATGCAACTTATTAGCGCTGGCATTGCCCTGCAGGATGTCGGCAAAATCCGAGCCCATGATGTTTTCGATGCCATTCAGCGTATCGCTGCCCTGGCCGGTGACGAGGCCGGTGTTGAGATTGGCGACAATGGCGGCACCTCCGGTATAGGTCGCCCAGTCCTGGCCTTGCCCGCCATATAGCTGGTCGTCGCCGGCGCCACCGATCAGGTTGTCATTGCCCGATCCGCCATACAAGCTGTCATGTCCTGCCCCGCCATAGAGGACGTCGTGGTCATTGCCACCGTCGATAAGGTCGTTGCCGTCGCCGCCGTCCAGCACGTCATTACCGCCGCGGCCGTATATCTGATCCGCCAGAACAGAGCCTGTAATCAGGTTGTCCGAATTGTTGCCATTATAGAGCGCCATCTTGTCCTCCGAGCCTTGCTTTGTGGCGCAAGTATCGGTGGCAAGGGCACCCGGCTTCAATCCCATCGAACGAGGGGGTATAGCCCGAATTCGGCGCAGATCCTCGCATTGCTTCCTTACGCACGGTTGGTGTCATTCGCCGCATGCGCCTCGACACTCAAGCCCCTGCAACCCGGCGTCCCTGGTGGGAAAGCGGCGTGGTCTACCAGATCTATCCACGCTCGTTTCAGGACAGCAACGGTGACGGTATCGGTGACCTGGATGGCATTCGCCAGCGACTAGACTATGTGGCGGCCCTGGGGGTCGACGCCATATGGCTGTCGCCCATCTTTCCCTCCCCCATGGCAGACTTCGGTTACGACGTCGCCGACTACTGCGATGTCGCCGAGATGTTTGGCGACCTGGCGCAGTTCGACGCCCTGCTGGCAGAGACCCATGACCGAGGCCTGAAGCTGCTGCTCGATTTCGTTCCCAACCACAGCTCGGACCAGCACCCGTGGTTCATCGAAAGCCGGTCGTCGCGCGACAGCCCCAGACGCGACTGGTATATCTGGCGCGATCCGGCCCCCGACGGCGGTCCGCCCAACAACTGGACCAGCGACATGGGCGGCTCGGCCTGGGAGCTCGACCCGGCCACCGGCCAGTACTATCTCCACGCCTTCCTGAAGGAACAGGCCGACCTCAACTGGCGCAATCCCGATGTGCGCCAGGCCATGACCGACGTGCTGCATTTCTGGTTCGCCCGCGGCGTCGACGGTTTCCGCATCGATGTGCTGTGGCATTGCATCAAGGCGGAAGGCCTGCCCGACAATCCGCTCAATCCCGACTTCCGGCCAGAACTGGGCGACAAGTTCAAGGTTTTGCAGCACCATTCGGCCAACCAGCCTGAAATCCACGACGTCGTCCAAAGCTTCCGCCAGGTGGCGGATAGCTACGGCGAGCGCCTGCTGGTCGGCGAGGTCTGCCTGCCGGTCCCTCAACTGGTCACCTATTACGGCTCGGACGACCGGCCCGGCGTCCATCTGCCATTCAATTTCCAGCTCCTCGACGCCCCGTGGGACGCGCAAGCCCTGGCGCGGATCATCACCGAATACGAAGCCGCTCTTCCACCGGGCGGCTGGCCGAACTGGGTAATGGGCAGCCACGACGCGCCACGCATCGCCGGCCGCATCGGTGAGGCCCAGGCCCGCGTCGCCGCCATGCTGTTGCTGACCTTGCGTGGGACGCCGACCCTGTATCAGGGCGACGAACTTGGCATTGCCTGCGTTGTGATCCCGACCGACCGCATCCGCGATCCGCAGGACCTGCGCCAGCCGGGGCTGGGCCTCGGCCGCGATCCGTCGCGCACGCCCATGGCGTGGGACGACAGCCACAATGCCGGTTTCAGCACCGCGGAACCCTGGCTGCCGCTGCATGACGACTGGGCTACGCGCAATGTGGCGCATCAGACCGCCGACACGGGCTCCATGCTAAATCTGTACCGCCGCTTGCTGGCAATGCGCCGTCGGCATATGGCGCTGAACAGCGGCGACTTCGCCCTCCTGCCGGGGGATTGCGGCGTGTTGCAGTATCAGCGTCGAGCTGACGGCGAAAAGCTGATGGTGGCGCTGAACCTGACAGACCAGCCACGCCGCCTGATGGTTCCGGATGGGGTCATCACCGCGCCCCTGCTCTCAACCCTGGCCGTGCCGTCATCCGACGGTCTGGCACCCCATGAAGGCCTGATTCTGGAGATCCTCTGACCGAATGCGTATTGCCATGATTGCGCCCATCGCCTGGCGCACACCTCCGCGCCACTATGGTCCCTGGGAACTGGTGACCAGCCTTCTGACCGAAGCCCTCGTGAGGGCCGGCGTGGACGTCACCCTGTTCGCCACCTGTGACAGCGTCACCACGGCCAGACTGGACGCGGTTGTGCCCTCCCCCTACTGCGAAGATCCGTCGATCGATGCCAAGGTCTGGGAATACCGCCACCTGGCCCATGTCTTCGAACAGGCTGATCGCTTCGACATTATTCACAATCAGGCGGACTTCCCGGCTCATGCCTTTTCCCGTCTGGTGGACACACCGATGGTGTCGACCATTCACGGCTTTTCGTCACAGCGCATCCTGCCGATGTACAAGCCCTACGAAGATCGCATCCATTACGTCGCCATCAGCGAAGCCGACCGGTCGCCGGACCTGCGTTATGCCGCCACCATCCACCATGGCATCGTGCCGGAGGACTTTCCGCTGGACCTGGTGGGCAGCGACGACCTGCTCTATTTCGGCCGCATCCACCCCGACAAGGGCACGCGTGAAGCCATCGACGTCGCTCAGGCGGTGGGCCGCCGCCTCCATATCTACGGTATCGTCCAGGACCAGGGCTATTTCGAACGCGAGATCGCACCGCGGATCGACGGCTTGACGATCCTCTATCATGGTGCTGTCGGGGGCGAAGCGCGCCGCCAGGCTCTCGGGCAGGCCTATGCTTTGCTGCACCTGATCAATTTCGACGAACCCTTTGGCCTGTCGGTCATTGAAGCCATGGCCTGCGGAACGCCCGTCATCGCCATGCGGCGCGGCTCGATGCCGGAAATTATCGAAGACGGTCGCAACGGCTTTCTTGTCGACGATCTGGATGGCGCGATAGCTGCCGTAGCCCGCATTCCGGATATCGACAGGCGAGCCACCTCAGAGACCGTCGCGCGGCGATTTTCGGTCGAACGAATGGCGCAGGACTATCTGCGTCTTTATCATACCATTCTGGCAACGGCTTGAGCGCTGCCAGCCAGGTAGGCTGGTATTTCCGCTGCCGGCATCGGACATGCGAACAGAAAGCCCTGGGCCAGATCGCCATTAAGGCCGGCCAAGACCTCCAGCTGTTGCGCGGTTTCGACACCCTCGATCACCGAGGTCAGGCCGAAGTCCAGGCATAGCGAGGTCAGGCTCTTGACGATCTTACGGCTGGCCGGATTGGTGTCGAGATCGGCGACGAAGCTGCGATCGACCTTGATGCGATCCAGAGGCAGCCGGTGGACATGGCTGAGCGACGAATAGCCCGTGCCAAAGTCATCCAGTGACACCTGGCAGCCTAAAGCCTTCAGGGTATTCACCGACTGGCATGCGCGTTCGAAATCGGCCGTCATGGCCGTCTCTGTGATTTCGAAGTCAATGCGTTTCGGGTCGATACCGCTGGCGTGGACAATGGCGATCAGCCGCACCACACCCTCGGCGGCGCAGATATCGTGGGCCGACAGATTGAACGACAGACCCATGGCCGGCGGCCAGGTCCTGGCTTCGCGCAGCGCCTTTTCGAGTAACACGCGGGTCACAGTGCCGATCAGCCCGGCTCGTTCGGCCGCCGGAATGAACACCGCCGGCGTCACCCGCCCCAGGCTGGGATTGTCCCACCGCGCCAGGGCTTCGAAGCCGACGGTGCGACCGGTGCGCAGGTCGATAAGGGGTTGATAGACCAGCGAAAGCTCTGCTGACAGATCGGCCGCCTGCAGGCTGCGTTCGACGACGCTCTGGTTGAGAATCTCCGCCTGGTGGTCGGTCGAAAACAGGACGGTCTGTCCCCGAAGATGCCGTTTGGCATGATAGAGCGCATAGTCGGCGCACTCGAAAAGGCTTTCCGCCGTGGTGCCGGACTGCGGCCAAAGGGCAAACCCGATGGAACAGGCCAACTGGGTATGGGCACCGCCGGCTGCGAATGGCCGCGATGTCGCCTCCGTGAGCCGCCGTCCGAGATCCTCGAGCACACCCGTGCGCAACTCTCCCTGAACGACCAGGCCGAATTCGTCCCCGCCCAGCCGATAGACCATGACCTCCGGGTGTCCGGTTTCCGCAGCGGCCCGCTGAAACCGTTCCGCCGCCTCGACCAGAACCCTGTCGCCGGCCGCATGCCCGAAGGTATCATTGACGGGCTTGAACCCGTCCAGGTCGATCACCCCGATGGCCAGCGCCTTCCCGCCCGCCTCAGCAGCAGCAAAGACAGCTTCGGCATCATGAAAGAACCGCCGCCGATTGGGCAGGCCCGTCAACGCATCCAGATTGGCAATGCGGAAATTCTCATTGGACAGGGCCTCGGTTTCCGCCTGCTTGGCGGTCAGGTCACGGCGTGACGAGATCAGTTCCTTGAAGTCGCGATCATGCGTCAGCAAAACGCTGATCATGGCCATGCAAACCAGTAACAGGTTGACGGCGATAGCGCGTTGAGTCGGCCCGCCCTCTGCCATCAGAAAGACAATATAGGGGGCAACGACGATCAGCGTCACGCTGATGGCTGCCGACCGCAGGTGCATCAGGCAAAAGATGCAAGCGATGACCGTCAACGCCATATAGAAGATGACATGCCCCTGGGCCTCGGCGTCGCCGAAGCCGTACAGACTTAAACCCCATGTCGTTAGACCTATGGACAGCAGCGCAGCCAGGGTGTTGGTCCGCTTCAGGTGATGTAGCGCATGGTCATGGGAGACGGGCTTCTTGCCGGCGCGTATCCACCACAGGAACCGGCCGACACAGACCAGGCATATCGCCCCGGGCAGATAGACCGACAGCCACAGCGGCGCACGCGACGAGAAGGTGTAGCTGACCGCCAGGGTGCTGACGGTCAGGATGAAGTAGAGGGTGGGCATCTGCTTGCAGAAGGCGCGAAACTGCGCCTGGACCAGTTCCGGACTCTCGCCGGAGACGGTAAAAATATGCCTCAGCCTGCCTATGAAGGTTTTCAACCCTGCGCCATCCCTTCGAGATCAGGCGCCAATATAACAGGGTGATATAAAAGAGGGCTTAATGCGCGGCGAGAACCGCTCTAATTGCCCGAACCCTCGGTTGTGACTTTCCTACGACCGGAGGGTACATAGACACCTGTGACCTTGTCAAAGATGAAGCCGGCCGCCTGAATGCGGTCGCCGTAAGCCGCACATGGATCGTTGGCGGCAGTGTAGGTTCTTGGCTGCGGCAGGGTATCCGGCGACATCACCCGTGCCACATCGTCCGCGAAGGGCTCGGCGAATTGGAGCGCATCGCCCAAACGCGACAGGGACGGCGAGTCGGTGCCGACGGCCTGAGCCTGACGGGCCCAGACAATAGCGGCGATCTGACGCTTGCCGGCGGTCATCTCCGCTTCACCACCCAGCCCCCCGAGGGTGCCGGGCAGCCGTACCCCCAGCGGGCCGGGAATGAAGAAGTTGACCGCCGCCGCGGCGCCCGACCCGGCTGTGCCCGTGGGCTCGAACCACGTCACCGCAGACGTCACCTCGGCATCGCTCTGGCCCGGTTCACGCACCAATTCGAAACGCTCGGCCAGTTCAAAGCACAGTTGCGCCTCGACCTCGGCCAGCACCAGTTCTCTTTCGTCGTCTTTCAGCGTGTAACGCGCCGCGTCACCGGTCACCAGCTCCGTCGGATGCAGGTAGACACGCTTCACCTGCGCCAGGGCCGGGCCGTCGCGATATTCCCTGGTCGTCGTCCTTCCCGTCTTGCCAGGCGTCAACTGGTCCGCTGACGATAGGGTCGATGCAGTCGTCAGGGGCGCGCTGGCGCACCCGCCCAGTAGCAAGGTGGTCACACCGGCCATGACGGCACAGAGGTAAAGGTTCATCGCGCAAGGCACTCAGGTGATCGATAACGATCATACGCGCCGCAGAGGTCAACGGACCAACCGCGCGGCCAATATTCCGCCACCGTCCAACCGCTCAACTCACGCGGCCGTCAAGCAGCGTGATGCGCCGCGTGCAGCGTTCAGCAACGCTTTCATCATGGGTGCAGATCAGGAAGGTTGCGCCGTCAGCCTTATTGACCTCACGCATCAGGTCCAGAACGCGATCCGCCGACTCGCGGTCGAGATTGCCGGTCGGCTCATCGGCGATGACGAGGTCCGGAGCGTTCATCAGCGCGCGGGCAATGGCGACGCGCTGCTTCTGGCCTCCGGACAGGCGGTTGGCACCAAAGTCGGCGCGGTCGGACAACCCGACCCGGCCCAGCAATTCGCTCGCACGTTCACGCATTTGCCGTGACAGGCCGCCCGCCGGCGCCGCCGCCGGAAAGGCGACATTCTCCAGCGCTGTAAAATCCGGCAAGAGATGATGGAACTGAAAGACAAAGCCCAAACGCGTATTGCGAAAATGGCTGCGTTCCTTTTCGGACAGGCCGTCGATCGCCTGGCCGCTGATCGTCAGCGTGCCGGCGCTGGGGCGCAGCAACAGCCCGACAATCGACAGAAGCGTCGACTTGCCGGAGCCCGACGCGCCCAAAAGCGCGACCATCTCCCCCGGTTCCAGATCGAGATCGATCCCTTTCAGCACCTGGGTGTCTTCGTCCCCGTTGTGAAAGGTCTTTTCGATGCCGCGCGCTTCCAGCAGTCGGGTCATTGCTGTATCGCCTCCAGCGGATCGATGCGCGAGGCGGCACGGGCGGGCAGAACCGAGGCAATGACGGCTCCCAGCGTCGTCAGAACAATGGCCGCGACATAGCCGCCCTGCTCCGGCGCAATGGGCAGGGCCGCCGTGCCATCAGCGCGAGTCAATCCTGCCAGCCAGGTGCACAAACCGTAGCCCGTGGCGCAGCCGATAGCGGCGCCGGCCAGCCCGATCAGCAGACCCTGAAGCAGGAAGATCCAGGCGATGAAGCCCGATGGAATTCCAAACGCGCGCATGATGCCGACTTCCGGCCGCCGCCGGTACGCCGACAGGACCAGGGCGCTGGCCACGCCAATAACGATGGAGATGAGCGAAAAGATCTGGATCAGCGTACCGGTCTGCCCCTGGGACTTGAGGGCGCCTTCCAGGTCGAGGTTCTTGTCCTGCCAGGAAATCGCCCGCAAACCCGTCGCTTCGGCCAGGAAATCGGCTTCTTCGCGGGCTGTCGTGGGATTGTTCAGCTTGATCTCGATCTTGGTGACGCCCTCGGGGAGGTCAAACAGCGGGCGGGCGGTTTGCAACGACAGAAAGGCAACGCGCTCGTCCAGGCTTTGCAGCCCGGTGCGGTAGATGCCCTTGACGGTCAGTTGCCGCTCAGCATTGCGCTCGGTCCGCAACAACACGACCTGGCCGGCATAAAGCCCCAACTCCTGGGCAAGGCGCTCACCGATCAGCAGGCCGTCGGCGCCCAGGGCATTGCTGCCGCTGATAATCTTGCTCGAGATCGGCGTGATGGCGTCGATGCCCTGCGGCTCCAGGCCAATGACCTCGACCTGGGCGACCGCTTCGCCGCGAACCAGAAAGCCACTGCCCGTGATCTGGGGGCTAATCGCGATGACTGACGGTTCGGCGCGCAGCAGTCCCTCGATCCGCGGCCAGTCGCGGATTTGCCGCCGCTGGACCGTGGAGACCAGGGCAACGGATTCGATGGGTTGCGCGCCGGGGAGAACCCGCGCAACGCGGGTCGGCGGGTCCAGCGTCACGTGGGCGCTGTTGCCCGTCACCTGATCGGTCAGCAAGACGGCCAGGCCGGCAATCAGGGCGGTGATAAAGATGAAAACCGTGACGCCCAGGGCAACGCCCGCCACCAGCAGGACGGTCTGAAGCGGATTGGAGAACAGGTAGCGACGCGCAACGGTAAAGGCGAACATGATGTCATTGCCCGCCGGCCGGCACGGGGCGCACCCGCTGCGCGTTGCGAACCGACGACGGGTCGAGGACGATGCGGTCACCCGCCTTCAGGCCCTTTTCCACGATGGCATTGACGGAGGGCCAGCGCAGGATGGCCACCTCGCGCACACGCACGACGCCCTCGTTGTCGACGACATAGACCTTGGGACCGGCGGTTGCGTCTATAACAGCCTTGCGCGGGATTACGATGGCGTTGGGACGTTGGCTGAGCACTACCGTGACATCGACCGAGCGCCCCGGCGGAAGCGTGGTGGTGGTGTCAGGGACCAGCCGGATCTGACGACCGCCGGTCGACGCGTCGACCCGCGGCGACACTTCGCTCAGCCGGGCGCCGAAGACCGAGTCAGACCCGGACAGCGCGGCGCGCGCCGGCATGCCCGGCTGCAGATCGTCGGCATAGGTTTCGTCGACCTCCGCCCAGATCTCCGTGCCGGCATCCGAGCCCACTTCGAACAGGGTTTCGCCGGCCGCGACGACCTGACCATTGTCGATGGGACGAAGCAGAACCGTGCCGTCCATGGGCGCCCGGATGGTGAACTCACGTGTGCGTTCGGCAGCCGCCTGCACGTCCGCCGTAGCGGCGGCCAGATTGGCCTCGGCGGCATTGAGCTTGGCCCGCGCAATGTCCAGAGCGGCGGGGGCGGCGAACCCCTTGTCGGCCAGCATGCGCGTCCGTTCATAGGACTGCCGGGCCTCCACGGCCTCGGCGCGCGCTGCGCGTTCGCGTGCGGCATTGGCCTGGGTCTGAGCCTGTTCGACCGTGGCGCGGATAACCGCCAGCGCCGCACCCGCCTGGACGCGGTCGCCATTGTCGGCCAGAAGCTGAATGACCTGTCCGGCATTTAACGACGTCAACTGGACCAGGTCGGCAGGCCGCACACGCCCGACGACCGAAAGCCCGATCTCGGTTGTGGCAGGTTTGATCTCCAGAACCGCGACCGTTGCGGGACGCGACACCATGAACCAAACGACGCCGGCGAGGAGGCAGGCAGCCACCACCCCAAGGATAACAAGCCAAGACTTTGGCCGGGACTTCGCAAGCATTCGGGTCTCCAGGTGGTAGCCGGTGCTTACCGGTAGGCTTCGGACGATCGCAATGCAATTGTCTTATTCAGTCGCCTACGATCTCGGGAGAACCGCGGATCACCTAGGTGCTGAGCCGCCGCACCCAGTCTTTGCGCACCTTGTTACCTTCCGGTCATATTGCGGTGATCGCCGGTTCAAACCCTTGACGGAATTCGAACGCCGTCCCACCTCTGCTCGAGGCGTCATGTCAATCGGTGCAGCGAGGTACGCAATTATGGATACGCCTTCCGAAGACCAGGTCTCCCTGGCCCGCCGGGTCAAGTTTCCAGAATCGATAGACGGTTTCCGCCAGTGGATCAGCTCTCCACAGGACGCCATCAAATGGTGCTTTGAAGACCATCCGGAAGTGATGGAGACCAAGGACGAGTCACCCGTCGTCGCCGTCCTGGCCGGCGCTGAGTGGCCATCGCCCTACATTTCCTTCGAACGCGGCTATGTCTCGGTGAATATGGACGAAACCTTCCAGTTCGGATTGGATGAGTTGTTCCGGGACTGGCCGGATTGGACGTGGCAGCGCCAAATGTCGAACAAGACCTGGTGCACGCCCGAACATATTCGCTTCCTCGACGCGATCACAGACCTAGCTCTACGACAGGCAGCAAGGACGTAAGCGACGCCAACGATCATCAGCCTCCGACACCCAACCGCAACGTCGTTTCATCCCATTTAACGGTTGACGGTGATCAGAGGGATAATGGCATGCTCACGGAGAGCAAAACCTTCCCTGGCCTTATGCACAATGGCGCCCCGTGTAGTCTTTCTGACCCCTTACCGTGAATTCGTCGCGCGCCAAGTCAAAGCCGCAAGTCGCAAGCGAAGATCAGCCCATACCCCTGCAATGCCGCGTCAATAACGGCTGCGGAATGCTGCTCCTATCCCTGTATTCGTAGATGATTACTTCGATTTACGAGTGCGACCGATAATGCTGACAACAAGAAAAAACGCGACTGAAGCGAATGTTGCTATGCGGGTTGCGGAAAGCACTGTTTTTTCCTCGGCCGTTATTGACACGGGGATCTTTTAGCTGTCCAGGTTGGTATAATTGACCATGTTCCGCGGCGTCGTGTACTCTACTGGAAACTTGGAGCGGTGCGCGTGCAGCCAGGCCGTGTAGCCCGCCGATCCGAACGACACGACGAAAAACAACACAATTGCGACACCGCGCACAGTCATGGCTTCATTTCCTGAAAAGCAAACGCAAGGTAACCCGTGGACTCGATAAGATGCCGCTCGGCCATACCCCTGCACGTTGTCGCGCGCAGGCAGGTTAAGGCGATCTGCACACTCGTGAAGACGCTAAAAAAACCGAAAAAGCCGAGGGGGAAACAACCACCCACATGCCCGCAGGTTGTACTGACTGACCTATAAACCTAAGGAACGCGAGTTTGCGAACCGCGTCAACTAGCCAGCAACGCCAAATTTTTTGTCACAAACGCAATGTTTTGCACGCTGGCCGGGCTAAGCCGTCCGCAGTGCTTCGCCCAGAGCCATGAAAAACGGCCACATAAATAGAGGGCTCAGAGACAAAAAAACACCGCCTCCGTCTCCAGAACTGACCTCATTCATGCCGTAAACTCGCCGACACCGACACCTTCCCGGCCGTCAGGGCCGAGTGCGCCGCTACCGTCAGCAGGGCAAAGACTACCGACGTCACCGCGGCGCCCAAAAACGATACCGCCGACAACGGAATATGCTCGGCGAACGACCCCAGCCAGCTGCGCAGGACCAGCCAGGCAGCCGGCCAGGCAATGGCATTCGCGATCAGCAAGGGCACGAAAAACGGCGTCAGGCGCTGTACGAAGATGTCCCCGAACGTCGCGCCCAGCGCCCGCAATATCGCCAAGTCGCGCGCCTGGCGCCGGGTCAGGAAGATGCACAACCCCGTCAGCCCGAGGGTGGACAAGATGATCGCCACCCCGGCCACCAGGTTGAAGACCCGCATCTGCTGATGCAGATCATGATACTGGTCCAAAAGATAGTCGCGATAAAACCACCGCTGCATCGGCATGGAGCCGCCATTGTCGCGGCTCCATAGGGCGTCGATCCGCGCCAGGGTCCCCGCCGTGTCGGTTGGCGAAATCCGCACGTTCACCACGGTAAGATATTTCGAAAAATTATCAAAGATCATCGGCCCCTTCGGTTCGTACACTGTGGCAAAGCGAAGGTCCGGCAGCACGCCGACAATGCGCGACCGCATGGTCGTCCGGTCGGTCTCATAGACGATCTCCTGCCCCAGCGCCGCCTCGGGTGTGGCGAAACCCAGCGCCTTGACCGCAGAGAGGTTGATCAGGATTTCCGGCGGGACTTCCGGGACGGAAAATGTGCCCGACAGGTGCCGGCCGGCCACCAGCGGCACCTGGAAGACCTTGAAGAAGTCAGGGTGGGCCGAGTTCCGCGTCAGGCTGATCAGGGGGAGGCCCGGCCGGCGAATCCAGGCCGGACGGACATTGTCCATCGTCGGGCTGCCGAAGGATTCCGCCACCGACTCCACGCCTTTGAGGTCCCGCAGATGGGCCACGAAGTCGGCATCGTCATTGGGAAAATCCGAAAACCGGATCATCACCACATGGTCGCCATTGAAGTTCAGCGCATCGTCGGTGGCATACTGCCATTGCCGGTTCATGGTGTGCGACCCGATCAGCAGCACGACGACCAGAGCGATCTGGGCCACCACCCAGCCGCGCCAGCGCAGCGCACTGAGACGGCCTGTGCCCGTATTGGCCGCCGGCCGCGATACGGCAAACGCCGGATACAGGCCGCTCAACACGGTCACCAACACGACCGTCGCCCCCAGCACCCCCAGAAAGACCGCCGGATGCCGCCACAGGTGCAGGTCCAGGTCCAACCCGCCATTCAGCGCCGGCAACAACCGTTCCACCACCGCCAGGGCCAGGACCACACTGACCAGGTTGACCCACAAGGCCTCCCGCAGGATCTGCCAGATCAGGTCGATACGACGCGCCCCCAAGGCCTTGCGGATGGCCATTTCGTCACCGCGCTCCTGGGTTTCGGCCAGGACCAGGCCCGAGAAGTTGATGCCGGCCAGGGCCAGGATGGCGGCGGTGACGACGACCAGGGCGAGGATCGACCCGACGTGGCCGCGCGGCCTCTGCTCGCCATCGCCATGCGGATGGAAGTGCAGGTCTGTCAGGCGGATCAGCTCATAACCTTCCGGCAGGTTGTTCGGGCCACGCCAGTGGCTGCGGCTGATGGCCTGCAGCCGCCCCTCGACCGCGGCGACGTCCGCTCCGGGCTTGAAGGTGGCGTAGATATAGGCACTGTTCCACTGATAGTCGGGATTGAGGTCGAACACCGCCAGCATGGAGTAGCTGCCGCGGCCCGAGACGAAGATCTCGCGGTCGAGATGGGTATTGGCCGGCAGGTCCTTCAGGATCGCTGTCACCGTAAGGGGCTGGTTGTCCTTGGTGGTCAGGGTCAGGCCGACGGCGTCAGGCCGGCCAAAATAGGCGCGTGCCATCCTTTGCGTCATGACCACGCTGCCGGGCGCTTTCAACGCTGTGGCCAGGTCGCCCTCGACGGCCGGCAGTTGCAATATTTTAAAAATGTTGGGGTCGGCCCAGTAGAAGCGTTCGCGCACCTGGCGGCGGGCGCTGCGCATCGGCCATTCGATGGCGACGATCCGGGCGACCTGGTCGATCTCGGCGACGTCCGACGCCATCCACTTGGCCATTCCAGCCGGCGTCCGGTCGCTGGCCACTAGGCCGCGATCGGGCGGACCATAGCGGGCCGTCAGCATATAGACCCGGTCCGCTTGCGCCATAAAGCGATCGTGGGTCAGTTCATCGTGGACATAAAGGGTAACGACGATGGCGGCGGCATAGCTTAGGGTCAGGCCGGCCACCATCAGCAGATAGACGCCCCAGCGTGCGACGACCGTGCGGAAGATGTACAGCAGGAGGGACAGCAGCGGGGTCACGACAGCCTGCGGCTTGAGAGATGGATGCGGCCGTCGTGCATCTCGATCGTCCGTGAGGCCTGGTCGGCCTGACTGAGCGCGTGGGTGACGATGATCAGGGTGGTGCCCTTGTCGTTGAGCTCCTTCAGGATACCCAGGGTCTGGGCGGCGTTGCGCGAATCGAGATTACCGGTCGGTTCGTCGGCCAGAACGATCGCGGGCTGGCCGACAATGGCGCGGGCGATGGCGCAGCGCTGCTGCTGACCGCCGGAGAGCTGACGCGGCAGGTGGTCGGCGCGGTGCCCCATGCCGACCCGGTCCATCGCCTCCATGACCAGTTCGCGCCGGCCGCGCAGGTGGTCGCGGCGATAGCGCAGACCCAGTTCGATATTCTGATAGACGGTCAGGTGGTCGATCAGGTTGAAGTTCTGGAAAACAAAGCCGATCCGGGTGGCGCGCAGCCGAGCCAGGTCGCGCTCGGGGATGGTGGTGACGTCGCGGTTGTCGAACAGGTAGCGGCCCTGGCTCGGCTTTTCGAGGGTGCCGATAATGTTGAGCAGGGTCGACTTGCCGGAACCTGAAGGTCCGATGATGGCGACGAATTCGCCGGGATCAATGTCGATCGAGACCCCGCGCAGAGCTGGTACGGCCTGGGCCGTCCCGCTGTAGGTATGATGGATATCGCTGAGGCTGATCAGGGGCATGCTCAACCCCTGACCGGCAGGGTGAAGGCGAAGGTCGTCTCCGCCTCCCCGTCGAGAAGTTCGAGATTGCCGCCGTGGGCCAGAAGAATCTGTCGCGCCAGGTTCAGTCCTGTGCCGGTGCCCTTGGGTTTGGTGGTCGCAAAGGCGCTGAACAGATTGCTGCGAATGTCGCCGGCGATGCCGATACCGTTGTCGGACACGCGGATCGCCACCGTCTGGTGCACCTGGGACACAGAGACGCGCACTCGTCGGTCGGCCTGGCCTTCGGTCGCTTCGATGGCATTGGTGATGACATTGATGATCGCCTGGCTGATCTGAGGCTCATCGATATCGACGGTCGGCAAAGCGTCGGCGATATCCACCTGAAAGGCGACATCCTGCGCCGAGGAACTGTGCTGGAACGGCCCCAGGATATCGTCGATCAGCCGGGCCGGCGCCACCGGCTGCAGCACGGGCTCGGGCAGGCGGGCGACCGAACGATAGGCCTCGATGAACCGCGTCAGGCTCCTGGCGCGCCGCGACAGCATCTCCAGCGCCTCACGCGCCGAGCCGGCGCCGGCACTGGTCTCGCCGTCCAGATAGGAATCGGCGACATCGGCCAGCGACGCCACCGGAGTCAGGGAATTCATGATCTCGTGGCTGAGAATATGCAGGGTGTCGCGCAGCGCCGCGGCCTCGGCCTTGTGCATCTCGACCTGGACATCGGTCAAGGCGGCCAGGCGGACGGGCCCGTCGCCGGATTCGATTTCGCTGACGCTCAGGGCATAGCGCCGCCCCAGCACAGTGACCACCGGCCGCGCGCCGGAGACTGGCCCGGTCAAAGCCGCTATCAGTTCGTCCGACGCGATCACATCCTCCGCCTGGAACAGGCCGCGCGCCGCGCGATTGATGGCCTGCGGCGTCTGCGACGGCGCACAGCGCACCAGCGGGATCGGCACCTGGTCCAGCAGCAGACGCAGGCCGTCGGGATCATCCGGCGCCAGAACCGGCGGCGATGACACCAACGCCAGGCGGTCCTCGGGCCGGACCCAGATAAGGAACAGCAAGACAGCGCAGCCCAGCAGCCCCAGGAGAAGATTGACCCAAAGCCCGGTGCGCCCGGCCTCGAAGGCAAACAGCGCCAGCGCCACCAGAGCGGCGATCAGCAGCATGTGGAAGGCGCGCGTCCTAGAGGCCATGTTTCGCCATACGCCGGTACAGGGCCGGCCGCGTCAAGCCCAGCTCAGTCGCCGCCGCCGAAACATTGAAGTTGGTCCGCTTCAGCGCGTCTTCGATCAGGGTCTTTTCCGACGCCGCCAGTTTCGGTTTGACCGGAACAGCCGACAGGCCGTCGCCAGTATGCAGGGCGAGGTCGGCACCGGAGATCGTAACGCTGTCGCCCAGGATCACCGCCCGTTCAATCGTATGACGCAAGGCGTGGATATTGTCGTCCCATGCCTGTGACGTCAGCAGGGCCTGGGCTTCGGGCGACAATGTCCTGGTGGCAAAACCGTGCTGCTGGCAGGTAATGCGGATGAAATGCTCCGCCAACTGAACAATATCATCCGGCCGCTCACGCAGCGGCGGAAGGGCGACATCCAGCGTGCTGATGGCGTACATCAGGCCGCGATCGAGACCCAGCTCGGCGCGCGGCCGGGTGCTGGTGGCAATCAGCCGGCTGTTATGGCGCGGCGCCCGGTGCAGCCAGGCCAACAGGGCCGGTCCCTGACCCTCCCCCAGCCGGTCGATGTTTTCGACCAGAAGCGTTGTATTGGCCATGTCATCGAGATCGCCGGCCGTAAGCGCCGACGCCTCGACGCAGGTGAGGTTGGCGCGGCCGGATTGCCGGTGAAAGGCCATGGCCGCCAGGGTCTTGCCTGTGCCGGCCTCCCCGGTCAGAAGGACCGACGCGGTGAGCGGCGCGCAGCGGTCGATCGCAGAGGCGATGCGTTGCAGGGCCGGCGAATGCCCGACCATGATGGAGGGATCCAGCGCCTTGATCTCGACTGGCTTGCGCGCGGTCAGCGCCGCTTCGATGGCCTCAACCAGGCGATCATTGTTCCACGGCTTCATGATGAAGTCGCGCGCGCCATTGCGCAGGGCCTGGACGGCGATATTCAGTCCGCTGTGGCCTGTGACCACCAGAACGGCCGCCTTGGGGTCATGACGCAGCAGGTCGCGCAGGCAGGCCAGGCCCTCCTCGCCCGAGGTCTGGCCGCGCGAAAAATTCAGGTCAAGCAGAATGACGTCGATGCTGTTGGCGACCAGACAGCTTAGCGCCTCGTCCGGATGGGCCGCGCCATGGACGCTGTAGCCCTTCTTGCGCAGCAGAAGTTCGGCGGTTTTTCTCAGGTCCGGATCGTCATCGATGAACAGGACGCTGGGCTTGGCTTGGGACATGTACGCTTCCGGACACAACGAACACTTGTGCGGACACTTTGAAGCGATGAAGGGTGAAATGTCAAACCAATTCTGAGGTTTAGACAAATTATCATACCACGTATACACTCGGGAAAAAACATAACCGGAGGACCTACCGAACACCCTGCTGTTGCGACGCCATGATGCTTTCCAATGTTAGCGCTCACGTCGCAACCCGCCCCAGCAGCCTCCTCGCCATTTGGATTGGTCACGGCTTGCCGTGATCAACTTTCCGCTGCGTGTGCCGGTCCAGGCACGTGGCGTGTCCTCCCTGGACCGTCTTCCAAAAACTTACCCTCCCGGCCGTCACACCGGGAGGGACCTTTGTATCGGAGCACAGATGAGCAAGTTTTCCGTCGGCGCATCACTCGCCGTCCTGGCCTCGGCCATGACCCTGGCGTCAGGAGCCCTGGCGGCGCCGATCGCCACCCTCGACCGCAATGGCGCCTGGGTCAGCGTTGAAGCCTACGGCCCCAATGTGGTCCACGTCACCATCGCTGCCGAGAAGGCCGAGGCCTTGAAAGGTCCAGGCTATGGCATTTTACCAGCCAATGGCGACAACTCCGGTTTCCGCCAGACCACGGGTGCGGATGGCGACACCTTCGCCTCCAATGCCCTGACTTTGAAGATCAATCCAGCCCCGGCGCCGCGCGTGCCCAGCCAGGGCGAGAAGTATTTCGCGCCATCCCTCGCGCCGGTCGGCTTGACGGTAAAGAACGCCCGCGGTGACACCCTGCTGACTATGAACGGCTGGGAAATGGCGCCGCACGAGGTCAATGGCGAAGCGACCTACCAGGTCGGCGCGTCCTTTGCCGCGCCCGCCGACGAGCATCTCTATGGCATGGGCCAGAACCAGGAATCGCTGGGTTCGCTGGACCTGCGCGGCAAGGTCCTGGACTGCAAACACTGGTACGACGCTCCGGCCGGCGAAACCGTCTGCGTCCCGTTCATGGTGTCGTCCAAGGGCTACGGCATTATCTGGGACAACCCGTCGCAGACCCGCTTTGTTGGCGCCGTCAACGGCCGCACCGCCTTCCAGTCGAAGGTCGGCGAGCGTGTCAGCTTCTTCATTGTCACCGGCGATACGCCGGAACAGATCTATTCGGCCTATGCCCGCGTCACCGGCAAGACCCCGATCCCGCCCAAGGCCGCCTTCGGCCTGATCCAGTCCAAGGCGCGCTACGACAGCCAGGAACAGGTGCTGCGCGTCGCCAACACCTACCGCCAGAAGGGTTATCCGCTCGACGTCATGGTGGTCGACTGGTTCCACTGGACCCGCATGGGCCAGATGGACATCGACCCGGCGCAGTTTCCCGACGCCGCCGGTATGAACAAGCAGTTGCACGACATGGGGATGCAGTCGATCATCTCGGTGTGGCCGCGCTATGAGACCTCGGGCCGCTATTACAACGAACTGGCGGCCAAGGGCTATTTCCTGCACCACAAGGATGGTTCACCGGTCGACGGCCTGCCCTTCCGGTCGGACCGCACAGGCGCCCTGATCGACTCGACCAACCCCGAGGCGCGGCAATGGTTCTGGGGCAAGATCAAGGACAATATTCTGAGCCAGGGCTTTGACTATCCGTGGCTGGACGAGACCGAGCCGGACCTGGTGCCGGAAGGGTATCACTTCTCGATCGGCACCGGCGACCGCTATCGCAACCTGTATCCGCTGGTCCATGTCGAGGGCGTGGCCCAGGGCATGCGTGCCTGGAAGCCCAACAAGCGCGTCCTGATCCTCGCGCGGGCGGCCTATCTTGGCTCGCAACGCACCGGCGCCCTGTTCTGGTCGTCCGACATCCATCCGTCGTGGGAGGCGCTGCAGCGCCAGGTCCCGACGGGCCTGAATATGACGGCATCGGGCATCGCCTACTGGGGCAACGACATCGGCGGCTGGCAATGGCTGCCGCAGACGACGAATGCCACCAAGACGCCGCTGTTGGATCCGTCCGATGCGCGTGAGACGGTGGGCCAGAACCACGACTATCCGGAATTGCACACCCGCTGGTTCCAGTACGGTACCTTCCTGCCGACCCTGCGCCTGCACGGTGACCGCAAGAACGCCGAGATCTGGGCTTTCGGCAAGCAGGCCGAGGGCGTGATGGCGAAGTTCGACCGGCTGCGCTACCAACTGATCCCCTATATCTACAGCCAGGCCAAGATGACCTACGACACGGGCGCGCCTTTCATGCGCCCGCTGTGGATGGACTTCCCGCAGGACCCCAATGTGGCGGACCTGGGGACGCAATACATGTTCGGCCCGGCCTTCCTGGTCGCGCCGATCACTGAACAGGGCCAGACCGAAAAGCGCGTCTATCTGCCGGCCGGAGCCGACTGGTACAACTACTGGACCAACGAAAAGTTCGCCGGCGGGCAGTGGTTGACGGTCGCCGCGCCGATTGATCAGATTCCGCTGTTCGTTAAGGCCGGTTCGATCCTGCCCATCGGCGCCGACATCCCGTCTACGGCGACCAAACAGGCCATCACTGCCATCGCCATCTATCCCGGCAAGGACGGCGACTTCACCCTCTATGACGACGACGGCAATACCTACGACTACGAAGCCGGCAAGGGCGTCAGCCTGACCAAACTGCACTGGGACGACACTTCCAAGACCCTGACCGCCACCGGCAGCGACAAGGCCTTCGCCAAGTCGGCACCGGGCCTGGTCAAGGTCGTGTCGCGATGATCTCACTCCTGGCCGCCGCGCTTGTGGTACTGGCGCCGGTCCAGGTGACCGGCGGTCAGATCGTCGGCACGGACGACGGCAGCGTCAGGTCGTGGCTGGGGGTGGCCGTTCGCAGCGCCGCCGGTCGGCGAGTTGCGCTGGCGCTCGCCCCAGCCGGTCGCGTCGTGGGACGGTGTGCGGCCAGCGCAACGCCGGTCGGCCGCCTGTGCCCAGACCGCGACCTGGGTGGCGGAGCGCAAGAGTGAGGACTGCCTCTATCTCAATGTCTGGGCGCCGGAAAACGCCAAGGACCTGCCGGTCATGGTGTGGATTCATGGCGGCGCCTTTACCGGCGGGTCGGGCATGCAGACCTCCTATGACGGCGCCAACCTGGCGCAGCATGGCGCTGTGGTCGTAAGCATCAATTATCGCCTCGGCATTTTCGGCTTCTTCGCCCATCCGGAACTGGCGGCCGAGTCGCCGCACCAGGCCTCGGGCAATCAGGGCATCGAGGATCAGATCGCCGCCCTGCAATGGGTCCGCGACAACATCGCGGCCTTCGGCGGCGACCCGCAGCGCGTCACCATCATGGGCAATTCGGCCGGCGGTGAATCGGTCAACCTGCTGATGGCGTCGCCGGTGGCCAAGGGGCTTTTCCATCGCGGCATCGCCCAAAGCGGCAACTATGCCATGCCTATCGACCCCAGCGAGGACGCCATGTTTTCGCGCACAGGCGCCGAAGCGCGGGCCGTGACCTATACCCAGGCCGCCGGCGCCACTCATGTTTCCGACCTGCGCCGGATGAGCGTCGAAGCCCTGCATGCGGTGCCGTGGTACACGGTCCCCAGCGTTGACGGCTATGTCCTGCGTGAGGACCTGACCAGCCTCTATGCCGGCCGCCGCTATAACGACGTGCCGCTGCTGGTCGGCTGGGCCGCCGACGAGGGCAAGGACCTGGCGCCGGAGCTGCTCAAAACCTCTGACTTTACCGCCGCCAACTACAACGCGCTGGTGACGCAGTTGCTGGGCCATGCCCCATCCGACGCTCTGCTGGCCGCCTATCCGGCAGGAACCGATGCCGACGCCAGGGCCTCGATCAACCGTCTGACCAATGACTGGTGGGGCTGGCGGATGTGGTACTGGGCCGATCTGCAGGCGCAACAGGACGGATCGGACGCCTATATCTACCTGTTCGCCCATATGCCGGCCCAGGAGACGCCGTGCAACTATGGCTGCGGCATCGGTCACGGCGCTGACGTCCAGTATATCTTCGACAATCTCGACGGGTCGAAGCGCGCCTGGACGGCCAATGACCGTAAACTGGCGTCGCAACTGGCCGATACCTGGGTGCGATTTGCCACCACGGGATCGCCGAACGGCCCGGACCTGCCCGCCTGGCCGGCGTTCGACGGCACCGCCAACACGCTGTATATCGTCAGGACGGACGACGACCCGCCTGCCCCGCCCTTACCCGATTTTCGCCTGTTCCGGCCGTCGCCTGCCCAAAAATAGATGAGGAAACCATGACGCGACCTATTTCACGCCGCACCACCCTGACCTCGCTGCTGGCCCTGGCCGCGGCGACGCCGGCCCTGGCCGCAACCACGACCCGCACCATCGAGCTGGACGCCGGCAAGGCGACGCAGCCGGTCGATCGCTTCTTCGACCTGTCGGTCGGTGCCGACTATCCCGGTGTCACCATCCGCGACGCCAACCTGGCGCAGTTGAAGTTGGCCGCGCAGGAACTGGGTTTCCGCTATATCCGTTTCCACGACATCTTCCACGACGAGCTGGGCACGGTGAAGATGGTCGATAACAAGCTGGTCTATGACTGGACGAAGATTGACTATCTCTATGACAGCTTCCTGAAAATGGGCATCAAGCCCTTCGTCGAGTTGGGCTTCACGCCGTCGGCCATCAAGACCTCGGACCAGACCATCTTCTACTGGAAGGGCAATACCTCGCATCCGCGCTTCGACCTGTGGAAGCAGCTGATCGACAGCTTCGTCCGTCACCTGATCGCCCGGTACGGCATCGACGAGGTCCGTACCTGGTATTTCGAGGTGTGGAACGAGCCCAATCTCGACGGCTTCTTCCAGCATGCCGACCAGGAGGTCTATTTCGCTCTTTACGGTCTGACCGCGCGCACCATCAAAGCCATCGATCCGCAGCTCAAGGTCGGCGGGCCGTCGACGGCCGGCGCCGCTTGGGTGCCGGAGTTGCTGGCCTGGGCCAAGACCACCAACACCCCGGTCGATTTCGCCACCACCCATACCTACGGTGTCGATTACGGCTATCTCGACGAAGAGGGCAAGATGGACCTCCAGTTGTCGAAGAATCCCAATGCGGTCATCGGTGATGTCCAGAAGGTGCGTAACGAGATCGAAGCGTCGCACCTGCCGGGCCTGCCACTGTTCTTCACCGAGTGGAGCACCAGCTACAATCCGCGCGACTTGAGCCACGATTCCTACATCGCTGCGCCCTATATCCTCAGCAAGCTGAAGGCCACGCAAGGCATCGTCCAGGGTATGAGCTACTGGCTTTATTCCGACCTGTTCGAAGAGCCCGGCCCGCCTTCGGCGACCTTCCATGGCGGTTTCGGCCTGATGACTCGCGACGGCATCCGCAAGGCGTCGTGGTTCGGCTACAAGTATCTCAACGCGCTCAAGGGCAATGAAATTCCGTCCACGGACGGTCAGGTCTGGGCATCGTCGGACGGCAACACCCTGTCGGCGGTGATCTGGGATTACCAGCACCCCGACCAGAAGGGCAGCAGCAACGGCACCTTCTTCAGCAAGCTGGTGCCGAACCGGACCTCCGTCCCGGCGAAGGTTGTCTTGAGCGGCCTCAAGCCCGGCAGCTACACCGTGACCGTCCAGCGCACCGGCTACAAGGTCAATGACGCCTACTCCCACTGGATCGCCATGGGCTCGCCCAAGGACGCCACGCCGGAGCAACTGGCCAAGCTGCAAAGCCTGACCACCGATGCCCCGGAAACCACGCGCCGGATCAAGGTCGGCGCTGACGGTACGGCCGAGGTGACGGTGGCGATGAACAGCAACGATGTCGTCCTGGTAAAGGTGCAGCCGTGAAGCGCCTTGCAGCGATCCTGACGGCGGCGACCTTATGTTTCGCCGGGACGGCCGCGGCCGAAGCGGTCAAACAGCGCGTTGTCGTCCTGACCGATATCGAGAATGAACCCGACGACAGCGAGTCGATGGTCCGCCTGCTGGTTTACAGCAACGAAATCGATGTCGAGGCCATCGTAGCGACGACCTCAGTCCATATGAAGAACCGGGTGGCGCCGGAGTCGCTGCGCGCCATCATCACCGCCTATGGCCAGGTGCAGGCCAATCTGTTGCTGCACGCGCCGGGTTACCCCACGGCCCAGGCGCTGCAGGACCGCGTCACCCAGGGCCTGCCGCTTTACGGCATGACTGGGGTCGGAAAGGGCAAGGATTCACCCGGCTCCGACCGCATCATCGCCCTGCTGGACACACCCGATAACCGACCGCTTTGGGTTTCGGTTTGGGGTGGCGCCAACACCCTGGCCCAGGCGCTCTACAAACTGCGCGAAACCCGCTCCCCGGCCGAGGTCAAACGGCTGGTCGCCAAGCTGCGCGTCTATACCATCTCCGACCAGGACGATTCCGGCATCTGGATGCGCAAAACCTTCCCGGACCTGTTCTACATCGTCAGCCCGGGCGGTTACGGCAACGCCACCTGGAGCGGCATCATGCATGTTGAAGCGGGCTTCGATAATACCGAGATCAGCAATGCCTGGCTGGGCGCCAATATCCAGCAGGGCCACGGGCCGCTCGGCGCCATGTACCCGGACGTCGCCTATGGCATGGAAGGCGATACGCCAAGCTTCCTGGCGCTGATCCCCAACGGGCTGAATGTACCTGACCACCCGGAGTGGGGCGGTTGGGGCGGACGTTATGAGTTGTACGTGCCGAAACTGGCCGATACCGACCCGAAGGGTTTCAACGGCGGCATGGCGATCGAGCAGGAACCGCGGCCGATCTGGAGCAATGCCGTCGACACCTATACGCCCTTCGTGGCCAGTGACTTCGGCCGCGCCGTTCGCCCGTCGGACAAGAGCGCGACCGGCTACAAGACGACCGTGTGGCGCTGGCGCAAGGACTTTCAGAACGACTTTGCCGCGCGCATGGACTGGACGATCAGGCCCTATGCCAAGGCCAACCACCCGCCGGTTGTAGCCCTGGGGCATGCCGACCACCTGACCGTCAAGTCGGGTGAGCGCTTTACCTTGAGCGCCGCTGGCAGCCGCGATCCGGACGGCGACAATCTCAGCTATCTCTGGTTCCATTATCCGGAAGCGGGAAGCCTCAAGACGCCGATCGCCATCGCCGGTGCCGAGAACATCTATGCCGTTCCGGTCGTGGCACCTCAGGTTTCGAAAGCCGAGACCGCCCATTTCATCGTCAAAGTCACCGATAAGGGCGCGCCCGCCCTGACGCGGTACGCCAGAGTCATCGTCACCATCACGCCGAACTGAGGACGCCCGCCTTGACGACACGCCGCAATCTGTTCACGACTCTGGCGGCCAATGCTGTCCTGACACCCGCTGTCCTGACACCCGCCGTCCTGGTGCCGGCCGTTGCCGTGGCGGGCGACAAGAGGGCCAAGCCGCAGTGGGGCACAGGCCCGGAAGGTCAGCGCAAAGCCGACCTTGGCGACGGCACCTATCTCAACCCTATCATCGCCGGCGACCATCCCGACCCGACCATCCTTAAGGATGGTGACGACTACTACATGACGTTCTCATCGTTCTTTTCGTATCCGGGCCTGGTCATCTGGCACTCGACCGACCTGGTCAACTGGACACCGGTCGGTCCGGCCCTGTTCAAGCCGCTGGGCACCATCTGGGCTGTCGACCTGTGCAAGCACAACGATCGCTATTTCATCTACATCCCGGCCGCACCCGACGGCAAGCCGTGGTCGATCTATGCCATCTGGGCCGCCGATATCAAAGGTCCATGGAGCGATCCGGTCGATCTCAACATCCATGACTGCATCGATCCCGGCCACATCGTCGGTGAGGACGGCAAGCGCTACCTGTTCGTCAACGGCATCCGCAAGATCCGCCTGACCGACGACGGCCTGGCGGCGGACGGTGTCCTGGAGCCGGCCTATCAACCGTGGATCAATCCCGACGACTGGATCGTGGAGAACTTCGCGCCGGAAGGCCCCAAGCTGCTGCGCCGCGGCGAGTATTTTTACCTGGTGACCGCCGTCGGCGGTACGGCCGGCCCCGTAACCGGCCATATGGTCATCGCTGCGCGTTCCAAATCGATCCACGGACCGTGGGAGCACTACCCTAACAACCCCCTGGTCCGCACGCTCAGCACCGACGAACCCTGGTGGTCGCGCGGCCACGCCACTCTGATGGAAGGGCCTTCACCAAAAAACGGAGAAGCTGACTGGTGGCTGGTGTACCACGGCTACGAGAACGGTTTCCGGACGCTTGGCCGCCAGACCCTGCTGGAGCCCGCCGAATGGACCAAGGATGGCTGGTTCCGCGCTCTGGGCGTTGACCTGTCCAAGCCGATGAGGAAACCCAAGGGCGGCACGGCAGGCCCGGCCGGGTTCAAACTGTCGGACGATTTCAGCGCCAACCGCTTCGGCATCCAGTGGAGCTTCCACGACCCCAAGCCCGGCGAAATGGACCGGGTGAAGTACGAGGGCAAGGGCCTTCGCCTGGCCGCCCGAGGCACGTCGCCGGCCGATAGTGCGCCGCTGACCTGCCCGGTCGGCGACCGGTCGTACGAGGTCGAGGTTACCCTGGAACTGGAAGGCGAGGCCGTGGCGGGCCTGCTGCTTTACTATAATTCCAAAGCCTATGTCGGGGTCGGCTTTACCGGCGAAGAGACGCGGACCTGGCAATATGCCGAGGACCACGCCTGGAACCGGCAGAAGATCACGGCGCGCCAGCTGCGCCTGAGGGTCACCAATCAGGACAACGTCATCACCTGGCACTATTCGCCCGATGACGGCGCATCCTGGATCCGCCATCCGACCCGGATGGAGGTATCGGGCATGCACCACAATGTCTTCGGAGGATTCCTGAGCCTGAAGATCGCCATCTGCTGCACCGGGACCGGCGCCGTGCGGCTCAACACCTTCACCTATCGTGCGCTGACCAACGGCGCCTGATCCAAAAAACCTAATGGGGAGATTTGATGTGTTTACACTGAAGACTTTCGAAACGTCGAAGACGAAGGCGTCCTGGGCGCTGGGCCTGGCGACGGTCGTGATGCTGACCGCCTGTGGCGGAGGCGGAGGCGGAGGCGGAGGCGGTGGCGGGGGCTCCAGTTCGAGCTCCAGCACTGCCACCAGCAGCTCCAGCTCAAGCAGCAGTTCGAGCAGCTCAAGCAGCAGTTCGTCGTCGTCGGCCGGGCTGACCGCCGCCAATGCCCTGACCGAAATGTCGCCGGGCTGGAATCTCGGCAATACCCTGGAAGCCATCGGCTCGGGCACACCGCCGCATTCGGTATCGCAGGAGACGGCGTGGGGCAATCCAGCCGCGACCCAGGCCCTGATGACGGCCGTCAAGGCCGCCGGCTTCAAGAGCATCCGCATCCCGGTGTCGTGGAAGCAGTATGCCGACTCCAGCGACACCATCAACGCGGCCTGGTTGACGCGGGTGAAGGAGGTCATCGACTATGCCCGTGCGGCGGATCTGTATGTCATGATCAACGTCCACTGGGACGGCGGCTGGCTGCAGCCGACCTATGCCAGCGAGGCCGTCGCCGATGCCCGCCTGACCAAGTTCTGGACCCAGATCGGCACCACGTTCAAGGACTATGACGACCACCTGCTGTTTGCCGGCACCAACGAGGTCATGGTGGACGGCGACTATGGCACGCCCAAGGCCGAATATTGCGAGGTGCAGCACGGCTTCAATCAGAAGTTCGTCGATGCTGTGCGCGCCACCGGCGGCGGGAACACCTCACGCTGGCTGGTGGTCCAGGGCTTCAACACCAATATCGACCACACCCTTCTGTGCAACGCCACCCTGCCGACGGACACCACGACCGGCCGGCTGATGATGGAGGTGCACTACTATGACCCCTACAATTTTACGCTGAATACCGGCAGCACGATCTGGCAGTGGGGCTCGATCGCCACCAGCCCGGCCAATACCGAGACCTGGGCCAACGAGGCCTATACCGATGCGCAGTTCCAGAAGATGAAGGTCAACTTCGTCGACAAGGGCGTGCCGGTCATCCTGGGCGAATACGCCGCCAGCCTGCGCACCGAGTACGATGCCAGCGGCATCTATCGCAACTACTGGAACAAATACATCACCGGCTCCGCCTTCCAGCACGGCATGATCCCAATGTACTGGGACAACGGATACCTGACCAACCACCAGTCGGGGCTGTTCGATCGCGGCGCCGCGACCCAGGGCTTCCCTGTGACGATTACCGACATCGTCAACGCTGCGAAGTGACCAAAAAAAATTCCGGCGCCGCAGTCACGGCGCCGGAATAAATTTATGGATGAAGGCGGTTGCCTTCAGAAGAAAATTTCGCCGACCACGGCTCGAATTAGATTTCGGAGTCGTCAGCCAGGGCCTTGACCAGGTCCAGGACCTTGCGACGCAGCTTGGGGCCCGACACCTTAGGGAAGACTTCCGCCAGTTCGATGCCTTCGGTGGTGGTCAAAAAGGCATTGATCTTCGCCTCGGTTCCGCCCGGCGCATCTTCGGGCGCCTCTCCGCCGGCAAAGCCGTCAAAGAAATAGTCGATCGGCACCTTCAGCACCTGACCGATATGCCACAGCTTTGACGCACTGATGCGGTTCGACCCGCGCTCGTACTTCTGCACCTGCTGGAAGGTCAGGCCAATACTGTCACCCAGCACCTGCTGGGAGATTCCCATAAATTTGCGCCGCATACGCACGCGGCTTCCGACATGTACATCTATGGGATGAACGCGGCTTTCGTCCATATTCAGGTCCATTGCTGGGGGTTGGAATAAAAACAGTCGCCCGCAGCGTAGGCCGGGACGATTCAGTGTTGGCACCATAGCGAGTGCTACGCACTCGGCGTAAGCAACCGGAAGAAAGTATGCCGCATAAAATCGCCCATGGTTGCATTTGCCACTAAGATTCAGGCTTCTGGCGATGCCGGCGGTAACGTTCCAGTTCGACGCTGATCATGCCCCCAGTCAGTGCTACCAGCATGCCATAGGCGCCCCACAACATGATCCCGGTGACATAGGTCACCACATTGACCTGCCCAATCATGCCGGCGATGTGACACAATACCGCGGCCATGGCGAAGGCCGCCGCAAACAGCGTCCAAATTTTGCGGGTCACCGCCGACAGGACGATAAATGCCAGCATCATCAGGGAATCGATGACGAAAACCCATATGCCTGGCCCGTTGCCGTCGCGGCTCTGGGAAAAAAAGGTCGCAGCCCAGGCCAAACCGTAAATGGCGGCACCGCATCTTTCCGCGGGGCCGCCACGCACGAGGGCATAGGGTACGATGAGAAATCCCCAGAATCGGGAGACGATAGCCCAGGTGTAATACATGCGTCTCCTTATTCGGCAGCCACGGCCAGGGGCAACCGCATACCAGTAGGTGTCGGCTTGGGAGGCTTTTCGACGTCACCGGCGGCGACCGCTCCACAACCGATCTGGATCTTGACGTCGTTGAGGTGACCGTGGGTCTGGACGATGGCGCGGCGCGCCTCGGTCAGTTTGATGATGACGTCCGCCGCGGAGTCAAGGGCATCCTGGCCGACCACAGCCGACAGTCGGGACTCCATGCGCATCCGGCTGAGCTCGCTGATCAGCGTCGCCGACTGACACAGCGCCAGTTCGATGGCGTTTTCTGCGTTGATCAGTTGCTCGGCGCCGTACCGCACCATATCCGCTCGTTTCATCTTGATACCCCTAACTGCTGAGAACGCCGACTGGCGTGCTCACCAGCCGAAGTAGTGTGTGATCTGCTGAATGACGTTCAGGGTTCCGAGCGTCAGGGCCAGAACGAACGTCATGAGGATCAGAGATCCCACGGCGGTCGTTGCAATCAGCCCCAGCCACATCGGAAGTGACATCGATTTCAGCCGGGAAATGAACCCCGCACTCGTCGTTACGCTGGCTCGTCCTGGGTCAGCCACGCCGTCGCTGAGACCATGGTGAAGATGGCCTTCTCCGGCCCGTAGCTGCGGTTCAGTTGCCGGACGGAATCCAGTGTGTCCGTAATCTGATCCAGCTTCTCGGGTGAAGCGAGCATCCTCCAGGCCATTTCCAGCTCCTGGTAGGTGATGATCAGGTAGTCGTCGTTCGGTTTGAATGCTTGGCTCATGACCTGAAGCTGACAGAGGTTCGGGCGGTCTGGCGACTGATCGCGACGTATACCCTACGCCGGGTATAGCTCCGGCGCCGGCCTCGTATTCCACCAGCATCATGGCGGCCTTGCGCGTTGTACTGACACCGAGGTGCCGCCGCGCCGTGGCGGCGTGGTCCTTGACCGTCGGCACACTGATCCGCAGGAGACGTGCGATCTCCTTCTCCTGGTGGTGCCGCGCGATCAGGCGCAGAATTTCCTTCTGGCGCTCGGTCAACGCCCCTATACCCGTCGGCCTGTCACTCAAGCACCTGTCTCCCTGCGCCCCATTGCATGTCGACCCAGTCAACAGTAGCGCTGCTCCCCCTGATTGTCATTAATCATTTTGCCAGCGGCGTGACAGGATAGTGGATCAACGATACGGCGTTTTCTGTAGCCAAGAGAACGCCGTTCCGGTAAAACCTTAATCAAATCCTAATGCCGTACCCGCGCCTTGCGTCCGATTTCGGCACGGCGCCCGCGTCCTCATTACCGTAGCCGTCAAAGTAGCCTGTCATTTTTTCCGGATACGCGGCGATGCCGCGCCCACTCCCGCCAGATCATAATTCGAGGAAACGACCATGCCTGCCCTTTTTGTCGATCATTCCGGCCGCACCGGCGGTGTCGCCAACGCCATCTATCTCGATGGCAGCCCAGCATCACGTGCCCACGATGGCAAGATCCATAGCAGCCTCCTGCCGTCGTTTGATGACAGCCCATTCCGCGTGATCATCACCGCTCCCGCCTTGACACATGAGAGTCTGGGCACGCCCCCTGTCGCAGCCATCGGCGACGACTCCCAAAAGCTGGTGACCGGCAATGGCGGACTGCGCAACAGCCCCGGCGACGATATCTTCACCTACAACAATCCGACAGGCTACATCTATGTCGAAGGCGGCGCCGGCAAGGATACGCTGAACGTCAATGCCGCCAGCCAGGTGGTGGGGGTTAGCAGCACCTTGTACAACAATGGCGGCGTGGACTTCTACGGCGACCTCTACCACGACACCAACCGTGTCCAGTATAACGGCATCGAGAAGATCAACTATACGATGGGCCTGGGGAACGACACCCTCACCATGGACGGAGGCCCTCTCGCCGCTTCGAATACCAATGTTGCCGTGAATGCCGGCGGCGGCGTGAATACGCTGAACGCCAATCTGGGGGTCGTTGCCACCAACATAGTTATGACCAATGCGTCTCTGACCACCAGCCGGTTGTCGCTAAAGAACTTCACCACCTACAATGTCACCTTCGGCAGCGGTAACGACAGCGTCACTCTAAACAATACGGGCGGCCAGAGTCTGGTGCTCGGCAATGGTAATGACAGCGTCACCTTCAACGGCGCCCTGGGTTACCAGTATGTCGCCATGGGGGCGGGCCAAGACAGCCTGACGGTGAACAACTCCGCGCAAACGGTCGCCGTCGGCAGCACCTTGTACAACAACGGCGGCGTTGACTTCTATGGCGACCTCTACAATGACGCCGGCAATCGCACGCAGTATAACGCCGTTGAGAACCTGACCTATTATATGGGCTCAGGCAGCGATACCCTGACCCTCGACGCCGGTCCGCTGGCGGTTGTGGCCAACACGGTCTATGTCGACGCCGGCGCTGGAGGCAACCACCTGTCGGCGAACCTGGGGGTCATCACCACTGATATCGTCCTGAACAACGCCTCCCTGACGACGAGCCGCCTGAGCCTTCTGGGCTTCATCAGTTATGTCGTGACCTTCGGCAGCGGCAATGACAGCGTAACCCTGACCGAAACCGCCGGCCAGGATCTGCGCCTGGGCGCCGGCAACGATAGCGTGACCCTGAATGGCGCCCACGGCTATCAGTACATCGAACTGGCCGGCGGGTTCGATACCCTGTCGGTCGACAACTCGACGCAGACAGCGGGCGTGTCGAGCAATGTCTACAACGACAGCGGCGCACGCTTCTACGGCGATTTTTACAATGACGGCGGCAACCGCACGCAATTCAACGGGACCGAGGCGCTTGTCTACCGAATGGGTACCGGCAACGACGCGCTCACCTTCGATGGCGGGGTGCTCGCGACCGTGGCCAACAGTGCCGATATCGACGCGGGCGGCGGAACCGACACCCTGACCTCAGCCAACCTGTCGGTCATTACAACCGACATTACTGTGTTCAACAGCAGCCTCACCGCGGATCGTGTGGCACTCAATGGCTTCGAAATCTACGGTACGGTCTACATGGGCAGCGGCAATGACAGCGTCACTGTCGCCGGCGCCAACAACCAGAGCTGGCGCATGGCGGGCGGCAACGACACCGTCACCCTGACCAGCGCGGCGGGTTACCAGTATGTCGAAGCGGGAGACGGTACGGACAGCCTCAGTATCGACAATCACACAGTGACCGCCAATGTCGGCCACGCCATCTACAATGACAGCGGCATCCGCTTTTACGGCGACATCTATAACGACACCAACCGCACCCAGTTCAACGGCACGGAAAACTTGAGCGTCATCGCCGGATCCGGAAATGACGCCCTGAGCCTGGACGGCGGCCCCTTGGTCAACAGCAATACCAGCATCGCTTTCGATGCCGGCGCCGGGAGCGATAGCCTCAGCGCCAATCTGGGCGCCCTGACGGCCAATATCGTCCTGAACGAAACCTCGCTGACCAGTACCCGCCTCAGCCTGCTCAATTTTGAAGTCTTCAATGTGACCTTCGGCAGCGGCAACGATACGGTCACACGCACGACGGCGACGAGTGAACAGTTCAGGCTGGCGGGCGGCGACGACGCCATCACCCTGAACAGCGCCATCGGCTACCAATATGTCGAGGGCGGTTCCGGCTACGATTTCCTGACGGTGCGCAACAACAGCCAGGATACCGGCGTTACCAGCTATATCTACAACGACAGTGGCGTGCGCTTCTACGGCGACTTCTATAACGAAGGCGCCAATCGCACCCAGTTCAACGGTATGGAACGCATCGCCTACACCATGGGCCGCGGCGACGATGTCATGAATGTCGACGGCAACGCCCTGGGCGCGGCCGGCAACCGGCTGAACCTGTCAGGCGGCACGGGGATCGACCATCTGAACCTGAACCTGAGCGGACTTTCGGGTCTGAACCTGGTGTGGTCAGGTGTGACCCTGACCATCGGGGTCAACACCTTCGCCTCGTTCGAAAGCATCAACGTGGCGCTCGCCAGCGGCAGCCAGTACATCCTCCGGGGAGGGGGGAACGACAGCTACGCCGGCAGCAACAGCAACGACACGATCGATGGTGGCGCCGGCAACGACACGCTGAACGGCCAAGCCGGCTTTGACATCGCCAGCTACGCCAGCGCTACCGGACCCGTCACGGTCAGCCTGGCCCTGCAGGGCGCAGCCCAGGCGACCGGCAACGGCAATGACCTGCTGACCAATTTTGAGGGCCTGCTGGGCTCGACCTTCAATGACAGCCTGACGGGCGACAACAACGCCAACCGTCTGGACGGCAACACCGGCAATGACACACTGGTGGGAGGCCTGGGCAACGACACCTACGTCATTAATTCCGCCGGAGATGCTTTCGGCGAAGCGGCCGGTGGGGGCTTGGATACGGTCGAATCCTCGATCACCCTGACCTTGTCGGCAGAGCTGGAAAACCTGACCTTGACGAGCACGGCCGTGATCAACGGCACCGGCAATGGGCTCAACAATATCCTGACCGGCAATAGCGCCACCAATGTCCTGAGCGGCGGCCTGGGTGATGATACCTACGTGGTGCAGAACTCCAGCGACAATGTCGTGGAATCGGCGGGCCAGGGCACGGACATCATCTTCGCGTCCGCCAGCTACAGCCTGGCCGGCCGCATCGTCGAGGTCCTGACTTTGACGGGAGCGGCCGACATCGACGCCACCGGCAACGGCAATGCCAATACGCTGAACGGCAATTCCGGCCATAACCGGTTGGACGGCGGTACGGGCAATGATTCCCTGACCGGCGGGCTGGGCAACGACACCTACGTTGTGAACACGACCGGCGATCTGGTCACCGAAGCTGCCGGCGAAGGCACCGACACGGTGGAGACTTCCATTACCCTTACCCTGGGGGCCAATCTCGAAAACCTGAGCCTGATCGGGGCCACGGCGATCAATGGTATCGGCAACGCTCTCGATAACGTCCTGACCGGTAATTCCGGCAACAATGTCCTGTCGGGTCTTGCCGGCAACGACACCTATTACGTCCAGAGCCAGACCGACAGCGTCGTCGAGTCGGCGGGCGGCGGCGTTGATGTCGTCTATTCGTCGGCGACGCGCGACTTCCTGGGTACCCAGGTCGAAAACCTGATTCTGACCGGTTCGGCCAATATCAACGGCAGCGGCAACGAACTGGCCAACCGGATCGAGGGCAACAGCGGCAACAACGTCCTGACCGGCCTGGCGGGTGACGACACCTATGTCGTCCAGAACACAGGCGACAGCACCGTCGAAGCCGCCGCCGAAGGCACCGACACCGTCGAGTCCGCCATCACCTGGACCCTGGGGTCTAATGTCGAGAACCTGCTGCTGACCGGCGCGGCTGCCGTCAACGGCACGGGTAACACCGGCAACAACGTCCTGAGCGGCAATGAGGCCAACAACGTCCTGTCAGGCCTGGCCGGCAACGACACCTATTACATTCAAAACAGCGGCGACAATGTCGTAGAGGCCAATGGCGACGGCAGCGACACCGTCATTTCGACCGTCAGCTATTCCCTGGCCGGGCGGTATGTCGAGTTCCTCACCCTGGCCGGCGCGGCCAATCTCGACGCCACCGGAAACGGCAATGCCAACACCCTGACCGGCAACAACGGCGTGAACACCCTGAGTGGTCTGGGCGGCCACGACAGCCTGGACGGCGGCGCCGGCGCCGACACCATGATCGGCGGCACCGGCAACGACAGCTACGTCGTCGACGATGCCGAAGACGTGGTCACCGAAGCGGCCGGCGAAGGTATCGATCTGGTCTCCACCGCCCTCACCCATACCCTGGCCGCCAATGTCGATAACCTGACCCTGACGGGTTCGGACGCCGTCAACGGTACCGGCAACGCGCTCAACAACGTCCTGACCGGCAATTCCGGCGTCAATGTGCTGACCGGCGGGCTGGGCAACGACACCTACTATGTCCAGACCAGCGGCGACAATGTCGTGGAAGCCTCCGGCGAAGGGACCGACGTCATCTCTTCGACCGTTAGCTATAGCTTGAGCGGCCGCTACGCCGAAACCATCAACCTGACCGGTTCAGCCAATGTCAACGCCACCGGGAACAGCCTGGCCAACACACTGACCGGCAACAGCGGCAACAACACCCTCAACGGCAAGGGCGGGGCAGATGTCCTGGCGGGTGGGCTTGGGGCGGACCTCTTCCTGTTCGAAGCGGCTAGCGGCGCCGACACCATCAGCGACTTCAGCGCGGCCCAGAACGACACGATCAACATCAATGCCTATACCAGCGGCGTGGTCAGCAGCGGCATGGTCACCCAGTCGGGGGCCAATGTGCTGATCACCTTGGGCGGCGGCAATGTCATCACAGTGAACAGTGCCACTACGGCCGACGTCCTGGCTCACATCGTCTGGTAATAAAGGCCCGTCATGGCTTGCCCGGTGGATTCTTCCGTGAGATACGCTTCGTCATGGACGGGATTGCGGCAGAGAAAAACCAAGAGATCATGGCGGGCCTGACCGCCCTGTTGCAGAGACTGTTCCAGGACGGGCACGAACTGGTTATCGACGGTTCCTTGCGCCAGGAGATCGGCCCGTTCGTCAGCCAGACCTCGACCGATCCGGTATCGCCCGAGCAACTGGCCGTCCGCTTCTGTGACTCGCACCGCGCGCTCCATGACGAAATACCGAGCGTGCTCGACTATGGTTGCGGATCCGGCATCTACCGCGGCATGCTGGAAAACGCCGGCTTTGTCTGGCGCGGCGTTCAGCCGGCCGGGCTGCCGGGCAGCGGCGGCGACCCCCAACCGGAGGTCGATGCCTGCGAGGACCTGCGTCTGCCCTATGACGACGCCAGTTTCGACGCCGTCTTCGCCTTCCAGATCTTCTGTTACCTCCGCGACCCCGATTTGGCGTTGTCCGAGATCGCACGGGTGCTGAAACCCAATGGCATCGTGTTCGGCGCCGCCGGCTATCTCGAGCAGGTCCACGACCACTCGCTCTACAATCTCACGCCTCTGGGTCTGAAGGCCGCGGCCGTGAAGGCGGGTCTGCGGCTGGAAGAGATCCACGCCGCCTATGATGTGTTTTCCTGGATGTTCCACCGCCTGCGCGCGATTACCACGGCCAGGAACGACCTGCAGGACCTCATCCGCCGCGACAACTTCTTTCACGACCTGTGCGTCGAATACGGCCTCAGACTGGGCCGGCCGGTCGCTGATATCAATCTGCTGAAGCTGACGCTGTGTCCGCACATAACCTTTCTGATCCGCAAGCCGGGTTAACGCCATCTCTGCGGCGGCAGGTGGACATACCGGCCAGTAATACCAACCCACGATGACCTTGACTCATCGTGTGT
>NZ_GL883077.1:1363322-1434482 GCF_000204015.1 Asticcacaulis biprosthecium C19 | reverse complement strand
TAAGACCGCCTGCCATATCTTCCGAGTATTGCCAGGCGATGGCCCGGGTCCTCGCGGCGGACGACATCGCGCTTGGGGCTTAATCTTTTTCCTTGCAAAGTCAGCGGACAACCGTATCTCAAAACTGCGCCTTCCCCGTTACTTTGGAAGCTGGCCGCGTTCCTGGCGGGCAAACAAATACGGAGAGACTGTAATGGGTGAACCTCAAGTTGGATGGCTGTTGGCCATTGTCGTAGGCGCGGTGGCCGGTTGGATCGCCGAAATGATCATGAAGTCCAATCAGGGGCTTCTGATGAATATCGTTCTGGGTATTGTCGGCGCCATCATCGCCAATGTTCTGTTTGCCATGATCGGCATCTCGTTCGGCGGTGTTATTGGCTACCTTGTCGCCGGTGTGGTCGGCGCCTGTCTGCTGATTGCCCTGGCGCGCATGCTGCGTGGCGGCCCGCGCGCTATTTAACAGCAGCAATCCTGCAAATTAAGAAAGGGCGACGGAAGCCATTCCGCCGCCCTTTTTCCATGGCGGCTTAGCCAGGGTAACGAGCGACCGCCCGCCACCCACCTTTGTGCGAGCCCCCCGCGGCAGGTCAGCGGAAAAAACCATGCCCATTTTCCCTTAAGCATTTGTGTTGTAAGCTGTTGCGGTTGCGGCCCGGTTTTTGCTGGGCTATTGCGATGAGCGAACTCTGTCGCAAAATGCTTCAGGTCACCCGATCGGGCGCCCGGCAGAAGGTCATAGGCGGGATAAAGAGCGTATGTTTTGGCATAACGATGGGGAACTGGCCGTCTTTTTGGGCGTCGTTGCCGCGATATTGCTGTTTTTGTCGATCGCCGGCGGCGTCATCGCCGCACTGAAAGCCTTTCAGGTTCGTCAATTCCAGGACCTTTTGTTCAAGGCTGAACGCAAGATCGACACCCTGGAACGGCGCATGTTCAACGTGCTCAATGCTGTGCCTGTTGCCCTGGTCGAGACCGACATCACCGGAAAATTCACCTTCGCCAACAAAACGGCGCACCAGCTACTGGGACGCAAGGACGCCGAACTGATCGGCCTGAGATTTCACGCTGCCACCTGGGGTATCGCCTTCCCGGACGGCCGCGCCATTCCCGCCGACCTGATGCCGATCGCGCGCGCCCTGCGCGGTCAGACGGTCAAGGGCTTCCAGCACCTGCTGACCAATTACGGCGGCCACGACAAGGTGATGGTTTCTGTCACCGCCATGCCGATCATGAACAGCGCCGGTGAGGTCATAGGTTCGACCTCGGCGATGGTCGAGATCGAAACCTGGTCCGGCGAAGGCGTCGACGACGTCACCGGCGCCTGGCGCGGCCACTGGTTCTCGGCGGCTACCGTCCCCTTCTGGGGTCTGGACGCGCAAGGGGTCGTTCTGGACGTCAACAGTGCCGCGCTCGACGCCTTCGAATTGAAGCGCGAAGAGGTCGTCGGCAAGGCGTGGGCTCAGTTGTTCGTCGCCGACGGCGATTTCCAGGCAGCCCTCGACTATCTCGGCGATATCCAGGACGAAAGCGACATCGGCGACGCTTCGGTGGCGCTGAAGCTGAAGACGCCCGGCGCCGAAGCCTCCTATCCGTGCACCGTCACCGGTTGGGTTGTCCGCACCCACGAAGGCGGTCCCAACGGTCTGACCGTCATGGCTATGCCGGCCGAGCAGGTGGTTGTCGCCCCGCGCCCCGTTGCCGCGCCCTTGAACGATACCGAGCAACAGGAACTGGAAGACTTCCGCAACGGTGAAAAGGCCCTGGCCGCGCTGGGCGTCGGCGTCTGGCAATATGACCCCGAAGCCGACACCATCGTCGAGGACGCCGGCATGCGCGCCCTGATTGGCCGCGACGAACCGGGCGGCCCGACCCTGATTTCCGAGGACGACCAGGTCAAGGCCGACGACGCCTTTAGCCGGCTGAAGTCCGGTCAGGACGACCTGCTGCAGCTCGACATCTGGGTTGCCCAAAATACGGACTCCGCGCGGTGGATCACCCTTAAGGGCCAGGCCACCATCGAAGACGGCGAGCGCCAGATCTACGGCATCGCCTATGACAGCACCGAATGGAAGCAGGCGATTGCCGCCGTACCTGTCGAGCCTCAAATCCTCGAATCCCAGATCAGCGAAGCCGATCTGAACGCCGCCCGCCAGGCGGCCCGCGATGTTGCCCTGGCCGAACTGGAAGTCGCCAAGCAAACCGCCCGTCAGGCCGGACGCGATGAAGCCCTGGCCGAGGTCGAAGCCGCCCGTGCCGAAATCGAACGTCTTGGCGCAGACCAGGGCGATGTCTACGCCTGGCACAGTTTCAGTCAGGCCGCCCCCGAACCGATTATCGTCCACGAGCCCGATCCGGTCGTGGTCGCCGAAAATGAAGCGCTGAAGACCGAGGTGGCAGCGCTGCAAGCCGAGTTGGAGACCCTGCGCAATCTGCCGGCGCCGGAGCCGGTCATCGTCCGCGAAGCCGATCCGGCCGTGGTGAACCACAACGCGGTGCTGAAGGCGCAACTGGATGTGCTGAACGGAGAACTGGACTCGCTGCGCAAGGCGGGCCCGGTCATCGAAGCCGACCCGGCCGTCGTCGCGGAAAATGCGGTGCTGAAATCCCGCTTGGCCGAGCTGGAATCCGAGATCGAGGCCACGACGATGGCACGCGATGCCGTCCAGGAAGAGCTCGACACCGTTCTGAGTCAACCCCTGCCCGATCCCGACTACAGCGGCCACGAGGCGCGCATCCGCGAACTGCAGGACCAGACCGAGGCGGCGCGTCAGCGTTACGATGACCTGGCCCAGCGCTATCACGTCCTGTCCCATACGCCGGATCCCGAACCCGATTATAGCGATCACGAGGCCCGCATCGCCGCGCTTCAGACCGAGTTGGATCAGGCCAGGGCCGAGCTGGAGGCCACGGGCGCCGAAACCGAAACGCTGCGCGCCCGACCCGAGCCCGATTATGCCCCGTATGAGGCGCGCATCGCCGATCTGAGCGACGAACTGAAGGACGTTCGCGACGCCCACGAGGTGTTGCGGTCGCGCTATGCCGAACTGGCCGCCGCTCCGGCGCCTGACTATACGCCATATGAAAGCAAGCTGGCCGTTGCCAATAACGAGCTGGCCAAGTGGCAGGCCGCCCACCGCGATTTGCAGGGGCGCCTGGACGAACTGAACACCGCGCTGAATTCGTCCCAGACCCAGATGGCCGGTATGCAGGTCCGAATCGACCAGATGAACGCCGCGCTCAGCAACGCCCAGCGCTTCGAGACGGTGGGCCGCCTGACCGGCGACGTCGCCCAGGACTTTGCCCAGATGTTGCAGGTGGTCAATGGCGCGCTCGATGTCATGGCCCGAACCACCGAAAGCCCGGAAAGCGTACGCCGCCTGGCCGAGGCTGCTCTGATCGCCGGCAAGCGCGGTGAGCGCCTGACACGACAGCTCCAGGCCTTCCAGAGCGAAGAATTCTGACCTTCCGTTTCGCGGTGCGACATGGCAAGGTCAGGCCATGTCTCGTTTCAAGTTCATGCCCGACGATTTGCGTCTGTGGTCGCTGGTCACCGCCACGGTGCGGCCGCACCGGGCTTCGCGTGTAGCCCCGGCAGATCCCGAAATCGAAACCGTCCATGTGGCGGGCATGGCCCAGCCGATGGTGGCCGAAAAACCCAAACCCGTGCCTGCCACACCGTTTCGCCTTGGCCAGGCGGTCCGGCCAGAGCCGGGCTTTCGCTTTATCGCCGGCGACAGTTTTTCACCCGATCCGATCGAGCCCCGACGCAAACGCCGTATCAGCCGCGAACGTGACCCGATCGAGGCCAGGCTGGATCTGCACGGGCTGAACTCGATGGCCGCCGAGGCGCGGCTGAAGGCCTTTGTCCAGCAGGCCTACGCCAATGACTTCCGCGCCGTGCTGGTGATTACCGGCAAGGGGATGGCGGAAAACGGTATATTGAAACGCAATGCGCCGGAATGGCTGGCTGACCCAGCGTTAGGGCATATCGTGGCGGGGATTTCCCAGGCCCATGCCCGCCACGGCGGCTCCGGCGCCCTGTATGTGGCGCTGAAGCGAAGAAGTTAAGAAAGGGGATCCACAGATTACACAGATTACACAGATTGGAATTCAAGGATACCGCGCGAAGCGCCCTTACTTAATCCCTCTTAATCTGTGTAATCTGTGCCCCCCCCTTTACATAGACTTCGGTTATATCAAATCAGCCCGTGTTTCTGCGCCAGTTCACGCAGCGAGACCTTGGGCCTCGGGCCGTAGTGGTCGATGACTTCCGACGCCGCCAGCGACCCCAGCCGCCCGCAGACATCCAACCCCAAACCGCGCGTCAGGCCGAACATGACCCCGGCAGCGTACTGATCACCAGCGCCGGTGGTATCGACCACGGCCGCCGCGGGATAGGTCGGAATGACATGGATCTCGTCCTGGCGCGCGCACACAGAGCCCTTTTCCGATCGGGTGACGAAACCCAGTTCGACCTTCGACCTCAGATACTTGAACGCCTTGTCGAAATCGTCGGTCTGGAACAGCGACATCAGTTCGTGTTCATTGGCGAAGACCAGGTCGATATGGCGCGAAATGAAGGCCAGCAGATCTTCACGCCAGCGATCGACGACAAAGGTATCGGACAGCGTGATAGCGGTCTTGCGGCCGTTGTTGCGCGCAATCTGGGCCGCGCGGGCAAAGGCTTCCCTGCCCGACGGGGTGTCGAACAGATAACCTTCCAGGTAGACGATCTGCGACGCCTTCACCACTTCCGGATCGACGTCGTTGGGGCCGACCATGGCCGCGGCCCCCAAAAACGTCGCCATGGTACGCTGGCCGTCGGGGGTGACATTGATCAGGCAGCGGCCGGTATGGGTCGGGTCGTCATGCAGCACTTGCGTGTTGAAGGTGACGCCCATCTTCTTCAGATCGCGCGAGAAGACCTCGCCCAAGCTGTCGTGGGCCACCTTGCCGATATAGGCGCATTTCGCCCCGAACGACGCGGCACCGGCAATGGTGTTGCCGGCGGAACCGCCAGACGCCCTTTCGCTGTCGGCCATGGCGTCATTGAGGCTGACCGCGCGGTGCTGGTCGATCAGGGTCATGGCGCCCTTGTGCAGGTCATGGCTCTTCAGGAAGGCGTCGTCGGCCGGCGCCAGGACGTCGACAATGGCGTGGCCGACGGCGGTGATATCGTAGGTCGTGGTCATGGTGCGCTGATAACAATTCCGGTTGCGATGGCGTACCCTAATGGTGAATAAGGAAGCGATGAGCAAGTCTTTATTGATCCTGACTCCGAACCCGGACCATCCGTCGCATCATGGCCGCTGGCCCTATGTGCTGGACGCCTATAGGGAAGCCCTGGCCGGCATCGACGCCGAAATCTTCGACCAGCCATGGTCGGAGCCGGTCACGCAGGATTTTGACCTGATCGTGCCGTTGGTGGCCTGGGGCTACCACAACGATCCGGACGGTTTCCGCGCCGCTATGCAGCGTCTGGCCGACGACAAGCGCCGCGTGTTCAATCCGCCGGAAATCGTGGCGTGGAATGTCGACAAACGCTATCTGCGCGACCTTGCCGAGGCCGGGGTGCGGATCATCCCGACCCTGTTTGTCGAGCAGTTGACGAATGACGACATTGCCCGCGCCCGCGCCGATTTCGGCGACACTCTGGTGCTGAAACCCGTGGTCTCGGCCGGGGCAAAAAACACCGTAGTCTGGCAGGGCGATACCGCGCTTCCGGGCGAAACCGACGTCGAAGGCAAGGTTGCCGGCCCGCCGCAAGGCCCGGCGATGATCCAGCCTTTCATGGAATCGGTCCAGAGCGAGGGTGAATGGTCCCTGCTCTACTTTGCCGGCGCCTTTTCGCATGCGGTGCTGAAGACGCCGAAGTCTGGCGATTTCCGTTCGCAGCCGGATTACGACGCGCGGTTACAGTTGAAATGGCCCCCTGTTGAAGCCTCGGACCTGGCCGAGGCGGCTCTGGATTTTATCGGCCGCGACCGGCTTTTGTATGCGCGGGTGGATATGGTGCGCGACGCGGAAGGCCGGTTCTGTCTGATGGAACTGGAACTGATCGAGCCGGACCTGTACCTGACCTACGATCTGGAAGCGTCGATGCGTTTCAAGGATGCCGTGGAACTGGCCATGCATGTCGGATGTAAGTGCCACGCTTAGGCTGACGTTCTACGGCTGAGCGGCAAGGCCCGTAGCGACCACAGTTGCATCCGTTGCCATGCTGATCACCGTGACGGTCTCACCGGCGTCGCCCAGAAACAGGAAAATGATACCCAGGGCGAGTGCAACAGCGACAACGGCTTCCAAAAACGTGATCGTTGTGTTGTCACGGCTTGCGCTGTGTGCCGTTGTGGTTGCCATGCCGCTCTCTCCTCTTACAGGCCCGTGGGTCGAGCAAACCTAACCCGGCTCGGTGCAAGTACGCGGTCGCCTTTTGCATGAGGTTGCGTAAGATATTCGTCAGGCCGAGCCGCAGCCATAATTTAACCGCTCATTTACCGTGTCACAGCCTGTGGTCGCATTTCGCAACCTTCATGGCACAAAAATCGCTTGATAAGTGAAGACGCGAGGGGTTTACTCCCGGCTTTCCAGTGCGGACGCGTAGCATGACGGAACCTGATGGCGAAGAGGCAGCCCCGATGGCTCAGGTGCTGTTTATCGAAGACAGCGCCGTGGAAATCCGTCTGGTCACTGATCTTCTCAACCGCGCCCGGGTCCAGTTCGATGGCCATTGGGTCACCTCGGCGGAGGACGCGTTGCGGTTCCTTCGCAATGAACCACGGTTCGAAAGCGCTCCCCGGCCGGACCTGATCTTCCTCGATCTCAACCTGCCGCGCATCCAAGGCGGCGGCTTTCTCAAGGAACTGCGCGGCCTGCCCGAACTGAAGACTATCCCGGTGGTCGTCCTGTCGGGTTCGGATTTTGAAGAAGACGTCATCGGCGCGCGCGAACTGGGCGCAGTTCACTACCTGGTCAAGCCGCTGAATTACGAGAAGCTGTGCGAGGTAGTGGCCCGGGTGCGGTCGCTGAAGCTGGAAACGCGCGGCGACGATCTGTTCTTGTGCGCCGAGGATTTGCGCCGGGTCTAAACCCCGATGCGAGGGCAGAGGTGGCTGACGATGCACACCTCGCACTTGGGTTTGCGCGCGATGCAGACATAGCGCCCATGCAGGATTAGCCAGTGATGGGCGCGGGTCAACCATTTTCGCGGAATGACCTGCATCAGCTGCTGTTCGACCTTGTCCGGGGTCTTGGCGGTGGCATCGACCAGGCCCAGCCGGTGAGAAACACGAAAGACGTGCGTGTCGACGGCGATCGCCGGCTGGATGTCCAGTTCGTTGAGCACCACGCTGGCGGTCTTGTTGCCGACGCCAGGCAGCGCCACAAGTTCGTCGCGAGTCAGCGGGATTTGGCCGCCATACTGGTCGATCAGAATCTGGCTGAGCCGGATGACATTGCGCGACTTTGTCCGGAACAGGTTCAGCGAGGCCAGCATGGGGGTGAGGCCGTCTTCGCCCAGAGCTGCCATAGCGGCGGGATTATCGGCGATTTGGAATACCGGGGCTGTGGCCTTGTTGACGGCTTTATCGGTGGTCTGGGCCGACAGCACCACGGCGACCAGCAGGGTGTAAGGATTGACGAAATCGAGTTCTGTGCGCGGGTCGGGTTTGTCCTCTTCGAAGCGCTCGAACAGGGCGGAAATCAGTGCAGGATCGGGTGCGGCCATGACGGGTGAGTAGAACAATTTGCGCAAGGACGAAACCGTCAATATTCGCGAAGCGCCCATTCGCAGTGATTACGGGAGGAAGGCGCTTCGCGCGGGTGAGCGCAGGATTTCAGTGCTTTTCCGTGCCGCCGCCAAAGGCGGCGTTTCCGTGCTTTCCGTGGTAAAACTTCTTACTTACAAAACCGCTCCAGCAGTTGGATCTTTTCGCCGCGCAGGTCCCCCTCTACCCACGGTGTGAAGCCAACCTTGGCCGCCAGCCGGAACGACGCCGCATTGTCCGGCGCGATCATGCAGGTCGTCCGTGGCAGCCGCAAATCGTCGTCAGCGTAACGCAGGGCCTCCGTCACGGCTTCGAACGCATAGCCCTGACCGTGAAACGCGGGAACCAGCCCCCAGCCGACCTCCAGAGCCCCAAAGGCCGGTACCAAGTCGCGGCGGTAATCGAAAATCCCTACCGTACCCAGCCAGGCGTCGTCCTCGCGCCGGCGGATCGCCCAGTTGCCGACACCCATGATTTGCCAGTGGCCGATATCGCGCAATAAACGCAGCCACACCGTCTCCGGCAGCATGAACGGCAAGCCGATCTGACGCGTAAAGGCCGGATCGCGCCACAGCCGGCACAGATCTTCGAAATCGGCCACCGTCATCGGCGTCAGGCGCAGCCGCGCCGTCGTCAGCTCCGTCATGCCCGGATCAGTTCCGGGGCGCCCTCATCGGCCATGACCTGCTCCCACTTCAGCCACTTCTCAGTGATGGCGGCATTCAGGTCGATGCCTTCGGACCGCGCCATCAGCAGCACCATGCAGATAACATCGGCCATCTCCATCGCCACGTCGTGCCGGGCGCCGTCGACGCTGCGGCGCGACCGGCCGGTCATGGCCAGATAGGCCTGGGTCAGTTCGCCCATCTCCTCCTGGACCTTGATCAGGTGCCAATCGCCGCTGCGATCGACGTCATAGACTCGCTGATAGCGGTCGGAAATGGCCTTTAGCCGGTCGACAAAGGCTTCAAGCTCAGGCAGGGGCTGGGACATGACGGCACCGTTCACGGGATGTTCTCAGCGCATTTACGCACGATTCCCCGATGCGGCAAGCCTAGTTCGACCGAAGGTGCCGGCCGAACTGCGCGGCTTCGCTTCGGGCCGCCGCATCGGCATCCGGCACGTACAGGGTGGTCTGCAAAAAGGCGTGGATCAAGGTCCCATATCGGACGTGAGAGGCGTCGAGTTTGCATTTGGTCTCGGCCGACAGGTGCGCCGCGAAGGCGGCTTGGGAGTCCTTCAGCGGATCGAAGCCCGCGGTAACAACACGGACCGCGGGCAAACCGCACAGATCGGCCTGCATCGGCGAAGTATCCGCCGAGGTCGTCGCAACACCTTCGGGGTAGACCTGATCGGCCAGGTATTTCAGATTGTCGGCATCGAGGCCGTAACCTGAACCCAGTGTCTTCATCGACGCATAATCATTGACCCGATCAACGCCGGGATAGAACAGCAGTAACCCCACTGCCATCGGCTTCTTCGCGTCACGCGCCCGCAAGGCCGTCGCGATCGCCAGGGTACCGCCGGCGCTGTCGCCGGCCAGGCCGATCTGACCACCGCTCAACCGGTTGGCCGCGACCCAGTCATAGGCGTCCTCGGCATCGTTCCAGGCGGCGGGGTAAGGATGTTCCGGCGCCAGGCGATAGCCGACCGAAACCACAATCGCCTTCGCCTCGGCGGCGATCATCCGCACCGATGGGTCGAAGGCCTCGATGCTGCCGAACATAAAGCCGCCGCCGTGGTAATAGACGATCACCGGCGCGTCTTTGGCCACACCGTCCGGGCGGTAGATGCGGATGGGAATGGCATTGCCGTCGCGGCCGGGTACGGTGCGGTCCTCGGTCGCCATCTGCGGCCCTGGTGCGGTGCGCAGCGCCCAGTAACGGTCCAGCGCCGTCCGAGTGGCGGCGCGGCCTTCCGGCGTAGCGTAGGTATTGCGAAGGTATGCCTGGACCGCCGGCACCGAAGCCGGGCGCGTTACGTTTTCCAGCACCCACTGCAGCCGTGCGTCCAACGCCACGCGATCGGAGACCTCGCGCGGACCTTTCAGATGGGCGATGAACCAGTCCTCTGGCTGTTTCAGGGCGTCGAGTTGCGCCTGCTCGGCAGGTATGGCGACGATCGGTTCGGCTGCGACAGGGCTGGCCAGGATCAGTGCGGCGGCGGCGATTATACGGATCATGGTTCCCTGCCCTTTTGTGAGTTGCCCAACCCTACCCCGGCCTCGGCGCAATTTCAACGGTTGTTGTAATATCAACCGCCCGCTAAGTTCGGGCTTCCAGCGGAGAGGCACGATGAAACCAGAACCCGATCAGGCTTTTTTCGACCGCGCGGACGCGCATATCCATCTGTCAAACGCCCAGATGAAGGAAGCTGAGGTCAGCGTTGTCAGTGCGTCCATGATGTACGCCAATGCCCGTTTCAGCACCTGGCTAAACGCCACGCTTTGCCGGGACGCAGCTGAGATGGCAGAACATCGCGATGAGGCGATTCATTACTTCGTCAATCAATTCCACATGATGCTGGAAGACCATTTCGATGACTACCAAGCCAATTTCGACCGCTATATGAAACCGACCCCATGACCGCCATTCTGTTTGTCTGCCTTGGCAATATCTGCCGCTCCCCCCTGGCCGAGGGCGTCCTGCGCTATAAGGTGCGCGAAAAGCGCCTGGACCACCGCTTTGACATCGACTCCGCCGGTTGCGGCGGCTGGCACGCCGGCGAGGCGCCCGACCACCGTTCCATCGCTGTCGCCGCCCGCTTCGGTATGGACATTTCGGGCCAGTGCGCCCGTCAGATCAAGACGCACGACTTCGACCACTATGACCTGATCCTGGGCCTGGACCGCGATAATGTCCGCCATTTGACAAAGATGCAGCCGCCGGGCTCGAAGGCAAAGGTCGCCCTCTATCTTGAAGAAGCGCTGGGGCTGAACAAGGACGTGCCGGATCCCTATTACGGCGGCGCGCGCGACTTCGAGGCCGTCTACCGGCTGTGCGACACGGCCAGCGACGCCTTGCTGGCCAAGCTGATATAGGGACCGACAGCAATCGTTTAGGGGCCCCGCATACTGCAAGAGGCGCGATCAACTCCAGAACGGCGACAGTTTCAGCGATGTATCAGACGGCGTCGACGGCGCAACCCGTACCCATGCTGGCGGGACGATCCTGGTGCTGGGCATCACGGGTTTGAGTGTGATCGACTGGAACGGTTACGTGGTCTGATGCTATGGGTGCGGTTCGCGTCTAAACGAAAGCGTTCGCATGACCCAGCATATCGATCCCGGCTTTGAAGCCCGTTTCAACAGCTTTATCGCCACGGCCAACAGCCATCTGGCGACGACACCGCCGATCAATGTGAGCGTGTCGCTGAACGAAGCGGCGGCGCGCTATCATGCCTGGGTCTGGGCCAAGATGGCGCCTTCGGAGGCTGAGTTTGCCGCCAAGAAGGCCGAAGCCGCGGACTATTTCGTCGACCAGTGCCGCAAGATGTTCGAGGCCCACTTCGACGACTATGCCCGCAACTTCGACAAGAACTTCCCGAAGGACCCCGCCCCGAAGAACCCGACTCCCGGAAGCTGATTACAGAATATACCGGCTCAGATCGGCGTCCGTGGCGATGTCACCCAGGCGGCGCTTGACGTAGTCGGCGTCGATCAGCACCGTCTGGCCGGCCATGTCGGACGCGGCGTAGGACAACTCCTCCATCACCTTTTCGATGACGGTGTGCAGCCGGCGTGCGCCGATGTTCTCGACCTTGGCATTGACCGAAGCCGCGGCCGCCGCCATTTCGGCAATGGCGCCATCGTCGAACTCGAGAGTCACGCCCTCGGTTTTCATCAAAGCCTGGTTCTGCTTGATCAGATTGGCTTCCGGCTCGCTCAGAATGCGGCGGAAATCGTCCTGGGTCAGCGCCTTCAGCTCCACCCGGATCGGCAGGCGCCCCTGCAGTTCCGGCAACAGGTCCGACGGCTTGGCGACGTGGAAGGCGCCCGAGGCAATGAACAGGATGTGGTCGGTCTTGACCGGCCCGTACTTGGTCGACACCGTCGTGCCTTCGATCAGCGGCAGCAGGTCGCGCTGGACGCCTTCGCGCGACACATCGGCGCCGCCGCGTTCCGAGCGCGACGCCACCTTGTCGATTTCATCCAGAAACACGATGCCTTCGTTCTCGGCGAGGCTCAGCGCTTCCGAAGCGACGGCTTCCTGGTCCAGCAGCCTGTCGGACTCTTCGGCGATCAGGGTCGGCCAGGCCGCCTTGACCGAAGTCTTGACGGTTTTCTTGCGGCCGCCCATGGCCTTGGACAGCATGTCACCCAAATTGAAATTGTTGCCCGCCTGGCCGGGGATCTCGATCATGCCGATCGGCGATCCCGTCTCGGTCAGCTGCAACTCGACCTCCTTGTCGTCCAGTTCGTTGTTGCGCAGCTTCTTGCGGAAGCTGTCGCGCGTCGCCTGGCCGGCTGTGTTGCCGACCAGGGCGTCGATCAGCCGTTCTTCGGCGGCGGCCTCGGCCTTGGCGCGAACACCGGCGCGGTTCTTGTCCTTGATCATCAACATGGCGGCCTCGACCAGGTCGCGGACGATCTGGTCGACGTCGCGGCCGACATAGCCGACCTCGGTAAACTTGGTCGCCTCGACCTTGATGAACGGCGCCTGGGCCAGTTTGGCCAGACGGCGCGCGATCTCGGTCTTGCCGACGCCCGTGGGCCCGATCATCAGGATGTTCTTGGGCGTGATCTCGTCGCGGATCGAGGCATCGGTGGCCTTACGGCGCCAGCGGTTGCGCAGGGCAACGGCGACGGCCTTCTTGGCGTCGTTATGGCCGATGATGTGGCGGTCCAGTTCGGAGACGATTTCACGGGGAGAAAATGTGGTCATGATGTCAGTCGGTCTGTGGGCGTTCTGCGCGAAGCGCGTTTGGGTCTTCGGGTTTGAAAAGGGGTTGTCCACAGATAAGCCAGATAAGCCAGATGGATAGCGTATCCCGCGTCAAATCCGGGCCGGGTCTCGGGCTTAATTTATCGACGCGCGTTGCGCGTCAGGCGAACCGCTGAATAGAGCGCAGGTTGTGCGGAAAGGCTCCGCCCATCTGGCTTATCTGGCTTATCTGTGGACAACCCTTTCCTAGGTTTCAGTCGTATCAGCGGGTGCAGGCCATCAACAGGCTGCGGCCCCATTGCGGATGATTGCCTTCAACATATGGGATGAAGCTGGCCTTTTCGTAAGCCCGGATCGCGGGTGCATTTGTTGGATGCGGATCGGTGACAACCGCCACTGCGCCACGTGCGGCGCCGCGATCCAGCCATTGACCAGGTCGAGGTCGTCCGGAGTCAGGCGGCGAAAGCTGTAACTTACCGTGCTCAAGGCGCGAAGCGTCAGCACAACCTTATGCCCGCCCTTCCAGCCGGAGGATCTGCGCGCGCATCTCCTTGGAGCAGATCTCCGACTTTTCGGAAAAGCCACCATCCGGGCCGATCACCTTGGCCACTATGGCGGCGTCCTTCATCTGCTGGACATTGCCGGCGCCGGCATAGGCCCACAGCTTCCAGCGCGGTGTCATCCAGGCCCGGTACAGCCAGGCCAGCGGCCAGCCAGAGACGGCGACCGCCATCGACATGAACAGAAACACCTGCGGCAGCTGACCCGAGGGCACGAGGATAAGCGCCTGGCCCCAGGCGGCGAACATGATGCAGGTCGCCGGCATATGGACGGTCATCCGCGCCTTCTGGATCGCCTGGTCGATGGTCACGCGCGCCGTCACGACAGGGTCTCGAGTGTCAGATGGTCATTGGTGTAGACGCAGATGCTGGCGGCGATCTTCATCGCCTTACGGGCAATGACCTCGGCATCGGGTTCATACTCCATCAGGGCGCGCGCCGCTGACAGGGCGTAGACGCCGCCTGAACCGATAGCCGCAACGCCGTCTTCCGGTTCGAGCACATCGCCGACCCCGGTCAGGGTCAAGATGTGGTTGCGGTCGGCGACCAGCAGCATGGCCTCCAGCCGGCGCAGATAGCGATCGGTGCGCCAGTCCTTGGCCAGGTCGACGCAGGCCCGCGCCAGTTGATCCGGAAACAGCTCCAGCTTGGCTTCCAGCCGCTCCAGCAGCGTGAAGGCGTCGGCCGTGGCGCCGGCAAAGCCGGTGATGACCTTGCCGCCGGCCAGCGCGCGAACCTTGCGAGCGCCACCCTTGACGATGGTCGCGCCCATGGAGACCTGGCCATCGCCGGCGATGACGGTTTTGCCGTTTTGGCGCACGGCGACGATGGTGGTACCGTGCCAGTTGGGAAAATTCGACTCGGAATGATTCAAGTTGGGCATAGCCGTTTACTTGGCGGTTTTGCCGCCCGGTTGCAAGGGCCAGCGACAAGCCGGGCTGTTACATATCTGTCAAGACCATCGTCTATGGACCGGTTTCTACATTCGGAATCCGTCCCATGGCCTTTGATATCCTTCTTGCCCTGATGCTTGCGCCCCTGCCCTCGCTGGCGCCGGCCGAAACGCCGCGGCAGTGGCTGGCCGGCGATCATCACGTCCACAGCCGCTATTCCGGCAAGAGCGTGGATGGAGTCTATGTCCTGGGCCAGGATGGCATCTACACCCTGCCGGAAAATGCCCGCAAAGCGCATCAATATGGCCTGAGCTGGGTCGTCATGATCGATCACGGCGGCGAAGGGCTGTCGAAACTGCGATATGAGCAGACCTACCCCGAACTGGTGGAAGCACGTGCCGCCGTTCCGCAGGTTATCCAGTTCTTCGGCATGGAACTCGATACACCCGGCGGTGACCATTCCAGCCTGATCATGCCCATCGATTCCACCGAAGCCGGCACCCTGCGCCGCCTGGAAAGCGCCTATGCCGCGTACGAGACCCGCGACCCCGCCCGGGATGATCCCGAGCGCATGATCGCCATGTTGGAAGAGATGAACGACCTGACGCCCCGGCCGCTGGTTATTGCCAATCATCCGTCGCGCGGAGCGCCAAGTCCTGACGGTTACGGGCGGCATTCGCCGGCATCCCTGCGGCGCTGGAACGACACCGCCTGGGATATTGCCGTCGGCATGGAAGGCGCGCCGGGCCATCAGGGTACATCACTGAAAAAGGGTGCCAGCCCCGACACCCTGCGCAAGCGCGGTTATTACGTCCATTCGCCGACCTACGGCGGGTTCGATACCATGACGGCACGCCTGGGCGGCGCCTGGGACGGACTGCTGGGCGAAGGGCGCCGCTTCTGGATTACCGCGACCTCGGACTCGCACCGCAACGTGGCCGACGGCGGCGAGGACTTCTGGCCAGGGCAGTACGCCAAGACCTGGGTGCTGGCGCGGCACGATCCAGCGGATGTGCTCGACGCTATCCGCCGCGGCCGGATGTTCGTGGCAACCGGCGATCTGATCAGCGAACTGGACGTCGACATCAACGGGGCGGGTCTGGGTGACGCTGCACAGGTCAGGGTCGGCGAAACGGTCACGATCAGCGTCCGGCTGCGCGACCCGGATGTTCCCAATCCCAATGGCAACCGGCCTGAAGTGAAGCGCGTCGACCTGATCATGGGCGCCGTATCCGGGCAAGCCCGCGACCACAATCCGTCCACCCACATCGTCAGGCGATTTACCCCCGCCGACTGGCAGCGCGAAGGCGAGGTCATCACCCTCAGCTACACCTTCACCGTCGGGCACGACAGCTATGTCCGCCTGCGCGGCACGGCAACAGACGAGCTGGAGCCCGTTGCCGACCCCCTGGGTGAAGACCCGTGGCCCGACCTGTGGTTCTATTCCAATCCGATCTTTATCGAGACAAATTAGTACCACCTTCGGCTTTGGTCTTTCGTGCAACCATATCGTCGGAAATCCTTCATCAAGCTGTCATCCGCCCTCGATAGGCAGCGCTCCCATGCGTCGGAGCACCGACGAATATCGGTGTCCGTCACCGGTAGGACTTAACCTTGGGGCCTAATATGAAGTACCGTTTCCTTTGCACCACCGCCATAGCCGTGGCAACGACCCTGTCACCGGTCTGCGCCTTCGCGCAGGATGCCGCTCAGCTGGCCGTCGCGGACTCCGGCGATGAAGGCCAGGTGGTGGTCGTGACCGGCAGCTACCGCCGCAGCCTGGAAAAGGCCGTCGACATCAAGCGCAAGACGACGGGCTTCTCCGACTCGATCGTCGCCACCGACGTCGTCGACTTCCCGGAACAGAACCTGGCCGAAGCGCTCCAGCGCATGCCGGGCGTGACCATCGAACGCAACAAGGGCCTGGGTACACGGGTCATGGTTCGCGGTCTGCCGGCCGAATTCACGCATGTTTCGATTAACGACCTGGCCACCGCATCGGGCAGCGGCGGCCGTGACGTCGAATTCGACATGTTCGCCTCCGAAATCATCCAGCAGGTCACGGTACACAAGTCGCCGACGGCCGCCGACGAAGAAGGCGGCATCGCTGGTTCGGTAGATATCACCACCGCCCGTCCGTTCGACTACAAGGGCCGCAAACTGGTCGCCGCGTTCGAAGGTGCCCATAACTCGATCTCCGGCGAGACGGACCCGCGTATGTCCTTCCTGGCCAGCAACACCTGGGGCGACTGGGGCGCCCTGGTGTCGTTTGCGACCACGAAGCGCACCAACCGCACCGACGCCAACTCCGGCATAAACTTCCGTCCGGCCTTCCGGTTCCTGGAAGCCTCCGGCGCACGTGGCACCCAGGCCGCCGACGTCCTGGCGCGCGATGCCGGCGTTGTCGTCAAGAGCCGCACCGACCGCAACGAGACCGGCCGCATCATCTTCCAGGACAAGGTCGGCGACCGCGTTTACCTGAATGAACAGGATAAGTGGGGCGCCACGGTGGCGCTGCAGTACAAGCCATCGTCGGACTTCAACCTGGCCTTCGACGCCATGGTCGGCAGCTATGACTCGACCGAGGACGAATACGACATCGCCGCCTATTCGGCCTCCAGCCGCAGCACCTTCGAGACCATTCACGCCTACGACAAGACGACCCTGGCCGACTACGGCATGGTCGTGCTGCGCGACGTCTCCTACACCGCGACCCAGCATGAGTTCCTGAGCAAGGAACGCATCAACGAGACCGACTACGCCCAGTTCGGTGGCGAATTAAACTGGCGCGGGGACGGCTGGAAACTGCGTGCCTTGGCCGGCTACTCCGGCGCCGAAAAGACCTCGGACTACGCCAATCTCAAGCACGTCGCCTATGCCCCGTCGCGAACCCGCTGGACGGACAAGGGCGGTGAAACCGTCAAGAGCGCCAATCCGGCCTCGATCGACATGTACAACGCCTCCAGCAAGTATCTGTTCGAGGCCTACGAAACCAACCTGGAAAGCGTCACCGACGACAAGGCGGCCGCCCAGGTCGACTACACTCGCTTCTTCGGCCTGAGCAGCTTCCCGGCCCTGCAAACCCTTCAGTTCGGTCTGCGCTACACGGACAAGAGCAAGGAGCGTCAGTACGGCGCGCTGAACATCCAGGGCCCGACCGCCGGCAGCACGGCGTGGCTGAACACCCGCACCCTGGCCAACAGCGAGTTGCAATGGATCGGCGACATCGTGCCGGGTGGTGACTACACCGTCAGCGATCTGGACTGGCAGCAGGTGTCCAACGACTATGCCCGCAGGACCTTCCGCTATGCCGGCTTCTACACGCCGTTCGATGTCAGCCAGTATTACAAGGTCGACGAAAAGGTCACGACCGTCTATGCCATGGCGGATTTCGCCTTCGACCTCGGCTCGGTTCCGGTGGCCATCAATGCCGGCGCCCGCTATGTCGACACCACCGTCAACTCGGCCGGCTACCACCAGGTCCAGAACCCCAACGGCACCACCGGCTACACCCCGGCGCCAGTGTCCAAGGAAGGCACCTACCAGAAGCTGCTCCCCAGCCTGAACTTTACTGCCGACCTGATGGACAATCTGGTCCTGCGCGGTGCCGCTTCGGAAACCCTGATGCGCCCGGCCCTGACCGACCTGGCCTACAAGCGCACAGCGAGCTGGAACTCGTTCCGCTTCACCGACGGCAATCCGGACCTGAAGCCGACCTACGCCAGGCAGTGGGAAATCGGCATCGAAAAGTACCTGCCGGAAGGCGGTTTGCTGGCGGCGTCCTACTTCTCGAAGACGATTGAGGGCGTGGTCCGCAGCACCCTCACCGGCACCGTTCCGAACGTGACCAAGTACAATGCCAACGGCACGATCGACGGTGTCTATGAGTTCGATGTCTACCAGCCGGTGAATGCCGAAGGCTCCTATGACGTCAGCGGTCTCGAACTGGTCGCCGTCGTACCGTTCGGCCTGCTGCATGAACGCCTGCAGGGCTTCGGCATCAATGCCAACTACACCCTGCTGGACAGCTCGCTGACCGGGTCCTCGACCCTGGGCATCCCGACTGCTCCGATCGGCCTGGCCGACAACACCTACAACATCACCCTGTACTACGAGAACGACCGTTTCGACGCGCGCGCCTCCTATAACTACAAGGACAAGTATGTCGAAGGCATCGGCTACGAAATGTATCCGATCTACCGGGACGGTTACGGCCAACTGGACATTTCGCTCTCCTACCGTCTGAGCGACCGTGCCCAGGTCAGCCTCAAGGGCATCAACATGACCGACGCAGTCACCACGGGCTACACCATGGACCCGTCCTTCCCGACCATGTACGAATTATCGGGCCGCCGTATCAGCGTGGGCTTACGCTTCGATTTCTGATCCGTACCGAGCTTGGATATCCGGGTACGGGCTTTGCGTCATCGGCGCAAAGCCCGTACTTTTCAGTCTGGCCTATGCGGCATGCCGTCACCGATGCTTTGAGAACATGCGCTTCAAGTCGTCAGCAATCGGCAACAGCGCCATGGCGGCCAGAAGCGCGGCAAGAGGCAGGACGGCGACAAATCCGATCCAGCTGAAGGCCGCCGCGCCCGCCAGCCCGCCGATGACAAATCCGACCAGTAACAGCACCAAACGACGCAATTTGACCGCACTGAAGCGCGTGTCGGCATGGCTGACCTTGCCGAACAAAAAGCGGCCGGTTTCTATCCCCAGGTCGGTGATAACCCCGGTCATGTGGGTGGTTCGGATCTCGGCATGAGAAATTTTGGTGATCAGCCCGTTCTGCAGCCCCATGATCAGGCACAGCAGGGCGATCAGGCCGTATAGCCCATTCAGCCCAGCCGCCAGACCGGTCGCCGCCAGAAGCCCGAAGACGATCAGCAGACAGGCTTCCGCCATCAGTGGCAGGGCAAACTCGCTGGCCAGGTGTTTCAGCCGCGCCCAGTTGATCAGTACCGCCGACAGCACCGATCCGGCAAAGAAAGCGAGGATGTGGGGGATGATGGCCACGGCGGTTCGCCACTGATCGACGACGACCAGGTCGGTGATCGAAGCCACCATGCCGGTCATGTGCGAGGTATAGGCGCCGACCGCCAGGAACCCGCCGGCATTGACCGCGCCTGCGACAAAAGCCAGCACCACACCCAGGCGGGTATCGGCCTGTTCGGTGCGGTGCGATGCGCTTAGCTGGCGAAGGGCAGTCTTCATGCGAATCGTCCCGGAAGGCACCAGTTTCGGCCGCCAGGGTAAACCCAGAGTAAACAAGGTGGAAAGACTGGCGCATGGCAAAGGCGCTGGTTATATGAACACCATGCTCTCCGACGACGAAATCGACCGCTATGCCCGCCATCTGGTGCTGAAGGAAATCGGCGGCCAGGGCCAGATGAAGCTCAAGGCCGCAAAGGTCGCCCTGATCGGCATGGGCGGGATCGGATCGCCGGCCGCGCTGTATCTGGCCGCGGCCGGCGTCGGGACGCTGGGCCTGATCGACGACGACACCATCAGCCTGAGCAATCTCCAGCGCCAGATCCTGTACGGCACAGGCGAGATCGGGGCCTCGAAAGCGCAAACCGCCAAGTCGCGACTGAACGACATCAATCCGCACTGCGACTGTCAGGTCCATGGCCTGCGCCTGAACGACGACAATGTCGCCGAGGTCCTGAGCGGCTATGATATCGTTCTGGACGGCTGCGATAACTTCCCAACCCGGCTGTTGATCAACCGGGTATGTCACGCGCTGGGCAAACCGCTGGTCTCGGCGGCGATTGGCCGGTGGAGCGGGCAACTGGCCGTCTTCAAGGGGCGTCCCTGTTACCAGTGCCTGGTGCCGGACGTCCCTCCCGATGCCGAGACCTGCGAACGGGTCGGCGTCGTCGGCGCCCTGGCCGGCGTCTTGGGCACCCTGGCGGCGTTAGAGACCGTCAAGCTGATCACCGGCGCTGGCGAAAACCTGGCTGGGCGGCTGATGATCTTCGACGGGCTGACCCTGCAAAGCCGGATCGTCGGTCTGGCGGCCGATCCGGACTGTCCCATCTGCCGCGCTTGATTTGAATCAAGGCGCCGCACACCGTCTTGCGTCATCCTCCGTCAATTGTGATGGAGAGTTCGATGAAGATGATATTGCTACTCGGCACCGTCCTCCTGGCCGCCTCTCCGGCCGCCGCCATGGCGCCTGGCGCCGCAGAGCCGGATGCCGCGGCTGACCTTCAGGCCGGCGCCCAGCTCTATTTCAAGGCTTGCGGCCTTTGCCACGACGACAGCGCCCACATGCTGCTCGACACTGGCCCGCCCCTGTTCGGTGTCGTCGGCCGTCGGGTCGGATCCGTCGAAGGCTTTACTTACTCGCCCGCCTTGCAGAAAGGCTACCGCAGGGGCCACAAATGGAGCGAAAAACGCCTCGACAAGTTTCTGTCCGGACCGCAGCACGTCTATACCGGCACCGACATGCCGATGATGTTCAACGACCCGAAGGTGCGCCACAACCTGATCGCCTACCTCAAAACGCTGAAAGACGAATAGACGGTCGCTGTCCTTTGTGGCAAGAATGGTTTCAAGCGCAAGCATCTGCGCAGTGACAGGGCTGGACACGTCTTATTTCGACGAGTTCCGCATGCTTTCAGCCAGCACGACAGTCAAACCGGCCTTGGATAAAGACGGCGCCGACGCGCTGTACCCCGCCGTCAAACACACCGTCATCGAGGACATCTACGCCTTTGCCATCGGCTGTTCCTTTGTGGTGCTGGGCATCATCTTCCTGAAGTCGGCCGGCCTGGTGACCGGCGGCGTCGCCGGCATCGCGCTGCTGGTCTCCTATGTCGTGCCGCTACCGGTGGGCGTGCTGTTCATGTTGATCAACATTCCCTTCTTCCTGTTTGCCTGGCCGGCCATGGGCAGGCGCTTCATGGTCAAGACCGTCATCGTCAACCTGGTCATTATGGCCCTGGCCAGCATCGCACCGCTGATGTTCACCCTGAGCGACGTCAATCCCATCTTCGCCGCCCTGTTCGGCGGCACGATTATCGGCATGGGGATACTCGCCCTGGCGCGGCACAGCGCCGGCGCCGGCGGCACCGGCGTGCTGGCGCTGTATCTACAAAAAACCAAGGGAATCAATGCCGGCAAGACCCAGATGCTGTGCGATGCCCTGATCCTGTCGGTCTCCATCCTGGTGCTGAACTGGCAGCAGGTCGGCCTGTCGCTGCTGTCGGCTGCGGCCATGAGCGGCGTCATGCTGGGCTTCCACCGCCCGGAACGCTACATCGGCCGCTGATTGGACTTTGCGGCGGGTTTGATGTATAGGCTCGCCTCTTCCTGAAAAATTGTCCCGAAAGCCGCATATCTTGGCCCATACGCTCGACCTGTCTTCGAAACCTGCGACCCAGCCCGTGCTCGTCAACATCACCGGCCTGACCCGGGATGGCCTGGTGCGCGCCCTGCTGGAATCCGGCGTGGTCGAAGAGCGCAAGGCCAAGATGCGGATGCAGCAGATCTGGCGCTGGATCCATCATTACGGCGTCACCGACTTCGATCTGATGACCGACATCGCCAAAGATCAGCGCGCCCTGTTCGCGGACCGCTTCACCCTGGCCCGCCCGGAAATCGTCGAACGTCAGATTTCGCGCGACGGCACGCGCAAATACCTGATCCGCATGGGACCGGGCATCGAGGTCGAAAGCGTCTTCATCCCCAGCGTCGGCCGCGCCGGCGCCCTGTGCGTCTCCAGCCAGGTCGGTTGCACCCTGAACTGTACCTTCTGCCACACCGGCACGCAAAAGCTGGTGCGCAACCTGACCGCGGCGGAAATCGTCGCCCAGGTCCAGGTGGCCCGCGACGATCTGGGCGAATGGCCGTCGCCCAAGGAAGACCGCCAGCTATCCAACATCGTCTTCATGGGCATGGGCGAACCCCTGTACAATCTCGACAATGTCGCCGACGCCATCGACATCATCTCCGACAACGAAGGCATCGCCCTGTCGCGCCGCCGCATCACCGTTTCGACTTCAGGCGTGGTGCCAGAGCTGGAAGCCCTGGGTAACCGGACCGCAGCCATGCTGGCCATATCGCTGCACGCCACCAACGACACCCTGCGCGACGAGATTGTTCCCCTCAACAAGAAGTATAATATCGAAGCCCTGATGGCCGGCATCCGTGCCTATCCCGGCCTGTCCAATGCCCGCCGCGTCACCTTCGAATATGTCATGTTGAAGGGCGTCAACGACAGCCCGGCCGAGGCCCGCGCCCTGATCAAGCTGCTCAAGGGCATCCCGGCCAAGATTAATCTGATCCCGTTCAATCCGTGGCCCGGCACAGACTACCAGTGCTCGGACTGGACGGCGATCGAGACCTTCGCCGCCATCCTGAACAAGGCCGGCTATGCCTCGCCGATCCGCACCCCGCGCGGGCGCGACATCCTGGCGGCCTGCGGCCAGCTCAAATCCGACAGCGAAAAGAAGCGCGCATCCGTTTTACGCAGAGAAGCCCAAAATGCGCCAAACGAGGACAGCGACCACGTCGAAAGCCTGCCGTTCGCACATCTCGCTGCTGGCATGGTCGACTGAGAACCCTTGCATTTTTTTGGCCTTTTTTGGTTGCAACAGTAATATTGTCCACAGCGGTTTATTGTTGGACTTGATCTTGCAGGGACAATATCCCATGAATGAGCGCCCGGCGGGGTGTACAGAAAGTAGGGGACAGTATGACAACCGACTCGTTCAATCTTGATTTCCTGTCGCCCGAGATTCTGCGGCCCGAGATCCAGGCTTTTGCCGAAGGATTTCCAACCACCCTGGCCCATGCCGGCCTGACCCTGCTGATGCTGTTCCTCGGCGCCTTCATCTATTCGGTCCTTACGCCCTATAAGGAAATTCAACAGATCCGCGAGGGTAATTCCGCCGCGGCGGTCGCCTATGGCGGCGTCATCATCGGCCTGGCCATTCCGCTGGCGGCCTCCCTGGCCGCCGCAACGTCATGGCGCGAAATCCTGCTCTGGGGCGGCGCCACCATCGTGCTGCAGTTGTTCGTCTTCCGCCTGGTCGACTTCATGCTGGCCGGCCTGCCCAACCGCATCAACGAAGGCGAAACCTCCGCCGCGGTGCTGCTGGTGGCGGCCAAACTGGCCGCCGCCCTGGTCCTCGCTGCTGCCATCTCTGTCTGACCCATGAAGGCCGACTGGCTCCTTTACGCAGCGGCGATTGCGGTCCTGGTGATCGTTCCCGGCGTGTGGCATGAGAACTCCGCCCTGCCGGAGGCGCCACCGCCACCGGGCGTTGGTGAAATGTCGCTGTTCGCCACTTTTACCCCCTTCTCCGCAGGTTCGATCATTAACCTGCCGCGGGACGATCAACGCGTCATGACCGGCACGGCCTTTGCCGTCGCGGCGTCGGGCGAATGGATCATGGCCCGTGACAGCGTCGCCGGCTGCCCCCACCCCTTCCTGAACATCGGCGGCAATCTCGGCGTACCCTTCACGGTGCGCACGGTCAAAGGCCTCGATGGCTATGTCATCGGTATGACCCAGGGCGCCGGCCGTGCCCTGACGCCAACAGATCCGATGACCATCAAACCCGGTGTGCGCGGCTTCATGCCCGGCTACCCCTCCGACCTGCCGGGCGAGGCCACGGCGCGCTATATCGGCACGGTCAGCCTGAAGCGGGCCAAGCGCGGTGAGCGCGCGGAAACCGTGATGGCGTGGGCCCAGGCCGGCCGGACACGCGGCATTCGCGGTGATTTGAACCAGTTGGCGGGCGCTCCGGTGCTTGACGACAATTCGAAGGTCATCGCCGTCACCATCAAGGAAAAGCCGCGCCGTGGCCGGATCTATACCTCGACGCCGGAAACCCTGGCCAAACTGACCAGCGTCACGGCGATGAAGCCGGACTTCGACAGCGAGGCGGTGATCACTAAGGCCAATTACGGCATCGTCTCGGATACGCTGCGGCGTGAATACCGCGTCGCGCAAGTGGGCTGCATCAAGTCGTAGGTTTTTGGAACCGCGAATGAACGCCAATAAACGCGAATAGAGAGCGCCAAAGGCAGTCATCAACATTAGCCTCCCCGGCCAACCAACAGTGTCATGGTGAAAATGAACATTGGCGTTTATTGGCGTTCATTCGCGGTTCCAATCTCTTAACCTGCTGCCAGAAACCGGCGAATCCGGTGATACATCGCGACCATGACGCCGCTAGATCCCGCTCATCTGGCCCACCTCGCTGAGGCCGATCCGAAACTGAAACCGCTGACCGAGCGGTTCGGCCATATTCAGTACCGCCTGCGCGAAAGTGGCTTCCCAGCCCTGCTGCGCCTGATCGTCGAACAGCAGTTGTCGGTCAAGGCCGCCGACACAATTGTCGGCCGTTTGCACGCCGGTCTGACTGAGGTCAGCCCCCAGGCCCTGCTGGCCCACGACGTGGATCTTCTGCGCGGCTATGGGCTGTCACGCCCCAAGATCGCCTATGCCCGCGCCCTGGCCGAAGCCATCCATGGCGGCGTCTTCGACACCGAAAGCCTGACGCACCTCGATATCGAGGCCGCTGCCGACAAACTGCTGGCGCTGAAAGGGGTCGGCCGCTGGACCGCCGAGGTCTATCTGATGTTCTCGGAAGGCCGTCTTGACCTCTTCCCGGTCGGCGACATTGCGCTGCGTGAGGCCTTGGGCTGGCTCGACCAACGGGACGCCCGGCCCGATGAAAAATACAGCGCCGAACGCGCCAGGATCTGGTCGCCCTATCGTTCCGTAGCCTCGCATTTGCTCTGGGCGTGGTATGGCGCCGTCAAGCGTGGAGAGGCCAGTCGTGAGCTATAGTTTCTCCGGCAAGCTGTGGCGCTGGAAGGGCGAGGCCCCGGCGTCGTGGGTCTTCGTCACCCTGCCCGGCGATATTGCTTTCGAGATCAAGTGCCAGATCGCCGACCGCCGCGCCTGGGGCTCGGTCGCGGTCAATGCCCGCATCGGCGCTACAACCTGGAACACGTCCCTGTTTCCGGAAAAAGCGTCGGGCAGCTATTTGCTCCCGATCAAGGCCGCCGTCCGCAAGGCGGAAAACCTGCATGACGGCGACGACACCATCGTCGAACTCACTGTGAAAGGCTGAAACATGCTCCGCATCCTGGGCCGCCCCTCCTCGCTCAATGTCCGCAAGGTGCTGTGGACGTGCGACGAACTGAATCTCGCCTATGACCGCGAGGACTGGGGTGTCGGTTTTCGGCCCGTCGATACGGCGGAATTCCTGGCGTTGAACCCTAACGGTCAGATTCCGGTGCTGATCGATGGCGACGTCACCCTGTGGGAATCCAACACCATTATCCGCTATCTCGCCAACCGCCATGGGCCGCAGCTCTACCCTTCCGAACCCGTGGCACGCGCCCATGTCGATCAGTGGCTGGACTGGCAGGCGACCGATCTCAACGCCGCCTGGGTCTATGCCTTCCTGGCCCTGGCACGGCGTGCGCCTGGCTATGACGATTCCGGACGGATCGAAGCCTCCGTCACGGCATGGAACCGGGTCATGGCCATCCTCGCAGGTCAGTTGACCAAGACGGGCGGCTACGTCTCAGGTCCGCAGTTTCGCCTGTCGGACATCGCCATCGGTCTGGCGGTCCATCGTTGGGTCGCAACACCGTTGGCGCATGCCGACCTGCCTCAGGTCCGCGCCTATTATGACCGGCTGATGCAGCGACCGGCCTTCCGCACCTATGCCCGGTCCGACTGGCCCTGAGGCAGGACGGCGTCGCCCACGCGGACCTCGCCGTCTTCCAATACCCGCGCAGTGATACCGCCGTGGCCGCGGACCGCATTGTAGCCGCCGGGCCCGAACGTTTCCTCCATTCGGGAACAGGGATGACATTCTCCTGTCATTTCCAGCAAGGCGGAACCAAGCCGGAAACGCTGTTCCTTCAAGGCCAGCAGGTTCAGCGCTGACACCACGATGTTGCGCCTCATCAGCTCCGGTGCGACAGCGTCCAGGCCAAGATAGGCCGCAATCGCCGTCAGGTGCTCCGCCTGGATCAGGGTGACATGACGGCTACCGCTGCGGCCGGAATAGCGGTCACCGACCAGCCCCTGCGTTGTGGTCAGACGCGCCGCCTCCACCACCTCGATCGGCGCCTGACGCTGGGGCCGCAAACCGATCCAAGTGACAAGGCCCGACCGGACCGGCGCAGTCATCAGTTTTGCAAGGGGTGAGTTGGGATTGAGCATGACAAGAGCCGGAAGGTTGACCTCCCGGCTTCTAATCGGTTTCGATGTATACGGCTAGCCTACCCGACCGACTGTGTTATCCGGTTTGACTTCAATGTCCGGAGTCAGCGCGTGGTCGTTCGCGTCCTTAGGGGCATCGAATTTGTGGTCCTTGTCGGGATGAAAATATTCCTTGTCCTCGCCGGCCTGGTTCAGTTCATGCGGCGAAAACACCTTCTTACCCTCGTAGGTGACGGCGTCGACAGCGTTAGGTTCCGAAGGATCGGAATTCACGTTATCGCCATCGTCCGGTGCCTGGGTGACGCTACCGGCGTCGTCGGCGACGACCTCAGCGGCATTGTTCTGGACCTCAGTCGCGAAGGTCGGATCCCCGGCGGCAGAGGCGTCACGTGCCGTGCCGCCCTGGACGGACAGATTGGCAGTCAGGCCAGCCGTGCTGGCAAAAGCACTGCCACTCTGGAACGGGTTCATGCCGCCCGGGGTCTGGCCCTGCTCGGCAGCCGACTGGCTCTGGCCGGCTTTCTCACCGAACAAATCCGGGGCATTACCGGTGGAAGTAGGGTAGTTGGCGTCGTCGCGCGGCTTGTCCATGACGGTCCTCCTGATGGGTGATTAGCCCATCAGTATAGGCGCATGGAGATAAGGACGGACACGGCATTCCGCGCTTACACAATAAGAGAAATATAAGGCACCATAAGGGAAACGTAAGCCTATCCCAGCCCCTTGGCGCCCTCGATCAGGTCCGCCACCACCGACGGATCGGCCAGGGTCGAGATGTCGCCCAGGTTCGAAGTATCACCCTCGGCGATCTTGCGCAGGATGCGGCGCATGATCTTGCCCGACCGCGTCTTGGGCAGGCCTGGCGCGAACTGGATGACGTCCGGCGAGGCGATCGGCCCGATCTCCTGGCGCACCCAGTTGCGCAGTTCGACCTTCAGCGCGTCTGTGCCTTCGACGCCCTGCTTCAGGGTGACGTAGCACCAGATGCCCTGGCCCTTGATATCGTGCGGATAGCCGACGACGGCAGCCTCGGTGACGTCGCTGTGGGCGACCAGGGCGCTTTCGACCTCGGCCGTGCCCAGCCGGTGCCCCGAGACGTTCAGCACGTCATCGACCCGTCCGGTGATCCAGTAATAACCGTCCTCATCGCGGCGGCATCCGTCACCGGTGAAGTACATGCCGGGATAGGTCGAGAAATAGGTTTCCAGGAAACGGGCATGGTCGCCGAACACGGTGCGCATCTGGCCCGGCCACGAGTCTGTCAGGCACAGATTGCCTTCGGTAGCGCCGTCCAGCACCTTGCCTTCGGCATCGACCAGGCAGGGCTGGACGCCAGGGAGGGGCTGGGTGGCCGAACCGGGTTTCAGCGGGGTGGCGCCCGGCACCGGCGAGATCAGAATGCCACCGGTTTCGGTCTGCCACCACGTATCGACGATCGGGCAGCGGCTGTCGCCGACCACCTTGTGGTACCACAGCCAGGCTTCCGGATTGATCGGCTCACCGACCGAACCTAGCAGACGCAGAGAGGCACGTGATGACGCCTTTACCGGCGCCTCACCGTCGCGCATCAGGGCGCGGATCGCCGTCGGGGCGGTGTAGAAGATATTGACCTGGTGCTTGTCGATCACTTGCCAGAACCGGCTGACGGTCGGGTAGTTGGGCACGCCTTCGAACATCAGGGTGGTGCCGCCATTGGCCAGCGGCCCATACAGAACATAGGAATGGCCTGTGACCCAACCTATATCGGCGGTGCACCAGTAGACGTCGCCATCCTGATAATCGAACACCGTCTGGTGGGTATAGGCTGCCCAGGCGAGATAGCCGGCCGTGGTGTGCAACACGCCCTTGGGCTTGCCCGTCGAGCCCGAGGTATAGAGGATGAACAAGGGATCTTCGGCGTTCATCGGCTCGGGCGGGCAGTCGGCCGACATGCTTTCCAAGGCCTTGGGGACACTGATGTCGCGGCCGTCATGGGTCAGGTAGTGCGCCGGCGTGTGTTCGACCACCAGGACATGGCGGACATTGGGGCATTGCAACAGGGCGAGGTCGACATTGGCCTTCAGCGGAATGGTCTTGCCGCCGCGCAGGCCTTCATTGGCGGTGATGACGATGTCCGACTGACAGTCCAGAATCCGGCCGGCGATGCTGTCGGGCGAGAAACCGCCAAACACCACCGAATGGACGGCGCCGACCCGGGCGCAGGCCAGCATGAAGTAGGCGGCTTCCGGCACCATCGGCATGTAGATGGTGACCCGGTCGCCCTTCTTGACGCCATGAGCCTTGAGCAGGTTGGCGCGTTTGTTGACCGCTTCCGAAAGCTGGGCGTAGGTGATGTGTTGCGACACACCGGGATCGTCGCCTTCGAAGATGATGGCAGTCTGGTCGGCGCGGGTGCGCAGGTGGCGGTCGATGCAGTTGGCCGAGACGTTGAGCACGCCGTCGTAGAACCAGCGGATGCGGAAGTCGGCCCGGTCAAAGGAGACGTCCTTGACCTGCGAATATTCGTGAATCCAGTCCAGGGAATCGCCAAGGCCTCGCCAGTAATGTTCCGGATCGGCGGCAAACCTGTCGCGCTGGGCCTGAAGGCCACCGGCGGTCAGGGTGCCGGGGCGGATGAAGTCGCCGGGAACGCGGAAAAAATGATCTGGCATGATGGTCGTCGTCCTCTGCATTCCCCCGTTCTGGCCCCAAAGGAACCAAGGGGGTTTTCGTTGGCGGGACCTTAGGGAAACGCGAATCCTAAGTCCATAAGACCAATGCGAAAAAGATGGCGCCAAGAAGTGGGAACGCTTAAGAGACTGTTTGAAAATGGGTCAGGCTGAGCCGAAAAGGGTCGGTTTCGAGAACCGGAGCGGAGCGTACTTTTTGTACGTGAGCACCGGAAGCGCAGAAAACGGCCCTTTGCAGGCCAGCATCACCCATTTACGAACAGTCTCGACGCAGATTGCGACGGAGTATTCTTATGCTGCTGGCATTTTCCACCTGGCCCGAAATCGACGAACGCCTGAAGTCGTCGCGGACCGTCATCATCCCCATCGGTTCCAACGAACAGCACGGCCCCATGGGCTTGCTGGGTACAGACTGGCTTTGCCCGGAAATCATCGCCCATGCCGCGGAAAAATCAGGCGACCTCTTGATCGCGCCGACCTTTAATATCGGCATGGCCCAGCACCACCTGTCCTTTTCCGGCACGATCTCCCTGCGCCCCTCGACCTTTATGGCGGCAATTTCGGACTGGGTGAATTCCCTGGCGCGCCACGGCTTCGACCGGATCTATTTCCTCAACGGCCACGGCGGTAATGTCGCCACCATCGAAGCCGCCTTTTCCGAGATCTATTCCGACTATTCCTACGCCGCCGAGCCCTGTCCGTTTATCCTGAAGCTGCGCAACTGGTGGGACCTGCCGGGCATTTCGCGCCTGTGCGCCAAGCTGTACCCGACCGGCCACGGCACCCACGCCACCCCCTCGGAGATCGCGGTGACCTTTGCGGCCTATCCTGACCGTGTGAAATCCCACACCATGGAGCCGCAGGTCGCACCGAACGGCCCGATCCGCGACGCCCTGGATTACCGCGCCCGGTTTACCGACGGCCGCATCGGCTCGGATTCGTCGCTGGCCACGGTCGAGGACGGCCAGAAGATTATCGACGCCGCGGTGGCCGGCCTGATTGACGACATCGCCAAGTTCGACGCAGAATAGGCGCATGAGCTTCAAGCGCTTCCTCGTCCTCATCCTGCTGACCGTCGGCGTCCTGGCCGTATGGCAGATTCTGGCGACGGTCCTATTGTCGTTCGGCACGCCATTCTGGCTTGTCGCCATCACCTTTCTGCCGGCCATCGCGGCGTGGTGGCTGCTGGCGAGGTTATCGCGAATCAGGGTTTAAGCCACGAACCGGCTCAGCAACAGTGTAAAGCCCAAGCCACATATGCCGACCAGCCCTTCCATCAGGGTCCAGGAGCGAAGCGTGTCCTTCACGGACAGCCCGAAATACTCCTTGAACATCCAAAAGCCCGAGTCATTAACGTGGCTGAACATCAGACTTCCGGCGCCGATGGCCAGCACCATCAGATTGGGATCCACCCCACTGGCCGCCACCAGAGGCGCGACCAGTCCTGCGGCCGTCAGACCTGCCACGGTCGCGGAACCCAGGGCCAGACGAATGACGCCGGCGATCAGCCAGCCCAGCACCAGCGGCGGTACCGGAAGGCTTTTAAGCATCAGCCCAAGCTGCTCATTGACACCGCCGTCGACGAAGATCTGTTTCAACGCACCCGCACCGGCGATGATCAGCAGGATCGGGGCGATTTCGCGCAGCGCCGTACCCGAACCGGTCATCAGGTCATTGAGCGGCATGCCGCGCCCGAGGCCAAGCGTCACCAGGGCCACCACCACCGACACCAGCATGACAATCATCGGATTGCCGAGGAAGGCGACCAGCGACTTCGTCTGGGCGTCCAGGCCTTCGGCATAGCCCAGCAAGGTAAAGGCGCTGAGCAGAATCACCGGCAAGAGCGCGGTCAGGAAGCAGTTGGCCGCCGACGGTAACTTGTCGTCCGCCACCTCTTCGGCCACGAACAGCTTGGGCGGATTGGCGACAATGTGCTTGGCAGTCAAGGCAAAGACCGGCCCGGCGACCAGAGCCGTGGGGATGCCGACGATCAGGCCATAAATTAAAGTCAGGCCCATATCGGCGCCGAACATCGGCACGATGGCGGCTGGCGAAGGATGCGGCGGCAGAAAGCCATGCGAGATCGACAGCCCGGCCATGACCGGCAGCGCCAGATAGACGATCGGTTTGCCCGACTGACGCGCCACCGAAAAGATCAACGGCACCAGCAGAACGAAGCCAACATTATAGAACAGCGGGATGCCGACAATAAAACCGGTCAGGCACAGCGCGATCGCGATGCGCTTGTCGCCGAACGCCTTGATCAGAACGATCGAAATCTTTTTCGCCGCGCCGCTGTCGGCGACGATTTTGCCGAAAATGGCGCCCAGGGCCAGCAGCACGGCCAAAGACCCGATCATGCTGCCAATGCCGGTCTCAATCGACTTGGCGATCTTCTCGAGCGGCATTTGCAGCAGCAGGGCGGCCAGGATCGAGGCTATGACAAAGGCCAGCAGAGGCTGAACCTTCACCCAGGCGATCATGGCAACAAGCGACAGGACCGCGATCAGCACAATGACCAGCGCGGTCGTCTCCGCAGACAGAAACGCCATCAGAAGCCCTTTACACTGAGGCTGTACAGGCTGTGGTGCGTCAGGATGAACAGGGTTTCCTGGTTCTCGCCACCGAAGATAAGCTGCAAGGGGCGCTCCGGCGTATCGATCCGTCCCAAAGCTTTGCCTGCGGCGTCATAGACGAAGATCTGTCCGTTGGCGACGAACAACCGCCCCTTGGCGTCGACGGCAACGCTTTCACCGCCGCGATCGGTCAGGGCCTTGACGTCAGTGATGCTGCCACCCGGTCCGACCAACCCGCTGTAGATGCGCTGCTCCGAGCCGTTGCTGACCGTTACCCGGTCGCCGACCTTGGCGGTGACGAAGCCATAGGTTTCCAGCGAGTCAGACCAGCGCCAGCCCTGGAAGTTGGTCTTGCCCTGTTTGTAGACGCGAAAGGCGGGCAGGACCAGGCTGCCGTCGGGCGAGACATATTCGTGCGTCTTGGGCACGGCGACGTCGCGGGCGAACATCTGTGCCAGGGTGGTGAACTCATAGGTCTTCGGGTCGAGCTGGTCGCGGAATTCGCCGTTGTTCCACAGATTGCCCGGCAGGGCGACCACGGCATCGGTGCGTGCTGACACCAGCGTCGGGGCGATGCGGGTGATCGGGGCCGTCGCCGTCCACGGATCGAAGCTGTAGACCGAAGCCTCGGGTCCGTCAGACGACAGCACCATCAGGTGTCCGGATTTATCGACGGCCAGGTTGACGGGATCGAGAGGCTCGTCGCTGACGACCTCCAGGCCGCGCGCCTTGGACCAGCGGTAGATGCGGTGGAAGTGTTTGTCGACGAAGTAGAGATTGCCCTTGGCGTCGACGGCGCCGCCGCTGATCGAATAGAAGTCGCCTTCCAGCTTTTCGACCCTTGCCGCTTCCAGACCGGCCGGCACGGGTGTGGTCGGTACCGCAGGCGGGGTGGAGGTCACGTCCAGAACAGCGAACTGGCGCTCGCGAAGCTCCAGCTTGTTCGTCATGTCGGTAATAGCGTTCTCAAACGGAAACTTGCTGGCGCGCAGATAGGTGCCGCAGCCATTGGTATCGCAGGTGGCGTAGCCGCTCTCGGCATTCACGGACATATTACGGAAGCGGATATTCTCGACATTGTACAGCTTCACCGCCGTGGTCGCCGGCTTCAGGCTGCGGGTGACGCGATAGGCGTGGTAGTTGGCGAACAGGATGTTCTTGGAGTTGCGCACTTCCAGCGACATCGATTCCAGGCCGTCGATGACCTCCTGCTCGGTCTGGGGGGACAGGAACTCCCAGTTTTCAACGCCGTCCAGCACGATCTCATGGCGATGATGGTGCTCGGCCGATAGTTCGTAGACATGGCCGGGCGTCTTGGTGTTGCTGACATAGAAGCCGGTGTCGGACATGGTATTGGGCGTCCAGTTGCCGACGAAGTAGCCGCCGCCGCCGTCGGTCACCCAGATGCCGGGATGCTGGCCGTCCATGCGGAACTTCGGATCGGAAAAGTCGACGCGCTTGCCATCGGGCAGAAACGTGCCGTGGCCGCCATGAATGCGGATGTCCTCCACCAGCGAGCGTTCGCCGGCCTTCCACAACAGCGCCGTGGCGCGCGGATTGACCCCACCGGTGAACAGTCCCAACCCGGTGATGATGGCGTTGCCGCCGCTGGCGCTTTCGATCAGCGCCTTGGCGCTGCCAACGCCCTGATAGGCCGGCGTCTCTTCGGTCAGGGTGATCTGGGTCAGGCTGGGGTGCAAGGCGATCAGGACCGTATCGCTGCGCAGGCGCAGAGTGTCGCTGACCCGGTAGTGACCCATTGGCAGATAGATCACCCGGTGGGTGTCGATGGCTTTTTGCAGGGTAACCGTGTCGTCGGCGACGCCGTCACCGACCACGCCTTGCGTCCGGACGTCGACCCATTGAGCCACCGGCGGCAGGGCCGGCAGGACATTGCCGCCCCATTTCGGCATCTGCGCCAAGGCCTCGGTCTGATAGTTGGTGTCGAACTGGCCGATCTGGCCCAGGCCCTCAATCTTCAGGCCGTAATTGAACGCCCTGACGCGATAATTGGCGCCCGGCGCCTTCAGCGTCCGCCCTGTGTCGCGAAAGCGCGCAAACACCGGCGTGCCGGTGGCCACGGCATTGTCAAAGCCGATCTGGGTGAAGGGGCTGCTTTCATTGCTGATCACCACGGCGGCCTTCGAGACATTCTCGAAGCGGACGTCCTTGCCCCACAGGCTGTCGCTGTAGCCGCGGTCGATATCGATGCCGACGGGCGTGTTCTTGATGGAGATGTTGATCAGGGTCAGATCGACCTCATGCTCGCGGATCGCCGCCTCGCGCTGGCCGTCGAAGGTCGAGTCGATCAGGGTGAACTGCCAGGCGGGCGAAGTCTTTTCGGTGACGATGCCGTAGCGGCCACCATAGAAATGCACGTCCTCGACGACATTGCCGGCCTGGTAGATGCCGGCGAAACCCGAGTCGAGGCGGAAGTCGATGTGGCTGAGGAAGGCGTGCTGGGCCAGGCGCATGCGCACCCCGGCCGCGGCGGGATTGCCCTTACCCATCTCGAAATCGATATTGGACAGGGCGGAATAGAAGGTGCCGGAATTGGCGTCGCGGACAATAGCGCTGTACGGGCGCGCCGACGGAACCGGCACGGGCACCGGTCCGGTGTTGTACTGATCGGAACCACTAAAGATCACCATGGTCGCCACCCCCTGGTCGAAGCCCGGGGTACGGTCGGCCAGCAGCAACACGGGCCGCGTTGGGCCGACGCCGAACAGGCGAACGGCCGGCGGGATGACCAGGCTCTTGGTAATGCGATAGCGGCCGGACGGCAGCCAGACCATGCCGCCGGCGCCCGATTTCGCCGCGGCATCGATGGCGGCCTGGATCTCGGCGGTGTCGTCGGCCTTGCCGTCGCCCACGCCCTTGACCGTTATGGCCAGCCGGTCGTTGGGCGCGGTCAGGTAGACGGACCCCCGCCCCTCCTGCGCCCAGGCCGGGATACTCAAAGCCAGGGCCGCCAGACTGGCGGCGATCATCAGGGTTTTGCGTGCCATTGGGTCAGGCCTTCGGTCAGATGTGGGTAAGTGAATGTCGCGGGGAGATTTGGGGAGTCGACAGAAAGCTCATCACCAGGTCGACGCACCGCGACGGGTCCGCGGCACCGTTGATGGTCAGGACAGGCTCGTCCGGCCTGGGCAGTTCCAAGGTTGCCACCTGGCTGTCGATCAGGCTGGGCGGCATGTAATGGTTGGGTCGATCGCGCAGACGGGCGCGGACAATGTCAGTCGGCAGGTGCGGAAAGACGAACAGAAGCCCCTCGGGTGACCGCGTTCTCAACAGATGCCGGTAGGCATAGCGCAGGGCGGAACAGGATACGATGCAGCCGTCCCCTGCCTTCGCGGAGCTTAGGACCTCGGCGATCCGCTCGAGCCACGGCCAGCGATCATCGTCACTCAGGGCGATGCCAGCCGACATCTTGGCGATGTTTTCGGCGGGGTGAAGATCGTCGCCTTCGACGAAGCGGTAACCCGTCGCCTCGGCGAGCCCTGCCCCCAGCGTAGACTTGCCGCAGCCGCTGATACCCATGATGACGATGGCTGTGGCCGAAAAAGTCAAAGTCCTGCCTCGGTAACGGGAACGAAAAAAGAGAACATGCTTCCAGCGGGCGCTCGGGAGATGGGCTTTGATCTGGAAGCATGCGGCCCGGACATCACGGCAAGCTTCATCCTTGCGCCGGGCCAAGTCAGGTATATCCGCCACCAGGGACAGCGGATATCCGGGGTACAAGCCTAAAGACTGTTTGGAGAACCGTCCGGCTCGCCGTGAAGGCTGAGCCGAACGTTTGCGACAGGCCTTTAGTAGTTGAAGCGGACGCCGACGCGATAGAAGCGGCCGAGCGTGTCATAGAGCGCGGGGTTCACGTCCAGGCCGGTATTGGTCTGGGGCGAAGGTTCGGGATCGGCATTCAACAGATTGTCGATCTTGAAGTAGGCCTGGACGCCCGGACGGACATTGTAGGTGCCGCCGATGTCGATATAGGTCATACCCTTCATCGTGTTGTTGTCCAGGGTTGGACGGTTGCCGGTAGACGCGGGACAGGCCGAGGTACAGACGACATACTGGTTGCCGATGACGCCGTCGCTGAACCAGCGCTCCTGGATCAGGAGGCTGAACTTCTCCGTCGACCAGGTCTGAACGAACAGCACCTTCCAGTCGGGAGTCGCACCGGAGTTCTGGCCGGCGGTCTGGGACGCAACCGTACCTGGCAGGCCCGGAATGGTGGTGAAGTCGCGGACATTGGTCGCCAGGCCGCGCAGGACCAGGTTACCCGGCAGACCAAACGGCTTGGAACGCTGATAGCTGAACTCGTAGTCGACACCGCTGGTCTCGATCGAGGCCGCATTGATGTTGCCGACGTTCACATAGGGGTTGGCACCCGACAGGTTGAAGGCGTTACAGGCCGAGGGCACCGAACCGTCGAAGCAGTACTGCACCAGTTGGGTGGCGTTAGGACCACCTGCGATCGCGTCTTTCATCTCGATGCTGTAGTAATCCACCGAGGCGCTGAAGCCCGGGAACCACATCGGATTGTTCAGGACCAGGCCGAACGAGAAGTTCTGCGCGATTTCCGGAACGAGCCCCGGGTTGGAACCCTGGTTCTGCGACACGGTGAGGGTCGAGTTGGTGAACGGGTTGGTGAAGTTCGGCAGGTTGGTCGAGACGATCGGCCCGAACAAGTCGTTCAGGTTCGGCGCCCGCACGTCCTGCGACCGGACGGTACGAACACGGATGCCGTCCAGCGGCGTATCCCAGGTCAGGCCGACCTTCCAGGCTTCGACGGCACCGGAAGTGCTGTAGTTGGTAGCGCGGCCGGCGGTGTTCAGGTTGACGGCCCCCAGTTGTTCGCTGTTGAGCAGCGGGACGTTGAATTCCAGGAAGGCTTCGGCCACCGTATAGCTGCCGCGGCCGTTGCGGTAGTTGCCGGCGTAGAAGTTGCCACCACCGGTGCTCAGGAGCGGATCGGCCGGGTAGTCGGGGCTGTACGGGGTGCTGGTGCCGTTACCGTAGGGATCGGCCACCGCACGGTAGGCTTCGCGGCGGTATTCCGCGCCAAACGCCATCGAGACCGGACCGGCCCACAGCGAGAAGGGCTCACCCGAGAAGCTCAGGCTGGCGACATCCTGGGTCTGGATGGTGTGCTGGTAGGCACCGACGGCCGGTTGAAGATAGGCCAGGGCCGAGGCGCTGGGCGTCTGATTGCCGATGACATTGACCGGCACACAACCATTGGCGCGGGCCACGGGATCGGCGCAGACAATGACGCCGCCGATGGTCGTGGCGTTGATGGCCGCCGTGAAGCGTGCCTTCAGCAGCAGGTTGTGGACCTTGATGTCCGAGGTTTCCTTGCCGTGCTGGTAGTAGGCATCATAGTTCCAGTCGGTACCGAACAGGCCGAACTTGCCGTTGGACCCGACGACAAAGCGCTCCTGCTTGCGCTCGGTATTGACGCGGATGTTGGGCAGCCACGGTGTCACCGTCCCGAAGCGGAAACTGGTAATGTTGTTGTCCGTGCACGCCTGCTTGATCGAGTTCGGCACATAGGGGTTGGCGCACTGGACCGTCAGGCCGGCCTGGGTGGTGCCCGGATTCGGCTGGTTGTGGGTGTCGACCTTGGCCAGGTTGATGGTGAAATAGATCTCGCTGTCGTCGTTCAGGTCGAACGAGGTGCGATTGTAGAAGTTGGTGCGGATAATGCCCGACTGAAGCGTGGCCCCGACGCCGACATTGGCCGACGTGTCACCGCCGATGCAGAAGCCGGTAAAACAACCGGATACCGTACCGGCCGCGTCTTTCAGCGGCACGCCGGCGGCCCCACCGGCACCGTTGTTGCCGTAACCGAACTGATACGGATTGCCGTTAGCGTCGAAGGCCGTTCCCTGCAGCGGACCGGCGGTAATCAGGCCGTACTTCGAATAGGTGTAGGACTGGGCATGATCCTTGTACTGGAACTGCGGCGAACCGTTATTGGTCTGGCCCGTATTGACCAGGGTCGAGGAGCGGTACCAGTCACGGCCATTGGCAGCCTTCTCGCCGAAATCGCCAGGACCAACGCCTTCTTCGCGGTGATATTCCAGCGCGACGGCCGTGTGCAGGCGATCATCCAGGAATGACGTACCGTAGGCCATCTGGACCACGCCGGTCTTGTCGTCGCCATAGGTGGTCTCACCCAGGGAGATATTGGCCTTGAAACCCTTGAAGCGGGTGTCGGTGACGAAGTTGATCACGCCGCCAACGGCATCGGAACCCCAGGAGGCCGAGGCGCCGCCATTGACCACGTCCACCCGCTTGATCAGCAGTTGCGGAAACAGGCTGATGTCGGCCGCGCCGGTGCCGATATTGGCCGGCACGACGCGCTGGCCGTCCAGAAGGGTCAGGGTGCGGCTGACGCCCAGGCCGCGCAGGGCGAACGAGCTCAAGCCCTGCTGGCCGCTGGAGGTGCTGAAGGTGTTGGTGGTGGCGCCGCTGGAGCCCTGGAGCGACGGCAGTTGCGCCACTGTGGTGAAGATGTTCGGCTGGGCATTGTTGGCGATTTCCAGCGCGCCGATCGAACTGGTCGGGGTCGGCGCCTTGAAGCCGCGCGTGGTGATGCGTGACGCGGTCACGATGATCGCGCCGTCCTCGGTCGTCTGCGCTTCCGTGGTCGGGGCGGTATCCTGAGCGGACGCTCCGGTGGCCAGGCAACCGAGCACAAGGGCTGATACCGAGCAGATGATATGGCGTTTGAACTTTAACATGCGTGTCTTTCCCTTCACGAGCGGCAAATGACAGCGCTAACATTCAACAATCTGACAAGACACACGCAGGCCAGGCCTTGCAAGACCCATGCTCCAGAGTTGCCTCGATCGCGATGACAGCGCTAACACAAAACCGTCAATTAGAGCGTCCTGACTTCGCACCAGGCGCCCGGCGTTATTCCCAATTCATTATTCTTGCCGATGACAGCGCTAACATTTAGACTGGCATGTATCGGTCAGACTATTGCTAAGTTCAAAGCGGCATATTGTCAAGCCCGGATCAGAAAAATGACGACGTCGTCCGAAATTTTCCCGCCCAGCACACCAAACCAGAAGAGAACAGGCAGCCCGGCCCCCAAACACCATTGACGAAACACAGCGACGCAAGCTCTATAAAATTGCATATATAATTGATTATATTAATTTTTTACCACGAAATGCAAAACGCGCCATGGCGTGAATGGCAACAAGCGTCAACAACTCGCCGCGACCGCTCACGGATTACCCATCCCAATCACAAGCGATAAATAAGCAGACCGTATAAGATTTTTGCCGAATCCAAAAATGACAGCGCTATCATTGCAATTTTCACAGATTCGGTACATGAACGAGAAAGGGACTTTTCGGGGCGAGCAAAGGGCAGGTTCGGGCATTTTGGACAGGGCATCAAAACTGGCATCCCGCGCCTCCAGCACCGGCCGCGCGACTCTTGACGACGTCGCAAAACGGGTGGGCGTATCGACGATTACGGTTTCGCGCGCTTTTGGTCGGCCCGACAAGGTGTCCGAGGATCTTCGCCGGCGCATCCAGCAGGCCGCCGATGATCTGGGGTATGTCCGCAACCGCGCTGCCAGCGCTCTGGCGTCAAACCGGTCGATGAACATTGCCGTCCTGGTGCCGTCGCTCAGCAACTCGGTGTTTGTCGACACCGTGACCGGCATCGAAAAGGTGTTTCGCGCCCACGGCTACCAGATGCTGATGGGGGTCAACCACTACTCCGCCGAAGAAGAAGAGGCGCTGGTCCGCGCCTATCTGGCCTTTGCCCCCGACGGCATGCTGCTGACCGGCTTCAACTATCGCGAGGCAACCCGGCAGCTCATCGATCAGGCCGGCATTCCGATCGTGCACATGATGGAGCTTTCCGACCGCGAAGGCACCTACAGCGTGGGCTTCTCGCAGGAAGCCGCCGCCCAGGCCATGACGGAACACCTGCTCGCCAAGGGCCACCGCCGAATCGCCTTTGTGGCGTCGCAGCTGGATCCACGAACCCTGGCACGGAACCGGGGGTATCGCGACACCATCATCAAGGCCGGGCTCTACGAATCGCACCGCGAGGTTCTGGTTCCGGACCAGTCTTCGGTCGCCCTGGGCGCGGCGCTTTTGCGCCGGCTGCTGGAACAGGCACCCGATACCGATGCGGTTTTCTTCTGTAACGACGACTTGGCTCAAGGTGCTCTGTTCGAATGCCTGCGCCGCGGCATTCAGGTGCCGAACCAACTGGCTGTGGCGGGGTTCAACGACCTGCCCATGTCAGAATGCAGCGTGCCATCGTTAACGACCATCGCCACGCCGCGCTACGACATCGGCGTCCAGTCCGCCCACATGCTGCTGGCCCTGATCGAAGGACAGACCGTCCCGCGCAAAACCATCGATCTCGGTTTCCAGCTGCGCGCACGCGAAAGCGCCTGAGCGGGCTCGTAAACCCCGGACTTCACAGACAGTCAGGGTGGAAGCGCTCGCGCGGGGCGACGACGCAGCCCCTCTCCATGCAATCGATCAGGTTATTGCCGAACTGGTCCGTGGCGTGATCGTAGACCTGGAACCAGCCGCCATCGTCCCAGACGGCTGTCGGCATAGCCATCGTCGCCGCATGCCGCGGAAACTGCGCGTACCACTGGCGGATATTGTTGCAGTTCATCGTTTTGTAGCGGCTTTGCCATCCGACGCCCCATTCGCCGATAAAGACAGGCATGCCGCCACCGACCGTTTGCGCCCAATCGGCCATGGCCTGCATCGGCCGGGCAATGTCCGCCGCCGTCCATGGGTCGGCATAGTCGCCCTGGTTATCACCACTGAAGGTCCACGGGTCATAGTGATGAAATGTCGCCATCACATAAGGGTCCTTGCCGCCGCCAACGGTCTCCAGGTCCGGCCAGGTACGCGCCATTTCCGCCGCGGCGAACCACTGGTTGCCGCCAATGATCACGATGCGCCGGACATCGTCGCTGCGAATCTGGCGATAGGCCAGACCGGTCATGTGACGCAGGTGCTCGGGCGGCATGGCATCGCGGTTGCTCAAATGCGGCTCGTTCAGGATTTCAAACAGCAGGCGATGGTCGCGGTCCCTGAAGATGTCGCTGATATCGGACCAAAGGGTTTCCAGGACCTTGGCGCGAGTGAAATCCTTGAGGTCCTTCTCATGGTGGGCGTTGAGCACGACATAAAGACCTGGCTTGCTGAGGGCATAGTCGACAACGGCCTTCAGGGCGTTGAGCCGATCGGACCCGCGATCAACCCTGCCAGTCATGGGGTCCGCGATCACGACACCGCCAACCGGTTCGGTCCAGGTCACCGGGATGCGGACAACCCGAAAGCCCCGGTCGTAATAGGCATCGATCTTGGGTTTGGCAGCCGCCAGGGTCGGCGGATGCTGAGTGTTGTCAAACATCTGGCCGAGATTGAAGCCCATCCCCATGGCCGCTGCGGCTTGATGGGCGTCGGGCGCTGCCGCCGCCTCACGAAACGTCAGGGTCGCAAAGTTCATATCGCCACCGGACTGGACCCGCACGGTCAGCCGATTCAGCCCCGCCGTCAGTTTGAGCCGGATCACCCCCTTGGCTTCATCCCAATGGTGCCATTGCCGCCAGGCAACGGTATCCGCCAGATCGGCCGTGGCGGGCAGCGTCAGATCTCCCGTCGCCGGCGCGCCATTGACGTCGATCGCAATCGTGCCGCCGTGCTGGGAGGTGTACAGCAGGTCACCGACATATTCGCCGTCGTGCGCCACATCGACCGTCAGATTGAACCACTCGCCGGGCTCGGTCCAGCCGACATACAGCTGATCAACCGGCGGGACCACGTGGTTGAACGGACTGTCATCGACTTCAATGCCCGGATTCTCGAACTTCGTGAACGAGATATCGACGCCCTCCTGGGCCCGGAAAGCGTGCAGATAGCTGCCATCAAGCGGATTCAGCGCACCGCTGCCGTGATTTTGACTGTCCGTGTCGTGATAGGCGACACCTTCACCGCCGGTGTCATAATAGGCGGCGTGGACCGTCCCGGGGATTTTCTGAGCCTCACCCGTGTAACGGCTGTCACCAAAGGCTGCGCCGGCATCGCCTGCGCCAACCGCGAATGCTGGCGCGACATGAGCGGACATCACCGCGACAAGAAGGCAGGCGAGTCGCCGGCCGTGAATAAGCATCGCCTTCATGTCCAAACCTTTCTTGGCCTCCAGACTTTTCCTGGGTTTTATTGCGTCGGGCAAGCGGCGCCGGGCTTCGTCTCGCCGAGGCGGATGTCCTGAATGGAAATATCGAGCGCGCCTTCGGTCGTCAGTTGCATCACGGTCGGGGTCGCCGACAGGTCCTGACTCGTGAAGCACGACAGGGGTACCGACAAGACCCTATAGGCGGACGATGCCTCCGCCAGCCACGCGGTGACCGGCACCGAGGCGCTGCCGACGCCTAGCCGGACCTCTTTGGTCGGTGCCGCATTGACCCGCAGGGTCATGGACAGGACCATCGCCCCGTTGGCTTCACGCGCGATGTCGGATGGCGCCTCGGCGCCAACCGACAGAGAGGCCTGCGTCTTGCCGTTCCACACAGCCCGCAGGCTGGCATCATCCTGCGGCGATACCGTCAGGGCCGCAGTGCCGTAAAGCGTGGTTTGGGTGCCGACATAGTCCATGCGATGATTGTCGTTGTCGCTTAGCGTGACACCGTAGCCATTCCAAACCGTACCCTTGCTGAAATAGACGTTCTTCTCGCCGTACTTGGTCGTGCTGGCGACTTCGGGCAGTTGCGCCGTCTGGGCCGGTTGGGCGTAGCTCAGACCGAAGCCGTAGGCGAACTGCGGATCATAATTGACGTCGCCGACGTTCAGCGGCGTCTGGTCGGGCCGCTTCGGCCACGAAAAGCTAAGGCGTCCCTGGAAGTCTTTGTCTCCAACCAGTACATCGGCGACACCTGCGCCTTCCGATCCCGGAAGCCAGGCGGCGACAAAGGCGTCGGCGGCATTGATGTGCGGATTGAGGTATAGCGGCCGCCCGGATAGCAGCACAGCCACCACCGGTATGCCTTGCGCCTTCAAAGACTTGAGCAGGGCCAAAGATTCGGTGTTGCCATAGTGCAGGGCGACGTCGGACTGATCGCCCATGAATTCGGCGTAGGGCGTTTCACCGAAGACCACAATGGCGACGTCAGGCTTTTGCGGCGCGGTGGCGTCGGGACTGAACAAAGCCTGCCCGCCCTTCGCCTCGATCTGAGCTTTCAGGCCTTCATAGATCGAGGTGGCACCGGGAAAATCATTATTGCTGTTGTCCGCGCCCTGCCAGCTCAGGGTCCAGCCGCCCGACTGCATGGCAATATTGTCGGCCCCGTTTCCGGCGATCAAAACCGTGGCGCCGGGCTTCAGCGGCAGCACGCCGTTGTTTTTTAGCAGGACCATCGATTTTGCCACGGCTTCGCGGGCGATGGCGCGATGCTGCGGCGTGCCGATCGGCTGAAATGTAGCGGGCCGGTTGGCCGGCGACGGCTGATCGAACACGCCCATCCGGAACTTGACCCGCAAGATGCGGCGGACAGCATCGTCCAGACGGGCCATCGGAATGGTCCCATTCTTCACGTCACGCAGCAGGTTGGCGTAGAGCAGCTTCCAGTCCTGAGGCTGGTTGTAGATATCCAGGCCGGCATTGAAGGCCTGGGAACAATCCGAATTCGTACAGCCGGGGATTTGACCGTGCGCCAGCCAATCACCCATAATAAAGCCATCGAACCCCATCCTGCCTTTTAGGACCCCCGTCAGCAGCCCTTTATTGGCATGCAGCTTGACGCCTTGCCAGGAGTTGAACGACGCCATCACGGACTGTGTTCCGGTATTTATGGCATCGACATAGGGCGCTCCGTGCAGGCGTGCCAGGTCTGTTTCGGAAACGGTTGAATCGCCCTGGTCGCGACCGCCATCCGTGGAGCCATCACCCAAAAAATGCTTCGCCGTCGCAATCACATGGTTTGGGCCCAGGAAGTCAGCCCCCGTCCCTTGAATTCCCGCGACCATGGCGGCCGCATATGTCGAAGCAATGCGCGGATCTTCGGAATAGCTTTCATAGGTGCGCCCCCAGCGGTCATCGCGCGCCACAGCGATGGTGGGCGCAAACGTCCAGTCCATGCCGGTCGAGCGAACTTCGGCAGCCGTCACCTCCCCGATCCTGCGGATCAGCTCAGGATCATTGGCGGCGCCTAAGCCGATATTGTGGGGAAACAGCGTGGCGCCATAGACATTGTTGTGCCCATGCACGGCATCCGACGCCCAGATCAGCGGTATGGTCACTTTCTGGCCGGGCGCGACCGAGGCCTGGTAATACGGCTCGATCAGATCGACCCAGTCCTTGACTGTAGCGTGTTTGTTGCCCCCAGGCACGGCGCCGCCGCCGTTTTCGATAGAGCCGATGTGATATTGGATAACCTCTTCCGGCTTGATCGTCTTCCATTCCGGCTGAATGATCTGCCCCACCTTCTGCTCGACGCTCATCTGAGCCAGCATGGCGGTGATTTTGGCTTCGGTCGCCTTATCAAGACCGATCGGCGACCGGGCGGCGGGCCATTTCGCCGGATGGACGGCGGCCTGATCCGCCTTTCCGGGCGTCGCGGCCCACACAGGGGATGCCGCGACCATCAGGGCCAGCCATGACACCACAAAGGGATTGCGGCAAATTTTCGGGTCGAGTTTCACAGGCAATCCTCCAAGCAATGGTAACGTTTTCATAAAAGATACCACCGATAGAGGCCCAATAGCAAACGCGATTTAATCAGCTTCTGAAAATTTCGCCCAGACCACAGCATTCCAATTGACAACGTTACCATTTTCTACAACAAGGTCACGCGGGAACAGCCGGAGCTTTGCCGTGTACGCTCGATACGACCATGGCCCCACGAGCTGCTCTACCTTGGATGGGTGCGCGGGATACCGGTCTTCCATCAGACTGTCCGCGTCGCCGCTACCGTCCTGGCTGACCTCAACAACCCACTCCCCGAGAGCTGACCCCATGGCCTTTCCTGTTCCCTATAGCGCCGCCCCCACGCGTTACGACACCATGCCCTATCGCCGCTGCGGCCGGTCAGGGCTGAAGCTGCCGGCGATTTCGCTGGGGCTTTGGCAAAATTTCGGCGGTGATGACGTTTATGAAACGGGCCGCGCCATCCTTCGCCATGCGTTCGATAATGGCATCACCCATTTCGACCTGGCCAACAACTATGGGCCGCCGTTCGGTTCGGCCGAAGAGACGTTCGGTCGCGTGATGGCTAGCGACTTCAAAAGCCATCGCGACGAACTGATCATCTCGACCAAGGCCGGCTGGGACATGTGGCCCGGCCCCTATGGCGATGTCGGTGGCTCGCGCAAATACCTGATCGCCTCCTGTGACCAGAGTCTGAAGCGGATGGGCGTCGACTATGTCGACATCTTCTATTCGCATCGCATGGATGCGGAAACGCCGCTGGAAGAAACCATGGGCGCGCTGGCCAGCCTGCATCAGCAAGGCAAGGCGCTGTATGTCGGCATTTCGTCCTATTCGGCGGAGGTAACGGCCAAGGCAGCGGAAATCCTGGAGTGGTGGCAGGTACCCCTGTTGATCCATCAGCCCTCCTATTCGATGCTGAATCGCTGGATCGAACGCGATCTGCTGGCGACGCTGGATGTGATCGGCGCCGGCTGCATCGCCTTTTCGCCGCTCGCCCAAGGCCTGCTGAGCGACCGATATCTGGGCGGGATCCCGGCAGACGCCCGCGGGGCAAAAGGCGGATCGTTCCGCAAGGAATGGGTCACGCCCGACACCCTGCGCCGGGTGAGCGCGCTGAACGAGATCGCCCGTCAACGCGGTCAAAGCCTGGCGCAGATGGCCATAGCCTGGGTCTTGCGCAATCCGGGTGTGACGTCAGCCCTGGTGGGTGCGCGCACCGTCGCACAGTTGGCCGACACGCTGAAGGCGTTGGATAACCTGGCCTTCAGCCGCGAGGAACTGGATGCCATTGATATTTACGCCGGCCCCGACGTGAGCATCTGGCATTCGCCCTGACCAAGGCCCCTACGGATCAGCGCCTGAGCGCGGTGGAATCGCGAACCACAATACGGTGCGGCAGAATTTCCGTCCTGGCGGCGTCGTCGTCAGGACGTTCGATCGCCTGAAGCAGCTTCTGCGCCGCCTTCATGCCGATGTCGCGGGCCGGCTGCAGCACGGTCGACAGCGCCGGATTTGTCAGAGCGGCGTAGCGCGTATCGTCGAACCCCATGACCGACAGGTCTTCCGGCACACGAAGCCCCCGCTTTGTGGCCACACTCATGACTCCCATGGCGACATCGTCATTGGCGCAGAAAATCGCCGACGGCCGCGACGGACGCGCCAGGATCTCGATAGCGCTGTTGATACCGCCATTCGCGCTGAGGTCAGAATGGATGACCCTGTCACTGTCCACGGTCAGCCCGCCGTCGCGCATCGCGGCGAGGAAGCCCAGTTCCCGGTCCTTGGTGACGTAAGAATTCTTCGGCCCGGAAACAAACACGATTTCCGCGTGGCCCAGGCGGATCAGATACTGCGTGGCATCGTAGGCGGCCTGGTGATTATCGATGTGCACGCTGGGGAACTGACCGAGGTCGTCGCTGACCGGTTCCAGACCGATGACGATCGGCAGGGGTTTCGACTTGGCGAGTTCGATCAGTTTGCGGCTGAACGGCAGGGGCGAGCACAGCAGGATGACGCCTTCGACCTGCCTGGCCACCAGCATATCGATGAAGGTGCCGTTTTCCGTCACATCCGGACGCGACTCAGTCAGGATGATCGAATAGCGCCCGTCGACGACGGCGCGGATCCCTTCCATGATGTCGGCAAATAACCAGCTTCCGATCTCATGGACGACGACCAGGATGATGTTGGTGCGCCCGCGGCGAAAACTCTGGGCCAGGACGTTCGGGCTGAAATTGATGTCCTGAATGACTTTTCGCACCTTGGCGAGAGTCTTCTTGCCGACCTTGTCGGGCGTATTCAGGCATCGGGACACCGTGGTAATCGAAACGCCGGCAAGCCTGGCCACTTCCACGATCGTAGGATTTGTCAAACACGTCTCCGATACCGGCTGGTCCTGCGGTTCGGCTTAAACCAACTCGCCAGCCATGAAAACCCCCGAGGTTCCTGCACGCGTGGGCCGGATATAGACGTCTTGCGTCATGACGACCATGGTAACATCGCGTCGCAATCCGTTGCCGCCTGCCGGTCTGCCAAGACCGGCATCCGCAGCCTCAGGCATAACTCATTCCAATGCCTGATAGATAAGCGTCCGCAGCTTTCCATGGTCATCGATATTCCCCGCCGGCATCAGTTGCGTCATGTAGACAACGGTAAGCCCTTCCGCCGGATCGACCCAGTAGGTCGAGTGGTAGGCACCGCCCCAGCCGTATTCGCCTTGCGAGCCCAGTTCGCCAGCCTTGCCGACATCCGTGCGGACGCTGAAGCCAAGCCCGAAGCCCTTGCCTGGATCGTAGGGGATATTGAGATGGTTGCTGGTCATCAGTTCCACCGATTTCCGGCTCAGATAGCGACGGCCGTCCAGTTCCCCGCCACGGCGCAGCATTTCGAGAAACCGGCTGTAGTCCGGCGCCGTCGACAGCAGGCCCGCCCCACCGGAAAACGCAATCCTTGGGCCGTCGAGATAGTGTCCCTGGCCGGAGGCGTCGGCCCGGCGGAGGCCGCCCTCGCCCGCGGCATAGACCGCCGCCAGCCTGTTGGCCTTGTCGCGCGGCAGGTAGAAGGATGTGTCCTTCATGCCCAGCGGCTGAATGAGCCGCTCAGCGAGGAAGGCATCGAGCGTCTTGCTGCTGACCTTTTCGACGATCACGCCCAGGATATCGGTGCTGTAGCCATAGACGAAGGCTTCACCCGGTTGCGCCGTCATGGGCAGCGCCGCCATACGCGCGACCACCGCTGAGACAGGCTCCTTTCGGTCGGCGAAGTACCAGCCGGTAATGCCGGCGTCCTTCCACGCCTGATCGCCCGTCCCGTAACCGTAGGAGATGCCGGAGGTATGGGTCAGCAGATCGCGGATAGTGATGGGGCGCTTGGCCGGCACGACGCTGTAACCTCCGTCCGGGTTGGCCACGGCAACCGTCGTCTTCGACCATTCGGGCAAGTATTTACCGACCGGATCACTGAGAAGCAGCTTGCCGTCTTCGCTCAGCATCATGATCGCGACGCTGGTCAGGGCCTTGGACTGGGAGGCAATGCGGAAGATGGTGTCCTTAGCCATCGGCGACTTGCCGTCCTTGTCGCGCCATCCGACGGTAGCGGAATAGACCTCACGGCCGTCCTGCTGGATCTGCACCACCGCACCGGCGATCCGACCCTGGTCGACATAGCTCTGCAGGACCTGCCCGACACGATCCATGCGTTCGGGCGACACGGCGTGCGCCGCGACCGCCTGAGGCGCTTGCGGCAAGGCTTGCGCGGTTGCGGCGCCGGCAAGCATCGACGTGACCAGTACGGCCTGTGCGACAAATCGATGGGCAGATTTCATAGACGTGCTCCCTCATCCGGCACATTGATGACCGGGAACTGCATGGTATGGCGACAGGCCGATCTTGCAAGGATTAACTCGCAGGAAAATTTCGCGTATTCCTGAACGCCGCGCGGGCTCCACAACGTCGGCGCCTCGCCGATCTATCGCTTTGCCTCACCGAAGTCAGGATTGCGTCCAAACCGGAAGAACGGATCAACCTGGCTGCATACGCGATACCTGTGAGCAGAAAACCCACTCCTGCCGGGCAAAGGCTACACATGGACGACATCAGGTATCGCCAAGCGGCGAGGTCGGCCACGCGGCCAACGCGGTATAGACCATCGCCTCAAGAGCCTCTCGCCCAAGACCGTCGCGCGCAAGAACGGACATACCTTGGATGACCGATATCACCAGGGCTGCTAAAGCATGTGCATCTATGGCCTCTGGAAGACGGCCACTTTTGATATCGCGATTGATGCGTAATGCAAGACGGGCCAAAATATCGCGGCGAACCTCTGCAACCGCTTCCTGGACATCGATAGCATCCTTTGAGACACTAGCCGTTGAACTGGCTAGTAAACATCCGCGCGGCGTGGTTTCTCCGGTGAAGGCGCATGCGGAGGCCAACAACATGTCCCTGGCCGCATCATAGGCCGTGCGCGCTTCGTCCAGCCCACGCTGCAATGTCTCAGGCGAGCCCGCGTACAGGCGCATTGCCTCGAGGAATAATCGCTTTTTGTCCCCAAAAGCTGCGTAAAGACTGGGCGGAGTGATTCCCATCGCCTCCGTCAGATCAGCAATGGAAGTTGTCTCGTAGCCATATCGCCAAAAGGTATGCATGGCCCTTTCCAACACAACATCGCGGTTGAACGAAGATGGCCTGCCGGTCTTGCGGAGTGTGCGCGTCGATACTTTCATAGCGATCACTAATAAACGCCTTGACTCACCATGACAAGGCGGATAGTCAGTTTTCATAACGATCATTATGAAAGTAGCAACTGATGTCACTCACGAAATATCGCACGCTTGGTCGCTCAGGTTTGGTGGTCAGTCCCCTAGCGCTGGGAACCATGACATTCGGTCCTGGTGGTTGGAATGCGGACGATTCAACGTCTCGCCAAATCTTCGATAGCTATCGATCCAAAGGCGGCAATTTCGTCGACACAGCTGACATTTACTCCGGCGGTGGTAGCGAGATACTTGTTGGCCAGTTCGTCAAAGAAACGGGCTCGCGTGACGAGATCGTGTTGTCGACAAAGTTTGGCTTCAATGCCTCCGCCAGCCCCCTCGCGGCACCCCATACTGGCGGTGGGAACCCCAACTCAGGCGGTGCAGGTGCCAAAAACATCCATCGTGCGCTCGAAGCGTCACTCGGGCGCTTAGGCACTGACTACATTGACCTCTATTGGATGCATATTTGGGACGCAGTGACGCCAGCGGAGGAAGTCGTGCAGACCTTAGGTGACCTCGTACGAAGCGGTAAAATCAGATATTACGCCTTGTCCGACATGCCGGCGTGGTTAGCGATGAAGATCGCGACCATTGCCACGGAGCGAGGAGTACCAGGCCCCATTGCAATGCAGGTTGAATACTCATTGGTCGCCCGCGATGTAGAAGCCGAACATTTCCCAGCCGCTAAAGAAGCGGGCATGGCCATCATGCCATGGAGCCCACTGGCTGGAGGTTTCCTCTCAGGCAAATATAAGCGCGGTGACACGACTGACACCGGTCGCTTAAGTGGTCCTAACCCGTTTGGCGATAGCAAATTTTCTCACCGCAATTGGGATATTCTCGAGGTCGTAAAAGCGATAGCGCATGAAGTGGAACAACCAGCTGCTCACGTTGCCCTTGCATGGGCAATGGCGCAGCCGGGTGTCACATCCACTCTGGCAGGTGCCCGCACCCTTTCGCAGATTAACAGTCATATTGCGGCCACTGATCTTGAGTTGAGTAGCGAGCAATTAAGCCGACTTAGTCGTGTGAGCGCTATTGAGCCAGGTTTCAGCGCCTCCTTGGCATCACCAATGATCCGCAGAATGATTTTTGGTGGACACGATGTCTCCGGATGGGGAGAGCGGCAATTGGGCACATCTTAGGTTGTTTTTGAGGCTTTAAAACAATTTCCCCCAAAAGCCGTTGGAGACGAATTGTACAGCTTCAAATTCCAAAGATTTCTTACATTACCGTGTGGCTGACGAGAGGGATATTCCCGACCGCACCCGTCCGAATGCTCGACACAATGAACTTTTCCGATAGCACCGCGAATGTCCGACAGTGGGCAAATGCGGACAAAGTTGTACGTCTCGTACGGATAATTCGCCTTCCATCCTTCGACAACCGTGCGGCTAATCGCATTCCCTTCCCCCACTATAAACACCTATTAAGCATAAGCCCTTACATCTGGCGCATCTGACAGACACGAGGTCTCCCATGCCCAGTTCCGCGACAGCGCCCCCCCTCCCCGTCCTGTCGCGTCCACCGGCGCTCTTCGTCGTCACTGTCTTCACCTCCGCCTTCCTCGTCTTCTTCGTCCAGCCCATGGTCGGCAAGCTGCTGCTGCCTCTGCTGGGCGGGGCGCCGGCCGTGTGGAACACCTCCATGGCCTTCTTCCAGGCAGCACTTCTGGTCGGCTACGGCTACGCCCACCTTCTGCAAAAAATTAAAGCCTTCAAAACCCAGGTCCTGGTTCACGGCATCATGCTGGCCCTGGCCGGTCTGACCCTGCCGCTGCACGTCACCGGTCTGCTGGGCCAGCCCGATCCCGAACACCCCGCCATCTGGCTGCTCGGGGTGCTGACCCTGTCGATCGGCGCGCCGTTCGCCGTCCTGTCGGCCACCGCCCCGTTGGTCCAGGCGTGGTTTTCTCGCACCGCCGACCTCGATCCCGCCTCCGGCAAGCCGTCCGAACCCTACAGCCTCTATGCCGCCTCCAATCTCGGCAGCCTGCTGTCGCTGCTGGCCTATCCGATCCTCGTCGAGCCCCTGACCCAACTGACGCATCAACGCCTGGGCTGGAGCCTCGGCTACGGCGTCCTGGCCGCCATGATCATCCTGCTGGGCCTCACCCAAAAGGCCCGCACAGCCGCCGCCGAGCACGATGCCGTCACCCCGCGTCCGGGCCTGCTGACCATGGCCAGATGGGTGGCCCTGGCCGCCATCCCGTCCAGCCTGATGATCGGCGTCACCACCTATTTGTCGACCGACGTCGCCACCGCCCCCTTCCTGTGGGTCATCCCGCTGGCGCTTTATCTGGTGACCTTCATCCTGGCCTTCGCCACGCGCCGGGTGCTCAGCCGCAAATACCTGCTGCTGGCTCAAGCGATGGGGCTGGGCCTGTGCCTCTATCTCCTGCCACTGCACGGCACCAGCATCCTGCTGCATCTGGGCGTGCACCTGCTGTGCTTCTTCCTGACAGCGTGGATGTGTCACGACAGCCTGGCCCTGGCCCGGCCGGCGCCCGACCACCTCACCCTCTATTACCTGTGCCTGTCACTGGGCGGCGTCATTGGCGGCGGCTTCAACGCCTTTATCGCCCCGGTCATCTTCGACACCATTTTCGAATATATCCTGATCCTGGCGCTGTCGTGTGCCGCCCGGCCGTGGGGCGGGAACCCACTGACAACCTGGCCGCGGCGCGACGTCATCTGGTTCGCCCTGGGCGTCGCCGCAACCCTGACGCTGATGGTTGTGCCCATGGTCGATCTCCCGGAAGCGGTCGGCAGCAACGCCGCCAAGCTGCTGTTTGCCCTGGCCATCGTGACCCTTGTGGCGCTTAACCACCGCGGCGTGCTGATGGCGACGATCGCCGTTCTGGCGGCCATCGCGCTGCAAATGTTCAACCATCCGGGCAATCTGGTCGAATCCGACCGCAACTTCTTCGGCGTCATCCGTGTCGCCGACACCGAAGACCAGGCCCTGGGCCCCATCCGCGAAATGATCCACGGCACCACCCTGCACGGCGCCCAACGCCGCCTGCCGGGCCAGGAATGCCAGCCACTGACCTATTACGGCCCGGCCACCGCCATCGGCCAGAGCTTTGCCCTGCAGCAGATCCGATCGCCCGCCATCGATGTCGCAACCGTCGGCTTGGGCGTCGGGACGGTGGCCACCTATGTCCGTCCGGGCGACCGCCTGACCTTCTACGAAATCGACCCCGAAGTGGTGCGCATCGCGCGCAACCCCGAACGCTTTACCTTCATTTCCGACTGCGCCAAGGGGTCGGTGGACTTCCGTACCGGCGATGCGCGCCTGACGCTGGCGCCGCTGCCGGCCGGGGAACTCGACCTCCTGCTGGTCGACGCCTTTACCTCCGACGCCGTCCCCGCCCACCTGCTGACGGCAGAAGCCATCGCCATGTATCTGTCAAAGCTCAGCGACGACGGCGTTGTGGTCTTCCACCTCAGCAACCGCCACCTGGAACTGCGCAGCCCGGTCATCGCGGCGGTCCGCCAGGCCGGCGGCAAGTCGGTGACGCAGGTCAGCCCGGCGGCCCCGGAAGGCAGCCGCCTGCGCACGGCCTCGATTGTGGTGGTAGCGGGCAAGGGCGATCAGGCCTTGGCACCGTTCCATGCCGACCCGCGCTGGGAAGGCGCCAGTCCCGGCGGCGTCAAGGCCTGGACGGACGACTATATGAACGTCATCGGCGCCATGTTCCGCCCGCAGTATTGAAATTGCGTTTCACAACGGTCCATGCTACGGCTAAGTTAGCTAATCAAACGAGGCTTGTCATGCAGGTTACCATCCACGCCGCAAAAACCCAGTTGTCGAAACTGATAGAAGCGGCGGCTTCCGGCGAGGAAGTCGTGATTGCCCGGGGTCGGACGCCTGTCGCCAGACTGGTTCCCATCCACAAGGGTCAGTTCAAGATCGGGATTCTCAAGGATAAGGTGACAACCGTTCCAGACTTTCTGGAGCCGATGGCCCCGTCCGACCTGGATCTCTGGGAAGGCCGCTGAATGGCCCTGCTGCTCGACACCCATGTCTGGGCTTGGACCTTAACAGGCATTGGCCTAAGCGCGGCCATGAGAGACGCGATAGAAGCGACCGATGCCATCTATGTCAGTCCGATAAGTTTCTTCGAAATCGGCCAGAAAGTGCGTATCGGCAAGTGGCCGGAAATGGCACCTTACGCGACAAATCTCCCGGACCTGTTGGAAGATCAAAAAGGCCTTGTCGCCACCCTGACACCGGACATTGCCTTCAAGGCGGCCATGATGAACTGGGACCACCGTGACCCATTCGATCGCCTTCTGGCGGCAACCTGCCTGGCAAACAACTGGCCGCTGGCTTCGGTCGATGTCGTCTTTGATGCCGTTCCGGGTTTGGTTCGATTGGGATAGGGCGGCGATCGCCTGACCGCCGCCCGTTTTGCGCCTACTCGGTGTAGTAGGTATTGATCGACGCCCAAACGCGATCGGGACGGCGCAGCCTCAGGTCTTCGACCGAATCGCCGGTAACCTTGGCTGTGCCGTCAACGGCATAAGCGCCCTCTTCCGACATGTAGTTGTAGGTGAAGCCGATCACCACGGCATCGCCTTGGGCCTTGCAGTAGCTGATCTTGATCAGGCGGTCGCTTTGACGCGAAGCGACATCGCCCAGTTCCTGGCGCGCGGCGGCGGCGGCGGCGTGACCGGCTTCCTTCTCCTGGACTTCAGAACAGGCAAAAGCGCCGGCGGCCGACAGCGACAGGGCGAGACCGGCAACAGTGCCGATGAGAACAGTTTTGACAGACATGGTGACACACTCACAAAGTTGGGTTTGGGAAAGTCGGGTTGGGAACGAAACCGTCATCGGGGGAGCGATGACAGCGCTGTCATAAACGCACGCCTGATCGAGCTTGTCAGCATAAAAATGCCGCACTGCAACAATTATTGATGAAACCATTTGCGTCTGTAAAAACGACTAGCCTCGCGCTTGACTCTATTTTGATATTTAGCTAAATACAAATATATGAGCCTCGTTTTCAAAGCCCTCTCCGACCCCACCCGCCGCCGCGTCCTGGAAATGCTGCGCGAACGGCCGATGTCGGCCGGAGACCTGGCCGCAGCCTTTCCCGTTTCCAAGCCGACCATGTCAGCCCACTTCGCTGTCCTGCGCGAAGCCGGCCTGATCGCTTCGGAAAAACAGGCGCAAAGCGTCATCTATCACCTGCAAATGTCGGTTCTTGAAGAGGCGATGCTGGGTTTCGCCCAGGCCTTTGGCTGGCAGTTGCAACCAGCAGCCAAGCCAGAATCCTCAACTGACTGAACGGAGTCCCCCATGTCCGAAGCACCGACACCTGCAAAGCCCGCCCTCTTTTCCGTCGTCGCCCTGATGGTTATCGTGGGGCTGGTCCTGGCCATCGCGATCGCGAAAAAGACCGGCCTGATCGAAGCCGGCGCTGCCGCGCAATACGCCGGCAGCCTATTCAGCCTGTTAATGATCGGCGCCGGCAATGTCCTGCCCAAGCGAGCCATCGCGCCTCAGACCGCCTCGCGCTTCGCCGGCTGGATCCTGGTCCTGGGTGGCCTGGCCAGCTTAGGTATGTGGCTGCTGGCACCCGAGGACATGCGGATCGCCCTGGCTTCCGCCACTGCGCTGTCGGCCTTTGCCGTCGCCATCCTGGCCGCCGCGATGCACGTGAAGGCCGGCAGCCCGGCCGGTGGACGCGCCCACACGGCGATCCTGCAAATCCTGAACGGGCTGATGTGGGCCTTCGCCATGTTCCTGGCCGACTTCGCCATCGGCGGCCAGTCGGTACTGTGGTTGACGGCAGGCTTTACCGTGTCGATGAGCCTTCTGGAAATTTGCCTGCGAGGTTCGGCGAAAAAATCCGCTTAGAGCATCGATCCGGCTGTAACAGATCGGCACCCCAAGTCACCGCTTTTACGCCCGTTCGACCTTCAACGGCCGCGAGAGCAGCGCCTCTATGGCCGTGCGCACATCCATCTCGCCCTGCAGCACCGAATTGACCGCTTCGCACAGCGGTAATTCGACATCGAACTTGCGCCCCAGATCAACCGCCGCCGGCGCGGACTGTACGCCTTCGGCCACAGACACCTTGCCCGCGAGGGCTTCCTCGAGAGTCATGCCCCTACCCAGCGCCATGCCGACACTCATATTGCGCGACTGGGTCGAGGAACAGGTCAGGACCAGGTCGCCCAGGCCGCACAACCCGACCATGGTTTCGAACTGCGCGCCCATGGCGACGGCCAGGCGCGACATTTCGGCAAAACCGCGTGTGATCAAGGCAGCGTGGGCGTTGCGGCCCAGCCCCTTGCCTTCGGAAATGCCGCAGGCGATGGCCAGAACGTTCTTCAAGGCACCACCGGCCTCAGCGCCGATCATGTCCGTCGATTTGTAGGGCCGGAAGGTCGGCCCGGCCAGGGTCCGGGCGATCTGCGCACACAGTTGCGCATCGTCGCAGGCCACGGTCACGGCGGCGGGCAGACCGCGGGCCACTTCGGAAGCAAAGCTGGGACCGGCCAGCACGGCACCGCGCGCCTGGGGCAGGACCTCTTTCAGAATTTCGTTCATCAGGGCATCGGTACCGCGCTCGATCCCCTTCGAGCACAGCACAACGGCCAAACCATCCTTGACGTAGGGCGCCAGGGCCTTGAGCGTGGCGCGCATATGCTGAGCCGGCGGCACGGCCAGGATCAGGTCGCAGTCGGCGAGATCGGCAAAGTCGTGCGTCGGCCGGATGTCCGGCGACAGTTCAACATCCTTGAGATAGATGTGGTTCTGCTGATCCTCGCGGATACTTTGGATGACCTCAGGCTCACGCGCCTGCAAGGTGACCTTGTGGCCGGCGAAGGTCGCCACCTGGGCCAGGGCTGTGCCCCACGCCCCGGCGCCGATGACGCCCACACGTTTGAACCGTTCGTTCAAGATTTGGCTCCCTTACGCCCCTGCTTCTTATGGACCGGGTCGGCCTGCGCCCGAACCTCGTCGAGCGGCCACCGCGGTCGCGCCAGCGCCGCCAGCCCCTCCACGATCAGCGACTCCCTGTCCTCAATCCCCATCTTGCAAAGCTTGGCGTAATGTTCAAGGCCTGCCAGAGCAATCATGGCAGCGTTGTCGGTGCAGTATTTCAGTGGCGGGGCCATGAAACCGAAACCGTTGGCGGTCGCCAGGGCCTGCAATTCACGACGCACCGTCGCATTGGCCGCCACGCCGCCGGCAACCACGAAGGCCGGGCTCGTCACTGCATTGTGTTCGCGAAACAGCTTCATCGCCCGGACGGAGCGCTCAACCAGTTGCCGCGCGATGGCCGCCTGGACCGATGCACACAGGTCGTTGCGGTCCTGCTCAGTTTTCACGTGCTCATAGGCAATCGTCGCCGCCGCGGTTTTCAAACCCGAGAACGAAAAGTCGCAATCCTTGCGCCCCAGCAGGGCGCGCGGCAGGGTGAACCGTTCGACCTTGCCGGAATTGGCCGCCTTTTCCAGCGCCGGGCCGCCGGGATAGCCCAGGCCCAGCACCTTGGCGATCTTGTCAAAGGCCTCGCCGGCGGCGTCGTCGATCGTGGTACCCAGCCGTTCATAGTCGCCGACGCCCTTAACCGCCAGAAGCTGGCAATGGCCACCCGAGACGAGCAGCAACAGGAAGGGAAACGGCACATCCTCAGTCAGTCGGGCCGACAGGGCGTGGCCTTCCAGATGGTTGACCGGGATCAGCGGCAGATCGCGGGCAAAGGCGAACCCCTTGGCAAACGACAGTCCGACCATGACGCCGCCGATCAGGCCTGGTCCGGCGGTCGCGGCGACGGCATCGATGTCGGGTTGACCGGCTTCGGCCAGGGCACGCTGCGCCAGGTCGTCGATGGTCTCGACATGCGATCGCGCCGCGATTTCCGGCACAACCCCGCCGTATTCGGCATGTTTGACCACCTGGGAATGGATCACGCTCGACAACACTTCGACGCCGGCGGCTGAGCGACGCACCACGGCTACAGCGGTTTCATCGCAGCTCGATTCGATGCCCAATACGGTCAGGGTCTGGTCCATAAGCCCCTAGATGCTGCCCTTAACCCATGCGTCAAGTCTTTTGCATTGAACCGGCAAAAGAAAATGCTAGATCAGTGGCATGACTGTTCTCAAGATTGGCACCCGCGGCTCGAAACTGGCTTTGACCCAATGCGGCTGGGTGCAGCGGCGGATCGTGGCCGCCCTTGGCGAAGACGTGGCCCGCGCCGACGAGGTCGCGCCCCTGACCGTGATCACCACCCAGGGCGACCGCATCCAGGACCGGCGGTTGATCGAAGCTGGCGGCAAGGCGCTGTTCACCAAAGAGATCGAGGACGCCCTGTTGCGCGGCGATATCGACGTGGCGGTGCATTCTTTGAAAGACATGCCCGCCGCCGACGTGCCGGGTCTCAGCCTGTGCGCCATTCCGGTGCGCGAAGATCCGCGCGATGCGTTTCTGTCGCCGAACTACGAAACGCTCGCCGACCTGCCCCAGGGCGCCAGGCTGGGCACGGCCAGTATGCGCCGCCAGGCCCAGGCTTTGGCCCAACGGCCAGATCTGCAGGTCATCATGACACGCGGCAATGTCGACACCCGCCTGGCCAAACTTCAGGCCGGCGCGTGCGATGCCCTGTTGCTGGCCGCGGCTGGTCTGAACCGGCTTGGCCTGTCGCACCATATCCGCAGCCATATCGATCCCGACCTGTTTGCAAGCGCGCCGGGCCAGGGCGCCCTGGCCATCCAGTGCCGCACAGAAGATCTGGGCGCTGGATGGATGGCGAAGGTCCATGACGTCACGACCTTCCTGCGCATCCAGGCCGAACGCGGCGCGCTGGAAGCGCTGGAAGCCTCGTGTCGCACCGCGGTCGGTGCCTACGCCACCCTGGAAAATGACCAGTTGGCATTATTCGTCGAGGCACTCAGCGCTGACGGATCGAAGCGCTGGCAGCGGCGGGAAAGCTTGAGCGCTCCGACGGCCCAGTCGGCGCGCGATCTCGGCCTCAAGCTGGGCCACGAGATCAAGACCGAGGCTGGCCCTGAACTGATCGTGAGCTGAACCTATGACCCAACCCGTCGTCTGGATCACGCGGACACCTGATGGCGCCAGGAGCACGGCGAAGGCCATCCAGGCGCTCGGCGGAGACGCCATCCTGGCGCCGGTGCTCAAGGTCGTACCGCTGAAACCCATCATTGATCCCCACAGCTTCGACGCCGTCATCCTGACCTCGCGCAACGGCCTGGCGGCCTTCGGCGCCATCGTCGCCCGCCGCTCGATCACCGCCTGGTGCGTCGGCGAAGCCACCGCCGAAGCGGCCCGCGCTGCCCGCTACCAGACCGTTATCTCCGCCGACGGCGATGTCGACGCCCTGACGAAACTGATCATCGAGACTGCCGACCAGCACACCCGCCTCCTCTATGCCGCGCCCAGGGAACCCGCCGGTGACCTGGCCGGAGACCTGGCGAAAGCTGGGTTCCTGGTACGTGAAGCGGCCGTCTACGAAACGCGGCCGGTCATGCCGGTGCTGCATCCGGCCGACATGGCGCGCCTGACCTACGTCCTGGTTCATTCCGCCAAGGCCGGGCGCGCCGTCGCCGCCATGCTGAAGGCCCACCGCGACCGCTTTGTGCTGGACCAACTCACCTTCGTGTGTATCTCGGACAGCGCCTGGCATGGACTGGAGCAGGCTTTGAACGAAGGCGAAAAAAATATTGACGCGGCCCGCCTGATCCGGCGCATTTCGCCGTTCCCAGACGAAGCATCCATGTTAAAACAGATAGACTAGCCAAAAACAGGACGAAATGGCCTGCCATTGGGTCCGACCGGGAACGCCCATAATGAACGACATCAACGACCCGCTGACGGACTCGTACGACGCCGACGACGCTGCCCTGCGTGAACACCGGCGCGAAGCCGCCAAGGTAACGCGGATCGCGCTTCTGTTTGCCATCCCGTTCGTGCTGATGCTGATCGCTGTCGTCGGGGCCTTCATCTGGAGCAGCCAGCGCGATGCCGCCGGTGCGGCCCGCCTGGCCCAAGGCCAGACAGCCGCCCCCTCGTCTTCGCCCGTCCAGACGCCCGTCAACGACAAGGACGCGGAGATCGCCCGCCTGCGCAGCCAGATCGCGGCCCTGCAGCAGGGTGACACGACGCCTGCGAGCCCCGCCATCCCCGGCCCGACCACCTACGCCGATCCCAACGCCCTGGCCCAACTGTCGGCGCGGCTGGATAAGGTCGAAGCCAACCAACGCGTCCTGGCCCGGGCCGCCGCAGCGGCTAACGCTGCCGCCGGTCTGCAACAGGCCGCCCATGGCGACAGTCCCTTTGCCAGCCAGTTGGCCGTGGTCGAGACCAGTGTCGACGATCCGGCCCTGATCGCCCTGCTGCGTCCCCACGCCGAAAAGGGCGTCCCCAGCGAGGTCTCTCTCGCCGTCGAATTCCCGCAATATGCCGCCAGGGCCAATATCGCCGCCACCTCTGCCGCCAATAAGAATGGCCTGCTGGAGCAGGTGGCGCGGATGTTGAACATCTCGGTTCGCCGCACTGACGGTGAGGACCAGGGGCCCGCAGGCCTGCTGCACAGCGCCGAAGCGCGTTTGAACGTCGGCGATCTGCGCGGCGCCGTTGCCTATCTCAACCGCCTGCCGGCGCCGGCCCTGGCCGCGCTGAAGCCTTGGCTGGACAAGGCCCAGGCCCGGATCAGCGTCGATGACGCCATCCACCGTCTGACCGAGTCCGCCCTGGCGCGGCTCAGCCAGAGCGGCGAGACCGCGACCACGCCGCAAACCGGAGGCGTTCTGTGATTCGTTCGCTTCTGATCCTTTTGGCCATAACCACCCTGATCGTCCTGACCATCGGGATGGTCGGCGATCCCGGCCTGGCCTCGCTGAGCTGGATGAACTACCGCATCGACATTCCGGCGACCGCGGCCGTGATCATCATCGGTGTCATGGCCTTTTGCGCCGTCGCCTTCTGGAATTTGGCCCTGTGGCTGGCGCGCTCGCCCCAACGCGCCGAACGCGCCCGTGCCGACCAGCGCCGCCGCCAGGGTGACGACGCCCTTACCCGTGGCTTCATGGCGGTCGCCGTGGGCGACGGCTCCGAAGCCCGCCGCCATGCCGTCAAGGCGCTGGACCTCAGCGACAACACCGTCCTGGTCCGTATCCTGGGCGCCATGGCCGCCGAGGAATCCGGCGATGCCGTTGCCACCCGTACGGCCTATTCCGCCATGGTCAGCGTGCCCGAACTGAAGCTGGCCGGCCTGCGCGGCCTGATGCAACTGGCCGCCCGGCAGGGCGACAAGGCCGAAGCCGTCAAGTTGGCCGGCGAAGCCTATAACCAGCCGCGCCCCTCCATGTGGGCCTTCGAGACCCTGTTCGCTGCCCGCCTGGAAGCCGGCGAATGGGCCGAAGCCCTGGACCTGATCGAGGGCGCCCTGACGCGCAAGTTGATATCGCCGATCTTCTCGGAACGCGCCAAGGCGTCACTGATGGCGGCCTCGGCTGCGCGCCTGGAAACGTCAGACGACGCCCAGATGCGCGATCAGGCACTCGACTATGCTCAGCGCGCCGCCAAACTGCAACCGCAGTTCACACCGGCGGCCATCATTGCTGCACGCTTGCTGGCCAAGGCGAACAAGCCCGGCCGCGCCGAGGACGTCCTCGAGGCCGCCTGGGCGTCACGGCCGCACCCGGCGGTGTGGCTGGCCTATCGTGACCTGGTGTCGGATGAAACGCCCAAGGAGCGCGCCCGCCGGCTTCAGGGCCTGGTCGATCGCAACGCCAAGCATCGCGAAAGCCGCCTTCTGCAGGTTGAACGCGCCCTGCTGACCAATACCAAGGCCGAGATCGCCGCCGCCCTGGCTGCCCTTGAGGAGGACAGCGCCGAGGCCAACCTGACCAAGCGTATCTGCGGCGTCATTGCCCGCGGCGCGCAGGGGCTGGGCGACTACGACACGGCGCGGGTATGGATCGCCAAGGCGGCAAGCGCCCGCGGCGAAGCCGACTGGTCCGACATCGACGCGGAAGGCAAGGCCTTCGCCTATTCGGCCGCCGATTGGAGTGATGTGATCCTGAACTTTGCCGAGACGGCGGCTCTGTCGCATCCGCGCTATGAACGCGGCGACAAGGGGCTGCCGGAAATTCCGGATATGCCGCCACGCTACGTGCCGTCCATGCCCTTCATCAAAGGCCCGGCACGTCGCGGTTCCGTGCGAACGGACCCCAGCCATATGCCGGACGATGTCGGCCAGTATGACGCTGCCATAACCGGCCAGGACCTGGACGAACCCGTCGACGACGCCAAGCCGAAAGCCGCCCGCGGGCGCGCCAAGACGCCGAAGAAGTAATTCTTCCCCGCCGCCGCGACAAAGCGCTTGGCAAGGTGTGGCGATCTGTGTAATGACACCTGCCTGCCTAGCGGGGCTGATTTGCTCGCCTCGCCTGGATCCGGGCCGCTTTAGCTCAGCCGGTAGAGCACCTCATTCGTAATGAGGGGGTCAGGTGTTCGAGTCACCTAAGCGGCACCATTTTTCTTTATAGATTACAAAGCGTTACAGTGACGATATAGCCGGGCGCTGCGTCTAAACGGTTTCCCGATACCAAATAGATACCATCGCGGAAGATTTGCGCCCTTCGCCGATGTTCTGTTACAGTCGCCGCCAAGCAATGGGTTTGACGACATGGGCGGGTGCTTGAAAATCGTTTTGTTGATTGTCGGGTGCATTGCGCTTGTTAGCTTTTGCTCGAACCGATCCGCAGAACAGAAGCGCATCAAGCTTGAAGCGAGAATCGCCGACGCACGTGCAGACGCCATGGCCGATGCCGAAATTGACCTCGAACCAGAAGCCCAGTCCGACGCGCAACATGAACTCAGCGACACGACCTATGTCGGCCAGGTCGGGACAAATTGGTGTACGTATGACTGTTCAGGTCATGAGGCTGGTTTTGCCTACGCCATCGAAAATGAATTAACCGACACGGCAGACTGTTACGAAAATGACGATTCTTTTCTTGAAGGCTGCGAAGCGTATGTCGACGCACTGGAAACTCTCACAGCCGAGAAGCTTAAACAAAAAATCCAACAAGCCGCCGATGCGGCGGAAGCTGAAATCAGAGCTGAATCTTAAGGTTTGCGCAGTCAGCTTTTCATGCCAGACGAAAAATCTCTGCGTGAAGCCCAGGCGGGTCTCTCACCGGCAAGGTGTACGGCTTTACCCCTCCCTGCCCACAGGGCATTCCCCGAAAAGTGGATGGACGAAAAGTAGTTAAACGCTGACCCAGAAGAAAAGCCACAAGCCTCGGAACCTCGAAAGGTTGCTAAAGCATCGGAAATCAGAAGCAGCTTGCCCTCGCAAGACGCAATGTGGTCGCCGCCGTCGTGTTGAGGGTCAAAACCATCTTCGCGCGCTCGTTGGCCGCGACCAGCCCCGTAGCGCTCGAAGTCGTGCCAACATTCGCACCGCTGCCATCGAGTTGAATAGCTTCAATCCTGAATCCAGTTGAACAGGACTGGGACGAGATAAACTCAACTCCAATACATCGATTGAAGACGCCGCATTGATACTCGCCTTCGGTGAGATAGCGGAAGCCGTACGGGATATTTTCTAGTGTCGACGCTGGGTAGTACATTGCCGGCGCCGTCCAGGCTGGGACGACTGGTTCTGGTTCGGCCGCAGTTACTACTGGCGCTTGATCCAGTTCCAGCACAGCATTCTGACGGTCTAGGACATTTGTGACGATCCAAAGAGTCAACCAAAATACGCCCAGTATTATGAGGCCAGCGACCGCAAGGTTCGGATATTTACCAGTCATGCCCTTCGGCTCAGGCGACGTATCATCACTCATGATTTTTCCCCTTAGAGCCGGACGAGTCTTGCAGCATCCATTAATTTTTCGCAAGAGTGTCGCCTAACGCTTGGTCACATAAATAAGCTCTTTTTCTACGCTTTCTAATCTTTTGTCCCAATATTCAAACTCTAGATCGCCAAGTCTCAATCGGCCCATCATCTGCTTTTTTTGATCAGTTAGCTCGACCCCGCCATCAATTTTCTTTAGAATCACCGAAGTGAAAGCTGGAGTTAGGCGGTAACTGGCAACACGGCGCGTAAACAAGCCACCAGCCATTTCTTGCGTCGGCGCTCCCCTATTCGGTAAGCCAGTAACCGTAGCTATTCGCACAGCCCCTCTGTCTAACGTGACAAAAGAGACGTATCCATGAGAAGGGCATATTGCAAGTTGGCCGGTGTGCTGAAAGCTCTTCATACCCGATTCGGTTTGATATTCGTGTAGATGCTCGAAAGAAAGCGCTCGTATAGCTTGGTCCCAATTTACAAAATAGAGAGTTCGAACCAATTCACTTGGTTTCGAAAAACTACGCCTAATTTCAATATAAGTACCTTCATAGTCAGGCAACGTCCCCAGTCTATAACCACCAAATCTGTCATCTGCTACGGCATTTTTGCGAAGTTCCTTTTTGAATTCGCTTTGCAGATCTAACGCCTCACAGACAGCTTCTACGTATTTTTCTCGTACACGCTTGCCATTTCGCATATTTCGTATCGTCGTTTCTTCACATGGAGACGGCTTCAGTGAAGCAGCGAGAGCGACTTGGGTAAGTCCCTTCGCTAACATAGCTCTAGAGATTGATGCTAGCAGCGCTGGTGAACATGACATTGCGTCTTTTGTTATGCTCATTGATTTCGGCCACAAGAGGTTGAGTTTCGTCGGAATTATAATTCCGATTCTTCCGACCGTAGAATCAAATAATTAGCGTTCAATTCTCCGAATGACGGAATTTAGGCCGCGTCAGAATATTCAATAGTCGCTAGCATTCCGAAAGGTAGAAATTTAGAAGGCCGATTTGACGCCAACTAAATATCTTAGTGGCAAATTTTCGGGAATTGTTTTCGATGAAAAAGTCGACTCGGGTTGCGGGCCTTTGCCGCACTGTTAGCCTCGCTTTCGCAACGGCGTTTTTTGCAATGCCTTGCGCAGCTGACCCGGTGCGTCACGTGGACTGGCTTTTTGAACCGCAGACAGATAATAAACTATTTGATAATCCAGCAAATAAAGGCAATTGCGGTGCGTATATGTTTGCTGGACTATTGGGCGCCGCATTCAGCGAGGACCCAAAGGTTGCAGCGTTCGTACTCACGTACCGCCAAAACGACTGGGCTCGCCTCGCTGCCGACTTTTCCAAGGTCCCTGGAACTCACAATAACGATATTGCGATTAATCTTTTGTTGGTTGGCCAATGCCACAATACAGAAGCCCAAAATGAAATCGTAAACAACAAGAATGCTGTACTTGCTCATCTGAAAAATAAGCCTTGGTATGGCGTCAAATATTAAGACATAAAACCAAATTTGTTTGTAGTGATTTAGAAGAATAGGAGAGTGCCAAATAACAATTAGCACTCTCCTTTCATACATAAACGTAAATGTGTAAAAAAGTTTATCATGGAGTTTATGGCTAGTCACTTAATAAGACACCAGGAGAAAAATTTAATACAAATTATCGCCAAATATTTGTTAAAGCACATAGATTTACTCACCTCTTTATAGAATATGGCCAATTTTGCGCGCAAAAAGCGTGCGCTAGGAATAGTTTATGTAGTCATAGCCGGCCTTAAACATCCTTCCACTAAGGATTACCGCCCGTTACGATCCGAACTCGTTGAACTCGCGAATTATCTCCCTGATCCGTCGCAAGTCATCCTGACATTCCTTGGTATAGATGCCATGCCGGTATCGCCCATTGGCGCGCCCCAGAGGGGCACCCGGACTCTTGCCGCCATGCATCCGGCATCTGACCTTACCGCGCACCGCAGGGGCTTGGCAGGGCTTCCCCGACCGCGTCTTCGCACAGCATCGCCTCGACAGGTGTGCCCGGCTGATATTCCAAGCCTTGTGCATGGGGTTGACCAGGGCTTTGGGTGCGCTCCCCTCCCCCGGTCTTGACGGTATCGGCGATGACATTCTGACTGTTCCTTGCATCAATATGGGTGTGCTTGACCTCGACCAGTTGCCGACCGCCGCCACGCAATTTCTGTAGCGCCTCGACCTGTGCCGTGAAGGTGCGCCCCAGCCGGTTGACCTGATCCAGCCACAGCTTGCAGGCGTCCATCCGCTCCGACGATTCGACGCGCCGCGCCGAACTCATCATCAGACAGTGCACGGCAAACATCTGTGTCGCCAGTGCGCCTTCGATTTCGTTCTGTGGTGCCACGCCTTGCACGAACCCCAGACCAGCCGCCAGGCCCGCCGCCATGTTGTTGTCATTCTTGATTTCTGACCCAACGTCTCGCAATTGCATGACCAACCGCTGCCCGAACGCCTCAGAACTGGTGCCCAGCGCATCGCACAGCGCCAACCCATCGAAGACCTTGTTCGCCATGTCAGATGCCACCGCGACACCGCCCCCAGGCTGGACGGTCGCGGAGAACTTCACCTTCTCCGGTCTCGCATGAACCTTGGCCGACAGCTCCCCGACAATCCGCTGGTGAGGCTTAGACAATTCCGCCAGAGCCTCTTCGACATCCAAGGCCTTTGGTTTGGCTTGAGCCGCCGCCTTCTTCGATTTCGTCATGGTCGATTTCCTTTTTGAAACGCTGCCAAAATTTAAAACACGGTCGCAATCGGTGGTGTGAACGGTCGCAATTGACGGCACCGTTCCGTCTAAATCGCCCTATTTTAGAGCCCTACGGTCGCAATCGGCACCACCGTCGACCAGGTCCAGGGCTTGGCCACGGTCGCAATCGAAGGGGTACATATATAATCTAGCCATAGGCCCTCCCTTCCAAAGCGGACACAGATGGTTCAGCCGCATCGCTGCCGGTGAACTTGTTGGAGTTCTCCGAAGCGCCCGACCGCCACCGTTTGAACCCGTTCGATTCCGCCTTGCCGGTCTTGTCGCATTTGATCCAGGTAAGGCGATATTCCGCCGCCAGACGCATCTTGCATCCGAAGCTTGCCTCCCGCGTTCGCTCAATGAACCCGACCTCGATCAGCCGCCGCAGCGCTGCCGATACCGTGTTCGGCGCCAATCGGCATTCATCCGCCAAGGCGTCGACCGATGCCCCCAGGGTGCCATTATTCTGGCCTCTGTAGCGGCTCATAAGCTGGATCAGGACAACCCTTGCCGATGCCCCAAGTTCCCGCCAAGCCTCTGACTGTAGAATGTCGTGTCTCAGCATGACGAAGGACGGGACGCCTTTAGAGCGCCCCTTTTTGTTGTGCTTGGCCATGCGCGTCCTAACCCGTGCTATCGGTCAGCAGACCCAGGTCGTGCGCCTTGGCCTCGGCTTCCTGTAACAGCCGGATCAGGTCAGCGATTTTCCCGACCGCGACCGTGACCCCTTTCCCCGTGGCCATGTACGTCTTGGCCGCGCCAAAGGTGCCATAGTGGCGAAGGTCGACGACATCGCCCGCCTTGACGGTCTGAAAGGCAAGGCGAACTTCTTCCCCCTCCCCCACGACAACAGCGCCGATTCGATGCGTGACGGTCATGTGCGCACCTCCGTCTCTTTGATGGCGCGTTCCAGGTGACGCTTGGCCGTGAGAAGGTCCGCCCGCTTCTCTCGGATATCCGTCGACTGTATGGCGCTGGCAAGCCACCGCATCGCCCGATTGACATGATGGTTCATGACGCACCACCCAGGCTCTCAACGCCGCTGGATTCGAGAACGTCGAAGTCGACCGCCAGGACATACCGCGCCACCCGCGTGTCGACCTCGACCTGTTCCATGTGCGTCTGGATATCGAAGCCCAGCTTGCGCAGGTCGAAGACATAGCCGCTTGTCCGCCGCGCCCATTTGGCCCGTGAGAAGCCCAGCGAGGTATCGCCCGCCGGTCCGGCCTCGATCAGGTGCGCTAAGGTTTGCGCCTCCCGTCCGCGCGCTATGGCGACGCTGCCGTCATGCCGTTTCACCTTGATAAACGGCTTCGATTTTGCTTTATGGGGTCCAGGTATCGAATTGGGGGCTTGTTCGCGCAAGCCCCTTTCATTTTGCCCGAACGGCCCGTTACCGATGTGCTGATCCATCATGCGCCAACCCCTTGAGAGGTGTTGTCACGTACACGACTGGCCAGGAAGTTCGCCAGGCTTGCCGGGTCATAGCGAACGGCCCGGCCAAGTTTCAGATAGGCAGGTCCGCCGCCAGTAAGCCGCCAGCGCCGCAATGTAATTTCTGCTATTCCAAGGTGTTGCGCTGTTTTGCGCGTGTCCCAAAGGTCTGTCATGGGAAGTCTCCGTAAATGACACGGCACAGGCAAACGCCATCAGCCGCGAACGGATATTCCAATATACAGCGAGGTTTCACCCGGTCAGTCCCCGGAAGACATTGCGCCCCCTTCCCATCCCTTTGAGAGGGGGGCTCAAGACTTCACTTCCCTCCCCCTCGATTGGGAATTTTCAACCCACGTGCTTCCAAGCGACGGACACCGTTGGATAAAGCTTTTTCGGTCGCAGGTGGATGAAACTTTCGTCCCGCTAGGGTGTTCGCCCATTCTCTTGCGTCGCGAACTAGGCTTGCCAAGGTCGTTTTCGGGTCACGAGAACAGATATCGACTGCAATAGGTTCAAATGCTGCTAGCCAAGGAGCCATTCGCGACTTCGGGCCGTTTGAAACCGCTGTCGCAATGGCCACGTTGCTCGCCACATTCAAATCAGCTTGAATTTCATATCGGCAAAATATCTGAACAAACTCAATTAAGCACGCGATGGCATCAGGATACGACAGGCTGTTATCACGTGCGCATTCTAAGCTTCCAACGGCGTAACGGAATGTATTACAAAGCATAATAAGCCAAAAGCCCCTATGACTTGGAGGTTGCCTTTGCAAAAAAAATTGACGCCTGATTTGAGTACCCGACAATGGGATATCGTGACTTAATCTCAACATTATCTAGGTTCTCTTCTAGCCCATCACCAATATTAAATCGAGAAGAGCTATCAAACACATCTGGCATACCGTAATCTTGCAAAAATGCTAAAACCTTCGGGCCAAAGTGACTAACGAAACTGTCGCAAACGTCTTTCCCAACTTGAAAGCCCTCGACGGCTCCTTTCGACTCAAAAAATAAGAGAACCTCTTTGTTGTTGCTGATGTCAGCATAATACGCTTTGTACGATCCGAACAAAGAAGCCCATTCTTTTGTAACAGCACCGTCATGAAAAATCACCGGACGGCAAGTTTTATCGAAATTGTCTTCTGTAAAAATGGGGCGTTGATTTTTAGCCATATTGCTTATCCGGGCAAATTGAGATGACCTTGGGACTGGAAAATAGTTTCTGTTCGATATGATTAACCACCTCTTGCAGCGGGTCCGCTGAAAGGTGTGCGTAACGCTCTGTAGTCCGTGAATTTGAATGCCCCAACAGCTTGGACACCAAGAACAAGCTCGCACCACCGGCAACAGCGAAGGATGCGAAGCTGTGCCGCATGTCGTGCAGACGAACGCCCTTAATATCCGCCGCCAGGCAAGCCTTGGCGAAAATCCGCCGCAACCCAACGATTGGCCCGCCCGTGGTGTTCAGGGTGCGCGGACTGGGGAACACAAGCGGCAAGTCCAAAGGCTTGCCGTCGATGCCGACGTAATCGGACCTTGCCTTATAGCGACGGCTCAGGATTTCGAGCGCGGCAGGCATCAGCATTATCCGCCGTTCACCCGTCTTGCCTCCCGCCTTGGTGCGCTCTGGCGGCAGAACCAGGCACCGCCGGTCAAAGTCGACCTCTGACCATGTCAGGTTCGCAATCTCCGACTTGCGCGCCCCAGTCAGCAGCAACAGCCGCAAAGCATCGCCATACACACGGTCAACACTGCCCTCGGCTTCCAGGCCCGCCAGAGCGTCCAGAAACGCCCCCGCCTCGGCTTGGCTCAGAAACCGCTCTTTGACGGGTGCGGCGGGCAGGTCGATTCCGGTGAAGGGGTTTCGCTTGACCAGACCGTGCTTGATGCCCCAGGCGAACATTGCCGCCGCAACCGAGCGTGTCCGTCTGGCGACCGCTTCGCCGCCCGTCACGACAGCCTTGCCCCTTGGCTTGTCGGATTTCTCGACCACAGCCGTCTTGCCCATCCGTATGGCGTAAATAGCCTTGGCCGCGCCTTCGTTCGTCAAACGGTCCGCCGCGTCTTTGCCAACCGTAGGGATGATATGCCGACGAAGGCAGGATTCATCCGCCGCCCAGGACACCGCCCGCTTGTTCGCTTTCGTCTGGGGTCCGCGCTCGATGTATTCCTTGACCAGGTCCGCCACGGTCATGGCGTGACGGTCCGCCAGCTTTTCCGCCGCCGGGTCGATATTGTTGCCGACATCCTTTAAGACCGCCGTAGCTTTTTCACGCGCCTTTTCAGGCGTCCACGGCGAGCCATGCGTCCCAATGGTGAAAATCCGCTGCGCTTTGCCAAGGCGATACTTGACGGCATAGACCTTCCGACCAGACGCGTACACCCGGACAAAAAAGCCGCTCAGCTTGTCATCCCAAAACCAGACTTCCCCAGCATCCGGACAAGCAATGGCGTCGACGACCGCCTTGCTGATCCGACCTTTTTGCAGTGACAATGTCCGCTCCCTTGAATTTGGTATCTGGGGTGAACTCCCGATACCACATAGATACCAGAGCGCCCGAAACAGTCGGACACCACCGGAAACGACAATATCATTATTCCTTTGTTTTGAAAGGCTTTTCAGCGCCTTTGTGATACAAGAATAAACTTAGAAAAATCAATGAGAACGCGTCAACCCTGACATTCGTAATGAGGGGGTCAGGTGTTCGAGTCACCTAAGCGGCACCATTTTCGAGAAAATCTGAAACAGTATAGATTCGTTAGAAGCGCGGCGCGCGCTTGACGGTCCCCGGATGAGTTTCGGTAGTTGCGCAGTCAGCATTGTTTCTTGATGCCATCTTCTCAAAGCTGTCCCGAACTACGTCAGCGGGATTGCCGAAGTGAAAACTCTCATCCTCGCCCTCCTGCCGCCAATCTGACTTGGCGCCTGCGGTCCTCAGCCCACAAGTGACGCGCCAGGCGCTTCCGCGGGCGCCTCCGTGTCGGTGTCCGTTTTGTCAGCGGGGCCGACAGAGCGCGTGTCGCGGTACACCTCCCTGACCGACTGCAAGGTCACCCTGGCCAAACCGGATGAGGCCGGATATCGCGCCTCGGACTGCCCCGGACTGGACGGCTTTGGGTTACAGAAAATCGAGGCGGACGGGCGCGAAAACCTGGCAATCCAGCCACCTGGAAGCCTGTCGCAAAATTTGAAACTCCCGGCGTACAGCGGCGGCGGTTTCAGCGCCTTGGGAGAACAGGCCGAATGGCGCGGAAAGCCCGGCACACCGCCAGATGCTCTGATCGTGCGATACAAAGTCGCCGAAAGAGCGGATGCCCCTGAGCAATGGACATCCTACGTGATGGTCGCATCGCTTAAGGATACGCCGTGTGTCGTGGCGAGGATTGCTCCAGGCCCGCAACAGAACGAGGAAGCCCGACGCGTTGCCGACAGCGCCATGCCATGTCTCGCGCCTGGGGCATAATTGCAGGCTCAAACGCACAAGAAAAAGGCCGGCGGTTTCCCGCCGGCCTTTCTCAGCTTGTGGATAGACCTTGCTTAGCCAAGGAAGAGGATGTCTGCCTTGGTGAAGTTGACGGCCGTATCGAAGATGATGGTGGCCGTAACGCCGCCGCTGCCAGTACCGTTCGAGTCCCAGACCAGCGTGTTGGTCGTAGTGTTGTAGATGAACTGACCGCTGCTGCCGACCGCCGTACCCGTGCTGTTGCTGGTGAAGGCGGTGTTGGCCAGGCTGGTGGTGAAGTCCGACGCGTTGAAGGCAATATGATCCAAGCCCGCGACGAAATCGGTGATGCGGTCGGAACCGCCCCCGGTCTTGGCGAAGAAGAAGGTATCGGCGCCCGTACCACCCGTGAGGTTGTCATTGCCGGTGCCGCCAGCGACGATGTCGTCGCCCACGCCGGCAGAGATGGTGTCAGCCCCCGCAAAGCCCTCCAGGATGTTGTGGCCCGAATTGCCGGTGATGGTGTTATTCATCGTGTTGCCACCACCGTTGTTATTGCCGGTGCCATCCAGGGTCAACTTCTCGACATTGCTGCCCAAGGTCCAATTGACGGTCGAAATGACCGTATCGGTACCGGTGCCGC
>NZ_GL883077.1:1362399-1363159 GCF_000204015.1 Asticcacaulis biprosthecium C19 | reverse complement strand
TGCCGGCGTCTTCGAAGACGACATCGCTGGCGTCGTTGACATAGTAGACGTCGGAGCCCAGGCCACCCGACATCGAGTCGGCGCCATTGCCGCCATCGATGGTGTCGTTGCCTTCACCGCCGACGATGGTGTCGGCGCCGTCCAGACCGTAGAGCTGGTTGGAACCGCGGCCGCCGGTGACGACGTTCGCCACCGCGTTACCCCAGGCATTGGTCGCCGCCGTACCCCAGCTGGCCAGGCTGATGTTCTCCAGGTTGTCGCCCAGGGTGTAGCTGACCTGGGAGACGACCGTGTCGGTGCCGCCGGCGGCGTATTCGATGACTTCGTCGGTTCCGACGTTGACATAGTAGGTGTCATTGCCAAGGCCGCCGTCCATGATGTCGCCACCAAAGCTGCCGTCGAGGGCGTTGTTGCCGGCGTTACCGAAGAGGTAGTTGGCCGACGAGTTACCCGTGGCGTTGATGTTGCCGGAACCGGTCAGGCGCAGGTTCTCGATATAGGCGCCCAGGGTGTAGCTGACCGAGGAGCGAACCGTATCGAAGCCGCCATCGTCGATGCCTTCGACGGTCTGTTCGGAGGCCACGTCGCCGACATTGTCGACGATGTAGAGGTCGTCTTCCCCGCCACCGAACATGGTGTCGGCGCCCGTTCCGCCGTTGAGGCGGTTCATGCCCGCGTTACCGACCAGGATGTTGTCCAGGCTGTTGCCGGTGCCGTCGATGTCGTCGGAGCCGGTCAGGATCAGCTTGTCCTTGTTGGT
>NZ_GL883077.1:1360526-1361630 GCF_000204015.1 Asticcacaulis biprosthecium C19 | reverse complement strand
CATCGGCCACCGGGGTGACGGTCAGGCTGCGGGTGGCGGTGACTTCGGTCGTGCCGTCCGACACCTTGTAGGTGACGGTGATGGTGCCGTTGTAGTTGGCGTCCGGCGTGATGGTGAAGCCGCCATGGCCGTCGCGCTCGACGGTGCCGTGGTTGACCGAGATTTCCGACACGACCAGGTCCGGCAGGGTGTTGTCTTCGTCGCGTTCGAAGTCGATGTCGGTCCAGCCGGTCAGCAGGTCGGAGTCCAGACCGTCGAAGTCTGTATCTTCGTTGAACGAGCCGAGCGAGCCCGGGCTGGTCGGAGCGTCAGGCGCGTCGTTGACGTTCTCGATGTTGATCTTGAGCTCGGAGAGGACCTCGGTGGTGCCGTCGAACAGGGTGAAGTTGATGGTCACTTCACCGTAGTAGTCGTTGGGCGGATTGTAGCGATAGGTGCCATTGCCGTTGAGCGTGATGGTGCCTTCGGAAGCGAAGACATCGGAGATCGTGACCTCGGCGTCGTCGGGGTTGTAGATGCCGGTGAGGAAGTCTTCGACGCTCAGGTTGATGACCGTGTCTTCCAGCATGTCCAACGGCTCGGCATCCGGCAGGATGGACGGCGCGTCATAGGTGTTGGTGACCTCGACCGTGATCTCGCCCTGCGTCGTGGTGACGCCGTCGCTCACCGTATAGGTGATGGTGGCAGTGCCGTAGAAGTCATCGGCCGGCGTGAAGGTCAATTCGGTACCGTCGATGGTGATCGTGCCTTGTTCGCTTTCGGCTTCGGTCACTTCCAGGGTCGTGCTGGGGTCGATGTCGTCGATATGGCTGGCGACGTCGATGACGATCGCCTCTTCTTCGTCGGTCGTTCCGCCGTCGAAGTCATCAGCCGTCGGCGCGTCGTTGGTGTTGGCGATAAGGACCGTCAGGGTGCCGGTATCCGTTTCGCCGTCCTCGTCCTCGACCGTGTAGGTGATGGTGGTCGTGCCCTGGAAGTCGTCGTCCGGGGTGAAGGTGATTTCGGTCCCATCGATGGTGATGGTGCCGTCTGCGCTTTCGGCGGTGATGGTCAGTTCGCCATCAGGGTTGTCGACGTCGCTGATCAGGTCAGCGATGTCGATCA
>NZ_GL883077.1:1358013-1359265 GCF_000204015.1 Asticcacaulis biprosthecium C19 | reverse complement strand
TGCTGGTGGTCCAGACGATGACAAAGCCGCCGGTGCTCAAGGAGGCGATAGCCGGGTCGGTCTGGGTGCCCGAGGTGGCGCCGGAGTTGGCCGTAGTGTTGGTGCCCTGGGCCACGCCCGAGGCATTGTAGCGCTGGAAGTGGACGTCGGTGGTAGCGCTGTCCTGCCAGGCGATGACATAACCACCGTCGTCGAGGGCGGCCGTCGCCGGGAAGCGCTGGTTGCCGGCGTTGGTGGTGTTGACGTGGACTTCACCCTGGGCGACGCCGGACGAGTTGTAGCGCTGGGCGTAGATGCCGTAGCCGTTACCGGAGCCTTCCTGGCCATTGCTGTGCCAGGTGACGACGAAGCTGTTGTCGGCCAGGGCCGTGATGGCCGGGCTTTGCTGATCCAGCGTGGTGTAGACGTTGATCAGGAATTCCGAGCCCGAGGTCGTGCCATTGGCATTGAACTTCTGGGCGGCGATGCCGAAGCTGGAGCCGTCGCCGGTGTTGATCGAGGCGCTGGCCCACGAGATCATGTAGCTGCCGTCGCTGAAGGCGGTGACAACCGGCTGGTGCTGGTCGGAGCCCGCGTGGGTGTTGGCCCGCGTTTCGGCCAAGACCACGGTGCCGGCGGCGTCATATTGTTTGAAGTAGACGCCATAGGCCGAGCCGTCCTGGACGTTCGAGGCCCAGGCGATGACATAGCCGCCGCCGCTCAGACCGGTGATGGTCGGCTGGTACTGCTGGTTGGTGCCCGTGGTGTTGACCTGGAACTCAGACCCGTTGGTGGTGCCGTCATTGTTGAAGCGCTGGGCCTTGACGCCGACGCTGGCGGTGCTGCCGCTCAGATCGGTGCCGGTCCAGGTGACGACATAGCCGCCGCCGCTCAGCTGCGCCACAGCCGAAGAATTCTGGGCGCCCGCGGTGACGGTGTTGACCGCACCCTGGGTCAGGGGGTTGTAGGTCGTGACCAGGTCGTTGATGTCGCTGATGACGTAGGTCGAAAGTGCACCATCCACGGTGACGTGGCCGTCGGTCACATCATAGCTGAAGGTGACCTTGCCGATATAGTCTTCGGCCGGTTCAAAGCTGTAGTTGCCGCCGCCGAGATCGGTGACCGTGCCATGGTTCGAGGTGACCGTGCCGCTGATCGACAGTTCGTCATTGTCGACGTCGGTATAGCCTTCGAGGAGGTCATCCGCCGTGAAGGCAAAGCTGTCATTGGCGATGGGGTTGCCAAGATCGGTCGGCTCACCGGTCAGGACCGG
>NZ_GL883077.1:1329159-1357859 GCF_000204015.1 Asticcacaulis biprosthecium C19 | reverse complement strand
ACCGGCGTCATTGACCGAGGTGATGGAGAACTCGCTGGTGACTTCGATCTCAGCGTCCTCGCTGTCGGTGACCGTGTAGGTGATCGAAGCGTCGCCATGGAAGTTGGCCGTCGGCGTAAAGTCGTATTCCGACGTTTCTGCGTTGTAGACAAAGGTGCCGCCGACCACCATACCGATGGTGATGGTCAGGTCTTCGTCGGCATCTTCGATGTCGGAGATGTTGGCCAGCAACTGGGCCTTGGTCAGCGAGAAGGGGGTGTCCTCGGCTGTGTCGGAGATGACAGCGGCCGTACCGGTCGGGTCATCATTGACGGCGGCCACGACATAGCTCGCGGTCGCATTTACGCCGTCACCGCCGTCGCCGAAGGTGTATTCGAGATAGACGGTGCCAGCGTAGTCTTCGTCATCCAGGGTGATGGTGTAGCCATCGCCATTCCAGTCGGACGTGCCGATCTTCTCATCTTTCGAATTGAGGACACTCAGACTGTCGCTGTACAGAGAGGGCGTGGTGCCGTCGACATCGGAGGCATTGAACAGCAACTGCTCAACGGTAAAGCTGGCGTCCGTGCCCTCGTTGACACCGGTCAGGGTCAGGGGGCCGCTCCAGGTCGGAGCATCGTTGACGGCGGCGACTTCGTAGGTGGCGGAGCCGGCCACGGTGTCTGTGCCGTCAGTGACAACATAGGTCAGGTTGACCGTGCCGTTGTAGTCCTCGTCGGTCAGGTTGATCGTGTAATTGCCCGCGCTGTAATCGGCGGTGCCAATGGTATTGCCTTCGCTGTCCTTAACGGTCACGGCGTTGCCCTGGATGGACGGCGTACCGTCGACATCGTCGGCATTATCCAGAAGGTCGGCGGCGCTGAAGACGGCGGCAGTGCCTTCGTTGACGCCGGTCAGGGTGTCTTCGCCGCTGAAGGTCGGTGCGTCGTTGACGGATGAGACATTGTAGGTGGCGGAACCTGCGACCGTGTCCGTTCCATCGGTGACGGTATAGGTCAGCTTGACCGTGCCGTTGTAGTCGGGGTCTGTCAGGTTGATGGTGAAGTTGCCCGCGCTGTAATCGGCGGTGCCGATGGTTGTGCCTGAGCCGTTTTTCACAGTTACAGCGTTACCTGAGATCGACAATAAGTCCAGGTCAGCGTCGCTGGCATTGCCCAACAAATCGGAGACAGAGTACACAGCAGCGGTACCTTCGTTAACACCGGTCAGGGTATCTTCGGCGCTGAAGGTCGGGGCCGTGTTGTCGACCTGACTCATGGTGACAGTGTAGTTGGCGTTGTCGATCGACTCCTCACTCCACCCGTCATAGGACCTAACCGACAGGAAATAGGTGCCGACCTCGAGGTCGAATTGGGTGTACTCTTCGCCGTTGCTATATTCATCTTGCGCGTCGTAGTCGGAAACCAGGACACCCTCAGAGTCGTAGACGGCAATAGCGATATTGGACCACGCATCACCTCCTGTAAGGCCGACATCGTACAGGCCGGCGTCGTCGACGACGACCTTGATCCAGTCGATGTCCCCATCCCATGTTTCAAACACACCGTTGAAGCTGCCTTCGCCGTTGACAAGATCAAGTTCGGCGCCGGTCGAGGTGTCGTTAGCAATATCAACCATGAAGTCCTCCTCAGGACGTAAGATTAGAGTACGGCCTTTAGCCGTTTGAATGGGGATGGATCGGGAGGCGGCACACGCCACAGCCGCCGGATGAACACTCCGGTCCGGGCGATGGCGGGAACCAACCTGATTGTTGGAAGCAAACTTAAGGACGAGGCGGAGTCTGACCGCTCGCGACCCGCATCGGCGGGTTTACGACTCTACGCGCAATGCACTCCTACCCTGTTTGAACCTTTTGTTATTCCCGGCCAGCTCAACCCTTAGGAGGAAAAACGTTTGCACCAGGCGGGGGCAGATTCGCCAACTATCGTTAATTTGGTCTAAATTCCGGCAATATTTTTATGTCCGCCTTATAACTTTTTCGTGTGAGTCCAATCGATTACCGATAGGCCGCAAAAACGGTCCGGATAGCGCAGACAAGGTCAGCAATTTCCTGACAACTTATCGTAAAGTGGTTCCCGGCGGCTAAGGTCAAGGACGAAACCGCGAAGCCCGGTTACCACACCAGGTGCGCCAGGACATCCGCCCTCACGGCATGACTGACGGTCACCCAATTGCCGTCCAGGGCTATCACCACATCCAATCCGGCCTGAGTTACCAGTCCCGCATTCGCCACGCCATGGGTGTAGGTGTGGATGTCGATTCGGTCGCCGGCGCCAAGGTCAGTGACCATGCCGGCCCCGCTACCGCTCTTGAACAGGAACAGATCGCTGCCCGAACCACCGCTCAGGGTGTCATTTCCGGCACTATCGTCCAGCGTGTCGTGCCCGGCCAGAGCGTTCAGCCCATTGTTGCCTATCAGATACCAACACAGGGTAGCGCGGCGTTTTGATGGAATCAAAACGCCGCGCTACGTTTTTCATTTGTCGCGCAATTTTACCGAAAGGTGCTGCACACTTTATCGGATTGCGCTCCGGCGTTGCGGAAGAACAAAGCCTCCCTATATCGTTGTCACCAAGGAGGCACATCATGACGGACTATCACCTGGCCGAGCTGAACATCGCCCGTTTCCGCCTTCCCATGGCGGACCCCGTCAATGCCGATTTTGTCAACGCGCTCGATCGGGTCAATGCCCTGGCTGACGGCAGTGAGGGTTTCGTTTGGCGCCTGACCGGGGACGCCGGCAATGCCATGGATATCCATGCCTTCGCCGATCCCAACGTCGCCATCAACATGTCGGTGTGGCGCGATATCGACGCCCTGGCGGCCTACACCTACCGCAACCCCGAGCATCTGGCGATCATGCGACGCCGCAAGGAATGGTTCGAGAAGATGGAGCTTTCCGTCGTCCTGTGGTGGGTGCCGGCCGGCCATATCCCGACCGTGGCCGAGGCCATCGACCGGCTGGAGCGCCTGCGCCGCACCGGGCCGCATGCCGAGGCCTTCACCTTCAGCCGCCCCTTCCCTGCCCCCGGCCAGGAAGCGCCGGAGCCCGTGCTGGATAGCTGCGCCTAGGCGTTTTTCGGGGTGATCGTCATAGCCGCTTCACTGCCCGGCTTGGGTCCGAAACCCTTGCGCGTCATGGTGCCCCACGACGTCTTGCCGCGCAGGAATTCCCACCAGCCGATGATGCGCCAGACATTGGTGAGTTGGCGGTAGCCGAAGTTCTCGACAATCGCCACGCCCAGCAGCAGCGCCAGATCGGATGCGCGGGGCACGCGGCGCAACTCCAGCTCCTCCAGGATCAGCGAACACACCGAGATGAACACGCCGAACGCAAAGAACAGAGCGACATAGGCCAGGAAGAAGTCGAAGCTGAACACACCGGCGATCCAGAACAGCGGCATCAGGATATAGCCCAGCACCTCGGCGATCGGTCCCAACACGTCAATGATCAGGTTGTTGAGAAACCCCAGCATACCGACCTTGCCATAGCGCGGGTTCAGCAGCATGTCGCGATGGCGGAAGAACACTTCCAGCGCGCCACGCTGCCAGCGCTTGCGCTGGTTGCTCAGCACCTTGAGGGTTTCCGGCGCCTCGGTCCAGCACACCGGCTCCGGCACGTAGCGCAGGGAATAGACGCGGTCCTGGTTGCGCATGTGCTTGTGCATCTTGACGATGAGTTCATAGTCCTCGCCAACCGTACCGTGGGTGAAGCCGCCGACCTCGACCGCGACACTGCGCCGAAAAATGCCGAAGGCGCCGGAGATCAGGGTCAGTATCCCCCAACGGCTCCACGCCAGGCGCGCCATCAGATAGGCGCGGATATATTCCATATACTGGACCAGCGGCAGGAATTTGCGCGGCAACCCGGACTGAATGACCTGGCCGTTCTTGACCACGCAGCCGTTCAGCACGCGGATGGTGCCGCCGACGGCGATCATGTGTCGCGGGTCCTCCATGAACGGCCGCACCGAACTCAGCAGCGACTCGATCTCCAGCAGAGAGTCGGCGTCGACAACGCAGAACAGCGGGTTGCGTGACAGGTTGATGCCGGCATTGATGGCGTCCGACTTGCCGCCATTGTGTTTGTCCACCACAAGAAGGCGCGCATACATGGACGAACCGTAGACCTGGCGGATCGGCTGGTGCTTGACCGCCTCTTCGTGCGCCCGGGTCACCGGCTGAAGCTGGAAGGCGTCGATCAGCGCCTGCAAGGTGCCGTCCTTTGATCCATCATTGACGACGATGATTTCCAGATCCGGATAGCGCAGCGACAGCATGGAGCGCACGCTTTCCACGATTGTCGCTTCCTCGTTATAGCCCGGCACGACCAGGCTGATCGGCATGGCCACATCGGAAATCAGCAGTTGGAAGGCCGATTCCGAATCCTCCGCCTGTGATCGCTCTCGCAGTTCGGCCCAGGCTGCGGGCAATTGCAGGGCGTAGACCAGGTTCTGCGCGACACCAATGCCGAGGATGGTCCACGACAGGATCAGCAGGTAAGGGCTGTAGTCCACCAGGAAGGCCGAAGCCTGGGCGCCGATATCCATCACCGCGCCCCCGTGAATTCGAGCAGGGCCTGGGAGGCGATTTCACCGCCGGCGCCCGGCTGACGGCTCAACGCCTTCAGTGCGGCAACGCCCTTGTCGCCGAAGCGATGAATAGCCTGGGCGGCGCGGAACCGTACCCACCAGTCGCTATCATTCAGACTGCCGGCCAAGGCCGGCAGGGTGGACAGGGCATGCAGTTCGCCAAGGGCTTGGGCGGCCTGAACACGCACGCTGGCGTCGAGATCGCTCAGCCGGCGGGCAATCACCGATGCGCCGCGCGGATCGGCAATTTTACCGAGGGCCGCAAGGGCCTGGGCGCGGACATCAGTGACGGCGTCTTCGCTCAGCGTAATCAAAGCAGGCACGGCGTCGGTGGCACCGATCGAGCCCAGCGCCATGACGGCGGCTGTGCGGACCTCGGCGCTGGCCGGCGACTGGGCCAGGCGTGACAGGGCCGGCACAGCCGTGGCGCCGAACCGTTGTAGAATGTCGTGCAGCAACAGCGTGTTGGTCTGCCCGGACTGCGCCAGGCTGTCGGTAATGGTGTCGATATGGCCAGACGCGCCGCGCTGGGCCAGGGCGCGCAGGGCGGAGATCTGGACATACATTTCGCGGTCGCGCGCCGTCGCCAGAAGGACCTGCAGCGACGTGTCATCATCGAGGAAACCCAGCAGGGTGACGGCGCGGATCCGCTTGCCCGGACGGCCGCGCACGGCCATGGCCAGCAGATAGGGCTCAACGCCCCACAGCTTCAACAGAGAACAGATGCGGACGGCGTCCGTACCGCGAAGGCTGCGCAACATGTCGAGCGCCAGGCTGACAAGGATGGGGAAATCGGCTTGGGTCACCGGCGGCAGAGCGGCGGCATCCAGAGCCACCGGCGATTTCAGCGCCGCGAGGATGAAACGTGACAGAGATTGACGCCGGGCGTCGCGCTGCACGGCCTCGGCGGAGGCGGCAGCACGGCGGGCGATCAGCACCGCCATGATGGCGATCGAGGCGACGCACAGCACGGCGGTGCCGATCCATACGGCCCGAAGGAAGGGGATCTCAAAACCGGTGGCTAACGGTGACATGGAAGCCGTGTCTCACATAAGTGTTTTCGCGGTCGTCGCGGCCGTAACCGGCCCGCAGCGTGGTGATTTGCGTCATGTCCCAAGCAATGCCGGCAAAGGCCGAACGGGTATCGATCGTGACGGCTGCGACGGTTTCGGGCGCATCGGCAAGGCCGGCATAAAACCTGAGACCTTCGCGGATCGTCCCATCCAGGCGCAGGTCGTAACCGGTCTGCGCGTCACTATCGGATGGCGAAACCCTGATCATCCGGCTGGAGAGCGCCCAACCGTCATGGGGTTCATAACGCATGCCCCAGGCAGCACTGGTCACCCTGGCGGCAGCATAGCGGTCGCGGCGGCCATCGAAGGTCAGCCACACAGACTTGGTCATGCGCACCGCACCGCCAGCCGCCATACGGCCTTCCGGACGGAAATCGGCGTCCGGCGAACCGGCCAGGCTCGCATAGACACTGACACGGTCCCCAAGCCGACCCGCCAGGCCCAGCTCGACCTCGCCGTCATTCAGGCCGAACTGGCTGTAGCGCACCAGTCTCAGATGGGCCGCGCTGCGGTTGGCGTTGAAACGGCGGGTAATCTGGACCGACTGCTGGTTCCAGTCGGGCTGGTCCGAGCCGGAAAAGCCGCTGTATTCGGTGCCGGCATCGACCTGCCATTTCGGTCCTTCGGCGGCGCGGGCGGCGGCGACGCGCGTCAGCCCGTCGCGAGCCTCGTCAAATTCCGGCGCGATCGTCAGCGCCTCGGTGTAACGGGCCTGTGCCGTCGCGAAATCGGATTGATAATAGGCCAGATTGCCGCGGATGGTGGCGGCCTCGGCGCCCGGCAGTCCGGCCAACTCGGCCGAAGCGGCGCGGTAATCGCCCTTCCAGCTCAGAACCCGGGCCAGGGTCAGGCGAAGCTCGGCATCGTCCGGACGCTGCGCCTTTGCGGCGTTGAGCACGGCGACGGCATCGTCATAGCGTTTCAACTCCGCCAGTTGCCGGGCCTCGGTGATCGGACCTTCGGCGGCCAGGACGGCGCCGGGGGCCAGTAGCAGGATAGCACTCACGATCAGGGCCTTCATGCCGCCTCTCCACTGTTAAGCAGGCGCAGGACCCGTGCCAGCACCTCATCGGCATGGAACGGCTTAGTGATATAGTCGACGGCGCCTGTGTTCAGCCCCTCAAGCACATCGGCGCCGTAGTGACGCGCGGTGAGGAACACCACCGGCACCCTGGCTGTACGCGGATCGGCCTTCATCATGCGCAGCAAGGTGACGCCGTCATAGCCTGGCATCATCCGGTCCAGCAGGGCTACGGAATAGTCGCCGTGCTGCAAAGCCTCCCACGCATCTGCGCCACTCTCTACCGACGTGACCTTGCATCCTGCGCTCTGGAACTTGTGCACCAACATCTCGCGCACCGTGTCATCGTCGTCGGCGATTAGGACATGGCTACCCAGCCGGTCCAGCCGGCCACGGATCTTTACACCAACCTCGGCCGGATCGAAGGGCTTGACGATATAGTCGGCGGCGCCGGCCATCAGGGCGCGCATGACTTCGCCAGGGTCGTCGCTGGCGGTAATCATGATCACCGGAATGTCTTTCAGACCCGGTACCGCCTGCAGCGACTCCAGCAGTTCCAGACCAGCATCGGCCCCGCCGATACGGTTGTCGAGCAGGATCAGGTCGGGTTTCACGGTCTCGATCAGCCGGCGCCCCTGCGTGGTGTCGACGGCCGAAAAGACATCGGCAACGCCGGAGATCAGACCGGACAGCAGATCACGGACAGACGTATCGTCTTCGACGATGACAACCCGCGATGAGACGGCGGTCGTCGCCGCGGGCATCTCGCGAACAGGCGCTGGCGCGTCCACAACCTCGACCTCTTCGGAGGCCAGAAGCGCCGTGGCCAGAGCCTCGCGCAGCCGTCTCAAAGGGGCTTCGATCTCACCATCCGTCGTACCGGGGGACTCTTTCAGCAGGACTTCCAGGTCGCCGGCACGTGAGCTGATATCCCAGAAGCCGAAACTGCCACCACTGCCGGCCAGCGCGTGAGACTGGCTGGTCATCCACATCCGATCATAGGGCGGTGAACAGGCTTCTAGGGCCTCCAAACGGCCAGCTATGTGGGCGAGGTAGCGCATCCGCAGCGCAAGAATGACGGGATCCCGAACGGAATCCTGTGGGTCATCGGCGACATGGGACGTATCCTCCGGCTCCATGGAACCGAAGGCCCGCATTCGGCGGTTTCGCATACTCTCTACCCTTTTACACGCTTCTTATGCGACCGCCGCCCCAGGCTGTCCGCGGCAGTGTCCCGGAACAGAATTAAAATTTTGCATAACAGCGGAAGTTTTTTGCCCTGCCCTCAGGACCGACAATGATCACGTTTCCGCATCTTCGATCAAACCTTATGGACGACGGCCGCCGTCCTGCGTAGACATAGGCGACAATTGTCGGAGGAATGCCATGCACCGCCTGCTCTGCCTGACCGCCGCCTTGACGGCCTTGGCCTTCCCCGCCATGGCGCAAGACCGCACCGACGACGCCGCGCCCCCTGTTCCCGTTACCATGACGGTCGACGCCGGCAGGACGGTCGCGCCCCTGCCGCCGATCTGGCGCTTCTTCGGCGCCGACGAGCCCAACTACGCCACCATGAAGGATGGCCGAAAGCTGATGAGCCACCTGGGTGAGCTTCGCCCAGGCCAGGTCTATTTCCGCGCCCACAACCTGCTGAGCACGGGCGACGGTACCCCGGCGTTCAAGTGGGGCTCGACCAATGCCTATACCGAAGACGCGCAAGGCAACCCCGTCTATAACTGGACGGTGGTCGACCACATCATCGACACCTACCTGGCGCGTGGCGTCAAACCGTACCTGCAAATCGGCTTTACACCGCAAGCCATGTCCAGCGCCCCCGAAGGCACGCCGTATCAGCACACATGGCGGCCGGGCTTTGCCTACGACCTGATCGCCACCGGCTGGGTGTGGCCGCCGAAAGACTACGAAAAATGGGAAGAGCTGGTCTACCAGTGGACGAAGCACAATGTCGAACGCTACGGCCGCGACGAGGTCGCGACCTGGTATTTTCAGGTGTGGAACGAACCCAATCTGAAATTCTACTGGGCCGGCACGCCGGAGGAATTCTACCGTCTGCATGATCACGCCATTGCCGGCGTTCGCCGTGCCTTGCCCGAGGCGAGGGTTGGTGGCCCCGATGTCGCGGGGTCCGGTGGCGCCTTCATGGACGGCTTCCTGAAGCACGTCGTAACCGGCACCAACTACGCCACCGGCGAAACCGGAACACCCACGGACTTCCTGTCTTTCCACGCCAAGGGCGCGCCCAAGTTCACAGACGGCCATGTCCGTATGAGCATGATCGAGCAACTTAAAGCCATTGATACCGGCTTCGGCAAGGTCGCGGCCGTGCCGGAGTTGAAAACCCGGCCCATCGTCATTGGTGAGAACGACCCGGAAGGCTGCGCCGCCTGCCCCGGCCCTCAGAACGCCTATCGCAACGGCACCCTCTATGCCAGCTACACCGCCGCTTCCTACGCCCGCATCTGGGAACTGGCAGGCCGGCACAAGGTCAATCTCGACGGCGCCCTGACCTGGGCCTTCACGTTTGAGGACCAGCCATGGTTCGCCGGCTATCGCCAACTGGCCACCAACGGTATCGACCTGCCGGTGATCAATACCTTCCGCCTGTTCTCGCAGTTGGGTCCCGACCAAGTGGCCGCAACCAGCAACGCCCAGGTTCCGCTCAACGATGTCATGGCCTCGGGCATCCGCGGTCCGGCCGATGTCGGGGTGCTGGCCACGCGCACCAAGGACAACCGCCTGGCCATTCTGGTCTGGCACTATCACGATGACGATATCGCCGGTCCCGTGGCGGCGGTCGCCCTGAGTGTCTCAGGCCTTAAGGGCAAGTCCGTGAAAGTGACACAGTGGCGGGTGGATGGCGATCACGGCAACGCCTTCACCGCCTGGCAGAAGATGGGCTCACCGCAATCCCCTGACCAGAACCAGTACGCGGAGCTGGAAACCGCCTCGAAGATGACCCCGCAGATCTGGCCTGAGGCGGCAAGGGTCACGAATGGCACGGCCGAACTGAATTTCACGGTTCCGCGCCAGGGCGTGTCCCTGCTGATCCTGGAATAGGCTCATCCGCAAGCAAAACTACGCACACATCGCGTAGCAACACCTATCCTTTGTTGCAATGGAAACGAGCGACTCTCCCATAATCTGAAATTTGCGTCACATCAGGTACAAAAAGGTCACGATTGATCATTTTATATCACAAATGATCACTAGCCCCGTTCAAATTGCTGCGGGTCCAGTTTATAATCCGTACGGTTGGCGAGTCGTCGCCACACAGGACAAGGGCCGAAACAGGTCCGACCGGTAAATGCCCACACAGGAACGGGAATGAAAATGTCATATCACAGAGTCTCATACAGCAAGCGGTGCCTGCAGGCCTCGGCACTGGCCTTGGTCACCGCCCTGGCAGCAACCGCGGCGATGGCTCAAGACGCGCCTGCCGCCACGCCCGCCGATGAGGTCGTCGTCGTCAAAGGCTTCCGCGGCGCCCTGAAGAGCGCACTCGGTATCAAGAAGCGCAGCGCCGGCACCGTCGACTCCATCCTTGGCGAAGATATCGGCAAGTTCCCCGACGCCAACCTGGCGGAATCGATGCAGCGCATTCCGGGCGTGGTCCTGTCGCGCGGCGACGGCGGTGAAGGCCGTCAAATCTCGGTCCGCGGCTTGGCCGCCCAGTTCACCCGCGTCCGCGTCAACGGCATGGAGGCCTCGTCCCAGATCGGCGCCGCCGACATCTACGGCGCCGCCAACAACGGCCGCAGTTTCGACTTCAACGCCTTCCCGACCGAAATCTTCTCGTCGCTTACGGCACGCAAAACCTCTTCTGCCGATGTTGAGGAAGGTTCGCTGGGCGCGACGGTCGACCTGCGCGCACCACGTCCGTTCGACTCACGCCAGGACACGGTCTTCTCGATCACCGCCCGCGGCACCTACAACGAGATCAGCGACAAGGTTGACCCCAAGGTCTCGCTGGTCGCCGGCAAGAAGTTCCGCGACAGCAATTTCGGCATCCTGGGCACGCTCTCCTATTCCGACCGCAATGTCCGGGAAGTCGGCTATTCTGCCGTCGACATCCTGTCGGCCAGCCTGGGTGGCAATCAGTTGGGTTCCGGGGCGACGGCCATGCCCTTCTGCTCCCCCATCGGCATTACCCCGATCAGCCCGTCGCCGACGACCCACGCCGGCAAGGGCGCGACGGACACCATGTGCAGCACCAACAATCCGCGCACCGGAACTATCGCAGCTTGGAACACTATCATGGCCCTGCGCAGCCCGGTAGACGCTTCCGCGCCCGGCGGTGGCGCCTTTTTCCCGCGCATCCCCCGTTATGTGAATTCCGAGCAAGATGCCAAGCGCATGGGTGGCACGCTCAGTTTACAGTGGAAGAACGATACCACCGACATACTGGTCGACTTCCTGTATTCGAAGTTCGATGTGGAACGCCGCGACAACTACATCGCCGCCCTGTCCTTTGCGCGCTCAGTTACCAATAACGGCCAGCCCATGGTATCCGTAAAGGACATCGCGTTCGACTCCAATGGATCGCTGCTCTATGGCCTGTTCGACGGCGTTGACATCCGTTCGGAAGGCCTGGTCGATCGCTTCGAAACCAGCCATGCTCAGGTCAATGTCAGCTTCACCCACCAGTTCTCGGACCAGTTTGAGGTCATGGGTTATTTCGGCACATCGGCGTCACGCCGCAATGACCCAATGCGCCTGCAAACCTTCATCGACATCATTGATGCGGATAACTTTTCGATCGACTTCCGTGACGGCGAAACCACGCCAATCATCAACTTCGGTGCAGATGTTGGCAACCCGGCCAGCTTTTCCTACGCACCGGCCCTGGCAGACGGCACCGTTCTGGGCGGCTACTCCATGCAGGGCAAGCCACAATGGAACAACACAGACAACACCACGGTCAACCTGGATGCGAAATGGTCGCCCAGCCCGGAACTGTCGTTCAAGGCTGGCATCCAGTTTCGCGAAGCCGACTTCACCCAGCGCAACCTGAACCCGATCCCGTCAGCGCTCGTCGTCAAGCCACTGCCGTCGGGCGTTACGCTGGCCAGCATCACGACCACGATAGACGGTCTTGATGACCTTTGGGGTCGCGGCGCTCCAGCCTCGTGGGTGGCTATCGATTCGGCTAAATGGCGCGACACCTTCGATTTCGAGGACTTCAAGTACTGCGGCGTGGAATGCGGGGCGGGCAACTCCCAGATTAAGGAAACGACCAAGAGCGCTTACGTCATGGCAGAGTTCAATACGGACCGCTTCCCAATACCGGTGCGTGGCGATGTCGGCGTGCGCTATTACTCGACTGACCAGGTCGCCGTTGGTCACATTCCCGTCGCGGCCCCTCCAGGTTGGATGTATAGCCAGGTGGGCAAGCGCAATGAGGTGCGCCGGTCCTATGACGACTGGATGCCGTCGGCCAACGTGGTGTTCGAAATCAACCCGAACCTGCTGGCCCGAGTCTCGGCCGCCAAGGTCATGTCGCGGCCGGAACTGGGCAATATGATCCCAAGCGCCGGCATCACCGCCACGACCCGCACCGGCAATATCAACAACCCGTTCCTGGAGCCCATCCGCGCTAACACCTTCGACGCCGGCCTGGAATGGTATTTCCGCCCAGGTTCGCTGATCTCTGTCGGCTACTTCTACAAGGACATCGAAACCTACATCCAACGCGTAACCAGCCAGATTCCCTACCGTGACCTTGGCCTGCCGGACTCGCTGCTGGACAACACCAACACATCGCCGACCGAAATCTTCACCGTCGGCCGCTTCGAAAACACCGAAGGCGGACCACTGAAGGGATTTGAAGTCAACCTGCAGGCGGAACTTGATTTCTTGCCAGGTTTCTGGGCCAATTTTGGTGTACTGGCCAACTACACACATATCGAATCTGAGATTCAATACATTTTGGCCAGCGCCAATGGCGTCCCCACGGTTACCGCCACCAACGATCTGCTAGGCCTGTCACGTAAGTCGGCCAGCGGCACGCTGTACTGGGAAAATGACCGGTTCAGCATCCGCTCCACAGCCAACTACCGCGGCAAGTATATCCGAGGCATTCCGGCGTCGCGCGGTTCGGACCTGCAGGGCAATGACGAAACCTTGTTCGTCGACCTGTCGGCCTCTTACGAACTCAGCGATAACCTGAAGCTGATCTTCGAAGCACAGAATCTCACGGACGAGCAAAACCGGCTGTTCATCGACAGTGCACGTGAAGATACCCTGTTCGAACTGCGGAACGGCAAGACCTTTACCATCGGCGTGAACTACAAGTACTGATCGCGTCTCGGAACCTGAGGAAGCCGCTCTGTTTGTGCAGGGCGGCTTTTTTGCACCACACACTTTTACTCACACAAATATCAGCCGAGTTTCTGCATACTGCGCTGGGTGTCGCGCAGGGCGAGACGCACCAGCGACTCCATCGTCCAGCGGGCATCACCCTCGTCACCGCGGGCAATGGCTTCGAACACAGCGCGGTGGTCAGGAACCGGGTCACGGTCCAGGGCCGCCATCCGCTGCTTATAGCGCGTCGACCACGCCACCGCGGCGCCGATCGAGGAACTCAGAGACGCGAGCGCTTCGTTGCCGGAAGCCTGCATCAGGGCATCATGAAAATCGAGGTCAGCCTGGCGGCCGGCTTCGGTGGCCAGGGTCTGTTGCGCCATGACGATAAGGGCGTGATCCATGGCTTCGATATGTTCCGGCTGGCGGCGCTGGGCGGCAAAAGCGGCGGCCGTCGGCTCGGTGATCAGGCGCAGTTCGAACAGGTCGAGGATGAATTTTTCGCTGGGTTCGGTCTCGAACATCCAGCCCAGAACTTCGGGATCGAGGATATTCCAACGTGTGCGGGCGGTGACGCGGGTGCCGGTCTTCGGCCGGCTTTCAACCATGCCCTTGGCGGCCAGGATGCGGATGGCTTCGCGATAGGCGGAACGCGAAATTTCCAGTGTGCTGCTGGAGTCCATTTCGTTAGGCAGGGTCTGGCCCTGGCGATAGACTCCGCGTAGGATATCCACGCCCAGCCGGTGCGCCAGCGCGCCATGCAGCCGCCCCTGCCCCATATGATGGCGCAAAGGTGTTTCCGTGGCGTCTCCCCGGCCCCTTTTGTCGTAGGCGTTCATGTAACAAGGATGACATTTCCTCAGACATTTGACAAGGCGAACTGCGGTCTTTACATCGCCAATTTGTCAGACTATTAAAAGGCCAGTTTTCAGGAGGACTTCCCATGACTTTGCGTCTCATCCAGATCGTCAGCGCTTCGGGCGAACGGCAGCTTGTTGCGGCAACCGAGGATGGCGCGCACCTCGTCAATGGCGTGTCGACGACCTATGAACTGGCCAAGGCGGCCATTTCCACCGGCGCAGCGCTGGCGGCCCAGGTGGAAAAACAGGGCCTGGGTGATGCCGTCGATGTCGCGGTGGCCTTGTCGGAAGGCCGGGTGTTGTGCCCGATCGACCATCCCGACGCCTCGCACCTGCACGTCACGGGCACCGGCCTGACGCACCTGGGTTCGGCCGAGGGCCGCGACAAGATGCACAAGGCGGCGGCCCAGGCTGAGGTCCAGACCGATTCGATGCGCATGTTCCTGATGGGCGTGAAGAACGGCAAGCCGGCGGCCGGTGAGACGGGTGTTCAGCCGGAATGGTTCTACAAGGGCAATGGCAACACCCTGGTCGGCCCGAACGCGCCCCTGACCTCGCCCAGCTTCGCCGAAGACGGCGGCGAAGAGCCGGAAATGGCTGGCATCTATGTCATCGGTGACGACGGCACGCCCTACCGTATCGGCTGGGCCATTGCCAACGAGTTTTCGGACCACGTGGTCGAGAAGCAGAACTATCTGTGGCTGGCCCACTCCAAGCTGCGTCCCGCATCGCTGGGCGTGGAGATCCTGGTGGGTGAACTGCCGAAGGATGTCCGCGGCACCTCACGCATCTGGCGTGGCAATGAGGTGATCTGGGAAAAGCCCTTCATCTCGGGCGAGGACAACATGTCTCACAGCTTCGATAACCTGGAGCACCACCACTTCAAGTACGAACTGTTCCGCACGCCGGGCGACATCCATGTCCACTGCTTCGGCACGGCCACGGCGTCATTTGCCGATGGCGTCAAGACGCAGGACGGCGACGTTTTTGAGATCACCGCCGACGCCTTCCTGTACGGGCTGAAGAACCCACTTCAGACCGAGGTCGAACGGAAGGTGACGGTGACAGCGTTGTAGAGAAAAGAGGCAGAGGCCGCGGGCCCCTGCACCCCGAAACTCGATAGCGTTTACCTGCACCAATAAAAAGACCGGGGCCAAGTCCCGGTCTTTTTTATTGGTATAAGTAACACTGTTCAGTTGCGAGGTGCAGGAGGCTGCGCCTCCTGCTTCTTTCCCTTACACTGTTGGCCACCCGTCCTCCGTCCAGTTCAGCGCCTGGATCCGCAGTGTGGGCCTTCCGCCAGCCTGGCCGTCATAGGCATGATACACGATGTAGTGCACGCCTTCGTCCTCGAACACGGCGCAGTGCCCCGGCCCTTTCCAGCGATCATCGGCCTGCAGGACCGTCCGTCCGCCGCCATCGAGCAGCTTCGCGCCCGTGTCGTCGATATAGGGGCCATCCACGCCAGCCGATCGCCCGACGACGGTATAGTAGGTACTGTCCACGCCCTTGCAGCAGAAATCGTAGGACGCAAACAGGTAGTACAATGCGCCCCGCCGGATGATCACCGGCGCCTCGACCGCGCCGGGCATCGGCCGGCTGGCGATGTTTTTCGGCTTCTTCAGCCGGTTCTTCGGCTTGCCCGTCTTCGGGTCGGCCTCGTGCAACTGAATGCCTGACCAGAAGGAACCGAACGAGATCCAGTGCTTGCCGTCCGCCGCGATCAGGTAGTTGGAATCGATAGCATTGTATCTGTTATGGGCATCGGATTCGACCACCAGCCCCTCGTCCTTCCACCCGAAGGCCGGATCGGAGGTATCCAGGGTCGGTGAGGTCAAAAGCCCGATCACCGAACGGTTCGACCCAAAGGTCGAGGCGGAATAGTACAGGTGGAAGCGCCCGTTGACGAAAGCGATGTCCGGCGCCCAAGCGCCGCGCGTTCCGGGCACCGCATCGGTCACCCACTTTGGAAACTCGCGCAGAACATGCCCCTTCAAGGTCCAGGTGACCATGTCCGGCGAGGTCCGCCAGACAATCAGCCCGCCCTCGCGCAACTGCGACGTCGAGAACAGGTGATACACAGCCTTATCCTTGATGATGCAGGGATCGTGCACCGGCGCAAGGTCACCGCTCAGGTCTTTCGCCCGCGTAGCCGGCCCGATCAGGCCAAGCCCGACGACGCCACCCAGCATCTGCCGCTTTGTCAACATGGCAAACCTCGAAAAAAGGGCGCCGGCGCGGAAGAGTGCGACGGCGCCCCGAAAAGGGTCTTTAGGTTAGGAGATTAAAGACCTTGGGAGAAGCTTTTTTACAAACTACATCTTCCAGCGCACACCGACCGCAAACGAGCTGCTGATGAGGAAGTTATTGAAGTTGCTCATCTCAGGGCTGCCGACGTCTTCGAACTTGTAGTAGCCCTGGCTCTTTTGCTTGAGGATGTTGGTGGCGTCGAAGGTCACCGCCACCTTGTCGCTGACGTCGTAGCTGAGCTGGAAGTCGAGGAAGCCTTCGTCACGCGACCAGATACCGATCGGGTTGGCGAACAGGCGGGCCTCGTTGTTGCGCAACCAGTCGTCACGCCAGACATAGGACACGCGAGCGTCAAACGGGCCTTTGTCGTAGACCAGGGTGACGTTGTACGACAGGTCAGACACACCGAAGAAGTCGGTCTCGGCCTGATCGACAATCACACCCTGCAGGTTGGTGATCGGGATGTTCTGCGACGAGTCGAGCATGGTCAGACTGCCCTGGATACCGAAACCGTCCAGCGCGTCAGGCAACCACTTCGGGAAGTAGGTCATGGCCACTTCGGCGCCTTGCAGCACGCCGTCGGAAGCGTTGACCGGCGAGGTCACGATGAAGGTGTCCGTGTTCGGATAACGCGGATCGGTGTCGGTGATGCGGTTGAGCAGCGGCACGACCAGGCCTTCGATTTCGCGACGGAACAGCGTCACGTTGAACAGGCTGTCACGGGCAAAATACCATTCGAAGCCAAAATCGACATTCTTGGATTCGGTCGGACGCAGGTTCGGATTACCGCTGCTGCCGGTGCCATAGCCCGTATTGGTCAGGTCGTCGCCCAGGTTGCGGGTGGGATTGAGATCGGCAAAGTTCGGCCGGCGCAGGGTTTCACCGTAGTTGAAACGCAGACGGATATCGTCGGTCGCGTCGTAACGCACGGTCACGCTGGGCAGGTACTTGGCGACCTGAGCCTCGGCACCATTGGCGCCGAACGTCATGTCGGTGCTGACGTCGACGTAGCGAACCCCGATCTGGCTGAACAGAGTGCCGCCAAACAGACTATTCTCAAAGTCGGCCATGACATAGGCCGAGCCTGTCTTCTCGGTGATCTCAAAGGTCGTGTCGAACTTTAGAGCTTCGCTGGTCTTGATGCCGCGCCACGGCTCACGCGCCTGGACAAGGCGACGCATGGCATCGGCATTTTCTACCAGATAATCGCCGTTGACGACGGCCCACGAGTGCGGGAAATCGGCGATGCCGTCGAAGAAGCCGCTGTTGTAGGTGACGAAATCCGGATCGTAGGTCGTCAAGGCGGGGCCGCACATACAGCCGTCCTGGAACCAGCGGGCTTCGGTCGCGTCATGGGTGTCGTAGTTGAAACCGAAGCTGATCGTCTTAAGTGGACCCTTATCAGCCTGATAGACGCCGCGCACGGTTAGGGCTGTACCGCTGCCCTCGTTGCGGTTGGCATTATCGTAGAAATAGTCGGCATTCCACATGGCCGGATTGGCGGCGTCGGCATTGTTGCCATAGGCTAGCGAAGGCACGCCGTCATTGTCGTTGAAATCAACCGTCACCTTGTCGAAGACGTGCGTGGCACGCAACGCGATGAACTGCGTGTTGAACTCGCTGCTGACGTGCGACAGGTCAGCCGTCACGCGCAGCTTGTCGCCAATGTTCCACTTACCGTTCAGGGCAAAAATGTGGGTGTCGGTGCTCTGGGTGGTGTTTTCACCGCTGGTGAAGCTGAACGGGAAGTTGACCGTCCGCGACTTGATAACATTGCTGTTCGGATAGAGTTCGACGGTCGAGCCGGGATTGGCGCCCAAGCTGCCCCACCAATCGACGAAGGTGAACAGCATGCGCTGCTTGATCGTGTTGCGGTAACCTTCGTACGCGTATTCGAAGGTATATTCGGCGTCGGCATTGGGACGCCATTGCAGGGCCAGGTTAGCCGCCGGGCGTTCACGATCGCCCAGCAGATCGGTGGCGATCACGGCATCGCGCGTCAGGACGTAGGGCACAGGGGTGCCATTGAAGTCGAGGGTTGAGCCGGCGGCCCACGGCAGGCCACGCTCGGAACCCGGCTGCCACAGTTGCAGCAGGTCGTTCGGATCCGCTGTCGCCAAGTTCGGCACCCGTCCATCACTGCCGTTGATCTTTTCGTACGGTGCCCAGCCAGCCGGCGGGTTGGCCGTCATATAGGGCACCATCGCGCCGGCGGTGATGTTTTCGTCGCGGTACTGGGTACGGTTGTACGAGACGTTCAGCAAGGCGCCAACGTCGCCATGGCTGGTTTCCCAGCGATTGGACACCAGGGCCGACATGCTGGGGTTCAGCTTATCCGCCGGCATCAGATAGACGTTCCGGGCCGACAACGACAGTTCCGGTCCCTTGAAATCGAACGGACGGCGGGTAAAGACGTCGATCTGACCACCGAGGCCGGCTTCGAACTGGTCGGCAGAGCGGGTCTTGTAGACGTCGATACGGCTGATCAGGTTCGACGGAATATCTTGCAACTCAAGCTGACGACCGGAGGCGGTAAAGATATTGCGGCCGTTCCACGTGGTGGTGATGTCCGGCATACCGCGGATGAAAATGCCCGAGCCTTCGCCGCCGCCACGATTGGCGACCTGGATGCCGGTCACGCGCTGCAGCGCCTCGACAACGTTGTTGTCAGGCAGCTTGCCGATGTCTTCGGCGACGACCGAGTCGACGACCTGGACCGAACGGCGCTTGATGTTCAGGCTCTTCTGGATGGAGGCGCGAACGCCGGTCACGACGACGACATTGTCATCGGTGGCGGCGGCCGGCGTGTCCTGGGCCATCGCAGCTTGCGCGCCCATGCCAAGGGCCATCACGGATACAGCCGTCAGGCAGATGGATTTCAGATGACGGCCGCGACGACGGGCCGACGAGATGTCAGACATTTTTAGCTCCCTGGCAGAAATGGTTCATTTTGGGCCTGAACCTATGCTGCGATATTGTCCGACAATAATCTACTGTCAATAGCGCAAGCCAAGCTCAACCCCATTTTGTCTGATTTATGAACTCAATGTCTCATAAGCGCAACAACACCCAAAACTTCATCAGCAAAATCAAGGTTGTAAATTTTCACACATGAAAGTACAGGGCTTCGCAATTTACAATCTGGCGATATTATCCATTGAAATTCAGTGGGTTTCACGCGATTCTGGTATGACATAATTGGATGTTATGCGCCGATTAGCGCCTTCGCGTCGTCCGACAAATAGACATTCAGCCCCGACCTCGCTTACGCCATCAACGTGAACACGTTCCAAGATTGCGGCTTCAACGTCGCCGTAAACCGGCAGCCGCTGATTCGCGCCGTGCCGTTCGGCTTGGGTGAAACCGCATCGGGCGCATCCTTGGAATTGATCGCCTTCAGATTCGGATCATACAGTTCCTGCGACTCACCCACCTTCAACGCCTCACCCAGTCCGCGCAGGTCGACATCCAGCTCCATCGCGTCCTCCGTCGAGCGGTTCAGCGCGAACAGGCTGACCTGACCGGTTTGCGGATTGAACACGCCGCAGGCAATCAGGTGCGGCACCTCGCCATGCGCCTTCGTCGTAAAGGTCGAACTATCGACCTTCAGTTTCAGGATTTCACCATGACCATTGCGGGTGCAGTCGGCGATCGGATGGAAGATGGTCTGGCGCCAGGCCGGCCCGCCGGTTTCGGTGAAGATCGGCCCGATGACATTGACCAGTTGCGCCAGGCAGGCCGCCTTCACGCGGTCGGCGCGGTTCATCAAGGTCAGCAAGGCGCCGCCAACAACCAGGGCGTCCTCGAAATTGTACAGTTCTTCCAGCAGCGGCGGCGCTTCGGGCCACCCCGGCTTTTTCAGGTCTTCCGGGCGATGCGCCTTATACCAGACATTCCACTCGTCGAAGGACAGCATGATACGCTTCTTCGACCGGCGCTTGGCCGCCACCGCATCCGACACGGCGATGATCTCGTCGATATAGACCTTTAGGTTATCGATCTCGCCGAAGAACTCGGCGATGTCATTGCCATCATTGCGGAAATAGGCGTGCAACGAGATGAAGTCGACCTGCTCGAAACACTCGTCCAGCACCTCGTATTCCCACTTGGCATAGGTCGGCATGGCGCGCTGCGACGACCCGCAGGCGGCCAGTTCCAGGTCGGGCGAGATCCAGCGCATCACCTTGGCGGTTTCGCGGGCCAGGGCGCCGTATTCCCGGGCCGTCTTGGCGCAGGTTTGCCACGGCCCGTCCATCTCATTGCCCAGACACCAGAACTTGATGTTGTGCGGCTGCTCGAAGCCGTGGGATTTGCGCAGGTCCGAGAACTTGGTGCCGCCCGGATGGTTGCAGTACTCCAGGAAATCGCGCGCTTCGGCCGGGCCGCGTGTGCCCAGGTTGACGGCGAACATCGGTTCGACCCCGGCCTTGTTGGCCCAAAGCATGAATTCGTTGGTGCCAAACTGGTTGGTCTCGGTGGAGGCCCAGGCCAGGTCCAGGCGCACCGGACGGTCTTCCTTCGGACCTACACCGTCTTCCCAATCATAGCCCGACAGGAAGTTGCCGCCGGGATAGCGCACCACCGTAACGCCCAGTTCCCGGGTCAGCGCCAGCACGTCGCCGCGAAAGCCGTTCTCGTCGGCCGTGGCATGGCCGGGCTCATAGATGCCACCATAGACGCAGCGGCCCAGGTGCTCGACGAAGGTGCCGAAGACGCGGCGGTCCAGCGGGGCGACGATAAAGTCGCGGTCGGCGACGATCTTAGCAGTCAAGGTTTTTGCGGGGAGTGTCATCTGTCTTGTCTCGAAAGAACATGGAAAAGCAGGTCATTGACGCGGTGTTCGGCATCGGAAAGCGCCGCATCCACGCTCTTGTGGCCACGGATGGCCGAGGCCATTTCGTCACCGACAATGTCCTGGATGGCGAACTGGCGCTCGACGCCGGCGGGCAGGGTCTTGCCCGTCGACGCCAGGGCGACGATGTCGTTGCGGTGCGGCAGGCTGAGATATTGCGCGCTCTGCGCAACATCCTTCTGGGTCGGCAAATGGCCGGTGCGCGCCCAGTCGTAGTCGTGGACCTGCAGGAACTTCATCAGCTTCAGCACGGCGGCGCGCTCGGCCGGCGTACGGTCGCGTTTCGGCATCACCCAGGCATGGCCGTCGACAAAGGCGGCCTGCTCCGTGCCATACAGCATCGGATAGGGCTTGACGGTATAGCCTTGATACAGCGGGCGGCCAGCGGTATTGGCCTCGGCTTCGAAGGTACCGATCATCCAGGTCCCGACCAGGCAGATACCGCCCTCCCCGTTCAGAAATGCCGCCATCGCCGCGGGGTAGTCCTGGCCCGGCGCCATCAATCCCTCGGCATAGATCTGCTTGAACAGGTTGACGATGCGGCGGGCTTCCGGCGTGTTCAGCCGGATGGTCTTGGGGTCACTGAAGACAACGGCCTTCTGATCCAGGAGATAGGTGAACAGGTTGCGCGTAAAGGCGGCGCGTTCGTTATCGGTCGGCTGCAGCAGGTACGGCAGGCCTGTCTTTGCTTTAAACTGCCGCGCCTGGGCCAGCAGTTCGTCAGGATTACGCGGCAGGATGGGCTGGCCGTCGCGCACCAGTCCGGCCTTGGCGAACAGGTTCATATTGACGTGCCAGAGCTGGGTCCAGTTGTCGAACGGCATGCCGTAAACTTGACCATCAATCGTCACGCCATTGCGCGCCGCCGGCGTGAAGTTGTCGACGTCGAGACTGACTTCCTTGAACCCGCCGTCTAACGGCTCGATCAGGCCGCGCGAGGCGAAATCGGGCATGGCCGACATGTGCATGGTGGCGATATCGGGCGGATCACCGGAGGCGAACTGCGCCGAGAGTTGGTCGTAACCGGGCCATGGCGCGATATTGACCTTCAGCTTGATATCCGGATTGGCCTTCTGGAACTCGTCGAGCAGATGGGTGACGACTTCGCATTCGCCGTCGGGGTTCTTGATCGGCGCCTGGCCTTGCGGAACATTGGCGCGGCACTCGCCGAAGATGCGCTGAACCGTCACCTCGGTCACATCTGACTTCGGCTGGCAGCTCATCAAGGTTAGCCCTATCAGAGCCATCAGCACCGCTCTAAACTCCCTCTCCCCACTTGAGGGGAGAGGGTGGGGGTGAGGGGTTCTTTTCTTGAAAGGTCCAATCATCGTATCGCCGCTCCCGCCACCGCGCGCACGATGTACTTCTGGAAGATGATATAGACGATCAGGATCGGCACAGCGGCGAACACCGCCTGGGTCATCAGATACCCCAACCCCGACGTCTGGGCGAAGTTGATCTGCGACGCCGACAAACCGACCGTAAGCGTAAACATATCCGCCCGGGTTGCCGAGATCAGCGGCCACCAGTAGTCGTTCCACGAACCCAGGAACGTAAATATCCCCAAGGTCGCCTGCGCCGGAATGGTCAACGGCAGCAACACCTTCCAGAAAATCTTGAACCGTGAGGCGTTGTCGAGGATGGCGGCCTCATCCAGCTCCTTCGGGATGGCCTTGAAATACTGGGTCATCAGGAAGACGCCGAACGGGGCCGCCAGTCCCGGCAGGATCAGGCCAGGATAGGAATTATGCAGATGCAGGCCAGTGAAGAGCTGGTGGCGCGTGATGATCACCGCCTGCTCGGGGATAGCCAACCCGAACAGCACCAGCAGGAATATCTGGTCACGATAGGGGAACTCCAGCCGGGCGAAGCCATACCCGGCCAACGAGGCCAGGACGAGCACGCCGATCGTCTGCAAACCCGACACGATGACCGAATTCATCAGCCAGCGGAACACGCCCGAGCTTTTGGTGATGGCGGCATAGTTTTCAACTGTATAGGGCCCATGAAACGCATTGGCCGTCGACTGCAACAGGTCGCTGTTGGACTTCAGCGACAGCAGCACGGTCCACATCAACGGCACCAGCATGATGAAGCCCAGCACGACCAGGGTCGCCAGTAGGGCGACATCTCGCAGGCGTTTGTTGTCCGAGGCCGTCATGCGTTACCTCGTACTTTTGGTTGCGCTAACGCTTCGCTCCTTGAGCGCCGGGTCGTCACAAAATACTGCACCAGGGTCGCGATCAGGATGATGGCGAACAGGATCTGCGACGCCGCAGCGGCATAGCCGACATCCCAACGGCGGAAGCCGATTTCGAAGATGAACAGGACGATCGGCCGCGAGGCGCCATTGGGTCCGCCCTGGGTGATCAACTGCGGCTGACCAAACAACTGGAACTGCAACACACATTCGAAAATAGCGACCAGGATGATGGTCCGCGACACGCTGGGCAGGGTGATCGACCACAAGGTCCGCCACCACGAGGCGTTGTCGAGCTCGGCGGCTTCGTAGATATCTTTCGGCACCTGCTGCAAGGCCGACAGGTACAGCATCATCGGCAAACCCAGACACCACCACACGGTGATGATGGCCATGGAGATCATGACAATCTTGGGGTCGCTAAGGAAGGCGATGGCCTCGGCGCCGAACAGGGCGGTGATATTGGAGGCCAACCCGCCTTCGCTCATCAGGATCATGCGCCAGACCAGGGTGACGATGGTCACCGACAGCACCGACGACGAGAAAAAGACGCCGCGGAAAAACGCCGCCACCCGCGTCGTGCGGTTCAGCAGCAGCGCCAAGAACAGCGGCAACACCGTCAACGGCGGCACGGTCAGGGCAACAAAATAGAAGGTATTGGCGACGCTTTGCAGAAAGACTTCATCGCGGAACAGCCGCGCGAAGTTTTCGAACCCGACAAAGGTCCCGCCACCGAACAGGTCGGCCTTGAACAGGCTCAACCCCATCCCGGCGATCAGCGGATAGATCAGCAGGCAGAGATAGACGAACAGATACGGCGCCACGAACAGGGCATTGGTCCAGGATCCGCGCGATTTCAGCGACGACGCAGTCATCTTACCTCTCCCCGTTTACGGGGAGAGGACGAGAGCCGAGCGAAGCGTAGGCGATCGGGTGAGGGGCCTTCCGAAGACGTCCGAGCACCGGAAGCCAAGAGGCCCCTCACCCTTACCCACTCCCCGTGAAGAACGGGGAGAGGGGATTTTCCTTCCCCCCTCATCCCTCTACCTCCGGCGCATGATAACCCACACCCTCGCCGTCAAACAGATGCGCCGCCTCAGCATCCATCCTCAACCCGACAGGATCGCCCATCTTGACCTTGCTGGTGCCGGCGTCTTCGGCCGTCACAGCCGTCCCATCGGCCAGTTTGGTATAGACCAGGGTCCGTTCGCCCAACCGCTCAACGAATTCTACCGTCGCCGCCAGGCCGTCACCCGATCCGGCGATGTGGACGTTCTCAGGCCGTAAGCCGATCCGCCAGTCACTCGACGCCGGCAATCCTGCCGACACAACACCGGTCTTGAACACCCCGCCGGCCAGCTTCGCCATGGCCACCGGACCAGCCGTATCCAGCTCGACCTTCAGAATATTCATCGGCGGCGAACCGACAAACCCGGCCACGAACACATTGGCCGGCCGGGTATAGATTTCCATCGGCGTGCCGACCTGCTGGATCTTGCGGTCTTTCATCACCACGATGCGGTCGGCCAGGGTCATGGCTTCGACCTGGTCGTGGGTCACCAAAATCATCGTCGCCTTCAGCCGCCGCCGCAGTTGCGCCAGTTCCAGCCGCGTGCGCATACGCAAGGCGGCATCCAGATTCGACAAGGGCTCGTCGAACAGGAACAAATCCGGCTTTTTGACAATCGCCCGCCCGATCGCGACGCGTTGCTTCTGGCCGCCCGACAACTCGCCAGGCTTGCGATGAAGATAATCGCCGATCTCCAGAATCCGCGCCGCCTCGGCGATGCGAGTCTCAATCTCAGCTTTTCCCACACCGACGTTTTTCAGCCCGAAGGCCAGGTTATCGGCCACGGTCATATGGGGATAAAGGGCATAATTCTGGAACACCATGGCGACGCCGCGCGCGCCGGGCGCCAGTTGATCGACCCGGCGGCCATTGATGTGGATCTCGCCCGCGTCGACCTCCTCCAGGCCTGCGATCAGCCGCAGCAGCGTGGTCTTGCCGCAGCCCGACGGGCCGAGAAAGGCGACAAACTCATTGTCGGCGATGCTTAAGGTTACGCCATCCAGAACCGGAGTCGCACCATAGGCCTTGGTAACATGACTGATTTCGATGCCGCTCACGCGCCCACCCATCCTGCTTTTGCGTTTCCCTGGTGCCTGGATGGCGGCGACCGCTCTTTACTCAGACAAAAAGCCGTTTAGCACCGAACCCGGAGCCTCGCAAGAGCAGGTGATAGATTATGCGATGAAAGATATCCCCTGTAGAAAGGCACTAAATAATTGATTTTTATATCTATTACGTAAAAACGCCGCCCGGAACACATCCGGACGGCGCTACATTTTTGTCTGAGTAAAATACCTAGGCCGCCGACAGGCGATACAGGACCGAACCATGCGCGGGAATATCGGCCTGCACCCTGCCCTCGGCTGTTCCGATATCGGCGCGTTTCCACAGGTCGCGCACCTTGAACCGACCGGTCGCGGCAACGTATTTCAGTGGGAAACCAACCGTCTTCTGGCTGCCGGTGGTGTTGAACAGCGCCACATACAGGTCGTTATTGTTCACCGCCCGCGCCGTCCACACCCGCGTTCCGTCAGCCAGAAAATGCGGCTGGTTGTCCCGGCTCGCCTGATTGACGGCCAGCACTTCCAGATTGGTCAGCAGATCCAGGGTAGGCTGGTCGAGGTGGCGCAGGTCGCCGCCCATGATCAGCGGCGAACGCACGATCGACCACAGGCTCATCAGGGTCTGCTGCTCATCGGGCGTGAACTTGGTGTCGCGATCGCCCAGCGCCAGTCGTCCCAGCGGCAGCATGTCGCCGTCCGGCCAGGCGCCGGGTGCCCGCCAGGTGTTCCAGTTTTCGAAGCGGGTAAACTGGTCGTCCAGCAGCTTCCATTCGTCCCAGAAGTCGTCGCTGATCCGCCACATCTGAGCGAAGCGCCGGACGTGTTCACCGCGCGCGACGGGCGTTTCGCCGGGTGACAGGCTCAGCAGCATCGGCCGGCCGGAGTTCTGGATCGCCAGATGCGCCGCTTCGATCTCGGCCATATGGGCGTCATAGGGCCGGCTCATATCGTCCATCTTGACGAAGTCGACCCCCCAGGATGCGAACAGCTTGAAGACACTGTCATAATAGGCTTGCGCGCCCGGCTTGCTCATATCGACGCCATACATGTCCGGGTTCCACGGGCAAGTGCTGGTGGTGTCGGCGATATCAGCCGCCCTTACGGACGTCCCAATGATCGGCACGTTCTTCTTGACCGCCAGGCGCGGAATCCCGCGCATCAGGTGAACACCGAAACGCAGGCCCAGGACATGAACCTTGTCGGCCAGCGGTTTAAAGCCCTTGCCATTGGCCGAGGACGGGAATCGGTTGGGCGCCGGGAGCAGGCGGCCATGGTCATCCATGGTCGGCACGGGCTCAGAGTTGTAGGTGTAGCTGCGCGCCTCGGGCTCGTACCACTGGATATCGACCGTGAAGATATCATAGCCCGACGGCAGCAGCTTTTCGGCCATGATCTTCGCCGTTTCCAGCGACTGGTCTTCGGTAATGGTGGTGGCGAAGCTGTTCCAACTGTTCCAGCCCATGGGCGGCGTCGGCGCGAGCAATCCAATGGTCTGGGCGGACGCGCCGGCCGGAAGGGTGGCGGCCACACCGGCCAAAGCTGTACCGGCAAGCGCGGAACCGGCCAGGATGGCCCGGCGGCTGAGAGAATTGGAGGTCATGGCTTATCCCTGTGATCGTTGTTATTTGTCAGACTATAGTGTCCGGCAAATCCTGACCAGTGGGAAAAGCGTGTCACAGGTGGGAACAGGTAAACTCAATATCTCCCTCTCCCCACTTGAGGCACGGCTGTCCGGGGACGTCACCCCAACGCGTGATTGACGACCGGTCAAACGGCAGACGGTGCCGAAAGAATTCTTTGCCGCAAAAGTATTGATAATAAGGGTTTTCAAGCCAACGAGCGCACCAAACCTCGTCCGACAGATCGTGCGTGGCCTTCAGGATCCCCAGCCCAGCCATCAACCGTGTCGGCAGAGGCGGCCGACCTTTCTTATCGGTGTAAACCGCGCCAAGCTTGGTCTCAACAAAGGTCCAGTCGATCTTTTGCGCCAGCTTCACCAGCGGGTGGGTCGGATCGATGATCTGGTCCAGGCGCGATTGAAAGATATCTCTTTGCCCGGTCTGCCGACGCTCTTTTGGACGCACGATGCACTCTCCCACGGCCGCTATAGCGACAAAGGAATCACGCCAAAGCTGATCGTCAATTGCAAGAAAATCGCTGCGGACACCGCCATTTCTGGTAATCGCGAATACTTCAGACGTGAAAATTATTCAGCCACTTCAATGCCCTGCGAGTTGTTCACGGACGACCAATCACCGAAGGCTACTTGAACCCATCGGCAACATCCCCCCAGCCGAGGCCGAGCTACGATACCATGACACCTTGAAGGACGCTGCCATCGCAGCGTGACTCACGCAAATTGGCCTACGGAAATCCCGGGGCGGTTCAGCTACTTCACCCGCCACGATATTCTCCAACTACTTGCATGGAGAAATTTGACCCCGGACGCAAATGAGCAATTTCGAATGATAATCCCCGGATATCTTCCTTTTTGACGAAATCGAAGAAATCTGGCTTTGCTAAATACACTGGTGTTTCTCTCAACATTCCGCGACGTACACCCGTGAACTGCTTCGTAGCAAAAAAACTAGGAGCTTGCTCAAGATCAACATCAACATACACTTCAGATACCAAATTGAGACCAATTGTGTCGCCTACGGGGCATATTTGACCCATATCTGGCAGAGTCATCAATGGATTATTAAATACATTTGTTGGCTCGACAATATTGGCTAGTCGCGGCAAGTCTGCGACTTCAAACCAGCCTTCGATTATAGCTTTATTGCTTTTCTGATAGATTGGATTAAAGGTCGGGCCAGTTAGATTGTAGCGCCAAAAGCATTCAGCAAAGCCCCTCCTAACGACGATTTCATCCGCTATCGAATGCCCAATGTCAGTTCTGGGAAGGTTGCTTTCCCGCAAGTATAAAGGACCGCGATGCTCAGCGCCCGCCCCACAAACTCGGCACCCAGTAGCCTCCTCGTACTCAGTACCGCAATCTTCACCGCATGGCTCGAATGGAGTTCCAAGACGGACACGAAACAAGCGTGCCGCGCCAATTTCCTGTTTTGTATAATTTCGCTTTACGCTCCAACTTGTTAAAATAAATTCTTCTCCGTTTCTATACCTCTTCTGTAGAAGCTCAAAATACGGATCCGATCGAGTAATCTCTACCACTCTGATAGCGAATTCGTTGTCACCTAAAATTTTTCCAAATCCGATAGGCAGGATATCTTTTACCAACCGATTTCGAAGACGGAGATGATAAACTTCCTTCATTTCGACTCTCAAAATAGCGGAAACTGCTTGTAAACTTCAGAAGCAATTCTATTGAACTCTTGTTGGGTTATTTTTCCACTGTGGGAGAATATGGGAGAATAGGGGGACAGGAGAGGGAG
>NZ_GL883077.1:1327495-1328372 GCF_000204015.1 Asticcacaulis biprosthecium C19 | reverse complement strand
CTACGATCTAGGTTTCCACTCTCCAAAATAATAATAATCATCGTCGCCTAGATCTGCAGACATATCTACATGACCTATAAATTCACTACTTGGAGTTAAATATATATCTTCGCAACTTTGTATGCCAACCCTAACATACAAGTCATATCCAAACATAATAAATATCAGATCAGAATAATGCAATCGACACCACAACGCGCCCCGCATGCAATATCTAATTAGAAATTCCATATTATCAACTGTGACAACACCCCCTTCTTTGATCCAACTAGGCAATAGCTTCTTTGATGATTTCGAAATCTCGAGACCTGATATAATATAATTTGGAACTTCAAATTTCATGGAAATTTCTATTAAATCTTGAACGTAAGCGCTTTCGGCCTTCCAATATTCGCCAAATGAAAGATCGCCTACACCAACTGGGGGGGCGCAGTCATATATACTGGTCCATTGCTCAGAAATTGGGATATGAACATATCGACTGCCTGCGTATTTTGAAATTTGAATAAGCTTTTTCATTGATGAATCCAAATTTGTCCTGTGTGGTCGTAAGTACCAAGACGTGTACTTTTACTTTTTAAAGCATCTACGCTTTTTGCCGACTTCCAAATACCACCATTATGGCCATCAACATCATAGCTAAAATACCTACGCGTCTGCTTATCATAAAATACGGGCTGTCCGTGTGAAAATTTATTCTTCTCTTCTGCCCACTTATTCCATTTTGCGAGATCTTTTTGTTGAGAGGCTGTAAGCCTATTCGCGGGATCGCTGTGACCGCTTCTCTGCCCTCCGCCATTATGACAAGAAGGTGTCATTGAGCCCAAGAGTCCGCCGGCCGCTGCGCCGGCCGCCGCTCCACCTGCAAGGCGGGTAG
>NZ_GL883077.1:1325846-1326732 GCF_000204015.1 Asticcacaulis biprosthecium C19 | reverse complement strand
AATGGCGCTCCTGTCCCCCTATTTCTTCCGTATTTCCGCTATTTTCGGCGAGCCTCTAATCCTCGCCGTTACTCTCTATTTTTTATCTAGGTAGGCAATCAAAATAGAGAATATCAAAAATAAAATGAAAGTTGCTAGAGCATCATCGCTGCTAAAAATTCCAAAAAAGTATTTTAGCACTAATATCGCCACAGTAGCAATTAAAGATGCCGCTCTAATAAATCTGGCAACATTCAGAGCATGAAATTGATGCTTAAGTTTCATGTTAGCAACCTGCTGGAGGGGGGGGGCCTTTGGAACTATCACCCTCCCAAATGGTCGGAAACCAGATCCGGTAACAGTTGCAGTCAAAACACTTGCAAAAGCCATTGAAAGGCCAAACGGCGTGCTTCTGTGTCCCACTACACCTAAAGCCGTATAGCCATCAATAGATTTCGTACCCGCGTCCTGAATATTTGCATAATTACTGCATATTTTTTTCTGATATTCTGGAGTTACCTCTGGGCCATTCGCACCCATTATGTATACACAAATTCCTTCCGCATTTCGATGCTCACAAGAGTCACTTTCAGGTGCAGCACTTGGTTGATTCGTGGGCTGACCAATGTACTGACGAATGTCACTTGCTGATATCTGCTGGTTGTTACCGCATCCGTAAAATAACACGCATTCCCGATTCGAAAAGGCTTGATTGCTCGCCTCAAAATCACTTCGATCCGGTCGTTGGCCTGTCACGACGATTTCCGGAGACGGCGTTCCTCCGGGTCCATCTAACCCAGTAGGATCCGTAGCATTCACCGGGTCGCCATGAACATAGGCGTACATGTTCATCCCGTCACCGTAACCGATCGGGTCCGGCTGCAGGAACCGTCCCAGCGACGGCGCA
>NZ_GL883077.1:1322892-1324508 GCF_000204015.1 Asticcacaulis biprosthecium C19 | reverse complement strand
TCGCCGTAACCGGCAGCGCGGCATAGTGACGGGCGCGGATCGGCAGGCCGGTTGTCGTCGAAAATTCGTTGGTGTTCTTTTCCAGCACGGTGATACCGGCCGTCGTCGCCAAACTCCATTCCGCCTTGGCGCTGTTCCAGCGGTCGATCGCCGTGGAGCCGCTATAAGCCGAGGTCGGCACCACACCGCTCTCTTCGGCCGAGACCTTGCCGTCGCTGTTGTAGGTCGTGCGCGTTGCCGGACGCTTCATGGTACGGGCGCTGCCATCGGGATCGGCGCCGATGCCGCCTACCGGCCGGCCGATCGCGTCGAAGAAGGCAAAGCTTTCGCGCGGTGTCAGGTCGCTCGACGAATCGTCGCTGGCCTTGGGACCGTAGCTGTAGATGACCTGGCCCAGGCTGTTATACAGGCTTTCGCTGGTCAGGGTGACGGCGCTGTCGCCACGGGTAACTACGGTCCTATACGGGAGAACGTTACGTGTCGCGCCAGTGTAGCCAACATCATTTGGATCCGCAGGGATGTCTACATCATAAAAAATATCCGTTTTCGTCCATAAGATGTCGCCGGATACGTCGCAATTTGTTGACGTCAACGACTGCACGGCGCAGGTCTTGGTAGTCACCAGACGATAGACCGGTGTGCCCGCTACGTCCGTGGTCGGCGACGTCTTGATGCGGGGGGTTTTGGTGGCATAGGTATAGAAGGTACCGATGCGCGCAGCCCCCGCCGTCGGCGCCGGTGAGATCACCGACAACACACCGCCATGGACCGAATCATAGGTGTAGGTGGTCACCGCGTTACTGGCATCTGTGGTCGCCAGCGGATACCGGCAGGCCTTGCCCGTACACCCGGAACCAGGATAGGTGGCCGAGGTTTCAATGGCGGCACCGCCACCGCGCGGATAGGTGCTGGTCTTGTCCAGATTACCCTGAGTGTCGTAGCGGTATTGAGTGTAACCACCGGTCAAGGCGCCGCCACTATCATAGGTCGCATCATGCGCGACGACCTTCAACACCCGCCCGGCGCCGTCGTATTCATACTTGGTCTGCCGCCCCAGCTCGTCCGTCTGCGATGTGATGAGTCCGCGGGCATTGACAACGACCGTTCTCGTCGTGGAATCCGGCGCCGTCACCGTCGCGGTCACGGCGTTGTCGGTTCCAAAAGTATAGTCATAGGACCAGGTCGAACCGCCCACCTGCACGGATTTGACCTTGTCTAACCGCTTCTCATTCGGTGAAGCCGATTCCGCCGCAGTGTACTTGACGACCGTTTTGGTCACGCCACTTGCCGTCTTGATGACACCGCCTGACAAAATACGTGCTTCGAAAGCTTCATCCCCCGTCGCCAAGCCGGTGGCCGCCCGCTTTATCCGGGTTTCGCCGCTCTCGTTAACCCGCTTGCCGATAGGATAGCCGGCAGGCAAGGTGCATCCGACGATGGCCGGATCGCTGCAGTAATCGACCGAGGTATTGTACGCCGTAACCTCGGTCAGGACATAGCTGGCGTCACGATTGTATACCAGTTTCCAGCCGTTGGAACTCGAAACCGTCTTGACGCCCTTGACGACCGTCGAACCGCCCGAGCCCGTTGTATAGTAGCTCAAGAATACAGCAGAG
>NZ_GL883077.1:1320866-1322123 GCF_000204015.1 Asticcacaulis biprosthecium C19 | reverse complement strand
AATAGTGCTCCTGTCCCCCTATTTCCCGTATTTCCCGGTTATAGAAATGCCATTCACTTTGCTATACGATCTTTCAGCATCGTCGCCGCAGCAGCGATATCAGGTTTGGCAAGAGCCCCCGACGAACCACATGTATCAACGTAAACCCCTTCCCAATCATCACTTTTTTGAAAGAAAAAAAGCCATTTATCACCAACTTCAACCGGAACTCTTGATGAATCATTGCTATTGTAAAAAGCTATTTTTCTACCCAAGTGCCCCTTGTATACAACGTCAACTCTAACGGTAATCTTTTGATATTCATCATATAAAAGCCGCCCGTCATATTTGAAGTATTTTTTGAAATAATTCCCTTTTGATACGACCGTACCAGATACAACATATTGAGACCTACTGTAATCGTCTTCTAACGAAACCCGTCCGTCAACGCAAATCGATGCCATAGCCGTCGATGTATAAAAAAAGGTGCATAAGGCTAATGCAGACCGCACTATATACTTCATTCTAACCTCCAGAACTTGGCTGCGTTCCAACAGGACAGCCTTTGGGATTGTTGGTAAACAACGTAACCTTAGCATCTTTGCCAAAATGCCTACCACCTGTAACTTCAAGTACAAGTTGACCTGGCGCTCGCGCCATAATCGCATCTTGAGCCAAAATTGAATTGCTGTACCGCACATTACCAACCTTCTTGTTGTTAACGACATCAGTAAGGGTGGAAAAATTCTGCGTCTGAGTTCCATCAGCATTTGTAACCGTTCCATATGTCATTGGCGCAAAGCTCTTAATTCCTCCGCCATCAATCCAACGATCGAAACCGGTCCATTGACGCGGAATGATTGCTACAGACATTGACGTTATTTCAGTTCCCCACGCACCTTCTTTTCCAATAAAGTTAGCGTTTCCCTCCATTACATATGCGGTTCCAACACATTCGGTGAGATTCGATTCATTTGTACTTTGGGCAGCCGGCGAGCCACCAGGTGAATAGAGGCAGCTATTCATAAATAGATAGCCTAAACAAGGTCCTCCTGCATTTCCATACTGCTGCATTAGATATGAGTTATAAGCACCATCTACTGCTCCCTGCTGCCGAGCCCTTTTTGCGGCTTCGCATGTTGCATCGCATCCATTAACAAATACAGGCCCAATCTGTGCATCCTGCAACCCAGTTGGATCGGTTCCATTGACCGGATCGCCATGAACATAGGCGTACATGTTCATACCGTCGCCGTAGCCGATCGGGTCCGGCTGCAA
>NZ_GL883077.1:1319278-1320225 GCF_000204015.1 Asticcacaulis biprosthecium C19 | reverse complement strand
CTCCGTCAGCCGCGATGCGGTGTCATAGTCCAGCGCGGTGGTCATCGCATAAGGCGACACATTCCCCAACCGCTTGGCATATTGCTGGCCGTACTGATTGTATTCGTTGCGCAGGACATAGACACTGTTCTTGTCGCGGATATACCAGAGGCCGCCGCTGAGATAGTAGGTGTAGTTGACATAAAAATTGTCCGGCCAGGTCAGCCGCGTACGCCAGTTATAGCTGTTGTACTGATAAGACACCTGACGGCTGGTCCCCGTCCCCAGTTGATAGGTCGCCGTTAGGACCGACCCCGCCGCATTGTAGCTATAGGTCGCCTTGCCTTCCGCCCCATTGGTTGTCTGGTTGTTGTGGGTCAGGACGTTGCCATAGGCATCGTAGGTGAAGCTTTCCACCGAAGCGCCGGTCGTCCCCGTGACCCGGCCCAGATTGTCATAGGCAAACGTCACCGCCGAAGTACCGTCGCGCAGATTCTGAGTCTGCACACGGACACCGGAATAGATGGTTTCCTCGACATCCGTCGTCGAAACACTGCCTGCTGTCGTCTTGCTGGGATACCAGGTCTTCTTCAGCCGTCCGAAATTGTCATAGCCATAAGCTGTCTTGTTACCGCGCGCATCGGTAACTGAAACCAGAACCCCCTTGCTGATGAAACTGCTATCCGGCGCGGTATGTGTACCGTCGCTATACAGGTTGGTGATATCGGTGCGGGCGTCGGGCGTACCGTAGCCCGATTGCGCGGTCAGCACCTGTCCCGTCGCGTCATAGGTATAGCGCGTGACGCGGTCGAAGCCGTCGGCCCCGGCCGGCGACGACACGGCACAGGCATTGGGAGCGTTTGAGGTCAGGCCCGCCAGGGCGGTCGGCGCCAGCAGCCGCTGGGCTTCGCAGGTCAGCTGGAAACGGTTGTCATAGGACCGCTCGGTGACGGCATCCTCGACCGTGC
>NZ_GL883077.1:1316506-1319069 GCF_000204015.1 Asticcacaulis biprosthecium C19 | reverse complement strand
CCGCCGTAACCGGCAGCGCGGCATAGTGACGGGCGCGAATCGGCAGGCCGGTCGTCGTCGATATTCGTCCTCGTTCTGTTCCGCCAACACCCGCCGCCAGTTGTAGATCTGATGAGTTTGCAGACTGTGGCGACGAGCCGTCGCGGAGACACCTTCGATGTAAGATTCCGCAACGATCGTCCGCTTCTCGTCGGAATCCCATCTCCGCCGCTTAACGTACACATCGACCTTCGACATAGACCGCCCCTTGTGACCAGTCCCAGGACCCGTCCCAGGACTACACAGAAGACTGTACCTCACGAAAAATCACAGGCCCCGGCAAGGCGGTCTTGGACGGAGGGTTACGTACAGTCTGATCTACACCGCCAAGATGAACGACATCGATCCCCAGGCTTGGCTGGCTGACGTACTGGCCCGCATCAACAGCCACCCCAACCACAGGCTTGATGAACTTCTGCCTTGGAATTGGAAGCAGATCAGCCGGCGAGAACCTCAAGCCGCCTGAAAGAAGCCGCATGCGGCCCTGGTCGGATGGTTACTGTCCTTTTGTCCGCTGGGACGACGCTCTTTGGGACGCACGTTGAACACTCCCACAGCCGTGATATCGACCATGGAATCATGCCGAACGTTGGTCGTCAATTGCAAGAAAACCAGCCCAGAACCCACCGTTCCTGGCAATCGCGATTACTTTGAGAACGAAAATTAGCCAAACCGATCAACGCCATAGCCGTTGTTCACGGGCGACTAATGAGCGTCCCTACCGCGATCCCCATTTCCCTGACCCCATTTCGGCTTTTCCGAGACTAGAAAATCGCCTCGCCAGCCACCATCGCATCAATATTTGTCAAATTAAATTTCGCAATCTCATGCCAATATTTTTCGGTCACATAGGAATGATATCTGTATGGCAAGCCGCAATCAATACGAAAGCAGTCTACTTCATCTATATTATTGTTGGGAAATATAATATCAATGTGCTTGTATGACCAACGGGACGTTTCACATTTCGGACATGCCGCTTCCCAATCAAGATTATTTATTATCGGATCAATCTCAATTTTTTTCTTAGCAATCGGCCAGATATAATTTTGTTTCAATAAGGTTTTATACGCTCGAGATTTCTGGCTTACTACCACTGACTCAAAATCCCAATGATCGCCCATCGATTTCAAAGCATTTTTTGGCCTTTTCCGAAGCGATGAAGATGTCAAAACTCCAGGCGACATCACCCATTAAGATGCCATCTGAATTCGCCTCGACGATTAGCGGAGGCACAATTACACATGCTCGACAGCCAATGGTACACTTACCAACTTTCTGCCAGGTGCCTGTTACTAAGATATCGCGGAAATAATTGCTTCCACTTGGCTCTAATGTGGGATCACAAAGACGATATATTTTCATGGTTCACCTATAACCGAAATCGCTACCCACCGCGAGGGGGAAGCTTAAATTCTGATCTAATCACTGCATCGATCTGGCGCAATTGCTGCTCCGTTATGTTTCTTGGCCCGCCATGCTTTGTAAGTTCTTGCGTCCAGCGATTATTGTACCCCCCTCGATGTATATCGATGTGTCTCTGCCGACCGATATCCACAATATTTCTGTCCCCTCGCTTTCCTTGGACTGCGCGCCTGAGGTCGCTACTAAGTTGCTTGAGAATTTGTCTTGGAATACAATGATGCCCATCATTGTGCACGACCAAATGGTTTTCACCAACCATAAAGGTATGCACGTCCGCGACGCTAAGGTTGTAGGTTTGTTCGGTTTTGCCGGACAGCACAATCGAGACAAGCGTAAAGTCCTTACCTGTTGCCGTCTCGATCATGTCCCCAATTTTCAGGCTTTTTGTCTCGACCCACATGTGAGCGGCAGTGAACCAAGGATGGTCATCAGTGGCTCGGAAGGTCTCGATCTCCCCTAAAGCCGATTTCAAAATCAGCGCGTAAGTCGCTTTGGGTTCTGGCCGGATCAACGCCCTGACCGGCTTTTCTAACACCTGCGACGTTCGCGCGTCGTACGCTAAGACGAGGTCACCGACCTCGATCTTCTCGATGGCAACCAGTCCTGTCGGCGTCGCCACTTGCGTTCCTGCGACAAAGCAAGCTGGACATGTCGTCGCGCCCCGCCTTGCAGCTTGTTTCGCCGAGAAGCGCTTGGCAAGAAACTTCAAGCCGACCTTCACAGCAGCCTTGGCCCCGATCACATCGCTTGGTGCCGTGATGGCCTCAAGATACATGACCAAGCCCGGCCGGGTTATGGTGTCGTCGGTGTACAACCGGAAGGCAGCAAACTCATCTCTTTGCCTATAGAAGTCGTCGCTTGGACGCCCCGGATGATACATGTTGGCGAAAGCGGTATTGCTCGCCTCCCAGTCTTCCTTACCGCCGCGACGGCCGCGAATGACGATTTCGCCCGGCATATCCACCACGCCACAGTCAGCGCCAGGCGCCGAGCAAAGTCCGGTAGGATCCGTCGCATTGACCGGATCACCATGGACATAGGCGTACATGTTCATGCCGTCACCGTAACCGATGGGATCGGGCTGCAAGAACCGTCCCAG
>NZ_GL883077.1:1314005-1315387 GCF_000204015.1 Asticcacaulis biprosthecium C19 | reverse complement strand
AGCAGCGCTCCTGCCCCCCTATTTTCCAATTCATCGAACGCTATCGATCATGGCTTTAGGTAAGTACGATTTGAACTTCTTCTTAGCGGTCCCAGCCTTATCTAATGAAACAAGGCTCCCATCTGATATCCTGACTGACGCAACTGCGAAATCTGTCGAGATTCCGCAGTCTGACCGGACGATAGGTTGAATAAGTATATAGATAGTTTGTTCATCGTCCTCCCATCCAATACCCCACAAATTCGGATCTTCGCCGCCAGTATCACAACCAATAAGAAGTTTATATCTCCTCTTCAGGTCATCATAAAACGAAGTTTTATCTATTGCACCACCTTCAGTCAGTTCATAAATATCTAACATATTGTCGGCTTCTGATCCATTTCCGCTATTCACATATAAATAATTTCCGTGGCTTGATAAAGAGATGCTTATCGGATAACCAACACCACCTAATGGCCTGTCGTTGTAGTATAAATTTGCATCTTTAAATTCCAATCGGGATTGATCAGGCAGAGTAATTTTGCAGGGAAAATCACCATCTACATAGAAGTTGCTATTGAACTCTACACTGTGCTTCAACTCACATCCATGGCTAGAAGTACACGATAAAATTTGAAATGCAGCTATTAGGCTCAATAAGATCGCTAGTTTGGACATGTCAACCCCAGGTCATTCTTTGGTATTGTCACTGTAACAAGTGCATATCTTGTGCCGCTTAAAGCATCGTTATAGCTCTTGTAATCGTATAAGTCGATATGGTTTAGACCAGTCTGCCGAGCTTTCCAGTCTAAGTTTCCAACCGCTGAGTAGGTTCCTTGATATTGAAGTCCTTTTGGGACCCCTGTAATTGGCCCGCCCGGAGCATTAGAAGCCGAGTTCCAATCAACATTAAATTTTATATTAGCCAGTGTATTTAATTCATGTGAAGTCGGAAATCGATTTTGCGGCCAATTAAAACCGAAATTTTTCGTATTGATTGCCACACTGCCTGGAGGAAGGTTTTCCCTTTCCACATGTGTAAAGGATGATTGCCCTAGCCCCTGACCTTCGCTGATTGCCGTAACTTTGAATACTTTTGCATCGCATACAGTTGCTCCGTCTGTGGGAGCAGCTAGACTGCCCGGTCCCAATATGCATGACCTCATAAGGGCACCCAAGCAAATTGACTCATACTGCTGCCGTAAGTCTGCACTCCTTGCGTCATCGATTGCGCCCTGTTGACGGGCTCTTTTTGCCGCTTCGCACGTTGGATCACAACCGTTGATAATTACCGGACCTCCCTCGCCATACAACCCCATCGGATCCGTCGCATTGACCGGATCACCATGAACATAGGCGTACATGTTCATCCCGTCGCCGTAGCCGATCGGGTCCGGCTGCAG
>NZ_GL883077.1:1306657-1313343 GCF_000204015.1 Asticcacaulis biprosthecium C19 | reverse complement strand
GTCACAATCAGAACAAAAGGGGAATGGTGCTCCTGTCCCCCTATTTCTGGGGGAATAGTGCTCCTGTCCCCCTATTTCCTCGCTGTACAGCTTGGTAATATCGGTGCGGGCATCGGGCGTTCCGTAGCCGGATTGCACGGTCAGCACCTGCCCCACCACATCATAGGTATAGCGCGTGATGCGGTCGAAGCCGTCCGCGCCGACCGGTGACGTCACGGCGCAGGCATTGGGGCTGTTCGAGGTCAACCCCGCCAGGGCCGACGGCGCCAGCAGGCGCTGAGCTTCACAGCTCAGCCGGAAGCGGCTGTCGTAGTACCGCTCGGTCACTGCGTTCTCGACCGTGCCGGCGGTGACTGGCAGGGCGGCATAGTGACGCCCCCGTATCGGAAGGCCGGTCGTTGTCGAATATTCGTTGGTATTCTTTTCCAGAACCGTGATGCCGGCCGTCGCCGAACGCCATTCCGCCTCGGCGTTGGTCCACCGGTCGATGGCGGTGGCGCCGCTATAGGCCGAGGTCGGCACGACACCGGCTTCATGCACAGAGACTTGGCCTTGGTCGAGCCCACGCGCTCACCTGAAGGGCGAGGACGACGGACTCGTAAACGTACAACCTGTGCTGGAGCGTTTCCCTCACTTTGCCGAAATGATTGCCGTCGAGGGAGGCGAAACCGGCTTTGCGGCCCTTCGAGCGGCGGAAGTACTGGCCGACCGCTGGGGACGCCAGATTTCATTGCCGGCCTCGAGCATGTGCTTGGCCATCGCATCGCTCGTCGCGCACCGGGACGGAAGCCTAGAGACTGCACTGAGGAACAGCCACAACTTTTATAACGCTGTATAGGAGAACGGGGAATATTGCTCCTGTCCCCCCATTTATTTTTTGGCCCTTATTTGGCCTTTTCACATTTTTTAAAACGGAAAACCATGCAATTTCTCAAAGCCCTGCATAAATATATCCATGCATGAAATTAACTCATTATTCCCAGAATAAGTCTCCCTATACCCCCCACGCAAGTCTTGATTGCAAAATCAATGTCGTCATCAAAAATCTCGCCACTGAAGAATATGGTCTGAAATGATATCCTATTATTCACCCTTTCTATAATTCCGATAGGCCAGTCATAATCTCCGTAGACAATAGATCTAGCACTATGCCTCAACGCTCTAAAATACGAAATTCTAACAGAAGATAGAAAGTAAAAAATCTTAAAATCGCTATGAAGATCCCTTTTTCCATCGAGAACAAAAATTATATCTCCATCTGCATAATCAATAGAATCTTGAAAAGTTGAAATGCTTTTCGCCAAAATCACATTATCTATATAAAACACTTCATAACCCGAAAGAAAAAATTCGCTGAGGATAGGCGGTTATTAAATTCTTACCTGCATCAAATACTACCTCAATAATGGATTGATCGACAGGGTCATATTTTACAAATATACCATTTTCCTTTTGTCTAAAAGTATACTCCCCACTGTTTCCAATGATTTTTTTTGTATCGTAAACAAAGGTATATCCTCCCGCGGCGTTAATATAATACGTTCCATCTTTAATAGCCATGGCTATTAATTTTTTCAATGCCGCGGGTGTCCGGTAAGCCGGCAAAAATTGCCCCTTCTTTAAACCATGAGATTTAACACCAGTTGTTCCATTTATGTACAATATTTTGGTGTCATTATACTTCGGCCGCACGCCATGTTGGCCATTTATGTGGGCAACTCGGTCATCACCTATATGATAAGTACCCAGTCTAAAAGGGTCATCACTTTGAACTGTAGTAGTGCCTATATATGTAAAACCACACCCTGTACCCGCAACACTGCATTCAGATGAATTTCCGTTGAGAAGCCATTCTCGATTGTCACGCGTTTGTTCACCTCGTAGCCGGCAATCAAAATCACACCTTATAATCTCGCGCTCGCCCCCTTCTCCATATAATCCCATCGGATCTTTTGCATTCACCGGATCGCCATGAACATAGGCATACATGTTCATGCCATCGCCATACCCAATAGGGTCCGGCTGTAGGAACCGTCCCAGCGACGGCGCATAGATGCGCGCCTTGTAGTAATACATCCCGATTTCCGGCAACCACACTTGGCCGGTGTATTGGAAACGGCCGATATTACCCGAACGCGGCAGACCGTATTCGTCATAGGCGTTGGTGCCCGTCCCGGCCGCGCCGATATCCCCGGTGCTGTTGGTCACGGCTATGATCGAACCCAGGGCATCCGCCACCAGGTAGCGCCGATCGCTCTCCGCCGTCCCGCTGCCCGCAAACGCCACCACAGGCTCATCCATGTTGGAACCGTGGATATAGCGCGCCGTCATGGCGCCCGTGTCGTCGTACTCGGCGATCAGGTCCACCCCATCATACAGGAAGGTCGTCGCTGCTCCTCCCGTCTTCACGATCCGCGCCAACCGGTTCTCGGCGTCATAGCTCAGCGTGGTAGTGGTGCTCGACGCCACGACCGAAGTCAGCAGGTTGTTGGCATTGTAGCTGTAGGTCGCGCTGCCGTCCGAAGTCAGGTTGCCGCGATTGTCATAAGTGAACGTCGTCGCGCCATTATAGGTCGAAACCTGGTTCAGCCCGTTATAGGCCGCCGTCCCGCCAGCCACCGGCGGATTATAGTTATAGGCCGTATTGCTGCGCGTCTGGGTCTTCACCTGATCGGCCAGGCTGTAGGTGAAGTCCACATTGACGTCATAGGCCGTGGTCGCCGCCGTCGTGCTCAGATTGGTATCGAACTCATTCAGCCGCGACGCGGTGTCATAGTCCAGGGCAGTCGTCATCGCATAGGGCGAGACATTCCCCAGCCGCTTGGCATATTGCTGGCCGTACTGGTTGTATTCGTCACGCAGCACATAGGCACTGTTGTTGTCGCGGATATACCAAAGCGCGCCGCCCAGATAATAGGTGTAGTTGACATAGAAGCCGTCCGGCCAGCCCAGCCGCGTACGCCAGTTATAGCTGTTGTACTGATACGATACCTGCCGGCTGGTCCCAGTCCCCAGTTGGTAGGTCGCCGTCAGGACCGAGCCCATGGCATTGTACGTATAGGTCGCCTTGCCTTCCGCCCCGTTGGTCGTCTGGTTGTTGTGGGTCAGGACGTTGCTGTAGGCGTCGTAGGTGAAGCTTTCCACCGCAGCCCCGGTCGTCCCGGTGACCCGGCCGAGGTCGTCATAGGCAAACGTCACCGCCGAAGCGCTGTTGCTGCCGTAGTCACGCAACCTCTGTGTCTGGACCCGGACACCGGAATAGACGGTTTCCTCGACATCGCTCGTCGAAACGCTGCCCGGTGTGGTCTTGCTGGGGTACCAGGTCTTCTTCAGCCGTCCAAAATCGTCATAGCCATAGGCGGTCTTATTGCCGCGTGTATCGGTAACCGAAACCAATGCACCCTTGGAGATGAAGCTGCTGTCCGGCGCGGTGTGCGTACCGTCGCTGTACAGGTTGGTGATATCGGTCCGGGCATCCGGCGTGCCGTAGCCGGATTGCGCTGTCAACACCTGCCCCACGGCGTCGTAGGTATAGCGCGTGATGCGGTCGAAGCCATCCGCACCGGCCGGCGAGGTCACCGCGCAGGCATTGGGGCTGTTCGAGGTCAGGCCTGCCAGAGCAGATGGCGCCAGCAACCGCTGCGCTTCGCAGGTCAGCCGGAAGCGGTTGTCGTACGACCGCTCGGTCACCGCGTCTTCGACCGTCGATGGGATAACCGGCAGCGCGGCATAGTGACGAGCCCGTATCGGAAGGCCGGTCGTCGTCGAAAATTCGTTCGTGTTTTTGTCCAACACGGTGATGCCGGCCGTCGTCGAACGCCATTCCGCCTCGGCGGTGGTCCACCGGTCGATGGCCGTGGAGCCGCTATAGGCCGAGGTCGGCACGACACCGGACTCCTCCACGGAGACTTGGCCGTCGCTGTTATAGGTCGTGCGTGTCGCCGGCCGCTTCATGGTCCGGGCACTGCCGTCGGGGTCGGCGCCGATCCCTCCGACAGGCCGCCCGATCGGGTCGAAGAAGGCAAAGCTCTCCCGCGTTGTCACGTCGCTCGACGCATCGTCGCTGGCCTTGGGACCATAGCTGTAGAAAACCTGGCCTTCCTTGGTATACAGGCTCTCGCTGGTCAGGGTGACCGAGTTGTCACCACGGGTGGTCACGGTCTTGACCGGCAGCACGTTGCGCGTAACCCCGGCATACCCGCTGTCGACATCATAGCTGACGGTCGACTGGGTCCACAGCGTATCGCCGGAGACATCACAGGCCGTGGAGGTCGACGACTGCACGGCGCAGGTCTTGGTGGTCACCAGACGATAAACCGGCGTGCTGGCCGTATCCGCCGTGGGCGACGTCTTGATGCGCGGGGTCTTCTGGGCATAGGTATAGAAGGTGCCGATCCGGTTCGCCCCCGACGTCGGTGCCGGTGCGATCACCGACAACACGCCACCGTGCGTGGAATCATAAGTGTAGGTGGTCACCGCGTTGTTGGCGTCCGTCGTCTCCACCGGATAGCGGCACGCCTTGCCGGTACATCCGGAACCCGGATAGGTGGCCGAGGTAACGACGGCCGTGCCGCCATTGCGCGGATAGGTGCTGGTGCGGTCCAGATTGCCCTGCGCGTCATAGCGATACTCCGTATAACCGCCGGTCAGTGTAGCGCCGCTATAGGTCGCATCGTGCGCGATAACCTTCAAAACCCGTCCGGCGCCGTCGTATTCGTACTTGGTCTGCCGCCCCAACTCGTCGGTTTGCGACGCGATCCGGCCGCGATCGTCGACCACCGTCACGCGCGTCGTCGCATCCGGCGCGGTCACCGTCGTCGTGATGGCGCTGTAACTGCCGAAAACATAGCCATAGGTCCAGGTCGAACCACCGGTCTGCACCGTCTTGACCTTGCCGGCCAGGGCGGGGACGCTGGCCGCCGTGGCTTCCGCCGTCGTGTAGGTGGTCGTGGTTCGGGTAACGCCGCTGGCTGTCTTGACCACGCCGCCGGACAGAATTCGTGCCTGGGTGAGTTCGTCGGTGGCCGCCGCCCCGATAGCCGAGCGTACGATCTTGGTTTCGCCGCCATCGACCACCTTTTTCGCGAGGGGATAGCCGTTCGGCAGGACACAGGCGGAATTGCCCGGATCGTCGCAGGTGACCGACCGGTTGTATCCCGTCACCTGCGTAACCGCATAACTGCCGTCGCGGTCGTACTTCAGGATCCAGCCGTTGGAGCTGCTGACCGTCTTGACGCCCTTGTTGACGGTGTTTCCAAACTCGACGGCTGTATAGTAGGTCAGGCTGATCACCTCGCCGTCCGGCCGCGTAATCGTCGACATAGCCGAACTGGAGTTATAGCCGCTGTAGGCTACCGTCGTGCCGTCGCGTGTCGTCAGCGTACACGCCCAGTTGGTACCGAAGGTACAGGTGATCTTGGCGGTGCCGTCGCCGCCATTCTGGCTGTAGGTGCCGTTGACCGGTCCCGTGCCGGTATCGCCGACATGGAACTGCATCACCTGACCGGCATAGCTGGCGTGCAGCCACAGCTCGCTGGCGCCACCACCGCCCATCCCGTTCGGGGGCAGCGGCAGACGACATCCAGACTGCCCGACCAGTTGTCCGCGCCCGCCGTCGCCGACGCCACCCGCGACAGCCCGCCGATGCTGACATTGAGATCCGGATCGCTGTAAAGCCCCGTCGCCAGGTTGACGCCGTTCTGGTCGACCGCCGAAACGACCGGCGGCTGAGGCAGGGCCTGTGCGCCGGCCGCGCCGAACATCACCAACATGCCGACCAGAAACGCCCACACGGACGCACGCCAAGATACGGCCATTACAATGCCCCCCAAAAATAATTACCATCAGGGGAGCACAGCGCCGACGCGCTGACAAGGCCGGCCGCGCAACTTCTCCGTTTAAATACCGCGCATTTCGCCTAAATCCCTGACGTGCAAAGCAAAAATATTCTCCTTGCTTTTGACCGTTCCGGATTCGATCATGCGACCCAGCCAACTCGGGCTCAAATGGGGGGAATCACGCCGTGGCCGATCCGGTCAAAACACGTCACGCATCGCGGCGCCACATGTTCATGGGCCTGACGGCCGTGGGGTCTGTGGCCCTGGCGGCCGGCCTCTCCCGGGCGGGCACGACAACCTATCAATATGACACCCATGGCCGGCTTATCCGCGTCGACGACGCTGATAATGCCAAGGTCAGCGGCTATTGCTACGATGGCGCCGACAACCGGGTAGCCAAAGCCACCAACCCGACCGGCCTGGCGGGCTGCAGCGTGAATTCGGCCACCGGCGCAACCGTGATCCAGGTCACCGCCGCCGGCAACCTGCGCACCCTGGCCAATGCCGCCGGTTATACCGGCGCAGCACCCGGCAATTATGAATTCGTCGTCCCCCTGGGCGTGACCGTCATCGGCGGCGCCAATGGCGGGCGCGGTATCGACACCGGCACCTGGCCCGCCGGATCGACCCTGGTCCTGACCGTCCAGGGTCATGTCTATGGCGGCGGCGGCAACGGCGGCAATGGCGCCAGCACCGGCAACGGCAGTGCGGGCACCGCGGGCGGCCACGCCGTCTACGCCCAGGCCGCGATCACCGTGAACATCCAGACCGGCGCCGGCGTCAAAGGCGGCGGCGGTGGCGGCGGTGGCGGCGCTTACCAATCCGTCTCCGGCAATACCTCCGGCGGTG
>NZ_GL883077.1:1289470-1306501 GCF_000204015.1 Asticcacaulis biprosthecium C19 | reverse complement strand
ACGGCGGGTTCTGCCGGTCAGACCGCTACGGGCGCGGGCGGTGCCGGCGGCGCGGCCGGCTATGCCGTGCGCAAGAACGGCCATACGGTCACCGTCAACAACGGCGGAACCGTAACCGGAACTGTCGGCTGAATGGCCACGTGGGATTGACTGACTTTTCCGCAGATTGCTTTGTAACTCGGGTGGCGCTTCCGGGTCCCGATATTTACGTCCCCGCAACCGATCCGATGTCGGTCAGTGCCGTCAGAACGCCCGCCATCAGGCCGCCGATCATCGCGCCCAGTGCCACGATCAGCAACGGCCCCAACAGCTTGGCCGTCTTGTCGATCCGCACCAGCGCGGCCGTCTCCTCACGCTCGCCCGCCCGGGCCAACATCGGCCCCAGAGCCGACGACGCCTCGCCCACCTCGGTCAGCTTGATGACCGCTTTCGGAAAGCCTTTGACCTGGCGAAAGGCCTCGCTAAGCGCTCGGCCCTGGCGGATGTGCGTCCCGACCACATCCATCCGCTTGCGCGCCTCGGCATTGCCAAGGCTGCGCGAACACAGCCGCAGCGCCTCGCTCAAGGACGCGCCCGCGCTCAGGCTGTCGCCCAGGGTGCGGGCATAGCCGCCGAAGATCAGCGGCCGGGTAATATTCCCCAGCGGCCCGTCCAGCAGCCACACCTCCAGCCAGGCCTTCAGCCCGCCGTAGCGCCAGCCGAATGCCGCAGCTAAACCCGCCGCCGCAAAGCCGCCCAGCGTGTAGGGCCAGCCGTTCTGTAAACCCTCGCTCAGGAAGACAATGATTGCAAAATAGACCGGAGGATCGCGGCCGGTATCGCTGAGCAGCGGCGCAATTGCCGGCACCACCACCAGCAGGATGATCGACAACGCGGCCAGCGCCGTGGCGAACACAAACACCGGATAGCTCAGCGCCTCGAACAACTGCTGGCGGATCTTGCGCCGCGTCGTCAGAACCTGGGCCGCTCCGTCCAGGCCCGAAGCGACATCGCCGCGCGCCTCCCCGGCGGCGATCAGCCCGCGCAGGTGGGTCAGGCCGGGCGGAATGACATGGCCCAGCGCCGCGTCCAGGCTGGCCCCGCCCAGGATCTTTTGCGACACGTCGCGAATCTGCGGGTGGCTGTCGCTGCCGACAACGCCCAGCGCCGTACGGATGTCGGCGCCTGCACGCAGCAGAACGGCCAGATTCCGCAGGAACTCCTCAAGATCCGTCCCCGACAGTCCGGGTTTGCGGCCCAGCCATGCTGGCAGGCGCAGGCCACTGCCGTCCTTAGCGCCGTGTTTCACGACGATCGATACCGGCGACAGGTTCTCGGCGCGCAGTTTGGAAAACACCTCCGCCTCGCTGGCCGCCGTCATACGGCCGCTGCGCACCTTGCCGTTCAGCTGAATGGCTTTGTAGGCGAAGTCACTCATCGGCGATGACCATGATTTCGTCGAGTGTGGTCTCTCCGGCCCCGATCCGGCGCAGACCTTCGCCGACCATACTGGTTTGACCCGATGCGCGGCCCCAGGATTTCAGCGCTTCCAAGTGAGCGCCGTCGGCCACGAGTGTCAGAAAAGCGTCGTCGGCCCACACGCCCTCGGCCAGGGCGATCCGGCCTGCGTAGCCGATTCCTCGGCATTTCGGGCAGCCGCGCGCTTCGAACTGACGCCCCGGCACCGGCACACCGGTTTTTTGCGCAAAGACGGCCAGGGCTTCGCTTACCGGCACTTCGGCCTTGCAGTCGCACAACCGGCGCACCAGGCGCTGGGCCATGACGCCCTTGACCGAGGCCGCCAATTGATAGGGTTCGACCCCCATGTCACGCAGACGCGGGGCAACCGCCAGGGCGGTATTGGCGTGGACCGAGGCCAGCACCAGATGGCCGGTCATGGCAGCCTGAACCGCCACCGCCGCGGTTTCCGTGTCTCGGATTTCCCCCACCAGGATGACGTCTGGATCCTGACGCAGGAAGGAACGAAGAGCCGAGGCAAAGGTCAGGCCGATCTGGCTCTGGACCTGGGTTTGCGACACGTGGTCGAAGTGGCGCTCGACCGGATCTTCAACGCTGAGGATTTTCTTGCCGGAACCGCGGAAGGCGGCCAAGAGGGCATAGAGGGTGGTGGTTTTGCCCGACCCGGTCGGGCCGGTGACCAGGAACAGACCATGCGGCGCCCGAACGGCCTTTTCCAGCAGCGCGATAACCGGCACCGGAAAGCTGAGTGCCGGAATGCTTTGAGGCGCGTTGGCCCGGTCCAGCAGGCGCAGCACTGCGCCCTCACCGAACACCGTCGGCGAGGTCGCGACGCGGACGTCGATCGACCGGCCGGCATTGATGAAGGAAGCGCGGCCGTCCTGGGGCAGGCGGCGTTCGCCGACATTCAGATTCGACAGCACCTTGATGCGGGACACGCACGGCCCGACCAGGTCGGCCGGCGCTGTGGCGTAATCGACCAGGCGGCCGTCGACGCGCAACCGGATCAGCAGGTCGTTGCGCCGGGGCTCGAAATGGATATCCGAGGCATTGCGGTCGACGGCGGCGGCAAAGGCCTGAGCGACCAGTTCGACCGCCAGGCCTTCGACGCTGTGATCCTCAACGAAGGCCAGGTCGCGTTCGATGCGGCGCTCGTCCATGAAGCTGTCGCCCTGAACGTCATTGGCTTCGGCGTCGAATACCCGGCGCCAGTCGGCCAGACGCGCCACCTCGAAGACGATGTCGCGGCCGGTGGCAAAGCTCAGCCCCGCCTTCATCTCATCGTCGAAGGGATCACAGGCAGCGCAGACCAGGCGTTCGCCCTCCAGGCGCAGCGGCACAACGCGGACCTTGCGCAGGAATTCCTGCCCCAGGCCCAGTTCCTTATTGTCGGTGCGCGGCGGATCCCGGTCGGGATCCCACAGCGGCAGGCCGGTCACCTCGGCATAAGCGCGCGCCAGGTCGTCGTCCGACAGCAGGCCCAACTGGTTCAGCACCTGCTCCACCGGCTGGGCGGTCCGGTCCGACAGGCTGCGCGCACGGCCGACCGCTTCAGGCGTAATGTGGCCGGTTTCCAGCAGGTGATCGAGCACATCGTCGCGGATGATGTCGAAGGCACTCATACCAGCCAGCTTTCGGGAATCAGGATGCCGATAACAAAAGCCGCCGCCGCGATCATCGGGCCGAACGGCATCAGCCCCTTGCGGTTGCGGATGACGACCAGGCCGATCACCGCCGCCACCGCCACCATAACCGGCGTGCGGACATTCAGCCACAGGGCCAGCGCAGCCACCAGCTTGACGTCGCCCAGCCCCAGCATGGCCGCGCCGTGCCGGCGCTCCAGGACATATTTGACGCCATACAGCACAGCCGCCGCGACGGCCGCCGCAATGAGGCCCGACACGACATGACCTGACAGGAACGCCAGGACCAGGGCACACGCGGCGATGCCCGTCGTCAGGATATCGGGCAGGCGCAGGGTCTTGAGATCGATCAGGGCCGCGATCAGCAACAACAGGCACAGCAGGCCGGTGATCAGCCCATCGACACCGCCAAGCACGACCCAGGGCACGGCCAGGGCTACGGCGCCCAGGGCCTCTCCGGCCAGATGAAACGGCGCGATACGGTGGCCGCAACCAGAACAGCGCCCGCGCGCCACGGCATAGCCGACGAAGGGGACGGTTTCGCCCCAACTCAATGTGCGCGCACAGCCGTCACACGCCGACCTGCCGCTCAACGGACTGCGGTCCGCGGCCAGGCGCAGCGCGGCAGTCGCGGCGAACGAACCGACAACGGCTCCGGCCGCGCCACCGAAAGCCGCCCGCATCAGCAAGGCCGCGATTTCGGCATCCATCATCGCACCGTCACCGCGATATCCTGGTCGGCGCCCTTGCCGCCCGTCTTGCCGTCGGCGCCCAGGCTGGTCACGTTCACCGTACCGTCGGCGGCGGCGGCATAGACGATCGGCCGGTTCCACGGGTCGTTCAGAGCCTTGGTCGAATTCAGGTAGGGCCCAAGCCAGCCCTCAGCGCCGGGATCCTCGACCAGGACCTTCAGGCCCTCATCCGGCGTGGGAAACCGGCCGATGTCATCCTTGAACATAGTCAGGGACGCGGCTGTGGTGTCCAGTTGCAACGTGGCGGATTTGGCCCGGGCGCGCGCCAACTGCCCCAGCAGCGAAGGTGTAAGGACTGCTGCGATCAGGGCGATGATCACGATAACGACCAGCATTTCGGTCAGGGTGTAGCCACCGTCACGGCGCTCTATGGTTGGCTGGTCAGTTGTGCGCATGTCGGCATCTCCCCCAAAGCATAATCCTCCTGCGACACTACTGCGAAAAGGCGATCGGGATCACCCAAAAAACGCACAAGGCGTTCCTGAACGCGCCCCCCCGATACCGCGCGAATGCGCCAGACCTGCCCGTCATGGCCGCCGGACAGGGTGATGACGCTGACCCCTGTCGGAAAATCCTGTTTCGGATCGTTATGACCATAGGTCGAAAACAGGGTTCTTACGCAATCGTTTTTGGGCCATACACCGGTGGCCAGACCGGAGAGCTGCGCCCGCGTCAGCACGGTATGCGCCGTCAGATGCATGTCTTCGACATCACCAATGGCGGTCATCGGCCATTTACGCCCCTCGAACTCCGCCCGGAGCTGGACTGTGACATGACCGCCAGGAACGGCGACCTCTTCCTGGCCAGCCAGCGTGGCTTCGCCCTGAGCGCGAGCGATTTGCCCGGCAAAACGCAGGACGGCCGTGTTTATCGCTTCACGCTGCTGCAACTGGACGAGGTCGCGCTGCCCCTTCTGTTTCTGCGATGAAGCCAGCCCCAGCATCGCGGCGCACATCAGCGACGCGGCGGCGCACAGGGCAATAGCGCCCATGGTGGCATAGCCTCCGTCACTGGGCGGGACCGGCCGGCGCAAGGAAGCCCTCCTGGATAAGTTCTCGCAGATCCGCCCCCAGGCTGGCTGTCATCGCGTCATAGTCGGAGGGCGACCGCAGGATGCGCGCCTTCAACAGAACGATAAGTTCGGTGCGGTTGCGGTTATGGCTCTGCCCCTTGAACACCCCACCGATCAGCGGAATATCCTTTAATCCCGGTATGCCGCTGTCACTCTGCGAATCGCTGGAACTGATCAGCCCGCCCAACGCCACGACCGTGCCTTCCGGCACGATCAGGCTGGAATCAAGCTTGCGCTGGTTGATGGTCGGTGAGTCGATGCCCGAGGTTTGGGTGCGGGCGACGGAACTGACCTCCTGGCTGACCTCCAGCAATATGCGATTGGTGCCCGTGATCCGCGGCGTAACCTTCAGCATGACGCCCGTGTCGCGGTAGTCGACACTGTTCACGACCGGCGCGTCGCCATTGACCACCGATTGGGCGGTCTGGGTTACGACCGGCACCTGGTCGCCGACCTGCAGCACCGCCGGCATGTTCTCCACCGTGGCGACCTTTGGCGCCGAGACGATGCGCACCTTGGATTGCGAACTCAGCGCCGTTACCGCCGCCGAAATATCGTTGCCCAGGTAGTTGATGGAAAAGCCCGGCGCGATCTGGCCAAACCCCGTGCTGCGCGTTGAAAAGTGACTGACGGAAAGATCGCCGTTGGACGCGATCGCCTCCCAGTCGACGCCATAGCTCAGGTCCTTGGTCAAGGTCACTTCCACGATGGAGGCTTCGATGAACACCTGGGCTGGCTCACGGTCGATTTCCGACAGCACCTCCTGAAGCCGCACACGCGTGGCTTCCGGCGCGTTGATGATGACGGTGTTGGTCGCCTTGTCAGCCACGATGCGCACGCCCTGACTATTGGATTCCGGTGCTGAAGACGTGCCGGCCGGCGCAGCCGCCTCCCCCGTGCTCGTCGCCGATCCGGCCGGCACCTGGACATCGGACATGGTGCCGACGACGGCGTTAAGCGTCTTGACCAGATTTTCCGCCGACGCGCCCTGCGGATGATAGACCCACACCCGGATCGTCGTATCCTGCGACGGAACGTCAAGGCGCTGAACCAGCGAACCGATCTGGCTAAGGGCTTCTTGCGACTGCGAAAAGGCGAAGATGCCGTTCAGGCGCCGCATCGGTGCGATCGTCACACCCGAGGTTCCCGACGCCTTGAGCAACAATTCGAGATCCGCGCCGACGGATGCCGCACTGGCATTCGCCAAAGGATAAAAGCGGATACGGGCGTCGCTCAGCGTGCTCTGGTCGAACAGACCGATGGTCGTCAACGCGTTGTCCAGCTCTTCGGCACGCCCGCCCAGAATGATCAGGCCCAGCTTGTCAGAGGAAAACAACACCATGTCGGCGCGTGCGATCGCGCCCAGAGCCTTGGCGATTTCGGTCGCCGACCCGTAGTTTATGGGAACTGCGCGCACCTGGAACCCGATTCCGGACGCCCTGGCGGTCGTCACCTGGCCGCCGACGCCGGCCAGCTTGCGCGGCCGCAAGACGACGGTTTCCCCGTCCTGGATCATGACCACGTCATATTGCGCCAGGGCCTGCTCAAAAGCAGCCAGAAGTTGGACCTTGGTCAGGCGTTGCTCAATGCTGAAATTCATCTTGCCGGACACGCCAGGCTCGACGCGATACGACACACCCAGGCCCGCGCCAAGGATTTCATCGGCCACCTGGCCTATGTCTGCCTCGCGGAACACAAAGGTATAGGTCTGGGACGTCTGAGCCATAACGGGAGCCGTCATGGGCGCCAGAGCCAGACACGCCGCCAAAAGCAGATGCGAAACTTTCATGAAAATCCTGTCTTATCCCCCCGCCCCGACGGCGGGCGTCGGCGGCGCATCGTTCAGCCCGACCATTCGTTCACCCAGCGGCGTATCGAGACGGGCGCGGCGGCCGTCGACATCGATCAACCGGACATCCCCACCGGGCTGACCGGCCACAAACCACACCGGCGCGGCGCCGTCCACCGAAACCAGGGCCGCCTTGCGCCCCGGCGAAATGGCGATACCGACCAGTTGCAGCGTCTTTTCCGCCAGGGCGCCGTTGCCGGTCGTCATGGCAAAGATCGGACGCTGGGCCATGTCCGGGGCCATCAGCGCCGCCTGGGCCGGAACCGTAAGGCGCACGGCGGATTTGGCGGTCGTCGCCACCCCGTCCAGCCGGCGCAGGTCGCCGGCCGTCGGGTCGGCAAAAACCGTCAAAAGCAGCCCGGCCGCACCGGCCGCTGCCGCGCCGGCCAGGATCAGCTTTGTTGTGTCCATCGGCAATAGAGCCGTCCTTCCAGGTCGAGCGTCACCGAATCGATACGATTGCGCAGGCTCAGGTTATCGAGAAACAGGCGCGGCCGGAACCGGTCGAGCACCTCCAGGCCGCCCAGCGCCTGTTCGTAGGTACCGCTGCCCTTGAGCGTCACGGTGTAGGCCATCAGGGGTCGTTTGCCCTCGACCCGCCCTTCGGGCCGGATATCAAGCGCATCGACCTTTAAACCGCTGCCCGTCACGGCATTACTCAACTGCTGGCGAAAGCCGTCATCGATCCGGTTGGTGCAGACACTGCCTGCCGGGAAAACCGTCAGGTCCCCCGGCGCTGCGGCCGCGGTTCGGATCGAGGCCGCCTGGCGTTCCAGCGCGTCCAGCCGTGCTGCCGCACCCGACGGCCTCGAAAGGACCCACAGCCCGGCCGCGACGGCCAAAACCGCCGCGGCAACAGCAAAGGCGGCCGGCGGAATGGGCGGCAGGACGAAGCTACTTTTAGGGCGGCGATCAAACATCATGGCCGGTCTCCCGGACCGGCAACCCAAAGCCACACGCCCTTGCGCACGGGCTTGGGCGCGCGCTGCAGGCCGGCATCCGCCACCGGCGGCGCCTCCCCGCGGGCCTCAACCGCCCAATAACCCTTGTTCCACAGATAGGCCTCGAGCCGCACCGCCGGGTCGCGTTTCAAACTGAGGGTGTTCAGATCCGCCAGCGCCTGGCTGATCGTGCGATTTTCCAGGTCCAGCGCGGCCAGGGCGGCAGCGTCCGCCTTGGCCCGGGCTACCCCTTCGGCCTCGCGCGCTCGGCGCTTTACCTGAGTCTCCAATACCGTCAGCCGTTCCGCCTCAGCGACGCGACGCTGCATGGTCATGGTTCCCATCAGGGCAAAGCTGACCGCAGTCACCGCGCCCAGCCCCAGTATCCAGGCGCGATGGAGCGACTGTTGCGTCTTCTGCTGTCGCGACGGCAGTTCGACCGCTATGCGTTGCCCCTGGACCTCGATATCGAATTTCAACCCCTGGCGCTGGTCAACGCCGCGCAGATAGATAGCGACGAACTTGCCGGGCTCGCCCAGCATCCATGGCTTGAGGCGGCGGACGACGATGTTGATGTCGTCGCCAGACACCGGCGAGGTGTGCCGGGCTTCCAGCCGAGCAGCCCGCGCCTGGTCCCACGGCCAGCCGGGTGGCGCCCCGATCACGCGTGTGAAGGGCTTGAAAGCGGCCCGCTCGGGTATGTTCAAGTCGTTCATGAGGCCGACGCCGAGGACTGGGGTTGGAGGCAGGTACGTGAAATCATGTCGAACAGACAATCGGCTTCATGTTCAACCGGAAATTTCACCGTGGCAAGATTTTTACCATCGCCATCCTGCCACAATACGGCCGACAGGCGCGGCGGCGGCTGATCGGATACGGGCGCGGGTGGCCAGGCCGTATGAACCGCCCCTTCCGACAGATAGACCAGTCGCCCATTGGGCGGTCTCAGGGCGCATTCCCCGTTGGCGCAAGGATAGCTCAATCCCTCTGCATCGCCACTGACCTTGGCGTCGCGCAGAGGCTGCAACGGCGTCAGGGTCTGCCGCAGTTCATTCACAAAGGACCTGCGCGACGCCTCGACCCGGCGGTCGGCCAGGCCGCGGCGCTCGCCCTGCGCGATCATGCGGTTAACCTGCATCAGTCCGGCCATAGCCAGGCTGACCACCAGCAGCGCCATCACCGCTTCCGCCAGGGTAAAACCGCCTTCCTTCTGTTTTGCCTTACCTAGCCTCATGCGACGGCCTCTGCATGGCGGTCGCACCAGCGCGTAGCGCTAAGGCGATGGACCCGCCCTTTCGGACGGGTGCGGAGCGAGGCCTCGATGCGGCACAGACGCAGGCCCTGGACCTTGTCCTCCTCGACCTTCGCTTCGTAGACGAACTGTCCTAGACTGCCATGGTAGTGTCCAACGGCGCGCGGCACGGCTTCGACGGCAGCGGCTAGGGCGACCGCGGCTTCACGGTTGTCGAGCGCGGAACGGGACAGACCGCGGGTGATTTTCAAGGTCCCCAGGCAGATGGCGATCATCAGCGACACGATCACCACAGCGACGAGGGCGTCGACCATGATGATTCCCCCTTCCTTGCCGACACCGGCCGATACGCCCACAACACCCCCCAATGCGGCCTCTGCACGGCCTGTTTGCAAAAAATATATCAGATCGCTCTTCGCGCAGCAATCATACGTAGTATGGTGGCGACATTATGCGTGAGCCATTTGGGTCAAAAAATCGAAATCTGCGACGTGTCGTGGCGGCTACCCTGTCCGTCGCCTTGCACCTTCTGGCCCTATCGGCCCTTACCCTGTCGTCGGCGTCCGACCCGTCACCGGTAAAGCTTGAGGGTGAAGGTATATCGGACCTGGAAGGCCTGGAGGTCGACCTGGTCGGCCTTGTCGACAGCTTCGAACCGCCGGCCGTACCTGCGCCGACCACGGCGGAGATGTTTTCGGACATGACCGAGTCCGATCCCGCGCCCTCTTCCGCGGAGGACAGTTTCACACCCTCGAAAAAGCCGCTGTCGCTGGCCGAGGCCCTGGGCGGCAACCCTTTCCAGCCCGACAGCGCGCCGCAATCACGCACGGCGGACGAGTCCCACGTCAGGGCGGATAACCGCACCAACAAGACGCCCAACGAATTGTGGAAGGCGATCGAGCCGTGCTGGAACCGCGTCACGGATAAGTCGACCCTGGACGTCACCCTGGAGGTCAGTTTCTCGCCACTGGGCAATCTGGCCCGACCGCCGGTGATCAAGAGAACGCACGGCGCGCTTCTGAACGACCGGGTGCTGAGATCCGAGAACCAGGCGATTACCGCCCTTGCCCAGTGCGGGCCGTATTTGATGGCTTACGGCCAGGACCAGGTCGAGATTCAGTTCCCGAGCCGTAAGGGGTAGTGCAGAACGAGTTCAGATAAATTCCGTTTCAATTTTTAGGTGAATTAGTAAGGCGCCCTTACACGGTAATTCCGTTTAAGGGCGCCTTGCTTCATTTTAGTTTTCTTTTCCGCAGGCGAGCCAGCAGCTCTACTGCAACTAAAAATACGATTAGCAACAGTATGTAAAGCCCGCAAATTTTTAGAAGCGTGCCTTCATTTACACCGTTTGATTTAAGCCCTCCATAGAGCACCAGACCACCAAACAGAGCCGCCAGTAAAAACTTTACCATTGTCATCACCCGCCTCTTTTACCACCCCCACAAGCTTCGAAAACGGCAACTCGGTCAAAAAAGGCATTCGCTCGCTTCATTTCAGCATCATGTCCAGCGGCGCTAATTCCCTGATGAAGGTAAATGGAGGCAGCCACAGGCCAGTCATAGAGGCTAATCGCAGAATGAACTTTCAGCCCCACGCCCGTCGGCTTGGACAACGCACCGCGCGTGACCCCATAGTCGTAGCCACCTTTTACAATCCCCCCCCCGCAATGACCTGGAACGGAGCGGAGTTGTAAAAGTCGTTGCCGGCTCCCCAGAAGCTTGCTCCACTAAGGGCCGTATAGGCCGTAAACTTGGCAGTATCAGCATACCTCCACCGAGGACTGTCCCTCATAGAGTCATGGAAACCCGCTTCTTTAAAAGATTTGGCAGACTTCTTCTCGGCCGCAATGCATTTATTGGTTTTCAGATCCTGGCCGTTACGATTACCTCCTCCTCCTCCTCCTCCGCCGCCCCCTCCGCCATGTTGCTGATCGGTAAACGGCATGGTTGGTCCGCCATGACATGTCTGGCCAGTCTGACGCTGCACGGGCGGTTCATTGGGTACATATCCTTTAAAGTTACCATTCTTATCGGTGTAGACCCAATAGTAGGTCTCGTAGATAGGCGTACAGTCGGGGCCACCACCATACAAGCCGGTAGAGTCTGTCCGATTGATGGGGTTATTTTTCACATAGGCGTACATATTCATGCCGTCGGCGTAACCGATGGGATCTGATTGCAGGAATCGTCCGATCGCTGGTTGGTACATCCGGGCCTTATAATAGTATAGCCCCCCAGCTTCGGGAAGATAAACCTGGCCGGTATAGCGGAAACGGCTTTCCGTCCCGCCCGTTGTCTGAGGTACGCCGTATGGATCGTAGGCGTAACTCGATATTTTCGTACCGGAACTGTTCGTCAGAGCCGTGATGGAGCCCTGTTGGTCTGAAAGGAAATATTGAGCCGTAGTGTCGTTAGTCCCTTCAAACCATACCAAAGGCTGATCTGCGGCCGGACCGTGGACGTAGCGACGCAGCAGATTATTCGATCCGTCGAATTCCGCGATTAAATCCACCCCATCGTACAGGAATTTCCGAGTCGTCGTCGTTCCCGATACGGTTTTCGCGACGCTGGACAACCGGCTTTCCGCGTCATAGGTGAGCGTGCTAGTCATGGCCGCATCCTGATAATTTGTCAGGAGGTCATCCAGATTGTAGGTAAAGGTTGCGCCACCGCCCGTCGCCAGGTTTCCGCGGACATCATAGGTGAAGCCCGTAGCACCGGCTGCCGTCATCTGATTCAGCCCATTATGACTATAGGTCAAGGGGCCGACGTTGGACGGAGGTACGTAATTGTAAGCCGAGTTGCTGGAGCTTCTTGATGAGATATCGTTCGTTGCGTTGTTATAGCCAAATGTCCAGGTCACATCGTCGGATGTTCCGGCCAAATTATTGTTGAGAGTCGCCAGACGTGACGCCGTGTCAAACGAAGGATCCGCAACTATCTGACTCGACGGCCCCAGCGTTAAACTGTCCAGGCGTCCATAGTCGTCAACGGCGAAAGTTGCGCGAACAACCGGAGAACCCGAGTTATAGACGCTGGAAATCGTACTGATGCTATTGTCTGACCGGTACGCGTAGCTAAGATAGAAGGTGTTCAAAGTATCATAATAGAGGCGATCCCGACGACCTATGCTGTCAAAAGTATAGCGTACTGTTCCGGTGGGCTGAACGTCGCTCGCCATCCCAAACAACGCATGATAGGTATAGGATCCGGTAACGCCGTTATTGGTGCGCTGCACCACTTGGTCGAAATTGTTGTAATATACATCTTCACTGATATTCGATCCCACTGGACCAACTCGCGTCTTCGACCGCCCCAGCACATCATAGGCCAGGTTAAGACGGGCTAGGACGTTGGCGGCATCACCGTCACGCAGATTTACCGCGCTCGGGCGGCTGCTGGCGCGATTGGCGTCCGCCGTATTTGCCGTATTGTACTCGACTTCAGTACAATCGGCTGTCGAAGACAGATAAGGCGTCGTCGGATTAGGATAGCAGGACTTGATGAGGCGATTAAACTTATCGTAGCTGTACGTCGTCAGGTTACCCTTGTCGTCGGCCACGGTCGCCAATGCACCAGCCGCGTTGTAACTGTTTACAACGTCCTGACGCGCGAGTGCCGTTCCATAACCGCTGACCGAACTGATCAGTTGCCCCGCCTTGTTATACGAGTACTTCACAATCCGTTCCGGCGTAGCTCCACCTGCCACAGTACAGGCTTGCGGATCTGACGCCGCCACGGTGACGCAGTCGACCCTGAATAGGGAATCATAAACGGTACGGGTAACCTGCTGCGCCGTTCCACTGCCTTTGGAAAAGTAGCGCTGGAACTTAGGCAGCCCAGTTGCGCTATCATATTCCGTTTCGGCGGTCTCATAAATGTTGCTGCCCGACGGAAGATCAGCAACCGCCGTTCCATTGGCAACACCCGACTCGACCTTGGTGATCTTGCCGTCATTATTGCGGGTGTATTTCACAGCCTTGCGCTTCAGCGCCCCGGCACCATCCGGATCGGCGCCGATCGACCCGAGAAGCCAGCCTGCCCGGTTATAAAAAGCATAATCCGTGTCGTTTGCGCCTGATAAAGGACCGTCAGTGGAGATGACTCGTCCCATCGCATCATAACCGTAGGTTACGGACAGGCTATTCGAGCCGTTGCCCGTAGCCCGAGTGATGGAGACCGGCAGAACGTTCCTATAAGTCGGATTCGTGTTATCCGCGCCGTAACTGATGATCGTGCGCACCTCATCCGCCGTACCGACACATGTCGGCGCTGTACCCGTCATACAGGTCGAAACCTCCGCCAACCGCCAGACCGGCGTATCCGCCGTCAAGGTCCCCAGGCTCCCGGGCTTCTCGTAGTGCCTCGGCGTGATTTTGCGATAGCTATACCGGACCTGGGGTGTCCCATCCGGCAGACTGCCTGGATTATCGACAAACGGCAAAGTGATTTTCTTCACCATATAGCTGCCGGTATTGGGGTCCCCCCCACTGGCGTGTCGTACTCGTAGGTCGTCGTTAGACCGTTATAATCCGTGACGCTTGTCGGCTGGTTACAGAACTTCAGGTCGGTCGCCGGACAGCTGGCAGGGTAGGCGGCAGTGGCAACTAAATTTTTGGTCGTTCCAGCAATGGCATCCTTTGGCACGACTGTTGTTTTGGTCACATTGCCGCGTGCATCATACTCATATTCGGTATAGCCGCCGGTTAGGGTCGCGCCGCTATAGGTCGCATCGGGATTAATAACGCGATATATTCTCTTGTTCTGATACTCGTACTTGGTGACCCGCCCCTCCTCGTCCCGATCCGAGATCACCTGACTGAGCGAAGTATTGGACACAAGGACCCTTGTGCCGCCAGCGGGGTTGCTTACCGTGGTCGTGCGAATGCCAGAATTATCGCTATAGGCATAGTTCCAGGTCTGGCCGCTGGTCGTCAGCGCGGTCACCTTATCGCCGGTGAGGGTCGCGCTCATGCTGACCCCGGTCGGCGTCGTGATCCCGGTCACTAAGGCACGACCATTGACCGTGCTGGTGGTTACTGTTGTTGTCGCCGCCGTCCCGGCCGCATCCAGCACCAGACCGCCACCGCCACCACCACTGCCATTCAAGGTCGGCCAGCTGGTGCCAACAGTACAGCTATCCGAGCCTCCAGTGCCATAGGTCGTGGGATCACAGTGATCGGTCGAGGTATTGACGATGTAGATCTTGGTCGGCACGATCCAGCTGGCGCTGTCGGATAGCTCATACTTCACCATCCAGCCCAGCGAACTGGTGACGGAGTGAACTTGCAGAAACTTGACTAGCGGACTGGCATTGGCGATGTAGGAACGATAGTAAAAGTTCAGTTCCTCACCATCTGGCTTTTCGATTTTCGAAACCGCGCCCAGTGAAGCCTGGATGGCGTAGTTGCCAGTCTGCGTCCGGTCGAAGGTCGCCTTGGTCCCATCCGATCCAATATAGTAGCAAAGGTTCAGCGTGTTGGTGGTACAGGTCAGGCTGTTACCGGTCCCCGTATCCGAACCGTAGGTGTAAAGCTGCGTGCCCGAATTGAAGGTGAGATAGTTGAATTGTTCACTGGTCCCACCAAGGGAGACCGTAATGGCACTGGTGACGCTGGCGCCATTGATCACGCCAACGAAATTGTCACCGTAAGGGAGGTTGTAACCCGAACCGACCCGGCTGATGCCACTGCCGTTGCTGCCCGCCGAAATGCCGGGGAGCGGAACACTGAGCGTCCCCGACATCAGGTCGACACCGTTGCGATCCGTCGCACTGGCGACGGGCGGAGGCAAGCTCGCCACCTGGGCCTGAGCCCCCCCGAATGCCGCTGCCAGAATAGCCGCCACCGATACGCCAAGCAGCAGTTTCGCAGAACGTGTTGCAACGCTCATTTCGCCCCCCAATGTGTTTTCAAGCCTGATTTGCAAGCTAGGAGCGAAAAACTCGCTTGTCAAGCGGTACAAATTCGGCTTATCCATGTTGCATCAAACATACCTTGGGGGGCATCATGAAATCCTTGACCGTCGTTTCGCTCGTCTCGCTGGCCGCTGCAGTGGCCCTCAGCGCGTCGGCACAGACCTACACTTATGACAAGCTGGGACGGGTTACCAACGTCAGCCAGGGCACGGCCAATACGGTGTATTTTTACGATGGTACCGAGAATCGGACCGGCACCCAGACCGTAACCAACGGTGCCACCACCATGACGGCGCCGGCCACGACCCGCGTGATTCCGGTGACGACGCCGGCGGCCAATCTTCGCACCCTCGCCAACAGTGCAGGTTATGACGGCACGTCTGCTGTCACTATCCAGTTCGTGGTGCCGCAGGGCGTAAATGTGATTGGCTATGCAGGCGGACGTGGCATCGAAACCGGCACCTGGCCCGCCAATGCCACGATCAGCCTGGTCGTCTACGGCAACGTCTACGGCGGCGGCGGCAACGGCGGCAACGGCGGTGGCGACAACACGGCTATCGGCGGCATGCAGGGGCTTAGCCCCACCGGCGGCACTGCTGGCGGCGACGCCTTTTACGCCCAGGCGCCGATTACCGTTACGATCGCGGCGGGCGGCTCGATAAAGGGCGGCGGCGGCGGCGGCGGCGGCGGCAACTATGCCGGAGGCGGTTCGACCATGTACGCCGGTTCCGGCGGTGGCGGCGGCTTCCCCAACGGACAGGGCGGCCTCGGCGGATTCGGCTACAACGCAGCGAACGGAAACCCCGGCGCAAACGGATCTCTCTCCGGTGGCGGCGCCGGTGGAACCAGCTCCGGCCCTCCCGGTGGCGCCGGTGGTAACGGCGGCTTGCCGGGCGGCGTCGTAGCCCCCAATCCGGGTGCTGCAGGTTATGCTGTCCGAAAGAACGGCTACACTGTCACAGTCACGAATAATGGTACCGTAGCTGGAACCGTCGGGTAGAGCTTACCTCATGGAGGCAAAATATTAGCAGTGCAGAACGCCAATATTTTGCGAACGGACGCTCAAAATGAACGGCGCGGATCAAGGGACTTTGTCAGGGTCAATGCGGTGGGCGCGCCCTAAGGCTCCGATAGAATAAAGATTATGGGAAATGTGCGTTGCAGGAAACGCGTGAAAGGAAGCGTAATGACGACTGTGCATCTAGCTTGACACCGGGTCAGACGATAGCCAGTCCTCGCAGCGCAATCCTTCAACACGCGAGAACTCCCCCAGATTTCCAGTAACAACAATAAGACCTCTGCTACGCGCATGACCTGCAATGAGTAGGTCATAACCGCCAATCAGAGTACCCCGACGTTCCAAAGACGCTCGAATGTCTGCTGCGTGGGCGGCAGCCTCGGGCCCAAATGAAATAACCTCCAGCCGCGCAGCAAACCGCTCGACTTTTGTCCGGTTGAAAGCAGGACGATCAGACTTTTCAGCGCCGTGTAACAATTCCGCCAATATTATCGTTGAGATACAAAGCCCATCCGCTTCCGCGTTAAACCGTTCTCGGATAGACTGCGGCCTGTCTCTGAGCACTCTGATACATAGACTGGTATCAAGCATATATCGAAGCACTAGAAGCTCTCACGGACTTGTTCGGTCGGTTGGTTGCGCTCGCCAAGATCGATGCCTGGCGCAGCAAAGAAATCGTCCCAAACACTGTTCGACGGCACGATGATTCGACGCCCCCCTTCCCTCAGAATAGTCACGTCTTTGACCCCGTCCGGAAAAGCCACATCCTTAGGTAAGCGAACTGCCTGCGAGCGATTTGAGTGAAACAAGGTTGTGCGCGTCATTATCCACCTTCAAAGAAACAGCATAGAATAGCCCGGACACGGGATATGTCAACGGGATATACACGCTGAACGCCGTGGGAAATTCAGAGATGGTGGACGGCCTCATGTCTTGCGCAGTTGATTGGCAAGCTATTTACCGGTGCTGCTTTCCTGCTTGCTGAAGACGGCACAGTGCGGCTTGATGGCAAGCTGGCGAAAGTCATGCCGCAGCTTCCGAGCCCGGAAAATATCAGCGAGCCTCAGTTGCTTTCGCATACCTCGGGTAGCCCTGCCTCAAATGGGGAGAGGGAGAAGAGTTTGACCTTA
>NZ_GL883077.1:1283200-1288293 GCF_000204015.1 Asticcacaulis biprosthecium C19 | reverse complement strand
ACACACAATTTCACCCCTCCACACCATAGTGGATAGGCTTGAAGGCGTAGTTGTTCGACTGCAGCGCCGAGCAGGCCGTCAGGGCGACGATCAGATCCATCTCGGCCTCGAACAAGATATGGTCGCCGGCCTTGCTCAAAGGAGGATCGACCGTTAGGGCGCCGGTCTGACCATCCACCTGCACATTCATGAAGATGTTGAAGGCCACTGGAATCTGGTCAGGCTTCACCCCAAACGGCTCCAGCGCCATCGACAGATTGCCGAAACAGCCGTGATGCGGATGCTCATCGCCATAGATGATGCGGAACGTATCCTTGGAACACGGCGTCAGCAGGAAGTCATGTCGCCCGACCGTATCCTCAACGATGCGCAGCATGACATTGCTGCGATTGGAATAGATCGGATCCCCCACCGTTAAAAACAGCTTGCTGGCATAGTCGAGGGTGCGCCCCGACGAGATCACTTCGTCGATATCGTGGGCATTGAAAGCCAGCATATCCGAGACCTGCTCCCCCTGCGGATCGATGACCCGCAACCTCTGCCCCCTGTTCAGCTTAAAGGCCCTACCCGTGCGCGGGGCGATTTCGGTGGTCATGCAACAGTCTCCATTATGTGCCGGCGCAAGGCACGCCCGAGGCGCGCCATCGACCGGATCTTGTCCCCCCACGACAGGGCGATGACGGGGCCGACATCGGTCTTGTTGACGTCGACAATATAGATGCGGCCATCGTAACGGTCGCGCAGGATATCCAGCCCGCCGCAGTCCAGCCCGATGCGGGCATTGAACCGCCGGATCAGGTCCCGTTCCGTCTCGGAATAGACCGCTTCCGGTTCGGCCATCCGGGCACGACGGTTGTTGATCGAAAACCGGCCCTCCGGGGTCTTGGTCTTGATCCACACTACCACCGGCTCGCCGCCGACACAGGGCGTGCGCAGGTCGTGACAGCAGCCATCGTCATCGCGCGTATCGACAATGCGCTGATAGACCTTGCCAGTCAGCGGCGCTAAAGGCGCTATGACGATGCGGCCATCATGGACGCCATTCTTATCGGACTTCTCGACAATCTCGCCGGCGACTTGCAACGGATCCAGCGCCAGCGGATAGCCGACGACTTCCTCGAACACCCGCGCGACATGGGCTTTGGAAATGTCCTGACAGGCCTGATTGATATGCCGACCCGCTAACCGCGCCGGCTGGCCACAGGTGACATCCTCGAAATAGAAGGCGGCATCGGCCTTATCGGGCAACCACGCCACATCGATGCCACCGAAGATGGCGACCCCCCGGCACATATACCATGGCCGCGGCCGGTCGGGCGCATACCACACAGCCAAACGCCGCGCATAGGCCAACCGCGCCCACAGCGCCGCCCCGGCCAGGATCGTCAACCACACGACCCAACTGGCGATCTCCGCGATCAGGGCCTGCGTAATCTTCAAGTGAATACCGGTCTTGCGGATATAAAGCCCGCCGTCACGCCAGGCAAAATCGCTCAGCCCAAAATCGCTCAACCAAGCCGAAGCCCCCGACGTGGGTACGGGCGAAGGGAGCGCCGTTTTCACTAACGCCACGGGGTCAAACCCAATATCTGTTCTGGCATGATCCTGCCCCGCTCCGCCCGCAATCGGTTGAACCTTAGAAACAAACTTGTAAGAAAGACGTCAGGAATGGACGTCGTCGGATAAGCATTGTATAAACAAAACCACAGCCTGTCACGCGCCATATCTTACAGGCTTCTTGCACGCTTGCGACCCGTTCCCAAGTTTCTTCTTACCTCACGTCCATTAGATTAACCTTCCAGCAGAGGAAGGCGTATCCTTGTATTTTCCGACGATCAACAAAGACTCCACCGGCGCAGATAGCGCCTTGATTGAACGATTCGAAGCCCATATCCGTGACAAGGCGTTTCCGTGCGTCGGGGCCAAGTCGGCCTTATCGCGTCAACAGATGCAGTTCGTCGTCGCCGGCGACATCCGCTGTCCCCGCGACGACCGGACTATCTACGAATCCCTGCGTGATTTTGCTCGCTATTACCGTGAACACCCAGGCCCGTTTCAGTCCTTCGTCGTCGTGTTCAACACCCGCAACGTCCTGTCCGAGACCGCCTTTGAACAGGTGATGTTCCAACGGCTTCAGGCCCTGGAAGCCCTCGATGCCCAGGCCGGCGAATCCTACGACCCGCGCGTCAGCGCCGATCCCGAAAATCCGCAATTTTCCTTAAGTTTCGGCGGCGAGGCCTTCTTCGTCGTCGCCCTGCACCCTGGCGCCTCACGGCCGGCGCGACGTTTCGAGGTCCCCGTTCTGGTCTTCAACGCCCATGACCAGTTCGAAACCCTGCGCGCCGAAGGCCGCTACGAGACGCTGCGTGAGAACATCATCGACCGCGACATCCGGCTCAGCGGTACGGAAAACCCGATGCTGGCCCGCCACGGCGACTCGTCGGAGGTGCGCCAATACAGCGGCCGCGCGGTCGAGGCGGACTGGCGATGTCCTTTGCGGCGGGTCCATCACAACTGACCGACCGCGCCGAAGGCAGGTCGCGAGGCCGCTTAAAGCTCGATCTTCAATGCCTCGAGGTATTCGCGCTTGATCGTCTGGCGCACCTTGAAAAAGTCCGCCCACGGATCGCCCCTCCCGCCCTTTATCCGCTCACGGACGGTGTCGATATCGAAGACCGACGGCTTCAGCTCCGGCGTCAGTTCTTTCCAATCCAGAGGCGTCGACACATTCGCCCCCGGCCGGGCGCGCACCGAAAACGCCGCCACCGCGGTTGCCGTTAGTTCATTGCGCAGATAGTCGACGAAGATCCGCCCCTTACGCTTTTCCTTGCTCATCGTGGCGATAAACCGATCTGGCGCATCGTGCTCCATCGATTGCGCCACCGCCCGCGAAAACGCCTTGATGGTCGGCCAACCATAGTCGCGCTCGATGGGCACGCAGACGTGTAAGCCCTTTCCGCCCGTGGTCTTGAGGAAGCACTTCAGGCCCAACTCCGTCATGCGGCCGCGCACCTCGAACGCGGCCGCCACCACCTTGTCCCAACTGACGCCCGGGTCTGGATCCAGGTCGAAGATCAGCCGGTCCGGCCGGTCGGGTTTGTCCACCCGGCAGCCCCATGGGTGCAGTTCGATGACGCCCCATTGCACCAGGCTGATCAGACCCTTGGCATCCTTGATCATCAGATAATCTTCGTCGCGGCCCTTCACTGGAATGCCGGTCTCATAGATATGCTCCGACTGGCCCGCGGACATATGGCGCTGGAAGAAGCACTCCTCGCCGATCCCTTCCGGACAGCGCAGCATTGACAAAGGCCGGTTGGCGACAAACGGCAGGATATGATCAGCCACATCGAGGTAGTACTGCGCCAGGTCCAGCTTGGTGATCTCGGTACCCGGATAGATGATGCGGTCCGGGCTGGATATGCCGATGCCGCCGACATCGAACTTGCCAGTCTTCGCCTTCGAACGAACGCGTGGTTTCGCATCGACAACGTCCATCTTCGCCTCCTTTTGCGCGGTCTCCACCGGTAGCTCGCGGTCGCGCCCGACCTCATTGGCCGGTTTGTCGGCCCGCAACCCCTGGAAGGACGGATGGCGCAATCGGCCATCGGCCGTCCATTCGGTGAACTCGATCTCACACACCAGTTTGGGTTCAACCCAGATGGATTCGCGACGGACCCCGGCCGGGACATCCTCAAACGGTTTGGTCTTGCGCACCAGATCGTCCAACTGTTTGCGCAAGGCGACGGAGGCGTCGTGGTCGAAGCCCGTGCCGCATTTGCCGCAGAAGATAAGCTGTTCATCCTCGTAGTAGCCCAGCATCAGAGCGCCGATGCCGCGTGCCGCATGGGTCGGTTCTTTGAACCCGCCGATGACGAACTCCTGGCGCTTGTGACATTTGATCTTCAGCCAGGTTCTGGCGCGGCCGGAGGCATAAGGGGCGTCGGCGCGTTTGGAAATCAGTCCCTCCAGCTTCAGGTCGCATACCTTAGTGACGAATCCGGACTGTTCCGTAAAATGTTCCGAATAGTTGACCCGGTTGTCGGACTTAAAGCCTTTCAACAGCTTTTGCAGCCGCGCCTTGCGTTCGATCAGCGGCAGCCGCGTCAGGTCCTCGCCGTCCAAGTGCAAAAGATCGAAGACATAGTATTGCAGGTCTTCGCTGTGGCCGTCGCGCAGGCTGTCCTGCAAGGCCTTGAAACTCGAGACACCGTCGCTGTTGAGCGCCACAACCTCACCGTCCAGGATGGCGGACCTGACCTTTAACCTTCCCAGCCGGCGGGCAATGCCAGAAAATTTGTGCGTCCAGTCCAGGCCGGTTCGGGTCAATACACGCACCTGCCCGTCTTCGATCAGGGCTTGCAGGCGGTAGCCGTCGAACTTGACCTCATGCACCCATTTTTCGCCCGAGGGCACCTTATCGGCGAGGGTCGCCAGTTCCGGCGGGATGAAGCTCAGGGTGCTTTCGGTCTTATCCGAATGCAAGACCTGGCTTTTGCCCCTGGCGATCTCGTCCATCGGGCGGCCGGAGACGATGCTGGTGGCGTTACTTTCCAGCCACGCCTCGGCATCGTCCTCGTTGGCGGCCTTATCGTCATGTTTGATCAGAAGCCAGTTGTTGCGGCCGCCATTCTTACGATTCGTGTCCTGAGGGCGTGGTTTCATCCGCACCAAAGCCCAGGAACCACCCAACCGTTCGCCATGCAGCTTGAACTTCAGGTCGCCCTTTTTCAGGCCTTCGCGCGGATCCCCGATCGGCTCCCACGTTCCTTGGTCCCACAGCATGACCGTGCCGCCGCCATATTCGCCCTTGGGGATGGTGCCTTCGAAACTGCCATAGCTGACGGGGTGGTCTTCGGTTTCGATCGCCAGGCGTTTGTCGGCGGGATTGAGGCTGGGGCCCCGGGTGACGGCCCAGGACTTCAGCACGCCATCCAGTTCCAGCCGGAAATCATAATGCAGCCGCGTGGCGGCATGCTTCTGGATGAGGTAACGGAAGCCTTCACCCTTGGCGACCTTGCCTTCGGGTTCAGCGGTCCTGGTAAAATCGCGCTTTTCGTTATAGCGGGAAAGTGAGTCAGGCATGGGATTGC
>NZ_GL883077.1:1276411-1282663 GCF_000204015.1 Asticcacaulis biprosthecium C19 | reverse complement strand
ACACAACCGCTCGCGCCCGCCTATGGCCAACTGCCCCACCCCGACCTTTCCCGACTGGCGCAAGGCGTCGCGGATGACGCGAAAGGTCGCCTCATCGCCGCGGTCGGCCGGCGCGACAAAATAAGGACTCTCGAAATAGACCGGATCGATGGCGTCGGCGTCAACGAACTGAGCGATGTCCAGGGTCTTGCTGGAGGGAATCTTCAGGTCCTTGATCTCGTCCGGATCGATCAGGACATATTCGCCCTTCTCGACCTCATAGCCCTTGACGATGTCGTCGCGGTCGATGTCCTTGTCGCCGGCGACCAGTTGATGGCGCACCCGCTCGCCCGTCGGCTCATAGATTTCATGAAAGGCGATCTGCTTCGACCGATTCAACGCGGCATAGACATTGACCGACAGTGTGACCAGCGAAAGCCGGATATTGCCGCTCCAGTACGGGCGCAGGGCCATGACGTCTCCTCATTGCAAACAGCCCCGCCCCGTCAGGACCCTAAGAAAAATCGCGGTAAGTTTTCAGTAGGAATCTGGCTGTGGCATCGTGATCACACCATGCGTCCCTTATGAAACAAGGGCTTTACGGGCTTTTCACAAAAGCTTTGCGCGGTAGACACCGAACCGTCCAAAAACCTTGCTCAAACCGTCATCATCCACGATTAGGGCGGCGTCTCCATGGCGCCAAACTTTCCTCCCCCGGCGCCCAAGGGGATATAAATGAAATCGTTCCTGTTCACCTCCGTCGCCGCCGTCGCGTTGTTCGCCGGCGCTGTCCACGCCGAGGACGCCGCGGCCCCCGCCGCCCCGGTTGCCGAAGAAGCTGCGGAAATCATCATCCTGGGCCACGGCCAAAGCCGCCAAACCCAGTCGGTCCGCGCGTCCGACCTGTCTGAAGTGGCCCCCGGCACCTCACCGCTGAAGGTCCTCGACAAGCTTCCGGGCGTCACCTTCCAGTCGGCCGACCCGTTCGGCGCCTATGAGTGGTCGACCCGCATCTCGATCCGCGGCTTCAACCAGAACCAGACCGGCTTTACCCTGGACGGCGTCACCCTGGGCGACATGTCCTACGGTAACTACAATGGCCTGCACATTTCGCGCGCCATCATCAACGAAGACATCGCGCGCATCGACCTGGTCCAGGGCGCCGGTTCGGTGGATGCAGCCACCTCGTCCAACCTGGGCGGTACCTTGAAGTTCATCTCGCGCGATCCGTCGCAGGATCTGGGCGGCGAACTGGCGGCAACGATCGGCAGCAACGACATGCAGCGCCTGTACGGCCGTTTTGACACCGGCAGCATCGACGCTCTGGGTGGCTTGCGCGGCTACGTCTCCGCCGCCGATCAGAAGGCTGAAAAGTGGAAGGGTGCCGGCGACCAGAAGGCGCAGCAGATCAATACCAAGTGGGTTCTGCCTCTGGGCGACGCTGGTTCGCTGTCGGCCTTCGTCAACCGTTCGGAACGCCAGGAACAGGACTATCAGGACCTGTCGTTCGAAATGATCGACCGTCTGGGCTATGACTGGGACAATTTCCAGCCGAACTGGGCCCTGGCCAACCAGGTCGCCAACCTGTATCAGACCCAGGCCAACCCGACCTATCCCGGCAAGATCGACACCGTCGACGACGCCTACTACTACGGCGCCGGCGTCCGTAACGACACCATCGGCGGCGTGAAGGCCGATTTCGCCCTCACCGACATGATCCGCGTGACCGGCCAGATCTACAACCACAAGAACGAAGGCCAGGGCCTGTGGGTCACGCCGTACCTGCCGTCGCCCGGCGTTGTATATTCGCCCTTCTACAATTCGGCCAGCCCGTCGACCGACAACGCCTACGTCTCGATCCGTACCACCGAGTATGACATCAACCGTACCGGCTTTATCGGCGGTATCAGCTTCGACCTGGGCGCGCATCAGGTCTCGGCCGGTTTCTGGACCGAGGACAATGACTTCACCCAGGCGCGCCGCTTCTACGGCGAAACCCTGTCGGCCCCGCGCCGCGACTCCCTGGGCTTCCAGAAGAACCCCTTCTACACCCAATGGGAATACGACTTCACGACCAAGACGACCCAGGCCTATGTCCAGGACGTTTGGCAGGTCAGCGAAGCCCTGAAGCTGAACTTCGGCTTCAAGGCGCTCAACGTCGACAACACGGTCAACCAAAAGGTTGGCGGCACCATCAAGGCCGAGCTGGAGTCCAAGGACAGCTTCCTGCCGCAAATCGGCGCCGTCTATCAACTGGACAACGGCTATGAAGTTTTCGCCTCCTACAGCGAAAACATGAACGCCTACGTCTCGGCCGCGACGGCGGGCCCCTTCAGCTCGCAGAACCAGGCCAATATCAACTATGTCCGTGATACGTTGAAGCCGGAAACCTCCAAGACCCTCGAAGGCGGCGTTCGCCTGCGCACCGACCGCTTCCAGGGCGTGGCCGCTGTCTATGCCGTCGAGTTCGACAACCGCATCCTGGCCGTGGCGCAAGGTTCGGGCATCCAGGGCAATGCCCCGGTCCTGTCCAACGTCGGCTCGGTCGAAACCAAGGGCCTCGAGCTGGCCGGTACCTACCGCCTGAGCGACACCTGGAAGGTCTACGGCACCTACGCCTTCAACGACTCGACCTATGCCAACGACGTTGTCGCGGCTGATGGCACGATCAAGGCCCGCACCAAGGGCAAGACCGTCGTCAACACGCCGAAGAACCTGGCCAAGGCCGAGCTGTCGTACGACAACGGCGCCCTGTTCGCCAACCTGTCGCTGAACCACACTGGCGAGCGTTACTACACCTATGAAAACATCGGTGGCCTGGTCGAAGCCTCGACCATCGCCGATCTGAGCCTGGGTTACCGCTTCGAAGCGCTGGACACGACCGTCCAGCTCAACATCACTAACCTGATGGACGAGGAGTACATTTCGACGATTGGCTCCAACGGCTTCGCCAACAACGACGCCTCCGGCACCAACCAGACCATCCTGACCGGCGCCCCGCGTCAGGCCTTTGTGAGCGTGCGTAAGAAGTTCTAAGGGGGCGTTGCGGGCCTGGATGAACTTTCCTTCTCCTCCCTACCGAAGGTGGGGAGGTGGCGAGCAAGCAAGCCAGGCCGAAGGCCATCGGCGCAGCGCGTCGAGACGGAGGGGGCCTCTTGGGATCATCCCCGTAAAAATGAGTTAGCTTTCCCGGTAAACTTGAGCCGGCTGCGCACCACCGCAGCCGGCTTTTTTATTTCTGTTGCAATGGGCGCGTAGATGACATTCATGAACCGTCGTCAACTCCTCGCCGCCTCCGCCGCCATGGCTCTTGCCACCCCCGCCGCCGCACAAACGCGCCGTCCACAGGTGATCGCTCACCGCGGCGCCTCCGGCTACCTGCCCGAACACACCCTGGCCGCATATGAGGCCGCCGTGCGCATGGGCGCCGACCATATCGAGCCCGATGTGGTGGCGACGAAGGACGGTCACCTGGTCGTGCGCCATGATCCCGTCCTGACGGATTCGACCGATATCCTCAGCCATCCGGAATTTGCCGGGCGCAAACGGACGGTCTCTTTTGGCACCTTCGAGATCACCGATTTCTTCGTCAGCGATTTTACCTTGGCCGAGATCAAGACCTTGCGCGCGCGCCAGGTCTTCGTTGATCGCAGCCACGCCGACGACGATCGCTATGACATCCCGACCCTGCAGGAGGTGCTGGGGCTGCGCGAACGGCTGTCACGCGAAGCCGGCCGGTCTATCGGCATCGTACCGGAAATCAAGTTCCCGACCTTGCATCGCAACCTGGGTCTGCCGATCGAGGAAAAACTGGTCGACCTGCTGGACCGCGCCGGCTTGAACTCAGCCTCGGCGCCGGTATGGATCCAGTCGTTCGAACAGGCCAATTTGAAGGCCCTCAAAAAAATGACGCCGATCAAGCTGCTGCAACTGATTAGCGGTTCGGATGTCGATGCATCGGGTGCGGTCACCCTGTTACCGCCCGACGACAAGCCCTATGATTGGGTGGTATCGGGCCGTGCCGGCACCTATGCCGACATGCTGACGCCGCAAGGTCTGGACGAGATCGCCACCTATGCGTCTGTGGTATCTCCCTGGAAGCGCTGGCTGGTGTCGTTTCGCGACGGCCAGCCCATCTTGCACACCGACATCATCGACAACGCCCATGCCCGCGGTCTGGAGGTTTTCACCTGGACCCTGCGCAATGACCGTCTGGATGCGTTCTACGCCGGCGACCCTATGGCGGAATACGCCCAGTTGTTCGGCATGGGGGTAGATGGCGTGTTTAGCGACTTCGCCGACACGGCCGTCGCTGCACGCAACAGATTTGCGCAATAATTACCTCTCCCCGCCTTGCCTGCCGGCGAGGCCGGGGAGAGGACCAGAGCGGAACGAAGTGAACGCGATCCGGTGAGGGGCCTTCCGAAGACGCCTCCGCACCGGACGGCCGCTCCGGCCCTACGTCCGCAGCCGGTAACCCGTCTTGAAGATCCAGGCTACGATCGCCAGGCACACCGCGAGGAAGACAAGCGTCATACCCAAGCTGATCCACACATTGACATCGGCCTGGCCATAAAACGCCCAGCGAAAACCGTTGACCAGATAGACCACAGGATTGAACAACGTCACCGTCTGCCACGCCTCCGGCAGCATCTTGATCGAGTAAAACGTCCCGCCCAGAAACGCCAGCGGTGACAGGATCAGCATCGGCACGGCCTGAAGCTTCTCGAACCCGTCAGCCCACACCCCCAGCACGAAACCGAACAGCGAAAACGTCACCGAAATCAGCACCAGGAATCCGGCCGTCGCCCACGGATGGACGATCTCATAGGGCACAAACAGCCGCGCCGTAGCCAGGATCACACACCCCAACACCACCGACTTGGTCGCCGCAGCCCCGACATAGCCGGCCAGCACTTCCAACACCGACACCGGCGCCGACAGCACTTCGTAGATCGTCCCGGTAAACCGCGGGAGGTAAATCCCGAACGAGGCATTGGACGTGCTTTCGGTCAGTAGCGTCAGCATGACCAGGCCCGGGATGATGAAGGCACCGTACGACACACCCCCGACATCGCCCATCTGCGACCCGATTGCCGAACCGAAGACGATGAAATACAAAGAGGTCGAGATGACCGGGGTGGCCAGGCTCTGGAAAAGGGTGCGGATGCTGCGGCCCAGTTCGTGGGCATAGATCACCCGAATGGCATGCCAGTTCATTGGTTGTCTCCCGCCACCAGGCTAACGAAAATATCTTCGAGCGACGACCGGCTCATATCGACTGACTTGAAGTCGATGTTCAGCGCCGCCAGAGCCTTGATCAGCCCCGTCGCGTCGGCTTCAGTGTCATCGCTTTCGCCCTTCAGGGCCAGGTGCAGGGTGGTACCATCCTCCGACAGGGTCACCGGCCATGTGAGCAACTGATGCGGCAGAGACGTCAGCGGTTCCTTGAGCACGATCGTAACCTGGGTCTGGCCCAGCTTGCGCATCAGATCGTGCTTGTCCTCGACCAGGATAATCTCACCCTTGTTGATCACCCCGATCCGGTCAGCCATCTCCTCGGCCTCTTCGATATAGTGGGTGGTCAGGATGATGGTGACGCCGCTTTCACGTAAGCGCCGCACCATCTCCCACATTTCCCGGCGCAGCTCGACATCGACACCGGCGGTCGGCTCATCGAGGAACAAGATCGTTGGCTCATGCGCCAGCGCCTTGGCGATCAGCACCCGGCGCTTCATGCCACCAGACAGGGTGGCGATCTTGTTGTCCTTCTTGTCCCACAGCGACAGATCACGCAGCACCTTTTCCAGGTGCTTCTTGTTGGGCGCCTTGCCGAACAGGCCGCGCGAGAATTCGATCGTCGCCCAGACGGTCGTGAACATGTCGGTGGCCAGTTCCTGCGGCACCAGACCGATGGCGGAACGCGCCTTGCGGAAGTCCTTCGCGATATCATGGCCATCGGCGATGACCGTCCCCGAGGTCGGCCGCACCAGCCCGCAGATAATGCCGATCAGGGTGGTCTTGCCGGCGCCATTGGGCCCTAGCAGAGCAAAGATCTCGCCGCGCTTGATCTCGAGATCGACGTTTTTCAGCGCCTGGTGGCCGCCCTTGTAGGTCTTGTCGAGCTTTTCGATCTGGATAATGGAATCGGCCATGCGGGCGTCCTTTTTGGGGTGCCCCCTATATGGCCGAAGGGCCCGCCCGGATCAAGACGGCGGCGACCGACTGCTGACACGCCATGGCAGCGACCAAAATGAGTCCGGGTCATTATTA
>NZ_GL883077.1:1268166-1276247 GCF_000204015.1 Asticcacaulis biprosthecium C19 | reverse complement strand
CGAAGCCGGGCCGAAGGCCATCGGCAAGCGCGTCGAGACGGAGGGGTCCTCTCCCCCCAATTAACCTTTTCGCCGAAAAACCGTCACGGACTTGTTAAATCCCTGTCGTCAAATCCCCCTAAGGCCATTTGCGTCTGAAACAGCTCGCAGGGGTCGAAATGGCTGTCAACCGGCGTCGTGCCCTGTGGGGCCTTGGGATCATCGCCGCTTCGCCGGCACTGGGCGCCTCGGCCGTCGCGCCGTCACCCGGAGGCCTGCGGTTTGAACACGGTGTCGCCTCGGGTGATCCCCTGACGGACCGGGTCATCCTGTGGACCCGGATCACCGGCGCCCTGGAAGCCCTCACCGTCACCTGGCAGGTCGCCCGCGACGACGCCTTCACCGACCTGGCCGCTTCGGGTACCTTCACCACCGGCCCGAACCGCGATTACACCGTCAAGGTCGATGCCCAGGGCCTAGAACCCGGCCGCGACTATGTTTACCGCTTCATCGCGGGCAATGTAACCTCCCCCACCGGCCGCACCCGCACCCTGCCGCGAACCACCGACAAGGTCGTCCTGGCTGTCGCCTCATGCTCGCTGCATCCCAACGGTTATTTCAACGCCTACCGCGCTATCGCCGATCTCGACCGTGTCGACGCGGTGGTCCATCTCGGCGACTATATCTACGAATACGGTGCCGGCCTGACCGACTACGGCATGGGCAATGGCCGTTTACTGAACCGCACGCCCCAGCCGCCGCACGAGATCGTCTCACTGTCGGACTATCGCACCCGCCACGCCCAGTACAAGTCCGACACCGACCTGCAGGCGGCCCATGCCCGGGCGCCATGGATCTGCGTCTATGACGACCACGAAGTGATGAACGACTGCTGGACCGCCGGCGCCGAGAACCACGATCCTGACCAGGGCGAAGGCGATTTTACCCTGCGCAAGGCTGCGGCGCTGAAGGCCTATGGCGAGTGGATGCCGATCCGCGAAGCCGCGCCCGGTCGCCTGGCCGAAAGCATCTATCGCAGCTTCCGCTTCGGCCAGATGGCCGAGCTCATCATGACCGAGACCCGCCTGGTCGGCCGCACGCAACAGCTCGACTACGAAGCCGAACTTGGAGCGACGGGGGGCGAAGTTCCCGACTTCGACGCCATGCGGGCCAAAATCAACGATCCCTCGCGCGAATTGCTGGGCGCGGATCAGCGCGCCTGGCTGGGGAACACGCTCACGGCTTCGGTCCGCGACGGCGTCCGCTGGCAGTTGCTGGGCAACCAGGTCGTGATGACCCGCACCAACGGTCCCGATGTGGTCAAGGCCCTGGGTGCCGATAACCTGGCTGCCATCCGCGCCGTCCTGCCGGATCGCCCGCGCTACATTCTGGACGCCATGGTGGGCCTGTTCAGCCGGCCTGACCCCTTCCCCTTCAATCTCGACGCCTGGGACGGCTACCCGGCCGAACGCGAGCGTCTCTATGGTCTCATCCGCGAGGCCGGCGCCCGCATGGTGGTGGTGTCGGGCGACAGCCATGCCGCCTGGGCCAATCAGTTGCACGACGCCTCAGGCGTCCAGGTCGCCGTCGAGATGGGGGTGACCTCGATCACCTCGCCGACACGGTGGCTGGATTCGTGGCTGCCCGACCTGCATCTGGCGCAGACCCTGGCCGACGACAATGCCGAAATCATTGCCAGCGACGACGGCCACAACGGCTTCGTCCGCCTGACCCTGACCGATGATTCCATGACCGGCGAATGGATGGCGGTTGACACCATCCTGTCGCGCGATTTCAAACTGTCGGTGCGCAAGGCTTTCACGGCCCGCGCCGGCGACACCGGAGTCGGGCCGCTTAGCGAAATCTGACTACCAGATGATGGCGCCCAGGAAGCCGGCATCGGTGGCGTCGGTATCGCGCACCCAGACCAGATTCCCGCTGCCCAGATCGATCAAGGCGTGGCTGCCGGCCTGGCTGATCGTGCCACTGCCGAAGGCGCTCAGATCGATGACGTCGCCCTCACTGGCGTCGAAATCGTAGATACTGTCGGCCCGGCAGCCAGCCTGGAACAGGAAGGTATCCGCGCCCAGGCCGCCCCATAACAGGTCACCCGCGCCGCCGCCGTCGATGACATTGTTGCCGTCATTGCCGAACAGCGAGTTCACCTGATTGTTGCCGGTCGCATCGATGTTCGCAGTGCCGGTCAGGACCAGTCCCTCGACATAGGTGCCCCACAGCAAGAAGCTGACCGACGAATGGACCTCGTCATTGCCCTCGCCGGCGGCTTCGACCACCACATCATTGCCGGCCTGAACGTAGTAGCTGTCGTCACCCAGCCCGCCCGTCAGCACATTGTGGCCCTCATTGCCGACCAGGGCGTTGTTCAGCCCGTTGCCCGTGCCGTTGATATCCGATGCACCGGTCAGGAACAGGTTCTCGACGAAATCACCCAGGGCATAGCTGCGCGACGACTCGACCGTGTCGGTGCCTTCGCCGTCCAGTTCGGTCACCACGTCGCCCGACGCGTTGACGCCATAGGTATCGTCACCCAGTCCGCCCCACAGGCTGTCATTACCGGCACGTCCGTCCAGCAGGTTGCCGCCATCATTGCCGTGCAGGGCGTTGGCCAGGCTGTTGCCGAAGAGCGCCATATCGGCTGAGCCGGTCAGATAAGCGACCTCGATATGGCGGCCGGTCAGGTCGTATTCGACCGACGTGTAGATGACGTCCGTGCCAGCATTGAGGAACTCGTAGACCTTGTCGTCAACATGGTCGACATAATAGGTGTCGTTACCCAGTCCGCCGTACATCTTGTCGTAATTTTCGCCGCCGTCGATGACGTTATGGCCGTCATTGCCGTCGATCGTATTGGCCAGCGTGTTGCCCGTGGCGTTGAGATTGTCGCTGCCGATCAGGTACAGCTGCTCGACCACCCGGCCGACCAGCGAGAGGCTGACCCAGGAAATGACCACGTCACGCCCCATACCGGCATCTTCGTAGATCCTGTCGCCCAGGTCGTCGACATAATAGGTATCATCGCCGTCGCCGCCGTACATCGAATCCGCGCCCACGCCGCCGTCCAGGCGATTATTGCCCGCGCTGCCGGTGAGCCGGTTGGCGCCGTCATTGCCGGTGCCGTCAACGTCATCGAAACCGTCGAGATACAGGTCTTCGATAAAGGTCCCGACCAGCGACCAGGTGATGGTCGACACGACCATGTCCTTGCCTTCACCGTCCAGCTCAACCACGACGTCGAAATCGCTGTCGACATACAGCACATCATCCCCCAGCCCGCCGATCACCGTATCGTCGCCGCCATAGCCGTTCAGCGTGTCATTGCCGGCCTCGCCCTTCAGTTCGTCGTCGCCTTCGCTGGACCCCAGGTCGTTGGCGGCGGCATTGCCGCGCAGATAGACCGCGACGCCGCTGTCGTGGAAATCGTCATTGCTGTCGAAATAGCCGTCGCGGATGATGACATCGATATGTTCGATATCCGCGATCACGCTGGTCGCGCCGCTGCCCAGGTCGATCACCCCGTCCGTCAGGTCGATGATCACGCTGCCCAGCGGGGTGATACCCACGCCCGTATCGGCATCGTCATAGATGAAATTGTCGACCTCAAGCTGAAAGGTGTCGATGCCGGCACTGCCCTCGATCGTGTTATTGCCGAAGATGAGGTCCGTCGTACCGTCGGCGCCTTTTACACCCGCCGTCGTGTCTGTCGGGTCCGGAAGAAACACCCCACCCTGTCCGGCATTGAGGAACAAAGCCAGCGAAATCACCACATCGTCGATCGTCGCGCGCAAATGGTTGCCGCTGAAGTCGAAGACGGCATCACCGCCGCTGCCGCTGACGCCGTCCTGGCTCGGATCATCTTCTGAGGCATAGCCAAATCCACCCTGGCCGCCCACAACAGCAATGACGATCCCGTCTTCACAGCCGCAATCAGAGGTAAAGTCGAAAGTGTTGCCCGTGACCGCGACCGAGGCGTCACCACCCTCCCCGCCATTGCCGTTGTTGCCGTAACTCCCGTCGCCAGCAGTGCCGGTGCCGGCATAGCCCTGGAACCCGCCGTCACCGCCCTTGCCGCCCGTCGCCGCAATCGCCCGCCCGTCCGAGGTAACAAACAGATTGTCAATCACCGACAACGCGGCTCCGCCACCGTTGCCACCATGGCCACCCAACCCGCCATTGCCGCCCGTACCGCCGACGGACGCGCCTTCGCCGCCGTCGCCGCCGTCGCCGCCTTCCCCACCGTCCCCGGCTGAGATCTGGATAAAGGTCGCGCCAGCCTCGGAATCCGCCAGCGTCAGACTGGTGCTGCCGCCGACACCGCCATGCCCGCCATTGCCACCGTTGCCGCCATTGTAACCGTCCTCAGCCGCCTTGCCGCCATTGCCGAACAGGTTGGTGCTGTTCCAGCCGCCGCCGTCGCCGCCGTAGCCGGCAACCACCAGGACCGAAACCGTATCCGCGATGACATCGTCGATGCCGATATTGACGTCGCCTCCGGCGCCACCATAACCGCTGTTGCCACCGTTGGCGCCATTGAACGCGACTCCGGTCGGGGCGCTGCCGCCCAGCCCGCCATTGCCGCCGTCACCGCCCCAGCCCCCTTCGGCCTGGACCTCCAGGTCGCCGGACAGGACATCGCTCTGATCGAGCAGGTGCCCGATCAGCCCTTCACCGTCATCACCGGCGCCGCCGTCTGTGCCGTCATCCGGCGCTATACCGGGTGCGCCGACATCACCGTCGAGACCGTCGATACCCTCATCGCCATCATCGCCTAAGAACACGAACATGTTGAGCCTCCCAGGCGTCACTGCCCCACAGGCGCGCGCCAACGATCATTCCGGTTGAACGCTTTACTCAGTTGCGAAGGATTCGCGGGCAAGACTTGATGAATGTCAAGTTAACACGCCAATTTTGAGTTGAATCAGTAAACCGGACACGCCATCCACTGATATTCACGCGCCCGGGTCACGCCGACACTGCGCATCAGGACGAAGCCGCGGCTTTCGGCCGGACCGCCGGACATCGGGCTGCAGTTGGACATGTAAACGCTGGGCGCGTAGTTATACACCACATCGATATCCAGCGCACCCTCCTTGCTGAGGCGCGCCGACGCGACATCATAGCTGACATAGCCACCTTCGTGCAGATAGTCCCCAACGCGGCCGTGTTGGTTGAGAACGACCAGGGTGGCGTCCCCGGTCCCCATGCGCATCAGCTGTTCCTTGATACGATCGGGGCAGCCGCTTTCGCTCTTGCGCCAGTCGCCGCGGCGTTCGGCGCAGTCGACCACCTCCAGGTCACGGCCATAGGCTTCATAGATATTGACCGGCACCGGCGCCTTGGGCGCGCCGCAGGCATGGTGGGCGCCTTCGGTAATATACAGACCATCGCCCTGCTGCGAGACATTCCAACTGACCGCCTGGGTCGCCCAGCATCCGGCCACGCCGTTGAGGAAAGACTTGTTGACCCACCGGCTGTCGGCCTTGAAACCGTCCTTGCCCTTGCGCTTCAGCACCCACTGGTCGATCTGCTTCTCGCTCAGCCAGTCACCGGCATTGACCGGGGCGCGGGCGGCGATCAGGTCCACCTCCTTCACCCCCGGATTGGCCTGCAGGTAGGAAACCGCCGGCCGGGCGCACCAGGTCTTGCGCAACTGATAGATCTTGTCGCAGCTCACCCCGGTAATGGCGAGATAGCGGGTCGTCCCCCACACCTGCAGCTCTTCGGTGCGATGATGAACGCCGGCCGATCCCGGCAGCATGGGTTCGCCTTCGGGGTAGTAGGGTCCCTGCGGTGTTTCCGGACCGCCGTCGCAGGACACGATCTGGCTCTCATAGGCGACGAGCGTACTATTTGGCATCCCGTTCTCAGCGGCAATGACATAGCCGACGCCCTCGCCGTTCAGGCGGTAGCAGTTACGCGGGACGGTGACGTCCGAGGTCGGCAGGTCAAGGCGTTGAGCAACCAGGGCGCCGCCTTCGATCCGGGCGGTGAACAGGCTGAAATCACTGCCGTAGCGGCCGGCGATGCGTTGACGCGGTTCGGGCGCCTTATACAGGCCCAGCACGCGGACCGGATTGGCGGTCAGCTTGGCTTTCAGCGTATCGAAGCACGGTCCGCCCCCGGCCGGCTGCCAGGCCGCGGGACAGCCGTCCCGCGCCACGGCGATCATCAGCTTTTCGCCTTCGACCTCACGGACGGTGCCATATTCGGCCTCGCGGATCAGTTTTGGCGCATACTGCGCCATCGCAACCTGCGGCGCCGCGACGACAACGACGGCCGCAACCAGATATTTCCACATAATCCGCCCTCGCCCTTACGCCTCTGTACAGTTCCCGCGCCCATTAAGCGCGCCAGCACAAACAAATCAAGCGTCGCTGCCGTACATTGAATTAACCCATAACCGCTTGCAGCTTCTACGCCGCACGCCTAATGCTGCGCCACGCCAATGCAGGTTCCCCAGTGTCCGACTCGCCCGTCAAATCTTCCGGTCTCGTCCGCAATTCGCTGATCAACTCAGCCTTCACCCTGATCAGCCGGTTTCTAGGCATGGCGCGCGACGTGGTCATCACCGCCGTCATGGGCGCTTCGGGCAATATCGCTGCCGACGCCTACAATACGGCGCTCAGCTTTCCCAACCTCTTCCGGCGCATCTTTGCCGAAGGCGCCTTTACTGCCGCCTTTGTGCCCAGCTATTCCGCCGTCCTGGCCGAGGAAGGCCAGGCCGCCGCCGACAAGCTGGCGCGCGATGCCATGGCAACGCTCTGCTGCGCCACGGTCGTCCTGACCATCGCCGCGCAGCTGTCCATGCCGTGGCTGATGCACGTCATCAATCCGGGCTTCGCCGACACGCCGGACAAGTTCAAACTGGCCGTGGTCCTGACCCAGATCGCCATGCCGTATCTTCCGTGCATGACCATCGTCGCCCTGCTGTCGGGCGTTCTGAACGCGCGCGGCCGCTTCATCGTCTCGGCCGCCGCCCCCACCCTGCTCAATGTCGTCATGCTGGCCATGGTCCTGCCGCAGACCGATCCGGTCAAGGGCGCCTGGTGGGCCTCGGCCGGCATCGTCGTCGCCGGCGTCGCCCAGGCCGCGCTGCTGCTATGGGCCGTCCGCAAGGTCGGCGCGAAAGTCGGCCTCAACGTCATGCCGCGCTTCACCCCCCAGATCCGCCAGTTGCTGTGGCTGGCCATACCCGGCGCCCTGGCTGCCTCGGCGACCCAGATCAATGTCTGGGTCTCGGGCATCTTCGCGTCCCAGGTCGACGGCGCCCGCACCTGGCTGACCGTGGCCGACCGCCTGTATCAGCTGCCACTGGGCCTGGTCGGCGTCGCCATCGGGGTGGCCCTACTTCCGGCTCTGTCACGCTCGGTCCAGTCCGGCGACCACGACCGCGCGCAACAAACCCTGGATGACGCCCTGATCTACGCCATGGTCTTCACCCTGCCCGCCACGGCCGCCCTGATCGCCATTCCCCACTACCTGATCGACGGGCTTTACACCCGCGGCGAATTCCTGCCCCACGACGCCCTGGAAACCGCCGCCGCCCTGCTGCACTATGGCTGGGGTGTGCCGGCCTTTGTCCTGACACGTATCCTCAGCCCGGCCTTCTATGCCCGCAAAGACACCTACGGCCCGATGAAGTTCGCCCTGGTCAATGTGGCCGTCAACTTGGGCGTCGGCGTCGCCCTGTTCAACGGTGTCGTTATCGACGGCGTTCAGATCATACCCGAAATTGGCGTGCCCGGCCTGGCCATCGGCACCTCCGCTGGGGCCTGGGCCAACGTTCTGTTGATGTTGCTGACCCTGCTCAAACGCAAGGTCTGGCACCTGAGCGGTCGGTCAGCGTCGGCCCTGGTCAAGATTGTCCTGTGCGGCGCGGTCATGGGCGTCGCACTCGCCTTCTTTCAGGCCAACCGCGGCCTCATCGAAGCCCACATGGCCAAGGAATTCGCCATTGTGGGGGTTTGTTTTGCCGGCTTGTTCCTCTATATGGCCCTTCTCTTTGTCACCGGCGCGACCTCGGTTTCCGAACTGAAGGCCGTGATGCGCCGCCAGGGCTAAACGAGAATGACTTCACTTCCTTC
>NZ_GL883077.1:1232170-1268146 GCF_000204015.1 Asticcacaulis biprosthecium C19 | reverse complement strand
CTCCCGCCCCGTTCTTCACGGGGAGGGGGACCGCGAAGCGGTGGGAGGGGCTTTGCCGTCAGTGGAATAGCCCTTCCGAGCTAAAATTGGGATCTAAAACGATATGCGTATTCTGTCCGGCATCCAGGCCTCCGGTTCGCTCCACCTGGGCAACTATCTCGGCGCTTTGAAAAAGTTCGCCGACATGCAAGCCCTCGACGCCACCCGCTTCTACATGATCGCCGACCTGCACGCGATCACTGTCTGGCAGGCCCCGGAGAAGCTGCTGTCGCAAACTCGCGAGATCGCCGCCTGCTACCTGGCTGCCGGCGTCGACCCTGAAAAATCGACCATCTTCCCGCAATCCGCCGTGCCGCAACACACCGAACTGGCCTGGCTGTTCAACTGCGTGGCGCGCCTGGGCTGGCTCGACCGCATGACCCAGTTCAAGGACAAGGCCGGCAAGGACAAGGAACGCGCCTCGATCGGGCTGTACACCTACCCGGTGCTGCAGGCCGCCGACATCCTGCTGTACCGGGCGACCCACGTCCCCGTCGGCGAGGACCAGCGCCAGCACCTGGAACTGACCCGCGACGTCGTGAAAAAGTTCAACCACGACTTCAAGACCGACTACTTCCCGGTGCCGGAAACCCTGTACCAGGGCCCGGGCGCGCGCATCATGAGCTTGCGCGACGGCACGGCCAAGATGTCGAAATCCGACCCGTCCGACAATTCGCGCATCAACCTGACCGACGACGCTGACACCATCGCCGGCAAGATCAAGAAGGCCAAGTCCGATATGGACGCCCTTCCGTCGGAAGAGGCCGGCCTGGTCGAACGCCCGGAAGCCAAGAACCTGGTTGGCATCTATGCCGCCCTGTCCGGCATCACCAATCAGGCCGTTCTGGACGAGTTTGGCGGCAAGGGCTTTGGCGCCTTCAAACCGGCCCTGGCCGACGTGGTGGTGGGCAAGATGGCGCCGATCTCCGAAAAGCTGCGCACGCTTCTGAACGACCCGGCGCAAATTGACGCAGTCCTGGCCAGGGGCGCGGAAACGGCGCGCGAAGCCGCCGCCCCCGTGGTAAAGGACGTCAGGAAAATCTTCGGTTTGTGGGGCTAAGCCTATGAAAATCGCCACCGTATTCGCCCTATCGCTGCTCGCCCTGACGGCCTGCGAAGGCAAACAACAGACCACTGCCGCCGCGACATCCAACGTCAACGGCGTCATCACCAACACCAAGGTGCTGATGACCGACTACGCCATGCGCGCGGCTCTGGGGACCAATCCCAACACGGCGGCCTATGTCACCATCAAGAACGGCGGCGACAAGTCCGAAAAGCTGTTGTCCGCCACTTGCGCCTGCGCAACAAAAACCACCCTTCATGAGATGACCATGAAGGACGGTGTCATGTCGATGGGCGAGAACACGGGCGGCTTCGAGATCAAGCCGGGCGAGACCCTGGTCCTGGCGCCGGGCGGCAACCACATCATGCTGGAAGGCCTGACCGACCGCCCGGCGGAAGGCCAGACTGTGAATGTTACCTTGACCTTCGACGGCGCCGGTCCGGTGACCTTGGCGATGCCAGTCTCGAACGCTCCCCTGGCCAAGAGCGGCACCTCGGAAGAGCACGCGCATTAAGGCATAACGCTGTCCTACCCAAATGCCCCTTCTTCCTTCTCCTCCCATGGGAAGATGGGGAGCGGGGTGGCCCGTGCCATGGTGAGCAAGCGAGCTAGGCCGCAGGCCAATAGTGAAGGTGTACTGGGGTGACAGGCGCTCCTTTCACCCTATTCCCGATGTTGGTTTTCACGTCTTGGGCGCTCTATTCGGCGGGGCGGCCGATCGCTACAATCTGGTGGCGTTTGAAGGAGTTCAAAATGGTGGGCGTTATCTGCGGTTCGAGCAAGAGTTGGCGGACCAGCTTGGCCGTAATGGCGTTACTACTTTTAACGCAACCATCACCTACGGCGCTTGCAGCGGCCGTTCCAGCACCATCACTGCCGCGCATGGGCTTAAAGGCAGCGTCACAGTCCGACAACCGCCATTGCCACAACGACCGTAAGGAAAGTGCGATGATCTTCGACGAGAACTTTGAACAAACGATCCAGGATACGATCGCCCAGATGCGGGTTGCCGCGGGGCGTTATGCCGATCATAAGATGGTTCTGTTCATGATGGGCTCCAGCGAGAGCAATCATGCACTCCTCTACATTGAGGAACAACCTGGGCGTGTTCGGGTGGTGAACCCGCAGATCGAAATCGACCCCGCGGACCATACGCTGGATGATCTGATCAGCAAACTCTTTGAGGCGCACGGAATCACGGGGCAGTATGGACCCGATATAATCCCGCTGCGTTTCGATGGCCAGATCAGGTTACTGGTTGAAGGCGACCAGTTCTCCATTCGCACCGTTTATCCGGAGGAACTTCACCCGGATCTGTCTTACTTACGTGACCCCAACGCGACTGCTGAGCAGCATGTCGCTCACGAGGACAATGCCATGATCCTCATGGGCGAGATGTATTTCGACGATGCCCAGTTGATCGATGTCACTGAGGGAACGCGAAGCCAGCTTCCGCCGAAGCGCTTTGATCTCAGAACCAAGGCCCCGGTGGACTGGCCGCCAGGTGAACCACAGCCGCCCGCAAAGCCGTGATGGGATGGAAACTCCCCCGTGAAGGGGGCAGAGTCATTAATTGGGACCAAACCGGGACCGGTTGTCGAATGTAAAATGGGTCAGGCCGTCATTTCCGGCGGAAGCGTGAGAAAAACGCCCACATCGCATCGTTATCGGCAACCCAGCTATGCCCACCTCCGACCGTGATCCGGCCCGCGACATCGGCATCGTCGCGGCACCCGGTATACCACTCTTCGTAAACATCCACCGCCACCCACCGAGTGACCGGCGCGGCCTTACAGCCATTCAACTGCGCCCATCTCTGTTGCGCTGCATGCATGGTATATTGCCAATAGCCTGCGCCGCCACCCTGAATGGGGTTGGTCGCGTCCCGATCACCGGCAAAGGCCATCACCGGCATGGCATGTGACGGCGTACAGGTCGCCGGATCCGGTGTGTGGGGATCGTCCTTCGACGGATTGCCCGCGCGAAGCCCGACCACCGGCGCAATCGCCGCAAATCGGTCTGCGGCGACGCAGCCAAGCCATGACGTCATCCGCCCTCCACCCGACAGCCCGGTGGCATAAACCCGCGTGGCATCAACACAGCCCTGAGCCACCAGCCAGTCGATTGACGTCCGGATATAGGCGACGTCGTCGGCATCCTCAGGCCCCGGTACTTCGCCCGATACGGTCGGAACGCCCGGTATGTTCCACACATACCCCTTGTCGTGGGGAATCCCGCCGTCGGGCGCGGCAACGATAAAGCCATGCCGGTCGCCCGCCAGCGCCAGCCCGGCACTTTTCAGCATATTGGCCCCCGTCCCGCCCGATCCGTGCAGCAAAACGACCAGCGGCAAGGGCCGGTCCGGGTCGAATTCCGCCGGCAGATGGATCAGCATCGACCGGCCGGTCTCGCCGATAACGACTGCCTGGGTCATCCCGGCGGCGCCACATCCGGCCGCCTGCGCCACCCCACCCCAAAAGGCCAGAACCAGCACACACAAACCCATCGCGATCCTGTTCATTGGCCCCCTGTTTCAATAGCTTTGACCGCACACTACCGGCGCCTCCGGCACGCGTACAGACACGAATGCGATTTATGGAGCGACGGCACGGAGGTTCACCTAGGAACCGAGCCGCGAACCGTCAAATTTGGCCCCCAAATAAGCCAGATAAGCCAGATGAACAGAGCGTCACTCGGTTTTTTCCGTGACTTCCGTGCACGCAGCCGCAGGCTGCGCTTCCGTGTTTTCAGTGTTCCTCTTAAATGCTGGCGGCAGGCCGGCTGACTGGGCGTTCCCTGAGACAGTGAAAGGGAACACGGACCACACGGAGGCCGCTGCGCGGCGCCACTGAAAACACGGAATTCAGGATGCTGCACCAAGGTACAAACCCTCACAGCCTCCGGGAATAAAGGCGCTTCGCGCGGGAGATCCCCTAACCGAAATTCCGCGTATTTCCATCTCTTTCCGTGCCTTCGGTGGTAACATTTTACCGGCCTACCAGACCATATGGCTCAACACGTCCGCCTGGACCGCATTGAGCACCGTCACAACATTCCCACTGCCGAAGTCGATGACCACGTTCAGCCCCACCTGGCTCACCAAGCCGGCATTGTCCACCCCGCCGGTATAGGCGTTGACATTGATCATATCCCCTTCAACGGCGCTGAAGTCGGTGACCGTGTCCGTCCGGTTGCCCGCCGTGAACAGGAAGGTATCCCCCCCCAGCCCGCCGGTCAGGCTATCATTCCCGCCCAGCCCGTTCAGCACATTGTCCCCGTCATTGCCGACCAGGACGTTACCAACACTGTTACCCGACGCTTCAATGTCCGCCGCCCCCGTCAGCCGCAGTTCCTCGGCATAGCGACCCGTCAGTGTATAGGTCGCCGACGCATACACCACGTCATAGCCTTCACCACTGGCCTCGACCACCTTGTCGCCAGAGCTCTGAACATAATAGGTGTCGTCCCCCAGCCCGCCGGTCAGGGTATCGTTACCCACCAGCCCGTCCAGCACATTGTTTCCGGAATTGCCGGTCAGCTTATTGCCGACGCCATTGCCCGTCGCGTTCAGGTCCGCCGTCCCCGTCAGAATCAGGTTCTCGACCACCGTCCCGACCAGCACATAGCTTACCGACGAATAGGCCAGGTCTACCCCTTCGCCGGCCAGTTCGAAGATCTTGTCGCCGGAATGATCCAGGTAATAGGTATCATTGCCCAGCCCGCCGGTCAGGTAGTCACCGCCGGTGGCGCCATCCAGCACGTTATTTCCGCTGTTGCCGATTAACTGGTTGTGCGCGCTATTGCCGGTGGCATTGATATCGCCCGTTCCGGTCAGGGTCATCCGTTCGACATAGTCGCCGAGTGTATAGCTCACCCCTGCCTGGACCAGGTCGTCGCCCTGACCGGCCACCTCGATCACCACATCAGACGCGGTGTTGACGACATAGGTGTCCCAACCGGCGGCGCCGGTCAGGGTGTCACTGCCGTCACCACCGTCCAGAAGATTGGAGCTGTTATTGCCGGTCAGGCTGTTGGCCGAGGCGCTGCCGGTGCCGTTGATGTTGGCGATGCCAATCAGAACCAGGTGTTCGAGATAGGTGCCCGCCAGCGAAAAGGTGATCGAAGCCTGTACGACATCCGCCCCCTGACCGCTCTGTTCGTCGATCACATCGCCGACCGCATTGACGACATAGGTATCGTTGCCCGTTCCGCCGGTCAGGCTGTCATCACCGAAGCCGCCGTTCAGCATGTCGTGGCCTGTCCCGCCCCACGCCGTGTCATCGCCGTCACCGCCATTTAAGGTGTCATTGCCGGTACCGCCATAAATCTGGTCGTTGCCGTCTTCGCCAGCGATGGAATCATGGCCGCCGCCGCCGTCGAGCAGGTCATCGCCGCCGCGCCCTTCGATGGTATCGGCGCTGTCGCTGCCGGTATAGGTATCATTGTCGGGGCCACCGGCCCAGATGGCTGCGATTACGCTTTTACCGGAGACACGACTTGGCATAGTTTTCTCCCGGGATTTTGCGGGAGGATACCCAGATACCGCGACCTGGCGCAAGGAGATACGGATGACGGTAACTGACTACTGGGATGCGGTGGCGCAACGCTACCTCGACCTGTTCCGCGACGAATTCGACGACAAACCCTTTGACCTCGCGATTCTGCGAAGCTTTGCCGCACACTTCCAGCAAACGCGAAGTATCGTCGATGTCGGTTGCGGACCCTGCGGAGCCTTGTCACGCATACTGTCGGGCTACGGCCTGACGGTGACCGGAATCGACATTTCCCATAAATGCGTGGCATTGGCCAAAACCGAACAACCCGACCTCGATTTCCAGGTCATGGACATGGCCAAAATGTCCTTTCCGGACAAGGGTTTCGACGGCCTGGTCGCCTACTACGTCCTGCACTATACGCCAATCTCCGACCTGCCCGGTGTCATCCGCGAATTCGCCCGTGTGCTGAAACCCGGCGGCCGCTTGCTTCTGGTCGCCAAGGAAGGCGACGGCGAAGGCTGGATCGACGACCCGATGGGCATAACCGACCAGGTCTTTTGGTCGGCACCGTCTCTCGCCGATCTGCAAAACCTGCTAACAGACAACGGCTTCACCATTTCTGACTGCCAAGTCCGCAAGCCGCACGCCCAGGAGATAGACGTCCGCCGGATCTATCTCACGGCTATTCGCATTTAGTTCGCCAGCATGTTGCGGTAAACCTCCGCCTCTTCCGGCGGCAGGTGCGGCAGGAGGGCGCGAATGGTCTGGCCACCGACAATCTTGCCGTCTCGGAAGTACATCCAGTCGGAAATGTCATCGGGCTTCACGTCGATCACCTGACCGAGCTTGACATTGGTTACCCATTGAGGATCATTTCCTATAGCGCAGCGAGCGGCCTTGCCGTCACCGACGATATCGGTACACCAGAAGTGCTCGACCGCCTCACCATCGCTAATCTCGATCTTCAGCGCGAAGTCGCTTTCGTTCGGCTTCGGATCGGCGAGTTCGGCCCAGAACACCGGCAGGGTGGAGCGCGCCTTGGCAATAGCCGCGTTCATGGCGGCATCGCCTTCTTCCACGACGACGATCGGATCGTCCTGGGCAACAACCGGTGTTGCCAGGCACAGAAAAGCGGCAGTCAGCAAAACAAGGCGCATGAAGGTATCTCCCCCGGAAAGGCTATACCCTGTTGCGGGATCGGCCCGTTGTCAACCGCCCAACCGCGACAGTTCCTCCGCCAGTATATCATAGACCACCCGAATACGCCGGCTGGTGCGCAGTTCGCGGTGGGTGACAAGCCACAGCGGCACCTCGACCGGGTTCAGGTCCGGCAGGACCTCGACAACATCCGGCACACGGGCGGCGATTTCGCGCAGCATGGCGCAGACGCCCAATCCCCGCCGGACCATCTCCCACACCACAACGGAATTCTCGGACACGAGCCGGAAATCGCGCCCTTCGACCGGAACGCCGACATCCCGCATGAAGGCGGCAAACCGTCCGACATCCTCGAACCCGATCAGGGCGCCGGCAATGTCGGCTGGCTTCTGCGGCAGGCCATGCAGCGCCACCCAGTCACGGCTGGCGAAGAAGGCGGCCTTCGAAGTACGAACTTGCTTGCCGATCAGATCGGGCTCTTCCGGCCGGACATGGCGCAGGGCGATGTCAGCCTCCCGCCGGCGCAGGTCGCTCAGCTTGTTGGACGCCACCACCACAATCGTCACCTGCGGCGCCTCCCGCCGGATACGCGCCACGATGTCGGGCAAGACATAGGCGGCATAGGCGTCGGACGCCGAAATGCTGACCCGGCCTTCGATGGTTTCGGCATGCCCCGTGGCCGATAGGGTGGTCGCCATGGCGGCCTCGCCCATCGCCCGCACATGTTCCAACACGCCATGACCCGTCTCGGTCAACACCAGCCGCTTGCCGACGCGCTCGAACAAGGTGAGGTTCAGTGCGGATTCCAACGCCGCGATCTGACGCGACAGGGTCGGCTGCGTCAGGCCGATCTCGCGCGCCGCCGCCGACAGCGAGCCATGCACGGCGGTAGCGTAAAAGGCGCGAAGCTGGTTCCAGTCCGGATTATTCATGCGCATACGTATAAGCGATGTGCGAATTTCGGCAATATCATTCCTATCTGTATATGGTACTCCACGGGTCACCACGGGAGACACCATGCCGGACATCACGAAGGACGCCCGCTTCTGGGATCGCATCGCGCGCAAATACGCTGCCGACAAGATCGAGGACGTGGAAGGCTATGAGCGCACCCTGGAGCGCACCCGGCAGTATCTGAAACCTGCCGACAAGGTGCTCGAATTCGGCTGCGGTACAGGGACGACGGCGCTGAAGCTGGCGCCCCACGCGGCGTCGTATCTGGCGACGGATATATCCGCCGAGATGGTCACCATCGCTCGCGAAAAATTGGCCGAAACCCCTGTTGCCGGGCTCGAGTTCGCGGCCACGACCCTGGACGATCTCAATGCCGCGCCCGACTCGTTCGACGCGGTCCTGGGGTTCAACATCCTGCACCTGGTGACGGAAGTGTCGGCGACGGTGCGGCGGGCGCGCAGTCTGCTGAAACCTGGCGGGCTGCTCATCACCAAAACGCCGTGCCTGAAGGAGATGAACCTACTGATCCGGGTCGCCTTGCCGGTGATGCAGGCCCTGGGTAAGGCGCCCAATGTGTCGGTCTTCACGTCGCGTCAGTTGGAAACGATGATCATGGCGGCGGGCTTCGAGATCGTCGAAATCGCCCGCCATGCCAGCAAGGGCAAGGACACCCGGCCGTTTATCGTCGCCAGGAAGGTCTGAACCGGATTGCAGTTACCCCCCCCAACAGAGACTGACATATGCTGCCAGACAAAGTGCGGATCGTATTCGGTCGTGTCCCGGGACGTGGTATAGGTTCGGCAGGACACCGCCTGACCGTGCCAGTTAACTTGGTCGCACTAAAGTGGTTCCGCAGGCTTCGCCAAACCTTTACGATCAACCACATCCTGTCCGTCGACAAATTGCGAGCAGCGTTCGTTGTTAAAGTTTTGTGTGCCAAATACCTGGACACACGACTTGAGCCCTCCGGACGGAACGCGTCCCTGTTCCTGCAACCACGTGCACTGCGCGACGGCCCCGACCAGATAGCTTGCCAAGGGTAAAGTCGTGTTTGTGCGCTTATTCGCAAAGGTATCCGCAATAGCGTGGTCGAATTTGTCTGGGCTTCTGGAAATCTGGTGCAGGCGTTCATGGGTAATGGTATTTATCGCGCAAGATTTGTCGACGACATCATTCTGTCTGTAGCGATACATATTTACGCGCCCAATCGACATGGCTCCGGGTAAGTCGATTCCATTGAAATGCGTGCTACCGGTTCTTGCGACGTAATTAAACATTGTGTTGTCGCTGTAGGCTTCGCTTCCAAATAGTGCGACCGGCACCGGAATAATCGTCAGGCCAGGCTCTCTCAGCGCCACGATATCCGTCAAACGACGCATGGAAACGGCTTGCCATTCCGGATTAGCAAATATCTCGGGATAGTCGCCTTCCAACGACAGCAGGTTTTCCTCGAAGTGGGGGGAAGCCAGAAGATCGTTAGACGTCTGAATGAGGGATTGCAGGAGTTCGCGTTCTTCCTGTGACGCAACGCCATCAATTCGAAGATGAGAACTAACGCTTTCCAAAGGTTCCGCGGCGATGGTTTTGCCGGCAGACGCCAAAACCATCGCCGCAAAGGCGGCATATTTCAAAAATTTCTGCATGTCACGTCCCTATAACAACACCCGCTTCGTAAACGCCCCGAACGCATCCAGGGTCGACTGCAACCCGGCCTCATCATACCGCATGATCTTCGTCTTATCGATGCCCTCTTCGTCGAAGGCGTGGGTCGAATCCAAAGTCATGGTGTCCACCGACACCCCCTGCGCCCTTAACCCCTTCACCAGCCGTAGCGACTGCTTGTAGCTGGCCAGGTGGTCCTTCAGGGTCAGGACAGTAAACACCGGCGGCTTGTGGTGCCACGGCCGGGTCACCGACCGGGCCATAAAGTTGATATAGGGATAGGCCAGGAAAAGGCCCCGCACCCCGTCCAGCCACTGCGGCGCCGGATCGGCCAGGCGTGCCTCGCCCGGCCGCGCCAGCTCCTGGGTCATCAGGTCCATGATCGCCCAGGCGCCATGGCTCCACCCGGCCAGCATGATCCGCTTGGGGTCGACCTCGTAACGCCGGCTCAAGCCCCACAGCATGGCCAGAACATCGCCCGAGCGTTCGAATCCGCGCAGCTTGAAGCCCTTGCAAACGAAGTTGGCGCCGAACTTGCGGCTCCATCCGCGCGGGCCATAGGAATCGACGACATAGACCCGCACGCCCAGCGCCACCGCGACCTCGGCATACAGGCCCATATTGGCGGCTATGCCACCGCAGCCGTGGAAAATCAGGATGGTCGGACGCGGATGCGCGTCGGCAGGCCCGTAGACCTGCACATGCGGCATCAGCCGCTCGAAACGCTCCGCCATCGTCTCCATTACATCGCCAACTTTTCCGGTTCCGCCGACATGGCGAAGGTCGTCTTCACGAACCCGACCAGGGCGTCCATCGACAGGTGCATGGCCTCTTCCGAGAAGCTCATCACCATGCCCTTGTTGTCCTTTTCGTCGAAGGCGTGGCTGGCGTCCAGGCTGAGAATATCGACCTGGGCGCCACCGGCCTTGATATTGTCGAAGATCTTGCCGGAATGTTTGAACGGCGTCAGGTGATCCTTCTCGGCCAGGACGGCGAAGGTCTTGGGCGCCCGCACCCACTTCTTACGGTTCGACCGCGCCGGAAAGTTGATATAGGGATAGACGAGAAAGATGCCGGCGACCTCGGCCAGAGCTGGATCGGGGTCTTTCAGCTTGGACGCGCCCGGCTTGTCGAGCTTTTCGGTCATCAGGTCCATGATCGACCAGCCGCCATGGCTGAAGCCGCACAGGATGACCTTGGACATATCGACCAGGCCCGACTGTTTCAGCCCCCACATCACGGCCAGCACGTCGCCGGAACGCTCATAGCCCTGCATCACCGCGCCGGTGCAGATCAGCGACACCGCGAACTTGCGGTCCCAGCCGCGCGGTTTGAACGAGTCGACGACATAGGCGCGCACGCCCAGATCAGCGACCGCCTGGGCATAGATGTGGATGTGTTCGCGCATGCCGCCGCAGCCGTGAAACAGCGCTACCGCCGGGCGCACGACATCGTCCTGCGGGCCGTAAACGGTGATGTCAGGTTTCAGCAGGGCATAGCGTTGTTCGAGTGTATCCATGGATCGATAAGTCCTTCATCATGAAAGGGCTTGTCCACGTCCCCGCCCGGTTAGCTCAGCGTTTCCGCTAAAAACGCATCCAGCGCGGCCCCTGTTGCCTGATGCGAAGCACGATCATAGGTCATAAACGGACCAAAATGAAGGGGGCTGTCTTCGTCGAAACAATGGGTCGCATTCAGGGTCAGGATATCGACCGGCAGACCTTCCTCGGCCAGGTGACGGAAGACGGTTTCGGAGTGGCTGTGGGCGGTCAGGAAATCCTGCCGCGGCAGCACTACCTTGGTCTTCGGCGTGTAGTACCAGTGGTGGATGTTCGACCGTGCCGGGAAGTTGGCGTACGGATAGACTAGGAACACACCCCTGACGCCGGCAAGCGGCGCCGGATCCGGATTGTGCAGGCGGGCCTCGCCGTCGCGGGTAAGCTTCTGGGTCATCAGGTCCATGATGGCCCAGCCGCCATGGCTCCAGCCGGCGAGGAGGATGCGGTCGCCGTCGACATCGGCGCGTTGCTGAACGCCCCAGACGGCGGCCAGGACATCACCTGAGCGTTCATAGCCGTGCAGAGCCAGGCCGGAACAGACCAGGCTCATGGCGGCGGATTCGTCCCAGCCACGCGGCGTGAAGGAATCGATGACGAAGGCGCGGTAACCGGCCGCCTCGACCTGGCGGGCATAGCCGTGAATATGTTCCCTGACACCGTTGCAGGCGTGGAAGAGAAGCACCGCCGGAAGTTTGTCGTCCGTCGCCGGACCGTAGGCGGTGATGTGGGGTTCCAGGCGCGCGAATCGACGTTCAACAGTATCCAGCACGCAAACACCTCTTGCATTGCGCCGGAACTGTCACAATAATAGTTACGAATTGACATCCGGACATTCCGGGATCAATCAGAATTCGCCCCAAATAGCCAGCTTAAAACGTCGGAGCCCTCCCCCCATGGCCGATAGCCAAGCCCAGACTCGCCAAACCACCCACGATATCCTCCCCATGTTTACGGAGCGCTGGTCGCCGCGCGCCTTCTCCGATCAGCCGGTGACGGAAGACCAGATCCTGACCCTGCTGGAAGCGGCGCGCTGGGCGCCGTCGGCGTCGAACCTGCAACCGTGGCGGTTCATCTACGGCATCAAGGGTGAGCCGGAATTCGATACCCTGCTGAGCCTGCTGATCCCGTTCAATGAGGGCTGGGCCAAACGGGCGGCGGCCCTGATCTTTGTCGTTTCGGTCAAGTCCTTCGACGGCGAACGCCCGGTGGCGACCCACAGTTTCGATGCCGGCTCGGCCTGGATGTCGCTGGCCTTGCAGGCCCACAGCATGGGTCTGGTGACGCATGGCATGGGCGGGCTGGAGTTCGAGAAGGCACCGCTGATCCTCGGGCTGAACGATAACCTGAAGCTGGAGGCCGGGATTGCCGTGGGCTATCAGGGCGATCCGGCGACCCTGTCGGAATCGCTTCAAAAGCGTGAAATGCCGTCGACGCGGCAACCGCTTTCGGCCATGGCCTTCAAGGGTAAGATCAGCGGATAGGCAAAATATTACCTCTCCCCGTAAACGGGGAGAGGGGATTCTACAGCGCTTTAACCCACCTTGCTCAGCCGGATCCCGAAGGTATCCAGTGAATAGCCGCATTCGCCATTGCCGTGGGTGAACTCCCCGCTGATCGTCACCTTGTCGCCGATCAGCAGCCGCTCCACCGCCCCATGCAGCGGATTGTCGGCCTGAACGACCTGTTCCAGCTTCACGCCGGTCCCGGCGTCGAAGGTTATCCCGACCGAGCGGTTCAAGGTCGACACTTGAGATTCGCGCACCGTGACGACCCAGCTCTCAAAACCCGGCGTTCGCACAAACTCGCTGCAAAACTTGTCGATACCCGCCTGGTCGTCGGTCAGATCGACCGCCGCCACGAACTCCGCCTGGGCCTGCGGCACAACCTCAGCCGTCACAACCGGCGCAGGTTCGGGTTCCGGCGCCTTGTCACAGGCAGCCAGCAGGAAAGCCAGGTTCAGGACAACCGCGAGTCTCATACTTTCAAAGCCTGCTGAACCACCGCTACGTCGTCGAACGGCAGCACCTTGTCGCCGATGATCTGGCCCTGTTCATGACCCTTGCCGGCCACCACCAGGACATCGCCAGTCTTCAAGCCCGACACGGCTTCCAGAATGGCTTTCTTACGATCACCGATTTCCACTGTCTCCGACGACATGCCGGCCAGAACCTCGGCGCGGATGGTGGCGGGGTCTTCGCTGCGCGGATTGTCATCGGTGACGATGGCGCGGTCAGCCAGACGGGCGGCAATGGCGCCCATCTGTGGACGCTTGCCCTTGTCACGGTCGCCGCCACAGCCGAACACCACAACCAGCTTGCCCTGGGTGTGCGGACGCAGCGCCTTCAGCACCGTCTCCAGGCCATCGGGCGTGTGGGCATAATCGACATAAACCTCGGCGGCGTTGCGCTTGGCCCCGACGCGTTCCAACCGTCCACGCGCGCCCTTCAACAGCGACAGGGCATGGATGACGGCGCCGGGGTCCTCGCCGGCCGCGATACACAGGCCCGCTGCGACCAGGGCGTTCGACGCCTGGAACAGACCGGCCAGGGGCAGCTTGGTCTCGTACTTGCGGCCCTGGTGTTCGATGAACAGGATCTGGCCGTCCACCGTCAAGTCGCGCCCGACCATGGCCAGGCCACGCCCGCGTTCGCCAACACTCATGACGCTGGTCCCCGACAGGACGCACATGGCGGCAAAGCTGTTATAGGCGTCGGAATCGGCGTTGAGCACGGCGGTACGGCCGCGCGGCAACAGGCTTTCGAAAAGGCGCAGTTTGGCGCACCTGTAGGCCTCCATGGTGGCGTGATAGTCGAGATGGTCCTGGGTCAGGTTGGTAAAGCCGGCTGCGGTCAGCGAGACGCCGTCCAGGCGGCGCTGGTCGATACCGTGCGACGACGCTTCCAAGGCCAGGTGGGTGACGCCGTCGGCGGCCAGTTCGGACAGGTGGCGCGCCATGTCGGCAGCATCCGGCGTGGTCAGGCCCGGTCCGGTCACTGCCGTCTCGGTGCCGTCGATGTCGGACTTGACGACACCCAGCGTGCCCATGCTGGCCGACTTTTTGCCCAGGGTCGAAAAGATCTGGCGGCAGAAGGTGGCGACGCTGGTTTTTCCGTTAGTGCCGGTCACGGCGACGCAGATCTTGGGCTGCGAACCGTAGAAGGCCTTGGCGGCCAGGGCGTAAGCCCGGCGGACGTCCGACACCTTGACCAGAAGCGAGTCCGGGGACTCCAAAGCCGCCGTATCGTCCGGCGCCAGAACCGCAGCCGCCCCCTTGGCCAGGGCCTGGGGAATAAAGTCCCGCCCGTCGATAGCCGTGCCCGGCAAGGCGCAAAACAGCGTGCCCTTATCGACCTTGCGGCTGTCCGCGGTGACCCCGGTAACGAATGGATCATGATCCAGGTCCCGACGCAGGATATCCGACAAACGCACTGTACTCATTTACTCTTCCCCTGTTGCATCTTCCGGCGCGACGGGGGCCTTGTCCCACTGTGCCGAGGTGAACTTGTCCTCTTTTCGTTGTACGCCGAGGAAGGGCGCTACCCGGTCAATCACGCGACCGGCAACCGGGGCGGCGACGAAGCCGCCCGTTTTCAAACCACTGCTGGACGGCCCACCTTGCGGCGAGTCGAAGATAACCAGAACCAGATATCGATCGCCGTCCAGCGGACCATCCGTCGGGAAGACGGCGGCGAAGGACGAGATGCGGTTGCTGCCGTAACGGCCATTTTCCGGCTTCTGCGCCGTGCCGGTCTTGCCACCGACCCGCAGCCCGGGGGCATTGGCGCGCGAGCCGGTGCCCTTGATGACATTGGCGCGCATCAGGTCCAGCATGGTGCGCGAGGTCGCGGCCGAAAAGACGCGCGTGCCGGCGATCGGCGAGGTGCCGTCATACTTCTTGATGGTCAGGGGCCGGCGGTAACCGCCGTTCAGCAGGCCACCGATGGCTTCAGCGAAGCTCAGGGGGGTGATGGCCATGCCCTGGCCAAAGGCGGTCTGGACCAGGGACAGATCGGTCCACTTCTTCGGGTACAGCGGCGCCGCTGGCTCGGTCAGTTCGGTATCGGCCGAGCGGAACAGGCCCAGGGCTTCGTAATAGCGGGTAAAGTTGCCGGCGCCGGCCGTCATGGCCAGATGCCCCGTGCCGATGTTGGATGATTTGATGAACACGTCTTCCAGACCGATGAAAGCGTTGACGGCGTGGTCGTCGTGGATCTTGCGGCCGCTGATCACCAGGGGCTGGCGGGCGTCGTAGACCGAGTTCATCGAGGCGGTGCCGGTGTCGAGGCCGATGCCGACCGAGATCGCCTTGAAGATCGAACCCAGCTCGTAGCGGTCGACGGCGGCGTGATTGCGCTTGGCCTGTTCGGTGTAGGCGCCCGGCTTGTTAAGGTCGAATTCTGGCCACGACGCCATGGCGATGATTTCGCCGGTGCGGACATTGGTGACGATGCCGATGGCGTCTTCGGCACGCTGGTCGATCGCCACGGCGCGCAGCTCGTTTTCCAACGCCCCCTGGACGCGCAGGTCCATGGCCAGGGCGACCGGCATATTGTTCAGCGCGGCCTGCTTGATCTCGTCCTGAAGCGCCATCTCGGCACCGGACATACCTTCGCCGCCACGCTTGGTCATGCCGATATAGGCGGCACCCGTTTCACCCAGCGGATAGTCACGCACCAGCTGGGCTTCGAAGCTGATGCCTGGCAAGCCGTAGTTGAGAATACGTTCACGTTCGATGGCCTTCAGATTGTTGGTCAGCAGCATGCGCTTGCCGCTGCCGAATACCTTGGCGATATCCTCGCGCGGCAGGTTGGGGAAGATCTGCATCAGGGCCTGGCGAACCATGCCGCGGTCTTCCGAGGTCATGTCGGTGGGGTCGACGAACAGGCTGTAATCGTTAACATCGGTGGCCAGAAGCTGGCCGTTGCGGTCGACCAGTTGCGCCCGGGCATTGGGCTCACCGCTCAGGGCGGCCATATTGCCAGGCGAGCCAGACAGGGAGGCGCGGGCCGCGAACAGCATCAGGATGGCATAGGCGAAGCCCAGGCCGCACAGGACGGCGAAGATGCGCATCCGCGTCGAGGTCGCCTTCTTGTTGGAGGCATTGGCGCGTTCGAAGGCGTGCTCAACCTTCCAGACGCGGTCGGCCACCCATTGAAAGCCCGATTGAGTCGTTTCGAACAGCGAGACCCGCATCAATGGTCTCCTGTCGGTTTGGCCGTGGTGATCAGTTCGGGTTCGGCCGGCGCATCGGCCGCAGCCGGCGCAGCCGGCGGCTCAGGCGCGAGCGGCACAGGGCTGGTGACGGGACGCGAGGTGGCGCGCGAGATTTCGCTCAAGGAATCGATATCGGCCTCATGCGCCGCGGAGATCGGCTGCATGCCGAGATATTGCTTGGCCAGAGCTTCAAGGCGTGACGGCTTTTCTAACTGGGCGACTTTGATCTTCAGGGTCTGGACGGCGCCCTGCTCGGCAGCGATCTGGGCGTCGAGTTCGTTCATCCGGCGGATGTCTTCGCCCTCGCGCGCCTTCGACAGACAGACCCAGAAGATCATACCGAGCGCCAGGACGATACCGACCAGTTCGATCAGACGGATGCCGCGAACGCGTTGTTCGAACAGACGAAGGACGGCATTCATGACACAACTCCTGCGGGGGCGCGGTTCCTGCGCACAGCACGCAGCTTGGCCGACCGCGAACGCGGATTGCCGGCGATTTCAGCTTCCGATGCCTGGACCGCCTTGGGGGTAATGAGGGTGTAGACGGGTGTGCGCGTTGCCAATTTCTGTGGCGCATGACGCGACCCGCCGGCCATCTTACCGGAGCGGTCGTTAAAGAAGTTCTTAACAATACGATCTTCGAGCGAGTGGAAGGTAACCACGGCGAGCACGCCATCGGGCCTGAGCAGGATTTCGGCCACTTCAAGTGCGCGTTCCAGTTCGCCCAGCTCGTCATTCACCGCTATGCGCAAGGCCTGGAAGGTCCGCGTCGCCGGATGGACCGGCGCGCCACGTCGCCCGCCCAGGGCGCGTTCGACAACCTCGGCGAGGTCCAGGGTGCGTTCAAACGGCTGGGCTTCGCGGCGGCGGACAATGGCCGAAGCGATACTGCGCGACTTGTGTTCTTCACCGTACAGCCAGATGACGTGGGCGATATCGTCCTTGTCGTCATCATTGACGATATCGGCAGCGGAGCGCCCATCGACGCTCATCCGCATGTCCAGCGGCCCGTCGCGCATGAAGGAAAAGCCGCGATCGGCCTCGTCGAGCTGCATCGACGATACGCCGATATCGAGTACGATAGCGTCGCAAGAGGCGTGTCCGAGCTCAGCCAAACCCTCGGCCATTTCGGAAAAGCAACGATTGACCCACTGGAAGCGGTCGGGAAATTCCTGGCTTAGCGCCTCGACAAAGGGCCGCACGCGGGCATCGCGATCGAAGGCCACGACACGAGCGCCACCCAGCAGGAAGGCGCGCGAATAACCGCCGGCGCCAAAGGTGCCATCGACAATCAGCTTGTCCTCAAGGTTACCAAGTACGGTTAGCACCTCGGGCAACAGGACGGACAGGTGGGCGGCGGCTTCGGTCATTGATACAACACCTCCCGCTTGGCGAAGGCGTCCTCGACCAGCTTGTCCTGCTCGGCGGCCCAGGCCTCATAGGCGCTCGGCTCCCAGATCTGGAAGGACTCGCCAAGGCCGGCCAGGACGACGTCACCGGAGAGGTTGAACTGATCGCATAGCTTTTCGGGCAGAGTGATACGGCCAGCGGTATCGAAGCCCAGACGGTTCATCGAGGCATAGAAGCGGCGTTGCAGGGCGGCGCGGGTCGGCGACAGCTTTGGGTATTCGTCGATCACATCGCGGTAGGTGGCGAAAAAGGCGGCACCACCGCATTCGAGGCAGGGCGCGTTGATGGCGGCGAAACAGTAGACGCCCTCAAAAGGATCGACACCCTCATGGGGCTGAAGCGCAGAGGCGCGATAGTCCGACGGCACCAGCAGGCGACGCTTACCATCCAATTGCTTCTCGTGACTCGAGAGAAACAAGCCCACGCCGGGCTTATCAGCCCGCTCCCTGAAATGTCATTGGCCCCGTAAAAGTCCCAGCCTGGACGGGGCCGAAGCGCCGCACCACCCCTTAGAGTTAACATGGGATTAAATGGGACGCAATGACTCTAGGCCACACTTAAACCGGATTCTGAAGAAGAAAGGACAGCAATAACAGGAACATACATAGAACATATGCGCAAAAATACTCAGGAATTGGCGACAAAAGTCTGATTTTTATTAATTTTCTGCAAACGGTGGGGATCCATCCCGGATTTTACCGCGATGGCTGGGGATGAAATGTCAGCTTCATCGACGTCGCGCGATAGCAACGCCCTGAGATCGGGGTGATTTCGAGCGACCGGCTCTCCCACAATGAAATCCGTGTCGATCCGTGTCCGCGAAGCGGCATCCGTGATGATCTGTGGCTCCCCTCTTCAAGATACGTCCGGCTATCCACCCGGCTTCACAACCATCCTGAAACAGAGTGTCCGTTGGATTCGATGGACAGGAATTTTTAGCCTCGGATCATCACGGATTTCAGGATGGCTCAACGGGTTGCGCACGCCCAAGTATTCGTCGATCAGCGCGCCGATGCTGTCTTCGGCTATCCAGGCGGCCAGAGGCTGGGCGCGGTCGTTGCGGCCGAGGTCGAGCGGCCGCTATAGGGCCCGAAAACGCAAAATGCCGACGACCCGTGACCTGCCCTCCCATAATGGAGAACAGGCCACGACCATCGGCATTGGAGACGTCAGAACTTGCGCCTTACAGCGCGACCACGCCACCGTCGTTCTTGGTGACCACGATCGTAGCCGACCGCGGACGCGAACCGGCCGCCGCGCCCGACTGGCTGGCCGGCCAGTTGGACGACGGTGCCGCGGCGGTACCAGCTTCACCCGGATGCTGGATGTTGACGAACAGGGTGCGGCCGTCCGGCGTCGAGTCGATACCGGTGATCTCGCATTCCTTCGGACCGACCAGGAAGCGGCGCAATTGCAGACCCGGCGCCTTGCCGACGAAGGTCGCCTGCGTAGCCGTGGCGCCACCTGCGCCGGTGTTGGTGATGGTCTTCGCACCCCCGTCGCCGACTTTGCCCGGCATGGCCGCCAGCATTTGATTGTTGGTCACATCGGTAAAGGCGCCGTCGTCGGTCTGGATCCACAGCAGCGGATTGACCTTGCCGGCAGGGCTGGACGCACGCGAGAACCACAGGCCGTCGGGGCTGGAGAAGTCGTTGTCAGCGGTCAGGCCCGAGACATTGATCGCAGCATCCAGGTCGGAACCGGCGCCAAAGGCGTAGATGTCCCACTGGAAGCTGGTCGCTTCCGGGGTGTCGCCGGCTTCGTGGAGACGGATGATGTGGCCATTGGGGTTGCCGAACTGGTTCGCAGCCCCCTTCGGATCGTTATAGTGGCGCGGATTGGCGGCATTGGTGCCATTCAGCGGACGTAAGGACGCGTTGTTGTTGGTCAGGGTCAGGTAGACCTCGCCATTGGCCGGATTGACGGCGGCCCATTCCGGACGGTCCATCTTGGTGGCGCCCAGGGCGTCGGCGGCCAGACGGGCATTGACCAGGACGTCGGCCTGGCTGGCGAAAGCGTAGGCGGCATTGGCAGCGGTTAGCGGGCCGGTGCCGAAGGTCAGCGGCAACCACACGCCCTGGCCGGTGGCGTCGAAACGCGCGACATAGAGGGTGCCGTTGTCGAGATATTTGTCGCCGATGGCCAGGCGGTCGGTCGCCGTGGCGTCGGCCTCGCTCCACGCGGTTGCGGAGACGAACTTGTAGAAATATTCGCCGCGCGAATCGTCACCCATATAGAAGACCGGCTTGCGGCCGGCGACGAACGGGGCCGGCCAGGCGCCTTCGTGGCCCATGCGGCCCAAAGCCGTGCGCTTGCGCGGCGTCGCGGCCGGATTGTACGGATCGATTTCGACGACCCAGCCATACTGGTTGGCTTCGTTGCGGTAATCGCCCGTCGCGTCGGCCGCGGTCACCGTGAGGTTCCACTTGGAGAACAGCGACTGGTCAGCCGCATTGGCCGCCGTCACCGAGGCCCAGTTGCCGGCCCCACCGGCGCCGGCCGAGAGACCATAACGTCCCAGCGCGGTGACCTCCTTGGCCGTGCGCGCGGCATTGTCACCGGCGGCGCGACGGAAATAACCGGCCCAGTTTTCCTCGCAGGTCAGATAGGTTCCCCAGGCGCTATAGCCGTTGGCGCAGTTGTTGACCGTGCCGCGGCCGGCCGTGCCGTCGGTGGAATAGGCCGTCTTCACCAGGGCGTCGCCGCGCACAGGCCCGCGCAAGGTCGTCGGTGTGTTCGGCGTGACCCGGCGGTTGAAGGCACTGCCCTGGACGTAGGTCCAGGCGCCGCCAGTCTGGACGACTTCGACGACACTGACGCCGTGGGCTTCGATTTCCTTGATGGCTTCGGCTTCCGGACGGACGCCGCCGGCCGAGGTCGGGCCCGAAGTGTGCAGGTACTGGTCGGTGATGTTCTCGTGGTTCATGACCAGCAGGCCGCGCACCGAGCTTAAATCATCACGCGTTCCGCCGGCGTTCAGGCCGAAATAGGCCATGCCGTCGTGGTGATCGCCGGCGCGCCCTGCAAAGTTCGTGTCCGTCCCGTTGTTGGCGAAGGCCGCAACGCCGGCCAGGATCGGATCGCCCATCCGGTACAGCACCGTGACCTTGTAGCCTTCCGGCACGGTGACGACGTCGTCACGGTTCTTGGCGATGGCGGGGAAACCGAGCTGGGCCGGGCTGACGGTCAGAACGGTGGCTTGGCTGACGGCCGCGCCGTTGCGGGTCCCCGAGAAGGCGAAAACAAGGTCGGTAGCGGTAAAGACCGACGGCGCCACGAAGGTCGCCGTAACGGCATCGACCGTGGTCAGGGTGACCGCGGGGCCGGAGACCTGAGTCCACTTCGGATCGGTGGCCTCACCCGGGACGCCGGTCAGGGTGACCACGCGGCCCGAGGACGAGGCGCCCGACGATCCCGCCAGGATCGGTGCCCCGACCTTATAGTCGCTCTTATCGTTGCCGCAGGCGCTGAGACCGAACAGGGCGGCCACCGAGGCCATGCCGCCCAGGATCTGCCGGCGCGAACCCCGTTCGGCGATCATATCGTTCAGGCTGGGATTGGCCGAGGTGTTGAGCTGGATATCGCCGTCGTCATGACGGCCAGTAAGATGATGTTCGGACACGGGAGCCTCCTCGAGAATTGGGAAGTCCCTGATGACCGGGTTTTGTGTCGGGTTTTTACCAGACCGGTGTAGGTTTTATGACGTCTTCATAAGCGCGGCACCTGTTCTTTCTTCTCCTCCCTATCGAAGATGGGGAGGTGGCGAGCAAGTGAGCCCCCTACGGGGCGAAACGCGTCGAGACGGAGGGGTCTTCTTAGCCGTCAATCACCATACGATAAGTTAAATCTCCAATGCATCCCTCACCCAGGTCTGGAATGCCGCCACGGCAATCTCGTGCTTCGGCGACAACCGCCCCGTCCGATAAACCCCGGCATTCAGGTTTTCCTGGACCCTTTCGGCGATCCATTTGTCCTCGGCCGTCACCTGATCGGACATGGCCAGCGTCTCGGCGGCCACCTTTTCTCCGCCCGGCGTCAAATAGGTATAGTCCAGCCGCGTGTTGTCGTGACCAACCGGCGACATGCGCTCGATCATCAGGCCGCGCTGATAGACATTGATGGCGACATTGGGCCACAGCCACGCCCAGACGCCATCATAGACCGCATCCTGCGACCGCGGCGGCACCTCGTGCAGCGCCACCTTGCCGTCAACCGTCACCTTGTACTGGTCCGACAGGATCTCGGCATCGAGGCTCGGATGGACATTGGGCACGTGATAGCCTTCGAGATAGTTCTCGACATAGGTCTTCCAGTTGCAGTCCAGCAGGTGCGAACGGCGCAACCCCACCCGAAAGCCCGACCAGTCGAGCACACCCAGCCGCGCGTCCAGCGGCTTCAGCTCTTCGTCCAGGTCCGGCAGAACCTCGTTCAGGCCGGCAAAGACCAGGCCGCGCCACACGGCCAGGCGGATGGGGAACAGACCGTACTCGCGCGGGTCGAAATCGGAGGCCGCGCCGAAGTCCCGCGCCATGCGCAGCCGGCCGTCCAGCATGTACTTCCAGCCATGGTATTCGCAGGTCAGATGACCATCGCAGACGCCGGCCTCGTCCTTGACCAGTGGACCGGCACGGTGGCGGCAGACATTGTGGAAGCCGCGCAACACGCCGTCATCGCCACGCACGGCGACCACTGGGTAGCCGGCCAGGACATCGGCACGCCATTGCCGCGGCGCTTCGACATCGCTTTCGTGACATAGGAATTGCCAGTTGCCGGCGAAGACCTTGCGCCGTTCGACCTGCCACAGAGCGGGATCGACATACCAATCGGCCGGCGCAGTGACGATAGCACTGAGCTTGGGGGCCGTGTCGTGACTCATGACGCTTTCTTTCGCAGGAGGTAAGCCAGATAGATGATGCAGCCCGACACCACCAGGACGGCGCCCGACCCGGCCAGTTTCAGGACATCGGCAACAGTCGTTCCCGCACCCGGCACCAGGCTGCACAAGACGCCGCTGAGCGCCACCAGGAAACCAAGCACAGCCGTCCACCGTGCCCATGGCCGCGCATCGGCCTTCCACCAGGCGGCAAAAAGGAACAGGAATGGCAAAGTATAGGTCAGGGTCGACATGGCCTGGATCAGGCCATAGAGCTTATTGAGGCTATCGACGCCCACCTGGGTCAGGGCAGTGATGACAATGACCAGAAACGCCTGCAGCAAGATCGCGACATACGGCGCGCCGGTCTTGGGATCTCGCCGACCGATGACGGCGGGCAGCATGTTGTCGATACCGACGGCGAAGGGCAACCGCGCTGCCACACCAAACCAGGCATTGAGCCCGCCCAGCATCACGATCGCCAGCCCACCAACCAGCCACGGGCCCAGATTGGCCACGCCCAGCTTCTGTGCCGCCACGCCCAGCGCATCGGGCAAGCCGCCCAGAGCCGAAGCTTCCGCCTGAGGCAGGATCATCAGCATGCCGGCCGTGCCCAACACATAGGCCACGGTCAGGCCGGCCCCGACCATAATCAGGGCGGTGACAATGGTCCGCGCTCCGCCTTTGGCCTCGTTGCGCAACAGGGCGACGCCTTCCGCGCCACCATAGGCGAAGACCATGGTTGCCCACAGCACGGCGGCATTGGCGTCCAGTTTCGGCAGGTAGTCGGCAGTGGCGAAATCGGTGGCCGAGCCCTGAACGCCGGCCAGGCGGAAGCCGGCGCCAATGATAAACAGGGCCAGGATGATCGACACCACGGCGCCAATGCTGGAAATCCACTTGCCGGTGCCGATGCCGCGGGCGTGGGTGAACGCCATGACGACAACGATGACCGCGGTTGCAGCCAGGGCGCCGGCCGGGTGCCGCAACGCCGCCGCGACATCGCCACCGATAACCCCGGCGGCCAGATTAATGACGAAGACGATCAGCGAGGCAAAGAAGGGCAGGTTGCACGCCCAATAGATCCAGCCGCACAGAAATCCGGCGAACGGCCCCATGGTCTCGCGCGTCCAGGCATAGATGGCGCCTTCACCGGGAAATTTCTCCGACAGCGCCATTGTGGCCAGGGACAAGGGCACCAGGAACAGGATGGCGGCAAGGATCCAGATGGGAATGGCGACGGGCCCTGTCGCGGCACCGACAGCCAGCCAGCGGATGCCAAAATTCATGGCGACGGCATAAAGGACGATGTCCCACAGGCCAACTTTTTTCGCTGAGTCCATACGCGCCTCCCAAACGTGGGAGACTGCGCCCGGCTTACGCCTGCGTCAAGAGCGGCGGTTGCGACGGTAACGGCATCCGCCGCGGGGCCTTCGGTCGCGGAACCAACACGCAAAGTCAGGACAACGAATTTGATGGGCCAGATGACCTGTAAGCCGGGTTCTGTACGACGTTGCCGTCGTGGCGATCATTCCTCTTGGCCGCCCGTCGCCGGACGGCTCACGCAACCTACCCGAACGGTCCGGGGCGGTAATGCCCTGCTGCCGTTGCCGACAGCGCGCCGTTCCTATTTGGTCTTGCTCCTGACGGGGCTTGCCATGCCGCTTCCGTTACCGGCCGCGCGGTGCGCTCTTACCGCACCCTTTCACCCTTGCCGTACAAGTACGGCGGTTTGCTTTCTGTGGCGCTATCCCTAGGGTCACCCCTGGCGGGCGTTACCCGCCGTCATATTACCGTGGAGCCCGGACTTTCCTCGAAACACCCTTTGTAGGGAAATTCCGCGACCGCCCGGTCATCTGGCCCGGCGCCTATGTGCGCTGTAAGTCGATGGAAAGCAAGCTACTTCACCGCGCGGATCGCGCCGATCGCAGCGCAGAGCCAGCCCAGTATGGTCAGGCCGCCACCGATCGGGGCCAGAAAGGGAACGGGATTTCCGCTGCCGGCATGGATCGCTATCTGCCCGGCGAAAACGGCGGGGCCGACCAGCAACAGGGCCTGGGCCGCGCGTTTGTAAACGCCGCTAAAGCCACGCTGGGTCGTTATGGTCATGACGGCAGGCGCATGCAGCAGCAGGAACTGCCCGCCGGTCGCCAGGATTCCCGTGGACGGCGGGTGCGACCCCATGGCCAGCATAATGACACCGACAAAGCCCATCATACCGGCAAAGAAGTACGGCAATTTGGTTTCCGGCTCAGGTAGATCCGTCATGTCAGGCCTCCATCAGGGTTATGTGTCGCAGTAGAGCCATCAGCCGCACGCGCGTCAGGGCGTCCGCCTTGCCTTCGAGATCGGTGCCGATACGGTCCGGCGCCCAGTGGCGTTGAAAGGCGCGAACGAGGGTCGCGGTTTCGTCATCATAGGGCCCGCCGGGCAGGATGTTGTAGCCCAGCTTGCCCAGCGCGCCCTGCAGGGCAAAGACGCCGGGTCCGGTGTCGCCGACCGTCAGGGCGGGGCCCATGACACCCTCCGGCGGCAAAGCAGGCTCGACCCAGAGACCGTGACCATGATCTGCCAGGACGGGCCAGGGGAAACGCTCACCGGGATCAGCCTTGCGCGCCGGCGCGACGTCCGAATGACCGACAATTCGGGAATCCGGAATGTCCCAGCGCGTACGGATAGTGTCGAGCAGGCCGATCACCGCATCGATCTGGGCGGCCGGGAAGTCGCGGTAGCCGAACTCATGGCCGGGATTGACGATCTCGATACCGATCGACACGCCATTGATGTCGCTGGCGCCTTTCCAAAAGGAAAGGCCGGCGTGCCAGGCGCGGCGCTCTTCGGCGACCAGGCGATAGACGCTGCCGTCTTCATCGACGCAGTAGTGCGAGGACACCTGGGCCGCGGGGTCGCGCAGCCGGTCCAGAGCTGCCTGGGCTGTGCGCATGCCGGTATAGTGCAACACCGCCATATCGGGCGGCGTCGTGCGTTCGTTGAAATTGGGTGAAGGCAGTTCGATCAGGGCCATATGCCCTGATTAGACCTAGTAAACCGTCCAGGTCGAGCCTTTTTTGCGGGCTTCCATCACGCCGTCGGCGCGGGGCGCTTGCGTCCGGACGAACACCTTGGAGGGCTTGCGTGTGAACAGGGCAGCCACAGCGATCAGGGCGAAGGCCACGACACCGGCGACCACGACCATGCCCGCAAACACCACCAGTACCGCCAGCCCGGCCAGGACAGCAAGACCGACCAGGGTCATCACCATGCCGTACAGGATACGCGAGATCAGGTTCTTGCGACGCACCTGACCCCAGGGCCGGTAGGTCCGCGAGAAAGCCGCAAAGTTTGTGTCTTGATCGGACATGGAAACTAACACCTCACACGCAGGGACGAGCTCGGTCCCGCATTGTACAGATTGGCACGAAATTGCCTGCCGTCAACCTCTGCGCAGTCTGACATACCAGTTTTTAAGATTTTTTTAAGCATGGCTGTCAATTTGCCAACACTCACAATCTCGTTACAGGGTTAACATTCCCCTGAACGGACGTGCTCGGGAAAAACGTCAGGCTGAGTCGAAAAAGGCTGGTTTCGAGAACCGGAGCGGAGCGTCCCGTGCTCAAAGAGCGAAGCGTTAGCACAACCAACATTTCGTACGTGAGCACCGGAAGCGCAGAAAACGGCCCTTTGCAGACCCGCCTGGCGCATTTTTTTACATCAGCGCGCGTTCGCGGCTGATCTGGTCGTAGGCATGGTTGATCAGGGCGGCCTTGCGCGTATAGAGCGGCTCGAAATCGACCGGGAGGCCACGGGCACGCAGGGTATCAGGGTGGTATTCCGTCAGCTGGCGGCGGCGCGCCACGCGGATCTCGTCGTCGGACGCTGCCGGCGTCAGGCCCAGTATGTAATAGGGATCGTGCGCGTCCGGTTCGACATAGCCGGCACGGACCTTGCGATAGGTCGTCCGCGACAAGCCGAACAATTCGGCGACGGTTTCGAGATAGGTTTCTTCCGGGTGGCTCAGATGGCCATCGGCCACGGCAATATGGAACAAACCTTCCAGCACATCTTCGAGGATCTGCGGGCAGCTATGGTAACGCTTGGCCAGACGGCGGGCGTAGGATTCGAAACCCAGGCTGGTCTGCCGCGCCAGATCGTACAGGCGCAGGACGTCGCGTCGCGCACCGGCCTCGGGCTGGAAGACATTGAGGAAGGCAGCCTGTTCGACCTCCTGGGCCAGGCCGTCGGCCATGGCCAGCTTGGCGCCGAGCGCGGTGACGGCCGTGGCGAAAGCCGGGTCGGCGCCAGGCGCCCCCTTGGGACATTCCGTACATTCCGCGGCATCGAAGTGACGGATCGCCTTCTGCGCCAAACTCTTCCAAAACGACATATCCACTCCCTTAAGGGGGGAGTATAGCCGAATTTAGGCAAAGGATGTCCTAAAGTTTTTGTAACGCTACATAATCAGAGCAACCCCTAAAAAGGACGCCGATTTTTTGCCTTGGTTGCTGTATAAGACCTTTACGACCGTAAACGGAGTTTAGTCCTTGCGCCTTTTGACCGCGACCGCCCTCAGCCTGACCGCCAGCCTCTTTGCCTTCAGTGCCGCCGTGACGCCGGCCGACGCCAAGCCCCGGCGCAAGCCCGCCGCCGTCAAGGTTGCTGCCAAACCCGCGCCGGCACCGGTCAATGCGGTCATCGAAACCGGCTTCAATCCCGATGGCTCGATCCATGCGCCGGTTATCGAGGATGCGCCCGCCGATGATTACCAGCGTGTCGCCTGGTGCCACGGCATCCTGTCCGGGAATATGGAACTGGCGAAACAGGTCGATCCGGTCCTGCCTGTCGACGAAACCTTGCAGACCATCGGTAAGTCCTATCTGCGCGCCTATGAGGCCGCCCTCACCCTGTCGGGCAAGGGCGCAACGCCGGCGGGTCATGCCCAGGCCGAAAAGGCGCGCCAGTTGGGCTATGATGCCTGGAAAGGGGCGCGGGCCTCGGAACTGCCCAAGGCCGCGGGCGCCCATGCCACCTGGCAGTTGCCGGGCGATTGCGAACACGCCGCCGTTCGGCTGTCGGGCCACCCCAACCTGTTTGCCGAGATGGCCACGGATGCCGAGTTGGACGCCATCGAGGCGGTCATGACCTCGGGTGGGCCGCACGACTACAACGAACTGCCCAAGCCGGTGCTGACGGCCGAAACAGTGGACCATGCCGATCCGGACGCGCCGATTGCCACCAACACCCTGGCCCGTCGCGCCACACAATCCCAGTCCCTGCCGAAATTGCCGGACACCAAGCCCGAAAGCCGGTAAGAGACTGTTAAGCTTGTTTAACAACCTCTTATTCAGCCGCTCAAGGTAGTCTTAAACTCTGTTTACACAGGAGAGACTTCTCAACCCACGAGCGGCGACCATGAGCGGACCTGTCTTTACCCACGGCGCGGCGATTTATCGCCCGCAATTTCAGGACTACATCGGCAAGTACAAGCCAAAGGAACCGGACTATGTCGGCAAATACGCCAGTCCGATGCCCAAGGTGCTGCCCGTCGTCCAGGATGCCCTCAACCGAAAGTGGGATGTGGTTTCCCTGTCCGGCGAAGCCCAGGCTTTGCTTCAGGGCAAGGCAGGACAGCAATCGATCGCACGGGGCTATGCCAAGGGTTGACAGCCATGTGTTAACCGGGCGTAGCGGTTTTTTGGTGTAGACAGGCGTAAGCACCTTTCTTGAGTGGTCCATGTTTCGCACCCTGTTCTGCCTTCGCGACCAGCATGACTATGGCCTGGTTTTGCTGGCCGTTGTCATCTGCCTGACGTCCAGCTTTGCGGCGATCCACCTGCTGCACTGGTCTCAGCGCGCCGAGGCGTCGCAGCGGATCAAATGGCTGAGCCTGGCCGGGGTGGCCACCGGATTCGGCATCTGGGCCACGCACTTCATCGCCATGCTGGCCTATAACCCAGGCATTCCGCTGGGGTTCAACATCAGCCTGACCCTCATTTCGCTAATCATCGCCATCGCCATCACGGGCAGCGGTCTCGCCCTGGCGGTCTACCAGCCGTTCCGACACGCCGCCTGGGCCGGCGGTGCCATCGCCGGCAGCGGCATAGGCGCCATGCACTTTATCGGCATGGCCGCTATCGAAGTCCCGGCTCAGATCCTGTGGGCGGTTGACCTGGTGGCTGCGTCCGTTGTGTTGGGCGCTGGGCTGGCGGCGGCAGCGGTCGCCGTTGCGGCAAGAGGCAACACCCGGCTGCACATCGCCGGCGCCACAGGCCTTCTGGTCCTCGCTATTGCCTCCCTGCACTTTACCGCCATGGGCGCAGTGACCATCCAGCCCGATCCGACGCGCATCACCAGCGGTGTGCAATTGTCGCCTACCCATATGTCGACCCTGATCGCGGTGTCCGCCTTCAGCGTCCTGCTGGGCAGCCTGCTGGCCGCCCTGTTCGGCCAAAAGCTGGACAAGGTTCGCGCCCGCAATGAAAACCGCTATCGGCTGATGGTCGAGAGCGTGAAGGACTACGCCATCTGCATGCTGGACGTGGATGGCAACGTCACCGACTGGAATCGCGCCGCCCAGGACATCAAGGGCTACAAAGCCGAAGAAATCCTCGGCCGCAACTTCTCGATCTTCTACACGCCTCAGGAACAGAAGGACGGAGAACCGCGCCACATCCTCGACCTGGCCCTGCACAGTGGCAGCTATCACGAACCCGAGGGACAACGCGTCCGCAAGGACGGCACCACCTTGTGGGTCGACCTGGTCATTACGCCGATGTTCGACGAGGACGGCCGGCATATCGGATTTTCCAAGGTCACCCGGGATATTACCTCGCGCAAGCGCGACGAGGCCCGCATCACCTATATGGCACGCCATGACGCCCTCACCGGCCTGCCCAACCGTACCCACTTCCTGGACCTGCTGGACAAGGACCTGGCCGTGGCCAATGCGCGCGGCGAGCAGGTCGCGGTCATCGGTATCGATCTGGACGGCTTCAAGGAAATCAACGATCAGAACGGCAACGCCACCGGTGACGAGGTATTGCGGATCCTGGGCACCCGCTTGAAATCCATCGTCTACGGCCAGGAAGCCATCGCACGCGTCGGCGGCGACGAATTCGTCGCCGTCATGCGCCACGATGACGCCCGCGACCTGGAAGCCTTTCTGGAACGGGTAAGCGTGGCCCTGAACGAGCCGATGCTGATCGACAACTTCGAAGTCAAGCCGGGCGCCAGCTTAGGGGTCGCCATCTTCCCCCAGGACGGTGACAGTCGCGACGTGCTGCTGAACAATGCCGACCTGGCCATGTACCGCGCCAAGTCAGGCCTGGCGGAAAAAATCTGCTACTACGAATCCAGCATGGATGAGGCCGCGCGCGTCCGCCGCAACACCGCCCGCGACCTGTGGACTGCCGTGGAGAACGACGAACTGCGCCTGCTGTACCAGGTCCAGCGCTCGCTGGGTGACAACAGTATCGTCGGCTACGAGGCCCTGGTGCGTTGGCAGCACCCGACGCGCGGCCTGGTGCCGCCGGTCGAATTCATCTCGATTGCCGAAGAATGCGGCGCCATCATCGAGATCGGCAAGTGGGTTCTGGCCCAGGCCTGTGAGGACGCCGCCAAGTGGAACGGCGACATCAAGATCGCCGTCAACCTGTCGCCGGCGCAACTGACCGATCCGGATCTGGTGGCATTTGTGCGTCAGGCGCTGTACCGCACCGGCCTGTCGCCGCGCCGGCTGGAACTGGAAATCACCGAGTCGATGGTCATCGCCGACCGGACGCGCGCCCTGCATATCTTGCGGCAGTTGAAGGCTCTGGGCGTGACCATCGCGATCGACGATTTCGGCACCGGCTATTCGTCGCTGGACACACTGAACGCGTTCCGGTTCGACAAGATCAAGATCGACCGTTCGTTCCTGAAGGACAGCGAGACCAATCCGCAGGCCCGGACCATCATCCGAGCGATTGTGGCCCTGGGCCGCAGCCTGGAGATCAAGGTCCTGGCTGAGGGCGTCGAGACCAAGAACCAGTTGGACCTGCTCAAGTTGGAAGGCTGCGAGGAGGCCCAGGGTTACCTGTTCGGGCGCCCGGAAGCCGTTGAGGCGGCGGAAGCACGTTTGCTGGCGCAGGGGTAGTCAGCGGTCTTCCCGGCCATGCCAGATGCGGACGATCAGAAGTAAGTCACCCTTGATTTCGTAGTGCAAATTGTAATCGCCTATCATCAGCGAACGGATATCCCGGTCATCATGGCCTTCGATTCGTGGCGCGATTTCGGGGTAGTCGGCTAGCTTTTCAACGGCGACAATGATGTTGAGAACTACTTGAGCCGCAGCACGCGGATTAACAGGCTTGAGAAATTCCGCCAGCCGGACAAGGTCCCTGTTGGCAGCCGAGGACCATTGGATCTTCATGATTCGCCAAGAGTCTTGGCCCAAACGACAATCTCGGCGTGATCAACAACCCGTCCCTCATCGATATCCTTGAGCCCCTCCAGCAGCATCTGATGGCGGCGCTCTTCGAGGCTGACCCAATTCTGCAGCGCCTGCTTCACGATCCAACCGCGTGGACGATCCAACTTGTTCGCGTAGGCGTCAACTTGTTCGGCCAGTTCAACGGGGATATGGGCGGTGACGGTGCGCGTGCTCATGGACATCTCGTGGACAGGTAGACATAGTCAGCTTAAAATCAAGTTTCGTCAATACGATTACAATCGACTAGCTGGGCACATAATTCAAAATCGGGCTTAACCACCGCTCCGCCTCGTCGACCGCCCAGCCCTTGCGGCGGGCATAGTCCTCCACCTGGTCCTTCTCGATCTTGCCGACGCCAAAATAGTGCGATTTCGGGTGGGCGAAATACATCCCCGACACCGAGGCCGGCGGAGTCATGGCCAGGCTTTCGGTGAGTTCCATCCCGGTGCGCGACCGCGCGTCCAGCAGGTCGAACAGGGTCCACTTTTCGGTGTGGTCGGGCTGGGCCGGATAGCCCGGCGCCGGACGGATGCCCTTGTACTTTTCGGCAATCAAACCATCGATATCCAGGTCTTCGTCGGCGGCATAGGCCCACAGTTCGCGCCGCACCTTCTTGTGCAACGCTTCGGCAAAGGCTTCGGCGAGACGATCAGCCAGCGCCGTGGCCAGTATAGCGTTGTAGTCGTCGCCGGCAGTTTTGAACTTGCGCGCGATCTCCATTTCGCCATGGCCGGAGGTGACGGCGAACCCGCCGATCCAGTCCGGCATGCCCTTGGGCGCGACAAAGTCCGCGAGAGCCGTATTGCTCTGGTCTGCGCGAGTCTTTTTCATCTGCTGACGCAGGGTATGAAGGCGGGCGATGACCTCGGTGCGGTCTTCATCGCCATAGATTTCGATGTCATCATCGACCGCATTGGCCGGCCAGAAACCGACGACGCCACGGGCCTCAAACCACTTCTCGTCGATGATCTGGTCCAACATTTTCAGCGCGTCCTGATACAGAGGCAGGGCGGCGTGACCGACGATCTCGTCGTCAAGGATATAGGGGAACTTGCCGGCCAACTCCCAGGTGGCGAAGAAAGGCGTCCAGTCGATATGGTCACGCAGGTCAGCCAAGTCATAGGGCGAGAAGGTCTTCAGCCCTAGAAAGGCCGGCTTGACCGGCGGTTCAGCGGCGAAGTCGATTTTGAAGCGGTTCTCGCGCGCTTCGGACAGGCTGGACCGCGGGCGATTGTCGTTGCGGCCATAGGCCAGGCGCACCTTGTCGTAGTCGGCCTTGGTCTGGGCAACGAAATTGTCGCGTTCCTCCCCCAGCAGGTTCGACACCACACCAACCGCGCGTGAAGCATCCAGGACATAGACGACCTGGTTGTTCGTATAGCCGGGCTCGATCTTGACTGCCGTGTGGGTCTTGGACGTCGTCGCCCCGCCGATCAGCAGCGGAATGTCAAAGCCGGTGCGCTGCATTTCGCGCGCGACAAACACCATCTCATCCAGGCTCGGGGTGATCAGGCCGGACAGGCCGATCATGTCGACCTTGTGCTCGCGCGCCGCGGCGAGGATACGGTCAGCCGGGACCATGACGCCCAGGTCGATCACCTCGTAATTGTTGCACTGGAGCACGACGCCGACGATGTTCTTGCCGATGTCGTGGACGTCGCCCTTGACGGTCGCCATCAGGATCTTGCCGGCCGCCTGGTAGGTGCCGCCGGCCGCGACATGCGCTTCCTTTTCGGCCTCCATATAGGGCATCAGGTAGGCGACGGACTGTTTCATGACGCGGGCGGACTTCACCACCTGTGGCAGGAACATCTTGCCCGAGCCGAACAGGTCGCCGACAACATTCATTCCGGCCATCAGCGGGCCTTCGATAACGTGCAGCGGCCGCACGGCCTGTTGCCGCGCCTCCTCGGTGTCGGCGTCGATGAATTCGGTGATGCCGTGGACCAGGGCGTGTTTCAGCCGATCTTCGACGTTGCCTTCACGCCAGGCAAGGTTGACGACCTGGACCTGGCCTTTGTCGCTTTTGTATTTCGGCGCGATCTCGACGAGATATTCGGTATTGCTGATGTTGTGACGCTGCGGCCGGTTCAGAATCACGTCCTCGACCGCCTGGCGCAACTCGGCGTCAATCGTATCGTAAACCGGCAGGTCGCCGGCATTGACGATGCCCATGTCCATGCCGGCCTGGATGGCATAGTACAGAAAGACACTGTGGATGGCGCGGCGCACCGGTTCGTTGCCGCGGAACGAAAACGAGACGTTCGACACCCCGCCCGAGATGCGGGCATAGGGCAGAGCCTGCTTGATTGCGCGCGTGGCCTCGATAAAGTCGACAGCATAGTTGTTGTGCTCGTCGATACCGGTCGCCACGGCAAAGATGTTCGGGTCGAAGATGATGTCTTCCGGCGGGAAACCGACCTCGTCGACCAGGATGCGATAGGCTCGACTGCATATCTCGATCTTGCGCGCGGCGGTATCGGCCTGGCCGACCTCGTCGAAGGCCATGACCACCACGGCGGCGCCATAACGCAGGCACTTGGTGGCTTCGGAGCGGAACTTGTCCTCGCCCTCTTTCATCGAAATCGAATTGACGATGGCCTTGCCCTGAACGCATTTCAGCCCGGCCTCGATCACCTCCCACTTCGACGAGTCGATCATCACCGGCACACGGGCGATGTCGGGCTCGGCGGCCAGCAGGTTCAGGAAGGTGCGCATGGCGGCGACCGAATCGAGCAGCCCTTCGTCCATATTAATGTCGATGATGGCAGCGCCGGCCTCGACCTGCTGGCGGGCGACATCGAGTGCAGCGGTATAGTCGCCTTCGACGATCAGCTTGCGGAACTTGGCCGAGCCGGTGACATTGGTGCGTTCGCCGATATTGATAAAGGTAGGGGTCATAATTCCAGCAGATTACGGGGCTTTGATTTTCAGCGAGCGCGCCCGTCTAAAAACAAACAGTTTGATGAGGCGATAAGCTTCGTCCGATTGGGGGTCAATGCCCGAGGTAGTTATCTTGTCCGTTAGGGCCAACAGGTCGGCATAAAAATTGCGGCAATCGTCGCTTCGACGCAAAATGCTTCCAAGGACGTTGTTTTCAAAAATTTCTCGTGAACTCAGTTTGTGCGTCTGCCCATGGTCGTAATAGTTCAAGTCACGTAGCCCGATTATGTGACGAACGCAGTTTTCACTCCAACGCGCAAACATGTCGACCGAGATCAGGCCTCGGACAAAATACTCCCACTCCAATTCACGCTGCTGCCAATATTGATAATAATATTGCATGGCTTCCTGGCGCGAGACAGTTGTATCACCCCGGTCGAACCTCGCTTGAAGATCACGCCGCAAGGCCGATGTCGCCATGAAGCTTCCGTAAAAGTGATCCAGGGCCTTTATGGAAATCTCATTTGCCGACAATTTTGCTTGAGATCGAATCTGCTGAAACGCAGCAAAAATCGAGGCGACGATAATCGGGAACGACAGAAGCGTAACAAGGTTTGCGAGGGTTTCGATAGTTACCGAAAACTGTGCAGACATTGCCGGCAAATCGAGCGTCATGTTTTCTAGCCCTTTCCCTTGGGAGATTGATTGGTCACGTCGGACATCAATGGCTGATTTAAGGCATGATCTCGTCTATACGGCTAGTGCCTTGTCAACTTCGGCCACGGTATCGAGCCATTCGTTATAACTGCCACTGTCGAGATAGAGTTCACGTATTTCGGAATCGCCGCGGGTGATCTGGCGCAAGGCGCGCTTGGCCACGGCGACCAGGCCATCGGGCGGGGGGCCCATGGCGTCGACGGTCATATAGATGTCCTGGGCAGAGACGTCACTCTTGCCGGTGGCCACGGTTATCAGGGCGGCAGCTGCGTAGGCCCGGGCGCCCTCGGGAAGTTCGATATAGCTGTCATGGGCCAGCACGGCGTCGAAAATGGCGCGCACCGTCTCCCATGATGGTGCGTTTTCCAGCTCCATCATGAAGTCGACGGCATCGTCATTGTCGAACGGACCGTGTGACCAGGCGCCCATCAGCGCCCTGCCCGCTTTACCGCCAGCTCGATCTGGCCGTTCAGGAAGTCGACAAACTCTATACCCTGGGCTTTCAGCGACTTGGGATATAGCGACGCCTTGGTCAGGCCCGGGAGGGTGTTCGTTTCGAGATAGACCGGCCCATGGTCCGAGATGATGAAGTCCGACCGCGAATAGCCGCGACATGACATGGCCTTATGGGCCTTGATGGACAGGTCCCGGAGTTGCGCCATGATTTCGGACGCGAACCGGGCCGGACAGATTTCCTGCGTTGCGGCGGCCAGGTACTTGCTCTTGTAGTCGAACGTCCCCTCTGCCGGCACGATCTCGACGGGTGGCAGGGCGATCAGCGAACCGTCCGCCTGTTCCAGCACGCCACAGGTGGCTTCCGGGCCGGTGACGAAGGGCTCGATGACATAGGCCGTGGTCTTCGCTTCGCGGCGGACGGCGGCCAGATCCTGGGACGAATTGACATAGATCAGGCCAAACGACGAGCCATCCTGGGCCGGTTTGGCGATCAGCTTGCCATAGTGCGAAAAGGCTTCGTCGAGTTCATCCAGCGACACCGATGACGGCGAATGGACCCCAGCCAGGCCGGCGAACCGCTTGGCGGCGGTCTTGTCGAAAGCCAGGTGAGACGCCGCAGAGCCCGAGCCGGTGAAAGGTACGCCGCGCGCCTCGGCCAGGACCTGAAACTCGCCGTTTTCGGCCGAGCCGCCATGCAGGCCCAAGACCAGGACGCGGTTCTCGTGCACCGCCAGATCCAGCGACCCGGCCATGTCGCCGATCAGGATTCCATCGGCACGGAACGGCAACTCGAACGGCCGATCGTGGGCGTGGAGCGCCGCCGGCGAGGTCACATTGACGGTTCCGTCATGATCCCAGAACCACAGGTCGGCGTCGGGCAGGGCATGCGCCAGGGCCTGGGCCGAAGCGACGGAGACAAGACGTTCGCGGCTGGTGCCGCCGAAAAGGATGGTGGGTTTCATGGGTGCGCCAGCTTTGCGAATTCCTGGCTCTCATAGGCCAAGGTTGGAATCGCTTCAA
>NZ_GL883077.1:1211413-1232033 GCF_000204015.1 Asticcacaulis biprosthecium C19 | reverse complement strand
CCTTACCGGCGGCAAACCCCTCACCCTGCCCTTCGGGCTTCCCTCTCCCCTCACGTGGGGAGAGGGAGATACGCAACACGTTCAAAGTGTTGCGTCACTAATTTCGTTACTCCACCTTCTTCACCGCGGTCACTTCAATCTCGACGAGAAAGGCCGGATTGGCCAGCCCCGCAACCTGAACCGTGGTCCGGGTCGGCTTGTTCGGCTGCTCGGCCGTGCCAAAGTATTTCGAATAGGTCTTCATCATGCCGCCGAAGTCCATCTTGCCGCCCATGGCCGGATCGCCGACCAGATAGACCTTCATATTAACGACATCGCCAAAGCCCAGCCCTTCCGCCTGAAGCGCCGCTTCGATGCGTTTCAGCACCGATTCGGTCTGGACCTCGGTATTGCCGAACTGGTCCGTCGTGCCGGCCACCGGTCCCGGCACCATGCCCGACAGATACACCGTCGAATATCCCGGCGGCACAGAGATCGACTGGGCGATCGGAAAGCTGCCGGCATAGGTGCGCTTGACCTCGACGGCCGGCGCCACTTCGACGTCCTTGAGTTGCGTGACCTTCATCTCGCCCTCGCCGTCGCTGTAGATGAGACAGCCCGACAGGATCGGCGCCAGGGCCAGGGCGGGAACAAATTTCAACAGGGACATCTTAATCTCCTCAGGCAGTGAGCGAGCGCTGGCGCTCGGCAATCAGGTTGACGACGCGGTGAGCGGAACAGAAGGCGCCCTGCTGCCACGAACTGACAAAACTCAGGTGGTCGCCGGCGAAATAGATGGGACCGTCCGGCTGCGACAACAGATCGTAGGCGGCGCGGTCGGTATCCGAGAGAAAGGCGGCCAGACCTTGCGAATAGGGAATCTGGGTCCAGTTGACAATGGCAGGATGCTTCATCGCACCGCCCATGCCGGGATGCAGCCGATCGATGGTCTCGCGGGCATAGGCGACCTGTTCGCTCATGGTGCGCTCGCCCATACGGCCGTTGAAGGCATAGCCGGCAATGATCACGCCCTCGGCGGCATGAAAACGGTCGGACGGATACCAGGTGGCAAACGTATCGCGGTCGGTGAAGCTCAGGCCGCCATAGATGTGGTCCTTGCTTTCCCAAAAGCGCGGCGACTGAAAGGCGATCTTGTAACCGCCGACATTGATGCCCTTGTTCTTCTCGATGGCAGCCTTGACCGGCTTGGCGAAATCGCTTTCTATCCCCGCCAGAACCGGCAAGGGCACAGTGCAGATGCAATAGTCGGCCGACAGGACCTCAGCCTGGCCGGTGACCTTATCGAAGTAGAAGATATCGACGCCCGCCTTGCCCTTTTTGCTGGTCTTGCGGATGCGTTTGACCTCGCAGCCCTTGCGGATGACATTGCCCAGTCTGGCTTCGAAGGCGGCGGGAATCCGGTCCATGCCGCCGACCGGCTGCTGCATGGTCGCCTGGAAATCGGCGGCATCGGCAAAGGTCGAGACGGCCTGCACAAACGGATCGCCGACCACATTCAGCGGCAGGGGCGGTTTCGGCTTGGGCGATTGCGCCCCGGCGGCGGGTTCGACCTCATAGCCCGACGGATCGGCGCCCTGATAGGTCAATTGTTCGCTCAGATGGCCCCAGGTCGACAGGCCTTCCATCAGCCGGTCCTTGTCGTCACCGGTGAAGGTCTGATCCAGCGCCCCGGCCTTGCCGACCTTGGCCAGCAGTTCGGCCATGTGACCGCGATAGTCGAAGATGGCCTGGCGCATCTCGATCGGCTTGCCGCCATTCAGCCGGTCGACCTGGATGCGGGCGCGGCCGGACCAGTTGACCTCGGTTTCCATGGCGACGCCGAATTCGCGGCAATAGCCGAGCGTCGCCTGGTGGTGGGCAGGAATACGGGCCGGGCCGGCATTGAAATACTGACCGTCTTCGAAGTCGCAGATCTGTTTCGTGCCGTTGGTATAGACGATCTCGGAGCCGCGGCGGACGGTCCAGTTGCGGCCGCCGGCGCGGTCGCGCGCCTCCAGGATGGTGCAGTGATATCCCGCCTTGCCCAGTTCGTAGGCCGCGGCCAATCCGGCCGGTCCGGCACCGACAATCGCCACCCGCACGCCGGCGCCTGAACCGGGCTTCAGGTCTGGCATGCCGGCCCAGGCCTCGCTGCCCGTCAGCCCCAGGGCATGGAGCGCAGCATAACCGCCGGCAAAACCCGCCACTGCCGTAAACCGCGCCAAAATCTGCCGTCGTGTCGTCATGTCCAGCCCCTTTGTTGCAATCGAAACCGCACGCTATCGCAGGTGCGAGAGTCTGGCTACTGCAAACATGTGCCGAATTTCGGCAGGATTACGCCAATTCGAACGGCTCCAGCCCGGCCAGGCGTAACGCCTTGGGACGATCCGGGATCTGGCGTGGCGTCACGCCGCGGACTTCGTCGGCCACGTGCTGGATGTGGTCCGGCGTGGTGCCGCAGCAGCCACCAAGGATATTGACGATGCCGTCCTTGGCCCATTCGTGCAGTTCGTGCGCCGTTTCGTGCGGCTGCTCGTCATACTGGCCCATGGCGTTGGGCAGGCCCGCATTGGGATAAGCCGCCACCAGGCAGTCCGCCACCCGTGCCAGTTCGGCGATGTGCGGCCGCATCAGATCGGCGCCCAGGGCGCAGTTGAAGCCGACCGCAAAAGGCTTGGCGTGCCTGACACTGTTCCAGAAGGCTTCCGCCGTCTGGCCAGACAACGTGCGGCCCGACCGGTCGGTGATGGTGCCCGAAATCCAGATCGGCAGGGTCTCCTGCCCCTCGTCTTCCAGATCCAGGATGGCCTTGATCGCCGCCTTGCAGTTCAGCGTGTCGGTTATGGTTTCGATCAGGTAGAGGTCGACCCCGCCTTCGTACAGCGCCTGGACCTGCTCGCGATAGGCTTGATAGACCTGATCGAAGGTGACCAGGCGCGCGCCGGGATCGTTCACGTCCGACGACATCGAAAGCATCTTGTTCAGCGGTCCGATCGAGCCGGCGACAAAGCGCGGCTTGTGCGGCTCCTTGGCCGTCCATTCGTCAGCCACCTTGCGAGCGATGCGCGCCCCTTCCAGGTTGATGTCGATACAGTCCTGCAGGGACAGGCGGTAATCGTCCTGGGCAATCGTGGTCGCCGAGAAGGTATTGGTTTCCGAGATATCCGCCCCGGCGGCGAAATACTGATGGTGCAGGTCGGCAATGACGTCCGGCCGCGTGATGCACAGAATATCGTTATTGCCCTTGAGCTGGCCGTCGTGCGCCGCGAACCGTTCCCCGCGGAAATCGGATTCGTCCAGACCGCGGCGCTGGATCATCACCCCCCACGATCCGTCCAGGATCAGAATGCGCTCTTTTGCTGCCTGTTTCAGGACGGCGATACGTTCAGCGATATTGGCGGCTCGGCTGGTCATGCTCTACTTCTTTGCAGCTTACTTTTTTGCATTTTCTTGGCGGGCCAGTTCGGTTTCAAAATCGGCTCTGGCCTGGGCGACGTACTTGGGGAACTCGGTCGAATCGACAAAGGGCTGGGCCTTGTCTTCCGGATACTTGATCGTCTTCTGCTTCTGGTACTTGTCCTCCAGACTGGCGAAGGTCGGATGGCTGGACAGGAAGATATCGGCCGAAATGGTCTCCAGGCGATCGAAGGCGATACGGTAGTCACGGACGATATGGGGATAGGTGGCGTTGTCGACCAGGACATTGCCGGCCACGCTCACCGACGACGCAAAAACCACACGCCGCGGCTGACCATTGTCCAGCGCAGTCAGTGTCCAGGTGGTGGCGCCCTTGGTATGACCCGGGGTCAGCCGCGCCATCAAGGTCGAATCGGCCAGGGTGATGGTACCGCCCTCACCCACGATGCGGTCGACCTTGACCGCCGGGAAGGTCGACGCTCCATAGATATTGTCGCCTTCATGCTGGCCGGCTTCCAGGGCCGTGCGGTCGGCGACGCTGGCCACCAGTTCCGCGCCGCTGTCGGCCTTCAGCCGGGCCAGGCCGCCGACGTGATCGTAATGGGCGTGAGTCTCGACGATGTATTTGACGTCCTTGATGTCGAAGCCAAGCGTCTTGATATTGTCCTCGACGATCGCCGCCCCGTCTTTCGTGGCGCCATCGATCAGGAAATGGCCCTCGTCCGTCGTGATCAGATAGACCCCGATACCCGCAGTGCCGACATACCAGACGTTGTCAACGATATGATAAGGCTCGTGCGGCGCGCTCCACGACGGATCGCCGTCGGCAAGGGTCGGCGAGGCAAGGATCAGACCGAGGGCAGCGAAAGAGAAAAATAGCGGTTTCATAATGGCGTGGCCTTTAGAGCGCATCCCGAAAAGTGTGACGCACTTTTCGGATAAAGATGCGCGTTAAAACAAAAAACTTTAGAGCGCCGATCCGATTCTGCCGGATCGAAGCGCGCTCTAAAGTGCAGCAGCTTTCAATCCAAGTATGCGACATATGGCAAAAACAAGGTCAGCGCGATTCAAAGTGTAGAAGTGGAAGTTTTCGACGCCCTCGCGCTCCAGCTCCAAGCATAGCTCAACGGCCACCGCCGACGCCAGTAACTTCCGCGTCTCGGCATCGTCGTCAAGTCCGGCAAACAGCGATTCGAGCCACTGCGGCACCTGGGCTTCGCAGGCCGCCGCCATACGGCGCAGCCCCTTGAAGTTGGTGACCGGCATGATGCCGGGCGTCAGCTCGATCTCAATACCGGCGTCGAAAACCGCATCGCGGTAACGCAGGTAGGTTTCCGGCTCGAAGAAGAACTGGCTAATACCGCGCGTGGCGCCGGCATCGACCTTGGCGCGCAGGACATCGAGATCGAAGTCCAGGCTGGGCGACTGCGGATGCTTCTCCGGGTAGACTCCGATACTGACCTCGAAATCGCCGATGCGCTTGATGGCGGCGGTCAGTTCGGTGGCGTTCTGGTAGCCGTCGGGCCGCGGGGTATAGTCGCCCCAGCCCGAGGGGGGATCGCCACGCAGGGCTACGATATGGCGCACCCCGGCCTCCCAGTATTCGCGGATGACCTCGTCGACCTCGTCGCGCGACGCTTCGACACAGGTGAGATGCGCAGCCGGTTTCAGCGCGGTTTCGTCCAGGATGCGCTTCACCGTGCGATGGGTGCGCTCGCGCGTTGAGCCGCCGGCGCCGTAAGTCACCGAAACGAAGTCGGGATCCAGTGGTGCCAGCCGCGCGATCGATGCCCACAACGTCTCCTCCATCTCCTCGCTCTTGGGCGGGAAGAATTCGAACGAGACCTTGAGGTTGCCGCTGGTCTGGCTGAGCGAGCGGGCGATCGGGGCCAATCGTGGGTTCAATCGAGGATTCAGGGCGGGGCTCATTTGAAGGCAGTCCAGATAGTGACGGTCAAACCGCCTGGTGTTTCGGGTTGCATATGCTGAATCGTGGCGGGCGTCAGACCGGCCGCGCCCAGCCAGGCCGCCATGTCGCCTTCGGCGACACCCAGGCGGCGGTGATTGTATTTCTCGCGCATGATTTCAAGCTCGTGGTGGGCGAAATCGACGATCAGCAGCCGGCCGCCCGGCTTGAGCAATCGCCCGGCCTCTGCCACCGCCTGGCGCGGATCGGTGAGGAAGTGCAAGACCTGATGGACGACAACCAGATCAGCGCAGCCCGCCGGCAGGCGGGTGTCGCCGATATCGCCGTGGCGGAACTCGACCGTGGTCAACCCGGCTTCGTGGGTACGTGATCGGGCCAGGTTCAGCATGTGCTGTGACAGGTCGACGCCAACGGCCGTCTTGGCCTGGCCTGCCAACAGCGTCAGCATGCGGCCCGAACCTGTGCCCAGGTCGATCAGGTGGTGATAGGGCTGCTGTCGCGCGAGATCGACCACGACGGCCTCGACATCGGCGTCATCGATGTAATGGCTGCGAATCTCGTCCCACTGCGGCGCGATGGTTTCGAAATAGCTTTCGGCCGACGCCCGCCTGGCGCCGCGCACGGCTTCCAACTGGCGCAGGTCCCCGGCATGGGCGGCGCCCATCAGTTTCAGAATGGTGTCGACCAGAGGACGAACCGTCGGCGAGGACGACAGGCGATAGAAGACCCAGGCGCCATCGGGAAAGCGCTCGATCAGGCCCGCCTCGGCCATCAGTTTGAGGTGGCGCGAAATGCGCGGCTGGCTTTGGTCGAGGATAGAGACCAGTTCCATCACCGACAGCTCTTCGCGCGCCAGCAGCCGCAACAGGCGCAGACGCGTCGCCTCTCCCGCCGCCTTGAGGGCGTCGAGCAGGCTGTCAAAATCGGCCACAGGATGGAGCGCATCAGTCATATAATCATATAAAGATATCTTTATATGATTTTGCAAGTGCTTTTATCTCCGGGCGCGAAATTTCGCCCCGGCGACCTGCGTCAGCATAACACATGGAAGTTTTGCGCGCCTGTCTCTATATTCCTCTTAGCCCCCGTCAGAAAATAATTGAATCGGCGCGCAGCATGACTTTCAAGAGTTTGCGCGATTGCATCCGAATTGATGAAGCGATTATTTTCTAACAAACGCTTAGCAACGAAAAGGACGATTGTCATGGCCCGCAACGGCGTCAAACTGGGAACGGCTTTGCTGCGCGGCCTTGGCCGCAAGTGCCCGTGCTGCGGCGAAGCGTCGGCCTTCCGGGGCTATCTCAAGGTCGTCGATACATGCCCCAGTTGCGATACGCCGCTCAGCCTCTATCCGACCGATGACGGCCCGGCCTATTTGACCATGCTGTTGATTGGCCACGTGATTATCGCCCCGGCCTTCTTCTTTCCGGTGGTCTGGCAAGAGCCGCAGGTGACGATTCCGATCCTGATAGGCTCTATCGGCGCATTGACCCTGGCGGCCCTGCCTTTCGTCAAGGGGGCCTTCCTGGCTCTGCTGTGGTACCTGGGCCTGAAACACGCGCGGTGAGCCTTAACCGCTTGACTTCGTTCGCCAACAGCGCGAAGTCATAGGTCCATTTCACGCAACAGGGAATCCTGCCATGGCTCACAAGTTTGAGATCCGCAAGAATAAGGCCGGCGAGTTCGTCGCCTACTTCGTCTACAACAGCGAGACGATTTTCTGGACCGAAGGCTATGCTTCCAAGGCCTCGGCCAAGAACGCCATCGAATCGATCAAAAAGAACGGCCCACCTGCTGAAACCGAAGACAAGACGGTCGACTAAAAAAGGCGCCCCGCGGGGCGCCTTTATCGTATCAAGCCTGAAGACGCCTTCAGGCCATGTTGATCGCGTCCTGGATCAGGGCAATCGCGCCTTGCGCCTCTTCCGTACAATCCATCGACAGACGGTCGATTTCTTCCTGGGCGAAGCTGCGCATCAGCAGCGCCGCCTGGGGCGAAAGGGCCATAAGGGTGCGTGTAGACGCGCGGGCAAGGGCCAGGGCGGCATCGCCGTCAACAAGATTGGCCGTGTCGCGGGCGACCGCCAAGGCATACAGACGGGAGGCCACATTCGGGGAGGAATTAGCCATTATTCTCTTTTTAGGCATGGGGTGAAAACGAACTCGAACTCAAATCATCCCGACACGGCGCAGACACACACACGCTCATCGAGACCATAACGCTACGCTGGGTCTTGTAAGTCTGTCATTATAGCCAGGATTGTGACCAAAGGGGGACGATAACCAGTTACCGTTTTTTTGCAGGCAACTGTCATCTCTTTGTAATAATTGGAATAGCGCGCCTATAGCGCGATATTCTGTTAAAAATTTCAAATTTACTGAAGATTATCCTGTGATACCGTTATCAAAACGAATTCTATTTCAACTTTAGGGAAATTTTACAGCACCTACAGAACCGCCGTTAGGTCAATAAAGGCGAGATTATGGCAAAAATCGCGCAGACGGGAAACATGGCGGCCTGTAAGCGTTTACGGGCTTAACGGTTTGCAGAAACCTGTCACGTTTTCAGAAACCCGCTGATCAGGCCACCCAGGCCGTCTTTACCGCCCAGGCCACCCAGAACATCCCCCAGATTGTCAGGAAGCTGACCATTGGGGGTCAAACGATTGATCACCTCGGGCAGCAGGGCTGGCAACTGCGTCGCATCAATGCCGAACTGGCCGGCCAGTTGCTGCACGGACTCTGATCCCAGCACCGCCTGGAGCTGATCGGCAGACACCGGCAGATTGGCACCGGTGCTGATCCACGACTGAACCAGATCGCCCGCGCCGTTGTGCTGGAATTTGGCGACCAGGTCCTGAAGACCGCCATTCCCCAGGGCACCCGTGACCTGGCTCATCAGATCGCCGGCATCACCGCCCGAAAGTGCGCCCAAAGCGTCGTCAAATAGTCCCATGGTTTTTATCTCCTGTCCGTAAAACGCAATTAAGACCGCTGGCCGCCCCAGCACAACAAAAAACCCGGCCGCCGGGCCGGGTTTTCATCAACAAAAGGTGAAGGCCTTATCCGATCGACATTAACCGATTTTCTGGGCCAGGCGCTCCTGGCCGTCGCGGATCAATTGCGCCGCCGCATCGGGCTCGACCCAGCCGATGACCTTGGTCGACTTGTTCTTTTCCAGGTCCTTGTAGTGAGCGAAGAAGTGGGTGATCTGCTCGATCAGAATGCCAGGCATCTGACGATAGCTGGCGACATTGGCGTAATAGGGGTGCAGCTTGTCGACCGGCACGGCCAGGATCTTTTCATCGCGGCCGGCTTCGTCTTCCATGACCAGAGCGCCAATCGGACGCGAGCGGATGACCACGCCCGGATAGACCGGGGTCGGCCCGACCACCAGGATATCGCAGGGATCGCCGTCGTCGGCCAGGGTATGGGGGATGAAACCGTAATTACCCGGATAGAACATCGAGGTGTAGAGGAAGCGGTCGACGAACAGGGCGCCGGAATCCTTGTCCATCTCATATTTCACCGGCATACCGCCCGCGGAAATCTCGATGACGGCATGGATGTCCCAAGGCGCATTCGGGCCCACGGAAATTTTGTCGATATTCATTATACTCACACGCTAAGAAGCGAAGTTGGGGGAGGAAATCGAAAAGTTGCGCTTTCATAAGGGGTTGGTTTCTTTCGCACAAGCGAAGAACGCCATGAAAGTGCGCCTCCCGTCACATTTTGCGTAACAGTCCGTTACAAGCAGGCAGGCGACTCACCCTATGCATGAATCACGCCCCTGAAATGAGAGCCTCATGACCGTCCTGACCGCCCTACTCCACGCCATCAGCGACAACCCGCTCGATAGCTTCGCCCTGCTGGTCTTCTTTTTCTGCTGGCTGGGCTACGAGCCCTTCCTGCAGAAGATTTCGAAAAAATCGGGTTTTATCGTCAAGGATCTGAGCGTCGTCCGGTCGGCCTGGATGCGCGAAGCCACCCTGCGCGAGATCAAGCTGTTCGATTCCAACCTGATGGCCCACGCGGTCAATTCGGCGGCCAACTTCTCGTCGGCCAACCTGCTGCTGATCGCCGCGGTCGGCGGCGTGCTGTTCAGCGGCCAGGTGCCGCTGACCACGGCCAAGAATCTGGGCTTCGACGTCTCGACCGTGCTGCTGTTCCAGATGAAGCTGGGCCTGATCGTCATCTGCCTGGTGCGCGGGCTGCTCGACTTTATATGGGCGACCCGCCAGATGAACTATACGGCCGCCGCCATGGGCTCCCTGCCCGACCGCATGGACGAACGCACCGGACGCGAGTTCGCCGCCGCCATCACCAATATCGTCGAACCGGCGATGTCGAGCTTTTCCCAGGGGGTACGGGGCTACTATTTCGGCCTGGCTTCAGCGGCGTGGCTGTTCGGTCCGGTTCCGTTGATCGTCGCCAGCATCGGCGCTATTTTTCTGCTGGGGTGGCGCCAGTCGCGATCGCAGTCGGCGCGGGGAATCCGGCGCCTGCGCGAACTGCTGGAGGAGCACCCCTACCCGACGGCGCCGCGCGAGTTCGATACCGCACCTGCGCAAAATACTGACAAAAATGCTGCGCCGCACAATTCGAAATCAAAGATGACCTGATCATTCGTCACGAAAATTTCCTGTTCCGTCCCCGAATTGTAACGATACGTGATCATACGATTTCTTTTTTTGACTTGCTTTATTTTGCACCGCAACCTATTCTGAGGTTGTTCGGTGCTTCGGCATCGATGCCCTTCCTGGGCGTTTCCTCCCTGTAAACTTGGCCGCGCTGTATAGCGCGGCCTTTTTTTTTTCGTACCTGACAGCGAAAAATTGTAATCGATTTCAACAGGTTTCAGGGCTTTCGATCGCCTGTCCGGGGCCATGGACTCTGGCGGTATGGTCCTACTCCACCAGACTCCGTGTCAGACTCCGGAAGACGCCGCGCAGCCGATCCAGCCCGCCATGCGGCTCAAGTGTAGCTTCGTCCATATAAATCGTCCTGTTGATCTCGATCTGCAAAGCCTCGACCCCCGCCTGCGGCCGGCCATAACGCTCGACAATGTAACCGCCGGCGAAAGGCTTGTTCAGCCCGACCCGCAATCCCGCGCCTTCCAGGACGGTCCGGACCTTGCGCACCAGCCAGTCCCCGCAGGAATCGCCGTGACGGTTGCCCAGTACGATATCCGGCCTGGGTCCCGTCAGCGAGGCCAGCGCCGAACTGGGCATGGAATGCCAGTCAATCAGCACCACCGGCCGGGCCAGGCGGCCGGCCTCGATCAAGAGGTCCTGCAAGGCCTCATGATAGGGGCCGTGGATCATATCAAGCCGCCGGTTGACCTCAGCCATGTCCAGCGGCGAGCGGTAGATCTCTTGGTCAGCGCTGAGCCGGCGGGCAATCACCCCGAAACCCGCCTTGACGCGCGCGCTCAGGGCCAGGGCGGCCTTGGGCAGTTCACCGCGGATCAGCCGTGCATCCAGTTCCAGCGGCGAGCGGTTGACATCGCAGAAGGCGCGGGCATAGCGACAGGCCAGGCCGTAGACTCCCAGGTCCGGCGACAGGCCGACCATGTCGTCGACATAGGCGTCCTCGCTGGAGCGCAGGGCGCTGCCCTTCTGGCGCGCCTCGGCAACGAAACTGTCGGGATAATACCGCCCGCTGTGGGGCAGGCTGAACACCACGGGCGCAGCGGCCGCGTGCGGACGCACCACGTCCACAGCTTTGTCCGGGGTGTGCACGAGGTGCCAGGGTATGGGGACGGCTTCATCCATATTAAGTGTCTAGTAGGACATTCCTGTCACGTCTTCACCCCAAATTTACTTAACCCCGCCAATCTTGCTGAATTCCATCCCATACCGGTGTAACCTCTGGTGCGGGAAGAAATCCGGTGTCAGGTTGGGCACAAGGGACGCATAGAGGTCGCATGAAAAAGATACTGCTCGCCGAAGACGAAGATTCCGTCCGCAGCTTCCTGTCGCGTGCCTTGCAAAGGGCGGGCTATGAGGTTGTCGCCTGCGCCGACGGCGACTCGGCCATCGAAGCGCTGGACCATGGCCCCTACGACCTGCTGCTGACCGACATCGTCATGCCGGGTGCAGATGGTATCGAAGTCGCCAAGAAGGCCGCCCTGGTTCAACCCGATCTCAAGATCATGTTCATCACCGGCTTTGCCGCCGTCGCGCTGAACGCCCAGAAGGCATCACCCAATGCCAAGGTTCTGGAAAAGCCCGTGCATCTGCGCGAAATCGTGACTGAGGTTGAACGTTTAATCGCGGCTTGATCTGTCGGAGCTTGCCACCCCTCAGATGTCTTTATGAATGGTGCTATCGCTTCGCTCCGTGAGCGCACGCACGAGATTATCACGGAAGTCGAGCACCTGATCGCACCTTCAGCGCCGAATGATCACGCCATAACCGCGTGACGCGACGCGTCGCGAACCATGACGGAAAGCTGCGCGATGATGTCGTTCGTATCCATCGAGATGTTGTCCAGATTTTTGCGCTGGTCGTTCGCTGTTCGCCGCTCACCTTTTTTTGGCGACACTGCCGATCACATAGTTCGCCGGAATGATCGATTCCGCCTCCCAGCATCCCGGCCGGCGCAAGGCCCGCGTCTTCTCAATGCCCGGTGCGGAATAGATCAGCCCCCTGCCGGTGCTGAACCAGCCGACCTTATGCTGGGTGGTGCCGATCGGAGCCAGATAGACGTCGGTCCGGCGCGCCCACAGGATCGCCTCGAACAGGTCAGCGCCGACCAGGTCGATAACCTCTGAACCCTTGGGCGCCTTGGCCTTGATCGTAGCGACGATTTCCTTGATCCGGTCAATCGTGCTCTGCCACTGGTCGGTGATGTAATCTTCGCCGACCGGACAGGTAAATCCGTCCAGCACGAAGACCGTCGAGGGATCCTGCTTGTGCAGCGCGGCAATGATTTTCACCACCTCCTGCTCCTGTCGGACCCACGACCGTGAACCGAAACGCAGGCCTATCCACACGACAGGCCGGTCAGCAGCCGTCGCCTGGCCGCCGACGTACTGCCGCGCCCGCGCCAGAAGCCTGTCCTTCAGACTGTCCGAGACGAAATAGCCGCCAGGCTGAAGCACCAGAAACGACGGGTCGAAGGGTTTCTCGTCGATCGTCGTCTTTTTCATGCTGTGCGCGTGGCGATCGGCAAACTCCGGATAGAGGTCGGAGATAGATCCGAAGAATTCCGTACCGAACGACAGGAGGCGATCGACATTGCCAGCCAGCCCGGCACTGACGAACCGGTCCAGGGAAGGGAAATGGTTCCACAGATGGTGGGCGAAATTGTCGATCTGCCCCATGGCCAGGACCATGTCGGTCTTAACGATCTCGTCCTCGTTCTGGCGGATTGCGGCATTGTAGCTTTCCGGATGGGCCGCCAGGCGTCGGATATGGACACCAAAGGTCCGCGCCATCATGGCCGGCGTCAGGAACTGGGCATTACCGGCGCAGAAATCCACGATGAGCGCCAGTTTCGGCACATAGGCGGCAATGACCTTTTGTCCGGCCCCGGCCGTTATGACGAAGAAAGGATTGGGTCCGCCGAACATATAGATGCCACGTCCGTAGAACAGCCAGCTATCACGCGCCTTGCGCATACCGCCATCGACTGGATTGCGAAATGCGAATTCGCGGTCCTCCACGATGCGGCCCTGGTAGGCGACGAAACGTTCGACGCCTTCCACGGTCTTCATGGCATCGTCGGAGGCAAAGTGCGATTCCATAAGGCGGGAAAACGCGCTGGAATAATTCAGATTGAAAAACGTCGCCATATACTTGCGCAACGCCGGCACGTCGACCATCGGATCGTTGTAGGGACCGCGAAGTTTCTGGACGTTCCGGAAGGCTTGCTGATCGCGAAGATAGAGTATGTAGGTTGGCAGGGAATATTGCCGCGCGAGCCGCGCATCCTCGACATCTATAGGTTCGCCCGCAGCCTGGGCACGCCAGAGCGCGCCTATGGCGCGGTAGGCATCGCTGCGACGGAAAGCTGGCAGGTCCGGGTCGGAGAGGAAATCATGTTCTACGACGATCGAAAGCCTGTCGGCCAGAGCCAGTACGTGTGCGCGATCCATTCTACCCACCCTCTCCCCACCCAAGTGCGACGCACAATAGTCTACCTTTGGGCGATTTCAAGCCACAATCTGTTAAGGCTGCCCGCACTCTCTTCTTTGTGAACATGAACGATCGTCTGACCGACCTACCATCATCACTTCCTTATTTTTTCAGCCCCTCGCGTTTCGTCTGCTCCGTTGCGGTTTTTGCCCCCTCCGACTTTCGCAGGAATTGGCGCGCCAAACAAAAATTCCGCACCGCAATATAATTCAAAATCTGGTGGTATCATGTTACATTGCGGCCCAAGCGGATGTCGTGCCATGGGTCAAATCTCTTGGAAACAGAGCACTTACGGACAGCGGCGTGAGGGAAAGAAGACACGGCCGGGACCTGAAACGACAAAAGGACCACCGGTATTCCGGCGGTCCTTTTGTAGAGAAGATGGTGGGCGCTACAGGGATTGAACCTGTGACCCCTACCATGTCAAGGTAGTGCTCTCCCGCTGAGCTAAGCGCCCATCTTCTTACGAGGTGGCGTGTATAGCCACGGCCATCGGGCTTGGCAAGCGCCCAGAGACGTTTTTTAGGTCGATTTCCACCGGAATTCTACATCAACGGCGCCAGCAGGGTCTCCGTCAGCCGGGAGGCCTGGGCATATTGCGCTTCGTTCAGGTCCTCATCGGCATCCATTTGGGCCAGCAGTCTCTCAGCATCGCGGTCGCCGCCATAGGCCGCCAGCAGGGCCCAGGCATAGGCCTTGACCTTGTCGACCGGCACACCCAGACCGGCATAATAGGCGCCGGCCAGCCGGTCCTGTGCCAGGGCAAAGCCCTGCTTCGCCGCGGCTTCGACCAAGGCAAGTCCGCGCGTCGTATCAACCTCGACGCCCTTACCCTCCAGATACAAGACGCCGAGATTATATTGGGCGGGTGCATAGGCCTGATCGGCGGCCCGGGCGTACCAGGTGAAAGCCTGGGGGTTGCTCTGCTCTACACCTTCGCCACTTTCGTACATGGTCCCGACATTGAACTGCGCAACGCCGTAGCCCTGCTCGGCCGCCTTCAGATACCAGGCGAAAGCCATTGCAACGTCGGGCGTGACGCCCATACCGTAGTCGTAGGCAACACCCAGATTATACTGCGCGCCGGCATAGCCCTTGTCGGCCGCCATGCGCGTCCAACGCAGCGCCTTGTCGTAATCCACAGCAACGCCGAGGCCTTTGCCATAGAGTACGCCCAGTTCGGTCTGGGCGACGACATTGCCTTGCAACGCCGCCTTTTCGTACCAGGCCAGGGCCTTGCCATAGTTCTGGTCGACGCCATTACCGGAGAAGAAGTTGTCAGCCAGCCGCAGTTGCGCCTCCGCATCCCCGGCTTGCGCCCGCGCGGTCAGCACGTCGATATCCATGGTTTCCGCCGTACGCAGGGCATCATCGCGCCCCGCCACCGGCTGCGCCGCCGCGACGCCCGCCGTCAAGCCCCCAAACCCGAGGCTCAAAGCCACTATAAAACCTGCCAGCACCCGTCGCATAGCCATACTCCCGTCACTACGGCGAGGATATGACGGCGCATGTCAGTTTTCGCCAGTAGCGGACCGGGCGCAAGGATGGTTTCCTTCGCAACCGCAACAAGAATGTCACATATTCCGTACAGTTTCGCAGGAAATTGAACCGATGCCGCGGGGTCAGGACACGGCGGCCCCTCAGGACGCCGGATTGACCAATCCGCTGGCCATGTTGATCGCGAGGTTCTTCTGCTTGTCGTTGACGGTTGCGCCCAAACCTTCGAGATAGGCCCCCGACCCGTCCTGGCCGGTCTCCACAGCCACCAACGCCCAGGCGTAGGCCTTGACCGGGTCGCGCGCCCCGCCACGGCCGGTCTCATAGCATTTGGCGATTTCGATCTGGGACTCACCGTCACCTTGCCGGGCTGCCATCAGAAACCAGTGGCAGGCTGTCAGCGGATCCACCGCCACGCCGGCGCCGTTAAGATAGGACAGACCGATATTGTACTGCGCCGGCGCGTAACCCTGGTTGGCCGCCTTGTAGAGCCAGTAGGCGGCGGTGGCGTCATCCTGCGCCGGGCCCTGGCCCTGGGCATACATCATGCCCAGATTGTACTGCGCCTCGACCACACCCTGCTCGGCGGCGGCATTGTACCAGTTGGCGGCCATGACAAAGCTTTGCGCCACACCCTGGCCTTCGTCATACATGACGGCGACATTGTACTGCGCCTCGGGCAGGCCCTGCATGGCGGCGCGCTGGAACCAGTCGAAGGCCTTGCGCGGGTCAGCGGCCACGCCCTCTCCGCTGTCGTAGATCACGCCCAGGCGGTACTGCGCCTTGGCGTCGCCGCGTTGGGCGGCCTGCTGAGTCTGGGCGAAGGTCATCTGGGCGGTCTGCGCCACCACAGGTGCGGCGCCGAACAGAGCCAAGGCCCCCAGCCAAGCCACCCATGTGCGATTCATTTCCGGCGATTCCCCAGTCCGTTTTGTGCAAACACTGTACGCCCTCTTTCTGGCAAATCCTAGGCCAGGTCTAGCTGAGCGTCTTGTCTGGCCGCATATAGTCATAGACAGCCAGTCCGGTATCGCGGTCGGCAAGAGTGCGCCACGCCTTGGCCTGCATGGCGGCGCGGGCGTCGTCCATGCCGTCGCGCCAGTGCGCCTGAACCGAGTTCCTCCAGAAGTCGAAGTCCTTCGATTGAATCTCATGGCGGTTCGCGCGGTTGATGATGTGTACCAGACTGACACGCCCCTCCCCTTCGAGCAGCGAAGCGTTGGGGCCACTGAAAAAATCCGCCGGCAGGTCGCCGCCGCACAGTCGTTCGCGATCGGCCTGCGACACGTGGTCGGCCAGGGCACGGATGGCGTGACGCAGCCGGTATTTTTCGAGGAAGGCATCGGTATTCATCCGTGTCCGCGACGAGTAGGTAATGTCCTTGATGCGCTCCTGGACCTCGTCCAGGGTCTGAGGAAGCGGACCTTGCGCGCTGAACAGATCAATCTGGAAGACGAGCGTGTCTTTCGCAACGCCGGAATCGAGCACGTAAGACAAGGGCGTATTTGAGACCAGGCCGCCGTCCCAATAGGCTTCGCCGTCAATCTCGACAGCCGGGAATCCGGGCGGCAGGGCAGCCGAGGCCATGACATGCTCTGGCCCGATCTTGCGGCCGGGTTCCTGAGTGTCAAAGTAGGCAAAATTGCCGGTACGGACATTGACTGCCCCCAGGCTGAGGCGGACCTTGCCGCTGTTGATACGATCGAAATCCACATGGCGCAGCAAGGTGTCCCGCAGGGGCCGGGTGTCGTAGAAACTGGTCGCTTCGGGTGTGCCCGGCCGGTTGAACCAGGGCAGGACAAACCACGGCCGGAACATCGCCTTGACCCCGGCGGCGAGGCTCAGGAAGCCGCTGAAACTGCGAAAGGTCAGACTTGACGGATCGCCCGGCACCAGACCGGCCAGGCTGCCACCGGGGATATCGGTGCTCATCTCGGCCCAGAATTCGCGCAGCCGGCCGACCCGGTCCTGCCGCGCATTGCCGGCGATGATGGCGGCATTAATGGCACCGATCGAGATGCCGGCGATCCAGTCAGGTTCAACGCCTTCTGCATGCAGCACCTCATAGGCCCCGGCCTGGTAGGCCCCCAGCGCCCCGCCGCCCTGCAGCACCAGCACGGTCTGCTCGTACGGCAGTTCCGGTTTTGGGCCGGACGGTTCTTCCTGTTCGAACGACATGTCTGCTCGCAAAAAGCCCGGCGCGAGAAAGGCGCCGAGCTTCATATTGCACCGCAACAGGAACGGATCAAGCCGTCAGTTCAAGGCATAGACCACGCAGGCCGTGGCCACCTTGCGGACCAGAGGCGGCGTCTGCAGAAACGGATTCTTCAGCGCCTGAGCCTCGATGTTTTCGGCCGAGAACCGGTTGATCTGAACACCTGGAATGCGTTGCAGGGACTCTGCAACATTGTTGTCCGGAAAGGCACCTATGTCGTCAGCCGTTACGGCATCGGCATAGCCGCGTTTGCGGTTGCCGCCAAGGTCGACCCCGCCATACGTGCCGGCATAGGGATCGTCCGGTTCCGACGACTCCGGCGGCGCCAGGATATCGGCATGGCAGGCGCGTCCGGTGGCATCGACCGTCAGTATCCGGCCCAGTGTGGCGCCGCTGGCGGTCGCTGCACCCTGGGCGCGAACCTTGGCATCCCTGATGGATTCCCTGTCCAGCCAGGCGATCAGCTCCTTGTCCGGCTGCAGCCAGAATCGGACATCGCTGGCCGAGGTTGGGGATGCCGCCATGACGCGACCATAGGCCGGCTGCAACTGGCTGATATCGCGCACCTCGACGGTGAGAGTTGCGGTGACCTCATAACCGGTGATCTTGTCGCCGCGGACGTTCTCGATGCGATTGCCGTCCTTGTCGCGATACTGTTCGTACTGAGCGCGCATGGCAAAGGCCGTGGACACGATGAGCTTATCCTTGCCCAGCCCTGCCAGGGACTGCTGCAGGCCGCGAGTGCGGTCGAAGGCCTGGGCCTGCGCCGCCTCGACCGTCTTGGCCGTGGTTAGAAACGTCGCTGAAAAGGCGGCACGATTTGCCGGGACTTCGGTGTAGACGAACCCGGTCTGGGTGATAACCTGGTCCTTCATCCACCAGGGTGCCTTGCCATAGTTGGCCGGCGGCGCCGTCTGGGCTGCGACCGAGGTGGTCGCCAGCGCCAGAAGCGCCGCCAAGGTGAGAAGCGGTCTCATGGTCAGTTCACCGCGTAAACGACACAGGCGCGCGCATCGATCCGTCGCAGCGGCGGCGTCTGGATAAAGGGATTTTTCAGCGCCTGGGCTTCAAGATAGTCCGCCGTGCCAGGCGCCGGAGCCATCGCCGGGGCTGGCGGCGGAGGCGGCGGGGCTACCGCGTAGGCGAAATTCCCGCGCGCCATCACCTCGGTCGCTTCGGTGTCATCGCCGGCGCCGTTGCCACCGCGGGCCAGGATGTCGGTTTCGCATGCCCGACCGGTCGGGTCGATCACCCGCACCTTGCCCAGGGTCCCGCCGGCTGCGGTGACGGCGTCTCCGGCGCGCTTGCGCGCGTCCTTGACGGCTTCGTTGTACATCCAGGTGTTCAGCTCATTGCTGGGTTGGAGGTTGAAATAGATGTTGGCCGTGGAGGTCGGTGACGCGGCAAGCACCAGGGCATAGGCGCGCTCCAGCAGGTTCATGTCGCGGACCTCGACCGAGATCTGGACCGAGACCTCATAGCCGTTGATCTTGTCAGCGCGCTGGTTCTCGATGCGGTTGCCGTCCTTGTCGCGATATTGTTCGTACAGCGTCCGCATGGAGAAGCTGGTGGTGACGCGGACTTGGTCCTTGCCCAGCCGCCCCAGCACTTCCTGCAAGGCGCGGGTCTTCTCGATCGACTGTGCCTGAGCCTTTTCGACCGTGTCGTCGACGCTCAGGAAATTGGCCGAGAAGGTGGCCCGGTTGGCCGGCACCTCGGCGAAGACGAAGCCCGTCTGGGTGATGACGCTTTCTTTCATCCACCACGGCGACTTGTCATACGGATAGGCCGACGCTGGCGCCGTCTGGGCAAAAGCCCCCTGTGCCATCAGCAGACCGGCAGCGGTGACCATCAAAAGTTGTCTCATAAGTTCCTCCCATCGTTGCGATTATAGGTTCCGGTACGGTGCCACTGCCCCTTCAACCGGCGGTAATTGGCCTCGCCGCCGCAAACGCCGCGAGCCAGCCTGTCAGCAAGGCCTGGCGGATCGTCTGAAGGCGCCAGGATCGCCGCGCACGCGGCGACCGAAGCGGCCTGTACGGGGCTGTAACTGTAGGTCGCCGTGGTTATCGGCATCAGATAGCCCGGACTGTCCTTGGTCTTGGGCATCCAGATAAAGTTTGTGTGGTAGCCGGCGGGTTTGGTGGCCATCGCCTCATAGCGAGCGGCTTCGACCGGGTCGGCGGCAACCCCATTGAGACCATAGCGCACGACAATCGCATAGGCGATCATGGCACGCTCATCGCCCCCATCGGCCAGCTCCCGCAGCCGTCCCGGGGAGGTTTGCAGGGCCAGGTCAATGTCCTGCGACCACAATTCCTGCGTCATCGGCGACACCGAGACGCACGCCGTCAAGCCCAGGAAGGCAGAGACCGCAGCCGGCTTTATACGAAACCCCATTTCCCCCTCCGGTTGCCGTCACGCTAGTCCGTCTTTGCGGCGCGATTTAGACCTTTTTTATCATGCTTAACGTGTTTTCGTATCGAAACCTTTCGCCGCTTTGCCTAGGCGTTGATGTATGCAAGATCCGGCGGCGTCTTTTTCCAGCCTAGACCCCATCTACCTGTTCATCGGGCTGGTCCTGATTCTGTGTGCCGTTCTGTGGTTCATGGTCCGCGATCTGATCGGTCACCGCCTGGACTGGTCGCGCCCCCTCACCCCGTTTCAGTACAAGCGACGCCTGGCGCGCCGCGGTGATGCCAGGGCCTGCGTCGCCTGTGCCGACATGCTGGAAAAAGGCACCGGCGGGGCACCGCGCCATCCCGAGCTTGCCCTGTCATTCCTTGATCAAGCCCTCTACATCTACGAACGCGATGCCAAAAAGGGCGACGGCTATGCCTGGCTGAAGATCGGCGAGATTCTCAGCCGCGGCCATCATGTGCACAACATGCCAAATTCGGCCGATCGCGCCTATCACAACGCCTATCTCTGCAATCTGGAGGCAGCTAAGGCGGGCGATATCAATGGCCTGGCCTTTGCCGGCTACCAGCTTCGGTTTGGTCTGGGCTGCGTCACTGACCTGCACAAGGCCATGGACTTTCTCGAAGCCGCCGCCAACCGCGGTCATGCGCCGTCGATCAAGTCGCTCGCCGAACTGCACCTGGTGGGCGTGCGCGGCAAGCCCGACCCGGTTTCAGCGGCGCGGTTGTTCCGCCAGGCAGCCGCCGTCGGCGACGCCGAAGCGCTGGAGCGTGTCGGCGACAACTTTCTCAGCGCCACGGGCGAACTGGCGTCGCGTGAACAGGCCTATTTCTGGTACGCCAGCGCCGCGCGCAAAGGGCGCAGCGCCGCCCAGCGCAAGATGGAACGGCTGGAGGAAACCTGGACGCCGAAACAACTGCGCGATGTCCAGGACCGGCTGCAGACCTGGGCGCCTGCCTAGTGTGCCGTCGCAGTGATTATGACTCTTTGAGCGACAGCTGATCGCATCGTGCTGAACATACT
>NZ_GL883077.1:1210102-1211269 GCF_000204015.1 Asticcacaulis biprosthecium C19 | reverse complement strand
AACTTCCGTAACCTCCACCCATATTCCGTCGGCGTTTGCACCAAGAAATCCCCCCTCCGTCTGCTGCGCTCCGCTGGCAGACACCTCCCCCGTATAACGGGGGAGTATAGGAGTTGATATTGTCTGATAACGTTTTGAACGACCGCTCGTCGCCTCGCAAAGACCGTCATTCGTTGGGTGAACCAACACGTCAAATTCACCGCCACGCAACACTATCCTACTTCGCCAACTTGGGAACCTTAGTCGGGTTGGCCGCCCTCCAGGCTTCGGCGCGGGCCTTGCCCTCGGTCTTGTCGGCGTCGGACAGCTTGGGTTCAAGAAATTTCAAGGCACCACGGCTCTTTGGCGAGCTGGCCTCGTCGGCGATCAGAGCCCATTTGTAAGCCTCGGCCTTGTCTTTGCGGGTCCCCCGGCCGGTCAGATAGAAGAAGCTGTACATCAGTTGCGCCTCGTCATTGCCGGCCTCTGCGCCTTTACCGTAGTAGCCGAAAGCCTTTTCGATATCCTGTTTGACCGTCTGTTGCTGGTAATACATCTCACCCAGCAGGTACCAAGCACGCGCCTGACCCGCCCCTCCCGCCCGCGTCAGCCAGGTGATGGCCTCCTCATAGCGCTTCAGAACGATCAGCACTTGCCCCAGATGCAACTGCGCCTCGGCATCGCCGGCTTTCGCCGCCGTCTCGAGCGGCGGCAAGGCCTTGGCGGGATCGGGTTCGTTCCGACCAAGGCCGGTGGCGTGGGCGATACCCAGTTTGCGCGCCGCTTCAATATTGCCGACATTTGCCGCCTTTCCGTACCAGGCGATGGCGGCGTCACCGTTGGCATCACCGGCATCGGCATTGCGGATGTCGCCCAGTTTTAGCATGGCCTGAGCGTGGCCGGCCTCCGCAGCCTTTTCCAGCCGCTGGACGCCTTGCGTCTGGTTACCCTGGCTCAGAGCCTGCAGACCTGCCCGGTAGTCCACCTCGGGACCGCCGGCTTCGGACTCGACCGCCTCGACCGGGCCGCTGCGTTCGCCCGTGCAGCCCTGCATCAAGACACCCGCACTGGCGACCAGAGTGAAAGCGACGATCGCGACGGACAAACCCAAACCGTCGCTCAGCTTTTTTGGCCATGGGGCCCTCGCCTTTTTCAGAGCGCATCCCAAAATAGTGTGACGCACCACGC
>NZ_GL883077.1:1196676-1209915 GCF_000204015.1 Asticcacaulis biprosthecium C19 | reverse complement strand
TAAGGTTCAGGCATAACTCATCGGCCATTCGACGGCAATCCGTACGGCTTCCAGCGCAGGTCCAGGGTGTATGGATAATCGGATCCGGAAGCCCGGGCGCCGGCTACCACACCATATGGCTGAGGACATCGGCCTGGACAGCGTTCAGCACGGTGACAGTGTTACCTCCGCCTAGGGTGATGACCACATTCAGCCCGACCTGGGCCACCATCGCGGCATTGGCCACGCCGCCCGTATAGGCGTTGATATTGACCATGTCGTTGTCGGCGCCGCTGAAGTCGTTGACCGTGTCCTTTCCGCTCAGGGCGTTGAACAGGAACACATCCGCCCCCAGTCCGCCAGTTAAGAGGTCATTGCCGATCCCGCCGTCCAGAACATTGGCGCCGCCATTACCGGTCAGCGTGTTGGCCAAGGAATTGCCGGTGGCGTTGATGCTAGCGGCCCCGGTCAGGGTCATGACCTCGACCGCGCGCCCAAACAACGAATAGCTCACCGTCGAGAACACCGTATCCGTGCCTTGAAAGTGCAGTTCGGCGACATTGTCGAAAAAATTATCGACATAGTAGGTGTCATCGCCCAGGCCACCGGTCATTTTGTCGCCGCCGGTACCCCCGTCCAGCACATTGTTACCCGCCGTGCCATTCAGGGTGTTGTTCAGCGAATTGCCGGTGCCATTCAGGTTGCCCGTACCGGTCAGGGTCAGGGTCTCGACTGCGCGACCAAACAAGGCATAGCTGACGGAGGCAAAGACCGTATCCGTCCCCTGATGGTGCAGTTCCGTGACGTTGTCATAAAAGTTGTCGACATAGTAGGTATCGTCGCCCAACCCGCCGATCATCTGGTCACCGCCGGTGCCGCCGTCAAAGCTGTTGTTGCCGGCATTTCCGGTCAGCCGGTTGTTCATACCATTGGCGGTGACGCTGAGATCACCATCGCCCAGCATAATCAGGTTTTCCACCGCCCGGCCAAACAAGGAATAGCTGACCGAGGTGTAGACAGTGTCCGTGCCTTGACCATGCGGTTCGTTGACCTTATCGCCGACATCATCGACATAGTAGGTGTCATTACCCATGCCGCCGGTCATGGTGTCGGCGCCCGCGCCACCATCCAGGGCGTCATCGCCATCATTGCCCGTCAACAGGTCAGCCCCGCCCAGACCGTTGATAACGTCATTGCCAGCCGTTCCTTCCAGATCATCTGCTAGGTCGGTACCATCGATCGACGGCACAGCGGCAAAGATCTTCTGCATGATCTCGCCCTTTTTGCCGGCGTCCTGATTGTACCAGGTGACGACAAATCCACCCTCGGCCAAGGCCACAGCGTACGGCATGTATTGCAACGAAACCGTTCGGGTATTGATCTGAAACTCAGCGCCGACCTTGGCGCCCGCCGCATCAAACTGCTGGCCGTAGCAGCCGATGCCGCTGCCATCCTGAAAATAGCTGTTCCAGACGATAACATAGCCACCATCCGTCAGAGCGGTCACCTTGGCATCACGCTGGGTATTCGTCAGGTAGGTGTTAACCAGGGTCTCACTGCCGACCTTTGCCCCCGCCGCGTCAAAGCGCTGGGCGTAAATATCGTCAAAGTCATTGCCATTCTGCCCCGTGCTATGCCAGGTAATGACAAACCCGCCGTCGCTCAGTCCGGTAGCAAAGGAGACTTCCTGGGCCTGTGGCAGATGTGTATTGACCATGAACTTTTCGCCGACCTTGACGCCGGCGTTGTCGAAAATCTGGCCATAGACGTCATTGCTGTGGGTCCAGCTGATGACATAGCCGCCGCCGGTCAGGCTGGCAATCGTCGGATACCAATACTGACCTACCGTAACGGTAGGATCGACCTGGGTTGGCGTGCCGCGTGCACTGCCATCGGCGTTGAATTGTTGCGTCAGGACTTCATCGGCAAGAAAACCCGACGTGTAGTGACGCGTCCACGCCAGAACATAGCCACCATCTTCCAATGTGGCCGCAACGGGCGTCACGGTGTTGAAATAGCGTGCCGTGATGGTACCCGCTACGATCCGCGTTTCGGCGCCAACGGCCGCGCCATCGACATCGTAACGCTGGGCAAACAGTCCAGCCAGCGGCAGACCATCGACCATACCGGCCCCGACCCAGACGATGACAAAGCCACCATCATTCAACGCCACAACTTCAGATTCGGTCTGAACATCGATTAGGGTGGTGTTGACAAATATTTCGCCACCGATTTTTTCGCCTGCGGCATTGAATCGCTGGGCAAAGGTGTCAGCGTTGGTGGTGGCACCAAAATTGGTCCAGGTGATCACATAGCCGCCATCGACCAGCTTCGTGGTCGAGTGGACAGCACTGATGGAGTTGGTCGAAGGAACGCTCACGGGTAATTCCGTGCCGGGCACAATCATCGCGGTCATGTGGAAAAGCCTTATGGGGCAAGACCTCGTCGCCGAACCATATCGGCACGCTCAGGTCATCTTGTGCGGTAAGATGTGCGTGATCGTGCGCGCTGTGCCAAGTTACAAAAGCTGTCAGAAAAACGGCGCTATCGTCGACCCGCGTTTTTCCAACCTTGAAATGCCACCGGCTGTTGCCTTGGGGCAAAGAAAATCGTCAATCAGTAGGGCTTCCAGCGCAGGTCCAGGGTGTGCGGGTAGTCCGGGTTGATCTCCGCCGGCGGAATTTTGAGCTTGCCCGGCGTGTGGGTCGGAGCTTCGAAGCGCGACAGACGGCGGCCCTCCGCCTCGTTGTCATTCAGCGGCAGGACGTCGTAATTGCGCCCGCCGGGGTGCATGACGTGATAGCGCGCGCCCCCCAGCGACCGTTCCAGCCGGGTATCCAGGACATCGAACATCAACGGTGTATTGACCGGCAGGTTGGGATGCAGGCTGGACCACGGCGCCCACGCCTTGTAACGCACACCGGCCACCTGAACATCGGCATCGCGGGTGCGCGTCAGCGGCAGACGGCGGCCGTTACACGTGACGACATGCTGCGAGCCGATCCCGCCCAGCAGCCGGACCTCCATGCGCTCAACCGAGGAATCCACACCGCGCGACGTGCCGCCGGCGGCAGATTCTTCGCCCATCACCGGCCACGGTTCCAGGGCGTTCTTCAGCTCCAGGGTAATGCCGCCGATCTGAACCGTACCCACGGTCGGGAAGCGGAAATCGAAGAAGGGAATGAACCAGTCGCGTCCGAACCTGAACCCGGCGGCGTCGAGATAGTCCAGAACTTCGAGCAGATCCTCTCGGACATAGTGGCCGAGCATGTAGCGGTCGTGAAGCTGCGTCCCCCAGCGCACCAGCGGTGCGCGGTACGGCTTTTTCCAGAAGGCGGCCACCAGAGCGCGGATCAGCAGCGACTGGATCAGGTTCATCTGCGGATGCGGCGACATCTCAAAGCCGCGCATTTCGAGCAGGCCCAGGCGCCCGCGGTCGGAATCGGGGCTGTACAGCTTGTCGATGCAGAATTCGGCGCGGTGGGTATTGCCGGTCAGGTCGACCAGCAGGTTACGCAACAGCCGGTCAACCAGCCAGGGCGCGCTTTCCTCTGAACCGTCCGGCAGATTGCGCAGGGCGATTTCGAGCTCGTACAGGGCCTCATGGCGGGCTTCGTCGATGCGCGGCGCCTGGGACGTCGGCCCGATATAGAGGCCCGAGAATAGGTAACTGAGCGACGGATGGTTCTGCCAGAAGGTGATCATCGAGCCCAGCACGTCCGGGCGGCGCAGGAAGGGCGAGTCTTCGGGTTTCGACGCCCCCATGACGATGTGATTGCCACCGCCGGTGCCGATGCGTTTGCCGTCGATCATGAACTTGTCGGCGACCAGACGCGCTTGGCGGGCCTCATCATAAACGGTGTTGATGATGAACTTCAGTTCGTCCCAATTGCGCGCCGGCTGGATATTGACCTCGATCACGCCGGGGTCAGGGGTAACCGACATGCTTTCGATGCGGTGATCGCGCGGCGGGGAATAACCTTCAATAACGACCGGTATGTTCTGTTGTGATGCCACGGCTTCGATAGCGTGGATCAGGTCGAGATAGTGCTCAGCATAGGTCAGGGGCGGCAGGAACAGGAACAACTGGCCGTCGCGAATTTCGGCGCAGAGGGCGGATCGGACCAGTCCGTTGGGGCCACTCTCCTCCCCATGACGATGGGGAGGTGTCGGCGAAGCCGACGGAGGGGTCTGGTTCAGCCTGGCGCTGTAGGTCTTCACGGCTTCGGCCGCATCGGGGAGCGGATCGACCGCGGCAAAAGGCGAGCGCGGCGGAAAGAAATGCACCTCGGCCAGTTTGGCGTCGACCACCGGCAGAGCACCCAGAGGCAGGCGCAGACCGACGGGCGAATCGCCCGGGATCAGCATCATCCGGCCGGCCTTGAACGACCAGGCATTGGACAGCCAGCCATTGGTTTTCGCCGAGAAGGTTAGAGGCAGGACATAGCCGGTCGGCTTGCCGACATTCTCGTCCAGCTTGGCCTGCAGGCGTTTGCGTTCCGTGGCTTCGAACAGGTCGGCGGTCAGCAACTCGCCTTCCAGCGGGATGCGCTGTTCCTTCCAAAGCAGGTATGGCAGGTCCTCATAGGCGGGCACGACATGGACCGCGCCTACACCCAGGGCATCGGCCAGGGCCGAGACAAAGGTGTTGGCGGCTTCGGGCTTCAGCTCACCCTTGGCCTCCGGATCGGCCAGCAGCTTTGCGTCCAGCCACACCGGCTTGCCATCAGCGCGCCAGTACATGTTCATGGCCCAGCGCGGCAGGATTTCGCCCGGATACCACTTGCCCTGAGCGTGCTGCGCCAGGGGAGAATTGGCGAACTTGGCAGCCAGGCGCTGGAACAGGTCGTAGCCCAGCTTCTTCTTTTCCGGCGACAGGGCGGTAAAATGCCATTCGTCGCCGATGCGGTCGTCCAGGCTGACAAAGGTCGGCTCGCCGCCCATGGTCAGGCGGACATCCTGCTTGTCGAGCGCGGCGTCGACCTTGTGGCCCAGGGCGTCGATGGCCTTCCATTCGCTTTCGGCAAAGGGTTTGGTGACGCGGCGGCTTTCATAAATGCGGTCAACCGTCATCTTGTGGCTGAAGGTCGAACGGGCAGCTTCGTGAGCGCCGCTGATCGGTGCCGCCGAGGTCGGATTGGGCGCACAGCACAGGGGTATGTGCCCCTCGCCGGTGAACATGCCCGAGGTCGGGTCCAGGCCGATCCAGCCGGCGCCCGGCAGGTAAACTTCGTACCAGGCGTGCAGGTCGGTGACGTCTTGGGATACGCCCGACGGCCCGTCGAGCGATTCGATATCGGCCTTTAGCTGGATTGAGTATCCGGAAACGAAACGCGTCGCCAAACCCTTGTGGCGCAGGATCTGCACAGCCAGCCAGGCCATGTCGCGGCACGATCCCTGAAGCTTGTTCAGGGTGTCGGCCGAGGTCTGGATGCCCGGCTCCATGCGCAGGGTATAGCCGAGATCTGTATTGAGTTTCTGGTTGAAGGCGACCAGGAAATCGACCGTGGCCCAGGCACCGCCGGACGGCGCAAGGTCGGGAATCGAGCGGACATAGTCCATCAGGACATCGTCGTCTTCCTTGATTTCCAGATAGGGCGCCAGTTCCTCTTTCAGCTCAGCGGCATAGGTGAAGGGGACGTGAGTGGCGGAATCTTCGAGGAAAAAGTCGAACGGATTGAAGACCTTGATCTCCAGGACCAGGTCGACCTCGACCTTGAAATGGTTGGTCTTTTCCGGAAAGACGATGCGCGCCAGCCAGTTGCCGAACGGATCCTGCTGCCAGTTGATGAAGTGGTTTTCCGGGGAAACCTTCAAGCTGTAGGACTGGACGTGGGCGCGGGTGTGCGGCGCAGGACGCAGACGGATGATCTGCGGGCCTAAGGAAATCGGCCGGTCGTAACGGTAGTCGCTGACGTGATGCTGCGCCGCCAATATACTCATGCCGTACCCAACTCCTTGGAAACCTTAGCTTCCGCAACGAAACGTTTACGGAATCGCAAAAAAAGTGTCATGTGACGTCGTCGGCCACTAGACAACCGCTTTGTAAAAAAGTCTAGTTGCATTGCAACAAAGAGGAAGAGTTCCTTGAGTGCCATTTCGAGTGATATTTTAGCTTTCAGCTTCGACGGTCTGAGTTCGCCGTCGATCGACCTCAAGTTCCGTAAGGGACCGCAGAAGGGCGAACACACACTCGGCTGGGGTTTGACCTGGTATCCCGGTGACAATAAGGGTGCCGTGGTCGCCAAGGATCCATCAGCGCGGGACACCAAGTCCCTGCGCGGCGCCATGCACGACTGGGATTCGTTCCGGTCAACCGTCTTCTTTTGCAAGGTCCGCGGGGCGGCCACCGGCTATACCCACCTGGAGACCCAACCGTTCTCGCGGGCGTTTGCCGGCCAGGACTGGGTCTTCATGCACAATGGCGACCTCGATAAGACGGCGCTGAACAAGCTGCATTTCAACAAGTCCATTTTTCTGGAACCGATGGGGCGTACCGACTCGGAAGCCGCCTTCTGCTTCCTGTTGGGCAAGGTCCAGGACTATGGCGCCAGAACCCTCGCAGAAGTCGATCATCAGGTTTTGCTGAGCTGGTTCCTGCAGCTCGACGACCTGGGCTCGGCCGACATGATCCTGTCGGATGGAACAACCGTGGCGGCGTTTTTCGGGTCGCAGTCGGTCGAGACCCAGCTCTACTATTCTCGTATCAAGCCGCCGCATTCCGAAGCGGGCTACCATTCCGATTCGGCGACGTTTGCGCTGAACAATCCGCGCGACACCTTCCGGACCGCTCTGGTGTTCAGCTCGACTCCGTTTCACCGCGGCGACTGGAAGCCGATGCAGAAGGGCCAGCTAATCATCGCCCGTCGCGGCGCCATCGTCTGGACCAACAAGAAGGACGAAAAGCAGACGACCCTGCCGCAGGTCAGCCACGAACAGGACGGCCATCTGCAAGGTGTCACCGTTCCGGCCGAAAAGCCGCGCCATGCCCCCGGCCGCGGCTTTGCCTCGCAGCAGGCCCAGGCGCAGCAGCTCAGCATCGTCCAGTCGCTGCAACAGATGAAGGCCGTCCAGCACAATGTGCTGAGCCCGCGCGCCATCACCCATGCGCCGGACGGCTCGCCCCTCACCTATCGTCTGTATGACGTCACCCATTCAACCGAATACGCTTATGAGCATGAGGTCGAGCATTCGACCCATTCGTTCCGCCTGATGCCGCTCGAGGACCTGGTCCAGGAGGTGATGACGTGCACCCTGTCGCTGTCGTCGGAAGGTGAGGATGTCCGTTTCGAGGACGTCTTCGGCAACCAGACCCTGCATTACAGCATCATCAAGCCGTATAAGAAGCTGACCGTATCGTGCCGGTCGCTGGTCAAGGTCTATGGCCAGGCGCCCGACGACTATTCGGTCGGCCAGCGTCAGGCCTTCATCCCGCTGACCATGATGCCGTGGCAGCAGGTGATGATGGAGCCCTATCTGCGGCCGCCGGAACTGCCCGAGACCCAAATCCGCGAACTTCTGGTCTATGCCATGAGCTTTGCCGAGCGCAACGGCCAGCACCTGATGGACACGCTGAACGACATCAACCAAACCATCTACCGCGATTTCCGCTATGTGCCAGGCTCGACCTCGCTGCGGTCGACGCCGTTCGACGTCTACGCCTCGCGCGAAGGCGTGTGCCAGGATTTCGCCAACCTGTTCATCTGCCTGGCCCGGCTTCTGGGCGTAGCGGCACGGTATCGGGTGGGGTACATCTTCACCGGCGCCAATTACGAGAACAAGATCCAGTCCGACGCCTCGCACGCCTGGGTGGAGATCTACATCCCCTATCTGGGCTGGCGCGGCTTCGATCCGACCAATGGCTGCCGCGTCACGCAGGACCACATCCGCGTCGCCGCCGGCCGAAACTATCTCGATGCGACCCCGACTTCCGGCACCATCTACCGCGGTGGCGGCAAGGAGACGCTTAGGGTCCAGGTCACGATGAACGAGGTCTTCAACTAAACCTCATGCCAAACAGTGGATTGCCACTTTTTGGCATGAGGTGTCGAAACATACTTTTTGCTTTTGCCAGGGGCATACCGTTTGACGCTTGAGACATACCAGACCAATGGTTTCTACGACGAGTTGTTCGAGCGCGACGGCAAGCCGCATGCCTCGGCCAAACCCCTGGTCGACTGGATCGACACCTTAACCCGTCCCGACCTGAAACGGCGCCAGACGGCGGCCGAGGACGCGCTGTACCAGTCCGGCAATACCTTCAACGTCTATGGCGACAAGAAGGGCACCGAAAAGATCCTGCCCTTCGACATCATTCCGCGCGTTGTCACGGCGCGCGAATGGGACAAGCTGGAACGCGGCATCGCCCAGCGCATCACGGCTTTGAACCTGTTCATCCAGGACATCTATAACGACCAGAAAATTATCAAGGACGGTGTCATCCCGGCCGAAATGATCTTTTCGTCAGCCTGTTACCTGAAACCGTGCGAGGGTCTGAAGCCGCCCAAGGGCGTATGGACCCATATTTCCGGCACCGACTTCGTGCGCGATGCGGACGGAGAGTTCTACGTGCTGGAAGACAATCTGCGTTGCCCGTCGGGGATTTCCTATGTGCTGGAAAACCGCGCGGTGCAGAAGCTGATCACGCCGCAGGCCTTTCACACCATGAAGATCCGCCCGGTCTCCAACTATGGCGACCAGTTGTACCGGGCACTGAAATACATTGCGCCGGACGGTCGTGGCGACGACGCCATCGTGGTGGTGCTGACGCCTGGCATCTACAATTCCGCCTATTTTGAACATGCCTACCTGGCCCAGCAGATGGGCGTGCCCCTGTGCCAAAATTCCGATCTGGTGGTCGATGACGACAAGGTCTTCATGCGCACAACGGGCGGTCTGGTGCGGGTCGATGTCATCTACCGCCGTATCGATGACGAGTTCATCGACCCGGACGTCTTCCGCAAGGATTCGCTGCTGGGCGTGCCCGGCATCATGCGGGCCTATATGAAGGGCAATGTCTCTTTGGCCAATGCGCCGGGCACCGGCATCGCCGACGACAAGGCCATCTATGCCTATGTGCCGAAGATCGTGAAATATTACCTGGACGAGGATGCCATCGCCCAGAATGTCCGCACCTTTATCTGCGAGGACGATGCCGAGCGGTCGTACGTGCTGGACAACCTGGACAAGTTGGTCGTCAAGGCGGTCAACCTGTCGGGCGGCTACGGCATGCTGATCGGTCCAAAATCGACAAAAGCTGAGCAGAAGGAATTCGCCGAGAAGATCAAGGCGAAACCGCGGGACTATATCGCCCAGCCGACATTAGCCTTATCGCGGGCGCCGACACTGTGCGGCAATGCCATCGAAGGCCGCCACGTCGATTTCCGCCCCTATTCGCTGTATTCGGACGGCATCTTTACCTTGCCGGGCGGGTTGACGCGGGTAGCCTTGAAGAAGGGGTCTCTGGTGGTCAATTCGTCTCAGGGCGGTGGGTCGAAAGATACCTGGGTGCTGGGCGAGGACGATCATATCCTGGAGGGCGGCGCATGAGGATGGCGCCCCCTGGAAACGTACTGAGACGTGCTTCTCTTCTCCTCCCCATTTTATGGGGAGGGGGACCGCGGAGCGGTGGAGGGGTGTCTTTGGAAATTTGCCTCAGCGCCGCAAGACGGCGACTTTTCGAGGTAATCCGTAAGGTCAGCGACAGCCTCACCTACCTGTACCCCTCCACTCCTTCGGGGTCCCCCTCCCCACTTCGTAGGGAGGAGGGAGCGTGTTTGTTCTGGTTTGCTGGTTCTGAAAGAAAGAAGGATATGGCTTCGTCAGTTACTTTGTCCGGAGCTGGCGCATGATGCTGAGCCGTGTCGCCAATTCGATCTACTGGATGGCCCGATATATGGAGCGCGCCGATAACGTCGCCCGCTTCATCGACGTCAATACCCACCTGATGCTGGACCTGACGCTGAACCGCGAGGCCACTCAGTGGTTCCCGCTGGTCGCCACCTCCGGCGACGACCAGACCTTCAGCCAGCGCTACAAGGTCGCCGACGAGCGCAACGTCTTGCGCTTCCTGACGTTTGACCAGAAGAACCCGAACTCGATCCTGCACTGCATCTACCGGGCGCGCGAAAACGCCCGCACGGTGCGCGAAGTGTTGCCGGTCGATGTCTGGGAAAAGATCAACGAACTGTACCACCTGACCCAGGCACATTCGCGCAAGCGCTCAGTCGCCGACCTGATGGACTATTACACCCAGGTTCGCCGCACCGGCCACCTGATGACCGGGCTGATGTACAACACCATGTCGCGCAGCCAGGGCTGGCAGTTCGCCCACCTGGGCCAGATGCTGGAACGCGCTGACAAGACGGCCCGGCTTTTGGACGTCAAATACTTCCTGCTGCTGCCGCAAACCTCCCTGCTCGACACACCGTTTGACGCCGTTCAATGGGGCGCGGTGCTGAAGTCAGTCCACGCGCTGGAAATGTACCGCCAGCGCTTCCACACGATCAACTACAAGGACGTCACCCAGTTCCTCCTGTTCGAAAAATTCTTCCCGCGGTCGGTGGCTTTCTGCCTGGACGAGGCGGCGCAGACCTTGTCCAGGCTGTCGCAGGGGATCGAGCGGCCGAACAAGGCGATCATCGAGATGGCCATCCTGACCAAGACGATCGCGGCCTCAGAAGCCACCCAGGTCATCGCGACCGGGTTGCATGAGTTCATCGACGTGCTGCAGTACAATATGAACCTGGTCGATGAGGCGATCTATGAGAGCTTCTTCAAGGATTGAGCGATATCGACAGTTTCAGCGTTAAGCGTGCAAGCCTTGCGTTTTTCTAATTCGTCCGTATATTCGGATTTGTTAGAGCGTGGAACATGACCGATAGAACCTATTCCGTAAATGAGGCTGCCTTTGTTACCGAGCGCTCGCCCAAAGCGCTGACCCGTGAGTTTGACGAAGGCGTGCTCACTGCGGATGCCAAGGCCCAAGGGCTGAAAGGCGGGAAGTCGCGTCAGTTCGGGCGGCCGGAGCTTCGGTTTTTTCGCCTGATGAAGCATTGGGAAAAGGACTTCACGCCGGATGGCCGGCGCACGGTTTTCGATTCCGTGCGTAAGATGGGGCCTCGGCAAAAGGTCTTGGAACTACGCAATGCCCGTTACGACATGGCGCCAATCGATGCCGAACTGAAAGCGCGTGAAACCAGTCTTGAGGACCTTCGCGGCAAGTTCGTCAGCCGTGATGGCGATGTATTCTTCAAGGGCAAGACTATTTCCGCCTACCGGGTGGCGGCGCTCAGCAAGTCGCAGTCGGTGGGAGAGATCGCCCAGGACTATCCGTCGCTGAGCCCGAAAATGATTCAGGACGCCATCGATTTCGAGATGATCTATCCGAAGAAGGGCAAACCGTATCCTTCCCGTAGCCTGAAGCGCACATTGGCCGAAGCTGGCGAGACGATTGATCCCGCGCTTCTTGACCTTATGTTCGGTGACGAGCCCGATCCGTCGCGTGACGATTGACCCGGTATCTGCTCGACAACAACGTCGTGCGGGGCATGATGGCGAACAATCCCGAGGTCATGAAATGGCTTGGGACAGTCGATGATAGCGATATCTGGCTTGCCTCCCACACGATTTACGAAAGCCGTAAGGGCATCGAAAGGGAACTGAAGAAGAACCCGGTCAATCCAGGTGCGTTGAAGGGCCAGGCCTTTCTTGATGACCTGGAAGCACGGTTCAAGGATCGCATCGCGCCGTTCGATGCCGTAGCGGCCAAGGAAGCTGCCCGGTTGGTCGCAGACAGCGGCGCGAACGAGAAGGATCGGATGTATGTGGCCGTAGCCAAGGTGAACGACATGACCCTGATCTCGCGAAACGCCAAGGATGTAAAAGGACTGGGTGTGCCCGTTCTAAATCCCTACACCGATCCGGTCGACCGCTTTGACCGCGTGGGCAAACGGCGCGCATGAGTTCGTCGACCTGCTGCAGTACAAGTCGTTGAGTCTGCGGCAACGGACTGAAACCGGGGCTGCCTGTCAAAAGTTGACACTGGCCGCTTTAATTTCTCGGCGTTATTCGCTTATGACGCATTCGAACAAATCCGGCATTCCACACGGCGTCACCGAAATCCAGGGCGGCAGAGGTTCGGCCCGGCTAATTTTTCGGACGATTCACGGATCTCCTCACAATTATAGGTAGTTTCCGATTCTGGTGGCAGGCTCTTGTTAGGGTTAATTGTGGTTAACACCTCCTCCTTGGCCCTTGCAAAACCTTAACTCAGTGCGACCCGTGAATTCGTCAAGACCGCCGTCGACCGGCTGGGTACCGCCGCATCCCTGCCAGGCTAATAAAAAAAAGCACAATGCGCGGCGGTCTTGACGGGCCCATTCAGTCTTTCCGTGATTTTTGAAAGCGCCAGATGACAACCATAGCCGAGCGAACCAAGTTCCCCCAGGTGCTGTTGATTGAGGACAATCACGGCGATGCCCTGCTGGTCCAGCGGGCCTTCAAAAAAGCCGCCATCCCCGGCAACGTTACGGTCGCCCCGACGGCGGAGATTGGCCTCTGTATTCTGCGCCGCGAGGGCGGTTTCTCTCACACCCCCTACCCGGACCTCATCTTGCTGGATGTCAACCTGCCCTACATGGGAGGCGGTGAGTTTCTCGAGCTCGTGAAGGCCGACCCGGAGCTCAGGTTGATCCCCGTGATCATTATGAGCAGTTCGAAAGCCGAGAGAGATATCCAGTCGACCTATAAGACCTATGCCAATGGCTTCGTCATCAAGCCCTTCATTGCGCATGAGTATGACGACGTCATCAAGTCCATCGAAGACTATTGGTTTCAGCTCAATGAAACACCGGAAACGCACGCTCCCGTTCCACCCGCAGCGCACGCGAAAGCTGCTTTGCCGGCTTATTAGAGCGCCGAGTACACCTACAACACCTACAGCCGCGACGTGAAAAAGCAGCTCGACACCGGCGGGTCGGAGCCTCAGTCCGCCGACGCCAGTTCGACCCGGGAAGAACGCTGCGGTCACGCCAGCGCGGCGGTCTATACCTACACGCAGGCCGCCCAGATCAGCGAGACCATGACCCAGGTCCTGCCCCACGGCGGCGGGGAATATTATACCGCTGCCCTGGAGATGCGGGATGCGGCCTGCGATGTCGCGCAGAAGGTCAAGGACCTGTACAACCAACAATGCGGATAGGGCAGCCCTGCGGTTAGGACGAATTCCGATGCCCAGGCATCGCATCCGCACCCCATAAT
>NZ_GL883077.1:1194213-1195499 GCF_000204015.1 Asticcacaulis biprosthecium C19 | reverse complement strand
TAATACCGTTATTTGTCGCGGCTTGGCGCAAATAGGGCTGCACACGTCATCGGTTTTCGGCTTATGCTCGGCTTTTGATACGGACATTATGTCTCCGCGCGCTTTGGAAGCTGATCCCTTATGAGAATTTTTGCCTGTCTGTCCGTCCTGGCCCTGACCAGCCTGCCTGCCGTTCCCGCGGCGGCGGCCCCGCCCGTCTTCGATCCCGGCAGCCTCAAATCCTCGGTCCATGGCCCCAAGACGCAGGTCTTAGTCCTGGGAACCGCCCACCTGGCGCAGATACCACCGGGCGGCTACCAGAGCGACATGCTGGCGCCCGTTCTGGACCGTCTTGCCGGCTATGCCCCCACCTTGATCGCGACGGAGGCGATGTCGGGTGAGGCCTGCCAGATCGCGGCGACCTTCAAGGTCCCCTACGCCGACGTTGCCGACACCTACTGTGAACGCCAGTTCGCTATAGCAGCCCTGGGCTTCAAGACGACCGGCCTCGACGTCGCCGCCGCAGCGGCGCAAGCCAATGCCGAATTGGCGACCTGGCCCGCAAACCCGACCCCGGCCCAGCGGCGTCACCTCGCTGCACTTTTCGCGGCATCGGGTGATTTCGGCTCCGCACTGGTCCAATGGCTGAGACTGCCGGCTTCCGAAGCCCGCGAAGGTGATGGCCTCAGCCCTGAACTGGTCGCCAAGCTTCAGGACCTCAAGGGCAACCCAAACGAAGTGGTTCAGATCGCTGCGGTACTTGCGGTGCGCCTGGGCCTGGACAGGCTCTATGCGTCGGACGACCACACGGCCGACAGCATTCACAACGCCGCCCCCGAAGGCTATGGCGAGGCCATACAGGCGCTGTGGAAGTTACCGGACGCCTACAGCGCCGACTATCGTACGCGCGTGTCGAACCTGAAATCTTCCGACAACGTTTTGAGCCTGTTCCAGGTCCTGAACTCGCCGGAGGGACAGGCAGGTGTCGTCAACGGAGAATGGAAGAACGCCCTGGCGCAGAACAGCCCGCAACTGTACGGCCGTCAGTACGTCGCCTGGTGGGAAACGCGCAACCTGCGTATCGCCGCCAATCTTCGGGCAAGTTTCGGCAATCAGCCGGGCGGGCGGGTACTCCTGATTATTGGCGCCTCGCACAAACCCTATCTCGACGCCTACATGCACATGATGCATGAGGTCGAGATCGTCGATGCGGCGGAGGTCCTGCGATAAAGCGCGATCCGACAAAGTGTGCAGCACCGCACGAGCGATCCCGTTTTCGGTTAAATTGCGCGCCGAAACAAAAACTT
>NZ_GL883077.1:1190134-1193291 GCF_000204015.1 Asticcacaulis biprosthecium C19 | reverse complement strand
GTAAACAGGGGAGGAGAAGATGTTTCGAGCTAAAATCATAACGCTCTAAAACCCCGCTCCAGCCCCCACCGCTCTGACGTCGGCGCCTATTCGACGCCCATTTCCTTGAGCAGCCGCTGGGCGCCGTCGACCTTGTCCATCGTCCACAGCATGAAGCGGCTGTCGGCGTGGATGGTGCGGTTGACCGAAGCCTCATACGACCAGTCGGAAATGACGCCGTCCAGCGTACCGTCAAAGGCCAGCCCGACAAATTCGCCCTTGGCGTTCAAGGTCGACGAACCGGAATTGCCATTGGTGATGTCCACCGTCGACAGATAGTTGATCGGCAAGGTCCCCAGTTCCGGCGCGGCATAGCTGCCCCAGTCGCCGGCCTTGAGCTGGGCGATGAAATTGGCCGGCGCGTTGAAGTCGCCCTTGCCGGTCTGCTTGGCCAGCAGACCCGCAGCCGTCGTGAACGGCGTCCAGATCTGCCCGTCCTTCTCACGGCCCTTGATGTGGCCATAGGTGAACCGCAGCGACCCGTTGGCGTCGGGGTAGAGGGTGCGGCCCTGGCTGGCCTCATAGGCGATCTGGCCGGCGACATAGACCGACCGCGCCGCCTGGGTGCGGCCGGTGCGGTCCTTGGACTTCTGTTCGCGCACCATGTCAGCCGGATACATAGCCACGGCCAGTTGAATGAACGGGTCGGTCGAGGCTTCGAACTCGGCCGGCGTCTTGTCCAGCCAGGCCAGGCGCGTGGCGGTGTCGGCCAGGCGCGTATCGGCATAGAGCCGGTCAACACCGATGGCGTCGAGCTTGGCCAGGAAGACCGGGTCCTGTCCCGCCGGCGAGGCCTGCTTGTATTCGACCAGAGCGGCTTCAAACAGGGCGCGATCGACGCGGGGCACATAGCGGCGTTCAACCGAGGTCAGCCGTTCGGTGAGCTGACGGCGGTCGCGGTCCTGGTAGCCGCTTTCGCGCGCGGCGTCGGGCTTTTCGCGTTCCTTGGCAAAGCGGTAGGCCAGGCGTGCCGCCGTCAGCAATTGCCCGCGGCCGACCGTGCCGGTGCGCATCGAATCCAGTTGCGCCGCCTGGTCTTCGGCCACCAAACCGTCGAGGTTGGTGATCGCGGTGCCATAGGCGGCCGTGCGCGCCGGGTCGGCCTTGACCCAGTCACGGTAGGCGGCTTCCTGGCGTTCCTTGCGGCCATTCAGGTCGATGGCGTCGGCGCCGGCGATTTCGCCCAGGGTCTTCTTCTTGTAATTGTCGGCGCCCTTGATGATCGAGGCATATTTGATGGTGGCGTCCGGATCACCGGCCGTCACCTTGGCGATCAGGTCGGAATAGTCCGACAGCAGCTTCTGTTGCAGCGGCGACGATTTTTCGAAGCTGAAACGGGCTTCGGCGGCAGTGACCAGACGGGTCGTCACGCCGGGGAAGCCGGCGACCATGACGAAGTCGCCAGTCTTTACGCCGTCCTTGGCGATCTTCAGGTGGGCCTTGGGCTTATAGGGCACGTTGTCCGGCGCAAAGGCGGCCGACGAACCGTCCGGCGCGACATAGGCGCGGTAGAAGCCCCAGTCGCCGGTGTGGCGCGGCCACATCCAGTTGTCGGTCTCGCCGCCGAAATTGCCGACGCCGCCGGCCGGGGCGTAGACCAGACGGACGTCCTTGATCTCCAGTTGCTGCTGAAGATAGTAGCTGGCGCCGCCGAAATAGGCGCGCACGTCGCAGCGCCGGTTGGCCTGGGCCTCGCACTCGGCGATCAGCGCCTTGCGGTTAGTGTCCAGGGCGGCATAGCGCGCCTGGCCGGACAGGGCGGGGGTGAGGCCCTGGTTCATCCGGGCGGTGACGTCGCGCAGATCCTCGATGACAAAGATCCGGGTGCCCGGCGCCGCCGGCAGTTCGTCTTTCAAAGTCTTGGCCAGGAAGCCGTTGGTCAGGTAATCGGCTGCGGGCGTCGAATTGTACTGGATCGAGCCATAGACGCAGTGGTGATTGGTGGCGACCAGCCCTTCCGGCGACAGAAAGGCCGCCGAGCAGCCGCCCAGCGAGACGATGGCGTTCAGCGGCGCGGCGGTAAAGTCACCCAGCTTGGTCGGGTCCATCTTCAGGCCGGCTTCGGTAAGCTCTTTGGCGATACCGGCGGTCTGGTTGGGCAGCCACATACCTTCATCGGCCTGAGCCAGGGGGGCAAACCCCGCCATGGCCAGGGTGAGCGCCGTCGTTGCCAGAAGGGAAAAACGCATGAAATGCCTCATGTCACAAAAAACTGTTATTTCGTAACGCATGGCACATGGTTTCAATTATGACAATCTGAAAATGCCGGCGAGCGGGGTGTGGACGCCGGGTCAGCTTGCGCTGTACGGAAGATGCGCGGGTTGCGTATCAGGCTTGACCGCGCCGTTGAACGGGCGGGACGAACGTGTTACCTAATTAGGTACTCATGAAAAGGTCGCCCGCCATGGACATTACCCGCGACATCCAACCGATGACGACGTTTCGCAATCATTCGGCAGAATTCCTGGCACATATCCGGGAAACCGGACGCGCGATGGTTCTGACCGTCAACGGACGCGCGGCGGCGGTCTTACAGGATGCGGAATCCTATCAGCGCCTGCTCGACCTGGCGGCAGCAGCCAGTGCCGAAGAAGGCATTCGCCAGGGGCTTGAAGACGCGGCGGCCGGGCGGTCACGTCCTGCAGAGGATGTCTTCAGCGAACTGCGCGCCCAATATGACATTTCGCGTTGAGTTGACGGCCCGCGCCGCAGCGGATTTGCGGCGGCTCTTTCACAGCATCAACGGTTCGGACTCTCTCGCCGCACGGCATTGGTTCAACGGGCTGGAAGCGGCGATATTGGGTCTGTCAGAATTCCCGGCACGGCACCCGGCCACACCGGAAAATCCGACGCTTCGGCATCTGCTCTACCCCAGTCAATCCTATGTCTACCGGATCATATTTACACTCGATGAAGCTAACAGCCTCGTCAAAGTGCTTCACATCCGACATGGTTCGCAGAAGCCATTGCGGCGTTAAGCGCGGAACGTGTAGCGGAATGTTTTTGGTATCATGTCGCCGAATATGATGCCCCGCGTGATCCGCCCCCAGGCCAACATCCGTGCCTTCATCCGTGGTTAAACCTGGTCTAGGGCGTTATGATTTTAGCTCGAAATATC
>NZ_GL883077.1:1182236-1188825 GCF_000204015.1 Asticcacaulis biprosthecium C19 | reverse complement strand
GCCCACAGCTCGCTGGTCAGCCGAAATCGACACGGGCGCCTCTAAATAAGGTAAGGTTGAAGGCTCCTGTCCCGCAACCCTGTGAGGCTGCGCGCCTTTCGACTAACCGGTAGATGAGGGTCTGTCCCCCAAACCCTCTATGGTCTGCTGGCATAGCGCCAGAAGCGCCTGAGCTGGGTCGCTGCCGCTATCAAATACCGCCCAACCCCGCGACGGCGCCAGCGGGCCATCGAGGCGCATATTATCGCATTGCCAACAGATGGAAGTCCCAAAGACAACGGTCTCAGCTTGAAGGAGTTCAATGCGATAACCGGGAAAATGGCAACGCGACTGTTCCGCTTCCCTGAGTTCCGACAACAGGCGAACCGCCTCGCGCGCCGCCTCCGGCGCGCACATAGCCTTGCACAGGCTGGCGGGGTGGAATTCGCCATCCAGTTCATGGATTACAACGCAGTCGTACGGGATATCAGCCATACCCGGAAGTGACAGTGCGGCGTCTTCGGACATCCTCATCCCACCGCACTTTCGTTCAGGCCGCGAATGACCTCGACCAGGCGTTTGACCTTGTCCAGGGCAAACACCTTTTGCAGGCCCAGCGGCGCGATGTCGGTGAAGGGGCTCTCGTACAACTTCGCCGGGTTCATCACGCCTTTTATGGTTAGATGATACAGACCCGTTTGCATGATCTTTTCCTTTCCGTTTACGCAGAATTTGAAGCACACTACACAGTGCCCTTGAATCACGCGGAAGCTGAAGATCGACATTATGGAAAAGCTAAACAGGGGGCAAATCCACCAACGAGCAATGGAAGTACTAGAGGCCAATCCACAAGGCATGCGTTGGACCGATCTGCTGGCAGCCGTTGAAGCAACCGCTGGGAGCACGCCGCACAACAGCATTCATGGGGGCATTCACAATCTACTTACAACGCGTACCTCCGAAATTGTGAAGGTCGCTCGTGGCACGTATCGTTTGGCAAAGTTCGTGGAGGCGGAGGACGCCATTACCGGGCTGCAGGAACCTGCCGGTTCGAGTTCACCTGTAGCCTACGAGGCACCTGAGCCAGACATACTTGCAGAGCAGGACTTCTATCGCAGTTTCGCCGAATGGCTGGAAGAGAATGACGAAGCCACAGTGGCATCCGCGCTTGGCGGTGCCAGTCTTGGTGGAAAGTGGGGTACGCCCGACGTCATCGGCGTTCTTAAACCCCGTGCTCAGGACATATTTAAGTTTGAGCCACAGATAGTAACGGCTGAGATCAAGGTCGTCCCCAACCAACCTGTCATCGCTTTTGGACAGGCGGTCGCCTACAGGCTTTTTTCGCATAAGAGTTACATCGTCGTTCCGAATTCGACCAACAGTGACGATATGAGCCGGCTAAAGTCTTTGTGCAGCATTCATGGCGTCGGCCTAGTCACATTTGCCCTCAACAAGTATCAGCCGAATTATTCGGTTATCGTTCTGGCTTCGGTTGCAGCACCGGATATGTTTTACGTGAACAGTATGCTGGAACGCCTGAAAGCCAGTGAACCAGGGCTGTTGAACAAGTTATTCTAGCGCCAGTTCATTTAGGCTGGTCGGGCCATCGCGTCACAGCCAGCACACTTACGCTACTCGCCAGCCTGCGTAGGTGCCGTTCGGAAGGGCCGTGACTTCTGCATAGCGGACCAGGGTGTTGAGCGCCTGGACGACGCACTGTTCGATTCGCTTGCCGCCGCCCTTGGAGGCACGCGACACGGTAGCGGCGTCCATCGGACGGCCCGAGGTCTGACGCACAGCGCGGATGGCCATCAACTCTGATCCTTGTCGCACGGTTGATTTCGCAGTCGCCTGACAGGCATCGTGCTGCTAAAGACGGATGTTCCTGGGGTTGAATCGGAAAACTATTAGATGCCGACACTTTCGTGGCTGACGCGCGACAAGGATGTAAAAATCGCAGACGCCGTGGCGTATCGGCTGCTTGAAAAAGATGATGGCCTGTCTTTCCGTCACGAAGATTCGGCGGTTGGCGGCGGTAACATGCTGATCCAGGGCGACAATCTGGAAGCGCTAAAGAGCCTCCTGCCCTATTATCGCGGACAGGTGAAATGCATCTATATCGATCCGCCTTACAATACGCGTTCAGCCTTCGAGCATTACGATGACAATCTCGAACACAGCCAATGGTTGGCGATGATATGGCCTCGCCTCGTGCTGCTTCGCGAATTGCTGGCCGAAGACGGTAGCATTTGGGTATCTATCGATGACAACGAGGGGCACTACCTCAAAGTCATTATGGATGAGGTGTTTGGCCGGCGGAATTTCATCGACACTGTGATTTGGGAGAAATCAGACTCACCAAGGAACTCGGCGCGGCAACTATCCTCAGATCATGATTTCATTTTTGGCTATTCAAAACGTGAAGACTGGGTTCCCTTACGGCTGCCTAGAACCGAAGCCGCAAATGCACCCAGACAATGACCCCAATGGCCTCTGGCTCCCCGGAGATCCGTATGCAAATAAGCCCTACTCAAAGGGTCTCTATAGTGTCGAGGGACCAACGGGTCGCACATTTAGCCCTCCGGAAGGACGCTACTGGCGAATATCTGAAGAAAAACTTCGGGAATTGGACGCTGAAGGGCGAATTTGGTGGGGACCCAACAGATCGGCGAGGCCCAGCATAAAGAGATATCTGAATGAGGTATCTGACATGGTGCCACGTACACTTTGGCGAAAAGAGGATGTTGGAAGCAACCGAACCTCTAAAAACGAAATGCGTGCCTTGTTCCCTGATGAAGCTTCCTTTGCAACTCCCAAGCCAGAAGCTTTAGTCCAGCGAGTCCTACACATCGCCACAAAGGCCGGTGACATCGTTCTCGATTCCTTTCTTGGGTCCGGTACGACTGCCGCCGTTGCACACAAAATGGGCCGCCGGTGGATCGGCATCGAAATGGGCGATCACGCTGCTACGCATTGCGTTCCGCGTCTGCGCAAAGTCATAGAGGGCGAACAGGGTGGCATCAGTGAATCTGTAGGGTGGCAGGGTGGCGGTGGTTTCGAGTTCTACCGCCTCGGCGAGGCCGTGTTTGACGAGACCGGTGCCATCCATTCCGGTATTACCTTTGCCCCTCTTGCCGCGCATGTATGGTTTGCGGAAACAGGAAAACCGATGACCGGCGTTCACGAGGGGCCGTTCCTTGGCAGTCACGAGGGAAAGGGGCTGGCTCTGCTATACAATGGTATTCTGGGTGACAAGAGTGTGTCGGGCGGCAATGTGCTGACGCGCAAGACGCTCGGCATTATCCGCGCATCCGCTGCAACCTTCAGTGGCCCTATCACGGTTTACGGTGAGGCGTGCCGGCTGTCACCGGAGACGTTGAAGATGGAAAACCTCGCCTTCAAGCAGACTCCCTATGATGTGAGGGCGCGTTGATGCAGCTAAAACTATATCAGACCGATACGTTGAACGTGCTGCGCCGTTTTTTCGAGGAAACGCGGCTACGCGGTCCCAAGGCGGCTTACGAAACGATCACGCGAGAACCGGAACAGGCGAAACGCCTGCGCGGTTATGGCGGGACATACGAGGCGCTGTTGGGGCAGGAAGAGATGCCCTATGTGTGCCTGCGCCTGCCCACCGGGGGCGGCAAGACGTTGCTGGGGGCGCACGCCATTGGAGTCGCCAAGAACTCCTGGATAGAGAGGGACTTTCCTTTGGTCCTGTGGCTGGTTCCGACGAATATGATCCGGACCCAAACGGTTGATGCGTTGAACAACCCAAAGCATCCCTACCGGCTGGCGTTGGACGAACAGTTCGGCGGACGGGTGCGAGTATTTGATATTGGAGATTTTACGAGGATCAGAGCCCACGATCTAGCGGCCAATTGCTGCGTTGTCGTCGGCACCCTGCAGACGCTGCGCGTGGAAAGCACGGACGGACGCAAGGTCTATGCGCACAATGAAAATCTGGAACCGCTATTCAACGAGGTGCCCAAGCGTTTAGCCGGGTTGGAACCACTGGGCTCTGAAATCGCAGCGAGAATCGGAGGGCACGCGGACGACATTCGATACAGCTTCGCCAACCTGTGCCACCTCCATCGTCCGCTGATGATCGTGGACGAAGCACACAAGGCGGTCACGGGGCTATCACGTGAGGTACAGGCGCGCGTGAACCCCTGCGCCATCGTGGAGTTCACAGCGACTCCTCACAAGAAAAGCAACATTCTCCATTCGGTCAACGCGCAGGAACTGAAAGATGCGCAGATGATCAAGCTGCCAGTGCGGCTGGAGGAGCATGACACATGGGAAGGCGCCGTCACCGGTGCTATTCTGAAACGAGCGGAACTCAGCGAGGAAGCCGCGAGCGATCGTGCCAATTATATCCGCCCGATCGTCCTGTTCCAGGCGGAGGACAAAAACCGTGAAGTCACGGTCGATGTTCTGCGGCAACACCTGATCGACACGCATCACATCGACCCGAAGGCAATCGCCGTCGCAACAGGCGACCAACGTGAATTGGACGGAATCGTCCTGTTCAAACCGGACTGCCCGATTGAATATGTCATCACGGTGGAAGCGCTGAAGGAAGGGTGGGACTGCTCCTTCGCCTACGTCTTCTGCTCGGTTGCCAATATCAACAGTGCGACGGATGCTGAGCAGCTCTTGGGACGGGTATTGCGCATGCCTTATGCGACCAGGCGCAAGGCGGCCGCGCTGAACAAGGCGTACGCCCACCTCGTGTCCAAGTCGTTCGCACAGGCTGCGAATACGCTGCGCGACCGCCTTGTCGAGATGGGATTCGAAGAGAGCGAGGCTGAGGCAAATATCGAGGCCGAACAGGGCTCGCTCGATGACGGTCTTTGGGGCGAAAGGCGACGGCCTAATCCGACGGCGCGCATCGCCATTGAGGCGCCGGCGGAAGCGCTCGCCGCCGTAAAAGCAGCGGCTCCCGACAAGGTCAAGATCGAGACCACGCCAGGCGCCGCGCCAACCCTCACTGTCACGGGGTTCCTGAGACAGTCAGAGAAGGAAGTAATCTATGCCGCCTTGCCGGAAGCGGCGGCAAGCATCGTTCGCGAGGCTATCGCGGTTCATGAACGCGAACATTCCCATAACGCCTCCCCGGCCGAGCGCGGTGACGATTTCATTGTTCCGCGCCTTATGACCGCGGTACAAGGCGAATTGGTTTTCGCTGATACCGAGGTCCTGAGCGAATATTTCGAATGGTCACTTTCCGAGTATCCGGCGCAGTTGTCTAAGGCTGAGTTCGACGTGCGGGACACGTCAGAGGCATTTGAAATTGACCTGGACGGCGATCACTTGACGGTCAAGTACAGCGACCAAGCCGATCAACTCATGCTTGATATACCCGTAGACGGCTGGACACCCGCCGGATTGGTGAACATTCTCGCCAGGCAGGTAAGGCAGGCGGACAGCGCCATCAGCCATGGCGATATGATCGCATGGCTTAGCGACGTAGTTTTGTTCCTGACGGGTACGCGCGGCCTCCCGCTGGCCACGTTGATGCGCTGCCGCTTTATCCTGGCGCGCAAGCTTCGCGATAAACTCGCTGCGATCCGGACCGAAGTGCGAAAAGGCATCTACCAGCGATGTCTGTTCGCCCCTGAAGCCAAGCCCGAAATCTCGTTCGAAAGCGGGTTCAGATTCTATGACGGCATGTTTGCGGGCGTGCCAACTTATCGCGGGACGAAGTACCGCTTTGCCAAGCATTATCTCGGTTGGGATCGCGTGCCTCGCTTTGACGGCAAGGGTGACGACGGCGCGGAAGGCGACGAGTTCAAGGCCGCGCAACAACTCGACAGCGTTGCCGAGATTGAATTTTGGGTTCGCAATGTGTCCAAGCATCCCGATGCGTTCTGGCTACCTCTGGCCGGGGGGCGGACCTACCCGGATTTCGTCGCCAAACTGAAGGATGGCCGATTGCTGATCATTGAATACAAGGGCGAGCATCTTGTAGCGGACTCGACGGAAAAGCGCGCGATCGGTCAGCTTTGGCAACAGTCCAGCGGTGGAAACGGGGTTTACGTTCTTGCTGAGAAAGAGAGAGATGGCATGAACGTTAAACAACAGATTGCCCAGGCCATTGCACTTTAATCCTTAATGCCGCCACAGCCAGAGAGACGGGCTGTTGCCACTTCAGCTAAGTCCCGGAGGTCTGTTCGACGTAGTCCAGTTCGTTGGCGACCCCTTCTTCGGCGCGGAGGTCTTTTTCGATCTGGTTGAGGGCGTTGTCGTACATGCAGTCCCCTGATACCGATTCAGCGGGACTTTAGGCTAGGCGCGGGCGAGAAAACCGGTAATTGACGGACGGCCGTTATCGCGCACGTGTTGCTCCGATATCCGTGCCTTTATCCGTGTCCGGCCGCAGGCCGGCATCCGTGCGCTTATCCGTGGTTAAGCCTTCTTGCATCGCTGCCGACTTAGGAGGCGTTGCAGACTTGATTGCTGCTGCTGGGGATTGCGCCTGTGAGCAGGGGCGTTTCCTGATGGCGGTTGCGCGAACGTCCTCGGAAGGCCCCTTAGGCTCGCCGCCCCGCGCCGATCGCCCACGCTTCGCTCGGCTCTCGTCCTCTCCCCTCACGAGGGCTAAGGC
>NZ_GL883077.1:1176957-1181835 GCF_000204015.1 Asticcacaulis biprosthecium C19 | reverse complement strand
GAGGTAAAGTAAGACATGCCGTGGACGGGCAAACGGGCGTGCCGCCGCGAGCATTTCATACCATCGCCCGACCCCGATCCCAAGGTCGTGCGGCTCACCTTCACCTTCGGTTTCATGACGGTTGTGGTGTCGCAGTTGATCTACACGTTGTTTCTCAGTGTGTTCTGGACAATGTGGATGTCGCGCGCGCCACGGGAACAGGCATGAAGAACAAGATCCGGGGGCTGCGCGCCGAGCGGCGGCGCCACCGTCGGCGTCAGGTGTCGTCCGAACGCACCAGGCGCTGGCGGCAGACCGTCGCCTTGCCTTCCGGTTTGAACCGCAGGGTCAGAGGCGCGCCCCCGTCACCTTCGGTTTCCACCGTGATCTCGTCCTGACTGTCGCCGGTGCCGGCGCTGTCGACCCTGATCCGCTTCATCCCGTCGCGCAGTCCTGCGCGATAGGCCGGGCCGTCCGGATCGACGCCGGCAAAATACCCCGCTGCACGTGACCGCGCCGGGTCGTAACCCAGATCGTAGGCCGGGAGGCAGGTCGACACCACCGTAAAGCGGTCGCCAAAGGTCTCCGCCGGCAGGAGGATCTCGTCACCGTTGATCACATGCTTTTGGACGAGATCGTCCAATTCCACGCCGTAGTCTAGGGCGACCTTGTTCAGGCGCTCCAGCAAGGGGGCGGGCGTCGGGGCGGCACCAGGGGTGATCCGGCTGGCGTCGCGCAGGGCAAGCATGAAGCCGTCCAGCGACCGGCCCTGGGCGCGCCATCGCCGGTCCAGCAGGGCCGCCAGAATCGCGCCACGCTGGTACGGCAACTGATGCGCGGCCGGATCGTTCCAGAAGGCCTCGGACACGATGGCGTTGGGCGTCGTGCGGTGAGGTGACAGGGCATAGGCCAGCAGAACGTCGTTCCATTGGGCGACGAAGCTGTCGCCGTCGATCACACCGCTCTCCAGCGCGAACCGACGGGCGTAGAAATCGGTAAAGCCTTCCGAAAACCAGTATCCGGCGCTTTCGGCGTCGCCCGCATCCAGCCCCCCCAGGCGAACAGGACTCCAGGTATGGAAATATTCATGGGCCAGAATGGTTTTGAGGTCGGTCAGATCCGTATTGGGCGCCGTCACGATAGCGAAGGCGTCGCCCAGGCCTGTGCCCCGGATGGAACGCCCGTCGACGCGCCGCTCGGTGGGCGCCAGTGTGACCAGAAAATGCTCAGGGCCGTCGCCCCAGAAGGTCTGTTCCGTCGCGACGATCGTCGCCACGGCCGTGTCAAACGCCTCGGCGGAAAAGCGGTCGAAGTGACCCGTCGCGGCAATGCGCAACTCACCCGTGGGCAGGGCCACATGCCGAACCGTCACGTTGCGGCCGGCCAGCAATATCGACTGATCGACTCCGTCGGTCGTGTCCGTGGACAGGGCGTGTTCCAGATTGGTCGCGCCCTGCCAGCCCTGTGGCAGGGTCCAGGAAAAGCGGATATCTTTCGGATCGGTATCGCGGATCAGCGGCATCAGTCCCGGCCCGGTGATGTAGAATCCGTCCGGCGCCAGCACAGGGTAGGTGAAGTTAGTGTCGGCAGGCGCCCCCTGCCCGGCCGTCCGGTTGACCTCCAGGTGGTAGCTGAGGGTAATTTTTGCCTTCGGCCGCCCCGTGATGACGCGGCTTTCGGGACCGGAAAGCTCGACGCTTTGCGCGCCTGTGACGCGCACGTCCTTCAGGCGTTCGTAGATGTGGCTGCCGCCGCCCCAGGATGACGGCAGGTCGACGACCGCCCTGCCGTCGGCACCCAGCCGGAAGTCGACCCTCAGCTCAAGGGCTGTGAGATTTTCGCCCGCCGTCACCGCCCGCAACCTGTAGGTCACGGGCCCTGTGACCTGAGCAGCGGCGGGCAGCGCCATCAGCCACAGGGCCGAAAGGACCAGGCCGGTCATTGGCAAAAATCGCATGTCCCCTCGCGTGTGCAGTTAGGAGTCCTGTTTGGCACCCTTCCTTGACCGGTGTCCAGATCGGGTTGCGCGCCGCGCTTTTTTCCTGATCCACCGGCGGCCATGCGGCGTAAAGAACGCATGCGCACCTCCCTAGCTGTTATCGGCGCCGGCCTGGCCGGATTGACCGCCGCCCAACGTCTGATCCGGCGGGGCTTCGCCGTTCAGGTCTTCGACAAAGGCCGCGGCGCCGGCGGGCGGATGTCGACACGGCGCGAAGACCGCGACGGCCGCAACCTGTTCTTTGATCATGGCGCGCAATATTTCACCGTCCGCGACCGCCGCTTTGCCGCCCAGGTCGCCACCTGGGAAGCCCAGGGTCTGGTGGCGCCGTGGCCCCAGGCCGGCCCTCAGGCCTATACCGGAACGCCGATGATGTGCGCCCCCCTGGTCGACATGGCCCAGGCCGTCGGCGTCCAGTTCGGCGTGCGCATCGACGCCGTGGTCCGTGACGGCGACGGCTGGCAACTGGTCGGCGAACAAGGCCGGTTCGGCCCGTTCGACGCGGTCATCGTCGCCCTGCCGGCCGAACAGGCGGCGGACCTGCTGCACTGGCCGGCGCCGGAATTGGCAGCCACAGCGGCGCGCCAGCGCTCGCAACCGTGCTGGACAACCCTGGTGTCGCTGAGCGCCCCCCTGCCCGGCCACGCAGCCGTGACACGGCCGAAAGATCCGGTCCTGGCCTGGATCGCCGACAACAGCTCCAAACCCGGCCGGACGGCTGAAAGCGCCTGGGTGCTACAGAGTACGCCCGACTGGGCGGCGGACAATCTCGATCTGGGCCGTGAAGACGCCGCCAGCGCCATGATGACGGCGTGGCAGGGCGTGATCGGGCACGACCTGCCGCCGGCGGCGTTTGTCCGCGGCCATCTGTGGCGCTATGCCCGCTCACCGGGCAGCGGTGACGGCTTCCTGTGGTCGGATGACCAGCGGCTGGGGGTGTGCGGTGACTGGCTGATCGGGCCGCGGATCGAGGCCGCCTGGCTGTCGGGATGGCGACTGGCCGAGATCATCCGCCCGGTCAGGCCTGCGCCTTGATCAGCATACCGACCGCCAGAACCACGATGGCGATCAGTTGCGTGCGGACGCGCCAGGCCATCAGGCGGTTGAGCCGCGCGCTGGCGGCTGCGCCGTTTTGACCAAAGGCAACCATGCCGAGGATAAAGGTTATCAGCACGACGACCATGGACAGGCCGATTGCGATATTTACGCCAAGGTCGAGCATGCGACACTCCGTTGGATCCAAACGTGCGTCACCTGCCGCACCAAGGGATTACGCCCGATGGCCTGCCTCAGACCGGCGATGCGGCAATTTGTCAGTCCCGACTCTATCGACACGATCCAGTCATTAACCCACGACGTATACGGTCCGAAAGCCGCAACACCTTAAGGCCCGCGGCGGCCGAGCTGGAGCCACAGGTCCCATGACCGCACATGTTCCCGCGCCGCCCGAAGATGGCGCGCACTCGCTGGACGACGAAGCCGTCTCCGAGCGTATCCGCAAGCGGCTGCAGGCGTCGAAGTCGCGCTTTTTTGCCAACGACAATATCGCCGACTTTATTCTGCCCGGCGAGCACGACGAACTGGAGGCCGAGGTGGCCGAACGGTTTCACGCCGTCCTGCGCAGTCTGGTCATCGATGTCGACAACGACCACAATACCCATGACACGGCGCGCCGTGTCGCCAAGATGTATCTGAACGAAGTGTTTGCCGGCCGCTTCAAGACCGCGCCGAACATTACCGAGTTCCCCAACGACACCAGCCTCAACGAACTTCTGATTGTCGGGCCGCTGACCATCCGCAGCGCATGCAGCCACCACTTCTGCCCGATCATGGGCCGGCTGTGGATCGGGCTTTTGCCCAACCAGCATTCCAACCTGCTGGGCCTGTCGAAATATGCCCGGCTGGCCGAATGGGTCATGTCGCGGCCGCAAATCCAGGAGGAAGCCGTGAGTCAACTGGCCGACCAGGTGATGAAGCGGGTGCGGCCGGACGGGCTGGCCATCGTCATGGAGGCCGACCACTTCTGCATGCAGTGGCGCGGCGTTCGCGACAACGGCTCCAAGATGATCAACAGCGTCATGCGCGGCGCCTTCCTCAAGGATGCGGCCCTGCGCCGAGAGTTCCTGTCCCTTATCAACCTGAAAGCCTGAGGCCGCCATGCTGGTGCAATGTCTATATGCGAGCCGCGCGACCACTCCGGTCGATGATGCCATGCTGCAGGGGGTTCTGGAGCCGTCGCGTGAGCGCAACATGGCCGAAGGGATCACCGGGATGCTGTGTTACACCGACGACGTCTTCCTGCAGATCCTGGAGGGCGGCCGCACCGAGGTGTCGCAACTGCTGACCCGGATCATGCGCGACGATCGCCACAGCGACGTCACCCTGCTGGTCTTCGATGAGATCGACGAGCGCGCTTTCAGCGACTGGTCGATGGGCCAGGCCAGCCTCGACAAGGTCAATCCGGGGCATTTGCTGCGCTTTTCGCCGCGGCGGCAGATCGATCCGTTTAACGGCCCGGGCCATGTCATGCTGGCCATGCTGCTGGACCTGCGGGCCCATGGCGGCATCGTCAGCCGCTGAGGCGGGACGCGCTCATGCCCAGGGGAACGGCGAAATCCGACCTGCCCAGCAAGCCGTGCGCGGTGTGCGGCCGTCCGTTTAGCTGGCGCAAAAAGTGGGAAAAGGTGTGGGACGAGGTGCGCTATTGTTCCGACGCCTGCCGCGGCCGGCGCGGATCTCGTGTTACGTCACAGTGAATTTGACGGGTTGGTCCAACCCAGGAATGACGGTTGCGAGTCGACGAGCGGTCGTTCAAAGCGTTGCTAGACTATATTATTGTTTCTAGCCCCCGTTAGACGGGCTACCGTATGCACACATCTGCCTGAGATTCCGAGTTCGTT
>NZ_GL883077.1:1104456-1176417 GCF_000204015.1 Asticcacaulis biprosthecium C19 | reverse complement strand
TTGGCACGGACCGCCCCGGCACCCGTAAAACGGGGAGGTACAATGTTAGTATGTTCAGCGCGACACGACGATCTATCGCTCAAAGAGTCATAATCTCTGCGACGGGACACTAACCCTGCCACGGACCTCCCGGAGGTCCCCAGTTCCAGGCCGGCATCGGCGCCGACGGGTCGGCCGGAGCCGCGCCGTCCTGGGAATTGATCTTCGCCAGCCGTGTCCCCCATTCGAGGTAGCCGACAAAGGCCGCACGAAACTCCGGGTCGTCCGGCAGGCCGACCTCATCGGCCGTATCCAGCATCAGCGCCACCCAGGCGCGACGCTGCGTCTCGGTCAGGTGACGATTGAAATGGTGCGCCACCATATGGGCGTGGGATCCGCCGCTTTCCGTATAGGCCTTTGGCCCGCCGAAGACCTCGGTCAGAAAGGCAGCGACATGACGGGCGTGGTTCGGGTTCATGCCGGCGAAGACCGGCGCCAGAACCGGGTGTTCCGGCACCTTGGCATAGAAGGCAGCGGTGAGTCTTTCGAAGGCTTCGGGCCCGCCTGCCCATTGCGCCAAAGTTGGAATGTCGTTGCTCATGGTGTCCGCCTGCTGTGCTTCATCCAACGTAGGGAGGTCATGGCGCAATTGCCAGCCCCTGCAAAAGCGTTTGGGTGGCGGTGTCGGCCGGGAAGAAGGCCTCAATGGCCAGTTCCGACAGGGTAACGTCGAAGGGCGCACCGAACACGGTCGTGGTAGAAAACAGCGAAAGCCGGCCGACCGGCAGGGTGAGGATCAGCGGCACGAAAACATCCCCGAAATCGCCATGCGCCCCGATGTTCTCCGGCACCGGAAGGGCTTCGAGTTCGGTCAGTAGGCAGGCCATAGCCGGATCGGCAGTTGTGTGGATTTGCTGGCGCAGGCGAATGAGCAGGTGTGCCCGCCACTGGCTCAGGTTCTCGATAAACGGCGCCAGGCCCTGCGGGTGCAGGGACAGTTTCAGCACATTGATCGGCGGCGCCAGCAGAGCCGGATCGGCCACAACAGCCAGCAGCGGAGCGACGCTGCGGTTGCCGGCGACCAGGTTCCAATGCCAGTCGATGGCGATCGCCGGATAGGGCTCGTGGGCGGTCAGCAATTGGTCGATGGCGGCTCGCGCAGACTTCAGCGATGGATCGTCCAGCGGCCGCGCCAGGTACATCGGCGCATAGCCGGCATTATGCAGCAGACGGTTGCGTTCGCGCAGCGGCATGTCCAGAACCTCAGCCAGGCGGATAACCATGTCGCGGCTGGGGACCGAGCGGCCGGTTTCGACAAAGCTCAAGTGCTTCTGCGAAATGCCGGCGTCGAGCGCCAGGTCAAGCTGACTTATGCGGCGGCGCGCGCGCCAGTGTTTCAGGTGTTCACCAAAGGCCGGGGTCATGGGTTCACCTCCTGACGGCCTGGGTAAAGCGAAAGGCGCCGTGTTTCAATTACCTCCGGCTTAATCGACACGCCGCGGCGATGGGCGGATGCTTGGCGGTATCAACCCCGAGCCTATGGAGATTTGCTCATGACCACCCGTCTGTTGAAATTTGCCCTGATCGCCGATGCCGTCGCCAGTTGCGTCATGGGCGGGCTGCTTGTCGCCTGCGCCGGCATTTTGTCCGGGTTTCTGGCGCTGCCGCAGCCCTTGTTGCTGTATGCCGGCCTCTTCCTGTTGCCCTATGCCGGATGTGTACTGTGGACGGGCACGCGACAGGTTGTGCCAAGCCCCCTGGCCTGGCTGATCGTGGCTTTAAACGCGGTCTGGGTGGTCGATAGCTTCGCCATCCTGATCACTGGCTTCGTCAGCCCCAATGTCTGGGGTATCGCCTTTGTCGTCGCCCAGGCCATGGCGGTTGCCGCGCTGGCCGCCGCGCAGGTGTTGGGCCTGGTCCAGGCCAGGAGCCTGCTCAAGACAATGTGACCACGGAGGCCGCAACCGTGACGTCCCTGCCCCGCCATCCTGTCATATGCACGCAGGGAGGATGGGGCAGACTATCGCTCAGTTGAACCCGGAGGCCTGGCCATGCTGTTGTCGCGTTTAATACTGATCGTGGTCCTGACGAGTGTGGCTTTGCCCGTTCAGGCGCAGTCATTTCGCGACGAAAAATTCGCCACGGCCGTAGGGTTGGTGGTCGCCACCGATGCCCTGGCCGCCCATTGCCCCGAAGCATCGCAGCCGGGCACCGCCAGTTTTCAGGCTCTGAAAGCCTGGGAAGCGCGCAACCAGGCCGAGGCGATCCGCCGGGCGGCCACGGCGGCACAGGCCCGCGATGGCAACCGGGCCTACCAACAGCTTCAGACGGCGGTCGATGGCAAGCTGTCGCCGCTTTATGCCCAGGGCTGCACGGCCTTGGCCACTTGGGTCGGGTCGGAGCCGTCCCACGCCGCAGCGCATTGGCAAGCTCCGGCGGCGGTGGCAAAGCCGGTTGCAGCACCCGTGGCGAAGGCGTCGGCCGCGCCGGTCAAGGGCATATTGGGCTACGGGCTGATCCAGACCACAGGCATGGGGTATGGCGGCATGGTGACGATCAAGTTCGTTCCCGTGGTGCTGTTCAGTTCTGGCGACATCCTGCTGGATGTAAAGGGGCTGAGCGATCCGGCCGGGCACCGGGCCGCCAACCCGGAGGACTGGTCGAGCTGGCGCAAGACGACCGGCGCCTATGAATATCGCGGCGCTTCGGGCCAGTGGCGGCCGATCCTGGGCAACAAGGTGTGGACGACCCTGGCGGACACGTCGGGATTGCACGGGCGATTTAAAGCGACCGGCGGCGGCGGTAATCTGGCCGTGGGCGGTACGGATGCCGTGTTCGTTGAGACCAGCTATACCTTCCTGCCGGGCGGGCGGATCGTGCGCGACGGGGTGGCCGGCGCGTCGTCTTCGTTCGGCAGCGCCAGCACGGTGACCGGCGCCAACAGCGGGCGCACGGGACGCTATCTCATCGATGGACTGACCCTGAAGATAACCTATGATAACGGCGCGCAGGAAAGCCTCATCCTGATGACGCACCCGGACGACGGAGGCATCATCTGGCTGGATGGAACGGCCTATACCCGTGACTAGCCAGCCACATCGTGTGCGACAGCACGTACCGCCTTCAGTTCAAAAGGGCGCGGATCTTGCGGATGACGGCCAGGAAGTCATAGGGCTTGGCCATGAAGGCGACGTCCGGCAGGCGATCATTCGGGTCGAGATTGGCTGAGGTCATCAAGACGCGGGTTTTGGGCAGGTGGCCATGGATCCAGGCCGTCAGTTCCAGACCGTTGTAATGGCCGGGCATGCGGACATCGGTAAAGACGCAGTCGATATTGTCCCAGGCTTCGAGGTAGGCGACGGCTTCGTCGCCGGAACCGGCCTCGACCACATCGAATCCGCCTTCGCTGGTGAGGACCTCGGTAATCAGGCCGCGCAAGCCGGGTTCGTCTTCTACGACCATGACCCGGGGTGTGCGGGCGGGCTCAACATGTATCATTACAAACTCTTTTCTTTTCAGTCTGTAACGATAGCGGTGCCGTCATAAGCAAACAATTCGGTTACCCTGCAGCCAGACGGTCAGCCGGATGATGATTGAGATTACAACGGCGTGGCTGGATGACGTCACGGTCGTCAACAGAGCCCGAAATTTCAAACACATTGACATAACATCGTTCACATGGGAGCGTCGCAAAACGGATATTTCGAGCGGGATCTGTCGCATTGGCCAATCTGGATAGGGTAACATCGCTGCTGCGCGGCGCCCCTTTTGATCCGTCGCTCTGGCGTGACGCCATGCGCTGCGTGGCGGAAGAAACGCACCATACGTCCACCCAGATTGTCGGCTTCCGAGGGCCGCAATTGGTGTTTCATCTGAGCCATGGAATTGACGAAGACTCGGCAAAGGACTTCGAATCCTACGGCGGCGCCGATCCTCGCATCAATCCGCGCGTTGCCGCCCTGTTTCGGCCCGACTTCCTGGGACGGGCCTATACCGACCGCGACATTCTTCCGGAAACCGAGCGCAGCCGTCATCCCTTTTACCAGGACATCCTCAGGACCTATGGCGTCTCCCACGCGACCATGGGCCACCTGATGCATGAAGACGGCATGTCCATGGCCGTCGCCGCCATGCGTCCGGAATCCGATGGTCGGACGGGCGCGAAAGAAGTCGGCCATCTGGGGCGGTTGATGCCGGAACTGGCCCAAGCCGTCAGGTTGTCCGCGATGGTCGAACGACGCGAAGGCAGCGCGGCGGTCCAGGGCCTTGAAAGCGTGGGCGCACCGGCCTTCTTTCTGGATCACGCCGGCCGGATCGTCGCCATGACGGCCGCGGGCGAGGCACAGTTGCGGCAGGCTGCGTTGTTGAAAAGCGAGAGGGGCGTCCTGCGCGCGACGGACCCGGCCATGGACCTGCGGCTGAGTGCCGGCCTGTGGCGGTGCCGGCAATCGGCGCAGGGCACGCCCGCGACCGTGTCTCTGCACCCCCGGGGGGCGGCCCCCGTATCGGTCGAAATCCGGCGCCTGGGCGCGTCCGAGGAGATGCTCGGCTTCGGAGGACACCTTCTGGTCGTGCTGAACCGTTCCGCCGCGAAGCCGGAGGACAGCCTTTCCCAGCTTTGCGCCACCTATGGCCTGACGCCGGCAGAAGCCCAGGTCGCCCTGGCCCTGGGACAGGGCCTGCGGCCAGCCAGGATTGCCGACATGCGCGGCGTCTCCATCCACACAATCCGGCACCAGATCCGGGTCCTTCTGCAAAAGACCCAGAGCGACTCCCTGTCCGGTCTGGTTGGATGTGTCGTGAGGCTGTCGCAGCAGCAGCAGTAAGATACCCCTCCACCCCTTCGGGGTCCCCCTCCCCACTTCGTAGGGAGGAGAAGTTTGTTCACCTCAGTTCCATGCATGTGCGATTGCCCTGCCCCAGGCCAGGAGAAGGCTCTAAACAAGTCCCAATATTCCCACCCGCATCCCCAAAAGTGGCGATGACCCGAGTTTGCACGCGGCTTTAGACTGACCGATCGTCAGGCTTCAAACGTGAGGGCATCCCCGTGGCACTGTTGGAATTTAGCGGCGTTCAGACGTCCCACGAAGTCATCGAACTCGTCCCGGGCGAAGAAATCCGGATCACCATCAAGCTCTATCCGGAAGATCCGGAAAACGTTGCCGACGGTCTCGACATCTACCTGCTGACGGCGGGCGAAAGTGACGGGACCGGCTTTGACGGCTATTCCGTCCTGTATCAGTTCCCCGGTATCCTGACGACCGAGAGCTATACCCGCATCACTTTGGTATTTACGCCCCAGGAAGGCCAGGTGCTGGGAATCCGGCTGAACAGCGGCTACACCGACGAAACCTCGTTCTGGCGTTACACGGTGCAACTGGGCGGGCTTGATTCCGCGCCCCTGATCTTTACGCCGACGACAGCAGACGCCTTACGGTTCGAAGATCCCGAGGATCCCGATTTCGGCTTGAGCTATGAGCGCGTGCACATTCTGCATGAAGACTCGCCGTACGGTATTTCGGTGGCATCCACGTTGCTGATCCATGAGGGACTACGCACCCTGTCTCTGCCGACGGGTACCATCGAATATTACGACAGCATCACCGATACGTTGAAGCCGCTTATGACCGTTTACAGTTCGGACGGTAGTGGCTGGGCACCAGAGGTGTCGTATGACAATGTCTATCTGGCCGGCGATTTTACGACGCACCAAGCCCTGCATCTCCTTGGCCAGGAAGTGTTTGAGACCGACTTCAAGCTGGACGCCCGCGGGCCGGTGTTCGGCTTCCTGGCCGAAGCCCCCGAGGAATTCGGCAGCTTCTTGTTCGGCAGCAGCGCCGCCAATCCCGATGATCCCGTATTGACCATCAATGACGAAGTCATCGGTGAGACGCGCTGGCAGGTCAATGCACAGGATGTATCGTTTTTCTACGACAGCATCATCGCCGATATCCTTGCAGGTGAACTGACCGCCGATGCCGACACCAGCCAATGGACTTTGACGGGAAGTTTCCGGATCAAGAGCCTGATCGACAATGCCGATCCCATCAAGGTGACAACAGCACCCGGAAGCCTCGGGTTTTTCAACAATCCGAACGAGGGCGGAATCGTCGGAGAGTTGTTCTCTCACGACGGCACCACAATCCACATTCGCCCTCATCTGGGCGGGGCCGAATTCAACCTCGGCATAGCGGATGTCAGCTTTACGCTGGAGAACCATCAGGATTTCGCCGCGCGGGTCGGAAACGTCAAAATTCCGCTGGATCTGTCGGGCCGGTATTTCGTCAACCCCAACTTCCTGCAGACCACGTCGTCGACATATAGCGGCGCGGGAACGCATAAGCTGGACGGTTTCAGCGTCATGGCGGACAATCTGGAGGACCCCGATCCCGTCGAATACACCACGCCCCTGGCCGGCGCCATTCTCGATGATTTTTCGTTAGGTGTGGCCGGACTTTGGGCGGACGACGACAATCCAACGACGGTCGCGGCCTATTTCAAGTTCGACTGGCGCGGTGGCCTGGCCGGACAGCCCCTGGCCGAAGCGCGGCTGACGACGCAACTGACCAGCGCCGGATTGGAAGGCGCGGTCCTGATCGGCATGGGCGAAGCCAATTCCCTGTTCCAGGGCGCCGGCCACGGCATCCTCAGCCCCTATACGTCAGGCTTTTATGCCCAGGTCGGCGGGACATTCCACCTGCCCTATGTCGGCGATGTTGTGGTGGCACAACTGGACCTGACCCAGCGCTTCGGCATGTTCGGCAAACTGACCGGCAAGGCCGATGCCAATGTGATCCTGCCGGCCGAACTGATGAGCCTGTTCGCCCTGACCGGGCCGCTGGATACCGATCTCGAAGTTTCGATCGGCAATACCGAACATCGCAGCGGCGTCGAATTGTCGGCGCACATCCACTCGGGCGGTTACGACGGCGAATTCGGCATCCGTGTGCGCTTCAACGGGACGTATGAGTTTCTGGGTGGAATCGTCCTGGAGGCCGACGCGCCTGCGGACGCCCTGGGCGGCGCCCCCGGTACAAGCGACGAAGCTCATGCTTTCGAACTCGCGGACGCAACCGCGCTGCTGCTGATGCGGGCGCTTGGCGACCTCGATGCTGCATCGGTCGTTGTGATCGCGCCGGACGGAACGGAATACTCGGGCGCAGATCTGGCTGCCCGCGAAATCACCCTGATCCAGGATTCCGGCGGGATCACCGCGCGGGTCACCAACGCCGAAGCCGGTTCGTGGCAGATGGTCGCGCCGGGCGCCACGGATTGGATCGGCTTTGCCGACACTCCCGACGTCGCCCTTACTGTTGAGCGGGTGGTAACGGCCCAGGGCGAGACCTTGCGGGTCACCGTCACCGGCCCGGATCAGGATTACGACCTCAGCATCCTGGCGGCCGGTGACGGCGGCGATGCCCTGACGCAGCTCGAATTGATCGGCATCCGGCCGGGGGTTCATGATTTCGCTGTTGCGCGGTTGGGACTGGGGCCCGGTGACTGGACCCTGGGCGGCAGCGTATCGGGCGAAGGCCAGGTGACTGCCGAAGCCATGCTGGGCACGCCGGTTGCGATCGCGGGCGCTGCCGATATCGCCGTCACGGTCGACATCGCGCCGGTTGCGGCAGGCGAAGAAGGCCTCGACCTCTTGCTGATCCGTATCGAGAACCAGGGCGATGCACCTGCCTACGATATCGAGATTACCGGTGCCGACGGGGCGGTTTCGGCCAGCCTGGCGGCCCTGCTGCCGGGCCACAGCGTGGTCATAACCGCCGACATGGCGTCGCTGGGCTTCGATCCGGACGCGCCGTTCTCGGTGACGGTCGCGGCGACACACAGTAGTTATGAAGCTGCCGCGGCCGATGACTCCGCGACCGCGACCTACGAACCGGGCGAAGCGGCTGCGGCCATCCTGTGGACCGTCGACGAGGATTCGTCTTTCTTCTCCAGTCTCGCCAACACGGTCGCGGTGGTGACGGCGCCGTTGCATGGTACGTTGATCCAGGACAATTCCGTTTGGGTCTACACGCCGTCACCCGACTATAGCGGCGCGGATATCGCCGTCGTGACCCTCAACGGTGTCGCAACCCGGCTGTGGTTCGATGTCCGGGCGATCAATGATGCGCCGACGGCGACGGACAAGACCTTGTCGACCGGCCGCGACCACACCGCTTCGCTCAGCGAGGTCCAGCTTCTGGCCGGCGCCATCGACCTCGACCAGGACAGCCTGTCCGTCACAGCTCTCGGCGCGGCCTCCCACGGCACGGTCACCACCGGCCCGACGGCGCGGCCATCTACACCCCCTATTACGGCTACACCGGCGCCGACAGCTTCAGTTACACCGTGTCCGACGGCCAGGGCGGCGAGGTTACGGCCACCGTCGACGTCACGGTCACGGGCGTAACCCCCAGGACCATCTTTGCTGCGCGGCTGGATTCGGCGCAGATTTTTGACGTTTCCGGCGACGGCGCACTCCACAGCATCACCGGAACAGCCTTCAATGACACCTTGATTGGCGGGGCGGGCAACGAAACCCTGAACGGCGGCGGGGGCGGCGATCTGATGACGGGCGCCCTTGGCGATGACAGCTATTACATCGATGATGTTGCCGACCAGGTCATCGAACAGGCGGGCCAGGGGAGCGACTCGGTGAGATCCACCCTGAACAGTTACGCTCTGGGCGACCATGTCGAGAAGCTGCTGTTTGCTGGGACGGGCGATTTTGAAGGCACCGGTAACGGCCTCGACAACCACCTGACGGGTGGCGCCGGAAATGACTCCCTGACCGGTCTGGGCGGCAATGACACGCTGAACGGCGGGGCTGGTGACGACCTGATGGCGGGCGGCGAAGGCAGTGACAGCTACTATGTCGGGGCGTCAAGCGATCAGATCGTCGAGCACATCGGTCAGGGTATAGACACTGTGCGGGCGACTGCGGCCAGCTACGGCCTGGGCGACCACCTCGAGAAGCTTGTGTTTGCCGGGACGGGTGATTTTGCCGGTAGCGGCAATGGTCTCAACAATACCCTCACCGGCGGGGCGGGAGAAGACACCCTCACCGGCCTTGGCGGCAATGACCGGCTATTCGGCGGTAACGGCAATGATGTGCTGATCGGTGGCGCCGGCAGCGACCACCTCACCGGCGAGGCTGGCCGCGATACCTTCCGTTTCGACCATCTGGGTGTTTCCAGCGAACGCGACAGCGTGCGCGATTTCGCGGCGGGTGAGGATCGGATTGAAATTGACCGTTCCGCCTTCACCGCTTTTGCGGCGGATGCGGCCGGCATGCTGGCGGTAGATGCCTTCCTTCTCGGCACAAAAGCGCAGACTGCGAACCAGCACATCATCTACAACGCCACCAATGGGGTCCTGTACTACGATGCCGATGGGGCCGGCGGTCTGGCGCAGATCCAGATCGCAGCGTATGCGAACCATGCGAACCTGACGGCCGGGGATATCTTCCTCATCTAGATCAGCGCCCAAACCCCCCTTCCCTCCCTTCTCCACATCTGTTAACCTTCGTAATCGATTACAATAGCCGCGGCACAGCAAGATCGCGGCATCGTGTGGGAGAAGATGTCTATGAAACTGCCTGCCCTGGCGGCTGCGGCTGCCCTTGCCTTGTGTTCGGCCTCAAGCCTGGCCGGAACCGTTGGTGTATTCGATCGCCATCAGGATGTCGGCGATACCGCCATCGCCGGAAAGGCCGATTTCCACGAAGGCGTCTACACACTCAGCGCCAGCGGAACCAATATATGGGGCACCACAGATGCCTTCCACTATGCCTATGACGAGGTCATGGGCGATGTTGCACTGTCGGCGGATATTGCCTTCGAAGGCCAGGGCGTCGATCCGCATCGCAAGGCCGGCGTCATGTTGCGCCAGAGCCTGGATGCCGGCAGCCCCTATCTCGATATCATGCTGCATGGCGACGGCCTGGTGTCCCTTCAGTTTCGCGAGACCCAGGGCGGCGAAACCCACCAGGTCGTGGCCAACCAGACCGGCGCCAGAAGCGTCAAACTGGAATATCGCAACGGCTACGCCTGGATGTCGCTGGCCGGACAGGATGGCGCCGTGCGCTATGTCGGCGGGGGCGTGCGGCTGCCGCTGAGCGGGACCTATCTGGCCGGTCTGGCGCTGAGTTCACACAACAATACCGTCAGCGAGACCGCCGTGTTTTCGCGCGTCGAATTGAGCCGACCAGTGGCCATGTCGGCGCCGACACTTCTGACCCCGGTCGAGAGCACGCTGGAGACGCTGGAGATCAGCAACAAGAACCGCACCATCGTCTGGCACACCACCGGCCATATCGAAGCGCCCAACTGGTCGCCGGACGGCAGTTATCTGCTGTACAATTCCGCAGGTCATCTCTTCACGATTCCTGTTTCTGGACCGGTGAACGGTGGAACGCCGGTGAAGCTGGAAACCGGTGCCCTCAACAAGATGAACAACGACCACGGCTTCTCGCCGGACGGCAAGGAGATCGTGGTCAGCGACCAGACCGAGCCCGACAACCAGTCGCGCATCCATATCCTGCCGGCGGCGGGTGGTACGCCGCGCCTGGTCACGCCCAACGGTCCGTCCTACTGGCACGGCTGGTCCCCTGACGGAAAGACCCTGGCCTATATCGCCCAACGCGGCGGCGACTATGATGTGTACAGCATTCCGGTCGGGGGCGGACCTGAGACGCGGTTGACGACGACGCCGGGGCTGGATGACGGGGCGGAATATTCTGCGGACGGACAATGGATCTATTTCAACTCGGTGCGCAGCGGCAATATGAAGCTGTGGCGGATGAAGTCCGACGGCAGCGGGGCGGAGCAACTGACCTTCGGCGACGACAGCCGCGACTGGTTCCCGCACCCGTCGCCGGATGGCAAGTGGATCGCCTTTATTGCCTTCGGCACAGACGTCGCGGTCGGCGATCACCCGGCCAACAAGGATGTCGAGCTGAGGCTGATGCCGGCGGCGGGCGGAGAGGCGGTCGTGCTGGCGTGGCTGTTCGGCGGCCAGGGAACGATCAATGTGCCGTCCTGGTCACCCGACAGCAAGAAAATAGCCTTCGTCAGCTACCGTCCGAAGGAATAATTGACTTGGGCGGGCGCGCGGGGTTTAGCTGAGCCTACACTGCTCGGGGGGATCACCTATGCGCCGTTTTCTGACCGTTTTCACCTGTGCCGCCGCTCTCTTGGCCGGCCCCGCTCTCGCCCAGGACGAGGCCGAGATCGCGCGCATGGTGGCACATCCGGATTTCCATGTCCTTCCGCTGGACATCGGCGAGGACGGCAAGATTCGTCAAACCGCCAAGGTCACCAAAAGCCAGACCCGAGCGGGCAAAAGCCAGACGGTCGTCCTGACCTCACAGGCCACCCTGGATTACCGGATGGAAGGCGAAGAATTCTACGTGACGCGAACGCTCGATACGTTCGACGCGACCAGTCCGGACGCCAGCGCGTCCAACCTTGCGGAGAGCCGTGACGCCGTCACCAATGCGCTGGGCGGCATAAAATCTGTTCGCTACGTCACGGACGACAGCCTGCGACCGACCCGGATCGAGGACTGGCCGACCTTCAAGACCAATATCTATGCGTTGTTCGACCAGTTGATGGGCGCCAACCCGTCGCCGGAGATCAAGGCCAAGTCGCATCAGATCGCCGACTCGCTTTTCGGCCAACTGACAGCCGAATCCGCCGCCGGTCTCTTCCTCAGCAACGAGACCATGTTGTCTATTCCGCGCAATATCGGTCTGGTGCTAAATGAGCCGCTGTCCGCCGACGGCCAGATCGCCGTACCAATCGGCAATACCGTTCTGGATGCCCGCGAGACCCTGACGCTCTCGCAATGGAACGAAGCGGCCGGCACGGCGCATGTCACCTATGACTACGCCCCGACACCGGAGTCGCTGAAAGCCTTCGTCTCCGACTTCCTGCCGCGATTCCTCAAAAGTCTCGACATGCCGGCGACGGCCCGGGCCGAGATGGACAAGCAACTGGCGGCGGGCCTTTCAACCAGCGTCATGGACATGACGACGCATTGCGACTTCGACGTGGCGATCGCAACCGGTCTGGTAAGTGCCGGCACCTGCGTCAAGACGGTGGCCTTCCAGTTCGGCGGAGAGAGCCAGAAGAAGGTCGAGACCTTTGTCTTTACCGAGACCCTGGCGGAATAAGATTTTCAACCGGTCGAGAATTTATCTTACCTTTTCATGCGATAGGTCCTATATCTGAACGCGGCTATGTGACATCGGGACAGGAATGGCCCGGTGAAACCGCCAAAGAACCCAGCAAGCCCAAGACTTGCCAGACGATAATAAGCCCCGCATGGGGCCTGGAAGACTTCCCCAGGAGGGGGCGTACATGGCTGACGAACGAAACGGCTCGCCCCGCGCGGAGCCGCGCGTCCATGCCCTTGGCGATTCTCTGTCCGGCACCAATCTCGAACGGGCCGGGGACCATAACCAGCGCGTCACCCTGCAGGCCGTTCGGGCTGCCGGGGCGCCGATTACCCGCGCCGAGATCGCCGACCTGACCGGCCTGACCGCCCCGGCCATCGCCAATATCACCAAGCGACTGCTCAATGACGGCATGATCCTGAAGGCCGGCCGGCAACTGGGCGGCCGCGGCCAGCCGGCGACCAAGCTGGTGGTCAATCCCGACGGGGCCTTCTCGATCGGGCTGAATATCGACCGCGACCACATTGCCATCGTGGCGCTCGACTTCGTCGGTCAGGTGCGCGCCCGGGCGTGCCGTGAAGTCCACTTCGCCATGCCGCAGGACGTCATTGCCTTCTTCAAGGCCGAGGTCGACAAGATCGTGGCCAGTCGGGCCATCGACATCGACCGGCTGATCGGCATCGGTATTGGCATTCCCGATGATCTGGGCCGTGTGCCGGTGTCCAACCGTCCGGATGCCTATGAAATCTGGTCAACCGTCGATGTCGCCTCGCTGGTCGCCGACGCCCTGGTCGTGCCCGTGCCGGTCTATGTCGAAAACGACGCCGCCGCCGCCTCGATCGGCGAAATGCAATTCGGCCACGGATTGCAGACACGCAGCTTTATCTACACCATGATTTCGGCCGGCCTGGGTGGCGGGCTGGTGATCGACGGGCATTATTATCGTGGTGCCGATGGCCGGTCGGGCGAGATCGGCTTTTTGCCGGTAAAGGACGAAAACGGCCAGATCCGCGCCTTGGAGGACATGGTCTCGCTGTATGCGCTGTACGAATATCTGCGCAAGGCCGGCTTCCAGATCGCGACGCCGGACGATCTCGACAACCTGCCTTCTCTGGGGCTGGCGCGGGTCGAGGCCTGGCTGGACCGGGCGGCGGATCTCTTGTTTGAGCCCCTGCTGGTGATGAACTGCGCCGTCAATCCGGAGGCGCACTTTATCGGCGGCCGCATGCCAGCGCGGTTTATCGAGCAGTTGTGCACGCGAATTAACGAACGGATGCAGGGCCAACGCGATCGCATCAAGAGCATCGCACCGGTCAAGCGCGCCGAGTTGGCCGAGGATGCTGCGGCGCGCGGCGCCGGAATCCTGCCGTTCAACGACCGCTTCCTGCCGATCCGCGAAGCGCTGATGAAGACGAATTAGAGCGCCGCGCCAAACCTTTCAGCATTTGTCATTCGTTCTGACACCGGAAGTTCGTTACCGGTACGGGCTGTATGCCCTTACTCTATCTCGCCGCCGCATTTTACCTTTTGACCGGGCTGTATGCCGCGCGGTTGCTGATGCGCTACGAGTCGCTGGATGTCGCTCTCGACCTGATTGAGGGCAAGCAGCGGCCGTTCTGGTCGCGGTATCAGACGGCCTATCTGACGGCCGGCTCTCTGGTCATCGCGCTGAGCGGATTGTTCAGCCTGTTCCGGCTGGACTTGGCGCTGTATGCCGCGCTCTTCGCGGTTGCCCAGCAGGCCGCGTATTTCTACTATCTGGCGCCGCGTCACATGGATCCCCATGACCCACCTGACCCGAAGGGGCGCCGTTCGTCGCAGAACGCCTACCTCGGCTTTTGCGTTTTTGCCCTTGCCCTGGCCTGGGCGTTTTGGGCCCATCACTTGCGGCCGGTCACGGCCCTGTCTCCCATCGAGATGATGCTGGCGGGCGGATGCGGCCTGGCCTGGATCGGCTACGTGGTGTGGTTGTTCCTGCCCAGACGGTGGGTTTGATTACCAGCGCAGCAGTTTACCGCCGATCAACGCGGCTGCGGCCGTCACCACCGCCACCGCCACACCGTAGACCGCCAGGATATAGACCGGCGCATCCATGTTGCAGTGAAGCGAATAGGCCGCTGCCATAAGGGAGCCGACCGCCAGGCCAGCCATGGCCCCCAGAGTCACCGGATGCGAGGTGGCTGCCCGCCGCAGCCACAGCCGCCAAAGCACCACAAGCCCGGCAATGCCACCGCAAACAATGGTCATGTAGCATAGCAGCACGCCGCCGTTCAGACCGTCGCTGACCCCGGCCATGCCAGACCGACCGAGATCCAGCATCAGGGCCCCCGTCACAAGGACGAACATGGCCGCGATTGGCAGGATATGACGCCATTTCAGCCAGCCTTCCGGCCGCACCAGGCCGGACACGGCCCACAGGGCGCTGACGCCGGTGAGCAGGAACAGCAGCGGTTTGCCGATGGCCATGAACGTGAACGTTCCGCCATCCAGCTCGGGACGCAGGCCGTAGAAACCAATGACATAGGCGGCGGCAAGGACCAGGCCGATGCCCGCGCCCAGCCACATCGGCCATGTCCGCATTGGCTTGACCGGCTTCAGGTCCTTGGCGAGATCGTCGATCAGGGCGTCACTCATTGGTGCCTCCCTTCAGGCCGACCAGGCCCTGCAGCTTTTTCAGCCCGCGATGCACGATGACCTTGACCGCCGACGCAGACTTGCCGGTCGCAGCCGCAGTCTCTTCGACGCTAAGTTCATTCAGCTTGTGCAGGCCGATGACGCGCGCCTGATCCTTGGGCAACTGCGACAGCAGCACCTGGACATCACGCGCGGCCAGTTCGGGTCGCAGGCCATCATCGACGCCCATGGCCTCGTCCAGCTCGACATGAACATGACGGCCGGCCTTGCGGACATAGTCGATCAGCTTGTTGCGCGCGATCGCCGCAATCCACGGCATGAAGGGCGCGGAAACGTCGTAGGTGTGACGCTTTTCATGTAAACTCAACAGGGTCATCTGTACCAGGTCTTCACATTCGCTGCCGTACAAACGGCGGCGGAAATAGGACAGGAGCCATGGCCGCACGGCGGCCAGCAGCTTGCGGTAAAGGCCTGCGTCGCCGTTCAGCGCCGCACGCATCCACCCCTGCCATTCGTCCGAATTATACGTGTTCATGACCAATAAGGTTACACTGCCGGACCGCCTTTTTAAACGATCGCCTTGTTTGCGGTTGTAAGCTGCACAGGTGGCATCAGGCCAGCGAAAATTTCCGCGATCGCGATGTAACCCGATGTATCCGCCCTGCGTAAACCTCAGCCAGGATGCGCTGCTGCATGCCTTTCAACATTGTCTGAGGAATACACCCATGTCCAATACCTCGATCCGCGTTCTGCAAGTCACTGCCGCCCTGGCTGCCCTGGTCGGCGGTGCCGCCCTGGTTGCCACTACGGCTTCGGCCAAGGAAGGCTTCGAAAAGTGCGCCGGCGTCGCCAAGGCGCGCATGAACGACTGCGCCACCAAGGCGCACTCCTGCGCCGGCCAGGCCAAGGCCGACCGCGATCCGGCCGAATGGGTCTATGTCCCGACCGGCACCTGCGCCAAGCTGGCCGGCGGCAAGGTCGTTTCGTAATACGCACCGGCCACCGTCTCCCCCTGGACGGTGGCCCATCGCGCCTTCCCGCTGCCCCGGCGGGAAGGCGCCTCCCTTGAGCGCAACTGACCATGCCCCCACTCCCCTTAGCCGCTGGTATCGGCCTGCGTGCGCCGCATGTGGCGCAGATCGCCGAACATCGTCCAGCCGTGGGCTTCCTGGAAGTCCATACAGAGAACTATTTCGGCGGCGGCGCCCGGCTGAAAACCCTGGAGCGGCTGCGCGAAACCTATCCTTTATCGTTTCATGGCGTCGGCCTGTCGCTGGGTCGGGCAGATGGTCTCGACAGGGAACATCTGCGGCAGGTCGCGGCGCTGGTGAAGCGGTTCGATCCCATCCTGGTGTCAGAGCATCTGAGCTGGTCCGCCTACAGCCATGTCTGCGTGCCGGATCTCTTGCCCGTCCCCCTCACCCATGAAGCGCTGGACATTTTTGCGGGCCATATCGATGAATTTCAACAGCTTGTCGGCCGCCAGGTGCTGATCGAAAATCCATCCAACTATGTCGCTTTCGACGGTCTGGATTACGACGAACCTGAATTTCTATCATTGCTGGCGCGGCGAACGGGCTGCGGACTGCTGCTGGATCTAAACAATATTTTCGTCAGTGCGCATAATCTAAAGCGCGATCCCCTCGCCTATCTTGATGGCATAGGCTACGCAAAATCGGTGCAGCAGTTTCACCTCGCCGGCCATATCCGGTCGGGCGAACTTCTGCTGGATACCCATGGCACCACTGTCGGCGCCGACGTCTGGTCTCTGTACAATCAGGCGCTGGAAAAGTTCGGACCCAAGCCCACCCTGATCGAGTGGGACAGCGATATCCCGCCTCTCGATATCCTGCTGGCCCAGGCCGCCGAGGCCGACCGCCATACGCGGATACCTGCCCATGTTTGACACCCGCTCCCTGGCTGGCTTCCAGGTCGAATTTTTGCAGGCGGTAACCGCATCACAGCCGCCAGAGCATCCCGGCCTGCGCGTCCATCACGATACCTGGTTCCTGGGGCTGATCGCCTGTCTGGAGGAGGTGTATGCCGCCACCCGGACGACACTGGGTGAGGAAGCCTTCAAGGCCTTCGCCCGCGATTACATCCATGCCCATCCGCAGGTGCATGGCGATCGCAACCTGTATGGTGATGAGTTTGCCGACTTATTGACTCGGCATCCGGAACTGACCATCGACTGGTTGCCGGCTCTGGCGCGGTACGAATGGGCGCTGCACCGCGCCGAATGCGCCGACGATACGCCGGCGTGTGACTTCGAGGCCCTGCTGGATCCGCATGGCCGCATTGGCCTGCATCCCGCCACGCAACGGATACATCTCGATCATGACATCAGGCCGGCCTACACCGCAGCTCTTGCCGGCGAGGCCCCATCGCCGGTGCACAGTCTGGTCTGCGACGCCTTGATCGGACGCGCCCGCGACGATGAGATTCTGCACCTGTGCCTGGCCCCTCTGGAGGCCGAATTCCTCACCCTGTTGACGCAGGAACGGTCGCTGATGACCGTGCTCGACCGCCTCAACCCCACTCCCGACGATATGTCCCTTCTGCAGACGTTGCTGGCCCGACTGGTTCAGAACGGCCTTCTTGTTTCCCTTTCGGAGAACCCTTCATGACCACCCTTCTGACCGCCTACAACCAGTTCGAAACCCGCCTGCTCGGCCTGGGCTGGCTGAAAGGCCTGTCGCTTCTGGCCATTCGTATTTACCTGGCCCAGTTTTTCTTTTTCGCCGGCCTGACCAAGATCCAGAGCTGGCCGGCGACGATCGCCCTGTTTACCGACGAGTACAAGGTGCCCTTGCTACCGCCCGACCTTGCGGCAGTGATGGCGGCGGCAGGTGAATTGACCCTGCCCGTGTTGCTGCTCGTCGGTCTGCTCAGCCGTATTGCGGCGGCGGGTCTGTTCGCCATGACGCTGGTTATTGCGGTGTTTGTCTATCCCGGCTATGCCGAGAACTATTTCCTGCTGCTGCTGAGCTTCGCCATTGTCGCCCATGGCGGCGGGCTATTCAGCATCGATCACTGGCTGGGGCGGAAGCGCTGAATCAGTTGTCGAACAGTTCACCTGTCCCCGTTGGCGCCGCCGGCGGGGTCAGGCCCAAGTGCAGGTAGGCCCTCGCGCATGCCATGCGACCGCGTTGGGTACGCTGGATAAAGCCCTGCTGCAGCAAATAGGGTTCGATCATGTCCTCGACCGCATCGCGGGCCTCGGCTATCGCCGCCGACAAGGTTTCCAGACCGACCGGACCACCACCGTAGTTTTCGATTAATGCCTTCAAATAGCGGCGGTCGGAGTGGTCCAGCCCAACCGGATCGACTTCCAGTCGCGCCAAAGCCTTGCTCGCCGCCTTTTTGTCGATCAGCGCCACGCCGTCGGACGTGGCGAAGTCGCGTACACGGCGTAGCAGCCGTCCGGCCACACGGGGCGTGCCGCGCGACCGCGAGGCGATCTCCAGTGCGCCATCTTCCGACAGAGGTGCACCCATCTTGCGGCCCGTGCCCATGACGACGCGGACAAGTTCCTCCGGCGTGTAGAATTCCAACCGCAGCGGAATCCCGAAACGGTCCCGAAGCGGCGTCGACAACAGGCCGGCCCGTGTCGTAGCACCGACAAGCGTGAACGGCGCCAGGTCGATGCGCACCGTACGCGCCGCCGGACCGTCGCCAATGATCAGGTCCAGCACATAGTCTTCCATGGCCGGGTAGAGGATTTCCTCGACCGCCGGACTAAGACGGTGGATCTCGTCGATGAAAAGGACATCATTGGGTTCCAGGTTCGACAAGATGGCCGCCAGGTCGCCCGCCTTGGCCAGGACCGGACCCGAGGTGGCGCGAAAGCCGACGCCCAGTTCGCGCGCGACGATCTGGGCCAGGGTCGTCTTGCCGAGACCCGGCGGGCCGTAGAACAGCACATGGTCCAGCGCTTCACGGCGTTGCGCGGCGGCATCGACAAAGACCTTCAGATTGGCCTTCAGCGGCGCCTGGCCGACAAAGTCGTCGAAGGTTTGCGGCCGCAGGGCCCGGTCCTGCGCCTTTTCCTCGTAGTCGTTGTCGGACTCTCCAGATACCAAACGCGCCATTTTTACATCTCACGCCATGCGCGCTGCGCGCGCAGCTCCGATGGGGCGCGCAAGTGTGCGCGGCGCCCAGTCGGGCGCTGTATCTGAGCCTGCTTGGACGTTTCGTACATGCTACTTACCCAAATTCTTGAGGGCTGTGCGGATCACTGCTGGCAGGGCCGCATCGGCGCCCAAGGTCTGGATCGCGGCCTCGACCGCCAGACGCGCCTGGGTTTCCGAAATGCCCAGGCCGATCAGGGCAGCGACACTTTCACCATTGACCGAAGCCTTTACCGGCTCCGCCGGTTTCAGCGCGATCGGCTCGAAGGTCGCCGATGTCAGGGCCTTGCCCTTCAGTTCGACCACGATGCGCAGGGCCAGTTTCGGACCGACGCCATTGGCGCGGCCGACCGAAGCCTTGTCATCCTGCGCAACCGCCTGGGCCAGTTGCCCCGGGCTCAGCACGTCCAGCACAGCCAGCGCCGCCTTGGGGCCGACGCCCTGGACGCCCAGAAGCGCCTGGAACGCCTGACGTTCGTCCTTGTTGAGGAAGCCATACAGCCGCGTGCCATCCTCACGTGTCTGGCTGTCGATGTGCAGGATGACTTCGGTGTCGGGCTTGGGCATGGCCGCCAGGGTACGGATACCACAGCGCACAATATAGCCGACCCCGCCCGCCTCGACGACGGCGTCTTCGTCACCCACTTCCAGCAACGGCCCGCGTAACCGTCCAATCATTAAGCCGCCCCCCGCTTCAAAGCTGCTTTCAGTCCGTTCATCTTGCGCTTATGGGCATGTGTCACGGCGCAGGCCAGGGCATCGGCGGCATCGGTCGGCAGTCCGGCCTCGGTCTTGCCGGCCATGGGCAGCAGGCGCTTGATCATGAACAAAACCTGGTCCTTTTCGGCGCGGCCAGCGCCAACTACCGATTTTTTGATATCCAGCGCGGCATATTCGGCGACCACCAGGCCGGCCCTGGCCGGGGCCAGCATGGCGGCGGCCCGGGCATGGCCCAGTTTCAGGGTCGAGGACGGGTTCATATTGACGAAGGTTTCTTCGATGGCGGCCTCATCGGGTTGCCATTGTGCGATCACCGCATTCACACCCTCGAACAGATTGAGCAGCCTAACCGCCAGGTCGTCGCCCTGGGGCGGTTCAATAACGCCATGCGCCACCCACGACAGGCGCGCGCCTTCGACATCGATCACGCCCCAGCCCAGCCGGCGAAGGCCTGGGTCGAGGCCGAGAATCCTAACTCTGTTCATCATATGTTCGATTTAGCCACATTTGGCGAAAGTGTCAGCAAGATTTACAAAAAACTCGTCGTCAGGCGCGAAAACCCGTTTGGCCGGAAAGTTGCACAACAGTCGCGGCGGAAGCCTTATTTCACCATTCCGGGACGGGATGAAGAAGTTAAGATTGCCATAACACCAAAGCTGGGGTTAAGGTTTTATGAAGGTTACAGTTACGGGGGCCTGAATGAGCACTACGAATTCGACCCTGGAGGCTTTTCCTCCGGCGAAACCGAAGATGACACCGTTTGTCGCCCTGGTTATCCTGGCGCTGGTGGTGTGCGCCCTGGCCGCTCTGCGCGGCGAAGCGCCGATCCTGACCAACCGTCCGGATGACTGGTTCCTATGGGTTCGCGCCGAAAAGGTTTGGGGAGGTGTCTTCGCCTGTGCCGCCGTGTTGGCGATCATTGGTATTCTGGGCATGGTATTGCGTCTGTTCTCGCGATCCGGTCCCAAGCCAGTCAAGGTGAAGGCCGAAAAAGCGCCGCGTCCCGAACGCGCCCCGGCCCCGGCACCCATTACGCCGGCGCCGGTCATGGTCGCACCAGCCGCGGCCATGCCGTCCTATGTGCCGGACACGACTGAGGATCATGTAACCCAAGATCCCTTGCACGTCCCCACCTCCGAGGGTCTGACCGTCATGCCGCCGCGCGACACGCGTGGCAGCCTGAAGTTCGATGCCCATCGCCTCAACGCCGCCCCGACGCCCCACGTAGAAATCGAAGAGGTGGCGGCTGTGCCTCTCTTCGCTGATGTCCCGGTTGCCGAGATGCCGTCGCTGGAACCGGCCATCTTCCACGACAACGCCTCCGATTCCTTTCTGAGCCAGAACCCAGCAGCCGCCGCGGCAACTGGTTTCGATCCCAATGCCGCCCTGTCAGACGCGCACGGCCTGAACGTCGTACGCGTCGCACCGGAAGGTGAAGGCGCCAAGATCATCCCGATCCGCCCCGATATGGCCGTGACCGCGCCTCAGGCCGTGGAAACTGTCACCAACAGCTTGCCCGACCCGGTCGAAGTGGCCCTTCTGGCCGAACCGACCGCGTCACCGCGCCCCGCGCCGCAGAGCGACATTAACGCCGTCATCTCGTCGGCCATGCGCTTTGTCGATCCCCTCCCCGCCGAAACCGTAGCTCCTCCCGTCGTCAATGGCGAGGCTGACATCCGCCAAGCCGTCCAGACGGCGCTTTCGGTGTGGCCGGACAGCACACGCGGCATCGCTGCGGATGAATTGAGCGTGCGCGTATCGCATCTCTATTACGACGGTGACAGCCACAGCCGCCGTATCTTCGATCTGATTGCTTCGGGCGACCTTAGCGCCGCCGCCAGTGCACTGCAGGTTCATGCCGACGCTCTGGCCCAGGATGGCAAGACCGGTCCCGCGGCTGAGTTGTGGCGTGTCTATGGTGCCCTGCATATGGGCCGCGACGACAGCCGCGCCATGATTGCCTATGCCCGGGTGTCCGAACTGGATCCGGCCGATGCCAATATCCATCTCTACCTGACGCGGCGCTACCAGATGGCCGGCGATGCCGCCAAGCTGCCGCCGGTCATCGAACGTGCCCTGGGCGTGATCAGCGATCCTGCCGTACGCACCGAACTGCTGACGCCCTATGCCGACCTGCAGATGAAGGCGGGCAATGTCGCCGCCGGCGCCGACGCGCTGGAGGAGCTGAGCCGCCTGCACGAGACGACCTCCTATCTGAAACCGGATGACATAGCCGCCCGTTCGTCTCACGCCATCACCTTGGCGCGGTTGGCTCAGGCGCGTGAAATGCAGGGCAGGTTCGATGTGGCCGGACCGCTGTACAAGAAGGCGCACAAGGTGTTTTCCGACCTGTCGGCGCTGAAGCCGGAACATCCGGGGCTGAAGGCCATGGCCGACAATGCCGGCAAGGACGCCGCCCGCTTCGGCGCTTAAGGGCTTATTATACGATTGCGCGTTATGACGGATACGGACTGTGTTCGTCCCGGAGCGGCGTTGTTTGATGGAAGCGGAGGGTCAGGCCTGGCTTGAAGCGGCGCGTTTGCTGGTGGTTGACGACGACCCCATCCTGCGCGAATTCGCCCATGCCCAACTGTCCAGCCACCGCGTCACCGTCGAACTGGCCAGCCATGGCGGCGAAGGCCTGGAACGTCTGCGTCTGGGCGGTTTCGACCTAGCCCTGGTCGATCTCGATATGCCCGTGATGAACGGCTTCGAACTGATCCGTCAGGTCCGCGCCGACGAGGCGCTCTGCGACCTGCCGATTGTGGTCGTCACCAGCCGCGACGACATGAAGGCCATCGACCGCGCCTACGCTGTCGGCGCTACTGCCTTCGCGCCGAAACCGTTGAACTGGCGCATGCTGTCCTACCAGTTGGCCTACATTCTGCGTAATGCCCGCGAAGAAGACCGCATCCGCGCCAAGGCCAAGGCCTTGCGCCAACTGGTCCGTACTCAGGACGAGGTTATCAGCCTTTACGAAGACGGAATGACACGACTGCTGCAGACCCTGCTGGACCAGGCGGCCCAGCCGGGTGTCGCACGTTTGGCCGCGGAACTGGATCGGCTGAACCAGAGCATACGTGACCAGGCCGGCAAGCTCAGAGCTTGAGAAGCGCGCCCGAATTTCGTGCTGTTCTCGTGGCTGTATCTCGGCGAGGCGCTGAAATGGCAGATGGCGCTGGGTTTCAGCCTTATCGCCTGCGGTGCGGCGTTTGTTTTCTATAAGCCCAGATCAGAACACCGGACGCCGAGTGGTGAACTTGGTCGTCGACCAGGCGACGTAGCTGTCGTAACGGCGAATGGCCGGATCGGACAAGAGAACTTGCTCGCCCCAGGCCTCGTAAGCTTCCAGGCTGGAAGCGGCCACGACCAGGAAAAAGTCGGCCTGGCCGGCGACCGAATAGCATTGCAGCACATGCGGATCGGCCTTCATGCGGTTGCGGAAATCGTCATAGACCGTCGGGGTTTCACGTTCGAATGCCACACTGGTAATGACGGTAATACCGGTTTGGGCTACCGAGCCAAGCACAGCGACCTCCGCGGCAATGACGCCGGATCTGCGCATGGCCGCCAAGCGCCGCCGCACCGCCGAAGCCGATAGCGACACCCGCCGCCCCATCTCGGAATCGGACAAGGTGCAGTCGTCCTGCACGATTTCAAGAAGTTTGCGGTCAAAATCATCCATAGGCGATCTTCGCCATAGAATTGCTCAATGGCAACGAATTTCGCTATGAAAGCAGCGAAATTCGCCAAACGCCGTCAGCGGCTTTGGGATAGGATAGGGCATGATCTCCATCGCCCTGTTGCTGCTCGCCTCACCTTTCTCGACCATAGCCGAAGCCCCTCAGTCGTCGGGCGTATGGCAGTCCCAGGGCTATGGCTATGTTCTGGAGTTGAGAGATGGCCAGCCGACCCTGTACCATCAGGCGGGCGATCTGTGCATTAAAGACCCGCGTGGCGGCGATCCCGAAGAGCAGTTTAGAGTCTATCAAGAGGTGACGCCTGAGCGAGCCAATTTCGCCGGTGAAGCCGGTGGCACGCGCTATATCTTTGACCGTTTACCGGCCTTGCCGGCCGCATGCGCCAAGGGCAACCCGCTAACGCCGCAGCAAAAGTACGACTTTGTCATCGGCAATCTTCGCGCCTGGTATCCACTGGAAGCGCGAGGCGTGGATCTGGACAAGGCTGTGAATGGCATTGGGCCGATCGTGAATGACACGGACCTGTGGACGGCCCTGACGCGGGTCTATGGCGTCCTGGATGACACGCATAGCGAAGTCCATGCCGATGAGCGCACATTCACGACTGGCGAAGCGGACACCCTGGAACGGATCGGCGACGTTGAGTCCCAGAAAGCCTGGTTGCGAAGCTATCGCGACGGGGTACTGAACGACATTCTGCTGGGCCAGGGGCATCAGGTCGGCAACAAGCGCGTCTTTTGGGGCGTCAACGATGATATCGGCTATATCAATATCATGACAATGGGCGCGTTCGATGGCGAAGCCGAAGACTATGATACTGGCGCGCTGGACACCATCCTCGACGAAGCCATGTCAGCTTTCCAGGGCAAGCGCGCGGTCATTGTCGATCTCGGCAACAATCGCGGCGGCTACGACCGCGTCGCGCAGGTGATCGCGCCCCGGTTTGCTGACCAGCAAAGGCTGGCCTATACCCGGGGGCCGGCTGGCAGTCCTCAGACTGAGCCGCAATCTGTCTATGCCGTGCCATCGCAACGCCCGCGCTTTCTGGGTCCCGTCTATGTGCTGACCAGCGACATCACGGTCAGCGCCGGTGAGACGGGCGTATTGCTGTTGAAGGCTTTGCCGAATGTGGTCCAGGTGGGGACGACCACGCGCGGTGCCCTTTCGGATCAGATCACCAAGCCTTTGGGCGACGGTTGGGACGTGACGATGTCGGCGGAAATCTATCGCGACCCGTCGGGCTTTGTGCCTGAAGGCAAGGGCATCGCGCCGGATGTGGTTCTGGACCTGTATGGACCGCAGGGACATGCAGCCGCCGTACTAGGTTTGATGGAACGGATACGGGTCGGCGACCCATCGCTCAAACGCCGTTAGTGATCAAACGGTGGAACAGGCCATCGGCCAGTTCCACCGTCCGGGCGTCGAAGCGCTCGGTTTGCGGCGGCCGTGGCGGCTTGTCGGCCAGGACGGAGGCGATCAACGCGTCCAGAACCGGCTGGCGCGGCAGGCGATCCTGTTCATCCGCCGCATGTTTCAGCGCGAACAATTGCGCCATGGCGGAGAGTTCAGCGACCTCCAGCTTCAAGCCCGTGCATAGGGACGCGACATCCATCGGCGGCAGGCCGTCTCGGTCACGCAGCCACAGCCGCGTCAGAACTGGCCGCAGCACATAACAGTAGCGCTTGATCTTGACGGTGTCTTCGTCGCCGATCTGCTCCCAGGCGCCGCGCGCCAGGCGATCATAGTGATAGGCATAGGCGGCCGGATCGGCCGTCGCGTTCACGAACCAGCGGATATCGTCGCGCAGGGCATCGTCGCCGGCATAAAGGATGGGAGAGACCAGCCATTCGTGCAGGATCGGATTGGAATTGATGGCCAACCGCAGGGCTTTACGCAGGTCCCAGCCGTTCAGGTCGAACGGCACGCCGAGGGTTTCATCCTCCAGCAACGGCGTCTCGATGACGTCGCGATAGTCGCGCACGGAGAGATACTGCCGCTCGGTCCGGGCATAGACGAAGCGGACGTCATAGTCGCTGTCAGCCGAGGGAAAGCCCCAGGCGCGGCTGCCCGATTCGACGGCGAACAGAATCCGCACGCCTCGTTCCGTCGCCAGTTCTGTCAGGCGTTCACCTATATAGGCTCGGGCTTGGGTCGACACCTGCGAAACCGGGATCATGACATCACCACCTGGCGATAGAGTGCCGCCACGAAATCGTCGATCACGCTGCGATCGACCGCCTCCGGAAGTGTGGTGCGTTCCACCGCGGCTTCGACCTTGGCCAGCAGCGTTTCGATCTCTTCGGCAACGGCGGCGTAAGCGATCTCGCCGCGCTTGATCGCCAGCAAATGCGCCGCATTCGAGCGCGGAAAGGTAATCTGGCGGGTGTCGAGAAACTCGATCGCCTGATCGGCGATGCGGACCGCGTGGGTCATGGCCTTCCAGTCGACGCCCTGGTTATCCTCTGCCGCGCGGGTGCGGGCGCCGAATTCGTCGAACAGGTTTTGCACCATGGTCCGCGCGCCCTTGATCGAGGCCGAAAAGATCGCCTTCTTGCCGGCGATATCAAAGTAGCTTGCCGGGCTGCCATCTGGGTGCGGCAGGACAACAATGTCCAACAGGTCGTGATTTTGCGCGAGGGCACGGATTTCGGCTTCGGCAACACCCAGCTTGGTATTGGCACCGTAGGTATCCTCAATAGCGATCAGACCGTCCAGCGCCAGGCGCACCGCGGCCAGACGCGCGCCCTTGACGCCATATTTGCGCGCCTGCTGGCGACAATAGCTCACGAAGGCTGTGGTCTTGCGGCTGAACAGGCGCGGCGCCAAGGCCTTCATCTCATGCCAGATGGGGTCCGGTGGCGACAGCATCATGTCGTCCGGCGCGAACAGCATGTCGAGCGCCACGGTCTGGCCATCGGCCAGCAGGTCGAGGAACTTGGCCGGGCTGTAGGCTTCGAAGTCGATGTCGTCGGCCGTGTTTTTCTCGCCGCGGGCCTTTTCACGGACGATGTTGACGGACGGCTTCACGCGCTGGAGCAAGATATCGCGGGCATCGGGCAGGTAGACCGCCTTGACGTCCAGGTCCGACTGGGCCGTCGCGGTACCGTACAGGTGCGAGCCGAATTTCATTTCCACGAGCGTTTTCATGGCTTTGTCTATGCCGCGGATCACGGACAAAGGCCAGCGTTCCTTGCGGTGCAAGCTACCTGTCAAAGCTTACTATCATTTAATGTACTAGTACCTTGCGTTGGAAGGTAGCTTGTTTTATACACAGTTCAACGCCGGGATGTTCCTGGCTGTAGCGGATGGAGGGCCAATGCCTGAAACCATAGACATTCAAATGAAGAAAGGCGTGCTGGGTCTGTGCGTGCTGGCGGTGCTGGCACGTGGCGAAAGCTACGCTTATGAGATCGCCTCACGTCTGTCCGATGCCATCGGCATGGGCGAAGGTACGATCTACCCGCTGATGCGGCGCATGCAGTCGGACGGCCTGGTCGATACCTACCTGGTCGAAAGCTCAGCGGGTCCATCGCGCAAGTACTACCGCCTGACCAGCGCCGGGCACCGCGCGTTGCAGGACCAGAGCTCCGAATGGCGCGGCTTTACCGATGCTGTCGACGCCCTGCTGGACCCCACCCCTACCGTCACCCAGGAGGCCTGAGAATGACGAAAGATCAATTCATCGAACGGCTGAAGGCCGGCCTGTCGGGTCTGAAGGCCGAGGCCATCGCTGACATCGCCGCCGACTATGAGGCGCACTTCGCCGAAGCCGCGGCGGCTGGCCGCAGCGAGGCTGATGTGGCGGCTGCCCTGGGCGATCCGGGCCGCCTGGCCCGCGAACTGAAAGCCGAAGCCGGTATGAAAAACTGGGAATCGGCGAAAACGCCGTCCGCCGCGGCGGGCGCCGTACTGGGGATTATCGGCCTCGGCGCGCTTGATATCCTGGTCTTGCTGCCGATTTTGGGTGGCGTCGTGGGGACTTTGATCGGGGTGTTTACCGCCGCGATCGGTATCTTCATCGCCGGTGGCGTCCTGTTCGCTGCCGGACCCTTTACGCCACTGCCGGGCGGCGTGGCCGCCGCCATGCTGGGTGGAGTCGGCGTCATGGCCGGCGCCGCGGCTCTGGGCGCTTTCACCGCCGTGCTGAGTGTGTGGCTGGTTAACGGCCTGATCTGGTACGGCCGCCTGCATTATCGCGTGCTCAAGCCCGCGCTCGACAACTGAATTCGGATTGGGAGGAATCTATCATGATCCGCACGCTTCTACTCGTCACGGGTTTCGGCACCGCCATCGCCCTGGTCTGTCTGACCGCCGCCGCCAGCATTGCCGGCCACGACATCAGCAACGGCTACAGCATCTCGTTCATGGAGAACGACAACCATATTGGCTTCCGCAAGGACCAGGACGTCAAGCCGGAGCCGGTCGAGACGAAGACCCTGGCCTGGGCCGGCGGTGAGGTCCTGACCATTTCGGCGCCGGTCGAGGTGGTCTACACCCAGGGACCGACCGTGTCGGTCTCGGCCACGGGGCCCAAGTCGCTGGTCGATCGCCTGGTGCTGGACAACGGCCGGCTGTCACTGAAGGATGGCCCGGGTGTGGTCAAGACAATCAGCCTGAAGCTGAATGAGCATGGCCTGGACGTCGACGGTGGCGATGACACCATCCGTGTGACGATCACCGCGCCGTCGGTGAAACAATTCGAAGTGGCCGGGATGGGCGATCTGACCATCCATGGCTATGACCAACCCGAGCTGGACCTGCGTATTTCCGGTGCTGGCGAGGCCGAGGTGTTCGGCAAGACCGAGGCCCTGGAACTCGATATCTCGGGCAATGGCGACGCCAATCTGGAAGCGCTGAAGGCGGTCGATGCCGATGTCAGCATCAGCGGCGCGGGTGATGCCGATATCTCGGCGACGGGCAAGGTATCTGTGGATGTGTCGGGAATGGGCGACGTGACGCTGAAGACCAAGCCGACCAGCCTGAGCACGGATATCTCAGGCGCCGGCGAAGTGACGCAGGAATAGCGCTGTCGCGTTACGGGGTTGAGGGGTCCGCGACCCCTCGCCTTTTCCTTACCAATAAAAGAAGCCTTCGCCCCTCTTCGGGGCGGGGCTTTTTTTATTGGTAAGAAGATGCGGGGCCTCAGGCCCCACACCCAGTTACTCGACAACGCTTTTCTTCGGGTTCCAAACCAACCGCGCAAGGAACATGACCGGCAGGATAAAAATCCAGCACCATTGCGACAACTGCACTTCGCCGATCCCTGCCAGATACACGCCGACGGAAAAACCGACCCCCGGTCCTATCGCTTGAAGCAGGCGCGCAAACCGCTCTCGTCCGGCCATGCCCCCGACCAGCAGCTTTCCACCGCCACGCGACACAACCAACATCATCACGGTCAGCGCCACCGAGGTCGCCGCGTTCACGCCCCAATAGATCTGCCACGCCGCACCCAGGCGGAGGTTCTCACCCAGCACAGACGACGCGAACGGTGCCATCGACACAGTGAACAGAAACACCAGGTTCATTGTCGCTGTCGGCCAGTCGAACGCTGTGAGCAGACGCGTCACACGCATGTGGATCGACCACCACATGCCGACTAGCGCAAAGCTGACGCCGTAGGCAAAAAGGAGACGTCCCAGATGCGCAACTCCGTCCCATAGTTCCGCACTGCCGGCACGCTCATTGGCAAAATGCTCGACCACCGGCGCATGCAACTCCAGCACCATGATGGTCAGGACGATGGCAAAGACCGCGTCCGAAAAAAACAGCATGCGGTCGACCATGCGGCCGTCGTGACCGCGTGCATTGCTTTCGTGATGTGACATGAAACTCCCCGGAACAACCCTGACCTTGAAACTATCGCGCGCGGGCGATTTGTCAAACCGCGTTGTCTGGTGCGGAGCCGCGGTAATGATTCCGCTTGATCATCGCCTTACGTCACGGCGCCCATTCGGGTAGCGCGATTTTGCAAGGGATTCCCTACCCTTGCGTGGTCGCAACCGCGCAAAGGAATACGCATCATGGCTAACACTGGCTACAACAACTCGACCGAAAACGGCAACAGCACGGCCATCATCGTGCTCGCCCTCGTCGTTCTGGCTGCGCTGATCATCGGCGCTGTCTATTTCTCGAACAACCCGGTCACCTCGTCCGAGACCAATACGTCCACGACCGACCGGACCATCATCGAACAGGTCCCCACCCAGGTCCTTCCCGCCAACCCGCCGGCCCAGACAGCCCCGGCAACCGAACCGGCCCCGACTCCGGTTGAACCGGTTACTCCGGCTCAATAAATGTCTGGGTAATACGGCGAACTTCGAGATCGCTATAGACCGCTTCCAGCGGCGCCATCTGCCGAAAGCCCACGCTGCCCTTGTGCGGCGTGGGCTTTGTGCCGTCGTCCCGCCAGGTGAGGACCGACAGATCATTAATGCTGAACACCACGCCCGCTTGGGTCTTGAGCAGTTTCATCCGGTAGGCTTCGACCGTCATGTCCTCAACATCGGGTAACGGATCGGCGCCCTGGGCCAGCAGTTCGAAACCCGGCGCCCGGCGTAGGTTGCTGAGGTGGAAGGCGCGTTCTTCCGGCCAGCGACGGCGGAAATAAGCGATCTGCAAGGCCGCGAGATCGGATTGAGTATATTGGTCGTAGACGCCGGCGCGGGGTTTCAGCGAGGAATCGAGGATATGCTGGCCGTTGATGCCACCGGCCGCAAAAAACAGGATGGCGAGACCGGGCTCGGCCAGAGGACGGAAGTTCCAGGAGATGGCGACGTCGCCTTCGAACACCGCAGGATTCCACAAGACGAAGTTGGACGCCTGACCCTGGTCGGGTGAGAGCCTGTTCTTCAGGCGCATCCTGCCGGTGTCGAAATCGACTGATGCCTCGCCCTCCATTTTCCAGCCGGCGATATCGGACGGTTTGCTGAGCGGATTGGCATAGATCAGATCGCCTTCGGCCGCGCGAGCCGGAAGCGCGACCGCAGCGGCGGCGGCGATCAGGACATGGCGACGATCCAGCATCAGGGACGACCTCCATAGACGAAGGTAAGTGATAGCCGACAACTTTGTCGGAGGATAGCTTCTGAAGAAGTCAGTCATACGGAATCTCCCTCTCTCCACTTGAGGGGAGAGGGTTGGGGTGAGGGGTTTGTTCCGCTAGAAGCTGTCGAGGCCGATGCTCGTCAACCCCTCCCCCGATCGCCTTCACTTCGTTCGGCTCTCGTCCTCTCCCCTCAAGTGGCAGGGCGATTGCATATGAGATTCAAACAGTGAACAAACCTGAATCAATAGGGGAACAAAAGCCCCGTTGTTCTGAATTTGTTCACCCATATGCAATTGCCCTGCCTCAAGTGGGGAGAGGGAGAAAAAGAACGATTTGAGATAAGTATTAGCGAACTTCCACATATGTACCGAGGACGAAGGCGCCCAGGCTACTCTCCCAGGCCTGGTTTTTGGCAAGGCTGTCCGCATTCGCCAGTCGGACCGCATAGCGCATATCCGACTTGATGCGGCTGTCGGCATCGGGCAGGGCCAGCAGGACGTCATAGCTGCCCACCGGCAGATCCGAGGGAATGGTCAGACTAAGGGTCTGAGCGGTTTCGGCGCCCGGCAACCAGCGGCGCGGATCTCCGCCCGTGGTTTCGATCCGGCGAACGGTGCTGCCGCTGCGCAGTAGGATCTCGACCGGACGCGGATTATACAGGCGCGCCCAGCCCGAATTGCGGACGGTGATATCGACGGCGAACACGGCGTCACGGTTGGCGGTGGCGGCATGGCTCGCGCCTACCAGGCCGAAGCGGTAACCCATGTTGCGGCGGACTTCGGCCATGCAGCCATTCTTCGTCCAGTTGTCGTGGAACAGGCGGCGGTAATAGCCATCGTTCAGATAGGTCAGGTTGAAGCGCGCACCTTCGCTCAGGATGTCGCTGCAGGCCGTGCGCGGTGTCGGCGAGGCTTCGTCTGCCGGATTGCAGGTTTCACCACCGAACGGCGCCAGGTCGCCCTGCGCGTCATTATACGCCTGTTGGACCGCGCGAGTGCCTGCGTCTTCGTCATAGGTGCCGACATCAGTCTGGCTGGCCAGGAAGCAGTCGTTATGAAAGCCGACGCGGAACGCGCCCATGAAGGCCGCGTCCAAACCCGAAAGGGTCGGGTACCAGTCATGGACATAGGGCGGATAGCGGAACTGGATGAAGCGTGTCGAGGGCACAGCGTCCAGCAGGGCGTCCTTGATCGCCGTGCGATTGGCCGGCGAGGTCAGGTCGTTCGACGAGGTATGCCATTCGCCCCAGGCGCCGATAAAGCCGGCCTGGACGAAGGCAATGACGTCAACATTGCTCTGGAACACCGGTTTGAGCTGGCTCAGGTGGCTCAGTATGCGCGAGAGGGAGGCATCCTTGGCGTCGCGGTACTCGGTTTCGCCGCGCGGATAGTTGTAGGTGGCGCGGACGATGAGCTTGACCCCGCCGGCGCGCGCCGTGGCGAAGGCGGTGTCCAGGCGGTTGAGGTAATCCGCCGGGAGGTCGGTGTCGCGGTAGGCTTCCAGATTGATGCGGGCATAGATAAGGCGGTAGCCCTTGCTATAGGCGTCATCGATATAGGCGGGGGTGAGTTTGTCCAGGTCGGTCGGCGCGGCCTTGTAGAAGCCGCGTTCCGGATTGGCGAAGTCAGTATTGGTGGCGGTGAAGGTGATGGAGAGGGTCGTGGGCGCCGTGGGTGGCGCCGATTGGGCAGAGTTCAAGCCACTGCCGCAGCCGAACAGAGTCGCGGCGAACAGGATCGGAACGACGCGCAGGCGCTTTAGAGATGTGAATTGCATTGGGTTTTCGGTGATAAAGGAAAGGAAGTCGCCCCACCACCACCTTTCGCCGACGCTTTGCTCCGGCTTCGGGTGGTCCCCCTCCCCGCGAGCGTGCGGGGAGGTATCAGATTAAGATCAGAACCGGTAGCTGGCACCGATCTTAAACGAACGGCCGTAGCGGTAATAGCCCTGCGGCAGCAGCGGGTTGCCGTTGATGCTATAGGTCTGGGCCTCGTCCAGCAGGTTCTGGCCTTCGATCGTGATGTCGAACCGGTCGGTAATCTTGTACGACGCATGCCCCGTCACCCAGGTGATTGGATCGGCCTCTTCGTTGAAACCACCGCCCAGCACATTGGTCGCCGTCACGAAACCGTCCGTATGGTCGGCCGACAGGCTCAGCGACACCGGACCTTTCTCATAGAAGACGCCTAGCGAATAGACCGACGGCGCAATGCCTTCCAGCGGACGTTCCTGGTCACCGACCCAGCTCTTGGACCAGTTGCGGGTATATTGCGCCCGCAGGCCGAAACCGTTCTCCAGAAAATGCTGCAGGCCGATTTCCAGGCCGTTGACCTTGGCGTAGTCGCCGTTGATTGGGCGGCTGACATTGAACAGGTAGCCCGGCACGCCGATGTCGACGCCGGTTTCCCAGCTGCTGGTGATCTGGTCGGTGATCTTCTTGTAGAAGCCGGCGATGTTGAAGATCGAGTTGCGGCCGAAATACCATTCCAGCGAGACGTCGAACTGGTCAGCCGAATAGGGCTTCAGCTCGGCATTGCCGCCGAACACCTGGGTGAACTCACCCCACGACACGCTCTCGGTCGTGCTGGTCGGGGCCAGCATCTCGACCGACGGCCGTGCCATGGTCCGGGCGGCGCCCAGGCGCAGGCGTAACTGTTCCGTGATGCGGTAGTTCAGGTTGGCAGACGGCAGGATGTAGGTGTAGTCGTTGTCCTGCTCAATCACCGACGGATCATCATAGACAGCGGTGTAGTTGAAGGCGCCGTTTTCGATGATCTCGAGGATCTCAGCGGTCCAGGCCTGGGCATGGGTCTTGGTTTGCACGACCCGGACCCCGACATTGCCGGTCCAGCGGTCGGCCACCAGGTTGGCCTGGACATAGCCCGACCAGGTCTTTTCCGTGACGCGGTAGCTTTGCAGCGGGTTCCACACCGGGGCGGCGGCGGCATACTCATACGGGTCGCCATCGGGACGCAGGTTGCCATCATAATCCGCCAGGGCGTCCTGGTAGGCCTGGATGTCGAAGGCCAGGAAGGTGCGCGGGAAGTCGGAATGGACCTCGCTCATGAAGTTGGGCAGGGTGAAGCTGTGCGAGATGACATTGCCCAGTTCACCGACATTGATGGCATTGTCGCCGGAATAGTAGTCGGCACCGCCGGTCAGGCCGTTATTGACCAGGTCACGCGTTTTCTTGCGGTCGGTCAGACTGGCCCCGAACTGTACATTATCCAGCCACCCCTTACCGGCGTACCAGGTGCCGGCGACGGTAGCACCGTTGATCTCGTCTTCGATATTGTCACCGGCCAGCGAGAAGTAATGGGTGTTGAAATCCTCTTCCGTGAAGGCGCCACTGGCCAGGCCGGCGCTTAAGCTTCGGCCATCGGCGAAATTGACGGTGACATTGGGGACGCGGTCGCCGGTCAGGCTGATATGGGCCGAGTTCGGCTGGTTCATGCGCAGGACGACATAGCTGTCCTGGCCGCCGGAATGGCGCCTTGAGGTCGAGCGGTAGAGGTCGCCCGTCAGGGTCAGGCTGTCCGACAGGTTCCATTTGGCGTTGACGCCGAACAGATCGGTTTCGACCACGCGGTATGACGTCTGGTTCAGCAGTTCCGGATTGAGGCGCATCTCCGGATCGGGATTGTCCATGTCGAAGCTGGTGACGATACCGTCCTTGATGACCATGTTGGACCAGCGGCCGGGCGCGTACAGCGGGTAGAAGGACTGCTGGTAGCCGACCTGGGGCGAGTCAAGCTTGGTGGTCAGGCCATCGATGGTCAGGCGGAAATTATCGGCCGGACGCCATTCGAACTTTCCGGTAAAAGCGGTGCGCTTCTTTTGCTCCAGGATCGAGCCGACGCGGAACTGGCCCGGACCGATCAGGCCGTATTCGTCTTCGTCCAGCACGCCGTTGTCGTTGGGATCGATCGAGCCGCCCCAGGCATTGCCCCACATCCAGGTTTCATCGGTCGGGTCGGCGTTGCGCGTCCAGCCGCCGTCATTGCCGGCGACATCGGTGCGGTCTTCGCGTTCTTCGAGCACGACGCCGAACAGCACGCCCATGGTGTCGTTGTTGAAGGTGGTGCTGTAGACGCCCGACAGCTTCTTGCCGTCCAGTTCCGACATCCCGTTGCGGTCGCCTTCCAGACGGACGATGCCGTGCTGGCCGCGCTTGTCGAAGGGGCTGGCCGAACGCAGGTTGATCAGGCCGCCGATGGCGCCTTCGGTGTTTGCGGCCTCGGCGCCCTTGATGACGTCGGCGCCGCTGATCACGTCGGACGGCAGGACGTCATAGGCGAAGTCGCGGCCGGCGCCGTCGGTCGCCAGGATACGGCCGTTGAAGGTCGAGAGGGTGTATTCCGGCCCCAGACCGCGGACGCTGACCTTCTGGCCTTCGCCGCCGGCGGTGCGCGAGATCGACACACCGGTGATGTGGCTGAGCGAGTCGGCGACGTTATCGTCGGGGAACATGCCCAGTTCCAGGGCGCTGATAGAATCCGTCACCGTGGTGGCGTCGCGCTTCAGCTTGACGGCGCGGGCGACACTTCCTCGGACGCCGACCACGATGACGTCGTCGCTCTGGTCAGTGGCCGGAGCAGTTTCGGTTGAGGTTTGCGCCTGGGCAAAACAGGGGCCCGCGGTCAGCAGGGCGGCGATTCCGGCGCTGGCAAGCGCGGCACGGCGGAAGGTTTGACGACGGGACATGTGCGATCCTTTTCCACAAGGTGTTCAAACGGCTGGATTTTTTGCCTTATTGAAAAGGAACCGTGGCGAAACGTTTCGATTTCCAACCATACCGTTTCAAAAGCGTAACATCACTTTCGCAAAACAGTCAAATCGAAACTTAACGAAAGCAATTTTGCAAAATGAAGGCGTTGCATAAATGTCCTGAGGCGACGTCGCCTGGCTCGGGAGAACAAACAAGCTGACCGCGCCCATCTCGCGATGAGGGGCCACTTTGCAAGCGAGGCGACGCACTGTAGAACATGAGCGGCGCCGCCAAGCCCTCGCCGTGGGATGGCCGCCGCAGGCCCTGAAGGCTGTCATGCGGCAGGCTCGGCCAGGGGAACCCGGACATATGAGCTTTCGTTTTGTGCATACGGCGGACATCCATCTCGATTCTCCGTTGAAATCTCTCGCCTTGCGAAATCCGTCCCTGGCGGACATTGTCGCCAATGCCACGCGCCAGGCGTTCGTGAGGATCATCGATCTGTGTCTGCGAGAGTCAGTCGACGCCCTCCTGATTGCCGGCGACCTCTATGACGGCGACCAGACCTCAATGAAAACGGCGCGCTTCTTCGCGGAACAACTTCACAGGCTGGACGCTGCGGGTATCCGGACCTTCATCCTCCGCGGCAATCACGACGCACTCTCCCGTATCACAAGGGAATTGTCGTTTCCTGACACCGTCACGACCTTCGGCGGACGCGCCGAGGCTGTCGCGCTCGATCGCGGAGGCGTTTTGCCGGACATCGTGATCCATGGACTGAGCTTTGCCAATCCAAAGGCGCCTGAGGGCCTCCTGCCGAAATACAAGCCGCCGGTAGCCAAGGCCGTCAATATTGGTCTGATGCACACCAGCCTGAATGGTGCGCCGGGTCATGATCCCTATGCGCCGTGCACGGTGGCCGATCTTGACGCGAGCGGCTTCCACTACTGGGCGCTTGGCCATATTCACAAGCGTTCCGTGAACATCGGCCGGGCAACCATTGTCATGCCTGGCAATCCTCAAGGGCGCGACATCAACGAGGCCGGGCTGAAATCCGTTTCCCTGGCGACCATCGCTGAAGACGGCAGCATTTCGCTCGAAGAACATGCGGTCAGCATAGCTCAGTTCGAACGGCTTACAGTGGACATCGCCGGCATAGCAGACTGGCGCGACCTGGTTAGCGCCACGGTTAGCGCCTTGAAGGCCTTGCGCCGCGAAGTCGCCACCGAACATTTGATTATCAGATTGCACTTGACCGGCGCCTCTTCTCTGGCCTGGACGATACGCCGCGATATGGACCTTCTGGAGCAGGAGGTCGGCATGCACGCGGAAATGACGGGATCTGTATGGATTGAGAAAATTGACCTGCAACTCGATTTTGCGCCGGTCAATGATGCTGACAGCAGCGATACGCTGAGCGAACTCCACAAGCTGATGTTAAACGACGTCGGTCGTGGTGAAGGCTTTCGATCGCAAATGGATGAACACGCCAGCGATCTGATCAGGGCCCTGCCGACAGAGCTTCGCAACCTGTTGGGCCGTGACGAGTCAGAACGGGAAGCCTGCCTTGCCTCCCTTCTGCACGAGGGCGCGGACGAAGTCCTCGCCCGCCTATCCAGCCCTGTAGCAGGAACCGCTCGATGAGGTTCAACCAGCTCGATCTCACCCGGTACGGTAAGTTCACCGACTTTTCTATCCGGTTCGGCGAAAAGCCGGCGGATGGCTCCGACCTGCATATCATCTACGGGCCTAACGAAGCCGGCAAATCGACAAGCTTCGCCGCGATGCTGGACCTGCTCTATGGTATCGAAAAGCGGTCCAAGTATGGGTTCAAGCACCCCTACAACACGATGCAGTTGGGCGGGATCGTCGAGGTCGACGGCAAGGCGACGCAGTTTACCCGCCTCAAGCGGGACCAGCAAAGTCTTCTCGATGCACAAGGCCTGCCGATTGCCGACGCCGTGATCCTGGCGGATCTGGGCGGCATCGAACGGTCGGCGTTTCAGACCATGTTCTCGCTTGATGACGAGACCCTCGAACAGGGCGGTGAAAGCATACTGGCCAGCCGCGGAGCGCTGGGAGAGCTTCTGTTTTCGGCCAGCAGCGGGCTGTCCCTATTGAGCCAGAAGCTTATTGAGCTTCGCAGCGATACGGACCGGTTTTTCAAGCCGCGCGGCCATAGTCATGAGTTGGCGCAACGCAAGAAAGAACTCGACACACTGAAATCCCGCGCCGATGCGCTCGACGTCGCGGCCTCGGCCTACGCCAAATTGATAGAAGCCCGTCAAGTCGCTGCAGACACCTATGCCGGCGCCTTGAGGGAGCTCGCAAACGACAAGACGCGCCTCGACGGCCTCCAGAAAGCCCTGCGCGCCCATCCGAAATACCAGCTTGTGCTCCGGCTGAAGCGTGAGCTTGATGCCTTGCCGGACATTCCCGATGCGCCTGTCGACTGGCTCGCCGCAGCACGACAGCTCGAAGTCGAGGCCGCGGGGCTTGAGACGGCAGAGGCGCTCAACACCGCCAATGTCGTAAAGGTCTCCGGCGAAGTGTCCGCGATCGTCGTCGACGAACCTATCAGGGTGCTGGCCGCCGCCCTCGACGATCTTCAGCTTTTGCGCGCCAAGCATCTGTCGGCCGTAAACGATCTGCCGGCGCGCAAAGAACGTCTGACGGAAACCAAGGGGGCGATCGCCGAAGCCTTGAAGCGCCTGGAACGCCCCGTCAATGCCAGGCCCGGTGACCTGATCCTCACGCCCACGGTACGCGGACATTTCGACGACCTGCTGGCCGAACATTCCAAGCTGTTTGAACACCTTGAAGCGGCGAACGCCGAACACGACCGGGCAGCCGCCGCCCTGCGTGAGGCCGAAGACAACCGCGGCGGCCCGAATGCGGCACGCGATCCGCTGTCGGATACAGTCCGCCATCGCCTTTTGTCCGTAATCGACTCCATCCAGGCCTCGGATCATGCGGCGCGAAAACAGGTCTCCAGCGAAGACCACCGCGAAAAGACAGACATCCTGGCGGCCCAGCTTCGCGACCTGAGACCCTGGACGGGTCAGGTCGAAGCCCTTGGCGACCTGCCGGTTCCGGCGCGCGACATAGTCTGTACCTGGCTCGAAACCGGACAGGAGCGCCGAAACCATCGAAAACAGATAGAGGCCGAAATCCTGCGTCTGGAAGACCAGGAAGGTGATGCCCAGGCACAGCTTTCGGCCCTTGAGACGGTGGGTGGCCTGGTCACCGACGGGGAGGCGCAAAAGAGCCGGCGAGATCGTGAAACGGCGTGGCTGGCGCATCAATCCGCGTTGAATGCCCAATCGGCAGACCGGTTTGAGGCCGCCATGCGAAACGATGATGAGATCGGAGACACGCGTTTGTCCCGTGCCTCCGATCTCGCGCGTATCAATGAATTGAGTGTCCAACAGGCGGTTGCGGCAAGACAGTTGAAAGACCGTCGAGCAAGCCTCGCGACGCTGGATGAGGACCTCGCGGACCTGGAGGCGGCGGTTGCCGGGGCCTTGTGCGCCATCTTCCTGACGCCCCCCGACGGATGGAGCGCACAACAGGTATTGACGTGGCTGGACCTGCGTTTGCGCGCCCTTGCCACCTATGAGGATCTGCGTAGAGCCTCTATTCGCATCGCCAGCGCCGAGGCCGACGAAGCCGCCCTGGCCACGGTCCTTCGCGGCGCACTTGAAGCGGCCGGCGAAACCGTGGCAGACCCGGCGTTGATCATCCTGATCCAGAGAGCGCGGGAGCGTCTCGAAGCCGATACGGTGTTGCGGGCAAGCGAAGGAGAACTCTCCCGGCTTCGACGCGATCAGCAAGCCCGCAAGGCTGCGCTGAGCACGACTCAGACCAAATTCGCGGCATGGCAGGTCGCCTGGAACGCCGCCTGTGCGTCTTGCTGGCTTGGCGGCGAAGGGGCGGTCCCTCCCCCCGCCGTGGTGCGACGGATCTTTGTCGAACTCGAGACCCTGTCACCCCTCGTCGCCACTCAGGTCGACCTTGAGTACCGCATCGCGGCGATGGAGCAGGACCAAAAGACCTATGCGGACGTCGTAGCAGCGCTTGCGGCGAAAGCGGGTCTCACAGCCGGCATGCCGGCTTTTGAGACGGACCAGACCCTGATGGCCGCACTGACCCATGCCAATACCCAGGCGCTCGCGCGGGACAACGCCGAAGCTCGGCTGGCGGACCTGCGTGCCGAGGGCGCACGGCTGGCCGAGGTACGGATAGGCTATGACGCACGCCTTGCGACGATGGCGACGCACTTCGGTGTCACCGGCCTTCCGTCGGTTCTGGAAAAGCTTATGGCGCTGGCGGACCGCCGGGATCTGCAAGGCCAGATCGAGGCGGCCGAAGAGGAGGTTTTGGGCCGTCTGGGGGTGGCGACAGTCGGCGAGGCCCAGGCTCGGCTGGAGGCATTTGACGATGAGGGCGCCCGGCTGAATGTCGAATCCATGACGTTGAGCGTTGAGAACGACGAAAACCGGCTCAGAGACTTGTTTGCTCAAAAGAGCCGTTGTGACGACGCCGTCAACGCCGTCGATGGCGACGATGCGGTGGCCCGACTTGAAGAGCAGAAGCGGACGCTGCTGTTGCAAATCGAAGACGGCGCACTGCAATGGCTCCGGCTTAAGCTGGGTATCTCATCCGCCGAGCAGGCGCTCGGCCTGTATCGCGAACGTCATCGCAGCGCCCTGCTCGTCCGCGCGTCCGAGGCGTTCGCCCTGGTCAGCAACAACGCTTATACCCGGCTTTCCGCGGTCGCTGAGAAGGACGGCGAAATCCTGGTTGCGATCGCGGAGGATGGAAGCTCAAAACGCGCCTCCGAACTTTCAAAGGGCACACGATTTCAGTTGTATCTCGCCTTGCGCGTGGCGGGTTACCAGGAACTCATCAGCCGGCGCCCGGCTGTGCCCTTCATCGCCGATGACATTCTTGAGACATTCGATGATGTCCGGGCTGAAGAGACGCTGAGAGTTTTCGCGAAGATGGCGACCTCCGGCCAGGTGATCTATCTCACCCACCACAAACACCTGTGCGATATGGCCCGCCAGGTGTGTCCGTCGGTCAGGATTCACGAACTGCCGGCGCGCGCCGGCACATAAGGGCGGGAGTCGTAAAGGGTATCAGACGATCCCGCCGGCCAATTCGGTGCGGGCCTTGCGGGTTTCGGCCTTGTGGGCGCGGTAGCCGCTTTCGCGATAGGCGGCGATCGGGTCGATAGCCCCGCCCATCCGAACCCGCGCCATGGCCAGGGCCGCGCGGACATCGCTTTCGAACGCCAGCCGCAGGCTGTTGTGCGCCATGATGACATCATTGTCTTCCTGATAGGCGCGCATTGCGTCACGGTCGACGATCAGCGCCTTGACATAGGCGCCGGCGATCGCACGCGCCGAGTTGAGCAGACTCTCAATCGGATCGGTGACATTGTGGGTCTGATCCATCATGTAGGACGGCGTGAACCGCGTACCGGTCCGTTCGGCGCGCTTTTCGGCCGAGACCAGTTCGTTGAACACCAGAAACAGCTGGAACGGATTGATCGAGCCCGAATCCAGGTCGTCGTCACCGTATTTGGAATCGTTGAAATGGAAGCCGCCCAGCTTGCCGAACTGCGACAGGCGCGCAACGATCATCTCAATATTGACGTTGGGCGCATGATGACCCAGGTCGACCAGGCACTGCGCCTTGTCACCCAGGGCCTGGGCGCACAGGATCGAGGTGCCCCAGTCCTGGATGACCGTCGAATAGAAGGCCGGTTCGTACATCTTGTGTTCGATCAGCAGCCGCCAGTCGTCGGGCAGTTGGCCGTAGACGGTGCGCAGGCTTTCGAGATAGCGTTCCAGGGTGTCGGTAAATTCGACCTGGCCCGGAAAGTTGGAGCCATCGCCGATCCACACGGTCAAAGCCTTCGAGCCCAGCTTCTTGCCGATGTCGAGGCATTCCAGGTTATGTTCGATGGCCTGTTGCCGCGTCGCTTCCTGCGAATGCGACAGCGAACCGAACTTGTAGGACCGCTTTTGGCCCGTCTGGTCCTGGAAGGTGTTGGAATTGATGGCGTCGAAGCCGATGCCGAGCGTCTGGGTGTACTGGCGAAGGGCTTCGTAGTCGTCGCACTTGTCCCAAGGAAAGTGCAGGGAGACCCGCGGCGTCAGGCCGGCCAGTTGATTGACCACCGAGCAGTCCTCGACCTTTTCGAAGACATTGGTTGGCTCACCCGGCAGCGGGAAACGGGCATAGCGCGTGCCACCCGACACCATACCCCAAGACGGCAGGCCGACGGAAAAGGCCATCAGCTTTTCGACGAGGTCTTCGATATCGATATTGACGCGAACGAGACGCGCCGCCAGGGCGTCGTAATCGGCCATATGCGCATCCATCAGCTTGGCGTTGGCGCGCGCGATGACTTCCTGCGGTATGGTCGCGATCTTCCTGTCGACGGCCAAAAAACCCATCTGAATCCGCTCCCGTTACTTTGTCTGTTTTTTCAGACCATCGCGCGAAGTCGGCTTTTCGTCAATTCAACTGCACATTATGGTTGCGCTACCATGGGTTTTCCATACCCGCAACGTGTCACATTGGCCATAGCAAAGGGTTAACGCGTAAAGGCCATGGCATTGCCGCCGTCGACATTGAGGATATTGCCCGTCGATTTCGACGCCGCGGGAGAGGCCAGGAAGATGACCGCTTCCGCCACGTCTTCCGGGAAGACCGAGCGCTTGAGCAGGCTGCGGTTGCGGTAGAACTCCTCCAGTTCGGCGTCTTCCAGATTATAAGCCGCCGCGCGTTCCGCCCGCCAGGCACCGTTCCAGATCTGCGAACCGCGGATGACCGCGTCCGGATTGACGACATTGACTCGGATGCCGTGCGGCGCGCCTTCGACCGCCAGGCAACGCGCCAGGTGCAGTTCCGCCGCCTTGGCCGAGGAATAGGCCGAGGCATTGACCGACGGCGCCAGAGCATTTTTCGATCCGACAAAGACGATCGAGCCGCCCAGAGGCTTCATCGCTTTGAAGGCTTCGCGCACGGCCAGGAAATAGCCATCGCTCAAAACGGCAAAATTGCGCCGCCACAGTTCGAGAGAGGTGTCCTCGATGGCCGCTGCCGAAGCGATGCCGGCATTGGCGACGAACAGGTCGACCCCGCCGAACTGTGTCGCCGCATAGGTGAAGGATTCCAGCACCGCCGCTTCGTCGGTGACGTCAGCTTCGAAGGCGCGCACCCGGTCGGCGGAATGGACGGCGCTGAGGTCGGCGCGCAGCGCTTCCAGCCGGCCACCGTCGATGTCGGTGAGGACGACGTGGCCGCCACGTTGCAGGACGGCCTCGGCAATGGCCCGGCCGATGCCCCCAGCAGCGCCCGTAATATAGGCGACCTGGCCGGCAAGCAGGCCGGGTTTCGGCTGACGCTTGAGCTTGGCCTCTTCGAGTAGCCAGTATTCGATATTGAAGGCTTCCTGTTCGGGCAGGGCGGCGTAGCGGTCCATGGCTTCGGCGCCACGCATCACATGGATGGCGTTGGTGTAGTATTCGGCAGCGATACGCGCCGTCGCCTTGTCCGCCGCAAAAGTCATCATCCCGTAGCCCGGCACCAGCACGACCACCGGGTTGGCGTCGCGCACGGGCGGGCTATCGGGACGTCGGCAGCGGTCATAGTAGGCGCCGTAACCGGCGCGGTAGGCGTCCAAAGCCTGATCGATGGCAGCCCCGTCGGCATCGGCGGCCAGGACCAGAGGACGGATCTTGGTGCGCAGGAAATGGTCTGGGCAGGAGGTGCCGAGCGCTGCCAGACGCTCCAGATCGTTGGAACAGACGAAGTCGAGCACGGCCGGGCTGTCATCGACATGGGCCAGCTTCAGGCGTTCAGCGCTGAGCTTGGCGCGCAGGACAGGCGTCAGGCGGGCAAACAAAGCGTCGCGTTCAGCCCGGCCATGGGGGCGGATCTTCGCGCCGCCGAAGCCCGGCCGGCCGGCAGAGCGGGCATCGATGAAATCCTGGGCGCGACGGATCAGGTCGAGGCTATTACGGTAGCAGGCCTCCGATGTGTCGCCCCAGCACATCAGGCCGTGACCGGCCATGACCATGCCGCGCCAGTGCGGGTGGGCGGCGGCAGCATCGCGGATGCGCAGACCCAGGTCGAAGCCCGGCCGCTGCCAGCCGATCCAGCCGACACTGTCGCCATAGACCAGCCGCGTCAGGCGCTCGGAATCCTGCGCGGCCGCGATGGCGATGACGGAATCGGGATGCAGGTGGTCGACATGGGCGTAAGGCAGGAAGGCGTGCAGCGGGGTGTCGATGCTGGCAGGACGCGGATTGAGGCCGAAACCGCAGTGCGGAAACAAGTCGACCATCTCGTCTTCGTGCGCCAAGCCGCCATAGCGCTTTTCGAGGCCGCGGACCTTGTCGAGATAGAGGGTGGCAAAGCCGTCCCGATTCATCGAGCCGAGATTGCCGCCCGAGCCCTTGACCCACAGGACTTCGACCGGTTCACCGGTCAGCGGGTCGGGCTGGGTGATCTTGGCTGAGGTGTTTCCACCGCCAAAATTGGTGACGGTCGGGTCGCGCCCCAGCAAGTTAGACCGATAGAGCAGGCTCTGCGGCGGCGTCAGGTTCGCATGGTGGGCATCGTCCCACACCGCGCCACGCCTTGGAAGAACCTCCATCGGTGTCACCTGCGATACGCCCATGCGCCAACCCCAACCACTACTATGTTTTCAATCGTACCTTTCTAAATACAATCCCAAACGCTTACGATCAATCGTAAATGATCACCATGGGGCGCTTTATTTTGCCACATTATGAGATCAATTGCGGATATTTGAGAATACGCGTCAACATCAATCAAAATCCGAAGGCGATGTCCCATATACCCTCGGTCATGGCGGCCTGGTCTTCCGGCGACGCGGTATAGCGATGCACGGGAAAAAGGTGGAGCCGGTACCGCGGATCATCTATCGGCAGGAGATCGACATCGCCGCGCTGCACTGGGTTGAGAAAGCCGGCCACCGGATAGTGAATGACGGCATCGTCCTTCGACAGCCACGCCGCCAGCCACGAAAATGTGCTGATGGCGATGATCTTGTGGCGGGCGTGGCGAACCGTCTGGAAATCGGCCAAAGCGCCCTGCCCGCCGACAAAGCGGCCGCTGGGAAAGGCGGCACGCAAGGCGTCGGTGTACCAGTTGCCGGCCTCGACCTGACCGACAAAGACCGGCCGCAACCCCGTCACATTTAGGATATGGCGATAGACATCCAGCGGCAGGGGATAGTAGTCGGGATGGATGCCGGCCAGGATATCGCCGGTGCGGACATTGACCACGATCTCGTCGTCGCCGACCGGCGTGCCCGTTTCGTCAGAATGGAAAATGCGGCGGAAGCGGTCCAGGTCGTGGCCGAAATACTCCATCCGTTGGGCGAAGGCGTCGATGTTCAGCCCGTCGTGGCCACCGCCGGGCGCAACCCCACGCAGGGCGCCGTCGATATCGACCTTATGGCCGTAGGGCAGGCGAAAAGGCGCCTGCCAATCCGGCCGGTCGATGACATCCACAAGACCCCATTCCGGCATGTTGCAGCCGCAGATCTCAAAGCCCGGCAACCGGTTTCCAAGGTACACGGCCAGCATGTAGCGGAACATCTGGTTGCCGAGATTGCATGCCTGCACGCGGATATAGCTCACACCCGAACTCCTGGTGACTGTTGCAATCTGCTTTAACCAAGAACCGTGCACAATGGAATCGTCATGATTTGGCAACACCCGCAGCCGCCTTATGTCACCGGTGTCACAAAGGCTTGATTTGCTGGCGCCTTGGGATATAGTCATACAAATAAAGAAAAGGCACGAAGCGCCGACGGGTCTACCCGCAGCGACTTCGGCACAGGGTTGAAACGGGAAAACATGCCAAAAAAAGCATCAGGGCAAGTGCGTCGTTTTCGATGTTGGCAAGACCTTCGCCAAGGTCAGTGTCGTCGACAGTGACGGCCGCATCTGGACCGAGCGCCGCCGCGCCATTCCGCATTTCGACGCCCCCCTTTATCGCGCCTTCGATGTCGACGCCCTGCACGACTGGCTAATCGAACAACTGCGCGAGTTGGGCATCCTGTTTGCCATCGACCGCATCATTCCCGTCAGCCATGGCGCAACCTGCGCCTTCCTCGACGAAGATCACAAACTGGTCCAGCCGATCCAGGACTATGAATCGGCCGTCCCGGCCGAATATGTCCGCGCCTATGGCTTTATCCGGCCGGGCTTCGACGAAACCCAATCGCCGTCCCTGCCCTTGGGCCTGAACCTGGGTTGTCAGATCTTCTGGCATTCGCGCCGCGCGCCGGTGATGTTCGCCCGGGTGCGCTGGATCCTCAACTACCCGCAGTATTGGGCGTGGCGTCTGACCGGCGCCCTGTGCAACGAAGTCACTTCTATGGGCTGTCACACCGATCTGTGGTGCCCGGAGCGAAAGGGTTTCTCATCACTGGCCGTCAAACAGGGCTGGGCCGATCTGTTTCCCCCGATGCTTCGAGCCTGGGAGTCGACGGCCACCCTGCGCCGTGACCTGGCCGATGCCGCCGGCCTGCCACCGTCGGTGAAGGTCTGCGTCGGTGCCCACGATACCAACGCCGCCCTGGCCAGCGTCATTGTCGATGGCGAAACCTCACCGGCCCTGCTGTCGACCGGAACTTGGTACATCGCCATGGCGCCCGGCGCCTCGCCCAAGGGCCTGGTGCCGCAACGCGATTGCCTGGCCAATGTCGATGTCTTCGGCCGGCCGGTGCCCTGCGCCCGCTTCATGGGGGGCCGGGTCTATGAAAACATCGTCGGCGGCTCCGAGGTCGATGAAGCCGCTCTGCGCGCGGTGATGCGCAAGGGGACGGCCGGCCTTCCGGTGTTCCTGGACACGCAAGGGCTTTGCCCAGGCCTCAATGGCGGGGTTCCCGTGCTGGGTGAGACCGCAGAGGAGAAGGCCGCCATCGGCCTGTTGTATGTGGCGCTGATGACCTCGGCCTGTCTGGACCTGGTCCATGCCGATGATCAACTTCTGATCGAAGGCCCCGCCGCCGGTAACGCCCTTTTGTGCGGCCTGATTGCCGCCCTTCGCCCTGGCCTGGTGGTGGTAGAAAACAACTGCAATGCCGTCACCCTAGGGGCGGCGCGGCTCGCCTTCTATGATCGGCCTGCACCGCGGCCCCGCCCCCGCCAGGTGGTAACGCCGGTATTACGCGACGACATTCGTCGTTATCGCGAACTATGGCGCGGCCGTGTCACGGCAGAGTTGGCCGCGTAGTTATCGACAAATGGCTGGAACCTCCGTATAGATCGATCAATATCGATCACCGCGCGGACCGATTCGCGCAAACGGGATACGGGGACGCATGCATTTTCAGGATCGCTGGAAGCGGATTATCGACGAACTGAGCCCCGATCGCGTCACCTCGGTCGATGAATTGACCGAGCGCCTGGGTGTGTCGCCGGCCACCATTCGCCGCGACCTCAACGAACTGGACGGCCTGGGTTATCTGCTGCGCGTGCGCGGCGGCGCCATGCGCGCGGAGAGCAAGGCCTACAAGCAGGCGTCGGATGAGCGCCGCAGCGAAGGCCTGCAGGGCCAGCCGGGCTTCCTGGACACCGTCATCACCCATGCCGCGTCCAAGCGTGCCATAGCCCGCACGGCTTTGGAGTTCCTGACACCTGGCCTATCCATGATCATCGATGGGGGCACGACGACCTACACCATGGCGTCGATGATGCCGAACGAGCCGTTTCACGTGCTGACCACCTCGATCGCCATCCTGCAGGGACTGATCGCGCGGCCGAAAGTCAAGGTGACCCTGCCCGGTGGCGAGTTCTTCCGTGAGCAGAGTATCATCCTCAACCCCTATGAGGACGGCATTCTGCAGCACTTTACGGCGGCGCGGATGTTTATCGGCTGTCAGGCGATCACGCGCAACGGCTTGCTGCAAACTGATGGACTGCTGGTCCAGTCCGAACGCCGCCTGATGGAACGGGCCAACGAAATCATCGTGCTGGCGGATTCGAGCAAGATCAATGCGTCAGGATCGCTGGCGGTGTGTCCGCTCACCAAGATCGACGTCCTAATCACCGATGACGGTATCGCGCCGGACGCGGTCAAATGGCTGAGTGACGCCGGGATCGATGTGCGTATTGCCGAACGTACGGCCGAGGACCGCAATACCCCGGTGCCGCTGCCGCGGTAGCTATTGGTGACGCGGGCGTCACCGCTCTGGATCAGGAGCTGATAGTATGCGCAGCGTGATCGTGCATTTGATAGAAACCACGGAAGCCGAAGTCAGCGCCTTCCTTGAAACGCGATATCCCACTCAGGCCGGCCCACCTTGGGTCGCGTTGTCTAACAATGAACAGTGTTTATACATCAATTTCTATACCCATCTTCTTGAAGAGGCCGGACCCGACGAACTTTCAGAGCTGGAGCGTCGGCTGGGCTTGATGCCTTCTATTAGCGTTATCGCTGATATTTCCGGACGGCACTCCGGCGACCTTGAGGTTGAAGCGTTTATTACTGTCATGCTAACGAAATTCAGCGGCGTGGCCGGGGATGACTATACCGCGCGATTTTGGACCCTGGACGAAATCATCTCTGCCGGAGACGTACAAAACGGCCAAAGGTTTTTTGACTACCGCTGGCGATCGCGGCTTCATTGAAGAGCCAGTTTAGCAAATTTGCGAACAAAAAAATCCCGGATGAACCATCCGGGATTTTTGTTGGCTCAATGTTATCAAGCTTACGACTCTCGGAACGTCTTCCACAGCGACTGGTTCAGCGGTTCCAGCAGGTACTGCAGAACGGTCCGCTCACGCATCGGGACCACCACTTCCACCGGCAGCCCCGGCTTCAGTTGCTCGGTGCCCATGCGCGACAAGGTTGCCAGGGTTTCCGGCGAGATCTGCACCCGCGCCGTATAGAAGGTATTGCCGCTTTCCTTATCGGTGAAGCTGTCGCCCGACACGTCCAGCACCTTGCCCTCAAGGATCGGCGCACTGTGTTCGTGCAGCGAGACGAACCGCACCTGAGCGATCTGGCCGGACTTGATGTCGTTGCCGTTGCGGGCCGGCACCATGGCCTGGATCACCAGGGGCGTGGATTCGGGCACAATATCGAGCAGCTTTTGACCCGGCTGGATCACGCCGCCGACGGTGAAGACCTGCAGGCCCATCACCTTGCCGGTCGCCGTGGCGCGGACATGCAGCCGGTCATAAGCGGCACGCGCGGCCACCAGTTGCGGCTCCATGGTCTTGAGACGGCCCTGGGTGTCGTTCAGGTCGGCCATGACCTGGTCGAGATATTGCTTGCGGATGCCGACGGATTGCATCTGGGTTTCCCCGATCTGGGCACGGGCCGCAGCGACCTGGGCCCTCAGAGCGCCGTATTCGCCTTCCATGCCGGCGATCGACTCCTGCAGAGCGCGAACCCGGGTGGTCGGGGCATAGCCGCGGGCGTTCAGGTCTTCGACCCCCTTCAGTTCATCCTTGGTCAGGGCCTGACGGGTCTGGTTGGACGTCATCTGCTCCTGGTTGCCGATGATCTGCTGCTCGCTCTGAGCGACGCGCTGCTCCAGCACAGACATCTGCGACGCGAGGAAGGTGCGGTTGGACGCCATGGTCTTGCGCTGCAAATCCATGGATTCGTCGATCACCGGGCGGAAGGCTTCCGGCAGGTCGGCGAACTCGACCGGTTCGGCGAAGCTATTGCGCAACCCCTGTTCGGCCAGCAGGCGCGCCTCGCGCGTCTTCAGGTCGATGAACTGCGCCATGAGAGCATTAGCATTGGCTTCGGTTTCGTCGCCCGACATGGTGATCAGCTCCTGGCCCTTGCGGACCACGTCGCCTTCCTTGACGTGCAAGGCGGCGATGATGCCGCCTTCCTTGTGCGCGACTTCCTGGCGGTTGCCGACGACGGCAATCTGACCGCTGGCATAGACCGCGGCATCGACGCGGGCAAAGGTCGCCCATCCCATCAGAACGACGAAGAAGATGAAGACCACCAGCAGACCGAAACGGATGTCCTTGCGTGGATCATCCGAGCCGTCGGTGCCGCTCAGCCCCAGGACACCAGCGATGCCACCGCCCGACGGCGGCGTCTTGGCTTCAGGCGAAGGGGCGGTCGGGTCGAAATGTGTGCTGTCGGGCATGTCAGTTGGCGGCCTTTCCGCCGGTAATCGGCGCCAGGCTGGTCGGCGTGGCGTTGGAGGCTTGTTGTTTCTTCATGGCTTCGGCGTATTGCGCCGGCGTGCCGAGGAAGGCGACACGGCCATTGGCCAGCATCATCAAACGCGTGACCCGGTCCAGGACCATGGCACGGTGGGCGATGACAATGACGGCACCACCGCGGGCGCAGACCCCGTTCATGGCATTGATCAGGGCGATTTCACCGGCCTGGTCCTGATAGGCGTTAGGTTCGTCCAGAACCAGGATCGGCGGGTCGCGATACAGGGCCCGCGCAAGGGCAACACGCTGCGCCTGGCCACCGGACAACCCCTGACCATTCATGTTCAGGAGAGTGTTGTAACCGTTGGACAGCTGCAGCACCATGTCGTGGACACCGGCCAGTTTGGCCGCGGCAATGACCAGTTCATCGATCTCGTCGGAGTCGCCGGATTCGAAACGACAGATATTGTCGCGAACCGTCCCGGGGAACAGAGTTGGGTCCTGCGGCAGATAGCCGATATACTTGGCCAGGACTTCGGGATCCCAGTCCTTGCGCTCGGCGCCGTCGACGCGGATCGCGCCGATCTCGTAACCGTCGCAGCCGACCAGGACGCGGGCCAGGGTCGACTTGCCGGCGCCGGAAACCCCGGCAATGCCCAGCATCTCGCCCGGACCGACCCGGAAGGTGATGTTCTGCAGGATATAGGCCTTCTGCTCGGCATGCACGATGCTGAGGCCCTCGACCTCCAGCACGGCCTTGGGACGCGGCAGGCTGGTCACGGCCTTGGTGGCGTCTTCGGCCAGGGCCTTGTCGATGGTGCGGAAGGCATTGTAGCCGCGGATCAGGCTGCGCCAGTTGCTGATCACCTGTTCCATCGGCATCAGGGCGCGCGCCATCAGAAGCGAGGCGGCGAAGATAGCACCGGCAGAGATTTCCTGTTGCACGGCCAGATAGGCACCGACGCCCAGCGAGATCGACTGCAACAGCTGGCGCAGGAATTTCGAGCTGGTGGTGTAACCGCCGACGCTCAGATTGGCCTTGACCTGATCGTCCAGAGCCGAATGACGCTCTTCTAGCTGCTGGTTGACCAGAGCGCGGCGCATGCCCAGCGCGCGCACGACATCGGCGCGCTGCGTGGTGGCTTCCTGGCGGGTATAGGCCTTCTGCATGTTTTCAGCGGCCTGGGTGATGTAGCGGTAAGAGGCGCGCTCGCTCAGCCAGGTGATGATGCCAAGGGCGACGCCGCCGCCCACCGTCATCCAGCCCAGAACCGGGTGCAGGATGAAGCACAGGCCGACGAAGAGGAAGATCCACGGCAGGTCGAACAGGGCCACCATGCCCTGGCCTGACAGGGTCTGCTTGAAGGTGTCGAATTCGCGCAGCAGGCCGGCATTGGTCGCCTGACGGCCATTGCCGATCCGCGCGTACAAGTGATTCAGCACATTGCCGACCAGCACCTTGTCCAGACGCATGCCCGAGCGCATCAGCAGGCGCGAACGCACGCTGTCGAGGAACGACAGGGCGATCAGCGACACGATCAGCATTAAGGTAATGTAGATCAGGGTGGTCATGCTGCCGGTCGACACCACGCGGCCATAGACCTGCAGCATGTACAGCGTCGGCGCCAGGCTCAGCATGTTGATGAAGAAGCTGAAGACCGCCGCATTAATGAAGTGCGGCCGGCATTGTTTGATCGCGTCCGCCATAACGGGGTTGATCTTGATTCGGAAGAGAGATGAAATCATGGCGGCCGTTATATCAGGAGAGAATGACTAAAAATAGCGTGTTAATTTCCCCAAAGGCCATACCCGATAATCCTGCCCCAGCGCAAGCTTTCCGGGTGCACGGCATCGAGAAAGAAAAAGTCGCGCCTTCCCGCCTGGGACGACGCGGCCTGTGGGTAGTCAGAACTTGCGGGCAAAATTTATCCGCATCGCGTAGCCAAGGCAAAGACATTTGTCCGTTATGCGCATCGGGGGAAACCTAGTATACTACAGTTAGATTTGGCCGGCCCGTCGAAAGACAGGCCGGCCAGAGAGCTTCCCGAAACGGGTGACGCACGTTCTGGACCAAGGTGCGCGTCAAAAGAAAAGCTTAGAGCGCCGATCCTACTCTACAGGATCGAAACACGCACCAATATGTTACCACACCATATGGTCCAGGACATCCGCCTGGCTAGCGCTCAGCACGGTGACGGTATTGCCGCCGCCCAGATTAACCAGAACGTCTGCGCCCATCTGGGTGACCATGGCTGTATTGATCACGCCAGCGGTATAGGCATTGACATTAATGCTGTCATTCTCGGCCGCGCTGAAGTCGGTGATGGTGTCCTTCCAGCTACCCGTCAGGAAAACGAACATATCAGCCCCCAGGTTACCAGTCAGGGTGTCGTTACCAACACCGCCATCCAGGCGGTTGCTGCCATCATTGCCCGTGATCGTGTTGCCCAGCGAATTTCCGGTAGCGTTGATGTTGCCCGCGCCCGTAAGGGTGATGATCTCGACGGCGCGGCCTAACAGCGAATAGGTGACCGAACTGATGATTGTATCCGTGCCTTGGAAATGCAGTTCGGTGACATTGTCCAGGGCATTGTCGACATAATAGGTGTCGTCGCCCAGGCCGCCGACCAGCTTGTCCATGCCGGCCCCACCATCCAGCAGGTTGTTGCCATTGGTGCCGGTGAGGGTGTTGTTCAGCGAGTTACCGGTGCCGTTCAGATTGTCCGTTCCGTTCAAGGTCAGGACCTCGACGGCTCGCCCGAACAGCGAATAGCTGACCGAAGAGATGATGGTGTCGGTGCCTTCGAGGTGGTTCTCGCCAACGCTGTCGCCAATACTGTCAACGTAATAGGTGTCGTCACCCAACCCGCCGACCAGGCGGTCCGCTCCGGCGCCGCCGTCCAGCAGGTTGTTACCGGCATTGCCGGTGACGGTATTGTTGCCGCCATTGCCGGTGCCGTTGATATGGGCCGAACCGGTCAGGACCAGGTTTTCCAGGTTGGCGCCCAGACCATAGGTGACCGACGCCTGCACCGCGTCCGTACCTTCGGACGCATTTTCAGTCACCATGTCACCCGCCCCGTCGATGACATAGGTGTCGTTGCCAAGGCCGCCCTGCAGGGTGTCATTGCCGCCCTGCCCGTCGATCAGGTTGTTGCCCGAATTGCCGCCGATGCGGTTGGCGACGGCATTGCCCGTGGCGGTGAGGTTGCCGCTGCCGGACAGGGCCAGGCTCTCGAGGTTTGCGCCCAGGACATAGCTGCGTGAGGCCAGCACCCAGTCGGTGCCTTCGCCGGCGTTTTCCGCAACGATATCGTCGGCGTCGACCACGAAGGTGTCATTGCCAAGTCCACCCGTCAGGGTGTCGTTGCCGGCGGCGCCTTCCAGCCAGTTGTTGCCGGTATTGCCGACGATCGCGTTGGCAAGACCGTTGCCGTTGCCCACGAAGTTGCCGGTTCCCGCAAACATAAGGTTTTCGAAGTTGGCACCAAGGTTATGAGACAGGCCGGCCACCACGGTATCGGTGCCCTCACCTGCCAGTTCGGTCACGCTGTCTCCAGCCACGTCAACAACATAGCTGTCGTCGCCCAGGCCGCCCAGGAGGGTGTCGTTTCCTAGCCCGCCGGCCAGGGCGTCATTGCCACCTGCCCCATTCAGCAGATTGTCGCCATCGTTGCCGACAAGCCCATTGGCAAGGTCGTTGCCGGTGCCGGTCAGATTGGCCGTACCAGTCAGCGTCAGGATTTCGACGTTCGCGCTTAGGGTATAGTTGATTGAAGCCTGGACGACGTCGGCGCCCTCTCCCGCCGCTTCGGTCACGACGTCGCCGCTGTTGGCGACGACGAAGGTATCGTCACCTGCGCCGCCGGCCATGGTGTCGTTGCCAGCCGCGCCGTTCAGGATGTTGTTGCCGCTGTTGCCGGTCAGCACATTCTGGGCGGAATTGCCGTTACCGTTGATATGGCCGCTACCGGTCAATTCCAGGTTTTCGACGTTGATCGCCAAAGTGTGACCGACGGACGCCTGGACGGTGTCGGTACCCTGGAACACGGCTTCGACGATCGCTTCGCCGGAAGCATCGACGACATAGGTATCATTGCCCGAGCCGCCGGACAGACTGTCGGCCCCGGTTCCACCGCTCAGGACATCATTTCCGGCGCCGCCATACAGTGTGTCGAGGCCGGCACCGCCCTCGAGACGGTTGGCGGATTCGTTGCCGGTGATGACATTGGCGCGGCCGTTACCCGTGCCGTCGATCGCCGCTCCATCCGCCAGAATCAGATTCTCGAGATTGGCGCCCAGAGTGAAACTGGCGGAACTGTTAACCTGATCAGTGCCCTGGCTGGCAGCTTCCGCAATCTGATCATCGCCGGAATTGACCACATAGGTGTCATCGCCGACGCCGCCGGCAAGCTGATCATCGCCAAGGCCGCCATCCAGGTGATCGCCTGAATTGCTGCCGGTCAAGGTATCGTTGCCGGCTTCGCCATACAGCATCCCGGAGGAATACCCCGAGGCCGTAATTTCGTCATTGCCGTCACCACCCTGAGCCCCGGAGCTCTGGATCGTGTCGTTGCCGCTGCCCCCGTTTGCGCCGCTATAGGCAAAGATCAGGTCGTCGCCAGCACCGCCATCAGCAATGCCTGAGGTGAGACCGTTAGCGTAGAGCGTATCATTACCTGCACCACCATCGACACGCTGAAGGTATTGTGAGCCACGGCCGTCGACGAGATCGTCGCCCTCGTTGCCATAAAGGCTGGAGGTATAGTAGCCGGCCTTGAGGCTGTCATTACCGCCCATGCCGAACACAAGGCCGAAGCTCCCGTAAGGATTGCCGGAATCGGTAACGGTGTCTCCGAACTCGCTGCCTTCAACCCAGACGGCGCTTTCGATATTCTGAATGGTGGCGCCCCCGACCTCCTGGCTGGTCAGGCTCAGGTTGAAGGTCACGCCGCTGGTGGCGCCCTGGAAGCTGATGAACAGGCTGTCGGTACCTTCGCCGCCATCTACACTGTCGCCATAGCCCGCAGACAGGACATCATCACCGGCACCGCCGTTCAAGGTGTCGGTCTCGCTGCCGCGATCGAGCTGCGGCGGGGAATAGGTATTATTGTACCATGGCGTCTGGTAGCTGCCCGGAGCCGCCGCAGCATGCAGGCGGTCGCTCCCCGTACCGCCGTTCAACAGGTCGCTGCCGCTGTCGCCTTGCAGCTCATCGGAACCACCATTGCCGTTGAAGCTGTCATTTCCGCCCTTGCCTACGGCTGTGTTGCTGTCCTCGCTGCCGGCATAGGTGTCCGGGTTATCCGTACCGGTAAAGTTTAAAACACCGAGATTGGCGCCCGCCAGGACCACATCGACGAGATAGGTGCCGTTGGAAAATTTCAAGGCTTCGATGCTGGAGTCCAGCAGATCGGTACCGTCGGGAGAATCGGGGCGCAGGTCGACCACGGTGACAAATTGCGTGTCCGGGTCCCGAGTTACCTGGTAATCAGTAACGGCGCCACTGTAGACGGCAATATCGCCACTGCCGGTGCCATAATAATAGTGCGGAATGTTGTCGCCACCAGTCAGGGAGTCGTTACCAGCGCCGCCGGTCAGCATGTCCTCTGCGCTGTTTCCGAGCAGAATATCGTCCCCACCCTCACCCAGCAGAACAGATGCCACGCCCTGCGCGCCGACGATTTCGTCGTTTCCGTCGCCGCCGTAACCCGGGCCGTTGTGCGTGCCCGACGTCATCATCAGAGTATCGTTGCCGGCGCCGCCATAGACGTCGGAGTGGGCGTAGATCAGGTCATCCCCATCACCGGCATGGGCGCTGGTCCAGCTATTGCTGTAGCTGTAAAGGGTATCGTCACCAGCGCCTCCGTCAAGACGGTTGAGATACTGGGAACTGCGACCGTCCACGAGGTCATTGCCATCGTCTCCGTACATTTCGTAAGTATAGTAGCCGGCTGTCAGAGTGTCATTTCCACCCATGCCATGCATGTACGGCGCATCACCATGCCAGTACATAGCCGCGCCTTTGATCATGTCGTTGAATTCGCTGCCCTCAACCGAAAGCAGGTTTTCGATGTTCTTGATTGTGGCACCGCCCACGGTCTGGCTGGACAGCATCATATCGAAACTTATGCCTGAGGTTGCTCCCTGGAAGCTGACATGCAGATAGTCGACGCCGTCGCCGCCGTCGATGCTGTCGCCGAATCCTGCCGAAATGGTGTCATCACCGGCACCGCCGTTGACCGTATCGGCCGTTGCGTCACGGTCGAGAGTGCCGTTGTCCCCCAGCAAACTGTCAGTATAGAGCGCATCGTTGTCCGCGCCGCCGTCCAGTACGTCACTGCCCCCTTTGCCGATCAGGACATCGTTTCCAGCGTTGCCCGAAGCCGTATCATTGTCCGCACCGCCCGTGAAAGTTTCGGCGTTCGCGCCGCCAACAAAATTCGCCATTTTGATTTTTCCCCTAAAAGGCGCTCAGGCTAACAAGCTATGCCGAACTGCCTGATACACGTCATGCCTGATTATGTTGCCAACTGCAACGAGCACGACGAAAATCACGTATGTCTGACATCGCATTTTTCCGGCAGTAGCCCCGTCGCTCCTGTGCGGAGTGGTTACCATGCGATATGCCCGCGGACCTCACTCAGGAGAGCGCCCGGCATTCTGAAGGTGCTTCTGCAGCGGATGGTATCGGCGGAGAGAAAGCTATGGCCGGTGCCACCGCCGGAACCGCCCGTGAAGTCGAAAGCCTCGACCCAATCCTGCCAAGCCTGAAGTCGCAGGTTGGTTTCGGCCAGGCTGCCGTCCGGCCGCTCGCCGTTGCAATAACTGAGCACGGCCGCTATGCCGGATGTGTTCGCGGTGGAGCCACCTATGAAGGTCGCGCCGTGCCCCTCGCAACCCTGATCCGCGGTGTCGCCTTCGGAAGGGGCGCACCGGTTCAGGAGTTGAACAGGACTTACCCTCAAGATTTTGCTTCCGCAATTTATCAGGCATAACCGTGGACGGCTGAAATGGTCATGATAAGTTGCAGATGAAATCGCAGGAGGTTGAGTATGAAGTTCTGGGCAAGCATAATCTTGACGGCGGCTCTGGCCGGACCGGCCATGGCGCAGGACAAACCCGCCGAACCGCCTTCGCCCCAGGACATTCTCGACCGTTCCGTGCCCGCGTCATGGCGCACCATCGCCGCTGACGACCTGGTCGTCATGACCCTGGCCGACGGTGGGCAGGTCATCTACCAGCTGGCCCCTGATTTCGCCCCCGTCCACGTCGCCAATATCCGCCAGCTGGTGCGCAGCGGCTATTTCGACGGCGCCGTCATCCTGCGCGTCCAGGACAATTACGTCGTCCAGTGGGGGCGTCCCGACGAGGATCCGACCAAGCCGGTCGGCATAGACGAACACCCCCCGGCGGAATATGATTGGCCGCTGAAGACGCTGAAATTCAAGCCCATGCCCTGGCGAGACGCTTATGCCAGAAAGGCCGGACATGTGGCTTCATGGCCAGTGGCGACGGACGGAAAAAGCGCCTGGCTGGTCCACTGCTATGGCCTGATCGGCGTGGCGCGTGATGTCGCGCCAGACACCGGCTCCTCCACCCAGCTTTATACCGTGATGGGCCATGCGCCGCGCCATCTCGATCGCAACCTGGCAGTCGTCGGCCGTATCGTGGCGGGCATGGAATACCTGACCGCTCGGCCACGCGGCAGCGAGGCCCTTGGCTTCTACAAGACCGGCCCCGAACAGATGAAGATCGTTTCTGCGCGCATGGCCGCCGACCTGACTGCGCCCGAACAGCCGCACTGGCAGATCCTCGATAGCGATACGCCGACCTTCGACGCCTGGCTAAAGGCCAGGGCCAACCGCAGCGGCGCCTTCTTCGTAAAGGCCGCCGGCGCTCTCGATGTATGCAATGCCTTGCCGCCGGTGCGGACGCACCCCTGAAATTTCCTTCTGCCATTTCGCGGTTTGCTTCACTATGACATAGAAGTGGTAGCCCCTTGCCATGCCGTCTGAGGCCGGCCAGTGTTACTTCGCAGCCTTGGTCACCGCGAGCATCCCGACGAAGTCGCCGTCCGTGTCGCGGCGGCCTTGCGCCGGGGCGTACATGCGCGAAATGACGCCATCCAGATACAGCGCATTGTCGCAGCGCAGATCGTCGCGGAAGTAACGAGCAAAGTCGTAGAACGATACGGGTCCGTTCGAGATGACGAAAACAATCTTGCCGTCACGGTTGATTCCGACACCACTGCGCACCAGCCTGTTCTTTGATTTGACGGCAAACTGGCTGTTGATGACACCCGTCTCCACCAGCATCGGCCCCGACTGGGTCGCGAGCGAAATGTCCGGGGTCGGTTTGAAGCCTGCCGTCCGCGCGATATGTCCGCCCGTGCCGTCCACATAGAAGACGCCGTTAGGCTGCATAAAGAAGTTGCCGCCGCCAGTACCGGTGTTCAATGGCCTTCTGGTCTTGCCGTCGGCGACGAACAGGCCAAGCGGCGTAAAATCCTTGGCGAAAATCCCGGCATTGGTAGCGAAGACCAAGGTCCGCCCCTGTTCTTTTGCCTGTCTTGCCAGGCCCGACAGCGAGGCGATGCGATGGCCCCGGGCGTCCTTCCAGTGAAAGCTCAGACGCTCCTTCCCCGGATCGATCGTGACGGCTGTATAGGCGTCCGCTGCCAGTGCTGACAGCGGCATAAAGATCACGGCAAAAATCCATAAAACCAAAAGGTTTCGCATAACGGCCTCCCTCGACGTGAAGCGGTTGTGGCATGACAATCCGGCAGCTTCGGGACCGAAATTAACGGCGTTCACTAACCGAATAGTCACGCTGAACAGATAGGGTGACGCTTCGCCCGGAGTACCGCGCCGCGGTGACGTAAACCTGCCTGGATTCGCGTTTGAAGTGTCTTTTCGCTGCCTTTTTCGACCTGTTCCGTTTCCCGACCGGCAATATGCCATTGGTCCGGGCGCAGTTCGACGCCTTTTCCAAACAGATCCCGCTGCTCTATTTTATCCTGACGACCAATTCCCTGGCGGCGGCCTGGACCTTTACCCAGTTCGCCCCGGCCTGGCTGGCCGTCTACATCCCGACCGCCCTGTGCACCCTGTGCGGTGTGCGCTGCCTGTGGTGGTGGCAGGCGCGCAAACAGACGTTCAGCGACGCCTACATCATCAAGCACATGCGCACGACATCGCAACTCGCGGCGCTGCTGACCTTCGGCTTTACCATCTGGGGCCTGCTGCTCTACCCCTACGGCGACGCCTATGCCCGCGGTCAGGTGGTGTTCTGCATGGCGCTAACGGTGATCGGTTGCGTCTTCTGTCTGATGCACCTGCGGCCGGCGGCTTTGTCGGTCACTCTGTTTGCCAACGGCCCGTTCATCCTGTTCTTCTTCCTGGAGGGCCACGGCAGCCTTAAGGCCGTCGCCGTCAACCTGGCCCTAGTGTCGGTGGCAATGATCATGATTCTGCTGGTCTATTCGCGTGACTTCGCCAGGCTGGTGGAATCCCAGGCCGAAACCCGGCGGCTGTCGGACGAAAACTTCCGCATCGCCAATCTTGACGCCCTGACCGACCTGCCCAACCGGCGCTGGTTCTTCGCCGAACTGGAACGCCGCCATGGCGAGGCCACCGCGGCCGGCGCTGGCTTCGCCGTCGGCATTATAGACCTCGACGGCTTCAAGCCGGTCAACGACACCTACGGCCACATGACGGGCGACAAGGTCTTGAGCGAGGTCGGCCGGCGGCTCAGCAAGGCCGGTCGCGACGGTGTCACCCTGGCGCGCCTGGGCGGCGATGAGTTCGGCTTCATCATGGGGGACGACCCCAGCGAGGAACGCCTGAAAACCTTCGGCGCGGCCCTGATCGAGACGGTGCGCCTGCCCTTTGCCATCGGCGGCAGCCACGCGGCGCTGGGTGCTTCGATCGGCGTCGCCCGCTACCCTGACTCGGCCGACACACCGGAATCGCTATTCGAACGAGCTGACTACGCCCTGTACCACGCCAAGCGCAACCAGCGCGGACACGTGGTCGTCTTCTCAAACCGCCACGAAGAACAGATCCGCAGCCACGGCGTCATCGAACAGGCGCTTCAGGCGGCAAATTTCGAAGCCGAGATGTCGCTGGTCTACCAGCCGATTGTCGATACCCGTACCGGCCGGGCCTCGACCTTTGAAGCTTTAGCGCGGTGGAACAGTCCGTCGCTCGGCGCCGTCAGTCCGGGCGACTTCATCCCGGTGGCCGAGCGCACCGGTCAGGTTCGCGACCTGACTTTGGCGCTGCTGGGCAAGGCCCTGCGCGCGGCCGCGCAGTGGCCGGAAACGGTGCGCATCTCGTTCAACCTGTCGGCCCACGACATTTCTCAGGCCGAGAGCGTTATCCAGATCATCGCCCTGATCAACCGCAGCGGGGTCTCGCCCAAGCGGATCGATTTCGAAATCACCGAGACCTCGATCTCCTACGACTTCCAGCAGGCGCGTGCGGCAGTCATCGCCTTCCGGGCCCTGGGCTTGGGGATATCCCTGGACGATTTCGGCACCGGCTATTCGTCGCTCAGCCATGTCCATCGCCTGGCGCTGGACAAGATCAAGGTCGACCGCAGTTTCGTGGCAGACGTCACCACCAACCCGGTGTCGCACAAGATCATCAAGTCGCTGAGTGCCCTTTGCGCCGACATGGGCCTGGCCTGCGTGTTGGAAGGGGTCGAGACGGCGGCACAGCTCGAGGTCTTGCAGGCGTTGGGCTGCATCTACGTCCAGGGCTATTATTTCGCCCGGCCCATGCCCGAGCAGGACGTGGTGCATTACCTCGAGTCCGAGCACAAATTGCCGTCGCGGCGTCGGATGGGGAAGTAATACCAACCCACGATGATTTTGACTCATCGTGGGTTGGCAAGGGCGCCAAAGAACGCTTCTTGGCCGCCCGAGCTTATGCGAGGACCCATAGGGGCCGCCCGTGCGGCGGCGCTTGAGCAAAAAAATGCAATACCAACCGCACCTCATCTGGTCGGATGGGTCAGTCTTTTTGGGGGTTGGTATAAGCCTAAAGCTTCTGCGCCTGCGGATGGTGTTCCATTCCGTACAGTTCGCGCAGTTTCGTCTTCAGGATCTTGCCCGTCGCCGTATGCGGAATCTCGTCGACCACAATATAGTCCTCCGGGATCCACCACCGCGCCACATGCGGCTCGATTACCTTACGCAACTCCGCCCCTGTGATCGTCTTGCCCGGATGTAAGGCCAGGATAAAGCGCGGCCGTTCGCTCCATTTGGAGTCCATACGCGCAATCACCGCCGCTTCGCGGACACTGGGGTGCTGCATGGCCAGATTCTCAAGCTCGATCGAACTGATCCACTCGCCACCGGTCTTGATGACGTCCTTCGATCGGTCGACAATGTTCATAAACCCTTCGCCGTCGATGGTCGCGATATCCCCGGTACGGAACCAGCCGTCCGTCGTGAACTGGTCCGTTTCAGCATTGTTGTAGTAGCCCGAAACGATCCACGGCCCGCGGACCTCCAACTCGCCACGCGCCACGCCATCCCACGGCAAAGCCTTGCCGTCAGGTCCCGTGATGCGCATCTCGATGCCGAAGGGGGCCCGCCCCTGCTTCAGCAGCAGCTTCATCTTGTCATCGCTGCTCAAATCCTCGTGGTTTGACGACAGCACGCTGACCGAACCCAGAGGCGAGGTCTCCGTCATGCCCCAGGCGTGAACGGCCAGGGCCTTATGTGCCGCAAAACGTTCGATCAGGATCTGCGGACAGGCGGCGCCACCGATGACCACGCGGCGCAAGGGCGCTACCGACTGGCCGACCTGATCGCAGTGATTGAGCAGGTTCATCCAGATGGTCGGCACCCCGGCCGAGACTGTCACACCCTCAGCACGAATAATTTCCAGCAGACCCGGACCATCCAGCCGCGGTCCCGGCATGACCAGGCGGGCCCCGGCGAGGGCGGCGGAATAGGGCACGCCCCAAGCATTGACGTGGAACATCGGCACGACCGGCATGACGGTTTCGTCCGGCGTGAAGCCAAACAGGCCGGGCTGGTTGAGACCCATGGCATGCAGCACGGTCGAACGGTGCGAGTAGAGGACGCCCTTGGGGTGGCCGGTTGTGCCCGAGGTATAGCAAAGCCCCGCCGCCGTCCGTTCGTCGAACTGCGGCCAGTCGAAATGATCGGGTTCGTTGGCGATCAGGTCTTCGTAACACAGGGCACGGTGCAGGATATTGCCCGGCATCTGCTCACGGCTGCCCATCACCACCACGCCCTTGACCGAGGGCAGGTTGATCACCATCGCCTCGACCAGCGGTGCAAAACAAGGATCGGTGAAGATATACTGATCCTTCGCATCGTTGATGATGAACTCGATCTGCTCGCGGAACAGGCGCGGATTCACTGTATGGCAAACGAAGCCGGCGCCTGGTGCTCCGTAATAGAGCTCGAAATGGCGGTAATTGTTCCAGGCCAGGGTAGCGATACGGTCGCCGGGCTGCAGGCCCAGCTTGGTCAGGGCATGCGCCAGCTTCGCCGCCCGCCGCCCGGCGTCGGCATAGGTGTACCGGTGCAGGCTCGAATCCTCGTTGCGGGAAACGATTTCCTTGGAGGCATGGTATTTGGCGGCATAGTCGAGAACAGCGGAAATGAGCAGAGGCCCATCCATCATCAATCCGAGCACGGCGTTTCCCTTTAGTCAGTTTTTCTTTGTTAAGGCGAGCCTAACAAAACTTGACGCGAAGGGAAAGATAATTGTGCGTGAACCTCAGATAGCGGCGCGCCGGCGTGGCTTTTTCGTCGGCGTTTCGGCCGCGGCTTCCGGCTTGTCGCCTTTCTTGCTGACGTCTTCGCCTTTGTAGAAGCGCATCACCAGCGTATAAAGCACGACCGTCAGCGGCATCGCGTACAAGACGCCAACCGGACCCAAAAGCCCGGCGAAACCGACGACAGCGAACAGCGTCAGGACCATGGGCACCGACGATATCCGGTTCTGCACCGCCGGGGTGATCAGGTTGGCTTCAAGTTGCGACACGCCGACATACAGGACCAAGGCATAGAGGAACTTGTCCAGCCCGGCTGCACCGGCCAACAGCAGGCCAGGGCCGGCCGAAATCACCGGACCGACGATGGGGACGAACTGGGCCAGACCGGACATCATGCCCAGGGCCAGGGCCGAGGGCACGCCCATGACCCACAGTCCGACACCGGTCATCACCCCGACCACGATCATCGAAACGAACTGGCCCAGGAACCACAGCTGCAGCGCCTTGCCAGCGACATTGAGCGAGTCCTTGACACGCGCCTTATAGCTGTCTGGGAAGAGGAAGACGATGCCGTCGCGGTACTGGCCCGGATGGATAGCCAACAGGATGCCGGCGATCAGGGCGACCAGAAAATTGGCCACACCCGACAGCAGCCCGCCGGCCAGTTGCGGAATCTTGGAGGCGACGCCGCCGGCCTGCTGGCCCGCCGCATCGATCTGGGCCTGAACCTCGTCGCTCAGACCGGCCGCCTCAAGACGGGTCTGCAACTCCGCCCAGGCGACGGGCAATTGCTTCGACAGGATCTGGACCTGGGCGACGATGTCGCGGCCGAACAGGTAGAAGGTCGTCGCGACAACACCTACGACCAGCAGCACCGCGGCCAGCACGGCCAGGGGCGCATTAAGCTTGCAGACCTTCATCAGAGGCTCGGCAATGCCGCGCAATACGACGGCGATCACGATGGCACCGAAGATGAGGATCCATAGATTCATGAGGTTGTAGGCCAGCAGGGTCGCCGCCACCGCCAGGACGACGAAACCGACCCTTTGCATAAATCCGCGTGTCAGACCGTCACTTGTCATGCCTTTTCCACCTGTTCCCGACTCGATGCCAGCATCACTACTCCCCAGAGCGGCTAAACTTGCAAGCCGTAAGTAACATTCAACCCGAAGATGTAGTTGACAAGACGCACCCTTCGTGTTCTTGCTTTGTCCACAGAAGGCAGGGTGGATGAAGATGTTGCAGAAAGCAGGTTTGGCGGTATTTTTGGCCACGTTTGTGGCAACGGCGTCGTGGGCGGCGGACGGTCCTTTTGGCATCGGCATGGGTAGCCGATTGCAGACACTGAAGCTCGAACATGATGCTCCGATTTCGTCCTCAGGGACGGTACAAGTTTACGCCGTGATACCGCCCAAACCTTATTATTTATTTGAAGGCTATCTCGTTGATCTCACTCCAAAGGACGGCGTGTGCGAGCTAACGGCCATCGGCCAGATACTGGCTGATGACCCGGACGGAAAAAAGGTCCGAGCTATGTTCGAGAATGTAAAGTCGGGAGTGACTCAGACTTATGGGCCGGCCGCCTCGGTTGTCGATGAACTTGAGTCTTCCTCCCGGCTGACCCAACGCCAGCAATTTGCTGAATCGCTATACAGCCATGAACGTACCCTCTCGGCGAAGTGGGAGCTCACCGGCCAGGCAGCCCAGGTAAAGGAAATCTTTCTGTTCGCGAGTTCCCCCGATAGCCGCAACACAAAGGTGTTTCTTAGCTATGAGTTTGAAAATAACGATCAGTGCGAGGCCGGCAAGACGGTCGTCGGTCACAATAATCAAGCGGCGCCGGTCCCGGCCGGAGACGGCGCGTTCGGTATAGGCATGGGAACGAAGCTGAAAGATCTGGAGCTTCGCTTCGAAGAACCTATCACAAGAGTCGACGGCTTGGATGCCTATGCCGTCGCCGTGCCGACACCCAACGCCCAATTTGAGGATTATATTGTCAAGCTGACGCAACAGACCGGCGCCTGCCAGGTGGTCGGATTTGGGAACAAGCAGGTGAACGATCTTGATGGCGCCAAAGTCAGCACCGTGTACTTTGCATTAAAGTCAGCCCTTACCAAGAAATATGGCTCGCCTTCGGAGATCGAGGAAGGTTTGGAATCCTATGCCAGCCTCACCGCTCGAAATCAGTTCGCCGCATCTCTCGAAAAGGATCAGCGCGAGCTTTCGAGCACCTGGACATTCTCCGACGCTGCCTCCCAATATGCGCAAATCTGGCTGTATGCCACCTCGCCGGACGGGCGCGATACACATGTCAATCTGGTGTACGACTTCAAAAATTACAACCAGTGCAAAGGCGGGAAAGCCAGCGGATCGGATGCCTCCGGGTTGTGACGACAGCGCGCCCGTCCGTTGGAGCAGGCTTAGAAAGTGACATCCCCCACCCGGAGAAATATGTGTTCAGGACGTTTGCCTCTGCCCTCCTGATCGTCGGGTCCGTTTCAAACACGGCCACGGCCGGTGCGTTCGGTATCGAAATGGGGACACCGCTTGTTGACCTGAAGGTCGTCGGGGTTTTCGACGACCTTAGCCCGGTCAAATCCTACGATATACGGGTTCCTGCGCCGAATCCGGATTTCGGCATTTACACGGTGGACCTGTCGCCCCGGACGGGAGTCTGCCGGATCTACGCCGTCAGCCGAAACTACCCGAACGACCAAAGTGGTGCGCAGATCAAGGCCGTTTACAGTCGAGTCAAAGCCGATCTCGTCCGAAAATACGGCCAGCCGGCGCAACAGAACCAAAGGCCCGCTACGCGCAATTTCGCGACGTCACTCCATACCGACGAAAGCAACCTGACTTCGGGATGGATTCCAAACGGCGGGAAAGCCGACGATGTGAGAGCTATCCATCTTATGGCGACAGCGCCGGATTCGTCGACCACAGCGCTGATGATTGCGTATGCCTTTACCAACGACGACGCCTGTGCCGACCTAGAGGCCGAAGCCGAGGGAGCCGGGCTTTGAAAATGACACCCACGGGTAGGCGGACAAATATGTTCCGGACAATTAACACTGCTCTGCTGATCGCCGGGTCGTTTTCAACCACGGCCATGGCCGGCGCCTTCGGCATCGACATGGGCGACAAGGCGAAGGACCTGAAGGTTATCAAGACGTGGGAAAGAGAGGGAAAGAGGACGACCTATCGCGTGGAACCTCCGATTATCAATCCGGAATTCCAATATTACTTTGTCCTTGTCGACGATACGGCGGGCGCCTGCGGTGTGATAGCCTTCAGTGATGCCAATCAGGACGAAGCCGATGGGCAGAAGGTGGTCTCCTCCGCCTACACAATTGCCACAGGTCTTGCGAAAAAGTACGGCAAAGGCACCCCTTTGACCTCCGATCTGAAAGACCACCGGCCCGGTTCCAAGGATTTTGCCGGTCAACTTTACAGGGATGAGAAAAAGATCGCGGTATTCTGGCGTTTCGAACCGGACTCACCGGGCGATCTCAGTCGAATCATGCTGTCCGCCGACGCCGACGACGCAACATCGACGACGCTTTTCATCTCTTATCATTTCAAGAACTCGGAAGGATGCATGCCCGGGTAGCACGCGGGCTGAGCCATTACTTCACACCCTGCCTGACCTTGGCCACCCTCCGCTCGATCAGGTCGGCCAGCAGTTTGGCGGCTTCAGGCAGGGCGATCGACTTTGCAGCCTTGGACCACATGGGCAGAAAGGCCGCGCCTTCGATCATCGTGCGGATTTCTTTAGTTAGGCGTTCGACCGTGGCTTCATCTTCGGGGAGGACAACCGCGGCCTTGGCTTCCTTCGCACCTCGGCATTGTGGTTCTTACGATCATCGGCGGCGATCTTCAGAGGGATCAGGATCGAGGGCTTGCCGGCGACGGCCAGAATGACGAGGCCACCCTTTGCATAAATCCGCGTGTCAGACCGTCACGTGTCATGCCTTTTCCACCTGTTCCCGACCCGATACCGGCATCACTACTCCCAAGAGCGGCTAAACTTGCAAGCCGTAAGTGACATTCAACCCGAGGATGAGGTTGACAAAGCTTCATCGCCATGTTCTTGATTTGTCCACAAGTACAAAGGTGGACGAACATGTTACAGAGGACGTGGCTGGCGACCGTACTGGGGTTGATGATCGCGGTTCCGTCTTGGGCCGCCGACGGGCCGTTCGGAATCGCCATGGGGACCAGGCTCGAAGATCTCACGCTTTCGCCGCTGGAACCGATACTCGGCGATGGTCCCGTTCAAACCTATGGTGTCATTCCGCCAGTACCGAATGAACACTTTTCCGAATATCATGTCGAACTGACGAAAAAAGCCGGAGTCTGCGTCATCACCGCTTTTGGGCATAAGCAGTTGAATGATTTGGACGGCGCCAAGGTCAGTGCGATTTTCACGATGTTGAAGACCGCCCTGAGTGGTAAGTACGGCCCGCCCACGGATACCCTTGAGGGTCTTAATGATAGCGCCACGCTCACCGGGCGTGATCAGTTTGCCGCCTCGCTGCGCAAGTACCAGCGTAATTTGTCGAGCGGTTGGGATAGCGTCGACCCGACATCAAGGATCGAAAGCATTGCGTTGATAGCCGGATCGTCAAATGGCCGGGACACGTACGTCATCCTGAACTATGAGATGACAAACTTCAGTCAATGCCTGGATGAATACCTACCCGACGACCGAGATAGGGGTTTATAGGATCATCTTGTCCAACTTTCATGACAGACCTGAATGGCCATATGCACTCGAGATTGCATTTGACATCGGCGCTGCCTAGTGTTCACGATTTGCGCCAAACGAAAGACGCGGCAATGACATACAGGACAATTTTTATGGCGGCCGCTGCGGCTTGGTTGATGGCAGGCTCAGCCATGGCCGGCGCTTTCGGCGTCGAGATGGGGACACCGCTCAGCCAACTGAGGGACGCTAAGCTGTTCAATGGCTCCGGCCCGGTAAAAAACTATTCGATCACCGTGCCACAACCCAACGCGGAATTCTCGCGGTATGTCGTCGGCCTTACACCGGAAACCGGTGTATGCAGCCTTGTCGGATTCGGAAGGCTTTATCCGAATGACGGATACGGAACGACCGTCATATCCTCCTACCAACGGCTCAGGACGGCATTGATCGCAAAATACGGTCCCCCCATCTCGGAAGATGAAGTGCCGCCGGATACCTTGTCGAATGGAGACAGCAGTTTTGCGGTATCTATATTCCGAAGAGAGCGGAAAGTGACGGTGAAGTGGAAGCTGAACGATGGCCCCGATGACGTCGCAGCCCTCGCGTTGCTGATCACTTCGGATGCGACTAACGCGACAAGTGTGATGATCGCCTACGGATTCCGAAACAAGGACATTTGTGACCGGATATCCGTACAGGGGGACAGTACCGGCTTTTAGCTATTGCCTCATGCCCAAAATTAGATTGCCGCTTTGTTCGGCACGAGGCCTATGTTGCGCCTTGCTTGACCTTCGCCACGGTCCGCTCAACCAGATCCGCCAGCAGCTTGGCGGCATCCGGCCGCGCCACGGATTTGGCAGCCTTGGCGCGCATCGGCAGCAAGGCCGCGCCTTCGATCATCGTCCGAATCTCCTCGGCCAGGCGTTCAACTGTAGCCTCATCCTCGGGGATGACAACGGCGGCCTTGGCCTCTTTCAGGACCTCGGCATTGTGGGTCTGGTGATCGTCAGCGGCTATCTTCAGCGGGATCAGAATCGCGGGTTTGCCGGCCACCGCGAGTTCGCAAACGGTCGAGGCCCCGGACCGGCCGATGACGATATGGGCCCGCTCCAGCCGTTCGGCCATGTTGGAAAAGAACGGCGAGACTTCGGCGTGAATCTCGGCATCCTGATAAATCTTCACCGCGGCCTCGGCCTGCTCGGCGCGCGCCTGCTGTTCGAGCTGAAGATTGATGCGGATCGATATCGGCAGTGACGCCAGGGCCTGGGGTACCCGTTCGGACAGAATCTTGGCCCCCTGAGAGCCGCCGGTGACTAGGATGCGAATGGTCTTCTCGACGGCTGGATAGGGCTCGTCGTACAGGGCCTGGATGTCCGGACGGACGGGGTTGCCGACGACCTGGACCTTGCCTTCCAACTCTGACGGCGCCATGCGCAACACCGGGAAGGCACAGGCGACGGCGTCAACCTTCTTGACCAGTTGCCGGTTGGAACGGCCCAAGACTGAATTCTGTTCATGGATCAGGGTGACATCCTTGCGCCCCAGCGCTGCCAGCAGAGCCGGATAGGACGGATAGCCGCCAAACCCGATGACCGCCCAGGGTTTCAGCCGGGCAAAGGCCTTGCGCGCCTGCATGGTGCCCAGCGCGATCTTGATGGCAGCGCGCGCCATACCGATGGGGTCACCGGCCTTGAAGGTGGCGGCTTCCAACGACAGGCGCTCGATCGCCGGGAACTTGTCGGCATAGGCGGCGCCGCGGGCGTCCGAGGCCAGCACCACCTGCCAGCCGCGCGCGATCAGTTCGCGCGCCAGGGCTTCGGCCGGGAACATATGCCCGCCGGTACCGCCGGCGGCCACCACGGCCAGCGGCGTTTCGGAAAAGGACGAAGCCTTGCGGCGCGGTTTGGGGGCTTTGGCCAAGGTATGTCTCACCGAAAAGGGTTGTACCTTGTAGCCGGGAATCGCGCTGCGCCGCAATTCCTCCCGCGGCTATTTCAGCGCCAGAACGACCGTGCCCGACACCGGGTCGGTAACCCCGCCATTGTCCAGGGTTTCCAGGGTGTCGCGGAAGGAATCGAGCGTGGCGATCATCTGCGGCCTGGCAACGGCCATGGCCTCCAGGCTCTCCCACTCGGCAATGATACAGTAGGTGCCCTCACCGGTCTTGATCATATTGGCGTGGCGCAAACCCGGCCAGTCGGCGACTGCCGCGCGATGGGCTTCGAGGAAGTCGTCCTCGCGACCGAGTTTGACTTTGAAGCGAACGGCATTGAAGGCTGTCATGGTACCCTCCCATGGATAACGGCGTCATCTTACGCCGCCAACTCGGCGGAGTCACCACTTGGTCGGATCGTCCTGCGGCACCTCTTCCTGACGTTTGCGAGTCAGGGCCAGGATGAAGCCCAGGGTCAATCCCATGGCCAGCATCGACGAGCCTCCGTACGAGATAAACGGCAGAGTCATGCCCTTGGGCGGGATCAGGCCCAGATTCACGCTGACATTGATGAGCACCTGGGTCCCCAGCATGATGTACAGGCCCGAGGTCGCGATCTGGCGGAACGGGTCCTGCATGGCCATGGATTTTAGCAGGCCGCGTACGATCAAAAATCCGAAAATGCCGATCAGGATCAGGGTTAGCCACAGGCCGTATTCTTCGCCCACCACCGAATAGATGAAGTCGGTATGCAGGTCGGGAATGCGCTTCTTCATGACGCCTTCGTTCAGCCCCTCGCCCCACAGGCCGCCATTGGCGATGGCCGCCTTGGCGCTATTGACCTGATAGCCGCTGTCGGCGTCAGGGTTGAAGAAGCCGAGCAGGCGATTGCGAAAGTGCGGCTGGATGAAGAACAGCCCGACCAGGCCGGTGGCAGCGGTCGCCCCCATGCCGATAATCCAGCGAAACGGTACGCCCGAGATGAAGAAGCAGGCGCCGAAGACGCAGGTGATCAGGACCGATTGGCCGACATCAGGCTGGATCAGCAGCAGGCCGATAGCGACGGAATAGAGGAAGAAGGCGACGGTGACACCAGGCACCCCCTTGCCCTTCTGACCTTCGGAGAACATCCAGGCGATCAGCACGATCAGCGCCGGTTTGAGAAATTCCGACGGCTGCAACGCGACAGGCCCCAGGTTCAGCCAGCGCGTCCCGCCCTTGGCTTCGTGGCCGATCACCGGCAATAGTGCCATGATGCAGATAGCCCCGGCATAGACCAGCACGCTGACCCGCTTGACGCCTTTCAGCGACAGCATCGACACCATGATCATGCCGGCGGCCGTCAGGATGGCAAAGACGAAGTGGCGCTTGGTGTAATAGAAGGCGTCATACGGATCGGTATGCGGAGCTGCGACAGGGCTCGACGAAAACGAGAAGAAGAAGCCCAGCATCAGCAGGATCAGGACGAGCGCCAGGGTGACGCGGTCCAAGGTCCACCACCACATGGCGATCGGCGATCGGTCTGTCCGGGTAAAAGGGTGGGCATAGGCCTGGGTCATAACGCAACCTGAATACGCAAACAGCCAAGGGTCAGGATTCAACCCATCACGGTTAATATCGGATTAACCAGGCGGCGCCTCGGTAACGGAAATGCAACCCGCCATCCGGACGTCCCTGCCAAGCGGGGTATTCTGCCTAAAGTCGGACTTAACCTGAGAGTCCCTCATAAAATCTTCGCGCCTTCGCGTCTTCGTGTGAGACGTCCCTATCTGAGTTCGAAGGTTTCACGCGAAGACGCGAAGGCGCGAAGACGACTTAAGCCCCAATATCCTGTACGCCAGCAACCGCCACCGACTTGGCGATCTCATTGACCGCATCACGGAAAGCATCACCGCGGGCCTCGAAATCCGTGAACTGGTCGAAGCTGGCGCAGGCCGGAGAGAACAGCACGATCTCTTCCTTGCCGGACTTTTCCGCCTCAGCATAGGCTTGGGCAGTGGCGGTGAATAGCAGCCGCGACTGGGTGCAGGGTGCTGCCTTGCCTATGGTCTTTTCGAACAGTTCCGCCGCCTCGCCGATCAGGAAGGCGTGCTTGATGCGCGGGTACAGGTCGCGCAGTTCATCGATGCCGCCGGCCTTGGCCTTGCCGCCGGCGATCCAGAAGAATTTGTCGAAGCTCGACATCGCCTGACGCGCGGCATCGGCATTGGTCGCCTTGGAATCGTTGATGAAGCGCACCTTGCCGATGCGGCCGATCTCCTGCATGCGGTGAGCCAGGCCCGGGAAGGAGCGCATGCCGACAGCGATCTGTTCGTTGGTCAGCCCCAGCGCCTTGCACGCCGCAAAGGCCGCCGCCCCGTTCTGCCAGTTGTGGCGGCCGGTCAGGGTTCGCACCGTCTTCAAGTCGATGATATGCCGCGCCCGCTCACCGCTAGCGTCGTAGAGTTCGCCGTTCAGCGCATAGACCCCGTCGCCGACGACGCGGCGCGACGAGATGGCGACCAGCTTGACCGGATGGCTGACGCGCATCTGCGAAATAAGGTCGGCCGTGTAGTCGTCATCGGCGCCGATGACGGCGGTTTGGCCCTTCTCCTGGTTCATGAAGATGCGCTTCTTGGCGGCGATGTAGCCGTCCATGCCACCGTGCCGGTCCAGGTGATCCGGCGAGAGGTTCATCAGGATCGACACATCGGGCTTGAAGGTCAGCGACAGATCCAGTTGGTAGGACGAGGTCTCGATGACATAGACGGCGCCGGGCTGCATCTCATCCAGGTCCAGGACGCCGATGCCGATATTGCCGCCGACATGGACGTTCTTGCCCGCCGACTTCAGGATATGGCCAATAAGCGCCGTCGTGGTCGACTTGCCGTTGGTGCCGGTAATGGCCACTGTCTTGGGACGGTTGCGCGCCGGAAACCGCGCCAGGGTGCGGGCGAACAGCTCGATATCACCCAGTACCTGAACGCCGGCAGCCTTGGCAGCCTTGACGGTCCAGTGCGGCTCCGGATGAGTCAAAGGAACGCCCGGTGACAGCATCAGGGCGTCGAACTCCGCCCAGTCGGCCTTTTTCAGGTCCTCGACCGTGAAGCCTTCCTTCATGGCGGCCGCCGTCGAAGCGACCTTGTCGTCCCACAGTACCGGCTCGGCGCCGCCGGCTTTCAGCGCCCGCGCCGCCGACAGGCCAGACCGGCCCAGGCCGAAAATGGCGACACGCTTGCCTTCAAAACCTTTGACGGGGATCATCTCAGTACATCTCCAGCCATAACGGCGAACTGAC
>NZ_GL883077.1:1094506-1104353 GCF_000204015.1 Asticcacaulis biprosthecium C19 | reverse complement strand
GATTTCTACCCTGACGACGACAATTTTGCGTCTTATCTGATTTTCAGGGTAGCCAGACCAACCATGGCCAACATGGCGGCGACGATCCAGAAGCGGATGACAACGGTCGATTCCGCCCAGCCCAGCTTTTCGAAATGGTGGTGGATCGGCGCCATCAGGAAGACCCGCTTCTTGGTCAGCTTGAAATAGCCGATCTGGATCATGACCGACAGGGCTTCCATGACGAACAGTCCGCCGATGATGGCCAGGACGATCTCGTGCTTGATGGCCACGGCGGCTGCACCCAGACCGCCGCCCAGGGCTAGCGACCCGGTATCGCCCATGAAGATCTTGGCCGGCGGGGCATTGTACCACAAAAAGCCCATGCCACCGCCGATGATAGCGGCGCAGATCACGGCCACTTCACCGGCACCCGGCACGAAGTGGATGATCAGGTAGTTGGCGAAGTTGAAATTGCCGACCAGGTAGGCGATCAGCGCGAAGGCGCCGGCGGCAATCATCACCGGCACGATGGCCAGTCCGTCCAGGCCATCGGTCATGTTGACGGCGTTGGAGGCACCGACGATGACAAAGGCGCCCCAGGCGAGGTAGAACAGGCCCAGATTGAACATGAAGTTCTTGGCGATCGGGAAGGTCAGGGTGGTGTTCAGACCCGGCAGGGCGTCGGGATGCTGGGGCGCCAGATAGACCAGGGCGGCAACGGCGGCCACCGCGATCAGGCCCTGAACGATCAGCTTTTGCGGGCCTGACAGGCCGGCTGACGTCTGCTTGGTCACCTTGGCGTAATCGTCGATAAAACCGAGCAGGCCGTAGGCCATGGTGACACCGAACACCACCCAGGCGCCGACCGAACGCAGGTCAACCCACAACACAGTGCCGACGGCGATGCCGGCCAGGATCATCAGCCCGCCCATGGTGGGCGTGCCCTTCTTGGTCAGGAGGTGGCTCTGCGGGCCGTCCTCGCGGATAGGCTGCCCCTTGCCCTGCTTGGCGCGCATCCAGCGGATGAAGCGCGAGCCCATGGCAACAGCGACAATCATGGCGGTGATCATGGCCAGGAAGATGCGCACCGTCTGATATTTCATCAGATTGATCAGCGGCCAGTGCTCGCCCGATGCCGCAAAGTGCTCATACAGCAGATAAAACATTCAACGCCTTTGTGAACGCCGTCTAAGAGCGGCTTGTTGCGACTCACTATCCCCCGGTGCGTCGTTTGACACCCCTTATCGCACAGGGGCCTTGGGCTCAAGCGCGGCGTGAGGCGGCATCCGCAAAACGCTGTGAATCCCCTCTCCCCGTTCTTCACAGTAAGAGGTTAGGGTGAGGGGCGGGGCGTCTTCGGCGTGCTCAGTCCTTGAAAGGCCCCTCACCCGATCGCCCACGCTCCGCTCGGTTCTCGTCCTCTCCCCGCACGCGGGGAGAGGTATTTTACTACCCCGCCAGCAGCGCCTTGGCGATCAAGCCAGCCTTGGAGCCGTTCGAACCCTTCAGCATGACCACGTCGCCGGCCTGCAAACCTTCGGTGACCGCCGCCAGTAGATCAGCAGCCGTCGCGGCATAACCGCCCTTCAGGCCGCTCGGCAATGCGTCCCACAGGTGCTTCATCAACGGCCCGGCGAGATAGACCCGGTCGACACCCGACGCCACCACGGCCTCGGCCAGGCCGGCATGTTGGTCGGCCTCGTCGACCCCCAGTTCAAGCATGTCCGTCAGCACCGCCACCTTGCGGCCGGCGGTTTCGCGCTGGCCCAGGCTGGCCAGGGTCGCGGTCATCGACACGGGATTGGCATTATAGCTCTCGTCAATGATGGTCAGTTCGCCGCCCTTGAACGGTTTGGTGATCACCCGGCCGCGGCCCTCCAGGGTGGCGAAGGATTCCAGCGCTAGAAGCGAGGTGTCGAGATCGACATCCAGCGCCTCCAGCATTAGCAGTGCGGCCAGGGCATTGACGGCCTGGTGGCGGCCCGTGTGGGACAACGAAAATACGATATCACGGCCATGGAATCGCGCTGCGACCGAAGCGCGATCACCATTGACACGATGTTCAATCAGTTGCGCATCGACCCCACCGGCTTCACCGAAGGCCGCAACCAGGGCACCCGAGCCGCGCGCCTTGGTACTGAGATGGTCGAACCAGCGGTTGTCGGCATTGAGGATGGCCAGGCCGCCCGGCACCAGGCCGTCGAAAATCTCAGCCTTCGCGGCGGCCACTCCGGCCTCGCCATCGGGGAAGTTCTCGGTATGAACGGCGCCGACCGTAGTGATGACCACGGCGTGCGGGGCGACGAATTCCGACAGGGGTGTGATCTCGTCGGCATGGTTCATGCCGATCTCGAACACGGCGCGTTCGGTGTCGGCCGGCATCCGCGCCAGGGTTAGCGGCACGCCGATGTGGTTGTTGAAGCTCTTGATCGCCGAGTGGGCGCGGCCGGCCTGTTGCAGGCCCTGCATCACCATCTGGGTGACGCTGGTCTTGCCAACGCTGCCGGTGACGCCGCCCCGGCGGGTTTGGGGGGCGCGGTTGCGGGCGAATACGGCGATGTCTTCGAGCGCCTTTTGAACATCGGGGACCAGCAGGCAGGCGCCGCCCTCGATCGGTCGGCGGGTGACGGCCAGGACGGCACCGGACGCGAAAGCCTGCGCTACGAAATCGTGACCGTCGCGCGCACCTTGCAGCGCCAGGAAGATGTCGCCGGGCTGAAGGGCGCGACTGTCGAAATTGATGCCACTGGCTTCGGCGATGTTACCGACTCCGGTCAGGGTACCGCCCGTGGCCTTGGCCAGTTCATCAAAGGTCCACAGCAGGCGAGTCATCAGCGTCTCCATTTCGAAGCGTCATTAAGCGCGTGCCTTGTTCGAAGGCAAGCGGCTTTACGCCATGTAGAAGACGGATTTCAGCGGGGTTACGACCGGCGAGTTGTCCGGGTTGGTGTCCATGATGTCGGCCATATAGGCCCACCATGTCTTCATCAGCGGCGTATCGGGCAGGTCGTCCATGGTGTGGTTTTCGGTGCGTTTGAGCACGCCGAACAGGGTCAAACTCTTTTCGTCGAGGAAGATCGAATAGTCGGAAACGCCTGCCTGATGCAGCAGGTCCGACAACTCCGGCCATATCTCGTCGTGGCGTTTTTGGTACTCGGCTTCGAAGCCTGGCTTGAGTTGCATGGTGAAGGCGATGGTTTCCATGGGAATTTCCTGAAGGTTTGAGGAAAGATACCCCTCCACCGCTTCGCGGTCCCCCTCCCCATAAAATGGGGAGGAGAAATAAGCATTTGCCGGCTTCGCCTTTCTTCTCCTCCCTACGAAGTGGGGAGGGGGACCGCGAAGCGGTGGAGGGGTATTCTTACTTACTTTACGGCACCGGCTCAGCCGCCTGTTTCGGTTGTTCCGGGGTACGCATCAGCGGCCAATCCGCGGCGCTGATCTCAAAAGCTTCAGGCTCAGGCGCACAGTCCGGCGCATCGATCGCCAAGCCCAGGTCCAGTGTCTTCAGCTCGCCCGCCGCCAGACAGGCCATCGCCCAGGCGCCATAGGCATTGTGGTGGGTCTTGTCCTGACCGCGGTTGCCAAACGCCAAAGCCGACCGTTCGGGTCCGAGTTGTTCGTAAAACGAAGTCGACAGCGCCGTCAGGTCGATCACCGGCACGCCCAGCATTCTCGCCGTGTCGCGCACAGCGGCATCATAACCTTCATGCGTATTCCTGATCTTGCCGTTCTCAAAGAACCGCCGCGCGACTGGAGTCACCAACACCGGCGTGGCGCCGCGCTGGCGCACCTCCGCGACAAAGGCTGCCAGGTACGCGCCATAGGCCCCGTCTGCGCCGAGATAGGTTCGCTGCCACTGCTTCTTTTCGTCGTTATGGCCGAACTGGATGATGACGATGTCGCCGGCGCGCGTCTCGCTCAGCAGCTTGTCCCATCGCAGCGAGGTGACGAACGACTTCATGGTCTCCCCGCCGCGGGCATGGTTGGCCACCACCACCTCGCCGCCGACAAAGCGCGGCAGCATCTGCCCCCACGATGCAAAATCCGAACCCGCCTGGTCGGACACCGTGCTGTCGCCGGCCAGCAGCACGCGCCGGACCTGGACAGGTTCGAGCTTCAACGCCAGCAGCGCCTTGTCCGGGCCCGACGCCGAAATCGTCAGCATGTCGTCCCAGTTGCGACCACCAGACTCATCGCCGCGCAGGCCGACTCGCGGCGCACGTGTCGCGTCCTGTTCAGCATTGGCCATGATCGCGTTACGGACATTGACGATAAAGCTGACCTCGCGTGTCTGCCCCGCCGGCACCACGATCGGCCCTGCAACCAGGCGACGGTCCTCGGCCCAAAGCGTCGTCCGTCCCGCACCGACGGCCGCCGTCACCCGGTAATCGCCGGGCGGGGCGGCGACGGCAAAGGCGACTTCATTGCCGTTCGCGATCGAGACATAACCCTGCCCTTTTGCCGCGTCATAGGCTGGGCGTTCGTTCGGCGATAGCGTAAAGCTTTGCGTCATGACGGGAGTCTGGCTGCAGGCCGCCGACGCTGCAAGGGCAAAGGCGCATACCGCAACCGAAATCCCAAAAGTTTGATTGTTTTTGATCACGGAGGCCTGAATTTGCGCTCGATTGTGACGTATAATGATATTTATTCATTGATCTTACGGGCTGTCAATGCCAAGTTGCTGGCAAGACCGGCCTCACAAAAGGCTGGCGATTCCGCTCAGGTGAGGTGCATGCAAACCCGTTCCGGCCGTCCGATGCGCAAGGTCCTGCTGCTGGGCGCGGCGGTTGGCGGATTGTTGTCGGCCCCGGCCTGGGCACAACAGACCGGCGACGCCGTCATGGACAGTTTCGGCCTGACCTCACAGAACGAGCGCAAGACGCAAGGCGCAGACAACGCGCAAGCGGCCGCGCCCGTTGTCAGCCGGCGCAGCGACACAACCTTCCTGATGTCGGCCTTCGACGCCACGTCCCAGGACCGGATGAGCCTCTACGAGTCCTATGACGGCATCGAATTCACCACGCTGAACATGGACGCCTACAGGCCGGCGAAGGGTTTGCTGCGCGATCCCTCACTGCTCCATGCCGACGACGGCTACTACTATATCGTCTACACCACGGCGTGGGACGGCAACCGCATGGGCGTGGCGCGCAGCAAGGATCTCAAGACCTGGGACCATGTCGGCGACGCCGAAGTCGCCCTGCCCGGTGTCACCAATACCTGGGCGCCGGAATGGTACCGCGACAAGGACGGCAGCATCTACGTTGTGGTGTCCCTGTCGAAGGGCGGAACCAAGGGGCCGTTCGGCGCCCACCTGATCAAGGCCGTCGACCTGGCCACGGCGAAGTTCGACACGCCCGTGCCGATGGAAGGCCTCCAAGGCAACTATATCGACACCTTCACAATTCCCTGGGGCGAGACCTATGTCGCCGTTACCAAAAACGAGACCACCAAAACCCTGGAACTGGTCTCCGCCGACAAGCTGACCGGACCGTGGAAGGTCTTGCGGCGCGGTAACTGGGCCGGTTGGCGCGACTGGATCGAAGGCCCCGCCCTGGTGTCGATCAAGGACAAGGACGGCAAGCCCGGTTTTCGTATCTATTTCGACGACTACCTGACCAAGCGCTACTGGTATTCCGACAGTTTTGACTGGATGAAAACCTGGACCCCGCGCAAGGAACTGGGCGGCGTTTCCGGCGCCGTGCGTCATTTCACCGTCCTGGCCGAACCCACCACCACCGTCGAGGCTACCACCGCACCCGCAATCAAGGGCAAGCAGGTTACCTGGGACAAGCACTCATTGATGATCGATGGTGAGCGCGTCATGATCTGGGCCGGTGAGTTCCATCCCTTCCGCCTGCCCTCGCCGTCGCTGTGGCGCGACGTGCTGCAAAAGATGAAGGCGACCGGCTATAACGGCGTCGCCTTATACATGGACTGGGGCTACCATTCGTCCATGCCGGGTCAGTACGACTTTTCCGGCATTCGCGACATCGAGCGCGCCATCGAGATGGCCGAAGAGCTCGATATGTATGTCATCATCCGTCCGGGCCCCTATGTGAACGCCGAGCTGACCATGGGCGGCTTCCCCGGCTACCTGGCGCGGCAGAAGGCCCTGGCCCGCACCGACGATCCTGAATACCTGAAGGACGTCGACCAGTGGATGACCCAGATCAACGCCATCGTCGAACGCCACCAGATCACCAACGGCAGCGGCAAGGTCATCCTGTACCAGATCGAAAACGAGCTGGGCCTGACCACCCCGACGCACCAGCGTTACATGCAGCACCTGTATGACAAGGCCAAGGCAGACGGCATTACCGTGCCGATCTTCCACAACGCCCAGTCGCGCCTGCCCAACTGGACCCCGAAGACGTCATCGACGCCGTGGTCGGTGCCGGGGCCGGTCGATATCTACGCCTTCGACGGTTATCCCGGCGGCGGCTGCACCAATACCCGCGAGATAGGCAAGCCGAACAAGGTGCCCAACTGGGGCATGTATGCCGAGATTCCACAAGGCGTGACCGCGCCCGACCCCAAGAATCCTGTCAAGATTGGCGCTCTGACCTCGCCCAACACACCGGGCTTCGCGGCTGAAATCGGCGGCGGCTGGTTCGACTTCTGGGGCAGTATCGGCACCTATGACTGCACGTCGAAGCGCATCGGATCGGAGTACGTCAAGACCTTCTTCGGCTCCAGCCTGATCAACGGCCTGTCGATCCATTCGATCTACATGGCGTTTGGCGGCACGTCGTGGGGCTGGACCCCAGCCAGTGTCGTCTACACGTCGTACGACTATGGCGCCGGCATCGACGAAGCCCGCGGCCTTCGCGACAAACAATATACCCTGAAACAGATGGGTCAGTTCGTCCAGTCGGCCGAGCCGCTGCTGGCGGCCATGGACAAGGCGCCGGTTCTGGCCTCGTCCTCGCCCAAGGTGAAACTGTACCACAATCGTTCCCCCAAGGGACATGGTGACCTGATCTTCGCCATCCATGAGCCGACTGACGAGTTCGGCGACGATCCGTTCAGCTTCGACCTGACCACGGACGACGGCACCTTCCGCGTGCCGCAGCAGGGCACCTTGCGCCTGCAAGGCCAGGACGCCAAGCTGCTGGTCGCCGACTATGCCCTGGAACGCCAGCACGTCGTCTATTCGACGTCGCAATTGCAGACCCACCTGGGCCAGGGTGACCGCGATATCGCGCTATTCTACGGCCCGCGCGGCGAGGATGGCGAGACAGTTTTGCGCTTCAAAAAGAAGCCCAAGGTCACCATCCTGAGCGGCGACGTCACGGTCACCTGGGATGCGAAAACCAAGGATATCCGACTCAACTACGTCCATGCGGCGATGAACCGGGTTCGCATCGAAACCGGCGCCAACGAACGCCTGGAACTGCTGCTGGCCGAAGACGAGGTCGCCAAGACCTTCTGGCGCCAGGACACCCCGGACGGCCCGGTGCTGGAACGCAGCAACGCCCTGATCCGCACAGCGCGCTTCGAGAATGGCGCCCTGCACCTGACCGGCGATACCGACAAGGAAAGTACAATCGAGATCTGGGCACCGAAACCGGTCCAGACCCTGACCTTCAACGGCCAGCCCGCACAATTCCAGACCATGGAGGGCGCCTTGTGGACGACCGGCCTGGCAGGCCCCGCCGAGGTTGCCCTGCCCGACCTGATGAGCCTGCCATGGTTGCGGCGCAAGGATTCGCCTGAAGCCGATCCGCGTTTCGACGACAGCCGGTGGCGGGTCGCGGATCTCAAGGAGTCGGCCGCCACCATGGAAACCCAACCCCCTCCGGGTGCGCCGGTTCTGGCCATGAGCGATTACGGCTTCCACCATGGCGACGTCTGGTATCGCGGCAAGTTCAAGGTCAAGGGCCAGTCGCCGGAGACGCTGAACTTCACCTGGAACGGCGGTCCGGCCGGCGTGGCCCAGATATGGATCGACGGCCGCTTCATCGGCGAGCGTGACGGCAATGCCGGCGAAGCACGCCCGAAAACGACGATGAAGTCGCACCTCTATATCCCCAAGCTGAAACCCGGCGAACATACGATCTCTGTCATGGTGCGCAATAATGCGCACAACTGGGACCTGGGCGCCGACGACGAACACAAGGAAGCCCGCGGCCTGATCTCGGTCGAGCTTGGCAAACTTCCCATTTCCTGGAAGATCCAGGGCAATAAGGGCGGCGAATTCATCTCCGACCTGGTGCGTGGACCGATGAACAACGGCGGCCTGTATGGTGAGCGCGAGGGCTGGTATCTGCCGGTTGCTCCGTTCGCCGATACCACCGGTTGGGAGGCCGCCTCGGTCGACGACGATCCGCCGGCGCCCGGCACCTACTGGCTGCGCAGCACCTTCAAACTGGACCTGCCGAAGGACCACGACACCCAGGTCGGCCTGGTCATAGGCGATCCGGACATCCAGCGCACCACCAACCGAACGCGCATCCTGATCTTCGTCAATGGCTGGCATGTCGGCAACTTCATCGCCCATGTCGGTCCGCAAAAGACCTTCATCCTGCCGCCCGGCATCCTCAATGCCAATGGCGACAACACCCTGACGTTCGCGGTCACCACCGATGGCAAGCCGCAGAACGCGCCCGAACCCGTGAAGCTGGTCGTGCTGCGCAATGTCCGCGGCGGCGTGCCGGTCGACCCCGTCCCTCAACCCAGTAAAAACCAGAGATAGGCTGACTCAGATGTCCTTGCTTGCCCACCATGTTGCTTCGCTCGGCGCCACCCGCGCCGACTATGATGACGCCATTCGCCGGCTGATCCACAACCTGGTCAATATCAAGGACGAAACCGGTCAGTTCCTGTTGCACCTGGACGACGGCCGCGTCATCGACACCAAGGGCTGGGCCGGCTGGGAATGGACCCACGGGGTGGGCCTCTACGGCATCTACAAGCATTGGGAGGTTTCGGGTGACGAAGCCGCCTGGGACATCATGGTCGACTGGTTCGAGGCGCGCTTCAAGGAAGGCACGCCGTCGAAGAACATCAACACCATGGCGCCGTTCCTGACCCTGGCCTATCTCTATGAGCGCACCGGCAACACCACCTACCTGCCCTATCTCGACATCTGGGCCGAGTGGCTGATGGACGGCCTGCCGCGCACCGAGGAAAACGGCTTCCAGCACATCGTCTTCAACTCGGTCAATAACCAGCAGATGTGGGACGACACCCTGATGATGTCGGTCCTGCCGCTGGCCAAGATCGGCCTGCTGCTGGATCGCCCGCACTATGTCGAGGAAGCCAAGCGGCAGTTCATGCTGCACATCAAATATCTGACCGATCGCAAGTCGGGTCTGTGGTTCCACGGCTGGACCTTCGATGGCCGCCACAACTTCGCCAATGCCCTGTGGGCGCGCGGCAATTCGTGGGTGACGATCGCCATTCCGGAGTTCATCGAACTGCTGGAACTGGAAAAGGAGGACGGCCTGCGCCTGTTCCTGGTCGAGACCCTTGAAGCTCAGATCAAGGCCCTGGCGCAGTACCAGGCGCCGTCGGGCCTGTGGCGGACTATCTTGGACGACGAGACGTCCTACGAAGAAGCGTCGGCTTCGGCCGGTTTCGCCTTCGGCATTCTGAAGGCGGTCCGCAAGGGCTATATCAACAAGTCGTACGAAGCCATGGGCATCAAGGCGGTCAAGGCGGTGCGCGGCCATATCTCAGACGACGGCGAGTTGCAGCAGACCTCGTTCGGTACGCCGGTGTTCAACACCATCCAGGAATACAAGGATATCCCTCTGACCAGCATGCCGTATGGCCAGTCGATGGCTCTGCTGGCCCTGGGTGAATTTACGCATAGGTTTATATAGGGCGTCTCGTTTTTTTCCCTCTCCCCACCTGA
>NZ_GL883077.1:1087750-1094331 GCF_000204015.1 Asticcacaulis biprosthecium C19 | reverse complement strand
AAGTGGGGAGAGGGAGAAAAAACAAAATGGGAGTACTGTTATGCAGGCGCGCAAGACGACATGGGTCAACCACTGGGCCTGGGGCTCCGGCGATATGCTGGGTGCCGGGGCGCAGGCGGTCATTACCGGCTGGCTGGTGTACTTCTTCGTCACCTTCTGCGGCCTGACCATCCAGGAAGCCGGGCTGATCGTCGGTCTGCCGCGCCTGATCGAAGCCATTACCTGTCCGCTGATCGGCTACATTTCCGACAATCTGCGTCACACCTGGATCGGGCGCAAGATTGGCCGGCGCAAGATCTTCCTGATGCTGACCATTCCGTTGCTGCCCAGCTTCGCGCTGATCTTCGTGACGGGTCAGACCTTCTGGTACTACCTGATCACCTTCATCTTCTTCGAATTCCTCTACACCATGTTCCTCATTCCCTGGGAAACCCTGGCTGCGGAAATGACCAAGGATTACAAGGAGAAGGCCAAGTTCGCCGGGGCGCGGATGATCGTCGCCCAATCGTCGGCCATCCTGGCCTCCTATCTGCCGACCCTGATCATCGGCCAGTTGGGCAAGGATTCGCCCAACACCTTTTTCATCATGGCCGCCATTTTCGGCGTCATCTTCTCGCTGGTGGTGCTGCTGGTTGTGCTGTTCACCTGGGAGCGCCCCTACACTGAGGACGAAAAGCTGATCCAGCCAGAACCGCTGAACTGGCAAACCTCCCTGATGATCCCGTTCAAGATGTTCGGCGATCTGTTTTCGACCCTGCGCCTGCGCGCTTTCCGTCAGCATATCGCCATCTATCTCGGTGGCTACCTGTCGCAGGATATTTTCAACACGGCGTTTCCGATTTTTGTCGCCACGGTGATGATGGGCGCGACCCTGATCATCTCACAGCTGATGACCACCATGTATGTCGCCCAACTGATCTCGGTGATGATCGCTATCGCCATCGTCATCAAGATCGGGCCCACGGTTGCCTACCGCCTGGCAGCCGGCGCCTTCTGTGCCGCCCTGGTGTTCTACCTTGTCTTCTATCTGGTTCGCCCGGCCGGATTCGATGCTGACCTGAAGGCGCTTGGCGGCAACATCTTCACCGCCTTTACGGGTGGCAATGGTTCGCTGATCCTGTGGCTGTTTGCGCCGATCGTCCTGGCGGGCCTCGGGCGCGGCACGCTGAACTTTGTGCCGTGGTCGGTCTACAACTACCTGCCCGACGTCGATGAGGCCGTGACCGGCCAGCGCCGCGAAGGCATCTTTGCCGGCGTCATGACCTTTACGCGCAAGATGGCCCAGTTCGGCGCCATTTTCGCCACCACCTGGCTAATCGAACAGGGCGGCTACATCTCGCCGTCGAAGGCGCCGGCCGGCACCACCGTCGTCCAGACGTCAGAAGCCGTGCAGTCCGTTGTCATGGTCATGGTCGGCGGGCCGATCCTGATGATGGTGCTGGGGGCGATTATCTCCTGGAGCTTCCACCTTAATGCCAGGACCCACGGCATCCTGATGCAGGAGGTCGACCGCCTGCGCGCCGGTGAAACGGAACCCGAGTCCGAGGAGAGCAAGCAGATCGTCGAGGACCTGACCGGGTTCAAATTCGAGCGCCTGTGGGGCCGCAGCCGCGGATGATCTGCAACGTCCGCGACTTCGGCGCCACCGGCGACGGTGTCACCCTGGACACCGAGGCTATCAATGCCGCGGTTCAGGCTGCGGCCAACGGCGGCACGGTCCTGTTGCCGCCCGGCCGCTATCTCAGCCACTCGATCCGCCTGATCAGCGGGGTGACCCTGCACCTGGCGGCCGACGCGGTGCTGGAGGCGGCGCCCGGCAAGGGTTACAACCTGCCCGAGGACAATCCCTTCGACCTGTACCAGGATTTCGGTCATTCGCATTGGCGCAACAGCCTGATCTGGGGTGAAGGCCTGAGTGATATCGTTATCGAAGGTGATGGCGTGATCGACGGTATGGGCCTGACCCGCGAGGGGCCAGGCTCGCAGTGGAAAAAACAGGCCGGCGAATTCCCGCTGTCAATGCGCGGTCTGTCGGCCGAAGTCATGGCCGAACTGTCGCCCGAGGTCTCCGCCATGCAGGGCCTTGGCAACAAGGCGATCTCGCTGAAGCGCTGCCGAAATGTCGTGTTGCGCGGGCTGACCATTGTGCGTGGCGGGCATTTTGCCCTGTTGGCGACCGGGTGTGATGATCTGGTCTGTCAGGACCTGAGCATCGACACCAATCGCGACGGGCTGGACATCGATGGCTGCAGGCGGGTGGTGGTGCGCGGCTGCCGCGTCAATACGCCCAATGACGATGCGATTGTGCTGAAGTCGTCCTTTGCCCTGGGCGAGCGCCGGGCGGTCGAAGATGTGTTGATCGAAGGCTGTGTCGTTAGCGGCTACGATCCGGGGACGATGGTCGACGGAACGTTCGGTCGGACGCAGGCGTTTTCGCCCGACCGCGACCGGGTAACCGGCCGTATCAAGATCGGCACGGAGTCGAGCGGGGATTTTCGGCGGATTACAATCCGCGACTGCCGGTTCGAGCGTTCGCGTGGACTGGCGCTGGAAACCGTCGATGGCGGGGTGATCGAGGACGTCACGGTCGAGGATGTCATCTTGCAGGAGGTGACGACAGCGCCCTTGTTTCTGCGCGTGGGCGCCCGATTGCGGGCACCGGAAGGGGCCGCCCCCGGGGTAATCCGGCGGGTGACGGTGCGGCGGTTTACGGCGCAGGATGTGCTGGCGGACTATTGCGCCATACTCATGGGTATGCCCGGTCATCCGATTGAAGACGTCGTCCTGCAGGACGTGCGTCTGAGTTATCGCGGCGGCGGTGTCGCGCCAAAGGTCATGCCGGAGGCGTTGGCGGACGCCTATCCGGAACCGTCGATGTTCGGGATTACGCCCGCCTGGGGTTTATGGGCGCGGCATGTGCGCGGGTTGGTGCTCGATAGGCTGGAATTGCGCACGGTGGGCGATGAGAGACCGGAACGTAGTCTCGACGATGTAACGGCGGGATAGCTCTGTCGCTCCCTCTCCCCACCTGAGGCGAGAGAGAATTTATTAAAGCTTCCGCAAATAATCCCGGCTCTCGGCCAGCGACGTCAGGATCGGCTTCTTGTAGGGCGCTTCCTGTTCAACGAACCACGCCTTGACGCCGACCTCCTTGGCCGCCGCGAAGACCTCGGCCCATTTGACAACGCCCGCGCCGACCTCGACCGAGCGCCAGCCCGAAGCTTCCGCCGGATCCTTTACCATGTCCTTGATATGGAGCAGGTCGGTGCGATCGGCATATTTACGGATGGTGGCAGCGGGATCGGCGCCGGCAACGGCCACCCAGCCGATATCCAGCTCCAGCCGCAACTCATCCGCCGGGGCTGCTGAGACCAGGATATCCTCGCCGGTCTGGCCACCGCCAAGGTCGAGAAATTCCATCGGATGGTTGTGATAAGCGAACTTCAGGCCCGCGGCCTTGATCTTGGGCGCCATCTTCGAGATGTGCTCGGCATTAAACTTCCACTGGTCGGCGTTCATGGCCTCGGTCATGGCCACGACCCAGTCCTTTTTTGGGTCGAAATTGGCGCCGGGCTTCGGCGACGACGCCACCAGCCATTCGGCACCCAGACCCACAGCATCGGCAATTTCCTTGTCGAAACTGTCAATCAGCTTGGACATACTGGTGTGGGCCGCGCGGATCTTCAAGCCGGCATCCTCGATCTGCTTCCGGTACTCGGCCGCCGAAGTGCCGCGCACGCCCGCCGTTTCGATCAGCTCATAGCCCAGATCCTTGATGGCCTTCAGGGTACCGGGAATGTCCTTTTCCAGCTCAGCATTGACCGTCCACAGTTGCATGCCCAGTTGCCAGGACGAGGTCAGGCCTGCCGATGCCGGCGCCGGGTTTTCGCTGGTTTTGCTGCACGCAGCCAAGCCGCCAAAGGCCATGGCGCCCAGCAGCATGCCGCGGCGCGTCGGTTCGAACCTGAAAGTCATGATGAGATCCCTGCAACGTCTAGTTATGGATTATTTCGCTTTTACGCGTTTTCCTGAAGCATGCGACCATGCGGTCGTACCACTTGCAGGAAAAAGCTTGGGCATCGATTTTTGTAATCGATTACAGAATCTCTGTCAAATCGGCCGTTTTAGAGCTCAAGCGCCGGACTAGGCGCCCCCCATGGCTCCTCGCTCACGCTCGGGCGGGCAAGATGCGTTTTTGGCGCCCTTGCCAAGTCGCGTTGCGCCTTGGAACTACTTTTCGGCGCCCGCCTTGTTCAGTGTCTTTTCGATCGTCCCCAACAGGTCCTGAAGCGCCTCGAGATACAACGGCTTGACCAGGTGATGGTGGAAGCCGGCCTCTGCCGTCAGGCGGCGATGCTCGGCTTCGCCCCAGCCGGTCTGGGCGATAAAAACGGTGTCGGCAAGTTCCGATTCCTGGCGCAGCAGGCGGCACAGGTCGTACCCGCTCATGCCCGGCAGACCCAGGTCCATCATGATAACGTCCGGCCGGTAGCCCTTGACGTCTTCCAGCGCCTGTTTCGGCGACAGGGCCAGCCGGTAGTCATAGCCCAGCATCTCCACCAGCCAGCCAGTGGTTTGTGCCAGAGCTTCATTGTCCTCGATGATCATGACCCGCATGACCGAATTTCCGCCGGAGCCATCAGCCATGGCGGTCCCCATTTCTGCAGTTTTGTGTTGTCACGCCGCTTTGCCCTGAATGCCCCAAAACAGACTCTTGCGCCCAGGCACAATGAATTTTTTATAATAAGGGTTAAGCGGCGTTCGGACTAAAGAATTGTAAAAAAAAGGTAAGTATGATTGTGGTCCCGGTCACCGGTCATATATCATGCGGTTCGCCGGCTTCGTTCAGCACGCGACTGAGCAGGTCCAGGCTTACCGGCTTGGTGACGTGGTGGTCGAAGCCGGCGTCGAAGGCCTGGCGCCGGTCGCTTTCCTGGCCCCAGCCGGTCTGGGCAATGATGACCATGTCGGTGCCGCCGGGCATTTCGCGCAACAATCGGCACACCTCATAGCCGTCCATGCCGGGCATGCCAATATCCAGGAGGACGACGTCCGGGCGAAGCCTTTGCACCGCTTCCAGCGCCGCCGGGCCATTGTTTTCGACGCGCGGGCGGTGCCCGATCAACTCCAGCATCCACCGTGTCGTGTCGGCGGAATCGGTGTTGTCGTCGACAATGAGCACGTCCAGACGCCGCGCATCGTCCCTGGCCGAGTCGGCCTCACTGCGCGCTTCGCCCGGCTCGGAGGCCAGCGGAAGGCGCACCGTAAAGGTGCTGCCCAGGCCGACGCCGTCGCTGTTGGCCACGGTCGTGCCGCCATGCATCTCGACCAGCTTCTGTACAAGAGCCAGGCCGATACCCAAACCGCCCTGTGAGCGGTCGAGGTGCTGATCGACCTGGGTGAACAGTTCGAACACCTTGGGCAGCATGTCGGGTTCGATGCCGACGCCGGTGTCCGTTACCCGAATTTCGATCTGATCGCCGGCCTGGGCCGCGCTGAGGGTGATCCGGCCGCCTTCGGGGTATATTTGGCAGCGTTGTTGAGCAGGTTCGACACAATCTGGGCCAGCCGCGTCAGGTCGCCGTCGACCCACAGCGGCGTCTGCGGCACCTCGATCGTCAGGTCGTGGCCACCGCTGTCGATCAGCGGTTTGCTGGCCTCAAGCGCAGCGGTGATCGCCTCCTGGATGGCGATGCATTCCATGCGCAGGTCGATCTTGCCGCGGCTGACGCGGGATACGTCCAGCAGGTCATCGATCAGCCGCACCAGATGGGTCAGTTGCCGGTCCATCATATCGCGCACCGAATCGGCGCGTTCGCCCTCGGGTGACATGCGCAGGATCTGCAAGCCGTTGCGGATGGGCGCCAGCGGGTTACGCAGCTCATGGGCCAGGGTTGCCAGGAACTCGTCCTTGCGCTGGTCGGCCTCCTTCAGTGCATTGGCATACCGGCGGCTTTCCTTGAGAAGACGCAGATTTTCCTCAGCGAAGGCCTTCAGGTTGTCGCGCTGGACGGCGATCTGCTGACGCTGAAGATACAGTTCGCAAAAGACCGCGACCTTGGAGCGCAGCACGTCGGCTTCCAGCGGCTTTTCCAGAAAGTCGACGGCGCCGGCCTCATAGCCGCGAAAGCGGCGCTGGCGGTCGGTCGTACCGGCGGTCAGGAACATGATCGGCACGCGTCGGGTGCGCTCATTGCCGCGCATCAGTTCGGCCAGTTCGAAACCGTCCATGTCCGGCATCATGACGTCCAGCAAGGCCAGGGCGACGTCATGTTTCAACAGGATTTCCAGGGCTTCGGTGCCGGAGCTGGCCTTGAGCATGTTCAGGCCGTCGCGACGCAGCAGGGCCTCCAGCGAGCGCAGGTTTTCTGGCCGGTCGTCGACCAGCAGCAGGTTCACCGGGGTGACGGTGGATAGGCTGGTAGGCATGGCGGTCATGATACCCCTGCGCGGTGAAGCGTCAAAAGATGTTCGGCAATGGCCTCTAGCGAGACGACGCGGGCGTCAGGCACGGCACCGCAGGCGGCGCGTGGCATGTCGGGCGCCCGGGCCTGGCCCGGCGCCTGAATCAGGGCCTGGCC
>NZ_GL883077.1:1081661-1087602 GCF_000204015.1 Asticcacaulis biprosthecium C19 | reverse complement strand
CGCCAGCGGCGCGCACGGCCTTCAATCCCGCCGCGCCGTCTTCATTGGCGCCGCTAAGGATGATGCCAACCAGGCCTGGCCCGTAGGCGTCGGCAGCGGTTTCGAACAGGATGTCGATGGCCGGGCGCGAAAACAGCACCGGCTCCTCGCTGGACAGGCTGAGGCGGCGGTCGGTTTCCACCAGCAGGTGATAGTCTGGCGGCGCGAAATAGACGGTGCCGCGCGCGATCGGCTCCTTGTCGTCGGCCTCACGTACGCTCATGGCGCACTTGGCGTCGAACAATTTGGCCATCAGGCTCCTGCGGTCCGGCGGAAGATGGATGACGACCATGACCGGCAGGGGATAGTCGGCCGGCAGGCGCGGCAGGATGGCCGACAGGGCTTCAACCCCACCAGCAGAGGCGCCGATAACGATAGCTTCAGCCTGTGTCGCCGATGGCGTGACGGTCTTCTTCATGACAGGTCCCGCTTCTGGTAGATGCGCTCGTCGCGTGCAAAGTCGGAAAAGGCTTCGGAATGGTGCGAGAAGCGCAGGGTCTCCTTGGCGCCCAACCCCAAGAACCCCTTGCGGATCAGCGATGACTTGAACAGCCCGATGGCGCGGTCCTGCAGGTCCCGGTCGAAATAGATCAGCACATTGCGGCAGGAACAGAGGTGCGTCTCGGCAAACACCGCATCGGTGGCCAGGCTGTGGTCGGAAAAGACGCAGTTCTTGCGCAAACTCTTGTCGAAGACGGCGGCACCATAGGCGGTGCGGTAATAGTCCGACAGCGACGACTTTCCTCCCGACAGGCGGTGGTTTTCCGTAAACAGCTTCATGCGGTCCAGGCTGTAGATGCCGGCCTCGGCCTTCTTCAGGGCGTCGGGATTGATATCGGTGGCATAGAACAGGGTGCGCTGCTCAAGGCCTTCCTCGCGGAACAGTATGGCCATCGAATAAAGCTCCTCGCCGGTCGAGCAGCCGGCGATCCACACCTTGAGCGACGGATAGGTCAACAGGTGTGGGATGACCTTTTCGCGTAGCGTGCGGAAATATTGCGGATCGCGAAACAGCTCGCTGACCTGGACGGTCAGGAAGGGCAGCAGTTCGCTCATCAACTCGGGCTCGTGCAGAACCCGGTCCTGCAGGGCCGAAATGGTGGTGCAGCCAAACTTTTCCTTCGCCTGGTTCAGCCGGCGCTTGATCGAGGCCATGGCATAGCCGCGGAAGTCATAATGATACTTCTGGAAGACAGCCTCCAGCAACAGGCGGATTTCGATCTCGTCTGTCCGGCCCGCCGGCACATGTCCGCCCGCGTTTACTTCGGCATCCATACCCGCACCAGCGACACGAGCTTGTCGACATCGATCGGCTTGGCCATATAGTCATTGGCTCCGGCCTCGATGCAGCGCTCCTGGTCGTCCTTCATGGCCTTGGCGGTCAGCATGATCACCGGCAGCTTCCTCCAGTCCTTGTTTTCGCGGATCTTTTTGGTTGCCGTCAGACCGTCCATCTCCGGCATCATGACATCCATCAACACCAGGTCGACGGCCTGGTTGGGATCGCCTTGGGTGCTCTCCAGCACCTCCAGGGCCTCGCGGCCGTTGCGCGCGATCGACATGACGGCGCCCAGAGGTTCAAAGATGTTGGTGACGGCGTAGACGTTGCGGACATCGTCTTCGACCAGCAGGATCTTGCGGCCTTCCAGCATGGCGTCGCGATGCTTCGCCTTTTTGAGAAGTTTCTGTTGTTCCGGCGACAGTTCCGACACCACCTGGTGCAGGAACAGGGTGACCTCGTCCAGCAGGCGTTCCGGCGACTTGGCGCCCTTGATGATAATCGAGCGCGAATAGCGGCGCAGACGCTGTTCATCGTCATAGGAAATGTCGCGGCCGGTATAGACGATGACCGGCGGGAAGGCATAGGCCTCCTCCTGCGACAGGGTCTCCAGCAGCGAATAGCCCGAAGCGTCGGGCAAGGACAGGTCCAGAACCATGCAGTCGAAGGTCTGATCTTTCAGCTTTTCGAGACATTCGGCGGCCGTGCCGACGGCGACGCATTCGACGTCCTGGGACTGCAAAAGCTTGCACATGGCGTGGCGCTGAACCTCGTCGTCTTCAACAATCAGGACGTGGCGCATCTGCTGCTCAAGGCGCGCCTCCAGACCCTTGAAGGCGTCGATCAGTTGCTCGCGCTTGACCGGCTTCAACATATAGCCAACGGCGCCCAGCGACAGCGCGGTATGGGCGTAGTCGCCGGCCGAGACGACGTGGACGGGGATATGCCGGGTACGTACGTCGCGCTTCAGCCTGTCGAGCACGGAAAGGCCCGAATGGTCGGGCAGGCCGACATCCAGCACGATGGCCGACGGGGTATATTGCCGCGCCGTCGCCATGGCGTCTTCGGCGGTGTGGGCGACCAGGCACAGGAAGTCGAGGTCGTGGGCCAGGTCGTACAGGATGCGGGCAAAGGAGGGATCGTCCTCAACGACCAAAATGCTGCGCGAACCGGCGGTGATGCGGTCACGGTCGTCATTCACGGCCGGGCGCGGTTTGACGGTGGCGGCCAGATCGACGACAGGGTCAGGCAGGGCCAGAAACGTATTTTGGGGCGCAGGTGTCATCGCCTTAGTTTCGAGGTGGGTCTCGACCTGGCCGGCGTCATAGACCAATGGGATGGACAGGCTGAAGGTCGAGCCGCGGTCCACCTGGCTGATCACTGACAGATTGCCGCCGAGCAGGCGTGACAGCTCGCGCGAAATCGACAGACCCAAACCGGTGCCGCCGTATTTGCGGCTGATCGTACCGTCCGCCTGGCGGAAGGCTTCGAACACCTGATGCTGATGCTCGGCCGAGATGCCGATACCGGTGTCCTTGACGGCAAAGACAATGCGGTCGCCGTCCTTCAGGATGGCCAGTTCGACGTGGCCGTGTTCGGTAAACTTGCAGGCATTGCTCAGCAGGTTCTTCAGGACCTGCTCCAGGCGCTGGCGGTCGGTGGTGACCGTCTCGGGCACGCCTTCGCCCAGACGGGCGGTCATTTTCAGCCTCTTCTGGTTGGCGATCGGGGTGAAGACGCGCTCCATGTCCGACGCCAGCCGTTTCAGCGACACGCTTTCGGTATGGATCTCCATCTGACCGGCTTCGATCTTTGACAGATCCAGGATGTCGTTGATCAGAGCCAGCAGATCATTGCCCGACGACTGGATGGTCTGGGCGAATTCGACCTGCTCTTCGGTCAAGTTGCCCTCGCTATTGTCGCTGAGCAACTTGGCCAGGATCAGCGACGAGTTCAGCGGCGTGCGCAGTTCATGCGACATGTTGGCCAGGAAGTCGGACTTATACCGGCTGGACTGCTCCAGTTCACGCGCCTTCCGGTCGACCTCGTCCTTGGCCTGGCTGAGGTCGTCCCGCTGAGCCTCCAACATGGCCGCCTGTTCTGCCAGCTGGGTATTGGTCTGTTCCAGCTCGGCCTGCTGCTGCTCCAGGCGGACGTGCGATTCCTTGAGCGCGCGGCTCTGTTCTTCCAGCTCCTCGTTGTTGACCCGCAATTCCTCGCTCTGGCTTTGCAGTTCCTCGGACTGGCGCTGGGTCTCTTCGAGGAAATTCTGCAAGCTGGCGCGGTAGTTGGCTGACCGGACGGCGACGCTGAGCACTTCGGAGGCGCGCTCCAGGAGTTCCTTCGTGGCGTCGGGGTAGGCGTGAAGAAAACCCAGTTCGACGACAGCTTCGATCATGCCGTCGGACTTGGCCGGGAGGATGACGAGGTGGCGTGGCCGCCACTGGCCCAGGGCGGCGCCGGCAGTCAGGTGGCTGTCGGCGATGTCGTTGACCACCATGATATGGCCGTCGACGACCGCCTGCCCCAGCAGGCTTTGACCGCGGCTGAAGCTGGCTGGGACGTCGTCGTCGACCGGCACGCCATAGGTGGCGATGCGCTTAAAGGTGCTGCCGTCGGCGGCATAGAAGGCGGCGGCGTGGGCGTCGGTATATTTAGCCAGGTTGACCAGGGCGTTTCTGGCCAGTTGATCCAGGCGCTGTTCGCCCAGAAGGGCAGCGCTAAGGCTGGACTGTCCGGCTTGCAGCCATTGGCTGCGACGGCGCTGGGTTGCGGCGCCGCTGATCATCCAGGTGATGGCGATCGACAGGATGACCCCGATGATCGCGGACGTAATCACACTGACGACCGATGTTGCAAAGGCTTGCCGCCGCTCTGCGATACGTTCTTCGCGTTCGCGCCGGGCCTCAGCCTGCATGTCGGCGATCAGGGTGCGGATGGAGTCCATCGAAGCCTTGCCGCGGTTGGTCTTGATCGTCAGAACGGCGGCTTCCTCACCTTGCTTTTGGTACTCGCTGATAACCTGAGCCAGTTCCGCCAGTCGCACGTCGACTCTTCCGCGCAAGATATCCATACGGTCATGCAAGGCGGGCTGGTCCTCGACCTCACGGGCAAGCTGGATCATCTGCTGCTCAAGGGCGGGAATGGCAGAATTATAGGGCTCCAGATAGCTAGGATCTCCGGTCAGCACGAAACCGCGTTCCCCAGTCTCGGCGTCCTTGAGAAGCGACAGCGTGGTGCTCAGGGCCTGTATGGTGTCGTGTGTCTTGGTGACCTGGCCAATGTTGCGGTCGAGATTGGTAAGGCTGGCATAGGAGACAGCGCCGCTGATGACGAAGAAGACGGCGATCAGCGCCAAGCTAAGCGAAATGCCGAGGTCGTTGCGCAATTGACGGTCGGCCAAGACCTTCTTCCAAAATGGCATTGTCTTCCCAGTCCCCATTGCCTACGCGGCCCGCCGCTGTCACGGCTTGCCGCAGGTGACCCTATGGCCGCCTCCGTAAGCATCCAATAAGGAGCGCGCGAAGTCACATAAGGTTTTCATAAAGCTACGCTTTTTATAACGAGATTATTGTCGCTCAGCGGCTTCGGCATATCGTCGCGCCAGGATACTGCAGACGATCAGCTGTAGCTGATGGTACAGCATGATGGGCAGCATGATCATGCCCATCGCCGGGTGTCCAGCAAACAAAACGGCGGCGATGGGCGCGCCGTTGGCCAGGCTTTTTTTCGATCCGCAGAAGACGGCGGCAACCTCGTCCTCACGCGGGAACACCAGGGCCCTGGCCGCAAACCGCGTCGTGACCAGCACCACGGCCAGCAGCGCCGAAACCATCCCCAGGATTCCGACAATGACCAGGGGATTGTAGTCGGTCCAAATCCCTTCCTTGGTCGATTCGCAGAAGGCGGCGTAGACGATCAGGATGATGACCGTGCGGTCGGCCCGGGTGATCCAGCTCTTGTGGCGGGCGATCCTATCTTTGAGCAGCGGGCGGCATAGCTGGCCGGCCAGGAAGGGCAGCAGCAGAGTAATGGCGACGTCGCGAATGGCTGGCAGGACATCGAGCTGTCCGCCGGTGGCAGTATGGGCGACCATGGAGACCAGCAGCGGCGTGATCACCATACCGATCAGACCGGACAGGGTGGCGTCGAACACGGCGCCCGGCACATTGCCCTTGCCCAGGGCGGTCATGGCGACCGAAGACGAGATGGTCGAGGGCAGGGCGCAGAGATAGAAAAAGCCCAACCGGACATCGGAAGGCAGTATGCCTTGCGTGCCAAAGAAGACGGCAAACCCTATGGCCGGAAACAGGATAAAGGTGGCGGCATGGACAAACAGATGCAGCCTCCAGTTGGCGGCGCCGGCCTTGACGGCGTGAGGCGACAGGTTGGCACCGTGCAGGAAGAAGACCAGGGCGATACCGATCTTGGTGACGATATCGAGATGCAGGATCCCGCCCTTGGCGCCGAACTGCGGGAACAGCAGCCCCAGCACCACGGCCCCCAGCATGGCGGCGACAAACCCGTCGAGTTTTAAAAACTTCATCCAGTGTTCTCAAACGGAGCCGCGCGCACCCTCCTCCCTACGAAGTGGGGAGGGGACCGCGAAGCGGTGGAGGGTAG
>NZ_GL883077.1:1061260-1081587 GCF_000204015.1 Asticcacaulis biprosthecium C19 | reverse complement strand
TACGAAGTGGGGAGGGGTACCGCGAAGCGGTGGAGGGGTACAGGTATGAGCTCTCGCCGCCCGAGCGTCAGGATTAGAACGAATTGGGTAGAACTTAACTTTTGAAATGAGTTTCAAAACCTTCAGATAGATACCCCTCCACCGCTTCGCGGTCCCCCTCCCCATGGAATGGGGAGGAGAAGCAAGACTCCTTCCAGGTATGACAGCCCACTTCGGGCGAATCTTTGCAGCTAACCGTAAATGCCTATGACTTACAAAAAGTTATTCGGCCAGATCATGGTCCGCCACATATGCGCGACGGGCGAACCGTCGAAGCCCAACCCTTCCTTCGGCGTTTTGAAATGACGCCCTATGATGTCGTCGAACATCTCCAGATCTGGCAAGGGGCCCTTGTCGAACAGATAGGTGTCGAAGATGGTCACCTGGCGCGACGCCATGTACCAGCGGTGCGCCCGCGCAAACTCCGCATCCCGGCGGATATACTCCGGCGGCATATAGTCCGGCCCGAAGAAGCGATTGTAGTTCTCCGGGTACGGATAGCCATTGGGCTCGTCGGCAAAATAGCGCAAAGCCTGGTGATACTGCACCGCCCAGGCGACCTTTTCGCTGACATAGGGGGCGATCATCTGGGCGCCCCAATAGCCGTGATCCGTCCGGACCAGGCAGGGCAACGAAATATCATGCAACAGCACCGCCAGCACCACGTCTTCATCCAGGCCGGCTTCCAGAGCTTTCTGCGCCGAGATCAACAGATGCCGTCCTGTGGCGCCCAGCAAAAGCAGGCGGTGGCGGAAGAAGTCGTGCAGGGTCGGCGCCGCCGGCATTTTCGGTAAGGCGGAATTGTCCCCCATCATCAGGACCGCGCCGGACGACAGTTGTTTCAAGGCGTCCGTTTCGAAGTCGGGCAGGTCGGTGCCCAACTGGCCGACGGCGGCTGGTACGACGATGCGTTTGCGCCCGGGTTGCGGAAAATCATCAAATTCGCACATGCACTAACCTCTGATTTGCGCCATGCAGTCACCGAATCCGATGGTGACATATCCGTCTGCGACAGCACGACCGATGAGCCAGATTTCGTCGCCGTTTTCAAGGAAGCGCCGCATTTCGCCGGATGCCAGTTCAACCGGCACCTTGCCGCCATGGCTCAGTTCCAGCAGACTGCCGGCTTGTTCCGGCTGCGGTCCGGAAAGCGTCCCCGTGCCCAGCAGATCGCCGGTCGTCAGGTTGCAGCCATTGCTGGCGTGGTGCGTGACGATCTGGGCCGGCGTCCAGTACATGGCGTCCCGCGCACTGCTGCGGCTCAACACGTGTGGCGCCAGGCCCTGGTCGCGCATGGCGGCTGTCTGGATGTGGACTTCCAGCTCGACATTGTACACCGTGCTCTCGCCACGCAGATAGGGCAAGGGTTCCGGATCGCCGTCAGGCCGCGGCAAGGCGGCTACCCGGAACGGTTCCAGCGCTTCCGCGGTAACGACCCAGGGCGAAATCGTTGAGTGGAAGTTCTTGGCCAGGAAAGGTCCCAGCGGCTGGTATTCCCAGGCCTGGACATCGCGCGCCGACCAGTCGTTGAGCAGGCACAGACCTGCAATATGCGCCTCGGCTTCCTCCAGCGGAATGGGCCGGCCCAGGTCATTGCCGCCACCGATCCACAGTCCCAGTTCGAGCTCGAGATCGAGTCGTTTGCACGGTCCGTAGACCGGCACATCGCTATCGGCGGGTTTGGTCTGGCCGTGGGGGCGAACGACGGGCACGCCGGATGGCCGGATGCTGGAGGCGCGGCCGTGATACCCGATCGGCACGTGTTTGTAGTTGGGCAGAAGAGGGTTGTCCGGCCGAAACAGCGCGCCGACGGCCTTGGCGTGGTGAATGCCGACATAGAAGTCGGTATAGTCGCCGATCCGTACAGGCAGGTGCACGGTGCAGTCTGCCGCCCGATGGAGATAGGCTTGCGCGACGGCACGATATTGCGGATCGCTCAGCAGTTTCGACATCTGTTGGCGCAGGGTCTTGCGCAGGGCCGGTGTCCCCAGCACATCAGAAAGATCGCGTGGGGCCTCGCCGATCAGGCCGGCCGCGGCCAGGGCTTCCAGTTCGATGATGTGATCGCCGATGGCCACGCCGGGCCGTGGGGCTTCGTCGGCCGGGCTGAACAGCCCAAACGGCAGGTTCTGGATCGGGAAGTCGCCATGGCCGTTGGCATCGGCGACCCAACTGGTCAGGTTCGGATTATGGGTCTCGTCGATCATTCCGGTCATTTGGGCAATTTCGCTTTCTCAAATCCGCCCCAGCAGGCGTCATAGTCCATTTGCGCCGTCGTTGCGGCAAGCGTGGTGGGAACCAGCACCCAGCGGGTTTCAAACATAAAGGCCATGGTATCCGCGATGCGGTGCGGTTTCAGTTCGGCGGCGATGGCCTTCGCATAGCTGTCGCGGTCGGGACCGTGGGCGTTCATGCAGTTGTGCAGCGACGACCCGCCCGGCGCAAAGCCCTCGGCCTTCGCATCGTACTCGCCTTCGATCAGCCCCATGAATTCGCTCATGATGTTGCGGTGGAACCAGGGCGGCCGGAAGGTGTCTTCGGCCACCATCCAGCGCGGCGGGAAGATGACAAAGTCGCAATTAGCCGTGCCCGGCGTATCGGACGGCGAGGTCAGGACGGTGAAAATCGACGGGTCGGGGTGGTCGAAACTGACCGTGTTGACGGTGTTAAACCGGCGCAGATCATAGCGGTACGGTGCATGATTGCCGTGCCAGGCAACGACGTCAAACGGCGAATGGTCCAGGGTCGTCGTCCAGAGATCGCCCATAAATTTCTGCACCAGGATGTGCGGGCCGTCGACGTCTTCGAACGCCGCCACGGGTGTTTCGAAATCACGCGGATTGGCCAGGCCGTTGGCGCCGATTGGCCCCAGGTCGGGGAGACGGAACGGTGCGCCGTAGTTTTCGCACACATAGCCACGCGACGGCCCCGACACCTCGACCCGGAACTTCAGGCCGCGCGGAATGACACCGATCTGGAGGGGTTCGACCTCCAGCACGCCGCACTCGGTGATCAGGCGCAACAAGCCCTGCTGCGGCACGATGACCATCTCGGCGTCGGTGTTGAACAAGACGCGGTCCATGCTGCGTGTGGCCGTATACAGGCTGATGACGACGCCTGCCTGCGTGGTGACGTCACCGGCGCCGGCATAGGTCACCATCCCATCGAGAAAGTCGTGTTCCCCCTTGATTGCCAATGGCGACCAGCGCAGGCGGTTCGGCGTTACCGCGGTGAAAAGTGGCGCGCTTTGCCAGCGTTCTGCGGTCTCCATCTGTTGAAACGGCGGATGCTGGGCGCTGGGGCGCAGGCGGTAAAACCAGGTACGGCGGTTGTCGCTGCGCGGCGCCGTAAACGCCGTGCCGGAAACCTGTTCGGCATAGAGACCGAACGGCACCTGCTGCGGCGAATTGCGCCCGACAGGAAGGGCGCCGGGCACCGCTTCGGTGGCGAAATGATTACCGAAACCACTCAGATAGGCCGCCATGATGTCCTCCGTTGGGTGCAGCATAGTATCATGTGAAACTGTTTTCCAGCCTTCAATTGCCTTGACTCACTGCTCCCACATAGTATGGTTTCGTCATAATAAATGGGATAAACACCAGGAACCGTCCAGATGACCATAGAGCGTTTCGTCGACGCCCACATCCATCTTTGGCAGATTCGGCAGCTTTCCCACATTCGTTATCCGTGGCTGACCCCGCCGTTTTCGGACGATGGTCCCAACGGTTCGGTCGAGCCCATCGCCCGCGACTACCTGCCGGCAGACTATCGCGGCGATGCCGCCGGTTTCAACGTCACCAAGACCGTCCATATCGATGCCGGCGCCCACCCGGACGACGCCCTGGCTGAAACACGCTGGCTGCAAGACCTGCCCGGCGGTCCGGACGCCATCGTCGCCTTTGCGGCGCTGAACGATCTTGATGTCGAAGGCTTGTTGGCTGCGCATGTCGAGAGTCCCAAGGTCCGCGGTATCCGCCATATCCTGAACTGGCATCCCGACCCACGCTTGACCTACGGGCCGGACAACCTGTTCGATGATCCGCAGTTGGCCAAGGGCTATGCCCTGCTGGCCAAATACAGCCTAAGCTTCGACCTGCAAATCTATCCGGTCCAGATGCTGCAGGCCTATGAGGTGGCGAAGAACCATCCCGATATCGCGGTGATGATCAACCATATGGGCATGCCGGTCGACGACGTCGAAGCCTGGCGCGCGGGTATGCGCAAGCTGGCGGAACTGCCGCATGTCGCGGTCAAGATCTCCGGCCTCGGTTTTATCGACCGGAACTGGACGGCTGACAGCATCGCGTCGCTGATCCTGGAGACCATCGACATCTTCACGCCGGCGCGCGTCATGTTCGCCAGCGACTTCCCGACGGATAAGCTGTTCAACGGCTATGCGCGGCAACTGAATACCTACGACGAGCTGACAACCAAGTTCAGCCGACAAGAACGGGACGCGATGTTCGCGGCGAATGCGGAACGCCTATATAGGATATAGCCCTCAAGCAGCGAAGCGGTAGGGCCACTAAAATGTCCTCATGCAGCGAAGCGATAAGGGCGAGAAAGAAGACAACGATATGACACCGAACCCCTTGGTGGGCGTGATTTTTCACTGGCTGGGCGGCCTCGCCTCGGCCAGCTTTTACGTGCCTTACAAACGCATCAAACTGTGGTCGTGGGAGATTTTCTGGCTAACCGGCGGCATCTTTTCGTGGGTGCTGGCGCCGTGGTTTTTTGCCTTCCTGCAAACTCAGGACCTCCTCGGCGTGCTCGGCCGCACACCCCGTGACGAAATCATGGCCTGTATCGCCTATGGCGCGGCCTGGGGTGTCGGTGGGCTGACCTTCGGCCTGACCATGCGCTATCTCGGCCTGTCGCTCGGCATGGCCGTGGCGCTGGGCCTGTGCACGGCTATCGGCACCTTAGGTCCGCCCATTGTCACCGGCGAACTGGGTGAACTGGCCGCCAAGCCCGGCAGCCTCTACACCTTTATCGGCGTCGGTCTGGTGCTGATCGGCATTCTGGTCGTGGCCCGCGCTGGCCACAGCAAGGAAAAGGAAATCCCCGGCGAAAAGGAAGGCCTGGAGGAGTTCCACCTGGTCAAGGGCCTGCTGATCGCCATCCTGTGCGGCGTGATGTCGAGCTTCTTCGCCTTCGGGCTGCAGGAAGGCGACCAGATCAAGGCACTGTCCGCAGCCGCCGGGACCGGCCCGCTGTGGGTCGGCCTGCCGGTGCTGTGCGTGGTGTTGATCGGCGGTTTCCTGACCAACTTCCTCTGGTCGGGCTATCTGATCCTGAAGAACAGGTCGGCCGGCAACTGGATCGGCAAGACGCCAACCGGTGAAAAGGTACCGCTTCTGCCCAACTACCTGCTGGCGGCGTTTGGCGGCACCCTGTGGTACTTCCAGTTCTTCTTCTACTCCATGGGCGAAAGCCAGATGGGTGCGTTCGGTTTCTCGAGCTGGACCCTGCACATGGCGTCGATCATCCTGTTCTCAACCCTGTGGGGCTTTGCCCTGAAGGAATGGAAGGGTACGTCGTTCAAGACCCAGGCCCTGGTATGGCTGGGGATCGGATTGCTGGTCGGTTCTACGGTTGTGATCGGCTACGGCAATTTCGAAGCGCAGAAGGCGACGGAAGCGGCGGCGAAGACCGCTCAAATCGTTACGAAATAAGTCTTTCTTTCCCTCTCCCCACCCGAGGGGAGAGGGAAAGAGCCGAACGAAGTGAAGGCGATCAGCGCGGTGCGGCGCGCCTGAGGGGTTCAGGACGTTCGGTTCGCAGAGTCCCCCGCTCCCCTCAAGTGGGTAGAGGGAGCTTACACCGCCTCGACATAACTTCAGCTTTCGAAATTGAAAATTATTATCAATTGGATTTGAGCTGACCTCGGCCGCATAGTTCCTGACACCCGTAAGGAACACCACCATGCGTCTCGTTGCCAAAACCTTATCCTACAGCGTCATGCACGTCGCCGTGGCCTCGACCCTGGCCTATATCCTGACTGGAAATATCGCTATTGCCGTCGGAATCGGTCTGCTGGAACCCCTGGTGCAGACCCTGGTCTTTCCGCTGCACGAGTGGCTGTGGGAGCGCAAGCCGGTCAGGCTCGAGCTGTTCCACAGCCACGGATAGTCGACCTCAGTACAAGGTCGCAAAGGCTGCCGGGCTGAAGGCTTTCAGTTCGTCCTGGCGGCCGTCGCGGACCTTCGCCACCCATTCCGGGTCGTTAAGGATGGCTCGGCCAACGGCGACCAGATCGAAATCTCCGCGGTCCAGCCGCTTTAGCAATTCGTCCAGGGACTGCGGTTCAGAAGCGGCGCCGCCAAAGGCCGCGATAAACTCGCCGTTCAGCCCGACAGAACCAACCGTGATGGTCGGGACGCCGGTGACCTTCTTGGCCCAGCCAGCAAAATTCAGATCGGAACCTTCGAATTCCGGCTCCCAGAAGCGGCGCTGCGAAGCGTGCAGGATATTGGCGCCGGCATCGACCAGCGGCTGGAGCCAAGCTTCCATCTCGGCCGGATTGGCGGCCAGCTTGTTGTCCCAGTATCCGCCCTTCCACTGCGACAGACGGATGATGATCGGGAAATCCGGCCCGACAGCCGCGCGGGCGGCCTTCAAAACTTCCACGGCGAAGCGCGTGCGTTCGCCGATAGTCGCGCCACCCCAGGCGTCGGTGCGGCGGTTGGTATGCGCCCAGAAAAATTCGTCAATCAGATAACCGTGGGCGCCGTGCAGTTCGATGGCGTCGAAGCCGAGCCGCTTGGCGTCACCCGCTGCGCGGCCGAAGGCAGCGATGGTGTCCGCAATATCCGCTTCAGACATCGGTTCGCCGACGCTTTCCTCGGACAGGCTGATGCCCGACGGGCTGTCCATCGGTGTCGGCCGCCATGTGGCATCACGCCCGAACACAGCGCCGGTATGCCAGATCTGGGGCGCGATCTTGCCGCCCGCGGCGTGGACGGCTTCGACGACCTTGGCCCAACCGGTCAGGCCTTCGCCGTAGATGTTGGGGATATTGGCTTCGTTCTTGGAGGCCGGACGCTCGATCACCGTACCTTCGGTGATGATCAGCCCGACACCGGATTCGGCGCGGCGGCGGTAATAGTCGACCACGGCTTGGTCCGGCACGCCGCCAGGCGAGAAATTGCGCGTCATCGGTGCCATGACGATGCGGTTGTCGAGCTCAAGCGACGTGGAATGGAAGGGTGAAAACAACGACGTGTGCGACATGTGAGACTCTCTGACCAATATGTGACCGAGGTGGTTAGGTTTATGTTGCGGCGCAAGAGCGGGGCGGAATTAAACCTTGGCGCAGCAGATGATTCCGTGGGCATACAGCCGGTCAGAACGCACAAACCGGGGATCGGGCTTGTACTTTTTGCTGGTCAAGGTGATGCGTGTGATCTTGGAGATGTCGAAGGCCTGCGGCGTGGACGGGCCGTTGGGCTTGGCGGAATCCCGGACCTGAACGCCGCTGACACTGACCCGCGACCGCTCTTTCGTGGTGTAATAGACAGCGAAGGGCTCAAAGGTACGGTCGTTCTTGCCGTTGTCGTAGCGAAGAATGACCTGAACGCCCGAGGCTATCGCCTGACACAGCGCCTGCTCATGGTCCAGATTGCGCATCGCCGGCGCAGGGGGAGCATCCGTCACGTCAAGCCTCATGAAAAAGCGCCGATCTTGCGACCGGCGCTGGCTGTTATCGCCCGAACTTCTGGAATTTGATGCGCTTGGGGATCAGACTGTCGATGCCCAGGCGGCGCTTCTTGTCCTCTTCGTACATTTCGAAGTTGCCTTCGAACCATTCGACGTGGCTGTCGCCTTCGAAGGCCAGGATGTGCGTTGCAAGACGGTCCAGGAACCAGCGGTCGTGGGAGATAACCACGGCGCAGCCGGCGAACTCTTCCAGAGCCTCTTCCAGGGCTTGCAAGGTTTCGATGTCCAGATCGTTGGTCGGTTCGTCAAGCAGGATGACATTGCCGCCGGCCGCCAGGGTCTTGGCCAGGTGGACACGGTTGCGCTCACCGCCGGACAGCAGGCCGACCTTCTTCTGCTGGTCGCCGCCCTTGAAGTTGAAGCCGCCGACATAGGCGCGCGAATTGATTTCCTTCTTGCCGACCACCATGATGTCGGTGCCGCCGGAAATCGCCTGCCAGACCGTATGGCTCGGATCGAGATCGTCGCGCGACTGATCGACATAGGCCAGCTTGACGGTTTCACCCAGACGGACAGTGCCAGAATCGGGCGTCTCCTGCCCGGTGATCAGCTTGAACAGGGTCGACTTGCCGGCGCCGTTGGGGCCGATGACCCCCACAATCCCGTTGGGCGGCAGGCGGAAGGTCAGGCCCTTGAAGAGGACCTTGTCGCCATATTCCTTTTCCAGGTCGGTGACTTCCAGCACCAGATTGCCAAGACGCGGTCCGGGTGGAATCTGGATGGTGGCAAAGCTCTGAGCCTGACGCGAATTTTCCTGTTCACGCACCATGTCCTCATAGGCCGCCAGACGGGCTTTGGACTTGGCCTGGCGGGCCTTGGCGCCGGAGCGAACCCAGTCCAGTTCCTTGGTCAGGGCCCGCTGACGGGCTTCCGATTCGGACTGCTCCTGGACGACGCGCTTCTGCTTCTGTTCCAGCCAGCCGGAATAGTTGCCCTCATACGGAATGCCCTTGCCGCGATCCAGCTCCAGCGTCCACTTGGTCACCAAGTTGAGGAAGTAACGGTCGTGGGTAACCAGGATGACGCAGCCCGGGAAGTTTTCGAGGTGGTGCTGCAGCCAGGCGACGGATTCAGCGTCGAGGTGGTTGGTCGGTTCGTCCAGCAGCAGCATGTCGGGCTTGCTGAGCAGCAGGCGGGCCAGGGCGACACGGCGCTTTTCACCGCCCGACAGCTTGGTCACGCCGGAGTCATTGGGCGGGCAGCGCAGGGCGTCCATGGCCATTTCGATGCGTGAGTCGATGTCCCACAGGTCACCGGCGTCGATCTTTTCCTGGAGGGTGTTCATCTCCTCCATCAGTTCGTCGCTATATTCTTCGCCCATCAATTCGGCGACCTTGTTGTAGCGATCGAAGATCTTCTTTTCCTCGCACCAGGAAATGACGTTTTCCCAGACGTTCAGGCTGTCGTCGAGGTGCGGCTCCTGCTCCAGGTAGCCCATCTTGGTGCCGTCGGCGGCCTTGGCTTCGCCGTTGAATTCCTTGTCGATGCCGGCCATGATCTTCAGCAGGGTCGACTTACCCGAACCGTTAACGCCGACCACGCCGATCTTGGCGTCGGAATAGAAGGAGAGCCAGATGTTCTCGAAGATCTTCTTGCCGCCGGGGTAGATCTTGGTCAGGCCCTGCATCTGGAAAATATACTGCTGCGCCATGTGCGGAACGGACCTTTTTGCGTTAAATGGAAAGTGCCGCGCGGTTTAGCCGACAGGGCATCAAATCGCAAGGTGAAAGGGCGCGATCATGGACTTCATCCTTTTTATGCATGTGACGCCCGGTGCTGCCGCCGACGAAAAGGCCTGGGACGCCTATTTTGAACGGTTAGGCACAGCCGGCGTCATCCGCGGCGGAAGTCGGATCGGCGATGGCGCCTGTTTCTGCAAAAACGGCCCGGCACCACAGACCACCGCACATCTGGACGGTTTTATCCGCATCGAGGCGCCGGACTTCGCCGCCGCGCGCGCGTTTCTGGCCGGCAATCCTGTCTATGAAGCCGGCGGCGTCGTGGAAATTCGCGAACTGCCGCAGGACTGACCGGACCAGCCCGCCCTATCTGGCGAACACGACCTGCATGATGTCTTCCAGTCCGTCACGGTCGGTCTCATCGAAGGCGTCATATTGTTCCGAGTCGACATCGAACACCGCGATCAGCTCGCCGGCCTGGTCGAAAACCGGTACCACAATCTCCGAATTGGACCTGGAGTCGCACGCAATGTGACCTGGAAACGCATGGACATCCGGTACGATTTGCGTGGTCCGGGTGGATGCAGCCGTGCCGCAGACCCCCCGTCCGAAGGCGATCCGCAGACACCCCAGAGTCCCGGTATATGGCCCGACCACCAGTTCTTCGACACCCTGTGTCTTCTTAACCTCATCCACGCAATAAAAGCCGGTCCAGAACCAGTCCGGAAAGGCCTGGACACACAATGACACGACCGTCGCCATTCGGGCAACACGATTGGGCTCGTCATCCAGAACCGCTCTAAGGTCCCGTATAAGGTACTGATAGATTTCGCTTTTCGTCTGCCCCGATACCGGAACCTGGACACTCTGCACGGCGCAATTCTCCTGAAAAGCGTATTTGTCAAACCCTTGCGTGCGTCCTAGCACGCTCCGCGCGAAAGCGCAGCTTAAGGTGCGGTTGTTAACACTTTTTTCTGGCCAAGCCGAATGAATTGACGCATGATGCGCCTGTGGACACCGTCCACGGGGTTTGGGATTATGGGCACTTACGGCGCGTTTATCTTTTCGCGGCAATCCGGCAACGCTCATCAAGATTGCACGGCCTTAAGGGGGGCTTCGCTTGACAGTGATCATATTCCTCAACACAAGTTTGTATTAACCATAGTTAGCCGACGCTGTCGGGGCAATTACTGATGTCAGAACATGACCAGATGAGGTCGGGGACCGTCCGTGAGGACGCGAAGCCGGTCTCGGCGAGCCAGAAGGGACGCGCACCGATGCGGATAGCGCTCGTTGCGAGCTTGTGCCTGGCGGTCACCCTGACCGGCTGCGATGGTTTTTCCTGGGACAGCATGTGGCGCAGCAAGAAGGACTCGGTTGCCGGCGGTTATGCCTGCCCGCGTCCCGCCGATATGTTCCAGCAAGGTGGCTTCGGCGGCCAGGAAAAAGAAATCCGCTACTACCGCCACCTCGGCTTCAAGAACGATTTCTTCGCCCAACTTGAGCTTGCCAATCGCTACGCAGGCGTCAATGCCAGCGACAAGAACCTCGAAGATTACGTCGAATCGTCGGTCTGGCTGACCCTGGCCCTGACCAATCCCGAAGGCTATGTCCCGATGAATCGGGCGATGGATCCGCGCGGCGGGGCCATGGCATCGCGTTTCGACAAGTGTCGCGCCTATGAGCGCGCCCGCGCCTACAAGATGCTGGACGATCAGCTGTCGATGATGGACTCGGGCGAACGTGAAAAGGTCCGCGATCGCGTCACCTATGTGCTGGCGACCATGGGGGCCGAAGGTTTCCGCACTCTGGGCCGCCTCTACGACAAGCAATATGGCCCAATGGGCGAGCCGGCGGACAATTCGCAGGCTATTCGCGCCAATATGCGCGGCGCCAACTACGGTCTGTCCAACGCCCGCGACCTGTTCGAACGTTCGGATGTCGACGCCTATCTCTATAATTACAAGGCTTCGGAAACCGGCGACGTCAGCGCCTATGTGCTGCTGAAGGATTTTGAAAAGTCGGCGCCTGACCGCGCCCGCTACGCCTCCTTCGTCGAAGCCAAGGCCAAGCGCTGGGTCGCGCCTTACGAATTCTATCCGCCGGAGACCCCGCCGGGCGGTGTGCCGCATTCCGACGAATCGGTTCGTGACGACGGTGCGGCCTATGCCCTGTCGCGTATGGACGAACTGCCCTTCATCCACGTGGTGCGGGCGCTCGATTATCTCGATATTCTCGACATCGCCTGTTTCGAGCCCAAGGATGTTCCGAAACAGACCATCGATGCCCTGCGCGGCATGACCGGTCAGCCCAGCGGCGCCGTCCTTACCAACCGCGACAAGGTCCGCGCTATCCAACTGGCCGCCGTCAATGGCGACTCACGCTCGCAGCTGGTTCTGGCAGTGATGTATTCCGAAGGTGTCGGCGTTCCGGTCGACTATGCCCGCGCCTTCCACTGGTACAAGCAAGCCGACAAGCAGGGTTCGCCTGAGGCGCGTTATGCTATGTCGACCTATTTCGACCTTGGCCTGCAGGGCGTCGCCGACCAGAACAAGGCGGAATCGGTCGTGATGCAGTTGGACGCCGCCTTGTCAGGCTTCCGTCCCTCGGCGGGTCGCCTGCAGGAAGTGCTGAGCCAGGTGTCCTACGATCCCGAAGGCCACGGCCGCGGGCGATAATTGAAGCGTAGCTGCCTTTGTCCGGCAGGACGAAGACGGCGCAAGGAAAGAAGCATGTGGATGCGCAAGAACAGTGAAACCTCGCCTTCGGGCCGCGTCAGGGCCGGCCTTGGGCTCGGCGTTGTCGCCGCCGTGGCGATGGCGCTGGGCTCCATCTCCGCGCCCCAGGCTGTCGCCGGTGACGGCAATTATGAACGCAGCAGTGCCGCTCGTGTCAGCGGCTATATGAAGCCCTGCTTCGGTATGCTTCTGGACGCGCAACTGCGTACCTGCGGTCCGCGCCACTACAAGGGCGGTTCTCGCTACGGCTATCACGGCCGCGGCCAGGCTGACGCCACTGTCGATTGCGATCGTGCCAATCCGCGCTATGTCGAGGAAGTGGTCGGCCGTATCCGTTCCGGCGGGGTCCTGTACCTGAAGGCCAAGAACCGGTCGTGCGTCGCAAGCCTGGATATCAAGAAGTCGATCACCATTGTCGGCCAGGGTTACGGCCCGCAGCAGATTCCGGTCCTGGTCGCGCCTCCGGGCGAGTCGGCCATCCGAATTTCTTCCGGTGCCGACCACGTCATCCTGAAGGACATGTACATCTCGGCGCCGCGCAGCGGCGGTATGCCGGGGGTCGAAGGCTCCAATACCGAGCTGACCCTGCAAAACACCCAGGTCCGCTATCAGGGCGACGACGCCGCTGTCCATCTATCGGGCGGCCGCCTGAACCTGACTGAAAATTCGCATATCATCGCCAAGACGCGCTCGGTCGCTCTGGCGGTCAACAATGCGTCCCTGTTCGCTGAAAACTCTCAGATCGCGACGACCGCCGGCGGCATCTATGCTGTTCTGGACGGCGACTCGCAGATGCAGGGTGTCAGCATCCAGCAACTGGCCGACTGGCATGGTTTCGAGCGTGGCGAAGGCGCGACCGGCATCGAGATTCGCCTCGACAGCGGCGGTTCGATCCTGACCATGAACGATCTGAAGGTCCTGTATTTCTCGCAGGGCGTGAGCATCGAAGGCGCCGGCGAGGCCTTGCTGTCGCACACCCTGATCGCGCGCTCCGACCACGGCATCGTGCTGGGCCTGAACCGCGCACGGGTGATCGAGAACACCATCATTGCCAACGAGATCGGCATCGACGTTCAGGACGGCGAAGCCTTTGTCGGCCGCAACCAGATCGCCAACATCCGCACGGCGGGTATCCTGGCTTCGGCGACCGGCGAAATTCGGGCTGTCGACAACCAGATCGACCCCAACGGCGAAGGCTGCCCGACCCTGAAGTGGGGATCGGTTGATCCGTCGCAGCGCGTGTGCACACCATGGTATCGCGGTTCCGAGTTTGACGTACCAGGCGATGCCAACGACCAATACATGTTCGACGAATTCTGGCCACGCATGACTGTGGCTTCGGCAGATGGCGCTGCAACCACGGCTCCGGGTGGTCCGGTTCCCTATAACGATCTGAAGTCCAAGCCGTAAGGTTCGGATTTCCGGATGGTGAGAGAGCAAGGCCCTGGAACGTGGTTCCGGGGCTTTTGCTTTTTAGGTTTTGACCACGAACCACACGAACGGACACGAACTTCCGAGTGTTCAGGACAGCGGGTTCGATGGAGAATCTACGCAAAGGCTTGAACCACGGAAAAGGCGCGGATGCCGCTGCGCGGCGCAGGACACGGATAAGGCATCTGTGCTTCAAAACTCACGAACGTCCCGGTGCATTCTCTTTCATGCACACCCGGAAGTTCGTGCTTGTTCGTGTGGTTCGTGGTTCAAAATATTCCCTCCTCAGACCGCAAAAAAGCCCCGGATCGCTCCGGGGCTTTCAAAATCTCAAACCGATAAACCAGCTTACTTCTGCGAGTTCCAGGTCGTCTTGTAAGACCGATCCTTCGGCAGCGCCGCGCCCGGCAGCGGATCGGCGTCCGTGCAGGCTTCGGGGATCTTGCCGCCGACCTTGCCGCCCATGCCCAGAGCCGTATTGTCCGACGCGTTCTGAGCGGTAACATCCACCCGGCGGCCGTCCTGGTTCATGTGCACTTCGGTGCCGGTCTTGGAGTCGTAGGTCATGACCTGCGGCGCCTTGCCATCCGGCTCGAAGGCCGCGACGCATTGCTGGGCGCGTTCACGTTCGGAACGGACATCGACATAGCGGGTCCGTTCGCGAGGAGTGGTTTCGCAAGCCGTCAGGCCAACCGCCGTAAAAACGGTCAGACCGGCCAGGATCAAAATCGACGCTTTCATGCAATCCCCCAAAGGACGTGGTGCTCTAAATGGTTAACAAACATCTTCGCACATTTCAGGCGGTAGTCAAAGCCTGGAATCCACGTCCACAGCAAATTGCCCCAACCGGCGTAACCCTTCTGCCACGCTTGATCGCGCGGTACGGGAATTACGCCCTATCGTGTCGTGATTTCGAAGTTTGCCCCTCTTCGATATCGGGTACGAAGCAAACTTCGAAATCAAAACGACACGAGAATCCTAAAAAATTCTGGCATCCTTTTTGATTTTGAAGTTCGCCTCGCAGGCTATATCCCTGACAGTCGAACTTTAAAATCAGGACGCCAGGGCCTCAAGTTCTTCATCCGAGACGTCCATATTGGTATAAACGTTTTGGACATCTTCGTCGTCGTTGAGCGCGTCGAGCAGCTTCATCAGCGTCTTGACCGGGTCGCCGGTCAGCGCGGTCAGGCCTTGGGGCTTCCAGATGATACCGGTCGACGCCGGATCGCCAAGGGTCTTGGCCAGGGCTTCTGCAACCTCGTTGAAGTCTTCGAACGACGTGTAGATGGCGTGACCACCCAGGTCTTCGTCGCCATCACCCGGATCCGTCTCGACGTCCGATGCGCCGGCCTCGATGGCCGCTTCGAAAATCTTGTCGGCATCGCCGGCCTTCAGCGGGTACTTGATCTCGCCGACACGGTCGAACATGAAGCTGACCGAGCCGGTATCAGCAAGCTGGCCGCCGTACTTGGTGAAAAACGAGCGGACATTGCCGGCGGAACGGTTGCGGTTGTCGGTCAGGACTTCCACGATGATGCCAACCCCGCCCGGGCCGCGGCCTTCGTAGCGAATTTCTTCCATGGTGTCGGCTTCACCGGCAGCGCCCTTTTTAATGGCGCGCTCGATATTGTCCTTGGGCATGGATTCGGCCTTGGCCATGGCGACGGCCAGGCGCAGGCGCGAATTCATGTTCGGATCGGGCATGCCCATCTTGGCGGCGATGGTGATGTCGCGCGACAGCTTGGAAAACAGCTTGGACCGCACAGCGTCAGCGCGGCCCTTCCGGTGCATGATGTTCTTGAATTTACTATGGCCAGCCATGGGTATCTCGATAGGAAGGTTTGCTGGGCTTTGCTCTAGCGCGACAAAATGCGTTTGTCACGCCCCCGCGAGCACGGCGACCTGAGGGATGACTTCCTTGAGACGTCCACCCACACGGATCGGCTCGATCCGTATCGCCAGTCCGGTGCGATCGTCGCTCTCGACATAGACGCCGCACACCGTCGCAGGGCCTGAAGCCGGCTTGTAGCGTTCCTTCTGCATCCGGGTGGTAAAGCGGCGCAGCGGCTCTTCCTTGTCCATGCCTATGACGCTGTCGTAATCGGCACAGGCGCCGGCATCGGTCTGGTAGGCGGTGCCGTTGGGCAGGATCTGGGTGTCGGCGGTCGGCACATGGGTATGCGTGCCGATGACCAGGGTGGCGCGGCCGTCGCAGAAATGGCCCATGGCCATCTTTTCCGAGGTCGCCTCGCAGTGCATGTCGACGACAATTGCGTCGGCAGCCAGGCCCAGCGGACATGCTTCCAACTGCTTGTCGACGGCGGCGAAGGGATCATCCATCGACGCCATATGGACCAGGCCAAGCGCATTCATCACCAGGATGCGTTTGCCGGATTGGGTCTCATACAGATTGGCACCGCGGCCCGGCGCAACGGCGAGGGGGGGATAGTTGAGCGGCCGGATCAGGCGCGGCTCGCGCACGATATAGGTCAGGGCTTCTTTCTGGTCCCAGGAATGGTTGCCCAAGGTCAGACAATCGGCGCCGGCATCGAACAGCTGGCGCGCCGAGTTTTCCGACAGACCGAAACCGCCCGAGGCATTCTCGGCATTGACGATGATAAATTCGAGATCGAGTTGGCGGCGCAAGCCAGGGAGGTATTCGCTGAGGGCATCCCGGCCTGAGCGCCCCACCACGTCACCAAAAAACGCAAAACGCATAAGAGATCCAAATCTAGTGGGGGCTGCCCCACACCGGTAGAAGCGCTAAGGGTTCATCCCGATGACGCCGGTTTCGGTAAAAATTCCATTCAGCGGCTGATCATGCGCCTCTGATGGGGTTTCGGCAAGCTGTTGCCCGGAAAAAGCGACTCCCCAGGCGGCAACCTTGCACCGCGACCGCAAATCGGCCAGGGCCCGATCATAGTATCCGCCACCATAGCCCAGACGAATTCCGTCAGCGTCGAAGGCCAGCAACGGCATCAGAAGCAGGTCAGGGTCGACGGTTTGCGCGTCGTCCGAAGGCTGACGAATATCGAACGGCCCGTCGATCAGATCATCACCGATCCGGAACATCCGGAAAATCATGCGGTAGCCGCCATCCACGGGGACTAGAGCCGGCAAAGCCAGCTGATAGCCGCGGTCCTCGAACATCTGCATCAGCGGAAAAGGATTGATTTCACTCTGGATAGGCCAGTAGCCGGCGATCACACCGCCCTGTGACGGCCAGGCTTCGAAGGCGTCTTCGGCGCGCCCGCCCACCTGTTCGCCGGCCAACGGATTGGCGGCGGCCAGTTGCGCCCGGCGGCGCTTCATTTCTGCGCGCAGCAAGGGCTTCGGATCCGCCATGGTCATGCAATCAGGCTCCATCATGGCTCAGCTCCGTTTTAAAGGTACGCGCACGAGATCTCGATTCCGTCGTTTTGACAAAATCGCAGCTCTCCTAACGCTTTTTGTATGTTTTTTCCATCCCCCGCGCTGGCCCGTTCGGTAAAAATAACGGGAGTTGCCGCGAAGGTCACCCGTGCCAGGCGTAAAACCTCTTGCTGTGGCGGCAAAGGAGGAGGTTGGCGGCGCCACGAAGGAACCGTATCAATGCGGTTAAAATCCTCTCAGACCTGACTAGTCAGGTGGGAACCATGTGATTAGGCCCACGGGCCAGATCAGGGACAGTCCCCGTTCTAAGTGATTAAGGTCAGAAGGATATGGTGATTGACACGAGAGCCGCAGCAAGACCCGCCACCTCTACAGATAGTCCGTTGACGGCGGGATTTCAAGAGCATGGCCATATCGTGATCGCGGGTGTACACCGGAATGATGAGCACATGCACGCAAGCGCCGGGCGTCATCACGCCGGTTATCGACCGCAACCGCTGCGACGGCAAGGCCGATTGCGTCGATGTCTGTCCCTACAACGTCTTCGAGTTGGGTATCCTTCCACCTGAACAGCGCGCCGGCCTAAAACTCATGGCACAGGTCAAGGGCACGCTGAACGGTTGGAAACAAAGCTTCACCGTCCATGCCGAAGCCTGCCAGGCCTGTGGGTTATGTGTTGCCACCTGCCCGGAAAAGGCCATCCGCCTGACCAGGGCGTGACACGGCCGTCAATCGCGACATTTGGCGAAGCAGCACACGCATTTTTCGCTTTGGCCACAGCGGTTTTTCGCTATAACAGGCTCAGCCAGTTATGCCCGCAAAAAACCGAGCGCCGACCACGGTGCCGCCATCACAACAATAATTGGGAGTTTCCTGATGTCTTCGACCTCATCCGCCGCCCGCGGCGCCCTGCCTCGCTATGCCCGCAAACTGGCAGCCACCACGGCCCTGACAGCGCTCATGGCGTTTGGCGCCGCTGCTCCGGCCGTCTTTGCCCAAACGTCGCCCGCGGCCGAATCAACCGCCAGCCGTCCGTGGATGAACACCGCACTCAGCGCTTCCGAGCGGACCGCCCTGGTCCTCAAGGAAATGACCCTGCCCGAGAAGCTGACCCTGCTGTTCGGCTACTTCTCGACCGACAACCAGTGGCAGAAGACTCCCGTCAAGAACTACGTCTATCCGGAAAAGGGCCTCCCCTTCTCGGCCGGCTTCGTCCCGGGAATCGACCGTCTCGGCATCCCGGCCCAATGGCAGACCGACGCCGGCGTTGGCGTCGCCACCCAGACTTCGCCCACCCCGCGCCAGCGCACCGCCCTGCCCTCGGGTATCGCCACGGCCGCGTCGTGGAACCCCAAGAACGCCTTCGCCGGCGGCGCCATGATCGGCAACGAAGCCTGGATGTCCGGCTTCAACGTGCAACTGGCCGGCGGCATGAACCTGATGCGTGATGCCCGCAACGGCCGCAACTTCGAATACGGCGGTGAAGACCCCCTGCTGGCCGGCGTGATCACCGGCAATGCCATGAAGGGCATCCAGTCGAACAACATCATCACCACGATGAAGCACTTCGCCTTCAATGGCCAGGAAACCAATCGCTTCACCATCGACCACAAAATCAGCGACCAGGCCGCCCGCCAGTCGGACCTGCTGGCCTTCCAGATCGCCTATGAGATCGGCGATCCGGGCTCGATCATGTGCGCCTACAACCGCGTCAACGGCTTCTACGCCTGCGAAAGCAACTATCTGCTGAACGAAGTGCTGAAGCAGGACTGGGGCTATAAGGGCTATGTCATGTCGGACTGGGGTGCAACCCACTCGACCATTCCGGCCGCCAACCAGGGCCTGGACCAGCAGTCCGGCTGGGCCTTCGACCGCTCCAACTATTTCGAAGGCGCCCTGCGCGAAGCCGTCAACAACGGCTATGTCAGCCAGGCGCGAGTCGACGACATGGCCGGCCGCGTGCTGTGGGCCATGTTCGACAACGGCCTGTTCGACAACGTGGTCAAGGGTGATCAGGCCGACAAGATCGACTATGCCGCCCACGCCAAGGTCACCCAGACCGGCGCCGAGGAAGGCATCGTCCTGCTGAAAAACACCGGCGTTCTGCCGCTGGCCAAGACCGCCAAGTCGATCGTCGTTATCGGCGCCCATGCCGATGTCGGCGTGCTGTCGGGCGGTGGCTCGTCCCAGGTTTATCCGATCGGCCTGTCGCCGGTGAAGGATGAGTTCGGCAAGGGCTTCCCGGGTCCCAAGACCTGGTATCCGTCGTCGCCCATGAAGGGCATCCAGGCCCGCACCAAGGCCAATGTGACCTATCTCGATGGCAAGGATCTCAATGCCGCCGCTGCGGCAGCGGCGTCGGCCGATATCGCCATTGTGTTTGCCGAACAATGGACGGGCGAGTCGATCGATGCTCCGGACCTGAACCTGCCGGACAATCAGGACGCCCTGATCGCCGCGGTGGCCAAGGCCAATCCGAAGACCGTGGTCGTGCTGGAAACTGGCGGCCCCGTGGTCATGCCGTGGGTCGACAATGTCGCCGCCGTGCTGGAAGCCTGGTATCCCGGCACGTCGGGCGGTGAAGCCATCGCCCGCGTCCTGACCGGCGAGGTCAACCCGTCGGGCCACCTGCCGGCCACCTTCCCGGCCTCGCTGGATCAGACCCCGCGTCCGATCCTGGAAGGCGACGTGAAGCTGGACAACGACAGCCATCCGCACAGCGACTACAATATCGACGGCGCCGCCGTCGGCTACAAGTGGTTCGACAAGCGTGGCGCCAAGCCTTTGTTCGCCTTCGGCCATGGCCTCAGCTACACAACCTTCCAGCTCTCGGGCCTTTCGGCTCAGGCTTCGGGCAAGTCGCTGACGGCCAGCTTCACGATCAAGAACACCGGCAAGCTGGCCGGCGCCGAGGTCGGCCAGGTCTACATCTCTCCGGTCGGCGATGCCGGCTGGGAAGCGCCAAAGCGCCTGGCGGGCTTCGAGAAGATCATGTTGAAGCCTGGCAAGTCGGGCAAGGCAACGATCACGGTTGATCCGCGCCTGCTGGCCACCTTCGATTCGGCCAGCAAGACCTGGAACATCAAGGCGGGTGATTATAAGGTGATACTGGCGACCTCGGCGACTGAGCCGTTGTCGGAAGTGATTGTGCACCTCGACGCTCAGACCTTGAACGTCAAGGGCCAGTAGGGGGTTCAGATTTCAAAATGAAAGCCGCCAAGTTCATCCCCTGGCGGCTTTTTTGTGCGCAAAAAGGTTAAAAAATCAAAGATTTCTCCCTCTACCCACTTGAGGGGAGAGGGGTAGGGGTGAGGGGTTGGTTCAGCTGGAAACTGTAAAAGTTGAACGC
>NZ_GL883077.1:1040510-1061178 GCF_000204015.1 Asticcacaulis biprosthecium C19 | reverse complement strand
GATTCGAGCGGCCTCGCCGCACTCTTCCCATGCACGATCCGATACAGCGCCGGCAGCACCAGCAGGGTCAACAAGGTCGACGACACGATCCCGCCGATCACCACAGTTGCCAGAGGCCGCTGGACCTCCGAACCGGCGCCGACATTGAACGCCATGGGCACAAAGCCCAGCGACGCCACCAAAGCCGTCATCAGCACCGGCCGCAACCGGGTCAGAGCGCCTTCGAAAATGGCCTCGTCCAGCCCCCGTCCCTCAGCGCGCAGAGTGCGGATAAAGCTCAGCATGACCACCCCGTTAAGCACCGCCACCCCGGACAGCGCGATGAAACCCACCCCGGCCGAGATCGACAAGGGCAGGTCGCGCATCAGCAGAGCTCCCACGCCGCCGGTCAGGGCCAGCGGTACACCCGAAAAGACGACGGCCGCATCCTTCACCGAACGGAACAAGGCAAACAACAAACCGAAGATAAGCAGCAGCGTCGCCGGCACCACCAATTGCAAGCGTTGCGCCGCCGAGATCAGTTGCTCGAACGTGCCGCCATAGGTGATCCAGTAACCCGGATCGACCTCCACCTCGGCGCCGACCTTCTGACGTACCTCCGTAATGAAGGAACCCAGATCGCGGCCGCGGACATTGGCGGTCACAACAACCCGGCGCTTGCCGTCCTCGCGGCTGATCTGGTTCGGGCCCTTTTCAACCGCAATGCTGGCCACGTCCTGCAAGGGCACAAAGCCACTCACGCTGCCGTCGGATGCACGCAGGGGAATACGCAACCGTCCGATCTCATCGACATTCTGGCGAAGGGTTTCCGGCAGGCGAACGACGATATCAAAGCGGCGATCGCCCTCGAACACCTGGCCCGCCTCGGTTCCGCCCATGGCGGTCGACACCACCTCCTGAACATCGGCGATGTTGAGCCCCAAGCGCGCAAGTGCCGCACGATCGGGTCGAATCTGCAGCACCGGCAGGCCGGTGATCTGTTCGACCCCGACATCGGCGGCACCGTCGATACGTTCCATGACCTCGCGGATCTCGCCGCCCTTGGCAATCAGCACCTCAAGGTCGTCGCCATGCACCTTGACCGCCACATCGGCGCGCACCCCTGACAGCAGTTCGTTGAAGCGCATCTGGATCGGCTGGGTGAACTCGTAATTGTTGCCGGGGATTTCGGCCACGGCCGCCCGCAGTTCGGCAATCAGCTTCGCCTTGGGTTTATTGGGATCGGGCCAGTCCTTGCGGTCCTTCAGCATGATGAAGGTGTCGGCGACCGATGGTGGCATCGGGTCGGTCGCCACCTCCGCCGTGCCGATCTTGGAGACCACCCGCTCGACCTCCGGGAATGTCTTGATGCGCCCTTCCAGGGCTGTCTGCATCCTGACCGCCTGGGTCAGGCTGGTCCCCGGAATGCGGAGGGCGTGCATGGCAATATCACCTTCGTCCAGGTTCGGGATGAATTCCGAACCCATGCGGCTGGCGGCCAGACCGGAGACGACCACCAGGGCCACGGCGCCGGCCACAACCGCCACCCGCTTGCGCAATGCCCATTGCAGGGCGCGATCATAGAGCCCGCGGCTGAAACGCATGAAGCGGCTTTCGGTTTCCTGGACCTTGCCCGTCACAAACAACGCGACCGCCGCCGGGACAAAGGTCAAAGACAGGACCAGGGCCGCCGTCAACGCCATGACCACGGTGATGGCCATCGGGTGGAACATCTTGCCCTCGACCCCGGTCAAGGCGAAGATCGGGACATAGACCAGAGCGATGATGAGCACCCCGAACAGCGAAGGCCGGATGACCTCGGCTGTCGCCGCTGCGGTCAGGCTGAAGCGCTCGTCGCGCGTCAGCAACCGGCCCTGGTAGTGTTGCGCCTCAGCGAAGCGGCGCAGGCAGTTTTCGACGATAATGACGGCGCCGTCGACGATCAGGCCGAAGTCCAGCGCCCCCAGTGACATCAGGTTGCCCGACACCCTTGCCTGGACCATGCCGGTGATGGTCAGCAGCATGGCGAACGGGATGATCGCCGCCGTGATCAGCGCCGCCCGGATATTACCCAGCAGCAGGAACAGGATGACGATGACCAGCAACGCCCCTTCCGCCAGATTCTTCTCGACCGTATGGATGGTACGTTCGACCAGGGCCGTGCGGTCGTAGACGGGCTTGGCTTCCACGCCCGGCGGAAGGGCTTTTGCCGCTTCCTCCAGCTTTTGCGCGGCCGCAAGCGCGACCGTGCGGCTGTTTTCGCCGCTCAGCATGAAGACTGTCCCTAAAACGATCTCCTGGCCATTTTCGGTGGCTGCCCCCGTGCGCAGTTCCTCACCCAGGCCGATATCGGCGACATCGGCCACACGGATCGGAATACCGCCGCGATTGGTGACAATGATGCCGCCCAGATCTGCCAGGGTTTCGGCCTGCCCCGAGACGCGGACCAGGTACTGTTCGCCATAGCGTTCGACATAGCCAGCGCCTGCGTTGGCGTTGTTGCGCTCCACCGCCGTCACCACATCCGACATGGTCAGGCCATAGGCCGACAGCCGGTCGGGTAGCGGGGTAATGTGGTACTGACGCTCGAAGCCGCCGATGGTGTTGACCTCGGTGACGCCGGGAGTGTTCCGCAATTGCGGCCGGATGACCCAATCCTGCAGGGTGCGCAGGTCCTCCGGACTGTAGGCCGTGCCGTCGGCCTTGCGGGCGTTCGCTCTGGCCTCGACCGTGTACATAAAGATTTCGCCCAGACCCGTCGAGATGGGGCCCATCTCTGGCGCGATACCCGGCGGAAGCTGGTTCTTCGCCGTCTGCAGCCGTTCATTGACCAGTTGCCGCGCGAAATAGATGTCGGTGCCATCCTTGAAGACGACCGTTACCTGGCTCAATCCGTAGCGTGAGATCGAGCGCGTGTAGTCCAGACCCGGCAGGCCGGCGATGGCCGTCTCAACCGGGAAAGTAATGCGCTGTTCGGCCTCCAGCGGAGAGTAGCCGGGAGCTTCGGTATTGATCTGGATCTGGACATTGGTGATGTCCGGGGTGGCGTCGATCGGCAGGCGCTGGAAGCTCCAGACACCGATCGCGGCCGAGACCAGAACCAGGGCCAGTACGATCCAGCGGTAACGGATCGCCGCCGTGATGACGGCTTCGAGAATAGGTTTCTTGTCCATGGCGGCCTCAGTGATCGTGGCTCGCGCCGGACTTTTCGATGTCCGCGCGGATCAGGAAGGCGCCGTCTGTGACGTATTCGGTGCCGGGTTCCAGCCCGCCCAGGACCTCCGTCCATTCCGGCGTTCGGCGGCCCAGTTCCAGCATGCGCACCTCATAGGTTTCGCCGGACTTCATGTAGACCACGGTAAAGTCGCGGAAGGGCTGCAAGGCTTTCGTCCGCACCGCCAAGGGCACGGATTCGCTCGACACGGCGAACGATCCGTTGACCCCCATGCCCGGCCGGAAACTCGAGGCCAGGCTAGACGGGATATGAACGTGCGCCATGAGGGTCTGACTGGCCAGGTCGGCGGTTGGCAAAATAGCCTCGACCTTGGCCATCACCTTGACATCGCCGGCCAGGTTGCGGACCTCGACTGACTGGCCGACCCTCACCTTTTCGGCGTCACGCGGATAGACAAAGAACTCGGCATGCAACTGCGTCGAATCGGCAATGACCAAGATGGCGCGGTCAATAGCCAGGTCGCCGACATTCAGATTCTTTTCGACAATGATTCCGGAAATTGGCGCCGGAATGCCATAGGTCTGCAGGCTATCGCTCGACTCGACGCGCGCGAGGATCTGACCTTTACGCACGGTCTGGCCCAGTTCACCGGTCAGCGACATGATGCGGCCAGGATACCAGGCGCGGATCTCGCCCTTGCCTTCCGGGGTGATCTCGACACGGCCGGACATGTCGATCAGATCGCTGACCTCGGCCGCGCCGGCGATTTCCGTTTTGACGCCACCTTCAATAGCGGCATTGGCCTTGATGGTGGTGCGGCCCTCATAGGACGCGTAGGACCAGATATGGTTCTTGCCCTTGTACGTGGCGGCCACCTTGACATCGAAGGAGTGCGGCTCGACCACCTCGCCGTCGCCGCGCAGATAGTCCTGCTGGGGGGCAAAGGCAAATTTGTCCTGCTTGCCGCCAAGCCTCACCAGGGTCACTGTGAGCTGGACCTGGCGGGGATCGACAGGCTTGTCATTCTGGTAGGGATAGACGTGGAACTCGGGCGGGACCCCATCTTCGAAGATGGCGATCTCGACGGCGAAATCACCATCGCGTAACAACCGGCCGCGGTGCGGTCCGCGTTCGAATTCTTCTTCCTCTGCATGCTCTCCGCGTTCCTCGGAGGGCGCCTTGCTGCAGGCGGCCAGGGTCAGGGCGGCGAAGCTTGTCAAAATCGTACGGCGGATCATTGGGCCACCTCCGGCAGCAAAGCCACCCATTGACCACTGAGACGTTCGCGCCGGGCGCGTTCCAATTGGAAAGCTTTAAGAACCTCCAGGCGACGGGCTTTGGCGGCCATCAGCACCTCCTGGGCGCCCATGACATCGCGGTAGCTAAAACCGCCGCGGGCAAAACCTTCGCGCACCTGGGCCACCGCGCGTTGCGCCTGCGGGATAACCTGGTCGTCGATGCGGCGGACCTCGGCGGCATGGTTGACCATGCGGATCGTGCTGGCGGCAATCTCGCGGTCGCGGATGCGGCCGGCGGCAGCGAAGTCGCCAGCCGCGGCCTGGGCCTCCGCCTGCGAGCGTTCGATGGCACCCGCATTGGTATTGTAACGGCCAAGCGGAATCGAGCCGCCGATCACGAAGGCAAAGGCGTTGTCCGCCTGGTAGTGGCGGATGCCGGCCTGCAGGGTCGGGTCCTGGACGCTGCGCGACGTTTCCACCGAGATATCGGCGGAAGCCATGCGCTGCTGGGCCCGCAACAGGGCCAGATCCGGCGTTTCCATCACCACGGGTTCGGCGCCGGCCGCACTGAGGTCCTCCAGCCAAGCCGGGTCGAGGTCGATATCTGCACCCCCGCCCCAATAGCCGGCCAGTTGCAGTTTCAGCTGCTGCGCTTTCGCCTTGGCCTGGTCGCGGGCGATTTCAGCGTTGGCGACATCTGTATCGGCAAGAGACCCGGCAAACAGCGGATCGCGCGCCGCGGCAACCCGGCGCCCGATTTCCGCCTGGGCGGTCCGTGCCAGGGTCAGGCGTTCCTCGGCCAGGGCGACCGTGGCTTCGGCGGCGGTGGCCTCAATCCACAGGGTGTGGACCTCTCCCATCAGGCTCCAGACCCGCACCTGTCCCCGAGCGGTCACCAGGTCGCGCTGGGCCGAGGCCGAAGCGATACGGGCGTCGCGCTTGCCGCCGCGTTCCAGGGTCTGCTGGTAGGTGACGGTCGTTTCCATGCGGTCGATACCGCTATAGGCGCCCGAGCCCAGGGCGTCCTCGACATCGACCCCGATGGCGGGATTCAAGCGAGCGCCCGCCTGGCGGATACCCGCGTCGGCAGCGCGACGGCGCTGGTAGGTGGCGTCGGCGGCAGGATCGGCTTCGGCAGCGCGAGTCAGGGCCACGGACAGCGGCAGAGGTTCGGCCAAAGCCGGAACCGCCAGGATTAAGCTTAGCCCGGCGGCCTGCCAGTTAATGGTCTTTGCGCAGCTCACGCGCAGATAGAGGGGAATCATAGGTCCTCGCTGAATGTCTGAACGCGCCGGAGGGCGGCGCACCCCGTCAGTGACGGGTCAGGCTCGCGGAGGCTGGTCGGGGGTTGGGGTGCTCAGGCCGGTGGGCATACTGGTCTTGCCCTGCCGCAGGTCGAGCGGTGCGGACAGGCCGGTTGTTGCCAACAGCGCCTTTTGCGGCAAGGGCGCCGATGGCGTTTCGCTGTGGTGATGATGGTGGCTGAGCCCCATGTCATCGTGATGGATGTCGACCGGTGCAATATGGCCGTCGCAGTCATCGCGTTCGCCGTCGCAGGCCTTCAGCCAGCCGCCGTCGGCCAGTTCGATATCGCCACTCGCACGATGTTGCAGATTGAGCTGGTCACTCTGGATTCGCGCAAAGCCGGTATTAAGCGTCGCTGCCATACACAGAAATACGCAGAAGGCCATCAGGCGCGACATCAGAGGGGGCAGGAGCTTCGCCATTTGGACGAACAGTGTCATGGAATTCGCGGTCGCCGTCAACCATTGGGATATGATACGGATTGCCGCATGAAGTACGACATCACCTCCGACCGGTCGCGGATCGATTTCGACCGGGTTTACGCCTTTATCAACGGCCAGTCCTATTGGGCCCAGGGCATACCGCGCGAACTCTTCGACCGGGCTATGGCCAATTCGCTGTGCTTCGGCGGCTGGCTGGGTGGCGAACAGATCGCCTTCGCCCGCGTGATTTCAGACTATGCCACCTTTGCCAACCTGGTCGATGTCTATGTCGAGCGCGAGTTCCGCGGCATGGGCTATGCCTCGGCCCTGCTGGAAGCCGTGTTCGCCCATCCGGATTTGCAGGGATTGCGGCGGTTCATGCTGGCGACCAGCGACGCCCATCACCTGTACGCCAGGTTCGGCTTCCACGCCCCGGCACGGCCGGACACGCTGATGGAGCGCTATCACCCGGATATCTATAAGGGCTGATTACTCGGCGGCGGCGGTCGCACGCGACGGCGTCTGATCGGCAAAGGCCTTCTCGACGACGAACTGGCCGCGCTTGGCGTTGGAACCTTCTTCAAAGCCCAGGCCTTCCAGCAGAGCCGCAAGATCCTTAAGCATGGCCGTGCTGCCGCAGACCATGACACGGTCCTGCGCCGGGTCCAGCTTCGGCAGCCCCAGGCTGTCATAGAAGGCGTCGGAGACCAGGTGGTCGGGAATCCGGCCCTGGCGTTCGAACGGCTCGCGGGTGACGGTCGGCACATAGACCAGCTGGTTTTGCGCCAGCTCGCCGATATATTCGTCGTTCTGAATCTGCGAAGTGAAGAAGTCGCGATAGGCCAGTTCGGCGATATTGCGCACGCCGTGGATCAGCACGACCTTCTCGAAACGCTCATAAGCGTCCGGTTCCTGCACGATCCCCATGAAGGCCGCCAATCCGGTGCCGGTGGCCAGCAGGTACAGGTTGCGGCCCGAATCCAGGTTATCCAGCAGCAGGGTCCCCGTCGGCTTGTGCCCGACCAGGATTTCGTCGCCGGGCTTGATGTGTTGCAGGCGTGACGTCAGCGGACCGTTCTCGACCACGATCGAGAGGAATTCCAGATGCTCGGCATAGGCCGGCGAGGCGATCGAATAGGCACGCAGCAGCGGCCGGTTGTCGACCTCAAGGCCGATCATCACGAACATACCGCTGTCGAAACGGAAAGCCGTGTCCCGCGTGGTGCGGAAACTGAACAGATTGTCCGTCCAGCGATGAACGTTCAGCACGGTCTCGCGGTTGAACTTGGCCATAAACAACTCCAGGGGCAGGCAGACGAAAGCCCATCATTTTGCAGTGCAAATAGGTTTCAGACCCTTTTTCGTCAAGCTATTTCCCCTGTACGGCCGGGTTAGTGCTGCTCACTTCAGGTCGAGATCTGCCGCCGCTATTTTATCTCATAGTCCAGCACCGCCATGCCCCATCCGGGCAAGGGCGCATCCGCCTCGACCTTGGGCAGGTCGTTGATTTCGGCATTGACCTGGTTGGCCAGATTGGCCGCAAAATAGTCCGCCCCGGTCTCGGTATCCCAGCCTGGCTCATAGGTCACCTCAACGCCCTTGGATTTGACGGACGACGAGGCGATGAAATCCTCCAGGTTGGCGCCCGGCGGCGCGACGATAGCCAGAAGCTGCGACGCGCCATAGGGCGGCTGGGCCTGGATCTGGAAGGGCTGGGTTTCGTCCGGGAAGGTCACCGGGCTGTTGGCGACGATAAAGCCGCGCCCGGCGTCCGACGCAAAGGCGTTAGGGAAGACCTGCACCACCTGAAATCCGGAATTACGGTCGATCAGGATCAATCGTCCAGCCACCGGCGAGGTCACTTTCAGGCGGATGCGCTGGCCGGCCTTTAAGGACGTCAAACCGCACGCGCCGCCTTCGACGGCTTCGCAAATCTCGACCGTGATACGGTCCTTCGCCGGCGCCAGTTGGTGCTGGAGGGCCGAGAATCCGGCGGCTTCTTTAGGCGCTTCGTTGGCGCCGGTCATCGGACGCGCCGCGGCCACCGTCGGCACGACCGAGCGAATCCAGCCGGCATAGGCCGAAACGCGGGTATAGATGCCGGGTTCACCGGCGATGCCGCATGGCGACGGCCCCCAGCTGACGACGCCGATCTGATAGGGACGGCGCGCCCCGTCATAGGCCATGAGAGGGCCACCGGAATCGCCACCACAGGCGTCACCGATGGCCTGGCTGGCGGCCGCCTTGACCCAGCCGGCGCAGACCTGGCGCGGACCGATGACGCCACCCGTGCCCTTGCGCCCTTCCGAACAGAGACCGCCATCGACGATCGGCATGAAGGCTTCCAGCAGCCGACCGGCACGCGCCGCAAACTGCACGCCGTCGCGGGCGCGGAACATTTGCGTGCTCTCGCTCTCGGTCGTGCCCAGGCCTGCCACAGCCGTCAGGCCGCTGTCCGGATCGGTATCGGCCGCCAGCGACAGGGCTGCAACCGGGCCGGTCCAGTCGCGGTCGACCTGGATGATCGCAATGTCGTTGTCATAGGATGGCTGACCCGCCGTCTGCTGCAACTCTTCCTCGCAATCGGAATCAGGGTGGGCCGTGACCTTGACCGCGCGATAGGGCCTGGCTTCGGGCGTCCGGGTCAGGTCGACCAGGCCGGGAAACAGCATCAGACTGGCGACGGGCTTTGCCGCGACGGCGCAGTGTTTGGCCAGGGCGGGGGCATAGGATTCGACACAATGCGCCGCGGTCAGGGCGTGGCGCTTGGAAATCATGGTGGCGCCGCAGACAATGGCCACCGATCCGTCAGGGCGTTTGATCCCGATGGCGGCATAGCCCGGCCAGCGCGCCGGATCGGCTACCTGCCCGCCGACGACCTTGGCCGAGGGCGGCGGTGTCGAGACGCGCCCGGCCGTGACGGCTGCGGGTGCGACGGCCAGAGCGAGAACGGTCAGAAGTGCTGCGCCTCTAAACACCGGTCTTGATCCTCAACTCGTTCATCCCGACCCGGCCCTTGTCATCCATGATCGTGATGCGGATACGGTGATTGCCCGCAGGGATAGCCAGCGGATTGGCGTTCAGGCCGGTTGCTGTGACCTTGCCCTGAGCCAGGACGCGGTCGGTAAGGTCGCGCCAGCCGACCGCCGTACGGTATTGGATCCGCAGGGTCTCCGGCCGGATGCGCGCGCCCGAGGCCGGTTTGAAGGTGATATTGGCCAGGGTCAGCCGTCCGGTCCTGGAGTCGTAGTTTCCAGGCAGGACAACCTTGGGGCCCCAGCTGTCGCCGGTGGCATAAAACGGAAGGTTCCATTCCGGTTCGCCGGAACCGAAGGCCTTCAGTTCCTCCTCAGTGATGAGCCAGGCCGTCGTCGGGGTATCGCGAACCTCGATCTGCACGATCTGGGCACGGATACCGGGGTCGGAACGCACCGCCGCGCCCAGATCGCTGCGCAGACGGTCCATGAAACCGGCTTCCGACGTGTTTTTCGGCATGGTCTTGGGCGTCATCGCGGCCCTGCCGGCCAGGATCAGCACGGCCTCGGTGCCGTAGGGCCGGCTGGCGGTCAGCTTGATCTTGGAATTGGCGCCACCAATCGACAAACGGCGACGGCCGCTGCCATCCGGCTTGACCTCGCCGCGCCAGATCTCCTTGGCCGACTGGTCCGCCTGGAGGTAAAAGATCTGGACGTATGGTGCCTGGTCCTGAACTTCGGCCTCGATGGCGAAACGATCGCCGTTGCGCAGGATGGCGGTGGTCGTGACGGGGGCATCCTCTTCGGTGATCTGGACGCCGCGGGCCACCGGCGGCGCGTCCGGTGCCAGGTTAACCACCTGGGCCGCCACGCCGCCACGATTGACGGCGTCCTTCAGAATGCCGCGGATCTCACAGGCCGGCCATGGCGTTTCCTCCATGACCACCGAGACGCGGTCGCCATACTGACCGGTGCGGGCGCGCAGATACTGCACCTCGTCGACACAGCCATAGCCGGTCAAACGCCAACCCGCGGTGCCTCGCGTGACCTTGATCTCGCCGGTTTTGAACTCCCGGGCCATGGCCGTCAGTTCCGGCGTCAGATCCTTCGGGGTCGGTGGCGGAGGAGGAGGTGGCGGTGGTGGCGCGACGGCAACCGGCGGCTTGACCGGCGCGGTCTGCAGCGGCTGAGCGGGCACGGTCTGCACGGGTATTGTCGAAACCGGCACCGTCACATTCATCGCCTTGGCGGGGGCATAGACGCCATCGCGCGGGATCATCGGCGGCAAGGCGCCCTTGAAGACGAAGGCTTCCTGGACCAGCGCCGTCAGGGCGGCATAGCTGACCCAGGCATAGCCGCGGTCGCCCCAGCCCTGGCCCCATGAATTCATCAGCCGGAAGGCGCCGCGTTCGCCATTGGCCGCGACCTTGGCGTCGTCATAGCCGACGACGACCATGGCATGGCCGCCCTTGGCCGCTTCACCCGTCGAGTTGGGCCCCAGCGTCATGACGCCCGGCCCGGAAAAGGCCTTCCACTCCGACGCGTTGAAACGCACGCCGATCACCACCGGCTTGCCGCGTTCCAGCATCTCCTTGTAGGCATCCGGGTTGCGGATATTGGCGACGGGGATGGCCTCGTAGCCTGGCACCTTCCAGGCGCCGGCCACAGCCAGGTGGTCTGGCCCCGGCGCCGGCATGCAGGTCGTGGGCGAATAGGGAAATTCCGCCAGGCTGACGGCACCTTTGTCGACGACAACGCCCAGGGCATCAACCAGGGTGGCGCCACCGCAGAACACGCCCTTGGGATCGGGCTTGGAGGTCGAGGCGTTGAACACGAAGGCAGGCGAAGCGATCTGTTTCGGGCTAGAGGGTTTGTAACCCAGTTCGGTCGCCAGGTAATAGGACCGCGTCGCATACGACACCGCCCAGCCAGTGCACGACCCCTGGAAGCTCTGGTCGCCCGGCACCGGAAAGTACGGGCTTAAATCGACCTTGGTCAGCAGCACGGCGCTGCGGGCGCGCACCGAGGCCGGTTGTTTGGCATAGTCTTCCGGCGACAGGGCGATGTAACCCGTGCCGGGTTCCTCCTGCGCTATTGCGGGCGCGGCCACCATGGCCAGAACCAGTAGACTGATACCCCTGCGCACGACCTTCGCCCCTTATATTTTTTCTCCCTTACCGGTGCCACAAAGCCCGCTTCGTTTCAAGCAATCGGGAATGGATTACAGTCCTTGTAATTGTTGAGGCCGGGCTCAGTCCCGCATCGTCTTTTTACGCGTTCAGGTCTTGAATCCCGGCAACCGTAAAAGGAGTTCTCCATGTCCCTTGCCGACTCGACCGAAGCTATCAAGACCAAACCCGACGAAACCGTCGATACCTATGTCTGGAAGCCCGAACAGGCCCGGTCGCCAAAACCAGCCGCCATTCCGGCGCCCTACCGGCGCGTTTCGTCCTCAACGCCGTGGTCACGCACTTGGCGCATCTTCGCCGCCGGCCTTATCATGGGAGTCGCTGCGACCAAGGCGGCAGAGTTGCTGCTGCATTCCGGCGGGAAACGGACGAGAGGCAGATTCGTGCATCCGGAACCGCCGATGGACTGATCGGATTTGTCAGAGGTAGCTGGCTAAGCCGCGCGGCCCGCCCGCCCAGGATCGTCGGGCCAGATGCCATGCCCCGGTCCATGAAATCGGTCGCGTCCCGCCTCCATCCCGCGATTAAGGGGTGTACAGAACGCCTTTCGTCGAAGATGATCCAACTCTCAGAGGGATCGTGCATGGATAAGGGGAAACGCCGTATCGGGGTGGTGGAAGACGATCCCGTCATCCGCCAGCACTTGGCGCGCATATTCGAGGGCGCGGCCGACCTGATACTGACCGGCGAGGCGCGTTCGGTCGCCGAGGGACGCGAGTTGATCAAGCAACCGCTGGACCTTTTGGTGCTGGATCTCGGCCTGGAGGATGGCAGCGGCCTGACCCTGATCGCCGAAGCTTTGAAAACCGCCACGCCGCCGCGCATCCTGGTGTTGACGGTGTTCGGTGACGAAACCTCGGTGATGAGCGCCCTCGCCGCGGGTGCCGACGGTTATGTGCTGAAAGACAGTCCCGACGACGACCTGCTGGACAATGTCCGCCAGACCCTGAACGGCGGTTCGCCGATCTCGGCCTCGGTGGCAGCCTATCTGCTGCGCCATTTGCGCACAGCGCCGCCACCTACTCCGGAGCCGTCGGATGAGACCCATCTGACCACGCGTGAACTCGAGTTGCTGAAGCTGCTGGCGAAGGGTTTGAGCAACAAGGAGGTCGCCCTGGCTCTGGAGATTTCGCACTACACGGTCGGCGACCATATCAAGGCCATCTACCGCAAGCTGGCCGTACGCTCACGCGGCGAAGCCGTCTTCGAAGCCTTCCACCGCGGCCTGATCCGGCAATGACGGCGGCGGCCATCTGGCAGCACCGCTTTGTCCGCCTGGCGCTCGGTATCCTGAGCGCGCAGATCCTGTTCTGGGGGACACTGTTTCTGATCGGCGAAACCGAAAAGGAACACCTCTACATGAAATCCTGGGAGGTGGGCGAAATCTACGTCCACCCCCTGCCCGGTCTCGATCCGGACTTTGGTGCGCGCGATGCCGGCCACCGTCAAACCTTTCCCGTCGAACCCGGCGCCTGCTATCGCGGCTATCACAGCCCGGCCTACCAGATCAGCTTCGACGTCAAGGGCGACGAATATGTCAACTGGGCGCTTTATTTGCCCTGGGTTTCCGACAACTTCGAAACCTATGTCAACGGCCGCCTGATCGCCACGCCGCGCGGTGAGTTTTCGCTGACCCCCAGCCGTGAGGAACGCCGGCCCTTCCTGATCGGCATCCCGCCGGACCTGATGGAGCCCGGAACAAACCGGGTCGATCTGGTGGTGACACGCACAGGCTGTCATCCCTATGTCCAGACGGTCTATTTCGGGCCGCTGGAGCCGTTCAAGGCCTATGAGCACCACATCGTCCTTCTGGGTCACTATGTGCCGATCATCACCGCCGTGGCCGGAGGCCTGGTCGCCCTCGTGGCGCTGTGCCTGTTACCGATTTCCGGCTACAGCCCGCTCTTCGCCAGCCTGGCCGCTTTCATGGCAGCCCTGGCCCTGCGCGCCGTCGCCTATGTCTGGGCCGGCAACGGGTTGGACTACACCACCTTCTTTATGTTGGTGTACCTGATCCACTATCTGTGCCTGGCGACCGCCGCCTATTTCGTCCAGGCGTGGACCGGGCAGCCGCGGCAGCACACCTTGTGGTTCGCCCTCAATTTCGTGATATTCGCTGCGATCTTCGCCCTGGTGTGGGCCACCGGCGGAGAGGTTTATGTCCTGGTCACCCAGGTGTTGAATCCCGTGTCGCTGCTGCTGGTGTCGGGCTACACCCTGTGGAGCCTGTGGCGCATGGCGCCGGCGCGCCCGGGCGAAGCCGGTGGGGCTATCGTGCTGATGTCATTGTTTCTGGCGTCGGAACTCTACGACGCCCTGATTACCATCTTCCAGGTCAGGCGGTTTATCGATGCCGCCTACTACCTGCCGATCGTGTTGATCGCCGCTGTGGCCGGCCACCTGGCTGCGCAAGGCTACCGGCTGTACCGCGACCTGGCCGTCCAGGTGGCCGAAAAGGAAGCCGAGATCCGCGCGTCTTACGCGCGGCTACAGGAGCAGGAAAAGGTCAACGCCATCAACACCGAGCGCCAGAGGCTCATCCGCGATATGCATGATGGGATCGGCGGCCAGTTAGTCAGCCTGATGTTGCAGCTAAAGGGCAAGCCGCTGCCTCAGGAGCGCGTCCATCAGCAGGTCCAGGCGGCGGTCGACGACCTGCGGCTGATCATCGATTCCATGGACAGCGTCGGGGATTCGCTCGACATAGCCCTGGCGATTTTCCGCGACCGGATGCAGCCGCGGCTGAAGGCTGCGGGCATCCGATTTGTGTTCGAGAACCGTCTGGACGGCGAGGTCCAGGGCTTCCGGCCGCAGGAGATTCTGCACATCTACCGCATCCTGCAGGAGGGAATGACCAACATTCTGAAATATGCCGCGGCGACGACGGTTCGGCTCGAACTCGAAGCGGGCGACGCGGAGACGCTCCGTATCCGGCTAAGCGACGACGGCCAGGGATTCGACCCCGACGCCCGACCGGAAACAGACGGCGGACGGGGGCTCAACCATATGCAAAAGCGCGCCCGGGCCTTGGGCAGCGAACTGACGGTAGAAGCCGCGACGGGCCAAGGGACGGTTTTGACTTTGGTGATTAAACGGCCTTAGTGTCCAGCAAGATATGGGGGAACGCAATGTCGGTAAGAAAGCTGATCCTGACAATAGCGATGCTGACGCCGTTGACCGCTTGCCAGCCGTCGCACGTCAAGGCAGGGGATCTGAAACCCATGAGCGACGCAGAGGTTCGCAAAAGCCTTTCCAATGTTATGATCGGACCGGAATGCTGCGACTCTTCCGAAGGCTACTATCGCAACGGGGTTCACATGATTTACGGCGAAGGCATTGAAGAGGGCCACTATACGGTTCAGGGAAACCGGGTCTGTACGCGGTGGGTCTATCCCGGTAAGCCAGACCTTTGTCGCGAGTTCTACCGAGACTCGTGGGGTCGGGTTTATTATTCCGAAGATGGCCAGGGCGCAGCAATACGCTTCGAATCACGGCCATCTGGCGAAGTCGAGAGCAGTGCCTCCGGCAACTGACCGGCGCCGTGGCGGTGTGCGAAATTACGATCCGCTACCAAACGGAAGATCAAGCAAGGATTGATCGAAAAAACACGAACTTCAGGCTTGTGCGGATCAGGCATGCCTTCAAGTTCGTGCTTTTCATGTTGTTCGTGGTCAAAAAACCTTACCGCCCCTTTGGCAGCCCGCCGATGGCCGAGGCTTCGCCCAGCACGCCGGCAGGAACTTCGAGCTGTTCCTTAAACTCCCGCTTCAGCGCGTCGATGTCCTTGGTCAGCTTGGTGGCCTCGTGGCTGCTCAGGTACTTTTTGGCCTTTTCGAAGATCTCGCGCTCTTCCTCTTCGACGTGGTGGGCGACCGAGTGCTTGAACTCGCCGAAGGTCTCGATCCACAGCTCTTCCTCGATGGGCGTGGTTGACAGCTTGTGCAGGTACTCGCGGATCTCGTCGTGTTCGTGATGGGCGTGCTCGATCTTCTCCCCGACAGCCTGGCTGCGTGTCGCCTTTTCGATGGCGTCGTAGAAGGTCTTTTCTTCGGCATCGGCGTGCAGGGTCAATTCCTGCCTGATCGTTTCGAACAGGGCCTGGCGCTCGCCAAGATCCTTGGTGTCGATGACCTGCTGCATCAGGTCGGCGACCTTCTGGTGGTCCTTCTTGAGATAGTTATAGATGTCCATGACCTGATCCCTTTTGGAATGATGTGACGTGTTTCCGCCGGAGAGACGATCATGACCTGGAGCACCATAAGGCCGATATGTGTGCGAAGTGTACGGACATAAGCCGCCGGTAAATCGCTTTGCGGACCCAACGAAGAATTAAGCCCGGTCAAACCTGCTGGGCGGCAACGGCCGAGGGCCCGTTATCGCCAAAGCTAAGCATCGACCTATTGGAATTTCTTAAAATCCTACCTGTTCCTAAATCGACGCGTGCAGCGGCTCGAGGTAGGGCTGGTGTCAGTGGGCCAGCAAAAGCGGAAGATGCGCATGTTTGAGAATATGATTGCTAACGCTCCCCAGACTCAACTCACCCATGTGGCCGTAACCATAAGCCCCCGCGACCAGCAGGTCGGCGTCCAGGTCACCGGCCTTCTCCAGCAGGATATGTCCGATACTGTGGGCGACGCGTTCGGCACGGATGAAATCGGCGGAAATGCCGTGGCATGCCAGATAGGCCAGGACAGCCGCCTCTCCGGTTGCGTCATAAGGGTCACCCATGCCCTCCACGCTTACCAGGTGGACGCTATCGGCGCGCGACAGATGCGGCAACGCGGCACGCAGGGCGCGCGAGGCTGTCAGGCTTCCGTCCCACGCCACGGCAACGTTGCGGGCATAGCCCGTCGAAGAGAGCGGCGCATCCGATACCGAAGGTACGACCAGGACCGGACTGCCGGTATGGAACAGTGCCGTCAGGACCGCTCCCGTGTGGCCACCGCGACCACCGTCCTGGCCGATGACAATCAGGTCGACGCACCGGCCGGCATCCGGCAGGCACCGTGCAACCGGCCCCATGAGGGGACAGAAGGTTACCAGGGCTTGGTCGGGCAAGATGGGATGATGACTGGCGACCAGAGGTACGGCATGGGTAGTGGACCTTTTCGTCACAAGGGCCAGAGCGGCGTCCGCCAGATGGCGGGCATCCGTCTCGAGCACTGCGGTCACACCTTCGCCTGACGATGACGAATCCGCTGCGCGCAACACTTCGAACAGAACCGGCGGCGACGCCACATGGACGACCTGCAACCGGCCACCGCTGGTACGGGTCAGGTGGAAGGCCGTATCGAGGGCATTGAGTTCATAGGTTTCACCGCCGAACAGGCACATAAGCGATCGAATCGACATGATGTCACTCCGGTAGAGGGTTTGGGACGTGGCGCATTCCGCCTGCAACACGGGGCGAAGACAGCCATCTGCGCCAGAAAGGTTTCAGACCCTCCAGGCAGATCAGGGTGATGACGCCGGCGCCGAGGCTGAGCGCCAGATCGCTCCCGTGCAGCGGGCCAAAGCGAAACAGGTCACGCGCCCACGGCCACAACAGCGTCAAGGCCAGCATTGCCACGACGCCTGACAGCACATAGCCCAGAGCGGAATTCGGCCGTTTTAGCGCCGTCAACAGCGAGGCACTGTAAGAGCGGTTGACGAAGATCAGCGCGACGATGCTCAGGATGAGTGAGACGAACGCCAGGGCACGGACTTCGTTTTCAGCCATGCCCAGATGAAGGGCCACCATGAAGATCGCGGCCACCAGCGACAGTGCCAGCGTGCCCTGCAAAACGCTCCAGGCAATCAGTTCCTTTGAAAACAAAGGCTCCAGTGGCGCACGCGGTGGACGGTTCATGACATTGTCCTCCTCGCTTTCGGCTTCGAAGACCAGCGAACAGACCGGGTCGATCACCATTTCCAGGAAGGCGATGTGCATCGGACCGAACAGGATCGGCAGGCCAAAGACTAACGGGAGCAGAGCCAGGCCGGCAATGGGGACGTGGACGGCAAAGATAAAGGCGATCGCCTTGCGCAGATTGTCATAGATGCGGCGGCCCAGGCGCACCGCCTTGACTATGGAACCGAAATCGTCGTCCAGCAGCACGATGGAGGACGCTTCGCGCGCCACATCCGTACCCCGCCCGCCCATGGCGATGCCGATATGCGCCGCCTTGAGGGACGGCGCATCATTGACGCCATCGCCGGTCATGGCGACGATCTCGCCATTCGCCTTCAGGGCCTGGACAAGCCGCAGCTTCTGCTCCGGTTGGATGCGGGCAAAGACGGTCACCGATTTGAGTTTCTCCGTCAGGGCCGCGTCATCCAAGGCAGCAAGGGCGTCGCCGCTGACCACCTCATCACTGGCGCCACCGTCGAAAAGCCCGGCCTGGCGCGCGATCGACTGCGCCGTGACCGGATAGTCACCGGTAATCATGATGACGCGGATGCCGGCTGTCCGGCATTCTTTGATCGCCGCCGGGACGCTGGCCCGTAGCGGATCGGCGAGCCCGACCAGGCCGAGAAATTCGAAGGCGAAATCGCGCTGGCTGGCGGGGAGGTCTGCGCCCGTATGGCTGGCCCGTGCAATGCCGAGGACACGCAGGCCCTGCCCGGCCATGGCTTCCACGGCCAGTTTCAGGACCGCGACCTCTTCATCGCTGAAGCGGCAGAGTTCTGCTATGGCTTCAGGTGCACCCTTGGCCGCGACGATCCTATCCAGGTGGACATCGTCCGGTTGCCAGACCTGCGACATGGCCAGAAAGTCCGGCCGCAATCCGTAGGAGTTGACGAGCTTTCCAGGCACGATCCGTGACGGACCCTGCTGTGCCGCGAAGGCGTGAAAGGCCTTTTCCATCGGATCATGGGGTTCGGGTTCGCTGGCCAGCCGACCGAATTCCGCCAGGTCGAGACACCCCTGAGTCAGGGGCGCATCGGCGCGCGCGACCTCACCGGCTTTAAGACGCAACTCGGCGACAGACATCTTGTTTTCGGTCAGGGTGCCGGTCTTGTCGGTGCACAGCACGGTGGCCGACCCCAGGGTCTCAATCGCCGATGCCTTTCGCGTCAGGACTCGGGCCTGCGAAATTCGCCAGGCCCCCATGGCCATAAAGACCGTCAACACCACCGGAAGCTCTTCCGGCAGCATCGACATCCCCAGGGCAATGCCGGCGAGAAACGCCTCCAGCCAGCCGCCGCGGAATAGACCGTAGAGGAGGACGACCGTAAGGCAGACAATCCCGCCGACGGCGGCGAAGAGCACGACCAGCTTGCGCGTTTCGGTTTGAAGCCTCGGCACTTCGGGCTTCAGGCTTTTGAGCGAGTGACCGATCTGGCCGATCCTGCTTCCAACGCCCGTGGCAAAAACCTCGGCTACCGCGGTGCCGCGCACGATCAGGGCGCCGGAGAAAACACGGCCATCGTCAGTCTCCGAAGGGGTTTTACGCACCGGAAGCGACTCGCCGGTCAGCAGGGATTCATCGACCTGAAGGTCATGGCTTTCGATAAGCTTGGCATCGGCAGGAACCCGATCTCCCTCGGAAAGCACGATCACGTCGCCACGCGCCACCTCACGGCCCTCGATCCCGACGCGCTGGCCGTCGCGGAGAACAAGCGCACGCGGACTGGTCAGGTCGCGCAGCGCCTCAAGCACCTTTTCGGTGCGGGCTTCCTGAACGACGGTGATCGCGACGGAAGCCATCGCAAAGCCTAGCAGGACAAGGGCTTCCTTGAGGTCGCCGATCACCAGATAGATGACGCCGCCGGCCAGAAGAAGGACCAGCATTGGCTCCCGCAGCACCTCCAGGACAATCCGGAACGGTGTACGTTTGTCGGGTTTGGGCAACTCGTTGAAGCCTTCCGACCGCAGGCGCGATTGCGCCTCGGACGTCGTCAGTCCGCCCGGGCGTGTTTGGGGCGGCTTGGTTGGTGATGTCGCGTCCATAGGGCCCATTCGATCAAGGCGAAGCATCGCGCGACGACGACCTGACCGGGTCGGGAGCGGCGCGTTTTTCCGCAGATAGCGTGCGGACGAGAACCCGAACACCCAAGGCTCAAGCTACGGCCTATTTTGTAAGGATCATACAGGGATTTCCCGGGAAAACGACGTAGAAGGCCCAGCCAGACTCCGGCGGGGACGACGAGGCGGGAAGCCAGCATTGCCGCGGTCAAGATCGTCCTCATGTCAGGCGTCCTCATGTCAGGCTCCATCTCCTTACACACCGGGGCGCCGCAAGGTAGCTGCATTTTTGATCAATATCGAGCAAATATTGTCACGTTTTTGCGGCTTGACTTTGGGCAGGAGCGGATGTGTTGCTGGGGCCAATGATAGGAGGTCTCCCATGAAAGCCGCGATCCTCATGAGCCTGGCGCTGATTGGCGCCGCCCCGGTTACCGCTTCGGCAGCGGAATCCGCATGGGAACCGATTTTCAACGGCAAAACGCTGGACGGATGGACGCCGAACCTCGTCGGGCAAAAGGTAGGTGACGACCCGCTGAAGACCTATGTAGTGGAAGACGGGAACCTACGGGTGTCCTATACCAACTACGACAACCGGTTCGCCGGGCAGTACGGCCATATCTTCTGGAAGGAACCGCTGAAGGCGTTTCGGCTGCGCTTCGAATACCGCATCTATGGCGACCCTTTGCCGGACATCAAGGTGTGGGAGGTCAGTAATTCGGGCGTGATGTTCCACGCCCAGACGCCGCAGACCATGCGGCGCGACCAGGGCTTTCCGGTCAGCCTGGAGTTCCAGATCCTGGGCGTGCCGCGGCCGCAGCAGGAACCGAGCGGCAATCTGTGTACACCCGGCACGACGGTGGTGATCGACGGCAAGCGCGACCTGCGTCATTGTATCCTGTCGTCGTCGCCGTTGTTGCCGGTCGGGGTGTGGACGCAGGGCGAGATCGAGGTACTGCCCAATGGCGAGATCACACACTTTGTCGACGGCAAGGCGGTTCTGCACTATTCGGCGCCGGAGCTGGACCCGGCGGATGGCGATGCGGCAAAGCTGATCGCGGCGGCCGGTGGCGTTTTGAAGTTGGAGCGGGGCTATATCGCGCTGCAGGCCGAAGGCCAGCCGATCGAGTTCCGCAAGATCGAGGTGCAAAGGTTGGACTGAGACGTATCAGCCCAGGCGATCTCTTAGCCGCGCGGTCAAATCCATACGCTCATGTAGGATCGCCACGACGATGGCAGGCGCAGTTTTGCTTCTGAGGCAAAAGATATAGTGGTGTTCGCAATGCGCCACGTGCAGGTCGCGGTGAGTGTCTGGCAGAAGCTTATAACTGCCTTGCCCGCGCGACAGCCTTTCGATTCCCATCTGCAATTTTGTAGCATAGACGCGCGCCTGATCGACGCCCCAGGTCTTGCGGGTATGCCTGACAATAGATCTCA
>NZ_GL883077.1:1028798-1039352 GCF_000204015.1 Asticcacaulis biprosthecium C19 | reverse complement strand
CACATCGTCCGCCGCGCCCCTTTGGAGAACATACAGTTCCGTCAAGTTGCGGGTCCCTCACCCAGTTCTTCTTCGACAATCTGGTCGAACGATTGCGTTGCCAGGTCGCCGGTTAGCCCCTGTTCAATCCGACGCGTCAGGAAGTCCTTGAGATCAGTCCAGGCCTGTGCGTCGTCCCCGACCGCCGGCAGCAAGCGCTCAAGGGCATATTGTTTTATAGTCTTGCCCTGAAGGGCCGCAAGCGCTTTCAAGCTTTGATGCTGCTGATCCGTCATATCAATCGTCAAGCGACTCATGGCCCGGCCTCCGTTCTCAGGAGCCCACATTACCACAAATGTGGGCCAACAGCCAGAGTTGGTGACGGTTTGGGCGGGCACGGTTGAGCCGGTCGCGCAAACTTTGCGCACGGTAAGATGCAACCAAATTTTCCGCAATGTCCGGCCCACATCGTGGGATTTGCTGTTGCGGCTTTCGCATGGTACCGGTTGCCCCCCGCCTGGAGCCAGACCGATGAGCCAAACGAGCCGCCGCATCTTCCTCCTGGCCGGGGCCAGCGCCCTGGCGCTGCCCGGCGTGGTCCAGGCGGCTTCCGACGGACAAATCGTCAACCCGGATACGGTGGATCGCGTCATGTCCGGCTTTGTGAAGGACGGCCGCGTGGCCGGCTGTTCGGCGCTGATCTGGGAAAAGGGGCGCGAAGCCTATTTCGGCGCCTTCGGCCAGGCTGACCGCGAGACCGGGCGGGCGATGAGGCGCGACACCATCGTGCAGATCTTTTCGATGACCAAGCCCATAACCGGCGTGGCGCTGATGACCCTGTTCGAGGAAGGGCGGTTCGGGCTGGAAGACCCGATCGCCCAGCACCTGCCGGAACTGGCCGGGCTGAAGCTGTCTGCTGGCGTGGACGCCAAGGGCGAGGTACTGACCCAGCCCCCGGCCCGCCAGCCGCGGGTGATCGACTTCCTGCGCCACACCTCGGGTTTTGCCAGCGGCGCAGCCCAGGGCAAGCTGGGCGAACTGTACCGCGCTGCGTCCGGGGACGGGCCGGTCAAGACCTATGCCGACTATGTCAGGGCGATGGGCCAGGTGCCGCTGGAGCACGAACCGGGCACGGCGTGGCGCTATGGCGACGATGTCGAGATCCAGGGCGCCCTGGTCGAGCGGCTGACTGGCCAGCCCCTGGCGGAGGTGTTCGCCGAGCGCATTTTCAAGCCGCTGAACATGGTCGATACGAGCTATTTCGTGCCGGTCGAGAAGCGCGGGCGGTTTGCCGGGATGTACAGCCGCGACGCGGCCGGGGAACTGACCGCCGGCGTGGCGTTTGGGGGCGACCTGAATCTCAAGACCTGGGCGCGCTCGCCGGGCAGCTATGTCCTGGCCTCGACCCTGGACGACTATATGCGGTTCGCCCTGATGTTGCAGGGGGAAGGCGCCCTGGGCGATGTGCGTATCCTCAAGCCTGAGACGGTGCGCTTGATGGCGAGCGACCATCTGCCGGCCGGGTTGACCGACCGGTCGTGGTTAGTCAACAAGGGGGCTGTGGGCTTCGGGATCGACTTCGCCGTGCGGGTCGGGCCGCCGCAAAAGAACAGCGAGCCCTTCGGCCATGTCGGCGAATTCTTCTGGGACGGGTATGCGACGACGCTCTTTTGGGTCGATCCGGCCAATGATCTGACGGCGGTGTTCTTTACGCAGACGATCCCGTATCAGGATGCGATCCTTAAGGACTGGCGCGACGCGGTGTACGATGTGACGGCGCGTGGGGCGGCCAAGGGGTGAGGCGCGGCCGGGGGATATCGGACCTGCCCCTTTTGTTCCCAGGTTTGACACCGTGCAATGGACCGGCGTGGCACCCGCACTGCAAACTTATGTTTATCCCGGCATGGGTTGAGCCTCACGGGAGACAAGACGATGACCCAGAAGGCGGCGGCGCGGTTACCGCGGTTGGTGAAGGCGCGGAACCGGTTCGACGGTATCGGCCTCAGCTTGTCGCTGCCGTAGTCGGGAGCCGCGCGTGGACGTTTATGTCATCATACTGGTCGTCCTGGGCGTCATCACTCTGCTTACGGCTTGGTTGCCGCTGGTTCTGAAGAACCTGCCTCTGTCGCTGCCGATCTTCTGTATCGGTTTTGGCGTGGTGTTCGCCTGGCTGCCGCTGCCGGAGGATGCGATCTTCAATCCGCTGGAGCACCGGTATGTGACGGAGCGGGTCACCGAGTTCGTGGTGTTGATCGCGCTGATGGGGGCCGGACTGAAGCTGGACCGGGTCGTGGGGTGGCGGTCGTGGAACCTGACCTGGCGGCTGCTGATCATCGCCATGCCGCTGACGATTTTCGCCATTGCGGCCGTCGCGCACTGGCTGTTGGGCCTCAGCCTGGCGGCGGCCCTGCTGCTGGGGGCGGCCCTGGCGCCGACCGATCCGGTGCTGGCCAGCGATGTGCAGGTCGGTCCACCGCGGTCGGGTGAGGAAGACGAGGTGCGCTTTGCCCTGACGTCGGAGGCGGGGTTGAATGACGGACTGAGCTTTCCGTTTGTCCACCTGGCGATCGGACTGGCCCTGTGGCAGGCGGGACAGGCCTTTTCGTTTTCGGACTGGGTGTTGGTCGATGTCATCTGGAAGCTTGTCGCCGGCGTGGCGGCCGGGTGGACGATCGGATGGCTGCTGGGTCTGATCATCTTCAAGCTGCCCAAGCGTAGTCAGTTGTCGCGGACGGGCGACGGTTTCGTAGCACTGGGCGCGACCTTCCTGACCTACGGCGTGACGGAGCTTGTACACGGCTATGGTTTCGTGGCGGTGTTTGTTGCGGCCCTGGCGCTGCGTTCGGTGGAGCGGGGGCACAAATATCATGACGATCTGCACAATTTCACCGAGCAGATCGAGCGGCTGATGATGATGCTCGTACTGTTCTGCTTCGGCCTGGCCCTGGCCAAGGGCGCGATTTTCACCGACCTGTCGTGGCAGGTCGTGCTTGCCGCCGTCGTCATCGTGCTGCTGATACGTCCCGCCGCCGCCGGCTTGAGCCTGATCGGGTCGGGTCCCGTGGCCGCGGAGCGCGCCGTGATTGCGTTTTTCGGCATACGCGGTCTGGGTTCGATCTATTACCTGGCCTATGCTTCCGGGCAAGCCGACTTCGATCATGTGCGGACCCTATGGCAGACCCTGTTCCTGGTGGTCCTGCTGTCGATCCTTATTCACGGTTTGAGCGTGACGCCGGTAATGCAGTGGTTGGATCGCGGTCGAAATCGTTGACAGCTGCTTGCGGCGCGATCGGGGCTCGGCTGCGGCCTATGGTCGACATGGCGTATGACCGGGGTGGAATGGAATACCCCGACAACGGCTGTAACACCGTCGCCACAAAGCCCTGGCAGACGGTATTTTGTGCATTGTCAGAAGATACGCGCCGTGGCACTCCTTCGTTTATTAGGAAACGATGTTATTTTGGGTCGGGCCGCCCAGCCTGCTGCCGACCTGTCAATCGGGCTGGTCAGGTGACCCCATGCGCAAAGTGTTTTCTCTCAACGACACGGCCGAAACCGAGTCGGCACTGGATACCAGCCCCACGAAGGGACAGTCGCTCCTGAATGCGGCGACAGAGGCGGAAGCCTGGGCCGGCGCCGCGGTCAGCACGGCGAGCGGAACCTTCGCCAATGCGCTTCTGTACAACGGCGATACGGGCTCATTGATTGAAAACTTCAATCGCGACGACACTTTCACTGGTGGTACCGGCGATGACAGCCTCACAAGCGGGGGTGGCTGGGATACGCTGATCGGCGGTGACGGCAATGACACCCTTAGCGGTGGCGATGGCAATGACGAGCTGTTTGGCGGCAACGGCAATGACCGGCTGGTCGACGACGCCGGCGGTGCCGGCATGACGGGTGGAGCGGGGAACGACACCTATTGGGTGTTTTCGGGAAACATCGTCACGATTACGGAAAACGCCGCAGAGGGTACGGATGAGGTTTCCGTGGATTATAATTACGCCTTGCCCGACAATGTCGAAATCCTGCGCATGAGCGGAAATGCCTACAATGGTTACGGCAACGCTTCGGACAATGTGTTTTTTGGCGGCAATCGTGACAACCATCTTTACGGCATGGCTGGCAATGACGCGTTCTTTGGCGTCGAGGGCGCCGACACCCTGGACGGTGGCACCGGCAATGACAGCTACACGATCCGGAACGATGGCGATGTCATCGTCGAAGACGTGAATGCCGGAACCGACTTGGTCACCACGATCGGCAGTTTCGACTATACCTTGTCGGCGAATTTGGAAAACCTGACCCTGGGGGGCGCCGGCACCGGCCTCGGCAACGAAAGCGCCAATGTTCTGATCGGGTCGAACCTCGACAACTTCCTGGGTGGCCTGGGGGGCAACGATAGGCTGGATGGCGGGGCAGGTGGCAATGACACCCTGTCCGGTGGGCAGGGCAATGACAGCTACTATGTCAACCACCTGACCGTTTCGGTGTCGGAATCGTCCGGCGCCGGGACCGACGAGGTCTTTGCGACCCTCAGCCTGTCCCTGGCGGCCGAGGTCGAAAACCTCACCCTGATGGCCGGCGATATCAACGGTACCGGCAACAGCCTGTCTAACCGGATCATCGGCAGCGAAGGCCACAACGCGCTCGACGGCGCCGGCGGCACCGATACGCTGACCGGTGAAGGCGGCAACGACACCTATTATGTCGACAGCGCGACCGATACGATCTTCGAAGACAGCGGCGACGGCACCGACGTCGTGTTTTCGACCGCAGGCAGCTATGTCCTTAACTTCAATATCGAGATGCTGTACCTGTTGGGCGCCGCGGTGACCGGCACGGGCAACAACGGCGACAACGCCGTGATCGGTAACGACCTGAACAATGGGCTGAACGGCGGCGGTGGCCATGACCTGTTGAGCGGCGGCCTGGGCAGCGATACCCTGACGGGCGGGACCGGCAATGACACCTACTATGTTGATCAGGCGGGTGACAGCCTCGTCGAAGCCGCCGGCGGTGGCGCCGACCTGGTCTATGCCAGCCTGACCTACACGCTCTTGGCCAATTTTGAAGAGCTGCAGTTGACCGCAAGCGGCGATGGCACGGGGAACGACATCAGCAACCTGATCACAGGCTCGGCCAGCGCCAACGTCCTGAGCGGTCTGGCTGGAAATGATACCCTTGCCGGCCAGGACGGGAACGATACCTTGTCCGGCGGTGACGGCAATGACAACCTGACGGGCGGCCTGGGCATCGACGTCCTGTCGGGCGGGTTGGGGAATGACACCTACTACGTCGAATCCGGGGCCGACTTGGTCAACGAAGCCAGCAATGCCGGCGTGGACGAGATTTTTTCGACGGTCACCGTGACCCTGGGCAGCAACATCGAGAACGCAACCTTGGCGGCAGGCGGGCAGTCTGCTTTTGGCAACAGTCTGGCCAACCGCCTCACGGGCAGCAGCGGTAACGACGTTTTCCTGGGCCAGGACGGCAATGACACCGTCTCCGGCATGGAGGGCAATGACACGCAACTGGGCGGTAACGGCAGCGATAGTCTGAGTGGCGGCGATGGCGGCGACTTCCTCGACGGCGGCGCGGGCATCGACACCTTTGCCGGCGGGCTGGGGAGTGACACCTATGTGGTCGATGTCATAGGGGAAGTCGTGTCGGAAGCCGCCGATGCCGGCGTCGACGAGGTCTTTGCCAATGTCACCGTCTTCCTGGGCGGCAATATCGAGAACCTGACCTTGGTGGCCGGCAATCTGGGCGGCTTCGGCAATAGCCTGGCCAACCGCCTCACGGGCAGTACCGGCAACGACTACCTGGATGGCCAGGACGGAAATGATACCGCCTACGGCCTGGGCGGCCAGGATACCCTGACGGGCGGTGTCGGCGACGACGCCCTGGACGGCGGCGAGGGCAATGACCAGTTGACCGGCGGCCTGGGGTCCAATCAGGTTTATGGCGGACTGGGTGACGACACCGTCTATGCCGGCGACCCCGTCTTTGGTGTCGCGGCGGGCGTGCTGGACGGCGGCGATGGCAATGACTGGCTGGATCTGAGCGTCAACACCGGCGCGATCAGTCTCAACCTGGCGACCGGCGTCAACAGCTTCGCGGCGACCACGGTGACGGCTTTTGAGAATCTCAACAGCGGTTCCGGCAACGATTCCATCGGCGGCACCGACGGGAATAACGTCCTGGCTAGCAATGGCGGCGCGGATACGGTCCTGGCCGGGTTGGGTCACGATTCGGTCACGGGCGGTGATGGCAATGACTGGCTGGATGGCGGCGACGGCGACAATACGATCGTCGGCGGGACGGGCAATGACACCCTGGTCGGCACCATCAACGGCTACAATGTTGTGCTGGATGGCGGCGACGGTTACGACCTGGTCGATGTCTCGCCCTACAACGGCGATTACATCATCGATTTGGTGACCGGCGCGACCGGCTTTGGCGGCGAGGCCATAGTCAATATGGAAGCCTTGGTCAGCGGCGGCGGTAACGACCATATCACCGGCAATGCCGCGGCCAATCAGATCTCGGTCAACGGCGGTAACGACACCGTCCTGGCCGGTGCGGGGGCCGACTTGGTGACCGGCGGTGACGGCATCGACCAGCTTTTCGGCGAAGGCGATGACGATAGCCTGTTCGGGTTAGACGGCGCTGACGATCTGTACGGCGGGACAGGCCATGACACGATTTACGGCGGCTCAGGTGATGACACCGTCACCGTGAACGACGGCGACGACGGTTATGACACGGTCGATGGCGAAGACGGCATCGACATGCTGGAGGCCAGCGGCCTGACCTATGGCCTGACGCTGAACATGGTGGACGGATCGACCAATGTGGCCGCCGTCTTTGCCGGCTTCGAGGTGGTGATAACCGGGTCCGGCAATGATGCCGTCACCGGAACGGCGGCGGCGGATCAGATAGCGGTCAATGCCGGCAACGATACGGTCAATGGCGGCGATGGCGCTGACCTGGTGACCGGCGGTGACGGCGTCGACCTTCTGTTTGGCGAAGGCGCTGACGACAGCCTGTTGGGTGACGGCGGCGACGACGATCTGAGTGGCGGGGCGGGCCATGACACGGTTTACGGCGGCACCGGCAACGATATCATCACCGTGGCCGACGGGGACGACGGTTTTGACACTGTCGATGGCGAAGGTGGCATCGATATGTTGGACGCCAGCGCCCTCACCTACGATCTGGCGCTGAACCTGGACGACGGATCGACCAATGTCGCGGCGATTTTCGCCGGCTTCGAGGGCGTGGTGACCGGTTCCGGGAATGATGTCATCACCGGCGGCAGCGCGGCGGAATATATCGAGACCGGCAGCGGCAATGACTGGCTTGACGCTGGGGAAGGTGCCGACACCCTGATCGGCGGCAGCGATAACGACGTCTATGTCTATACCTCGGGCGATCTGCTGGTCGAACTGGCGAACGGCGGCAATGACGGGGTCTACAGCGCGTACAATATCACCCTTGCCGCCAATATCGAGAATGTGGTCCTGACCGGGGCACTCGCGGTCAGCGCGACGGGCAATGCGCTCAACAACAGCCTCACCGGCAATGGTTCCTTTAATGTGCTGGACGGCGGCGCGGGTGCCGATACCCTGACCGGCGGGCTGGGTGACGACAGCTATTATGTCGACTCAACGGGTGACAATGTCGTCGAAGCCAATGGCGCAGGCAGCGACAGCCTGTTTTCGAGCGTGACCTATAGCCTCAGCGGCCGCTATATCGAGTTCCTGACCCTGACCGGGGCCGCCAACATCAACGCCACCGGCAACAGCCTGGCCCAGAGCTTGACCGGCAATAGCGGCAACAACAGCCTTACGGCGCTGGGCGGCAATGACCGGTTGGACGGCGGAAGCGGCGGCGCGGACACGCTGATCGGCGGCAGCGGCGACGATACCTATGTCATCACCACCGCCGGCGATACGATCACCGAAGTGCTGGGCGAAGGTTCGGACCTGGTCGAATCGGCCATCACCTACACCCTGGGCGCCGAGGTCGAGCGGCTGACCCTCACCGGATCGGCCAATATCAGCGGCACCGGCAACGGGCTGCACAATGTCCTGATCGGTAATGCCGGCAACAACACCCTCAGCGGCGGCGACGGCAACGACACCTACTATATCCAGAACGCGGCCGACCAGGTCTCCGAAGCCAGCAACGCCGGCTTCGACACCGTCATTTCTTCGGTGACCTACAGCCTGGCGGGCAAGCAGGCCGAAGTCCTGAGCCTGACCGGTTCGGCCAATCTCAATGCCACCGGCAACGGCCTGCTCAATGTGCTGAACGGCAACAGCGGCAGCAATGTCCTCGACGCAGGTGCGGGCCACGACAGCCTGAACGGCGGAGCGGGCGCCGACACGATGATCGGCGGCACCGGCAACGATAGCTATAGCGTCGACGATGCCGGCGACATCATCAGCGAACTGGCCGGTGGTGGTGCGGAGTTGGTCTATGCCTCAGTCACCTATACCCTGTCAGCGGAGGTCGAGGCCCTGATCCTGACCGGTTTGACGACCATCGACGGTACCGGCAATGCCGGCAACAACACCCTGACCGGCAACAGCGCCAAGAACGTCCTGGCCGGAGGTGCGGGCAACGACACCTACTATATCCAGACCACAACGGACAATGTTGTCGAACTGTCCGGACAGGGGACCGACCTCATCTACTCAACCGTGACCTACAGCCTCAATGGTCGCTACGCCGAAACCCTCATCCTGACCGGTTCAGCCAATGTCAGCGCCACCGGCAATTCGCTGGGGAACACCTTGACCGGGAATGACGGCATCAACACCATCAACGGCAAGGGTGGCAAGGATGTCCTGGCCGGGGGGCTGGGGGCGGACATATTCCTGTTCGAAGCCGCGTCCGGTCTCGACACCATCACGGATTTCAATGCCAGCCAGAACGACGTCATCAATGTGAACGCCTATACCGGCGGGGTGGCCAATAACGGCCTGGTCGCCCAGGTGGGTGGCAATGTCGTCATTACGCTCAGCGCCGGCAATGTCATCACCGTCAACACCGCCCTGGTCGCCGATGTGCTGAGCCATATGGTGTGGTAAAATCGAGGATGGGAGCCTTCAGCGCCACGGGGCTTTGACATCCGGGATGACGCTCCTATAGTCGGATCGTAGGGCAGCGGAGACCGTGGTGAACGCATCGAACCGGCTTGATGGATGGAAGGCGATCGGCAACCATTTTGGTCGCGATCGGACAACCGTCATGCGCTGGGCGCGTGAGCGCGGCTTACCCGTGCGTCGGCTGCCGGGCGGTAAGACCGGCACCGTCTATGCCCTGAAGGAAGACCTGGATCAGTGGGCGAGCAACCAGGACGATCTCGGTCAAGATGACTCCGCAGTTCCGGTTTCTGGGCCAGTCCCTGCATCTTTCCTCCAGCGTGGTCGCCGGTTTTGGCTGGCGGGCGCCGCGCTTGCCGCCATCCTGGCCATGGTGGTGGCGGTGGTCATGCTGTGGCCGCGTCCCGTGCAGCAGCGACTAGCCCTTCCCTCAAATCCGGAGGTTGCGACCCTTTATCTTGAGGGCCGCGACCTGTGGGCCAGTCGCAAGCCGGAAACCCTGCGGCAGGCCATGGCGGCCTTCACCACCGTCACGCAACGCGCGCCTGATTTCGCCCCGGCCTGGGCGGCGCTGGCCGATGTGCATCTGTTGTCGCGTGAGTTCGATTCGGTGAACGACAAGGCCGCCTTCGAGGCGGCGCGTACCGCCGCCACGACCGCCTTGAAACTGGATCCCGATCTGGCCGAAGCGCACAGGGCGATCGGTTTCATCGCCTACTGGTGGGACAATGACCCCAGGTCTGCGGGAACGGCTTTTCGCCGCGCTCTGGAATTGGCGCCCCGCAACGCCCAGACGCATTTCTGGTACGGCAACGTCCTGTCCGACAACGGGCAGCATGTGGCGGCCTTGCGGGAGCTGAACGCGGCGCGGCTGATCGAACCGGGCTCCGTCGCCATTCGGACCGATCTCGCCTGGGCACAATGGGCAGCCGGCGACGAGGCCCGGGCGCGCCAGGCCTTAACCGATCTGTTGCGCGACCATCCCGATTTTGTGGTGGCGCAGGATTGCCTCAGCATCGTCCAGCTTTCCGATGGCGACTACGTCTCCTTTGTGCAGACCTATTCGGTCTATGCCCGGCTTCGCGGCAGTGCCGAGGAGCAGGCGTATGCGCAAAGGCTCCGTGCGGCCCTGAGCCAGGGCGTTGATTCCGTTCAGTCGGTCCTGATGCAAAACGCCATGTCCGACCTTTCGGCGGAGAAGCGAAAGACGCATGCCTGGCCGGTTCTGCTCGCCTCGGTCGCTCAGGATCGCGGCCAGGTGCTCGATCTTCTGGCCCGCGCCGAGAGCCGAAAAGAGCGCTGGGGCGAGGCCGCCGTCGTGGGACGTATCCTGCGCCTATGGAGCGGTGACGAAGAGATCGCCCGCCGTGTCGGCGCTCTACGCGCACCCGCGGTCGCCTGAAGCGCGTTCACACGGCGTCACATCTCCTACCAACCCACAATGACCTTGACTCACTGT
>NZ_GL883077.1:1023252-1028681 GCF_000204015.1 Asticcacaulis biprosthecium C19 | reverse complement strand
TCTCCTTATCTGAGAGGATGTGTCCGTCTTTTTGGGGTTGGTATTAGCCGCTGCACCAGAGAACCTTTGTTTCACAACGGTTTGCGACATGGCCGCGCGACGATTACCCGCGTCGTGCAACAGTTTGCAACATCGCAATTTCGCGTCATGGCGTCATGCTGGAGGCCTCCTCAACCGGGCCTTACGCCATGCACCTGCCGACCCGCCGAACCGTTCTCAGCGCCGGACTGCTGACCGCCACAGCGGCCGCAGGATCGCTGCGGGCTGCGCCGGCTTTCGCGTTTCGTCCCGGTGTCAAGTCGGTGCTGACCGCGCGGCAAAGCGCCATCTGTCATATAGCCGATTACGGCAACACGCAGGTTGTGTTGCTGATCGTCAACGGTGCGGCCATCGACGTCCATGCCCGTCGCGCCGGGCTTTACCATCCCAAGGATCCTGCCGTCAGCCGTAGTGTCCGCGCTTTGGCGCCGGTCGATCTCAACCGGCTGATCTCGGCGGCGGGGGGGCTGGACCAGCCCGTGAATGGCAGCGTCCGGAACGACGCCTTTCATGCCCTGTACCAAGGCCTGAAGCCGATGCCTCTGGCCCGCGCCTGCGGCACGAACTGCGGCGCCATGGGCTCGGGTCAGGCCCTGCCGATCAACGACGCCTTCTTCCGCGACTGGAGCTTTGCCCACGCGCCGTCGGGGCCCTTCCTCGCCTTTTCATCACCCACGGTCAAAGCCGTGTGGTCACTGGAGTCCTGAACCATGGTCCTGCGTCATCTGTCTATGACTGCCCTGTTGCTGTGCAGCGTGTCCGCCTGCGCCATAACGCAACCGCCTTCAGCTCTGGGTATGGCGGCGCACAGCCAGCCGGCAGGTGCCCGCCTGATGCAAGCCAGGGACGCCCTGATGGCCGGCGATACCTCGACGGCGATGGCCGGCTTCGGTGATGCGGCGGCGCGCAATCCGAACGATCCCAATGCCCAGACCCTTCTGGCGCTCACCTATCATGCGGCGGCCAAGGGCGATCCCGAGACGCTTGATCTGGCGGCGGCTGGCTACGACCTGGCGCTGCGCAGCGACCAGGACGCCTTCTGGGCGGCGGCCCTGGCCGGGAAGGCGGTGTATGACCGGGGACGTTACGAAGAGGCCCAGGGCTATTTCGCCCGTGCCGTGATGATGCGCCCGGACGACACGCGGGCCCTGCTGGCCCTGTCGATGAGCGCCTACATGTCCGGCGATCCGCAACTGGCGGCGCTGGCCGCGGAGCGAGTGACGCAACTTCCCGCAGATGCCCAGACCCACGCCGAGGCGGTGCGCCTTTCCGGCCTGGCCTATGCCGCCACAGGGCGCAAGGCGGAGGCGTGGCAAAGCTATGCCCGTTATGCCGAATTGCGCCCTGAGGCCGCCGCCCCGATGCATGTCCGCATCAGCGACTTGGTGCGAACCGAAGACGCGGCGACACCGGTCAGCGACGGTCCGGAGGTTCCTGTGGCTCCCGACCAGATCTCGGTCGATGTCGCCATCATCCTGTCGCAGACATCGCAGCGCGACAGTATCGGCATCAACCTGCTGGACGGGCTGACGGCGCAGTATGGTCTGCAAAGCCAACGCACCACGACCGGTGATGCGCAAGGTAACCGCAATATGCAGCGCACGGTGACCGAGGCCATTTCCATCCCGCAACTGACCTATAATATGAACCTGTTCAACCGCTTCGGACAGTATTACCAGGTCGTGGCGCGGCCAATGCTGACGGCCTATCGCGGTGAGCCCGCCGACTTTTTCGTTGGCCGCTCAGCCAAGGTTGCCGTGACCGGCGTCAACTTCTCGCAACTGGAAACCATCGACATCGGCACCCAGATCAAGGTGACGCCCGTCGAGATAACTGCGACGGGGACGCGGCTGCGCATTGAGGTGACGCGCTCCTTCCTGTCGGGCGAGCCTGCCGGCAATTTCAACGAGTCGCTCAATACCTGGCGCCAGACGGTCAGCACGACCGTCGAGGTCGCCTTCGGCACGACCCTGATCCTGTCAGGCCTGTCCGAAAGCGTTCGCGACTCCTCGACCACCAAGACGCCGCTGGTCGGCGACGTGCCCGTGGTCGGATCGGCCTTCAACCGCCGCATCACCACCGACAAGCGCGACGCTGTTCTGGTGCTGGTAACACCATCGCCATCGATGGCCTTTGCCGGACCGCAATGGGCCAGACCGGCCCAGATCGAACAACTTATCGGCCAGTGGAGCACGGTCATCGCGCCGGGTAGCGATCTGGGTCAGATCGCCGGCAAGCTGGAACGGGGGCGATTGTTCACCCGGGCCCGCAATGACGATGCCCGCCTGACCTGGCCCGATTTGCCCAACGATCAGGGGGAGATCCTGAAGGATCTGCTGCTGCCGTAACGACCTTCACCATCATAACCATCATGAGGAGGAAAGCCCCCTAAACACGCCAAACCCTAAGCCCCCTAAATGTACGCCGGCCCCAAATAGTTCGCCGTCGGGCCACCCGAGTAAATTCCCGTTTTATTTTAACCTTTTTCTCGAGGAGACAACATGTCCCGCGCAATGATCCTGTCTGCCCTGCTGACGCTGGGCGTAAGTGCCCTGCCCCTGATGAGCGCCTCGGCGCAAACCGTCGTCAAACCACCCGTGCTGCTCAAGCCGGTCCCCAAGCCGCCGATCGTCACGACCGTCCGCAAGGCGAAACTGGCCTATATCATGGGCGTCGATACGTCGGACGCCACCTGCGGCATCTACGATCCGGCCGGCCTGACCAATCCAGTCATTTACCGCGCCGATTCCGGCAGCGGCCGGCATCTCGATATCTTTGCCGGTGATACCGGACTTGTGCTGGTCGGAAACAACCTGGATCTGGTTCAGCGGGTTGTCGTCAATTTCGACACGGCTCCGGATGTGACGGCGTCGGTTGTGTCGCGCCGCAACGGCAACACCGCCTGCGGTGAAAAAGCGACGGACAAGGTTATGACCATCCGCTTCACCAGCCCGGTGAGCACGACCACCCAGAAGCTGTTTGGGGGGCTGGAACTGTACGCCTTCAATGAAAGCATCCTGACCAACCCGCCCCGCATCATCAATCCAAACGATCCGTGCCTGCCGCAAAACTTCAATCTCGAAGCCGGCATCCCGCCGCAATGTGCGCCGGACTTTGTCCCCCTGGCGGAGGTGCATGGGTTTGCGATCCGGCCTCTGCCCCAGATCCAGTCGCGCATGGCGCTCGACAACACTGGACGTGTCCCGACCATCGAGCGTCGGCCGGAAGTGCTGGGGAGCAATCTGGGCCAATTCACCCAGATCGCGCTGAATAACGGTAATCTGGCGACGGTCACCGGTACCGCCCGCATGATCACCCCGACCATTGAGGCCAGCCGGTTCAGCGGCACGGTGCGATGGGAAAACATCTCTGCCGCCGGAACCTGGTTCTTCAGCCTTCAACCCAGCCTGAGCCTGTACCGTCAGCCACGCGCAGGGACCGCCATTGTGTTCAGCAATTCGCTCACCCGACGCGAGGTCAATGACACTGTGTGGGCCAGCGAAACCGATTTCCGCCGCCGTTTCATGGGGTCGAATATCGCTTCGGCCAATTTCAACTATCAGGCCGTCGCTGCCCCCACCCCGCCGCCACCGCCGCCGGCTGCCGCGAACATCACCGCTTTTGATCCCGGCAACCGGCTCTATATCACCAGCGGCGGCACCACCACGGTCGGGAACCTGCCGGGGGAAAATTCGCAGATCCTGAGCGCATTGCAAAGCGAAGCCTGGTGTGCCGCCCTGCCCCAGCCGGCCCCTGGGCCTAATGGTGTGCGGACCGTCGCCCTGGGCCAGACGACCCTGGGTAACCTCACCTGGGGTATCCGCAACAGCGGCAATGCCGCCTTTACCGGGACGGTCACGGCAGAGCTGCGCCTGGGTGGTACCGTGGTTGACACGATGACCTTTACCGGCACCCTGGCGGCGGGCGCTACGCAGATCGACACCTTCCCGCGCCCGACCCAGACCGTGGCGATCGCCCGCGAAAGCCTGGGACCGCTGTGCTTCCATGTGGGTCTGGGGTCCGATGCGGTTGTTGAAAACCGAGGCTACACGGTACGTATAACAAGCCCGGGCAGCAACTCAGTCAATCTCAGGTCTATTCCGTAGATCGTCGGTGCGGCCGTACCAGGATGACGCTACGGCGCCGTTGTGGTGCGGCCCCAACCTTTTCACAAAAATATGCGGCGGCGTGGTGGCCAAAACGGCCGTGGTCGCCGATGTGGAGAGCCATAGGGTTTGGTAGACATAGGCAGGCCGGGAGAGAAGGTCGGCTCCGACGCACGATTTCGTACAGATCTGGTACGCTTGCCCAGTCGTTCCAGGGTTACGACTGGACGATGTACGGGATCGTGCCATCCGGATTGAAATTGAAGGTTTGGACGGCCACGCTTCTGCGGACATCGTCGCCCTTTATGCCGTTCAGACTTACAGATCCATCATGGTAGAAGAAATACCACTGGCCTTTGAACTCGACCATCGCCGGATGGATGGTGAAGCCGACCTTGGCGGGGCCGGTGACCAGTCCGCGATAGGTCTAGGGCCCCAGCATGGACGGCGCCGTTGAATAGCCAATGTGCTCCGGCGCGCTGCCGTTGAACTCGCCGGCATAGACATTGTAATACAGGTCGCCGCGACGGAAGAGCCACGGCCCTTCGGCATAGTTGACCAGGTCCAGCCTGTGGATGGGACCGTCGAGTTCAATCATGTTGGGCTTGAGCTTGACGAGATAACAGTCGCCGTTCCCCCAGGCCATCCATGCGGTGCCATCGACGTCGATAAAGACGGTCGGATCGATATCGGCATTGGTCCGTTTGGAATCCGTCGTCATGCCGTCGGTAATGAGGGGCGTTCCGCGCGCATCGGTGAAAGGCCCTTCCGGCCGATCTCCCACCGCGACGGCGATGGCGTGGTGCTCGGACTCCCGCAGCCGCAAGGTTGTGTAGAAATAGAACTTGCCGTCCTTTTCGACCACCTGCGCCGCCCAGGCGACGTCGGCCCGGCCGTAGGAAAAGGCTTCCGGCCGCAAGACGTAGCCATGAGATGTCCATGCCTTGGCATCGTCGCTGGAATAGAGGCGCCAGCCCGGCATGGTGAAGAACTGGCCTTCTTTTGCATTGTCATGGCCGGCATAGACGTACAGGCGATCCTGATAGACCAGTGCCGCCGGATCGGCCGTAAAGACGTCGCGGAATATCGGATTGGATGACGCCGCGTCCCCGGCGGGATGCGCCAGGACCCTGCCGGCGTCGCTGGCAAGTACAGCCAAGGCGGCGGAGGCACTCAGCACGGCTCTGCGATCCAGTTTTTTGGTCATTATGGCTATCCTTCTGGGATGAGTTCTAATACCAACCAACGATAATGTTGACACGTCGACGTAAAGAGGACCCCTCC
>NZ_GL883077.1:1021481-1023154 GCF_000204015.1 Asticcacaulis biprosthecium C19 | reverse complement strand
AACCAACTCCGATGAGTCAGCGTCATCAGTGTTTGGTATAAATACCGCTTCAAATAGCCTATTGCCATCAGGCCGACTGAATGCGGAAGGATACGGCATGTTGGGATGGCGCCTTGGGTGGCAGGCTTATTTCGAGGCCTTCGCTGCTGCGGGTCCATTGAAGCCTGGCGTGCGAGCCCAGCAATTCGACCTTGCCGATGGTTTGCCGATAGTGCGGCGAACCGGTGGCCAGAGAGCGTACCGTCAGCTTTCCGTCAGCCGGCCAACCCTGCGCAATGGCGTACAAAACCTCACCCTTGGTGGTAAAGCGGATGTCACGATGATCAAAACGCAGTTTTTCAAGCTGGTAGGCCTCAACCTTCACCTGCGTTGACGGTCCTTCGCCAAACACCGTCCACGGCCGGGAGCCTTTTATGGCCTCGGCATTCACCCGTTGCCAGTCGGCAAACGCCTGAAGAAAGGCGATTTCATCGCCGTCGGGCTCACCGTGGCCCGGCAGAGGAATGCCCAGGAGCAGATTACCGTTCTTGCTGACGATATCGACGAAGAGGGGGATCATCAGTTCCGGCTTGCGATAGCGGTGCTCGGTCAGGCGTGCGCGGTTGTAATGCCAATCGCCGATACAGGCCTCGGTCTGCCAGGGACTGTCCTGAATCTTGTCGGCAAACAGCATCTCGAAACTGCGCGTCAGCGTGCCCCAGATCGGCTCGGGTACATTTTTGAGATTGACCACCCCGTCCAGTCGCCCGCCGCGGCGTTCCAGGTTGCGGTTGTAGAAATAGGCCATGATCTGCGGCGCCAGGTCGGGAATACCCAACCACACGCCGAGGTCCGGAGCATAGGGTCCGCCGGCGTCAAAACTGAATTCCACGCCATCGTCAAAGGTGAGCATGTCCGGATCATATTTGTCGATGACATCCTGGACGCGCAGCATGAACTGCTGGACGAATTCCGGGCAGGGCGTGTTCTTGAGGTGCGGCTTGCCGTTCAGCATTTGCGGGTCCATGCCCTGCCACCATTTGCCTTCACCGTTGGCCAGGGTTTGCATGCCGTCGTACGCAACGCCAGCGAACGGCCCGGTCGTATCGCTCTTGTAGCGGACCGGCAGGAACTCATCCCAGGTCCGATGCGGTGTGCCGTGGTAGCTGATGCCAAAGCGCAAATCGTTGGCCCGTGCCGCCTTTGCCCAGCCACCGACGATGTCGCGCCGGGGGCCGATGTTGACGCTGTTCCAGGGCTGGTGCGCCGAATCCCAGCAATCGAAATTGTCGTGGTGGGTAGCCAGCGAGACGAGATATTCGGCGCCGGCGGCCTTGTAGAGCTTGACCAGGCCATCCGGATCCCAGCGTTCGGCTTTCCACAGATTGCAGATGTCCTTATAGCCAAAGACCGAGGGGTGACCATAGGTGCGCGTGTGAAAGTCGTTTTGCGCCATGCCTTGGATATACATGTTGCGGGCGTACCAATCGCCCTGCTCCGGCACGCACTGCGGACTCCAGTGCGCCCAGATACCAAACTTGGCGTCTCGGAACCAATCGGGCGATGTGTAGGACTTGAGGGACTCCCAATAGGGCTGGAAGGGGCCGGAGGGCGGCGTGCCCTGGAAGAACGGGTCGGCCCAGGCGCGCGCCGGGGCGGCGAGAACCGCGGCGGTGCCGGCGAGAAGTGTACGG
>NZ_GL883077.1:1014248-1021199 GCF_000204015.1 Asticcacaulis biprosthecium C19 | reverse complement strand
AGGACATGGGGAGGAGAAGGAACCAATACCGATGAGTCAGGGTCATCATTTCGTCGATCCGCAGGGCGGATAAAATACACCACCGGATCAGGTACCGCCGTCAAAGCGCACAACGGATGGTCGGCCGTCGTAGGTGATCGTCCGGGCATGCGACGGCTTTCCGGAGTTCATGCTGGCGGCATCGAAAACGACGATGTTGAGGGTCCGCTGTTGCGTCATCCCGGCAAAGCTGCCACGCCGCGCGTCGATGGTCAGGGTCTGTTTCGCATCGTTCCAGTGCAGGTCGTAGCTGGCGGATTGTCCCTTTTCATAGGCGTAGGTCTCGTTGTCGTCCTCATAGAGGGTGAATGTGCCGTCGGCGCCAGCATAGACGCGAATCTCATACGGCGCGTCGGGTTGCTCGGTCGCGTATTGGATGACGGGGCCCATCGGGAGGATGGCGCCGGCACGGACATACAGCGGAATGATGTCGAGCGGGGCTTCGCGCACGGCGGTCGTGCCGCCATCGTAGCGCTGGTTCGTCCAGAAATCGTACCAGTCGGTCCCGGCAGGCAGGTAGGTACGCATGGTCAGGTCGCGCGGCGCGCTGAGGGCGGCAGCGTCGCGGCGCAATTCGGTCGGCGTGCGCCAGACAAATCTGAACACCCGGCCACCTTGGGGATGCGAGAATTCGAGCCGGACCGGCAAGGCCTCACCCTGCTTGAGTGTACGCCGGACAACACGGGTGCGCGTGGCGGCGCGGTGCCACTCTTCGACGACCGTCTCTCCGGCCAGGGCGAGACGCATGCCATCATTACCGGTCAGGCCGATTTCGTATTCGCCGTCTTCGGGCGCGATCAAAAACCCTTCCCAGCGTGCCGAGAATTGGCTGAGCGACGTCAGGCCCGGCGGAAGTTCCGCCAGCGGCGGATCGGGCCAGGTATGGTCGATCTTGACATCGAGCACTGTGCCGCGGGGGCTCTCGAAATTCTCGCCTTGGAAATATTGCACCATCAAGCCGGTCTTGCCATCGGCTGTGCGCAGGTATTGCGATGGCACCGTGGTCGCGGCGGACGGCTGGATATTGTACATCGCGCGCGTGACCGGATGAACCAGCAGCGAGGATCCGTACATGAAGCTGTCATTTATGTTGTAGGTCGCCGGATCGTCCGGAAAATCCATGGGAAGGGCGCGCATCAGCGTGTAGCGGTCCGAGGTCACCCTGGCGCTCAGGCTGTAGGTATAGGGTAGCAGGCGGTAACGCAGGTGCACGGTATCCAGCAGGGTCTGGTAGACCGGCGGGTCGAGCGTTTTGAACAGATAGGGTTCGCGTTCCACGCTGGTGCCGTGGACGCGCATGATCGGGTTGAACGCGGCATATTGGAACCAGCGGGCGAACAGTTCGCGCCAGGCCGGATTCTTTTCGCCGCCCGGAAAGTCGGTGACGAAAAAGCCGCCCGTGTCCTGGGTCCAATACGGATTTCCGGTGATGGTGACATTGACGCCGCCCGGCACCTGCTGGGCGAAGGTCCGCCAATTGGCGTAGATGTCGCCGGACCATGACGCCGCCGCGGTGCGCTGCGCGCCGGCCCAGGCGGAACGGGTCAGGGTGAAGACACGCTTGTCGCTGGTCGCGCGCTGCCCTTTGTAGGTGCCTTCGGTGGTGAGCAGCGAATAGGGGCTCAGGTACCGGGTGAAGTCGCCCATGGCGTTGCGACCCAGCGCCTTGGTATCACGGACATTGTCCACTGGGTTCCACATGGCCGAGCTGACTTCAACCTCGGTCCCGTCCATCCACAGCGCGTCCACGCCCTTGTCGAGGAGGCCGGACTTGATGTGCTTGAAGTAGATCTCGCGTCCCTTGGGACTGAAGGCATCGTAGACGCGTGCCTGTTTGGAAATCCAGTGCAGCGGCTCAAAGCGCAAATTATACTGGTCGAGTTCGTGGGCAAGCGCCGTGTCATTGCCGACCGACGGCCAGATCGACACCATCAGCTTCATGTTCAGGTCGTGGATGGATTGGCTCATGCCTTCCGGATCGGGAAAGCGTTCCGCATTCCACGTCATGCCGGACCAGGTACCGTCCTTGTCGCCGCCCCAGTATTGCCAATCCTGGACAATGTAATCGAGGGGAAACTGTTCCTTGCGAAAGGTTCGCGCCACTTCCAGTATGCGCTCTTGGGTCGGATAGCGCTCCTTGCTCATGAACAGGCCGAACGCCTGCTTGGGATACATGGGTGCATCCCCCGTCAACCAGCGGTACGACCCGATCACCTCATCCATGGTGCCGCCGGCCATGAAGTAATAGTCGACCCCGCCCGGCGCGCTTTCCGCCCAAAGACGCGCGCCCTGGGCATCGTCCTTGAAGCGCATCTGCGAGTAGGTATCCCACAGGACGCCGTAACGTTCCGTCGAAACCATCACCGGAATGATAATCCCGACATTGGTCTGAACGAGCAGAAGTTCCTTGTTACGGCGATTGACGTCATCGTCGGCGGTGTAGCCAAAACCATAGATGCCTTCGCCCGGTTTCAGAGTGAAGCGGTTCTCCACCACGTAGGTCGGGGCATCCGAGATCATTCGTTTTTCGATCGACTGCGGCGCGTCGGCCTTTTCACGCGTGAGCAGCCGCCCGGATGGGTCGTAATAGGTCACGGCGCCGGTGTGCTTATCGATCGCAACACGCAGTTTCTGGCCCACCAGTTCCAGTTGGTCGGGTGTTTCCTTGACCGTCACCGGCACCGCTTCTGGGTCGCGAATGACCACCAGGCTTCGCTGCGTCCAGTAAGACTCACCGAGATTGGCGTTCACCCGCACGACGGTCGGCGCGTAGAAGACGACCGACTTGGTGACGCCGTTCAACTGGAACTGCACGCCGCTGCGCAGCGTCTGGAAGTGGAAGCCGGAATCGCGGGCCGGCGCCGGCGCGCTCAGGTGCCCCAAGGGGTCAAGACCGATGGGCGGTGTCGCCGAACGCGCCAGGGCTGGCGCGGCGATTGCGAGGGCGACCATTGCGGCGGCCGTCATCATCCAAAGCGGCTTCATAGGCAGTTCCCTTACCTTTTTTAGTGTTCAAAGCGCCAATAGTCGACGTCAAACAGCGACTCTGCGCCACGCCCCCTGAAGATCATGAACAGGTCGCGAACACCGGTCGCCCCGGTGACATCGACCGTTTCTTCCCGCCATTGACCGGCATCGCCGACCGGTCCGACCTGCAACACGCCCATCACGGGGCCGTCGATACGGTCGAGCCGCAGTTCAATCGTCGCACCGGGCGCACCGCCGGCGACGCTTGCCACAAACGCCTTGGCGGGGGTCTTGCCGAAGTCGACGCCCGCGACCTTGATGTAGGTGCGATCGGCAATGCGCGTGACATAGACGCCCTTTGCGTCATCCTGCGCCGTCGTCACACCGGGGGCCCAGGCGTAGGGCCGGTCGCGATCGCGCTTGATCCGCGACGTCCAGGCGATGGTCTCGGCTTCGACGCGTCGATAGGGATCTACAGGCTCGATCTGCGCAGCGCCCTTGGTGTCCCACCACGGCTGGTTCGGAATGGTTCCATCCGGATTGTAACGGAACTCGGTCATGGTTACCGAGCGGCGTTCGTGATGGATCGGGGTCATGGCGAAGTTGAGCTCGTAATTGAACCCGAAGACGTAGGACTTGCCCTTATAGTCGACGATACCAGGATGGTTCCCGGTGGCGCCCGGGTTCGGGTCCATGACCTTGCCCTTGTGAACCCAGGGCCCCGTCGCCGTCTCGCTCATCGCATAGCCGATCCCTTCGGGACAGCATGTCGAAGCGTAGGCCATGTAGTAATGGTCATTGCGTTTGTAGAACCAGGGCCCCTCCTGGTAATCCGCCGGCTTGGAGTCGACCTGAACGATCGGACCGGAGTAGGACACCATGTCCTTATTGAGCTTAACGTACCAAAGGTGCGGATTGCCCCAGTACAGATAGGCCTGGCCGTCATCATCGATCCATACGGTGGGGTCGATATAGCCTTCGATCGGTCCAATCAGCGGCTTGCCAAGGGCGTCCTTGAAGGGGCCCGCCGGGTTATCGGCGACCGCCACGGCAATCACATTCTTGGGTGACCCGGCCACGCTGATCGGCGCATAGAGGTAGAACTTGCCATCGCGGGCGATGACCTGCGGCGCCCAGGCGTCGTTTGCCTGGACCGCCCATGGAAATGTCTTGAGCGAGGCGACCACGCCGCGGTCGGTCCAATTGGCCATGTCCGTCGAACTATAGAGGCGCCAGTCGAGCATTTTGAAACCCGCGGCATCGTCCTCGTCGTGGCCGACATAGAGATAGACGACGCCATCATGCACGAGGGGCGCGGGGTCGGCGGTAAACCGGGTTTGAATGACAGGATTATCGGCTCTCGCCAAGCCGGCCGGCAGACACATGGCGAGCAGAGCGCAGATCAGAGCGGCGGGTTTGATTGCCATGCGTGCACGTCCTGGAAGTGAGCCATTGTTACGCGCCAGACATCGAGGTTTGCGCGCCCTGTAAGCTCTGTTTAATTTGTGAGCGCACCCATCGGTCTTTGCCGGTATGGAGGCGCTTGTCCCTGTCGTCGTTCTTGTATGAACGCAATGAATAATAGTCAGACAAAATAATGTCAATCTGGCCTTACCTAGCGACAACATTTTGTGAGTCTTCGCTTGTGCCGGCATGATGCGACATGCGCATGCTCATGCAGATTTTTCGGCAGTAATTTTCACAAACGAAAATTTGGAGGGAATTTTGGTTCGTTCTATGGGTGCTCGCAGGTAAGCATGGCGTGACGGCGGAGAGACATGCTATATTTTATGAGGCATGGAGGATTTGCCTTTATTCGCCGCCACGTCAAAATCAGGCACCGAGGCAATTTCATATATACGCGTAAATATTACCGATGAGATTCGCCCGACCATAATTTTCGCAACGTCGCGGACTGAGGGCTCCATCTGGCCTTGAGATTGGACTTACCAAATGTGGATTAAGTCGGACTATTTGTACGCGTAACGCACGCCGCGCGCCGGGAACGTCGCTTCTAAAGCGGGCGGGGACTGGTGCTCCTGTCCTCGTATTTTTGTACACTCGAATTGAGCCGAGCGCATACGGCCCACTTCCGCTTTCGCGCGACCGGATGCGGTGTCGGCTTGACGAAAGCAAGAAAACCAAGCTTCTCACTAATCATCGTCAAATCTCCTCTCCTCGAGCGCTGTCAAGAATACTTGAATGGCATCGATGTCGGTCTGCGAGACTGTTTTTGCTCCAATGATGCGGTCGAGTTCGCCCCGAAACCATGTAGGGTCAAAAAGGTCAAATCGATCCGACAAACTGGCTCGTATTTTCCGCCGTGCCACGCGATCTCCCGCTACTTGAGACCACCCGTCACCTGTCAAAGCCTTGGCCAATATCACTAGTACGTCGTCCCGTGTCATCTGTTCGGCCAGCCAAGCCTTCATTTCACCGCCTTCGTCGTCAGAGAACTCTCGCCACCTGTACAAGTTGGAAAGCAGATTGTGCGTCCGTATCAGCATTCCGTCAGAGGCCGCCAAACGCAGTCGTTCCAATGAACGTTGCCGGAGCGTTTGGGCAGCTTCTTCGGTAACCAGGCATTTTTCAGGGCGCGTCGTTCGTCCTTCCTTCTGCTGGTAGTCTCGTATGGCGGAATCGCTAAAATCAATCAGCCAATCGAGTGATGCATTTATTGTGGCAGTTAAATAGAGGCTAGTGCGTTCATCTAAATCGAACCGATCTTCAGTTAAGCGACGGATTAACCAGTGTACGCGCAGCGGCGTATTGCCAATTGAAAATCCGCGCTCTGAGTCTTGGTCCAGGCTGATCTCATCAACCACCGAAAATAGCGCGGATAGAAATGGTTCGACCTGACCTTTTTCTATGCGCTTCGCATGGACATTCAACTCATCGAGCCACACCGGGACCATCGACTTCCCGTTCTTTCTTTTACGGTGTGCTATTTCGCGGAAAGTTGACCTCACGAACTCTGCGTTGCCTACCTCCGCTAAAAACTGCTGAATGTCCGCTGTTGAAAGTGCATCGTCGCTCAGCGATAGCCGGAAATAAGTATCAAAATGTTTTCCAATACATACTCTTCGCGCAACATCCCATTCCCTCGTGAATCCGGTACTATAGGTGACGTCTTCCAACGCCGGGAACAACCGCTGTAAAATATTGCGCGCAGTCTCGTGGTTTGCCGTTGGAACCTGAACTAAGAAAGGTGCGATTTTATCGGTGTTCTGCCGGTCCATCGCATAATCGCTGGCCGAAGCAGTGGCTATGTCCCGGTAGGTCTTGATAGCGCTCGAAAGCTTGGGTTCGTAAAGACGGAGGGTTTCCAATGCCATGAAGTCTGCTTTATCGATTTCCCCTGCGACAGCTGGCCATGTGACGCTCATCGCATTGATCAAGCGGGTGACATGTCGGGGCGTCAGTAGATAAGGAACTACGCCATCGTAGAACAGGTTCATAAATCGAACGACGTCCTCCTCCGCGACATCGCCGCATATGCGCTCTACAGCCGCGAGCAGCGTGTTGTTGAGATCGGTTTGTATCGGAGCCGGTAGTTCGAAACTGGCCTGAATTATTTTTTCCAGAAAATGCGGCCCCTCCGAGGGGTACCGTTGTTGAACGGCAGCATCGGCAAGATCACGGTCAAAAACAAGTAGGTACATTACATTGGGCAGACGGCCTGCGGATTTTACCAAGCGGAAGATGGCGAGCGCTTCGTCGGCGGAGAGCCGGTCGATGTCGTCGATGATAACCAAAAAACGCTTGTCCTGCCCCTGCAGAACTTTTGACAACTTTTCGAAGGTTTTCTCGAGCGTCGCTCCATCAGGAAAGAACCGCTTTGCGAAGTCTGCGCCACCGGAAACCATTGGACTGAAAAGCCCACCCCCCGGTAATAAAGATACGGCGGCCCCCAACACCGGCCCGGCCTGAAGGACGTGTCTACCG
>NZ_GL883077.1:1012943-1014147 GCF_000204015.1 Asticcacaulis biprosthecium C19 | reverse complement strand
ACGTGTCTACCGAGCGCTGGAACAAGGTTCTTTACCTTCTCGCCGAGCGTCAGCTTAAGCGTGCTATTCAGCTCTTGGAAAAATGCTAGGGTAAGTGCTTCCTCCCCACGGTACCACCAACATTTGAAATCAAGGAGCGTGAGTTTTGTGTCAGGCATCGCCTGCAACTCATGCCGGATTAGGTTGACCGCACTGCTTTTCCCTGCACCCCAGGGACCGTTAATGGCAATCGTCGTCCCAATCGGGTCGACAATTTCGTGCAAGCTCTTAGCAATTGCTTTGGCAAAGGGCGAGATACCGTACTGATCGTCGCCTGCAGATTCAATCGGACTATCATTAAAGAATCGAGACATTTCACCGCTCCCTGTACTTAACCATGTTGTGTGGAATTTCTCGTCGGCAAAGTAAATTGTAAAATTGGCAGCCACCATCCCGGCGTGCCTTTCTAAGGGGTCTCGACCTCCCGCCCGCAAAGGTCTGTTATGAACGCCGCCTCGCGTATCGGAACGAACTGCCTTAATGTTCGCCATGAATTATTGTCGAGCTTAGATTGCTAAGCTGATACATCGTTGTCGTGGTACTTGGCTGGGAAAGCGCTGGATGCTTTACGCTTGGATTGATGGGGTTAAACGCCCGCCGTTGGCAAAAGGGGAGCGCAGCACCTGCCGTGACTGCGGCGGCCTGCTCACCTCAGTGATCCCTGTCGAAAATGTCAAACACTGGCGTCATAAAGCGGGAGACTGCGATTCTTGGAGCGAAGCCGAGGGGCCATGGCACCTTGCATGGAAGGAGCAATTTGACCTTACATCCCGCGAGATTGGCCTGATCGATCCTGCGACCGGCGAACGTCATAGAGCTGACGTGCTTTGTGGTGCGGGCACCCCTCTCGCCACAGTACTTGAGCTCCAACACTCATCGATTTCTGAGGCTGAACGCGGCGCCAGGGAAGATTTTTACCAGCGGGAGCACCGTATGTTCTGGCTTGTTCACATACACAGCGAGTCTAATTTTAACGGCTATAGCTTCGGTTTTTCTCTCGACTTTAAATCACGTCCTTTTGTCCTTGATGGACACAGCTACGGCATTATGCGTTGGGTGGGACGCAGCAAGCAATTCATCGAAAAATGGAAACGGTCTAAGGCCAACGTGTTTTTCAACTACCAAGGCCATGTTTTTTATCTAGGTCGTAGACTCATAACGCTCT
>NZ_GL883077.1:1008577-1012069 GCF_000204015.1 Asticcacaulis biprosthecium C19 | reverse complement strand
GAGCGAAGCGGTTTCACGCCGTTTGGGCGGCCCCTTTAGAAATGGCGAGTTCGCGCTTTGTAATTTGACGCAGGAGCAGTTTATGCAAGCCGTTCGCGGGGCAGCATGACTATGGCGTTCGTGCAGGAAGCAATCAAGTGGCTCAATCAAAACGGCGGCGTCTTGGCCGTTGCGAGTTTCACGGCCACACTCGTCATTAATCATGACAAGTTCTTCGCGCTATGGGAACGAATCACCGGGCGGCAAAAAATCACCGTAAGTCGGTCGCTTGCTGGGATTCCACAGCCAGGAAACAGCGTCACGCTTGCCAATCACAGCAACCAACCTATTCTGATTTCTCATTGGGCGCTTGTCCTAGCGAAAGGCGCACCGCCTTGGTTAAAGATCAAGGAATCCATCGTTCAAGAAGCAGAATGGGATAGCTACGGATTTACCGTGGCCTCTCATAGCCGGGTAAAATTAGATTTCAGCGGCGAGCGATGGTTCGATTGGGGATGGAGGATAAGGCCGCAGGGCCGCTATTTCCTCAAAGTTTGGTTCGAAGGCCGCAAACGTCCCCGCTGGTTCCATGTGCATACACCAGGAAAATGATCTTGAACTTATGGTCGAGCTGATGGCGCTGCTTGCATAACCAAGTGCCAAATCTTTGATACTGCTGGTGACGTCCCTGGCCAGCGCGCGGAGAACTTTTTGGGGAAGGCAAATGACTTCCTCTCAAGCCCCTCGGCCAAGATTGCGAGATGAGCCGGCCTCCAAAACTGCTGCTCCACCGCCCCTCCGTCTCGACGCGAGACGAAGTACGGACCCGCTGGCGGACAACGCGGGGCAGGAAAAGGAGGTGGACGGGAAAAGAAAGTCGCCCCACCACCATCTCGCTTCACTTCGCGTCGCTTCGTTGCGCTCATGGTCCCCCTCCCCGCGCAAGCGCGGGGATGTATAAAATTACGGCTTAAAACCCTCCGCCGGGGCCCATGCCGCCGCCAGGGCCGCCGCCGCCCCAATTGCCGCGACCGCCGCCGCCTTCGCGCCAGCGTTCACGACCCTGACCGTCCTGGTTCTGCTGATTGGGATTGGCGCCGCCCAGGATGTAGTTCAGCCCGATATAGAAGGTCGGCGCGCTCATGCTGCGGTAGGATTCGCTGTAGACCGTGGCGGTGTCCGTTACGCTGCGCACCTTGGCGGTGCGGAAGATGTCGTCCGCCGTCGCTACAAAGGCCAGCTTCGGATTGATCTGACGGCGGTAGGACAACTGGCCGCGGCTGAACGGCGAGCGGTAGCCCTGACCCGTCAACTGCTGGCCCGAGGTGAACATCGAAAGCTGCACCCGGTCCTTGGTCGAGACCTGGTAATCCAGGCTGACCCGGCCGCGCGTCGTGATGCCCGAATCCGTGCCGCCGTTGGGGGTTTCCAGCTCTTCGTACCCGACATTGCCGTTGACGCTGACCGTCAGCTTTTGCCACAACTTGCCGTTATAGTTGAACTCCAGGCCGCTTTGCTGGCCTTCGCCCAGGTTCTGTTTCGTGGTCAACAGAACACCCGGGCTGATGAAGGTCGAGACGTCGGTGATCTGGTTGGTCGATTTGCGGTAATAGAGGCGCAGCGCGTAGGAGGTCTGCTCCTTGTTATACTCATAGCCGGCTTCGAAGGAGTCGCTTTCGGACGGCACCAGATCCGGGTTGCCCGCCATGACGTTCTGCGGATCGAGATAGATGACGTAGGGATTCAAATCCTGGGGGTTCGGCCGGCGCAGGCGGTGCGAATAGGAAAAGCGCAGCTTGGAATTGTCCGACAGGGTGTAGGTGGCAAAGGCGCTGGGGACCAGTTTGGTGTAGGACGTCGTGCCCGTGGTACCGGTGGTGATCTGGCGCGTCTTCAGGTCAATGGTTTCCGAACGCAGACCGCCCATCACCGTCCACTTTTCGCCGATCGGGGTCTGGTAGGTGACATAGGCGGCATTGACGATTTGCTTGTAGGCGAAGTCGTTGTTCAGCAGGGCGTCGGCCGGGGCGTCCGGGTCGCCGCTTTGCGAGGTGTTGACGACCTGGTTGTCGTCATAGGTGGTCTGGGTGCCAAGCGACAACTGGCCTGAGCCGACATTGCGCTGATAGTCGATGCTGAACGTGCCGTTGGCCGAGCGCTGGTCGGAGGTGCGGACTTCTTCGAAGTCGGTGCCGGTGACGTAGTCGGTATAGGCGGTGCTGAGGTTGTTGCCGTTGGAGGTGCTGACGCGCAGGTCGACTTTCAGGGTTTCGGCCGGGGAGTCGCCGGTGTGGTCCCAGCGTACCGAGAAGGAGGTGTCTTCGCGGTCATTCTCGCCCATCGAGTTGCGGGTGCGGTCGATATTCTTGGGGGTCGAGCCGGAATTGTCGAAGCCGGTGTAGATGTCGATACCGTCGCTGTCGGCCGTGCGTTTGCCGTAGCCGAGCTGGGTGCTGACCTGGTCGGTGTCGGTGATGTTGTAGTCGATGCCACCGTTGAGCGACAGGTTGTCAAAGCGGTTGGAACCGAGCCCGGACTGATCGCGTTCGGAGACGACGGCGCCTGCCTGGTTGAAGCGTTGCTGGGTCGAGGACGAGCGGCTGTCACGGCCGTCGTGGCGGAAGCTGGCGCCTCCCGACAGGGTCATCTTACCGGAGTTGCGCGCGCCCGAGAAGGTGGCGTTGTAGCGGCCCTGGCTTCCGATATTGGCGATGATGGTGCCGGAATTGCCCGGCTTGCGGTTGCGGCGCATGACAATGTTGATGATGCCGCCGGAGCCTTCTGCCGAGAACTGGGCGCCGGGGTTGTTCATGACCTCGACCGAGTCGATGTCACCGCCTGCCATCGATTGCAAGGTGGCAGCGCGGTTGTCGCCCTTCATCATGGCCGAGGGCTTGCCGTCGACATAGACCTGGACATTGGAATTGCCGCGCAGGGTGACATTGCCTTCCGGGTCGACATTGACCGACGGGACCTTGTTCAGGGTGTCGGCGGCGGTGCCGCTCTGGGCGTCGATATCGTTCTTCACATCGTAGGTTTGGCGGTCGATGCGGTTGGTCGGTTTCTTGCCGGTGATGGTAACGCTGGAACCGGGCGTGCTTTCGGGTGCTGGCTGGGCGTCCGGCGCGGGCTCGGCGGCGGGGGCGGCTTGGGCGGGCGTGGTTTGAGCGGGAGGCGGGGCGGCCGGCGCATCCTGCGCCATTGCGGGCGCGGCCAGGCTCAGAAACACGCCGCCGCACAGGGCTGTGGTCGACCGGATCGATTTACTAAAGTTCATTACCGCTCTCTTTTGGGCGCGTGAAATTGAATTGTCGTACCAATCAACGCGCGTGCACTGCAAAACCGTCTTAAGGCCATGCAAAAAAATGACGGCGTAATAAAGACGCCGCAGTGTCGGGTTTGCAAAGATGCGGTAAGGTGTGGCCGATTGGGCGCAGGGAGAGGTTTGGAGCGGCAGCTAAGAGGCCCCCTCCGTCTCGAGCCTCGCCGGCAGGCAGCGTTTCGCCACTGCCC
>NZ_GL883077.1:993008-1008450 GCF_000204015.1 Asticcacaulis biprosthecium C19 | reverse complement strand
TAGAAATGGGGAGGAGAAGGAAGAAGAAGCCGGGCCAGTTCTTGTTTTATTTCAGGGTGTTGAGGTAGGCGAGCAGCTTGGTGCGCTTGGCTTCGTCCTTGACCGCGATCATCATCGCCGTGCCCGGCTTGGCCTTTTGCGGTGCCGCCAGGAAGACCGACAGGCTGTCCTTCGTCCACTTGGTGCCCGCCGCGGCATCCGCTGTCAAAGGCTTGGAATATTTGAAGCCCGGTGTGGAGCCGATCTTGCGGCCGACCACGCCAAACAGATTCGGACCCACGCCCGTCTTGCCGCCAGCGGTCGCCGTATGGCAGGCGCTGCACATCTGCTTGAAGACCAGCTGCCCGTCGCTGACGTCGTCCGCCAGAACCGGCGAAGCCAGACCAGCCACCAGGGCAGCGATGACAAGAGTGCGGGTACGCGACATGGGTTTCCTTCCGTGATTTGCCCCTAATGAAGGGCGGATGATGTCATGTGTCAAGGGCGCAAATGTGGCCATGGACGAAGCGATAAAGTTCGGCTAGTTTCACCTCTGAAACCATCCGGGGGTTTCTGGCGCAGGACGAACGCCGAAGCAGGAGGGTGACTTGGCTTACAAACTGAACATCAATGGCAAGACGCGCGAGGTGGATGTCGATGGCGACATGCCGCTGTTGTGGGTATTGCGCGACGAACTGAACCTGGTCGGCACCAAGTTTGGCTGCGGCGTGGCGCAGTGCGGCGCCTGCACCATCCACTTGGACGGTGAGCCGACGCGGGCGTGCATCACGCCGGTGTCCTCGGTCGAGGGTGCGAAGATCACCACCATCGAAGGCATTTCGGCGTCGAAGATCGGCGCCAAGGTCCAGGCGGCGTGGCTGGAGGTCGACGTCATGCAGTGCGGCTACTGCCAGGCTGGCCAAATCATGGCGGCAACCGCCCTGCTGTTACAGACGCCCAAGCCGACCGACGCCCAGATCGACGAGGCGATGGAAGGCAATATCTGCCGTTGTGCGACCTATGCCCGCATCCGTCAGGCCATCAAGCAGGCGGCCGGCATGGCCACTGCCGACACGCGGGAGGTGTAGGATGGACGATCGTTTTCAACCGTCGCGCCGACTATTTTTGCAAGCCGGCGCGGCCGCCGGCGGCGGACTGATGCTGGGGTTCGGATTTGAGGCGCAGGCTTTGTCGCCCGCGACTGTGGACCTGAACCATTTCATTCGCATCAGCCTTCGCGGCGTGACCATTATCTCGAAAAACCCGGAAATCGGCCAAGGCATCAAGACCATGCTGCCGATGCTGATCGCCGAAGAGCTGGACGTGACCTGGGATCAGATCTCGATTGAACAGGCCGACGGCGACGACAAGAAATACGGTGCGCAATTCGCCGGCGGCAGCATGGCAACACCGATGAACTGGCTGCCGATGCGCCAAGCCGGTGCGGCAGCGCGGCATATGCTGGTGGCGGCGGCGGCGGCCAAGTGGGGCGTCAAGCCTGAGGACTGCACGACCAAGGCCGGGTTCGTTTTGAATGGCGGGCGCAAGCTGGCCTATGGCGATGTGGCGGCCGATGCGGCCAAGCTGACGGCGCCGGATCCGGCGACCTTGAAGCTGAAGGACCCGAAGGCCTTCACCATCATCGGCAAAACCCACAAGGGTTACGATAGTCCAAAGATCGTCAAGGGCCAGCCCATCTTCGGCATCGACACGGTCGTGCCGGACATGGTGCACGCCGTGTTTGTCCGGCCGCCGGTGTTCGGGGCGAAGATCGTCTCGGCCGACCTGGACGCCGCCAAGGCGATGACGGGCGTCAAGGATGCCTTCATCCTGAAGGCGGCCGACTATGGCGACGACTGGCTGCATGGCGTAAAGGACGGGGTGGCTATCCTGGCCAGCAACACCTGGTACGCCAACCGGGCGCGCGAAGCGTTGAACATCCAGTGGGACAGCGCTTCCGGTGCCGGTCACACGACAGAGGTCTATGCGGCGAAGGCGGCAGAACTTCTGACCGCGGCGCCGGTCAAGGTGACATCAAGCCAGGGCGATGTCGATGCGGCCCTGGCCAAGGCCCACAAAACGGTAACGGCCGATTATGGCGCGCCGTTTTTGCCGCACGTCAATATGGAGCCGCAGAACTGCACCGTCCATGTCCGGGCGGATGGCGTCGAGATCTGGGCACCGACCCAGCTTCCAGGTGCCGGACGCGACCTGGTGGCCAAGGCTGTGGGGGTCGCTCCGGAGACGGTCGTGGTGCACATGATCCGCTGTGGTGGCGGGTTTGGGCGACGGCTGGAAAACGACTACATGGTCGAGGCGGCAGTCATTTCCAAAAAGGCCGGGGTGCCGGTCAAGCTGACCTGGACGCGCGAGGACGACATCCAGAACGACTATTTCCGGCCGGGTGCGCATATGCGGCTGGAAGGCGGGCTGGACGCGGACGGGCGACTGACGGCGTTTCGTCAGCACGCGGTCACCTATACCCGTGACGGCAAGGTGGCTCAGGGCGCGGATGTCGATGCGCGCGGCCTGCTGGCCGTGACGACAGCGCATAACCGCATGGCGGAATCCTATATTGAAACCCCGATGACCACCGGATATCTGCGGGCGCCGTCCAGCAACCTGCTGGCCTTTGTCAGCGAGGCCTTTGTCGACGAGCTGGCGCACGCGGCCGGCAAGGATGCGATCGCGTTTCGCGTCGATCAGATCGAGGCCCATCTGAAAGAACATCCCCATACCGAAGCCGGCAATCCGTGGGCCTATAATCCTGAGCGGATGCGCGACGTGCTGAAGATCGTCGCCGAGCGGTCGGGATGGGGCAAGACGACCCTGCCCAAGGGGACGGCTTTCGGTGTCGCCAGCTACTTCTGCCACCAGGGCTATTTCGCCGAGGTCGCTCAGGTCAAGGTGTCGGACGGATTCTTCCATGTCCAGAAGGTGTGGGTGGTCGGCGATATCGGTTCGGTCGTTATCAATCCGTCGCATGCCGCCAACCAGGTCGAGGGCTCGGTAATCGATGGCATCGGGGAAATGTACGGCGAGATCACCTTTGCCGATGGCGGGGTGGTACAGTCGAACTTCCACGACTTCCCGATGATCCGCATGCCCCAGGCGCCGCAGATCGACACCCATTTCCACATCACCGGATTTTCACCGACCGGGGTGGGTGAGCCTGCGCTTCCGCCTGTGGTGCCGGCAGTGGCCAGTGCCATCTTCGCGGTGACCGGCATGCGGGTGCGCAACCTGCCGATCCGGCCTGGGGACCTGGCTTGATCGTAGCGGCGCCCGATTATCGGGAGTTCGTGTTGCAACATTGGCTGGACTGGCGGCGGGAGGGCAAACGGTGCGCCCTCCTGACGCTGGTTGTGGCCCATGGCGGCTCGCCGCGGCCGGTCGGCAGCCAGATGGCGGTGTGCGAGGACGGCCGCCATGTCGGGCTGATCAGCGGCGGCTGTATCGAAAAGGCGCTGGTGCTGGACGCGATCGCGGCGATCGAACGCGGTGAGAACCATGTTGAGCGCTACGGCGAAGGGTCGCGATTTGTCGATCTGCGGCTGCCGTGCGGGTCGGGGATCGATATGGCTTTCGATGTCGCTCTGGAGATGGCGGCGGTCGAGGCCGTGGTCGCGGCACGGGCGGAGCGGGTTAAGGCCGTGCTGGAGACCGGCGGGTTTGTGCGGGTCTATGCGCCGGCGCTGCGGTTGGTTGTGGTCGGGCAAGGGCCGATCATGACCGCAGCTATGCAGTTCGCCGCCGGGTTGGAGATGGAACCGGTGGCGTTTTCGCCGGACCTCGATACGCTGGGCGTGTTGCGGGGGCTGGGCTTCGATGGGCGGCCTTTGGAAGCGTATGAGCGGATCGAGTTCGACCGGTCGACGGCGGTGCTGACCCTGTTCCACGATCACGACCATGAGGCGGAGGTGCTGGCGCGCGCCGTGGCGTCGGAGGCGTTCTATGTCGGGGCCTTGGGCAGCCGGCGGGCTCAGGCTATGCGATTGGAAAGGTTGGCGGCCTTGGGGATTGATGCAGCGGAGCGGATACGCGGGCCGGTGGGCTTAGACATCGGCGCCAGGACGCCGCCGGAGATCGCCTTGTCGGCCTTGGCGGAGATCGTGCAATGCTACCGGCAGTGATCGTACTGGCCGCCGGCCTGTCGCGTCGGTTTGGGAACGATGACAAGCTGATAGCGCAGGTCGCGGGCCGACCGATGGTGGCGCATGTGTTCGACACGGTGCGGACGGTTGAGGCATGTCAGCGGGTGGTGGTGACCCAGCCCGGCAGCGAGGTCATCGGGTTGGCGGAAGGGTTCGAGGTTGTCATCAATCCCGACCCGGAGGCCGGAATGGGATTGTCGATCGCCCTGGGCGTCGCGGCTTTGCGGCCAGATATCGAAGCTGTTTTTGTGGTGTTGGGAGACATGCCGTTTGTCGAGGCGTCGACGTTTGGCGTTTTGGCAGGGGGTGAAGCGGATATCGTCGTGCCGGTTTATGGTGGACAGCAGGGGCATCCGGTGCTGTTCGGCAGGGCGTGTTTTGAGGAGCTCAACCGACTGAGCGGTCAGGCCGGTGCCCGGCGGCTGATCGAGAGCGGTCGGTACAGGGTGGTAGAGTTTGAGTTGGCGGGCACCGGTGGGTTAGTGGACCTGGATACTAAAGAGGACGTTCTCCTTTATACCTCCCCGCGCTCTTCGCGTGGGGAGGGGGACCGCTCGAACGAAACGTAGCCGAAGGCGAAGTGAGTGAGGTGCGGTGGTGGGGCGACTTTCTTTCCGAAGCGCTGTCGACGGTCGCTCCGACAGCAAGTCGCCCCACCACCATTTCGCTCCGCTTCACCGCGTTTCGCTACGCTCATGGTCCCCCTCCCCGCGCGAAGGGCGCAGGGAGGTATAAGGAAGAGGTGCCGCTGCCCTCATAAATACCCTGCCCCTTCAGCGTCCAGGGCTTGGGGAATGAGAGCCAGGTTGGCCGTCGCCGCCAGGCCCCATTGCGCCGCGCCGTTCGTCGAGATCGCCGGATCCTCGTCCAAAGGATGCAGAACGTCAGAGCCCGCGATCCGCGTCGTGTGAGGTTTGAGATTGGTGCGCCAGCGCGGGTTGTCGCCGCTTAAGAATTCCTCCGCCGCACGTTTGGCCAGGGCTTCGTCCTTCAGTTCGCGGGCCGCATAGGCGGTGAAACGCGAATGGCCTTCACGCAGGTTTCGGCCGCGCGGTTTGGACCCTAAGAAGGCTTCGATCTCGGCTTCGGGGGCGTTGTAGTATTTACAGTAGTCCAGCCACACCTTCTTGTAGGCCGGAACATCGAGCAGCGGCAGCAGCTCCATATGCATTTCGTAGACGCCGAAGACGCCGTTGAGGTGCGAGATGCTAACCTTGTCGCCGGCGCCGAGGAACTTACCCGTCTTCAGGTCGAACGGCGCCCCGCCGGCGAACCAGCCATACTTCAGCTTGGCGATCGAGTTCATGCCGTTGAGGATGCGGTCGCGCCACCTGGTGTCGCCGGTGCGCTCCCACTCCGTGTACCAGGCTGCGATGAACGAACCCCAACTGGTGCCGAAGCTGCAATCGACCGTGCCCGGTACCCGCTCGCGCGCCTGGCCGGTGCCGCCGGCATTGACCTTGCGTTCGATATAGACATTCTGCAGGCTGTCTTCGGAATTAACGAGGTCGCGCATCAGGTCGCCGGTACGTTCGTCTGCCGTCAGATAATAGTAGAAGCGGCGATAGGCGGCCTGGGAGACGCGGGGCTGTTTCGACGAGTCGCTGAAGAACTGGACACCGTGGCGGGTGCCGAAGCCCTTCCACGGGCCGAGGTGGTAAACATCGGCCTCCCCTGTCTGGCGGGTCATGGCCTCGGCCATGCGGAAGACGTCGGCGCGGCCGCTGCGCAGGTAGCCGTACCACAGCATCATGTCGGTCGAGAGCTCGGAATTGTCCCAGGCAAAGCCGCCGATGTCGTAGCGCCAGGCATGGCGGTCGGCATCGTAGGTGTGCATCACGTCGCCATAGTTCCAGAAGCCGTACCAGCGGTGCTGCTCGATCTGGCTGAGATAGTAGTCGAGTTGGTAGGTGAAGCGGTTTTCGATCGCCGCCCTCACCGGGGTTGAGGTGTCGGGCAGGCTCCATTCGCCGAAGACGCCGGCCTGGTGCAGCCGGGCGGGCGTCGTGGTCAAGCGCGGCGGCGTGGCGGTGGCGGTGGCCATTTGCGCCAGGCGCGGGCGTTCCGGCGTGGCGGCCACGGCCCACAACATCAGCTCGGAGGTGCGGGCGGCGCCATAGGCGCGGTCCCAGCCGGGTTCGTAGTCTTCGTAGGTGATGTCGAGGCCCTTGTTCTGAGCTTCGAAGCTTTCCATGCCCCAGACCGGACGATAGGTGCGCATGTCCATGACCGGGCCGTCAGGCGACCAAAGCCAGGCGGTAACCGTCGCCTCTTCGGAGGCGGCGCTGCGCACGTCCAGACGGGTGGCGGCGCGCTGCCAAAAAGTCCTTAAGGCCGAGCGCAACACCGCCAGTGGCGCTGCCGGCATAGACCAGGCCCGAGGCGCGGCCGCCGCCGATTACGTCGATCCAGCCATGGCCCGGAAGGGTGCGCTTCTTCAGGCTATAGCCGTCGGCCGTGGTCTGGGACAGGGTGAAGTCGCCCCAGGCCGGGATGTGGAGCAGGTTGGCAAGGACATTGGGCTGCATGGCCGTCAGGTCCGGCACGGCGCGGCCGGCGACCTGGGCATCGCGATTGACCTTGCCGGTGTCACGGCGCAGGCCGGTCAGGGGGCGAACGGCTTCCCCCCAAACGCCGCCCTCCTGTCCGGTGAAGCGAATATGGCGGTCATAGAGTTCGTCACGCATCGGTACCGCGGCGGTCAGGCCGATACCGCGGATGAAGTCCTTGCTTTCGTCGCCGTCCCAGATGAAGCTGTGAACGATGCGCAGGGAGTCCGCGCCGGCATGGGCATAGAGGCGGACCGAGAAAGGCAGCCATTGCCGTGTGCCGTCACTGTGATGGCCGTCGAGTTTTATGACCGCACGGATGGGGCCGGATTGTTCAACGGTGGCCTTGGTCACGACACCGTGGTGGCGGGTCTGTTTGACGGCGCCGGCATCGTCAAGGCCCGGTGCATCCTGGGTCAGGACGGTCAGGCCGACTGGCCCCATGACGGGGTGGCCGGCAATAGTGGCGCCGGAGATCAGGATGTCGCCTGAGGTGGGGATGACCCATTGCCGGTCGCCGCAGGTGACTGTGATGACCGTGGCGGTTTGGGTCGCTTTGACGGGTGCAGCGGGTGAGGCAGGTGTGCCGGCGGTCAGGACTTGGGTTTTTGTTGTGGCGACGCCGGCCGCCGTGGCGTGGGCCGACCATTTCAGCGAACCATCAGGCCAATAGGCAATCGGCCACGACTGCACCGGCACGTCGCCGAGCGCAAACTGGGTATTGGCCTTGACGGCGCCACGCGGCCACGGAATGCCAAAGGTCATGCCTTCGCTGGTGCCGGGCGCCTCACCGTCCAGCCAGACGATGGGGGTGTCAGGCGTCTTGGCAGCAGCCGTGGCGGACACGGCGGTGGCCAGGCCAAGCGCAGCTGTCGCCGTCATGAGTTGGCGCCGGGAGAGTTCGGACATGTTTCCTCGCTTATGGGCTCGGCGCTTTCCCCGGCGCGGCGCGTTGCGAGAAATGAACACTTTCGCGCAAAATTTGTCAATATTACGCAAAAAGAAAGCGCCGGTCCCGGGAGGACCAGCGCTCAAGTGCAGTTCAGGGAGGAAGTATCGCTTAAATGTTAGTAACGCAGGGTGAAGCCCGTGCTGACGCGGTAGCCGGCATAGCCGCGTTCAAGGACCGACGGCGTACCGTCAGCATAGGCGTTGTACTCGCCCTGGGTGCTTTCGGTGAACTCTTCCATCACGTTGTTGGCTTGGAAGAACAGTTCGACATTCTCGGTCGCCTTGTGGCTGATCTTGAAGTCGACATACTGGGTTTCCGAGCGGAAGTTGGCAGCGCCTGGGCTGTAGGGCAGGCGAACATTGGTGTAGCCTTCGCCGAGATAGTTGTTGCCGGTATTGGCGCCGCACGACGCGATACAGCTGAAGACGTCGCTGCGCGACTGGACAGAAAGGCGGGCATTGGTGATGCCGTCGTCGTACCACAGCGAGGCGTTGAAATAGAAGCTGGGCTCGTTGGCCGGGCGCATGACGTCACCCGAATTGGGGTCACGGATGCCAGCCGCCGTATTCGACGAGTTGATCTTGGCATAGTTACCGTCGAAACCCAGATGCTTGAAGTGCCACGGCAGGAAGGTGAAGGCGCTCTTGACGGCGAATTCCTGCCCGCGACGGATGAAGGCCAGGCCTTCGGACCATTCGTTGTAAGAGTATTCCTCGTCCGACACGTCCTCGCCGGTGGCCGGATCGGTGATTGTGTATCCGTCGAACAACTTGACGTTGGTGCGGCTCAGAAGGCGCGGGTCGCCGATCTTTATGTTGTTCTTGAACACCGAATAGGAGAATTGGGTGTCACGGTTGGGGTACCACTCGAGGCTGTAGTTTTGATTGGTCGACTTCAGCGGCTTCAGGTTCGGATTGCCGAAGTTGCCGCAGGTCTTGTCGGTTTCCGTGCCGTCGCCGCTGATCCCGCCGTCGAAGCGCTGGTCAAAGGTACAAGTGCCAGCGGGCAGAAGGGCGGAAATCGGCGGACGAGCGACCACACGGTCGGCGTTAAAGCGGAACACGAGTTGGTCCGGGATCATCCACAGATTGTAGTTATAATGCTGGGTCCAGTCCTTGGTCGTACCCTGGAAGGTGACATCCTTGACGAAATCGAGGGTCGTGGTCTGGGCCGCCGGCGTTGCGCCGGTGCAGTTGGCCGGGTTGTTACAGCGGATTGAACGCAGGGTGACGAAACCCGTGCCGTTGAGATTGGTCTCCACATAACGCACGCCGACGTTACCGTTGAAGAGCATGTTCCAGGGTAGTTCCTGCTCGAACTCGGCCATCAGATAGAGGGCCTTGGTCTCTTCGTTTACCGTGGAGAAAGGCATGTCGTATTCTTTGCCGTCATTGGCCTTGCAGCGCTTCAGGCAATCGAAGTTGTAGTTTTTCAAAGGGTCGCCACCAGCGCTGTAGCGCGGGTCCTTCGACGCTTCGGATATCTGGCTGTAGAGGGTGTCCAGATTGAGCTGGCTCCAGCCTTCAATCAGGTTGCCACGGTCGGGCGCGCCGTTAAAGAACTGGTTCCACATGGGCTCGATCGCCGACTGCAGGATGGAGTCGAAATCGGCTTGGTGAACGGTGAAGGTACCATAGTTGACATTGCTCAGGGTCGTCTGGGGCACATAGCCATAGTTGCAGGCCAGAGACCCGGCCGGCGCGGCCGTTGCGCCAGAACCGTAGACCTCCTCACAGGCACGGAAGGTGCCGCGCAGGTTGGCCGTCGGCAGGACGACCGGCGCAACATAGCCTGGGGTTCCGAAAGTGCCCTGCGCGGCTGCGATCTGGCGGCCACCGCCGCCCCAGCCTTTGGACGCAAACTTGCGGGCATTGATACCGGTCGAGATGTTGGTCAGGAAAGGCAGTTCGTCTTCGACGTCATAGTTGATGTCGATACGTAGGGTCGATGTGTTGTCTTCGGTCGCCTTGGGCGAAATCTGCAAGCCCATGCCACCGTTGACCCAAGGCAGTTGATCGCGCGAATAGGCCGGAACAGCCGGACCGTTGGGGCCCGCGGCCACCGAACCGGTGCCGATTGCCGGATAGCGAACCTGGGCGTAGAGTGATGCGTCGGCTTGGTCGAAGCCAGCCGGGGTTGTATAGCCCCAAAGGCCGCTGGTCGGATCGACCGCCATTGTGGCGCGGCCGTAGGTATAGCTGAAACTGGAGCGGTAGTCGTAGCGCGTATAATCCGATTCGGCGTAACCCATGATCAGGTCGACCGTCAGGTTCTCGCCTTTGTAATTGGCACCGGCCGACAGGTAGCTGGAGGTAATGTCATTGGTGTTGCGGATCTGGTCGGTACCGACGGTGGCGTCAGTGAGGGTCATTTCAGTGACGTGGTGGTTCTTGTCGACCTTCAGGGTAGACCTGTCGATATTGGCCACAGCGCCCCGGACCATTCCGCCGTTGGCGTTGCTGGTCATAACCTGGCTGATGCCGTCATAAAGAAAATAACCTGAACCCGGCGCGGCCTGACGAACGCCGGCGACATCCGTAAAGGCGATGCCGTTATAGGTTGGTGTAATAACGCCGCCGGACAGGGGCGAGGTCGCCGAGAACATCGGGTTCACGTTGACGTTGCCCAGCGAATAGGTGAGCTGGTGATCCTGGTTTTCGCGCTTGTTCATATTGACCTTGGCGAAAATTCGCAGGTCATCAGTTACGCGGTAGTCGAGGCGGACATCCAGGGTCTGCCGGTGTTCCTCGTTGCGGCGGACGAAATACCGCACCAGGGACGGCATGTAATCGCTCCACTGGTTCAAGCAGGTCATCAGTTCCCGCGTCCGCTGAAGGTTGTTGGCGGTCGAGCCTGTCACCTCGGGGAATAGTGTATAGCAATCGGCCTTGGTTTGAGCGCCCGCTGACTTGGTCAGCAGGGACATCGGCGTTTCCAAGCTGCCGTTACCGAAGGCCGTCGTGGCACCTGAGTCGGTGGTGCTGAGAGTCGCAGGATTGTAAGTGAAGGTCTTTTCTGCCGAGCCGTCAAGATCGAAGGCCGCGGTGCCGTTGGCGCTGCTGGTGCCGGGTGGATTCCAGCCGCGCGCCAGGCCCTGGTTGCCACTTGTCGCGTTCTGAACGGCGTTGTTGTCGTTCAGCAGGCGGGTGTCGGTGTAGTTGACCAGAATGCCGAGGCGGTCATTGAAGAACTTGCGCGTGGCGATGAAGTTGAAGCTGGGCTGCCACTTTTCGCTCAGAGAATTCTGGCCTACGTCGAAACGGAAGGAGACGAAAGGCTTCTTGAAGTCAAGCGAGGTACGCGACTGGATCAGGATCGAGCCGCCCAGGCTACCTTCGGTCATGGCGGCGGTCGTTCCCTTGACAACGTCGACGCTCTTGATCAGGTCAGCCGGGAACTCACGGAACTCCTTGCCGCGGCCCCCACCACCAAAGGCCAGGTTGTTGGTCGTGGTGGTATTTTGCACGCCCAGTCCGTCGATTTCGACATTGGTCTGGGCGGAGGTAGCGCCGCGAACGGTGACTTCGATACCTTCGCCATAGTCACCGCGATCCAGCGCCACGCCGGCTATGCGCGAAATGGCTTCGCCGATGTTGCGATCTGGGAACTTGCCGACGTCTTCGGCCACGATCGAGTCGGTCGCCGTCTTGGCGCGCTTCTTGCGGTCAATCGAGGAGCGCTGCGAGGCGCGGGTGCCAACAACGACGACAGCGTCACCGTCCGTAGCGGCAGGCGCGGCCGCTGCATCCTGCGCGGAGGCTGTCTGGCCCAGGCCGATGCCGCCGAACAGGGTAACCAGGGCAAGCGCCGTTCCCTTGTTCAGATGGCGGTGAAAAACGCTGGCATTACGCTTGGTCATTATAAACCCTCCTGATGCGGCATACGACGCAACCCGTTTTTTGTTGTGGCGGCGTTCGCCGACGACATTCCCTGAGCCGCCTGCCTTCATGGGCAGACGTGATTGAAACGCAGAGGTCGCCTTACGCACCTCCCCGAATACTCAGACTACATCCTCATTGATTGATTTTGACAAGTCAAGCTAATACCCGCCCAATTATGGCTGATTTGGCCGCATTTCGATCATATTGCACCGCAAAAGTAACACAAATAGCACATGACTCGCAACAATCCGGCCCTTCCGACGCCATTTCGATCATGAGCTACGCCACTTTGGTCACTATCAATCAAGATCAAGCGCGCCCGACGGCAACAGCATAGACGTGGATCGGGCCGTGCAGATTGGCGCGAAAAACGAGCCACTTTCCGTCGGGGGTAAATTGCAGATTGGGTTCCGTGCGGTAGTCGTGGGTCTTCATATTAACCAGCTTTTCCGACCGCAGCACGCCCGGCCGGATCAGGTCGGCGGCATTGGGGGCAGAGACGCCGAGATCGTCGATGATGTCAGGCCGGAACAGGTAGATCCACTTACCGTTCCTGGCACGGGCGACCATCTCTTCGTCGCCACCGTCGCCGGCAAACAGGGTCCCGTCCTGCGTAATCTGGAAGTGAACCGACCATTCGTCGCGGTCCATGTGGTACCAGATGCGCTTATGGTTTTCGAGGTCATAGGTGGCCAGCCAGAAGTCTTCGCCACGCGGGGTTTGCAAGTCGTAGAGGATACGTTTGCCGTCGAAACTGAAAAATTCATGTCCGGCAATTTCCATGTTCATGGTGCGTTTGTGGACGTTTACCTGGCCCGAGCCATCGGTGCGGATGGTCCAGACGCGGTCGACGCTGTGCCACGGCCCTTCGTGGCAGTACATGATCCGATGCGGGTCGGTGGGCGAGAACTGGACGTGGTTGAGCCAATCGGTCGAGGCCGTGACCACCTTGCGTTCGCCGGTTGTGATGTCGAGGGTGAAGATCTCCATCGGGATGTTCTGGGCCAGGCGGTCGGCCATGCGGACCTCCTTGGCGGCGGCGAAGCTCAGGGGCTTGCCGTCCGCACCGACCGCGTTGTAGCCGCCGTCAGTGCCGGCGATCTTGGGCCCCGGCTGCAGTTCGTAGATCCGCTCCGCCCAGGTGCCGGCCAGAAGCGTGTCGTCGGCATTGACCGTAGTAATGCCGCCATTGATATCCTTGGCGATGGTTTTGATCGCGCCGGTGTTAATGTCGATGGCGGCGATCTCCTGGCCGGAAGGCTTGCCGTCAGGGCCGGTGGTGAACTTGCGGGCATAGAGGACGGGTTTGGTGCGCGATACCATCAGGCAGCGCCAGCCCTTGGCAGCCGTCAGCAGCGACGGCGTCCAGGTCGCCAGGTCAACCTTCATGATGCCGGAGGGGGCGTCATAGACCATCCATTTGCCGTCGGCGGTAAAGGCGTTGTCGTGGAAATAGAGGGATTTGGAGTCATTTTCGGTCGAGACGCGGATGACCCGGTGGCCGGTATCGGGTTCGATCCAGTCCTTGGGCAAGGATTTCGGATCGGGCATCGACGGAGAGTTTTGGGCAAGGGCTTCGGTCGCGGCAGCGGCCGTCAGGGCGGCTGTGCCGAGCAGGAATTGGCGTTTGTTCATGTGGCGGCTCCTTGTCTTGTCGTTATTGAACTGACCGCCTTTTGCGCCAAGAAATCCCCCCTCCGACTGCTCGCCTTCGCTCGCAGCCACCTCCCCCGCATAGCGGGGGAGTATAAGAAATAAGGGCATAATGGCGGACGACGCTCAGTTGCCTCCAGAGATATTGAGTTCAAACGTGCCGACCGGCAGGCCGTCCTTGGAATAGAGATTGACCACCGGAGAGCCCGACCAGGCGTAGCGGACCTTGATCGCGCCGGGCTGGGCTTCCAGGATGACAGTGTCGCCATCGAGCCGAGCTTCGGCCCAAACGCAGGTCGCCGCGCACAGTTCGAACGCCAGCGGCCGGGTGCCGGAATAGGTGGTCATTTGCCGGTCGAAGGTGACACGGATGGTCTCGCCCTGACGCACGGCCGACTGCGGCGACGGCGAGCGCGGTGACGCGGCCTCGCCATAGACCAGACGCGCGGCTTCGAGTTCCAGGCGACGGGCGACCTCCTGCTTTTCCGGCGAGTGGATGTCGCGCGGATTGCCCAGGTCGATCGCCACCGCCAGGCCGGTATGGGGGGTGGTTGCGGCGGTGCGGCGCTGGACGTCGCGGATGGCGGCAAATCCCGACTCGGCCGGTTGATCGTTCAGGGCGCCATAGCCGGCCAGTTGCACGATCATGAACGGCAGGTCCTTGCCAAACTGGCCGCGCCAGTCCGCAATCATTTGCGGCAGCAGGCCGGCATAGACTTGCGGTTCGTGCGTGTTCTGTTCGCCCTGGAACCACAGCACGCCGCTGAGACCATAGGGGCCGATCGGTGCGATCATGGCGTTGTAGAGGGTGGAATAACCCTTCCCGCCCGGCCAAGGCACGAAGGGCGGCTTGGGGAGGCCCTTTTTGAAGTCTGCCGAGACGCAGTATGTCCAGGCGCCGGCGAGGCTGAGTTTTTGACCGCCGAAGTCGAGCGCCATCTTGTCGGCCGGGGAGCGCGGCCCGCCGCCGCCGACCTCGTCGACGACACGGATCGCGATGACATTGTCGCCGCCCTTCAGCACGCCCGGTGGCAGAGTGTAGGACCGTTCGGTGCGGTAATCGACCGTGGCGCCGACGCGGATACCATTGATCCAGGTGACGTCGCGCTCGTCGATGGTGCCAAGGGTGAGGGTGGCCGGTCCGGCTGCCTCCATCTCCGTCAGGACAACATGCTTGCGCAGCCACACCACGCCGTCGAGATCGACCAGGTCAGCCCTGCCCTGCTCTTCCCAGACGCGCGGCAGGGATATCTCGCCCCAGTTGGAATCGTCAAGGTTCGCGGCATGCCAACCGGCTTTCGTACCGGTGTCGTGTGTATCGGCCCAGGCGTCCGTAGCGGCGACGACCTTGGTGACCGTGGCTTCCGGATCTTTGGCATAGGCCTTGAGGGTGGTCAGGCCTTCCTCATAGGCGCCCAGGGCTTGCAGGCCCGACGCCGGGGTCCAGTCCTGAATCGGCGAGCCGCCCCAGGACGCATGGATCAGGCCGATGGGTATCTTCTTCTTTTTGGCCAGATCGCGGCCAAAGAAATAGCAGACGGCGGAATAGTCGGTGACCGTGGCCGGCGTCGCAGGTTTCCACGCGATGGGCGTCAGGGGCAGATCGAGGGGCGTAGGCGTGCTCTTGCGATCGAAACTCAGCAGGCGGACGCGATCGTCGGTGGAATGCGCGATTTCGGTGTCGGCATTGCGGACCTGGCGGACGGCAAACTGCATGTTGGACTGGCCGGAACAGAGATAGACATCGCCGACCAGTATGTCGTTGACAGTCACTGACTGGTTTGGCGATTTTACCGTCAAGTCGTAGGGACCACCGGCGTCCGTGGCCGGCAGGTTTAGTGTCCACTTGCCGGTCTTGTCGGCGGTGGCCGTGGAGGTGCTGCCCTTGAAGGTCACGGTGACCTTGGCCTTGGGCGCGGCCCAACCCCAGATGGGGATAGGCCGGTCGCGCTGGAGCACGGCTTGATCCTGGAACATGTCGTGCAGGAGCGGCTTGTCCTGGGTCAGGATTTGGGCCTGAACCGGCAAGGCGGTGAAGAGCAGTGCAGCGACCAGTGCAGCCTTCATGACATTTCCCTTTTTCACGATGGTGGACCCAGAGATCGGGGAAATCAATCACCATTTTCCATTTTCAATCACGATTTGTCATACCACAGATTTGAAAACCTTCGACAATACCCTGATTTCATGGTGTAAATCTTGCAGGTAACAGGGTTCCGGGAAGCAACTGGGAAGCCGCGAGATGCAGGACGAACCGCAGACACGCATTCTGAT
>NZ_GL883077.1:947606-992890 GCF_000204015.1 Asticcacaulis biprosthecium C19 | reverse complement strand
CGCCGCGCGGCTGCGGCGGGAGTACAATTCGTCCCTGTCGACCGGCGACCTGATCAACGACGCCGTGCTGCGGCTGATGCAGGTCGAGCGCATCGAAGGCGACAACCGCGCCCACCTGATCGCTTTGGCGTCACGACTGATGCGCAACATCCTGGTCGACCATGCCCGTCTGAAGGCCACCGACAAACGCAAACATCACAAGGTCGAACTGACGACCCAGGTCGAAGGCGGACAAAGGCTTGACCTGAAATCGCTGGAATCCGCGCTAATCCGTCTGAAGGCCATTGATGAAGGCCTGATGGAGCTGGTGGAGATGCGCTATTTCGGCGGAATGACGGTGGAGGACATAGCCGAGGTGACCGGTTTGTCCGAGGCGACGGTGAAGCGGCGGTGGCTGGCCGCGCGCGCCTGGCTGACCGATGCCCTGATGCACCCGGTCGATCAATGACGGATCTGGGATCCGAACGCGAAGCCATCTCGCTCTTCGAAGCCCTGCTGGATGTGCCCGAACCCGACCGTTTGGCCTGGATCGACGAGCACACAGCCGGGCGACCGAAGGTGCGCGAACGGCTTTTGGCCATGCTGCAGGCCGATACGTTGCACAACCTGCGGACCGGCGGTGCGACGGATACGGTCGAACCCGAGCGTGAGCCTGAGCGTATCGGCGCTTATCGCATTACCGGACTGATCGGGCGCGGCGGCATGGGATCGGTCTATCGCGGCGAGCGCGCGACTGGGGATTTTGCCCATACGGTGGCGATCAAGTTGATCAAGGCTGGGCTGCTGTCAGGGTCGCTGGTCGAGCGCTTCCGGCGTGAGCGCCAGACCCTGGCCAGTCTCAGCCATCCCAATATCGCGCGACTGTATGACGGCGGCGAGACCGAGGACGGCGCGCCCTATATCGTGATGGAATGGGTCGACGGATTGCCGTTGCAGCACTGGGTCGAGGCGGAGGATCCGCCACTGGACCGGCGTTTGGCGCTGTTCGGCGATATGTGCCGCGCCGTCGGCTGCGCCCACCGCAGCCTGGTGGTGCACCGGGATCTGACGCCGTCAAACGTGCTGGTGACGCGCGACGGCGTCGTCAAGCTGATCGACTTCGGCATTGCCAAGCTGACGGATACGGAAGCCGCCAATGAAGCTTCCCGGGGGACCACAAAGGCCTCGCTGGCCTCGGCGCAGTTAAGCCTGACGCCGGGATTTGCGGCGCCGGAGCGGCTGATCAGTTCGGAGGTGACCACCGCGGCCGACATCTATTCTCTGGGGCGGCTGCTGGATAAGCTGGTGCCGGAGGGCGACGAGGAGATACGAGCTGTGATCGCCCGCGCGACAGCGGTCAAGCCGGGTGATCGCTATGCGACGGCCGAGGCGCTGCTGGGGGATATCGATGCCTATCGCAAAGATTACCCTGTTGCGGCGATGGCCGGCGGTCGCGGCTATGTCTTCGGCAAGTTCATTATGCGCCACCGTTTCGGTGTGGCGGTGGCGGGGATTGCGGCGATCGCCGTGGTAGCGGCGTTCGGCCTGGTGCTGAGCGCCAATCACGAGGCGCAACTGGCCCGCGCCGAGGCCGAGACCCGCTATGCGCAAACGCGGGAACTGGCCAATACCTTGTTGTTCGACGTCTATGACGAGGTCAGCGCCGTGCCGGGCAGCACCAAGGCGCGCGTGCTAATCGCGCAGACGGGTGTAGACTACCTCGAAAAGCTGGCTGAGGATCGTAGCGCCCCGGTGGGCGTCCGCATCGAGGCGGGAAAAGGGTTCGTCCGGCTGTCCCAGGTAATGGGCGGCGGCCAGGATGCGACCCTGGGCCGGTACAAGGACGCCACGGCATTGCTGGCGCGCGGCGAAGCGGTGCTGAAAGCCGTCCATGAAGAGAATCCGGACAATGCGGAGGCGGCGGCGGCCTATGCCGGGCTGTTGGTCGAGCAGTCGGGCAACAACCTCTATAATGACAGTAATTCGGCGAAAGCGCGCGAGCAGGCATTGGCAGCGCAGGCCCTCTTGAAAGACCGCGCCACGACCGACGTCAAGCTGGCCGCCACCTATTTGATGGCCATCCAGGCCGAGGGCGATTCCTGGCTGTGGGAGGATGAATTCGAAAAGGCCCGGGATGTGCTGCTGCGTGCCGATGCCTTTTACACGGGCCTGAAGCCCGAGTATCGCAACGACCTTTCCGTTCTCGCCGGCCGCAGTTCTTCGTTGCGCCTGCTGGGCGAGGCCTGGCACAAGCTGAAGAAACCGGACGAAGCCAAGGCCGTCCTGGCCGAAAACATCGCCGTGAACCGCGAGCGCGTTCGCCGCGACCCGCAAAATCCCAAGGTGACGCGCGGGCTTATCCTGGCCTTGCGCTACAACGCCATTGTTCACCGTACCAACGGCCGCGACGCTGAAGCCCAGGTGACGATTTCCGAGGCCTTTACGCTGGCCCAGGCGCTGCAAAAACGCGATCCGGCCGATACCGGCGCACTGGAGCTGGTCGCGGCGGTCGGCGATGTCTATGCCCAGGTGCTGACCGACCGCAAACAGTATGATGAAGCGGAAAAGGTCAGCGACGATGTCATCGCCGCCCAGCGCAAAAGGATCGAGATTGCCGACGGGGCACCATTTGCCGTGCGCGGTTTGGCGACGACCCTGGCCACGCGCGGCGGTAATTTCTACAATGCCGGACAGTATGACAAGGCCTGTGAGGCCTGGGTGCAGACGCGCGAAACCTGGGAGGGGTTGGCGGCGCGTGGCCAGTTGAGCCAGACCGACCGGACCAACGGCTATGCCGAGGTGAAGGACTATCTGAATAAGGCGTGCAACCCGCCGCGTGATGGGTTGGGAGATGAGGTTTAGGTTTCCGTCCCGGATAGGCGGTCGGCCCCCTTCGCGTCTTCGCGTCTTCGCGTGAGACATCCTGCGAAGTTTCGGCGAAGCGGAACCCAGGAAGATAATTCACGCGAAGACGCGAAGGCGCGAAGAAGGATTCAACCCGGTTGTGATACCGCATGGCCTTGCGTCGCGACGTGAACGAAGGTAGAACAAACGTCGCATGTCCCGAACGCTTGTCCTGCCGCCGACCTATTATCGCGATCATTTCGTCGAAATGACCGGCTTTGTCGCCCGCCTGTATGGCGATGTTCTGGGGGACGCCGAGAAGGCGTTTCTCGACCAGTTCGCGTCGCTTGATGACGACGCCCAGTGCCTGTTCGTGCGCATGTGCAATCGTAAAAAGCAGGCGTTTACGGCGGCCGACCTGAGCTATGCCGAGATTGGCGGAGTCGATGGCGGGCTGGCGCGGTTGCAGGCGTCAGGGTTTATCCGGCCGGCCGAAGCGGAGGATTTTCGTCACTGTTTGAATGAGCTCAGCAAGACCGACCTTGTCGCCCAAGCGCGTCAGGGTGGTGTCGAAGGCTTCAAGGCATCGTGGGCGAAACCGGAACTGGTTAGGTGGCTGGTCGAGGCCCTGGAGCCCGATGAACTAGACGCTGTGTTCGGACTGTCGCGGCTGGTCGTGCCCTGTCACAAGGAGACGCTGGGTTTCCTGCTCTATCTCTATTTCGGGCGGCTGAACGACAATCTGCTGAGTTTTACCCTGCGCGATCTGGGCGTAGTGTCGATCAAGGCGCGCGAGGCCTACACCGCCCGGTTCGACTCGATCGACGAGGCCCGGGCCGGCTTTGTTTACAGCGACGCCCTGCGCCGGTTGCGCCATGGCGAACATCCGGAGCGCATCGATCTCGATGCCCTGCCGCCGACGCCGACCGAGTTCAGCCAGGGCCTGCGCAACGACCTGCTGTTTCAGTTGGGCCAGCATCATGAAAAGCGGGGCGATGGCGAACGGGCCCTGGCGCTTTACGGGCTGTCGAGCGCCTTCGACAGCCAGGAACGCACGGTCCGTCTGCTGTATGCGCGCGGCGACCATAACGACGTCCGTTTGCGGCTGGAGACGATGCTCGAGGCCCCTGACCACGACGAGGCCTGTTTGTTTGCTCAGGACTTCCTGGCACGCAAATTTGGCAAGCGCAGGACATCGGTATTCACCGACCTGCTGCGAGGGGCGAGCGAGATAACCGTCGACGAGCTCTATCGCGGTTTCCCCGAAACCGCCGCCATGCACCATTTCGAAGCCGAGGGTTGGTCGGGCCATCATAGCGAGAACGGTTTGTGGCCGGCCTTGTTTGGCCTGGTGTTCTGGGACGAGCTGTTCGAGGGTCCGGGCGCGCTGTCGTGTGGCTTCGACGCCGTGCCCCAGGCGCTGAAGGACCGGACGTTTCATGTCAAGTTCGCGGACGCCATTGCTCATAAGTTGGCGGGTGTGGCGGACGGCTGGATCGAGGATCTGGTGTTGCGCACTTTCCGCAGGCATGAGGGCGCCGGCAGTGGGTTATTCTACTGGGACGCCGGCTTACGCGCCCGCATGCAGTCGTTCGTGCGCGCGGCCCCGCCCCAGGCCCTGCATCGGATTCTCAGCGAGATAACGAAAGACTTCTATGCCCTGCGCGATGGTTTTCCCGACCTGATGCTAACGCGCGCCGACGAGGTGCGTTTTGTCGAGATCAAGGCCGAAGGCGACCAGATTCGCCGGCACCAGTTGGCGCGTTTGAAGCTGTTGCAGGAGGCCGGGTTCGATGCCTCGATCCTGAAGGTCGCCTACCGCACCGATCCGGATACCACCTATGTCGTGGTCGATGTCGAAACCACGGGCGGCCGGGCCGTCAATGACAGGGTAACCGAGATTGCCGCCGTCAAGGTGCGGGGCGGGAAGATCATTGCCGAGTGGTCGTCTCTGATCAATCCGGAGCGGCGGATTCCTGGCTATATTACGCAACTGACCGGCATCACCAATGAGATGGTCGCCGGGGCGCCGAAGTTTGCCGAGATTGCCGATGATCTGGCGGCGTTTCTAAGCGGCGCCGTCTTCGTGGCGCACAATGTCAATTTCGACCACAGCTTTATCGCGTCGGAGTATCGCCGGCTGGAGCGGCGGTTTCATGCGCCGAAACTGTGCACATGTGCGGGGATGCGCAAATACTATCCTGGCCATGGCTCGTATGGCTTGGGGCCTTTGTCGAAAGAGTATGGCATACGGTTGGAGAACCATCACCGGGCGCTGGACGACGCGCGGGCGGCGGCAGAGTTGCTGCATCTGGTCAATGAGAAGCGATTGGCGGCGTAGAGATACCCCTCCCCCTTCGGGGTTCCCCTCCCCATAAAATGGGGAGGAGGGCGTTTGTGGCTCCCCATGGTGTGACCTTGATGCTTTGAGCTTGCGCCCCTTGACTTTAAGTCTAATTTAAATTTATATGCCTTCAAGATAAAGAAATTGAACTTTTATCCGGAGGCTCGTCGTGTCGAAACTGCCAATTCCCCTGCCCGCCCTGTCGATTGTGATCAAGATCGTGGTTGTCGTACTTGCGCTCGCCTTCATCTCCGAAAAGTCAGGTGACCTAAAGACGCTCGACTTCACCGCCGGTGACACCTGGGCCAATATGAAGGTCGTGTCTCTCTTCTGGCTCACCCTGTTGCCGCAGGGCTTTTATCTCTGTGCCGTCTGGGCGGCGTCAAACGTGTTCGGCCGGATCGGCCGCGGCGACGCCTTCGGGCCGGCCATGGTCAAGGGCCTGCGCGAAACCGGTAGTTGCCTGGTCTACGGCGCACTGCTGGCCATCATCGTCATTCCGACCCTCTATCCGATGCTGAGCGAGCACTTCCGCGGTGTCCGCTACAACCCGGAAATCGAGAGCGTCACGATCGGCCTGGTCGGTGTGGTGCTTTATCTGCTGGCCAGGCAGGGCCAGGCGCTGAAGGCCGAGTTGGAACAATTCGTTTAAGGAACCCGCCATGACACAACAGAATTTCCGCAGCTACAGAGTGGCGACCCAGATCGTGGCCGGTGTTTTGCTCGTCAGCCCGGTGCTCCAGAGGCTGCTGGAGATAACCCGCGAACTGCCACCGGAACCGGGCGTCTTTCTGGGGCCATTCTGGCTGGCCCTGGTTTCTCCGGCCTATTGGCTGGGGCAGGTTCCAACACTGTTTTACATCGCCGCTCTGTGGCCCGCTGCCCGCGTATTTCAGGAACTCGATTCCGGCAAGCCGTTTTCCGCCGCCGCCGCTCGCGCGCTGAACGGCATCGGCACCTGTCTGTGCCTGGGCGGGCTATGCGCGATCACCTTTGTGCCCTATGGGGTCTCTCTCCTAAGCGGCCAGCCAAAGGCAACGGACATTTCGATTCACATCCTGCCCCTCGTCCTGATCGTGGTCGGCCTGGTGATGAACGCCCTGGGACGTGTCGGGGCGAAACTGCAGACGGAACTGGAAGACTTTGTCTAGATGCCTGTCCGCGTAACCCTCGACATCATGCTGGCGCGGCGCAAGGTCCGCGCCAAGGACCTGGCCGCCCAGGTCGGCATCAGCGAAACCCAGATGTCCCTGCTGCGCACCGGCAAGGTCAAGGGCATGCGTTTTGACACACTGTCAAAGCTGTGCCTGCTGCTGGCATGTCAACCCGGCGACATCATGGAATATGATCCGGCTCAAGGCGACCTGACGAAGGGCGAAGACTGAGGTATAAGCCTGACCATGAAAATCTATATCCCCGTCGCCCTGCTTTCGCTCACCGCCTGCGCCACCCTGCCAGAGGCGGCGCCGCAGACCCTGCGCGTGATGAGCTACAATATCCGCTACGCCAATGACGCCGACCGGCCGAACTGGGGCGAGCGTCGCGAGGCCTTGGCGAAGCAGGTCGCCTTTACCGATCCCGATATCCTGGGCGTGCAGGAGGCCCAGCCGGTGCAGGTGGCCTATTTGGCGGCGCAATGGCCGGGCTATGACCATTATGGGCTGGGGCGCGATGATGGCGTCAACGGCGAGACCACGACCCTGTTCTGGCGGCGGGACCGGTTTGAAACCGTGTCGAAGTCGCACCAGTGGTGTTCGCCAACACCCGACCGGCCGGGCAAGGGCTGGGACGCCGCCTGGCCGCGGACGATCACCCGCCTGGTGCTGCGCGATAGACTAAGCGGCAAGGTGCTGGATGTCCGCAACACCCACCTCGACAATGAAGGCGCCGTGGCGCGGGAAAACTGCGCGAAACAGGTCGCAGGGATAGTGGTCGAATCCGGCGCTTTGGTCATCGTCCTGGGAGATATGAATTCAGGGCCCGACAGCGCGCCGTATCGCGTGCTGACGGGGGACGCCTTGGGATTAAAAGATGCGCGCAAGGCGGCGACGGTCGACTTTGGTCCGCCGGGGACGTTCAACGGGTTTGACCTGTCGGCAACGCAGGGCGAGGCGATCGACCATATCTTCGTGCCACGCGGCTTAGCCGTGACGCGTTATGGCGTACTGACGGATTCCTTTAGCGGCAAGGTGATATCCGATCATTTTCCGGTCGTTGCGGATATCCGCGTTGACTGAACCGATCTTGAACCCACCGCGCAGCGGAACCCTCTAAGGGAAGCGGATCCACAGATTACACAGATTAGAGGGATTAAGGAGAGAATTTTTGCGCGACGCGCCTCTTAATCCCTCTAATCTGTGTAATCTGTGGACCCGCTTTAAATACGACGAAACGCACTCCGCCGATTTTCGAAGTGTCTTACCGGCGGGACGTACCCGCGATCAGCAGGCCGAGCGCGAAGCCGACGCCCAGGGCGACCAGGGCCGTGGGGACCGGATGTTCCTCGACCGTACGGCGGGCGTCGCGGCCCAGCTTGTCGAAATCGGCATTGTCGGCAAATTCACGCACCTTGATCTCGGCTTCCTTGGCGCGCTCGGCCAGGACATGGGTGGCGTGCTCGACCTCATGACGGATCGATTCGGACAGTGATTTCAGATCGCCTTCGTTCAGCGACGTGATTTTGGCGGCGGCGGCCTTGGCCTTGTCGGACAGCATGACGGGTCTCCCTCGATGGAAATATGCCCCACTATAGCGCATCGCATATAAAGAATTCATGCGCGCCTTCGCCGCAGGGGCAGCAAAATTTTGCAAGCCCTGCCCTTGACTCGCTATGACGCCACCACTATCTGCCAGCAGTCGTTAGCACTCGCGTGTGCTGAGTGCTAACAGACCATCGCCATTTTAATCTGGAGAGATATCCATGAGCTTTCGCCCGTTAGGCGACCGAGTCCTGGTCAAGCGCGTCGAAGAAGAAGCCAAGACCAAGGGCGGCATCATCATCCCCGACACTGCCAAGGAAAAGCCCCAAGAAGGCGAAGTCGTCTCCGTCGGCCCCGGCGCCCGCAATGAAAAGGGTGAACAAGTCGCCCTGGACGTCAAGGCCGGCGACCGCGTCCTGTTCGGCAAGTGGGGCGGCACCGAAGTCAAGATCGACGGTGACGACCTGCTGATCCTGAAAGAATCCGACATTCTCGGCGTTCTCGTACGCTAATCGTAATCCAAGCAACCAAAAGGAACATCCATAATGGCTGCCAAACTCGTTTATTTCGGTTCCGACGCGCGCGACAAGATGCTGCGCGGCGTCAACATCCTCGCCAATGCGGTGAAGGTCACCCTGGGCCCCAAGGGCCGCAACGTTGTGCTCGAAAAGTCGTTCGGTGCGCCGCGCTCGACCAAGGACGGCGTCTCCGTCGCCAAGGAAATCGAGCTCGAAGACCGCTACGAAAACATGGGCGCGCAGATGATCCGCGAAGTCGCGTCCAAGACCAATGACAAGGCCGGTGACGGCACCACGACTGCGACGGTTCTGGCGCAAGCCATCGTCCAGGAAGGCCTCAAGTCGGTTGCCGCCGGCATGAACCCGATGGACCTGAAGCGCGGCATCGACAAGGCCGTGGCCGTCGTCGTCGAGCAGATCAAGCTGTCGTCCAAGAAGGTCACCAGCAACGAAGAAATCGCCCAGGTCGGCACCATTTCCGCCAACGGCGATGCCGAAGTCGGTCAAATGATCGCCAAGGCCATGGAAAAGGTCGGCAACGAAGGTGTCATCACCGTCGAAGAAGCCAAGACCGCTGAAACCGAACTGGACGTCGTCGAAGGCATGCAGTTCGACCGCGGCTACCTGTCGCCGTACTTCATCACCAACCCGGACAAGATGGAAGCGGTCCTCGAAGACCCGTACATCCTGGTGTTCGACAAGAAGATCTCGTCGCTGCAGCCCATGCTGCCGATCCTGGAAGCCGTGGTTCAGTCGGGCCGTCCGCTCCTGATCATCGCCGAGGACGTCGAAGGCGAAGCCCTGGCCACCCTGGTCGTCAACCGCCTGCGTGGCGGCCTGCGCGTCGCCGCCGTCAAGGCGCCGGGCTTCGGTGACCGCCGCAAGGCCATGCTGGAAGACATCGCCGTGCTGACCGCCGGCCAGGTCATCAGCGAAGATCTGGGCATCAAGCTCGAAACCGTTGGCCTCGACATGCTGGGCCGCGCCAAGAAGGTCACGATCACCAAGGAAAACACCACCATCGTCGATGGCATTGGTGAAAAGTCCGAGATCGAAGCCCGCATCTCGCAGATCAAGAAGCAGATCGAAGAGACCACGTCGGACTACGACAAGGAAAAGCTGCAGGAACGTCTGGCCAAGCTGGCCGGCGGCGTTGCGGTCATCCGCGTCGGCGGCTCGACCGAAATCGAAGTCAAGGAAAAGAAGGACCGCGTCGACGACGCCCTGAACGCGACCCGCGCGGCCGTGGAAGAAGGCATCGTCCCGGGCGGCGGCACCGCGCTGCTGAAGGCTTCGAAGGCTCTCGTCAATCTGAAGGGCGCCAATGCCGATCAGAACGCCGGCATCGCCATCGTCCGCAAGGCCATCCAGGCGCCGCTGCGTCAGATCGCCGAAAACTCGGGCGTTGAAGGCTCGGTCGTCGTGAACAAGGTTCTGGCCAATGCTGACGCCAACTTCGGCTTCAACGCTCAGACCGAAAAGTATGTCGACCTGGTTGCCGATGGCGTCATCGACCCGGCCAAGGTTGTGCGTACGGCTCTGCAGGACGCGGCTTCGGTCGCGGGTATCCTGATCACGACCGAAGCGGCCGTGGCGGAAGCCCCGAAGAAGGACTCCGGTTCGCAGCCCCAAATGGGCGGCGGCGGCATGGGCGGCATGGGCGGCATGGATTTCTGATCCAGCCCTCAGGCACCTGTCTGAACATAGAAAGAGCGGGTCGCAAGGCCCGCTCTTTTTGTTTGGTCGCAAGCGCTCCTTTCAGAACGCATCCCAAAAAATGTGATGCACTTTTGGGAAAAAGATTCGCTCCCATTACGGACGCGGCGCGGCGCGAACGACGATTTTTCCGCCTTGCATGACCCACATGATGGATCGAGTGTTACCTATACTCTGGCGCGGATCGGCAGACAGCAACACCAGATCGGCGCGCCTGCCGACCTCCACAACGCCAATATCGTCCCGGCGCAGGGCCTCCGCAGCACTTGCGCCGGTCATGCGCAAAATCTGGTTCGGCGTCAGGCCGGCTTCTGCCAGCAAGCCAAACTCCTGATGCAGGCCTTCTCCTGGCGTAATCCATTCGTTCGTCAGATCGGTACCGGTGACCAACAGGACACCGCCATCGCTCATTGCCTTGACCCAGCGCAGGAGTTTCGGCCTTGCCGCGGTCCATCGCCGATAGTCTTCGGCGGTCCAGTCAGCCGTCGCATCGGCGCACTGTTCCCAGTCGTTGCGTAGTTCCGGAAAGGATGTGAGGTAAGGGTTCTTCCGATACCTCTCATCCTCTTGCGGCGAAAACTTACCATCATAGGCGATCAAGGTAAGGTCAACCGATATGCGCTCGCGGGCGAGGAGGGAAATCAGCTGTTGCTGGTCGGCGCTACCTGGATCGAAGGCTTCCAGCCAATCGATGCGTGAGCGAAATCCCGGCCGCGCTTCCAGCGCTTTCATGTAGGCCGGGCGCGCTGCAGGTGGCAGGCTTTCTACCGACCAATCCACGCTATGCGCCAAGTGGTCGATACCAAGACGGGCACCCGCGGCCCAAGACGTCTTTTGAAGATGACCGATCACCGGGATATGGTGACGGTGCGCCTCGTCGATCACGGTCGCGACCTGTTCCGGCCCTAAGCGGGCGTAGACCTTGAAGTAGTCAGGGCGGTTGGGCAACGCGTCGCGTACCGCGGCGCGCAGTTGCGCATCGGTGAGGGCAGAATCGTTGATGAGTTCGGCTGAGGCCAGCGCCCGAGGTCCGCGAACACGACCGGCATTTACGTCATCTCGCAGCTTGAGCCCTTCAACCGTCGGGGTGGCGGGACTACGCACCGTGGTGATCCCGAACTCCAGTTGTCGTGACAGGGCCTTTTCTGACAGGCCGCGATCAAACTGCGGCTCGGCACGACCTGGGTGGCATCGCGGGAAAAGAAGATGCGCGTGCATGTCGATAAAGCCGGGCAAGAGGAATTTCCCCTTGCCGTCGATAATCTCGGCACCTGCCGTCCCGCCTTGCCCACCTTGCTCGATCCGAACGATGCGGTCACCTACGATCACCACGCGGGCATCCGTGAGAGCCTGGTCGCCCCGACCATCCAGCACCGTGACATGATCAATAATCGTGGGACGTTGCGCGCTCCCTGCAGGAGACTTTGCGCACGAACCGAGAAGCAGAACCGCACACCCAAGTGTTAGTAAATTTCTGATCATTGGGTTAGATTACCCCCTCCTATGAGCGCCTTCCGTTTCTGGAAGCGAGAAGAATTCTTGCAAGCTAACACCAGCATTTTAGGAAGCGCAATGGATATACCTGAAGACGGTGGTGGTCCGTAGGCGGCCAAACAACGCAGGGAGACTATCGCTGCGTGTCGTGATGAAGGCTGACAATTCCGCCCTATTGCTGATGACAGAACACTGATATAATTGCCGAAATCAAGGGACTATCTGCCACCATGCCCACGGTCATTGAATCGCCCTCCGAAAATGGCCGCCGGTTCCTGACCCTGCCGACGCGCATCACCATCGTGGTCGGCATTCTCTTCGTCGTGTCGCTGAGCGTGATGGTCTTCGGGCTGACCACCCTGTCCGATTACAACCGGATGATGGCCAGCTATGGCCGCGCCTCGGAAAACGCCTATATGGGCGAACGCCTGAACCGGCTGATCAGTTCGGCGGTGATGGAGTCGCGCGGCATATACCATGCCCGCTCACCGGACGAGACGCGCGATTTCGCCGACCGCCTGGATCAAAATCTTGACGATATCGAGACCGTGCTGGCGAAGTGGCGAAAAGCGGGGACGGCCACACCCGAGATCGGATTTGAACAGCTGGAGACGCGAGCCCGAAAGTTCATCGCGGTTCGACGCGGACTGAGCCGGGCCGCCCGAGAGCAAGGCCCCGCAGCCGCCGAGGCCATCGGACTGATCGATCGCCCGGAGCGCATGACCTTCCAGTCGGATATAGATCGTGTGGTCGTCGCCACACGCCACACCCTGGAGGTGGAGACGGCCCGGGCGAACAGTTATCGTCGTGACCGGGCCTTCAGCTTCCTGTATTTTGCCCTGGCCTCGATCGCGGTCACGGCGGGGCTGACCTTCTGGATCGTCCAGCATTTCATCCTGCGCGAGATCGAACGGGTACGCGTCGCGGACGAGGAGCGCGAGCACCTTCTGAATCAGTTGATCGAATCCAATACCGACCTGGAACGGTTTGCCCACGTCGCCTCGCACGATATGCAGGAACCTGTGCGCATGGTGAATATCTACAGCCAGATGGTCGCCGAGGATTACAAGGACCGGCTGGACGAGAAGGGGCGGCGCTATCTCGGCATTATCAGTACGTCCGCCCGGCGGATGCATTTGATGGTACAGGATTTGCTGCGCTATTCACGGCTGAAGAACGAACCCGTCGAGGCCGCCGTCGTCGACCTCGAAGACCTCATGGTGCACGTGCGCGCGAACCTGGGACAAAGACTGACCGATACCGGCGCAAGGATCGAAAGCGGCAAGCTGCCGCAGGTGTCGGGCAATTCCGTGCAACTGCAGAGACTTCTGGAAAACCTGATCGGCAATGCCATCACCTATCAGCCGGAAGGCCAGACGCCGGTGATCACCGTGGCGGCGGCGGAGGCCAGCGGACGCTGGACCGTCGGCGTCACCGACAACGGCATCGGCATCGCCCCCGAAAACGCGGAGACGATCTTCGAGGCGTTTCGCCGTCTGCATACCTGGGACGCTTACAACGGCACCGGGCTGGGCCTGTCCATTTGCCGCAAGATCGTCGAGCGTCATGGCGGCAAGATCTGGGTCGAGCCGGCGCCCGGCGGGGGTTCGCGTTTCTGCTTTACCCTCGGCAAGGTGCCGGATGCCGCTACCGCGCCTGCGGTTGCCGCATAGGTGTTGAACTCCGGCATGGGACGCCAGGTAGGGCGTGTCATCCGTGGTTAAACCTCTTTGCCCACGCCCCGATGACGGCGCGTGTTGTTCAGCGCCTCTTGTAGAAATCAACGGCGGCATGGGCCGCGGCATCGTAGGCCTCCAGTTCGACCCGCGCCGGCGCCGTCTTGCCATCGCGCGCCAGGTAGAAATAGCGCTCATAATGGGCATAGGCCTTCTGGCACAGGACGTCGCGTTCGGCATCACGGTCACCGGTATCCAGCCGGTAGGTCTTCCAGGTTTCCCAACTGTAGCCGGCACAGGCTGTCTCGTTCTCCAGCCAGTCGACGATGCCGCCATGCTCACGCATCAACCGGCCAGTCACGTCGTTGGGATCATCCGCCGGCGCGACGGTGTTGAACGCGCCAGCCTTGATCTGATGCTCCATTTCGTCTGCCGAACGGCGCATCTCAGCGATGTCCTCGGGCGGGAGCTGACCTGCCATCTTGGTCGCCGTTTCACGCAGTTGACGCACGACCTCGGTCATGGCCGCGCTATTGTCCTGAGCCTGCACGGCAACAGGCGACAGAGCCAACATCACGGCAGCTGCCAGGGCCGCACACCGGCCGGGTTTCATAGGCATTTTCACCTTATCCATAAATGACCATGTCCCAGCCGGCCGTGTAAGCTGTTTGGGCCATGACGTGCTCGCCATGCCCCCCGACTGGCTCGTCGGTCCCGACAATGTTGACCGTTATCGATGCCGTGGCATGGCCACCGAAGCCGTCGCTGAGCTCGTAGGTGAAGCTGTCGGTCGCCGTCTCGCCCGCCGCCAGGTACTGGAAGGCGCGGCCGGGATCATAGGACAGGGTACCGTCGTCAAGGATCGTCACGGCGCCGAGGGTGGAACCGACGTTGAGACCAAAAACGAACAAATGGGCATTGGCATCCGGGTCGTGGTCGTTGAGGGTGACATCGATGCCCGTCAGCACTCCGTCTTCGCCGATGGTGTAAACGTCATTGACCGCGGTAGGCGCGTCATTGGCACCGGTGATGGTAACCGACAGGGTCGAGTGGCTGGTATTGCCATAGGGGTCGCGGACCACCACGTCGGCGGCGGTGACGACGCTTTGGCCGGCACCCAGGGCCTGATAAGCAACGCCGGGCGTCACCGTGACCTGACCCGTCCGGCTAAAGGCCAGGGACAGGTTGGGGTTAGCTGAGGTGACCGAAACCACGGACAGGGCATCGCCATCATCATCGCGGTCATTGGCCAGGACATTGACCTTGCCGACGCCGTCTTCGGATACCGTCACGACGTCGCTCTGCGCCACGGGGGCGCGGCCACGCGACAGCATGTGCGCCATTGTCACGGTGCCGTCGGCAAAGGCCAGCCGGTCGACCAGAACCAGGGTGTCGGTACCGTCGCCATTCGGGCGAAGGTCGCGCAGCACGACACCGTCATCGATGCGGAAGATGTCGTAGTCGGCCTTGTTGCCGCTGTAGACGGCGGTATCGAGTCCGGAGCCGCCGTCGATCACGTCGTCGCCCGCGCCACCGGTCAGCACATCCTCGCCGGTATCGCCGCTGAGGGTGTCATTCTGCGTGCCGCCAGTGAGGCTGTCATGACCCAGGCCGCCGGCCAGGCGGTCGTCGCCGTTGCCACCGAGGATCAGATCATTGCCGGCTTCGCCAATCAGCAAGTCGCCCTCATGCCAACCGTCGAGCGTGTCGTTACCGGCGCCACCAAAAAAGGTGTCGCTGCGCACCCCGCCGGTCAGGATATCGGCGCCGCGACCACTGAACAGCGACACCGATTCGACACGGACGACGCCGGTGCCGTTATCCAGATACTGCGTCAGCGATGTATCGCGCAGGTCGAAGCGGATGGACGCTGTTGCCGCGCCGCGGAACAGAACGGCGGTATCCAGCCCCGCACCACCGTCCAGTTGATCGACACCCCAGTTGGTCATGACGCGGTCGCCGTCAAAGCCGGCGCAGAGATAGTCTTCGCCGTCACCGCCGTTCAAGGTGTCGTTGCCGGTACTGCCGATCAGGACGTCGGTGCCGCCGCCGCCGTCCAACCGGTCATGGCCGGTGCCCCCCTCCATGGCATCGTGGCCGTCGCCGCCGCTCAGGACATCATTGCCCGTGCCGCCGTCGATCGTGTCATCGGCACTGCCGCCATTCAGTGTATCGTGGCCGGCAACGCCGAGAATTTGGTCGCTGTCGCCGCTTCCATCGAGGCGATCATGGCCTCCGGTTCCCCAAAGTATCATCGTCTTGTCCTCCTTAGATTTCTGCGACCGGCAGGGTGGCGCGTTCGGCGGGACTCAAGGCCGGCACGATCAGATCCATGAAAGCGGCCATGTTCTGTGGGCTGATCGAACGCATGATAGCGCCTTCGATGGCGCCGATCTGGGCATCAGTCATAGAGGCCCACAGATGCGGCTGGGCCACGGTTTCTTCCTCATACATATGCAGCAGGTCCTGCGCCACATAGTGGCCGAAGGCGAGGTACAGGCGGCGGGCATGGGCGGGCACCAGGACCGACGGCGCGCCTTCGATGCCGCGGATCAGGTTTTCCAGGCGTTGAAACGTATCGCGGTGATGGTCGTGCTGGCGTTCCAGCAGGCCGGCGTCCTCCATGTGCGGATGGATGAAGGTCTCTTCGTGTTTGATATGAAGCGCGGCCAGGGCCAGCAGCCGGCGCAGGTCGGCCAGGGTCTGGCGACCCGACGCGGTGATCATGTCTTCATTGCCCAGCCGTACCAGCATGTCGGCCTGGGCCTTGCGCAGCCCCTTGTGGATAAAGCCGTACAGGTCGTGGCGTCCGTTCAGGTCGCACAGACCCGCTTCCAGTCTCATATCGTTCATAGATCGTCTCCTTGGTTTCAGGCGGCGGCTCTACGGCGGCGTGAATCCTTAAGCTTCCTAAAATTTTCCTAAGCGCGACCACTTCCGAATCCGGGAGCGGCGCTCTATGGTTGCGGCCGGTACGAGGTGACCTCTTGCAGCTGACATCCGACATCGTCCGCCACGTCGAAGGCCAGGTGATGATCATCGCCGCGGTGCGCCGGGGGACGCCACCGCCATTGCCCGCTCCGCCGGCGCGCGATGTAGCGACAACGGCGATGTCGAACTGCTGATCAGCCGGCAATGGTCCGCCGCAGTCGATGCCGTGGCGCCGGGAGGGATGATCGCCGCCACATTTACCGCGCCGGCTGACTACCGTTCTTACCAGATCAAGGGACAGGTCATCTCCGTCGCGCCTGCAGGTCCGGACGGCGAGGCCAGGGCCAGCCTCTATGTCGACGCCATGCTAAAGGTGATGACGGGCCTGGGCGTCAGCCGGGAGCAGCTGTCGCACACCTTTCCGCTGGCCGGCCTGGTATGCGTCCGCTATCGACCGGAAGCCGTGTTCGTCCAAACGCCAGGCCCCAAGGCCGGCAGCGCCGTGACGGATTCCGAAACATGAGGTTGGGTGATATCCGCAGCAGTCTGGAGGGGCTGGTCCCGTCGGTCATCGCCACGCTGGACGAAAACGGCATGCCCAATGTGTCGTACCTCTCGCACGTCCATTATGTCGACGACGGCCACGTCGCCCTTTCCAACCAGTTTTTCTCGAAAACCTCACGCAATATCCGCCGCCTCAATGCGGCCCAGTTGATGGTGGTCGATGGCCGCAGCGGTCAGCAGCACGTACTGGACATCGCCTATGTCCGCTCCGAGGAGGCAGGTCCGCTGTTCGAGCGCATGGCGGCCCTGTTGAAAGTGAACGACCGCCTTGCCATGATGAAGCTGCGAAGCGCCGATATCTACCGCGTGCTCGGCCTGGCGCCCATCGAAGCGCTGATGCCGCTGACCGCTACGCCGCCACGGCTGCCGCCGCGCGCCGACCTGGCGCGGGTCGCCGAAGCCTGTCAGGATCTGGCCAGGCTGGACGACGCCGATGCCTTGCTGGAAGCGGCACTGGACGGACTGGAGGGCGTCTTCGGTACGGCGCAGGCCCTTATCCTGACGCCGGACAATGACGGAACGCTGAGCGCCATTTCCCATCGCGGTTACGGCCGTGAAGGCGTCGGCGCCGAAGTTGCGGTGGGTGACGGCCTGATCGGCCTGGCGGCGTCGACGCGGCAGTCGCTGCGCATCAGCGACCTGCGCCGATCCCAGAGGTATGCCTCGGCCGTCGCCGCGGCGCATCAGGCCGATCCGCGCCATATCCCGCTGCCGGGTCTCAGCAACGCCCTCAGCCAGATGGCCGCACCCATGATCTGCCAGGGACAACTTGCCGGCGTTGTGTTTGTCGAATCGGACACGGCCTTTGCCTTCCGCCACGAGGACGAAAGCGCCCTGGCGATCCTGGCCGTGCATCTGGCGGCGGCACTGCGATTGAGCGACCACCAGGCGCGGCAAGCGGTGGCCACCCCGGCAGGGCCGGCCGTCCCCAGCGAGGGACCGGTGATCCAGGTGAAATACCATGGCTATGACGACAGCGTCTTTATCGACGACGCCTATGTCGTGCGCGGTGTGCCGGGACGATTGCTGCACAGTTTCGTGTCGGCCTATCTGGGGACAGGCCAGGACGTCTTCTCGAACCGCGAAATCCGCCGCGATCCGGCGCTGAAACTGCCGGAATGGAAGGACAATCTCGAAACGCGGCTGATCCTGCTGAAAAAACGCCTGGACGAGAAGGCGGCGCCGATCCGGCTGGAGCGCCTGGATCGCGGCCGGCTGCGGCTGATGGTTGCCGGCCGGCCACAGATCGAAGTGGCGTAATCAGGAACGCCCCAGGCGCTTCAGGATGTCGTCGCGATAGGTGCGGCTGACCACGATCTCGGCGCCGCTGATCAGCGTCAGCACCCAGCTCCCATCGTCCAGAGCGCGCGCCGACGCCACCCGCGCCAGGTTCACCACGGCCGAACGGTGCGCCCGGGCAAAGACCACGGGATCCAGCCGTTCCAGAAGCGCCGTCAGAGTCTCGCGCACCAGGCCCTCACGGCCATTCCAGTTGACCACGACGTAGTTGGCGGCGGCGCCGAACCATTCGACCTCGGAGGCCCCGACCGGTACCCTTTTGCTGCCGGTCGAGACCAGAAGCGGCGTTTCACCGCCTGGCGCTGCAGCGCGCGCGGCGTCCAGGGCCTGGTTCAGCTCGGCAGCGCGCGCGGCTTCGGCCTGAGCCAGGCGCCAGGTGGCGACCGCGATCACCATGGCAGTAATCGCCGTGGCGATCAGGACATCGATCGGCAGCCGGCTCAACCAGCCCTGCACCACCGTGCCTGAAGCACCGAAGCTGTGGTCGATCCAGGCCGCGAACAGGGCATGGCCGGCAACATAGACCGCCCAGGCGGGATTAAGCGCCGCGATCAGGATCGCTTTCAAACCCAGTCGGGCGACGATGCGCGCGACAATCCAGGCAAACGGCCACCAGCTACCGTAGATCAGGCCCTGCCACAGCACGGCGTGGCTCAACGGCAGATCGACACCCGACTGGCGCCGGATGGCGATGATCGCCATGGACGCAAATCCGATGGTCATGAGACAGAACACGACACCCATCCAGACCGGCCAGTGCCGCAGCTTCATGATTCATCCTCGTCGTGCTTTGCGAATATGGAGCACCAAAAACACGATCATCACAAGCGTGCCGACGGTCTGGGGCAGAATCTGGCTCCACGGCTGGCCCTCTCGCAGCAGACTGCCGGCGCCGGCGGACATCATGGCGAAATAGGCGCCGGTCATCTTCAGACCGTGGTCGATCTCACGGACATGCCTGCGCCAGGTCTGAGCCCATAGGTGACGACTGAGATCGTAAACCGCGATCGTCGCCAGGATACCCAGGATACTGTAGCCAAGGACCGGCGGCCACGACGCAGTGCCGCGCCCCATGGCCAGCATCAGCCAGCCGCAGGCGGCCAGCGCCGCCACAGCCAGGACGGCATCGATGACGCCGGGCGCTGCGCGGAACCGCGGCATGGCGCGCACGCCGCCGGTGAAGTTGTAACCGGCCGACAGCGTCGCGATGACCAGCGGTCCCGGCTGCGGCCAGAACAGGATGCCGGCCAGGGCGGCGCTCAGGACGCCGGTGCCGGCCACCACGAACAGCCAGCCGAAAACACGGTGGACGCCGCGTCCCTTGGGCGCCAAGAGGGGAAACAGGCCGAGGCTGAGCGCCAGGAGGCCGCAGATGACGTGAATTTGGATATTGAGACTGTGCATGCCGCCACGATGACAATCGTCCGCGGACGGCGCCAGGGCGCGGGGACGAACGCCAGATCGCGGGGATGAAATAAAAAAGCCGTAAGCGTGACTGGCGATTTTCGCCCGTTTGGGGTACACCTGAGACCGTTCATCAGGGCCGTTAAGAGTTTAACAAGGGCGCCGTGTTAACACTTTCCCTTACGTCTTCCTTATAGTCCTAGCTGAGTACGCGTCGATGACCCTTGTCGAAAAACTGGTGAAACCCAAGCGCCTGATCATTGCCGGCTGCATCATGAGCCTGGTTCTGACCGTCGCCATCGCCGTCGAATACTACACCAATTTCGACACCATCCGCTATGTCCGTACAGCCTTCTATTTCCTGGTCCTGGAATATATCTGGGCTTCGGTGCGCCGCGAATTCTTCGACGGGAAGATTTGAAGCCACTTCTAAACTGCGCTGAACCGTGTCACCTTTGGTGCGGGGCGACAGGCGTCACGGCATCGTGCTGTGGATGCAGCCCCTATTCTCAAGCCAAAGGGGCTGTGATCATGGGTTTCGGCGAAGCTGTCAAAAGCTGTTTCAAGAACTACGTCAATTTCGAAGGCCGGGCGTCGCGCTCGGAATTCTGGTTCTTCCGGCTGTTTATGTTTCTGACGATCATCGGGGCCATCGTGCTGGCCGCGATCGCGGCCGCAATAGGAGGCGATAGCGCGCAATCAGTCCCTGGCGTCACCGGCCTCTTAATGGGAGTTTTCTTTCTGGGCATATTGCTGCCGGATATTTCTGTCAGCGTCCGAAGGCTGCACGACACCAACAAGTCGGGTTTCTGGCTGCTGATTTCCTTCATACCGTTCGGCGGCATAGTGCTGCTGGTCTTTTTCTGCACTGGCAGCGACAGCGGACCCAACCGGTTCGGACCCAATCCTTACGCTCGCAACACGATCGCCAAAACGTTTGAATAAAGCCAGACCGCGCCCGCCGCTTTGCAACAGCATGGTTGCGGGCGCGCCCGAAATTGACCATAAAGCCCGCGTAGACGATATATGTCCCTGTCTTTGTGAGCCGCCAGATGCGCTTTTTCGCCGCCACCGTCCTTCTTGCCCTCACCGCCGGCGCAGCCGCGACCCAGAACGTCATGGCGCAGGAAGCCCTGGTGCCGGCCGGCCTGAACGTCTTCTTCTCGCCGGCGGGCCAGCCCTTCCGCGCCAAGGGCAGCGAGGCCTATCCCAAGGCGACGTGGTTCGCTCAGGCCGATGGCGACAAGGACGGCAAGATCAGCCACGACGAATTCCTGGTCGACAGCATGGCCTTCTTCATCATGCTGGACCAGAACAAGGACAACGTCGTCAACAGCCCGGAAAACACCCGCTACGAGACCCAGATCGCGCCGGAAATCACGCGCGTCGATCCGCGTATCCGTCAGCCCAAGGTTTTTGCCCGCGCGCCTGACCCGACGGTCGACATCGAAAACAATCCGGCTCAGAACCGTTACGTCAAGTCGGTCCAGGGCGCATCGCAGTACAGCCTGATCGACGAGCCCCAGCCCATCCGCGCCGCCGATTCGAACCTGGATTTCAAAGTGTCCGATGTGGAATGGGTTGCCGCCAGCGAACAGCGCTTCGGCATTCTGGATGCCAATGCTGACGGCGGCATCGCGCTGGAAGAACTGACCAAGACGCCGGCTCAGGCGGCTGCCGAGGCCCCCAAGAACGATAAGCCCAAGAAAAAGCGGATGTTCGGCGGGTAATCCAGCAATTCTATTCTACCCAGACGGCTCTATGGAGGCACATCTTCACACCGCCTCGGGTATTTGCGCAAAAAACGTGCTGAAATTGCGTATTCGGCGCGTGTTTTGTCTCGCCACGACGTATACCATATGATAAGGGGCGCGCTTTCGCAAACCAGACACAGGTGGGGTGGGTGCTTAAAAAGCGGGTCGACAAGCTGGGACTGTTCGGATTGGGGGCCTTCGGCCGCCTGATCGTTAAGCACCTGTCACCGTATTTCGACATCTACGCCTATGACCCGAGCCCGCAGGCCCGCGCCTTCGCCCGCCGCCACAACGTATCCATGGTCAGCCTGGAAGAAGCGGCCGCCTGCCGCATCGTCGTCCTGGCGACGCCGATCCGCGCGATGAAAGCCCTGCTGGAAACCATCGCGCCCCTGGTCCATCCGCGCGCCCTGGTCATCGATGTCGGCTCGGTCAAGATGAAGCCGGCCGCCTGGCTGGAAGCCGCCTTGCCAAAAAGCACCTATATCCTGTGCACACACCCGCTGTTCGGACCGCAGTCGGCGCGCAAGGGAATTCATGATCTGGAGATCGTGGTCTGTCCGGTGCGTATCCGCCGCCTGAACCCCATCCTGCGCTTTTTCCGCGAGACCCTGGACCTGAAGGTCTCGGTCGCCACGCCGGAGCAGCATGACAAGGCCTTGGCAGCGGTCCAGGGCCTGACCCACCTGATCGCCAAGGTCATGTCGGGTCTGGAGCCTCTGCCCACCGTGCACACCACGCGGTCGTACGACCTGCTGATGCAGGGGATTGGCCTGGTTGCGGGCGATTCCGACGAACTGTTCCTCAGTATCGAACGCGACAATCCGTTCGCCGCCGAGGTCCGTCGCCGCTTCTTCCACGAGATCGATGGCCTGCGCAGCCGCCTGGAAACCCACGACGGCAACGGCAAGTAATACCCAACAGCTATGATCTTGACACATCGTGGGTCAGCAAGCGCGGCAGCATTTTATTTGAAAACTGCGATTTTCAAACTGCGCAAGATGTATCAGCCTTTTTACGGATAGGGATAGGCTAACAAGCTTTGTCATTGGCAGTCGCCACGGGACGATGTTAGGTTTTGACGATCCCTTTGCAAATCTTGTGAACCCTACCAGGTAAGAGAAACGGAGCCACATGCGCTACCTTGCCCCACTCGCCCTCGTCTTCAGCCTGTTCGCCACGGCAGCCATCGCCAATGAACAAAGCGATCTCGAAGAACAGACCCTGTCCCACCTTCAGGCCAGCAACGCAGCCCTGGACGCCGCGTCGACCGCCATCGACAGCGGCAATGTTCAGGGCAGTTGCCCACATCTGAGAACGGCCAGCGGCGAACTGGACGCAGCCTATGACACTCTGGGTCGCTATCGTCAGGTCGTACTTTCAGACACGGCTCTGACCACGTCGGAACGTGACACCCAGGTTGGAGAACTGACCGAACTCCAGAGCCAGATCCAGCAGCAGTCCGACGACATCGATGCCCTCGTGGCGCAACATTGCACCTGATGCGACCTACGGCGCCCGTTCGGCGACAGCGTCTTCCTTGCCGGTGACCCGGGCCTGCGCCGCGCGCAGAACCGATGTACCGCCACCGCCGCGGATGCCGAACATCTGACGGAAGACGTCGCGGCGTTCGTGCACCGAGGCCAGGACCAGACCCATGGGCACGCCCAGGTCAATCAGCGTGTTTTCCGCCAGTTGCAACGAGGCTTCGATGGTTTCCGGCACGGCATCCGTCGCCCCCATCTGATACAGGCGCTGGGCGTGGTCGGCATCACGGGCACGGGCGATGATGTGGACGTCGTCGCGCACCGACCGTATGGCCTTGACGCACTGGTCGGTGAAGCCCGGATTGGACGCCGTCACCACCACGCCGCGGACCTTTTCGATCCCCATCCGCGCCAGGAAATCCGGCACGGAGGCGTCGCCGTACCAGGCTTCAATGCCCAGGGTGCGGGCGCGCTGGACGACCTGGGGATTGAAATCGACCACGGTGAAGGGGATCTTGTGTTCCTTTAGCATGTCGGCCACCAGGGCACCGACGCGGCCATAGCCGACCACGATGACGCGGGCGGCGGTTTCGCCTTCGGAGATGACCTCCGGCGCCTCGGCCGTCTTTTGCGGCTGGACCTGCTTGCCGATGCGGCTGGCGATGGCGGCCAAGAAGGGGATGGAGAACATCGACAGGATGGCCGCCAGGATCACCGCCTGACCGAAGCCCGAATCCAACACCTTGTGGCCGATGGCTTCGTCGATAATGACGAAGGCGAATTCCCCCGCCGGCCCCAGCACCGCCGCGGTTTCGACCGCACTGCGCGGCGACAGGCCGAACGACCGGGCCAGCGGATAGACCAGCGCAGCCTTGATGGCGATCAGCGCCGAGGCCAGGCCAAAGACCAGTCCCGGGCTCGCCAGGATCACCGACACGTCAAGCCGCGCGCCGACGGTTACGAAGAACAGCCCCAGCAGAAGACCCTTGAAGGGGTCGATCATGACCTCGATCTCGCGCCGGTATTCGGTTTCGGCCAGCAGGACGCCGGCGACGAAAGCGCCCAGCGCCATGCTCATGCCGGTCATGACCGCGACCTGGCCCGACAGCACCACCACCAGAAGACAGGCAGCCATGAACAGTTCGCGGCTGTTGGAGACGGCAGCGGTGTTGAACAGGGGACGCAGCAACCAACGGCCGCCGATGACCAAAATCGCCATGCCGATCAGGGCCGGAATCAGAGCCAGCAGGCCTTCGAGACCCTGGGAGGTGCCATTGGCGGCGCCGGCCAGCATGGTGACCGTGATCAGGATCGGGGCAACGCTAAGGTCCTGGGCCAGCAGTATGGCGAAGACCGAACGGCCGGAGGACGTCCGCAGCGCCTTTCGGTCGGCCAGGACGGGGATGACCACGGCGGTCGAGGACAGGGCCAGGGCCATGCCCAGCATGGCGGCGCCGATCCAGCCCGTTTTCATGGCGGCGAACAGGCAGGTCAGCACGACAGCCGACAGGATGACCTGGGCGCCGCCCAGGCCGAAGATCAGGCGGCGCATCGATTTCAGACGTTCGAAAGTCAGTTCCAGGCCGATCGAGAACAGCAGGAAGACCACGCCCAGTTCCGCCAGTTGGTGCACGGCATGGGACTGCATGACCGAGAAATCGTCGAGCCAGGGCACGTTGGCGGCAATGCGACCGAAGACGTCGGGCCCCATCATGACGCCGACCAGCAGAAACCCCAGGACCGAAGAGATCTTGTAGCGCTGAAAGATCGGTACGATGACCGCGGAGGCCAGCAGGAACATGATAATGAACAGGTAGGCGCCGTCACCCGCTCCCGCTGCGTGGCCAGCCGACTGAACCACAGATGTGGTCAGGTCGGCGACATCGGGCGTCGAGGAGATCATGCGCATTCCTTTCAATTTTCCGTGGATTTTCAAACTATGGGGGAAGGGTCACGAGAATGTAACCCCAAAAGTGGCGAAAAATGAAAAAACATGCCCCTTCCCGCCATAAGATGAACAAAATTTCACATTGCGGCGTGGCGCAAAGCCTATAGGGTGGGAAGAAAGTTTCATTCCCAACCGGAAGCTCGCCCATGCGCCTTATCAAACTCCTCACCCTGAGCACGGCCCTGGCCGTCGTCACCACGCCGGCTCTGGCCGTGGACAAGGACCTGGCGGCAGCGCGCGGCCAGCGCAGCCTGCATGGCCTTGAAACCTATTTCGCCCAGGGCGAAGGCGGGACGAACCTCACCTCGGCCGCGCGCTACGGCACCTGGGGCGTCGACCTTGACGGTATGGACACGTCGGTGGCGCCGGGCGACAGCTTCTTCCGCTACGCCAACGGCAAGGCGCTGGACGCCCTGGAAATCCCGGCCGACAAGACCTCCTACGGCGCGGCCTACAAGCTGATTGACCTGGCCGAAGCCCGCTCCCAGGCGATCATCGAAGGCCTGGCGGCCCGTTCGGATCTGACCGGCGACGACGCCAAGATCGCCGCCATGTACAGGTCCATGATGGATACCCAGACCGTCGAAGCGCGCGATGCCGCGCCTCTGGCGCCACTGCTGGCTTCGGTGCGCGGGATCAAGACCAGGTCGGAGATGGCTGCCTGGATGGGCAGGAGCTCGGGCACCTTCGGTTCCTCCTTCTTCAGCGCCTATGTCGCCGCCGACGAAAAGAACCCGAAGATCAACATCGTCAATATGGGCCAGTCGGGCCTGGGCCTGCCCGACCGCGACTACTACCTGAAGGATAACTTCGCCGACAAGAAGGCCAAGTACGAGATCTATGTCGCCGACATGCTGCGGCTGATCGGCTACCCCAATGCGACCCAGGCGGCGAAAGATATCGTCGCCATGGAGACGAAGATCGCCGAGGTGTCGTGGACGCGGATCGAACGCCGCGACTCGACCAAGATGTACAACCCCTTTACCCGCGCCGAGCTGGCCGCCTATGCCCCGGGCTTCGACTGGGCGGCGTATTTCAAAGCGGCCCAGCTCGACAAGGCGTCTAAGGTGGTGGTCGGTGAAAACACCGCCTTCCCGAAAATCGCCCAGGTCTTCGCCGAGACACCACTGGAAACGCTCAAGGCATGGGAAACTTTCCGCGTCATAGACCAGGCTGCGCCCTACCTGTCGGCGCGTTTCGTCCGCACCGCCTGGACCTTCCGTTCTAAGGAACTGGGCGGTTCGCAGCAGCAGCGCCCACGCTGGAAACGCGCCATCTCGGCCGTCGAGGGCTCCCTGGGTGAAGCTCTGGGCCGCACCTATGTCGCGCAGTACTTCCCGCCGGAGTCCAAGGCCAAGATGCAGGCCCTGGTCGACGATCTGCTGAGCGCCATGAAAGTGCGCATCGACAACCTGGCCTGGATGTCGCCCACCACCAAGGCCAAGGCGCAGGAAAAGCTCAGCAAGTTCGTGGTCAAGATCGGCTATCCCGACAAGTGGCGCGACTATTCCGGCCTGACCATCGATGCCGGCGACCTCTACGGTAACCAGGAACGCACCAGCGCCTTCGACTGGGCCTTTCAGGTGTCTAAGGTCGACCAGCCTGTCGACAAGCTGGAATGGGGGCTGACGCCGCAGACCGTCAACGCCTACTATTCGCCGACCCAGAATGAGATCGTTTTCCCGGCCGCCATCCTGCAACCGCCGTTCTTCGATCCCGAGGCCGACCCGGCGGTCAATTACGGCGGCATCGGTTCGGTCATCGGCCACGAAATCAGCCATGGCTTCGACGACCAGGGGCGCAATTATGACGGCGACGGCGTGCTGACCGATTGGTGGACCGCCGAAGACTCCGACAAGTTCACGGTGCAGGCCACGAAGCTGGGCGCACAATACGACGCCTATGAGCCGGTGGCGGGCCATAAGGTCCAGGGCGCCCTGACCATGGGTGAAAACCTCGCCGACCTGGCCGGGCTTCTGATCGCGCTGGACGCCTATCGCATCTCGCTGGACGGCAAGGACGCCCCAGTGCTGGACGGCTTTACCGGTGACCAGCGAGCCTTCCTCGCAGCGGCTCAGGTGTGGCGTTCCAAGCGGCGCGAGGCGACCATGATCCAGCTTCTGGCCGTCGATCCCCACTCGCCGGACGAATTCCGCGCTATTGGCCCGGCGCGCAATATCGACGCCTGGTATGAAGCCTTCAAGGTGGTCGACGGCAAGTACTACCTGAAGCCCGAAGACCGCGTCCGCATCTGGTAAGGGTGCGAGGCACCCTTAACCCGGAAACCTGACAGCGCCGGTCGGTGCGGAACGTAGCACCGGCCGGTTCTTATTGTATGAGAACGGGGCTGCATGTTAGGCTCCAGACATTCGGGGGAGATCGCTCGTGATAGTCCGTTCAGCCATAGTGGCGCTGGCAGTCACAGCGACAGCCACGTCGGAGGCCTTAGCCTTCGACCCGTCGCCGCCGGGCGCCCGGATTTATACCCTGGCGGATTTTCCCGAACCCCAGCCGCCTCTGGGCTGGCCGCAAAGAGCGTTGGATGATGAGGTCGAAGGTCACGTCAAGGTCCGTTGCCAGGTCGGCGAAGCAGGGCATCTGGCCGGCTGCGTGATCATGTCCGAAAATCCGTTTGGCTATGGCTTCGGTGAGATGACGGTGCGCTCCATACTTCTGAAAGGCAAGGTTGAAGGGCCGCCCGAGCCAGGCGTCTGGCTCAATCTGAACTTCGAATTTCAGTTTTGACGCTTTTGGCGTAAGACAGCGATCGTCCACCACACCGCACCGGCAAGCGTAAAGGCCGTGCTGCCGAGACTCGCAAAAGCGGAAAACGGCAAGGCGACATAGGCGTTCACCCCGGGAAACCGCAGCGGGTCATTCAGAAGGGCGAGCAGCAACCCGCCCCACATAAGGGCCGAGGCGAGGCACAGGAGCGTCATCCAGGCCGCGAGGGCTGTAGATTTCATCGGCAAGCCGCGCGGGTCAGCCAGGCGACCTCGTCGCTCAGCTTCTGCACCGGCACGGCGATCAGGCGCTCTTCCAGGCCGATCGAGATAATGCCGTGCACCGCCGCGAACAGGGTCCGCGCCCGGATCGTCAGGCCGCGCGCGTCCAGGTCCGGCATGATGACGCTTAAAGGCTCGGCGATATGGCGGAACAGCCGAAGCTGGTCCTGAGCCGCCCATTCCGGCAGGGGCGAATCCAGCCGCAGTTCGAAGATCATCCGCCACAGCGGCAGGTTCTTGCGCGCAAAGTCGAGATAGGTGTGCGCCACCGCGACCAGGCGTTCGATCGCCTCTTCACGCGTCGCGTTCGGCAAGTGACCCGTGCGCTCGGTCGCCGCCTCACCCAGCCGTTTCAGGGTCCTGGACGACACCAGCAGCAGCAGGGCGTCCATATCGGCGACGATATTGTAGAGGCCGCCCAGGGCTATGCCGATATCGGCGGCGAGGTCGCGCGCCTTCAGGCTCTGCAGGCCCGAGTCGCAGATGCGCTTTTCCGCTGCAGCCATCAGGGCTTCGAGCTGGGCCTGACGCTTGGACAGGGTGTTAGGCGTTACGGTCGTGGGTGTGGCGGTTTTTGGAACGGTTTTGGGGGCCATGGTTCGGCTCTTCTGAGAGAATTTCTGAACGACGTTCATTTTGATCTTGAACGCAGTTCAAACTATGCTACAAGAGGGTTGTGAACGGCGTTCATATCACCAAAAGCCCCGGTGATGAAGCGTTTTGTTCACACCCCGGGGGGAACTTTGGGGGATTAACCAGGGAGAGGTGGAGGCGGCCACGTAACCTTCACCTCTCCTGCCTTCACCACATTTCCGCAGGAGGCGGAACCATGAAGCGCTTGATTCTGATCGTTGTGTCCGTGCTGGCCTGCGTTGCGTCCTATCAGGCCATGGCTCATGGCATCGAAACCAACCCGCGTTTGAAAGAGAACGCCGACAAGCTGACGGCTGACCTGGCCACTTTGCTGAACTACAGACCGACCGATGGCGCGTCGGATGCCGGTCGCATCCGCCGGGATATGGATCCGGTTTAGTATGAGCGATACCAAAGTGCGCGGTTTAGAACCGCTTCTTTGGTATTCGTTTTTTCAGCTCAAGCGCCGCATGGCTACTCGCAAAAGCTCGGGCGGCCAGTCGGCCTTGCCAAGCGTCATGAGTCAAAGGTCATGACGCTTGGTATGACGTCGACTTTCGTCTCCTCCCCACTTCGTAGGGAGGAGACGTATGCCTTCCTCGCAAGAATTGAATCTACCCCTGCTTCTGCTGCGCCATCAGCAGGCCACCGACGCCGGCAAGACCGGCGACAACGCTCATGACAAAGGCCGCCAGCAATCCGGCGCCCCACACAGAGTCGAGCAAAAGCTCAAGCCCGTCCGGCCGGCTGGCCAGCCAGCAGAACAGGGCAAAGGTCACAACGGTCACAGCCAGACCGCCGAAGGTGGCGACCAGGCTGACCACGGTCCAGAACCGTTTCACATATCCTCAACAGGCTCTCCGGGGGCCACCGTCCTAGGCGGGACGGTCTGTTGGGGCGGGAATCACCAGATTTTCACACGATCTTCCGGCTTGAGATAATAGGTATCGTCCGGCTTGACCTTGAACAGGTCGTACCAGACGTCGACATTGCGCACCGGCCCGATCGCGCGGAAAGTATCGGGCGAGTGCGGGTCGGAGGCCACGATCAGCTTGATCAGATCCGGTTGATACTTGGTTTGCCACACCTGAGCGAAGCCCAGGAACACCCGTTGTTCGCCCGTGAAGCCGTCCAGAACCGGCGACGGCTGCCCCTTCAGAGACAGATTGTAGGCGTCCAGGCCCAGCAGGATGCCACCCAGGTCGGCGATATTCTCGCCCATGGTCAGGCCACCCTGGATATGGACACCCGGCAGCGGTTCGTAGCCATCGTACTGGGCGCCGAGCTTCTTGGCCTGGGCATCGAACTTGGCCGAGTCCTCAGGCGTCCACCAGTCGGTCAGCACGCCATTGGCGTCATAGTTGCGGCCCTGATCGTCGAAACCGTGGGTGATTTCATGGCCGATGACGCCGCCGATGGCGCCGTAATTGACCGCCGGATCGGCCTTCGGATCGAAGAAGGGCGGCTGAAGGATCGCAGCGGGGAAGACGATCTCATTCTTGGTCGGCGAATAGTAGGCGTTGACGTCCTGAGGGAACATTTCCCACACACCCGGGTCGATTTTCTGGTCGATACGGGCCAGTTGGTAGTCCCATTCAAATTCCGACGAGCGCGCGATATTGCCGTAGATGTCGTCCGGCCTTACCACCAGGGCTTCATAGGACCGCCAGGCATCGGGATAGCCGATCTTGACGCCGAAAGTGGAGAGCTTTTCCAGGGCCTTGGCCTTGGTGGGCGCGCTCATCCAGGTCAGGTTTTCGATACGGATCTTCATGGCGCCCAGCAGGTCGTTGACCAGAGCCTCCATCTGAGCCTTGGAGTCGGCCGGGAAATAATCCGCGACATAGGCGCGGCCGACGGCTTCACCCATGCGCTCCCCGGTGATCGAGATGGCGCGCTTCCACAGCGGACGCTGCTCCGTCTGACCGTACAGTTCCTTGGCCTGGAATTCGAAGCGGCGGGTGTAGAAGCGGTCCGACAGATAGGCCGCGGCCTGATCGGCGGCGCGGAACGTCTCCCACGCCTTCAGCGTCTCCAGCGGCGTTTCGGCGAAGATTTTGGCGATCTTCGGAATGGCGGTGTTCTGGTTGAGGATGACCTTCTGCGCCCTGTCGACGCCGGCCGTCTTGAAGAAGTCTTGCCACGCGAAGCCGGGAGCATAGGTATTCAGGTCCGCGAGTGCCATCGGGTTGTAGGTCTTGGTGTCGTCGCGGCTCTCGATCGCCGTCCAGTGAACCTTGGCGATCTCGCTTTCCAGGGCGATGATGTCCGCCGCGGCCTGCTCCGCGTTCGGATAGGCCACCATACGCAGCAGATCAGTGATATAGACCTGATAGGCCGCCTTCTTATCGGCGAAGTCCGCGGTCAGATAGTAGTCGCGGTTGGGCAGGCCCAGCCCGCCCTGGCTCATCTGCAGGGCATAGTAGCCGGGCTTCTTGGCGTCATCATAGACCGACAGGTCGAAGAAGGACGAGCCGAAGCCTTTCGAGGTCCAGCCCATATAGGCCGCCATCTCGGTCTTGGTCTTGATCTTGGCAATGTCGCGCAGTTGCGGCGCAAACGGCGCCACGTCCAGTTGGTTCTTCAGGTCGCGGTTCATGACACTGCCGTACATGTCAGCGATCTTCAGATCGTCACCGGCCAGGTCGGTGCGGACCGCCAGACCCGTGACCAGGGTGTTCATGCGCAGTTCCGACAGTTCGTACAACTGGTTGAAGGCGCCGTAGCTGGGCTGGTCGCCCGGAATCTGCATGTTCCTCAGCGCCGTGCCGTTGGCGTATTCGAAAAAGTTGTCGCCGGGCTCGATAGCTGTGTCCATGCCGTCGAGCGCGACACCCCAGGTGCCATAGCGCTTGGCTTCGGTCGAGGCGCCCTTTTCGGGGCCACCGGGCGTGGGATCGGCCAACAGGCGATGGGAGATGTGCGATGGCGCGGGTGAAACCTCGGCCAGGGCCGGCAGAGCGATCATAGGCAGGCCCAAAAGCGGACCAAGGATAACGGCCGAGGCGAGCAGGCGGGTACGGAATGTGCGCATGGGTAATCTTTCACAAAAGGCGCACTTGGGTCCCCGGCGCCTTGATAACAGCCGGCGACGACATTGATACAAATCCAACCAATTGTATCATGAAATTTTCTTAATGCGTTGAGGCGGCGGCATAAGAAAGGTTTGACCACGAAGGACACGAACAGGCACGAACTTCCGGCATATTTTGACAAGATGTCACGAAGGTAAGGCCTGCAGGGATTTGCCAAGACCGAAACGAGAAGCAGACAATGCGAAAAAGCCGCGCTTCAAAAAGCCGCCTAGGGCGGCCTCAAACGATTGAATAACGCGTCGCGTCAGTGCTGGGATAATCACGACGTTCGTGCCGTTCGTGTGGTTCGTGGTCAAAACCTTACTTAAGGTCTAAATTTGACAGCCTCGTCAAAACCGCCGCAATTTGACGCAAAAAAAAGCTCGCCGAGGGGGATACCGCGCGGCGAGCTTTCTGTTTTGTTTTAAGCGAGCGTTTCCTCCCCGAAACGCCGGAACTGACTTCTCTCTACGGGAGAAGTTCTGTTCTCTTGAGACCGCAATAACCAGATTTTTGCCTACCATGTCAACTGTGATTTATCACATCGTGTCAAAATTATTTTGACCCTACGTCAAGGTGGTAACAAGTTCAACCAAATCGGTCAAAACCCGATCACTAATTGACAGCGGTGTCAATCGTTTTTCACTATAGATTTCAAATGGTTGATAGCCTCCGCGCGGGGCAAGGTCACCTGCCCCGGACGGCCCTCACGCCAGGCCTTGTTGTCACTAATTTGCAACGCCAAATCCCGGCCCAGATCGAGATCTTTTATGGTAACGGTACCATTATTCAGCTCATCTCCGCCGATCATAACGGCCGCCGGCGACAGGCGCCGATCGGCGTACTTCATTTGCGCCTTCATACCCGACCGGCCGAGATAAACCTCGGCTGCCAGGCCCGCCGCGCGGATCTCGGCAGCGAGCTGGAAATAGGCGCCCATGTCCGATTCGGAGAAGTTGATGATGACAATCGGGCCGCGGGCGGCGTTGGCCTTGTCGCCCTCGACCAGGCGCAGGGCCGCCGCCAGGCGCGAGACACCGAAAGAGAAGCCGGTGGCCGGTACGCGTTCGCCGGTGAAACGCGCCACCAGGTCGTCGTAGCGGCCACCACCACCGACGCTGCCAAAGCGAACCATCTCGCCTTTTTCGTCGCGCGTTTCGAGCAGCAGTTCGGCTTCGAACACCGCGCCGGTATAGTATTCCAGGCCGCGCACGATCGATGGCTCGAACACGGCGGCGCTGTCGGAGACGCCCAGGGCGGTCAGGGCCGTGTCGATGCGCGTCAGGTCTTCCAGGCCGGCCTGGCCTTCGGGGAAGTTGGCCAGCACATGGCCCAAACGTTGCAGCACTAGCGAGCGCGCGGCGCCCCCCTCCGCCGCCATAACGAAATCAAGCACCGGGCGGATAGCGGTATCCGCCAGTCCGGCGCCCTTGGTAAAGTCACCGCTGTCGTCCTTGCGACCCTTGCCCAGCAACAGTTCGACGCCGGGGACGCCGAGGCGGTCCAGCTTGTCGATGGCGCGCAGCACCGCCATCTGCTGGTCGGGGCCGGTGACCCCAAGGCTGGTCAGCAGGCCATTGAGCAGTTTGCGGTTGTTGATGCGCAGCAGGGCCGGCACACCGGCCGCCTTGAAGCCGGCGACGGCCAGGGCGATGATTTCGGCATCGGCCTCTGGGCGATCGGTGCCGACGGTATCGGCATCGCACTGGATGAATTCGCGCAGACGGCCGGGACCCGGCTTTTCATTGCGATAGACGGGGCCAAACGCATAGCGCCGGAAGGGCTTGGGCAGGCCGTCCCAGTTCTGGGCGGCAAACCGGGCGAGCGGCGCGGTGAGATCATAGCGCAGGGCCATCCACTGATCGTCGTCGTCCTGAAGCGCAAACACGCCAACATTGGGACGATCCGAGTCGGGCAGGAACTTGCCGAGCGCGTCGGCATATTCGAAGGCCGGGGTCTGGAGCGCTTCGAAGCCGAAGTCTTCATAGACCTTGGTAACGGTCTCGACCAGGCGGCGCTCGAGCGCGATCTGGCTGGCGCGTTTGTCGGCGAAACCGCGCGGCGAGCGAGCTTCGGGGCGAAATTCGGAAGGGGTGTCTGAGGTGCTGTCGGTCATGTCTGCGCCTTAGCCCATACGGCCATAAAGAACAAGGCAAGGCGGCCGGTCATCGTGGGCGCTGCGGCACGGGATCGCCGCAAACCACTCGCCCACAAGGGGAATTTTATCGCGCCTCGGTATTTTGACACCTGCGTCAAAAATTTTCGTTAATCCCTGTTATATGTGGCAATTAGGTGTTATAAATAAAGCTCCCCTAAAGGAGGGCAAAACTATGAGCAAGCGTTCCCATGCAATGGAAAGTGCCTCGCGTTTTGTAATTGCCACACTCGGTGCCATGGCTTTGATTGGAGCTGTCGCCTGGGCTTTTGTGGCCTTCGACAACGGCGGGTGCAGTGGCGGCATTGAATGCCGGACCGAAGCCCAGCGCACGCAAGTCCAGTACTGACGACCTGATGTCTGCCAGATGCTGGCCGTCTCACGGCGGCCTGCAGCGCCTGATTTCACCTCTGCGCCTGTCGCAAGGGATGGGAGGGGTGCGCGTTAACGCTTCCTTGTTAACGCTTTCTTGGCCGGAAATTTGCACTATGCGTTCCGAACCGGGCCTCATGCCCAAACGTGGATGGCCACGCTTGGGAAAAGGATGAGGTGTACCAAAAACATCGGTCAGAATGAGGCTTCCGGCAGGACTCATTGCGATCAGGTGAAGGAGCGCAGAATGAAACACGCCGTATTCCTGGCGGTGCTGCTCGGCATGATCGTCGTCGCAGCGCCTTCGTGTGCCAGTGTGCCACAAACACCGGCGACCAGCGCGATATCGCGTGAGCCCCTCTATGCCGGTCTGGTCACCCGGGCCGGACAGCTGAAAGAGAAGACGGATGGCTTTGCGCCGTCCCTGGCGACCCGTGCTCAATCGGGATTCGACACCTATGTCCGGGATATCCGCGCCCTGGCCGAGGACGACATGAAGGCACACCTGGATCTGAAGGCTCGCGGCACCGACAGCGACCTGAAATGCATCCTGAAAGGCGTGTCTTTGGACCTCAATATCAAGATGGATGCCATCCTGGCCGCCACCACCGATGCGGAGGCGGCGACGGCCTATCAGGACATGTCGCTGCTGCTGAGCGACAATATCGACGTCATTGTCACCCCGGCGACGGCGGAGTCCGGCCTGGATTGCGTCATCGAGTTCGGCGCAGGGTAACTACTTCCCCGCTTTCAGCAGCTTGACGATGTCACCCCTGTCCAGCATCTGCGGCAGGACCTTCGGCTCGGCCTTGTTGGGGCCGTAATAGACATAGAGCGGTACGCCCGAGCGGCCGAACAGAGTCAGGTAGCGCGAGATTTCCGGATCCTGGTTGGTCCAGTCGCCCACCATGTAGGTGGTGCCGGTCGTCTTGAACGCATCGGCGACCTCTGGGGTATACAGCACACGCACCTCATTGACCTTGCAGGTCACGCACCAGGCGGCGGTCATGTCGACCAGGACCGGCTTGCCCTCGGCGCGTAACCGGGTCAACTGGTTCATGCCGAAGGCGATGTGGTCGATCGGCGCTACGGTCGTGGCCTTGGACGTTGGCGGCAGGGCGTGGGCCGCGGCAAACGCCGTCACCACGACCGCCGTCACCACCATGGCAATGCGTGCCAGCGACGGCAGCCTGGCGATGACAAGCCCAGCAACGATCAGAACGACGGCAGCGATCAGCAAGCCCAGGCCCAGGCCGGTGACCTGCTGGGCGAAGACCCAGATGAGCCAAAGTGCAGCGCCATACATCAGTACCGACAGACCGCGCTGCAGCCAGCTCATCCAAGGACCGGGCCTGGGCAGGGCGCGCGCCACGGCCGGCACGGAAATAATCAGGAAGGTCAGGGCAACGAACGGCAAGGCAAACCCGAGGCCCAGAGCCAGGAAGATGGTTACGGCGCTGAGGCCGCCCTGGGTCAGGGCGACACCGATGGCCGGCCCCATGAACGGCGCCGTACAGGGTGCCGCAACGACAACGGCCAGCACGCCGGTGAGGAAGGCCGACAGCACCGGGCGCTTCTGGTCCAGTTGGACCTCGCCCCCCAGCCGTTGCAGGGTTGCGCCGACCGAGAACACGCCCGACATATTGAGCGCTACCAGCAGCATGACCAAGGCCAGGGCCGCCGTGACATAGGGCGATTGCAACTGGAAACCCCAGCCGACCTGGGCGCCGAACGACCGCGCCAGGACGATCAGTCCGGCCAGGGCGAGGAAGCTGAGAATGACACCCCCGCCATAGGCCAGGGCTTCTGTGCGCGCCAGGCGCTGGTCGTGGCCGGCGCGCGACAGGGCCAGAAGCTTCATCGACAGGACCGGAAAGACGCACGGCATCAGGTTGAGAATCATCCCACCGGCCAAGGCGCCCAGGGCCGCCAGAAGGATCCCTCCGAACGAGGTGTCGGCCGCACCGCCGGCAGCGCTGCCCATGCCATAAACGCCTGGCGCCAGGGGGGCGCGCGTCAGCTTGACGTCATAGGCGATGCCATTTTTGAACTTCAGCACGCCGGTGAGGTCGCCTTCGGGCAGGGCGCCTTGCGCCTCGGTGCGGATGGCGAAGCCTTCCGCGCCGGTGTCGACCGTCTGTGGCGCCGGCGCCTTGACGACCTTTTCCTGGGCGACGAAAAAGTAGGCGTCCTGGGGTGACGGCAGGTCCTTGCCGGCGAAACCGAATTCGGCAACGCCGTCGGTCACGGCGATGGTGCCGGTGAAGGGCGCCGGTTTGGGCAGGGCTTTTTCGGCCTTTGCAATGATCTTGGCGTCGCTACCCGGTGCGGCGGTACCGACGGTCAGACGCAGCGAAACCTCGAAGCTTTCCGGGATACAGATCTTTTCACACACCAGCATATCGACGCGCGCCTTCAGCGGCAGGGCCTCGCCGGCGCCCAGCTTCGAGCCATTGCGCAGCGGCAGCAGCAGGACAGTGCGGCCTTCATAGCCGTAGCTCATTAGGCCGAAGGTCGGGATGGTCTTGGGGACGGGGAATTTCGCGTCGCCGATGGTCACGCCGTCGGGCAGGCTCCAGGTGAATGTGGGCGCCTTGCCGGTGTCGCCGGCATTGATCCAGTAGGTATGCCAGCCCGGCGCGGCTTTGTAATCGAGCGCCAGCATCAGGTCGCCGCCCTGAGGGACGCTAGGCGATACGGAGATCAGCCTGGCGTCGATATGGGCGGACTTGCCTTCGGCGGCCTGGACGGGCGCGATGGCCAGGCCCATTAACAGAACGACGCTTGTTACAAGACGAACGAGAAATGACACGTAGACGACCCCTGCCGAAACAACCCGGTTAGTCTATACGATCGGCGATGCCATTTGGTGACAAAAAATCTGCGGCTATCAGAACGAAATTTCTGTCGGCCGGTGCTCGAGGTTTTGTCCGCAAGGTTTTAACCACGAACCTCACGAACGGACACGAACTTCTGGTATCTCCTGAATCTGCCGCGCAGCGGCATTTTATGTCAACAGGGGCCACCGATTATGCACATGAGAGGGATTGAGAAAAATCTGCGTAATCTGTGAAATCTGTGGATCCCCTTTTTGTCGAGAGCACCTGCGCGGTGGTTTCAGGCCCACCTTGAAGTTCGTGTCCGTTCGTGAGGTTCGTGGTCAAAAACCTTTACAGATCCACGTTCAGCTTGCGTGCCAGGCTCAGGATTTCGTTGCGCAAAGACCCGTTCGACGAGCCCATCATCTTGGTGATCGCCCTGCCCGCCGCCTCACGGTCGCACGATAGGATCATCCGTTTGACCTGGCCCAGCCCCGCCGGCGGCATCGACAACCGGTTGAAGCCCAGAGCCACCAGCACAAAAGCCTCCAGAGGACGTCCGGCGATTTCGCCGCACACCGATACCGGCGTGCCCGACTCTTCGGCCGCCTTCTGGATGCTGGCCAGGGCGCGCAACATTGGCGGCGACAACGGATCATAGCGGTCGTTCATGCGCGGATTGGTCCGGTCCGCGGCAAACAGATACTGCGTCAGGTCGTTGGTCCCCACCGAAGCGAAATCGACCAGCGGCAGCAGCGCATCCAGGTGCCACAGCAGCGACGGGCATTCGATCATGGCGCCGACGCGCAGCAGCGACGGCAGCGGACGGCCGCGCCGTCGAGCCCAACTGCATTCGATATCGACCATATCACGCGCCTGACGGAATTCGTCGATCGAGGCCACCATCGGGAACATGATGCGCAGTTCACGCCCGCGCGCCGCCGTCAGCAGGGCGCGGATCTGCATGCGCAAGAGCGCCGGCCGGTCCAGGCCCATGCGGATGGCGCGCCAGCCCAGAGCCGGGTTCTCCTCGCGCTCCATCTCCATATAGGGGAGGATCTTGTCGCCGCCTAGGTCGAGGGTACGGAAGGTCACCGGCCGGTCCCCGGCGCCGTCCATGATGCGCTCATACAGTTCGGTCTGGCGTTTGAGGCGCGGGAGGTCTTCCGACACCATGAACTGGAACTCGGTGCGGAACAGGCCGATGCCCTCCGCGCCGGTCTCGTTCATGATCTCGATGTCGAATTCCAGCCCGGCATTCATCAACAGGGTGATGCGGTGGCCATCCTTGGTGACGGCCGCTGTGTCCTTGATCTTGGTGAACTCGGCACGGCGCTGGGCGCGCACGTCCATCCGGGCCGTCGCCGCCTCGATGATGTCGGGACGCGGCCGCAGATAGGCCTCACCGGTTTCGCCGTCGACGATGACGGCGTCACCCTGGCTGACCCGGTCGCGCAGGTTCTGCAGGCGGCCGACGCAGGGAATCTGGAGGGCACGGGCGACGATCGCAGCATGGTTCGATGAAGAACCTTCCTCCAGCAAAATGCCTTTCAGCTTCTCCCGGTCGTATTCCAGCAGGTCCGCCGGTCCGAGGTCACGAGCCACCAGGATGGAATTGTCCGGGATCAGCCGCCGTGCGGTGTTCTTGCCGGCCAGGACGCGCAACAGGCGGTTGGCCAGGTCTTCCATGTCGTGCAGGCGTTCGCGCATATAGGCGTCGCGGGCATTGTTCAGCCGGGCGCGCTGTTCGTTGCGGACGCGTTCGACGGCGGCTTCGGCGGTCAGGCCGGACTTGACTGCCTCGGTCAGGTTGCGCACCCAGTTCCGGTCATGGGCAAACATCCGGTAGGTTTCCAGCACGTCGAAGGTCGGGCCGGCCAGGCCGTGCTGGCCTTCGAACATCTGGTCGATCTGGTCGCGCAGGGCGTCGATCGCCGTCAGCAGACGGATCTCTTCCGCGGCGGAGTCCTCACTGAGGAGGTGCTCCGGCGTCACCGGCACTTCGTGAAGCACCACCACGCCCAGCGAGATGCCGTCGGCAAAGACGCTGCCCTTGAGCCGTTCCGGCCGCGTCGGGGCCAGTTCGATGTCCTTGAGTTCCTCGATCCCGACCAGGTCGCCAGCCGTGACGATTTCGGCCAGCACCATGGCGATGATCTGGAGGTCTTCGACCTCCTCGTCCTCATACTTCCGCGCCGCCATGTTCTGCACGACCAGGACACCGATGGTGCGGCCACCGCGCAGGAGCGGCACACCGAGAAAGGATTTATAAGGATCTTCGCCGGTTTCCGGCCGGTACGAGAAGCTGGGGTGCGACAGGGCATCCATGATGTTGAGCGGGGCGCCGGCGCGGGCGACCTCACCGACCAGACCTTCGCTGAGGCGCATCCGCGTCTTGTGCACGGCCTCGGCCTTCAGACCTTGCGTGGCGAACAGTTCCAGTTCTTCCGAAGTACGGCGCAGATAGATCGAACAGACCTCGGCAACCATCGAATTGGCGATGATACGCACCACCATGTCGAGACGCGCCTGGGCCGATTGGCCCTCCTCCATGGTCTCGCGAATCTGGCGCAGCAGACCGCGCTGGCCGGGCGCCGCCAGCTTGGATTGTCCCTTGATCCCGGGCCTGATGGTCACGCCGTGAGCCTTCCCCATATTCGCCTTACAGCCGTTGACTGTGCGGCGGAATTGCACCGCTGTCTAGCCGTGCGAGGCTCCCCGCCGCAAGTCACGGAACCGTGTATAATCACAATGACTTAACATCCAGATACATTTTGAGTGCTCAAGCGCCGCAGGACTCGCGCAAACGTGCGCGGCGGCCAAATAACGTTTCAGTCGCCCGCTGTAAGGGTCATATTTTACTGAAACTGTTTAAGCCGCCATGTCCAGCAGAGCCGCCGATAGTTCGATCAGGTCCTCAGCGTCGAACGGCTTGCGAATCTGGGCATCGGCGCCGATGCGGCGGGTGGCGTTCAGAGCGTCATTGTCACTGACCTGTTCGTCCAGCCCGGCGGACATGGAGATAAGCTGCACCTTCGGCCAGGTGGTCTTGATGGTCCGCATGCCTTTGAAACCGCCCATACCGGGCATGAAGACGTCACACAGCACCAGATCGACATGGGCGATGTCGACGTTTGAAAACGCCTCTTCCATCGAGTCGGCACAGGACACGCGATAGCCTGCGCCGGCGTAGGCGCGCTGGGCAATCATACGGATGGTCGAGCTGTCATCAATCACCAGGACGTGCTTGCGCTTCTTGCCAATGGCGACATCGGGGCTGAGCGAGGCGAACACGTCGCGCAGCAGGGCTTCATTGAACGGCTTTTTCAGCACATAGTCGGCGCCGGTCTTGCGGGCGCTCGTCAGCGTTTCCTCGATGGCCTCGCGGCTGGAGCCGGCCGTCATCAGCATCATCGGGATATGCGGCGCCAGGCTGCGAAAGCGGTCGACATGCAATAGCGTATTATGGTCGCCGACAAACACATCCAGCAGCATGGCATGGACGGAAATCTGGCTGAGAGTCTCGCAGGCGTCGCGAATGGTTTCACAGTGAACGGCCGACCACCCCATGCGCGACAGCATGGCGATGATGATATTGGCCTGGGTCTTGCTGTCTTCGAGAAGTAACGCCGTCTTGTCCATACCCCTGCGCCCTTTACGTTTGGGTAAGCATGGCAGACAATCGTTCGCGAAGGCTTAAACGGCCCGCTGAAACCTCTGTAAACGCCTGATTTTTCTGATCTATAGTCGGTTTACGCGAAGCGGCAACAGCCTATCGCCAAACGGGTGCGAGACGAAAAGCCGTTATGCGAAATCAGGCCCCGATCTTGTCCAGGCCATAAGCCGCATGAAGGGCACGCACGGCCAGTTCTGTATAGGCTTCGTCGATCAGCACCGAAATCTTGATTTCCGAAGTCGAGATCACCTGGATGTTGATGCCTTTTTCCGACAAGGCCTGGAACATGGTCTGGGCGACACCGGTGTGCGAACGCATGCCGACGCCGACGATCGACACCTTCGACACGTTCTCGTCGATGCGCAGGTCTTCGAAACCGATTTCGCCTTGCGCAGCCTCCATCAGTTCCTTGGCCTGCTTGGCGTCGCGGCGTCCGACCGTGAACAACTGGTTGGCAACTTCGCCGCTGCGCGCGTCTGACTGGACGATCATGTCGACATTGATATTGGCCTGGGCCAGGCGACCAAAGATGGCGGCCGAGACGCCGACCTTGTTGGGCACGCCCAGCAGGGTGATCTTGGCCTCATCACGGCTGTAGGCCACGCCGGAAACGATATGCTTTTCCACGATTTCTTCCTCGTCGCACACGATGGTGCCCTGATCCGTAGCCTCACCCGGCTCGACAAAACTTGAAAGGACGCGCACCGGCATCCTGTACGCCATGGCCAGTTCGACCGAGCGCGTCTGCAACACCTTGGCGCCCAGCGACGCCATCTCCAGCATCTCTTCGAAGCTGATCTTGTCCAGGCGCTTGGCCTTGTTCTCGATGCGCGGGTCGGTCGTGTAGACCCCGTCGACATCGGTATAGATATCGCAGCGAACGGCGCTGGCGGCGATGGCCACCGCCACGGCCGAGGTGTCCGAGCCGCCGCGGCCCAGGGTGGTGATGCGGCCATCATCGGCCACGCCCTGGAACCCCGGCACCACGACGATCTCGCCACTATCCATGGCCGCGCAGAGCTTTTCCGGCGGGATGTCAGCGATGCGCGCCTTGCCGTGAACGTCGGTGGTCTTGATCGGGATCTGCCACCCCTGCATCGATCGGGCACGGTAGCCCATATTGCGCAGGGTCATGGCCAGGAGGCCAGCGGTCACCTGTTCGCCCGAGGCGACGACAACGTCGTATTCGTCGTCGCTGGCGTCGTCATTGCCGGCGGCATCGCCCGTCGGGCGGCCGGCACCATCGGTCCAGGCGACCAGTTCGTTGGTCTTGCCGGCCATGGCCGAAACCACCACCGCTACCTTGTGGCCGGCATCGTATTCGGCCGCAACCAGGCGCGCGGCCCGGCGGATGCGTTCCAGGTCGGCCATCGAGGTCCCGCCGAACTTCATCACCAGACGCGTCATTTCGCCACTTTCCTTCTTGCAGGCACGCGCCTATCCTTTGGCCGCGCCCAAAATCTTGCGCGGTTGTCTAACGTTGAAGCCGCGTCATCGCAAGGTTTTATCCGCGCATGACAGATAAGAAATAGGCGTCCAAAATGGCGGAATCGCTAAACAATTCCGGAACGGCCAGCGGATTTTCGATCGATGAGGGCGAGGTTGCGCGATTCAGCGCCCTGGCCGCCAAGTGGTGGGACGTCAAGGGCGAGTTCGCCCCGCTGCACCGTTTCAACCCGACCCGCGTACGCTTTATCCGTGATACGTGCCTGGATCATTTCGGCCGCGACGACCTCGCGCTCAAGGAGCGTAGCGTTAGCGCAAAAAGAAATCCGCGGCGGGCGTTTGAAGGTTTGCGGTTGTTGGACGTGGGGTGCGGCGGCGGTTTGCTAAGCGAGCCGATGTGCCGGATGGGCTTTACCGTCACCGGGCTGGACGCGTCGGAAAAGAACATCGGCACGGCCAAGGCACACGCCGAAGAGGGCGGGCTGGACATCCGCTATCTGAACCAGACGGTCGAGCAGTTGGCGGCATCGGGTGAAGTCCTGTTCGATGTCGTCCTGACCATGGAGGTCATCGAGCACGTCGTCGATCCGGACGCCTTCCTCAAGACGTGCGCCTCTTTGGTGAAACCGGGCGGCCTGCTGTTCGTCGCCACCCTGAACCGCAGCCTGAAGGCCTATGCCCTGGCCATTATCGGCGCGGAGTATGTGCTGAACTGGGTGCCGAAAGGCACGCACGACTGGAGCAAGTTTTTGTCGCCGTCGGAGATTCGCCAGTTCCTGGACGGCACGCCGCTATTGCCCGATCCGGCGGTCGGGGTGGAATTCAACCCCCTGACGCAACAATGGGGGTTGTCGGACGATACCGAGGTCAACTACATGATGGTCGCTCGCTATCCGGTGACAGCTGCCTTCTGAACGGCGACCACCGGTGCTTCCGGATTCCACCGAATTGGAACCGCGAATGAACGCGAATGAACGCGAATAAGAACTTAGATCCCGTCCTCAAGCCACAGGTGGTGGAATGAATACCGGAACATTCGCGTCCATTCGCGTTCATTCGCGGTTCCAAACCTTCATTCGACGTAAGCCATGCCCATTACCCTCGTCAAAGCCTGGACCGGCGCGCAGCAGCGCCTGAAGGCCGCCCAGATCGACTCGCCAGCCATCGATGCGCGACTGCTCCTCGAAGCCGCCACCGATGCCACGCGGACGGATATCATCACCGATCCGTACCGCGAACTGACGGCGGAGCAGGAAGACACCCTGAACAGCTATCTCGACCGGCGCACCAAACGCGAGCCGGTGGCGCGCATCCTGGGCCGCAAGGGTTTCTGGAAGCTGCTGCTGAACCTGAGCGACCACGTCCTGATCCCGCGGCCAGAAACCGAGGTCATCGTCGACATGATCCTCAAACAAAGCCAGCCGTCGGACGCCTTCACCATAGCGGATCTCGGAATCGGTTCCGGCGCCATCCTGTTATCGGTCCTGGCCGAACGGCCGGCCGCCAAGGGACTGGGCACCGATATTTCCGAGGAAGCTCTGGCGGTCGCCCGCGACAATGCCGCCAACCTGGGCCTCGACGGCCGCGCCGCCTTTTTGCGCACGTCGTGGGGATCGGGCCTGGCCGACGCAAGCTTCGACATCGTCGCCTCCAACCCGCCCTATATCCGCTCGGATGTGATTCCCACCCTGGACCCCGAAGTCAAGAATCACGACCCGCACCTGGCGCTGGACGGTGGTCCGACGGGCCTGGCGGCTTACGAAGAGCTGGCGCCGGAAATTTTCCGCTTGCTGAAACCCGGTGGCAGGGCGTGGCTTGAAATAGGCTTCGACCAATCGCAAGACGTTGAAAAGCTTATGAATGACGCCGGTTTCCTGAATGTGGCGACGTGGCTCGACCTGTCGAACCTGCCGCGTGTCGTCACCGCCACAAAGCCGTCATAAAAAAACACTTGGCAGGGCGTATAAAGGGCGCTAACACATAGGGGTCTTCCTCCCACCGTGAACGCGCCTTGGAACTTTCTTAAGTCAATCCGGGCATTATCGCGTCAGGGATACCGGCGAAGGCGCGCTGGCAGGGCCACAACGGCCCCGGCGCCGGCCATTATAGCCAGGACACACTTGCAAGCTTGATCACCGCGACCTCTGAGTTTTTCGCGCGGCTTCATGGCAAGATTTTTAGCACAGCGCCGCCGAACCCTGAGAGACCAGGCGGGCGCAAGAGAGAACGTACGTACACATGAAAGATTTCAGGGGCATGAAGCGGCAACGGAACCGTAACCGCAAGCCTTCTTCGGGTAACCAGAACAACCCGAACCGCGCTTACGAGTCGAACGGTCCCGAAGGCACCAAGGTGCGCGGCAACGCCCAGACCATTTACGAAAAATATCAGCAACTGGCCCGCGACGCCAATTCGTCGGGTGACCGCGTTTTGGCCGAGAACCACCTGCAGCATGCCGAACACTATTTCCGCATGATCCGCCAGATGCAGCCGACGCGGCCGGTATCGGAATTCGTCCAGCGTGACCCCTTCGCTTCGGCCTGGGATGATTACGACGACGATATCGAGGCCGAAAACGCGGAGGCCGAGGCCGAGGCGGCGGTCGAAGAGCAGGCCCAGGCCGAAGAGCAGGCGCGTTATGAGCGTGGACGCGAACGCGATCGGGAACGTGACCGCGGGAATAGCGAGCGCCCCAATGGTAACGGAAACCGCGATCGCGACCGTCCAAATGGCGAGCGTAATCGCGAATTCCGCAGCAATGGCGACCGCCAAAACGGTGATCGCGAATTCCGCAACAATGGCGACCGTCCCAATGGGGATCGCCCCAATGCCGAACGCCCCAATGGCGATCGTCCTAATGGTGATCGCCCAAACAACCAACGCACCGAGCCGCGGACCTTCGAACCGCGTGACTCACGCGATGAAGGCGAAATCGGCCCCGACGGCCGTCGCGAAACCCGCCGCGAGCGCTATGAGCGCCGCCGCCTTCAGCGTTTTGCCGAGCAGGAAGCCAACCTGAACGGCAGCTTTGCCCCGACTCAGGTGCAACCAGCCCCGTTCGTGGCCTCGACCGAGCCCTTGGGGGCTCCGGCGGGCCGTGCGCCGTCATCGCTGACGGAAGCGGCGCCGGCACCAGTGGTCGCCGCTTCGGCGGTGGAGGCTTCCCCGGTGGCTGAACCGCGAGCCGTACGCGAACCGCGTGCACGCCGTGAAAAACCCCAGGCGGTCGACGCAAGCCACCTCCCGGCCTTCCTGTCGCGTCCGACTCCGCTCCCGGCGGCCGAACCGGTCGCTGCGGTTGAGGACGAAGCTCCGGCCAAGCCCAAGCGCACCCGCAAGCGCAAGGAAGACGCGGCGACGGAAGAAGCTTAAAACGTTCAAAGGCCTCTGGAAGTTCCGGAGGCCTTTCTTACTTCACCTCTCCCCGCCTTGCCTGCCGGCGAGGCC
>NZ_GL883077.1:929540-947456 GCF_000204015.1 Asticcacaulis biprosthecium C19 | reverse complement strand
TTCTGACGCTTCCGTTCATGCGGTATCTTCAGAAAGGGCCCCTCACCCTAACCTCTCCCCGTAAACGGGGAGAGGGGATTCTATAGCGCCTTCAGTTCAATTTCCGGTTCGCCGGTGTGATCGTCCCCTGCCCCGGCGGCACAGGTTTTGGCGCGCCATCGGCGGTCGGCGGTGAAAACACCGGCAGCGGCGCCACCTGAACGCCATCATCAACCAGCGACTTGACCTCCTGCGGCGTGGCTTCGCCATAGATCGGCCGGTCCGGCGCCAGGCCTTCGTGGATATCGCGGGCTTCGCTGGCGAAGGACGAGCCGACATAGTCGTGAGTCGATTCGACATGCTGACGCAGACGATGCATCGCTTCGGCCACGGCCTTCTGCGCTTCGGCCAGCCCGGCATCGGCACTTTTGGAGGTGCGCACCTGTGGCGACATGATCGCCTTGGTCACATTCTGGGTGCCGCACATAGGACATTGCACCAGGCCCTGGCGGATCTGTTCGTCATAGCCGTCCGACGAGGCGAACCACGCTTCAAACTCGTGATCGACCTCACACCTCAACGCATACCTGATCATGGATGTCCTATAACACGATCATGCTGCAGTTGGGGAAGAGCCTGACGCGCCCGCGTCACTTCCGCCAGATCCAGGGTCGCCGTTAAGATAGCCGGCCGGTCGTGATCCAGCCGGGCGATGACCTCGCCCCACGGATTGACCACCAGCGAGTGGCCCCACGTCTGGCGGCCGTCCTCGTGGGCGCCGCCTTGGGCCGGGGCCAGGACAAAGGCGCCGGTCTCGATCGCCCGTGCCCGCAGCATGACTTCCCAGTGGGCCCGCCCGGTCGGCACCGTAAAGGCTGCCGGTACAGCGATCATATCGACCCCGGCCTTGGCCAGGGTACGGTAAAGATGAGCGAAGCGGACATCATAACAGATGCTGAGGCCCAGCCGGCCCGAAGGGGTATTGGCGACCACTGCCTGATCGCCCGGACACATGGTGGCGCTTTCGCGGTAAGACTTGCCGTCAGGCGTATCGGCGTCGAACAGATGAATCTTGTCGTAACGCGCTTGGATGTCGCCGTCGGGCCCAATCAAAAGGGTTCGGTTGGCGGCGCGATGATCCCGCCCCGACGCCACAATGACTGAGCCGATGAGAATCGAAACCTTACGCGCCTTCGCCAGCGCCCGGACGCCGATAACGAACACATCATCGTCTTCTGTCGCCACCTTGCCGGTTTTGAATTCACGGCGTTGCTCGACCAAATTGGCGCATTCCGGCAGCAGGATCAGTTGCGCCCCCATGGCGGCCGCCTCGCGGATCAGCGGCGCGGCGTGGTCCAGCGCGCCTCGCGCATCCGCCGGCGTGGTCAACTGGACCAGGGCGACGTCGAGGGTCACCTAGGCCGCCAGCAGGGGATCGAGACCGCCGCGCGAGTCCAGCGCCATCAGGTCGTCGCAGCCACCGACATGCAGTCCGTCGATGAAGATCTGCGGATAGGTATAGCGGCCCGAGCGGCTGTTCATCTCGGCGCGCAGGTCGGGATCGCCGGACGCGACGATCTCCTTGTACTCGGCGCCCTTGTCTTCGAGCAGCGCCTTGGCGCGCTCGCAATAGGGGCAGTAGGGCTTGGTATAGATTTCGATCTTGGCCATGCAACACTCTTAAAACGCCAGGACATACCGGACGATGTCATCGCTTTCGTCAAGACTATATAGGAAAATGGTTGCTAAACTTAAAGGGTAAGCGTGGGCGATGAGATCTTACGCCCTCTCCTGTACGGCCCTCGCCAGCACGGCGACATCGACCTGAGCCGCGCCAGCCTTCAACAGTTCACGAGTGCAGGCTTTCAGGGTCGCGCCTGTGGTAAACACATCGTCGATTAGCACGACACGTTTCCCAGCCACCGCCTTTGCCCCGGACGCACTCACCGCGAAGGCCTTGCGGACATTGTCCCAGCGCATCTGGGCCGAGGCATGGCCCTGAGACTTGGTCATCTCCACCCGTTTCAAACCATCCGGCAAATACAGCTTGCCGAACCGCCGCGCGAGCGGTCGGGCCAGTTCCGCCGCCTGATTATAGCGGCGCTCCAGCAGTCGCTGCCAGTGCAGCGGCACGGGGGCGACCAGATCACAGTCGCTAAGCACATCCGTCGCGGCACGTTCCAGCCACCGCGTCAGCATCGGCCGGGCGTCCAGCCGGTCGCCATGCTTGAAGCCCAGGATGACACCCTTCGACGCTTCGGAATAGAGGCAGGCCGCCCGGCCGCGCGTGAAAGGAAACGGGTCGCTTTCGCAGGCCGTACAGCGCCCCTCTACGCCCAAATGCAGACCGCCATCGAACGGCCGGGCGCACATATCGCAGCCATCCCGGTCGAGGAAACGTATGCGCGACCACCGGCCGGCTTCCATGCCGACGGCACCGGCACCGTCTTCGTCAACCTCTCCCAGGCCATGGGGCGGAAAGACGACGTCCATCAGCCGCCCGGCCGTGCCGCGCAGATGCGCCCACGTCAAATGATCTTCGCCAAAGGCCTTAACCTCGGAACGGATCTGACCTACATAGCTCGACAGTTTCCTCATTCCCGCGTGCTCATGTCCGATTCCCCGCCCCGACTGTTCGACCGACGCTTGTTGGCCTCCCGCAGAAATCGCGCCGCAAACGGTTTCGCGCAAGCCCATTTTTTGCGTGAGCGGGCGATCGAGGACACCCTGCTGACCCTGTCGGCCATCAACCGACAGTTTGATGTCGCACTGGAATTGGGTTCGGGCGATGGACGGTTCGGCCGAGAACTGGCCAACACCCCCGCCGCGGCCAAGGTCGGCCTGTTGATCGAAAGCGACCTGTCCCCGGCCCTGTCGGCGCAGCAATCGGGCGCAGCGCGGCTGATCCTGGATGAGGAGTCCCTTCCCTTCGGCGACGACAGCCTGAACCTGGTGATCTCGACCCTGTCGCTGCACACGGTCAACGATCTGCCGGGTGTTCTGGTCCAGATCCGCCGCGCCCTGCAACCCGACGGCCTGTTCATCGGCACGCTGTTTGGCGGCGAAACCCTTAAGGAGTTGCGCGGCTGTCTGATGGAGGCCGAGATCGAGGTTCGCGGCGGCTATGGCCCGCGCATTGCGCCGTTTGCCGAAGGCGGCGATCTGATCGATTTGATGAAACGGACAGGCTTTCAGATGCCGGTCGTCGACTCCGACCGGGTGACGGTGTCCTACGAGCATCCATTGCGGCTGATGGCCGATCTGCGCGCCATGGCCGAGAGCAACATCCTGCATGACCGGCCGCGGAAGGGGCTGAACAGGGCCCTGCTTCAACGCATGACCGAGCTCTATTTTGAGCGTTTTGCAGACGACGAGGGCCGCATTACCGCGACGTTCGAGATCATCACCCTGTCCGGATGGAAGGCGCACGAATCGCAGCAGAAGCCGCTGCGGCCGGGCTCTGCAAAGACCCGCCTGGCCGACGCCTTGGGCGTCAAGGAAGGCAGGTTTGGAACCGCGAATGAACGCGAATAAACGCGAATTAGGGCGCGTCAGAGGCGGTCAACACCAGACCTTCCGCAACTGAGTTGTGGCCGGTAACGAAGACTATTCGCGTTTATTCGCGTTCATTCGCGGTTCCAATTTCCTTCTGTAGAAAGCAGGTTCGCGGCGTCAGGACTTCCCAAAGGTTCAGGCCAAAAGGTCGGGCTCTAACCGATGCCTTCGCAGCCGCCGTCTTCGTTGAACTTGCCGTCAGCCCAAAAGTTGGTGTCGCCTGTGCGGGGCCGGCCAAGGTGATGCGCCACGGCACAGCCCGTGCCCACGACCACGTTCATGACGCTGTTTAGCGTGCCGTTGTGCGTCCACACCATGAAGGCAATAGCCAGGACGGCCAGGAAAATCAGGCTGGACAGGCCTTTGCGACCGCCCTTGGCAGCTTGGTCGCCGCGATGGCGGCCGTGTTTGCGCCGGGCGCGATAGTCGGCGATGTCCGGGCTCATGCCGGACCGAATTTCTGGACCGTGAAGCATAGGGTGTCTCCCTGAACACGGTTATTTTGCCACGTCCGCCCTAACGGAAAGTATGTAAAAATGGTTAAAATTAACCAACCTTACCGGAAGGTTAATCCTTAACCGGCGGCAACCTTATCACCCGTGAAATATCTTCCGCTTCACATTCTTATTAAACGCGCCTTGGTCAGGTCCTTGTGCCGGCCGAAGGCTTCGAAGATATCGGCTTGTTCGGCAAGGGAAGGCGCATAGACCGTGCCCGCCGCCGTGGTCAGCGCCACGCGCGTCTTAACCCTTAAAGGTGTCCAGCCACCGCTGTTGACATGCAGATCACCCATCAGCTCGACCGGCAGGCCACCATCGATCTCGATCCGGACAAAGGGCGTCGAACGAAAGCGCTCGCTGCCGGAACCTGCAACGACCCCGCCGCCGAGATTGCGTGCAAAAGCTTCGATGGTGGTGCGCGATCCCAGAACATCGACATCTTGCGGTTCGAGATCGATGCCCGACAGCCTGGCCGCGACACTGCCGATCAGCCACCAGTCGTCCGTGTCCGGCGCCGCGGCGACGATGCGCGCCAGGGAGACCTCCAGCGGCGTCATATGAAATCGCACAGCCACGCCACCAGCGGCACATCGGCCGGCGGCATGGGGTAGTCGCGCATCTGGTTCGGCCGCACCCATTTCAGCGCCTTGTGCTCGCGGCTTTCCGGCTCGCCCTCCCAGCGCCGGATCAGGTACAGCGGCATCAACAGGTGGAAGTCGTCATAGGTATGCGAGGCAAAGACGAAGGGCGCCAGACAGGCCTGTTTGACAGTGATGCCCAGTTCCTCATCCAGCTCGCGGATGAGGGCGGCTTCCGGGGTTTCACCGGGCTCAACCTTGCCGCCGGGAAACTCCCACTGGCCGGCCAGTTGCTTGCCCTCGGGGCGCTGGGCGATCAGCACACGGCCGTCGGAATCGACCAGGGCTGCGGCAACGACAAGAACGGTTTTCATGCGGGTAATCCGTCGCCGTCATAGAGATAGTCGGCGAGGTGAGCGGCGCTTATGTAGATGTGCGGATTGGGTGAGTTCATGATGTCCTTGCCTAATAGTCGGGCCAGGAGATGATCAAGGTTGCTAAGCGACTCAAACTTAGTTCTCTTAACCACCCTGTGGTCGGGTCTTTGATTTTTAACGCCTTCAGCCGTGCCTTTTGTGTGCTTGGCAACGGGGAACGCGCTGATATCAGGCAAGGATTCTCCAGGAGCAGCGCCGAACCATCGAAAGCCTTTGAAGCATAAATCGTCATCCACGAGAATCCACACGACGCACCCACTGGCACGCCCCGCTAGCTTCGTGCTGACCTTAACTTCCGCAGTGGTACCGTCTACGCGACCAACCTTTAGCTGGATATGGCGGTTGACCGATCTGCAGCTTAGAACAAGATCATAGCCGCCAGCATCAAATTCACTTTTCAGGATTTCCGCATCTACGATGCCCAACTGCCACAAGCGTTGCAACAATTGACCTATAAACACGTGCTCGACGATGTTTTCCCGCAGATTTGAATACAGAGCATGTTTCTCACGCGCGTCCATTATCTCACCTTTAGAATTCAACGGAGCAGCTAACTTAAGGCGTCGCGGAAAAGGCCGGTTGAGTGGAAGTGCTAGCTCCTATAATCCCCGTTGATGCTGATATACCCATGCGTCAGGTCACACGTATAAACATGCGCCGTCGCCCGGCCGACCCCGACATCGACGCTGATCTCCAACTCCGAATTCTTCATGTACGCGCTCATCGCGGCCTCGGAATAGTTCAGCGCCACGGCGCCGTGCTCGGCCGCTACCAGGTCGCCGAAACGAATGCCCAGACGCTCGCGGTCGACCGGTTCCTCGGTCTTGCCGACCGCCATGACGATGCGGCCCCAGTTGGCGTCTTCACCGGCAATCGCCGTCTTGACCAGCGGGCTTTCGGCAATCGACTTGGCGATTTTCCGCGCTGAGGCCGGGTTGGCAGCACCGGTGACATTGACCTTGACGAACTTGGTGGCGCCCTCGCCGTCCCGGATCAACTGGGTGGCCAGGGAATGCATGACGGCCTCCAGCTTGGTTTTGAAGTCGGCCAGGCGCTTGTCGCCGGCGCGTGAAATGCGCGGCGCGCCGGCTGCCCCCGTGGCGAACAGCAGGCAGGTGTCGTTGGTCGAGGTATCGCCGTCGACCGTCACCGAATTGAACGTCGTCCGGGTAAACAGGGCCAGCAGGCTTTGCAGCACACCAGGCGCCAGGGTGGCGTCGGTGGCGATAAAGGCCAGCATGGTCGCCATGTCGGGCGCGATCATGCCCGAGCCCTTGGCGATGCCGTTGATGCGGACCTTGACGCCGTCGATTTCGGCGACTTCCGAGGCACCCTTGGCAAAGGTGTCGGTGGTCATGATGGTCTGGGCGGCGTCGTGCCAGGCGTCGGCACGCAGGTTCTTTTCCAGGTCGTAGAGCCGCGACGCGATCTTGCTGTCGTCCAGCACCACACCGATCACCCCGGTCGAGGCCAGCATGATGTCGCGCTGGCGGCAGTCGATGCGCCGCGCCAGGGCCGAGGCGGTGCGGCGGGCAGCGTCCGCCCCCAGCTTTCCGGTAAAGGCGTTGGCGCAACCGGCATTGCAGACCAGGGCGCGGATATCCTGGCCTTCATTGGCGTCGAGTTGCTTCTTGCACCAGTCGACGGGCGCCGAGCCGATGGTATGGCGGGTGAAGACGCCGGCGCAGGTCGTGCCCTCGGCGAACTTCATCAGCAGCACGTCCTTGCGTTCATGCTTGTAAAAGCCGGCGCGGTCGGTCGCGATCTGGACGCCGCCCACCGGCGGCATCTCAGGCAGGGGCACGGCCAGCGGCGATATGGCCAGGCCGGGTTTGCCCGGCGCCGCGGCGGCCGGCTTGGGCGCCTCAACGCCATGAACGAGGTTCGACGTCAATTCGGCGCCCTTTTGCACGGCACGGGAAATCGCGGTGGTAAACGGGTCAAGCGCACGCTCAAGGCCCTGCGCCGCCAGGCTGGCCATGGGGTTGGACGATGAGGCTGGCGGCTTGGACATGGCGCGGCTCCCGGGAAAGCCTCATGCCAAAAAGTGAACTGCCGCTTTTTGGATAAACATGAGACGTCTTGCTAAACCCGGCTGGCCTTATCAGACGGCGTCCGCTTCGCCAACGGTTTTCGGCGGAGACAGTTTAGCCGCCCCTGGCCGTCCCGATCAGCTTAGACGAGCCGGGCTTGGCCTCGCCCATCGGGACCGACATGGCGACCGGTTTGCCCTTGCCCGTTGCCGGGGTGGACGCGCTGGCCTCCTCGCTGGCGCTGGCCGAGTCCTCGACAGCGTGAGCGGGCGCATTGGCCGGCTCCTGGCCGGCGCGGTCGCTCAGGGCCGACTTCTCGATAAGCTTTTCGACCTTGGCGCCCTTGCGCAGGCTTTCCAGCAGGCCCGCCACCTGGTTGTAGATCAGGTAGCGCATAATGATCGGCCGTTCTTCTTCCAGCGACGGCAGTTGCTCCGGCCGGCGGTCTTCAACCCGCAAAATGGCCCAGCCACCCTCGGCCTGGACCGGGCCGACCGTATCGCCGATCTTGGCGGTGGACAGCACGCCCTTATAGGCCTGCGGCATGATATCGGTGGTAAAATAGCCCATGTCACCGCCCGAAAAGCGCGTCGTCTGGTCGATCGAGCGTTCCATGGCCATGGCTTCGAACAGCGAACCGCCTTGGACGGCCTTCATCACATTGTCGGCCTCTTCCTTGCTTTTCAGCAAGATGACGCGGGTGCGGATCTCCTCCGACTGTTTCGATAGCTTCACCTGCTCGTCGTAATGTTCCTTGATCGACTTTTCATCGATGTCGCGGTCGATGGTGTTTTCGACCAACATGTCGCCGAGAATCCGGTCCTCCGCGGCCTGCAAACGGCGCTGAGCAGCGACCGACTTGTCGAGTCCCTTGGCGCGGGCCGCCTTGGCCAGCAGGCGCTGGTCGATCACCTCTTCGAGGGTACGGGCAAACATGTCCGAGGTCGGATCCAGGGGCTCACCCGGGCCGATGGCGCCCTGGGCGACGGCTTCGGCGCGGACGTCAGACGCCCACACGGTTTCACCGTCGATTTTCGCCACCGCGATGTCGCCGGGTTCCGGCGGACGATCGGTAACGGTGGGTTTATCACAGGCCGCCAGACTGAGGGTTGCGGCGGCGAGCAAGGTCAAGGCGAGGCGGAAACCGCGGCGTCCGATCATAAACTGTCCCAAATGTCCCAAAGGCCCCTAAAACATATTCACCCAAAAGCTTCACACATCGGGCGGCTGCGTTGACATACACCATTCTGCCGCTTAAGTCAGTGCCCGTGCTTGAAAAGCGCTTTTTCCGGCTTATTTGACCCAGAACCCGTTTCATTCCGATGAAGATTTGGCCGGTGCCAGAGATTCGTTTCTAAAGTTCGGGTCACATAAAAGAAACTTCGCGCCTATCGACTCAACCCTCTACATCCCTCAGGCTAATTTGCCGCCGTTTCGAGCGCGAGCGCCTCAGGACACTAAGTATTAAGGTCTACTATGCTGGCCATCGCCAAAATGCTATTCGGCTCGTCCAACGATCGCAAGGTTCGCGGCTTCATGAGCCGCGTCCAGAAGATCAACGTCCTTGAGCCGAAAATGAAGGCGATGAGCGACGAAGAACTGGCCCACCAGACAGTGCTGTTCCGCGAACGCCTGGCGAAGGGTGCCACGCTCGACAGCCTGATGGACGAAGCCTTTGCCACCGTGCGCGAGGCCGCCTGGCGCGCCATCGGCCAGCGCCACTACGACGTCCAGCTGGTCGGCGGCATGATCCTGCACAAGGGCGGTATCGCCGAAATGCGGACGGGTGAAGGCAAGACGCTGGTCGCCACGGCGCCGGTCTACCTCAACGCCCTGACCGGCAAGGGCGTCCACCTGATCACGGTCAATGACTACCTGGCAAGGCGCGACGCCGAATGGATGGGCCGCGTCTACCGGTTCCTGGGTCTGTCGACCGGCGTCATCGTCCAGGGTCTGTCCCAGACCCAGCGCAAGCAGGCCTACGGTTCCGACGTCACCTACGGCACCAACAACGAATTCGGCTTCGACTACCTGCGCGACAATCTGGCCTATCACCGCAACGACATGGTCCAGCGCGGCCACAACTTCGTCATCGTCGACGAAGTCGACTCGATCCTGATCGACGAAGCCCGCACACCGCTGATCATTTCGGGCCCGACCGAAGACCGGTCGGAACTGTACAAGATCCTCAACGGCACCATCCTGGAACTGATCCAGGACCCGGCGACCTTCGAACTGGACGAAAAACAGCGCCAGGTGCTGCTGTCGGAATACGGTTCGGAACGGCTGGAGGAAATGATGGAGTCCGGCGGTCACCTGGCCGAGGACTCGGCCGGGCTCTATGACCCGATCAACGTCTCTCTGGTCCACCACGCCAATCAGGCGCTGCGCGCCAATACGCTGTATACCTTGAACAAGGACTATATCGTCAAGGACGGCGAGATCATCCTGATCGACGAATTTACCGGCCGCATGATGACCGGCCGCCGTCTGTCGGAAGGGCTGCACCAGGCGATCGAAGCCAAGGAACGGGTCGAGATCCAGCCGGAAAATCAGACCCTGGCCTCGGTCACCATCCAGAACTATTTTCGCATGTACCAAACGCTGTCGGGCATGACCGGGACGGCGGCCACCGAAGCGCAGGAATTCGGCGACATCTACAAGATGGACGTGCTGGAAATCCCGACCAACCGCCCGATCAAGCGTATCGATGACGACGATGAAGTCTACCGGACCGAAGTCGAGAAATACAACGCCATCGCCGCCCAGGTCGCCCATTGCTATGTCAAGGGTCAGCCGATCCTGGTCGGCACCGCGTCGATCGAAAAGTCGGAAACCCTGTCGCAGTTCCTCAACAACTACAGCTACAAGGTCGAGCAGTCACGGACCCTGAAGCCGAACTTCGCCAGCGCCGACAAGAAGGAAATCCTGAAGGCGGGCGAAGACGCCTATGATATCGTATGGAAGTCCGGCAAGGGCATTCCGCACAACGTGCTGAACGCGCGCTTCCACGAACAGGAAGCCGAGATCGTCGCCGACGCCGGCGTACCGGGGGCGGTTACCATCGCCACCAACATGGCGGGTCGCGGTACCGATATCCAGTTGGGCGGCAATGTCGACATGCGCGTGCAAGCCTGGCTGTCCGAGCAGGATGCGGCCGGCGCCGAGGTCCACCAGGAGCAGTTGCTGGCCAAGCGCGCCCAGATCGAAGCCCAGGTCGCCGACCTCAAGCAGAAGGCCCTGGCCGCCGGTGGCCTGTTCGTTCTCGGCACCGAACGCCACGAAAGCCGTCGTATCGACAACCAGCTGCGCGGCCGTACCGGCCGTCAGGGCGACCCGGGTCAATCCAAGTTCTTCCTGTCGTGCGAAGACGACCTGATGCGCATCTTCGCCGGCGACCGTCTCAACGCCATGATGAAGACGCTGGGTGTTGAAGAAGGCGAAGCCATTACCCACAAGCTGCTGAATGGCGCCATCGCCACGGCGCAGAAGCGTGTGGAAGCCCGCAACTACGAAATCCGCAAAAACCTGCTCAAGTATGACGACGTCGTCAACGACCAGCGCAAGGCGGTGTTCGAACAGCGCCAGGAGTTCATGGACGCCGACGAGCTGAGCGAGTTGATCCAGGAATTCCGCCAGGACACCATCCACGACCTGGTCGAGCAGCACCTGCCGCCTAAGGCCTATGCCGAGCAGTGGGATATCGCCGGCCTGAAGGAGCGCGTCCTGGCCCTGACCGGCCTGGAGCTGCCCCTGGAAGAATGGGCTGCCGAGGAAGGCATCGCCAACGAGGAATTCGAAGAGCGGCTGCAGTCGTTTGCCGCGCGCAAGATGGAAGAGCGCCTGGACATGTTAGGCGCCGAGCAGATGAAGTCGCTCGAAAAGCAGTTCCTGCTGCAGATGATCGACATGCACTGGCGCGAGCACCTGATGCACCTGGACCACCTGCGCGCCGTCATCGGCCTGCGCGGCTACGGCCAGCGTGATCCGCTGAACGAGTACAAGACGGAAGCCTTCTCGATGTTCGAGGCGCTTCTGGTCAATCTGCGCCAGTCGGTGACCCGTTGGCTGATGACCATGGAAATCCGCTTCCAGGCGCCTGAGCCTGAGCCGGAACCGGCCTTCGCGCAACAACTGGAGCACGCCCGCCGACAGTTCCAGGAGGTCCATCTTGACCCTCTGACCGGTCAGAATGCGCGCGGCCCGCAACTGACCGACGACCTGACACCGGACCAGCGCGCCGACCTGCCGGTTTCGGCCCTGCCGGCCGGCTGGGAACGGACATCGCGCAACGGCGACTGCCCGTGCGGCTCCGGCAGGAAGTTCAAGCACTGCCATGGCACCCTGATTTAAAAGCAAGGGTGCGAATGCGCCCGCGGCATTCGGGCGCAACAGCCTGCGGCGAGCCATGCAGCGTTTTAGCTAAAAGTGGTCCGAATGCGCCAGACGCATTCGGACCTTACAGCGTGCGACTGCACGCCGCCGGCCATGCGGCATTTGAGCTAAAAGTGAGCCAAAAAAGCGAATCTGCGCATTCCAGCCACAGTCGTGGCGGGAATGCGGCCGACAATCGGATTCAAGCCTTGCCACCCGCCATCCCCCGGTTTATCGTCCGTTTACTTTTTTGGCTTTCGGGGGATGTTCGTCATGAAGACGATCCGCGTGGTTGCCGCCGCTCTGTTGTGTTCCATATTTGCCTCGCCGGTGCTGGCGCAGGCGATCGTCGACGCTGCACCGTCCAACCTCTACGCCGTCGCCGCGGGCGATGTCGCGACGCCCGCCCTGGCCCAGCTCAATGATGCCGCCGACTCGGCCAATGCTCAGCAAAAGGTCGATCTCTACAAGCAGCTGATGGAAGTTAACGGCCAGTCGCGCAACATCCGCAATGTTGTCGGCAGCACCAAGGCGGCGACCCGTCTGATCGTGATCGAACGCTCCGGTCAGCCGTCGCTGTCGGCCGAAGACAGCGCCCGTTACGACTCGATCGCCGGCAGCATCCTCGGACAGACCGAGGCTGAGCTGATCCAGGCCATCGCCGTATCGCAATCGGCTTCCTTCAGCGCCGGCGAAATCCAGCAGCTGATCGCCGCCAACTCTTCGGTGGCGGCGGCGAAATACAATTCCGCCAAGTTCGTGCAGAGCGAGGCCAATTCCCAGCAGGTTCAGGCCTTCATGGTCGAGGCCGTCGTCAAGATCATCAAGACCTTCCGGGAATCGATGGCCAGCTGATCCGCAGTTTCAGATATTCCCGGGGGAGTAAGTATTGTCCGCACGTTTACGTCTCATCGCTGCCTCTCTCGTCCTGGCCTTAGCCGCCGGGGCCGCCCAGGCACAGACTCCCCTTTCGGCTGATCAGTCGAAGCAACTCGACGCCTATATGAAAAATATGGGCCATGGCGGCCCCGTCAAGGCGGACCGCGCCGACAGCGGCCACGCCATCATTACACCGGGCATGTTGCAAGGCAGCGACGTCGCCACCGTTTCGGCGCCGGATCAACGGACTCTGGACAACCTGCTGGCGCTCAGCGCGCCGGAATCCGAGCCGGCCGGCCTGGCCTTTGGCGTGGCTACCGGCTTTGGCGTCCGGCTGAACCTGCCCGAAGTTGCCGAATGGGACCAGCAGGCTGGCCGTGCCATCGTTGCCGCCTTCGAAAATCCCGACCCGAATGCCACGGCCGAACAGGTGGCTACCTTTGCCGCCGTACCGGCGGGGAACGCCGCCTTTGAAGAACGAGTTGGCCTGGTGCGGACCCTGTATCGCGTCGACGGGACCGAAGAACTGGTGCGCTTTTTCGTGTCGCGCGAGCACATGAAGCTGATCATCCAGGAAATTGCCCGTCATATCGACTTTAACACCTTGTCGGAAACCGACCGGGTGCGGTTAGCGACCATCGCCGCCGTTGCCCAGACCGAGTTGGAAGACCGCATCCTCGATCTGACCGCGCGCAATCAGGCCAACACCCTGACGTCGCAGGAAGTGATGCAGCTGATCGTCGCCTTCGACATCGACCCGCAGCGCAAGCTGACCCTCCTGCGCCTGAACGACGACGGCAAGATCGACCGCGCCGCCGAACTGGACCTTCGCCTGGCGCAATATCAGATCGTCAAGCAGTTCGAATCCGGCCAATAGGCGGACGCAATCGGAGGACGCCATGCGCATCGTCACGGCTTGTCTTCTCGCTGTTTCGCTGTGCGCTACCCCGCTAAGTCAGGCTTTCGCCCAAACGGCGGCGACGGAGGTCTCCGACGTCAGCCTCAGCCGGGCGCGCGAGACCATCGGGAATTTCCATTTTTTTGAAGCGACCCTGGTCAATCTGCGAGCCAGCCTCGACACGCATACAGTCTATAGTTCGTGGCCCAAAACCGACCGCGACGAGCTCTATAAGCTGGCGGTCGAGGCGCTAGAGGCGCAACGCCCGGCAATTGTCGATGCGATCGCTGAGGCACAGGTCCGCCGGTTTACCGAAGGTGAGTGGAACCAGATCGCCGAGTATTCCCGGATTACATACGTTCAGGATCTGGTGTTGGCCGGCGCCGATCCGTCCCGGCCCAGGCCTGATCCGTCCAGCATGAGCCGCACCGACAGCGCCGTGTTCGGCCGTTTGGCGGCGCAACCCTTCGTGGTCAAATTTTTTACCGAATTCGACCCTGCCGGCAACACTATGCTTGTCGAGGAAGCCTTAAAGGCTGCAACGACACGCTTGCACGGCAGTTAAACCACTTACAGGAGCTTTCCCGATGTCATACAAGGCCGTTATCACCGCCATCGCCCTCGCGGTCAGCTCCGTCACCATGGCGGCTTCGCCGGCGGTTGCCATCGCCCAGCAGGTAGATGCCGCGAAACTGGACATCACCGCGCGGATCATCGGAAATCTGAAGGTGGTCAACGTCATGGCCCGCGCCGGTACGCAGACCCTGCTGGCCGACGAAACCATCAAGAGCTTTACTCCTGTGGAACAGACCCGACTTGTCAAATTCTACACGGACGGTCTTTATGCCCAGGAAACGGCTCTGAATCGCAAGCTCGCGGCCAGTTGCGCCGACAAGTTCACGATGGACGAGTTAAAGGTCCTGCTGCGGCTGACGCAGATCAGATACGTCCAGCAACTGGTCGCACAGGGCGGCGACCCGTCCCTGACCGCGGATCCATCGACCATGACGGCAGACGACAGGGCAATCTACGACCAGTATGCCAACAGCGACCTGGTTCCTCGCCTGGCTCAGCACCTCGATTTCGGGGTCATCACCCCCGATCTCGAAGCCATTACCCTCCAGGCCATTACCGATTTTATCGCCTGGCGCGCCGAGCAGCCAGCGTAACAATGTAATCACCTTGTGATCACGAACTGCACGGGGCATAGTAAGTCATCATCTTGCCTGAGACGCCCTATGAAACCCCTGCCCCGTCTTGTCGCCCCCCGTCTTGTCGCCGCAGGCCTGACTGCCGCGGCCCTGTTGGCGGCGACAGCCTGTCCAGCCGCTACGCTCTACACGGGAGACCGTATCGACGGCGCTCGGGTGATCGAGAAGCTGGACGCTGCGGACCTGCCTGTAGGACGGACAAAGCTGTGGTTCCGGGCGCAGGACAATCCGACGGGCCAGGCCTGGTATGTCCCGGTGGTGGTGGTCAAGGGTGAAAAGCCCGGTCCCAACTTTCTGCTCACCGCCGGCATCCACGGCGATGAGCTGAACGGCATCGCCGTCCTGCAACGCCTGACTCAGGACCTGGACCCGAAAAGCCTGAGCGGTACGGTGGTGACGGTTCCGGGCCTGAACACGCCCGGTCTGCTGCATTCGACACGCACCTATACCTCCAGCCACGGCGGCGCCGGCGGCAACCTGAACCGGCTTATTCCGTCGGATCCGGACGCCGTGGCCGGCGACACCGATGCCGCGACGCGCTTTGCCGCCCGGCTGTGGTCGCAGTTGTTCATGGGCAATGCCGACTTCGCCGTCGACCTGCATACCCAGTCGCGCGGCGGTACCTATTCGGCCTTTGTCTTTGCGCAAACCCGGGCAGCCCGTCATCTCGGCGACCTGCTGCGTCCAGACGTCATCCATATGGATCCGGGCATTGAAGGCGCCGTCGAAAACATGCTGAACGGGGTCGAGATTCCGGCCGTCACCTATGAACTGGGAACGGCGGAGACCTGGGATGAGGCCTATATCGGCCGGGCGCTCACGGGCGTCCGCAATGTCATGATCGATGCCGGCATGCTGAACGGTCAGGTGTCGACAACCGGACCGGCCCCCTTCATCGGCAACGAAAGCTACGAGGTCAAGTCACCGCATGGCGGCTGGGCGCACACCCGGGTGAAACTGAATCAGGACGTTAAGGCGGGCGACGAGGTTGCGGTGATCACCAATGCCTTCGGCGATGTCACAGCGACCCTGAAGGCGCCTGTCGACGGCCGGGTGATTGTCGTACCGATCGATCCGCGCACCGATGTCGGCGAGAATGTGGTGCGGATTTTACGCTGGAACGACGCCCTGCCGTGCAAGACGGATGGCTGCCCGGCCACTGTGGATATGGTCAAGGACAACTGAAGCCCGCGCAGCGGGATCTACGTGTTTTGGAACCGCGAATAAACGCGAATAAACGCGAATTAAGATGAGCGCCAATCGGCGTTCAACAGGTCTCGGTCAATCTACTCGGTCGACTGAAATTATCAAAGACATTCGCGTTTATTCGCGTTCATTCGCGGTTCCAATCCTGCAGGACTTGCCGCTTCGCGGAAGGATCAGGCTTTTGCTACTGCCATCCGCGGCGGGCCGGTCAGGAACCACGCCTTCCTGATCCGGCCATGGAGAACCTCATAGATGCCGGCGACATCGACCTCACCCTTGCCATCCGGAAAGTTGCGCGTCACACGCTCTATATCGACCACGCGGTTGCCCATGACGGTCCGGCTGACCAATACGGCCTTGAGGTCGGGTTCCAGGAAACGGACGACATGGCGGGCGCGGATATCGCCATAGCCCCTGGCCAGGAGCGTGTCGGGGTGCTGGTAGATCTCGGCGTCCAGCTCCCAGAACGACATGAACATCTCGATATCACGGGCGTTGTACGCGGCCAACTGGCCGGCCACGATCTGCTCCGGACTCAACCCTTCGTCAAGTATGATCCGATTTTCCATGCCGCATCAAAACGCCGCTTCGCCCCAATCTGTCAAGCGGACGGGCATGTTAAGCGGACTGGCCTGTCAAACGGCCCCGTTCGGTGTAGCCGCCGGAGACGAGATCCCACAGGCCGCCCAGGGCGCGGAAGACACCGCCGATCGCCGTGAAGGTCAGGATCAGAGTAACGACCGTTTCCAGCGGTACAGGGACAGGGTGCGCCACAAAGGCCAGGACCCGCTCAATGAGTTGGGCAACGCTGTCGACACCGACCAGAGGGGCGATCGACGACGTCATGCCGATCCAGGCGGCAAGGATAACGGCCAACGCACCGATAACGATATCGATAGCGCCACGGAGCCGGATGCCGGCGGGGTGGATCAGGATCACAGAGCCGTAGGTGATCAGGGCGGCGAAATAGGCGACGAACGGTCCGAACATTTCGGCCTTGAACGCCGGCCAGTCGACCTGGGGCAGCGCGCCCGGATTGAGGCCCAGAGCCGCGAAATCGATCGAAATGGTGGCGAAGCCGAAGCGCAGCAGGCCGACCCACCACAGGATAAGGACCACCCCACCGACGATGATGGCGATCCCGCGCCCCGTCGTCGACTGTCCGATCGCCCGGAAGTCATGGCTGAAATCGAAGCCGGCCGTGGCCGTGGCGTGTTTTGTCGTCTTCATCTGTGCCATCCAATCCTGGACATCGGTCCAGTCCCAAAATGCGAAATCGAGAAAGCGGAGATCCTGGACGCACCAGGTGTTGAGATAGTCGATATTGATGCCCTTGCGCTCGGCCAGCCAGGCGGCCACGGTCGCAAAACCGATAAGGGTCATGGTGCCGGTGACACCGGAACCGATGGCTGAGCCGAAGGCCTCGGCGATATTGCCGCCGCTTAAGGCCTTGACGACAAAGACGATCACCGAGACGCAAAGCTGGATGATGACGGCGAAGCGCACGGCAAAAGCCCAGTACGGATATAGCGCCGGCCCGACTCCATATTGCGGGCCGTCTCGGTACCGCGCCGCCACCACGATCGGGTGGCCGAAATCCCGCAGCAACTGTTCGGCTTCGGCATCGCGCAGGGACCGGCCCAGTTCGGCTTCCCGGGTTTCGATGCGCGTCAGGATCTCGTCTCGCAGTTCGGCAACGATGTCATCGCGCTTCGACCGCGGCAGCAGGCGCGATACGGCGCGCAGATAGTCTTCCAGCATGTTCATGATCAACGCTCCCCGGTTATCTTTCGCCCGTTATCTTCTCAAGCGACATATTGATGGTCCGCCATTCCTGGATCAGCCTTTGCAACATGGCTTCGCCGGCGGGCGACAGGACGTAGAAGCGCTTCTTGCGTTTCTCTTCCTCGCGCCATTCGCTGTTCAGCAGCCCCTTGCTCTCCAGCCGGCGCAGCAGGGGGTAGAGGGTGCTTTCCTCCATCTCCAGGCCGTCATCGGCCAGGGCCTGACGCAGGGTGTAACCGTAGCGCTCGACCCTCAGGCGAGCGAGAACGGCCAGGCCCAGCGAACCGCGGCGGAGTTCCGCGCGCAGGCTTTCATACAGGTCGCCCTCTTCATCCATAGACTACGCCTCATACACTGTATAACACATACTGTGTGATATACAGTGTATGGGAACCAGTATGCCATGTCAAGCTACACCAGCCTGCGAAAACCTTGACCTCATCGCAGGCTGGCAAGCGCGCCAGAGAACGTACTTCGGGCG
>NZ_GL883077.1:924320-929397 GCF_000204015.1 Asticcacaulis biprosthecium C19 | reverse complement strand
CACCAACCTGCGCCTTGTGAATCAGCGTCTTTGCTGGTTGGTATGAGATATCCCGTTTTTGAGAAGTGTCAGCGGACCGGGGTTTGTTCCGCAATCAGGGCGTTGGACGCTGTCTCCAGCCGATCCTTGAGCTGGGTCATGAACTCGGCGCGTTTCAGACCGGGCGGCAGGGGCGGCAGGAATTCGAACACAATGGTACCCGGCTTGCGGTCGATGCCATGGCCCGGCCAGAACTGACCGGAATTGGTTGCCATCAGATGGCAGGGCACCTCCAGATCGCGGTACAGGGCCGCGACGCCCGGCTTGTACAGGGCATCTTCGCCGACCTCCGATCGCGTGCCTTCGGGGAAGATCAGTATTTGGCGGTCCTCCTTTACCAGTGCACGACAACCGGCGACCATGGCTTTCAACGCCTTGGCGGCTTCGTCGCGGCGCACCGGCACCATCTTCGCGCGCGCGGCGAACCAGCCCAGGAACGGCAGGTACATCAATTCCTGCTTCAGGACATAGGCCGGCAGCTTGAACACCGTGAACGGCGCGATGGTGTCGAGCATGCTCAGGTGCTTACCGGCGACCAGGGCGCCGCCGTCCGGCATGTATTCGAGGCCGCGGAACTCGACCTTGATTCCGACGATCCAGCGCGCACCAAACAGGACCGTGTGTCCCCACCAGCGGATGGGCAGCATGGCATAGCGCAACGGCAAAAGGAGGAAGGGCGAACAGAAGATGCCGTAGAAGGCCATCGAACCGTACAGCCACAGCATGAAGATCAGGGATCGCAATCGGGTCATGTTCTCAGGCGTAAACGCAGACGCAGCACTTGGCAAGAAGGCCTTGACGGAAGGCTCGGTCCCAAAGATGGTTTGGAAAGCCGTCAGGCCAGCCGGACGGAATTTCCAGCCGTCTTTTAACCGACGCTCATTGCTGACGCGGCCGTTTCCGATCCCGGTGGCGGCACTTCTTTCTTGCCCTTGTCACCCATGGCGCGCGAGATGCTAAGCACGGCATCGCGACCCAGGATCGCCAGGTATTTGCAATATTCCAGCACGATCAGACGCGCGCCCTTGCCCGATTTCCACCAGTCGCGCGCGCTGAGATCGGCCGTCGGCACGGGATAGGAAATGAAGTGGGCATCCGGCATGTCCGCCTTTAGCTCCAGCAGCGAACGCGGCATGTGGTAGTCGGAGGTCACCACAATCAGCGTGTCAAAGTCGTGGCCACGGGCCCATTCGGCGATTTCGCGAGCGTTCTGGACGGTGTTTTCGGCCTGATAGCCCAGATCGACGCAGCATTCGTACAGCCGCTTGGAGCCTTCGGTGACGTCCATCAGTTCGGGGCGCTTGACGTCGCGGTTGACGCCGGAAATGAACAGGCGCTCACCCTTGCGCCGCTCCAGCAGGCGCATGCCTTCCTTCAATCGCATGTCGGAAGCGCCGGTGAGCACGACGATGGCGTCGGCAGGTTCTTCGGGCTCGATGGCCGGAGTCGATTCGATGACGCGATCGGCAAAGACCAGAAGGCCAGCCGCCCACAACAAGACTACCACCAGGAACGCGATGAGACTGCGCACCTTACCCCTTCCCTCCGAGCAACCTTAAGGTCACGATCCGCGCCGTTACCGCAGCGATCAACGCCACCAAAAACGGGCACGGAAGTAATATTAACAGGTCTAACCATGAAAAGGGAAGAGCCAGGGCGAAGCTTTGTGAGGAACCTGTGGCTTTTATGATCGCCATGACCCCGGCAGCGATGGCCGCGCCCAGAAGTCCCGACTCGAACGCCATACGGGCAAACCGATACTGAAACCGTTGTGCGATAAACAGATCCGTAGCGCCGCACAGCGAGAGGACCTCGACGATGTTGGCGCGTGCCGTCAGACCCGCCCGGGTGGCGAACCCGACCACGGCCGCGGTCGCGGAGAAAATAATAAAGAAAATCCCGATGGAAATCAGCCGGATGGTCAAGGCACTCTGTTCAACATCCTTCATCCAGACCGAATGATCGTCGATCGAAGCATCAATATCGTGTGAGATCAGCGCATCGGTCAGCGCCTTCGTTGTCGCCGGCGTCTTGTCGTCCAGCCGCACGGAGACGAGGTTGGGGATGGGCAGGTCATCAAGGATCGCGTCGCCCAGCCACGGTTTGATCAGATCCTTGGCTTTTTGCGGTTCCAACGCCGTCACCTGACCGACGCCCTTGACCCCGGCCAGGACCTCAGCGGCGCGGGCGGCAGCGACGGAACCGCTTTCGAGGCCGGTCGGACGCACCTGGACCGTCACCTCGGCGCGGATTTCACGCGCCCAACCGCGGGCGGCACGGTCGGACGCCATCACGATCAGCGCCGCCAGACAGGCGAGGACACACAGAACGCCGATGACATAGTGCAGGGCGATTTCTCTCTGGTCCTGTTCGGGAAGGAGATGCCGCGCCTTCATCGAGGACAGGCGGGAGACGACGCTCATAGGCGGCCCCCGACCGTGGTGTTGAGGTCGCGGCGGGAAATCTGGCCGTCCTTGAGTTCCAGCACCGGCATGCCCGAGGCCCGGACTAGGCTTTCGTCGTGGGTGGCGATCAGCACGGTGGCGCCCAGCCGGTTCAGTTCGACGAACAAGCGCATGATGCGCAGGCCCATGGCGTAGTCGATATTGCCGGTCGGTTCATCGGCCAGGATCAAGGTCGGACGGGTGACGACGGCGCGGGCAATGGCCAGCCGCTGCTTTTCGCCGCCGGACAGGACGTGCGGCATGGCCTGGAGCTGGTTTTTCAGGCCGACCCAATTCAGCAGTTCGGTAACGTCATCGCGGTACTGGCGGAAATTCTGACCGTGGACGAACAATGGCAGGGCGGCGTTGTCAAAGACGTTAAGATGTTCCAGCAGGCGGAACTCCTGGAAGACGATGCCCAGTTTCGAGCGCAGCCGCGCCACCTGGGCACGATCGCCATTATCAACAGCTTCCCCAAACAGCGAAATACGCCCGGACGTCGGCGCCTGGGCCAGGTAAATCATCTTCAGCAGCGACGTCTTGCCGGCGCCCGACGGCCCGGTCAGGAAGTGGAACGACCCGGCCGGCAGCTGAAACGACAAGGATTTCAGGATGAAGTCGGCTTCGCTGGCGGCGTCGTAGCCCAGGCTGACATTGTCGAAGGCCACAACAGCGTCGTCGCCGGGCAAAAAGCCCGTGACGGTGTTCGCCAGTCTGTTTTTTTCGTTAATTTGGGCCATGGCGCTATCGCACGGTCAGGCTTGACCGGTTGTTAAGACTTTTTAGCGACATATGGTTAAGAAACTTCGTCTTTTGTCGGGCGAAGACGTGCCTTGTGCCGAAAAGTGCCAAGCCTTGTGCCGAAAGTGCAAGCGTTTCTGTGCATGATTTGGTTCGGGGCGTCCCAGATCAGTTCCGGTTATGATTCTTACCTGTCCCAACTGCTCGACGCGATATACCCTGCAAGCCTCGCAGCTGCCCAATGGCGGCCGCACGGTGCGCTGCGCCGCGTGCAAGACAACCTGGCACGCCGAGCGCGAGGAAGACCCGATCGACCTCCCCCTGCCGGCACAGCCGGCGCCGGCGCGTGCCGAGGATTTGCAGGACGTCAAGCCGCGGAAGCTGCCAGGCCAGTACCGGGCCATGGTCGAGGACAAGAAGCGCAGCAAGGAACTGACAGCCCAGGCGATCGTCTGGGGCGCCATGGGTTTGGCGGTTGTCGCCTTCCTGGCGATCGGCTTCCTTTTCCGCGTCGATATCGTGCGGGCCTTTCCGCGCGTGGCCGGCGCCTATGCCATGGTCAACCTCAAGGTCAACGCCACAAACCTGGATATCGAGGAACACACGGCCGACGCCGCCTTCAAGGACGGCCGCTTCGTGGTGACGATCAACGCGAAAATCACCAATCTGGTCAATAAGCCGACCAAGGTTCCGCCGATGAAGGTGAAGCTGTACGACGCCACGGGCCAGTTGTTCGATACGCTGATCGTGCCTTCCGGCGGCCTGACGGTGGAACCGGGCGCCACCCGCACCCTGACTTTCGACGTCAAGGACCCCAAGAACCTGACGGCCAATATCGACCTGCTCTTCGACCTGGAAGCCATGAAGCAGAAGCCATCTGCGGCCCTGCGCAGCGAAAAAGCCGGGCACGACAGCGACGGAGGCCATGACGACCCGCACGGCGCCACACCGGCGTCCGAAGGTGACGACCATGGCGGGCCTGCAAACGATTCGGCTGGACATGGCAACGAACAGGCCGTAACCGGGGATGCCGCTCCCGATCACGCTGCGGCGGCTCCGGCTGCGGCGGATCATGCCGTAGCGGCCGGCGACCACGCCCCAACCCTACCGGCCCTCCGCTCCGAATTGCCTGCCACAGCTCATGACGATCACGCCCCCGCTGCCCATCACTGACCCGGTCCTTCCCGCCGTCCTTATCGACGAGGCCGAGGTCCAGCATCGGGTTCAGGCCCTGGCCGACCTGCTGGTGCACTATGTGCGGCCGGATTGCGTCGGCGTGTGCCTGCTGACCGGCGGTATCTGGTTTGCCGCCGACCTGACTCGGGCCTTGAACCGCGCCGGACGTGATATCGCCTTCGATGCCCTGTGGCTATCCTCCTACGGCGATGCGCATGAAGGCGGCGCCATGCTGATTCGCGCGCCGTTGCAGCGTTCCGTCGAAGGCCGCCAGGTGCTGATCATGGATGACGTGCTGGACAGCGGAGCCTCTCTGAAGATTGCCGTCGATATCGTCCGCGAAGCCGGCGCCGCCGAGGTGCTGACGGCCGTGTTCGCGCGCAAGCCCGATCCGTTGAAGGATGGCAACCGGCGTGAGATGGATGCGGATTTTACGGCCTGGGAAGCGCCCGCCCGTTATCTGGTGGGTTACGGCCTGGACGACGGCGGCAAGTACCGCGGCCTGCCCTATGTAGGGGCAATGGATTGAACCTGTTTGCGATGGCAAGCGGGATAAGGTGAAACACGGAAAACACTGAGGCCGCTACGCGGCGGCACTGAAAACACGGAATTCGTGGATCCAAGCGGTCTGTTTTCAACCTGTCAAATAAAATGACGGCGCTTTGCGCCGCCGAAAA
>NZ_GL883077.1:884489-924093 GCF_000204015.1 Asticcacaulis biprosthecium C19 | reverse complement strand
CGCCGCCTGCCAGCGAGGCTCGAGACGGAGGGGTCTTCTTAGCGGTCAACGGCTAGCGCCGTTAGTATAAAACTCCCGCCACATCTAACGGATCGACCGGAATTCAGTGTTTTTCGTGTTCGCCGGCGAAGTCGGCGATTCCGTGGTTTCCGTGGTGAAATTCTTTGCACCGGCCAGGCGCCGAGGCGCAATCAGGGCTGCGACCGCTGCGCCAGTTGCATATCCGCCTTGGCGTCTAGCTGAGCAAACGGCATGAAACCGTGCTGCACCTGGCGCAAAGATACCGGCCCCAGCACCAGAAAGCCCAGCACAGCGGCAATCAGGGCCACGAACCGCAGGGCATAAGGATCGGACTCGGCAATCCCCGCCTTGGCCTTGCCCACCTTCAATGGCGGCTGGTCGACCTGATGACGCATGGCCAGCAGACGCTCGGGCTTCAGGCCGTTATCCACGGCCAGACGGGTATTGTATTCGGTAAAGCTGGGCAGGCGGAAGCGGAACGCCGCCCGGATCGAGGCGAAAATCGCCACCAGCAGCCCCAGTGACAGAACCCCGGCATGGATCCAGCTGGGCATGTTGACGAACGCGCCCCACTGCGCCGCCACCGCGACCAGGGCCACCAGCAGGACATAGGGAAACAACGCTGGCAGGATACGCTCCCACACCATCACCACCTGCGTCCAGAACAGGGCGCGGTTCAAAGGCGATAAGGCGGAAGGCTTTCTGCCAGACATAGCTCCCCCAAGGTTCCCTGTTCTCGTGTTCACGCCGAAGCCGCCCGCGGCCGGGTACCTTGCGGTTCCAGCCCCAATTCCGGCCCCAAATCCAGCCCCATTTCCAGCCCCATTTCCAGCCACTGGGGCAAGGGTTCGCGCGCCATCATCTCGTCATAGCTGGGGCGAGGACGCACGACGGCGAAGCCACCGTCACGCACCAACACCTCAGGGGCGAGCGGACGCGAATTATATTCGCTTCCCATGACCGCGCCGTAGGCGCCGGCCGACATGAAGGCGACCAATTCCCCGGCGCGCAGCCGCGGCAGTTCGCGGTTACGGGTGAAGGTGTCACCGGTCTCGCACACCGGACCGACAACATCGTAGATATCGCTGTCGTCGTTGGTCGGTGCCGCTACGGGGCGGATGTCGTGATAGGCGTCGTACAGCGCCGGCCGGATCAGGTCGTTCATCGCCGCGTCCAGCACCAGGAACTTTTGACCACTGTCGATCCGTTCATGGACGTGGACGACGCGCGACACCAGGACGCCGGCATTGGCGGCGATCACCCGGCCAGGTTCGAAAGTATAGCGCAAGCCGAGGTGCCCGACGGTCAGAGCCGCCATCTCGGCGAAGTCGACCGGATGCGGCGGGGCCGGCTGGTTGAAATAGGGCACGCCCAGGCCGCCGCCCAGATCCAGACGCTCAACGCTTAGGCCTTCGGCGCGCAGGGCTTCGACCCAGCCCTTCATGCGCGAGAAAGCGGCCTGCAACGGCGTCAGGTCGGTGATCTGCGAGCCGATGTGGCAGGCAATGCCGACGGGCGCCAGGTTGCGGTGCGCAGCAGCGTCGGCATAGAGCTTAAGGGCCTCTTCGGCCGAGATGCCGAACTTGTCGCGCGCCCCGCCGGTCGTGATCTTGGCATGGCCGCCGCTGCCGACACCCGGATTGATGCGGATGACAAACGGGGCGATCATGTTCAGAGACGCTGCCACACGGGCCAGGCGGTCCAGCTCGGGACGCGATTCGACGTTCAGTTGGTAGATGCCGGCCTTGAGAGCAAAGGCCATTTCGGCATCGGTCTTGCCGACCCCGGAAAAGACGATCTTTTCGGCCGGAACGCCAGCCGTCATCGCCTTGCGGATCTCCCCCTCGCTGACCGTATCGGCGCCACAGCCCTGAAGCGCCAGGGTGCGCAGGACGGCCAGGTTGGAATTGGCCTTCATGGCATAGGCGACCAGCGGCGCCTCGCCCTTGGGCGAACGCAGCGCCGGTGAGGCGTTCAGCGCTCCGGCAAAGACGTTATAGTGCCGTTCCAGAGTGGCCGAGGAATAGACGTAGACGGGGGTGCCGACGTCACGGGCGATGTCCGTAAGAGACACGCCTTCGCAGTGCAGCTCGCCATCCAGATAGTCGAAGTGGTTCACGCCAGACCTTATTTCGGGGTGTTGTTGTTAAAGATGGTGGCGTTGCCGAAGCCTTCCAGCGGCGCGTCCTGCACCTTCTTGTTGGCGCGGTACGGGTCTTCCATCTTGTTGTCGTCGTCGGCCTGAGGAATGGCGCGCTCGGATTCGTTGGAGGCCGTGGTGTCTTCCAGGGTGGCGGTCGAGCCGCCGCCGGCGTTTTTCGAGGCCGACCACGACGCCTTGGCTTCGTCGCCGACCATGGGCGGCGCCTGTTCCAGGGTGCCCAGCTTGCCGCAGGCCGACAGCAGCAGCGCTCCGCCCAGCAGGGCCATGCCGGTGAGGGCGGCCGAGGTGACGAAGCGGGTCTTGTTGACGGTCATCATAGGCGGCGTTCCTTTAAGCGTAAGGTGTGTCGTTGAATTTGCTGGCGAACCTGGTCCGGCGCCGTACCGCCATATGACTGGCGGGAAGCGGCGGAGGCTTCGGGTGTTAAGACCTTATACACATCCTCCGTGATCCTGGCTTCCAGATTTTGCAGATCAGCGAGGTCTAGTTGCGCCAAATCCACACCCTTGGTTTCGGCGATGCGCACCGCGGCGCCGGTAATATGGTGAGCATCGCGGAACGGGATGTTCAGATTACGGACCAGCCAGTCGGCGAGGTCGGTGGCCGTCGAGAAGCCCGCGCCGGCGGCCGCGCGCATTTTCGCAGTGTCGGCCTCAAGATCCAGGATCATTCCGGTCATGGCCCGCAGCGCCAGGTCGAGGGCGTCGAAGGCTTCGAACACCGGCGGCTTGTCTTCCTGCATGTCCTTGGAATAGGCCAGCGGCAGGCCCTTCATCACAGTGGTCAGGGCCATCAGGGATCCGTTGATGCGGCCGGTCTTGGCACGCACCAGTTCGGCTGCGTCGGGATTGCGCTTTTGCGGCATGATCGACGAGCCGGTCGAAAAGGCGTCCGACAGGCGGACAAAACCGAACATCGGCGTCGTCCAGATGACAATTTCCTCGGCCAGGCGCGACAGGTGCCCGGCGCAGATGGCGGCATGGCTGAGCGACTCCAGGGCAAAGTCGCGCGCTGATACCCCGTCCAGCGAATTGGCCATGGGGCGGTCGAAGCCCAGGGCTTCGCTGGTGGCAAAACGGTCGATCGGAAACGGCGAACCGGCCAGGGCGGCCGAACCCAGGGGGTTTTCGTTCATCCGCGTGCGGGCATCGGCAAAGCGCGAATGGTCGCGGCCGAACATCTCGACATAGGCCATCAGGTGGTGACCGAACGTCACCGGCTGGGCCGGCTGGAGGTGGGTAAAGCCGGGCATCAGGGAGTCGGCATACTGTTCGGCGCGCTGAAGCAGGGCCTCTTGCAGGGCCAGCAGTTGCTGCAGGGTCAGGTCGACCTGGTCGCGGACCCACAGGCGAAAATCGGTCGCCACCTGGTCGTTGCGCGACCGGGCGGTGTGCAGACGCCCGGCGACGGGGCCGATCAGCTCACGCAGGCGCGCCTCGACATTCATATGAATGTCTTCGAATTCGTGGCGGAAAGGAAACACGCCCGATTGAATCTCGTCTTCAATCTTCGCCAGACCGTCGTCGATGGTTTTGGCATCGTTAAAACTTATGATACCTTGTTTCGCCAACATGGCAGCGTGGGCGCGCGATCCGCGCAGATCCTGCTGCCACAGGCGTTTGTCGACATCGATGGAAACATTGATGGCTTGCATAATTTCATCGGGTCGGGCACTGAAACGTCCGCCCCACATCTTTTGACCCTGTTGGGGTTGGGGGGACGTTTCGTCGGTATGATCGCTCATGGATAACCCTTTGGACAGTGACGACCTGAAGGCGGCGCCCGCGCCGCGACCCGATCAGCCTGCGCAGCCTATAGCCGAGGACAGTGCCGAACCCAAGTGGCGCGACACCGGAAAAGCGAAGAAAAAGCGTGGTCTTAATGGCCTGACGATTGCCATTATCGTCGCCAGCATCGCGGCTGTCGGTGTGCTGGGCTTTGCCGGTTGGAAATTGCTTCCGCAACTTTTCAGCGGTCAGGCCAAGGGCATCGAAGGCGCGGTCAAGGCCGAGGCCGAGGGTCCGCTGGCCCCCTATGTCAAGGGTTCAATCTCCCATATGATCACCTTCGCGACGCCGCGGAAGATCGACAACCTGGCCTTCATCGACCGCGACAAAAAGCCGCTGCGCCTGGCGGATTTCAAGGGTCAGGTCGTGGTGCTGAACCTGTGGGCGACGTGGTGCGCGCCTTGCCGCTATGAGATGCCGACCCTGGCCAATCTGCAGAAACACTATGCCGGCAAGGGCGTCGCCGTCGTGGCTTTGAGCGGCGACACCGAAGACAAGTTCGCCGACGTGAAATCCTTCATCGACGTCCAGCAACCGCTGGAGGTCTATGTCGATCCCGACCTGGTTGCCAAAACGTCGAAACTGGACGTGGCCGGCCTGCCCTCGACCCTGATCCTGAACAAGAACGGCGATATCGTCGCCCGCCTGGACGGTGAAGCCTCGTGGGACACGCCCGAGGTCAAGGCTTTGCTGGACAAGCTGCTGACCGAGTAGTCCGCGCAAGGTGATCCATCATCTCCCGTTCGCCCTGATCCTGTTCCGGCTGGCCGCCGGACCGGTGATTCTGGCCGTGGCCTGGTTTCAGCCGCCGCTGGCTGCCCTGGTCTGTACGATCCTGCTGGGCCTGGGCGTGCTGTCCGACATCTTCGACGGTGTGATCGCCCGCCGTCTGAACATCGTGACGAACGACCTGCGCCTGTGGGACAGCCGCTGCGACGTCGTTTTCTGGCTGTCGGTCGCTATCAGCCTGCACCTGCTGCACCCAGCCATCTGGCAGGTGACCTGGCTCATGCTGGCGGTGCTCGGCGTTATGGAAGCGACGACACACCTGATCAGCTACGTCCGTTTCAGCCGCGAAGCCTCGACCCACCACCTGCTGTCGAAGATCTTCTGCCTGTTCCTGTGGGCCCTGGCGTCGCAGATCTTTCTGACCGGCGCCACCGGCTGGCTGTTCTGGCTGACTCTTGGCGTCGGTGTGGTGTCGCAACTGGAAGCCATGGCCATCATGCTGATCGTGCCGGCCTGGCAAGTGGATGTGAAGAGCTTGAAAGCGGCGCTGGCATTACGGCGGGGCTGAGCGGTTTACAAACCCGCCGCCCGGAGGCAAGGTCCGCCTCCGTTGTGATTTGGCCTGCGAGTCCCCATGCTGTTCATTCAATCCGCCCTCGACAAGGACGAGCTGGCCGAGGTCTCGACCCGGCTGAAGGCTCTACCCGCGGCCGCCGTGCGCCGTGGCAAGCCCGGTGAACCGCAGCACAACGACTCCAAGGCCCGCGCCGTGATGGGCTGGGTCAAGTCGATCGTCACCCGTCACCCTCTGGTCCAGGCCTATGCCCAGCCGGCGCGGTTTTCGACCTTCGTCTTGACGAAACATGCCGTCGGCGAACGTTTCGGCCTGCATCCGGTCGATCCGCTGATGAAGGACGACAACGGCAATCCGATGCGGACCGACCTGGCGTTTACGCTGTTCCTTACGTCGAAGGTCGATTACGACGGTGGCGCCCTGACCCTGGAAGCCAATGACGGCACGCGCGATATCCGCCTGGAGGCCGGCGATATGGTCATCCACAAGACCGGTCAACTTCATCAGGTAGCGCCCGTCACGCGCGGTGAACGCCTGGCCTGTATCGGCTGGATCCAGAGCCTGACCAAACATGAGGACGAACGCGACGTGCTGTTCGACCTGCAAAGGATGCTGCTGTCGGCGACCGACCGCGACCACGTGCTGATGCTGCGCAAGACGATCGGCAATCTGCTGCGCATGTGGGGTGAGGTGTAGGGACAGAAGCTGCTGAGTCAGGGACTTGCCTCCACGTTGGGCTACCGTTTTGCGCCAGAACCGGACATATTACCCGCGCCTCGGCGATTGCTCTAAAGCGGAAGTTGGCTACCCGTCGCAATGATCCCATTGCTGACCTGATGACCTTTTTGAGCGAGCGGCCCCATAATGCCCAGTCATGTAGATTAAGGCGTTGTTTTCAATATTTTGTGGACCTCCGCGCTATCTCCGTATTTAGATTTAAGGCCGCGATACACGTCTGTGAGCACATTCTTTAAGCAGACGATTGAGTCATTGAAATAGGCGCTGTCGATTGGCAGCATATCGCCCCTTTTTGCGCGCGCTAGCGCGCCAGCTTTTCCAACGTAAATGTCGTTCGCCCTGCCGTCGCCATGAACATAAATATCTCTTGTAGCCTTCAGCTCGACGTATTTGCCCCAAATGTCGTCTTTGATGGCGAAACCAAATATAGAGGCCATATAACCCTTTAATTGAGTCGGGGTGGCGTAGAGCGCATCACGAACGCGCTTCTCAGCCTTGTCAGAAATTAAATCTCCAATTGATTTCGCTTCTATTACATCCTTTAACATAATAGTCTTAATTTCGTCTTCGGCCGCCTGCTTTCCCTTTGCAGATGTAAGCAATTTTTGCGGATACGCTCTTATTATAAGTGTAAGGCATGTCGATATGTAGTCTTCAATTAAAGCGATCGAAAATACAAGGGATTGAACGTACTCCTTGGAAGAGATGCGCGCATCAACAAGTTCTATGATCGTACTTATATTACGTGAAAGTCCTACCGGCTCGGCTTTAATGCTAGGCGCCAGAAGCCTGTAGCGCGTCTGCTTCTTAGCTTGGCGCGCCGCGAAGTCTGCCCGAATTGTCTTAAGCCCTTGGACAGCAAGCTGGCTTTCGATGAAAATATCATTCAGCTTTCGCAACGGCACATACCTTTGCGCTGCAAAAAGGGCATTATTCCTGGGCGCCTTTTTAGGCATACTCTTATTGGGCATAATAAGTTTCTCCGGAGCCTGCTCAATGTCTGCGTGCACTCATTTCTGCCCTGAGTTGCTCCCTGGCGCTAGGGCCGTGCAAAAAAAACTGCATCAGAGGCGTCGCCCGTTTTTGGTTGAAGACTCTTTGGGGGCATTTGGATGGTTCAATCGTCATGTCGGCTTTGGGCCATTCGGCACTCTCGCGCCAATTGCAGAAATAAAACCGTCGAGGTTTCTGTTTGGGTTTTTGCCCAGGAGCGGACATTGATGTCCCAGCTCTGGGTTTGCGCAGTAACGTCACTTATACGATAGGTTCGTTTGCCTTTGCGGAAAACATGGGCCGGTCACGCACGGATTTGGACGACCTAATTGTCGCTACAGTCAAGCCCCCTAGGACGACCATCTTAATGCATAAGCGCCACCTACGAATTTACAACCCAAGGGGACAAATCCGCGGCTCTATACTTGAAATATTGCAGAACTTATACCATTTTGTCATTTGGGCAGAGGGTCTGAAATGGCTGATATTGCAGAGAAAAGCTTGGATGACCTTCTTCGGAAGGTATTCAGTCGCCTGCTGAAAAGCAAAAGCCGCGTGAAGCCAACGAAGGGTGAGAATGGGGAAGTTTTTGGTATCCTACTAGAACTAAAGAAACCTCGAGCCAGGCTTAGTCGAGCCGAAACGCGTGGCGTGATTTACAGCTGCATCGGCGAATTTCTTTGGTACATGTCAAAGTCGGACTCGCTGGAGTTTATCCAGTCGTACATTGGAAGGTATTCAGACTTCGCCGAAGAGGATGGCACCGTTAACGGTGCCTACGGGCCTCGCCTGTTCAATAAAGACGGAATCGATCAGGTAGATTTCGTCATCCGGAAGCTGCAGGAAAACCCTCATAGCCGTAAAGCTGTCATTCAGCTCTACGACGCTAAAGACTCGCAAGGGGATTTCAAAGACGTCCCCTGCACCTGCTCATTACAGTTCGTTCTGCGAAACGGACTTTTACATATGCAGGCTCACATGCGATCGAACGATGCTTATCTCGGCCTTCCACACGACATTTTTTGCTTCACCATGCTCCAGGAGTTGATCGCAGGAAGTCTGAGCGCCAAGCTTGGCACCTATAAGCATTCCGTTGGGAGTCTGCATCTTTACACTGAGAACGCGATTGCCGCGCAGGAATTCCTCGACGAGGCCTTTCAAGATATTATAGAAATGCCGGCCATGCCCCTCGGCGATCAGTGGCCCCAACTCAAATTGCTCCTTGAGATCGAGCCGCAGATTAGGAATGGTGAAATTGAAGATACAACGTTTCCTATGCTGAACGGCTATTGGGCGGATATCGCGAGACTTATCGCAATAAAATTTTCAAATAATGCCCGCGCCATCGTGGCCATTAAGGATCAAATGGTGTCTCCCGTCTACGAAACCTATATCCGGCGAAAGCACGACCGGTTGCAATCGCCACCCCAAACACAAGAGCTGTTTACGGAATTAGGGAGTGATGGCCGTGCCTCGTAATATGTCAGCTATGGCCGGCAAGCTCGACCAATTGCTGCAGGACTTCAACACGCACGAACACGCATTGCTAGGCATTCAAAATGCACAGCGACGAGAAGCTTTTGTCCTGCAACTCGTATCGAGTCTGCGCCGGATATTATTCGTAACAACTCTCGGAGATCGGCCTATTTCTTCCGACAGAGCCGCGCCGACGACGGATTTATTCGATCCGCTTAAGGCCGCTGTGTTGCATAGGAATGGAGGCCGACTTGATGAAGCAATTTGGCTCGTATTCCTTGCAACACATTTTGGGAAGCATGCCGTCGACGGTTGGCGGCTGATGCGGGACATTTATGGCGCCTTTGGCCATCAAGCTCCGTGGACTTGGGAAACAATCACGAGTGATCCTACCAAGTTTAGGACATGGGCGAATGAAAATCTGTATGTGTTATTATCAGATGGCGTTTCACGCCGCTTCAGCAATCACAGAAAGTACGAGAGCAAGAGCGCCGATGCGATTAGTGATACTCTAATTTCCTACGTTCACTTAGTTCGCGGGTACGGAGATCATCGCGGCTTGATCGTCGGCACGCACCAAGCTGTGGGGCAAAACCCGACAGAAGCTTTCGACTTCCTATATAGCTCCATGAAAAACGTGAACCGCTTTGGTCGCCTTGGGTCGTTCGACTTCCTAACAATGGTCGGAAAGCTGGAATTAATGCCGATCACTCCGGGCAAGGCGTACCTGAACGGCGCAACCGGCCCTCTGCGCGGGGCGCGACTTTTAGTGGACGACAACCCGACCTCCGCGACCTCAGCGGAACAACTTGAAGGAATTCTCGCACTCTTGGACAACAAGCTAAAGGTTGGAAAACAGGTGCTCGAAGACTCTATGTGTAATTGGCAGAAGAGTCCTGATAACTATCTGTACTTCAGAGGATAGTCGCCCGTTCGATTTCATCCCAATCATAACGACGCTTTAGGCGGTTCATGTACTTTTTGTCTACGTAACCCAAATGCTGGAGTTGACCAAGGACAACCCCTTGGGAGACGCCAATTCGCTGGGCAAAGCGCGCCACCGCTTTGATGTCTCGACGGATTTGCGGAAACTCTCTGCGGTCTTCGGGCGAGACGAGGAAGTCCTGAGCGAACTGATCAGCTTCACCCTCCTCCTTTTCCATCACTTCGTCTCCGTTCTCAATGAACAAAAGAGAAGTGTCGTGCAGGAGCAAGTGGGCGGCCTCATGGAAAACCGTGAACCAGAAATGGTCGTCCGAACGATGCCTGAAACTGAGCATCATCATCGCCTTTTCAGCAGAGACAAACTTAGTTGCACCGCTGGCGCGACAACCGGCTGGCGTTCTAGAAATGACCACAGCCACGCCGCAACTTGCCGCAATCTTCTTCAGCATAGGAATGAATATCGCTGGATCTTTTTGACGAGAAAGTTTCCGCAACACCGGCAGCACCGAACGAAACTTTTCCTTGTCCCAAAGGTCACATTGAGCGGCTGTCGCTTCGATTTCACCTCTGCGGATCCATGCTATGGTCGCTGGGATATCGGCTTTTAGCGATGCGCTCGACCTGAAGGCCACGGCTTTTAACTCAGCCGAATATCGGGCCTCCCACTGGTCAACGGAATTGACCCCAAAGAACTCAAGGCAATTCTTGATTTTCTCCTGAATGGACTTTGTCGATGGAATCCAACCGAGCTTCACCATGTCGGCGACCGGGAATGACAGCATCCATTCCTTAAGTTTTTCGGCCGCATCTCCCTGGACCAGGTGGCGGTCATGAGCGAAGTCAGCCTGACGTTGTAACCAAAACTTCGGAGAAGCGCCTATTACATCCGAAAGGGCAATCGCCATCTCTCGATCGATTTCGACATCGCCAATCAATAATAATTCGATCGTCTGACGGGACCGACTGATGCGTTTTGCAAAGTCATCGAGTTCAATTTCACGCGCCTTGAGCGCGTCAAGAATAGTCGCCCCGGGGGCGAACACCAGTCCGTTTGGAAATTCACACCCAACGCTATTTCCCCTTATCGATCGAATTCAGCCTTACACGGCTAACTTTTGACCAATCTACCAGACCATTGCCTCGCACCGGACAATTTCGCTGCTGCGCTGATAGTTTCAATTCGTATCCATCACAAAGCATTATCGTCCTTGTCTGCCCCGTCGCACCCGTTATTACGTCCGTAAGACCAACCACCAGGTCGTCTATGGAATCAGCTGCACGCAAGTCAGCAACACGGCTCATTAACTGAACCGCGACCGCATCACCAAGTTTCTTCTTCGCTGAGGTTTGGCTGATGCACAGCTGTCTCAACGGCTCCGTATCGAACGCTATATCCAAAACGCATCCTGGCACGAAGCCGTCTTCGCGCTCACATCGAAAAATTTCTATATACATATACCCAGGATTGATTCGCGTCTACAGCGCCCTGGCGCGGCAGCCCCAGTATCGGTGGCCCAAGAGGATAGACTTGGATTCCCTACATATGTCCGCTTTGAAATTTACGCTCGGAGGCACAAAGGGCTGCTTAGGGCCAAAACGCGTCGAGGCGGACGAGCCCTTCCCGAGCCCCTCCGCCTCTAACTGGCTACAGTAAACCTCACGGCTGTTGCGCGGCCGCCATCATGGCCTGCATCGACGACTGGAAACGATCCGGCGAGTCCAGCATCAGGATCGCCACCGCTCCCGATTGCGTCTGCATCACCGTCAGCATCCCCATCACCGGCGCGCCGTTTTTCGTCGCCTGGAAGCCGACCTGGGACATGCGGCCACTTGGGTCATCCGTGTAGCCCAGGACCTGGGGCTGGGCGTCGAAATAGGCCATCAGCCGGTTATAGGTATCGCGCGATTGCTGCGGCAGCGGCCCCTGGCCGTTCAGACCAGAGCGGAAAACATAGCCCGCCTGCGAATTGAGACGGTTCATCCCCTGAGGTGCACTGGCCAACTGCAACGGCGCACCGTTGCCCGGATAGGCGCCACCGGGCATCTGGCCCGGCAAGGGCGGCGGCGTGTTCGGCATCATGCCGGGCTGGCCTGGTTGCGGAACCGGCTGCTGGCCGGGTTGCTGGCTTGGCTGTTGCGCACCCGGCCAGGGTGATGGCTGCTGCGGCCCGGTGTTGTTGTAGGGCGCCGGCGGGTTCGGATAGGCGGCGTTCGGGTCATTGGCCGCAAAGGGTCCGTTATTGCCGACATTCTGTTGCGGCGCACGGTTGTTGGGCTGCGGGTTGCAGGCCGTCAGGCTGAGAGCCGCCACAAGGGCAACCGCAAAAATGGATCTGGTCATCATCTTCCCCTGTCAGGCTCAGTCGGTTACGCCGTCGCCATCGACGTCATGGTCCGCATTATATTCGTTGGGCGCCGCCGACGCCGCGTTGTCGACGGCATTGCCGGCGTGTTCACTCGCCGTTTGGCCGTAGACCTCGGCCGCGCCCTCCATGCCACGATCGGCATAGTCGGCGGCATCGGCCGCGGCCTGTTCGCCCATCTCCTGTTCGTCCATCGCCTCATCGATCTCGGCAACGTCGGTTTCGGCCTCGAGAATCTCCGTGTCGGCGTCACCGCCCAGGTCCTCGACCTCGCGCATTTCGTACTCGGCTTCCTGAGCACGGTCACGGGCGGTTTCCCATTCTCCGTCCTTCATCAACTGGTCCTGCTCTTTCTGCAGGTCGTCGAAATTTTCGCGCGCCGCATCGGCAGCTTCGGTGCGGTCCAGCAAGACTTCGGCGTCTTCGGCGGTCATGGCCGGATTGGCCTCGATGGCTTCCAGCACATCGTCACGCCCGTCTTCGGACAGGTTCGCGATTTCGACGCGGTAGGTTTCGGCTATGGTTTCGGTCTCGGCCATGGGTGTCTCCCTGAATGTACGAAGGCCCCGCAAGAACCGCCTTCACAGGGTTAAGCGCAGGTTTCCCGGAACTTGGCTCAGCCCGCCGAAAATTATTCGCCGGCCGCGTCGCCGGCATCATCGGTTGTCACCGGATCGGGATCATCAGGGGCCAGATAGGGGTTGTTTGGCGCTTCGGGCGCAAGGTCCGGTGCGGTTTCGGCCGGCGCCGGCTCGGCGACAGCGTTTTCGACCGGATCCTTGCGCGGCACGGCGTCGTGCGACGTTGATGCCTCGGGATCGGCCGTTGTGGTCGCCACGGCCTGGGCAGAAGCCTGGGCAGCCGTTTGCGCCGCCAGGTGGGCCGGCACAGGCCGGCCGCCCCGCAGATGATCCTCGTCCGGGTCGGTCGACGCGGCCTCGATTTCGCGGCCGTCGGCCGCTTCTATGACGTCAGGTACCGCGTCGTGAACCGCACCGTCGGCGGCGTCGATGATCCGGTCGTCGGGCACCGTACCCGGCATCACACGTTATCGCTGTCGTAGGGATCGTCGTCGGTTTCGGCTGTCTCAACCTCGACAGGCGCAGCCTCATAGACATCGTCTTCGGCCGCGGCGTCGATCACGCCGTCATCGACCTCCATCCGAGCCTGAGCGGCCACGGCCATGTCCTGAACCTTTTCAGCCACCTCGTGAAGACGTCCGAAGGCGTTGCTGAGAACGCCACCGTCGGTGCTTTCCTTCGCCTGTTCGTTAAGGCTCTCTGCAACCCTTTCCAAATCCAGCTTCGAAACCGCCTCGGTGGCGCGGTCGACAGCCTGGCTGGCCCAACTGCCGGGAGCGGCCTCGCCTTCGAAGATTTCGCCGCTGGCGGCTTCGGCGATGGCTGCGGCCGTGTCTTTGGCGTCAATACCGTCCGGCCAGGACGACACATCGGGTTGTTCGGCGCGTTCGATCGCGGCCTTGAGGACGTCGGATACAGAAGACAGGGGTGTGGGCATGGCTTAGTTTCCTTTTCTAATCGGCATAAAGGTCGGGATTGTCGCGTTCGGGCGGCGGCCGTACCGTCAGCACCGTACGGCAGTCGGCATTGGGACAGCGGATCTTGGCTTCGCTCTTGCCGGCCAGGGCGGCCTTCAGCACCCGCAACGGCCGGTGGCAGGCGGCGCAGTCGATTTTCAGCGAATTGTCGTCCTGTTCGGGCGCCAGCCGTTCGATCTTCGCCGATTTGGGCGGCGCCGGCCGAACTTCCAGGACCTTGCGGCAAGCGGCATTGGGACAGCGCACCTTGATGGCGTCGGTTTCGTTGGCAAAGCGGCTACGGTCGAAACGCAGCGGCTCGGAACAGGCGATACAGGTCAGCCGAACATGGCCGTCGTCGATCGGCGGTTCCGGTGCCTTCTTCGGCTTCTCGGCCTCAAGCCAGTGATCGATGACCCGCCGCCACGCTGAAAAATCGGAGGTTCCGGAAAACTCGGCCTGCAGGCGCAGCCGCCGCATCAGGAAGGGCTGCGATCCCATGGTCATCTCGGCCATCTGGTGGGCGCCACCGACCGCATCGGCGACTTGGCGTTCCAGGGCCGCGACATTGAGTTTCTTCAGCACCGGAAAGGACTTCATCGCCCATTGCAGGGTCACGTTGCGGACGACGGCCGGATCGCCAACCACCATGGCACCGGCGCGATCGGCGGTGATTTGGGACTGGCGCGCCCAGGCCATCAGCGGCGCGTCGATCGCGCTTTCGACAATCTTGGCCGGGTTGATGAATTGCATCACCCCCTCACCCATAATCGTGCGCTGGGCCGACTGGCCGCTCATGAAGCGCGACACCGTGTTCCACATAGCGTGGCCGGCGGCGACATGGCCCATCTCACGCCCCAGCAGGTACAGCATCTCACGCGGACCGAAGTTGAGCAGGACCGAGCCTATGGCGATAAAGGCGCCGTTCTCGTCGCCGAGCGTCACGCAATCCCACATCTGCTCGCCCGAGACGTAGAGTTCGGGCAGATAGGCCAAGCCGACAATACGCGCCGCCAGAACCGCCTGGTTAAAGATGTCCGGCATCTGGTCCGGGCCCAGCCGGATGCCGTTGACCGCGGCCTCCAGCCATGGTCGCCCCAGCCTCTGCGAGATCGCCTGGGCGGCGGCGTTGAGCGGGCCGGAATTGCGCAGAGTGCGCATGGCCGCGGCGTCAAGATCCCACATCAGGTAGTCGATCGGCATGTGATAGTCGGGCGACAGGGGGCGCAGGCGGCGGCAGGTGAAACACACATTCTGGCCCGCCGGCAGACGGCCGCCGTCGCCGCAGGGGGCGCAATGATGGGTCTGCGAGGCCGGGGCTGCGACCGCGTCCGGACCGATGGCGGTGCCACAGCCGCCACAGAACTTCTCCCCGGCCATCAGGCCGTGACCGCAGTGACTGCAGAATTTCGGTACGCCGGGCTGGACGGTCATGACACGGCCCTGACAGAGGTTTCGAAACCGGTCACCGGCACGTGCGCGCCAATGGTCTGCCACAGACGTCGTTCCAACTGCGCCTGGTGCAGTTTCATCGCGACCATTGCGCCGAACAGCCAGACCACGGGGAGGATGGGGATCATGGTCAGGGCGGGCGCCATCTCCGAGATCAGGACCAGGGGAAACACCAGAACGATCGCCAGGCCGAAAGCCACCCAGGTGCCGGTCGTCGCGCGCAGGCCGTATTCGATGGCAATCTTCGCCTGCCCGCCTGAAGCCGGGTCGATCCGGGCCGTCCAGACGAAGGCAAAGGGGAAGCCGGGCAGACCATTGCGGCGTTCGGCCGTCAGGGCGCGAGCCTCAGGCGATACAGTGAAGCCGATGGCCGTCAGCGCCGCTGCGACCGTGCGGCGGGCTTGGTGTACAGGACCGCCCAGCCGGGCCGTGACCGATTTCCAGTAGACATAGATCATGGCAAGGCCCCGGGTGCATGTTCCACGATCCTGTCGCGACCATAGGCACGGTTGAGCGTGCGCCAGACGGTGCGCGATCCTTGCCATGGCCCCAGGGCGGAGATGCCACGCCACAGGTCTTTTTCCATGGCATGAGCCGCAAACCGCGCGACGACGCCTTGGATCAGCGGCAGAGCAAAGAAGACGCCGGCCAGCCAAAGCAGTTCCATCACGCGGATTTCGGTGGCGATGACGACACAGGCCATGGCGCCGGCGAAACTGGCCGCCAGGCCGCCATAGGTGTACCAACCATTGCTCATCCCGAACCGTACCGAAAAGCCGGATCCGGCCTCCAGCGGCGCGACCTCGACCTGCCATTCGTGCTGGGCCGGCAGCAGGGCCAGCCAACTGATGCGGCGGTAGATCCCCGTCTCGCGGTCACCTGAGAAGCCCATGGCCCGCAGAGCGCCATCGAGGCCGTCTGCGGTGGCTTGCGCCTCTGGCGCGACTTCTGCGACCACCGTCTTCCAATAGATGTCCGAAACCCGGTCCATGCCTTTTGCCTTAGAGCCGGTCGAGCAGATCGGTGCGGCGGCGTTCGAACTCGGCGGCGTCGATCAGGCCCTTGTCGCGCAGACCGGCCAGTTTCTCGATCTTGGCGATGATGTCGGCCTCGTCGGTTGACGCAGGCGTCTCAGCCGGGGCGGCGGGCGGCACAGGTGCCGGGGTAAAGGCGGGGGCGGGCGTGGGGCGTATCGGGGTTGCGACGCCGCCGGTCAGCGCCTTCTCGAACTGGCCGGCCAGCTTATTGGGGATGCCGACGGCGATGTCATAGACCGCCCACCCGAACCCGGCGATCGACAGCAGCGGCGCCAACAGTCCTACGGACATGGTCAGGAAAAAGACATTGAACAGGCCGATGCCGCCGATAATGCCGAGGAAGATCAGGGTCGAGCCCCAGTCGGGCTTGATGCCGATCCCGACACGCGTGCTGCTCGGCCCCGCCGCCTGGACGGCGACATTGCTGCGGAAGCGCACCGTGCTGCCCAGCAGCCGCCGGGGCAGTATGGCCATGAAGCCGAGCGGTGGATTCTGGGCCGAAACGTCTCCGCCCAGGCTCTGGACCGCAGCGATGGCGCGGTCGCAGGCCTCATGCGCCGGCAAGGCCAGGTCGGTGAAGCGGTCCGGGGTGATTGCGGGCATGCCGTGCATGCCGGGCAAGGCCGGGTTGAAGCGCGGTGGTTGCGGCGGCGGTACATAAGACGGCTGTGGAGTTGGCAGCGGCTGGTCAGGCGCGGCGGACGCGCCGATCGCCGTGCCGCAACTGGCGCAGAACCGCGTTCCGGCACGGTTACGGGCGCCACACGCCGGGTTGGTACAGACGAGGTCGGAGGCGGAAGCGGTTGCGTTCATGGGGAAGCCCTTTTCGGTCTTCAGTTGACGATGATCGCCTGTCGCCAGACGGCGGCGACCTGCGAATAGGGAACGGGTTGGGTAAAGTGGGCCATCGGATCGTTGATGTGGACCATGGCGACGACGCCCTGAGGCGTCTGCTGGAACGACATGCCGCGGGCGACGACGACATGGCCCATGCCCTGGCCGGCCTCGATGCCGATGACCACGGCATGACCCATCTTGAGGGTGCGGTAGAGGGTCATGGCGTCGGTCGGCGCGGCATAGGTCGAGGTCCGGCCGCCATATTGCTGGATCAGGGCCTGGATCTGCTGCAGCGAACCGGTGGTGACGCAGCGCGGGTCCTGGCCGGCGCAGCACGGGCCGGGGTCGGCGCCGTAGGCGGAGGCAACCAGCTGGCACTGCGACGGGGTATTGGCCATGCCGCGGCTGGCGGCGATCAGCTGTTGCGACACCGCCGCCCAGCACCACACCTGAGTCTGTTGCGCAATGTTCTCGATCGGCAGGTCGACCGGCGTCAGATCGCCACTCAGCACCTCGGGCGGGTTGACCGGGCCGGGCCCATAAACCGGAGCCTGAGAGATGTTCGCCGGCGGTTGCGGCACGTCGGGCGCGAAAAATTCATCCCAGATCAGCAGGGCACCGACGCCACCGAAAATGGCCAGCCATAGGAACTTGAGGTTCCTCACCCGTTCCATGAGCCCGGAACTCATTCCTGATATCCCGGCTGTTGGTAGTAGCCCTGTTGTTGCTGGAACTGTTGCGGATTCAGGATCTGGTCCTGCATCTGCTGCAATTGCGCCTGCATCGACCATTGGGCGTACAGGGTGATGGCCAGCGGCAGCAGCATGATGATGACATATTGCCAACCGCCGCCGCCGAGCTGCCCGCCCAACATACCGCTCTTCAGACTGAACTTCATCGCCGGCCCCTGAGTCGCGGAGCCGTGTCGGCCCCTTCTGCAGAGTTCAGCGGCGTCCGGCCGGAAATCGGATCAGGCGGTCATAAAAAATTTACCGGGAGTTCAAAATCGGCATCCAGCGCCGGTAGGTCAGGCAGCGCCAGCCCCACTCGAACGGGCCGTAGCGGAAGACCTGAAGCCATAGCATGCTGAACAGCAGTTGCCCGACCCAGATGGCCGCCACGATCGGCACCAGGCTGGCGTGGTTCAAGGTGCCATACAGGGGCAGTTCATAGCCCAACACCACGGTGCCGGCCGGCGCCCGGCCGCCATAGAACAGCGCCGTCATGATGACCGACTGCATCAGGTAGTTGGTAAAGGCCATCCGTCCGGCACAGGCCAGCGGATACAACAACCCGCCGGCGCCGGTGCGCGCGATCACGATTAGGATCGCTGCATAACCCAGCGAAATAACCAGCGGGAGGGCCTTGTCCAGTATGTCGAAGACCAGCCAGAAATCGACTCCGCGATATCCGCCCTGGACAAAGGCCAGGTTCATGACGGCGAGCGGCACAAGGGCGATCAGCCCGGCCGCCACGGCCAGACCGTACAGGCCGTTGCGACTCTCGCCCTTCAGGAACCCGGCCTTGAACAGCCCCAGCCCCAGCATCATCAGACCAAGTGTATGTGGCCCGAACACGATGACGGCGGCGATGACGTCCTGGGCCCACTGCCACGCATTGCCCGTCAGGGAACTCAGGAAGCCGGACCGCATCTGCTCGACATAGGCGGGATTGCGGTCGGGCAGTTCCAGTCCCATCGGTATGAACTGCGCCAATACGTCGATGCCGACAAGGGCTGCTGTGGTGACGGCATAGACCACGGCGCCGACGGCGATCAGCCAGGAGGCCGGCCGCTCGCGCCATTGCATGAAGACCAGGCCGGTTACGGCATAGAGGAACAGGATGTCGCCGTGCCAGATCAGGGCGCCGTGGATCACCCCGAAGACCAGCAGCCAGATCAGCCGCCGCTGCAAAGGCCGCTCACCGGTTTCGCCGACCAGAAAGATGCTGACACCGAACAGCAGCGAGAACAGGGTAATGAATTTGTCGCGTGCAAAGGTTTCGATCGCCCACCAGGCGACATCGTCGGCGGGGCTCATCGGAACCGGCGACCGCCTGGGATCGACATAGACGTCGAAGGGCTGGGCAAAGGCGATGGCGTTGACGATCAGTATGCCCAGGATGGACAGGCCGCGAATGTGGTCGAGCGCCGCGAAACGTCCCCCCTGGCGCTCCGCTGCTGTCATATCAGGCGCTCTTGCGGCTGAGCGCCAGCCCCTGGAGCAGGACGGCGGTCGGTATCGACAGGACCAGTTCGCCCAGGCCCTTGACCCCGCGATACAGCGCAAAGGCCGACACCAGTTCCTGGGTCAGGGTCACACCTTTGATCATGTAGTTGACCAGGGCGGCGACATTGCCGGCCATGGTGATGAACAGGGCGCCGCACAGCGCCATCAGAAGCGCATGCAGCCGCGATGGCGGAAAGGAGATCTTCCACAGGACCAGGGTCGCGACGACCCAGAAGGCCGCCAGAACCATCTGGCGCTGGGTTTCACCCAGGGCATCTTCGTTGCCCATCAAAGAGGAGGTCAGGAACCATTGTGCTCCGTGCAGACACAGCGCCGCCACTGCGGACAGGATCAACCAAGTCCGTTCGGGATTGCGAAAATGCAGCGGAGCCCCCGTAACCATTAACGCGTCGGCACCGGCTTTTCGCCGCGGTAATCATAGAAGCCGCGCCCGACCTTGCGGCCCAACCAGCCGGCCTCGACATACTTTACCAGCAGCGGACACGGACGGTACTTGGAGTCCGACAGACCGTCATACAGCACGTTCATCACCGCCAGCACCGTGTCCAGGCCGATGAAGTCAGCCAGTTCCAGCGGCCCCATCGGATGGTTGGCGCCCAGCTTCAGGCCGGTATCGATGGCGTCGACCGTGCCGACGCCTTCGTACAGGGTGTAGATGGCTTCGTTGATCATCGGGATCAGGATGCGGTTGACGATAAAGGCCGGGAAGTCCTCGGCCACCGCCGTGGTCTTGCCCAGGGAACGCGCAAACTCGATGCCCATTTCGTAGGTTGAGGTGTCGGTGGCGATACCGCGGATGATTTCGACCAGCTTCATGATCGGAACCGGGTTCATGAAGTGCAGGCCGATGAACTTGCCCGGACGGTCAGTCGCCGCGGCCAGGCGGGTGATCGAGATCGACGAGGTATTCGACGCAAGGTAAGCTTCCGGCTTCAAATGCTCGCACACGGATTTGAAAATGGCGTTCTTGACCTGCTCGTTCTCGGTCGCTGCCTCGATGACCAGATCGCAGTCTTTCAGATCCTGGACCGAGCCCGCCGGCATCAGCCGCGCCTTGGCGCTCTGGGCGTCGGCGTCGGAAATGGCTTCCTTCTCGACCAGGCGGTTCAGGCCTTTTTCGATGCGCACCAGGCTGGCTTTGACCGCGTCCGCCGACTGATCGTAGAGCAAGACGTCATAGCCTGACTGGGCGCACACCTGGGAAATACCGGCCCCCATCTGGCCCGCGCCGATAATGCCGACTGTCTTGATCGTGATCATGCCGAAATTCCCGTAAGGTTAAAGACTCATATAGCGCGGCAAGCCCGCGTATCACAACGCGGGCTTACGTATTTTTTTGCAATGCGGAGAAGGTAGCTTTTTTCAAGAACGCCTCATGTTATCCAAAAAGTGCGCGATGGTTGACTGACACTTTTTGGCATGAGGCTCTTTTTACCCCAACGCCTTCATCAACTCCGGAAGAACAGTCTTGTAATCGCCGACGAGGCCGTAGTCCGCCACCGAGAAGATGGGGGCTTCCGGATCCTTGTTGATGGCGACGATGACCTTGGAGTCCTTCATCCCGGCCAGGTGCTGGATGGCACCCGAGATGCCGATGGCGATGTACAGGTCCGGTGCCACGACCTTGCCGGTCTGACCGACCTGATAGTCGTTGGGGGCATAGCCGGCATCGACCGCGGCGCGCGAGGCACCGACGGCAGCGCCCAGCTTGGCGGCCAGAGGATCGAGCACAGCCTGAAACTCCTCGGCCGAACCGAGCGCACGGCCGCCGGAGACGATGATCTTGGCGGCACCCAGTTCAGGACGATCGGAGACGACTTTTTCTTCGGAGATAAAGCGGACCTTGGCCGAAGCCGCCGGCGCCGGCGTGCTTTCGATGGCGGCACTACCGCCCTCACCCGCCGCCTTGAAGGCAGTGGTGCGCACGGTCAGGACCTTCTTGGCTTCCGAGGTCTGCACGGTTTCCAGCGCATTGCCGGCATAGATGGGGCGAACAAAAGTGTTGCCGTCGACCACTTCGATGACGTCCGACAGCAGCGACACGTCGAGCAAGGCAGCGACACGCGGCGCAAAGTTCTTGCCCGCCGACGAGGCCGGCACGGCGACGGCATCGTAACCGGCAGCCAGCCCGGCGACCAGGGCCGACACGGCCTCGGCCAGCTCCTGCTTCAGCTCGGCGGATTCGGCCGTGATGACCTTGCGGACACCAGCGATCGCCGCAGCCTGGGCGGCGACGGCGGCAACGCGGTCACCATAGACCAGGATGTCGATGTCGCCACCCAGACCTTGGGCGGCGGTGACGGTCTTGTGCGTGGTGTCGCGCAGATGGGTACCGTCGTGATCGGCAATAACGAGAACGGACATTTATAGCACTCCCGCGGTCTTGAGGTTGGCGACCAGTTCAGCGGCGTCGGCGACCTTGATCCCGGCCTGGCGCTTGGCCGGCTCGGTGACCTTGACCACCTTGAGCCGCGGCGTGACATCGACGCCGTAGTCAGCGACGGTCTTGACGTCCAGCGGCTTCTTCTTGGCCTTCATGATGTTGGGCAGCGAGGCGTAGCGCGGCTCGTTCAGGCGCAGGTCGGTCGTGATGACCGCCGGAAGCTTCACGCCAATGGTCTGCAGGCCGCCGTCGACTTCGCGGGTAACCTGGGCTTCGCCGTCGACGATGACCACCTTGGAGGCGAAGGTCGCCTGGGGCCAGTCCAGCAGGGTGGCCAGGATCTGACCGGTGGCGTTGTTATCACCGTCGATGGCCTGCTTGCCCATGATGACCAGGTCGGGTTGTTCCTGCTCGATGACCGCCTTCAGCAGCTTGGCGACGGCCAGAGGTTCGACGTCCTGGTCAGTCTGGATCAGGATGCCGCGATCGGCGCCGATGGTCAGTGCCGTGACGATGGTATCGCGCGCCTGTGCCGGCCCGATGGAGACGGCGACCACTTCGGTGGCGATGCCCTTTTCCTTGAGTCGGGTTGCTTCTTCGACGGCGATTTCATCGAATGGGTTCATCGACATCTTGACGTTCGCCAGGTCGACACCCGATTGATCCGCCTTGACGCGGACCTTTACATTGTAGTCCAGAACCCGCTTGACGGGCACCAAAAGCTTCATGGCCTTGTCACCTCTTGAGGTGGCGCAGATCCCTGTTTCGCCTGCGCCGTCTTTTGACGCGATCTCTACGACGTGTGCCGCCAAAGTCAATCAGTCACGCTGCGTAAGCTTGCGAATTTAGGGCGAAAAAGGCTGTTTTTTCATTGCCCTCGCGGAAGGTTTGGCGCATAAAACAGCGGATTTTCCAACCCAAGGTCAAGTTTTCGCGTTGCCATGAAAAGTAAGATTACGACTCTTAAATACTACTTTGTCGGCCTGTTCGCGGTCCTCAGCCTGGCCGTTACAGTGTGGCAGCTGATGTACGAGATTCCGCGCAAGCAGTGCGAAGATGCCGGCAACTGGTGGTCTTACAAATACCGGCAATGCGCCCAGCCGATGAGAATTTACGACCTGACGGGACGCAAGCCGGCTGCGGAAAAACCCGCAGCCGAGACCACTGCCAGCCAGTAGGCTACGGCTTCTTCAGGCTGCACGTCATCACCTTCGGCGCCGGTTGAGGCTTGGTCAGAACGCCGCGTGCAATGCTGCAGTCGATGATGTCGTGATAGAAGTTGGCCTGGGTGACACCGATAGCATTGGTCTTGAATTGAATCTGGCCATCGGCTGTGTCGGCCAGCAAGGTTACATCCACCCCTTCACCCGTCACCTTGATGCGCTTGGTACTGCGGTCGACAACATAGGTGTGGCTGCCCATTTCCAGTTCGTGGCGGTCATTGGCCTTGGCGGCAGACTGGGCGGTCGGCAGACCGTAATAGATGGTCGTGACGCGCAGCTTGTCATTGGCCTCGGTCAGGGCCCTCATTGCACTGTCGTCGAGTTCGATGGTGATCTCGTGCACCGGCAAGGGCGCGCCGGTCCACGGCTTGCCCTTGGGCTTATCGGCATCGCTGTCGCCGCATCCGGTCAGGGCCAGCAAGCCCATTGCAGCGGCAAAGCCAGTGATCGATTTCATGTGGTTCCCCCTCAGTTTGTGGCACCCGGTATCCATAACACGTCGGCACGGCCCTTGTCATTGGCGTGCCGCGCCAGGACAAACAACAGATCCGAGAGGCGGTTGAGATATTTCAACGCCTCCGGATTGACCGATTCCGAACAGTTCAGGGTTACCGCGTCGCGTTCGGCGCGCCGCGTCACGGTGCGCGCCAGGTGCAGGTAGGCACTAATGGGCGTACCCGCCGGCAGGATGAACGAGGTCAGGGGTTGCAGTTCGTCATTGTGCCGGTCCAGCGCCTCTTCCAGCGCGGTAACCTGGCCGCTGCGTATGCGGATCGGCGTCCAGGCGATATCATCGCTGGGCGTGGCGAGGTCGGCGCCGAGATCGAACAGATCATTCTGCAACCGCGCCAGCAGGTCGTCCAACGCACCCTCACTGTGCAGTCGCGCCAGACCCAGGGCGGAATTGGCTTCGTCGACACTGCCGATGGCGATAAGGCGCGGATCGTCCTTGGGCCGGCGCGATCCATCGGCCAGCCCGGTCGTGCCGTCGTCGCCGGTGCGGGTATAGATCTTGTTGAGTTTGACCATGCAGGCGGTCCTGTGGGGAGGCGAAAATGACTGACTTTCGAGCATCGCAGCGGAGCGTACTTGAGTACGTGAGCAGCGAAGCACAGAGAGGCGGGCATTTGCAGCCCGCCACGGGAACGCCTACTTGCCCTGCTGGATCAGCCAGACAGTCAGGACGAGCAAGACGATCGCGATCGCCTGGAACAGAACGCGCATGCGCATCAGCTTGTTCGACCATTTGCGGCCGAACTCACCGCCCTTGAACAGGCTGTACAGGCCGAAACCGAGCACGACGACGGTGGCCAGCATGGCCAGAAGCGACAGAATAAGGACAAAGAGGCTCATGTCGCTTCATCGCGCTTTTGTTGACAAAAGTCGAGAGGCTTGCTTGCAATCGATGTCACCCTACATATGGACATTTTCCTTAAGTTACAAAGAAGTCCGTCGCTTTTCTCTACCGATAAAAATAACGCCCTTTGCCGTTGAAACGGCGTAGTCGTCATACTATTAGAAAAGGTAGGACCACGGAAAGTTTTCCGTGACGTCAACTTTTTATGTGTGTAACCCGTTCAATGTACGAAGTCAGTAGCTTGCCCCTCCCCTCCTCCTCCCCCTCCCCCGACTCTCAGGACACGCCGTTGCCCGCTGTCAGCCGCGCACGTTCCAAGGAACGTAACCGCCAGAAGATTCTCGACTCCGCCATGGCCCTGTTTCGCGAGCGCGGTTTCGAAGCCGCCACGCTTCGCGATATCGCCAAGGCTGCCGGTTTGTCGACCGGCGCCCTGTTCGCCAATTTCGCCGACAAGAACGAAATCTTCCTGATTGTCGTCGAGCAAGAAAATGCCCGCGTTATCAATGTGATGCGTGAGGCCTACGATGAAACCCTGGACCTTCCGGGCCGTCTGCATCAGCAGTTGATGCGCGGCTACGAATATGCTCAGATCAATGCCCGCCTGATCCTCTCGGCCTTCGTGATGAAGTGGAGCGCCGGCCAGACGGCCCAGACCGGGCTGAACGAAATCGCACGCATGAGCGATATGGTGCGCTACGCCCTTCTGGATACCTTGAAGGCCGCGGTCGAGCGCAAGGAACTGCCGGCCAACGCCCCGATCGAGGCGGCTGCGGAAATCCTGGAAGATCTTTGCTTCGCCAATATGCGCCGCGCCTTCCAGAACAGCCGCGAACCGGCCACCTTCGACGTCAAGCACCTGTCGGACAGCGTGACCTTGCAAGTCAAGCTGGTCATCGCAGGTTTGCAGCACGCTTAAATTTCACGGACTGAAAAATCCGTATTTTGGATGAGATGCCAGGAAGCGAGCGCACGCAGGTATATTGATACCTGCAAGCGAAGCTGACGCCGCAGATCGCCAAAAGACGGGTTTTTCACGACGTCCACTTTAGGGTCGCAGCCTTTACCGGGTTCACGAATGCCCGACCGTCACTGCGTGCGGACATCCATTCCTTTTTTGAGCTGCTGATACCACTTGGCCTGGGTATCGGCATCGTCGATCCACAGCAGGCTGGGGTCGTACTTCAGGCCCTCGTTCTGCAGGTTCACCATGTCGCCGTCTTGTTTCAGGAAGGCCTTGGCGCCCAGCCGGAACAAGGGCGAGATAAACCGAAACAGGCCGTGGTCGCTCCAGAAGATTTGGGTGATCCGCGTCGTCTTGTCGTCGATCGGCGTCAGGCAGGTCAGGCCCAGAACCTGCTTTGGCCCCACCTCGATATGCTCATAACGCACACCCGGCAGACGGAAGGTAATCTCGGTCGCCGGTGCGCCGCCCAGAATCTTGTAGGCGCGCGAATTTTTCGACGGCGCGTGCCGAACCATCGCGAAACCGTGCTCACGCGGCTCAAACTGCTTGATCTTGGACAGTTGCGACTTGGCGGACCGCCACCACCACTGCTGGTGAACATAAGGGCCATGCGCCGGGTCCATCAGGCCGACAACGGCGTGGTCGATATGCGAGTCGAAGTCCATGGTCTCGACAATGATCGGATTGCCACCCACCACGCCTGGCAAGACGGGCGGTTCATGGTCAGGTTCGGTGGGCCGGCGGGCATCGGCCGTTATGTAGATCCAGACAATGCCCTGCTGTTCGCGGACGGTGTAGTTGCGCACCTTGATACGGTTGACGTCCATCTCCTGGTCGGGCGTCAGGGACGGCACCGAGGTGCACGTCCCTTCGGTATTGAAGGTCCAGCCATGATAGGGACATTGTACGACACAGGCCGAACCGTCGCGCACCATCTGGCCGGCCGATAGCGGCGCAGCGCGATGCGGGCAGATGTCGCGGATACCATAGACCTTGCCATCAAGATCGCGGCCGAGCAGGACCGGTTCGCCCAGAAACACAAAACGCTGCAGCTTGCCGGGCTTGAGATCGCCGGACAGCGCCGCGAACCACCAGCAGTCCTTCAGGAACCCCTGGCCGAAGACGACGCGTTCAGTTTTCTCGGCGCGGGAAGCGGATGTGGTGGTCTGGTCAGGCATGGCAACTCGGAAGTCTGAAGAAAAGGCTGGCTTAGCATACCGCCTTCTGGCGGACAGCGCGACCCTTTCAACGTGGCAAGTTCAAGGGCGGTAGAAAATGCCACAGCCGCGATATCCGTCTTTGTTCCAAATCAAAGTCTGACGCTCAAACGCAGGCCTGAGCCGCGAACTGACTGAGCGCCTCCAGGAAGGCCTCGTTCTCGGCGTCCTTACCGACCGTAACCCGCAGACAATTCGGCAGGCCATAGTTGGCGACATGACGCACAATCAGGCCTTGCGTCATGAGGAATTCGTTGGCCCGCGCCGCTTCTTCGCCATCCTTGAACCGGATCAGCACGAAATTGCCGGCCGATACACCCACCTCCAGACCGAAGCTACGGATGGCCTGCACCAGGCGCGGCCGCCACGACGTCACCTGGGCCTTCGACGCATCGATATGCGCCTGGTCGGCCAGGGCAGCGATCGCCGCCGCCTGAGCCGGCAGGTTGATATTGAACGGCAAACGGATGCGGTCCATCGCCTCGATCAGGGCCTTGGGGCAATAGCCGAAACCGACGCGCAGGCCGGCCAGGCCATGAATCTTCGAGAAGGTCCGCGTCACGACGATATTGTCGTGGCCGCGCGCCATGTCGAAGGCCGACTCCCAGCTTGGCTCGTCGACGAATTCGGCATAGGCCTCGTCGATCACCAGGATGACGTCCGGCGCCAGGCGTTCACGCAGTTCGGACAGTTCCTCCGGCGTGTTCCATGTGCCGGTTGGATTGGCCGGGTTGGAGACGTAGACCAGCTTGGTGCGGCCATCGACCAGGTCCAGAATCCGCTCGATCTCGATGCGCTGCTCAGGCTCCGGCGCCAGGCGGACATCGGCCTGGCAGGCCAGGGCGCTGATGCGGTAGGCCAGGAAACCGTGCTCGCCGGTGACGATATTGTCGCCAGCCTCCAGATAGGTCTGGTTCAGCAGGGCGAAGACCTCGTCCGAGCCGTTGCCGAAGATCAGCCGTTCCGGCTCCAGGCCGTGATAGGCCGCGACGGCTGCACGCAGCGGATTGGCATGACCGTCGGGATAGCGGAACAGCTTGGCCTGCGCCTCCGCAAAGGCCTCGGCGGCCTTGGGCGAGCAGCCCAGGGCGTTTTCATTCGACGACAGCTTGATCGGCTCAGAGACGCCGTCGATTTTCGATTTGCCGCCGACATAGGGGGCGATGTCGAGAATACCGGCTTTGGGCGCGGGCGCGGCAGAGGTTACAGGCTTGTCCATCATCTACTCTTTGGTTTCGACAGCGCCTTATTCGGCCCCACCGGAAAATTCAACATCTTAAGGATCCGAAACCACGGATGGACACGGATAAACACGGATGAAGCGGCTGCGTTATCCGTGTTTATCCGTGTCCATCCGTGGTTCAAATTCCCTTATATCCGCGGCGCGGCGCCGATTATGCCTGTCAGGCTGCCCAAGGCGCCCTGCAGACGCGCATCGTTTTCCTGGACGAAGCCCAACAGCGAGAACAGCTTCAACCCCTGCGCCGAACAGACCCAGTCGGCGGCGAAACCGCGTTCACCCAGATCCTCGATGATGCGGGTTTCGCGCTCGCCCGAGTCGCTGACCCAGAAGGTGATATCGTCACCGGTCGGCTCCGGCGCGATCGCCGCCATGGCCACAGCATGCGGCCTTGCCGAAGCCACTTCAGGCAAGGCGGCAATAATCCGTACCGATTTTTCCGCCAGCAACCGCGCCCACCACGCACCACCGCGCGGGTCGAGACTGAGCACCGAAATGTGACGAACATCGCGCGCTGCGGTTACGGCCGCGACCGCATCGTCGACATAGCCGAACGACGGCGCAAAGCCGAAGCGCTCACGTGCCCAGACCAGGGTTTCGCGGCTGTGTTCCTTGGCGGACAGATTGAGATGGAGGCCGCCGCGTGCCTGGCCCTGAATGCGCAGGTTCTCCGAGATCAGTTCGCGCCACACCCGCACCACGACGGAATCGGACGCTGCCGATCGCGGCATGGCCAGGAGCTTGCGGATCAGGATGGCTTCGCGGTCGGGCCGCAACAAGGAGACCGTTTCGGTGGCCGTGTCTTCACGCGCTTTCGCTTCGCCGATGGCCTTGCCCAGCGCAGCACGCGCATCGACAAGACGCAACAGGTCGGCATCCAGAGCGTCGATCTGCGCTCTCAAATCGGTCAGGGTCGTCACGGTCGCACTCGTCGCTTTTCAGTAGGCGCTGAAAACGTCGACCTTAAGCTCTCACGGTGGCGTGAACAAGCCGGGTTTACGCCGTTACCGCCCGGATGTTCACTCCATCGCGCAGATTTCAAAAAAATTGCACGCAATCGTAACCAGTTAAGCCGGCATCACGGCAGAACAGGCGCATCCGAAATCTTCAGCGGTCCGATAAAGGCGCCGCCATCGCGGAAGTCGAGGTCGAATTTTTGCGTACCCTGGGTGGCCAGGGTCAGGTTCAGTAGTGGCTTGGCCAGGGTCATGTTCTCAGGCGAGATCAACCGCAGCGCGCCCAGCACGTCGATCGGATTGAAGGTGCCCTTCATCTCGATATGGGCCTTGCCGGTCAAATGGCCGGCCTGGTTCGAGGTCAGGCCGTCGCTGGTCAGCATCAGGTTGAGGTCGCCGGCCGTCACCTGCGACTTGACCGCGGAGGCCGTACCACCGGCCGCCGCCCAGGCGCGCACGCCGCTGTTGAAGGCGGAATAGTGGTTCAACGTGCCTTCGACGTGCAGGTTCATCGGCTTTTCTGGCGAAAAGTCGCCGATCAGGCTCTTGGGCTGGCCGCGGGCGCCGCTGACCCGGACCAGGAAATCGGCGGAATCAGCGACATCGGGCGTCGGACGCAGATAAGCGTCGAACTTGTCCGCCGTGGTGAAAGCGAACGGCCGCGTCGGGTCGGACGGTGTCATGGTGAGGCCCACGCCTTCGATGGCGACATGGTAGACCGGCTTAAGCAGGCCGGACACGCTGGCACGCAGCGAACGGCCGGTCACTTCAGCCTTGCCGAAGTCAACGCCGTTGACCCGGCCGCGATACAGGGTCAAACCTTGCGGCGCCGCCAGCACCCATTTGTCGAGGGCATAGGCATTGGCCTCGGCCTTCAGTTGCTTGGCGGCAAAGCCCTTACCCGTGGGGCCAATGATGGTGATGTTGTCGAAATCGACATACATGCGGAAGGGATAGCCCGAGACCCGCTGGCGGTCGACCGTCGCCTGATAGCCCTGGGCGACCAGCAGCGCCTGGTGAACTGAGATGCGCTTTTCGACATCGTGGGCGACGTAGAACCAGTAGCCGGTCCAGCTGGCGGCCAGCACCAAGACGATGACGAGCGGCGCGAACAGACCGATGCGGCTGCGTTTCTTGACGGGCCGGTTCAGCGCGATATCGTCCATGGCGGTCTCCCTGTTAACCATGGGCAGTCATGCCAGAGTGAGGGACGCTTGGGAACCGTCGCGTGCGCAAAAAAGCGATGCGGTTTTACTTCGCGTCCGCCGCCGCAACCTTGGGTTCGCCATGCAGGAACCTGCCGACCGAATCCAGGGCCTCGGCCAGGGTACAGCGCTGGACCACCACGCCTTCCGGCAAGCCCGTAAACAGCCGCGTCGGCGCCGCCGAGTCCAGCATCACAAACACCCCCCGGTCGTCCGCCTTGCGGATCAGCCGACCGAAGGCCTGGGCCAGCTTTGCCCGCGTCAAGGCGTCGTCATAGATCTTGTTGCCGAAGTGCTGGCGTCTCGCCCGATGAAGGCAATCCGGCCGTGGCCAGGGAATCCGGTCGAACGCGATCAATCTTAACGCCTGGCCCGGCACATCGATTCCGTCGCGCACCGCATCCGTCCCCAGCAGGCAGGAATGGTGCTCGCTGCGGAACACGCTGATCAGGTCCGACACGTCCAGTGGATCGACGTGCTGGGCATAGAGCGACACACCCGCCTCGCTCAGAGGCCGGTTGATCTGTTCATAGACCGCCTTGAGCCGGCGGATCGCTGTAAACAGGCCCAGTCCGCCGCCCTTCGACGCCTTGAACAGGGCCTCCATGGCGGCCCCGACGGCGCGCGGGTCTTCGCGGCTGACATCGGTGATGACGAACAGCCGCGCCTGACGGGCATAGTCGAACGGTGAGGTAATGCGCGCCGTCTTGGCGCCCATGACGAGGTGATTGGCGCCGGTGCGCTGCTTGGCCAAGGCAAAGCGGTCGGTCTCGCTGTCAGCCGCGCCGTCACTCAGAGTCGCCGAAGCGACCAGGACGCCGTGCGCCGGTTTCAGCACGAACTCGGCCAGGGGCAGGCTGGGGTCGACATAGTGGCGGTTCAGGGTGACATCGACCACCTTGCCGCGCAGCACCTCGGTCGAGAACCAGTCGATGGTATGGGGTGTGCCGTCGTCCTCGACGATATCGCCCTCTTCCAGAGCCAGTTGCTGCAACAGCGACCGCCACGCCGGCAGCAGGAGCCGCGCCCGCCGTTCCAGTCCGCGCAACGCCCCGTCGATGCGAATGCGATCGGCCGGTTCCAGCTCGGCGCCCTCGTTCAGGCGGTCTTCCAAAGCCCGCACCAGGGCCAGCAACGGCGCCTCTATGCCGGCGAGCGCACGCGCCGCCATCTTGGCCGCCACGGCCACGCCTTCGATACAGGGATGGGCTTCGCATTCGCCGCCCTGTTCGGCATCGGGTGAGAATTTCGAGCGCAGCCGCGCCTCACCCTGGCGGATGTCGATCTGGTTGTAGACCTGGACCAGCAAGGCTTCGATCGGACCGATCGGCTCCAGCCCACCGCCCGACTGGGTCCGCACGCCGAGCCGCTGTGAGAAGCCGTCCGACGGCAGGACATGCGCCGCCCGGATCAGTTCCTTCATCGCCGTCTGGGCGGCTTCCTGGCCGGCGATCAGGTCACCCAGGCGCGCCTCCAGGCCGCGGCCGCGCCGCGACCGGCCCTCGTTGCCGCGGATCCAGCGCCGCAGTTCATAGGCCTCCAGACCCGACAGACGGGTGGCGAAGGCGCTGTCAGCCGCTTCGAACAGGTGGTGGCCTTCGTCGAAGACCAGGCGCGACAGGGCGGGCGCATCGGCATCGGCCGGCACGTCCTCGCCGTTCATCTCGGCCTGCATCTGCGAGCGGGCTGTATCACGCAGGTCGTAGGCGGCCTGAGCCATGACCAGGGCATGATTGGCAATGACCAGCGAGGCCGACTTGGCCTTGCGGACCGATTTTTCGATGAAGCAGACCCGGTAGTGGGGACAGGCGGCATAGGTGCATTCGCCGCGCCGGTCGACCAGGCTTTGCGGCGTCAGAGACCCGAACACCTGGGCCGGCGTACCCGGCGGCAGCAGCGACGGCAGCCAGGTCGGGAAATCGCCGCTGATGATGTCGCCATCGCGCGAATACAGCGCCCACCGCGCCATGAGCACCGCCATGATCAGTTCCGGCGCCGAGTGCATGGCCGCCAGCCGCTCCTGGAAGTTCAGCAGACAGAGATAGTTTTCGCGCCCCTTGCGCACCACCACCTTGTCGGCGCGTTCGGCCGGGCTGTCGAACAGGGCGCGGGTGTCGTGATGGATCTGTTTCTGCAGCGCCTTGGTGTAGGTCGAGATCCACACCTGGCCCTGGGCTCTCTCCGCCCAGGCATGGGCCGGCGCCAGATAGCCGAGGGTCTTGCCCACCCCGGTCCCGGCTTCCAGCAGCCACATATTGGGCTGATCCTTCATCCATTTCGGGGCGAAGATTTCGCGCGCCTTCAAGGCAAAATCGAGCTGTTCGGGACGGCGCTCGTCCAGACCCGCGCGTTGCAGGCCGCGGCCCAGATGAAGCGTGACCTCCTCCTCGGACATGGCCACGGCGCGGGCCTGGCCTTCCGGCGGCTGATCCTCCCATTCCTCCAGCAGCGACCAGATGTCGAGCGCCGGCGGCGCGACATAGTCGGCCGGCAGGTCGGTGTGATCGAGCACCGCCTGGACCAGCGGCGCCCATACCCAGCCCTGGCGCTCCATCAGTTTGACGCCCGACTGGGCCGCCAGCCGGAAGCCCAGCGGGGAAGCCCGCAGGTCTTCGCATAGGTCGAGGATGACCTGGACCAGTATACGCGCCTGGTCGTCCGGGGTTTCAGGTTCGGTGTGACCGCAAGCAAGGGCCAGACCGGCAGCCGACGGGGCGCAGAACTGGGCCGGACGGATAAAGGCGTACAGTTCCAGCACGTCGAAATGGCGGGCTTCGCGGGCCTGTCGGTTACCGAACAGGCGGTTGCGCATCAACGGCGCATTGGCGACAATCAGGGCTTCGCGCCCCCACAGTTCACGCAGTTCCGGCACACCGACGATCCGCCCGCCTTCGGGGCCAACAACAAAGGCGCGCGCCGGGGTCAGGCCCAGGGCATGGGTCGGGGTTAGATCGCGCCAGGCGGGCGTCGCATTACTCTGGGAAGACGGGTCACTCACAGCGTTAACCTACGCCATGGCGTCCGCCGCGACAACGGCTTTCGGAACAAGGAGAGGCCAACTCCAGGACGCAGGCTTCTTTCTCCTCCCCGACAAAGCGGGGAGGAGAAAGAAACGCAGTTCATTCACCAGGGTGTACGAGGTCTTACCCGCGCGGTTCGGCGCTGGAGGCCAGGGGCGGGCCATCGTCGGTGATCGGCGTGAAGCTGGCGACGGCGGCATCCTGACGCTGAAGCTGCGTGTCGCTGAGCTGTGCCCTGAGACGGTCGGCAGCCTTGCGCGCTTCGGCGGCATTGCGCGGATTGCTATCGTCCTGGGCGGCCAGTGAATACCACTTGTAGGACTCGCCGGGCGACATGGGTGCACCCACGCCGGTTTCATACAGGACGCCGAGATTGTACTGGCTGTCCGGCTGGCCACGCACCGCAGCCTGGCGGAACCACATCGCCGCAGCACTGCGATCCTGGGCGCCGCCCTCGCCATTATAGAATTGCAGTCCAAGCGAATACATCGCCTCGGTGACTCCACCTTCGGCAGCCCGGCGAATCCACTTGCGCTTCTCGTTCTTGTCCGGCGCAACCAGGCCGCCATACTGCTTGTCACCGCCGTAAATCTGGCCCAGCACATATTGCGCCGGCGCATAGCCCTGGTTGGCGACTTCCTTCAGGACGTCAACCGAGCCCGGCTTGCGAGCGGTGACCTGCTGCATGGCCAGGTCGTAACGCGCCTTCAGGTTCTGCTGGTTCTGGGTATCTTCGGCGGCCGCTTCGGGCGTCACAACAGCGGCGACAATGGGGGTCTCTTCCGTCGGAGCTTCCTTGTCACCCTTGGTCATCTGGTCGATGGCCACGGTGCCGGCAATGCCACCGCCGACCAGTACAACCGCCAGAGAAGACGCCTTGAAGGCCTTCATCAGGGTGCTCTCGCCCCCTGTCTTGGCCTTAGGGGCGCGGGCCTGGGCGGCGCTGATGCGCGAGGTACCGGCGCGCAGGCCGCCAAGCGGCTTGTCGTCACTTTCCATGCTGGCGCGGACAGCGGCACGGGCAGCGGCGAGAGCGTCGCGGGTCGACACCGACACACCGGCGTCTTCCTCATCGTCGTGGAAATCCGGGACCGTCGCCTGAGGCGCCGCGGCGGCGCGGGCCGCATAGGCGGCAGCACGCGGCGCCGTCTTGCGCGACATGTCGATATCAGCAAACGGATCGTGGTCGTCGCTGTCATCCAGATCAGGCGCGTGGTCCTGTACCGGCGCGGGAGCCGGGACCGGCTGATTGCGCTGACGCAATGGCGAGTTCATCAGTTCGGCACTGAAGTCCTCGTCGTCACCGTCTTCGAACGGATCGAATTCCGGCTTGAAGTCGGTGACGGAATGGAGCAAACGGCCGGTCAGATCGACCTTGTCATCTGCGACGGGTGCCTGACGGAGCGGCGCCGGCGTTGCCACCGGGGCTTCGGCTTCATCCTCGAAACCGCCCGAGAACTGGCCGAACGGCTTGGTCTCGATCTCAGCCGCAGGCGCCGTCACCGGTGCCGGCGCAAAAGGGCTCGGCAATTCGTCGCGTGCGGGGGCCGGGGCCGGCTTGGTAACCGCTTCGCTCAGCAGGGTTTGCTTTTGAACCTGAGCCAGCTTCTGGTCGATGCGGGCGCGGGTGTCTTCCAGCAATTTCGCCGTACGCTCTTCGCTCTGGCGGATACGTTCGGCCAGGTCGTTCTTTGACTGGTCGCGTTGCTGTTCGAACTCCTGGCCGATACCCGACAGAACCTGGGTGGTGCGGCGCTCGGTGTCCTGCAGCTTGGCCGTCAAGCGTTCGGAGATACGGGCAATCTCGCCACCGAGACGTTCCAGCGCCTGGGCGTGGCTGGTTTCGGTGCGGTTGGCGCGAGTCTCGACCGTTTCAGCCACGCGTGTCACTTCGACGCCCAGACGGGTCAGGCCGGCGGAATTGGCTTCCTCGACGCTTTTGACGCGGCGGTCGAAGGTGCCGGCCATACGGACGATTTCCTGGCCCATGCGCTCCAGTGCGGCCGCCTGGCGGCGCTCCACCTGTTCCAGGCGGGCCTCGAAACGTGCAGCAACGGCTTCGACGCCGTCGCGGTTCGGCGCGTTCAGAACGCCCAGCAGTTCCTGTCGGTTTTCCTCAACGCGGCGCGACAGTTCGGCGGCCAACTGGGTCAGGGAACGCGCGGCTTCCGGGTCGGAAACGTCACCGCGCTCTTCGGCACGCGACAGACGGCCTTCTAAGTTGCGGAAGGCGGTTTCCAGGGTCTTGATCGCGCCCGAGGTCTGAGCCTCGGCAGCTTCCAGCCGCTCGGCCATGCGCGACACAACCTTGTCGATCACGCCTTGGGCGGCGCGTTCGGGATCGCGCGTCTCCATCTGCGCCAGGCGGTGCGACAGAGTCACCATGTCGGTGCGGATGTCCTTGACGGTTTCCCGCGTGCGGACATCGCCTTCGTACAACTGGTTGGCCAGCTTTCCAAGAGCGCTCTCGACCGCCTTGACGGTCTCGATGGTCTGGTTGTTCTTCAGGCCGGCCTCGATCTTGGCCATCCGCTCGCGCTCTTCGCGAACATGGCCGGACAGACCTTCCAGGCGCTCGGCCTGGGCACCAATCTGACGTTCGGCCTTTTCCAGCCGGTCGACGAACAGTTCGTTATCCTGCTCGGTGCGGCGACGGTCTTCTTCCAGACGCAGCCGGTCTTCCTCGATGCGGCGGCGATCCTCTTCGCTGCGTCGGCGGTCTTCTTCGCTACGGCGGGCCAGTTGTTCGAAAGAGGACAGGACCTCTTGGGACTGCTCATCCAGGCGGCCATGCAGCTCTTCGCGCGTTTGGGCCGCTACGGCTTCCAGAGCGGCTTCGGAGCGCTCTAGGCGGCCGAGCAGGGATTCGACCGCGCTCGACACACTGCGCACAGCCGTGGCCGAACGGGATTCCGAAGACTCTATACGTGAACCGAGGCCTTCCAGGGCACGAGCAACGCGGCCGAGGTCATCGGAGGCGGTCGCGTAGTTCTGGTCTTCGTAGGTGTCGGCGCGGGGACGATCGGCGAAGATCGAACTGCGGCGCAGGTCACGCGACGACATATGTTGCTCGGTTTGAGGTTGGGCCGCATGGGGCTGGGCCGTTTGGGAACGCGGCGCATAGGCGGCCCTGGGCTCGACCCGAGGTTCGGGACGCTTCACGCGCGGTGCGGCATCGGCATAGACGGCCTCGCGATAGACCTGGGCCGGACGGCGGGTACGGGGCGCGAAACGCTCGTCGTCCTCGTAATCGTCGTAGACCTCTTCCTCGTCGTAAGCGGCTTCGGGAATACGACGCGGTGCCGGACGGGCAGCGGCCGGTACGGGACGTTCGTGGCGATCGCGTTCCTGACTGATCAGCGCGCCGACATCCTCGCCCTGGAGGATCATCTGGTTCAGCCACTCTCCGAGCGTCATTCCGGATCGGCGCGCCAAATCCTTGGCGACTTCTCGCGCCTTGGCGTCGATGCCTTTAACACTCCAAGGTGCGTTCGCGCTCATGCGGCTCCCCAATTTCGTCCAGTACGCGAGCGTAGTCCGCATAATCTGGGGTGTAAACCCATAGTTAACCACAACATATGGCGTCCTCTCAGGTTTCTGTGGACACATTCCCGGGCTATCGAACCGCCCGCCCCTTGCCTGAGCGGCGGTTTCCGGTCATGAGAAACCATGGACATGGACCCAGGCCTTAACGTGATTCTTCTGATTGGGGGAGTATTGTTAACCGTTCTGACGGGATGGCTCGGATCGCGTCCGCCGGACCTGCGCCGGCCGGGCCCACGCATGATTCCGTGGCGGTTCGTGATGCTGCTGTCGGGGACGTTTACGGTGCTTATGTTGTCGGTACTGATGCACCACTACGGCCTCGGACAGCAAGGCCAGCCACGGTATTAATTTGCTTCGGAGCAATTACCCGTTTGGCCGTCAGCCTTGAGCCGAGTAGCAGGCGGCCAGCGACGGCTGTAGTCTACATACAGCCGAGCGCAGCCAACGCTGCCAAGCCGCCTCATGTTGATCCAAAAAGTGGCGGCCACTTTTTGGCATGAGGCTTTAACCGGCCAAGGATGGCGAGCCAAAGCACCAGGCCAGGATGGCTTTCTGAGCATGAATCCGGTTTTCGGCTTCGTCCCAGATCAGCGACTGCGGGCCGTCGATGACCTCGTCGCTCACCTCTTCGCCGCGGTGGGCCGGCAGGCAGTGCAGGAAGACGGCGTCCTTCTTGGCCAGGGCCATCAGCTTGCTATCGACCTGGTATTCATGGAAGGCCATCAGGCGCTCATCGTGATCCAGGTCGCCCATCGACACCCAGGTATCGGCCAGGACGACATCGGCGCCTTCGACGGCGGCGCGCGGATCGGAGCCGACCGTCACCTTGGCGCCATGCTGGGCCGCGAAGACCATGGCGTCCATCGACGGCTTGTAATCGTCCGGACAGGCGATGCGCAGTTCGAAGTCGAAGCGCGCTGCCGCATGGATCAGGCTGTTGCAGACATTGTTGCCGTCGCTGACCCAGGCCAGCACCTTGCCGGCGATCGGACCGCGATGCTCTTCGATGGTCTGGATATCGGCCAGGATCTGGCACGGGTGCGACAGGTTGGTCAGCCCGTTGACCACCGGAATGGTCGAGACGGCAGCCAGGCGCAGCACGTCTTCGTGGCGGTTGGCGCGGATCATGATGGCATCGACCATGCGCGACAGCACTTTCGACGTGTCCTCGATCGGCTCGCCGCGGCCAAGCTGCATGTCGGAGGCGGTCGAGATGATGGCGCTGCCGCCCAGTTGACGGATGGCGGCATCGAACGAGAAGCGCGTGCGCGTCGAGTTCTTTTCAAAAATCATGGCCAGGACGCGTTCCTTCGCCGGCGCGTCGGCATCGACGCGGCCCTGAGTCCAGCCCTTGCGGGCGGCCTTGCGGCGGTGGGCGTCATCGACGATGGCGCGCAGGGTGACGGCGTCGAGATCGCAGATATCGAGAAAATGGCGGGTCATGGGCGTTTCCTTCCCAAGGAAAGATGGAGGGGCGCCTCGCACCCCTCCCCTATAACAATCAGGCTTGCTCTTTTTGCTGGGCAGCAGCGCGTGCGGCTTCGAAGGTCTTTTCCAGCAGACCGACGGCCTCGCGGCACTCGTCCTCGGTGACATTCAGCGGCGGCAGCAGTCGCACGCAGTTGTCCGAACCGCCGGCGATCAGCAATCCGTTGTCGCGGGCGAGCGTCATGATCTCGCGGTTGTTCGGCTTGAGCTTGATGCCGATAAGCAGGCCCCGACCGCGGATCTCGTCAATCATGTCCGGCCAGGTCTGCTTCAGGCCTTCGAGTTGTTGCTTGAGATAGCCCGCCTGTTTGCGGACATTGTCGAGCAGCTCGGGGCTGGAGATCTCACCGAAAGCCGCCAGGCCGACCGCCATGGCCAACGGATTGCCGCCAAAGGTCGAGCCGTGGGCGCCGACCGTCATGCCGGACGCTGCATCTTCGGTGGCCAGGCAAGCCCCGACCGGGAAGCCCCCGCCCAGCGCCTTGGCGACGCACATCACATCGGGGATGACGCCTGAGTATTCGTAGGCCCACATCTTGCCCGAACGGCCCATGCCGCACTGGATCTCGTCGAAGATCAGCAGCAGGCCGTTGGCGTCGCACAGCTCGCGCAGCAGGGTCAGCTCGGCGTCGGTCAGGGCACGCGCCCCGCCCTCGCCCTGGACCGGCTCAACCAGGATAGCGGCCGCGGTCGGCGCCTCGGCGGCGGCGCGGATGGCGTCATGGTCGTCCAGCGACAGATGGACGAACCCCGGCAGGCGCGGACCAAAGCCCTTCAGGTAGGTTTCGTTGCCGGCCGCGGTGACGGCAGCATAGGTGCGGCCGTGGAAGGCGCCTTCGAAACCGATGATGTCGATGCGCTCTTCATTGCCGCGCGAGGCGTGGTACTTGCGTGCCAGCTTCAGGGCGCACTCGACGGCCTCGGTGCCGGAATTGGTAAAGAACACACGGTCGGCAAACGACGCGGCGCACAGCTTTTCAGCCAGTTCGCCCTGTTCCGGGATGGTGAAGATGTTCGAGACGTGCCACAGCTTTTCGGACTGCTTGCGCACGGCGTCGACCAGGACCGGAGCGGCGTGGCCCAGTCCGTTGGTGGCGATCCCCTGGACGAAGTCGAGCCATGAGCGGCCGTGTCGGTCATACAGTCGGACGCCCTGGCCGCGATCCACCTCGATAGGGGCACGGGCATAGACACCGAACAGATGATCGTTGGACGCGGTCATGGACTCCTCCAAAAGATAAAATCCCCTTCGCGGACGGCGAAGAGGACATGGGTTCCGAACGGCACAGACCCATCGGAAAATCAGGCCCGCCTTTTGTAGACATATGCCCGCAATGTCAATATTGTTTGGGGTCGCAGGGGCGAAAGGGAAGACGATGGATTCGACCGCAACTCCGATCATCGACATCGTTCCGGGTGTGGGTTTCCGCGTCACCACCGGCGAGGTCAGCGCCACCGGCGCCTCGCTTCCGGAGGCCATGTCGGCACTGCGTGCGGCAATCGCTGCCAGGTACGACACGGAAAAGGGCGATGAGGCGGCAGCCTCACGCGATGCCGCCCGTCAGACAGACCTGGTCAACAACGACCGCTTCATCCAGGGCAATGTCCTGCAGAACCAGATTCTGCTGGGCGTGGCGCTCGGACTGTAAGGGATGACCATTGTGAACCCAGCCGACTGGGCAGAGTATGTCTACCTGTGAGACGGATCACAACCGGGCTGGGTTCTTGTCGGTAAGCCTGCGAGCTACAGCATCTTCAATTTAAGTGGCATCTACCTTCTTATCGAAGACGATGACTTAATAGATGCCTTGGCAGACAAAATGATAGCAGCGGGATGCTCGATATTTGAGGACATTCCCGGCCCGCTTCCGCCGGTAGAAGTCACGCCGATTGAAACTGAACCTTCCGAAAATCTTGTCGAAGGACGACAAGCTGTCCTGCGGCAACCAGTTGCAAAGCCTAAACATTAGAGCGCATCCCGAACAGGGTGACGCACTTTTCGGATTAATACCAACGGCGTTTGGACTTGACTCAAATGTCATGTGACAATTGCTTCTTACTCCTCCCCATTTCTTCAATGGGGAGGTGGCGAGCAAGTAA
>NZ_GL883077.1:859097-884289 GCF_000204015.1 Asticcacaulis biprosthecium C19 | reverse complement strand
GACGCGCTCTAGAAACTACCGCACATCCATACGCGCTACATCGTAGCCGCGCCGACGCAGTTCGGCCACGATGCCGTCCGGGCCAACCATATGCGCCGCACCCAGAGTCACGAACGCAGTTCCGGGCGTGTTCATCATGCCCTCGATACGCGGCAGCCACGCCTTGTGCCGGTCACTTAGCAACCAGCGGTAAATTTCCGGGTCCGACTTGGCCAGGGCCTTTACGTGCGTGGTCATGGCCTTCTGGTCGCCGCGCTGCCACGCGGCCACGGTCACATTGACGCCGTCGTCCGAAAAGCCGGTGCCGGCCTTGCCGCGCGGCGAGCGGTCAGCCTCGAAGCCACCCACCGACTTGTCCAGCATCTTGGCCCGGCGAAACAGCGCAACATCGGCCCCCACCGTCACCTGGCTGTCGGTAACCGGCGGCAACCGGTCGAGATTGCGCGACTCGAACCACGCCTGGTCGGCGCTGTCGAAAGCGACGAAAAGGCGCTGGTCCATCCAGGTGGTGCCAGGCGGCAACAGGTGGACGCTGCCGAACAGATACACGGTCGCATCACCCTTTTTCGCCACCCACAAAAGCGGCGCGCCCATAGGCCCGGCCTGGGCCTCGGCCAGATCGCGGTCCGCGCCTGGGGCGACTTTCAGGACGATCGCCGGGGCTTCCCGCGAGCGATTGACCCACAGACCGCCGGCCACCGTCGTGATGACAACACAGACGGCCGCCGCCGACAGCAGGCTGAGATCGAGCGCCCAGCTAAGCTGACCGGTCTTTTCAACCGGCCCCTGATATTCCTGGATACGGATAAGCTTGGTCATGACGACCCCTTGCTGGACAGGACGAATGTCTACGCCATGCAAGTTGCGGGCCGTATTTTTACCCTTTGTTAAGGATCATTTTGAAACAGGGTTATCAAGCCGTTAATCGCTTCAAGATCCCGTGCGCACCTTTTTGGCCTTGATCCCCTGTTTCTTCAGCAGGGTGATCACGCTGTCGGGACCGACCAGGTGTCCGGCGCCGACGGCGATAAACACCGTCCCTTCGCCGTCCAGAATGGTCTTGATCTTCGGCACCCATTGATGGTTGCGGCCGGCGATCATGCGCTTGTACCCAGTAGGATCGTTCTCTTCCAGGTCAGCAACCAGATGACGCTCCAAGGTCTTGACGTCGCCGGCCAGCCAGGCCGTGATGAGCTGATCGACCATCTCGGGCGTGTCGTCGAGTTCCTTGAGGATAGAGCGCAGGGTCTGGAGTTCCTCGGCTTCACTGTCGGGCGCCAGCACGTCCATCTGCTCTTCCATGGTCTCGAGGCCGTGAACGGGCTTACTGGCCGCCTGGGCGCGTCTCATCAGGGTGATGTCGATGCCGTTGTCAGGATCGAGGCCCATGGTCGCGAATTCGCACTGGACCAGCATCAGGCCCACGGCCCACTTACGCATGCCCATCATGGCCTGGCGACTGTACCCACAGGGCGGCAGGCGACGGTCGAGATCAGCGATCTCGTCTCCGGTCAGCCCGTCGGTCATGTTGTTGGCGGGATTGACCATGTAGGCGCGGGCCACCGCGACCAGGCGAGTCTGGTCGTCCATGTCCGCGACCTCCAGCCACACCTCACCGGCTTGGTCGAAGCGTTCCTGAATAGCCGGGGTCAGCCAGTTGACGCCATCGCGCATGGCATGGACGCTGCCGAACAGATAGATCGTCGAATCCTTGTCGCGGATAACCCACATCAACGGTGTGGGCGACGCCAGCGCCACCTTGTCGGCGGGGATGGGCGACTTGGCCGACACAGCCGGCGCGACAAAGCTGAAACTCAGGGCCAGCAAAGCGGCCAGAACGGTCCTTACCATGATCCCCCCATGTCACATGGTCATTCGGGCGTAAAGATGTCTTCTATCCGCATTTCGAACAGGCGGGCAAGCTGAAAGGCCAGGGGCAGGGACGGATCATACTTGCCGGTTTCGATGGCATTGACCGTCTGGCGCGACACCTTGAGCCGGTCGGCCAGGTCGGCCTGGGACCAGTTACGTTCGGCACGCAGGACCTTAAGACGGTTATTCATCCCTACCTTCAGCGATACTTCGTCCAGACTACGACCTGGCCCACGATCAGGCCCAGGACGAACGGCGCCATGCCAAGCACCCGGCCCATCAGAAAGCCTTCGTGTGCGCCGTCCAATGTCCCGATAAACGACGTGTAGGCGTCGGGAAAGATCATGGGAACGATTCCCGACACAGCGAACAGCCCAAAGCCGATGACGATTCCGGTTTGCGCCGCCAGACGCTTCTTGGTCTGGGCGAATTCGTCGGTCGCCGCAACCTTCAGACGGCGCACATACAGGAGGACGTAAATCAGAGCGGGTACCGCCAAGACATCAATGAGGATGCCGTACAACGGAAAGACCGGTTCGCGTGACCAATGCAGATTGAACCCGCCCAAGAGCCCGGCCATCGCCCCCAGAAAGACAATGCCCGTGATGAAAGTGCCGCGTGTCGCAGTCATGATAAAACCCTTTCAAATTGAAAAACCCGGCGCCACAAGACAATTGCCGCCTCAGGGCATGGCCGCACGGACATTAAGTCGATGGCTGTTGGTGACCCAGTACAGCAGCACCATGCCGACGACGGCCAACGAGGGCACATGATCTACGCCGGGCCGGAAATACCCGGCCAATTTGATCAACACCAGGAACAGCACCCCTCCCAGGGCCCCGGACGACGATGCCTTGTATTCAACGAGCCTTTGAAACTCGTCCGCCCGGCGCCACCACAAAGCGTACAAGCCTGCGCAGACCACCAAAGGCGCCCCGACGATCGCCGTCACCACGACGCCAACTTCCGCCGGTCCCGCTTGCAACGGCGAGATACGTTCAGCCACAGCGCAGGCGACCGTGTAAATCAGACCCAACAGCACCTTGAACACATACTTGCCCATTCCAACCGGATTGTCCGCCCGTGTTGCCGTTTGTGTCATTGTGAAAACCTCCCTCGAAACCCGATGACAAGGACACTTTACATTTTTGCACAGCACCGTCAAGCGAACTTGTCATAATGACGCGTGACCTTGTCATTTATCCCAAAGGTTAATGCAGGTTAAATACGTTTCAAAACCTTATATTTACTAGGTTTGCGCTATTTTTCCGGCACAGGGCTTGCAGGTACCGTCGTGACCGTAAGTTTCTGATCCGAAGGCGAACATGCTGACCTGCACCCTGTACAAGGCCCACGACCTGCCCCCTAGCGAGATCGCCTATTGGCGCGACCTGGCGGCGGTAACCCCTGACTTCGCCTCGCCCCTGTTGTCGCCCGATTTCATGCAGGCTGTGGCCCAGGTCCGCGATGACGTGTACGTGGCCGTCTATCGCCGCGGCGCCCAGACGATCGGCTTCCTGGCCCACCACCGCCGCCCCAACCGCTTCGCGCGTCCAGTCGGCGCGCCGTTTTCCGACTATTGCGCCATCATCACGGCGCCTGATCCGGGTTTTACTATCGCCCAGGCCCTGGAACTGGCCGGTATCGACCGTTTCCATGTCGCCGGCATCGTCGACCCCTACGGTATTTTCGGTGAGCCGATCGCCAATGCGACGCCGGAGGACGCCTATGCTATCGACCTGCGCGACGACGAACCCGGCAATAATGTCGTCAAGAAGCTGGCCAAGAACATCAACCGCCTGCGCCGCCAGTTGGCCGATCAGGTCGGCGAGCCCCGTTTTATCATCGGCGATGACAACCGCCGCCATTTCGACGCCATGATCGATCTGAAACGCGCCCAGGTGCGCCAGACCGGCCTGCACGACTTCCTGGCGGCGCCGTGGGTCCAGCGCTTGATGGACAACCTTATGGCCGCGCCGAAGGACGGGCTACATGGCTGTCTGGTCACCCTGATGGCCGGCGACACGCCGCTGATGTATCAGTTCGGTCCCCGCCTGGCTGATCGCGCCCATCCGTGGATTTCCAGCTACGATCCGGCGTTTGGCGCCTATTCGCCCGGCCAGATCTTTCTGAATGACTGCCGCATGCCTCTGAAAGAGGCCGGCATCAGCTGGTACGACCTGTCGACCGGCCAGCAGCACTACAAGCCCGCCTTCTGCAACCATCACAGCATCGTCCACAACGCCATGGTCTTCAGTTCATCGCCGGCCGGCCGCTTCAAACAAGGTTTCCTGAAGGCCGGGCGCCGCCTCCAGCGCGCCATTCGTCCCGTCGATCACCTGCTGAACCGGATCGACCGCCGCATGGATGTGATCGCCAGCCTGGAACTGGACACCGTCGCCCGCCTGCGCGGCTTCACCCACGCCGTGGTCACCGCCCCCAAACGCAAGGGTTCCTCCGATGCCTGATACGCGCCCGCCTGTCGCCTTGAAAACCGTCAGCGCCATTATTCCGACCTTCCGCCGCCCGGAAGGCCTGGATCGCGCCATGGCGTCCATCAAGGCCCAGACCGGCCTTTCCGGCACCGCGCTCGACCTCATCGTCTGTGACAACAGCCCCGAGGCTTCCGCCCGCGCTCAGGTCGAGGCCTTCGCCCTGACCACCGCCTTCCCCGTGCGGTATGTCCACGAGCCGAAAACCGGGGTCGCCAATGCCCGCAACGCCGCGGTGGCTGCCACTCAGGCCGACTTCATCGCCTTTCTGGATGACGACGAAGAAGCGCCGGCCGACTGGCTGTGGCGGATGCTGGCCAACCAGGCGGTCTTCAAGGCTGATGTTGTCTTCGGCCCGGTGACCGCGCGTATCCCCGACGATGTCGCGCAATACCGCCCCTATTTCGAAGCCTTCTTCTCGCGCCGCGGAAGCGACCAGTCGCAGGTCCTCGACACCTACTATGGCTGCGGCAACTCCTTGATCCGCCGCGCCCGCATGCCTGACACGGAGCCCTTTTCCACCGCCATGAACGAGTTGGGCGGTGAGGACGACAAACTGTTTGCCAGCCTCAAGGCCGGTGGCGCCGCCATCGCCTGGGCCGCTGACGCCCCCGTTTGGGAAGACGTCCCACCGCAGCGCGCCACCCTGACCTACACCCTGCGCCGGGGCTTCGCCTATGGCCAGGGCCCGGCCTATTGGGCCGGCATGGAAAAGCGCTGGGTCGCCTGTATCGGCTGGATGATCCAGGGCGCCGGTCAGGCCGTGGTGTTTGCTGGCATGGGCGCGGTCGCTCGCCTCGTCGGCTCACCACACGCCGCGCACCTGTTCGACAAAGCGGCGCGGGGCCTCGGCAAGGTTCTGTGGTTCCCGCCCTTCAAATTGAAATTCTATGGCCAGGCGCTCCTGAAAAAGGACAGCCAGCGCCCTTCCGCGCAAGGACACATCGCATGACTTTGATTCACTGGACCGACGACACCGCCAAGACCTTTGGCAAGTCCAACCTGGTTTTCCATCATGATCTGGCCGACAGTCACCTGTTCAGCGAAGACGCCTTGATCGCGTTGCTGGACCGATACCCGCCGGAAAGCCTGGAAGTCTTCACCATGGGCTTCGATCCCGGGCGTTCGGATGAATGGCGCTTCGGTCGCCACAAGGGCATGCGCGGTGCCGACTTGATGGCAGGGGTAAAGGCCGGCCGGATGTGGCTGAACCTGCGCAAGGTCAATCACGCTGACGCCGAGGTGGGCGCCCTGTGTGACCAGATCTTTGCCGAGGTGCGCGAGAAGACGGGTCAGACGGCGCTGAAAAGCGACCTGGGCCTGCTGATCTCTTCGCCCAACGCCCACGTCGCCTACCACCTCGACATACCTCTGGTCATGCTGTGGCAGATCCGCGGCATCAAGCGCGTCCATCTCTACCCGGTCGACGCCGACTTCTTCACGGACGCCCAGATCGAAGGCATCGCCTTGCGCGAATCCGACGAAAGCCTGCCCTATGACCCGGCGTTCGATTCCCGGGCGCTGATCCACGACCTGAAGCCCGGCGAGATGTTGACCTGGCCCCAGAACGCCCCCCACCGCATCGTCAATGGCGACATGGTCAATGTGTCGCTGTCGATCGAGTTCATGACGCCCCAGGCCCTGTGGCACGCCAATGTGCTGTACGCCAATGGCCTGCTGCGCCGCTGGTTCGGCCTGAACCCGTCGGTAGCAAAGTCGCCCAAAATTCTGGAACCGTTCAAGATTGTGCTGGCGCGCATCGCCAAGGCATTTGGCGGCTTCAAGGGCAACAAGTCGCCACTGGTGCCAAGCTTCTCGCTGGACCCGGCCCGCCCGGGCGAGATTATCTACGACGACGGCGTTAAGCCCTTCGTCGCGACGGAGACCAAAAGGGCGGCGTGATTTTGACAAGCCGCTAAGGAACGGGCAGGATCGGACGGTCCCGAGCGGGGAGCCATGTTCGATCCATCCAACTATCCGCGCACCTACACCGCAACATCCGGCAGGAAACTGCTGTTCACGGCGGTGGCCTTGGCGGGCAATTTGCTGGTCGCCTGGCAGTTCGCTATATTTCATGCCAGTCCGCCGTGGTGGCCGCTTGTATCCACCGCTCTGGCGGTGCTGTCGGCAGCTTGGGTGACGCACCAGATAGCCGAGTCCCTGGTGGTCTATCCCGACCGCCTTGAAGTGCGAAGCCTGATGTCGCGGCGGATCGTGCGGCGGTGTGACCTGGCCGCCTTTGTCGCCAGTTGGCCGCATGAGGACGGCCGCATAGTGGTGTGGCTGCGCCTGTCGAACGGCAAGGTGACCAAAATTCAGACGCTAGGCCCCGCCGATGAAGCCTTCATTGCCTGGCTGGATCATGTCCTTCCCGGCGCGATGGCCCCGCCACCGGAACCGGATACCGACCAGGCCCCGTACCAGAGCGGTAGCAGGGCCGCACTGGGACACTTCGATGCTTCAGCGTATCCACGCCTCTACCAGAAGCCGCGAGGCGTAAGGTTCGGCGCGTCCGTGCCCGCCGTCGTGACCGGCCTTGTCCTGGCCGTCTTTGCAATGTCCTTCATCGTCCTGACGCCGGGTAGTCAGCTTTTGCAGCACATGCGCCACCCCCTGGCCTGGCTGACGGTACTGATGCCCGCGGGTTTCGCCGTCCGGGAATTCATTGCGGCGTGGGCGGACTGGCGAACCCGGCTGGTGCTCCATGCTGACCGGCTCGAACTGGTCGAACGCGTGCGCCGTATCGTTCGCCGCGACCAGATTGCAGTCTGCCGCCACTACGTTTCGGACGACGATGCCGTACGTTACATCAAGCTGTATCTGCGAGATCATCGTCAAGTCGTGGTCAGTTCCTTCGTCGCGGCCGACGCGGCTTTCGACGTTTGGTTCCGCGAGATTCCAATCGTCGTCAACACTGTCGATCTCGATTCTGACTGCGACGATTGACGGCACCCTGAGCTTAGGACGTCAGCCAGAGTTATGCGAGCTTGCGTCATCCGAGAGACGGTCATTGTTCCGCCGCTGCAAGCTTGCTAAGAGGGGCGCGCTTCCCATATGCGAGCCTGTATGTCCGACACCGCGCCTGTTTTCGATATCAATTCTCAGACCGCCGTCCTGGCCACCGGCGCGCGCGTCCTGCGCACCGAAGGTGAGGCCCTGCTGCTGTTTGCCGGCTCCTTGGACGAAAACTTCGTCCGCGCCGTCGAGCTGATCCACGCCTGCACCGGCCGGGTCATCCTGTCCGGGATGGGCAAGTCCGGGCATATCGCGCGCAAGATCGCCGCCACCCTGGCCTCGACCGGCACGCCGTCCTTCTTCGTTCATCCCGCCGAAGCTTCGCATGGCGATCTCGGCATGATCACCCCGGACGATATCTGCATCGTGCTCAGCAATTCCGGCGAGACCTCGGAACTGAGTGATATCCTGGGTCACACCCGCCGCTTCGGCATCCCGCTGATCGGCGTGGCGTCGCGGCCCGGCTCGACCCTGCTGACCACGGCCGATGTGCCGCTGCTGCTGCCCAATGCACCGGAAGCCTGCGCCATCGGCATGGCACCGACCACGTCGACCACCATGACCCTGGCCCTGGGTGATGCCCTGGCCGTAGCCGTGATGGAAAAGAAGGGCTTCCAGCCGACCGATTTCAAGGTCTTCCACCCTGGTGGCAAGCTGGGGGCGCAACTGCTGACCGTGTCCGCCCTGATGCACAAGGGCGACGACCTGCCGCTGATCGGCGAAGGCGCCCCGATGAGCGAGGCCCTGCTGGTCATGACCGCCAAGAGCTTCGGCGTCGTCGGCGTCTGCAATGGCGGCGCCCTGACCGGGATCATCACCGACGGCGACCTGCGCCGGCATATGGACGGGCTGATGACCAAGCGGGCGGCCGATGTCATGCACCGCGGCCCGCGCACCATTGCTGCCGGCCATCTGGCGGTCGAAGCCCTGGGCGTCATGAACGATCGCAAGATCACCTGCCTGTTCGTCGTCGATGAGACGAAAACGCCGGTCGGCCTGATCCATATCCATGACTGTCTGCGCGCGGGTGTAGCCTAAGGATCTTTGAGATGAAAACTGTCGTCATCATTCCGGCGCGCTACGCCTCCAGCCGTTATCCCGGCAAACCCCTGGTCATGCTGAAGGGCAAGGACGGCGTCGCCAAGTCGCTGATCCAGCGCTCCTGGGAAGCCGCCAAGGCGGTCAAGGGCGTCGACGCCGTCTATGTCGCCACCGACGACGACCGCATCAGAGACGCCGCCGAAGCCTTCGGCGCCGAGGTCATCATGACGTCGGAACTGTGCGCCAATGGCACCGAGCGTGTGGCTGATGCCCTGCCGGGCTTGCCGCACGCCTACGACCTCTATGTCAATCTGCAAGGCGATGCGCCTTTGACCCCGGCCTGGTTCGTCGAGGACCTGATCGCCGAGATGAAGAAGCACCCTGAGGTCCAGATGGCGACGCCAGTGCTGCGCTGTGACGCCTTGACCCACGCCAACTTCGTCGAGGACCGGCTGCATGGCCGCGTCGGCGGAACGACGGCGGTGTTCGATTCCTCCATGAACGCGCTGTACTTCTCGAAAGAGGTCATCCCCTACACAGGCAAGACATTTGCCGAGGGCGACCTGATCCCGGTCTTCCACCATGTCGGCGTCTATGCCTACCGCGCTGAGGCGCTGGAGGCCTATGTCGGCTGGAGCACCGGGCCACTGGAAAAGTATGAAGGACTGGAGCAACTGCGGTTTTTGGAAAACGGCGTGCCCATCCGCTGTGTCGAGGTCGACGGCCGCGGCCGCGTGTTCTGGGAGCTAAACAATCCGGTCGATGTAGCCCGGATCGAAAGTTTAATTTGAGGGAATAGGCAGCACCTTAGTTCCCTCTCCCCACTTGAGGGGAGAGGGTTAGGGTGAGGGGTTGTCAGCCCCAAACGCCACCGGTTCGGAGTGACAAAGATGATCAATGCGCAACATATAAAGACCAAGGTGATCGAGGTCGGCGGGATACAGATCGGCGGCGACGAGCCCTTCGCCCTGATCGCCGGACCGTGCCAGATCGAAAGCCGCGACCACGCGCTGATGATGGCCGAACGGATTGCCGAGGCATGTGCGCCTACGGGCACGAAATTCATCTACAAGTCCAGCTACGACAAGGCCAATCGCTCCTCGATCGGGACGGCGCGCGGTATCGGCATGGACGAGGGCCTGCAAATCCTGGCCGATGTCCGAGCACAATTCGGCTGTCCGGTTCTCACCGACGTTCACGACGCCTATCAATGCCCGCCGGTCGGCCAGGTCGTCGATGTCATCCAGATCCCGGCCTTCCTGTGCCGTCAAACCGACCTGTTGCTGGCCGCCGGCGAAACCGGCAAGGCGATCAATGTCAAGAAAGGCCAGTTCCTGGCGCCCTGGGACATGGCCAATGTCGCCAAGAAGATCGCGTCGACCGGCAATGAGCGGGTCATGCTGTGCGATCGCGGCACCTCGTTCGGGTACAATACCTTGGTGACCGATTTCCGCGGCCTACCGATCATGGCCCAGACGGGCTATCCGATCGTGTTCGACGCCACCCACTCGGTGCAGCAACCGGGCGGCCAAGGCACGACCTCAGGCGGCCAGCGCGAATTCGCGCCGGTGTTGGCGCGGGCGGCCTGTGCGATCGGGGTCTCGGCGGTGTTTATCGAGACGCACGAGAATCCGGACTGCGCACCGTCTGATGGCCCGAATATGATCCCGATTGAGCAGATGCGGGAGCTGATTGGGGTTCTCCGCGCCTTTGATGACTTGGCCAAGGGCAAGTGATGGGGCGCGGGGCCTGAGGCCCCATGTCTTGAATATCTTTGGCCACGAACGCCGAAAGCGCCTCGCCATACTTCTGACGCCGCCGCTACTTCGCGATCAGTGACGCCGCGATATTGATGGTCAGGGCCAAAACCGTGGCGTTGAACAGAAAGGCCGCCACACAATGCACCGTACCAATCCGGCGCATTTCCCGCGTGGCGAAGGCGACATCTGCCGTCTGACCCGAGGTGCCAATGACGAAGGCGAAATACAGGAAGTCGCTGTAATGCGGCTGTTCCTTGCCAGGAAAGATCAGCCCCGCCACAGGTTTGGGCCGCGCCAGCCCGCTGTAATAGCCGTGGGCATAGTGAAACGCGAAGGCCAGGTGGATAAAGGTCCACGAACTCAACAGTGTCACGCCGGACAGCGCAATATGCCAAGCCTTGACCGCTGGCGCCAACCCCGCTGACGTGGCCAACTCACCGGCAATAGCGGCAAAACTCAACCCCGCCGCCACGAGCGACAGGATCAGGATCACGCCCTCCCCATCGTCATAGAGATGGGCGCGGGCTTCTAGGGTGGCATAGCTGGCGCGTAGCATATGGACCAAGGCAATGGCGATATACAGGCAGGTGAAACTGTTCCACGCCATCAGTGCCGCGGTCAGATCGTTGACCGACGTAAAGGCGTGACACACGGCAAGCACCACCAGCCCGGCACCCAGGGACAGCAGCAACTGCGGCTTCTGGCGCAGATAGCGGATAACGTGAAGGTCCAGCAAACTCTTGCTTTTCGAAGACATGCCGACCCGCTCCGTTCTGACTATTTACCCGCCCGCGCCTTCATCAAATGGTAGGTGATCGCGTCGAAAAGGGCATGATACGACGCGTCAATGACGTTGTGGCTGACGCCTAAGGTGTTCCACTTGTGGCCATCGTCGTCGCGGCTTTCGATCATCACCCGCGTCAGAGCGGCCGTCGCCTCCGAAGGCGTCAGGATGCGCACCTTGTAGTCGTTCAGGTGCATGGCCGACAGCTCCGGATAATGCGGCAGCAGCGCCTTTCGCAAGGCCGCGTCTAAAGCATTGACCGGGCCATTGCCCTCAGCGACCGTCATCACCGACTCGCCGCCGATCTTCAGCTTCACCGTCGCCTCGGCCACGGTAAACCGCTTGCCGTGCGCGTCGATGCGGCACTCATCCAGCGCGCGATAGCTCTGCAATTCGTAATAGGACGGCGACGTGCCCAGCTTCTGCAACGCCATCAGTTCGAAACTGGCGCTGGCGTCCTCATAGGCATAGCCCAGGGCCTCGCGTTCCTTGACCGCCTTGACCAGGTCGCCGATGCGGTCGTCAGAGTCGTCGACCGCAATCCCCATCTGATGCAGACGGTTGACGATATTGCTGCGGCCGGCCTTGTCCGAGACCAGGATCAGCCGGCTGGCGCCCACCAGAGCCGGGTCGATATGCTCGTAGGACCGGCTGTCCTTGTTCATGGCGCTGACGTGCAGCCCGCCCTTATGGGCGAAGGCGCTGGCGCCGACATAAGCGGCATGGCGGTTAGGCGCGCGGTTCAGCCGGTCGTCGACCAGACGCGACAACTGGCCGATGCGCGTCAACTGCTCGTCGCTCAAACCCGTATCGAAACCCATCTTCAGCATCAGGGTCGGGATCAAAGCGATCAGATTGGCATTACCGCAACGCTCACCTATGCCATTGATCGTGCCCTGGATCTGGCGCACCCCGGCCTCGACCGCGGCGATCGAATTGGCCACCGCCTGCTCGGTGTCGTTGTGACAGTGAATGCCCAACCGCGCGTCAGGCAGATGGGCCTTGACCGCAGCGACGATCTCGCGAACCTCCGACGGCATCGAACCGCCATTGGTGTCGCACAGCACCAGCCACTCCGCACCGGCGGCATGGGCGGCAGCCAAAACTTCCAGCGCATAGCCGGGGTTGGCTTTATAGCCGTCGAAGAAATGCTCGGCGTCGAAGACGGCTTCGCGGCCGTTGGCGACGATATGACCGATCGAGTCGGCGATCATCCGCAAGTTCTCAGCCCTGGACACTTTCAAAGCGGTTTCGACCTGCCAGTCCCAGCTCTTGCCGACGATGCAGATGGTGGGGGTATTGACGGCCAAAAGATCCTGCAGGCCGGGATCGTTGGAGGCCGACCGGCCGGCGCGGCGGGTCATGCCGAAGGCGGAAATCCGGGCGGTCTTGACGGGCGGCTGGGCAGCAAAAAAGGCGTCATCGGTCGGGTTGGCGCCGGGCCATCCGCCTTCGACATAGTCGATCCCGAACGCGTCGAGCGCCTCGGCTATAGCCTGCTTGTCGGCCACCGAAAAATCGATGCCCTGCGCCTGCGCTCCATCACGCAGGGTCGAGTCATAAAGATAGATCCGTTCACCCATGGCCCCATCTATAAGGGAAGCCGAAACAGATCAACGAATTTAAACGGTTGCGATGGAAACAGCCTGGAACAGCAGAAGGGTATCGAACCCGCCTCTTTAGGTTTAGATCAGCCGCTTCGTACGCGCCACCGAGCCTTCATTGGATACCCGCTTCTAGTATCTTCGCACCCCGATGCGCCTTCCAGGCGTCGTAGGTCTTGAGAATCCCGCCCACTTCCGCCGGCGCCAGGCTGACCGTGACACTGTGTCCGTTCGTATCCTTCAGGCGAATAAGCCAGGCATCCCTGTCCCCCTGACGATAAGCGCCTGCCACTTGCCGCAAATGGGCTTCAGGCACGTCAAAAACCACCCTCGTGATCTGTCGGGAAGGCCCGGGCATATCGATGCCGGGGCATTGGTCATTCCAGTGTTCGACGATGCGCAAAGGCGTCTCGGCGACCCCCGCCGCCGTCTGATAGCGCGCTGTCGAAAGAACCTTGCGCGCCCCCTGATAGCTCAGATCATACCAGACCTGCCAGACGGTCACGCCCGTCAGCCTGTCAATGTTTGCACGCACATGTGCGTCTTCCACATCCGCGCCCTTTGCCGGCGCCTCCCTTAAGTCTGCCGGTTCAGTCGACAGGACGATGTGATCATCCAGGTCATCACCGGTGAACTCAGCCACGTCGGCGAAATACTCGGAAGGCATCCGCGCCACACGTTCCGGCAGTTGGAGAACGGGCGTTTTGATAGCAGGGTCGGACGCCATAAATGACAAAGCCGCCAACGAAACAAGAATGGAGGGCATCTACCTAAATCCGCATAATAAGGGTCAAAACTTCGCGTTCAGCGCCAGGCTGATAACGTGGTCCATTCGGTCGGTATCGCGACGGTTCACCCATTGATGGATGTAGACCGGCTCGAAGGTCATGTTATCTTTAATCGGGATGTTGACGCCGACGGCATTTCGCCACCGGTCCAGCCCCTTTCTTTGCCCCCAGGCGGTCTCGTTGACGGAAACAAAGACTTCGGACCAGGCTACGACGCTGATCTTGTTGTCCAATGGCTTTGTCGCCCGGACCTGCTGACGAAGCCGCCAGCCGGTCTGTCCGAAACCCTCGAAATGTCGCTGTTCAAGGCGTGACCGCGCCGTGACCTTTAATCCGCCGTCCGTTGACCCAAGCTCATAGCTCAACTGTTGCCACAACCGATGTTCTCGCGACTCCGCGGGCCCCACAGGATTGGTGAAGACATAGGCATACCCAATCGCCGCGGACGTCGTTTTGCCCAGTTTCAGGCTGACGCTTGGACGGACAAGGGCTTGCCCTAACCGTGAAGCGTCATCGGTCCAGCGCGCCTGCCCCTCGACGGCAAGGGTAACGCGATCGCTCGTCGCAAAGCTGACCGTACTGGACGTCCACGCCTGGAAATCACCGTCAGCGGCATAGGCAGGACATGGCGCTAAAACGGCTAAAAGAATGAAGGCACGGGGTTTTATCACGATGAACACTTTTCAAAATAAAAGACAGGAAAGAGGTGCGCCTCTCTGAGACGCACCACAGCCCGCGCGGGCTATTTTCCGGCGTATGGGAGGGACGAATGGTGCAGGACGATCCGCAGTTTTCCGTCCGCGCCACGGACATAACCCCACGTCTTGTCGACGACGGTCACATTGCCCTTGGCATCCGTCAGGTGGACATTCCCCATGGAAATCGCCGAATTACCTGTAATGACGATGCCGGCGTTCTCGATCTTGTAGGCACGCCAGCCCTTCAGGGCAAAGCCGCTGTCCGCAGGGAAGCGGCTGTCACCCCCCACGAAATAGGCCAATGCGCCGTCGCGCGTCGTCCTGAAGGTGTTCGGAGCGGCCGCCAGGGTCGGCTTAAACAGCACTGGCCCCATATCGTAGGCGTAAGCCGCATCAAGGACTTTGCCCGCCAGGGTCTTGGCAGCATCGCGGCCGTTCCGCTCGTACTCAGTCGAGATAGCGACCAGGGCGTCTCCCCATGCGAGTTGGGCCGCCTCGACCTCGGCGACAGTGATGGGCGCATAAGGTGCAACGGAAACCGCCGCGGCGCTGGGATTGGCGTTCGCAATGGCCGGCGCCAGGGCCAGTAAAGGCAAGGCAAGAGCAAGGCTGAGAGCAGAGGTCCGGATGGTCATATCGGTGTTTTCCTTTCATGATGTCACGGCCGGCACGTTTGCCGATCGAGTGGCGTTTACCGCACCAAAATCGGCGATTTCAGCGCACCCCGCCATCCGCCGGACGGCGCTCCGCGCGGCCTAGGCCGAGTGGCCTATTCCCGAAACTTTTACGGACATGTATGAACACCTATGGAGTCACCTCACCCCCTGCTAAGCAGCCCGGTCGATACCGTCGGCGAACTGCGCGAATTATACCGTGCGTCGGAATCACGGGCGGCGAGGCTGCGTCTTCTGTCATCGATCGGCCGGGATCTGGCCCTAGCTGAGGACATAACCGTCCGTGACGTCATACAATCCTGCGCCGATCGAATTGCTCACTTCACCGGGAAACCAAAAGCCACGCTGCACTATTCCAACCTTGGTACGGGACTCGTCATTCCGGTTGCGAGACATCGCGATCAGCCAGGGGCATGGATCGAGATAGACGGCCTGACAGAACTGACCGACATCAGGGACAGTGAAGATCGGGACGTCGTTCGCATGGCCTTGGAACTGATCGGGACGACAGTGAATCGTTTTGAGCAGGAACGAGACCGTGCATCCCTGTTGGCGGCATTGAGTGATCGCGAGCGGCGCCTCGAATTCGTCGTTGGACGCCTGTTTTCGGCCCAGGAAGAAGAGCGTCGGCGTCTTTCCCACGACCTTCACGACGGCGTCGCACAAACAGCGACGGCGCTCGCTAGATTGCTGGAAGGCGCCTCCGGCAAGACGTGCGACCCGTTGCAGTCGGACGAGAGATTGCGCCTGGCCTCTATTGCAAGAGACCTCGTCGGCGAGTTGCGCTCGATCATTGCCGGACTACGCCCCACCCTCCTGGATGATCTCGGCCTTCAGGCGGCAATAACCTCCATTGCCGACATCCTCGCATCGGACAGGTATGAGGTCGATTTGCAGATCGATGCCCCGACGCCTGGCCTGCCCTCACATGTCGAAACGGCCCTCTACCGGGTAGCACAGGAAGCCACCAACAACATTCGCAAGCACGCCGGAGGCCCCTGCCGCGTCTTGATTCATCTCGTCGAAGATCGGGGGGCATATTGCCTGCGGGTTCGAGATTTTGGACAGGGCATCAAGGACAAAAGGGGGCTTGGCGATATGGAGCGACTTGGCCACCATGTCGGTATTCAGGTCATGCAGGAGCGTATGATTGCCATTGGCGGGTCCCTGGAATGGCAGGGAAGCGAAGGCGGCGTGACCGTCACGGCATCTCTTGGCGCGTCTTACGATCAATGACCTCCATCCGCGTACTTATTGTCGACGATCATCCGCTCGCGAGAGAAGGACTCAAGGCTGTGTTGTCGAAATCCGGCTTCACGGTTGCCGGAGAGGCGTCCAGTGGTGAGGAGGCCCTCGCCATGATCTCAGACCTAAGGCCCGACGTCATCCTCATGGATGTCCGTCTCGGGCCCGGCATGGATGGACTTGAAGCCTGCCGACGGATTGCCGCACTCGGCGTGGATGCGAAGGTGCTTATGCTGACCCTGCATGACATGCCCGCCTATGTCCGCGAAGCCCTGGCGGCCGGGGCCTCCGGCTATGTGCTGAAGGACACCGCTATTGACGACCTGAAGGCGGCGATTGTTCGTGTGGCCGAAGGGCACACAGCGATTCCGCTGGATCTTGTGACGGCGGCGCTGCGCCAGCCGGCAATGCAGGATCGCCAGCTTGACCTGATCGCCACACTGACCGCGCGTGAGCGTCAAATCCTGCACTGTGTCGCTGAAGGCATGACGAACAAGGAAGTCGGGCGCCATCTCGATATCAGCCCGGCGACCGTCAAGGCACACGTCGAACGCATCATCGCCAAGCTTGGCGTCACCGACCGGACTCAGGCCGCTGTCGCCGCAGCCCGACACATTGCGCTCCTGGGCCAAAGTTCATGAAGACCGCAGCGCCACCATCCCTCACCCGCTATTGGGCGGACCGTCCGCTGGCCTTGAAGGGGCTGGTCGTCGTCATACTCCCCTTGGGGATCCTGCTGTGTGCGCTGATCTCCCTGTTCCTGGCAAGCCATGCCGAGGAGCGCGCTGAGGATGATGTCCGCCGCGCCTTTGCCATTCAACGCGATACCTACTTGGTTCACGCGCTCCTTGCCGAGGCCGCAGCGGGCGTCCGCGGCTACGCTCTGACGCGCCAGGATCGCTTCCTCGAACCGTATCGAAAGGCTGAGGCCGAGCTCGAGCCGACGCTGCGACGCCTCGATGCTGAAATCATGGACCCGGAAATCCGGAGCCGCTTCGAACGCATCACGTCTCTGGCCGTTCAAAAACGCCAGGGACTGAAGACCATTATCGCACTTGCAGCAGCGAACGATGGGACCAAAGGTCACGCGGCCCTTATCGACGAGGCCTTGATCAACAACAAGTATGTCCTGGACGGAATGCGACAGGAAATCGAGCAGATTCAGTTACGAGAAAGGAGTCTCCTCGACAGCCGGCTGGAACGGGTGGAAGGCGTTCGCAACGGATTTCTCTTTTTGACCGCCATCAGCGCCATCGTCGGGCTTCTGGGAAGCCTGGCCGCCGTTTACCTGTTTTCGACCGGGATTGTCCGACGGGTTCGGAACCTGGACGAGAATGCCGAACGCCTGGCCCAGGGCGAAGAACTGGTCGATTTGCCTGACGATTCCGACGAGATTGGCCATCTGGCCTGGCGCCTGTCACGCGCAAGCGCCCTTCTGCGGGGCCGCGAGCAGGCCTTGCGCGAAAGCGAGGAGAGGTTTCGTCTGGTCGTGGAGGAGGTCCGGGACTACGGGATATTCGCCCTTGACCCAGACGGCGTCGTTACCAGTTGGAACCTCGGTGCCGAACGCATCAAGGGATGGTCCAGCCAGGAGATACTGGGCAAGCATTTCAGCATGTTCTATCCGCAGGAAACCCAGACCCACCTGCCCTCCGAAATGCTTGAGCGCGCCCGCCAGGCGGGTACCGCCGAAGACGAGGGATGGCGCCTTCGCAAGGATGGGAGCCGCTTTTGGGCCAACGTCATCATCACCGTGCTTCACGATGATCGGGGAGAGGTCTGCGGCTTTGCAAAGGTGACGCGCGACATGACCGAACGGCGCCGTGCCGAAGAAGCGCTCAAGGACGCCAGAGAGGAGGCTATCGCCGCCAACCTCGCCAAAAGCGAGTTCCTCTCCCGAACCAGCCACGAGCTGCGAACGCCAATGAGTGCCATCCTGGGCTTTGGTCAGTTGCTGGAACTAGATGAGAACACACTGGCGCCGCATCAACGGGCAGCCGTGGAGCAGATCATGATGGCCGGCCGTCATCTGCTATCCCTCATCAATGACCTTCTGGATATCAGCAGTATCGAAGCCGGTGGCGCCGAGCTGGTGATCCAGGACGTCGATGTCGCGGACGCAATCTATGAAGTACAGACCCTTGTTGCCCCCATTGTCGCCGGCGCCGGGCTGACGCTCGTCGTCAGGGATATGACATCCGGATTGACGGTGTCGGCAGACCGGCGGCGCCTCATCCAGATACTCCTGAATTTTATCGCCAACGCGGCCAAGTACCATCGCTCGGGGCAATTTGTTTTCGTGTCGGCTCGCATGGAAGACGACCACGTCAGAATTGAAGTCGAAGATGACGGTGACGGCATCGACAAGGCGGCTGTCTCACGGCTGTTCACGCCTTTCGACCGTCTGGGACAACCGAAGCGGAGCAAGACCGAGGGAACCGGGCTTGGCCTGGCACTGTCGAAGCGACTCGTCGAATCGATGACCGGACAGATCGGTTACGAGACGCCGGCAAAAGGTGCTCGCTTCTGGTTTACATTGCCGGCCGTGAGGCGTGTTGGAACATCGCCAAAACGAACAGCACGGAAGAACAAGGTTCGGGAGCCATAGAAATGCACAAAAATCTTGTCGACGAGGCCGATATCCGGTCGCGCCGGATTCTGGTCATAGATGACGAACAGGCCAACATTCTTCTGCTTCAGAGCCTGTTGCAGCGGGAGGGCTACAATGATCTGCATACCGTGACAGAGCCCACCAAGGCCCTCCAGGCCTATGTGACGCTGGCGCCCGACCTCGTTCTGCTGGATCTCATGATGCCCGAAGTCGACGGTTTTCAGTTGCTCGAAGCCTTTCGCCGGCATGACCGCCCGGACGAATACCGGCCTGTGCTTGTCCTGACTGCGGACACGACCCTGCAGGCACGCCGTAAAGCCCTGGCGCTCGGGGCGAAGGATTTTGTGGGTAAGCCATTCGACATCATCGAAGTGGCGCTGCGTATCTCCAACCTGTTGGAGACGCGTATTTTATATGAAAGGCTGCGAGGAAACCCGCTCGACGGCAAATCGCACTGACATGCGTGACCTTAAGATCGTGAACGCCAAGCCATGGGACCTGGAGCGGGTGAAGGGAATCGAACCCTCGTTGTCAGCTTGGGAAGCTGCTGCTCTACCATTGAGCTACACCCGCGCGCTTAGGTGGCGCCTCACATTTATCCAAAAAGTGGAACCACTTTTGGGCGCGAGGCTTGCGGCGTAACCGTCAGATGCCACAGCCCGGCTTCAATCGTCAAGTACGATCCAGACCGGCGCGTGATCGCTGGCCTTTTCCCAGCCGCGGACGTGGCGATCGACCTCGGCCTGGCGCAAGCGCGGCGCCATGGACGGGCTCAGTAGCAGGTGATCAATGCGCAGGCCGGCATTCCTGGGCCACCGGGCCCGCAGGTAGTCCCAGAAGGTGAATATCTGTTCGCCCGGATGCAACTCGCGTAGCGCATCCGTCCAGCCCTGAGCCATCAGGGCCGCATAGGCCTCGCGCACCTCGATGCGAAACAAAGCATCATCCTGCCACCGGTCCGGCGCATAGACATCGATATCCGTCGGCATGACATTGTAGTCGCCGGCCAGGACCACCGGCGCGCCCGTAGTCAGCAGTTCCGCCGCATGCGCTTTCAGCCGCTCGAACCAGCGCAGCTTGTACTCGAACTTTTTGCCGGGCCAGGGATTGCCGTTGGGCAGGTACAGCCCGCCGATCAGCACACCATTCACCGCCGCCTCGATATAGCGGCTATGCGTATCGTCGGGATCGCCGGGTAATCCGCGCCGCGTTTCCACCGGCTCGGCACCGTGCGCCAGGATGGCGACGCCGTTCCAGCTTTTCTGGCCGTGCCAGATGGCGCCGTAGCCCGCCGCCTCCAAAGCCTTCACCGGGAACTTCTCATCGGGCGCCTTCAGTTCCTGAAGACAGACCACGTCCGGTCGCGCTTCCGCTAGCCAGCGCAGCAGCACAGGCAGGCGTCCATTGACGCCGTTGACGTTGAAAGTGGCGATCTTTGTCAAAGGACAGAAGAGATTAGAGTGCTAAATGGGGTGGGATTTGGCGGGACTCGGCGGGATGTCGTGGGATGAGCCATTGAAAACCCTAAAAAAATTTCGGCGGCAGGTGACCGCTGGCAAGGCAAGAACTCTGTCTAGAGTAAATAGGCGTTTAGACAGCATTTCGGGGCATTTTGGGCCAGGTCGGGTAAGAAACCCATTCTTTTTGGGGCTAGGCCTTAGGCGGCCCTTAAACAGCCCCTAAGGCGGATTTAATAAGGGGGTCGGCGCGGGGGGCGGGCCAACGAAACATATGATTTAATGTGGACGGCGCCGGCGACGTGCATGCCGAACTGACCGGATAGACCGGTCAGTTCGGCGGTTGCCCGGTCAGTTTCGCAAAGCCAAGGATTCTAAGCTGGTGGTGAAAGGTCTTGCGTGAAACCGACACCGAACTGACCGGGCGAACTGACCGGGTTTACGGCCGCATTTCCGCTAGATGATCAATTGCTAGGTGCAGATCTGGGAAATGCGTTTTACCAACGTTTTTCAGTCGTTGGGTGATGAGCTCAACCTGGTTCCAGTCCTTGTCAAAGATGGCTTCATTGAGAGCATTTAGCTCTCGTTCCTGCCAATCCGCCCACCGTGTCGCCCAGGCCTTAATGGCATCGATCTTATAAAGTGCCTGTTCTTCCGTCTTGCTGTCCGACGGTGGACCAGCTTTGAGGTGGGGAGGTAGCTTTTCAAGCTGCTGTCGCAATGTCTTGACCATGGCGTCTTACTTCTTACCGCCACTGCCTTTATCCGGAGGCGTGCTGCTGCCGCCCCCACTTGTTGCCGGAATGTGCCCGCCCTGGGGCGCTGGCGAGGTCGTTGGCGGCACACGGGAGGGTGCAGTGGGGATGTATCCACGCTGCTGATAACCGGGATGTCTCTTGTCATTCATCAGGAATCTCCTTTTGGCCAGAATTCAATTGACTGAATTTCACCATGTGAAATCAGGACGCTACTGTTACGCTTTTGCCAGACGTTTTGAGCGTCCAGTTCGTAAACGTCTTCCATGAAGACGTCTCGTTCGGTTGGATCACTGGATAAAAACGAGCCAGTGCCCAGAACTCCAGCCCACTTCGTATTGTCCTTCAACACAATCAAAACCCAGGACTCCTGCAAAGTTTGGAACCGCCAGTCCCAAGCGCATTCAACAGGATGGACGGTTGAAAGATTGAATTTCCGCATTAGGCGATGCAGCCACTTCTCCTTGATACTTAAACCAGAGAGAAGCCCGAAGAGGGCGGGGACAACCAGAATGATCGAAAGCCAAAGCACCAACGACCACTCATAAAGCGCCTTCGCTTCATAGAGTTTGGGAAAGATCGGCATCACCACTGCATGATAAACTACCGACAGCGCCATATAGGTCACAAAAGCGTCTTTCAGCGGCGGCAGCCTTCCATGGGTGAATTGGACGCGCACGTAAAGGAACACTATGCCCGGAACGGCATAGATGAAGAATGCCCTTAGCTGTTCGGGAGATAACAAATTTTCCATCAATCGTTACACCCAGATGTAGCAATTCGCTTCCGACTCACGTTGAACATATAAGGAACATTCGAGAATTGAGTCGAGTCAAATTACGGACTTAAGAGATGACCTTCCTGTTTATATTTTTTGCGGCTCAACTTAGCTGCTCGCCGTCCGTGACGGATGGGGACACCATCCGGTGTGGTGAGGAGCGGATCCGGCTCCTGGGCATCGATGCGCCGGAGATGGGCGGCAAGTGTCGCCCTGGGCGGGTCTGTGTCGCCGGCGATCCCAAGGCCAGCAAGGCCAACCTGGTCAGGCTGATGAAGGTCGGGCCGTATAAGATCGAGCGGGTCGGAACTGACCGCTATGGCCGGACCCTGGCCCTGGTTACCGCCGGCGGCGTCGATGTCGGCTGTGCCCAACTCAAGGCCGGCCAGGCGGTCTATGTCGCCAAGTGGGACAAGGGCGGCCGCGTGCGAAAGGCGTGCGGGTTATAGATCCGCCTTCGGACACTTTCCATTTTTGAGATGTTCTTTTAAGCAGATTTTGATCTTGACGCCGTCATTCGTAAGCAAATGCCATGTGCTATTATCAAAATATTCGCCGCGAAGTTCAAACGCGACCCGGTTTGACATTACCAGACCCGGGTTCAAATCGCTCGAAGATTTGCGCGTGATGACCGGCTCTTGGTTGATAGCCCAGTTCGTCCAATCCTCATCAAAGTTGTAGACCGTCCCGTTTTGGTCGACAATTGCCATATTGGGAAAATCCGCAGCGGGCAGTGGCTTTAGGCTGTCGTTGCCGGTGTCCCAGCTGACGACTAAAATCTTGGAATTCTTTAGGGCTCCATCGATGTTCTCATAGGACTTCACACCCTTCACCATTACCTTTATGTCGCCCAAAGGGACGGTGTCGCCAATGCCGAAAACCTGCTCCGCCGACGTTGCCTTGTTAGCCTCGACCGGTTTCTTGTCCGCGCATGCGCTCAACAGGATCAGCGCCATAGCCAGTGTAACCGCCTGTCTCATTTTATGCCTCGAATTTGAAGGCGCCCGTTTTCGCCCGAAATCGACCCGTTAACAAGGGGTAAAAAAGCACCTTGACACCCTAGCTTGAAAATGGAACAAAAAGGGAACATTCCAAGAAGGATTATGGGGGCCATGAAAAAGGCAGTTGGTGAGATCGTTGCCATGCCTCGCTTTGACGAGGAAATGGACGCTTTAGTGAGCGCGCTCGAGGCTCGGTGGTCGAACGGTTCCAGGAAGCTCAGAGGTTACCCCAGAGACGGGGAAATCAAGGCTGTCTGCGCGGCATGCGGAATGGAAAGGCTCGAGCAGGTCCGGCACCTGGTTGAAGGGTGCGGGCTGGGCGACCTCACACTGGGTGAACTGTCGCGCGATGCCTATTGCTTGCGGTCAACCTGCGGAGAAGCCCTTAGTTTCGAGGACGAAGGTTATTAGAACTGCACTCCGGCCCAGATGACGCGACCGAGGATTTTGAAGTGTTCAAGGTCGGCACCCTGAAAGACTTCCGGCGGGTAGTGGTCGTTATCTGACCGGGCCTCGATGCCGCCCACGCCCACGGGCCGTAGGCGTTTGATCCGCAGGTGTTCGCCGACGCGAAAGGCGTAGATGCCTTCGTTGAGCTGGGTGTCGAGTTCATCGACCAGGACGGGCGCACCATCGGGAATGGTGGGTGTCATGGAGTCGCCCTTGGCGCGGAAAGCCTTAAGTCCGTGGATAGAGGTGCGGCCCAGAGCGCGCAGTTCATCATCCGAAAAACCGATGACGCGGCCCTCGATTTCGCCGACGTCAACCCAGCCGTGACCCGCCGAAAACCTAAGTTCCGACAAGGGGATATCGTTCATGCGGCTTAGGGAGCGCGGGCCGTCGCCGCGGCCCAGGATCAGGTAGGGAACGCTGACGCCCAAGGCATCGGCAATGGCTATGGCTGTATCCGCCTGCGGAAAGCGCTCGCCGTTCGCGTAAGCGGAAATCTTCGCTCGTGGTTCCCCGGTTATTCGCGCCAGATCAGCTTGGGAAAGACCCATGTCACGTAGGCGTGACAAAATTCTCTCGCCAAATGCGGATTTAGACGCCTCTTCGGATTGACTGTCCTTTATATGTGCCATATTGTCACTTTAATGTAGCGAATGGCGTGATTTGCCACGCATACGTTTCACAAGGACTGATGATGCACCACGAAGACATCAAAGCCGCGCTCCGCAAGAAGTACGGCTCACTCAAGGCCTTCGAGGAGGCCCACGCTCTACCCGCCAATTCGGCAAGTGAAGTTATTCGCGGGCGAGCCGTTCTGCAAACGGCCCGCGTTATCGCGCGGGAGCTCGGTGTTTCAGTCATTGAAGTCAGTCCAGCTTGCAAGCGCCAGTATGATCGCTTGGTTATGGACTATACGTCCGTAAATCTGGATTCGCACCGTCTAAATGTCGAGGCGAATTAGACATGGCCGAAACAGCGCAAGCCCTGGCCGAAGTCCTTTCGGCCAACCCAGAACGCCTGGACCAGGTCCAGCTCATTCGCATTTCCGATATCGACGACAGCGACAGGCTGCGGCCTCTAGACATGCAAGTGGTCGAAGGCCTCGCCGCCAGCATGGCGCGCGAAGGGCTCTTGCACCCGATCGACATTTGCCAGTTGCCAAACCAGAAGAGCGGCAAGCCCTATCGGCTGGTCTGCGGCGGACATCGGCTGGGTGGCGCGAAGTGGAATCAGTGGGATGTGATCCCGGCGTTTGTCCGGTCGTCCGGCGCGCTCGACCGCATGTCACGGGAGCTGGCCGAGAACTTCTTTCGCGCCGAGTTGTCGCCGCTGGATCAGGCAGCCTTCGTGGCGAAGCTGATCGAGACGGAAAAGGCCCGGCTGGGGATCGCTCCTGAGGCCGATGGACGGGCGTTGAACAGCGACTATCGGTCTGCAAAAGTCTCAAAAAAACAGATGACTGACGATTTGTGCAACGTGCACAAATCGATGGGTCTTCAGGAATCAGTTGCCACCCGGCTCGGCTTCGACCGGTCTACCGTCTCCCGCCACCTCGCTCTGAACGCCATTGCGCCATCCTTCCTGGACCGCGTGCGTAAGCTACCGATCGCCGGCAATGCTTCGGCGCTGCGGCAGTTGGCCAAGCTCGACTTTACCGACCAGGCCAAGGCGCTCGACGTGCTCGAGGCCGACCTGGACAAGGGTGGGGCACGCGACATCGGCAAGGCCATCGCCATCGTTAAGGACACCACGCCGCCCGACCCGGAAAAGAAGCGCCTGGGGGCCTTTATCGGGGCCTTCGAACGCATGGGCCGGCGCGAGCGGATGGCTGCGCTGATGGCGCTGGCGTCCATGATGCCCAAGGGCGTCGAGATCAAGTTCCAGGACAGCGGCGAGCAGGTCCAGGCTGCCACGGATGCCGCACGGCTTAGCGGACGGGGTCTGGCAGGGATCAAGGAGGCCGCGGAGTGAGCCAATCGCTTGAAGAACCCATCGCGCAGCTTGCCGCGAAGCATGGCCCAACAGCGGTTCACGCGGCGGCCCAAAAGCAGTACTTCATCCATGTCGGTCGCACTATGGCAGTCGGCTTTCAGGCCACGCTGGTCCAAATCGAACTCGCCAAAGCGAAAGCAAGATACCCCTCCACCGCTTCGCGGTCCCCCTCCCC
>NZ_GL883077.1:830801-859077 GCF_000204015.1 Asticcacaulis biprosthecium C19 | reverse complement strand
ATTGCATGGGGCGGAGAAGGAAGGCGGTGCGGAATGACCCGCCGAGCCAACAAGGAAGCCCGAGTCCTGGTCGCCGAAATGGCCAGCGCCATCAAGGATGCCATGGTGGACGCCATCCTGGAAGTCCGCGCGCTCGATGTTGAGCTCGATGACCTGGTCGACGACAGTGTCAACGGTCTGACGGCCGAGGTTGAGTTGCTGCAAGGGCAACTGGACACCGCGAAGGTCGAAGCCGAGGGGCTGCAAAACGACCTCGACGAAGCCCAGGCGCGGATTGGCGAGCTGGAAAAGGAGCTTGACCAGGTCGCGGCCGATCGTCGGGATATCAAGGGCCGGCTGGAGATCGTCGCCAAAGAGCGCGACGAATGGCAAAGCCTGGCTGAGCGCTACAAGTTCGACCTCGGCGGTAAGGTGTCGGAACTAGAGACGCTGCAGGCCCGGTTCGATAATCTGAACCTCGAAAAGAAGCGCCTTCAGGCCGACTTCGATCGCAAGGTCAAGGAATGCGATGCCAACCTCCCGGCCGGCAACGCCAATCGGGCCGCCATCGCCGATCTCCAGGGCAAGCTGAACGCCCTGGACGTGCAGTACCAGAAGGCTGTCGCGGACTATCAGGCCATCGCCGCCAAGGCCGAGCCGTCGGAAGAAGTCGACGCGCTGAACGGCGAGGTTGCCTCGCTCAAGAAGAAGCTGGCCGGAGCGCTCCAGCAGCTGACGGCGCAGACCGCCGCCAAGACGGTCATGACGGGCGCCTTCCAGGATCAGCTTACGGTCAACGAACGCATTACGACGCTGCCGGCCGACACGGCGAGGTCCTGGGTGATGACCGAAGCCGCCGAGACCATCATGCTGCTGGCTGCCAAGGGACTCAACGATCAGCAGATCGCCGCCCGGTTCAATGTCGGGCGGCCGATGAACCAACAAATCAACGGACCCGCGGTCACATTGATCCGGGCCCTGGTCGAAAGGCTGGCGGCATGAGGGGTTTTCACTTCGCACCGCTGACGCCGCTCAAGTATGGCGCCATCCTGGCCGATCCGCCCTGGTCGTACGACATGCGCACCGAGGACGGCTACGAAAAGAGCCCGGAAAAGCACTATCCGACCATGTCGGAGGCCGAGCTTAAGCGGCTCCAGGTGCGTCTACTGGCTGCGCCAGACTGCCTGCTGTGGATGTGGACCACCTTCCCGCATCTGCCGCAGGCGCTGCGCGTCATGGAGTCCTGGGGTTTCAGCTACAAGACCGGCGGATCGTGGACCAAGATCGCCGGCAACGGCAAGATTTGCATGGGCACGGGGTTCATTCACCGCGGGGCCGCCGAGCTTTGGCTGATCGGGACGCTGGGGCGTCCGGCGATCGGGTCGCGGTCGATCCGCAATGCCATCATCGCGCGCCGCCGCGAGCACAGCCGCAAGCCGGCCGTCGCCCGCGATATGCTCCAGGCGCTGCGGCCCGACTGTTACCGCGCCGAGATCTTCGCACGCGAGCCCTGGGAGGCCGGCGAGGTCTGGGGCTGGGAAACGGACAAGTTTGGTAAGGAAGAGACCCCTCCCACCGCTCCGCGGTCCCCCCTCCCCGTGAAGAAGAACGGGGCGGGAGAAGAAACAGTGCGGCCATCGCATAAGGCGTGGGATGGCGCTGAGTTAGACTTCGCCAGCTTTGAGGGCGAGCCGCCTGTGAAAACCTACCGGTTTGACTGCGCCGGAAAGCTGGTGGAGTCGTGAGCTACTGGCGCGCCGCATGTGAGAGCCTGATCGCCGAACTGGTCAAGGACCTGCCGGATGACGCCACCATGGCCGACCGCAAGGCGGCGCTGAAGGGCAAGGGCTGGCCGGCACATCAGAACACGTCGTGGGGCCGCAAGATGTGGGGCCGGTGCTGCAAAGAGTACCTGGCCAAGTTCGGCCCGGTCAAAAAGGTCACGGCTTTCCACCGCTATTCGCCGATCACCGGCCAGTACGAAATGGTCGACCTCAACGCGTTGCGGCGCGAAGGCGGTGCGGCATGACGATGACGGCGGAACAACGCCAATTCCGGGTCGTGATCCGGCGCCAGGCCCGCAGTGCCGCCAAGGCCGTTGGTTTGTCCCACAGCGCGCCGGCGACCGCCTTTGCCATGGACCTAATCACGCTGAACTGGGACATGGATTCGGTGCATCGCGCGCTGGTCCGTCGCTATGGAGGCCCGAATGCGTAAGCGGCGGCCTTCGTTCGATGCGACACAATTGAAGCTGGGCCTGGGGATTCCCGCCCCGGCGCTGCGCGATGGCGCCCTGGCCGAGATCGAGCGGCGGGTGGCGTCGGCGGTGTCACTGGCCATGCAGTCCGACCCGCGCACGCGGCTGGAACTGGCCGCCGATGTCAGCGCTCTGCTGGGAGAAGACGGCGACAAGGCCATCAGCGTGGCGATGCTCAATGCCTATGCCAGCGAGGCCCGGACCACCCACAATATCAGCTTCGGCCGCGCACTGGCGCTATTCGCCGCGACCCAGCGCTTCGACATCCTGAACGCCCTGATCAATGAGATCGGTGTCCAGATCGTTACCGCCGAGCAGCTTCTGACGCTGGAGCTGGGCGACGCCCAGCTGAAGCTCTCACGCCTTACCAAGCGGGCCAGATTCCTGGCCCAGATCGCCCCCGAAATCGGAGAGAGGTCATGACCGACGTCATCATTTTCCGCAAACGCGTCAATCAGGCCCTGAAGATCGACATGTCGATCGAGGTCGAACCGACCGGGGCGCTGCACGCCCTGGAGCTGGACGCGCCGTGTCTGGGCCAGGCCGGCCCGATCGGGGAAGCCGCGCGGGACGAGGTGGCGAAGGGGCTGGACCGCATCCTTATGTCCCTGCGGACCTTCATGATCGCCGGATACCTGGTCCGCGACGTGGTCGATAACTTCAACGCCGATCAGCGGCCATTCGTCCAGGCGATCGCCGACGCCCAGGATTATGTCCTGGCGCGCGACACCACCCTCATGGCGTGCCTGAACGCCGGAAAGGCCGCCTGAATCCATGTCGACGGGCGTCACTGCGTGCAAAGATTTATGGTTAGCGCCAGCTGAACTGGCCGCCATGGACCTGCCCGGGTTGAGCAACAAGCGCAACCGGGTGGTCGAGATGGCCGCGTCGTGGGCCGGACGTTACCGTGCCAACGGCTCGCCGGCCTGGCGCAAGCGCTCTGGACGCGGTGGCGGGTTCGAATATCACCATTCCGTCCTGCCGAGTGTAACGGTGCAGGCGCTGATCGCTCGCGGCCTCCTAAATGCGGATTTAGAGGCCCCTAAAACGCCCCTTAGGGCCGCCCCGGAAGCCGCGAATGACGCAAATGCCTGGGGGTGGTTCGATAAACAGCCCGACCACGTCAAGGCTGAAGCCCAGGCGCGGCTAAAGGCCGTACAGGCGGTCGATACCCAGCACCGAGCAGGCCTGTCGAAGTCGGCCGCCGTCGCCCTGGTGGCGCATCTGCATGAGGTTTCGACATCCTCCCTATGGGGCTGGCTCAAACTGGTCGAAAGCGTGGGCCCGGCCGACTGGCTGCCGGCACTGGCATCGCGGCGCAAGGCCGGCGGCGTCCGCAGCGAGGTCGATCCCAGGATTTTGAAGTTTTTCAAGTCGTTCAAGCTGCGCCCCGGACGCCAGGGCTTTGAGCACTGCCGCCGTGAGACGGTGGAATATGCCAAGTCGATCGGCCTGACCGAGGCCGACGTGCCCTGCACGAAAAAGCTTACTCGGGAACTGCGCCGCACCACGTCCAAGCGCGTGATCATCGCCAAGACCAAGGGGCTGGCTGAGGTGGTCAAGACCATTCCGCCGCAGATCCGGACGCGCGAACATCTGCACGCCATGGAGGCCGTCAATATCGACGGCCACAAGTGGGATGTCTTCGTACGGGTGCCGAACCAGGACAAGCCGGTCCGGGTCATCAGCGTCATGATTCAGGATCTGTATTCTAACAAGATCCTGGCGTGGCGTACCGGCCTGGTCGAATCCGCCGTCCTGACGCGGCTGGCCATCCTGGACATGTGCCGCAACCACGGAATCCCGCAGCATTTCACGCTCGACAACGGCCGGGCCTTCGCCAGCAAGTGGATCACTGGCGGCGCCAAGACGCGCTTCCGCTTCAAGGTGAAGGAAGAGGAGCCGCTGGGCATCCTGCCGGCCCTGGGGATCAAGGAACACTGGGCGACGCCGCACCATGGCCAGGCCAAGCCGATCGAGCGCATGTTCGGGCCGCTGGAAGAAATCGTCAGCAGCAAGCCGCAATGCCAGGGCGCCTGGACGGGCAATAAACCGAATGCCAAGCCGGAAGACTACGCCACCAAGGCAGTCGATATCGAGGTCTTTGAAGCCATCCTGGCCGAGGCCGTAGCCCGCTATAACGCCCAGACGGGCCGCACTGGCGCCAATGCCAAGGGCCGCAGCTACGACCAGACCTTTGCCGACTCTCTCGCCGCCGGCGCCGCCGTCGGGCGCGCCTCGGCCGAGCAGCTGCGGATGTGCCTGCTGACGGCCGAAAACGTCAAGGCGAACAAGGATCATGGCGGCGTCCAGCTTTATGGCAACCATTACCACCACGACGTCCTGCATGAATATGCCGGCCAGATGCTGACCGTCCGGTTCGACCCGGACAACTTGCATCAGCCGGTCGAGGTCTACGACCTGAAGGGCCGTCACCTGGCCACGGCCGAGGTGCGGGCGGCGGTTGGGTTCTATGATGCCCAGGGCGCCCAGGACCGGGCAAAGATGAACGCCAACCTGAAGAAGGCGACGCGCGAGGCGATCAAGATTCAGGAGCTGCTCAGCGCCGCCGATATGGCCGCCGCCATGCCGATCGAGATCCCGGAGATGCCGGCGACGGAACCGACCGTCATCCGCCCGGTGCGGAATCGCGGTTCGGCCGCCGCACGCCTGGCGCCGGTACCGGCGCCCGACGCCATCTCCTACCGCGACCGGTTTACGGCGCTGGCCGAGCAGATCGAGACGGTCGAACCGTGGCGGAAATTTCAAGTTTTTGACGGCGGGCTCACCCCGTCGTCCGGGTCAGAAGGCCCCAAAAAGTAAGGCGCAGAGGGCTGCAACCCTCCGCGCCTTTGGCTCAACGCCGGGCAAAACCGGCTAACGACAAGAGACAATACCATGACTGACGACAAAATCAAATTCACCCATGACATGCTGGAGGCCCTTCGGGCTAAGCTCCAGACCTACAAGCGCGACAACAACGAGACCTGGAAGGTTATCGCCGGCAAGATCGGCACGGCCGAGAGCACGCTCTCCGCCTTCGTGGCCGGCAAGTATGCCGGCGACAACCAGAAGCTGGCCGAAGAAGTGGCCAAGTGGTTCGTGACGGCCGAAACCCAGCGCGAACTGTTCGAAAACCAGATGTGGAAGCCGTCCTTCCAGCCGACCGCGACGGCCAAGAGCTGCCAGGGCCTCTATGCCTATGCCAAGCTCGGCTACATGGTGGTCATCATGGGGCACCCAGGCCTGGGGAAGACAGAATCGATCGTCGATTTCCAGCGCAAGAACAGCAATGTCTACGTGCTGACTGGCGCGCCGGAACTGTCGACCACCAACTCCTTCCTGCTGATGTTGCTTGAAGCGATGCACCTGTCGGTTCCCGGTCGCACGGGTTTCGCCCTATCGCAGAAGATCCGCCGTGTGCTGAAGGAGCGCGACACGCCCCTGATCATCATCGACGAAGCCCAGCACCTGGGCGAACGCGTCCTGGAAGTCATCCGCAGCATTCACGATGAAACCAAGTGCGGCGTGGCCTTTGTCGGCAATATGGAGGTCACCAAGTCGATCGACGGCGACAAGACCGCGCGCTTTGCCCAGCGCTCCAGCCGGATCGCCAAGCGCGAAATCTTCCGCAGCCCGGTTGGCTATGACATCAAAATGATGCTCGAGGCCTGGGAGGTCACGGACAGCATCGAGATCGCCTTCCTGACATCGATCGCCATGCGGCCCGGTGGCGGGGCACTGCGGCAGATGAGCCGCGTCCTGGAGCTGGCCACCTGGATGGCGCGCGGCGAAAAGGCCAAGCGCGACCTGCGTTACATCAAGGAAGCGGCCGACGATCTGCAACGAGGAGCGGCGGCATGAGCAAGGTTCGCCATACCAAGCTGGTCGACTCCCTGATCGGATGGATGACGATGACGATGGCGGCCGCAGAACGCGGCGAGCCGGTCGTTCTCGGCGTGACCCTGATCAAGACCTGGCGTGACGCCATGCTCACCCTTCGCGAGGACACCCAACGCCGCGAGATGGAGATCATCACCGCGGAATCGCGCCTCGAGGACGGCACCGCCGAGCAGAGGATCGACGCCATCTACGCCGCGCACACGGCCAAGCTGGGCGTCCAGGCGCTGCAGCGGATCGCCGAACGCGTCGGCGGCGGCGTCAACGAACGCGACTTCGTTGCCGTGATCGATGCCCTGGAGACGTTGGCCATGGGCATCGCGCGCCCAGTTGCCACCACCAACCCCAAGCCCACAAACCCCAAGCAAGGAGCCTGAACCATGGCTGATGACTGCACCAAGAAAGGCGTGCTTGAGCTCGCCCAAGAACAATACGAAGCCGAAGTGGCCGGGGGTATCCCGGCTATCGGCAAGGTGATCGACGGCGTCGAACACCTGATGGACAACAAGGGCCGGTGGACGCCAGTCGTTCAATTCAAGCCGGCGGATCTGCTGATGGACCAGACGGTCCGCAAGATGCTGGGATTTGCCGAACCTCTGGCCGCCCAGGTGGCGCGATTCCGCCAGCACAGCTTCGACGACGTCGACTCGCTGCTGGTCCTGTTGGCCGAGCAGTACGGCGCCAAGGCGGGCGGGCAGAAGGGCAACATCACCCTGACCACGGTGGACGGCCTTATGCAGGTCAAGGTCCAGGTGGCCGATAACATCGCGTTCGGGCCCGAGCTGCAGGTTGCTAAGAGCCTGGTCGACGAATGCCTTAAGGACTGGACCGACGGTGCCCGGGCTGAGCTTCGGACCCTCGTCGATCGGGCGTTTCAGGTCGACAAAGAGGGCAAGATCAACCGCGGTGAGTTGCTGGGTCTGCGCCGGTTGAACATCGAGGATGAGCGCTGGGTCCGCGCCATGCAGGCCGTCGCCGATTCCATTCGCGTGATCGGCTCCAAGCGTTACGTCCGCTGCTACCGCCGCGACACGCAGGACGGCGACTGGAAGCCGATCGTCATCGACGTGGCGGCGAGCTGAGGGGACCTGACATGGCAAAACTGATCATCTTGGACTCCGACCGCTGCCGCGACCTGGTCACGGCCGCGGCGCTCAACAAGCAGCTGCCGGAGGTGTTGTCGCCCTTCGAAGACAAGCTGCTGTGGGACCTCACCCAGCGCGCCCTGGGCGGCGTGGACGCAGCCACCGAAGAGGAGTGGCGGGCGTTTGAACTGGCCCTGGAGGGGCTGCGCAAGGCCCTCAACGGCTCCGAATGCGTAGCCACCCAGGCTGGGCTGGTCGTCACACCGGCCAAGGTGGTGGCGTAACAGGCCGAAACACGGGGTCCGCCCCGTGTCTGACCCGTGATGCGGGCACTGACGAGGCCACTTTGTCAGCTCTTCAACACTCCCCAGCTTTCCCCAGGAGATACCCAATGTTCGATACCCAACCCGAAACCACGACAGAGACCGGCCCCAACAAGGTCGACCTGCATGTCGGCGCCCGCGTGCGTTTGCGCCGCAAGCTGCTCGGTCTCAGCCAGGACGGCCTGGCTGCACGGATCGACCTGACGTTTCAGCAGGTCCAGAAGTATGAACGCGGCAGCAACCGGATCAGCGCGTCCAAGCTGTACGAGATCGCCCAGGCGCTCCAGTGCAAGGTCGAGCACTTCTTTGAGGGCCTGGAGACGGTCGAGACCGAAGCACCGGTCCAGGTCGAACAGGACGTCAACAGCTTCCTGTGCACGCCGGAGGGCATCGAACTGGCAGGCGGGTTCCCGAAGATCCGCAGTGCCAAGCTTCGCCGCCGGGTTCTGGAGCTGGTCAACACGCTGGCGGAAGGCGGAAACTAACTCAGGCCGAAACGCCCCGATTGGGGCGTCTGACCCGTAAGGCGGGCGCTGATGAGGCCAGTATTATGAAACGCGGAAAGATGGTTAGGTCGTTTGGATCTTACTGCACCTTTAAGGTCGATGGCGGGTACGTCGTCCGGCTCGAGACCCTGCATGCGCGGCCGGGTAAGCCGCCGCGCCGTTCCTATACTGCCATCAACGCGGTGCCAGTCGCCTCTGTCGACCTGGCCGATATCGTGATCGACCACTGCCTGATGCCGAAGGGAGCGATGCAATGAGCGCGCTTCTCTCCAAGGTCCAGATCGGCCGGAAGGAGCTCGGGCTTCATGAGGACGATTATCGGGCGACTTTGAAGCGCCTGACCGGGCAGGACACCGCCAAGGGTCTCGGCGATCGCGACCTTCTGAAGGTGATCGAAGAGTTCAAGCGCCGCGGCTGGGTGCCGAAGGTTGTCCAGGGCGGGAAGAAGAAAGACCCCTCCACCGCTCCGCGGTCCCCCTCCGCACACGTGGGGCGGAGAAGTTCGCCGGCATCGTCGCCGGTCGCCAAGAAGGCCCGGGCGCTGTGGATCTCGCTCTATCAGCTCGGCGTCGTTCAGAATTCGTCCGAACGCGCCCTGGAGGCGTTTGGCGCCCGGCAGCTGAAGGTTGACGCCTTGATCTGGGCCGATGATGGCCAGATGTTCAAGCTGATCGAAGCGCTGAAAGGCATGGCCACCCGGGCGGGATGGTCGCAGCATTCGGATTCGCCGGTCGCCCTGGCGCGCGACCTGGTCAAGGCGCAATGCCGCAAGCTTTCGCTGATGGAACCGGCCGATCTGGCCAATCTGTCGATCGATCTCTTGCGGATCCGCGCGGCCGAACTGGGCGAACGCATCCGGAGTGGGGTCTGACATGTCCCACGCCTCGCGCATTGCCGATGCTGACGCCCGCCGCGAAGTCGAGGCGGACCTGGAGCACGCACGCGCCGAGGCGGACACCACACATCAGGCCTGGCAGACTGCCCAGCGCCGCTACAAATATGCCCCGGTCGGCACCAAGTCGGAACGGCTTCAGAAGCTCCTGGCGGCCAACGAGGCGGCGATCAAGGCCGATGGATATCTTAAGCGCCTCTTACGGGAGCTGGGCCGTGGGTGATATCTCCATGCGCCATGTCGTCGCCGCGATCGGCGAGACGGCCGCCCAGGCTATCGAGGCGAAGCTGGGCGGCAAGCGCATCGTCATACCCAAAACCATCGGGCTTAATCATCCGATCGGACAGGCGGTCGGCACCGAAGTCGCCGCCAAGCTGTCGGCCGAGTTCGCTGGCGCCATCCTCGACGTGCCGGTCGGCGCGAAGAAACGCGCGCTGATCGAGGGGGACTTGCGCAAAGGCGATTCCGTGAATACGGTTGCCGCCCGATACTTCACATCGCCACGTACGATCTGGCGCATCAAGGCCGCTCTGGCCGATGACGAACCCCAACAATTAGGCCTGTTCTGAGCCCGGACTGACACCTGTCAGGTTAGATCGCCAAGGCGACCCCGCGCATTGTGCCAGACATGGCCAGGGCAAAATCCAAGACTGTATCTCCGTTGGCGGTTCCGCGTTTTCTCGCGTCGAGCCGCTTTGCCGTCGTCGCCCGCCACGTGCTGGGCATCGAGGGCGGTCACGTCAACCACAAGGCCGACCCAGGCGGCGAGACCAACCACGGGATCTCGCTGCGTTTCGCGATCGCCGAGGGGCGGCTTGATCTGAATGGCGACGGCCTGCGCGATCTCGACCTGGACATGGATGGCGATATCGATGGCGCCGATATCCGGGCACTGACGCCGGACATGGCGCTCAATCTTTTTTACGAATGTTTCTGGCGCCGCCTCGATCTCGACCGTTTGCCCCGGCCGATCGATGGCGCCGTGTTCGACCAGGCCGTCAATGGCGGCCTGGTCGCCGCGGTCCGGATGCTTCAGGTCGCACTGAACCGCTGCGACAGTGTCAGGACCCACCTCGCCGAGGACGGCGTCCTGGGCCGGATGACGGCGGCCGCCGCCTGGATTGCCCAGCGCTCGGGCGAAGGGCCGTATTTGCTGGCGCAGTACCGCCGCGAAGCCGAGACCCGTTACAACGAGATCGTCCGCCGCAACTCCAGCCAGGTCTTGTTCCTCAAAGGCTGGGTCGCGCGGGCGCGGAGGCTGGGTGATGTCTGAGGTGTTGCCGCCTTCCCGCGACGGCATGAGCCGGGACCCGTTCGTTGACCGTGCCCGGTCGGTCTACCTGTACGCCGTCGTGATCATCGTCCTGGTCAACTATGTCGCCCTGCCACTGGCCGGTCTCTTCGGCATGCATGCCGAACCGATTTCGCTGGCGGCGTTGAGCGTCGTCGTCGCCCCGGCCGTCGTCTTCATGTTCGGCAAGTCCTGGGAACAGATCAAAAAGGCGGTGCGTCCGTGAGAGACCTTTTGCCCTTCATCGCCATCTTCGTGTCACTCGCCGCATTCGTTATGAATGTTGCAACCTTCATCCGCGCCGGGAAGTGGAAGGAATCCGAAGAAGGCAAGCTGTTGATCGCCCGCGTCGAACGGGCCGAAAAATGGAGCGAGCATGAAATTGCGCGAGCGCTACTGAGCACCGTCGCCGAACATGAAACCCGTCTGGCTGCCGGCGAAATCAAATTCCTGAACCTGGCCACCAAGGCCGATATCGCCTCGGTGAAGGCAGAGGTCAGCGCGCTTGAAAAGACCATCGACAAGGTGGACGGCGCGGTCGTGCGCATCGAGCGGCTGTTGATGGGGCGCCATCATGACTAACTTCGCCCAGCTCGTGAATGAAGATCTTCGCCTGGCTATCCTGCGCTACCTGTCAGGCTTTGCCAGCTACACGCTCAGCGTATCGATGTTGCACAGGGCCCTGGTGGCGTCGCGAGAGTTCCATGTCACGGCCGACCAAGTCATGGCCAATGCGGAGTGGTTGCGCGACACCGGGCTGGCCGACATCGAAGATCTGGGCCGTGGCAAGTTCAATGTCATCGCTCTGCCCGCCGGTCGCGAAGTCGCCGCCGGCCTGGCCACCCGCCGCGGGGTAACACCTTACGACCCGTCGCAGGGGTAGCCATGAAAAAGCGCCACGCCCCGTCGTCGATCGAGACACTGCCGGAAGAAGTTCGCCTCAAGATCGGCAAGCTGATCGCCGCCAATGTCACGCTCGACGCCATCCTTCAGGCCATGGACGAATTGCTGGCGACCTCGGACGCCTTTCAGCTGCCGTCTCGGTCGGCGCTGGGCCGCTATGCCAAACGGTTCCGCAAGGTCCAGGAGCGCCTGGCGCAAACGCGGGCGGCGGCGGAGACCTTCGCCGCCAAGTTCGGCGACAAACCTGATGACCAGGTCGGGCGGCTGAATATCGAGATGATGCAGACCATCATCTTCGACCTGGCCAGTGCGGTGGGCGAGGCCGACGACGATGACCTGGGCGAAGGCGAAGCCAAGCCGGTCACGCTCGATCCTGAACAGGTTCTGTTTCTGGCCAGGTCCCTGCAGTCGCTGTCGTCTGCCGCCAAGACGGACACGGATCGGACCCTGAAGATCAAAGAGCAGGTCGCCAAGGAAGCGGCGAAGGCGGTCGCCAACGTCGTCAAGCAGGAGGGTATCAGTGATGACATCGCCGAACGCCTGTTCAATGCTGTCATGGGTGGTGCGAAATGAAGCTGCGCCCCGCCCCCACGCTCGATGCCTTCGATGCGGCCAAGGTTGAGTATGATCAGAAGCTCCAGGATGTCGGCCGAGGGAATATCCTGCTGGGATACCAGGGCCGGGCCATCAAGGCGGTCACGCAATTTGCGCTTACCGTTATAGAGAAGTCCCGCCGTATCGGCCTGACCTGGGGCCTCGCCTTTCAAGCCGTACTGACCGCTGCCCGCAAAGGCTATGCCGGCCGCAAGGTCTGGTACATGGGCTTCGAAAAAGACATGACGCGGGAATTCATCGACGCGTGCGCCATGTGGGCAAAAGCGATGAACTTCGCCATTGAGGATTCGGGCGAGGTTGTTCTTGAAGACGAAGAGAAGCACGTCACCGCCTTTGTCATAACCTTCCCCTCCGGCAACAAGATCACCGCCCTGCCGGCTGTGGCGCGCGCCTGGCGCGGCAAGAAGGGCTTCGTCATCATCGACGAATCCGCCTTCATGTCCAACTTGGAAGAGGTGCTGAAGGCCGCCCTGGCATTGACCATGTGGGGCGACAAGGTCGTTGTCGTGTCGACACACAACGGCATCGATAACCCGTTCAACAAGCTGATCCAGGAGATCCGCGCCAAGAAGCGCGAAGGCGAGGTCATCACCATCACCCTGGCCGATGCCCTGGCCGATGGGCTGTATGAGCGGATCAAGCTGCTCAATCCGGATATCCCGGACAAGGCGGAATGGGAGCGGGCGCTGCGTGCTCGCTATGGCGACAATGCTGCCGAAGAGCTGGACTGTATCCCCAAGGTCGGCGGCGGCTCCTGGCTGAAGGCTGAGGACATCACCAAGTGCGAGCATGCCGACGCGGGCAAGCCGGAGCTGTACCAGGGCGGACTCTGCTATATCGGCCGCGACATCGCGCGCCGCCGACACTGGGCCGTGATCTGGGTATTTGAGTTGGTCGGCAACATCCTGTGGCTGCGCGAACGCTGGGAGAAGATCGGCGCGACGTTTGCCGAACAGGAAGAAGCCTTCGACGATATGATGCACCGATACCGGATCGCCGAGGCGGACATCGATCAGACCGGCATGGGCGAAGCTGTCGTTGAAGCCGCCATCACCAAGCACGGGCCCAGGGTCAAGGGCGTGCTCTTCGCTCCGGGCACACGTCTGACCATGGCGACCCTGTTGGCCGAGCGTTTTCAGAACGGCACCATTCGCATCCCGTATGACGATGAAATCCGGGTCGACCTTCGCGGCATCAAACAGGCCAGCAACGACAACAAGGCGCTCGCCGAAGCGGCCGACGTACACCCGGACCGTTTCTGGGCAGCCGGCCTGGCGTGCCTGGCCGCGCACGGCATGAAGATCGAATACGGCTATACGCCGGTCGGCGCCCTAAAGGCCGGCGCCAATGACGACTTTAACTCTCGACACGGTGGTCACCTCGATCGCGGCGAAACCCGCCATGGGATGAGCAAAGGCGGTGGCGCATGGTGATCAAGACATCGTCCCTGGTCGACCCGTCGACCGGCAAGCCGCTCCAGTACCAGGTGCTCGACCGCGAGATTGCCGGCCCGACCCTCACCGGTATGCGCCCCGTCCTCAGTGGTCACCCCGCCCAGGGCCTGGACCCCGGCCGGCTGGCGTCTATCCTGCGCCAGGCCGAACAGGGCGACGCCACCGCCTATTTCGAGCTGGCCGAGGAGATCGAAGAAAAGGACGCGCACTATGCCGGCGTCCTGGGCGTGCGTAAGCGTTCGGTCACCCAGCTCGAGATCACAGTCGAAGCCGCCGGCGACGACGCCGCCTCTCAGGCGCATGCCGATCTGATCCGCGACTACCTCGACCGGGACGAATTGGAAGGCGAACTGTTCGATATCCTGGACGCCATCGGCAAGGCGATCAGCTATACCGAGCTGATCTGGGAGCGCAGCGTTACGCCGTGGATGCCCAAGCTGAAGACGCGCGATCCGCGCTTCTTTGAGTTCGACCAGGTCGACGGCGAGACGCCGCTGCTCAAGGGCGGAACCGACGGCAATGCCGGGCTGCCTGAGCCCCTGCCGCCGTACAAGTTCATCGTGCACCGCCACGCCTTCAAGACAGGCCAGACGGTGCGCGGCGGGCTGGCCCGCGTCATGGCCTGGCCCTACCTGTTCAAGAACTTCGCCCTGAAAGACTGGGTCATCTTCGCCGAGATCTACGGCATCCCCATGCGCGTGGGCAAATACGACGCCAGCGCCACCGAGGAAGAGCGCCGCACCCTATTGCGGGCCGTGGCCTCGATCGGCAACGATGCCGCCGGCATTATCCCGCGCTCGATGGAGATCGAGTTCGTCAACGCCATGGCGTCGGGCAATGCCGAGGTGTTCCAAAATCTTTGCGAATATCTGGACATGCAGATCAGCAAGGCGGTCCTGGGCCAGACCGGATCGACCGATGCGACCACGGGTGGCTTCGGATCGTCCGGCGCCGTGCACAACGATGTGCGCCAGGACATCCAGCGCGCCGACGCCAAGGCGCTGGCTGCCACGCTGAACCGCGACCTGGTCCGGCCGATGGTGTTCCTGAATTTTGGCGAGCCGGCCAAGGGCAAGTATCCCCGGATCAAGATCGGCCAGGCCGAGACGTTCAGTCTTGAGAACTTCGAGATGATCGAACGCTTTGCCAAAGGCGGCGGTCGGGTCGAGGAGTCCGTTGTTGCTGACAAGATGGGCCTGCCCGACGCGCCCGAGCCGACCGAGGGGAAAGAAGTTCGCTTCTGGGGAGCCCCTAAGGAAACGCCGCCCGCTGGCCAGGACGGCACGCCTGGGTCGGCGGAAGATGGCACCGGGGCGACTCGGCCGCCCAAGAGCCCCTTAAGCGGCCTTAAACGGCCCTTAAGTGTCGAGGGGAGCCCTACAGCCCTCGCCGCAGGCGATGCCGAGGCGAAAGACGCGATCGACGGCCTGGTCGAGGCGACCGAGTCGGAATGGACCGAAGTCATGGCGCCGATGCTGGACGAGGTCTTTGACCTGGTCGACGGCGCGGCGTCGATCGAGGACATCCGCACAGGCCTGATCGGCGCCCTGGAGAAGATGGACGCCGGCAAGATGACGGACCTGCTCGCCCGGGCCGGCTATTCCGCACGCCTGGCTGGTGAGGCGGATCTCGATATCCGGGGGGACGGCCCGCCCTCAAGTAGCGAAGCGGTAGGGCAAACGACATGACCCCACCTGAAGCCATGATCGAAATCCGGCGCGGCACGACGGCGCCCACGGTGTTTCGCTTCAAGTCCAACGTCAATGGCGGTCTGCTGGACCTGGAAGGCTCGACCTTCAGCCTGATCTTGACGAACGAGCTGGGCGTCACGGTCCTGGCCAAGGCCGGCGTCATCGAGACAACGACGGTTGATGGCCTGGTCACCGACTGCCTGGTCAAGTTCGCCCTGACCAAGGTCGAGAAGGCGGCACTGAAAGCGGGCAAGAATGGCCGGTTTGAAGTCAGACGGGTGACGGAAGACGCCGCCGAAGAGACGTGGATCGCGGGCAACACCAATATCCGAGGAGTGGCCTGATGGCTGACGAACAGGCTTTCAAGGTTATCGAGGTCGTGGTGCCTGGCCCGCAGGGCGCAGGGAATACCTTTGCTGTTGCTGAAGGCCTGGTCGAGCGGCCGATGATCGACCGGCTGCCCAAGTTCAAATGGGACCTGAAGGATTATCCGCGCGCCCCAGGGCAGACGGCGCGGAACTGGCTGGCGGCCGCGGCGGCGGCCTTCCTCGCGTTTGCTGGCACGGCGCCGGCGACCCTGGCCCTGGGCGACCAGACGCTTGACCTGGGCAGCACCGCGATTGTGCTCGATGTCGATGGCGGCGCGCTGACGCTCGACGTCAACGGCACCACCATCACCCACACCGGCGCGCGCTGGATCGAATTTCAGAATGCCATGGGCGGCGGCGTCAGCGGCAAGGCGACGATCACCGGGCCGCACAACACCTCCGGCTTCTCGATCAAGACGACCGACTGCGAAGGCATGGTCTTCGACGGCTTTTCGATCGACCACGGCAATAGCGGGCTTGAGTTCTACCGCAGCACCAAGATCACGCTGCGCGACCTGACGTTCCACAACATGTACGGCCCGGCGTTTAAGGCGACCCAGGACAGTGTGGCGGTCCATGCCGAGCGTTGTCTTCTGACCAATGGCGCCGGCTTCATGGGCTACGCCGACCGGTGGGGCAACTACGTCAGCATGGATCGCTGCACCAAGACGCTCGACCAGTCGACCCTGACCACCTACCTTACGGGCCAACTCGAATTCGCCACGACGGAAGCCGGCGAAGTCACAACCACGGCGTTCCTGGGCGAAGAAGGTTTCGGCGGTACGGTCGATACCAAAGGCCACCTGATTACAAACTGCACGTTCGAATTCATTGGTGACAACGGCCTCTCATTTACCTCAACAGACAGCGTGGCGCGTGGCTGCGTGTTCCGCTGGTGTAAACATGACGGCGGGCACTCCTACAATTACAACAACCGGTTTGAAGGTTGCAGTTCGTACGATTGCGGCAAGGTCTCCAACGAATACGACGAAGAGACCGGAGCGCTCCTTTCGTCGACGCCAGTCACCGGATACGGAATCGGCATCCGGCCGAACGCCGGCGGCTGCGCTTATGGAAACCAGGTCATTGGATGTCTGGCCATCGATTGCCGCAAGGGCGGGTTCAACGCCGGCAACGACCTGTTGTACCGGTTGTGGGTGTCCGGCCTGGCCGACATCCCGAACACGGCGCCGCCGGGCGAGCCCAGCAACGCCGTCGACAACGTCAAGGATTACTGCAAGGTCGACTCCGGCGCCTGGACGACGGTCTGGACCGCCGGCGGCCCCTCGACCGGAAATCAGCCGAAGTCCACGTCCGGTCCGGTACCGACGCAGTTTGGTACGGTCTCGGCGGCCGCCTATGGCATTACCATCGACGCCGAGACCGGCAAGCCGACCAACACGCCCGAGCCGGGGACGGGCACCACGTCCGGACTGGTGTGGTGGAACGACGGCCGCATCTGGTGGTATTGGCGGTCCTCCTGCCCGGTCGGGCGCGGCCCCTGGGCGACAGATACCGTCTTCCGCGGCTGCTACAGCAACCACCCCGATCCGGAGCGGCGCTACTACCAGGATCCGCAGATCCCGGCCGACGCCAACAACTCCTGGGAAATTCCGTCGATCCTGTCGATCGGCGCCAAGACCTATACGGCTGAGGCCGGCTTCACGGCGGCAACGCTTAGCGAGACCGTAGCGGTCAAGGCGTCTGGCGCCAATACCGGCAATGGCTCTTGCGTCCTGGATGCCACGACGCCGCGCCTGGCCGGCTGCCAGATCGGCAAGTACCAGGTGCGATGCACCGTTGCCGGCGTCAACGCCACCTTCACCTTGACCGATCCGTTCGGCGTCCTGGTCGGCACCTATGTCCTGTCGGGTGGCACCGTTACCACGGACCTGCAGGTCAAGCTGGCCATCACCGGCGGCGCGACCAACTATATCGTCGGCGACGGCTTCGACGCCTGGATACTCAACACCCTGCCGCTGTCGTCGGGTTCGTATGGCAAGCTCAACGCCGCCGGCGCCCAGACGGTCAATCGGGTCGAGACGCCGCTCGGCTTCGTCTACCACGAGGTGGTCATCCGCAACGGCAATAGCCAGGCCTGGACGCTGATCCACGACGACGATCATCTGCGGCTGCCCGGCAACCTGGATGTGACGCTGGGCTACAAGGATTGGATCCGGCTTTTGCAGATCGCGCAATCCGGCGAACAGATCTGGATGGCGATTGGCTGTTCGGTCCAGAACTTGGCCGCCCAGTCCTACGCCACCGAGACCACTCTGACGGGCGCGCCCAGCGGCGTGCTGTCGATCGGCAACACCGGCCTGGCCGTGCTCAACTTCACGGGCAATGTCACGTCGGTGTCGACCACGGTGGCCGGCCGACAGCGCATCGTGCTGCGCGGCACGACGGGATGCGATGTGACCTTCGCGAACAGCAGCAATCTGCGGCTCGAGGGCGTCGAAGGCGGCAACCAGACCTTCCGGGTACGCGGCCGCAACAACTACATCGAACTCCTGAAACTGAGCGTCTCAGGCGCCCAGGTGTGGATGCAGGTCGGCGGCTACCAGACACCCTAAAGCGGCTTTAAGGAGGCCCTAAATGGATCATAATCGTTTCGAGACGTTCCGCGGCTGGCAGTGGAAGAGCGTAGTTTTCAGCTTGCCGGAGGCGATCGCTGCCATCGCGGTCACCCTCGTACTGATGCTGGCCACGTCATCGCCAGCGTTCGCCCAGTCGGAGAGTGATAGCGGCCAGCTGTCGACCCAAAGGCAGAAGATCTACCTAAACGCCGATGGCACCTGGTCGCCCCTCATTCAGGTGCGCGGGCTGGCGGGCTCGGGCATCCCGGTTGTCGGCGGCAATACGCCCGGCTCCGCGGTTCCCTCAACCGGTTTGATCGCTGGCGGATCGGACGGCACCAACTATCGGTTTTTGTCGACTGACACCGGCGGACGGCTACAGACCACGCTGGTCAACACGTCAGGCACGGCTCTACAATTGTCGCTGACAACGACCGATACCCTTGTCACAACCGCGTCTTCTATCGTTCCCACGTCCAACAACGTCGGACGCTTGTGGAACGGTACCAACTTCTCGCGTACCTATCAGATCGACGCCGCCACGGCCTCCGGAACGGGCGTCGCCGCTGTTGCCCAGGCTGGCAGCTCCTTTGCCAACATCACGACGGCCAGCACCACCACGGTCAAGTCGGGCGCCGGAATCGTCCAGTCCATCGTGGTCAATACGCCGGCGGCCGGAACGATCACCGGATATTGCAACACGGCCGCCTCGGGCACCAAGTTCGCCACCATCACCACGATCGCCTCGGTGTCGCCCTATACGCTGACATACAACCTGTACTGCACGACCGGCATCACGATCGTCACGACCGGGACGCTGGATATCACGGTCACTTACCGCTAAGCCATGGCACTGGACCTGAAGCCCCTTCCGCCTAAGGATGCTATTGCCTACTTTCGGTCGAAGGGGTTGCAGCCGAGCTTTGCCTGGCAGGATGTCTGGCAGGACCAACACGCGCAGGCCTTTACCGTCGCCAAGATGCTGCAGGTCCAGCTGCTCGAAGACACCCGCGCCATCGTCGACCAGGCCCTGGCTGAAGGCTGGACGCAGGCGATGTTCGATGCCGAGCTCGCGCCGCGGCTGAAGGCAGCCGGGTGGTGGGGCAAGCAGCTGATGGGCGACCCCGACACCGGCGAGGTCAAGCTGGTCCAGTTGGGGTCAAAACGCCGGCTGAAGACGATCTTCCAGACCAATCTGCGCGTCGCACACCAGGTTGGTAACTGGCAGCGCGCCTGGGCGGTGCGCGCCACGACGCCGTACATGATGTTTCGGCACAATTCGGTGCGGTTTCCCCGGCTGGAGCACAAGGCGTGGGACGGGACCATTCTGCCGATCACCGATGCCTGGTGGGATACGCATTACCCGCCGTGCGCCTGGGGCTGCAAGTGCACCACCATGTCACTCAGCCAGGCCATGCTGGATCAGCGCAAGCTTAAGGTGACGTTGAAGCCGGTCCGGTTTCCGCCCAAGGCCTATGTCAATCCCAGGACCGGCGAGCCTGCGACCATCGAGGGCGGGATCGACCCGGGTTGGAATTACAATGTCGGCAAGGCGCCGCTGCGCCACCTGACCGCACGGCCGGCGCCGACGCCCAGGGGTGTGAAGGGATTGCCGGCAGACCAGGCCGGCCCGGCGGCGCGCAAGTTCCTGGAAGACCTCAACCTGCCCGCCGATCGGCCGGTCGTCGATCCGGGCGGGCATCCGGTCGTGGTCAATGACGGGCTGTTCCGCGATGCGGCCGGCTTCTCGGCGGTTCCGCGCCCAGACCTGGTCGAGTTCCTGCCGCAGGTCGCCCAGACCCTGCGCAGTCCTGAGACGGTGGGGTGGGTGTGGGGCCTGGAGGAGCGGACAGCGAAGATCGCGGTCGACCTGGCGCGGGTGATGGCGGTGGCGACGCCAGGGACTGATGATCGCGACATGGCCGACTTGGGCCCAATGCCACAGTGGCTGATCACCCAGGCAGCCCTGCGCAAAATCGACTTGTCGAAGATGACGCTACGCGCCCATGCGTCCGAGATACGGCATTCCCGCAAGGAACATCCAGACGTTAAGGACGAACATTACCAGCAAGTCCCAGCACTGGTCCGGATGCCCGAGAAGGTCATATACGGTCTGCAAGATTATCGCCGTCAGCCGGCGATCGCAATGATCGGGGAATACAACGGCGAAAGGCTGGTCGGTTTCTTTGGCGTGAGGCCTGGAACGCGAGAGCTGGTGCTCAAATCGCTGTATAGACGCCGCGCCGGGATCGATGACCTGGACCTAAAGGAACTCTTTCGACCTTACGCGCGAGACGGCGGCGCGGCTGATCTAGACGTAGACGACATGCGCGGAAAAATCAAGTTGGAGCAGGACTTCCTGCTGCGGCGTTTCGTGCGCCGGGTTGACAAGCGCACCATCAACGTGGATTTTGCGCCCAGCCTCGGCACCTGGACCTATGACGTCCAGGACGACTAGCGACCTGAACTGACACCTGTCAGGTTAGATAGTCCCCCGCCATCCTCGTAACTTGCTCCCATGTGAAGCGCCCGATCCCGGGCGAGGCTAGGGGCCTGTTCGTGAAACTCAAGGGGCAATCTCATGAAGTTGTAGTAGCGCTGGCGGCGGCTGTCGAACTGACGGCCGCCGATCTGATCATGAACGCTGACGGGACTGCGACCCAACGTATCCGCCTGCTGCCCATGGGCAAGTTCACGACCCGCGGCAAAGGCACCTACACTGTCCTGAACCTCGCGCACGCCCAGCAGATCGTTGCCGCTTCGCAAGCCTGGGCAGGTCAGCAGGACATTCCCCTCGACTACGACCATCAACTCGTTTTCGCCGCGTCCGGACAGGGCGGCACGGCTCCGGCGTCTGGCTGGATCAAGCCCGCGGCCCTGACCGCTGAAGCCGATGGCGTTTACGGCACCGTCACCTGGACCGCCAAGGCCGCCGCCGCGATCAACGCAGGTGAATACAAATACATTTCGCCGGCCATCGACCACGATGCCGCCGGCAAGGTCAGGCTGATCTTCAACGCGGCCCTGACGGCCTACCCCGCCACCGACGGCCTGACCAAACTGGCCGCCTCCGCCTCTCTCAACAACCAACTGGAAACCGAAATGGACTTGACCGCTCTCGCGGCCATTCTCGGGCTGGCCGCAACCGCGACCCTGCCCGAGATTGAAGCCGCCGCGACGGCCCAGGTAACCGCGCTCAACGCGGCCCAGGGCAACTATACCGCGCTGACCCAGGCCCTTGGCCTGGAAGCCAGCGCCACGCACACTGCCGCTCTGTCGGCCGCGACCACGCTGAAGGCTGGCGGCAACGCCCAGACGGCCCTCATGGCGCAGTTGCAGACCCAGGTCACGACGCTGACCGCGGCCGCCAACACGGCCGAGGTCGATGCCGCCATCACCGCCGGCCGCATCATTCCGGCCCAGCGCGACCACTATCTCAACCTGCTCAAGACCGCGCCCGAAACGGCCCGCGCCTTGATGGGCTCCAACCCCGTCGTCGCCGGCGGCGAGGTCCTGACCGGCAAGCCCGCCGGCGGTGCCACCATCACCGCCCTGTCGGCCGAGCAGAAGCAGGTTTGCGCCGCCTTCGGTCAGTCGGAGGCCGACTTCCTCAAGGCCTTGCAGGAGAGTGCAACTTGACGGCTATCACCGCCCCCCGCAAAATCATCTTTCGTGGCTCCGTCGTCGACCATTCGTTCGGCGTCAAGGCATCGGCCGTCGTGCTCCAGAGCGCGCTGGTCCAGCTGATCGCCGGATATGCCATCGACGGCAAGACCGGCGCCGACTCGACCGAAGCCGGAACGCTGCAAACCGTCGGCGTCGCCCTGGAGACCGTCACCGGAACCGCCGCCGATGGTGGTGCCGTCGTGACCGTCAGGTCCGGCGAAGCGAAGTTCGCCAACCTGACCGGCGACCTGGTCACCGTCGCGGAGATCGGCAAGGTTTGTTACCTGGCCGACAATCAGACGGTCGCCAAAACCTCCAACACCAATGTCCGCGCCATCGCGGGCCGCGTCACCGGCGTCGATAGCGACGGTGTCTGGGTCCGCGTCGGTGTTGGCCTCGCCGCTTAAGGAGCGACCATGATTATCAACAACGCCACCCTGACGGCCTTGCGGGTCAGCTTCAACCTGTCGTTCACGATGGGCCTGGGCAAGGCGCCGCGCGTCACCGATCCCTTTGTCACCCCGGTCCCGGCCTCGACCAAGGTCGAAACCTTCGGCTTCCTGGGCGACTTCCCGATCTTCAAGAAGTGGGTCGGTCCCAAGCAGATCAAGGCGCTCGAAGAACGTGCCTATTCGATCACGGTCGACGACTATGAAGTGACGGTCGCCGTCCACAAGAACAAGATCAAGGACGACAATCTCGGCCTTTATCCGTCTATGCTGGAAGGCATCGGCCAAGACGCCGGCTATCTGCGCGACCGCCTGTGCCTCGATGCTCTGAAGGCGGGCCACACCTCCACCGGCTACGACGGCCAGTTCTTCTTCGACAGCGACCACGTCATCAACGGTGTGACCTTCTCGAATATCAACACAGCCGGCACGGTCGAGCCCTGGTATTTGATGGACCTCAGCAAGCCGCTGAAGCCGATCATCTATGTTGACCGCGAAAAGCCGAACTTCGTGTCCAACGTCAACGCCAACGGCCAGAACGACCATCTGTTCAACCTCGGCGAATATTTGTTCGGCGGCGAGGCTCGCGGCGCGGCCGGCTACAGCTACTGGCAGACCTCCTATCGGTCGACCGCCACGCTCAATGCCGCCAACTATGAGGCCGCCAAGCAGATCATGTCGTCCTACACCGACGACAACGGCGAAAAGCTGGGCATCGTGCCGACCCATATCGTCGTCGGCACCAGCAACCTGGCCGCCGCTCAGAAGCTCTTCGAAGCCCAGAACCTGGCCGGCGGCGAGTCCAACATCTACTGGAAGAAGCTCATCATTATCGATGCTTCTTCGCGCTTGCCGTAAGCGAGGGTCATCATGAACGCCCTCACCCTGCGACTGAAGTCCACCGGCGCCGCGCGCCGGGCCGGCTTCGACCTGACGCCACTCGGCCACTGGGCCGTCCACGCCCTGGAGATCGCGGCGGTCGAAGGCCTTCGGCGCCTGTTGGCCCTGGTCCTTGACCCTAAGATCGAGGTCCAGGTCGGCACTACTGATCACGCCGGCGGCGACGGCGACGGCTACCACTGGGAGCCGGCGCCTTCGGCCGAAGTCATCAAGGCGCGCATTGCCTCTGTCGAGCCAGTCGTCCTGGTTCTGGACGCCAGCCCGGTCGAAGCCGCCCTGCGTGAAATGGTCGAGGCGCACATCCTCGCCATCCGCGAAGGGCGCTGCCCGATGCCGCCGATTGACGAGATCCATGAAACCACCGCCGCGATCCGGTCCGCCAAGCCCAGCGACTTCGGCCGCGGCTTAATGATCGATCCCGACCAGGCCGAACTCGACCTGACCGGCGCCTGGATCAAAGACCTGGGCGAAGAAGGCCTTGGCCTAGGCGTGGATGTGATCCTGCCGGGTGACACCGGCGAAACCGATACCCGAGGGCCGGTGAGCCCACCGACGGAAGGCGAAGCAACGCCTGACACTGCGACGCCTAAGGCGCTGCCGTCCGATGCCGAGCAGAATGCCGGCACGGACACCCCTACAATTCCGAGCCAGCCTGGGGAGGCCGAGGGCCAGGCGCAGGTCGCGACGTTAGATCCCGCCCCTGCGCCTGTTCCGGCCCCCGCGCCTGCTCAGACCGAGACTGTGGTGAAGCCTGCCAAGGCCAAGTCGCAGACCAAGCCCGGGCCGAAAGGCTAAGGCGTTTCCTCCCTGTAAACTGGGCGGCGGCGCGTAGTTCCTTCTGCCGCCGCCCACATTTTTAAGACCCCCTTAAACCCTCCCTAAGCACCCCTTAAATGTACGCCACCGCCTCCCAAATTCTTGAACGCGCAGCCCCGGCCGAACTGGCCGAGCTGGAGAAGCGTACGGGCGTGGCCGTCGATCTGGCCTATGTCGAGACCCTGGCGCGCGAAGCCGCCGCCGAAATCGATGCTCACCTGGTCGAACTTTACGAACTCCCCTTCGCCGATCCGTTGCCGACGACCCTGAAGCCCGCCACGATCGACCTGGTCCTGGAGCGCCTGTTTGGCGGTGAAGGGCCGTCGAGCTACCGGCTGAAGGCCGAAGGCACCCGAACCTTCCTGCGCCAGGTCAAGACAGGCGCGCTCAAGCTGGTCGGTCGTACGTACCGCAGGAAGGCGCGCTGATGTACGCCGTCCTTTCCGACCTGCAGACACGCTTTACGACGGACGCCCTGATCCAATTGACGGACGAGGCCGGCCTGGGCACGATCGACCAGGACAAGATCGATGGCGCCCTGGTCGACGCGACCAACGAGATCAACGCCTATGTCGCCGCCAAGTACGACGTCGCCTCACTGGTTCTGCCCGAACCGAACCTGACGCGCTATTGCTGCGACCTGGCCTACTACTATCTGCACAAGGACGAGGTCCCGGAACCCGTCCGCAAGCGCTACGAAGACGCCATCAAGTGGCTGACCCGCCTTTCGCGCGGGGAAATCAAGCTAACCACGGCCGGCATCGAGGCCGCCGCCGCGCCCAGCACCGTCGAGTTCGTCAGCCCTGATCGCGTGTTCTCACGCGAGACGATGCGGGGGCTGTGATGGTCCAGATTGTTTTTACGATCAATGGCGGCGACGTCGCCGGCGCCTATGTCAACGAGATCATCCGCCGGCTAGAGAATGCCCTGCCACTGATGCAGGACATCGCCTTCTACGGCGAAGAGACCACTCAGGAGCGCATCGCCGACACCAATGTCGGGCCGGATGGCCAAGCGTGGAAACAATCCGCCCGCGCCAAGGCTGACGGCGGCAGGACGTTGTTCGCCGAAGGCAATCTGCACAACGATATCAGTTCGGAAGCCACTGCCGACAGCGCCATCTGGGGCGCCAACCTGATTTATGCTCGGATCCACCAGGAGGGCGGGGTTATCGAGGCGACGAACGGCAAGGCCCTGCACTTCGCCATGCCTGGCGGCGGCTTCGTCACCGTCAAATCGGTGACCATTCCGGCGCGGCCGTACCTTGGCCTCAGTGCCGAGAACCTTGAGGTCATCGACGGCAAGATCGAGAGCTACTTTCTCGATGGATTGGTCGGCACGGCATGACGAAGATCGCCGACATCGAGGACGCTATCCTGGCCTACGCGAAAGCGGCCGGCGAGACGGGCGTCATCCCCTACGAATGGGGGACGGCTGATTCCTACCCACTCAACTGGGACGCCGAGCTGTCCAAGACGCTGAAGTGGCCGGCCATCTGGGCGACCTTCGGCGGCTTCCCGCAACCGCAGACCCTCAGCGCCGGCGCCAAGGTGCGCGCGAACTTCGCCGTCGTGGTGGCCGCCAAGAACAAGCGCGGAGGCGCGGCTGCCGCCAAGGGGGGGCCGATCGCCAGCGAGGCCGGCGCCCTGGGCCTGATGGAAGACGTGATCAGCTTGTTCATGGGCAATGATCTCGGCCTCGAGATCGGTGACTTCGAACTGGGGCCGGTGACCCGCGTCCCGCATTCGGTCGCGATGGCCAAGGCCGGAGTGTCGCTGATCGTCATCCAGTTCACCACGGAATTCCTGTTCGAAAAGGCATCGCCCAACTTCGACAATGAAGCCGAGTTCCTGGGACGGTTCGCGACCTTGCAAGCCGAGTTCACCCTGGCCCGGTCCGAACCCGCCGACGACGAAGCCGCTGACCTGGTCAGCAACCAAACCCTGCCAACAGAGGAGGCCTCCTAAATGGCCCGATTGTTCTACAGACCCGCAGCCGTCGACGCCAAGTCCAAGGATTTGCGCGTCGTCCCGGATCCCGCCACCGGCCAAGCGCTGCCCGCAACCGGCGGCTGGGTTGATGACAGCCCGTACTGGGCCCGCCGACGCGCGGACGAAGATGTCATCGACGACACGGCCGCCCAAACCAAGCGCGAGGCCGACGAAGCCAAGGCCACCGCCAAACCCGATAAGGATAAGGTCTGATGGATAGTCTCAGTTTTACGCAAATTCCCCTGACGACGCGCTCGCCCGGCCAGTACGTCGAGTTCGATTTCAGCAAGATGCGCAACGGCTTGCCCGGCCGGCCTTACCGCGTGCTGTGTATCGGTTTGGGGACCTTTCCTTCGGACCTGGACAGGCCGGTTCGCGTTGACTCCGCCGATCACGCGAAGGCCATCTTCGGTCAGGGCTCGATGCTGACCGGCATGTGCGCGGTGTTCAACGACCAGATCAACAGTCGCGATATCCAACTCTGGGGCATGCCGCTCGGCGAACCTGCCACGGGCGATCCGACCGCGGCGACCGGTACCTTTGTCTTCACAGGTACGGCAACCAAGGCCGGCATTATCGCTCTGATGGTCGAGCAACAGCGCATTCAGGTGTCCGTCGCAGTGGGCATGACGGCCGCTCAAACTGCCGCCGCGGTTAGCGCCAAGATCAACACCTATCTTGACCTGTCCTGCACAGCCGGTGTGTCAACCGCAACCGTGACGGTCACGTCTCGCCACAAGGGCACTGCCGGCAATTCAATTTATCTGGCCAAGAACTACGACCCCGGCGACCGTGTGCCGATTGGCCTGACGTGCGAGGTCACCGCTATGTCCGGCGGCACCGGGGACCCGGTCGCCGCAACCAAGCTGGCATTGCTCGGCGACCAGGCTTTCGATGCCATTCTGCACTTCTGGACCGATGCTACAAATATCGCGGCCGTCGAGGCCTTTGCCGCCGACCGGGCCATCGCCACCAAGCGCAATTACTGCTGGTCGTTAACGCACAAGACGGACAGCTATTCGACCCTCACAACCTTCGCCGCCTCACGCAATAGTGCCTTTGCGCCGATCGTCGCGATGAAGGGTACGCCCTGGCCCAGTTGGAAAGTCGCCGCCGCCGTCGGTGGCGCCTGCGCCAACAGCATCGCCAACGATCCGGCTACCCCGCTGTGTGACCTTGTCATCAAGGGCATGCTGCCGCCTAAGGACAACGATCGCTTCAGCGGGACGGAACGCGAGTTGCTACTCCAGGCCGGCCTGGCCACGCTGGACGTCAACGATGCCGGCAAGGTCTATATCCAGCTCCTGGTCACGACCTACAAGACCAATGAAGCCGGCTATGCTGACGACGGTCTCTACCTGCTAACCCGCCTGACGACGCTGTTCTATATCTCCTGGGCCCAGCAGGTCCTGATCGCCGAAACTTACCCGCGCTACAAGCTGGGCGATGATGGCGGCAACTATTTGCCGTCGGCCAAGGTCGCTACGCCGTCGCAGATCCGCGCCACCCTGGCTGCCCAGGCGGTCGACTTCGGCAAGGCCGGGCTGATCGAGAACGTCGCGGCCTACATCGATGCGCTGGTTGTTACCCGTGACGCAACGGACCGCGACCGCGTCAACAGCTTCCAGAGGCCGGACCTCATCAACGGCTTCCTGAAGTTCGCCTCCATGATCCAACCCCTGGCTTAAGGAGCCCCCATGGCCAAGCTAACCGGAAAAGCCAAGATCACGATCGACGGCGACTTCATCGACACCTTCAAGGGCGTCAAGTTCAATTCGGGGGGCGTCAAGCGCACCCCGGTTACGTCAGCGCACAGCGTCGGCTTCACCGAGGAACTGACGCCGGCGACTCTGGAGATCGAGAAGACTCAGGTGCGCGGCGACTCGATCAAGGACCTGGATATCTCCGACGCCACCATTCAGATCGAATGGGATACCGGCCAGGTCTATGTCATGCCACACGCCTTCCGTCTCGACCCGGCCGACCTGGGCGACGACGGCAAGTCGAAATACGTCTTCAACTCCGAGCCGGCAGAGGAGGTTTCCGTTGGCTGACAAAACCACATACACCCTGATCGAGCCGATCAAGGTCGTTAAAAAGGTCGAGGGCGCCGACCCGGTCGAAAGCCTTATCACCGATGTGCCGTTCAAATTGATGCGGCCGAAGGATATGCGCTGCATGGACGCCCACCAGGGCGAGCAGGGCAAATCGATTGCCCTTGTCGCGCACATGACCGGCCTGACTATCAGCCAGGTCGATGGCATGCACCCCAAGGACTATGAGGCGCTGGCGCGGGCCACCTCGGGTTTTATTCCCAGTGGCCAAGTGACTGGGAGCGCTGCCTAGCCGATATCGCGGCCACCTTTCCGGGCCTGTTCAACGTCAAGCAACTGTACCGGCTGACTTTCGAAGAGTTCAGTTTCTGGCACGGGGAAGTCATCATCCGCCATGAGCAATCTGGTCATTGAGTTTGTCGCCAAGTTCGTCGACCAGGCCTCGGCCGGGTTGAAGGGCTTTGCTTCTGACGTGGCCGGCATGAACACGGTGGCGGCCGGCGCAGCGACATCGGCCGCCGCGGCCGGGGCAGCGCTTGACGGCATCGCGGCGCCGG
>NZ_GL883077.1:821842-830641 GCF_000204015.1 Asticcacaulis biprosthecium C19 | reverse complement strand
TTGCAGGTGTGGTTGCGCCTGCCGCCAGTTCCGCTGAAGCCGTCGCCGGCGCCGGTGCGGCTGCGGCCGCCGCAGCCGATGAACTGAGCGACGTGGCCCGGCCGGCCGCCGCTGCTGAAGACGCGATGGAAGATACCGGCCGCGCGGCTGACAATGCCGGCGATGACATCGAGCACGCCGGCGACCAGGCTGAAGAGACCGGGGAGCAGCTCGAAACCTCCGGCAAGAAATGGCAGCGGTTCGGCGCCGTCATGGGCACGTCAATCGCCAAGGGCGCCGGCATAGCTGTCGCCGGCATTGGCGCGGTTGTGACGGCAGGCACGGCTCTTGTCACCGGCGCCGCCATGTTCGTGCGGTCACAATCCCAAGCCGCGGACGCGATCGTTCAGTCTGCGCAGGCTTGCGGTGTAGGAGTCCAGGCTTACCAGCGCCTGAAATATGCCGCCGCCGACAGTGCAGTTGGCTCTGATCTGTTGGACCAAAGCCTGAAGACGTTGAGCAATAATATGATCAGCGCTCAGGCCGGCGAGAAATCTAAGGTCGCGGTGTTCAGGGCTATGGGTATTGCGGTCAAGGATACCGCTGGAAAATATAAGTCGGCCGACGCCGTATTCGCAGAAGTCGCAGACCACTTCGCCAAGATGCCGGACGGGCCCAAAAAGACAGCGCAGGCTATGCGGGCTTTCGGCGATGCCGGCGCCAACCTCATCCCGCTTCTCAACAAAGGCTCAAAAAACCTGAGGGAAATGGGCGACGAAGGCTTGCGACTGGGCCTTATCCTCTCTGACGAAACCTTGTCTGCCTCTCAGAAGCTCAACGCCGTTTGGGACACGATGGATAAGCAGATCGCCGGTGTCAGCCTCGCCCTGTTCGCAGGACTTCTGCCCCCGATCACCCAACTGATCACGAAAATCAACACCATCATCGACCAGAACAAGGGTGCCATCCTGGACGGCATGACCAGAGGGCTCAACTGGATTAGCGCCAACCTGCCGGCGATCCTGACCGGCATCGCTAGCTTCTGTAACTTCCTGAAAGACACAGCCGTCTTTGCCGCGGGCGTGACGCAGGCCCTGGGCGGGCTCAATGGCGTCGTCGACACCTTCGTTGTCCTGATGGCGGGCAAGATGGCGCTCGGCCTGGCCAGTACCATCGCCTCGATCTGGGGTTTGAATGTCGCGCTCTGGGGCTGCCCGATCGTGTGGATCATTGCCGGCATTACGGCCGTCGCTGTTGGCGCCTTCATGATCGTCCGCCACTGGGACACGGTCAAGGCTTGGCTTGGCAAGTTTTGGGACTGGCTCGGTAAGGGCTTCAACTCGATTGTGTTGCTGGCCGTGCCGTTCATCGGCATCCCGGTTCTAGTTATCAAGCACTGGAAAGGGATCACGACTTTCTTCGCCGGCATCTGGACCGGGATCGAACAAGCCTTCACCGCCGGGGTCGACGCTGTGTGGAATGCACTGCCCGAATGGTTCCGCAATGTCCTGAAGGGCATCGGTTTCGTGGTCAAGGTCGCCGCGGATGGCATTGCCAATGCGGTCGCAGAGCCTGCTGAAGAAAAGACACACGCCGCGAACGGTAAACCGCTCACAAAAGCCGCGCCGGCCGCGATCAGTCCTACGCCGACGCCGGCGGTAGCAGCCTCTACGCCGGTGATACGGGCGGCGAACGGTAAGGCGCTGTCTCAAGCGCCTGCGCAATCACTGCGTGGTCAGGGCTTACAGAACAGCAACACCCCCATGAAGGGCCGGATTGCCGTTGAGTTTGTGAATGCTCCGCCCATGAAGATCCCAGAGATGGAGTCGTCCGACAACTTGGACCTGACCGCTAATCGCGGCCTGCAGAGGGCACGCTGATGGCTGAGCTATCCCCCTGGCGCCAGAGCCTTCGCCCAGCCAGTTTCCGCGGCATTGAGTTCGACGCGATCGTCTCGACGCGCCGCGGTCTCGGCCGCAAGGTTGCCGTCCATGACTTCCCGCTGCGCGACGAGTCCGAGGGCGAGGACATGGGCGCCGCCACGAAGGTCTTCCAGCTCGAAGCCTTCATCATCGGCCCAAACTATAAGCCGACCCGCGACGCCTTCGAGGCTGCCTTGGGCAAGGCTGGTACCGGGCTGCTCATCCACCCTTGGATCGGCGAAGTCAACGTCCGCCTGGTCGGCGATCCGGCGGCCGAGGAGAGCCTGGCTGAGGGCGGCATGGTTCGCTATTCGCTCGAGTTCATGCGCGAGGAGCCGGCTGCCCTGACCACGGCACGTCCGGACACCACGGCCCAGGCGGTCACCGCCGCCGGCGCCATGCAGGCCCAGGCCGACGCCGCCCTTCCGGAGGACATGAAGGTCAAGGATCAGCCGCAGTTCGTTCTGGACGAAGCCGCCAAGATCGTCACGCAGGTGTCGGATGAACTCGACAAGCTGCTCGCGCCGCTCAAGGGTTACGGCGATCAACTCAGCAGCTATGTCAACCAGGGCCTGAAGCTGCGCAGCCAGGTGACGTCCCTGGTCAACCAGCCCGCAGCTCTGGCCGCCCAGCTGTCGGGGCTGATCCACGGCATCCGCAAGATCGCCGCTACGCCGGGGGACGCGCTCAACAGCCTGAAGGTGCTTCTCGGCTTCGGCCGAGGCTTCGGCGCCGTCAGCACCGGCACGCCGTCGCGCCGGGCCCAGGGCGCCAACCAGGCGGCGCTGGTCGCTTTTGTCCGCCACACCGCTGCCGCCGAGGCCGTGGCCGCTGTCTCGGAGATGGAGTTTGCCGCTTACCAGGATGCCGTCGCCGTCCGTGACGAGATGGCCGACGCTCTGGACGATCTGGCGCTCGAGGCCGGAGACGCCGGCGACGATGGCGCCTGGCTGGTCTTGACGGCCGCCCGGTCGGCGCTGATCCGCGATGTCACGGCGCGCGGTGGTTCTCTGGCCCGGCTCTACAGCTACACGCCGGCGTCGACCATTCCGGCCCTGGTCCTGGCGCACCGACTTTATGGCGCAGGTCCGAAATTTGGGGCCATCGCCGATCGGGCCGACGAAATCGTCGCGCGCAACCGCATCGAGCATCCGGGTTTCGTCCGCGGCGGCCAGGTGCTGGAGATCCTCTCCGATGTCTGATTCCGTCACGGTAAAGGTCGACGGCCAAGTGTTCGAAGGCTGGAAGGCGATCGGCGTCCAGCGTTCGATTGATACCCTGTGCGCTGGCTTCCGTCTGACGCTCTACAATGCCGCCATCTTTGACCGGGCCGCGTGCGAAATCTGGGTGGGGGACGAGCTGCTCATCACCGGCCGGGTCGACCGGGTGGCCGGCGGCGTCGGCAAAACCTACAGTGTCGGCGGCCGCGACAAGACGCTCGACCTGGTCGACGCTTCGGCCGTCCATTCACCCGGCGCCTGGCGCGGGCAGAAGTTGGAAAAGATCGGCGCCGAATTGCTGGCGCCGTTCGGCCTGACCTTGACCGTCGAGACCGCGACCGGCGCCGTCTTTCCGCTCTTCTGCATCGAGCCGGGTGAGACCGTCTTCGAAGCCCTGACGCGGATGTGCCGCATGCGCGGGTTGATGATCCGGACCGATCCGAAGGGCAGCGTCATCGTCTTCGCCCCGCGCCAGAAGCGCACCGGCATGGTGCTGGAGCTGGGGCGTAACCTGACCGGGTTCGAGTTCGACATCAATTCGGCCGACCGTTTCAGCGAATACATCATCAAGGGCCAACGTCAGGGTGGAGCCCACACCGAGGCCAAGGATGCCGCCGCACCCAAGGGATCGGCCAAGGATGCCGGCGTGACGCGGTACCGGCCCAAGCTGATCGTCAGCGATGAGCAATCGACGCCGGCCGGGCTGCGGACGCGCGCCCTTTGGGAGGCAACCACGCGCCGGGCCCAGGCTTTACAGGTTGGAGGATCGGTCAAAGGCTGGCGCGATGATGCCGGCGCCCTGTTCGAACCGGACACCCTTGTGCGGCTGATCGCCGATGACCACGGCCTCGACCTCGACATGACCCTGACCGAGGTCACCTTCACGCTCGACGACAAGGGCACGTCGACGCGGTTTCGCATGACGAAGCCCGAGGCCTTCACCACGGTCGAACTGCTCGAGGCCGATGCCAAGAAAAAGAAGAAGGCCAAAAAGGACCCTGACGCCCTCTACAAAGCCTTGTCGGAGGGATGATGCAACGCGAGTTAGATGCTCTCGGCCGAAAGATCCGCCTGCTGATCGGCAGGTGTATCCTCTCGGCAATCGATGACAGCGGTAAGCGCCAGCTGGTCCAGGTGCAGCGCCTGGAAGGCGAAACCAGCGACGATGTTGAGCGCTTTACGCACTATGGGTTTTCGTCGGCGCCGCTGCCGGGTTGCGAGGCTATCGCGATCGATCTCGCCGGCGTCAGGTCGCACACCGTCATCATCGCTGACGGTGACAGCCGCTACCGCCTGCACCTGGTCAACGGCGAGGTCGCCCTTCATGACGATCTCGGCCAGAAGGTGCATCTGAAGCGTGACGGTATCGAGGTCTATTCGACGCTGGCGATCAAGATCGAGTCGACCACATCCATCGACATCGAGGCGCCGCAGATCAACCTAACGGGCGAGGTCCTGATCGATGGCGATCTGCTGGTCGACGGCGACGCGGCTTTGACTGGCGACATCGAGGTCGACGGCAATTCGGTCCTGGGCGAAGGCGCCGTTCTGTTCGCTCTGAAATCGGACATGTCACCCGCAACCACGGTGAAGGTGAAATGACCGACGTACGCCTCTCCTGGAACAACGAAACGCAGACAGTCGACCTGGTGATGGCTGGTCCCGACCTCGCCACCGATGACGGCCTCGAGACGGCGGTCATCATGTCTTTGGGCACTGATGCGCCCGCCGGCAGCGACGACAAAATCCCGGATGGCAGCGACGACGGTCGGGGATGGTGGGGCGACGCCTTCCATGATGCCGCCGGGGACGTCGACGGCAGCCAGTACTGGCTTTTAAGCCGTGAGAAACTGACCTCTGAGGCGCTGCTTAAGGCGAGGAACTATGCCGAAAAGGCCCTGGCCTGGCTGGTCACCGACCTGGTCGCGTCGAAGGTCACCGTGACGGTTGAACTGTGGGGCGACGAAGGTGCGATCGCCGTCATTCAAATCTTGAAACCCGACGGCAACTTGGCCGGCAAATACACTTTTATCTGGAAGGCGATGGCATGAGCGACTTTGAACGCCCGCCCCTGACGAGCCTGATCACGCAGGCCCAGGACGATATCAACGGCCGGCTGCCCGGCGCCGACTCGCGGCTGCGGCGCTCGGTCCTGGGGGTGTTCGCAAAGGTGTGGGCCGGCCTGATCCATGGGGTTTACGGGTTCCTGGCCTGGCTGGCGCAGCAGCTGCTGCCCGACACCGCAACCGGCGAATGGCTGGCGCGCTGGGCCTCGATCTGGGGTTTGACCCGCAAGGCCGCGACCAGCGCCGCTGGCGCCATCACGGTCAGCGGCACGATCACATCTGTGGTGCCGGCCGGGACGCAGCTCCAACGGTCGGACGGTGCCCTGTTCGTAACCGGCGCCGAGGTCACCCTGGCCGGCGTGACGGCTGTGGTTCAGGTCACGGCCGTGGTCGCCGGCGCCGGCGGGATTACCACCACCGGATCAAGCCTTACCTTTGTATCGCCGGTCGCCGGCGTGTCGTCCTCGGCCACAGTCAACACACCCGGTATCGCTGCCGGCACGGACGAAGAGAGCGACGAAGCCCTGCGCGGCCGGTTGCTGGCCCGCATTCGCAACCCGCCCCAGGGCGGTTCGAAAGCCGACTACGAAGCCTGGGCGCTGGAAGTCGCAGGCGTGACGCGCGCCTGGGTCTATCCGCGTCACTCCGGCGCCGGCACGGTCGGACTTACATTTGTCATGGACGGCCGCGAGGACATCATCCCGACCGAGGACGATATCGCCGCCGTCGTTGCCCATGTTGAGGCCCTGATGCCGGTGACACCGGAACTCCTATGCTTCGCGCCGATCCCCGATGCCATCGCCATGACGATCGCACTCACACCCAACACCGATCCGGTCAAGGCGGCCGTGCTCGCCCAGTTGGAAGATCTGTTCTCGCGTGAGGCCATCCCGGCCGGGACGATCAGCCTCAACAAGATCAACGAGGCAATCTCCCTGGCCGAGGGCGAAACCGATCACACCCTGACCATTCCGGCCGCGCCAGTTGTCAGCGCCACCGGCCATATTGCCCGGCTCGGCACAGTGACGTGGGCCTAAAATGGATGCACCCGCCTATCTCGATCAGCTATTGAAGCTCCTGCCCCGGGGCCGGGCCTGGTCGCGCGCCCCGGAGTCGACGCTGTCGAAGCTGATGTCGGCTTTCGCCGATGGCGCTGCCCGGTTCGACGCCCGCGCGCTCGAGCTGCTAGAAGAAGCCGATCCGCGCACCACCACCGAACTGATCGACGCCTGGGAGCGGGTGGCCGGCCTGCCGGATACCTGCACCGGCACCCTAACAGAAATCGCCGATCGCCGCGCGGCGCTGTGGCAGAAGCTGACCAACAGCGGCGGCCAGTCGATCGCCTACTTCACCGAGGTCGCCGCCCGGCTGGGCTACGAGATCGAAATCACCCTGTTTCGGCCGATGTACTGCACAAGTCCCTGCACGGGGCTGTTGTTCACCACCGCCTGGCGCTTCACCTGGCAGGTCACCGTGGCCAACGCCGAAGAGGCGCCGGTGATGGAATGCGTTTTCAACCGCCTGAAGCCGGCCGAAACGGCTGTCTTCTTTGTCTATGAGGGATAAATCATGCGCCGCACCACAGGCACCGGCCACGTCGGCAACATGTTCAGTGCCGGTAATCCCGGCCTCGGCATCCTTCCGACCGCGCTAGATCCGGACTGGCTGAATTCGGTCCAGGAAGAGATCGTCACGGTCATCACCGATGAAGATGGCGGCGACGAGGCTCTGAACCCGGCCGACAGTGGCCAGCTGCTGGCGGCGATCGTCGCCATGATGGACCGGCGCGACGCCGCCAACGCCGCGCACATCACCCAGATCGGCGAGACCAAAGAATTCCTGGTCGAGGATGGCTGGGACACGGAATTCTATGCCGAAGCCATCGGTCAGACCGTCAACCGCGCCGATTACCCGGCACTGTGGGCCCTTGTTGCCGCCTCCAGCAATCTGGCGACCAGCGGCGGCGACAAGACCACCCACCGCACCAAATGGGGGCCAGGTAACGGCACAACTACCTTCGAGTTTCCTGACATGCGGGCAGTTTTCAGGAGAGTCCGTAAGGGTGCGTTGTCATCGGTGGCACCGGCCGACGGCGCCTTCAAGGCCAACCAGAACGCTGAGCACGACCACAACGTCGGGGCGTTCGCGGGCATCAACGCCGGCTCTGGCTACTCGGGAGAACCTTTCGAAGCTTCAGGTCTGAATTCCAACGGCAAGACATCGGAAGAAGGCGGCGACGAGGCCTGCCCCGATCACACCACCGTCTACTACGTCATCCGCGTCAAATAGGAGCGAACCATGGAAAAGACCGGCATTAGATATTTCGGCAGCGACGTCGTCTATGGCGAGGCTTGTGAGCCGCTGTCGCCTGACAGCCTGGTCATAGCGACGATGAAGCAAGGCGGCCGCGTCACCACGGCGGCCGGCGACCTGGACCTCATGGGCATGAACCGGGACAACTATCCGGTCAGCTATACCCCTTAAACTGGCCTTAGGGTGGCCTTAAGGGGGTTCAAATAGCCCCTTAGACCCGCTACTAAGCTAAAAATTAAGAGCATGGAAAGGGGAACAAGCACCATGAGAACCAAGCAAGAGGAAGCGGACGGCGATGTATCAGCCCTGCTGCGCCTTCTCCGCCGACCGGAACAATGGGTGAAGAACGCCGAGCTTGCTGATGCTCTTGGCTTTGTAAATAACAAGGGCAACAAGTCCGTGGCTGGCCATTGGAAAGACCTTGATGATGTCCTTCGCCCATCCGACACCAAGTTAGAGGGTGGGGTGAGATTGTTCAGTAAGCGTGCGGCCATTCAGTGCGCTATCCGCGCAACGACGGCAAACGCGAAAGCCTTTAAATTTTGGGCCGCTGACACGCTGGTCTCAGTTTTTTCTGAGCCCGCCAGGCTTGTCGCCCAGGAGCGTGAGGCCTTCGCCGCCGCCATTGCTCAATCTGTTATAGACCTTATCACCCGGGACGGCGACACGAACTCATAACCGGGAGAGGTCGAGTCGCAATCCGTCACAGAAAGGGCTCTCAATCGGGGCCCTTTTTTTTTGCGCTACGTTTTTAAAGTGCTCCAACCAGACTTGTCCCAGAGTCCAGGACCTTTTGTCCCGCTACAATCTTCATCGAGCCATTTTGAAGCGCCTGCGCATAAGGCGGCAATACGGTCCAGTTATCCACATATGTGGATCGTCCGAACACAACATATAGATATATGTGGACAGTCGTAAATTCCCCTCACACCATATATTGCGGTTTTTAACCCTTCGTTTACTATCTGTGGGTGGCTGGGGAGCAGGTCCATACGGACATGTCTACATGTTGTGGTGCGTTGGCTTGCGATCCGCAAGTGATCCCGCCGCAATGGTGGCGCGGAAGTGGCCCAGAAAGTGGCTATGGGAGAGTGAAACATGAGTTGGACTGACGAACGCGTCGAAACCCTGAAGAAGCTCTGGCAAGAAGGCCATTCGGCCAGCCAGATCGCGAAGCAACTGGGTGGCGTGACCCGCAATGCCGTTATCGGCAAGGTGCATCGTCTCGGCCTGTCGGGGCGCGCCGCGCCGTCGCAGCCGACCCGCCCGCTGTACAAACCGTCGCGCCCCGCCCGTCCA
>NZ_GL883077.1:815750-821724 GCF_000204015.1 Asticcacaulis biprosthecium C19 | reverse complement strand
AGCGACCTCGCACGCGCAGGCGCCGAGTCATGCCGCGCCGCAGCCGCGCCGCGCCGAACCGGTGATTACGCGTCCGGTCATCTCGACTCCGGTCGTGCCCTATGTCGAGAGCCCCGGCACGGCGACCGTCCTGACGCTCGGCGCCAAGATGTGCAAGTGGCCGATTGGCGATCCGTCCTCGGACAGCTTCTCCTTCTGCGGCCGCCGCGCCGACGACGGTACCCCTACTGCGTCGAGCATGCCCGGGTCGCCTACCAGCCGTCGCAAAAGACCAAGAAGCGCGACACCGGCACCGACCTGTCGCGCAGCCTGCGCCGCTATCTGTAAGAGACTCCGTCTCGCAGCTTTTCGCCAAAGCTACAATTCAACCCCGTCAGTCATGCTGACGGGGTTTCCTTACGCCCGCGCGGCAAATCCATCTCATGAGGCGCTTCAAACTCCCTCCTCCCTACGAAGTGGGGAGGGGGACCCCGAAGTGGTGGAGGGGCATCTTGCATAGGCGCGGTCATCTTACCGCGTCAGAAAGAGATCAGTTCAGCACCCGCCGGATATCGGGCAAATCCAGCGAAAAATCCGGAATCGTCACCCGCAGCGCCACGCCGTCATCGCGTTCGAACATGTAATAGCCGCCCATCGAGCCCGATGGCGTCGGCAGCGGACAGCCCGACGAATAGGTATAGGCCTGACCCGGCCGCAGAATCGGCACCTCACCCACGACGCCCGGACCTTCGACCACCTGCACCCGGCCCAGCCCGTCCATAATGTCCCAGTGCCGCGTCTTCAACTGCACCACCTCATCAGATCCATTGATCAGGGTGATGTGATAGGCCCACAGATAGCGGTCGTCGTGACCGCTTTCCTCCTGGGGAACATAATCGACCTCGACGCTGACGGTGATACCGTGACTGGTGTGCTGATAGGGCATGCTTATCTTCTTGCTGAGACCGGCGACCTCTCTTAAAGATTGAACCTCATAAAGAAAAGAGACAAGCCCTTCATGACTCCTGTTTCCGCCGTCGCCGACCTTTCTCTTGCGCCAGATACTTTGCCTCAAGGCATCCTGCCGATGCAGCGTCTGGCGGAACTGGTCGCGACCGGCGTCGTTTCCAGCGATACACCCTTCGACGACGATCAGATCCAGCCGGCCAGTATTGACCTTCGCCTGGGTGCCCGCGCCTGGCGGGTCCGCGCCTCGTATCTGCCGCGCGGACGCACCGTGACCGAACGCCTGCCCGATGTGGTCATGCATGAGATGGATCTCAGCAAGGGCGCCGTCTTCGAATCCGGCTGCGTCTATATCGCCGAGCTCCAGGAGCGGCTGGACCTGCCGCGCGGCGTCACCGCCCGCGCCAACCCGAAGTCCTCGACCGGTCGCGTCGATGTCTTCGTGCGCCTGCTGTCGGACCGTGGCGCGCTGTTCGACGATGTCGTGGAAGGCTACAGCGGCCCGATCTATGTCGAAATCGCCCCTCAGACCTTTTCGGTCCTGGCCCGCACCGGCACGCGGCTGAACCAGTTGCGCCTGAAACGCGGCCATTCGCCCAAGCTTTACACCTTCGATTGCGGCGTCGACCTGACCGGCGAACTGGTCGGCTTCCGTGCCCGCCGCCATGCCGGCATCATCGACCTGGACCATATCGAAGGCCACGACCCGCGCAAATACTGGGAACCCCTATACCAGAACGCCGGCCAGCTTCTGCTGGATCCGGGCGAGTTCTATATCCTGGCGTCGAAGGGCAATGTCGAGATTCCGGTTCTGGAAGCCGCCGAGATGCTGCCGATCGACCCCAGCGTCGGCGAGTTCCGCGTCCACTATGCCGGCTTCTTCGACCCGGGCTTCGGCACCAAGGAGGCCGATGCCCTGGGCTCCAAGGGCGTGCTGGAAGTGCGCTGCCACGAGACGCCCTTCCTGCTGGAAGACGGTCAGACCGTGGCGCGGCTGGTCTATGAGCCCCTGACCGAACGCCCGATCAAGCTGTACGGCGAAACCGGCTCGACCTATCAACGCCAGGGCCTGAAACTATCGAAGCACTTCAAACCCTGGTGAACACATTTAAGCTAGCTGCATCAACACCTTCTCCTCCCCACGTGTTGGGGAGGGGGACCGCTCGAGTGAGTGGAGACCTGAGGCCAACGGCCGATGGTCGCAGCGAGTGAGGTGCGGTGGTGGGGTTTCTTACTTTGCTCAGGACGACTGAATATGGGACGGGGAGGTAGATGACCACTCACCCCCTAGCACCCTTTCTGCAACCCGCCCGGCGTTGGATCCGATCGACCCTGCGCCGCCTGCCTGAACCTCGGGCCGAGTTCGTGCTGTTCGGTCTGAAGATGGCGTGGTCGTGCCTGTTCGGCGCCGCCATGCTGTTCCTGATCATCGTCACCGCCCCGCTCTGGCCCGATAACGCCCCCGTCCATCGCTATGATTTTCTGCTGCTCTGCGCCGTCCTGATTCAGGCCGCGTTACTATGGACCCGGCTCGAAACCATAGACGAGGTCAAGGTCATCTTCCTTTACCATGTCACCGGCACGGTCATGGAGATCTTCAAGACCCATATGGGGTCGTGGACCTATCCGGAAGACGCCATCTTCCGTATCGCCGGTGTGCCGCTGTTCACCGGCTTTATGTATGGCAGCGTTGGCAGCTTCATCGCCCGCGCCATCCGCGTCTTCGACATGCGGTTTTCGCACTACCCCAAGGCCTGGATGACCTGGCTACTGGCCGTGGTCATCTACGTCAACTTCTTCAGCCACCACTATGTCTACGACATCCGCTACCTGCTGTTTGTGGTGACGGCCGCCATGTTCCTGCGCTGCTTCGTCTTTTTCCGCATCGACCAGCGCTTCCATACCATGCCATTTCTGCTGGCCGGCACGCTGACCGCGTTTTTCCTGTGGCTGGCCGAGAACATCGGCACCTTCACCCGCACCTGGCAGTATTATGGCGCGGGCGACGCCTGGAAGCCGGTCAGCCTGCACAAGATGGGGTCATGGGGCCTGCTGCTGATCATCAGCTTCGTGACGGTATCGCTTGTTTTTCGGCCCAAAGCCCCGGACGACAACGCCTAACGCTTCTCGACCAGTTTCGACAGCGCTTCCAGATAGCCGGCGAACGCCGCCCGCCCGGCCGTCGTGATATGCGCCCGCGTCAAGGGTTTGCGCCCCTGAAAGCTCTTGACGATCTCGACATAACCGGCCTCTTCGAGCTTGCGCAGATGGACCGACAGGTTACCCTGGGTCGCGTCCAGAAGCGCCTTCAGTTCGTTGAAATCGGCGGCCTCGGCATCCATCAGATAGGCCATAATGCCCAGCCTGAGGCGGCCGTGGATCGCGTCGTCCAGCCGGTTGACGTCGAAGCCTGACACCCTATCCGCCCCTTCCGGTACGCGACATGACATAGCCCGGCGCCGCCATCAGCGCGAACATGGCAATGCCGAATACGAACAGATAATTGCCGATGTCCGTGATCAGGAACCCCATCGTGACAGCGGTCAAAAACCATCCGGCCGACACCGCCGCCAGCCACAGCTTGCGCCGGACGACGAAGGCGACGTACCAGCACGCCCCTTGGAAGGCCGATACCACCGCTGGATACAGCAGCCAGATGAGCTGGCTTTTCTCGCTCGCTGAGACATAACCCAGGCACACGCACATCGACAGATTGGCCAGCCCAGCGCTGCCGAAGGCACCGTTGATGGCGCGGGTGGCGGCACCGTGCATGCTGTCCTTGCGATCACGCCACATCATCCAGAACATGGCCGCCAGGAACAGAACGGTGGGCGCGAAGCCTATGAACACATAGGCCTCGGTCGGCCACGTCAGCTGAAACGCCATCTGCACCCAGAAGCCGAAGCATTGCAGACCATAGAGCACACCGGCAATCAAAAAGAGCTGACCCGCCCCCCTTTGCGCCTTGGGGCCTTCGGTGACCAACGCCTTAAGAAAAGCCAGGTCCTTGTGCGCTCCACCGGCCGAAGGTTCACCGGCGTCGTCGGCCTTGCCCGGCCGCGCCATGATCAGGCCAGGTACCACCATCAGCACCAGCAGGGCGATACTCAGCAGCAGGAGATATCCCGCCATGTTGCGGATCAGGAAGCCCAGCGCCATGGCGGTTCCCCACCAGCCGAACGCCACCCCCAGCAGCCACCATTTCCGCCGCACCATGAAGGCGATATACCAACACGCCCCCAGCGCCGCGCACGACACCGGCGGATACAGCAACCAGATCAGGAAGTTCTGCTGCGTCGCCGAGACGTAGCCAAAGACAAGGCACAGAGCCAGATTGGCCAGGCCCGCGCTGCCGAAAGCCGAGTTCAGCGCCCGCGTCGCGACACCCTGACCGGCCTCGTTGCGATCGCGCCAGAACACCCAGCCGATAAACCCGACCAGCACCGCGATCGGCGCAACGGCGACCGCTATCTGCAACCAGCCCGGCCATTGCCAGCCAAGCATGATCTGAAGCCAGTACAGGAAACACTGCGCGCTGTAGGCGGCGCCGGCGACGGCAAAGACCTGGCCCGCCGTAACCTGGGCCTTCGGACCCTGGGACACGAGACTCTTGAGAAAGGCCAGATCCCCATGTGCCTGGTCCTTTTGGGCGTCTTCCTTTTGCAGGTCCGGGGCTTCCATGCGCGTTTCCTGTGACGAAGCCCCCGGATGGCAAACCACCCGGGGGCCGTTGAGTGGGGACTTCCAGGCCACTTACGCGTCCTGGAGGACGGGGTCAGCGCCTTTTTTGACCTTGCGGCGGCGGCCGTTGAGAATCGTGCCGATGAAAGTGTACCGCACCACAAGCTGGTAGCTCAACAGGGCGACCAACAGGGTGCCAACAATGATCGGGGCGAACTTGGCTTCGACCGGCCAGGCCAGATCCTTAACCAGGTACTGAAACAGCATGACCAGCGGGATATGGACGATATAGACCCAGTAGGACGAGTCGGCGAGATAGCGGATAGCGTCATTCTGCTTTTTCAGGATGAGACGCGCGCCGCCGATCAGGAAGAAGGTCCACGACCACGCCGTCAGCGGGTACAGCAGGCAATACAGCGGATGGTCCGAACCCTTGACCAGTTCACCCGACGGCGCGGCGCCGCCGTTGAGCTGAATCAACAGCCAGGTGCCGATGATGGCGCTGAGACCGTAGGTCCACAGATAGCGCGACATGAAGTCGAGCAGGTCGGCGCGACGGTGCAGCCACCAGCCGACGACGAAGGCCGTGGTGTAGCCTGCAATCGCCATGGCATTGGGGATCAGGCCGGTATCCGGCGTCAATATGCCCAGCCACTTGTTCCACGAGTCATTGAAATAGAATGTGGCAGCCAGCGGCAGGACCAGCGGAAGGCTGATCAGTCCGGTCTTCATGAGGACGCCAAACACCTTGTCCAGCATGCGGCCCAGCGGCGCGCCGATGCGGGTGACGTCGGTGACGACCTTCACCACGGCCATGCCAAAATAGAGCAGCAGCAGGGCGTAGAGGAACCACAGGTGGGTCAGCGGGAAGGTGTCGACCGTCATGGGCGGTTGCGGCGGCGGAGGCGCGGCAGGTGTTCCCGGCGGTGGCATGTTGGCCAGGATCGCCACCGTGATGATCGCGGCCAGGACCAGCGGCCAGAAGGCGACCAGCGGAATGCCCACGCGCTTGAGACGGTTGCGAAGGAAGGCGCCGATATTGCCATCACGCTTTTCCAACAGCAGGCGGGCAAAGAAGCCGGCCAGGACGAAGAAGGTCGTCATGCGGAAAATATGGATGATGTAGAAGGCATAGTTGGCGACCGGGCTGGTGGCAACGTCGCCGACGATCCAGAAACGCGGCTCCATCAGCGACATGACGCCGTGCAGGACAACGCCCAGGAACAGGGCCAGCGCGCGAACAGCGTCGAGATCGTTCCAACGCTCCCCGCCGGATTGAACAGAAGTGGTCATGATGGGTCTCCCTGCCCAGCAAGCGCATCCCGAAAAGTGTGACGCACTTTTCGGA
>NZ_GL883077.1:808269-815669 GCF_000204015.1 Asticcacaulis biprosthecium C19 | reverse complement strand
TACTCAGAACGCGGAAGCGTTCTGATGGTCGGACCCGCGTCCGATGGTGGCGAGATATACGCCAACAAGTTTGTTTTGTAAACTGGTTTGAACGCGTCCGAATTTAACAGGCACCGGAACCGACGATAACCCCGTCACCAACCTGTTCTGAGACTTGCTTGCAGCGGCAAAACGGGCATTATCGCGACGGGGGAAAGAAACATGGCGAACAAAACGACCTTCAAGACCGGCCGCGGACAGGCGATAGCTCTGCACGTCCTGGCGGTTCCCGATGTGGCGCTGGGCATACTGGGCCTGACCGCGGCCATGGCCAGCGGCTGGCCGGCGCAAATTTTCCGCACGGCGGAAAACACCTCCGCCCTGGGCCTGGTCTTCCTGGTGGCGATGGCACAGCTCATTGTCCGCCTGCCCATGCTGGCCGTGATCATGCGCTGGACCTGGCGCCTGGTCAGTAATGCCGAAAAGCAAGGCCGCCTCGCGGTGTCGGCGCGTTGGGCGTGGGTGGGTTATGTCGTGCCGGTGGCAGCCTTCTGGCTACCGGCGCATGCCGTATGGACGCTGAATACCCGCCACAGCCCCCTCGCCGCATGGCAGCGCGTCCTGATTGTCGCCTGGTGGGTGTCGCGCCTGCTGAGCTGCACGACCGGTGCTTTTCTGATCCTGATTGTCTTGATGGTCCAGGCCGCCATAGCTGCCGGCGGCTATATCGATGAGGACACCAGCACCACCTACGGCATGACCTGGATCGCGACGCTTTTCATTGTCGGCCTGGTTACCCGGGTTCTTGAAGCTGCCGTTATAACCCTAACCCACCTGCGCCAGCCCAAACCCGGCGAAGTTGTCGCCGCCAAGGTGTTTTGAGGATGAACATGAACCGCTATCTGCCCATCCTGCGCCGCATCCTGATCAGCCTGGTGGTCGTCGTTGCCACCGCCTATGGCGGCATTGTCGGCTATCTCTATTTCGCCCAGCGCAGCCTGCTCTATTCCATTCAGCCCGAACCCAACCAGCCGATCCCAGGCCTGAAAATCCAGGACCTGCGGATCAAAACCCCGGACGGCGAGACACTTCAGGCCTGGTACGAGCCGCCGCAACCGGGCCAGCCCGTCATCCTGTTCTTCCATGGCCAGGGCAGCACCCTGACCATCGGCAAATGGCGCTACGTCCGCATGCACAAACAGGGCGTCGGCTACCTGGCCCTGGCCTATCGCGGCTATTCTCACTCGACCGGCAAGCCCACCGAAAAGGGCCTGTTCACCGATGGCCTGGCCGCCTACGACTGGCTGCGGCAACAGGGCTTCAAGGATGCCGACATCGTCATCCACGGCCATTCCCTCGGTTCGGGCGTGGCCACCTATGTCGCATCTCAGCGTCCGGCGCGCGCCCTGGTGCTGGAGGCGCCGTTTACCGCCGTCTCCGACGTCGCCCAGGAACGCTATCCCTTCGTGCCGGTGTCCATGCTGATGACGGACCAGTTCCATAGCCGTACCTATATCAGGGACGTCCATATGCCGTTGCTGATCGCCCATGGCGACCGCGACAGCGTGGTGCCCTTCCATCAGGGTCAAAAACTGTTTTCGCTGGCCAACGAACCGAAGACCTTCGTTCACATGAAGGGCTCGGAGCACAACACCCTGACCCGCGACGGCCTTTACCCGCACATCTGGAAGTTCATCGGCCTGCCGCCCGCCGATTATGATCCGGCCATGGAAAGCGCGCCCTAGCGCGATCCAATAAAGTGTGCGGCACTATTCGGTAAATTCGCGCGACAAAACAAAAACCTGGAGCGGGATGTGATTCCGTCAAAACCCGCTCTACGTCTTCGACAGAGCCTCCAGCCGTCCGGCGTCCAGGCCGTTGACCAGGTTTTTCAGCACCTCGATCGAGTCGACCGTGCCCGAGGCCTCGACGCTGATCCGGCCATTGCGCACAATGGTGTAGCTGCCCTGCTTGGTCTCGCTGTTCCACGATTCCGCGACCATCTGACCGTTACTGGTCGTCACCTTTTCGTAGCCGCCGGCGCTGCTGGATGAGGTATTGACATTGACGGCCGTTGCCAGTGCGCCCAGTCCCGACACCGAGCCCAGGTCTGTGACCTCCAGTTCGACAGCATTGCCGTTGATCACATAGTTGGCGCTCGCCGTCGCCACCGACACACCCGCGGCGCCGCCGGATTGGGTGCTGTCGTCTGCGCGCGCGGCGCCCAGGTAGTTCGCCGGCATCAGGGCCAGCAGGCCCTGTGGATCAGCCAGGGTAACCGTCGTGCCTCCGGCGGCCTGGGCCGAGGCTTCCGCGGCCATCTGGTTGGCCGCCTGCTCGACCTTGGCCAGGTCGACACTGCCCATACCTGGAACGGTGACCGTCTTGTTGGCTGCGGCCGAATAGGTCGCCACCGCCCCCAGGGTACCCAGGGCCATGACCGAACGGGTAATGGCCGATACGACCAGCGACAGGGCGATCGCAATGACCACAACCACCGCCGTATAGCCCAGGCTCTTTTCAGCCGGAGCCCCCATGAGTTTCGGAAGACCGAGGTAAAGCAGATAAAGACTGTACAGGCCGCCCAGAATACTCAGCCAACCCAGGAACGGAATCAGGCCGATCACCGCCGCGACCCAGGCCGCCGTCATCGAATAGGCCATGACCTTGAAGGCCTGAAGAAAATTCCTTTGGCCGCCGAAACTCGGCGCCAGGCCGTCGACGATCAGCGCCATGACATAGACGACGACCAGGTTCATTACGAACCCGAAGATCGCGCCGATAACGAGGAAGGGCCCAGCCAGGATCGCGAGCAAACCCGTGAAGATCAGAATCCCCAGCAACCCGGCAATCGGCCCGATCGCCGCCAGCGGAAGAATATAGCCCATATACAGCGATTTCACCGAGGCCGGCTCGGTGGCAATCACGTCCCAGGTGGGTGACGGTTTGAGCAGGATGGCCTTGACCCTTTCCACCAGTCCGCTGCCGCGGGGCTGGATGGTCGGAGTGGGATTGATGGGGGAATCGTTCATGGCTGGACCCTCAGAGGCAAAAATACGTTATTCTACAAAGGCTTAAGCCGGCCGATAAGGCAACCCCGCAGCCGTAGGCGGACATGACCAAAAAAGAAGCGCCCGGTCAATCATGACCGGGCGCACAAATACTTGATACGTTAGTCTTTTTCAGGAAGCGCTCTTGAAGGCCTGGGTCACTTCCGCCGCCTTGGCATCCTTGAGAACGCCGCAGTTGCGCACTTTTTCCAGGGTCCGGTCGAAGGACAGTGTTCCCCGGCCTCCGGCCACGACCTTGGCGCGCAGGGCTGCATCCAGCTGGTTGGCGCGCTCGGCCGAGCAATAGCCGCCACCCAGGGTCTGAAGACGCGTTGCCGAGAAGATGCCGGTGCCCTTGCTGAGCGCCTCGTAGTTGGCGACGTACCAGTCGAAGGTTATGTCGCGGCTCTTCGGCTGTCGCATCAGGCCGGCCAGCAGGCCAAGGCGTTCGGTCGCACGCAGGCGGTTGTCGCTGAGCAGCACGCCAAACAGCCAGGTGGCGGTGTCCGGCGTGGCGCCGTTCGTCACGGCGCCCGCAGCCGATGCCCGGAACAACTCGTCGGTCGAGGTCATGGCCGTCTCAAACAGCGCCTTAGCGGCCGGCAGACCGCCATCTTCGACATGGACCGCCAGGGCCAGACCCAGGATCGATTGATCCAGAGCGGAGTTGTCACCGGCCAGATAGGCCGCAGCCGCGGCCTTCAGCTTGGCGCGCAGGGCCTCGTCATGGGCGTCATCGGCCATGAGGTCGACCAGGTTGGTGCGCAGGCTTTGGGTATCGGGCGTATCCGAGGCGTGGGCACCGGCCTTCGGATCGAATCCGAGGGCGGCCAGACGCGGACCATAGATCCCGGCCATGACGCGGCGGTAATCCGCGGTGGCGTCTTCGGCAACCAGACCCTTGCGGCGCAGACCCGCCAGACGGGCGCCGCCGTCGACGGCAACACGCGAATCCGGATTGGTCGCCATAACGCGGGCGGCCGAGATCAACCGGGCCGGATCCAGCTTGCCGGCGGCGAACTGCGCCCACAGACTGTCGCTGGCAGCCAGGCCTTCACCGCCCTTGAGGGTGCCACCGGTTGCGATCAGCGCGTCCCAGTCTTCCGGCGTAAGGGCGAAGCGGTAATAGCCGGTGCCGCCCAGATTGGGCATCAATTCACCCGCGACATCGGTACCCAGGCTGCCTTCGACCTTGTCCAGCATGTAGCAGCCTTCTTCGGCACCCCGGCGCAGACACAGCGGAATGGTCCAGGTTTGCGACGCGGCGTCCGAACCCAGCGGCGCATAACGCGACTGCTTGGCCACCAGGTAACCACCGACATGGCTGAACTCCACCACGGGGAAGCCCTGCTGATAGATGAAGCTCTTCATCGACTCCAGCACGCGGGGATCCTGCGCGGCGTCGGCCAGATTGCCGAAGAACTGATCGGTCGTGGCATTGCCGTGCGGGTGACGCGACATGTGCAGACGGACACCGTTGCGGAAGCGTTCATCACCCAGATAGCCGGCCACCATGGCGACGACCTGGCCGCCCTTTCCGTAGGTAATGCTATCGAACGCCTGGTCGATATCAGCGTTGTTGATAATGGGCTGGCGGATCGGACGGCCGACCTTCAGCGCGTCGGTATCCATGGCGGCAAAGGCTTCGTCGATGGCGCCGGCGCCGATATTCAGTTCCGGGCGCCATTCGTTGCCAATGCGGTAGCCCATCCAGTTGGCGAAGCTTTCGTTGAGCCAGATATCATCCCACCAGGCGGGCGTGACGTAATCGCCGAACCACTGGTGCGACAACTCATGCGCCACGATCATGCCGAAGCTGCGCTTTTGTTCGGTGTCGGCGCCGTCATCCAACAGCAGGATATTGTCGCCATAGATGTCGAGGCCGGCGTTTTCCATGGCGCCGGGCATGACGGGCGAACCGACCTGGTCCAGCTTCGGATACGGGAAGGCCTGGTTGAAATAGGCTTCGAGATGGGCGACGATCGGGCCGGTCTCCTTCAGGGCATAGGCCAGCTTGCCCTTGTTGGGCTGGGTCGCCAGGATGCGGATCGGCAGAGGCACGTTGCGTTGCGGCGTCGGCGGAACGACCCCTTCAACCACCGCAAACGGACCGACGGCAAACGCCATCAGGTAGGTCGGCAGCGGCGACGTCGGATAGAAGATGTGACGCACCAGCCTGCCGCCGGGTTCATCCTGGGCGAAGTGGCGCGGGAAGTTGCTGGCCGCCTCCATCTTGTCCGGCGTCAGCAGGGTCACCTTGAACGACGTCTTGTAGCCCGGTTCGTCGAACGACGGAAAGGCCGAGCGGGCATCGATCGACTGGAACTGCGACCAGACATACCACTCGCCATCCACCTGGATGCGGTACAGGCCGGCCGCGGTATCACCGAACGGCGCGTCATATTCGAATTTCAGCGTTGCCTTGCCGGCAGCCACCGGCTTGGCGAAGTCGAGGCGGACGACGCCCAGCGGATCGACCTGGGTGTATTTCGCCTTGATCGTCTTGCCGTTCTGCTCAACCGTGGCGCTGGACACCTTCAGGTCCCGGCCATGGATAAACAGGGTTGAGGTCTGCTCCTTCACCGCGACATCGATCTCGGTCTTGCCGGAGAAGCGCGGCTTGGACGGCACGATGGTCAGTTCCAACCGGTAGGCGGTCGGCTTGGCCGTATCGGGCAGCTTGCCCTGCGGGTAGGAAGCGGCGGCCGCGTCCTGGGCGACGACCGGCGTCGCCGATAAGGCCGTTGCCGCGACGGGCAAGCTCAGAAGGGACAGGGCAAGCAGAAATGCGCGCATGGGATCTAACCGGATCATATGAAACAATCCGCCAGCGATAGCACAGGCTGCGGTGGCCCGGCATTAAGTTTTTGTAACCCGGCAATCCCACCGGATTTCCGACATAATCGCCGCGCGGCGCGGTGTTCGGTCACGAAGCCTTAACCATATCGATTCAGGAATCGTTCTCATAAGTTCGATGCGACGAAGGCCGGATTTCCCCATGAAAAAGCTGATGTGCCTGCTGGGCCTTCTTACCGCGATCGCCGTACCGGCCGCGTCGCGGGCCGAGTCGGTTTTCGACTATACCAGCGGTAAGCTGCTGCTGACGGGTGGCGTCAATACGGTCGAAGGCACGGCCGGCGGCGGCCTTACCCCCTGGGCCGTCATCGGTTCCTATGGCGAACAGGGCCAGTTCGGCGCCAATCTCTACGCCACCGACGTCAACACAACTGACTATGACATCCGTTCCTACGGCGGTGTTGTCGGCTTGGACGACCGGTTGGAAATTTCATGGTCGCACCAGGACTTCGACACCGAAGCCGTCGGCGCCGCCTTGGGCCTGGGACAGGGCTATACCATCGGTCAGGACGTTCTGGGCGTGAAGGTCAAGGTCCTGGGCGACGCCGTCCTGGAACAGGATAGCTGGCTGCCCCAGGTGGCGGTCGGAATCCAATTCAAGAAGAACCAGAACGGCGGCCTGGTGAAGGCCTTGGGCGCCCGCGACGACGAGGGCACGGACTATTACGTCTCAGCCACCAAGCTGTTCCTGGCCAAGGGGCTTCTGGTCAACGCCACGATCCGCGCCACCAAGGCCAACCAGTTCGGCATTCTCGGCTTCGGCGGCATCGACGACGACTATCATTACCAGTTCGAAGGCTCGGTCGCCTACCTCCTGACCCGCAAACTGGCCATCGGCGCCGAGGTCCGCACCAAACCCGACAACCTGGCCGTAGCGAAGGAAGACGCGGCGTTCGATGTCTTTGTCGCCTATGCGCCCGTCAAGCACATTTCGGTCACCCTGGCCTATGCCGATCTCGGCAACATCGTCACCCGCCGCCAGACCGGCCTTTACGCCTCGCTGCAAGTCGGATTCTAAGCCATGAAAATCGCGATCATCGCCACCGCCCTTTTCGCCATCGCGGCTCCGGCCTTTGCTGCCGAAACTGTCAAGGACAGCGCCGCCGTAGCGCCCGTCATCGCCGCCGACGACAGCCTGTATCGCGAATTCGGCGGCCATGACGGCCTGGTGAAACTGGTCGACGATTTTATGGTCATCCTGCTGGACGATCCGCGCACGAGCGTCTTCTTCGTTGACGCCAAGCAGGACCATATCAAAAAGATGCTGGTCGAACAGTTCTGCGTCGTTCTGAACGGTGGCTGCACCTATACCGGCAAGGGGATGAAGGAATCCCACGCCCAGTTGGGCATCGACCGCGCCAGCTTCAACGCCCTGGTCGAGGACCTGCAAAAGGCGATGGACAAAAACGACATTCCCTTCCACGCCCAGAACAAGCTTCTTGCCGCCCTGGCACCCCAGCACCGCGATATCGTGACGAATTGAGTTGGACAGACAAACCTATCTAAGCAATTTTC
>NZ_GL883077.1:802034-808114 GCF_000204015.1 Asticcacaulis biprosthecium C19 | reverse complement strand
CCTCTTTAACGGTCAGTCACCAATGCGGCTGGCATCACACAGCTTTCCGCAGTTTCAAAGGTGCAATGTCACAGGCCGCAGATGACCAGGAACTGTCGCCTGGTCTTGTCCAGGGCGAAGACCAGCAGCGCATCTGACCGGTAAATTTTAACCACGGATCAGGCACGGATGTCTTTGCGCCCTGAACCCGCGGAACGATAACCTGTCTTGAGCGCACAGCGCTCGAAGTTCCACGATGACCAGAGCCGAATCGAGCGCCGTATACACTGACAACCGTGCTTCATCCGTGCATTAACCGCGCAGTCCGGCTGCAAGGCCCGCATCCGTGCCTCCATCCGTGTTTAAACCTATTCTGTCCGACCGTGTCCGGGCGTGCCGATATCGACTCTGCCCCGTTTTTACTCGGTGAACGGTGTCGGCGTCCCGGATTGAATTCTTTCGCGGCTCAATGGCTGGCCTATGCTATCCCCTGTCAACGCTTCGCCACTGGCCTCACGACCAGTTGCGCATGACTCGAGGCCAGTGTGGATCGCTACGCCTTCACTGTATGAGACTTGCACTCACTACGCCTTGCCGGTCTCCCGGCGCACTCACCGCAATCTTAGGATCATGCAGCGTCTATTATCTATTTGGATTAAACACGTGTCCGATCTCAGGACGGCGAAACGACTAGCGAGAACGAAGCAGACAGATTCTGGCATGAGGCCGGTTTAATAGGCTTTAGAAACGAAAGGTGACGGACAATGGATAGCTTGGAAGCCTTGCGCTCGGTTGAAAGCTCTCGCGAAGCTCTAATGCTCGCCAAATTTGTCTCAACCCGGCGGCAAACCGAAAGACTCATTGTGCCCCTCGGCCCAGAAGACGTGGTTGTCCAATCGATGCCCGATGCCAGCCCCGTCAAATGGCATCTTGCCCACACGACATGGTTTTTCGAAACGTTCCTGCTGGGTAGCGTTGACGGTTACACTGCATTTGATCCCGCTTTTGGATACCTCTTCAACTCATATTACGAAGCATTGGGGCCGCGTCAGCCTAGGGCGCTTCGCGGCTTGCTAACTCGGCCAACGCTTGAAGCCGTCCTCGCCTACCGCGCCCACGTCGACCATCATATGGAACTCCTGCTGGGAGGCGAGGTATCGCCGGAGAGCGAAGGTTTGGTCCGCCTTGGCATCGCCCACGAAGAGCAGCACCAAGAGCTGATCCTGATGGATGTTCTGCATCTACTGGCGCAGTCGCCGCTCAAACCCGGCTATGACGGGACTTTATGCGCCGACATTGGTGGCAAGTCTGGCCACTTCCGTTTGCGTCCGGGCGGACTCGTCGAAATCGGCCATAGAGGCGATCACTTTGCCTTCGACAATGAAGGCCCCCGCCATCGCATTTGGTTGCAGCCATTTGAGATCAGCGACCGGCTGGTGACCAATGGCGAATGGCTGGCCTTCATGGCCGACGATGGCTACAATCGGCCGGATCTGTGGTTGTCAGACGGCTGGGCTCAAGCTCAGAGCCAAGCTTGGAATGCCCCCTTCTATTGGCAACATGATGGCAGTGCCTGGCAAGAGATGAGCCTACGCGGCTTCAACCCCATTGTCGCCGACAGTCCTGTCACTCACATCAGTTTCTATGAGGCGGACGCCTATGCGCGCTGGGCCAGCGCACGTCTGCCGACCGAAGCCGAGTGGGAGGCCGCCGCCAGCGATGGTGCGCTAGATCAGGTCGCCGACGTCGCCTGGCAATGGACCAACAGCGCCTACCTACCCTATCCGGGCTTTAGTCCCGGTGCCGGCGCAGTCGGCGAGTATAACGGCAAGTTCATGAGCGGGCAGATGGTCCTGCGCGGCGGTTCAAGCTTCACACCCCCAGGGCATACCCGCTCGACCTACAGGAACTTCTTCAAGCCGGAACAACGGTGGATGCGGTCTGGCATTCGCTTGGCGCGCGACATTGCACCAGGGCGTTACGAAGTCGACGGGTCCGATTCAGCCTTTGCCGCTGACGTCGTCAAGGGCCTGTCTGCGCGACAAAAGACGATGTCGCCCAAATATTTCTATGATGGCGCGGGTTCCGTCCTGTTCGAAGAGATTTGCCGCCTTGATGAATACTACCCGACCCGCACCGAAACAGACCTACTGACAAAGATCGCCCGCGACCTCGCGGCCGATATCCCCGACGACGCAGTCCTCGTAGAGTTCGGTAGTGGTGCCAGCGAAAAGACACGAACGCTTCTCGAAGCCGCACCGCAAATCACTGCCTATGTCCCGATCGATATCAGCGAGGACGCGCTGCGTAATGCAACCCTACGCCTGAAGGCAGGCTATCCGAAGCTATCAGTGACCCCAATCGTCGGCGATTTCACAACCGAGGTCGATCTTCCAACGGCCCTGAATGGTCGGCCGTTGGTTGGCTTCTTCCCTGGCTCGACCATCGGTAACCTTACCCACGCCGAGGCAATTGCCTTTCTGCGAACTGTCCGGAGGATGTTGGCAGCCGGAGCGCAGCTAATATTGGGCGCGGACATCGTCAAGGACGAAGCCACCCTCATTGCCGCCTATGACGATGGTGCTGGCGTTACCGCCCGTTTCAATAAGAATCTGCTTGTCCGGATCAATCGCGAACTGAGCGGCAATTTCGATATAGACGCGTTTGATCACCTGGCAGTGTGGAATCGAGAGCATGAACGCGTTGAAATGCATCTCGTTTCCAGGACCGACCAAATCGTGACAGCCGCTGGCCATGCTTTCTCTTTCAAGGCCGGCGAGCGTCTCCATACCGAGAATTCGCACAAGTTCACGCCGTCCTCTTTGCGACGACTCGCGGAAGCATCAGGTTGGGTTCTTGAGAACCAGTGGATTAGTCCCAAACCTGAGTTTGGAATTTTCAAATTGGTGGTAGCGCCATAAAGTCTTTACGCTTGAAGCTCCGCAAAGAGGGCCGCGAGCAATTCCATTCCGGCACCCCAGCCCTTTTTCAAGCCGTCAATCGCGGCCGCGAAGCAGGCCAACTCTTGTTCAGTCGCTTCGTGCGGGACCCAGGTCAAGCGCCGCCCCCTGCGCACGATAGCGATTAGCCCTTTGCGATTGCCGCGCCGAGCTCTTCGTTCAGATGCGGTCGGCCGTTCAAATTCCAAGTGCCGTCAACCGTATGCACGCCATTGGTCCAGATCCTATCACGCGACAACGTCCCGCCTGAAATCCTGTGGAGGATCTCCGTCACATCCCCGAAAAACTTTTCCTGGACCTGCTGGTCAGCCAAAGCGAACGCAGGCGTCTTAGTTTCGAGCCATGCGCCTTCGACAGGCTTTCCGCCGGCATATGCCCTGCCCTTTTCAAGGATGTTGACGTGCGCCGTCACATTGGGGGTCATCACACGGTTTCCAGTGAGATTGTGCGCGGCGAGAAATGCCTCGGTAATCTCAGCGATGGCTTCGGCTTGTGCCGTGTCAGAAAGGGCACCGTCAGTCAGGGTCAGGGTCAAAGGCATGTGTGGCTCCACTCTTCGGTAACGGCATCAGCAGCCGTGTTGAATTAAAATAGCGATCGTTATATAATGACCGCCATACTCCATAAGATAGCGATCGTTATGGAGTCAATGATTAAATTGCGATCGTTATCTAAAGGTGTGATTTGCGCTATAAGACGGGCCACAAAGAGGAAGCCAGAGAACGGATGATCACCGCCGCTGGTCGAGGCTTTCGACGCAAGGGATTTGCCGGCATTGGTGTTGATGGACTTGCGAAGGAGGCTCAGGTTACGTCCGGGGCGTTCTACAGCCATTTTCCTTCAAAAGACGTCGCGTTCCGGGAGACTTTGAAGGCGGGAATGGAAGACCTTCGAGCCGGTATTGAAGCGATGCAATCTCAGCATGGCACTGAATGGCTGCACCCTTTTGTCGACTTTTACCTTAGCGAAAAGCGCACGTGTGACCTTGGGTTAAGCTGCGCCATGCAAAGCCTATCACCAGAAGTCTCAAGGTCTGATCCCGAAACACAAGCCGTGTTCAGACATAGTGTGCAGCAAGTGGTTGATCAGGTTATCAAGGGCTTACCGGGCGACAATGACGAAGACCGAGAGACGAAGGCATGGCGTATCCTCTCCATTCTCGCTGGCTCAGTAACCTTGGCGCGTGCAGTCGGAGATGTTGGTTTGGCAAACATCATCGCCAGGTCGGCGAGAGTTGTGGCTGATCAATAAGTCGGCCATTTAGAACAAGTCCCAAGGGCGCGTGATTTGTGGAGCCGGATGAAACCACTATTCAGCAAGTGCCCCTGAGCCCGGCTCGAGGCTACGACGCCTAGCACGGGCAAGCTAAGTATTGGCCGCCAATCGCCCCAGCGGCTATAAAGAGAAAAGGGGTCAGAGTCATTAACATGAAGATTTAAGGATGCACTGAAGGAATGTGCCGAAAGGGTCGGCCTTGCCATCACCTCACAACCGGCCCAACTCTCCGACGAGCAACGCCAGAAACAGCAGCAGCGAGATCGCCTGCCACAGCTTTTCCAGGTTGCGCCGCGCCCAGGTGTCGCGCCGTGCCGGCACGGACACCGTGCTCAGTGCGCGGCTTTTCAGGTGACGGGCCCGTTCGAACCCGTCGTGGAATCGTTCGTCCGGGTCCTATCCAATGCCTCGCTCACCATCCCGCGGAGCCCTATACGAGCCTTGGCCTTGACACCAAACATCGCCGTGCCCGTAAACTTGCGCTGCACGAAAAGGGTATCGATTGGAGGCGTGTGCCAGGTAGAGCGATCGAGAGCTATCTTACTGCCCTCGGCTTTGATAACGGGCACAAAAGTGCGGTCAGCAAAATCAACCGTCGCCCGCCCGAAGTGCCGTATCATCACGTCCATCATGGTGTTCATTTCGGCAGAATAGCGCCTTCCGACATCCTCGGTCATCACGCCGATATCAACCAATGCTGACCGCAGGGCTCCGCGGTCCTCGTCAAGCCCCGCCTGCATCAGCTTACGATACGCCCTGACCGTCGCTTCAGGCACCGGCCTTGTCGCGCCAAAATCCAGCAGCACGATCTGCCTGGTCCTTCGCACCCACTTGTAATTGCCGAAATTCGGATCCGTTTGCATGAAACCCAGCACGAACAATTCCCTCAAGCTTAGCCCGAACAAGCCGGCCGCCATATGGTCACGTACGTCCTGAGACTGATCGAAGACCGTCTCCAAGTCTTCTCCTTCCATGAAATCCATGGCCAGGACATTGGGCCGGGTCAGGGGCTCATACGCCGCAGGGACAAGATACTCCGGCGCATCCTGCAACGCCGAGCGATAGCGCTCCATGTACTCGGCCTCACGCAGATAATCCGTCTCTTGATGCAACTGAACCCGTGCTTCTTCGATCAGCCGATCCAGATCCTTCAGGCTTCCCGCTAATCCGATAGCTTTCAGCAGCCCTGATATATTCGCCACATCGGCGTCAATGCTTTGCTTCACATTCGGAAACTGAAGCTTAACCGCCAGGACCTGCCCGGACTTTAGAACAGCCTTGTGCACCTGACCGATCGACGCGGCCGCAATCGGCGTAGAGCTGAACGATTGAAAGGCGTTGCGCCAGTCCGCTCCCCAAGCGGCCCTTAGCACTGTATCAACCTGATGGTTCGGCATCGTGTGTGCCGCCTGCTGAAGCTGCGCCAAGGCCTGGCTAAACTCCCTTGGCAGCAAATCACCATTGTCCATCGACAGAATTTGACCGACCTTCATCGCCGCGCCACGCATCCGTGCCAGATGTTCAGCGACCTGCAAACCGGTCGATCCGCTGAATATCAAGGCGCCGAGGTCGGGCATCTTGCCATGAGCGAGTTGCTTCGCACCTTGTCCGACGATACTACCGACACCCGCAGCGGCAAGGCCTCCCAGGGCGAACAGGCGCGCGGCGGGACTGGTGGGCATGGTTGTCCGCTTGAACATTTTGTCAGCCTTTTCATTCCATATCTGTAAGTACGCACCCGCTCACACGCCGGTTCTTGTGCCCAGGCTTTTTCACCGCGTCATCTTGTCGCTCATCTTGGAAAAACCTGACGTCATAAGACGTTTATTGCCAACGGCACGGGTAGCTGACCGCTAAGAGGCCAGC
>NZ_GL883077.1:784224-801893 GCF_000204015.1 Asticcacaulis biprosthecium C19 | reverse complement strand
TGGATCAGCGCCGTCTCCCGGCCGCCATCTGTTGAGGTGCGAACGACGGCGGGGCTTATCGAGGTTGTCATTGCCGGTGCCACTATCCGTTGCGGCGTCGACAGCGATGAAGCTCATTTGCGGCGCGTGATCCGTGCGGTTCGCGCATCATGATCCCGTCGGGTGTCAAGGTCCTGCTGGCGTCGCATCCGATCGACTTCCGCAAAGGGCCGGACAGTTTGCTGGCTCTGGTGCGCAATGCCGGCAGCGACCCGTTCAACGGTGCGCTTTACGTCTTCCGCGCCAAGAGAACTGACAGGATCAAGATTGTCTGGTGGGACGGAACCGGCGTCTGTCTCTATGCCAAGCGATTGGAAAAGTCGGGCTTTTGCTGGCCGAGGATCAGCCAGGCCCGTGTTCAAATGAGCCATTCCCAGTTGCTGGCTCTGGTCGACGGCATGGACTGGAAACGGGTGCGTGCGGTGAGCGTGAAGCGGCCGGCAATGGTCGGCTGACGCCCTGCGACAGAATGAATCAGGCCCCTGAAATCGCAGACCATTCCTGCTGAAACCTGGTAGGTTTGGTGTCATGGCGGCACCTGATTTTACCCTTCCGGACAGCATTGAAGCGCTCAGGGCGTTTGCCCTGGCGATGGCGGAAAAAGCAGCCCGAGCCGATGCCCTGGAGACGGAAGTTGCCGACCTGAAAAGCCTGAATAGCGCTGCCGATGCGCGCATCGAGCGGCTGACCTTGATCCTGAAGGCGTATGAGCGCGCCCGTTTCGGGCGGCGCTCGGAGAAACTGGGTGCGGCTGTCGACGATGAGCAGCACGCCTTCGTCTTTGATGAGATCGCCACCGGGATCGCCGATCTGGAGGCAAAGATCGAGAAGGGTCGTGGGGCTGGCGCCGCCAAACGCGCCCCGCGGCCGCGCAAGAGCTTTCCTGCCCATCTGGAGCGTGTCGAAGTCGTCATCGAGCCGGAAGACCGTCCGGAGGATGTCGGCAAGACGAAGCTCAAGATCGGTGAAGACGTTTCCGAACGGCTCGACGTCACGCCGGCGAAGTTCCGGGTCATCGTCACGTGCCGCCCGAAATATGCCTTCAAGGATAAAGACGGTAACAATGAAGACGGTGTCGTCCAGGCGCCGGCGCCTGCCCACATCATCGAGGGCGGTATCCCGACAGAAGCGCTTCTGGCGCAGGTCGCCGTCTCCAAATACGCCGACGGCCTTCCGCTCTATCGTCAGGAAGCCATCTATGCCCGCGACAAGGTGGAGATCAGCCGCGCCGTCATGGCCCAATGGATGGGCAAGGTCGTCTTCGAACTGGAAATCCTCGCCGATTACGTCCTGACCCAGATCAAGCAAGGCGACAGGATCTTCGCCGATGAGACCACCTTGCCGACGCTGGCGCCGGGGACAGGCGCTGTCAAGAAGGCTTGGTTGTGGGCCTACGCCAGGGACGACCGACCGTTCGGCGGCAAGGGCCCGCCCATGGTCGTTTATCGCTTCGAAGACAGCCGGGCCGGCGACTGCATCGCCCGCCATCTTGATGGCTATAAGGGTATTCTCCAGGTTGACGGCTATGGTGCCTATACCTCTCTGGTCAAAGCTAACCAGAGCAATGACAAGTTGCTGCTGGCCGGGTGCTGGAGCCATGTTCGTCGACGCTTTTACGAACTGCATGCCGCCGGTAAGTCACCGGTGGCGTCTCAGGCCGTTGAGCGGATGGCAAAGCTCTGGGAGGTTGAAAGCGACGTCCGCGGTCAGGTGCCAGAGTTGAGGGCCGCCGCGCGCCAGGCGAGAACGGCGCCGCTTGTCGCCGACCTGTTCAAACTCTGGCAGGATACCTTGCCGCGCATCTCCGGAAAATCCAAGCTGGCTGAAGACATCCGCTACGCCCTGTCACGACGGGAAAATCTCGAACGCTTTCTGTTCGACGGCCGCATCGAAATCGACTCCAACATCGTCGAACGCGCTATCAGGCCGCAGACCATCACCAGGAAGAATGCGCTCTTCGCTGGCAGTGACGGCGGCGGCAGAACCTGGGCCACCATCGCAACCCTCTTGCAAACCGCCAAAATGAACGAGGTCGATCCGGTCGCCTGGCTTACACAGACCCTGACCCGTATCGCCAACGGATGGCCCAACAGCGACGTCGACGCACTCATGCCGTGGAATTACATCGAGTAACGGTGGCGGCTAAACGCTTACTGAGTTTTATATTTGCGGCGCGTATCAACTGAGCACCGCTCGACCGATTGATGGTGAGCTTAAATGTTTGGACGGTTACTGGATTTCTCCGCTTGTCGGACGACCCAATCAAGTGCTTACGCGGATCTCGCCAAACCTCACGTTTTCTGTTGCGCTCTATGATCCCGGCTCGTCCCTTCGGATTTTTGTTCTGTGGTAAATATTATCCTCATTGGTAAAAAAGCCTAGACAGACGCCCCAAATAGCATTTATCAACCTAATGTCGAATTGTCGAACATGCGTCCTTCGGCGATAGTTTTGTTAACAAAGTTTGATGTTTGAGTTTGTCAGCAGCATACGGGGCGCGGGCCTCGTGTAAAAAAATTTCAATAAAATCCTCCCCAATTCAAAATTAGGATCAAGTGAATATGACCGCAGCATCACCTGAGTATCGTTTTTGTATCGACATGACGCTTGAATGCATCCGGCGCGACCATACCGATTCCTTCTTTCCACAAAATCGGGAGAAAAAGGGCAATCAACGGGGGCCATTTCTGACCGCGCGAGCGCTCGGAATGGCGCTTGCCGCTTTACGGGATGCGAAGGCCATCGCCAATGGTCGTTCCGCATTTCTGGCCCAGCTCAAGAGCCACGCGACGGCCTCTGATTTGAAAGGCGCAAACCCCAAAGTTGCAGCGGCTATGGCTTGCGCGCAAGTTTTGCGCCGGCGCTATCCCGATCAATTGCATCTGATCAACTCGGCATGCAGTCAATGGCTTGAGCTTTTCGAGCCGACTCCAACACCGCTCCGGGCCCAATCGCAGATCGCTGGAATCGCATTCGGTGACGCTATTCATGAGCTGGGGAAGAAAGACGCGGAAATCGCCGGTGTCATGTATATTCCTATCTTGGAACCATACTACCATAACGCGCCCCCCAACGAGCCGAATCAAGGGTTTGCAGGTTCAGCCTGGGGCACGGCAGCGCCGCTTGTCGCGAAGAGAATAGAGAACTTTCCTACACCGCCCGGGCGAGTTAGCCCCACCGAGGTAGAAGCCGCCTCCCACTATAAACGTGACTATGAGGAAGTTCTCGCTAAAGGTATCAGCAACCGAGCCGACGGCTCGCGGACTCTGAATGAAGAGATTATCGGCATTTACTGGGGCTATGACGGCCCGCAAGAGCTTGGCACGCCACCGCGTCTGTACCTGCAGATTGTTCTCTCGGTGCTCGATGACATCCAGGCTCGCAATAAAACCCGGTTGAGTGTGGATGATGAACTCGATATCATCGCGATGATTGGCATTTCGCAAGCCGACGCTGCTATTGATGCTTGGCACTACAAATATTCGGCCAAGCATATGATGTGGCGACCAGCACTGGGGATTCCAAATGCCGATCCCAACCACGGAACCGCACCTCGACGGGACTGGCGACCACTTGGCCGCCCCGCTACAAACGGCAATGACATTGAGCGGACACCTGATTTTCCAGCTTACCCTTCGGGCCATGCAACCTTCGGAGCGGCCGCGTTTCAACTATTGCGGTTGTTTCTTGTAGAAAAGGGGGCGGCCAATTTCGAGGACGATGGCGGGGACAATGTTGACTTCGACTTTGTTTCTGATGAATTCAATGGGCGCAACCGTGACCCGCGGACAGGCATGCCCCGACAATTGTTAACACGGCGCTACCCCAGCCTATGGAAGGCGATCACCGACAATTCGGTTAGTCGTGTGTATCTGGGGGTCCATTGGCAATTTGACGGCATTACCACACGAAACGGTGCTTCTGATGAGTTCGGAGTTCCTGAGGCGCCCAAAACTCTTGGACATACGGGCGGTGTCTGGCTTGGGGTGCGGATCGCCAACCAGCTTGCCGAATTGCTTGAGATCAGGCCAGAAACGATTAATAAGTCTCTAGGTACGTAGATCACGTTTCGATTTGGCTGTATCGAAGATGGCTTCAACGCCCATCTTCACCCCACCAGCCGATAAAGCGCCCCCCCCCCCCCCCACGCCGAGGGATTTGGCGATGACGCCGAAATACAGGGGAACAGGGAAAAGAGTGCGGAAAAAAGGGGCTGAGTCATTTATCTGACGTCAAAAGCGAGCCGGATGCCTGCGCAGACAAGTGGAGGCCTCCGGATTTAGGCCGGCACCGAAGGGGCACGTCGCAAAGATTGACGCTGCTTTACCTCACAACCGCCCCAACCCTACCACGAGCAGCGCCAGGAACAGCAGCAGCGAGATCGCCTGCCACAACTTTTCCGGGTTACGCCGCGCCCAGGTCTCGCGCCGCGCCGGCACGGACGCCGTGCTCAGCGCGCCATTCTCCAGTTGATAGGCCAGTTCGAACCCGTCCTGGAATCGTTCGTCCGGGTCCGGAGCGATCGCAGTACGGATCAGGTTCTCCAGCCAGGCCGGCACGTCCTGACGTTTCGCCGTCAGAGGCTCAGCCTTGCCCAGGCGCGGCCGCACGAACGGTTCGATCTCACCATAGGGATAGCTGCCGCCGCTGAACATCCGGTAGAGCGTCACCCCCAAAGCAAAGATGTCCGTCTGCTCATCGCCCGAATTGCCGTCGAACATTTCCGGCGCGCGATAGCTGGCCGTCCCCGGCACGTGGTCCATCTCACGCGCCGTGTCCAAGTGCGGCAGCCGCGCCACCCCCAGGTCGATCAGCTTCAGCCCGCCATCCGGGGTCAGGATGATGTTTTCCGGCTTGATATCGCGGTGGATGATCCCCGCCCGATGCAGGGCGGCAATCGCCTTGGCCAGCTTCAGCGCGATCTCCAACCCCTCAGCCAACGGCACCGGCGCCCGCAACAGCCGCTTTTCAAGGGTTTCGCCCTCGTAAAACGGCTGGGCAATGTACAGCCGGGTCTGGCGTTTCGGCGGCAGGGTCAGGACTGCGCCGATAAAGATGTGGTGGACCCTCGTCGCCACCCAGGCTTCACGCGCAAAGGCCGCCCGCGCCGTGGCTTCGCTTCCGATCGTGTCCTGGCGCGGGAACTTAAGCAGGACGGCGCGGTGCTCCTTGGTGTCGCGCGCCCTGAACACCCGCGAATAGTCGCTGTCCGACAGGATCGATTCCAGCTTGAAGTCGTCGACCATCTCGCCGACCTTGGGCGGATCGTGGATCGGCAGGCTGGCAAAGACCGCGTCCAGGTCCTCCAGCGTGGTCGGCGGCAGGTCGACAATATCGATGACCAGGGCGGTGGCATTGTCCGTCCCGCCGGCCGCCAGAGCATCGGCCACCAGCTTGCGCGCCGTCTCGTCCGGTGCCGCCCGGGCATTCAGCACGTCGGTCATATAGGCCATTTTCAACGGCCCATGGACTCCGTCGCTGCTCAGCAGGATGCGGTCATGGATGGCGACGTCGTGAACGCGGTAGTCGATGCGGACCGACTCTTCCATGCCGATGGCGCGGGTAATGTAATGGCTGTCCTCGGCGCCTTCGGGCTTGTGATCCTTGGTCAGCAGGCTGAGCTGGCCATCGCGCAGCCGGTACAGACGCGTATCCCCGACATGGAAGCTGTGCATGCGGTGACCCTTGACCACCACGCCGGTAAACACTGCCGACATACCCTTGAGCTTCGCGTCCTTGGTACCCTGGACATGGAGCCAGTGGTTGATACTTTCCAGCGCCCGCGCGGCGGTCTTGCGCGGCGGCAGGGCATCGCTCTGGCTGAGATAATCGTCGATGAATGAGCGCACGGTCAGTTCCGCGGCGACGCGTCCGCCCTTGGCTCCGCCGACGCCGTCAGCGACGGCGGCGACCAGGCCATGATGGCGCGGCAGGTCCTCCAGGCAGGCGGCGGCGAAGTCCTGGTTTTCGTCACGGTGGCCGATATCGCTGGCGAATCCAGAGGCGACTCTGAGGCGCGGTGCGGCCATCACAGGCGATCCAGCGGCAGGATGTCGACCAGATCACCGGGCTGCTTCGCCTCCGACCCGGACGGCAGATGGATCAGGGCGTCTGTACGGGCAAAGACGGTAATCAGCGAGGAATCCTGGTCGGAAAAGGGCGTAACCTGCATGCGGCCGTCGGACGATAGGCTGCAGGTCCCGCGCAGGAAGGCTTCGCGCGGGCCGTTGGCGGCGATCGCCACCGTCGTGGCGGCATGGGCGTAATCCTGGCGCGGCGGCATGCCGAGACTGGTCTCCAGCCAGGCTTTCAGCATCAACTGCGCCATGACGAAGGCCGAGGCCGGATTGCCCGGCAGGCTCAACACCCGGCGACCATCCTTAACTTGCCCGAACGCCGTAGGTTTGCCGGGTCGGACCTTGATGCCGTCGAAAGCCAGGTCCAGCCCCAGCTTCGCCAGGGCCGGCTTAACCAGATCATGATCACCGACGCTGGCTCCGCCAATGGTCACGATAAGATCGGCCTCGGCGCCCTTTAACGCCTTCAGCAGGGATTTTTTCGTGTCGGCCCCGACGCCGAGCGAGACGGCCTTGCCGCCCCATTGTTTGATCAGGGCCATAATGGCGTGGGAGCCGGATTCGAAAATCTGATCGCCATCGGGCTCCCCGCCCGGCGGCACCAGCTCATCGCCGGTCGACAGCACGGCCACCACCGGCCGACGCGCCACAGCCACACGGTCCAGCCCAGCCGCGGCGACCAGCGACAACCGCCACGGATCGAGCCGTTCCCCGGCTTTCAGCAGCACCTCGCCGGATTTGAAATCCTGGCCGGCCGGACGGATGTGGGTCCTGGTCAGTTTCAGCCCATCTGGCTGAATGGTCACGGTGCCATCACCAGCAACAGTATTTTCCTGGATGACGACAGCGTCGCACCCCCTCGGCACCGTCGCGCCGGTAAAGATGCGCACGGCCTCGTTGCGGTGAACGATGCCGCCAAACGCGCTGCCCGCCTGGCTTTCCCCGATCAATTTGAGGGTGGCCGGATTGACCCGCCGCGCCAGATCCGCGCTGCGAACCGCATAACCGTCCATGGCTGAGGCATTGAACGGCGGCTGGTCGCGCGTGGCGGTCACATCCTGGGCCAGTACCCGCCCCAGCGCCTTGTTCAACGCGACCGTCTCCGTCACCACAGGCAACGCACCCGCCCGCACCCGGTACTGAGCGTGGGCCACCGTGACAAGATTGGGTTTCAGCGGGACATCATCCTGGAGATTGGCGTCGGGAACCATGTCAGCGCTCGTCGAGGCGCGGCATCAGTTCGACCATGTTGCACGGACCATGGCGGGAATCGAGCTGCCAGCGGATGACCTTGTCCCAGCCGTCCTTTACGGCCCCATTCGAGCCCGGCAGACAAAAGACGAAGACGCCGTCGACAATGCCGGCAGTCGCCCGCGATTGCAGCGTCGACAGGCCGACCGTCTGATAACTCAGCATATGGAAGATGGTTGAGAAGCCATCGATCTTCTTGGACATCAGCGGTTCGATGGCTTCGGGGGTGACATCGCGGCCGGTTATACCCGTGCCCCCGGTCGAAATGATCGCATCGACCTGACCCGAGCTGGTCCAGTTCTTCACCACCTTGCGGATCGCGTCGACATCGTCGCGAACGATCTCACGTGCGGCGACCCGATGGCCCGCGGCTTCGATACGTTTCGCCAGGATATCGCCAGAGGTGTCGCTTTCCTCGTCGCGCGTGTCGGACACGGTCAGGACAGCGATACTAACCTGTTTGAACGGCCGCTCAGCGTTGATCCGCCCGCCGCCCAGCCACTTCAAGTCATCTTGTGCAATATCGGCCATTCTATCCCCCGGTCACGGACATGGTGCGCGCCGGCCGGTGGCTTCGTTCAACCGGCGGCAAGGCGTTGGAATTGATGAAAAAATCATGGGCGCGCGGTTTATGCGTCAGGGCCTGCTGCAGGGCCTGCGCCAATCCGGCATCGCTCGGGTCGTCACGCAAAGGCCCGCGCAGATCGACATGGTCGTCCTGGCCCAGGCACATGTAAAGCTGGCCGGTGCAGGTAATGCGGACGCGATTGCAGGTGTCGCAGAAATTATGCGACAGCGGCGTGATCAGCCCCAGCCGCCCGCCGGTCTCGGCGACGCGATAGTAGCGCGACGGCCCGGCCGTCGTTTCAGCCGTCGGCTCAATCTTCCAGTAAGTGCGAAGTGTTTCGAGCACCTGCCCCAAAGACACAAATTGCGCCTCGCGACCCTCGATATCACCTAGCGGCATAGTCTCAATCAGCGAGACATCCATGCCGCGCTCATGGGCAAAGGCGATAATGTCGGGCAGGTCCGCCAGATTGTCCTGGGCCAGGGCGACGACGTTCAGCTTGATCCTGATGCCGTGATCCTGGGCGGCCTCGATGCCGGTCAGAACCTTGGCCAGGTCGCCGCCACGGGTGACCCGCCGGAACACCTCGGGCCTCAGACTATCACACGAGACATTGATGCGTTTGACCCCTGCTGCGGCCAGGGCCGGCGCCGCCCCTTCGAGCAAGGTCCCGTTGGTCGTCAGGGTCAGTTCTTTCAGCCGCCCGGCGTGAACCTCCTCACCCAGCCGTCCGATAAAATCGAGGACGCCCTTGCGCACCAGGGGTTCACCGCCGGTGATGCGCAACTTGTCGACCCCGCTTTGGATCAAAAACCGGCTCAGCCGCTCCATCTCTTCCCAGCTCAGCAGGTCCTTGCGCGGCAGGAAGGTCTGCGTCTCGCTCATACAGTAGGTGCAGCGCAGATCGCAGCGGTCCGTCACCGACAGCCGGACATAGCTGAGGCGGCGGCCGAAACCGTCGATAAGGGGCGCAGGCGAGGTCATAGCTAAACCTAGTCGTGTGACGCGATTATCTCAAGACAAAACCCTGAATTGGTTTTAGTTTAATCCAAAACCATCTGACAGCAGGGACGCTTTCCATGAACCGCCGCCACGCCCTTACCGGCCTGACCGCCCTCACCGCGACCGCACTCGTGACACCGGTGTCAGCAAGATCTGCCGTCTCGAAGGTGCAAACCACCGCCGGACCCGTCACCGGTCAGGTCAAGGACGGCGTCAGCGTCTATCTGGGTCTACGTTATGGTATCGCCAGACGCTTCCAGCCACCGGTCAAACCCGAGCCGTGGACCAAACCCTTTGCCGCGGTTACCTATGGTCCTGCCTCGCCCCAGGGCAGCACGCCCGACCCCTACGGCCAAAGCGAAGACTGCCTGTTCCTCAACATCTGGACGCCGGAAGCCAATACCAAAAAGGCCCGGCCGGTGATGTTCTACATACACGGCGGCGCCTACGCCAACGGCTCGGGCGGCAGTCCGTTGTACGACGGCACCAACCTGGCCCTGCGTGGCGATGTTGTGGTCGTCACGGTCAATCACCGCCTCAACGCCTTCGGTTACCTTTATCTCGCGCGCCTTGAAAGGCTTGCGCTGGGCGGTGCTAACGTTTCGCTCCTTGAGCACACGCCCAGCGCGTTAAGGCTGCAACAGTCCGGTAATTGCGGGCAATTGGACCTGCATCTGGCCCTGGAATGGGTGCGCGACAATATCCGCAACTTCGGCGGCGACCCGAACCAGGTCATGGTGTTTGGCCAGTCCGGCGGCGGCGCCAAGATCGCCACCATGATGGCGACGCCGTCAGCCAGGGGCCTGTTCAATCGCGCCGCCACCATGAGCGGCCAGCAGGTGACGGCGTCCGGACCTGGCAACGCCACCCTGCGCGCCACGGCCTTTCTGGAACTGCTGGGTCTGAAACCCGACGCCGACGGCCTGGCGAAAGTCCAGACCCTGCCAGTTGCTGATCTGGTTGCCGCCCTGAAAGCGAAAGACCCGGTTATCGGCTCCGGCGGCGTCTATATGGGCCCAGTGCTGGACGAGACCGTCCTGTTCCGCCATCCTTTCTGGCCCGACGCGCCGTCCCAATCACACGACATCCCGATGATGATCGGCAATACCCGTGACGAAACGCGTGCCTTCTTAGGGGGAGATCCGCACAATTTCGAACTGACCTGGGACGAACTGCCGGCCAAGCTACCGCCGCAGTACCGCGTCGATATCGACCCTTACATTGTCATCGACACCTACCGCCGCCTTTATCCAGATATGTCGCCGTCGGATGTCTTCTTTGCCGCCACCACAGCCGGGCGGTCATGGCGCGGCGCGGTCGAAGAGTTGGAGGCTCGGGCAAAAGCCGGCGCCGTCATCTATGCCTACCAGGCCGATTGGCGATCGCCCAAGGACGGCGGCAAGCATGGCGCGCCGCACACGATTGATATTCCTCTGGTTTTCCGCACGACGGCTGTGCCGGACAGTATCACCACCGACAGCGACGATGCCCGCCGCATAGCTGACCTGTTCAGTGATGCCTTCATCGCCTTTGCCAAATCCGGCTCGCCGCAGACCCCGGCCCTGCCACAGTGGCTGCCCTACACAATGGCCGGGCGCGAAACCATGCTGATGGATTTGCCGCCACAGTTGGCGCTCGACCCACGCGGCGAAGAGCGCAAGCTGTTTTCCAAAGTACCCTTCATTCAGCAAGGTACGTAGGTGGCGCGTGCCGGATATTAAAACACGTCTTAAGACTAACTTCACACGGCGACGCGCAGTCATAAATCAACATTCTTCCAAGATGGCTATACCGGCCACGGATGGACGACTGTCTGTATCAGTACCGGAGTTCCCTATGCTTAGCCGCTTCACGATCCGTTTTCGCGTGATCGCCGCCCTATTCCTTATGCTGCTGACCACGGCTGCTCTGGGTGCCTTTGCCTTCGACCGATTGGCGCGAATCAATGTAAAGTCCGAGGAAGTGGCAACGAATTGGCTGCCCGCGACCCAGGCGATGGGCAACCTGTCCGAGGACTTCGAACGTTTCCGCCTGTACCAGGGCCTGGCGCTTATCAAGACCGACGAACGCGAGGCCTTCCTGAAAAGAGCTGCCGTCGCCAAGACGGAGATCGACCAGGACCTTAGGGATTACACGCCGACCATCCTGCCAGGCGAAGAAGAAAAGCTCGCCAAGGCTATGACCGATGCGCTGGACCAATATATGGCCTTTTCTGTCAGTTACGAGCAGGCGCTTGGTTCCGATGATGATATCACAGCCAAGCAAATCTATGCGACCGACATGCGGTCTACCGTCGACCTGGTACGGGCGACCGTCACGGCTGACCGCGAATTCCAGGGCAAGATGGGCACCGCCGCAGCCATTGATAGTATGAAGACTGGCGAACTGGCGAAAACCCTTATCCTGATCGCGCTGGGTTTCTCTGTCCTGGTTTGCGTCGTCATCGGATGGTTGATGATCACGAGCATATCGACGCCCATTCGCCGGATGGCCGAAGCTATGCGCCAACTGGCCACGGGCGATACGACGTCCACAGTCCCCAGCCTCGGCGAAACCAACGAAATCGGTGAAATGGCCGCCGCAGTCGATATTTTCAAGGCCGGCATGATATACAACACAACGCTTGAACAGGAAGCCATCGAGACGCGCGAACGAACCGCCATCCAGCGCAGTGCCGCCATGCGCGACCTGGCCGACCAGTTCGAGACGACCGTCGGTGGCATCGTCGACATCGTTTCCTCCGCCGCGACGGAAATGCAGGCCACGGCATCGCAACTGACCTCTTCGGCGCATGAAACCTCAGCCCAGGCCACCTCGGTTTCCGCCGCCGCCGAAGAAGCCGGCACCAACGTGACCTCGGTCGCCGGTTCCGCCGAAGAACTGGGCGCCTCGGTACGAGAGATCAGCCGTCAGGTCGAACACTCGTCGATCAAGGCGCGCGAAGCCGTCCGTGAGGCCGATTCCACCGCAGCCATCGTGCAGGAACTGTCGCAAGCCGCCGATCGCATCAATGGTATCGTCGACATGATCACCGGCATCGCCTCGCAGACCAACCTGCTGGCGCTCAACGCCACCATCGAATCCGCCCGTGCCGGTGAGGCCGGCAGAGGCTTCGCCGTCGTCGCGTCCGAAGTCAAGGCTCTGGCCGGTCAGACCAGCCGCGCCACCGCCGAGATCAGCCAGCACATCGGCAGCATACAGTCTACAACCCGCCGGGCCGTCGAGGCCATCAGCAACATCACCGGCACGATTCGCGACATCAACGACTCGTCGAGCACAATCGCCGCCGCCGTCGAGCAACAAGGTTCGGCCACCAACGAAATCGTTCAGGCTGTCAATCAGGCTTCGATGGGCACACAGGAAGTCACCATCAACATCACCGGTGTTGCCCGCTTGGCCGAAGAAACCGGCGCCGGCGCCGCTCAGGTACTATCGGCCTCCGGCGAACTGGCTCATCAGGCCGCGAACCTACGCACCCAGATCAACCGCTTCCTCAGCCATATCAGGGCGGCATAGGCCTGCCAAATTTCCCTTACGTGATCCTTACGTAAACACGGCGAAAACCTGCGACTTCATTACGCAGATTCGGCTATATGGTTTGCGCCGCGATAAACGGCGCAAACCCTTTCCCATAAGCCACAGCGACGCATTTCTGGCACCGGTTTACCGGCAGCTGTTCGCATGCGCGCAAATCCTAGAGGACGACCACCTTGGCTGATAATCCCAAAGACAACGTCAAGCGCGCGGCCGACACCGTGACCGACACCACCACCGCCGCTACCGAGACGGCGCGCGACAGCGTCCAGGCCGGCAAGGACGCCGTCGACAAGGTCACCGATAGCGGACGCGAAACCCTGCGCCGCGTCGGCGAGGACGCCAGCCGCCTGGCCAGCCGCAATCTGGCAATCGGGGCGCAGACCATGGACGCCTACGTCGAGGCCGGCAAGCGCGCTTCGTCGGCGATGAGCGATGTCAACAAGGCCGTCACAGAAGCCTGCGGCAAGAGTTTTTCGGATTACGATGCGTTGTCGAAACAGGTTTTATCGGTCAAGACGGTGCAGGACTTTGTCGAATTGCAGAGCGCCATGGTGCAGAAGATGCAGGACAATTTCACCAGCATGACCCATATTTACAGCCTGTACATCAATGCTGTGGCGACCTCGGTGCAACCGATCGCCCCCCAGGTCCGGCAAGTGCCGGAGCGGCTTCAGAAGGCGGCGTGAGAAATCAAAAAGCACGAACAAATCTCCCTCTCCCCACTTGAGGGGAGAGGGTTGGGGTGAGGGGTTGGTTCAGCAACAACTGTAGAAACTGGATGTCCTCAACCCCTCACCCAATCGCGTTTACTTCGCTCCGCTCTCGTCCTCTCCCCTCAAGTGGGGAGAGGGAGAAAGGCTTATGCAACCACATCTTCCGCGGCCAGGAGCCGCTCATATGCGGCTTCAACCGCGTTCACAAACACAGCATTCCCCGCCAGGTTTTCCGGGAACACGGCCCGTAAGGCCAGGAAGACCGCCACATCGGTGCGGCTGTCGCTCAAGCCCTTGCCAAGCGCGATCAATTCCCCCGCCAGCGGGTCGGTCATCGCCTCCCCTGTCGCGGCCTTCTTGCGCACAAAGCGCATCCACGCCGCCAAAGGCACAGCCAAACGCGAAATGTCATTGCCGCGTGCCAGGGCTTCCTGCAACGAACTCAGAATCCGGATCGGCAGTTTCTGCGAGCCGTCCCAGGCGATCTGCGACAGCAGATGCCGGATCGCCGGATTGCGGAAGCGCTTCAAAATCGCTTCGCAATAGCCCGGCAGGTCCATGCCCTTGGGCGTCTCCAGCAGCGGCACCACGTCCTTCAGCATCAGGTCGCGGACCAGGCCCGACAGCTCCGGATCGTTCATCGCTTCGGAGACCGTCTCATAGCCCTTGTGCAGCCCCGCATAGGCCAGGGTCGAGTGCGGGCCGTTCAACAGCCGCAGCTTGGCACGCTCATAGGCCGGGACATTGTCGGTCAGGGTGACGCCGACCGAGGTCCAGTCCGGGCCGCCGTCATGGATGTGGTCCTCGATCACCCACTGGGTAAAGGCTTCGCGCTGAATCGGCCAGGCATCCTGCACACCAATGGCGTCCGCCACACGGGTCCGCAAGGCGTCATCCGTCGCCGGCGTAATGGAATCGACCATGGTGCAGGGACAGGCCAGGCCGGTCTCGATCCAGTCCGCAAAACCGGCATCAAAGCGCGCCGCGAACGCCACCACGGCGCCCTTGAGACGGCGGCCGTTGTTAGGCAGATTGTCGCACGGGATCAGCACGAACGGCGCCAGACCGGCTTCGCGACGGCGGCGCAGGCCTTCGACGACATAGCCGATGAAGGATTTCGGCGCTTGGGGGTTGGCCAGGTCATGGACGATATCGCCATGGCCGAAATCGAGCGCGCCGTCGGCATGCAGGCAATAGCCTTTTTCGGTCACAGTCGAGGTGACGATGCCGCAACCCATTAGGCGTTCGAACACAGCCTCCGGGTTCTCCGGCCCGACCAGGACTTCACGGATCGAGGCGATGATCCTGTAACCGATCTCCTCGTCGAGGGTGGCCAGGGTGTAGAGCCCGTTCTGGGGCGTCAGCGCATCACGCACACCGGTCGAATGCAGCGACACGCCGCAAATGCCCCAGCGCGGGTCGGTTACTGCCAGAGCATCGAGATAGGCCGCCTGATGCGCGCGGTGAAAGGCGCCGGGTCCGAAATGAACCACGCCCAGCGCGAGTGTCGTGGGATCGTAGGCCGGCTTTTCAGCCTTCACGTCAGAAAGCGTGGCAAGGGACAGGTGCTTCACAGGGTGACTCCGTTCTTCCAGATGGCGATTTCGCGCTCGTCATTCGTCTCGTTGCAGCTAGGCTGCCCCGAGGCCGTGCGCAAGATCAAATCCATCAGCGAGTCCGTCGTCGCATCGAGCCCATCGTTCAGAACCTGACCGGCGTCGAAATCGATCCAGTGCGGTTTCTTTTGCGCCAGGGCCGAGTTGGAGGCGATCTTCAGGGTCGGGGCCGGGAATCCCAGCGGCGTACCGCGGCCGGTGGTAAACAGCACAATCACCGCGCCGGCCGCCGTCAAGGCCGTCGACGACACGGCGTCATTTCCCGGCGCCTCCAGCAGGCTCAAGCCCTTTTCGTCGGCACGTTCACCGTAGCGCAGGACTTCATTGAGGGGCGAGGTCCCACCCTTCTGCACCGCCCCTAGGGATTTTTCCTCCAGGGTGGTGATGCCGCCGGCCTTGTTGCCGGGCGACGGGTTTTCGAACACCGGTTGATTGTGGTCGAGGAAGTACTGCTTGAAGTCGTTGACCACCGACACCACGCCTTCGAACACGGCTTCGTTCTTCGCACGCCCCATCAGGATGCGCTCGGCGCCGAAGATCTCGGGAATCTCGGTCATGATCGCCTGGCCGCCGGCAAAGGCGACACGGTCGGCTACTCGGCCAACCAGCGGATTGGCGGTCAGGCCGGAAAAACCGTCGGAACCACCGCACTTGACGCCGATGGCCAGATCCGAAAGGTCACAGGGTTCGCGCTGGTCCTTTTCGATGATGGCGACCAGTTCCTCAAGCGCTTCCAGGCCTGTTTCAGTCTCGTCCTCGACCATCTGGGCGGCGAAATATTTCAGCCGGTCCGCGGGGCGGTCGATTTCCTTCAGCAGGGCCGAAAGTTGATTGTTCTCACAGCCAAGGCCGACAATCAGCACGCCGCCGGCATTGGGGTGCATAGCCAGGGCGGCAATCAGCTTGCGCGTATGATCCAGGTCATCGCCCAGTTGCGAACACCCCAGCGGATGGGTCAGGGCGTGGACGCCGTCGATACGGCCCTTGAAACGCTCCGAAGCCAGTCGCGCCAGCCGTTCCGACGTTCGGGCGACACAGCCGACCGTGCACAAAATCCAGATTTCGTTGCGAATGCCGACCTTGCCGTCGCCGCGGCGGTAACCGAGAAATTGCCCCGTGGGGACCGCCGGCTTCGCCATTGGGACCGGTTCGTAAGTGTAGTCTTCAACGCCGGACAATGCGGTGGCCAGGTTATGGCTGTGAATGTGCTCACCGGCGGCGATCGCTTGCGTCGCACGGCCGATGACGAAGCCGAACTTCAGCACTGCCTGGCCAACGGGGATGTCGTACAGCGCGATCTTGTGGCCCTTGGGGACATCGGTCGTCAGGGTGACGGACACCGCACCCACTGTGACGGTTTCGCCAGCATCGAGGTCGCCGAGCGCCACCGCAACATGGTCGTTTTCGTGGACACGCAGGATACCGGGACGTGCGGCATCACGAGCGCCTAAACCGGCGCAGCCAGCCTTTTGGGTCGCTTGATCTTCGGGCATAATTCGTTCCTTTGCAAAAACGCGTGCAAACCGCGGGCATTTCTTTTATGGTAACCGGTGTCATTAGAAAAAACCGGGGATGCAGGCAATATGCCGGGGAAAATAAACGGCGCAAGGGCAGTTAACTGCCTGTTGGCGATTTCTGCGAATACCGATAGCACAAAACGATTCGCAGCATGACCCGTCCTTCGCAGCCCCGCCCGCCGGTAAGCTCGGGACAAGAGCCCGGCGACCTGATGACCGACCCCATTCACGGCGACCGTATGAACGGTGACCCTGTCGAAGATTTCCTGAAACGCCGCAAGAAGGCGACGATCAACGACGTCGCCAGCCTGGCCCAGGTGTCGAAGAAGACTGTGTCGCGGGTGATCAACAAGTCGCCGTCGGTGCGCGGCGAAACCCGCGACCTGGTCAATGACATCATCGCCCGCGTCGGCTTTCGCCCGGATCCCCAGGCGCGCGGCCTGGCCTTTCGTCGATCCTTCCTGATTGGGCTTATCTACGACAACCCCAATGCCCAGTACATCGTCAACATGCAGATGGGTGCACTGGACGGACTACGCGGTTCGGGCAACGAACTGGTGGTGCACCCGTGCGACTGGAAGGCCGAGGGTTTCCTGGACGAGATCCGCGACTTCGTCGAGCTGCAGCGCCTGGCCGGCGTCATCATCCTGCCGCCGGTGGCCGAGGACCAGGGCCTGCTGGACCTGCTCGATGAACTGGACGTCCCTTTCATCCGCGTCACCGCCCGCAATAACGACGTCCAGCCGCCGATTGCCGGCCTTCAGATTGTGTCGCGCGACCGGGTCGGCTGCGAACAGGCCGGCGAACACATCGTCGGGCTGGGCCACCGCCGCATCGGCTTCATCGCCGGCAATGAACTCTACCCGTCGGCCCACGAACGCCGCGCCGGCTTCGAAAAAGGCCTGGCCAATCACGGCCTGACCTTCGCCACGGTCGAGTCCGGAAACTACAGCTTCGATTCCGGCTATGAGGCCGCGCAGAAGATGCTGACGCGCCCCGACCGGCCCACGGCGATCATCGGCTGTAACGACGACATGGCCGCCGGTGCCTATAAGGCCGCCTACGAGCTGGGCCTGCGCATCCCCGACGACCTGACCATACTGGGCTTCGACGACGCGCCGATCGCCACACGCATCAACCCGACCCTGACCACAGTGCGTTTGCCGACTCGTGACATGGCCAGGATGGCATCGGAAAAGCTGACCTCGGCCGAAACCAAGCCGGGCGCCAGCTTTATTTTCGACTCGGCTCTGATCATCCGTGGCTCGTCCGGCCCAGTCCCGAAATAGGCCTCGCTCGAGGCAGGCCTACCACATCCGAGACCATCAATCTCCCTCCTCCCTACGAAG
>NZ_GL883077.1:779390-783067 GCF_000204015.1 Asticcacaulis biprosthecium C19 | reverse complement strand
CCGAAGGGGTGGAGGGGTATCTTACTGGAGGCGGCGGTAAGCTGTAGGTGCGTGGAGATCTCAATCTCACCCCACCCTTAACTCCCAACCCCACTTTTTGACATTGACTCAAAAAAATCCATTGCCAAAAGGAATGACACCGGTTACCTATCTTGCCACGGGAGCACAGGCAGACATAACACAAGGCGCCTGAAATCGTTGAATCCATTGGTGCTATTGATATGACAAAGCCACTCTCCCCGCACGGCGATCGTCTGTTCTCGTCAGACCCCGTGCAACGCGGCTACGCCCGCGAACTGTATGCCCTGGTCAAGGACTTTCCCATCCTCTCGCCGCATGGCCATACAGACCCGTCGTGGTTCGCGCTGAACGAACCGTTCGAAAACGCCACTGCCCTTTTCCTGAGCCCCGACCACTACATCTACCGCATGCTCTACTCGCAGGGCATCGACCTGGACGATGTCGGCGTCGGCTCCAAGGCCGGTCCGTCGGGCGCCGATCCGCGCGCGGCCTGGCGCATCTTCGCAAAAAACCAGCACCTGTTCCGCGGCACCCCCACCTCGATGTGGATGGGTCACGTCTTCGGCGAGATCATGGGCTTCGAGGTCCAGCTTTGCGAAGACAATGCGGATTTCTACTATGACCGTATCGGCGAACTTCTGGCCTCGGACGCCTACCGCCCGCGCGCCCTGTTCGACCGTTTCAACATCGAGCTGCTGGCCACCACCGAAGGCCCGACCGACACGCTCGAGCATCATCGCACGATCAAGGACTCTGGCTGGAAAGGCCGCGTCGTCACCGCCTACCGCCCCGACCCGGTCATCGACCCGGAGCACGAAGACTTCCACGCTAAACTGAAAATGTTCGCCGACCTGACCGGCGAAGACGTCTATAGCTGGAAAGGCTACCTGCGCGCCCACCGCAAGCAGCGCGATGTTTTCATGCAGCACGGGGCCACCTCGACCGACCACGGCCACCCGACCGCCCAGACCGCCAACCTGTCGACGGCCGATACCAAGGCCCTGTTCAAGCGCGTCACGGGCAAGCACGTAACGCCCGAGGATGCCGAACTGTTCCGCGCCCAGATGCTGACCGAAATGGCCCGCATGAGCCTGGACGACGGCCTGACCATGCAGATCCACCCGGGATCCTACCGCAACCACAATCTCAAGGTCTTTGAAAAGTACGGTCGCGACAAGGGCTGCGACATCCCCTTGCCGAGCAACTATGTCCATGCGCTGAAGCCGCTGCTGGACGTCTTCGGCAATGAGAAGAACCTGACGGTCATTCTCTTCACCCTGGATGAGACCAATTACAGCCGGGAACTGGCGCCGCTGGCCGGTCACTACCCCATCCTGAAGCTGGGCCCGTCCTGGTGGTTCCACGACAGCCCCGAAGGCATGATGCGCTTCCGCGAGCAGGTCACCGAAACCGCCGGCTTCTACAATACGGTGGGCTTCAACGACGATACCCGCGCCTTCCTGTCGATCCCGGCGCGCCACGACGTTGCCCGCCGCGTTGACGCCAACTTCCTCGCCCGTCTGGTCGCCGAACATCGCATCGATCTCGACGATGCGGCGGCGGTGATCAAGGACCTGACCTACACCCTTCCGAAAGCTGCGTACAAACTCTAGTACGAAGTTCGGAATGGATTGCCTTTGAATAATTTTGATCGTAAATGATCAAAAAAGAACCGGAGCCTGCAAAGCCTATGTGCCAGAATTCATTGTACCGAAAAATCTACCACGCCACCCATCCCGACATGATGGATGGCGCCGGCACGCAGGACCTGCGCGAAAAATACCATATGGGCGGATTGTTCGAGGCCGATAATGTCGTCCTCAACTACACCCATTTCGAACGCTTCGTCGTCGGCGGCGCGGCTCCGGTCCACCAAACCCTGAAACTGCCCGACCAGACCGAGCCGGCCTCGGCCGCCGGTCATCCCTTCCTGGAACGCCGCGAACTGGGCGTGATCAATGTCGGCGGTGGCGCCGGCACGGTCACGGTCGACGGCACGGTCTACGACCTGGGCCTGAAGGACGGTCTCTACATCCCGATGGGCACGGCCGAAGTGCTGTTCGCTTCGACCGACGCCGCCAACCCGGCTCTGTTCTACCTGACCTCGACACCGGCCCATGCCCGGTATGAGACGGTCAAGATCTCGATCGACCAGGCGGTACCGCTGGAGCGCGGTTCGTTGGAAACCTCGAACCAGCGCGTCATCTACCAGTATATCGTCCCCACCACAGCCAAGTCGTGCCAGCTACTGCTGGGCCTGACCATCCTGGCGCCGGGTTCGGTGTGGAATACCATGCCGCCGCACCTGCACGACCGCCGCTCGGAGGTCTATTTCTATTTTGACCTGGGCGCCAATGACCGCGTCTTCCACTTCATGGGTGAGCCCGACGCCGCACGCCATATCGTCATCGCCAACAACGAAGCTGTCGTGTCGCCGCCGTGGTCGATCCACATGGGTGCCGGCACCTCCAACTACGCCTTCATCTGGGCCATGGGCGGGGAAAACCTCGACTATACCGACATGAAGGTACTCGACATCTGTCAACTGGCCTAGGAGACTGCTTGAAAATGCGCCAGGCCGGCCTGCAAAGGACCGCTTTCTACGCTTCCGGTGCTCACGTACTTGAGTACGCTCCGCTCCGGGTCTCGAAACCAACCCTTTTCGTCTCAGCCTGACGCATTTTCAAAACAGTCCCTCACGCAATAAAAACAAACGGGAAAAACGACATGGCGAACAGCATGTTCGATCTGACGGGCAAGGTGGCCCTGGTCACCGGCGCCAATACCGGCCTTGGTCAGGGCATTGCCCTGGCTCTGGCCGAAGCCGGCGCCGACATCGCCGCAGCCGGTATCGTGCCGGCCGAGGAAACCGGCGACAAGGTCCGCGCCCTGGGCCGCAAGTTCCTCAATATCGACGCCAACCTGATCACGATCGAGCCGGTCGAGCGCATCGCCGCTGAGACGATCGCCGGTCTGGGCGGGCTGGATATCCTGGTCAACAATGCCGGCCTGATCCGCCGTCAGGACGCCGTCGACTTCTCGGAAAAAGACTGGGATGACGTGATGAACGTCAACATCAAGGGCGCCTTCTTCATGGCCCAGGCGGCCGGCCGCCACATGATCGCCCAGGGCAGCGGCAAGATCATCAACATCGCCTCGATGCTGAGCTTCCAGGGCGGTATCCGCGTCCCCAGCTATACGGCTTCGAAGTCGGGTATTGCCGGCATCACCCGCCTGCTGGCCAACGAATGGGGCGCCAAGGGCCTCAATATCAACGCCATCGCGCCGGGCTATATGGCGACCGACAACACGGCTCAGATCCGGGCCGACGAAGTCCGCGAAAAGGCCATTCTAGACCGCATCCCGGCCGGGCGCTGGGGCTTGCCGTCGGACCTGGCCGGCACGGCCATCTTCCTGGCGGCTGCGGCTTCCGACTATGTCAACGGCGCGGTCATCCCGGTCGACGGCGGATGGCTGGCCCGATAAGCCGAACCACATACGTCTCCCTCAACGGCGCCCCTCACCGGGCGTCGTTTTTGCTTATAAAGAAGGCGACGATAAGTAGGTTATTGAAAATATGTAAGAAATAGAGCTACCATCAAGTTGTAGCCATAAAATCTTTCAGGTGCCAGGTGACCTCTCCGGACACCACGTCC
>NZ_GL883077.1:769025-777929 GCF_000204015.1 Asticcacaulis biprosthecium C19 | reverse complement strand
AGCAAAGCACGTTTACACGGAATCACCGTGTAAACGTGCGGAGCGTGCAAACTCAAAATTAGAGCGGGCTGCGTTCCGCTTGACGTTACCATCTGAACGCAGCCCGCTCTAGGAGGTCACCCACGTCTCGGTATGGCCCCAGACGATTCGATATCGGTGCGTTATCATAGGCGGCTGACTTCCAATTGCCGCACCCGTTCTTCAAGTTCGGCGATGCGCTTGTCGCGCATCTCTATGGCCTCCGCCACATCGGCGGCTTCGAATCGCTGCGGGATATGCTGAGGACAATTCGCATCCCAAGCTTCGACCGTGAACAGGATCACCTGCTCGGGCCGAGCGCGATAGCCCGGTGGCATCAGCTTTGCCATTAAATCCGAATCGCCTTCGATTACACGCGCAGTACCCCAAATCTTGATACGCCGGGCATGGGCATAGTCGATCAAAAACAGGTGCGCCTTCGGATTTTCTGCCAGATTGCCTTGGGAAATGAATTGCCGGTTGCCGGCAAAATCCACAAACGCGATGGTCCGCACGTCCAGCACATGCAGGAACCCCGGCGGTCCGCCGCGATGTTGGATATAGGGTTGACCGTCGGCGCTGGCCGTGCCGAGAAAGACGCTTGTCTGCGCCGCGATGAAAGCTGTCAGGTCGGGCGGTATTTCGCTTTGCCACCCACTTGCCGCTTCCATATGCGCATAGCCACGGCGCGAGCCCTTGCGGCTCTGCACGGCCTTGACCGCAGGCGTGAAAGCGATGTCACTTGTATACATGACTTATAGACCCAGGTCGCCAAGGGCAGCATGTTGGTCCGGCCGGCGTCCGTTCTCGCCACGGTCCCAGTGAAACCTGCGTTCACTCTCGGCTATCGCCAGGTCGTTGATGCTGGCGATGCGCAACTCCATCAGTCCGTCCGCATTGAACTGCCAATTTTCATTGCCGTAGCTGCGGAACCACTCGCCGTTTGCGTCATGCCACTCATAGGCAAAGCGCACGGAGATACGATGGCCGGCAAACGCCCACAGTTCCTTGATCAGGCGATAATCGCCCTCGCGCTGCCATTTGCGCGTCAGGAAGGACTCGATGGCCGCCCGGCCTTGCAGGAACTCTGTCCGGTTGCGCCAGCGACTGTCGGGCGTGTAGGCAAGGGCAACGCGTGCCGGATCGCGACTGTTCCAGGCGTCCTCAGCCAGACGCACCTTGGCAGCGGCGCTCTCAAGGCTGAATGGCGGCAGAGGGGGGCGGCTCATGGCAATACTCCAGATGGAAAGGGCCGGCAGTGCAAAACCGCCGGTGAAAAGGCTTACGCGACCTGTGCAGCGGTGACGATCGGGAAGTCGATTTCGGTTAAGGCGACCGAATTGATGTAGTTGGTCCAGGTATTGAGCGCGACGTGCTGGACGATTTCGATGACCTGTCCATCATCATAGCCCGCCAACTTGACGGCGCGAACGTCGTCGTCGCTGATGTGGCCTCGCGCCTGCGCCACCTTGACGGCAAAACGCACAGCCGCGTCAGCCTTCGGATCGGTCGAGCCGCCGCGACGGTTGGCCATTATCTCAGCCGCGTCGAGATGGGCCAGGTTGGCGCCGAGATAGGTGTGCGCCGAAAGGCAGTAATCGCAGCCATTGATCTGAGCCACAGCGAGCGCGATGCGTTCGCGCGTCTGGGCCGGCAGCGCCCCCTTCGTCAAAGCACCCGACATGCCGAGATAGCCTTCGAGCGCCGCCGGACTTTGGGCGACCAGGCGGAACAGGTTGGGCACAACACCCAGTTGCTTTTGGACGGCATTCAGGAGCGGTTGCGAAGCGACGGGGGCATCATTCACGGTAGCAGGAGTCGAAAGGCGGTTCACGAGGTGTTTCCTTACAAATGAAAATGCCGTCTGGCCGGCACGCCATGAACTTACCACTTCCATTTATTGGCGCTATATGGCAATATTGGTAACCATCCTCTCATAAAATGGAAATACAGATGGATCGTCTCGCTTCGATGGCCATCGTCCTTGAGGTAGCGCAATCGGGCAGCCTGTCGGCGGCGGCGCGTAAGCTGCGCATGCCGCTGGCCAGTCTCAGCCGAAAGGTCTCGGAATTAGAGGCCCACCTCGGTGCACAGATCTTCACGCGCACCAGCCGCAAACTGGCTCTGACCGATTCCGGCGAAGGCTATCTTGCGGCTGCCCGGCGCATTCTCGACGACATCTCGGAGGCCGAGCGAACCATTGCCGGCGAATTCCGCACCCCGAGTGGCGAATTGGTCGTCACGGCGCCGGTCGTCTTCGGCCGTATGCATGTCTTACCCGTCGCGACGGCATTCCTGAAATCACACCCCGATATCGACCTGCGCCTCATCCTGACAGATCAGCCTCTCAACCTGGCTGAGGAGCACGTCGATGTGGCCCTAAGGATCGGCCCCTTGCCGGACAGCCAGATGCGCGCCCGTCTGGTCGGCAGCACGCGTCGCATCATTTGCGCCAGCCCTGCCTATCTGGCAGTGCGCGGCCCGCCGAAGACGCCAGCCGACCTCGCCACTCACGACGGCATTACGCTCGACAGCCTGGCCTCTGCGGCCGGCTGGCAGTTCCGCGATGGCAAGCGCGACGTGACTGTACCTGTCCGGCCACGCGTCAAGGTGAATAGCCCGCCGGCCGCGATCGACGCGGCCATCGCCGGGTTGGGCCTGACACGCGTCCTGTCATATCAAGTGGCCGAGGCCTGCCGCAGTGGCGATCTGCAGATCGTATTGGAACAGTTCGAGCCAGAACCCTGGCCGATCCATCTGGTCCACGTGCTGCAAGGTCCAATGGCGCTCAAGGTCCGCGCCTTCCTCGCATGGGCAGCACCTGAATTTAAGGCTCGATTGCTCACTTGCTGAAAAACAGCCTCAGAGATGCAGCTTCAGAGCCAATTGGATTTGCGTCTGATTTTGGTTCGCGGGTTCGGACGATAAACTGCGCGCTGGTCGACGGCGGCTGGCTGGCCCGGTAGGCCGAACCACATACGTCTCCCTCAACGGCGCCCGGTGAGGGGCGCCGTTCTTGTTTGCAATGAAGACCCGCCACAATGTCACGTCTGAGGGCTTGAGAGGGCGGAACTTTGAGCAGCCTTGGAAACCAATCCGGCCACTCTAGCATCACGGGGTTTCAGGTTTGATCTGTCGCCGATGCTGAACCTGCCAACGTCGTAAGTTTAAGTTTTAACCACGGATAAGGCGCGCATGCCGGCCTACCGCCGGACACTGATAAACACGGATTTCAGACCTAGCCCGACAAGTCTCGACGAACTTGAACGCCGCTAATTTGAACCGCGAATGAACGCCAATGAACGCAAATAAGAAGCGCCAATGGCACTCTTCAAGCAAACACGTTCGCTGGCGCATACAGGATGGATCTGAATATTCGCGTTTATTGGCGTTCATTCGCGGTTCCAAATCCAGGACAGCGCCGCTTCGCGGCAAGTCCTGAATAACCCTGAAATCCGTGACTTTATCCGTGTCCTCGCGCCGAAGGCGCATCCGTGCCTTAGCCGTGGCTCCCCCCTTCCTTACCAACATCACCACCAAATCCGTTGATTATGACACCGGTTTCCTGTAGTCGGCACCGCTAAAGGAGACCGACCATGAACTTCGACGAGATCGCCCAAAAATTTGTCACGGCCCGCCGCACCGGCACCGCCCTGCCCGACTATCCCGGCGACGTGCCCCAGCGCATGGAACAGTCCTACGCCATCCAGGATCGCGCCATCAAGCTGTGGGACCGGCCCATTGTCGGCTGGAAGATCGGCCGCCTGAAGCCTGAATTCCAACCCCTGCACGGCACCGAACGCCTGGCCGGCCCCATCTTTGCCCCCGCCTTCAAGGACTATCAGGGCGAAGAGGTCACCGTCGCCGTGTACGAGGGCGGGTTCGCCGCCGTCGAAGCCGAATACATCTTCCGCATCGAGCACGACGCCGACCCGCAGAAAACCGAGTATAGCGAAGAGGACGCCCTGCGCCTGATCGACGCCGTCTTCGCCGGCATCGAAATGGCCGGCTCACCCCTGCCGACCATCAATACCCTGGGTCCCGTCGTCACCGTCTCCGACTTCGGCAACAATTTTGGCCTTATCCTGGGGCCGCGCCTGGCCGAATTCGACTCCGACTCAACGGTCGCCCAACTGGATGCTGAACATCTGAGGGCCTTCTGCGCCCGCACCGAGATCGACGGCGTCATGGTCGGTGAAGGCGGCCTGTTCACCATGCCCGGCGGTCCTCTGAAGGCGATTGCCTGGCTGGCCGGGCACCTGGCGGGTCGCGGCCTGCCCCTGAAACGCGGCCAACTCATCTCATCGGGCGCCACCACCGGCATCCACGATATCGGCGCCAACCAGAGTTCCGTCGTCACCTACAGCGGCGACCACGACACCGCCGTGCTGAAACTACGCACCGTCGCCGTTACGGCCGACGTCGCCGAACTAGGCTAATCTTACGATAGCAGCCGGTTTCAAGGCCCCGCAGGCGACTGCGGGGCCTCCTTTGTGTCGGGTAAGACAAGTTTAAATCTTACAGTTTATAGTTAAAGCAATGTCATAACCTGGAGTGGAATTTTCACAGATAAAAAGAACCAGTGTTACAGCTATGGCAAAAATAACGCAGGTGCGAGGAAAACCCAAACGGGTTGTGCCACCGGTGTCATTTTAACCATGGCGACGGGTTGTCTCTGTGATTTTTCTATGTCTTAGTTCGGACATCATTCGGTCAACCACCTCACACACGAGAGTGACACCGGTGTCATCAGTCGCCAAATGATCAACCGCTGAAGCGGTGGCACAAACGGGGAGTAAAATCTTATGACCAAGTCAACTGACGCCATAGGTGCGTCCAAAACCTTCCTTCGCTTCGGGGTCTCCATGACCGCCGTCGCTCTGGCCGCCGGCGTTTTCGCGGTTCCTGCCATGGCGCAGGACGCCGCACCCGCCGCACCGACCGATGGCGATGTCGTCGTCGTCACCGGCTTCCGTGGCTCGCTGCAGACCTCGATTAGCGCGAAAAAGCGCGAATCGAGCATTGTCGACGTCATCACAGCCGAAGATATCGCCGACTTCCCGGATAACAACCTGGCCGAAAGCCTGCAGCGTATTCCGGGTATCGCCATCGACCGTGACGGCGGCGAAGGCCGTACCATCACCGTGCGCGGCCTGGGTTCGCAATTCACCCGCGTTCGCATCAACGGCCTGGAAGCCCTGGCCACTGCGGGCGGCAAGGATTCCACGGGCGCCAACCTGGACCGCGGGTTCGACTTCAACGTCTTCGCTTCGGAACTGTTCAAGTCTCTGACGGTACGCAAGTCACAAAGCGCCAACGTCGATGAAGGTTCGCTGGGCGCCACGGTCGACCTGCAGACCTCACGTCCCTTCGACTACAAGGGCTTCACCCTGGCGGGCGGCGCACAGGTTGCCTACAATGACCGGTCCGAAGACAAGAGCCCGCGCTATACCTTCCTGGTGTCCAATCGCTGGGCTGACGGCAAGCTGGGCGCGCTGCTGTCGGTCGCCTACTCGGAACGAACCTTGTTCGAAGAAGGCCCCTCCAGCGTCCGTTGGGAAAACGCCTTCAACCAAAGCAATGGCGGTCGCTTCCAGAACTACTCGACCGACGGCGGCACCACCTTCACCGCCATCCCGGCATCCGGCACCCTGACCGGTGAAGCCTTGAAGGTGTCGAACGCCCTGCACCCGCGCATTCCGCGTTACGGCCGCCTCAGCTACGATCAGAAGCGCCTGGGCATCACTGGCGCCTTCCAGATGCGTCCGAATCCGAACACCCTGATCTCGATCGAAGGCCTGTACTCGCAGTTCCGTGCCGACCGGACCGAACACTATCTCGAAGTGATCTCGTTCAGCCGCGGCGGCGCCGGCGTCGGCAACCCGGCCACGGATATCTACAACTACACCATCTCCGATCAGGGCGTGATCACCAAGGCCGCGTTCAACGATGTCGATGTCCGCTCGGAACACCGCTTCGACGACCAGTCCTCAACCTTCTCGCAGCTCAGCCTGACCTGGGACCAGAACTTCACGGAACGTTTCCGCGGCTCGTTCCGCATCGGTTCGTCCGAGTCGATCCAGGACAATCCGCGCCAGACGACCTTGTCGATTGAAGCCTACGATGTCGACGGCTACAGCTATGACTTCACCGACCAGGCCACGCCGGTGTTCAACTATGGCACCAAGAACGGCTGCACCGTGTCGCAGGCCTGCTATTGGACCTTCGGCAACGGCGGCCCGACCGGCGGGGCGCGCGGCGACGCTTCGATCATCCGTATCCGCCCGAACAAGACCACCAATTCGTTCAACACGTTGTCGGCTGACTTCACCTACGACCTCAACGACATCTTCACCCTGCGCTTCGGCGCCTCGGTGAAGGATTTCGAACTGGTGACGATGCAGGCCCGTCGCGCAAGTGAAGCCATCGACGCCGCCGATCTGACGACCCTGAACGGCAATCTCGCCGGCTACACCCAATCGGTCACCGGCTTCGGTGAAACCTGGCTGGTTCCTGACATCAACGCCATCCGCGACAAGCTGAACTATGAGTGCAACTGCGGCTTCTATGTCACCGGCACCTCGTCGGTCGGCGGTTCGCGCGGCCTCAACCGTGAAGCGGCTGAGACCGATACTGGCGCCTACGTCCAACTCGACTTCAACACGCAGATCGGCAGCCTGCCGGTTCGTGGCGATGTCGGCGTGCGTCACGTCAAGACCGAGCAAACGACCAGTGGCTACCTGTCGGCCGCGACGTATGCCACTTCGGTGCGCAAATACGACGACACCCTGCCCTCTCTTAACGTCACGGTAGAGCCTATCAATGATGTCCTGATCCGTTTCGCCGCGGCCAAGGTGATGGCGCGCCCCCTGCTGACCAACCTGACACCGGGCGGCACACTCTCCACCTTCGGCCTGACCTACACCGGCGGCAACCCGATGCTGGATCCCATCCGGTCGACCAACTACGACCTGAATATCGAATGGTACGCTGACAAGGACACCCTGTTCTCGGTCGGCATCTTCCAGAAGGATATCGACTCCTACATCCAGAACCGCCAATACACGACGGCCTATAAGAACCTGGGCCTGGATATGGATCTCATCGCCGACGCGACCGGCCAGACGGGCGATACGCTCTACACAGTTACCAATCCGGTTTCGACACCAGGCGGCACACTGAAGGGCTACGAAATCAGCCTGCAAAAGCCGTTCACCTTCCTGCCAGGATTCCTCGGCAACACCGGCGGTATCGTCAACTACACTTCGGTCGAATCGCAGATCGCCTATTACACGTCGGCGACCACGACAGCCACCCGGACAGAAAACCTGCTGGGCCTGTCGCCGACATCGTGGAATGCCACGCTTTACTACGAAGACAGCAAGCTGTCGGGACGCGTGTCCGCCGCTTACCGCGACGGCTACCTGGTATCGCTGCTGCCAGGTTCGGGGGCTGACTTCTACGGCAAGAACGAGACTCTGAATATCGACGCTTCGGCCAGCTATGCTCTGACCGACCATCTGACTGTCAGCTTCGAAGCTATCAACCTGACCGACGAAGCTGACGATCGCTATGTCAGCTACGCCCAGGCGGCCACCGGCAACACCGGCAACGCCATGCTGGAATACACCCAGTCGGGCCGGCAATTCATATTCGGCGTTCGCTACAAGTACTAACGCCGGGTTTAGTGAGTACGCGTAACTGTTTCCTCTCGAGTGACTTGAGGCGCCGCTTACCCGGCGCCTCTTTTTTTTGTAACCCTGACGTTTTTAGCTTCTTCTATCGGTTGGGGCTGGCTATAGCCACTGCGGGAGATTGATATGGCCGACACCAATACCTTCGTCTGTTTCGGGGAACTTCTGGTCCGCCTGACCGCTACCGGCGGCCGCCTGCTGGAGGAACTCCCGCCGCTGGCCCCCTTCGTCGGTGGGGCGGAAGCCAATGTCGCCATCGGCCTGACGCGACTGGGACACGCCACCCGAATGGTCAGCATTGTCCCGGACAATGCCCTGGGCCTGGGCGCAAAGCAGGAACTCCGCCGCTGGGGTGTCGACGTCAATGACGTGACAACGGGTGCCGGCCGGATGGGCCTGTATTTCCTGACGCCGGGCGCCATCCATCGCCCGTCCGACATCCTCTACGACCGCGCGGCGTCCGCCTTTGCCACCGCCAAATTCAACCGCCTCAACTGGCGCCGCCTGCTGAAGAATGCCGGCTGGCTGCACGTTTCGGGTGTCACGGCGGCCCTGGGCGCCAACTGCGTTGCCGCGGCGCTGAAGGCCATGCAGACCGCCCGTGAACTGGGCATGCAGGTCTCCTATGACTGCAACTATCGCCCCAAGCTGTGGGAAGCCTGGGGCGGCGACGCCCCCAAGCTGATCAAGGACCTGATCAACGAGGCCGACCTGGTCTTTGGCGGCATCCGCGACATCGAGCTGATCACGGGTGAGGATTTCAATGCCCGCGAACAGGACGCCGCCGAGTACGCTTTTAAGCTATTCCCCAACCTGAAGCGTCTGGTTGGAACGCGCCGCACCCAGGTCAGTGTCGACCACAACCGCCTGGCCGGCCTGATGTTCACCCCGGGCAAGGTGCTGGAGACCGAGACCTACGACATCGAGCGCATCGTCGACCGTATCGGTGGCGGCGACGCCTTTGCCGCCGGCGTCTTCCACGGCATCCTGAGCGGTACCTCGGATCGCGCCGCCTTGGATTTTGGAATTGCCTGCGCCTGCCTCAAGCATGCCCAGCCGGGCGATGCCAGCCTGGCCACGGCGTCTGATCTTGACGGCTTCGTCGGCGGCGGCGGTTTCGACGTCAAGCGCTAAAATTACCGAGAATTCACACCCAACAGCGCGAGTTTTGGCTATGGTCATCCCAACCATA
>NZ_GL883077.1:766540-768868 GCF_000204015.1 Asticcacaulis biprosthecium C19 | reverse complement strand
GTGCGGTGGCCACACTTTTTGGGATGCGCTCCAAAGGGATGAGCGACGATGGCCTTTCGCACGACCGCGTTGACAGCAGCCCTGTTGTCGTTCGTCTCACTGACCCAGTGCAATGCCGAGACGCCGCCCTCGCCCGCCGCCAATGCCGCCTGCATGCCCCTGACGGCCTTCTATCCATCGTGGCGCCATCAGGCCTATCCCGTCGCGAAGCTCGACTGGACTATGCTGGACGGCATCGCCACGGGCTTCGTCTTGCCGCGCGCCGACGGCAGCCTGAACACGGATGAAGTGGCACCCTACCTGAAGGACCTGGTCACCCAGGCCCACGCCCATAACGACGTCGTCTATGTCTCAATCGGCGGCGCCTCGGGCTATGGCGACGCCTTCCAGCAAATCGCGCGCGATCCAGCCCGCCGGGGCCGCTTCGTCGCCGAAGTCCGCCAGTTGGTTGAAACCTACCAGCTCGACGGCGTCGACCTCGACTGGGAATACTGGACCTGGCAACATAGCCAGAACAAGGGCGGCCGCGATCCCGACGAAAGCCCCTTGCTGGGCGTCCTGCTGAAGGACCTGCGCGCGGGCTTGCCACAGTCGGTCAAACTGTCGGTCGATATCTTCGCCGGCGACTGGACCGGCGCACAGTACACCGCCGACATTCAGGACCATGTCGACCACGTCAACCTGATGGCTTACGACTTCACCGGCGCTTGGGCGTCGTCGCCGGTCGGCCATCACGCGTCCTTCGACATGGTGCAGAAGGCCGTCGCCTGGGCGGAAAAGAACGGCTTCAAACGCGACAAGATCTGGCTGGGTCAACCAGCCTACGGCATCGAATTCCCCGACGGCAAGGCCCTGTCGGCAAGACACGTGCCATATAATGAGATTGCCGAACGGCTAAAAGACAATGCGGACGCCCTGCGTAAGGGGAAATCCGGACACCTGTGGTTCGACAGTACCGACATCAGCCAACGCAAATCCACCTGGGCGGCTGAACAGGGCCTGGCCGGCGTATTTTTCTTCGAACTGACCACCGACGTCGACGGCGAAAACAGTCTGGTCAGGGCCTCGCGCGCCGGCCTAGCCCAACGCCAATGCGCCGTTGACTGACAGCCTTACCGAAAAATTGCAATTCTGACGCAGGCCTGGCATTTCGAAACCGCCGTGAGCGGTTGATCTTGCCGACCATCCATTGGGAGGCTGATATGACCGAGATTGCCGTCACCGAAACCCAAAACCCGAACCCGAATATCGAATCGAGCCAGTCCGCGGTCACTTGGCCGGCCATCTTCGCCGGTGCCGTGGCGGCAACCGGCGTGACCCTGGCGCTGCTGCCGCTGGGATCAGCGCTGGGCTTCGCTTCATTCAGCATCTGGACATTGAATGCCCGCGACGCTGCGGAATTCACCTTTGGCGCGGCGATCTGGCTGGTCGTCATGCAGTGGCTGTCGTCGTTTATCGGCGGCTATCTGGCTGGCCGCCTGCGCGTCAAATGGGCCGGCATCCATGCCGATGAGGTCTTCTTCCGCGACACCGCCCACGGCCTGTTGAGTTGGTGCCTGGCTACGCTGGCCGTAGCTGTCCTGATCGGCGGCCTGGCCGCCGGCGCCGGGGACACCGCGGCCGAAGTGGCGTCGGACGTCAGCACGACGGTCGTGGAAAAGGTCCGCCAAGCCGGCGTCGGTTTCTCAACCGCCTTGGCCATCTCCCTGTTTGTTGGCGCCTTTATCGCCAGCGTCGCCGGTGCTATCGGTGGTCGCCTGAGAGACGCTTTATGACCGGAGCTGACCATGAACAAAAACACCATCTGCCTGTGGTACGACAAGGACGCTGAAGCCGCGGCGCGATTTTACGCCGAGGTCTTTCCAGACAGCGCCGTCGGCGCGGTCCACACGGCCCCGTCCGACTTTCCAGGCGGTAAAAGGGGCGACGTCCTGACCGTAGAGTTCACCGTCGTCGGCATACCCTGCCTGGGCCTCAATGGCGGCGATATGTTCCGCCAGACCGAGGCCTTTTCTTTCGCGATCTCGACCGAAGACCAGGATGAAACCGACCGTTACTGGAACGCCATTGTCGGCAATGGCGGCCAGGAAAGCGCCTGCGGCTGGTGCAAGGACAAATGGGCCCTTTCGTGGCAGATCACGCCGCGCGTCCTCACCGAAGCTATGGCCCAGGGCGGTGACGTCGCCAAACGCGCCTTCGAAGCGATGATGGAGATGGGCAAGATCGATGTCGCCAAGATCGAGGCGGCGGTCCGCGGTGATGCCTGAAGCGGTCGCGCAGCGGTTCTGATGTAATACCAATCCACGATGACCTTGACTCATCGTGGAG
>NZ_GL883077.1:761206-766339 GCF_000204015.1 Asticcacaulis biprosthecium C19 | reverse complement strand
AGCTTTTTAACCACGACCCACACGAACAGACACAAACCTATAGCGTTCAAACCGCGAATGCAGGTTATGTAGTTGCGAATAGCCTGCCGCGCATATGTTCGTGTGGTTCGTGGTTAAACCCTTACTATAGGCGCCGCGACACCGGTCGATCAGGACGTTCCGACAACCTTGTCGACATTCGCCCGCGTCATCTCATGATAGCCCGGCCGTGCCTTGGCGTAGACGCGCTTGGCCATTTCGACGCCCCAGTCGGGCTGCTCCATCAGGCTCTGGTACAGCGGCTTGCAGAACTTGTTGCGGCCTTGGCTCAGCAGGAAGGTTTCGACCATTGGCAGGGCCGGCTCATAGCGGTGCTTGATCGACAATTGCAGCCATTCGAACAGGATTTCCGAATTCTTCGAACGGCTGAAGTCAAACCGCACATCCAGCGCCGCCATCTGCTCGACGGTCAGACCGGCCGGCAGCTTGCGCAGGAAATTCACCCACTGCAGCGTTCCATAATCGTCAACCTTCAGCGCCGCGGCGTCACCACCGGCCGCAAAGCCCTCGGCATCGGCCGTGACCTTGTCGAGCAGAGGCGACGTAGGCACCACGACATTGTCCGGCAGCCCCGGCCCATACAGCCATTGCTGGATCTTCAGCTGCTTTTCCAGTTCACCGTCATTCTTGAGCAGGTGCACACGCAGATCTGCGACGAAGGCGTCGGTGGTCATGCTTTCGAAGGCATAACGCTCGAAGTAGCCCTTGAGGTAGGCGTCCAGCTTCTTACGGCCGAAATGGGCCTCCAGCATGCGCAGGAAGGCCGCACCCTTTTCATAGGGAATGTCGGAGAAGTAGTCGGCCGGATCGATACCCTTCAGGTTGGGATGCAGCCGGGTAAAGTCGGGCTTGGTCTCGGCCAGGGTCTTCTGCAGATCCTGATAGCCCAGCACCTTCAGCATGTCAGCGCGGTCCTTGCCGTAGACCTGCTCCATGATGCGGTTCTCGAAATAGACCGTGAAGCCTTCATTGAGCCAGAAGTCCGACCAGGTGGCATTGGTCACCAGATTGCCCGACCAGGAGTGGGCCAGTTCGTGCGCAATCAGCGACACAAGCGAACGATCGCCAGCCAGGATGGTGGGGGTGGCGAAGGTGACCATCGGGTTTTCCATGCCGCCGTAAGGGAAGCTGGGCGGCAGGACCAGGACGTCGTAGCGGCCCCAGCGATAGGGTCCATACAGCTTCTCGGCCGCGGTCAGCAGGGATTCCATGCCCTCCAGTTCGTAGGCCGACTTGTCCAGCATCGACTTTTCGGCATAAACGCCGGTACGCGGTCCCAGTTCCTTGAACCCGATATCGCCGATAGCGATGGCGATCAGATAGGGAGCAATGGCCTGGTCCATCTCGAAGCGATAGGCGCGCTGCGATGCGCGACCGGGGACCGCCTCACCCTTCGGCGTCAAAGCCTTGGCCGCCATGACGACGCTGAGGTCCGACGGCACAACGATGCGGGCGGTATAGGTCTGGCGAATGGCCGGCGAATCCTGGGTCGGGATCCAGGTGCGCGTGCGAATCTCCTGGCCCTGGCTGAACAGGAAGGGCCTGGTCTTACCGGCGGTCTGGGACGGGTCGAGCCATTGCAAAGCGGCGCTGTCGGCGGAGGTTTGGTAATGGACGATGATCTTCTGGGCGCCCTGGGGCAGTTCGATGGCCAGGGCTGATCCCATCATCGGGTCGTCCTTGCCGATGGAGTATTTCAGCGGCGCGCCCGAGGCGTCGGTGACCTTGTCGATCTTCAACGCCTTGACGTCGAGGATGACCTGCTTGGCATTGGCCTCAGTCGTCAGGGTCAGGGTGGCCGTGCCCTTGAACAGCTTTTTGGCAAAGTCGGCGGTCAGGTCGACATCGATGTGGTTGACCCTCGCGACCTGGGGCTTTGCATAGGAGTGGTCGTCGACCGTGGCCTTGACGATGGCTTCGACGGAGGTATCGGACTTGGTCTGTTGGCAGCCGGTCAATGGCGCGAAAACGGCAAGGGCGCACAAAGCCGCCAGCACGGCGCCGGCACGTTTGAGAATAGTCCCGCCCGCCTTGAGATTCATGAAGGTTCCCGCAACACAGACCCGAAAAGCCCTTGTAACGGATAAAGCCTGCATCACACAACTGTGAAATTCTGGCGTGAAATTCCGGCAAAAAAAACCTCCGGGTCAAGGGTCCTGGGACCCTTGCCGCCGGAGGCTCTTTCTTTACTTATAGTTGGCGCTTAGCCCTTGCTGCGGCGCTTGAACTGGGCGCCTTCGGTGCGGGCCTTGGGGGCTTCGGAGTAGTGCGCCGGGTTGGCGTTACCCTTGAAGCCGCCCGCCTTGAAGCCACCGGTCTTGGGGCCGCGGTTGGCGGGCTTGGGGCCACGGCGATCGTCAGTGCGACCTTCCGTACGCGGAGCATGATCGCGGGAAGCGTGTTCACGCGAAGCGTGCTCACGGGAAGCATGCTCTCTGGGCGCATGCTCTCTGGGCGCATGCTCACGGCGATCGCCGCGCGGTGCGTCCTTGGACCAATCCTTCTTGAACGGCTTCTTGCCCAAGAACTTACCTTCTGGCTTGGCCGGACCGTTGGAGGTCGCCGCGATCGGACCGCGTTCGGTCGCCATCGGATCGTAACGGTCAGCGCGGGGTTCGGCGCGGACAAACGGCTTGGCGTCGCCGTCACGTGGGGTGAAGGGCTTCTTGTCGGCGAACGGACGGCCGCCACGGGCGCCCGAACCGGTACGGTTGCGGCTGCGCTTGTGCACGAATTCGGCGTCCGGATCGCTGTGGCGCGGACCGTCGTCGCGACGCGACGACTGGCCGGGCTTGGGGTCGCCCTTCTTGCGGTGCTCGGGCAGACGGTCCGGTGTCGACGGCTTTTCGGTCTGGCCCGACGCCAGGATCGCTTCGTCCAGCAGCTTCAGCGCCTGATCCTTGCGGCGGTCGAACGACGGGATGCGCTGACGCGTCACGCGCTCGATGTCCTTCAGCAGACGACGCTCGTCATCGGCGCAGAGCGTGATCGACACGCCCGACTTGCCGGCGCGCGCGGTCCGGCCGATGCGGTGGACATAGGCTTCGGCGACGTTGGGCAGTTCGTAGTTGATAACGTGCGAGACGTTGTCGACGTCGATGCCGCGGGCGGCGATATCGGTGGCGACCAGGGCGCGGACCTTGCCGGCGCGGAAGGCCTGCAAGGCGCGTTCACGCTGCGACTGGTTCTTGTCGCCGTGGATGGCGGCGGCTTCGACGCCACCGGCCTGGAGATAGGCGGCAACGCGGTCGGCCGAACGCTTGGTGCGGGTGAAGACCAGAGTGCGTTCCAGCACGGCGTCGGCATACATTTCCGACAGCAGGGCGCGCTTGCGCTGGGCTTCGATGAACAGAACCTGCTGCGACACGCGCTCGGCGGTCGTGGCTTCCGGGGTGATTTCGACGCGCTTGGGATCGGTCAGCAGTTCCGAGGCCAGGACACCGATTTCCTTCGGCATGGTGGCCGAGAAAAACAGGTTCTGACGCTTCTTGGGCAGGCGCGATGCAACCTGGCGGATCGGCTTGACGAAGCCAAGATCCAGCATCTGGTCGGCTTCGTCGAGGACGAAGCATTCGACCTGGCTGAGATCGACCGTCTTCTGTTCGATATGGTCGATCAGGCGGCCCGGCGTACAGACCAGGACGTCGAGGCCACCCAGCAGGGCCTTGTATTGCGGGCCGTACTTGACGCCGCCGTAGATGGTCGCGATCTGCAGGCCCATGCCCTTGGAATAGGTCTTGAAGCTTTCGGCGATCTGCGACGCCAGTTCGCGCGTCGGCGACAGGATCAGGGCGCGGACCATCTTCGGCGACGGCATTTTACGGTTGGACAGCAGGTGCTGGAGGATCGGCAGGGCGAAGGCCGCCGTCTTGCCGGTGCCGGTCTGGGCGATGCCCAGCAGGTCATGGCCTTTCAGCAGGTAGGGGATGGCCTGGGCCTGGACGGGAGTCGGCTTTTCGTAGCCTTCGCGTTCCAGGGTCATCAGAAGGGTGGGCGACAGGCCCAGATCGGAGAATTTGGTCACGTAACGTGCTTTCAAACAAAGCGGGCATGCAACAACAGTCCATGCCCGGTCCTGAGGCTCAGGACGGGTGGGGACGAAGCAAGTGCGTGTACGGACTTCGAATGTGGGGCAGGCGCAACCTAAAGGTGGCCTTGGATAGCTGGCGATATGTAGTCGTAAACGACCATACCTCACGCGGCCAGCGGGCGCCAAAATTGGCGCTGCAAGTAGATTTCGCAGATGCGAAGCGTGCTCAATGACGGCTAACGATGTAAATGTCAAGGGCCATCTGCAAACTACCTCGCGCGGAAATCGTGTAGGCCTTTCGCGTTTGCAAACCCTTTATCAACCATAGCCATGTAAGGTTCTGAACCTTGAGCCGCTTATGCTTATCGCTTCGCGCTCGGCCTGTACCCTTACCCTTACCTTGTCAGACTTCGCACCCGGCCCAATCGAGCCCCTACCCATGTCCGATCCTCACCGGTCCTCCAAAGCCGAGATCATAACGCCCGACCAGTATGCCGACCGGCGCTCTGAGCCGCGGACGCATTGCGATGATCGTGGCGCCCTGCTCTTTCTGTCGACCCATCAGGTGGTCCCGTGCCGCATCATGGATCAATCGGCGTCGGGCGCGCGGGTGTCAATGGCCGCGATCGGCGACCTGCCGGCGGAAATCTGGCTGATCGACCTGGACCAGAATTCGGTCCGCTGCGGCAAGGCGGCGTGGTCCATGCCCAACCGCATGGGTCTGAAATTTTCGTTCGTCACGAGCCTGACACCCGGCGACGCCAAACCCGCCAAGGTGCCGCAGGAGGTCTATGACGCCTGGAAGCGCCTGACCGGCCAGGACGACACCCCGAACCAGGACGACGACGACGTCCTGTATTTTGATTAGGTCGGAAGTCCGTTCATTTTCAAATGGCTGAAATTCAGCATCTTCTCTCTCTCCCCCACTTGAGGGGCTATCGAGTTAACAAACCTCAGAGTCCCTGTCCTCCAAGTTGCGGCATCAAGGTCGAGCCTAAAAAAAATTAGGAAAATAAATAACTTATACCTCTCCGTTATACGGGGAGCGGGGCGGCCCGTGCCGT
>NZ_GL883077.1:697686-760943 GCF_000204015.1 Asticcacaulis biprosthecium C19 | reverse complement strand
AAACGGAACTCAGAATCTCATGCCTATGGGTACATCCAATAGTCCCGAAGGTGGACAGAGATAATTCATCACCCTACGTCAGCGAGCGGAATTTCAGGGTTCCGTGAACCTGCTTCAGCTCTTCCAGGGCTTCCTTGGGATAGCCATTGTCGACATCGACGATCACGTAACCCAATGACTCGGTCGTCTTCAGATGCTGGGCCACGACGTTCAGATTATACTTGGCCATGACCGCGTTAATCGCCGCCAGCACGCCCGGCACGTTCTGATGCAGGTGCAGGAAGCGATGCCGGCCCTCGACGTCTGACAACTGAACGTGCGGCATGTTGACCGAGAAGGTGGTGTCGCCACGGTTCAGGAAGTTCAGCAACCGCTCCGAAGCGAATTCGGCGATCGCCTCCTGGGCCTCCTCCGTCGAACCACCGATATGCGGCGTAAGCACCAGGTTCTTCAGCCCCATCAAAGGCGATTCAAACGGATCGTCATTGGTGCGCGGCTCTTCCGGGAAGACGTCGATAGCTGCGCCATAGACCTTGCCCGATCTCATCGCGTCCGCCAGGGCCTCGATATCGACAATGTGACCGCGCGAGAGGTTCACAAAGATCACCCCGTCCTTCATGCGGGCGAACTGCGCCGCGCCGATCAGGTTCTTGTTCTCGTGGCGGCCGTCGACGTGCAGCGAGATGACGTCGGCCTCGGCCAGCAGGGCGTCGAACGAACGGTAGCGCTTGGCGTTGCCCAGCGACAGCTTTTCCGCCAGGTCGAAATAGATGACCCGCATGCCGAAGGCTTCCGCCAGGATGCTGAGCTGCGAGCCGATGGCGCCGTAGCCGATAATGCCAAGAGTCTTGCCGCGGACCTCGTGCGAACCGGTCGCCGACTTGTTCCACACACCCTGGTGCATGGCCGCCGACTTGTCCGGGATGTCGCGCGTCAGGACGACCAGCAGGCCCAGCACCATCTCCACCACCGAACGGGTGTTGGAATAGGGCGCGTTAAAGACGGCGATGCCCTTTTGCGAGCAGGCCTTCAGATCGATCTGGTTGGTGCCGATGCAGAAGGCGCCGACGGCCAGCAGCTTGTCAGCATGTTCCAGCACCTTCGCCGTCACATTGGTCTTGGAGCGCAGACCCAGGATGTGAACGCCCTGGATCGCCTGGATCAGGTCATCTTCGTCCAAAGCGCCCTTGACCGTCGACACGTCATAGCCTTCCTCGCGGAACAGCCGCGCTGCTTCGGGGTGGACGTTTTCCAGCAGCAGCACCTTCAGCTTCGAGCGCGGGAAGGAATAGCGGCCCTGATAGCCTTCGGCGTGCAGGACCTCGTCGAAGGACCGGGCGACTGGGGTCGACTCACAGCCTTGCGCGGCCTCGACCACCTTGGGACGGGCGACGTTTTCGACAAAAGCATAGAAGCGCTCGGCGGCGCCGCCCTTATAGACCTCGTAATCGGTCCAGCCGTCGCCGATCATGACGATCGTGCCCGGCAGGCCCAGATTGTTGACGGCGACAATCTTGCCGCCATCCTGCGACAACGGATTGGTCAGGTCGACACCGATCGCGACGCCGTTTTCATCCCAGATCAGCCGGTTGGCCAGGACATATTCCGGATGGATGCCATAATCACCGACGACCGGGTCGATGAAGTCGTGGAAACCGCCGGAGATGATGCGGAACTTGCCAGGGTGTTCCAGGAACACCGCCTTGTTGCGTGTGATCGAGGCCGAAACCTGGCTTTTCAGGCTCTGCGCCAAGGCGGCGATATCGTCGCGGGTCGGTTTCAGGATCTGGATGCGGCGCTGCAGGGCTTCGGAAAAGCCGATCTCACCCGACATGGCCTGATCGGTCAGCGGCTTGATCAGGGCCAGGTCCGTGCGTGACGGATCGGCCTTGGCCAGCTGTTCGGCCAGGATATCCAGGGCTTCGACGCAGGTAAAGGTCGAGTCGAAGTCCAGAATCAGGGTGGCGAGGTTCGGCGGGGTGAAGCTTGCATTCATGATGTACGCGCCCATATGGGGGCGAAGGCGGCGTAAGTTTCGTCGCCCTGCCCGCAACAATTGCGCCGCAGATAAGATAAATATGTCCTCCAGACAACGCTATTATCGGCGTATTCGTCATTTCTTATTGGCGAAGGCGGCATATTGTCTTTAAATCTGACGGCGACCCTGACAAAGTCGTTTAACGTGCAACAAAAACTCTCTGCGTTCATGCCTGACACCTCGGAACCGACCTCTGACTATTCCGCCCGTTTCGTGATCGAAACGCACCCGGTTCACGGGCGTCTTGTGCGGCTGGGCGATACCATCGACCAGATCCTAAAAAGCCACGACTACCCGCCGGTCATTGCCAACCTGCTGGGCGAGGCCTGCGTGCTGGCGACCCTGGTCGGCGCTTCACTGAAGTTCGAGGGCCGCCTGATCCTTCAGGCGCAAGGCTCCGGCGCCGTGCGTTATGTTGTCGCCGATTACGACACCAAAGGCGGCCTGCGCGGCTTCTGCCGCTATGATCCGGAAGAGCTGGACGCGCTGATCCAGGAAAACGAAGGCAGCTTCCAGAGCTTGGGGGCAGAGACCCTGCTGGGCAAGGGCACCTTCATCATGACGCTCGACCCGGAAGACCATGCCGATCGCTACCAGGGCATCACCCCGATCGAGGGTGAGAGTCTGTCCCTGTGTGCCGAACACTATTTCGCCCAGTCGGAACAGGTACCGACCCATATTAAGCTGGCCGTCACCGAACTGACTGGGATTAACGGCCGAAGCTGGCGTGCGGCCGGCGCCATGATCCAGGCGATTGCCGGCGATGAAACCCGCGGCGAAACGAAAGAGTCGTTCCAGCATATCCGCGCCCTGTTCGAGACCCTGGGCGAGGAGGAACTCACCGATTTCGATGTGACGGCCGACCGGTTGCTGTATCGTCTGTTCCACGAGGACGGCGTGCGGCTGAGCGCCTTGAAGCAGGTCCACAAGCAGTGCCGCTGTTCGCAAGAGCGCGTCGAGGGTCTGGTTCAGTCCTTTACGCCGGAAGAGCAGAACGAAATGCTGGAACCCGACGGCAAGGTGCACATCACGTGCGAGTACTGCTCGAAGACGTTTTTTGTGGGGCTTTAATTCGGCGCACTGGGGGAATAATGGACGACGTCTATACTCTGTACCTGATAGGCGGCGCTGATGAGGAACAAGCGCAATTTGTGCTAACCGAAGTTGGTAACGATTGCCGCGTAGAATGCAATTTTCGCGGTCGGCGGGTCGAAGCTGGTGCCACTGATTTTTTCGAGGCGTTTTGTCGCGTACGAATGGAATTGGCGAAAGAGGGCCTCATTCCGTTCTGCTATGGGGCAAGCCTCAATGTCTACCCGTCAGCTATGGCAAGAGATATGGGTGGAGGGCTAAAGGCTTATAAAATGGTTTTAGGTGAGCATGCCAGAATTAGCGACCTTGTCGAGATATTTTCGGAGGGTGCCGATATAATTCCGGCTTATGTCGAACCGCAAAAAGCATTCTTTGAAGAATGGCTGGCGACGCCAAAACCTCCCTACACGGGCTAAATCGGAATGCCTTTTAAGTGGCGGTTTATAAGGTCTCATACCAACCCACTTTGACTTTGACATTCTTTCCGCAAGAGGACCCCTCCGTCTCGACGCGCTACGATCTTCGATCTCCGCTTGCTCGCCACCTACCCATCGAAGAGATGGGGAGGAGAAAAAAGAATATGTTCAATAGTTTCTTCTCGTCCCCATTTTAAATGGGGAGGTGCCGAGCAAGCGAGCCCAAAGGGCGAAGCGCGTCGAGGCGGAGGGGTCCTCTTACGTTCGATGTGTCAGCCTTTTCGTCCGTTGGTATCACTCCACGTTACCACGGCAGGAGAGTGCGATTCCGGTCAAAAACGCCCGGCGTTGGAACCCAACGCCGGGCGCTTCGCTTTAGGCCAACACCTCGGTCACCAGGCCCGCGCCGACGGTCTTGCCGCCCTCGCGGATAGCGAACCGCATGCCCTTTTCAATACCGACAGGCTTACGCAGGTCGAAGCTGACCTCGGCCTGATCGCCGGGCGACACGACACCGTCATCGGCGATGTTGATCACGCCGGTGACGTCCGTCACGCCGAAGAAGAACTGCGGCTGGTAACCGCCGGCGAACGGCGTGTGCCGGCCGCCTTCCTCCTTGGTCAGGACGAAGATCTGCGCCTTGCCGCGGGTGCGGGCCTTGATGGCGCCGGGCGCCGACAGAACCTGCCCACGCTCGACACCGTCACGCTTCAGACCGCGCAGCAACAGACCGACATTCATCCCGGCCCGGGCTTCCGGAATATCCTTGCGGAAAGCCTGGGTGCCGGTGACGACGACTTCGCGGCCTTCATTGTCGAGACCGACGATTTCGACCTTGTCGCCAACCTTGATGACGCCGCGCTCGACCCGGCCGGACACAACCGTGCCGCGGCCTTCGATGGTGTGGACACCTTCGATCGGCATCAGGAACGGGCTGTCAAAGTCCCGCACCGGATCAGGTATCGAAGAATCCAGCGCCGCCACCAGGTCGATAATGCCGGTCACGGCAGGATCGTCGAGGTCACCACGCGCCACCGCTTCCAACGCCTTGAGAGCACTGCCGAAGACGAAGGGCGTACCTTCGTACCCTTGCGTTTCCAGCAGGGCTTCGGTTTCCATCTGGATCAGCGCTTTCATGTCGTCGCGCTCATCCGAAGCCAGGGCATCCAGCTTGTTGACGAACACCACCATGTGGCGGACGCCGACCTGGCGGGCCAGGAGGATGTGTTCGATCGTCTGTTTGGCGGCGCCCTTGGTGGCGTCGACCAGCAGGATCGCCCCATCCATCTGGGACGCGCCGGTGATCATGTTCTTCACATAATCGGCGTGGCCAGGGCAGTCGATGTGAGCATAGTGCCGGGCATCGGATTCGTACTCGACATGGGTCGTGTTGATGGTGATGCCGCGGGCCTTTTCTTCCGGCGCACGGTCGATCTCATCGAACGACAGGCCCTTGCCGCCCAGGCGCAGGGCCTGGACCTGGGTCAAGGCCGAGGTCAGGGTCGTCTTGCCGTGATCGACGTGGCCGATGGTACCGACATTCACATGTACCTTGCTCATAATTACACGCTTACTTCCTTTGTTTTTAGAGCGCCGACGAACCCAGATGATCAGACTGGATTCGACGGCCATGGCATTGGCGCGCCAAACTTGTGCGGACCGCGCGGCGTGCGCGGCCCGAAACGAAAAAACCCGCCGGACGGACCGGCGGGTTGATAGAAGATCAAGCCCGGAGTCCGTATCAGCGGCTCCGGGTCGAAAGGACTCGGAGCGTCAGGTTGCGAAGGCCCATGCGGCCGCGACGGCGCGCAGAGCCTGCGCACGTTCGCTATCCGAGGTGATGAAGACCGGCGAGGTCAGCATGGGGTTCGATCCTTCTGGTCGCCCGGTGGAAACCGGGCACAAAAAATCCCTGGAGGAGAGACCTGCCAGGGGTTCTGACGAACACGTGAGAGGCCTCGCCTCTCGGTCAACGAGAGACGCTATGCGGTGATATAATACGATTCATAGACGTAGCTGGTCATGACCGGGCAGATAACACCTGCGATCGAGGATTACAAGCCACAGTCCGGGATAATGTTGCAACAGTAACAGGATTGGTGCTGCCTTACGATGACAGCAGCGACCAAGGACTGACTTTAACTTATTGAAGGCGTTGTACGAAAACTCCCTCTACCCACTTGAGGGGAGAGGGTGGGGTGAGGGGTTGGTTCGGCCTGAAACTGTAGACGCCGAACATCCTCAACCCCTTATCCGATCGCGTTCACTTCGTTCCGCTCTCGTCCTCTCCCCTCAGGTGGGGAGAGGGAAATATACAGCAGCTTATGAAAATTCAGTTCGCCGCCGGAGCATCCACAGGCGTGCGCAGATCCGAGCCTGAATCCGTCACATAGGTGATAATCAGCTTCACCGGGACCTGGCCGATATTGGTTGCCGTATGCGGCATTTCGCGGGGAATCTGCACGCTGTCGCCGGCCCGCAGGACCCGTGGCGCCTCAGTGCCGACGCGCAACTCGATCTCACCTTCGGCGATATAGACCATCTCAGTGCCGTGATGGATATGCCAGCCGGAACCCTGGCCGAGATCGAACTGACGCTCCATAACGGTCACGACCTTGGGGGCATGGTCCTTCGTCACTTCGACGGAAAAGTTCAACGGCGGGCCCGCAATAGCCGGCGCGGCGATAAAGGCGAGAAGCAGAAGGGCGTGTTTCATGGCAGTGAAATCTACCACCGCCAGACCTCACGTCAAATCAACCTTGCAGATCCAGCGAGTACCCCGCCGAACGCACCGTGCGGATCGGATCGTACTCGTCGCCCTTGTTCAGCGCCTTGCGCAGGCGGCCGATATGGACGTCGACGGTGCGGGCTTCGACATAGACGTCGTTGCCCCATACGGCGTCCAGCAGTTGCTCACGCGAGAATACCCGCTTGGGGTACTGCATGAAATGATCCAGCAGCTTGTATTCCGTCGGCCCGAGGTGGATGTCGCGGCCGCAGCGCTGCACCCGGTGCGACAGACGGTCGACACTGATCTCGCCGAACTCGACCTTGTCGTCGCTCAGGCCCGGCCGGATGCGGCGCAGAACGGCGCGGATGCGGGCCAGGAATTCAACCATCGAAAACGGCTTGACGACATAGTCATCAGCGCCGGTATCCAGCCCGCGGATGCGGTCGCTTTCTTCCGACCGCGCGGTCAGCATGACAATCGGCAGGTTACGCGTCGGCGAGGCAGAACGCAGCCGGCGGCAGACCTCTATCCCCGATACCTTGGGCATCATCCAGTCGCAGACCAGCAGATCCGGCTGGCGCTCCTTGATCATCATCAACGCCTCGTCGCCATCCGCCGCCATCGCGGTTTCATAGCCTTCTTTTTCGAGGTTGTAGTGGAGGAGCGTCGACAGAGCGTCCTCGTCTTCGGCGATGATGATATAGGGGCGCATGGTCACTCTATGGAATTTAAGGTGTTACCTTTGGGGCGGTCTTCGACATAGTCTTCGCCCGTCAGTTCATAATGGATGTGTTCGGCCATGTTGGTGGCGTGGTCGCCGATCCGTTCCAGGTTCTTGGCCATGAACAAGAGGTGGGTACAGGCCGATATGGTGCGCGGATCACCCATCATGTAGGTCAGCAGTTCCCGAAACAGCGAATTGTAATGCTCGTCGACCTCGGTGTCGGACGCCCAGACGTTCTGAGCCAGGTCGAGCTTGCCCGCCTTGTAGGCGTCCAGCACGTCGCGCAAGCGCGACGATACCAGCTTGCCCATCCGCTCGATCGAGCGGGTCAGCGGCGTCATCGGTTCGGCCTCGGCAATAACCATGGCGCGCTTCGCGATGTTCTTGGCGAGATCCCCGGTACGCTCCAGCGAAGTCGCCAGCTTCATGGCGGCTACGGTCTTGCGCAGATCGTCTGCCATGGGCTGACGCAGGGCGATCAGGCGGATGCATTTGCGCTCGACGTCTTTTTCCAGCTCGTCCAGCTTATGGTCGCGCTGGACCACGCTCTGGGCCAGGCCAACATCGCGGCGGGCGACGGCTTCGACGGCGTCAGCCACCTGGGCCTCGGCCAGACCGCCCATCAACACCACCTCGGCGCTGAGCTGATCCAGCTCCTCCTGGTAGGTTTTGACGATGTGTGCGCCCATCTTGAACTGTGCCACCTGAAAATCCTTTTCCTGGTTCCATTCGGACGGTTATGCCCCGCGAGTGATTCGCCAGCCTAAACCTGAAGTGTAACCAAGAATTATAGGGCCTTTAGGGGAATTTTGTGACGGTTTTATTATGTGATGACGCGGGTGCGTCATAATCCGTGGTTAACGGTCAAATCCTTGGGATTGCAGACTAAACTGCGTCTTTCAGGTCGCGTGATACGCCGTCGGAAATGACCAGACGCGGCGTATCTGCCCCCAGGCCATAGGCGCGGGCCTGCGGGAAACAGGCGCTGAAGGCCGTAAAGGTCACCGGAGTCGCCGCCGGCAAGGTGGCCACCTTCTCGTTCGGCGTCCGTTCCAGAACGTCGGCCGCATCCGATGTCACGGAGCTCTGGCTTTCGACTACCAGCCCGCCGCGGTGGCGATTGATGATGTGTTTGACGATCGCCAGACCCAGGCCCGTGCCCAGCTTGTCGCCGCTCTTCTGGCCTTCGACGCGGTAAAAGCGTTCCGCCAGGCGTGGTAGGAATTCGCGCCGGATGCCCGGCCCGGCATCGCGTACCGTCACCTGGGCGTAGAAGTCGTGGACATTGCGGTCAGGCCGCAGCAGGACCAGACGCGCCGCGCCGGAATTGCTGCCGGCCACGGCCTGTTCCAGGCTCAGGTCGTAGCGGATATCAACCGTGACCTCCGACCCACGCACGGCATATTTCAGCGCATTGTCGACCAGGTTCTGCACCACCTGCAAGATCTGGTCACGGTCGCCGAGAATGGGATAGAGCCCCGGCTTCGGCGCCCGGATAATCAGGCTGACGCCCTTGTCGCGCGCCATCAACGACACCGAATCGACGACGTCGCGTGCCGCCAGGGTCAGGTCGGCTTCGCCCGACGGCGGCACGTGCTCGTTCAGCTCGATGCGCGACAGCGACAGCAGGTCCTGGATCAGCCGGCGCATGCGCTCGGCCTGGGTGGCCATGATGTCGAGGAACTTTTCGCGTGCTTTTTCGTCGTCCTTCGCCGGCCCGCGCAGGGTCTCGATAAAGCCGGCCAGCGAAGCCAGCGGCGTGCGCAGCTCATGCGAGGCATTGGCCAGAAAGTCGGCACGCATGCGCTCCATACGGCGGGCATCGGTTTCGTCACGCAGAGTCAGCAAGGCCAGACGCTGGGGACCGGTGACAGGCAAGGGACTGGCATAGGCACGCCAGATCTGGTCACGGGCGCCACCGGCCAGGTCGTAAAAGGTCGAGGTCGAAATCCCGCCGAACAGGGCTTCATCGACGCATTCGAGCACTTCGGGATTGCGGATGGTGCTGACCAGCAGCCCGCCCTCCCCGTCCATGCGGAATAGCCCTTGCGCAGCGGTATTGGCGAAAACGATCCAGCGGCCGGCGATGTCATCGGGCTCGATGCCCGCGACAATCATAACCGGATCGGGGATGGCGCGTAACACTTCCTGGAAGCTGGGTCCTTGCGGCTGGACCTTGATCTGCTTTTCGGGAAGCTTCAGCGCCTTGATGCGCCCCTCGGCCTCGCCGATGATCACCAGGTATTTGTACATGGTGTAGGCGACGACAAGCAGGGCGGCATAGATCAGGAACGGCCGCAACACCGGCACCATGGCAATGCCGACCAGGGCGACCATACCGATCACACCGCCTGCCGGCACCACGTTCCAAACCGATTTGCGCTTGTCCATACGCCGAGTACACCTGAGATCCCTTAAGGACCTGTATAAGCTGAAAGAACGGCGCTCTTAAACGGATTTCACGACAGTCGCGTGACAACTCGCCTGAAAAGCGACTAAGGCCGTGTTTGACCCTCGCCGCGAACCACGTACTTAAACGTTGTGAGTTGCTCGGCACCCACCGGACCGCGCGCATGCAGCCGGTCGGTCGAAATACCGATTTCCGCCCCCAAACCGAACTCACCGCCGTCGGCATATTGCGTCGACGCGTTCCAGATGACGATGGCCGAATCGACCTCGTTCAGAAAGGTTTCGGCGGCCTTGGCATCTTCGGTGATGATCGCTTCGGTATGCCCTGAACCATAGGTCTTGATGTGCGCAATGGCGTCGTCCAGCCCGTCGACCACCTTTACCGCCAGGATCGGCAGCAGATATTCGGTCTTCCAGTCGTCCTCGGTCGCCGCGGTCATGGCGAAGATGGCCTGCGCCGCCTCGTCGCCGCGCAATTCGCAGCCCTTGGCCACCAGGGCTTCGGCGATCTTCGGCAGCAGGTCATTGGCGACAGCGCGATCAATCAGCAAGGTCTCGGTCGCACCACACACCGATACGCGGCGCATCTTGGCATTGACCGTCACCGCCACGGCCTTTTCGGGATCGGCGGAGGCGTGGACATAGGTATGGTTCAGCCCTTCCAGGTGCGCCAGAACCGGCGCACGCGCCTCGGCCTGGACGCGGGCGACCAGCGACTTGCCGCCACGCGGAATGATCAGGTTGATGGCACCGCCCAAACCGCCCAGGATCAGGCCGACGGCGTCACGATCCGACGTCGGCACCAGTTGCACGCACGAATCCGGTAACCCGGCGGCGCGGAAACCGTCTTCGAAAGCGGCATAGATGGCCAGGGCCGAATTCAACGCTTCCGAACCCGTCCGCAGGATGGCGGCATTCGACGAACGAATGCACAGGGCGGCCGCATCGGCCGTCACATTGGGCCGCGACTCATAGATGATGGCGATGACGCCGATCGGGGTCGAGACGCGGGCGATATCCAGCCCGTTAGGCCGGCTCCACCGCGCCAGTTCACGGCCGACCGGATCGGGCAGGGCCGCCACTTCCTCAAGCCCCTTGGCCATAGCTTCGACACGGGCGGGATTGAGGATCAACCGCTCGATCATGGCGTCGGTCAGGCCCTTGTCGCGCGCGGCGGCCTGGTCAGCCTGGTTGGCGGCGAGGATCTCGGCCTCACGGGCGCGGATGGCCTTGGCCGATTCCAGGATGGCCTGTGTGCGCACCTCTGGCCCGGCCAGACGCAGGGCCTCGGCGCCTTGCTTGGCCTTGTCGGCCATGGCGAACATCAGGTCATTGAGGGTCTGGGTGCGGGACTGGTCGGCCATCGGAAGTTCCTTATCTCGCCCGCCTTATACCGCAAACGCGAGAAAACGCGACGGTTTCATCAGAAATCTTCCGGTTGCGCCTCAATCCGCCAGTATCGAATGTCGGGCGAACTGCTTCATCAGTTGTGGCAGTTCGTAGGTCTTGGTCACCTTGAAGACCGCCATCCGTCCTGACATCTCAAACAGCGGGCAGAAATCCTCGACCACCTTGTAATGGTCACGGCCGACATAGTCGTCCAGAATCAGGGTCGCCCCTTCGGGCGCGCAGACCAGACTGTACAGGAAGCAGGCAACGCGGAAACGGCCGTCCACCATGATCAGGTCGGGCATCACGCCCAGGCGCCAGGCGATCTCCCACGGCTGGGTGGCGTAGTTGTGATAGGTGTCGATCCCGCCGCGATCGCGCGGCCGGCCCCAGTCGACCACCGGGCCGACATCGGCATGTTCGAGATGAACCTTGTGCGCGACCTCGCCCAGATTATGCCGGACATGCCCGATCCATTGCGGATCGCTTTCCACCGAAATGACGGTCGAGATGTTCTCGCTGTGGGCAGCGCAGACCGTGCTGCCGCCGCTGCCATATTCCAGATAGACCGATGCCTGTTCCAGCAGGTCGAAATAGTAGCTCTGGGCCGGCTCGTCCATGTGCGGACGCAGAAGCTCGATAAACGGTCCAGTTTCTGTGGTCATGTCACTTCCCTCTGTCAGACCAGGACCATATCGTCGCGATGGATGACCTCGTCTCCACTCGTATAGCCCAGTATCGTCTCGATGTCGCGACTGGTCCGGCCGCGAATTTGGCGGATCTCGTCGGCGCCGTAACTGACAATTCCGCGTGCGACCTCGACGCCGGCCGGTGACGTAATCGACACCGTATCGCCCTTGTCGAAGGCGCCGATAATCTCGACAATCCCGGACGGAAGCAAGGATTTTCCATTATGCAGTGCCCGCACCGCGCCTTCGTCCAGCATGAGCTTGCCGGCCGGCACGACGGTCCCGGCGATCCAAGCCTTATAGGCCGCCGACAGCGAGGCCTGCGGCTTGATCAGGGTAAACCGCGCCCCCATCGGCCCGGCCAGACCCGACAGCGGACGGATCCCCGAACCCAGGGCAATCAGGGTCGCACAACCCGCGGAACCCGCGATCTTGGCGGCGGCAATCTTTGTGGCCATGCCGCCGGTACCGACCCCGGCCTGTAGGTTGGCGCCGCCGGCCATGGCCTCGATGCGCGCGTCCAGCTTGTCGACCATGGCGATATGTTCAGCGTCCGGATCCTTGCGCGGATCGGCCGTGTACAGCCCGTCGATATCCGACAGCAGCACCAGGGCCTCAGCGCGCATCAACTGCGCCGCCCGCGCCGCCAGCCGGTCATTGTCGCCATAACGGATCTCTTCGGTCACCACCGTGTCGTTCTCATTGACGATCGGTACGCAACCCAGATCGAACAATGTATCGACGGTGGCGCGCGCGTTCAGCCAGCGTCGGCGCTTTTCGGTATCTTCCCGCGTCAGCAGGACCTGGGCCGTCTTCAATCCGACCGCCGCGAAGGCCACTTCCCAGGCGCTCATCAGGCGCGGCTGACCCGCCGCCGCAGCCGCCTGTTTCTCATCCAGCTTCAGCTTGGCCCGCGTCAAACCCAGATAACGCCGGCCCAGGGCGACGGCGCCCGACGACACCAGCATGACCGACCGGCCCTCGGCTGTCAGCACGGCGATATCGGCCGCCAGCCCGGCCATCCAGGCGGCATTGGACTCGCCTGAGGTCGCGTCGATGACCAGGGACGACCCCACCTTGATGGTGATGCGCCGGGCCTGCGCCAATATATCGGGCAAAACGGGAATAGTGGCGTTCGCTGACATGAAGGCTCTTTTCTCGCCTGCCTGAAAATGTTAGGCCGCCCCAAAGCTCTACATGCGTAAAGCGGAGTGATCGGGGGCGGCTTGTAGCACAAGCGCAACAGGCCGCAAGTTGTAACTCCGCCAAGGAAATTTGGTAACAAAATGAACTATATAGGTACGCGCGGATTCACCGGTCCCAAGACCTTTGCCGGCGCTCTGCTGGACGGTCTGGCCCCCGATGGCGGATTGTACGTGCCGGCCGTCTACCCGGTGCCCGATTTCGACCTGAATGCCGCGGCCGCCGGCCCCTATGCCGACCTGACCGAAAAGCTGCTGAACCTGTTCGGCGTCGATGTTTTGGGTGCTGCCGCTGTCCGAACAGCGGCTGAGCGCACCAGCGCCGCCTTCCTGCGCGATGGCCAGACCCCGTTGACCCAGCTGGAGGACAATCTCTGGCTGCTGGAACTGTATCACGGCCCTACCCTGGCTTTCAAAGACATGGCCATGCAGATGATAGCGGCGCTGACCGACGCCGCCCTGGCCCAGACCGGAGAACACCTGACCCTGGTCACCGCCACCTCGGGCGATACCGGTGCCGCCGCCGTGCGCGCCTTTGCCGGCTCGACCCGCGTCCGTCTGGTCGTTTTCCATCCGCTCGGCCGCGTTTCACCGGTGCAACGCCTGCAGATGACCACGGTCGAGGCCGACAATGTCCTCAATATCGGCGTCGAAGGCGACTTCGACGACTGCCAGCGCATCGTGAAGACCTTGCTGGGCGACGAGAGCCTCAAGGCGCGCGGCCTGATCTCCAGCGTGAACTCCATCAACTGGGGCCGCCTGCTGGGCCAGGTGCCCTATTATCTCGCCGCCAGCGCAGCGTCAGGGGCCGACCGGCCGAACTTCGTCGTGCCGACCGGCAATTTCGGCGACGCCTTCGCCGGCTGGGCCGGGCGCAAGATCGGTGGCAATATTGGTCATCTGCACGCCGCCGTGAACCGCAACGACGCCCTGAGCCAGGCGCTAAACGACGGCAAATATATCCGCCGTCAAGCTGTCGAGTCAGCCTCGGTCAGCATGGACGTCCAGGCGCCATCCAACTTCGAACGGCTGATCTTCGAAGCCTCGGGCCGCTCGGCGGCCGGCACACGCGGCTTCTTTGAAACCTTCGCCGCCCGCGGCGAGGTACGTCTATCCGGCGAGCTTCAGTCGGCCTGCCTGAAGGAAGTCACCGCCAGCACGATCTCGGAGGCCGAAACCTCCGCCACCATCCAGCATGCCTGGAAGACCTGGAACAAGGTGATTTGCCCGCACACCGCCGTGGGGGTCGCCGCAGCGCTCAAGCGCAAGGGCTCGGGGCCTCACATTGCACTGGCCACCGCCCACCCGGCCAAGTTCCCGGACTTCGTCGCCGGTGCCCTGGGCTTCCAGCCCGATGTGCCCGACGCGATCGCGCGGCTGCAGGGGATGAAGGAAACCATCACCGCCATCCCCAACGACCAGGCCGAAGCGCTGAAGGCCGTCACGGCCTTTACCGCGTAAGCTTCGGGACCGCCTGCACCCAGGAATCGACCTTGCGCGGCTGGAAACCCGGCGCCGCTTTCACGGCCAAACCGTGACCGCCGGTAAAGGCCAGGGTGAACTGCCGCAAGGTGCGAATTCCGATCAGCCCGTCATAGCTGGTATCCGACGGACCGGCGTCCGGATGCGTTAGGGTCACCGGCGTGTCGGCCATGCCGTATGGGCCCAGTTCGAGGCCCTCCATCCGGACCATCCGTTGCTGGACCCTTTGGCCCGTCAGGCCACGGCGCACGCCGTCCGCCAGAAACGGATAGCGGCTCGATAGCTTCTGTTGCCGTACGACGTGGCTGTAAAGAGTGATTTCCGACGCTGAGCCCGTATCGACCATCAGGTTAAAGGGCCGCCCGTCCAGCATCACCCGGACCAGGACCCGCTGTTCGACACCGGCCGGCCCGGCCACAGCCTGGGTATCGAGACGATGAAACCCTTTGATGTCGGGCAGGGTCTCATGGAGGCGCACCTGCCGCCGTTCGAAATCGATGACCGAAGGCCGTCGTGTCACAAATCCGGCGCCCAGCAGGCCATCGGCGTCCTTCAACGGCAGTTGGGTGTAGCCGGTCACGATCAGCTTGTCTTGCCGATGCAAGCCGGCGAACAGCACGTCCTCGGCCAGATAGACGCTGACCATGGACTGGCCACCGTAGGCGCTGACACCGACCTCGCCCGTGCGGCGCAGACCGGCCTGTTGGGCCAGGGCGTCATGCATGCCGCTGAGCGACGCGCCGGTATCGATCATGAAACGAAAAGGCCCATGCTGGCCCAGGGTCAGGGACAGGGTGGGCGTGCCGATAGCCGCCAGCGCGATCGGCAACACGGTGACCGTTTCAGCCCGCGCCACACCGGGCAACAACGCCAGTCCACCCAGGAAACATGTGCGACGATCGATCATGGCGGCATACTGCCACCGGATTGCGTCAAAAGTAGTCCGAACCGCTGGAAACGGCGCGGTGATAGTCCAGCCGCCGGTAAAAGGCTTCCGGGTCCTTGGGCTTCACCACCCAGGACGGGTCGTGGTTCAGCAGATCATACAGCCGCGTCAGGGTAAAGCGCATCGCCGAACCACGCGCCAACAGCGGCAGGGCGTCGACCTCCGCCGGCGACAGAGGCCGCAGGTCGTTATAGGCGTTGGCAAAGGCGTGGATCATGTGCGGGAGAGGCTGGCCACCCGGCGTGAAGCCCCACGCGTTCAGAGCCACCGCCAGATCATAGGCATAGAAGTCTGTGCAGGCGTAATAGTAGTCGATAACGCCGGTCACCTGACCGTCCTCGTTCATCAGCACATTGTCAGTGAAGTAGTCGGCGTGGATGGCGCCCCTGGGCAGGTCCGCCGGCCAGTGCTGTTCCAGCCAGGTCAGTTCGCCGCGGAAATCTTCCAGGATCGCCTGGGCGCGCGGCGAACCTTGTGCGGCCGGATCACAGCGCGAAATCAGATGCGGCCACATGTCGATGCCCATGCTGTTGCCGCGAATCTGCGGAAAATCCCCGCCATCGATATGCAGCCGCGCCAGGTATTCCCCTGCCGACGCAGCGTGGCGGACATCCGGATTGCGCGGCCACCGACCGGGCAGCCACCGGATCAGGGCGCATGGCTTGCCGTTGATTTCCCCCAGGCTGGAGCCGTCACGCTTCAGCGCAGGCCCCGGTGCCGGATAGCCCTTGCGGTCGAGATAGAGGGTATAGTCCATGAACCACGGCAGATCGTCCCACGGCGTCGCCGCTTCGAACAGCGTCAGGGCGTACAGACCGGTCGTGGTCTCGACCTTGAAATTGGTGTTAGAAACGCCTTCCTCAATGCCTTCGAGGTGGATGAGCTCGCCGATGTCATAGGCGCGCAGATAGGCCCGGGCATCGTCATCGGAAACAGGCGTAAAGACGGCCATCGCGAATCCTGAAGAGCGGCGAAAAAACCGCTCTTACGGACCTGCACGGCGAATGACAACTGAATTCAGGCCTTTTGCGCCGTCAGGCTGCGCGCGATCTGGCCGCCCAGGCGCGAGGTGAGGAAACCAAAAAAGGCGTCGAACACGATCGCGCGTGCCTCTTCGCGCAGGCCGTTACCCGAAACGCGCGCCCGCATGACGACATAGATAAAGCCAAGCCAGAGCAAGGCGGCCAGAATGGCGATGAAACCTGCAAATGCCATTGCATGCTCTCCTTAAAACCATGTCACCTTATGCCAGAGACAAATAAAAAGGCGATAGGGTTAAACCTCCCGCAGACGGGCTAAATCGCGCGATTAGAATCCATCGCTTGGGTTGCGGCGTGAGATTTGATAGCAAGCGCCACCCTTATCGGAGCCCCCGCCATGGCCAAGACCGTTTCTTCCGTCGTCGACCTGATCGGCAATACCCCGCTGATCCGCCTGAAGGCGGCCTCCGAGGCCACGGGCTGCGACATCTATGGCAAGGCGGAGTTTCTCAATCCCGGCCAGTCGATCAAGGATCGCGCCGCCTTGTGGATTATCCGCGACCACGAAAAGAAGGGCACCTTGAAGCCCGGCGGCACCATTGTTGAAGGCACGGCCGGCAATACCGGCATCGGCCTGGCCATGGTCGCCAACGCACTGGGCTACAAATGCGTCATCGTCATTCCGCGCACCCAGGCCCAGGAAAAAAAGGACGCCATCCGGCAACTGGGCGCGCAACTGATCGAGGTCGACGCGGTCCCCTATGCCAATCCGAACAACTATGTCCGCTATTCCGGCACCCTGGCCCAGGAGCTGGGGGCTGCCAGTTCTTCTACCGTGGTATGGGCCAACCAGTTCGATAACGTCGCCAACCGCCAGGCCCATATCGACGGCACCGGCCCGGAAATCCTCGCCCAAATCCTGGACACACCGGGTGGCAAGCTGGACGGCTTTATCTGTGCGGTCGGTTCCGGCGGGACGCTGGGTGGCTTGAGTCTCTATTTCAAGTCGCAGAACCCGGACATCCAGATCGGTCTGGCCGATCCATACGGTGCGGCGCTCTACAGCTATTACACCACCGGCGAACTGAAGTCAGAGGGATCCTCGATTACCGAAGGCATCGGCCAGGGCCGCATCACGGCCAACTTGGATGGCATCACCATCGACCGGTCCTATCAGGTGGCGGACGACGAGTGGCTGCCCGTACTCTACGACATGATCCAGACCGAAGGCCTATGTCTGGGGACCTCGGCGGCGCTGAACGTTGTAGGCGCCATGAAGATGGCGAAGGACCTGGGTCCCGGCAAGACGATCGTCACCGTGCTGTGCGACTACGGCAACCGCTACGCGTCGAAGATCTTCAACCCGGCTTTCCTCAAGGAAAAGGGTCTGCCGACCCCGCCGTGGTACGACCTGTCGTAATTTCTCAAATATCCTGCGCGGCGAAGACCGGCCGTTCGTCGGCGCGCTTGGGCGCAGCATCGCTGCTGGCCTTCGCCTGACCACGCAGCCAGTCCATGAACCGGACCTGCGCCGGCGTGGGCTCGCGCGTCTGCGGCCAGACCAGCCAGTAGCCATAGTCCAGCGGCTTGTCCTTTTCGTCGAACAACACCTTCAACCGGCCGGCCTGCAGATCGGCCTCGGCAATCGTGCGCTTGGCCAGGGCGACCCCCCGTCCGGCCACCGCCGCCTCGATGACCATGGAGCTCTGGTTAAAGCGCGGACCGCGGCTGGCGTCGACACCCTCGACCCCGTGTGCCTTCAGCCACATCGCCCAATCGGGACAGGACGGATCGGCTTCGGCGCCGACATCGTGCAGCAGAACGTGATGCGCCAGGTCCTCAGCCTTGCGGATCGGCGCCGCGTCAAACAGCAAGGGCGAGCACACAGGCACCACCGCTTCGGGCAGCAGATGCTCAACATGCAGCCCATTATAGTGACCGTTGCCATAGCGCACAGCCAGGTCAATATCGCTGACGGCAAAGTCGACCGGCGCCATATCGGCGCTGACCCAGACATCGATGTCCTCGTTAGCGGCACTAAACTCATAGAGGCGCGGCATCAGCCACTTGGCGGCAAAGCTGGGAGCGGCCGAAACCGTCACCCGCCCTTTCTGGGTACCCGACTTCATCAGACGCGTTGCCTCGAACATCTTCTCGAAGGCTTCCTTCAGGATCTGGGCCGACGCCTTGCCGGCATCGGACAGCACCACGCGGCGGCCGTCGCGCACGAACAGCTCGACGCCGACATGGTCTTCCAGCAGACGAATCTGCTGCGACACCGCGCCCGGCGTGACGAACAGCTCTTCCGCCGCCTGTTTGAAGCTTTCGTGCCGCGCCGCCGCTTCGAAAACCCGAAGCGCCGACAACGGCGGCAATCGATCGCGCGACATAACCTGACCCTTGCTGATGCGGGCGCCGTCATAACCCGTTTTGCAGTTTAATAAAACTATCTGAAAATAATTTCATGACGGATACCGAACTCAACCATACCGCTTGAACCCAACCGCTTTCCCGGCGTAAATGACGGTGCCGGGTGGTGCCCGGCGCCGGGGAGAACAGACATGGGCATCGAGACCCTGTCGGAACGTCAGAAGCAGGTCCTGCGCCTGGTGGCACAAAACCACCAGGCCAAGGAGATCGCGCGCCTACTCGGCATCAGCGAGAGCACAGTCAAAACCCATATGGAAGAAGGCCGCCGGCGATTAGGCATTGCCACCAGCCGCGAAGCCGCGCGGTATCTGGCGGCTCAGGAGAGCGCGTCCGCCCCGGTTGCCCCCCTCCCCCCTCAAGGGGGATACCCGTCAGGGAGCATGGACCAACCCGCCACCGATGCCGCAGTGTCATCCGAGGCGGAGCCCTTACCGGTCCGCCCGCCCGATACGCTGCCGCAGACCTTCGCCGAACGTCTTCGTCGGCTAAGCCACCTGCAGTGGCTGGGACTGATGCTGCTGACCGCGATCCTCATTCCGTTGATCGCCGGTGTGCTTCTGGCGTCGGTCACGGTCCTGTTGCAGGGCATTCAGAACATGCGCGCTCTGCCGCAATGACCCAAAGGGGTATGGCGGGAGGGGTGTAGCAGACTCGGCACGACGGAATTCGAGATTCCGCCGATAGCGCTTTGCGCCTTCGGTGGAGGCTGGGGGGCATGGGGGTGCGGTCCGTCCGTTCGCGTCACAGCGGGCGGACGGAATCTGCAGCGCCCTTCGGATTCAGGGGAGGCACCGATGCTGTTGATTGTGGGATTTGCCCTATACCCGATCGTCTGCGGCTGGGCCCTGTGGCGTGGCAATGCCGACTTGCGGATCGCGGCCACCCTGGCTCTGGCGTCCACTGGACTGGGCCTGGTCTTCCCGCCGCCTGAGCAAATTCTGTTCCCGATCGATATCGCCCTGATGCTGGCCACGATGGCTTTGTCGCTGAAATCGCGGCGACTGTGGACCCTGCCGGCGGGTGCGCTGATGATCGACCGGGTGGCCCTCTATGCCTTCCGCGATATCGATGTTGTCGACACCCTGGGCTATATCTGTGCCTTCGGTCTGTTGCTGTGTCTGGTCGCCGGCATCTTCGACCATGAGGCGGCCCGATTGCGACAAGCTCAAACAGCCGACGTGAAGAGCGCTGTGGGATAAAGGTACAGGCTCCGGCAGTGCCGTCGCCACCTTCTCGTCTTCGCGTCTTCGCGTGAACCTTCTTACTCAACCACCGCGTACCGGAACGAAGAAAAAATTTCACGCGAAGACGCGAAGGTTGCAAATTCTGCTATCGCTGCGCCACGAAACCCGGCATTTTCGTCGCCGGAACTTTCGAGGAGCGCAATCCGTGTGGGTTTGGGTCGGTTTTGTCCTGTGCCTGATGATCTGCGGCTGGGGTCTGTGGCGCGGTGACCGGCCGAATCGCTTGGCCGCCGCGATCGTGCTTGTCGCCTGGTGTCTCAGCCTGCTGCTGCATCAGTGGGGCAATTACGCCGGTCCCGAACGCGTCGTGGTCGTTATCGATATCATTGCGATGGGCCTGCTGATCGTCCTGTCCTTCTGGTCGCGCCGGCTATGGATCCTGATTGCCTCGGCCTTGCAGATCGCCACCGTCGCTTTGCATTTCGCTGCCGGCATTACCCACGTCAACCACTGGACCTATGTCACGGTGACCGGGTTGCTGGGCGGGTACGGCTTGTTGCTGTGCATGGCAGTGGCGTTTGCAGTTCATGAATGGCAACCCCGCGCCACGCCGAAGCGAGTCGAATCCCGTCGCTGAATATACCGCAAGTTTCAGTTGCGGCGCTCTTGATAAATCCTTAAGGCTTCGCACAGGGCTATTCATTCAGGGGTATGACAATGCAAGGCACGGTTCTCCAGTACGAGCGGGAAACCAATACCGGTTTTATCAGCGGGTTCGATGGTAACCGCTACAGCTTTGCACGTATTAACTGGACAACCGGCAATGTCGAACCCCGGGTTGGCTTGACGGTCGATTTCGAAATTGTCGACAAAACGGCAACACAAATCATTGTGGTGAAGTCCGCGAACGCCAATGGCCGGACAAGACTGGCCGCGATTCTCTTTGCTCTGCTCCTCGGCGGAATCGGGATCCATAAATTCTATCTGGGACGCACGGTCTGGGGTATTGTCTACCTCTTGTTCTGCTGGACTTTCATCCCCGCCATCATCGCTCTGATTGAAGGCATCCTCTATGCCGCCATGAGCGAAGAAGATTTCAACAAAAAGTACAACAGTTAGGCTCGGTGCCGTGCAGGAGGCCTGACAGCCCCCTTGCACCCCGTAACGCGTGAGCGTCCGCGCCGGTCACAATTCGTTCAGCCGCCGTTCATGACGGTTCAGGTAAAGACAAAACTTCGTTGCGTCTCCCGGAGTAGAGTCCCCATGACCAAGGTGCTGGCGAAAGCCACCCTGATTGCCGGCGCCGTCCTGGCGCTGGCCCAGCCCGTTCTCGCGCAATCTGTCGAAACCCGCCCCTACAGCGAGGTCGAAGCCGAACAACGCGCCTATGAACAGGGCCGCGCCGACGAAGCTTCTGGTCGCACCTACGCGCAGGGGCGTTCCCAGGGGCATTCCGATGCCCGTCAGGACGTTTACGAAGACGGCGAACGCGCCGACGGCTACTGCTATCAGCGCAAGTCCCGGTCACGCACCACCGGTACCATTGTCGGAGCCATTGCCGGCGGTTTGCTCGGCAACAGCCTGTCCCATCGCTGGGATCGCGGCAGCAACACGCTGAGTGGCGCCATGATCGGCGGCATGATGGGCCGATCGCTCGGCAACGACAGTGTCCAATGTTATCAGGACGCCTATTATAGCTACGATGACGGTTACTACGCGCCGCCGCCCGCGCCGCGCGGTTACGCTACCGTCTACTTCACCTCACGACCGCATTACGGGCATTATAACGGCCATCGCGTCCATCGCCGCCACTGGTAACCGCCGCGTCGTCCGTGTAAGAGGCGGCCATGGACGCTTTTGCCACCGCCCTGTTCTGGCTCGACTACGCCGCCGTCGCCGTTTTCGCGGCGACCGGTGCGCTGGCGGCGGCTGAACGCAAGCACGACATCATCACCTTTGCCTTCTTCGCCGCCATTACGGGCGTTGGCGGCGGCACCCTGCGCGATTTACTGATCGGGGCGCCGGTCTTCTGGGTGCAACGGCCGGGCTATCTCATCGTCTGCCTGGTCGCGGCGATCATCGTCTGGAGCCTGGGCAAGCGCGGCTGGCGGTTCCGCGCCCTGCTGTGGCTCGACGCGCTGGGCCTGGCCGCCTATGCCGTGGTCGGCACCGCCAAGGCCATGTCGCTGGGCGTTCACCCCATTTCATCGGTCGTTATGGGCGTGCTGACGACCTGTTTCGGCGGCGTCATCCGCGACGTCCTGGCCGGTGAACCCAACATGCTGCTCCGACGCGAAATCTACGTCACGGCGGCCCTGCTGGGCGCCATCGTCTTCGTCGTGGCGGAAGGGCTTGGACTGCCTTTCTGGCCGTCCGCTCTGATCGGTTTTGGCGCCGCCTTTGCCCTGCGCGCCGCCGCCATCCGTTATCATCTCGCCCTGCCGGGCTTTCCCGGAAGCAAGGCGGAATAAAGACTTTTTGGAAAGCCATCAGGCTCGCCTTCAAGGCTGAGCCGAAAAGGGTTGGTTTCGAGAATCGGAGCGGAGCGTACAGTGCTCAAAGAGCGAAGCGTTAGCACAACTAAAACTTTGTACGTGAGCACCGGAAGCGCAGAAAACAGCCTTTTGCAGGCCAGCCTGGTGGAGTTTACAAAAAGTCTTTAAGCCAAGTAAACGTTTACATGGATTGTTCCGGAGGCTAAGACAGCCGAAAAGACGGAGGAAGTCATGATCAGAACGACTTGCACGCTCGCGGCCCTGCTGCTGTTTGCGCAGCCCGTCATGGCGTCCGAACGCACCACCTACATCAATCCGCTCGACATCGACTACCGCTACAATTTCGAGCAGATGAACGAGAAGATTTCCTACCGCACCGGCGCCGACCCGGTGATCGTCCTGCACAAGGGAACCTACTACCTGTTCCAGACCCTGGCGGACGGCTACTGGAAGTCGGACAACCTGATCGAATGGGACTTTGTCACACCGTCGCGCTGGCCGTTCGAGAGCATTGTGGCACCGGCTGTGATTTCCGACGGTGAGACCCTCTACATCATGCAGTCGCATACCCGTGTTTCGAGCCTGCTGAAAAGCACCGACCCGGCCTCGGGCAAGCTCGACTTCTGGGTTCGCCGCACCCCGCCAGTGCCGACCGCGGTCCCCGAAGGCCAGGAGGACAAGATCCGCCCCGATCAGGTCCAGCCATCACCCTGGGACCCCGGCCTGTTCATCGATGACGATGGCAAGTGGTACATGTACTGGGGGTCGTCCAACGTCTATCCGATCTACGGTATCGAAATGACGCCGGAACCCTTTGCCTATAAGGGCGAGCCGAAGAAGTTCATCTGGCTGCAACCAGAAAAGCATGGCTGGGAACGCTTCGGCCAGGACCATAGCGGCACACTGGCCAACGGCACGCCGATTAAGCCCTTTACCGAGGGGGCGTGGATGAACAAGGTCAACGGCAAATACTATCTGCAGTACGGTGCTCCGGGTACGGAATATAATGTTTACGGCAACGGCGTCTATGTCGGCGACAACCCGCTGGGGCCGTTCACCTATGCCGATTACAATCCGGTGGCCTACAAACCGGGCGGTTTTGTCGAAGGCGCCGGCCATGGTTCGACCTTCCAGGACAAGTACGGCAACTACTGGAATACCGGTACGCCGTGGATCGGCTACAACTGGACGTTTGAGCGCCGTATCGACATGATGCCGGCGAAATTCTACGACGACGGTCAGATGGCGGTGTCGGCGCGTTTCGCCGATTTCCCGCAATATATGCCGACCGCCAAGATCGACGACCCGGATGCTCTGTTCACCGGTTGGATGCTGCTGTCCTACCGCAAGACGGCCGTCGCCTCGTCAGTCCAGGGCGAATTCACCGCCGACCGGACGACGGACGAGGACCCGCGCACCTTCTGGCTGGCCGGCAGCGCCAAGCCGGGCGAGACTCTGACGCTTGACCTGGGCGCGGCCAAGACCGTGCGGGCCATCCAGGTCAACTACACTGACTATAAGTCGGGCATCTATGAGGACCGGACCGGCATCTATACCGAGTTCAAGCTGGAAAGCTCGCTGGACGGCAAGACCTGGACTCACCTGGCCGACACGGGTGAGGACAAGCGCGACCGGCCCAACGCCTATTTCGAGCTGCCGGCACCGGTCAAGGCGCGCTATGTGCGCTATGTCCATGGCCATATCGCTGCACCGAACCTGGCAATCAGCGATCTGCGCGTCTTCGGCTCAGCGGAGGGGGCAGCGCCGATGAAACCGGGCGGCTTGACGGTTGTGCGTGATGCCGATCCCCGCCAGGCACGGATCAGCTGGAAGCCGGTCAAGGGCGCGGTTGGTTACAATGTCCGCTGGGGCATCAAGCCGGACCGGCTGACCCTGACCTATCAGAAATGGGCGGATGAAGGCACGGCCTTCGACCTTCGGGCCCTGACCGTGGGCGTCGGATACTATGTGGCGGTCGAGGCGTTCAACGAATCCGGCGTGTCGGTGCTGAGTCAAGTCGTCAAGCTGCCTTAGACTTCGGCGCGGACGGCAAAATGATGAAACGGTCGCAGGCTTGCTGAAAAGTAGCGGGCGTCTTGGTCTCGCCGAAACCGTAGACCTTCAAACCTCTTTGCCGTAGACGAATAGCAAGGGGGGTGAAATCGCTGTCCGATGACGCGAGGCAAAAGCCGTCATACAACCCCGTCTGAGCCAGATCGAGCGCATCGATCACCATGGCTATATCGGTAGCGTTCTTGCCCGGCGCATAATTGAACTGGTGCATCGGTTGCAGCGCGTATTTCAGTAGGACGTCTTTCCAGTCAGGCCCGCGCGACCAGTCCCGGTAGACACGCTGGACGTTCGGCATGCCCAACGTAACGACCTGCTTCCACAAGGGAGCGATCAGTTGATGGCCGATATTGTCACCATCGACGAGAAGGGCGAGCTTAATTGTCATGGCGCGACGCTACCACAGGCCGATTACCGCCGCTTTAAGACCTCAAAAGCGAGTTCAGCCACGTCCCAGTCCTCGGGCGTATCGATATCGACCACTTGCGTCCTCGGCAGGACCACCGGCGCGGCGATCGGCGAATACATGTTCTCACCGGCCATCCAGGCGTCCGACCAGCCCCAGTAGAACTGAGCCGCGTCATGAAAAGCCGGCTCCAGGTCCTGGGATCGGCTCATCAGGTGTTGCGGTTGGAACATCTCCACGCCGTCATCGACGGTGCGGTACAGGGCGCGCTGGATCGGAAAGGCGTACGACGTCACGCTGAAGGCAAAGCGCTTGCCCGGCTTTCGCAGCCGTTCCCAGCCTTCGACCAACCGCGCCGCATCGAGCAACGGTGCCGTCGCATAGATACAGCAGGTGGCGTCATACACGTCACCCTGATCTCGGAACCAGGCGATGGCATGGGCGACGACATCGTCCGTACCCGCATGATCGTTGGAAAGCTCCGGAGGACGTACAAACGGCGTCGTGGCGCCAAAGACACGGGCAACCTCTGCGATCTCCTCATCGTCGGTCGACACCACCACCGCATCAAACAGACCACAGTCCAACGCTGCCTGGATCGAATAGCTGATCATCGGCCGGCCATGAAACGGCTTGACGTTCTTGCGCGGGATACGCTTGGAACCACCGCGGGCGGGAATGACGCACAGCTTACGCATCGGCCAGCAACTCCGTAAGGCCTGCAAAGCCGATGTTCATCACCGCATCGATAAAGGCCATATAGGGTACGAACGGCTCGAAGCCCTGCGGGTAGACCTTCGGCGCGTGGCTGAAATAGGCAACGGGGAAGCCCGCGTCGCGAAACACCCCCTCCTCTTCCATATATTCGCGGGAACCGGTTGGGGACACGTACGCCGTTGCCCCCACCGCCCGGCAGATGGCCAGCAGATGTTCTGACCGCTTACCGCCGCAGCCTAACGCGGATGCGCGCCGCACCAGCGTCGTGATGCCCAGCCGGCGGGCGGCATCTTCGATAATCGCGATGTTGAAGTCGCTGAGCTTTTGATCCGGCTGTGGTGTCAGGTGCGGCCGGATAAAATCAATTCCCTCGGCAAACCCCGGCCGCTTGCGATAGGCGTTGTCCATAGCGTCGAGATGCTTGCGCCGCCAGTCGCCTTCGTCATTGAGAAAGACCTCATCCAGCCGGTCGGTCTGGTTGTGCTTCTTCAAACTGACGCTAAGCATCTGTTCTTCACCGGCGGCACAGATGCGGTTGCGCGTCTGCCAGGACCGGCGTTCCAGCTGGACGTCATCGAGGAAGACAAAGACATCGACCCGGCGCATCAGATGAAAATAGCCGATATAGGGCAGATAGGTTGGCTGCATGATGGCCGCCCGCATCAGGCGGCGATCCGGTCGAGCGCCGTCTGTAGCGCCGCGTATTTGGCGGCCTTGGCGTACTGTTCCCAGCCGCCGGCGACGAAGGCCGCGCCATAGCGGTCGGCCATGTGGTCCCGCAAAACGCCCAGTGCCGCCACCGTCTCCACTGTATGGAACAGCCAGCGCGGCTGGCGTTCTTCCAGCACGACGTCGCCGGTCAGCAGATCGGCGATGGGGGTATCAGCCACAAGGCGTTTGGCCTCCAGACGCACGTCGCTCTCGTTGGCCGGGCGGACACATTCCAGGGTGACGATCGAGGCAGTCGCCGTCGGATAGGCGTAGAGGCGGAAGATGGCCCCATCGCAGGTGAAGTTCTGGATATAGAAGGGCGCGTTCAGGCCATAGGCGCAGGTCAGGCTGACGACGTGGAAATCGGCGCGCTGCAATTGTGGCGCCTTCATGCCGGCGTGCGGAAACAGCGGCATCGGATTGGCCGACCAGTAGACCCGCTCGCCACGAGTCATGAGGTCATGGGCGATCTTGGGGGTGATCAGGCTGCGGTCGCAGACGGCAATGTTCAGATTGCTCAGTACACGGCGCATATCATCAAACAGGCGCGGAAAACCACCAACGGGCAGGTGCGCCGTCGCATTGGCGGTATAGCCCCACGCGTCGCGCGGCAGGCCGTACAGTTCGTCATACAGCGCGTCGTGACACTTGAGCTGTTTCATCGTGTCGATGTCGGCATCGGCGACAATCACGCGGTTCATCGCCATGGGAATGGCGACGTCCTTGTCGAGCGTGGCCGGGTCGGCATTGATGTGCCAGCGCGCCATGGCGGTCAGGCGTTGCGCGATGTGTGCCGGATAGCGATTAAAACGGTCCTGAAGCGATATCATCTCACCGGGCGTGAGCGCGATATCGCCATCGGACGCCGTAACCAAGGGACTGCCAAAGCCGGATTGGAAATGGTCCTTATCCTTGACCACACTGACCGATCCAAAGCGGTTTTCGAAGGGTTCGAAATTGAGACCGTAGCGACGCAGGAGTTGCAGTTGGGCATCCCGGTCGTCGGCGAAATAGATGGTGCCCGTCCGGATCTCGTGGCCCTCGGCCATGCGGCTCTGGGCAACGCCACCGATCGCATCCGTGCGTTCATAGAGTCGAATATCACGCCAGCCCTGGTCATGCGCCATCAGGGCAGCCGTCAGTCCGCTCAAGCCCCCGCCGACGATATGCAGGATGCTCATGACGCCATCTCCCCCCAGATGACCAGGTCGCTGTTGTTCGCGATCAGTTGCCCGGCCTGATGGTTGTCGAAGCGAATATGAAAGATCGATGGGTTGACGACGCCAAACGCGCCGGTGATCAGATCGACCAGGGCATCACGACTGTAGAAGCGGTGAAACAGGCCCGCCTCGCCGGTCTCGACCGTGTCCAGGATAAAGCTGTCGGGACCGGCGGGTTCACCCTTGCTATAACGATAGTCGTCGATCAGCCGTGTACGGACGAACAGACTGGCGCCGGGCGCAGCGTGGGCACAGACGGCCTTGGCCAAGGCGGCGACACCCTCATCACGCAGGTAGCACAGCACATTGGGTAGCAGCACGACATCCACCGGTTGGGTGATGCCTGCAGGCAGGCCGTCGTCGGCCGAGGCCTCGATCAGGGTGGCGTCAGGGCCCAGATTATGCCGGGCCTGAGCCAGGGCCTCAGGCAGGATATCGACGCCGGTGACCTGCCAGCCATAGTCGGCATAGAGCATCAGATTGTTGCCGGCGGCGCAGCCGACCTCCAGCACATGGCCCTTACGGTTATGCAGTCCGGTCTTGTAGAAATGCCGGATGACATAGTCGTCGGGGAACTTCAGGCCCTGGATATCTTGTAAGGCACGCATGATCATAGCCGGTCTTTGGTGGACAGGATGTCGATGTTAGGTGACAAGGTTCAACCTAATGTTAACGTGGTTAACCTTTTCTGGACGGCCATGACACGTCTGCTCATCCGCACCGAAGCTGGCCCTGAGATTGGCATGGGCCATTTCATGCGCTGCTTTGCGCTGGCCGAGGAAGCGCGGACGCGCGGCATCCCCGTGGTTTTCCTAATCAATGAAATCAGCGACGCTGTGCGCACGCGGTGCGCGGCGATCGGGGCAACGGCAGACGTGGTGAACGGGTTTGACGCACTACCCGTAAATCCTGGCGATCGGGTGGTGATCGACAGCTACAAGGCGACGGCTGCCTTTATTTCCGGCATCGCGGCGCCGGTCACAGTCATCGATGATCTCGAAAGCCTTGACCGCTACGACTGTGCCGTCATCGTCAATCCGGCTTTGGCGGCAAGGCCGGAAACCTACGCCGGCAGGACGGCAGCGCAACTGTTGCTAGGGCCGCAGTACGCCCTGATCCGGCGGGAGTTCCGGACGTTTACGACACCGAATGTGGAACCCTTTATTGCCGTGACCCTGGGCGGCAGCGACCCGGCGGGTTTGACCGGGCCGGTGGCGCGGCAAATCCACGACGCCATCCCGAATATGGCCCTTCGCGTCATCGCCGGCCCGGCCAACCGGCAGATCGAAAACTTGCGAGCCCTGGATTTACGGCAGATGGAGCTATTCGTCTCGCCGCCATCGGTCGCCGAGGTGCTGGCCGGTGCGCGGCTGGTGGTCGTGGGTGCCGGCGCCAGTCTCAATGAGGTCGCCGCCATGGGAATGCCGGGTCTGGCGATAGTCGCCTATGACAATCAACAGGCGGAACTGGAGGTCTGCCCGTTCCCCGTGGTCGATCTTCGCGATGGGTTGCCGAACGATCTTGGAGAACGGGTACGCGATCTCGTCGCCGACTCTCAACGTCTTGAGAGCAACGCCCGTCATGCACATGCAATGATAGACGGTCTGGGGGCCAAGAGGGTCGTTGACGCGCTCTTCAATCACAGCGGGGAGAGGTAATATAAAGTCCGTCTCCCCGGTAACAAATCCACGCCAAGCACGTATATAGACACGACAGCTTGAAAGAACCTCGCCATGACCAAGTCCGCCCTCGGTTTCGACCTGACCCCGCCCTCCCCTGCCCAGATTCAGGACCTCGCTGCCCGGCTCGATCCGGAAGCCCGCCGCATCCTGCTCAACCACGGCACCGAAGCGCCCTTCTGCGGCCGCTTCGATGAGTACGAGGACGAGGGCACCTATGTCTGTAACCTGTGCGATCTGCCGCTGTTTTCCTCGCGCGCCAAGTTTCATTCCGGCTCGGGCTGGCCCAGCTTCTACCAGTCGGTCGACAAGGACCACATCCGCTACCTGCGCGACGTTTCCCACGGCATGGTGCGGACAGAAATCCGCTGCGGCCGCTGCGACTCGCACCTGGGCCACGTCTTCGAAGACGGGCCGCGCCCGACCGGCCAGCGCTATTGCCTGAATTCGGTCGCCATGGAGTTCGTGCCTGAGGGCGAGCCCCTAACCGACCGTCTGCACCGCGGCGCACCGGAAGGCGAACCGATCAAGGCAGGCTGACAGCCTTTATAACGGCGGCGAACTTGCCGCCGTCCTGCCGTTTTAGCGCCAGCAGATCTTCGATCAAACGGTCCTGGCGATTCTTTTGCGCCTCGGCCTTGGCCTCGTCGATGCGCGCCTTGAGCTCGGCCAGGTCCTGAACGCATTTGACGCCGGACAGGTCCGGATGGGTTTTTTCGGCTTCGCGCACCAGGAGATCGACGACATCCATCAGCCGGCCGATCTGGCGGCCATAGGAGTCCTGAGCGACGATTCGTTTTTCGGTATCGGGCGCCGAGGAATTGGCTTCGTTGACGGTGAGAAACGACCAGCCCGGCAAAATCGGCTGGTTCAGGCTGCTGGGTACGGCGGTCGACGGCCAGTCGAGCCAGGGGAACAAGGCGGACATTCACTCTATCTCCCTATTGTGACGAGAGCGACAGTCTATACCGCATCGCAACACAGCGCATGCGGGAATGTCCAAATCACGCCAGATGTGAATCCAAATCAAAAACGTCGAAATTCAACACGCCTTGAAAATTCTAATTCTGCGGGAATTGTGACAGCCTTCATCGTATAGAATTCGTTAATCTATGGGTTTGTGCACCGCATATAATCTTTGTACGGATCATTAACTCGGATCCACACGCGCTTAAAAAAAGTCCGAACCCTGACAAAAAAGAGTTGAAAGTTCGCCGAAATGGCGCATCTTCAAGTGGCAGTCCCGCGGGTACGGTTGCGCCTCGACCAGGCTGACACCCAAAAGCAAGAAAAAATTTGGAGTACTCCCCATGATCAAATCCGTGATTTTTGCCGCTGTAGCCGGCGCCTGTACCTTCGTCGCGGGCGCGGCCTTCGCCGATTGCGACGCCAAGCAGGAAAACGAGGTCGCCAAGGCCATCGCTGAAGCGGCCCGCGACTATGTTCCGCAAAGCGGCGGCGAACGCTATGTCGACCTGCCACGGTGCGAGGGCGGCGGTTCCCGGTTTGACGCCCGTTTCCGCTATGGTGTTGAGCACGACGGACAGAATAGCTGGGTCGAGGGTCGCGCCGTCGGCCGCTACGATCGCGTCGACCGCCTGATCATCAGCCGCGCCAGCGACGACGTCCAAGCCCAGGATCATGCCCGCGCCGATAACTGATCCCCCTCGTTATCACCTGGACATGAAAAAAGCGGCCCCGGAGTGATCCGGGGCCGCTTTTACATTTTTGCGATGGCTTCAGCCTACAGCGGGAGCTGATAGGCCGTCTTTACAATCGTGTAGAACTCGACGGCATAGGCGCCCTGTTCGCGGGGGCCGAACGACGACGCCTTACGGCCACCGAACGGCACGTGATAGTCGACGCCGGCGGTCGGCAGGTTGACCATGACCATGCCCGACTGGATCTTGCGCTTGAAGGTCTCGGCGGACTTCAGCGACTTGGTGCAGATGCCGGCCGACAGACCCATTTCGGTGTCGTTGGCAACGGCGATCGCTTCGTCCAGGTCCTTGACGCGGATGACCGAAGCCACCGGCCCGAAGACCTCTTCCTTGTTGATCGCCATATCGGCCGTGGTCTTGTCGATCAGGGTCGGGGCGTAATAGTAGCCAGGCGTGCCAAAGGTCAGGTCTTCGCCACCGGCGACGACGACGCCGCCTTCGGCCTTGGCCTTGGCGACCGCGTCACGGGCGATGTCGAGTTGCTCCTGGCTGGCGATCGGCCCCATCTGGACGCCGTCGGCGCGGCTGTCGCCAACCTTGATCGCGGCCGTGGCCTTGCCCAGGGCTTCGACGAAGCGGTCGGCGATGCCTTCGGTGACGATGATGCGCGAGGACGCCGTGCAGCGGTGACCCGACGAGAAGAAGGACGAGTTAAGCACCGAGTTGACGGCGTTGTCGAGGTCGGCGTCATCCAGGACGACGACCGGGTTCTTGCCGCCCATTTCGCACTGGACGCGCTTGCCCTTGGCAACGGCCTGATCGCGGACGCGGGTGCCGGTCGGGACCGAGCCGGTGAAGGAGATGGCGTCGCAACCGTCGATCATCAGCGGGCCGGCGACCGAGCCGCGAGCGAAGACCATGTTCAGCACGCCCTTGGGCAGGCCGGCACGGTTCAGGATGTCGCTCAGTTCCCAGGCGCAGCCCGGGGTCAGTTCAGCCGGCTTGAAGACGACGGTGTTGCCGAACGCGATGGCCGGGGCGATCTTCCAGGCCGGAATGGCGATCGGGAAGTTCCACGGGCAGATCAGGCCGATGACACCGACCGGTTCGCGGGTGATTTCAACCTTCACGCCAGGACGGACCGAGTCGAGCACTTGACCGTGGGCGCGCAGGGCCTCACCGGCGAAATACTTCAGGATATGGCCGGCGCGGGTGACTTCGCCGACACCTTCCGGCAGGGTCTTTCCTTCTTCGCGCGACAGCAGTGCACCCAGCTCGGCCTTGCGGGCCAGGATTTCGGTGCCGGCATTGTCGAGCACGTCGAAGCGCTGCTGCGGCGTCGAATATTGCCAGGTCTGGAAAGCGTCCTTGGCGGCGGCAATGGCGGCCTTGACCTCGGCTTCACCGGCGGTCGAATAGGTGCCGATAATGTCGTTGGTGTCGGAGGGGTTGATGTCGTTGAAGGTCTTGTCCGTGAAGACCCACTCACCGTTAATCAGGTTACCTTTTGCCGACATGACGTTCTCCTTGGGTTGGCATTTTGGGGTTGGCATTTGTTGCGGGCTCTATAAGCCACTGTGGTAGCGTTAACAAGACGCTAGAGCGAGATGCGTTTTGGCAGAGTCAAAACGCCGCTCTAGATCTTTGTTTTGACGCGCAATTTATCCGAAAAGTGCTGCACACTTTATCGGATTGCGCTCTAATTTCTGCCGCCTATATAGTCAGACAAATGCTCTTTGTCACCCCGTCAGGCATGCAAGGTTTCGTTTTTATTGAAACTTTGGGAAATGCCTTTTGAGGTGCATGGATTTTTCAGCCTGCTAAAGCGCAGGGACAGTTCATTTGTATCCCAAAGGCGCCCTCCCATGGCCATCCCGTTCATCGACCTCGGCGTTCAGCGCGAGCGCATCGGCGCCAAAATCGAAGCGAACGTGCTGAAGGTCATCAAGCACGGCGCCTATATTATGGGACCGGAGGTCAAGACCTTCGAAGCCAACATGGCCGCCTTTGCTGGCGCCAAGCATTGCCTGTCGTGCGCCAACGGCACCGATGCCATCGAACTGATCCTGCTGGGTCTGGGCATCGGCGACGGCGATGCCGTGTTCGTACCGGCCTTTACCTTTGTCGCCACGGCCGAGGTCGTGCCGATGACCGGGGCCGAGCCCGTCTTCGTCGACATCCAGGGCGACACCTACAATATCGATCCGGTCAAGCTGGACGCCGCCATCGCCAGCGTTGCCGCCGAAGGGCGCTTAAAGCCCGCCGCCATTATCGCGGTCGACCTGTTCGGCCAGGCGGCCGACTATCCGGCCCTGGCCGAGGTGGCCCGCAAGCACGGCCTGCCGCTGATCTGCGACTCGGCGCAAGGGTTTGGCTGTACGATAGACGATCGTCAGCCGCTGGAATGGTGCGTGGCGACGGCGACCAGCTTCTATCCCGCCAAGCCTCTGGGCTGCTACGGCGATGGCGGCGCGGTCGTGACCAATGACGACGCCCTTATGGAGAAGATGATCTCCTTCCGGGTTCACGGCGGCGCCACCCCGACTGATGTCGCCACCATGAATTTCGAGCACGAAGCCAAGTATCTCAACGTCCGTGTCGGCATGAATTCGCGCCTCGACACCATCCAGGCGGCGGTGCTGATCGAGAAGCTGGAGATTTTCGGCGAGGAGATCGAACTGCGCCAGAAGGTAGCGGCGCGTTATAACGAATTGCTGGCCGGCAAGGTGAAGAGCGTGCCCTTCGTGAAGGACGGCTATGTCTCGACCTGGGCGCAGTACACGATCGAGCACGACAATCGCGACGGCTTGCAGGCGCACCTGCGGACCCTGGGCGTGCCGTCGGCGGTCTATTATCCGATCCCCCTGCACCAGCAGCCGGGCTATTCGATGTACACGGCCGGTGGCTGGGACCTGAGCGTTTCGGAAGCCAAGTCGAAGACGGTGATTTCACTGCCATTCAGCCCCTATCTCGACGAAGCGACGCAGGATCAGATCGTTGCCGCCGTGACCTCGTTCAACGGATAAGACTTATCCTCCACCGCTTTGCCTGCCGGCGAGGCCGGGGGAGGTGCTGAGCAAGTGAAGGCGAAGCCGTAGCGCGTCGAAGCGGAGGGGGGAGCCGCGAACTCAAACCTTGTCACGCCCCCTCCGTTTCGACGCGTTTCGCCTAAAGTAGGCTCACTCGCTCGACACCTCCCCCGCAAGCGGTGGAGGATAACGTAGAAATTTCCTAAGGCGCGGGAAAATTTCCGAAAAATAGTGACCGGGCGCGAAAAGTTTGACTTTTCAAGATGCCACACTGCTGTTATGGACACACATGCGTCACATTTCGCGCCTGCACACTGGATCGGTTATCCGGCGTCGCGGTGCCATGTGGCTTTTTAGGTTAACAGGCTGGGATCGGAATACATGACGGCAGCAACGGTCAGTAGCGCAGCGGAAGCAGCACCAGCAGCCATTCCGGCAGCCCCGGAAGCGGCGAGCTCCGTCTCGGCGTCGGCGGAAGCCTTTGTCGGCCTGGCCCATCAGGTCAAGCTGGAACTGAGCTCAGGCGACACCGCCTTCATGATCCTGTCCACCGTCCTGGTCCTGTTCATGACCCTGCCCGGTCTGGCCCTGTTCTACGGCGGCATGGTCCGCAAGAAGAACCTGCTGTCGACCCTGGCCCAATCGGTCGCCGTCTCGGCCATCGTCACCGTCCTTTGGATCGCCATCGGTTACTCGCTCGCCTTCGGCAAGGGTCCCAACGATAGCTGGAACGCCGTCCTGGGTGGCTTTGATGCCGCCATGCTGAAGGGCGTCACGCTCAACACCGCCCACAGCCTGACCAAGGCGCTGCCGGAATATCTCTGGATCGCCTATCAGATGACGTTCGCCATCATCACCCCGGCCCTGATCGCCGGGTCGATCGCCGAGCGCATGAAGTTCTCCGCCTTTATCCTATTCACCGCTCTGTGGTCGCTGCTGGTCTATGTGCCGATCTGCCATTGGGTGTGGGGCGGCGGCTTCCTCGGTGGCATGGGCGTGCTCGACTTCGCCGGCGGTGCCGTGGTTCACGTCAACTCCGGTGTCGCCGGCCTGGTCGCCGCCTTGGTCCTGGGCAAGCGCAAGGGTTTCGGCCGCGACAACATGGCGCCGCATAATCTGGGCTACACCATGATCGGCGCCTCGATGCTGCTGGTTGGCTGGATCGGCTTTAACGCCGGTTCGTGGTGGGCTGCCGACGGCGTTGCCGCGGTCGCCATGTTGAACACCATCGTCGCCGCCATGACGGGCGTCATCGGATGGACCGTGCCGGAATGGATCGAGCGCAAGCAGCCGACCCTGCTGGGTCTGGTGTCGGGTCTCGTCGTCGGCCTGGTCGCCATCACCCCGGCCGCCGGCTTCGTTAATCCGACTGGCGCTATGGCCATCGGCCTGATCGCCGGCCCGATCTGCTACATCGCCTCGACCTATGTGAAGAACATGTTCAAGTACGACGACTCGCTGGACGCCTTCGGCGTGCACGGTGTCGGCGGCTTCGTCGGCGCCATCCTGACCGCCGTGTTCGCGGATCCGTCGATCAATGCCCTGGGCAAGGACGCGACCATCCTCAAACAGTTCATCGGCCTGGTGGTTGTCATCGCCTGGAGCGCGGTCTTCACATTCCTCATCCTGATGGTCTGCAAATACACAACAGGCCTGCGCGTAACAGATGAGGAAGAGATCGAAGGTCTCGACATGTCACAGCACGGGGAGACCCTGCACGGATAGTCCGAAACGACATCAGTGCCGAGTTCAAAAGGTCCCCCTCGCGCTACCCAGCGACGAGGGGGTTCGCATGTTAAGATACCCCGCGGGCGGGGGCGGATTTTGGTCGCAAAGCCCGGATAGCATGGCCCATAGCGGTGAAAACTTGCGGCCGAACAACGAAATGGCAGGATTTTTGCTCAATCGGGCAAATAACCCTGCTAAAGACATGGTATCTCACGATACCACCACGGCATTTTTGTCATAGACCGGATAATTCGGCGCGGCAGGGTGGCGACAGTTACAATTTTTCCTTTCACCGCCGGGGCTTTTCGGCTTAAAGCCGCCGGCGGCTGTCACAGCCGACTAATACGGCATAGTTAAGGGTTTATGCGATGGATACGAACCGCTTTGTGGTCGAGGTCAAAAAGGGTCCGGCGAAGACCGATGCGACAGTACGCGTCGCCAACTTCAATGAGATCTATTCGGACTTCAAACCCACACATGCTTCGCATCAGGCCTCGCGTTGCGCCCAGTGCGGCGTGCCCTTCTGCCAGCACGGCTGCCCGCTGTCGAACAACATCCCCGACTGGCTGCGCCTGACCGCCGAGGGCCGCCCGCAGGAAGCCTATGAGCTGTCGGCGGCGACATCGACCCTGCCGGAAATCTGCGGCCGCATCTGCCCGCAGGACCGCCTGTGTGAAGGTTCGTGCGTCCTGGAACAGTCGGGCTGGGAAAACGTCACCATCGGCAGCGTTGAACGCTACATCAACGACATGGCCTTCGAAGAGGGCTGGATTCAACCGATCGAGCCGGAAATCGAGCGGTCGCAGAGCATCGCCATCATCGGCGCCGGGCCGGCCGGTATCGCTGCGGCCGACCGTCTGCGCACGCTCGGCTACAAGGTCACCATCTATGACCGCTACGACCGCGCCGGCGGCCTGCTGGTCTACGGGATTCCGTCGTTCAAACTGGAAAAGCACGTCGTCGCCCGCCGCACGGACCGCCTGGCCCAGTCGGGTGTTGAATTCGTGATGAACTGCAACATCGGCGAGGACATCACCTTTGAAGAACTGCGCGAAAAGCACGACGCCATCCTGGTCGCCACCGGCGTCTACAAGGCGCGCCGCCTCAGCGTTCCCACCGCCAATCCGACCGGCGTCATCGCCGCGCTCGACTATCTGATCACCGCCAACAAGATCAGCTTCGGCGACGACATCGCCGATTTCAACAGCGGCAAGCTCAACGCCGATGGCAAGAATGTCGTCGTGGTCGGCGGCGGCGACACCGCCATGGACTGCGTACGTACCGCCATCCGCCAGGGCGCCAAGTCCGTCACCTGCGTCTACCGCCGCGACCGCGCCAACATGCCGGGCTCAGACCGTGAAGTGTCGAACGCCGAAGAAGAAGGCGTGCGTTTCGAATGGCTGTCGGCGCCCAAGGCCATTCTGGACAACCACGGCACGGTCGCTGGCCTGCGCATCCAGCGCATGCGCCTGACCACCCCGGACGCCCAAGGCCGTCAGGGCATCGAGGATATCCATGGCGCCGAGGCTGACCTGCCGGCCGACCTGATCATCGAGGCCCTGGGCTTTGAGCCGGAAAACCTGCCGGTCATGTTCAATGAGCCCGGCCTGGAGGTTACCCGCTGGGGCACCTTGAAAACCATGGCCGGTGAGTTCCAGACCACGGTATCGGGTGTCTTCGCTGCCGGGGATATTGTCCGTGGCGCTTCGCTGGTCGTGTGGGCCGTGCGCGAAGGCCAGGACGCCGCCGCCGATATCCACCACTACCTCTCGACCGAACTGCTGGCACAGCCGGCCAATGATGATGTCACTTCGCTCCCAGAGAGCCTTCATGCGGGAGCTGCGGAATAGTTATGCAAAATTCTTCTGACCAACAAGTGTTTGATTCCTACAAGCACTACCAGGACCAGCGTCAGCGTCTCATAGACGGCCACGCCTACGATCCGGCCACCGAAATCTCCGCCTGCGGCGTCGGCGTGGTCTGCGCCATCGACGGCCAGCCCCGACGCGACGTCGTCGACCTGGCGGTCAAGGCGCTGAAGGCCCTGTTCCACCGCGGCGCTGTCGACGCCGACGGCAAGTCCGGCGACGGCGCCGGAATCATGATCAATGTGCCGCAGGACTTCTTCCGCGAGCAGGTCCGCAATATCGGCCACACCCCGCGCTCGGGCCCGGTTCTGGTCGGCCAGGTTTTCCTGCCGCGTTCGGACATCGGCGCTCAGGAATCGGCCCGGACCATCGTCGAATCCGAAATCCTGCGTTCGGGCTTCTACCTCTATGGCTGGCGTCAGCCGCCGGTGGACGTCTCGCAACTGGGCAGCCGCGCCATGTCGACGCGCCCGGAAATCGAGCAGATCATGATGGCGGCCCCCGACGGCCTGGAAGGCGAAGCGCTGGAACGCGCCATGTTCCTGTGCCGCCGCCGCATCGAAAAGCGCGTCGATGAAGCCAATCTCGACTGCTACCTCTGCTCCTTCTCGGCCAAGACCCTGATCTACAAGGGCATGTTCCGCGCCGAACTGGTCGACGACTTCTATCTCGACCTGAAGGACCCGCGCTTCATCTCCAGCGTGGCCATCTTCCACCAGCGCTTCTCGACCAACACCTTCCCGGAATGGCGCCTGGCGCAACCCTTCCGAATGCTGGCCCACAACGGCGAGATCAACACCCTGCGCGGCAACGTCAACTGGATGAAGTCGCACGAGATCCGCATGGCGGCGACCACCTTTGGCGACCAGGCCTCTGACGTGAAGCCGGTCATCCAGCCGCGTGGATCCGACTCGGCCGCGCTCGACAACGTCTTCGAACTGCTGGTCCGCGCCGGCCGTTCGGCGCCGATGACCAAGGCCCTACTGATCCCCGAAGCCGTCGCCAACGACACCACCGTATCGGATTCGCACAAGGCGCTCTATGCCTATTGCAACTCCGTCATGGAACCGTGGGACGGCCCGGCCGCCATCTGCGCCACCGACGGCCGCTGGGTCATCGCCGGCAAGGACCGCAACGGCCTGCGTCCGCTGCGCGTCACCGAAACCCGTGATGGCCTGCTGATCGTCGGCTCCGAAGCCGGCATGACCGGCGTGGCCGAAGACCGCATCCTGCGCCGCATCCACATCGCACCCGGCCGGATGATTGGTGTCGACCTGCAGGAAGGCAAGTTCTTCTCCGAGAACGACATCATCGAGGCCCTGGCCAGCAAGCACGACTACCGTGGCTGGCTGGACAACATGATCGAGCTGGAGCCACTGATCGCACCGGGTCCGGAGCCGCGGTCCTATGACGGCGAAGAGCTACGCCGCCGCCAGATCGCCGCCGGCTTTACCCTGGAAGACCTCGACACGGTGCTGGACGCCATGGTCAAGGATGGCAAGGAAGCCATCGGCTCCATGGGCGACGACACGCCCCTGGCCGTCCTGTCGGAACAGTGGCGCCCCCTGGCCCACTTCTTCCGCCAGAACTTCGCCCAGGTGACCAACCCGCCGATTGACCCACTACGCGAAGCCCAGGGCATGTCCCTGAAGACGCGTTTCAAGAACCTCGGCAACATTCTGGCCGAGGATGAGGCCCAGACCGATGTCTTCGTGCTGGAAAGCCCCTTCCTGACCACGCTCATGTACGAGCGCATGATCACCTTCGACACGGCAGGCAAGGTCGCCAAGCTGGACGCCACCTTCGCCACCGACGAGGTCGGCGCCGGCAAGGGTCTGAAGGGCGCACTGGAACGTCTGCGCGACGAGGCCGTCAAGGCCGTGGCGGACGACAAGGCCAGCATGATCGTGCTGACCGACGAAGCCCTGGGCGAAGGCCGCATCGGCGTGCCGGCGATCCTCGCCGCCGCTGCCGTCCATTCGCGCCTGGTCCAGAAGGGCCTGCGCTCCTTCGTGTCGCTGGTCGTCCGTTCGTCCGAAACCATGGACCCGCATGCCTTTGCGGTTCTGGTCGGCGTGGGTGCCACGGCGATCAACCCTTACCTGTCGCTGGAACTGCTGCAGGAACGTCTGGCCGCCGGCCGCTATGCCGGCCTGGACGAGCACAAGGCCTTCCTAAACTACAAAAAGTCGATCGAAGCCGGTCTGATGAAGATCCTGGCCAAGAAGGGCATCTCGATCATCTCGTCCTATCGCGGCGGCTATGAATTCGAAGCCCTGGGCCTGTCGCGCGCCCTGGTCGCAGAATACTTCCCGGGCGTGACCTCGCGCATCTCGGGCATCGGCCTCAGCGGCATCGAGCAGAAGCTGTCCGAGCTGCACGCCAAGGCCTTCGGCGCCAAGCGTCCGATCGTCGATATCGGCGGCTTCTACAAGATGCGCGCCGCCGGCGAGACCCACTACTACCAGCCCAAGCTGATCCACCTGCTGCAGGAAGCCACGACCAAGAAGGACTATGAGACCTTCAAGCGCTATTCCGAGCTGGTCCACAAGATGTCGAAGACGCACCCGACGGCGCCGCGCGACCTGCTCAACTGGCAGACCAAGAACGCCGCCGTTTCGATCGAAGAGGTCGAAAGCGTCAACGAAATCCGCAAGCGCTTCGTTACACCGGGCATGTCCCTGGGCGCGCTTTCGCCTGAGGCCCACGAGACGCTGAACATCGCCATGAACCGCATCGGCGCCCGTTCGGTGTCGGGTGAAGGCGGCGAAGATCCGGAACGCTACAACCGCCGCCCCAACGGCGACAACCCGAACTCGGCCATCAAGCAGATCGCTTCGGGCCGCTTCGGTGTGACGGCGGAATACCTCAACCAGTGCCGCGAAATCGAGATCAAGGTCGCCCAGGGCGCCAAGCCCGGCGAAGGCGGCCAACTTCCGGGCTTCAAGGTCACCGAATTCATCGCCCGCATGCGTCACTCGACGCCAGGTGTCGGCCTGATCTCGCCACCGCCGCACCACGACATCTATTCGATCGAAGACCTGGCCCAGTTGATCTATGACCTGAAGCAGATCAACCCGATCGCCCGCGTCACCGTGAAACTGGTGTCGCAGTCGGGCATCGGCGCAGTTGCGGCCGGCGTCGCCAAAGCCAAGGCCGACGCCATCCTGGTCGCCGGCAATGTCGGCGGCACCGGCGCCTCGCCGCTCAGCTCGGTCAAGTTCGCCGGCCTGCCGTTCGAACTGGGCCTGTCGGAAGCCCACCAGGTCCTGACCCTGAACAACCTGCGCGGCCAGATCCGGCTGCGCGCCGATGGCGGTATGCGGACCGGCCGCGACATCGTGATCGCAGCTATGCTGGGCGCCGAAGAGTTCGGTATCGGCACGGCGTCTCTGGTGGCCATGGGCTGTCTGATGGTGCGTCAGTGCCAGTCAAACACCTGCCCGGTCGGGGTTTGCGTCCAGGACGAGCGCCTGCGCGCCAAGTTCACCGGCACGCCGGACAAGGTGGTCAACCTGTTCACCTTCATCGCCGAGGAAGTGCGCGAAATCCTGGCTCTGCTGGGCCTGCGCAGTCTTCAGGAAGCCGTTGGCCGCACCGACATGCTGCATCAGGTGTCGCGCGGTGGCGCCCACCTCGACGACCTCGACCTCAACCCGCTGCTGGTCAAGGTCGAGATGGACCCGACCGCGCCGATCACGCCGGCCGACGAACGCAATGCGGTCGCCGATACGCTGGATGCCCAGATCGTCCGCGATGCCGGCCCGTTGCTGGAACGCGGCGAGAAGATGGAACTGACCCACGAGGTACGCAACACCATGCGTGCGGTCGGCACCCGGACCTCGTCGGAGCTGGTGCGCAAGTTCGGGAATACGCTGGACGAAGGTCACCTGACCCTGGACCTGCGCGGTTCGGCCGGTCAGTCGCTGGGCGCCTTTGCCGTCAAGGGCCTGACGATCAACCTGATCGGTGAAGCCAACGACTATGTCGGCAAGGGCCTGTCGGGCGCCACCATCGTGGTCCGCCCCAAGGTGTGGCACGACAACCAGGCCCTGGCCGGCAACACCATCCTATACGGTGCGACCTCGGGCCAGCTGTACATCGCCGGTGCCGCCGGTGAGCGCTTCTGCGTCCGTAACTCCGGCGCCACCGCCGTGGTCGAAGGCGTCGGCGCGCACGGCTGCGAATATATGACGGGGGCCAGGTGGTGATCCTGGGCAAGGTCGGCATGAACTTCGGCGCCGGCATGACCGGTGGCGTCGCCTATGTCTACGACCCGGACAAGACGCTGACAGCCTACGTGAACCACGAAGGCATCACGCTGCGCGCCGTGCCGGACAAGAACGCGGCCAATCTGAAGGCGCTGATCGCCAAGCATGTCGCTAAGACCCTGTCGCCGCGCGGCCAGGCTATCCTGGACGACTGGGAGCACAGCCTGGCGGCCTTTGTCGAGGTCATGCCGAACGAGATCCTGGCCATCCAGGAACGACTGGAAAAGGCGTCGGCTTAAAGCCTCATGCCAAAAAGTGCCAGGAACGTTCTTCGCACTTTTTGGATAAACATGAGGCGTCTGCAAGACAAAAAGGCGGTTCCGCAAGGCGCCGCCTTTTTTCTTGATGACATCCTGATTCAAACCGCCGGATTACGCGCGGAAGCCTTATTGGGGGGCATGGTAGTCCTGTCGCGGAAGGCCGTGCAACGCGGCCCGATACACAGGAGCTCCCTCATGTTTGGTCAAAAAACCTCTGCCGCCACCCCCGCGCCGACCCAGTCCGGTGCCCCGCGCGAGAGCTTCCTCAACAAGCTCCCCGGCGGTCACCTGATCAGTAAACTCCCCGCGCCGATACGCGATTTCGTCGAACGCCGGCCCGGCACGGCCATTGGTATCGCTGCCCTCGCTGCCTTGGGCCTGATGGTCGCCAAGCGCCGTCCACGCCACGTTTAAGCTATTTCTGGCAATCGATAACCGTCCGGCTGCGGCTTTCGTCATAAAGCCGCAGCGTCGGACGGCCACCCAGGTCAACCTCGTACTTCGCCGCCCGCCCGTCCAGCGCCCCGCCGGAGAACAGGACCAGACCCGTCGCATCGCGTGAGATCGCGCCCTTTGAGCCTTGGTCATGGGTGTAGCTGCCGTCGCCATTAACGGTGAACCCCGGTGCGTTTTGCAGGCGATCGACAAAGACAGCGCACAGGTAAGGCCCGGCCGAAATCGTGCCGGGATTTGTCGTCACCGGCTTTGGCGCTTGCTGGCTTTCCGGCGGCGGCGTGGCATCGGTTTCGGCAATCGCCTTGTCGGCCTCAGCTTCCCATTGTGACGAGGTTTTCCCGTCGATCTTGACCTCGTCAGGCGACGTCACAGGCGGGGCCTTGCATGCCGCCAGCAGGGCGCATAGCCCCATGACAGCGACAGAGAGATGGGCGCGCATAGGCAGGTATCCTTCGCTGTTTTTTCAGCTTCGCGCCACTTCTCGTCATCTGGCAAGCGCTCATTGCTCACCACCCAAGATGGCTTATGTCACCAGGGTCCAGAACTCGTGCTTGCGGCTGTGCTGGATACGCAGCTCCGTGACATAGGCGTCCTGGGTTTCGAAGCCGGCATAGTCTTCGATCCGCGCCGCCAGCCGCCGAGCCTCGTCGAAATGCTCTGAGGCCCGGAGCAGATCGATCTCACGGTAGTTGGCCAGATTGGCATCCAGCATCCGGCGCAACAGCAGGGTTGCCGCAAGGGGATACCGCGCCGTCAGCTTTTCGGCGGCGACCGGCACAATGTCCTCACCCTTGCCGCGGATCTCACCTGACCGTGCGATGACCAGCCGCGCGGCGTGGTCCAGCGACGGCCAGGCGATCAAAAATTCCAGGGCGGCATGCACGTCGGGATAGGCAAGGACAAAGTCCATGGCCGCGTCCTCGGCTTCAACGTCGTCGAAGTCCGCCAACCGCTTCAAATAGGCCTTCAGAACATCGCGGTTCAGGCTGTCATGGAAGACCTTGAGGCGGAAAGCCTGGGCCTCCTCACCGCGATTCAGCGCTTCCAGGGCCTGGAGGCGCTGCGTCTGCCATTCCGCTGTTGGGTCGCCCCTGGCCTTGTCCAGCACCGCCAAGGCCTCTTCAGCACGCCCAGCCCCCAACAGCCGTTCCGCCACCTCGGCGGCGACGTCGGGCTGACGGATGTCGGGCTGCAGAGCGATATAGGCGTCGACATCGCCCAGAGCGTCGGCGATCTCCAGCAGGGCCTGATGCAGGATCCGCGGGCGCGAACGGCGCAGCGCCTCACGCTGCTGCACCCGCCCACGCCGCCACCGCGACATGCGGCGCGTGCCGGCGGCAGGCCGGGCCTCAACCGCCTTTCCGCTGGCCAGAAGCCGTGTACGGACTTCGCGCAGACCGTCAGGCCCCAACAACGGCGCCAGGATCGGGATCAGGGCGTCGTTCTGGCCATAGCTGTTGATGAGCACGGCGAAAGACACCTTTTCAATCAGGCCCGACACCTCCGGGCGAACAGCAGTGGCGATGGCCTCCAGGTCCTCGCAGGCCTGCTGAAAGATGGCAAAGACGTCACCGGACTTGTCGCTTGCCCGTTCCAGCACCGACGCACTGAAGAAGATGAATTGCCACAACAGGTCCAAAGCGTCGGCGGGCGACGCCTTGGCCACCTGATCGACGATCAGCCGACGCTGGCTGTCCAGGTCGGCCTTGAAGGCCTTCAGACTGCGCCAACCGATATTTGTGGTGGCATTGCCGATCGAGGTCAGACGTTTGCGGATCTCGTGGACCAGCTTGTCCGGACTTTCGACGCCGGCCAGTTCCATGCGCAGCCGGCGCTTGGCATTGGCGTTACCGGCGCTGATCTCCATCAGAAGCGCGGCCAAACGTTCGGCGCCGAGCGCTTCGAGGTTCTTTTCGTTGAGAGTCGTCTTGGAGGCCATGGACAGCAGAGTCGTTCATGCCGGATCAGAAGGCAAACAAGATTTCCGCTTTTGCAACGACGTTCGCCTTTTCCCACTGAAAGGCGGGTGAATTCCCGAACCTTTCGAAATTATCCAGGCGATGTTCAGCGCGGGCCAAGGTCAGTTGGCCTTTTGCTCGCAGGGGTCCGTCGTCTTCTTGACGCCGTACGTGGACGCCTCGGCAGGCGAGAGCACCAGTTGATTGTTTAAGCCCCACCGGTGGCAGGCTTGCTCGACAAGGTCGGCGGGGGCCATCCTCAAGCGCGGATCCAGTCTGTAGGTATGAACGACATGTAGGCCATCGATCGTCACCGGACCTTCGTCACGCCAACCGGGCTGCGAGATATTGGAGATGGCGCCTGGCGCGCCCACAATGCGCTGGGTGCGAACGTCGAAGATACGCACGGACTTGTAAAGTGTAAGGGCAATCAAACGACCACCATCCAAGGTTTGAGCCTGATCGACATCTTTTAGGATAACCGGATTTCCCACAGGCTCAAAGGTTTCTAGATTCCACACCTGAACCTCGTAATCCCATCCAAAGTCCCGGGAACGACCTGAACTTTCTGACGAGACCAGGAAACGGCTATCCTGTGTGAATGCAGCACGTATAGGTCCGTTATCTGTGAGGGTTAGTCTAACAGTGCGACTGCCGACATCCCAAATCTGTTTGGAAAAATCGGATCCTGGCTTCCATTGCGGCTCTCCGGCAAGAAAACGACCGTCGGGCGAAAGATAGGACCGGTCGCGAATGCTATTTTCAGGGAAGCTCTCTGTGTGATGGCTTCCCGTCGCCGGATCCCAGATATGTAGAATGTCGTCGCCGATGGCTGTCATCCGGCTTCGATCGTTTGGAACCTGCCAGCTGTACATGTAGGGCTCAGCAAGTGTGACACCGAACAGACCTTCTCCGGAGACAGCGTCTTTCAACGTCACCTGATCGTGTTCCCAAACGATAAGAGTCGCCAGGTCGGGTGACCTGGCGAGATAACTCCAAGGCGGGATCGTCTGACGCGACAGCAATCGGCCTGAAGGCAACGCGTATAACTCTGAAACCTCTACGTCCCTGTCCTGTTCGTTTGTGAGGATCATTATTTTTGAACCATCGGCGGCGATCAGGGCGTGAGCCGGAATAACATCGCTTCTCGATTCGTACTTCGGGAAGGCTGCCCGGCCCGTTTCGACGAGAACAGGCCGTTCAGACATCACGGCTTCCAATAGCAGGGCTTCGGCCAGTGGGGCGTCAGTTTGCAGCGCAGCTAAAGCCAGACGCGCACCGGTGACGGCATCTCCACGGTCCAGCGCACTTGCCGCAGCAGCGGACAAGGACGGAGGCGCTTCAGCCAGTGTGCTACTGGCCATGGCGAGGAAGCCTGTTATGGCAAGACCGGCGTGCCTGAAGTGCATGATACCCCCCTAGATCAAGCGCGACATACTCCCGCACTCCCTTATTGAAGGCAAGTATCTTTACGCGACCTTACGCGTGGACAGCACGCACCTGAAGGTCCGGCTCGCACCACCCCAACCGCGCCTCCCGCGAAAACAGCCGGTCGCGGCTATAGAATCGCAGTGGATAATCCTTATCACCGATGTCTGACGCCAGCATGGCGCGGCAGGCCGCCGCCGCATCCGTCGTATCCGGTCCCGCCATGAAAGCGGAAATGGCATCGAGGTAAAACAGAGTGATGGTGTGGTGATAACCCGAACTGTCCGTGTTCTGACCACCGGTGGCGACATTGTACGCCCGGATCAAATCTGGCAATTCCGCCTTCAGATCGATCTCCGGCCGGCGCAGCAGTAACCACGCCGTAACCAGACAGTGGGCGTCATGCCGCCACAGGTCGGCGGGCAGGGAATGGTCCAAAAACCTATCGGCGAGAGCCTGCAAATCAGCTTCGCTGTCGAACGGCGTCATGTTTCTTCCCGCAGCTTGTGGGCATCGTCGGCTGTCAGATCCAGGCCATAGACAGCTTTCAGAGCGGCAATGTGTTGCAATGTGTCCTCGCCAAAGGGCGTCTTGCCTTCGAAGGCATGCAGGGCGATGCCCTCAATCAGGTCACCCAGGCTGATGTCGCGCAGCTCCGCCACCGCCTTTAAAACTTTCAGCAATCGCGCCTCAATGCGCACGCCGGTCTGGACACGTTCAACCTGCTTCATGTTATTTTGGTACATAAATAACATTTCCGAGTCAAGGTGACAAAGGCTGTAACTTGTATCCAGACCCCATTTGTGGCACCACATTTCAAAGGTTCATGGAATAGCGGACTAAAAAAGGGGAGTACAGGGATGAAGCTGTGGTTGAGCCTTGTGGCCGCTTTCACGCTATGGTGTTTGGGCACCGTCGCCCATGCCGCCGAACCCGCCAAGTTCGCCCTGGTCATCAACCAGGTCGGTTACACCCACCTGACGCCTCTGCCCGACACCGACAAGGAAGCCTCCCAGGTCACCGGCGCGCTGAAGAAGGTCGGGTTTGAGGTCACCACCGTGCGCAATGTCAATCTGGGCGGCCTGCAGACCACGCTGAAGGACTTCCGTCGTAAGCTGGCCGCTTCCCCCGGCGCCATCGGCTTTATCTACTATACCGGCCACGGCATGGCCGACCCGACCGATGAAAAGGGCGACAACTACCTGCTGGGGATCGATGCCGATGTCCAGGTGGTCGCCGACCTGCCGGCCTCAGGCATCAAGCTCAGCGACCTGGTCAACCAGATGTCGCGCACCGATGCCTCGGCGGTGATCATCGTCGTCGACGCCTGCCGCAATACCCCCAGCCTCGGCAAGGCCGGCACCAAGGGCCTGGTCGCCGTGGCGGCCGAGCCCAACACCCTGGTGGCCTATGCCACGGATCTCGGCGATATCGCCTCGGTGGGCGTCTACGCGCCTGTCCTGGCCCGTGAGATGGTCAAGCCAGGTCTCAGCGTCACCCAGGTCTTCGACGCCGTCCAGATCGAGGTGTCGAAACAGACCGGCCGCAAGCAGCGCCCGTGGTCGAACAACCGCATCTATGACGTCATCTGCCTGGCCGGCTGCACGGTGAACATCAATGTCACCGCCCCCCAGGTGGTGACCCAGCCCGAATCGATCGAACAGACCTTCTGGGCCTCGGCCAAGGACTGCGGCGACTATCGCGCCTATCTCAACAAATACCCCAACGGCGAATTCGCAGAAATGGCCCGCACTCGGCTGGGCGCACCGCTCTGCAACATCTCGCGCAACCCGACCTCGTTCGACGCCGGCCTGGCGCCGGCCCTGACCTCCGTGTCGGAAACCCTGTGCGACGCCAAGGCGGGCGGACAGTTCGACGACGACCGGCCGGCCGCCAACGGCTACATGGCCTTTGCCAGCATCGTCTCGGCCGATGCCGTCTCGGTGTGCCAGCAAGCGGTCGACTCCAACCCCAAGAACCGTCGGATGATGGTCAATCTGGGCCGCGGCTACCTGGCCGGTTCCAGTTTCGAACTGGCCGAACAGTGGTTCAAGAAGGCCGCCGATGCCGGCAGCGCCCAGGGCATGTTCCAGCTCGCAATGATCGCCAACAAGGGCGGCCAGGATCCGGCGGGTGATCAAGCTGCCCGGCCGTGGCTGCTGAGTGCGGCAGCACTCGGCAATGCCGAGGCCATGGAGTATGTCGGCATCTTCTACAGCTACGGGCGCGGCGGACATCCGCAGGACCCGGCCCTGGCCAAGGCCTGGTACGAAAAGGCCGCCGCAAAGGGCTCACCCTATTCGACGGCAGCGCTTGGCGGCATGGCCTTTTATGGTCAGGCCGGTGACCAGGACTATATCCTGGCGCGTGGCTGGTTCAAGCGCGCCGCCGACATGGGCTATGCCCCGGCCATGAACAGCCTGGGCCTGATGGCGGAACAGGGCCTGCTGCAGCCCAAGGACGCCAACCTGGCGCGGGAATGGTATGAAAAGGCGGCCGCGGCCGGCGATGCCGGTGGCATGACCTCCCTGGGAACCCTCTACTACAACGGCACCGGCGTGACCAAGGACCTGGTCAAGGCGCGGCAATGGTTCGATGCCGGGGCGCGTCGCGGTGATGTCAACGCCATGGCCAATGTCGGAATGATGCAGCAAAACGGGCTGGGCGGCCCGGTGGATTTAAAATCGGCGCGGTACTGGTACGACCTTGCGGGCAAGGGCGGTCACGCCTGGGCGGCGCAGCAATTGAAGTCGATGCCGGCGGGTTAGAACCTCACCTACAGCAAGTCGAAGAGCACGGCATTTGCCGCGGCCGGTCCTGTTGAACGGCGGCACGACATGGTCCGTGTGCTGACGACAGCGTTGCGAGCAAAAGCGTCAAAACGCGACGGTTTTGAAATGTCAGGAGGAATTGGAGCGGGCGAAGAGGATCGAACTCTCGACATCCACCTTGGCAAGGTGGCGCTCTACCGCTGAGCTACGCCCGCTCATGTCCGTAAACGCGGGAGAAACCCGCCGGAGAGGCGCGCCTTATAGCCAGAAGGCCCGACAGCGCGCAAGTGCTTATTTTCCGAATCCTGTGAAAAACTTTCCGGGCCTCACAGCATGGCCGGAATAACCCTATCCGGTGGCCGATGGCCGTCCTGGAAGGTCTTCACATTCAGGATGACCCGGTCGCCCATGTCCGTCCGCGCTTCGATCGTCGACGACGCCATGTGCGGCAGCAGGATAGCGTTGGGCAAACCTATCAGCTCCGGATTAATCGCCGGCTCACGCTCATAGACGTCCAGCCCGACACCGGCGATACGCTTTTCACGCAACATGGCCGCCAGGGCCTGTTCGTCGACGATCTGACCGCGCGCCGTATTGACCAGCAGGGCGTGCGGCTGGAGCTTTGCCAAGCGTTCAGCGTTCAGCATGTGATAGGTGCTGGACCCACCAGGTGCGTTGATCGAAATCACGTCCATGCGCGACAGCATCTGGTCCAGGTCGTCCCAGTAGGTGGCGCCCAGCTCGTCCGAGATGCGTGCCGAGACCGGCTTTCGGTTGTGATAGTGGACGCTCATGCCAAAGGCGCGCGCACGGCGCGCCAGGGCCTGGCCGATGCGGCCCATGCCGATGATGCCTAAGCGCTTGCCATAGACGCGGCGGCCCAGCAGGAATGTCGGCGACCAGGCCGAGAACTCGCCCCTCTGCACGATCTCAGCGCCTTCAACGAAGCGGCGGGAGACGGCGAGGATCAGGCCCATGGTCATTTCGGCGGTGTCTTCGGTCAGCACACCCGGGGTGTTTGTGATGATGATGCCTTTTTCAGCACCCTTGACCACGTCGATATGGTCGTAGCCGACGCCGAAATTGGCGATCATCTTCAGCCGCTCCGGGGCGGCGTCGAAGAATTCGGCATCGATGCGGTCGTTGATCGACGTCACCAGGACGTCGCAGTCCTGAGCCGCCTGTAGCAGCTTGTCGCGTGGCATCTGCGACAGGTCGTACCACAGGGTGGTGTTGAACAGCTCCCGCATCCGTGTTTCCACCGGTTCCGGCAACTTGACGGTGAGGACCACCTTGAGTTTCGCAGCGCTCATGAAAGCCTTTTATATCTTTTTCACCGCGCCCGTAACCGATCCTTTCCCGAGACCGGCGGAAGCGATGATGCTTTGTGCATGTGGTCGGCTAAATTATCTTTGGGTTAACCAAATCTGAACCTTGCCCGCCAAGAATGGCACGCGACACGGCGTCCGATCCGGCGCCCCCAGCTTATCCAAGCCATGTTTGACAACCGCCGCCCCGACATAAACGCGTTGACCCAGTCAGTTCAAGCCCTTCCCGACCGTTTTTGCCATGCCGCAGCGGCTTTCGCCCTGCTGGCCATGCTGGCTGTGCCGGCGCAGGCGGCTGACCCGGTGGAATATGATACCCCCTCCAAGGCCGTCGTGCCGCGCTGGGCCATGCTGGGCAAGAACGAGGTCAATGCCCGTAATGGTCCGAGTCTCGACAACCGCAAGGTCTGGACCTATCGCAAAGCGGGCGTGCCGGTGCAGATCATTTCCGAGACCCGCGACTGGCGGCTGATCTGCGATCCGGCGGGTGGCGTGGCCTGGGTGAAGAAAAGCATGCTGCGGTCGCCGCGCAACGTCATCACCCCGACCCAGAAGCTGGAGATTCGCACCGACCCCAAGGCCGATGCGGATGTCAGAGCGATCGTACGGCCGCGCAGCATCGCCACCATCGAAACCTGCAAAGACGACTGGTGCAAGATTTCGGTCGCCGGCCAGACCGGGTGGGCACCGAAGACTGTTCTGTGGGGAACCCAGACGACAGCGGTCTGCGCCCGGCCCAATCCGCTGGCCGAAAGATAAGCGCCCAAAAAACGCCAGATAAAAAAACAATTGAGCCGTGGCGCGGCGTCGTGTAACGCACTGTCCAATTAAGTTACAGATCGTGATCGCGCTTACGGGGAGCGTGGGTACGTAATATGGAGCCCATTGAACGGATGACGGATCGCCCCAACGCGTTTGACTACGAAGCCCTGCTGGCCTGCGGGCGCGGTGAGATGTTCGGCCCGGGCAATGCCCAACTGCCGGCACCACCGATGCTGATGTTCGATCGAATTCTTCAGATCACCGACAACGGCGGCACCCACGGCAAGGGCTATATCGAAGCCGAACTGGATATTCATCCCGACCTGTGGTTCTTCGCCTGCCACTTTATTGGCGATCCGGTCATGCCGGGCTGTCTGGGTCTGGACGCCATGTGGCAGTTGGTCGGCTTCTATCTCGGCTGGCGCGGCAATGCCGGCCGCGGCCGCGCCTTAGGGGTGGGCGACGTCAAGTTCACCGGCCAGGTGACCCCCGATGTCAAAAAAGTGACCTATAAGATCGATATGAAGCGCGTCATGTCGGGCAAGTTGATTATGGGCATCGGCGACGGGGTTGTCGAAGCCGATGGCAAGCTTATCTATGCGGCGTCGGGGCTCAGGGTTGGGTTGTTCGACGCCAAGGACCTGGGCTAAAGCCCCGTCCGCGTCATAAGAGAACTGGTGGGATTGCAAGGACTAGGCATGCGTAGAGTCGTCATTACCGGCATGGGAATCGTCTCCTCCATCGGCAACGGTGTCGAGGACGTCACCAGATCCCTGCGCGAGGCGCGTTCCGGCATCGTGGCTGCCGAAGATTATGCCCGCCTGGGCTTCAAGTGCCAGGTCCACGCCGCGCCGAAGATCGAGGACTGGACCAAGCTGGTCGACCGCCGCGCCGCCCGCTTCCTGGCGCCCGGCACCGCTTATGGCCACATCGCCATGGAACAGGCGATCGCCGCCTCGGGCCTGGAAAAGTCCGAAATCTCGCACGAACGCACCGGCATCATCTTCGGTTCGGGCGGGCCTTCGACCCGCGCCATCGTCGAAGCCGCCGACACCACGCGTGAAAAGAACTCGCCCAAGCGCATCGGGCCCTTCGCCGTGCCCAAAGCGATGTCCTCCGGTCCCTCGGCGACGCTCGCGACCTGGTTCGAAATCCGCGGCATCAACTATTCGATCTCGTCGGCCTGCGCCACGTCGGTGCACTGCATCGGCGCCGCCGCCGAACAGATTCAGATGGGCAAGCAGGACATCATCTTTGCCGGCGGCACGGAAGAACTGGACTGGACCCTGTCGGACATGTTCGATGCCATGGGCGCCATGTCGAGCAATTTCAACGACCGCCCGGCGGTCGCCTCACGAGCTTATGACCGCGACCGCGACGGCTTCGTCATCGCCGGCGGGGCCGGCCTGGTGGTGGTCGAGGCGTACGAACACGCCAAGGCGCGCGGCGCCAATATTGTCGCCGAAATCGTCGGCTACGCCGCCAATAGCGATGGCTATGACATGGTCGCGCCATCGGGTGAAGGCGCCGAGCGCTGCATGAGGCTGGCCCTGGCCGAGGCCGGTGGCCGCAAGATCGATTATCTCAATCCGCACGGCACTTCGACGCCGGTGGGCGACTCCAAGGAGATGGGCGCGGTTCGCAATGTCTTCGGTGACAACGGCCCGATGGTATCCTCGACCAAGTCCCTGACGGGTCACTCGCTGGGGGCTGCCGGCGCCCAGGAAGCCATCTACTGCCTGCTGATGATGCAGAACGATTTCGCCGCCGAGAGCGCCCATATCGAGAACCTCGATCCGGAATTCGACGGCATGCCGATCCTGCGCCAGCGTTATGACGGAAAGATCGGCACGGCCATGTCGAACTCGTTCGGCTTTGGCGGCACCAACGGCTCGATCATCCTCAGCCGCGAAGACCTGTAGGTTTACACGCGCCCTTCCACCCCAACTGTGGGCGTCCCAAAGCGAAGCTGGCCTTCTTGACGGCAGAACGGCTTGCTTTTGCGCGCGTTATTTGCTCTTAACGGCCTCTCCTCCCCATGTCATGGGGAGGGGGACCACGAAGTGGTGGAGGGGTCATGCCGCCTCCACCTGAGCACAAGGACGACGACGATGGCCGATGAATGGAACTTCCCCAAGGGCGACCTGATGAAGGGCAAGAAGGGCCTGATTATGGGCGTCGCCAATGACAAGTCCATCGCCTGGGGCATTGCCTGCCAACTGGCCGCCCAGGGCGCCGACATCGCCCTCTCCTATCTCGGCGAAAGCCTGCTGCGCCGCGTCCAGCCCCTGGCCGACTCGATCGGTGTCAAGCACCTGATCGAATGCGACGTCACCAGTGATGCCTCAATGGACACCGCCTTTGCCCAGTTGAAGGAGATCTACGGCGAGATCGACTTCCTGATCCACTCGGTTGCTTTCGCCAACAAGAACGAACTCCAAGGCTCCTTCGTTGAGAACACCACCCGCGAAGGCTTCCTGCTGGCCATGAATGTGTCGGCCTTCTCCTTCGTCGACAGCGCGCGCCGTGCGGCGGAACTGATGCCCAATGGCGGCTCTCTGATCACCATGACCTATCTCGGATCCGAGCGTGTCATCCCTAACTACAACACCATGGGGGTCGCCAAGGCGGCGCTGGAAGCCTCGACACGCTATATCGCCCGGGACCTGGGCCCCAAGGCCATCCGCGTCAATGCCATCTCGGCCGGCGCCATGCGCACCCTCAGCCTGGCTGGCATCTCCGGCGGCCGCGCTCTGCACGCCAAGGGCAAGGCCTTCTCGCTGATGAAGGAAGATACCGCCATGGAAGGCGTCGCTGGTGCCGCCCTGTGGCTGGCCTCGGACCTCAGCCTGACGACCACGGGCGAAGTCGTCCATGTCGATTCCGGCTTCCATGTGGTCGGCCTCCCCGACGATATGGAGATGTAAGCGGATGCCGCGGTGTATCGTCATCGCGGGACCCAATGGCGCCGGCAAGACGACGTTTGCGCTCAAGTACTTGCCGCGCGCCGGGGTAGAGACCTTTCTCAACGCGGATATGATCGCGTCGGGTCTGTCGCCGTTTGCCCCTGAAAAGCAGGCGGCAGCGGCGGGGCGATTATTCCTCGAACAGATCGAGATCTGCATTTCAGAAGGGCGAGATTTTGCCTTCGAGACCACCCTGTCCGGCCGGGCCTATCTGAGAATGATCGAAAGGCTACAGGCATCTGGCTGGACTGTGGAACTCATTTACCTGGCGTTGCCCAGTGCCGACATGTCTATTCAACGGGTAGCGGAACGTGTCGCGCATGGCGGACACCATATCCCCACTGCCGACATCCAGCGCCGTTATCCTCGAAGTTTGCGAAATTTGCTGAATGACTATAGTATGAAGGTTGATGAGTGCCATTGCTATCTCAACACCGAGTTCCTGACGCATCCGGTTTTCCAGCGGTATGGCGAAACACTCGTTGTTCGGGATCATGATGTGTATCGTCAGCTTGAAAGACTTGCAGGTCTAAATTGATGCCCGTGCCACCCGACGCCAAGGAAAAGTCTGACGCGATATCCGCGGCGCTTCGCGACGCTGTGGCGGACGCCCTCGACCGCAAGCGCAAGCTCGGTCAGTACTGGGTTGTGTGGGATGGCGAAAAGCCGGTCGAGGTTCACCCGGACACCAAGCAGACCGCTGCCGAATGACCATCAAATCCTATGGCGAGGCGCCGACGCTCGACGATATCGAGATCGTCGCCCGCAGCACCCTCAAGAAGCTGCCTCATCCTTTTGACCGTCACCTGCGCGATGTCGTGGTGATCGTTGAGGACTTCCCCAATGCCGACATGTTGCAGGAACTGGGCATCGAAGATCCGTTCGAACTGACCGGTCTCTATACCGGACGGCCGGCGGAACTGGAGGCCATGACCGGCGATATGCCGTCGATGATCCACCTGTTCCGCCGGCCGATTCTGGATGAATGGGCCGAGGGCGGCGTGACGCTCGAAGACCTGATCGCCCATATCCTGATCCACGAAGCCGGCCACCATTTCGGGCTGTCGGACGACGACATGGATTGGATGGAAAACCTGCTCAAGAGCGGCACGGCCCACTGATTTACCCGACGATCGTCTCGTTCTTGATGCTGCGGATAGCGGCCAGCAGGCTGCCGCGCGCCAGGAAGCCGCCGATCACAATAAGGCCGAAGAAGATCAGGTAGACCCAGTTGCCGGCCAGTTCGGTCGCCACCGACGGATGGGACGTGGTGCCCAGGATGAAGCTGTCGCTGCCTTCCATCCAAAGTCCGACGGCGGCCGGATTGATCAGCTTGAGCACGATCGAAACGATCGAGCCCAGCGCGATGCTGCCGAAGAGAAGGGCGCCCATCAGGCCGAAGAAGGCGATGATGCTGCGCGAGGTGAAGCCGGCCAGTGTGGTAACCATGACAATGATCCTTTTTGAGGTGAGCGCCCGGTCGAGGGCATGTTGATCGACAAATCCCTGCGCATAGGCCTTGGCTGTGCCGAAGCCGTGCAGGGCGGACTCGGCTGATAATCCGGCGGCGAGGCGTTCTTCCAAGTGGCCGCGCGCCTCGGCCACCACATCGGCGCGCTGGGCGTCGGGCACAGTGGTCAGGGCGGCGTCCAGCGCCTTAAGCCAGGTTTCGATGGTGTCCCGGTCGGTCATGACATCAGGTCCTTTGCAAAAAAGCGTTGAGACGGCCGGTCAGGTCCAGCCAGACCTGGCGCTGGTCGGCCAGGTCCGCCGCGCCTGAAGCTGTCAGGCCGTAATATTTGCGGGGGTGCGAGGCGCCGGCCTCATGGCGCCATTCCGCCTGGATAAATCCGGCCTTTTCCAGTCGATGCAGCAGCGGGTAGAGCGTGCCCTCGGCGAGATCCAACCCGGCCTCGTCGCGCAATTCGTCCAGGATGCGCAGGCCATATTGCGGCCCGCGATCCAGCAGGCTCATCAGGGCCAGTTCCAGCACACCCTTGTACAACTGGGTGCGGCGGCTTTCCGGCGATTTGTCGGCAGGTGGCGGCATGTTGCTTTCCAAAACCATATACTTTGTTATGCAGGGTATATGGTTTTGCAGCATGCTTTGCAAATTAAATGTCTGTTAGATTCAGGAGGCGGTCGGGGCCCAGTATCGTGATTTCGAAGTTCGTACGATTATTTATATCGCCCACGGTACGAACTTCGAAATCAAAACGACACTAAAATTCAATAAGTTGCTGGTGTCCGTTCCATTCTGAAATTCGCATAAAGGCCGATATCAAAATCGTGCGAATTTCAGAATGAGGACACCAGGCGGCTACGTTGGTTCAGCGCGACGAAGGCCAGGGCCACAAAGCCGCAGCCGGCAGCACCCAGCGGCAGCAGCCAGATGCCCCCGGTCCAGGCCTGGCCGATCAGGCCGGAAATGATGCCGGCGCCGATAGTCGAGACCACCCCCTGCAGCGACGAAGCGGTGCCGGCGACATGGCCGACCTTTTCCATGGCCATGGCGCCAAAGTTCGACGTGGTCAGCGACATCAGGCCCATGGTCAGGGATTGCAGGATGACGAAGCTGAGGATGGTTTCCAGTCCCGCCAAGGTCCAGGCCAGATGGATCAGGGAGACCGCGATAAAGCCGATCAGGGCGGTGTGGGAGATACGTTTGGTGCCCAGGCGCTCGACGATCGAGGCATTGAGGATCGAGGCCCCGCCCATGGTGGCGGCGCAGGCGGCGAAGATCCCCGCCATCAGCTCGGGCCGGCGGAACACGTCTTCGAAGATCTGGGGCATCAGCGACACATAGGCCAGCAACGAACCGATCAGGAAGGTGATGCCCAAGGTGTAGTAAAGCGATCCCGGCTCGGTCACCACAAAGAAGGCGACCCGGCGAAGGTGGCCCAGGTCCGGCTTGCGGCGTTTTTCCGGCGGATGGGTTTCTGGCAGGCGCAGCCACGCCCACACGCCGGCAATGACCCCGAAGGCCGCCATGCTAAGGAAAATGACCGGCCACGGCGCCACCAGCAGCACCAGTTGCCCGAAACTGGGCGCCAGGATCGGCACCAGCAGGAAGACGACCAGGCTGATCGAGGTCACCTTGGCCATCTTGGCGCCGCTGTAGAGATCGCGGATGATGGATCGCGTGACGACACCGGAGGTCGAGACGGCAAAGCCCTGCAACAGGCGAATGACGAGTAGCAGGCCGAAATCATGGACAAAGGCAGCGACCAGGGCGAAGACGACATAGAGCATGACGCCGCCGATCAGGATACGTTTACGGCCCAGCCAGTCAGACAGGATGCCAAACGTCAGTTGGCCGGCGCCCATCCCCAGGAAATAGATCGAAATCAGCCATTGCAGATGATTGGGCACATCGACGCTGAGGTCCTTGCCGATGGTCGGCAGGGCCGGCAGGATGGCGTCGATACCCAGGGCACCCAGCGCCATCAGCATGGCGATCAGGGCGACAAACTCGGCAAACGGCGGCGCTTTCGTCTCAGAAATGGGCTCAGGGGTACGCTCGGACATAGGCCGGATATAGGCCGATTGTCTCGCAGACGCGAGGAAAAACCTGATAAATGAAACCATCTACGGCCTCGGGCCTCCGTTTGCCGAAGCCTGGGACCCGCTCGGCGGGGCAAGCTTGCCTGCTACGGGTGATCCAGGAAAGGTGGCGGCATGATCCGTTTCGCCCTTGTCCTGCTGGTCCTTTTGGGAAGCGCCGCCCCGGCCGTCGCCCAGAGCCGGCTGGTCAGCGAGCGCTTGGTGTCAAAGGCCTTTTCCGGCAACCGCATCGGGACGGCGGCGGAGCGCCGGATCACCGTCTATCTGCCTGCGGACTACGATACGGGCGCCAAACGCTATCCCGTGATCTACTATCTCAACGGTTTCTGGGAAGACGAGACCCGGCCGTTCGCCATTACGGATGCGAAGACGCAGTTCGATAAGGCCGGCTTCATCGTCGTGACGGCCGATTTCACAACGCCAGCCGGAACCTCGTGGTATGTCAATTCGCCGGTGACCGGTCATTGGGAAGACTTTCTGATCGGGGAACTGGTGCCCCATATCGACGCGCGCTACCGCACCTTGGCCACGCGCGAGTCACGCGGCGTTGCCGGCGACCGGGTCGGCGGGCATGGCGCCATCCGCTTCGGCATGAAGTATCCTCAGGTCTTCGGTGCGGTCTATGCCCTGCATCCGATCGGCGCCGGCTCCGGCCTGGTCCCGATGCACACACGGCCGAACTGGGATCGGCTGACAACAGCGAAATCGGTGGACGACCTGGGCGATGACTTTATGTCGAAGATCTTCACGTCGATCTTTCAGGCGCATCTTCCCAATCCGGATCGTCCACCCCTGTATTTCGATCCTGTCGCTGAAGAGGTCGACGGAGAATTACGGGTCGATTCCGCGGTACGCCGTCGCCTGGGCGACAGCTTCGCCCTGGAAAGCCTGGTGCCGGCCTATGCCGGTAACCTGAATAGCCTGCGCGGTTTCAAGCTCGACTGGGGCCGCAACGATGCCAACCAGGATCATGTCTGGTCACTACAAGCCTTTGTCCGCACCCTCGACGAATATGGCGTGAGCTATGAGGCCGAGGAGTATCGCGGAGGCTTTGGCGACCGCACCTGGGGCGATGACGGCCGCGTGGCGACCGACCTGCTGCCCTTCTTCGAGCGGGTACTGATCCGTTAGAGCGCATCTACTGAGTTTCCACGCGCGAGTCTCCCCCGGATGGGCGTGTGGCAAGACGAAGGCGGGGACCGCCGTCCCGGTCCCCGCCTTCAAACTATTCGGTGTCCCCAGCGTCGGCGCGCCATACACCCTAAATCCCGTCGCCGCCGTAGATCGGGTTGTGGATGCCGCATTCGACCTTTTCCATACCCGCCCAACGGCCCGAGCGCGCATCGGCGCCCTGCTCCACCGGCTTGGTGCAGGTAAAGCAGCCAATCGACGGGAAGCCCTGCTCGACCAGCGGATGCGGTGGCAGATCGTGAGCCAGAAAGTACGCCGCGATATCGTCCGCATTCCACGTCGCCAGCGGATTGACCTTATAGTGCCGGCCATCAAACTCAACGATCGGCAGCTTCGCCCGCGTCGCGCTCTGGTGACGCTTGCGGCCCGAAATCCACGCGCCCCACTTTTCCATTTCGCGGTTCAGCGGCCGCACCTTGCGAAGGTCACAGCACTGGTCCGGCTGGGTCCGCCACAGAGTGTTCTTGCCATCTTCGGCCGCGGCTTCCTCGGCATCCGCCTTCAGATTGACCAGGTTGGTCAAGCCCAGGCGCTTTGCCAATTCGTCGCGGTATTGCAGGGTCTGGAAGAAGTGCCGATCGGTGTCGAGAAACAACACTAGCAGGCCCGGATCAATCTCCGAAATCATATGCAGCAGCACCGCCGAATCGGCACCGAAGCTCGACGACAGGGTAATGTCGCCGAAGAATTCGTTGCGGATGGCGTCACGCAGGATCTCCTGCGCGGTCATGGTTTCATAACGCGCGCTCAATTCGGCGGCACGTTGCACGCCTTCGCTGGGCGCCTGTTTCAGCGTATCGATCAGGACCGTCATGGTCGGGTACTTTCGTTTAAGCCAGCGTGTGTCGCTTGGCCCAGGCGGGGCGATTGGCATCGGCCGCCCCTTGATAAAAGGTGGTGAAACGCTGCGCCGCCGAGGTGATGGCCTGGGACGGATCCTTGTCCTTGACCAAAAACTCGTCGAAGCCACAGCGCAGCATATAGAAAAGCTGGTCACGGAGGACGTCACCGACGGCACGGATAATGCCGGTGTAACCGAAATCCTCACGCAGAATGCGCGCCGTCGAATAGCCGCGGCCATCGCGGTAACCGGGGAAGGCAACCTCAATCAGGGCAATCTTCTCCAGGAACGGTTCCAGCAGGCGGACATCGTCGCCCGGCATGACGCGCACGCCGTAGTGGCCGTTGCGGCCGTCGAGCTCGCGCAGGGCACGTTCGAAACCGAGAATAAAAGGCCCGTCAGCGCCCGTCGTGTCGTCGTCGGCCAGAAGCGTCCAGCCGTCCGGGATGACGGCGCCGTCACGGGTGACCAACTGCGGGGTATGGGTCGAATTAGGCTGGCTCATGCAGGGCTCCGGCGAAGGTTTCGCGACCGACGCGCTCCAAAGTATCGATAAATCGTTCGTCATCGGACGTGCGCAGGTCGAGATACAGCCGCACCACGCGCTCGATGGCGGCCGGCACGGCCTCGGCCGGCAAACCCTTGCCGGTGATGACGCCCAAGGCCGCCTTCTCGTCGGCACGGCCGCCCAGCAGGATCTGATAGAATTCGATGCCCTGCTTGTCGACGCCCAGGATGCCGATATGACCGACATGGTGGTGGCCGCAGGCATTGATGCAGCCCGAAATCTTGATCTGCAGATCGCCGATCTTGTCGCTCAGCTTGGCGTCTTCGAAACGCTGCGAAATGTCCTGGGCCAGCGGAATCGAGCGCGCATTGGCCAGCGAGCAATAGTCGAGCCCCGGGCAGACGATCATGTCGGTGATCTTGCCGACATTGGCCGTCGACAGGTTCACCGCATCCAGTTGCCGGTACAGCTCATACAGGTCGCCCTTATGAACGTGCGGCAGGATGATGTTTTGTTCGTGCGACACGCGCAGTTCGCTGTAGCCAAAGGCGTCCGCGACATCGGCCATGACGTCCATCTGGGCCGAAGACGCATCACCCGGCGGCAGACCGACAGGCTTCAGCGAAATGGTCACCGAGGCATGGTCGTCGCGCTTGTGCGGGTTGGTGTTGTTCTTGACCCAACGCGCGAAAGCCGCGTCGGCGGTTTGGGCGCGCTCAAAGGCGACGCGGTCGAAGGCGGCCGCCTTGAACTCAGGATCGGGGAAGAAGCTTTTCAGGCGATCGATTTCGGCGACCGGGGCATCGACCTTGGCCTGGTCCATGCGCGCCCATTCTTCTTCGACCTGGCGCTTGTATTCGTCGGGCCCCAGGGCGGCGACCAGGATCTTGATGCGCGCCTTGTAGATGTTGTCGCGGCGGCCATAGCGGTTGTAGACGCGCAGGCAGGCTTCGAGATAGCTGAGCAGTTGCTCGCCCGGCAGGCCGGTGCGGATGCAGTGACCGAGCGACGGCGTACGCCCCATTCCCCCGCCGACATAGACGTCGAAGCCCTCCGGCTTGGCGTGCAGGCCGATGTCGTGGACACGGATGGCGGCGCGGTCTTTCCGGGCGCCGGTGATGGCGATCTTGAACTTGCGCGGCAGGAAGGTGAATTCCGGGTGGTTCGACGACCACTGACGGATCAGCTCCGCCCACGGACGTGGGTCGCTGTGTTCATCGCGGGCAGCACCGGCGAACTGGTCGGTGGTGGTGTTCCGGATGCAGTTGCCTGAGGTCTGCAAGGCATGCATTTCGACTTCGGCCAGCTCTTCCAGGATCTTCGGCGTCTCGGCCAGCTTGACCCAGTTGAACTGCAGGTTCTGGCGCGTGGTGAAGTGGCCGAAATCGCGGTCATAGGTGCGCGCAATATGGGCGAACTTGCGCATCTGCTTCGACGACAGCACGCCATAGGGCACGGCGATGCGCAGCATATAGGCGTGCAGTTGCAGATACAGACCATTCATGAGGCGCAGCGGCTTGAACTGGTCCTCGGTGATGTCTCCGGACAGGCGGCGCGCAACCTGGTCGGCGAATTCGATATTCCGATCACGGACGAAAGCGTGATCGAAGTCGTCATATTTATACATGTTTGCGGACATATCAGTTCTCGAAGATATCGGCACGATTATGGGCAGACGCAATCGCGTCAGCCGTTTGACCAATAGTGGGACCGTTGGCCCGGACGAATTCGCGGACGTGCTCGCGCTGAACCGGGGTGCCAGTTTCGGTGAGCGGGATCAGGTACGGCGCAACGACATCGGTTTCACGCAGCTTCCAGACGATCAGCAGGGCGTCGGCGTCGTCATCCGACAAGCGCGAAGCCAGGGCAGCGTCCTCGCCCCAGGTCCCGGCCTCCAGCGTGCCGGTATACCACAAGGTCAGGCCGTCGGTCAGACGGTTGGCGGTGAGCAGTTTCATGCGTGGGCTTTCTCGACGATTTCGGTGACGGCGGCGCTGCCATAAAGGCTGGCGACTTCGCCGATGATCAACAGGGCGGGACCGCGCGGCGGCGTAGCCGCGAGATCGGCTTCCAGCTTACCCAGGGAGGTCAGGGTGCGGCGCTCATCGGGGCGGGTGCCGTTCTCGATGATCAGCACTGGCGTGTCGGGCAGGCGGCCATGACGGATCAGCGTGCCGGAGATCTCATGCGCCGTCGCCACGCCCATATAGACGACCAGGGTGTGGTGGGCGGCCGAAAGGGCCGACCAGTCCAGCATCAGCGGGTTGGCAGGATCGCCGTCCTTGGAATGGCCGGTGATAAAGGTGACGCTCTGGGCGTGGTCGCGATGGGTCAGCGGCACACCGGACGAGGCGGCGCAACCCAGTGCGGCGGTGATGCCAGGCGTGACATGGACCTCGATGCCTGCCTCACGCAGAGCCTGGACCTCTTCACCACCGCGCCCGAAGACGAAGGGGTCGCCGCCCTTCAGACGCACGACGCGCTTGCCCAGACGGGCCTGCTCGACCAGCAGGTCGTGGATCTGCTCCTGCGGAACGGAATGGTTGGAGCGCTGCTTGCCGACATAGAAGCGTTCGGCATCGCGGCGAGCCAGGTCCATGATGGCGTCCCCGACCAGGCGGTCATAAACGATGACATCGGCCTCACCCAGCAGGCGCAGGGCCTTCAGGGTGAGCAGTTCCGGATCGCCCGGACCGGCGCCGACCAGGTGCACGACACCCGTGCGTTCGCCACGCGTCACCAAGGCCTGCTCGACGGCCTCATCGACCTGACCGGCGCGCGCCAAAGTGGCCGCCGGAGATTTCAGGACATCTTCCCAGACGCGACGACGGTCATCGACATTAGGGAAGGCTTCGCGCAGCTTCGGGCTGAGCCTGAGGGCGAATTCGGCGAGATGGGCTTCCGACGGCGGGATGGCGGCTTCGATCTTGGTCCGGGTTTCGCGCGCCAGGACGGGAGCGACCCCGCCGGTGGCGATACCGATGCTCAACGGGCCACGATCGACGATGGCCGGAAAGTGGAAATCCGACAGGTCGGGAAAGTCGACGACATTGAGCGGCGCGCGCGCGGTGCGGGCCAGTTCGGCGCCCTTTTCGGCCAGGGCGCGGTCTTCGAAGGCGACCACGATCAGGGCGGTATCGCTCAGTTCGGCAGTGTCGGGCCAGCGACTATGAAGGGTCGCTTCGGCTTCGATGTGGGTCGGGTCGGTCGGGGTGAAGATGGTGAGGTGGGCCGGCGTCCGGCGCAGCAGGTTGACCTTGCGCACCAGCCATTCGCCGGCGCCGATAAGCACGACGCGGCGGTCTTTCAACGGCCAGGACAGGGGCAGGGCTAACATGGGGTCACTTCACTCGGACAGGCGCTTAGAGACGGTTTTTCAAAACCGAAAACCATTTCGTATCCGCAGCCTATGTAGGGTTTTTGCCCTTTGAAATAAAGCGATGGTTTGTGACGCCTGAGTTAAGGGCGACTAACCTTCTGTTGTGCAAACAGACAACGTTTGTGTTCTGTGGCAAACAAGAAGGTTGACCACGGAAAACTCGGAAGCGCCGCCTGCGGCGGCGACACTGAAGGCACGGAATTCAGGTCGACCGCTCTCCCGCGCGAAGCGCCTTCAATTCATCTCAATTCGAAGGCGCTTAGAGCGCATACCAAAAA
>NZ_GL883077.1:682025-697611 GCF_000204015.1 Asticcacaulis biprosthecium C19 | reverse complement strand
CGGCGCTCTAGCGCGGATCGGCGTAGGATTTCAGTGTTTTCCGTGCCGCCGCGCAGCGGCGTTTCCGTGCTTTCCGTGGTAAAATTCTTTGCTTCCACCACTCGACCGAAGACGGCCATCAATGAGACGCGCCGTCCCACTTGACGATCTTCAGGCTATCGAGATCGACGTCTGGAACGCAACGCAGGTTGATCGCCCGAGTGGCTGTGCCGTCCGGCGCCTGGCCTTCGGTAAACGGGGCAATGCCGCAGGTCGTGCAGAAATGGTGTTGCAGCTTGTGCGTATTGAAACTGTAGGTCCCGACATGCTTACCCGACTTGAGCTCGAACGCCGTGGAGGGGACAAAGGCCAGCAAAGCTCCACGCCGCCGACACATGGAACAGTTGCAGTCCAGGCCTTCGGTAAAGTCGGCCTCGACCGTGAACGCGATGTCGCCGCAATGGCAGCTGCCTTCGTGAAGCATACTTAACTCTCCTGTTGGGGTTCAGGCTAGGAGCCGGGCTGTAAGGAAACAATGCGCGTAAAGTGACATCACGTCACATGGTCAGAACATGGCATGAGTCGTAAGGAAAGCGTGATGACATCACCCCACGCCCTTGCCGCCCGTGAAAAAATCCGTGCCGACGCCGCTGCGCTCGACATTGATCAGGCGTTCATCGACCGGCTGGTCGAAGAATTTTACGCCCGCGTCCGCGAACATCCGCGGTTGGGGCCGATCTTCAACAACGCCATCCACGACTGGCCCGACCACCTGGCCAAGCTCAAGAAATTCTGGGCCTCGGTCGCGCTGCACAGCGGCAGCTATTCCGGCCGACCGATGCAGGCCCATCTGAAGGTCAAGGACATCGAACCGGCCCACTTCGGCGAATGGCTGTACCTGTTCGAACAGACCCTGCGTGACCTAGCCGACGACGAAGAGGCGGTCGCGTATTTTATGGAACGCGCCCACCGCATCGGCGAAAGCCTGAAACTGGGCTTGTTTTTCCGGCCCTGAGAGCGTTTTGTCTTCAGCGCAAAAGGAGCCCGCACCATGTCCGTCAGCAAAACCATCCTGCGTCTGCATCCCGCCATTCGCGACGATATCGGCGACCTGGTGACGCGGCGCCCCGTGCCGAACCGGGCGCTGAACAATATCGGCGCGTTCCTGTTCCTCAATCACCACGGTCCGCAGACCTATGCGCCCAACAATCGCGGCCTGCCGTTCGGGCCACATCCGCATCGCGGCTTCGAGACCGTGACCTTTATCCTGGAAGGCGACTTGGCCCATCGCGACTCTGGCGGACACGAGAGCATCATACATGCCGGTGGCGTACAGTGGATGACGGCGGGCTCTGGCCTGGTCCACGAAGAGGTCTCACCCGGCGCCTTCAAGCGCTCGGGCGGGCCGATGGAAATCCTGCAATTGTGGGTCAACCTGCCGGCGCGGCTGAAGATGACCAAACCCGCCTATACCGGCGTCCAGGCCGACCAAATCCCGACGATCACGAGCGAGAATGCCACCGTTCATCTGGTCTCGGGGAAGTATCAGGGCGCGACCGGTGCGATCAACTCCCTGACCGGTGTGTTCATGACCTGGATCGAGCTGCAACCCGGCGGCCGGATCATCTTCGACGGTTTGAAAGATCGCGATGTCTTCTGCTACGTCGTCCGCGGCGATGTCGCCATCAACGGCGTCGACGTCGCCAAATGGAACCTGGTCGAATTCGCCGAGGGTGATCTGGTCGATATCGAAGCGGTCGGCGCAAGCCTGGTCCTGTTCGGCCACGCCGAACCCATCCGCGAGCCGATCGTCGCCCATGGCCCGTTCGTCATGAATACGCCGCAGGAAATCCATCAGGCCTATGCCGACTATCAGGCCGGGAAGTTTGGCTGAAGATTAGCCCTCGTCTTCCCATTTTACTGGACCCCAAGCCTGGGAATTCGCCCAGGCCTTGGCTTCGGCAACTGTTTGCCAGGGGCCGCCAACTGAGGCGTACACAAACGAGAGAGAATACAGACGACCATCCGGCCCTAAAGACATCGGCCCAGCGCCGGGTTCATTGTCCTCGTCGTCCGGATCGAAAGAGTGGTCGAAGTTTCTAGCGACGATAAGGACAGGCTTCTGCACCTCGCCATCGTAAAGCCAAGTCCCCCGCAGAACGACCTCGCCTTTCCAATCGTCAATCGCCACAGCCTAACCCACCATATCGTCGCTTAGCGGCTCACCGCGTTCCAGATCGCGCGCGGCCGGCTTGCCCAGCACATCCCACAACCGACCCGGCGGCAGGCCCAAGCCTGGCCGGATCGAACGCACATTGTCCTTGGTGAAGGCCTCGCCCTTACGAACATCCGCCGTCACATACAGCGACCGGCGCACGCTTTTCGAGGCACGTTCCGAACCCAGAGTATCGTAGTGCACCCGGCCCACAGCCCGCCAGGCGTCCTTGCAATCCTTGACCAGGGCGGTGAATTCCGAAGGTTCCAGCGAGAAACCGGAATCCGGCCCGCCGTCCGCCCGCGCCAGAGTGAAATGCTTCTCGATAACGCTGCCGCCCAGAGCAACGCTGGCCACCGACGCCGCCGTGCCAAACGTATGATCGCTCAAACCCGAGACGCAGCCGAACTTATCAGCCAGGTCCGGAACCGTCCGCACATTGGCGTCTTCGATCCGCGACGGGTATTCGCTGACACAATGCAGCAGCACGATCTCGCCGGTGCCATGCTCGCGCGCAGTCTTCACCGCCGCTTCGATCTCGGCATGGTTGGCCATCCCCGTCGACATGATCAGCGGCTTGCCCTTGGCGGCCGCGTAGGCGATCAGCGGCAAGTCCACCAGCTCGAACGAGGCAATCTTGAACGCCGGCGCCTTCAGGTCATCGAGCAGATCGACCGCCGTATCGTCGAACGGCGATGAAAACAGCGTCACCCCGCGTTTGGCCGCGCGCTCGAACAGAGCCGGATGCCAGTCCCACGGCGTATGGGCTTCCTGGTACAGGTCGTACAGCGAATAGCCGTCCCACAGTCCACCATGCAGGAAGAACTCCGGCCGGTCGCACTTCATGGTGATGGTGTCGGCCGTATAGGTCTGGATCTTGATGGCATCGCAGCCCGTTTCCGCCGCCGCGTCGATCAGCAGCAGCGCCCGGTCCAGCGAACCGTTGTGGTTCCCCGACAGCTCGCAGATAATATAGGGCTCATGCTCGCGGCCGATTTTCCGGCCGGCAATGGTGACTTCGTGTGCGCTCATGAGGTGAGAACCTCTTGTAAAACCTGAATTACCCGAAGTGGGTCGTCGTCCGCCATATCGGCGTACAGCGGCAGCGACAGCGTGGACTGATAGAATTGATCCGCACCCGGAAGATCACGTTGCGCCAGGGCGTGAGTCTGCCAATAGGGCTGGCGATGGACCGGGATATAGTGGACCTGGGTGCCGACACCGCGTTCGCGCAAACCGGCCATCACCTGAGCCCGCGTCCGGCCGACGGCGGCGAAATCGATGTTCACAGCGAACAGGTGGAAGACCGGATCGGTCCCTTCCGCCGCCGGCGTCCAGCGCACCGGCAGGTTGGTCGCGGCCAGCGCTGTTTGATATTCCGCCACCAGACGTGCGCGTTTGGCGGCAAACTGCGGCAGGCGCTTCAGCTGCGATAGACCCAGGGCGCAGTTGATGTCCGGCAAGCGATAGTTAAAGCCCAGACACTGCTGCTCATAGACCCACGGGCCTTCATCACCTTCGCCATCATAGCGCAGGCCGACGAAGTGGGCCGGGTCACGCTCGATACCGTGGGAGCGCAGCAAGCGCAGCCGCCGCGCCAGGACGGAATCATTGGTGGTGATGGCCCCGCCCTCCCCCGTCGTCAGGGTCTTGACCGGGTGGAAGGAGTAGGCCGCCATTGTGGACGCCTGGCACGAGCCGACCGGCCCCTGCGGTCCCGTACCGCCGATGGCGTGGCAGGCGTCTTCCAGCACGAAGGCGCCACGTTCGGTGCATACCTCATGCAGATGGCTGAGATCGACCGGCCGGCCGGCATAGTGCACCGGCACGACCCCGGCAAAGCGATAGCCATGATAGTCGCGGTCCAGAGTCGCCAGGGCGTCGTCGAACGTCTCATCGGTGATCAGGCCGGTGTGCGGATCGACATCGGCGAAAAGAACCTGAGCGCCACAATAGGCGATGCAGTTGGCAGACGCGGCAAAGGTGACGGCCGGTACGATGACCACGCATTTCGGCGAAAGTTCCTCGGTCAGCACAGCCAGGTGCAGGGCGGCGGTGCCGTTGGCGACGACGATGGCTTCCTTGGCGCCAACGGCCTGGGCCAGGGCTTTTTCGAACTGATCGACCAGAGGGCCGGTCGTCAGGTAGTCGGACTTCAGCGCCGCGACCACGGCTTCGATGTCCGAGTCATCGATCGACTGCCGGCCATAAGGAAGAAAGCTGGTCATGGCAGAACTCCCGAGCGGCTATCCAACCTTTTATACTCCCCCGTTATACGGGGGAGGTGGATTTTCTGCGCCAGCAGAAAAGACGGAGGGGGAATTTGGCCCGCCATCGTTTCCGACATCCTGTCGTTAAGGCCGCCCGTTGTGGCGCCCAGAAATCCCCCCTCTGACTGCTCGCCCTGCTCGCAGCCCATCGGCTCCGCCAAACCCCCGCATAGCGGGGAGTATAGTTGGAGGTAGGCAGCTTGCCGGCGCTCATTCCAGATAGGCCTTCATCATGCCGCGGATACCGTCGGCGTCCAACCGCTCCTCATTGACGTCGGAAGCGTAATAGAAATCCTCTGCCACCTTCTTGCTGCCACGGACCTTGGCGAAGGATTTGCGGGTATATTCGACAAATTCCGGCTCGATGATGTAGCGGTCGTCCAGTTCATAGGTCGAGCGCGCATCGTCGGCCGAGATCATCATCTCATGCAGCTTTTCGCCCGGCCGGATACCGATGACCTTATGGCCGGCCTCAGGCGCCATGGCCACCGCCAGGTCGCTGACCAGGGTCGCCGGAATCTTGGGCACGAAGATCTCGCCGCCTTGGGTCAGTTCCAGGCACGACAGAACGAACGCCACGCCCTGGTCCAGCGAGATCCAAAACCGGGTCATACGCGGATCGGTGATCGGCAGCTCCGTCGCGCCCTGGCTCAGCAGACGCTTGAAATACGGCACCACCGAACCGCGCGATCCGACGACATTGCCGTAGCGGACGACGCAGAACCGGCTGCCGATATCGCCCGACAGGTTGTTGGCGGCGACAAAGATCTTGTCCGAGGCCAGCTTGGTGGCGCCGTAGAGGTTGATCGGCGAACACGCCTTGTCGGTCGACAGAGCAACGACGCGCTGGACCCGGTTGTGCAGGCACGCCCAAACGACGTTTTCGGCGCCGTTGACATTGGTGGCGATACATTCCGACGGATTGTATTCGGCCGCCGGAACCTGTTTCAGCGCGGCAGCATGGATAACGACATCGACGCCGCGAAAGGCCAGTTCCAGGCGCGCCCGGTCGCGGACATCCCCCAGGAAGAAGCGCATCTTCGCCATCTTGTCCTTCGGAAAGGTCTCTTCCAGGTCGTTGCGCATCTCGTATTGCTTCAGTTCGTCGCGCGACAGGATGATAACCTTGCGCGGGTCGTACTGCGACAACAGGGTCTGGACCATCCTGCGGCCGAAGCTGCCGGTGCCCCCGGTGATGAGCACGACCTTGCCCTTGACGGGATCGATCTGGGGGGAGAAGTCACGGTAGAGCGATGCGGTCATGGCGGCCTGCGGAACTGAGAATCTCGCCATGGTGGCGTCTGGCCATTAAGACGGCGTTAACGATAAAAATTAACCGGTCGCGGTCACGCGACGACGACGGGTCAGGTCGCGCACGGCCTGGGGCAGCAGGAACCATGGTTCGATGAAGTAGCGTTCAAACAGGCGCTTTGGATCGGCGATGAAACGCGCCAGCCATTCGACGCCGAGTTTGCCGGTCCAGCGCGGCGGGGTGTATTGCACGCCGGCCTCGTAATCGAAGGCGGCCCCGACGGGTAAGATGACGCAGGGTGGCAGGCGATGGCGGTTGGCCTGGATCCAGGCCTCCTGGCGCGGCATGCCCATGCCGACGAACAGGATCTGGGGCTTCAGCGCGTTGATATCGGCGATCAGGGCATCGTTGTCGGCGCCGTTCATGTCGAAGAAGCCGCTATGGGTGTGAACGTCGGCGCGGGGGTAGCGTTTCAGGATGCCGGCCTTTGAGGCGGCGTTGACCTCCGGCGCCCCCCCGACGTGATACACCCGCCAGTGGTTGGCCTGGGCGCGGGCCCAGAAGTCTTCGCGGTAATCGAGATAGGTGACGCGGTGGGCGCGTGAAACCGCGTGGCCTAGCAGCTTGGCCCAGGCGATCATCGGCGTGGAGTCGATTTCGATCAGGTCGGCCTGGGCGTAGAAGGCACGCATGTCGGCGCGGCGCTGGTACAGGTACAGGCTATGGAGATTGTGGTTGGCCACGATGGCGCCTTCGCCCGCGGCGATCTTGGCGGCGGCGAAGTCGAGCATCTGGGCGGAGGTGACGGTATCGACCTCGGCCCCAAGAAGCGAAAAGCGGCAAGGAGTTTCCATGCCGCTGAGGGTAGGCGAATGAGGTTGGGATTCCGTGAGGAAGAAGGGTTAACAAACTTATGGGGTTTGGGGCCTGCGGCCCCAAGTCTTCCTCTTCCTTCCTTTGCCTTCGCCCCAAAGTGGGCGAGAGCAAAGGAAGGAAAAAGGTAGATTTTGTGGGGTCGCGGACCCCAAACCCCATAAGTTTATGTGCCTTATTCCTGAATCGGCCGCAGCGTAATCTCAACGCGACGGTTACGCGCACGGCCATCGGCCGTGTCGTTGCTCGCGATCGGCGACGACTCACCCGCGCCGGCGACATAGATCCGCTCCGACTTGACCTTCTGGCCGACCAGATAACCGGCCACCGCATTGGCCCGGCGTTCCGACAGGTCCATGTTGAACGCATCCGTGCCCTGGCTGTCGGCATGGCCGACCACGTCGATATAGGTCGACGGATACTGGTTCAGGATCGTCGCCACATCGTTCAGAACCGGCATGAAGCCGCCGTTCAGATCGGCCGAACCCGACGAAAAGGTCACGTCGCCCGGCATCGACAGGATGATGTTGTCGCCCGAACGCGTCACATAGACATTGCGGCCTTCCAGCTCAGACCGAAGATCCTTGTTCTGGCGGTCCATATAGGCGCCAACGCCGCCGCCGGCCAGCGCACCGATACCGGCGCCCAGAATGGCATTCTTACGGGCCTGGTCGCCCTTTTTGTTCGACAGACCGCCAACGACGGCGCCGATGCCTGCGCCGATCAGGGCGCCGGTCTTGGTGTTCGAACGGGTCTTCACGCCATTGCTGGTGTCGACAGTTTCGCAAGCCGTGAGCGCCAAGGTTGCACCCGCGAGGAGGAGGAGGATTTTACGCATCGTGTTCGTTCCTTATTGTTGCTCCCTGACGGGAATCATTGCCGCCGGACATGCGTGGTGACACGTGTTTCCGATTCGCGACAATCCGATTTCCGTCAGGAAATTATCAGAAATCAGTAAGTTTGCGGCACGACACTCACGCTCGTCGAAGTGTCTCGCCGATCACTTCCTGATACGCTTACTGGTATACGCCCTTAACTGAACCCAGGATGAAGGCCTTGTTGAGGCAAACAGCAGACTGTCCGAAAATCGAAACGCGTTATCCCGCTTTTTTTGCACAACGCCAGACGGTGTGACTCTCCGGCGCCATGGTCAGAACCGTCTGGGACAGGTTACGCACCTTGGCCAGATTGTCGGCCAACTGCCCCGCCTTGCCGGGATCTGTCTTGGTGACACACCGCAATGACCCCAAGGCCGCCCGCTGGGCCTGATAGCTGCGGTAGGTCTCAGCCTCAAGCCGATACTCACGGCGCTGGAAGGTAGTACCATCGGCGGAAATCTCGATCCGCGCTGCAATCGGACTGGTGTCGCTCAGCATATAGCGCACCAGAGACCCGTCGCCCTGGCGCTCATAGGCAGTCTTGCCGTTGACGCAGGCATGGACGGCGTCAAATTCAAAATCGATCGGCCCGGCGCCGGCCACCATCTGCGACGAAGCGTTCTTGTCGACCTCGCACACCATATGGACAATGCCCTCAGCCACAGCCGCCGCAGGCGCCTTGGTCGGCGCCAAACGCTTGTAGATGTCGCGATCCTTGACCAGGAAGGCGATGATTACCACCACCACCACCACACCCAGCAGGATCCACCCCCACGGAATCGGATGTTTCACCGGCCCCTTGGCGACCGGAACCGGCTTGACCGGTTTCACCTTCTCGACCTTGGCCGGCTTGGTCTTTTCGGGCAAAGGCTCCGACCACGCCGTCGGCGCCTCGGGTTCCTTATGATGCGTCTCGGCACGGTGGCGCATTTCACGCCGCACGATCAGCCCGATCAGCACCAGGACCAGCACCGACAGTATGACCATGGCGCCCAGTTGCAGCCGTTCCATCACCGCACGGTCCGCCTCGGCCTTGCGCTGCTCGCCCAGCCGCTCTTCCTGGGCCGCGGAGGCCTTGGCCAGAGCGCGCGTCAAGGCATCGTCCTTGACGATCTCGTCCTCGCTCTTGGCGTAGCACGGCGACGACGTCGTCTGTGGCTTCACGTCAGCCGAATTCAGAAAGGTGTTCAACGCCGACACATGCGTCGCCACAAACTGTCCGGCCGCCACATCCAGGTCACCGCCGGCCGACAGGGTCGACGGCGCCGTCCAGGTGTTGACGGCGACCACCTGGCCGCATTCATTCAGCAGAGGACCGCCGGAATTGCCGTGATTGATCGGCGCCGTATGGAACAAGGTATCGACCCGGGCGCCATCCGGATTGGTGCTGGCGAACAGGGCAATCGAGCCCTGGGTGACGTAGGCGTCGGCCGGCTCCAGCAAGGCGGTGCCCGACCGGTTCAGGAGATGATCGGTGATGTCAGGATAGCCCATCGAAACGACGCGCTCGTTCTTGTACGGCGTCAGATAGAGCTTGATCGGCGGAATTTTCAGCCCCGGCGCCTGCAACAGCGCCAGGTCGCCCTCAACCCAGTGCTTGACCAACTGGACCGGCTGATAGGCGGCGCCGGAATCCTTATGCGGGACGATATAGATGTCGGCCGAGGACGCTTCGGGCGGGACTTCGACGACGTGAAAATTGGTGACGATATAGCCGGGCGCGACGACGAAACCCGACCCCATGCCGACGGTATCGAGCGGCTGGCCGCCGAAGCCGCGATAGATGACCAGGACACGGACAACCGCCTGTTCCGAGGCTTTCAGGGCCTTGGTGGAATTGACGGGCGCCAGGTCGGGATCGATGTCCAGCGCAGCGGCCGCGGCCGCGCTGCTCTGGGCCATGGCCGGCATGGCGACAAGGCATGCCAAAGTCATGGCCGCGGCCATGATCGCGCCCGCGTTGAACCTCAGTCCGCCCAATGGAAAAGCCAACGCATTACCCTGTAATAAGACGGCGCACGTTTTTGTGATAAACGTTAATAGCTGGTTTCCGAAGAAAAAGCATCCCCTGCTGTGTGCAATTGATTCAAAGCAAAGCCGCTGTGATATTTTGGATCGTATAGGCGGCAACGACTTGCGTCCGCGCCTTGCCCGGCTTAAGGTTGCGCCCGTATTTTTGATAGATCGATCAGTTTTTGCGAAGGACAAAGGACATGCCCGACTCCGCGCCGGCTTCTGCCATCCCCCCCGTGCCCCTGGCCCTGTATGATTCGGATTTCGACGCCTTCTCGGCCCGTTTGGGGGCGGCGTTTGAGCGCTATGGTTTTGCGGTGCTGGGCGACCACGGCGTCGATCCGGCGCTGTTGAAGCGGGTGGATGTGGCAACCAAGGCCTTCTTTGCCTTGCCGGAAACGGTGAAGACGAGTTACCACCGCAAGGGCCAGGGCGGCGCGCGCGGTTATACGCCGTTTGGGGTCGAGACGGCCAAGGGCTACACGGCGCATGACCTGAAGGAATTCTACCATGTCGGCCGCGACCTACCGGCGGGTCATCCCTATCGCGACCATATGGCGGACAATATCTGGCCGGAGGTTCAGGATTTCCACGAGGCGACCTATGAGCTGTATACGGCTCTGGACAATCTCGGGAAGAAGGTTCTGCGGGCGATCGCTGTCTATCTGGGCCTGGATCGTGAGTTTTTCACGCCGCTGGTCAAGGACGGCAACAGCGTTTTACGGCTGCTGCACTATCCGCCGGTGAACACCCCAGGCGAAAGCGTGCGGGCCGGGGCGCATGGCGATATCAATGTCATTACGCTTTTGCTGGGCGCGGAAGAGCCGGGCTTGCAATTGCTGGACCGGGATGGTCAGTGGCTGCCGATCACGCCGCCGGCCAACTGCATCGTGTGCAATATCGGCGATATGCTGTCACGTCTGACCAACGGGGTGCTGCCGTCGACGGTGCACCGGGTGGTCAATCCGGCGGAGGGTCGCAAGGATTTCTCGCGCTATTCGACGCCGTTCTTCCTGCATTTCGAAAGTCCGTATGTGATCAGGACTTTGCCGAACTGTATGTCGGAGGATCGTCCGGATCAGTTCCCGGAACCTATAACCGCCCACGAATTCCTTCAACAGCGCATTCGGGAAATTAAACTAGCTTAGGCTGTTATAGCTCTCAGCGCATAATCCTTGATCTTGCCTCGGTCATCGCTGGAAAAGCCGAAAGCAGAAGTCCAATGTGGCGTTACAAGCCATGGGGTTCCATCGGGCAAGATATGGTGCTCAATCAATGTGCCTCGGCGTCCTGGTACTGATTGGACATGGGTCAAATCATAATGCTCCCGCGCATACACTGACCAGGTAAGCCCCGGCTGAAGCACGATTTTTGGACTATGAAATGCGATCAAACGTTTATTAAGCTTGGCGCAAAAACTTAGATCATTCTCGAAGAGGTTGTTCTCGAAATCGTCCACGCATTGCCGAAGGACGTCCAGATTGTTCGAACTCCAGAAAAAAAGTTCGGACATAACCCAGCTTTTGCCTAATGGAGCAGAAAATTCCTCGCAAAGATGACGCCAACGATTCTTTGAATTTGGAGATATGTTATCTTTATGCTTTGGGTTTTCTCCTGGATTCATGCCCATTATTATGACGTCAACCGACTCCTCCGCCTGAATTGCTCGATCGCCTAAATCAATCGCGTTATACAAGAAGCCTGCACACTGCTGAAGATGGGGATGCGCATCCTGGTAAGCACAAATCTCGCCGAGTGCGTTTTGCATGTCCGTCAAACTTACCATGTTTCCTCTCGGTTTATTGAAGTCCGTGACACGCGCAAAAAGTATATTTACCAATATCTTATCCCTCCCCGTTATACGGCTATCGGATTCACACATCTCAGTGTCCTTGTCCTCCAAATCGTGGCTTGGCGGGAACTCCGAAAAAAGTAAGGAATTTAAATAACTTATACCTCCCCGTTATACGGGGAGGTGGATTATTTGCTGGAAGCAAATAAGACGGTGGGGGATTTGGCCCGCCGACGATTTTCCTGATGTTCCAAACCAGCCGCGTAGCGTGAAATCTAGCGCTGTCGAGTCATGGGGTTTGGGGCCTGCGGCCCCAAGTCTTGCTCTTCCCTCCTTTGACCCCGCCCCCAAAAGGGGCAAGGTCAAAGGAAGGAAAAAAGGCTTTTTGGGGTCGCAGACCCCAAACCCCATAACGCATCAGCGTTACGCCTCCCACCCACACGTCTGGCCCTTATTCTGCTCGGTCAGCCACGCATCCAGCGGCCGAAAATACTCGATGATCGCCGTCGCATCCATGTCGCGCTGACCGGTGAAGGCCTCCATCGCCTCGGGCCACGGTTGCGACTGCCCCATGGCCAGCATGGCATTCAGCTTGTCGCCGACTGCGCGCTCACCATAGATCGAGCAACGATGCAGCGGTCCTTCCCAGCCGATCTGGTCGCACGCCGCCTTCTGGAACTGGAACTGCAGGATGTCGGCCAGGAAATAGCGCGTGTACGAAACCCCGGCCGGGATATGATACTTGGCGCCCGGATCGAAGGCCGTCGACGGCCGCACGCCTGGCGCGCTCAGGCCCTGATACTTGCCGATCAGTTCCCACCAGCGCTTGTTGTACTCCGCTTCGGTGATCTTGCCGTTATAGACCTCCCAGCGCCAGCGGTCGATCAACACGCTGAACGGCAGGAAGGCCACCTTCTGCAGCGACATTTTCAGCAGGAACGGAATGTCCTCCGACTCGCCCGGCACCTTGTCCAGCAAGCCGATCTGATTGAGATAGGTCGGGGTCACCGACGACAGCCCGATGAAATCGCCGATCGCCTCATGGAAGCCGTCATTGGCGCTATCCTTGAACAGGAAGGGCTGGTTCTTGTAGGCGCGCTGGTAATAGTTGTGTCCCAGTTCGTGGTGAACCGTGTAGAAATCCTCGCCGCTCACCTGGGTGCACATCTTGATGCGGATGTCGTCGCGGTTGTCGACGTCCCAGGCTGAAGCATGGCACACCACCTCACGGTCCGCCGGCCGGGTGATCATCGACCGCTCCCAGAAGGTCTGCGGCAACGCCTCCAGCCCGATCGAGGTGTAGAAGTTCTCCCCCGTCTTGACCATCTTGACGGCATCGTACTTCTTGGAAACCAGCAGCCTGTCCAGGCTGTAGCTGGTCTTGATGTTCTTCGGCGCCACCACGTCGTAAATGTTGGTCCAGTCCTGAGCCCACATATTGCCCAGCAGATCGGCGCGGATCGCCCCGAACTTCGGCTGGACCCCATCGCCATACTTTTCGTTCAACTTGCGCCGGACATAACAGTGCAGATTTACGTAAAACGGCTCGACCTGGGCGTACAGCCGGTCGGTTTCCGCCGCAAAGGCATCTGGCGACATATCGTAGCGCGACCGCCACAAAGCACCCGTATCGTCAAAACCCAACCCCTTGGCGCCGGCATTGGACAACTGGGCCAGCTTGGCATAGTCGGCCTTCATGGGGGCGGCGATACTCATCCAGCCTTCCCACATGGCGCGCAAGGTCGCCGGATCGCGCGACGTCGCCATGACATTGGACGCCTCGGTCAGGTTATAGGTCTTGCCCTTCCAGGTGAACTTGCCGGTCGAATAGGTGGTGCCCAACCGCCCCGCCACGCCCGCCAGTTCTTCGGCCGCGCCCGGCGTATTGGCCGCCGGTAGCGGCTGATACACCCGCAACAGGTTCAGCTTGCGCCGAGTGGCAGCGTCGGCATTGACGTCGTTGAAGCGGGCCGCGTCCGTGGCGTAACCCACCATGGCCTCGGTCATGGCGGCATCGGCCTTGGTGCGCGCCCATTCTGTGTCGTGGATGATGTAGGTCTCGGCCGCCCAGGCGATATGGTTCTGATATTCGCTGAGATCGGCCAGCTTGACCTCGGCGCCATCGACAAAGGCCTTGGCGTCGGCCGGCGTCGGACCTGCGGGGCTTTCAACGGGCGGCGGCACATCGGCCGGAACCTCGGCGATCGGATCTGCCAAATCCGGAGTTTCAGTTGAGGTGGTGGCGCAGGCGGTAAGCAGCAACAGGCTTACCGTGGACAGCAGCAGACGCTTCATGACAGCCTCCCAAAAGGGTTAATGCTCGGGAGGGAAGGCTATTTACAGTGAGGCGTCAAGACCTTAATCCGCCGCGCAGAGATCGATCCCGCCGTTCTGGAAAGTCCGTGCCGCCGCCTGGATCTTGCCCGACCGCTTCTGGACGTACTTGCCGGACTTGGCCGCCTTCCACTTGCGCGGACTGGGCAGGATGGCGGCCAGCCGGGCCGCCTCGGCGCGCGTCAGGTCCTTGGCCGACTTGCCGAACCAATAGCGCGAAGCCGACTCGGCGCCATACACGCCCGGTCCCCATTCGACGCTGTTGAGATAGACTTCCAGGATCCGGTCCTTGGGCCACATCACCTCGATCAGGCCAGTATAATAGACTTCGAAACCCTTGCGCACCCACGACCGCGACGGCCACAGAAAGACGTTCTTGGCGGTCTGCTGCGAAATGGTCGAGGCCCCGCGCTTCTTCCTGTGCGTGGCATTGTATGTCTGCGCCTTCTCGATCGCCTCGAAATCAAAGCCGGAATGGGTACAGAACTTGGCATCCTCGGCCGCGACGACGGCCGCTTTCAGGTGCGGGCTGATGTCACCCGCCGACACCCAGCGATGATCCAGCCCTTCGCCTTCGGCCAGGCGCTGCAACATCAGTATGGTCACCGGCACCGGCACGAACCGATGCACGGCCACGGACAGGATGGAGAAGATAAAGAAGCCAACCACCAGATACAGCGCCCAGCGCAGGAACGGGTTCAGCCGGTCGGGCTTGCGCGTCGGCGCGGCCGCGGCCGCCGGTTCAGGTTCGACAACCGGTTCGGGCTCAGGCTCAGGCTCAGAGGCGGAATCGTCGGAGGTGAAGGCGTGAGAATTCTTTTCGTGACGCTTGGCAGCGTCCTCACCCGTCTGATCGTACATGATGTCGGGCGACAGGCCCTCGGCGCCATCTTCGCCTTGGCCGGTTCCGTCGTCCTTGTTGTCACTCATCTACAAACGCCCCCACAGCGCTATCTAGGCTTCACCTTCATAGATATAGACGAAACCCTCTTCATCGCCAAACACCAATCGATTGGCTTCATTGGACATGCTCAGCGCGGTAATCGCGGCGCCCTTTTCGGCCTTCACCCAGTCGATACCGGTGGACTGAAGTTCGGCGATCCACACCCGGCCGTCGTCCAAACCGGCGGCCAATAGCGTCTCTTCCGCCGCGCCCGACACCACGGTGACCATGGCGCCATCCTGGGGATTGATCTCGGAGGCCTCCTCACCCATCGGTCCGTTTGCGCGCAGGAAAGGCCACACCACCGCGCCATTGGCGCCGGATGTCGCCAGAAGCTTGCCCTTGGCGAAGAAGTGGATCGACTTGATCTTGGCGGGATAGCCGCCCATGCGCATGTCCTTGGAATCCTTCAGCCGCCATCCGTGCAGGGCGTTTTCCTGCATGGCGGTGATCAGGAAGTCGCCCGCCGGCTGGATGGCGATGCCGGTATGCGACCCGGCCCAGTACAGCTTCTGCGGCTTCTGTTCGGCGATGCGCGAAAACCAGACATTCACGCCGTTATAGGTGGCGCAGTACAGCTTGCGGCCCTTGGGATCGAAGGTCAGGCCCGAGACGCTATGATCGTGGGTAAAGACGCGCTGCGCCTTGCTGAGCAGGTCCAGGACATAGACCTTCTTGGCGGCGGCATAGGCGATGGTTTGGCCTTCCGGCGCGGCGGCAATCGAGTCGATCCAGGCGCCCTTGTGAGCGGCCAGTTCGATCGGGCCGGAATCCTTGGTGGTCCAGACGACACGGCCGTCATCGCCGCCGGTGACGATGCCCAGCCCTGTCGGATGGATCACGGCAGCGAGGATACCCGCATTGGGGTGCGAGTCGAACGCGGCATCGAGATCGGGGAAAATCACCCGGCCATCAGCCAGGGCCACGATCGGCTCATCGAGCGAATCGAACAGCGCGGCAACAACGTAGGCGTCAAAGGACTTGGTATAGGCAATGGTCATGGAGGACGGTCTACTCAGGCAGCAAGAAAATTGGAA
>NZ_GL883077.1:669702-681863 GCF_000204015.1 Asticcacaulis biprosthecium C19 | reverse complement strand
GGTTCGGCCAGCCACTGTAGTCGCCGAACGTCCTCAACCCCTCACCCGATCGCCTTCACTTCGTTCGGCTCTCGTCCTCTCCCCTCAGGTAGGGAGAGGGAAGAATTAACAACCCCGGCTATTTGCTTCTACTGCACCACACACGCATCGAACCCGGCCTTCAAAGCCGCCTGGTCCAGGCGCCGGCCGATAAACACAGCGCGCGACAGACGTTTTTCGCCCTCACGCCATGGCTGCTGCAGCTCCCCTTCCAGGATCATGTGCACAGCCTGGAAGACCAGACGCTTCTCCTCGCCGGCGACATTCAGGATGCCCTTGGCGCGCAGGATATCCTGCCCCTGCTCCGCCAGCAGCTTATCCAGCCACTTGGTGAACTTGACGCCATCCACCGGCGCTTCCGAACTCAGCGACACGCTCTTGATCTCTTCGTCGTGGATCGGATTGATCTGGTGGCTGCAATGCTCGTCATGGACGTGACCGGCTTCGCCATGGGCCGGCCCATGGTTGTGATGATCATGATGATGGTGGTCGTGTCCGCAGTGCTCATCATGAACATGACCTGGCTCACCGTGGGCCGGGTTATCATGATGATGGTGCTCATGCCCATGGTGATCGTGATGCCCATGATCGTGGTCATGATGATGATCATGCGCCTCGACCTGCTCCATCTTGCTGAGATCGAACCGGTGCTGGTTCAACAGAGTCCTGATCGGCACATCCGAACGATGTGCACGCTGAATGGTGGCCAGCGGGTTCAAACCCTTCAGCCGCCCTTCGATCTCGTCCAGCTTTTCCGGCGACACCAGGTCGGTCTTGTTAAGAATGATATGATCGGCAAAGGCCACCTGTTCCTTGGCTTCGCGGCCGTCCTTCAGCGCCTGGTCGAAGTGGCGGGCATCGACCAGGGTCGTCACCGAATCCAGATAGGTCTTGGCCTTGATCTCCTCGTCGACGAAGAAGGTCTGGGCGACAGGGCCGGGATCGGCCAAGCCGGTCGTTTCGACGATGATGGCGTCGAACTTCCCCTTGCGCTTCATCAGCCCCGACAGAATCCGGATCAGGTCGCCGCGCACAGTGCAGCAGACGCAGCCATTATTCATCTCGAAGACCTCTTCATCGGCGCCGACAATCAGGTCGTTGTCGATGCCGATCTCGCCGAACTCATTGACGATGACAGCGTATTTCTGGCCGTGGTTCTCGGTCAGGATGCGGTTCAGCAGGGTGGTCTTGCCGGCGCCGAGATAACCGGTCAGCACGGTGACGGGAGTCTTGGTCGAGGTGGCAGCGCTGTCGGGCATGGTGTTATCTTGTAATAGAGGAAATCTGTGCGGCTTAGTTAAGCCTTCGCCGCACGAAATCAAGCGGAAGTGTAAGCTTTCCGTCGGGATTTCCTTTACACTGGGATCATCAAAGGGGGAATCCATGGTCCTTGCTGCCGACATTCCAGCTGTTGTCTGCTCGAACGACAAACCGATCAACCTGACTCTATGGAAGACGGTCGAGACGATATCGCCGGACTGTCGCTGGAAGCTGATAGCGATGAGTGCCGATACAATCACCGAATCCCAGTCAGAAGGGAATGTCTCCGTCATCGACACCCGAAGCGGCAGGACAGTCACCACCTTCATGATGGACCGCAGCGCGAGTGTTCACTGGCTTAAGGATGGCCGCACCCTGATCGTCAATCATTTCGCCGGCAGCGGATGGACCGAACCCCTGGTGATCGCTCTCGCCCCCGAAAGCCTCTCGGCAACACCCGAAAATCTGGCCGATCTGCTTTTTCCGGACGTCCTGAAACGCCTCAATAGGCGGCGTGAACAAGTCTACCACTATTATGCCAACTACATCGGCGATGTCGCAAGCCGGATATTGGTCTCGGTGCAGGCGGATTATGTCCTCTCCGGCGACACCGGCCCGGCCAACGCCAGGTGCTTTATCTACAGCGTTGATAAGGCCGAGTTGTCCGGCTATCGCTTCGAACGTGAGGTGCCCTGGCAAGACGGCGATTTGACCTGCCCGCACCATCCGGACGAAAAGTGGGATTGATCCCATGGTCGGCTATATGGGCCCGACGAGCAAATTCGCGCAATTTACCCATACAGCGTTGACTCACAGGCTTTTCGCTGTATAAGTCGCCGCCTCTCGCCCGGAGCCCTAGGTTCCTGGGGCGTTTTTCCATTTTTCCGCGCGAGCTTTCTTCGTCGTAAAGCCCCGCGCCCGAGCAAAGGTTCTGACCATGTACGCGGTCATCAAAACAGGCGGTAAGCAATACCGTGTCGCCGCCGGCGACCTGATCAAGGTCGAAAAGCTCGCAGGCGAGCCGGGCGAAACCGTTAAGTTCAACGAAGTGCTGATGGTCGGTGACGTCATCGGCGCTCCGCTGGTCGATGGCGCGGTCGTCGAAGCGACCCTGATCGAAACCCGCAAGGGCGAGAAGGTCCGCATCTTCAAGAAGACCCGCCGTCAGGGCTATCGCCGCACCAACGGCCACCGTCAGTTCGAAACCGTTCTGCGCGTCACCTCGATCCTGGGCGGCGGCAAGGATATCAAGTGGGACGGCACCGTCTCGCTGACCACCAAGGCTGAACTGAACGCCCGCGCCCGTAACCTGGCGCCGCGTTCGCTGGCTGCGGCTCTGGACACTGACGTCGATCTCGACACGGCGCCTGTCGTCGAACCGGCCGTGGTCGAAGAAGCCCCCAAGAAGAAGGCTGCGCCGAAGAAGGCTGCTGCCACCACCGAAACCGCTGACGAAGCGTAAGCACTGTATTTAAGGAGATACTCCTATGGCACACAAAAAGTCTGGCGGTTCGTCGCGCAACGGTCGCGATTCAGAAGCCAAACGTCTCGGCGTAAAGCGCTTCGGCGGTGAAAACGTCCTGGCTGGCAACATCCTGGTCCGTCAACGCGGCACCAAGTTCTTCCCGGGCGACAATGTCGGCCTTGGCCGTGACCACACGCTGTTCGCCACGGCGACAGGCGCTGTGAAGTTCACAACCAAGCGCAACGACCGTTGTTACGTGTCGATCATTCCGGCCGCTGTGGCGGCTGAGTAAAAGCACTTTCCGATGTCGGATCGTGCTTTCCAAAGCCGATCCGGACGCAGTTGCAGCGGGAGTCCGGTTCACCGGGCTCCCGTTTTACGTTTTTGTTTTGCTTAAACAAAATGTGATCCCGCTCTGAGAACCCAAGGGTCGAACTGTTACACGTCCGCCCTAAATAAAGCCCAACCCTGCGCGACAAGCCTCGTCGCACAGGGACGGGCCCCGGAGACGAGTCATGATCATGAACAGCTATGCCAGCGACGCCGACGGCCCCGTTCGCCCGGAGAACCTCAGCTCCGGGGCCATCAGCATCGAAACCTCGCGCCTGAGCCTGAATGCTCTGCGCGATACGGATCTCGACGACCTGATGGCGGTGTTCTGCGGCAGGTCGTCGGCGCGCATGACCCACACCGTGCCGCACCCGTTCAAGCGCGAAGACGCCGAGCGCCTGCTGGCCAACATGATGGCCAAGCCGTACGCCTACTGGGCCATCCGCCGGGAGGACGAGCGCCTGATCGGGGTGATCTCCCTGACGCGCGCCACCTGCGGCAAGACGCCTGACATGCATCATTTCGGCCCCAATCTCGGTATCTTCGTCGCACCCGAGCATCAGGGCCACGGTCTTGCGGTCGAGGCGATCGACGCCCTGCTGCGCTGGGTCAAGAAGCGCAAGCTGCACCAGATCATCCATGCAGCGCACTTCGCTGACAACGACAAGGCGGCCCAGGCCCTGATCCAGGCGGATTTCCTGTACACCGGCCGCCGGACTCAGGAGGCTTCCACCGCCCGCGGCGGCGAACACCTGGCGCTGCACATGATCCGTATTTTGTAGGCTTTTTCCCTCTCCCCGTGAAAAACGGGGAGAGGGGTTCCCACAGCGCTTCAGTTCGCACCACACCACCTTCCGCGCTCCCTTATCCTCCCCCTGAGCACAAGGTCATTGATCTTGAGCCTGTTTTCCGTCAAGACAACCAAACCATGAAATTCCTCGACCAGTGCAAGATCTTCATCCGCTCCGGCAACGGTGGCGCCGGCAGCGTCTCCTTCCGGCGGGAGAAGTTCATCCCCAACGGTGGCCCCGACGGCGGCGACGGCGGCAAGGGCGGCGACGTCTGGATCGAAGCCGCAGAGGGCCTGAACACCCTTATCGACTACCGCTACCAGCAACACTTCAAGGCCAAGACCGGCGAACACGGCAAGGGCCGTCAGATGCACGGCGCCAATGCCGAGGAGATCGTGCTGCGCGTTCCCGTCGGCACCGAAGTCCTCGACGAAGAAGGCGAGACCCTGGTCGTCGACATGGATACGGCAGGCAAACGTTATCTGCTGGCCAAGGGCGGCAATGGCGGCTGGGGCAATACCCGCTTCAAGGGTCCGGTCAACCAGGCCCCGACCTTCGCCCTGCCCGGCCAGGACGGTGAGGAACGCTGGCTGTGGCTGCGTCTGAAACTGATCGCCGATGCCGGCCTGCTGGGCCTGCCCAATGCCGGCAAGTCGACCTTCCTGGCGGCCTCGTCGGCGGCCAAGCCCAAGATCGCCGACTACCCCTTCACCACCCTCACCCCAAACCTCGGCGTGATCGACTTGGGTCCCGAACAGCGCTTCGTCCTGGCCGATATCCCCGGCCTGATCGAAGGTGCCTCCGAAGGCGCCGGTCTCGGCACCCGCTTCCTCGGCCACGTCGAACGCACCAAGGTGCTGATCCACCTGGTCGACGGCACCCAGGACGATCCGGTCAAGGCCTACAAGGTCATTCGCCGCGAGTTGGCAGCCTATGCCGAAGACCTGGCCCTGCGGCCGGAAATCGTCGCCATCAACAAGGTCGACGCCATGGACGCCGACGCTCGCAAAAAGCTGGCGCAAAAGCTGAAACGCGCCTCCGGCCAGGCGCCGCACCTGATCTCCGGCGTCACCGGCGAAGGGGTACGCGAGCTGCTGTTTGCTGCCCTGGCCATCATCCAGGGCCGAGCGCCACAACGCGAGGACAAGGACGACGACAGCGGTGCCGCGGCGCCCGCAGCCTACAGCCCCTGGGATAACTGAACGGGATGTGGCGCGCCGGTCTTGCTCCCATGTCTCCCGTCGTTCGTGACGGTGGCCTGAGACCGGGCTTCCATCTCGAACCCGGCATGAAGATCGGCCTGTTCGGCGGCTCGTTCAATCCGGCCCACGAAGGCCATCGCCATGTCGCCGACACCGCCCGGATCAAGATGGGGCTGGACCGGATCCTCTGGCTGGTCTCACCGCAGAACCCCCTGAAGGCAAAGACCGAAACTGCGCCCTTAAGCCAGCGCATCTCCGAGATCACCCCGTTTATCGGCCCCAACGACATCGTTTCGGATTTCGAGACCCGCATCGGCGCCACCTACACGCTGGATACCTTGCGGGCGCTGAAAGCGCGTTTTCCCGGCGTTCACTTCGTCTGGATCATGGGCGGCGACAGCCTGGTCAGCTTTCACAAGTGGCGCGGCTGGCTCCAGATCATGGCCATGGTGCCCGTCGCCATCGTGTCGCGCCCCGGCGCCATGATGAACGCCCGCTTCTCGCACGCCGCCAAACGCTTCATGCATTATCGGATCAAGGAGCGCCAGGCGCGCATCCTGCCGGCCATGACCGCCCCGGCCTGGTCCTTCTTCAAGGGGCCGCTGCATGGTCATTCCTCGACCGCGATCCGGGCGCAAAGACGCCAATCGGCCCCCGGCATTTAAAAATTAGGTGATCAGCCCATTGATGGGATGACCGCGGGGCGTGTTTGTGATACGCTCCCCCCTTATCGTGGACCATAAAGGAACCCAGACCCTGTCTCTTCAACCCGCGCAAGGTGCGCAACCGAAAGCTTCCGCCGCTAGTCCGGCGGTTACGCCTGATACGATTCAGGCTGCCCACGATGAAACTCTCCCGCCGCTTGAGACCCTGATTGTCGAACGTCTCGATGACGACAAGGCGCAGGATATTGTCTGCATCGACCTCAAGGGCAAGTCGTCCGTCGCCGATACCCTGATCATCGCTTCGGGCCGTTCCCACCGCCACGTCGGCGCCCTGGCCGACCACGTCCTGCGCGCGCTCAAGGAAGCCGGCCACGGCAAGGCCAAGGTTGAAGGCTTGCCGGCCTGTGACTGGGTTCTGATTGATGTCGGCGACGTCGTCGTCCACATCTTCCGTCCGGAAGTCCGCACCTTCTACAATATCGAGAAGATCTGGTCGCTGTCCCCGGCTGACGCCTAAGAAACGCAGACATCTATGCGCCTGACGCTATGCGCCGTCGGCAAGCTGGGCGCGACCACCGAAAACACGCTCGTTAAAGACTACCTGAGCCGCGCCGGTCAGACCGGACGCGGCTTAGGTATTTCGCCAGTCGAGTTGATCGAGGTCGAGGCCAAAAAGGCCAAAAAACCTGACCTCGGCCCAACTGAAGGCCGCCGAGGCCGAGGTCATCCGCGACGCCATCGACGGCGGCATTCTGATCACCTGCGACGAACGCGGCGAGCTTCTGACTTCGCGCCAGATTTCGCAAAAGCTGGAGGTCTTCAAAGACCGCAGCGAGCGCCGGGTGACGTTTGTCATCGGTGGTGCCGACGGACTGGACCCAGCCCTGCGCCAGCAGGCGGCCTTCTCGCTGGCCTTCGGTCCGCAAACCTGGCCGCATGCCCTGGTACGCGTCATGCTGGCCGAACAGATGTACCGCGCCACAACCATCCTGGCCGGACTGCCCTATCACCGCGACTGATCGCAACATCGTTTATGGAGAATTAAGGCAACACACCTTATCTCCGTGGCATGCACCGCTCGTCGTACCGTCTGCTGCTGACCGGAGTCTTCGCCTTCGCCCTGTGCGGAGCGATGCAGTCGGACGCCAATGTCCGCGTCAAACCCTTGTCGGCCCAGGATCAGGCGGACCTCGACGCCCTCTCCGCCCAGCGCCGTGCCGAGGAACGCAAGAGCGACCAGACCCGACAGACCGCCCGCGACGTCGCTCTCGAAGTCGAGGCGCTGCGCCAGCGCATCATCGATATCTCCAAACGTCAGGGCGTGTCGGAACAACGCGCCGCCATCTACCGCGCCAAGCTTGAAACCCTGAATCTACAGGAAGCCGACATCACCCGCCGGCTGACGACCGAACGCTCGAAACAGGCCAAGCTGCTGTCAGCGCTGCAGATCTATTCACGCAACCCGCCGCCCGCCCTGCTGATCAATCCGCGCAAGGCCAATGACGCCGTCCTGGCCGCCATCATCATGAAGGCGATCACGCCGGAGTTGGAAAAACGCACCCAGAGCCTGGTCCAGGAAAATGCCCAGTTGGTCAATGTCCGCCGCCAGGCCGCCTTGCAGAACGAAGCCCTGTTTATCTCCGAAAGCGAAGTCTCGAGCCAGCGCCGCGAGATTGAAGGGCTCATCAAGCAAAAGATGGCGCTGGAGGACCAACTGCTGGGTCAGGCTGACCGCATGGACGCCAATGTCGTGACCATGCGGGCCAAGGAAGACCGGGTGCGCGGCAACCTGCCCCTGCGTGGTATGCTGGGAGCAGACACTTCGCGGCTGAACCCGCCGGTCGTCGGGGAAAAGGTGCGCGACTTTGGCCAGACGGGAAGCCAGAACGCCGGCGCGGGCGGAGCCCCGTCAAGTCGCGGCGTCTATTACACGGCCCGGCCAGGTTCGCAGGTGACAGCGCCAGCCGAGGGTGAGGTCGAATATGCCGGTCCGCTGGCCTCCTATGGCCAGGTGGTGATCCTGGGCATTGGCAATAATTATCATATCGTCCTGACCGGCATCGGCCGGATCTATGTCGACAAGGGCCAGACGGTCGGCCGCGGCGAACCGGTTGGCCGAATGCCGAACCTGTCGGACAAGAAGACCATCCTGTACATGGAACTGCGCAAGGGTGAAGACCCGATCAATCCGGCCAGTCTGGTGCCGGTGTCCGGGAAATAGACTGCGACTTATCTTCCACCGCTTGCGGGGGAGGTGCTGAGCAAGCAAGCCCTCCTATGGGGCGAAGCGCGTCGAAGCGGAGGGGGAGCCGTTGCACTGTCGCACCCTCCGGCTCGACGCATTACGCCTTTCGGCGTCATTGGCTCGCCGCATCCCCCGCAAGCGTTGGAGGATAAGGGATCTACGCCCTCACCGCAGCTTTTTCCGCCGGCAAACCCAGCACGTCATGCAGCGGCTTGGGCCGGCTGAAATAGTAGCCTTGCAGATACTGGCATCCCGCCAGCCGCAGGAGCCGGACATGGTCCTCGGTTTCCACGCCTTCGGCCGTCACCGCCAGCCCCAGGGCATTGGCGATATTGACCGTGCCGGCGACAAGGGCGGCCGCCTGCGGATCGCGGTCGACCTGGCTGGCCAAAGACTTGTCGATCTTGATCTTGTCGAAGTCGTAACGACGCAGATAGCCGATGCTGGAGTAACCCGTGCCGAAATCGTCAAGTGCAATCGTCACGCCCAGGGCCTTTAACGCTGCCACGGCCGCAATGGCGCGCTCGGGGTTTTCGATCAGATTGCCTTCGGTAACCTCCAGTTCCAGCCGTTGCGCCGGGAATCCTGTCTCCGCCAGAATATCGGCCACCTTGCTTTCGAAGGCGACGTCGCGGAACTGTGCCGGTGAGATGTTGACGCTCAGCCGCACATTAGGGAAATCGCCCATTTCCTGACACGCCCGGCGCAGAACGAACTGGCCCAGAGCCTGGATCAGACCGCTCGATTCGGCCAGGGCGATGAACTGGTCGGGGACAAGCTCGCCCTCCGGCCGGCGCGGCCAGCGCACCAGGGCCTCGACCGAGGCGATCGTGCCGTGGCGAGCCTCGATGATCGGCTGATAGACGACATCGAACTCGCCGCGCTTCAGACCCTCGCGAATGCCGGTCTCGATGGCCTGTTTGCGCGTCCGCTGGGCGTCCAGTTCGTCGTCGTACCAGGTGATACGGCCCTTGCCGGACGATTTCGAATGGTACATTGCCAGGTCGGCGCGGCGGAACAGTTCCTGGCTGCGGACGGTTTTCAGATCGCCCGACGCAATGCCAATACTGGCGCCGATCTGGACGATACGTTCGCCGATGCGAATGGGCTTGGTCAGGAAGTCCAGCGCCTTCTCGGCAAAGATCTGGCAGCGTGCATCGGCATCCTTGCCGCCCAGCAGCAGAGCGAACTCATCGCCGCCCATCCGCGCCAGAGACCCATGGTTGGGCAGGAATTCCTTTAGCGCCGCCGCCGCGATCATGATCAGCTTATCGCCGGTGGCATGTCCGTAAATGTCGTTGATGTCCTTGAAGCCGTCCAGGTCGATAAAGACGACAGCCTTGTGCGCCGCCCCCCGTTTGCTGTCAACCCGCTGAAGTTGTTCAAACAGGGCGCGCCGGTTGGGCAGGCCGCTGAGGTTGTCGGTCAGGGCGAAGGTGCGCGCGACCTGCTCGCCCCGTGACAGACGTAGCAGGCTGTAACCGGCGAGCGCGAACAGAAGCAGGATCAGACCGCCGATCAGCAAGGCGATCATCAGGATATGCGTCTGCACCGCCTTCGCCGCCTCGCCGCCAGGCTGGCGGGGCGTCCAGCTCAGCCGACCCACGCCCCGTCCATTGGCGTCATTCAGCTGCAAGTAGGGTTCAATCGCATCGGACATCTCGGTCAGCCGGATATCATCGATGCGAAAGGTTTCCGACAGGTCGGTCAGCATCAGGGGCGACAGGTGCCTGGTCATGACCAGATAGCGTTTGGCGCTGCCCTGGCCGGCAAGGGTTCCATCTGTCGCCCGGACAAGACCCACACCGATTATGGCGATCCCGTCCCGGGTGCGGGTGAGACCCGACACCGCCGACTGGCCGGATCGAAGTCTTTGAGAATTCCGCGTTATAAGCGCATCGAATCCATCACCGAAAACGACCGCGGCAGAATCGACGTTTTGCCCTGATGCATAAGCGGACAACACTTTGAAATCTTCGTTCAGGACGTACACGCCGTCATAGTCGCGCCCATCCATGGCGACCGCGCCCCAGGTGGCGTACAGCCAGTCGTCATCCCGCGTGGCGGGATAAACGTGCGCGACCGCATCATCCCAGATGGTGTTGTCGTCAACACGGGCCGTCATGCGCTTGATGGACGTACTGATCGCACCCTGGACATATTCGATCGACCGGGCTTCATAGATCTGATTGGCCTTGTCGATGACGACCGCCAGGGACGAGTACATCAGGGCGATGATGGCGATGGCAAAGCCGACACAGCCCACCGCGACCAGGGCAAACAGGGTCCTGGCTCTTGGCTCGATACGCCAACCCGGTAATTTGAGCATTCTGCCACCGATTTATGAAACGGCGCTCTTCCGGCGCCTCGCGATCCTGGGCACTATGGAAGAAAAAGATGAAAATCTCGCTTATGACCGCCACAGCGCAGTCCGTATGGATTTTCTACGCAGGTCGTCCTATGCTGTCATCAAAGCGGTCACGGCATTTCCGTCACAAACGGCGGGAAACGGAAGCTCCTGACTCGCGCCCCGTTTACGCCACACTCACACTCTTATATGTAGGCTGGTAACCTTGATGCCCGGGAGTGCTTCCTCTCTGTTGGGGCTCCCTTTGAGGACTGTATGAAAAACCTTTATCTCGGCGGTTTTGCCGCCCTGTGCCTGAGCGCAGGCGCCGTCGCCTACGCTAACCAGCCGGTCTTCTCGCCACGTTCGGACACCTATGAGCAGCTCAAGCTGTTCGGTGACGTCCTGGCGATCGTCCAGCAGAACTATGTCGTCAAGGTCGACTCGAAAAAGCTGATCACCTCTGCGCTGCAGGGTATGCTGACCAGCCTGGATCCGCATTCCAACTACCTGTCCGACGATTCCTACACCGACCTCAACGAAAAGACCCGCGGCTCCTACGGCGGCATCGGCCTGGAAGTGACCAGCGAAGACGGCGCGGTCAAGGTCGTGACTCCGATGGACGAGACGCCTGCCATGAAGGCCGGCATGGAATCGGGCGACTATATCACCGCCATTGACGGCACCTCGATTCTGGGTCTGCCGTTGAACGAAGCAGTCTCCAAGATGAAGGGCGAGGCCGGCACTAAACTGACCATCACGGTCGTGCGCACCGGCAAGGACGAGCCGTTTGACCTGACACTGACGCGCGAAGTCATCACGGTCAAATCGGTTCGCGTCCGCATGGAAGGCGAATACGGTTATCTGCGCATCGCCAGCTTCTCGCAGAACACAGCCAACGATGCCCGCGTCGCGCTGGAAGAGCTGATGACCAAGAACCCGAACATGAAGGGTCTGGTCCTCGACCTGCGCAACAATCCGGGCGGACTTCTGGAACAATCGGTTGGCGTCGCCGACCTGTTCCTGAACGGCGGCGAGATCGTGTCGCAACGCGGCCGCGAAGCCAACGACATCATCCGCTACCAGGCCAAGAAGGGCGACATGCTGAAGGGCATGCCGCTGGTCGTCCTGACCAATCCGGGCTCAGCCTCGGCGGCCGAGATCGTCGCCGGCGCGCTTCAGGATCACAAGCGTGCCTCGATCGTCGGCCTGACCACCTTCGGCAAGGGCTCGGTCCAGAGCGTCATCGATCTGGGTCACAACAACGCCGTCAAGCTGACCACGGCGCGCTACTACACGCCGTCCGGCCGCTCGATTCAGAAGACCGGCATCGAGCCGGATCTCGAAGTCGCTCAGTCCAAGGAACAGGCGAAATACATCGCCACATCGGCTCTGCAATATACCGAAGCCGCCTATGCCAATGCGCTGGACTCCGACGAAGGCAAGACGCGCCGCTCGACCCACGCGGTACAGGAAGTGCCGCCGGACGATTTCGACACCAAGACGGGCGACTTTACACTGACGCGCGGCCTGGACGTGCTGAAGTACGGCGGCGACGTCAAGATGGCGATTGCCCATCCGCGCGGCGCCAAACTGGCCGATGCCGATCTGGTCAAGAAGGACCCGACGCGCTTTGCCGGCAAGGACAAGGTGGCGCCGGCCTCGGGCACCCTGGTCGAAGGCGCCAAGCCGACCGGCGCAACGTCCAGCAGTTCCAGCTCTGCCGCGCCGAAATAGGCGACCAAAACCTGAGCGAAATAGGGCCCCCGATTATTTCGAGGGCCCTATTTTTTACCTCTCCCCGCCTGCGGGGAGAC
>NZ_GL883077.1:664383-669570 GCF_000204015.1 Asticcacaulis biprosthecium C19 | reverse complement strand
AATTAGACGCCGGAAGTTCGTGCCCCCCTCCTACTTCGCCATAAAAGGAAGCCTTCGTTAGGGTTTATTAACCCTGACTTGGGACAATCCCAGGGTTAAGTTTCCGGATCGCGTCCCATGTTCGCCAAACCGAAATCGCCCGCCTTCCTCAGCCGCCCCGCCACCCCGCGCGGCGCAGGGTTAGACCTGCGCGCCAAGGCGGACAAGGTCATCGAATTTTTCAAAAAGCCTTACGTCGCCCCACTGACCGCCGGCAGCGCCTTCATCCTGGTCGTCATTGCCTTTCTGAATCTCGCCGGCGACCCCGACGCCGCCTCGCAATCCGTCCGCATCAAGATGCCCAAGACGACCGCGGCCAAGGCTCCACCGCCACGGTCCGGCGCCGGTGAAGCTGCAGAGGGCGAGACCTTTACCCTGGACAGTCTGGGTCTGTTCGGCGACACGCCGGTCGAGGGCTTCAACCTTGATCCCGCCGCCGAGGCCGAGCCCGGCCACGCTGTCATCACCTTGCCCGGCGACGAAACGGCGACCGCCGCGGAAGCCGGACCGCGCGCCGCGCGCATTCCCCTGGCTCAGTCACCGATCGCCGGACTTGTCCAGACCACGAACAGCGGCCCTCTGCCGATGATTTCACCTGCCGGCCTGACGCCAGCCTCAGCCTATGCTCGCCCGTTCAGGTCTGACGGCCGTCCCTATGTCGCCCTGATCGTCGGCGGCCTGGGGCTGAACCCGACCGCGACACGCCAGGCCATCGACCAACTACCGCCGGAAGTCACCCTCTCCTTCGTGCCCTACACCCAGGGTCTTCAGGGCTGGATCGACCTGGCGCGCGCTTCGGGCCACGAGGTCATCGTCGAAGTGCCGATGCAGCCGACCAACTATCCCGACACCGATCCCGGCCCGCAGACCCTGATGGCCAACGCCAAGAGCGACGAGTTGCAAAACAAGCTGGCCTGGTCGTTGTCGCGCGCCACCGGCTTCTTCGCCGTATCGAACTACCAGGGTAGCGCCTTCCTGAAGGACAAGGCCGGCGCCCAGACCTTCATGAGCGTTCTGAAATCGCGCGGCGTGGCCTTTATCGACGACGGCCAGGCGCGTGGCCTCCAGGGCGCCTGGTCGCGCGCCAGCGCCGACCGAGTCATCGACAGCCAGATCAACGCCCAGGCCATCCAGGCCCAGCTTATAGGTCTCGAGACCACGGCGAAAAACCGCGGCAGTGCCCTGGGCACCGGCTTCGGCTACCCCGTGACCCTGGCTGTGGCCCTGCGCTGGACCCAATCGCTGGAGGCCAAAGGTATCCAGCTCGCGCCCGCCTCGGCACTGCTGCACCAATGACCGCGCCGACCGGCTATCGCCCCAATGTTGGTGTCGTGGTCTTCAATCGCGATGGCCAGGTTTGGATCGGACATCGCTTCGGCATGGCCGGCGACTATGCCTGGCAGTTCCCTCAGGGCGGCATCGACGAAGGCGAGGACCTGGAAGAGGCTGCCCGTCGCGAGCTTTATGAAGAGACGGGAATCAAAAGCATCGACCTGATCGGCCGCACGAAGGATTGGGTCGTCTACGATTTTCCTGCGGACGTCCTGGCCCAGGGCAAGATCGGCAAGAATTTCAGGGGCCAGAAGCAGATCTGGTTCGCCTTCCGCTTTACCGGCGACGACAGCGAGTTCGACCTGAACGCCCACCACGAGCAGGAATTTTCCCGTTGGGAATGGTGCGATCTGGCGACGGTCATAGACCGCGTCGTTCACTTCAAGCGCGACAGCTACCGCCAGGTGATCCAGGAATTCGAGCGGCTGGTTTAGGGTTCCGTGGCCGGCGTGAACCCTCCGCGCGGCGGCTTCATGACTTGCCTTACTTCGCCGGACCCTTACGCCGGGTATCCGACGGCGCCTCGCCGAACAGATTGGCATAATATTGGGCAAATCGTCCGGCATGCGGAAAGCCATGATCGGCGGCGACCTCGGCAATAGGCCGGGTTTCGCGCACGTCCTGCAAGGCCTGGTGCGCCATCTGGAGCCGGATCGTCCGCAGATAGGCGTGCGGCGTCACATCCATATGGGTGCGGAAGCTGGTCTCCAGCGTCCGCACGCTGATGTTGGCGGCCTTGGCAACCTCGGCCATGGACGGATTACGCCGCGCTTCGCGGTGCATGAAGTCACGCGCCACACGCAGATAGTTGGGCATGGGTCCGGCTTTCGGCGCCTGCATGCGCTCGGAATAGCGGTGGGGGATGCTTTCGAGCAGCATATGGCTGAAGGTCTCGGCGAGGCGCTGCTGCAGGGTCGGCGACAGATGCCGGCTCTGGAAGGTAAAGGCGTCCGAACACAGGGTGGCGATCAGCCGCGCCAGCAGTTTCGCCTTTGACGCCGACATGTCGATCACCGGCCCCAGTTGCAGATCCTGTTCCACCGGAAGCTGGAGAATATCGTACAGGAACCGCTGGACCCAGTCGAAGCTCAGCTTGATGATATAAGCTTCGCAGGTCCGCGCTTCGGCAAGGTGATAGATGCGCGTCTCGGTCCGCGGCTGGTAGATCATCGCTGAACCTGCGGCAATCGTTTGCGTCGCGCCACCGCGCTCTAGGCGCAACGCACCGCGGACCGGCATGATAATGACGACATCGCTGGTCGGTTCGGTCTGGATCTGAAAGAAGCCGCGACTCGAGGTCAGACGCGCCATCAGGATGCGTGGCGCATTGCGGCTGTCTTGCGATTTCAACACGCCAAGATTCATCTGCCAGTGAAAGTCCGGCCCGGAATCGTCGAGGTCGCAATTCCAGTCGAAAAAGCTGCAGATGATCTTTTGGAACTTTTCAAAGCTGTCGCCGACGCATTGCCATGTCTCCACGGAATCGAGCGTATTGCCCTGCATGATCTCTAATCCCAACGCAGCGTTCCTCCATCCCTGAGAATCAGGTTCCAGTTGAAGGGCTGTCTGGCAGTAGATGAAAAGATTCCACTGTTAAAGAGAATGGATATCCGCTAATAAAAACTGATATCCAGAATGCGAAAAAAAAGACAGTCCCAAGAAAACCGTCCACACCTTAGAATGTAATGACAATTCAAATAATTCCGTTCTGCGTCGGAATTTCTAAAATATCCATAAGTGCGCGCAGTTCATGCAAAATGCGTAAAGTAAATGCGCGCGGTTATTTGGGAAATTGGGCATTTTCGCGGCTAGCGCGCTTATCATCTCACGCCCGGCCAATATCCGCAAGTCCGTCATATTGCGGTCATCGTAACAAACTATCGCTTGGGAATTGCCAACCGGTTCGCTTTCCTCTATAGCGCCGCCTCACTGAATACCCTCCCCATCGCACCGTCTGGGGGACCAAGGGCCAATGACGGGCGTCCACCTTCTCCTCTCGTTTAAGGATCAAGAGATGAACGCTGAAACCAAGACCCCCTCCAATACCAAGGCCCAGTTGCTGACGGAGACCGTCGAGCATGTCGACATCACGTCGTATGACGCGCGCCCGATCATCGATTCGATGCGCAAGATGTCGTTCTCGTCGCGCGACACCGCGCGCGCTGCCGACATCTTCAACATGGCTCTGGCCGACAAGGGCTGCTCGACCTGGCTGATCCTGGCCGGTTCGACCTCTGCCGGCGGCTGCATGCACGTCTATCGCGACATGGTGAAGTTCGGCATGATCGACGCCGTGGTCGCCACCGGCGCCTCGATCGTCGACATGGACTTCTTCGAAGCCCTGGGCTTCAAGCACTACCAGGCCGCCGGCTCGGTCGACGACAATGTCCTGCGCGAGAACTATATCGACCGCATCTACGACACCTATATCGACGAAGAAGAGCTTCAGGCCTGCGACCACACGATCCTGGAGATCGCCAATCGCCTTGAGCCCCGCGGCTATTCCTCGCGCGAATTCATCTGGGAAATGGGCAAGTGGCTGTCGGAAGGCAACGCGAAAAAGCCCGGCTCGCTGATTCAGACCGCCTACGAAGAGGGCGTGCCTATCTTCTGCCCGGCCTTCGTCGATTCGTCGGCCGGTTTCGGTCTGGTCAAGCACCAGAAGGAGCGCATCGCCGCCAAGCAGCCCTATATGCTGCTGGACGCGATTGCCGACTTCCGCGAACTGACCGACATCAAGATCGCAGCCGGCACCACCGGGCTGTTCATGGTGGGCGGCGGCGTACCGAAGAACTTCGCCCAAGATACGGTTGTCTGCGCCGAAATCCTCGGCGTCGAAGCCGACATGCACAAGTATGCGGTTCAGATCACAGTTGCCGACGTCCGCGACGGCGCCTGCTCGTCTTCGACACTGAAGGAAGCCGCCTCGTGGGGCAAGGTCTCGACCACCTACGAACAGATGGTTTTCGCCGAGGCAACCACGGTTGTTCCGCTCATCGGATCGGACGCCTATCACCGTGGCGCGTGGCAAAATCGTGAAAAGCCGCGGTGGGCCAAGCTGTTCGCGTAATTGTGAGACCAATAACGCAAATATATTGCACCGCACCTATTGTCTTTTCCCTGGAAAGGATTAGTTAAGGCGCTCACGCTGTGATCATCGTATGATTCCCTTCATAGGGGTCACAGCAACAAGTTCGTCGCCGGGATCATCCCCCCCCTCGAAACCGGCGGCATGCGCGGCCCTCCTTGCCCCCCAAGGAGGGCCGTTGATTTTTACGGCACCGTTGTTGCGGGCAAGTCGGGTTTTCCTGTGATGTGCGCTTTTGCCAAGGCAAAAGACGCGGGCTTGCCCCCCAAGGAGGGCCGTTGATGTTTACGGCACCGTTGTTGCGGGCAAGTCGGGTTTTCCTTTGACGTGCGCTTTTGCCAAGGCAAAAGACTCGAAGGCATTAACCTGCCTTAATCGCCATTAACCAAATATCTACCTGAATTTCCTAAACTCGGCGGTATGACCACGCCGATTCGCCCTTCCCTCGCCCAGATGCTGAACCCGCAGGCCACCCAGGCCCGCCCGGCCGCACAGGCGCCAGCCCAGGCCGGGAGTTTCGCCTCGGCTTTGAACGCGCAGAAGGCCTTCTTCCAGCAGGTCACCCAGCCCAAGGTTACACCGGCGACCTACACCGCCGCCGACATCGCCAAGGCAACGCCACAGCTCAATACGGCCCCGGCTCCTGCAGCAGACGACGGCGCCCAGCCGCTGAAGCGGCCCGGTTCGTACGTCAACATCGTGATTTAATTACCTCTCCCCGTTTACGC
>NZ_GL883077.1:640250-664078 GCF_000204015.1 Asticcacaulis biprosthecium C19 | reverse complement strand
GCGACGGCGCGGGGCGGCAAGCCTGAGGGGCCTTCCGAGGATGTTTATGCATCGAAGGCATGTGCGCTTCCTTCGCGCTCTATACCTGCTCGGGTACGGGCGCGTGGACGAGGTCCTGACCGGCAACCGTATCCGAAGCGCCCTCGCTCAACACCGGCATCGGCAGCTTCTTCAGCTTCTTGGCGCTGAGCTTGTGCTTCTTCTTTTTCTTGTCGGTCTTCTTGTCGGTCTTGGCCTTGCGGACCGGCGCTTCACCCGACAGTTCTTCCTCGCGCGCTAATGTGATCTTGCGCAGCAGCTTGACGAAGCTGTCGCGCTTGGGCGGCGACAACAGGCTGAGGATTTTTTCATCGGCCGCCAGGACGCGCGGGTGTGCGTCATCCAGCGCCGTCTTGCCGGCCGGCGCCAGTTGCACCAGATTGGCGCGGGCGTCGGTCGCGGAGCGCTCGCGTACCAGCAGTTCCTTGGTGATCATACGCGCCACAAGGTCGGCCAGGGTCGAACGGTCGATTCCGGTCACGCGGACCAGGTCGGTCTGGGACAAACCCTCACCGCCATCCAGCGCCTGAAGCACGGCAAACTGCCTCTGGGTCAGGGCGCCTTCGCCGGCCGTTTCGTTATAGATGTCGAGTGCGATCTGCAGAACTCTGTGGAGGAGATGGGCGGGAGACCCTTCCAGTGTGGAACGTTGTTCAAGTGCATCGGTCGGTTTGGACTTCTTCATGCGACGGCCCCGCTCTTAAGTCTCATGCCAAAAGTGGAAAGTCACTTTTTCGATTAACATGAGACGACAAAGACATGTGGTCATCTTTTGCCACAGATATATGGCAAATTTACGACTATCCTCCGTATGCGGAACAGTTGCTCAGGCGTCCGGCGCTTTTTCTTCCGGCTGGATCATGTTTTTCATGAGGAATGGGAACAGCGCCAGGGAGAACAGGATAGGCCCGCCGATCAGGGAAAACAGCTTCCACGTCGCCCACACACTGTCGGTTTGGGTGCGCCAGATATATTCATTGACCCCCGCCATGGCGAGATAGAACAGGGCATAATACAGCGTCAGCTTGGGCCAGGCCGGCTCTTTCAGCTTCAGCGCCTCGCCCACCAATGCCTTCAAAGGCTGCTTTTTCAGTGCCAGTCCGCCCAGCAGCACGCCGGCGATCAGCACATTGACGATGGTCATCTTGATCTTGATAAAAACGCCGTCGTGAAACACCACCGTGAGAATCGCGAATGGAATCCCGATTGCCGCGGCCGCCAAGGGAATCCAGGCCAGGCGCTTTTCGGCGACGAAACCGACGATCAAGGCAACCACCGAGGCGACCGCCAAGCTGCCGGACGCCCAGATCAGTGGATCCGGATCGGGTAGCCTGAACAGAAACTTCGCCACGAAGAAAGCACCGCCGAACGCGATCAACGGACCGTAATCGACCCCTATCTTGATCCAGTTCTGCTTCGGCTCGGACGGTTTCAGCGCCAGCTCCGGATCGGCTTTCAGCGCCGTCTCGAGCGGCTTGGGGTCTTCCGTCATGCTTGCGGCTCCAGGCCCACCATCGAGCGGGCAAAATCGCGCGCCTTGAAGGCGTGCAGGTCTTCGATATCCTCACCCACCCCGATCAGTTTGATCGGCGCGTCGGAGGCCTTGGCGATGGGGATCAGGATGCCACCACGCGCGGTGCCATCCAGCTTGGTCATCACCAGACCCGAGACAAACGCCTGGCGGCCGAAAATCTGTTCCTGGCTCAGCGCATTTCGTCCGACCGTGGCGTCCAGCACCAGCAGCGTCTCATGCGGCGCGTCCGGATCAACGCGTTTGATCACCCGGACGATCTTCAAAAGCTCGTCCATCAGAGCCTGTTTATTCTGCAGACGGCCAGCCGTGTCGATCAGGACAACGTCGTAGCCCTCTTCTTTGGCCTTCACGACCGAGTCATAGGCTAGACCCGCCGCGTCGGCGCCCGTCTTGCGGCCCATAAAGTCGGCTTTGGCGCGCTCGGACCACACCTTGAGCTGCTCCACAGCCGCAGCCCGGAAGGTGTCTCCGGCAACAATCAATACCTTGGCGCCCTTGGCGGTCAGTGAGGCGGCGATCTTGCCGAGCGTCGTGGTCTTGCCCGATCCGTTCACACCGACAAACAGCACGATGTACGGCTTGGGCCCGCCTAAAGGCTCAAATGTGCCTTCGTGATTGACCAGTTCGTCAGCCAGCGCACTGGCCAGGGCTTCGCGGACGGCCGTCGAATCCTTGCTGGACGAGAACTTGGCCTGGGCCATCTTGGCCGAGATATTGGCAGAAATTTGCGGCCCCAGATCACTTTCGATCAGAAGATCTTCCAGCGCTTCCAGGTCGGAATCACTTAAGGATTCCTTTTGCGAAAACACCTGGGTGACCTGCTCGGTCAGGGTCTGCGAGGTCCGCGACAACCCATGGGTCAGGCGCTCGAACCAGCCTTTTTTCTTCTCTTCGGTCATGCCGACTGCCGTACCGTGTTTTGAGGCCAAGCGCATCCCAAAAAGCGTGACGCACCGCACGGGCGCCCCATTTTGGATATAGATGCGCGTCAAAACGAAACAAGTTCGCCAACGGCATGTTTGCCGTCATGGCTGGTGATGGCAATATCGCTGATGCCGCCGACCGTGGCGTCGCCCGTAAACACTACCTCGGTGAAATCGGCGGCGCGGGCAAAGCCCGGCTTTTCGATGACGCACGACAGGGTGCGGCCGGCGTGGCGCGCCAGATGTCCCCGCAAAGCTTCCTCGGCCTTGGCGCGCAGCCGTGCGGCGCGTTCCTTGATCACCGGGCGCGGCAGTTGCGGCATCTTGGCCGCCGGCGTCTGCGGCCGCGGCGAATACGGAAAGACGTGGACATAGGACAGGCCGCAGGCGTCGACCAGCGACACGGCATTGTCGAAATGTTCCTCGGTTTCGGTGGGAAAGCCGGCAATCATATCGGCACCAAAGGCGATATCCGGCCGGATACTCCGGACCTTTTCAACCAAAGCAACGGCATCAGCGCGCAGGTGCCGGCGCTTCATCCGTTTCAGGATCAAATCGTCCCCGTGCTGAAGACTGAGGTGCAGATAGGGCGCCAGGCGCTCTTCCTCGGCAAAGGCGCGGAACAGGGTATCATCGATTTCGGCGGCATCGATCGACGACAGCCGCAACCGTTTCAGGTCGGGAACCAGCTTCAGAATACGCGCCACCAAGTTGCCCAGTTGCGGCTGGCCCGGCAGGTCATTGCCCCACGATGTCAGGTCGACACCGGTCAACACGATCTCGTTATAGCCTTCCGCAACCAGCCGTTGGGTCTGGGCGACGACATCACCGGCAGCGGCTGATCGCGAGTTGCCGCGGCCATAGGGGATGATGCAGAAGGTGCAGCGGTGATCGCAGCCATTCTGGACCTCGACAAAGGCCCGCGCGCGGTCCTTCAATCCGTCGATCAGGTGGCCGGCGGTTTCGCGGACGGAAAAGACGTCGTTGACGACCACGCGCGCGCTGTCGGCGGTCAGGCGGTACGCGCCGGCCTTCTGCTTGTCGGCATTGCCGATGACAAAGTCGACTTCGGACATGTTGGCGAAGGTGTCGGGATCGGTCTGGGCGGCACAGCCGGTGACGATCAGCCGCTTGTCCGGGTTTTCCTTGCGCGCGCGGCGGATGGCCTGGCGCGCCTGGCGCACGGCTTCACCGGTGACGGCGCAGGTGTTGAAGATGATGGCATCGGACAGCCCGTCATCGGCCGCGGTCTTGCGGATGACCTCGCTCTCGTACGAATTCAGCCGGCAGCCAAAGGTGACAATGTCTACAGTCAAAGCGTGCCCTCGAACTCGACTTCGACAGGGCCGGTCATGATGACGTGGTCGTTCTCGGCCCAGACGATGTGCAACGGTCCGCCATCCATATGCACTGTGGCGGCCCGGCCGGTCAGCCCGCGGCGGGCGGCGGCGACCAGGGTGGCGCAGGCGCCCGTACCGCAGGCCTGGGTGATGCCGGCGCCGCGTTCCCACACGCGCATCCGGATAGTGTCCTTGTCGAGGATCTGGGCGAATTCGACATTGACGCTTTCGGGGAAGAGCGGGTGGTGCTCGATCAAACTGCCAGTGGCCTTGACGTCGACAGTCGCGATATCGTCCACGAAGAAGACGCAGTGGGGGTTACCCATGCTGACGGCGACAGGTGTGTGATAGAGAGGGGCGTCATACGGCCCGACCTTTAGTTCGAGCTTGGCTGTATTCATCTCTTCGGAGAGGGGAATGTCGCGCCAGTCGAGCCCGGGCTTGCCCATGTCAATGCTGGCCGTGCCGGTGGTGGCATCGGCGCGGAGCACGCGGGCCTTGGTGGCACCGCCCAAGGTGTCGATTTTCAGGGTTTTGTCGCTGGCGTCGCGGTTGAGGTACCAGGCGACGCAGCGCAGGGCGTTGCCGCAGGTTTCGACACCGCCGCCGTCGGCGTTCCAGACCCGCATGAAGGCGTCACCGTCGCGGGAGTCTTCGATGGCGATAAGCTGATCAAAGCCGATGCCGGAGACGCGATTGCTCCACGCCCGGATCTGGTCCGGAGCGGGCTGGAAGGCGGTTTCGCGGGCATCGACGACGATGAAATCGTTGCCGAGGCCGTTCATCTTGAGGAATGGGCGGCTCATTTGCCGGTATATAGTGGGTATTCCCTGTAAAATAAACGGGGTGAGGAGCGCCGTTTTGCCCAAAACGGGCAAAACGGATGAAATCGACCCAGTGGGTCGATTTCCGCGACGAACGCCCAGAGCCATGCGAAGGGCCGGGCAACTTTTCTTCTTCCATTCCTGACGTCGCCCCTCTGGGGCGAAGATCAGGAAAGGAAGAAGAAAAGAGGTGGGGCCACAGGCCCCACGCCCCATTTTATTTCACCGGGAAACCTCTCTTACGCATCAGCGCATCCCGGTTCGGATCCCGTCCACGGAACGCGCGATAGCCCGCCGCCGGATCGACCGTATTCCCGACACTCAGCACATGAGCCTGCAGCCGATCCGCCACCGCCTTGTCATAGAACCCGCCGGCTTCGGTAAACGCCTCGGCACAGTCGGCCGTCAGCGTATCCGACCACAGATAGCTGTAATACCCTGCCGAATAGCCATCCGACGAGAAGACATGCCCGAACTGCGGCGTCCTGTGGCGCATGACGATCTCCTTCGGCATGCCCAGCTTCGTCAACTCGTCCCGCTCGAACGCATCCGCATCGATATCCGCCCCACCGGCCAGGTGCAGCTTCATGTCGATCAGCGCCGACGCCAGATATTCCACCGTATCAAAACCTTCATTGAACGTGTCTGCCTTTTCGATCTTGGCCAGCAGCGCCGCCGGCATTGGCTCGCCCGTCTCATAATGCAGGGCGAACTTGCTCAGCACCTCGGTCGTCGATAGCCAGCGCTCGTTAAGCTGCGACGGAAACTCGACATAGTCCCGCGCCACATTGGTCCCCGCCAAGCTCGGATAGGTGACGTTCGACGACAACCCATGAATGGCATGACCGAACTCATGGAACAGAGTGGTCGCATCGTCCCACGAAATCAGGATCGGCTCACCCGGCGCGGCCTTGATGAAGTTCGAATTGTTCGACACCAGGGTCAGGATATCCTTGCCATCCATGCGCTGCTGCGACCGGTAGGCGTTCATCCACGCGCCCGACCGCTTGCCCTTGCGCGCATACGGATCGAAATAGAACAGCCCCACCGGAGCCCCGGCCTTGCTGACCTTCCACACCTTCACATCGTCATGGAAGACCGGGACATCGCTCACCGGCATGAACTCGAAACCGTAAATCTGACCCGCCGCCCAGATCATGCCGTCGCGCAGCTTTTCCATCTGCAGGTAGGGCTTGACCTCGTTTTCATCCAGATCATAGCGCTCTTTGCGCACCTTCTCGGCATAGAACCGATAGTCCCACGGCTCTATTGTTATACCCGCACCTTCCTTGTCGGCGACCGCCTGCATATCGGCGACCTCTTCCCTGACGCGCGCTACGGCCGGGCCCCAAACAGCCTCCATCAAGGCCATGGCGTTCTCAGGCGTCTTCGCCATGGCGTTTTCCAGACGCCAGTGGGCGTGTGTCTCATAGCCGCGCAGCTGCGCCCGCTCGAAACGCAGCTTCAGGATCTTGGAGATGATGGCGTTGTTGTCCCACTGATCGCCATTGTCGCCGCGATTGACATAGGCCCGCCACACCTTTTCGCGCACCGCCCGGTTGGTGCAAAAGGTCGTCACTGGCTCCATGGCGGACCGGGTATTGGCGATGCCATAGCTGCCGTCAGCCAGCTTCATCGACGCCTTCAAACCGTCCGGCAAGCCAGCCAATTCCGCCTCGGTCACCACCATCACCTGCTCCTCATCGTGCAGCAGGTTGTCCGAGAAAGTCTTGAACAGCAGCGACAGTTCCCTGTTGATCGCTGCCACCCGCGCCTTGGCCTTGGGCGACAACGCTGCGCCGGCCCGGACGAAGTTCGTGTAATACTGCCACAACAGACGATCTTGCTCCGGTGTCAGGTTGAACTTCGCCTTGTTGTCCCACACCGACTTGATGCGCGCGAACAACTTGGGGTTCTGAATCAGTTCATCCGAAAACGCCGCCAGCTTGGGCTGGATGGTCTTGCCCATGGCCTGCAATTCCGGCGTCGCCAGATTGCCGTTCCAGATGCCGTAGATCGTCCCGACCCGTCCAAAGGCTTTACCCGACCGCTCATAGGGCAGGATGGTGTTGTCGAAGGTCGCCGGCTCGGGATTATTGACGATAGCGGCAATCTCACGTCGTTGCGACGCCATGGCCGCGTCATAGGCGGCTTCAAACTGGCCGATATCGACCTTGTCGAACGGCGGAACGCCCCCATAGGCACCGGTCCATTCACCCGTCAGGAGCAGGGCGGTGCCATCCTGCGCCAGGACCGGCGCGGCGGCTGTAGACAGCGCCGTCGCGGCCATCAGGCCCAGCGTGGTGCGACGATCGACATTAGGTTCGGACATGAAAAACTCCGTGAAAACCGGCCGCAAAACCCGTTTACGGGCGCTGGCAAAAAGCGTATGCGATGACCCTATAAGTGGCTATTGACGTGGCCAAATTAAGTTTTCGTAAGGTCTTAGCGCTCAAGCGCCGCGAGGCTCCTCGCACAAGCTCGGGCGCGCAGTCGCGCTTGCCAACCGGCAAGCGGTTGGAAGGGATATAGTTTCATGGCGATGGGCGTGTTCGATTCGGGCGTTGGCGGTTTGAGCATTCACCACGCCCTGGTCAATCGGTTGCCCCAGGCGGACTTCATCTACCTCGCTGACCAGAAACACACCCCCTATGGCGATCGTTCCGGTGAAGAGATCGTCGAGCTGACCCGGCAAGGCTGCGAAACCCTGTTCGAAGCCGGCGCCTCCCTGGTCGTCCTGGCCTGCAACACTGCGTCGGCCGTCGCGCTGCGCCGTTTGCAGCAAACCTGGCTGTCGGGCTTCCGCAAGACCTACAAGCGCCCGGTCAACGTGCTGGGCATCATCGTCCCGACCATCGAAGCCGCCACCGGCCTGCCGTGGGAGCATGAGGCCGAACGCCGCGGCGAAAAGATCGAAAAGCTGGACATTGTCGGTGTCTTCGCCACGGTGGCCACCGCGCGCTCACGCGTCTACGAGATCGAGATCGATAAACGCCGCCAGGACATCGCCGTCTTCACCGAAGCCTGTTCCGGCCTGGCCGACATGATCGAAAAGGGTGCTGACCGCGACTCATTGTCGGCCAAGATCAAGGGCCATGTCGAATCCTTGCGCATCCGCGTCGGCCGCTATCCCGACCGGGCCATCCTGGGCTGCACCCACTATGAGTTGGTGGCCGACCTGTTCCGCCAACATCTGCCGGCCGGCACGCCGATCATCCACCAGCCGCCCTCGGTCGCCAAGGCCATGGGTGACTATGTCGAACGCCACACGAAGTATGACATCGGATCGTCCGGGGCACGGACCTTCCTGACGACCGGCACGCCGGGGTCGCAGTCGGCGCTGATCGAAGCGTTCTGGGGTGAAGCCCTGCTGTTCCAAGCGGTCGACTGAGCGGGATTAGGCCCAGACCTTGGGCTGACCTTCGTTCTCGTCGACATAGATGATGGACAGACTGTCTTCATAGTCGATAAGCAGGTCGGCATATTCTTCGGCGCTCAGGCGAATGGCGCCACGTCCAGACTTTACACGATAGTTCCAGAACGAACTGATATGACTGAGGATTCCGATATTCTCACCCAGTTCAAAGAACATGGAAGGCCCTTCCACAAGGAACCGGCGAAACGGTCCGGGGTCACGTCCCGAGACCAGCGCGTGATAGGCTCTGTCATAGACACCAAGGGTGCGGGTCAGGTTTCCAATGGCGACGATGATCCGTTTGGCGAGCCGGGGCCTTATCTCATTGAGGAAATCTGTGATCGAGCGGTCCCGCGTGGACAGCGGCTGGTAGGTCGACAGGCCCGTCAGCACGCGCTTGAGTTCATCCTGCAACTCCAGTAGACGCCACTTGAAATACAGGAAGCCGCGCCAGGAAAAGATTCCTTCCGACCACTGCGGCCCACTCAGCCGCAGGGTCTTCCGCAGCGGTTCCAGTTCGTGATCGAGTTCATCCGACAAGATCTTGCTGGCCAGCTTGGCGGTACCAGACTGCAGGGCGGAGCCAAAAGCCGTCGACACCAGACTTTCGATTTCCGAATTGGCAAAACCGATCATCCTGGCCACATCGGCCGGGGAAATCTTGAGATAGCATGATGCGGGTCGGTGGCGACGGCGCGCCAGGTGCTCACGCACCAGAAACGGATCAAGCGAAGGCAGCTCATCCAGACACTGGAGGACGTCGACGTCGTGAACGTCGAGAAGGTTGGCGGTGTCGTAAATGTCCTTCAAAAAGGCATCATAGCCAATCTGGCCGACGAGTATGGATTGCCCACCCAGCTTCAGATCGTTCAGATCAAACGGCAGTATGATCTTGGTTGCGGTACGTTTCGGGCGACTGAACAACCCCCTCTCACTCTGGCGCACCGTATGCTTCAGAATGATCGAACGGTTCATCTGCCGGTTACGAAAGAAGGGCTTGTCCGTGTAGTCGCTGTCTGAGGCATGCAGTTTATAAATATGGCTCAGGTTCAGCACGCGTGACGTCGAAGCGCTCTCACTCAGATTGGAAAGGCTGCGGATGTCTTTCTGCGACGCCGCCATACCGGACATTTTCATCACCCCACGCAGACATAACCCACCGTCAACAAGGTATCATATACCCGCGCCCCTTTAGATGTTGTTAACAACATATCCGGGATTCGTGAGCCGAATTCGTGAGATTGCATCCCGGAAAGGGGTGGGGCTGTTTCGAGTGTGCATTTTGTTTTGAGTCCCGAGGCTCCGCCCGACCGTAAAAAACCGTCATAAACCGTCTGTAGCCTGCGCCGACCCCAACCGTCTGCGAGTCCACCATGCTGCGTCGCCTGTTAATTGCCCTGTGCCTGATCAGCCTGCCTTTACAGGCGTCGGCCCAGGTCGAGGATTGGCCCGAAGTCGTGGTCAAGGCTCGCGGAACCGCCGTTGCACCAGCCATGTGGCGGGTCAGCGATGGCGATTCTCAGGTCATTGTTATTGGCGTTCTGCCGGTTTTTCCGAAGAAGCAGGCGTGGAACAGCAAACGGATCGAGAATGCCCTGCGCGGCGCCAATGTCCTGATCACCCCCGCGACCAGCCATGCCGGCGCCGGCGACATGACCAGCCTGATGTTCCGCAAGGGCCTGCCGGACGGCAAGAAGCTGAAGGACGTCCTCTCCCCCGCCCTCTTTGCCCGCTATGAAGCCACCGCCGTGCGCGCCAAGGTCTCCATCCGCGACTTCGCGCGCGACAAGCCGGTTTGGGCCATGGTGCGTTTACGCCGCGAGGTCCTGGAGAAGCGCGGACTTACCGACGACGAACCCGTCGCCACGATCAGGCGCCTGGCAGGGCGCGCCGGCGTGCCTGTGCGCGCAGCGGCGAACTACGACATGGGCGCCATCGTCAAGGACATCAACGCCATGACGCCTCAGGCGGCCGAGGTCTGCGTCGCGGCAACCCTGGACGATATCGACTTTCTGCTGGATCGGTCCGGCCGGGCCGCCACCGCCTGGGCTGTCGGTGATCTGGCCACGGTGCGCAACAACTATCCCGCCTCGGCCATGGCGCGCTGCCTGAGCGAATCGTCGAAGGGCTCGGCCCTGATGGAACGCAGCATTAACGACAGCGTCTCGGCCGTCGAGAAGGCGCTGAAAAAGCCCGGAAAGTCCGTCGCTGTACTTCCGCTGGCCATCCTGCTGCGACGAGGTGCGGCGCTCGATCGGCTCCGGGCAAAGGGGTACGACGTATCGGCCCCGTAAGAGGAAGACCAGGAGGCGCAGCCTCCTGGACCTCGTAACTGGACAGCGATTAACCTGCAAACTTGAAAAGCCCGGAACACTGCGTTCCGGGCTTTTCAAGTTTATAAGTCTAAACACTATCGAGTTATGGGGTCCAGGGGCCGGCGGCCCCTGGTCTTTCCTTTACGCGGCGATATCCACTGGCGTCGAATTCCGGATCAGGAAATCGAACGCCGACAAAGCCGCCTTCGAGCCTTCACCCATGGCAATGACGATCTGCTTATACGGCACGGTCGTCACATCGCCGGCCGCGAACACACCCGGGATCGAAGTCTCGCCGCGGGCATTGATTTCAATCTCGCCGTGCTTCGACAAATCGACCGTGCCTTTCAGCCATTCCGTGTTCGGAACAAGCCCGATCTGAACGAAGATACCTTCCAGTTCGATATCATGCACCACGTCATGGATGCGGTCCTTATAGCTCAGACCGACCACCTTGGAACCGTCACCCTTGACGTCCGTCGTCTGGGCATTGGTCAAGACCGTCACGTTCGACAGGCTGTACAGCTTGCGCTGCAGCACCGCATCCGCCCGCAGTTCAGCGGCAAACTCCAGCAGGGTCACATGCGACGCCAGACCGGCCAGATCGATCGCGGCCTCGACGCCGGAATTACCGCCGCCGATCACCGACACCCGCTTGCCCTTGAACAGCGGACCGTCGCAGTGCGGGCAATAGGCCACACCCTTGTTGCGATACTCCGTCTCACCCGGCACCCCCATATTCCGCCAACGCGCGCCGGTCGACAACACCACCGTCCGTGCCCGGACAGTCGCACCGTTTTCCAGCCGGATCTCATGCAATCCGCCAGCCGACGCCGCCGGCACCAGGGCCACGGCCTTTTGCAGGTTCATCACATCGACGTCGTAATCCTTGACGTGCTGTTCAAGCGCCGTCACCAGCTTGGGGCCCTCAGTGTGCGGCACCGAAATGAAATTCTCGATCCCCATGGTGTCCAGCACCTGGCCGCCGAAACGCTCGGCCAGCACGCCGGTGCGGATGCCCTTGCGCGCCGCATAGACGGCCGCCGATGCGCCAGCGGGACCACCGCCGACGACCAGGACATCATACTCCGACTTGGCGTTGATCTTGGCGGCTTCACGCTGGTGAGCCCCCGTATCGATCTTGGCCAGGATCTCTTCGACGCCCATCCGGCCCTGAGCGAAAACCTCGCCGTTCAGGATGACACTGGGCACCGCCATGACCTGACGTTGTTCGACTTCATCCTTGAACAGGGCGCCATCGATAGCGACGTGCTTGATCTTCGGATTGAGCACACTCATCAGATTGAGCGCCTGGACGACATCCGGGCAATTCTGGCACGACAGAGAGAAATAGGTCTCAAAGTGCAGTTCGCCTTCGATCTCCAAAGCCTTGATCTGCTCGATGACCTCGGCCTCGACCCGCGGCGGGTGACCACCCACCTGCAACAGCGCCAAAACCAGCGATGTGAACTCATGGCCCATCGGCAGACCGGCAAAGGTCACACCTACATCCGAACCCGGACGAACGATGTCGAAGGACGGCACGCGTACGCCATCGCCGCCTTGATGGACGCTCAGCGACACCTTGTCCGACGCCGCGACGATGTCTTCGAGCAGGTCGACGAGTTCGCGCGACTTTGCGCCATCGTCGGTATGGGCGACCACTTCGATCGGGGTGCGAAGGTTTTCCAGATAGCCCTTCAACTGCGCCTTAAGACCAGCGTCCAGCATGGTAGTTCTCCAATGTCAGGGGAAATTTCATTGTCCAGATTTCCGGTTCGCAAACTGGAGATCAGGAGAATGAGATCGGGTAGAAAGAGGACCCCTCCACCGCTTCGCGGTCCCCCTCCCCACCTTCGGTAGGGAGGAGAAAGAAGGAGAAACTAACTTCCCTTCTCCTCCCCATCTTGATGGGGAGGTGGCGCGGCGCTCGCCGCAGGCCAAAGGCCGAAGGCGAAGTCCGCGACGGAGGGGTCCTCTTACTGATGACGCAAACTTAAATTTTTCCAACCAGGTCCAACGACGGGGCCAGGGTCTTTTCACCCTCTTCCCACTTCGCCGGGCAGACCTCGCCGGGGTGCGAAGCGACATACTGGGCGGCCTTGACCTTGCGCAGCAGTTCCGACGCGTTACGGCCGATACCTTCGGCGGTGACTTCGCAGAACTGGATGACGCCGTCCGGATCGACCAGGAAGGTGCCGCGGTCGGCCAGGCCAATGCCTTCGCGCATGACGTCGAAGTTGTTGGTGATGACGCCCGACGGATCGCCCAGCATGGTGTACTTGATCTTGCCGATGGCCGGCGACGTGTCGTGCCACGCCTTGTGTGAGAAGTGCGTGTCGGTCGAAACGCTGTAGACTTCGACGTTCATGCCTTGCAGCGTGTCGTAATTGTCAGCCAGGTCTTCCAGCTCGGTCGGGCACACAAAGGTGAAGTCGGCCGGGTAGAAGAAGAAGATCGACCACTTGCCCTTCACGTCGGCGTCTGTGACGTCGACGAACTTGCCTTGCTTGAAGCCGGTTGCCTTGAACGGCTTGATGGTGGTGTTGATGAGGCCCATGGGCTTTCTCCTAAAAAGTGAAGTGTGGCGACGCGGAAAATCACCCAGGAGGCGCAATAAGGCAAGTTTATTTTATTTTATTTTACTATAGATTTTACTTATAGTGATTTTCCGCCCGCACCACTGCCGAGATGGCGTTGACCGTCGCCGCAATCCGCAGCGCCGCCTGGACCTGCTCTGCTGTTACGCCATGGCTCCGCAACACTTTTTCATGGCTGTCCAGGCACAGACCGCAGCCATTGATCGCCGAAACCCCCAGACACCACAGCTCGAAATCGACCTTGTCGACGCCCGGATTCATCAGGATGTTCATGCGCAGGCCAGACCGCAGATCGGCATATTCCCGGTTATGCATCAGGTGCAGGGCGCGATAATAGACATTGTTCATGCCCATGATGGCCGACGCTGCCTTGGCCGCCGTAACCGCCTCAGCCGACAAGGGCGCGGCCGCTTCGATCTGACGGATGACCTCGCCGACGCCAATGGCATGAGCGCCCGACAGAAACATACCCCATCGCTGCTGCTCGGTCAGGATCGTCTCCTCCAGCAACACGGTCATGTTGCGGACCAGATCCTGGCCGTAAGCGGGGATAAGGTTGTACAGGCTTTCAATCGCCATCGATAAACTCCAGTTGATGTTTGCCGCCAACGAATAAGTTGAATTTATGGACGATGCGTCCATATTCAAGGCTACGGAGAATAGTCCCTTGCATATCCTGCCTACCCTGCGCCAGTTGCAATACCTGAAACTGCTGGCCGAACACAAAAGCTTCATGGCCGCCGCCGAAAAGGCCTATGTTTCCCAGCCGGCCCTGTCCTCGGGCATAGCCGAACTGGAAAAAATCCTCGGCGCGCGCCTGGTCGACCGCACACGTGGCCAGATCATCCTGACCGCCATCGGCGAGGAGACGCTGAAACGCGCCGAAGACATCCTGGCCCGCGCGGAAGACCTGGTCGAAGCCACCCACGGCGCTGATAAACCCCTGACCGGGCGGTTCCGCCTGGGGGTCATTCCGACGATCGCGCCTTTCCTGTTGCCCAAGGCGCTGGTGCGACTGCGCACAGAGTTCCCAGACCTGCGCCTTTTCCTGCGCGAAGACCAGACGGCGCGCCTGATCGCGGCGCTGAAGACCGGCGCCCTGGACGCCGCCGTCATTGCCCTGCCCTACGACCTGACCGGTCTGGACCACGTCTTTGTTGCCCGCGACGAGATCTTCGCCGCCATGCCGCATGACCACCTTCTGTCCCGGGAAACCAGCATCACCCCGGAAGCCCTCAAAAACGAAGAACTGATCCTGCTGGAAGATGGCCACTGCCTGCGCGACCACGCCATGGCGGCTTGTTCGTGGACAGGCGCGTCCGGCGCCAACGAATCGCTGTCGGCCTATGCCGGCGGTGGCTTTGCCGCGACCTCGCTGAACACCCTAGTCCAGATGGTGGGCTCAGGCCTCGGCCTGTCCCTGTTGCCGGCCATGGCGGTCGAGTCCGGCATGGTGCCGGCGGACGATGTCACGATCAGGCCCTTGAAATCGGACCATGCTTTCCGCGATATTGTCGTCATCTGGCGGTCGGGATCGAGTCGCGCACCCGAAGCCCGCTTGCTGGCGGAGAAGCTGAAAACATGAAACGCGCCCTGATCCTGCTGCTGGCCATAGCGGCCTGCTCACCCAGGCCCCAGGCGCCGGAGGAATCCACCGCCTCCGTCGCACCTCCGGTCACCGACCCCTGGCCCGGCAAATACGCCGGCGACCTCATGGTCCGCATCGATCCCTCCCATCGCATTATTCTGGTCGAAGGCGAGGCGGACGGCTGTACGGGCGACGTCGGACTGGCCGACGGCGGCCTGCCGTCGAAAGCCATTTCCGCCAACGAACTGGAAGTGACACTGCAACCCGACGGTGTCGCCACATGTACCTTTCGTATACGGAAGAACGGCGACATGCTGACGGTCACCGAGTCGGAAACCTGCGCCGCCTACCACGGCGCCACCTGCAGCTTTAATGGCACCGCGAAGCGTGTGAAGTAGTTCAAAATGTTCAGGTTTACTCAGAACTCTTCTCCCTCTCCCCACTTGAGGGGAGAGGGTAGGGGTGAGGGGTTCTTATGGACAATTCCGCGACCGCCGAACCGTCGGTAGAACCCCTCATCCGGCTCCGCTTCGCTCCGCCACCTTCTCCCCTCAGGTGGGGAGAAGGAAAGATCGTCCGACGCGCAACCCGCCGCCCGCTACTCCGGCACATTCTCTCTCAGCTCATCAAGCCAGATCTTGGCATTGCCATCCGAGGGCGCGCGCCAATCCCCGCGCGGCGACAAAGCCCCACCGGAAATCAGCTTCGGCCCATTGGGCACTGCCGACCGCTTGAACTGCGAGATGGTGAAGAACCGGTACAAAAACACCTCCAGCCACTGCCGTATAACCCTCAGCTCATACTTGTCCTTCCACGCCTGATAACTCAAAAATGCCACCTTGGACGGCTTCAGACCAAACCGCGTGATGTAGTACAGATTGAAGTCCTGCAGCTCATAGGGCCCGACCTTGTCCTCGGTCCTCTGGATCTGACCGGCCTCGATCGGGATCAACTCCGGCGAAATCTCCCGCGTCAGCACCGAGGTCAAAATCCGCCCGGTCTTCGCGTCGAATTCGCGATTGGCCGCCCAACGGATCAGATGCTGGATCAGGGTCTTTGGCGCACCGCAGTTGACATTGTAATGGCTCATATGGTCACCGACGCCATAGGTGCACCACCCCAGCGCCAGTTCCGACAGATCACCCGTCCCGACGACAAACCCCTTCTTGATCCCGGCCAAGCGGAACAGGAAATCGGTCCGCAGCCCCGCCTGGACGTTTTCAAACACGATGTCGTAGACCTTTTCACCCTGGGCATAGGGGTGACCGATATCCATCAGCATCCGCTTGGCTGCCGGCCGGATATCCAGCTCTTCGGCCGAAATCCCCAAGGCCTTCATCAGCTTCAGCGCATCGTTCTTCGATCCTGTCGAGGTCCCGAAGCCCGGCATGGTGTAGCCATGAATATTCGCCCGCGGTATCCCCAGCCGGTCAAACGCCTTGCACGCCACGATCAGGGCATGCGTCGAGTCCAACCCACCCGACACGCCGATGACCACGTTCTGACTGCCGGTCGATGACACCCGCTGCATCAGGCCGTGCACCTGGATATTGAAGGCCTCGTAGCAGTCCTCGTCCAGCCGCGAGGCATCATCGGGTACGTAAGGGAACCGCGCTACCTGGCGATGAAAATCGGTCAATTCATGCGGTTTCCAGTCAAATCCCGTGCGCGCCACATCCGTCGCGAAGCCCTGCCCCGAGTCATGAAACGTCCCGGTCTTCAACCGCTCAGCCGCCACCCGTTCCAGATCGACATCGGCCAGCATCAGCGAATCCGAGGTAAACCGTTCCCCTTCGGCGATCAGATTGCCCAGTTCATAGACCAGCGACTGCCCGTCCCAGGCCAGGTCGGTCGTCGATTCCCCCGGCCCCGCCGCCGAATAGGCATACGCGCAGAACAACCGTTCCGACGCCGCCGCGCACAACCGCTTTCGCGCCCGCGACTTGCCGATGACCACCGGCGATGCCGACAGATTGACGATCAAATTTGCGCCCGCCACGGCCAACGGGGTGGCGGGTGTGTTCGGCACCCACAGGTCCTCGCAGATCTCGACCCCGAACGTAAAGGCAGAACCACCTGCCGCAAACACCTGCTTGGTGCCGAACAGAACGCCATCAACCAGCCGGTTCACGACACCGGCGCCCGACGCGAAATAGCGCCGCTCATAATATTCGCGGTAGTTCGGCAGATAGCTCTTCGGCACGATCCCCAACGCCTTGCCGTTCGCGATCACCGCCGCACAGTTATACAGCGCGCCGTCGACCCGCAGCGGCAACCCGACCACGAGGACAGGCCGGATCTTTGTCGAAAAGAAAATCAACGCCGCCAGAGCCTCTTTCACCGCATCCAGCAACACCTCCTGCGTAAACAGGTCATCCAGGCTATAGGCCGACAGGCTCAGTTCGGGATAAACGACGATATCCGCCCCAGCCGCCCCGGCCCGCTCGGCCAGCGACAGATGCTCCGTCAGATTAGCCATTGGATCACCCAGATGCACCTTCGGCGTCACACAGGCGACTCTCACAAAACCATGCGAAGCGGGCGAATAGAAGTTTTTTGTCATTTTCGGCCTCCCGGCACATAGCCATGCCGCCTGAATACGCTACTTGCCTATCAAATTCCAATTTCTCAGCTTCAATAAATGTAAAAAAGTCAAAAAATTCTTTTAAACAGCCTTACACAACGTTCGAATCCGCAATTCTATTTTCATACGAAACTATATTTCCTTCTCCTCCCCATTTCTTTAATGGGGAGGTGGCGAGCAAGGGAGCCTTCTTAGGCGACCGCGTCGAGACGGAGGGGTCCTCTTGGCCAACACACCCAACCATTGGACTTTCCCCCCTCAACACGGTATGGCCCAGCCCCATGAGCGTTACATTCCAGGACATCGAAGCGGCGGCAAAACGGCTCGAAGGCCATATCGTCCGGACTCCGTGCACCTTCTCCCAGCGGCTGTCGGCTGCCACCCACCGCAAGATCTGGGTCAAATCCGAAAACCAGCAATTCACCTCGGCCTTCAAGGAACGCGGCGCCCTCAACAAGATCCTCAGCCTCTCCGAGTCCGAACGCGCCCGCGGCGTCTTCGCAGCCTCAGCCGGCAATCACGGCCAGGGCCTGGCCTACCATGCCCAACGCTTAGGCATCCCTGCGACCATCGTCATGCCAGTCGGCACCCCCTTCGTGAAGGTCCAGAAGACCCAGAGCTTTGGCGCCATTATCGTCATCGAAGGCGCCAATTACGACGAGGCCTCCAAGGCCGCCCAGACCCTGTGCGAAGAACGCCAGGGTGTCTACGTCCACCCGTTCAATGACCGCGATGTCATCATCGGCCAGGGCACCATCGCCATAGAGATGCTGGAACAGGCGCCGGAGCTCGACACCCTTCTGGTGCCGATCGGCGGTGGCGGCCTGATCGCCGGTGTCGCCATCGCTGCCAAGGCCATCAAACCCTGGATCAAGATCATCGGCGTCGAAGCCGCCATGTTCCCGTCCTTCACCGCCCGCCGCCGCAACATGCCAGTGCCGATGGGCGGATCGACCATCGCCGAAGGCATCGCGGTCAAAGAAGTCGGGGACCTCAGCTTCGAACTGGCCAATCCGCACGTCGACGACGTCGTGGTCATCGACGAAGCCGACTTCGAACGCGGCATCGCTGCCTACGCCAATGTCGAGAAAACCGTTGCCGAGGGCGCAGGCGCCGCCGGTCTGGGTGCCATCATGCGCTTCCCGGAACGCTTCAAGGACCAGAACGTCGGCACCATCCTGTGCGGCGGCAATATCGACCTGCGCCTGCTGGCCTCCGTGCTGCAAAGAGAGCTGGTCCGCGAAAAACGACTTGTCACCTATCGCATCCTGGGCGACGATCGCCCCGGCATGTTGTCGCTGATGGCGGACACTATCGCCGCCAAGGGGGGCAACATCGTCGACGTGGCGCACAACCGCCTCGTCCTCGATGTGCCGGCCAAGGGGGCGGAGTTCGACATCATGGTCGAAACCCAGGACGCACGCCACGCCTTTGAAATTTCAGAAGCCTTAAGGAGCACGGGCTATGCCCTACGTATGGATTAAAGCAGCTGCGGTGGCCCTGGCCCTGTCCGCCGGCGCGGTGCATGCCGCTACCCCCGCAGAAGACAACCTGAAGATCGGCCAGGACTACCTGATTGGCGTTGCCAAACAGCCAGGCGTCGTCAAGCTGCCGTCGGGCGTCATGTATCGGGTAATCTCGCGCTCTTCCAATCCGGGCGCCCAGCCGACCGTGGCCGACAATGTCACCATCCATTACGAAGGCAAGCTGATCAACGGCCAGGTCTTCGACTCGTCGTTCGAACGCGGCCAGCCTGCCAACTTCCCGTTGGGCCGCCTGATCCCGGCCTGGCAGGACGCCATCCCGCAGATGCATGTCGGTGACGAGATTCTGCTCTATACCCCGGCCAGCCAGGCCTATGGCGAGCGCGACCTGAGCCCGGACATTCCCCCAACTCAACCCTGGTCTTTCGCGTCCGCCTGTTCGGCATCGGCGCGCAGTAAAACACAAGTCAGTGCCACTTCTCCTCCCCACGTCGTGGGGAGGGGGACCGCGAAGCGGTGGAGGGGTACGCCGTCTTCTCCGCCGGTTCGATTGCAACCCCTGCTCTGCGACGCCAGAGTCAACCAAGGTACCTACCATGCGCCTTCTCATCGCCTGCACCCTGGCCGCCCTCGCCCTCCCCACGTTCCTGGCCGCCTGCAGCCGCGACGACGCCTCGCTGGAAAAGGAACTGGCCGCCTATCAGGCGTCCGCCGATGCCCAGGCCGCGGCCAACCTGCAGGCCGGCAAGGACTTCCTGGCCAAGACGGCCAAGGAGCCCGGCGTCGTCACCCTGCCGTCGGGCCTGATGTACAAGGTCCTGGCCAACCCCAACCCCACCGCGCCGCAGCCGAAGGTGACCGACAAGGTCACCGTCAACTACGAAGGCAAGCTGATCGACGGCCGCATCTTCGACTCGTCCTATGCTCGAAATCAGCCGGCCAGCTTCCCGCTGAACCAGGTGGTTCCCGCCTGGCAGATCGGCATTCCCCTGATGCGCAAGGGCGACAGCTACATGCTGTATGTGCCGTCCGACCTGGGCTATGGCGAACGCGCCATGGGCGACGACATCCCGGCCAACAGCGTCCTGGTCTTCAAGGTTGAGCTTCTGGATATCCAGGCGAAGTAGACAGGGCCTCAACCAGGCCTTTCAGCGTTTCGAGGTCGGCCCGGATCGCCGTCTGGTCGGCTTCGAAGGCCGCGTCGTCCGCCTCCGGCGGGCGGTTGATACCGATACTGAGCGTGTGCTGAGGCAACATGGCTTTGAGGTAGCCGCAAGCCGCATAAATTTTCAGCGCGGAACAATCCGTACCGGTGTTGCCTTGAACGCCGGGGTCTTGCTGCGCGGATCGACCGCAGTGCCGACCAGCACATTGGCCTCAGGGTAATAGGCCATCACCGAGCCCTTCGCGATGTCGAAAGCCCTCACGGTAACGCCATCCATGCGTCCATGGTCGGATTCCAGCGTCACGACGTCGCCGTCCTGCAAACCGCGCTGCGCCAGATCGTCGGCGTGCAACATCACGCTGTTGCGGTCGATCCCGCCACGGTAACTGTCCGTATACTCATAGATAATCGTGTTGAACTGGCCCTCCGACCGCACCGTGGTCAGCAGCAACGGCGCCGGCTCGGCCGGCGGCAAGGGGCGGAAAACGAAACGTCCCTTGCCGTCGATGGTGTGGAACAGCGGCGTGTGCATCAACCGGCCGCGGACATGGAACTCCTGCCGCGCCACATCGATATCGGCCAGGTCCTCCATACCCGGCACGATCCGCGCGATCGCTTCACGTATGGTACGATGCTGTTTGAACGCGACGAAGTCGACCGGAGAGTCCGGCATCAGGCGTTGCGCCAGGTCACACAGGATATCGCTTTCCGGTCGCACGCCATCAAAACGGTGAATGCCGCCATCCGACAGCCGCACGAAATTGAACATCGATTCCTGCGTCGTCGGCTGCCACTCCTCGTCGCGCGCGGTCACCGGGAGGATCAGCGCCTCGCCGTCGCCGATGCCGTGGACATGGCCGCGATTCAAGGTCGTGGTCAGGTACAGCTTGAACCCGATCCGCCCCATCGCCTCGAGGGCAAAGGCGCTGTCGGGATTGGCTTCGAACAGGTTTCCGCCCATCAGGACGGCGGCATCGATCTCACCACGCTGCGCCGCCTGCATGCAGGCCATGGTGTCCATCCCACCGCCCTGCGGCAGGGTGATGCCGAACGCCTGCTCCATCCGCGCCAGAACCTCGCGCGCCAGCACCGGCTTGACGCCGATCGTGCCGATGCCCTGGACATTGGAATGGCCGCGCAGCGGCAGCAGTCCGGCACCCGGCCGACCGATCTGACCGCGCAACATCGCCAGGTTGGCGATATATTCGACATTGTCGCAGCCATTCAAATGGTGAGTAATCCCCATCCCCCACGCAAACACGGCCGACCCGGCCTTTGCGTACAGCCCGGCCACCCGCTCCAAATCCGCCCGCCCCAATCCCGTCCGGCATTCGATCTCGTCCCACGAGGTCGCTTCGATATCGGCCAAGAACGCCTCGAACCCCGTCGTATGGGCGGCAATGAAATCGCCGTCTGCTGCCACGAGAACCGCCTTGGCCAGCCCTTTCAGCACCGCCAGGTCCGAACCGATACGCGGCTGCAGGTAATCAGAGGCGATCCAGTCACCGCCGGTGACCATAGACTTGACGCTCTTCGGCAGGGCGAACCTCACCAGCCCGGCTTCCCTGGCGGGATTGATGATCACAACCTCGCCGCCGCGGTCGCGAATCGCCTTCAGCTTATGGATAAAGCGCGGATGGTTCGACGCCGGATTGGCGCCGATGACGAAGATAAAATCACAGCGGTCGAGATCCTCCAGCTCCACAGTCGAGGTGCCAGTCCCGATCGTGGTCCCCAGTCCCACCCCTGTCGCCTGATGGCAGTAGTAGGAGCAGTTGTTGACATTGTTGGTGCCCCAGGCCCGCGCCAGCAGTTGCAGGATAAACCCCGCCTCGTTCGATGACCGCCCGGAACTGTAGAAGAAGCTGCGATCCGGCGCCGTCGCCCGCATCCGCGCTCCGGCCAGGTCCAGTGCGGCGTCCCAGCCAATGGCTTCAAACCGGTCGGCCCCGGCGGGCTTGTACAACGGCGTCGCCAATCTTCCGAGATGCTCCAGTTCATGGCCGTCCAGTTCACGCAGGTCGCTTAGCGGGTGGGTCAGGACCTCGATGGGGATTCCCGGCTGGATATCGGTCGACTGGGCCTGGATCGACTTGTTGCACACCGAAGGAAAGTCGCCGGCTTCGTTGGTCATGCCGCCTTTTTGACCGCCCATACCCAACCCGCAGGCCTTGCAGGTGTTCTTGGCGGTCAGCGCCTTGGCGGTGGACTTCAGGCCGATCTTCGTCGCCGTCTGAAGGGCATACAGCACCTTCTTGGGACCACCGCCGACCACGGGCTTGGACATACTAGCTTCCTTAGGATTGCCTCCAGCCTACCCCAATAATATGTCCAGGTCTCGGAATTTATGCGCTTAAGTCGTGGAAGCTATGAAAGAAACTCCCTCTCCCCACCTGAGGGGAGAGGGTGGGGGTGAGGGGTCTGCCGACGGTAAGACGATGCTCATTCGATCTGGGCTTGGCCTATTTTAAACCAGAGCCGCCGCCCGTGCCGCCATCAGCGCCTGACCGACCGCCGCCATGGTCTGCGGCGCCGCATCATTGCCACAGGCCGTACACACCACCCCGGCAGCCGCATCGACCAACACCTCGCCATACCACACGGTGTTCGACCCATTATGCCAGATGGCACCATCGGGCCGCACCACCCAGCCTAAAGCATAGTCGCCCCCGAACGGTGGCGTATGCAGCTTCGCCCACGACGCAGGCGTCAACAAATCCGTCCGGTCACGATGCGCCGCCAGATACACCAGCATATCGGCCATCGACATGTGCACCCGTCCCGCCGGCCCCAGGGCCATCGGATTGTCGTTCAACAACCCCGGCCCGACCGGCGCCGGCATACGGCTGGCGCCCTGAGCTAGGTGCCCCAACGGCTGATCGACCTTGCCAGCGGTACCCGGCGCACCGAACCCGGCCGAGGTGATCCCCAGCGGTTTGAACAGCTGATCCTGGATCAGCGCCTCCCAGCTCTGCCCCGTCGCAACCTCGATCATGGCGCCGGCGACGACATAACCATTGTTGCTGTAGGCCGTCTGTCCCGCCAGGGGCCCTACCGGCGAACCGCTCAGCGCCTCCGCGGCATAGGCTAACCGTTCGACCCGCGCGTCAGCCAACCCATCGCGCGCATAGGCGTTAAACCGGCTGTCCGGAATATTGGGCTGCAACCCGGCACGATGGCTCAGCAGGTGCAGAAAATTGGCATCCTTGTAGACGCCCGCCTTGTCGCCCAACAACGCGCCGACCGTCGTGTCCCACCTCACAGCGCCGCTTTCGACCAGCCGCGCCACCAGGGTCGAGGTCATCGATTTGGTGATCGAGCCCCAGTGCCACTGATCGTCTGGTGTCACCGCGTTGGCGCCACCGGCCATACGCGACCCATCGGCCAGACGGCCTGACGACTTACCCTGCCAGGCCGCGCCGATCGCCGGCGTTCCCGCGCCACTTCGGATAGCCTGCAATCGCTCAACGGTCAGCGCCTCAACACCGGCCGAACTCTCTTCGATAACCTCACCGCGATTGAAATCGAGCGGCATAGGCGCGCCCTGGGTGAAGGTGCCGGTGATATGATCGGCGTCCTTCAACTCACCTTTGTAATCGGCCTTGATAGCTTTGAACTCTAGGGAGATGCGGCTGCCTTCGATCTTGACCTTACTGGCTGGGATTTCGCCACTGCCCTGATCCAGGCTGATCAGTTTGACAATGCTTCCGGTGACGACCAGCCGCAACCGCAGGCTCATCGACCCGGCCGTCAGTCGTCCTGTCCACGTGCCCTCGAAGGGCGTGGCCTGGGCCCGCGCCGAGGTCCCCAATCCCAAAGCCAGCGCAGCGCCTGCCAAAAGCCCCTGAATATTCATGCGCCGCGACTGAGCCATCAGCCCCTCCTCTGTCCTGTTCAAAGGATGTAGGACCGCCCCCATCGCGGCACAAGTGAAATTGCCGTCACATAATCGAACTGACCGAACGTTTCGGTCGCCGCCTATCTCGCATCGCCGGCGTCAACCTACGCATGTTAACA
>NZ_GL883077.1:616537-640174 GCF_000204015.1 Asticcacaulis biprosthecium C19 | reverse complement strand
TGTTTCCTGCCGCCCAGGTCCAAATCACCCCTTGACCCGCGCAATCAAAGCCGCCGTCGACGGATCATGCTCAGCCGGCACCTCCGCCGCAAAATCCTTCAACACGGCGCTGGCCAAGGTCTTGCCCAGCTCAACCCCCCACTGGTCGAAACTGTTCAGCCCCAGAACGATGCCCTCGGCAAAGGTCTTGTGCTCATACAGCGCCAGCAGCGCGCCCAGCGTCTCCGGCGTCAATTCGTTGATCAACACCAGGGTCGATGGCTTGTTCCCCGGGCACACCTTCTGCGGCGCGATCTGGGCCGTCTTGGCGGCATCGAAGCCCAAAGCACGGCACTCCGCTTCCGACGTCTCCAGAGACTTGCCGACCATGAAGGCCTCGCCCTGAGCGATGACGTTCGACAACAGCTTCTTCTGCATGTCGTCAGACGCCTCGGCGTTGTTTTCGACCGCGATCAGCTCCAGCGGCACAACGTCTTCAGACTGGTGCAGCATCTGGAAGAAGGCGTGCTGGGCATTGGTGCCCTCATCGCCGAACACCACCGGACAGGTCGCCGTCGGCAACACCTCACCGGTCGGCGACGTCCGCTTGCCGTTCGATTCCATCTCCAGTTGCTGCAGGAAGGCCGCCAGCCGGCGCAGACGGTGAACATAGGGAATGACGGCGCGCGACGGCCGGTTCAGGCCAATGCGGTTATAGAGTTGTGCCGCGGCCAGCAGGACCGGGGCGTTGCGATCGAACGGCGCGGTCAGGAAGTGCTGGTCCATCTCATGGGCGCCAGCCAAAAGACGCTCATAAACCTCATAACCCAGCGCGATGACCAGCGACAGCGACACGGCCGACCACAGTGAATAGCGCCCGCCGACCCAGTCCTTGAAGCCAAACACCCGATCGGCCGCGATGCCGTAGGCGCCGGTCTTGTCCGGCGCGGCCGAGACGGCGGCCATATGGGACTGCGCCGCTTCGACGCCAAGCGCCGCCACCAGCCATTCCCGCGCCGCCAGGAAGTTGGCAAGGGTTTCCTGAGTGGTGAAGGTCTTGGAGACCGCAATCACCAGCGTCTCCGCCGGATCCAGCCCGGCCAGGGCCAGGGCCAGCTCCGAACCGTCGACATTGGCGACAAAGCGGACGTCGATCTGCGGCGTCAACGGCGTCAGGGCCTGATAGACCAGGCGCGGCCCCAGGTCCGAACCGCCGATGCCGATATGAACGATGGTCCTGAACGCCTTACCCGAAGACCCCGTAATGGCGCCCGACCGGATACCGTCGGCATAGGCCTTCATGGCGTCTCGGGCGGTCTTGACGTCGGCGGTGATCTCCGCGCCCCGCAGGCGCAGGTTTTCGGCGTCGGAATCGCGCAGGGCGACGTGCAGCACGGCACGGCCTTCGGAGACATTGATCGTCTGGCCGGTCCACATCTTTTCGCGCGCTTCGCTAAGACCGGACTGCTCGAACACCTCGATGGAGCGGTCGAAACTGGACTTGGTCCAGCTTTGCTTCGACACGTCGATATACAGGCCGGCGACCTCCAGGCTCATCCGGCTCAGGCGGTCAGGGTCATTGCGGAACTGATCGACGATTTTGGCGGTGTCGTCGACAAAGGCCTGGGTCCTAAGTGCGTCCAAAACAGGGTTCATGGCAACCTCCGGTGATCCACCGCGCGGGTGGCGATTTTCAGCGGGTTCCATGTCAAGCTTTTGGCCAGGCGTAAAGCGGTTATTCGCCGCTCACGCTGAATTTTGTTGCGGCTGCGAAGAATTGGTACCATGCCGCCCAGGGCGTCGAAAATCGCCGTCCAGACAATACCCGCCTTACCTTTGAGCGTGTCCTTGATGGCCCCCACCAGGGTAAGACCAAGATGCACGGGCAGGGTCACGACCAACAGAACAAGCGGCATGGATTTGACATAAAGCCACAACCGGTTGCGATAGCCGTGATAGAGCGCGAAATCCGACCGCACCGACGTCGAGGCCGATCCGATATGGGCCACCTTCGCGTCAGAAACGAACACAGTGATCTCTCCAGCAAGCCGCGCCCGGAACCCCAGATCGGCGTCCTCGCAATAGCAGAAGAAGCGCTCGTCGAACCCGCCCAGCCGTTCGAACAGCTCGCGCCGGATCAGCATGGCGGCACCGCACGGCGCGAAGACCTCCGCCAGTTCCATCGGCGCAATCGGATGACCAAAGCCCGAGCGATAGGGAAACCCAAAGAAGGTCACGGAATCCCCCGCACCGTCCATCACCTCGGGCCGCTCGGCATCGACCTGTAACGCCGTGAAGATGCTGACCTGCGGATGCGCGTCGATGGCACTTTGCATCGCCCTCAACCAATCGCGATCGACAAAGGCGTCAGGGTTGATGAAACCGATCCATTCCGTCGTCGCGGTCGCCGCCGCCTGGTTCATACCTTTCGCGAACCCGAGGTTCTGCGTGTTGCGAATCTGGCGGACCTGGGGAAACTCGCCGGCCAAGGCATCCAGATCGCTATCGGTCGAGCCATTGTCGGCATGAACGATGACCGGATTGCCGCCCAGCCGGCCGAGGGCTTCCAGACATTTTTGCGTGTGAATGCCAGAGTTGTAGCTCAGAGTGATCAGAGTGACATCAGTCATACCGGCCCTCCCACGCCCGTTTTACCGCTTCGTCGGCTTCCGAATCACGATAAAGTTCAGAGGCTTGCTCTATGGCATCTGCGTCGCCGGTCTGATTCAGCGCCCAAACCGCCGCGCCGCGTATGACCGGCTCGCGATCGGTTAAACCCCGATGTATGGCCACAAGTAGTTCCGGGTTTTTCGAAGATTTCACCGCATTACCGAGGGCATACTGCACGTTTCTGAGAAATGACGTACGTCCGATGCGCTTGATCGGTGCCTTGCTGAACAATGCACGAAAGGCGGTATCATCCAGTCCCGCCAAGTCTGTCAGCAAAAGCTTATCAAAACCTTGCCGGGTCTGGAGTTTGATATCGGCCGCGGCTGTGGCGAATTTGTTCCACGGACAGGCCGCCAGGCAGTCATCGCAGCCATAGATGCGGTTGCCCATGGCGTGACGGAAGGACTCCGGCCACGCGCCACGGAATTCAATCGTCAGGTAGGACAGGCAGCGCCGGGCATCCAGTTGGTAGGGCCCTGTAAAGGCATCGGTCGGACACGCCGTCAAACACGCCTGGCACGAACCGCAATGATCGCGCTCGGGCTGGCCGGCCTCAAACACGCAGTCGAATAGGATGACCCCCAAAAAGAACCACGAGCCCAGGTCGCGCGACACCAGGTTGGTGTGCTTGCCCTGCCAACCGAGTCCGGCCAGTTGCGCCAGAGGCTTTTCCATGAGGGGCGCCGTGTCGACGAAGACCTTCAGTTCGCAGCCGGTCTGGTTCACGATCCAGGTCGCCAGTTGCTTGAGCTTCTTCTTGATCAGGTCGTGATAGTCGTCGCCACGGGCATAGACGCTGATATTGGCGGTTTCAGGTTCGGCCAGCAGCTCGAGTGGGTTGCTATCGGGGCCGTAATTATAAGCCAGAACCAGAGCCGATTGGGCATCGGGCCACATGTTGCGAGGATGGCGACGGCGGTCGAGGGTTTCTTCCATCCAGGCCATGTCGCCGTGATAGCCTGCTGCGACAAACGCGCTCAGCCGGTCGGCAGCGTCCCAGACATCGGGCAAGGCAGCGAATCGCGCGGCGGCAAAACCGAGACTCTGCGCTTCCTGACGGATGGCCTGCGCCAGATCGATCATGGCGCGACTAAAAGTCCAATTCCTGATAATGGGCCGATGGCGCCATGCCGGGCAGCTTGTCGTTCAGCAAGGGCCGGAAAGCGGGACGGCTCTTGATCGCCATGTACCAAGTTTTCAAAGACGGATACCGCGACCAGTTGATTTCATCGAAATAGTCCAGGATCGACAACTGCGCCGCGCAGGCGAAATCGGCATAGGACATGACCTGACCCGCCAGCCAGTTGCGATGCAGCAGCAGGCTCTCGAAATAACGCAGATGGTCCTTAAGCGCGTCACGGCCGGCGCGCATGGCGGCAATGTCCGGCGCTCCACCGCCCATCAACCGCTTCTCCATCTTCTCATGCAGCAGGAGGGCGTTGACTTCATAGTCGAACTTGCGCTCGAACCAGCCGACCAGGCGCCGGGCCTCGCCGCGTTCATTCAGATCCTCCGGCCACAGCCGGATCTCGGGGTAGGCTTCTTCCAGATGCTCCAGCACAGCGCGGCTTTCACACAGCCGGCGCGTCTTGCCGCCGGTATCGCCGGTCGGGGTCTCGATCAGAATCGGCAGCAGGCCGGACGGGTTCATGCGCAGAATGGTATCGTCGGGCTGCCAGTATTTGACCGGTACATCTTCGAAGGCCAGCTTCTTTTCGCCCAGCCCGAGGCGGGCGATCCGCGAATGGGGGTCGAAAGCAAAGTGATAGAGCTGACGGGAATAACTGATCATGCGTGTCCTTTGACCGGCCCTAAGGCAAAAACGCCGCCCTGCGGTGTGTTCGCGCCGCGCGGATCCGGGTGGATGATGATATCAGCATTCGGCAATGCCTCAAGCATACGCTTTTGCGCTGCCCGCAAAAGCATGTGGGCAGCTTCCAACATCAGAACGGCCGAATGGACCCGTGAGGTCGGTATGGCCATGCAACCCGGGAGACTCAGGGCAAACCCCTTCAGCCCTACTCGCAGGCAGGCAAGGTCGACCGGCAGGGCGCCAGCCAGGCGAATCTTCTGATCGGGCATCGATTCGGCTTTGGACATCATGGCCATTTTAGGCTCTACCCGGACAATTCGCAGTCACATCATCGTGCAAGGCAAAACTGTTAACAAGTGATGAATCCATGATGGATTCTTTTTACGAACGGTATATGATCAGAATCGAATCAATTCTTGATTATACGCCTTCCGTCCAAAAGTGGTCCCACTTTTGGAAATAGGTGGGGCGTCAAAAAAGTTAATTTGGGTTGCGTACATGTCACGTGTTTGGATCAGCCGGGCTGAAGCCCTGAAGCGTCTAGAGGTTAAGCCTCAAACCCTCTATGCCTATGTCAGCCGCCAGAGAATCGCGGCCAAGAGCGATCCGGCCCATCCGCGAAAAAGTCTTTACGCCCTTGACGATATCGAGCGTCTGTCGCGCCGCGCGCCTGGCCGTGTGCCGTTGCGTCCCGGCCCGACCGGCCCAGCGCCGGCCTATGACGCCCTGCCGCCCGGCCTGACCGGCGGCACCATCACGCGTGGCGAGGCGGCGATCGACACCGAGATTTCGATCACGGTTGAGGGTCGGCACTATTATCGCGGCCGCGACTGCATCTCCTTGGCCGCGACCGAGAACTTCGAGACCGTAGCGGCGCTGTTGTGGCAAAGCCGCCACCCTAATCCGTTCGGGCCGCTGAAGCCGCGTCCGGACGTCAACTTCCCGGGCGGCCCGCGCACGCGGGTCCTGTCCATGCTGAGCCGTCGCCTAGAAGAAGAGGCGATGACCGAGATCCAGCCGGAACGCGATCTCGGCAACGAAGCCGCCAGCCTGCTGAATGAGATGGTCGATGCCGTGACCAATGGCGGACCGCGTCTGTTTTTCCACCAGCGCCTGGCACGGGCATGGAAGGTTTACGACAATAAGGACACCGACCTGCTGCGCCGCGCCCTGGTGCTGTCGGCCGATACCAGCCTGGACGAAGCTACTCTGGCGGTGCGCGTTTCGGCGGCCACCATGGGCCCCCTGGCCATCCCTCTGATCGCCGGTTTCGGCACCATGACCTCGCCGAAGCTGGGCGGGCGCATTTCGCGGGCGGAGAGCTATGTCACCCAGGTGCGCCGGACGGGTAATCCGCTGGCCCTGGCCAAGTCGCTGCTGGAACGCGGCCTGGAACTACCAGGTTTCGAGCGGGACTACTCGCCGTCGGAACCTTTGCGCGCCAAGGCTTTGATCGATGCGGCGCCGCAGCTTGGCGAGGACCTGAAAACGGTGTTGCGGGTGGGTGAGGACCTGACCGGTCAGCCCGCCGGTATGTCTCTGGCTCTCGCTCTGATCGGCCGGCATCTGGACCTGCCGCGGGAAGCACCGGTAACTCTGTACGGCATCGGTCGCAGCGCCGGCTGGCTGGCCCATGCCATCGAGCAGATGCAGGCCGGCAGTTCGCCTAAGGCGCGGCTCCGGTATATCGGGCCACATCCGCAGATCGTGGATTAAGACCATTACGGTCCGGCGCGAAATACTCTAAGAGCCGCTTTATACCAGCGGCCTTAAGAGGCCCCCTCTGTCTCGACGCGCTAGAGCCTTCCGCTTTCGCTTGTTCGCCACCTCCCGATCAAGATGGGGAGGAGAGGCAAGCAACAGCTTATTCTCCTTCTCCTCCCCATTTCTGCAATGGGGAGGTGGCGAGCAAGTGAGCCCCTCTATGGGCGAAACGCGTCGAGACGGAGGGGGCCCCTTGCGAACATCACGGCCGTCACACAATTCCAAGGGTCGCTTATGGACTATCTGATTGCTGTATTGTTGGGCGTGGTGGAGGGCCTGACGGAGTTCCTCCCCGTATCGTCGACAGGGCACCTGTTGCTGCTGACGCATTTTCTAAAATTCGAGACCACGGGCAAGACCTTCGAGGTCCTGATTCAGCTGGGCGCCGTCCTGGCGCTGTTGACGCTGTATTTCCAGCGGTTGTGGGGCGTGGTGGTGACCTTGCCGACCGAGCCGAGGTCGCGCGGGTTTGTCATTTCGGTACTGGTTGCGTTTTTGCCGGCCATGGTGCTGGGGGTGCTGCTGCATGACTTCATCAAAACGGTGCTGTTTGAGTCGCCCCAGCTGATTTGCATCAGCCTGATCGTCGGCGGGGTGTTGCTGTGGGCGGTCGACAAATGGGCGCCCAAGCCGGTGCATGACGACGCCATGGTGCTGGACTGGAAGACGTCGCTGATCATCGGCCTGTTCCAGTGCCTGGCGATGATACCGGGCATGTCGCGGTCGGGATCGACGCTGATCGGGGCGATGTTGTGCAAGGTCGACAAAAAGGCGGCGGCGGAGTTTTCGTTCTTCCTGGCCATGCCGACCATGGCCGGCGCCTTCGCCTATGATGTGTTCAAGACTTACAAGCAGATGGATTTCAGCGATATGTGGTTGATCGTTGTGGGGTTCACGGCGGCCTTTGTCACGGCCGTGCTGGTGGTCAAGGCGCTGCTCGCCTATGTCAGCCGGCATGGATATGGCGTGTTTGCCGTCTGGCGGATCTGTGTCGGTGTCGTGGGACTGGTGCTGTTGCAGATGGGCTTCTAATTTATGGGGTGTGGGGTCGCCCGCCGCATGGCTATGGGCGTTCGTAGCGGAAATCGACCCACTGGGTCGATTTCATCAGATTTGCCGGCCATGCGGCAAATCCGCGCTTCTCACCCCCACAAATCCTTCTTTTCATTAAAAAACCTCGCCCTTTTGAGGGGCGAGGCTTTTTAATGAAGGGAAAGACTTGGGGCCGCAGGCCCCAAACCCCATAAGTTTAAGCCGCGATGGCAAACTGCCCATTCTTCCGGAACCGCCACAGATAGGTCGGCGCAATGGACTCCACCGCGGTGGCCGCAATCCCCAGATCCTTCAGACCCAGAGCGCCCTTCGGCACGACATTGTCCTTTTGCAGCAACAGGACCTGGTCCGTCGTCAGCAATGGCGCCGGCACCACCGACAGCATGCCGTGCACGCCGGCTTGGACATCCCCCGCCAACCCGATCATCCGCGCCACAAAGAACGGCGCCCAAACCAAAGGTCGCGGCTGCTGGATTTCTTTTCCGACATAGGCGATCAAATCCTTGAAGGCGAACACTTCCGGCCCGCCCAGCTCATACACCTTGCCATAAGCGCTGGCATTCCCCAGGGTCTTCGCCACCGCCCCAGCCACGTCACCGACATAGACCGGCTGGAACTTGTTTTCCGCACCACCGAAGGCCGGAATGACAGGGAACAGCTTCAACTGGGCGGCCAGCATCGTAAAGAAGCCGTCGCCTTGGCCGAAGATTATGCTCGGACGTATGATCACTGCGGTCGGGATCGCCTTGCGCACACCGTCTTCCGCCCAGCCCTTGCTTGACGCATAGGCCGACGACGATTTCGGATCGGCGCCCAGGGCTGAAACCTGCACGAAATCCTTGATCCCCTTCGCGGCACAGATCTGCGCCATCTTCGTGGCCGCATGACGATGCACAGCGTCGAACTTCGCCGACAGGGTCTCATACAAAAGGCCAACCAGGTTCACACAGGCATCGGCGCCCTTCAAAGCGGCCTCAATCTCCGAGTCGCGTCGGACGTCGCAACGGACCACCTGGATCTGCCCGACATCGCCCATCGGCTTGACGTCATAGGCCATCGCCAGGTGACGCACCGCCACCCGCACCCGCCAGTTCGACCGCGCCAGCAAACGCACGACCTGCTTGCCCAAAAAGCCCGAACCACCGAAAACCGTGACAACCCGCGTCATGACTCACTATCCCTGAAACTGATAGACCCTCGATAACTCAAGGCAGTGCGTCGATCAACCGCTTTCCCGACCGGAACGCCCCGGCCAAAGACGCCGGGAAGCGATCGTCAAAACTGTCGCCGCAAATCCCCACCCGGCCAGTCCACCACGGCGCATGCCGGCGATAGCCCGGCATCAAGGCCGAATAGGCCCCTTGGGTCCATGGATTGGCCAGCCATCGCGTGACGATCGGCTCGGCGACGACATACTTTTTCAGATCGTGCAGCTCCGGCACCGCCTTCACCACCTCCGCGACATAATGCAGCGCCTCGACATGCGAGAACCCCTCAACGACCCCCGCCGCGTCACCGGTGGCGAACAGGGTCAGCAGAGGCAGACCACCGCCGCGAACATGGCAGTAATGCGCTCGGGAATCGACCATCAGCACGCCGAGGTCCTCCGGAATGTGGCGGTCGGACAAAAAACCTGGATCCAGTTCCAGAATGATCTTGTTCATACGGCTGACCACCAACCCTTGCGTCGCCGTCGCGATCACCGACTGGACCTCAGGATCAAAACCGATCCCGCCGCTGTTCAACACGCCCAGGCCCACCGTCACTACAGCCCGGCCGGCCGCCATACCATCGACCTCGACCCTGCCACCGACCGACCGCACCTGCGCCACCGGTGTATCCAGCCGGATAGACTCGCGTCCGACCTCTTCGGCCATACGTGCCACCAGGGCTGCCATACCGCCATCCAGTTGCAACCCACCGGGCTCGCTTTCATCGGTCAGGAATTCGTAGGCCGACGGTTCCGCCGGCGGCTCCAGACCGTTCCAGCCCTGGCCGAACCGACGCAGCCATTTGCGGCCTTCCTCGTCCTTACCCAGGCCGGAAAGGGGCACATCCTGCGATTCGCCGCTGGCGACCGCTTTCGCCGTGTCCGGATCGACCGCTCCATCGGGCCAGTCGTCGCCGCGTTCAACCCGCTGGCCAAATTCATAGATCCGCATGGCCTCACTGGCATCCCTGTGGCCCGGCAAACCATAGGCGCGAATCAGATCGCCCAACTCGCTGTCTTCGCCATGCAGCCAGTGCGGCCCCAGATCGGCCGGTACGCCCGAGGGCAGCCTGCGCGTCTGCGCCCGGCCACCGATCTCTCCGCTGGCTTCCAGAATCGTGTAGCTCAGCCCGCGCGCCTTCAGCGCCAGGGCCGCACTGAGGCCGGAAATGCCCGCCCCGATAATGATCACGTCCGTCATGGCGCTATCCTAAATCCGCCAGATATAAAAAGGCCATGCGGCTACAGGAAACTGTACGGCTCGATATCCACGATCAGCCGGATGGCATTGGGTCGCTTGATCGCCGCCAGCCAGTGATTGACGAACCCCTGGAGATCGCGGTTGCGATCGGCCCGCACCAGGAAGCGCTTGCGCCATTGCCCACGCACCAGGGCCAGGGGCGCATCGGCCGGCCCATAGACATCGATACCGTCCGTGTTGGGAATAAACAGCGCTAGTTCCCGCGAGAACCGGTCCAGCAGCTTCTGATCCTTGGCCTGGAGGATCAGCGCCGCCAAACGGCCGTAGGGCGGGAAGCCGGCCATCTCGCGCGACATGCCCTCATAGGCGTAGAAGGCTTCGCGATCCTGATGCGCCAGAGCCTGCATCACCGGGTGTTCCGGCGTATAGGTCTGCAACAAAGCCTTTCCCGGTTTGACGCTGCGGCCGGCGCGGCCGGTTGCCTGCTGCAAGAGTTGAAAGGTCCGTTCGGCGGCGCGCAGGTCGCCACCCTTCAGGCCAAGGTCGGCATCGACAATCCCGACCAGGGTCAGATTCGGAAAGTTGTGGCCCTTGGCCGCGGCTTGGGTGGCGATAACGATGTCGATGTCGTGGTCCTCGATGCGCCGAATCAGGGCTGCCGAAGACGCAGCATCCGGTACGGTGTCCGATGAAAACACCTCCGCCCGCGCATCGGGAAAGCGCGACTGGACCTCTTCCAGGATGCGCTCGACGCCAGGGCCCACTGACACCAGGCTGTCGACCGCCTTGCAATGCGGGCAGATCTTGGGCTTGCGCATCGAAAACCCGGTCAGGTGACAGACCAGCCGCCCCGACGACCGATGTTCGACCAGCCACGAATCGGTATTGGGCGCCGACATCTTCTCACCGCACGCCTTGCACAGCACCAGCGGCGCATAGCCCCGCCGGTTCAGGAACAACAAAACCTGTTCGCGCCGTTTCAGGGTCTCCCAGACCTCGGCGACCAGGATATCCGACAGCCACATCTGTTCGTTTTTTTGGCCCTTGCCAGGCGCATGGGCCTTCATGTCGATCAGTTCGATATCGGGCAAAACAGCCGTGCCGTGCCGCTTTTCCAGCCGGATCCAGGTGTAGCGTTCCTTTTCGGCATTGGTCAGGGTCTCCAGCGACGGCGTCGCCGAGGCCATGACCACCATGGCGCCGTCCATCCGCGCCCGGAACACCGCCAGGTCGCGGGCGTGATAGCGCACGCCCTCCTCCTGCTTGTAGGAACTGTCGTGCTCCTCATCGATGACGATCAGTCCCAGCCGCACATAGGGCAGGAACAGGGCCGAACGCGCGCCAACGACCAGCCGGATTTTACCCGTCGCCACACCTTCCCAGATACGGCGCCGCGAACTGTTGCCGATATTGGCGTGCCACTGCGCCACCTCGACGCCGAAGCGCGCCTTCAGGCGGCCCAGCACGGCCTGGGTCAGGGCGATTTCCGGCAGCAGGATCAACACCTGGGCCGCCGGATCGGCGCGCAGCACATCGGCGACGCTTTCGAGATAGACCTCGGTCTTGCCCGACCCTGTCACGCCGTCCAGGAGCACGGGCGCAAAGCCCTTGGCCATCTCCATCTGCAGGAGTTGATGCGCCGCCGACTGCGACGGGTTCAGGCGTGCCGGGGCGAAATCCGGGTCGGGTTGCGGGATGCGGTCGTCAAATGGCAGGGCGACCTTTTCCAGCACGCCTTCCTTGGCCAGGCCCGTGACCACGCCTTCCGACACCCCGGCCGCCAGGGCCAGTTCCCCAAGCCCCATGGGCAGGATGGCGGTTTCGATCACCCGTTCCCGCGCCTTGGTGATTCGCGCCGGTTCGATGCCGGTCCGGACATAGCCCAGCCGAACCTGGGCGCGAGCCACCTTCAGGGCGCGCAGGCAGCCATTGAGAAAGGTGCCGGGCGGGGTAACCGTCCAGTTGGCCGCCCACAGCCAGAAGTGCAGCGAATTTTCCGGCACCGGCGGATCGTCGGGCTTCGACAGGATCGGTTTCAGGGGAAAATCGATCGCTTCGCGAATCAATCCAATCACCAGGCCGCGCACCTTGGCGTGACCCAGCGGCACCACGACATGGTCGCCTATGGCAATGTCCATGCCGTCCGGGACGGCGTAGTCGAGGGCTTCCGGCACGGGCGCAAGCACAACAACCTTAGCCGTTAAAGTTAATTTTTCGCGGGAATCGGCCAAGTATTCGGTAACGGGAGTCATCCACAATCCCCTAACACGAAAACGCACGGTTTGTCACAAACACAGGGGGAAATGCGCTTCACAGAGTGCGGGTCTGGCCTTAAGGTGCGGCCCATGACCACCGACAGCGAATTAACCTCGCACGATCTCGACGACTGGCAGGCCCTGCGCCGCCACCTTGTCAAGCATGCCGATCAGATCGCGCGTGATCCCGCCCTGCTGGACGCTCTGGGCCTGCAGCCCAGGTCGCGCCACCTGATCGACTTCGGTCCGGCCGCCCTGTCGCGGCTGGAAGCGCGGGCGCTGAAGGATTTTGATGTCCGCCGCCAGCTCGAAATGACCGCCAAGGCCAATTTCGACGCCCAGAACCAGACCCACGGCCTGGCCCTGTCGCTGATGGAAGCGCGCAACCATGCCGACCTGGCGCGCCGGCTGAACGAAGAATCGCGCAACCGCTTCGGTCTGATCGCCGCGACGATTGCTCTGGAAGATATCGCACCCGTGCCGCTGGGCTGGAAGACGCTGGATTACGGCGGCGTCGACTATATTGTCGGCGAGACCGGCCTGAGCCTGTTGGGACCCGACGCCGTCTGCCGCGTGCTGTTCGATGACGACACCAAGCGCATCAAGTCGGCGGCCGTTCTGCGGATTGCCCTGTGGCGTGAAGGCAGGCCGGGCCTGGTAGCGTTCGGATCGTCGGATTTCGATGGTTTCTCGCCGGACATGGGCGCCGAACTGGTGGCCTTTGTGTCCCGCGTGGTCGAGCGCGTGGCCGAACGCTGGCCCGTCCTGGCGTAACTATTCGTCGGCTATCACGATCCCCGGATTGTCCGGCGGGATAAAATCGAACAAACCGAAATCCAGCGCCTTTTGTGGCCGCGGTGAGGTCAGTGGGCTGTCCATCAGGCTCAGCATCTCGTCCGGCGTCAGATGACCCTTACGTGCCCGTTTGCGCAGGTCCTTAGGGTTGCCCGCGGGCCCCGGCCGCGACGCCGGCACCGCGTCGAGAATTTTCCAGTAGCTGATCGACAACTGCCATACCGTCTCCAGCGGTGCCGAGGCCTTCGGCCAGCGCGCGCCCTCACTGAACACCGGCTGGGCCGGTTTGGCGCGCCGCACCGGTGCGTCCTTTATCCGGCAGGTCAGCTTGCAGAACCGGTCCTCGACCGGCGGCAGGAAGATGTGCCCCGGCCGGTGGTCCTCGACCAGACCGGTATAGATGTTCAGGGCCTCCGCCTCGTCTTCATACACCGGCCCCAACGACTGGGTGACGAAGGCGACCCGGGCATCGGCGGCCAGCTCGGCCTCTTTCTCGCGGATGGCGCGCTTCGCCTGGCTCTGCTTCAGCTGAGCTAAGGCCTCATGGGCGTCTCTGGCAACGGGGTAGGCAGTCATCGACATGATTGTTCACGTTTTGATCCAAGCCTCATAAACCTAACGCACAGGTATGGCAATTTCATAAACCGCAGACGAGGTAAAATCACCACGCACCCTCGCTGAAGTCGAAGCCAGTGCGCGCATGTGTCGTAAAGGTGCCCGACGCAGCCCCGGACGCCAATACCATCTGCGACGACCGCACCATTTACGACAGCAGCCGGCTCGGCCTGTTCGACCGTCCAGTTCGCCTTATTAGGCAACAGTCCCCATGTCCTGGCCACCGGCAATATCCTCATCGCCTGAACGGTTTCGTAACTTTGGCGTAACTATGGTTAACGGCATTTTCATAATTTGGGCGAATCGTCTTAATGTAGAGTAGAGTACCAGTGATTCGTACGGAAAGCCCCGCATGGCCTTAACTTCCATCGCCTACACCGCTGCCGCCGGCGCCATGGCGCTGGCCCTGTCAACCACCTATCTGGCTTGGCGTACGCGATCCACGCTGGCCAAGGCGCGCGACCTGCTCAAGGGCGACCTCTTCGTCAAGGAAACCATGCTGAGCGAACTCGACGCCGCGACGTCGGCGTTCGATGAAGCCTTCCTGGCCGTCGAAGGTGACGCTGTCCGCCTGGTCTGGGGCGATGATACGCTGAAGGCCTGCGCCGAAGCGCTGGGCGTGCGCACCACCAACGATGCCGAACGCGCGCCCCTGGTTGTCGAAGCCCTGGGCAAGACATCGATGGACGCCTCCAAGGGCCTGAAGGCCCTGATCGCCGAGGGCAAGACCTGCCGGTTCGAAGTCTTTGCCGACAATATTCCGGGACTGATTTCCGCCAAGCCGGCCGGCCTGACCCTTGTCATCGACGGCAAGGCCTCGGGCGCCACCGCCTGGATCCGCCTGGCCATTGCCGGCGCCAAACAATCCCTGTCGTCGGGCCCCTTTGCCCAGATGGCCGAACACCTGCCGGCGCCCTGCTGGATCTGCGCCCGCGACGGCCGCATGGTGTGGGCCAACGAAGCCTGGCTGAGGGCAGCCGAGGTTCAGGACCTGGAACAGGCCCTGCGCGACGGTGCCACACTGGACCGCAGCGCCGACGCCCTGGTCAGCGACGCCACCGAGTCGCGCGCCCGTCGCGAAGGCTTCCGCTGGCTGACCATCAGCGGCCAGCGCCGCGCCTTCCAGGTCATCGCCGAACCGTTGAACGACGCCTATACCTGCGCCTATGCCGTCGACGTCACCGAGGCCGAAGACAGCCGCGAGGCGTTGAAGCGCCACGCCAAGGCCCATGACGAGACCCTGGACAGCCTGGAAGACGCCGTCGCCATCTTCGGCCCGGAGCGTCAACTGACCTTCCACAACCGTGCCTTTGAGAAGCTATGGGAATTGGAGCCGGCGTGGCTAGCCGAACGCCCGACCCACGCCGAATGGCTTGACCGTCTGCGCCAGAAGCGCCGCCTGCCGGAGACCAGCGACTATGCCGGTTTCAAGGGACGTGAATCCGAATTCTTCGGTCTGACCCATACGGCCGACGACGAGATGTGGAGCCTGCCCGACGGCCGGTCATTGCGTGTCGTGCGTCAGCCGCATCCGCTCGGCGGACTGCTGATCCTGTTCTCGGACAAGACCGGTGAATTGAAGCTGAAAGCCCAGTTCAACGCCCTGATCCAGGTTCAGAAATCGACCCTCGACCAACTCAACGAAGCCGTATCGGTCTATGGCAGCGACGGCCGCCTGCGTTTGCGCAACCAGGCTTTCGACAAGTTCTGGCATCTGCGCAGCGACGACATCGCCGCGGTGATGGACTTCGCCCATATCGCCGAACTGTGCCTGCCCCTGGTCCATGACCGCGGCTTCTGGGCTGAGCTGAAGGCGCGGGTGACCGACACCGATCCTCTGGCCCGCGCACCGCAACAGGGCGAGATCAAGCTGTCCGACAGCCGTCTGGCGCAATGGCGTACCCAGCCCCTGCCCGACGGCGCGACCCTGGTCGTTTTCTCCGACATCACCGCCACGCGGTCGCTGGAAAAGGCAATCGAGGACCGCGACGAGGCCTTGAACGAATCGGTGCGGCTGAAGCGCGAATTCGTCGCCAATGTCTCATATGAACTGCGCACGCCACTGACCACCATCGTCGGTTACGCCGACCTGCTGCACGCCCAAAATATCGGCCACGACACCAAGCAGAAGGCCTATCTCGACTCGATCCAGACAGCAGCCCAGGAACTGGCGCGGTCGATCGATGATGTGCTGGACATGGCCCAGATCGACGCCGGCGAAATGTCGGTTTCAACCGCCGATATCCGCCTGCTTGATATCGTTGCCGAAGCGGCGGCCCGCCAGGCCGACGCCTTCAAGTCCAAGAGCGTGCATTTCGACTACACCGGCGTGCGCGAAAGCGGCCTGGTCCATGTCGACGGCCGGCGGTTGGGGCAATGCCTGGACCACCTGCTGGGTCATGCCGTGCGCAATGCGACGGCTGCCGGGTCCGTGAGCCTGAATGCCAGCAAGGACGGCGACAACCTGCTGCTGGAAGTTGCCTATTCCGGCCGCGGCATCCCCTATCACGTCCAGGCGCACATCTTCGACCGCTATATCGGCCGTGAACGCGGCGGCCCGGGCTTGGGTCTGGCGCTGGTCAAGGCTCTGGTGGAGCTGCACGGCGGCTGGATCACGCTGGAAAGCGAGCCGAACGAAGGCGCCAGCTTCAAGATCCGTCTGCCCAAGCAGAACCTGGTCGGCCGGGAAACGCCTGTCGCGGTCAAGCCTGTGCCGGCAGCGGTGAAGGACGGCCCTAAGAGCAGCACAACGGTCGCCGACGTGGCGTGATTCGTCGAATTCAGCGAAATCTTAGTCTTGCGGAGCGCTATAACGCCGTTCTTCAGGCGAAAACGAATCAACCATGGATTAATGAAGGGTGAACTTGACCACGGCTCACGAGAATGTGAATCCATAGTTGAATATTTAAAATAGTACCTCAAAAAGATAGTCTATGCCGCCTTGTGGAACAGGGCGCGCATCATGTCGGAAGCGCTGATGACGCCGACCAGGCGCTTCTTGTCATCCAGCACCAGTACATGGAGATGGTCGCCTTCCGAGAAACGCGGCATCACCTCCGCCACCAGATCGCTGGCCTGAACCGATGCAAAGACCAGGGACATGATCTGGCCCGCCGCCTCCGGCTTGTCGGTATGCACCGTGCGGACGGGCTCCAGAAGCCGCGCCAACCCTCTGTCCGGCGCCTGGGGCTCCAGCACCCCAGCCTCACGGCGGTAGTCCTCCTGCGACAACAGGCCCAAGACGCGATGCGCACGGTCGACCACCGGCACAGCCTTGATGTCGTTCGCCTGCATAACCTGCCACGCTTCGCGCAGATGCGTGCCGAAGACCACGATCACCGGCTTGGGCGTCATGATGTCGCCGCAAGTCAGGGCGCCGGCCATGCGTTTGTAGGCGATCAATTCACTGGCCCGCAGAAGCTGGTTCAGCTCTTCGGTATCGATGGCCAGGACCTCGTTGTGCTGGGCCAGGGCCTCGGCAAAGTCGTTCTGGGTGATGCGCAGCAGGCCGGATGCCTCCCGCGGCGCCGCTAGAACTGGATGAGGATACGGTTTGCGCGTCAGGTTGTTATAGAGCAGGCCGAAACCGACGAGCAGCAGCGAATTGGTCAGGGCCGGAAACACGGCGAATTCGAACGCCTTGGCGCCCGTTAGGACCACCAAAAGCGCCATGGCGCCGCCCGGCGGATGCAGGCAGCGCAGCGTGAACATGGCGCCAATGGCCAGGCCCACCCCAAGGCCTGCGCCCAGGGCCGGGTCGGGAATCAGGTTACCGACGATCAGGCCGGCAAGGGCCGACACCGTATTGCCGCCGACCACAGACCACGGCTGGGCCAGGGGGCTGGACGGCACGGCATAGATGAGCACCGCCGAGGCACCAAGCGGCGCGACCAACCAGGGCGACAGGTTGAAAAACCGCGCGATCAGCAGGCTGATGATGGCGGTGAAAGCGATGCCCAGGGCGGCGCCCAGCGAACTGCGCAGGCGTTCCTGGAAATTGACCGCCATGGGCCGCGGATAGAAGCTGGCAGCAAGTTGGTGCAGGTTCAAGCGATCCCCCGTGTGCAGTTGCGCTCTAATTTTGGCTGAGGATGCGCCGAAACTGTTCATACAACGGCACGAACAGTGGCATACGCGCCTCCATATGCTCGTAGCGCTCCATCGGGCGGTCGATCTTCTCCCAGATCTCTTCACCATCGGTGCGGACGCGGGCGGGATCGTCGCTCATGGCGCCGGCGCGGCCACGGGCTATCTTGCGATCCCAGTCCTCACGCGACTTGACCTGGTAATGGTTCAGGTGCGCGATGCCATGGTCGATGACGTCGGTGACGCCCTTGAACTCGCTCATAGCGGCAGGCTTTCCGCTGGCATGGACCTGCCGGCCGTCGCGAAGGTCGGCATGGTGGATCCACATCCGCTCGATCTGCTGCGGCCGGGCGAAGGTCTTGACGTGCAGGTTGTTGCTGAAGCCCTTGTGCGGCCCCGTCATGAAGGTGTCGGTCACCAGTTCGTAGTCGGCGGTCTTGCGGCCGGAGGAACCGAAGGTCAGCCAGTTCAGGGTCACCGCGCTGATCGTGTCGTCGTAGCGCGCCAGGAAGTCATTGATGTCGCCGTCTTCGTGCAGAACGACGAATTCGTCGCAGTCGATGAAGGCGACCCAGTCGAAATCCTTGCCGTCATGGACCAAAGCATGATTGTAGGCGGCGATCTGGGGCGACAGGCCAGGTTCGGACAGCCACGGGATGCGCTGGATCGGATATTCCTCGGAAAGGGTATCGAGGATACGGGCGCTGTCATCGTCGCTTTCGTTGTCGTAGACGATGATGCGGTCGAAACCCAGCCTCAGGTGATAGGCAAGCCATTCGGTCAGGAAGCGCCCTTCATTGCGGGCAATGGCGATGATCGCAACGGTCAATGCTGGTTTTCCGGCATGCGGACGACCAGTCCGTCCAGAACGTCCGAGACGATGATCTGGCACGACAGGCGCGATGTGGGTTGCAGGTCGTTAGCGAAGTCCAACATCGACTCCTCCATGACGGACGCGGCGCCGGTGCGTTCGCTCCACGCCGGATCGACATAGACATGGCAGGTGGCACAGGCGCACGCGCCGCCGCAATCGGCGTCAATACCCGGGATATTGTTCTTGACGGCGCCTTCCATGACGCTCTGGCCGGGCTTTACGTCGATGACGTAAGCCTTGCCGGTATGTTCAATATAGGTGATCTTGGCCATGGTCTCGGGAGTTGCTGCGCCGGCTTAAAGGTTCGGGAAGACGTTGTTGGTGACGACGTTGCTGCCCTCGGTGTTGCGGCCCTTCTTGATGAACAGAAGATTGTGGTAGAAATGCATGCCGACAATGTTCATGTCGAAATAGTTGGGCTGATAGCCCGGGCGGTGCATTTCCTGCCAGTTCAGGCCGTCGACCAGGCTCTTGAAGAAGGGCATGGAGGCCTGGTGGGTATCGACCTGGGTCAAGCCGCCGCCATAGGGCGTCCAGTAGCTGGTCTGCATGTCCTCGATAACGTACCAGCCGTCGTCGGCCAGGTGCTGGAACAGCATGTAAAAGGTGCCGATGACATGTTCCGACCGGTGGCTGCCGTCATCGATGATGATGTCGAACTTGGCGCCCTTCAGGTCGGTCAGGATCTGGGCCAGGATGATCGGGTCGGCCTGGGAGCCCTGATAGGTGCGGATGCGCTCGCCCTTGACATTGGGCTTGGGGATCAGGTCCAGCCCGGCGATCTGGCCCTTGGGGAAGTAATCCTGCCACATGCGCAGCGAGTTGCCGCCGGCCTGCTCGTCGAAATCGCCGCCGATGCCGATTTCCAGCACATTGACCGGCCGGTCGCGCAACTCGGCGAAGTGGCGGTGATAGTGCTGGGTATAGCTGTGGCCGGCGGCCTTGTCGGTGCCGTGGCGCTCGGCCAGCAGGGTCAGGTCATCCTTGGTGGGTGCCGCGGGCGGCGCCACGCGGCCGGCAATTTTCGCCAGGATGGAGCCTATCAGGCCGGTATCGGACATGGTTACCCCTTCGCGGGCATGAGTTTCTTGATCTCTGCGATGGCCTTGGCCGGGTTCAGCCCCTTGGGACAGACCTGGGCGCAGTTCATGATGGTATGGCAACGGTAGAGCTTGAACGGATCTTCCAGCGCTTCCAGTCGTTCCTTGCGGTTCTCATCGCGTGAATCGGCGATCCAGCGATAGGCCTGCAGCAGGGCTGCCGGGCCGAGATACTTGTCCTGATTCCACCAGTAGCTGGGGCACGAGGTCGAGCAGCAGGCGCACAGGATGCATTCGTACAGGCCGTCCAGCTTGTCACGGTTCTTCGGCGTCTGCAGCCGTTCCTTTTCGGGATCGGGCGTCTTGGTCTGCAGGAAGGGCTCGATCGAGGCATACTGGTTGTAGAAGCCGGTCAGGTCGGGCACCAGGTCCTTGACCACCGGCATGTGCGGCAGCGGCGCGATGGTGATCTCGCCGGAGAACTCATCGTGACCCTTGATGCAGGCCAGGGTGTTGCGACCGCCAATGTTCATGGCGCAGGAACCGCAGATACCTTCGCGGCACGAGCGGCGGAACGCCAGGGTCGAGTCGATGCTGTTCTTGATGTGGATCAGGCTGTCCAGCAGCATCGGACCGTGATCGGCCGAGTCGACCTCATAGGTGTCCCAGCGCGGGTTCTCGCCGGTGTCCGGGTCGAAGCGGTAGATCCTGTAGGTGCGCGTCGTCTTGGTCCGCTTCGCGGCCTTGTAACGCTTGCCCTGTTTGACCTGGGAGTTTTTCGGAAGGGTAAGCTCAACCATCTTAGTAGACCCGTGCCTTGGGGGCGATATACGCGATGTCGTTGGTCATGGTGTAGGTATGCACCGGACGATAATCGATGTTGGTGGTGCCCGACGTGAGATCGATCCAGGTCAGGGTGTGCTTCATCCACTCGTCGTCATTGCGGTTCGGGAAGTCCTCACGGGCGTGGGCGCCACGCGATTCCTTGCGGTTCAGTGCGCTGTCGACGGTAACCACGGCCTGCGAGATGAGGTTGTCGTATTCCAGAGCCTCAACCAGGTCGGTGTTCCAGATCAGGCCGCGGTCCTTGATGCCGATATCGCTGGATGCCTGGAAGATGCCGGTCATCCGCTTGGAACCCTGTTCCAAGGTCTCGCCGGTGCGGAAGACGGCGGCGTCCTCCTGCATGGCGTGTTGCATACGGTCGCGCAACACAGCGGTCGGCGTGCCGCCGGAGGCGGTGCGGAATTTTTCCAGGCGGTCGAGGTGCGACTGCACCTTCGAAGCCGGCAGATCGACGTGCGGCGTGTTCGGCTTGACCAGTTCCTTGGCGCGCAGGCCGGCAGCACGTCCGAAGACAACCAGGTCGATCAGCGAATTGGAGCCGAGGCGATTGGCGCCATGCACCGAAACGCAAGCAGCTTCACCCACCGCCATCAAGCCCGGAACGACCGTATCGGCGTCGGCGCCCTTCTTGGTCAGGACTTCGCCGTGGTAGTTGGTCGGGATGCCGCCCATATTGTAGTGAACGGTCGGGATAACCGGGATCGGCTCCTTGGTCACGTCGACGCCGGCGAAGATCTTGGCGCTTTCCGAAATGCCCGGCAGGCGCTTGTGCAGGATTTCCGGCGGCAGGTGGTCCAGGTGCAGGTGGATATGATCTTTCTTCGGACCGACGCCGCGGCCTTCGCGGATTTCCATGGTCATGGAGCGCGAAACAACGTCGCGCGATGCCAGGTCCTTGGCCGACGGGGCGTAGCGTTCCATGAAGCGTTCCCCGGCCGAATTGGTCAGGTAGCCGCCTTCACCGCGCGCGCCCTCGGTAATCAGGCAGCCGGAACCGTAGATGCCGGTAGGATGGAATTGCACGAACTCCATGTCCTGCAACGGCAGGCCGGCGCGCAGCACCATGGCATTGCCGTCGCCGGTGCAGGTGTGAGCCGAGGTCGCCGAGAAATAGGCGCGGCCATAACCGCCGGTGGCCAGGATGACGAGGTGGGCGCGGAAGACGTGAATGTCGCCGGTATCGAGTTGCCAGGTGGTGAGGCCGCGGCAGACATCGCCATCCATGATCAGGTCGAGCGCGAAATATTCGATGAAGAATTCGACATTGTTGCGCACCGACTGGCCGTACAGGGTGTGCAGCATGGCATGGCCGGTACGGTCGGCAGCGGCGCAGGTGCGTTGCACCGGGCCTTCGCCGAAGTTACGCGTCATGCCGCCGAAGGGACGTTGATAGATCTTGCCGTCCTCGGTGCGCGAGAACGGCACACCCCAGTGCTCCAGCTCATAGACAGCCTGCGGCGCATTGCGGACCAGGTATTCGATGGCGTCCTGATCACCCAGCCAGTCCGACCCCTTGACGGTGTCGTACATGTGCCACTGCCACTTGTCCTCGCCCATATTGCCGAGGCTGGCGGCGACGCCACCCTGGGCGGCGACGGTGTGCGAACGGGTCGGGAAGACCTTGGTGATGCAGGCCGTTTTCAGACCGGCCTGGCCGGCGCCGAGCGCGGCGCGCAGGCCCGAACCACCGGCGCCGACGACGACGACATCGTATTCGTGTTCGATGATGTTGTAGGACTTGGTCATTTACGCCCCCTGGTACACGAGCCAGAGCGCCACGCCGGTGGCTACGACCACGGCCGCACTCAGGACAAAGGTAAGGAAAAGAAGAAAGCCACGGGTTCCGGGCTTGCCAATATAGTCGTCGATAATAACCTTCACGCCCATATACATGTGCCAGGCCGTGATCAACATGGTGGCGGCAATGGCAAGGATATTGAACGGCTTGGCAACGAACGCCAGGGCACCGTCATAGCCTGTGCCGGCAATGGTGAAGGCCGCATATGCCGCCCAAAGGGTCAGCGGGATCAGCGCGATCGAGGTGAAGCGCTCGGCCAGCCATTCGCCGGCACCATGCTTCTCGGATTTTTTCCAGGATTGGGCCGAGCGGTTGATCGGATCGTGGCTCACAGCGACACCTTTCCGGTAGCGAACAGAACCGCCCAGAAGGCGAGGGTCAGGATAATGCCAAGTGCAAATGTCCAGGCGGTCAGCGCGTTGGCCTTCTTGAGTTCGAACGAAGCGCCGGTATCCCAGATCAGATGGCGCAGGCCGCCGCCGAGGTGAACGAAACCAGCCAGGCTGAGGCCGAACCAGACCAGAAGGCCAAGCGGGGTCGAGGCATACTGCAAGAAGACCGTGTAGGTTTCACGCCCCAGCGCGAGACAGACCAACCAGGCGGCGATCAGCACAACGCCGCCAACCGCGGCGGAACCGGTGATGCGGTGCATGATCGAGCTGAACATTGTGAAATGAAATCGCCAGATCTGAAGGTGCGGCGACATGGGCCGCGGAGATTGGGGACGCGGGGGTAGGGGGCGGGGAGGTAACGTCTTTTCCGACATGAACCGGACCTTCATCCTGAACGCAAACGGCAGTGGCATTGCCGCAAAAAAGCCTTACGGTACTGCGGGTCTTTTAGACGCTGCAACCGTAGTGTCAACAAAGCATTATGTCGCACAAGGGATTTCATCCCGCCTGCGACGTAACGCGGCGATCACGCGGTGGTGACCTCGGGATTCCCATTGAATCCTAATTTCGCCTGATTTGCGTTGTTCCCTTATCGGGTGAAAGAAATCTTAAGACCCGCGTGTTGAGGTCATAGTGTTACGGTAACGGCGGAGCCCGTGACACCTTTCATAACCAGTCAAAACCTGTTGTGCGAGTAACCCAAAGTGTTGTCTGTATTTCTGATGTCCGCCGCGCTCATCGCGCAGGAACCCGTCACCGTCAACGACTACCGCCGCGACTATGAAGCGCCGCGCAGCGAGTCCGAGGCACGCTACGATTCACGCCTGCAGCAAGCCTCCGCCTCCCGCGGCGGCCATATGGAAGGGGCCTGGCAGGTCTCGACCAGCGATGGCCGCAAACTGATCAGCCTGGAACTGCGCCATTCCGGCAACGATATCGAAGGCGCCTGGCGCTCGTCTGCCGGTGGCTACGGCCTGAACGCATCGGGCTTCGTCTCGGACGCCACACTGATCGGGCGTGACCTGGAGGTGAACTATTTCGTCGGTCAGGCCAAGTCGCCGATCATCCTGCATCTGCGTCAGGACGCCAACGGCACCTGGCGCGGCACATCGATGAATGTCGCGGGCGAAAAAACGCCGGTGGTACTGACGCGGGCTACTGGCAGTTAAGGTCTTGAGGGATTAGCGTTTCTTACCTCTCCCCGTTCACGGGGAGAGGACGAGAGCCGAGTGCAACGAAGGCGATC
>NZ_GL883077.1:605681-616353 GCF_000204015.1 Asticcacaulis biprosthecium C19 | reverse complement strand
TAAGTTTTGCCAAATCCGCTTTCCCTTTTCATTCGCATTTGCAGCAAGCTCTTGCGCCAAAGGCCGTTAGGGATTAGACGCTCCCCATAAATTTGGCGCAATAGTTTGAAGGGGAGTTCCCATGGCGCGTGCGAAAATTGCTTTGATCGGTGCGGGTATGATCGGTGGGACCCTGGCCCACATCGCCGCCCGTGAGGAACTGGGCGATGTCGTCCTGTTCGACATCATGGAAGGAACGCCGCAGGGCAAGGCGCTGGATATCGCCGAAGCCACGGCCGTGTTCGGCTCCGACGTCAGCCTGAAGGGCGCCAACGATTATTCTGCCATCGCCGACGCCGATGTCTGCATCGTCACCGCCGGCGTGCCGCGCAAGCCGGGCATGAGCCGCGACGACCTGCTGGGCATCAACCTGAAGGTCATGAAGGCCGTCGGTGAAGGCATCAAGACCTACGCCCCCAATGCCTTCGTTATCTGCATCACCAACCCGCTGGACGCCATGGTGTGGGCGCTGCGCGAATTCTCGGGCCTGCCGCACAAGAAGGTCGTCGGCATGGCCGGCGTGCTGGACTCGTCGCGCTTTGCCTACTTCCTGGCCGAAAAGACCGGCGTATCGGTTGAAGACATCCACGCCTGGACCCTGGGTGGTCACGGTGACGACATGGTGCCGATGGTGCGCCATTCCACCATCGCCGGCCTGCCGCTGCCGGAAGTCGTTGCCCAGGGCTGGATCAGCCAGGACGAATTGGACGGCATCGTGAAGCGCACCCGCGGCGGCGGCGGCGAAATCGTCGCCCTGCTGAAGACCGGTTCGGCCTTCTACGCCCCGGCGGAATCGGCCATCGCCATGGCGACCTCCTACCTCAAGGACAAGAAGCGCGTCCTGCCGTGTGCCGCCTATCTGTCGGGCGAATACGGCCTGCGCGGCCTCTATGTCGGCGTGCCCGTCGTCATCGGCAAGGACGGCGCTGAACGCATCATCCAGTTCTCGGTCAACGACGACGAAAAGGCGATGTTCGCCAAGTCAGTCGAGTCGGTCCAGGGCCTGATTGCCGCCTGCAAGACGATCGATCCTTCGCTGGCCTAAATTGTCAGGTTTTCGAATACCAAAGCCGCCCTGGAAACAGGGCGGCTTTTTTATTTTCGGATAGCTAAGCTGGCCATCAGGAGATCCCCATGACCCGTTGTCTGTCCGTTGTTCTTATCCTGGCTTTGGCCGCCTGCAGCCCCCGCGAAAGCACCAGCACCACGACAGTGTCTACGGAGACCGTGACCTCGGTCTATGTCCCGGTGCCGATGCCTGCGTCGTCGTCTCCGGCCGGCGCCATGGGCACCCCCAGTTTCGACTGCGCCAAGGCCTTGCAGGACGATCCCGACGGCATCGAACGCGTCATCTGCGGCGACACCCAACTGGTCGATCTCGATAACGAGCTGGCGCGGCTGTACTTTCTCGCCGATGCCTCCGCCGGCGCCAGCCGTGAGACCCTGCAGAGGTTGCAGAAAGGCTGGCTGGACCAGCGCCGCAGCACCTGCACGCGGACCGCCGAGATCAAACAATGCCTGGTCAATGCCTATGCCGAGCGCATCCACGACCTGCGCTCGGCTTACGCCGCCACCCGCGACGACACCGGCACCAGCCATGGTCCCGATAGCTGGCGCTGCCCAGGCAGTGATCTGCCGCTGTCGACGACGTTTATCAACGGCTATCCGTCGATTGCCTATATCCGCTGGGGCGGACAGTCGGTCATCCTGCCCCAGGTGATCAGCGGCTCGGGCGGGCGCTATGCCGGCGACAGTTACGAGCTATGGACCAAGGGCAGCGAGCTGATGTGGACCGTGCCGCAAAAGGTCATGGTGACCTGTGCGCGAGTCGGCTAAACTCGCGCAAACGGAGGGCTTTGCACGATGAAAAAGTTTGTTGTGGCCGGACTGGGGGTGGCCATCGCGCTGCTTCTGGCCTCTTGCGCCGACCGGCCCATGGGCGCGCCGGGCGATCCCGCCTTTGTTCGCGGTCTGATCGACGGCCTCCTCGCACCCCTGGCCTTCGTCGTCAGCCTGTTTACCGACGATATCCGCATGTACGCCTTCCCCAATGTCGGGCGGTGGTACGATTTCGGCTTCCTGCTCGGAATCGGCGCCTGGGGCGGTGGTGGCAGCCATGTCGTCCGTCGCTACATCTACGTGGACCGTCGGACCGGTCAGACGGTCGAGGAGCGCATCGAGCGGTGACGGAAACGCGTCTGAGGCCGACCCTGGTCACGCCACGGCTGATCCTGCGCCCGCCGATCATCGACGATATGCCGGCGTGGAGCGCTTATTGCGCCGACCCGGAGGTCATGCGAAACAATGGCGGGGTCAAGTCGCGCGAGCGTGTCTTTACCGATTTTCGTAACTCGATACCCCTGTGGCGGCAGCACGGCGTCCATATTTTCAGTGTGCTCCTTCGCGAGACGGGTGAATGGATCGGCCGCGTCGGGCCGGGCTGGAACCCTGCCTGGCCGGGGCGTGAGCTGGGGTGGGGACTGGCGTCGAGGTACTGGGGCCGCGGTTACGCCACGGAAGCAGCGACCGCCTGCCTGGACTTCGTTTTTGATCGCCTGGCCTGGGAAGAGGTCATTCATACGTTCAAACCCGACCATGCCGTGTCGCGGGCGGTGGCCCTGCGGCTGGGGTCAATGCGTCGCGGCGAAGTCAACCTGCCGCCACCCTTCGACGACGGGGTACGCGAACTGTGGTGCCAGACCCGCGACGACTGGCTGAGACGGCGTATGCGTCTTGACGCCGTCCCTCAGCCCGCCTAACCCGGTTGCATGACAACCACCTCGCCCCTTGGCCCGACCCTGGAAACGCCGCGGCTGCTTTTGCGTCCGCCGGTCGCCGACGATTTCGACGCCTTTGCCGCCTTCTGCGCCGATGCCGAGGTCATGCGCCACATTGGGGGCCTTACTCCGCGACCGATGGCCTGGCGCGCCTTTCGCACAATTGCCGGCGCCTGGGCGCTGGACGGCTTCCACATGTTCAGTGTTCTGAACAAATCCACCGGCGAATGGATGGGACGAATCGGGCCGCTATATCCCGACGGCTGGCCCGGACGCGAGGTCGGCTGGGGGCTGAACGCCAAATGGTGGCGTGGCGGCTATGCCACCGAAGCGGCCGTCGCCTGTATGGACTTTGTCTGCGACGAGCTGGGGTGGGAGGATATCGTCCACACCATCGCACCCGACAATGCCGGATCCCAGGGCGTGGCGCGCAAGCTGGGCTCGGTCAATCGCGGTCCCGGCAAGTTGCCGGATCCGTTCGCCAGCCATGCGACCGAAGTCTGGGGGCAGACTCGCGAGGAATGGCAAGAGAACCGGAAGCGGTTTTAACGCTGACCTGAGTCTTCCGGTGCCGCCACAATCGGGACAGTAAGTGTCAGATCGTCATTTGGGAAGCGTTTGATTTTCAGCACCAGGTCCGAACCGATCGGCTTGACGGCGATATGGCGGCGAAGGGCTTCGAACGTGGTGCCTTCGATTCCGTCGTAGCTGAGGATAAGGTCGCCCGCCTTCAGCCCCGCCTTGTCAGCCGGACTGCCTGGCGTCACCTGGGACAGGGTCAGGTCTTCCTCGAACAGCGAAATGCCGATCCAGCCGCGGGTAATCTTTCCGGAGGTGATGAGCGTCTGGCTGATGGCCTTGACCTGAGCCGCCGGAATGGCCATGCCCAGGGTGCCAACACCACCGTAGCCCGGACTGCCGAACTGAGCGACCGCCATGCCGGTAACACAGCCCTGCGGCGACAGCACCGGACCGCCGGCTGTGCCCTTATGCATCATCAAATCCAGCACCAGCAGCGGCGACATGTCCTCATCCTTGACGTCGATATCGGTCCCGGCGACTATGCCGCTGGTCACCAGAATACCCAGGCTATAAGGATTGCCGATCAGGAAAGCGTCGTCGCCGACGCGCAGAGGCGCCGGACAAAAGGGTAGCGCCAGCAGGCTGGTGTCGGCCACCTTAAGTACGGCCACGCCCGACAGCGCATCGCGACCAACCACCGTTGCCGCCAGGCCGCGGCCGTCGGCGGTTTGAACGTAGATGTCAGCGGCATTTTCCAGCACGAAGTCTGCAGTGACGATCAGACCAAGCGTCTGGTCGATGACAAACCCGCTGCCCGAACTGCGAATATGGGGCTTTTGCGGTGAGGCGTCTTGCGATCCCGAAAAACCCAAATCGGGCAAATCCCGCGTCGTGTTGGAATTGCCGTTAATATTGATGGTCACCACGGAAGCCTTGGCCGCGGCGACGAGATTGGGATCAATGGCCGCATGGGCCGTGCCAGTCAAAGCCAGAGCCCCCGTCAAAACCAGTGCCGGCACGATGCGCATGATGCTTCCTTTTGTGTTGTCTGACAGGCTAATCCTGCCAACAGAGATTGTCAAAAAGCCTGTTGACTCCTTATCGTCCGAAGAGTATTTAACCGATAAGTTATTTAACATACGGGTTAAATAGATGCGAAGCGATACCGCCGATGTCGATGCCTATCTGGCCCCGTTGCGGCCGGACTATGCCGAAGCCTTGCAGGCGGTACGCCGGCTGATCCGCGCCACGGCGCCCGACGCCGTTGAGATGATCAGCTACGGTGTGCCCAACTACAAATGGCATGGCCCCCTCGTCTCGTTCGGTGCGGCGGCAAAGCACTGCGCGTTTTATGGCATGAGTCCCAAGGTTCTGGAGCGGTTCAAGGCGGAACTGGCGGGGTTCAGCACCTCACCCGGCACCATCCGGTTTACTCCGGACAGGCCGATCCCGGAAACGGTGCTGACGGCGATTATCGAGGCCCGCATGGCTGAAAACCTTGAAATTGAGGCGGCCCGCGCCGCAAAGAAGAAAACCTAGACTGCGCATGTCCGAAGATCCTCTGAGCCTGACCCTGAACGCCCTCGCCGACCCGACTCGGCGCGCGATCCTGGCGCGGCTCAGCCTGGGCGAAACCACGGTCAACGAACTGGCCGAACCATTTCAGATGAGCCTGCCGGCTGTGTCCAAGCACCTGAAGGTGCTGGAAAAGGCCGGGTTGATCTCACGCTCGCGCACCAAGCAATGGCGGCCGTGCAAGCTGGAGGCGGAGCCTTTGAAACAGGTCGATGCCTGGCTGGGTGAGTACCGCAAGATGTGGGAGCAGAGGTTCGACCGCCTCGATGCCTATCTCAAGACACTGAAGCCGGATGGCGAAGTGCATTAGAGGAAATTGCCATGTGGTGGCTGCTGTACCGAGACCTCTGGGACGCGCGCCTCGACCGCCTGGCGAACTATTTGAAAAAGCTGCAGGCCGATGCCGCGGCAAAGGAGACCGGGAATGGACAGCCCAGATAATGAGACCGGCTTTACGGTGAACAATACGCGCCACCTAGCCTTTACGCCGGAGCAGGTGTTCGACGCCTTCGCCGACCCGGCCAAGTTGATCGCATGGTGGGGTCCGCACGGCTTTACCAATGTCGTCGACGCGTTCGATTTCCGGCCAGGCGGGGAGTTTCGCATCACCATGACCAATGAGAATGGCACCGCCTTCGAAAACGCCAAGCAGTTCCTCGACATCGCACCGCCGCACCGCGTCGTCTTTCGCCACTATCAGCCGATGCACGACTTCACCATGGCCATGCACTTCATGCCCGACGGTGACGGCACCGAACTGACCTGGCGTATGACGTTCGTGCCGGGTTCCAATGCCGATCTGGCGCCGTTTCTCGAAGCCGCCAACGAACAGAATTTCGACCGCCTCGAAGCCTTCCTCAATGGAGACGCCCAATGACCGAAGCCCCCGCACATGAAGACGAGGTCTTCAAGATGCGCCGCACCTTCGACGCACCGCCCGAACTGATCTGGGCGATGTGGACGCAGAAGGACCATCTGGAACAGTGGTTCGGACCGGCCGGCATGACCCTGGTCGTCAAGTCATTGGACCTGACGCCCGGCGGGGTCTTTATCTACGGCATGGAGGTCGCTGGCATGGTCATGTGGGGCAAGTGGGTGTTCCGTGAGATTCAGCCGACCTCGCGCCTCAGCTACGTCCTGTCCTTCTGCAACGAAGCGGGCCAGCCGGTCCGCCACCCGATGGCGCCGACCTGGCCACTGCAGATGCTGTGCGAGCAGAACTTCTCGCCTTCTGAGGACGGCAAGACCCTGTTCGAAAGCCGGTCGTGGCCGATCCATGCCACCGCGGAAGAACGCGCCGTCTTCAAGCTTGGCCATGCCAGCATGACGGCCGGCTTCGGCGGCACCTTCGCCAAGCTGGAGACCTACCTCAAACAGGTCCAGGGAGGCTGATCATGGGCATGATTCTTCTCATCCTGGTCGGGGCGGTCATCGCGGCTGTACTGATCGTCGCGGCCACCAAGCCGAACGTGTCGCAAATCCAGCGTTCAGCAACCATCAACGCCCCCGCGGAGACTATTCTGGCGCATATCCAGGACTTCAGGAAGTGGCGCGCCTGGTCGCCGTGGGAGGCCCTGGATCCCGAGCTCAACCGCACCTACAGCGGTCAGGACTCGGGCATAGGCGCCATCTACGACTGGCGCGGCAAGGGCAAGGCCGGCGCGGGCCGGATGGAAATCGTCGAACAGTCGGCATCGAAGATCACCATCAAGCTCGACTTCATCAAGCCGTTCCAGGCCAAAAACATCGCCGAATTCACGCTTCAACCGCAGGGAGACACGCAAGTGGTCACCTGGACCATGACGGGTCCGCAGCCCTTCCCGATCAAGGTGATGGGCACCCTGTTCAACATGGACGACCTGGTCGGCAAGGATTTCGAGGCCGGCCTGAACAATCTCAAAACCCTCTCGGAAGATCCCGAGACGGCCAAACTCGTGGACCAGGAAAGCGCCGCATCATGACACGTACCCTGCTCGGCCTTTCGGCACTGGCGCTGCTGGGCGCCTGTACCCAGACACCCCCAAAGCCAGACGCTCCGGCCCAGGCCGCGTCAACCGCGGCGATTGCTGGCATCCCCGCCGGCGAGTACCGCGCCGACCCCGCCCATTCCTCCCTTACCTTCAAGGTTGGTCATCTGGGTTATTCTAACTTCACGGCCAGCTTCGACAAGATCGACGCCGTCGTGAAACTGGACCCTGCCAATCCCGCCGCGGCCCAGGTCACGGCGTCGGTCGACCCGAGGTCGCTGGACCTGCCGGCACCGCCCAAGGGCTTTCACGACGAACTGATGGGGGCCGCCTTCTTCGACGCCGCGGCCCACCCGAAGATTGAATTCGTGTCGAGCAAGGTGGATATGACGGGGGCCGACACGGCCAAAATCACCGGCAATTTGACGATGCGCGGCGTCACCAGACCCGTCACCTTCGACGCCACCTTCAACGGCGGCTATCCCGGCTTCGCCATGGACCCGCAGGCCCGGGTCGGCTTCTCGCTGACCGGCCGGATCAAGCGCTCCGATTTCGGCATGAGCGCCGGTATCCCGGCGCCGGGCAGCGACATGGGCGTGACCGACGAGGTCGACATCGCCATTGAAACCGAACTGTTGGGCCCGCCCCTCAAACCGCAAGGCTGATCACCCGATGACCTATTCAACGCATCACCACACCTTCACGATCTCGCGGGAGGTGGACGCTCTCCCCTCGCTGGCCTTCTTCGCCTGGGCCGATGCCGAGGCCAAGGCGCAGTGGTTTGTCGGCCCTGCCGGCTGGACCATGCTCGATCGCCAGTTCGACTTTCGTCCGGGCGGCATTGAACGCGCCCACGGCCGGTTTCCGGACGGCAAGGAGAGCGATTTCCAGTGCCGCTACCACGACATCGTGCCGGACAGCCGCATCATCTACGCCTTCGACATGTATGTGAACGGCAAGAAGATTTCCGTGTCCCTGGCCAGTGTCGAGTTCATCCCGGTGGAGACGCGGACCCTGATCAAATTCACCGAGCAGATCGTTCATCTCGACGGCTACCCGACGCCGGAAGACCGTGAAATGGGCAGCCGTTACATGCTCGAGATGGCCGCCACCTATATCGAATCCCAGGCGACGAAGGCTTAGATCATGACCGTCCGGATTACCCCTCACCTGGCCTTCAACGGCACCTGCCGCGACGCCTTCGCCTTCTATGCTGAGGTCCTGGGCGGCGAGATCACCCTCATGATGACCTACGGCGAATCGCCGATGAAGGATCAGTTTCCTCCGGAATGGGCTGATGCCGTCATGCACGCCACGCTGACCTTGGACCGGGGCGAAATCTCCGGCGCTGACGCCCCGCCGGAAATCTACGCCAAACCCGCTGGCACGACCGTCACGCTGACGTTCGAGAGTCGCGATGAAGCCGAGCGGGTGTTCACGGCCCTGGCAAAGGGCGGCAGCATCTACCTGGATTTCGCCGAGACCTTCTGGTCGAAGAGCTTCGGCATATGCACCGATCGCTACGATCAGCACTGGATGATCAATACCGCCGGAGAGATGCGATGACCCGCTCAGCCAAGGCCTATCTGGACAAGACCCATGCTTGACACCGAACTGACAACCGAAGCGAACGACCTGATCCTGGTCCGCGACTTCGCCGCGCCGCGCGCCCTGGTCTATCAGGCCTGGACCGACCCGCAGATGCTGGCTGCCTGGTGGGGGCCGGAAGGCCTGACCACGGCGGTCGATGTCGATGTCCGGCCGGGCGGTGGCTTAAGCCTTATCATGCACGCCCCCGATGGCAGCGACTATCCGGTACTGGGCGAATTCGGCGAGGTCATCGACAACGAAGTGCTGGTCATGATCATGCAGGTCGAACGTCACCCGCCGGCGTGGCACGCCATGATCCGCGGAAAATATGTCGAACTGGGTGGCGAGGAAGCCGCCTATGTCGGCGGGCCCATCCCGACGCGAATTACGTTTGAAGACTGCGATGCCGGCACCCGCGTGACCGTCCGTCAGACCTTTCCGCAAGCCCTGGTGCGCGACGCCCACGTGGCGCTGGGCAATCCGGTCGGCTGGCGCAGCAGCTTCACCAAGCTGGATGCCGTGCTCGCGAAGGCCCTGTGATCACAAAGGCGGTTGCCGAAAACAGCCGTTACCGTTACATCTTGCGGTTCACATCGTCCGGGGGATGGATGAAACGGCTGGTTTCAGTAGTGATGCTGTTGTGCCTGACCGCCTGTTCGGCGGAGGGACCTCTGACGGCCTGGCGCTTGAACGCCTTCATTGAAAAGCCGACGGAATCCAGTTTCCGGTCCGCGTTGAAATCGACACGGGCCTGCCTGAAACCGGGATGCCGCGAAGCTGAGAACCTGACCGCCGCGATGATCGACGGCCTGACCCGGCGGATGCGCGAAGGCAACCTGCTGGCGGTGCGGCTGGCCATGGCGTCCAATTTTCTGATCGGCGACAGCGCCGGCGCCGACGGCCCCCTGGCGAACAGCTTCGGCCCGGTCATCAAGTCCCAGCCGGAAGCCTTTCTCGACCTGGCCCTGACGGAGGATTGCCACCGCCTGGAGTTCGTCACCACAACGCCGGAAGCCATGATCGACAATGATGGCGCGCAATATGACGAACTGGTGGCGCGGCGCAACGCCCTGATGTCGGTAACACGGCCCTACCTTCAGGAACTGCGCGACCAGTATGTCGCGGCGCTCGACACAGCCATCGCCCGGGCTGACCGCGGCCGGTTCAAATTGCCGGAGCAAAACGTCGTGGAGTAAATCAGCTTTCGGCGTCCAATAACGCGGTATTAAGTTTAAGTGTGCACTATGGTCGTCTCATTCGCAGAAGGCGAAATGCATGTACATCGACCAGGGCTTTATCCTGAGCGCCTACCAGCCCCGGCGCACCAAACTGGCTTTCGAGGATGCGCCCAACCCCACCGCCAATGTGACTATGGCGCCGCTGGCGCGCGGCATGTCGAACGAAAAATACCTCGCGCTCAAAAAGGCCGACGACCACCAGAAGGAACTTCAGTCCAAGGTCGGCAAGGTCTTCGACAACGAGCAGATGAAGGCCCATACCGAGCGAAAGAACCGCGTGCGCCAAAAGCTCGAAAAGCTCATGGAACACCTGAAGATCCTGCGGAAACTGTTTTCCGGCAATCCCAAGGAAATGGCGCGCGCCCTGACCCAGGTCTTCAAAGACCTGAAGGCCGCGCTCAAGGAGTTCAAGGACGCCACCAAAGGCCAGATGGACCTGAGCTTTTCGGCATCGGCGGCGGTTGTGCCGCCTCCGACTGACTCGGCGGCCCAATCTGACGTCAAAGACGGCGATACTGACGCTGACAAGGCGGACGCCGAAACCGAGGCGACCGCCGAGACAGCCGAGCCCGAGGCTGAGTCTGTTCCGGCGTCTGCCTCGGCGACGACCGAAGACCCCAACGCCACGGTGACGCATGATGAACTGGTCGGGGCCGTGCGCCGGGAAATCGGCCAGGACGGCCTGAAATTCCTCAAGGAATTGAAAGCCATCCTGGCCCATATCGAAGAAAAAATGTTGCAGCCGGCGCGCCTTCAAAAGGCGGCTCAAAAGCCCGACAAGGACATGGACAAGGTCTTCGAGGCCATGGACGAAGAGCTGAAGGAGCTGCTCAAGGAGATGAAGGACATGGAACGCGACCTGAAACAGGGCGTAGCCGAAACCGGAACTGTCCTCGACATCGCGGTGTAATATTTTACCTCTCCCCGCCTGCGGGGAGAGGACGAGAGCCGAGCGAAGCGTGGG
>NZ_GL883077.1:599303-605589 GCF_000204015.1 Asticcacaulis biprosthecium C19 | reverse complement strand
GAGGACGAAGCGCTCGGAAGACGCCCCGCCCCTCACCCTAACCTCTCCCCGGCCTCGTCGGCAGGCAAAAGAACGGGGAGAGGGGTTTTTGACAAAGTCTCAATCACTTCTCATCCGCATAAATGGCTGTTTTCGCTACCGTTTCGGACGACACACTGCCGCGATACATGCCCGATACGTTCAGCGCAAAGGCCACCTTGCCGTCCTTGTCCATGCTGATCAGCCCGCCGTCGCCGCCGATCCTGCCGACCTCGGCCATGGTCGCATCCGCTGCCGACTGGATGCCCTCGTCATTCCAATGCACCCGGTCGCACACCTGACGCCCCGCGTTCTGACGGATGAAATACTCCCCCGTTCCCGTGCCCGACACAGCGCACTGACCATCGATGGCGATGGTCCCCGACCCGATCAGCGGCGAATCACCGATCCGCCCCCACATCTTGCCGGTCAAACCACCGGTCGAGGTCGCCGCCGCCAGGTGACCGTCCTGATCCAGTGCCACCGCACCGACGGTGCCGTATTTGTGCGTATCGTCAACGCCCGACAGCCCTTGTGAGGCCTTCCACTTCAAGTACGCCTCCCAGCGCGCTTCGGTGCGGAAGTAGGACGGATCAACCTGCTCCAGCCCCTGTTCGGCGGCGAACTGATCCGCCCCCTGGCCGGTCAGCAGCACATGCCGCGATTTGTCCATCACCGCCCGCGCCGCCGATACCGGATGTTTCGTCGTCGTCAGGCTGGCCACCGCACCGGCCTTCAAGGTCGCGCCGTCCATGATCGAGGCGTCGAGATAGTTTTTTCCGTCTGCCGCGAACACCGCCCCGCGCCCGGCATTGAACAGCGGATTGTCCTCCAGCACCTTCACCGTCGCCTCGACGGCATCGACCGCGGCCCCGCCGCGCGCCAGCACCGCCTGGCCGACGGCGAGGGCCTCGTTCAGCCCTTGCCGGTACAGGGCCTCCTTTTCGGGCGTCAAGTCGCCCCGGTCGATAACCCCGGCGCCACCATGAATGGCTAGGGACCACTTGCCGGGTTCGGCATAGGCCGGCGCGGCCAACAGCAGGGCGAGAGCGATAAGGACAAACCGGCGCATGTACATCTCCGTGACAGGAGGGCAAATCTTAGGGCAGGATCAGCGGCGAAGGAATCACATTCATGACACCGATCGACGTTCTCGAAGCCTACGCCCGCCGCTATCCGGAAGAAGCCGCCATGACGACCCGCAGTCGCGAACTTCTGTTAAGCGCCGGCGACATGCTGGCCCGGTCCAGCACGCCAGCCCACGTCACCGCCTCCGTCCTGATCCCGCAAGGCGACGGTCTGCTGACCATCTGGCATCCCCATTTGAAACAATGGCTACAACCGGGCGGCCATGTCGACCCGGGCGAGGACGTCCTCACCGCCGCCCTGCGCGAGGCCCGCGAGGAGACCGGCTTTGTCTGCGAGTTGATGCAGGACGATCCCCTGCCCTACGACATCGACTGTCTTTTCGTGCCGGCCAACCCGAAAAAAGCCGAGCCGGATCACTGGCACATCGATTTTCGCTATCTGCTGAAGCCTGTGGCACCCGCCGGCGAGCCCGAGCTGCCGACAGCCTGCGTCCCGTTTCGCCATCTCGGCGAGTTGTCGCCCTCCCTGGCGCGGCTGGCCCGAAAGATGCAACAGGACGTGCAACACGACATACGTCAGAATTTTACATCACTTTGTCATTGATCTTATCGTAATCAATTGACGCTTTACCATGTTAATGTACCTGTATTGGTACCGGTAACCGAGTTCAACGACCAAAATGCTCTATTCTCTTCACGAGTACGCCTACTACGCCGCCTCTCCGCTTCGGGCCATGGCCCAGTTGACGCGCGATTTCTGGGGGTCGAAATTCAATCCGGCTGCCGATACGGCCTTGGGGCGCACGCTTTACGCCTCCGCCGAACTGTTCAGCAATGTCACCCGGCGCTACGGCAAGCCCGAATGGAACCTCGACAGCATCGAGATCAACGGTCACCCGGTACGCGTTTCGGTCATCGAGGACTGGGACAGCCCGTGGTGCCGCCTGCTTCGGTTCCAGCGCGATCCGTCCGACCTGCGCCGCGCCAAGAAGAACACCACCGGCCCCGCCGTGCTGATTGTGGCGCCCCTGTCGGGCCACTACGCCACCCTGCTGCGTGGCACGGTGCAGGAATTCCTGCTCGACCACGACGTCTACATCACTGACTGGGCCAATGCCCGCCAGGTGCCGGTGCTCGAAGGCCGCTTCGACTTCCACGCCTATATCGACCATATCCGCGATATACTGAAGGTCATTGGGGCGCGCTGCCACGTGGTGGCGGTATGCCAGCCCGGACCGCCGGTCCTCGCCGCCGCCTGTCTGATGTCGGAGGACAAGGACCCCAACCGCCCGGCCTCCATGACCTTCATGGGCTCGCCGATCGATGCCCGCTTCAACCCCACCGTGACCAACAACCTGGCCCAAGAAAAACCCTTCACCTGGTTCCGGTCGAACATGGTCCACACCGTGCCGCCGCCCTATCCCGGAGTCGGCCGCCGCGTCTATCCGGGCTTCGTCCAGCTCTACAGCTTCATGAGCATGAACGAAGCACGCCATACCGACGCCCACTGGGAATATTTCAACTCCCTGGTTGCCAATGACGGCGACGGCACCAACAAGCACCTCGAATTCTACGACGAATATCTGTCGGTTCTGGACCTGACCGAGGAATTCTATCTCCAGACCATCAATCTGGTCTTCCAGACCTTCGCCCTCCCCAAGGGTGAACTGGTCCACAACGGCCGCAAGGTCGACTGCGCCGCCATCACCGACATCGCCCTGATGACGGTCGAAGGCGAAAAGGACGACATCTCCGGGGTCGGCCAGACCCAGGCGGCCCACGGCATGTGCCCGAACATTCCCGACGGAATGAAGGAACTATATGTCCAGAAGGGCGCCGGCCACTACGGCGTCTTCAACGGCCGACGCTTCCGCGAAGAGATCTATCCGCGCATCCGCGACTTCATCGCTCAGAATGATCGCCTTGCTTAACCCGTTGGAAAATAACGCGGGCCGTTGTATTGCAATCTTTTAAGCGACCTGTTGTCTGGACCGATGCTTAGAAGCGTTATTTTCCAACAAACCCAAAAACAAGCCTACAAGAATGGCGACACGGTCGATTTCGGACGTTACAGCGTAAAGCTGGCCGTCAATCCGCGCGCGCGCGGCGTCAAGGTGCGCATCGACCGCCTGGGGAATGTAGTGGCCACCGCCGGCAAGCCCGGCAAGCTGGCCGATGCCGTCGCCTTTACCCGGACCCAGCATGACTGGATCGTCAAGCAACTCGACAAATGCGTCCAGGCCGAGCGCTTCGCCCCTGGCCAGGTTCTGACCGTCGGCGGCGTGAGCGTGACTCTCGTCGAAAAGGGCGGCGTGATTTCACCGCGTCTGGTCGATGGCCAATTGATCACCAGCGGTGATGAGGCCACCTATGCTCGCCGCATCGAACGCTGGCTGCGCCAACAGGCCTTGAAGGCCCTGACGCGCGAGACCGACGCCTACGCCCTGAAGCTGGGTTTTACGGGCGTGAAAACGTCGCTGTTCGACGCCAAGGGGCGGTGGGGGTCGTGCACGCCGGGGCGCAAGGCCATCCGCTATTCCTGGCGGGTGATTTTGGCGCCGCCATCGGTGCTGTCGTACCTGTGCGCCCACGAGGTCGCCCATCTGCGCCACCCGGACCATAGTCCGCGCTTCTGGGCGGAGGTCACGGGTCTATACGGCGGCGACTACCGCCCGGCGCGGAACTGGCTGAAAACCGAGGGCCAGAACCTGTTCAAGTATCAGTGACGGCTCTCTGCGCGAAGCGGCCAACCTTCAAGTTCTGGCGTCTGGCACATCGTGCGGGATCTTCAGCCACGCGAATTCCGCGCCTTTCCGTGCCGGCGGCCGAAGGCCGGCGTTTCCGTGATTTCCGTGGTCCTGCTTTGCATAGGGGGTGACACCACTGGCGCTTCCGGAAAACAAAAAACCCTCCAGTAAATCACCGAAGGGCTTTTCATCTAGTTCTGGCTCTGCCGCTGAGCGTCCGAGAATATCTCATCCAGCGTCTCGTCGGTCTTATCCTTCTTCGGCTTCTCCTCCGGATTGGGGATCGGCTCCATGGTCACGATCGGCGGACTGTTGTCGTTGGCCGGCGGTGCCACCGAAGATGAGACATTGCCAACCTGAGTCCCCAGCAGGCTCTGAAGCGCGTCCTCAGCCACCTGGCCGAAATTCGTCTGCGCTGCCGGTCCCGAAGGAATGGGCGACACATCGATCCGCTTCAGGGCGCTCGTCATAAAGGACTTCCAGATCGCCGCCGGCGTACCGCCGCCCGTAACCTTGCCCTTCATCGTCGTGTTGTCGTCGCGGCCGACCCACACCACCGTCACGAAGTTGCCGGTATAGCCAGCGAACCAGGCGTCACGATAGTCACTGGTCGTGCCTGTCTTGCCCGCCAGATCGTAGCCGGCAATCTGGGCACCGGAGCCGGTGCCACGCGTCAGCACACCGCGCATCATCTGGTTCATGTTCTGCAGCGGCGGGTTGTTGATCACCCGGGCGCGGTTATCGGCCCTGTACTGGTACAGCACCTTGCCTGACTTTGTCCGTATACGGACAATGCCGTAGGCGTCGGCGCGGATACCGCCATTCGCAAAGGGCACATAGGCCTGCGCCATCTCGATCGGCGTGACGTCGGCCGTGCCGAGCGCCATGGCCGGATCGGTGTTCAGTTTGGACGTCAGGCCCAGCCGACGCGCCGTGCTCGCCACATCACCGCGGCCGACATCATTGGCCAGACGCGCGGCAACCGTGTTGACCGACTCGGCCAGGGCGTATTGGAGGTCGATCAGGCCAAGATACTTCTTGGTGTAGTTTTCCGGCGCCCATTCACCGATGCTGTAGGGCTCATCGACGACCGGCGTGTTCGGCTGATAGCCTTTTTCCATGGCGGTCAGATAAACGAACGGCTTGAAGGACGAACCGGCCTGGCGGTGAGCATCGACGGCGCGGTTGAACTGCGAGTCGGCATAGGACACTCCGCCGATCATGGCACGGATCCGACCGTCGCCATCGACCGAGACCAGGGCCGCTTGCTGGACGCCCTTTTTCTCGTCACGCGCCATGATCGATTTGATGGCACGTTCGGCATCGGTCTGGATCGGCAGGTCCAGGGTGGTTTCGACAATCAGGTCTTCGGTGTTTTTAGGGTCGATATAGCCGCGCACCTGGCCGTCGAGATAGTCGACGAAGTACTGGGCGTGGGCATTGGCGAGCGTCTTGGAGACGCTGATCCGTTTGGACAGGGCCTCGGTGCGTTGTTCGGCGGTGATCACCTTGGCGTCGACCATTTCGTTGAGCACGATCATGGCGCGGCGGGCGGAACGCTCCTGGTCCGACAGCGGCGAATAGGACGACGGCCCCTTCATCATGCCGGCCAGGGTCGCAGCCTCGGCAATGGTCAGGTCCTTGGCGGCCTTATTGAAATAGCGTTGGGCCGCGGCCTCGATACCGTAGGCGCCGGCACCGAAATAAACGCGGTTCAGGTACAGGCCGAGGATTTCCTTCTTTGTGAACTTGTATTCCAGCCACATCGACAGCATCAGTTCCTGAACCTTGCGCTTCAGATTCTGGTCGGCCGACAGGAACAGGTTGCGCGCCAACTGCTGGGTGATGGTCGAGCCACCGGCCAGGTTGGCGCCCTTCTTCTTGGTCACGTTGCGGGCCAGGGCTCGGGTGATACCGACCGGATCGAAACCCGGATGCTGGAAGAAACGGCGGTCTTCAATGGCGACGAAGGCCAGCGGCACATAGTCGGGCAGCTTGTCGATATCGACCGGCGGGGCATATTGCGAGCCACGCACGGCGATCAGGGCACCAGAGCGGTCGAGATAGGTCACCGACGGCTGACGGTTAGTCTGATACAGGTTCGACGTATCGGGCAGGTCGATGGCCATGACCGCCAGGAAGGCGATGCCAAAGATGGCAGCCCAGATCAGGCCGATGGTCATCCAGTAGAAGACCGCCTGAAGCGGCGATCGCCGGCCACCTGATTTTTTCCCCCCAGCCGGGGCCATACCCTTCGCCATAAAATCCTTACTCCCGGCCACGCCTGCGCGCGGCCCATACCGCCCACGCACATTTATAGCCGCTCAAAACGGCTCTGTCGCGTGAAACCTTGTGAAAGCCCCGCGGCCACTCAACGGCATCAATTGGGCGAAATTATGGGTTAATTCGGGGTTATACCAACCCTCGACGACT
>NZ_GL883077.1:569049-599157 GCF_000204015.1 Asticcacaulis biprosthecium C19 | reverse complement strand
GCAAATACCAAGCGTCATTCTTTATGAGGCTTGGTATTAGGCCGCTTCGGCGCGGCGAACCTTCAGCCTCTGGCCAACGCTGACGATCGCCTTGAGGGCCGGTACCAATTCAGCGCCCAGTTCGGTCAGGGCATATTCGACAGATGGCGGCGAGGTCGGCATGACGGTACGCGTCACCACGCCCTTCTCTTCCATGTCCTTGAGCCGCGCGCTCAGCATCTTGGCCGAAATCAGCGGCATGTCGGACTTCAGCTCACCAAACCGCCGCGCACCGCCGCTCAGGTACCAGATGACATTCGGCGTCCAGGCGCCGCCCAGAAGCACCATGCATTCCCCCACCGCGCACAGAGGCGGCAGGGTCTCGGCTTTGTTTTTCCTCAGTTTTAAGGCCATGATTTCGAAACCTGCTTACCGAGCGGTAACTCGATTCTTTAGTAACATAAAGTAATTAGATTTACAAATGTAATCTTTACCGCAATCTTCATGGCCTCTACCCACAGGAGGACCCACCATGAAGTTGTTCTACGCCCCCGGCGCCTGCTCCTTGTCACCCCACATCGCCCTGCGTGAAGCTGGTCTCGTCTTCGATCTGGAAAAGGTCGACCCTGCCGCCGGCACGACGAAAGCCGGCCTTAGCTACGCCGATATCAACGCCAAGGGCTATGTCCCGGCCCTTCGCCTGGCCGATGGCGAGGTCCTGACCGAAGGCGCGGCCATCGTGCAATACATCGCCGACCTGGCGCCACAGTCGGGCCTGGCGCCGGCGGCCGGAACCCTGGCCCGGATCCGTCTTCAGGAACACCTCAACTACCTCGCCTCCGAGGTCCACAAGGCCTTTACGCCGCTGTTTCGCAATACCACCAGCGAGGAAGGCCGCGCAGCCGCCCGCGCCAATGTCATCCACCGCCTCGACTATATCGAGCAGGTCCTGAGCGATGGCCGTGCCTTCCTTGTCGGGGAGGGCTTCACCGTGGCCGATGCCTACCTGTTCGTGGTTGCCGGCTGGACCAAACCCACCGGTATCGGCCTGGAGCGGTGGCCGTATCTGCAGGCTTTTGTCACCCGCGTCGCGCAACGCCCGGCGGTCCAGGCCGCCCTGCAAGCCGAAGGGTTGGCGGCGTGAGCCAGGCCGCCGTCAAGGCCGTCCTCCAGAGCTACTTCGACGGCCTCTATCACAGTGACGCCGAAGCCCTGCGACAGGTGTTCCATCCTAAGGCTCACTATGTCTGCGCCACGGACGAAGACCTGGTTCATATGGACATGGCGGCCTATCTTCCCATTGTCGCGGCGCGGCCTTCTCCGGCCAGCCGCAGCGACGCCCGGGCCGACCGGATCGTTAGTATCGATTTCGCCGGCCCCCATACCGCCCGTGCCCTGGTCGAATGTACCCTTGCGCCTAAGGCGTTCAGCGATTTTCTCACCCTCGTCTTCACCGGCGGCAGGTGGCAAATCATCTCGAAGGTTTTCCATTACCAAATACGGAGCAGCTAAGTGCCCTATGTCAATATCAAGATCACCCGCGAAGGCGCGACGCCGCAACAGAAGGCCGCCCTTATCAAGGGCGCTACCGATCTGCTGGTCGAGGTGCTGGGCAAGAACCCGGCGACCACCTTCGTGGTCATCGACGAGGTCGAACTCGACAACTGGGGCATAGCCGGCGAGCCGGTCAGCCAACGCCGCAAGAAGGGACAATGAGATGAACGCCGGATACGCCGTCTGGGCCTTTGCGGCTGGCGCGCTGATCCCCGTCATGGCCGCCATCAGCGGGACCCTGGCGCGTTCGACGGGCAATCCTGTACTGGCCGTCGTGGTGTTGTTCGTCGTCGGCCTGATCGCGTCCGCCGCCGTCCTGCTGGCCACTGGCACACAAGGGATCGCCACCCTGCCGACGCTGCCGCCGTGGCTGTTTACCGGCGGACTGATCATCGCCTTTTATGGCCTCAGCGTCGCTGTCCTGACACCACGTTTCGGGGTCGGCAACACCATACTGTTCATTGTCGCCGCCCAGATCGTCACCAGCACCGCGATCGACCATTTCGGTTTGTTCGGCGCGGCGGTGAAGCCGGTCAACCTTGTCCGACTGACGGGACTGGCGGTGCTTGTGGTCGGCGTCGCGATTACCCAGTTGGCAGCAAAAAGCCCAACCGCCGCACAATGACGATTCACATCCGGAGCGATCTCGTTTAGGTTAAGACCATGTCCTTGCTTGAACGAGCGCCTGATCTGGCTGCCGCCAACGAAATCCTCCATCGCGTCTTCGGTTACGAACAGTTCCGCGGCAAGCAGGCGGAGGTGATTTCCGCCGTCCTGGACGGGCACGACGTCCTTGCCGTTCTGCCGACCGGTGGCGGCAAGAGCCTGTGCTACCAGATCCCGGCCCTGCTGCGGCCCGGCTTCGGCCTGGTCATCTCGCCTCTGATCGCGCTGATGAGCGACCAAGTCAATGCCTTGCTGGCACGCGGCGTCAAGGCAGCCAAGCTCGACTCGACTCAGGACCTGAACCAGCGCGGTGATATCTGGGACGCGGCCCGCACCGGTGAGCTGGACCTGCTGTATCTGTCGCCCGAAGCCCTGGCCTCGCCGTTCGTGCGTGACAAGCTGAGCCGGCTGCCGGTCAATCTCGTCGCCATCGACGAAGCCCACTGCATCAGCCAGTGGGGCCACGATTTCCGGCCGGAATACCGTGCCCTGGGCCAGGTCAAGGCGCTGTTCCCGGATGTGCCGGCCATGGCGCTGACGGCCACAGCCGACCACGTCACGCGCGCCGATATCTGTGCCGCCCTGCATCTCGACAAACCCGTCGAGGTCGTCGCCGGCTTCGACCGGCCGAACCTGTCGCTGCGTTTCGTCCGCCGCAAGGGCGCGGCCCTCAAGGAAATTTCCGCCCTGCTCCAGCGCCAGAAGGGCGCGTCCGGCATCATCTATTGCGGATCGCGCGACGGGACCGAAAAGCTGGCCCGAGCTTTGACTTTGGAGGGCTTTTCGGCCACCGCCTATCACGCCGGTCTGTCCGCCAATATCCGCGAGGACCGGCTGAAGGCCTTCATGGCCGGCCCAGAATCTAAAAACCAAGCCAAGATCATGGTGGCGACCATTGCCTTCGGCATGGGTATCAACAAGGCCGATGTTCGCTTCGTCATCCACGCCGATCCCCCGTCCTCTATGGAGGCTTACTGGCAGGAGGTCGGTCGCGCCGGCCGCGATGGCCTGCCGGCGTCAGGCGTGTGTTTCTACGCCCCGGGCGATCTCGGCTGGGCGGTCCGGCGGCTGACCTTGCGAGAGAATGAAGGCGCCGCCGACCAGAGCGTTCAGAAGCAGAAGGCGCGCGACTTCTTTGCCACCGTCCTGGGACCGGATTGTCGGCGCCAGGCGGTGAAGCGCTATTTCGGCGAAGAGGCCGGCGCGGCGTGCGGCACGTGCGACAACTGCCTGTCGCGTGGGCGTTTGACGGATGTCACCGAGCCGGCACAGATGCTGATGTCGGCCCTGTATCGGATCAATGGCGCGCGCGGCCGCAAGAAGCTGGTCGACCACGTGCTGGGCAAGTCCGACCGCCCGGACTACACCACCCGCATCAAAACCTTCGGCATCGCCAAGGGGCAGTATGACGCGGCCTTGCTGACCCATGTGCTGGACCAGTGCGAGGCGGCCGGGGTGATTGCCGAGGAACTGTACGACGGCAAGATGCCGATCGTCGGCCTACGCGACTCCGACCTGCTGAAACAGCTGTTCAAAGGCGACCTGAAGCTGACAGCCAAGATCTGAAAATAAATACTCACCCCTTCGGGTGGGCCGCCGCATAGGCGCTGAGCAGGCGTTCGGCGTCGACCTGGGTATATTTCTGCGTCGTCGACAAACTGGCGTGACCCAGCAATTCCTGGATCGAGCGCAGGTCAGCGCCTGACCCCAGCATATGCGTCGCAAACGAGTGGCGCAGAGCATGAGGCGTTGCCCGGTCAGACAAGCCCAGGCGCGAGCGCAGGTGCTGCATGGTCGCCTGGACGTGACGCGGCGAAAGCTCACCACCGCGTTTGGCGCGAAACAGCCGGTCCGTGGCCGCGAGGATAAAGGGCTGCTGCGATTTGTAGCGTTCGATCGCTTCGCGCACCGCCTCCAGAACCGGCAGGACGCGCATCTTGTTGCCCTTGCCGGTGATGCGCAGGGAGTCGCCCAGGGGTGTATCGGCCACCGTCAGAGACAGGGCCTCCGAGATCCGCAGACCCAGGCCGTACAGCAGCATATAGACGGCTTCGTCGCGGCTGTTTTCCCAGTCGTCGCGATCAGCGTCCATCCGGGTTTCGGCCAGCAGACCGATCGCCTGGTCTTCATTGAGCGGACGGGGCAGGGTCGCTTTGAGACGCGGACCGCGCATCAGCCCGACCTGGACATTGCCACGGTCCAGATGCAGGTCGAGATAGCTGTGAAACGATTTGACGGCCGACAGGTGCTGGGCCAGGGACCGCGCCGAAAGCGGATTTTCCTTCCCACGCAGATACGCCATCCAGCCGCGCAGATCGGCCGAGGTCACACGCGCCACGTCATCCAGGGACGCTTCCCCCCAATGCTGACGCAAATAATCGGTATATCCGCGGAAGGCGTGGCCATAAGCGGCCAGGGTATGCGCAGAACAGCGCCTTTGGCCCTTTAGCCAGCCAAACCACGCCGTTCGCGCATCATCGAGAGTCATGACGGCTCCTGGTCATCCGCTGCGCCTAAGACCGCCGGGTGGTCTCCCTCCCCTCTCCTTGCGGATCAGGGAGGCGTGGTGAGAGGGCTTCACCTCCAAAAACCTTGGGGGGCTTTGGGAAGGGAGACCTCAAAGGCGAACGCATGTCCGTTGAACATTATATAGGCGGTCTTTGCGGCAATTTAAGGCCGAAAAGTTACCCCTTTGTTCACTATCTCGGTGATGGCGGTGTGAACGATCCCGCCGGTATTATTTCGGCGCGCGCTTTGCGAGGATACGCTGCAACGTCCGCCGGTGCATGTTCAGCCGGCGTGCCGTTTCCGACACGTTCTGTCCGCACAGGGCATAGACGCGCTGAATATGCTCCCACCGCACCCGGTCGGCCGACATCGGATTTTCCGGCGGGACCGGCGCAGAATCCTCGACCACCAGCAAGGCCTTGACCACATCATCGGCGTCGGCCGGCTTCGACAGGTAATCGATCGCGCCCGACTTCACGGCCGCCACGGCGGTTGCGATATTGCCGTAGCCGGTCAGCATGATCGCCCGAGCGTCCGGGCGGGCCTTGTGCAGGGCCTCGATCGCCTTCAGCCCGGAACCGTCGTCCAGCCGCATATCCATCACGGCAAAGGCCGGCGGCGATTTGGCGATAATGTCCAGGGCCTCGTGGACGCTTTCCGCCATCGTCACTGCAAAGCCACGCGTTTCCAGCGCCCGGCCCAGCCGGTTGCGGAACGGCGCGTCGTCATCCATGACCAGCAAGGACTTGTCGGTCAGGGCCGCCAACCTGGCGGCAACTTCCGCCTTTACGTCGGGGGCAGCTTCTTCGATCATGACACGTCTCCTTCGTCGATCCACAAGATATCCATCTGATCGCGCCGCCACAAGGCCCGGACATAGGCACCTCCGGCGTCACGGTTGCCGAAGGTGACTCGCGCACCTGTGTGTTCGCACAGGGTCTTGGCGATGAAAAATCCGAGACCCATGCCGGAATAGGACCGTCCCTCCGCCTTCGGAGCGTCCTCACCGAATACGCGCGACGAGATATAGGGATCACCCAGACGCGATAATATTTCAGGTGAGAAACCCGCACCATTGTCTTCGATGTTCAGCGCCACAAAGCCACGCGACACTTCTATCCGTACCCAGACGATGCTTCTGGCGAAGTCGACAGCATTCTCGACGAAGGCGGCCCAGGCATGCAGCCACTCCGGCCGGCGCAGGATCATCAGCCCGGCTTCGCGGTCCGGCTCCACGGCATGGCCTTCGCTGAGGACCTGGATGATGATCTCCTTGCGGTCTTTGCGGTACGGCCCGACGATGCTTTCCAGGAAGGCGCGCACCGGCATATGGTCGAACACCGAATCGCGCGTCTCGGGCTTCTGCGACAACTGTTTCAGAATATCGCGGCAACGCTGGCTCTGCGAGACGAGGAGTTCGGCGTCTTCGTACAGCGGATCGGTCTTTTTCAGGCTGTGCAGCATCTCCTTGGCCACGACCTGGATCGTGCCCAACGGCGTGCCCAGCTCATGCGCCGCCGCCGCCGCCAGGCCACCGAGCGCCGACAGACGCTGCTCGCGTTCCAGAACCGCCTGGGTCGCCGCCAGGGCGTGCTCCATGCGGTTGGATTCCAGGGCCGCCTGCCAGGCATAGCCGGCGGTAAACACGATCCCCAGCAGGATGGCCGCCAGAAAACCGAAGCGGTAGATGTCGGGCAGCATAAAGGTTTCGCCTGGCCGCCACGGCAGCGGCAGATGCCAGAAGGCAATGGAGATGGTCGCCAGCATGGCCGCCACCACCACGACCATGGCGTGACGGGCCGGCAGGTTGGCGGCGGCCACGGTTGCCGGCGCCACCAGCATCAGGCAGAAGGGATTGTTCAACCCACCTGTCACCCCCAGCAGCAGGGCAAGCTGAACGGCGTCGAAGCTGAGCTGCAAGGCGGCCTCCCACCCGCGCATGCGCTGAACAAAGCGGCGGCCGAAGGTGAGGATGATGTTCAGCCAGACGCTGGCCGTAATAATGCCCAGCGTCAGCCAAAGCCGGATTTCATACTGGAACACGAAGGCGATCAGCAGGACCATGGCGGTTTGGCCCAGTATGGCCAGCCACCTCAGCATGACCAGGGTGCGCAGGCGCAGGGGATCCTTTTCCCGGCTGAGCGGGCCGAGCCCGCGTCCTGCGTCATCGGGTCCATTGAAAAAGGCGCCCAGGCGCTCTAAAGCGGTCATCATGGCTCCTGCATCCCTGGGCGAGGAATAGATGACAAAGTTCCGGCTGGCAATCATTGGCGCGGCCTTCCTGGCCCTGATCGGCCTGGCCGGTCTGAACTACTATCTCAACCTCAATGGCGCGCAACGAAACGCCAGTGTCGACCTCGACCCGTCGAAACTGCCGGGCGGCGCCTTTACCCTGACCGACCAGAACGGCCAGGTGGTGACGGAAGCGGCTTTGAACGGCAAATGGACAGCCGTTTTCTTCGGCTATACCTACTGCCCGGACTTCTGCCCCCTCACCCTGCAGGCCCTCGCCCAGGTCCAGACCCAACTGGGCGGCAAGGCGAAGGATTTCCAGATCGTCTTTATCAGCGTCGATCCGGCGCGTGACACCCCGGCCAGCCTCAAGGCCTATCTCGACAGCGGCGGCATGCCCAAGGGCGCCATCGGCCTGACCGGCACGCCGGACCAGGTCGCGTCCGTGGTCAAGGCCTATCGTACGACGGCGTCCAAGGTCGGTGAAGGCGACGCCTACACCTATCAACACACCACCGCGGTCTACCTGATGGACCCCCGGGGGCGCTACAACAGCTCCTACGCTTACGGCCTGTCGCCCGCGGAAATGGCCGGGATGATCAAGGACGCCATGGCGGGGAAATAAAAAGCCCCTTCGTCCTTGGACGAAGAGGCCTTGAGGCGTATTGAGAGGGCTTCTTCAGGGCCTTTTTTTGGCTTTACCTACTGCCCGATCGAAATCGTGGCGCGGCGGTTTTCAGCGTTCTTCACCCCGTTGCCGGTCGGAACCGCCGGTTGGGCTTCACCCTTCCAGTCGGTGTTGACCGCCGAGGCTGGCACGCCCATCTGGATCAGGCCGTCGGCCACCATGCGGGCCCGGTTCTGCGACAACTGGATATTATAGGGCGCCGAGCCCGAGGTGTCGGCATGGCCGGTCACGGTCACCGGAGCGCCAGGCTGGCTGCGGGCCTGCTGGGCGGCCGCCGAGATCACGGCCAGGCCATCCGCCGTCGGCGTTGCGCTGTTGAAGGGGAAGTAGACGGTGAAGTTGCGGCGGGCGGGCGGTGCGACCGGCGCCACGACCGGCGACGGCGAGCTGTAGGTCTCACCCGACGACACGGTCTCTTGCGGCGGCGGACCGACATCGGCAGCGGGACCGCGCGGGGCACCGAACGACCAGCGCAGACCGATGGTCAGGCTGTGGTCGCGGATCTTGCCCGACATACGGCCTTCATAGACCTCTTCGACAAGGGTCGGCCCATAGGCTTCGGCGACCGCAAAACTGGCCAGCGCGGCGCTTTCACAATTGGGCGAGCAATCATTGTTGTATTCGTTGTAGGCCACATCGGCGCGGACATCGTAATTCGCCTTGCCGACCTCAAGATAACGATAGGTCAGATCGATATTCAGGCGATCCGACGCCGCCCACGCCAGGCCGGCGATGACCTGCCCGGCGGCGGCGGTCTTGCTGGAGCGGATCGAATAGCTGGTGGAATAGTCGGGATCGGAAGTGGTACCGGTATAGTCGGTCTCGACCTTCACGGCGCCGACGCCCAGGCCGACGAAAGGATGCAGGCGGCTGTCGGGTGAGATGTCGTAGATGACGTTGAACATCAGCGAGGTCAGGTCCAGCGACCCGCGGCCGGCGGCTTCGCCGTCATAGCCGGAGACAATGCTGTCGCTGATATCGCCGGGGCGCTCGCCATATTCCAACTCGGCGCGCCAATGCGGCGACACCTGATTACCGGCGCGAACGAACACGGCGGCCTTGGCTTCGGTGTCCAGCGCAAAACCGTCGGCTTCCTCGATGTCCTCATCGATGATGGCGGCGGCGGCGAAAGCTTGCGCCGATGACGATGAGCCCTCGTCACTTTCCGTCCGGGAGACCAGGGTGACGTCGCGCAGCACCAGGGTCTGCTCGTCCATATCGTGGACCCCGGCATCAGCGGCGACGTACCAGCCGAGGCGGGTATCGGCGGAAGCGGCCGCGGCCATCATCGAGACGGCGCAGGCCAGAACGGCAGCGAGCTTGAGGCGCATTATGCACCCTCCAAAGGCGAAATCTTGTTAAGAGAAGCTTGAGACTAGCAGAAAGCCCGCGGCGCTGAAATTCGGTTATCCCAATTGGGGCAAGATCGTGGCGTTATGCGTCTTTTGGGCCGCAGTGACCCGCGATAACACGGCATATCCGGCCGATCTTCGCGTCATGCACGAAGCCAAATCTTAACGGCGCGCCTATCACGCGTCTTCAAAATGGATCGCGAGGTTGTGAATGGCGCCGGACGCACGTTTTTGCTAAGCTTTCTTTACGGGCTGAGGCTCGTACAATCCTCCGGATCTTTATCACGGAGCCGACACAGGCTAATGTGCCTAACAGAAAGGCCTCTCATCTCAGGATGAGAGGCCTTCGTTGTTTCGTGCCGCTGACTTTCTCATAGCGGGCTCATAGCGGGTTTCATGGGCCGGCAAATCGCCCTATGCACGCGCCACGTAAATGGAGTTGCCGCATGTCGAATCCCGCCGGACGATTTTCCTTTCTGTCACGGCTCAGGCGTTTCGGCCATGCCGTCGACGGCTTGATGGTCATGATGCGCAGCCAGCCCAATGCCGTGCCGCACCTGATCGCCACCGTTATCGTCATCCTGCTGGCCGCCTTCTTGGGTGTCGAAGCCGCCGACTGGCGCTGGCTGATCGTCGCCCTTGCCGTGGTCTGGACGGCAGAGGCCTTCAAGACCGCAGTCGGGCACGTCAGTGACCTTGTCTCCCCTGATGGCGCAAGCCATGCCAGGGACATCGCCGCCGGTGCCGTCCTGATCTGCGTCTTCGCCGCCGTCGTTATCGGCGCCATCACCCTGTGGCCCTATCTTCATGCCTATCTCCAGGTCCTGAGCGGACCGGTTCATCTGTAGACTTGCCATTTAATACGATTCGTATTATCCAGAATACGTAATACGGATCGTACCAAATGACGCCGCTTGCCTACGCCCTGCTGGGATTGATCCGCGACGAGCCACGTAGTGGCTACGGCCTGCGCAAGGTGTTCGAAACGACCCCCATGGGCAACTATTCGAGTAGCCCCGGCAGCATCTACCCGGCTCTGAAAAATCTGGAGAAGGCCGGCCTGGTTGAAAGCCGGGCCACCGGCAAGAAGAGCGTCTTAGCTATTACGACAACCGGCGAGACAGCCTTTGCGACCTGGTTGGCGCAGCCCGTCACGTCGGAAGAAGATCCAAATATCGCCCTTCTGCGCTTCGCCTTTCTGCAAAACAACCGGCCGCAGTCGCTGGATTTTCTGATGTCGTACGCCCGATGCGCCCACGCCAAGGTCATAGCCTTGCGGAATTTCCTCGACAGCGAACCCGGCCAAGCCCTGCCATTGCAGGCCCGGCTGGCTGTTTACCACGGACTGAAAACCACCGAAGCCGCCGCAGAATGGGCGGCGGATGCCTATCGTCAACTTAATGAGGACATCACACCATGAAGTTTGCTGCAAAATGCTTAGGACTCTGGTTGACCATGCTGGCCATAACCATGATCAGCGGTATGATCCTGTCGCCAGGCGCCGCCCCTCCAACCGCCGGAGAACCGTTGACCGCCTTCCAGGCCATGGCGATCGTCTATGCCGTCCAGGCCATCGTCATTGCGGTCCTGGCCGCTAATATCCATCTGGCCCGGTTGCCCAAGGCAATCGTCCTGTTCGTCATCACATTCGGCACGATAACCCTGATGTCGTGGATCGAAGCCATCTTCTTCAATGCGTCGCTGAAGATGTCATCCACCCTGTTGACCTTCATGCTGGTTAACGGCGCGATCAGCGCCGCCGTGATCGCGGTCGTCAGCGCCCTGCTATGGCCGTCTAAAGACCCGCAACCGCTGGCCAGCCTGGGCGGACTATGGTGGAAGCTGGCGGTCATCTCACCGCTCTATGTCTTCGCCTACTATGCCGCCGGTACCTTTATCGCCTGGCAGAGCGAAACCCTGCGCGCCTACTACGCCCAGGGCATCAATATCGACCAGAGCCTGCTGGTTCCGTTGCAGGTCGTGCGGGGCCTGATGTGGGGCGGACTGGCGGCCGTCATCGTCAAGTCGGTTCAGGGCTCCGCGTTGTTCCGTAGTCTGATGGTCGGCGTTACCTTCGCCTGTTTGTGCACCATCGTCCTGCTGATGCCGAACCCGGTCATGCCGTGGCCGGTGCGCCAGATCCACTTTATCGAGGTCTTCGTGTCAAACTTCCTGTTCGGCTGGGCCGCTGGCGCCATCCTCCTGACCGGCGCGCGTAAGAAAGCCGCGGTTCAGGCCGCGTAAGCCGTCACGAATGCCTCGAAAGCCCGGGCCGCCGCTTCCAGGCGGTCCGGCAAGGCATAGCGCGGCCTGAACAACGCGACAGTGCGACGCGGATTGAAGCCGGTCATAGCTATACGCACGACATTCCCCGCCTGGTAGGACTGCGGCATGACGGTAATACCGATCCCCGCCCCCACCATAGCCAATGCCCGTTCGTCCTGAGCCGTCCGATAGACCAGGGGCGGACGGACATTGCGGTCGGTAAAGTGCCGCGACGTCTCCGACAACACTTCGCACCGTGAACGGACGATCATATTGTCATTGGCCAGATCCTCGCCCTGTATCTCGGCAGACCCGGCCAGCCGATGGCTCAATGGCAGGGCCAACTCATACCCCTCCTCGAACAGCGCGACCGAGGCGTCGTCCTCGACCCGGCGCAGCGACAGGGCGAAATCGACCCCGCGTTCGTCCAGCCGGTTCAGAAGTTCCTGCTCGGTGCCGTCGACCAGATCGAAGCGGATATCAGGCTGTTCGCGCAGATACCCTTGCAACAGTCCGGCGACCCACGCCGCCGGTAGGGTTTGTAATACCCCCAGCCGCAGGACATTGCTGGTTTCGGTCTGAGACAGCTCCGCCGCGGCCATATTGACCTCGTGGAGGATGGCCTTGGCGCGGGGCAGGAAGCGCGTTCCGGCCGTGGTCAGGAATACCCGCTTGTTGTTACGCACGAACAGCTCGACCCCCACCTGCTCTTCCAGCCTTTTGATCCCCGCGGACAGGGTTGGCTGGGTGATCAGGCAGGCGCTGGCCGCCTTGGTGAAGCTGCCGGTTTCGACCAGGCTGAGGAAATAGCGCAGTAGATATAGTTCCATAGACAATACCTATAATCACGATAGTTTTAATTCATTTTGGCAATACACGTAAATGGGTTAGTTTGGCCCTCGGATTATTCTTCCTTCTCCTCCCTATCGAAGATGGGGAGGTGGCGAGCAAGCGAGGCCCCTTATGGGCCGAAGCGCCGCGGGCCGGCGAGGCTCGAGACGGAGGGGTCCTCTTTCATCATCCGTACTCGAAGATATCCACCATGCCCGCGCTGAAAAGCGACATCGACCCGAACGATCCGGACTTCATCGCCAATGCCATGCGCATGCGGGCTCTGGTCGATGACCTGCTCGGCCTGACAGCCAAAATCGCCCTGGGCGGTACAGCGGCCGCGCGCCAGAAGCACACCGATCGCGGCAAGCTGCTGCCGCGCGACCGCATCGCCGGCCTGATCGACGCGGGCTCCCCCTTCCTCGAATTCTCCGCCCTGGCCGCACACAACGTTTATGACGACGACGTCCCGGCCGCCGGCATCCTGACCGGTATCGGCCGCATCAACGGCACGGAATGCGTCGTGGTCTGCAACGACGCCACGGTGAAAGGCGGCACCTACTACCCTCTGACGGTCAAGAAACACCTGCGCGCGCAGGACATCGCCCAACAGAACCACCTGCCGTGTGTCTACCTCGTCGACTCCGGCGGCGCCAATTTGCCGAACCAGGACGAGGTTTTTCCGGACAAGGACGATTTCGGCCGCATCTTCTTCAACCAGGCGCGCATGTCGGCCGCCGGGATCCCACAGATCGCCGTGGTCATGGGCTCCTGCACCGCCGGCGGCGCCTATGTCCCGGCCATGTCGGACGAATCGATCATCGTCCAGAAACAGGGCACCATCTTCCTGGCCGGTCCGCCCCTGGTGAAGGCCGCTACCGGTGAAGTTGTCTCCTCGGAAGACTTAGGCGGCGGCGATATCCACGCCCGCATCTCCGGCGTCGCCGACCATCTGGCCGCCGATGACGCCGACGCCCTGCGCACGGCACGCCGCATCGTCGGCAATCTCAACCGCATCAAGTCCATCACCCTGGCCACCCGCCCGGTTGCCGAACCGCTTTATCCCACTGAAGACATCTACGGCATCGTCCCGGCCGATACGCGCCAGCCCTTTGACATTCGCCAGATCATCGCCCGGCTGGTCGATGGCTCGCAGTTCGACGAGTTCAAGGCGCTGTACGGTGAAACCCTGGTCACCGGCTTCGCCCACCTTTACGGCTATCCGGTCGGGATCGTCGCCAATAACGGCGTGCTTTTTTCCGAAAGCGCGCTCAAGGGCGCCCACTTCATCGAACTGTGCGCCCAGCGCGGCATTCCGCTGGTCTTCCTGCAGAACATCACCGGCTTCATGGTCGGCCGCAAATACGAAAACGAAGGCATTGCCCGCCACGGCGCCAAGATGGTCACCGCCGTCGCCTGCGCCGATGTCCCCAAGCTGACCGTGATCATCGGCGGCTCCTACGGCGCCGGCAACTACGGCATGTGCGGCCGCGCCTACGAACCGCGATTCCTGTGGATGTGGCCCAATGCCCGCATCTCCGTCATGGGCGGCGAACAGGCGGCCAATGTCCTGGCCACCGTCCGCCGCGATGGCATCGAAGCCAAGGGCGGCACCTGGTCGGCCGAGGATGAGGCCGCCTTCAAGGCGCCGATCCGCGACACCTACGACAGCCAGGGCCATCCCTACTACGCCTCGGCACGGCTGTGGGACGACGGGGTTATCGACCCCGCCGATACCCGCCGCGTGCTGGGCCTCGGCCTCTCCGCCGCCTTGAACGCTCCCATCACCCCGACCCGGTTCGGCATTTTCCGGATGTAGGAGGCTACCATGTCCATTCTGATCGACAGCGACGCTCAGGGCGTCACCCGCGTTACCCTGAACCGCCCCGAGGTCCACAACGCCTTCAACGAAGGCATGATCGGCGACCTGAAGGAGGCCTTTTCCGACCTGGGCAAGCAGGACGGCATCCGTGTCATCGTCCTGAACGGCGCCGGCCGCAGCTTCTCGGCGGGCGCCGATCTCAACTGGATGCGCCGCGCCGCTGAGCAGGACGAAGAGATGAACCGCGAAGACGCCCGCGGCCTGGCCGAGATGTTCGAAACGATCAATGCCTGCCCCAAGCCGGTCATCGGCCTGGTCCATGGCGGCGTCTTCGGTGGGGGCGTCGGCCTGACCGCCTGCTGTGACGTGGTCGTCGCCGCGCCGGGCACACAGTTCGGCCTGACCGAGGTCCGGCTCGGCCTGATTCCGGCGGTGATCTCGCCCTTCGTGCTGAGCAAGATCGGCATGTCGGCGTCGCGGCGCTATATGCTGAGCGGCGAGCGTTTCGACGCCACCGAGGCCCTGCGCATCGGCCTGGTGCATCAGGTCGCCGACGACCTTGAGGTCGCCGCACAGCCGCTCATCCAGGCGTTTGTCGAAGCGGCCCCCGCCGCTGTCGCCGATATCAAGGATCTGCTGAGCGATATCGCCCACAAGGGCACCGACATCGCCGGAAAGACCGCCAGCCGCATCGCTGCCCGCCGGGCCAGCGACGAAGGCCGCGAAGGCATTGGCGCGTTTCTCGACAAGCGCAAACCGCAGTGGGACGTTTGACGATGGGGGATGTCTGATGTTCTCTAAGATTCTGATCGCCAACCGCGGTGAAATCGCCCGGCGCATCATCCGAACCTGTAAGCGGATGGGCGTGCGCACCGTGGCGGTCTATTCCGAGGCCGACAAACACGCGCCCTTCGTCCGCGAAGCCGACGACGCCGCTCTGATCGGCCCGGCGGCGGCGTCCGACTCCTACCTGCGCGGCGACCGTATCGTCGCCGTGGCCGTCGAACACGGCGCCCGGGCCATCCACCCCGGCTACGGCTTCCTGTCGGAAAATGTCGAGTTCGCTCGCGCCTGTGAAACCGCAGGCCTGACCTTTATCGGCCCCACCCCCGAAGCCATCTCGGCCATGGCGCTGAAGGGGGCTGCCAAGGCCCTGATGACGCAGGCCGGTGTGCCGGTCACGCCCGGCTATCACGGCGATGATCAGTCCCCGGACAAACTGCTTTCGGAAGCTGAACGCATCGGCTGGCCGGTCCTGATCAAGGCCGTCGCCGGCGGCGGTGGCAAGGGCATGCGCCGGGTCGATCGTGCCAAAGATTTTGCCGATGCCCTGACCTCGGCCCAGCGCGAAGGCCAGAACGCCTTCAGCGACCCGAAGGTGCTGATCGAGAAATACATTGAGGTGCCTCGCCATATCGAGATCCAGGTTTTCGGCGATAAGCACGGCCAGGTCGTACATCTGTTCGAACGTGATTGTTCCCTGCAACGCCGCCACCAGAAGGTCATTGAAGAGGCGCCGGCCCCCAACCTGCCGGAAACCCTTCGCGCCGCCATGGGCCAGGCCGCGGTCCGCGCCGCACAGGCTATCGGTTACCATGGCGCCGGCACGGTCGAGTTCATCGTCGACGTCGGCAATGGCATCGAAAACGCCCCCTTCTACTTCATGGAGATGAACACCCGCCTCCAGGTCGAGCACCCCGTCACGGAGGAGATCACCGGACTGGACCTGGTCGAGTGGCAACTGCGCGTGGCGTCGGGCCAACCCCTGCCGAAAGCCCAGGATGACCTGGCCATACACGGTCATGCCATCGAAGCCCGCCTCTACGCCGAGGATCCGCAGAACGACTTCCTGCCGGCGACCGGTCGTCTGACCCAACTCGAATTTCCTGCCTGGGCACGTGTCGAGAGCGCCGTCGAACAGGGCGACGAGGTCAGCGTCTTTTACGACCCGATGATCGCCAAGCTGGTCGTCCATGGCCGCGACCGGACCCACGCCCTGGCCCGCATGCGCGAGGTCCTGGTCGAAACACGGCTGAGGGGCCTGGCCACCAACCTCGGCTTCCTGCGCCGCGTGGTCAGCGATCCCGAATTTGCCGCCGCCCATATCGATACCGGCTTTATCGCCCGCCATATCGACCGCCTGACCCAGCCGTGGCCTGACGCCGCGCCGCCCGCCCACGCCGTCGCGACCGATCCGGGTTCTCCGTGGAACGACACAACGGGTTGGTGGGTCAACCTGCCCCCGCGGCCGCACCTGCACCTGGCTGTGCGCGACGCCGACGAGGCCGGCATCGCGCCGGGCGAGGTCCACGCCCCCATGCCGGGCAAGGTCATCGACGTCTTCGTCGCCGCCGGCGACACGGTCGACAAGGGCCAGAAGCTGCTGATCCTGGGCGCCATGAAGATCGAACATACCCTCAAGGCCGCCCGTCCCGGCACCGTAAAGGCCGTCCATGTCCGCACCGACGATCAGGTAGGCGACAAGGCGCTGCTGGTGGAAATCGAATAGGCCAAATCCTAAAGGACATAATATGCTGGACTTCCCCCATTTGAACTTCGGCCACGGCGAGGACATCGACGCCCTGCGCGAAGGCGTGCGCCGTTTTGCCGAGGTCGAGATCGTGCCCCTGGCCAATGACACCGACCGGGACGACCAGTTCCCCATGCACCTGTGGAAGGCCATGGGCGATATGGGTGTGCTGGGCTTGACCGTGCCGGAAATCCATGGCGGCGCCGCCATGGGCTACCTGGCCCACGTCATCGCCATGGAAGAGATTTCGCGCGCCTCGGCCAGCATCGGGCTGTCGTACGGCGCCCACTCCAATCTGTGCGTCAACCAGATCAACCGCAACGGCACGCCCGAACAGAAGGCGAAATACCTGCCCAAACTGATCTCCGGCGACCATGTCGGGGCGCTGGCCATGTCGGAAACCGGCGCCGGCTCGGATGTGGTGTCGATGCGCCTGCGCGCCGATCGCAAGAATGACCGCTATGTCCTCAACGGCTCCAAGATGTGGATCACCAATGGCCCCGACGCCGACGTCCTGGTGGTCTACGCCAAAACCGATATGGACGCCGGCTCCAAAGGCATCACCGCCTTCCTGATCGAAAAAGACTTCACCGGCTTCTCGGTTGCGCAGAAACTGGACAAGCTGGGCATGCGCGGATCGCACACCGGCGAGCTGGTTTTCGAAGACTGCGAGGTGCCCTACGACAATGTTCTGGGTACGGAAGGTCGAGGTGCAGCCGTGCTGATGTCAGGTCTCGACTACGAACGCGTGGTCCTGTCGGGCGGACCGCTGGGCATCATGCGCGCCTGCCTCGACGCCATCATCCCCTACATCCACGACCGGGAACAGTTCGGCCAGGCCATCGGGACCTTCCAGCTAATGCAGGGCAAGGTCGCCGACATGTATTCGACCTGGGCGGCCTGCCGCGCCTATGTCTATGCCGTGGCCCAGGCCTGCGATCGCGGTGAAACCACCCGCAAGGACGCCGCCGGCTGCATCCTCTACGCCGCCGAAAAGGCGACCTGGATGGCTGGCGAGGCCATCCAATGCCTGGGTGGCAATGGCTACACCAACGAATACCCGGTCGGCCGGCTGTGGCGCGATGCCAAGCTGTATGAGATTGGTGCCGGCACCTCGGAAATCCGCCGCATGCTGATCGGCCGCGAACTGTTCGAAGAGACCAAATGAGACCCGCCAAATGAGACCTGAATTCGTCACCCTTTACGAAGTCGGCCCCCGCGACGGTCTCCAGGCCGAAACCGCGATGGTTTCGACCGCGGACAAGATCGCGCTGATCGACCGCCTGTCGGCCACCGGCCTAAGTTATATCGAAGCCGCCAGTTTCGTCTCGCCGAAATGGGTGCCTCAGATGGGCGACGCCGCCGAGGTCATGGCCGGCATTTCGCGATCGCACAAAATCTCTTATCCAACACTTACGCCCAATCTAACGGGATATTACGCCGCCCGAGCCGCCGGCGCCAATGTGGTTGCCATCTTCGGCGCTGCATCGGAAACTTTCAGCCGGAAGAACATAAATTGCTCGGTCGCCGAAAGCGTTGAAAGGTTCGGAGCGGTTTGCGATCAAGCTTGCGACGACGGCATTGATGTCCGTGGCTATGTTTCCTGTGTGCTCGGGTGCCCGTACGAAGGCGCGGTCGATCCAGCTGCCGTAGCTGACTTGGCCCAAATAATGCTAGAAATGGGCTGTTATCAGGTCAGCCTCGGCGATACCATCGGCGTGGGCACCCCCGCGGATGTCGCCAAATTACTGGACGTGGTCACCGCCCGTATCTCTTCCGATAAGCTGGCGGTGCATTTCCACGACACCTATGGCCAGGCCCTGGCCAATATCCTGACCTCGCTGGACTATGGCATTGCGACGATCGATTCCTCGGTGGGCGGTCTGGGCGGCTGTCCCTATGCGCCGGGCGCCAGCGGCAATGTTGCCACCGAAGACGTGTTGTACATGCTCAACGGATTGGGCATGGAAACCGGCGTCGACCTGGCTAAGGTCGTCGACGCGGCCTGGTTTATCTCAGGTGTCCTTGGCCGTCCGCCGCGATCGAAAGTGGGACAGGCCATGCGTCCACGGTGACCGCCCGCCACAAATCCGCCATCACTTGACAGCCAAAACGCCGTTATTCAAACATAGCCCCGCCGCAAACCCGGCGTTCTGATGCGAGTGGGGGCGATCGCGCCTCCTGCCTGTCTGAGGAGGCCACCATGCGTAAAACCCTTGTGCTCGCCGCGCTGTTCCTGCTGGCGCTGGTCCCGGCCGCCGTGCGGGCCCACACCCTCCCACCGCAAAGCGTATCCACCTATATCCTGCTCGACCGTACCGGTTCCATGTCGTCGATCTGGGACGAAGCCCTGACCTCGGTCAATGCCTACGCCGTCGATCTCGGCAAGGAAACGCCTGAGGACGCCGGCCTCAAAACTTCAATCACCCTGGCCGTCTTCGACCATCAGGGCGGACTGCAATTCGACGTCCTGCGCAGCCATGTCGTGCCGGCGCAGTGGCGCAACATTACCTCAGCCGAGGCCAGTCCGCGCGGCATGACGCCGCTTTATGACGCCATCGGCCGCATGGTGTCCCTGGCCGAAAAGGACAATCCAAAACAGGCGGTCCTGGTCATCATGACCGACGGCGAGGAAAATTCGAGCACGGAATTCAACCAGGGCGCCGCCAAGGCGGCTTTGGACCGGGCGCGGGCGCGCGGCTGGGAAGTCGTCTTCCTAGGGGCCGAATTCGCCAAGTTCTCCGATGCCGGCGCCATGGGCGTTGACGCCAGCCAAACTATGGCGGTCAGCAAGGACGGCATGACGGCGACAATGCAGAACCTGGCCAAGAAGAACCGCAGCTATGGCCAGTCGCAAGGTCAGTCGAAGGTGACCTTTGACGAAACCGACCGTGCCACGGCCAAGGAAGAAGACGTCAAAGACCGTCAGCAGTGAGTACAGGACTCCCTGCGCTTGCGTGGGGAGTGCGACCGCACGACGACGAAGCGTAGCGACGGCGGAGATGTGGTGCTGGGGCGACGGCTATTCGCGATCCGCATCCATCATGGCCTGATATTTGGCTTTCAGGCGATCGAAGACCTCATCGGCAGGAATGCTGGGACCGCTGTTGATACCTTCGTCTATGGCCTTGCGTAACGCCTCAAGTTCGACCTCACGGCGGCTATCGCGCGCTTCGATGATGCGCTGGGCATGACGATCTCTAAAAGAAAAGCGGTCTATGATAATTATTATCATAGACCGCGTTCATTTTCAAATCTGCCCCTCTACTTCAGCGGCAGGAATACGTCTGCGACCGCTTCATGTTGCGGCACATCCGGGTAGAAGCTCAACCGCTGGCCATAGATCGGGAAGTCACGCGCCTCCTCGCCGCTGGCCGGAAGCCATTCGCGATAGAGGTAAAGCGCGGCCGGCTCCAGATTGTCGGTATTGCCGACGACGCGCAACACCGCGCAGCGTCCGCCGGGGATCTCACCGGCCCTGACCTGTTCGTCGCCGGCCGCGATCGGCTGGTCGGTCCCGACGCAAAGGTCGATGCTGTAATCCGCCGGCGACGCCGGGCGCCGCTCCGAACGCCACACCGTAAAGGTCGGATTCGTTTTGGGCGGCAGGTTGGCCGCCTTGCGCCAGGCGATGAACCGCTGGATCGTCGCGCCCAGCGTCGCCGGGTCACCGCGGTGCTCCATGATCGCCACGGGCGTTGCGGGGACATCGCGGATCGTCACGTCGGTGGGGGTAAAGGTCGTCTGCATGAGTTTGCTCCTGGCTTTGTCGAGAGGCCCAAGGGCCGCATGCCACAGCTCCCAGTCGGGAGATTTACGGAACGCGGACGGCGACTGCCCGAACCTTTGCCGAAAGGCGCGGGCAAAGGCATCCGGTGCGTCGTAGCCGGCATCCATCGCAATGTCCGTAACGCTTTGGGCGTCGGTATAGGCCAGCTGATGCGAAGCACGCTTCATCCGGATTAACTGGATATAGCTATGGACGGACACCCCAAACGTCGCCGAAAACTGCCGGTGAAAATGGAACTTCGAGAAGGCCGCGACGCCGCTCACCGTGTCCAGATCGAGATCACCGTCAAGATGCCGGTCTATGTAGTCCAACACCCGCTGCATTCGGTCATGATAGTTGTGAAGCGCCGCCGTCATCGTGTTCCTCCGTGGCGCAACCATTTAGGCGCCAAAGGCCACGGGGTGCTCGACCGATCTTGCGGTTTGGCTATATAAGCGGACGCAACCCGGCCAGAACCTCTTCGCGATCCTCCGCCGAGATCGGACCGATTCCGATACAGGTCAGGGTCGGGCCTTCGAACACGGTAAAGCCGGCATCAATCACCTTGGTCACGCCCGTCTTGTCGCGGTAGGCCTCCAAAAGGCGGTCGAACCAGGCTTCATCGGTGCCATCCTCATCCTTCGGCATCAGGGCGATCTTGAAGGCCCGCGGCCCCTTGCGATAGGCGGCCGCGAGCTCCGGATGCCGGGTATGCGCATCCCACCAGGCGTGCAGATAGGCATGTCCTGCCTGAGCCGCCAGCTTACCGCGATTGCCCTTCATCGCCTTCACCGCCGCCGGCGAGAAGACGGCGTACATTTTCAAAGCCGCCGTCTCGGTCACAGGTCTTACGCGTCCACCTCGGCATCCAGGGCATTTTCCTGGATGAATTCACGGCGCGGCTCGACCAGGTCGCCCATCAGCTTGGAGAACATCTCGTCGGCTTCATCGGCGTGGTTGACCTTGACCTGCAACAGGGTGCGGGCCTCCTTGTCCAACGTGGTTTCCCATAGCTGTTCGGCGTTCATCTCGCCCAGGCCCTTGTAGCGCTGGATCGACAGCCCCTTGCGGCCGGCGTCCAGCACGGCGGCGACCAGATCGAGCGGACCGCGGATGTCAGTCGACTTGTCCTTGCGGGTGAAGATCGAGATGTCGGTGAACAGCTCGACCAGGCCCTCAGCGCGTTCGCCCAGACGGCGGGCGTCCTGGCTGTGCAGAAGCGCCTCGTCCAGGGCGATCTTTTCGGTAACGCCGCGGCGGGTGCGCGAGAAGACATAGCCCCCGGCCGGACCAGCTTCGGCCGACCACGGACCGTCGCCGTCCTGGTTCAGACGGTCGAGACGGCGGGCCACCAGTTCCAGGTGCGGTTCGGCGCCGAACAGGCCGGCCAGCGCGGCTTGCTCAATGGCAAAGGCCGGGGCGCGCGAGGCCAGGCGATCGACGCTGGCCTTGAAACTCTTGGCGGCGCGGACCTGGGCGTCGAGATCGGCGCCGATGATGCGTTCGCCCGTGCGCAGTTCCAGGAAGGCGTCGTGGTTGCCTTCCTCGATGAGATAGGCGTCCAGTTCGGCGTCGTCTTTCAGGTAGCGCGACGACTTACCCTTGGCGACCTTATACAAAGGCGGCTGGGCGATGTAGAGATAGCCCTTGTCCAGCAGTTCCGGCATCTGACGGTAGAAGAAGGTCAGCAGCAAGGTGCGGATGTGGGCGCCGTCGACATCGGCGTCGGTCATGATGATGATCTTGTGGTAGCGCAGCTTCTCGATGTTGAAGTCATCGCGGCCGATACCGGCCCCCAGCGCCACGATCAACGTCCCGATCTGCTCGGACGACAGCATCTTGTCGAAACGGGCACGTTCGACGTTCAGCACCTTGCCGCGCAGGGGCAGGATGGCCTGGTTTTCACGGTTGCGACCCTGTTTGGCGGAACCGCCAGCCGAGTCGCCTTCGACGATGAACAGTTCCGAGCGCGCCGGATCGCGTTCCTGGCAGTCGGCCAGCTTACCGGGCAAGCTGGAAATATCCAGAGCCGACTTGCGCCGCGTCAGGTCGCGCGCCTTGCGGGCGGCTTCGCGGGCGGAAGCCGCTTCGATGATCTTGTTGACGATCTGCTTGGCTTCGACGGGGTTTTCCTCAAACCATTGCGTCAGCTTGTCATAGACCAGGCCTTCAACGGCCGGCCGGACTTCGGACGAGACCAGCTTGTCCTTGGTCTGGGACGAGAACTTCGGGTCCGGGACCTTGACCGACAGGACGCAGGTCAGGCCTTCGCGGGCGTCTTCGCCTGTGACGGTGACCTTTTCCTTCTTGGCGGCGCCGGAGCTTTCCAGATAGGCCGTCATGACGCGGGTCAACGCACCACGGAAGGCCGCCAGGTGGGTACCACCGTCACGTTGCGGGATGTTGTTGGTGAAGCACAACATGGTCTCGTGGTAGCTGTCGTTCCATTGCAGCGCCAGGTCGACCTCGACCTTTTCGCGGTGACCACGCACGGCGACCGGCGCCTTGATAATGGCGGTCTTGGCCTTGTCCAGATGCCTGACGAACTCGATAATGCCCCCGTCATAGTGCAGCAGGGTTTCGTACGGTTCGGCCTCGCGCAGGTCGGCGAAACGGATCGAGACGCCGGAATTGAGGAAGGCCAGTTCGCGCAGGCGGTGTTCCAGCGTCTTGCGATCGAAGTCAATGAACGAGAAGGTTCCGTCCAGGGTCATACCCTGGGCATCCTTTTTGGCCATGGACGGGAAGAAGGTGACTTCGGTGCCGGTATAGTCGCGGCCATCGTCGCGTTTGGGCGCCTCGCCGATGACTTCCAGCGGCTTGACCGTAGCGCCGCGCTCGAAACGCACCGAATGTTTCTTGCCCTGGCGATAGATCACCAGGTCGAGATAGTCGGACAGGGCGTTGACCACGGAAACGCCGACCCCGTGCAGGCCGCCGGAAACCTTGTAGGAATTCTGGTCGAACTTACCGCCGGCGTGCAGCTCGGTCATGATCACTTCGGCGGCGGAGACGCCCTCGCCTTCGTGGATGTCGACCGGGATACCGCGGCCGTCGTCGGTGACAGTGCAGGAGCCGTCGACATTGAGGATGACTTCGACGCGCGTGGCGTGTCCGGCCAGCACTTCATCGATAGCGTTATCGACCACTTCGTAGACCATGTGATGCAGCCCGGAGCCGTCATCCGTGTCGCCGATATACATGCCGGGACGTTTTCGAACGGCGTCCAGACCTTTCAGAACCTTGATCGAATCAGCGCCGTATTCGGACTGGCCGTTGGCGTCCAGTCCGGTGTTGATGTCTTCGGAGTCATCAGTCATGGGAAGCTTTCAGTTTACTCAAGCATTTCAAGGATTTGCGCCGCCTCTACGCGGACACCCAGGGCGCGGCCCAAAAGGCCGTCGAACAGGCTCAAATCCGTTCCTGTAAAGAAGGTTTGTAGCCCTAAAGCATGGGTCTCGTCAAACAATGCGTGCCTGCGCAAGGGGTCGAGATGGGCCGCTACTTCGTCCAGCAGGAGCACGGGTTTGAAGGCCGAAAGACGGGCACCTTGCGCCAGGATGATGTTGAGCAGAAGCGCCTTCTGTTCGCCGGTCGAACAGTCGGCCGCCGGGCGTGTTTTGTCGCGGTGAACGACGGCCAGATCCATGCGGTGGGGCCCGAACAGTGACCGTCCGGCGGCGCCGTCACGATCGCGGCTGTGTCTGAACCCGTTCATCAGGGCGGTCGTCAGGTCGGCGGTGTCGATCGTCCCGGTCAGGCTGAGGTCAGCCTTGGGGAAGGCGCTTTCGTGCCCGTCGATCTCGTTTTGCAGCGCCTGCATGGCGGCCTGGCGGGCTTCGGTCATTCGCGCACCATTGGCGGCCAGCTTATGTTCCAGCACCGTCAGCCAGGTTTCGTCGGCGGGGCCTTCGGTCAGCAGTTTCAGGCGTTCGCGCAGGGCTTTTTCATAGGCGGCGACGATGGCGGCGTGGCCGGGTTCGGCGGCATAGACCAGGCGGTCAAAGAATTTTAGGCGGTCGTTGCGGGCTTCGATGAACAGCCGGTCCTGGGCGGGGGTCAGCCAGATCATGCGCAGATGATCCAGAAGTTGCGCCGCCGGTACGGCTTGCTGGTCGATGCGGACGGTGCGTTTGGCCCGGTCGCGGGGGTCGGAGCCGGTGGCCAGTTGCACTTCGTCCTCGCCGGTATGCAGGCGGGCGAGCACGGCCCAAGGGCGGCCGTGGGCTTCGTCGGTTGGGCGCCGGCCCAGATCTGAGTAGGCGGCGCCGCGCAGGCCCTTGCCGGGGTTCAGGACGCTGATGGCTTCGAGCAGGTTGGTCTTTCCGGCGCCGTTGGGCCGTAGAGATAGACGCTGCGTCCGGTGATGGGAAAGTCGAGCCGTTCATAGGACCGGAACTCGGTCAGTGACAGGGCCTGGATGGGATGGATGGACATGTCAGCAGTCCCCCAGGCAGAGGAATGCAAAAACCTTATATCCCCCGTTATACGGGGGCGGGGCGGCCCGTGCCGTGGTCATTTGCGGTTAGCAAATGAGACGGGGGGGATTTGGCCCGCCGGTGTTTCCGAAGCCTAAGACCATAATTTATGCGCCAAAACTTCAGGTATGCGACCCGAAAGGCGCAACACCGCCATCAAACACGCAGCGGCATCAGCACGTACTGGACGCCATTGTCAGCCGGATCGAGCACCAGGGTCGGCGACGACGCATCGGCAAAGCGCAACTCGACCTGTTCACCACCAATCTGGCCCATGACGTCCAGGATGTAGCGCGCATTGAAGCCGATATCGATCGAGTCGTTATCATAGTCGATTTCGGCTTCTTCGACGGCCTGACCGGCTTCGATATTGCGCACCGACAGGGTCAGACGGCCGGGTTCGATGGCCATCTTCACCGAACGCGACTTTTCCGCCGAGATGGTTGAAACGCGGTCCACGGCCTTGGCAAGGATACCGGTGTCGATCATCATCACCTTGTCGTTATTCTTGGGGATGACGCGGCCGTAGTCGGGGAACGAGCCGTCGATGATCTTCGAGGTCAGCGAGGCATTGCCCAGTTGGAAGCGGATCTTGGCGGGCGAGATGGTCAGTTCGACATAGCCGGTGCCGTCGTCCAGCAGGCGACGGGCCTGGTCAATGGTCTTGCGCGGGATGATGACGCCGGGACCGCCTGCGGACCCCTCGGGTGCGGGCATTTCGGCCAGGGCCAGGCGGTGGCCATCGGTAGCGACGGCGCGCAGATAGTTGGAGCCGTCCTCGGACAGGGTGTGGAGGTACATGCCGTTGAGGTAGTAGCGGGTTTCCTCGGTCGAGACGGCGAAGCGGGTCTTGTCAATCAGGCGCTTGAGGTCATCACGCAGGATCGAGAAAGAGACGCCTTCGTGGTCGCTGGACATGATGGGAAAGTCGCCGGCCGGCAGAACCGGCAGGGCAAAGCGCGAACGGCCGGCGGAGACGGCCAGGCGGGGATCGTCGCCGGCCGAAAATTTCAGCTCGACATCGGCGCCGTCGGGCAGTTTGCGGACGATTTCGTAGAGGGTGTGGGCAGGGGCGGTGATCTGGCCCGGGACACTGACCGTGGCCTCGGCGGTATCGACGATTTCCATATCGAGGTCGGTCGCGGAGAAGGATACCTGCCCGCGTTCTGCCGACAACAGGACGTTGGACAGGATGGGGATGGTATTACGGCGTTCGACGACGTTCTGTACGTGGCCAAGGGCTTTCAGCAGGGCGCCACGTTCTATGGTAAATTGCATCGCTTGTGTCCTGAAGTTCGGGACGGGGACCTTAGAGGAATTCGCACGAAATTCAAACGGGGTTTGGGGCCTGTGGCCCCAAGTCTTCCTTTTTCCTTTTCTGCCCTCGCCCCCAAGGGGGCGAAGGGCCAGAAAAGGAAGAAGAAAAGCTTTGTGGGGTCACGGACCCCACACCCCGTCTCAATTGCTACGCAATTTGCGGGTGAGCGCCTCGACATCCCGGGCAATCTGATCGTCGGCCTGCAGCAGCTCCTCGACCTTCTTCACCGCATGCAGCACGGTGGTGTGGTCGCGGCCGCCGAAACGCCGGCCGATGTCCGGATACGACCGCGTTGTATGCTGCTTACACAGCCACATCGCCACCTGACGCGGACGCGCCACCGAACGCGTACGGCGCTCGCTCAGAAGATCGGCCTGCTTCAGCCCGAAATGGTCCGCCGTCAGCTTCTGAATTTCATCGACCGTGACACGACGCTCAACGGCGACTTTCAGGTTGGGCTGCAACAGCGCCATAGCTTCTTCCAAGGTCAAACTCCCTAAACGCGCGCCGGCGGATGCCACCAGGGTATTGACCGCGCCTTCAAGCTCACGGATCGACCCTGGCACCCGATCGGCCAGAAATTGCATAACTTCAGCCCGCGGACACTGGGCAACACCCAGTCGCTGTGACAGTTGCCCCAGCTTACGCTCGACAATGCCCATCCGCAGACTCTGATCCGCCACGTCCAGAGCACAGACCAAACCCGATGAGAGGTGCGACCGTAACCGCGCCTCGATCTCGTTCAGCTGTGTCGGCGGACGGTCGGCCGTAAACACCACACGCCGGTTGTTCTCGATCAGAGAGGTCAGCGTGTGGAACAGTTCTTCCTGCGACGAGGTCTTGCCGCCGATAAAGTGGACATCGTCCACCAGCAGCAGGTCCGCGCCACGAACCTCGTCCTTGAAGGCCGACGTCGACTTGTCCATCAACGCCTTCACGAAGGTCGAGGTAAATTTTTCCGCCGTCAGATACACGATACGGGCATCCGGCCGCTTCGCCTGGGCTTCCCAGCCGATGGCGTTGAGCAGGTGCGTCTTGCCATAGCCATAAGGGCCATGGAAAAACACCGGATTGAAGTGGCCATCCGCCCACGACGCCACCTGGCGCGACATGGTGTAGGCAAACTCATTGCCGCGGCCCGGCACGAAGGTGTCGAACGTCAGACGGTCCTGCAGACCACTGATACGGGTGGCCGGCACCACAGCCTCCACCACCGGTTCGGAGGCTGCCACCGGTGTCGACGGCACCAAAGCCGTCACGATACCACCGGTTCGGACCTGGTCATCATAGTCGACGCGACACAGAATATCGAGGATGCGCGCATCCGGATCGTGCTGCTGCCACAGTTCCTGGGCGCGACGGATCGCGTTCTTGGAAATCCAGTCACGCGCATAGGCGGTCGGCGTCACCAACACCGGATCGCCATACGGACCAGGCTTCACGGCCGATGGCGCGACGTACGAATTGTACGGGCCCTCTCCCAATTCTTTGCGGAGAACCCCGGCTACTTTAGACCATACCGTCTCAGGTAGGATCGGCGACCAGCTTGTCATGCTTGGCATTTTTTTATCGCCCCGATCGTTTGCCCCATTTTACCCACTCTACTTCTGGCACATCACCGAAACTCTCCCGAGGCTTGAGCAACCCCTGAGGAAACGCACGGTAATGTGACCCTGTTAAGCCTGGCTTCCACCGGAAATCGATACCGATATCCGGAAAACGCGACGCCAAACCCCGACCGAGCGCTTCCCTCACCACAAGGCCACGCCGCATTCGGTACTCGTTGTGAAAGCACAACCGCGAAGGATCGCCTTGTGCCGGACATCAACGCCTGGGAAACGAGTTTCCGCAACGTAAACATCTGCTTTTCCCCTTTTACGCGAAAAGAGGGTGTCGTCTTTATGTTACCTCGGTCGGACCGAGCCGCCCGAAGTCTCTCGCCATTCCATCCAGGATGGCGAACCGAAAGATAAACATTTGGACCCGAAGGTCCGAGTCAGCCGAAAGCAAGCGTCCCTTGCTCCTGCTACGATCGGCTGGCTGTACTCCTGGGATCTGCGCAGGACAGGCATTGTCCGGCGGTAGACTGTCCAGGCGACAGCACAATATGGAACCCTTACTGTATCCAATTCATCCGTGTTGGGACGACTTGGCCGGGTTAGGACAAATTAACGTTCTGGCCTTTGGGGTCAACCAAGGAATTGCACGGCAGCGCCGAAATTTCGATTGACTCCGATAACTCGTTCGCCAGCAAAGAGAAATTAGTACGACATTTACCAAAACTTTTTTTGTGATTGACGCAACCTGACCGGGCAGGCACCACGGACAGAGCTTCGCCGCACCGCACACCTGCATGTGCGTAGCAAAGATTTTGATTTGTCACAGAAAAAGCATCAAAAAGGCGTGGTCCGGACACCGGCCACGCCTTTGAAAAAGGGTCTTAGGCGGTCGCCAGCTTCTTGAGCTGGGCGGCCAGGCGCGACACCTTGCGTGCGCCGGTATTCTTGTGGACCACGCCCTTGGAAACGGCGCGCATCAGTTCGGATTGGGCCTGAACGAAAGCGGTCTGGGCAACGGTGGCGTCACCGGCGGTCAGAGCTTCTTCGAACTTGCGCACATAGGTGCGGACGCGCGAGCGGCGCGCCTTGTTGACTTCAGTACGGGCCGCGATCTTGCGGATCGATTTGCGCGCGCCGGGGTTATTGGCCATTGTTCACCTGAGTACGGTACGTTGCGGATAAGCCCAGGCCAGCGCCCGGACAAGAATTTCAAGAGCGCGGCGTATAACTGATGACGCCATTGGGGTCAATCCGTTGTGCGCCTCTTTTCGCTTTTGCGGGAAAATTTTATGCACAACGGTGGATTCTTAACAAGCACCGGGACTTCTCCATAGCACCTACACGAACGCACAGCTCTCTCTGCCTACCGACGCCGTGGCATTCTTATGAGGTGAGCAATCTCTAACATCTTATACTCCCCCGTTATACGGGGGAGGTGGCTGCAAGCGACAGCGCGCAGTCGGAGGGGGGATTTCTTGGCACCAGCCAATGGGTGAATCTCTACTTTACCTCTGGCACTTCGGACAAAAGAATGTCGAACGCCCCTGATGGACCTTGCGCTCGATAATGCCGCCATCCTCACGCCGGCAGGGCTGGCCCTTGCGGTCGTATACACAAAAGCTGTGCTGGAAAAGGCCGAGTTCACCCGTCGCGGCGGTAAAGTCACTGATCGAGGAACCGCCGGCCGCAACAGCCTCCTCCAGGACAGTCTTGATAGCGTCCGTAAGCGCCTCGGCATCTTTCGGCGTCAGCTTGCCGGCGGGACGGTCGGGGCTGAGCTTCGCCCGCCACAGGGCTTCGCAGACATAGATGTTGCCGAGGCCCGCAATGCCGCCCTGGGCCATCAGCAGCGCCTTCAGGTTGGTCTTGCGGTCCCGGGCCATGTCGAGCAGGTAGGCCGGGCTGAGGGCGTCCGACAGGGGCTCTACGCCCAGGGATTGATACCATGACGTGGCATACAGTTCGGCCGGCGTCAGCAGCAGCATGAAACCGAACCGCCGCGGGTCGAAGAATTCGAGTTTGCGGGCGACACCGTCGCGGGTGGCGATGGCGGAAACGTGCCGGTGTTTGCTGTCGGTGTCGACCGCATGATAATAGTTGCCGTCCAGCGCCTGCTGTTCGACCTGGAAACGGCCCGTCATGCCGAGGTGCGTGACCCAGATCTTCTGGATGTCGAGATGAAACAGAAGATATTTCGCCCGGCGTTCCAGGCGCAGAACCGTGGCGCCATTGAGCTGGTCTGCAAACCGCTCAGGAAACGGGTAGCGGAGGTTCGGACGGTGGAGTTCGACGTCCGACAGGATGGCAGTGTCGAGGTAAGGCTCAAGCCCGCGCCGGACAGTTTCCACTTCGGGGAGTTCGGGCATGGCAGGTTCCGAGAAGGATATAAAGGGCAGGGGTCGCGGACCCCTGCACCCCGATACTCTACGATGATTAGTAACTTCAACCTCAAAAAACCGGGACCCAAGAGTCCCGGTTTTTTGAAGTTAAAATGATTAAGCACTGTTGAGTTATGGGGTCCAGGGGGTGAGAAGCGAAGTTTTGCCGCATGGCAAAA
>NZ_GL883077.1:567047-568963 GCF_000204015.1 Asticcacaulis biprosthecium C19 | reverse complement strand
CTTATGAAATCGACCCGGTGGGTCGATTTCCGCGCCGAACGCCCAGAGCCATGCGGCGGGCGGCCCCTGGTCTTTCCCTTACGCCACGCGGACCAGCCGCCTCTGCGTCTTCTCGCCTAGGTCCTGAAACCACATGCCGGGCGTCAGCGCGACCTCGTCATTCAGCGCCATGGCATCCCAGTTGATCCGCGGCGCCTTGCTTTCCGAGGCCGCGATAATCGCCCGCAGTTCCGCCGCCGAGGTCACCCCGACCACCACCGTCGACACGCCGTCCAGGTTCAGCGCAAAACTCAAGGCCGCATGCAATGGATCCGCGCCGGACTCCGCCATGATCCGCCGCACCCGCGACAGATGCGGCCCCACCGGAATCAAATTCGCCGGCAACTTCTCCCGCGGCAGGAACAACAGCCCCTGCAGGAACACCGACCGGATCTGTACCTCGACGCCCAGCTTCGCCAGAGCCGCCAGGGTCCCGTCACGCACCAGGCGCTGATCCAGGATCGAGGCCGGCACCTGCATCACATCCGGCTTGAATCGCCTGGCCAGCAACAAAGGCTGGTCGTCATAACTCGCCGAAATGCCGATCTTCGAGATCAAGCCATCGGCCTTAAGCTTTTCCAGACGCGCCCACAGCTCATCGCCCTGGGGCCCCATCAAATCTTCTGGATTATCAATAAGGGCCGCGTGCACCCGCACCAGGCCCATATGCTCGACCGAACGGCGCAAACGCGACTCCAGCCAGTCCAAACCCTTTTCCAGGCGCAAAGTCCGCACCTGCGGCTTGAACGGCGATGGAAACGGCCAGTTGCGGCCGAGAATCCGCTCGACATCACCATCATAGTGCGACGAGTCCACCGTCAGTACCTTACAGTCAGCCGCCAGTTGCAGGATCTGACGCACTTCATCCTCGCTCACACGTCCCCGCGTGTTCGAGATGCCGTAATCACCGCCAAATTGTGCTGAACCCAAACCGAGAGAGGCCGCCACAGTAACTTGTCCTTAACCGTGTCCCTTAACCACGAGACCGCTTACGGACTGTCGCCCTGAAATGTTAAACAACCTATCAACAGGTTATAAAAAAACGATGTGGCTGACCGTTAATTTTTGTAAATATCGGTTAACCATATTTGGTAACGGTTACAGATAGCGCGCATTAAGTCAAATCCCGAAGATACGGTTGCGATCCGGCAGACCGGAAACACTGACGCCCTGATCCGTCACCAACCCATTGGCGATCGAATAAACCCAGCCGTGGATGGTCAGATCCTGCCCGCCCCGCCATGCCGCAACTGTAATCGGATTGGTGGCGACATTGCGGACCTGGGCGATAACGTTCAGCTCGCACAGTCGATCCAGCTTCACCTTTTCGCTCGGGCAGGCCTCCAGTTCCGCACGGTGCTCATGCGCCACTTCGCGGATCGGGGCCAGCCAGTGATCGATAAGCCCGTGATCCTGGGACTCCACCGCCGTGCGCACCCCGCCGCAGCCATAATGGCCGACGACCAGCACGTGCTTCACCTTCAAAACGTGGACGGCATATTGCAGGGTCGACAGATAGTTGGCGTCCTGCTGCGGCGCCAGGTTGGCGACATTGCGGTGGACGAACATCTCGCCGGGATCGAGATTGACGATTTCGTTGGCCGGCACGCGGCTGTCGGCGCAGCCGATCCAGAAATATTCCGGAGTCTGCTGGCGAACCAGACGCTTGAAAAATTCAGGATCGACCTCGGTCTTCTTCAGCGCCCATTCGCGATTGTTGGCGAGTAGCGAGTCCAGCATCGTCCGTCTCCAGCCGTGTTTGTCCGGCCGCTATATAGACCCCCCGGCCGCCAGTTCAAGCGATTTCGCAGGTGCAGCGTAGGTCAGTCAGGCAGTGATGATGAACAACTCCCTCGCCCCACTTGAGGGGAGAGGGG
>NZ_GL883077.1:562615-566953 GCF_000204015.1 Asticcacaulis biprosthecium C19 | reverse complement strand
GGTGGGGGTGAGGGGTTGGTTCGGCCGGAAACTGTAGGGGCCGAAAGTCCTCAGCTCTTCAGGCACGCCGTGGCTATCGCCTCATGTGGAGAGACGAATACAAGACGAATTTCAACATAATTTCAGCTACTTAATCAATCCCGCCGCCCAACCCCAGGCACAGGCGATCGACTTGTCGACCATGGCGCCGGCCTCGCCAAACGACCCCTGCCAGGCCCACAGGATCAACACCGCCACCCCGACCAAGCTCAGCAAAGCCTCGACAACGGTGATCAGGGTCTGGACCGGACGGGCGCGATTGACCTTGGCATAGGAGGTCAAGCCCTCCGGCGCGCGCGTGATTTGCAGAAACTTCATACGACCCCCAGATACGAGCCCCAGATACGGGCCCTAGGCCAAACTCAAAAACCTTAACGCCACCTTAACCGCAAAATCACCACGTGACCAGCCACACCCCTTGTCTTTCCGCCGGCTTTCCGTCACATCGTTACGGCATAAGCTCAAACGGGCACCAACAGGGGCGATAGATGTCGGCAAACGAAGCGGAAACCCAAAAAGGTCTCAAGACCATCGTCGCGGCATCGGCCGCCGGCACCACCTTCGAATGGTACGACTTCTTCATCTTCGGCGCCCTGACGACCATCATCGCCCAGAACTTCTACGCCGGCGTATCGGGCACCCTGGGCACCATCTTGACCCTGCTGACCTTCGGTGTCGGTTTCATCGCCCGCCCTGTCGGCGCCATCGTCTTCGGGATTATCGGCGACAAGAAGGGCCGCAAAGGCACCTTCCTGTGGACCATCATCATCATGGGCGTGGCCACCATCCTGATCGGCTGCCTGCCGACCTATTCTCAGGCCGGCCCTCTCGCCCCCGTCCTCTTGGTCTTCCTTCGCGTCGTCCAGGGCTTTGCCCTGGGCGGTGAATATGGCGGCGCCGCCATCTACGTCGCCGAACATGCCCCCGCCGACAAGCGCGGCGCCTATACCAGTTGGATCCAGTCCTCGGCGGCCTTCGGCCTGATCGCCGCCCTGGGCGTTATCATGCTGACCCGTTTCGTCATCGGCGACGAAGCCAAGTTTGCCGACTGGGGCTGGCGCATTCCCTTCCTGATCTCGACCGGCCTGTTGATCGTCTCGGTCTATATCCGCGCCAAGACCGCCGAAAGCCCCGCCTTCAAAGCCCTGCACGACCAGGGCCAGATCGCCAAGTCGCCCCTGTCGGAGATCTTCACCCGCTGGAACAACCTCAAAGGCATGCTGGTCGCTCTGTTCGGCTTCATGACCGCCCAGGGCGTTATCTGGTACACCAGCTTCTTCTATACCCAGGTCTTCCTGGAGCGCATCGTCCGGCTGGAGCCCCAGCAAAAGGACCTGCTGATCATCGGCATGACGCTGGTCTCGGCGCCGCTCTATATCTTCTTCGCCCGTCTGTCGGACAAGGTGGGCCGCAAGCCCGTCATGATCTTCGGCATGGCCCTGGCCTGCCTCACCTTCTTCCCGGGTTTCAATGCCCTGATGAAATTCGGCAATCCTGACCTCGAAGCCGCCTCGCAACGCGCACCCGTCATCGTCGCTGCCGACCCGGCTCAGTGCACCTTCCAGTTCGACCTGCTGGCCACCGCCCAGTTTACCACCCCCTGTGACCTGGCCAAGAGCACCGTGACCGCGTTGGGCGTGCCCTACACCGATCAGGCGGAGGCCACCGGCACCGCCTCGGCCACGATCAAAATCGGCGAGGCCAATATCGTGCTGCCGTCGGGCCAGGGCCTGACCAAGGACGAAATCAAGGCCGTCAAGGCGAAGGCAACGGCTGACGTCAAGGCGGCCATGGTTGCCGCCGGCTACCCTGCCAAGGCCGATCCGAAAAAGGCCAATCTGTGGGCCATGTTCGGCGTCCTTTGCGTCTTCGCCATCGCCTGTACCGCGCTGTACGGCCCCATGGCCTCGGCCCTGGTCGAGATGTTCCCGACCCGTGTCCGTTACACCGCCATGAGCCTGCCCTACAATATTGGTACCGGTTGGTTCGGCGGGCTTCAGCCGGCCCTGTCCTTCGCCATGGTCGCCGCCGCCGGAAATATCTATTTCGGCCTGTGGTACCCGGTCATCACCGGCATCATCGCCATTGTCGTTGCCTTGTTCTTCATGAAGGAAACCAAGGGCCGCGATCTCAGCACAGTGGAGTAAGCAGTGCCTCCGGCGGGCAGGGTCCGAGGGACCCTGCACCCGAAACTCACTTCACCGCCTCAACCGCCACGATCCGGACGTGGCTCTTATCGACCCGCTGAGCCGCGTCGATCACCGTCAGATCATAGAACCCCTCGACCGGCGGCAACCAGGCGAACTCCCCCGACTCATCCAGCCCCAGCGGTTCCCCATCGATATACCAGGCGACCGGCCGTAACCCGCGAGCCGACAGCTTCAACGGCCGCTTCAGCACCAACCGGCCCTGACTATCCTTGCCCATAACCTCGACATAGACGGTCGCCCCCTGGGGCGGGAACAGGATCGACACCTTGCCCGTCTGACCACCCAGTTGCTCCAGAGCTGTCGGCGCCCTGGATGGTGCCAGGGCCTGGGGAAGGCGTGGCGGCGCCTGGATTTGATCAAAAACGTCAAACAGCAAAGGCGCCGCCGCCTCGCGCCCGGTCTGGTCCGCCCGCGCCCCACCGTCAGGTCGGCCGGTCCACACCAGCACGGCATACCCCCGGCCACCCCAACCGCCAGGGCATCGCGATAGCCGTAGGACGTCCCCGTCTTGAAGGCCGGCCGGTTGGCCTCCTTCATCAAGGCGCCCGGTAGCCGCCCCGCCGGCGACGGCGTTTCGCGCAAAATCGCCACCACCTTGTCGGCCGCATCCGCCCGCAACAGCCTCTGCCCCAGCACCGGCCGGGTCTCATCGCTCAGCCGGTAAACCAGAGGCTTTGCCAGCCCATGGTCGCCCAGGGCCGCATACAGCAAGGCGAGATCGTCCAGCCGGATACCTTCTCCGCCCAGCGCCAGAGCCAGACCGGCATCGTGCAAGCCGGTCTTGGGCCGCACCAGCTTCACCCCGACGGCATCGAACCGCGCCTCGAAGGCATCCGGCCCGATCTTATTCAACACTGCCACCGCCGGCACGTTGAGCGAATTGATCAGGGCCTCTTTGACCGACACCTCGCCATGGAAAACGCGGTCGAAATCCTCGGGTTCATAATCACCAAACCGCGTGGCCGAGTCCATGATCCGCGTCTCCGGCGCCACCACGCCTTCCTCGAAGGCAAAGCCATAAATGAACGGCTTCAGCGCCGAGCCCGGCGACCGCAGGGCGCGTGTCATGTCGATCCAGCCACCCGCCCGCTCCAGCCCGCCGGATCCAACGCTGGCACGCACGCCGCGGGTCTTGATATCGATCACGATGATGGCCACCGACGAATTGGGTCCCTGCTCGGCCGCCGTGCGCGCCGCCATGACCTCCAACTGCTGTTGAAGGTTGGCGTCGATCGTGGTGACCACCGTCGCTTGCAGGCCCCTGACCTCCGACGCCATCCGCCCCGCCGTGTGCCAGGCGATGGCTGGAAAGACGAAGCGCTTGGTCACCATGGGCTCGGCCATGGCCTCCTCCGCCGTGCCGCTACCGATGATGTTCGCCCCCGCCATGCGTTGCAGGATCAGGTTACGCGCCTCCAGGGCCGTTTTCGGATTGCGATCAGGGCGGCGCGCTTCCGGCGCTTGGGGCAGAGAAATCAGCAGAGCCTGCTCGCCCAGCGTCAGGCTTTCGGGTTCATGGCCGAAATAGCTCAGCGACGCCGCGCGCACGCCTTCGAGATTGCCGCCATAGGGCGCCAGGCTGAGATAGATGGCCAGGATTTCGCGCTTGGAATAGCGCATCTCCAGTTGGACGGCACGCAAGATCTCGATGAACTTGTTGCCATAGGAGCGTTCGTGTGGCGACAGCAGCCGCGCCGTCTGCATGGTGATGGTCGACCCGCCGGAGACGATCCCGCCGGCTCGCAGGTTCGACGAAAACGCCCGCACGATCGCCATCGGATCGACACCGGGATGGAGGTAGAAGCGCTCGTCCTCGACCTGGATCAGCCGCTTCAGAAAGGTCTTGTCGGTGCGGTCGAGATCGGCGCGAATCCGCCAGCGGCCGTTGTCGACCGGCAGCGCCCGCAGCCAGGTGCCATTGCGGTCCAGCGCCACCGCCGACGCCGTAGTCGCCTTATGCATATCCGGCGGCAGGACGAGGTTCAGCGCGGCGACGACGACCTGCACGGCCACGAGGCCGGTCAGGACCTTGACCAGCCGCGGGATAAATCGGTCGAAATGCAAGGTGGGAAGTTTCATTTTTTTCTTC
>NZ_GL883077.1:553331-562584 GCF_000204015.1 Asticcacaulis biprosthecium C19 | reverse complement strand
CTGAGCGCAGCGATAGCGATCGGGTGAGGGGCCTTCCGAAGACGTCTGAACACTGGACAGTTTAAGCAGCCCCTCACCCTAACCTCTCCCCGTAAACGGGGAGAGGGGATTCTATGGCGCTACCGCCCCGAAATCAGTGTCCGCCCGCCCTGGGTACGAGCAAACATGTCGGTGCGGTAGAAGTCCTTGGCTTCGGCGCCGGGCATATAGAAGTCACCCATGGTCACCGCCCGGGCAATATAGGCCAGGGTGAAGTTGCTGGACGATGACACGTCCAGAGCGGCAATGAACCGGTCATCGCGCGCTTCCTGGACCTTGGTCGGCGTCAACTGACCAATGAAGCGGAACGGCCCGTTCTGGGCGTCTTCCCCGGTCAAAGCCGCCTCGATCTCGAACCCGGCCGGCAGCGCATCATCGACCACGATCGGCCGCAACTCCGCCCGATCGGACCGGCCCGAAATGACCACGATCACCTTCTGGCCCTGGGTCAGGTTCGACGGATCAATCCGCGAGCCATCCATGGCGTAGAAGCTCTTCGTCAGGCTCAACCCGCTGGCCGTCGAAGCCGGCGCCGTCACCGGCGTACCGATCACCGTTACTGTGCGCCACAGCGGACCGGAGCCCGTATTCTTCAGCCGCACCGGCCCAAACTGACCGACACCGTAACGGACCACATGCTGGCTGCCCGGCAAGGTGCCGACACCGGCGGCTTCGATCTTGGTCACGCCGGCCGATTTCAGCATGTAGGACGCAGCGCGCAAGACATAGGCCTGTTCGATGGTGTTCATCTGCGACGGCGACTTCATCGCCTGTTCCAGACGCGGGATCAGCGACTGGGCGATATCGGCCTCACCGGCTTCATAGGCCAGGGCGATAACCCCGGCCAGGTCGCGCAGCGGCGACTGGTACCAATCGAACTGGTCGGCATAGCCCAGCTTGGCGATGGCGTCCTGGAAGGCGGCACGGCCGCGTGAGCGATCGCCCATCATGACCAGGCCGGCGGCCACCTGGGCCCTGGCCAGCGGCGAGTCTTCCGACTTGAACTGGACATCCTTGTACCAGCGCAGACGGGCCAGGTCGCCCGACTTGGCCTTGGCCATGACGTAGAGGGCATAGGCCGAGGCGCGCGACCGCAGACGCTTGGTCATTTCCGCGCTGGAAATGCCGTAATACGGGTTCCAGTAATAATCGACGCTCAGGCGGTAGTTGACGCTGACAAAGCCTTCCGGCTTGGCCATGGCGCGCATGGCCGAGACCGCCTTGTCGATGGCCTCCTGCGGCACATAGACGCCGCGCGCCCGGGCTTCCAGGAGGAAGTCGGTAGCATAGGCGCCGATAAAGCCGTCGGCTTGGCCGTCACCCACCCGCCACAGGCCGATGGCGCCGTCCTGCGACTGGCGATCCAGGATCTTCTGGACGGCGACGCGCAAAGCGCCCTGGGCCGGTTTGGCTGCTGACTTTCCGACCATGGATTCGTCGACATAGAGCCAAGGCGTCGCCGCCGAGGTCACCTGTTCGGTGCAGCCATACGGATACGTGTTCAGCATCGCCGCCAGCGGACCGGGATCGATATTGCGGAAAGGCGAGTAGCTGACCTCCACCGACACCGAACCGGGCTGCAGGCCGCTGAGCAGGGACGCATCGGGTGCCCACACCTCGTTGACGTTCTGAAGCTGGCTCATCACCCGGGTCTCCGGACCCCAGCCGTTGCGGGTCTGGATATTGAAGGCGTCGTTGAAGGCATAGCCCTGGCCGTTGAGCCCAATCTGCACCGTCGAGACACCGACGGTTTGCGGCGCGGTCAAGGCTATGGCTTCGATCGCCTTGTCGCCGCGGTCCAGATTGAAGGCCTTCTTGAAGGCCACGACAATGCCCTTCAACCCGTTGACCATGGCTTCGTACACGCCCGCCTTCCCGTCGACATTGTCGAGTTGCAGCGTGGCGAAGGCCCGGTCACCGGGGCTCAGGAACCGCGGCAGGGCCAGGTCGGCCACAACGGGTTCGCGCACCACGATGCGCTGTTCGCTGGACCCGACCTGTTCGTCCGTCCAGGCCACGGTCATGATCTTGAGCTCGCCATTGAACTTCGCGATCGGCAGGTGGACCACGGCCTTGCCGTTCGAACCGGTTGTCACCACGCCCGACCACAGGGCGATGGTGCGGATCGGCGTCGTGGTCAGCCCCTCGCCGCCCAGTTGGTCGCCACCGAACTTGGCCGGCGCCCCCAGGTTGGGATCGAGCAGACGGCCATAGTCATCATTATAATCGACGCCCAGGGCGCGCTTGCCGAAGTACCAGTCGACCGGATTGGGCGACTTGAACTTGGTCAGGTTGAGAATGCCCTGATCGACCACGGAGATTGAGACGCGCGCCTTGTCGCCGAACTTCAGTCCCTTGATCTCCACCGGCACATCGATGAAGCCCTGACCCTTGTTGTCGATGCGCGGCTTGAACGGCTGATCGCTCAGCGGGATATTGACCTGCAGCTTGCGCGTCTTGGGGTCGAGCGGGATATAGACCAGGCCCACGGCGCGGCGCGGCTTCGACGAATCGACCGGATCGCGCGGCTGGATGACACTGACCATGACATAGGCGCCGCCACCCCAGGCCGCGCTGGACTTCAGTTTCACCGTGGTGCCGCCTTCGCCGATCGTCACCGTCTTCATTTCGATGACGTGGTCTGTCGCAACCGCAATCTGAGCCTCGCCCTTGTAGGGCGCCTTCAGGGTCAGATCGATCGTGTCGCCCTGGGCGTAGGTCTTGGTGCCGGCGGTGACCCGGACCGAATCGGGGGAATCGGCGCCCTTGTCAGACGAGCCCCAGCCGGAGGAAAACTTCACCACCGTCTTGGCGCGGCCGACCGCCTCGACCTCGATACGGTAGTCGCCCCAGTCGAGGCCGCGCTCGAAATTGATGCCGGTATTGGCGTTGAGATCCATGGTCTTGCTGTCGACGATGACGTCGCGATGGGTCGAACGCCAACGCCACTTTCCGTCCGACAGGTACCAGTCATAGTCGTAGATTTCCGAGATCAGCGTGACCTTGACCCCCGGCACGGCGACCTTGTCGCCATTGGGATTAAGCGCGATCAGGCTGAAGCCGGTCTTGGGCGTATCGCGCCAGTTACCGTCCTTCTGCTCGGTCCTGACGCCCAGATACAGCGGCGCCCCCTTGATGCGCAGGGTCTGGCTTTCACGCACCGGCCGGCCACCGGGTTCGAACACCGACGCCGTCAGCAATACCGTCAGCGGCTGGTCGGTCTCCCCGGCCTCCGCGGCGTTGAACGGAATCGTGGCATTGCCGGCGCCATCGGTCGTGACCTCCGGCAGGTCGACATACTTTTCCTCATACGGCTTGCTCTGGTCGCCGAACTGATAGCCCTGATATTTCGGGAACGGATTAAGGTCGGCACGGATGCGCGCCTCACCCGTCACCTGCAGGCCCGAACCATTGGCACCGTAGAGATAGCGCGCCGCCACCGTCACCGGTCGGACTTCGGTCAGGCTCAGCAGCGGACGGTTGGCGTCGGCCTTGAGGTCGACCCCCAGCCGTTGCGGCGCGAAATCCTCGACCGCGAATGTGGTGCTGCCGGCATCACCTTCCAGGCCTTCCAGAACCACCTTGGCGGTCCATTGGCCGCGCGGCGCCGTCTTGGGCAGGGTCAGGTTGCCACCGGCATAGGCATTGGGCAGCTTGTCGAAGGCCAGGCGGAAGGCCTCGACCCCCGAAGGACGTGTGATGACCAGGAATCCCTTGCGATCCTTGATGGCACGGCCTTCATTGTCGCGCATCAGGGCGATCAGCCGCACGGTTTCGCCGGGACGATAGATGCCGCGGTCGGTATAGACATAGGAATCGACGCCCTGCCCTGCGACACGGCCATCGGTCAGGCTGGCCTCATCGGAACGGCCGCCAATGCCATGCGACGTCAGATCCATCGGCGTGCGATCGACCTCGACGGCCGTATAGTCGTCGCCCGGCCCATAGGCCATGATCATCTTCGCCTGTAACGCCTCGGAACCCTTGAGCAGGGCGCCATTGAAGGTAACGCGGCCATCGACGCCGGTCTTTACCGTGCCCAGGGTGTCGCCGTTCTGGGCGACCAGGTCGACCTTGACCCCGCCCAGCGGCTTGGCCGTTTTCAGCGACCGCACCACCACATCCATACCGTTCTGGCCACGATAGGTGGTCAGGGCCATGTCGGTATAGAGAATCCAGCGGCGGGCGCTGGGCGGCTGTTCATTGTCGTTCTTGTCGCGGCCGCCCGAGGCGTCCTTGACCTTGATGACATAGGCGCCAGCCTTCAGCGACTTCAGCACGGCGCCCAGCGGAAAGACGGTAGTGACGCGCTCGCCATTGCCAGACTGGACGGCGACCTTGCCGGTCCAGATCTTGACGCCGATATCGTTGGGGGAATCCTCACCCCATTCGTAGTCGTATTCGTCCTCACCCACCGGTTCCGGCGCCGAAACCGACTTGCGGACCAGGTTGCGGTCCGAGACGTGCCACACCTCGAAGGCCAGGCTGGAGACATTGACGGTCTCCACCGCCACGCCGTCGCTTTCCTCACGCGGCAGGATGACGCCATTGCCGGCAAAACCGACATAGGGCGGCTTTTCGCCAAAGGCGAAGTCGACGTCCTTGTTGGCCTTCAGGCTGTCCATGCCCTTGCCGGGCAGGCCCTTCAGGAGGGTAACGCGGCGGTCGTTAAAGCCGATGCCGGCAACGCACAGGGTGTCGTCTTTGACCGAGACGGCGGGGGCCGATGGCAGGGCCGGACTGACTACGACATAGTCGCCATAGGGCTTGGACGGGTCCAGCGGCTTGGAAAACTGGATACAGGCCTTGGGCGAGGCGCCCGATGTGTCGAGCGACGTCTGCCAGACATCGAAGCCAGCCGGCTTGGACTGAGCGGCGCGCCGGGCATTGGCGGCGCGCGGCTTGCCGAACAGGCCGGTGTCGGCACCCCCGATCAGGCCGCTGTCGCTGGCCGTGCCCATGGTCTGGGCCGACGGCGAGTCCGTCGCCTTGCCGGTCAGGAACCCGATGCCGAAGCCGGCCAGCAGCACGGCTGCCGCGCCCGCCAGAAGCGTCCTGTTATGCCAGTCGATCATGATGTCTTCCCCGTACGACCCGCAGGCCTGTCCACAGCCCTTGATAGATCGTTAATCGCAGACGAAAGCGCGGAATTTGGGAAGAATCAATCTTTGTTTTGTTAAATGCGTAAATACGTCTAATGAGTCGGTTCAACGCAACGAGAAGACCGGAAGGATTAATGATCCGCGACCGGTTCTCGGCCTGGAGATCGGGATAGCCTTGAGTAAATTTTCGCGCGTCATGGTGCTTGTGGTCGACGACAACCACTACATGCGGGTGATTGTCTGCACCATGCTGCGTTCCATGGGCATCAACCTGATCCGCGAAGCCTCCGACGGCATCGAAGCGCTGGAAATCGTCCGCGACTGGCGGCCGGATGTCATCGTTCTGGACCTGATGATGGAGCAGCTCGACGGTATCGAATTCACCAAGCTGATCCGCCGCGGTTCCGACAGCCCCCACCCCTATGTGCCGATCATCATGATGACCGGCCACACCGACCGTCGCCGGGTCCTGGAGGCGCGCGACGCCGGGGTCAACGAGTTCGTCGCCAAGCCCCTGACGGCGCGGGCGCTGATCGACCGGATGCGCAGCGTCATCGACAACGAACGCGGCTGGGTCAAGTCGGCCGCCTATATGGGGCCGGATCGCCGCCGCCGGACCATCGCGGACTACAAGGGTCCCTTTCGCCGCGTCGCCGACAAGGCCGAAGGCAAGATCTAAACGACAAATCCCTCTCCGCGGGGGGTGATCGCGGAGAGGGTTTATAGAGGTTACCTTTCTTTGGCCCGTTTCGGCTCTTTTTCTTTTGTCGTGAACGCCTATTCGTAGCCGTGCGCCGCCTCGTTGATGACCAGGGTCGGCATGGCGGAAAAGTCGACCGCCACCGGTTGCGGCAACCGCATCTGGAAGGTCTTGATGACGTGTTCCAGACGGCGGCGGGTTTCCTCGGCCGCCGCGCTCATCGGATTGAGGTCCAATGGGGCCAGGCAGTAGTCGATAATGGCCTGAGGCCGGATCATGGGTTCCATAGTCTTTCTCCTTTAGACTCCCAGATTTTGGGGTGCGCTAACGCATCGCTCCTTGAGCGCGGTTATTCAGCGGCGAACTGCGCCGTCTCAGTCGATTCCTTCATGGCCGTCGTGGATGACCGGCCCGAGGTGATGGTTTCGGCCACCCGGTCGAAGTAACCGGTGCCGACCTCGCGCTGGTGACGCGTCGCCGTATAGCCGCGTGACTCATTGGCGAATTCGCGCTGCTGCAGCTCCGAATAGGCCGCCATGCCGTGGTCGCGGTAACCGTCAGCCAGCTCGAACATCGAGTTGTTCAGGGCATGGAAACCGGCCAGCGTCACGAACTGATACTTGTAGCCCATGGCGCCCAGCTCGCGCTGGAAGCGCGCAATGGTGACGTCGTCCAGCTTGGCCTTCCAGTTGAAGGACGGCGAGCAGTTATAAGCCAGCAGCTTGCCAGGATGCTCCTTGTGCACCGCCTCGGCGAAGCGACGGGCGTCGTCGAGATCGGGGTGCGAGGTTTCCCACCACAGCAGGTCGGCGTACTTGGCATAGGACAGGCCGCGGGCAATGCAGTGGTCGAGGCCGGAACCCGGCTTGAGGCGGTAGAAACCTTCGACCGTGCGGTCGTCGCGATCAATAAACGGATGATCGCGTTCATCGACATCCGACGTGATCAGTTGCGCCGACTCGGCATCGGTGCGGGCGACCGTAAGCGTCGGTACGCCCATGACATCGGCCGCCAGGCGCGCCGCGATCAGGTTGCGCTCATGCGCCTGGGTCGGGATCAGCACCTTGCCACCCAGGTGGCCGCACTTCTTCTCGCTGGCCAGTTGGTCCTCGAAGTGTACGCCGGCGGCCCCCGCCTCGATGAAGGCCTTCATGATCTCGAAGCTGTTCAGCGGACCACCGAAACCGGCCTCGGCATCGGCGACGATCGGGGCGAACCACTCGCGCTTGGCGCCGCCTTCGGAATGCTCGATCTGGTCGGCACGTTGAAGCGTGCGGTTGATACGCCGGCACAGTTCCGGCGCTGCATTGGCCGGGTACAGCGACTGGTCCGGATACATGCTGGACGCGGTGTTGCTGTCGGCGGCGACCTGCCAGCCCGAAAGATAGATGGCCTTCAGCCCGGCGCGGACCATCTGCATCGCCTGGTTGCCGGTCATGGCGCCCAGGCTGTTGATGAAGGGTTCGGTATGCAGGAGATCCCACAACCGGTTGGCGCCGCGCTCGGCCAGGGTACAGGCGATCGGGAAAGAGCCGCGCAGACGCAGCACCTCTTCCGGCGTGTAGGGCCGCTCGATGCCGTCGAAACGGCCCGGCGGGGCGTTGGGAACCAGTTCGGCGAAGGTGGTCATGATCTCAGTCCTTGGTCTGGGGGGAGGTTTGCAGGGCTTGCGATTTCAAGCGCGCAGCCATCAGGGTGCCGGAGGCGAACAGCCCGAGGGAGGCAGCGTACACGGCGGCCAGCTCGAAGGGGTTGGGCAGGGGCAAGGGCTCAGGTGTCATAATTTGTCTCCTTTCTGGGCGGGATATCCGCCATGTCTGTGACATGATGAAACGCCATATTTTAAAGGATTGATAGACCGCTACACCGGCCATTTGCGTCATTTGGAAAAACATGACAGACTATGTTTTGTAAATTTTTGACAGACCATGGCAAACGTCGAACGAAAACTGTTCCTGGGCGGCCGGCTGAAGCGGCTGCGCTACGACCTGAACCTCAGCCAGACCCAGATGGCCGAGGATCTCGGCGTGTCGCCGTCCTATCTCAACCATCTGGAACGCAACCAGCGCCCGGTGACCGCCCAAGTGCTGCTGAAGCTGGCCGCGACCTACGATCTGGACCTGCGCACCTTCACCGACGACTCCGAGCCTTCGGGCGAGGCCGACCTCGTCGAAATTTTCGCCGATCCCCTGTTCAAGGATTTGCGTCTGCCCCGGCGGGAGATTTCCGAACTGGTGGCGTCGTCGCCCATGACCGCCGAAGCCATCACCCGGCTCTATCGCGCCTATACCGAACGCAAGAAGCGCGATATCCTCGCGATCGCGGAAGAGGATTCCGTCGATCAATCGCCTAGCGACTGGGTGCGCGACCAGATCCAGGGCCATCACAACTTCTTCCCGGAACTGGACGACCTGGGAGAACGGCTTTTCGAGACCCTGGGCAGCGATCCCCACACCCTGGAAGAGTCGGCCACCCGCCGGTTGTCCGCCCTGCACGGCACCGAGATCCGGCTGATGCCGGCCCAGGTGATGATGATGTACCAGCGCCGCTTCGACCCGCACCGCCGGCGGCTGATGATTTCGGAAACCCTCGGCGGCTCGTCGCGCCGCTTCGCCGTCGTCTATCAACTGGCCCTCTCCGAATACGGCGCCGACCTCAAGGCCATGGTCGAAAAGGCGCGCGCGCCGGATCTGGCGACATCGCGCCTCTACAAGATTGCCCTGATCAACTACCTGACCGCGGCGACCCTGATGCCCTATGGCCGTTTCCTGGAGGCCGCGCAAAGCAATGCCTACGACATCGAACTGCTGCGGGCGCCGTTCGAAACCTCATTCGAGCAGGCAGCGCAACGCCTCACCACCCTGTCGCGGCCGGGCCATCGCGGCGTGCCCTTCTTTTTGATGCGCATCGATTCCGCGGGCAATGTCTCGAAACGCTTTGCCGCCGGACATTTCCCGTTTTCGCGCTATGGCGGCGCCTGCCCGCGGTGGAATCTGCACCAGGCCTTCCAGACGCCGGGACGGATCATCACCCAGGTCATCCAGACCCCGGACGGCGTGCGCTATTTCACCCTGTCGCGGACGCTCGACAAGGGGCTGCGCGGCTATGGCGACGGCGCTTGGTCGGAACAGGCGGTGGGGTTGGGATGTGAACTGAAACATGCCGACAAGCTGATCTATGCCCGCGGCATTGACCTCAACAACCCCAATGCGGTCGAGACCGGCCCGATGTGCCGGCTGTGCGAACGGCCCAACTGCCGCGAACGTGCTGCCCCGCCAGCGGTCAAGACCCTGGCGGTGGACGAGTGGATCAAAGCCGTTACGGCGTTTCCCTTCTGAGAGACTGTTTGCAAATGAGTCAGGCTGGCCTGCAAAGCACTGTTTTCTGCGCTTCCGGTGCTCACGTACTTAAG
>NZ_GL883077.1:546585-553290 GCF_000204015.1 Asticcacaulis biprosthecium C19 | reverse complement strand
ACCCTGACCCATTTTCAGACCAGTCTCTGACCCCGTCAACCGCCAGGTTTACAGGATTTACAGAGGCGCCATGGCTTGAGATAACCCCATGCCGCCGCTATGGTCCGCGCCAGAAGGATACGCCATGGCCAATGTCGAGTTGCGCGGACTTGAGAAAAACTTCGGGGCGAACACCGTCCTGAAGGGCGTCGACCTCGCCATCCGCGACGGCGAGTTCGTGGTCATTGTCGGTCCGTCGGGATGCGGCAAGTCGACCCTGCTGCGCCTGATCGCCGGCCTGGAACCGCCGACCCAGGGCGACATCCTGATCGAGGGCAAGTCGGCACTGGAAGACGCCCCGGCCCAGCGCGGCGTCGCCATGGTCTTCCAGTCCTACGCCCTGTATCCGCACCTCAACGTCTTCGACAACATGGCCTTTGGCCTGCGCATGGCCAAGATGGCCGAACGCGACATCAAGGCCGCCGTGGAAAAGGCGGCACAGATGCTGGGCATCGAGGATCTGCTGGACCGGCGCCCGCGCGAACTGTCGGGCGGTCAGCGCCAGCGCGTCGCCATCGGCCGCGCGATCGTGCGCCAGCCGCGTTTGTTCCTGCTGGATGAGCCGCTGTCCAACCTCGATGCCGGGTTGCGCGTCCATATGCGGCATGAGTTCGCCCGCCTCCACCGTGAACTGGCAACGACCATGATCTACGTCACCCACGACCAGGTCGAGGCCATGACCCTGGCTGACCGTATTGTGGTGCTCAATGCCGGCGGGGTCGAGCAAATAGGCACGCCGCAGGAGATCTATGACAGCCCGCGCAACCTGTTCGTCGCCGGATTTCTGGGGTCACCACGGATGAACCTGATCGCCGGCGAAGTCGCGGCCATCAAGGATGAAGGCGTTCGGATCAAGCTGGTCACCGGCGATGAGGTGACGGCTGCGGTGGTTCCGGGCAAGGCGGTACCGGGCGATAAGGTCACCCTGGGTGTGCGCCCGGAATGTCTGTCGGCCGACGGGCTTGGCAATATTCTGACGGCGACGGTCGATGTCGTCGAGACTTTGGGTAGCACACGGGCCGTCTATGCCATGATGCCGCGCGCCGACCAGCCGGTGTGTGCGATCCTGCCGGTCGCTTTTGCCGTCCGCCACGGCGATGTGGTCCGTCTGCACTTCGACCCGACCCAGGCCTACCTGTTCGATGGCAGCGGAGAGGCATTTGGCCGGAACGGTTCCAAAACGCAGGCGGCGTAAGTTATTGTCTATAATACTTTTCTCCCTCTCCCCACTTGAGGGGAGAGGGTAGGGGTGAGGGGTTGGTTCGGCTGGAAGCTGTAGATGCCGAACGCCCTCAACCCCTCAGGCTCGCCGCCCTGCGCCGATCGCTTTCGCTTCGCTAAGCTCTCGTCCTCTCCCCTCATGTAGCGCTAGGGAGCTTGGACGAAACTCATCTTGCATGTAAGCGTTTGCAGCGCCCGTAACTCCACGCTATGACTGTGCCATAACAACGACCTCCGGGGACACGCCATGCACGCCAATCCGATGATCAAGTCCGTGACCATTGTCGGCGGCGGGACGGCGGGATGGATGACGGCCGCCCTGCTGTCCAAGCTGTTGCTGGGCCGTTTCGACATCACCCTCATTGAATCCGAAGAGATCGGCACCATCGGCGTCGGCGAAGCGACCATTCCCGCCATCAAGGTGTTCAACCAGTTCCTCGACCTCAACGAAACCGAGTTCATCCGCGCCACTCAGGGCACATTCAAGCTGGGGATCGAGTTCGTCAACTGGCGCGATAAGGGCCATTCCTACATCCATGGTTTCGGCAAGATCGGCTCAGACCTGATGTGGCTGCACACCCATCAGTTCTGGCTAAAGATGCACGAAAAGGGCGAGGTCAGGGACTTCGACCACTACGCCCTGAACACCCTGGCCTGCCGGATGAACCGCTTCCGGCCGCGCCAGCCGAACGAGCCGCCGCCCATGGCCGACTTCGACTACGCCTACCATTTCGACGCCTCGCTCTATGCCCGCTATTTGAGCAAACAGGCGCAAGGCCGCGGCGTCAAAAGGATCGAAGGCCGGATCACCAAGGTCGAACTACGCGCCGAGGACGGCTATATCGACCATGTCGTTCTGCAAAGCGGTGAGACGGTCGGCGGCGACCTGTTCATCGACTGCTCGGGCATGCGCGGCCTGCTGATCGGCGATGCCCTTGGCGTCGGTTACGAGGACTGGAACCACTGGCTGCTCAACGATCGTGCCTGGGCGGTGCCGTGTGAACGCGCCACCGTACTGACGCCCTATACCCGGTCGATGGCGCATGGTTGCGGCTGGCAGTGGCGCATTCCGCTGCAGCATCGCACCGGCAATGGCCATGTCTTTTCGTCATCGCATATGGGCGACGACGAAGCCGCTTCCATCCTGCTGAAAAACCTGGACGGCAAGGCCCTGGCCGATCCGCGCCTGGTGAAATTCCGTCCCGGCAAGCGCCATCGCGCTTTTGAGAAAAACTGCGTCGCCATCGGCCTGGCCGGCGGCTTCCTGGAGCCGCTGGAATCGACAAGTATCCACCTGATCCAGACCGGGATCTTACGGCTGCTGGCCCTGTTCCCGGGCCAGTCCTTCGATCCCCGCGACATCGCCGAATACAACGCCCAGACCGATTTCGAGTACCGCGATGTCCGCGACTTCATCATCGCTCACTACAAGGTCACCGACCGGGAGGACACGCCCTACTGGGCTTACCTCAAGCATATGGACATCCCGGAATCTCTGACCCAGCGCCTGGATCTGTGCCGGTCGTCAGCGCGCTTCTTCAAACATTCAGCCGCCGAACTGTTTCATGAGGAGAGCTGGGTCCAGGTGTTACTGGGCCAGGGTTTGCGGCCGCGCTATGACCCGATGGTCGACATGATTCCGGAAGACGACATCCGCGCGCATCTGAAAGACATCGAAGAGGTCATCGCGGAATACGCTGCGAAACTACCCACCCATGGCGATTATATCGAGCGCTACTGTAAGGCCCCGCCGTTGCTGGAGATGGCGTAGAAAGAGGACCCCTCCGTCAGCGACTTGCCTCCGACTTCGTCTCCGGCTGCGCGCTGCCACCTCCCCACCTTTGGTAGGGAGGAGAAGTAGGTAACAGTCTCGTTCTTCTTTCTTCTCCTACCCATTGAAAATGGCGAGCGTGGTGGCCCATGCCATGCCGAGCAAGCGGAGATCGAAGATCGTAGCGCGTCGAGACGGAGAGGTCCCCTTACGAACGCTGCAACAACCCCTTCATCCCCCAGACGCCTTGACTGTATCCCATGACCGTTCGGCCGGAACCGTGGCCGCCACCCGCGCCTGAGCCGCCTGTTGCAGCCATTTTAGATTGGCATCCGCCTGATCCGGGGGCAGATCCTGGCGCAGTAACTGCTCCGCCTCGGCCATCTTGCCCTGCATGCCCAGCACCAGGGCCAGGTTCTGACGTACCTGGATCGTCGCGCCCTTTTGCACCACCGCCGTGCGCAGCAGCGGCTCGGCGCCGGCAAAGTCACCCGCCTGCGCCTTCGACATCGCCATATTGGTCAGGACGGTGGGGTTTTCAGGCGACAGTTGCAGCGCCTTCGCCCAGGCCGCTTGGGCATCCTGCGGCCGTTTGACATTGTCATAGGCGACCCCCAGAAGCGACCAGGCCTGCCAGTCCTTCGGCTTCAACTCCGCTGCGCGCTGCAGGGAGGCAATCGCTTCGAAGGCATTGTTGCCGCCGATATGCGAACGGGCGGCCGCCAGCAGGGCTTCGTGATTGTCGGGCGCGAACAGCAGGACGCGGTGCGCCATGTCGGCGGCTTCGTCGTACCGGCCAAGGCTGCGCAAGGCATTCGACAGATAGATCCCCAAACGGGCATTGGTGGGATCGTAATTGAACTCACGCGAGAAGAAGGCCGATTGGGCCAGCGGATCCGACCGCAGCGCCGACTGGATCTCGGCTTCACTCGCCGGCCGGAAACGTTCGACACGAGTCTCCGGCAGCGCGGTCTGCGACTTGGCCTTGTCCGCCTTGTCCTTGCCGAACAGTCCGGCATGAGCGGAACCGGCCGCCAGCGTGGCGGTCAGGGCGAGGATACAGGTGAGATATGGCTTCATGGCGTTGCCTCGCAAGATTTCTTGGTTCAACCGCCCCAGGTTAAGACTTCGGTGACGGCCATGAAGATACAGTTAAAGGAGTTGCCGCTTTATTAACTAATTCTGACCCCGGGGGCGAAATGCCGACACCCTTGCCGACCAAGCCGCAAAAAATCGAGCACGTTATCTTCGCCGTGTTCGAAGAGGACGTCGCCGACATGATCGCCGCGCTGAAACCCGCCCATGCCGGTTTCCTGCAGGCGCGCGGTTTCACCGGCAAGGCCGGCAACCTGATCGTGCTGCCGTCGGGCCTGGGCTCCAACGAAATGGGCGGCATGTGGGCCTGGTTCGGCCTTGGCGCGCGCAAGGCCTTTACGCCCATGACCTTCCGCGCCCTGCCGACACAGCTTCCGAAAGGGACATGGAAACTCAAGGTCGAGGCCGACCTGGACCTGCGCGCCATCCATGTCGCCTGGGGCCTGGGCTCCTACAGTTTCGGCACCTACAAGGCGTCGTCCAAACCCGTCGAAGCGCGCCTGGATGACGGCGACCTGACCCAGACCGAGCGTGAAGACATCGCGCTGGAGGTTCTGGCCCACGATCGGGTGCGCGACATGGTCAACACCCCCGCCAACGACATGGGACCGGCCCAGATCGAAGCCTGCGCCCGCGCCATCGCCAAGGCCCACGGCGCCGACGTCGGTGTCATTACCGGCGAACTGCTGAAACAGAGCTATCCGGCCGTCTATGCCGTCGGCAAGGCCGCCGCCCCGGAAAACGCCCCGCGCTTTATCGAAGTCGCCTGGCGGCCGGCCAAGCCGCGCGGCGTGCCGCCTGTCGTCTGTCTGGTCGGCAAGGGCGTCGCCTTTGACACCGGCGGCCTGAACATCAAGACCGCCGGCATGGGTTTGATGAAAAAGGACATGGGCGGCGCCGCCCACGTCCTGGCCCTGGCCGAATGGATCATGGCCAGCCAGTTGAACGTGAACCTGCACGTCCTGATCCCCGCCGTCGAAAACGCCATTTCCGGCAACGCCATGCGCCCAGGCGACGTGCTGCATACCCGCGCCGGCTTGACCGTCGAAGTCGGTAATACCGATGCCGAAGGCCGGCTGATCCTGGCCGACGCCCTGACCCGCGCCGGCGAGCTGGAACCGGCCCTGACCATCGACTTCGCCACCCTGACCGGCGCCGCCCGTGTTGCCCTGGGCCCCGAGGTCATACCCTTCTACTGCGACGACGAAGAGGTGGTCCGCCAACTGGAGATTGCCTCGATCGCCCAGTTCGACCCGTTGTGGCGCATGCCTTTGTGGGCCGGCTACAACGACGCGCTCGATTCCGACATCGCCGACCTGAAGAACGACCCCTCGGCCTGGGCCCAGGCGGGGTCCGTCACCGCCGCTCTGTTCCTGCAGCGTTTCGCGCCCAAGTCCGGCGCCTGGATTCACCTCGACGTCTTTGCCTGGAACCCACGTTCAAAAGCCGGCGCACCCGTCGGCGCCGAGGCCCAGGCCTTAAGGGCCGTTTACGCGCTCATAAGGGCGTATTAAGACGCCTACGGAGCGCTAACCTCCTGTTATCTGTGCAGGGTAACGTGACCTTTACGTCCGTGGTATAGGGTAATGGGGAGATAGAAATCCCAGCTAAGGCTCCCCGCCCCATGACGCAAAACAGCGACGACAACTTCGACAAGCGCATCGTGCCGTTCAAGGACGGCGTGACCGATCAGGCCTATGAAGGCGTGATCCGCGCGCGGTCCTATGTGGCGGGTGAAATCCTGAGCTGCTACGACGCCACCGCCCCCATCCTGTCGCAGCCGGAACACGGCGCCGAACAGTGGGACCAGCTTCTGCTGGGCGAGCGCTTCAAGGTCATCGAGCGCAAGCACGACTTCTACTGGGGCCAGGCCCTGCGCGACGGCTATGTCGGCTATGTCCCGGTGTCGGCCTTCCGCCGCGACTGGTATCTGCCCACCCATTATGTCGCCACCCTGCGCACCTACGTGTTCGGCGGCCCGAACCTGAAGTCCTCTATCCTGTGCGCGCTCAGCCTCAACGCCCTGGTCAATGTCACCCGGTTCGAAAACGGCTTTGCCTACATCAACGACATGGGCTGGGTGTTCAGCAATCACCTGTCGGACTTCGAACGCTTCGCCGACGACTTCGTCGGCGTCGCCGAAAGCTATATCAATGCGCCGTATCAGTGGGGCGGCCGCGAAAGCATCGGGCTGGACTGCTCGGGGCTTCTGCAACAGGCGCTCTACGCCTCAGGCTATGGCTGCCCGCGCGATTCCGACATGCAGGCCCGTTTAGGCATTGCGCTGGAGGTCGGTTCCGATCTGAAGGGCCTTGTCCGCGGCGACCTCGTGTTCTGGAAAGGCCACGTCGCCATCATGGTCGACGCCGAGCACATCATCCACGCCAATGCCCATCATATGAAGGTGGCGGTGGAACACCTTCGCGCCGCCGTCAGCCGCATCGACAGTTGCGGCTCGGGCATGCCGACGGCCTTCCGCCGACTGTAAAGTCGCTGAAATCCCATAGAAAAAGCCCGCCGGCAAAACCGGCGGGCTTTTTGTCATCTTGTACCGACCTTAGTGGGCGGCGGCAGGCGCC
>NZ_GL883077.1:544702-546348 GCF_000204015.1 Asticcacaulis biprosthecium C19 | reverse complement strand
AGATAGGCGATCAGAGCGATGCGTTCTTCGGGCTTCTTGATGCCCGCGAAGGCCATCTTGGTGCCCTTGACCCACTTTGCCGGAGCGCCGAGGAAGCCATAGAGCTGGTCATAGGTCCAGTTCGGCGCTTCGCCGGCATGGGCCTTCATGGCTTCGGAATATTCAAATCCAGCGTGCGAGGCGGTCGGGCGGCCGACCAGGCCCCACAGATTCGGACCGGTGCTGTTCGGGCCGCCATTGGCAGCGTTGTGGCAGCTGGCGCACTTCTTGAAGGCGGCTTCACCGGCAGCCAGGTCGGCGGTCGCCAGAACCGTGCCCCAATCGGGAAGGACTTCGACCGTGGCGGCGCCACCGGCCTCTTCGGCTTCAGCGACCTCGATCAGGTAGCCGGGCTTTTCCGGCGCCTCACGGTGATAGATGGACTCGGCGCCGATGCTGACGCCCATGATGACCAAACCCGTCGCCAGGCCAGCACCAAGAATCTTGTTAAGTGTCAGGTCGCCGCTCATCTTGCCCGAATACCCATGAATCAATAAACGCCGGAGATTAGGCGCTGTGACAATGGTGTCAACAGCCCGGCTTGCGTTTGGCTCTCTGACACGCTACCGCCAAAGACGCAAGCCGACTTTTGCGCCCAAACGGCCAAAAGTGGCAAATCGTCGCAGGTCCGAAAGTCGGGCCGATAACCTGAGGAATATATAGAGACTATGTCAAACCAGACCACACGCAAGATCGCCTATCAGGGCGAGCCGGGGGCCTTCAGCCATCAGGCTATCAAGCGTTGGTTTGGCGACTTTACCGCCGCGCCGTTTCCGACCTTCGAAGCCGCGTTCGAGGCGGTCCACAGCGGCGAATGCGAACTTGGCATGATTCCGGTCGAGAATTCGGTCGCCGGACGCGTGTCGGACGTCCATCACCTGCTGCCGCATTCGGGGCTGAAGATCATCGGCGAGCGCTTTTTTGCCGATCGAGATGAACCTGATGGCGGTGCCGGAAACCTCGCTGGAGAACATCAAGGTGGCCGCCTCACACGCCATGGCGCTGCTGCAATGCCGAAACTCCCTGCGCGAACTGGGCATTACAGCCGAGGTCTTCCACGACACGGCGGGCGCGGCCCGCGCCCTGTCGCAGACGCGCGAGCTCGACCGCGCGGCCATCGCCCCGGAAGTGGCGGCCGAGCTCTACGGCCTGAAGATCCTGAAGAAGAACATGGAAGACGCGCGCCACAACACGACCCGGTTCCTGGTGTTGACGACCGAGGGCCGGGTGGTCGCCCCGGCGCCGGATGTGCCATGTGTGACCAGTTTTGTCTTCCGGGTGAAGAATGTGGCGGCCTCGCTGTATAAGGCTTTGGGCGGGTTCGCGACCAACGGCGTCAACATGACCAAGCTGGAAAGCTATATCGAGAACGGGGTGTTTGCCTCGACCTTCTTCTATTGCGACGTCGAAGGCCGCCCTAACGATCCGGGTTTGAAACAGGCTTTGATCGAGTTGGAATTCTTCGCCACCAAGCTGGAGATTCTGGGGACTTATCCGATGGATCCGTTCCGGCTGAGCGAAGGACAAAGGTAAGGTCTTGAACCCACCGCGAAGCGGCATCCTATGTTAAGGGGATCCACAGATTACACAGATTAAAAGAGGATTTT
>NZ_GL883077.1:536808-543538 GCF_000204015.1 Asticcacaulis biprosthecium C19 | reverse complement strand
CTGTTCTTAATCCCTCTTAATCTGTGAAATCTGTGGATCCACTTTTCTTGGGTGCCGCTGCGCGGCGAGTTCAGGATACTACTTCACACCCAAGGCCGCTTCGACATCGCCGACGGTTTGCGGCAAAATGGCGTCAGCGATCTTGAACGTGATCTTGCCGTCCGGCTGGACCACATAGGTTTCCGGAACCCCCGACACACCCAGTTCCATCGCCAGGCGCCCGTCCGGATCGCTCAGGGTCCGGACATACGGATTGTCGTGCTCGGCCAGGAATTTCAAGGTGTTCTGCGGCTCGTCCTTCCAGGCGACGCCGATGATCACCACGCCCTTTTGCTTCAGCGCGATCAGAGTGGGATTTTCGGCCACGCACGGCGTGCACCAGGACGCAAAGACATTGACCAGCACCGGCTTGTCATAACCCGCCACCAGCGTCTTCAGGTCGGCCTCGCCGCCGGTATCCAGATCGGCAATCGCCAGCGCCGGCACTGACTTGCCGACCATGGCATCGGGCGTATAGCGCTGCTTTTTGTGGAAGTTGTAATAGCCCAGCACAGCCAGCAAACCAGCAAACACCACCAGGGGAATCAGCGCGAACAACCGCTTCACGTTTGCGACTCCGTCGCGTCCTGAAGCGCCTTCAGCGCCGCCTTGCGCTGGGCATGAGCGCGCAAGGTCAAACCGATCAGACCGGCCAGGCTCAGTAAGGTCGCGCCATAGCACGTCCAGACATAAAAGCCGTACTTACCCATGTCGAAATCGAGCATCTAGTTATAACTCAGCTTGGCGCGCAGGGCGCGGTATTTGCGGGCCAGGATCTCGCTGTCGATCCGCACCAGGATCAGCCAGGCGCTGATCACATGGGTGGCGGCGATCATGACGAACAGTGGCCACAGCATGTCGGGCGCGATCGTCGGGCCATCGGCGCGAAACACCGACGATCCCTGATGCAGGGTGTTCCACCATTCGACCGAGAACTTGATGATCGGCAGGTTGACCAATCCGACCAGGGCCAGGATGCCAGCTGACCTGGCGGCGCGCTGCTCGTCTTCGATGGCGGCATGAATGGCGATATAGCCGATATAGAACAGCAACAGAACCAGAACCGAGGTCATGCGACCGTCCCATTGCCACCAGGTGCCCCACATCGGCTTGCCCCACAACGATCCGGTCAGCAGGGCGATTACCGTAAAGACGGCGCCGACGGGCGCCATCGCCTTGGCGGCAGCATCGGCCAGGGCGTGACGGAAGATCAGGCCGAAAAAGCTGGCCGCGCCGACGCCGGCATACAGGGCCATGCTGAGATAGGCGAAGGGTACATGGAGATACATGATCCGGACGGTGTCGCCCTGTTGATAGTCCTCAGGCGAGGCAAAGCAGAGATACAGCCCCCAGGCCAGCAGTGCGGCGCCAAGCCCGGCCAGCCACGGCCGAAACGGCGCGGTGACGCGCGTGAACCGTTCAGGATTGGCGAGAAAGTTGATCATGGTGCCGGAGATAAGGGTTTTGTGCTGTGTGGGCAAGACGTCAGTTCAGCGCAGGCTGGCGGGAGCGGACGACAAAAGCGCTTGCGGTGACGCGTGTCTTTGCCGAAAGTCAAATCCTTGGATTAGGTGGCATCATGGAAAAGACCGAAGTCAGATTTGTCGACGGGTTTGACGATTCGGGCTGGCCGGTACCAGAACCGGCAAAAGCCGCCGGTTTGAACCATAGGTTTGCAGTTATTCAGGAGACCTATCGGCCCGACTGCGTCGACATGTACTTCGACGAACCGCTGTGGTTCAGCATGGTCGACTTTGCAAAAACGGTGGCCACGGACATTCGGATCGGCGTCCTGGAAAAGCGAAAATATCGCGAAGTCGACGTTGAAGCCTATCTCACGACATGGTCCTCGACGGCCCACGACGACAGAGACCCACCGAATTTCATCCTGGGTCGCGATTTAACCGGCCTGAATCTGGTGATCGGAACGGAATACTGGTGCCGCGGTGGTGGCCCGGAAGACTATCACGACTCCTACACCTATGCCGTCTATTCCAAGATTCCCATGGGCGTTTCCGTCATGGCACATCTCGCCGGTGCCAATAGCGGTGGCTGGGATCTGGCGCGTGAACCAATCATCGGGGTCATAAAGCCGAAACCTCCCATCTGGCAAAGGATCTGGAACTGGTTAGTGGGTTAATTCAGGGCCGAACGCAGCGCAGCGCCCATGGCGATCGGGGCCAGGGCCAAGGCAAACAGGGCATAGGCCGACAGAAACGCCAGGGCCTGGAGCGGAGAGGCCGAAATCTGCGCCGCCTGCATCAGGCCGGCGCCGAATATCACCGGCGGGACATAGAACGGCAGGACAAGCAACGCCATCAGCACCCCGCCCTTGCGCGCCCCCAATGCCAGGGAGGCGCCGATACCACCGATCAAGGCAAAACTCAGGCTACCCAGCAGCGCCGCGACCAATCCAATCAGCGCCAGGGCGGGAGCGGCGCCCAGAATGATCATGACCAGCGGCGTCAGGATGGACAGGATCAGCCCGGTGCCAACCCACTGCGCCAAGCATTTCAGCAGAGCGACCAGTTCCAACGGCAGAGGCCCCAATCGCAACAGGTCGAAGACAGCGTCGTCGTAGTCACGCTCGAACAGACGTTCCAGGGAGAGGAGCGACGAAAGCGCCAGGCACAGCCAGGTGACGCCGGGCGCGATGCGGCTGAGGGTCGCGGTGTCGGGACCCACGGACAGCGGGATCATGGCCATCAGGGTGATGTAAAAACCGACGGCCAGCAACGGCCCACCACCACGCGTAAGGGTCATGCCGAGGTCGCGTTTCAGCAGGGCGACGGAGGCGGAAAGAAGGGAGGGAGCAGTCAACACTTAGCTCCCAAGGATTCAAGAATTTCGCAAAAGACGAGACAAACTCCCTCCTCCCTACGAAGTGGGGAGGGGACCCCGAAGGGGTGGAGGGGTATCTTGCATAGGCTCGGTCGCCGCGCTGCCTCAGTTTTACAACAGTTCCAGCTTCCGACTTACCGAGATAGCCGTCACGACCGAAAGATACCCCTCCACCCCTTCGGGGTCCCCCTCCCCACTGCGTAGGGAGGAGAAGCAAGGTTTTCTCCAACTTAATTTCAAACACCCGCCACCTCCCGTGCCGGGCGTTCCAGCCGCAGCCCCCGCGTCGCGAACGGAAGCGCATCATGCACCGCTGCGATGATCATACCGCCCTGCGCCAGATGCGCCTGCATCAGTCCAGCCAGCAGTTCACGATGCGCAACGTCCAGAGGGGCCATCGGCTCATCCAGCAACCACAAGACCCGCCGCGCCATCAACAGCCGCGCGCACGACAACCGCCGCTTCTGCCCGGCCGACAGATACCGCGTCTCCAGGTCCATCAAAGTCTGCAGTTTCAGCGGCGCGACCTTTGTAACATCCCCGCCCAGATACGAAGCCTGAAATTCCAGCTCCTGCGCCACCGTCCGCGCCGGGCTCAAAGCATCGTGATGCCCCAGAAAATGCACATGCTGTGACCACCAGATGTCCGATTCAATTTGCACATCATTCTCAGTCGCGCAAATCGCACCTGACTCCGGCGTCTGGAACCCCGCCAGGGTGCGCAGAAGCGTCGTTTTCCCAACGCCGTTCTCACCGGTCAGACTCACCGCCTCACCGCTGGAAATAGAAACATTAAGCTTAGAAATCAGCAGATTATAGCCTTTTCTCAGACTCAAATCCGTGACCGTCAAAGAAACGGGCATAAAATAACCTTGCGGTGCGAAAGGCTTTACATAGACGAAAACCGAAAGTGAGTTTAGAAGGCCAATTGCCCGCCTTCAAGGCCTTGCAGCGCGGCCGGGAACCCTGTGTGTCCCCGGCCTATCCGCGCAGCCACTGAATTGACGGTCAGCCATGGTGGCGGCCGGGCGGCGAACTTGAGAGGATCAAGTCCATCATGTCTTCCGTTGACAGCTTTAAATCCAAGACGACGCTTACGGTCGGTGACAAGACCTATACCTATTACGACCTTAAGGCCGCCGAGGCCAACGGTTTGAAGGGCATCTCCGCCCTCCCCGCCTCTCTGAAGGTGCTTCTCGAAAACCTGCTGCGCAACGAAGACGGCCTGAACGTCGATAAAGACGACATCCAGGCCATCGCCAACTGGATCGTCAACAAGGGTTCGGTCGAGCACGAGATCAGCTTCCGCCCGGCACGCGTTCTGATGCAGGACTTCACCGGCGTTCCGGCCGTTGTCGATCTGGCCGCCATGCGCGACGCCATGGTCAAGCTGGGCGCCGACCCGGCCAAGATCAACCCGCTGAGCCCCGTGGACCTGGTCATCGACCACTCGGTCATGGTCGACTATTTCGGCAAGCCGGAGTCGTTCAAGGCCAATGTCGACCGCGAATATGAACGCAACATCGAACGCTACAACTTCCTGCGCTGGGGGTCTTCGGCCTTCAACAACTTCCGCGTCGTGCCTCCCGGCACCGGCATCTGCCACCAGGTGAACCTGGAATACCTGGCCCAGACCGTGTGGACCAACGTCGCAGATGGCGGCGAAGTCGCCTATCCCGACACCGTGGTCGGCACCGATTCGCACACCACCATGATCAACGGCCTGGCCGTTCTGGGCTGGGGCGTCGGCGGTATCGAAGCTGAAGCGGCCATGCTGGGCCAGCCGATCCCGATGCTAATCCCGGAAGTCATCGGCTTCAGGTTGACCGGCAAGCTGCCCGAAGGCGCCACCGCCACCGACCTGGTCCTGACCGTCACCCAGATGCTGCGCAAGAAGGGCGTCGTCGGCAAGTTCGTCGAATATTACGGCGACGGCCTGGAGACCCTGACCCTGGAAGACCAGGCGACGATCGCCAACATGGCGCCGGAATACGGCGCCACCTGCGGCTTCTTCCCGGTCAGCCAGGCGACCATCAACTATTTGGCCGAAACCGGCCGCGCTCCGGAAAGAGTCGCCCTGGTCGAAACCTATGCGAAAGCGCAGGGCCTGTGGCTCGACGCTTCGGTTGAGCCGGTTTTCACCGACACCCTGGAACTGGATCTGGCCGGCGTCCTGCCGTCTCTGGCCGGCCCGAAGCGCCCGCAGGACCGCGTCCTGCTGTCGAACGCCAAGACCGAGTTCAACGCTGCCCTGGCCAACGATTTCGGCAAGGCCAGCAAGGAAGACGAGCGCACCACCGTTGAAGGTTCCGACTTCTCCGTCGGCAACGGCGATGTCGTGATTGCCGCCATCACCTCCTGCACCAACACCTCCAACCCATCGGTGCTGATCGCCGCCGGCCTGGTCGCCCGCAAGGCGCGCGCTCTGGGTCTGACGGTAAAGCCGTGGGTCAAGACCTCGCTGGCGCCGGGTTCGCAGGTCGTCACCGATTATCTCAACTCGGCCGGTCTCAGCGAAGACCTGGACGCTTTGGGCTTCAACCTGGTCGGTTACGGCTGCACCACCTGTATCGGTAACTCCGGTCCGTTGCCGGAAGCCATCTCCGCCGCCATCACGGCCGGCGATCTGGTCGCTGCTTCGGTGTTGTCGGGTAACCGCAACTTCGAAGGCCGCGTCAACCAGGACGTCCGCGCCAACTACCTGGCCTCGCCGCCGCTGGTCGTAGCCTATGCCCTGGCCGGAAGCCTGCGCATCGATCTGTCGACCGAGCCGCTGGGCAATGGTTCCAATGGTGAACCGGTCTACCTGAAAGACATCTGGCCGACCAACGAGGAGGTGACCACGCTGCAGCGTCAGCACGTCACCAACACCATGTTCAAGGGCCGTTATTCGGACGTCTTCAAGGGCGACGAGCACTGGCAGGCGATTCAGATATCGGGCGGCCAGACCTATCAGTGGGATCCCAACTCGACCTACGTCGCCAACCCGCCCTATTTCGACGGCATGACCATGACGCCGGACAAGGTGACGGACATTGTCGAGGCCCGTGTCCTGGGCATCTTCGGCGACTCGATCACCACCGACCACATTTCGCCGGCCGGCAACATCAAGACCTCGGGTCCCGCCGGCAAGTATCTGTCGGCCCATGACGTGCCGGTGTCGGAGTTCAACTCCTACGGCGCGCGTCGCGGCAACCACGAAGTGATGATGCGCGGGACGTTCGCCAACATCCGCATCCGCAACAAGATCACACCGGAAATCGAAGGCGGTGTGACCAAGCACTTCCCGTCGGGTGAAGTGATGTCGATCTACGACGCCTCGATGCGTTACCAGACCGAAGGCCGCAACCTGATCATCTTCGCCGGCAAGGAATATGGCACGGGTTCGTCGCGGGACTGGGCGGCCAAGGGCACCAAGCTGCTGGGCGTGCGCGCGGTCATCGCCGAGTCGTTCGAGCGTATTCACCGTTCCAACCTGGTCGGCATGGGCGTGTTGCCGTTGCAGTTCAAGGTCGAAGGCTGGTCGAAGCTGGGCCTGACGGGTGAAGAGATCGTGACCATCCGCGGGCTGGAGAACGTGCAGCCGCGTCAGGAACTGATCGTCGAGATGTTCCGCGCGTCGGACGGCAAGGTGGCCCGCTTCCCGGTCCGTTGCCGGATCGATACGCCGACCGAGCTGGAATACTACAAGAACGGCGGCGTGATGCCGTACGTGCTGCGGAACCTGGCCCGTGGTGTCGTGTCGGCCGAGGAGACGGTGGCAGAGCCCGCCGAGTAAGCGCTTTGAAGTATTGGGGTGAAGGGGCCTGAGGCCCCTTCCTCTTGAGATACAAGAAAAAACCCGGCCCCA
>NZ_GL883077.1:524983-536719 GCF_000204015.1 Asticcacaulis biprosthecium C19 | reverse complement strand
TTTTTCTTGTTCCTAAGGCGAGGGGTCGCGGACCCCTCGACCCCGATACTCGACAACGCTGACTTCGGGGCTTGCCTGCGCCTCCCCGCCGGCGCTACACCTCGGGCATGAAACTCGGCATCCCCCACATCGTCGCCGGCATCGGCGGCCTGGCCACCTTTTACGCCATCGTCCAGGATCTGACGACGGCCGCGACACCCGAACTGGCACGCAGCCTGGTCATCGGCGCCCTCGCCAGCGCCGTCGTCGCCATTGCCTGCGCCGCCTGGCTTTGGTTTCGCAACAAAGGCGGCCTGCGCTGGGTCGGCCTGGCTTTTGGCGGTATGTCCATCTTCGTCCTGGCTGACTCGACCATCCGGCTGATCGCTCTGATGTCACTGACATAAACTGACGCCCTACCGACTACGGAGGAAACCATGATCAAGCTCTATACCCATCCGCTGTCCGGCAATGCCCATCGCGCCGAACTGACCCTGCGCGCGCTGAACGTGCCGCACGACCTCATCGTTGTGGACCTGGCCAATAAGGCGCAGAAACAACCGGAATTCCTGGCGCTCAACCCCTTCGGTCAGGTCCCGGTGCTTGACGATAACGGCACGGTCATCTGGGATTCCGTCGCTATCATGACCTATCTTGGCCTGACCTATGGCGACGGCACGCTGCTGCCGCGCGATCCGGCCCTGTTCGCCCAGGTCACCGCCTGGCTGGCCAAGACCGCCGGCCCCATCGCCTACGGCCTGGGTGCCGCCCGTCGCGCCAATATCTTCCGCACCGGTCAGGACCTCGAGCCGCTCATACGTACCGGCCGCGAATTCCTCGATACGATCGAGAGCTTGCTGTCCACCCGAGAATGGCTGGTCGGCGACCACCTGACTCTGGCCGATATCGGCTGCTGTTCGTATGTCGCCTCAGCCCCCGAAGGTAATGTCGACCTGGCGCCCTACCCGCATGTCCAGGCCTGGCTGAGCCGTATCGAAGCCCAATCGTGGTTTACCCCGCTGGCCCCTGTCCCGGTCGGCCTTCGCGCGGCCTCAACCTAAGCGCTTCTTCAAGAACGCCAGCACGCGCTTCTCATCGACGCCCAACTCGCCCGGCACCGCCGTCTCGATATCGCTCGTCAAGCGCAGCGCCAGGGTGCCTTCCAAATAGGCGTCGATGACCTTGGGGTGGATATAGCATTTGCGGCAGACCGACGGCGTATTGCCCAGCCGGGCCGCAACCCGCTCTACCGCCTCTTTGACGTAGCGTTTAGCGCGTGTCTCCGGTGCGCCCAGCTCCATACCGTGCAAGGCGATCGCCGCCAGGACCGTACCCGTCCAGGTGCGAAAATCCTTGGCGGTAAAGCACGAACCGGTGATTTCCTTCAGATAGGCATTGACGTCGCCAGAGGTGACATCGCGCACCACGCCGTTATCGTCGACATATTTGAACAGCTCCAGGCCTTCGACATCGGCACAGGCTTTGATGACGTGGGCAATGCGCCGATCGGTCAGCTTCAGGTTCCATTGCTTGCCGGACTTACCCTTGAAACGAAAACGAATCTGACTGCACTTCACCTCGACATGGTCGTCGCGCAGGGTGGTCAAACCATAGGAGTCATTCTGTTTGGCATAGTCGTCATTACCGACGCGGATCATGGTCCGCTCCAGCAAGGCTACGACCGTGGCCAGCACCTTTTCGCGACTCAAACCGCGCTGGGCCATATGCTCGGCCACGGTGGCCCGAAGTTTCGGCAAGGCGGCGGCAAAATTCAGGATATGCGAAAACTTGGTGCCGTCGCGCAAACACCGCCAGTCGGGGTGATAGCGATACTGCTTGCGACCGCGAGCATCGATGCCAGTCGCCTGCAAATGGCCGGACGGATCGGCGCAGATCCAGACATCGCGATAGGCCGGCGGAATGGCCAGCTTGCGGATGCGGGCGATCTCGACATCATCGGTGATCCGCGCACCATCCGGCATAAAGAAATGGAAATGTTTGCCGCGCTTCTTGCGGCGGATTCCCGGTTCAAGGCCTGTGACATAGCGCAGGCCGAAATCTTCAGCCTGAGTCGCGGGATGAACGGTTTCACCACTCTCATACATGCTGCGACCTTAAGGCCGCAGTTTCGGCAAAAACGATGAGGAAGAATCCACGCCGGGATAAAGTTGTGATAGAGGGGCGCGCGTATGAACGATAAAACTATAAGCAAATTCCTCAGCCTCGTGCTGCGTCACCAACCCGAAACAATAGGCCTTACCCTCGACGCCCATGGCTGGACCAGCGTCGACGACCTGCTGAAACGCATGGCGGCCCACGGTAAATTCCTCACCCGCGAAAAGCTGGAACGCGTCGTCGCCGAGAACGACAAGAAGCGCTACACCCTGTCCGAAGACGGGCTGCGCATTCGCGCCGCCCAGGGCCATTCGGTCAAGGTCGACCTGGCTCTACTGCCGGCGCTGCCGCCCGACATCCTTTATCACGGCACAGCAACACGCTTCGTCGAGTCTATCATGACCGAAGGCCTGAAACCGCAATCGCGCCAGCAGGTCCACCTGTCACTCGACTACGCGACAGCCTCCAAGGTCGGTCAGCGCCACGGCAAGCCCTATATCTTCCGGGTCGAGGCCGGACGGATGCAGGCCGACGGCCATTTGTTCTTCCGCGCCGACAACGGCGTATGGCTGACCGACGCCGTGCCCCCGCAGTATCTGATTGCGCCGGACAGCGCCGCCTGACATAAACCGGCGCAAAACGGAGGACCGAATGCGCCAGTTGTGGGACAAGGAAGAGATCGCGGAACTGTTCGACCTGCCCTTTATGGATCTGGTCCTGCGCGCCGCCGAGGTCCATCGCTACCATTTCCCCGCCAACGAAGTTCAGCTGTCGCAACTGCTGTCGGTCAAGACCGGCGGCTGTGCCGAGAACTGCGGCTACTGCTCGCAATCGGCCCATTTCGATACCGGCCTGAAGGCGTCGCGGCTGATGGCCGTCGATACCGTCCTGGCCGAGGCCCAAAAGGCCAAGGACAGCGGCGCCCAGCGCTTCTGCATGGGCGCGGCCTGGCGCGATCTTAAGGACCGTGACGTTCCCGCCCTGGCCGCCATGATCGGCGGGGTCAAGGCCATGGGGCTGGAAACCTGCGCCACCTTGGGCATGCTGCGACCGGACCAGGCGGTGGCTTTGAAAGACGCCGGGCTCGACTACTACAACCACAACCTCGACACTTCGCCGGAATATTACGACCAGGTCGTGACCACCCGTACCTATCAGGAACGCCTCGACACCCTTCAGGCCGTGTCGGATGCCGGCATGAAGACCTGCTGCGGCGGCATTATGGGCATGGGCGAAAGCCGCGCCGACCGGGTGTCCTTCCTGCATCAATTGGCGGAGTTGCCGGTCCCCCCGGATTCCATCCCGATCAACAACCTGGTCGCCATTGCGGGCACGCCGCTGGGCGACAAGGTGGGGCGCGAGGGTGGCATTTCGGGCATCGAATTCGTCCGCACCATCGCCGCGGCGCGGATCGTCTGCCCGCGTTCCATGGTCCGGTTGTCGGCGGGCCGCAGCGAGATGAGCGAGGAGCTTCAGGCCCTGTGTTTCCTGGCCGGCGCCAACTCGATCTTTGTCGGCGACACCCTGCTGACCACGCCCAACCCGCAACCCGGCACCGACGCCCATATGATGCGCGAACTGGGTCTGCGGCCGATGACGATGTGATGGAGATCGTCACTGTCTCCATCACATGCGCCAGTGGCGACCAAGCGCAAAGAATCGCCCAGCACCTGGTCGAAAATCGCCTGGCGGCCTGCGCACAAACCCATCCCATCCACAGCACCTATGTCTGGCAGGGTGCGATGGAATTTTCGGCCGAAGTCATGTTGACCGCCAAGACCGTGACCGCAAAACTGCCGCAGATCGAAGCGGCCGTCGTCGCCCTGCACAGCTATGAAGTGCCGGAAATTCTGGCGCAATCCGTCGCCTGGTGCAGCGAATCCTACACGGCGTGGCTGCACGAGACGCTCAAGGGTTAAAAAAAGCTGGACGAGTCCCGATATGGGATCGTACCAAGTCACATAAGCCTCATGCCCAAAAGTGGTCTGCCACTTTTTGGATTAACATGAGGCGTCTACCCCAGTTCAACTGAGTCATTGTCATGGTCGATATTTCCGGCGTCTGTCCCGAACCGTTTTCGCGCGTCAAGGACGCCTTTGCCGCGCTGTTCGAATCCGGTCAGGAACGCGGCGCCCGCTTCACCGCGGTGATCGCCGGCCAGACCGTGGTGGACCTGTATGCCGGCTCGGCCGACCGCGATGGTGCGCAACCCTTCAATGCCAATACCCTGACCCCGATCTTCTCGACCGGCAAGGCGGTGATGGCGCTGATGATCGCGCGCCTGGTCGACAAGGGCAAGCTCGACTACGACGCAGCGGTTTCCCATTACTGGCCCGAGTTCGGCCAGGCCGGCAAGTCGCGCATCACCGTCGGCCAGTTGATGTCGCATCAGCACGGCCTGCCCGGTTTCAGCCCGGCCCAACCCGATCCGGCCATCTGGTTCGATCCTCAGGCGACCATCGATGCCCTGTGCAAGCAAACCCCGATGTGGACCCCCGGCACGGCGTCCGGTTACACACCGATTGCCGGCGGATACCTGATCGGCGAACTGTTCCGACGCATCGACGGCCGCACCCTGGGCTCGGCCCTGCGCGAAGATATCGCGACACGGTTCGGCCTGGACCTGTTTATCGGTACCCCCGACAGCGAAGTCCCACGCATTGCGGCGCTGCAGAAGCCGCCGGCGGCGCCCGATCTCGGCACCATCGACAAGATCAAGCAGGCGGCCTTCCTCGACCGCGGTTCAGCGCCCGCCGGCCGTGGCTCCGACGTCTGGCGCCGCGCCGAGATTCCTTCGGCCAATATGCACGCCTCGGCCCTGGGCCTGGCGAAGCTGCTGAACGCTGTGGCCAATGGCGGCCTGTTAGATGGCAAGGCGATCATCTCGCCCAAAGGTATCGAACTGGCGACGCGCGAACGTATCATCGGCCAGGACAAGGTCTTGCCGTTCAAGCTAAGCTGGGGCGCGGGCTTTTTGCGCAACAAGGGCATCGGCATCTACGGGCCGAACGCGAACGCCGTGGGCCATTCGGGCTGGGGCGGGTCATGTGTGATGGCCGATCCGGAGCGCACGCTGTCAGCGGCCTATGTCATGAACAAGCAGTCGGTGCACCTGATCGGCGACCCGCGTCCGGTCAAGCTGATCGATACCCTGTACAGTTGTCTCTGAGCGGATCGCTGCGCGGTGTCGTCAGAAGAAAAGTGGGTCCACAGATTTCACAGATTAAGAGGGATTAAGGTCTCTGGATCGGAATCTCCCCCGCGAAGCGCTCAAAAGAGTATGCGAACGACCTCTCGGTGGTTTGATGCGCTTCGTGCGAGACGTGCCCACACCGGAATCTTTAATCCCTCTTAATCTGTGAAATCTGTGGACCCACTTTACATATGGTGCCGCTTCGCGGGAGGTTCAGATCTTCACCGCCCGCAACCTCTGCCAGGCGCCGAACGCAAACACCATCGCCCCGCCCCAAATGAAGGCGAACGACACGCCGCGCAGGAACGTAAACGTCTCCCCCTGAGATAGCCCGATGCAAAAGGCGATCGTCGGCGCGATGAACTGGATAAAGCCCATGGTCGACAACGGCAACCGCCGCGCCACGAAGCTGAACAGCGCCAAAGGCAAGACCGTGATCGGCCCGGTAAAGGCAAACCAGAAGGCGTTCCACGGCGAATCAAAGAAATGCCCCTGGCCCGACGCTTCGAACCAGACGAGATAGGCAATTCCCACCGGAAACAGGTAAAGGCATTCTACCAGCAAACCCGGCAAGGCATTGACCCTCACCTGTTTGCGGATGATCCCGTAGGTGGCGAAACTCACCGCCAGGATCAGGGCGATCCACGGGATGTGACCGATGGCGACCGCCTGGATCAGCACACCTACCACCGCGGCACCAATGGCCGTCTTGCCGTATCCGTCCAGCCGCTCCTGGAACAGGATCGCCCCGGCCGCCATATTGATTAGCGGATTGAGATAATAGCCCAACGACGACTCGATCGTGTGGCCGTTGGTCACCGCCCACACAAAGACGCCCCAGTTTATCGCCACCGTCAGCGACGAAATGAACAGGATCCCCAGCAGCTTCGGCTGCTTCACGATCGCCCATACTTCGGGAAACTGGCGCGTGAAAAATACCAGCCCGACCGCCCACACCACCGCCCACACTGAACGGTGACCGATAATCTCCATCGCGCCGCCGCCAAACGCAGCAATCGGCACATAGGCCAGAGGCGCGAAACCCCAGACGGCATAACACAGAACGGCCAGCACAATCGGAGACGCAAAATAGGGGGATTTTTCAGGTAACATGGCAAGAGCCCACAAAAAAGAAAACCGGCGGAGGGTGACCTCCGCCGGCTCGAAATCTCACAGATGAGATAATCCTAAGCGCTGACAGGGGTGAGGACACCGCGTTCGTCGAGAAGCTGCGCGATTTGCACGGCGTTGAGCGCCGCGCCCTTGCGCAGGTTGTCCGACACGCACCACAGATTAATACCGTGCGGCACCGTCGGGTCGTTGCGAATTCGCGATACGAAGGTGTCGAACTCACCGACGCACTCGATCGGCGTGACATAGCCGCCTGGCTCGCGCTTATCGACCACGGCGACGCCCGGCGCATCACGCAGGATTTCACGTGCCTGGTCTTCGTCCATCGGATCTTCGAATTCGATATTGACCGATTCCGAGTGGCCGACGAACACCGGCACGCGCACGCAGGTCGCCACCAGGTCGATGGTCGGATCGATGATCTTATGCGTCTCCGCCGTCATCTTCCATTCTTCCTTGGTGTAGCCGTCTTCCATGAAGACGTCGATCTGCGGAATGAGATTAAAGGCGATCTGCTTGACGAACTTCTTCGGCGACTTGTCGCCCATGCCATAGAGCGCCTTGGTTTGGTTCCACAGCTCGTCCATACCTTCCTTGCCGGCGCCCGAAGTCGACTGATAGGTCGAGACCACCACGCGCTTGATGCGCGAGACGTCGTGCAGCGGCTTCAACACCAGCACCAGCTGGGCGGTCGAGCAGTTCGGATTGGCGATGATGTTCTTCTTGCGCGCCAGCCAGATGGCGTCCGGGTTCACTTCCGGCACGATCAGCGGCACGTCGGGGTCCATGCGCCAGACGGAGGAGTTGTCGATGACGATGGGGCCCAGGGCGCCGATCTTGGGCGACCATTCTTTGGAGACCGCGCCGCCGGCGCTCATCAGGACGATGTCGACCTTGGTAAAGTCGAAGGTTTCCAGGTCCACGCACTTCAGGGTTTTGTTGCCAAAGCCGATTTCCAGGCCCAGGGATTTACGCGACGCGACCGCGTAGATTTCCTTGATGGGGAAATTGACCTCTTCGAGGATCGCGAGCATTTCACGACCCACGGCGCCGGTAGCGCCGACGACGGCGACCCGATAACCCATTATGCTAAACTCCCGACTGTGGATAAGGCGCGCAAAGCGCACGGCGGCACATGAACCTTTTGGCTCGCCTTGACAAGACCCAACAGGAGAGACACGCCGGATTTGGCGCGATTTCTACGAAAGCACAGGCCGAAAATGCGTCGGCTCGCCTTCAAGGCTGAGTCGAAAATGGCTGACTTCGAGACCCGGAGCGGAGTGTACCGTGCTCAAAGAGCGAAGCGTTAGCACAACTAACCTTCCTACGTGAGCACCGGAAGCGCAGAAGGCGGCCATTTGCAGGCCAGCCCGGCGCGTTTTCCGTCAGCGCATGGCCCGGAGCATTTGACCTAGTCCATCATGATGACGGGTTTTGAGCACCGTGTCGATGGCGCCGATCAGCGCTTCCGAGGTAAAGGGCTTGGTCAGGTGGCCGTCGCCACCGGCTTCAAAGCCCTGGTCGACAAAGCTCTCACCCTCATGCCCCGTGAGGAACAGGATCGGCGTATAGTCGAGATGGAAACCGTCTTCCATCTGACGGATCTCACGCGCCGCACGCAAACCGGACATCACGGGCATTTCCATGTCCATAACCACGGCATCATATTCATTGACCTGATACGCCTCGACCGCTTCCTGGCCGTTTTGCGCGAAATCCACGTCGATGCCGGTCGAAGCCAGCATCAGATCGATCATCTTGCGCAGGGTCGAGTTGTCTTCAACGCACAAAAGTCTCACTTTGTTATTCCTCACTGTTACGCGGCGCAGTACTTTGTCCCTTAGATTCGCGCCGTCGCAATTATGTTATATAAGGGTAGCCTTAGCCAAGTCTGAACAACCACATTGCTTTTTTATTTTCCAAATTGCGGAAAATGAAGCCTAAGCGTTGAAATCGTTGCATATTCCGTGCCGCGCAAAGGGTTAACGCAAGCTTGATCACGAAAAATTGCGAATTGCTACACATTGTATCGGCATGAAAACGGCGAAACTATGCAGCTTCAGGTCATTATAATCGGCGGCGGGCCGGCAGGCGTTTCGTGTGCCATCTGGCTCAAAAAGCTGGGGGTGCGTGCTGTGTTGCTCGAAGCCGCGCCGCGTCTGGGCGGGCTGCAAACCTGGTCGCCCTATGAGAACCTGTGGATCCCCGGCGTCCAGGGCAAGACCGGCCAGCAGGTGGCGCAGCATCTGTCCGACCACGCCGCCGCCGTCGGCGCCGAGGTCCGCACCACCTGTCCCGCCCTGGGTGTCTGGGGTGACTATACGGTGGGCATTCCGGCCGGCAGCCTAACCGCGCCCTATCTGGTCATCGCCACCGGCACCAAACCACGCGCCGGCGGCTTCACCGCCTCGGCCCGGGTGGCGATCGGACCGGGGACGCCGATGGAATCCCTTGCCGTGAAGGGCAACCGTATCGCCATCCTGGGCGGCGGCGACAATGCCTTCGACCAGGCGCGGTTTGTGGCCGAACGCGGCGGCGTGCCGGTGATCTTTTCGCGGACCCAGCCCCGTGCGCAGAAGCTTCTCCAGGAGATGATCCGCGACGTGAAGGTCGTGACCGGCGACTATGTCGCCGACCAGAAGGCCCTGACGGTGAATGGCGAGGCTTTCGATGCCTTCGGCGTCCTCTTCGGCTTCGAAGCGGTGCTACCGCCGGGCCTGGCGCCGGAGCTGGACAACGGCTATGTCGCCGTCAACCGCCTGGGTGAAACCAACCTTCCCAAGGTCTATGCCTGCGGTGAGATCACCGACTTCTGGCACCCATGCGTGACTACGGCGTCAGCCCATGGCGTCCAGGTCGCCAAGCAAATTTCAAAAAAGCTGGCGGGGTGAGGGTATGAAAACGGCGGTCTTTGCCTATCTTCAATCTCTGTCGCAACTTGAAGCCTTTGACTCCGTCGAAGGCGCTGTGGCCGGTTGTGAAGGCATAACAGTGGCGGAAGGTGACTATCTGTTCTTTGACGCTACCGGCCAGCCGCTGGATGCCGTATTTTCAACGCCCGTCTCCTTCAGTCGGGACGGACTCACCTATAATAACGGCGTTTACAGCCTGAAGAACGGATCCGGAAAGACCTTGCAGGAGGTTCTCTTCGAACTTTGTCGTCGAAAGGGCTGGGTCAACATTTTGACAACCGAAGAGATGAACCACCTCTACGGGATAGACTAAGCCTGTCCCCCAAATCCCACAGGCCGGGCCAAAATCCGACGCATCCGCAGCATTTTTAACGTCATCTTGAGCCCGGCTTGCTATAACCTGTCTGGAAAACGGTGGGGCACGGGCCTGCACAGCCCGGCACAAAGGCAGTAACCGAACGTATCATGGGTATTCGCAGTGAGTACAAACGCCTGCTGAAAACAGGCGAACTGAAGGCTGATCCGGCGCAGAAGGCGGCGATCGAGGCCCTGTTCAAGCTGGAGCGGCGCATCCGCCACAGCCGGTCGTGGCTGCGTGCCCTGCTGGGAATCCGGCCCAAATGTTACGGCATGTACCTGTGGGGACCTCCGGGCCGCGGCAAGTCGATGATGATGGACATCTTCTACCATAATGCCCACATCAAGGCGAAACACCGGGTCCACTTCCACGCCTTCATGTCGGAAGTCCACCACCTGATCCGCAAGTGGCGCGAAAGCGACGCCGCCACGCGCAAACGGATCTTCGGCACGCATAAGGGCGATGACCCGATCGCCCCCACCGCCAAACTGATCGCCAAACGCTCGCAGCTTCTGTGCTTCGACGAACTTCAGGTAACCGACATCGCCGACGCCATGATCCTGGGCCGGCTGTTCGAAGCCCTGTTTGCCAACAAGGTCATCCTGGTGACCACCTCCAACCGGCCGCCGCAGGACCTGTATAAGAACGGGCTCAACCGCGACCTGTTCGTGCCCTTTATCGACATGATCAAGGACCGGCTCCAGGTCGTCGAAGTCGCCGGACCGCGCGATTTCCGCCTGGACCGCCTGCGCGGGGCCAAGACCTACTTTTTCCCGTCGACCGATCCGCAAAGCCGCGCCGGGTTCGAGACGCTATGGGCCGACATGACGCGGCTCAACACCGAGATGGAATGCGTCCTGACGGTCAATGAGCGCAAGCTGACGTTCAAACGCGCCGCCGGACCGCTGCTGCGCGCCACCTTTGCCGAACTGTGCGCCGCCAATAACGGCGCGGCCGACTATCTGGCCATCGCCGAGCGCTTCACCACGGTGTTCATCGAAGACGTGCCGATCATGTCGCCGGCCAACCGCAACGAGGCCCGCCGCTTCGTCAGCCTGATCGACGCCCTGTACGAAGACTCGACCAAGACCGTGCTGCTGGCCGCGGCCGAACCGTCGCAACTGTATCCGTCGGGCGACGGCGCCTTCGAGTTCGAACGCACCGTGTCGCGCCTGGAAGAAATGCGCTCGGAAGACTATTTGGCCCGGGCCAGTTCCCACGCTGGTTGACAGGCGTCATAGTTCACGATGCGTCCTCCAGGATTTTTTTCGCCTGGTCGAGATGCAAGCGCTCAACCATCTCGCCATTGACGGCCAGCAAGCCGGCATCGCTACCTTCGAACGCCGCCACCACCGATTTCGCCCAGGCAACCTCATCCGCCGACGGCCCGAAAGCCAGTTCGCACGGTGCGATCTGATCCGGATGGATCAGGGTCTTGCCGTCGAATCCCAGGCTGCGGCCCTGCGCACATTCGGCGGCGAAACCTTCCGTGTCGCGAAACTGATTGTAGACCCCGTCCAGCACGACCTTGCCGTTGGCGCGGCCGAACAGCACGATCTGCGACAGGACGAACAAAATGTCCTGCCGTCCGGCCATCGGGCGGGTCCGAAGGTCCTTGCGCAGGTCATTGGGCCCGGCGATCAAGCCTTTCAGCGGCAATCCCGCGATTTCCCACAGATTGGCTGCGCCCTCGGCGGTTTCGATCATCGCCCAGAGCGGAATTTTCGGCCAGGCCATCATGACGCCCCGGATGTCCTCGGTGCCATTGACCTTCGGGACCACGATACCGTCGAAGGCCGCGTCTTTCAGAACGCGATGGATGGCATTGAGATACTGCGGATGGATACGGACCAGGACGGTCGTCGCGGTGAAAGTCTCTTTCAGGATCTCCGCCAGGGCAGTCAGAGCACCATCACGCGCCTGATCGCCGACGGCGTCTTCCAGGTCGAAGATCAGGGCGTCGCAACGCAAACCCGGCGCCTTGGCCATGGCGCGCGGATTGCCACAAGGAATAAACAGAACGGAACGAAACCGCATGGGGGAGAGCC
>NZ_GL883077.1:497939-524871 GCF_000204015.1 Asticcacaulis biprosthecium C19 | reverse complement strand
GATCTGGCACCGGACGGGTCGGTATGCCCCTCACCCTAACCTCTCCCCGTAAAGAACTGGGAGAGGGGCTTTTTCAGCGCTCCCCGCCTACGGGCAAGGGTTGGGATGGCTGGCATGCAGCGTCGACACCGCCCGGTCCATCTCCTTGGTCCAGTCGATCTCGAACGCATCGATATTGTCCTTCAACTGCGCCATCGTGCTGGCCCCAATGATGGTTGAGGTCACAAACGGCCGGCTGTCGATGAACTTCAGCGCCAACTCGACCGGCCTCACCCCAACCAGGGCCGCAAGATCGACATAACGGTGCACCATCTCATCCCCGCCCGGACCTTCATAACGGTTCAGCCGCTGGAACAGCGTCTTGCGCGCCCCAGCCGGCAGGGCGCCGTGACGGTACTTGCCTGTCAGATAGCCCTGGGCCAGCGGCGAATAGGCCAGCAAACCGACATCCTCACGTAACGCCACCTCGGCCAGACCGTATTCGAAGGTCCGCGACACCAGGTTATAACAGTTCTGGATCGACGCCACCCGCGGCAACCCCGCCCGCTCGGCCAGACTCAGGAACTTCATCACCCCCCACGGACTTTCGTTCGACACGCCGATATGGCGGATGCGGCCGGCCTTCACATGATGCCCCAAGCTTTCCAGGATGGCCTGGAAATCCTCATAGTCGCCGTCATAGTCGTGATATTCATGGAACCCGAACCCGCTGTAGCGCCGGTCGGGCCAGTGAAGCTGATACAGGTCGATATAGTCGGTCCGCAGCCGCGTCAGCGACGCCTCGACCGCGGCGTCGATATGGTCGCGGGTATGGCGCGGGCCATTGCGGATCCACGTCATGCCGTCGGCCCGACCGGCGATCTTCGACGCCAAAACCACCTTGTCGCGGTTACCGCACGCAGCAAACCAGTTGCCGATAATGCGTTCGGTCGCGCCTTGGGTTTCCGGCCGCGGCGGGATGGCATAGACCTCGGCCGTATCGAAAAAATTGATGCCGCGCTCCAGGGCGTAGTCCATCTGCGCAAAGCCTTCGGCTTCGGTATTCTGGCTGCCGTACATCATGGTACCGAGGCAAACCCGCGAAACCTGGAGGCCAGTTCGGCCAAGCGGTGAATATTTCATACTGCCCTGTCCTCCATGGCTCGGTATAGCCCCTTGTCAGAAAACTGATCCACGACCATATTAGATGGCAACGCCGCGCGGGGATACACCCTGAGCGGCCCCACTTATTCACAGGGAATTGGTTCCTATGGCTGACTATGATCAATATGCCGGCTCGCGGCCAACCGTCGAGGACATGTCGAAAGACATGGGCTTGCGCAACTTCATGCTGGGCGTCTATGCCAAGCTGGCCATGGGCCTGCTGGTGACGGGCACCTTGGCGTGGGTGATTTCCAACGTTCCGGCGGTGCGTGACTATTTCTTTGTCATGCAGGGCGACCGGGTGACGAACCTGACCATGCTGGGCCAGATTGCGCGTTGGGCACCTCTGGTCATTATTCTCGCGACGATGTTTATCCGTACCTTCTCTCCGGCGACATCGGGTCTGTTGTACTGGACGATCGTGACACTGATCGGCGTGTCCGGTGCTATGTGGTTCCTGATCTATCAACTGGGCGATATCGCCAACATCTTCTTCATCACCGCGTCGGCCTTTGGGGCTTTGAGCCTCTACGGCTATACCACCAAGCGTAACCTGAGCGGTTGGGGTATCTTCCTGTTCATGGGCGCTTGGGGTGTGTTCATACTGATGCTCGGCAACGCCCTGTTCTTCCAGAACGAACTGTTCCGCGTCGCTATTGCGGCTATCGGCGTGCTGATCTTTGCCGCCTTCACAGCCTTTGACACGCAGAATCTGAAGATGAGCTACTACCAGATCGGCGGAAATCAGACCGCTATGGCCGTGGCGACCAATATCGGTGCGCTGAACTTCTACCTGAACTTCATCAACATGTTCCAACTGTTGCTGTCGATCTTCGGTGGTCGCCGCTAAGCCATCTGACAACTGAAAATCATGAACCCCGGACAGCGATGTCCGGGGTTTTTGCTTTCTTATCCTCCGCCGCTTTGCCTCCCGGCGAGGCTCGAGACGGAGGGGGGGGGGCGGCGTTCCAAGCTCCGCCCCCTTCCTAAATCACATCGAACTTCGTCTTATCGAGCACCGTCAACACCGGCCCCAGTTCCCGACCGCGTTTCAATATCATGCCCGCCTGGTTGAAGATGGCAAACGCCCCCTGGCGCCGCGACAGCGCGGGCCGTTTTTCAATCCGGTACAGCGGCGACTCATTGCTGCGGCGGAAGATGTTGAAGGTCACCGCATCGGGGAAGGTATCAATGGCGTAATCGCGCCAGTCGCCGGAGGCAACCTTGCGGCCATAGACGCGCAGGATCAGATCCAGTTCGCGGCGGTCGAAAAAGACAGGACCCTTGGCGGGCGTGGCGCCAGCGGCGCCGTAATCCTGAATACTCATGCGGTCTCGTCCACAGGCCAGACCCTAAGTAAGCGCCCGACACCCCTGATTTGGCAAGTAAAATCCGCGTTGTCCGAATCCTTATAAAGTGAGGTTCTGCGGCAACAGGCAAGAAATTTATTGGTCCCATAATGACCTTATTTCAGCCCTTTTGGGGCCGTGTTGGGCCGTCATATTGTGTGTGTCGGCCGAGGCGCTCCGTTCCTCCCTGAACAGCCCCCCCAGCCCCTGGAACTGGGCATCACCTCGGCCGGCAGACGTTTCTTCCCCTGAGAACAATCTTAAAAGCCGCTGCCTCACCGCAGCGGCTCTTTTTTTGATTTGGCAACCGGGCTAAGTTCGCGATCGAGGGGTATGTCATGCGAACACCGTATCTAAAAAATGTGCCGGGCGACTTCTACGTCGAGGACCAGTGCTGCGTGACTTGCAACATACCGTTAGATGTTGCGCCGGACCTGTTCACCATGGACGACCAGCAGTGCTATGTCAGCCGCCAGCCTCGAACGGCCGACGAACTGGACCGGACGCTGCGAGCCATGAACAATCAAGAACTCGACTGCATCCGCTACAGTGGGCAGGACCGGGAGATTGTTCGCCGGCTGGTCGAGAGCGGCGAAGGGTGCACCGTCGACAGCCTATTGACGAAGTTCTTTGTAGAACGCCTGCGCCACATCGCGCGGGTCACAGCCTCCTACGACTCCGCGTTGTCGTTCGTGACCGATTTGCTCGAAAAGCCGCGGGCCTTGCTGAACTATAAAGAAGAACCGTCCTACAAGTTCTCGCCGCTCATCGAATTCGAGGGTGGTATCTCGCTTCAGGTGTCCTGGTTCGAGGAAAACTGGCACACCCTGTCGGTCAGCCAGACATTTGACGGCGCATTTTTGTTTCGTCTCGAAGCGCTCTCTTCGGGGGGACATGGCTTTTCCCGTGGGGTTCATCATTGGCTAAGCGACCTGCCGGGCGTCTCGCACATCCGGTGGCTGAGCCAGGATGAATTTGATAAAGACCTTCCCGGCCAGCCGGCACCCTTCTGACAGCGTAAGACCTTCCCTTTTCCACGCGGTCGAAATGCGCTAATCCGCATGGACAAAAGGGGCCGACGTCATGACCGAAACCGCGAAACCGCTGAACTCCCCGGCCAAGGTGCTGTTCGCCAGCCTGATCGGCACGACGATCGAATTCTTTGACTTCTACGTCTATGCAACGGCGGCGGTCCTGGTCTTCCCGGCCCTGTTCTTCCCCAGCGCCGATCCCACCTCGGCCCTGCTCCAGTCGTTTGCCACCTTCTCGATCGCCTTCTTTGCCCGCCCGGTCGGTGCCCTCGTCTTTAGCCATTTCGGTGACCGGGTCGGTCGCAAGGCCACCCTGGTCGCCGCCCTGCTGACCATGGGCGTATCGACGGTGATCATCGGCCTGCTGCCGTCCTATGCCCAGGTCGGCGTATGGGCGCCGCTGCTTCTGGCCATCTGCCGTTTCGGACAGGGCTTCGGCCTCGGCGGAGAATGGGGCGGCGCCGTTCTGCTGGCCACCGAAAACGCCCCGCCGGGCAAGCGCTCCTGGTACGGCATGTTCCCGCAGTTGGGCGCGCCGGCCGGCCTGTTCCTGTCGTCGGGCGCCTTTTGGGTGCTGCTGCACTTCATGTCCCAGGATGACGTGCTGTCGTGGGGCTGGCGCATCCCGTTCATCGCCTCGATCCTGTTGATCGCGGTCGGGCTGTGGGTGCGGCTGTCGATCACCGAAACGCCGGAATTCCAGGGCGCCATCGACCGCCACGAACGCGTCTCCGTACCCGTGGTCGAACTTTTCCGCCGCCACAAACGCAGCCTCCTGCTGGGAACCTTTGTCGGCCTGGCAACCTTCGTCGTCTTCTATCTCGGCTCGGCCTGGCTGTTGTCCTACAACGTCAAGGTCCGCCACATGGCCTTCCTGGAGGCCCTGCAGATCCAGATCATCGGCGCCGTGGTCTTCGGCCTGTTCATCCCCGTCACAGCCCTGCTGGCGCAAAGGTTCGGCCGCCGCGAAACCCTGATCGGCGTCACCATCGCCATCGGCCTGTTCTCATTCCTGTTGCCAGTGCTGATGGGCGCCGGCGACAGCGGCATCTTCGCCTACGCCATGGGCTCGATGGTGCTGATCGGCATGACCTACGGCCTGATCGGCGCAGCTCTGGCGGCACCCTTCCCGGCCCGGGTGCGCTATACCGGCTCATCCCTGACGTTTAACATGGCCGGCATTTTCGGCGCGTCCCTGGCGCCCTATGCAGCGACCTGGCTTCAGGCCAACCACGGCCTGGCCTTTGTCGGCTACTACCTGCTGGCCTCGGCGGTGATTACGCTGATCTGCATCCTGCTGTCCGGAAAGGACGAGGTTTAAAACTGCTCATATAAAGATATCTTTATATCTTTATTGCATGCGCGCCCTCAGCCCGCTATAAGCCGGATCATATCTCATGCAACGGATCTCCATCATGCCCGCTCAACAAGATTTCATCGTCAAGGACCTGTCCCTCGCTGCCTGGGGCCGCAAGGAAATCGACATCGCCGAAGGCGAAATGCCCGGCCTGATGGCCACCCGCGCCGAATTCGGTAAGGACCAGCCGCTGAAGGGCGCCCGCATCGCCGGTTCGCTGCACATGACCATCCAGACGGCGGTTTTGATCGAAACCCTGCAGGCCCTGGGCGCCGAAGTCCGCTGGGCCTCGTGCAACATCTTCTCGACCCAGGACCACGCCGCCGCGGCCATCGCCGAAAAAGGCACGCCGGTCTTCGCCATCAAGGGCGAAACCCTGGAAGAATACTGGGACTACGCTCACCGGATCTTCGAATGGCCAAAATCTTCTGAAGAACCTGACGGCGGCTATCCGAACCTGATCCTGGACGACGGCGGCGACGCCACCCTGCTGTGCGTCCTGGGCCCCAAGGCGGAACAGGACGGCACGCTCCTCGACAATCCGCAGAACGAGGAAGAAGAAGCGCTCTACAAGGTGATGAAGCGCTACATCAAGGAAAAGCCCGGCTTCTATTCGGCCATCCGTGATTCCATCAAGGGCGTGTCGGAAGAAACCACCACCGGCGTTCACCGCCTGTACGCCATGGCGCAAAAGGGCGACCTGCCCTTCCCGGCGATCAACGTCAACGACTCGGTGACCAAGTCGAAGTTCGACAATCTGTATGGCTGCCGCGAATCCCTGGTCGACGCCATTCGCCGCGCCACCGACGTCATGCTGGCCGGCAAGGTCGCGGTCGTCCTGGGTTACGGCGACGTCGGCAAGGGTTCGGCCGCGAGCTTGCGTAACGGCGGCGCCCGCGTCATCGTCACCGAAATCGACCCGATCTGCGCCCTTCAGGCCGCCATGGAAGGCTACGAAGTCCGCACCGTCGAAGACGTGGCGTCGGCCGCCGACATCTTCGTCACGGCGACGGGCAACAAGGACGTGCTGCGCCTGGAACACATGCGCGCCATGAAACACAACGCCATCGTCTGCAACATCGGCCACTTCGATTCCGAGATCCAGATTTCGTCCCTGCGCAATTACAAGTGGGACGAGATCAAGCCGCAGGTCCACCACGTCGAATTCCCGGACGGCAAGAAGATCATCGTCCTGTCGGAAGGCCGCCTGGTCAACCTGGGCAATGCGACGGGTCACCCGTCCTTCGTCATGTCGGCCAGCTTCACCAACCAGACCCTGGCCCAGTTGGAGCTGTGGATCAACGGCAAGACCTATGAGAACAAGGTCTACACCCTGCCCAAGCACCTGGACGAAAAGGTCGCCCTGCTGCACCTGGAAAAGCTTGGTGCGAAACTGACGGTTCTGAATGCGGAGCAGGCCGACTATATCGGCGTGTCGGTCGAAGGCCCGTTCAAGCCGGAACACTATCGCTACTAAGACGACTCTGTCGGACGTGTCTGACACTTCGAAGATGGAACACGGAAAACACTGAGCGCCGCTTCGCGACGACCACTGAAGACACGGAATTCCGGTAGCTGAAACTCCCGCGCGGAGCGCTTTTCTATTACGATAATGGGAAGGCGCTTCGCGCGGATCAGCGTCGCATTTCAGTGCCTTTCCGTGCCGCCGCGCAGCGGCGTTTCGGTGCCTTCCGTGGTAACTCTTCTTGGCTTCCGGAAGCTCAACCGGTCAGGATTTCAGCTCTGCCGGTACCAACCCGCCGCGGTCTTCCAGTTCGCGCATGACCGCCGCGTACAGCGCCTCGTCGTCACCATTGTCGGCAACGTCCAGCTCCTCAGCCAAGGACCGCCGATTTTCCACCGTCGGATTGACGCCACACAACTTCAACAGGTCGGCGACAGAGCCCTGCCAATCGAGGTCCTTACCTTCGGCTTCGCGCGCCAGGATGGCCTCGATATCGACCTGGCCCAGCAACGGCACCAAGGGCGGCGACCCGAGTGGCGTCGACATGGTCGTTGCTGGCGCCAGAGCCATCGGCGCGATGATCGGCGGCGGGGTCTCCTGCTCGACGGTCGGCGCCTGGTAGCGCCGGCTGAAGATGAAGTCCTCGATCGCCTCGAAGACCGTGTCGTAAAAAACGGCCATATACTTAGTCCTTGAGTTCCGCCGGAACCTTGCCGCCGCTTTCCGACAGCTTGCGCATGACCTGCTTGTGCAGCCAGATGTTCATGGTCGCCGAGTCGCTCGTATCGCCGGTATAGCCCAGTTCCTTCGCCAGTTCCTTGCGGTTCTGCAGGCTGGAATCGATACCGGTCAGTTTCATCAGATCGACGATCGACTGACGCCAGTTCAGCTTTTGACCGTTGTCGGCGGCTTCACGGTCCAGGATGGCCGCGATATCGACCTGCTCATGGGGCGGGTCCAGCACGATGCTGGCCGAGGCCGGGTTGCCGACGGGCGCAGCCGGCGAAGCCTGGGCCGGGTTCTGGCGCGCCTGCGGCGCCGCCGGCTGGCCGTCGTCCTTGCCGATGTTGATGAATTTCTTCCCGAACAGGAAATCCTTGATGTTGCTGAAGATACCCATGGCTGCCTCCTGACATTGATGGTGCCGCCAGCTAACGAGTCGGGCCGTAAAAATGCGATGGGGGTCTTAAGACCGCGACTGCACGCTTTCGTGAATTTTGGCGTGAGTTTTGGCCTGAGTTTTGGCGTGAAGCCTGGTGTTAAAGCGCGGCGCGGTGTCCGACGCCAGGCGGTCGGCCATCTCGCGCACCCTTTGTTCGGCGCCGTTGATCAGGCCAGGGATCATCTCGGCCTCGGGCAGGTTCTTCCAGTACTTTTTGGGCATCTCGGTCTGCATCATCTTCACCTTCAACCGCGCCGGATTGAAAATATTGACAAAATAGGTCCGCCACAGCTCGTCCGTATCGTCACTGAGATCGGGCTTGTCCGCCGGCGCATCGTCACAGCGCAACGCTTCGCCATCCCACGCCGAACGGCCCATTGGCGTGGCGATCACCCAGTCCATGTCGGTAAACCGCCTTTGAAAGAAGGGCGCCGTGCGCGCGACAATATGGTGATCGGGCTCAAACCAGGCGACGAAGGCTCGGCGCGGACCATCCTGTGGCACCTCCTTGAAGCGCACAAAGGCGGTCATCTTGTGATAGTCCCGCCGCACCGACTTTTCCATCTTGCGCGCCCGGGCGACATCCGGGTCGGTCGGGATGTCGAGCAGATGCCGCTCGCCCTGCAACCGCCACAGGATCCGGTAGGCCAGAGCAAATCGCGCCGGATCGCTGTGACAGATCATGGCCTGCGCCAGGTCCAGAAACGCCTGGGGCACGGTGAGGCTACGGCTGATGTGCACTGTCGCCCCTCCCACCGCTTCGCGGTCCCCCTCCCCGTAAACGGGGCGGGAGAGCCATGGAAAAGTCCCTCTGACTTGCGCGTTGTCCAGTCGACATGTTGCGGCGCTATGCCGTGACGCAGCAGATCGCGCGCGGCGTCGCGCCATTCTTCGAAATTCCCCCGGCCCTTCAGTACGATGCGCATTCTACCCTCCTACAAAAGCTCCATCTGCTGTGGCGGCGGCGCGAACATGCCGCGCAGATCCACCCGGTCGATCAGCCGCGCCGGCGACCAACTGGCTGCGGTGACGAACGGCTTGACCTTCTTCAGCGACACCCGCAGCCGCCCGAGATCGTCCAGACCCAGCCGCTTGTGCGCCCGCGCCACCAGGATGGCGTCGACCGTCTTGGTACCGAACCCCGGCACCCGCAGCAGCATCTCGCGCTCGGCCTTATTGACATCGACCGGGAAGCGCGCGCGGTTTTCCAGCGCCCAGGACAGTTTTGGGTCAAGCTGCAGGTCCAGCATACCATCCACCCGCCCGGCGGTGATCTCGCCGATCTCGAAGCCGTAAAAACGGTACAGCCAGTCGGCCTGGTACAGCCGGTGCTCGCGCATTAGCGGCGGCTTGATCAGCGGCAACGACTTCGAGGAATCGGGGATCGGTGAAAAAGCCGAATAATAGACCCGCCGCAGCCGATACCGGTCATACAGGCCGGCACTGGTCCCCAGGATGGTCGCGTCCGATGCCGTGTCGGCGCCAATGATCATCTGGGTGCTCTGACCAGCCGGCACGAAGTGCTTTTTGCGCCTGGTTTGCAGGGTCAGCTCGGACGCGTCATCGATGGCGTTTTTGAGCTCACCCATCGACCGGCGGATGTTTTTCGGGTGTTTCTGCGGCGCGAATTTTTCAAACCCGGCATCGGTCGGCAGCTCGATATTGATCGACAGCCGGTCAGCGAACAACCCGGCCTCCTCGATCAGTTTCGTTGACGCCTCGGGAATGGTTTTAAGGTGAATATAACCGTTAAATCCGTGCTTTACCCGCAAATCCCGGGTGATACGCACCATCTGCTCCATAGTGTAATCAGAGTTACGGATGATCCCCGATGACAGGAACAGCCCCTCGATATAGTTGCGCCGGTAGAATTCCAAGGTCAGCCAGACCACCTCTTCAGGCGTGAACCGCGCCCGCTCAACATTGGACGACGACCGGTTGATACAGTAGGCGCAGTCATAGATGCAGAAGTTGGTCATCAGGATCTTGAGCAGCGAAATGCACCGCCCGTCCGGCGCATAGGCGTGACAGATACCCGACCCTTCGGTCGACCCGAGCCCGCCCTTGAGCGAATCCCGTTTTGACGTTCCAGACGAAGCGCACGACGCGTCGTACTTGGCGGCGTCGGACAGGATCGCCAGTCGTTGTTTCAGGGTCTTTTTCATATTTGTTCATGATATGTTCCACTGACTCACGAGTCAATCCATGTAAAAACGCCCGCTTCATCGAAGCGGGCGTTTTTCTGACAGTCTGGTTAAGAGATCAGTGCAGTTTGGCCTTGTCGGCCGACGTTTTCCTGGCGGAACGGGCCAGCATGTTCAGCCCTTCGACAAGGGCCGAGAAGGCCATGGCGGCATAGATATAGCCCTTGGGCACATGGACACCGAAGCCGTCGGCGATCAGAACCGTACCGATCATCAGCAGAAAGCCGAGCGCCAGCATGACCACGGTCGGGTTCTTTTCGATGAAGTGGGCCAGCGGGTCCGAAGCCAGCAGCATGACGAGGACGGCGAAGATGACGGCGATCATCATGACAGGCACATGATCGGTCATACCCACGGCCGTCAGGATCGAATCGACCGAGAAGACCAGGTCCAGCAGGATGATCTGAACGATCGCTGCGCCGGCGTTGTTAATGACGGCATTCTTGGCGTCCAGAACGTCGTGGGTCGGCGCGGGATCGACCGAGTGGTGGATCTCCTTCGTCGCCTTCCAGACCAGGAACAGGCCGCCGGCGATCAGGATCAGGTCACGCCATGAGAACGAGGTTTCGAACATGGGTTCGCCATGCTCGCCCACCGGGCCGACTAGGCCGAGATCGAACACCGGCGCGGTCAGGGCGACGATGAAACCGATCAGCGACAGCAGCGCCAGGCGCATGATTAGGGCCAGCCCGATACCAAGGCGGCGGGTGCGCTGACGGTCTTTTTCCGGCAGCTTATTGGACAGGATCGAAATGAAGACCAGGTTGTCGATACCCAGCACAACCTCCATGACGATAAGGGTGATCAGCGCCGCCCAGACGGCGGGATCGGCGAAAAGCGTAATTATGGAATCCATCGGTTGTCTTTCTGTTGGCAGCCGTTTGTTCTTAAATACGCGAACTGGCTTAGTTCTCAAGGCATAAACGGCAATGTGACTTCGTGACGGAATCGAGTTATTTTGTCGCACCCCGGCAGTGACCGATTCTTCATAATGCCGGACCTTCGTCGGTTGCGGTGCGGAAATCCCTATGCTAAGGAGCCCGCGGCCCGAGGCTGGGGAGGCGCTGAACCTGCGCCCGTGTTCCTGTGCCCGCCCGTTTTTTGAACCCTACGTGGACCTGATGAACGATCAATATCGACACACAGAAGCCGGTAACCGCTACGCCCGCGCGACCTTCGATCTGGCCCGTGAAAACCGGCTGCTGAATCACATCAACAAGGATATCGCGAAGCTGAAGGAATTGCTGCTGTCCTCGGCCGAGCTGCGCAACTTTGTTAGCTCGCAGGTCTATAAGTCTGACGTCAAACTGAAGGGCCTGACGGCCGTCACAGCGTCGCTCAAGCTGAACCCGATCACCAACAATCTGTTGGGCGTCCTGGCCGCCAATGGCCGCCTCAACCAGCTTTTTCCGGTCATCAACGCTTTCGAAAAGCTGTTTGCCGCCCATAGCGGTGTCGTCACCGCTGACGTGACCTCCGCGGTCGCCCTGACCGACGCGCAGCTGGACAGCCTGAAAACCACTCTGGCCCAGGCCCTGGGTCAATCCGCCGAGATCAACACCCGTGTCGATCCGGCTCTCCTGGGCGGGCTGAAAGTCCGCGTGGGCTCGCGTCTTTTCGACGCTTCGCTGAAGACCAAACTCGACTCCCTCAAATTCGCCCTTAAGAGAGCGTAACACTCATGGCTATCAACGCTGCCGAAATCTCGGCCATTCTCAAGCAACAAATCGCCGGTTTCGGCCAGGAAGCCGACGTCTCGGACGTCGGTCAGGTTCTGTCGGTTGGCGACGGTATCGCCCGTGTCTACGGCCTCGATAAGGTCCAGGCCGGTGAAATGGTGCTGTTCCCCAAGGCCGGCGTGAAGGGCATGGCCCTGAACCTGGAAAAGGACAATGTCGGTATCGTTATCTTCGGTGAAGACCGCGATATCTCGGAAGGCGATGAAGTCCGCCGTCTCGGCGAAATCGTCGACGTGCCGGTCGGCAAGGGCCTGCTGGGCCGCGTTGTCAACCCGCTGGGCGAGCCGATTGACGGCAAGGGCCCGATCGTCTCGACTGAGCGCCGCCGCGTCGACGTCAAGGCGCCGGGCATCATCCCGCGCAAATCGGTGCACGAGCCCGTGCAGACCGGCATCAAGGCCATCGACACCCTGATCCCGGTTGGCCGTGGCCAGCGCGAACTGATCATCGGTGACCGTCAGACCGGCAAGACCGCTGTCGCCATCGACGCCATCCTGAACCAGAAGTCGGTCAATGCCGGCGACGACGAAAAAGCCAAGCTCTACTGCATCTACGTCGCCATCGGCCAGAAGCGTTCGACCGTCGCCCAGATCGTCAAGGCTCTGGAAGAAAACGGCGCGCTGGAATACACCATCATCGTCTCGGCTACCGCGTCGGAACCCGCCCCGCTGCAATTCCTGGCACCGTTCGCCGGCTGCGCCATGGGCGAATATTTCCGCGATAACGGCATGCACGCCCTGATCATCTATGATGACTTGTCCAAGCAGGCCGTCGCCTACCGTCAGATGTCCCTGCTGCTGCGCCGTCCGCCGGGCCGCGAAGCCTATCCGGGCGACGTCTTCTACCTGCACTCCCGCCTGCTGGAACGTGCCGCCAAGCTGAACGAAGACAACGGCTCCGGCTCGCTGACCGCCCTGCCGATCATCGAAACCCAGGCCAACGACGTGTCGGCCTACATCCCGACCAACGTGATCTCGATCACCGACGGCCAGATCTTCCTCGAAACCGACCTGTTCTTCCAGGGCATCCGCCCGGCCGTGAACGTCGGCTTGTCGGTGTCGCGCGTCGGCTCGTCGGCCCAGATCAAGGCCATGAAGCAGGTTGCCGGCGCCATCAAGGGCGACCTGGCCCAGTATCGTGAAATGGCCGCCTTCGCCAAGTTCGGTTCGGACCTCGACGCCGCCACCCAGCGCCTGCTGGCTCGTGGTGCGCGCCTGACCGAACTGCTGAAGCAGCCGCAATATTCGCCGCTGAAGGTTGAAGAGCAGGTTGCGGTGATCTACGCCGGTACCCGCGGTTACCTCGACAAGGTCGCGGTGGGTGACGTCCGCCGCTACGAAAAGGAACTGCTGTCCCTGCTGCGCACCCGTCACGTCGATCTGCTGAGCGCCATCCGCGACCAGAAGGCCCTTTCGGCCGAGCTGGAAGACAAGCTCAAGACGGTCGTCACCGACTTCACCGCCAGCTTCGCCTGAGCCTAGGAAAGAGAATAACCCTCCATGGCTAGCTTGAAGGACATGCGCAATCAGATCGGAAGCGTGAAAGCCACGCAGAAGATCACGAAAGCGATGCAGATGGTGGCGGCCGCCAAGCTGCGCAAAGCTCAGGACTCGGCTCAGAACGCCCGTCCCTATGCGCAGAAGATGGCGGCAGTCATTGCCAACCTTGCCAAAGGCATCACCGGCGACAGTGCTCCGGCCATGCTGGTCGGCACCGGCTCCCAGCACAGCCAGCTGGTCGTCGTTGCCACCGGTGACCGCGGCCTGGCCGGCGGCTTCAACACCGCCATCGTCCGCGCCGCCCGCGACTATATCGCCACCCAGCTGAAAGCGGGCCGCAACGTCCGTATCATCACGATCGGCCGCAAGGCCCGCGACCAGCTGAAGCGCAACTTTGCCGATCGCATCGTCGAATCCTACGAGGCCGGCAACAAGGCGCCGAACCTGGACATCGTCCGGCCGATCTCGGAAAAGATCGCCGCCGAGTTCAATGACGGCCGCGCCGATGTCGTTACCCTGTTCTACTCGCGCTTCCAGTCGGTCATCAGCCAGGTCCCGACCTCCAAGCGTCTGATCCCGGCCGATATCGACCTCAGCGCTGCCCAGGAAACCGGCGGCGCCGTTTATGACTATGAGCCGTCCGAGGAGGAAATCCTCGAGGTTCTGCTGCCGCGCAACCTGTCGGTTCAGATCCTGTCGTCGATGCTGGAAAACAATGCCGGTTTCTATGCCGCCCAGATGAGCGCCATGGACAATGCCACGCGCAACGCCGGCGAAATGATCAACGCGCTTACGCTCAAATACAACCGTTCACGTCAGGCCCAGATTACCAAGGAGTTGATCGAAATCATCTCCGGTGCCGAAGCCCTGTAAGGAAACCCAATGTCCGCTCCGCAAAAAATCTCCGTGGCCACGGGCCGCATCTCCCAGATCATCGGCGCCGTCGTCGACGTCGAGTTCGATGGCGCCCTGCCGTCGATCCTCAACGCGCTGGAAACCACCAATACCGCCTCCGGCACGCGCCTGGTTCTGGAAGTCGCCCAGCACCTGGGTGAAAACACCGTCCGCACCATCGCCATGGACGCCACCGAAGGCCTGGTTCGTGGTCAGCCGGTGAAGGACCTGGGCATGCCGATCACCGTTCCGGTCGGTCCTGCCACGCTCGGCCGCATCATGAACGTTATCGGTGAGCCGATCGACGAAGCCGGTCCGATCGAAACCACCTTCTTCAACCCGATCCACGCCGACGCCCCGGCCTTTGCCGATCAGGCGACCTCGGCCGAGCTGCTGGTCACCGGCATCAAGGTCATCGACCTGATCTGCCCGTACGCCAAGGGCGGCAAGGTCGGCCTGTTCGGCGGCGCCGGCGTCGGCAAGACCGTGACGATCCAGGAACTGATCAACAACATCGCCAAGGCCTACGGCGGTTATTCGGTGTTCGCCGGCGTCGGTGAACGTACCCGCGAAGGTAACGACCTGTATCACGAAATGATCGAGTCGAACGTGAACCAAAAGGGCGGTGGCGGCACGTCGCGCTGTACCCTGGTTTACGGCCAGATGAACGAGCCTCCCGGCGCCCGCGCCCGCGTCGCCCTGACCGGCCTGGCCCAGGCCGAATATTTCCGCGACGTCGAAGGCAAGGACGTTCTGTTCTTCGTCGACAACATCTTCCGCTTTACCCAGGCCGGTTCCGAAGTGTCGGCTCTGCTGGGCCGTATTCCGTCGGCCGTGGGTTATCAGCCGACCCTGGCCACCGAAATGGGCCGTCTACAGGAACGCATCACCTCGACCAACAAGGGCTCGATCACCTCGGTTCAGGCCGTGTACGTCCCGGCTGACGACCTGACCGACCCGGCCCCCGCCAACTCCTTCGCCCACCTGGACGCCACCACCGTTCTGTCGCGTTCGATCGCCGAACAGGGCATCTACCCTGCCGTGGACCCGCTGGACTCGACCTCGCGGATCCTCGACCCGCGCGTCGTCGGCCAGGAACACTACGACACCGCCACCCGCGTTCAGGAAATCCTGCAGCAGTACAAGGCGCTGAAGGACATCATCGCCATCCTGGGCATGGACGAACTGTCGGAAGAAGACAAGTCGACCGTCGCCCGCGCCCGCAAGATCCAGCGCTTCATGTCGCAGCCCTTCCACGTCGCCGAAATCTTCACCGGCACGCCGGGCGTGCTGATGTCGATCGAAGACACCATCAAGGGCTTCAAGGGCATCGCCAACGGTGACTACGACCACCTGCCGGAAGCCGCCTTCTACATGGTCGGCACCATCGAGGACGCCATCGCCAAGGCTGAACGCCTGGCGGGCGAAGGCAAGTAATGGCCGAGAAACTGCACGTATCGCTGGTCACGCCCGAAGCCAAGCTGTTCGAAGGTGAAGTCGATCAGGTGGTGGCACCGGGTTCCGAAGGTGAATTCGGTGTCCTGGCCAACCATTCGCCCTTCATGACCACCCTGGCCGAAGGCCCGGTGGTCATCTTGGACGGCACCAGCAAGCGCGTCTTTCAGGTGCGCGGCGGCTTTGCCGACGTCAGCGAGGACGGTATGACCATCCTGGCCGAATCGGCTGAGGAATATCTCGAAACGGTCCACTGAGCCGGTTCGATGTGAGATGAGAAGCCCTCCGGTTCGGTCCGGAGGGCTTTTTTATATGTTTGTGGTGGCAGAAAGTTCGTAAAGGGTTGTCCACAGATAAGCCAGATAAGCCAGATGATCAGCGTTTTCAGCCAGCTATGACGTGCTCGGATCATCTGGCTTATCTGGCTTATCTGTGGATCAAAAAACCGGCGGTGCGGCCGCCCGTCTGCGTGTCAAAGTGCGCCTATCAGGAACGTCCGCGTGTCCTCGAACAAGGCGCCCTTCTTGCGGAACGGTACCGAATAGACCGCCGCTGTGTCCTGGTGGTTCAGGCCGTCGTACAGTTTCAAGGTTACATCGGTGCCAGCGTCACGCAGTTTCTTCTCCAGATTGACCGCGTTGTGCACGCCGACCACTATATCGGCACGGCTTTGCAGCAGCAGGAATTTCGTCGCCACCTTGCGCGCATAGGTGATGGGCTGGGTCTCCTCCGGCCTTGCCCACTTGCCAAAAGCGTTGATCGAGGCAGGAACATCGAACGGATAGAAATCATAAGGCCCGGCAATGCCGACACAGGCGTTGATCGTGCTTTCCGGCAGGTAGCGCGGATCTAGGGCCATCATTGCCGCCGCGTAGCCGCCGGCCGATTGACCGATCGTGCCAAGGCGGGCACCATCGCCGCCGTAATCCGCCGCATGGGCCAGGACGTGTTTCACCGCCGCCGCATTGTCTTCGAGAAAGACGGGATACAGCACGTCGGGCACCAGGCGATAGTCAGGGACGGCGACGACATATCCCATCGACGCCAGGGCATGCCCCATCCAGCCATAGTCGTCTTTCGACCCGCTGTTCCAACCACCGCCATAGAAGAAAACCAGCACCGGCAAACCGGTCTTGCCGGCCGGTGCATAGACGTCGTAGCGCTGGCGTGGATCGTCTCCGAAGGCGACATCACGGGCCACCCTGCGGACACCACCGTCCTTGGGGGTAAAGCGGTTGAACAGGCTTAAGGTATTGCACCCTGCCAGAAAGGCTCCGACGCCAACGGCCAACAGACTGCGTTTGCTCAAACTCATCCCCGAAGACTGCCGCTGACACTGATACTGGACCGCGCCGTCGGCGGCTTCGGTTTCAATGTGATGCCCTTCAGCGCAATCAGCAAGGCCTCCCAGTGAATTCCTGCGACCACTTTCAAGGTCACCAGCGGCATGGCGAAGAACAGTCGTAACAGGTTGCGATCGCTCAGATCCTGGCGGCGGGCGGAGAATCCGGCGAACAGCATATCGCGCTCACCCTGACGCAGGTTGATCTTCAGGGCGAAACGCGCTTCCGGCGCGATCAGGTCGAAGTCGTAGGTCATGTCCTTCATATCCATGAAGGGCGAGACGTGCAGGCGCTTGTCGCTGTGCTGGCGGATCGGGCCATCACCATGGACCGGGAGAACATAGGAATGGCGGTCGCCGAAGGTGTTGTTGACCTCGTAGACGACCGTTGTGACTCGACCGTCGCGGACCGCGAAATAGAGGCTGATCGGATTGAAGACAAATCCCAGGACACGCGGCATGGCCATCAGGAACAATCGATCACCGTCCCTGTACAGACCGCGCTCAGCCAGCATAGTCCGCATACGGACATTCAGCGGCGCCTCGCGGCTCTCGGCCTGGTTTGGGCCGTGGTCGCGGTCGTAAAAGCCGAACAGATTGAAGCGGTTGCGCGACATCAGACGCGGCAGATCGTCGAGCCGGTCGAGGTCGAGCAGGACCTGAAAGATATGGTAGCGCAGCCGATGCACCCGCGGCGCGAAACGCTCGTGCACCACATCACCGGCGTACAGGCACGGTGTCATTCGGCCGCCTCCAGAATGTCCGCCGTCGCCCACGGATTGTAACGGATGCGGCTCTTGCTCCAGTCGACATCCCATGGCCGGGCAACCCCGGTGATGGCTTCGGCCACGGCCAGTCCCGATTGCAGACCGTCTTCGTGGAAGCCTGAGCCGAAATAGGCCCCGCAGAACCAGGTCCGATTGCCGCCCTGAAGCGCCGCCAGGTCGTTCTGGGCGGCGATGGCCTGCGCATTGAACAGCGGATGCTCGAACGTGATGCGCTTGATGATCCGATCCGGATCAATGGCGTGGGTCGGGTTCAGGGTGACGAAATAGTTGCGCTCGGTCTTCAGCACCTGAAGGAGGTTCATCCAATAGGTGACGCAAAGCTGTTGTTCGTTGCCGGCGTCGCGCTCGCCACGATAGTTCCACGCCGACCAGGCGCCGCGCCGGTTGGGCATGAAGCCGGCATCGGTGTGCAAGACGACCTCGTTGGCGGTATAGGAAAAGGCACCCAGGGTACGTTGCTCGTCGGGGGAGGCGTCGCTCAGAATCTTCAATGTGACATCGGCATGGGTCGCGAACACCACCTCGTCAAAGACATGCGTCGCGCCGTGGACGTCGGTGAGAACCACCCCCTGGCCGCTGCGCCGGGCCGCCACAATGGCGCTGTCGGTCCGGATACGGTCCCGGAAAGGCGCGATCAGCTTTTGCAGATAGGCCTGAGCGCCGCCCACCACGCTGCGCCACAGAATGCGATCGGTGATCTTCAGCAAGCCATGATTTTCGAAGAAGGCGATGAAGGCCCGGAACGGATAGTCCATGATCTGGCGCGCCGAGGTCGACCAGATGGCCGCCGCCTGGGGCAGCAGGTGATCGTCGATAAAGGCACGACCGTAATTGCGATCGCGCAGATAATCGCCCAGGCGATAGCCCTCACGCGCCAGGGCCGCCAGATCCTTGGGGGCCTCGCGATAGAAGCGCACCACATCCAGCAGTAAGCTCAGGAACCGCGGACGGAACAGGTTGCGGCGCTGGGCGAACAGGCCTTTGAGGCCGATGGAGCCGTATTCCAGCGACCCGGCATCGACACTGACGCCGAACGACATGTCGGTCAGTTGATGGTCAACGCCGAGATGATCGAACAGGGCAACCAGGTTGGGATAGCAGGGCGCGTTAAAGACGATAAAGCCCATATCGATCCAAAGTGGGGCCTGCGGCGTGCCGACATTGACCGAGTGGCTGTGACCGCCCGGCTGATCGCTGCTTTCGAAGACCGTGACATCACAATGAGGATGGAGGTGCCAGGCCGCCGACAGGCCGGCAATGCCCGATCCGACCACGGCGATCCGCCGGCGGGCGCCAGGCTGCAAGGGAGCGCGGCGCGAGGCGGATTGGCTGTCGATCAGATCATGCATGGTCAAGGTTCGCCCGATGTACAGTTGCAAGACACCTTACGCGGGCGCGTGAAGGCCGGATCACCGTCGGGCGGGCAAATTATTCGCCGGCCGGCATGATCCACTGCTTTGCCCTCTGCGTAAACTCCCCAGAATTTCGGCTGAACGTCCCGTATGGCCGGACAGGTTTTTAAACGAAAATGCGCCTTGATCGTGCCCACAACCTTGTTACGCTGATGCCCATGAAGGATGACGGCCTGGGCCCGGTTATACAGACTCCCGAAGCGTTGATTTTGCGTATCGCGCAGTCGCGTGACCGGCAGGCCTATGCCCAGTTGTTCGCCCGCTTCGCCCCCAAGCTGAAGGCCTTCGTCATGGGCCAGGGCATGACGGCCGCGGAGGCCGAGGACTTGGCTCAGGATGTTTTGCTGAAGGTATGGCGCAAGGCCGAGATGTTCGATCCGTCCAAGGCGACGGCCGTGACCTGGATCTATTCGATTGCCCGCAATCTGCGCATCGATGCGGCGCGCAAGGCCAAGCGGGTACGTGAGTTGCCGGAGGATCTGTGGCAGTCGGAACCCGCCCGGGCCGCCGATCAGGTCCTGAGCGACGCGCAGTCGGCCCAGAGCCTGACGGGGCTGATCGCGACCCTGCCGGAAGAACAGAAAACCATCCTGCGCATGTCTTTTTACGAAGACCTGTCGCACGGCGATATCGCCAAGGCCCTGGCCCTGCCTTTGGGCACGGTCAAGTCGCGCCTGCGCCTGGCCATGACGCGGTTGAAAGCCGCCATGGCGGCCCTAGTACCTGGAGACCGCGTATGAGTAGCCCCAATCACCACCCCGGAGACGATCTTCTGTGGGACTATCACCGCGGCGCCCTGGCCCCCGGCCTGGCCCTTGCCGTACGAACCCATGCTGAGACATGTGCCCATTGCCGCAGCGACTTCAAGCTGTTCGACGCCATGGGCGGCGCCATGCTGGAAGAGATGGAGGGCGTGGCCATGTCGGACAATGCGCTCGACCTGGCCCTGGCGCGTATCGAACGTCCGGAGACGGATGAGGTCGTCGCACCTCCTCACCTGCCGGCTTTCCTCGAAGGTTTTGAACTTCCGGAGTCCCTGAAATCTGTAAAGATCAAGGACCGCTACTGGGCGGCGCCGGGCGTGTGGATGGCGCCGATCGTGCTGGAGGGCGCGCCGAAGGCGCAGAAGACCTACCTGATGTCGGTTAGGTCCGGATTGCAGATGCCGGAGCATACTCACCGCGGGCGTGAAATCACGGTCATGCTTCGTGGCCGGTTCCGCGATCACAAGGGGTCTTACGGGCCGGGCGACTTTGCCATGTGCGACGAAAGCGACCAGCGCCATACGCCGGCGATGGAAGGCGACGACGACTGCCTGTGCCTGGTCTTCCAGGAGGGGCCGATCGTGCCGCAAAGTTTCGTTGCCTGGATGTTGCAGCCGTTTGCGGGGATCTGAGGCATGAAGTTCGGCATCACGTACGCAGCGGCTCTGGTTATTCTGCTGGCGCTGGATTTTATCTGGCTAAGCAACGCGGCGGGCGTTCTTTATAAGCCGAATATGGCCGGGCTCATGCGTGACAAGCCTGACTTCGTTGCCGCGGGCGTGTTTTATGCGCTGTATACCTTCGGCCTGGTGTGGCTCGTGCTGCTTCCGGCTTTGTCGGGTGTGGTGAACTGGGTCGACCTGGCGTTTCGCTGTGCGCTGTTCGGACTGGTGGCCTATGCGACCTATAACCTGACGGGATTGTCAGTGATCAACGGCTGGTCCTTGAAGCTGAGCCTGATCGACATGGCGTGGGGGAGTTTCGTCACCTTGGCCACAGGTTTAGGCACAGTGTTTTTGGTCAAGATGATGGGGCGGTAGGAGACCTAACCCTCACCATGTAATAGCGTTTGCCAGAGCGCTTAACAGTCTGCCAGTCGTTCCAGCGCGATCCGCAGCGTCAGACACGCCCACTTGACGGCCAGGTATCTACGCCTCACGCTGCCGGCCATGACGCATCTCCCCTTGCTCGCCTTCGCCCTGGCCTTGCTGGCATCGCCTTCCGCCGCCGAAACCGTGCAGCCTGTCGCCGGTCAGGGCTGGTGGGCGTTTAGCCCACCCGAAGACAGGTTCGACCCGGCGTCAAAGCTGGACCTGCGCTATCTCAACGAAGCCTATGCCGGTGAGCACGGATTTATCCGGCTCAGCGAGGATGGTGAAAGCTTTGTCCGCGCCGACGGGGAGGCCATCCGCTTCTGGGGCGGGACGGTATCGGCCGAGGGCAGCCACGAGGATATCGACCGCATGGCGCGCTTCCTGGCCAAGCGCGGCGTCAATATGGTCCGCTGGCACGGCAACCTGGCGCCCACCGACCGGCGCGATTCGCAGATCACCGACATCAACGAAAAAGCCCTCGACCAGCTTTTTTACCTTATCGCTGCCATGAAAAAGGAGGGCATCTACGTCACCGTCTCGCCCTACTGGGCCTTTTTCGACCGCATGCACGACGACAGCGGCGCCCGCACCCAGCCCAACTGGCCGCTGCCGCGCAACCCGGAAGCCAACAGCACAACCGGCCTGCTGTTCTATGATCCGTTGATGATAGAGGCCTATCGTAGTTGGATGGACGCCCTGTTCCTGCGTGAAAATCCCTACACCGGCAAGGCCCTTCGCGAAGAACCCGCCGTCGCCGTTTTCCAGATCCAGAACGAAGACTCGCTGCTGTTCTGGACCTTCAACACCATCCAGGGCGCCGACCGCGACCAGCTCGAACAGGAATTCGGCGACTGGCTGAAGCAAAAATACGCCACGCTCGAAGCCGCCAAGACGGCCTGGGACGGCGCCGAGGCCACAGGCGCGCCGAGTCCCGACCGACCGGACAAGGGCATGATGGCCCTGCCCAATATCTACGAACTGACGCAAGGACAGCCCGTGGGTGGTCTCGGTAAACGCGATGCCGACACCACTGAATTCCTTACCCGCACCATGTACCGCTTCAATCGCGGCATGCAGCACTGGCTGCGCTATGAACTGGCAGTGACCAGTTTGATCAATGCCGGCAACTGGCGCACGGCCAGCATGGAGCGGCTGAACGACGCCGAGCGCTACAGCTACACGTCGACCGATATCATTGCCGTCAACCGCTATGTCACAGGACGCCACGAAAGCGACACGGCCGGCTGGGCGATCAAAACCGGCGACCGCTACACCGACGTCTCGACCCTGACCGATCCGGGCAGCTTCCCGTTGGCGGTCAAGCAACCCACCGGACACCCGATGATGGTGACAGAATCGTTGTGGGTGCCGCCGACGGCCTATGAAAGCGAGGCGCCCTTTCTGATCTCGGCCATGCAGTCGATCGCCGGCGTCGACGCCTACTACTGGTTTCATCTCGGCGGCAAGGGCGCCTGGGATCAGCCCCGCAGCGCCAACGGCTACATGCCCTCGATCGGCAAATGGATCGCCAACTCGCCCATGACCCTGGGCCAGTTTCCGGCCGCCGCCCTGATCTATCGCCAGGGCTATATCGACCCGGCGCCGGTGGCAGTTTCCGAACACCGTACCCTCGACGAACTGTGGCGGCGTGACGTCTCGCTGATCGCCGAAGAGGGCGGCTTCGATCCCAACCGCGACGGCGTACCCTATGCCAAAGGCGGCGCCGGAACCGTGTCGCCCCTCGCCTTTCTGACCGGACCGGTCAAGGTCACCTACGCCTCCACGGCAAATGACAATGTCATTGACCTGGCAAAGCAGATGAAGCCCGGCGCCGTGACCAGCCTGGGCGGAGCGCTGATTTGGAACTACGCTGACGGGATCGCCCGGTTAGACACCCCCAAAGCCCAGGGCGTCAGCGGTTTTCTCAGCAAGCAGCGCGAATTTGCCTTGAGCGATGTCGAAATCGTTTCGGACAACGCTTACGCCACCGTGCTGGTCGCCAGCCTCGACGGGATGCCCCTGCGCGCGAGCCGCAAGGTGCTGATCCAGGTTGGCACCCAGGCCCGGCCGACGGGCTGGGTCGATACGGACGCCACATGGACCGATCCCGACGGCAAGACGGTCACGGGCCGCCAGGTCGCCAACCATGGCGGCGCGCCGTGGCTGGTCGCCGACAGTCAGTTCAGCATCCGTCTGACCAATCGTAGCCTGAAGCGGGCAACCTTACTGGACGCCAACGGCATGGCCAGCGGTACGGTCGAAATGGCGTCGGCCGCCAATGGACCCCGTATTACGCTGCCGGTGAACAGCTTGTATATTTTGCTCGAGCCCTAAATATCAGCCTTAGCAAATGGGTCAGGCTGAGCCGAAAAAGGCTGGTTTCGAGAACCGGAGCGGAGCGTACGCTTGTACGTGAGCACCGGAAGCGGAGAAACTGGCCTTTTGCAGGCCAGCATCACCCATTTGCCTTAGGCTTGCATCGTCCAGCCTTCGACACCCATAGCCGCCTGGCGGACGGCTTCGGAACGCGTCGGGTGCGGGTGGCAGACGCGCGCCAGGTCTTCCGAGGCACCCGAAAACGCCATCAGCACGCAGGCTTCACCGATGAGCTCACCGGCCTGCGGGCCCATCATATGCACACCCAGAACCTTGTCGGTCTTGGCGTCGGCGATGAACTTCACGAAGCCGTCGGTCTCATGGTTGATCTTGGCGCGGCTGTTGGCCATGAAGGGGAACTTGCCGGTCTTGTAAGCGATACCCGACGCCTTGACCTGATCCTCGGTCTGGCCGACCCAGGCCACTTCCGGCGCGGTATAGACCACCGACGGCACTAGGTTGTAGTCGACGTGACCCGCCTTGCCGGCGATCAGTTCGATACAGGCAACCGCGTCTTCTTCCGCCTTGTGGGCGAGCATCGGTCCCAGGATGACGTCGCCGATGGCCCAGACGCCCGGCGCCGAGGTCTTGAAGTGGTTGGTCGGAATGAAGCCGCGCGGATCGGTGGCGACGCCGACCGTATCCAAGCCCAGGCCGTGGGTAAAGGGACGGCGGCCGATGGCCACCAGCACAACATCGGCCGACAGCTTTTCTGCGGCGCCACCGGCGGAGGGTTCCAGTGTCAGCTCGACGCCCTTGGCGCCCGGCACCGCGCCGGTCACCTTGGTGCCCAGCTTGAAGGTGATGCCTTGCTTTTCCAGTGAACGGCGGAAGGCGGTGGCGAGTTCGGTGTCCATGCCCGGCGTGATGCGGTCGAGGAACTCAACCACGGTCACCTGGGCGCCCAGACGGCGCCATACCGAGCCCAGTTCCAGGCCGATAATGCCGGCGCCGATGACCACCAGCGACTTAGGGACCGCCGGCAGCGACAGGGCGCCGGTGGAATCGACGATCGTTTTCTGGTCGACCGGCACGCCCGGCAGCGGGGTCGGTTCCGAACCGGTGGCAATGACGATATTCTTGGTGGTCAGCGACTGGCTCGAGCCGTCATTGGCGGTCACGGTGACCTTACCGGCGGCGGCGATCGAGCCCTTACCGATGAAGTAGGTGACCTTGTTCTTCTTCATCAGGAATTCGACGCCCTTGGTCAGGGCGGTGACGCTGTCCTGCTTGGACTTCATCATCTGGACCAGGTTCAGCTTGGGCGCCGGAACCTCGATGCCGATGGAGGCGAATTCGGTCGTGGTGGCTTCGAACAGTTCCGAGGCGTGCAGCAGGGCCTTCGATGGCATGCAGCCGACGTTCAGGCAGGTGCCGCCCAGAATGCCGCGCGATTCGACGATGGCGGTCTTCAGGCCCAGTTGACCGGCGCGGATCGCCGCGTTGTAGCCGCCCGGACCACCGCCGATGATCACCACGTCGAAATTCAGTTCGTCAGCCATGTTGGGCCCTTCCCCATCAAGGATAAATGCTGCCCGTGAGTTAGGAGTGTGACGCCGTAAGGTCAAGCCAATTACGGCCAGCAAGGCACTTTTTTAGGCCGGAAGGGCGCCCGATATCCGCGGTTGCGGGCGGCGGCGCGACATGTAGATCAGGAAGCCCAGCACCAGCGCCACCAGGGTGATGACATAGCGCGGATCCCAACCCGACAGGATGGAGAAAACCTTGTCCATAATACCACCGCCGGCCGAGCCGTTGGTGAGATAGGTCAGCACTAAATCGGCGACAAAGCCCAGCAGATAGGTGAAGGCAGCGCGGACATTTCCGTTGGCGTGCAGCCAGGCGGCGACCAGGTACAGGAAGATGACCGCACCCCAAAGCCCGACGACCGGTGTGTTCTGGGTGGCGACGGCTTCGACCGCCGTTTCCCCCTGTATGGAATTCATGTCGGGCGCGCCCTGGGTCAAGTCGGACGTGTCGTTGAAGCCGCCGGAGTAATCCGACTGATCCATGGTGCGCGACGCGATGGTCGGCTCGCCGTGGTCCGGGAACAGGAAGGCCTTGGCGACCGGGAAAGCGATCCAGGCGGCATAGGCCACAACGATGGCGACCAGAAACCAACGTACGTACTTCATGATCCCGTCCCTCTTACGATTATGGTTAAGTCCATAGTAACCGATCGGAAGCGAACCGTCAAAAAGGCGCTATTCGATCAGCTCTTCGTCGCTTGGCTCTTCCAGTTGCGTCAAAACCGCAGCCGGGTTCTCTGCCATGGTCCCCAGAACACCGAGATTCTGGCGGGCAAAATCCGCCGTCTGGTTGAAGAAGGCCTTACCGCCGCAGGCCAGAATGCCATTCTTGTAGCTAACGACGTAGGTCCGCGCCGCGGTCTCCTGAGCCTTGGCAAACTGGTCCTGCGTCAGCTTGGTCGCCGCGATATCGACCTTCTGGACCTTTTCCATGCGCGCAAACGCAAAGGCGGTCTGAGCACACGTTGTCGAGGCATTGACCACGCCGGACTTGAGCACCAGTTCGCGGTCCAGGTTCAGCTTTTCGCTGTCTTCGTCGAAGCGCTGTGGCAGGTAGAAGCCCATGGTCCCGGCCGGCGAGTCCGCAGCGCCCAGCGGCTGTTCCATCTGGGTGCGATTATTTTTGCGGCCGACGTGCTTGGCCAGATAGATCCAGAATTCCGACTGATCCAGCATGGCGTCTTCGTCGAACTGGATATCGAACTTGTCGCGTGACGTCAGGAAGATGTCGAGGAGTTGGCGGAAGCCGCCTTTCAGCTTTTCCTTTTCACCGGGCGAAAGCTGCGATGACACGGATGGACGCCCCAGGTCGAGGGCCAGTCCATAGCGAAGCATGGCTTCCGGATGTTGAACGTCCGCCAGCTTCAGCAAGTCCAGCATCGGCGTCGTCATCGCTGCCTGGATATGTTCCTGGCCCTTGACCGCGTCCTTTTGCGTGTAGGTCGCCTTGTTGTTGAGCTCTTTCTTGCGCCCGGCGGCGAGGGCGGAACTGCCGCCGGAAAACGCAACGGCGACCAGGCACCAACCAAGGAAACGAGAAATTTTCACTGTAAGCCCCTGAGCTCTTAATTATTTCGAATAGTCTAATTGATCATCCGTGATGGCGCCATAGCAAAAGGCCCGCCGGGGAACCGACGGGCCTGAAGTTCGAATTGTGTGACTTTTTAGCCGTTTAGACTTCCAGCACGAAGCGCTGCGGGTCTTCCAGGCCGTCTTTGACGCGAACCAGGAAGGTCACGGCTTCCTTGCCGTCGACGATACGGTGATCGTAGGACAGGGCCAGGTACATCATCGGACGGACCACGACCTGACCATTGACGACCATGGCGCGGTCCTTGATGGCGTGCATGCCCAGGATACCGACCTGCGGCATGTTCAGGATCGGGGTCGACATCAGTGAGCCGTAAATGCCGCCGTTGGTGATGGTGAAGGTACCGCCCTGGAGCTGATCCAGCGACAGAGTGCCGTCACGCGCCTGCTTGCCCAGCGCGCCAATACCCTTTTCGATCCCGGCCAGGGACAGGGTGTCGACATCGCGCAGCACCGGCACGACCAGGCCCTTTTCAGTGCCGACGGCGACGCCCAGGTCGTAGTGGTTCTTGTAGATGATGTCGCCGCCTTCGATTTCGGCGTTCAGCGCCGGAATATCCTTCAGCGCCGCGACCACGGCCTTGGCGAAGAACGACATGAAGCCGAGCTTGACACCATGACGCTTTTCAAAGGCGTCCTTGTAGGCGTTGCGGACATTCATGATGGTCGACATGTCGACTTCATTGAAGGTCGTCAGCTGGGCAGCGGTGTTCTGCGATTCCTTCAGGCGGCGGGCGAT
>NZ_GL883077.1:449699-497733 GCF_000204015.1 Asticcacaulis biprosthecium C19 | reverse complement strand
ACCTTGTTCGGGTCGAGGCCGGTTTCGGACACGATGCGGTTGACGGCGGGCGACAGCGGCTTGTCACTGGATGCCGGGGCGGCGGCCGGCGCAGGAGCCGGGGCAGCTGCGGCAGGTGCCGGAGCGGGTGCAGGGGCCGCGGCTGGAGCCGACGGGGCGGCAGCGGCGCCGGCGCCACCGACGGAACCCAGGACAGTGCCCGGGGTGACGGTTTCACCTTCGGCGACCAGGATGGTCAGGACGCCATCGGCCGGTGACGACACTTCCAGAGCGACCTTATCGGTTTCGAGTTCGACCAGGACCTCGTCCTTCTTGACGGTGTCACCGGACTTCTTGGTCCAACGGCCGACGGTGGCTTCGGCAACGGATTCCCCAAGGACGGGAGTAAGGATATCAGCCATGATTCAGGCTCCATTTTGTTTGCGCTATCTGAGCGCAGAAAGTGGGGAGCCGCTCCACAATATCGGGAGCGGCGTGTTGGGGAATGACTACGCGAAAGCTTCGTTCAAGAACGTCTCGAGTTCCTTGAGGTGGCGGCTCATCTGGCCGGCGGCCGTCGAAGCCGAGGCCGGGCGGCCGACATAGCGCGCCCGCTTGGCCTTGACCTTCAGGCGGTCCAGGGTGAGTTCCAGCCACGGATCGACAAAAGCCCAGCCGCCCATATTCTTCGGCTCTTCCTGGCACCAGACCAGTTCGGCATTGGCGAAACGGCCCAGCTCGGTCATCAGTGACTTCATCGGCCACGGATAGAACTGTTCAAGGCGCATCAGATAGACGTCCTTGATCTGCTTCTTTTCGCGGTCCTCCAGCAGGTCGTAATAGACCTTGCCCGAACACAGCACGACGCGGCGGATCTTGTCGTCAGGTACCAGCTTGAGGCCGGCAACGTCGGGACGGCGCTCGGCGTCGTCATGCAGGACGCGGTGGAAGGACGAACCCTCGGAGATCTCACTCAGTTGCGAGACCGCCTTCTTGTGACGCAGCAGCGACTTCGGCGTCATCAGGATCAGCGGCTTACGGAAGGGCCGGTGGATCTGGCGGCGCAGGATGTGGAAATAGTTGGACGGCGTCGTGCAGTTGGCGACCTGCATATTGTCCTCGGCGCACATCTGCAGGAACCGTTCGAGGCGGGCGGAGGAGTGCTCCGGACCCTGGCCTTCGTAGCCATGCGGCAGAAGCATGACCAGGCCGGACATGCGCAGCCACTTGCGTTCACCGGAACTGATGAACTGGTCGATAATGACCTGGGCGCCGTTGACGAAGTCGCCAAACTGGCCTTCCCACAGGGTCAGGGTGTTCGGGTCGGCCAGCGAGTAGCCGTATTCGAAGCCCAGAACCGCCTCTTCCGACAGGGCCGAGTCGATGCCTTCGTACAGCGCCTGGCCTTCACGGATGTGGTTGAACGGGAAATAGCGCTCTTCGGTCGTCTGGTCGACGAAGCCGGAATGGCGTTGCGAGAAGGTGCCGCGGATCGAGTCCTGACCCGACAGACGCACCGGGAAGCCTTCATCCAGCAACGAGCAGAAGGCCAGCGATTCGGCGGTGGACCAGTCGAGGTTCTCGCCGCTCGAAATCATCTGGCTGCGCGCTTCGATGACCCGCTTCAAGGTACGGTGGGCATCGAGGTCGTTGGGGATGGTGGTGATCTTCTTGCCGATTTCCACCAGCTTGGCGCGCGGCACGGCGGTGATGCCGCGGCGCTCGTCCTCTTCCGGCAGACCCAGACCCGACCACTTGCCGTCCAGCCAGTCGGCCTTGGTGGCGCGATAGGCCTTACCGGCGTCGAACTCTTCGTCCATGAAGGTTTCGAAGTCCTTCAGCCACTGGTCGTACTCGGCCTGGGTGCAGGTGCCTTCCTTGACAAGACGTTGCGCGTACAGGTCGCGCGTCGACGGATGGTCCTTGATCCTGGCGTACATGATCGGCTGGGTGAAGGTCGGATCGTCACCTTCGTTGTGGCCGAAGCGCCGGTAGCAGAACATGTCGATGACGACGTCCTTGGCAAACTTCTGGCGGAACTCGGTCGCCATCTTGGCCGAAAACACCACGGCTTCGGGGTCGTCGCCGTTACAGTGCAGGATCGGCGCCTGAGCCATCAGCGCGACGTCGGACGGATAGGGCGACGAACGCGAGAAGCGCGGGCTGGTGGTGAAGCCGATCTGGTTGTTGATGATGAAGTGGATCGTACCGCCGGTCTTGTACCCCTTGAGGTCCGCCAGCGCCAAGCACTCCATGCCGACGCCCTGGCCAGCAAAGGCCGCATCGCCGTGGATCAGCAGGCCGACGGCGCTGCCGCGATCCGGGCCTTTTTCGCCGGCCAGCAGGGCCGGATTGGCCTTGTGGTGGAAGGACTGCTTGGCGCGAGTCTTGCCCAGAACGACCGGGTTGACGATTTCCAGGTGCGACGGGTTGGCGGTCAGCGACAGGTGGACGGTGTTGCCGTCGAAGGCGCGGTCAGACGAAGCGCCCATGTGGTACTTCACGTCCGACGAACCTTCGATGTCCGTCGGCAGGGTCGAACCACCCTGGAATTCGTGGAAGATGGCGCGATACGGCTTACCCATCACCCCGGCCAGGGTGTTGAGGCGGCCGCGGTGGGCCATGCCGAAGATGATGTCCTTGACGCCCAGGGCGCCGCCGCGCTTGATGATCTGCTCCAGCGCCGGGATCATGGCTTCGCCGCCATCGAGGCCGAAGCGCTTGGTGCCAGGGAAGCGGCGATGGCAGAAACGTTCGAAACCTTCGGTTTCGATCAGCTTCTTCAGGATGGCGATCTTGCCTTCCTTGGTGAAGGTGATTTCCTTGTCGCGGCCTTCGATGCGCTCCTGGACCCAGGCCTTTTCAGCCGGGTCGGCGATGTGCATGTACTGGACGCCGATATTGCCGCAGTAGGTGCGGCGCACGATCTGGATGATTTCACGCAGGCTCGCCGATTCCAGGCCCAGCACACCGTCGATGAAGATCGGGCGGTCCATGTCGGCGGCCGAGAAGCCCCAGTATTCGGGGGTCAATTCGGGGTTCTGGGCGGGCTGTTCGATACCCAGCGGGTCGAGATTGGCCTGCAGGTGACCGCGAATACGGAAGGCGCGGATCAGCATCAGGGCGCGGATCGAATCGCGCGACGCGGCCTGCAGTTCGGCTTGCGACGCCGGCTTGCCCGACGCTTCGGCCTTCTGGGCAATGCCTTTTTCGACCTTGGCCTGCACCGCTGGCCAGAAGCCGTCCATGGCGGAGATGTTCTCATCGCGCGGGGCGGTGACATCGGTGGCCCACGAACCGGCCTCGGCATTGGCCTTGACCGTATCGGGCTTGTCCATCAGGGAGTCGAAGAAGGCCCGCCACTCGGGGGGCACGGAGTTGGGGTCTTGTGCCCACTTCTCCTGCATCATCTCTATGAACACCGCATTGGCGCCGTAGAGGAAGGAGGTCTCCGCGAAGACCTGGTTCAGCCGGCCGGAATCATCCGCCATGTTATGTACCGCCCAGACGGCCAACTACGACACCGTCTGCCTTTCCATTTCTAAAATGTGACCAGGGCCAATTACGACACCCTGGTTAGTTTTCGCTCAAGCGCCGCGAGGGCTTTCCTCGCATAAGCTCGGGCGGGCAGTCGCCCTTACCGCAGCTGCGCTGCGGAGGGTCTCGCTTAAGGAACGCGAGACTCCTCACGATCCCTCTGCGAAGTAGTCTTCATTGTGCCCGGCGGGATTTCACGTGGAAACCCCACCCGGGCGAAGTCTTTTTGCCTACAGTCCTTTCAGGACGTTCAGCAGGGTCTCACCCAGCGCGGCCGGCGACGGCGCGACGCGGATGCCCGCGGCTTCCATAGCCGCGATCTTGTCTTCGGCCCCACCCTTGCCACCGGAAATGATGGCGCCGGCATGGCCCATGCGGCGGCCCGGAGGCGCCGTGCGGCCCGCGATGAAGCCGGCCATGGGCTTGATACGGCCCCTCTTGGCTTCGTCGCGCAGGAACTGCGCCGCGTCTTCTTCCGCCTGGCCGCCAATTTCACCGATCATGATGATCGACTTGGTGGCGTCATCGGCCAGGAACATCTCGAGCACGTCGATGAATTCGGTGCCCTTGACGGGGTCGCCGCCGATGCCCACAGCCGTCGTCTGGCCGAGGCCGGCATTGGTCGTCTGGAACACCGCTTCATAGGTGAGCGTGCCGGACCGTGATACCACACCGACGCTGCCCGGGCTAAAGATATTTCCCGGCATGATGCCGATCTTGCACTGGTTGGGCGTCAGAACGCCGGGGCAGTTCGGCCCGATCAGGCGCGACTTGGAACCCTGCAAAGCCTTCTTGACCTTGACCATGTCCAGCACCGGAATGCCTTCGGTGATGCAGACAATCAGTTCCATCTCCGCTTCGATCGCTTCGAGGATCGAGTCAGCGGCGAAGGGGGGCGGGACGTAGATGGCGGTGGCGGTGGCGCCAGTGCGATCCTTCGCCTCGGCGACGGTGTCATAGACCGGCAGGCCGACATGGGTCTGGCCGCCCTTGCCGGGCGTGACGCCGCCGACCATCTTGGTGCCGTAGGCGATGGCCTGTTCGGTGTGGAAGGTGCCTTGCGAGCCGGTGAGGCCCTGGCAGATGACCTTGGTTTCGGAATTGATCAGAACGGACATTAAACTTAACCCTTCACAGCCTTGACGATCTTGGCCGCGGCATCGGCCAGGTCGTCGGCGGCAATGACGTTCAGGCCGCTTTCATTGAGAATTTTCTTGCCGAGTTCGACATTGGTGCCTTCCAGGCGCACGACCAGCGGCACCTTCAGCCCGACTTCCTTGACGGCCACGATCACGCCCTGGGCGATGATGTCGCACTTCATGATGCCACCAAAGATGTTGACCAGGATGCCCTTCACCTTGGGGTCGGACGTAATGATCTTGAAGGCCGCTGTCACCTTTTCGGTCGTGGCGCCGCCGCCGACGTCGAGGAAGTTGGCCGGTTCGGAACCGTACAGCTTGATGATGTCCAACGTGGCCATGGCCAGCCCGGCGCCATTGACCATGCAGCCGATTTCGCCGTCCAAGGCGATGTAGCTGAGGTCGTACTTGGAGGCTTCGATTTCCTTCTCGTCCTCTTCGGTGACGTCGCGCAGCTCAACCATGTCCGGATGACGGAACAGGGCGTTGCTGTCGAACGAGCACTTGGCGTCCAGGACCAGCAGCTTGTCATCACCCGTGACGATCAGCGGGTTGATCTCCAGCATATCCATGTCCTTGGCCGTGAAGGCGGCATAAAGCTGCGACAGCAGCTTGGCGCCTTGCTTGGCCAGGTCGCCCTTCAGGTTCAGGGCTTGGGCCAGGGCACGGGCGTGGGTCGGCCATACGCCGGTCGCCGGGTCGATGGTGAAGGAGTGAATCTTTTCGGGGGTGTCGTGAGCGACGTCTTCGATGCTCATCCCACCTTCGGTCGAGGCAACGACCGAAACCTTGGACGATACCCGGTCAACCAGCAGCGACAGGTACAGTTCCTTCGCAATGTCGGCGCCTTCTTCGATGTACAGGCGATTGACCTGCTTGCCGGCGGGGCCGGTCTGGATGGTCACCAGGACACGGCCCAGCATCTCATCGGCATTGCTCTTGACATCGTCCGGCGTCTTGACGACGCGGACGCCGCCCTTGGCGTCGGGGCCCAGGCCTTCGAAGCGGCCCTTGCCGCGGCCACCGGCGTGGATCTGCGACTTCACCACGAACACCTTCGAGCCGGCCTCCTTGGCAAGGGTTTCGGCGGCCTTCTTGGCTTCCTGAGGTGAATAGGCGGGGAAGCCGCGCGGAACGGCGACGCCGAACTCCTTGAGGACGGCCTTGGCTTGGTGTTCGTGAATGTTCATGGAACCGGTCTTGACAGAGTGTGAATGAACGGCAGAGCCCGCCCGTCCAATTCATACAAATTGAGCGTGAGGGGCTCTGATGTTGTGGTTAGACATCAGGGCGAACGCCGTTGCTCGTCCATCGATCGCGCGCTTTATAATGAGATGGGGGGCTTTGTGCAACCGCTCAGTCACAGAAAATTGACCCGCACCATGAATTTTCTCCACGACGCGAGTCCATATTTTATAAGCGATGGTAGCGCTAACTATTGCTCGCTAAGCCAAGACAGCGCTGTCAGGCAAAAAAGATATGCCACATGGCGCGGCCGGGCAGAAAGGTGAAAACGCCCGCGACAACCAGTCCGCCGATGTACAGCCCCAGGGCCTGACCGCGATGCCCCTTGATGTTGTGTCGGCGCGCTTCCCACACCAATCGCACCAGACCGATCAGGGTCAGGACCGACAGGATATGGATGAAGCTCAAGCTGCCGGGATTGATCTCCTGGATGAAGAAGCTCGAGACGGCCACAGTGAACATGGCGACGACCCAGGCCCAACCGATGACGCGATGGGGGATGGTGCCCTTGGGCCCGATCAGTTGCCAGGTAGCCACCGCGAAGGCAGCCAATGCCGCCAGCAGGTGAATCTGGATCACCGGAGACAAACGGGCGATGACGCTGAAGTCGGGTGCGTGCGGGTGAGCAAAGGCGTCGAGCAGGTCCATGAGGCGGCTTCCTTTTTCAGATGGGATGCCGCATAACCACCCCACACCCTCATCCTTGTCCGGCCCGATGCGCGACTCGACTCCTTCCCTTCGTGAAATGCCCAACCCTGCCGTTCGCGCTTCGTCAGCGGCGCCCGCCTACGCATCGTCGTGGGTACGCGGCGTGCTGATCGCCCTGGCCATGGCCGGTTTCCTGACCTATTTCAGCGCTGCCGGCACGGGAGACATGCCGTGGCTGTGGCGGCTGGCCTATTGGGTGACGGTGATGGCGGCGGGCAGCCTGGTGTCAAGCGTCGTCGGTATCTTCCTGGAGCGGCAAACCCGGCTGAACACCTGGCAAGAGGTCGCCTTCATGCTGGCGATCATCATCCCGCTGATCAGCGTGACGGTTTGGCTGATTACCGCAGCCTTCGAGCAGCAGACACCCCAGTGGCGGCGTCTGCCCTATTTCGTCCCGCCGGTCGCCATCATTTCCGCCGTCATGACCTTCCTGCACATGCAGGTGAACCGCATCCCGGTCCAGAGCCATACCTATCCCGAAGCTCGGATCACTGAGCCGGGCGAGACGTTCCGTGAACGTCTGGGGTTCAAATACCGCCACGCCGACATCCTGGCCCTGTCGGCAGAGGACCACTACCTTCGGGTCCATACCTCGGCGGGCGAGACTCTGATCCTGATGCGGCTGTACGATGCCATTCGTGAGCTGGACGGCATCGAAGGCTCGCAGATCCACCGGTCGTGGTGGGTGGCAAAGGATGCCGTCGCCGACGTGCGCCGCAACGACGGCCGCGTTGCCCTGGCGCTGAAGAACGGCGTGGCCGCCCCTGTCAGCCGCAGCTATGCCAAGGCATTGAAAGGCGATGGCTGGCTGTAACCCTGCACCTCAGACATAGACCACCGGCTTGGCGGGACGCGCCCGGGCAAAACCCAGCAGCCCGATCCCCGTGGTGATCAGCCACAGCGTCAGGCCGAGATAGGCGCCGATCGACAGCATAGCGAACATCTCGTCAGACTGACCCTGGGCGAGGGCCAGCCCCCCGCCGGCGCCGGCTACCATCAATCCCGTGGTCACGGTGCCAATGACGGCGCTCAAACGCGCCCGCTCTCCCCACTGCAGGGCCGCCACCAGGCCCACGAACAGCGCGGTAAAAATCTGCCCCATATGTTCGCCAATGGCGACGCCGGCAAACGCGTTCATCAGGTCGAATTGAGCACCCGCCGCGCCCAGGTCTTCCTGCCGCGCCAAACCCGGCACCACGAAGACCCACCGGAAAAGCCCGATCGCCTGAACCAGCCCGGCCAGCACCCCGGCCAAGGCTGCGCCGATCGCTACACCCGGTGACCGGTGAATCCGCTCCGGCGTCAACGACAGAGCCATCGCGAGTGGCACAAAGGCCAGGGCCGACAGGCCAAAAACATACCATGCCCACACCAGGCCTTCGCCACCAGCGGCAAACGCTGCCAGCACCTCCGCCGACGGGCGGCGCAGGATATCGGGATACTCAAAGTTCTGCGCCAGATAGCCGTAAGGCAGGTTGAACACCACGGCCAGGGCGACCGCGCCGGCGCCGGTCAGTTTGCTCGAAATCGTCATCGTCACGTCCTTTATGTCACCAGAGAGTGACATGCTGATTATGCGCCGCTCCTATCGGAGTCAACAATTAAATCACCGCCCGGTGACATAATTTGATTGCCGCCGCCCCAAAACCGGCCTATGGCCTTGCCGTATAAGGATTTCATCATGGTCGAAACCCGTACCCGCAACCGCGAAGCCACCCACGCTGCCCTTTTGGAAGCGGCGAAAATCACCCTGGCCGAACAGGGCTTTCAAAACTTCGGCGTCAATGCCGTGGCGCGCCAGGCCGGCTGCGACAAGCAGTTGATCTATCGTTATTTCGGCGGGCTGGACGGTTTGCTGGAGGCGATGGGCGGCGACGTCGCCACGTGGCTGGGCGCGCCGCCGACGGCAGTACCGGGTACGACCTATGGCGAGTGGGCGGCCAATCTGGCCGATGCCTACATGATGGCATTGCGCGCCAACCCGCTTCTGCAAAAACTCATCCTGTGGGAGCTGTCGGCGGCACCGGGAACGCTGGCACCCCTCACCCAAGCGCGCAGCCGGGCGATGATGCAGTGGGTGGCCGCCGCGCGTGGCGAGCTAGAGATGCCGACGGATGCGGGTCTGATAAATGCGGTGCTGGTGGCGGCAATCCAGCAGTTCGTGTTGTCGGCGGCGGTTTCGGGGAGTTTCTCGGGCCTGCCTTTGCGCGAAGACGCCGACTGGGACCACCTGCGCGCCGGTCTCCGCAGCCTTGTATTACGGTTGTACTCTTAAGTTGACTCGACTCGCGGCCACCCTCTTAAAGTGGGTCCACAGATTACACCGATTACACAGATTAAGAGGGATTTATTGACTATGAACACCGACACTCGCGACCCGGAAACTTATGCTATCATTGGCGCTGCGATGGAGGTTCATCGAACTTTAGGGTGCGGTTTTCTCGAGTCGGTCTACCATGAGGCCTTGGCCATAGAACTAACTGGCCGCGGCCTGCCCTTTCGGCGCGAAGCGCCATTACCGATCATGTACAAAGGCACGCTGCTTCCGTGTTCCTTCCGTGTCGACTTTGTCTGCTTCGATTCGGTCTTGCTTGAGCTAAAAGCCTTGACCAGCCTATCTGGCAATGAGGACGCCCAAGTCATCAATTATCTGAAGGCCTCCGGCCATAACCGGGCCCTTTTGATTAACTTTGGTGCGCAGAGCCTCCTGCATCGCCGGTTCTCGCTCTGAAAAAATCTGTGAAATCTGTGTAATCTGTGGATCCCCTTTACCTTCATAAGGTTCCCCCGCGACGATATGTCCGCAGATCCCAAAACCCTTTTACCGTTTTTTGTTTCGCCAAATTAAGACCTTCGCGCTAGAACCGATCGCATGAGCGAGACAGCCACTTCACCGTTTGGTTTCAAGGACGTCGATGCCCGCGACAAGGTATCCATGGTCCACGGCGTGTTCAAAAGCGTCGCCTCCAGCTATGACCTGATGAACGACGTCATGTCCGGCGGTATCCACCACTTGTGGAAGGATGCTGCCTGCACCCGGCTCAACCCGCAACCCGGCGAAGTCATCCTCGATGTCGCCGGCGGCACCGGCGATATTGCCCGTCGCCTGGCCAAGCTGGCACGCGCCGCCAAGGCCCGCCGGGCCGGCCGCGGCAATTCGGCTACCGACGCCGATATCCGCATCATCGACTACAACGAAGCCATGATCATGGCCGGCCGCGAAAAGTCCGAACGCCTCAAACTGCACGAACCGGAAATATCCTGGTCCGTCGGCGACGCTATGAGCCTGGCCCTCGACGACAACACCGCCGACGCTTACATCATCAGCTTCGGCATCCGCAACGTCGCCGACGTCCAATCCGCGCTGAACGAGGCCAAACGCGTCCTGAAACCGGGCGGTCGCTTCTTCTGCCTCGAATTCTCCCACCCGAAATCGTCGGTCATCAACAAGGTGTACGAGACCTACAGCTTCAAGGTCATCCCCTTCATGGGCCAGATGATCGCCCATGATCGCGACAGCTACCAGTACCTGGTCGAAAGCATCCAGCGCTTCCCCGACCAGGAGACCTTCAAGCAAATGATGATCCGCGCCGGCTTCGACAGGGTCAACTATAGCAACTTCTCCGGCGGCATCTGCGCCCTGCATGAAGGCCGCGCCTGACCGTGGCATCACTGGACTCCTGGGCACGCCTGATCCGGACCGGCATGATCCTGCTGCGCCATGATGCGTTGCTGCCGAAGGAAACCGAGCACCTCCTGCCGCCGATACCTCGCTTCCTGGCCGGCGCTTTACGCGCAATCTTCGCGAAAAAAACGAAGGAACGCGCCGGCGAACGCTACGCCAAGGCCTTCCACGACCTGGGACCGGCCTTTATCAAGCTGGGCCAGATCCTGTCGACGCGCGGCGATATCTTCGGCGAACGCTTCACCCGCGACCTGGCCCACCTGAAGGACCGCCTGCCGCCCTTTCCGAAGTCAGTCGCCGAGGCCACCATTCTCGAGTCTTTGGGCGCCCCTCCCGGCGAAATCTTCGCCGAGTTCGGCGATGTCATCGGTTCGGCCTCGATCGCCCAGGCCCACGAAGCCAAGATGAAGGACGGCCGCAAGGTCGCCGTCAAAATCCTGCGGCCGAACATCGAACGCATCATCGCCGCCGATATCGCCATGCTCACCCTGGGCGCCGGCATCGTTGCCTTCTTCTTCGCGTCCGCCAAACGCCTGGAGCCCGAGGCCTTCGTGGCCACCGTGGCGACCTCGCTGCTGCTGGAACTGGACCTGCGTCTGGAGGCTTCGGCCGCCGACGAACTGGGTCAGATCATCAACAAAGAGCCGTGGATGAAGGCGCCCAAAATCGTGTGGCATCACGTCTCGCGCCGAGTCCTGGTCATTGAATGGGCCGACGGCATCCCCTTGAGCCGTCCCGAAGCCCTGGAGTTACCCGGTCTCGACAAGAAGGAAACGGCAGACAATCTGATCCGCGCCTTCCTCAGCCAGGCCCTGGACCACGGCGTCTTCCACGCCGACCTGCACGAAGGCAACCTCTTCGTCGCCGCTCCGGCCAAGCTGACCGCCATCGATTTCGGCATTATTGGCCGGCTGCGCCCCAAGGAGCGGCGCTATCTGGCGGAAATGCTGTGGGGCTTCCTGCGCCGCGACTACAAACGCGTCGCCGAGGTCCATTTCGAAGCCGGCTACGTGCCCGCGCACCAGAATGTCGACAGCTTCGCCCAGGCCCTGCGCGCCGTCGGTGAACCCGTTCTCGGCCGCCAGGCCACCGAAGTCTCCATGGGCCGGCTATTGTCGCAGCTCTTTGAAATCACAGCCCAGTTCGAGATGCACCTGCGCCCGGAACTGGTGCTGCTGCAAAAGACCATGGTCAGCGTCGAAGGCGTAGCCCGCCGCATCTACCCCGAACATAACCTGTGGGAAGCCGCCCGCCCGGTGGTGCGCGCCTGGATCTCGCGCGAACTGTCCCCCGTGGTCGAAGCCCGGCGCCTGTTCGAGCGCCTGGTCCATAAGCTGCGCCTGGACGACGACGGCGAAGCGGGGACGTCCCGCCGCGGATACCTGGAGCTTGAGGCCCTGAAGGTGGTGGCCCAGCAAGGCCGTACCTTCGGCCTGATTGCGCTGATCGTGTCAGTGATCTCGCTGGGCGTGATTATTTGGGTGGCTGTACGATAGCAACTATCAGTCGAACCAGAAAACGACACGGACTTTCAAACCACGGCGTTCGAACTCTTCCATGGCGGCAGCGACGGCAAAGTAGGAAGGATCACGCGAACCTCCGAATGTACTGGGTAGTTCGATGCACCGTCGCCACTCCGTCGGCGTCATCCAACTGTGGCCGCGCAGGCCGTAATGCGTGACCCACGCCTGCTCCTCGTCTCGCCATTGGCTTACGCCGGCCGTCACCCAAGCCGCAGCTTTTTTCCGCGTCGTTTCTCCTTCGCCTTCGCCAGTTTCCGTGATGTAGAAGAAGGTCGCAACCGCCGCTTCCGCGGCCAGATCCAATGGTAATCCGCGTGGCGGTATCATCGGCTGACGGCTACCGCGTACACCGGCCAACAGCCCGAACAGGTCATAGTCCTGCGCAGGTGAAAGGCTCCCGAAGCTTGACCAGTATTCACCGTCGTAGCTGGTTTCAATAAAGCAGTAGATGTCAGCGCCCATCGCCACCATCTCCACTCGGATCGCGGCCAAGCTTGCGGTCGGCCTCGATCTGCTTCTGTTTCTGCCAGTAGGCCGCGCCATTATCCGGGCGGAACATGGTCCGCGGCGCGCCCTGTTTGGTCATCACCGCAAAGACATTGCCTTTTGGATCATAAAACAGCGTGTCGCCGTTCTTGCGCCTAAGCGTCTGCGTACCCTTGGGGGGGCTATGGATAAAGCCGTGGACCTTCACGACCCAGTCGTCATAGGAGGCAGCGCCGAACTCCGCGCCGTGCTTTTCATAATGATAGGTGGCGTTCTCATAGGCCGAATATTTGCGGTTCTTCGACCACAGCGGCCAGTCGCCATACCGCGTCTCGGTAATGACAACCTTCGACGCTTTCTGCGCTTCCGACTCAGCCGCCGGCGGATCGATCACCGCCATCGAGGCCTGTTCCAGCCCTTCCGGCTCGGCCTTGGCGTTTTTTTGGCGCTCGGCCCAGACCGGGGCCTTCTTCTCCTCGACGACGACGGTTTCGCCGCCGCCATCGGGCAACACCGCCGACGGCCCGGCATCGCAGCCCACCGTCACGGCGATGACAACCAAAGCCAGTAATGTGCGACCGAACCGGCCCCCAAGTCCGCCCATATCTTGCCCCCTTGCCTCGTCCTTCCTACCTATGGCACAAGGCGCGGCGCCAAAAAAGCCAGATCTAAAGGAGCTACCCGTGAGCGAACCCCGAGTCCTCCTGATCATCGGCGGCGGCATAGCAGCCTACAAATCCCTCGAACTGATCCGGCTGCTGCGCAAGGGCGGCATCGCGGTCCGCGTCGTCCTGACCAAGGCCGCCGAACAGTTCGTGACCCCCCTGACGGCCGGTGCGCTCAGCAATGACAAGGTCCACCAGGACTTGTTCGACCTGACCACCGAAGCCGAGATGGGCCACATTACCCTGTCGCGCCAGGCCGACCTTGTCGTCGTCGCCCCGGCTACCGCCGACCTGATGGCGAAACTGGCCCACGGCCAGGCCAATGACCTGGCCTCGACACTTTTGCTGGCCACCGACAAGAAGGTCCTGATGGCGCCGGCAATGAATGTCCGCATGTGGCACCACCCGGCAACGCAGCGCAATCTTGAGACCCTCAAAAGGGATGGCGTCGAATTCGTTGGCCCCGACGAAGGCGACATGGCCTGCGGCGAGTTCGGCCTGGGCCGGATGAGCGAACCCGACGCCATCTTCGGCGCCATCCAGTCGCAGTTGGGCCCACATAAAGGCCCATTGAACGGCCGCAGGATCGTCGTCACCGCCGGCCCGACGTTCGAGCCTCTCGATCCTGTGCGCGGCATGACCAACCGCAGCTCCGGCCGCCAGGGCTACGCCATCGCCGAAGCCCTGGCCCGCAAGGGCGCCGACGTCACCCTGATTTCAGGTCCCGTCGCTTTGCCGGCGCCCGGGGGTGTCCGCCGCATAGATGTTGAAACAGCAGACCAGATGCTGGAAGCCTCGCTCAATGCCCTGCCGTGCGACGTCTTTGTCGCCGTCGCCGCCGTCGCCGATTGGCGCCCCAAGCAGGCCGCCACGGAAAAGCAGAAGAAGGGCCCCGACGCCGAACTCAGCGTCACCTTCGTCAAGAATCCGGACATCCTGGAAACCGTGTCGAAACACCTCGATTTCCGCCCGAAACTGGTGATCGGCTTTGCCGCCGAGACCAGCGAACTGGAAGCCTATGCCAGAGCCAAGCTGGCGTCGAAGGGCTGCGACGCCATCCTGGCCAATGACGTGTCGGACGATGTCTTCGGCTCGGCGAAGAACCAGGTCAGCCTGGCCGATCTCGACGGCTTCACCGCCATTCCAGGCACCACCAAGGCCGATGTCGCCAACTTCGTGGCGCGATATATCCACAAGCGTCTGGGCTGACGGCCCTGTGGCGCGCGGCGGAATCGTGCCAGTGATAACGTAACAGGAGCCGTCATGACCGTTGAGACCACCGCTTTCGTCCAGCAACTGGGGCACGCCGCCGATCTGCCGCTGCCGGCCTATGAGACCGAAGGCTCGGCTGGCCTGGACCTGCGTGCCGCCATTGCGGCCGATGCGCCGGTGACCCTTAAGCCGCTGGGCCGCGCCCTGATTCCGACCGGCCTGAAGATCGCCGTACCGCTCGGCTATGAGGTCCAGGTCCGCCCGCGCTCGGGCCTGGCGCTCAAGTTCGGCATTACCTGCCTGAATTCGCCAGGCACGATCGACAGCGACTATCGTGGCGAAGTCGGGGTGATCCTGGTCAATCTCGGCGGCGAGGACTTTGTCATCAACCGCGGCGACCGCATCGCCCAGATGGTGGTGGCCCAGCACGCCCGCATCGTCTGGGAGGTTCAGGACTCGCTCGACACCACCGCCCGCGGCGAAGGCGGCTTCGGATCGACGGGGAGAGGTTAGCTCGCCAAGCACGCGAACACCACTCGCCTTCCGACACACAACTGTGATCACATAACCACATTATGTCATTAGGCTATTGCAACGAAGCAGGACAGCCTGAAAGGCGCGTTTAACGTATCGAATCTTGATGCGGCGACACGCCAGATGCCAGAACGCACGCTGAACCGGCCCAAAGGCTTTCAGATAAGCGACCGCCATGGGGGCGGAGGAGGCAGGGTTATGAGTGACAATCTCGGCGGCGACGCTGTACAGTTCGGCTTCGCACTATGGGATGCTGCCAGGGCCAGTCTGGTCGGGCTCAATCCCATTCCCGTCCTGATCACCAGCGCCTTTTTCGGTATCGTCCAGCCCCAGCGCGGATGGTATATTTTCAAAGCGCTCGTTGCCCTTGTTCCCGCCGTGCTGATGGTCGCCCTGTGGCCGGTGACCCAGGGCTATACGCCGATCTGGCCGGACGTCACCCAGATGGAAACCCAGATCCAGCTTCTCACCATGCTGATGATCGCCTGGCTCATCATCCGCCTGCTGTATATGGTTAAGGCCACTCTGACGCTCGGCACCCGCGAGCCGGAAGCCCGCACCAACGGCCACTAGTTCCTTCCCGAATTGCTACGCCATCGTTAGTGCTAATATACTGAATATACTCATCTTATCCCTCCCCGTTATACGGGGAGGTGGATCATTTGCGGTTAGCAAATGAGACGGTGGGGGATTTCTTGGCACCGCCCTGTCGCCGCAAGCTTACACGTCGTTGATTCTTTTTGACAATTTTCGCAAATCGGCCGTTTCTGTCGCCTATGGCGCTAAAACGTATCGCTTCTTTACGCCTCGCAGCCGCTTTTTTGCCGAAATCGACCGCGATCCTAGTTAACGGCGCGTACCCGGCCATGTGTTTAAAACCAGACAAGGGACCAGCTCAATGAATGATATCTGGAACTTCTTCCAAGACCTCAGCGACGGTCTGAACGCGGCGCTGAACGGCGTCAATCCGCTTCCGGTCCTGATTATCGGCATCATCATCGGCTTCCTCCAGCCCAAGCCGGATCGCTACCTGCTCAAGGCGACCCTGGCCGTCGTGGCGGCATTTGCCATTCAGGCCGTGTGGCCGGCGCTGCTGGGTCGTCCGATGAATTTCCCGGATTTCAGCCGTCTGCAATCCATCGTCCAGCTCTTCATCCTGCTGGTCATCGCCTACGGCACGATAGGCCTGCTGGGTTCGCTGAAAACGGCCCTCAAATTCGAAGGCAAGAAAGCTTAAAGACCGCTAGGCCCGCTGAACCCGGCGGGTCCTTTTCTTACAGCCCCAATACATCCTGCATATCGTAGAAGCCGGCCTTTTGGGTACGGCCCCACAGGGCGGCCTGGATGGCGCCGCGGGCAAACAAGGTCCGGTCGCGGGCCGAGTGCGACAGGGTCAGAATCTCGTCTTCCGACGCCAGCACAGCACTGTGCTCGCCGACAATGCCGCCGCCGCGGATCACCGAAAAGCCGATGTCACCCGCCCGCCGCGCGCCCGTAATGCCATCACGGGCGGCTACCTTGACCTCGTCCAGGCGGACATTGCGACCGTAGGCGGCCGCTTCGCCCAGCATCAGGGCTGTCCCCGACGGGGCGTCGACCTTTCGCCTGTGGTGGGCTTCGACGATTTCGATATCCCAGTCTTCCGCCGCCAGGCGTGCCGCGGCCTGTTTCAGCAGCCCCATCAGCAGATTGACCCCCAGCGAGAAATTGCCCGACTGGATGATCACCACCTCGTCGGCGAAGCGAATCAGTTCATCGCGCTGTTCCGGCGTAAAGCCGGTGGAGCCGATGACATGGACCAGGGGACGCGGCCGTGCCAGCCCTTCGCCGGCGCAGGCTTCCAGCAGAGACAGCGAGGCTTCCGGCGTCGAGAAGTCGATCACCGCATCGGTGCGGGTCAGGTCGAACATGTCGCCCTTTTCGTACTTGGCCGACATGGTGTGTTTGGTTTCGTCCAGAACCTTGATGACAGCCTGACCCATGCGGCCCTTGTAGCCATTGACAGCAAAACGGGTGGCGGGTGCGGCCATGATAGAAAGCTCCTGAAATCCGGGTTTCGACCGATAGGGGAAGTGCCCGTCAGGTCAAGGCGAATCTCAGAAATTGCTTCTTTATTTTCCGCATCACACTATCAAAACCGTCCTTATACGGAATACATCATACTCCTGAGACTTGATCCCGACGCCAATGTGACCCTTGACCTGCACCGGTTGGTGCTGGATGAGCTGGCTGGCATTCTGCGCGCCGCCGCGACCGTGGATGACGACCGGGCGCACCGCATTCACCTGGGCTGCAAACGGGTGCGCAGCTATCTGCGGCTGTTGCGGGCTGTGCTGGGCGTCAAGCGCTTCAAACGCGAGAACCGCTTCTTTCGCGACCTGGGCCGGCCGTTCGGCGCCGTACGGAATTCGGAAGTGGCTCAGGCGACCGTCGACAAGCTGCTGAAGGATCAGCCGTTTCTGGTTGGGTTTGGGGTTGATATCCTGCGCCAGGTGGCGGAGGTGGCGCCGCCGCAGGATGAGACAGCGACCAGCTTAAGCGCCGTGATGGCAGCGGTCAGTGATGCCCAGGCGCGGTTCCTCGATACGTCGCGCGGCAAGGTCAGGATGGAGCGCGAGGTCAAGCATCTGTACCGTGAGGGGTGCCGGTTGTTCGGTCAGGCGGTCGACAGCCGGACGGCTGATGACCTGCACGAATGGCGCAAGCAGGTGAAGTATCTACGCTTTGCACTGGCGGCAATGGAGGAGACCGGGCCGGAGGATGCCGCCTGGCGCAAGCGTTTGAAGAAGCTGGCCAAGGTGTTGGGACATCATCACGACCTGTCGCTTTTGCAGGACCGGGTCAGGGCGGCGGGCGTGACGGTGGTGGAGATTCTCGATGTGATCGAGCGGCAGGAAGTGGCGCTGTCCGATAAGGCGCGGGATCTGGGCCAGGAACTGTATGGCCGCAAGCCGCGGGAATTTATGGAGGGGTTGGTGGGGGAGCTTTCGGAGTAGCACCTCACCCGATCGCGTTCACTTCGTTCCGCTCTCGTCCTCTCCCCGCAGGCGGGGAGAGGTGAAAAGAAAGCGCTGTCGCGAGTCCCGTTTAAGGGTCCTTCGGCCCTTACTGAGCTGCGGTGCCGGTGATGTCGTCCCAGAAACGGCGGGCCTTGTGCATGAAGCCCTGCGACTGCGCATAGGATTGCGCTTCAGAGATCGCGGCGAATTCCTTCATCAGCTCCTTCTGGCGCGGATTCAGGTGTTTCGGCGTCTCGACGAACAGCTCGACGATCAGATCACCCTTCTGCTTCGAATTCAGGCCCGGCATGCCGCGACCCTTCAGCTTGACCTTATGGTTGGTCTGGGCGCCCTCAGGGACCGTCACCTCCAGCTTGCACTGGCCGTCGCAGTTCTGCCCACCCATCAGGCACGGCACTTCCAGAACCCCGCCCAATATGGCCGTGGTCATCGGCACCGGGATCGAGCAATGCAGGTCCAGGCCATCGCGCTCGAAAATTTCGTGATCGGCGACGCTCAGGAAAATATACAGATCGCCCTTGGGTCCGCCCTTGCCGCCGGCCTGGCCTTCGCCGCGCAACAGGATACGGGCGCCGTCATCGACGCCGGCCGGGATATTGACCTTCATGGTCTTGTTCTGGCGAACCTGGCCGTGGCCACGGCAATCCGGGCACGGATCCTTGATCACACTGCCCTGACCGTTACAGGCGGGGCAACTGCGTTCGACGGCGAAGAAGCCGTTGGAGGTGCGCACGCGGCCCTGGCCGCCGCAGGTCATGCAGGTCGACGGCTTGGTACCAGCCTTGGCGCCGGATCCCTTGCAGGATTCACAGGAGAAGGTAGTGGGGACGGTGATCTCGACCTCGGCGCCCTTATAGGCCTGCTCGAGCGTGATCTCGTAATCGAAACGGACGTCGGAACCGCGTTGCGGACCGGACGGACGGCGCTGCTGGCCGAAAATGTCACCGAACATCTCGGAAAAGATGTCTTCGACATTGGAAAAGCCCTGGGAGCCACCCTGAAATCCACCACCACCGGCGGACTGACCATTCATGCCGGCATGACCATAGCGATCATAGGCGGCGCGCTTCTGCCCATCGGAAAGGACGCCATAGGCCTCATTGACCTCTTTGAAGCGGCCTTCGGCTGCGGCGTCACCCTGGTTGCGGTCGGGATGGTGTTCCATCGCCTTCTTGCGGAAGGCAGCCTTGAGCGACGCCTCGTCGGCGGTGCGCTCAACACCCAGAACCTCGTAATAACAACGCTTGCTCATGCTTAACGCCCCGATGTCAGCCAGACGCTACGCGAAATGCCTTTCACGCGCGTTACCGGCTCTACGGCCTGATGTCGACTTGTTGATATGATGTTGTGATGCAGTGACGGCGGGGAGTCAAATCCACTCGCCGGCCAGGGCAGAGAAGTGGACGCCCCGTTTACATCCGAAAAGGTAAGCGGGGCGTCCATTCTGTGTGCCTTAGGCGCTCTTCTTGGAGTCGTCGACTTCCTCGAAGTCGGCGTCCACGACGCCGTCATCCTCGGCGCGGGCGCTGGGGCCATCGCCGTCGTCGTCACCGCCGGCCTGGGCGTACATAGCCTCGCCCAGCTTCATCGACGCCTGGGCCAGGGCGTTGGTCTTGGTGCGGATGTCGTCGGCGTCTTCACCGTCCTTGGCCGCCTTGAGGTCGGCCAGGGCGGTTTCGATCGCCGTCTTCTCCGGGGCGCCGACCTTGTCGCCGAATTCCTTCAGCGACTTTTCGGTCGAGTGGATAAGGGCGTCGGCGTGGTTGCGCGCCTCGATCAGCGCCTTGCGCTTCTCGTCTTCGCCCTTGTTGGCTTCGGCCTGCTTAATCATGTCCTCGATGTCGTTATCCGAGAGGCCGCCATTGGCCTGGATACGGATCGAGTGCTCCTTGTTGGTCGCCTTGTCCTTGGCGTTGACATGGACGATGCCGTTAGCGTCGATGTCAAAGGTGACTTCGATCTGCGGCACGCCGCGCGGTGCGGGCGGGATGCCGGTCAGGTCGAACTGACCAAGGATCTTGTTGTCCGCCGCCATCGGGCGTTCACCCTGGAAGCAGCGGATGGTCACGGCCGACTGATTGTCGTCGGCGGTCGAGAAGACCTGGGACTTCTTGGTCGGGATGGTGGTGTTGCGTTCGATCAGCGGGGTGAAGACACCGCCCAGAGTCTCGATGCCGAGCGTCAGCGGGGTGACGTCGAGCAGCAGGACGTCCTTGACGTCGCCTTGCAGAACGCCGGCCTGGATGGCGGCGCCCAGGGCGACCACTTCATCCGGGTTGACGCCCTTGTGCGGTTCGCGGCCGAAGAAGGTCTTCACCGCGTCCTGAACCTTGGGCATGCGGGTCATACCGCCGACCAGGACCACTTCATCGATGTCCGAAGCCTTGAGGCCGGCGTCCTTGAGGGCCTGCTGGCAGGGGCCGATCGTCTTGGAGATCAGGTCCTCGACCAGGCTTTCCAGCTTGGCGCGGGTCATCTTCAGATTCAGGTGCAGCGGGCCCGAAGCGTTCATCGAAATGAAAGGCAGGTTCAGGTCGTACTGGGCAACCGTCGAAAGTTCCTTCTTGGCCTTTTCCGCCTCTTCCTTGAGGCGTTGCAGGGCCAGCTTGTCGGAACGCAGGTCGACGCCGTTCTCTTTCTTGAACTCGTCGGCCAGGTAATCGACGATGCGCATGTCGAAGTCTTCACCACCCAGGAAGGTGTCGCCGTTGGTCGACTTCACTTCGAAAACGCCATCGCCGATTTCGAGGATCGAGACGTCGAAGGTACCGCCACCGAGGTCATAGACGGCGATCTTCTTGTTGGTATCCTTGTCCAGGCCATAGGCCAGGGCAGCCGCAGTCGGCTCGTTGATGATGCGCAGCACTTCCAGGCCGGCGATCTTGCCGGCATCCTTGGTGGCCTGACGCTGGGCGTCGTTGAAGTAGGCCGGGACGGTGATGACGGCTTGTGTGACCGTTTCGCCCAGATAGGCTTCGGCGTCTTCTTTCATCTTTTGCAGGATGAAGGCCGAAATCTGCTGCGGGCTGTAGTCCTTGCCATGGGCGCGGACCCAGGCGTCGCCATTGGGACCCTTGGTGATGTCGTAGGGCACCATGCCCTTGTCCTTCTGGACCATCGGATCCGTATAGGCGCGGCCGATCAGGCGCTTGATGGCGAAGAAGGTGTTGCCGGGATTGGTGACGGCCTGGCGCTTGGCCGGCTGACCGACCAGACGCTCGCTGTCATCGACGATCGCGACGACCGACGGGGTGGTGCGCACGCCCTCGGCGTTTTCGATGACCTTGGGGTTTTTGCCGTCCATGACGGCCACACAGGAATTGGTCGTCCCTAAATCGATACCGATGATTTTAGCCATGGGTGTTAAATCTGCTCCGTTAAGGCGAATGGGCGTTGCGGCCTTTTGAAATCAAGCGCCGCGTTTGTCCATCCCCGTTAAGATGAATACAAACGAAATTTCAAGTCCCCGATTGCAGCGGGCTGCGTGACCGGGTGCTCGAAAGCTGTAGCCGATATGGTGAAGGCTGGTTGTCCTTCAAGGGATAGCGTAAATTTTTTAGGGCTATTGCCCGCCTGATTGCAAATTCGTCAGGCCGGCCTGCAAAGGGTCGTTTTCTGCGCTTCCGGTGCTCACGTACTGAAGTACGCTCCACTCCGGTTCTCGAAACCAACCCTTTTCGGCTCAACCCGCCAAATTTTCAAAACAGGCTCGCGGCGCTTGCCTTGAGCGAATGAAAGCGTAAAACCCGTTGCAGGGGTATATAGGGCTTAAACTGTTCAGGAAAACCGCCATGGCCGATACGCAATTGCCGCTGACCCGCCCGGAAGGGTCGCTCGCGTCCGATTTCCACCTCAGCCGCCGCGGCCTGGCCGGTTTGTTCTTTGCCGGCTACGCGCTGAGCACCGGCCCCGTCAATGCCCAGGCCATCACCACCCCTGCAGATGGCTTGTTTACAAAGGATGTGCTGATCCCACCGCTGAGCGATGAGGGCGGGTACAAAATTCCGGGCTATGTCGCTATGCCGGCCAAAAAGGGGCAGTTCAAGGTCATCCTGGTGGTGTCGGAAGTGTTCGGGCTGCATGAGTATATTCGCGATGTCTGCCGCCGCTGGGCGCAGTTGGGCTACTGCGCCCTGGCGATCGATTTTTTCGCGCGCAAGGGCAATGCCGCCGCCGCGCCCGATTTCGATACGGTGAAGGCCTTGGTCGAGGCCGCGTCGTACCAGCAGGTGATGGGCGATTTGAAAGCGGCCAGCATGTGGTTGGACAGCCGACCCGACATCGGTCAGCCGAAGAAGGTCCTGAGCGACAAGGGCTTTGCCGACATGGAATCCGTCGGTGTGACCGGATTTTGCTGGGGTGGCGCCATTGTGTGGATGGCGGCCGCGACCATGCCTGTCGTCAAGGCCGGGGTGGCGTGGTACGGCCGGCTCGAAAAGCCAGCGCCGGACCAGTTTATGGGGGGGAGAATCGTCCCTGGCCGGTGGAGATCGCCGGATCACTGAACCGCCCGGTCCTGGGGCTATATGCCGAAAACGACGGCAACATCCCGGTAGCCTCGGTGCAGCGGATGAACGACGCCCTGGCCGCAGCAAGGCTGACGCCGTCACATATCGACATCTTACCCGGCACCAGCCACGGCTTCCATGCCGATTACCGTGCCAGTTACAACGCCGAACAGGCGAACCTCGGATGGGCGAAGGCGACAGCGTGGTTTGGCAAGTATTTGTAAGCGCTGTCGTGTGTCGGGGTGAAGGGGCCTGAGGCCCCTTCGTCTTCACTTCGCAAACGCTTATTTCGGCCGTCCGCCCTCTTTCCACTTCGGCGTATAGTCGCCATTGGCCAGCCACGTCACCGGTTCGACCAGGGACTGGATGGCCTGGGTCATGAAAGGCAGGTTCAGGTTGGCAATGTTGTCATCCGGCGAGTGGTAGGTCGGTGTCACCGCCCAGCCCGACACCGTGTGGGCGACAATGCCCTGCAGGGCCAGCTGGTAGTTATCCGAACGCTCGAAGAAATTCTGCTCGGGGTAGAGGTCCGGCGCGATCAGGGCGCCCTTGGCCTTCAGGGATTCGCCAAAGTCCGACCGGTCGAAGCCCGTCATCATCATCACCCCGGCCGGCATTTTCGGATCCTGCTGGCCGATCATCTCGATCTCCAGGTTGGCGACGATGCTTTCCAGCGGCACCGGGGGCTTCATAGCGAAATACTGCGAGCCAAGAAGGCCGATCTCTTCCGCGCCATAGGCCACGAACATCACGCTGCGCTTGGGCTGACCACCGGCCGACAGGGCGCGCGCCAGTTCCAGCACCGCCGCCACACCCGAAGCATCGTCGTTGGCGCCCAAAACCACCTTATCGTCATGGGCGCCGATGGCGTCCAGGTGGGCCGAAATCAGGATCACCCCGGCGTTCGGGTCCGAGCCTTGCAGCCAGCCGATGGCGTTGCTGGTTATCTGCTGCGGCTTTTTCACCTGGCCGACCGTAAAGGTGATGTCCTGACCGTCGGCTTTCATCAGCTTGTCGAAGGCGTCGGCCGCCACAAAGGCAATGTCGGCACGGGGCTTTTCGACCGGCTGTTCGACCAGGCGCGCCGGCACCATGGTCTCGCCGCCAATGCCTTCCATGCGTTTTTTGGTGTCGTCGCTTTCGCGCACGATCAGCAGCTTCACGCCCTTTTGCACCGCGGCCCGCCACCAGGCGCCCAGGGTGAACTTGGCGTCGGGGGTGATGATCAGGATATCGCCATCCGGCATCTGGGCCGGGTCGCTACTTTTTGCGACGGCGATCTTGCCGGTGATGGTCTGGCCGTGGGAATAGTAGAGGGTCAGGCCCTGGCCTTGGGCGACATCGACACCGCCGGCGGTCAGGCGCGCCTTGCCGTCCAGCTCAGGATGGTCGATGGCCGCCGTCTGGATGTAGGACGTCATGCCCGGCGCCGGTTTCAGACCGAACGCTTCGAACTGAGCCGCGATATAGGCGGCGGCGATGGCTTCGTCACGGGTGGCGCTGGTGCGGCCCTGCAGGGCTTCGGAGGCGAGGAAGCTGGTATGGCTGCTGACCCATTCCTGTTTGACTTTCCACGGTTCGGCCAGGGCCGGGGTGGAAACGATCACTAAAGCGGCGGATACGGACAGGAAGGTACGGAACAACATTTGGGCGCCTCAACAGCCATTGAAGCGCCCAGTGTTAGGAACGGAAAGGTAAAGCGTCAACCGGTACTTAAAATGGCGGAACTTAGGGGATGGTCTTTCGATAGAAAGATACCCCTCCACCCCTTCGGGTCCCCTCCCCACTTCGTAGGGAGGAGAAGCAAGGAAAGTCTTCAAAGAGATTATTCCGCCTGCGTATTCACCGCTTCGCCGGTGGGCTCGCCGGCGCCGGAGTCGTAGCCGTTCTTCGTAGGCGCGGCAGCCGTCTTGGCGGCTACCGCCACCATGGCCGGACGGATGACCCGGCCGAACAGCTCATAACCCGCCTGCATCACGAACAGGACAGCGCCGCCTTCGACCTCGGTCGAGGGCTGTTCCATCACCGCCTGGTGCAGGTGCGGGTCGAACTTGTCGCCCTTCAGCGGGCTGATCTTCTTGATGCCGTTCTTGTCGAAGGCGCCGGCCAGTTCACGCTCGGTCATGGCGATGCCATCGACGAAGTTCTTGAACGCCGGATCGGCGACTTCGCCCGGAACGGACGACAGGGCGCGTTGCAGCACGTCGGCGACGCCCAGCAGGCTGGTGGCGAAGCGCTGGATGCCGAAGGCGCGGGCGTCATTGGCTTCACGCTCGGCGCGGCGTTTGGTGTTTTCGGCTTCGGCGGCGTAACGCAGCGCCTGTTCTTTCAGTGCAGTGTTTTCCTCGCTCAGCTTGTCAAAAGCCGCCTTCAGCGACGGATTCAAGTTTTCTGGCACATCGCCTTCGCCGGCGGTTTCGGGAACTTCGGTTTCGTCAGTCATAGCTCTCTCGTCACAAAAGGGGCGCGCTCAGTCGAGCATGCGGCCCAGCAATTTCGCGGTGTAGTCCACAAGTGGGATGATCCGAGCGTAATTCAACCGGGCCGGGCCGATCACGCCGATCGCACCCATGACCTTGGGTCCACCCGCCCGGGGCGACACCATGTAGGGCGCTGCAATAACAGCCGAGCCCGACAAAGAAAACAGTTTCGATTCCGATCCGATGAAAATTCTCACCCCCTGGGCCTGACGCACGTCGTCCAGCAGGTCGATCAGCTCTTCCTTCTGCTCCAGATCCTCGAACAGGGACCGCACCCGTTCCAGATCCTCCAGTGCCGAGGCCTGCAACAGGTTGGCCTGGCCGCGCACGATCAGGGCACGTTTTTCGTCGGCGCCGCCAGACCAGGCGGCGAGACCGGCCTCAATCAGCGCCGCGGCGGTTTCGTTGAGACGCAGGCGTTCCTGGTCCAACTCGGTCTTCAGAAAAAGCCGCGCCTCGCTCAGCGAACGGCCCTTCAGACGGGTATTAAGATAGTTGGAGGCTTCTGACAGCACCGACGGTGTCATACCGATCTGGGCCGGCATCAGGCGGTTTTCCACACGGCCATCGTCGAAGACAAGGACGGCCAAGGTCTGTTCGGTGCTGAGGGCGACGAATTCGACGTGCTTGACCCCGGATTCCAGCGACGGCGTCGTGACCAATCCAGCGCCCCCGGCCAGGCCGGATAGCAGGTTTGAGGCCTCGCGCAGGGCGGCATCGAAGCTGCGGCCCTGGCCGGTCAGACGCCCCTCGATCTCGCGTTTGTCGTCGTCGCTGATGTCGCCGACCTCAAGAAGGCCGTCGACGAAAAGTCGCAGTCCCTGATGCGTCGGCATCCGGCCGCTGCTGGTATGCGGTGCCGACAGCAGGCCCAGCGCGCTTAAGTCCTGCATGGTGTTGCGGATCGAGGCCGGCGACAGGTGGACACCGCCCTTGGACAGGGTGCGTGACCCCACGGGCTCGCCGGTCTCGAGATAGGCTTCGACGACGTGGCGGAAGATGTCCCGGGCGCGGGAATCCAGCTCGCTTAAGGATGCGCCGGACGTCATCAGGCCGGACAGGGTGGGCGGCGGATAGGTCTTCATAGGGCTTATTCTACAAAGGTCCGCGTGGAACGCCAATAGCCTTTCCAAGAGTCTTTAATTCGCCATAAAGTTGGAAGTTGATAGGGCAACCTTGGGAGGGACTATCATGCTGGAAGCCGCCTTGCTCGCCGCCGTTTTGAACAGCGACGCACCGGAACAACCCTATGGCCCGCAACCGTCGCAAGCCGCGGCCTATGCGCCGCTTCAGACGTCGGATGGAAAACAGGTTTATGACACCCGCGCCGGTCTGATTCGCCCTGCGGCGCGGGTTGCGCAAACCCAGGAACGCGATGACGAACACCGCGGTTTTGCCTGCGCCGATCGTAAATGCAAGACCACGACGCCGGTCTACACGACGCGGACCCCTTTGGACCAGGAACAAGGCCGCCTCGGAGGCAGTTGAGATGCGCAAAGGCCTGCCCCTGCTCGCCCTGCTCGCTGTGTCGGTTTCGGCTTGCGCCGATCTGGCCTATGACGAAGCACGGGCGCCCATGCCGGTTCTCGCCGAGCACGACTCGTCGTCGCGTGGCACAGGAATCGACAGCATGGTTTATGTGCCGGCGAACAAGGTCATCGACGAAGGCGAACGGACGGGCAAACGCGGCAGCGAGACCTGGGTCTGTGCCAATCCGGAATGCACGGTGGCGCAACGCGAACGCAGTTCTCCGCCACCCAACGCCCAGGACAAGCCGCGGCAGTTCTAAAAAGAGTTTGCATGGGGCCCGTGACCTGTTAGGGCAGGCGCGCTTTCAAGAGGTTCTTCATGTCACACTTCGATGCCTTGGCCGCGCTCAAGACCATCCGTCCGTCCAACCGCAAGCCCGACCAGATGCGCAATGTCACCCTGGAAACCGGTGTGACTCGTTATGCAGAAGGCTCGTGTCTGGTGACGTTCGGTCATACCCGCGTCCTGGTAACGGCTTCTGTCGAGACCGGTGTGCCGTCGTTTTTGAAGGGCAAGGGCCAGGGTTGGGTGACGGCGGAATACGGCATGCTACCGCGTTCGACCCACACCCGTTCGCGCCGCGAAGCCGCGACCGGCAAGCAGTCGGGCCGCACTCAGGAAATCCAGCGTCTCATCGGTCGTTCCATGCGCGCCGTGATCGATCTAAAGGCCCTCGGCGAGCGTCAGATTACCCTTGACTGTGACGTCTTGCAGGCCGACGGCGGCACGCGCACGGCGTCGATCACCGGCGCTTGGGTGGCTTTAGCCGCGGCCTGTGACAAGCTGGTCGCCGACAAGATCATCGAAAAGTCACCACTCCTGGACCAGGTGGCGGCCATTTCGTGCGGCATCTTCGAGGCCGTACCGGTGCTGGACCTGGATTACGATGAGGATTCCAACGCCGAGACCGACGCCAACTTCGTTATCACCGGTTCGGGCCATGCCGTTGAGATCCAGGCGACCGGCGAAAAGCGCGGTTTCAGCCGGCAGGAATTCGACACCTTGTACGACCTGGCGCTGAAAGGCACGAGCGAGTTGTTCGCACTGCAGAACCAGGTGTTGGGGCGTTAATCGCCCCTCACTCGACCTCGTTTTCACCGTAAGCAATCAGATCCGCCGGTTCGCAATGCAGGGCGCGGCATAGCGCATCGAGCGTCTTGAGTCTCAGCGCCATCGCCTTCTGATCGCGCAGGATTTCGAGATCGCGCACGGAAATCCCCGTCCGATCCGAAAGCTCGACAATCGACAACCGTCGCCGCGCCAACATGTCTGAAATTTTGATTCGAATTGCCATGGTCAGATCGTCAGGTCGGCTTCACGGCGCAGGCGGGCGCCTTCCTTGAACACCTCGGCCAGCACGAACACCACCAGGACCGAGAACCAGGTCGTCACCGCGCGCAGGCCGTAGACCGGCTCGAAATGGAGCTGAAAGATCCCTTCGGCAAACAGGCGCACGACATAGCCGAACACCTCAAGCCCCCCCAGACCGAATCCGATCCAGCGTAGCCGGCGGGTGTTGTCGGGGTGGAAGACGTCGCCCTCGGCCAGGGTCTGAAACACCTGGCGCGTCCAGTGCATGATCATCAGGTAGCCGGTCAGCGACAAGGCCACCGCGACAAACATCGCCGCCTGGGAGCCGGCGCTCAGGGCCGTGTTGATGTTCATCTGGCGCACGACTTCGGCGGCGATATTGGGTACCACCAGAACGCAGATCGCCGCCAGCACGAAAATGAAGATGATGGCGTACAGGCCGTAATAGACGACGTCGAGCGCCGTCTTCAGCAGGCTGGAAATCGAACGCGGCCCGAGAAATCGCATAGGCAGACCCTTGTGAACAACCTCCCTTTTCCCAAGTTCGCAGCGAAAAAACAACCTTTTCATTTGGCCTTGATGGGGTACAAGGCACGGCTATGAGCCTCTCCCTGATCCCCGGTCAGAAATTGATCGCCGCCACCCACAATCCCGGCAAGGCGCGGGAGATTTCCGCCCTGCTCGACGGCCGGTTTGAGGTCGTGACCGCCGCGTCGCTGAACCTGCCCGAACCCGACGAAACCGAGGTCAGCTTCATCGGCAACGCCATACTGAAGGCCCGTCACGCCGCCACCAAGGCCGGCATGACCGCCCTGGCCGACGATTCCGGCCTCAGCATTGCCGCGCTGAACGGCGATCCCGGCGTTTACAGCGCGCGCTGGGCTGGACCGGACAAGGACTTTACCCGCGCCGGCGAGGTGATCGGCCACAAGCTGCGCAAGGCCCGCGAAGAGCTAGGGGATGCCTTTACGCTGAAGGCCTGGTTCACCTGTGCCTTGGCGGTCGCCTGGCCGGAAGGCCCGGCCGCGGTTTTTGAGGGCGTGGTCCATGGCGAAATCGTCCTGCCCGGCCGCGGCGACAAGGGCTTTGGCTACGATCCCATTTTCCGCCCGGACGGTTATGACACGACCTTCGCCGAAATGGACCCCAACGCCAAGGACGCCATCAGCCACCGTCACCTGGCCTTCGAACAACTGCGGGCGGCGTTGTTTTGAGAAAAATAGACGTGCTCGCTTTTCCCTTCTCCTACCCACTTGTTGGGGAGGGGGACCGCTCGAATGAGTGGAGACCTGAGGCCAAAGGCCAAGGGTCGGAACGAGTGAGGTGCGGTGGTGGGGTTTCTTACTTCATTTTCAGCCTTGCTGGCCGCCGGCTAAGCAGATGATCCGTCAAGATTTCATCGCCCTTTACGTCCACTGGCCCTACTGTTCGCGTATCTGTCCCTATTGCGATTTCAACGTCACGCGCGATCGCGGGCAGGCGTCGCAACGCAGCCTGTTCGACTCAATCCTGTCCGACCTGAAAAGCCAGTCAGCCCTTCTCGGCCCACGAACCCTGGTTAGCCTCTTTTTCGGCGGCGGCACGCCCTCCCTGCTGCCCCCGGACTGGACCGCCGAACTGATCGCCACGGCCAAACAGCTCTTTCCGTCCACGGACGATATCGAAATCACGCTGGAAGCCAACCCGACCGATGCCGAGATCGCCCGCTACCGCGCCTTCCGCGATGCCGGCATCAACCGGCTCTCCCTGGGCGTCCAATCTCTCGACGACGAAGCCCTGAAATTCCTCGGCCGCAACCACTCCGCCCGCGAAGCCATTACCGGTATTGAAACCGCCCAATCCGTGTTCGGACGGGTGTCTCTGGACCTGATCTACGCCCGACCCGAACAAACCACGCATGACTGGCGCGAAGAACTGACCCGCGCCGCAGCCCTCTCCATCGAACATATCTCGCCCTACCAATTGACGATCGAACAGACCACCGCCTTTGGGCGGGCGGTGCGCCGCGGTCGATGGTCACCACCGGACCAGGACCTTGCCGAAGCCTTCTATTTCGAGACTCAGGACACCTTGGAACGCCTCAACTTCGACGCCTACGAAGTCTCCAATCACGCTCGCGGTATCAATGCTCAGGCGATGCACAATGTTCATATCTGGCGAGGTGTCGACTATATCGGCGTCGGTCCAGGTGCCCATGGTCGTCTGACAATCGATGGCCAGCGCCACGCCACCACCGCCCTGTCCGAGCTGAAGGCCTATACCGCCCGTGTCGCTGACATTGGCGTCGGTCACGAAAGCGAAACCCTGACTCCGCTGGAAGCTGAGGAAGAGGCGGCCATGCTGGGACTGCGCATGGCCGAAGGCGTGGCCTTAAGCCGCTTCAAACTTCTGGATCTACCCGTCAAGGCCGCGCCTCTGATAGACGGCGGCTTTATGGAACTGACTCCCACGCATCTGCGCGCCACGCCAAAAGGCCGTGTGCTGCTGGACAGACTGCTCATGGAGCTTCTATCCTAGGTCATGGAATCCCTTTTCGCCCCGCCGCCCAAACCCGTCAGTCCTGGCCTCTATATCGTGGCCACGCCCATCGGGAACCTGCGCGACATCACCTTGCGAGCGCTCGACGTGCTGCGCGCCGCCGATGTCGTCCTGGCCGAGGACACCCGTGTCGCCGCCAAACTCCTCTCGGCTTATGACCTGAAGAAGAAGCTGATCCGATACGACGACCATGCCGGCCCGCAGGTGGTGCCCGAAATCCTCGATCGTCTGCGCAGCGGTCAGATCATCGCCCAGATCTCCGATGCCGGGACGCCCCTCATCTCCGACCCCGGCTTCCGTCTGGTCGAAGCCGCGCGTGAGGCCGGCGCACACATTCACCCCATCCCCGGCGCCAGCAGCGTCCTGGCGGCCCTGTGCCTGGCCGGACTCCCCACTGACCGTTTCATGTTCGCCGGTTTTCTGCCCGTCAAGTCGGCGGCACGCCAGACCTTCCTGGGTGAATTCGTCAGTCTACGGACGACCCTGGTTTTCTTTGAGACCGGACCACGCGTCCACGATACCCTGACCGACATGGTGACAGTTCTTGGCGACCGTGACGCCTGTGTCTGCCGCGAACTGACCAAGCTGTACGAGACCGGCCATCGCGGCACCTTGTCCACCCTGGCCGCCGATCCGAAGCTTCAGGAGCCCAGGGGCGAAATCGTCATCGTCATCGCTCCGCCGGTCGAGGAAAAACCATCGGCCGAGTCGCTGGATGGCGCCCTGAAGCTGGCCCTGGAGCATTATTCACCTTCGGATGCCGCCCGGCAACTGGCGGACGTCTTCGGTATGCCGCGCAAGGTCATCTATCAGATGGCCCTGGAGCTCAAAGGCAAATGAACCGCAGCCTCCGGGGAGCCAGGGCACGCACATCCGGTCGCATGGCCGAATACGTTGCCATGGTTCACCTGATGCTGAAGGGCTACCGCATCCTGGGTTTTCGCCTGAAAACGCCTCAGGGCGAGATCGACATCCTGGCGCGCAAGGGCAAACGCCTGGCCGTCATCGAGGTCAAACAACGCCAACGGCACGAAGACGCCGCCATCGCCGTATCGTCCGTACAGCAGCACCGTCTTTGGCAGGCGGGCCTGGCCCTGCAACAGAACCGGCCCAACCTGCGCCACCTCGATCTCAGTATTGATCTTTACACCTTGGCACCGGGCCGGTGGCCGGTTCATATCATCGATGCCTTCGAGACCGTCGAACGCTTTTAGGCTTGCGCTACCGCAGCGCGCCCCACATATGAGCCGGGATATGACAGGAAGCCGCCCATGACCCTCCGCGTTGCCGTACAGATGGACCCGATCGAGAAGATCAACATCGCCTCGGACACCACCTTCCTGCTGATGATGGCCGCGCAAGACCGTGGTCACGAACTCTGGGTCTATGAGCCGCAGCACCTGACCCTTGAAGACGGCCGGGTCTCCGCCCGCGGCCGCAAGGTCACCCTGCGCCCGGTCAAGGGCGATCATGTGACCGCCGGCGACTACCAAAAGCTGGATTTAGCTGACGATATCGACGTGGTCCTGATGCGTCAGGATCCGCCCTTCGACATCGCTTACATCACCGCCACCTATTTCCTCGAAACCATCCATCCGAAGACCCTGGTGGTCAACAATCCGACCTCGGTCCGCGACGCGCCGGAAAAGCTGCTGGCCACCCGTTTCGAAGGGCTGCAACCGCCAACCATCATCTCGTCGGATTTCGAGGCGTTGAACGACTTCTTCGACCGTCATGGCGACTGTATCCTGAAACCGCTACACGGCGCCGCCGGCAACGGCATTATCAAGCTGAAGGCCGGCGACCGCAATCTTGACTCCCTGGTCGAGCTGTTCGGCAATATCAGCCGCGAGCCGGTCATCCTGCAGAAATTCATTCCGGCCGTCAGCGCCGGCGACAAACGCATCATCCTGATCGACGGCGAAATCGCCGGTGGTATCAATCGTGTCCCGGCCGAAGGCGGGGTACGCTCCAACCTGCGTGTCGGCGGCCGCGCTGAGCCCCTGATCCTGACCGACCGCGATCGCGAAATCTGCGAAATACTGAAACCCGTCCTGAAAGAGAAGGAACTGATGTTCGTCGGCATCGACGTCATCGGCGACTTTCTGACCGAAATCAATGTCACTTCGCCGACCGGCGCCGTGCAGCTGAAAGCCTTCGAAAACATCGACGTCGGCGTGACCCTGTGGGAACGGATTGAGGCCAAACTCGCCTCCTGAGAACATCGCTCACCGTCGCAAAAGTGTTAACAATCCGTATCTTGCGGAAATTTGACGAAGGTCAAAAACCGTGTTTTCGGTTTTGTTTGCATTTTGTTCTTGATTTGTCTCAAACTCTGCCATAGCTTGTGGATAATTTCCCCTGCTTACCCAAGGTCTAGAGTTTCAGCGCTCAGGAGCCACAAGATATGCCCGCCAGGATCACCACTGTCGCATTCGAAGGGGCAGAAGCCCGCCGAGTCGAAGCCGAGGTGGTGTTGACCAAGGGACCTGTCGCCTTCTCGGTCGTCGGCCTGGGTGACAAGGCGGTGGCCGAGAGCCGTGAGCGCGTCCGCGGCGCCTTTGCAGGTGTCGGCCTGTCTTTGCCGGGGGGCAAACGCATTGTCGCCAACCTGTCACCGGCCGACCTGCCCAAGGAAGGCACCCATTTCGACCTGCCGATCGCCCTGGCCATGATGATTGTCATGGGCATCCTCCCCGAAGACGCCCTCAATGAGTATGTGGTCCTGGGGGAGTTGAAGCTGGATGGCAGCATCGCCCCGGTCGCCGGCGCCTTACCCGCCGCCATCGCCGCCTCGAGCTACGGCATGGGACTGATTTGTCCTTTCGACAATGGTCCGGAGGCAGCCTGGGCCGGCGATGTCAAAATTCTCGCCCCGCGCTCGATCATTGCCCTGATCAACCACTTCAAAGGCCATTTTGTCCTCGAACCGCCCGTGCGCGGCAAACGCGCCGAGCCTCACAAGGCCATGGACCTCAAGGAGGTCAAGGGCCAGGAAGTTCCCAAACGCGCCCTGGAAATTGCTGCCGCCGGGGGTCACAACCTGCTGTTCGTAGGTCCGCCGGGTTCTGGCAAGTCGATGCTGGCCCAGCGCCTGCCGGGCATATTGCCGTCGATGTCAAACCTGGAGCTGCTGGAAACCTCGCAAATCTGGTCGATGGCGGGACTGATCGCCCGCGGCGAACTGACCAATGAACGGCCGTTTCGCGCCCCGCACCATTCAGCGTCGATGGCCGCCCTGACCGGTGGCGGTGTCCGCGCCAAGCCAGGTGAAATGTCCTTGGCGCATAATGGCGTGCTGTTCCTCGATGAACTGCCCGAATTCTCGCCCCAGGCTTTGGATTCGTTGCGCCAACCGCTGGAAACCAACGAAATCGTCGTCGCCCGCGCCAATCACCACATCAAATACCCAGCCCGCGTGCAACTGGTCGCCGCCATGAATCCGTGCAAGTGCGGCCACGGCGGGGTCGGCCGCGGTTCCTGCGGCAAGGCGCCGCGCTGCCTGAAGGATTATCAGGGCCGGGTATCGGGACCGCTGATGGACCGGATCGACCTGCAGATCGATGTGCCCGCCGTGACCGCTATGGACATGGCCCTGCCCGCCCCCGCTGAAGGCTCGGACGAGGTTCGTCTCCGCGTCGAATCCGCCCGCCAACTTCAGGCCGAACGCGCCCATCGCCTCGACCTCGCCCCGGGGAATGCCCTGAATGCCACCGCCCACGGATCGGGCCTGGAGCAGATCTGCAATCTTGACCCCACAGCCAAGACGCTACTGACCCAGGCCGCACAGCAAACGGGCCTGTCGGCACGCGGCTGGACACGGACGCTTCGCCTGGCGCGAACCATTGCCGACCTGGAACAATCGGGCTCCGTCTTGCGCCGCCACGTCGCCGAAGCCCTGGTCTACCGTCGCACTGGGCCGTTTAACGAAGATTCGCCCGCCGGTTTTGCACAGGCGCCAGTCCATGCGTCGTCGCGTCTTTGAGCTAACTTAATCTTTGTACCCTAATGTGGTGCCCATCAGAACGATGGATGTACAGACCGAATGTCGCCCCTGCGTACCGACTCAGAAAGCCACACACCTTCGCCCGAAGAAAAGCTTAAGGCGCGTGAGGACTTCTTCCGGCTGATGAGCCACGAAATCCGCACCCCCCTCAATGGTTTGATGGGCATGCTGGACCTGATGGCCAAGACGCCGCTGAGCCCCGATCAGAATTCCTACCTTACTACCGCACGCCATTCCGGTGAGCATTTACTGACATTGGTCAACGACCTGCTCGACTATGCGCGCATCGATGCCGGCCGCATCGAACTGGAAACCGGCGAGGTCCATCTCGAACCCCTGCTACAAAGCGTCGCCGAACTTTTGTCGCCGCGCGCCCACGCCAATCATATCGAGATCGCATGGAGCCTGGACCCCCGCCTGGACTTCATCCAGGCCGACGAGGGCCGGCTGCGCCAGATTCTGTTCAACCTGGCCGGCAATGCCATCAAATTCACCGCGACCGGCGGGGTTCTGATCCAGGTCGGCCTGACCGACGACGACCTTATCCGCTTCAGCATCCGCGACACCGGTCCGGGCATCCCACCGGAAGCTCGCGAACGCATCTTCGAGGAGTACGGCCAGGTCCATCCCACCCACGCCACCCGTTATGGCGGCGCCGGCCTGGGCCTGGTGGTCGTCAAGAAGCTGGTCGAAGTCATGGACGGCACGCTGAGCCTTGAGTCCGAAATCGGCAAGGGGTCGACCTTCAGCGTCGAATTCCGGGCGTCCTATGGCCTGCGTCTGCGCGGCGCGGCGCCGAAGCATCCGCGCACCGTCACCCTGATCAGCGCCAATCCGGTCCTGGTCGACGGCGCCCGCAGCCACCTGGCAGCCCACGACGTCCGACTGCGTGATGTCCCGGGCGTCGAAGATTGTTACGCTTCGCAGGGTTTGATCCTGGCCGACCGCGCGGCCTTTGCTGGCCCCGTCATGGCACCGTCACCGCGCAGTCTTGTCCTTCTTACGCCAGAACAACGCGACGAAATCGCCGAATGGCGCGAACACGGCTGGGCGGGCTATCTCATCAAGCCTCTGCGTCGCGCCTCGCTGATTGAACGGCTGGAAGCGCTCCAGGGCCAGGGCGTCACGCCGGCGCACAATGACGACGACCGCATCATCACGGAGTCCGGCCAGGACAAGGCAGTGTTGCTGGTCGAGGATAACCCCGTCAATGCCCTGCTGGCTCAGATTCTGCTCCAGCGTGAAGGCTGCCGCGTCGAGCGGGCATCATCGGGCGAAGAAGCCATCGACGTCCTGAAAGACCGCAAGTTCGACCTGATCTTTATGGATCTAGGCTTGCCGGGCCTGGATGGTCTGGGAACGACACGTGAGGTCCGCGCCCTCGGTGTGCGCACCCCGATTATCGCCCTGACCGCCAATGCCTACGAGGAAGACCGCCGCGCCTGCCTGGCCGCCGGTATGAACGACTTTCTCACCAAACCTATCGAGCTGGTGGCGCTGAAGGCGCGATTGCAAACCTGGACCGGCGCCCGGCCTCAGGTCAAAAGCGCCTAAGGCTTGCCGTTTCGGTAAACTGGTCTAGGCTCTCCGGCGAAGTAACTGGGAGGCCCATATGTCCGAATCACCAAAGGCGGAAAGGAAGACGTTCATCCAGAGCGTGAAACCCTTCTTTACCCGGCCGGCCCTGGTGATGATCCTGCTGGGCTTTTCGTCCGGCCTGCCGTTGTCCCTGATCTTTGACACCCTGTCGGTGTGGCTACGTACGGCGGACCTGTCGCTGACCACGATCAGCTATTTCTCGCTGGTCACCTTTGTCTACAGTCTGAAATTTGTCTGGGCGCCGGTGCTGGACCGCGTCGGTCTGCCGGGTCTGACGCGCATGCTGGGCCACCGCCGTAGCTGGATCCTCCTCAGCCAGGCGGTCATCATGCTGGGGCTGTGGGCAATTTCAACCATGAACCCACAGACTCAGTTGGGGTTGATGGCCATAGCCGCCATCGTCATCGGCTTTGCCGGTGCCACTCAGGACATCGTTATCGACGCCTGGCGGATTGAAACGGCCGGCGAGTCCGACGATCGCCAGGCAATCATGGCCACTGCCACCGCCTGGGGGGCGCGCATCGCGCCGTTCGTGTCGGGTGTCATACCGCTGCTGATTGCGGATGAAGAAAAGGGACTGGGTTGGGGGTGGGGCGTTGCCTATGCGATAATGGCAGCGCTGATGATTCTGGGAATCATCGGCGTTCTCCTGGCACCCAAGGAGGGGGAACATCGGGTTCGGCCCATCGACTACGGCAATGCCGTGGCCAATCCAAGCCTCGAACTGGTGGAATGGGTTGCGCGGCTTGCGGTCATGGCGGTTGGCATCTGTCTGATAGGGTGTGGCCTGACGGCCAATATCGACCTGTTTAAATGGCTGTTCCCGTCACCGGAGGCCTTCGATGCCGCCAAAGGGCTGTGGACCAGTAAGGCCCTGGGCGTCTTTATCCAGGTTCCGGCCGTGCTAACGGGGTTGGGTCTGGTGGGGCTGGCCTGTATCCCGTTGCGCGGCAAGTTGATCGTATCGGAAGGTGAGAAGCCTGGGGCCGACCGCAGGCTGACCCGGCCGGGCGCCTATCTGAAACAGACCTTTATCGTGCCGGTCGCGGCCTTTTTCGAGCGTTATGAGAACCTGGCCTGGCTGATGTTCGCCACCATCTGCGTGTACCGCGTTTCGGATTTCCTTCTGAACGTCAACGGCGCCTTCTATGTCGACCTGGGTTATAACCTGGCGATCATTGCCGAGGTCCGCAAGATATTCGGCGTGATCATGACCATGCTGGGCGTGGCGCTGGGCGGGATCGTGATGGCCCGTTTCGGTATGAAGACGGCACTGATCTTCGGCGCGGTGGTTGGGTCGTTCTCGAACCTGGCCTATGCCTGGCTGGCGACCCAGGGCAATGATATGGTGCATCTCACCATGCCGTGGGGCAGTGTGTGGGAGTTCCCGGTCGCCTTTTCGGTCGCATTGGGCATCGACAACGCCTCCGGCGGCGTCGCCGGCACCGTGTTGATCGCCTACATGTCGTCTTTGATTTCCAAGGGCTATGCCGCCCAGCAATATGCCCTGTTTACCTCGCTGTACGCCCTGCCGGGTAAGCTTCTGGCCTCACAGTCCGGCCGGATCGTGGAATCTTCGGCCAAGGCGGCGGACAATGGCGGGTTCAGCCTGAAAAGCTGGTTTGGCGCTTTGCCGGAAGCCGCCTATGCCAAGCCGGCCCAGGTTATGGGCGTCACCCGCGAAGCCTTGGGGACCGGCTACATCGTGTTTTTCACCTACTCTTCGCTGATCGGGATAGCCGCGATTGCGCTGAGTTTGTGGCTGATTACGGTGCAACGACAGAAGGATGACACGGACGGTGATGGGGTCAAGGGGTCGTGACCCCTTGCCTTAGGAACAAGAAAAAGACCGGTCCCTAAGTGGGCCGGTCTTTTTCTTGTATTTAAGAGAAGGGGCCTCGGGCCCCTTCACCCCATAACTCGACAGCGTTACACTTTGACCGACGCACGTATGTCATATGCCGCAAACGTCGCCATGGTCAGGATCTTGCTCACCGAATCCGACAGTTGGCAGATCTGCACCGGCTTACTTAGGCCCAGCAACAGCGGTCCCACCACCGTTGCCCCGCCAATCGCCTCGATCAGATTGGTCGAGATCGACGCCGAATGAATGGCCGGCATGATCAGCACGTTCGCCGGCGCCGTCAAACGCTGGAACGGATAGTTGACCCAACGGGCGGAATCCAAAGCGATCTCCGGCGACATCTCGCCTTCGAACTCGAAATCGACCCCGCGCTGCTCCAGCAGCCGCACGGCTTGCGACACCCGCTCCGACCGCTCACCCGCCGGATTGCCGAAGTTGGAATAGCTCATAAACGCCACACGGGGCGTATGGCCCATATTGCGCACCGCCGTCGCCGCTTCGATGGCGATGTCGCCCAATTCCTCAGGTGACGGCAGCTCCGACACCGTTGTGTCAGCGATGAACAGGGTCTTGCCGCGTGCCAGAACGATCGACATACCCATGATCCGACCGCCCGGCGCCGGGTCGACCACGCGCATCACTTCCTCGAACGCCTGGTCAAAGGCCCGCGTCACACCTGTCACCATACCGTCGGCATGACCCGACATCAGCATGGCCGCGGCGAACGAGTTACGATCCAGATTGATCAGCCGCTCGACGTCGCGCTTCAGATAGCCCTTGCGCTGCAACCGCGCATACAGCAGTTGCGCGTAAGCGTCGCGCCGGTGCGATTTGCGGGCGTTGATGATCTCGATATCTTCTTCGTCCGGGTTCAGACCGGCGACGCGCATATTGTCCCGGATCAGGTTCTCCCGACCGCACAGCAAGGGAATCCCCAGACCCGACTGTTTGAAGGCATGCGCCGCGCGGATAACCGAAATGTCCTCGCCTTCGGCAAACACGATGCGCTTGGCCGGACGCGACCGCACCGTCGAGGTAATGTTCTGCAAAAGGCCCGCCGACGGGTCAAGCCGCTGCTCAAGTGACTTGCGATAGGCGTCCATGTCGGTGATCGGCTTGCGCGCCACGCCCGTATCCATCGCCGCCTGGGCGACAAAGGGCGGCACATACCACAACAGACGCGGATCGAACGGCGACGGGATGATGTAGTCCTTGCCGAACTTCAGGTGCCGGCCCTGATACGCCGCAGCGACCTCGTCCGGCACATCCTCACGCGCCAGCATCGCCAGAGCCTTGGCGGCGGCCAGCTTCATCTCGTGGTTCACCCGGCGCGCGCGTACGTCCAGCGCGCCACGGAAGATGTACGGGAAGCCCAGGACGTTATTGACCTGGTTCGGATAGTCCGACCGGCCCGTCGCCACGATGGCGTCAGATCGCACCTTGGCGACATCTTCCGGCGTGATTTCCGGGTCCGGATTGGCCATGGCGAAGATGATCGGATTGGCGGCCATGGTGGCCACCATGTCCGAGGTCAGCACACCCCTGGCCGACAGCCCCAGGAACACGTCGGCGCCGACCATGGCTTCAGCCAAAGTGCGCTTGTTGGTCCGGGTGGCGTGGGCCGATTTCCACTGATCCATATCGACCTTGCGGCCTTCGAAAACCACGCCATGAATGTCGACGACGGTCGTATTGTCGTGGCGCACACCCAGCGCCTTGATCAGCGACAGGGACGACAGGCCCGCAGCACCCGCGCCGCACAGCACCACCTTGACGTCTTCGATGCGCTTTCCGGTGATTTCCAGCGCGTTGATCAGGCCGGCCGCAGCGATGATGGCCGTGCCGTGCTGATCGTCGTGGAAGACCGGAATATCAGCCAGGTCCTGCAGCGCCGCTTCGATGATGAAGCATTCTGGCGACTTGATGTCTTCCAGATTGATGCCGCCGAACGACGCCGTAATGTTCTTGACCACGGTGATGAATTCGTCCGGATCCTGCGTCGTGACTTCGATATCGAAACTGTCGATATCACCGAAACGCTTGAACAGAACCGCCTTGCCCTCCATCACCGGCTTGGAGGCCAAGGCCCCCAGATTGCCCAGACCCAGAATGGCCGTGCCGTTGGAAATCACCGCGACCATATTGCCCTTGGCGGTATAGTCGTAAGCAGTCTCCGGATTTTCGGCGATGCGCCGCACCGGAACGGCCACGCCCGGCGAATAGGCCAGGGCCAGGTCGCGTTGGGTCGCCATCGGCTTGGTCGGCAGGAGCGCGATCTTGCCGGGCTGCGGATACTGGTGCAGATAAAGGGCTTCGTCGTCGCTGAAAGTCTGTTTTTCGCTCGGCATGGGTCCGGAACTCTGTGTGGCAATTTGTATTATGATTATGATTTTGTTGGCTAAAGCTACTAGAACACAATGACCAAGGGATAAAGCCGCAACTGCCTTTGGCGTGTATTTTTGTAGACCGGAAAGTGAAACGCCGCACGAGGTGTGACTTTTTGGGATCGAATTCTTCCCTAAGGTTTGTTGGAAAGTCACTGACACCTTACCCCAATGGAAACTACGCTGATTTTTTAAGACGCTATGCGCCGCGACTCAGTGACTTCCAACGGGCATAACGTAACGGAACTTGATTGTGTTCTTATTTTGTTCTAATGGTTAATTGTGAACGTTTTTGCCTGTCGTCTTTCCACAAGCGTTAACAAGGGTTAATTTCATCCGATGAACGCCCAGGTCCCGATCGATTCGCCCAAAGACGCCACGGATTTCGCCGACGCCACGCCGGTGATGGCGCAATATCTCAAGACCAAGCAGGAACATCCCGACGCTCTGTTGCTGTTCCGTATGGGCGACTTCTACGAAATCTTCTTCGATGACGCCGTGGTGGCGTCTCAGGCCCTGTCGCTCGCTTTGACCAAGCGCGGTGTCTATCAGGGCAAGGACATACCTCTGGCCGGCGTACCGGCCCACGCCCTGGACGCCTACGTCTCCAAGCTGATCCGCCTGGGCTTTCGCGTTGCCGTCTGTGACCAGCTCGAAGACCCGGCCGAAGCCAAGAAACGGGGTTCCAAGTCCGTCGTCAAACGCGGCGTTGTCCGCGTCGTTACGCCCGGCACCCTGACCGAAGACACCCTGCTGGAAGACCGCGGCGCCAACCGGCTGATCGCCCTGTCCTCACGCGGCGGCGTGATGGCGATCGCCAGCGTCGAACTGTCGACCGGCGATGTCGAATGCCTCGAAATCGAGCCCGAGACCTTGAGCTCGCACCTGTCGGCGCTGCGGCCGTCCGAAACCCTGGTCGCCGATCGGCTGCTGCAGGACGAGGCCGTTTTCGGGCTGCTCAAACAATATGGCGGCGTCCTGCAACCGCAACCGTCGTCGCTCAGCGATCCCTCCGCTGGCGAACAGCGCCTGCTCTACCTGTACGGCGTGGCCACGCTCGATGGTTTCGGTAGTTTCTCGGCGTCCGAAATGTCGGCACTCGGCATGCTGGCCGCCTATATCGACGTCACCCAGGCCGGCAAACGCCCGGTCCTGAAACCGCCGGCAAAGGTAATCTCGCACAACCACCTGGCGATCGACGCCGCCACGCGTAATTCGCTCGAGATTGACAGAACGCAACAGGGCAAGCGCGAAGGCTCGCTGATCGCTGCGCTCGATATGACCGTCACCTCCGGCGGCGGCCGTCTGCTGGCAGCGCGCCTGGCCCGGCCGCTGTTCCAGCCCGACGCCATCAATGCCCGGCTGGACACCGTCGCCTGGCTGCTGCCGCGCCGCGATGCCCGCAACGACCTGCGCCACCTGATGCGGTCTTTAAGCGACCAGGTCCGCGCCCTGTCGCGCCTGTCGCTGAACCGCGGCGGACCGCGCGACTTAACCGTCATCCAGAATGGCTTGACCGTCGGCGAAACCCTGGCCGCGACGTTGAACGATGCCGCCCATGACGGTATCGACCCGGTGCTGCCGGCGGAAATCGACAGCGTTATCACCGCCCTGATCCCCTCCCCGCCCGTGGCCGCCCTGCGCGCCCGGTTGGAACGCGCCCTGGTCGAAGAGCCGGCGCTCTCCTTGAAGGACGGCGGTTTCATTCGCGCTGGTTACAGCGCCGAACTGGACGAAATGCGCGGCTTGCGCGACGACAGCCGCCAGATCGTCCTGAACCTGGAACAACGCCTGGCCGCCGAAACCGGCATCGCCATCCGCATCAAGTTCAACAACGTCCTGGGCTATTTCATCGAGCTAAGCCAGAAGCTGGCCGAACAGTTGGTGGCGCAGGATACGGCGAAACAGTTCATCCACCGGCAATCCCTCGCCAATCAGGTCCGCTTCGTCACCACCGAACTGGTCGACCTCGACTCGCGCATCCAGCGCGCCGCCGCCAGCGCGCTCGGCCTCGAAATGGAACTTTTTGAGACCCTTCGTGACGAGGTCCGTTCCGTCGCGCCGCAGATCCAGGCCGCCCACGACGCCATCTGCGCCCTGGACGTTGCCTGCGCCAATGCGTGCTGGGCCGAAGAGTTCGACGCCACCCGCCCGGTCATCGACGATACTCAACGCCTCGAGATCAGCCGAGGCCGCCACCCCGTGGTCTGCGCCGTGCTCAAGTCCCAGGGTAAGCCGTTTACACCCAACGATGTGGCCCTCGATGCCGAAGGCGCGATATCGGCGCGGCTGTCGCTTGTCACCGGCCCGAACATGGCGGGTAAGTCGACCTTCCTGCGCCAGAACGCGCTGCTGATCGTCATGTCCCAGGCCGGACTTTTCGTGCCGGCCAAGGCCATGCATCTGGGCGTCGTCGACCGTCTGTTTTCGCGGGTCGGCGCTGGTGACGACCTGGCCCAGGGCCGCTCGACCTTCATGATGGAGATGGTCGAAACCGCCGCCATCCTGCAGCAGGCGACGACGCGGTCCTTCGTCATCCTGGATGAAATCGGCCGCGGCACGGCCACCTATGACGGCCTGGCCATCGCCTGGGCCTGTGCCGAGGACCTGCACGACCGCATCCAGTGCCGTGCCCTGTTCGCCACCCACTATCACGAGATGGCCGTGCTGGATAAACGCCTGAAGGCGCTCAGCAATCTCAGCCTCCAGGCACGCGAGCACAATGGCGAGCTGATCTTCCTGCATGAGGTCCGCGCCGGTTCGGCCGACCGCTCCTACGGCGTGCAGGTGGCGCGCCTGGCCGGCATGCCCGGCGGGGTGGTTACCCGCGCCCGCGATATCCTGACGCGCCTGGAAGAAGACAACCAGACCAAGCTGCGCCTGGACGATCTGCCGCTGTTCTCGCACACCCGGGCCCCGGCACCCGTCTCGCGTGAGCACTCCAAGGCGGAAACCCTTTTGAAATCGCTGAATCCTGACGATTTAAGCCCTAAAGAAGCCTTGGAAGTTATCTATAATTTACACAAGTTGGTTAAAACCGACGGCTGAGTAAATCCAGGTAAAAAGAACCGTATGTTGACCCTGACTACACCGGCGGCGCCGGCCTATCGTATCGACGGCCGCGCCCTGCGTCAGTCCCTGACCCAGGCGTTCGAGGAGTCCAGCGGTGATACCTCCGACCTGCGCCGTCGCGCGGTCAGTATCCTGAAAGAAGCGTGGGACCTGAGCCGTGCCAGCATCCTGAGCCATATCGATGAGGGCAAGGGCGGCCTGGCCACCGCCCGGTCGCTGGCCAAGGTGGCCGACGAAGTCGTCTCAGCGCTGTGGGATTTTACCCTTACCCACGTCTATCGCGCCCGTAACCCCACCGAAGGCGAACGCCTCAGTCTGGTCGCCGTCGGCGGCTACGGCCGCGGCGAACTGGCGCCGCAATCCGATCTCGACCTGCTGTTTCTGCGCGCCTGGAAGGAAACCTCGCACTCGGAATCGGTCATCGAGTTCATCCTCTATACCCTGTGGGACTTAGGCATAAAGGTCGGCCATTCGTCGCGCACGGTCGACGAGACACTGAAATTCGCCCGCAGCGACCACACCATCATGACCGCCCTGCTGGAACGCCGCCACATTGCCGGCGACAGCGAATTGGTCCAGCAACTGGAAGACCGCATGGCGTCGGAAGGGCTCAAGTCGAACATGTTCGACTTTGTCGCCGCCAAGCTGGAAGAGCGTGACAGCCGCCATTTCAAAGCCGGTGCAACGCGCTACGTGGTGGAACCGAACATCAAGGAAGGCAAGGGCGGCCTGCGCGACCTGCACACCCTGTTCTGGGTCGCGCAATACATGGCTGCAGCGGATGCCGGCCAGACCAAGCCGCGCATCGTCGGGGAAAAGCGCAAGGCCGATTGGGGGGTACTGGACCGCCTGCTGACCGACAAGGAACGCGATATCTTCCTGCGTGCCTTCGACTTCCTGTGGAAGGTGCGCATCCTGATGCACCAGGCCGCCGGACGGGCCGAAGAACGGCTCAGCTTTGACCTGCAACCCGAAATCGCCCGCCGCATGGGCTTTGTCGATCGTCAGGGTGAACCGAACGTCGAGCGTTTCATGCGCCGATATTTCGTGACGTCCAAGGAAGTCGGCGCCCTGACACGCACCTTCTGCACGAAGTTGGAAGCCCAGCAGGCCAAACCCCTGGCCCGCCTGTCCAACATGCTGCAGTCGGGGTTGATGAACCTTAACAAGGCCGACCATCCGGGCTTCGTCGTCACGCAGGGCCGTCTCAGCGTCAACAGCCCCGACATCTTCCAGAAGTCACCCGTGGCCATGTTCCTGCTGTTCAAGATGGCCGACCGCCTGATGCTGGACCTGCACCCGGACGCCTTCACGGCGATCGCGCGCAACCTGAAACTGGTGACGCCGTCTCTGCGGCGAAACCCTGAGGCGGCACGGCTTTTTCTCGACCTGCTGGTGCGCGGCCGCAATCCGTACAAGACGCTGAGCATGATGTCGGAGACTGGACTGCTCGGGCGTTATATCCCGGAATTTGGCCGCATCGTCGCCCAGACCCAGTTCAACATGTATCATGCCTATACGGTCGATGAGCACACCCTGCGTGCCGTTGATGTCATCCATGGCATTGATACCGGCCGGTATAAGGACGAACATCCGCTGGCCACCCTGATCATGCCGCAACTGGTCGACAAGGAGAGCCTGTACTTGGCCATGTTGCTGCACGACACCGGCAAGGGCGGCGAGCACGGCCAGGAAATCGGCGGCGAGATCGCGGCCAAGAAGGCGTGCGAACGTCTCGGAATGCCCGACTGGAAGATCGAGCAGGTCGCGTGGCTGGTCCGCCATCACCTGGTACTCAGCGACTACGCTCAGAAGCGAGACGTCTCCGATCCCGAAACCGTGGCGGCGTTTGCCCAGATCGTCGAAACGCCGGAACGTCTGCGTCTGTTGCTGATCTTGACCGTGGCCGATATCCGCGCCGTCGGGCCGGGCGTGTGGAACGCCTGGAAGGGCCAGCTGATGCGCGACCTGGTCTCCGCCACCGAAAGCGCCTTCCGCGGCGGCCGCGGCAATGATGCCGTCGCCCAGGTGCGCCAGGAACTGAGCAGCCGCGCTCAGGAGCGCCGCGCGTCACTGAGTGACAAGAACGACGACATGGCCGCCTGGCTTGAGACCATGGACGAATCCTATCTGTTCTCGTTTTCGGCCGACGACATCAAGAGCCATGCCGCCCTGGTGTGGTCGACCTTCGATTCCGAACCGGCGGCCAAGGCCCGCATCGACATCGGCCGCAACGCCACCGCCTTTTCGATCTCGGCCGATGACCGGCCGGGCCTGTTCGCTGACCTGTCGCGCGCCTTTGCCAATATGGGCGGCAACGTCGTCGGCGCCCAGGTCTTTACCTCCTCCAGCGGCCACGCCCTGGACGTCTTCTACGTTCAGGACAGCCAGGGCCTGCCCTTTGGCCACGACGATGCGCAGCGCATGAAACAGGCCGAACAGCAGTTGGAACAGGCCGCTCTGGGCCATCTGCCGCCGCCGGTGGCCTACCGGTCTGCACTGGCCGGGCGCACCGCGGCCTTTGCCATTGCGCCGACCGTAGCCTTCGACGACGCCAGCAAGGCCAATGCGACGATTATTGAGGTGTCGGGCCGTGACCGTCCGGGTCTTCTGGCGGATCTGGTCGATGTTATGGCGCGCCTGCGCATGGACATCGCTTCGGCGCACATCGACTGCTATGGCGAACGCGCCGTCGACGCCTTTTACGTCACGGATCACTTCAAAAAGTCGCAGCTGACCGCCGGCCAGAAACAGGTGCTGAAAAAGCAGTTGCTCCAGGTCCTGGAGCGCGCCGAACAGCCGCCGAAGAAGCCCCTGACCCAGGCGCGGGCGTCTCTGGCACGATAGAGCGTTGTGACGCCCTGTTTCTATCGAGCTGCGGCATTCCGCGCCTTGATACCGGCACAAAAGCGGCAGACTATGCCGCCATGGCACTGATCCATCCGCCGGCCCACAAGATCCATCCCCGCCCGCTGCCGAAATGGCGGTGGTTGCCGCAGTTTTTCATCAATCCGCTGTCTATCTATTCCGAACAGGCCTTCGAAAGCCTGTATGCGCGCTCCGAGGCTTTCGGTATCGACACCTTGTCGATCAATGATCCCGCCGGGATCAAGCACGTCCTGCTCGACAACATGGCCAATTATGAACGGCCGGTGGTGCTGGCGCGGCTATTCCGGCCGGCCATGGGCCGGGGCGTTTTTCTGGCAGAGGGGACGGAGTGGCGGCGGCAAAGGCGGATGCTGGCACCCCTGTTCAGCCCCGCCGCGATCAACGACCTGATCCCGCATTTCCAGACGGCCGGCGAACAGATGCTGTCGCGTCTGGGTCAGGGCGGGAATGTCCGGCTGTCGGAAGTGTTTCACCGAGCCGCTCTGGATGCCGTGCTGAAAGCACTGTTTTCGCTCAAGGCCGAGGGCCACCATGCCGATATTCCGGTTATGGTGCGTCAATATTTGGGTGGCGCTGGCCGGCCCAATCCGCTGGACGGCATGGCCCGGACAGAAGACGACTTCGGCTGGGCTCAGGCGTCGCGCAAGGCCTTCAGCCGCAAATGGACCGCCATGGTGGACGGTGTGATCGCCGAACGCCGTACGGCCGGCGGGGATCAGGCCCACGCCCGCGGCGACCTGCTCGACCTGTTGCTCAGCGCCCGCGATCCGCAAACCGGCGAAGGTCTCACTGACGCCGAAATCCGCGATCAGTGCTCGACCATGCTGGCGGCCGGTTTCGAGACGACGTCGCGGATGCTGTTCTGGGCCAGTTATCTTCTATCGCTTGATACGGCAGAGCAGGACCGTCTGCGGGCGGAAATCGCGGCATTCACCCCCGATCGCGTTACCCGCATGGAGGATCTGGCCCACTGGCCACGACTGCGCAACACCTTGCTGGAGGCGCTGCGATTTTATCCGCCGGCCGCCTACGTGACCCGCCGGGCCATGGGCGCGGATGTGATCGACGGTCACCAGATTTCCGCCGGCACCGAAATCTGGATCAGCCCCTTCGTGCTGCATCGTCATCGCAAATTCTGGGATCAGCCAACGGCATTTATGCCGGATCGATTCGCCGGCGTGAATGCGCCCTGGACGACGATGGAAGGCTATCTGCCTTTTGGCGCCGGGCCGCGCATCTGTATCGGCGCCAGCTTTGCCATGGTGGAGGGCCAGATCCTGCTGGCGCACCTCTTGTCGCGATTCACGGTCACAGCCACAGATAACCAACCGGTCCTGCCGGTATTCCGGGTTACCACCGTGCCAGACCGAGATCCACTGTTTCGCCTGACTCAAGCCTTGCCAGCAGCATAGATAGACGGCGTTTCAATGGTACGGCTTGCAACCCTCAGGTCACTTGGGTGTAACGCCACCTTCCATGAGGACGGCCGCCAGCGCATTCAGGTCGAGGTGCTTGATGAGGCCGGCCATGCCCTGGGACACTTCGGGTGCCGAAAACAGCCCTTTTGATGCGACCTGACCCAGAACGTTGAAGCTGGATTGGATGGATTCCTCGCCTTCGTGCTTGACGGCGTCGATCGTTTGCTTGCGGCAATCGACCGTGATCAGCCGGGTGAAAAGCTGGCCGGTCTTCTTGTCGAAACCGTCTCTCTGTTCGGACGTGATGTTCGAATAGGCTTTGATGTCGGGATGCAGCGCCAGGGCTGAAAATACCCACAGCATCAGGCTCTTCTGGTCGTCGGCGGTGGCCGATGCCACCAGACATTTGGTCAGTTCGTCGCTGTAGGCGCCGGCGTGCGCGGGCGCCGTTCCCAAAAATGCCGCTGCGAACGCGATGGCGCCGAGTTTCAGTCTCATGGTTTGCCCCTCTGATGTGCAAGGCCACTATACCCACACAGCCAGTTGCGGCAATCCCCGGAATCAGCGCTGTCGAGTTTTGGTCCTAGGGACTTGCCGCTAGAGCGGGCTGCGTTTTGATGGAATCAAAAGCCCGCTCTAGGTTTTTGTTGTGTCGCGCAATTTTACCGAAAAGTGCTGCACACTTTATCGGATTGCGCTTCA
>NZ_GL883077.1:396830-449523 GCF_000204015.1 Asticcacaulis biprosthecium C19 | reverse complement strand
TTTTGTTTTGACGCGCATCTTAATCCAAAAAGTGCGTCACACTTTTTGGGATGCGCTTTAGTGTCCCGGAGGTGGACCGACCAGGATATCGCGTTTGCCGACATGATTGGCGGGGCTGACCACGCCTTCGCGTTCCATCTTTTCCATGAGCGAGGCAGCACGGTTATAGCCGATCTGCAGCTTGCGCTGAATGTAGGAGGTCGAGGCCTTGCGGTCGAAGGTCACGAAATAAACCGCCTTGTCGTACAGGTCGTCGCCCGAACCGCCGCCCTCGCCATCGGAGCCGCCATCGGAGCCGCTGTCGTCTTCGCCACCATAGGTGACGTCGTCGAGATAGTTGGGCTGCCCCTGTTCGCGCAAATATTGCGCCACGGCTTCAACCTCCTGGTCGGAGACGAAGGGGCCGTGCAGGCGGGTGATACGGCCGCCGCCAGCCATGTAGAGCATGTCGCCCTGGCCCAGGAGCTGCTCCGCGCCCTGCTCGCCCAGAATGGTGCGGCTGTCGATTTTCGAGGTTACCTGGAAAGAGATCCGGGTCGGGAAGTTGGCCTTGATGGTGCCGGTGATGACGTCGACCGACGGGCGCTGGGTGGCCATGATCAGGTGGATGCCGGCGGCGCGGGCCATCTGGGCCAGGCGTTGCACGGCGCCTTCGATGTCCTTGCCGGCGACCATCATCAGATCGGCGACCTCGTCGACCACCACGACCAGGTAAGGCATGGGCTCGGGCACCATCTCGTCGAACTCGTAGACGGGCTGACCCGTTTCGTCGAAGCCGGTCTGGACCTTGCGGACGAAGTTCTTGCCTTCGGCGGCGGTGGCGCGGGCGCGTTCGTTAAAGGAAGCGATGTTGCGCACGCCGATCTTCGACATGCGGCGGTAGCGGTCCTCCATCTCCTTGACGGTCCATTTCAGCGCGACGACGGCCTTTTTCGGATCAGTCACCACCGGGGTTAGCAGGTGCGGAATGCCATCATAGACCGACAGCTCCAGCATCTTGGGGTCGATCATGATGAACTTGCACTGTTCCGGATCCAGCCGGTAGAGGATGGACAGGATCATGGCGTTGACCCCGACCGACTTACCCGAACCGGTGGTACCGGCGATCAACAGGTGAGGCATCTTGGACAGGTCGGTAATGTAGGGCTCGCCGCCGATCGATTCACCCAGGGCCATGGGCAGGATATGCGTGGCGCGCTCGAACTCGGCCGAAGCCAGCAGGTCACGCAGGTACACAGTCTCACGCACCTGATTGGGCAGTTCGATACCGATGGCGTTGCGGCCCTGGACCACCGAGACGCGGCAGGAACGGGCGGACATGTTACGGGCGATGTCGTCGGCCAGGGCGACGACGCGCGCGCCTTTCACGCCGGCCGCGGGGGCCAGTTCGTAGAGGGTGACGACGGGGCCGGGCCGGATCTGGTCGATCACGCCGCGAACGCCGAACTCGGACAGGACGCTTTCCAGCATGCGAGCGTTCTGGCGCAGGCTGTCTTCATCGAAGGCATTGCTGCGGGGCTTGGGCTTGGACAGGATGGACAGCTCGGGCAGGCGGAAATTGCCAGGGCGCAGGAAATCGAACGCCGGTTGTTTCTCGGCCTCGACGCGGGGCGACGGCTTCACCGCCTTGGGGGCCTCAAAGCGTATGCCCGGCGCCAGAGGAAGGTCGTCGTCTTCACCCATGTCGACGCCGAGATCGGCCTCCCGATCGACGTCCCGATCGACGTCCATGTCATCGTAGCTATCTTCCCGCTCGATCTTTGGCCGGATAACCGGCTCGGGCGCCCGGCGTTCAGACGCTTTGACACGCACCGGAGCAGGTTCCAACGAGTCGACCGTCTCGAAATCTTCGTCGTCGACGAAGGTCTCGACCTGTTTAGCCTTGGGCGTCTTGACCTTGGCGGGCCGGACGGCCTTCGCGGCGACATTAAGCGCGGCGCGGTTGACGCCCATGGCGTCCAGGCCGCGCCCGGTCAAACCGCCCAGAGTCTTGCCGATCCCAGCATAGTGGTTCAGCTTCAGCGCCAGGGTCTGGTTGAAGGCGTAGAAGGCAATGCCGGCGAAGATGAGGCTGGCCATCACCACGCCCACGGCTTGCGGGATGCGCATGAAATCGAATAGCGCCTGCAGCAGGTCGCTTATCCCGGCGCCCCAGAAGCCACCGAGGCTTTGTTGCAGCACCGGATCCGCCGAGTTCATGATCGGACCGATCGCCGCGCTGAAACCCAGCACGAACACAGTGGCCCACAGGGCATGCAGGCGCAGCTTCATGCGCGTCTGGTCGGGATCATGATGGAAGGTGCGTTGCAAACCGAACCACACCATCAGAGCCGACGCCGGCCAGGCGGCCAGCCCGATCGATTGTACCCCCAAGTCGGCTAGGACAGCGCCGAAACCACCCAGAGCATTGCGCACGGACTCATGGCTGACGGAGTTCAGGCTGGGATCGGCAGCGCTATAGGTGGCCAGGGCGACAAAGCCGGCCAGACCGGTCAGGGCAACGAAGGCACCACGCAGGCGCGCCATGATCGCTGAGCGCCATACAGCGGTCATATGCGATTCAAAGGCGTTCCATACGGTTAGGGTAAGGCTGGACATAGGTAGACGTCTCGGGGCGGTTCTGCACGGCGGGCGGGGAGGTTCTCCCCCTCAGATGCCACGAAAATGGTTAAGACCCTGTTTACCAGGGTGCGAAGCACCCTGGACCCGGAATCGCGACAGCGCTGAATTGTGGGCTTCGCTGCAGCCGCGTCAGCGAGCCGCATTGCGCTTTGACCGGCCAAGCTTATGATGGCAGCCATGGAAACCTATGACGTCATCATCGTCGGCGCCGGCATGGCCGGTTTGACCCTGGCTCTGGCTCTGGAAAAGGGTGGACTTGACGTCGCCCTGATCGAAAAGCAACCGTTTGACCAGATACTGGACGCCGGTTTTGACGGCCGGGCCTCCGCCATAGCCTATGCCTGTTTTCGCCAGTGGAAAGCTTTGGGCGTTGGCGATGAACTCGAAGCCCATGCGTGCCGCATGGATGAAATTTTCGTGACCGACGGCCACCTCCCTGGCGCGGCCAGCCCAAAACCCCTGCCCTTTTTCCTGCATTTCGCCGCCGCCGAAATTTCCGACCGCACGGGCGACGAGCCCCTGGGTTACATGGTCGAAAACCGCATCACCCGTCAGGTCCTGCACCGCGCCGTCACCGAGCGCGGCATCACTCTGAAGGTCCCTGCCGCCGTGGTCGAACACCGCGAAACCGGTTCGTTTGCCGAGATTGCGCTCGATACCGGTGAAACCTTGCGTGCGCCTTTGGTCGTGTCGGCGGAGGGACGTAAGTCCTCCCTGCGCGAAAAAGCCGGAATCGGCCATGTCAGCTGGGACTACCCGCAAAGCGCCGTGGTCTGTACGGTCAGGATGGAACGGCCGCACAACCATATCGCCTACGAACATTTCCTGCCGTCAGGACCATTCGCCATCCTGCCCCTGACCGAAAACCGCGCCTGCATCGTGTGGTCGGAAACCCACGCCAAGGCCAAGGCGCTGATGCAGGTCACGGATGGCTTTTTTTATGACCACCTGCTGGCCCGCTTCGGGGAATTCCTTGGCGACATCGAACTCATCGGACCGCGGTTCATCTATCCGCTGAGCCTGGGTCTGGCCGAAGACATGCACAAGGGCCGGCTGGCGCTTTTGGGCGACGCCGCCCATGGGATTCACCCCATTGCCGGCCAGGGTCTGAACCTGGGTCTGAAGGACGTTGCCGCCCTGGCCGAGGTGCTGATCGAAGCGGTCCGCCAGGGTGAAGACATCGGTACCGAGATCGTCCTCGAGCGCTATGCCAAATGGCGCCGCTTCGACAATGTATCGACGTCGGTGGTGATGGACGGTTTTGTCCACCTGTTTTCCAACGGCAATCCGCTGCTGCGCGCCGTACGCGATGTCGGCATGGGTCTGTTCAACCGCGTCCCGGCCTTACGAAAATTCGTCATGGAAGACGCGGGTGCCGCGACGGGGGACCTTCCCAAGCTCCTCCGCGGGGAGCTCGTTTAGATCAGTTCTTTTGCGGTTCGAACTTGCGGGCCTGGTCGACCAGCATGATGGGCACGCCCGAGCGCACCGGAAATGCCAGGCCAGCGGTCGGCGACACCAGTTCCTGAGCCGCCTTGTCATAGGTCAGGGGCCGGCGGGTGACCGGGCACACCAGGGCCTCCAGCAGGCGCGGATCGATTTCCAGGATCGGTTTGGGGGCGGCGCTGATATCGTTCATGGTCGGATCTTAAGAGAACAACATTGAGGCCAGGCGGCGGCGACCGGCCTTGGCCAGGTCCGAACCATTGCCAACAGCGGAGAAGATTTTGAACAGATACTGCCGCGCCGCCTGATTGTTCCACTCCGGATCATACTTGACGATTTCAAGAAGCTGATTGACGGCATCGACCATCTCACCTTGGGCGGCCAGGGCGCGGCCCAGGTCATACATGGCATCGAAATCACGCGGGTCGGTGGCCAGGCGGGCGCGCAGTTCACCCATATTGCTGGGCGCATCTTCCGCCAAATCCAGCGCGGCGCGCAGACCCAGAATATCGGCGTCCTTGGTATCGGCCGGTGCCATGTCGAGGAATTGCTTGGCGCGGTCGGGCTGCTGCACCTTCAGGTACAGACGGGCGACGCCGGCAATGGCCTTGGTGTTTTCAGGCTCCTGCTCCAGGATGAAGCTGTAGGCTTCCAGGGCGCTGGTGACGTCGCCGTCATCGGCCGACTGCTGGGCCAGGGCCAGGGTTTCCTCGATCGTCGGGCCCGATTCATTGATACCCAGCTTTTCGACGAAGGTGCGAACTTCGGTTTCGGATTTGGCGCCCATAAAGCCATCGACCGGCCGGCCATTCACAAAGGCGTAAACCGTCGGAATCGACTGGATGCGCAGTTGGCCGGCAATGCCCTGGTTCTTGTCGACGTCGATCTTGACAAGCTTGACCTTGCCCTTGGCTTCGGCAACCACCTTTTCGAGCGCCGGGCCCAGTTGTTTGCACGGACCGCACCATTCCGCCCAGAAGTCGACGATCACCGGAGTCTGCATCGATGTCTCGATGACGTCCTTCATGAAGTTCTGTTCGGTGCCGTCGATGATGTTGGGGTCGTTGCTGGCCATGGGTCCCTCGCTTGGGTTCTCGTGGGACCTGAGATGGCCCCGACCGTGTAAGGAGTCAAGCGGACAGTTGCGCGAAGTCCACCACCACCAGCTCCCGGCCCAACCATTCGACAAACCGGCGGAAATCGGCTTGGCTCAGGGCGGTGGTCGCCGTGTTGGTCAGCGGATGGAAGTTGACGATGTCGGCATCAAACAGTGTCTTGTCCAGGATGAACCGCACTCTGAGGTCCGGATCATTGACCAGGCCAAGCGCCGTCACCGATCCCGGCCGGACGCCCAGAGCATTGTAAAGACGCTCCTCCGAACCGAAGCTCAGCCGGCCCGACCCGATCGTCTTCGGCAAGGTCTTGAGCTGAATCTGGGTCGTTTGTTCCGCTGAGATCAGCCAGAGCTGGCCCTTGTCGTCCTTCAGGAACAGGTTCTTGGTATGGGCGCCGGGCAGGGCCGCCTTGATCTCGTCACCTTCACCAACGCGGAACACCGCTTCGTGCCACAGGGTGCTTGTTTTCAGGCCCAAATCGTCTAAGGCTTTGAGCAGTTTTTCCGGCGTGTACAGCGGTTCGGTCATGCAGCCGCCATAACGCAAAGACCAGGACAGATGCAATGGAATTAGAGTGCTTTATCATGACCACCTATCCACCCGAAATCGTGCCGGGACGGCCCGAGCGCGAGTGGATGGATGACTTTATGGGGCGCTTTCCCTACCGTTGCCTGCCTCTGGTGATGGCCAACACCACCGGCTGGGAAATCCTGTGCCCCGTCGACTTTACCGTCGTGTGGAACGGTGGTCCGGGCAAGAATGACCTGGTCATTACCTGCGACGAGAATCCTGGCTACAACATGGAGCATGTCTGCACGTCGCACTTTACCCATGGCGTGCTGACCTTCCATACCGGCTACATGTTCCGCACGCCTCCCGGCTATGCGATTTGGGCCGGTGGCGCGCCCAACTTCATCAAGGACGGCGTCCAACCCCTGACCGGTCTGGTCGAAACCGACTGGCTGCCCTTCCCGTTCACTATGAACTGGCGCATGACCCGGCCGGGTATGGTGACCTTCCGAAAGGGCGAACCCTTCTGCTTCATCCAGGTGATTGAGCACAAGAAGATGGACGACATCCAGCCGGTCATCAAGCCTCTGGAAAGCGACCCCGACCTCAAGAAACAGTTCGAGACCTGGGCACGAACGCGCGACGAGTTCAACGCGTCGCTGACGGCGCGCGATCCGGAAGCCATCAAGCAGGGCTGGCAGAAGTACTACTTCAAGGGCGAGAAGCCGACACCCAAGGGTGACATCGTTCCGCATGACGGCGATCACATGAACCGGCGCCGGCTGAAGACACCGCGGATGGCGCGCAAAAAATAGCGGGCGCCCATCCAGGCGCCCGCCATGAATTTTTAATCCCTCGAACTTACCGCTGGCCGTCGACCGGCCGGACGATACGCGATTCCAGGTTGCTCTGGATCGACCGGGCGTCATAAGCGTTGGGGTCGCCGTCAGGCTTGGGACCCTTGTGCAAAACAATCTCGGCGCGTGCCTCGTAGCGGGTATATTCCTGAGCGTCCCAGGAATTGTAGCCCATGCCCCAGCCGGTCCAGCGGCTGCGGCCGTAATAGCGCCAGGACAGGCCGCTGTAAGCACCCGGGAAGGGGTCGGTATAGACCGTGCGGCTGCGGCTGTCGGTGTCGCGGTTGACGACTTCGAACCAGTCATAGCCTTCCTGAAGGGTTAGTTCGGCGGCGCGGTACAGCAGATAGGTCTCGACCGTATCGCGCGGCGTCAGGTCGTTGCCGGCGAAGGTCAGGCGGAAACGGCCTTCCTCCAGCTTGGATTCGGTGAAACCCGGGCGATAGCTGCGCGATGACGTCAAATCGGCCGGCGCATAGGGCGTTGCCGTGGCGCAGGCCGACAACAGGGTCAGGCCAGCCAGGGCAGCGGCGGTCAGAAGGTGATTCTTGTTCATGATATGTGCTTCCCACCTGTACGGATATGCAGAGGTTAATACTCTCGGAGGAAAATAGTTAAACGTCAATGTGGTCAAATTAGGTCTTGCAGACCGTGCCACAGGATCATCACGGCAATGAGAACCAGAACAGAGCCTGCGGCAATGTCGAACGTGCGGCGATGGCGGGGTTGTTGCAGCAGATGCGACAGGGTAACCGCCAGCAGTCCGTAGCTCGTCATCGAAATCACATCCATGCCAATGGCCGTGGCGGCGAAGACCGACATCTGGGCCGGCATCGGGCGGGCGATGTCGAGAAAGGGTGGCAAGACGACAGAAAAGAACAGGAGCACCTTGGGGTTCAGCATCTGGACCATAAAGCCTTCGCGCAGGGTCCGGGTGAGCGTGCCGGGCGCGGCCGGCGCCATGAACTGCGGGTCGATGCGCTCGTTTTCGAGCTTCAGGGCGTGCCGGATGGTCGAGCCGCCCAGCCATACCAGATACAGACCTCCGACCAGGGTCATGACCGTGAATGCGACAGGCAGTGCGATCATCAGGGCCTGCAAGCCCAGGGCCGCTGCGACAAACCACACCAGAGTGGCGGAATTCACACCCAGCACACCGGCGAAGACATTGCGTTTCTTGCCCGACAAGCCGGTGCGAATGAAGAACAGGTTGGCCGGACCTGGTGAAATGGCCATCAGCGCCATGGCGGCCAGGAAGGCGGTATATTTGGCGGGATCGACCGGAGACATGCCCGCCCCATATCACGCCTATCCAGAGTTTGGCCAGATCACCTGGGATGGATCAGGACGAGTGAGGTCCGTAGAATCAAACGGTGGAACACACGGAAAGACGTGGAATTCCGGTTGCGGCACCTCCTGCGCGAAGCGCCTTCTTTTGATGGCGTTTGGAGGTATTGCGTCGGTGAGAAGAAGTCAGGAATTTCGTGTCTTCAGTACACGGCGCCGAAGGCGGCGCTTCGGTGTTTTCCGTGATCCTCTTAATTGCTGGCGGCAGTCCGGCTGGCCAAAAGTTTGCTGAATCGAAGAAGGGCAACACGGACCACACGGAGGCCGCTAAGCGGCGACACTGAAAACACGGAATTCAGGGTATGGAACCGTACGTGCAAAACTTCGTAGGCAATGGGAATGAAGGCGCTTCGCGCGGGAGCGTACGGCAACCGGAATTCCGCTTCTTTCCGCCTCTTTCCGTGTGTTCCGTCGTTTGATTCTACCGGCCTTTCCGAGCCTGCACCTTAAACGGATCAAACCTTGGTATGCGTGACGGCTTCGTAAATATGAAAGGCTTCATCCTTCAGCTCCATGCGGTCGATCCGCACAGCCTTGTCGGTAAAGTTCAGCATGTTGAAGCCGTTGGGCTGACGTCGAATGCGCAGGCTGGTGGTCGTCGAGGCATTGACGAAGATGGTGGTGTGCCCACCGGTCAGCCGGTTTTCGACATAGGCATGGTGCTGGTGGCCGGCCAGCACGATGTCAACCCGTACGTCATCCAGGCATTTGAGCAGGCGGTTGCGGTTGAACAGAGACACCTGAAGCGGCATTTCGCGCGCATTCATCACCGGATGGTGCATCACAAACACCCGCCACGGCGCGGTTGCATCGGCGTAGGAGCGTTGAATGTCGCGGCATTGCCGTTGGCTGACAGAACCATTGGCCCAGTTCCAGTGCGCCAGAACCCGGCGCGCGGTATTGATGCCTTTGAGGTGAACCAGATCGGTCTTCAATTCCGGTTCCAAGTCTTCGGCGATGAACCGTTTATAGCGACCCCACGGATCGTAGAACCGCTCCATGTCCATGCCGGGCAGGTCGTGATTGCCGGGAATGCAAAAGACCGGCATAGGCAGGAGATCGAAAAAGGCTCTCGCCTCTTCGAACTCGGAACAGGTGGCGTCTTGGGTGATATCGCCGCTGACCACCACGAGGTCGGGCTTGTCCGCCTGGAAATGGCGGATAAGGACTTCGGACACAGGCCGCGACAGCGAACCAAAGTGCAGGTCGGAAATATGGGCGATCTTCACGAGGTCGGCTCCGGGACGGCGGCATAGCGGGCCATGTCAGTGGCGTGATTGAAGGCAATGTTCAAGCCACCCGCGATGATCAGCGCCCCGCCAGCCACGAGCAGCAGCCTGACGGGATCGAGCTTTCCTGCTGGCCGCCACATATAGAACAGCGCCAGCAGGGCCAGCCAGGCTGAGCCGAAAGCCAGTCCGCCGGCGACATCCGAAAACCAGTGGGCACCGAGATAGAGCCGGGAGATGGCAACGGCGCCAACCAGACCGACGCAAACCACGACGATGGGAATCCGCCATTTGAACGGAACTTCGCGCGCCAGAATGATCAGGAGAAAACCGTAGAGGACGGCATTGGTCGTGCTGTGGCCGCTGGGGAAGGAAAAGACGCTGACGCCGTCATAATTGAGGTCGCCGGGTCGCGCGCGCTGCATGGCCAGCTTGATGGCGGAATTGATCAAAGAGCCCCCGCCGATGGCGATCAGCCAAAAGGTCAGGACGCGCCACAGTCTTTGGTGGATCAGCCAGACGGCGACGGCCGCAGCGACGGCGACGACGACCCAGGTATCGCCTAACTCCGTGATCGCGACCATCACTGCGTCCAGAGCCGGTGTGCGCAGGCTTTGCAGGCCGCGGAAGGTGGCGGTATCGATGGCCAGGAAGGGGTCGCCTTCCCAGAAGACTTCTTCCATGACCTCGAAGAACAGGCCGGCCATGACGATCAGGATGAGGCCGAAGAAGGCAAGGGCCCGCCACTCCTGTTTCAGGGGTTCCGGCAGGCGTTTCAGGAGGTAGGCCTTCATGCAGGTACCGAAGGTAGGGCCGGCACCAGCAGCTTGATGGATTTCGGCTTGAGGGTGAACTCGAGCGGCGTGAGCATTTCTTCAACCTCGCCATCGATCGAGACCAGGTCCTTGCGATGCTTACTCCAAAGCGTGATGTGGCGTCCGGTCAGTTCCTCAAGGTCGGGATCCTCTTTCCAGTTACCGATCAGCAATCGTGTGAGAAAACGCAGATGGGCCAGCCGGGTTTTGGTGGTCTGGATATAGGCGGCCAGGCGCCCTCCGGTCAGGGTGGCGCGCTTGAAATTACTTTCGGTAAGCTTGGTGGTCGTCTTGAAGCGGTTGTTGGAGATGACGACGGCCGGCGTGCGGAATTTACGCATCTTGCCATCAATCTGAAGGACGACCCGCTCCTGCTTGTGGCGATCGAGGCTTTCGAAGACGAACCAGAACATCCGCGGCATCAGCAGCAGGCTGCCCTGCTCGCGGTTCTGTTCACGAAAGACGGAGGCCTCGGGCATGGTGCCGACGGACGCACAGCACAGGAACAGCTCGCCATTGACATAGCCGGCGTCGACATCCTCTTCGCGGACGCCGGCGGCATAGGCCGACAGCGCGGCCTGAAGCGTTGTGATGTCGAGATCCTGGGCCAGCAGGTTCATGGTGCCAAACGGCAGGACGCCGAACGGCTTTTTGTTGTGGGTCGACAGGTATTTAGCGGTTTCGCGAATGGTGCCGTCGCCGCCGCCGATGAGCAGAGGCGCTTCGGCTTTGCTCAGCCGTTCGAGATGGGTCTGCATGTCCTCGGGTTCGCTGAAGCACAGTTCGGCGACCGGGAGGCTGCTGGTTTCGATGGCGCTCTCAATCGCGGCCTGGCCCATATTGAGGACCGTGCCCGATTTGGCATTGATGAGGATATTGAAGGGAGTTTCCGCCGGCATGCGGTGATGATGTGCCGGGGGCAGTGCAAAAAAACAATGGGGTTTGGGGGTGAGGAGCGCCGGTTTGCCTTAGGGAAACCGGATGAAATCGACCCGGTGGGTCGATTTCCGCGACGAACGCCCGGAGCCTGCGGAGGGCCGGCCGCGACCCCACAAATCTTCTAAATATCTTCCTGCTGACTGCCCCATAGGGGCCGAACAGCAGAATGATATTAAAACCAAGAAACGTTCTTTGGCCCCAAACCCCAAGTGTTTATCCGCGCTGGTCGCGCTTCGCCGCCACGCGCAGGCGCAGCGCATTCAGCTTGATGAAGCCGGCGGCATCGCGATGGTCATAGGCCACCTTGCCTTCTTCGAAGGTCACCAGGTCCTGATCATACAGAGAATAGGGGCTTTCTCGGCCGGTAATCGTCACATTGCCCTTGTACAGCTTCACCGTCACGCGGCCGGTGACCTTTTCCTGCGACCAGTCGATCGCCGCCTGCAGCATGTTGCGCTCCGGCGAGAACCAGAAACCGTTATAGATGAGCGAGGCATATTTCGGCATCAGCTCGTCCTTCAGGTGCATGGCGCCGCGGTCCAGGGTGATCGACTCGATCCCGCGGTGGGCCGCCAGAAGGATGGTGCCGCCCGGCGTCTCGTAGACACCGCGCGATTTCATGCCGACAAAGCGGTTTTCAACCAGGTCCAGCCGGCCGACGCCATTGTCATGACCCAACTGGTTCAGCTTGGTCAGCAAGGCCGCCGGCGACAAGCCAACCCCATCGATCGCCACCGGATCACCACGTTCGAAATCCATGGTGAAGACGGTCGGTGTGTCCGGTGCGGCTTCCGGTGCAATGGTGCGCTGATAGACGAACTCCGGCGCTTCGACGGCTGGGTCTTCCAGGACCTTGCCCTCTGACGACGAGTGCAGCAAGTTGGCGTCGACGCTGAACGGGGCATCGCCACGCTTATCCTTGGCGATCGGAATCTGGTGCTGTTCGGCAAAGGCGAGCAGGGCTTCGCGCGAGGCAAAATCCCATTCACGCCACGGGGCGATAACGCGGATGTCGGGCTCCAGGCCGTAATAGCCGAGCTCGAAACGGACCTGGTCGTTGCCCTTGCCGGTGGCGCCATGACAGACGGCATCGGCGCCGACCTTGCGGGCGATGTCGATTTGGGCCTTGGCAATCAGTGGACGAGCGATGGAGGTGCCCAGCAGGTACTGGCCTTCGTAGACCGTGTTAGCGCGGAACATCGGGAAGACGTAGTCGCGGACGAACTCCTCGCGCAGGTCCTCGATGAAGATGTTTTCCGGCTTGATGCCCAGCAGTTCGGCCTTCCTGCGGGCAGGTTCCAGCTCTTCGCCCTGGCCCAGATCGGCGGTGAAGGTCACGACTTCGGCCTGGTACTCCGTCTGCAGCCACTTCAGGATGATCGAGGTGTCGAGACCGCCGGAATAGGCGAGGACGACTTTCTTGACGGGCTTTTCAACGGGAGCGGACATGGGCGGCGTGACCTTAGGTTAAAACGGGCACGCGCGCTTTAAGGTCTGAGGTGAGGGGATGCAAGCCGGAATATCGCAAACGGCAATATTCCGGCCACGACCCTATACCGTAACCTGTGTCCCAAGCTCGACCACGCGGCCGGGCGGAATATGGAAGAACTCGGTCGGGTTGGCGGCGTTTTTCATCAGGAAGATGAACAGCTTGTCCTGCCACAGCGGCATACCGGAATTGGCCGACGGCACGACGTTGCGTTTCCCCAGGAAGAAGCTGGTCGCCATGATGTCGAACTTCAGCCCCAGCTTGCGGCACAGACCCAGGGCCTTCGGCAGGTTCGGGCTTTCCATAAAGCCGTAGCTGAGCGTCACCTTTTTGAAGTCCTCGTTGATGACCTCAATTGTGATGCGGTCACCTTCGGCGACGCGCGGCGACTGGGTGGTCCTGACGGTCAGGATGATGTTCTTCTCGTGCAGCACCTTGTTGTGCTTGAGATTGTGCATCAGAGCGACCGGCGCGATATCGGCGTCGGACGTCAGGAAGATAGCAGTACCGGCAACCCGGTGGGGCGGCCGCTTTTTCAGCATCTCGACGAGGTCCATCAGCGCCACGCTGTCGCGGCGCGCCTTTTCAGTCAGGGTGCGCGTACCGGCGGCCCAGGTCAGCATGATCAGCACAAGGATGGCGCCGAAGACCAGCGGCAGCCAGGCACCGTCCGGCACCTTGAGCAAATTCGACGTGATGAAGACCATGTCGACCAGAGCCAGCGGCACCAGCAGCAGACAGGTCTGGCCCAGGTTCCATTTCCAGATATAGCGGCAGACAAACCAGGCCAGCAGGGTGTCAACGAACATGGCGCCGGTCACCGCGATGCCGTAGGCCGAGGCCAGGACCGAGGACCCCAGCGCGGCAGAGTCTTCAGCGAGCCGCGCCTGAGCGATCAGGCTGGCGCCCATAAGCAGGATGAGAACGCCGATCAGCAGGAAGGTATTGACCGAAGGGACGTAGATCTGGCCGGCCTGGGTTTCCGAGGTCCGGCGGATCTCGATACGCGGTAAAAGTCCCAGTTGCACGGCCTGCTGCGTCAGAGAGAAGGCGCCGGTGATCACAGCCTGGGAGGCGATGACGGTCGCGATGGTCGCCAGAATCAGGATCGGCCAGTAGGCCATCTCCGGCACCATGTTCCAGAACGGATTCTCGCCGGTCGTATTGTCGTCCAGGATCATCGCGCCCTGGCCGAGATAATTCAGCGCCAGGCACGGAAAGACCAGAATAATCCAGGACATCTGGATCGGCTTTTTGCCGAAGTGGCCCATATCGGCGTAGAGCGCCTCGGCGCCGGTGACGCACAGGAAGACGCTGCCCAGAATGATGAAGCCGGCCAGCTGTTCTTCCATCAGGAAGCGGAAACCGTACCACGGATTGATGGCGTAAAAGATACGCAGATCATCGGCCAGGTGGATGGCGCCCAAACCGCCCAGGACCAGGAACCACACAACGGTGATGGGTCCGAAGAATTTGGCGACCTTGCCCGTGCCCTTGGCCTGGACCATGAACAGGGCGATCAGGATGCCGGCGGCGATCGGTAACAGGTAGGGATCGAGTCGTCCGGCCAGACCGGGCGCGTCCTTCAGGCCTTCGACAGCCGACAGAACCGAGATGGCCGGGGTGATGATACCGTCACCATAGAACAGAGCGGCGCCGCAGATACCCAGAAAGTAGACCAGCGGCGAATAACGCCCCAGCGCCTTCTGGGCCAGCGCCATAAGGGCAAGAGTGCCGCCTTCGCCCTTGTTGTCGGCGCGCATGAAGAAGGTGACGTACTTGATCGTCACGAACAGCGTCATGGTCCACAGGACCAGTGACACCACACCGAGCACCGCGTGCTCCGGATTTACGTCCCCACGGGCGTGGTGAAGGGCTTCGCGCATGGCGTAGAGCGGCGACGTGCCGATATCGCCAAACACAACGCCAATCGAGCCCACGGCCAGGGCAAGAAACCCTTCCTTGCCGTGGCCATGGCTGGTGACCGCTTCGGTTTCGCTGGTTGTGGTGTGAAGGGTCGCGGAGGCCGCGCCGTTGGTGTCCGCCGTGCTGGCGGGTTGGGCTGAAGTCGGCGAGGAGGCCGAAGGTTCAGCAGGGGTGTCCCCAGTCATTCATACTCTCCTGAGGGCATAAAACACACACATCACCTGCGGCGGCCCTCGCTTGAACGTCGCGCTATTACGCCTATTTAAAACCACATTCAATGGGCTTTCATGCCCTTATCTTGCACTGCACCGTAAGTTTGCTGCAAAGTGCATGACAACATGGTATTTTTATTTTCATCGGCCCAAAAGCGAAGAGGGAGCTTGGGGTCTGGAAGCGGATCGAAATTCGCGTCATAGTGTGCCGACATGTCCGACAGCCAAAGATTCCCCGTCGCCGCCCATACCCTGGCCTATCTGGCCCATCGCAACGCCTATTCGCGTGAGGCAGCGGTGTCGTCGTCGGTTCTGGCTGCCTCGATTCCGACCAATCCGGTGGTGATTCGCCGCATGACGACCCAACTCGCCAAGGCCGGACTGGTCGCCACCTGTTCCGGCGTGGCGGGCGGCGCCTGGCTGCTGAAGCGGCCGGAAGACATCCGTCTCGACGAGGTGCTGCGCGCGGTCAATGGCTGTGCCCACCTGGGCAGTGCGCCCATCGGCGCCGAGGGCTGCCCGGTCAGTCAGGCCATCCCTAAGGCGGTCAACAGCGCCATGCAACTGGCCAACCAGGCCGCGTCGGAAGCCCTGGCGACGGTCACGGTGGCCGACCTGTTACGTCACGTCGGCAGTGTAACGCCGCAAGGCGAAAAGATACCGGCCTGATCTGCTTGATTTGTTGGCAATTATCGTGTTTCCCTCCGGCTAATATCGTCGTCATGAAGAATGACGATCGATATTAGCTTTTTTCAGCTCAAGCGCCGGACTGGGCGCCCCCCATGGCTCCTCGCAGAAGCTCGGGCGGCCAAGAAGCGTTCTTTGCCGCCCTTGCCAAGCGCGATGCGTAGTGTCATCGCGGCTTGGAAAACGTCGCGAGGTTTCTTTTGGCACGCCGTCTGGTTCTGATCACGGGAGCGTCTTCGGGCATAGGCCTGGCCTTTGCGCGGACCTATGCCGCCAATGGCTGGGACGTCGCCGTCACGGCGCGCCGGGCGGAACGACTGGAAAAGCTGGTCGAAGAGATCCGCCTGCGCTTCGGCGTTGAGGCCTACGGCTTGCCAGCTGACCTGTCGGACGCCTCCGCCCCCGGCGCGTTACAGGAAGGCATCCTGGCGCTGGGCCGTACAGTTGATGGCCTGGTCAACAATGCCGGCTACGGCCAGCCGGGCGGCTTTGTCGGCAATCCCTGGGAATCGCACCGCGCCTTTATGCAGGTGATGATGCTGGCGCCCATGGAATTGACCCATCGTTTCCTGCCAGGCATGATCGAGCAGAAGTTCGGCCGCGTGGTGAATGTGTCGTCTTTGGCAGGCTTCTTGCCGGCGTCACCGGGCGATACGGTCTACGGTCCGGTCAAGACCTTCCTGACGCGGTTTTCGCAAAGCCTTCACCTGGAGGTGCGCGATCACGGGGTGCATGTCTCGGCGCTGTGCCCGGGCTGGACTTACTCCGAATTTCACGACGTGATCGGGACGCGCTCGAAACTGTCGAAATCCATTCCGCAATGGTGGTGGATGGGCGCCGATGAGGTCGCCCGCGAAGGCTATCAGGCCTGCGAAGCCAACCGCGCCGCCTGCGTCCCGGGCGCGCCAAACAAGACAGTGTCGGCGCTGCTGAAAGTATTGCCGGATGACTGGGTGATGGAACTTGTCTCGGGTCAGCTCAGCAAGATTCACCGCTGAGAAATGGGTGATGCTGGCCTGCAAAGCGCTGTTTTCTGCGCTTCCGGGGCTCACGTACTAAGCTTTAGTTGTGCTAACGCTTCTCTCTTTGAGCACTGTACGCTCCGCACCGGTTCTCGAAAGCGGCCTTTTTCGGCTCAACCTGACCCATTTCAAAAGCGTCACGGCGTTTTCAGCAAATCCTCATGCCGTCCTCATGCCGCTCACCGGCGGGCATGTCAGTGTGACAGTCTCATTCTCACGGAGACACCTTATGCCCCCGACCAAAAGCTCAGGCAACGCAAACCGCTGGAGTATCGCCTTGTGGGGCGGTGCGGCCGCCCTTCTTCTGGTGCCCCTTATTGCCATGCAGTTTAGCCATGACGTACAGTGGACCGTGTCAGATTTTGCCTTGATGGGCGCCTTGCTGGCCACGGCATGCGGCATCTACGAACTGGCGGCAAGATTACAGGGCAACGGTGCCTACAAGGCCGGTGTGGCCCTCGCCGTGGTTGGCGCCTTCCTGCTGATCTGGGTCAATCTCGCGGTCGGCATCCTGGGGTCTGAAAACAATCCGGCGAATCTGCTGTTCGGCGGCGTCCTTCCGGTAGCGATGATGGGTTCCGTGATCGCCTGGTTCCGGCCGCTCGGCATGGTGATAACCATGGTCACGACCGCCTTCGCGCAAACCGTGGTTGCCATATTCGCCCTCACCCAAGGCTACCAGGACGTGCTGCTGCTTGGGTTCTGGATAGTGTTGTGGCTGGTTTCGGCAGGCTTGTTCGCCCAGGCGTCGCGCCAGAAGAAAGGTGTGCCGAGCCAGGTGTGAATTCTGTAGTGTATGCGGTGAGTATCGTAAAAGTGTTGTCCGCAGATAAGCCAGATAAGTCAGATGGCCAGCGTATCTGGCAATCGTTTGCGTATGTTCTGCACGGTTTACTAACGAGCAACGCTCGTCGAAAAAACTGAATTTTAAAAGCAAGATCAGCGCCGACCATCTGACTTATCTGGATTATCTGTGGACAACACTTTGCGGAGATTTCCGTCGAATGCAGGCGGGTCAGTACAACTTCTGAACCGGCAGCAGAAAGAGATTGGCCGTCAGCCGTCCGGTTGCCGGATCGTCGCTCAGGGGCACCCCGTCGATCAGGGCTGAATGCAGGGCGTTGCTGCGGTAAAGTATCAACCGGTTGAAAGCTGCCGGCACCCAGTCGATCAGTTCGAAATAGGGGGTCTCCGCCGAAACGTGTCGCGTCAGCGCCGCGCCCCCGGCCTCCAGCTCTGCCGATACGGTGGCGACATAGTGCGCCCGCCGGTCCGGGGTCACGACCTCATAGCCCGTGGCACGATGACGAAAGAAGCCCGTACCACCGGTCGGTACGGACATGTAATACACGCTGGCCAGACGGTTATGTTCCGGCGTGTCCTGATGCGGAATCTTCTGGATCGGCTCCAACGCCTCCGGTGGCAGGGTCGGCAAGCCCAGGAATCCGAAATGGGTCATCCGCAACGTCGGGGGAATTCCGAAAACCTTCGTCATCATCTGCTGCAGTGCCGGCATCAGGCTCTGCATAAATCCGGCCGGCAACGGCGCATTCAAACCCGGATATCGGGTGTGGCGCGCCATTTCGAACTTGGCCGTCCGGGCGGCCGCGACCAGGATGTCCGGATTGGTGAAAACGTTGTCGACGATGACAAGGGGCTGTTGCTCACGGCCGACACGTCGGATCTCCAGGTGCGCGGCGGGGTTCAGATGAAGGGTCATGTCGGTCATGACCCCTCATTAAACCAAGGCTCGCCGCTTAGGAAGGCGACCGCGCCGTGAACGCGACGACCGCCGGCTTCAGTCCGTCCGATACGGCCTTCAAGGTCGCCTTGCCGGGCTGGCCGGTCGACTGGACGATCACCTGAGCCCAGCCATTAAAGACACTGCGCTGCCACGGCGCCGCCGGTGTGGTAACGCGTAAGGTCCCCCACTTGGTGGCACCGACCGACCGGTCGTACAGGCCCTGCACGCCGCCTTCAGGTGTCGCGAAAACGTAGGCCAGATTGTTGTTGTCCTTCAGCGACGCCGGATCGACGTCGACCACCAGCGCGCCGTCGACCGTCTTCGGCTCGACCGTGACGCCGTTGATATAGACGGTCTGACCTTCGCCCAGCCGATCGATATACAGCGTGATGACGCCGCCCGGCGTCAGGACCGGTCGGGCAAACTGGCCGCGCAGCACCAGGCCTTTGGTGGCCGGCGGCTGGGCTTCGGGCGGCAGCCACTGGGTCGGGTCGCGCCATGTCGCGGTATCGGCGGTGTCGGCCACCGCTGGTCCACCGTCAAGGCTGTTGATGGCCAGGGAGCGCCAACCGGACAGGGCGTGATAGGCGTGGCGTTCGGCGGGCCGGTCGGCCTCATGCGAACCGGGGTCGCCATTGCCGACGCCGATGACGCGGATCGGCCCGCTTGTTTCGAAGTTCACACGGTTGCCGGCGACGGGGACAATCCGGCCGGCCTTGTCCGTGACATTGACCCAGACGACCGAAATATCCGCGCCGTCGGCCTTAAGGTTTGTGGTGTCGGGCGTCAGAGTGACGGTCGCCGGGTCGGTGGTGGTGACGACCTCGTTGGAAGCGACCAGCTTGCCATCGATATAGGACTTGGCGGTCAGCTTGCCGGGCGTGTACGGCACGCTCCATTTGAGGTGCGAATCCTTGACCAGGGTTTGACGGCCCAACGACTTACCGTCCTGGAACAGCTCGACCGTGTCGCCGTTGCTGTAGACACGGACATCGATGGCCTGACCTTCGCGCCCAGCCCAGTTCCAGTGCGGCAGGATATGGACCATCGGCTTCTGGGTCCAAACGGATTTTAGGTACCAGGCCGTGTCTTTGAGGGCGCCGGTTGTGTCTGTCATGCCGAACTGCGACGAGATCGCCGGCCACCCGAAGGGCGTGGTTTCGCCGCGATAGTCGAAGCCGGTCCAGATGACCATGCCCGACATCCACGGCCGTTCCTGGACCCGGCGCCAGCCTTCTTCAATGCTGAGGCTGTTGCCTGGCCGACCCTGGCGGTCATAAGCGTTGAGATGGGATGCCGCCCGGTCGTCGAAGTAGATGCCGCGCGTGGTCAGGGTCGAACCTTCCTCCGACATCATGGCGGGCTTGTCCGGATGGGCGCGGTGGAAGGCGTCGACGTCATGCTGGGCGCCGTAATTGAAACCGATCACATCGGCGCCCAACGACACGCCCTGGCCGGAACCGCTGGTCGCCACCGTGGTGCGCCGCGTCGGATCCAGCCGTTTCGCGTCGGCCTGCATTTCGACGGCCAGGCGGGTGCCCAGTTCGTTCCATTCCAGTGCCCATTCCTCATTGCCGAGCGACCAGATGATGACGCTGGGGTGGTTGCGGTCGCGGCGGATCATCCGTTCCATCTGGCCGCGGATTTCCGGCGTGGTACCCATCATGCGGTGCTCGTCGATGACCAGCATGCCCAGACGGTCGGCTTCATCCAGCAGTTCCGGCGTCGGCGGATGGTGCGAGGCGCGGTAGGTGTTGACGCCGTAGGATTTGAGCTGCTTCAATCGCCAGGTTTGCAGGCCATCGGGCAAGGCGACACCGACCCCGGCGTGGTCCTGGTGGTTGTTGGTGCCTTGCAGCTTCAGGTTTTTGCCATTGAGAAAGAAGCCCTTGTCCGGATCGAAGACCACGGTCCGGATACCGAACGTCGTATCATAGCTGTCGCTGACCACGCCGTTCGTCAGAATGGTCGTCCGCAGGCGATAGAGGTGCGGGGTTTCCAGCGACCATAGCTGGGCCTGATCGACGGTCACGGTCGACGTAAAGTCGCCGGACGCGACCGCCTTCACCGTTAGTTGGGTGGTTTCACCTTCGGCGACCTTGCGGCCATCGGGGGCAAACACCTCCTGACGAATGGCGAAGGTCTCGGGCGCTTTGCCGTCATTGTCGACCGTGACATCGATGTCGAGGCGGGCCTTGGCGCCGTCGACCGTGGTGCGGACAAAGGTGCCCCATTGGGCGACGTGCAAGGCGTCGGTCTTGGTCAGCCAGACATGGCGGTAGATGCCGGCGCCTTCATAGAACCAGCCTTCCTCGGTGGTCGCATCGGCGCGGACGGCGATCACATTGTGGCCGCCATAGTTCAGGTAGTCGGTGATGTCGTAACGGAAGCCGGAATAGCCGCTGGGTTCGGTGCCGATATAGTGGCCGTTCACCCAGACCACGCTGTCGCGATAGACGCCGTCGAACTCCAGGGCGATGCGCCTGCCCTTGTCGGAGGCAGGGATGTCGATGACCTTACGGTACCAGCCGACGCTGTTCTCCGGGAAAGGGTGGCCAATGGCTTTCGAACCGTGATTGGTGTTGCCGCGGGCATCGAACGGCAGTTCGACGGCCCAGTCGTGCGGCAGATCGACCTTGCGCCAGGCCATGTCGCTGAAGTCGGCATTGGCAGGCCCGTCGCCATAACCAGCCTTGGCGAAGAAGAAAGGCCTCAGGCCGTGGCGGAAGTCTTTTTCGGCGTCGTCGGCATGGCCGTAGGCAAAGCGCCAGTCCTTGTCGATATTGATGCGTTCGCGCGCAGCCGTGGCGGCGGCCTGAACCGTCTCGGCGGCGACGGCGTGCGGTCTCGCCAGTCCGGCAGCCAGGATAAGGGCCGCCGTGGCAGCCGTCAGAAAAGGTTTCACGCCGTATCTCCTCATTTTTTCCGATTTGTATGATAATACAAGGCGGGGGACAAGGGGGGCGTAGATAGTCAATGGCGTCAGGGTTTGAGAGGGACCAGGATGTACATGCAAACCCTGTCCTGCCTGTCCTGTTTGCGACACTCGAGACAGATTCGGCCGACAACAACGCGTACTGTAAAGCACCACCACATGCCGCGGTGCGGTAGATTTTTTGCCCTTTCTCGCAAAAATGATCGCTCTGTTACCCAAAAGCACCGTTCGTTCGCGATTTCCTCCAAGAATTCTGACACGCATGACAATTTTCTTGACAACCTATGGCCGCCTTGGCAATGATAGCGCTGTCAGAAGATGACAAGGTTGTCATTCTGGCTGATGAAAGACTTACGACGGCTCTCTTTGTTGTAGTAAAATCAATATCTTATACGTTTTGTCCGACCTGTACAGGTCATGAGTGTTCGACGACAATGAGGCAACCGGCGTCTGCACCGCCACATGCCTGTGCCGAAGCGGGTCTTGGCAACGCCGACAGGACGCATCCCTCGACTGCCTCCTCTTTTGCACGGCAAGCCGTGCAGTATTTGAGATTTTAGACTTTGCGCGGTTTAGGTAACTGAGCCTCGCGCCTCCAACATGGTTTCGCGACCATGTCTGAACGGGCGGGACCTGTAGTTTCGCACAGGCCCGCGCCCTTCTTCCCCAACTGGCTGTTTCGGATTAACCGAAGCAACATCTTGTCTCCCTCAAAAACTGGCTTACAGTTTTTGAGGGAGACCCTTTCCTTTGCAAATGATGGACCGATGGCATGGGCGTGATGCCGCCGCGCGGGAACCTGCTGTCTGACAAACGAAAAGTGGATGCTGTGGTTCGGCTTCTGGATGTCGGCAATCCGCCATTGGAACAATTTGTGAAGACACGTCCGGGTCATGACGATGTCGTGAAATCTGTCTGTCCGGCTGTGGAACCCGTTTAAATCATTCATAAAAGTATACAGTAACCCTTTGTTGGAGATTTTCCGACACATTGATAGGCAATGAAAAATACTGAAAAGGCGTAGACTTGCTCGCCGAAAAGGTGTGAACTTGTTGCGAAACGCTCGCAGATCAGACGGGCGGCATTGTAGTATAGGGTACTTGCGTAATGATCGACGAGCCGCTTCCGGTCGTCAAACCCAAGGTTCGCCTCAAGATGGCGGACGTGGCGCGCCTTGCCGGCGTGTCCGTCTCCTCTGTGTCGCGCGCCCTGGCTGACAGCCCCCTCATCCCGAAGGAACTTCGCGAACGCATCCAGGCGATCGCGCGTGAGAACGGCTATGTCGTCAACCAGGCGGCCCGAAACCTGCGGCTTCAGACTACCCAGACCATCGGGCTGATCCTGCCCATGGGGCCGCAATCCGACGATCAGCTAACCGATTCCTTCCTTCTGGAGATGATCGGCGCTTTGGCTGACGAAGTGGTGCGACGCGGCTATGACCTGTTGTTGTCCAAGGTGAACGCGACTTCCGATGGCTGGCTTTTCGACCTGACCCATTCGCACCGTTTCGACGGCCTGCTGGTCCTGGGGCAGAGCGATCAGCATGTCGCCCTCCAAGCCGTCGGCGCCGAATACCCCGCCATGGTGGTATGGGGCGAGAAGATGCCACGCCAGTCCTACGCTTCGGTGGGCGTCGACAACGTTCTGGGCGGCCGGCTAGCGGCCCGCCATATGGTCGCCGGCGGTTGCCGGGACATCCTCTTCGTCGGACCGTCCGGCGTGCCGGAGGCTGATGCCCGCTACACTGGCTATTGTCAGGGGCTGGCCAGTACTTTGGCCAGTACTCTGGCCCAGTCCGGCGCGCCCCAGCGCATCGAAAGCCGGTTCAATTTCGAGTCCGCCCTGACAGCGGTGCGTGAGGTCATTGCCCGCAAACAGACCTTCGACGGTCTCTTCTGTGCCTCGGATATTATTGCCCAGGCCGCTCTGACAGCGCTCGCCGAAGCGGGGCTGAGTGTACCGGGTGATGTCGCGGTGTGTGGCTTCGATGATATAGGCCTGGCGCGCAGCCTGTCGCCGGGACTGACGACCGTGCGCCAAGATCGGGCCACAGGTGCCCGGCATATGGTGGACATTCTTTTCCGGCGGCTCAACGGCATCGTGGCGCCGTCCGTGCAGATCAACGCTGAACTGGTTGTGCGCGGCACGACACGCGGGGTGTAGACACCACCTATGCCCGTCGCGTCGCCCGGTTGGCCGGCATCTTGACGCGAAGTCGGAATCGGCCTCTTTGTTAGAAGTTATGCCAAAAAATCACTCGTTGTGCGTGGAACAATGGTCAACGGTTTTTGTTAGCCATTTTCTAGCACGGCTTGGGCGTTCTTCGCGCCAAACGCTTCCTTTCGCCCCAGGTCTGACGAGAAATATCCCGCTGTGCGACGGCGTGAACATTCGGTTCATCCCGCCTTCACCTGGTGGCCACAAAGCGGCGGCCAAACGTCTTTTTCGTGCCCTTGAATTGCCGTTCCTCCCCTTTACGGTCTAAACACACAACACGATCAAAAAGGGTAAACCCATGACCGACCTCCATCGCCGCTTCCTGTTGACAGGCCTGACCGCAGCGGCCCTGACCGCCGCTGTGCCGGCCCTGGCCCAGGGCGGAAAGAACAGCTTCGGCGGACTGATCACGCCGCCGACCTTTAATGCCGCCGACAAAGGTCGCATCGACAAGGCGACCCAGTATCTGCAGGCGCTGACCACGGCTCAGGGTCGTTTCGAGCAAACCGATTTCCGCGGCCGCAAGACCCTGGGCAATTGGTATCTCTCGCGTCCGGGCAAGATTCGGTTCGAGTATGATGCCCCCTACTCGCTGCTGATCGTCGCTGACGGCCAGAAGGTAAAAATGTGGGATCCCCGCCTGAAGTCGTTCGACGAATATCCTTTGGGCGAGACCCCGTTGTCCTTGTTCCTGTCGCGTCAGATCCGCCTCGACCAGAATGTCGTCGTGACTCAGGTGAAATCCAGCGCCTTAGGTTTCACGCTGAGCGCCCGCGATCGCCGCAAGCAGGTCGAAGGCCATATTGCACTGGTTTTCGACCAGGCCGGCAATGGCAACCTGACCTTACGGGAATGGACCGTGACCGATGCACAGGGTAAGGCGACCCGGGTTCACCTGACCAGCTTTAACCGCGGCGGCGGTTTTAAAAGCGACCTGTTCGTGCTCAGTAAGTCGCAGATGAAAAAATAATCTTGTTCTAAACTTTTTTTCTTGCGAATTTTCGCAGGCGTGTTATTTTTCACACATGGAGATTGGACGGCGGTCGATTTCCGAGCGTGCGTTTTTCCCTGTTTTCTCTTCGTGTTATGTGCCAAAATCTTGCCCGGTCCGTTACAACGGATCGGGTTTTTTGTAATTTTACAGCGGCTTAGGCTGCCCATCCTCCGGACAATATGCGCCTTTCCTTTGCCACCTGGAATGTCAATTCCGTTCGCCTGCGCATGCCGCAAATCCAGGCCTTTCTCGCCCAGACGGAGATAGACATCCTCTGCCTGCAGGAGATCAAGTGCCAGGAACACGAATTTCCCTACGACGCCTTCCGCGCCCTCGGGTTCGAGCACATCCACGTCGCCGGCCAGAAGGGTTGGCATGGTGTGGCAATCGTCTCGAAGGTACCGTTCGAATCCGGCGATCTCCTGCCCTTCTGCCGTCGCGGCGAGGCCCGCGCCCAGGCCATCCGGGTAGACAATGTCGATATCTGGAACTTCTACATTCCGGCCGGCGGGGACGTGCCCGACCGTACGACCAACGACAAGTTCGACCACAAGCTCGAATTCTACGAACGCCTGTGCACCCATCTGGCGCAACGCAATCGCGACCACCCGCTGCTGATCTGCGGCGATCTCAACATTGCTCCCGGCGAGTTCGACGTATGGAGCCACCGCCAGATGCTGCGCGTGGTCAGCCACACCCCGCTGGAGATCGAGGCTTTCGGCAACTTCATGGCTTGCGGCGACTTTCATGATCCGTTCCGCGTGGCCTATCCCGAACCGCAGAAGATCTTCACCTGGTGGAGCTACCGCGCCAGCGACTACCGTGCCAGCAACCGCGGCCTACGCCTGGACCACGTCCTGCTCAACCCCGCCCTGATGGCGCGGGTAGCAAACCTGACAGCGAAAATCCATGACGATGTCCGCGGCTGGACCCAGCCCAGCGACCACGTGCCGGCCCAAGTGACGTTCGAGATTTAAAACGCTGGGAATTCGAGTTGGGTAGTGTCGTAACCAAGCTCTTGCGCCTTGGACACCATGACGGCGCGCTCGGCCTCGGAAGGCACCTTACGGGCATAGATCCACAGGTTTTTCATCTTCGGATCGGCGCTGATGAACCAGCTATTATCGGGTGCTTCGTACAGAACCCAGTAGTGCCATGTGATAAAGAGCGGATATTCAACCTTCATCTTGGCATTGGCGCTGCCAAAATCTTCAATCGTCCCCTTGCCGCGAATGGTCTTCAGCTTGCCGTCCGGTGTGTCCTTGCGGCAGCCGTCCTCCACCGCCACAGCACCCCCGGCGCCCGCCGTATAGGTGCTGTAGCCAGCGACACAGCCGTCGGTCAGCCACATCGGTCGACGAGCGATTTCCAGCCACGTGCCGGAATAGTGGCTCATAGGCACCTGCGCCGTGGCGGGGCCGCCGCCTTCGGGTACGGTCGTACAGGCGGACAATATCAGTACACTGGTGGCAAGTAAGGCAGTTCGAATGAACATGGTCTCTCCTTCACGCCCCCGTATGCATACGTTGGGAAGCACAACCAGATCACCCAAAACAAAACCGGAGCCTCGCGGCTCCGGTTTGATTAAAACTGGAGGCGATACCCGCCGGCATCGGTCATCAGCAGCCGCGCATTGGCAGGATCGGGCTCGATCTTCTGACGCAGGCGATAGACGTGGGTTTCGAGCGTGTGCGTCGTCACCCCGGCATTGTAGCCCCAAACCTCTGTCAGCAGCTCTTCGCGTGAGATCGGCTTGCCACCGGCGCGATAGAGATACTTCAGGATGTTGGTTTCCTTCTCGGTCAGGCGCGTCTTTTTCTGCGTCTGGTCGACGAGGACCTTCAGTGCCGGCTTGAACTCATACGGCCCGATGCGGAAGGTGGCGTCTTCCGAGGTTTCGTGGCTGCGCACCTGGGCGCGAATCCGCGCCAGCAGGACGGCAAAGCGGAACGGCTTGGTGACGTAGTCATTAGCGCCGGCGTCGAGACCGAGGATGGTATCGGAATCCGAGGTTTGACCGGTCAGCATGATCACCGGTGTGGTCAGTCCACCCTTGCGCAGGATGCGACAAGCTTCGCGTCCGTCCATATCGGGCAGATCGACATCGAGCAGGATCAGATCGGCATTGATGGTTTTGGCCAGACGGACGCCTTCGGCGCCATTGGCAGCTTGGGTGACCTTGAATTCTTCATGGAGTTCCAGCTGCTCGGCCAGGGCTTCGCGCAGCTCGTCGTCGTCATCGACTATTAGGAGGGTTTTTTGTTGCACCATGATCCTGTATCTTGTGTTTTCTTTTCAGTTGAGGGGAAGTTCACCCTATGGTCAAGGTTTTTACCGCTGTTGCGGCTGACACGGAGGGTGGAATCCCTTCACTTTCCCTTGATGTACATAGTGTGCCTTGTGCGCTGGGGAAAGGGGGCGTGATCGCCGCCACGGACAAAAGAGAGGGCGACGGCAGGTCGCCGGCAGGTCGCTGGCCCATCCGCTACGTCTTTTACAGGCCCGACCGGGTCGCGCCGCCGCAGACGGCGCTCAAGCTGGTGCCGCTGTCGCCCGATGACGGCTGGAGCGATGATCCGGCGGCGCCCGACTATAACACCCATGTCAAACTCCCGTACGTCCCCAGCCACGAAAAGCTGTGGCGGGACGATCATGTCTACGATGTGATCGTGGTTTTGGGTCATAATGATGACCCGCCGGTTCCCGGGATGGGTTCGGCAATCTTTTTCCACCTGGCGCGTCCGGACTATTCCGGTACCGAAGGCTGTGTGGCCGTGGCGATCAGCGACATGCTGGAGTTCCTGCGTGAGGCCCAGCCCGGGGATGAGGTCGAGATTCGCTAGCTCGTGACAAGTAGTTGACTAGGATATTATCTCGATTTAGTTTCCTAGTCAATAAATAGGTAAACTATGTCCGATCCTTCTCAAATCAGTCCTCTGACGGCCCATCTCGGTTACTGGCTGCGCTTTGTCTCCAACCATGTCTCGCAAGGGTTTGCCCAGAAGGTTGAGGCTATGGACGTCACGGTCGCTGAATGGGTGGTGTTGCGCGAACTGCTGGAAAACGGACCGATGTCGCCATCCGCTCTGGCAGATCACCTGGGATTGACGCGGGGCGCGGTCACGAAACTGGCGGATCGGCTGATCGCCAAGGGCATGATTGGCCGCGCCTTCCGTATCGACGACCGGCGCCGCCAAACCCTCGAGATTCATCAAAAGGGCCGCGATCTGGTCCCCGGTCTGGCGGCCCTGGCTGACCTGAACGAGATCGAGTTCTTCGGTCATATGCGCGCGGAAGACCGCGACATCCTGGGCCGACTCATGCGCGACCTGGTGCGCCATCATCACCTCAAGACCATCCCGACGGAGTGACTCCATGACACCTTTCCGCGAAGCCGCTGAACGCTGCACCCTTGGCTCCGATGAAGAGCGCCTGAGTTTTCCGGCAGTGCTGGCAAGGCTGGCAGCGGTGGGAGTCGAACGTTATCACGCCGACCTCCAGCGGGCGGAAAAGACCTACTATCTCGCCAACGGGCAATCGGAGGTGATCCCAACTCTGGCAATGGCCGAACAGGCCGCGGCCGCGTTTGACGCTGCCAGCATCGAAGCCGCGGTTCGTGCCAGCCAGTCCGGCGCCATCAAATACAAGGAATTTTGCCTTCGCATCCTTAAGGCCGGCTGCGTCGCCTATCTCGTCTCTTTGGCTGGCCGCCGCGCTGTCTATTACGGCCGCACGGGCGAAACCCATATCGAGCTGTTTCCGAACTGACCCCGCGCGAAGCGGGATCCATCTAGTGGCTCTACGGTTTTCCCCGATTAAGTCTCTGTGTAATCTGTGGACCCACTTCCTTTATCTCAACGCGCACCAAAAATGGCCGAACCAACCCGGATTTCATTCGCCCCAAACGCCAGAGCCGTTTCGAAATCGTCGCTCATCCCCATACTGAGATGCGCCACGCCATTGCGCTCGGCAATCTTGCGCAATAGCCCAAAATACGGCCCGCGCGGACCTTCGACCGGCGGAATGCACATCAATCCCCCCACCTCCAGGCCGCAGTCGTCGCGACAAGCGCGGATAAACGCGTCAGCCTCGGCGGGAAGGACTCCCGCCTTCTGGTCTTCTTCGCCGATATTGACCTGGACATAGGTGACCGGCCGGCGGCCCTGCTTCTGGATCTCATCGGCCAAAGCCCGGGCGATCTTGCTGCGGTCGACTGTCTCAATCACATCGAAAAACGCCACCGCCTCAGCGGCCTTGTTGCTCTGCAACGGTCCGATAAGCCGCAGTTCCAAACCCGGCCAGTCACCCCGGACGGGCGACCACCGGTCCCGGGCTTCCTGGACGCGGTTCTCACCGAAACGGCGATGCCCGGCCTTCAGCACCGGCGCGATGACCTCCCAGGGCTGGGTCTTGGAGACCGCCGTCAAAAAGGCCGATCCGGCCGGCCGGCCGGCCACAGCCAGGGCCTTGTGCATCTGGTCCATGAGCTTAAGATAAGCGGCAGACGAGTCGTTCAGGGTTTCCATCGATGACATACCGGACTCGCTTTCAATATCTATTCGACAAGGCCACTGACATAACTCAGGAGGCCCGGGCTTTCCTACCCTCCGATCGCCGCCTGCCACCGCTTTTTTTTGTTACCGATCCGGCGCGCACCCCGCATCCGGAAGATATCGCCGCCCTGATGCCCGCCGGCACGGGCATTATCTACCGTCATTTCGGTGACTCCCATGCCCTGCAACGCGCCCGTTTGCTGAGAAGAATCGCCGACGATCACGGCCTCGTCCTCCTGATTGGTGAAGATGACGCCCTCGCGATCGAGGTCGGCGCCGACGGCGTTCACCTGGCCCAGAAGAGCCTGCCGCGCGTCGCACACCTGCACCGTGACCACCCGGAGCTGAAACTCAGCATCGCCTGTCACGATCTCGACACCCTGATGCATCTGGCGGACGATGCACCGCTTCAGGCCGTATTTGTCTCACCCGTCTTCGCCAGCCGCAGCACCTCGGCGCAAAACGTCGCGGCTTTGGGCGCCAAGGGCGTGCACGACTATACTGCCGCGACCGGATTGCCGGTCTACGGACTGGGTGGGATCACGTGTGATACGATCGGGGAGTTGCGCGACTGCGGACTGGCCGGTATCGGCGCTGTCGACGCATTTCATATCGCGGATTAGCTTAAAACTTAAAAGTTGTCTCGAGTCGGACGCGCGGCTGTTGCTTGTCCTTGACCGTCTTGGGTTCAGGCTTCAACGGATCGGACTTTTCACCGAAACCGACGGTGCCACCGACGCGCAGCGACGGGCTCAGCTTGTAGAAGGCGCCAGCATCGACGTCATTAAGGCCCGACGGTGCGGTTTCTGGCTGATTGATATCGAACTTGACGCCCCACTTGCCCTTCAGGTCGAACTGATAAATCTTCGACTGAGTCTGCGGAAACGTGTTGCCGGGCCGATCGATCAGGTTGCCTTTGGTCTGAGCCAAGGCCGGAAACGTCGTATTGGCCTTGGATTGGCCCGCGGCATGGGCGAACGGCGAGGCACCAGCGATTGCCAGCACGATCACGGACACAGCCATGGTTACAACGGGTTTCATCAACTCAGCTCTTTAAGCCCCTGGTCCAAATCCAGCGGAAAAGTGAATCTTTTCCGTCCAGCCCCGGACGCAAATTGCGTTCTACACATCCAATTTGGCATAGATATGTCAATTTGGGATTAAGGCGAATTGTCGCCGGGGTCAATTTTGAATCGTCGGCAAAACCGCTTCACATTACATTCGCGTAATTGATGTGTTGAATCGGCAACGCTTCCTGTCCCGATATAACACAGTTACCTGCTTAAATCGCACCAAGGCCCTATTGCCCCCTTATATTTCAGGTACGACACCGAGACAGGCCTTGAATTTGCCGTTCTGTTGATAAACTTAGAGAGCGACCTCTTGTCATACCCTACGGGCGGCGTGCTATAGAAGCGCGAGACCATACGGTGGTAAAGAACAAACTTAGGAATCCCGGCCTTGGGGGTGTTTTTCAAGCCGACCGCGGGTTCGACCATTTGCGGAGTGAACAACTCAATGACGACTAAGCGGTACGTGGCGGCTTTCGCAGCCCTGGGCCTGGCCCTTTCCCTGAGCGCCTGCGCCGGTATGGGCAAGAAGGACGCGAGCTATTCCAGCCAGCAAAGCGACGGCAAGATTCTTGGCATCTTCGGCGGCAGCGACAAGGATGCAAAAGCGGCGGCCTACAACGAACAGGCCGGCATCGGCGTGAACGCCTATCTGTGGCGCGCCTCGCTGGACACCATCTCGTTCATGCCGTTAAACTCGGCCGACCCCTGGGGCGGCGTCATCATTTCGGATTGGTACGCCAATCCGCAAAAGCCGGATGAGCGCTTCAAGACCACCATCTACATCCTCGACTCGCGTCTGCGCGCCGACGCTCTGAACGTGTCGGTCTACAAGCAGGTTCAGCAGGGCGGTCAGTGGATCGACGCCGACGTCTCGCAACAGACCCAGCTCGACATTGAAAACGCCATCCTGACCCGCGCGCGTGAGCTTCGTCTCTCCGACGTCAAGAACTAAGCTTCAGTCCTCGGACTCCGAAAGAGCCGCCGCGGGAAACCCGGCGGCTTTTTTGTTTCCAAATACCGCCGCGTCACCTTATAAGCGCGGCACTTCCCTGTTTTTTACCATACCGCATCATGGCCCGTTACAATCCCAAAGAGACCGAACCCAAACAGCGCCAGCGCTGGGACGACGCGCAGACCTTTCTGACGCGCGACGACCCGTCCAAGCCGAAATACTATGTGCTGGAGATGTTCCCCTACCCGTCCGGGCGCATCCATATGGGCCACGTCCGCAACTATGCCATGGGCGACCTGGTGGCGCGGTTCAAACGTGCGCGCGGTTTCGACGTCCTGCATCCCATGGGCTGGGACGCCTTCGGCATGCCGGCCGAAAACGCCGCCATGGAGCGCAATGTCCACCCCAAGGGCTGGACCTACGACAACATTGCCAATATGCGCAGCGAGCTGAAGCGCCTGGGCCTGTCGATCGACTGGACGCGCGAATTCGCCACCTGCGCCCCGGAATATTACGGTCAGCAACAGCGCTGGTTCATCGACCTGCTGAAGAACGACCTCGTCTATCGCCGCGAAAGCCAGGTCAACTGGGATCCGGTGGACATGACCGTCCTGGCCAACGAACAGGTCATCGAAGGCCGTGGCTGGCGTTCCGGCGCTCTGGTCGAAAAGAAAAAACTGACCCAATGGTTCATGCGCATCACGCGCTTTGCAGACGACCTGCTGGAAGGCCTGTCGACCCTGGACCGCTGGCCGGATAAGGTCCGCACCATGCAGGCCAACTGGATCGGCAAGTCGCGCGGCCTGCAGATGCGCTTCCCGATCCATAAAAGTGATGAAAGCGTTGAGATCTACACCACCCGCCCGGACACCTTGTTCGGCGCGGCCTTTATCGCCATTGCCGCCGACCATCCGCTGGCCCAGGGCCTGGCATCGCAGAACCCGAAACTGGCGGACTTTATCAAGTCGATTCAAAAGGGCGGCGTTTCTCAGGCCGACATCGACACCGCCGAGAAGCTGGGCTTCGACACCGGCATCAAGGTCGACCATCCGTTCAAGCCGGGCACCACCCTGCCCGTCTGGGTCGCCAACTTCGTGCTGATGGACTACGGCACCGGCGCCATCTTCGGCTGCCCGGCCCACGACCAGCGCGACCTCGACTTCGCCCGCAAGTACAATCTGCCGGTCACCGAGGTCGTCCTGCCCAACGGCGCAGACCCCACGACGTGGTATGTCGGCAACGAAGCCTATACCGGCCCGGGCACCATCTTCCACTCCGACTTCCTGGACGGTCTGGAAATCGAAGCCGCCAAGGACGCCGCCATCGAACGCATCGAGGCCCTGGGCTTGGGCACCGGCGCCACGGTCTTCCGCCTGCGCGACTGGGGCGTGTCGCGTCAGCGCTATTGGGGCTGCCCCATTCCCGTCATCCACTGCGAAGCCTGCGGCGTCGTGCCGGTGCCGGACGATCAATTGCCCGTTGTCCTGCCAGAGGATGTCACCTTCGACATCCCCGGCAATCCGCTGGAGCGCCACCCGACCTGGAAGCATGTCAACTGTCCGTCCTGCGGCGCCAAGGCGCGGCGCGAAACCGACACGCTGGATACCTTCGTCGATTCATCGTGGTACTTCGCCCGCTTCACCGACCCGAAGCACCCCCAGCCCATCAACAAGGCGGCCGCCGATCACTGGCTGCCGGTCGACCAATATATCGGCGGCATCGAGCACGCTGTCCTGCACCTGCTGTATGCCCGCTTCATCACCCGGGCGCTGAACCACTGCGGCTATCTCGACGTCAAGGAGCCCTTTGCTGGCCTGTTCACCCAAGGCATGCTGACCCATGAGACCTATGCTGACGGGGTCGATGATATCGGAAAGCCCAACTGGGTCGAACCGGCCGACGTTCAGGTCGAAACGATCGATGGCAAGCGGGTCGCCACACGCGTCTCGACCGGTGCTGCCCTGACCATCGGCGACATCGAGAAGATGTCGAAATCGAAAAAGAACACAGTAGCCCCCGGCGACATCTTCGACACCTATGGTGTTGATTCGGCACGACTTTTCGTCCTGTCGGACTCACCGCCTGAGCGCGATGTGCAATGGTCAACTTCGGGCGTCGAGGGCTCCTGGCGCCTCACCCACCGTATCTGGGATCTGTTCGACGGCCTGCCGGACGTTGCGATTCCGTGTACGGACGAAGCGGCCGCAATCGCCCTGCGCAAGGCTGCCCATAAGGCGGTCAAGCTGGTCACCGAAGGTTTCGAAGGCTTCCGCTTCAACGCCGCCATCGCCAAGCTGTACGAACTGGTCACCACCATCCGCACCGCCGACATCGCCAAGACTGGTTCCGAGGCCCGCATTGAGGCCCTGACCTTGCTGGCCGGGCTGATCGCGCCTGTCACGCCACACCTGGCCGAGGAATGCTGGACCCGCTTGGGCCGCGACGGCCTGATCGCCGAAGCCGCCTGGCCACATTTCGACCCGGCCCTGGCCCAGGACGACGCCTATATCATGCCCGTCCAGGTCAACGGCAAGCGCCGCGGTGAAATCCTGATCCAGAACGGCGCCAGCGAAGACGAAATCCGCGAGACAGCGCTTGCGGATGCCGATGTTAAACGGCATCTTGACGGCGCGACCATTCGCAAGATCATCATCGTGCCGAACCGGATCCTCAACTTCGTGGTGGGATAAGATGCGAACTGCCCTGAAACTGCTGTGCCTCGGCGTCCTGGCTATCTCGCCTGTGACCCTGTCCGGCTGCGCCGGCTACACTGCCCTCTACGCCGAGCGGGTCACGGTCAACATGGCGCAGATCGGCCTGGAGGTCCCCCAGACCCGCACCGGCTACTACCTGGAGCAGGACCTGAGGAATGGCTTCGGCGCTGACGACGTGTCGCCCAAGCTCTACAAGCTGACCGTCACCATGACGGAGCGTCACTATTCGATCGGTTATCGCGTCGATGAGACCTCGACCCGGTCGGAAATCACCAGCCGCGTCAGCTACGTACTCACCGACACGCGCACCAACAAGCGTCTGACCCGTGGCAACTTCAGCGAAACCGTGACCTTCAACACCAGCCAGTCGCCCTTCACGGGTGTGGTTTCGCAGCAAGACGCTCAGGAGCGGATTGCCGCCACCATTTCCGACCGGATTCAGGCGGATCTCGCCCTGTATTTCCATCAAAAGGCCAAGTAAGGGCCTCCGACGGGCAGGGTCGAGACCCGGCACCCAAAACACATGAAACTCGTCAAGAAGCCCGAGATCGATGCCCTGTTCAAGAACCCGCCAAGCCATGTGCTGGGCGTGCTCATCTATGGCAAGGACCGCAGCCAGGTCATCGAACGCGCGACCGTCCTGGCCAAGCGCATCGTCCCGGACATCACCGACCCGTTCAACGTCTCGCTCATAACCGACACCGACATCGAGAACGATCCGGCGCGGCTGGAAGGTGAACTTCAATCCCTATCCATGATGGGCGGACGCAGGCTCGTTCGCCTCAAGTTTTTCACCGAGAAGGCCGCGCTCGACAAGGCCGTCGCCGCCGTCGTCAAGCAACACGCGGCCGGCGACTACAATCGCGAAGCCTTCCTGATCATCGAAGCCGGCAGCCTCGGCGGCGAATCGGCTCTGCGCCGACTGGCCGACGCCGACAAGGCCCTGGTCAGCATCGCCTGCTACGAAGACGAAACCGGCGACATCATCCGCATGGCGCGCGAAGCCTTCGCCGCCAACGGCGTCTCACTGACGACCGGGGCCATGGACATCTTTGCCCAACGCCTGCCTAAGGAACGCGGCATCGCCCATCAGGAAATCGAACGCCTGATTTTGTTCATCGGTCCCCATTCGCACAAAACCCTGGAAGAGCGCGAACTGCAGGATTTCCTTGGCGTCGAGCCCGAAGCCTCGTTGTTCAAGGCCGCCCAGGACGCGTTCGGCGGTCGGATGAAATCCGCCCAGGCCGGGCTCCGACGCGCCTTCGCCGAGGGCGAAACCGGTCCCGACGCCATGCGCGCCCTGTCCGGGCACTACAACAAGGTCAAGCTGCTGAAAACCAATATGAGCAAGGGCATGGGCGGCAAGGAGGCTGCCAAGGTCTCCGGGGTCTTCTGGAAGGACGAGGCCGACATGTTACGCCAGGCTCAGACCTGGAGTTTCGATCTGCTTGACCCTCTGGCGAGCGACCTGATCGAAGCCGACAAGCAGTGCAAGTCCACCGGCATGCCGGACCTGTTGATCGCCGAACGCCTGTACCTGCAGATTGCCGGAAAAGCCAACCGGGCCGGATTATAGCCGCCCATTTCTGACGAATCTGACCGGCATTGATACGGCTTCCGCCGCCAAATTCGCGACAAACGCCGTTCTTCAAAAATTTCCTTTTATTTCATTAACTTACGGCAAAGCTCGTCGAGCTGTTCGAGGGTTTTGTAGGTCAGCCTCAGCTCACCCTTGCCGCCGGCGTCACTCAGCTTGACCTGAAGCCCCAGAGCCTCCTGAAGATCCTGCTCAAGAGACTGGACGTCAGCATTGACGGCCGGCTTGGTCTTGACGACCGGCACAACATCCTTGCCCTCGTCGCGAACCAGGGCTTCGGCCTGACGCACCGACAGACCCTTGTCGATGATCGTCGCCGCCAGGGCCTCCGGATTTTCCGCCGTCACCAGAGTCCGGGCATGACCGGCACTGATCCGACCCTGAAGTACGTGATCCTGAACTGCCTCCGGCAGGGTCGAAAGACGCAGCGTATTGGCGATGTGTGACCGCGATTTACCGACCACCTGAGCCAGCGCATCCTGGGTACGACCGAAACGCTCCATCAGAATCTTGTAGGCTCTTGATTCTTCGATCGGATTCAAATCCGCGCGCTGCACGTTCTCGATGATCCCGACTTCAAGCACTTCCAGGTCATTCAGTTCACGGACGATGACCGGCACGGTATGCAGCCCGGCCTTCTGGGCAGCCCGCCAACGACGCTCACCGGCGATGATCTGGTACTTCCCGGGCTGACCGGGGGCAGACCGAACCAGGATAGGCTGCAGAACGCCCTTCTCGCGGATCGAGTTCGACAGCTCCTCAACCTCGGTGTCGTTGAAGACCTTCCGCGGCTGATCCGGGTTGCGAACCAGGAGTTCTATCGGCTGTTCCAGACTGTTGCGCCCAGCCTCGGCGGACTTTTCAACCGGCTTTTCCGCCGTGGCGACAACCACCGGATCACCCAGCAAGGCCGACAATCCGCGACCCAAACCTCTATTTTTTTCAGACATTTAGCTTCCTTTAAGGCCGTCTTTAAGCGGCCTGGGGCTTACGCGTTTTCTCGCGCGCCACCAATTCCTTGGCCAGCTTGATATAGGCCTGGCTGCCGGAGCAACGGACATCGTAAATCAGGGCGGGCTTGCCGAAGGACGGCGCCTCCGAAACGCGGACATTGCGCGGTATGACCGTGTCATACACGAGGTGACCGAAGTGTTGCCGTACGTCCTTTTCGACATGCCCGCTCAACGCGTTACGCTTATCGAACATGGTCAGGACGATACCCTGAAGGCTCAGGCGCGGATTCAACGAACCGCGCACCAAATCGATGGTCCGCATCAGCTGGCTTAGACCTTCGAGGGCGAAGAATTCGCACTGCAACGGGACCAATACCGCGTCAGCAGCACTCATCGCATTGACCGTAAGCAGGTTCAGCGACGGCGGGCAGTCAATCAGGACATAGTCATAGACCGGGGTTTCGCCAAGTCCCAGCAGCGCATCGCGCAGACGGTAGGAGCGGCGCTCGGCATGGCCAAGCTCGATCTCGACACCCGACAGGTCAGGGTCGGACGGCAACAGAGAGAGTCCGGGTACGGACGTTTTTACCGCGGCGTCGCCGATCGGGCACTGATCGACGATGACGTCATACAGCGAGCTGTTGCGGTCGACCTTGGGCACGCCCAAACCGGTCGAGGCGTTACCCTGCGGATCTAGGTCGACCAGCAAAACCCGCATCCCAATCGCTGCCAGGGCAGTGCCGAGATTGATCGCCGTCGTCGTCTTGCCGACACCACCCTTCTGATTGGCGATGGCGAGGACGCGCATGGTCTTCTCATCTTGTCCTTGTTGAAGATTTGGCACGTTGTAACCCTTGTATATGGACGACTCGTCCGCGGGGATCGGACAGTGACTCACTCTGTTCTACCTGAAAACGCCAGGCCTTGCCAGCTTCACTGAGTTCTTCGCCAACGTTTTCCCCCTTTAAAAACCAGGCATCGGCACCGTTGTGGATAAAGCGCTCGGCAAAGCCCAGAAGGCGGGTCATGGGAGCACAGGCCCGGGCCGTCACCACATCCACCCGGAGGTTCAAATTTTCGGCGCGGTCATTGATAACCACCGCCGGCAAGGCCAGTTCGGCGACAACCGCCTCCAGAAACCGGCAGCGCTTGGCCAGGGAATCGATCAGATAGACGTTTGGCGCGTCAGCCGTGTGTTTCAGCAGGATCGCCAGCACCACCCCGGGAAATCCAGCCCCTGCCCCCAGATCGGCCCAGGTTTGGGCGTTCGGCCGAAGATTCAGCAATTGGGCGCTGTCCAGGACATGGCGCGACCAATAGTGCGGTAGGGTCAAGGGCCCGACCAGGTTCATCACTTCATTCTTGTCGGCCACCATTGCGCCAAAGGCCGTCAGATCGTCAACGGCCTCCTGTTTCACGTGAAACACGAGCTTGGCCGCCATCTCGGCGGGGGTCATCGGCTCAGTCATGCCGACCGCTTGTTGTGATTGCGCACATAGAACAAAAGGGTCGTCAGAGCCCCTTGGGTAATGCCCTCGATGCGCCCCGCCTGGCCCAGGGTCTGCGGACGAATGCGGTTCAATTTTTCACGTGCCTCATGCGACAGGCCGACAATGGCCATGTAATCGAGGTCCGCCGGCAAGGCCAAGTTCTCGTCCTTGCGGAAGGTTTCTATCTCAGCCTTCTGACGCCCCATATAACCGGCATAGAGTGCGTCGATCTCGACCTGTTCATACAGCGCGTCGGGCCAGGCGGAGATCTCAGGCCACAGGGCTTCCAGCTTTTCACGTGAGCAGCTGTCATAGGCCATCAGCTGCATGACATTACGCCGCTGACCATCGCCGTTGACATGGATGGCTTGATTCAACGCCTCTTTTGGTCCGACGTTCAGCTCGGCGGCGCGCTGCCGAATGCCGGCCAAGGCATCGCGCTTTTCAGTCCACGCCGTCTGACGACGTGCCCCTACAACACCAATGGCGACACCCTTGTCGGTCAGGCGTTGATCAGCATTGTCCGCGCGCAGGCTCAACCGAAATTCCGCGCGGCTGGTAAACATGCGATAGGGCTCGGTGACGCCACGGGTGATCAGGTCATCGATCATCACCCCGATATAGGCTTCGTCGCGACCCAGAACGACCGGCGCCTGACCACCCGCCCGCACCGCCGCATTCAGCCCGGCCATCAGGCCCTGGGCGCCGGCCTCCTCGTACCCCGTGGTCCCGTTGATCTGACCCGCCAGAAACAGACCCGGCAGGCGCTTCAGCTCGAGGCTCGGGTTCAGTTCACGTGGATCGACATAGTCATATTCAATGGCATAGGCGTAGCGTTTGACAACCACGTCTTCCAAGCCAACAATCGTGCGCAGGAAGGCGTCCTGCGTCGTTTCGGAGACGCTGGTCGAAATACCGTTGGGATAGACGGTATCGTCGTCATAGCCTTCCGGCTCGAGAAAGATCTGATGCGAGGTCTTGTCGGCGAACTTGACCACCTTGTCTTCGATCGACGGACAATAACGCGGGCCACGGCCGGCGATATGTCCACCATAGACCGCCGATTCCTGCAGCCGCTCAGCGATGATGCGATGGGTTTCGGCGTTGGTGTAGGTGATGCCACAGGCGATCTGGTCGCGTTCGATCGACGGGGTCAGATAGGAAAAAGGGGTGATCGGATTGTCACCGAGTTGTTGTTCCAGCCGGTCCCAGTGAATGGTCTTGCCTTCCAAACGCGCCGGCGTTCCGGTCTTCAACCGACCCATATCCAGCTTCAAATCATACAGGCGCTGACCCAGGCCATTCGCCGGCTGGTCACCCCATCGTCCGGCGGGGGTCCGCTTGTCACCGATATGGATCATGCCACGCAGGAAGGTCCCCGTCGTGAGAACAACAGCCTTGGCCCGATAGTTTTGCCCGGCGGCGTCAATCGCACCGCACACGATGCCATTGTCCAGGATTAGATCTTCGACGGCGCCTTCGATAATCGTCAGGTTTTCTGTCTGAGACAGTTCCGCCTGAACAGCCTGACGGTAAAGCTTGCGATCGATCTGGGCGCGAGGACCGCGCACGGCGGGGCCCTTGGAGCGGTTCAGCACCTTGAACTGCATGCCCGCCACATCCGCCATCCGGCCCATGATGCCATCCAGGGCATCGATTTCACGCACCAGATGGCCCTTGCCTAGACCACCGATCGCCGGGTTACACGACATTTCGCCGAGAGTGTCGAAGCGGTGGGTCAGCAGAAGTGTCTTGGCGCCCATGCGCGCGGAGGCGGTTGCGGCTTCACAGCCGGCATGTCCGCCGCCCACGACGATCACGTCCCACAGGGTTTGTTCAGTCATATCGATATCCGGAAATTCAGATGGGCCCTATAGCAGATACGGCGCCCAGGGTCGAATCGCTATTTGCGATGTTTCACGTGAATCATTTGCCGATGCAGAAGGTCGAGAACACAACGTCCAGTATGCCTTCAACATCATAGCGACCAAACAGAGCTTCAAAACTGTTGATGCTCCCACGGACATGTTCGGCTGTCAGCTCCGGCACGCGCATTCGGGTCAGGCGCGCGTGATCCAAATGATCCACCGCGTCTTGTAGCCGTTCGAAATGGCGGGCGCGCGTGGCTGCCGGGAAGGTTTGAACCGAGAGACGTTTCGTTACGACCGATTCCAACGCGCGGACCAGTTCGTCGATTCCCTGACCCGTGGCCACGCTGACTTTGAATGCCGATGTTCCACGTGAAACATCTGCGTCTTTGAAAGACTCGTATAGATTGTCAGAACCCTGATCAATCTTGTTAAAGGCGACCAAGTCCCCTGCCCTCGATTCAACCCCGTCGAGTCCGGACGCGGACGAATCGATTACCCAAAGTCTTAGGTCAGCCTCGTCCCCCTTCGCCCGTGCTCGACGTATCCCCTCACGTTCGACCACTTCAGCGGTTTCGCGCAGTCCGGCCGTGTCGTAGAGAAGGACAGAATAGGGCCCGATCCGCAGTTCCGCCTCGATGACATCACGGGTCGTGCCGGCAATCGGAGTGACAATGGCGGTTTCAGCCTTCAGCAGCGCATTGAACAGACTCGACTTGCCGGCATTTGGCTCGCCGAGAATGACAATCCGAAAGCCCTCACGGATTTGCCGGCCGCGTTTGGCATCTGCGATGGCGGCTTCCAAAGACGCCTGAACCGCGGCCATCCGATCGAGGATAGAGTCAACCAGTTCGGTCGGCAGGTCTTCGTCGGGGAAGTCGATATAGACTTCGATCCGCGCCAGGATGTCGACCAGGGCCGCATGCCAGGCTTCGTACTGGGTCTTCAAGCCGCCACCCATTTGGGTCAGGGCCTGACGGCGTTGCGCTTCGGACTCGGCATCGACCAGGTCGGCGATGGCCTCTGCCTGGGTCAGATCCAGCTTGCCGTTCTCCAGCGCGCGGCGGGAGAACTCTCCGGGTTGAGCCAGACGCAAGCCCATCTCGGCCAGAATGACATAGAGCCGGTCCAGGATGGCGCGTGATCCGTGGACGTGGAGTTCGACGCAGTCCTCGCCGGTGAAGCTGTTCGGACCCTGAAAGAAGAGGACCACCGCTTCATCGATCAGTTCGCCGTCGTGAACCAGTGCGGTAAACACAGCGCGCCGGGCGGGCACGGGTTTGTCGGTGAGGCGCTGTAGGGCGGAAAATGCATCTGGTCCCGAGAGGCGAAGGATCGACACACCGGCGCGACCCTGGGCGCTGGCCAGGGCGAAGATGGTTTGATTCACGTGAAACACAGCCTACTTGGCGTCCTTGCCGCCGAAGCTACCCATAGACGCCTGAGCTGCCGACTGCATCAGTTTGAAGAACTGGTCCTGGGCGGTGACCCCCAGGCTCGACCAGTTCTTCATCATCTCTTCGGGCTTCATGGAGTGGATGTTCTGTTCCATACGCTGTTTCATCGCCGAGATCATGTAGTCGTTCAGCGGCTCGACGTCGGGCAGGCCAAGAAAGGCGCGGGCTTCCTGGGGTGAGCATTCGACATTGACCGTGACCTTCATGCGGGGCTCCGAAGCAGAGTTCATAAAACGTCAACCCGATATGAGCCTGTCATACCGGGTTGGCAAGGGATTTGAAACGAAGAGCTGCTTGTGCAGAGGGAACCCGCCGTAAGAATACCCCTCCACCCCTTCGGGGTCCCTCTCCGCAATACCTGGGGAGGAGAAGTTTGCGAACCCTCCTCCGTGGGTCGTGAGTGACCACACCACTCCGAAGGCGAAGCCTGAGGCAAGGCCGACGGGCCGCCCGAGCCTCTCCTCTCCATTTTATGGGGAGGTGTCGGCGAAGCCGACGGAGGGGTCCCTACTCCGACTAGGTGTTCATCGATTGGAAGAATTCCGCGTTGCTCTTGGTCTGGCGCAGCTTGTCGATCAGGAATTCGATCGCGTCCTGGGCGCCCATCGGGTTCAGGATACGGCGCAGGACATAGGTCTTTTGCAAGTTCGACTTGTCGGTGAGCAGGTCTTCCTTGCGGGTGCCGGACTTGAGAACGTCCATCGCGGGGAAGACGCGCTTGTCGGCGACCTTGCGGTCCAGCACGATTTCCGAGTTGCCGGTGCCCTTGAACTCTTCGAAGATGACTTCGTCCATACGCGAGCCGGTATCGATCAGGGCCGTGGCGATGATGGTCAGCGAACCGCCTTCTTCGATGTTACGCGCGGCGCCGAAGAAGCGCTTGGGGCGTTGCAGCGCGTTGGCGTCGACACCACCGGTCAGGACCTTACCCGATGACGGCACCACGGTGTTATAGGCGCGGCCCAGACGGGTGATGGAGTCGAGCAGAATGACGACATCGCGTTTGTGTTCGACCAGGCGCTTGGCCTTTTCGATGACCATTTCAGCGACCTGAACGTGGCGGGTGGCTGGTTCGTCGAAGGTCGAGGAGATGACTTCGCCGCGGACGGTGCGCTGCATGTCGGTAACTTCTTCCGGACGTTCGTCGATGAGGAGAACGATCAGGTAGCAGTCGGGGTGGTTGGCGGCGACGGACTTGGCGATGTTTTGCAGCATCATGGTCTTGCCGACGCGGGGCGGCGCGACGATGAGGCAGCGCTGGCCCTTGCCGAGCGGGGCAACGATGTCGATGATGCGGCCGGAGCGGTCCTTCAGGGTCGGGTCTTCGATTTCCATCCACAGCCGCTTTTCCGGGTAAAGCGGGGTCAGGTTATCGAAGTGGACCTTGTGGCGGATGTTTTCCGGGTCTTCGAAATTGATGGTCTGGATTTTGAGGAGGGCGAAGTAGCGTTCGCCTTCGCGCGGGCTGCGGATCGGGCCTTCGACGGTGTCGCCGGTGCGCAGGCCGTGACGGCGGATTTGCAGCGGCGAGACGTAGATGTCGTCGGGGCCTGGCAGGTAGTTGGCTTCGGGCGAGCGGAGGAATCCGAAACCGTCCTGGAGGACTTCGATGACGCCGGAGCCGGTGATTTCGACGCCGTCTTCGGCCAGGGCCTTGAGGACGGCGAACATCAGGTCCTGCTTACGCAGGTTCGAGGCGTTCTCGATGCCGAGGCCTTCGGCGAAGGTGACGAGGTCGGTAGGCGACTTATCCTTGAGGGTCTGGAGCGACATTTTCTGTCCGCTCAACGGACCGGGGCCGTCTTCGTCCTGATCGTCGGAGTCGTTGTCGTTTTCGGTCTCCTGGTCCTCGCCTAAGGTATCTGGGTTGAGGTCCAGTTCGGGTATTTCATTTTCGTTGTCTTGTGACATGAGGTCTCTCTTGCGATGGACGCGTAGAACGGCCCGCGGCGGTTATGCCGTTGGCGTTTGACGAGTCCCCTAACCTTTTTTTCGGTAACGATCGGAAAAGGCTGATAAATTTTAAAGTGAGAAGGCGAGTCCACAGAACGTGGGGCCTGATGGAGCGTTTTGTGCGCGTTGGAGCGACGCTCGTCAAGGAGAATGTTACGGGGTTTGGGGCCTGAGGCCCCAAGTCTTCCCTCTTTTCTTTCCTGACCTTGCCCTCGGGCAAGGTCAGGAAAGAAAGAAGAAAAAGTTATGGGGCCGCGGGCCCAGACCCCATTACATATCTTTACCAGGTCCACTCCAGCGTGACCGAAACCACCATCACCAGCGCCAGCAGGATCGGCAGTTCGTTGATCATCCGCCAGAACTTTTCCGTCCCAATGTCCTGACCGGCCTGAAGCTTCTTGAACCGCACCGCCAGGAAGTGGTGATACCCGGTCAAAATCACAACCCCAATCAACTTTACATCCAACCAAGGCTGGGCAAACAGGCCCCATTCATGCCATGTATAATGGAAATACAGCATCCAGCAGCCGAAAATCCACGCCAAGATCATCGCCGGATTCATGATGATCCGCAGCAGGTTGCGCTCCATGACCGAGAAGACGCTGGTTACTGCTGGCTGGTCACTATGCTTGATGTGATAGATAAACAGCCGTGGTAGGTACAACAGCCCGGCCATCCAGGCGATCACGGCAACGATGTGCAGCCCGCGGGCCAAGTCAAACCATCTCATGCCGCCCTCTTCTTCGGGCAGAACTTGTGACACTTGGCACAGTCATGATCGCCGATCACTGGACCGACCGCCCCCAGAGCCTTCATGACCTCAGCACCCAGGGCCTGGATCAAACCCTTATTCGTCCGCAGCGCCGGCACCCGGCGGTAGACGTGCACCCCCGCCTTTTCCGCCAGCTCGGCATATTCGATGTCCAGCTCCACCAGCGTCTCGATATGCTCGGACACGAAGGCAATCGGGATCAGCATCACCGCCTTGCCATCCCGGCCGGCCGCCTGAATGGTCTCATCCGTCGACGGCCCGATCCACTTCAACGGTCCGACCCGGCTCTGATAACAGATGACGTGGTCGATATCGCCCAGGTGCGCCATGATCCTGGCCACCGATGACTCGACCTGCTCCTGGTAAGGATCCCCGTTCTTGATGATCTTTTCCGGCAGGCCATGTGCCGAAAACAACAGCCGGACATTTGACGTATCCCCGACCTTGCTCTTCAGCCATTCCCGGATAAGCTGGACATGAGCGTCAATGAAGTGGTCATTATCCGAATAACAACAGACATATTTCACCGGCGCCTTGCCGCGCCATGCCTTCTTGAACGCCTCAAACCCTGAAAGGGTCGTCGTCGAGGAAAACTGCGGATACAGCGGCAGGACCACCACCTCGTCCGGCTTCCACGCCTCGATCTGCTTGACGCAATCCTCGATGAACGGATGCCAGTAGCGCATGCCGATGAACACCTTGGCGTCGATGCCGGCGCCCCTGTTCAGGTGCGTCTCCAACGCCTGAGCCTGATCGCGCGTTTCGGACAGGATGGGCGACCCACCCCCCATCAAGGCATAATTCTTCTTGGCTATCGGGGCCCGCCGGCTGGAAATCAGCGAAGCCAGCCCCTGACGTATCCCCCACGGCAGATCGATGATGCGGCGATCAGCGAACAGGTTGTACAGGAAGCCCTGGACGTCGGCCTGTTTTTCAGGACCTCCAAGGTTGAACACTAAGACTGCAACTCTTTTTTTGGGCGCTACCGCTTCACTGCTTGAGCGGGGTTTGGAGCCTGGAGCGCTTCGCGCGGTCGGGGTCTGCGTCATGAACTGCGGATTCTTTTCAATGCCTGCTCAACATGGGCGATCGGCGTGTCAGGGAAGATGCCGTGGCCCAGGTTGAAGATCAAGGGCCCCTGCCCCCAGGCTTCGAGAATCCGGTCTATCGCCGCATCCAAGGCTGCACCACCCGATCGCAAGACCACCGGGTCCAAAGCCCCCTGGATCGGCCGAATCTTCTGCAATTCGATACCCAGCGCAAGCGGTGTCGCCGTTCCTAAGGCCATGGCTTCAATCGTCACGGCCTGCGCATAATCCAGACAGCGGGCCTCGGCGCCGCGCGGAAACCCGATGATCGGCAGGGTCACACCCAGTTCCCGCACGCGATGGATCAGGCGGATATGTGGTTGCGTTACCAGGAGATCGAAATACGGATCGGGAAACCCTTCCGCCCAGCTTTCGAAAATCTTCAACACCTGAGCGCCCTGATCGGCCTGGACCTTCAGATACTGCGCCGATGCCTCAATGACGATGTCGATAAGGCTAAGCACCGTGGTAGGATCGTCATAGACGAACGCCCGAATGAGGCTACGATCGTTCGCCTTTCGGCCGTTCAGCATATAGGTCATGACCGTCCACGGCCCGCCGCAGAAACCGATCAGGGTCGTCGCCTCGGTCAGTCCGGCTTTAACGCGGGCGACGGTCTCACCCACATTCTTCAAAGCCTCACCCGCAAACGGCGCCTTGTCCCGCATTGCTTCCAACGATGGCAATTCGCCCAGCACAGGGCCTTCGCCGGCGGCAAAGGTCAGGTCCTGACCCAGTGCCAGAGGGATCATCAAAATGTCCGAGAACAGGATCGCCGCATCGAACCCGAACCGCCGGATGGGCTGAAGCGTCGCCTCCGCTGCCTTTTCCGGGTTGAGACAGAAATCGACAAACCCGGAGGTCGTCGCACGCAGTGCTCGATATTCCGGCAGGTAGCGCCCAGCCTGACGCATGAACCATACCGGCGGCGGTGTTACCGTCTCGCCGCCCAGAACCCTGATTAGGGATGCCTTACCTGCCTGCATGGAGTCAATCCTCGGACGTGTCACGCGTCCTCATGACTTAAACCTTATAAAAAGAAAAGAGATTGAAGAGGTTTATTGTGCCGTGGACAGGGCGAAAAAGTGTCGCAGATTTCGCGTGATTCACGAGTTTTTCACAGTCCACTCACCTTGGGATGACTCGATTCCCACAGCCTGTGGGAAAGGCGGATAATTTACCAAATCTTTATACTGATTAAGAATTCCTTAACCATGTGGTCGAATTGAGCCTGAATGGTTAATGAAAGGTTAAGGCATCCACACCCTGCGGATTTCCATTCATACATTGTTAACCAATTGGACGGAATCGGGACAAAATGGGCGGTTGTGCACCCTCATCCCCAACGCACCTGCGAGAAAACCTGGATAACAGGAATCGCCAACAATCCGCACACAACTGTCCACGGATTCCTTGCACAGTTATATTTATCGCATCACTGTGACAGCTATGTGAAACGGAAGAACGAAGTTTTCCGAAGACAGGCCGGCGCGAATGCGCTTAAGGAATCGTCATGTCCCTGACACCGCAAAAAATCGGCACCTATTTCCACGTCCACCTGATTTCGGACTCGACGGGTGAGACGCTGAACGCCCTGGCTAAGGCCGCCGCGGCGCGGTTCGAAGGCATTCTGCCGATTGAGCACCTGTATGTGCTGATCCGGTCGGAAAAGCAGATGGCGCGGTCACTGACCGAGATCGAGAGCTCTCCGGGCATCGTCCTGCACACCATCATCGATCCGGAACTGCGCAATATGCTGGAAATGCGCTGCCGGGAGTTGGATATTCCGTCGATTGGCGTCTTGGATCCTCTGGTGGTGGCCTTCTCGCGCCATCTGGGGGCGGCTGTGTCCAAGCGTGTCGGCGCCCAGCACAATCTCGACAATGAGTATTTCGAGCGCATCGAAGCGCTGAACTATGCCATCGCGCATGACGACGGCGCCATGGCGGACAAGTTGAGGCAAGCTGATGTGGTTCTGGTCGGGGTGTCGCGGACGTCGAAGACCCCGACCTGTATTTACCTGGCCCATCGTGGCATCAAGGCAGCCAATATTCCGCTGGTACCGGGCCGCGATCCGCCAAACGAACTGGACGAACTGGATATCCCGCTGATCGTTGGCCTGATTGCTTCGCCGGAACGTCTGGTATCGATCCGCAAGAACCGGCTTCTGACCTTGAACGATGACCGGCCGTCGACCTACACCGACACCGACGCCGTCCGTGAAGAAATCATTCGCGCCCGCCGGCTGTTCGAACGCAAGGGCTGGCCGGTGATCGACGTCACCCGGCGGTCGATCGAGGAAACCTCGGCCACCATCATAAGCCTGCTGAACGAAAAGCGCACGGGCCGGCTGGGCGGGATTTGACAAAACAAAATCTCCTGTGCAGGGGTCTCGCATGACCTTAATCCTCGCTTCTGGCTCCGCTTCTCGCGCCGCGCTACTGACCGGCGCTGGCATTTCTTTTACCAAGATTCCCGCTGATCTCGATGAGGACGCCATCAAGGATGACGGCCTGGCACGCGGCATGAGCCCCAAGGCGATCGCGCTGAAACTAGCTGAGGCCAAGGCACTGCATGTTTCGGCCCGCAATCCCGGTCTGGTGCTGGGCGGCGACCAGGTCCTGCAGCTCGAAAAGGACCTTATCAGCAAGTCGCACACCCTGGACGACGCCCGCGACCTGCTGAAACGGATGAGCGGTAAAACGCACTACCTGCACGGCGGCCTGGCGCTGGCGGAAGGTGGCCACGTTGTCTGGTCGACGGTGGAATCAGCTGAAATGCACGTCCGCCGGCTTTCCGATGATTATATCGACGGCTACCTGGACCGCGCAGGTGACAAGATCCTGAGCAGTGTCGGCTGCTATCAGCTCGAAGGCGAAGGCGTGCACCTGTTCGAAGCCATCCGCGGCGACTATTTTACCGTCCTGGGGCTTTCGCTGTTCCCGCTGCTGGCCCAGTTGCGCCATATGAGGATCGTGCCGGCATGATCGATATTCAATCCCTGCCGACCGGTGCCGCCCGCATCGCTGCTGTCGTAGGGCAGCCGATCCACCATTCGCTCAGTCCCTTCCTGCATAATGCCTGGCTGCGCGACCTGAAGCTGAACGGGGTCTATGCCGCCTTCGGACCAAAGGACGAACGTGGCTTCGACCGGCTGATCCTGTCGTGCCGCAGCAATGGCATCAAGGGCTTGAACATCACGGCGCCCTTCAAGGAACAGGCCCTTTCCTTGGCCGATACCGTTGCGGCATCCGCCCGGGTCTGTGGTTCCGCCAATCTGCTGACCTTTGATGACGACGGCCAGATTCACGCCCAAAGCACCGACGGTCACGGCCTGGTCCGCTCTTTCGAACTGCAGGCGCCCGGTTGCGACCTTAGGGCCGGACCTGTCGTGATCATGGGCGCCGGCGGGGCATCGCGCGCGGCTGTTGCCGCCATGCTGGACGCCGGCGCGCCGGAGGTTCGCATCGTCAATCGCACCCTGGCCCGCGCCGAAGACCTGGTCTTCGCCTTTCCGGGCGACAAGGTCACCGCCTTCGAACTGACCCAGGTCGATCGCGCCTTCCGGGGCGCCGTTGCCGTGATCAATGCCGCCTCGGGCGGTCCCCTCCCCCTGTTCGATGCCTTGGATACAGCCGCGACCATCATGGACATGACTTACCGGCCTTTGCGCACCAACTGGCTGACCGCGGCGGCCGAGCGCGGCCTGGCCACGGTCGACGGGCTCAACATGCTGATCGAACAGGCGCGGCCGTCGTTCGAAGCTTTTTATGGCGCCGCGCCCAACCCGGCCTTCGACATCCGGGCCCTGGCCCTGACCTATCTCGGTGAAGCATGATACGGCCAGGTCTCGTAAGACTGGGTCTGACCGGCTCGATCGGCATGGGCAAGTCGACCATCGCCGACATGTTCGAGGCTGAGAGCGTACCGGTCTGGGATGCCGACGAAGCCGTCCATCGCCTTTATGCCCAGTCGGAGCCGCTCAAAGTCGCGCTCACCCAGGCTTTTGGCGATGTTCTCAGTGACAATGTCGTCGATCGCGTCAAGCTGTCGGCAGCCCTGCATGGCCGGTTCGATCAGCTCAACGCCCTGGTTCATCCCGCTACCGTCGCCGACCGCAAAGACTTTCTCCAACGCCATGCCGCCGCCCCCCTGGTCGTGGCCGACATACCCCTGCTTTATGAAACCGGCGCCGAGGCGACCCTGGACAAGGTTCTCGTCGTCAGTGCCCCGGCCGAAATTCAAGCCGACCGCGTACTGAAGCGACCGGGTATGACCGCCGAAAAGTTCGCTGCCATCCTGGCCCGCCAGATGCCCGATGCTGAAAAACGCCGCCGCGCGGATTTCGTTATCGACACATCGCAAACCCTGGATCTGTGCCGCGAAGAGGTGCGAAAAATCATCGCCGACCTGACCCGCGACTCTTGAAAACGATCCCCAAACACCAGCATAAGAGGCCATGGCCTTAGAAATCGTTCTCGACACCGAAACCACCGGCATTGACCATCGCAAGGGTCATCGCCTGATCGAAATCGGCTGCATTGAGATCGAAGACCTGCTGCCCACCGGTCGGACCTTTCACCACTTTGTCGACCCGGAACGCGAGATCGAGCCGGACGCGATTCGGGTGCACGGCATCAGCAATGAAAAGGTCCGGGGCAAACCCAAGTTCGGTCAGATCGCTGACGAGCTGTGCGAATTTATCGGCGACAAGCGCATCATCGCCCACAATGCCGCCTTCGACCGCGGCTTCATCAATATGGAGATGGAGCGTCTCAGCCGCGTCTGCCACCCGGACGATCAGTGGATCGATACGCTTGAACTGGCGCGCAACAAGTTTCCCGGCATGGCCAATTCGTTGGACGCCCTGTGCCGGCGTTTTAACATTTCCCTGGCTGAGCGCGACCTGCACGGCGCCTTGATCGATGCCCGGTTGCTGGCCAGCGTCTATCTGGAACTTCTGGGCGGGAAGGAACGCGGACTGGATCTGGAAATGGCGTCAGCGCGGATCGAAGCGGTTCAGGTCGCCAATCCGATCAGCTATGGCGCCCGGCCGCGTCCCCTCGCCCCGCGGATAACGGCTGCCGAGGTTGCGGCGCATGAGGCCTTTGTCGCCAAGTACCTGAAAGACAAGTCTCTCTGGAAATAGAAAAGCCCGGTGTTGCCACCGGGCTTTACAGATTTAGGCCTGGCCGGCCGCGGCCTGATTCTGCAACTGCGCCCGTTGCTGGGCGTAGAGGGCGCCGAAATCGATCGGCTCCAGGAAGAAGGGCGGGACAAACCCGCCGTCGGCCGTGACGTCGGCAATGACGCGGCGGGCGAATGGAAACAGGTAGCGCGGGCATTCGACCAGCAGTGTCGGTTCCATCAGCTCGGGCGGGATGCTGCTCAGTTGGAACAGACCACCATAGACCAGTTCGATATTGAACATCGGGCCGTCGGGTGTGGTCGCCTTGACGTTCAGCTTGAGGTCGACTTCGAACAGGCCGTCGTCACGGCCGCGGGCGCTCATTTCGACGCCCAGGTCGATCTCGGGCCGCGATTCCATGCGCAGGGAGTTAGGCGCGCGCGGGTTTTCAAACGAAAAATCGCGGATGAACTGCGCCATGATCTGCATGTTGGGGATCGGCGGCGAACCGGGGGTGACGGGGGTTTCGGTCATAAACTACAGGCTCCGGAGGTTGCGCCGGATGGCTTTGGCGCAGAGGTGGACACGCCCCTATCAGATAAGATTGTCTTAGGCAACGAAACGAACAGTTCCCATTCACCATTCTTATCCTATATAGAGGGGACTGATCGCCTTCCCAGCCGATTGCAAAAGAGATTCTGTCGTGGATAACATGGTCGCCCTCATCATTTTCGCCATCGTCGCCGTGGTGATCTTGTTTCAGCTCTACAACGTGTTGGGCCGCAAGGTGGGCTTCCGCGCCGAAGACAAGCCCGTCACCGTCAAGGGTGACGATTTCGGCGATCTCAGCACCAAGACGGACAAGCTTCCGGAAGCCTCGCGCATGCCTAATCTCGAAATGCTGAAGACGCGGGATGCCAATTTCAACGAGCTGAACTTTCTGGAAAAGGCGCGTGAGTCCTACGAACAGGTCGTCATCGCCTTCCACAAGGGTGAGTTGGATGCGGTCAAGGACAAGCTGTCGGATACGGTGTACGGCATCTTCGCCAAGGCCTTGGTCGGTCGGGCTGCGCCGGAAGAGACGTTGAGCTTTGTCGACCAGCCCAAGGCGGATATCGACCATATCGACTTCAAGGATGAGGTTGCTCAGATCCGCGTCCGCTTCCTGTCGGAGTTGGTCTATGAAAAGACCGAAGCACCCGCAGAGTCGGCCGTGCCGCCGACCAAGGCGGATGCCCCCAAGGTCCACCGCAGCCATAAGCGCACAGCGGAATACTGGACCTTCCAGAAGGGCATGAAGGTTGCCAACAGCCCTTGGCTCCTGACCAAGGTCGAAGCCGCCAAGGCGTGACCCTGAAATCTTGACGTCTTTGGGCGATCAGCCCAATGTGCCCGCGTTTTTGATGACGGAGGGCTGCATGTTCAGGAAAATCGCAATCGGCTTCACCCTGACCGCAGCCTTGCTGGTCAGCGCATGTGTGCAAACGCCATCGACCCCACCGGTCGTGACACCACCGGTTGTCGAACCCGTTCCACCGGTGACCCCGCCTGTAACACCTGTTGCGAATCCGGTGCCGGCCAATAAACGCCTGGATACCCTGCCCGGCTGGGTGGACAGCGACGCCTTCATCGCCCTGGAAGCTTTGCGCGCCACCTGCATCTACAAAGCGGGCCGGCAATATGCTGCGGTTTGTGCCGACCTGAAGGATGAAGAGTTCAACACGCCGGCGGATATCAAGGCCTTCCTGATTACACGCTTCCAGGTCGAGGCGGTGCCGGGCGAAGGTCTGCTGACCGGCTATTATGTCCCGGACTACCAGGCGGAATATGCGCCGACGACCGAATTTTCGCAGCCGGTGCGGCCCAAACCCGACGATCTCGTTGTTATTCCGGGCTCACAGCTGACCCCGCCGTCGACGGCGGTGAAGATCGCGGCGCGCAAGGTCGGCGATAAGTACGTCCCCTACTACACCCGCGCCGAGATCGAGCTGATGCCAGTGGCCACCAGCTACTATATGCGGCCGGAAGATTATTTCTTCATGCAGCTCCAGGGTTCGGCGTTTTTGACCACGCCCGACGGCAAGACGGTTTATTCGGCATATGCCGCCGATAATGGTCGGCCCTTCGTTGGTATCGCCAAGGTGATGCAGGAGCGCGGTTACCTGGCGCCGAACCAGACCTCGGGTGACAACATCCATAAGTGGCTGGCGGAGCATCGCGGTCCGGAGGCGACCGAGGTGATGAATATCAATCCGCGCTACGGGTTTTTTGTCATCCAGCCGGACCGGACCGCGCCAGTGGGGGCTTCTGGTTTGTCGCTGCCGCCGGGTTCGGCGATCGCGGTCGATCCGACGTTAAATCCCTTGGGTGATCTGTTCTGGATCGATGCCAATGCGGGGACTCTGGCCGACGCGTTTCCGGTCTATCAGCGGATGGTGTCGGCTTTGGATACGGGCGGCGCGATCAAGGGCCAGATCCGGGCTGATCTTTATGTCGGCCATGGCGCCAAGGCGGGCACCGAAGCCGGTCGGATCAAGCACAAGCTGAAAATGTGGCGGATTGTTCCGTTTGTGGGCAACTGATAGGAAGCGACTGTTGAACAAGTTGCTATTCGAAGACGAAGCCTTTGCTATCCGTGGAGCGATCTTCGAAGTCTACAGGGAAATGGGCTGCGGCTTCCTGGAAGCCGTGTATCAGGATTGTCTGGAGCAGGAATTTATAGCTAGGCAAATCCCGTTTTCAGTCCAGCCGGTTTTGACCCTGGCCTACAAAGGCAAAAACATAGCCAGAACCTACTCGCCCGACTTTTTATGTTACGGCCAAATCATTCTTGAACTGAAAGCTGTTGAGGCCTTGGCGGACCAACACAGGGCGCAAGTTCGGAACTATCTTAAAGCGTCAGGTCTTCCGCTAGGCCTGCTTGTAAATTTTGGAACCTATCCCAAGGTTCAGATCGAACGGCTTCTTATGTGAGGCATGGTTTTTCGGT
>NZ_GL883077.1:375114-396816 GCF_000204015.1 Asticcacaulis biprosthecium C19 | reverse complement strand
TAACGACGGAAGGCACGGACAGAAACGGAAAGAAACGGAATTCCGGGTGGTCGATTTCGCGCGCGAAGCGCCTCAAGTTTGATGCCGCTGCGCGGTGAGTTCAAGGCAAACCAAAATTCCGCTTCTTTCCGTTTCTGTCCGTGCCTTCCGTCGTTAAATTCTACCGGTCTTAGCCGATCAGAATATATTGAACACCAGCCGGATGGTTTGCACACATAGCAGGCCCAGGACGCCCGAGCTGGCGATAAACATGCAGAAGCGTACCACCGCCTCGTTCCAGGTCGCCTGGACGATCGAATGAATCACCCGCAAGGCCACATACAACCAGGCCAGATATTCCAGGTCCGGGCTGTTGATACCGTAGAGATAGATACCCAAACACAGGGCGTAGAAGAGGGTCGGCTGTTCCAACAGGTTGGTATAGTTGTCCGCCGGCCATTGCACCTGAGGCGGCAGGCTGCGCGTCGCATCACGCGCCCTCAGGTCCGGTTCGGTCACCGCATAACGCCACAAGGCCGGAAGCCGCCTGACGTAAAGCCAGACGAGCATGACCATCGACCAGGCAATAAGGGCGAGAACAGGCTGTATCATGCCATTCATGCTAAACGGGAATGGTGAAAATTGCGTTGCTTAAGCGTCTGAAAAGCATGAATTTTTCCTCAACAAAACCTTTCCTGATCCTTAAAGAAACTCACATAACTGTGATACTTTCCGCACTGGTGACTTGGTCTGCGAAATGGTAAAAATCCGGCCATTGAGGCGTGCCTCTCTCACGACTCATACGCTGGAACACCGGACATCCCAGACCGACTCCAGTGGTGCGACACGAAACAGCTGCGGCCTTGTTTTCCCCCATAGAAGACGGCTTCAGCTTTCAAGGCCGCCAGCCCTGAACAGGTTGGCGGCCTTTCGTTACAGACGAAACTACTGAGTGACACGCCAGACGCCTTTTGTTAAACAATCCGCGCCACAATCGCACCCCGGCGAGCCTATATGAAAATCGGCGATCAAGCCGGTCCTGCCGGGCGAAGGGAAATAGTCATGGACGAACTCACCACGGCCGGGGCCTCCGGCGACACCCTCCACACCGTCAAGGACGCTCTGACCCGGGGCTTCGTCTCGGCCACCGGCCACCGTGACTTCTTAAGGTTACCCGACGCCGAAAAGGTGTTCCTGGCCCAGATCCTGGAGGATTTCGATCCGGAAGAATTGCCCGGCCTGGACACGGCGTCGCTGAACGCGATCATCGCTGGCTTCTGGTCGTTCGGCGATTCCCGCGCCCATGGCACCGAAACCCTGCGTCGCATCCGCCCGGTGACGACATCAGCCGGGGAGGGGACAGCCTACGACCTGATCGAGATCGTCCAGAGCGATTCCCCCTTCATTGTCGAAACCGTGATGGGCGAGCTGATCGACCAGGGGGTTTCGATCCGATCCATGTTCCATCCGGTGGTGACCGCGGCCCGCGACGGCAATGGCCGACGCGCGGCGACCGGTACGGCGACCAAGGAATCGATGATGCTGATCGTCATCGAGCGCCAGTCGGCTGACCGCCATAAAGCGATCCTCAGTGGTATCGACGCCAGCCTGCACGACCTGAAGCTGGCGGTGCTGGACTTCCCCCGCATGCAAAAGCTGCTGGCCGAAGAAATCGCCACCCTGGCAAAACTGCGCGACGACAAGACGATCAAGGTCGATGATGCTGTCCTGGCGGAAAACCTGGCCTTCCTACATTGGGTCGACGAAAACCATTTCGTTTTCCTGGGTGCGCGTGGCTACACCTACCCGCGCAGCGACGACGGCGCCTATGTCCAGGAACAGCCGATGAACCAACTTCAGGAAGGTTTCGGCGTCCTGCGCGATCCCAACCGCCTGATCCTGCGCCGCAGTTCCGAACCGGCCGTGCTCAGCGCCCAGATCCTGCATCAGCTCGAAAATTCCGAACCGGTGACAGTGGCCAAGGCCAATATCAAGTCGCGCATCCACCGCCGCGTCTATATGGACTATGTCGGCATCAAGCGGTACGGCGCTGACGGCAAGCCGGCGGGCGAGGTCCGTTTCGTCGGCCTGTTCACCAGTGAAGCCTATGACCGGCCGGCGTTCGAAGTACCGCTGGTCCGGCGCAAGGCCCAGCATGTGCTGCACGAAGCCTCGGTCATGGGCCTGCAAGGCGGTTATAACGAAAAGCGGCTGAAGAACATCGTCGAGACCTATCCGCGCGACGAACTGTTCCAGATGACCGAGGACGAACTGCTGCGCACGGCGCGCGGCATTCTCCACCTCAGCGACCGTCCGCGCGTCAAGCTGTTCACGCGTAAGGATCCGTTCGACCGCTTCATTTCGGTCATGCTGTACATCCCACGCGAAATCTATCAGTCGCAGATGCAGATCAAGGCCGGTGAAATCCTGGCTGCCGCCTATCTCGGCCGCGTGTCGGCGTCGTACCCCTACATCAACGACTCGATGCTGTCGTGCATCCACTACATTATCGGGGTTACGCCGGGCGATCACTTCGACCCGGATATCGCCGACCTGGAAGCCGATATCGAGAACATCACTCGGTCGTGGCCGCAGAAGCTGGTCGCCCTGGTCGAAGACTCGGATATCACGCAACGCACATCCTTGCCGACGGGCCTCACCTGGGCTGGGCTCAACTGGGACGATTGGGCCGCTGCCTTCCCTGTCGGATATCAGGAACGTTTCGATCTGCCTGAAGCGGTGATCGACACCGCCTATCTGGCCGGCCTGTCGCCGGAAGCGCCGGTCAATGTCCGCGCCTATCAGCGCCTGGAAGATCTCGAATCGATCTTCTGTTTCAAGCTCTATACCCGAGCCGATCGCGCCATTCCGCTGAGCGATATCCTGCCGGTGCTGGACCAGATGGGTCTGAAGACGCTGGAAGAATACGGTTTCAATGTCAAATCGTGGAATCTGGGTTGCCTGTGGGTCCATGAATTCATCATCCAGTTTGCGCAAGGCGCGCGCGCCGACTTCGCCGACTTTGCGCGCGAATTCCAGCAGACCATCCTGGCGCTGTGGTACCGCAAGACCGAGAGCGACGGCTTCAATGCCCTGACGATCAACGGTGCGTCGTGGCGCGAAATCGCCCTGCTGCGCGCCCTGTGCCGATACAGAGTTCAGTCAGGCCTGGACCCGTCGCCGGAAGTCCAGCAGACAGCGTTGCGTGAAAACCCGGATGTCGCCGAGGCCCTGCTGCACCTGTTCAATCTGAAATTCTCACCGGATCTGAAGGACATCAAACAACGCGAACCGCTGGTGACCGAGGCCGGTGCCCAGATCGAGGCTCTCTTGCAAAAAGTGGCCAGCCTCGATCACGACCGTGTCCTGCGCCGGTTGTACCTGCTGCTGAACGCCACGCGCCGCACCAATTATTTCCAGACCGACGACAAGGGTCAGCCGAAAACCTATATTTCGTTCAAGGTGGCGTCGCGCGAACTGGCCGACCTGCCCGAACCGAAGCCGTATCGAGAAATCTTCGTCTGGTCGCCAAGGGTCGAAGGCGTGCACCTGCGTTTCGGTCCCGTGGCGCGCGGCGGTCTTCGTTGGTCCGACCGCAAGGAGGATTTCCGTACCGAGGTGCTGGGCCTGGTCAAGGCGCAGCAGGTCAAGAACGCGGTCATCGTGCCGGTGGGCTCCAAAGGCGGTTTCTTCCCGAAATTCCTGCCGCGGCCGGGTTCCTCCAACGCCACGCCGGACACTATCCGCAACGAAGGCATCAAGGCCTATAAGGTTTTCCTGTCGGGCCTGCTGGACCTGACCGACAATCTCGACGCCAAGGGCAAGATCGTGCCGCCGCCCCAGGTCGTTGCCTGGGACGATCCCGATCCGTACCTGGTGGTTGCGGCCGACAAGGGCACCGCCACCTTCTCCGATATCGCCAATGGCGTCGCCGGCGACTACGGCTTCTGGCTGGGCGACGCTTTCGCTTCGGGTGGGAGCGTTGGCTACGACCACAAGGCCATGGGCATCACAGCGCGTGGCGCCTGGGAGGCGGTCAAGCGCCACTTCCGTGAGCTGGGCAAGGATATCCAGTCGGAAGACTTCACAGTGGCCGGTGTCGGCGACATGTCGGGCGACGTCTTTGGCAACGGCATGCTGCTGTCGCCGCATATCAAGCTGGTGGCGGCCTTCGACCACCGCGACATCTTCCTGGATCCCAATCCGGATACGGCCAGGTCGTTTGCTGAGCGCGGACGTGTGTTCGCCTTGCCGCGATCGTCCTGGCAGGACTATGACAAGGCTTTGATTTCTCAGGGCGGCGGCGTATTTTCGCGCGGCCAGAAGTCGATCCCATTGTCGCCTGAAGTCAAGGCGATGCTGGACCTGACCGCGGATACGGTGACGCCGTTCGAACTGATGAACGCCATCCTGAAGGCGCGGGTCGAGCTGTTGTATTTCGGCGGCATCGGCACCTATGTGAAGTCTCCCGCCCAGAGCCATATCGATGTCGGCGACAAGGCCAATGACGCCCTGCGCATCGACGGCAGCGAGGTCCGCGCCAAGGTGATCGGGGAGGGCGCCAACCTGGCCCTTACCCAGGCCGGGCGGATCGCCTGCGCTGAGGCCGGCGTGCGGATGAACACCGACGCTATTGACAATTCCGCCGGCGTCGATTGTTCCGACCACGAGGTCAATATCAAGATTCTGTTGGGCCAACTAACGGCGACCGGCCGGATGACCCTGGAGGCACGCAACAAGCTACTGGCCGAAATGACCGATGAGGTCGCGTCGCACGTGTTGAAGCACAATTACGACCAGACCCTGGCCTTGACCCTTCAGGAGGCCACGGCGGCGGACGACAACGCCAATGCCCAGGCCTTCATGACGGCGCTGGAAAAGCGTGGCCGGCTGGACCGCAAGGTTGAGGGCCTGCCGTCGAACTCGGCTTTGGAGGTTCGGCGCGGCCAGGGCAGGGGCCTGACCCGGCCGGAGCTGGCGGTTGTCATGGCCTATGGCAAGCTGGTGCTGTTCGACGATATCGTCGCGTCGGGTGCGCCGGACGATGCCGACCTGGAGCCTGTGCTGATCGACTATTTCCCCGATGCCCTGCACGGTTATGCGGCCGATATCCGCAAACACCGCCTGCATCGCGAGATTATTGCGACGGTTCTGGCCAACGATATCGTCAATGTGACGGGCCCCAGCTTCCCGACGCGGGTGATGAAGGGCGCCGGTGTTGACGCCGAAGCCTTTGTCTTTGCTTTTGCGGCGGCGCGGAAGTTGTTCGGCATCCAGGCCTTGTGGGCGGAGGTGTCGGCCTTGGACGCCAAGGTGCCGGCGGCGGCCCAGACCGGACTGTATCGCGATCTTTCGGGATTCATCCGGCGCCAGACCTACTGGATTGCGCGTCGGTTCTCGCAGACCCCGGGTCCGCTGGCGACTCGGATCAAGCCCTATGCTGACGGCATGGCGCAGGTCCTGGCCCAGGGCTCGGCGGTGTTGAGTGAAACGGTCAAGGCGCGACTGGAGGCGCGGGTCACAGAGCTGACCGGGCAGGGGGCGCCGGAAGATCTGGCGCGGCGGATCGCTTTGTTGGGCGTCTTCCATCATGTGGTGGATGTGATCGACCTAGCCTTGGGACCGAAGAAGCCATTGGACAAGACGGTGGAGCTGTACTTCCTGACCGGCGACCGATTTGGGTTTGACCGTCTGACGGAAGGGGCGGGGTCCTTGACCAGCGCCGATCCTTGGGACCGCATGGCCACCCGGCGATTGATCGAGGATGTGCTGATCGAGCAGAAGGCGGTGGTCAAGGCGATGATGTCGCGGATGTCGCCGTTGGAGACGCCGCAGCAGATCATCGAGACCTGGGAAGGCGAGAATGCCGGCATGGTGCAGTCGCTCCAGTCGATGATCGCCGATATGCAGACGGGTGGCTGGAGTTTCGCCAAGCTGACGATCGTGAACGCAGTACTGCGGGAATGGGTCGGGAAGTTATAGTGTTATCGTCCGTTGGGCCGGTGGAATCAAACGACGGAACACACGGAAAAAGGCGGAAAGAAGCGGAATTCCGGTTGCGGCACCCCCCGCGCGAAGCGCCTTCATTCCCTGAAGCGATGACGTGATGCGCGGCCGTTGTGCAACACGGAATTCCGTGTTTTCAGTGTCGCCGCGCAGCGGCCTCCGTGTGGTCCGTGTTCCCCTTTCTCGCTTCAGAAAGCTCCCCGCCAGACGGTCTGCCGCTGGCATTTAAGTGGAACACGGAAAACACTGAAGCGCCGCCAATGGCGGCGTACACTGAAGACACGGAATTCTAGGCTTCACCTCAGCCGGTGCACAGCCACAAACTCCATGGAATGAAGGCGCTTCGCGCGGTAGCTTGAGCCGCCCGGAATTCCGCCTCTTTCCGCCTCTTTCCGTGTGTTCCGTCGTTTGATTCCACCGGCCGCAGCCGCCTCTTGACCACAAACTCTTGCCATTGCGCTGTTTTGCGCCCATTTAGCGCTTGAGTTATAAGAGTGATTGTCATGTTCATCCAGACCGAAGCCACACCCAATCCCGACGTCATCAAGTTCCTGCCCGGCCAGGTCGTCCTGGCCCAGGGCACGAAGCAGTTCGTCTCCGAGGACGAGGCCAAGGTCTCGCCCCTGGCCGAAGCCTTGTTCAAGATCGATGGCGTGTCGGCCCTGTTCTTCGGTTCCGACTTCCTGACCGTGCGACGCGACCCGGACGCCACGCTGATCTGGGCGCAACTGAAACCGCCGATCCTGGCCGCCATCATGGACTTCTATACGTCCGGTCAGCCGATCCTGCGTGAGACTGAGGTCAAGACCGAGACCGTCTATGAAGGCGAACTGGGTCAGATCATCGCCGAGATCAAGGATCTGCTCGACACCCGTGTCCGGCCGGCCGTCGCCCAGGACGGTGGCGACATCGAATTCGACAGTTTCGACATGGAATCTGGAACGCTCTATCTGCATATGCGCGGCGCCTGCGCCGGCTGTCCGTCGTCGTCCGCCACGCTGCGCCAGGGCGTTGAATCGCTGATGAAGCACTATGTGCCGGAAGTCCGCCATATCGAGGCGGTCCTCTGAGTACCGTCCTGGTCATCGACACCGCGCTGAACGCCTGCCAGGCCGGGCTGTTCAGGGACGGTGACGCCATTCTCACAGCGACCGACCCCATGCCGCGCGGCCATCAGGAGCGTCTGCCGGTCATGGTGGCTGAACTGTTCCGCGAAGCCGGCTTGGCGCCGCGCGATGTGACGAACATTGGGGTGACCCTGGGGCCAGGGTCTTTCACCGGCCTTCGTGTCGGGCTGTCCTTTGCCAAGGGGCTGGCCTCAGGTCTGGGCCTGGCGTTGAAGGGTGTCGGGACGCTGGAGGTTCTGACTGTGCATCCCTCTTTGGAAGGCCGCGAGGCCTTGGCCGTGATCAATGGCGGCCGGGGCACCTTCTATGTTCAGCATGGCCAAAACGCGCCACAGGCGATAGGGTTTGCCGACTTGGCAAATCTGAGCGATATCAGGGTTTTAACGGGCCCGGCGGTGAACGAGGTGAAGTCTGAATTTCCCGACGCCGAGGTTTTGGTTCAGGACTGGCCGTCACTGGCGGCCCTGGCGGCGTTGACGCTCTTGCCGGGTCATGACGATGTCACGCCGTTATATATGCGTGGGGCGGATGCGGTGGCCTCGACGCGCGGCATTATTACTTTGGCGCCGCAGGTGCCGGCATGACGGCGATCCGCCAGCTCAATGCGCCGTGCACGCAGTTGGAGCAGATCCATTCGCGTTGTTTTGATTACGGCTGGAGCGCCGGGGTATTCGCCGATCTTCTGATCAAGCCCCATCATCGTACCTATGTGTTTGAGGCTGATGGTGATGTCGTTAGCTTCGTGGTCATGGCGGTGGTGGAGGGGGAAGGCGAAATCCTGACGATTGCGACCGATCCGTCCTATCAGCACAAGGGCCTGGCGCGGATGCTGATGGTGCAGGTGATTGCGGCTTTGCGGGCGGAGGGCGCCGAAAGTCTGTTCCTGGAATGCGCCACGGACAATGCCTATGCCTTGCGGCTGTACGAATCCTGTGGTTTTAAGCGTGCCGGGCGGCGCAAGGCCTACTACTCCCGCAAGGAGGGTGAGCCTGTGGACGCGCACATACTAAGGCTTGCACTGCACTGAGCAACGCCTTACATTTACTGGTGTCGTGATTTCGAAATTTGTTTGATTCTGATATCGGCTACATAGCAAATTTCGAAATCACGACACGAGATGTTGCGTGCGAACGCTTTGCAAAATCAAGACCGGGCGGGAGTTGTCCATGGACCCCATCGAGAAGCAGTGTATCGAAAAAGGCATGCGGATGACCGACCAGCGCCGGGTTGTGGCGCGGGTTCTGTCGCAGGCCCATGATCACCCGGACGTCGAAGAGCTGTATCATCGTGCCGCCGCGGTCGATCCGAACATCTCGCTGGCCACGGTGTATCGGACGGTTCGTCTGTTTGAAGAGGCCGGCGTGGTCGAACGCCATGACTTCGGTGACGGCCGGTCGCGCTATGAACAGGCCGGGGACGATCACCACGATCACCTGATCAATATCAAAACCGGACAGGTCGTCGAGTTCTTTGACAAGGACATCGAGATCATGAAGGAAGCCCTGGCGCAGAAGCTGGGCTATAAACTGGTCGGCCATAAGCTGGAGCTTTATGGCGTGCCGTTGGAAGAAGAGAAATAAGACGCAGGGGTCGCCGACCCCTGCACCCCGCAACGCCATAGCGTTTAGATGGATAGACGACAAAAAGCGGGACCCAGGCGTCCCGCTTTTTTGTCGTTTAAGCACTTAATCACTGTCGCGTTTCGGGGTGCCGGGGTGAGAAGCGAAAGTTTGCCGCATGGCAAACTTTATGAAATCGACCCGGTGGGTCGATTTCCGCGCCGAACGCCCAGAGCCATGCGGCGGGCGGCCCCTGCCTCTTCTTGCTTTTTTCCTTCAGAAACCCCATAACCCGCCGCATGAACGCCCCTTTGAAGAAGCTGCATATCAAGACCTACGGCTGTCAGATGAACGTCTATGACAGCGAGCGCATGATCGATATCCTGCGTCCGCTGGGCTATGAGGTTTCCGACGTCGCCGATGGCGCCGACCTGGTCCTGCTCAACACCTGCCATATCCGCGAAAAGGCGGCCGAGAAGGTCTATTCCGAGATCGGCCGGCTGAAGGAATTGCGCGGCGAAAAGGAAGCGCGGGGCGAAGGTCGGATGACCATCGCCGTCGCGGGTTGTGTCGCCCAGGCCGAGGGCATCGAGATCATGCACCGCGCCCCGGCCGTCGACCTCGTTATCGGCCCGCAGGCCTATCACCAGCTACCCGAATTGATCGCCCGTACCCACCGCGCCAAGGGTGAACGCCTGGCTGCCGACTTCGCGCCGGAGGCCAAGTTCGACGCCCTGACCAGCGATCGAACCGTCACCGGCCCGACCGCGTTCCTGACTGTTCAGGAAGGATGCGACAAGTTCTGCACCTTCTGCGTCGTGCCCTATACCCGCGGCGCCGAATGGTCGCGTCCGGTCGCCGCCATCCTCGACGAAGCCCAAGCTTTGGCCGCCAAGGGCGTACGTGAACTGACCCTGCTGGGGCAGAACGTCAACGCCTTCAATGGTGTCGGCAGCGATGGCCAGCCCTCGACCCTGGCGAAGCTGATGTACGCCCTGGCCGACATTCCGGGCATCGATCGCCTGCGCTATACCACCTCGCACCCCAACGACATGGGTGACGACCTGATCGCAGCGCACCGCGATTTAGGCGCGGCTATGCCGTACCTGCACTTGCCTGTGCAGTCGGGCAGCGACAAGATCCTGCGCGCCATGAACCGCAAGCACGGCCGCCAAGCCTATTTCGACCTGGTCGCACGCATCAAGGCGGCCCGGCCCGACCTGGCCCTGTCCGGCGACTTCATTGTCGGCTTCCCCGGCGAGACCGACAAGGATTTCGAGGACACGCTCGATCTGGTTCGTCAGGTCGGGTACGCCTCGGCCTTTACCTTCAAATATTCGCCGCGGCCCGGCACGCCGGCAGCCTCCATGCCCAACCAGGTGCCCGAAGCGGTGATGGACGAACGCCTGCAGACGCTCAATGCTCTGATCATCGAGCAGCAGCAGGCCTTCAAGGCGACCCTGGTCGGCAAGACGCTGGATATTCTGTTCGAAAAGCCCGGTCGGCGCGATAACCAAGCCATCGGCCGTTCGCCGTACCTGCAGTCGGTCTATGTCGAGGACGCCCGTCATCTGATCGGTCAGATCGTGCCGGTGCGTATCGTCGCCGTTGGTAACAATTCGCTGCAGGGTGCCCTTCTGGAAACCGTGTCCGCATGACCGCCGTCAAGGACGACTTCATTCCCCTGACCGACGCCTGCGTCCTGGCTGTGGCCGGACCGGCAGAACGCTACCTGGCCATGGTCGAGGGTGCGTTCAAGGTGCTGGTGGAAATGCCCGGTGGCGGTCTGGTCGTCTCCGGTGATGCGCGTGCACGCCAAAAGGCCCGCGGCGTCATCGTGGCCATCAGCGACCTGTATGATCGCGGTATCGAGATCACCGAAACCGATGTCCGCCGGCTGATCGAACAGCCGGCATCGCCGCCGTCCGATTCCACCACCAGCCCGCCCGTCGACCAGCGCAACACCGTCATTATGGGCCGTCGCGGCGCTATCGCTGCCAAGACGGCCGGTCAGGCCGCTTATCTCAAGGAACTGGCCGAAAAGGACCTGGTTTTCGCCATGGGACCTGCCGGTTCGGGCAAGACCTTCCTGGCTGTTGCGCATGGCGTGGCACTGCTGCTGTCGCGCCGGGTCGACAAGCTGATCATCACCCGTCCGGCGGTCGAAGCCGGCGAACGTCTGGGCTTCCTCCCAGGGGATCTTAACGAGAAGATCGACCCGTATCTGACACCGATCTGGGGGGCGCTGGACGATATTTTGGGCGCCCAGGTATTGGCGAAGAAGCGCGAGACCAAGGAGATCGAGGTCGCGCCGCTGGCCTATATGCGCGGCCGAACCTTGAACTACGCCTATGTCATCATCGATGAGGCGCAAAACACCACGCGCATGCAGATGAAGATGTTCCTGACCCGCCTGGGTGAGGGGTCCAAGATGGTGGTGACGGGTGATCCGTCCCAGGTCGACCTGCCCAACAAGGGGGAAAGCGGCCTGGCCCATGCGGTCGGCCTGCTGGGGACGGTCAAGGGTGTCGGGGTTGCCGAACTGACGGCCGACGACATCGTCCGGCACGAACTGGTGGCGCGCATCGTTCGCGCCTATGATAACGAGCACAAGAACAGCTTCTCCTGATGGAACCTCTTATTGATATCGAAATCGAGGAAGACGGCTGGCTCGATGCCTTGCCCGACGCCGTCGACGTGGTTGAAACCGCCGTCACCGCGGCGCTGAAGGCCGTCAACTTCACCGACCAGGCCGATGTCGTCGTCCTTTTGTGCGACGATGCCGAGATGAAGCGGTTGAACGCCGAATATCGCAACAAGGACAAGGCGACCAATGTCCTGAGCTTCCCGGCGCCTAAGTCGATGCAGATCAAGGGTGTGCTGGATCACCTGGGCGATATGGCTCTGGGCCTGCAAACCTGTGTCCGCGAGGCCAGGGAACAGGGCAAGACGCTGAAAAATCACGTTCTGCATCTGTCTGTGCATGGCACTTTGCATTTATTGGGTTATGATCACCTTCACGACGCCGAAGCCGAGACCATGGAAAACCTGGAACGCAGTATCCTGAAGAACCTGGGCGTCGCAGACCCCTATGCAGATGGCCATGCCTGACCCAGACCCGCAGAAAAAGAAGTCCTCCCTCTTTTCGTTTTTCGGCCTGACCCGGCCGCAGACCCGCGCCGAGGCCGACATCGCCAGCGGTGAAGACCATGTCGCCTCCGAACTGGTCGATCACGCCCGCGAATTCCAGAACCTCAGCGTCGCCGATGTCATGACGCCGCGGGTTGATATCGTTTCGATCGAGCTGTCCTCGACCCTGGCCGACGTGGTTCGGACCTGTATCGAAAGCGAGCATTCGCGCCTGCCCATCTATCGCGAAACGCTGGATGATCCGGTGGGCGTGGTCCACATCAAGGACGTGCTGAAGCTGTTGGGGCCGGATATCGGCAAGACCGGCCCGAACTGGGCCGAGCCGGTGCTGCACCGGGTCCGCCGCGAACTGTTGTATGTGCCGCTTTCGATGACAACCGCCGAGCTGATGCTGCGCATGCAGGCTCAGCGTATCCACATGGCTTTGGTGATCGACGAGTTCGGCGGCACCGATGGTCTGGTGACGCTCGAGGACCTGGTCGAGGCGGTGGTTGGCAATATCGACGATGAATATGACGAAGCCGGCGAAGAGGATATCCGCCAGCTTCCGTCAGGTCAGATCGAGGTCGACGGCCGCGTCGAGGTGACCACCCTGCAAGAGAAGCTCGGGCTTGAGCTGTTCCCCGAGGATACCGAGGAAGAGATCGACACGATGGCTGGGCTGGTCGCGGTCCTGGCAGGCCGTGTGCCGCAGCGTGGTGAGATCATTCCCTATGAAAAAGCCGGCTTCGACATCGAGGTCCTGGACGCCGATGCCCGTCGCATCAAGAAGCTGCGCCTGCATCGCCGCAGCTTCGCCGACGCCGATCTGACACCGGCCGATGAATAAACCGGGGGGGCTGAGGGAATGGCTTGAGCTGTGGGTCCGCCAGGAATGGCGTCTGCTGCTGATGCCGGTGGCCGGGCTTCTGATCGGGCTGGCACAACCGCCGTTCGGGTTTCTGCCGGGCCTTTTGGGTTACGGGTATATCCTGTGGGCGCTGGATAAACATGTCGGCACGCGGCCATTACGCCAGGCATTCGTCATGGGCTGGCTGGCCGGCTCGGCCTATTTTCTGATCAGCTGCTTCTGGATCGTCGAAGCCTTCATGGTCGACCGGGAAACCTTCGGGCTGAAGATGGGCATACCCGCCGACCTGGCTCTGGGTCTCGGTATGGGGCTGTTCTGGGGGTTGTTCGCTATTCTGTACCGTCGGTTCGCCCCCCGAGGTCAGATTCGTTTCCTTTACTTCGCGGCCGCCTTTTCCCTGCTGGAAATGACGCGCGGCATGATCTTCTCAGGTTTCCCGTGGAACCCATCGGGCGCCACCTGGCGCGCCGGGTCGGCCATGTCGCAGATCGCCGCCTATGTCGGCGTCTATGGCCTCGGTTTCCTGACAGTACTGATCTTTTCCAGCGCGGGCGTGGTGCGGCGTCATACCGGCAGGGGGCTGCACGGCTATACCGCAGCGATTGCCATGGTCCTGACCCTGTGCGGGCTTTTCGTTCTGGGTGAATATCGTCTTCGGACGACCCCCATCACCTACAGCGACTACGTCGTTCGCGTGGTCCAGCCCAATATCGGTCAGGCAGCCAAATGGTCACGCGGCGCCTTCCGGCATGTGTTCAACGACTACGTCGCCATGACCAAGGCGCCACCGGCGCCCGGTCACAAATGGCCCGATCTGGTTATCTGGCCGGAAGGCGCGCTTCCGGTATCGTCGGATGAACTTTTTGCGAACGATTCCTGGACGGCGCCGGTTATGGTCACGCTTCTTCGGGACAACCAGGCCCTGATTTTTGGCGCGTACCGATCCGATTACGACCCAAAACTCGGCAATGTGTGGCGAAATTCGCTGATTGCCGCCCAACAACACGAAAATGTGTTCAGGATAGAAGGCTATTATAACAAGTATAAGTTGGTGCCCTTCGGAGAATTTCTCCCCTATGAGGACGTGCTGGAACGCATAGGCTTCACCGAACTGGTACATATTGGTGACGGTTTTACGCCAGGAAGGCGAACAAGCCCGGTTACCTACGGTAGCGTACCACGGTTTTTACCGTTGATTTGTTACGAAGGAATCTTCCCGTCATTGGACTTGACCAAATACACATCTTCGCAAGACACGTCGCGTCCGAAGTGGATCGTCAACATCAGTAACGATGCCTGGTTCGGACCCACCACAGGTCCTCAACAACATATGAATTTAGCCAGTTTCCGCTCGATCGAGGAGGGCCTTCCCATGGTCCGGTCGACCCCGACGGGCGTGTCGGGCCTGATCGATCCTCTCGGTAGGATGATACCTGCTACAAAGCTGGGTTCCCAGGTCCGTGGCCTGCGTGATATTACCTTACCAAATCCGGCTGCCCTGACACCGTATTCCGAGACCCGTTTCTGGATACCCGTTCTGGTCACTTGCCTGGTCTTGATTTTTGTGACAGTCGGCATACTTTCGAGGGTGGTCATTAGAGCCCCGGACAACCACCGATAGGGATCAGGCGGTAACTTTCATTTGAAGCTGCCGCCACAAATCCAACGGAATTGACCGGTATTACACGTGTAACCATTCAGCCCCTCGCGGGTATGAAGAAATTGTAGAGGCAAAGTTGGACGAGATCACCAAAACGGACCGGGGCCCCAACCCGGTCGATCTGCACGTTGGCGCGCGTGTTCGTATGCGCCGCAAGTTTCTCGGGATGAGCCAGGAAGGCCTCGCGGAAGTCATCGATCTGACCTTCCAGCAAGTCCAAAAGTATGAGCGCGGTTCGAACCGTATCAGCGCGTCCAAACTGTATGAGATTGCGCGCGCACTCAAGGCGCCGGTGGCCTACTTCTTCGAAGGCTATGGCGAGACCGAAGCTGTTGAGGGTTTCTCCGAATCCGAATCCGAACAGTTCGTCCACGGCTTCCTGATGACCACCGAGGGCATCGAGCTGGCTGAAGCCTTCCCGCGTATCCGCAGCGCCAAGCTGCGCCGCAAGGTTCTCGAACTCGTCCGCGTCTTGGGCGAAAGTGAAGACGCTTAAAATATCTCAATCGTGCAATCGATTGGCAAAAAGTGTTCTTTGGCCCCGTTCTCTGAACGGGGCTTTTTTTGCATCCACGTGTGTTCTTACTTGATCATATAAAGATATCTTTATATGTGTATGGGAATTCCCGTTGAGAGAGCCCTGTTCCATGCGCCCTTCCTATATTTTTACCTCTGAAAGCGTCTCTGAAGGCCATCCCGATAAAGTCGCCGATCGCATTTCAGACGTCGTGGTTGACGCCTTTCTGGCGCGCGACCCGGAAGCGCGTGTGGCCTGTGAAACCCTGGTGACGACCAATCGCATCGTGCTGGCCGGTGAAGTCCGCGCCGGTGACAATGAGATCCAGGAGATTATCAACAGCCTGGAGGACAAGGTCCGCCATGCCGTGAAGGACATCGGCTACGCCCAGAAGGGCTTTCACTGGGCCATGGCGGACTATGCCTGTCACCTGCACGCCCAGTCAGCCGACATCGCCATGGGCGTCGACGCCGCCGGTAACAAGGACGAAGGCGCCGGCGACCAGGGTATCATGTTCGGCTATGCCACCGATGAGACCGCCGAGCTGACCCCGGCGCCGCTGCAATGGTCGCACAATATCCTGCGTCGCCTGGCCGAAGCGCGCCATGCCGGCGAACACCGCCTGGAGCCTGACGCCAAGAGCCAGGTGACGGTCCAGTACGAAAACGGCCGCCCGTCGCGCATCCTGAAGGTTCTGGTGTCGCACCAGCACCACGAAGGCCTGTCGCCTAAGGACGTCGAAGCCATCATCAAGCCGTTCGCCCTCGAAGTTCTGCCGGCGGGCATGGTGACGGACGAGACCGAATGGCTGGTCAACCCGACCGGCAACTTTGTCATCGGCGGTCCCGACGGCGACGCCGGTCTGACCGGCCGCAAGATCATCGTCGACACCTACGGCGGCGCGGCCCCGCATGGCGGCGGCGCCTTCTCTGGCAAGGACCCGACCAAGGTGGATCGCTCGGCCGCCTATGCCCTGCGTTACCTGGCCAAGAACGTCGTTGCGGCCGGCCTGGCCAAGAAGTGTACGCTTCAGGTTTCCTATGCCATTGGCGTGTCGAGCCCGCTGAGCTTCTATGTCGACACCCACGGCACAGGCCAGGTATCGGAAGAGAAGCTGGAAGAGATCCTGCCGCAGCTGATCGGCGGCCTGACGCCGCGCTCGATCCGCACGCATCTGGGCCTGAACAAGCCGATCTACGAGCGAACGACAGCCTATGGTCACTTCGGCCGCACGCCGGATGCCGAAGGTGGCTTCTCGTGGGAACGCAACGATCTGGTTGACGAGCTCAAGCGCGCCTTCTAAAGCGCCCGGATGAGTTCTGAAGAAAAATCCCACGGTCCGCTGCGTTCGTTTGGGCGCATCAAATCGCGCACCCTGAAACCGCGTCAGGCCGACCTGTTCGACTCCTTGTTGCCTCAGATCGAGGCCACGGACGAACGCGTTGCAGCGGCGGTAGCCTCCAGGCGTGGAATTTGGCTGGAAATCGGCTTCGGCGGCGGTGAGCACCTGGCCCAGCAGGCGGCGCGCAATCCGGACGTGACCTTCATCGGTTGCGAACCTTTCCTGAATGGGGTCGGTTCGGCCTTGCGACATCTCGACGATGCCGGTCTCGCCAATGTCCTGATTTTGGCGGATGATGCCCGGCCCCTGCTGGACAAGCTGCCGGACGCGTCGTTGAGCCGGATCTTCATCCTGTTTGCGGATCCCTGGCCCAAGGCGCGCCACAACAAGCGCCGCTTTATCCAGACGGAGACCGTAGCTGCCTTTGCGCGCGTACTGAAACCGGGTGGGATTGTGCGGTTTGCCACCGACTGGGCCAACTATGCCGATTGGGCCTTGGAGCGTTTCACGGCAAATCCGGACCTGGAGTGGACGGCGGAACGCCCTGTTGACTGGACGGTGCCGCCGGCAGACCATGTCACGACACGGTACGAGACCAAGGGCCTGGGTGACTGCAAGCCGGTTTTTTTTGACTTCGTTCGTAAGGGCTGAGATTCGCCGTCGGGGCCGGTAGAATCTAACGACGGAACACACGGAAAGAGACGGAAAGAAGCGGAATTCCGGCTCGCCGATCTTCCGCGCGGAGCGCCTTGCTGCTTATAGGGATGACGTGACGAACGTGCCTCCGGGTGTCCTGAATTCGGTGTTTTCTGTGTCGCCGCGGAGCGGCCTCCGTGTGGTCCGTGGTGCTCTTAAAAGCCTCAGACAAACCGGAGGCTTTTAAGAGGAACACGGAAAACACAGAAGCGCCGCCGATGGCGTCGCACACTGAAGGCACGGAATTCAGGACGTCAACACGGCAGGCGACACCCTGACTCATTGTTGTGAAGGCGCTTCGCGCGGGAGATCGGCCACCCGGAATTCCGCGTCTTTCCGCGTGTTCCGTCGTTTGATTCCACCGGCCTTTCCGGCAAACCAAAAAGCCACACCTTCACGTCCGCGTGATCGAACCTGTAGCCATTCACCCAAGTTTGCGCCAAGGTTGAGGCCTGTAGCTTCGGAGACTTGGCATGGAACGCATTCACAAACTGTCGGCGGCATTTGTTTTCGCCTTCCTGTGCCTGCATTTTGCCAACCATTTCGCCGGGCTGTTGGGTGTCGAATTCCATATTCAATTCATGCAGACCCTGCGTGCGCTCTACTATGTCCCGGTGGTCGAATATGCCGTCCTGGCGGCGTTTGCGATCCAGATCCTGACCGGTCTGCCGCTGATCTGGGAAATCTGGACCGAAAAGAAGGACATCATCCACCAGTTCCAAGCTGCGTCAGGGGCTGTGATGACACTGTTCATCCTCACCCATATTGGCGCCGTCCTGGTCGGGCGTCACGTCCTGCACCTGGACACCAACTTCCATTTCGCTGCCGCCGGCCTGATGTCGCCGCAGTGGAAGCCGGTCTTCCTGGGCTATTACGGTGCAGGCGTCTTCTCGCTGTTCCTGCATTTTGGCTGTATCGCCTACGACATCTTCAAGAAGGCCAACAAACCGGTTGCGTGGTTGATGCTTCTGGCCGTGTCGGGCGCAGGCGCCTATGTCATCTGGCTCCTGCTGCAAATCTATTCCGGAGCCCTGTATCCTGTGGAGATTCCGGCCGACTATGCCCGCCTGTTCGGCAAGGCCTGAGATTCCACTTGGCAAGCCGCCGCATACAGCCTATATAGCGCCAACAATCGTCCGATGCCGCAAGGCAGCGGCGGCGGCCACCAAGGCCCGCCGCCTTTTTTATTGCTTAACGCGCTCAAGGAGCGAAGCGTTAGCGCCCTAAAAAATCGGACGAACGAAGTGATGTCCGGAACAAAGACTTTATGCGCGCCAAGACCAGCGAAGATCGCAAGCTGATCGATATTTTCGACCCCATCGCCAATGAGCTGGGGCTGAACATCGTGCGCGTGCGTCTGATGGGCTCCAACAAGCCCGGTGGCGCCCGTCGCCTCCAGATCATGGCCGAACGCCAGTCCGACGGTGAGATCAATGTCAACCAGTGCGCCCGCCTGTCGCGCGCTCTGTCTGCCTTCCTCGACGAAGCCGACCCGATCTCGGGCGACTATGTCCTGGAAGTGTCCTCGCCCGGTATCGATCGGCCGCTGACCCGCCTGAAGGATTTCGAAACCTACCAGGGTTACGAGGCTCGCATCGAGCTGGACCGCCTCGCCGAAGGCCGCAAGCGTTTTCGCGGTACCCTGGCCGGCGTTGAAGGCGATCACATCGCCATCGACCTGGAAGGCGAGCCGGAAACGGCGCTGATGCCCTTTGCGTGGGTCATCGACGCCAAGCTGGTTCTCACCGACGAGCTGATGAAGCGTGGCGCCGAGATGCGCGCCAACCGTGGCGAAGACGATGAGGACGAAGACGAAGAGTTTGACGACGACTTTGAGGACGCAGACGACCTCGAGGACGACGAACCTGCCAACGACGACAAATAACCCAAGGACCCAGAGATGAGCTTCACCGGGATCAGCGCCAACCGTCAGGAATTGCTTCAAATCGCCGACGCCGTGGCGCGCGAAAAGCAGATCGACAAGAGCGTCGTCATCGCCTCCATCGAAGAGGCGATCCAGAAGGCCGCGCGTTCGCGTTACGGCGCCGACCACGACATTCGCGTCCATATCGACCCCAAGTGGGGCGAAATGACCATCACCCGCCACGTCACCGTGGTCGGCGATGAAGAGGTCGAAAACGAATACGCCCAGAAGAGCCTGTCCGACGCCCTGCGCGAGGACAAGGAAGCCTTTGTCGGCAAGGAATATGTCGAGACCCTGCCGCCGTTCGAGCTGGGCCGCGTTCAGACCCAGATGGCGCGCCAGGTCGTGACCCACAAGGTCCGCGAAGCCGAACGCGAGCGCCAGTACGACGAGTTTAAGGACCGTGTCGGCGAAATCGTCAACGGCACTGTTCGCCGCGTCGAATACGGCAACGTCATTGTCGACCTGGGCCGTGGCGAAGGCATCATGCGTCGCGACCAGTCGATCCCGCGCGAAGCCTTCCAGGTCAATGACCGTATCCGCGCCTATATCTACGACGTCCGCCGCGAAACCAAGGGCCCGCAGATCATGTTGTCGCGCGCCCATGGCGGCTTCATGGCCAAGCTGTTTGCCCAGGAAGTGCCGGAAATCTACGACGGCGTCATTGAAATCAAGTCGGTCGCCCGCGACCCGGGCTCACGCGCCAAGATGGCGGTTCTGTCCAACGACAACTCGATCGACCCGGTCGGCGCCTGCGTCGGTATGCGCGGTTCGCGCGTTCAGGCCGTCGTCGCCGAACTGCAGGGCGAAAAGATCGACATCATCCAGTGGTCGCCTGACGAAGCCACCTTCATCGTCAACGCCTTGGCCCCGGCCGAAGTCACCAAGGTGGTTTTGGACGAAGAAGAAGACCGCGTCGAAGTGGTCGTGCCCGATGAACAACTGTCGCTGGCCATCGGCCGTCGCGGCCAGAATGTCCGCCTGGGTTCGCAACTGACCGGGTGGCAGGTCGACATCATCACCGAGTCCCAGGACTCCGAGCGCCGCCAGAAGGAATTCGCCGAGCGCACCGCCCTGTTCCAGGAAGCCCTGGACGTCGACGAGGTCATCGCTCAGCTGCTGGTGACCGAAGGCTTCACCTCGGTCGAAGACCTGGCCTATGTCGACGAGAACGAAATCGCGGCCATCGAAGGCTTCGACGAAGACACGGCCCAGGAACTGCAGGCGCGCGCCCGTGACTTCCTGGAGCGCGAAACGGCCGAACAGGACGCCAAGCGCAAGGAACTGGGCGTTGAGGACGGCGTTCTGGAAGTCCAGGGCGTCACCCTGCCCATGGCGGTCGCCCTGGGAGAAGCCGGCGTCAAGACCGTGGAAGACCTCGCCGATCTGGCGACCGACGAACTACGTGGTGGTTTCGAGCAAAAGGGCGGCGAACGCGTCCGCGTTCCGGGTGCCCTGGAAAGCTTCACCCTGTCGGTCCCCGATGCCGAGTCCCTGATCCTGAACGCCCGTGTCACGGCCGGCTGGATCGAGGCGCCGGTGGTCGAAGAAGAAGAGCCCGAATACACCGAAGAGGGTGAAGACGAAGCCCCCGAAATCGAAGAGACGGCAGACGTAGAAGAAGAGACGGTAGAAGAGGAGGGCGCGGATGTCGCCAGCCTCGAACAATGAGCCGGCTGAGCTAACCCATACTGACAGCGCCTCCGGTGATGAGCCGGAGGTCGCGATCCTGTGCGAGGAAACGCCAGGAAAGCTGCGTCGCGACATTGCGTCGGGCCAGAGCGTCGATACGGCGCGCCTGATCCGCTTCGTCGTGGCGCCGGACGGCGTCCTTACGCCTGACCTGTTGCAGAAACTGCCCGGACGCGGCCTGTGGGTGGCCTCGGAGCGCGCGGCTCTTGAAATCGCGATCAAACGCAACATATTCTCCAAAGCGGCCAAGCGTCAGGTCAAGACCACCCCCGATCTCCTTCCTCTGGTGCATGACCTCCTGCGCCGCCGTTGTTTGGACCTCCTGGGTCTGGCCCGGCGCGAAGGTGGCGTGATCAACGGCTTTGAAAAGGTGCTGAGCTCGGTCAAATCCGGCAAGGCGGCCTGGCTGATCGAGGCCCGCGACGGGGCCGAGGACGGCCGCAATAAGCTTCTGGCGGCGGCCAGGGCGGTCAATATTCCGGTAGCCGGCGTGTTCAGCAATGACGAGCTTAGTCTCGCCATGGGTCAGGAAAATGCCATTCACGCCGCCCTTCTGGGTGGCCGCCGGGTGCAGCGCTGGGCCGCCGAAATGGCCCGATTATCAGGTTTCGAGCCGCTGACGCCCCCTGACTGGTTACGTGGTAGAAGTTCAGAGCCCTCAAGCAGCGAAGCGGTAGGGCACAAAAAGCCCTCAAGCAGCGAAGCGGTAGGGCGCCAAGATGGAGAAGCGTCGCCTTGACGTCATGACGCGCCACAGCGCCCGCTTTGATGGCCCCGCACGGGCGGAATCGTCGAAGATCAGAGACTATTTTTCATAACACGGGCCGCGCAAGGTTGCGCTGCCACCAAGGGTTAAGTAAAGCAAGCCGCATGAGCGACCCCAAAGACGATAAGACGAACGACCAGAACCGTGAGCGCGCGCCGCTCTCTCTGAAGCCGCGTGTCGGCGGCAATGTTGCGACCGGTACGGTCAAGCAGAGCTTCAGCCATGGCCGCTCCAAGACGGTGGTGGTGGAAACCAAGCGCCGCATCGGCACGCCGCCGCCCGCCGGAGCGCCACACGGACCGCGTCCGACCTCGGACACCAACCTGGCTCGTCCAAGCCCGCAGCCCTCCCGACCCCAGCCATCCAGCGCACCGCGCCAGCAAGGTGGCGGCAGCGGTCTGCGTCAGGAAGAGCAGGACGCCCGCCAGCGCGCG
>NZ_GL883077.1:351292-374805 GCF_000204015.1 Asticcacaulis biprosthecium C19 | reverse complement strand
CGACCGTCCGCAAGGTGATCGGCCGCAAGGCGATCGTCCTCCGTTCAACCGTGATCGTCCCCAGGGCGACCGTCCCCAAGGCGATCGTCCTCCGTTCAATCGCGATCGTCCTCAGGGTGACCGTCCGCAGGGCGATCGTCCTCCGTTCAATCGCGATGCGCCCCGTGGTGACCGTCCGCAAGGCGACCGTCCGCCGCGCGATCCGAACCGTCCCTACACCCCGCGCGATCCCAATGCGCCGCCGCGTCCGCCGCGCGACCCGAACGCCCCGCGTCCGGACCGTGGCGAAACCGTACGTTACAGCGCAAATTCGCCGCGTCCGCCCCGTCCGGGCACCGGCGCTGCCCCCAATGCTCCGGCGACGCCGGAAGTTGATCGCATCCGCTCGTCGCGTGGTGCGGCCGGTCCTGTCAGGGCTCCGGGCAGCCGGGACGATGACGATCGTGGTGGCGCCGTCAAGCGCGGCGGCAAGGCCGGAGCTGCTACCAAGGCCGTTTCGCAGACCCGTGGCGAGCCCAAGCGTCGCGAAGGCCGCCTGACCCTGCAAGCCGTGGTCGGTGACGACGAAAACGCCGTCGAACGCATGCGTTCGCTGGCTTCGGTTCGCCGTGCCCGAGAGCGCGAACGTGAAAAGCGCAAGGGCCATCAGGTCGACAACACCCGCGTCTCGCGTGATGTTATCATCCCCGATGTCATTACCGTGCAGGAACTGTCGAACCGTATGGCGGTCCGTGCCGTCGACATCATCAAGATGCTGATGAAGCAGGGCATGATGTTGAAGATCAACGACATCATCGACACCGATACCGCCGAACTGGTCGCCCATGAATTCGGCCACACCGTCCGCCGCGTCTCGGAATCGGACGTCATGGAAGGCTTTATTGACTCCGACGACCACAGCGACGACGCTCAGCCGCGTCCGCCGGTGGTGGCTGTCATGGGTCACGTCGACCACGGCAAGACGTCGCTGCTGGACGCCCTGCGTTCCAGCGATGTGGCAACCGGTGAAGCCGGCGGCATTACCCAGCACATCGGTGCCTATCAGGTTCGCCTGCCCAGCGACGAACGCATCACCTTCCTGGACACCCCGGGCCACGCCGCCTTCTCGGCCATGCGTGCCCGTGGTGCCAATGTGACGGATATCGTGGTTCTGGTCGTGGCTGCCGATGACGGCGTCATGCCGCAAACCATTGAGGCCATCAATCACGCCCGCGCCGCCAAGACGCCGATCATCGTTGCCATCAACAAGATCGACAAGCCGGGCGCCAAGCCGCAGAACATTGTCAATGAGCTGCTGCAGCACGAAATCGTCGCCGAAAGCCTGGGTGGCGAAACCCAGATTGTCGAGGTCTCGGCCAAGAACCGCCTGGGCCTGGACAACCTGATCGAAGCCATCCTGCTTCAGGCCGAAGTCCTGGATCTGCGCGCCAACCCCGACCGTACGGCCGAGGGCGTGGTGATCGAATCCAAGCTCGACAAGGGACGCGGTCCAGTCGCTACCGTCCTGGTCAAGCGTGGTACCTTGAAGCGCGGCGATATCGTCGTGGCCGGTTCCAGCTTCGGCCGTGTCCGCGCCCTGATCAACGAACGGGATGAGCAACTGGCGGAAGCCGGTCCGTCCATGCCGGTTGAAATCCTGGGTCTGGATGGCACGCCCGATCCGGGTGAAGCGATCGCCGTGGTCGAAAACGACGCCCGTGCGCGCGAAATCACCGAGTACCGCCAACGCGTCCGCCGCGAGAAGCAGATTGCGCCGGTCGGTGCCGTGTCGCTGAGTGACATGATGAGCAAGCTGGCCGACAAGAAGGTCAAGGAACTTCAGCTCATCATCAAGGCCGACGTCCAGGGGTCGACCGAAGCCATCGTCGGCTCGCTGGAAAAAATCGGCAACGAAGAGGTGCGTGCGCGCATCATCCACTCCGGCGCCGGTGCCATTACCGAATCCGACGTCCAGTTGGCCAAGGGTTCCAACGCGCCCATCATCGGCTTCAACGTCCGCGCCGGCAAACAGGCGCGCGACCTGGCCGAACGCGAAGGTGTCGAGATCCGCTACTACGCGATCATCTATGACCTGCTGGATGACATCAAGGGCGTCTTGTCCGGGATGCTGGCACCAGTCCAGCGCGAAACCTTCCTCGGCAACGCGGAAGTGCTGGAGGCGTTTGACATTTCCAAGGTTGGCCGCGTCGCCGGTTGTCGCGTCACCGAAGGCAAGGTCCAGAAAGGCGCGCGCGTCCGCATCCTGCGCGACAACGTCGTCATTCAGGACATGGGCGTGCTCACCACGCTCAAGCGCTTCAAGGACGAGGTCAACGAAGTTGTGGTCAGCCAGGAATGCGGTATGTCGTTTGGGCAGTTCCAGGACATCAAGGCCGGCGACTTTATCGAGTGCTTCACGGTCGAAGAGATCCGGCGCACGCTGTAAATCTCTGCGCATTGAAAAAATTATGGCCCGGCTGCTTCAGCCGGGCCATTTTCGTTATATGCCAAGGGTTTGCGGTTGTACAAAATAACACACCTGAATGAGGATGAACGCGCGGCTCAAACGCCGTTCACCTTGGCAGGTCTATAAAGGTCCTCATCAACGGCACGGAAACATCCAACCCCGGCCGGTTCATTGAAAGGAGACCAAGCTATGAAGACCTTGATCAAAACCACCATGGCTGCGGTCATCTCGTCCGGCCTCATCCTGAGCGCCGCTGCCGTCCCAACCGCCGCTTCGGCCCGTCAGTCCTATGTCTGTCAGGTCGAAAAGAAGGAAAATGCCCAGAAGGGCATGATCATCGGCGCGATCGCCGGCGGTCTGCTGGGCTCGCAGGTCAGCAAGAATGAACGTGGCCTGGGCGCCGTCGGCGGCGCGGTCATCGGGGGCGTCCTGGGCCGCAGCTTGGGCGAGGACAAGGGCAAGTCGAACTGCAAGAAGATCGAAGCCCAGGCCCGCGAAACCTACGGCAACCGCCGCGTCGACCGCTACCATCGCTACGATGATCGCCGGTATGACCGCGGGTATGCCTACGGATACCGTTAAGATTAAAGGGTTTGGTTAACCCCAAATCACCCGCCGGTAGGGCTTCCCTGCCGGCGGGTATTTCATGGTTAAGGCCCCTCTATCAATGTTGATTGTGGTGCAATCCGTTGCACGGAGATTCCGTCAGTATATAATCAAGCATTGATGAAAATAACATCGTTCTGGTGAATCTAGAGTTGTTTTTATCATCCCGACTCGCCACTGGACACGAATCTCCAGGTTCAGGGCCTCGCCTATAGGCAAACCCGGATGTGTCGTGTAAACCGCGCGCGACTCATTTCCTCCCCCAAAGAACCGCCCAGGACCCGCTCATGCCCGTCGCGCCCGATTTCCCGCCTGCTCCCGATCTTGTCGCTCCCAAACGCGCCCTCATCTCGCTGTCCGACAAGACCGGCCTGATCGAAACGGCGACGGCGCTGAGCCAGGCCGGGATCGAGCTGATCTCGACAGGCGGCACGCGCGCCGCCATCCATGCCGCCGGCCTGGCCGTCAAGGACGTTTCGGAGATCACCAAATTCCCGGAGATGATGGACGGACGCGTCAAGACCCTGCACCCCAAGGTTCACGGCGGACTGCTGGCCTATCGCGACGCGCCGGACCATGCCCGCGCCCTGGACGAGCACGATATCCTGCCGATCGACATTGCCTGGATTGACCTCTACCCGTTCGAAGCCACGGTCGCCGCTGGAGGCACGTTCGAAGCCGCCATAGAAAACATCGACATCGGCGGCCCGGCCATGATCCGGTCGTCGGCCAAGAACCACTCCTACGTTTCCATATGCGTCGACAAGGCCGGCATGGACCAGGTCCTCGCTGCGATTGCCGAACGCGGCTGCACCGACCTGGCTCTGCGCAAGGCTCTGGCTGCCAAGGCGTTCGCCCGTACGGCGGCGTATGATTCCGCCGTCTCGTCGTGGTTTGCCGCTCAACTGGGCGACGACTACGCCGAACGCAAGACGGTGGGTGGCACCCGGCTGCAGACGATGCGCTATGGCGAGAACCCGCACCAGTCGGCAGCCTTCTACAAGACCGGTGAGGATCGTCCCGGTGTGGCCACCGCGAAGCAGCTTCAGGGCAAGGAGCTGAGCTATAACAATGTCGCCGACACTGATGCGGCGATCGAGCTGGTCGCTGAGTTCGACGCCCCGGCCTGCGTTATTGTTAAGCACGCCAACCCCTGCGGTGTTGCCGTCGACGACGACCTGACGACGGCCTATCGCCGGGCGCTGGAATGCGATCCGGTTTCGGCTTTCGGCGGCATTGTGGCCTTGAACCGCCGTCTGGACCGCGCCACGGCCGAGAAGATCGTCGAAATCTTCACCGAAGTCGTGGTTGCGCCCGAGGTCGACGAGGACGTCATCGAGGTCTTTGCGGCCAAGAAGAACCTGCGCCTGCTGGTGACCGGATCTCTGCCCGATCCGCTGGCCGGCGGTCAGGTCTTCCGCTCGGTGGCCGGCGGTATGCTGGTACAATCGCGCGACACGGCGCGGATCACGGCGGCCGACCTGAAGGTGGTGACGCAACGTCAACCGACCGCGACCGAGATCCAGGACATGCTGTTTGCCTTCACCGTGGCCAAGCACGTCAAGTCGAACGCCATCGTCTATGCCAAGGACGGCCGTACCGCCGGCATTGGCGCCGGCCAGATGAACCGCCGGGATTCGGCCCGCATTGCCGCCCTGCGTGCCAAGGAAGCTGCGGAAGGCCTCGGTCTTTCGGACTCGCTGGCCTCGGGGTCGGCCTGTGCGTCGGAAGCCTTCTTCCCGTTCCCCGACGGTCTGCTGGAGGCAGCGGCGGCGGGCGCCACGGCGGTCATTCAGCCGGGGGGTCGATGAACGACAAGGCGGTGATTGACGCCGCCGACCAGGCTGGACTTGCTATGGTGTTCACCGGCGTGCGGGTCTTCCGGCACTGATTTTCAAGGGTGATCTTGCCGACACTTGAGGGGTGTCGACGGCCTCAAAGAAGGGCTGTCCACAGATAAGCCAGATAAGTCAGATGGACAGCGCAATCAGCGCAATAGTTTGAAATTGTGCAACTGTTTCTGGGTCGACGAGCTTTGCTCGTCAGTAGACTCGGCCCGAACTTAGCGCAGGTTGCCAACCCAAACGCTGTCCATCTGGCTTATCTGGCTTATCTGTGGATAACCCTTTACGCGGCTCCAGCTGCATAGGCGTTACAATGCCTGCGCCGGTCTCAATGCTGCATATTGGCCCGGCCGACCGTGCCGATGTCGGGCGTCGTGCCGGTCACCAGCGCCTTGAGATAGCTGACGCTGCGTACCACCGCATTCGGTGCTTCCCAGAACTCGGCTGTGTCGGCGTCGAACCTCAGCAGGGTCAGGTTAGGATCCTCCTTGCCTTCCGGGAACCAGATCTTGGCGTAGTCGGTCCACATCTCGTCGATCTTGGCGCGGTCGTCGACGAGAGACGCGCGGCCGGAGACCGAGACATAGTTCATCGCCTTCGGGTCGGTATAGGTCAGAAGCGCCTCATGGGCATCGCGCACTTCGTCAGCCTTGCGTGAATGCTTGCCGGTGAAAAACCACAAGGTTCCGTCGAATTGGTCGGTTTCGAGCGCCATCATCGGGCGAGCGTGGGACTCGTGGCTATCACCATCCCAGGTCGCCATCATGGCGACCTTGATGTCCTTGATCAGTGCCCAGATCTTGGCGCGGGCTTCATCACCATACAGCGTATTCATAAGCGATCTCCTGAATGTGCGGAGATTGTCCTCAAACGGCCGTAAGGAAGCGATAAGCGCCATCGCTGGCAAAAATAAGAAGGTCTTATAGCCCCTCATGTTTACCCAAAACGTGGCGACCACTTTTTGACACGAGGCTACTGGACCGACACGGTGCGGCTGTAGCGCCCACCGCCGGCCGCAACCGTGCGCAGTTCCACCGGCCCCTTGACCTCGACCGGCGGGCCGTAGGTTTTCCAGGCGCCGCCCTTGGTGCGGTATTGGATGGTCAGGCCGCCATAGGCGACATTGGCCTCCAAGACACCGCCATTGACGCGGGCGCCCGGCACCGGCACACGATAGCGCACCCCGGCCTTGTCCAGCGCCGCCAGGTGCGGCTTGAGACGGGCATTGAAGCCCTGCCAGTCACTGAGCAGGGCCGCGCCATTCACCTGGCCGCCGCCCCAGCTATAGGTCTTCCCGGGTACATAGTCCGGCTCCCACGAACCGGTGTGCCAGGCGCGCTCGGCCAGGGCGATCACACGGGGGAAGAGCATGTAGTCGGCGATCTGGGCGCTGCGTACGCCTTCGCTCCACAACTGGCCCTGAATGCCGGTGATTTCGCCGGTCTGGGTGAGGGGTGTGGCGTCGGCTATGGTGCCGGCGGTGTTCTGGATCGTTGCCATGACCTCGGCATTGGCCGGCAGGTTCTGCGGCATGAAGACGAAGACCTTGTACAGGTCTGTGGCCCGCGATGCCCAGTCATAGCCGCGCTCCTTTGGGTCGAAGGCATAGGGCATGTCGAGATACATGACGTCCGGGGTCGACATGACGACGTCCCACCCGCGGTTGGCGTGCTCATGCGCTTCCTTGATGCCGCCACTGAACAGGCCGCCCCACGAATTGGACTGGACGACCTTGGGCATCTTCGCCGGTTCGACATGGCCCATGCCGTCGCTCCAGCCGGCGGGTTCGATACCGCGGGCGTCCAGAATGGCCGATACCTTCTGGATAAAGTACGGCGTCATCTTCTCGGCGGTCAGGTTTTCCGCCTGCATCAGCGCCTGGCAGGGTTTGGACTCCTTCCACGCCCCGGCCGTTTCGTCGGCGCCGATATGGTACAGCTTCAGCGGCGCGCCGGCGGCCTGATGATATTCGGCGATGGAGTCGATCACCTTCTCGATGAAGGTGTAGGTCGAGGGGATGCAGATATTCAGCGTGTTGTCGTCATAGTGCTGAATCGAGTCGTAGACGGTGGTGTCTTCGGGATCGATCAGGCGGTAGCGCGCGGCTTCCTCCGGCTTGCCCTCGGCGATCAGCCGGCGGGCGCGGGCCTCCATGGACCGTGTGGCGGCGCGCGAATGGCCCGGCATGTCAAAGGACGGGATGACAGTGATATGGCGCGCCGTGGCCGCCGTAACGATCTCGATATAGTCTTCGCGGGTCAGATAGCCGTCGGAATAGCCGCCGCCCTCCGCCAGGCCGCCCAACTGGGGCAGCAGGCATTTGTTTTCTTCCGGATCGTGGCAGCGGTGGCCGCCGATATCGGTCAGCTCGGGCAGGTCGGTGATGGCCAGGCGCCAGCCCTCATCGTCGCCCAGATGCAGATGTAGCTGGTTGAGCTTGTAGGTTTCCATCCGCTCGATCAGACCCAGGATATAGGCCTTGCTCTGGAAGTTGCGGGCGACGTCGATATGCAGGCCGCGGAAGGCAAAGCGCGGCGCATCGCTGATCTCCAGCGGCTTCAGGCGGCCGCTTTCGAAAACAGCCTGCTGGCGCAACGATTCCAGCGCATAGGCGGCGCCCGAGGCGTCGGCGGCAGTGATGGCGATCTTGCCGTTCTGTGCCTTCAGTCGATAGGACCCGGGCTTGCCGGCCGTAGCGTCAATGGTGATGGCCACCGGAATACCGGCGTCACTGAGACGGAATCCGGCGTTTTCCAGGTCGGCGACCGCCGCGCGGACATCGGACAGGTTGGTGTTGATCGCGATCTTCAAGCCCGCTTTCAGGTTCAGCGCAGGACCGTCCAGCCGTTTGATCGCGGCGGGTGTCGGCAGGATAACGAATTGCGGCGTGGGCACCGTGGCCTGGCGCTGGGCGGTCTGGTGGAACAAGCGCTCGGCCGTCATCCAGATATTGGCGTCATCGCTGCCGGTGACGGCTTCGTCGGCCAGCGGCGTGTGGAACGGCAGGATTTCTTCGCCGGTGGCGGGATCGATCGCGGCCCGAGTGGCTTCGATTGTGCGGGCCTGAACGCCATCCGCGGTGATATAGGCGTTGGGCATCATCTTGAAGGCGTTGTACCAGCGCCCGTCACCCGTGAGTTTCAAGCTGTAGGTGGCGCCAGGTTTCAGCACCGCGTCGGCCTTCGGCGTCAGCACGTAGTTGTCGCCGTTGATGTGCTTGAGGTCGAAGACCTCGCTGTCCAGCTTCTTCATCGGCGCCACGAAGCCGACATGCACGCGCCAGGCACCCTGCGGCAGGGTCTTCGGCAGGGTCAGTCGAATCTCGCTGACGAAGCCTTCCGGCGATTTATTGTCCAGGATGGTGAACTGATAGCCGAGGTGTCGGGCCAGGTTGTCGATCTCGCTCTGGCTGATCGCCCAGGCGGGTGTGGTCAGGGCTGTTGTGGCCAGTAATGTCAGGCCGGCGAGCAGCGTGTTTCGGACGGTCTTGGACATGTCGGTTCCCTCTTCGGTTTTGTCCGGGAGGTTGACGTATGGACGGCCGGTTGTCAAGGAATGACAAGACCCGTCTGGTACCAATACATAACCATTTTACGGCAACGGGAAATCTTTCCGTTCGCGGCAACTGTCGGTAACACAAGCCACGGGCTACCGATAGAAGAGAGTCCCTTCCGCTGGTGACCATGCCGATTACATACCAAGCCAATTCAAGTGTTTGCGGAAAAACTGCGAAAGCCGGCGTGCGGCTGCGCGTCTAAGTCAGCTTTGAGCACGTTTTCGACCGGACTTCCGTGTTTTCATAGTAATTTCTCCATTTCATTCATCCACCGACCCAAGTCTGGACTTTAGACAGAACCAATTACAGACAGAATTCGGCATCCGAGGCGACGGTCAAACCTGCTCTGGGTGGCGCAGTTCTGTCCGGGACAATGGAAAGGACATAGATTTTAAGCTGTTAACGACCTTGGCCAAGACAAACCGGCCGCGGAATTCAGTTGTCGTGGAGCGGACGTTATGTCCGTAACGGACGTTGACGGATGCATACCAATCCCGCATAGTCATTTTGTTCGCCGGTGGTATCCCGTGCACAGGTGAACAGGTCCACATAAATTCCAGCCGTCAACGGCAAGCGAACCGGACTTGAAACCGCCTGGGGAGGCAGACATGTCGTTTATGGAAACCGTAGGCCGTCTTCAGGTCGATGATCCGGCGCCGCTGTACATGCAGCTGCAAAAGGTCTTGCGCGATGCCATTGTCGGCCGCGTTATCAGTCCCGAAGCCGCCATTCCGCCCGAGCGTGACCTCGCCGAAGAGTTCGGTGTGTCGCGCCTGACCGTGCGCAAGGCCGTCGACGGCCTGGTCACCGAAGGCCTGATCACGCGCCGCCGCGGCGCTGGCACCTTTGTCGCGGCCCGCGTCGAAAAAAGCTTCTCCAAGCTGTCCTCCTTCTCCGAAGACATGATATCGCGCGGTCGCGTGCCGCATTCGGAATGGCTGGCCCGTTCGGTCGGCGCCGTGACACCGGAGGAATCCCTGTCGCTGGGCCTGTCGCCGGGCAGCCAGGTTTATCGCTTCCAGCGCCTGCGCTATGCCGACGGCCAGACCATGGCCCTGGAATATTCGACGATTCCCGCCTATTGCCTGCCGTCGCTCGAAGCGGTCGCTGAATCGCTCTACGCTGCGCTGGACGCCGCCGGCAACCGGCCGGTCCGTGCCTTGCAACGCCTGCGCGCCGTCGCCTTCACGACGGAACAGGCTGACATTCTGGGCGTTCGGACGGGGGATGCTGGACTCTTCATTGAACGCCGGGGCTTCCTGCAGGACGGCCGCGCGGCGGAATTTACCCAAAGCTATTATCGCGGCGATGCCTACGACGTGGTGGCGGAGCTCAATCGGGCCTGAATTCGCCGATGATCTGCCTGTCTGTCGCATGGACATTTGGCAGAAACCCGCGTAAAAACAACGCCTGAGCCTCTAGCAAAAGATAAGGCGGACCTCGCGGATGGAAACCAAAGCGTCAGATGCCTCCGATCGCAGTGTGCTGATCGTCGGCGGAGGCGCGGCCGGCTGGTTGACCGCCTGCTATCTGGCAACGCATCTCGGCCAGGAACGTCAGGGCGGCCCGCGCATTACCCTGCTGGAATCGCCCGACATCGGTATCATCGGCGTCGGCGAAGGCACCTTTCCGACCACTCGCAACATCCTGCGCACCCTAGGGATCGAAGAAGCTGAATTCATGCGTGAAAGCCAGGCGGCGTTCAAACAGGGCATTCGCTTCGACGACTGGGAAGTGACACCCAGAAACGACGTCCACAGCCACTATTTCCATCCGTTCGAAGCACCCTACCTCGGCAAGGAGGAGCTGGAGCTGTTGCCCTACTGGTTGATCCAGGACCCGGCCACCCGCCCGCCCTATGCCGAAGCCGTCACCTTCCAAAAGCGCATTGCCGATGCCCGCCTGGCGCCCAAGCGGCTGTACCAGGGGCACTATTCCGGCCCACTGAACTATGCCTACCATTTCGACGCCGCGCGTTTCGCCAACGTCCTGGCGCGCCGCGCCAAGGCCCTGGGCGTACATCACCTGCAGGGCCTGCTGGGCGAGGTCGTTCTGGACGACACCGGCGCGATCAGCCATGCGATATCGCCGGACCATGGCCGCCTCTCGGCCGATCTCTACGTCGACTGCACCGGCTTCCGGTCCGAACTTCTCGGCAAGGCGCTCAACGTGCCGTTCCGCCCGGTGTCGGGCACTTTGTTCGCCGACCGCGCGGTGGTTTGCCAGGTTTCCTATCCCAATGCCAATGCGCCGCTGGAAAGCTATACCATAGCCACAGCGCATGAGGCCGGCTGGACCTGGGACATCGGCCTGGCCAACCGCCGCGGCATCGGTTACGTACACTCCAGTCACCACACCAGCGAAAGCCGTGCCGAAGAGGTCCTGGCCGCCTATGTCGCGCGCAGCGGCGGCAAGACGGCCGCGGTCGAGATGCGGCACATCAGTTTCGATGCCGGCTACCGCACCCAGCACTGGGTGAAGAATTGCGTCGCTGTCGGCCTGTCGGCGGGTTTCCTGGAGCCGCTGGAATCGACCGGCATGGTGCTGATCGAGGCGGCGGTTAACAAGATCGCTGAGTTCTTCCCGCATTCCGGTCCGATTGATGCTTCGGCCGGACTGTTCAACGATCTGATGGTCAAACGCTATGATGCCATCATCAACTTTATCAAGTTGCACTACTGCCTGAGCAAGCGTGAGGAACCGTTCTGGCGGGATAACACGGCGGCCGAAAGCATCCCCGAACGGCTGCGCATGCTGCTGGACATCTGGCAGCACAGGCCACCATCGCGTTATGATTTCGTCATCGACCACGAGACCTTTGCGCACTTCAACTACCAATACATTCTGTACGGGATGAACTTCCACACGGACTATCAGGCGGCGGGCCGTGCCCTGCCGATGAAGGACAAGGCGGAACAGATCTTCTCGCGCATCCACAGCTTCGGCGAACAGGCGGCCAAGGATCTGTCGGCGCACCGCGCGACGATCAAGGCCATCTATGACAACGGCTTCGTCGAACGGGCGCCGTCCCCGGCCCCGGCATTGGCGCGATAACCTCCACTTGCCGTTGGGGGAGCTCCGCGCGAAGCGCCATTATTCCCGGAGATAATGAGGTTTTGAGCCTTGCCGTTCCGAACCCTGAATTTCCGTGTTTTCAGTGTCGCCGCGCAGCGGCTTCCGTGCGGTCCGTGTTCCCGCTTCTTGTCTCAGAAAGCTCCCAGCCGGCCGGCCGGCCGCTGACATTTAAGGGCAACGCGGACCACACGGAAGCACCGCCGATGGTGGCCTGCACGTAAGACACGGAATTCGGGGCCCTGACTCGACCGACGCCCAACTCCAAACCGCAGGGAATAAAGGCGCTTCGCGTGGGAGATCCATCCTCCTGCCTAATCGAATTTAGTGACCCTTTTTATCATAGGGGTGTGATGCCGATTCCAGGATGATGTCGGCGGCCAGGATTCCATCAAGGGCAGAGATAATGATCTGCACCGACAGGGCACACAGGATCAGCCCCAGCACCCGGATGACCACCACCATCCCGACGCGGCCGAAAATCCGTGAAATGGTGTTGGAAAACAGCAGGGTCAGCAGGATGGCGAGGGCGGTGGTGACGATGGCCAGAACGCCGACCACCTTGCCCGTTATACCAAAGCCGTCAGCCACGCCGGCCTGGATGATAACGGTCGAAATCGTACCGGGCCCGACCATCAGCGGGAAGGCGAACGGAACGACCAGCTTTTCGAAGCTCTTCTTGGCGGTTTCGCGGTGACCCAAAGGCTGGACGCCCAGGTGGGCCTGGCCGTCGCGGACCTCGTCCTTCTGGGTAAAGCTTTCGATAAAGTCGCCGCGCGCCATGTCCAGACCCATCAGGAACAGCAGCAGCCCGCCGGCGATGCGGAAGGCATCCATCGAAATCCCGAAGAATTTCAGGATAGTGAGGCCGGCAAAAAAAGAAGATGGTCAGGATCAGCGCCGTGAACAGCGCGATATAGATACTGAGCCAGCGCCGGGACTTAGGTGATTGGGTTTGGGTGGCGGCGGCATAGATCGGCACATTGCCAATCGGGTCGATCAGGGCGAACAGGGTAATGAAGAAATTGATGTAGAAGACAAACAGCCCAGCGAAGGAAAAGTTCTCGAACATGGTCTGCCCCGTGATTCGCTGACAACGCGTCTTGTCCTGCCATAGCAAATCGTTTACGCCCCCAACACCCCTGACATTTCACCCCTTGCCTCGGAGTGTTGCTATGACCCTGTCTGCCGACCCGCGCCTGATCGTGGCCCTGGATGAACCGGATCTCGCCTCCGCACGCGCCCTGGTCGGGGCGTTGGGGGAGTCGGTCAGCTACTATAAGGTCGGCCTGACGCTTCTGGCCCAGGGGGGCTTAAGCCTTTGCGACGAATTGAAAGCTCAGGGCAAGCAGGTCTTCCAGGACTGGAAGCTGCACGATATCGGCGCCCAGGTCGAAGGCGCCGCCCGTGCCGCCGTGGCTGGCGCTTGTGATCTGCTGACCGTCCATGCCGAGCCCCAGGTGATGAAGGCTGCGGTCGCCGGGCGTGGCGACGGTACGACGAAGATCATCGGCGTGACGGTCATGACCTCGCTGTCCCAAGGCGATCTCGATGAGATGGGCTACGGGATGGCTTTGAGCGACCTGGTGCTGCGCCGGGTTGACCAGGCGGTGGAATGTGGGCTCGACGGCGTGGTGTCCTCACCGCACGAAGCTGCCCTGATCCGGGCGCGCGTGCCGGCGGACTTCCTGATCGTGACGCCGGGCGTGCGTCCTGTCGGCGCCGACCTGAACGATCAGCAACGCGTAGCCACGCCGCAGGACGCTTTCCTGAACGGCGCTTCGCATGTGGTGGTCGGCAGGCCGATTACCCGCGCGCCGGACCCGAAGGCCGCGACGTTGGACATCTTGCGGGCGATTCACAACGCGTGAATTAAAAATCTACCGCGATCCCCTTGCGTTCCCAGTCGCCATAGCGCGTCGGCTCGGGGCCTGGCGGGCCGCCCTCCTCGATAGCACGCGCTGCCTCGGCCTCGGTCAAAGCGCGGCGTTCGGCGGCCTCGGCCAGGGCGCGCTGGGCGGCCGGGGTCAGTACCTTTTTCGGAGTCAGGTCGGACAGATCGGGCTCGGATGACATTTCTGTAATCCCCTTGCAGGCTTGGGATGTGACCCTACATTTAGGATCAACCCACCCATATCGCAAGGAGCGATTTACGACCATGAACCCGATGAAGACCTGGCTGCTTTTGGCTGGTATGACCGCCCTGTTCGGCGTCATCGGCCTGATGCTCGGGGGCCCGACCGGGATGCTGATCGCCCTGAGCCTGGCGGTCGCCATGAATCTGTTCGCCTACTGGAATTCGGACAAGGCCGTGCTGCGCATGTACCAGGCCGAGCCGGTCGACCCAAGCCGTGCCACGGGCTTGGTGCGTCAGTACTATGACGACATCGAAGACCTCAGCCGCCGCGCCGGCCTGCCCATGCCGGCCGTCTATATCATCAACAACCCTCAGCCCAACGCCTTTGCCACCGGCCGCAATCCGCAAAACGCTGCGGTCGCCGCGACCACCGGATTGCTTCAAGCCCTGGACCGGTCAGAGATACGCGGCGTGATGGCGCACGAACTGGCTCACGTCAAAAACCGCGATACCCTGACCATGACGATCACGGCGACCCTGGCCGGCGCCATTTCGTCGCTCGCCAACTTCGCCATGTTCTTTGGCGGCTCGCGCGATGACGAAGGGGGCAGCAGCAACATCTTTGCCGTCATCCTGATGTCGATCCTGGCGCCGATCGCCGCCACGATCGTCCAGATGGCCATTTCCCGGACGCGTGAATACGAAGCCGACCGGCTGGGCGGCGAGATTTCCGGCGACCCCGAGTCCCTGGCCCGGGCGCTGCGCAAGATCGAGGCCTATGCCCGCGGTGTGCCGAACCATGCGGCGGAGCGCAACCCGGCCTCGGCCCACATGTTCATCATCAACCCGTTGAACGGCTGCCATATGGACAACCTGTTCTCGACCCACCCCGCGACCGAGAACCGGGTCAAGGCCCTGATCGCGCTCAGCCTGAGCCTGAAACGTTCGGCCGACGGCGGCACGTCCACCACCAGCGTGCCAACGACGTGACTTTACCCGGAGCCCGCCGGGGTCTATAGCGCCCGTAACAACCCTCTCCCTGTTCTGGGGAGAGGGCTTTTTTAAAGCCCCGAATCTTAAAAACCAGAACCTGAAGAAGCCGAGCATCTTGAACAAACCCCGCCCCAGCAAGAAACCCCTGCAAAAGTCACGTCCGCGCGCCCCCCGTCCGGAACCCGAACGCATCGTCGACGATGGCGATATCGGCATGAACGCCCGCCTGGCGGCTCTGACCCTGATCGATGCCGCGCTGGAAAAGCGCACCGGCTTCGACGAAGCCGTCACCCGCAGCGATTTCCTGTCCTTAAATGACTCCGAACGTGGTTTTGCCCGGGCCCTGGCCATGCTGGTTCTGCGCCGCCTGGGTCAGCTCGACTACGTCATCGACAAGAAGACCCAGAAAGCCCCCAATGATGGCGTCTGGGCGCTGCTGCGCATCGGCCTGGCCCAGATCGGCTTCATGCAGGTGCCGGACTTCGCCGCTGTTTCGACTACGGTCAAGCTAGCCGAACGCGAAGCCCATACCCGGCCGTTCAAGGGGCTGATCAACGCCATCCTGCGCAGTGTCATCCGCGAAGGCGGGCTGAACACGCCGCTGCCGTCGCGACTGGCGCCCGATTGGCTATTCCAGCGCTGGAAGGCCGCCTATGGCGAACCTAACGCCGAGGGCATTGCCCTGATGCTGACCGAAGAACCGGCAACCGACCTGACCTTCAAAACGGCCGCCGACCTCGAACGCCTGAAGGACGAACTTCAGGGGACACCGCTGGGCGGCCTGGCCTTGCGCTCGGCCCTGCGCGGCAATATTGCCGAATGGGCCGGGTATGGCCAAGGCGTATGGTGGGTCCAGGATGCCGCCGCGTCGGTCGCTGCAGGCCTGTTGGGCGATCTGACCGGCAAGACCGCGATTGATCTGTGCGCGGCACCGGGCGGCAAGGCGCTCCAGATGATCGCCGCCGGTGGTGATGTCATCGCGCTGGACCGCTCGAGAAACCGGCTGAAGCGCGTCGAGGAAAACCTGGTCCGCACCGGCCTGACCGCCGAGGTCGTCATGGGCGACGCCGAAACCTGGGAAGATACGCGTCAGTTCGATGCCGTTCTTCTCGACGCGCCGTGCTCGGCCACGGGCACCTTGCGCCGTCAGCCGGACGTGCTGTGGGCCACGCGCCCCACCGATATCGCCAAGCTGGCCGACGTCCAGCATCGCCTGCTCGACTCGGCGTCGGGTCGGGTCAAACCGGGCGGATCCCTGATCTATTGTACCTGCTCCCTGGAGCGCGAGGAAGGCGAAACCCAGGTCGTGGCCTTCCTGCGCCGCCATCCGGACTTCGCCATCAAAAAGCCGGATGACGCAACGGTGATTGCCCTTGGGGTGCCGGTTGAATCGGTCGCGGCTCAGGGCTGGCTGCGGCTTTTGCCGCATCATCGGCCGGGTGGCCAGGACGGGTTTTTTATCGCCCATCTCGTCCGCCAAAACGGTTGACCATGCTACTGAGCACGCATTAAGCACAGATATTCCACAGAGTACCCAAGATGACCGCACCGCTGATCTGTCCGTCGATTCTGGCGTCCGATTTCTCCCGTCTGGGCGAAGAGGTGCGGGCTATTACTGAGGCCGGCGCCGATTTCGTCCATATCGACGTCATGGATGGCCATTTCGTGCCCAACATCACCATCGGTCCCGATGTGGTGAAGGCGCTGCGGCCGCACACCAACCTGCCGTTCGACTGCCACTTGATGATCTCGCCGGTGGACAGCTTCCTCGAAGCCTTTCGCAACGCCGGCGCCGACCTGATCAGCGTTCACCCGGAAGCCGGGCCGCACCTGCACCGCACCCTGAAATATATCCGTCAGTTGGGCGCGAAGGCCGGTGTGGTTCTCAACCCGGCGACCCCGGTCGAGATCCTCGACTGGGTCATGGAGGACGTCGATCTGGTCCTGATCATGAGTGTCAATCCCGGTTTCGGCGGCCAGAGCTTCATCGAGTCGCAACTTCGCAAGATCGAAACCGTCCGCGCCAGGCTCGACGCAACGGGCAGCGCGGCGATCCTTCAGGTCGACGGCGGGGTCAATGCCCAGAACGCCGCGTCATGCGTCGCGGCCGGCGCTACGGCCCTGGTTGCCGGGACTGCGGTGTTCAAGGGCGGGCGTGATGCCTATGCCGACAATATCAAGACTCTGAAAGGCCTGTGATGCAGGCTTTCGAGCCCGGTACCCCCCAGCTTCCCTCCGTCAAGACGCCCTGGGCCAAGGTCGTGGGTGTCTTGCTGCGCAAGCAGATCGGGGCCGAGCTGTTCGGTATGCCGGGTTATCGCCTGACCCTGAAGGGGCGCACGCCCGACGGTTTCCTGGCCGCGCCGCACGACGGCCGCCCGGTTCAGCCGTTGATGGGCAAGGCCATCCTGTCGGGCCGTTTTCACCTGTCGAACGCGCGGATGAGTGTCCAGGGCTCCGGCGATCCGTGGAACCGCCCCAGTCCCACCCGCGCCTTCGCGGTTGAACTGCACCGCTATGTCTGGCTGTCCTCCCTGATGGCCCATGGCGACGAAGGCACGCGCGAAGCCGTCCGCCTGTTCATCCTGTGGCACAAGACCTTCCGCAACTGGACCCCGTTTAGCTGGGGCGAAGAAGTCTTGCCGCGCCGGCTGATCAATCTGTCGCTGTTTGCCCGCCGCATGGCCGGTCTGGCCGCACCCGATGAGGTCCACCTGCTGGCCCAGTCGATGGCCGAACAGGGCCGGCATCTGCTGCGCCTGTCGCAGCAGACCCCCTGGGTGGCGCAGCAGGCCGTAGCTCTGGTGCTGCTGGGCTGCGTCCTGTCCGGCGGAGTCGGTGATGGCTTCCGCAAACGCGGCCTGAGCCGCCTGCCCAAGGTGCTGAAGAAGGTTGTCCTGCCCGACGGTTCGCACGCCTCGCGCAGCCCGGAACAGGGCCTGGACCTGTTGTATGACCTGCTGCTGGTCGAGGACGCCCTGTCCCAACGTGGCATGGCCGTACCCGACTATCTCGATCACTATATCGACCGCCTGATGCGTTTTGTGCGTGCCTGTTCGCACCCCGATGGCAGCCTGTGCGCCTTTCAGGGATCGGAATCAATCCTGGAAGACCACGTCGTGCCGGCCCTGGTCCGCACCGATCAAAAGGCTTCAGCCGCCGTGCCCAACGTGTTGGAGCATGGCCGCTATCATCGCATGACCGGCCGTTCGCTGAGCGTCTTCGTCGATGCCGGCGAATCGAAGACAGGTGTCATGGGTTACGCCGCCTGCGACCAGCCCATGGCGTTCGAAGTCTCGGGCGGTCGTGACAAGCTGATCGTTCTGCCGGGCTGGTCGCCCAGCCAGTCGGATCAGGAAGGTTTCCGCGTCATCAACGCCGGCAATACGCTCACCCTGAGCGAACGCCCGATCCTGTCTCCGATGACCGGACGGATCGGCGAGATGCTGAACTTCGGCCTGGAAGGGCCGCGCTACAAGCTGCGTTCGCGCCGGGTTGAGGCTGAGGATTCCGGCGTTTTGCTGGAGATGGAGCACGAGGGCTGGCGTGATACCTTCGGTCTGAAGCACGAGCGGCGGCTGTATGTCGACGCCCACCGCGACGAACTGCGGGGCGAAGAGCGTCTGACGCCGATGGAAACCAAGCAGAAGGATCTGCCGGTCGAGGCGACCTTTACGGTGCGCTTTCTGTTGCATCCGGAAGTTCAGGCCTCCCTGGCGCGCGACCGGAAAAGTGTGCTGCTGCGTGGGCCGGGTGGTCGTGGCTGGTGGTTGCGGCACGATGCGCGTGATGTGATGCTGGAGCCGGGGTGGGTTTTTGAACGCGGCGGCGCGCGCAAATCGGTGTTGATCGTTCTGCGAGGCACGGCGCGGCTGGATTCCCCGACCCGGGTGCGGTGGAAGCTGTCCCCGGCGGAAGGTTAGCGCAATAGTTGGGGGAATCAGCCTGAACGCGCCGCGCAGCGGGATTTTTCGTTTAGTGGGTCCACAGATTACACAGATTAAGAGGGATTAAGGTAAGTATCGCCGACAACTTTCTTAATCCCTCTTAATCTGTGTAATCTGTGGACCACTTTTGGTCGAAATCCGCTACGCGGCGCGTTCAGAACAGACTCCGTGTCCACGTGATCGGTTTTTACGCCTGCGGCGGCACAAGCTCACTGCTTCCTTACACCTCCTTTCGTATCTTGCCTGCGTTTACGGGATAACCAGCCCCAAGGAGGGCAAGATGTCGAAATTTGTAAAAGGTGCGGCTGTGGCCCTGGTGTCTGTGGGGCTTATGGCCGGTACGGTGGCCATCCCCCAGGCCAATGCGGTCTCCTATGTCTGTAAGTACGAACAGAAGAAGAGCGGCCAGAAGGGCGCCGTGATCGGCGCGATCGCCGGCGGTCTGATCGGCTCGCAGATCAGCAAGAACGAACGCGGTCTGGGCGCCGTCGGTGGCGCCGTTGTTGGCGGTGTCGTCGGCAACAAGATCGGCAAGAACAATGCCAAGAAGAAGTGCGTCGATCAGGCGGCCTACCGCAGCGAGACGCATTATCGCAAGCTTCCGAACGGCAGATACGAGAAGGTGGTTTACCGTTACGTTCGCGAGTAACCAACGCATCCTTCTGAAAGGGCCCCGCCGTCAAAAGCGGGGCTTTTTATTGCCGCTATTTCGCGCTTATAGTGGTCGTATGAAAACTGTCCTCGTCGCCCTCGTCCTTGCTCTGACGGCTGCACCGGTCCTGGCCGATACGGTCACCAGCGATGACGAACGCATCGAGGTCACCAAACAGGACAAGAAGCTTATCCCTGTGGTCGAGGACTATGTCAGCAATAGCCGCGGATGGGACAGCGCCGATTACACCGTCCAGTTCTATCGCCATGAAGACGACAAGGTGGTCTTTTCGGTCTGGTACGAAAGCGGCGACAGCGCCCGTACCATCGTCTACAATAATGCCCGCTCTTTTCGCGCCGTGGTCAACCCAAAGACCAAAAAGGTCGAAAGCGAACGCTTCTTCTGATTTCCTTTGAAACCTTGTACTTTTTCAAGGTTTTGATGCTATAGGCGCGGTCATGCTCGACACCTCCGCCTTCGACCCGTCCCACTACGTCCTGATCATCAAATGCCCCGACACCCGCGGCATCGTTGCTGCCGTGTCCGGCTATCTGAATGACAATGACATTTCGATTGTCGAGTCGAACCAGTTCAATGACGCCCATCGTAGCGAAGACCGGGGCGACATGTTCTATGTCCGCGTCGTGTTCAAACAGGCCGGCCCGAAAACGCCGCCTATGGAGACCCTGCGCGACGGTTTCAAGCCGATCGCCCACCGCTTCTCGATGGACTGGCAAGTCTTTAACCTGTCGCATAAGCCGCGCGTACTGATCGCGGTGTCGAAGTTCGGCCACTGCCTCTATGAACTTCTGCACCGCTGGAAGGCTGGCCTGCTGCCGGTCGAGATCACCGGCGTCATGTCCAACCATGAAGACATGCGCTCCTTTGTCGAATGGAACGATATTCCGTTCGTCTATCTGCCAGTGAACAAGCAGAACAAAGACGAACAGGAATCGGCCTTCCTGTCGCTGATCGACCGCCATCAGGCGGATCTGGTTGTGCTGGCGCGTTACATGCAGATCCTGAGTGATGACCTGGCGCGCAGGCTCCAAGGCCGTTGTATCAACATCCACCATTCCTTCCTGCCGTCGTTCAAGGGCGCCAAGCCGTATCATCAGGCTCATGCCCGTGGGGTGAAGATCATCGGCGCCACGGCGCACTATGTCACCTCGGACTTGGATGAGGGTCCGATCATCGAGCAGGATGTCCAGCGGGTTCACCACGGACTGACGCCGGAGCAGCTGGTGGTCATCGGCCGCGATATCGAGTCGCGGGTGCTGGCCCGGGCGGTGACATGGCATGCCGAACGCCGGGTGATTATCAACGGCGGCAAAACGGTCGTGTTTAGCTGAGTTGGGTTTCGCTAAGAATTGCGTTTCTTTCCGTCTCCCCACTTGAGGGGAGAAGGTGGTCGGAGCGAAGCGGAGACCGGATGAGGGGTTGGTGCGGGGCGCACGTCTGATAGCGGAAATACCCCTCACCCCAACCCTCTCCCCTTCAAAGGGGCGAGGGAGTCAAAGCGCATCCCGTGTGTCATTCCGCACTTATCCCCAGATGTGAGCGCTTATCCGCTTCTCGCAAGCGCGTTAAGACTTGATTAAGAATATCTTGCGCTGCACAATCGCATCAAATCCGTTATAGCGTAAGCCTTTCGTCACATTTCCTTCACACAGCGGGGCGGGCTAGATGTTTGAACTGTCGCATAACGATTCCCCTGTCGCGGGAAAACGCAAACCGTCGCGACCCAAGCTTGAGCTGACGGTTGCGACCTATGCCGAGATCGACGGCATCGGCATGGGCCTGCTCAGCAATGGCGAGCCCTACCTGACCCAACGCGGGTTGGCGGCACTGTGCGGCGTGCAAAACGCTCATATCGGCAATATCGGCCGTGACTGGGCCACCGGGAAACCTCGCGTCGCGGCGATCCAGGAACGGTTGGGCTTCCGCCGTGCCCAGGCTCATCGTGTGCTCACCCATGACGGCCACCGCCTGTTTGCCTATGACATGGCCATTGCCCAGGCTGTGCTCGACTACTACGCCCTTGATGTTGCCAAACCCGAAGCCGTGCGCAACCGACGCCGCTTCGCCGAAGGCGCGCTGAAAAGTCATATTCTGAAGCAATTCAATACCCTACCCGTCACGGCCGAGCCGCTTCGCTTTGAGCCCGTCGCACGCGCCGAGGACGACGACGGCCACGGACCGGTGGCTGCCCTTCTGATGCAGGTCTGGACGCTGTACGTCCTCTCGTTCTGGATGGCGGTCAACCACATCGAAGAGCTGCGCACACGACTGGCCCAGGCGCCATGGAACCGCCTGGGCTTCTATCTGCCGCTCAAGGCATTCCTGGAAATTCAGGCTGAGGTCTTGCGCAGGAACGGCACTTTTAGCGTCAGATAGGTCGCCCGCGCTCAAGGAGCGAACGGGGCCGCCCGTGCGGCGTTAGCGCAACGAAGAATGCGGCGAGCCTACTTTCTCAGGAACGGCACTTTTAGCGTCAGATAGGTCGCCGCTCTCCAGACCCACTCAAGCGGACCGTAAAGGAACGCCTTGAACCACAGGTGAGCGAAAACAACCTGGACCGCAAAGGCCGCCAAACCGATCAGCACGGCGGTCGATTGTGACATCGTTGCGTGCAGCCCCAGACCGAAGCTGTAAAAGACCGGCACGAAAACGATCGACTGCAGGATATACAGGGTCAGGGTCATGCGACCTGCCGGCGCCAGCAGGTTCAGCACCTTATGGGCAAAGCTGAAATACAGCACCAGGAAACCCATCATCAGGGTGAACATGACGCTGAGGTCGAACCAGCTCGCCACCATCGAACTCCATAGCGGACGCGCCATGGCCACCGTGTCCGGCATCAGCCCGCTTAGCTTGTCCTTTTGGAAAAACAGCACGACGGCCAGCACCGCCGCGATCAGGAAAGAGATAATCCGGGTGCGGACGAACTTGTCGGGCTGGCCGAAGAAATCTATACGCCCGAGCGCCATACCGATCAGCGACAGGCCGAGAATCTGGCTGACACGGCCAGATTCGAGCATGAACAGCCACTTGAATGGATGGCCGTCGACCCAGTTCATGCGCACGGTTTCCATGAAGCTCTTGCCGGTGAGATAGGCCTCCGGGATGGTGCCGCTCCAGAACCCAAACGGCTTGTTAGCCCATTCAGCGCCGTTCAGCGCATTGACCAACTGGAAGATCATCCACGGCTGAAGCAGGAAAAACGTGCCAATCGCCAGCACAAGGCCGTTCGATTTCAGGCGATAGAAGGGAATGATGAAAAGCCCCATCACCGCCAGCACTTCCAGAATATCGCCTCGGTACCACAGGCCGTGCAGCAGGCCGATGACGCCCAGTACGACCAGGCGCCAGACGAAGCGCACAGAGAAGTCCTGGCCGCGTTTGGCCGACCGGTCCATGATGATGAAGAACGACACGCCGAAACACAGGGCCAGCAGCGCAAACGCCTTGCCAGCGAAAATGGTAAAGATGGTGTCGTGCCACAAAAGCTGGGTCGGATCGGTGACCGGGTGGGCCCAGTACAGCTCGAACAGTTCCGGCATATGGACGATGAACAACCCAAACAGGGCAAAGCCGCGCAGGGCGTCGAGCCCTTCCATTCGCGGAACGAAATCGGGTTTCACGGCAGCCATGGTATCTCCCTCATATTTATATGGTTTTACCTGTCATAACCCGCAGCCTGAATTTTTCCATAGAAAAATCAGCAAAAACCCCTATATGGGCGGGATGAAACGACCCCTTAAAGCCAAACCTCACGGGCAAAAGCCAGCCGAACTCGGCCCGAACCAGCGTCAGTTGCGTGGCGGAGAAATTGTGCGCCATGCGCTGGTGGAGATCCTGCGCGAAGAAGAGATTCACGACGACGCGTTACATGACGTGTCGGTCACCATCACCGAAGTGCGGATGTCGCCGGACCTGCGCCACGCCACGGTGTTCGTTGAACCCTTAGGCGCCGGCATCAACAGCAATGTTCAGGTTGGTGCGATCGTTGAGGCCTTGAACAAGCACAGCAAATATATGCGTGGCGTCCTGGGGCGGATGATCGACATGAAGTTCACGCCGGCGCTGCGGTTCCTGCATGATGAGAGCTTCAATGAAGCCGCCCGGATCGACGCTTTGTTCATGCGGCCGGATATCGCGCGGGATCTGCGGCACGACGACGAGGATGAAGAGGAAGGCAACTAACGGGTTATACCTTTCCTTCTCCTCCCCATCTGGATGGGGAGGTGGCAGCGCGCCGCCGAAGACGAAGTCGGAGGCAAGTCGCTGACGGAGGGGTCCATTCCACCGTCCGTAGGG
>NZ_GL883077.1:347287-351167 GCF_000204015.1 Asticcacaulis biprosthecium C19 | reverse complement strand
ATCGTCATGGGGAGGAGAAGAGGCGCTAAGCCCGCAATCAGAAATTTAAGACTATGGCCCGAAAGAAAAAAGGCGATCCCGTTCATGGCTGGATCTGCTTCGACAAACCGCTGGAAATGACCTCGACCGCCGCCGTGTCGAAGGTCCGCTGGCTGTTCCAGGCCCAGAAGGCCGGACACGCCGGTACCCTCGATCCCCTGGCCACCGGTATCCTGCCGATTGCGCTGGGCGAAGCGACCAAGACGGTCCCCTATCTGATGGAAGCCGACAAGGTCTACAGCTTCACCATCACCTTTGGCGCCACGACCGACAGTTACGATGCTGAAGGCCAGGTCACCGCGACCTCCGATGCGCGGCCGAGTCGCGAAGCCGTCGAGGGTTTACTCGACAGCTTTGTCGGCGTGATCGAGCAGGTGCCGCCGGCTTTTTCCGCCATCAAGGTCGACGGTAAGCGCGCCTACGACCTGGCGCGCCAGGGCATCGAGGTCGAACTAAAGGCCCGCGAGGTCGAGGTTTTCGACCTGACGCTCGATGACTTTACCGGTGAGACGGCCACCCTGACCCTGCACTGTGGCAAGGGCACCTATGTCCGTTCGATCGCCCGTGACTTGTGCGCCGAGTTGGGGGTCTGCGGTCATGTGACGATGTTGCGGCGCGAGGCTGTCGGTGCGTTTGCAACAAAAAACGCAATAACACTGGAAAAGCTGGAAGATTTGGTGCATAGAGGCGCCGCTTTGGACGCTTTGCTTGGCGTCGAGACAGCGCTGGACGACATCCCGGCCCTGCCTGTGACGCAAGACGAGGCCTCAAAGCTGAAGCAAGGCCGCGACCTTGCCCTTTTGCCCCGCCAGATCAACCTGATTGCCGAGGCTCAGAAAGCCCGCCGTGAGGCAGGTTTTGACGAGTTTCCCGATACGGTCCAGGCGGTGTTGAACGGCACGGTTCAGGCGCTTTGCGAACTGCGCGAGGGTAGGCTCTACCCGACGCGTATTCTGAACCTTTAATCCTGGAATAGGAGATTCCCCGATGTCGATTGCTGCTGACCGTAAGTCGGAAGTTATCAAAACCCACGCCCGTACCGAAAACGACACGGGCGGCCCCGAAGTGCAGATTGCCATCCTGTCGGAGCGCATCGCCAACCTGACCGAGCACTTCAAGGAACACAAGAAGGACAACCACTCGCGTCGTGGCCTTCTGAAGATGGTGTCGCAACGCCGCCGCCTTCTCGACTACCTGAAGGACCGCGATACCGGCCGGTATCAGTCCATCATCGAACGCCTGAGCCTGCGTCGCTAAGGTTCATCTACCCAGGGGCTTGAGGTTCGACCTCAAGCCCCTGTTCTATATGTTAAGACCTCGCCTCACAGGCGATTTACCCGCCTCTCATCCTTCCGGATGGGAGTATACCCACCCGCGAAGCGCATCGCTCTCGCTGATCTCATGGCTCCGAAGGCGATAAAGCCCGAGCCCTATTATGCTGCTCCGATAGCGGCTGACCCGCCGGGCATGGGGCCTGCCGGGTCTGAACGAAAGAAACGCAATGTTTGACATCAAAAGAAAATCCATCGACTGGGCCGGACGCAAGCTGACCCTGGAGACGGGCCGTATCGCCCGTCAGGCCGACGCCGCCGTGCTCGCCACCTATGGCGAGACCACCGTGCTGGCGACCGTGGTCTATGCCCGCGCCCCCAAGCCCGGCCAGGACTTCTTCCCCCTGACCGTGAACTATCAGGAAAAGACCTTCGCCGCCGGCAAGATCCCGGGTGGCTATTTCAAGCGTGAAGGCCGTCCGTCAGAAAAGGAAACCCTGGTTTCGCGTCTGATCGACCGTCCGATCCGCCCGCTGTTCGTCAAGGGCTTCAAAAACGAAGTCCAGGTCGTCTGTACCGTGCTGTCGCACGACATGGAAAACGATCCGGATATCGTGGCCATGGTCGCCGCCTCCGCCGCCCTGACCCTGTCGGGCGTTCCGTTCATGGGCCCGATCGGTGGCGCCCGCGTCGGCATCATCGACGGTGAATTCGTCCTCAACCCGACCGGCGACCAGGTCAAGGAATCGACCCTCGACCTCGTTGTCGCCGGCACGACCGACGCGCTGATGATGGTTGAATCGGAAGCCAAGGAATTGTCGGAAGACAAGATGCTGGCCGCCCTGATGTTCGCCCACCGTGGCATGCAGCCGGTCATCGAAGCCATCATCGAAATGGCCGAGCACGCTGCCAAGGAGCCTTTCGACTTCGAAGCCGAAGATTTCTCGGGCATCGTCACCTCGATCAAGGGCCTGGTTGGCCAGGACATCCGTGACGCCTACACCATCACCGGCAAGCACGATCGCCACGCCGCGGTCGGCGCCGCCAAGTCCAAGGCCGGCCTGGCCTTGCTGAAGACCGAAGCCAATCCGGACGGCGTCGACGCCGCCAAGTTTGGCGCCGCCTTCAAGGAATGTGAAGCCGACGTCCTGCGTCGCGACATCATCGAACATGGCAAGCGCGTTGACGGCCGTCCGGTCGACAAGGTCCGCGCCATCGTGTCGGAAGTCGGCGTTCTGCCGCGGACCCACGGTTCGGCTCTGTTCACCCGTGGTGAAACCCAGGCCCTGGTCGTTGCGACCCTGGGTACCGGCGACGATGAGCAATATATCGACGCGCTGGACGGCACCTACAAGGAAAAGTTCCTGCTGCACTACAACTTCCCTCCGTACAGCGTCGGTGAAACCGGCCGTATGGGCTCGCCCGGCCGCCGCGAAATCGGCCACGGCAAGCTGGCCTGGCGCGCGGTTCGTCCGATGCTCCCGACCGTGGAAGAGTTCCCCTATACCGTCCGCGTCGTCTCGGAAATCACCGAGTCGAACGGTTCGTCTTCGATGGCGACCGTCTGTGGCACCTCGCTGGCCCTTATGGATGCCGGCGTGCCGCTGAAGTCGCCGGTCTCGGGCATCGCCATGGGCCTGATCCTGGAGCCGTCCGGTGAATACGCCATCCTGTCGGACATCCTGGGTGACGAAGATCACCTGGGCGACATGGACTTCAAGGTGGCTGGCACCGTCAACGGCATCACCTCGCTGCAGATGGACATCAAGGTCCCCGGCATCACCGAGGAGATCATGACCAAGGCGCTGCGTCAGGCCAATGAAGGCCGTCTGCACATCCTGGAAGAGATGAACAAGGCCATCTCGGGCGCTCGTGAAGAGCTGGGCGAATTCGCGCCGAAGATCGAGACGATCAAGATCGCCGTCGACAAGATCCGCGAAGTCATCGGTTCGGGTGGCAAGGTCATCCGCGAAATCGTCGAAAAGACGGGTGCGAAGATCGACATCCAGGACGATGGTACGATCAAGATCTCCGCTTCGGAACAGTCGAAGATCGATGCCGCCCGTGATTGGGTCAAGTCGATCGCGTCGGAGCCGGAAGTTGGCGCCATCTACAAGGGCAAGGTCGTGAAGGTCGTCGATTTCGGCGCGTTCGTGAACTTCTTCGGCGCCAAGGACGGCCTGGTCCACATCTCGCAGATCAGCAAGGAAAAGGTCGGCAAGGTGTCGGACGTCCTGAACGAAGGCGACGAAGTGAAGGTGAAATTCCTAGGCTTTGACGACCGCGGCAAGACGAAGCTGTCGATGAAGGTGATCGATCAGGAGACCGGTGAGGACCTGACTGAGAAGCTGGAAGCTGAGCGTGCGGAACGCAATGCGGCCCGCGGTGACGCGGGTGACGAAGGCGAGTTGGAACTGGCCGACGGTGGTGACCGTTCGGATGGTGGCGATCGTCCGCGTCGCCGTCGCCGTCGCGACTAACGCTGTCGCATTACGGGGTGAAGGGGCCCGTGGCCCCTTCTCTTTAAATACAAAAAATAGCCCGACCCCTTTCTTGGGGGTCGGGCTATT
>NZ_GL883077.1:345636-347211 GCF_000204015.1 Asticcacaulis biprosthecium C19 | reverse complement strand
TTGGGGGTCGGGGCTATTTTTTGTTTCCTAAGGCGAGGGGTCTCAGACCCCTCGACCCCATAACTCGGTAGCGTCAGGCCACGCGGCACGGAGGGATTGCTTGACGCAACGAACAGCGGCTATGATCCGTGCATGTGGAAACCCCTGCACCCGCTCTACAATCTATATCGTCGGTGGTTTGGCTCTTATTGTTTGTTGGACCCCCGACCGATTCAGATGTCGGCACCTTATACATTTTATCTGCCATCCGAAGAGCGCAGGATCGGTGTGATGCCTGGTGACGATGTAAAATTGATTATCCAGAGCAAACCACAGGGGCTCAAATACGATGCCGAACGAATGTGGGTGAGAGTTAGGGAAGTCACCCCAAGCGGTCTTTGTGGTGAACTCAACAATGAAGCTTTCGATATGCCGCAACTTGAGCTCGGCCACTCCATCCGCTTCCAAGCTTTTCACATAATCGATATCGATACGGACCGTACGTTACCCGACGAGCTTCCGCGAAAAGAATATTGGGACCGTTGCATAGTGGATCGGTGTGTCCTGGACGACGGTGTTCCGGTTTCTTTTATCTACCGTGAAGAGCCAGATCTAGCTCAGCCGGACGACAAATATCCGGATAGTGGATGGCGTGTGCGCGGCGACTATCGCGATATCAGCGAAGAAGAATTAGAAAGCCGAGACGTAACCTATATCGCTTTGGGCAAAGTACTAAATGTCGATGACAGCTGGCTTGATTTGATCGACTCGCCTATTGGCTCCGCTTTTCTGCGAAATTTTGAAACTGGGCAGTACGAACCCGAAGAGCCCGACCTGTCTAATGACAATTGAAGACAAAATCCTCGACCGTGGCGCCGTGCTCCTCTTGGCCAACACCGGCCAGCCGCAGACCCTGATCGGCTGCGAACTGGAAGAGCTAGATCTGTCGGACATGATCCTGAACGGCTGGGTGTTCGACCAGTGCATTTTGAAAAAGTCGAAATTCACCTCGGCCAAGCTGGAAAAGGCCCAGTTCACCGCATGCAAGGGCGCCCAGGCGGTGTTCACGGGCGCCGCGCTGAGCGAAGCCAAATTTACCGGCTGTGACTTTAACAATGTCCAGTTCCGCGGCGCCACCCTGAGCCAGGCGAAGTTCCAGCGCTGCAAGCTGACCGGCGCCGATTTTACTCAGGCGCGGACGTTTGATCTCACCTTCGAAGAGTGCAAGCTGAACGATGCTCGCCTGCGCGGGATATCCTTTGCCCGACAGACATTGAAGCAGCTCGACTTGCATAATGCCGACCTGCATCAGTGCGACTTCCGCGATGCCGTGTTCGAAGACTGCTCTTTGCGCGACTCCATTCTGGACCATGCCCGGTTCGAAGGCGCTGACCTGCGGGGCACGGACATCGGCGGTGTGCGGCTGGACGACGCCAGGCGGTTCAAGGGCGCCACGATTTCGCGGGCTCAGGCGGCGGAGTTGTTGTCGGAACTGGGATTGAAAGTGCGGTAGCGCTGTAGAATCCCCTCTCCCCGTTCTTCACGGGGAGAGGTTAGGGTGAGGGGCGGGGCGTCTTCCGAACGCTCCGTCCTCTG
>NZ_GL883077.1:339844-345463 GCF_000204015.1 Asticcacaulis biprosthecium C19 | reverse complement strand
TCTTTTGACGAACCAACTGCGAAAGCATTACGAAATCAATCCCTTTTCCCGCAACACCGCATCCATCGCCGGGTTGCCGCTGGGTTCGGTCCAGTCGCTCACGCCCGCCGCGATCAGCAGTCGCGTACCTTCGGCATAGTCACCATGACCGTAGTTGGTGGCGCCGTGGTGCAGCCAGCCGCTGGGCGTCGCATTGAAAGAACATTCGACGGCATCCAAAGGCGCACCATACGCCAACAACAGCTTGATCAGCGCCACATTGCCCCGCCAGCACGCCTGGTGCAGCGCCGTTTCGCCCATATCACCACGCGCATCGACCGGCACACCCGCTTTCAGCAAGGCTTCGACGGCGGCGATATTGCCGTGCTCGGCCAATTGCGGCAGCAGGCGGGCATTGGCCGGTGAGGCGGCGCTTTCCGGTGGCACCTCGCCACCATGCCCGGCGACCACGGCATCCAACGCCGACAGCCGTGTGTCGGCACCGCGTGACGCCAGCGTACCGGCCACCGCTCTCTGACCCGCCACCACCGCCATGGCGTAGGCCGTGCGGCCGTCGCCGCGCACAGCATCGATATCGGCGCCGGCATCCAGCAGCATCCCGACAATCGCCGGTGACCGACCGCGCCGCACCGCCCAGTGCAGGGCGGTATCGCCCTGGGCGTTGGCCAGGTTGGGATCACCGCCAGCGTCGAGCAACAACAGCAGACCCTCGGGGTCTTCCCGGTCGAGCATATGCTTGATGGCATTGGCTTCATCGACCCGCGCGCCATGCTCCAGCAACAGTGTCATGCAGGTGAGGTCGCGATGCTCGGTGGCATGGTACAGCGACTCGCCATCGTTCGGATCGGCGCCGGCTTCCAGCAGGATACGGGTGATCTCGGTGTTGCCCATCAAGCCGCTGGCGGCATAGAGGCACGACAGCGGGCCATGGTCGGCGGCCAACGCGGTGTTGGGGTCGGCGCCGTTGTTGAGCAGAAGCCGCACTGTCATGGCTAGTCTCGCTGCGCGCTGGGAATGCTGCACCCCGAAACGTGAAAAACAGGCATAGACGAGGGGTTCCACGCCTTGTGGGCCGGACGCTTCCGTCGCGAAGTCGGGATCGGCGGCGATGGCATCGGCGACCTTTTCCCAGTCACCCAGAACCAGCGCGACATAGACTCCGGCCTGGGCAACATCCGGATGCTCGGCCAGGATATCGTGCGCCCGGCGGGCGTCCGATGTCGCCGCATCGATGAACCGGTCGACCAGCTCACGAAAATCCAGATTGGACTCGATGACGAAAGCCTGGAACCGTGGCCAGCTTGCAAAGCCCTGTTCACGGGCAATGGCCAGTTGCGCTGCGTGCAGAGCGGGTTCGCCTTGGGCGCCATAGCGCTTCAGTTGGGCATTGGTGGCGGGGTCGCCGGCACGGGCGGCCTTGAGCAATGCCTTGGCGCGCTTTTTATAGAAGTCGAGATTGAGGTCAGCGGTTTGGGAAAGCTGTTGCATGATAACGAACGCCCTTCAGGTCTGCCCACCGGTCCGCAATTCGGGGCTGAAAGGATGGTTCGTGAAGCGAAGTCGTATGAAAGGTGGGAAAATCCCTGCCCGCGGACCGGCTGCGTCCTTCAACGCCCGGAAATTATGCCGTGTCAGCGTTGAAAAATCAAGGCCCGGTATGGGGTTACATCTGTCATCCGGCGACCACAGTCGTAACGAAATAATAGCATTGTTCCCTTATGTAGAAGAGATGATTGCCTTACAGATCAACGGGTTGATGTTTCCGTAAGGTAAGCTTATCCGACCGATGCGGGAAATAGGCTTGCACCCGACTCGCAAATTGACTACGGCCCGCCCACACTTGGCCGCCCCGCGGTCGCTGTTCAGGACTCCCTTATGACCTATCTGTCGCGCCTTCTGGCCTGCTCCTGCTTGGTTTCCGGTTTGGCTCTCAGCTTTTCCGCGGCGCCGGCCTTCGCCCAGGACGCAGAAACCGAGGTTGTCATTACGGCGCAGAAGCGGCCGGAACCCTTGAGCCGCGCCCCCTTGTCGGTGGCGGTGGTGACCGGTGAACAGATGGAGCGCAACGGCGCGCATGATCTCAAGGCCTTGCAGACCCTCACGCCCTCCCTGCTGATCACCTCGACGGCCAACGAAGCCCAGACCACAGCCCGCCTGCGCGGCGTCGGTACGGTCGGCGACAATCCTGGTCTTGAGTCCTCGGTCGGGGTCACCATCGACGGCGTGCTGCGTCCGCGCACGGCAACCGCGATGAGCGACTTAGGGATTCTGGACCGCGTCGAAATCCTCAAGGGTCCGCAGTCGGACACCTATGGCAAGGGCGCCTCGGCCGGCATCATCCAGGTCGTCACCAAGCTGCCCAGCCTGACACCGTCTCAATCCTATGAACTCACGGCAGGGTCGCAATGGACGCTGGGCGCTTCGGCCTATCTGACAGGACCGCTGGCCGATAGCCTGGCCGGCTCGCTGTACCTGGCGACCCGCCAGCGCGACGGCCAGTATGACATCCATACCGGCGACGGCCCGCGTACCCAAACCGATGACAACGACACCAATTACGACTCGATCCGGGGTCAGTTGCTGTATGCGCCGCATGGCTCGCTGCGTCTGCGGCTGATCGCCGACTATACGCGCCGCGATGAAAGCTGCTGTGCCGGGACCGCCATCGCTATCGGCGGCACGCGGGGCTATATCGACAGCCTGTCCGACGACGAAGGCACGGCCTCGGTGGTCGATCCGGAAGGCCGCCAGGCCTGGGCCAACCGCCCGACCGGCCAGGAGATCGTCGACGGCGGTCTGTCGCTGCAAACCGACATCGCCATTACACCGACCCTGAAACTGACCTCGATCTCGGCAGCGCGCTACTGGGATCACAACAGCGGCTACGACGCTGATTTCAGCTCGGCCGACGTCTACTACCGCAACGAAGGTGGCAGCTTCGGCAACCGCTTCAACACCGTGTCGCAGGAAGTCCGCTTGAACGGCAAGACCTGGCGCTTCGACTGGATGGCGGGGATCTTCCTCGACCAGGAAGACCTGACACGCAATGACGAAACCCTCTACGGCGAAGACTACGAAGCCTATCTCAGCCTGCTGCTGTCGGCGGGCGCCAATCCGGCGCGGGTGTCGGAAATCACCGGTCTGCCGGTCGGCCAGTCCTTTGTACCGGGCCAGGGTGCCCATGACGTCCATGACCAGCGTGAGCGTAACGCCGCTGTCTTCGGCCATGTCGACTGGTTCGTTACCGACAACCTGACCGTCCTGATCGGCGCGCGCAGAAACCATCAGAAAAAGTCCCTGGTGTCGCGCTACACCACCTCGGACGCCGGCATCGCCTGCGCCAACGCCACGGCGTCGAAAAGCGTGATCTGTCAGGCGTATTCCAACCCGGCCTTCACCCATCTGACCAATGTTCAGGGTTCGGAAGAATCGGCCACGGTCGGCTCGATCAAGGTCAAGTGGCAGATCACGCCGGGCATCATGACCTACGCTTCGTACGGCGAAGGCTGGAAGGGCGCCGGCTTCAACCTGGACCGCGAACAGACATCCGCGTTCGCAGCCGACCGCAATACGTCGTTCGGGGCGGAAACCTCGCGTGCCTACGAGTTGGGCGGCAAGGCCCGGTTCTTCGACGGCCGCCTGGCCGTGGACGGCACGCTGTTCGACCAGCGTTTCCGCAATTTCCAGCTCAATACCTTCCTGGGCACCTCCTTCCTGGTGACGTCGATACCGAACCTGCGCTCCAAGGGCGTGGAGCTGGAGACGCGCTATCACACCGGCTTTGGCCTGAACCTGCGCGCTGGCGCGACCTATACCGACGCCAAGTTCGGCCCGGAAGCGATCACCGGCCTGCCGTTGCTGGCCAACAACACGCCGTCCTTCGCGCCGGAATGGTCGTCGGCCTTTGGTCTCGACTACAGCCGCATGGTGCACGGCCTGAAGCTGACCGCCAGCCTCGATGGCCGCTACAACAGCGACTACAATACGGGTTCGGATCTGGCGCCGATCAAGGTGCAAAAGGCCTATACCCTGTATAATGGCCGAGTCGGCATCGGCGCGCCGGACGGCAACTGGACCCTGGAGCTGTGGGGTTTGAACCTGACGGACGAGACCTATTATCAGGTGGCCTTCTCGGCGCCGTTCCAGTCGGGCTCGTTCAAAGCGTTTACCGGCAATCCGCGGACGGTGGGTCTGACCTTACGCCTGAAGCACTAGCACTAGGTTCTCGACCCGGGCGGGCGGGCATGCTAAGGCCCGCCGCCATGTCCTATAAAGTTACCGTCCTGACCATGTTTCCCGAGGCTTTCCCGGGCCCGCTCGGCGTTTCGCTGATCGGGACATCGTGGAAAGAATCTGAGCTATGGTCCTTGGAAACACTGGACATTCGCACCTTTTCAAGCGATAAGCGCGGCTTTCTTGACGACACCCCCGCCGGAGGTGGCCCAGGTCAGGTGCTGAAGGCCGATGTTATCGCCAAAGCGCTTGATTCACTTGAGCTTTCCGACCGGCCCAAAGTGTACATGTCCGCCCGGGGCAAGCCCCTGACCCAGGCGAAAGTCAAAGAATGGAGCCAGGCAGACGGACTGATCGTTCTCTGCGGACGCTTCGAAGGGGTGGACCAACGGGTGCTTGACGCCCGCGGGTTCGAGGAAATCAGCGTCGGCGATGCCGTCCTAGCGGGCGGGGAAGCGGCGGCGATGGTGACGATCGAGGCAGTGGTGCGACTTATACCGGGGGTTCTCGGCGCATCGGAAAGTCTCGAGACCGAAAGCTTCGAGGATGGACTCCTGGAGCATCCGCAGTACACGCGACCGCGGACGTTCGAGGGCCTTGACATCCCCGAGGTGTTGTTATCGGGCGACCATAAAAAAATGGCCGTCTGGAAGCAGCAGCAAAGAGAGGCAACCACGAAGGACAGGCGACCCGATTTGTGGGCGGCCTGGCTTTCCAAATCACAGGCAAAAGGCTCTCCAAAGCCCCAATAATCCAGGAGTACTTACATGAACCTGCTTCAGAAGATCGAAGCCGAAGAAGTCGCCAAGCTGGCGGCCGGCCGTACCTTCCCCGCTTTCCAGCCGGGCGACACCCTGCGTATCAACGTCAAGATCAAGGAAGGCGAGCGCGAGCGCGTCCAGGCCTTCGAAGGCGTCTGCATCGCGCGTGCCGGCTCGGGCATCAATGAGACCTTCACGGTCCGCAAGATCAGCTTCGGCGAAGGCGTCGAGCGCAAGTTCCCGCTGTTGTCGCCGAACATCGACTCGATCGAAGTCAAGCGCCGCGGTGTCGTCCGTCGTGCCAAGCTGTACTACCTGCGCGACCGTCGCGGCAAGTCCGCTCGTATCGTCGAGCGTTCGCAAAGCTCGACCCGCGGCTCCAAGGGCGACGAACTGCGCGCCGCCATGGCCAATGCGGCGCCGGCTCCGAACCTGGACGCTGAATAAGCATTGGGCCTCAGGCCAGATTGAAAAACCCGCCGGAGTGATCCGGCGGGTTTTTTAATTGTGCGCGTTGGCAAGGAAATCGCCTCACCGGCATATCTCACTCACGGGCGGCCTGCAGCCTGGCTCGCTTGTGTGGCCCCCGTCTCCACGCGAAGGGCGCGGGGAGGTATGTCTTATA
>NZ_GL883077.1:335206-339668 GCF_000204015.1 Asticcacaulis biprosthecium C19 | reverse complement strand
GCGATGTGTCAAGGTCATCGAGGGTTGGAATTACTCGAATACCCCTTCGGCAAGGCGCAAGTGGTTGCGCAGGAAGGCCTCGGCCTCGGCCGCAGTGTTGCAGTCGATCAAGACCATAAGACTGCCCTTCGGCAAAAGCGCGCCGCCAACGATGGTTACCGTGCCGGGCGCCTGAGGATCGGTGGCGATCCAGATCGCCAGCCGCGCCGGTTTCTTGCCGTTGCCGCTACCCAGCGTGATCACCTTGCGCTCGGTGACCGTCAGGTCTCCGAGGAAAGGCGGAGGCGTGTCGGCGATATTGTCCTGGGCTGTGTCCAGGACGAGGACTTCGCTGCCGTCCTCTATCCGGTCCGTCGCCACCATGGCATCGACGAAGCGGCTCTCGTCCTTCGTCCCGGAGGTAAAGAAGCGCATACCCCGATTGACCTCGGTGGTGTCGTCCGGACCAAGTGTCATGGTGTAAGTGCCGTCTTCGGCGGTAAAGGTGCGCACACCGGCGATGTCGACCACCTGACCGCGGTTGGCGGCCGGTGCCGGCACGACTTCATAGGCGGTTTGGGCAAGGATCGGGGAAGCCGTCATCAAGACAGCGACGGCGGCAAGGCCGGCAAACAGACGCATGGGCTTGTCCTTGAGTTACTTGGCTTCCGGCGCCTGGGTCGGCGGACCTTCGGCCGAGGACGAGGTCGCGCCTTCGCTGCCGAACTTTGGCAGGAGATCGTTCGGGACCTCGACGCCGAAGATCTCCTGCGGCGCTTCCTTGGCGCCCAGCTCCTCGCGGACGAAATGCCAGGCCTTTTCGTTGGAGCAGGCGCAGACGCGCAGCTGATTGTTCTGGTCGCGCCAGATCAGCAGGGGATAGCTGACGGCAACCTTGTTGCGGCGCAGGAGTTCGTTGAGCTGGTCGTTGAAACTGCGGCCAGCCCCGACCACGGCGGAACGGGCCAGGCTGTCATCGGCGATCGGCAGGCCTTCGGCCGTCCAGGTCTCGTCGGTCGACATATGCCAGACCTTGTAGAAGTTCCAGTTCCGCGTCAGCCAAAGCTCGGCGATGGTGGAGCGTTCTTCCGGCGTGGAGCGAATATTGCCGGCCTGGTCGGGCAGGGCGAAGACGACGATACGGGGTTCGATGTTCGATGCCTGGAACTTGGGCAGTTCCTTGTCTTCGTAGTCGTTGCAGGTCTTGCAGCTGCGATAGGTGACCAGATACAGCGACTTTTCCTGCGGACCCGGCGTCAGGTAGTCGACCTGATTCAGCAGCTTCTGAATGCGCGGCAGGTCTTCGGTGCTGGTGATGGTCACCGGAGCATAGCGGATGAACTGGTCCCAATAGATCCAGTAGCCGGTCCCGATTATCGCCGGGATCAGCACCACCAAAGCCATCAGCCACAACAGGACTTTCCTGTTCATCCAAACCCCCGAAGCGCTTCTGCCCGATACGCGCAATATACGACACTATAGTCGCTAAAGCCCCGGCCGCATAGCTTAACCATACTGCGGCAAATTCATACAGATTTACAAATGGTTAATATAAAAAATCCATCAATATGTGGCGGGCGGCGCCATCAACCCTGATTTAACATGGCGAACAGTGCAAAAATCACACACAGGATACTGCTGGCCCACAGCGCCAGATACGGAATCATCGCCTTGGGGCGGCGGCGGTCTTCATTGGGCGTGTTCGGCGTAGGCTCGGTCATGGCGGCAAGCTAGCATCATACCTGCCGGCTTGCCAAGCCGGGCGAACCTGTTCAGATCAGGGACCTATGGCGAAGCTGCATATCATCGATGAGCTGATCTACGAACGGGCCCCGCGTCTGGTGGCGTCGCCCGTCTGGCCGCTGGTCAAACCAGTGCTGTACGCGATACTAGGCTATCCCAAGGCGCGGCACACCGCCGACGCCGTGTCCGGCCTGTCCGGCGTGGCGGCTTTGGATTATGTTTCGGCTCTGTTGTCGCTGGATGTTCAGGTTCGCCACATCGAGCGGATCCCTACCTCCGGGCGGTGTGTGGTTGTGGTCAATCACCCGACCGGCATTGCCGATGGCATCGCCGTTTACGACGCCCTGCTGCGGGTACGACCGGACGCCATCTTCTTCGCCAATGCCGACGTCTTGCGGGTCAATCCGCGGTTCGGCGAGGCCATCATCCCGGTGGAATGGGTGGAGGCTAAACGAACGCGCGAAAAGACCCGTGCCACCCTGAGCGCGGCCAGGGCCGCCTTCGAGGCGGAGCGCTGCGTGGTGATGTTCCCGGCCGGGCGGCTGGCGCGACGCGACGCTCACGGAGACCTGGTCGACCCGCCATGGGCGCCGACGGCCGTGTCACTGGCGCAAAAATATCTGGCGCCGATCGTGCCGGTTCATCTGGCCGGGCCGGATTCGTTCTGGTTTCACCTGTTCAACCGGTTTTCGCAGGAGCTGCGCGACATCACCCTGTTCCACGAACTGCTCAACAAGGCCGGAAAGCGCTTCGATCTGACCGTTGGCCCGCTGATTGCTCCGAACACGGACGGTATTCACACTGACGGTCTGAAAGCCTATGTCGAAACGACATTGAAGAGCTCATCGGATGCCGTCTATGGCTGAAACCCTTCACCTGCCCGACGAAACTGCCACGGCCGTCCTAGGCGCGCGGATCGCACCGCGGCTGAAGGCCGGCGACGTTGTCTATCTTACCGGTGCCCTGGGCATGGGGAAGTCATCTCTGGCGCGCGGATTGATCCGGGCCCTGACGTCGCCGGATCAGGACGTGCCGTCACCGACCTTTACCCTGGTTCAGGCGTATGACGCCGCGGATTTCACCCTGCTGCACCTCGATCTGTACCGGTTGGAATCCCCGGAGGAGGCCTATGAACTGGGCCTGGACGACGCCTTGCCGTCGTCGGTTCTGGTGATCGAATGGCCTGACCGGCTGGGGCCTCTGGGCTATGACGACCGTCTGGACATCGTGCTGGAACTGGCCGATAAGACCAATCCTTTTGCAGGGCGGATCGCGCATCTGATTCCGCGTGGAAATTTCAAGGGTTAGTATGACGGCCGCTACACCAGACCGCGAGGCGATCAAACAGCAATTTCTGGCCGCTGCGGGCTTCGGGAGCGCGCAACGCCAGCCCTTGCCGGGTGATGCCTCGACCCGTCGCTATGAGCGCCTGATCCGGGACGGCAAATCCTACATGCTGATGGATCAGCCGCCGGCGCTGGAGACTCAGCCGTGTCGACCCGGACAGACACAAACGGACCGTGCGGAGTCGGGTTACAACGCCATGGCGCGCCTGGCGGCCGGGCGCATCGACGCCTTTGTCGCCGCAGCGGGTTACCTGCGGTCGCAGGGTCTGTCGGCGCCGCAATGCTATGAGCTGGATGCCGCCAACGGCCTGCTGATATCGGAAGACCTGGGGGACGACCTGTTTGCCGCCCTGATCGCCAGGGGCCAGGACGAGGAGCCACTGTATATGGCGGCGATCGAGGCCCTGGCGCAGTTGCATGAACTGACCCCGCCGGATGTGCTGCCGGGACAGTTGGGCACGCCGGGCTGGCCGCTTTTGACCTACGACGATCTGGCGCTGAAGACTGGCGCCGGCCTGTTTACCGAATGGTACCCGCGCTATGCCGGCGGAGAGGCCCTTTCGGATCAGGCCCTGGCCGAGTGGGAAGCCCTGTGGTCGCCGCTGCGCAAGCGGGCCGAGGCCGGCGCCACCGCGTTTGCGCACCGTGACTATCATGCCGAAAACCTGATGTGGTTGCCGGACCGTTCGGGTGTCGCCCGCGTCGGCATGATCGATTTCCAGGACGCCTTGCGCGCCCACCCGTCGTGGGACCTGCTGTCGCTGTTGCAGGACGCCCGCCGCGATGTTTCGCCCGAGTTGGAGACGTCCGCGCTGGACCACTATTTCGGCCTGCGCCCGCATGTCGATCGCGAAGCTTTCATGGCCGACTACAACGCCCTGGCGACGCTGAACGAGGCGCGCATCCTGGGCATTTTTGCCCGTCTGGTTGTTCACTTCAATAAGCCGCGCTACGAACAGTTCATTCCGCGCATGTGGCGCCATATCGGCCGCAATGTCGAAGCGCCCGGCATGGAAGGGTTGAAAGACTGGTTCCATGCCTACGGATTCGGCGATAAGCTGAAAGCATGAGTCCTGAAACAGCCTTTATCCTGGCGGCGGGTCTGGGCACCCGCATGCGTCCGCTGACCAATGACCGGCCCAAAGCCTTGGTCGAGGTCGGTGGTCGGGCGCTGATCGACCACATGCTGGATCGGTTGGCGGCAGCGGGTGCGAAGCGCTTCGTTGTCAATGTCCATGCCTTTGCCGACCGGCTGGAAGCCCATTTGCGGACGCGCACGGATCTCGATATCGTTGTCTCGGACGAGCGCGAGGCCTTGCTGGAAACAGGCGGCGGTTTGAAAAACGCGCGGCCAATGCTGGGCGAGGACCCGATCTGGGCGGCCAATATCGATA
>NZ_GL883077.1:331556-335045 GCF_000204015.1 Asticcacaulis biprosthecium C19 | reverse complement strand
TGTGACCTGTGGAATCCGGACGAGATGGATGCGGCGTTGTTGCTGGCGCGGATGGAGCGGACAACGGGCTTCGATGGCGCCGGCGACTTCTTTATGGCTGGCGACCGCCTGCGGTTTCGCGGCGAGGCGACGTCAGCGCCATTGAACTACATGGGCGTGCACATCACCAAGCCTCAAATTGTTGATGGCGTGGACGAGGCGGCGTTTTCGCTGGCGAAGATCTGGCGTGAACGGGCGCCGCAGGGTCGCTTGGCAGGAGTGGTCATGGATGGCGACTGGATGCATGTCGGGGATCCGGAAGCTCGTGGTATCGCCGAGGAGCGGTTGGCTGCGCGGGACAGATAACGGGTTAATCAAACAAGGTCGCCAGACCGATGGATTCCAGTCGGTTCGAATTCGTCTTCCCCTCACAGATCACAATTATCCACAGGGCATTTTTTGCCGTGTTAACCTTTTCCAAGCAGTTGCTCCCGCAAGCTGACGCCTGATGTTTTTTGCGCCCGCGAAAGGGCCACCGCGACAAAAACTGTCTGCGGCTAAAGGATATAGTGACGAATTTCGCGCAGTATGGCGCGCAACTCGGATGCAGGTCTCAAGGCATGGCGCTCGGTCAAAGATTGGAACTCAAACAGGGGCAGGGGCTGGTCATCACGCCCCAGCTGCAGCAAGCTATCAAGCTTCTGCAACTGTCCAATCTTGAGCTCGAATCTGTCATCGAGCAGGAGCTGGAACGTAACCCCCTGCTGCAACGCGACGATTCCGATCCGGTCAGCGATTCTGATGGTGACGCCCCTGTTGAAAGCCGTGAAGAACGCGGTGAACTGACCCTGGGTGATTCGGACACTGCGGCCGCCAATAACGATATGGATGTCTCCCGCGCCGATACCTATGGCGACGACGAACCGGTCGTCCGCGAAAAGGAGAGCGCGCTTTCGTCCGATTCCGACGGCCCGATGGTCGACTGGAGCAAGGCCGGCAAGGGCGGAAGCAGCTTCGACGGCGACGAAGATGGTCTGGAACGGTCGCTGACACGCGAGAAGACCCTGGCCGAACACCTGACGGACCAGGCCCTGATTGCCCATTTCAGCGCGCCCGAAATGGCCATCGCCCAGATCCTGATCGATGCGGTTGATGACGCCGGCTATATGCGCGCTCCGCTCTACGAAATTGCCGACCGCCTGGGCTGCAGCCTCGCCCTGGTCGAAAGTGTTCTGAGGACTTGCCAGGGCTTTGAGCCGACCGGTATCATGGCGACCTCCGTGCCGGAATGCCTGAAGCTGCAGTTGATCGAGCGCAACCGCTTCGATCCGGCCATGGCGGCGCTGATCGACAATCTCGAACTGCTGGCAAAACGCGATCTTAGCGCCCTGCGCAAGGTCTGTGGTGTCGACGACGAAGACCTGGCCGAGATGATCTCGGAGCTGAAGTCCCTAAATCCGCGCCCGGGCGCCCAGTTCGGCGCCGAACCGTCCCAGACCGTTGTACCCGATGTCTTCGTTCGCCCTGACGCGGCGGGTGGATGGCGCATTGATCTGAACTCCGACACTCTGCCGCGGGTCCTGGTCGACCAGAAATATCATGCCAAGGTGGCCACCGGCGCCCGCTCCGACGCCGAAAAATCCTATCTGTCGGAGTGCCTGAACCAGGCCAACTGGCTGATCAAGAGCCTGGACCAGCGCGCGCGCACCATCCTGAAAGTCTCGGCCGAAATCGTCCGCCAGCAGGACGCCTTCTTCGTCTACGGCGTCGAATACCTGAAGCCGCTGAACCTGAAAACGGTAGCGGAAGCCGTCGGCATGCACGAATCGACCATTTCCCGCGTCACCTCGAATAAGTATATCGCCACCCCGCGTGGTGTGTTCGAGCTGAAATTCTTCTTCACCTCGTCGATCGCTTCGTCCGACGGTACGGCGGCCCATTCGGCCGAATCCGTCCGTCACAAGATCAAAACCCTGATCGACGGCGAGAAGAGTTCGGGTGAAATCCTAAGCGACGACCGCATTGTCGAACTGCTCAAGGAGGCCGGCGTTGACATCGCCCGGCGCACCGTTGCCAAGTATCGTGAGGCTTTGCGCATCCCCTCGTCCGTCGAACGTAAACGTTTGATTAAATAAGGCTATTTGCGGGCAACCTGTACACGGATAAGTGACTTTTCACCCCGTCAGAAGAGCGTACAGTTTTCCCTGAGCCCCGTGGGTTCAACCGGCGTCCGTTATGCAGCGGACACCAGGGTTCTTGTATTTTTGAGAACGGAGCGACATATCGCTATGCATATTCAAGTGAGCGGAAAACAGTGTGAAGTCGGTGACGCCCTGCGTCAGCGGATCGAAACGGAATTGGCACAGGGGATCGAAAAATTTTTCGATCGCGGCGGCGCAGCCGACGTCACCCTTTCCAAGCAGGGTCACATGTTCAGGGCGGACTGCGTGGTCCGTCTGGCCTCGGGACAGACCCTTGTCTCCCACGCTTTTGGCGGGGACGCGCACTCGGCCTTCAACGGCACGCTCGACAACATCGAAAAGCGGGTCCGCCGCTATAAAGGCAAGTTGAAGCAGCACCATTTCGGCACGCCGCAAAAGGAAGAAACAGCTAACGTCACCGTGCTGCGCTCGGCTGACCTGCACGGCGAGGACATCGATGGCGCGGAGATCGATGACGGCATGGATCATGCTTCGCCGCCGCATTCGATGATCATCGCCGAAACCGAGGCGCCGTTGCGTACGATGACGGTGTCGGCCGCCGTGGAAGAGATGGAACTCAGCAACTATCCGGCCATGATGTTCCGCAATGCGGCCCATGGCGGGTTGTCGATGATCTACCGCCGTCCGGACGGAAATATCGGCTGGGTCGATCCCGAACGCACCAGTTTGCGCAAGGCATCCTGACCTGCCACCGACCACCTGAGAGGGGCGGGTTGACGCGCAGGGCTTGTCCCTCTATGTGATCGCGCGATCGTGCCGGTGGTAAGCACCGGCACCCGCCCACGGATGTCTTATGTACCTCAATACTCTGCTCGAAAGACGCGCCATCCTGGGCACTGTCAGTGTCAATTCCAAGCGTCAGGCGCTGCAGCTGGTTGCCGACATGGCATCGCGCTTGCTGGCGCAGGAGGCGACCGTGGTCCAGCATGCTTTGCTGGAACGTGAAAAGCAGGGATCGACCGGCGTGGGCCTTGGTGTAGCCGTGCCGCATGCCGCCTTGCCGGGTCTGGACCGCATGTACGGCTTCTTTGTGCGCCTGGAAACACCGGTGGCTTATGACGCCATTGATGATCTGCCGGTGGATCTGATCTTTGCCCTGCTGGCGCCGGAAAACGCCGGTACCGAGCATCTGCGCGCCCTGGCCAAGGTGTCACGTCTGTTGCGTCAGAAGGAGCTGCGCGAGCAGCTGCGCCGCGTGGAAAGCGCGGACGCCATCTACGCCCTTCTGACGGGCTATGCGGACTCAAACGCGGCTTAGAGCGCATCCCAAAAAGTGTGACCACCGCGC
>NZ_GL883077.1:299280-331428 GCF_000204015.1 Asticcacaulis biprosthecium C19 | reverse complement strand
CGCGCTCTAAGCGACCTGAATCGGTATCCGCCGCACGTCCTCACTGGCCGGCGGCCGGATCAGGTCGATATGCAACAGTCCATAGGCAAGGGTCGCCTTGGCGACTTCCCAGCCTTCACCCATCACAAAGGCGCGGTTGAAGTTACGCAGACCTATCCCGCGATGCAGGAATTCGCGTTGAGTTTCATCGCCGCGATCCTTGCTGGCCATGACCATCAGATGCGCGCCCTTGACCTCGACCGCCAATTGGTCGGCGGTAAAGCCGGCGACGGCGATCGAGATACGAATTTCAGCAGGACCCAGGGCTTCGACATTATAGGGCGGGTAGTTGTCGTGACCGCGGCCGACTCTTTCGATCAAGGCGCGCATATCGTCGAAGCCAAGCAGATAGGGGCTGTCGAAAACTATGGTGCGCGTCATAGCTGAGATATGGGCGGCAGACGACCGGTCGTCTAGGCCTGACCTTCAAGAAAATCGCAGACGGCGGCGAAGGCCTGCGGCTCGGTCAGTTGCGGGGCGTGGCCGACATAGTCGATATCGACCCGGGTAAAGTCGCGTGCGCGTCCGGACATGGCCTTGGCTTCGTGGGCATCGAGCACATCCGACAAAGCGCCGCGGACCAGCAGGAGGCTGCGGCCCTGGGCCAGGCTGGCATAGCATGGATCGAGGTCGTGATTGGCCGAGGCCGTCATCAGGCTGCGGAAGGTTTCGGTGATACGCGGATCGCAGGCCAGGCGCAGCAATCCGTCCTTGCTTTTGATAAAGGCGCGGCGGGCCAGTTTCAGCCATTCCGCCTGGGTGTAGTTGGGGAAGGTGAGCTTGTTCTGTTCGGCAACGAAGACGGAGGCGTCGTGCCAGTTACGGAAGGCGACGGGCTTCATGGCGGCGTAGGCGTTCAGCCGCGCCAGGCCCTTGGGCGACAAGACCGGCCCGACGTCGTTGAGCACCGCCGACACGACCAGGTTTGGCCGCAGGGTTGACAGCACCATGGTGACCAGGCCGCCCATGGACGAGCCGACAAAGATGGCCCGGCCGATGCCCAGCGCATCGCACAGGCTCAGCACGTCCTTGGCATAGGTCCACAGGTGATAGTTGGCGGGATCGGCGTCATACTCGGACAGGCCGCGGCCGCGCAGGTCGGGCACGATCACTCGGCGATCGAGGCGCGAAATATACGGAGCGACCTCTTCGAAATCGGCGGAGTTGCGGGTCAGGCCGTGCAGGCAGATGACGGGCAAACGCACACGGCCAGCCGAGGCGGCGTAGTCGCGCGCGTACAGGCGCAGGCCATCCTCGGTAAACCACCAGCGGTCGGCATAGGCGGGCGCTTTGCGCGTCATGGCGGCGCGATCGGTCTGATCGGTATCCACGGCGTCGTGGCTGAAGCTGACCGGCTGCTGCATGGTATCCCTGAGACGTATCAAGCGAGTGCCTTGAAAACGTGGCGCGAAATCAGGAAATTAACCCTGTTCGCTGATTCCTCTACAACAAATATGCCGGTTTGGAATAAAAAAGTGCACGTGCGAAGGCGGATGCGCGACCAACGGCCCTTAAGCGTCGATGCGGATATGCGCCGGAAGGGTCGGACGGCTTTCCGTTTCCAGGATGTAGCCGTCGCCCCGAAGCAAGAAGCCGGAGCGTGCCCAGATATCGCGCGACAGGCGGTTAGCGTCGGTCTCGGTGCTGAGCGCCTCGACTTCGCCGTGTAGTTCGCCAACACACAGCGCCACTGCAGCCAGTTCGACCTCCAGCCCGACGACGCGGCAGCTCATAACGAACTGGGTGATGACCTGGCCGTCGACGCAAAGCACACCCGTCAGGCCATAGCGCGTGTAGATGTCGCTGACATGCAGGGCCTGGAAGACTCCGCCACGCGCAAAGAAGGCCTCGGCCTCCTGGGCGGTCCACCGCACCCCGGTGGTGTTGAACTGATTGGTTTTGTTGAGCAGTTCGAAGGCGCGAGCAAAGGCCGGGTCGGCGGTGGAACGAATCGGCTTCAGCGCCACCGCAACCTGCAACGACGCCAGAAAGTCCTCGCGCGACAGGGTCTTGCGGCTGCGTTCTCGTTCGCCCTGGGCCTGGATCATCTCGCTGCGGCGCGCCGATTCGTCGCTGATGCCGGCGCCTTGTGTTTCGGCCGACCACAACAGGATCCGGCGCAGCAGGTAGGGGTTGTCTCCCAGGATCCGCATATCGGGGAAGGCGGCCGCGACAGCGGCGCGTTCGGCGGGATTGTCGTCGATGAAGACCACGCTCTTGGGCAGCAGGTTCACCTCGGTCAGAATTTCGGTGATATTGTCCGCCTTCGGCCGCCAGTTAATGCGGCGAACGGCGAAGGCGTCTATCGGCAACAGGCCTTCGAAGGGCCACAACTCGCGGACGCGGTCTTCGCTGTTCTTTGACACAATGCCCAGCAGCACGCCGCGGCGTTTCAGGACAAGCAGGGCTTCGGCAAGACCAAGGGGCCAACCCTCGACCTCCGTGGTGCCGGCCTCGGCCAGAACACCACGCCAAAGCGTGTCATCGAGATCGATCAGCACCAACTTGACCGTATCGATCTGTTGCAGCGAGCGGAAGCCGGCTTCCAGTTCGCGCCACAACAGGGTGCAGAAGATGTCGGCGTGGCCAGGATAGTGATCTTGAACCGGCGCAAGGGCGGTGATGCGATCCTGGTCCATCGCGAAGTCGGCATTGGAAAGAATGGCGCCGTGACCGGTCACCCACACCATATCGTCCTGAAGGAAGCGTCGGCCGACTGTGGCGGCGATCTGGTCGATGTCGGTAAGCCAGACATTGCGATAGTGCGCCATCTCCTCGACCAGGTGGCGGTTCAGTTGTTCGATAAAATAGACGAAGTTACGCAGGTCGTAGCGCGGCATCAGTCGGCCCAGAGCATTCTGCTGCGGCGGGATGAAGTTGGCGACGAAGGCCGGGAGACCGTGGCTGACATTCCACGCCAGGGCATTGGCCACCAAACGGTTCAGGCGCAGGCAGCAATCATCGAACAGGGTCTGCCAGGCATCGGGTTGATCGTATGACAGGTTCAGGTAGGCGCCATCGGGCAGGATGACGCGCAGGGGGATCTGGATAAACTGAAAATCGTAACCGTCCAACCCATGTGGCGGCTCCGGGAGTTCGACCGTGTTGTTGACCAGGACAAAATCGGTGGCGACCCTGCCTTCGTCGCGAAAGACGTCGGGCAGCCCCGAAATCAAGCACGAGCCTATGACCACTATGCGTCGCAAGGGGGTCGGTGTGACGCTGAGGTCGGCCGGCACACGGTAGAACCGGTCGTCGACAGGTACGACCCCCAACTCGACCTCCGGGCCATCCATCAGCCGGTCCAAAGCCTGGCGCTTGCGCAACCGGCTGAGGATGCGGGCCTGACCGGCCAGGGCGCGGTGATGGCCGGGATCGAAGCGGCGCAAGGTCAGCCAGCGTTCATAGGCTGCGGCCGGATCGCCCATGCGTTCGGCAAGGACCGCGGCCTTGTCCCACAGCCAGGTATCGGCGGGGAAGCGGGGCAGGGCGCTGTCCGCCACGATGGCCGCCTCGGTCAGACGACCGGCATGCATCAGGATATCGATGCGGTCGGTGAAGACGATGGCGTTGCCGGTAAAGGTTTCGCACAGGGCTTCATACAAGGTCAGCGCGGCGTCGCGGTCGCCGCGGTGCAGGATCAACTGCGCCAGTTCGCGTTCGGCCCATAGCCCGCGATGCCGCTGGCGCCAGCCGGCCAGCCAGGTTTCGGCAAGATCGCTGCGGTCCAGACGGATCAGCTCCCGCGCGGCATGGGTCGCGGCGATATCATCGGGATGTGCGGTCTCAAGGCGATCCAGCCAGGCCAGGACCGCGTCATCGCCCGCACTCAGCCGTTCGGCAATACCGGCAATACACTGTTCGGGCGTGACGTCTGGCTGAGGTGCGGATTTGCCGCCAAGGCGCCGTATCAAGCCGTCCAGGCTCATGCCGCCCTCCTTTTCACGCAGTCGGTCAAGCTTAACACCGTGACTTGCAAAATCAAGGTAACGGCAGACGCCCGTCGGGCATCAACTTGTAAAGCAGGGTGCGCGCCTTTTGTGACAGGTGCAGGACGTCGCAGAACCAGTCCTGTATCGGCTGACCCTGGTCGTCGTGGACCTGATCGAAAAGCGATAGAAAAGGGATGTGACGTTGGTGGCAAGCCTCGGCCATGCGCTGGTTAAACCGGCGGACGGCCATCTGGCGGTGCTCGAAAGAACCGTGGATGGGATTGTTGGTATCCATCGTCACTTCATGCCACGTCGCCAGCGGTACGCCCCAGACCCCGACGCGATAGCCGGCGGCGGCGATGCGATCCAGGAACATGGCGTATTGGTCGGTAATGTCGTCCACGATGTCGGAGATGGGGCGGCCTTGGGCCTCCGACTGGCGGCAGGCATGGTAGCGGCAGTCGATTTCACCGAAGGAAAACAGGATTTCGGCGCCATTTGGAACGTCGCCATCGCGCAGAAGGCCTTCGATCTTCTCTTTGGAAGCGTTCTTCGAATTCGCAGTGTTCAGGTTGTAGGCAAGGCCAGGTCCCAGGTGAAGGCCGACGAAGCGGGAACTGTAGCCCTCGAATGGGATGGCGTTTTTGTTGGCCGGCCATTCGTAAATGCCCTCATCGCGACCTGCCAGGAAGCGCACGTGGCTGTCACCGATGGCGTAGATCTTGTCGGTATAGCCGCCGGCCCCGGTACCTTCGGAATATTTGACACCGTCGACGATCAGCGACGAAAACTTCAGATCCGGATCGTTGGCGCGGCTGTCGGTCCGCGACGACCGTTTGGTCCAACCGTGCAGATCGAAATGCGGCGGGAAGGCGTGTTGCCGGCGCGTATCGTCACAAAACTCGACCAGTGCCGGTGCCAGGTTCACGGACTGCAGCAGTGCGACCAGGCTGGAGATGGTGAAGGTTTGTTGCGGGGCGAAGCGTTGCGCCCAGTCGCGATACGTTTGCGATGGGTGGTTCCCGTCGGTTTCGACGATACGCAGGCGCCCGCCGACCTTTAGTGCCCGGGCTGCGGCCAGCACCAAGTCCCGCGCTTCATGATCGCTGATATAGGACAGGATGCGGTCGCCGATGATGTTGCAAACCTGTCCGCCCTTCAGATACCAGTGATGGCGCGCGGGCAGATTGGCGCCAGACGCGAAGCCTGGCTGACCCTCACCCAGGTCCCAGCGGATGTCTCCCCCATCTGCCATGGCTATACGCGCGAAATCAGGCGGTGCATCGGCCGACGCGCGGCGCCGGGGACGCGGTTCAACTTGATTAGGCCTTCCGGCTCACCCCACAGGTCGTAGGCGTCGGCGCGTGTGACCCGGGCCTTGGCGTAGTCACCCGCCTTCAGACCAGTAAAGCCCTTCAGGTAGATATGGCCGTCGATTTCAGGCGCATCGCCACGCGTGCGGGCGACGGCGACACCGTCACTGCGGATTTCATCGACCAGGACATCCTCGATACGGCCGACCTTGGCCGCCAGCTTCTGGGCCGAGATGCGCGATGCCACCGCCATGAAACGGGCCAGGCGGTCCTGCTTGACCTCTTCCGGCACGTGGTCGGGCAGCAGCTTGGCCGGCGCACCTTCGACGTTTTCGTAGGCAAAGGCGCCGACCCGGTCAATCTGGGCGGCTTCCATCCAGTCCAGCAGCAGGTTGAAGTCAGCCTCGGTTTCACCGGGGAATCCGACGACGAAGGTCGAGCGCAGAGTCAGGTCGGGACAGATTTCGCGCCACGATTCGATGCGCTGCAGCGTCTTGTCCTGGTTGCCTGGGCGCTTCATCGCCTTGAGGATCTTGGGGCTGGCGTGCTGGAAGGGGATATCCAGATAGGGCAGGATCTTGCCCTCGGCCATTAGTGGAAGGACGCCGCTGACATGGGGGTAGGGGTAGACATAGTGCATGCGCACCCAGATGCCGAGTTCGCCAAGGCCGCGCGACAGGTCTTCGAAAGAGGCGGCCCAATTCTGGCCGCGCCATTCTGACTGGGCATAGCGGATGTCCAGGCCGTAGGCGGAGGTGTCCTGGCTGACGACCAGCAGTTCCTTGACGCCGGCCTTCGCCAGGGTCTCGGCTTCGCGCAGGACTTCGGCGACGGGGCGCGAGGCCAGGTCGCCGCGCAGGGTCGGAATGATGCAGAAGGAGCAGCGGTGGTCGCAGCCTTCGGAAATTTTCAGGTAGGCATAGTGTTTCGGCGTCAGGCGCACGCCTTCGTCGGGGACCAGCGACTTGAACGGATCGGGTTTCGGCGGGACGATGTTATGGACGGCGTCCATGACGGCATCATATTGGTGGGCACCGGTGACGGCGGCGACGTTGGGGAAGCGGGCCCGGATCATGGCTTCATCGCCGCCCATGCAGCCGGTGACGATGACCTTGCCGTTTTCGGCCAGGGCTTCGCCGATGGCGTTGAGGCTTTCTTCCTTGGCGGAATCCAGGAAGCCGCAGGTATTGACAACAATGACGTCGGCGCCGGCGTAGGAGGCCGAGGTGTCGTAGCCTTCGCCTTTCAGCCGGGTGAGGATCCGTTCGGAGTCGACCAGGGCCTTAGGACAGCCCAGTGAGACGAAGCCCACCTTGGGGGCTTCGGACGTTTGGGGCACGGCGGGGGCTGCAGGTTCACGCATGAATAAAAGACTTGAATTGGGGGGGAGATCGCGATTTAAGCCGTCCTACTCGAAATTCGAGCCGGTTGAAAGCCCCGGCCCCGCCATCAAGGATATTCTCATGCTGTTGTTTGCTGATACTGCTGACACGAACCTGCTGGCCGAGCTGGCCGAAACCGGTTTGATCGACGGATGTACGACCAATCCGACCCTGATTGCCAAGTCCGGCCGCAACATGTTTGAGGTCATCAAGGAGATCTGCGACCTGATCGACGGGCCGGTTTCGGCCGAGGTAGCGGCGGTGGATGCTGTCACCATGATCAAGGAAGGCGAGAAGTTGGCCAAGATCGCGACGAACGTCGTGATCAAGGTGCCGCTGACGCTGGAGGGGTTGAAGGCGACCAAGGAGCTGTCGTCGCAGGGTCTGATGACCAATGTGACCCTCTGCTTCTCGGTGAACCAGGCGCTGCTGGCGGCCAAGGCGGGTGCAACCTTCGTGTCGCCGTTCGTCGGCCGGCTGGATGATCAGGGTGCGGACGGCATGCAGCTGATCCATGACATCCGGACGCTGTACGACAATTACGACTTCGATACGGACATCCTGGCGGCGTCGTTGCGGACCCCGGCGCATGTGCAACAGGCGGCTTTGGCGGGTGCGGATTGCGCGACCCTGCCGGCGCAGACCTTCAAGGATATGTTCAAGCACCCGCTGACGGATAAGGGTCTGGAGACCTTCCTGGCGGATTGGGCGAAGACTGGCCAGAGCATCCTGTAAAGTTATGGGGTTTGGGGCCCGCGGCCCCAAGTCTTTCCCTTCAATAAAAACGCCTTCGCCCTCATAGGGGGCGAGGGCTTTTTTATTGAAAAGAAGGTTTTGTGGGGCCGCAGGCCCCAAACCCCATAACTTTACAGAGACGTCTGTACGTCCTACGCTCCAAACACCGGGGAGCGCGCCATGTCCGACATTCAGAAACGTCTCGACTTCATCGACCTGCTGCGCGGGTTGGTCATCTGCCTGATGGTCCTGGACCATACGCGCGATTTCATCCACATCGGCGCCATGACGTCCGATCCGCTCAATCTGAGTACGGGCGGCCCGGCCCTCTATATAACGCGGTGGATCACCCACCTGTGCGCCCCGACCTTTGTCTTCCTGTCCGGCGTGTCCATCTTCCTGCAAGCGCAAAAGGGCAAGACCGGCTGGCCGTTGAGTCGCTTCCTCCTCACGCGCGGTCTGTGGCTGGTCTTCTTGGAACTAACCCTGGTCAATCTCGGCTTCGACCTTTGGCCCGGCATCTTTCTGCAGGTCATCTGGGCCATCGGCATGAGCATGGTCATCATGGCCGCCCTGGTCTGGTTACCGCGCCTGGCTGTCCTGGGCGTCGGCATCGCCATCGTCGCCGGACACAATCTCCTTGCGCCCATCGATGCCCCGCAGTTGACCGGCGCAGCTCAGGTCTTCTGGATGCTGTTCATGGAGCCGGCCTTTACCCTGCCTCTGGGCGGCTTCAACGTCTATCCTGTGATCCCGTGGCTGGGGATCATGTGCCTTGGCTACGGCCTCACCTCGGTGATTACCGACTCCGGCCCGAACCGTGCACGCAACATTGCCTTGCTGGCGATCGGATGTATCGTCGCCTTCCTGTGCCTGCGCCTCCCCAACCTGTATGGCAATTCCGTGCCATGGGCCATGCCGGCCGATCCGGCGGAAGCGCCCTTCGCCGTCCTCAATGTCCTGAAGTACCCGCCGTCGCTGCACTATGTCCTGATCACCCTGGGCGTGGCCTTGCTGATCATGCTGGCCCTGCCGAAACTGCCGGCCCTGGCGCAAAAGCCATTGCTTGCGTTTGGTCGGACGCCGTTGCTGACCTATCTGCTGCACATCTATGTCGCCCACGGCCTCGCTGTGCTGGTCGGCGTGATCCAGGGCATACCGGCCGAGGCCTTCCTGCGCCACCTAAGCGACCCGTCACGCACGACTCAGGCCGGCTTGCCTCTGTGGGGCGTTTATATCGCCTGGATTGCCGTCCTGGCGATTCTGTACCCGATCTCCAGCGCCTGGGCAAAATACCGCGCGACGCACAAACACTGGTGGACGAGCTATCTGTGATCGTTGCCGCGTCTTCGTCCGGAAGGATTGACCACGAACCACACGAACAGACACTAACTTGAGGGCGTGCCTACATAAGCCAGCCGTGGCAAAGCGAGGAAGACTTTGCCAATCTCATCACTTCACCGACGGACCAGAAACGACCTGAAGTTCGTGCCTGTTCGTGTAGTTCGTGGTAAAATTCTTCCTTAAGCCTTAATCGCCTCGGCAATCATATTGACCGCCGCCTTGACCTGCTTTTCGTCATCGCCCTCGGCCATGACCCGGATCAGCGGCTCGGTGCCCGAAGGCCGCACCAGCACCCGGCCGGAACCCTTCAGCATTTCCTCGCCCTCACGGATGGCCTGCTTTACGGCCTCCGAGTTCAAAGGCGAAACACCCGTAAACCGGACATTCTTCAAAATCTGCGGCACAGTATCAAACTGATGACCCAGCTTCGACATCGGCTTGCCGCGTTCGACCAGCACCGCCAGCACCTGTAAGGCCGCCATCAGGCCATCGCCGGTGGTGGCATGGTCGGTCAGAATCACATGGCCCGACTGCTCGCCGCCCAGATTGAACCCGCCCTCACGCATACGCTCCATGACGTAGCGATCGCCAACCTTGGTGCGCTCCAAGGTCAAGCCCTTGCCAGCCAGGAAGCGCTCCAGGCCCAGGTTCGACATGACGGTTGCAACGACGCCGCCGCCCTTCAACAAGCCCTTGTCGGCCAGATGCCCGGCGACGATGGCCATGATCTGGTCGCCATCGACGACCTTGCCGTTTTCGTCGCAGATCACCACCCGGTCGGCATCGCCATCCAGGGCAATGCCCAGGTCGGCGCGCATCTCCTTGACCTTGACGGCCATGGCATCGGTGTGGGTCGAGCCGCACTTTTCGTTGATGTTCAGGCCGTCCGGCGACACACCAATGCAGATAACCTCGGCGCCCAGCTCGTACAGAGCCAGGGGCGCGACCTTGTAGGCCGCGCCATGGGCGCAATCGATGACGATGCGCAGGCCGTTCAGCGTCAAATGCCGCGGGAAGGACGCCTTGACGATTTCAATATAGCGCGCCTGGGCATCATCGAGACGCTGCACCCGGCCCAGCTTGTGCGGTTCGGCCACGCCTTGCAGGATGTCGCCGTCCATGCGGGCTTCGATTTCCAGCTCGACCTCGTCCGACAGCTTGTAGCCATCCGGCCCGAACAGCTTGATCCCATTGTCCATGAAGGCATTGTGCGACGCTGAGATCATCACGCCCAGATCGGCGCGCATCGATCGCGTCATCAGCGCCACGCCCGGAGTCGGCAGCGGCCCGAACAGGCGCACATCCATGCCGACACTGGTGAATCCGGCGACCAGAGCGGGCTCGATCATATAGCCCGACAGACGGGTATCCTTGCCGATGACGACCAGGTGCCGACGGTCGGCATTGGACATGAACATCTTGCCGGCGGCCATGCCGACGCGGTAGGCGACTTCGGCCGTCATCGGGAAGGTGTTGGCGCGGCCGCGGATGCCGTCGGTGCCGAAATACTTACGAGTGCTCATGAGAATGGGTACGGTCTGTCGGAATGCAGGGAAGGGAGGCTTCTTATAGGCGCAAGTTTAGCCGGCAAGCGTAAAATCTTTGTGCCCGAATGTTACCAATCATTTATTAATATCTGATTTTATTATCTTTTTTCGGCAGCAATGTAACGTTCTGTCATGGCAGTTTACGTATTGTTTGAAACCGGTCTGCTAAACAGGCGCTTTCGCGGCCCAGACGAAGGAATTACACCATATGTGCGGCATCATCGGCATCATCGGCAATGAACCCGTCGCCCCGCGCCTGCTGGAGTCATTGCGCCGGCTTGAATACCGCGGCTACGATTCCGCCGGCATTGCGGTCCACACCGACGCAGGCCCTGACCGCCGTCGCGCCGAAGGCAAGATCCGCAACCTGGAAGCCGCCATCGCGGCCCACCCCATCGACGGTGTCGTCGGTATCGGCCACACCCGCTGGGCCACTCACGGCGCGCCGGAAGTCCGCAACGCCCACCCGCACACCGCCGGTAAGGTCAGCCTGGTCCACAACGGAATCATCGAGAATTTCGCCGAACTGAAAACCGAACTTCAGGCCAAGGGCCAAGTCTTTACGTCGGATACCGACACCGAAGTCATCGCCCATCTGCTGGACGATGCGCTGAAGACCCTGCCGATGAAGGAGGCCTTCAAGGCCGTTCTGGACCGGTTGCACGGTGCCTACGCCCTGGCCATTCTGATTGCCGGCGAGACCGAAACCCTGCTGGGCGCCCGCCGCGGCTCGCCCCTGGTCGTCGGTTGGGGCCATGACGAAATGTATCTCGGCTCCGATGCCCTGGCCGTCGGACCTTTTACCCAGCGCGTCACCTACCTCGAAGAAGGCGACTGGGTTGTCCTGACGCGTCACGGCGCCGAGATCTTCAATGCCCGCGGCCTGCTGGTCAATCGTCCGGTGACGGTAGTCTCTGCTTCGGCAGCCCTGGTCGAAAAGGGCTCCTTCCGTCATTTCATGGAAAAGGAAGTCCATGAGCAGCCGGAATCCTGCCAGCGCACCCTGTCGGCCTATCTCGACCCGGTCGCCTGCGCCGTGCGCGACGACATCAAGGCGGGTATAGACTTCAGCCAAATCGTCCGTATACAGATTATCGCCTGCGGCACTGCGTTTTATGCCGGCTCGATCGCGCGATACGCCTTCGAAAAGCTGGCCGGATTGCCGGTCGATGTCGAGGTAGCGTCGGAGTTCCGCTATCGGACACCGGCCATCACGCCGGGTACCCTGGCCGTGGCCGTGTCACAGTCGGGTGAAACCGCTGACACTCTGGCCGCCCTGCGCTGGTGCAAGGAGCAGGGGATGCATACGGCGGCCGTGGTCAATGTCCATTCTTCGACCATGGCGCGCGAAGCCGATCTGATGTGGCCAACCCATGCCGGTCCGGAAATCGGTGTCGCTTCGACCAAGGCGTTTACGGCGCAGCTTTCGGCCCTGCTCAGCCTGGTCGTCTGCGCTGCGCGTCAACGCAGCAGGATCACGGCCCACGAAGAGGCCCACCTGGTTCAGGTGCTACTGGGCGCGCCCGGTTTGATCGCCGAGGCCATGGCCATGGACGCCGAAATTACCCGCGTGACCTACGACCTGTCCAAGGCGCGCGACGTCATCTATCTCGGGCGCGGCGACATGTACCCCCTGGCCCTCGAAGGCGCGCTGAAGTTGAAGGAAATCAGCTATATCCACGCCGAAGGCTATGCTGCCGGCGAGCTGAAGCACGGACCCATCGCCCTGATCGATGAAAACACGCCGGTGGTGGTCATCGCCCCCGACGATGCCCTCTTCGAAAAGACGGCGTCGAACGTTCAGGAGGTCGCGGCGCGCGGTGGTCGGGTGATCATGATCACCAATGTGCCGGAGAAAGTGCCGGCACTATCGGGTGATGCCGGCAAGTCGTTGAAGGTCATCACGGCGCCGTCGTGCGACGCCTTTATTGCGCCCCTGGTCTATTCAGTGCCGATCCAGCTTCTTGCCTACCACACGGCGGTTCACAAGGGCACCGACGTCGATCAGCCCCGCAATCTGGCCAAGTCGGTGACGGTGGAGTAGTCGACCCCTATTCCCAGCTTCTGTAAGGTTTTGTGAGAAGCTGGGAATTGTAATATCGCGCATCGCCAGTAACCTCCCGCCCTATCCACTCCGGTCGCTCGAACCCTTCATCGCGGCTGCCGAGTTCGACCTCCGCCATGATCAGACCGGCATTGGCGCCTTCGAAGACGTCGACCTCCCAGACATGCTTCCCGACCGGCACCTTGAAGCGCACCTTGGCCAGGGACCGGATGCCCGGAAGCGCCAGCATGGCTTCGGCGTCGGCCACGGGAACCGGATATTCCCACTCCGCCCGCTCCAGCCCATCCTCCGAACTCGATCCCTTGATGGTCAGGAAGGCCTTGTCGTCCATCAGCCGCACCCGGACGGTGCAGTCTGCGTTGGTCGTCAGATAACCTTGGACGATCCGGTGCTGGCTGGTCGCGGAGGACCGGAAATCGCCGGACACCAGGAATTTGCGTTCGATCTCGGTGCCCATGGTCCTACCTCGGATAGATCAGCATCTGAGTGCAGCGGAACAGGGCGATGGTCTTGCCGCCGTCTCTGTGGGTCACGGTCACATCCCACACCTGGGTCGTGCGGCCCATATGGACCGCCTTGCCCACCGCCACCAGTGTTCCGTCGCGCGCGGTCGCCAGGTGATTTGACTTCAGCTCGACGGTGGTGAAATTGACCGCCCCTTTCGGCAGGGAATGGATACATCCATAACCCGCCGCCGTGTCGGCGAGGCTGACGACGGAGCCGGCATGGAGGTAGCCGTTAGGCGCCATGACCTGCGGCTGGATCGGCAGTTCGGCGTGCAGTTCTCCGTGCGCCACATACGTGATGCGTATGCCGAGGTGGCCGGGAAGGGTCCCCTGGCCCCACTGATTGATCTCTTCGAGCGTTCTCATAATTTTTTTCGATCGGCCCAAGCCGCGCCGATGTCAATCCTGAAATCGCCTGGCGACCGATTGAAGTGCGATGGGCCGTTGCCATGTACAGAGAGTCGCAAAAGATGTTGTTGTGGACAAGGAATACTACGTATTACTAATAAGAGAATTTATCCATTTGATTTATATAATTAAAAAATTCGTAGACCTCTAATCTCAATGGCGGCCCTACCAAAAGTCATACCGAGCAATCCCAACAAAATAAGGATTTCATGGCCAATCTCTCACGCGTGAGCGCGCGCGTGTGTGCATGTCGAGCATTATGAAAGATGCGCAATGACAAACGATTGCATAGTCTTCACGTCTGCTTAACCTATAACATTCATATGCTTTGCTACGAGTATAGTTAGTGAGGCTTAACCATGACAAAACGTCATTTGCGTTCCGGGGCCATGCTTGCCGCAGCCGGAGTGCTATCTTTAATGCCCGTGGCCGCTCAGGCCGACGGCGCCCGGGAGATCCAGGTTGCAGGACGCACCTTGACCTTCCTCGAAAACGGACCGACCGGTAAGGTCGTTTTCGCCATCGTCTACGACGCTTCCAAACCGGCTTCCGTCGCTGAAAAGGACCAGGTCATGGCCGCTCTGGGCTCCGGCATGGCCGCCGGTTCCGCCACAGTGGTCGGTAAGCCGGTCGAGGCCGGCGCCATCGGATCCGCCGGCGATGTCGGCGCCTTTTACATCACGCGCGGCGTCAACTACGCCGCCGTCGGCGCCGCGGCCAAGAGCAAGAAGACCCTGAGCATCAGCTCCGACATGGCCTGCGTCAAATCCGGCGCCTGCGTCATGGGCGTGGCCGCCACGCCCAAGGTCGAAATCGTCGTCAACTCGGCCGCTGCGGCCGCCGTCGGCGCAAAGTTCAAAGCCGCTTTCAAAATGATGATCAAGGAAATTTAAGCGCAGACAGCGCCCCGGAGTTCGTACCCATGCGTAAATTCACCTCTCTTCTCACGGCGGCCGTCGCGGCCTTGCCTTTCATTGCCGGCGCCGCCGGTGCTCAATCCATCGACTACGGTTCGCTGCAGGACCTGTTCGGTGAGCCCGTCACCACCTCCGCCACGGGGTCGCCTCAGCGTTCTACCGAAGTGCCGGTCGACATGACCATCATCTCGGCCGAGGACATCAAGCGCTCGGGCGCCCATGACCTGCAAACCCTGATCAGCCGCGTGCCCGGTATCGACGTGCTGAACTGGTCGACCTACGGCGCCGATGTCGGCGTCCGCGGCTACAACCAGGCCATGTCGCCGCGCCTGCTGGTGCTGGTCAACGGCCGCCAGGTCTATCTCGACCACTACGGCTACACCGCCTGGCAGACCATTCCCGTCCAACTGTCGGAAATCCGCCAGATCGAGGTGGTGAAAGGTCCCAACTCGGCTCTGTTTGGCTTCAACGCCGTGTCGGGCGTGGTCAATATCATCACCTATAATCCGAAGTACGACACGGTCAGCGGCGGTTCGGTCTCGGCCGGTTCGCGCAACCGCGCCGAAGCCTCGCTGGTCCAGACCTTCCGCCTTTCGCCGAAGATTGCCGCCCGTCTGTCGGCCGGTGCCTCGAAGGCCGACGAGTGGGACAATTCCTTCGGCGCCCCCAGCTATCGTCCGGAGGCGTCACGGGCCAATGTCAACCTCGACACCGTGATTTCGCTGACCGAGAAGACCGAACTGCGTTTCGAGACCTCGTGGTCGAACACCCAGTCCAACGACGCGGTGTCGAACTACGATATGTCCGAAACGAAGTACCGGACCGGGTCGGTGAAACTGGACCTGACGTCTGACACGCCGGTGGGTCTGGTCACAGCGACTGCCTACCGCAACACCCTGAAAAGCAACACCAATGTCGCCGGTCCGGTGCCGCTGGACAACACCATCTCGGTGGTCAGCCTTCAGGACCTGTTCAAGCGCGGCAAGCACACCTTCCGCTTTGGCGTCGAGTTCCGCCAGAACGAAATGCCGACCACGCCGCTGACCGGCGGTGAGGTCAGCTACACCGTCATGGCCCCATCGGCCATGTGGAACTGGGCCATCTCCGATACCCTGTCGACCGCGGTCGCCATCCGCTCGGACAATGTCAAGCTCAAGCGCACCGGCAGCTTTCCCGCCGGCTTCCCTATGGCTGACAATGCGAACTGGGACCGTGACATTAGCGAGCTCAGCTACAACGCCGGCGCCGTCTGGCGGATCAGCGACAAGGACACCTTGCGTGTCATGACCGCCAAGGGCGTCCAGGCGCCGACCCTGATCGAACTGGGTGGCTTCCAACTCATCTCCGGTCCCATCGCCGTCATGGGCAATCCGACCATCGAACCGACCATCGTCAAGAACAGCGAAATTTCCTACGATCGGACGTTTACGTCGGTAAAGCTTGGCGTCAAACTGTTCACTCAGACCTCGGACAATGTGAAAGGCCAGCCTTCGTCGACCGCCTTCTACCAGTATCCGACCCTGACCACCTATCCGGCTCTGAGCTGGCTGAATGTCGCCGATTCCGAAATGACCGGCTTCGAACTGTCGGCTTCGGGCAAGCTGGGCGAAGCCTTCCATTGGAGCGCTGACTATACCGCCACCGACATCGAGGACGAAGCCTATCCGACCCGCAACCTGACCGAACTGCGCGCCGCCTTTGGCCGTATGTCGCCGGAAAGCCGGGCCAATCTGAATGTCGGCTGGTCGGGCAGCAAATGGACGATCGACGCTTATCTCCACCACACGGACGATTTCGACACCTTCGCTCCGGAGACCTATGCCGTGACAACTATCCCGGCCCACCTCACACTGGCTGCCAACGTCAATTACACACTTACGGACAGCATGACCGTGTCGCTGAGCGGCCAGAACCTGGGTAACGCCAAGATTCAGACCGCCGCCTACCGGGTTCCGTCCACCGTCTTCCTCAGCCTGACCAAGCGCTGGTAAGGCCACTGGCCGCCGGGATAGGCGTCCCGGCGGTCATTATTTACGTTTAATAAGGTCCTCGTCACCATGACCTCTTCATCTGCAAAGAAACCTGGATGGGCCCGTCCGTCCGACTGGCCGTTTATCTGGAAATTCCTGGTGCCTTCGCTTATGGCGGTGGCGCTGATCATCGTCCTGGCGGCCAGCGCCACCCTGGCGCTGCAGAACCAGACCCGACGCATGGACACGGTGGTCAACGGGGTGATGGACAATGCCCTGTTCCTGGGTGAGGTCCGCGCCGAACTGCGCGGCGATGCCCGTGATCTGTACAACGCCTTGGCGGCACGGGCCGGCGGCGACACCGTCATCGGCTCGGCGGCCAATACCGCCAAGATCGCCGAAAGCCTCAAGGGGTTGCAGGACAAGGTCAAGGCGCGCGCTGCCAAGGTGACTGACCCCGAGGACAAGAAGGCCTTCGAAGAGCTGATCACCGAGATCGAAACCCAGAAGGGGGCGATCGAGTTCGTATCGTCCATGCTCGAGATCGACCTGAACGCGGCCATCTCCTTCCTGCCGCCGTATGCTGCCTCCGAGCAGAACACCGACGCTATCGTGCAGAAGGTCCTCAAGCGCACCGAAGCCCGCGCAAAGGCGGAGGCCGCCGAAAGCGTCAAGTCGGCGCAGCAGGACGTGTTGGTTATCGCCATTATTGCTGCCGTCGCGGCCCTGGGTGCCGGCGGGCTCGGTGTCATCATCGGCCGCAGCACCTCGACTTCGATCAAGGCGATTGCCGACGCCACACACCGACTGGCTGATGCCGATATGACGGTCGAGCCCTCGAAGCTGCAGCGTGGCGACGAGCTGGGCCAGGTCGTCCAGGCGTTGCAGGTGTTCAAGGACGTCACCCAACAAAGCCGCGCCATGGCCGCCGACCAGGAAGAGGCGTCACGCGCCCGTCTGGCCCGCGCTTCGGAAATGGAACAACTCATCGCCGGCTTCAACCGCGACTTCAGCGGTCTGATTCGGGGCGTCGAAAAAGCCTCCAGCCACCTGGAGCAGTCGGCGTCGATCCTCACCTCGACTTCGTCCGAAAATGCCAACCGGGCCCATTCAGCGGTTAATTCGATCTTCGCCGTGCGTGATTCTATGAGTGCGGTGGCCGCCGCCTCCGAAGAGCTCGGCGCGACCATTTCAGAAGTCGACCGCCAGGCGACGGCGTCCGCCGGAGTCGCCCGCGACGCCACAGACCGTGCCGAGCATACCCAGACGGCCGTAGCGGAACTCACCCAGGCGGTTGCCCGGATCAATGAGATTGTTGACCTGATCTCGTCCGTCGCCAAACAGACCAACCTGCTGGCGCTGAACGCCACCATCGAAGCCGCCCGCGCAGGGGATGCCGGCAGGGGTTTCGCCGTCGTTGCGCACGAGGTCAAGAGCCTGGCCGAGCAGACCTCGAAAGCCACGGAAGAGATTCGCGGCCGTATCGGCGATGTTCGCCGCGCGGCTGACCGCACGACATCTGAGATCGGCAACATTGCCGGGGTTATCGTCCAGATGCAGGGAATTTCGGAAAATACCTCCGAATCCGTGCGTCAACAGGTCCAGGCGACCCACGAAATCACGATGAGCCTCTCGACGGCCCTGCAAGGGGCTGGCGAGGCCTCGGCGACGATCGAGCAGCTGAACCACGCTGCCGAAGAGGCCGGCACGGTGTCGGGCGCGGTGACGGAAGCGTCGCTCAGCCTGTCGCAGCAGGCCGATCAGATGAAGACGGTGGTGGAAACCTTCCTGAAACGGGCCGCAACCCTGTAGTTCCCCTTGCCTTTGGCTTGCGCCTATGTAGATTGGCGCGCTCGATGGGAGGCTGAATGCTACGGGAATGCACCAACTTCTGGGGCGGCACAGCTATTGTGCAGGAACCGCCGGCGATCGAGAAGCACTATGATGTCACCTATTTTCCGCTGTCGCGGCAAGTTTGGTATGACAAAGACCCGAACTGGGGGGTCTACGGCGCGGATGGTCACCTGATCGATGCCGCCGCCTTACGGCGGGGGAACAGTACACCGCCACGCCTGTGCGGCCAGAGCCGGGTCCACGCGCATCCCTTCCCGACCGAGTTCGACTGGGCCGAGGATATCGAATACATCTATATGGGTTGTTTCATATCCCATTACGGCCACTATCTGTGCTCGACCTTGGTTCGGCTGTGGCCGCTGTTGCGCGAAGGACTGAACGGGCGCAAGCTCCTGCTTCACGCCCCCAACGGGCCTGACCACGAGTTCCGAATCCCCTACGCTGCCATGACACTGGAAGGCCTGGGCCTTAAGCCGGACGATATTGTCGTCTTCCAGGAACCGCGCCGCATCCGCAGGCTGATCATCCCGCGACCCAGTTTCGTTGAGCAGTTGCTTGGTCACCATGCCCACCGCGACCTGTGCCACCGCATCGGCGAACAGTTTCTCGACGGCCTCGACATGACCACAGCGCTGCCACCGGTCTATTTCAGCAAGACGAAATTGCTGGGCGGAGTCGGCCGTATTGGCAATGAATCGGTGATCGAAAACGTTCTGGCCAGTAATGGCATCGGCATAGTCTATCCCGAGCAGTTGAGCCTTCGCGAGCAGGTCCGCCTGTTTGCCGAGAACCGGGTCATCGCCGGCACGGGCGGTACGCAGCTCCATACCGGAATCCTGGCCCCGCCGGTAGCTAGGGTCGTCGCCCTGTCGGCCAGCCATTCGGTCAATTCCAATCTGCTCCTGTTTGACCGTCTCAACGACCGGACGGCCGGCTATGTTTATGACGACCGCGGCTATCGTGAGATGCAAAATCAGGATAAGTTTCTGACCTCGGATTATCTCGAAGATCCCGAGGCGACGGCACACGACCTGCTCGCCCTGATCCGGGAGCTCTAAGGTTGGTGAGGCCTTACGTGGGCTTCCGTACCTGGACGAATATTCAGCAACATGATCTGCGGTGGCGCACCGAACCTCACAGGGATGCCGCTTGACCCCAGTCCGCGCGTCACTATCAGTATGCGGCCGTTGATGACTTCATAGCCGTCGGCGGTATCCTCGGTATGGCGCACCACACGCACGGGGGCGCCGATGAGCGGCAGCCGCACCTGGCCGGCGTGGCTGTGCCCTGACAACTGGATCGGGGCGTGGTTGGACTCCCAATCGAACAGGCCGGGATTGTGCGTCAATGTCAGGGTGGCGGCACCCGCCGGCGCCTGGGCCGCCGTGGCCGGAAAGTCCGGGTTTTGGGTCTGGCCGTCCTCGACCCCCAGAATCCAGACATCGCCGCTGGGCCGCTCAATCCGGAAGGCCCGGTTCTCGAGGAACGTCACCTGTGTCTCGGCGAAAATTTCGCGCACCCGGTCGCAATCCCACCAGCAGTCGTGATTACCCATCACCGCGTAGGTGCCGAGCGGCGCCTTGAAACTATCAAGCGCCCGCAACCCCTCTTCATCCAAGGCAATCATCTCTGGTGATCGCATCGGGCGGGCGCCGAACTCCTTGCGGCCCTTGAAGACGTCGCCACCGATATAGTCGCCGGCCAGCAGGATGACGTCAGGTTTCAAGCCTGCGACCTGTTCGGCGATCTTTCGAACGCGCTCGGGCGGCATGTGGACGTCATCGACATGGATATCGGATAGCAGAACGACCCGCAACGGTGCGGTATCCTTCGGCCAGGCCGGGACCTCGACATCGAATTCGGACACAACCGTGCTGCGCGGTTCGAACCAGAAGGCGTCGGCAGCCATGGCGATGACGCCCAGCCCAATAACCCCCCAGATAATCCGCCCCCATTTGCGCATGATCCGTCCTTAGCACGTTCACAAATCCGCGAAAAGGCAACCAAAGAGTTGCGTATTTACCCGCCTTGCGTCCAGATGCGTCCATGACCGAAACACCTGACGCCATCATCAAAACCACCACCCTGAAAGCCTCGCTGGACAGGGTCTGGAACGCCATCGCCAATGCCGACGAATTTGGTGTCTGGTTCGGAGTCCGCTTCGAAGGCCCGTTAGTCTTGGGCGAAAAGCTGAAGGGCGTCATCGCCGCGACCCAGGTTAATGACGAGATCGCCGCCGCCCAGAAACCGTGGGAAGGCACACCGTTCGAGATTGTGGTCGAGACCATAGAGCCGAGGACGCGGTTCGCTTTCCGCTGGCACCCTTACGCGGCCGACAAGGACTACGACTACAGCCGCGACCCCATGACCCTAGTGACATTTGACCTGATAGAAGTCGAAGGCGGCGTGCACCTGACCATCACCGAGTCCGGTTTCCGTCAGTTGCCGCAACATCGCCGCGGCGAGGCCTTCACCATGAACGAAGGCGGCTGGACGGCTCAGGCCGGTCTGATCGAGGCCTATCTTGCGCGATGAAGCCGCGCTGTTCGCCGCCCTGGGCGACGATACCCGGCTGGGTCTGGTGGCGCGATTGGGTGAGGGGCCGTCGTCGATCGCCGGCCTAACCCGCGGCGGCGACCTGACCCGTCAGGCGGTGACCAAGCATCTCTATGTGCTGGAAAGGGCCGGGCTTGTGAGCTGCGCCCGCCTAGGCCGCGAGAGCCTGTGGGAACTTCGCCGCCAGAGGTTGGAAGAGGCGCGGGCCTTCCTGGATGTAATGTCGCAACGCTGGGACGACAGGCTCGAGCGATTGAGGGTGTATGTGGAAGACCACAAACCCTAAGTTCGCTTTGGACTCCCTCGCCCCACTTGAGGGGAGAGGGAGGCGGACAGCGCCCTTCATAACCATAGGCGCACATATTTTTCACGTGACGCAAGAATTTCCGAAATATCTCCGTCTCGCCGCTAAAATTTCGCACTTCATGGCGTGACAAACCCACCCGGATACGCCATACGGAAAATCAGCATCCATCCGTTTTCTCAGGCTTCAACCCGTCATGCGCGATTTCTACCGTATCCGCCGTCTGCCCCCCTATGTCTTCGAAGAAGTCAACAAGGTGAAGGCACGGCTGCGCGCAGAAGGCGTCGACGTCATCGACTTCGGCATGGGCAATCCCGACATGCCGACCGCCCCGCACATCGTCGACAAGCTGATTGAAACGGTGAAAAAGCCCAAGACCCACGGCTATTCCGTCTCCAAGGGCGTCCACGGCCTGCGCAAGGCCATGGCCGGCTATTACGACCGCCGCTATGGCGTCAAACTGAACCCCGACAATGAAGTCGTCGCCACCCTGGGGTCGAAAGAAGGCTTTGCCAACCTGGCCATGGCCATCACGGCGCCCGGCGATACCGTCATTTGTCCGAACCCGGCCTATCCCATCCACGCCTTCGGATTCCTGATGGCCGGCGGGGTCATCCGCCATGTCCCGGCCCTGTCGCCGGAGCAATACCTGTCCGGCATCGACAAGGCCGTGAAGCATTCCGTGCCAACGCCGTCGGTGATGATCGTCTCCTATCCGTCCAACCCGACAGCGCAATGGGTCGATCTCGACTTCTACAAGGAGGTCATCAAGATCGCCCAGAAGCACGACCTGATCGTGCTGAGTGACATCGCCTATTCGGAAATCTATTTCGACGACAACCCGCCGCCCTCCATCCTTCAGGTCAACGGTGCCAAGGAGCGTTCGGTCGAAATCAATTCGCTGTCGAAGACCTATGCGATGGCCGGCTGGCGCATCGGCATGGTGGTCGGCAATTCGGAGATCTGCGCCGCCCTGTCGCGGGTAAAATCCTATCTCGACTATGGTGGTTTCGCGCCTATCCAGGTGGCTGCTGCCGCCGCCCTTAATGGCCCCCAGGAAAACGTCGCCGAGATCCGCGCCACCTACAAGTCGCGCCGCGACGTTCTGGTCGAATCCATGAAGCGCGCCGGATGGGACGTGCCCGCCCCGCCCGCGTCGATGTTTGCCTGGGCCAAGATCCCGCCGAAATTCGAACACCTGGGCTCGATCGAATTCGCCAAGCTGCTGATCGAAGAAGCCCATGTTGCCGTGGCGCCGGGCCTGGGCTTCGGCGAATACGGCGAAGGCTATGTCCGTATCGGCCTTGTCGAGAACGAGCACCGAATTCGCCAAGCGGCGCGCAACATCAAGAAACTGCTGCAGCCGGCGGGGCGCAACAGCGCGGACGACGATCTGCCGCTCGACGCCGCCTGACGAAAATTGTAATGACAGCCTTGTCATCGTGATTGGGCGCGGCTTTGCGATCACACTTCGTCGCGCCTGTCATTAAATCTTCATTTATTCTTTTTGACTCTTCCCACGATTTGGGTTTTGATGTTTTTCATTGTGCAGTGCACAGTTTTTGCAGATTTCTGACATTTTCGGGAAGGTAACTGCATCGACTGGCCGTGCGGTTCCGGGCTTTACATAGCTTGCGTCGATTTATGAGGTGAGGGCGTGGTCAGTCTTGAGTTCGATCTGAATACGGAATCGGAAAGCGACGCGTTTTTCGGTGCCTTTTTCAAGTTCGTCGAAGCCGCCTCCATTGCGGACACCGATGCAATCTCCGTGCGTTCCGATCCCACAGGCGAACACCTGACCAAGGTGGTGACCTTCGAAGACGAAATGCAGGCCGATCAGTTCAAGACCTACTGGACGCAACGCCGCCGCTGGCTGGGACTGTGACCTTATACCAAGCCGCGATGACCTTGACTCATCGCGCTTGGCAAGGGCGCCAGAGAACGGTTCTTGCCCGCCGCCGCTTATGCGGCGAGCCATGCGGCGTTTGAGCTAAAAAATGCGAATACCAACCTGCACCTTAAGTGTCAGTATCTGTGCAGGTTGGTAGTAAGCTAAGTTGACGGCTGATTCTGGCCACCTCTGATAAATTCATGCCTGGACTGCGCTACCTGCCGCTGCGTTATCGCCTGCCGTTGATCCACGGCGGGCTGAATCTGCTGGCCCACAGTCGTTCCAACCGCTGGAAAAAAGCCGGCGCCGTGACGCCGAAGCCGGGCCCCCTGGTGGTTTCCGGCTTTCTGACCGAGACCCTCGGCATCGGCCGTGCCGGGCGAATGACGGCGCAGGCCTTGAAAACGGCGGGTTTTGCCGTCGTTGAGCACGACCTGCGGCCGGCCTTCAAACATCTGCTGTTCCAGGGTGCGAAACTGCCGGGTGAGGGCGGGGTGTGGCTGATCCACGCCAATGCGCCGGAGTGTCTGGTCGCCTTCATGGCCCATTCTCCGGAAACCTGGACCCACCGTTACCGCATCGGCTATTGGGCCTGGGAGACGCCCAAGGCGCCAGCCGACTGGGTGTGGATCGCCGATTATTTGCATGAGGTCTGGGTGCCGTCGCGCTTCGTCCATGACGCGATGGTCAAGGCGTTTATCGCGGGCGGCCGTGACGACCTGGTTCCGCGTTTGCGCATTATGCCGCACCCGGCGCCGCAGTCGGTCGCCATCCGCTATTCCGATGCTCAGCAAAAGTTCGGCCTCGATCCGGATCTGTGCGAGGTTCTGTGCCTGTTCGACACCAAGTCCGGCGCCATGCGCAAAAACCCATGGAGCGTGCTGGAGGCCTGGCGCGAAGCCTTCCCGGAGCCGGCGGACCATGCCCGCCTGACTTTGAAGGTCAGTGACATGTCTGGCGACCGCGAGAGCGAACACCGGCTGACACGGGCTCTCGCGATGCGGCCGGACATACGGGTGCTGACCGAACGGCTGTCTGACGCCGACATGGACGCGCTGCTGGCGGCCAGCGATGTCCTGATATCGCTGCACCGGTCGGAAGGGTTTGGCCTGACCCTGGCCGAGGCCATGGCGTCGGGCGTTGCGGTGATCGCGACGGGATGGTCGGGCAATATCGATTTCATGAACGATCGGAATTCGCGCTTGATCCCGGCACGGATGATTGCGTTGCACGACCCGGACGGTCCCTATTGCCAGGTCAGCGGTCGCCCGGACCAGATCTGGGCTGAGCCGGATATTTCAGCCGCGGCGGTAGCTTTGCGCGACGTGACTATGGATGCTGTCGTGCGCCGTGACCTGATCGTGGCGGCACAGAGCGATGTCAGGGCGTTGGACAAGCCTTGGCAGCCCGAGGCGCTGAGAACGCTCGCGTTCAACCTGTACCTGGGTGCAAGGAAATCCTGAATAACCCCTCTCCCCGTTCTTCACGGGGAGAGGTTAGGGTGAGGGGCTCTTTCTGGTGGTTCGGTGGTGACTGCGCGCTCAGAAAGAGCACCTCACCCGATCGCGTTCACTTCGTTCCGCTCTCGTCTTCTCCCCGCGGGCGGGGAGAGGTATTTTTACGCCGCTCTCACGCTCGCCAGAAAGGCCGTTGCTGTCGTTTTCAACGCCTCGGTCTGAGCCTGCAGATGCTCGACATCGGCCAGGGCGCTGTTCGCCTGGGTACCGGTGCGCTCCGCCGTATCATTGACCTCGCCGATGGCGCCGCCGACCTCGGCCGTCGACATGGCCACATCCGCCGTCGATCTCGAAATCTCTCCCACCGCGGCCGACTGCTGACGTACCGACTCTGAAATCGCGTAGGCCAGGTCGCGCAGGTCGACGACCATATCGGCGATCGCCACCATCGCGCCGGAAGCTTCCGCCGTCGCCGATTGCACGCCCTTCACCTGGGTGCCGATCTCATCCGTCACCTTGGCGGTCTGCTGCGCCAGGGCCTTGACCTCGGTGGCGACGACGCTGAAACCGCGACCGGCCTCGCCTGCCCGCGCGGCCTCGATCGTCGCGTTTAGCGCCAGCAGATTGGTCTGGGAGGTAATCTGGCTGATCATATCAATACTGCTGCCGATGCTTTGGGCCGCCTCATTCATCGCCGCGACCTTGGCGGTGGCGTCATTGGCCAGGCCGGCTGCCGACTGAGCCGCATGGGCGGCGCGATCGGCCTGGTCGGCAATGCTTTGCGACGACGCCGACATTTCTTCCGTGGCGCCTGCCACCGACTGGACATTGCCGCTGGCCATATCCATGGCCACGGCAGCGCTCTGACTGCGGGCGCGGGTCTGTTCGGCATTGATGCTCAGTTCCGCCGCGGTCTGTCCCAGGTTTGAGGTCGCCGCGCTCAGCCGCTCGACGATGCTGAGCACCGAGGACTCGAACCGGTCCGCCATGTCGCGCATGGTGATGGCGCGCACCGACTGGGTTTCGACCTCCACCTGCGCCTGCGAGGCCCGCATCCGGGCGGCCTCTTCGACAGCATCGCGGAAAGTCGTCAGGGTACGGACGATCACGCCGGTCTCATGCCCGTCATCTTGGAAGGGAATATTGCTGACGGCTTCGTTGCGCGCCAGTTTCTGCATCAGGCCCGACAAAACACCCAGTCGTGTCGACAAGCCCGAGGCAATCACCCAGGTCAGGCCCAGCGCCAGGGCCAGAACCGCAGCGGCCAGGACCAGTTCCATCAACATCTTCCCCGTCTCGGCGCTGGCCCTGTCCGCCTGCATCTTTGCCAGGTCGCGATTGCCGGGTTTGAACAGAGCGTCGGCGGCGCTGAGAAAGCCGTCATATTGCGACGGGTCGTCGCGGAAGGCCTTGGCGGCTACCATGAAGCTGTCCAGGGCCACCTGGGTGTCGGCGGCGAGTTTGCCGCCGTCGCTGTAGGTTCCCGACTTGACGAAGGAATCGTTCAGCGCCGTGACGGCATTGTCGAAGGTCACTGCGGCGATCGGATCAGACGGCGCGCCGTTGAAGTCGTATCCGGCGACGATAACCACCGGCATCTTGGTGGTCACCGCATCCATCATGTAATAGCTGTCGAGTTCCGGATCGAGGATCAGCTTGGACTTGTCGGTGATCTCGACGAACAGAGCGGCCGACGCCTTCAGCAGGTCCGGGCCGGCCTGGCCTTTCAGCGTCTCCGCCTTGGCCGGATCGACCATCTTGGCGTTGTCAGCGGCGATCTTGCCGAGGTCGGCCACTGCGTCCTTACCCGCTGCGCCGGCCATCAGATCCGGCCACACGGCGTCGAGATAACGCGCCCCGGCCAGTTCGCTGTTGGCGAAATCGACAGCGACCATATGCGACTGGTACAGCAGCCACCCGGTCATGGCGACGGGCAGCACCATCAAAACGCCCAGGATACGCATGCGCCCCGAAATGCTGGTGCGGGCGTTGATTGCGTCGAAGAGCTTAGCCATAAAGTATCCCCGGGACGTCTATTGTCGTTGTCTCCCTCAGGGTAACGGACACGGTTTAAGAGTTTGCTAACTGTGTTTTTCACCCGCTCTTGCCTCAAACTTGACTCGCGCGTCCTTTTCCGGCATAGACCCCGCCACATCGCGCACCTACGTCTTGCGCTCCAAACCAGAACCCTTCGTCATCACGCCCCCGGCACTGCGCCCGGACAGAGGATGGGAAGGCTCCCCGACAGCGCGTGGCGCCCTCGGGGATTTTCTGTTTGGGTGCGAACGGGGCGCGAACGGAGAATTGAGATTATGTTCGACAGCTTGAACGAGCGCCTTTCCGGTCTATTCGACCGTCTCTCAGGCCGCGGCGTCCTTTCGGAAAAGGACGTCGACGAAGCCCTGCGTGAAGTGCGCGTCGCCCTGCTGGAAGCCGACGTCGCCCTGCCGGTGGTGCGTCAGTTCATGACCAAGGCCAAGGAACTGGCCACCGGCGAAGAGATCATCAAGGCGGTCAAGCCGGCCGACCAGGTCGTGAAGATCGTCTATGACGGCCTGATCGACATGCTGGGCGGCGAAGAGCCTGAGCCGCTGAACCTCAACGCCGTGCCGCCCGCTGTCATAATGATGGCCGGTTTGCAGGGTTCGGGTAAGACCACAACTTCCGCCAAGCTGGCCCTGCGCCTTTCGAAGTTCGACCGCAAGAAGGTCATGATGGCCTCGCTGGACACCCGTCGTCCGGCCGCCATGGAGCAGCTCAAGCTGCTAGCCGAACAGGTCGGCGTCGACTTCCTTCCGATCGTCGCTGGCCAAAGCGCCACCGACATTGCCCGCCGCGCCTTGCAGGCTGCCAAGATCCAGGGCTTCGACGTCCTGATCCTCGACACCGCCGGCCGGACCACGCTCGACGAAGCGCTGATGAGCGAAGCCGCCGAGATCGCGCGCATCGCCAATCCGATCGAAACCTTCCTGGTCGCCGACAGCCTGACCGGCCAGGACGCCGTGCGCACGGCCACAGCCTTCCATGAACGCCTGCCGCTGACCGGCCTGATCCTGACCCGCGCCGACGGCGACGCCCGCGGCGGCGCCATGCTGTCGATGCGCGCCGTCACTGGCCTGCCGATCAAGTTTCTCGGCGCCGGCGAAAAGGTCGAAGCGCTCGACGTCTTCGATGCCCGCCGCGTTGCCGGCCGCATCCTCGGTCAGGGCGATATCGTCGCTCTGGTCGAAAAGGCGGCTCAGGAACTGGACCAGGCCAAGGCGACCGCCATGGCCAAGAAGATGGCCAAGGGTCAGTTCGACCTCGACGACCTGGCCGAGCAACTGCGTCAGATGAAGCGCATGGGCGGGATGAGCGGCATTATGGGCCTGCTCCCCGGCGTTCAGAAGGCCAAGAAGCAGATCGATGAGCTGAACATCTCGGACAAGACTTTCGACCGCCAGGTGGCCATCATCACCTCGATGACCAAGATGGAGCGCAAGAAGCCGGACGTGCTCAACGCCTCGCGCAAGCGCCGCATCGCCGCCGGCGCCGGTGTCGAAGTCATGGAAATCAACCGCCTGCTGAAGCAGCACCGCCAGATGGCCGATACCTTCAAGGCGATGTCGCGCTCCAACGGCCGCGGCGCCATGGGCCAGATGGCGAAGATGTTCGGCATGGGTGGTGGCGGCATGCCGAACCCCTCCCAGATCGCCGACATGGCCAAGACCCTGAACGCTCCGGGCGGCCCGTCCGAGGCCGATCTGGAAAAAATGCAGTCGATGGCCAGCAATGCCGGCATCAAGCTCCCCGGCCTCGGCGGTCCTGCCGGCGGCTCACCCTTCTCCGGCTTACCCGGCCTTCCGGGCGCCAAACCTTTTAACCCGACCAAGAAATAAGCGATCAAACCAAGGAACTGAACATGCTTAAGATTCGTCTCTCCCGCGGTGGCTCCAAGAAGCGCCCCTACTACACCATCGTCGTCGCCGAAAGCACTGCGCCGCGCGACGGAAAGTTCATCGAAAAGGTGGGCACCTATAACCCGATGCTGCCGAAGGACGCCGTCCGCGTCACCCTGAAGTCGGAGCGCATCGCTGAATGGCTGAAGAAGGGTGCGCAACCGACCGACCGCGTCGCGCGCTTCCTGTCGCAAGAAGGCCTGGTCACCTGGACCGCCAGCAACAACCCGAAGAAGGGCACCCCGGGCAAGAAGGCCCAGGAACGTGCCGCTGAACGCGCCCAGCGCGAGCAGGACCGTCTCGACGCCGAAGCGGCTGCTCGTGAAGAAGCCGCTGCCGCTGCTGCCGCTCCGGCCCCTGTGGTCGAAGAAGCTGCCGCTGAGCCGGAAGTCGAAGTCGCTGCCGCCGAAGAAACCGCTCCGGAATAAGCTTTGCTGCGGACTCCCATGCGAAAGGGCCGGAGCGATCCGGCCCTTTTATTTTGAGATTTTTTTGATGACAAAACCCAATCTGGTTCTCGTCGCTCAGGTCGGCGCGCCCCATGGTGTCCAGGGCGAGTTCAAGCTGATGAGCTTCATGGACGACCCCTTGAGCCTGCTGGAACATTCGCCGCTTCTGGACGTCGCCGGCAAGCCCGCTTTGGTCGTGACCAAGGCGCGAGCGCACAAGGGCGCGCTGCTGGTCTTTGCCGAACAGGCGCCTGACCGCACGGCGGCGGAGAAGCTGAAGGGGCAGAAACTGTATGTCGACCGCGCCGATCTTCCGGACACGGACGAAGAGGAATATTACGTCACCGACCTGATCGGCATGGATGTTGTCGACACGTCAGGCAACATGGTGGGCAAGGTGGTCAATGTCGACAATTTCGGCGCCGGCGACCTGCTGGACGTCAAGCCGCTGGAGGGTGTCAGCTTCTATGTTCCCTTCACCCTGGCCCATGTCCCGCAAGTGCACCTGGCCGAAGGCCGTATTGTGGTGGACCTGACTGGACTTTAAGGAAGGTGGTCCACAGATTGCACAGATTAGAAGAGATTAAGCTGCTGAAAAATAGCACTTAATCCCTCTAAATCTGCGAAATCTGTGGACCACCTTTTCTTAAGGCCGCTACGCGGCAATCAGGTGTGAATCCCGCCGGCGACTTCGATGCGCTGGCCGTTGATCCAGCCAGCCTCGTCCGACAGCAAGAGCGATACCACCCCGCCGATATCGTCCGGCAAGCCCACGCGCCCCAAAGGCGTCCGCGATGCGATCAACGCATTTAGCTCGGCATTGTCACGAACCCGGCCACCGCCGAAGTCGGTCTCGATCGCACCCGGCGCCAGGACATTGACCGTAATCCGCCGCGGCCCCATCTCCATCGCCAGATAGCGCGTCAGGACTTCGACCGCGCCTTTTGCAGCAGCATAGGCGGAGGCGCCAGGGTAGCTGAACCGCGCGAGGCCCGACGAAAGATTCAAAATCCGGCCGCCGTCGCAGATCAATGGCAACAACGCTTGGGTCAGGAAAAATACGCCCTTGAAATGAACGTTCATCACTTCGTCGAACTGGGTTTCCGTGGTCTCTGCGAACGGTGTGTACAGACCCATGCCGGCATTGTTGATCAGGTAGTCGAAATCGTCACGTCCCCATTCATCCCTCAAGGCCGCACGGACGGAGGCGACGAAACCGGGAAACTGAGCCGTCATGCCAGTATCGAGCTGGATCGCCACGGCCTTTCGTCCCATCAGGTTGAGATCGGCGATCAGGGTTTCCGCCTCGTCGCGGCGCGCGCGGTAGGTAAACAGAATATCGACGCCGCGCGCTGCGAGATGATGGGCCATGTTGCGGCCCAGGCCGCGTGAACCGCCGGTGATTAGTGCAATTTTCATGAGATAGCTCCTTCTGTGATGGAGCACTTTACTGTTTGGCATTTCGGCGATAAATCACGCAAAAGATCACAGACTGTTCGAAATCCGAGAACAATGACCCGTCTCGAAACTTATGCCGTGTTCGTTCGTGTCGCTGAGTTGAGCAGCTTCACCCAGGCAGCGGTGTCGCTGGGGGTGCCGAAATCGGCGGTGTCATCAGCCATCGCAGCGCTGGAATCGCGGCTGAAAACCCAGCTTCTCTACCGCACCACCCGCAAGGTCCAACTGACCCATGACGGCCACCTTCTGTACGAACGCGCCCGCGATCTTCTGTCGGATGCCGAGGACATCGAAGCGATGTTTCAGTCGTCACCCGCGGCCCTGACCGGCACCTTGCGGGTGGACATGCCGGTGGCCATGGCGCGCAACTTCATTGTCCCGCGCCTGCCCGAGTTTCTCGGCCGTCACGCAGGTTTGCAACTGGAATTGAGCTGTACCGACCGCCGTGTCGATGTGGTGGCGGAAGGTTTCGACTGTGTGATCCGCGTTGGCGCACAGCCCGATTCCGGCCTGATGGCGCGTCAACTGGGTGAGATGGTGATGGCCAATGTCGCCTCGCCGGCCTATCTCGAACGCCACGGCACGCCACAGACCCTGGACGATCTCGATCGCCACTTCATGGTTCACTATGTCAGCCAGTTGGGCGCCCGGCCCTGGGGGTTCGAATACCGCGACGGCGACAGCTACCGCACACGCGATGTCCCCGGCCGGATGTTCGTCAACAGCACCGAATCTTTCCAAAGCGCCGCCCTGGCTGGTTTCGGGATCATCCAGGCGCCTGTGGCCGGGCTGGCGCCGGTGCTGGGCGAGGGGCGACTGGTGGAGATCCTGCCGCAGTACGAGGCCGAGCCCCTGCCGGTAGCGCTGGTCTATCCGCGCCGCCGTCATCAGGCCCGCCGGGTGCGCGCCTTCATGGATTGGGTCGCCGCCATCATGGGCGACTACTTGTCTAAACCCTGAGGCGGTGTCATGGTCAAAGATAACAAAAAGATGCAGATGAGACGCCCCACTTCCATCGATATTGCCGCTCTTGCCGGAGTCTCCCAGGCCACCGTGTCGCGCGCCCTGTCGCGCCCGGCCTCAGTCAGCGAAGGCGTGCGCCAGCGCGTCTTCGATGCGGCGGCCAAGCTGAACTACACGGTCGATATCAATGCCCGCAAACTGCGCTCGAAGAAGATCAATACCATTGCCGTTCTGGTGTCGGAAGACATCGATCAGGGTGACAATCCGATCAACCCCTTCTTCCTGCCGCTGATCGGCCAGATCATGAACTATGCCGGCGAAAAGGGCGTCGACGTCCTGATGTCGCTGCAAAAGCAGAGTTCCGACTGGGGCGCTGACTATGGCTTTTCGCGCCGGGCCGACGGTATCATCTTCCTGGGCTATCGCGATTTCGAGACCTACCTGCAAAAGATCGAAGCCCTGCGCACCGTCGGCGAGCCGTGGGTGGTGTTTGGGCCGGTCATGCCGGAAACACCCAATGTTTTCATCGGTTCCGACAATGAGGGCGGTGCCTATACGGCGGTCGCCCACCTGCTCAAACTTGGCCGCAAACGCATTGTTTTTCTGGGCGAGGCGTCGGAGCGCCATTCCGAGTTCTTCGAACGCTACAAGGGCTTTATGCGCGCCCATACCGAGGCGGGCGTGAGGCCGGACGACAGCCTGGCCATTGACTGTTTCATTTCGCGCGAAGAGGGCGCAGCGGCGATCGAACGTCTGCTTGATGACAGCATCACCTTCGACGCGGTGTTTGCTGTGACGGATCTGCTGGCCATTGGCGCGATCCAGAGCCTACAAAAGCGCGGCCTGAACGTGCCAAAGGACGTGTCTGTCATGGGTTTCGACGACCTGTGGGCCTGTACCTGCATCAATCCGGCCCTGAGCACGGTGCGTCAGGACACCAAGACGGCAGCCCAGGTTCTGGTCGATACGCTGGCCGCGCTGATCGACGGCGAGCCCGTCGAGATGACACGCATACCGACTCAGCTTGTTATCCGCGAAAGCTGTGGCGGGTGAAAATGGGTGATGCTGGCCTGCAAAGGTCCGTCTTCTGCGCTTCCGGTGCTCACGTACTAAGCTTTAC
>NZ_GL883077.1:231656-299147 GCF_000204015.1 Asticcacaulis biprosthecium C19 | reverse complement strand
GACCCATTTTCGACCTGCTCGTCTGAATTAAGAAAAGGACAATTTTATCCGGAATCTCCCGCCCCGTTCTTCACGGGGAGGGGGGACCGCGAAGCGGTAGGAGGGGTGTTGCCGACAGTGGATAGCCCGCTATCTCTCAGAACTATGGCGCTGTTAGTGACATCTGTCACTTCCTCCCATCGAGTTTGAAGCTCACCCTGTCGCCACATCATCAAAGGTGACAACCGATGCGTAAATTCTTCTGGGCGGCTTTAGGGGCCACGCTCTGCCTCGCCGCCTATGTTCTTTTCAGGCCCCTGATCGTCTGGCCGTTTGGCTGGAACGCCCTTCCGGAAAGGGCCGCCACCGTACCCGCCGAATCTAGCCCGGCTACCGCCTTTCTCAACGAGCAATACGCCACCGGCCGCTATCCCAGCCTGTCGGCCGCCGTCAGTATCGATGGCAAGATCGTATGGTCTCACACTCAGGGCTATGCTGACCTGAAGGCCCTGACACCGGCGACACCCCAAAGCCAGTACCGCATCGGCTCCAGCAGCAAGGCGGTCAATGCCACTCTGGCCGCGATCCTGGTCGCGCAAAACAAGCTCGACCTCGACAAGCCGATCACGAGTTATATCGGCTATTTCCCGGACAAGGGCCACCCGATCACCACGCGGCAACTGCTGTCGCACACCGCCGGCATCCGCCACTACGGCATGTGCTTCTGCGCCCCCATCTGGGACTATGAAAACACCCGCCATTTCGACACCGTTCGCGATGCCGTCGGCACCTTTTCTAACTCAGATCTGTTGTTCGAACCCGGCACCGGCTTTTCCTATTCCAGCTACGGCACCGTCCTGGCCAGCGGCGTCATGGAAGGCGCCGGCGGCGACACCTACCTCAACCTGGTGCAAAATCATGTCGCCGCACCGCTGGGTCTGGCCGGCCTGAAGCCCGACGACCGCACCATTGCCGATGATCATCGCGCCCGTTTTTACGAAGTCGAGAACGGCAACTACCGCGATGCTCTGCCTACGGACGATAGCATCAAGTGGGCCGGAGGTGGCTTCGTCGCCTCGCCACAGGACCTGGCGAAACTGGGCGGCGCCTGGATCGGAAGCGACTTCATACCGCCCAATGTCCGCGACACCTTCTGGGCGCCGCAGACCCTGAACGACGGTACGGTCAATCCCCAAAACTACGCCCTGGGCTGGCGGGTCGGCGAGATCGAGGTTGATGGCAAAATAATCCGTGTCGTTCACCACAACGGTACGGCCAAAGGATCATCCTCCAGTTTCATGCTGTTCCCGGACTATGGTATGGCTGTCAGCGTGATGACCAACAGGGGAATCCAGGGCGGCGAACCGTTTCAGGATTTCGCCAAACAGATCGGTCTCCTTATGCTGAAGGCCGATGGTGCAGATTAAACGCAGACGATTTCTAGGCCTGGCGCTGGATGGACCGACCATCTGGCTGTCCTACCTGATCATGTATGTCTGGCCGTGGTTCCTCGAAAAGCCCAGGCACCTGGACTGGCAAGCCTCCCTGGCGGCCCTGCCGGTGTTTCTGATCGCCTATTACGGTTCCTTCGACCTGCGCGGCCGTGCCGCCTGGCCTGGCATCGCCGTCATCGCCGCCATCTCCCTCGGGCTGGGGCAACTGACCGCGGCGGCCAGTATCATTATGCTGTTCGCGGTCATGATTGCAGTCCAGAGCCAGCGCGGCCGGCCACGCTATCTCTGGCTGGGCGGGTTGGCCGCCGCCACGATCCTGGCCGTCGCCATCGGCTGGGTGTCGTGGATCTTCGGCTTCGGCGTCCTCTTTTTCGGCGGTTTGGCCGCGGCGGCAACGGCCGCCAACAGCCTGCTTCAGGACCAGACCGAAGAGCTGATCCGCGCCCGCGCCCAGGCCGAAGCCCTGGCGGTCATGGGCGAGCGCGAGCGCATCTCGCGAGACCTGCACGACATTGTCGGTCATGCCTTTTCGACCGTCGTTCTGAAGTCCGACCTGGCCTCCCGGGTCATCGACGGCGAACCGGAACGCGCCCGGTCGGAACTGGAGGCCATCAACGCGGTCGGCCGCGAAGCGCTCCAGGAGATCCGCTCGGCCATCCGCGGCCTGAACCAGTCGACCCTGATCGCGGCCACCGGCCACGTCCGCGCCCTGCTCGAAGCCGCCGATATCCAGTTGACGTTTTCCAACACCGCCGGACCTCTGCCGCCGCCACTGGAGCACGCCGTCGCCATGGTCATGCGGGAAGCCGTGACCAACGTCGTCCGTCATGCCGGGGCGACCGCCTGCACCATCGATATCCGCCGCGACCACGCGACTCTTTGCCTTGAAATCCGTGACGACGGCCGTGGCGGCACCATCGTCTTCGGCAATGGACTGGATGGCATAAGCCGGCGGGGCGGTGACCTCGGTGGGACGGTTGCCATCGAAGCCGCCCAGGGTGTGACAGTGGCAGCCCGCTTTCCGGTGGGGGCGCCGTCATGATCCGTATCCTGGTGGTGGAAGACCAGGCCCTGGTCCTGGGCGCGATCGCCAGCCTTCTGGAATTGGAGAATGACTTCACCGTGGTGGGGACAGCGCCCAACGGCCGCGTCGCGCTGGACATGATGGCGGACTGCCGGCCGGACTTGGTGGTCAGCGATATCGAGATGGCCGACATGGGCGGGATTGACCTGGCCCTGCACCTGCAACGGGTGGCGCCGGGAACGGCTGTGGTCATGATCACTACCTTTGCCCGACCGGGTTACCTGCAACGTGCCCTGGCGGCCGGCGTGCGCGGCTATCTGCTGAAGGACACGCCGTCACGCGAACTGGCGCAGATTATCCGCCGGGTCATGGCGGGTGAAAAGGTTATCGACCCGCAACTTGGCGACCTGTCTCAAACCGGTGACCCACTCAATGACCGTGACCGCGAACTTCTGCGGTTGGCCGAGCAGGGCCACAGCAACAAGGCCATAGCCCGCATGCTGGACAAGGCGCCGGGAACGATCCGCAACCATCTGTCCGAGGTGTTGCAGAAGCTGAATGCTGTCAACCGCATCGATGCCTGCCGTATCGCGCGCCAGATGGGCTGGCTCTGAGTTAAACCGCTTTCGCGATGTTTAGACCGCAGGCCGACCTCGTGAAAGAACAAGAAGCAAAACCGAGCGCTGGGCCGCTCCCAAGCGACGGTTTTTCGATATCTTTCTGTTGGTCTTCTCACGAAAAAGTACACTGAGCGAAGCGAGGGACTTTTTCGTGAAGAAAAACAGCCTCCGGCGCTTGCACTCGCCGGAGGCCCAGTTTGGGTCAAAGGGTTGAGACTTGGAACTTTGACCGATCTTGAAAAAACTACTGCTGCCCCGCGAACTTGGCATAGGCCGAAGGACTGCGGTCCCACACCTGCTTGTCGCGCAACGACCGCAGCAGCTTGACATATTCGGCGTGCGACCAGGCCAAGGGCGTGGCGCCATCGATGCCTTCGCCCAGCACATAGTTGTGCGGCTGGTTGCTGCCGATGCCGTCGAACACCTGCTCAGGGATCATCAGCCCGTCATTGGCGAAGAGCTCCATGCCCTTGACATAGACGCCACGGATGGCGTCGACATCGCCTTGTGTAGCGCCGCCCGGCTTCATCGCCGCAACCGCCAGATCGTAGTGACCGCGCTCGCCGGTGAAGATAGGCCATATCCGGCCACGCTGGCTGGGGTGCATTTGTCCGTTCACGGAGTAATTACCGCCTTCGGTGCGATCGCCATAGCCGTCGTTGCCGTAGCGGCGGAAGCCGGGCACGGCCACGTCCGAGCCTGCGAACTTGAAATCATAACGGACTCTCAGGTTTTCCGGCAGGTTCTGGTCGTCGATAATGGTCAGAGACTGGACGATATGCGCATCGTCGGCCTTGCGCACGCCATAGCGCACCAGTTCAATAAAACCCTGGTCGACCATCAGGTCGGAAGCTAGCCCGGCGCGGCCGTTGCGCTCGTCCTGGACCCCCGGATTGTTGGCATCGTCCGAACGCGAAATGCGCAGATAATAGCTGGCCGGTTTGTCGGCACCGCGGATCTTGCCCGAGGTCGTAAACAGCCGCTGTTCCAGTTTTTGCGAGTAGTCGGCCGCCTTCGCCGAGAACTCCGCCGCGCCGGCTGTGTCGCCGGCCTCGGTGGCGATATCGGCGGCAGCGGCCAGGCCGGCAATCAACGCAGCGGTGGTCGACGGCGAATGACCTTCCTGCTCTTCCCAGCGTTCCTGTTGGGCGTAGGGCGGGGTGATGGTGGCGTGATTCCAATCCAGCCCAATCGTGCCGCCGCGCGACAGGAACTCAGCAGCCGGCTTCAGCATCGAACTGTAGGACGACAGCAGTTCATCTTTCGAGATCAGGTTCAGCTCGGCCAGACGGGCGCCAAGCAGGATGGGCATGGCGGTCTGGTCGAGCTGAATTCCGACCCATTCCGGCGTGCCGTCGACATGGGCTTTTTGCAGGAACCAGCCCGTGGCGCCGGTATTGCCCGGCGTGTCCTTGGTCACCTGGACGGTCGGAAGGTAGCGATACGCGGCAACCGGCGTTTCCCGGTCACCCAGGGCGGCCATCGCCATGGCGACCTGATAGAAGTCGCGCGGCCACACGCCCTTATAACCGGTGGCCGAAACGTCAGTATAGACGGTGTCGCCCCATGGATTGCTGAGCGAGGCGATCAGCCCGCCGGCCTTGGTCTTGTCTTCCTGCACCTTCAGCGTCAGGGCTGAGGCATAGAGCAGCTTGCCGTTGTCTTCCGACACAGGGACCAGGCTCTTCAGCTCGGACAGCGAAGCCAGATAGTCTTCCCAGCCGATGGCGGCGCCCGTGCCATTGTAGTTGGCCAGGGTCTTGGCATAGCCGGTCTTGCGTGTCGCCTGAGCCTCGTCAAAAGCCGCATCGGCGTCGGCGCCGAAGCCGACGAACAGGTCGAAGGTGCTGCTTTTCGTCACGACAGGCAACTGACCCAGCAAGACGATATTGCCCTTGTGCTCGGCCGTGCTGTGCAGGGCGAACAGTTGCTGGTGATTGCTCAGATCCTTCAAGCCGTCGGTGACGCCGGTATAGCCGACGCTTGCCTTTTTGAAGGGGACGCTGGCGGTCATGGCCAGAGCGACCTTGCCCTGCCAGGCCGACAGGACATCGACATTGGCCTTGCCTTCATCGTCACCCGAAGTGTTGGCAGCCGACGGGTCGAGGACGACCCAGGGTGTCACCGGACCTTTCAGCGCCTTGACCGTCACGCGGGTCACCAGGGTCTGATGATCCGGATCGGTGAAGATCTCTTTGATAATGACGAAGCGACCCTGCTTGTCGGTATTGGTCAGGCGATAGGCGGGCGACAGCGGGCGTCCGTCCTTGTCGGTATGGATGTAGGCAATCTGCGAGGTGGTGTCGGTTTTTTCGAACGCCGTCCAGCCGTCGCCGGTGACGGCAATCTGCATCTCACGAATCTGGGCGTGGTGGATCAGGCCGTACATGGTCTCGGTTACGATGCCATCCGCCAAAGAGAACCACACCTTGGAGACCTTGCCGGTGGCCGCCTTGTCAGTGAACTGAAAATTCTTGTAAGCTTCGTAGGACGTGCCGATGCCGGTCTTGGCGGCATAGGCCCAGGGCGAAGGTTTGCCCGGTCCGTCGGTCGCCTTGCCGCCGGCATTGAGCGTCGGATTGTGGTTGGGGATGACCTCATCCTCAGCCGCAAAGCCTGGTGCGGCAAAGCCTGCCGCCGTCAGGGCGATCAGACTGACCGCCGCGGCCCACCAGCTTGAAATCCGTTTAGACATACGCCTCTCCTGCACCCGTCCTCATCGCGGCCTTTCTGGCCGTTCGTTTGTGTCGGGTCTGATTATGTTGGTCGGGCGGGGCCATACATCCGGTCCCGCTCTGTTTTTTGCGATAGTATGCAAATTTGACCGCTGAGTCGCGATGCATACGTATTCACGCCGTCAAATATTTATGCACACGACTTAAGTTTCTGAAAAAGCATAAAAAAATCCCCTTGCCCGAAACCGGACAAGGGGAAGTTTGTGTTGAGAAGATACCACTTACAAAGTCTGCACCCTGTAATTGGCGTATTCCGGTTGCGTCACAACAACCGGAATGTCGGACAGGTGTGACTTGCGACGCTCGAACAGCCGAAAACCGCACCTGAAACTCGCTGTAAACGTTTACAGTCGGACCCCAAAACGAAAGAAGCGCCTATGTTTGGCTTGCGCCAGACGCTTCTTGTAGGCCAAACGGCAAAAAAGCTTACAAATTCGTCCCCACATTTGCATGGATCAGTTTGCAATGCAACGTCCAAGATTTACGAAATTTCAGAATCTTGCGGTGAATACGTATGCAGCTGGACAGTCAAAGCCTTTCCCGCTTTGGTTAATTCGCACCTGTCGTCAGGACGGGACCGGAGGATCCAGCATGCGTTTCAGCGTGATTTTGGGTGGGCTGTTGTCGCTGCTGGCCACGGGTGTTGAGGCGGCCCCGCGGCTCGACCACCATGCCAGGGTACCATCGCAAAATGTCGAGCCGCGCGACATCACGGTGTGGGTGCCCGATGCCTGCCAGGGGGTGATCCGTTGTTCGGTGCTCTATATGATGGACGGGCAGAACGTCTTTACGCTCTCACCGTACAGCGGCGCCGACTGGGGGGTTGCCGATGCCCTGCCGAAACTGATGGCGGAGCACAAGGTGCCGCCGACCATTGTCGTGGCGGTCGACAACATCGAGGCGCGGACGCGCGAATATATGCCGCAGAGGGTCTATGATCTGATGCCAACGGACTACCAGGCGCGTATCCGCGCCTTCGAAGGCGACCAGCCGCCCAATTCCGATGCCTTCCTGAAATTTCTGGTCACCGAGCTCAAACCCTTTATCGACAAAACCTATCCGACTGTGACCGGGCCGGAGGGCACGGTGATCATGGGCTCGTCCATGGGCGGTCATATCGCACTGTATGCCCAGGGCGAATATCCGGACGTTTTTGGCGCCTCGGCCTCACTGTCCATGCCATGGCTGATGGCTGGCTGGGCGAAGGACGCGGCCGGTGTCGCCGCCGATCGCCGGACCGTCACGGAGGGCTGGCGGGCGTGGCTGGCGTCCAGCCGTCTGCAGGCGGGGCGCAATCGCATCTATACCGATCAGGGCACGCTTGGGCTGGACGACGAGTTCACCCCCTACATGGAGGGCGTGACCACGATGTTCCTCAACCGGGGGTGGGACGCGGTGCATTTCCAGAGCCGGGTTTTCCCCGGCACCAAGCATAGCGAAAAGGACTGGCGTAAGCGCATCGCCATCCCTTTGGTCTTCGTTCTAAATCGATGAAAATTTTTTCATAAATAGGAAAGCACTTGCTTTGGAAGGGTAAATCAGGCTCCTTTGCGCCTAATCAAAGGCAGGGTGGCGTAAGATGGACGCGAACAAGGGCAAGATCCGGCTGGAAGATCTGGCGAAGATCGCCGGGGTTTCGGTGGCGACCGTGTCGCGCGCCCTCAATGACTCGCCGGCCGTCAACCGTGTCACCAAGCGCCGCGTCTGGAAGATCGCCCGCGACCACAATTACGTCCTGAACCAGGACATGCCGATGTCGATGTCGGGATCCCAGGCCACCATCGCCATTGTGATCCCGCCGCCCCATGGCCGCGAAGGCCGGTTTTCTGATCCCTTCTACCTCGAAATGATCTCGGGCGTCGGTGAGGCGGCGCGCGACATGGGCTGCGACCTGCTGCTGTCGCACCTGACGCCGCGGTCGCAGAACGACCTCGTCACTCTGATGCAGAACATCAAGGCCGATGGCGTCATCTTCCTGGGCCAGAGCTACCTGCACGACCGCTTCAACCATCTGGCCGGCTCGACCAACAAGTTCATCGTCTGGGGCCAGGAACTGCCGGGTCAGAAATACTGCACGGTGGGGTCCAACAACCTGCAGGGCGGGGCCCGGGCGACGGCGCACCTGGCGCGGCTGGGGCGCACCCGCATCGCCTATTTCGGTGAAACCGAAGGCATCGAGATGAAGCTGCGCTTCCAGGGCTATCTCAATGTGTTGGCGGAAAGCGGTCTGGATTACGATCCGCGCCTGGTGGTCCCGACCCATTTCGAAATGGCCTCGGCCGAAGCCGCCGTGCTGAACCTGCTGAACAAGGGTGTCACCTTCGACGGCCTCTTCGCCTGTTCCGACATCATCGCCTTCGGGGCCATCCGTGGATTGATGCGCGCCGGCCTCAAGGTACCCAAGGACGTGTCGGTGGTCGGTTATGACAATATCCAGCTCGCGAGCCTGACCCATCCGTCCCTGACGACGATCTCGCAGGACCTGGCCCGGGCTGGCAAGCTGATGGTGTCCAAGCTGATCGGTTCGATCTCCAACGACGAGACCCATTCCGAGATTGTCGCAACGGAGCTGGTTGTCCGCGAATCCTGCGGCGGCTAGAGCAAAGCACGTTTACACGGAATCACCGTGTAAACGGGCGGAGCGTGCAAACTTAAAATTAGAGCGGGCTGCGTTCCGCCCAAACGTTTCTATCAGAGTGCAGCCCGCTTTAACAATCGTTTGCAGCCAGAATCATCCAAGGCATACCGCCTGCCACTTTCGGCGCGTATCCATCGCGCTAAAAGGGTAGCGCTAACATTTGCCGAAATGATCCCGGGTAAGCGCTGTCAAAGCCAAAAAGGCCGACAAACTCCTCAAGTTTGCATTAATTTGCAATTTTTTGCAATTTTCGTCAAAAATTCTGCCGCGAGGCCTTTTCGTGCAAGGCGTGCGCGAACTCAGGCCTTTGTGCCGTAAAACTCGGACATAAGGGCTCTTTTGCTGCAAATGCGTCACCTGAAAGTCACAACATTACGATTTGTTTAAACAAACGACTGCAAAATTTTGCAAAGCCTTGCAAAAAGAACCGTGTTGTAGTGATAGTCAGCCAACAGCACCGGAAGAGTGTGTTTTAGGGTTGAGATACATGGCGCAGCGCCGCGGCTCATACGCCGGCGCACGCCGATATCGTCGAAACGACACCAGGAGGAAGTTCAAATGAAAAATTCTAAGGGTCACTCCGGGGCGCTGCGTGCACGCCTCCTGACCTGCGGCGCAACGGCGGCCCTTCTGACCGCCTGCGTCTTCGCGGCACCGGCCATGGCGCAGGACGCTCCGGCGGCCGCGCCCGATGAAGGCCAGGCTATCGTCATCAGCGGCATTCGCCGCGGTATCCAGGACGCCATTTCGGTCAAGAAGCGCTCGTCGCAGATCGTCGAAGCCGTCTCGGCCGAAGACATCGGCAAGCTGCCCGACGCCTCGATCGCCGAATCCATCGCCCGCCTGCCCGGCATCGCCGCCCAGCGCACCAACGGCCGCGCCCAGTCGCTGTCGATCCGCGGCCTGGGTCCCGACTATACGGTCACGACCCTAAACGGCCGTGAGCAGGTTTCGACGTCGGACAACCGCTCGGTCGAATTCGACCAGTATCCGTCGGAACTGATTTCGCAGGTGCTGGTCTATAAGACGCCGAACGCCGGCATGGTCAGCCAGGGCCTGGCGGGTACCGCCGACCTGCTGACCGTCCGTCCGCTGGCCTATGGCAAGCGCGCCGCCGCCATCAACCTGCGCGGCGAACTGAACAGCGAAGAGGCCGCCATCGGCGGCATGAAGAATAGCGGCAATCGCTTCTCGGCCACCTACATCGACCAGTTCATGGACGGTAAGGTCGGTCTGGCCCTGGGCTTTGCTCACACCGACTCGCCCTATCAGGTCCAGAAGAAGGAGCCCTGGGGTGACGGCGGCTATCCGACCTGCGGCACGCCGCTAAATCCGAACAACGGTGGCCCCTGCCTGCCGGCGGATCAGAACAAGCTGATCCTGGGCGGTGAAAAGGACGGCATCATTTCGTCCAACCTGACCCGTGACGGCTATATGGGCGTCCTGGAGTTCAAGCCGAACGACCAGCTTCATATCACCATCGACGCCTACCACTCTGACTTCCGCGAACTGCAAAAGATCGCCCGTCTCGAATATCCGCTGCGTTGGAGCGGCGCGACCCTGCAGCCCGGTTACACGGCCGGCAATACCTTCATCACCCATGGCGTCTTTACCGGCGTCAAGGCCGTGGTCGAAAACTACACCAACGAACGCGAGGCCAAGCTCGACTCGCTGGGCTTCAATGTCGACTACGACCTGAACGATCACTGGAACCTGGTGGCCGATGTCGCCGTGTCGAAAGTCGAACGCGACGACCTGATCCTGGAATCGACCGCCGGCACCGGCCCGTCGGGCCAGGGCGCCACCGACACCATCACCTTCGACACACCGGATAGCTACGGTTTGTCGACCCTGAAGGGCGTGATCGACTATTCCAACTTCAACACCGTCTTCCTGACCGATCCGGGTGGTTGGGGTGGTCCGGCCAATCGCGCCGGCTATGTCAAGGCGCCACATATCGAAGACGAGCTGACGACCATCAAGCTGGCAGCCAAGCGCCGCATCGATGACGGCTTCTTCTCGGGCGTGGCCTTCGGTGTCAACCAGAACCACCGCACCAAGGACAAGAAGGGCGTCGAAGGCTTCATCATGCTGAAGACCGCCCCGGCCGTTGTGGTTCCGGAAAAGTACCGCCTGGGTGTGACCGACGCCTCTTTCCTGGGCGGTGTCTCGGGCATGATCTCCTATGACGGCCTGGCCATGTGGAAGGACGGCTTCTTCAACTTCCAGCAGGACACCAGCCAGGATGCGGTCAAGAAGACGTGGAACGTCGATGAAACCGTCACCACCCTGTTCGTCAAGGCCGACATTGACAGCGAACTGTTTGGCGTGCCGCTGACCGGCAATATCGGCCTGATGCATCAGAAGGCCGAACAGACAGCGAAGTCGTATTTCACGGACGGCACCGCCTCCGGGACGAAGCTTCGCCAAGAAAGTGCCGAGTATGACGACCTGCTGCCGTCCGTCTCGCTGAACTTCGCCGTGGCAGACGATATGACCCTGCGTATCGGCGCCGGCACCACCATCGTCCGTCCGCGGATGGACGACATGGCCGCGGGTGTCGGCTACGGTCCGACCTCGGACAATGCGCAACCGGTTATCTTCAACGGCCAGCAGTACTACTGGTCGGGCAGCGGCGGTAACCCCGGTCTGAAGCCGTGGAAGGCCAACGCCTTCGACATGTCGCTGGAAAAATATTTCGGGCGTAAGGGCTATGTCTCGGCGGCGATCTTCCACAAGGACCTGACCTCCTACATCTTCAACCAGACCATCCTGCGCGACTATTCAGGCGTGCCGCTGACGAACGCCAACTGCTTTAATAACAACGTGTTTGTCTGTACCCAGGCCGACGCCAAGCGCACAGGCACCGTCTCGGTGATGCAGAACGGTACGGGCGGCTGGATCAAGGGTCTGGAACTGTCGGCCTCCATCCCGGGTGAAATGATCTGGCAACCGCTGAACGGCTTCGGCATCGTCATGTCTGCGGCCTTTAACGACAGCGAGATCAACCCGTCGGGCACCAACCCGATTCAGCTGCCGGGCCTTTCGGAAAAGGTGGTCAACACGACCATCTATTACGAAAACCACGGCTTCTCGGCCCGGATCTCCAACCGTTACCGCGGCGAGTTCCTCGGCGAAGTGCCGGACTACACCAACAGCCTGCAAAGCCGTTATGTCGCCGAAGAATCGCTGATCGACGCCCAGGTCAGCTACGAGTTCCAGGAAGGTTCCCTGAAGGGCCTGACCCTGTCCTTCTCGGGCACCAACCTGACCAACGAGCCGTTCGTCCTGTATACCCAGGGCAACCCGGCCAACATCATGCGCCATGAACTCTATGGCTCGACCTACCTGTTCGGCGTGAACTACAAGTTCTACTAAGCCGATCTGTCGTCGAAAACGACACCTGCCGGTTTCGCGACCGGCAGGTGTTTTTCTGTGCGGAATTCGCCAGGTAATCGTATTCATCGACAGACGTTTACGGTTGCGCTGGCTTTTTAAGATGCCGCGTGGAAAGTGAACCTCCACCTTTGGCATGAGGCTCCAGGCTGTCTTATGAGCGAACATCTGATCAAAAACGTCGTCGTTCTGGGTGGCGGCACCGCCGGCTGGCTGAGCGCGGCCATGCTGGCCAAGACGTGGGGCCGGTCGATTAATCTCACGGTCGTCGAATCCGACGACATCGGCACGGTCGGGGTCGGTGAAGCCACCATACCGCCGCTCACCAAGCTTTTGATGTATCTCGGCATCGACGAGAACCAGTTCCTGTCGCGGGTCCAGGGGACCTTCAAGCTGGGCATCGAATTCATCGACTGGTACGAAAAAGGCCAGAGCTACATGCATGCCTTCGGGGCGCCCGGTCAGGCCCTGGGCATCCTGCCCTTCTACCAGTACTGGCTGGTGCAAAAGCTGCGTGGTCACGACATCAATCTGTGGGACTATTCCCTCAACACCCTGGCGGCGCGGCAAAACCGCTTTGCCCGCCTCAAACAGGTGCCCAACACCTCCATGGAGGGCATCGACTATGCTTTCCAGTTCGACGCCGGCCTGATGGCGCAGTTCCTGCGTATGGGTTGCGAGAATTCCGGCGTCAAACGGATCGAAGGCAAGGTCTCGGGCGTCAATCTGCGTTCCGAGGACGGCTTTATCGAGTCGCTGACCCTGGAAAGCGGCCAGGTCGTCGAGGGCGAGATGTTCATTGACTGCTCGGGCTTTCGCGGTGTGCTGATCGAGGACGCGCTCAAAGCTGGATATGTCAACTGGCAGCATTGGTTGCCGTGCGATCGCGCGGTGGCGATGCCGACGACCTCGGTCGGGCCGCTGAAACCCTATACCCAGGCGCGCGCCCATGGTTGCGGCTGGCAGTGGCGGATCCCGCTGCAACACCGCGTCGGCAACGGCCACGTCTTTTGCAGTCAGTATCTGAGCGACGACGATGCCACGAAAACCCTGCTGGACCATGTCACCGGCGACGCCCTGGCCGAACCACGGGTTTTGAAGTTCGTCACCGGCCGGCGCAAACAGTCCTGGGTCAAGAACTGCCTGTCCTTAGGGCTGGCATCGGGCTTTATGGAGCCGCTGGAATCCACCAGCATCCATCTAGTGCAATCGGGCATGACGCGGTTTTTGCGGTTGTTCCCGGACCGGCGGTTCAATCCGTTGGAAATCGCCGAATACAACCGCCAGACGGCGCATGAGTATGAGCTGATCCGCGACTTCCTGGTGCTGCATTACAAGTCGACGACGCGCAACGACACGCCGTTCTGGGACTATTGTCGGACTATGGAGATTCCGGACACCCTGGCGCACAAGATCGAGTATTTCCGCCAGCACGGCCGGCTGCTGATCGAGGACGAGGACCTGTTCAAGGAAACCAACTGGGCCCAGGTGCTGATCGGCCAGGGCGTGATGCCGGGCGCTTCGGCGCCGCTGACCGGCGCGATCGGCGAGGATGACCTGAGCGAGTTCATGACGAACCTGCGGATCATCCTGGACCGGACGGTCAGCGGCATGCCGGATCATGCCGCCTTCGTGAAGCAAAACTGCCCGGCAGTGGTTTAGTACTCGGCCAGAACCTCAAAGCCGCCCATGATCAGGCGCTTGCCGTCAAATGGCATGTCCATGCTGGCCATGGCGGGGTCTTCCATCATTTTTTTTGTTGCCGGCGTCGCGGGTGGCCTTGTCGGGCCATTCGACCCAGGAAAACAGCACGGTTTCACCGGGCTCCAGTTTTACCGCCATGGGAAAGGACGTGACCTTGCCGTCGGGCACGTCGTCACCCCAGCATTCCACGACGCGCAAGGCGCCATGGGCCTTGGCGAGTTCGTTGTAGACCTTTGAGCCAGCCTTGTAGACGTCCTTGTTGGCGGTGGGGATCGGGATCAGAAAGCCGTCGATATAGGTCATGGCACAGTCTCCTTGGTTGGGTGGAGCCCTGTCTTAGGCCGGCGGGGCGGTCAGAAACAGTCAGCAACCGACGGCATGGCTACACAAGGCCGTGAGACAAAAAAACAGGCGCGTCCCGAAGTCCGTGCCTGTTCGTGTCGATTATGGTCAAAGCCCTTCGAGGTTAGGCCTTCGCCTTGACCCGCTTCTTGCCGCGCTTGCCGCCCTTGGGACGGTTCAGGCGCACCACCTTGTTTTCCTCGACGGCGTCGAAGGGGCGCGGGTAGTTGACGCTGCGCGGCCCCAGGCCGAACAGCGACGCCATCGGCGCATCGTCGAGAAACACGGTGTCCGTTTCGCCATAGCCGTTGAAGCGCGTGCCCATGGTGACGCCATAGGCGCCCAGCATGCCGATTTCGACATAGTCGCCTTCGTTGACGTCGTCCGGCAGCCAGAACGGCCCCGGCATGGAGTCGATGGAATCACAGGTCGGGCCGTAGAAGCGGAACGGCTTCAACGTATCGGTCTCGGCCTCATCCTGACGATGCAGGCGCACTGGGAAGGGCCATTTCGCATGGGTGGCGTCGAACAGATTTCCGTACGAACCGTCGTTCAGATACAGCGCATCGCCCTTGCGCAGTTCGACCTTGGTCAGCACCGAGGTCGACTCGGCGACCAGAGCGCGGCCGGGTTCGGCCCACAGTTGGGTTTCTTCGTGCACCTTCATCTCGTCAAAGGCGCGGTTGATGACGTCCATATATTCCGACAGGGCCGGGGGCACCATGCCGGGATAGACCGACGGGAAGCCGCCACCGACATCGACGACGTCGGCGAAGACGCCGGCGCGGACCAGGGCGCGCGAGGCGGCGGCCATGGCGGCGGCATAGGCGGTCGGACGCATGCATTGCGAGCCGACATGGAAGCTGACGCCCATCAGATCCTGGGTGGCCTGGCGTGCCGCCATCAACAGGGACGGGGCGTCGTGGGCCTGAACGCCGAACTTGTTGGTCAGCGGCAGATTGGAGCCTTCGCCCGATGTGGCCAGGCGGACGATCAGGTTGAGGTCACGGGCACCGCCGGTGGCGTCGAGGATCTTGCGCAGTTCCTCGTGGGTATCCAGGCTGAACGTGCGGACACCGAAATCGAAATAGGCCTGGGCGATCGAGACGCGGCTCTTGACCGGGTGCATGAAGGCCAGGCGCGCGGTCGGCAGGGTCGAACGGACCAGCTCGACCTCATTCAGCGAGGCGACATCGAAGGAGCGCACACCGGCCGCCCAAAGGGTTTCCAGGACCCAGGGTGACGGATTGGCTTTGACGGCGTAAAAGACGTCGCCTTTGAAATTTTGCTGGAACCAATGCGCGGCAGTTGTAACGGGACGACGGCGCACGAGGGCGACGGGTCGTTCCGGTGGCTGCTTGCGGACCAGGTCCAGGGCGGAAGTGATGTGATCCACTTCGGTTCCCCGATTTTCGTGTTGAAACCCAGACCGGCGTTAGCAGCGTTACAATGAACTCTAGGGGTCCGCCGGAAGAACGGGGAACATAGTGATATAGGCCCGTATGTAAAGACTTATTTGGGATTTTTTGTGACCGCTGCGATCACGATTTTACGCTTTTTCCCGGTTATCGCCTATAGAAGTTCCAAGCGCCCTCCTCTCCACGAAGTGGGGAGGGGAACCGCGAAGCGGTGGAGGGGTATCTTTCTTGCTTACTTCAACGGCCGCGCCGCAACCCCTTCATTCGTCATCACAACCGGCTTGATCGTGCCGTCGTCGTTAAAATAGAGATGCTCGATTGCCAGTTCGCGATCATTGCCGTCGTCCTTACCCAGCGGCCGGCGGTGACAGGCAATATACCAATCGTCCGTACCCGGAATATTGACGACCGAGTGATGGCCCGCGCCTTTTGCGATGTGCGTATCCTGCTCCAGGATGGTGCCGACGCGCTTGAACGGTCCGAACGGTGACGCACTCATGGCATAGGCAACCCTGTAGTCCGGCCCGGTCCAGTCGCCTTCCGACCACGTCAGGTAGTAGACGCCCTTGCGCTTGACCATGAAGGAGCCCTCGACATAGGCCGGGTCGGGCGTGATCTCCTTGTAAAGCTCTCCGTCGGGAAAGGGCACGACGCTGAGCAGGTCATCGGCCAGCTTGACCACGTTGCAGTGTTTCCAGCCGCCGTAATACAAGTAAAACTGGCCGTCGTCGTCGCGAAAGACCATCTGGTCGATCGGCTGGGCGCCGTTATGGATCTGGCCGATCAGTGGCCGGCCCAAAGCGTCCCTGAAGGGGCCTTCCGGGCGGTCAGATACGGCAACACCGATCCCGCCCAGTTGGTTGTTGGTCTTGATATCGTTGGCGCCGAAGAAGAGATAATACTTGCCATTGTGCGCAATCGCCGACGGTGCCCAGACGGCATAGGCCGCCCACGCCACGTCCTTGATGTCCAGAGCGTGCGAATGCTTGTTCCAATGCACCAGGTCGTCCGACGAAAAGACGTTGAGGAAGGTCTGCGCTAGGAAGGGCGACCAGATGCCGGGCTGGTTGCGCTGCCACGCCTGGCCGGCGGTGAAACCGTTCGACACATCCGACGCGCCAAAGTGGTTGGAATAGGTCGGATAGATCCAGTACCTGCCCTCAAAGATGCGGATCTCGGGATCGGCGTACCACCCCGGCACGATGGGGTTACCGGCATGCGCCGCGGTGGCGGACAGTGCGAGCATCAGGGGAATCAGGAGTCTGCGCATGCTTGCCTCATGGGATGGACGGCATCCGTCGCGAATTGCAGGAAGATTAGCGAGACCAAGCCTCTTGCCCAAAACTGCCAGAAACGGGCACTTTCCTGAAAAGCATGAGGCATCATCAAAAGTCAAATTTCCACGGATGGACGCCATGTTCCCTATTTTCCGTGCTGTCTGGTGATTTGCATCGCAACAAAATTGCCGTGTGCAGCGCTTCCCCCATTGCCCTGCGGCCAAATCGTTAATATGACTGTTACAAGGTCCGTGTATGCGGATTAGTGGTGTGCGTGCCGCCAACAACGGCCAAGGGTAGTGTGGATGACGGCGCCTCTCGTCGAAGTGACATCGGTCAGCAAGACCTTCACCCGCAAGGCGGCCGCCGCGGGTGGTAACACGACTTTCAAAGCCCTCGACAATGTCTCCTTCGTGATGACGAAGCCAGAGCGCGTGGCGCTGATCGGGCCGTCGGGTTCGGGCAAGTCGACGCTTTTGCGCTCGATTTCCGGCCTGCATACCATCGACAAAGGCAAGGGCGCCGTTTCGGTCATGGGCCGTGTGGTGCAGAAGAATGGTTCGCTGGCTTCCGATGTCCGCGCCACCCGTTCGCGCATGGGCATGATCGCCCAGCAGTTTAATCTGGTCGGCCGCCTGTCGCTGTTCACCAATGCCGCGCTGGGGTTCCTGGGCAAGGTGTCGGGCCTGCGTGGCTTTCTGGGGATGTGGACGGCGGACGAAAAGCAGGCCGTCATGCGCGCCCTGGACCATGTCGGGGTGGCGCAGTTCGCCGGCCAGCGCGCGAATACGCTCTCAGGCGGCCAGCAACAGCGGGGTGCCATTGCCCGTGCTATCGTTCAGGGGGCACAGATCGTCCTGGCTGATGAGCCTGTTGCGTCCCTGGACCCCGTCACCGCGCGCAAGGTGATGAAGCTCCTGGTCAATCTCAATGAAGCAGACGGTGTCGGCGTCATCGTCACCCTGCACCAGGTCGACTACGCCAAGCTCTACTGCGACCGCATCCTGGCGCTTAAAGAGGGCAAGGTCGTTTATGACGGGCCCGCATCGGGCCTGGACGACGAAACTTTGAAAAACATTTACGGCGCCGAATTCGAGGACGCCTTCTGGGGAGAGGCCAAGGCATGACCCAATTTACGCGCCAATTCGTTCTGACGGGCCTGTTCGGAGCTGCCGGCGCCACTTTGGTGGGCTGCGACAAGCCCTCTGCCGGCGGCAAACAGGTCGTCAATTTTTCGGTTCTGTCGGTCGAAAAGTCGCAGACCCTGAACGATCTGTGGATGCCGTTCTTCGACGATATGCGCAAGCAGACCGGTCTGGAGATCAATCCCTATTTCGCGCCGGACTACACCGCCCTGATCGAGGCCATGCGCTTCAAGAAGGTGCAGGCGGGTTGGTTCTCCAACGTGCCGGGCCTGGACGCCATCCGCCTGGCTGACGGCGAGGTGTTTGCTGAGACCACCTATCCCGAAGGGTTTGCGGGTTATTACTCGATCATCATCGTCAAGGCCGATTCGAAGCTGACCATTGACGACGTGTTGAAGTGCGACAAGAGCCTGAATTTCGGTATGGGCGACGCCAAGTCGACCTCGGGCACCCAGGCGCCGCTTTATTACCTGTTTCTGCCGAAGAAGGTCGAACCCAAGACCTGTTTCAAGACCGTGCTGCAATCGGGCCATGGTCAGAACATCCAGGCCGTCGCCAATGGCGTGCTGGATGCAGCGACCAATAACACCACGGCCCTGGTCGACCTGGAAAGCCGCGATCCCGAATTGCGCAAGAAGGTCAAGGTGATCTGGCAGTCGCCCGAGGCCCTCCCCAACGACGTGATCATCTACCGCAAGGATCTGGATCCGGTGATCAAGGAGAAGCTGCGTTCGTTTTTCCTGTCCTATGGCCGGGCGCCGGGCGCTGAAGGCGAACGCCAGCTCAATGTTCTCAAACCTCTGGTCCTGGGGGGCTTCATTCCCGGCGACAACAGCCACTTCATTCCGGTGCGCCTGATGGAAGCCGCCAGCAAGTTGATGGTAGCGCAGCAGTCGGGTGACGCCGAGGCCATCAAGAAGGCCCAGGATGATTACGCGGCGGTCGAAAAGGAAAAGGTGGACCATGACGCCCAGACCTTTAAACAGGCCCCGGCCGATCCCAAATTGCCTGCCATGTCGTCGTCCGCATCATGAGCCAAGGTGACGCCACCGCCCTGACGCCGCCGTCGCCATCGGTCGGTACGCGTGCGACCAATTGGGGTCTGACGATTGCCGTCGTCATCTTGCTGTTCATGGCTTTCAAACCCGCCAAGATCGCGGAGCTGGGCTTGCTGGTCGAAAACTGGCCCAATACGGTCGAGTACACCAAGGGTTATCTGCACCCCAATTTCAAAGACCTGTTCAAGATCTACCTGCCGGAAATGTGGGTGACCATCGCGATCGCTGTATGGGGCACGGTGCTGTCGGTGTTCCTGGCGATCCCGCTGGCCCTGTTGGGGTCCTCGAACATCGCGCCGCAGTGGATCGTCCAACCGGTGCGTCGTTTCATGGACCTGCTGCGGTCGATGAACGAAATCGTGCTGGCGACGGCCTTTTTCGTTGCGGTCGGACCTGGCGCTCTAGCCGGGGTGCTGGCCATGGCGCTGCATAATGCCGGTGTGTTGGCCAAGCTTTTCTCCGAAGCGGTCGAGGCTATCGACAAGGCGCCGGTCGAAGGCGTGCGCGCCACGGGCGGATCGCGGCTGCATGAGGTGATCTGGGGTGTCATCCCGCAGGTGGCGCCGCTGTGGACGTCGTTTGCCTTGTACCGGTTCGAATCGAACGTGCGGTCGTCGACCATACTGGGCCTGATTGGCGCCGGCGGTATCGGGTTCGTGCTGTTCGAAAATATCAAGAGCTTCGATTATCCGGTCACAGCGGCGATCGTCATCGTCATCGTGGTCACTGTGATGCTGATCGATATGGTCTCGGCGCAGATCCGTAAGCGATTGTTGTAAAAGGGTCTTAAGACCAGGGGTCACAGACCCCTGGACCCCACAACCTGTTCGAGCTTGAGATTTCTACATAGCCAAATAAAAAAGGGCCCACTTCGGAGCCCTTTTTTATTTGGTTTTTTAGAAGCCCAATCCTGAACGAGTTACGGGGTCCAGGGGCCTGCGGCCCCTTGCCTTAAACCTTCTTACTGCCACGCTTCCGCGTCAGATGCCGCAGCTTGTTCCACAGCTTGGTCTTGGCCGGTTCCGGATAGGGTTCCAGGTTGCGGATGAATTCGGCGGCGCATTCCGGCCAGGAGAACTTCTCGGCGTAGGCGCGGACGTCCTTGCGGTCGATCTTCAGCGCTTCGGTGATGGCCACGGCCAGGTCATCGTTGATGGCGCCGGCCCCGGAGCCCGGTATGATATCGATCGGACCGTGCGCCGGGAAGGCGGCGACCGGCGTGCCAGCGGCCATGGCTTCGGTGATCACCAGGCCAAACGTATCGGTCAGAGACGGGAAGACGAACACATCCGAGTCGGCATAGGACCGCGCCAGATCCTCGCCAAAGCGCGGGCCGGTAAACACGACGTTCGGATACTTCGTCCGCAACTCTTCCAGTTGCGGCCCCTTGCCCACCACCACCTTTGTGCCGGGCAGGTTCAGCTTCAGGAAGGCTTCGATATTCTTTTCGACCGCCACCCGACCGACATACGTCATGATGGGTCGTGGCAGGTCACCGAAAATGGGTTCCAGCCCCGGCCGGAAGGTTTCGGTGTCGACTCCGCGGGTCCACGGCGAGATATTGATAAAGCCGCGCGATTCCAGGTCGCGCGCCAGGGTCGCGGTCGCCACCATGACCCGGCCGGATGGCTTATGGAACCAGCGCATGAAGGCATAGCCCCACGACAGCGGTATCGGCAGGCGCGCCGAGACATATTCCGGAAACTTGGTGTGATAGCTGGTGGTAAACGGCAGCTTCCATTCCTGGCAGACCCGCCGTGCCGCCAGGCCGACAAAGCCTTCGGTCGCAATGTGGATGGCGTCGGGTTCGTAGTCCTGGATGATTTCGCGGACTTCTTCGTAACAGCCCAGGGCCAGCTTGACCTCGGGATAATCCGGCCAGGACACGGTCTTGAACTGATTATATTCGATGACCTTGAACTCGTGGCCCAGCTTTTCGCATTCCGCCATGGTCCGCCGAAGTGTCGTCACGACACCATTGACCTGAGGCTCCCACGCGTCGGTGGCCAGCAAGATACGCACGTGTTTTGTCCTATAAAGGAAATCCGTAAATTCCCTTTGCCCGCTTCATGAGGGCTTGGCAAGGTGCCAGCGCTCAACGGCTGTTGCATTTTGCTACGCACAAAAAGTGGAAGCCGCTGAAACTTGCGAAGAATTCGCGAGTTCTGGCTTGCCTAACTGGCAAAATGCCTTATTTTTAAATGACGGGGAGTAGCCGATATGACCGTCGGTGTAGTTGACGGCGGAAGAGTAGAATGAACGAGCGTGGTAAACCAGCGCAGGTGCGGGATAGTTCGGCGAAGGATCCTCCTGCGCGCGACACCCCCCCACCTACGCGTGATACGCCAAAGTCGCGCCGCACGCGGGTTCAGATCCTCGACACGGCCATGCGGCTGTTTGCGGAACTTGGCTATTTCCGTGCCGGCAATGCCGCCATCGCCGAGGCCTGCGGCCTGACCCGCGGCGCCATGCTGTACCATTTCCCGACGCGCGAGGATCTGGTCGAAGCAGCGGCCTGGCATATCCATGCCGCGCGTGAGGCCGCTTTTGAAGCTGAGGCCAAGAAGTTGAAGCCGGGTCAGGACGCGCTGGACGGCGCGATCGAGGCCTATTGGCGCCTGCTGAGTTCGATACCGTTCTCGGCGTTTCTGGCGCTGGAACGCGCCGGCCGCCAGGATGCCGAGGTCGCCAAGGCGATCGCCCCGGCTCAGGAGGCTTTCGACAAGGCGGCGATGGGGCGGGCGACGCCGGGCTTTATCATGGCCGGCAACGACGCGCGGTTCCAGGCGTCGCGTGACCTCGCACGGTTTGCGCTGGATGGCATGCATCGCTCGGCCCTGACCTATGAGAGCGAGGCGCGGATCGAAAACGTTCTCGCCGTCATCAAGAAGGCGGTGCACATGCTGAACCGCAAGGGCGACATCACTGATCTGTGGTCGGAATAAACATACGGAAAAATTACTGCCGCGCGGGTAAAATGTGACGGCGGACTCGTGGCGATCGGCGTAGAGTCCTTTCTTCTGTGTTCAACGCAAGGAGTCTGTCATGCTGTCCCCGAAAGCCAAGGCGGCTGCCGACAAGATCAAATCGTTCAGTGAAGACGATGTCCAGTCTCTGGCCGAGACCATCAAGTACGAGGTCGAGCACGTCTATGGCCAGTTGGCCAAGAAGGCCCGTGTCGCCGAGGCGCGTATCAAACAGTTCACCGATATGGCGACGGACGAACTGTCGACGGCCAGCAAGCGGGCGGTGAGCGCCGTGGACGACCACCCGCTTTCCTCGACGGCGGTGGCTTTGGCTGTCGGCGTGGTTTTGGGCTTTATCCTGACCCACCGCAGCGAACGGGCGTATTGAGGTTAGTAGCGTTTCTTTTCTCGGCCCGGCTTGTCCGGGCCTTTTTGCATTGGTAAGTCTTGGCGCTTTCCCGTTGAGCGTTTAAGAGGAACACGGAAAACACCGAAGGATGTTCGCTTCGCGAACCTCAACACGGAAAACACGAAATGGCGGAACTGCTGTTTGAAGACGAAGTCTTTCGCGTCCGTGGCGCGGTGTTTGAAGTTTATCGAGAAATGGGTTCCGGGTTTCTCGAGGCGGTCTACCAGGAATGCCTGGAACGGGAGTTTCAGAAACTCGGCATCGATTATGTTGCGCACCGTGCTCTTAACCTGACCTACAAGGGCGAAGCCCTTAACCAGTTCTATCGCGCTGACTTTGTCTGTTTTAACAAGATCATTCTCGAATTGAAGGTGATGCAAAGCATCGCTCCAGAGCACAAGTTGCAACTGCTTCATTACCTGAAAGCTACAGGGCTGCGCCTCGGTCTCGTTGTCAATTTCGGGGCGCCGGGAAAGGTGCAGATCGACCGGGTTGTTCTCTGACTTTCGTGTTTTCCGTGTCGGCGCTCGCTTGCGAGCGTCTTTCAGTGTTTTCCGTGTTCCTCTTCCAAAGTGTCAAAAGAACCGCCCATGCGTCATTGCCTCCGTTCCAAAATCCACAACGCCTATGTCAGCGAAGCCAACCTGGCCTATGTCGGGTCGATCACCATTGATGAAAGCCTGATGGACGCCGTTGGCCTTTGGGAAGGTGAACGCGTGCTCGTTGTCTCCAACACCTCGGGCGCTCGGCTGGAAACCTACGTCATCAAGGGCGACCGGGATTCGGGCACCATCGCCATGAATGGCGCCGCAGCGCATCTTATCGGCGAGGGCGAACAGATCATCATTATGGGATTTGAGCTCACGCAGGCCCCGATTGTCCCCAGAGTCGTGCTGGTTGACCGGCACAATCGACTTGACCGCTATCTGTCGGAAACCGAGTCCCAAATCGTCGTCTGATTCGTTCACAGAAATCGTGATGTTGGTTAATTTGTGTAAAGATCGTCCAAACCCTTGAGGCTCTTGAAAAAAGAAAAAAAATTTACGTCTCATTAACGAAAAAGTTCGCCTGAACAGGGTGTTGGCCGCTTGACGGACTCACCGGATTAAGCCCCATATATCGACGAACGGGGCAGCCTAGACACTACATGTAGTTTTGGCGGCGCCCCGCATGGTTCAGTTTCTACCCAAGGGTTAAGGCGATTATGTCAGCGAGTGAAGCGGTCAAGCGTGAGGTTTCTGTACCCTTTAAGGCGAACATGGCTGTTCGCCCAAAGGTGCGTCCTGAGTTCAAGCTGCATAAGCATGTGGTTACCGACCCTTCGCGTGATGCCCTCCTGACCGATTTTGGCAAGACGACCCTGGACGACCGGTATCTGATGCCCGGCGAGTCCTATCAGGACATGTTTGCCCGTGTGGCCACCACCTATGCCGACGACAGCGAGCATGCCCAACGCATTTACGACTATATCTCCAGACTGTGGTTCATGCCGGCGACCCCGGTGCTGAGCAATGGCGGCGCCTCGCGCGGCTTGCCGATCTCCTGCTTTTTGAATGCCGTGCCGGACAGCCTGGAAGGCATAGTCGGCACCTGGAACGAGAACGTCGCCCTGGCCAGCAATGGCGGCGGCATCGGCACCTATTGGGGCCGCGTCCGCTCGATCGGTGAAAAGGTCAAGGGCGCCGGTCAAACCTCAGGCATCATCCCCTTCATCCGCGTGATGGACTCGCTGACCCTGGCGATTTCGCAGGGCTCCCTGCGCCGCGGTTCGGCGGCCGTCTATCTCGACGTCTTCCACCCGGAAATCGAAGAGTTCCTGGAAATTCGCAAGCCGTCGGGCGACTTCAACCGCAAGAGCCTGAACCTGCACCATGGTATCGGCATTACCGACGAATTCATGGAGGCCGTGCGCGATGGGACGCCGTTCGGCCTGCGTTCGCCGAAGAACGACGAGGTCGTGCGCTACATCGACGCCCGTAACCTGTGGCAGAAGATCCTGGAAATCCGCCTGCAAACCGGCGAGCCCTATCTAATCTTTAACGACACCATCAACCGCTCTATGCCGCAGCATCAGCGCGAACTGGGCCTGAAGGTGACCCAGTCGAACCTGTGCTCGGAAATCATGCTGCACACGGGCCCGGACCATCGCGGCCAGGACCGCACGGCGGTGTGCTGCCTGTCGTCGGTCAATGCCGAAACCTTTATGGAATGGCGCGACGCGCCGGGCTTTATCGAGGATGTCATGCGCTTCCTCGACAACGTGCTGGAAGACTTCATCCAGTGTGCCCCGGGTTCGATGGATTCGGCCGTCTATTCCGCCCTGTGCGAACGTTCCGTCGGCCTGGGCCTGATGGGCTTCCACTCCTTCCTGCAGGCTCAGGGCGTGGCCTTCGAATCCGCCATGGCCAAGTCGTGGAACATGCGTCTGTTCAAGCACCTGCGCCGCGAAGCCGACAAGGCGTCGATCAAGCTCGGTCAGGAGCGCGGACCGTGCCGCGACGCCGAAGAGCGTGGTGTCATGGAGCGCTTCTCGCACAAGCTGGCCATCGCCCCGACGGCGTCGATCTCGATCATCTGTGGCGGCACCTCGGCCGGCATCGAACCGATCCCGGCCAATATCTACACGCACAAGACCCTGTCGGGTTCGTTTGCGGTGAAGAACCCATACCTGGAGCGCCTGCTGGAAACCAAGGGCATCAACACGGCCGAGGTGTGGGACAACATCGTCCAGCACGAAGGTTCGGTGCAGCATCTGGACGAATTGAGCGAAGACGAAAAGTTCGTGTTCAAGACAGCGTTCGAAATCGACCAGCGCTGGGTGGTGGAACTGGCGGCCGACCGCACGCCAGAAATCTGCCAGTCGCAGTCGCTGAACATCTTCTTGCCCGGTGATGTCGACAAATGGGACTTGCACATGCTGCACTGGACGGCTTGGGAACAGGGCCTGAAGTCGATGTACTATCTGCGCTCCAAGTCGGTCCAGCGCGCCTCGCACGCCGGCAGCGAAACCAAGGAAATCGTGGAAAAGATGTCGACGCCGAAGACGGATTATGAGGAATGTCTGGCGTGTCAGTAAGGCAAGGGGCCTCGGACCCCTGGACCCCGTAACGCGTCAGAGTTTGAATTTTCTACATAGCCAAAATAGAAGGGGCCCACTTCGGAGCCCCTTTTATTTTGGCTATAAAGGAAGTCCAATCCCGAACATGTTATGGGGTCCAGGGGCCCGAGGCCCCTTGCCTTACCCTTCTGATCAGGCCATCATGGCCGAAAAGGTCAGACCAATGACCATGCCACACAGGAGGACCCCATGCAGCGTACCGGACGACGTGAGTTTCTGATGGCGGCGGGTTTGACACCGGTGGCGATGATGGGCGCCGGCGTACCCGAGGCCGCTCTGGCGGCCGGTCAGACGGCCATCGAGACCCTGCCGATGCTGCCCGAGGAGCAACCCAAACACAAGATCCGCTTCGGCGTCGTCGGCATGAGCCACGACCATATCTACGGCATGGCGGCGGCGGTGATGCGCGGTGGCGGTGAGCTGGTCTCGGCCTGGGGCTCCGAGCCCGACAAGCTGGCCAACTTCACGAAACGCTTTCCCAATGTGCCGATCAAGGCGACACAGGACGAGATCATCAACGATCCGTCGCTCCAGGTCATCCTGACCTCCCAGGTTCCCAACGAGCGGACTCAGATCGGCCTGCGCGCCATGCGGGCCGGCAAGGACGTCCTGGCCGACAAGCCCGGCATCATCACGCTGAAAGAGCTGGCCGATGTCCGCAAGGCGATCAAATCGACGGGCAGGATGTACAAGATCCAGTATTCCGAGCGCCTGGACGTGCGCGCCGCGGTCCATGCCGGCGAGCTGATCAAGCAGGGCGCCATCGGCACGGTGATCCAGACCATCAACCTGGCGCCGCACCAGATCTTCCAGAACGGGGGCGACGCTGGCGGTGGTGGCGGGCGCCCGGACTGGTTCTGGGACGACGCCCGTTTTGGCGGCATCTTGGCCGATATCGGCTCGCACCAGGTCGATCAGTTTCTCTATTACACCGGCTCGACCAAGGCCGAGATCGTGACCTCGCAGGTTGCCAATCTGAAGCATCCCGACCGTCCCAAGTTCCAGGACTTTGGCGACATGATGCTGCGCAGCGACAAGGGCTTTGGCTATATTCGCCTCGACTGGTTTACGCCGAAGGGTCTGGGCACCTGGGGCGACGGCCGGCTGTTTATCTTAGGGACAGACGGCTATATCGAGGCGCGCAAATACATCAATGTCGGCGTTGAAAAGAAGGGCAACCTGCTGATCGTCGTCAACCAGCAAGGCACGCGCGTCATCGACTGCACCAACGGCCCGTTGCCGTTCGGGCCGCAGTTCGTCAAGGACGTCGTCAACCGCACCCATACGGCCCAGGACCAGGATCAGGCCCTGCTGGCCGCCGAACTGTCCATAACAGCGCAAAAGAACGCCAAACGGATCAATGGCCTCGGCTAAAAACAAGGAGAAGAAGCGCATGGCTAAGCTTTCCAAACGCGGGTTCTTGAAGGCCGGGCTGGCGACCGCCGTGGCCGCAGGCTTCCCCGCCATTCTACCATCGTCCGTGTTCGGACAATATGCCCCGTCGAAGCGCATCAACGTCGCCGCCATCGGCACGGGCCGCATTTCGCGCGGCCACGATATGCCCGGCGTTATGCAATATGACCGCGCCCTGATCACCGCCGTTTGCGACGTCGACCCTCACCGCGCCGAAGAGGCTAAGGTTCTGGTCAACGACTTTTACACCAAGAAGACCGGCAAGTCCTATGACGGCGTGAAGATCTATACCGACTATCACGAGGTCCTGGCCAATAAGGACATCGATGCCGTCATCATCTCGACGCCGGATCACTGGCACGCCATCCAGGCGATCCACGCGGTTCGTGCCGGCAAGGACGTCTACCTGCAAAAGCCGGCGTCGCTGACCGTCGCCGAAGGCCGCGCATTGAGCAATGCTGTCCTGGCTTCGGGCCGCATCCTGCAGATCGGCAGCCAGCAACGCACCAACATGCCGCAGTTCCGTACCGCCGCCGAACTGGTCCGCAACGGTCGCATCGGCGACCTCCAGCGGGTCGAGGTCGGTCTGCCGGGCGACCCGGCCGGCGGTAATCCGACGCCCATGCCGGTTCCGGAAGGTTTCAACTATGATGCCTGGCTGGGCTCGACGCCCTATGTGCCCTACACGCTGGACCGCGTCCATCCGCGGGTCGGTTACGACCGGCCGGGCTGGCTGCGTCTGCGTCAGTTCGGCGCCGGCATGATCACCGGCTGGGGTTCGCACCATATCGACAGCGCCCATTGGGGCATGGATACCGAACATACCGGTCCGGTCGAGGTGTGGTGCGACCATGTCGAGTACCCGCAGGCCGGCCTGTGGGACGTCCATGGCAAGTTCCGCACCGAAGCCCTCTATGCCAATGGCATGCGCATGAGCGTGTCGGGCGATTATCCCAACGGCATCAAATATATCGGGACCAAGGGATGGTTGTTCGTGTCGCGCGGTGAGTCGGCGGCGACGGCCAGCGATCCGAAATCGGCGCCGTCACCCAAACTGGCGGCCTCCGATCCGAAGATCCTGACCTCGGTGATCGGGCCGAACGAGATCCATCTGTACAAGGCCGATGAACAGCACGGCAACTGGCTGGACTGCATCCTCAGCCGCGACGCGCCGATCTCACCGGCCGAACTGGGTCATCGCGGCTGTTCGACCTGCCTGGTGCATGACATCGCCATGATGCTGAAGCGCAAGGTCCATTGGGATCCGGTGCTGGAGCGCTTCAAGAACGACGACGAAGCCAATGCCATGCTGTCGCGCCCGATGCGCGCGCCCTACACGATCTGAGGCCGGCCATGATCACCAAGCGCGATATCTGCATAGCGGCAGGTGCGGTGGTTTTGACCCTGGGGGCGGTCGGGTTCGCCCATGCCGACAAGGCGATACTCGGCCCCGCGGTCTATAACTGGGAGACGATCGAAGCCAAGGCGACCGATGTGGGCGCGTACCGCCATGTCGTGCGGCAACCGACGGCCACTCTGGATGAACTGGAGATGCATATCACCACGCTCAATCCGGGGCTTAGCTCTCATGCGCCGCATACACATGTGAATGAGGAACTGGTTATCATCAAGGAGGGCACGGTCGAAGTGCTGTCCGACGGCAAATGGGTGCGGATAGGGGCGGGCTCGATCGTGTTCAACGCGTCGAACAGCCCGCATGCGCTACGCAACGTCGGGGATAAACCCGCAGTTTACCATGTCATCAATTGGAGCCCGGAGTAGGAAGACTTAAGGCCAGGGGCCCGAGGCCCCTGGCCTTAAATATCGCCTTTCCCGGCTTCCTTTTGCGCGGCTTCTTCGCCGCCCTTGGCGTTGGCCGATTGCAGGTCGATGACCTTCAGCGCCGCCGGACCCAGAATGACCACGAACAGCACCGGCAGGAAAAAGACGATCATCGGCACGGTCAGCTGTGCCGGCAGGGCCGCTGCTTTCTTTTCCGCCGCCGACAGGCGCAATTCCCGGTTTTCCTTGGCCATGACACGCAGGGCGGTCCCCAGCGGCGTACCGTACTTTTCCGCCTGGATCATCGCCGTACAGACCGACTTGATGCCGGGGTGGCTGGTGCGTTTGGAAAAGCCCTCATAGGCCTGCCGTCGTTCGGGCAGGTAGGACAGTTCCGCCACCAGCAGCGACATTTCTTCGGCCAGCGGGATCGAGGTGCCACCGATTTCCTGCGACACCTTGTGAAGCGCGGTCTCGATGGACATGCCCGCTTCAACGCAGATCAGCAGCAGGTCCAGCGCATCCGGGAAAGCGGCGACGATCGACTGGCGACGCTTGGAGGCCGTGTTCGAGATGTAGATGTTCGGCGCGTAGTAGCCGGCAACGAACATGGCCACGCAGATCAGGATCTTCATGTTCATCTTCTGGCCGAAGTCGTTGACCACGAAGATGTAGAAGGTCGCCAGCGCGCCCAGCACGAACGGCATCAGGAAGCGGAAGAAGTAGAAGGTCGAGATCGGCTTGGGGCCGCGGAAACCGGCCATGGCCAGGTTTTCGGCCACCTTCGGGTCTTCGAGCAGCTTGCGCAGGTTGAACTTGTCGACGAAGCCGCGCGCCATGCCGTCGTCCTTGTGGCGCAGGCCACCGGACTGTTCCTTGACGATCTGCTGCCGCGACTGGCGGCGCAGCTCTTCGCGGCGCTGGGCGACGGCCTTGAGGCGCTTGTCGAGCTGCTCGCCCGAGGTCATGCTCTTGCCGAGCGTGATCACGGTGAAGAACACCAGAACCGCCACCGCAATGGCGATCAGGTTCGATGGGTTCATGATGGTGGAAGCGAATTCGGTCATGGAAAGGCCTCCCCGTCAGAATTTGAAGTTGATCATTTTGCGCATCATGAAGATGCCCAGCGCCATCCATATCGCGCCGCCCAGCAGCATGATCTGGCCGCGCGGATCGGTGAACATGCCGCCGATATATTCCGGCCGGGTCAACGAAATCATGACGCCGACGCCAGGGGGCAAGACGCCGATGATCGAGGCCGATGCAATGGCTTCCGATGACAGCGCCTTGATCTTTTCGCGCATCATCTTGCGGGCGCGCAGAACGGTCGACAGGTTGTTCAGGGCCTCGGCCAGGTTGCCGCCGGTCTTGGCCTGGATGGCGATGACAATGGTGAAGAAGCGCAGTTCGGGCGAGGGGATGCGCTCGGACATCTTTTCCAAAGCGCCTTCGACCGACATGCCGACGCCGACGTTTTCGACCAGGCGCAGAAATTCGGGGCCCAGTGGCGCCGGGCTTTCCTTGGAGATGATTTTCAGACCGTCGTGCACGGGCAGGCCGGACTTGATGCCGCGGACCAGGATGTCCATCGCATTGGGGAATTCTTCGGTGAACTTCTTGAGGCGGCCGGTCGCCATCATGCCCAGGACCCACCGCGGGGCGCCGTAGGAAAGGGCGAAGCCCGCGCCGAGCGCCACCAGCAGACGCAACATGAAGTCCATCTTGCCCAGCAGGACCAGGGGCACGACGAAGGCAACCACGCCAAGGACGGCCGTGATGATCCAGAACTGGGTGACGTTCGGTGTCAGGCCAGCATGCAGCATACGCGAACGCAGGGTCAAGCGCGCCTTGCGTTCCCGCTTTTCGGCTTCCTTGAGCTGTTCGGTGATCTGTTTGCGGCGCTCTTCCGGCGACTTGGCGGCGGACTTGCCGCCGCGCTTACCGCGCATATTGGTGCCCAGCCCAATGGTCTGGGTGCGTTTGGTCAGGGCCGCGCCGCCGCCACTGTTACCACCACCGCCGCCGCCGATAAAGGCAAAGCCGACGCTCGCGATAACCACGAAGCCGAGAAAGGCAATGAGGAGCGTCATCAACATGGGTTCAACCTATTCCGAAGCGTCCAGCGCTTCAGCGAGCTCGCGCTCGAGTCCGTAATATTTCGCCCGGTCCCAGAATCGTGGCCGGCCGATGCCGGTGGAGCGGTGACGGCCGATAATCTTGCCCTGCTTGTCCTCGCCTTCGATCTCATAGAGGAACAGATCCTGGGTGACGATGACATCGCCTTCCAGGCCCAGGACCTCGGTGATGTGGGTGATGCGGCGCGAACCATCGCGCAGACGGGCAGCCTGAATGATCAGGTCGATGGAGCCGACGATCATTTCGCGAATGGTCCGCGACGGCAGACCGTAGCCCCCCATGGTGATCATCGATTCCAGACGCGAAACGGCTTCCCGCGGACTGTTGGCGTGCAGCGTGCCCATCGAACCGTCGTGGCCGGTGTTCATCGCCTGCAACAGGTCGAAGGCTTCCGGTCCGCGGACTTCGCCGACGATTATACGTTCGGGACGCATCCGCAGACAGTTCTTGACCAAGTCGCGCATGGTGATCGTGCCCTGGCCTTCCAGGTTCGGCGGCCGGGTTTCCAGGCGCACCACGTGCGGCTGTTGCAACTGCAGTTCGGCGGCGTCTTCGCAGGTCACGACGCGTTCGGTCGGATCGATGAAGGCCGTCATGGTATTGAGCAGGGTCGTCTTGCCCGAGCCGGTACCGCCGGAGATCAGGACGTTACAACGCGAGGCGCCGATAACGCCCAGGACGCGGGCGCCTTCGGGACTGATGGAGTTGAACTCCACCAGGTTGCGCATGGTCAGCTTGTCCTTCTTGAACTTCCGGATGGTCAGGGTGGGACCGTCCAGAGCCAGGGGCGGGGCGATGACGTTGACGCGGGAACCGTCGGGGAGGCGGGCGTCGCAGATCGGTGAACTTTCGTCGACGCGACGGCCGACCTGCGACACGATGCGCTGACAGATGTTCATCAGCTGCTGATTGTCGCGGAAACGGACATTGGTCAGCTGGACCTTGCCGTTGACTTCGATGAAGACGCGCTGGGCGCCGTTGACCATGATATCGGCGATGTCGTCGCGCGCCAGCAGGGGCTCCAGCGGGCCGTAGCCGAGGACGTCATTGATGATGTCCTGGACCAGGTTGTCCTGTTCCGCCACCGACATGGAGACGTTCTTGATCGCCACCAGTTCGGCGACGATGTCGCGGATTTCCTCGGACGCTGCCTTGTGGTCAAGCTGGGCCAGCTGGCTCAGGTCGATGGTGTTGAGCAGGGCGTTGAATATCGCCGTCTTGGTGGCGTGGTAATAGTCCGACTGCTCACGAACGATCTCGGTGACCACCTGCGCCTTGTGCATCTGATCCAGACCGGCGGCCAGCTTGGATTTGGCGGCAGCGGTGTTCTTGTCGACGCGCTTTTCCTGGGACAGTTCGGGCATGGGCATGCCGCCGCCGGCCGGCGCTTCCTTACGCGGACGGGCATCGGCTTGCTGCGGACGGGTGGCGATGTCCGATGTGGCTGCGGCGGGTGGCGGCGCGCCATTGACTTTGCTTAAGGCCTGAGGACGCGCTTCACCGGACGCAGGTGCGGCTGGTGCTCCCTTCGGGGCGCCGCCAAAGCCTGTGCGGCCGGCGCCTGCGGGGGCTGCTCCCCCATCTGTCGGACGTTTACCAAACACGTGAGGCGGCTCACTTTTTGAAGAGGTTGCTCAGGAAAGACGAAGAGCTGGCCTTCTTGGCCTTGGTCGGCTCCGGGGTGCGCCCGGTGATGGCGGCAGTCAGGTGACCCAAGGCCTCGGCGGCCTTGGACGTCGGTCCGACCTCGGCAATCATCTGGCCGTTATTGGCCGCGCTGCCGAACAGCTTGGCGTCGAACGGGATGAGGGCGGAAGGCTCGATGCCCAGGGCGGCGGTGAAGTCCTTGACCGGGATTTCGGGACGGCCCGGGGTTTCCATCTGGTTCAATACCAGACGCGGCGGGGTATCGTTCGGCCGGCTGTGCTTCAGCAGGTCGATGATGTTCTTGGCGTTGCGTAAGCTGGCCAGGTCCGGCGTGGCGACGATAACGACGTCGTCGGCGGCGACGAGATTTTGGCGCAGCCACGGTGTCCAGACGTGCGGCAGGTCCATGACGATAAACGGCGCGGCCGAACGGATTTTGCGGGTCACCTCGTCGAAGGCGTCCGGATCGGCGGTGTAGTCCTGGTCGAGGGCCGCCGGCGACGAGAACAGCGACAGGCGTTCCGTGCACTTGGTCAGCATGCGGTCCAACAATACCGAGTCGAGGCGGTCGGGCTCGTTGAGCGCGTCGGCCAGGCCGTGGGGCGGATCCTGGTTGAAGTCCAGGCCAGCCGTACCGAAGGGTAGGTCGTAGTCGACGATGACCGTATTGGACGACATCGACTCCGACAGGTTGAAGGCGAAGTTGTGCGCGATCGACGACGATCCGGCGCCGCCACGGGCGCCGACAAAGGCGATGGTGCGGCCGACAAAGGGGGTCTCCGGGTCGTTGAACAGACCGGCAATGGTCTTGATCAGCGACAGCGGTTGCAGCGGGGAGACGACGTATTCCGATACGCCCTGGCGGATCAGTTCGCGGTACAGCGAGATGTCGTTGTGGGCGCCGACGACGACGACCTTGGTGTTGCCATCGCAGACCTCAGCCAGCTGGCCCAACTGGTCCAGCAGGTCGCGGCCGCGGGCGCCGCTTTCGACGACGATCAGGGACGGGGTCGGCTCATGGCGATAGGTGTCCATGGCTTCGAAGATGCCGCCGCGCTTGACGGTGCACTGGGCGCGGCTCATGCGGCGGTCGAGGGCGGCTGTGTCGCAGGCCTGCAGCGAGGCTTCTGAATCCGGGAAGAAGTGGATGTTGATACGCGGGATCGAGATGGCGCCGATATCATCGTCACCCAAACCGCCACCAAGGCTCGCGCCCGCCGCCAGCGTTTCCCGCAGACCAAGGTCGCGCTTGGCCAGAGACGGGGGCTGGGCCAGGGCCTGTTGCCGGACCGGGCCGCTCTCCTGCGGCGAATAATCATCGGCAAACGGATCCGCGTCCGGCGCGTAGGCTGCCGGCTGGTCCAGTTCGAATTCGTCCGCCGCGTCCAGCTTGGCGCGGAAATCTACGAACTCGTCGTCGAGATCGTCGAGATTGTCGAACGGATCGGAATGTTTCGCCTGGGGCATGGTCGTCTCTCTAAAGTTCCGATTCTTGGCCGATTATGTGCCGAATTACTTAATCGCCTGCGAAATGGCGCCGGTGCTTTGCTCGTCCTTGGCCGCCGAGGTCACTTCACCTCTGCGGTATTTATCGAGGACCACCGACTTGCGGCCGGCGTCGCTGGGGGTGGCCGTCGCCGGGTCGACCAGGTCGCGCGGATCGGCCACCTGAGCGGCGAGGTTCGCCGTGATGGCGCAGCCGAAATTGGCATGGGGCGTATTCTTGCGCGTCGCCGCCAGGTTTTCCCACGTCTGACCGCAGCCGGGGACGGAGGCGCGATAGCTGACGACGTTGACGGTTACGATCTCAACAGGCTGGCTTTGCACGCTGAATTGGCTGACGGCGTCGCGCGAAACGTCGCGGCCGGCCAGATAGCCGGCAATGGCGTTGCCCGCCGCCATGGAGGCCGGGTCGGGGCTGGTGATGATCTGGACGTCGACCGGCTGACCGGCGGTCCAGGCGGCCTGGGAGGCGACCTGGTCGAGGGCGCGCGCCTGGTTGGCCGAAATGCCGGTCGGGTTGATGCGCAGATGAATGGGCTCGACGCGTGATTCGGCGGTCAGGGCGAACTGGGCGGTCGGCGTTACCGCCGGTGCAGGCTCCAGGCGGGCCTGATTGCCGGTGGCGCACGCGGTCAGGGCGGAGGCGGCCAAGAGGGCGACCAGGGCCATAGAGCGGGATGTGAAGCGCGGGGTCATGGTCGCTTTCCTATTCAATCACGTAGCCGATGGGGGCCACATAGGGACCTGTAGGTCCGCTGGCGGGGACGCCGGCAGCAACGGCGTCACCATCGACGACCTTATTCAGGCGGCCCATGAAGACGGTGCTCATGTCGTCGGCGAATTCCAGATTGTCGGCGGGCGTTTGCAACTGGTCGGGATGGACCGGGTCGACGATGTAGGGCGTGACCATAACCACCAGTTCTGTGTCTTCGTTCAGGAAGTCACGCGACCGGAACAGGCTGCCCAGGATCGGCAGCGAGGTCATGCCCGGCAGGCTGTCGATCGACTGCTTGTACTTGGATTGCAGCAGGCCGGCGATCATCAGCGATCCGCCCGACTGCATTTCGACCGTAGTTTCGGCGCGGCGCACCGAAAGGCCCGGAATGGTCAGGTTGCTGCCGTTGCTGGTAAAGGCGCCGACATTGGTGATCTCGGACACCTCGGTCGAGATCTTCATAGAAATGCGACCTTCCGACAGGACGACCGGCGTAAAGCCGAGACCGACACCGAAGGGCTTGAACTCGACGGTGATGCGGCCGGCATCGTCTTCGGCCACGGGCACGGGGAATTCGCCACCGGCCAGGAACTTGGCGGCTTCACCCGACACGGCGGTCAGGTTGGGCTCGGCCAGGGTGCGGATCAGCCCGACCCGCTCAAAGGCCTGCAGACAGGTCGCGTTGGAAGAACCTGTCAGGGTCCGCCAGGTGGTGTTGACGGCCGAGCCGATGGTGGCGGTCAGCGTCCGGTTGACGACAGGTGTGTCTTCCAGCGTAACCGCGGTCTGGTCGGTGACGCTGTTGGAGTCGGTGAAGTTGTTCGTGACGACATTGTTCTGGCCGTAGCAGAGGCCGCGGCCGCCATAGCTGGTGCCGTTGGTGCCGTAGGTATTGCCGCGACCATAGGAATAGGACTGGGAGCCGTTGTTGTAGACGATGTCCGAGGACAGGCCCAACTGCTTGATCGCCGAGCGTTGAACTTCGATGACGCGGACCTTCAGCGTGACCTGATCCTTCCCGGCGATCGACATCAGGTTGATGACGTCTTCAGGCTTGGTGACATAGCTGGCGGCCAAGCGGGCGATCTGGTCGGCCTGGGCGTTGTTCTGGGCCAGTCCCGACAGGACGACGCGGCCGTTCAGCGACTGGACCTCGACCTTGCTGGTCGGGAACAGGCGGTGGACGGTGTCGGTCAGTTCGTCGGTGGCGGCTTCGACGCGGATCGAGAGGTTCAGGATCTGGCGGCCCTGGGCATCGAAGAAGATGGCGTCGCTTTGTCCGCCTTCGACACCCAGAACGAAGATACGACGCGGCGTGCGCAGCACGGCGTCGGCGACGGCGGGATTGGAGACGAAGACGTCGGCAGCGTCGGTCGGCAGGTCCACCACGGCCGAACGTCCCTTGGGCAGCCGCAACACCTGAACCCGGGCCTGGCTGGTCTGGGTCTGGACGGCCATGCCGCCTCCGCCGCCGGACTTCAGGCTGTTATAAGGCTTGGGCTCACCCGTAGCGTGGGCGCCGGTGGCCAGCAGGGTCATCAACCCGGCCAGAGCGGTGGCGGGCAGCAGGGCCCGGGAGGGTGTCAGGAAAGAGCTCATCGGGATACCGTCACCTCAGTGGCCTGGCCGTTGCGATAGACACGGACCGGCAAATCTTCGCTGGCGCCGCCTGTGGGCGACGTAGTCACCGCGCCGGAAGGTCCCTGGGCGTCGGCGTAGGAACGCAGCATCAGCGACAGGGTACCCGAAGCCTTGGCCAGGGTCACGACCTGGCCGTCGCCGGGCGACACTTCCAGGGTCGCCGTGGCGCCGATGACGGTTTGCTTGTCCTGCTCGGCGGCGACAGACTGGTCGATGGCCAGGACGCGGATATTGCGCAGGACCGGCTGGACGCTGTCGATCGTGCCGCGGCCCGTCGCCGACGGCAGCTGGTGCGTGACCAGGATGTCGACGCGGTCGCCGGGCAGGATAAAGCCGCCTGCGGTGTTGTCGACGCTGACCGGGACGGCCAGGGCGCGCATACCCGGCTGAAGCATGACGGCCATGAAACCGCCTTCGTCAGAACGAACGATTTTGGCGTCGATGATGGGTTCATTGGCCAGGATGTCTTCACGGGCGACACCGCCGACATAGGCTTCCTTGGTAGGAGAGGGGGCGATCTTGTCGGCGACGGCCTGGGTAACGTCGCCGACCTTTTCTTCGACATCGCTCTTGGGCTTGTCGGCAGCCGGCTTGGCGGCGCCTTCCATGCCCGGGGCGCCTGCCGGCATACCGCCGTCGACGATATAGGCGGCGTTGAGTGACGCGACCGGCCATTCCTGCCAGGTGAGGTCGGCTTCGCTGATGCGGGTGCCGGCCTTGAGCTCGCGGGCAGCGATCAGGACGCGGGCGGTCGCCACGGCTGGCGTCTTATCGACGGTAGCCTTAGCTTCCTGGGCACCGCCTCCGGCGATCATACCGCGGACCAGAAAGGCCAGCAGTATGGCGGCGATGGCCGCGACTCCCATTACGACGTAGCGTGACGCCTTCATGACCGAAATCTTCCCTCGTTGTGACCGGTGCGCCGAAGAGGTTGGGGCGGGCGCTGCCAGGTCGGCGTGGATATAACTCCGGAAATTCTTGGCTTAAGGTTAGTTAACGTTCACCTAAGGAAACCGGGGCGTGTGTCGTTTTCGGCCAATTTGCGGGTGCTATTTCTCAAAATGTGCCAAAAACCTGGATAAACCTGCCGGGTAGGGCGGTTTGTCAGACGTTTAAAAGCGGCGTGAGTCGGGCCCACAGATCGCCGTGCGGAATGGCCAGGAGGCCGCCGGCGCAGATGGCAATGCCATAGGGAATGCCGGTCTTGGCTTCGAGATGCTGGCCCAGCCATTTGGGCAGTTTGGGCGCCAGGGCCCAGAAGAACTTGCGGGCTATGACGATACCCAAGGTCAGGGCACCGCCAGCGAGCGCTGTGTAGAATAGCAGGGCAATGAAGCCGTCCAGACCGAGCCACAGGGCGGTTGCCGCGATAAGCTTGGCATCGCCACCTCCCATAAAGCGCAGGGCAAACAAGACCATGCCCAGCACCAGGCCACCTGCCGCGACGGCGGTGTGGATGCCGATATCGCCGAGGCTCAGGCCCAGCAGAAGGGCGGCCGGAAAGAAGGCGCCGGCCAGGATCAGGTTCAGCCGGTTGGAGATGGTCATCCTGACCAGGTCGCTGACAGCGGCCCACAACAGGTAGGCCGGGTAGGTCAGGGCGAAAATCAGCGGAATGGACACGGGGGCGGCCTCGATGGCGACGGAACGGATGTCTGTCAGGTTAAACCAGCAAGCTTAAAATCTGCTTACAGGACGGCAGCATTAGCCGCCCATCACGGCTTCCGTAGAATCGCGGATACCCTCGTACATAGTGGTGAAAGCATCACCGTAGGCGGTGATGGCGCCAACTACGCCGAGGAACAAAAGGCCTGCGACCAGCCCGTATTCAATGGCTGTGGCCCCCCGTTCGTCAGCAATAAATCGGCGTAACATGGCTATTGGTGTCTTTCGGATAGAAAAGGGCCGCAGATAACTGCTTATCTGCGGCCCCAAGGTCCGGTCTTTCGATCGGTACGCTTTGACTGTCGGTGATTATTAGGCGCCGTTGGCGGCGGTCAGGTCGTCCGAGACGCGCTGGAAGGTGCCGGTCAGCGAGCCCGACAGGGTGCCGAGGATCGAGATGAGCGCGACGGCGATCAGAGCGGCGATCAGGCCATATTCAATGGCAGTCGCGCCGGATTCGTCCTTGGCAAAGCGGTTGAAAAACTTGGTCATGGTATTTCTCCTAGTTGGTCAAAAAAGTAAAGCAGTTGAGACATTCATCGTATCGGGGGGACCGGTTAGAACGGCTCAAATGCTCCCGAACACGAGATCAAATTAGCGCGCCTTGATTAAAACGAAGTAAACAACTCGATGTTGCTAAAAATTTTCTATAGTTAATTCTTTTTTACTGTAAATTTGAATTAACCTTAACTACGATTAACCTTGGTGATGATTGAATTAAAACGGCATTTTTTTTGTTAGTATTATGTTCAGCAATTTTAAAGATTTCTTTTATACCTTGTTTCCTAACGCGACCCTCATGCCTGGGTCCTAGTTTAGGTATGCACCCGGGCGCTTGAGGCCCATCTATATATAGAGCGTGGACCTGCACGATGACAAAGAAGATGACATTTTCGATCAGAGCGGCCTTGAGCGTGACGGCATTTGGCCTGATGGCGGCGGTGCCGGCCCTGGCCGGCCAGCCGGTGACGGTGGAAAAGAACCATACGCTGCGTGTTACTCTGGTGGCGCCGGCAGGTACGGTCGTAGTTGGCAATCCGGACATTGCCGACGTGACAGTGGTGGATTCGCGCACCCTCTATATAGTGGGGAAGGGTTTCGGCAGCAGCGCGGTCAATGTCGCCGGACGTGACGGCCGCTCGCTGTTTGACGGCGAGGTGACGGTGACGGCGCCGAAAAGGGGCGCAATCACGGTCTACAAGGGTTTGAAGCCCTCGTTGATGGTGTGTACCAATGTCTGCATTTCCGAAGAGCCAACGCCGACAACGGCGGGCGCTTCCGGTCCGTCGCCGATGGTGATGGCGCCGGCTTCGAATTCGGCCGGGGCTGCGCCAGCGCCGACAGCCATGGCGGCTCAGTAAGAATAATTGTTTGTGAGACAGAAAATCCGTGTCGTGCCCTGTGTACGGCACGGATTTTGCATTTCTGGGCGTAGTTTAACGGACTGTTGACCCCGGCGGTGTAAGAGTTGCCGATGAATTGAGAAAGCGCATGACCTCAGCTATGGCCATCCCTACCGTTCGTAACCGTCTTCAGAGTTTTTGCCGCGACCATAAGGGCGCGGCTGCGGTGGAATTCGCGCTGATCGCGGGGCCGCTGGTCTTCCTGATTTGTGCCTGTATCGAGCTGGCCCTGGTGATCCTGCTGTCGGTGAGCCTGGACAATGCGACGGATGTGGCATCGCGCCAGATCCGGACCGGGATTGCGACAACGGGCAACACGTCGTTGACGGTCTTCAAGCAGAAGGTTTGCGACAAGATGGGTTGGCTGTCGGGCAGTTGTATGAGCAGCCTGAAGATCGATGTGACAACCTACAACAACTTCTCGGAAATCCCGACGACGGACCTGATCAAGGACGGCGAATTCGACGAGAGCAAGTTCAATTTCAATATCGGGGGTGCTTCCAAGATACAACTGGTCCGCGCCTACTATGAATGGCCGCTATTTACGCCCTTCCTGAACGCGGGTCTGACGACCCTGAGCAACCAGGATGCGGTGATCACGTCCAAGGTCGTCTTCCGGAATGAGCCCTTCTGATGTTACGTCGTCTGAACCAACTGTTCTCGCTCAAGGCCTTTTTAGCTGACAAACGCGGCGTGTCCGCCATTGAATTCGCTATGGTGGCGCCGCTGCTGATCATGGCTTATCTCAGCCTGGCCGAGTTGACCCTGGGCATGATGGCGTCGCGCCGGACGTCGCATCTGGCGGCCACGATCGGCGATCTGGCGGCGCAGTCGGAAACCTTGTCCAGCGCCAATATCACCGATCTGTGGGCGATTGGCACTTCGATGCTACAGCCCTTCTCGACGGGTACCAATCTTAAGATGCGTTTGACCTGCGTGACGATGAATTCTTCGAACCAGGCCAAGGTCATCTGGAGCGTCGACAACGGCAACGGGCTGGCGGAGTATACAAATGGTGCTACACTCGCAACGGTGACGACGGCGCAGATCTCGGCCAATGAAAGCCTGATCGTGACCGAGGTCGAGTATGACTATGATTCGCCGATCGGCAACTTCCTTCCGGGCGAGACGAAGTTCAAGGACACCTTCTTCCACCATCCGCGAAACGGCGCGGCGGTGACCGGACCGAGCTAGTAAGTCCGAGGGGCCGCGGACCCCGTTACTCGACGGCACCCGTCAACACCTTCCGTATCAACGACACCTTCGTCTCTGTTTCCACGCGCTCGGCCACGGGCTCGCTGTCCGCCACGATCCCGCCGCCGGCGGCAAGGCGGATGTGCCAGTGGCCGCCGTCATCGCGCTCACAGGCCAGGGTCCGGATCAACACATTGGAATCCATGGCCCCGCCGGCATCGATGAAGAACAAGGACCCGCAGTAGGGTCCGCGCGCTGCTTCCATCTCGCTGATGACCTTCATGGCCTGGACCTTGGGCGCGCCGGAAATCGACCCTGGCGGCAGGGTCGCGCTCAGCACGTCCGCCGCCGTCCGGCCCGGTGCCAGGCGCCCGATCACCGTTGACACCAGATGATGCACGTTCGGATAGCTTTCTAACGCCTGCAAGGCGGTTACCGCCACGCTGCCGACCTGCGCCACTTTCGACAGATCGTGCCGCATCAGGTCGACGATCATCAAATTCTCGGCCCGGTCCTTAGGGCTGGCCAGCAATTCCCGACCCAGGGCCTCATCCTCAGCGATCGATGCGCCCCGACGTCGCGTGCCCTTGATGGGCCGGGTCTCCATCAGGCCGTCGATATCCAGCCGGATAAACCGTTCCGGACTGTTCGACACCACCGCGCGATCGCCCCACCGGAAAAAGCCACCGAACGGCGCCGGACCCGCGGTCTGCAAGGCCTGCAAGACATGGCCCGGCTCGACATCACGACGCAGCCGCCCGGTCCAGCCACGCGCCAGGTTTGCCTGAAACAGATCGCCGGCGTGGATCTGGCGGACCAGGGCCGCGACCTTGTCCTCATGAATCTCATCGGCGGTTTCCAGCCGCAAGGCCCCCTCCAGCAAATCCGGAGGCACCTCCAGGGCAGGCGTTGCCTGCCAGGTCGCCACCAGGTTATCGACGGCATGCTGAGCCGCAGCCTTGGTTTCCCCCCGTCCGATGGCGGTCAAGGTTCCGGCATGATGGTCGAAGGCCAGGACAGCGGCAAAACGCATCACCACCAGTTCCGGCCAGGCGCTGCGGCCTTCGATGCGGAAGGGGCGGCGCTTCATGCGTTCCAGCTTCAGCCCCAGTTCGAACGACGCCATGCCGACCAGCCCCCCTGTGAACGGCGGCAAGCTCGCTACGGCATCGTCGGGGTTGACGAAGGCTGTGGCCTCGGTGAGAAACGTCGCCACATCGCGCGGGTCGTCGTAGTCGAGCACAGCGACCGCCTCGGGCGACGTCATCAGATAGCTGTATCGCCCAAGCTTTCCACCGTCGGACACCATGCCGGCCGCGGTCGGTTGCCGCATCCATCCGGCCAGCCGTTCACGGATGCTCTCGAATGGGAGAGCAACCGTCACGATCTCTTGAAGCCGGGGCGAAAACCGCAACATTCACAGCAACTTGATTCGATTGCAGGGGTTAAGGGACTATGCTGATATCAGGATTTGACCCGTAGTTTCAAGGCGGTCGACGACCGATTGACGTCAGGTCCAAACCCTATGGATGGAGGTCCATTGATCGTACTGGAGCGGATGGCCACGGGTTGGAGCAGACCCTGCCGGCCTTCCGCTCCATTTTTTATCCTTCCCCGCAGGGGGGAGGTGTCGCCGAAGGCGGCGGAGCGGGAGCCCCAAGCCCCAGTTTACCGGAACGGCGGCTCGTCAAACGCCCGCAGTTTGCGGCTATGCAGCTTTGTGCCGTAGTCGCGCAGGATATTGGCGGCTTCGATCCCGATATCGATATGTTCGCGGATGGCGCGTTCATAGAAGTGATTGGCCTGACCCGGCAGCTTCAGTTCGCCGTGCAAAGGCTTGTCCGACACGCACAACAGTGTCCCGTACGGTACCCGGAAACGATAACCCTGGGCGGCCAGTGTCGCCGACTCCATGTCGATGGCGACCGCGCGTGATTGCGAAAAGCGCAAGGCGCTCAAGGTATAGCGCAGTTCCCAGTTGCGGTCGTCGGTGGTGACCACCGTGCCGGTGCGCAACCGTTTCTTCAACGCATCACCATCCTCGCCGGTGACCCGAACGGCCGCTTCATGCAGCGCCTGCTGGACTTCAGCGATAGGTGGGATCGGAATCTCGCGTGGCAAGACATCGTCCATGATGTGGTCATCACGCAGATAGGCGTGGGCCAGGACGTAGTCGCCGATGCTTTGCGACGGACGCAGGCCGCCGCAGTGACCGATCATCAGCCAGACGTGCGGACGCATCACGGCCAGGTGGTCGGTGATATTCTTGGCATTGGACGGGCCGACGCCGATATTGACCAAGGTGATACCCTGGCGACCTTCGCGCATCAGGTGGTAGGCCGGCATCTGGTGCTTGCGCCATGGCGAATTGGCGATCAGCTCTTCCGGATTGGCCGTATCCTTGGTGATGGTGAAGTAACCGCAGCACGACAAGGCTGTATACGGACTGTCGGGTTTCTTGAGCTGTTCCACAGCCCAGGCGACGAAGACATCGACATAGCGATTGTAGTTCGTCATCAGGATGTAGCTTTGGGTATGTTCGGCCGGCGTCCCGGTGTAATGGCGCAGCCGGGCCAGAGAGAAGTCGGTGCGCAAACCGTCGAACAGGGCCAGCGGCCTATGTCCGCTTTCATCCTTCATGTCCAGACCATCGGCGACTTCGTTGCCGATCAACGCCAGTTCGGTGGCAGGGAAATGCCGCATCAGGTCCAGTGCGGAGACGCTGTTGAGGTCCAGACCGGCCCCGTCCAGCACGTAGGGGTAGGGGATTTCCTGGTTCGACACGCTTACAGAACAGTCGGCATTGTAGTCGCGGATCAGAAGTTCGAGCTGTTCTTCGATATGGTCGCTGAACAGGTCAGGCCGGGTTATCGAGGACGAATAGGTGCCGGGTCGCGAGAAGCGGGCGAAGGCGCGGTTCACTTGGGGGTGGCGGTTGTTCAGGATGGCCAGTTCGTCGGCCTCGTCGAGATGCGTGCCCTTCCAGGTGACGGTCAGTTTCGGGTAGCAATACCGGCCGGCTGCGCGCAGGTTTTTTGACGGAATCGTGCGCTGTTCCAGATAAGCGTGCAGGTCCTGCTGCAACGCGGTGACGGCCTGGGCGTAGAGGGTTTTCAGTTGCCCGACGATGGCGGATGCGGAATTCAACGTCGCATCCTTGTTTTTCACATGCTTGTTCATGATTGGAACGTAACAGCCTCCGCCAGTTCCGCCAAGAGCGGAAGGGTCACTTTTTGCAACCGAATCCTTGTCATGCGAGGAAGGCGGAAGGTTTTCTGATAGGGTGATCAGAATGTGTTCCCGGCGTCGGACGTACTTCGCCGGCCGGAACGGAACGGCCGCTATAGAAAATGGACACCTATTTCTTGAAGTGGGCGGCGGGATGTTGAGTTTGGCGCGTATAAGCACAAACAAACGAGGGTCCTGTCATGTCCACTATCCGCCGCCACCTGCTGATCGCCTTCGCCGGCCTCGCCTTTATGGCGACCCCGGCCCTGGCCAATCATCACGGAGACAATCCCCTGCACGACGCCGTCGCCGGGTCGTGGCGCTCGGCCGACAACAAGGCGCGCGACCAATACCGCCATCCCGTCGAGGCCCTGACCTTCTGGGGATTGAAACCTGGCATGACCATCATCGAGGTCAATCCCGGCGCCAAGGGGTGGTGGACCGAAATCCTCGCTCCCTACGCCAAGGCCACCGGTGGTACCTATGCCGCCGCCATGGGCAAGACCGACGATCCGGCCTTCTGGGCCGAAGTCGCCGATAAAAGCATCTATGGTGAGGTCAAGGCCTATCCGTTTAGCGGTAGCAACTTCACCAGCCTGCCGGCCAATTCGGCCGACATGATCCTGGTGGCCCGCGCCTTCCACAACTGGGTGCGTCAAGGCGAGACGACCGACAACTTCATGACTGCCTTTTACGGCGCACTGAAGCCCGGCGGCATTCTGGCCGTCGAACAGCACCGCGCGCCGGAAGGGTCCGACCCGATGGCCGGCACCGGCTATGTGCCGGAATCCTATGTCATTGCCGCCGCAAAGAAGGCCGGTTTCGTGCTGGAAGATCGGTCGGAGATCAATGCCAATCCGAAGGATACGCGCGACCATCCCTTCGGTGTCTGGACGCTGAAGCCCATCCGCAGCAGCAAGAACGATACCCGTACCCTGACGGACGAAGAACGGGCGGCCTATGATGCCATCGGTGAAAGTGACCGGATGACGCTGCGTTTCCGCAAGCCGGCGTAAGGGCTTGTGTCGTGAAAGTGTTTTCAGGGCTCCGGATTTCCGGGGCCCTGTTTCGTACTCACGGTTCTGAATGGAAGCTCGACGTCTTCTTCGTGTCCGCGGTGAACAGATAGACCAGCAGCGACACCCCGATACAGCCGGTGATGTACCAGAAGAACAGCGACTCATAGCCGATCTTCTTCAGCCACTGCGCCACCAGTTCGACTGAGCCGCCGAACAGTGACACCGTGATCGCATAGGGCAGAGCGACGCCCAAGGCCCGGACATGGGGCGGGAACAGCTCGGCCTTCACCACGGCGTTGATCGAGGTGTAGCCGCTGACGATGACCAGGGCCATCATCACCAGAATAAAGGCCGGCCAGAAGCTGTCGGTCTGGGTCAAAGCCGTCATGATCGGCACGGTTCCCAAAACACCCAGCACGCCGAACCCGATCAGCAAAGGCTTGCGCCCGATCCGGTCGGATAGAGCGCCGAATACGGGCTGAAGCAGCATGTAGATGAACAAGGTCGCCGCCGACAGAAGTGTCGCCTGCTCCTTGGTCCAACCGGCCGATCCGACCATGAACTTCTGCATGTAGGTGGTGTAGGTGTAAAACGCCGCCGTGCCGCCCAGGGTCAGGCCGACCACCTGGAGCGCCTGCCACGGATGGTTTCGCAGCAGGGTCAGGGTGCGGTTGGCGGCAAATTTCGCCGAGGTCTCGAAGGCGTCGGTTTCTTCCATGTGGCGGCGGATGAACATGGCGACGATGGCCAGGGCGGCGCCGATTGCGAACGGAATGCGCCAGCCCCAGGCGGTCAGTTGCTCCGCCGTCAGCAGGTTCTGCAGCAGGATCAGTACGCCCAGCGCGGTCAGTTGCCCCATGATCAGGGTGACATACTGAAAACTGGACCAGAAGCCGCGGTCATGGTTGCCGGCCATTTCCGACAGATAGGTCGCCGAGGCGCCATATTCGCCGCCGACACTCAGGCCCTGAAGCATGCGGGCAAACAGCAGCAGAATTGGCGCCAGCAGGCCGATGGTCTCATAGGTCGGGATCAGGGCGATGATCAGCGATCCAGTGCACATTAGCAGGATTGACGCCGTCAGTGCCGTCTTTCGACCGTAGCGGTCGGCATAGATCCCGAGCAGCCACCCACCGATCGGCCGCATGAAGAAGCCGAGCGCAAAGATGGCGGCGGCATTGAGCTGCTGGGTAAGGGGATCGTCCTTGGGGAAGAAGGCGCTGGAGAAATAGAGGGTGAAGGCCGCATAGGCGTACCAGTCGTACCATTCGACCAGGTTACCGACCGATCCGCCCAGGATGGACCCGAGTTTGCTGTGTTTGGCCAAAGAGGACCCCTCCGTCTGCTTCGCTGCGCCCGCATCCACCTCCCCATTTACAATGGGGAGGAGTAGGATGAAGAACCTTGAATTCTTCTCCTTCCCATCTAGATGGGGAGGTGGCGAGCAAGCGGAGATCGAAGATCGTAGCGCGTCGAGACGGAGGGGTCCCTTCGAACGAAGTCGCATACGTTTCAGGCCCCGGCCTGGCCGCCTGATATCACGCTTACAAGCCTCCAAGCTTTCACACTTCAATTGACGAAGCAAGGCGGTTTGATTTAAGGCTGGCTTGGTTTCTCCGCAAAGGTTTCCGGCGTCATGAACGACACTGTCCCGCCCCCCGAAGTTATCTACGTCGACACGCACAAGGTCGCCTGCAACGGCGGCGGCGGTGCGTTGGGCCACCCTCTGGTCTATATTGAACTGGGTGCGGAAGGCACGGCCGAATGCGGCTATTGCGACCGCAAGTTCGTCCACAAGGACCACGCCCACGAATATCACGATCCGTCGCCGCGTCCCGAAGGCGAGCATTAACAAGCGCAGCCCAAAAAGTGGTCGCCACTTTTTGGATTATGCTGCGCGACAAAGGAGAATGCCATGCGTTTCCTGCACACCATGGTGCGGGTGAAGAACCTGGAGGCCGCCCTGCATTTCTTTTGCGACGGTCTGGGTCTTCGGCAGGTCCGCCGCATGGACAGCGAAAAGGGCCGGTTCAGCCTGATCTTCCTGTCGGCCGATGAAGACGCCCATATGGGTGCAACGGAGGGTTTGCGTGGCCAGGCCGAGGTTGAGCTGACCTATAACTGGCCGGATGAGAACGGCGAGGTCGAGACCTATACCGGCGGACGCAATTTCGGTCACCTGGCCTATGAGGTTGATGACGTCTATGCCGTCTGCGCCCATTTGCAGGGCATGGGCGTGCTGATCAACCGCCCGCCGCGCGACGGTGTTATGGCCTTTGTGCGCTCGCCAGATGGGATTTCGGTTGAGCTGCTGCAGAAAGGCGATGCCCTGCCGCCGGCCGAACCGTGGGTGAGTATGCCAAACGTGGGCACGTGGTAATCTGTTTGTAATTTGAGCTTTCTTTACTTCTCCCGCCCCGTTTACGGGGAGGGGGACCGCGAAGCGGTGGGAGGGGCAAAAATGGCGCCGTCAATACGGCAAGACGCAAAGATAGAAGCTGCGAGGCGATTTCGCAGAAACCTCACGAAATCGGAACTTTGGCTATGGGCGCGGCTGAAAGCCAGGGCCAAGGATACGCCCGTGTTTCGTCGTCAGCATCCGATTGGCCCCTACATTCTCGATTTCTACTGTGCAAAGGCGCGCCTGTGCGTTGAGGTGGACGGTGAGGTTCATGAATATCATGACAAGATGCGCCGCGACGAAATTCGCGATGCTTGGCTGATGGAACGCGGCATTCATGTTCATAGAATAGGTTCTGCCGATCTTCTGGCCGATCCCGACGAAGCCGCGGCCAGCGTGATTCTTTTAGCCCGTCAGCGAACGGCCAAACCCACCTAAAGCCCCTCCCACCGCTTCGCGGTCCCCCCTCCCCGTGAAGAACGGGGCGGGAGAGGAAAGTAGCGTCCCTTATCGCTGCCATCCCCTGTCGCTTTTGTTTGGCAGAACCGTCAGATGGCCGTAAGAAGAGGCCAACACTCCGACGAGGCGAATCCCCGACATGGACGATACTTCGAACGCTCCCGAAACCACGGCAGACGCCACCGGCAAGGCCAAGCGCCTGGTCCTGATCGACGGGTCGGGCTATATCTTCCGGGCCTATCACGGCTTGCCGCCCCTGACGCGCAAGTCCGACGGCCTGCCGGTCGGCGCCGTCTCCGGCTTCTGCAATATGCTGGTCAAGCTGATCAAGGAGAACCGCGGCGATGATGCGCCGTCGCACCTGGCCGTCATTTTCGACGCCGGGTCCAAGACCTTTCGCAACGACCTCTACGACGGCTACAAGGCCAACCGGCCGCCCCCGCCCGAAGACCTGATCCCGCAATTCCCCCTGGTCCGTGACGCCACCCGTGCCTTTGGCCTGCCCGCGATTGAACTGGCCGGTTTTGAAGCCGACGACCTGATCTGCACCTATGCCCATCTGGCCGTGCAACAGGGTTTTGAGGTCACCGTCATCTCGTCCGACAAGGACCTGATGCAACTGGTCAACGACAAGGTCACCATGATGGACCCGGTCAAGGGCACCCCGGTCGGCCGTGAACAGGTCATCGAAAAGTTCGGTGTACCGCCGGAGCTGGTCGTCGATGCCCAGGCCCTGATCGGTGATTCCGTCGACAACGTTCCCGGCGCCCCCGGCATCGGCGTCAAGACCGCCGCCCAACTACTCATCGAATACGGCGACCTTGACAGCGTCCTGGCCCGCGCCGGCGAGATCAAACAGGAAAAGCGCCGCCAGACCCTGATCGACTTCAAGGACCAGATTCTGATGTCGCGCGAGCTGGTCCGGCTGCGCTGTGACACGCCGGTGCCGGCCGAGATCGCCACCTTCGTGCTGAAACAGCCGGAGGCCGACATCCTGGCGGCTTTCCTGGCCGCCATGGAGTTCAACAGCCTGGCCAGGCGTATCGGCGGTTCGCTGAGCCTGGAAAGCACGACCGCCCTGGCGCAAATTCCGACCGCCCCGATTTCGCGGCCGCTGTACGGCGTCAAGACTGAACTGGGCGAAAAGCAGCCTTTCGACCTCGATGCCTACGAATGCGTCCAGACGATCGAGCAGCTTCAGACCTGGGTGCGCCGTTGCGAACAGGCCCAGGTCATCGCCGTCGACACCGAAACCGACGACCTGTCGGCCACCCACGCCAAGCTGTGTGGTATCTCGCTCAGCACCGACACCAACTGCGCCTGTTATATTCCGCTAGGCCACCTGGCTAGCGACGGGCTCGATTTCGGCGGCGGAGACGACCTGAAACAGATCCCGCTGGACCAGGCGATTGCCCTGTTGAAACCGGTGCTGGAAAACCGCAACATCCTCAAGGTCGGCCAGAACATCAAGTACGACCTCAGCGTTCTGAAGCGTTACGGCATCGATGTCGCGCCGTACGATGACACCATGCTGATGTCCTATGTCGTCGAAGGTGGGCTGCACGGCCACGGCATGGACGAGCTGTCGCAACTGCATCTGGGGCACACCCCGATCCCGTTCAAGCAGGTCGCCGGCAGCGGCAAGACGCTCAAATCGTTCAAGTTCGTCGCGCTAAAGGAGGCCACGCAATACGCTGCCGAAGACGCCGATGTCACGCTTCGCCTGTGGCATGTCCTGAAGCCGCGCCTGGTCCGCGACCGGCTGAACACCGTTTATGAGACCCTGGAACGCGGCATGCCCAAAGCGCTGTCGGAGATGGAACTGAACGGCATCCGCGTTGACCCGCAGGTCCTGCGCAATCTCAGCCAGGATTTCGGCACGCGCATGAACGCCATCGAGCAGGAGGCCCACGCTCACCTTGGCCGGCCGTTCAATCTGAACTCGCCGCAGCAACTGGGTGTCGTCTTCTTCGACGAGATGAAACTGCCCGGCGGCAAGCGCACAGCTTCGGGCCAATGGGCGACCGACGTCAAGGTTCTGGAGGATATCGCCGAGGGCAAGAACGGCACCGGCGCCGGCCAGACCCTGGCGAAACTGCTGCTCGACTACCGCCAGATGGCCAAGCTGAAGGGCACCTATACCGATGCACTGGTCGAGTATGCCGATCCGCAAACCCAGCGCATCCACACCTCGTTCCACCTGGCCTCAACCACGACCGGGCGCCTGGCCTCGAACGAGCCCAACCTGCAGAACATCCCGATCCGCACCGGCGAAGGCAGAAAGATCCGCACGGCCTTTATTGCCAAACCGGGCTGTAAACTGATCTCGGCCGACTATTCGCAGATCGAGCTGCGCCTGCTGGCCCATATCGGCGACATCGAGCAGTTGAAGAAGGCGTTTTCGGACGGCCAGGACATCCACGCCATGACGGCGTCGGAAATGTTTGGCGTGCCGATGGCCGACATGACGTCCGAGATCCGCCGCCGTGCCAAGGCGATCAATTTCGGCATCATCTACGGCATTTCCGGCTTCGGCCTGGCCAACCAGCTCGGCATCGACCAGGGCGAGGCGTCACGCTACATCAAGACCTATTTCGAGCGCTTCCCTGGCATCAAGGACTATATGGACGCAACCAAACAGTTCCTGCGCGACAACGGCTTCGTGCAGACCCTGATGGGCCGCAAGATCCATATCCCGGAAATCAACGGCAAGGGTGGAGCCATCAAGGCCTTTGCCGAGCGGGCGGCGATCAACGCCCCGATCCAGGGCACGGCCGCCGACATCATCCGCCGCGCCATGATGCGCATGCAGCCCCGGTTGGATGCCGCTGGGTTTACGACCAGGATGCTGCTTCAGGTCCACGACGAACTGATTTTCGAGGCGCCCGAGGCCGAGGTCGCGGCGGTGATTCCGCTGATCCAGGAGGTGATGCAGAACGCGGCCCTGCCGGCGGTTCAGATCAGCGTGCCTTTGGTGGTCGAAGCCAAAGCCGCCAACAACTGGGACGAGGCGCATTGATGCGTTCTTGCCTCTCCCCGCCTGCGGGGAGAGGACGAGAGCCGAACGAAGTGAAGGCGATCGGGTGAGGGGCCATCCGAGGACGATTGAGCACCGAAGAAGCCCCTCACCCTAACCTCTCCCGTAAACGGGGAGAGGGGATGACAGCGCGAGCCCACCATGATCGTCAAAAACCTGAACCATATCAACATCCAGACCCGTGATATGGCGCAAACCATCGCGTTTTACGAAGAGCTGCTGGGCCTGGAAGCCCGCGTCGCCCCTGAGCGTGATCCGTCCCTGCGCCAGTGGCTCTACGACAGCCGCGACATGGCCGTGATCCACCTCAATCTGTGGGGCACGGACAACACCATCGCCCGCGAGGTCGTTCCGGGCGGCCATACCGGTGCCATCCACCATGTCGCCTTCGAGTGCGACGGCTTCGACGAGATGGTCCGGCGCCTGAAAGCCCGCAATCTCGACTACGGTTTCGCCGAAATCCCCTCGATCAAGCTGCGCCAGTTGTTCGTCACCGATCCGAATAATGTGTTGCTGGAACTGAATTTCCGCGGCTGACCTGTAATAAGTCCGAAAGCGCGGCGACTATCTGTTCATGACCGCAACCGCTGAACAGGATCGACGCTACCAGGAGGCCGCCGCCGAGTTCGGCCCGGCCCTGGAACGCCTCGCCCGCGGCTACGAAGCCCATCCCGAACGCTGCCGCGACCTGGTCCAGGACATCCACGTCGCCGTGTGGAAGAGTCTGGCTCTGTTCGACGGCCGCTGTTCCACGCGCACCTGGGTCTATCGCGTCGCGCACAACACCGCCACGTCACATGTCCTGAAGGAACGCCGCCGCGGCGCCTGGGTCACGCTGGATGCCGCCGCCGAAATCAACGACGGCAGCGATATCGAAGCCGACACCAGCCATGCCCGGGCGCTGCAGAAACTGATGGCCCTGATCCAGAGCCTGGAACCGTCCGACCGCCAGATCATGCTGCTCTATCTCGAAGGTCTGGACGCCGCCGCCATGGCTGAGATCACCGGCCTGAAATCCGGCCACGTTGCCACCCGTATCCACCGCATCAAGGCGCTGCTCAGCCGCCGTTTCCACGCAGGAGGGCGGTCATGAGCGAAGCCCCCGACGATATGACCAATCCTGACTTCCAGAACCTCTGGCAATCGCAACCCAAGGAGATGACCGTCATGTCCCTCGACCAGGTCCATACCCGTGCCCGCGCCTTCAAATCACAAATCCAATGGCGCAACCGACTCGAACACGCCGCCAGCGCTTTGGTGGTCGTGGTGTTTTCCGGCTATGCCATTTTTCTGGATCCTCCGCTTATGCGGCTTGGCTCAATCCTGATCGTCGCCGCCACCCTGCTGGTCAGCCTGATCCTTGTCGTGCGTGGGCGGGCGGCACCGGTCAGCGATGGCGCCGAGGATTGTCTTGACTTCCATCGCCGCGCCCTGATCCGGCAACGCAACCTGCTGAGCAGCGCGTGGCTGTGGTACGTGATGCCGTTCGTGCCGGGGTTTGTCCTGTTCATGATTCCGGCAATCCAGAATTCCGCCGGCGACAAGGGGGTGACGGTCTGGATCTATCTGGGCATCGCCTTAGTTTTCTTTGGCGGGGTGATCGCAGTCAACCTGCTGGGCGCCCGCGGCCTGCAGAAGGAAATCGACCGGCTGGAGGGGTGAGGCCACTCCCCCGTTCATTCCACTTTGCGCATCGATTCATGCCTGATTGGAATTCGCGGGCGTCTTAAAAAGCTGCGTACTATCCCGCCATAACAAGGCGGCAGGGATGCGTAAACGGCATCAAAGACCCTGCCTGACAGGCAAGGAAGAACAAGATGTCCAGAAAAAGGGTTTCGGCTCGCAGCAGCCTGATGTCCGCAGCGTCCCTGGTGGCTCTGTTGACGATGACAGCCACCACCACCTCCGCTCAGGATGCGCCGCCGGCCGAGGACGATGTCGTCGTCGTCACCGGTTTTCGCGGCAGCCTGCAAAGCGCTATCTCCACCAAGCGCAACGAAAGCGGCATTGTCGACGTCATCAAGGCTGAGGACATCGCCGACTTCCCCGACCTGAACCTGGCCGAATCCCTGCAACGGGTTCCCGGTGTTGCCATCACCCGCGCCAATGGCGAAGGCCGCCAGATCAGCGTCCGCGGTCTGGGCTCCGAATATACCCGCGTCCGCATTAACGGCATGGAAGCCATCGCCACCACGGGCGGCACGGTCAATTCCGGCGGCACCAACCGGACGCGAGGCTTCGACTTCAACATGTTCGCCTCGGAACTGTTCAATTCCCTGAGTGTGCGTAAATCCGCCTCGGCCGATGTCGAGGAGGGGTCTCTGGGCGCCACGGTCGATCTGCAGACCGCTCGCCCGTTCGATTTCAAGGGCGGTCAGTTGGTGGTTTCGGCCCAGGCCAGCTACAATGACCTGGCGCGCGACGTCACCCCGCGTTTCACCATGCTGGCCTCGCAACGCTGGGCCGACGGCAAGCTGGGCGCCCTGGCTTCGGTCGCCTATGAAAAGCGCCATATCAAGGAAGAGGGCGCCAACATAACGCGCTGGACCTATGGCGGCGCCAATGGCGGCTTCAACGCGGCCTCGACCCTGCCAAACTACACCATCGCCCAGATCAACGACACCAATACGGCGACCGCCCTCTATCATCCGCGCATCCCGTCCTATGTCAGTTATGATATCGAATCGGAACGCCTGGGCCTGACCGGCTCGTTCCAGATGCGGCCGACCGAACAGACCCTGATCACCATCGACGCACTGTATTCCGACGTCAAAACGACCCGCGACGAAGCCCAGTTCCAGGCCATCGGCCTCAGCCGCGCCGGCTCCGGCAAGCCCCAGACCATCATCCGTGATGGCGTCGTCGAAGGCCGCAACCTGATCTATGCCGAACTCGACAATGTCGATGTTCGCACCCAATCGGCCTGGGACGAGCTGGAGACCGAATTCAGCCAGGTCAGCCTGTCGGTGCGCCACGACTTTACCGATCGTCTGCGTGGCACCCTCCTGCTGGGCACGGCAGTGTCGAAGTTCAGCAACCCGGTCTCGACCATCGTCACCTTCGACCGCGCCAACACCCAGGACTTCAGTTACGATTTCCGCTCGCGCATGCCGCTGATCGACTGGGGCTTTGACGTCAAGGACCCGGCCGCCTGGACGATGAATACCGGCACATCGGAAGTGCGCATTCGCCCCAACGCGGTGACCAACCGCTTCGACTCGGCGCAGATGGGCGCCGAATACACGGTCAATGACGGGCTGAAGATCAAGGCCGGCATCGACTACCGCAAGTTCGCGCTCGACTCCGAAGGCTATTACCGGACCAGCGAGACGGTGGTGAACACCTTAAGTCCCGCCGACCTGGCCAATGTCTCGACGCAATATACCGGGTTTGGCCGCGGTCTGGACGGTCCGGACGGCGTGGTCACCGGCTGGCTGCGTCCCGACCTGCAAAAGTTCGCTGACCTTTACGACATCTACTGCAATTGCGGCATCTATGCCCTGACCGGCACCGGCAATTCGTCAGCGCGGGGCCAGTTCATCACGGTCGACGAAGCCGATCTCGGCGTCTATGTGATGGCCGAGTTCCGCACCAGCCTGTTCGGCAAGCCGATACGCGGTGATGCCGGTCTGCGTCACGTTCAGACCGAGCAGCATTCCGGCGGTTACGCCGCGGTTGGTTCGACCATCAAATGGGTCGAGGCCGAACGGACCTATGATATGACTCTGCCGTCGGCCAACCTGGCCATGGACGTGAGCGATGACGTGCTGTTGCGGGTCAGCGCCGCCCAGACCATAGCCCGGCCGTCGATCTCGTCCCTGACGCCAGGCGGCGACGTCGCCATCCAGGGCGCGAACCGCGGCTTTTCCTCGGGCAACCCGTTCATCGAACCGACCAAGTCGAACAATGTCGACCTGTCGCTGGAATGGTATCCCACGCGCAGCTCGATCTACGCGGTGGGCTTCTTCTACAAGGAGATCAACACCTTCGTTCAGACCCTGCGTCAGGATATTCCGTTCAATCAACTGGGCCTGCCGGACTCGCTGCTGGTCGGGACGACGGCGACCCCGAACGATATCTTCGCGGTCAGCCAGCCGATCAATTCACCGGGCGGTGAGCTGAAGGGGATGGAGCTGAACATCCAGCGTGACCTCGACTTCCTGCCGGGCTGGGCCAGCCATTTCGGTGTGTTATTCAACTACACCTTCGTCGATTCAAACATCGAATATCTGACCTCGACCACGCCGGGCGCGCCCACCATTAACGAGACCCTGGTCGGGCTGTCGAAAAACGCCGCCAACTTCACCCTGTATTATGAGACAGAAAAATTCTCGGTGCGTGGTTCGGTCGCCTATCGCGAAGGCTATCTGACGGCGGTGCCGTCCAACGACGGCAACTCGGTCGCCGGGACCAATGCGACGACCAACTACGATATCAGCGCGTCGTACAACCTCACGCCCAAGTTCAAGCTGTCGATCGAAGGCATCAACCTGACAGACGAGTTCAACGACCAATATGTCGATGCCTCCAACCGGCTGCACGTGCGCACCCACACCGGCCGCCAGTTCTTCCTGAGCGGAAGGTATAGCTTCTAACACGAATAGGACCCCTCCGTCAGCGACTTGCCTCCGACTTCGTCTCCGGCTGCGCGCTGCCACCTCCCCATCAAGATGGGGAGGAGAAGGAAGTAAACGTCTATTCTTTCTTCTCCTCCCCATTTCTTCAATGGGGAGGTGGCGAGCGAGCGAAGCCGAAGGCGTAGCAAGTCGAGACGGAGGGGTCCTCTTAAAACCCTCCCCTGCGACCTGCCGGGCTCTCCCCGTGTCCGGCAGACCTCCCAAAGCACGGCTGTCCCCGCAGCCGTGCTTCTTTTTTTGCTTTGCTTCGAAAGGATAGCCTTGTTAGCCTTCACGTCGGATACAAAGAAGCCTTTGGGCGTTCAGGGAAACATGTTCGAGCTCAGCCAGATCCGCTGTTTCGTCATCGCTGCCGAAGAGCTGCACTTTGGCCGGGCAGCGGCGCGGCTGAATATGACCCAACCGCCCTTGAGCCGTCAGATCCAGGTACTGGAACGGATCCTGGGCGTGCCCCTGTTCGAACGCACCAGCCGCAGCGTTAAACTGACCCCGGCCGGGCGGGTTTTCCTGCCCGAGGCGCGGCGCATCGTCTGGCTGGCCGAAAGCGCAACGCTGGCGGCGCGTAAAGTGGCCCAGGGCGACGCCGGCCGCATCGGCATCGGCTTTACCGCCGTGTCGGGCTACAGCTTCCTGCCGCAGGTGGTCGCCCAGGCTCGGGCACGCCTGCCCAATATCGAGCTGGAACTGCGCGAAATGGTGTCGAACCAGCAGGCCGAGGCGCTGCAAACCGGCCTGATCGATATCGGATTCGTGCGCCAGCCGATGGAGCGTCAGGATTTCGAGAGCGAACGCGTGGTGTGCGAAGGTCTGGTGGCCGCCTTACCAGCGGGGGATGCACGCCTGACCCAGGCGGAACTGACCATGCGCGACTTTGATGGCTCGCCGCTGATCATGTATTCGCGCGAAGGGGCTGGCTATTTCCATGCCATGCTGGTGGGGCTGTTCGCCGAGGCCCAGGCCCGGCCGGACTATATCCAGCAGGTGACGCAGATTCACTCCATGCTGGGCCTCGTCAGCGCGGGTCTTGGCGTCGCGATCGTACCGCGCACGGCAACCAGCCTGCATCTGGCGGGGGTGCAGTACCGCGACATTGCCACCGTGCCGGAAAAGCCGGTGGAGTTGTACATGTGCTGGCGCCGCGACAACGCCAATCCGGCCCTGGGCGCCATGCGCGACCTGTGCCGCGATGTCGCGCCGCGGATCGTCTAGTCTAACTGCAGGGGCGATCCAGCCAGGTGCGGACCAGAGGATCCTTCAGCAGCGAGATGGCGTAGGTTATGGCAGGCGTGGCGTCGGCCTTGCGGTGTTGGATGTTGATGGCCACGACGCTGCGCGAACACAGGGTCTGATCGACTCGCGTCTTTTCGATGACCAGGGCCAGGCTATGCACGTCCTCACCGGCCCGGATGCGGCCGGTCCCGGTCTTGGCGAAGCAGGTATAGAGATAGAGCCCGTCTTCCGACGCTTGGTTGCACAGGGTTGCCTCGGCCATCATGCGCCGAGCGGTGCCGGCGGGCTGGGTGAGGGTGCCCTGCATGCCGGCCCGCAGGGTCTGGTGCAGCCCGTCGTCCATCCCAAGCGGCGGGAAGGGCACGCGGTGGTAGCCGTCGCGGAAGCCGTCGCGCGCCAACAGGGTGGTTTCGATCCTCTGGTTGCTGACGATGCGGCCATAGGTCTGGGCCAGGAACAGGGTCGACCACAAGGAACGGCTGCCACCCAGGATGCTCATATAGTAGTCCGGCGTGACGGTCTTGACCTGGGTCAGGCAGAGCGACGGCGGGTTCAGCTCATAGGCCGAGCCGAGGCGGCGGCTGCCCCATAAGGTCGCGGTGCCATAGTCCGGCGCGGTCAGGCAATGGCCGGGCGGAATGTCGAAATAGTCCTGCAGGTAGCCACGCCATTCGCCGGCGACGGTCGGGTTCTTCATCATGGCGGGCGCCACGGTCGTTATCCGCCGGCCGCCCAGCCAGATGCCCTGTTCGCCCTGCAACGCCTTGCAGTTGCGTTCGCAGGTCAGCGGCGAGCCGGTGCGCAGGCCGGCCGCCATAAGGGCTATGGCGTAGCGGTTGCTCGATTCGGCAATGAAGCGGCTGAAATCGACTGGTGCGCCGTGACTGTGCGAATCGAAGTCTGCCGGATAGCCCAGGACACGCCCGACGGTCGCTTCATTGTCCGCCACCTTCATCTCGCGCAGTTCCGGCCAGCGCGCCGCAATGGCTGTGGCGAAGGGCACCTTGGCGGCTGAGCCGATCGACAGGTTCATGAAGTTGGCGTTGCGGTCGAGCCGGGGATCGTAGCCGGGAATGGCATCCAGAAGGTCGTCGCTGACAAACGGGAAGGTGGGCACGGCCGCGACTTCGCCGGTGACGCCGTCCATCAACACGGCGGCGGCCAGGATGTTGCGGCTGGCGGCGGCGACCTGTGGGCGCATCTGACCGGCCAGCAGGGTATTGGCCTGGAGGTTCAGGCGCCGGCGCAGGGACAGACGGATTTCATTGCCGCTTTTCAGTTGCGGCGCCAGGTCCGGCGCCGAGCGTTCGAGATAGCGCGCCAGCTCGCCGAAGCCGTGATCGTAGTAGCGCACGCCCTGGCTGTCGGTCGCCGCCATCGTGCCCGAGGCCCCGGCGACCAGCAGCCGCGCCGGCCGTGTACCCGCCGGGCCGGTGTCGATGCGCAGGACCGTGCCTGACGCGATCGTGGCATGGGTTACCGCCTTGCCGTCGGCATAGAGGCGGCCGCACTGGGCCGGCGTGAGCGCGGCGACATAGGCCTGGACACCGCCCGCGACGGTCGTCTTCAGCGTCAGGTCGCACCCGGAGGCCGGGGCGGCGCTGCACAATCCGCCCGCCACCACGGATCGGCTCTCTCCGGCGCCTACGTCGCAACTGCGGCCACGGTCGAGATCGACCACCTGTACACGGTCATTATCGTCCGCGCCGACGCCCGCCGAGGCATAGACAATGCGCGGCGGTATGACGGCCAGGTCAACATCGTTATCGTAATAGAGGCGCGTAAAGGCCTGGAGACCGGTGATACGACCGCCGCGGAAGATCCAGGTGTCGCCGCCCGTCTGTTTCATATCGTCCTTGAGATAGGACTGGACGGCGAAGTCGCGCACGGCCGTCTGGCAGGCTTCGTCGCTGCGGCAGGCAGCGCTGATGCGGACGGCATTGGCGCTACGGCGCGTGCCCTCGAGATGGCCTGCTTCGAACAGCCGGTTGACGGTGTCGGTGTAGGCTGTGCCGCGGCTGGCGGGTTTCAGATCGTCGGGCCGCGGTGCCACGATCAGGCCTGCCAGAACGGCAATCAGCGGCAGGGGCCCGATCAGCCAGGGTTTAAGGGCGGGCAGCTTCATGACGGCCTCACCAGACGAAGGCCGATAAGGGCCATGGTCAGAAGGGCGAAACCTTCGGCCAGGTCGCTGCCCGAGGACACGGCCAGCAGGTAGATGTTGCGGCCGGTGAACGGCACCCAGCCGAGATTGGCCAGGACCATGTAGATGGCGGAGAAGGCGATGGTCCACAGCGCCAGGCGCGCCGTCAGCCGGCCCGCAGCGGTTTGACCCGAAGGCCGCGTCGCGTGATGGACGCTGACCAGCACGGCGCCGAGGAACAACACCGCGCCGATTCGGCCGAAGGGGTGCATGATATGCACCGCTGACAGGTTGTCGGAAAAGTGCAGCGACTGATAACCGAAGACGCCCAGGCCCTGGTCGGTCAGGAACCCCGTGCCGGTCAGGGAGGCGGTAAAGGTGCCGATGTCGCGCCAGAATTGGCTGTTGGCTGTGGCCACGCGGGTCGGGAAGCTCGCCACCAGGTCGCCATGGAACTGATGCAGCAGGCGAATATCATTGCTGTCCTGGAACTTCAGGGCATAGCGCAGAGTTTCGAGCAGGTTACCGGTCGGCGGCGCGCCGTGGATATAGGGAAACAGCCACAGCAGGGCGGCAAACCCCGCTGCGGCGGCCGGCAGGGCGGCAAACCATGGCCAGCGATGACCGCCCGCCGGCCACGACCAGGCGACCGCGAAGGCCACGGCCAGGATCGGGAAGGTCTGGATGATGGCGAAGCCGTGGTCGCGCGTAATGAAGGGTACGACGATGACAGCGATCAGAACCAGTACGCCGAACACTACAGCCTGAGGCAAGGTTTTGACGACGGCGCGGCCGACATGTGCAAGATAGAGCCCGAATCCTGGCAGGATCAGCGCCAGGTAGGGCAGGCTGACGGCGATAACGGCGCGCTCGCGGATGCCGAAGACCCAAAACGCGATCAACCGCGCCACGGCGGCGCCGGCGATCAGGGCGATGGCCAGGACGGGCAGATCGTAGCGGGCGGCCAACTGGGTCATCCGGGCCGGCAAGGTGATTTGCGGCAGGCGCGGCTGTACGGTCCGCAAGACGTGCAGCGCGGCAGGCCAGCCGAGGGCGATGGCGGTGATGACAATCACGGTGATGAAGGGCCGGTCGAGCGATCCGGTCCACAGCCAGATCAGGGCGAAAACGGCCGTCATTCCCGCGGCGAGAATCAGGCGCGATTTGGTGCCGAACTCGGCTAGGGGGCGCAAGGCAATCAGGGCGAGCGGCAGGGCGACGAAGGCGGCGGCGACGTCGCTATAGACATCCGACGGCACGATGTTCGGGTCCATTAGGCTGCCGCGCACCCCAATCAGCAGCCGCAGGGTCAGCAGGTACTGCATCAATCCGACCAGGACATATTCGGGGCGGTCGTTCTGCCAGCCTCTGGCGCCGATCCGGTCGGCGGCAAGAATGCCGAAGGCGGCAAAGGCCAGCAACAACCACGGAATACGCATGCCCTGGACCGAAAAACTGAGTGCGGCATCGTCGGGATAGAGGCTTTTCACGACACTCAGCTTCTGGCCGGTGACGCTGAAATCGCGGCCGTGAAAATCACACAGCGAGGTCGCCCCGCCCAGCAGAGGACCGTCGTCGGCGCGGTTCATCGGTGATGCGGCGCGATAGCTGCCGTCGGCGCCCAGGCTGCCATTGCCTAGCGCGGCGAAAAGCAGGGCCTTTTCCGGCGTGCCATAATCAACGACTGGATTGTCGGCCGATACCCGGGTCAGGGTCATGCGCGGATTGGCGCAACTGCCGGCACGCGCCACCAAAGGCGTGCGCGGGCGCAAGACCACAGCCTGGCCGGTGTCGGCGATCGCCAGGGTCTGGCGCGACACCAGGCGCACCGGTCCGCCCAGTTCCGGGTCAGGCAGGTCGAGCCGGAACAGCGACACGCGCACCGGCTGTATCGGGGTCAGCGGCACCTGGCTTTTCGCCAAGGCGGCGCCGTCGACGCGGACATCGGGGTCGAGCACCAGCAGGTGCCAGCGGCCGTCGGGTGTATGCAAGATCGCCGACTGACGGGCGCCAAAGGCCGCCGGGCGGAAGACGCGCTGGTAATAGTGCGGAGTGCGGCCGGTGACCGGCGTAGCGCTCAAGGTTTTGCGCCAGGTGGCGGCATCGAAGACGAAGGGATTGGCGCAGGCCTTGTCCAGGCAGATTCGGGCGGACGTGCCAAGGGCGATGGCCCGATCGAAGCGCAAGCCATCGCCGTCGCGCCACGCCACCACCATGGCGGCGCGACCGGTCTGTGGGTCGCCCGGCGCTGTGGTCAGGCTGACCGTGCGGGTGGCCGTCGACACGGTGACGAAGTTGCGGTGGTCGCCGGTTGCCGGCTTGTAGCCCATCTCGGCGGCGTAGGGTTTGACGATGAAGTCGGCATAGTCGTGGTGGTCGCCGACAATCAGCGCATCGGGCGCTGGCGTTTTGGGGTCGGCAGCCATCTGCGTCAGGTGCACCGACAAAGATTCGCGGTTGGGGCTGGCAAAGCCTATGAAGAACAGGGCGGCGATCAGGCCGAACAGGGCGGCGGAGCGGATCCACGACCCGAGGCGCGGCTTTTCGACCTGAGCCCAGACAAAAAGCAGGGTGCAGACACAGAAGGCGGCAAAGGTCGGCCCGATGTCCACGGCCTCAGTCGCCGATGCGCCGGAAGGCGGCGACCGCCACGGGCAGGGGCGACAGCAGTATGGCGATCAAGCCGAACAGCGAAAACACCACGCCGCCCGATAGGCCGACCTCCTTCAGGCTGGCCCGCGCCATCAGGGTCGCGCCGGTGCTGCAGGTTGCCGCCGTTACATTGGCCAGGATCAGTCGGCGAATGACGCCGGTTTCGGCCCGCGACCATAGGGTCTGCGCCATGGGGCAGACCTGTGTCGTATACCAGGCCGCCTTGTCACTGCTACAGCCGCCATTAGGGGCGCAGGGCGCCGGCTTGACCAGCGGGTCCTTCTGGGGCGCGGTCGAAGCGCACTGGGTCTCCATCTGGCACGACCCTGACCGTACGGCCAGGACGCGCCTTTTCTGGTCCAGTTCTGCGAGCCAGCCATAGCAGGCTGTCGTGTCATAACCGGCGCAGGCGCGGTGGGCCGGCTCACGGTCGAAGGCGGCGGCATTGATGTCGGCATGGACCCACCGGTCCTGGGCCATCAGCAGGAACCAGGCCAGTGCCAGCGCCGCCAGGAACCACGCCAACAGCACCAGGTGGTTGCGCCGGTCGCGATAGATTTCGCCATAAAAGGCCGCGGCGGTTTTGAGCATGTCCATCACGAACGGCCCTTGCGCGGGGTCAGCGGCTTGGCGTTCTTGCGACCCTTGATGTGCATGATGAACTCATACAGCTTGCCGTCGCGGTTATAGCGGCTGTGCAGGTCCAGGCTTTCAAAGATCCATTCGATAACGTCGTAGACGCCGCCCTGGGGCAGTCGGTAGTTGATGCGCGCCTTGTCCAGCCCGGCAAAGGCGGTGACGAAGCCGTACTTGCGGCTGGAAAACTTGCTGGCCAGGGGCTTCATCCCCTTGATGTCCTTTTCCATGAGTTGGTCAGGCGCTACGGTCAGGCGCGGCCGGCCGTCGCTGGACTCGACCTGCAGCTTTTGCATCGCCATGTCGGCCACACCCGGTGAGCGCAGCATCAGCGCCTGCTCCAACGCCCGGATCTGGGTCGGCGCCGGCGTCTCGGATCGGGCGGCGGCGACACGGCTTTCCAACTGATCAGCCTTGGACAGGGCGACATAGATGGGCGGCGACTTGGCCTTGGCATAGGGCAGCCGCACGATGTTGGAAATGAAGGTGTGCATCTCGCGTTCGGCGCGGCAATGATCGGCCATGCGGCGTATGGCGTGGGCCAGGACGCGCCGGGTTTCGGCATCGAGTTGTTCCAACACCTCGCGGTCGAAGTCCTCGCTGTCGCCCAGGGTCTTGTGTTCCAGCCAGGCGGCCAGGCCGGCATAATAGTTTTCCTCGGCGATGTGGGGCTGGGCCTTGCCGCGGATGATGACTTCCGATGTCAGCCCGTTCAGATAGCCCAGAACCTCCGCCGGCAGGGGCGGGATCTCCAGGCCTGAAACCGTCAGGGCCTCGCCGTAATGCTGGGCCAGCCAGGGCAGGACGCCGTCGGCATCGATGAAGTCGCCATACAGGTGGCCGGAGAAGGCGATCTCCTCGGCCGGCAACAGCACGACCAGGCCGCGCGACCGGGCAAAGACCTCATCGATCGCCGCCTTGACCTCGGGCCGCAGGGCGTCGGTGGCGCCTTCCTGCTCCAGGTATTCGCGGAAATATTCGCCGGGGATGTCGACAATGGCGAACTTTTCATAGGCTTCATCGAATTCGAAGACGTGCACGCTGGGGGAGGTGGTACTGGCGATGAAGGTGCCGTTCTGGGCATAGCCGGGCGTGCAGCCGTAGGGCGAATCGTTCTGCTGGATCTCGTACTTGAAACGGTTGAGGAAGAAGGTCTTGCCGGCGGTCGGAAAGCCCAGCAGGGTGATGATCTTCATATCCTCGTCGTGACAGGCCTTCATGTCGCGCAGGAACTCGGTCACCTCGCGGTCCAGTGGCGGCGCAGGTGGTGCAGGTGTCACGGGTTCGGACCGGGCCTGGGACGACTCGGGCTCGGGCGGCCGGTTGAGCGGTATGACATTGGTGGGCGCAGCGGTCGCCTTGAGCACCGGCACGCCGACCTCATCGACGCTTTCGCAGATGGCGCATCGCACCTGAGTCGGCGGCATGTCGCGGCCGCAATTGCTGCATTGGTAGTCAGCCATATCGTTTACTCGCGGGCATGTCCGGCTGATAGATCAGCAGAACCAGTTCGGTGAGAAGTCGGGTCTTGGCGAATGACGCCGGTGCCGTCAGGTGCCGGTTCAGCACGGCCGGCATGCCATAAGGCGTGCGGCGGGCGAACAGGCGGCGCGCCGCGGCGGTGAGGCCGTCAGCGACGGGCGTCACGTCCCCGGACAGCAGGCGATCGTAGATGGCGACGGCGATCTCGGAGCGGACATCGGTGAGAATCCGCGCCAGGTCGCGCCGCTCGCCCAGCACGGCCGCCAAATTGTGGCGCTCCATCATCCGGGTCAGGGTGGCGGTATCCAGCGCGGCGCATAGGACAGAGCTGTCCAGCACATAAGGCGCAACCGGCCCCAGCGGGCTCATCAAGGCGCGGTGTTCCGGGGCTTCGAAAATGTCCAGGGTCCGCTTGAGCTGCGCCCCGTGCGCCGCGACGAATTCGCCGAACAGGCGTTGCGCCAGGTGAAGGAAGAAGCCGTCGCACTCCGACGCGGGTACGGCGGCAAAGCGCAGAATCTGGCTGAGGCCGTTGTCGTAATCCATCTGGCCCAGCAGCCGGGACGCGAGGGTCGTGGCCTCGTCCTCGATTGCATCGGTCTTGATCACTGTGCCAGAGGGCATCAGCGTCAGGAACCGGTCGCGGATACGTAACGGCAGGGGCGTCAGGTACCGGGCGCCATCAAACCCGGCCGCCGTCATCCGGGCGGGCTCAAAGCCCAGGACCTGGCTGTCGCGGCCGGGCGCCACCACGATCAGTGCCGATGGCCCCAGGGCCGGTGCCCAGTGCACCGAGTTTGCCCAGCCCATGACTGTGTTTTCCGCCGGCGCCAGGCTGGTCAGGATCGAGGCCAGCACGGTTTCCGGCGGCGTGCCGTCGCTGATCACCACGCGCCGGTGCCAGCGCGGCTCCAGGCCTTCCCAGTTATGATTGGCCCAGTTATGATTGGCCCAATTATGAGCAGGCACGGCGGGATCGCTCAGGCTGTCGACCGTCAAGGGACGGCGGGCAAAGGCATCGCTGCCGTCCGGCTCCGGGATGGCCGCCAGCATGGCGAGACAGATCCGTTCCTGCTGCGGACCCGCCTGCACCACCACGGCATTGGCGAAACAGGCAAAACCGCTTTCACGGCGGCCCTGGTTGCGCGCCCGCAGCACCACGCAATCGCCGCCGGGCACGGGCAGACAGGCGACCAGATCGGGCTCGGCGGTTTCGGCCCACCGCGCCAGGATCAGCGGTACACCTCCGGCTTGGGCGTCCGGAGCGACGGCGGCTTCGGGCGCCTGCGCCTGGGCACGGATGCGGAAATCGCGTCCGCGTCCGTCCGGTCCGATCATCAGGGTGGAGAAGGCGGCCATGGTGCTTAGTTGCCGATGGAATTCGCGGCGTCGTCGATCGGCAGCACGGATTCGTCGGCCACGCTGGTCGAGATGGGAGCGTTGGTCGCCGGGTTGGAAGCGTCCTTCGCGAACAGCATCACCGCCAACACGATGCAGGCCACCGCCAGCACTCCGGCGGCGACGACCGCCATCAGGCCGTAGCGGCCGAAAGCGCTCTGGGCGCCGCCACGGGCCACGGCCTGATCGACCATGCCGGGCAGGATCTGGTTGAGATATTGCGGCAGCAGCGTATCGACCTGCTGGCGCGTGTCGCGGCTGACCCGGTCGGCGATGGCGTCGGCCAGGGTCGGCGTGCGGCCGGCCGGCATGTTCGAGGCGGCGCCATCGATCAGGAAATGCAGGAACCCCTGCGCCAGTTCGCGTTTCTGCGCCTCTTCGTCATTCGACATCATATCCGCTTCTCCTACTCCTGCCCGCGGCGAATCCAGTCCCGGCATGCCAGGCTGTCGAGCCGGGCATTGTTCACCCCGCGCACGGTCAGCGACGCAAACGACGCCATACCGCCGATGGTATCGCGCTCATCGGGGTATCCGAAATAGCGCATGGCGGCCAGGCAAAGTTCCGCGTCGGTGTTGCCGGCTTCCGACGCCGCCTGGACCAGGTCCAACGCATCGGCCTGACTGACCGAGGTCGTGTGTCCGGCAAAGTACAGCTCCGCCGCCTTGAACCGGGCGTCGGCGCTGCCCAGGGCGCCAGCGCGTTTATAGGCCGATACGGCCTGATCATACTGTTCCGACTCGGCATCGCCGTCGCCGCGGCGGATATAGAGGTCCATCAGCCGGGTGGCGGTATCGACGCCATAGGTCTTGGCGACTTCGAAGCGGTTGATGGCGCTGATCAGGGCGATCTTCTGCGGCGCCCGTGTCGAACCGGGCGACAGCCGCTGGGCCTCCTCGCCATTGACGCTGTCCTGGCGGCTCCAGGTGTCGAAAATCTTGCCGATCTCGAAATTGGCGTCGGCATAGACGGCGCGATGACCCTTGATAAAGGCCGCGTCAGGCTTTTTCAGCACCCCGGCGGCTGGGGCGAAGTGGTCGTGCCGGTCGGCCAGGCTCAGCCCGTTGTCCAGCTTGGCGACCTTGTAGTTGGCGACCTTGCCTGGGACCGTGGTCCGGTCGACGGCGGCCAGACGGTAATAGTCCAGCGCTGATTTGCCCTGAGCGCAGGCGTCCCGTCGCTCGCACATGACCCCCAGGTTATAGGCGACCCAGCTATAGTCGGGCGACTGGGTGTCGCTGATCTTACTCAACGCCTTGGTGCATTGCGATGGCGCATCCGACGCCGACCTGGTGACCGCCGTGCGGCAGCGATCGACGGCTTCGCGGGCCTCGCGGGTCTGGCGTTCGGTAGCGGCCTGCTTCCAGCTATCCAGCCCGACCGTCATGGCGGTGATGGCCAAAGGCACGGCGACCACGGCGCCGATAACCCAGGCGGCAATGGGGATGCGCGTCTTTTTGACCGGCGGCATATCTATCGTCAGCCCGGGCGCAGGTTTCGGCGGCGCGGGTGGAGGGGTCGGCGCGGGCTTTGCGGGCGCAGCCGGCGTGACGCCGTCGAACCAGGCATTGAGCGATTCGGCGCGCGCCTTGCGCGACAGGGCCAGCCCCATACGCACGCGTTCAGGCGCGCCCGCGGCTTCGATGCTCAGGTCCCCGGTGCGGACATCGGCGGGATCGCGCCCGGTGATCATGCGCAACATCAAGGCGCTGGCCGCAAACATATCCGCTTCGGGACCGATGGCGGCGCGCTTCTTGGCGTCGAAGACTTCCGGCGCGGCGTATCCGGCCGGTCCGGCCAGGTCGGAATCGCTGGTCAGTGCGATCAGGTCGCGGTAATCCGGCGCGCGCCCGGCAAAGACCACACCGTCATCGCTGCGAAACACGGTGTCGGGTGAGAGGGTCCCAAGCACGGTCCCGGCCTCGGCCAGCGGTTTCAGCGCGGCGGCGAAATCGCCGGCCCGGTCGCCCGTGGCATCGACCAGCCGCGGACCGGGCGCCTCGGTGATCACCCAGTTGCCCTTGGCAGCGACAACCGCCAACAGATGCGGATGCCGCGTGGCCATCACGCCCTGCCAGGCGTCGCGGGCGGTCGCGTAGGGCGCATCAAAGCGGGCTTCGGTCGGCACAATGCTGCCGCCCTTGGTCCGCCGAACGAGGCCCTGCGGCGCGAATTCGTGGACAAGGACTGCCTGGTCTTCATAGACGCCGTCATAGAGGAAACGGTCGAACAGCCGCGCCCGCAGCGCGGTCAGCCGCAATCCGCCCTCAAAGGCGGCAACGGTTTCTATGGCATGGGGCGGGCAAGTCGACATGAGTCGCGATTAGACTTGCAGCATTGAGTCTTTTTGACGTCAAGGGCCACGGAACGCACCCGGCGCGTGACAAATGCCAACAAGATGCCGGGTGGGCGCGCCGCATCGGGCAAACAGAGAGGCCAGGCGCGAGGGGGGGGGCGCCGGGCCTCAATCTGTCAAAACAGGAAAGAAATTACGGGCGGTTCTTGGTGCACACGACGACACCGTTGGTTACGCGGCATTGCACGCCCTTGCCAATGGACCAGTGGCCTTCGCCCGCCTGAGCCGGCGCGGAGAGGGTCATCGCCGATGCGGCAACGGAAGCGAAAATCAGGGCGGCGGCAATCTTCTTGATCATGGTCGGTGTCCTTTGATCCTACATCCGAACCCCAGCGGTGCGGATACAGTAAGGACGTTTGCGGGGCAGATTTTATTCCCGGAGACCTGGATTATTTTTCAGCGCCGCGCATTCCGACTTAGCGCGGAATGAG
>NZ_GL883077.1:163832-231374 GCF_000204015.1 Asticcacaulis biprosthecium C19 | reverse complement strand
CTCCAGCCCAACCGCGCGGTCGCAACACCCTGGCTGTAGTCGGCTGAGGGAAGGTTCGAGTCATAGTTGCCCGATTCCAGTTCAACGGCGAAATAGCCGCGGCGGCCGACAGGCATCTCGACATTGGCGGACAGAACGCTGCGACGATCATGTCGAGGTTCCCCTATTGCCGGGAGGGCGCCGACATAGCTGCGGTCTTCAAATGCCCAGCTAAGTTGCGTCTCCAGTCGCGTCCGGCCCAGTGTCAGCTTCCTGACACCGCGCAGCTTCAAGCTTTGGCTATCATAGCTGAAGACATCGTCCGCGGCGTCCTCATGCGCGACCTTGAGGCCACCGCTGACATAGCTGTCGCTGCCCTTCAGGAAGACATAGCCGTCGACCGCGACTGCGTCATTGCGTCCGTCTCGGGTGGGACGGCCGCGGAAACTTTTGTCGGAATAGGTATAGCTGCCGCGGACCATAAAGGACTTGCCGAATCGGCGGCTGGCACTGGGGGAGATCTGGTTCATGGTCAGGAAGCTGTCACCGTCCACCCGTGCTTCGATGTGGCGGTAGGTCAATGATCCGTCCCAGCTACCGAAATCATGCCGCAGGTCCGCCGTGGCGATGTGGGTCTGGAGGTTGAACGCGTCATACTGCTGATACAGGGTTTGCGACAGGTGATAGCTGAACTTGGCGGTGGTACGGGCGCCCAGTGGCTTGCTGTATTCGACTTCGGCGTCCAGTTCAGCCGTGGTATCGCCGACGCGTGAGACCTGATCGATCTCGTCGATGGCGACATTGCTGTCATAGCCGATGCCGGCGGAAATCTCTGCCGACAGAGGACTGGGGCTTTCTGCCGCGAAAGCCGGACCGGCGAGGACGGCGAGAAACAGACAGGGCGCCCAGGCGCGTTTTTTTATGCAGGTCATGAAAAATCCCCTAAGATTTTGTCGTCTATGGCATTGGGTTTATAAAGCCGTTGCCGTAAACCGGATCGAAGCCGGGCTTGCCGAGATCGATGGCACGTTTGGCCAGGGCCTGAAGGATGTGTTCGTCTACTTCGGCGCCCGAATCGCTGGCCAGCAACAAGGTTGCGGCGACAAACGGGGCCGCCATACTGGTCCCGGTTGAGGCTTCCATCCCGCCTGAGGGTGTGACGTGAAGGACGTCAACACCCGGTGCTGCGAAATCCAGTTGCGGACCGCGGTTGGCCAACCGGAACACCAGATGCTGGCGGTTGGTTGCCGTCACCGCCACGACCTGATCATAGGCCGCAGGGTACAGGGGCTTGGCCGCCGGACCTTCGTTGCCGACAGCAGCGACGACGACGACGCCATGAGAGCGGGCGCGCCGTATCGCGTCTTCCAGAATGGCATTGCCAGGACCGGTCAGGCTCATATTGACGACGCCGACATGGTTGGCGGCCATCCAGTCCAATGCGCGGACCAGCCCGGCCGTGGTGGCGGTGGCCGGCCGGCCCGGCAGGTTTTCGAACACCGACGCGGCATACAGATGGGCATTGGGCACAAGCCCGTCATAACCCGGGCCGTGTCCGACCAGGATAGAGGCGACTGCGGTGCCATGGTCTTTCGGCCGCATATTCTGGCCGGTCACAAAATCGCGTTGCACGATGCTGCGCGAAGACAGGATCGGATCGGTCGTGGCGACGGCCGTGTCGATAAGTCCGATCGGCTTGGCGGTCTTGTCCGCGGCGCCAGGCAGCGGCAGGAGCTGTCGTGGCCGGTCGCCCGTCGTGGTCGCGCGATGACCGGCGACCTGAGGTGTATACAGATGGTTGTAGTCGACCGTCGCCCCGGGAGCGAGCTGCCGCAACCGCATCTGGGCTTCGTCAGCCGGCATCTGGCCGGGTGCGACTACACGGGCGACGACCTGTTGCAGCGAGTCGAGCGGATCGCGGGTCCTCAGCCGGAAGCCGGCGCTTTCGATGGCGGCGAGATCCGACGGCGAGCCCATGACCAGCCATTCGCCGCGCGCCACGGCGAAACCATCGGCATCGAAATCGACATCGACCAGATCGCGGCTGGCGCCGACGCGTGCAACAACACCCGCTTCATCGTCTGAAGTCTTGTCGTCCGCGTGCTCCGAGGAGGCGTCGTCGTCCGCGCTTTCATCAACGGCGGCCAGTTCGGTTTTTTCAGCCTCTTCCTGGTTGTCGCGCTGATCGTCGTAAGCCTGGTCGACGGAATCCCGCGCCCCGTCATAGCTGTTTTTCGCGGCATCAAGGGCGGCCTTGTAGGCATCTTCGATCTCGTCGCGTGGCATCACACCGGCCGCCAGGGCCTCATCTCTCAAACGTCGCGCGTCTTCCCGCGCCAGATCATAAATGGTCTTCGCCATCAGCAAGGATTCACGGTGCGCCGCATCCAGTTGCGCGTCGGCGCGGTCGAACCTGTCCTTGACGGCCTCCATGGCTTCGCTTCGCGAAGGTTTTCCGTGACCGCCACTGCCATCCGCCACTGCGTGACCGCGGTTGTGACTCTCCTGCGACGCGTGCCGGTCCCTGGTCTCATGATCGTCACTATCGTTGCCGTGCCGGCCATGGCGCTCTGAGTCGTCTTCGACGCGGCGGTCAATTACGTCGTCGGAACGGTGTTCGACCCGGTCTTCGATGTCGTCATTAACGCCGTCTTCGACATCGTTGTCGACCGTGTCACCAACACCGTCTTCGACGTCATCCTCGACGTCATCCTCGACGGATTGACCGACATCATCGTCAACCGACTGATCGACCTCGTCTTCGACCTGGTCTTCAACATCTTCCTCGACCTCCTTGTCGACATCGTCTTCGGTTTTGTCCTTGACCTCGTCCTCAACCTGGTCTTCGACATCATCCTCGATGTCATCATCAATCGATTGCATGAAGAAATAACCGCCGGCGCGGGATGAGGTGGCGGTAAGGCCGGCGCACAACGCAATGGCCACGGCCAGCAATCTCCAGCTGGCTCCCTTGCACGAGGCTAAACCCATGATGTGTCTCCACCGCCGAAAGACGTAAACCTGAACTTCATGAACCGTGTTGCATGAAGGAATCTATATCACCAGACGCATGACACGGTGATTTTATTCCCGGCATGGAATAAAAATTGTGCTGACAACGTCTACAGGATGAAAGCATGGCAGATGCCAGATTGCGGGCCGCGCTGCGAACCTTGCTCGGCGACCTTCGCCGCTTCGCCTACGGGTTAAGCGGGAACGGCGCCGACGCTGACGATCTGTTGCAGGCAACCGTCGTCAGATTGCTGGAAAAGGGCGTCCCAGACGACGCCGATATCCGGCGATGGGCTTTGCGGGTGTGCCGAAACCTGTGGATAGATATGATACGCGCAAAACGACCAAATGTGAGTTGGGATGAAGCTCCTGAAGCCGCTGATTCGGCCGTGGACGGCGAAACCGCGGCCATGGCGCGGATCGAGCTCAATCAGGTTCAAGCCGCAATTGCACAGTTGCCGCCGGACCAGCGCGAAGTCCTGTCCCTGGTGGCAGTGAACGGTCTGTCCTATCGTGAGGCAGCCGAAATCGCGGAGGTCCCAATCGGCACAATCATGAGCCGTCTGGCCCGGGCGCGTGGCGCCTTGGCGGAGCGCCTTGGCCAAGCCGGTGAACAGGCCGGGGATAAAGGCCAGGGGAAAAGGCCGGGGGGGAAAAGGATAGAGTCATGACCATTAGCGACGAAGTTCTGAACGCTTACCTGGATGGCGAACTGGAGGCCGGGGATATGGAGGCGGTCGATCGCGCCCTCGCCACGGATGAGACGGTGGTGGCGCGCCTTGCCGCTCTGGCTGAGGCCGACCGTGCCTACATCTCGGAACTGGCCGCGATCGATGCGCGTCCGCTGCCGTCAGGCCTGGACGACCTTCTGGCCGACCCGGTCCCGGAATCAGGTGCCCGTGTCCTCGCCTTTCCCGGCAAGGCCCGTTGGGACCGCCTGCGGCCGTACTTCGTTCCGACGGCCGCGGCAGCCTCGATTACCGCCATTATCGGCTTTGGCGTGGGTTTCGCCGTTGGGCCAGGCAGCGGTGCGGTCGCGGACCCCTTTACGGCACTCAGCCGCGGCACAACCCCTGTCATCGCTATGCTGGATGAACGCGAGAGCGGTCAAATCGTCGATATCGGTCACGGTATGTCGGCCCAGGTGCGCCTCACATTTCCCGCGGCAGATGGCAATCTGTGCCGCGAATTTGACGTTCAGTCGCCCAAGGCCGCTGCGGCCGGGATTGCCTGCCGCAGCGATAAGGGCTGGGACATTCGCCTGGCCGCCCGCCAGTCAGCGCCGGCCCAGGGCACGGGCTATGTGACCGCAGCGTCGGCGGATGATCCGGTGTTCGGCCGCGCTGTCGAGGCCCTCATGGCCGGAGATCCGTTGGACGGCGAAGCCGAGACTGCTGCAATCAAAAACGGCTGGCAAAAACCGCTGGTCGAAAAAAAATGATGACAGGCCGGGAATAAGGCGCGGTCGCCAAACGTCTACAGGACATACCCCCAGAAACAGGAGAGGATGGTATGCCCGATACGATTGGAGACGTCTTTGTCACCGCCGCCCCCGACCGCTTGCAGCAACGACTGCTGCTGGCCCGGCGTTCGTTCGTCACGCGCCGCGCCGATTTGGGTGAGGCCGTTCAGTTCGCGAAAGCGTCATCGCCCGTCGCCGGCGACCTCCTCCTCGCCCGGGTGGAAAGGATCGGTCAGCATCAGGCGCTCGAAAGCCCGCAGGGACGGCGCCAGCAGATGTACGAAGGTGATGAGATCGTTGTCGCCTTCGGCAACCGCTACGCCCCGGATCAGTTCGACGCCGTTGTGCCCGATAGCCTGGCGCCCTGCGATCTGGTCGCCGGCGGTGGCATTGCTGCCCGGGTTCGCGCCCGTCACGGCCGCATGAAGGCCGCCACCCGCATCGTTCCCATCGGTTTGCTGGGCGATCAGGCCGGGCGGGTCCTGAATGTCTCGCGCTTCGCCTTGCCGGTAGCCCAACCGGGTGCCGCTCCGGTGATCGTGGTCGTCGGAACCTCCATGAATGCCGGCAAGACCACGACGGCCGCCGGTCTCATCCGGGGCCTTAGCCGGGCCGGCCTGCGGGTCGGCGCAACCAAGATCACCGGCACCGGATCGGGCGGTGACCTGTGGTCGATGCGCGACGCCGGCGCCCGCACGGCCTTCGACTTTACCGACGCCGGTTTCGCGACCACAGCCGGGTGCGAACTGGAGCAACTGGTAACGGCGGCCAAGAGCCTGATCGCCCATGCCGGGACGGGCAATGACATCGTTATCGCCGAAATTGCCGATGGTCTGCTTCAGACCGAAACCCACGGCCTGCTGAAGTCGGCGGATTTCGCGCGCCATGTCCACGGCGTCGTCCTGGCGGCGGGGGATGCGATGGGCGCCGTCGCGGCCGCACGCTGGCTGCACGATCACCGCCTGCCGCTAAAGCTGATATCGGGCTGCCTGACCCAATCGCCCCTGGCGATGCGCGAGGCGGAAAGCGTCATCGGCCTGCCGGTCGCCACGCTGGAACAGTTGCGCGATCCGCTTCAGGCGCCAGAACTGTGCCTGCGCGCCTTCGAAGCGCTCGACATCGTCGCCTGACGAGGAGAAGGGCCATGCCCCCCCTGTTTTCCCCTCGCCGCCGGTGGCTGGCCGCTGCCATACTGGGTATCGGTCTGGGTCAGGCGGCCCTCGGCATACTGGGCGCCATGGCCCTGACCGAAATGTTGCGTGCCGTCGCGGCCAACACTGGCCTGGCGCCGGCACCGGCGATCGGGTTCGGCCTGATGGCCTGCCTTCTGGCCGGACTGGAATGGGTCAAACGCGTCGCGACCGAAGCCATGGGACTGGATGTCGCCCGCGACATCCGCCTGCATCTCCTGGAGGCACTCCTGCGGCAACAGCCGTTGTCGGCGGCCAGCCGCAGCCACGCCAGCACCATGTTGCCCTTCATGGGCGACCTGACGGCCCTGCGCCAATGGATATCCGACGGCGTAGCGCGGGGGATGGTGGCCGTGCTGATCATGGTCTGTCTCTCGGCCTGGATCGGCTTCCAGAGTCTTAGCCTGAGTTTGGTGGTGTTGGCGCCCATGTGTCTGGCGATGGTCGCGATGCTATGGATTTGCCGGCCGCTGCATGACAGCGCCCGCCGGCAACGCACCTTGCGCGGACAGTTGGCGACACTGATCGACGATCGGGTTCGTAACGCTATCACAGTGCGGGCGATGGGCGGCGAAGAGCGCGAGATGAAGCGCATGGCGCGACGCATCGACGGCTTTAACCGAATCTCGCTGCAACGTGCCGGTCACGTAGGCCGCCTGCGTTCAGCCTCGGCCCTTGGTGGCCAGGCCATCGTTCTGGCCGGTTTCGGCTATGGCGCCCTGCTGGTGCGTGGCGGTGAGATCGACCTGCACCACCTGGTCGGCCTGATGAGCCTGGCGGGTCTGATGGCCACCGCCCTCTCGGACGTTGCCCGCGCCGCGGAGCTGACGGTTCCCGGTCTTATCGCCTGGCAGCGTCTGCGCGGCCGCATGTCAGAACACGTGTCGTCAACGCAGCCGGCCGGTGGCAGGCGCCGCGCCGAGACCGGTCTGACGGTCGAAACGCTGATGACGGCGGGCACAACCCGGCCCTTCTCCGCCCGTGTCGGCAACGGTGAGGTGGTGCTTCTGGACGGTGGAAGCTCTGCCCAGAGAACCGGTCTGTTGCTTAGTCTCGCCGGATTGGCCGGGCCGGTGGCTGCACGGGTGCGCATGGACGGACGCCCCGTTCACGGTCTCAAGCCATCGCGACGTCGCAACCTGATCGGTATTGCCAGTCCTGCGGTCCCCCTGTTGCGGGCGGCGATGGCGACAAACCTGGCCTATCGCGTGCGTAGCCGGGCGCGCCCATCGGCGGAGGAACTCGCCCGCGATCTGGGACCGGTAACAGAGTCTGTGGCAAGCCTTGTCCGCGCCATGGCAGGTCGGCCGCGATTGCTGCTGCTGGATGGTGTCGACGCCGGTCTGACCGCCGACCAGCAAGAGGTCATGGTCGACTATCTGCGCCATTGGCCGGGCGTCGTGGTCATGACCGCCGCGACACGCGGCCTTGCGGATTGCGCCACCCGCCACTGGCGTCTCAGCGACGACGGGCTGGTTGAGGAAGCCCCGCCCGCCCCCACCCCCGTCACTGCCCCTGTTGTTCAACTTTTTCCCCATACCTGAGGACCTGATATGCGCCACGAACGCGACTGGCCGGTTTCGGAGGCTCTGCGCCCCGAACGTCTCTTTCACCACGCCGCCACCGCGGCCTCTTATTTCGGCTTTGTCCCGGCTGGGGCGGGGCCCGCGACACCGGTGGTGGTCTCCGTCCACGGCATCTCGCGCAACAGCGCCGAACACCTGTTCCGCCTCAGCGCGCTGGCACGAAGCGGCCGGTTTGCTCTGGTCGTGCCCGTCTTCGACAAGGCGACCTACGGCCAGTACCAGCAGGTCGTCGATCCCCGTAAGGCCGTCAGGGCCGATGAATCGCTGCTGGCCATGCTGAAGGACTTTTCCGGCCGGACGGGCATCAATACCGCCCGCGTCGTTCTGACCGGTTTCTCCGGCGGCGGCCAGTTCGCCCATCGCTTTGCCATGATGCATGCGGATCGCGTCGCGGCCTGTCTGCCCTGTTCCGCCGGCTGGTACAGCTTCCCGGATGCCGGCCTGGCCTTTCCGGCCGGCATCGGCACGCTGCCCCTTCATCCGCAATGGGATGCGGTCCCCATCCATGTCGTGGTCGGCGGTGACGATACCCGCCGCGACCCCAGCTTGAACACCACGCCCGCCATCGATGCGCAACAGGGCCGCCACCGCCTGACGCGGGCGCGGCGATGGACCCGGGCCTTGCAGCAATACCGCTCGGACCGGGCCGGGGCAGGCGGGGTGCACCTGACCGTGGCCGCCGATGTTGGCCACGACTTTGCCGACCTGGCCGCGACGGAGGCCTTCGCCTCTGCCTTGGGCGATGCCCTCACCACGCTGCAAGGATGAACCTTATGCGCCGCCTTAAAACCCTTCTCCTTGCCTCGATCGCCGGCCTGATCATCCCCGCAACCGCCGCCTTTCCCGCCACGCCATCAGATGACGACGGTCCGCCGGGCAGCGGCCGGTTCCGGATCCGGCCGGTTCTGCGCCTCAATCTGGATGCGGTATCGGTCACGCCGGACGACGGTGAAACCACGGTGCGCGGATCGATCCGCCGGCTGCGCGTCGGTGTGGCCGGGCGTGTCGGCGACAAGCTGCGCTACCGCGTCGAGCGTGAACTGAGCGGCGACGGCGGCTGGCGTAACGCCTATGTCGCCCTGCGCCCACATGCCGACTGGGAGGTTCGCGCTGGCAATATGATTGCCCCGGTGAGCCTGGAGGATATGCAGGGCGCGTCCGACCAATCCCTGGCGGAACGGTCCGTGGCCAATGCGCTGGCGCCGGGTTTCGCCACCGGGATTCAGGTGTCGCAATCGGGCCGTCGCCATACCGTGACGGTCGGCTATTTCGGGCCTGCTCTGCGCGACGAAGACGGCAGCGCGACCGCCGAAGGCTATGGCATCGCAGGCCGGGCGACCCGGCTGGTGGTCGACGGCGATCGCTGGAAGGTTCATGCCGGCGCCGGATTCGAACGCCGCAGCAATCGCGACGACGGCCGTGAACGGGTATCGGCGCGCGCCTCGGGACCCTATGGCCCGGTGGTGGTGCGGACGCCTGCCCTGAGTGACGTTCGGTCACGCACAACCGTCAGTCTGGAAGGCGCTGTCGTGCGCGGTCCCGTGGCGGTTCAGGCGCAATATGTCGTCACCGACTTGCAACGCCGCAGCGGACGAAACGTTCGTTATTCCGGCGGCTATGTCCAGGGTTCGTGGATGATCGATGGCGGCCGATACAGCTATGACCGCCGGCGCGGCATGCCGGAAACGGACCGCAACAAGGGACGCGGCTATGAGGTTTTGGGGCGCGTCAGCCAGGTCAACCTGAACAGCGGTGATGTCACCGGCGGACGCGCCGTGTCGGTCGAAATCGGCGGCGCCGTGCACCTGAACGACCGCCTCAGCCTGACCTCGACGGCAGGGGTGACGCGTTATCGCCCCGGCCGCTCCGGTGCGGAACAGACCGGTACCGTGTGGGTGACCCGGCTAAGCGCCCGATTCTAGAGCGGAATGAATTTAGCTCGAAACATCTTCGCCTCCGCTGTTTTCGGCTAGGGTATGCACAAATGTCGCTCGACGTCTCCACCCACGATAATGCCTTGTAATCACTTTCTTTCTCCTCCCCACTTGTTGGGGAGGGGGACCATGAGCGAAGTGGCGCGCAGCGACATGGTGGTGGGGTATCTTTGCATACGCGGATACAGTCAAGGCGCTGAAAGTAAAGAAAGAAACCCCACCACCGCACCTTTCTCGCTTCGCCCTGCGGGCTTCACTCGTTCGACTTGCGCTTGCCGAGATATATCTCGGCGGCGCTCCTCCCTTTTCCTCCCCGACGAGCGGGGAGGAAAAGGGAGGAGCGACTTGCGATGGCTTGTGTGCGTCGCCTAGCTGTTTACGGGGGAGCGGGGCGCCCCGTGGCGTGGCATCGAGCGAAGCAAGATGACGGAAGAGGCAATTCCACTGACGGTAAAGCCCCTGCCACCGCTTCCTTGCGTTTCGGGCGCAATTCGCTCTCGCTAACCCCCTCTCCGTAAATGGGGCGGGCGATGCCACCTAATCTCATTCCGCTCTCAGGGCCCAATCAGGCGGCCAGTTGCATGATCTGCATCTGGCTGAACTTGGCTTCGTTCAGCCGGACCCCGATCGTGTCGGTACCGACCCAGGCCACGCGGCCGTCCAATTCGACGTCGTCATCCATGATCAGGGTCAGTTCGTCGTCAACACGGGCGTCGGCTATCCCTCCCAACCGGGCGCCGGTTTCGGACACGTCCAGCAATCGGACGCCCGCATAGAGCCGTCCCTTGAACTTGACGTCGATCTTTTCGGTTGAGGCGTAGCGCGCCGACATCCGCTTATCGATCATTTCTTCCAGCAGGATAGACAGTTCCGCCTGCATGTCCGTGGAGGTCTGCGACATATCCGCCGAGATCTGCCGCATGGTGTCGGCCGATTTTTCTGTCTTTCGGGTGGCTTCGGGCAAGCGGTAGATGATGCCCACGGCGTCCTTGTTGTCGGCCGCGGCCTGTTGCAGCGTCGACCGTATTTCCTGGGTTTCCAGGCTTTGCTGTTGCACGGATTGTGCGACCGAAGCCGACGACTGCGAAACATGCTCCAGAAGGGCGTGCATCTGGGCGATCGAGTCCGCCATGGTACAGGCGGCGGCGCTGACGCTGTTGATCTGATCTTCGATCTCGTGCGTCGCCTTGGCGGTTTGCCCGGCCAATGACTTGACCTCACCGGCCACCACGGCAAAGCCGCGTCCGGCCTCGCCGGCCCGTGCGGCTTCGATGGTTGCATTCAAAGCCAGCAGGTTGGTCTGCTGGGCGATGTCGTGAATAAGCTTCGAGGCGTCGCCGATGCGCCCGACCACCTGCATCAGACTGTCGGCAACCTGCTGGGATTTCTGGATTTCCAGATTGACCTCAGCGGAAAGGTCGGCGCTGCGCCGGCTGCTGTGCTCGATCTCGGCAAAGGCCATCGACACCCGACCCATGCTTTCGGAGACGCGCGTGACGTCTTCGGCGGCGGTCGCCAGCTTCTGCACCGCGGCCGACAGCTCTTCCCGCGTCGAACGGGCGGTGACGCTGACATCGTCGGTGGTTTCGCTGATGGAGGCGGACAGGATCTGAATGGCGTCGATCACGTCGGTAATGGAGTTCTTGACGCGGACGCTGAGACTGTTGATCCGCTCCTTCTCTTTGACGATCAGACTGTTGCGCTTCACATCGCTGCTGGCGTCTGCCATCTTTTCGATCACCTTGCTGCGAAAATAGACCAGAGCCTTGCCGACTTCGCCGATTTCGTCCTGACGCCGCGATTCCGGAATTTCGGCATTGATATCGTGGTCGGCCAGATCGCGCAGATTGCCAGTAATGGCGCGGATGGCGCCCATGACCGAGCGCGACAACCACAGGGCCATGAAGATGGCGACGATCGACGCGGCCCCGGCGATGCCCAGAAGGCCAAAGAGGCGGGTCTCCAGACGATGGACCCGTTGCTCAAGCCGGCCCTTCAGTTGCGCCGCGGTCGCGGTGGACAGGATTTTCGCCTGACCCAGATACGCGTCGTACGCCGTCATAAGTGCGGTGACGTCGCTTTCGGCGATGGCCTGGGTGGCATCCAGCTGATCCACGGCCTGATTGGCCAGGCTATCGAAGGCTTCGGCCGCCGCCTTGTAGGCGCTGGTCTTGGCGCCAAGCGCCTCTTTGAGTTCGGGCGCCTGGTCCATAGATTTTTCCAGTGACGTGACCTGACCGCGCCATCCGGTCTGGAACTTGCCCAGTTCCAGAACCAGTTGCCGCCGCGTCGCGCCGGGAACCGTCGCATCGACCGACCGCAGCACAGACAGGAACTCGCTGACATCGCGGTTGGCCTGGGGCGCTTTGAACGACATCGCGTCCATCAGATAATAGGTGTCGAGGTCGGGATCGAGTGTCAGGTTGGAGGCGTCGGCTATCGCGGTGATGACCTCGAGCGCCTTGTCACGGGCAACGGTCGAGCCGCCGCTGGACGCGCCTTCGAAGGCCTCAACCGCGGCGGGAACCATAGCCTTGGCCGCTGTGATGTCACGGGCGGGCGGCTCAGCGGCCTGGCCGGTGGCCGATTGTTTGGCCAGGGCATCGAAGGTCGGCAGAACCGACAGATGCGCCGCGACGCCGTCAATTTCGCGGGAGCTGAACCGGATTTCGCGTTGCGCCTGATCCAGGAAAAGCCAGGACATAAGGGTAATGGGAACGAAGAAGACGCCAACCATAAACAAGAGCTTTTGGCGGATGGTGAGTCGCATAGTCAATGACATGCTGGAACCTCAGGCGACCTTGGGGAAATATGAACAAAGTAACTATTTGGTATAGGAAGGGGTGGAATAGTTAACCGCAATTTAAAGGCGAAAAAGATTTCGCGCATTGGGCGAAAATAATTTCCGCCTTCGGAAGGTCTGTCACGCCTTGTCTGCCGGGTCATGTGGCCCTTTTCAGCAATTCCTCATAACCGCCTCATGCCGCTCACCGGCGAAGCATGTAACCCCGAAGGCTCTGACAACCTTATGGGGGACTGCATGCGTATCCTGATCGTGAACCCGCCGCATCCGGCCATCGGCAGCCGCATACCCGACGACCACCTGCCACCGCTGGGGCTGCTGTCGAATGGAGGCCCTCTGATCGATGATGGCCACGACGTCACCCTGCTGGATGCCGAATTCGGCCCCATGCCGCTGGATGAGATCTGCCGCAACATCGCCGCCCATGCCCCGGACCTGCTGCTGCTGGGCCATTCCGGCTCGACCTCGGCCCACCCGATCGCGGGCAAGATTGCCGCCGGCGCCAAAGCTCGCCTGCCCAACCTCAAAGTCATCTATGGCGGCGTCTTCCCGACCTACCATTGGCAGGACATCCTGCGCGACGAACCTCAGTTCGACTACATCGTCTGCGGCGAAGGCGAGGAAACCTGCCGCGACCTGGTCCGCGCCTTGGCCTCCGACACCGACCTCGCCACCGTCAAAGGCATCGCCTTCCGCCGCGACGGCACCCCGCACAAGACGCCGTCGCGTGAGATGCTGGCCGACCTTGACGCCTGGCGCATCGGCTGGGAGCTGATCGACTTCGCCCGCTATTCCTACTGGGGCGGCAAACGCGCCGTGGTGGTCCAGTTCTCGCGCGGCTGCCCTCATCCCTGCAACTACTGCGGCCAGCGCGGCTTCTGGACCCAGTGGCGTCACCGCAACCCGGAACGCTTCGCCGCCGAAATCGCCCGGCTGCACCGCGACCACGGCGTGGAGGTGTTCAACTTCGCCGACGAAAACCCGACCTCGTCGAAGAAGATGTGGAAACGGTTCCTCGAAGCCCTGATTGCCGAAAAGGTCTCGGTCACCCTGGTCGGTTCAACGCGGGCCGACGACATCGTGCGCGACCGCGACCACCTGCACCTCTACAAACAGGCCGGGGTCGAACGCTTTCTGATGGGTATGGAAAACACCGACGAAGCGGTGCTCAGCAAGATCCGCAAGGGCGGATCGACCACCACGGACCGCGAAGCCATCCGGCTGATGCGGCAACATGGCATGCTGTCCATGGCGACCTGGGTGGTGGGCTTCGAGGAAGAAACCGACCGGGATTACTGGCGGCAACTGCGCCAGCTCCTGGCCTATGATCCGGACCAGATCCAAAGCGTCTATGTCACGCCCCACCGCTGGACGCCGTTTTTCGGCCTGGCCAAGGGGCGGGAGGTCATCCAGACCGACCAGAGCAAGTGGGACTATAAGCACCAGGTCCTGGCCACGCGCCATGTGCCGCCGTGGCGCGTCTTTGTGTGGGTCAAGGCCATCGAGGTCATTATGCAGACGCGGCCGAAAGCCTTGTGGCGCCTGCTCACCTTTCGCGACCCGAAGCTGCGCCATGCCCAGCGCTGGTACTACCAGATGGGCCGGCGGGTGTGGTTTCACGAACTGTTCGGCTTTCTGTTTCGCGACAAGCGGCTGAAGCAGGGGCCGAGCGTCGAAGCCTTCTGGGGCGAGAGCCTGGAGGCGCATGAGGAGGCCTTGGCGAAGCCGGTGAGGATGACGCGGCTTATTTCGGAAGGCCGGCGCTCAGCACCACAAGTCCCAGCCCAATAAGCCCGGCACCGAAGAGCGCGAGAGCCGCGACGACGGCCAGCCGCGATCCGAACCGTCCGGAGACGGCAGGCCGCTGGATGCCGGTTTCTCCGGCGGCGATCCAGTGATCCTCGATGGCGCGCAGATCGAACTCGTACTGGACTTCCAGCCTTTGCAGCCGCCAGGCGATAAAGGCCATGAGCAGGGTAGCCATGCCCAGCGCCGCACCGGCCGCACCCAGCAGCGGCGTGCTCAGGTTCAGTCCGCGCAGCAGGAACGCCACCGCGATCAGGCAGGCAATATGAAACGCGATGCTCTGCCAGAAGGCTCGGCCGAAGTGGAGCCGGCGATCGTTGAGGGTGGCATATTGGGTTTGGAGTGGCTGAGTCATGGCGCGAATTTCCGTATTCGATAAGGTGTCACCGAATTCTAAGAATTCTTAGAATTCTCATTCTCAAGGTCCCTGCCGTGACAAAAAAGCGACCTTGCATCAATCTTGAATTTCTGGTTGCAATCGCGAGGGAAGGTCCTCGCATGATTCACATTTTCTTTTCGGATACGCTTACGCGCGATGCTGTCGACGGCGATATCATTCGCTGCGACGACGGGCGAATCCGCCTCACTGACACTGACGCTCCCGAGATAGGTGTCTTCGGTGATGCTAAGGCCAGCCGAAAAAGCTTGAAGCAAGTGCTGCGGCGCCAACCGTTGACTATCGAGCGAATCGGATCAGATCGGTATGTACGGACGTTGGCGCTAGTTTCAGCCCTGGGCGCCGAAATGCAATGCTGGGAAGGAAGTGCCCGCAGAACACGATCTATGGAGCAGTGGGGTAATGGTCGTAGGCTTGATCCTGATGAAGACGGGACGGCGTGCTACGGATGAAAAGGGGATCTGGAAGCGAGTCTAGGCAAAGGATCAGGTCGAAGAGGGCCGAAAAGCGCAATCGTAAGCATCATTATTACGCCAACCGCTTGTACGTAAGGGTCGTCGAGTCCGGGCTTTCCGACAAAGTGGGAGAAATTGCCGCCAAATACGGGACCGAAGTCAACGTGCAGTATGGGCACGTATCAATTTCTGCACCGGAAGTTCTTGATTTACAAGAAGCTGGTGAGGCCACCATTGGATTTCTCCAGACCATACGCGAAGTTGTGCAGCTTTCTCCACCGACCATTGGTGTAACAATGCAGCACATCCGCCGCATGTCTCCGACGTGTGCGCTTCTCTTTGCGAGTGAAATGGACCGAATGAAACGTATCCACGGAGGTAGGCACACGATACCCGCCGACGGTTTTTGGGATCCCGGAATCAAGCGGATGTTGAATGAGATCGGTGTTTTCGAGCTGGTCGGCGTAGATAATATGCCGGAGCCTCAAACGCCGATAACTGCAGAACGTTACATATCAATTCGAAGCGCAGACATTGTCGACATGGAACGAGCGTTACGTAGCCTTATGACGGAAGTAGCGGCCATTGCAACCTTTGTAAAAGCAACGCCCAAACTCTACGGCGCCATCAGCGAGGCGATTACAAACGTTCGGCAATGGGCTTACAAAGACATACAATATCAGGTTCCAAAGCAAGTGTTTGATAGATGGTGGTTCTTGGCGTCTTATAATGAGGACAAAAAGCGCTTCTCGATATTGGTTTTTGACCATGGTCAAGGCATACCAGCGACTCTACGTCGCCTCGGATGGGAAGTGCTAAAGAATTTTTTACATTCTTCACTCTTCAGTGATGCTGACGCGATCGAAGCCGCATTTAAGAACCCTCGGTCTGCTACGGGTGAAAAAAATCGCGGTAAAGGACTTCGCGAAATGCGAAACCTTTTGGACAAATTTAGCAAGGGAACTCTGAGGGTTGTTAGCGGAAAGGGCGAATATTTCTACGATTGCGAAAATGGCGGAGTTGAGAAACGCCTTTACAAACACGATATAGGCGGGACATTGGTTGCATGGGAAATCTATGAGTCTGATGGCTGAAATGGTCGAAAAAGTAATCGACATTGGCAACGATTTTTCGCCCTTCCCGGGCGGCCGTATTCGCTTGGATGGGCCCAAGAGCGGAGAGGAATTCAGAGAAGATTTTCTTGTTCCGGCGCTCAGAGAATCAGAAAAAGTAAGTATCATAATTGATTCAGCCTTTGGATACGGTTCTTCATTCTTGGAGGAGTGTTTTGGCGGGTTGATCAGATATGCAGGCTATTCGTTCGCCGAACTTAAATCTCGTTTGGCGCTGATTCAGACCAACCCTGGCTATGAATATTATGTAAAGGATATTTGGACTTATATTGAGGATGCAGACCGCGAGCGACGCAAGACTGCATGAATGATGCGACATTAGCAGCGATTGTGGGGGGACTTGCGGGCTCTGCGTCCAGTGTACTGGTAACTCTGTTCCAAAATAGTTGGGTCGAGGCGAGGAAGCGGCGTGCGGACCAATACAATAAGCAAATCGATGAAATCGTTGCCCTCTTGATCAAGGTTAATGACCTTTCTTTAAAGTATTGGTCAAGTTCTGTATATTTGCCGTATGAGGGTGCGGCAATATTATCTTCTCGTACCGAACTTTACAGCCTGATTTCCGCTGCCCACCGCGAACAATTGCAAATTTTTAGCGAGCAAGTTTTCATCAATCACATTAACGCGTTTTATTCTTCAATCACCGGTTCTGGGTTTGGTTCACCAGTTCGCCACGCTGCCGACGCCACTGTATTGACTAACGCCAGAGCACATTTCGCCAACTGTAGAGCATATGCCGCATCTTGCAGATACCGCTGGTCGGTATTGCACATCGTACCGTTTCTCGGAATCAAGTAAGCAGCCCGGGGATTCTGGTGATATCGATATCAAACACGGCACTTCGCGATGCAATCAGCCTTTGACCCAGCCGCTTTCATGATCTCGTCCCAGCGTTGCTAGGGTAAAGATTGGGGAACCAGCGTTCGACCACATCCGTCGGGAAGGCCAGGCGAAGAGTCGCGCGGTGGGATGCCGCTGTCAGCATGCCTTTTTCCAGCAAGGCTGCGGTGACTTTTCGGGCGCCGCGTTCTTCGTAGCCGGTCAAGGCCGGAATCTTAGACCGCTCTACTTCTCCGGACAGAACGGCTTCGCGCAGAACGGCGAAGCTGCCGCGCAGAAGCCGCTTGGCGCGAATTTCCTCTTCGACATGGATTTCCATCCGGGTCAGAAGCGAGTCCGGTTCCAGCAGGCCTTTCATAAACCGGATCTGATCGATCGCCGTATCGAGGAAGAATTTGCAGAAATCGACCAGGCCCTGCTGGGTCAGGTTGCCCCGTCCATCGCGATCGCCTTGACGCGGAGAATCCGCCCAATCCAGCAGTCTTTTGTATTGGCCTTCCTGCCGCGCCAGCCCACGGGCGACGGACCACAGACTGGTGCCAATGCCGAGACGTTTCAGCAAAGCGTGAGACATAAGGCGGGCCACCCGGCCGTTTCCATCCAGGAACGGGTGTATCCACAGAAAGCGATGGTGTACCGCGCCGACGGTCTGGATCTGGCGCAACCGGTTGAGCGGCGCCGCGCCGTAAGCCTTTTCGAAACGCGCCATAAAGCGCGGCAGGTCGTCCGGTTCCGGCGGGACGTGGCGTCCGACCTGAACATCATGGGTCCGCCATTGCCCTGGGACGACCTCCAGCCGTTCGCCGGTGTCCTTATTCGTCACCCACAGCATCTCCGTCGGCAGCCGTTCACAGAACGCCTGGTGCAACCATGACGCATAGACGGCCGAAGCCGGCCAGATATCCGGGTCATCGCCGGCGTCGATCAGGCCCTGGACATAGATATGCGCAACGGCTTCCTGTTGCAGTTCCCGCCGCTTTGGTTCCGTCGAAAAGTCGTTGGCCAGCGCTCGATCGATATCGCGCGGATGGGTGTCGTGACCTTCGATCAGGTTGGAGTAATAACAGTTCATCGATCGGACCAGCGTTCCGATGGAGTCGCGCAAAATCGGATGCACCTTGCCGGCAAGCTGATTGGCTTCGGCGATGAGGTCGACAACCTCGTCTTCAAGCGCCCGGACGGCCTCTTCCGGCACCATGGGTTCCATATAGGATATATCCATAAGCCTATTGTGCCGGTTACTGTGCCGGTTGTCTAACAAATAATAGATCATAATATCAATTAGATATGTCTCAAGATCGCTTAAAATAGGCGCATGTTGTGCCGGTTCCTGTGCCGGATCGAAAAGATCAAATTCAATAACATTCACACGCGAGAGAGTGAGTGTTGACAAGCCCCCAAATCCGGCGCATGTTGAGCCTAACAGCCCGGCGTGAATGATCGGCGCTGATGGGAGATAACGCATGAAGGGACTTCTTTTGCGGACGGCCTGCGCCGCCGCCCTGGCCGCCAGCGTGGCCATCGCTTCACCCGCCTTAAGCCAGGACGCGCCGGCTGACGATGCCGCCGCCGCCAACGACGACAATGCCGTCGTCATCACCTCGACCCGTCGCGCCGTAAAGGCCCAGGACGTGCCGATCTCGGTCACCAGCTTTTCGCAAAAGGACCTGACCGCCAAGGGCATAGTCGGCTTCGAAGGCCTGGGTCGCGAGACCCCCGGCGTGGTGCTGAACCGCCCCAGCGCCAATTTCAACTACTTCACCGCCCGCGGCGTGGCGACCAATTCCGGCTATGGCGCCGGTCTGCAAAGCGCGGTCGCCATCTATATCGACGAACAGCCGATCAATGCCAACGGCAACACCACCAATATCGACCCAAACCTGTTCGATGTCGAAAGAGTCGAGTTTCTGCGCGGACCGCAAGGCACCCTCTTCGGCTCAGGCTCGCTGGCCGGCGCGCTGCGCATTATCACCAAGGCGCCGAACCTGAGCGAATTCGAAGCCTCGGTGCTGGGCGACGTCGCCGTGCGCGGCAACGGGTCCTGGCGTCAGCGCTACAACGCCATGGTCAATGTCCCCCTGGTCGACGGCAAGCTGGCCCTGCGCGCCGTGCTGTTCCACCGCGATGAGGACGGCTACATCACCAATATCGGCACGGGGACCGAAAAGGCCAATTCGCTGATCGATACCGGCGGCCGCGTCAGCTTGATGTGGAAGCCGACCGAGCGCCTGTCGATCCGCGCCACCGCCTCGCACGAGAACAGCAATCCGCAGGATTCCGGCATGACCAGCCCGAACCTGGGCAAGTACGTCAAGATCTCGGACAAGCCCGACCTGTTCACCGGAAAATTCACCTCTTACAATGTCACCGTCGACTATCAGTTCGACGGCGCCAAGTTCATGAGCTCCAGCAACTATTCGAACTTCGACCAGAAGTTCGTGGTCGACCTGGCTGGCACGTTTGGCGGCGCCATTCCGTTCGGCCTGGACGCCTATGGCTATCGCCGCACCGTCGTCCAGGAAGCGCGCCTGGTCTCCGATCCGGGCGGAAAATTCGACTGGGTTCTGGGCGGCTTCTACCTGGAACGCCGGCAATATCTCGAATATTTCCTGCGTTCGCGCCAGGACTTCCTGACCACCTACAACATCCGTAATACCGAGGGTGAATATTACCTGATGGATTACAGCCACGCAGATTCCAAGGAAACGGCCATCTATGGCGACCTGACCTATCGCTTCTCGGACAAACTATGGGTGTCAGGCGGCCTGCGCTACGGCAGCCTGTCGGCCCAGGGCTTTACCGATGCCGGCGGTTTCTCTGCGCCCAACTACTACACCTACGCGTTTTATGGCGCGGCCGGCTATGTCTTCCCAGGCAATACCGGCTACCTCAACCGCGTCGCCACCCCGACCGCGACCGGCCGCGAAGCCAAGGGCGAAAAGCCGTCCTATCGCCTCAGCCTGTCCTATAAGCCCCATGACAATCTGACCACCTATGCGGCGGTGTCGACGGGCTTCCGCACACCGGTGATCAACGCCCTGGCCGGCCGGGTCAGCCTGACCGATCCGAACGACCTGATCATTCCCGACGGCGCCGATTCCGACGACCTGACCAACTACGAGTTGGGGGCCAAGGGCCGCTGGTTCGGCGGCAAGCTGGGTGGCAGCCTGGCGCTCTACCGGATCGACTGGCGCAACATCCAGGTCCAGGCCAACCGCGTCTCCGACGGTGTCCAGTTCGCCACCAATATCGGCGGCGCCACCAGCCAGGGCCTGGAATGGGAGCTGCATGCGTATCCCAGACGCGGCCTTGTCATCGGGCTGAACGGCTCTGTCAATAAGTCCGAAGTCGACAAGCTGACCGCCCAGGAAGCCGCCTATTCCGGCGCCGTTTTGGGAACGCCCTTGTCGAGCCCGAAATTCCAGGGAACGGCCTATGTCAACTATGCCTGGGACCTGACGCCCAAGGCCCGCGCCAACTGGTCGCTGGCCATCTCCCACGTCGGTGAATTCCCCAACACCTTCCCCAACACCCCGGGCAAGCCGACCGTGCCCATGCCGACCTTCGACTATACCGACGCCTACACCCTGGTGAACACCACCCTGGCCATCGCCATGGATAACTATACCGTCGGCTTCTATGTCGAAAACCTGACCAACAGCGACTCCGTGGTCTATGTCCACCCGGAAACCTTCTTCACCAGCCGCTATGCCCGCCTGACGCCGCGGACGGTGGGTGTGCGTCTGGTGGCGGACTTCTGACCATGGAGATGAGTCCCCAAACGACGAAACCGGCCGGCTATGCCTGGTTCGTGCTGTTCGTCCTGTTCCTGGTCTATGTCCTGAACTTCCTGGATCGTCAGCTTTTGTCCATACTGGCCAAGCCGATCCAGGACGAGCTGGGCGTGAGCGACGGGCAGTTGGGGATGATTTCCGGCCTCTATTTCGCGGTCTTCTACTGCTTTATCTCCATCCCGGTCGGCTGGCTGGCCGACCGGACCAACCGCACCAAGGTGGTCGCTCTGGCCTGCGGCCTGTGGAGCGCTGCCACCGTCGCCTGCGGTCTGTCGGCCAACTATCCGCAATTGGTCGCCGCCCGCATGTCGGTGGGGGTAGGGGAGGCCGGCGGGGTGCCGCCGTCCTACGCCATCATCTCGGACTATTTCGCGTCGCGCAGCCGTGGCCTTGCCTTTGGCCTGTTTAACCTGGGGCCGCCAGTCGGTCAGGCTTTGGGTGTGGCCTTTGGCGCCTCGATTGCCGCCGCCTATAGCTGGCGCTACGCCTTTATCGTGCTGGGCATCGTTGGCATCGTCATGGCCCTGGTCGTGTTTCTCACCGTGCGCGAACCCAAGCGTGGCGGCCTCGATAAGGTTACGGTTGCCCCGACGGAAAAGGCCGGCTTCTGGCCGACCCTGCGGATGTTCTTCTCGCGCCCGGTCCTGGTGCTGACGGCCCTGGCCTGCGGCGCGGTCCAGTTCGTCACCTACGCTTCGCTCAACTTCACCACCCTGTTGCTGATGCGCGAAAAAGACATGGCCCTGCCCGATGTCGCCGTCTGGTATGCCCTGGTCGTCGGGCTCGGCATGAGCGCCAGCATGATCATCTCCGGCCGGCTGGTCGACACCTTTGCCCCGCGCGCCAAGTCGGCCTATGCCTGGATCCCGGCCATCGGCCTGCTGTGCGCCATTCCGCCGTTCATCGGCTTCGTCCACGCGCCCGACTGGCAGACCGCCATCCTGTTCCTGATCGGGCCGATGGTCTTCAACTACTTCTATCTGTCCCCCGCCGTCGCCCTGGTCCAGGAAGCCGTCGCCCCGCACCAACGCGTCATGTCCGGTGCCCTGCTGCTGCTGGTCATGAACCTGATCGGCCTGGGGCTGGGGCCGACCTATCTTGGCGCCGCTTCCGACTGGCTGCGCGCCGTCTCGCCCGATCATTCGCTGCAACTGGCTTTTTACACGCTGGTGCCCTTCTATGTGCTGGCCGCCGTCCTGTTCATGGTCCTGGCCGGATCTTTGCGCAAACACGGCCTGACTCCTACCGGTGAACCGTCATGATCAAGTTCCTCCTCCCTGCGCTTGCCCTGTTCTTCGCCCCGGCCGCGTTCGCCGAGCCTGTGGTCAAGGCGCCGGTTGTTAAGTCTTTGGCTGGCCCCGTCAAAGGCATCACCGAAGACGGCCTGAACATCTATCGCGGCCTGCCCTATGCCCAGGCGCCCATCGGTTGGCGCCGTTGGAAGGCCCCGGTCGCCGCAAAGCCGTGGAAGACCGTCCGCGATGCGTCGCAGTTCGGCCCGGCCTGCTATCAGCCCAAGCCGCGTGTGGCCAGCATCTATGCCAACCCGCCCGAGCGCATGAGCGAAGACTGCCTGAGCCTGAACGTCTGGGCGCCGGAAAATGCCAAGAACGCCCCCGTCATGGTGTGGATTCACGGCGGCTCTCTGACCGGCGGCTACAGCCATGAAGCCATGTATGACGGCGCCGCCCTGGCCAAACAGGGCATTGTGGTCGTGTCGATCAACTACCGCCTGGGCGTCTTGGGCTACCTGGCTCATCCGCAGCTGAGCTCGGAATCGCCCTACAACATCTCGGGCAATTACGGCCTGATGGACCAGATCGAGGCCCTGCGCTGGGTCCAGCGCAACATTGCAGCCTTCGGCGGCGACGCCGGCAATGTCACCATCGCCGGGGAATCGGCCGGTGGCTTGAGCGTCATGTACCTGCTGGCCTCACCGCCGGCGAGTGGCCTGTTCCACAAGGCGATCCTGCAAAGCGCCTATATGATTTCGACGCCGGAACTGAAGGCCAAGCGCTACGGTTCCGAACCCGCCGAAGCCATCGGGGTGTGGCTGCAATCGCAACTGGGCGCCAAGGATCTGGCCGCCCTGCGCGGTATGGACGCCGAAACCCTGACCAACCAAGCCCCCACCAAGGGCTACCTGCCGTTCGGCACCGTCGACGGCCGTGTCCTGCCGCGTCAGCTGGTCGAGGTCTTCGATCGCGGCGAACAGGCGCCGGTGCCGATCCTGGTCGGCTTCAACAGCGGCGAGATCCGCTCGCTGCGCTTCCTGGCGCCGCCGGCCCCGGCGACCGAAGCCGACTACATCGCCGCCGTGAAAGAACGTTACGGCGAGCTGGCCGAGGCCTTCCTGGCGCAATACCCGTCGTCCAACATCCCCGAAAGCCTGCTCGCCACCACCCGCGACGCCCTCTATGGCTGGACCGCTGAACGTCTGGCGCTCAAAACGACGACGGCCGGTCAATCGGCGTATCTCTACTATTTCGACCGCGGGTATCCCGCCGCCGAAGCGGCAGGCCTTCACGCCTTCCACGCCAGCGAAATTCCTTATGTCTTCGGCACCCACGCCACGACGCCGGCCCTGTGGCCCAAGGTCGTCCTGACACCGGAAGAAGCCGCCTTTTCCGATGCCGTGATGGGCTATTGGGCATCGTTCGTGCGCGATGGCGTCCCCTCGGCCGCCGGCCAACCGGCCTGGAACGCTTACGGCGCCGACAAATCCTATATGGCCTTCGAAGCGACACCCGTCGCCAGGACCCATCTGCTGCCCGGCATGTACGAACTGAACGAAGAGGTGGTGTGCCGCCGCCGCGCCCGTGGTGACACGGCGTGGAACTGGAATGTCGGCGTCGTCTCTCCACCCTTGCCCGAAAAGGCGGGATGCTGATGCTCGACGGTTCCATGCAGGCGTACCCGCTGACGCTCGATCAGTTCCTGACGCACGCCGCCAAGTGGCATCCCCGCGCCGAAGTCGTCACCGCCCGTGACGGCGGCCGCACCGACCGTATCGGCTATGCCGGGCTGCACGACCGCAGCCGGCGTATCTCAACCGTCCTGGCCGGGCTGGGCGTGGGACTGGGCGCCAAGGTTGCCACCCTGGCCTGGAACAGCCAGGCCCATGTCGAGGTCTGGTACGCCATCATGGGCATGGGCGCGGTATGCCATACCCTGAACCCGCGTCTGACGGCGACGCAACTGGCCGCCATGGTCGAACAGTCCGGCGCCAGCATCGCCATCATCAGCGCCGACCTGATGCCGTTGGCCCGCCAGGTGGCGGCCCGCGTGCCGGGCTTGCAACGCCTTTTGGTCATTGATGGTCCGGCCGAGGCCGGCCATTCGTTCGAGGCCATGATCACCGCCACGCCCGACCACCATCCCTGGGGCGGGTTTGACGAAACCGCGCCGTCGGGGCTGTGTTTTACCTCGGGCACGACCGGCGCACCCAAGGGCGTCACCTACACCCATCGCTCCAGCTTCCTGCACACCCTGCGCCTGTTGCAAACCGATGTCATGGCGTTATCCGGCCGCGACAACGTCCTGACGGTCGTGCCGATGTTCCACGCCAGCGCCTGGGGCCTGCCCTTCGCTGTCCCGGCCGTGGGCGGGAAACTGGTCCTGCCCGGTCGCCATTCCGACGGCGCCAGTCTGGCACGCCTGATCCGCCAGGAAGATGTCACGGTGGCCGTCGGCGTGCCGACGGTATGGCTGGGCCTGGTCGAACACCTGGAAGCCGAAGGCGGCGACCTCCCCAGCCTGAAACGCATCATCATGGGCGGCGCGCCCCTGGCTCCGGCCCTGATGGAACGCGTACAGGATCGCCTGGGCGTCATCGTCCAGACCAGTTGGGGCATGACCGAGCTGTCACCGTCGGGCACGGTGGCGGCACCTGGCGATCCGGGCCAGGCGGCCCTGTCCGGCCGTCCTGCCATCGGGGTCGACCTGCTGATCACCGATGCCGAAGGCCGCGCCCTGCCGCAACAACGCGGTGTCGATGGCCATCTGCGGGTGCGCGGCGCTGCGGTGATCGAACGCTATTTCGGCCACGACCACTGCGCCACGGATGCCGATGGCTGGTTCGCTACCGGCGACCTGGCGCGCATCGATGACGACGGCCATCTGATGATCACCGGCCGCGCCAAGGACCTGATCAAGTCGGGCGGAGAATGGATCAATCCGGCCGAAATCGAAGCCGTGGTCGGCGCCCTGCCCGAAGTTTCGCTGGCGGCGGTCATCGGCCGTTCCGACCCGAAATGGGGTGAACGCCCGGTCCTGCTGGTCGAGATGCGCGACGACCAGGCCCTGACCGACGAAGCCCTTCTGGCGCCGCTGAAAGGCCGTGTGGCAAGCTGGTGGATCCCCGACGAAGTCGTCCGTGTACCGAACATGCCTCTGGCATCTACCGGTAAGATCGATAAGATACGCCTGCGAAGCGAGTATGGCCTAGTGGAGCGAATTTGACGTTTGAATCCGACTCGCCGCTACGCTTGTTCAAACGTCAAATTCAAAGCTCCACTTCAGTCATAAAGTGGCTAGTGGTCTTTCGATTCCAACATTTGCCCGGCGTAAGCGGAAAGCGCGAAGCAAATGTTGGAATCGGACCACTAGCGGTCATGACTTGACCTTGGCCCGGCAAAGGCGGAAAAGTGAAGCGTGCCAGAAGATATCAAACCCAAACGCCGCAGTACCAAGGCTGAACAACGCGCCGATATGATCGAGCAGATCCTCGACGCGGCCGAACACCTGTTTTCCAAACACGGCCTGTATGGCGTGACGCTCAAGGATGTCGCCCAACGGGTAGGGGTGCACCACACCCTGCTGAACTACTATTTCGAGGACAAGAAGAAGCTGTTCGACGCCGTGTTTGCGCGCCGGGCTTCGGTGACCAGCGAACGGCGGATGACGGCGCTTGACGAATACGATACCGCCACCAACGGCAAGCCGACTATCGAAGGGGCGCTGCACGCCTTTCTGGATACCGACCTCGACCTCTATATCGAGGGCGGAGAGAGCTGGAAGAACTATGCCGCCCTGGGCGCTCAGGTCGCCAACACCCCGGAATGGGGCGCGGAACTGATGGACAAGCATTTCGATCCGGTGGTGCTGCGCCTGATCGGGTTGCTAAAAAAGGCCCTTCCCGACTGCGCCGAAGAGGACATTTTCTGGGGCTATCACTTTGTGACGGGTGCGCTGCTGCTGACCCTGGCGCGGACCGGCCGCATCGACAAGCTGTCGGGAGGACTGTGTAAATCCGACGACTTCGTGGCGGTGAAAAAGCGCATGGCAGCCTTTATGGCGGCGGGATTCCTGGCCATCTGCCAGAAGCGATAGAGGCCGGCACATCCCTGCCAGACTACGAAATAAACACTCGCTCTCTTGTGAGTGAATAAAAAATGATATAGACTTTCAGTGGTTGGATAAAATCTTTCTTCTCCCTCCCTGCTTGCGGGGAGGGGGGTGAGCGAAGAGCGAATTGCGCTCGAAGCGCAAGGAAGCCGTGGGTGGGGCTTACTGTCAGTGGAATAGCCCCTTCCGTCTCATGGCTACGCCATGATCCACCTCCCCCGTAAACAGGGGAGGAGGACGTAAGCGGAGTCACAGAATATTCGGAGGATAATGCATGTTGCTTCAAGGACGCGTGGCCATTGTGACCGGCTCGGGCGGAGGATTGGGCCGGGCCCATGCCCTATATCTGGCCGGGCAGGGCGCCAAGGTAGTCGTCAACGACCTCACCCAGGCTGCCGCAGACGCGGTCGCCGCCGAAATCACCGCCGCCGGTGGCGAGGCCATCGCCATTGCCGCTTCGGTCACCGACGAAGCCGCCATCGCGTCCCTGGTCGATCAAGCCATGGACTGTTGGGGCCGTATCGACATTCTGGTCAACAATGCCGGCATTCTGCGCGACAAGAGCTTCTCCAAGATGACCCTGGACGATTTCCGCCTGGTGCTGGACGTGCACGTCATGGGCGCCGTCATCTGCACCAAGGCCGTCTGGGACATCATGCGCGCGCAGCGCTATGGCCGCATTGTCATGACCACCTCGTCGTCGGGTCTGTACGGCAATTTCGGCCAGGCCAACTATGCCGCGGCCAAGATGGGCGTGGTCGGGCTGATGCAGACCCTGGCCATCGAAGGCGAAAAATACAACATCCGGGTCAATGCCCTGGCGCCCTCAGCCGCCACGCAGATGACGCGCGCCGTCCTGTCTGCCGCCAGCCTGGACCTGCTCGATCCGTCCCGCGTCAGCCCGGCCCTGCTGCCTCTGGTCCGCGACGAAGCCCCCACCCGCGCCATTGTCTGCGCCGGCGCCGGCCATTTCGCTCGCGCCGAAATCACCCTGTCGCAGGGCCGGTTTATCGGCGCAGCCAACGATGCCGGCGAACAGGCCATCGCCCAATGGGACGGCATTTCCGACCGCGGTGGCGACTTCGTCCCAGCCTACGGCTTCTTCCAGGCCGAACGCGAAGTCTTGAGCGCCGGCCTGACCTCCGCCGATGAGGTGATGGCGAAATGAACCGAGAAGCCGTCATCGTCGCCACCGCCCGCACCCCGATCGGGCGGGCTTATCGCGGCGCGTTCAACCTGACCCCCTCGCCCACCCTGGCCGCCCATGCCTTGACGGCCGCGGTGGCGCGCGCCGGCATCGACGCCGCGCAGATCGAGGACTGTATCCTGGGCTGCTCTCTGCCGCAGGGCTCCCAACAGACCATCGGCCGGATGGCGGCGCTTAGGGCCGGCTTCCCGGTCGACGTCCCCGGCATGACGCTCGACCGGCAATGTTCATCGGGCCTGATGACCATCGCCACGGCAGCCAAGCAGGTCATTGTCGACCGCATGGATATCGTCGTCGCCGGCGGGGTCGAATCCATCTCCCAGGTCCAGACGCCAGCCCTGCGCATCGATGCCGACCCAGCTTTGGCCGCGATGCAGGCCGACGCCTACATGCCGATGCTGGAAACGGCCGAAATCGTCGCCGCGCGTTACGGCATAACCCGAGAGGCCTGCGACGCCTATGCCCTGGAATCGCAGCAACGCACCGCCGCGGCGCAGACCTCCGGCCGTTTCGATGCCGAGATCGTGCCGATGACCGCCACCATGCAGGTCACCGACAAGACGACCGGCAAAACCAGCCAACGCGAAATCACCCTGAGCCGCGATGAAGGTGCCCGCGCTGATACGACCGCCGAAGGCCTGGCCGCTCTGAAAACCGCCCTCCCTGGCGGAACGGTCACCGCCGGCAATGCCAGCCAATTATCCGACGGCGCCTCGGCCTGCGTGGTCATGGAGGCCAGCCTGGCCGAGCGCCGGGGTTTACACCCGTTAGGCCGCTATGTCGGCATGGCAGTGGCGGGCACCAAGCCCGACGAGATGGGCATCGGCCCGGTCTTCGCCATTCCGCGCCTGCTGCAAAAGTTCGGCGTGTCGATGGACGATATTGGCCTGTGGGAGTTGAACGAAGCCTTCGCTGTCCAGGTTATCTATTGCCGCGACCGGTTGGGCATTCCGGCGGAACAGTTGAACGTCAATGGCGGCGCGATTTCGATCGGCCATCCCTACGGCATGTCGGGTGCGCGCATGGTCGGCCACGCCCTCATCGAAGGCCGCCGCCGCGGTGTCCGCTATGTCGTCGTCACCATGTGCGTCGGCGGCGGCATGGGCGCGGCCGGCCTGTTTGAGGTCTTCCCGTGAGCCTGCCGCCGCTACCCTCGTTCCGGCTGGACGGCAAAACCGCCCTGGTCACCGGAGCGGGGCGCGGCATCGGCGCTTCGGCGGCGGCGATCTTTGCCCAGGCGGGCGCCAAGGTCACCCTGTGCGCCCGGTCCGCCGACGAGGTCGAGGCCGTGGCGACCGAGATCCGCGCGGCCGGTTTCGAAGCCGAGGCTTTCGCGCTCGATGTCGGCGATATTCCACGCATGCAGACGGAGATCGCGGCGCGTGGACCGTTCGACATCCTGTTGAACAATGCCGGCACCAACCGCATTCGTCCGATCACGGACATTACCGAAGACGACTACGGCGCCGTGCTGGACCTGAACCTGAAGGCGGCCTTGTTCGTGGCCCAGGCCGTGGCAAACGGCCTGATCGCCGCCGGTCGTCCGGGCTCGATCATCAATGTCTCGTCCCAGATGGGCCATGTCGGTGGCGCTGGACGCTGTCTCTACAGCGCTTCGAAATGGGGGCTGGAAGGCCTGACGCGCTGTATGGCCATCGACCTGGCAACCCAGGGCATCCGGGTCAATACGATCTGCCCCACCTTTATTGATACGGCCCTGACGCGGCCGATCCTGGACACGCCGGGCACGCGCGATTTTGTGCTGAGCCGGATAAAGCTCGGGCGTCTCGGCCGCATGGATGAACTGAGTGGCGCACTTTTGCTGCTGGCGTCGGACGCTTCGACCCTGATGACAGGCAGTTCGGTCATGGTCGACGGCGGCTGGACGGCGGGTTAGGCCACTCGATCCCACGGCATCAGCAGGGTTGGCGCATTGACATGGCGGCGGTGGCGGAACCGCACCTCAGCGCCGCAACCCGGAGCCAGGTCCAGGCTCACCTGATTGGCGCCCAGCGTCGTCTCCACCCCGCCAACCGCCATACCAGTAAACTGATGCTCGCCATAACCGCCGGCCTGGACGACAACCGTCCGTGTACGGAACGGATGGGTATTGACCAGAGTCACTGTCGTCGCTTCATCCGACAAGGCGCTGACCAGAGCCGCGACGTCCTCAGGAATGCCGGCCCGTTTGCGTACCGGATCGAAGTAGCGCAGCCGGGCATACAACAGTGCGCCGCCTTGGGCGGGTGATGTCTTCGACCACGGCGGCCGCGCGATGTGAATGGCGCCGCACATCAAATGCAGCAACGGCGTGACCGTCGCCGGATTATACTTCAACAGGGCATCGGCCAGCCGCGTCTCGCGCGTGGTTGTGTCCTTGCTCAGCACATCCATTCTTCTGCGCACGGCCTCCAGCGTGTCGCGGAAAGCTGCCGCCGGATAACCGGGATTGCGCCCTTGCAGGTAGTTGACCCACGGATGATCGCTGTCAGCGCGGGCCAGATCGGTCGCCCGCATCGACATGTACCAGATGTCCAGACCGTTCGTTCGGTAAAGGCCGGGCTTATAGCTGTACCAGCCCTTGGGGCCGTACATGGTCGGGGTCTGGACCACGCCATCCACCGTGCGCGCTTGGGCATTGATGGCGTCGGTCTGGTCGCGCCAAACCTGAAGGTATTTGTCGTCGCCGGTCAGCGCATAGGCGTTCAAAAAAGCGACGATGGCACGCGGGACGCGGTTGCGGTCTTCGCGCTTGCCAGTGGTCGGGTCGATCGGCGAAAAGCCCCAGCCATAGACATTGCCGTACCACTGCTTTTTGCGGCCGCCGATCCGTCCCTTCAGGTCGACGAAGCTGGGCAAGACATTGCCATTGGCCTTTGCCCGCTGGATCCAGGCATCGAGATAGTTGGTGATCCAGTCGCGGTACCTGCGCTCGCCGGCGATCATGTAGGCGTTCATCACCAGGCCGGTCGCCTGAAGGTTCAGCGGGCTGTCGCCAACGACATCGGTATAGTCGACATAGTGATCCAGGGTTTCCTGATAGGTCGATTCGCCGTGCTCCATGAAGAAGCCCGACGGATCGAACGGATCGCCGGCCCAGTCCAAGGCGGTCGCCTTGCGCAACATCGGCCCCTTGGAACCGTTGATCATCGACCGGATCAGCTTGCGCTTGCGGTCATAGTTTGGCGCATGCCTGTCCTCGCCGGTATAAAATCCGGCAAAGCGGCGAGCGCGGTCCTGAAACTTCGCGTCGTGCGGGTCGGACAGTCCCATGATGTTGAACACCGACAGCCCTTCCGACAGGTGCTGCCAGTCGTTCATCACCGGGAATTCGCGATGATACATGCCGTCCCGCGCGATCGGCGTCTCGACGGTTCGCGCCTCGGTATATTGCTTGAGATGGCCTTCCCAGGCGCGTTTGTACAGCTCCAGCACGCGGTCGGACCCGCCCAGGGCATGCAGGTGTGGCCAGTCATTGCAGTTCTCGATGGCATCGTCCGGCCCGTCATTGGCGCCCCAGCGTTCGAAACACTGGAAATAGCCACGGTCGTCGAAATACTTGCCGTAAAACGCCTCGACGGCTTCGCTTTGTACCCGCAGGGCCTCGCGCTGCAGCAGCGCCCAGTCGGGCGGCGGCATCGGGGTATCGATGACGACGGCGGAAGCGCGGGCCGGCAGGGCGACGGCAGCGGCGCAGGCGCTGAGCAGCAGGGCGCGACGGTGGATCATGGCGGCCTCAGTCGATCTTCAGGCGGGCGATCTTACCGGTGATCAGCCCGAAGGCCAGCATGGTCACCACGCAATGGATGCCTACATAGATCAGGGCGCCGTCGAACGAACCGGTCGCCGCAACGATATAGCCGATAACGATCGGGGTGACGATCCCCGCGGCATTGCCGAACATGTTGAACACCCCGCCGGTCAGGCCGATGAACTCCTTCGGCGACACGTCCGACACCACGGCCCAGCCCAGTGAGGCGATACCTTTACCGAAGAAGGCGACCGCCATGAGCGCGATGACCACCCATTCCTGGCCGGCCCAGGCGCAGGGAATGATGGCCAGGGCCAGCGCCATGCCGATGAAGATCGGGATCTTGCGCGCCAGGCTTATATTGTTGGTCTTTTTCAGCAGGTAGTCGGAGATGATGCCCCCGGCCAGGCCGCCGATAAAGCCGCAAAGGGCCGGGGCGGCGGCGGCGAAACCGGCCTGGATGATGTTCAGCCCGCGTTCCTTGACCAGGTAGATCGGGAACCAGGTGACGAAGAAATAGGTCAGGACGTTGATGCAGTACTGGGCCAGATAGATGCCCAGCAGCATGCGGTTGGTCAGCAGGAACTTCAGCCGCGCCAGGCTGAAGCCGCCCTTGGTACCGGCGACGCGGGCCTCCATGCTAACGGCGCCGCCGGCCTGGATAACCTGGAGCTCAGCGCCATTGACCATCGGGTGCTTGTCCGGACCGGTGATGAATTTTGCGAAGACCATCGCGGCAATGATGCCCAGCCCGCCCATGAAGAAAAAGACGCTGCGCCAGCCGAAATCATGCACCAGCCACGACATCAGCGGCGCGAAGGCGACCAGCGCGAAATACTGCGCCGAATTGAAGATGGCAGAGGCGGTGCCGCGTTCTGCCGCCGGGAACCAGGCGGCGACGATACGAGCATTGCCGGGAAACGATGGCGCCTCGGCCAAGCCGACCAGGAATCGCAGGGCAAACAAAGACCCCACGATCGACAATCCGCCGATAAAGCCGACGAAACCCTGAAGGGCGGTGAAGATCGACCACAGGACAATGGCGCCGATATAGACACGTTTGACGCCGAAGCGATCCAGCAAGGCGCCGCCCGGCACCTGGGCGGCGACATAGGCCCAGCCGAAGGCCGACAGAATAAACCCCATCTGGACCGGCGACAGGTTCAGCGCTTCCGACGCCGCCGAACCGGCGATGGAGAAGGTCGATCGGTCGGCATAGTTGATGGTCGTGATGACGAACAAAAGCGCGATCAGCCAGTAGCGGGCGTAAGACGGTTTTGGTGCGGGGATCGCATCGGACGGGGTCATATTTCACTCGCTGCATTCATACCACCCGTGTATCGCTGGCAATCCGCCTGGCCATCCGGATGATTTCGTTATCTGTAATTAGGCACAGATTTTTCGGCTTTGGGAGCACAAGATCGCACCCTTCATTGCGTTCCACGCATCGATCGATGCCGCCTTTGTCATGGACCGTGACCGGGCTTGTCGGTAGCGTTGGCGTCAACCACAACGACATGTTTACACGGAGGCCGTAATGGCAGGGTTCAGCCCCAAGGAGATGGCGCATACGATTGGTACGGGGCTGCTGTCCTTCCCGGTGACCCACTTCGATGCCAATAACCGCTTCGACGAAGCCCCCTATCGCGACCACTGCGCCTGGATGCTGGAAAAGCCCCTGGCCGGCCTGTTCGCCGCCGGCGGCACGGGGGAGTTCTTTTCGCTGAGCCTGACCGAAGTCCGCGATGTCGTGGCTGCCGCCGTGGTGGAAACACGCGGCAAGGTGCCGGTGGTGGCCGGCTGCGGGTACGGAACCCAGATCGCCATCGAACTGGCCCAGTCAGCGCAGCAGAGCGGCGCCGATGGCATCCTCCTGTTGCCGCCCTATCTGATCAGCGGCAAGCAGGACGGCTTCGAAGCCCATATCGATGCCGTCTGTAAAGCGACGAAGCTGGGTGTCATTGTCTACAACCGCGACAATGGCATTATCGAAGACGAGTCCCTGGCGCGCCTGTGTGACCGCAATCCCAACCTGGTCGGCTACAAGGACGGGGTCGGCGATATCGAGCTGATGACCCGCATCTTCACCCGCATGGGGGACCGCCTGACCTATATCGGCGGGTTGCCGACGGCGGAAACCTTCGCCGCGCCTTATCTGAAGATGGGCGTGACCACCTATTCCTCGGCCATTTTCAACTTCCTGCCGGACTGGGCGCTGGGCTTCTACAACGCGGTGCGCGCGGAAGACCAGCAGGCGGTCCTGACCGGTCTGCGCGATTTTGTCATGCCGTACATTGCCCTTCGCAACAAGGGCAAGGGCTACGCTGTCTCCATCGTCAAGGCGGGCATGCAGGTGATCGGTCGGCCGGCCGGTCCGGTGCGCACGCCGCTGAGCGATCTCAGCGAAGCCGAGGTCGCGGAGCTCACCGCCCTGATCGCCCGGGTCCAGCCCGAGGCCTTAAAGAGCGCCGCGTAAAGCGTAAGCGGCGCTAAGCCGCCATCCCGGCCGCGACCATCATGGGCTTCAGTTCCGCAAGGGCGTTGGGATTCTCACCCAGCATCTGCCGCAGTTCCGGCATGCGGAACAGTTTCATGGCTTCGGTCTTGGCCTGGTCGCTGACCGAACCGAGAGGCGCCGCCATGCCGGAGGCAAATCCGAGAAGCAGGGTCAGTTTCTGCACCGGACCGCCCGGCGCGCGTAGAAGATGCGGGATTAGCTGCACGTCCTGCGCAATCATGCCGCCGACCTGGCCCAGCTTGGTGCAGGCCTCTTCGGTGTCCTTTTCCATCAGGGCGGCGTTCTTAATGCGCCGCTGCATATGGGCCAGAAGTTGCAGCCGGTGCGCCGCCGAGGTGTTGGTATCGCGCATGTCACGCTCGAACTTGAGCGCCCCTACGGCCGAGATGACCCATCGCGCCGCCTGGCGCTTGTTCGAGGCGCCGACGACGTTTTCGCACAGCCAGATCAGGCGTTCGACCTCTTCGGCCGAGGTCTTGCCGGAACGGGTGAGGCTTTCGACGAAATCGGTTGAGACCAGCATCTTGGAGCGCTCGATAAAGGCTTCCTTGATGTCGTCGCGCTCGTGTTGTTCCTTGCCGGCAGCGGTCAGGCACAGGGCCAGGGCGCGCAGGGTCTCGATCTCTGCCTCGGGGTTGCCGGGCTTCAGTCGCCGCGGCCCCTTCAGCTCGGTCATCAGCCGCTTGGAGATGTTCTGGCTCAGGTGCGGAAAGCAGTCCTTGGCCATCAGTTCGTGATAGCCAGCAAGGGCGCCGGTCAACGGCGGAATCATCTTGCCGACGCGCGGATCGATCTTGGCGATCAGGTCGACTGCGGGGCCGGCGGCCATTCGAGTCATCACCGCCATGGCATCGCCTAGGTCAGCCTCGTAGCCCAGAAGTTCATTCATCGAGGTACGGGTGCCGAACAGCTCCGACACAGGGACTTCCAGCACCTGAAGCGCCCATTCGCGGCCACCCAGGTCTTCGCTCAGTTGCTTGCCCAGGGTGAGAAGGGCGCCCAGCTTGGCGGCCGGACCGCTGTTGGCGGTCTTGGCGATGAACTTGCAGATGCCGCCGCCCAGGACATAGGCGCGTTCGCCATGGTCATCCAGTTTGTCGACGACAGCGAGAAAATTGGCGGCATCGACTTCGGGGAAGACCTTACGCCGGCCGTCTTCGATGACGCGGGTGCAGGCTCTGTCGATCAGGGCGCGCCACCGCCGCATCAGGTCATGCAGGTCCTGGCCGGTCTCCTGCGATTCCGGAATGGCCAGCTTTTGCACGACGTGCTGCAGTTCGGTGCCCGAGGCATCCAGCTTCTCGACAAGGTCGGGGCGGTGAAGCAGTTCGAAGGGCGTGATTTGGTTGCGTTTCAGCCAGTCTTCCAGCAGCCGGGCGATCTTTTCGCGGGCGTGGAGATTGTACAGATCCTGGGGGGTGACGCAGATGGTATCGGTCTCGGGCGCCAGCTTGACCTTGCGTTTGGCTTCGGGGGCGCCCTTGTTGAAGATGGTGGCGCTGGAAAACTCGCCGGTCCCGGCGTCCATCATCTCCTTGTTGACCTTGACCCCGGCGGAGTGGGGCATCATGTCTTCGGCGTTCTGCAGCGCCAGGGCGCGGTCTTCGGTCGCCATCTGCAGCACCCACGACGAAGCCGGCGTCTTGCGGCTGAAGACTTCGTAGTGAACCTGATTACGGCCGGAACTCGACATAATGTACTCGCAAAGCGGATATTCTTTCAAAACTTACACAATAGGCATTAAGGCATCATTGAGGTCTCATCATTGCCCCAATAAGACCGAATTGCAGCCGCGTTGACGCCTTGAAAAGAACGCGCGTAGGATGTGATCACTAGTTACGGACGCGGGCGCGTTCGGGTTTGATTGAAATCCGGCGCAATCGGATTATGTATCGCAGGTTCCACCTGCCGAAATGGAGACGAGCTTTGGCCAGAATTACCTTGGTTGACGACGACGAGAACATTGTGACCAGCGTGTCCCTGGCGCTCGAAAGCGGCGGCCATACCATCCAGGCCTATTATGACGGGGCTGCTGGCCTCCAGGCGCTGGAAAAGGATCCGCCCGACCTGGCCATCCTGGACGTCAAGATGCCGCGCATGGACGGCATGGAAGTGCTGCGACGCCTGCGCGCGACATCAAACCTGCCGGTCATCATCCTGACCTCCAAGGACGATGAGATCGACGAGGTCCTGGGCTTTAATCTCGGCGCCGACGACTATATGCACAAGCCGTTCTCGCAGCGTCTGCTGCTGGAGCGCGTCAAGGCGGTCCTGCGTCGGGCCGGCATTGTCGAGCAGGGCGAGGCGCCGGAAGTGACCGAGGCGCTGAACGCCAAGTCGTTGAAGCGCGGCAAGCTGGTCATGGACGCGGCGCGCCACGAATGCACCTGGGACGGCAAGCCGGTGCGGCTGACCGTTACCGAATTCCTGCTGCTGCATGCCCTGGCCCAGCGCCCGGGCTTCGTGAAGAGCCGCGATAACCTGATGGACGCGGCCTATGACGACCAGGTGTATGTCGATGATCGCACCATCGACAGCCACGTCAAGCGCATGCGCAAGAAGTTCCGCGCCGTCGACAACACCTTCGATTCGATCGAGACCCTGTACGGCGTCGGTTATCGGTATCGCGAGATTTAGCTCAAGCGCCGCATGGCTCCTCGCGAAAGCTCGGGCGGCCAACGACGTTCTTTGGCGCCCTTGCCAAAGTGCTAGCACTTTGGAGTATCTGGTCTGGAAACCTTCTGAATGTCCGCAAAGCCCTGGTACAAGAAGCTGCCGTTCGGCCAGTCGCGGCTGGGACGGCTGATTTTCGGGCTGAACATTGTCGGCCTTCTGGTCCTGGTGATCGGTGCCCTGGTGCTCAATGAGCTGCGCCAGGGTCTGATCACCGCCCAGAAGGAGTCACTGACCGCCCAGGCTTTGCAGATGAGCGAGGTGATTGCCGAGGCGGCGACCTCGGGCGTGCCGGAGCCATATCTCGATCAGCACTATGCCTCTCAGCTGCTGGCCCGGTTCATTCCGGCGGAGCAGCGCGCCCGGCTGTTCGATGAGCAGGGCAATCCGATTGTCGATTCAGCCTTGGTCATGGATACGGTCGAGGTCATTGAACTGCCGCCGGCCCAGGAAGCGGGCAAGGCACCGTCCAAGGACGCCTCGGCCGGCCAGGCGGCCGTGCGCAAGGCAGCCGAAGCCGAGTTGCGCCAGGAGGTGATGATGGCCCTGGCCGGCGCCGAGGTGGCGACGGTGCGGCGCAACGACCGCGGCGTGAAGGTCGTGTCGGTGTCGGTGCCGCTTCGCCGGGTCAAGCAGGTTTTGGGTGTGCTGACCATTGAGCGCGACGACTTCGAGAGCATTGTGCAGGCGCAGCGCCTGGCCATGTTGCCGTTCATCCTGGTGGCCTTGGGGGTGACCCTGTTTTCTTCGCTGCTGCTGAACTGGCTGGTGTCACGGCCGATCCAGCGGCTGTCGGCGGCAGCGGACAGCGTGCGGACCGGCCAGACGCGGGCGATCTCCTTGCCCGACCTGGAGGAGCGCAAGGACGAGATCGGGACCCTGGCGCGGTCGCTGGAAAGCATGACGGATACCTTGTGGCGGCGGATGGAAGAGATCGACCGGTTTGCGGCCGATGTCTCACACGAGATCAAGAATCCGCTGACCTCGATCCGAAGTGCGCTGGAAACCCTGGAACTGGTCAAGGACGACAAGGCCAAGGAGCGGCTTCTGGGCGTGGTCAACCAGGATGTCCGCCGGCTGGACCGCTTGATTACGGACATTTCCAATGCCTCGCGGCTGGACGCTGAGCTGTCGCGGGATACGCCCCGGCCGGTGGAGGTCGCAACGCTGCTGGACGACATCGTGTCGCTGTATGGCCAGGGCGACCGGCCGGGCGAGGTCGGGGTGGTTCTGGTGCGCGAACGGACGCAGGCGACGGTCAGCGGCCGGGAAGGCCCTCTGGGCCAGGTGTTCCGCAATGTGATCGACAATGCGCGGTCGTTTTCGCCGGAGGGAGGCGAGGTGCGGGTGACGTTGACGAACGGTGACGCGGCGCTGCCGGTGTTGATCCGGTTCGAGGATGATGGTCCGGGGATACCGGAGGATAATCTCGAGACGATCTTCCAGCGGTTCTACACGTCACGACCCAAGGGTACGAGTTTCGGGCGCAATTCCGGTCTGGGGCTTTCGATTTCGCGTCAGATCGTTGAAGCGCATCGCGGGCGGATCTGGGCGGAAAACCGGACGGATGGCGAGGGGAATGTCGTGGGCGCGAGGTTCCTCATCGCCCTTCCAACAATGTAATGGGTATAGCGAAGCAAAAGTATAGCTTTTGCGAGCGATGGGGGCCTGTGGCCCCAACTCTTCTTCCTATCTTTTCTTTTCCCCGCCCCTTGGGGCTAGGGAAAAGAAAAGATAAGAAAGACGCGGGGCCCCAAGATACGTTCTTTGGCCCCACACCCCGTTACCTTATTGCAGGTCCATGAGTAAACTCGTCGTTCACGCCACCACCCTGAGCCTCCTGTCCGGGGGTGCGTGGAAGGGTGTTCTGATCCTGGGGCCTTCGGGCGTCGGCAAGAGCGACATGGCCGTGCGCGCCGTCGAAAAGGGTCTGATGCTGATCTGCGACGACCACACCGCGCTTTGGTCGTCCGGCGGCCATCTCTATGCCACACCGGCCGTTCCCGACCCCACAGCCTTCCGTACCCTGACGCGTCTGCACCTGGTCGTTCTGGCGCAATCCGAAGGCCCCAGGGCGCCAGAGGGCGAGATCACAGCCATTCTGGGACACAACGTCCCGACCCTGCGACTCAATCCGCGCGAAGCCTCCGCCGTGCCGCGGCTGATCACGCGATTGCGTTCGCTGTGATCACTTGAATATTCATGCTTTGTTCACAATGATTATAGTTACATGAATGGTACACCCCGCGTCGATGGCGCGGAAATTGCTGTCGTTCAAAAAACTTTTTTGCAGTGCGAAGCGTTCGGGGCTAGATTGCCGCTCCCCGGCGCGGGTAAGTATCGAGGCTAGGCGCAATATGATCGGTTTGGTGATCGTCACCCATGGCAAGCTGGCGGATGAATTCGTCGCTGCGATGGAGCATGTGGTCGGCCCACAGACCCAGGTGACGGCGATCTGTATCGGGCCTGAGGACGATGTCAGCCAGCGCCGCAAGGATATCCTGGACGCGACCTTCCGCAATGACACGGGTGATGGTGTCATCCTGCTGACCGACATGTTCGGCGGGACGCCATCGAACCTGGCCATTTCGGTGATGGAACAGACCAAGGCCGAGGTGATTGCCGGACTGAACCTGCCGATGCTGATCAAGCTTGCGTCGCTGCGCAAGAATGAGCCGTTGAACGCCTGCGTCGGCCATGCCCAGGAAGCGGGTCGTAAATACGTGACCGTGGCGTCCTACGTGCTGTCGGGTGACAGCTAGGAATCTGATGTGATGTCTCGTCGGTTTTAAGAGGGGACCACGGAAAGCACGAAAACGCCGCTGCGCGGCGACACGGAAAACACTGAAATTTTGCACTGATCCGCGCGAAGCGCCTTCCTATCGTACGCGAACAAAAGGCGCTTCGCACGGAAGATTATTCAACCGTAATTCCGTGCCTTTTTCCGTGTCGCCGCATAGCGGCGTTTCCGAGCGTTCCGTGGTAAATCTTTTCTTCTTTTGGCCGTTCCATAAGACCATATTGATTTCCATTAACCCTTCGCTCATGGTTTTTGCCCGAAAATAACACCGGCACCTGACGAAAGGTCCGCCCCGATGAGTGAAATAGCCGTGTCCGTCAGCGCCCCCATTCGTGCCGAAGTCGAGATCTGCAATAACAAAGGCTTGCACGCCCGCGCCTCCGCCAAGTTCGTCAAGCTGGTGTCGAACTATGACGACACGCGCGTCTTCGTCACTAAGGACGGCAACCGGGTCGACGGTGATTCGATCCTCGACCTGTTGATGCTGGCCGCCGGCAAGGGCTCGACTATCGAAATCGAAGCCGATGGCCCCCAGGCGCAGGCCGTCGTCGCCGCCCTGATCGAACTGGTCGAGAACAAATTCGAGGAAGAGGCGTGAGATCAGTCCTTGCCCTTCTGCTGACTGCGGCGCTGGCCATGGCGTCGCCCGTTCTGGCCGAAGGGTCCGGCCATCCCTATACCGGTGAAGGCGATGCCGAGGCCACACCGAAACCGAAACCCAAGCCGCGCAAAGCCAAACCCAAACCGGCTGTTCCGGCGCCGAAGTTGCCTGACGCGCCCATACCCTATACCCAACTGGGCGGTGGTACGCCGCTGAGTCCCGATATGGCCAAGGCGCTGACGCCGACGGCAGCGGCACACGTCGAAGCCCCGCCGGTCCACGCAGCGCATCCTGATCCGGCGCCTGTTCATACGACCCACGCCCCGGTCCATATCGCGGAGGTTCCTCCACCCCCGCCGCCTCCGCCTCCGGCGCAAGAGGTTGTGGTCATCAATCCGCCGCCGCCCGCCGAAATCAATCTCAAGTGCGAGACAACGACGTCGCGGGGCAAAAAGACGGTCTCCACCGGCATCTTCTACATCGCCATCGTGCCGTCACCCGTCTTTCCCGACGAAGAGGCCAGCTTTCAGTTCCGCTTCGTCGATCCGGCTCACACATCACTCGTCCGCGATACCGTCTGCCAAGACATCAGCTGTCAGGCACGGGTCAGCCCCAGCACCTACAGCCTGGTCAATATGACGACCAAGGGCGGTGACGCGTTACGCATTACGCTGGATCGGACGCGTGGCAGCTTCTACGCCGAAGCCATCGACGACAAGAGGGTGGGATTCACCTCGCATCTGGGCGAACAGGGCTGGTGCGCGCCCGAACCCAAGGCCACTAAGGCTCTTTTCTAGCCTCACGCCAAAAAGTGGCCGCCACTTTTTGGCGTGAGGCGTCAGAGAAGCTAAGTCACACTCTCATTGTGACTTAGGCGCGATCGCCGCCGTCACGTCCAGGCGCGCCTTCCACGGATCGGGCCCTGGCTTGGCCGTGCCGTCCAGGGCAAAATCCAGGATCGGGTCAGTCGCCGGATCGTAGGCCTGCCAAACCGGCAATCCAGCGCCATTGGGGTTACCCGTCTTGGCGAAATTGACCCAATAGGCATGGGCTGTCTTGGCCATGGCGGCGTCCTTTGCCGTTACCGCCGTGCCGTACTTGCCCGGCAGGGTGTCCATGACATAGGGAATCTCGGTGGCGTGGGGCGCGCCGCGCTTCCACTCGGACGCACGCGATTCGGCGACATAGGAAAAGCGATAGTGCCACGCCGTCACGCCCTGAGCGGTCAGGGTTGCGGCGACGAAGCGCGCCGGCTCGATCATCAGCCGGTCCATGCCGATATCGGCATTGAGGGTCTGCAGGTCACCGCTATAGGCGGCCTTCGCCGCCTCGGCACGGGCGCCGAAACTGGCATAGGCTTCGTCGGGCGTGTTGACCCAGAACCGGCCGATATCCGCGCGGGTGGCGCCGACCAGCACCGGCACCTTGTTGTACCGGCCATTGAGATAGGCTTCCTGTGGCACCTCTTTGACGATACGGCCATCAAGGGTCGGGCCGCCGTAGGTGTCGCCGGCCTGGCCCATGGTGTGCAGGCCCAGCCCGGCCGTTACAGTTTCGGCGGGCAGGGCGCGCAACGCCGTCAGGGCCGCAGCATCCGTGCCGGCAATATTGTGTTGCCTGGCGAAGTTGACGCCCAGGGTCTCTGACGATGGCGCGGTCGGCAAGTCGTCACGGATTCGCCGCGCGCCCATCAGGTTGCCGCGGCCACCGCCGGACTGGATGATGGCGCGGGCGAACAGGTTCTTCGATTCGCCCGAGGTCATCAGGTTGTGCACTGAACCGCCGCCGGCCGATTCCCCGAACACCGTGACATTGGCGGGGTCGCCCCCGAAGGCTGTTATGTTGCGCTGAACCCAACGCATGGCGGCGATCTGGTCGAGATAGCCATAATTGCCAAGCAAGCCCTTGTCCTCGTCGGCCTGGCTCAGGGCCGGGTGGGCGAAGAAGCCGAACCGGCCCAGGCGGTAGTTGAAGCTGACATAGATGACGCCGTCGCGGGCGAAGGCCGAGCCGTCATAGACGGCGGGGGAGGTGCCGCCATTGACGAAGCCGCCGCCATAGATCCAGACGATGACCGGCAGTTTTCCCTTGGCGCCCTCAGGCCGCCAGACATTGACGTACAGGCAGTCTTCGGCCGGTTTGACGGTCAGCGGCGCGTCGTCGCCAGGAAAAGGTTCCTGCATGCAGTCGGCACCGAAGGCCTTGGCGTCACGGACTCCGGACCATTTGGCGGCGGGCTGCGGTGCGCGCCAGCGTAAGCTTCCGACGGGCGGGGCGGCAAAGGGGATGCCTTTGAAGGCTTCAACGCCATCGGCGGCGACACCGCGGACCTGGCCGGTTTCGATGGTCACGGGGTCAGCCGGGGCGGTGGTGGCGACACACGCGGTCATCGCCAGGGCGGCGATCATGGGCAGGGCTTTCATGGCGATCCTCCGTTATTTTGGACGGAACCTACCACGGTCTGGGAATGGGTCAAACGACGGTAAGGGTTTGACCACGAACCACACGAACGGACACGAACTTTAGGGAGTACCCGAACCCGCCGCGGAGCGGCGCCTTCAAGAAAAGGGATCCACAGATTTCACAGATTAGCTCAGATTATTCTTAATCCCTCGTAATCTGTGTAATCTGTGGACCCACTTGATGTAAATGCCGCTTCGCGGAAGTCTCCAACATGTCCTGAAGTTCGTGTCCGTTCGTGTGGTTCGTGGTTCAAACCCTTACCACCCGAACCGCCATCCACTTGCGTCCAGGCAGGGCCACAACCGGCCGCGCGGGATCAAAAAAGTCGTACATGTTCTTCTTCTGAACCGTGAACACACCGTCGACCGGGGTCACCGTCATGTTCCACGTGTCCAACACATCCACCCGGAACTGCTCACCGCCCACCAACTCGTTCTTCGGCAGGTTCAAGGCCCACTCCGAAGGCGCCTCGACCCCGAAATAACGCAGATAATACTGACCCGCCCGGCCGCCGATGTGGCGGTCCCACCACTTGTCGACCGGATCGATCCCGGGTTTCGGCCCATCCTCCATGACCTGTTTCAAAAACGCCAGGCGCGGCGCGGATTCACCCAAAAGTTTCCCGCCCTTGCCGGTCCACGAATCGTCCGCGCTCAGGTTCTGCGCCGTCAGGGTCTCACCATGGCCGACATAGGTCCCGGCGATCAGGCCGTGCCAGAACCGCATTACCACGTCTTCGCCGCTCAGGTTACCCCAGCGCAGTTCGATCTTGCCTTCGTAGCAGACCTCGTCGAAGATCACCGCCTTCTCCCAGATGCTGCGGTAGATCTCTGCGCGCGTATCGTCGGTCACTGCCGAGCCGTTCTGGATACTGCTGTGGGTGATCCACGGTTTGGTGTTGTCGTAAATGGCCTTGCAGTTGTGGATCGAGCGCAGCCGGTCATGCGGGTCGTGGTCCATCACGAACTGGCCCAGGTGATCGAAATCGGCCGGCGACTTGGTCTTGACCAGGTCGAACTCGTTGGCCAGCGACCACCACACATTGCGATAGGCGCCCAGCCGCGCAATCACATAGGCCAGATACCGTTCGTCGTCGGCGCGGGCCATATCGCCATAGCCGTGCTTGCTGTCATAAGGGTGGAACAGGATGATGTCGGCCTCGATACCCAGTTCCAGAAGTTGCGCCACACGTTTTTCGAAGCGCTGGAAGAACAAGGGGTTCAGCCGCGACGGGTCCCAGTCCTTGTCACCCTTGCCAGTAACAGCGAACGGTTCGATCGGCTCGGCGGCGACGTTCTGAAAGACGCACATCCGCATCTTGTTGAACGGCGAGGCTTTCAGCGTGGCCAGGGTCTCGGCACAGCGGGCATCGGACTGCTGGGCCCAGGCATAGGCGGTGGTGCCGATCTGGCGGTAGGGCGTGGCGTCGGCATAGGCGAAGTGATAACCGTCGGGCGTGATCCGCATCGGGCCATGATTGCCGGGCGAAGGCGGCGTTGCCAAAAGCGCACCTGTGCGGTTGTTCAGCCCCGGTACGTTCGACACGGTCCGCCATGCCCAGTCACCGGTCTGCGGCGGGCTGAAACGCACCTTGTAGACGCCGTTTCCGTCGTAAAAGCCAGGTACGGTCAGGCTCTGCTCGCCGCTGCGGAAGACGGACGACAGCGCGACGTCGTCGAACGGATTGCCGTTTTTCGGTCCTTCGAAGGCCTGTTCGAAAATGCCCCAGCGTTCGACCGCGGGGACGGGCTCGGCCGCCTGCACGGCACTGGCCAGAGCCAGGGGCACGGAAGCGGCGACCAGATGGCGGCGCGTAATCTTGGTCATGAACGTCTCCCAGTTTATTTGTATGTCATCATACAAATATAGATCGATCTGGCAAGGCTTATGGCCTTTTTATGGAACCGAAGCCTTAAGACCTCGAAACTTTAGGTCCGCAACGGTAACTCTGTAGCCCTTACAAGCCACTGAATTTATAGGAGTTAGCTATGAACCGTGATCGACTTGAAGGCAGCTGGGACCAAGTGCGCGGCAACGTGCAGAAGGCCTGGGGCAAGCTGACCAATGACGACCTCGACGTGATCGAAGGCGACCGCAAAATCCTGTCCGGCAAGATCCAGGAACGCTATGGCGTGGCTCAGGATGAGGCCGAACGTCAGATCGACAAGTGGACTGACGAGGCGGTTGATAAAACCAAGGACCATACGCACTAGTTCACCTTACACTTCACGAGATTGTCGTATCCTTCCCGCCGGATGGACGCGGCAAACGGGCGGGAAGGCGTTTCCTCAGAGGCGCTTTCCCGCCTTCATTTTTTTGGGCGTGTCGCCGATACCGTAACCGGCAAAGGTGGTTTCGATCGTCTTGTCGAGGTTGCGGGCGGCCTTGATGTCGGCCTTGCCTTCCTTCTTCAGTCCCTTGCCCAGCCTGGCGATACCACGGCCGTAGAGACCGATGGCATAGGTTTTTTCCGCCATGGCTGCGTCATAGTCGGCGATGGCCTCGTCCCATTTGCCCATCTGCAGGTACACCATGGCGCGGCTGTCGGTCATGGCGCGGTCAGCAGGCTTGAGGGTGATCGCCGCATTGCATTGCTCCAGAGCCTTGTCCAGTTCGCGCTTATGGGTGGCGCGCAGCCAGCAGGCCGCATTGAAGTGCTCAGCCGTGTCGGGCAGCATCCGGGTTAGCGCGTCGAGGTCCTGGAGCTGGCCGTCGAGATTGCCATTGCGCTCATACAGGCGCACCCGCAAGGAAAGAGCTTCGTCGTCTTCCGGGTCCATGGCGATGGCCGCGTTGATATCGACCAGAGCCTTGTCGTACTCCCTGTAATTATAATAGGTGGCGCCGCGGGTCACCACAATGAACTCCGAATCCGGCTCCAGCGCCAGGGCGGCATCGAGATCGGCAAACTTGCCGTCTCGGTCCGTCTGCGGACGGGCCTGCGAGCGGCGAACATAAAGATCGGCCGTCGGCGCCTTGGCGATCGCCTTGCCGAACACCTCCAGCGCCTCGGCGCGTTGGGTGGCGCAGGGCACGGTTGTGTCCTTGCACTCGGTGAGGCGCTGCCCCAGATCGTCGAGGCCTTCTACATGATCGGGTTGTCGCGCAACGCCGGCACGGGCCGCGGCGACAGCCTTGCCGTAAACGGTTCCGGCTTCGCTGCGCTGGGCGGCGCAGGTCGTCATCGTGCCCTTGCACCCTGAGAGGTACTCTGCCAGGCTGTCGAGCAGGCCGATAGTGTCCGGGTTCCTGGATATCCCGGCGCGAGCCACCTCGATGGCCTTGTCGTAGCGGTTGGTCTCGGCATAGATACCGGCAAGAACCTGCGCGGCTTCCGGTGAATTGGGTTGCGCGGTGAACCAGGCTACGGCCTTGTCCTCGGCCTGCGCCGTATCGCCGGTGACACCCAGAAGGACAATGCGCATGCCTTGCGCCATGGCATCATCCGGCGCCAGATCGGCCGCCTTGTTCGCGGCCGTAAGGGCGCGCGGCAGATCCTCGCGCTGCATATAGATCACCGCGGCCAGGAAGTAGTTTTGGGCGTCGTTTGGGCTCAGACCCTGGGCGGTCGTCAGGTCGGCCAGGGCGCCGTCCAGATCCTTGGAGTTCATGCGGATCATGGCGCGTACACTGTAGGCCACGGAAGAACGCGGATCTGTCTTGAGCGCCTTTTCGACCTCGATCCTGGCCTGGTCTGTTTGGCCGGCCTGAAGCCATTCGTAAGCTTTAGCGGCTTGGCCCCGTGCGGCGGCGGCCTTATCGACCTTTTGCGAGGTCGCCGCCGGCGGTTTGACCTGCGCCGCCAGCCCGGTAACCGGCGCACCGAGGAGCATGATGCCGGCGGCTGACGACCACAAGATCCGTTTCCACATAAGCTTTATTCCCCGCACACGCTTTAAGGTTTGATGCCGTCCTCGGCGTAAGTTTTTTCGATACCGGGTGACTGGCGCCTGGCCTCGGCCAGGTCGGCCTTGCCCTCCTTCGTGAGGCCCTTGCGCATCTTGGCAATGCCACGGCCGTACCAGGCCGAGGCGAAGGGGCCGCCATTGGCCACGGTGACGGCGGCGTCGTAATCCGCCAGGGCTTCGTCCCATTTGCCCATCTTCAAATGGACCATGCCGCGGCTGTCCAGGACCTGACCGGACCGGGGTTGGACCGTCAACGCCGCGTTGCACAGCTCCAGCGCCCTCGCCAGTTCGCGGCCAGAAGTGGCGCGCGACCAGCAGGCATTGTTGAGCAGGTCGGGATCCTCGGGCTTCAAGGCCAGCGCCTTATCCAGCTGGATGAACTCGGCGTCGTTATTACCTTGGTCCGCGTAGATATTGGCGCGCAGGCTGTAGGCCTCCGTGCTGTCGGGCTCCAGCGCCTGGATGGCGTCGGCATCGGCCAGGGCCAGGTCGTAATCCTTGTACGACCGGTAAAACTGGCCGCGCGTCAGCAGGATCTTGGTTGAATCCGGCTGCAGTGCCAGGGCGGCGTCGATATCGGAAAACCGGGCGGCACGTTCGGATTCCGGCCGCACCCGAGCGCGGTTCAGATACAGATCCACCGACGGCTCCAGGGCGATGGCCTTGTTGTAGGCCTCGACCGCCTTTGGCCGGTTGGAGTCGCATTCGGCCTGGGTGGCGCAACGCAGGAACGCCTCACCCAAGGCGGCATGGAGCCGGGCGTCCTTGTCGTTCTTCGTGATAGCGGCCTGTAACACCTCCACCGCTTTGTCGTACTGGATGTTGGCCTGATACGCCGTGGCCAGGAACAGCGTTGCTTCGATGGAGTCCGGCTGCATCATGACATTGGCCAGGGCGTCGTCCAGGGCCCGAACGGCGTCGCCCTTTTCCAGCAGGATTAGCCCGCGCAGGTAGCGCGCCGCCGGATCTGCCGGATTGATGTCCAGGACCCGCGTCACCGCGTCGATCGCCGCCGGATAGTCCAAGCGCCGCCAGTAAACGAAGGCCTGTCCAGTATACGCGTTGGTATTGCGCCGGTCGATGGCCAGGGCCGCGGCATAGTCGGCCAGGGCACCATCGTAGTCCTTGGCCTTGTCCTTGATCTGGCCGCGCAGGACCAGGGCCTTGGCCGATTTCGGGTCCAGCTTTAGCGCGGAGTCCAGATCGGCGATTGCCGCCTCGAGCTGGCCACCGGTCCACCGGGTCTCGGCCCGGGCGACATAGTCGTCCACCGTCTTGGGGTCGTCCTTGCCCGCCGCCGTGACATCGGTGGCGGTCGCTTTGTAGTCAAACGGCATCTGGAGATAGACCTGCGTGCTGCCCAGCCGATCCAGTTCGGCTTCGGCGGCCAGAACTTCCGCTGCCGCCACCTCAGGGGCGACGGTGCGCTCGCTTACCTCCATGGTGAAGACGCCGTCCTTGAGCTGGAAACTCCGCTTCATGGCATAGCCAGCCAGGGTTGTGTCGATCGCCTCGCCGGCGATGGCGAAGCCCTTGCCCTTCTGCGGCAGGACGACGGTGGCGCTGGTCTTTTCATAGTGCGGAAAGACCAGCCTGACCGGAGCGTCCTTGGCCGGACCGTCCTTGCGTTCCAGGTCGAAGCCGCCGCCGACATAGGACCCATCGATCGCATATTGGCGCGGCTTGCCGGAACCGGGTGACCACCAGTTCATCTTGGCCTTTCCGTCCATCCGGATACGGAACTCGCCCGTGACGGCGTCCCAGTCGGTGGTGATGGTGTCGAGCGTGAAGTCCTCGTTGTCCTTCATCGTCTCTTTCATCTGCTTGTCGAACTCTTCCTTCGACAAGGTCGTCATGGCCGTGTGCATGGCCAAAGCCGGGTCGCCACGGGTGATGACCTCGGCGGTGAAGGGCGCCGGCGCGTCCAATCCGCCCGAGGCATCGACACGCATGGACTTTTCCTGCAGCGGCTTGGCGGGTGACGGCGGGGTGATCGCCACGAGGTCGCCGCCCGCGGCCTTAACCGGCAGGCCCCACGCATAGGCCGGTACCGGCACCTGATCCAGCCGTGTGTCGCCCATGCGTGTGCCGTCCAGCCAGTAGGTCTTGCCCTCTACGACGGCGCGAACGATGACGTGGTCGAACAGTTCGATAAGCGGCAGGCTCTCGTTCATGCCGTCACCGCCCTTGGTCGAAACCAGAACGGCGTCGGACTCGATACCCAGCTCGCGCAGCAGGGCCAGCAGCAGCGCCGTCTTGCCCTTGCAGTCACCATATCGGCGCTGCCAGGTCAGATCGGCATCGGCCGGGACATAGTTGCCCTGGTTGGCGCCGATATAGACGTAGCGCACCTGTTCCTCCACCAGCCGCAGCACGGCCGCCGCTTGCTCGCCGGGTGTCGTGTAAGCGGCGCGGATCTTGTCGACCTCGGCGCGTAGCGGCGACTCCGGGGCCAGCGTGGAGGCCTTGGTGTAAAGCGGCGCCATCATGCCCGACAGATCCGGCCATGAGGCAAATTCGGTCAGTTGCAACTGGCCGAAGCGCTTGTAGCGGTCGGGGACGCGCGGCTGCGCCTCGGGACTTTTGTAGTCCTTCAGTTCGAGACTCAGTTCGGTGCCAGCCGCCGTCTTCTTCACCTTGATGTCGGACAGGTCGGAGGTCGCCTTCCAGCGCATCGGCTTACCGCCGTCCCACACAGCCCGATAGGTGACGCGGCCGATGGCAGTGGCGCTGTTGTAGGAAGACAGGGTTTCAGACTTGCCGCGCAGCACCGGATCTTTGCGGTGGATGGTCAGGGAATAGGTGAGGATATCGCCGACCTGCAGGCCCTCGGTCTGGAGCACGGCGGTCAGGTTTCCGTCCAGCATCTGGCGGTCGAGGTTGCTCTCGCGGCGCAACGTGGTGAAGGTCTGCCCCTGGGCCAGGACGTCGATGACCTGGTCCCCGCGCAGGATATGCACCTTGTGGATGGTAACCGTATCGGTCTGCGGGTTCCAGTAGGCCGTCGGCCGGCCAAAGGCCAGGCCCTGCGGCGTCAAAATCTTTAGCGCGATATCTATATAGTGGTCGTCGCCGTCGCCGAACCGGCTTTGAATATCCATGCCCAGGAAGGCGGCGGGCGCGCCCGGCTCGAGCTTCGTCTCGCGCACGGCGGGCAACGGCTTGATCCACGTTCCGGCGGGACCGAATTCGAGCGCATCGCTGCAGTAGGCATAGCTCGGCGCGAGGACCAGCGCCATTGCCACCGATGCCAGAACAACCTGTTTCAACATAGAAAACATTCCCCAATCCTCACCATCAGATGTAACGCGTCACCGGCCATCTTTCAACAGCCCGTGATCGTGTTGCGATGCGATAGACTCATGTCGCGAGTCGTGTTAGCGTGATGACATGACCTCGATGTTCACAACAACCGTAGCCCGTAAAGCGACCGCGATCCGCGGGGCGTCGGGTGGTTGTGTGATCCTTTAGGACCCATTCAGCCATCCACCCCCGCCCAGGACGGACGGGGGATGGCTTTCCTCCCTGTTTCGTCAGTTTTGGGCCTGTCGCGTTCTCCAGGAGGAGTATCATGAGTACCAACCGTCATGCCCTGATCGTCATCGGCGCCCTGTTGCCGGGCGCGGCCGTCGTTGAGATGGTCGAAAGCGCGCGGGCCGAGGGGACACAGGTGGTTTTCGTTGGGGCGTCGGAAGGCGTGACCCCGCGCTTTCCTGACTGGGTGATCGAAAGTCACGGCGCCGATCTGTTCGCCGGCACCAACCTGGCGGCGCAACTGCGTGCGGTCGGCGTTGCCCGGCTGAGCGTCGCCGGTTCCGACTCGGTTGTGGCGGCGGCGCAGGCCCTCGGTTTTGAAGCGGAAACGACCGGAATCTACGCCTGATCATCCGAAATGCGCAACGACATGGCCGCGGGCCTCGTTGTGTTTGACATGCGGGTTCATCCTGTCGTGGTGCCGCTATGAACGACCTCGCTGCGATTGAGCGCATCGATGCGGTGCCCCTGGTCCTGGACGAAATCGCCAAGGCGCACGGGGGCGAACTGACGGTACAATCGACGGATGAAGAAACGGTGTTCCGCTTCCGAATGTCGATTTAGGCGACACCATCCTCGGCGGCTTGTGGGGAATTGCAGGCTCAGACCGTCCACACAACAAGCGGCCAGGAAGACGACGCGTCACGGACCGGGGGGAAGATCCGTTAATATCCCGACATCGTCTTCCTGGCGCTTTTAGACCCGCCGGGTGTCCCATCAAGGGTCCTCGGCGATGGGCCTAGATTAGCCGGCCGCAGGTAAGAAGGCTGTGCGGAGGTCGTACAATTGCCATAAGTCTCCCATTAATTTCACACGTGCAACACGAACCACGAAGTTGAAATCTTTCTGAAACAGGGCCACCCCATTTGCACCACGCGGGCGGATTACGGATTTGTAATCTTCCCGCGAAAGGTCCTTCGATGCCGCCATCCTTCCTCGTTTCCCTGTGCAACACCGGTAAGTCCACCACCCACCTGCTCCAGGTCGACACGACAGGAAAGATCACCCCCGCCGCCTACCGGCTCAAACCGAAACTGCGCGGCGCCACCGGCTGGGTCAGGCTGGGCGACCGGATCATCATCTCTCTGCAGTCACGCGCCTACAGTTTCGCCGTCACCGATGAGAACCTGAACCGCGCCATATACCTGCCCAATGGCCCGTTCCATTGCGACCTGCACGGCCTGGTCGCCTTCCAGGGCCACCTCTACAGCGTCCGCACGGCGCGCAACGAGATCTGGCGCCTCAGCCCCGACCTGAAGCCGCTCGACTGCGTCAACCCGAACCAGAGCGACGACAATGACACCCTGCATATCAACGACCTGTGCGTCCATAAGGGCCGGCTTGTTGCGTCGCAGTTCGGCGCCCGGCGCAACACCGGCAAACGCATCGGCTGCGTCTTCGACGTCCTGAGCGGCGAGGTCCTGTTCGACGGTTTCACCGACCCGCACAGCGTCACCAGCCGCGACGGCCTGCTCTACGTGCTGGACTCGGCGACGGGCAGCCTGTTCGAGTTGGAAACCGGACAGGGGCCGCGCCGGCTCTTAAGCGTCTTCGGCTATGCGCGGGGGCTATATATTGACGACGACTGGATCGTGATCGGCAAGAGCGTCCACCGCACCGACAGCCGCAGCCGTCGCACGCCTCTGCCGCCGTTGCTGTTTCCCGACAGCGAGGTTCGGGCAGCGTCGGGCCGGGCGGGCGTGTATGTCTATGAGCGCAGGTCGGGCGACTGCCGGTTTATCGACACCACGCGCTACGGCGGCGAGGTCTATCGGATTGACAGGTTCGACGCGCCCCAGCCGGCGGCGCAACCGGCCACGAGCTGGCTGACGCAACTGACGACGCGTCTGCGCGGTGATATAATGCAAATGTATGGAGGCCAGATATGAAGAGACCCGAGGATTTATCGAACAAATCTTTCCGCTTTTCAGCTTCAGATGTTCAATCCTCGGGTCCTTGGGCCTGTTGAATTTTTCAAGTTCAACAGGAAGTTTTGATATTATCCGAACACGGATAAATTTTCAGTTGGCGATGTGACGACAAAGATAAGAAAGCCGTAAACTAAAGCGCAATCCGATAAAGTGTGCAGCACTTTTCGAAAAAATTGCGCGTCAAAACAAAGATCTGGAGCGGCGTTTTGATTCTACCAAAACGCATTACGCTCTAGACGCCGAGCCCCGTCTTCAAACCTTCGGTGCGCTTCTTCATCAGTTGGTCAAAAGCGCCCCAGACGCCCTGATTGCCGGTCCACTGGCCGGTTGTGGCGGCCTTGGAATATTCGGTGGCGCGGGCTTCGAAGAAGTTGGCGTGCTCGACGCCCGACAACAGAACCTGCAGCCACGGCAGCGGGTTTTCCTTCACGCCGCCATAGACCTCCGGCAGATTCAACTGACGCAACCGCCAGTCGGCAATATAGCGGATATAGGCCTTGATATCGTCCGGAGTCATGCCCTGGACCGGGCCCATCTCGAACGCCAGGTCGATGAACTTGTCTTCCATCGTTACCACGGTCTTGCAGCAGTCGATGATGTCGTCCTGGACCGACTTGGTCAGCGCCTTCGTTTCCTTGGCGAACGCATGGTACAGCTTGATGATGCCTTCGCAGTGCAGGCTTTCGTCGCGCACCGACCACGATACGATCTGGCCCATGCCCTTCATCTTGTTGAAGCGCGGGAAGTTCATCAGCATGGCGAACGAGGCGAACAGTTGCAGGCCTTCGGTAAACCCGCCGAACATGGCGAGAGTCCGCAGCACATCGGCTTCGGTATCGACGCCGAAGGTGCCCATGAAGTCGTGCTTGTCGCGCATGGCCTCATAGTCCATGAACGCGCCGAATTCGGACTCGGGCATACCGATGGTTTCGAGCAGCAGGGCATAGGCCGCGATATGGATGGTTTCCATATTGGCGAAGGCCGACAGCATCATCTTGATTTCGGTCGGCTTGAACACCCGGCCGTAGCGTTCCAGGTAGTTGTCCTGGACCTCGATGTCCGACTGGGTGAAGAAGCGGAAGATCTGAGTCAGCAGGTTGCGTTCGGAATCACTAAGCTTGGACGCCCAGTCCTTGCAGTCCTCGCCGAGCGGCACTTCTTCCGGGATCCAGTGGACCTGCTGCTGCTTGCGCCAGTACTCGAAGGCCCACGGATAGCGGAACGGCTTGTAGCTGTGGCTGGGGGTCAGGAGGCCGGCGCTGGACGCGGACAGGAGGCGTGACGTGGTCATTGGTAATCCCGAATCGAAACTGAGGCCGAAGCCGGACCCATATCACCACAAATTGTGGTTAATGCCAGCTTAACGTCTACATCTGGTAGGTGATATTTGGGGACAAATTCTGTCGCCCTGTGGGTGAAGGTGGTCCTGCACCCAAGTCAGACACAAGGTTACCAAACGGGACAGGCGAGTCGAGGGGAAAGGTTAACGCGAAATCATTTGTGAAGGGGCCGGGGAAGAGGGCTGTCCTTCACGGCTTCGGGGAGGCCGCGATGATATCTTTCCGGGCGGGCAAAGCGCTTAGTCGAACAATGTCGCCAGACCGATGATTTCCAACTGGTTCGCCAGGGTCTTGTAGACCGGGATCTCGGCGACATAGCCGCTCAGCCGGCCCTTGGCGGTATAGCGCTGGCAGAAGGCGTCGGCGTCGAACAGATCGCCGATCAGGTCCATCAGATCGCCCGTCAGATAGATCCCGCCGCGCGCGCCCAGGATGAGGCCGACATCCGACGCCATGGCCGCCAGCCAGCCCATGCTTAACTGGACCGCTTCGAGGGCTCGGGAATCGCCGATACTGGCCAGGGCGACGATCTCTTCCGGCGATTTGCGCACAACCTCGTCGCCGTCCAGTTCGCTCAAGGCTGCCCAGACATGGACCAGGCCTTCCAGCGAAATGGCATATTCGCGCGCCACATGGCCGTGGCGGCGTGCAAAGACCTGGCGCACCTGCCATTCGCGATCGGTGGTCACGGGCAGGTCGGAGTGGCCGCCTTCGCAGGGTATGGCGGTCCAGCTACCGGCGCCATCCGGCGCCAGTGCGGCCAGGCCCAGGCCATGGTGGGGACCCAGGACAGCGATCACCTGTTCGTCGATCGGCTCGTCGCCACATATCTTTTCGACCTCGTGGCTGTTGAGGCGCGGAATGGCCAGGGCGCGGGCGACGAAATTGTTGACCAGATTGATGCGCTGAACACCCAAAAGCGCGCGTATGTCGTCGCGAACGATCGACATGCCCTCCTGAGGCAGTTGCAGCATGCCCTTGCGTTCCCATCCGCGCGACGATATCGCCACGCCCATCAAGCCCGGCTGACCGTTCTGAGCCAGGAAGTCGAGCAGGGCCTCATCGAACGAGGCCCGATCGGGGCAGGAATAGGGGGTTGCCTCCGGCGGACGCGAGCCTGGGCGCGTCAGGGCCAACTCGACCTCGGCGCCGATGGCGATATCACAGAGAAGGACGTGGTCGGACATTTGGTATCCTAATCGAACAGGGTCGCCAGGCCGATGACTTCCAGGTCGCGGGCGGTGGCGAGATAAACCGGGATCTCGCTGACATAGGTGCTCAGCCGGCCCTTGTCGCTGTAGCGGGCGACGAAGGCGTCGATATTGAGCTGGTCGCCGATCATGTCCATCAGGTCGCCGGCCAGGTAAACCCCGCCGCGCGCACCCAGGATCAGGGCGACGTCTGAAGCAAAGGCGGCGAACCAGCCCATGCTCAGGTCGATGACCTGGCGGCAGCGGGCATCGCCGGCGCGGCAGCGGCTGATGATGACTTCGGCCTCGGGCACAATGGCGCCGTCTTCGCCGTCGATTTTCGCCAGGGCCTGCCAGATATCGCGCAAGCCGGGGATGGAGATGACGCGCTCACGCGAGACGTGGCCGTTATACTTGTCGTGCAGGATCTTCCATACCTTCCATTCCAGGTCGGTGACGGGCGTCAGGTCCGAGTGACCGCCTTCGCAGGGCATGGCGGTCCAGTTGCCCATGCCGTCGGGCGCCAGAGCGGCCTGGCCCAATCCACGGTGCGTGCTGATGACCGCCATGACCTGTTCTTCCAGGGCCTCGCCGCCGCAGATCTTGAGCCGTTCGTCGCTGGCCAGGCGCGGAATGGCCAGAGCCTTGGCAACGCAGTCATTGACGAGGTTCAGGCGCTGGATATTGAGGAATTCGCGGACCTCGGCGCGGTTAAGCGAGAAGCGGTGGTTCGGCATGGCCATGGTGCCGCGGTCTTCCCAGCCGCCGGCAGAGATGGCCGCGCCCATCAGGTGGGGATTGTCGTGGGCCTTTAGAAACCCCGTGATCGATGTCTGGAAATCCTCCCAGGTTTCGCACGGGAACTGCTGTGTGTTGTCGGGTCGTTCGCCGCGCCGCGCCAGGGCCAGTTTAAGGCACAGCCCGTTGCTGATATCGCTCAGCAATACATATTCGCCCATGATATCCTGCCCTCAAACACTTTTTGACAGCTGGCCATGTACGCGCCAGCTTTGTTATTAGGTAAAATTAAAATCGATTTGTTGATTTTTACTAAAGGTCTGACCTGGAGCTTCGCATTATGACGGTTTTGTCGAAAATTTGTGGTATTTCGACGCTTTCTGCCGCGCGGACGGCGGTCAATAGTGGTGCGGACTTCCTTGGTTTTATCCACTTTGCGAAAAGTCCCCGTCATTTGACGCAAGCGTCAATGGCTGAGCTGATGCAGGTGATTCGCGCCGAAGGTATGACCACACTCCTGACGGCCGTATTGGTTAATCCGGATGATAAACTTTTGCAGGCTTTGACCCACGCCGCCAAGCCAGATCTGATCCAGCTGCACGGGCACGAAACCCCCGAACGGGTGGCACAGGTGCGTGCGACCTTCGGCTTGCCGGTGATCAAGGCGATCAGCGTCGAAACCGCGGACGATATCGCGCAGGCGTGCGTTTATGACGCGGTCGCCGACTATCTGCTGTTCGACGCGAAGACGCCCAACGGTGCCGACCTGCCGGGCGGCATGGGCTTAAGCTTCGACTGGCCGCTGATGCGCGCCTGGCCAGGGAAGACGCCGTGGCTTCTGGCCGGCGGGCTCAGTTCGGACAATGTGGCGCAGGCTCTCCGTTTGAGCGGCGCGCCGGGGGTGGATGTATCCTCAGGGGTTGAATCGGCGCCTGGCGTTAAGGATGAGCGACTCATTTCCGGCTTCCTTAAAGCCGTAAAGTCGCTATAACCCGCTTTCTTTAAAACGCGCGCAGCCAGGTCTGGCTTGATCTAAGTCGGCAAGCCGGACGTAGTCGCGGCATCAGAAGCTATACGTCAGAAGGATTCTTTGCAGTGAACGATCTGCGTCCCAACACCTATTCCCAACCGGATGCCAAGGGCCGGTTCGGGGAATTCGGCGGTCTCTATGTGCCTGAGACCCTGATGCCACTGGTGCTGGAGCTGAACGCCGCCTGGCAAAGCGCCAAGGCTGATCCCACCTTCTGGGCCGAGTATCACAGCCTGCTGAAGCACTTCGTCGGTCGCCCGTCGCCCCTGTATCTGGCCGAGCGCCTGACAGCCCACCACGGCGGCGCGAAGATATACTTCAAGCGCGAAGAGCTGAACCACACCGGCGCGCACAAGATCAACAACTGCATCGGCCAGATCCTGCTGGCGCGGCGCATGGGCCGGACGCGGATCATTGCCGAAACCGGCGCGGGCCAGCACGGCGTCGCCTCGGCCACGGTGTGCGCCAAATTCGATCTGCCCCTGGTGGTCTATATGGGCGCGACCGATGTCGAGCGTCAGGCGCCGAACGTCTTCCGCATGAAGCTGATGGGCGCCGAGGTCACGCCGGTCACGGCCGGCAACGGCACCTTGAAGGATGCCCTGAACGAAGCCTTGCGCGACTGGGTTACCAATGTTGACGACACCTACTATATGATTGGTACCGCGGCCGGCATGCATCCGTACCCGGAAATGGTTCGCGATTTCCAGACGGTCATCGGGAAAGAAACGCGCGAGCAGATCCTGGAACAGGAAGGCCGCTTGCCCGACGCCGTCATCGCCTGTATCGGCGGTGGTTCGAACGCCATCGGCATGTTCCATCCCTTCATCGACGATGAGACCGTGCAGATTGTCGGCGTCGAAGCGGCGGGTCATGGGCTGGAGGTTTATAACGGCCACTCGGCATCGCTGAACGGCGGCCGTCCGGGCGTATTGCACGGCAACCGCACCTACCTCTTGCAAGACGATGACGGCCAGATCCTGGAAGGCCATTCCATCTCTGCCGGTCTCGACTATCCCGGTATCGGCCCGGAGCACGCCCACCTGTTCAAGACGGGCCGCGCGCGTTACATCACGGCGACCGACGACGAGGCGCTGGAAGCGTTCCAGCTCACCTCGAAGCTGGAAGGCATTATCCCGGCGCTGGAATCGTCCCACGCCATTGCCCGCGTCGGCGAACTGGCGCGCGAAATCGGCAAGGACGGCATTGTCGTACTGAACCTGTCCGGTCGTGGTGACAAGGATATCGCCACGGTGTCGAAACGCCTTGGCCTGGGAGGGATTTCAGCATGACCGTCTCACGTATCGATGCCCGCTTCGCAGCCCTGAAGTCCGAGAACCGCGCCGCCTTCATCGCCTACGTCATGGCGGGCGACCCCGATCTCGACACCACGTTCGAGATTTTGAAAGGCCTGCCGGCGGCGGGTGCCGACCTGATCGAACTGGGCTTCCCGTTCTCTGATCCGATGGCGGAGGGGCCGACCATTCAGCACGCCGCCGAACGGTCTCTAAAAGCCGGAACCAAGATTCGGGACGTTTTCGAGCTGGTTCGCCGTTTTCGTGAGGTCGACGAAACCACGCCGCTCATTTTGATGGGTTACATGAATCCGGTCGAATTTCTGGGCTATGACGCCTGGGCGGCAAGGATGGCTCAGGTCGGGGCCGACGGCATGATCGTCGTCGACTGTCCGCCGGAAGAGGCGGATGGCCTGGCGGACGCCCTGGATGCGCAGGATGTCGCCCTGATTCGCCTCGTTACACCGACCAGCGATACCGAACGGCTAAAAACCCTGGTCAAGCGGACGCGTGGCTTTGTCTACTACGTGTCGGTGACCGGCGTCACGGGCGTCAAGGAAATCAACGTCGCGGCCATTCAGGACGAGGTCGCCAAGGTCCGTGAGGCGGCGCAACTGCCGGTGGCGGTTGGTTTTGGCATTCGGACGGCGGAACGGGCCGCGGAAGTTGCCCGAATTGCGGATGGTGCTGTGGTTGGTTCAGCACTTGTTGACGAAATCAAGTTAGCGCTCTCAAGGAGCGAAGCGTTAGAGCCAACAAAAAAGTTACCCGATTCGCAAGCCGCGAGCGCGAAAGTGCTGGAAAAGGCCGCAATTTTGGCCCAGGCTGTGCGTTCGGCGCGTTAAGGAGTAGCAGATAGTATGGCTATGGCTGACACGACCAAGGGTCCGAAACTGCCCATGACGGCAAAACCACCTGAACGCCGCGAACGCGGAGGCTGGCTGGCCAAGATTGCCCCCGGTGTCTCCAAACTGGTCAGCCGGCGGGAAACGCCGGAGAACCTGTGGGTCAAGGACCCCGACACCGGCGATATGATCTACCGCTCGGACCTGGAAGCGGCCATGTGGGTGACGCCTTCGGGCCGCCATATGCGCATCGGTCCTGACGCGCGCATGAAGTTCACCTTTGACGACAGCAAGTGGAGCGATATTCCGCTGCCCGGCGTCCACGAAGACCCCCTGCATTTTTCCGACGGCAAGCCCTATTCGGAACGGCTGAAGGCCGCCCGCGCCGCGACCGGCGAACAGGACACCATGGCCGCCGGCTATGGCACGGTTCAGGGTACGCCCTGCGTCGTGCTGGTTCAGGACTTTGCCTTTATGGGCGGATCGCTGGGCATGGCGGCCGGTGAAGGCTTTATCACGGCAGCCCGCGAAGCCGTGGCGCGCAAATGCCCGATGGTTGCCTATACGGCGGCCGGCGGCGCCCGCATGCAGGAAGGCGCTTTGTCGCTGATGCAGATGGCCCGCACCACCCTGGCCATTCAGGAGCTGAAGGCGGCGCAACTGCCCTATATTGTTGTTCTGACCGACCCGACAACCGGTGGTGTGACCGCTTCGTACGCGATGCTGGGCGATATCCATCTCGCCGAGCCTGGCGCCCTGATCGGTTTCGCCGGTCCGCGCGTCATAGAGACCACCATCCGTGAAAAGCTGCCGGAAGGCTTCCAGCGTTCGGAATACCTGGTCGAAAAAGGCATGGTCGACCGCGTGGTGCCACGCTCCGAACTGCCGGAAGTGCTGGGTGCTTTGATGTCGATGCTGATGGGCGGCCGTCGCAAGGCGGCGTAAGTGGAACGGCCGGGGGGCGATGGCGATGATTCGTCAGATCAAAGCGAGTCGTGTGATCAAAACCTTGGCTGGACTGGCCTTAGGTGTGGTGGTCAGTACGGCCGTCGCTTTGCCCTTTACCGGTATGGTGTCCGAAAATCTCGATTCGGAATTCCCTGAAACCTATGGCTCCATGCTGCTATTAGGGTCGTACATGGTCGCCATGTTCGCCTTACCTGTTGGCCTGGTGGGGCACGCCATCCTCAGCGCTTTGAAACAGCGAAGCCTAATCATCTATGCTTTGGTTGGCGCAATAGCCGGCTTTATCTACGGCTATGTAGTAGGAATCGGTGCTGAGCGGCTGGAAAATACTATTCTGTGCAGCCTGTGGGCGGCCGGATGCGCCCTGATAGCTTGGCTGATCCGGCGGCCCGATAAGGATGGTGTCGTCGCGCTCGACACACACGTCTAATCGTCCTAAACCGGCGGCATGACCGACCGCCTGCTGCCGTTCGATGCCCCGCTGGAGCGCCTGAAAGCCCTGCACCCCAAACGGATCGACCTCAATCTCGACCGGATGTTGCGGGTGTGCGCGGCGCTGAGCAACCCGCAGGACCGGTTGCCGCCGGTGGTGCATGTCGCCGGCACCAATGGCAAGGGTTCGACCCTGGCGCTGCTGCGCGCCATGGCCGAAGCGCAAGGTTTGCGCGTGCACGTCTATACCTCGCCGCATCTGGTTCGCTTCGCTGAGCGCATTCGGCTTGCCGGGACGCTGATTTCCGACGAGACCCTGGCCGATGCGCTGGACCGAATTGAAAAGGCCAATGGCGGCGAGCCCCTGACCTTCTTCGAAGCCACCACGGCGGCGGCTTTTCTGGCCTTTTCGGAAACGCCGGCCGACCTGCTGCTGCTGGAGACCGGGCTGGGCGGGAATCTCGATGCCACCAACATCGTGGCGCGGCCGAAGCTGGCCCTGATTACGCCTATCGATTACGACCACAAGGACTTCCTGGGCGAAGAACTGTCGCAGATCGCCCGCGAAAAGGCGGGTATCTTCAAGCGCGGCGTGCCGGCCGTGTCGGCGCGCCAGGCTGATGAGGCTCGTGCCGCGCTGGAACGGCAGGCCTTGAAATTGAACGTGTCGCTGGAGTTTGCCGGCGAAGGCTTCGATGCCTGGCGCGAAGGCGACCGATTAGTGTTTCAGGATGAAGACGCCCTGCTGGATCTGTCATTGCCGCGCCTGCCGGGAGAGCATCAGATTGGCAATGCGGCCGTGGCGATCAAGGCGGCGCGGCTCCTGGGCTGGTCGCCGGAAGCCATCGACACCGGGCTGCGGACAGCGGTGTGGCCGGGACGGTTGCAGGCTTTGAAGGCCGGGCCGTTGTTTGAAGCCCTGCCGGCCAGGTCGGACCTGTGGCTGGACGGCGGGCACAATCCCCATGCGGCGCGGGCCCTGCGTGACTTTATCGATCGGATGCAGGCACGCGACGCCAAGCCGCTTTACCTGATCTGCGGACTTATCAACACCAAGGATGCGGGTGAGTTCTTCGGCGCCTTTGCCGGGGTTGAGGCCGATTTTGCCTGTGTTGGTTTTTCCAGCGAGGCGGTGATCGCGCCCGAAGTACTGGCGTTGGCGGCGAAAGCAAAAGGGCTCAAGGCCTTTGCAGCCGAGAGCCCTTTGCAGGTGATCGAGTCTTTACCGGCTGAGCCGTGTCGCGTGTTGATCTGTGGTTCGCTGTATCTGGCGGGAGATGTGCTAGCCATGTCAGAAGCGACCTGGCCTTCGTAAGAGGACCCCTCCGTCTCGACGCGCTTGCCGCAGGCCTTCGGCCCGGCGACGCTTGCTCGCCACCTCCCCACCTTCGGTAGGGAGGAGAAGGAAGTAGGCGTATACCTATTCTTTCTTCTCCTCCCCATCTTGATGGGGAGCGGGGTGGCCCGTGCCATGCTGAGCAAGTGAGCCCCCTTATGGGGCGAAACGCGTCGAAGCGGAGAGGTCCCCTTAAAACCTTACCCCACGCCCGATTCGTTCAGCCATTCCAGCAACTTTGCCTTGGGCAGAGCGCCGACCTTCATCGAGGTCATCTGGCCGTCCTTGAACAGGATCATGGTCGGGATGCCGCGGACGCCGAAACGCGACGGTGTCATCGGGCTGTCTTCGATGTTCAGCTTGGCGATCTTGATCTTGTCGCCCAGACCTTCCGACAACTCTTCCAGGATGGGGGCAATCTGCTTGCACGGTCCACACCACTCGGCCCAGAAGTCCACCAGAACAGGGGTGCTCGACTTCAGAACATCGGCCTCAAAGCTATCATCGGTAATCTTATGCGTCGCCATCATTGGCTCCTTTCGAACTTTGACCGAATGTAGGAGGTGTTGCAGGTGAAATCAACGCGAGGCTCAGCGAGAAAGAATCTCTTCCAGCCTAAGCTGCACTAAAGTCTCGGGCATCGGCGTCAGGCGCGGGCCATCTGTCCATAACAAAGCTGCCTCGACCGCGCGATCCGGATAGACCTGACGCAGCAGGGCGACATAGCCAGCCATCTGGCGTTGATAGGCCACCGCCGCATCCTCGGCGCGGTCGGGCGCCGGGCGGTTGGACTTGTAGTCGATGATCACCACGCGGTCGTCCGTGACCACCAGCCGGTCGATCCGGCCCGACAGCATAATGGCCTCGCCGCGCGGATTGACGCCGACCTGTCCGGCCAGGGCAACTTCTGGACGGGATTGCGGACCAAAGGCCTCGGCAAAGCGGGCATCGGTTAGCACCGTCATGACGGCGTCGGTCATTTCCTCGCGCTGGGCATCGGTCAGATCGGCCTGGCGGGTGAGATAGCGCTGCGCGATGGCCATGCGGTTGTCCGGCGCGATATCGGGCAGGATTTCGAACAGCTTGTGGATCAGATTGCCACGGCGGTACCGCCCCAGACTGCCAAGGGTTTGCAGCGGCGAGGGCGCGATTTCGGTCTCGGTGCGGTCCTCGTCGCCCATCTGCGAAATGGCCGCCCAGCGTTCAGTCTCGATGTCGTCATGGGTGACCATGGCCAGCGCGAAGTCGGGCAACGGAACTTCGGGCTCACGAAGACGCGCCTGCGCGGTCAGGGCCTCGCTGTGCTGGCCGTGCACCCGGACCAGGGCCTCGTTATAATATTCGCCGTCGTCGAACGGATTGACCAGGGGCATGACCTCGGAGGTGGTCTCCAGCCGGTCGAAGGCGTCCGACGCCAGGTCGTACCATGACGGGAAGTTGCCGGTCGTGGCCGGTTTCGTGCCGGTATAGGCGCAGACCGTCAAGCGGTCGCGCGACCGGGTCAGGGCGACGTAAAACAGCCGCAAGCTTTCCTGCTCTTCGCGCAGAGCGCGGCCATCGCGGATATCGGCCGTCACCGCCGTATCGGCCTTTTTACCTCCGGCGCAGAGATACATCTGTCCGTCTTCGCCGGTCAGGATCAGATCCTCCTTGCGCGCGCCGTATTGCGGTCCGATCGGAACGATGACCCATGGCGCTTCCAGCCCCTTGGAGCCGTGCACCGTCATCACCCGGACGGCATGACCGCCCTCCTCCTGTTCGCGTTTGATCTGCGAGGCCTGGAATTCGAACAGGTCGAGGCAGGCGCTCAGCGCCACGGCACCGGAGCCCTCGCCCTTGAGCGCCAGGGCCAGGGTTTCGTCCAGCACGTCTTCGCATTCGTCGCCCAGCCGGGTCAGAAAACGCTGGCGAACGCTGCGGCCGGCGAAGTCGCGGCGGTTCAAAACGCGCGCCAGGAAATCGAACGCGGTCAGTTGCCAGGCGGCCTTCTGGGCCCATAGCAGGAAGATACGCGCATCATGAACGGGGCCTTCCGTGGCCGGGTGGTGCAGCAGGGCGGACCAAAGCGGCATTTGCCGGTCGTGGGCCAGGTCGAACAGGTCCTGCTCCGACAGGTCGCAGAGCGGCGAGCGCAGGACGCAGGCCAGGGACAGGGCATCCATCGGCTGCAGGCATACCCGCAAGAGAGCGCGCAGATCCTGGAACGCGATATGGTCGCCCAGCTTCAGGCGGTCGGCGCCGGAAACGGCGACTCCGGCGATCTTCAGTTCACGGATGATATGCTCGAACAGGTGGTCGCGCTTGCGTACCAGGATCAGGACGTCACCGGCATGGACGGTGCGGCGGCGTTTCAGCGCCTTGTCATAGATGGTGCGTCCGGCGGTGATCTCGGAGCGGATGGTGGCGGCGATCTGTTTGGCCAGGCGCTTGGAGGGTGGGTTGCGACCGGGATCGTCCAGCGCCGCCTGTTCGTCGTCGTCATCGGCGGTGGTTTCCACTGCTGCCATCGGCCGGACCACGGGCCACAGCTCAACCACGCCCGAGGCGTCGCTACGCCGGGCGATATGTTGGATGGGGTCGGAGGAGAAATTCAAGGCATGCTGGACATCATCGGCCTTGAAGACGGCATCGACGAAGCCCAGGATTTCCGGCAAGGACCGCCAGGAGTCGATCAATTGCGGCTCGACCAGATTGGCGCCGCCGTCGTGCGCGCGCTGGCTGATCTGGCCGCGCGCCTTGAGGAATTCGCGTGGGTCGGCGCCCTGGAAGCCATAGATGGACTGCTTCTCATCACCGACGGCGAACAGGGTGCGAATCGTGCGTGTGACACCTTCGCCGGAGAAGAAATCCGACGACAGGGCATCGACAATGATCCACTGTTCTTCCGACGTGTCCTGGGCCTCGTCGACCAGGATGTGGTCCAGTCCGCCGTCCAGCTTATGCAGTACCCATAACGCGTGCGTCGGGTCATCCAGAAGCTTTTTTGTATAGGTGATCAGGTCGGTAAAATCGAGCGCCCCTTCACCGCGCTTTTCGCTCAGGTACACAAAGCTGAAAATTTCAAACAGCCGCAAGGCATCCAGCGTATTGCTGGCGATCTCCACTGCCTTCAGCCGGTCGGCCAAGGCCACAGCCTCCTCAGCCATGCGGTCGAGATAGCGCGCATCGGCCGGGGCGGTACCCTTGGTGTAGATGCTTTTGCGGAGCGTGCCGGCCTGCGTCAGGAATATGCCGCGAATCTCTTCGAACTCGAACGGCCTGCCGGAAATCTTGCTTTCATACAGGTCCAGGAAGGCCTGGCCGGCCTTCTGGTTGGTGGCGGTGGTACCGCTCAGAAGCGTCTGGCCGAGATCTTCCAGGAGGTGCCATTCCAGAGTGTTGGCGTAGGCATCGAGGCATTCTTGTGACGTGCAGACCCCGTCGAGGCCGAGGCTATGGAACAGAGCAGATTGCCAGTCCTCCGATTGGTTTTCGAGATGTCTAAAACGCTCCTGCAGCGCGTCGTGCTGGTGGATAAACTGGCCCAGCAGCTTCTCGAAACCCATGACCTTCAGTTTACGGATCAACCGATCGCGCGTCTCGGCAACGGCTTCGAGACCCGGTGCGTCCAGGGTCAGGACGGCGGTGCTGGCCTTGTCGGCCAGGTCGTCGGCGAGCAGATCGTCCAGCACCTTGAAGGCCGGCGATAGCTGCGCTTCGAGCGGAAACCGGCGCAGCAGCTTTTCACAGAAGGCGTGGATGGTCTGAATCTTCAGCCCGCCCGGCGTCTCCAGCGCCTTGGCGAACAGGGCACGGGCACGCGGCAGGTCGTGGGTGGGCTCGCCAATGCGTTCCAGGTCGCCGATCAACTGCTCGTCGTCGGCAACAGCCCACCCGCCCAACTGCTGGAACAGGCGTTCCTGCATTTCGGCCGCGGCAGCCTTGGTATAGGTGACGCACAGGATATGCGCCGGATCAGCGCGGCTCAGCAGCAGGCGCGCCACACGGTTGACCAGGGTGGAGGTCTTGCCCGATCCGGCATTGGCGGTCAGGAAGCAAGACGCCTTCGGATCGGCGGCTATATTTTGCGGATTTGGATTTTGCGGATTTGGATTTTGCGGATTAACGGCGTTCATGCCTCTTCCTCCGCTATCTCTTCGGCATCTTCCGTCCCCAGAACATACCATTCGTACAACCGCGCCAACTGGTCGTAATCGCCGGCGCGGGTCTTGAGGAACTGCGGCGCCGTCCACGACAGATAGCCCTTGTCGGCTTCGGCATAGGCGAAAATCCGCCGGCGCAGACTGTTCAGCGCCGCATCGGCCAGATCGTGGGCGAAGAGACCCTTCTGGACGGCCGATTGCGGTTTGGTGACGTCGGGGGAGACGCGGACATAGAGCAGGTCGCCTAACGGCCGGTCGGCGCGGATATCGGCAAAGCCACCCTGTTTCAGGATGGCCGCCGTCAGGGTGAGCTGCGGATAGAAGCCGGCCGCCACGGCCTTGGCGGAGGGGGCGGCGCCGGTCTTGAAATCGAGAATATCGACGCCATCGTCGCGCAGTTCGATCCGGTCGGCCTTGGCGACCAGGGTGAAGTCGCCGATTTTCAGCTCGCCGCGCTGTTCGATATGCAGCTTCGGGCGGTGGGCACGACGATCGGCTTCGAAGCGGATAAATTCAGCCGCCATGCCCGGCAGCAGCGGCTTTTGCAGCGCCATCTGCGCCGGTGACAGGCGGGTGGCAGCCAGTTCCTCGTGCAGCAGGTCGCACAATCGGTCGATGCCGGCCTTACCAAGCGGTGTGTCCTCGGTGACGAAGCGTTCCAGGCTCTTGTGGATGGCGGTCCCCCGCTGACGCCCCTCGACGGGCTCGTTGGGCCGGTCAAGCGGTCTTAAGGCCAGGACGTGCTTGGCGTAGATGGCGTAGGGGTCGCGGATGAAGACCTCGACCTCGGTGACCGACAGCTTTTTGGGCCGCGCTTCGACCGGGGGCTTGGGGTTGGGCCGCACCGCGGGCTTCAGCGCCGCGGGTTTGTCGCTCAGACCGCGATCGAGTGCGCGCGCCCAGTCCAGCCACCTGCCGTCGCTGGGGATGTCGACCTTGGCGCCCTTGCACAGGGTTTGCAGCCGCCACAGCCAGCGCGACTGGACCTGGGGTTCGCCTTCACGGCGGTGGCGCGTGACCAAAAAGCATTCTGGCGCCGAGGCGGCCTGGACGAAGTCGTGGGCCGACAGGCCGGTGCGGCGCTCCGGCGAGGGCAGGCCCAGGGCTGCGCGCATCGGCCGCGACAGGAAGGGGTCAAGATCGGGCGCCTGAGGCCAGACGCCCTCTTCCAGTCCGGCCAGGATCAGCCGGTCGGCTGTGACCATGCGGGCTTCGATGGCCCCCAGGATCAGCAGGCGCGGGTGGGTGTTGCCGCCGGTGCGGACCTTGCCGTTGCGGATCAGTTGACCCAGGATATCGGCAACATCGCGCAGGGTGTCGACGGTGTAGCCGGCACCTTCACGGATCAGCCCGGCCAGCAGTTCGGCGGCGCTGGCTCCGGCCGCTCCCGTCCATAGGGCCTGGCCGTCGTCGAGACTTAAGCTTTCCGCCAGGCGGGTAATGCGGGTCGCGGCTTCGCCGAGGTCGGAGATCGGCATCTCGGCGACCGGCAGAATGGCCGCGGCGTAGCGATCCCACAGATCGGTGGCGCGGTTGCGTTCGATAAGGGCGGCGCGGACCGAGTCCATATCGTTGGGTGTGGCGCCACGCAGACCGTACATCTCGACGTGGGTGCGACCGGGGTCGGTGGCGAAAAGGCAGGCGGGATGACCCCACAGCGACAGAATGGCGACGGGGTCGCACGGTGTTTGCAGAAGGGTCAGCAGGTCGAGCAGGAAGCGACCGGTCGGACTGTTGGCCAAGGGTTCACCGGCTGATGAGTCGGCCTGAAGCCCCCATCGGGTAAGGCGTGCCGACACGCGTCGTGCCAGGGTCAGATCGGGCGTGACCAGGGCGACCGTCTTGCCGGGCGTTTCAAGCGTCTCACGCATCAGCAGGGCGATGACCGTGGCGGCCTCTTCGTCACGGGCAGCGTTGATTTCGGTCAGGCCGTCCAGACCATCGTCGATGGCGGTGTCGCTTTCGGCACGCAATGCGGCGATCTGGTCGCGCCAGTCCTTGGTGGCTTCGGCCGGCCGCAGGGCTTCGTTGAGCAGACGGCGGCGGGCATTGGCCTTGCGGCGGTCGTCTTCCAGCGACACTGGCCAGACGCGCACGGTGGCGCGGGCGACGTTGTGGCGGTCCAGCATCCGCTTCATCGTGCCCTGGGGGTGGGAATCCTCGATCTGGTCCCAGGCATCGTCAGCCAGGGACAGATCGAGCCCGGGCAGGACCACGGCGCCCATAGAGGCCGCGGCGACGACCTTGGCCAGATCGGCGGTGGACGGCGCCGATCCGGTGGTGCCGGCCAGGATCAGGGGCGTTTTGGGCGGATGCTCCGTCCACTGATTAATTAGCCGGCGGATCAGGGTGACCTGGCGTTGGGACGGGTCCATCATGCCCAGTTCGCTCAGGCGTTTGGGCCAGGCCTCAACGGCAATGGCCAGGAACTGCGCCGAGACCTGCCAGTGTTGCGCCCAGCTATCAAGACTGTACTGGTCGCCGCCCTGGCCCGTGACCAGGCTGTGCAGCCGGTCGGTGGCGTCGACCTCTTCCAGGGCGAGCGAGTCGAAGAACTTGGCCAGGCTGTCGGCCAGTTCCAGCGCCAGTTTGCCGGAGACGTTACGGCCTTCTAGGCCCTTATAGTGTTCGGTGATCAGCCGCGCCAGCTCAAAGCGGCGGCGCAGAGATGAGATGGCCGACGGCAGGTCCAGCCCCAGGGCTTCGAGGTCGAAGGGTGGTTCGCCTTCGTCGAGATCGCCGATGGCGCGGATCTGGGGCAGCAGCAGGGCGCCGCCGCGGGTCTGGGTGGAAAAGGCCCTGGCCATGGCGCGGGCGCCGCGCCGGGTCGGGGTAAGAATCTGGGCTTCGGGGAGGTCTTTACCCAGCGACCGGCACAGGCCACGCGCCAGGTCGTCGAGAAACGGCCGTCCCGACGGAATGGTGAACCAGCGCGGGTCCGGTGACGGTGCGAAGAGATCATCGCTCATGGCGACTAAATGGCGTGAGTCGGCAGAAGTATTCCATCAGTTTGATGGAGATCATGAACAACTCCCTCTCCCCACTTGAGGGGAGAGAGTGGGGGTGATGGGTTGGTTCGGCCAGAAACAGTAGTGCCCGAATGTC
>NZ_GL883077.1:162519-163638 GCF_000204015.1 Asticcacaulis biprosthecium C19 | reverse complement strand
AATGCCTGCCGGCGAGGCTGGGGAGAGGGAAAGCAAAGCAAATTTCCCTTAATTCAGGCCGCGTTCTTTTTCTTCAACTCGGCCAGAATGCCGGCCAGCAGTTCTTCCTGCGAAGGACCAGTCGGAGCCGCGGGAGCCGCCGGCGGTGGCGGCATCAGCTTGTTGATCGCCTTGACCACCAGGAAGATGGCCGTGCCGACGATCAGGAATTGAATCAGGGTGTTGATGAACAGGCCGTAGGAGATGGCCGCTTCTGCAGCGCCGGTGGCCGCGTTAGCTGGTACCATAACCCATTTCATGTCGGAGAAATCGACCCCGCCGGTAACCACGCCGATCGGCGGCATGATGATGTTTTCGACCAGAGAGGTCACGATCTTGCCGAACGCTGCGCCGATGACGACACCGACCGCCAGGTCGATGACGTTGCCGCGCAACATGAAGGTTTTGAATTCTGATACAATACTCATGGCCGCCGCCTCTTGAAATTAATCTTCGTTATCGTCGCCGCCGAGGTTGAGACGCTCGCGGAGTTCCTTGCCACTCTTGAAGAAGGGCACATGTTTCGCCGGGACATTGACCGCTTCGCCGGTGCGGGGATTGCGGCCAGCCCGCGCCGGACGCGAACGTACCGACAGGGCGCCAAAACCACGCAATTCGACGCGACCACCCTTTTCCAGGGTGGATATCATCGATTCGAGGATGAGATTAACCGCCCGTTCGACGTCTTTTTGCGTCAGGTGCGGGTATTCGGAAGCCAAACGTTCAATCAGTTCCGACTTCAGCATTGGTCTCTCCCCCAGCAAGTGAACCTGGAAACCTGAGCATGATCGAAAACGAAAGCATGTTCAAGGGGTTGCTGCAAAATTAACGACCTGATAGCGGTAACAAACCGAAGTTTTTTTCAACTTTTGGGAAGTTTTCCAGCGTTTTGCCCCCCGGCAAACTATGACGCATATCATCTAAGCTTCGCAACTGCAAACATTTCGAAAAAACCTTTTGATCCTGTGACTTAAACTTAGCAGCCGGTGCGTTAACCACTCCGGCTGCGAAAATGCGACGAATACCAACCCTCAAAAAGACTGATACATCCCGCAAGGTCAGGTGCGGTTGGTATTCGCA
>NZ_GL883077.1:154024-162335 GCF_000204015.1 Asticcacaulis biprosthecium C19 | reverse complement strand
TCACCGTAGGTTGGAATAACCTGAGTTTTGGGGGCTTAGCCCTGCTTCTGCGGTTCGTTGAAGGCCCAGTGGACGCCATAGGGGTCCTTCATGGCGCCGTAACGGTCGCCCCAGAATTCGAGTTTTAGCGGCGAGGTCACCTCACAGCCGGCCTCAACCGCGCGGTTCCACCACGGATCGACGGCCTCGTCAACGATGGTCATGGTGAAGCTGTGTGACGGCTGGTGAGGATAGCCGTATTCCGGGAAGGCGTCGGCGACCATGATCGAGCCGCCATGAATCTTCAGATGGCAGTGCATCAACCGGCCGTCTTCGGTCGGCATGCGACGCAGTACTTCTGCGCCGAAAGCTTTCTTGTAGAATTCGACGGCGTCGTTGGCGCCGACAACATTGATATAGGCAATCACGCCATTGAACAGGGCCGGATCGATAGTGGGCGTGTCGGTCATCGGGATATCCTCCGTAAGGGTTGGTACTAGCTAAGGACGAAGCGTACACACCCGACCCTACACATCGCGCGAAAAATTTCTGTCAGCAGGAAACTCAGCCGCCAACTGGTCGAGCTGGCGGCGGATATGGGCGGCCTCGGACAGGGTCTTGCTGCAGGCAATGGCGCGGATGAAGGCTTCGCGCGCGGCGCCGACGTCGCCCATCTGGCGTGAAAACATACCGACGGCGCCATGATAGTAATAGTAGCCGTCCAGCGCTTCAGCCAGGGGTGCGATCAGGTCAAGCGCCGCCTGGGAACCGTCGATCTTCGCCAAAGCAACGGCGCGGTTGAGCGTCACAACGGGCGAAGGCTGCATCTGTTCGAGGGTGCGGTATAGCCGCTCGATCTGGGCCCAATCGGTGTCGTCCGGCGTTGCAGCGCGGGCATGAATGGCAGCGATGGCCGCCTGGACCTGGAAGGCGCCGGGCTGGCGGTGCCGAATGGCCTTGTCGATCAGGGCGATACCCTCGGCGATAGCGCGCTGGTCCCACAGGCTGCGATCCTGCTGGTCGAGCAGCACGGCCTCGCCATTACCGTCGAAACGGGCCGCGGCTCGGGAATTCTGGAGCAGCAGCAGGGCGGTCAGCCCCATGATTTCGGGTTCTGCGGGGAAGAGCCGCATCAGGAGCCGCGCCAGGCGGATAGCTTCGTCGCACAGGGGGGCGCGGGCCTCGGTTTCCTTGGCGTTGCCGGTATAGCCTTCGTTGAAGACCAGGTAGATCATGGTGGCGACCGCATAGACGCGATCGGCGCGTTCAGCCGGGCTGGGCACACCATAGGGGACGTCGCTCTGCGCGATACGAGCCTTGGCGCGGGTGATGCGTTGTTCCATGGCCTTTTCGCCGGTGAAGAAGGCGCGGGCGATCTGTGGGACGCTTAGGCCGCAGACGATGCGCAGGGCCAGGGTCACCTGGTGCACGGGCGGAAGGTCGGGGTGTGAGCAGACGAACAGAAGACGCAGGACGTCGTCGCGATAATCGCCGGTGTCCAGCCGTTCGACGAGGTCGGCTTCGGCGTCATCCAGGTCGGACAGGGTCTCTTCGGGCGGCAGTTCGGTCTGTTTCGAGTGACGCCGGACGTAGTCCAGGGCGGCATTGCGCCCGACCATGATCAGCCAGGCGGTCGGGTCGCGCGGCGGCCCCTTGACCGGCCAGGTCTTGAGTGCGCGCAGGGCGGCGTCCTGGAAGGCGTCTTCCGCAAGGTCAAGGCTGCGAAAATAGCGCAGCAACGCAGCGACGGCTTGGGGCCGGGCGGCTGTGATGGCGGTGCCTGTCCAGTCGGGATCGATCATGGCGTACGTCTGTCGGGGATAAAGATCATCATGGGTCGGATTTCAAAACAGCCGGCCGAGCCGGAGGCGGCGGCCAGGTCCTTGGCGGCTTCGATGGCCTCGTCCAGCGTGTCGCACTCGACGGTGTAGAAGCCCAGCAGCTGTTCCTTGGTTTCGGCAAAGGGGCCGTCGAGGACCAGGGTGTCGCGGCCTTTGCGCAGGGAGACGGCGGCGGTGGTCGGCATCAGTCGCGCCACGGGTCCCATCTTCCTTTCGGCCACCAGCCGGTCCTGAACGGCGCCGAGATCGTGCATGACCTGGGCGTCCTTCTCCTTGGACCAGGCGCAGATGACCTCTTCGGAGTCATAGCAGAGAATGGCGTAGTGCATGGTGGCGTCCCGGTGCTTGGTTAAAAGACGGGTGACTTTGCCTGTTCCCTACATTGACGCAATAAAAAAAGCCGGAACCTTGCGGATCCGGCTTCTTATCTCTTAGACCGTTATCGCTTGAACGCGTTCAGCGCTATCGCGATTCCGGGTGCAGGGGCTGCGCCCCTGCGTCTTAGGACCCTGCCTTGTCGCGCAGGGCAGCGCCCAGGATGTCACCCAGCGAAGCGCCGGAATCCTGCGAACCGTACTGTTCGATGGCTTCCTTTTCGGCTGCCATTTCCAGGGCCTTGATCGATACGGAGACCTTGCGGGCCGCCTTGTCGACGTTGGTGACCTGGGCGTCGATACGGTCGCCGACGGCGAAGCGTTCAACGCGCTGTTCGTTGCGATCGCGCGACAGGTCCGACTTGCGGACGAAGGCCGACATCGGGGCTTCGTCTTCGCCGAACTTGACTTCGATGCCGCCGGTCGTGACTTCGGTCACGGTCACGGTGACGGTCTGGCCCTTCTTGAAGGTGTCGCCAGTCATCGGATCGTTGCCGAGTTGCTTGATGCCCAGCGAGATACGTTCCTTGTCGACGTCGACGTCCAGAACCTTGGAGCGGACGGCGTCGCCCTTCTTGTACTTGGCGATGGCTTCTTCGCCCGGGACGTTCCAGTCCAGGTCGGAGAGGTGCACCATACCGTCGATGTCGTTTTCGAAGCCGACGAACAGGCCGAATTCGGTGGCGTTCTTGACTTCGCCTTCGATGGTTGAACCGATCGGGTGCTGACGCAGGAACTGATCCCAGGGATTTTCCTGAGCCTGCTTCAGGCCCAGCGACACGCGGCGCTTGGAAGCGTCGACTTCCAGGACGACAACTTCAACCTCTTGCGAGGTGGAGACGATCTTGCCCGGATGGACGTTCTTCTTGGTCCAGGACATTTCCGACACGTGGACCAGGCCTTCGACGCCCGATTCCAGCTCGACGAAAGCGCCGTAGTCGGTGATGTTGGTAATACGGCCCGAGAACTTGCCGCCGACCGGATACTTGGTGTCGACGTTTTCCCACGGGTCGCTCTGCAGCTGCTTCATGCCCAGCGAGATACGTTGCGTGTCCGGATTGATCTTGATGATCTGGACGCGGACCGCGTCGCCGACGTTAAGCACTTGCGACGGATGCGAAACGCGCTTCCACGACATGTCGGTGACGTGCAGCAGGCCATCGATGCCGCCCAGGTCGACGAACGCACCGTAGTCGGTGATGTTCTTGACGACGCCGTCGCGGATCTCGCCCTCGGCCAGTTGGCCAACCAGTTCGGTGCGCTGCTCGGCGCGGGCTTCTTCGAGGATGGCACGGCGCGAAACAACGATATTGCCGCGCGGACGGTCCATCTTCAGGATGGCGAAAGGCTGTTCCTTGCCCATCAGAGGCGCGACGTCGCGGACCGGACGGATATCGACCTGCGAACCCGGCAGGAAGCCCGAAGCGCCGTCCATGTCGACGGTGAAGCCACCCTTGACGCGGCCGACGATGGTACCCAGGACCGGTTCACCACGGTTGAAGATGGCTTCCAGACGGGTCCAAGCTTCTTCACGGCGGGCCTTCTCACGCGAGATGACGGCTTCGCCCATCGCGTTCTCGACGCGCTCGAGGTAAACTTCGACTGTGTTGCCGACCTTCAGGCCGGCAGCGTCCGCTCCGAATTCCTTCAGCGAGACGCGGCCTTCGGTCTTCAGACCGACGTCGACCGTAACATAGTCCTTGTCAACAGCGACGATCAGGCCGTGGATGACCTGGCCTTCGAGCATGTCGCGGCCGTGCATCGACTCGTCGAGCAGGGCAGCAAAATCTTCACGCGAGGGGTTGTATTCGCTCATGTAAACTCTTGGTGTGTGGGCGCGTGTCCGGCAAACCATGGTCCCGGCGGTCCTGTGTGAGGCACAAGGACGTAGGGTGTTCGCGCGGGGGTGCGGCTTTGGATTTTCAAAAGGATGTTTGGGAGGCAGGCTTAATGCCGGGCCCCAAGGGGTTGACTGCGGGCCCTAAAAGACCCCGGTGACGTCCCTGTTGTGCTTGCCTCAATGGACCGATGTTGGAATTTGGCGTCAGTTGTCGCCACACCGGTCTTTCACAAGGGATCGCGCAGCCGCGATGGCGGCTTCTATACCCAAGTCGGAGGTATCCAGCAAGAGGGCATCGCCAGCTTTTTCAAGGGGTGCGTCGGCCCGACCGGAGTCGCGGGCGTCACGGATGCGGATATCGCTTAGGACTTCGTCGAAGGTCAGGGCCGGGTTGAGCTTGACCAGTTGTTTCCAGCGGCGTTCGGCGCGGATTTCCGGGGTGGCGGTAACGAAGAGTTTGACTGTGGCATCGGGGGCGATAACGGTGCCGATATCGCGGCCGTCGAGGACGGCACCCGACGGTTGGTGGGCGAAGTCGATCTGAAACTGTTTCAGCGCGGCGCGCACGGCGGGAATGGCGGCGACCTGGCTGGCGCGCTCGCCGGCTTCGCGACCGCGCAAGGCTTCGTCATTGAGCAATTCGGGGGTGATGCGCTGGGCGGCTTGAGCCGGATCGATGCCGAGGACGTGCGCCAGGTGGCCGGCGGCGCGGTACAGCAGGCCGGTATCGAGGAAGGGCAGGCTGTAGTCGGCGGCGATCACCGAGGCCAGGGTGCCCTTGCCGGAAGCGGCCGGCCCGTCGAAGGCGATGATAAGCGGTTGGGTCATGGGGCGCCTGTAGCGCGGCGACGGCGGTGCTGCAAGAGCTCCTCAGCCGGCAGACACAGCCTGGACATGGCCTGCCTGCGCATAGGCCAAGATTGCATTGTCTTCGGTCACCAGCAAAGCATTCAGGTGGCGAGCGGAAGCAACGATCATGCGGTCGGCGGGATCGGCGTGAAAGTCACCCGGCAAACGGTTGCTGGCCACCGAAATCTCCGGCGATAAGGGTACGACGGCGACGCCAAAGCCTTTCACGGCCGCGTCGATCCAATCTCCCACATCCATAGGCAAGGCTAGGCGGCCCTTTGCGGTCAACATCGCAATTTCCCACGGTGTTATGGCCACAATGCCGAGTTCATCGCGATCGGCCGCTTTTTGAATCAGGTCTCGTTTTGTCGGAGAAAGGCGATCAATGCCCTGCATGAGCCACACGAGGACGTGGGTGTCGAGCAGGACAAAACTCACTTGGCTGCGTCCCATTCAACATCGATAGGCGAAATAATGTCACCCTCGTAGTAGACGCTACCTTTCAAAGCACCGAACAGCGGGCGTTTCGGCTCGATAGGCACCAGACGCGCAACAGGCTTACCGTGTTTGGTAATCGTAAGCGGTTGACGTGTCTCGGCGACCTGATCCAGCAGCTTCAGGCACTTGGCCTTGAAATCCCCGGCGCCAATCGAAGTTGAGTCGTCCATTTTCATGCCCATAGTCATGCACCATGGTCATAATAACATATCAGCGTGGAAAAACCAGTTCTAACCGGTGGCCGGGTCTGGCTGCCACAGCTCGATCGGATTGCCTTCCGGATCGTGGATGCGTGCAAAGCGTCCGACGCCCGGCATGTCCCATTCCGGCTTGGTGATCACCTCGATGCCAGCCTCGCGCAACGTGGCCAGCATTCCGTCCAGGTCGTCGACGCGCAGGTTCAGCATCCACTGATGGTCCGCGGCGAAATAATCCGTATCGGCTTTGAACGGCGCGAACACGCTGGGCCCCGACTGGGTTTGCCACATGCCGTACTCCCCGGCGCCGACGCCGAGATGCTTGGCGTACCAGGCGCTTAAGGCGCCCGTATCCCTGGCGCGAAAGAAAAAGCCGCCGATGCCTGTCACTGCCATGTTCGCCTCCGGGATACAAACCGGACTCATGCTTATCAGAGTCGCACAGGTCAGTCGAAGGTCATTTCAACCCCGACGCTTTGCAGATCACGCCAGTAGCCGGGATAGGTCTTGGCCGTGCAGCCGGGATCGAGGATACGCACTCCGTTAATAACCAGGGCAGCCTGCGCAAAGGCCATGGCGATGCGGTGATCATGGTAGGTCTCGATATCGGCTTCGACTGTGCGGCCGATCAGGCTGCGGTCGGGCGTAATCAGCAGGTCGTCACCGATCTCTTGCGCCAGGCCAGGCTGGATACGGTTCAGTTCGGTGGCGACGGCATTGATGCGGTCGCATTCCTTGACGCGCAGATTGGCGATGCCGACGAACCGGACGGGGTGGTGGTTGAAGGCGGCCAGGACGGCGATGGTCGGGATGGCGTCCTGCATCTGGCTGCCGTCGATGACCGCCGGCAGGTTTGGGAACTGACGGATGAAGTCATAGGCCTTGGCGTCCGGCTGCATCATGGCCTCGGGCGCAATGCCGATGTCCAGATGAGCCCCGGTCAAGGCATTGATCCCCCAGACATAGGTTGCGGCGCTGGCGTCGGGCTCGACCCAGTAGTCGCGCGCCTGGTAAGGCCGGTTGGCGATATCCCAGCTCAATGGGCCGGTCTGGGTGATCTGCGCGCCAAAATCGCGCATGCAGGTGAGTGTGATGTCAATATAGCCGCGGGCGCCGATATCGCCATCCTTGACCTTAAGGCTAAACGGCGCGTCGCCGGCGGTTCCCGCCATCATCAGCGCCGAGACATATTGGCTGGAGAGGCTGGCATCGACCTCGATCGCGCGGGTTTGAAAACCACCGTTGCCGTGAACGGTGACGGGAGGACAGCCGGTCGGGGCCTGCGCTGTGACGCCGGCGGCGTTCAAGGCTTCGACCAGCGGCGCGATCGGCCGCTTCTGCATATGGGCGTCGCCGGTCAGTACCGTGGTGCCGGCGACATTGGCCGCCGCGGCGGTGAGGAAGCGAACGGCGGTACCGGCATTGCCGAGAAACAGGGGTGTTTCGGACGGCGTCAGAGTGCCGGTGCTCTCGACCAGAAATTCGGTGTCGCCGGTATCACTGACGGTGACGCCCAACTGTTCCAGGGCGCGGGCCATATAGGTCGTGTCGTCGCTTTTGAGCGCGCCAGTGATGCGGCTGCTGCCCTGGGCGAGGGCGGCAATCAGCAGGACCCGGTTGGTGATCGATTTCGATCCCGGCAGAGCGATCCGTCCGCTGAGTGTCTTGGAGACAGGAACAAGTTTTACGGCTTTTGGCGAGTCAGGGATCATAAACAACGTCGGCAGACTGGTCCGGGCGCGGACCGCGAGAAACCCCGCCCAAGAAAATTTGAAGCCGGGGCGGATTTAACCTTTTGACAGGAGGCCTTACTAGTGGCAAGGGCACCAATCGCAAACGCTTTTTTCTATCCTGACTGATAAGGACGACCCGTGGCTGATCCCGCCTTAGGCACCAAACAGATTTGCCCCAACTGTACCGCCAAGTTTTACGACCTGGGCAAACGCCCGGCGCACTGCCCGCGCTGCGCATTCGAATTCGACCCCGAAGAAGCTATCCGCACGCGCCGTTCGCGCGTCCGCACGACAGCACCTGACTATGAAGATACAGACGAAGAAGCCGAAGATCAGGTGAAGGCCAAGGTCCAGGCGGAAGACGAAGACGAAGAGCCTGAAGTCATCACGCCGGAAATCGACGAAGTGGTGGTGGACGACACCCTGCTGGTTGACGAAGACGAAGACCTCGACCCGGCCGATCCGGCCCGTGTCGGTGCCGGCGCCGATGCCGTCGACATGGATATCGAAGACGCCGACCTGGTCGACGATGCCGATGACGACGATGTCCCGTTCCTGGAAGACGACGATGACGCCGATTTCGACGAAGAAATCGACGGCCTGCCAGGCGCAGACGACGAAGACCGCTAAAAACTGTAGGCGAAAGCGCGAGGCTGACCTGCACAGGACCGCCTCGCGCATTTCAAAACAGGCTTAAAACCTTGAAGGCCGTCGGTTCATCCGGCGGCTTTTTTGCGTCTGATGACTGCATGGGGCAGCGTGGATGACGGGCTGAGACTGTGCGCAAAAAAATCGAAAAATGTTTGAAAAAGGGGCTTGCATGGCATCGAACCATGACATAGAAGTCGCCGCCTCAACCGGGGCAACCCTGTTGTGACCATCCTTAAAGATGGGGCTATAGCTCAGTTGGTAGAGCGCTTGAATGGCATTCAAGAGGTCAGCGGTTCGACTCCGCTTAGCTCCACCATTAAAAAAGCCCCGTTCGGTCGGCGTTTTATTG
>NZ_GL883077.1:143921-153902 GCF_000204015.1 Asticcacaulis biprosthecium C19 | reverse complement strand
AATTAAAAACGCCCGTCCGGTTCGGCGGCTTTTTTTAATGGTTCGCGCGCAATCACGCCGGTTCTGACGATAGTCCGGGGCCATACGGACGTTTCTCGACATGCGCCCTGTCGCCATCTCCCCGGAACAGAGGATGGTAGGAACCTTTCGGCTTGATAGGTTGGGGCATGTCATCGAGAGGCTGTCATGTCCGAAAGATTCCCGCGCCACAATGTTTTGGAGTCCATCGGCCGCAGGGCGATCGCCGCCCTGGTCGCCGTCTGTATGGTGGGCTCAGGCGTGACACCCGTCATCGCAGGGCCCAGTGGCGATGCCTCCTTCCAAAAGGTCAAGGAATTGCAGGGGCAGGGGGCAGATGCGATGCAAATGGCGGCCAACGCTGACCTCGCCGGTCGCTATTCGCAAGCCTGCCAGGGCTATCGCAACGCGGCCACCTACTGGGAAAATGCCATCTATGCAGCGCTGGGGATGTTGACCGACAGCGATTACGACAACGAAAAGGTCAAAAATCACACGGCCGCGCTTCAGGTCGGCGTTGATGAAGCCAAGCAAAGTGCCAACGAAGTTTGCGGTAAGGAAGACGACCCACAAGCCAGCGGCTTGTCCGAGGAGGAAGAGGCGGACATGGAATTGGCCGAAAGTGAGGAAGCCAATGAACGCGTCAAGGTGATCGTGAGCGAGGCGAGACAGATGAGCGATGAGGCGCTTAGCGCCCATGATGCTGGTGACAGCGCCGGGGCGTGCCAGAAAGGCCGTGCGGCGGCCAGCCTCTGGGTCAGGGCGCGTGACACCTACGCCGCGATCCCCCGGCGCGACGAAGGCACGCTTGCCTCCATCACGACCAATGCCAGCCAAAGCGAAGCCGACAGGGACGAGGTCTATTGTCTGCAGTCAGATGTCGACGTCCTGATTGCCGAATTCGATACGGTGTATGCCCAGGCCAACGACTACGAAGCTCAGGCCAAACGGCTCTATGCCGAGGATGACAGCGCGAAGGCGTGCCAGGCGGGTCGCCTGGCGACCCAATATCATACGCGTGCGGCGACCCTTAGCCGCCAGATATGGACCCGGCTGCCGGCCGAAAATAAAGACGCCATTGATCCGCCGGCCTATGAAAAACATGCGGCAACCATGGCCGAGTTCGAGAGAGACTATTATTGTTCCGGCCAGTGAAACCAAAGCGGGAAGCTGAGCCATTTTCCCAATCTTCCTCGGTGGTGACCGCAAGGGCTAGGCAGAACGCCGCAAAAAGTTCTAACCTGTCGCCATGCCGGCTTCGAAACCCATCTCACACCAAGCCATCGCCTCAGGCCTGCGCAATCCGCAGCTGATGCAGGCTGCGCTCGCCCTGCACGACAATCGGCTGAACGAGGCCGAGCCGATCCTGAAACGCCATCTGCACGACCATCCCCTGGACGTGGCGGCGATCCGCATGCTGGCTGAGCTGGCCGCGCGTATCGGGCGGATGAAGGATTCCGAAGGCCTGCTGCGCCGGGCGCTGGAGATCGCGCCGGAATTCGGCGCCGCCCGTGCCAACCTGGCCACCGTCCTGTACCGCCAGAACCGGCCGGGCGAGGCGATTGCCGAACTGAACCATCTGATCGTCGATGATCCCGACCATATCGGCTACAGCAACCTGAAGGCCGCCGCGTTGGGCCGCATCGGCGAGTTCGAAGATGCCCTGACCCTGTACGAAGCCGTGCTGAAGGGCTGGCCGAAACAGCCCAAGGTGTGGATGAGTTACGGCCACATGCTGAAGACGGTGGGGCGCACCGCCGATGGCGTCACCGCCTATCGCCGGGCGCTGGAGCTGTCGCCGCACCTGGGCGAGGTCTGGTGGAGCTTGGCCAATCTCAAGACCGTGAAATTCACCCCCGACGATGTCGCTGCCATGCAGGCGGCTCTGGAGACACCGGGCCTCAACGACGAAGACCGTTTCCACCTCGATTTTGCTCTGGGCAAGGCCTTGGAAGACGCCAAGCGCCCGGCGGAAGCCTTTGCTCACTACGCCGCCGGCAATGCCCTGCGCAAGAAGGGGCTCGACTACGACGCCGGCGACATCGAACGGCTGGTCACGGCGGGCTCAAAGCTGTTCACGCCGGAATTTTTCGCCGAACGGGCCGGGCAGGGGTGTCCGGCGCCGGACGTCATCTTCGTGGTCGGCATGCCGCGTTCCGGCTCGACCCTGGTCGAGCAGATCCTGTCCAGCCACAGCCTGGTCGAAGGCACGTCTGAGCTGGCTGACATCCCCAACCTGGCCAAGCGCTGGAGCGACTATCCGCGCCGGCTGGCCAGTCTGACGCCGGATAATCTGCGGGAGCTGGGCGAGGAGTATCTCGATCGCACCCGCATCCAGCGCAAGACCGATCGGCCGTTCTTTATCGACAAGCTGCCGAACAACTGGCTGCACACTGCCTTCATTCACCTGATCCTGCCCAATGCGAAGATCGTCGACACCCGCCGCCACCCGCTGTCGTGCTGCTTCTCCAATTTCAAGCAGCATTTCGCCAAGGGTCAGGCCTTCACTTACGATCTGACGGACCTGGGCCGCTATTATCGCGACTATGTCCGACTCATGGCCCATGTTGACGGCGTTCTGCCGGGCCGTGTCCACCGCGTCATCTATGAACACATGGTCGAGGACACGCAAACCGAGGTCCGTGCCTTGCTCAGCGCCTGCGGGCTGGACTTCGAAGAGACATGCTTGCGCTTCCACGAAACCGAGCGCGCTGTGCGCACCCCGTCGTCGGAACAGGTCCGCCAGCCGATCTACAAGGACGGCACCGAGGCCTGGCAGGCCTTCGAACCGTGGCTGGAACCGCTGAAAACAGCGCTGGGTTCCGTGCTGCACCATTACCCGGATACCGCCCCGGATTTCAAGTAACGTTAGGGAAACCTTACGGTTCTGTAATCAAATACGTGACAATTCCGTCACGCCAACATGGCCATTTTTCCGCACTGCACATATGGCGATTGACGTGTGATCACATCAGTCACAATCATGTCACATTCCATCTTACCGGGAGACGGACATGAACAAGCGGATATTGTCGGCAACCCTGCTGACCACAACCATGCTGACGGCCATGCCCGTCATCCTCCACGCCCAGGATGCCGCGGCGCCTGTGGCCGATTCAGGTGAAATCATCGTCACCGCGCAAAAGCGCAGCGAGCGCCTGTCCAGCGTGCCCATCGCCATCACGGCCCTGACCACGAAAAAGCTGGACCAGCTTAACATCGGCAACTTCAACGACTACGCCCTGCAACTGCCCAGCGTGTCGTTCCAGACCTCCCAACCGGGGTCGACCAATGTCTATATGCGCGGCGTCGCCTCGGGCGGCGACGGCAACCACTCGGGCTCCCTGCCCAGCGTCGGTGTCTACCTCGACGAACAGCCGGTGACCACCATCGGCGGCGCGCTGGACGTTCATATTTACGACGTGTCGCGCATCGAATCTCTGGCGGGGCCGCAGGGCACCCTGTACGGCGCCTCGTCCCAGGCCGGTACCATCCGCATCATCACCAACAAGCCCGATCTGTCCGGCTTCTATGGCCGTTTCGACGCCGAAGCCAACACCATCAGTGGCGGTGAGAACGGCGGCAAGCTGGAAGGCATGCTGAACATTCCGCTCAGCACCGGTGTGGCGCTGCGCGTCGTCGGCTGGACCGAAAAGGTCGGCGGCTATATCGACAACGTGCCGGGGACGCGGGCCTTCCTGCCGGACGTCGAAGGCATTGTCGTTGATAACGACGCCTTCGTCGAAGAAGACTTCAACGACCTCAGCATTTCCGGCGCCCGCGCCGCGCTGAAGATCGACTTCTCGGAAGACTGGACGGCCACCGCCTCGCTGATGGGGCAGACCCAGAAAGCGACCGGTATTTTCGGCTTCGACGAAAGCGTCGGCGATATGCAGGTCCAGCGTTTCTATCCCGACAACAGCAAGGACCGGTTTGCCCAGGCCGCGCTGACGGTTGAAGGTAAGATCGGCAATTTCGACGTCACCTACGCGACCGCCTATATGGATCGCAAGTCGTCTTCGACCTCAGACTATACCGACTATGCCACAGCCTATGACGAGATTTACACCGATTACGGCGGCCTGGCCGGTTATTTCTATCTCTATGACTCCAACGGTGACACAGTCGATCCGCGCCAGTATATCACCGGCTCCTACGACTACGGCAAGACCAGCCACGAACTGCGCATCGCGTCGCCGCAGGACGGCAAGTTCCGCTGGGTGGGCGGTCTCTTCTATCAGGAACAGACTAACCACATCTATCAGAACTACATCATCCCAAATCTGGCGCCGGAGGTATCGGTCAATGGCTGGCCGGAAACCCTGTGGCTGACCCTGCAGGATCGGGAAGACAAGGACACCGCCATCTTTGGTGAGGCGACCTATGACTTTACCCCGACCCTCAGCCTGACGGCAGGTTTGCGCCTTTACGAATACGAAAACTCCCTGATCGGGTTCTACGGCTTCGGCCGTAACCCCAATGGGAAGCCGTGGAATGGTGCAGGCTCCAGCGGCACGGGCGTCGCCGGGTGCTATACCTCGAATGGCAAAACCGTTCGCCAAAATTACGACAGCAACACGACCGCAAACCTCTTGCCGGGTGTGGTGCCCGGAACGCCGTGTACCAATCTCGGGGAATTCGATAACGGCACAGTCGTGCCAAAGATCGCCCAGGGTGATGGTTCGACCTATCGCCTGAACCTGAGTTACAAGCCCAAGGCCGGCCGTCTCTACTACGCGACCCTGTCAACCGGCTTCCGCCCTGGCGGGATCAATCGCCGTGGTGACTATGACTACCTGCCTGACTACCTGACTAACCTTGAAGGGGGATGGAAGGTTACTCTGGCCGATGGCACGCTGAGGTGGAGCGGCGCGGTGTATCATCAGAAATGGGAAGATTTCCAGTTCTCCTTCCTAGGCGAAAACAGCTTCACGCAGATTCGCAACGGGGCCGACGCCACCATCAACGGCGTTGAAATGGACGTGACCTGGTCACCGACATCGAAACTGACCCTGACCGGCAGCGCGGCCTATACGGACGCCACCATCGATGGTCCGTTGTGCCCTACCGTAGCTGACTCCTGTCCAGGCGCTGAACTGGCACCGGCGGGGACCCGCCTGCCGATCACCCCGGAGTTCAAAGTGGCCGGCAGCGCGCGTTATACCTGGACGGAGATGGAGCAACGGCCGTTTGTCCAGGGCGTCTTTGCCCACCAGACGGGCGCCAGTTCGGATCTGCGGGTGGCCGATGCCGCCGTTGTCGGCGATCTCCCAGCCTATACTACCATCAACCTGTCCAGCGGCTTTGAATGGTCGACCTGGACGATGGAGGCCTATGTCAGCAACCTGACCGACGAACGCGGCCAGATGTCACGCTACGTCGCGTGTTCGGTCTGTACGCGTCCTTACGCCGTTATCATCCAGCCGCGCACCTTCGGGATCCGCGTCGGATCGAAGTTCTAAAACAGCGTCACTTGAAACGAAAAGGATTGCCGCGTGTCCCTGGATGCGCGGCAATGTCTTTAACTACTTGATAACGTTGTTCTTAAGCAATTCCTCATCGAATTTTGATATTATGGACGGGTACAGGACTTGTATGACCGGACCGGTGGGTTCGGTGGTTCAGAAACAACCATGATGATGGGTGTGCCCGTGTTGAATAAGGTTATTGCCGCAAACTGGATTGCCGCAGCCCGGCAATTTGCGCCTCAGGTTTTCGTCCCGCAGCCGTCGCCGGCCTTCGCCCGTCCGGTGATGCCGAAATCGCGCAGCCTGCCCAAGGGTATGGCCTGAGCGCTCTCGAAGCCCGCTGGCGCATCTTGAGCGCCGACCTCGGCCTGACCGACGGCGATGCCCTGTGGCGCAATATATTGGCGGCCTACAGCGAACCCCATCGCCACTATCACGGCCTGAGTCATATCGCGGCCGTGGTCGCCCGTTTCGACACGGTTCGCGACCAGTTCGAAGACCCGGGCCAGGCCCTGCTGGCGTTGTTTTTCCATGACATTATCTATGAACCCGCCCGGCGCGATAACGAGGCGCTGAGCGCGGATCGATTGCGTGAGGCCCTGCCAGGCATCGATACGGCGCGTGCCTGCCGTCATATCCTGGCCACGACCGCTCACCAGCCGTCGGACGATCCGGACACGAACCTGGTTCTGGATATCGACATGTCGGTCCTGGGCGCATCGTGGCCAGCCTATCTCGCCTATGCCCGCGGCGTGTTCCACGAATATGTGCCGGTCTATGGACTTGAGGCCTATGCCGCCGGTCGGGTGGCGCTGTTTCTCACGCCGACTCTGGCGCGCGACCACATCTTCCTGACGCAGTCGTTTGCGGCGCGCGATGCCCAGGCGAAACAGAACCTCAGTGCCGAACGCGACCTGTGGCAGACGGGGCAATTCGCGCCTATATAGGTCGCCTTGCACAAGGAGACGACGATGGGACAGATGATCACTCTGCAACGACCGGACGGCAGCGGCCTGGAGGCCTACCAGTCGGGCAGCGACCCGACCCGGCCCGGCATCATCGTCCTGCAGGAATGGTGGGGTCTCAATGACCACATCAAGGCGATCGTCGACCGTTTTGGCGACGAAGGCTTTAACGCCATCGCGCCCGACTTGTACCATGGCCGGGTGACCCGGGACGCCGATGAGGCCTCCCACATGATGAACGGGCTCGACTTTCCCGGCGCCGTGCATCAGGACATCGCGGCGACCCAGACCCACCTGCAAACGATCAACAAACGGATCGCCGTAATGGGTTTCTGCATGGGCGGCGCCCTGGCGCTGGCGTCTGCGGCGCGTCTGGACGGCTTTTCTGCGGCGGTGTGCTTTTACGGTGTGCCGCCCAAGGCCTTCGCCGATCCGGCCGATATCAAGATCCCGTTCCAGGGCCATTTCGGCACCGTAGATGATTGGGTGACGCCGGCAGTGGTGGCCGAGATTAAGGCTGCCATGACCGCGGCCGGCAATGCGCCGGACTTTTACAGCTATGAGGCCGACCACGCCTTCTTCAACAAGACCCGGCCCGAGGTCTATAACGCCGAAGCCGCCGAACTGGCGTGGAAGCGAATGATCGCCTTCCTCCAGGCCCGTCTTTAGGCGGGTCTTTGGTGCCAAAGATTGACGTATTCGTCATTCGGGGCTAGCGAAGGCTTGGCAGGTTGAGCGAGAGCCTGTGTCACGAAAAACTCAGGGTACCGACAACTTGACCGTATTTTACCACGAAGGCGATCTGCCTGCAGGCCTGGATCTGGGCAAGAGCATTGCCCTCGATTCCGAGACCATGGGGCTGCGTTTTGGCCGCGACGATCTGTGTGTCGTCCAACTGTCGGCCGGCGACGGCCACGCCCATGTCGTCCGCCTGAACCGCCCGGCCTATGACTGCCCCAACCTCAAGGCCTTACTGGTCGATCCGTCGGTGCTGAAGCTGTTCCACTATGGCCGTTTCGACATCGGTATGTTCGCCCTGCACCTGGGCGTCGACACCTCGCCGGTCTACTGCACCAAGATCGCCTCGAAGCTGGCGCGTACCTATACCGACCGCCACGGTCTGAAGGATTTGTCGCGCGAACTGGTGGGCGTCGACATGTCCAAGGCCCAGCAAAGCTCCGACTGGGGCGCCGCCACCCTGACGCCGGAACAATTGGCCTATGCCGCGTCCGACGTGCTGCACCTGCACGCCTTGAAAGACAAGCTGGACGCCATGCTGGCGCGCGAAGGCCGCAGCGCACTGGCGCAGGCCTGTTTCGACTTTTTGCCGCAGCGCGTCAAACTGGATTTGGCAGGTTGGGAAGATTGCGATATCTTCGCCCACAGCTGGATCTGACCCCGGCTTAGGATACCCTGATGGACCTGACCCAGATCGACGCCCGGCATGCCTCTGAGGATGCTGCCACCGAGGTTGATGAACGCAGCCAGCGGCTGGGCAAGCAGGTCGCGGCTGTGCGCCGCCGGTCGCGCCTGATCCACAGCCTGCGCACCTTTTTGCCTGGCGCCATTATCGGGCTGATTGTGCTGAATTTCGGCTGGATCATCGTCACCAGCATCATCAATTCGATGAATGTTTATGACGGCAATTCGAACGAAATCCGCATGACCAATCCGCGCTACCACGGCCAGACCGGCAAGGGTGAGCACTATACCATCAGCGGGCTGGAAGCCGTCCGCCGCGGCAAGGACGCGACCACAGTGATGCTGAAATCACCCGTGATGGAGTTTAAAGGCGACGCGGACGGGACGACGCGGGTGGCAGCCGTCAACGGTGTTTTCGATCAGCAGTCGCGCAAGTTTATCATGACGGGCAATGTCTTGCTGGTCACGGGCGGCTCGGACTTTACCTTCAAGACCGAAGAAGCGATTGTCGATCTCGACAATTCGACCGTTTACGGCGACAAACACGTTGAAGGAACCAGCTCGGTCGGTCATATAGTGGGCGAATCCTTCGTGATTTCCGACAATGGCAACTCCGTGCGTTTTACCGGCCGCGGCGACGCCCAGGTCAAGGCAGAGATGAAGTAGAGGGTTAAAGGGATGACGACGAAAACTTTCCTGGCTGCGATGTTCTGCGTTGCTCTTGGGTCTTTGGCCCTGACGGGTTCCGTCGGTGCCCAGGTGGCGCAGGAAGGCGGACCGGTTATGGTCGGCGGTGACAGCTGGCAGGCCGACGAAAATGCTCTGACCCAGACGTGGGACGGCCGGGTCGAGGTGATCCAGGCCAATTCGCGTCTGCGTGCCGACCACGTCGTCATCAGCCACGCCCCCGGCGGCGAAGGCGAGAACAAGGGGTGGGGCGAGGTCGTCAAGATCGAGGCCACCGGCAATGTCTATTACGTCACGCCGGAGAACACGGTGAAGGGCAATACCGCCGTCTACACCAAGGCGAACGACACCATGGTCATTTCCGGCGATGTCGTGCTGAAGCAGGGCAAGAACGTTATGACCGGCACGCGCCTGGTCGCCGAGGTTGGCGCTGGCACGACCACCATGGACGCAGCGCCGGGTTCAACCAACAATGGCCGCGTCCGCGCCGTGCTGTACCCCGACGAAAAGCAGGCCAATTCGGCCGCCGGGAACTGATCATGGCCGTTACCGAAGACGTCATCACCACCGCGCCCAAGCCGGCGGCAACCGACGGCGTTGTCGTCGAAGGCATCGGCAAGTCCTACAAGGACCGCGCCGTCGTCAAGAGCGTCTCGCTTAAGTTGGGCCGTGGCGAGGTGGTGGGTTTGCTGGGCCCCAACGGTGCCGGCAAGACGACCTGTTTCTACATGATCACCGGGCTGATCGAAGCCGATTACGGTACGATCCTGCTGGATGGCCAGGACATTACCCGCCAGCCAATGTATCAGCGCGCCCGCATGGGCATCGGCTACCTGCCTCAGGAAGCCTCGATCTTCCGCGGTATGTCGGTGGAGCAGAACCTGCTGGCCGTGCTGGAGCTGAACGAGAAGAATCCGGCGAAGGTCCAGGAGGACGCAACCAAGCTCCTGGAAGACCTGCGCATCACCCATATCCGCCATTCACCGGCAACGGCCCTGTCGGGTGGTGAGCGCCGCCGGGTCGAAATCGCCCGCGCCCTCGCCGGCAAGCCGTCCTTTATGCTGCTGGACGAACCCTTCGCCGGTATCGATCCCTTGGCCATCTCGGATATCCGCGACGTCATCATCTATCTGAAGAGTCGCGGCATCGGTATTTTGATCACCGACCACAATGTCCGTGAAACGCTGGAGATCGTGGACCGGGCGTCGATCATTCACTCGGGCGAAGTGCTGTTCGAAGGCACGGCGGAACAGATCACCCACGATCCGGAAGTGAAGCGGGTCTATCTGGGCGAGTCGTTCAACTAGATTTTTTAAATCGTCATGATTTAGCTCGATGCCACCTCCCCCGTTATACGGCTAGGGTATGCACACATCTGCCTGAGATGCCGAGTTCGCTATTTCTTATACTCCCCGTTATGC
>NZ_GL883077.1:115254-143563 GCF_000204015.1 Asticcacaulis biprosthecium C19 | reverse complement strand
TTATTTATTTTCCTAGCTTTTTATTGAGTCCACCTTCCTACCACGACTTAGAGGGCAAGGACTTTGAGATGTGTAAATCCTATAGCGTAAATATGGGAGGAGAAGGTGTTTCGCGCTAAACTCATAGCGCTCTGAATGGCGCGGGTGTCGCAGACAGCTCCAAAAAATACCCCGCCAGGTCCGGGGAAACCTGGCGGGGCTCGGTCAGGACAAGCCGTAGGGAGACACCGGCGTCCTGAAGCTCATAAACTTTCGGCCAGACTTTCCCCGTGGCTGGCGATGACCTTTGCATACCAGTGGGCGCTGTCCTTGGGTGTGCGTTCCTGGCTGGCGAAATTGACGTGGACGATGCCGAAACGCTTGGCATAGCCCAGGGTCCATTCCAGATTGTCCATGAACGACCACACCAGGTAGCCGCGGATATCGACTCCAGCGGCAATCGCCTCACGCACCGCAAGCAGGTGTTTGCGCAGATAGTCCGTACGCAGAGGATCGCGCACACGGCCATCCTCGGCCACCGGCGGATCGAAGAAGGCTGCGCCGTTTTCGGTGATATACAGCGGGATATCGCCATAGCGCTGGCGCACCCACAACAGCGTGTCGGTCAAGCCCTGCGGATAGACTTCCCAGTTCGTCTCGGTATAGGTCGCCAAAGGCTGGCGGACAGGGGCGGCCTTCAAAAACCAGGCGCTGTCATCGTGGCGAGTGACCGACCGCGTATAGTAGTTGACGCCCAGAAAATCGACCGGCTGCCGGATCAGTTCGAAATCGCTGCAGTCCCACTCCGGCCAGGCGCCGTTGAACACCTCGCGTAGCTCCGGCGGATAGGACCCCAGCAGCGCCGGATCGAGATACTGCTCGTTCATATAGGCTGCGGCGCGGCGGCTGGCGGCGACATCGGCATTGGAATTCGACGCGGCGTATTTCGGCTCGATATTGACCACCAGGCCGATTTCGTGTCGGCCGATCTCGCGATAAAGCTTCACGGCCGCTCCATGGGCCCGCATCAGATTGTGCGAGGCGATCGGCGCTTCGAACCGGTTCTTGTGCCCCGGGGCGATGGTGCCGCGCAGATATCCGCCGTCGCTGACCACCCACGGCTCGTTGAGCGTAACCCACTTCTTCACCCGGCCGTCAAAGGCTTCGAATGCCACCCGGGCATAGTCGGCGAACCATTGCGCGCTGTCGCGGTTCAACCAGCCGCCGCGATCGTCCAGGGCCGCCGGCAGGTCCCAGTGAAACAGCGTGACCATGGGCTCAATGCCATGGGCCAGCAGTTCGTCGATCAGGTCGGAGTAGAAGGCCAGACCGGCCGGGTTCACCGCGCCGGTGCCTAGCGGCAGTATACGCGCCCACGACAGGCTGAAGCGATAAGCCTGCATCCCCAGTTGCTTCATCAGAGCGATATCGTCGCGGAAACGGTGGTAGTGGTCGCAGGCGACATCGCCGGTTTCCCCCTCGGGGAGGTGGCCCGGTGTATGCGCGAAACGGTCCCAGATGCTGGGGCCCTTGCCGTCGGCTTTCGGCGCCCCTTCGATCTGGTAGGCCGCTGTGGCGCACCCCCATAGAAAGCCTTCGGGAAAGCCCCGCATTCGTCCCCCGTCCCTTGCGCAAGTCGTGTTGAAAACGGCGCGCGTCAAAAAAGCAAATGGTTAACGAATCACAAACCGGGCTGACCACGGGTAGTGATGCATTAAGGTTTCATCTGATCTGCAATTTTATGTAAACGCTTACAGCGTCGTTGACAAGGTTTTTGTAAGCGTTTACAGGCGCATTTGTAAGCGTTTGCACGTTAACGGAAACGCCGTCCTGTGCCACAAGGGAGTCTGTTGAGTCGGACACCTGAAGGGGACCACATGGGACGAGAAAATAAAGAGCGGCTTGGGGATCGGAAGGTTAGATCGGACATGAAGGGAGCCACCCTGAAGGACGTTGCCCGTGAGGCAGACGTGTCCATCGCTTCGGCGTCGCGGGCCATCAATGGTCTGGACAATGTCGCCGAAGAGGTGCGCCGCCGCGTCCTGGAGGCGGCCAGCAAGCTGCGCTATGTGCCGCATGGCGGGGCGCGCTCCCTGGTCATGGCCCGGACCAATACGGTCGGTGTGCTGTTGCCCGACATCTACGGCGAGTTCTTTTCCGAAATCATCCGCGGCGTCGATGTCGCGGCGCGCGCCCGTGGCCTGCATCTGCTGGTGTCGGGTTCCCACGGTGATATCAATGAGGCGGTCGCGGCGGTGCGTGCCATGGGTGGCCGGGTCGATGGCCTGCTGGTCATGTCGCCCTTCGTCGATTCCCAGGATCTGGCGGCGGTGCTGCCGCTGAACCTGCCTCTGGTGACCATCGCTTCGCGCATCGGCAAGGTTGAGCAGGGCTCGATCAGCATCGACAATTTCGGCGGCGGCGTGAAGGCGGTCGAACATCTGATCGATCAGGGCTGCAAGACCCTGGCCCATATTTCCGGTCCGCCCAGCAACTTCGAAGCCCAGGAACGCCGTCGCGGCTTCCTTGAGGCGGCCAACACGGCGCTGCCGGGGGCCGAGCACCGCCTGTTCGAAGGCGATTTTACCGAAGAATCCGGCTATCGCGGCGCCAAGGCTTTTCTCAATGCCTGTGCCCAGACCGGCGAGCCCATGCCCGAAGGCATTTTCGTCGCCAACGACATGATGGCCGTCGGCTGCCTGCTGGCCCTGCGCGAGGCTGGCAAGGCCGTGCCGGACGAGGTCGCCCTGGTCGGGTTCGACGATATCCCCATTGCCCGTTTCGCGTCACCGCCGCTCAGCACCCTGCGTGTCGGCGTCTTCGATCTCGGCCGCCGCGGCCTGGAGCTGCTGGTCGACGCCATGGAGCGTGACAGCCTGTCCGACGGCGAGGACCGCGAGTCGGGCGAGGGCATTGTTGTTTCGCCGGAGCTGGTTTTCCGTGACAGCTCCCGGCGGCGGGCACCGCCCGCCTGAGGCCATGGAAACAAGCGCATCCCAAAAAGTGTAAAGCGCTTTTTGGGTAAAGATGCGCGTCAAAACAAGAGCTTAGAGCACCGATCCGATTCTTCCGGATCGAAACACGCTCTAAGCACAGCCAGTTACCAAATAAGCCCCGGCCCATATTGGGCAAGGATAATGGGAGGAGAGAAAATGAGATTTCAACCTGCACGTCGCGGCCTGAGAACCGGTGTTTCGGCGGTCGCCGTCGCGGCTGTCCTGTCGCTCAGCATCATGGCCGGTAGCGCCCTTGCTGCGGATACCTCGACGCTCCAAGGGAAAGTGACCGCCGGCGCTGGCAGCGTCGTTACTGTCACCGATACTGCCAGCGGGCAAAGCGTCACCACCACTGTTCGCCCCGACGGCACCTACGTCATCGTCGGTCTGCGCCCCAGCACCTATCATGTCACGGTCGGACAGGCGTCCGAGGACATCACGCTGGCGGTCGGCGAAACGACGACGCTCGATCTCGATGCCGCAGCAGCGGCCGCACCTGCGCCGGCAGGCACCGCGGTGACGATCCGCGGGCGCCGCCAAAAGGAAGTGCGCACGTCCGAAGTCGCCACGAACGTATCTCAGACCCAAATCAACAACCTGCCGCAGAACGGCCGTAACTTCCTGAACTTTGCCGCGCTTGCGCCGGGTGTGTCTGTGACGCCCGATGCCGAGAACAAGCAGTTCCGGGCCGGCGCCACCTATGCCAACCAGGTCAACGTCTTTATCGATGGCCAGAGCCAGAAAAACCAGGTGCTGCAGGGCGGTACTGCAGGGCAGGACTCGTCGCGCGGTAACCCCTTCCCCCAACTGGCCATCCAGGAGTTCAAGGTCTCGACCCAGAACTTCAAGGCCGAATATGAGCAGGCCGGCACGGCGATTATCTCAGCGGTCACCAAGTCGGGCGGCAACGAGTTCCACGGCAGTGCCTTCGTCACCTACCAGTCGAAGGACATGATCGGCCAGCCCTACTACCAGCGTGCCAATCCCAAGAGCGATTACCAGAACAAAGAGTTTGGATTCGACATCGGCGGCCCGATCATCAAGGACAAGCTGCATTTCTATGTCGCCTACGAAGGTCGCGAGGACCAGCGACCGACCGATGCTGTTAACATGCCCGAGGCATCAATCGGTATTCCCGCCAGTCTTGCCAATGCCTTGAAGGCTGAAGACGGTGTTTTCGAAAAGAACTTCAAGGAAGATCTGTTCTTCGGCAAACTGACCTGGACGCCGAACGACTACAACACAGTCGATATCTCGTACCAGGACCGCCAGGAAGATGATGTCCGTGATTTCGGTGGTTCCACGGCCTATTCGCATGGCTCGACCCTGGACCAATATGTCCGTCAGGGCATGATCTCTTGGAAATATCGCGAGGAAACAATCCTCAACGAGATGACGCTGGAATATCAATCCTATCACTGGCGTCAGTCGCCTCTGAGCCTGCAGCCCGGATTGAACATCATCCGTGGCGCCAACGATTTCAACACCGTGGCCCTGCTCGGCGGCGCGACCTACTTTCAGGAAAAGGCCCAGGACAACGTCACCTTCCGCAACACCATGACCTACACCGGTCTGGAATGGCATGGCCGCCACGTCATCAAGGGCGGCGTCAAGCTGGCAGTGTATGACTACCTTGCGACCGAAGGCGACCACTTCAATCCGGAATTCTTCTATTCCGCCCAGACCTTTACCTACGGTGGCGGCGCCAACAACACCCCTGTTCGGGTGCGCATCGCCGACGGTGACCCGCGTCTCGAGAGCACGAACACCCAGTGGGGCCTGTTCCTTCAGGATGACTGGACGGTCAATGATCACCTGACGCTGAATCTCGGCCTTCGCTGGGACTTCGAATCCAACATGCTGAACGACGAATTCGTCACTGATCCTGGCGTTGCGGCAGCCCTGCGCGGCTGGGCCAACTTCAAGAACGGCGGCTTCGACGCCAACGACTACATCAGCAACGGCAGCAACCGCGAGGCCTTTAAAGGCGCCTTCGCGCCGCGTATCGGCTTCTCCTATGATGTCCACGGTGACCGTCAGCTTGTCATCTTCGGCGGGTACGGCCGTTATTACGATCGGACCATCTACGACAACGCACAGCTGGAAACGCGTCGGACGCAGATCCACATCGCCCAGATCGACATCGTACCTCAGGGTGCCACACCTGGCGCTGGGCAGATTGCCTGGAATCCGGCCTACTACTCCGATCCTTCGGCCCTTGTTTCGGCCGCTGCCGCTCTTGACCTGAAAGGGGAAATCTTTGCCCTCAACAACGAGGCCAAGGTCCCCTATTCCGATCAGTTCAACATCGGCGTCCGAAAGCAGTTCGGTCAGATCGCCACCAGCGTCACCTACGCCAACATCCAGAGCAAGGACATGCTGAGCTTCGTGCTCGGTAACCGTAATCCGGACGGTTCCTGGTGCGTGCATGGCGACCAGTACGCCTGTCAGCCCTGGGGCTCCGGCCTGCCTGGCTACGGCAGCTTGATCATCTCGACCAACGACCAGGAAGCCCGCTATCAGGCCCTCTACTTCACGGTCGACAAGCCCTATTCCCAGGCTTCGGGCTATGGCTACAGCGGCACCCTGACCCTGACCGATGCTGAGGCGACCGGCCATAACGACCGCTTCATCTTCGACTACGCCATGCCGCATGACACTGGCTGGCACGCGGCCGAAGGCGTCGATAAGTGGCGCTTCGTTGGCACCGGCATCGTAGACGGTCCGTGGGATACCCAACTCTCGGCCTTTGTCACGGTCGCTTCGGGCGGTCCCTTCGACTACATTGACAACACCGGCCCGGCACTGCGTATTATCCCAGGCGGCATCTATCCGAAGGATGACCCGGCCTATAAGAGCGTCGACCTGCGCATCTCCAAAGACTTCACCTTGCCAAACGGCCAGGTCATCACAGTGGATGGTCAGGTCTACAACGCCTTTGATTGGGTCAATAAGACCTATTCTGGCTGGGGTGGTGGCTTTAACGGCGGAAGCGGTGCCAGCGGCGAAGGTGACACAAATACCGTCGGTTCGGCGCGTTCATTCCAGGTCGGCCTGCGGTACAAGTGGTAAGCGTGAGCGCAATCTGATTGCGCGACCACAAAAACAGGATGTGATCCTGGTGAAGGGGGAGGTGCTCGTACCTCCCCCTTTTTTTATATCAGGATACCGGCCTAATTTTACCTCTCCCCGTTTACGGGGAGAGGACGACAGCCGAGATGGTCGTCACCTTCACGACCGACTCAGGTCGCACTTTTGATGCTGATATAGATCTGACCGGCGCATCAAAGGCGCTTTCAACTTCCCTGAAGCTTTGTGCCTGACAGAGGCCGGCCGCACACCGTCAAGGGCTTCCTGGACCTTGGCGCGAAGCCATACATCATACCCTTGCGGCTCGACGGCCGGCTCTTTGTTGTGCGACGTAGCAATCTCCTTTTGAGCCGATTGTACCTCAATTGAAGGGCGTGAACCAAAGCTTCGGGCCGACTTTGCCTGCCGCTGCCCGACTTGAGAATTTTCACCACGAACTACACGAACGGACACGAACTTTCGGGTCGTCCTGACGCCGCGAAGCGGCCTTTCCTGTCAAAAATCGAAGCGCGTGCCGCCTGTTGAAACTTATCACCGTCAGCACGGCGCAATCCGTCTTAATCCCTCTAATCTGTGTAATCTGTGGACCCACTTAGCGTTAGTTGCCGCTGCGCGGTGGTTTCCAGCACCTCATAAAGTTCGTGTCCGTTCGTGTTGTTCGTGGTCAAAACCCTTTCTAAATACCGCACAACCAAACCCAGACGCCTCGGCTTGACAAGCCAAATGTAAACGCTTACAGCCTTAAGCAACAAAGAAAAACACAGTGAGGAAAATCGGATGTGGGTGGTCTTTTTCAACGGTCTGAATAGCCTCTGACCCCATCACGGCGCGCATCCCCCGCGCCCAATTTCCCCGCTGCACTTAAAGCCTTTAGGCGCCAAAAGTTGAAGGTTGATGGCATGACGTTCACCCCGCCGGTTTCGTCCCTTTCGCGGCGCGCCCTGATGATGGCGACCGCCGCAGCCACAGGACTGACTCTTACCGGATGCCAGGCCCCCAAAGCCAAAACAGCCGCATCCACCAATGGCTGGGACGACACCCTGGCCGACCTGCATAGACGTACCTTCCAGTGGTTCTGGGACGTTACCCCGCCCAAGACCGGCCTGACTCCCGACAACTGGCCCAATCCCGACTTCTGTTCGGTCGCTGCCGTCGGATTTGCGCTCAACGCCTACTGTATCGGCGTCAAGTCCGGCTATGTCGATCGCGCCGCCGCTGCCGAACGCACCCTGACGACACTTCGCACCTTCTGGAACGGTCCCCAGGGTCCGCAGGCCGCCGGCGTCATGGGCTACAAGGGCTTCTTCTATCACTTCCTGAATATGGGCACGGGGCACCGCCATGATACGGTCGAGCTGTCCAGCATCGATACCGCCCTGTTCGTCACTGGCGCCCTGACGGCGGCCGGCTTCTTCGACGGCGACACCGACGCCGAAAGGGAAATCCGCAAGCTGGGCGTGGCGCTTTATGAGCGCATCGACTGGACCTTCCTGGAGCGTGACAACGGCCTGATCAGCATGGGTTACCACCCGGAGCCCGGCCGCCAGGGTCATGATGACACCGGCAAGATTATCCGCAGTTGGGACCGCTACAACGAAGGCATGATGGTCTATCTGCTGGGCCTGGCCTCGCCGACCCATCCGATCAAGGCCACGGCCTGGGATGCCTGGGCCGCCACCATCGGCGTGACCTGGGGTGCCAATTTCGGCGAGCCACACCTGGGCTTTGCGCCGCTGTTTGGCCACCAGTATTCCCACGTCTGGTACGACTATCGCGGCATCGCCGACGCCTATATGCGTGGCAAGGGCATCGATTACTTCATCAACTCTCAGCGCGCCACCGTGGCCCAGCGCAACTACGCCATCCAGAATCCGGGCGGCTTCAAGGACTACAGCGGCGATGTCTGGGGTCTGACCGCCTGTCGTGGCCCTGCCTATGTCAAGGGCAAGGTGAATGGCCGCGAGGTCCAGTTCTTCGAATACTCCGCCCGCGGCCCGCAAAGCGGCGACAAGGAAGGCAATGACGACGGCACCCTCGCGCCGACCGCCGGTCTGTCGTCCATTGCCTTCTCACCGGAGATCTGCACACCGCTCATCCACACCCTGCGTGAAAAGTACGGCAGCGACCTGTACGGTGAGTACGGCTTCTATGACGCCTTCAATCCGTCCTTCCCCAAGGATCTACCATCGCGATCGGGTCATCACACCCCAAAGGCCGGCTGGGTCGCCTATGAGTATCTCGCCATCGACCAGGGTCCGATTCTGTCGATGCTGGAAAACCACCGCTCGGGCTTTATCTGGGACGTCTTCAACCGCAGCGCCGTGACGGGTCCGATCGTTCAGCGCGGTCTGAAACTGGCCGGCTTCCAGGGCGTGACCCCCGCCGGCGACTGGCTGAAAGGCGGTTCATGACCCTGACGCGCCGCGCAACCACCGGTCTTCTCGCCTCTGTCGCCGTTTCCAGTTCTCTGGTCGGCTGCACGGCAAAGGAGCCGCTGCGCGTCTGGGCCATGGGAGTGGAAGGCGAGGCGCTTGGCCCGTTTGCCCGCGAGTTCGAACGCAGCCATCCCGGCGTCACGATCCGGGTTCAGGTCCTGCCGTGGAGTGCGGCGCACGAAAAGCTGCTGACCGCCTTTGCCGCCGACAACCTGCCCGACATCATCGCGCTGGGGAATACCTGGGTGTCGGAATTCGCGGCGCTCAACGCCCTGGAGCCGCTGAACGATCGGCTGAAGGGCAGCGCCATTCGCTTCGACCATTTCTTTGACGGCGCGCGCAATTCGGTGACGCTGGGCGACCGAATTCTGGGCGTGCCGTGGTATGTCGATACGCGCCTGCTCTTCTATCGGACCGACCTGCTGCACCAGGCCGGGTTCGACGTCCCGGCGGTCACCTGGGACCGCTGGGACGCCCAATTGGCGGCCCTGAGCCGCGACGGCCGGCATGGCCTGCTGATGCCGATCAACGAGTACGAACCGCTGGTGGCGCTGTGCCTGCAAAGCGATGCGTCCCTGCTGCTCGACGACGATACCCGCGGCGGCTTCCGCCAGGCTGGCATCCGCGATGCGTTTGCCTATGCCGCCTCGCTGTATGAACGCGGCTACGCCGCCCGGCTGATGCATTCCGAAGTCACCGACTACTACTCGGCCTTCGCCCGTGGCGAATATGCCTTCATCATCACCGGACCGTGGAACCTTGGCGAGTTCTCGCGCCGCCTGCCGGCCGCCTTGCAGGACAAATGGGCGACGGCACCCCTGCCCGGACCCAACGGTCCCGGCGCTTCTTCGGCCGGCGGCGTATCGATGTGCGTCACCCGCGCTTCCAGAGATAAGGACCTGGCGTTTTCGTTCGTCGAATATATGTGCAACACCCAGCAGCAGGCCGAGTTCTACAAGGCGACCGGCGACCTGCCGCCCGACCGCGATGCCTGGCCGATGGCCCAGCTTATGGAAGACGAACGGACCCACGCCTTCTTCGACCAACTGACCATGGCCCGCCCGGTGCCCAAGGTGCCGGAATGGGAGCGTATAGCCAATGAGATGACCGGCGCGCTGGAGCGGGTTATCCGCGGCCAGGTGGGGCTGGATACGGCGCTGGAACGGCTGGACGCGTTCGCCTGGAACGTCCTGGCCAAACGTCGGACTCTCCTCGCCAGGCAGCGCAGCTTTCAAAAAAGCGGTGCGGCATGAGCTACGACCTGCGCCGATCTTTACTTCTTGGCCTGAAGCACCTGTCCCCCGGCCATGTCTTTGTCGCCCCGGCCTTGCTGATCCTGTTCGTCTTCTTCCTGGCGCCGGTGGCCGGCGCCTTCGTGATGAGCTTTACCGACTTCGACATCTACGCCCTGGCCGACCTGAAAAACCTGAGCTTTATCGGCTTCGACAACTATATCAGCCTGCTGGGCTCGCCCCTGTTCTGGAAAGCGTTCGGCAACACCGCCTATTTCGCCCTGGTCGGCACGCCCTTGTCGATCGCCGTGTCCCTGGGGTTGGCTATGGCGCTGAACACGCCGGGTGTGGGCTTGAAGCCGGTGTTTCGCACGGTTCTGTTTGGCCCCTACGTCGCCACCCTGGTCGCCGCCGCCATCATCTGGCGCTACATGGTCGATTTCCAGTACGGCTGGGTCAATCGCGGCCTGGGGGTGGTTGGTGTGCCGCCTATCGACTGGCTGGGTGATCCGCACTGGTCGATGCCGGCGATCATCCTGTTCGCCGTGTGGAAGAACTTCGGCTACAACATGCTGATCCTGCTGGCGGCCTTGCAGAAGATCCCCGATGAGCTCTACGAAAGCGCCCGTGTCGATGGCGCCGGCCCGTGGTCGCGCTTCCTGCATGTCACGCTTCCGGGCGTGTCTCCGGTGCTGTGGATGGTGGCCCTGCTCACCGTGGCTGGCTACTTCCAGCTATTCGCCGAGCCCTATGTCATGACCCAGGGCGGGCCGGCCCAGTCGACCTTCTCGCTGCTCTACTACATGTACCAGGACGGCTTCAAATACTGGAACCTAGGCCACGCTTCAGCGACCGCCTTCATCCTGTTCGCCATCCTGATCGGCATCTCCTTCATACGTAACCGGTCGCAGGAGACGTTTGCATGATTTGGTGCATGAAGATTGGGCGCATGAAGATGCCCTCCGTCCCCACCCTGATCGCCGGTACGGTCCTGGTCTTCGCTACTGTCTGGGCCGCGTTTCCGCTGTTCTGGATGACCTCCATGTCTTTCATGCCGGAAGCCGAGGCCAACGCCTTCCCGGCGCGGCTATGGCCGGTGAACCCGACCTTGGACAACTATGCCGAACTGTTCGCCTATCAGCATATGGGCCGCTATGTCCTGAACTCCCTGTTCGTTGCCTGCCTGGCCACGGCCCTGTCGCTCGCCTTCAACGTCACCGCCGGTTACGCGTTTGCCAAGCTGCAGTTCAAGGGGCGGGAAAAGCTGTTCCAGGCCCTGCTGGCTGCCCTGGTTATCCCGGGCCAGCTGACCATGTTGCCCCTGTTCTTCCTGCTGAAGAACCTGCACCTGCTCAACACCTATGTCGGGGTGGTGGTGCCATTCATGTCGTCCCTGTTTGGCATCTTTCTGGTCCGGCAATATGCCCTCAGCCTGCCTGACGAGATGCTGCAGGCCGCCCGCGTCGACGGCGCTTCGGAATGGCAGGTCTTTCGCCGCATCGTCCTGCCCAATCTGCGTCCCATCATGGTGACCCTGGGCGTTTTCACCTTCCTGGCCGCCTGGAACGACTTCCTGTGGCCGCTGATCGTTCTGTCGGACGACGGCTTTTACACCCTGCCTCTGGCCATCGCCGCCCTGTCCCAGGAACATCTCCAGGACCAGGGGCTGATGATGGCCGGCGCCACCGTCACCATCGCCCCGGTGCTGATCCTCTTCATTCTGCTGCAACGCCACTACGTCCGTGGTCTGCTCAGCGGCAGCGTGAAAGGCTAGGCATCATGTACACTTCCAGTAAATGCGAACCGTCAGAAGGATACCCATTATGACAGCCTTCACCCCCTCCCGCCGTTTCTTTTTGAAGAGCGCCGTCGCCTCGGCCGCCATGGCCGCCGCCGCAGCCCCCGCTTTCGCCAAGGCAAAGATCAAGCTGGCGCCGGATCCCTTCATCGAGAAACTGATCAAGTCGATGACCATCGAAGAGAAGGCCGGTCAGTTGTCGATCTTCGGCGACTCGGTGCGCTTCGATGGCGCCCCGATCAACCCGACTCCGGCACAGACCTCGACCCGCCAGCAGGTCTATGACGATATCGCCGCAGGCAAAATGACCGGTGTCTTCAACGGCATCGGCGTCGAGGTCGGCCGCGAAATGCAAAAGATCGCCGTCGAAAAGTCGCGCACCAAAATCCCGATGATCTTCGCCGCCGACATCATCCACGGCCTGAAGACCAGCTTCCCGATCCCGCTGGGCGAAGCCGCCAGCTTTGACCCCGATCTCTGTTACCGCACCGCCCGCGCCGCCGCTATCGAAGGCACGGCCAAGGGCATCCACTGGACCTTCGCGCCGATGGTCGACATCGCCCGTGACCAGCGTTGGGGCCGCGTTGCCGAAGGAGCGGGCGAGGACACCTGGCTGGGCGTCCAGATCGCTATTGCCCGGACCAAGGGCTTCCAGGGCCCGGACATCAAGGCCGATGATTCCATGCTGGCCTGTCCGAAACACTTCGCGGCCTATGGCGCTGGTGAGGGCGGGCTGGATTACAACACCGTCGATATTCCCGAAACCACCCTGCGCGAAATCCACCTGCCGCCGTTCAAGGCGTCGTTCGATGCCGGCGCCATCACCACCATGTCCAGCTTCAACGACATTGCCGGCGTGCCGTCGACCGGCAACCGCCGCCTGCTGACCGAGATCCTGCGCGAAGAGTGGGGCTTTAACGGCCTGGTCGTGTCCGACTACACTTCGGACGAAGAAATGATCCTGCACGGCTATGCCGAAGATGGCCCGGACGTGGTGGTCAAGGCGCTCAATGCCGGCACCGACATCTCGATGATGAGCCACCTCTACAACAGGCATATCCCGGACCTGGTCAAATCTGGCCGGCTCAGCCTGGCCGTGGTCGATGAAGCCGTGCGTCGCGTATTGCGCGTCAAGAAGGCCATCGGCCTGTTCGACAATCCGTATCGTTCGTTGAATGTGGCGCGCGAAAACGCCGATATCCGCCGTCCGGAGATCGTCGCCCTGTCGCGTGAAGCCGGCCGCAAGTCCATGGTCCTCCTGAAGAACGAGGGCAATCTGCTGCCCCTGCCCAAAACCGGCAAGTCGATCGCCCTGATCGGACCCTTCGGCGCCGACCGCGACAATCTGCCCGGACCCTGGACGGTGTTTCCGGATTACCCGAACTGCGTCACGGTCGAGGACGGTTTCCGCTCCGCCATGGGTGCCGGCGCCAAGCTGACCGTGGTCAAGGGTTCCGACGTCGAAGCCCCGATCGCCGGCGGAATCGAGGCGGCGGTCGCCGCGGCGAAGGCGGCCGACATCGTCGTGCTGCACATTGGCGAAGCCGCCAACATGTCGGGTGAAGCACAGTCGCGCGTCGACATCTCCATCCCCGATCCACAGCTGGCCCTGGCCGAAGCGGTCGCCGCCGTCGGCAAGCCGATGGTGGTTCTGCTGAAGCACGGCCGCGCCCTTGAACTGGAGGGGGCAGTGAAGGCGGCGCCAGCCATCCTGTGCACCTGGTTCCTGGGTTCGGAAACCGGCAATGCCATCGCCGATATCGTGTTTGGCGACCATGCCCCGCAGGGCCGTCTGCCGGTGTCCTTCCCGCAGGCCTCGGGCCAGGAGCCCTTCTACTACAACCGTCGCCGCACCGGCCGGCCACAGCTGACGGACGACAAAAATTACAAGACACGGTATCGCGAGGTCACCAACGACGCGCTTTACCCGTTCGGCCACGGCCTCACCTATTCATCCGTCTCGTATGGCACGACGGCAGTCAGCTCGGCGAACTTGGGGTGGACGGGGTCGATCAAGGTGACGGCGACGGTGACCAATACCGGCAGCCGCCGGGCGCACGAAGTCGCCCAGCTCTACGTCCACGACAAGGTGGCCAGCATCACCCAGCCGATCCGCGAACTGCGCGGCATCAAGCACCTGGACCTGGAGCCGGGGGCGAGTGCGACGGTGGAATTCACCCTCACGCCGGCGGATCTGGCGTTCGTGCATTTCGACCTGACCACAGCGCCCGAGCCCGGCCGGTTCGAGGTCTGGATCTCGCCGTCGGCGACGACGGGCACCCCTGCCAGCTTCGACCTGGCCAAGGCCTGAGGCGAAAAAAAGCGCTCGACCCGATGTTTCGGGTTGAGCGCTTGTGCGCTTTAGCTTATGCGTTCGGCATATCGCCTGCATATGCATCCGTAGCTCAGCTGGATAGAGCGTTGCCCTCCGAAGGCAAAGGTCACAGGTTCGAATCCTGTCGGGTGCGCCAAGCCTTGTAAGGGTTTGCAGCTTCTCGTCACCTTCGCAATTTGACCGGGGACACTAGGGACGCCTGCGATACAGGAAACCTGTGAGGAACAGGAACAGGACTGACGCCGCCAAGGCGAGGTGAAGGATCAACAATATAGTACTCTCGCCTTCGGTGATCGGGACGGGCACATTCGTCCGGCTTTCGCTGACGTAGTTGACCAGGTTCTGGTCGCTTGTATAAGGGACACGGTGTTGCGATCTGTATCCGTGCAGCCAAAATCTATAGACGGCCGCACCCAGCGCCACGACCATGAAGGCCAAAAAAGAAAAACCGCGCACCTTCATGCAACGTAGCGCCTCCCCACACGCTAATCCCGGATATGGGTTAAGCCCGCCCTGACGTCTTGTCAAAGTGCCTGTCATACTCACGTCAGCAGGCGGCGACTCTCCAGTTTGGAAGCGGGGATACCCTGCTTTGCAAGCCCGCGACTCACGTGCCGGGTGCAATGTCGTCCTGAAGTTTTGGCGCATCGCTCAGGTCACGGATAAAGGCGATGACATAGACCCTGCCGTCGGCGCGGAACTCACCCGTGGCTAGGCGGGCCGGAAAGACAGAACCATCGTTGCGGCGGGCTGTGGTTGTGTGCGTGTCGCGATTGGGGTCGGCTTGGGCCGGGAGCAGCAGGCTGGCCGCCTTGCCGACCAATTGGGACTCCTTCTGTCCGAACAGGGTTTCGGCGGCGCGATTGAAGGCGACGATGCGGCCGACCGGGTCGATGATGATCGTTGCGTCCGGGCAGGTCTTCAGAATGGCGCGGATCTGGCCGTCGCGCGCGGTCAGTTCGTCCTCGGCGGTCGATCCGCGCCGGCGGCTTTGCCGAAGCTGCTCGCCGCCCCAGATGATCAGCAGACCTACCGCGGCATGCAGAAGTAGCAGCAGGATCTGCGTCATCAGGCTGGCCTTGGGCGGCATGAAGAGGAAGGCCGCCGCCGCCGTCTGGCCGGTGGCGAACAGGCCGGGCCCCCAGCCGCCGGCCGCCGCACTGATCAGGATCGCTGGGATCGACAGGGCGAAGATCAGCCGCGCCCCGGTGACGGGGTCCAGGCTGTCGCGCGTCACGAAGGCCAGGATCAGAACCGTGGCGCTGACGATATAGGCGAAGACATAGGTCCGCCAGCCGGCCAGGCGCCCGGCCAGAATGTCGTCATAGAGGCGCGCCGCGCGGTGTTGGATCTGTTCAAATATCTGTCGCATGAGCGGCGGGGTGTACGCCCGTTCGCCGCGAAATCCAAGCATCCGGACGTATGGCCACGCAGATTTGACTTGTCAATTGTCGCGAAGAGTGCAAACAAATAACAGCAAAACGAAACATAATGTTCTTTAAGGGGTTCGCCATGCTGGATCGCCGCCATCTTCTCACCGGTATGACCGCCGCCGGATTGGTTGTCGGGGCGGGCGCCCGGGCTGACGTGGCCACCTACACCGCCGACGACTTCAAACGGGTCCGCAAGTTCGACGCCCACGTCCATATCAACGCCGACCCGATGGTGTTCGGCGAACAGGCAGTGGCCGACAATTTCGAACTTTTGACCATCAATGTCGACTATCCCGACTTTCCGTCTCTGGAGGCCCAGGCGCAGGTCTCGGGCGTCCTGCATAAGGCCGATCCGAAACGCTTCCAGTTCGCAACGGCGTTTTCGATGCAGGGTTTCGGCGAGGCCGGATGGGCCGACAAAACGATCGCCCATATCGAGGCTGCGGCGAAGGCCGGCGCCCGTGGCGTCAAGGTCTGGAAGAATGTCGGCCTGATCGAACGCGATGCTTCCGGTAATCTGGTCATGCTGGACGATGTTCGCTTCGATCCGGTGATTGCGCGTATCGAGGCCTTGGGCCTGACCTTCATCAACCACCAGGGCGAGCCGCGCAATTGCTGGCTGCCGCTGGAGGAAATGACGACCAAGAACGACCGGGCCTATTTCAGCGCCCATCCCGATTATTACATGTACGCCCATCCGGAAGGGCCGTCCTATGAGCACCTGATGGCGGTACGTGATGACTTCCTGGACCGGCACCCCAAGCTGAACTTTATGGGCGCCCATATGGCCAGCCTGGAATGGAGTGTCGATGCCCTGTCGAGCTTCCTGGATCGCTTCCCCAATGCAACGGTCGAGACGGCGGCGCGGATGGCGCAGCTACAGCATCAGTCACTGCGCGATCATGACAAAGTGCGGAACTTCTTTCTGAAGTACCAGGATCGGATTTTGTACGGGTCGGATCTGACGTTAAATCCGGATGCCGATGCGGCCGGTATGCGCAAGGAAATCCACGATGTCTGGCTGGCCCACTGGCGCTACCTGGCGACGGCGGATGTCCAGGCGGTGTGGGACCTGGATGCCGAGGTCAAGGGCCTGGCCCTGCCGAAATCAGCGATCGATAAGATCTTTTACGGCAATGCGCTAAGGGTGTTGGGGTTGGCGTAGCCGGCTGCCGTAGAGCGGCCGAAAGGCCGGTAAAGTGTTGTCCACAGATAAGCCAGATAAGTCAGATGAACGGCGGTTACGCGCCAGATTTTGCTGACTTTTTTGACATTATTCGACGAGCTTCGTTCGTCAGTAAATGAATAGCAAAAGTTAGCGCGACTGGTGACCCTCCGCGCTGTCCATCTGACTTATCTGGCTTATCTGTGGACCAAAACGTACAGGTCATTCCGCCGCACCGACACGGCAGAACGGGCACATTTCATCGACACTTACTTCGTCAGCCTGGCATCACCCCAGGTCACCACCTGTTCTTCTGTGGCGGATTTGGCCACCAGTTCCACGACCTCGACGCCGGTGATGTCGAACGACAGCGGAACAGCCGCCGTGCCGTAAACCAGCTCACCCGTCTCGCCCAGCTTTCTGCCGTCGCCATAGACGATGAACGTCACACGCTGACCGTCCGTGCGGCCGGAATCGTCCACGCCCACCCAAGCCTCGAACCGCGTAAATGCCTTGCCCGCCTTGACCTCCATGCGCGAATTGCTCAACACCCCGATCCCCGAACCGAACTTCTGGCCGGCGACCTGCAACATCTGGCCAAAGGGCGTGCCGTCGGCCTGGGCGCCACCCCAGCCGGCATAGGACACCCGCTCGCCGCCGCCGCGCGTGCTGGCGCCCCACGGACTGATCATCTGGTGCACCGTCGGATCGGGCTTTGGCGTCACGATGCCATCCTCGGCGACATGAAGACGGCCGGGAATCTCCGACAGATACAGGCCGTTCGCCAGGGCGCGCGGGCCCGCCGCTTCGAAGACCAGAGTCTCGCGCGCCTTGACCTTGAACGACGACTCGTCGCGGAAGGTCGTCATCTCGCCCGTCCACAGATTGGTCAGTTTGATCTCCTGGCCGCCGGCAAGTTTGAGATGTTCGGCCGTCACGACGATATCAGCATCCGCGATACCGCGGTTGAACACCGCCACCGCCTTGGTGTTGCTGTCACTCAGCGTCTTGACGAAGATCTGGACGTCGTCCGTGTCGTGGACCAGAACCGCCTGATTGCCACCGGAATCCTGATTGACCCGCACCAGCCCGGCATTGCCCCAGATGTCGATCAGCGACTGCGGCGCATCGCGTAGGTCATAGCCGATCAGCAACGGCGCATTGATCATCGCCCACAGCGAAAAGTGCGACTTGGCCTCGGTCAAATGGTTGGCGTCGAAGTCGCCATGGCCGACGAACAGCATGTCCGGGTCGTTCCAGGCGCCGGGCCGGGCATAGAGCGCCCGCGTCGCGGCCGAGTCAAACGTATGCAGCATGCGTGACCATGTCGGGGTGATGTCGCCACTGGTCCGCCACAGGTTGCCGACGTCGTTGCCCCATGACCGGACATCGGACGTGCCCCAGTTGCAGATCGAGAAGACGTAGTCGCCGTCGGGATTGTGTCTGGCAATGGCCGCGCCGATGTCGGCATAGATGGCCTTGACCTCATCGACCTTGGTGCGGCCGATCGACAGTGAGTCGATCAGGGGCGAGAAGGGCTGGTACTGGTACTTGGCGACGATCTCGCGGTCCGGGCCATAGACGTTCAGTCCGCAGGCATCGACCTTGATGTAGTCGAAACCCCATTCCTTGAAATACAACGCAATGTCCTGGTCGACATGGCCGTACAGGCCGACACTGCGTTCGGCGGTGTCGCCTTCGGGCAGGTTGGGCGAGTGCAGGTCATAGGCCTGGGAACAGGCATTGTAGCCGGCGTCGCTATAGATGCCGGCCTTCAGCCCCATGCTGTGCAGCTTGTCGGTGAAGGGCCGGAACGTAGTGTCTGCCTTCTTGTTCTTCGGCTGGGCCGACGGGAAGATCTGGGTGCGGATGACCATCCGGCCATCGCTCTTGCGCCGCTTCAGCCACCAGCCGTCGTCGATATTGACATAGCGGTAGCCCAGTTTCGCCAGGCCGGTGTCGACCAGCTTCTGCGCCGCGCCCATCACCTTGGCCTCGTCGACCTCGGTGCGGAAGGCGTTCCACGAGTTCCAGCCCATGGGCGGCGTCGCCGCGTTGCCGACCTGATGCGCGGTCCATTTTCCGGCGGGTTCCAGACGATCCTGGGCCCAGGCGCCAGGCGCCAGAAGCAGGGCGATGGCTGCGGCGGCGAGGGTAAAGCGCTTCATCGGGTGTCCTCCTGGAATATTATCATATAATTTCATCACATTTTTGCCCGGCAATCAACAGAGTTTACACGAGAAATTTCGTTTTCGTTGCTTTGCGGTCTATAATGCGGAGGAGAGGGGCGAAACGCCTTTGCGGTTACGTCACGAAATGGTGTGCGATTTTCACATATGATGGGATTTCGGCGGTGCCTCAGGGCTGGGAGATCACAAAAATCTAATTAAAACAATCAAATTGAATGCTTGATGGATATCGCGCGTCGCATGTCCCCTGTCCACGCAACTGTGTTATTTTTGTTGCGCTATGTTTCGATGTGCGATAAAACGCAACTTATCCGTAGACAAGCGAATTGTATGATATAAATCGAAATACAATGTTCGCTTCGTTTGTTTTCAAAATGGACGAAAAAGTGGGCTGGGGCTATAGTCTTTAACGAAAAGGGGTACCGGAGATGAGGATAACAAGGACAGCCAGCGTTTCGGTCGCGGCGCTGTTGGTGGCGGTGTCGGGGCTGGCCGCGCCGATGGCCCTCGCACAGGACGCGCCGGCCGCGGCAGAGCCTGACACCGATGCGGTTGTGGTCGTCGGTACGCGCAAGGCGCTGAAAACCGCCCAGGACATCAAGAAGAGCGCCGACACCTTTGTCGACTCGATCACCGCCACCGATATCGGCGCCTTCCCGGACAAGTCGGTTGCCGAGGCGCTGCAGCGCGTGCCCGGCGTCACCGTCATCCGTTCCGCCGCCAAGGAAGACGTGATGCACTATTCGGCCGAGCCGTCCGGTGTCATCATCCGCGGCCTGCCCCAGGTCCGTTCCGAATTCAACGGTCGCGACACCTTTTCGGCCACCTCGGGCTATGGCCTGTCCTGGTCGGACGTGGCGCCGGAAATGATGGCAGGCGTCGACACCTACAAGAACCAGACCGCCGAGATGATCGAAGGCGGCATCGCCGGATCGATCAATCTGCGCACCCGCCTGCCGTTCGACCAGAAGGGCCGCGTCTTCGGTGCCACGGTCGAAGCCAATAGCGGCAATTTCAGCCAGACCGTCACCCCCAGCGTCTCGGCGCTCTATTCCGACCGCTGGGCGAGCGATATCGGTGAGTTCGGCCTGCTGCTCAACGCCGCCTATTCGCAGACCGACACGACCAGCCACGCCGTGACCATCCCGCGTATGGTGGTGTTCGCGCCGGGTACCTATACCAGCCAGACCAACTACATTCCGTCGGGCGTCGCCTTCAACAACACCGACTATTCGCGCACCCGCGAAGGCGTCTCCCTGGCAGCGCAATGGCAGAACAACGACCGCACCATGCGTGCCTCGCTGCAATACAACAATTCGACCTACCACAATGTGTGGAACGAAGAGCAACTGATCAGCTACTGGTTCTGGGTTGATCCGGCCAGCACCACCCATTCAACCGTGTGGAACGACCCGTTCCAGATCGCGCCGCCCGACGCACCGGGCCTGGGTTTCAACGAAGCCGGCGGCGGCACGCCCTATACCTTCGGCCCCGACGGACTGTTCCAGAACGGCGTCATTACCCGCTCCAAGGGCGACTGGGGCTATGGCTCTATCGACTGGAGCACCGGCACCTCCTACGTGCCCGGCTCGACCGATCAATACGGGACCTACGACCAGTTCGGTGTCGACCTGCCGGTTATTCAGACCTGTATCAAGTCGGATATTTCGCACGCCAACCAACCGTGCCGCGGCGCCCCGATCGTCAACACGGCAACGCGCTTTTCCGACGAAGAGCGCAAGATCGACGATCTGGCCTTCAACTTCGTCTGGGATGCCAGTGAGAAGCTGCGCTTCAACTTCGACGCCCAGTATGTCAAGGCGACGACCAACCACTACGACATCACCTTCGAATACACGACCTATGCCGACCTGGGTCTGGACCTGACCGGCAAGTACCCGAAGCTCAGCCTGCTGTCGCCGTCCGGCTACAATGTCATCGGCAGCGATCCGGTCTCCGATCCGCGCAACTACTCGCCGGAATCGGCCATGGACCACATCACCGACAGCGAAGGCGAGCTGAAGGCCATTCGCGCCGATATGGCTTATCAGTTCGACGGCACCTGGCTGGATGCTCTGCGCATGGGCGTCCGCTTCGCCGACCGCGAACAGAAGCACTTCTGGTCGGCCTACAACTGGGCGAGTATCTCGTCCGACTGGGGTGTCAACCCGGCCGATTCGTGGTTCCTCGACTCGCCGGCGACCTACTATGCGGCAAATGAGCTGGATGGCGACGGAAACATCGTCCACGCCGCAGGCGATGTCCGCTTCCAGGGCTATGAGCCGGGCTATTACGAGGTTCGCGAATTCGGCACCGACATGTTTGGCGGCGGTCTGATCAGCGACACCATGTTCCCGTTCATGACCCAGGACGTGATCTCCAATCCGGCGGAACTGGCCAAGCGCTTTGCCATCAGCGGTCAGACCGACCAGGGCGGCGTGGCGTCGTCGGGCTGGAACCCGATCTGCGAACGTCCCAACGAAGTCGCCAACAGCTGCTTCACCGTCGGCGAGCAACTGCGTGTCCGTGAAAAAACGGATTCGGCCTATGTCATGCTGAAGTTCGGTGGCAACGACGCCTTTATCGGCGATGTCGCGGTGACCGGCAATGTCGGCGTCCGCTTCGTCAACACCACAGTCGAAAGTGCCGGAGCGGTCAATTTCGCCACGCCCTTCACGGCCGGCCAGCTGAACTGCCAGCCCCTGACCGCGGAACAGATCGCGGCGCTCGGCCCCAACCAGTACGCCATCTCTCCCGCCTGTCTCGCTCTGGGTTCGACCCAGGATCAGACCTTCTCCAGCGGCACCAGCCAGGCCTCGGACGTCGAAACCACGCACAAGAACGTTTTGCCCAGCTTCAATGTCCGTCTGGGCTTGACCGACGAATGGTTCCTGCGTTTCGCGGCATCACGGGCGATTTCCAAGCCCGATATCGGCCTGCTGCGCAACTATATGAGCCTGCAACGCAGCTTCATCGACCAGGCCGATATTACGGTGGGCAACCCGAACATCGTGCTGAACAGCGCGGGCCAGCCGGTCAGCTACACCTTCGGCTATACCGGTACCACGGGCAATCCGCGCCTCAAGCCGATCAAGGCCGACCAGTTCGACTTCGCGGTCGAGAACTATTTCGACTCCGTGGGGTCGTTCAGCTTCACCCTGTTCTACAAGCAGTTCCACGACTACATTCAGAACGGCACCTTCGTTGTGCCCTACACCAATAACGGCGTGACCCGCGACGTCGTCGTCACCGGCCCGGTCAATGGTGAAGGCGCGGCAATCAAGGGCTTCGAAGTGGCCTATCAGCGCTACTTTAATTTCCTGCCGGCGCCGTTCGACGGCCTGGGCGTTCAGGCCAACTACACCAAGCTGAAGAACTCGGGCGTGACCAATGCCAACCTGATCGTCGACAGCGATGGCGGCGGCACCACGGCGCGCTCGGCCCAGGGCGGCATGATCAATGCCGGTCGTCTGGAGAACCTCTCGGACGACGCCTACAACCTGATCGTCATGTACGAAAAGGGTAAGATCGGCGCCCGTATCGCCTATAACTGGCGGTCGGAATATGTCTCTTCGGTCAATGACTGCTGCATCGGCTTCCCGGTGTGGAACGACGCCGAAGGTTTCCTGGATGCGTCCTTCCGCTATGCTCTGACCGATCATATCGAGCTCAACATCCAGGGCAGCAACCTGTTGGGGACCGAGGTTCGCATCCGTCAGCAGGTGGCGGGGCCCACCGACGCCGCGCCGAATACTGAAGCGAAGTTCATGCCGGCCGGCTGGTTCGAGTATGACAGCCGACTCCAGATTGGTGTGCGTATCAAGTACTGAGGAAAAAAGGTGAGGCCGGTCTGCAAACGGTCGTTTTCTGCGCTTCCGGTGCTCACGTACTTATGTACGCTCCGCTCCGGTTCTCGAAACCAACCGTTTTCGACTCAGCCTGACCCTTTTTCTCTCCGTCAGGTGAAGGGTGCGCCTTCCTTCTCCTCCCCATTTCATGGGGAGGGGGACCCCGAAGGGGTGGAGGGGTATTCTTCCTTAGGTCAGAGTACCCTTTGAGTTCCTGTGAAGCTTCCTCCCTCGAAGCTTGACTGGCGGATCGTCTTTCGACTCCCTGCGATAGACGGTCCGCTCTTTTTTCTTTTTGGAGTCCGCCCTATGCCGACAGTTCGCAGAATCGTCATCCTGGGCGGCGGGACGGCCGGTTGGATGGCCGCAGCGTGCCTGGCGCGCAATCTCGGCACCCGTAACCACACCATAGAGGTCATCGAGTCGCCGGACATCGGCACGGTCGGGGTCGGCGAAGCCACCATCCCGATGATCAACCTGTTCAACAAAATCCTGGGCGTCAGCCCCACTGACATGGTCCGCGAGACCGAAGCCACCTTCAAGCTGGGGATCGAATTCGTCGATTGGGGCGGGCTGGGCCGCAGCTATATACACCCCTTCGGCACCTATGGCGCCGATATGGGCGGGATCAGCTTTATCCATTATTTCCTGCGCCAGTCGCTGCTGAACGGCACCTGGACGCCGGAGATCTACAACCTCGAAACCGCTGCGGCGCGCGCCGGAAAGTTCGGTGTCCTGCCCAACAATGACCCGTCGCGGCCGTCGCTGAACCACGCCTACCATTTCGACGCCGCCCTCTATGCCGACTTCCTGCGCCGATATAGCCTCAAACGCGGTGTCGTGCGCCATGAGGCGGCCGTTACCCAGGTCCATCAGGATGCCGAAACCGGCTTTGTTACTGCCCTGGACCTGAAGGATGGCGGCCAGGTCGAAGGCGATTTTTTCATAGATTGCTCGGGCTTCCGCGGTCTGCTGATCGAGCAAACGCTGAAGGCCGGCTACGAGGACTGGAGCCACTGGCTGCCGTGCAACCGCGCCTGGGCCGTGCCGTGCGAACGTGTCGAGACCCCGCTGCCCTATACGCGCTCGACGGCGCTGGAGGCCGGCTGGCAGTGGCGCATCCCGTTGCAGCACCGCACCGGCAACGGCTATGTCTTTTGCGACGGTTTTATCGACGAGGACCAGGCCGCCGATAAGCTGATGGGGTGGCTGGACGGCAAACCGCTGGCCGATCCGCGCAAGCTCAGTTTCGTCACCGGCCACCGCCGCAAGATGTGGTCGAAGAATGTCGTAGCGCTCGGCCTGGCCTCGGGCTTCCTGGAACCGCTGGAATCGACCTCGATCCACCTGGTTCAATCGGCTCTGGCCAAGCTGATGGCATTTTTCCCCAGGGACGGCTTTGACCCGGATGTCGAGGATCACTTCAACACGGTGATGTGCGGGGAATACGCCAATGTCCGCGACTTCCTGATCGCCCACTACAAGGTAACCGACCGTGAGGACACGCCCTTCTGGGCCTATTGCAAACATATGTCCGTCCCCGACAGCCTGACCCAGCGCCTGGCCATCTTCGAACGTGGCGGTATGTATGTCGAACCGCCCTACGAGCTGTTCCGCGAAGCCAGCTGGTTCGCTGTGCTGACGGGGCAGGGGATACGCCCGCGCAGCTGGCATCCGGTCGCCGATATGATGACCGACGCCGAACTGACCCACCATACGGCGCAGATCCGCGACCTGGTCGCCAGCACGGCCGCGCGACTGCCACCGCACGAAACCTTCATCCGCCATTGCCAGCAGCGGCAGGCCTCCTGACCCATCTTTCGTTTTGCGATTGTTCGCCCACAAAGTTGAAAATAGCCGCGAACTCATGGATAAGCGAAACACCAGACACCGCCCGAAGGGGCTGCGGGGACGAACGACATGGCCGAAGGGTCGGGAAAAGTGATGCGCGACACCAGCGAGCGGCGCCGCCAGATCACGGCGATGCTGAAATCGCGCGGCAGTGTCCAGGTCGTGGCCCTGTCCGAACAGTTCAGCGTCTCCATGCAGACCATACGCAAGGACCTGCATTACCTGGAAGAACATGGCATCGCGACGCGCGCCTATGGTGGGGCTATTTCGTCCGACGTGGTCAATGTCAGCCAGGAACCGCCGATTGAAGCCAAGCGCGTTAGCCACATCGAGGAAAAGGAACGAATCGGGCAACTGGCAGCGTCCATGATCAAGCCGGGTGATTCGGTGATTCTCGATTCCGGTACAACGGCGCTGCAGATCGCGCGCTTCCTGCCCGATGATGAAGACATCACCGTCGTCACCAACGATTTCGACGTCCTGTCCGCCCTGGCGCAGAAACGCAAGATCAAGGTCGTCATGTTGGGCGGTGAACTGCGCCGCAAGAACATGGCCTTCTACGGTGCCCAAACCATGGCGGCTTTGCAGGAACTTGTGTTCGACAAACTGTTCCTGGGCGTTGACGGTTTCGACGTCGAACGCGGCATCACCACCCACCATGAACCCGAAGCGCAGTTGAACCGCCGCATGTGCGAAAGTGCGCGCCAAGTCATCGCTGTCACCGACTCGTCGAAGTTCGGCAAGGTCTGCCTGCACCGGATCATCGATGTCTCGGAAGTCGATGTGCTGATCACCGATAATGACGCGCCGGATCATGTCCGCGAAGCCGCCACCCGTCTGGGTTTTGCGCTGCATATTGCCGAATAGCAACAAAACGAAAGTTTAAATTTCGCTTCGCTGGTTTTTTTGTTTGCCTTGCCGGCGGGACTGTGCATTCATGACGTCCAACAGGAAGGGACTGCCATGATTTCGCGACCGCTCGTTCATCGCCGCCATCTGCTGGGACTGCTGGCCGGAACCGTCATCGCCTCGGGCCTGACCCGCGCCGGCCAGGCGCTCAGCGCCGACCTCGCCCTGGCCTCGGCGGGCGACAGCAGCCTGACCATCGAATATGACAGCCGCTTGCACAGTCGCCTGGTGCGCAAGAGCGACAATCTGGCCCTGACCGATTTCGCCCCGTCCGACACCCTGACCCTGAAAGACGGCACCGTCGTCGACGCCTTCTCCCTGACCGGCCAGACCAAAACCGCCGTCACGGACCGCCACGGCAAGGGAACGCGCTTTGTCATCACCGGCCGTTCCGCCGACGCTATCGAAAAGACTCTGACCGTCACCTTCTACAACAACTATCCCGGTTTCGGCCTGGTCACCACGCGCTACCGCAACGGCGGCACGGCCGCGATCGAGGTCGCCGGCTGGCGCGGCAATGCCCATACGCTGAAATCCTCGGGCTCTGGCTTCTGGTCGTGGTCGGGCGCCACGCATCCCGACCGTCGCGACTGGGTGCAACCGGTCAAGGACGGCTTCGATCAGCCCAACTTCATGGGCATGAACGCCTCGGACTATGGCAGCGGCACCCCGGTCGTCGACGCCTGGCGTCCGGATGCCGGCATTGCCACCGGCCATATCGAGGTCACGCCGAAACTGATCTCCCTGCCGTTATTAGCCACACCTGTCGGGGCTTCTATCGCCATCGACCAGGCCCGCGCCATGACCTTGGCGCCGGGGGAAAGCCTGGACACGCTCGACACCTTCGTCACCATGCACACCCGCGACTATTACGCCACGCTCGACACCTACCGCAGGATCATGGCCGACCGCGGCCTGGCGGCGCCCAAACCGCCCGAAGGCGCCTACGAAGCCATCTGGTGCGCCTGGGGTTACGATCGCATCTTCAACGTGCCGGAAATCGAAGGCACCTACAGCAAGGTCAAGGAACTGGGCTTCAAATGGGCTGTGCTCGACGATGGCTGGCAGACCAACGAAGGCGACTGGAACCTGGACCCGCGCAAGTTCCGCAGCGAAGCCGACATGATCGCCTTTGTGAAAACCATTCGCGCCGCCGGGTTGAAGCCGAAACTGTGGCTGGCGCCCCTGGCCGTCGATCCGGGCGCCGATCTGCTGCACGACCACACCGACATGCTGCTGCTGGACGAAAACGGCGCGGTGCATGACGTCACCTGGTGGAACGCCTTCTATCTCTGTCCGGCCTACGAACCTACGCGCGACTATACCAAAAAGCTGATCCACAAGATCATTGCGGAATGGGGCTATGAAGGCCTGAAACTCGACGGTCAGCACATGAACGGCGTGGCACCCTGTTACAATCCGCTGCACAATCACGCCCGCCCGGAAGAATCGGTCGAAAAGCTGCAGGACTTCTGGAAGCTGGTTTACGACACGGCGCGCGAAGCCAACCCTCAGGCCGTGGTCGAATTCTGCCCGTGCGGCACCTCCTATGCCTTCCACAATCTGCCCTTTACCAACCAGGTCCCGGCGTCGGACCCGCTGTCTTCGTGGCAGGTCCGCCATAAGGGCAAGTCGCTGAAGGCGCTGATGGGCCGCGACGCCGCCTATGCCGGCGACCATGTCGAACTGAGCGACAACGGCAATGACTGGGCCTCGACGGTCGGCATTGGCGCGGTCATATCGACCAAGTTCACCTGGCCCAACGAAGGCCGCGGCAAGGACTCCAAGTTCCGTCTGACGCCTGAACGCGAGGCGGTGTGGCGGAAATGGGCCGATATCTACAATACCCGCATGCTGCCCAAGGGGCAGTATCTCGGTGAATTGTACGACATCGGCTTTGACAAGCCCGAAGCCCACGCTGTCGCCAAGGACGGCAAGCTCTATTACGGCTTCTACTCCCCGCAATGGAGCGGTGAGATCGAGCTGCGCGGCCTCAAATCTGGCACGTACAGCGTCACCGATTATTTTAACGGCAAGGATCTGGGCACGGTCACCGCCTCGTCGAGCCGCATCAATGCCAGCTTTGAAAAATTCCTGTTGATCGAGGCCGTTCCGGCCGGGAAGGCCTGATCATGACCGAAGTTGCCGCAGCACCGAAAGCGGACAAACGCTGGCTGTTGTTTTCGCTGGGTACTGTCGTTCTGTGGGGGGTGTGGGGCGCCTTCACCGGCATCTCGGCGCAGCGGGGCTTTCCCGAAACCCTGACCTACTGCGTCTGGGCCCTGACCATGATCCTGCCGGCGGTCTATGTCCTGGCGCGCGCCGGCTGGAAGCTGGACCGTGACGCGAAGTCGATCTTCTACGGTCTGGCCATCGGTCTGCTGGGCGCCGGCGGCCAGATGGTACTGTTTTATACGGTGACAACCGGGCCGGCCTATCTCATCTTTCCGGTGATTTCGCTGTCGCCCCTGGTCACAATCCTGATGTCTTTCGTTTTCCTGCGCGAACGGACAACCTGGCTGGGCGTGGCGGGTGTGGCCTTGGCCATGATCGCTCTGCCGATGTTCGATTTCTCGCTCGAATCCGGCTTTTCCTTCCTGAGTTCGGGTGGCAACTGGTTTCCTCTGGCCCTGATCGTTATGGCCTGCTGGGGTGTCCAGGCCTATTTCATGAAACTGGCCAACAACAGCATGAGCGCCGAAAGCATTTTCTTCTACATGATGATCGGCGGTTTGATGCTGGTACCGGTGGCGTGGCTGATGACCGACTTTTCCAAGCCGATCAACCTGGGCTGGGATGGGCCATGGCTGGCGGCGGGTATCCAGATCCTGAACGCCGTGGGCGCTTTGAGCCTGGTCTATGCCTTCCGCTATGGCAAGGCGATCGTGGTGGCGCCATTGACCAATGCGGGCGGACCTTTGGTGACGTCGGTGATTTCACTGGTCGTGTCGAATGTCGTGCCGGGCGAGCTGAAGATCGCCGGCCTGATCCTGGCCTTCATTGCCTCAGCATTACTGGCGCTGGCGGCGTAGTGACATCTTCGGTGCCG
>NZ_GL883077.1:75607-114065 GCF_000204015.1 Asticcacaulis biprosthecium C19 | reverse complement strand
CAGAAACGGAAAGAGGCGGAATTCCGGTGGCCGAACTCTCACGCGAAGCGTCTTCCTATTTAATGACGGGATGTGCAGATTGTGGCTTGTCCTGAGTTCCGTGTTTTCAGTGTCGCCGCGCAGCGGCCTCGGTGTTTTCCGTGTTCCTCTTATAAGCCTCAAACAAACCGGAAACTTTTAAGAGGAACACGGAACACACGGAAAGCGCCGCCTGCGGCGACGTGCACGGAACTCATGGAATTCCGGGTGAAGATACGCCGGCGCGCCACCCGAACAGTCAATTCAAAGGCACTTCGCGCGGGAGGTGCCACCACCGGAATTCCGCTTCTTTCCGTTTCTGTCCGTGCCTTCCGTCGTTTGATTCTACCGGCCTTGCCGATTTTAAACATCGACAGATCGAAATTTTATATGTTTCGTTTTCATTGTTTTGGTTGCGTTGCGCTTCGCCTTAGGCTACACCTGACTCAACAAGACACTGTTACGTAAGGAGCCTCCTCCCATGAAGGCTATGCTCGATCTGGTCGCGCGTCATAAGGCGGGAACGCCTTGCGGCATCTATTCGGTCTGTTCCGCCCACCCCCTGGTGATCGAGGCCGCGTTCGTTCACGCCCTGGCGTCGAAGCTGAACGTCACCCTGATCGAAGCCACCTGCAACCAGGTCAATCAGGACGGCGGCTATACCGGCATGACGCCGGATGACTTTCGTGAGTTTGTCTACGCCATCGCCGACCGTACAGGCTTCCCCCGCCGCGGCATCATCCTGGGCGGCGATCACCTGGGCCCAAACCCTTGGACCGCGTTGACCGCCGAAAACGCGATGCAAAAGGCCGAGGTCCTGATCGAACACTATGTCGCCGCCGGTTTCCGCAAGATCCACGCCGACTGTTCCATGTCGTGCGCCGACGACCCCGTGCCCCTGCCCGAAGACACCATCGCCCGCCGCGCCGCCCGACTGATCCGCATCGCCGAAGACACCCAAGCGAAAGTTGGCGGCGAAAAATGCGTCTATGTCATTGGCACCGAAGTCCCCGTCCCTGGAGGTGCTGCTGAAGACCTGCCGGAACTGGAAGTCACCACGCCCGTCGCCGCCCTGGCTACCATCGAAACTCACCGTCTTATCTTTGCCGAGAACGGCCTGAACGACGCCTGGAAGCGCGTCGTCGCCACCGTGGTTCAGCCCGGCGTCGAATTCGACCACCGCAAGGTCATCGACTATAACCGCGCCAAGGCCTTGTCCTTAAGCCGCGCTATCGAATCGCTGCCCGGTCTGCTGTTCGAGGCCCACTCGACCGACTACCAGACGCCGTCGGCGCTCAAACACCTGGTCGAGGACCATTTCGCCATCCTGAAGGTCGGTCCCGGTGTCACCTTTGCGCTGCGTGAGGCCCTGTGGGCGCTCGACGCCATCGAACAGGAATGGATCGCGCCGGAACGCCGCTCCAACTTCCGCCAGGTGACCATCGACCGCATGACGGCCGAGCCGCGCAACTGGGCGAAATATTATCATACAAAAGACGCTGAGCTGCGTTTCGATTTGCAATATAGTCTCTCCGACCGCATTCGTTACTACTGGCCGGATCCGGCCATCACCGCGGCTCAGGAGACCATGTTCAAGAACCTCAGCGACAACCCACCCGCCCTGGCCCTGATCAGCCAGTATCTGCCGGACGCCTATGCGGCGCTACGCAGTGGTGGCCTGTCGCTGTCGCCCGCCAATCTCGTCATCGCCCATATCGGCGCGACCCTCGATGGTTATCAGGCGGCCTGTACCCCATTGACCGTAGTATCCCCGGAGCCGGCTTATGCCTGACACCAAGATGAACGAAGTGCTTTTCGGCTTCGATGAAAAGACCCTGGAGCAACGGGGCGGACTGTGGACGGCGCGCGAGATCGCGCAGCAGCCGCAGATGCTGCGCGAAACCCAGGCCCTGCTGATGGCGCGCCGCGACGAAATCACCGCCTTTCTCCAATCCGTGCTGACGCCGGCAAATGCCAGGATCATCCTGACCGGCGCCGGTACCTCGGCCTTTATCGGCACCTGCCTGGCCCCGGTCCTGGCGACGCAACTAAAGCGCCGCGTCGAGGCCATCCCAACGACCGACCTGGTCTGCGCCCCGCAGCTCTATTTCGAAGCCGACACCCCGACGCTGCTCGTGTCCTTCGGCCGTTCCGGCAACAGCCCCGAAAGCGTCGCCGCCGTCGAACTGGCCGACCGCTTTGTCACGCATTTGCAGCATCTGGTCATCACCTGCAATGAAGACGGCGCGCTGGCTGGCTACGCCAAGGGCGGCCGCGGCCTGACGATCCTGTTGCCCGAAGCCACCCACGACCGCAGCTTCGCCATGACGTCGAGCTTCTCGTGCATGACCTTTGCCGCCCTGTCGGCCTTCACCGGCGTCGACAAACTGCAACCGCGCATCGATGCCATCGCCGAGGCCACGCAAGGCGTCATCACTGACTACACCGCCATGCTCAAAGCGGCCGCCGATGAAGGCTATGAGCGCATCGTCTATCTCGGCAGCCACGTTTTCCAGGGCCTGGCGCGCGAAAGCGGCCTCAAGCTGCTGGAGCTAACCAATGGCGCCCTGGTGACCATGTTCGACTCGCCGCTGGGTTTCCGCCACGGCCCGAAAACCATCGTCAACGCCAGGACCCTGGTCGTCGTCTTCTTCTCCAACGACGCCTATACCCGCTCTTACGACGCTGACCTTCTTGACGAACTGCGCCGTGACAATGACGCCGCCCGCGTAGTGGCCATCACCGCCCAGGACGGGGTCGGGCTGGATGCCGTCGACACCATCCGCGTCAAGGGGCTAGAGACCGCCGGCGACGCCGACCTGCTGTTCCCCTATATCGTGGCGCCGCAGATATTCGCCTTTTACCAGTCGCTGCGCCACAACCTGACGCCGGACAAGCCCAATGCCTCGGGCACGGTCAACCGCGTTGTCCAGGGCGTGCGCATCCACGCGATCGAGGGCCACTGAGGTCATGGCCCTGCTTAGCGGTACAGGCCCCTATTTCCTCGGCGTCGACGGCGGTGGCACCAAGACGGGTTTCGTCTTGGCCGACGAAGCCGGTACCATCGTCGCCAGCCACCAGTTGGGCCCCAGCTACTACATTCAGATCGGCTTTGACGGTTTACATGAACTTCTGGCGGAAGGGGTTGGAACCGTGCTCGCCGCCGTTGACGCCAGCCCGGAGGACGTCGCCTACGCCTTTTTCGGCCTGCCGGCCTATGGCGAGGATTCCCACGCCCAGGCCTTTCTCGACGTCATCCCCGAAGCTTTCCTGGGCCATCACCGCTATCGCTGCGGCAACGACATGATCTGCGGCTGGGCGGGATCGCTGGGTGGCGAAGATGGCATCAACATTGTCGCCGGCACGGGCTCGATCGGCTACGGTGAACGCCGCGGCAAGTCGGCGCGCGGCGGCGGCTGGGGCGAAATCTTCTCCGACGAAGGCTCGGCCCACTGGGTTGCCGTCCAGGGACTGAACGCCTTTTCGCGCATGGGCGACGGCCGCCTGGCCAAAGGCCCCCTGTACGACGTTTTCATGGAGGCGATGGAACTCAAGGTCGATCTCGACATCTGCGGTGCAGTCTTTGGCCGCGAGCCGCCGTCGCGCGACAAGATCGCCGCCATGTCGCAATTGGTTGCCAAGGCGGTCGAAGCTGGTGATGCCACCGCGCGGAGCATTTTCGAGCGTGCCGGTTTCGAACTGGCGGCCATTGTCGACGCTATTCGCCAGCAGCTGGATTGCCCCCCCGACGAGCGCATGCGCGTCTCCTATTCCGGCGGCATGTTCCGGACCGGTCAGTTGATCCTCGATCCGTTCAGCCGCCATCTGCGCGCCCTGAACCCGGCCTATGACATCGTCGAACCGCTGCACGCCCCGGGCGTCGGCGCGACCCTCTATGCCGCGCGCCTGAACAGGCTGGCTCTACAGCCGGGTTAGGAACACCCTTCGACATAGGTGATCGAGCGGCCACCGCCGGCGATGGAATCGACCTTGCCGTCGTTGCCGATCTCATAGCGAACGGCGCGATCCTTGGTCGACCAGGTTGTGAGATATTCCGCGGGCGAATCGACATAGTGGTGCCGTTCGGTCTCCAGTGCAGCGCCGTAGGTCTGCTTGACCTTAGTTGCAGGATCATTGCCCTTCAGTCCGGTGTCGCTGGGTATGCCCGATTCGCGGCTGGCCCAGACGCTGGTCAGGACACCCTTTTCGATCATCACCAGAAATCCTTGCGGCGCACGGGTCGGCCGGAACATGTCGCAGGCCGCCTCATCGGGTCCGCCCACGGCATTGGGATTGGCGTCCGGACCCAGGGCCTCGATCACCTGCGCCCTGGTCATGCCGATCCTCAGCGGACCATATCCCTCGGCCGAGATGACATTGAGCGGTTGCGCACTGACCGACTCCACGGGTGCGGCGGAAACCACCACGGTCTGCGAGATCGAAACGGACTCCGTCGTGGTCGTCGTTTTCGGACTGCAGGCCGCGACGGCCCCAAGACCGATCAAAAGGGCGATACGCATCATGTCTTAACTCCTGAGCGCTTGGTGCGCGTGGACTTGGGTTTGGGCTTTTTCGCCGCCCGGTCGTCGATTTCGTCCTTGGCGCCTTGGGCCAGATGCTGGAAGCTGGCATGAACCGATTCCAGATCCTTGTCGGAGACGTTTTCGAGATCCATCAGCTTATCCTTGGCGCCCGACATGGCGTGGATCAGCGCGTCCAGCTTCAACTGGACGATTTTGGTATCGCGATTTTGCGAGCTCTGAATGACGAACACCATCAGGAAGGTAATGATGGTGGTCCCGGTGTTGATCACCAGTTGCCAGGTTTCCGAGAAGCCGAACAGCGGGCCCAATACCGCCCACACGACCACCAGGGCAAAAGCCAGGAGCGAAGCGATGGGGCTTCCCGCTCCGGTCGACACCGCCCCGGCAAATCGCGTGAAAATGCCGGGCTTCTTATTCATCTTGCTGTCCGTCGCCATGCCGGTCAGCGTAACGCAACGGGTGCAGATATCGACGCGTCGATGGCGCGCGTTTCGTAAGGAAGTGATCCGGCAGGGCTGTATCCGGAGGCGTGCGGTTACCCGCCGAACGTCATCCGTAGCCGCACTCCCGCGACAACCGCATCCTTGGCGCCGAGACCGCCGGGATTTTGGATGTATTGCAGGTCGGGCTGGATAACGAGGCGCGAGCCGACAGGCGCCTGCCAGGTGACTTCCCAAGTCGTTTCCGCGTCCGCGGCTTGGGGATTGAGAGCCTGCCAGGCCTCGCTGAACTGAGCACGGTAAACCGCCAGGCCCACCACATCACCATTTCGGCCGGGCAGGGGGCCGGTATAGGTCAAGCCACCTCCGATGTAGCCGGACAGGTCGTGGACATCGCCGGACGCGCTCCCGGCACGAACCCAGGCGGACAGTCCCTGTTCGTCGTCCTCGTTTTCGCGCGTGAGATAAAGGCCCAACTGGCCGTAGGTCCCCGTGCGATCCGCGCTTCCCGACCCGTCGAGCCGGTCCCCCTGCACGCTGTACGACCAGGTGCCGGCCTTGGCGAAGCCGCGGTCGAACAGAAATTCGGCCTCGACGACGGCATGACTGCCCTCTTCGGCATTCATCTGAAGCGAGGTGAAGACGGATCCATGCTGCGGATCCCCCGCCACGCCATCGAACAGGCCGGCGCGCAGACGTATCGCATCCGTGACGCGCCATTCCTCGACGATAGCGAAACCGGTCACCGGGAAGATGGACGGACCGCTCTGGGCGTAGTCAGCGCCGATGCCGGCTGAAGAATTCAGGAACACGCCGCCGATCGGCTGGGTGTCGAAGATGGCATTCAGATTGACAATGCCCGCTGTGGTGACAAACCGTTCGTCAGCTGTGGTGTAGCGCGCCCAGGCTTCCATCAGCCGCACGCCCGGCGGCGCGTCGATATTGGACACCACCTGGACATCGCCGACATAGCGCTCGGAAAAGCCGCCGTGATGATTGGCCAGGACATAGGCGAAGCCTTCCCATCCATTGCCACCCGTCCAGGCGGCGGTCAGGTCGAGGTTGCTCATGGCCCAGGCACCGGTGCGCAGCCCCCCCTGGGTATTGTCGAGCAGATCAACGGTCGCGGCGGCCTCGAGGTGCAGCGGCGAGGCCGCGTCGGCGATGGCCTGGCCATTCATGGCGCCGGTGGCAAGGGCGATGGCGGCGATCAGGCGTGCAAAGGATTTCATGACGTTTCCCATTTGCCTGCCATGTTAAGGTAAACGCGCCAATATCCCGTTGACAGTTAGGGTTAATGCACCGGTAACCCACTCACGCGGCGACTTCACTGAGGAAGGTGTCGATGGTCTGAGCCAGCACGGCCTTGTCCCGGGCTAGATTCTGTGTTGTCGCGCCGACCGCGCCGGCCGAGGTCTGGGTCTCCATCGCAGAGCCTTCCATTTCCGAGACCTGGCTCTGGGCCATGGCAGTGCAACTGGCCGCCTGGGCCACGTTCTGAGCGATTTCCTGCGTGGCGCGGCTCTGTTGCTCGACGGCCTCGGAGATGGCGAGCGTATATTGTTCCACCTCAGACATGTGGTCGGCGATGGATTTGATCGACTGCACGGCGGTGCCCGTCTCGGACTGAATTTCCTGAATCTGCCGGATTATCTCTTCGGTGGCCTTGCCCGTCTGGCTGGCCAGCGCCTTGACCTCGGAGGCGACGACCGCAAAGCCCTTGCCGGCATCCCCGGCGCGGGCGGCTTCGATCGTGGCGTTGAGCGCGAGCAGGTTGGTTTGCGCCGAGATGCTCTGAATCAGGCCGACAATGTCGCCGATACGCTCTGAGGCTTGCGCCAGGCGGGCGATGTTGCGTTCGCTGTCGGCGGTCACCTGACCGGTCTTGCGCACGACCGTCTGCGACAGCCCGATCTTGTCGCTGATATCGGCGATGGAAGCCGCCAGTTCCTCAGCCGCGGCAGCGACGATCTGAACATTGTCGGTGGCTTCAAGGGTTGAACTAGCAGCACTTCGCGACTGAAGCGCGGTTGAGTCCGAGATCTCGGTCAGGCTGCGGGTGACGGCATCCATCTGGTTGGTGCTGCCGTCGATCGACTGCATCACCTTGGCAACGCGGTCGCGAAACGCTGCAATCGCGGATTCCAGACGTTCGCGACGGTCGCGGCGCTCTTGTCGAGCCGCGTTTTCCACGGCTTCGCGACCTCGGAACTCAATCTCCGCCTTGCGAAAGCCGTCTATGGCTCGGGCGACGTGCCCGACTTCGTCCGTGCGGCCGGTGTGCAGGACGCGGATGTCCAGCTTGTCGGCGGCGATCTCGTCAAGCTGGCTGGCGAACTGGGTTAGGGGCGTGACCAAGGCGCGAAGCATATAGACGGCGTAGGCGATCAACAGGCCCACCATAAAGATGACGCCCACAATGGACAGGTTGCGCAGCAGTCGCGCATTGGCGGTGCTGGCGATGACGGCGGCATCGGCCTCTTTGGAAATCTGGTCACCATTGCGCTGAACGTCGTCGATCACGCGGTTCAGCCCGCCATACAGCGCTGCGGACGCCGCATCGAAACGACCCATATGGGCGTTGCCGGCGGCCGTACCGTCACGGACATAGGCGTCTGCCATAACCTGGCCTTCGCGATAATAGTCCGGAAATAGTCCGTGGGTCTCTTTCAGAGCGGCCAGGGTTTCGGGCAGGTCGAGGGTCTTCGCCAGGCCTTCCGCCCGCGTGACTGTCTCCTCGAAGGCCTTGGCGTTGGCTTCGGCTTGCGCGGTACCGTCGTCCAGACCGTCGAGACCACGCGTCGCCGATACGTCCGTCAGGAACTGTTGCACCTGAACGACGTGGACCTGAATCTGTTTGGTGGTGAGGGCCAGATCCGACATCATGGCCTCGCGGTCGCGTGCGGCATCCGCCTGTTGCGCCAGGCTGATCTGGTGATTCTGAGCCAGATATATGAACAGACCGGCGGCGCCGATACCCAGGATCAGGACAGCCGAAAAGGCCTTGACGCGTTGAGACAGAGTTTTCATTGGACCTCACGAACGGGCTAAATCTTAGCGTCGAAGCGTTGAAGAGAGGGTTAACCGGACTTAAATCCTGGCACCCTTCTTGCTGCGTGGACGTGGATAATCGCGTCAGGAGTGACTTGTGTCCCGTATCCGTCTGATCTCTCTGGTTCTGATTTTGACCAGCTTCTCGTCTGTAGCTGTCGCGCAGCCGGACCGCAGTGCCGCCCAGGCAAGGCAATGCCTGACGGAGGCCAGCCGGGCCAAAGTCAGCCAGGCCGCCTATCGCAATGGGGGTGCGCGTGAGCGCGCCGTGTTGCGAAACCAAGTCAGCATATCGGAACTGAACGCGCGCCGCGCCTGCCGGCGTGGCTAGAGCGCATCCGGTTCAAGGTGTCATGCCCTGGAGCACAGCCCAGCCGCCCCCTGCCAAGGCCGCAACGCCAACCACGACGGCGAGCAGAATGGCAAGGCGTCGACCGCCAACGGGCGAATTGCCAATATAATCGTTCTGATATTGACGCGGGCAATCGGCGCGAGGTGCCGCCGGGGTTTTGTCATCTGGATTTTGCATTGTGGCCTGTATTTGGAAAGGTTGGCACGGTCTTGTCAAGCTTTAGCAAGGGGCGCCTGATCCACCCGAAAGACTTCCAGACTTTGCTGGCGGCCCTGGGCCGTAGTGAAGGTAATGGACTGGCCGGCGCGAAGGCCGATCAGTGCGGCGCCGACCGGTGTCAGGATGGAGATACAGCCAGTCGATATATCCGCTTCGCCCGGCAGGACCAGTTGCACGGTGCGTTCCGCGCCCTTGCCGGCGGCATAGCTGACGACTGAGCCAAGCCGCACAACGGCCGGGTTGAGCTTCATCGTAGCAACGACCGCGGCGCGGTCCAGTTCGCGGCGCAGGTATTGCGCAGCGGGTGCCAGATCGCCTGTAGCGGCGTCGGCCAGGCGGTTCAGGGTTTCGAAGTCGTCCCATCCGATCAGGATGTGGGGCAGGGGGGCGGAACGGCCCGGGCGGGTATTGAGATAGGTCATGATAGGCACACAAGGCTTTTCAGGATGCGAGGGTCCTGAGGTTCATGGGAAGATATTCGTGCGCCGGTGGGCAGAACTCGACGTGCGGGGACGATCGAAAACAATGCGCTTGCCCCGAAGCTCGGGGGGCGCAGGGCCGAGCTTCGGGCTATGATCCCGTGACGGGATATCCCTTCAGGGAATTGGACAGGGTGAGAAGCGCGCGTATCGGCATGTGGCCACCATAGTTCGGTATCCCCCAATGTCAAATCACGGCAAAGTATGCACCAGGCCTTTTCAATTTCGAAACCGTCGACAAGGCGCGCGACCGGATGAGGTCCTGACACTCGCGCCCTCCCACAGTGCGATTGCAGACACAGGCGAAAGATGTCCATAAAGCGTGACGGTATGTCCGGAGATACCCAGGTTGCAAACTGATGACTAAAGGGAATCTCGTCGAGATGATAGCCGTGGCCATGACCCTGGCGGCGACCCTGTTCGCGGCCGGTCTGCTGTGCGTGCAAAAAACTGGACGCAGTGATCAGGCGGGGTTTCTTGCGGCTTTCCTGGCGCTGTGTGCGCTCACGCGCGCAGATACGCTGGTGTTCCTGGCCGGCGGATACGCCGCCGTGCCGCAACTGGCCGGTATCCTGTTTCCGTTCAAAACCCTGCTCGCGCCGGCCTTCTACCTCTATGTACGGTCGATGACCGCCGCTTCACCGCAACCGCTGCGGCTCGGGGATGCCTGGGCTCTGTCCGGTCCGGCGGCGATCATACTGATTATGTCCCGCTTTTTCTTTCTGTCGAACGAACAGAAGGCCGGTCTGCTCTCGCTGCAATATCCCGACCCCGAACTGCGCGATTGGGCGTTCACCGCCTGCATCCTGACGTTTGGGGTGATCCTGCTGGTGTCGCTGGTCTACCTCACGGCCGCCTTCGTCCGTGTGCGCAATCACGTTGCACGTTTGCGCGATCTGTTCTCGAACATCGAGGACCGGGCGCTCGACTGGATTCGCTGGGCGCTGTTTATCCTGGGCGGCGGATGCATGTGGTACATATTCGGTGAAATCTGGGGGGTCCAGGGTAGCCGTCCGCCCTGGTACCCCGTGGTGACCGCTTGCTACGACCTGGTCTGGATCGGCCTGATCGCCTTTTTCGGCGTGCTGCAGCGTCCGGTCCTCGACGCGCCAAAGCTCGAAAGCCCAATTGAAGGCCCCGAAAACCTCGCCGAACAGAAGGCCAAATACACCCGCTCCATGCTGTCAGATGCGCGCCTGTGCGCCATCGAACTGCGCCTCTCTCAGGCCATGGAAGATTCGAAACTGTATGCCGACCCGCGCCTCTCGTTGCGCAGGCTGTCCGACCACCTGCGCATATCCGAAGACCATCTGTCGCAGACCTTCAGCCGAAAGCTGAGGTTGAACTTCTTCGAATACGTCAACCGCTATCGTGTCGCTGACGCCCGGCAAAGGCTGATCCTGACCGGCGAGTCGATCGTCAACATCGCCCTGGACGTCGGCTTCAATTCGCGCTCGACCTTCAATGCGGCGTTCAAGACCCATACAGGGACTTCACCCAGCGCTTTCCGTCGCGTATCGCGCAGAACTGATTTGCCCGGGACAGCCGGTTCGGACGACACGCGCACCGGACTTTGATGTCGTTGTCACCCAACCCTTCGCGGAGTGACAATGACAATCTCGCTAAAATCCACGGCCCGGATGGCCGGCTTTATGTACCTGGCCGCTTCGTTGACCGGCGCCTTCAACCTGCTCTACGTCCCGTCCCAGCTGTTCGTCATGGACGACCCACAGGCGACGCTGGCTAAGATCATGTCGTCCGAAATACTGTTCAGGCAGGGCATTGTCGGTGGTGTCGTAAGCGGCGTTCTGTTTCTGGCGCTGCCGGTCGTCCTTTACAGCCTGTTGGAGTCGTTCGGCCGCATCTGGGCGGGGTTGATGGTCGCCTTTGCCGCCGTTGGCGTCGGCATGGCTTTCGTCGGCACGCAGGCCTATCTCGGCGTCCTGGCCCTTGTGGATGGCGCCGGTGGCCCAGGTGACGGACCGCTGGCGTTACAGGTCATGGATCATATCCACGCCCACCATCAGGCCGAATCGGTCGCCTCGATCTTTTGGGGACTGTGGCTCCTGCCTCTGGGATGGCTCATTGTAAAATCCCGCGCAATGCCGCGTTTTCTGGGTGTTCTGTTGCTGTTGGGATGTACCGGATATTTGGCCAACTTCCTGTTGCCGCTGCTCGTGCCGGGATACAGCGCAACCATACTGCCATATCTTGTCGTGATTCCCGGCGCCTTTGGCGAGTTGGGCACGTGTCTGTGGCTGCTGATTTTTGGCCTGAGAAACAGACCGGGCGAGGTATAAACCTGCTCAGCTTTCATGAGAGCGGATCAGCTTCCGCGCCGCTGCTCGTAACAGAGCCTTCGAATAGAGGCGATGTAAAGGGATCAGCAGGTGGAATCCGATACCGAGATAGGCTTCGCCGTTCGAATGAACGGCTTTCGGCACGATGGCCGAGCCGAACCACAACCGCTTGCCGTCGCACATCAGCCACGACCGGGTCTTGCAGAGGAAGTCACACATCAGGATCTGGTCGGTCTCTCGCGCTTCGACGGTCCATGCGGCGAACCGCCGGCCGTCGCCAAGCGCCAGTTCTGCCGCCTGCCTTTCACTCGACGGCCTGGCCACCAGCGTCGCCAGAACCACGCGCTCCAGCTTGAACAGCCAGGTGGTATAGAAGGCCTCGATATACTCAGCCAGGGTCACCTCGAACGGAAGCTCCAGGCTGTAGGCATCGGTATAGGCCTTGCGCTCGCGATAGGCGCTAAGGAACGACTTTTCCGGTAAGGGCTGGGCAATGATAACGGGCATGACGGCCTCCGTGACGGGCACGTTTTGGCATGCGTCGGTCGAGTTTCACAGCCGGCAAAAGGTCACAGCACGCTACGGCCGGCCTGTGATGTAACTGGACAATTCCCGCAGGGCTGAAGTATGGTTAACGCCAAATTAAGCGTGTCACCCGCAAGGGCTGTTAACGAGTTAGCGTTCCGGGGTTTATCAGGGGCTCCGGCAAACAACCAAATACTGAACGCGTGGGGCCAAATTGACACAATCACCAAAAGGCTCGCGCGCTGCGCGGCTGACGAAGCTCGTCACCTATCTGGAACAGCTTGCCGAGCAATGGCAGGGCGATCTGCGCGACCCCGCGGTCGCCAGTGCCCTCCAGGAGCGCTACGGTCCCGCCGCCCGTGATCTGGAAGCTACCCGCGCCTTGATCGCCGAGTTGATGGATGCGCCGCAAACCAAGGTGCCGCGGGACGTGCTGCTCAGCCTGCATGACGCCCTGGCCGTCCTGGTTTTGCTGGCCACGCGACCTGTGCCTGCGCAGTCCGTTGTTGATACCTCGGTCATCGACCTGGCCTCGCGCGCCAAGGCAGTACAGATCGAATCGACGACCCGCAAAGTCCTGAAGCAACTGCGTGCCGCTCTGCTGGGCCTGGGTCTGGCCGCCGGTATCGTCCTGGCCAGCCCGGTCGCCGCGGGCACGGCCGTGGGCGACACCATCGTCAATCCGGAAACCGGCGTCAGCAGTGTCATCCTCAAGAACGAAGGCGGCGGCAAGGTCATTACCGATAAATACCTGCTGATCCTGACCAGCCTGACCGGGCTGACGGCCAAGGACGCTACTGACAAGAAGGAAATCATCGACCCGACTGTTGATGGCGGGGCCACCAAGGTCAAGGTCGTCGGCGTCACCATCAATGCCCTTACCGGCCAGGCCACAAAGATCCGCGTCGAAGGCGCCGGCGGAGTTCAGCGCGACATCATCACCTTTGTCGACAAATCTGCGGAGGTCGGCCCGATCGTCAATCCGCCCAGCGGTCCCGGCGTCGTCATCAATCCGCCGGCTTCGGGCGACAAGAACGTCGTCCAGGACATCCGCGTCGCGAGCAATGGCAGCAATGGCCGCAACGGCGGCGGCTTCAAGGTGTTCGGCGTCGTCATCGGCGTTTCGGCCGGTAACGGTGGCGCGGGCACCAATGGTGAACACATCACCACCACGATTTCGTCGAGCCATGGCCTGATTGAAACCATCTCCGACAACATGGCGGGCATCCGCGTTGGCAGCGTTGGCGGGGGCGGCGGCCGCGGCGGTGATGCCGTCTTCAGTTTCGGCATAGACGGCGGTTCGGGCGGCAAGGCCGGCAAGGGCGGTGACGTTACTGTTACCAACTTCACCGGCATTACCACGACGGGCGCCAAGTCCCACGGGATGCACATCTACAGCCGCAGCGGCGCCGGTGGTGTTGCCGGAACTGTGCAGTTCGGCGTCGCCCAGGGCGGTACCGGCGGCGAAGGCAATGGCGGCGGTACCGTCACCGCCACCAATAATGGCGCCATCACCACGCAAGGCACGGGTGCGATCGGCGTTTACGCCCAGAGTCTGGGCGGTGAATCCGGCGAAGGCGGCAGCAGCTATGGTATCGTCGGCATCCCCGGGAGCTCGCTGCAGGCCGGCACCGGTGGCACGGCCTCGGCCTACAACTATGCCTCGGTAACGACCAGCGGCACGGGCGCCCATGGGGTGATGGCGCAATCGATCGGCGGCACGGGTGGCCAGGCTGGCGACAGCGTCGGTATCGTGGCACTCGGCAATGACGGCGCAGGCCAGGGCGGCGCCGGCGGCTATGCCTTGGCGGTCAATGGCCAGGGCGGCGTCATTCTGACGCGCGGCAAAGACGCTTACGGCCTGGCGGCGCAATCCGTTGGCGGCGGCGGCGGTGACGGTGGCTATGCCGCCGGCCTCGTGGGCCTGGGTTCCAAGGGGGCGCGGCCGGCAACGGCGGCACCGCCGAGGCCAAACTCGAGGGCAATGGCAGCATCGTCACGAAAAATTCCGGCAGCTACGGTATTTTCGCTCAGTCGATCGGCGGCGGCGGCGGTAACGGCGGCGTCGGCGGCGGTCTGGCCGGCATCGGCGGCGGCGGCGCGGGTGGTGGTGATGGTGGGCAGGTCACCGTAACGACGGGTGCCGATACCTCCATCATGACCGAGGGCGAAAGTGCCCATGCCATTTTCGCCGAAAGTGTCGGCAAGGGCGGTGGCGTTGGCGGCACGGGCGCAGGCATTGTCGGCGTCGGTGGTTCCGGAGACGGCGGCGGGAGCGCCGGCTTTGTCTCGGTTACCAATGCCGGCCGATTGATCACTACCGGCAAGGCAGCGCGCGGCATCTTTGCGCAGAGCGTAGGTGGTGGCGGCGGTGCAGCCAATGGCACCGGCGGTCTGGTCTCGGTCGGCGGCAGCGCCGGCGGCGGGGGCACGGGCGGGCGGGTCTATGTCAAGAACACCGGCTCGATCGCCACTGGCAACGCGACCCTGCCCGTGGCCTCCCAAGTCGGCAGCGATGGAATCTTTGCCCAGAGCACGGGCGGCGGCGGCGGGTCGGGCTCGGCCTCGGGCGGCCTGGTCTCGCTGGGCGGTAAGGGCGGTGGCGGTGGCGGTGGCGGTCAAGTCGACGTCGTCAACGAAGGCATCATCACCACCCAGGGTGTGCGTGCGCGCGGCATCTTTGCTCAAAGCATCGGCGGCGGCGGCGGCACCGGGGGTGACTCGGGCGGCCTCGTCAGTATCGGTGGCACTGGCGGTTCGGGTGCGCTCAGCACCGGCGGTGCGGTTACGGTTACGAATTCGGGTTCTGTCACCACCACGGGCGCGGTGTCCAGCGCCATCCAGGCCCAGTCGATCGGCGGCGGCGGCGGCGACGGCGGCACTTCAGGTTCGGTCCTGCTTAGCATCGGTGGTGCCGGTAGTGGTGGTGGTGACGGTGGGACCGTCACCGTCAACAACCAAAGAAACCTGACCACGTATGGAAACGATTCCCACGGAATCTTCGCTCAATCGGTCGGCGGCGGGGGCGGCAATGGTGGCGCCAGCTATTCGGTCAGCGCCTTTGCGGGTGTCTCGCTGGGCGGGGATGGCAAGGCAGGCGGCAAGGGGGGGCAGGTCGAGCTGACCTTTAAAAACCGGACAGCGACGGGTGAGATCACCACCAGCGGCGACCGGTCGCGCGGTGTCTTCGCGCAAAGTGTCGGCGGCGGAGGCGGTTCTGGCGGGCTGGCGACGCAAATGACGGTCGGCTTCGGCGGCGCAGTCAGTCTCGCTATTGGTGGCAAAGGAGAAAGCGGTGGCGCTGGAGGGCTGGTCCATGTCGGCGATGTCGTGGGTTGTTCTACGGCCAGCACCTGCTACGGCACCAGCAAGGACGATCTCAGGATAGTGACCTCGGGCGATAATTCCGAAGGCATGTATATCCAGTCGGTCGGTGGTGGTGGCGGTTCGGGCGGCTATGCCATTTCGACGGCCGTCGCGGCCAGCCCTGGCGCGGCAGTGTCGCTGTCGGCGGCGGTCGGCGGTTCGGCTGGCAAAGGCGGCGCTGGCGGCAACGTCATCGCACGGACGGGTGGTTCGATCCTGACTGGCGAGATCGGCGGCGCCTTTGTGATGAAGGACGGTGTTGCGACCACTGAGGTGCGTAACAACGGTGAGTTTTCGACAGGCCTTCTGGCGCAAAGCGTCGGCGGCGGCGGTGGCAAGGGTGGTTTCAGCATCTCGGCCTCTGTGGCGGCGGCGGGCGGCGGGGCCCTGGCCTTGGCCGGCGGCATCGGCGGTTCGGGCGGCACGGGTGGCGATGGCGGCCTGAGCGACGTCGACTTCAATGGCAGCATCACGACCCTGGGCGACGACGCGGCGGGGGCGTTGATCCAGTCGGTCGGCGGCGGCGGCGGTTCCGGCGGCTATAATATCTCGGGCGCGGTCGGCCTGAGTGGCGGTGCCGGTGGCGGTGGCAGCCTGGGGATCGGCGGTAGCGGGGATACGGGCGGCGCTGGCGGCACGGCGCTGGGGACCATTGGTGGCGAGGTCCAGACGGTGGGCGACCGTTCGACGGGCGTCATCGTCCAGAGTGTTGGCGGCGGCGGCGGCAATGGCGGCTTTAATATTTCCGGAGCGCTCGGCGCTGCGGGCGGCACGGGCGGCGCGGTCGCCGTAGGCCTGGGTGGCACTGGCAAGGGCGGCGGCATTGGCGGTCGCGCCGAGGGGCGGACTCTCAGTACGATCGATACCTGGGGCGACGATTCCGGCGGCCTGCTGGTCCAGAGTGTCGGCGGCGGCGGCGGTAATGGCGGATTCAACGTCGCGGGAACGATTGGCGCCGGCGGTGGCGTTGGTGGTGCCGTCTCGGTTGGCATCGGTGGCAGCGCCGGTACAGGCAGCACCGGTGGCTATGCCTTTGGCGATGCGCGCGGCGCAGTAACGACCAGAGGCTTTCGTTCGGTCGGTGTGACGGTGCAGAGCCTGGGTGGCGGCGGCGGCAATGGCGGCTTCAATGTCTCCGGTTCCCTGGGCGGCGGCGGCATAGGCGGCGGCGCGATTTCGGTCGGGCTGGGTGGCACGGGCGGCGGCGGCGGCGGCGGTGGCGAAGTCCATGGCTTCGCGACCAGTATTCACACGTTCAAGGCTGAGTCCACCGGCTTCCTGGCGCAAAGCGTCGGTGGCGGCGGTGGCAATGGTGGCTTCTCGATCGCCGGCAGTATTGGTGCCGGCGGAACGGTAGGCGGTGCGTTGTCGGTATCGGTGGGCGGTTCGGGCGGCACCGGCGGCAGCGCCGGCTGGACCGAGGGCCGGGTCAGTGGCCAGGTTATCACCGAGGGCGAGAATTCGTCAGGTGTCGTCGTCCAGAGCCTGGGCGGCGGCGGCGGCAATGGCGGCTTTACCGTGGCGGGCGGGATCGGCGGGGGCGGTACCGCTGGTGGTACGATCAATGTTGGCGTCGGCGGATCGGGCGGCACCGCTGGACATGGTGGCACGGTCGATGCCTCGGCGGCGGGGATCACGACCACGGGAGACCGCTCGGGCGGCTTCCTGGCGCAGAGCGTCGGCGGCGGCGGCGGCAACGGCGGATTCTCGATCGGTGCCGGAATTGGCGGCGGCGGAACGGGCGGCGGCGCCATTTCGGTGTCGGTGGGCGGCGCGGGCGCCGGTGGCGGCACTGGCGGCAAGGTCACCGGGACCGTTACAGGACTGGTCCTGACCGAGGGCAAGAGTTCGACCGGCGTGACCGTGCAGAGCCTGGGCGGCGGCGGCGGTAACGGTGGTTTCAGCGTGGCGGGCGGCATTGGCGGCGGTGGCACGGGCGGCGGGGCGATTTCGGTCGGTCTGGGCGGTTCGGGCGGTGGCGCTGGCCAGGCCGGCGAAGTTCACGGTTTCGCGCAGAGTATCGGGACCAAGGGCGAGAATTCCAGCGGTTTCCTGGCGCAAAGCGTGGGCGGCGGCGGCGGTAATGGTGGCTTCTCGATTGCCGGCAGCATTGGTGCCGGCGGAACGGGGGGCGGCGCCATTTCGGTCTCGATCGGTGGATCGGGCAGCGAAGGCGGCAATGCCGGCTATGTCGAGGGGCGCGTTTCAGGCCTGGTCTCGACGCAAGGTGTCGGCTCGACGGGCGTCATTGTTCAGTCCATGGGCGGCGGCGGCGGCAATGGCGCCTTTTCGGTCGCCGGCGGCATCGGCGGCGGTGGCACGGGCGGCGGCGCTATCTCAGTCGGGCTGGGCGGCAACGGTGGCAAGGCCGGGGACGGCGGCGAGGTCGATGCCTCGGCGGTTGCCATCACGACGACCAAGGACCAATCGGGCGGCTTCCTGGCGCAAAGCGTCGGTGGCGGTGGCGGCAATGGCGGGTTTAGCGTCGCTGGCAGCATCGGCGCTGGCGGCACAGGTGGCGGCGCGATCAGCGTTGGCATCGGCGGCACCGGCGCGGGCGGCGGTGAAGGCAAGCGCGTCGGCGCGAGCGTGATGGGTAATGTCTATACGGCCGGGACTGAGTCCGACGCCATCGTTGCCCAGAGCCTCGGCGGCGGCGGTGGCAACGGCGGCTTTGCCGTGGCAGGCAGTATTGGTGGCGGCGGAACCGGAGCTGGGGCTGTTGGCGTTGGTATCGGCGGCTCGGGCAAGGGCGGTGGCAATGCCGGCCAGGTCGATCTGACTGTCACGGGGATGACCGAGACGCTTGGCAAGGACAGTGACGGCATCATCGCGCAGAGCGTTGGCGGCGGCGGCGGCAACGGGGGCTTTGCCGTTACCGGCAGCATTGCGGCGGGTGGAACCGGCGCCGGAACCGTCGGTGTGTCGGTTGGCGGTTCGGGCGGCGATGGCGGCAATTCGATCGGCAAGGTGACGCTGAACGTGACCGGAGGCGCCGCGGCTTCAGGCAAGACGGTCGCCGTGCAGACGCAATCGGCCGGCGGCCGCGGTGTCCTGGCGCAAAGCATCGGCGGCGGCGGCGGCAACGGTGGCTTCACGGTCGTTGCCGGAATTAGCCTGGCCAAGACCGGTGCCGGCAATGTCGGCGTTGGGGTCGGCGGTTCGGGCGGTAAGGGCGGCTATGCCAGCGCGGTCGAGGGCAATGTCACCGGCGATGTCACGACGCTCGGGGCCAGCGACGCAGCGGGCGTTCTGATCCAAAGTGTCGGCGGCGGCGGCGGCAACGGCGGATTCAATGTCTCAGGCGGCCTGGCCGCTTCAACCAAGGGCGCAGGCAATGTTCTGGTCGGCGTCGGCGGCATGGGCGGTGATGGCGGCGCCAGCGGCGCAGTGACCGGCAAGGTGTCCGGCGATGTCTATACGGCCGGTGCCAATTCGGGCGGCGTCACCTATCAAAGTCTGGCCGGCGGCGGTGGCAATGGCGGCTTCAATGTCACCGGCGCGGTCGCCCTTACGGCGGGCGACAGCGGTGGCTCGGGCAATATCGGCGTCGGTGTCGGTGGTTTTGGCGGCAAGGCGAGCCATGCCAGCTTGGTCAATGCCTCGGTCATTGGCAATGTCACGACGATGGGCGAAAAGTCTCACGGCATACTGATGCAAAGCGTTGGCGGCGGTGGCGGCCAGGGCGGATTCAATGTGACGGGTAGTCTGACGGCGTCGGCCGGCAAGGGCGGCAATATCGGTGTCGGCCTGGGTGGCTTTGGCGGTGGTGGCGGTAATGCCAGCAGCGTCGATGGCACGCTGAGCGGCGACGTCTATACGCGCGGCAATGAAGCCTACGGCGCCACGTTGCAAAGTATGGGCGGTAGTGGCGGCAATGGCGGCTTCAATGTCACGGCTTCGGCCACCCTGACCTCGGGTGACAATGGGTCCATTGGCGTCGGCATTGGCGGCTTCGGTCTTTCGGGCGGCACCGGGGGCAATGTCCATGGCGATATTTCTGGTAAATATGAGACCCATGGCGTCAATTCTGACGGCGTCGTCGTCCAGAGCGTCGGCGGCTCCGGCGGCAATGGCGGTCTGAACGTCACCGGGCAACTCAGCCTTTCGGCCAAGGGCAAGTCAGGCCAGGCCTCGGTTGGCATCGGCGGGTTCGGCGGCGACGGTGGTGCTTCGGGCACGGCCTGGCTGAAACGCACCGGCGATACCCTGACGACGGGCAAGGATTCCGAAGCCATCATCGTTCAGAGCCTGGCGGGCGGCGGCGGCAATGGCGCCATCAACGTCACCGGTGGTCTTGTGGCATCTTCGGCCGACAATGCCTCGATCAATATCGGCATCGGCGGTTTCGGCGGCAAGGCCAGTCATGCCGACGCCGTGACAGCGACCGTCATCGGCAATGTCTGGGCAACCGGCATGGGCGCCGGGGCGGGCGGCTCGGATTCCCCCAACCTGTTCAGCGGCGCGCTTGTGGCGCAAAGCGTGGGCGGCGGTGGCGGCAACGGCGGCCTAAACGTCTCGGGCGGCGTCAGCCTCACAAAATCGGCCTCTTCCGGCAAGGCGGCAGCGATCGGCATCGGTGGCTTCGGCGGCGGCGGTGGTAACGGCGGCACGGTCGATCTGACGGTTAAGGCGCCGGCTTCGGATCGCGTACAGGTCATCGTCGATGGTGACAACCGCGCGGCGATCATCGCGCAGTCGCTGGGCGGCGGTGGCGGCCTCGGCGGCCTGAACGTCTCGGGCGGTATCGCCAGCAACAGCGCCCTGGCCTTCGGCATGGGCGGCTTCGGCGGCGACGGCGGCCTGGCGAAAAAGGTCACGGCCGACGTCGATGCCGATATCCAGGCGACCGGAGACGGCGCTCGCGGCCTGTTTGCCCAGTCCCTGGGCGGCGGCGGCGGTGCTGGCGGCATCAATGTTTCGGGTACCGTCAATATCAACAGCAAGGACGACACTTCGATTACCTTTGGTCTGGGCGGTTTCGGCGGCACGGGCAATATCAGCGGGGACGTCGATGTAAAACAGAAGGGCCTGGTCATTGTAACGGGCAAAAACGCTTTCGGCATCGTGGCCCAAAGCGTGGCCGGCGGCGGTGGCGATGGTGGACTTAATGTCTCGGCCAATATCGCCAATGCCAGCGCGGGCAAGTCGACAAACCGCATTGTGGCGGGCGTTGGCGGAACGGCCGGCGGCGGTGCGGATGCCGGTGATGTCAAGCTGAACAGCGTTGGCGCGATCACCGTTACCGGGCCCGACAGCACGTCGACTGAGGACAATGCTGACGACGAACTGACCGTGGTCTTCAATGCCGGTGGCCTATTGGCCCAGTCGGTCGGCGGCGGCGGCGGCGTCGGTGGCATGAACATCACAGCGACCGTGGCGCGCAACGCCGGCAACACCCTGCAATTCGGCATGGGCGGCAATGGCGGCGCTGGCGGCAATGGCGGTATGGTCAGGGTGAACCGCGGTTACGAAACCGTGGCGGCGACTGAGACGGTCAATGCCTCAGCCATCCAGACGACCGGCGACTACAGTACCGGCCTTATCGCGCAGAGTGTGGGCGGCGGTGGCGGCATCGCGGGGATGAATTTCAACTTCGCCTACAACAAGGAGTCCAATCCGGACGATGGCAAGACATACAAGGCGGCCATTATTTCTGTCGGTGGTTCCGGCGCCGATGCCGGCAATGGTGACGTTGTTGTCGTCCGCCATAATGGCAGCATAGCTACAGACGGTCGTTACAGTCACGGCCTGATCGCGCAGAGCATCGGCGGCGGCGGCGGTGATTCTCATGCCAATCTTGGCGCGGGCGCCTTGGGCGGTAAGACCAAGGGCGTCAATATCGGTGTCGGCGGCGCCAATGGCTCAGGCGGAAGTGGCGCTGCGGTTACGGTCGATCATGTCGGCCAGATAACGACCCAGGGCGATTCCTCGGTCGGCATCAAGGCGCAAAGCATTGGCGGTGGCGGCGGTTCAGCCAGCAGCATCAACAAGATCCTTGATCCGGTCTTCGATTTTGTGACGGGCCAGGCCGATGGCTCAAGTCTCGCCGTGAATATCGGACGCGCCGGCGGCAAGGGGGCGACCAGCGGTGCAGTGACGGTTGGCTCCGACGGCTCGATTGTCACCGAGGGCGATGAGTCGATCGGTATTCTGGCCCAGAGCATCGGCGGCGGCGGCGGCGACAGTGGAACGACCACCGTCGGCGGGGATTTCGAGGGCAAGTCCGGCAGCTATGGCGGTAATCTGGCTATCGGTCTCGACGGCGGCGAGTCGGCGATCGGTGGCGCTGTTACAGTGACGACCAAGGGGCTGATCCATACGGCGGGCGATCGGGCCCACGCCATCTTCGCCCAAAGCCTTGGCGGCGGCGGCGGCATGGGCGGCACGGTTGGTGACAAGCTTACGGTGAGCCCCGGCGGGGATGAGGATACCACCTCCGCCAATATCAACATCGGCGGCGGCGGCGGCAAGGGCTCGCATTCCGACCAGGTCACCGTGATCAATTCGGCGACCCTTTGGACCCAGAACGACCGTTCCAGCGGGATCTGGGCGCAGTCGATCGGTGGTTCTGGCGGAGCCGGCGGCGACTATTTGCAGGCCAATATCGAGAGCGTAAAGGCGGACAAAACGACACGGACCTTTAACCTCAATGTCGGCGGGAGTGGCGGCGAGGGTGCGGTCGGCTATGGTGTCAAGGTGACCAATAGCGGCGCCATCCAGACCGACGGCCTGCAATCCTTCGGTATCCGGGCTGAGAGCATCGGCGGCGGCGGCGGCGACGGCGGTGCTGTCGCACAGGGTACATTGACGACCGGTGGCGGTAGTAAGCAGTCGATCGATATCAATGTCGGCGGCACGGGCGGCGAAGGCGCCGAAGCCGGTCTGGTCGAGGTTCGAAACGAAGGCAGCATCGTCACCAAGGGCTTCGCCGCGGAGGGTATCCGCGCGACCAGCACCGGAGGTGGCGGCGGCAATGCCGGCGTTATTCTGCATACACTTTTGGCCTCCAACAGTGGTGAGGGCCAGACCCAGGCCCTGACCATGAATTTCGGCGGTAGCGGCGGTAAGGGCGGCACCGGCGGCAACGTCAAGGTTGAGAACGTCAAGACTGCGACGACAGGCTCCGGGACCATCTGGACCACGGGTGACTCGGCGCACGGGATTTTTGCCCAAAGCCTGGGAGGCGGCGGCGGCAATGGTTCTTCGATCGTCTCGATGACCGGGTTGCGCGGCTCGGCCGATTCGATATCGGTTGGCCTGCATTTCGGCGGCAAGGGCGGCAAGGGTAACCATTCCGGCACGGTAGGGGTCGACAATTCCGGCGGCATCTTCACCGACGGCAAGGACGCCTACGGTATACTGGCCCAGTCGACAGGCGGTGGCGGCGGCAATGGTGGCCTCGTCATCGCGGCGGCGGCGTCCATCGGCCAAAAGTCCAAGACTCCGGTCCTCGCGATCGGTGGAATTGGTGGTGATGGCGGCTATGGCGGCGACGTTACGGTTACCAACTCCGGAATCATCCAGACAACCGGTGCCGGCGGCCACGGCATCGTGGCGCAGAGCATCGGAGGGGGGGGCGGAAACGCCGGCGTCGGACTCACCGCGACCGATAACCTTGCCAACGTTGTCGCGTCCAATCTGATCGCATTGGCGGTCGGAGCCACCGGGGGCGGCAAGGGCGGCGCCGGCGGTAATGTCACGGTCAACCAGACCGGCAATATCACCGTCACCGGTGAAGGCGCCCAGGCCATTGTCGCCGAAAGCATCAATGGCGGCGGCGGCCGGCTGGACTTCAGCATTGATGGCGTGTCGGGCCTGCCCGGCTCGTCCGTCGTGAGCCTGTTCAAGGACGTTTTCGACATCAAGGATGAAGACGTCGTCGAAGATCCTAAGATCGCGGCGCGACTGGGGGGCAGCGACCTGACGGATATGAATGCCGGCAAGGTCAAGATCATTTCCAAGGGCACGCTGGGCGTCGGCGGCGACAACGGCGTGGCCAGCTTCGACCAGTCGGTCGGTGGTGGCGGTGGCTCCGTGCATATCAAGACCCGCCAGGTCGATGCAGCGTCGATGGGTGACACCGTCGGGGCAGCGGCTATTGCCTATTCGGTCAGCCTGGGCGGCAGCAATGGCGTCAATAATTCCGGTGCCGATATCGACAATACCCACGAAGGCGCGTTGATCACCACGGGCCGCAATTCGGTTGGCGTCCTTTCGCAGACCATCGGCGGCGGCGGCGGTCACGCCATTGTTGACATCACGACCGAGGCCGGCGCCCTGGTTGGGCCGATCAACCTGGCCTTTGGCAGCCAGTCGGGCTCACATGAAACCGGGGGCGACATTCTGCGCCGCCAGACCGGTAGTGTCATGACGACGGGCGATCTGTCGACCGGCGTCATCCTGCAAAGCATTGGCGGCGGCGGGGGCGCCTCAACTGTCCGGATCAATGGCGTCGAGCAGACCAACCTGGCCATTCACACCAGCCTGGGTGCCGATGGCGGAACCGAGCTTGGCGGCGGTTCGGTCACCGGTTCTTATGACGGCCTGCAGACAGAAGGCAACCACGCGATCGCCCTTTTGGTGCAATCCATAGGCGCCGGCGGCGGCTCGGTCCTGACCGCGGGCAGCGACGCCGTCAACGTCACCCTGGGCGGCAAGAACGGCGCAAGCGGTAATGCCGGCGAGATCAAACTGACCAATGCTGGCACCATCTCGAGCTCGGGTATCGGCTCGCACGCCGTACTGCTGCAATCGATCGGCGGCGGCGGCGGCGCTGTCCTGAGCGATGCCACCACCATCACCACGCACCTGAATGCCGGCAATACTGGCAACGGCGGCCTGGTTGACTTCACCCAGACCGGCTCAATCATCGCTACCGGCAATGGCGCCAACGGCCTCATCGCCCAAAGCCTGGGCGGCGGCGGCGGCTGGGTCGATGGCGTCTTTGCCGGTTCGGCCGGCGGCGACGGTAAGGGTGGGGCGATCACCCTGAACCTGTCGGGCAGCACTTTCGCCACCGGCACCGGCGGCACCGCCGTCCTGGCCCAGAGCCTGGGCAAAAGCGGCGCGGGCAACATCACCATCGTCAGCAACGGGACGGTCCGCGGTTATGCCGCCGGCATCCGCGTCGACGGCGGCGCGACCAATACGGTCACCACCTCGGGCTCGGTTTCGGCCGTGTCGGGCGTGACCATCTCGTCCGGTTCGGGTAATGACCGCGTCATCAATACCGGCCTGGTCATCGGCAATATCGATCTCGGCAGTGGCAGTAACGCCTTTGAAAACCGCGCCGGTTCGACCTTCGTCGCCTTCAGCACCATCGACCTGCGCGATCCGGCGATCAATGCGTCGGTTCCGCTGGCCATCCAAAGCGCCTTACCAACCGCGGCCATCATTCCCGCGCCGGGCGGCACCTTTGCCAATGACGGTGACTTCCTGATGGGCCTGTCGGCGACCCCACGGCCGATCGACCTGGCCAAGGGCGCTGTCTTCGCCAATCTCGACGGCACCGGCAACCCGGCAAACAACCTGATGTACGGTTCGCGGGTGATCAACACGGTCGCCCTGGACGGCCACTTCGTCCAGAGCGACACGGGCCACATGGCCTTCGACGTCGCCTACGGTCCCTACGCCTCGGACCGTGTCAATGTCACCGGCAACACAACGGTCGACGGCACCGGCGACGTTGTCCTGACCTGGCTGGAAAATGCCGCCCCGGTGACCCTGTTCGCCACGGCGGGCACCAGCACCGACAACGGCTTGGATTTCACCGACAGCATCGCGCTCGACTACCGCGTCCTGGCCAACACCTCCGGCATCCAGCTAGCCTTCACGTCCGACTTCTCCCAGCCCTTCCTGAACCGCAATCAGGGTGAATTGGGCCGCCATATGGACTCGGCGATTAGGCTGGGTGAGTCCGGCGGCATCGGCAGAGTCATGGCCCTGATCGGCAATCTGCAGGTCGGCGACGAAGCGGCCTATGCCGCCATCTTCGACCAACTGAACCCGGAAGCCTTCCTGGCCCCGCAAACCCTCCAGCTAGGCGCGGCGCGGCAGTTCGCTGCCGACCTCAACCACTGCGGCGCGACGGGTCAGGACACCTGTGTCTGGGCCCGCGTTGGCGGCACCGATATCGAACGTGACGCCGACGCCGAAACCCACGGCCACAACGGCGCTTACGACAGCCTGGCCACGGGCTTCGAACGCCGGGTTGACGACAAGTGGTCGATCGCCGGCGCCATCGGTTTCGACCATATCAACCGCCTCTATGTCGGCAACGGCCGTGCCAGTATGGAAGGCGACAGCGTTCACGCCGGTGTCAGTGCGACTCGGACGCTTGGCGGCGTCAAGCTGGGCCTGGCCCTCACTGGCGGCCTGCAGACCGTCGAAACCCAACGATTGCAGCACATCTTCGATCCCCTGGTCGGGACGGCGACGCCGCATTCGTCCTATGTCTCGGCCCAGGCGAAACTGAGCCGCCGCTTCGATCGTGGCGCCTGGTTCATCGAACCATCGGCGGCGCTTGCGGTGACCTCGATCCACCAAGGCGCCTTCACCGAAGAGGGGATGGAAGGCCAGGGGGCAGTGGGTGTGTCGCATACCCAAACCTTCGCCACCCTGACGCCGGAACTGACTGTCGGCTACAATGTCCAGGAAAGCTCCGGGCAGAGGACGGCCTTGTCGTTCAACGTCGGTGCGGTGGTCTATTCCACCGATCGGCTGAAGATGCCGTACCGGCTGGTCGGCGCCAACCAGACCTCGGATCCGGCGCTGATCAGCACGCAATTCGACAGCGACACGGTGAAGATGGGCGCCAACGTCCAGGTCACCGGCAAGAATGACCGGGCCAGTCTGAACTTGTCGCTCGCCAACGAAAGCGGCAAGCGCTACAGCCAGCAGACCTTCAGCGCCAGCCTGAAGTTCAAGTTCTAGCTAGGGCTTGCAGAAACGTCGGGTTCTCGGCTGGTTTTTTGTCCGGCTTCGCGTTAGGTTTGTCCTAACTCGGAGGGGGTTGATGTGCGCTCACTGAAATTCTGGCAAAACGCTTTTGCGGGGACGATAGCACTTTGGGCCGGCGTAGCCGTCTCTGCGATGGCTGGCCCATTGGAACCCAAGGTTCTGGACTCTGACGACCTCGCCTGGTTCTATAACCGTCCGGGCGCAGGTGCCGAACAGGTGGCAGCCGACCAGAATGTCTGCCTTAGCTTTGGTCGGTCCATGTTCGGCACCAACCCCGTCAACGAAGGCATGACGTATGGTTTGACCGGAGCCATTATCGGTGAAATCGCTGCGGCCGGACCTAACGTCGCCTACGCCGACGACTGCATGATGGCGCGCGGCTACAGGCGGTTTGACATTGCGGGCTCAAACCTGCGTCAGTTTCGTGAGCGTTACGCGCAATTGGCGCCGGAGGTTCAGGCACTGTATGCTGGCGCGGAAGTCCCGCCGGAAGGGGTACTCAGGCGCAAATGGGCCAATACCTACTGGCTCTCAGCATCCGGCGATGCACCTGCACTCGCTGAGCCCTTGTCATTCGTGCCCCGTTCGCCTGACATTCCGACCTTTAATCGCTGGGGGCCAACGAAATCGGTCAAGGGCGTCTCATCCGGTACGGTCCCGCAGCCTGGGCCGGGCGAGGCCGTCGTCCTGATGACAGTATCTTCCCCCACCGGAGCCGGTGCCCACATACTTTTCGATCGCCGTGAAGCCAACGGAGAAGCAGGCATTGTTCAAACGACCGGCCGCCGGAGCTGGCCGGGGTTTGAAGCCCGCACCAAGGAGGCCAAAGTTAGCACGGCGGCGCAATTTGCCTTCGTTATTCCAGCCGGTATCTACAGCTTGGCCAATGTGCGCACCGGGCGCTACGATTTCACCACCTTCTGCCTCGGCACGATCGCGTTCGACGTCGCGGCCGGTGAGGTTATCGATCTGGGCCATTTCACCATGGTGCCCGCTGACGCGGCAATCGATCCTCTGGCGCCTGCACCTAAAGTCCAACTTCGCATCGATCAGCCCAAGGTGGACTCTGAACGCATCGCCGCCTTGGCCGCAGTCGACCTGGCGGACCGTGTCAGACCGGCCGTATATTTTAACCGCTTTCCACGTATGTGCACACTCTTCAGCCGCATCTACGGTTTCGACATGCCAGGCGCACCCATTTGGCCGCCAACGCCCGGGTAGATACGCTTCACTGCCACCAGGCCGAAATGGCCGAAAAACGGTAGCAGGAAAAGTTGTTCCAAAGTCATGATCACCTCCCTCGCCCGTATCAGCTTCCCTCAGGGTCGTCAGGAAGTCCATGTGCCCGATGGCCGCACACGGCCCGCACGCAGTCGCGCAGCCAGCGGTGGGCCGGATCGGCATCCAGCCGTGGGTGCCACAGCAGCGATACGGTGACTCCGGCCACGGCGAAGGGCAGGGAGAAGGTCGTCATCCCATGGCGCAAACCTTCGGTATGCCGTTGCGGCACGGTGGCAATCAGGTCGGAACTGCTGACCAGGGCAAGAACCGCCGAATAGCCGCCGGCCAAGACCGCCAGGTCGCGTTCAATCCCAAGCGGAGCCAGGGCATCGTCAATGGGTCCCTTATCCGGTCCACGCCGGGCAACACCGACGTGCCGCCCAGCACTGTAAGCCGCCGCCGTCATGTCGCTTATGGGGTGATCGCGGCGCACCACAGCGACAAAATGGTCACGGAACAGGGCTTGGGCGCGGATCTCCGGCCCTATGACCGCGCCGACCACCCCCGTTTCCATATCGACTGAACCGTCGCGCAAAGGCCCGCTGTCGCGATCCGGCTTTTGTACAAATCGCAGGCGCACGCCGGGTGCCGATTCCGCAACCCGGCGGATCAACTCCGGCCCGAAGGTTTCGACGAACCCGTCGCTGGTGCGAAGGGTAAAGCTCCGCGACAGACCTTTCAGATTCAGCACATCTGCCGGCCGCAGCAGCCCTTGCGCGTCTTCGACCAGGCGGGCCGTCCGTTCGCGCAGCTCCAAGGCTCGCGGCGTCGGTACCAGGCCGCGCCCGGCCCGGACCAGAAGCGGATCGCCCAGGGTATCGCGCAGCCGCGCCAGCGCCCGGCTCATGGCCGACGGGCTCAGCCGTAACCGCTTCGCCGCGCGGGCAACACTGCCTTCGGCAAGCAGGACATCCAGGGTGATCAACTGATTCAGGTCGGGCCGGGTCATTCGGGCAGCCTATCATGACATGGCGTACGATGCACGAATACAGTGCAACGCATGCGTCTGGCGCCGCTTTATGTGCGAAGATAGGGTGCGGCCATGACACGACAAACCCTTGCACTCACAGGACTAGGCCTTTCAGTCCTAGTCACTTCACTGGCGACCAGCACGGCCAGCATCGCCTTGCCAGTCCTCGCCCAGGCTTTCGCAGCGCCGTTTCAATCCACCCAGTGGGTCGTCCTCGCCTATCTGCTCGGCATGACGACAGTCGTCGTCGCGGCCGGATGGATCGGCGACCGCTTTGGCCGCCGTCGTGTTTTGCTGGTAGGCATGGCCATTTTCGCCCTGGCCTCGGCGGCTTGTGCCGCAGCACCCTCGCTCGGCCTGTTGCTGGTTGCGCGTGGTGTGCAGGGTCTGGGCGCCGGCGTGGTGATGACGCTGAGCCTGGCCTTTGCCAGCAATATCGTGCCCAGGGACAGGGTCGGCAGCGCCATGGGGATGCTGGGGACCATGTCGGCCGTCGGCACCGCGTTGGGACCTTCGCTGGGCGGGCTGCTGATCGCGGCTTTTGGCTGGCCCGCCATCTTTGTGATGAATTTACCGGTCGCAGTGGTCGCGGCCGGTCTGGTTTGGCTCGGTATCGATGAAGATCGTCCGTCCACGGAGCAAGCAAAATTCGATGTCGCGGGAACCCTGATTCTGGCGGTCACTCTGGCGGCTTACGCCCTGGCCATGACCATGGGACGGGGTCATTTCGAGGCGACGAATCTGGCGCCTCTGGCACTGGCCCTCCTGGGTTTGGCAGCCTTCGTGATGATCGAGACGAGATCGTCCGCGCCCCTCGTCAACCTGAACCTCTTTCGTGACAGACGTCTGAGCACCGGCCTGGCTACGGGAGGGCTGGTAGCTGCCGTGATGATGACCACCCTGGTGGTGGGTCCCTTCTATCTGACCCAGGCGCTCGGACTGGAGACCGCGACGGCAGGACTGGCGCTGTCGGTCGGGCCGGTCGTGACCGCCCTGACCGGGATTCCGGCCGGTCGCCTGGCCGACCGCTTCGGCGCAGTGGCCATGTCGCGAGCCGGTTTGATGATCATGGCCGCCGGCGCCGGCCTTCTGGCCTGTTTGCCGCAAACGACGGGGCTCGTCGGTTATGTTCTGTCCCTGGCCGGTCTCACGGTCGGCTATGGTCTGTTCCAGGCGGCCAACACCACCGCCGTCATGATGGCAGCGTCAGCCAACGGCAAGGGCGTCATCTCCGGTCTGGTCAACTTGTCGCGAAACTTTGGCCTTGTCACCGGGGCCTCTGTCATGGGAGCTGTCTTCGCAGGGGTTTCGGCGGGAAGCCAGGCACCTGCGGCCGTGGCCGGCGGCATGCACGCGGCCCTGGCTGTAGCGGCGGGCCTGGTCGTTGTCGCTCTTATTCTGTCGCTGACCCAACTGCCGAAGGAGGCAACCCGTGCCGCCGATTAAACTGACCTCGATATTTCGCCGCAGCGATGGACGGTTGCGCAACGGCTGGTGGGTGGCCATCTTCCTGTTGACCCTGTTCGTCCTTCTCTTGCCGGTCCTGCTGATATCGCAGGCCAATGGATATGCGCTCGGCCTCTGGGAGCAGGTGGCCATACTTCTGGCCGTGACCTGGCTGTGTCAGGCGCTGCGCCGGCAGCCTTTGACCGAGGTGACCGGACGCTTTGATACGGCCTGGTGGCGGGACCTCGCGGCAGGCCTGGCGGGCGGCGGCGCGCTGATGGCAGTGCCCGCCCTGTTTCTGTTCCTGTGCGGATGGGTCAGGTTCGAAGTGACGGCGATCGATCCAGCCGCGCTTGGCCTTGCCATTTTTGCCATGACCGGCGTCGCCATCGCTGAGGAACTTCTGTTCCGCGGCTTTCTGTTTCAGCGCCTGATCGCCGCGATCGGGACCTGGCCGGCCCAGCTAAGTCTGGCGGGCCTTTTTCTCCTGACCCACCTCGGCAATGAGGGTCTGCACGGTCCCGCGGCGGTCCTGGCCATGGTCAATATCTTCCTCGCCGGCCTCATGTTCGGCCAGGCATGGCTACGAACCCAACGGCTGGCCCTGCCGATCGGCCTTCACCTCGGCGCCAATGTGGTCCAGGGCAATCTTCTGGGCTTTTCCGTCAGCGGCACGGACAATCAAAGCTGGTTACTGGCTCACCTTGCGCCGGTGGCCGACTGGCTGACCGGTGGTTCTGCGGGTCTCGAAGGCTCGTTGCCCGGTCTGGTCTGTCTGCTGGTTCTGCTGGCCATTCTGTACAACAAGCCTAACGGATCGCGGTGATGGCAATCTCCGCCCCGTCCAGCCGGACCTCGTCGTCCAAGGTTTTGCCCATCAGGGCCTGTGCCAATGGCGAAACATAGGAAATGCTGCCCTGTTTCGGATCGGCCTCATCCTCGCCGACGATGCGGAAGGTCTGGGTCCGGCCGTCGGCGCGTTCGATCGTCACCGTACAGCCGAAGACAACCGCTTGCGGCACCGTCACCGGTTCGACAGGCTGTGCCGAACCCAGACGCGCCGTATAGTAACGCAGGTCGCGAGTCGCTCGCGCCATGGCAGTACGGTCGTCGCTGACCTCACCGGATGACTGGGCGGCCGTATAGGCGGCCTTGGCCTCGGCAAAGGCGGCTTGCAGTTGGGCAAGGCCTTGCGGCGTCACCAGGTTCAGGTGCGGGGAAATCGGACGATCGGGCAGGTTGGCCGCAGCCGCCTCGTGGTCTTCGTCTCTGGTAAAAGCTACACTCATCGGCCATGCTATATCAGACACCTTTCGGCGCAGCAATTTCGGGAAAATTATGACCATCACCGTCTATATCGATGCCGACGCCTGCCCGGTAAAGGACGAGACCTACAAGGTCGCCGCGCGCTATGGACTGCCAGTCTTCGTGGTATCGAACAGCTTCATCCAGATCCCCAAGTCACCGCAGATCAGTCGCATGATCGTCGACGCCGGTCCGGACATTGCCGATGACTGGATCGCTGAAAAGGTTGTGGCCGGCGATGTCGTCGTGACCAATGACATTCCCCTGGCCGGCCGGGTACTGGAAAAGGACGGCCATGCACTGGCGCCCAACGGCCGGGCCTTCACGAAGGATTCGATCGGCGCGGCCCTGGCCCAACGTGCTTTGATGGAACATATCCGCTCGACCGGTGAAATCACCGGTGGCCCGCCGCCCTTTTCCGGTTCCGACCGGTCGCAGTTCCTGCAGACCCTGGACCAGATCATCGTACGCCAGAAGCGGCGCGCCGGGTCAGGATAGCCGCCGTTTTTCCGCCCGTTGATGGCCGATGATTCCGCCCGCCAGACAGGCCAGCAGCGCCCAGCCGCCCCAAAAACCGGCGGCCGTGGAGTAGCTGTAGATGCCAAAAGCGGTGACCTGATGGGCGATGTGTGCGAAGACGGCATTGAGCATGCAGGCCGCGGCGAAAAATGTCCACAAGCGCCGGGACTTCAGCACCAGGGCAACAAGGAGTATCAGCACCGTCACGTCTATCGCCACGATGTCGGCGCCCGGCCCTTGCCCTCTTTGGGCCAGCATGCCCGTCACCATCCATCCGATACCGATGATGGCGGCACCCAGGCGTTCCGTAACGCCACCGGACCGGAACGCCCAGGCGCAGCACCCCACGACCGCAATATAGCCCCCGTAGATCCAGACAAGCCAGAGCGCATAAAGCACGGTGATTTTCACGGCGCGGCGCTCAGCGGGTCTGACCGGTCAGGCTTTGAATGGCCTGCATGGTCGTTATGCCGCCCGCCATCAGCAGCAGAAAGGCCAGGGCCAGGCCGATGGCCAGCAAAACAATCGCTCCGAGGACTTGCAACATGTTGAGGCGTTTCAGGCGCTCTGCCAGACCGTGCGGGTTTCCCGCGACGTCCGGTGCGGCGACCACAGGGCTCGCCAGGATCATCGCGCCTTCCTTTTCCGCCAGAAGTCGAGCCGCCTGACGATCGGTCGCGACGCCCAGGCGTTTGCGAGCCGCGTCGATGTGGGCCTTGACTGTATGCGGGCTGATATTCAGCAGCCGGGCAATTTCCTTGCGCTCAAAATGCGCCGCCACCAGCCGCAGAATCTCTTTCTGGCGCGCCGACAACTGTTCAGTGCCGCCATTCATGTCGATATCCGACATTCGTCTCTCCCCGAAACCTTGGCTTTGAAGTTAATGCGGTTTTTCGGGTTTGACCACAGGCCTTTCGTGCCGAACGCCGGTTGGGCAGCGCCGTGTCGTGGTTCGATGGAACCGCCTGGGCGGCTTGGTCAAAGACGGCGGCGGAAATTCCGCGCTTTATCGTTGCTATATATGGACCGCATAGTCATTAAATGGTACACGATCCAAAAGCTTATAAATGTGCACATAACAGCCAGATCGAGGAGTTTGGTGTGGAAGCGGGGCCGATGTACGACCGGGTTCTTTATGCCACCCATCCGGATTCGGTGCCCACCGCGTCTCCGTGCGAGCTACATGACCGTTATCTGATAAAGGGTATGTTCCGTCCCGACGCCGTCGTCCTGACCTATGTCCATCAGGAACGCCTGGTCGTCGGCGGTGCTATGCCGACATCAAGCGTCCTGCGTCTGCCACGTCACGACGATCCGCCCTCCATGCAGGGCCAGCCGTTTCTGGCGCATCGCGAAATGGCTGTTGTAAATATCAGTACGGCAACCGGCCGCGTTACGGTCGATGGAACGGCCTATGACCTGGCCCCCAATGACGCCCTCTACGTTGGCCGGGGCGCATCCGACGTCGAATTTGCCTCACCCGATCCCGCCTGTCCGGCGCGTTTCTATCTCGCTTCAACCCCGGCTCACCGCGCCTGTCCGACGCGACATATCGCCATCCGCGCCGCCCATCCCATCAAACGCGGCGCTCTGGAAACCGCCAATGCCCGCACCATTCATCAACTGGTTGTGCCGGGTGTGTGCGAGTCGGCCCAGCTTCTGGTCGGATTGACGATTCTCGAACCCGGCAGTGTGTGGAACACCATGCCGCCGCACACCCACGACCGCCGCTCCGAAGTCTATTTCTACTTTGACGTCGAGCCCCAGTCGCGGGTCTTCCACTTCATGGGCCGGCCGGAGCAGATGCGCCATATCGTGGCCGGCAATGAAGAGGCCGTGGTCTGCCCGCCGTGGTCGGTCCATACCGGCGTCGGCACCTCGCGCTATGCCTTCATCTGGGCCATGGGCGGCGAAAATCTCGACTATAACGACATGAACAATCTCGATATCTGTCAGCTGACATAATCACAAAATACAGGGACCCACGCATGAAAGCCCGGATTTTCGCCACCGTCGCCGTCGCTGCCCTTTTGGGCGCCGCCCCGGTCACCACCTTTGCCGCCGCTGCCAAAACCGTTGCGGCAGCGCCTGACTCCATTCCGTTCCGCTCGGCTGAGGTCATGACCCTGGCCGAAAAAGTCGCCAACTATCAGTTGGCCACCATGGCCGGCGGAGCCATTCCGGCCAAGGCGTCGCCCGATACCCCGAACAAGACCGGCTGGGTCCAGGGCGCCCTGTTCGTCGGCTTGACCGAGATGGCCGACCATTCGTCCAATCCGATCTACAAGGAAACCATCTTGGCGCGCGGCGCCGCTAACAACTGGCAATTGGGACCGACGCCGTACCACGCCGACGATCACGTCATCGGCCAGTCCTATCTGTGGGCGTCGCGCAACGGCGCCGGCCCTGAGGCCATCGCACCGCTGAAAGCCCGCTTCGACTCCATCCTGGCCTTCCCACCCCAGGTCGGTCTGGAGCACCGCGAATATACCGATCCGCGTGGCGTCGACTGCGACGAACGCTGGTGCTGGTCGGACGCCCTGTTCATGGCGCCGGCCGCCTGGCTGGAACTGTCGAAGGTGACGGGTGATGCCAGATACGCCGACTACGCCAAGAAGGAATTCGTTGCTACCACCGACTACCTCTACGACAAGGACGAACACCTCTATTACCGCGACTCGCGCTTCTTCACGCGCCGCGGTCCCGATGGCGAAAAGGTCTTCTGGTCGCGCGGCGACGGCTGGGTCTTTGCCGGCCTGGCGCGGATGATCCCATTGCTGCCGCAAGGCGATCCCGGCCGCGTCCGCATGGAGACCGTCTTCAAGGAAATGGCAGCCAGCCTGAAAACCATCCAGAAGCCCGACGGCTACTGGTCGCCGTCCCTGCTGTCGGACCCGTCGAAATCGTTGCCCGAATCGAGCGGCACCGGCTTCTTCACCTATGGCTTTGCCTGGGGCATCAAGGCCGGCCTGCTGGACCAGAAGGCATATGAGCCGACCGTGCGCAAGGGCTGGACTGCCCTGGTTCGCGCCGTCCACCCCAATGGCAAGCTCGGCTGGGTTCAGCCCGTCTCCGATCGCCCGGAAAGTGTCTCCTATGACGACACGCAGTTCTACGGCGTCGGCGCATTCCTGTTGGCCGCGACGGCCGTGGCCGATCTCGACCTGAAGCCCGGCAAGGACCTGACCGTCCAGCGCGAAGTGGTCACCGTCCAGGCTGTGCTGAACGTCCAGGACGGCGGCCGGCTGGTCAATAACGTCATCACCGGCGGCGTCTTCCGCCCCGAGCGCGAATATACGGTGCCGGCCGACCACTTCATCCATGACGGCCGCATCGCCTTCGAAGGTCTGGGCTGGGAAAACGACCTGGTCGCCTATCGTCTCTATCTCGACGAGCGCATGGCCATCGACATCTTCGGCAAGAAGACGCCGGGCCCAGTGCTCCAGAACATCGGTCAGGGCGTTGATAACTACCATGAGATGGCGCCTTGGGGCATGGACATCTTCAAGGTCGGCGAGACGGTCGGGATCGGCGGCATCGGTGTGCTGCGCGGCGGTAAGGCGGCGCAACTCGGCAAGGCGGTGATCTCGGTCAAGGTGTTGGAAAGCGGCTCCGGCCACGCCGTGTCGCAGGTAACCAATACAGGCTTCGACAGCGCGGCGTCCAGACTGGTCACCACGCTTGACATCACCCAGGGTTCGGCCCTGACCCGGGTTAAGGCCAACGCGACCGGTACAACCCAGCCCCTGGTCACCGGCCTGATCAAGCATCCGGGAGTCACCGTGCTGAAAGGTGAGGCCGGCGCCGGCGGCTGGGCCTATATCGCCTCGTGGGGCAAACAGTCCCTGGCCGAGGACGATCTCGGCATCGCGGTCTTCTACAAGCCGGGCAGTGTGGCCGGCGGCCCTCAGGATGATGGCAGCACGGTGTTCGTCACCTTCAAGGACCCGGCGGCGATCGACTACGCGTTCGGCATTGCCTGGACACAGGACCAGCAGGGCGTGAAGACCCTGGACGGGTTCAAGTCCTGGCTGACGGCGCGCCAGGCCGAATTGGCCAAGCAATAACTAACGAATTCAGCCTTCTTCTCCCGCCCCGTTTACGGGGAGGGGGACCGCGGAGCGGTGGGAGGGGCTTTACTGGCAGTGGAACACCCTTTCAGCCTGATGTGATGTCGCAAAAGAATAATAGGAGCCGGCCATGCGAAGACGCAACTTCCTACTTTCCATGGCCGGCGGCACAGCCGCCCTTACCACCGCCGATGCGGCCACCGCGGCCAAACAACCGAAACAAGCCCAACTCAGCGACCGCGCCTATATGGCCGGTCTTCTGCAAAAGATGGCCGAGCCCATCCTGGTCAACATGGCAAAAGGCGAACTCAAGAAAGCCTTCCCGATCGAGGTCGCCCCCACCTGGGACGGCCGCGACAAGAACGTCGCCCATATGGAGGCGTTCGGCCGCCTGATGGCCGGTGCCGCGCCGTGGCTCAGCCTACCGGACACCGCCACGCCCGAAGGTCAGGTGCGCAAACGCCTGACCGCCGCCGCCGTCCAAGCCTATGTCCATTCGGTTGACCCGAACAGTCCGGACTACCTGCTGTGGCGCGGCCACGGCCAGGCCCTGGTCGACTCGGCATTCTTCACCAACGCCCTGATGCGCGCGAGCAAACAGCTTTGGGAGCCGCTGGACGCGACCACCCAAAAGCGCGTCGTCGAGGAGATCAAGGGCCTGCGTCGGGTGTCACCGCCCTACACCAACTGGCTGCTGTTCGCCGCCATGAACGAAGCCTTCCTGCTGATGATCGGCGAAGACTGGGATCCTATGCGGGTCGACCTGGCCGTCAAGAAGATGGAGGAATGGTACGTCGGCGACGGCTGGGTAGCCGACGGAAGCAAATTCCACTTCGACTACTACAATTCCTACGTCATCTACCCGATGTTGGTCGAAATCCTCGAGGTCCTGAAGGCCTATGACGCCAAATTCAACAACCTGAAGCCGGCCGACGAACTGGCGAAATGGCTCAAGCGCATGCAGCGCTACGGCGAGCATCTGGAACGGTTCGTCTCGTCCACCGGAACCTATCCGCCGATCGGACGGTCACTTACTTATCGCACGGCGGTGTTCCAGCCTCTGGGTCTGCTGGCATGGCGAAAATCCCTGCCACCCAGCCTTGCCGAAGGCCAGGTCCGGGCGGCAATAACCGCAGCCCACAAATCCATCTTCACTGACCCAAGCAACTTTACCGCCGACGGCTACCTGACGATTGGCTTTGCGGGGCATCAACCGACCCTGGGCGACCGGTATTCCAACAACGGCAGCATGTACATCACCTCGGAAGGCTTCGTGTCTCTGGGTCTGGCCGAGGACGACAGCTACTGGACCTCACCGGCCCAGGACTGGACCCAGAAGAAAGCCTTCTCGAACCAGACCTTCCCGAAGGACTACGCCGTCGACTACTAAGTGGTGCCGTCAAGACGCCCTGACAGGACGACTTGACGGCACGGAAGTCCCCCGCTAAATCAGCCCCCGATGACCTTCATTACGCTCACAACAACAACCACGAAAACCATGGCCTCGGGGCCGGGGGTATTCGCGCGCGCGTAACAGTCTCGCTGAAACCATCTCCGTACACGCCCCGTCCACCCGGCCGGGGCTTTTTTATTGCCTGAAAGGACCTTGATCCATGCACAACAAGACCGTCGCCATCGTCGGCGCGACCGGCGCCGTCGGCCGCGAATTCATCGGCTGCATCGAACGCCGCGGCATTCCGCTGAAGCAACTGAAGCTGTTGGCCAGCCCCCGTTCGGCCGGCAAGACCTATCCGTTCCGCGGCGAAAACCTGGTTGTCGAGGACACCACGGCAGCCGCCTTTGATGGCGTTGACATCGCACTGTTCTCGGCCGGCAGCAGTATTTCAAAAGCTTTCGCCCCCATCGCCGTCAAGGCTGGCGCTGTCGTCGTCGACAACTCCTCGGCCTTCCGCGCCGATCCCGACATTCCCCTGGTCGTGCCGGAAATCAACGCCGATCGCATCAAGGCCCATAAGGGCATCATCGCCAATCCGAACTGTGCCGCCATCACCACCCTGGTGCCGCTGTGGCCGATCCATCAGGTCAACCCGGTCAAGCGCCTGATCATCTCGACCTACCAGGCAGCCTCAGGCGGCGGTGCGGCACTGATGGAGGAGCTTGAGGAATCGACCCGCGCCTATCTCGATGGTCGCGACTATGCGCCTCAGGTCGTCAAATACCCCTATGCCTTCAACCTGTTCAGCCACAATACGGCGATCGATCCGGAGACCGGCTATAACGACGAAGAGTCCAAGGTCATCAAGGAAACGAAGAAGATCTTCGACGATCAAGACATCGCCGTCAGCGCCACCTGTGTTCGGGTGCCCGTGCTGCGGGCACACTCAGTGTCGATGACCTTCGAATGCGAGCGCCCGATAGCGCCGCACGAGGTGCGCGCCCTCCTGGAAACGGCGCCGAGTGTACGCCTGGTTGACGATTGGGTGAACAACTATTTCCCGATGCCCAAGGACGCCAGCGGTCAGGACGATGTGCTGGCCGGCCGCATCCGTCGCGACTTGTCGGACTCGTCGGGGCGCTCGATTTCGATGTTTGTCGCCGCCGACCAGCTGCTAAAAGGCGCCGCCCTCAACGCCGTCCAGATCGCCGAACT
>NZ_GL883077.1:46002-75587 GCF_000204015.1 Asticcacaulis biprosthecium C19 | reverse complement strand
GCTGTAGAAACTCCCTCTCCCCACTTGAGGGAAGAGGGTTGGGGTGAGGGGTTGGTGCGGCCAAAAACGGTAGTCGTCGACTTGGGGCTGACCCCTCATCCGGCTACGCTTCGCTTCGCCAACTTCACTGCATGCCTTTCCCTTGCTTTCTGCTGGTGGCCGTATCACTATGGGGAACGGCATCCCTTGCGTCCGAGTCACGCCACTATGAACCTCCCCGTCTCAGACCCCCTGGAAACCGGCGCCAGGACCGCCGGCGCCCTGACCCTTGCCAAGGGGCTGGACGTTCTTTCGCGGGTGGCCAAGGGTGACAACACCCTGGGCAAAATGGCCAGGTCGCTGGGGTTGAACAAGACCACCGTCCACCGCCTCGCCACCACTCTGGTCGAATCCAACTTCCTCGCTTATTCCGCTCAGGAAGGCTACGCCCTGGGCACCAAGCTGCTCGAGCTGGGCTTTGCCGCGCAACAGCAGATCACCCTGACGCGAGTCAGCCAGGACTATCTCACCCGCCTCGCGGCCGACACCGGCGACACCGTCAACCTCGGTATATTGGAACGCGATCAGGTCCACTATATTGCCAAAATCCCCGGTAACCGCCGTATCGAGGTCCGCTGCATCGTCGGGGAGCGCCAACCCCTGCGCCATACCGGCCTGGGAAAGGCCCTTCTGTTGGATGAACCCGAAGACCGTCTGCGCGAGGTCTACCTGCGTGAAGCAGCCCTCTATCCCCGGTACAAATATGACATCAAGCAGTGGCTCGATGTCATGACACACTATCGCGAGGAACAGTACGCCCTTGACCTCGATGAAAACGAAGACCACATCCGCTGCGTCGCCGCCCCGGTTCGTGACATAAGTGGCAAGATCATCGCCGCCGTCTCGGTGTCCTCGGCCGCCCAGTACATGGACTTAGACCGGATTCAGTTGGTGAAGTCCTATGTCAAGGACACCACGAACCAGATCAGCCGCCAGTTCGGCTACACAGGTGGTTAAAGTTCCCAACAGCACACAAAATGTCGTTCCGTTATATGTAGGCTGATATTGTTATGCGCCATGCTTCTTCTGTCAGACCGCATCACCATCGGCGCCCTCGCCTTCTGGGTCTTGTCGCCGCGGCCCTCCTGCTCACCACCTCCGCCTCGGCCCAGCCTGCGCCTGAAGCGATAGACCCAGAAGCGATCGACAAGGTCTGGGCTGGTCACAGCGCCCGCTTTGCCATGGTGACGACGAAGACCCATCTTTATGTCGCCTATTACGACACCCAACGCCAACTGACCGTCGCCCAGCGGCCGCTGAACAATCCCGCCCACTGGGTCTATCATAAGGTCGATACCTGGCTGGGCTGGGACAGCCACAACTACATCGCCATGGAAGTCGACCCGGCTGGCGCTGTTCATGTCGCCAGCAACATGCATGTCGATCCGCTGACCTATTTCCGCAGCGATCCGTCCGGCGATATACGGACGTTAAAACGCATCCCCGTCATGGCCTCGACTGAGCGCGAGTCGCACATGACATATCCCATTTTTTTGAAGGATCCGGCAGGCCGCCTCGTTTACAAATATCGCGATGGCTCCAGTGGCCAGGGCAACGAAATCTATAACGTCTATGACGAAGCTTCCGAGACCTGGAAGCCCCTCACATCTGCACCGCTTGTCGATGGCGAAGGCGAGCGCAATGCCTATTTCATGGGCCCGGTGTTGGGACCGGACGGCTGGTTCCATATCGCATGGGTGTGGCGCGACACCCCGATGGCCGACACCAATCATGACCTCAGCTATGCCCAAAGCCGCAACCTGGTGACCTGGCAAAAGGCCGACGGTTCGCCACTGCCTTTACCGATAAAATTCAAAGATGCCGAGATCGTCGACCCTGTGCCGGTCAAGGGCGGGATGATCAACAACAACACCATCATCGGCTTTGACGCCGATGGTCGGGTGACCATCACGTACCATAAGTACGATGCGACGGGTAACACCCAGATCTGGCTGGCCCGCCGCGAAGGCGAGGCCTGGAACAGCCGCCAGATCAGCGACTGGACCGATTACCGCTGGGACTTCGGCGGCGGCGGATCGCTGAACAGCGAGATATTTGTCGACGGTGCCCGGCCGGGTGCGCCCGGGCAACTGATCGTGCCGGTGATGCGCTTGGGACAGTCGCTGGAGTTCGTGGTCGACGCCAAGACCCTGAGGCTGATCGAGGAACGCAAGGTCGCAAGCGTGGCGGAAAAGGCCGCTGCCCGGCTTGATGTGGCGGAGGGGCAGCGAACCAACACAGTTCAAGTGACCGGGCCGGACGGCAGGGTATTCACTCTGGCCTGGCCGACCCTGCCACCCAACCGCGACCTGCCTCAGGCGAAGATTCCAGAACCGTCGGACATGGTGCTGTTTCAGGACATCGAGAAAGGGTTTCGGTAGGGAGAATATACACTGAAATCTCCCTCTCCCCACTTGAGGGGAGAGGGTAGGGGTGAGGGGTTGGTTCGGCTACAACTGTAGAAACCGAACCTGAGTTGACCACTCATCCGGCTTTCGCTTCGCTCAGCCACCTTCTCCCCTCAGGTGGGGAGAAGGAGAAATGTAACAAAACCGGCTCTATTGAGCCGGCACCTTAACATTGTCCTTTGCCCATTGTTCCAGGCTGCGTGGCGCATGACCCGACAGCGTTTCCACCGCGTCCGTCACACTGGCGGTCCAGCCTTCGCGCACGGGATGGAAGATGGCCGCCAGCAATCGCGCATAGCCTTCGTTGAGACCGGCCTGGCTCATGGCGGCGACAAACGTCTCGTCATCGATCGGCTGATAGCCGATGGTGCGGCCGTAAAACCCTGACAGCAGCTCTGCTGCCTGGGCATAGGTCAGCGCCTCCGGTCCGGTCACGGCAAAGGCCTGGCCGTTGAAACGATCGGTGGTCAGGGCGCCAGCCGCGCTGTCGGCGATGTCGCGGGCGTCGACAAAGCTGGTCGCTCCGTCACCGGCCGGCACGTGGATGGTGCCGTTGCTGATGTCACCCTTCCAGTAGGTCTCGAAGTTGTCGGCAAACCAGTTCGGCCGCAGAATCACGAACGGAACACCCGACCGCTCGACCGCCAGTTCGACCTGGCGCAGCGGGATATTGTCATCGGCATCGACGCCGATGGCGGTCTGCAGCACGATCTTGATACCGCGCTTGGCCGCTTCGGTGATCACCGGCGTCAGCAGGCCGACCGGATCGAGATGACCCGTCGGCGACAGCAGGTACAGCCGGTCGACGCCCTCCAAAGCGGCCGCCGGATTGGCGAAATCAAACGCGACGCTTTCCGCGCCAGCGACAGCCGCAGGTGTACGCGACGCCGCTTTTACCGTTTCCCCTTGGCCACCAGGGCCGCAACAAGATGGCGACCGACCGTACCGGTGGCGCCCACAACCAAAATCTTTCCGCTCATAATGTATTCTCCATAAGCGCATCCCGAAAAGTGTGAGGTACCGCGCGGGCGGCCCCGTTTTCGGATTAAGATGCGCGCCAAAACAAAGAAGCTTTCTGTTGGAAATCTGCTTTCCACGAGTTAGAAGATAGTCATTCGCGCGAAATAGCGAAAGAATGCACTTTAAACTCAGTAGGTTACCTCGAGGAAACCGCCATGGGCTTTCATCAGATACCCAATGTCTTCGATCTGAACTGTCCGACCCGGATGGTGCTGGACCGCCTGGCCGACAAATGGGCCATGCTGCTTTTGCGGCGGCTGATGGACGGGCCGACGCGCTTCAACCAACTGCATCGCGACATCCAGGGCATTTCGCACAAGGTTCTGTCCCAGACCCTGAAAAAGCTGGAGCGTGACGGTTTGATCTCGCGTCAGGCCTTTGCGACCGTACCCGTGACGGTGGAATACCGGGTTACACCGCTGGGCGAGACCCTGTCGGGGACAGTGGCCCAGATTTCCCAGTGGGCCGAAAGCAACATTACCGAAATCCTTCAGGCTCAGGACGCTTACGACACCCGCGCCGATATCCTGTAAATTCCGGTTGCACGCCCGCCCGTGAATGCGCAAAGACAGGGGCACAAAGGAGCGGCCGCAATGTGTGAACTTCTGGCGATGAGCGCCAATGTGCCGACCGATATCCGGTTCAGCTTTTCGGCCCTGGTCCAGCGCGGCGGGGCGACCGGCGTTCACACTGACGGCTGGGGTATCACCTTCTACGAACAGAAGGGCTGCCGCAGCCTGCACGACCCCAACCCCAGCGCCCATTCGGAGCTGGCCAAGTTCCTCAAGGCCTATCCGATCAAGAGCCGCCTTGTCATCGCCCATGTCCGGAAGGCCAATCGCGGCCGCGTGGCGCTGGAAAACACGCACCCGTTTATCCGCGAAATGTGGGGCCAGTACTGGAGCTTTGCCCATAACGGTCAGCTCAAAGGCATCAAGAAGCGGCCGCTGGTCCACTACCAACCGGTCGGCAGTACCGACAGCGAACACGCCTTCTGCTGGCTGTTGGATCAGATCCGCATCGCCTGCCCCAAGCGGCCGTCGGACGCCAGGCTGAAACGTATTGTCGCCGAGGCCTATGGCTCACTTCGCGAGTTGGGGGTCTTCAACGCCCTGCTGGGCGACGGACACGCCCTCTACGCCAGTTGCTCGACCAAGCTATGCTACATCCGCCGCGCGGCGCCGTTCGGACGCGCCAGCCTGATCGATGAAGATATGGAGGTCGACTTTGCGAAAGAGACGACGCCGGACGACAAGGTGATCATCGTTGCCTCGACGCCCCTGACCCGTGACGAAACCTGGACGGTGGTGCCGCCGGGTTCGACCATCGTTTTCAGGGATGGAGAGCGGGTGGACTGATCGCCATCATGGCGTCTTCCTGGGCCAGCAACAGCAAGGTCGATGCCGCATGACGGGCGGCGTCGGGATCCTGCGCAGCGATCGCATCTAGCAATCTTTGATGATCCGGAATCGGATCGCGCGGCAGTTCGCGCTCCTGGTTCTTGAAAATGGTCGCCCACCGTGCGGCCGCGCCTATGCCGTTGGCCAGCGACATGAAGGTCGCATTCCCGGTGGCTTCCAGGATCAGCGTGTGGAATTGTTTATCGGCCGCCAGACCTGCTTCGCTGGCCAAGGTACGTTCGCGCATCACACCTAGGGCCGCTGTCATCAACTCCAACTGTTCCGCTGTCCGTCGCCGCGCCGCCAAGCCGGCCGCCGCCGGTTCGACCACCATGCGCAGTTCGAACAGGTCGCGGATCAGGTCGTCGCAGACCGGGGCGGCCTGGAACATCCAGGCCAAGATATCGGGGTCCAGCATGTTCCACGCCGAGCGGGCATTGACCACCGTGCCGGTACGCGGCCGGCTGATCAGCAAGCCCTTGCCGGTCAGGATGCGCGTCGCCTCGCGATAGGAACTGCGCGAAATCCCCAGTTGCTCGGCCGATTCCATCTCCGTTGGCAGCCGCCGGCCGGGGGCGTATTCACCCGCCACAATCGCTCGGCCCAGCATATGCGCCGCGTGACCATGGATAAACCGCAGGTCGGGATTGTCCTCTGGAAAGCGCGTATGCTCGTTCATCTCAGGGGCGCCAGGTGTAGGTAAACGACGTCACTTCCGGCGCCGGCGCGGTCAGGTCGCCGCCCTGTTTCGGATCGTCCTGTGACGCCTGGTCGACAAAGCCGGTATAGACGCCCTTGCTCAGCTTCGGCCCGCCGCGCACCTCGGCGTCGCCCCAGATCTGGGCCGTTCCGGACAGCTCGGTGCCGGGTTCGAAGGCGCCGATACCCATAAAGGTCGTGCGCACCACAGCCTTGTCCTTGATGACCACATTGTTGTCGATAATCGACATGCCGCCGACCACGGCCTCACCCGAAATGGTGCCGCTGCGGACGATGGCATGATCCTCGATGCGGGCATGGTCCCTAACGGTGCCGCCCAACACCTGAGCATAGGGTCCGACATAGACGCTGGCATCGACCTTGGCGTCTTTGCCGACCCAGCCGCCGCCATTGGGGTGGGCATGGCCATCGGTTGTCGGTTTGGCTGCGCCAGCTTCGAAGCCCTGGGGCATGGCGCCTGTGAACTGGGCCATCCACGGGTAGCGGTAGATGGAAGAGTAGGCCTGGTCCCACATAATCGCATGATGCGTGGTCGGTGTCCCGACTACGACCATATAGACGGCCGTGTCGCCGGCCTTCAGGTCGAAGGCCAGATCGCCGTCGGCGCCACCCATCAGCGGGCTGTACCGCGGCGTGCCGTCGGCCTGGACCGCCACGACACCCCAGCGCCAGTCGGATGCCGGCGCGGGCACCGAGGCCGGTTCATTGTTCAGTCCCGTCATGGTCGCGCCGGCGGCCGTCTGAACGACACCGCGGAAACGGACGGAAACCTTGGTCGCGCCGGCGTCGGGCACCAGCCGCACCAGATTGTAGCCATAGCGCTGCGGCGCCCACAGGGACGGCACGGCAAAGCGGCGTTGGCCCAGATCCAGCGGCTCCAGGGCTGTCGTGCGCAGCGGACGAATGCCGCTCTTGTCGTCATAGGACCCGTATTTGGCGCGATAGACCGGGCCCTGGTCGTTGCCCTTGTCGTCGACATAGTCCCAGGTGACGTTGCGTAAGGCCCATTCGCCGAACTCGTCGTTCAGATCCGCCACTGACCACTTTTGCGTCCGCATCAGGATGGTGAAGAAGCTTTCGTCCATATAGCCTGGCTCGCCGGGCTTCAAACCTTTGGCCCAGATGGCGCTGACGGCTTCATAGCCGTACTTGTCTTTGACATATTCCAGGAACTGCCAGTTGCAGTAGCGGTCGCGCGTCGAGCCGTAATAGAGGTGCGGGAAGTTCACCAGCAGTTCGGAACAATGGACCTCACCGCGATATTCCGGCATCTGATGCGCCATCCAGTTGGCATGGCTTTCCCACAGCCAGCCGGTATAGACGCCGTCGCGCAGGCTGCGCGTCGAACCCTGCAGGGCGTGGGTGAATTCGTGCGACAGGCCCCAGTGATCCTTCAGCGCCGGCGGTGAAATCCACATACCCATATCGCGTTCGCCGGTCGGGCCGCCGCTGAGGCCAAAGGTCGGATCGAGATTGATATTGGCCTTCTTCTTGGCGGCGGTATCGCAATAGGGCTCGGGGAAGGCGACCGGTCCCATATAGAGCTTCCACACCATCTCGAGATACGCGCCGGCGGCGACGGCATCTTCACGGTTGACGTCGCCCGCCTTCCAGCGAAAGGCAAAATGCTCGGTCTCATACTGAACGGCCTGCTCTTCCGGAACGCCGGAAACAACCGTCCAGGTGCCGGCCACGCAGCCGGTGGAAACAGGCGGTGTCACGGGCGGGGCAGGCGGTGGCGTCTGGGCATTGGCCGAACCGCCGCCGCCACAAGCGCTCAAGGATACGCTCAGCGCCAACAGGTACAAGGAGACACCGGTCTTCAACAGGGAACGCATCAGGTTTCGACTTTCGTATTCGTGGGGACGGCGGTGAACAGGCGCATGCCGAAGATCATGCCGGTAGACCGGTCACCGGGTTGCAGGCGGATCAAAACGTGCGTCTTGCCGGCGGTGAACCGTTCCGGCACGGGGTATTCTTCATCGAAGAAGACACCGGGTTTGGGCGCCGTCTTGTGAGTCACCGTGGTCAGCTTTTCACCGTCGATCACGATGTCGTATTCGCGGCGGTCGTCACCCCAGTAGGTCGCCTGCAGCACCAGAGGGCCGGGCTTGACCTTCAAGGTAAAGGACATGAAGCCCCCCTGACGCGCATCGCGCCCGTTGCGGCCGCGATAGGTGCCGGGCCACGACACGTTGGATTCGAGATTGTGGTCGCGTTCAGCCTGCATCTCGCCCAGGTACATGACATCGACCGAGCGGGCGGCCAGGTCGCGCTGGCGCTCCTGTTCGGCCAGGAAGGCGGCTTCCTCGACCTTCCAGTCGGCTTCGGAAAACGCCTTGAAATAAAGCGCGCTGCGCCGTTCGTACTGGCTGTAGAAAGGCACGAAGTCCAACTGTCCCGGCCGGCCAATACCGACCGTGCGATACAGTGCCTTCGACGCATCGACTGCCTCGAACCCGGCCAGGATATTGTCGCCGACCAGCGCCGGATCGGTCGCCTTGAACGGAGTCTCTACGGGGCCCAGATCGGCCGCTAAAACCATCGGCCCGCGCAGCACGGCGACAATGCCGGTATTGTCGGAGGTGGCTTCCAGGCGCAGGTCCAGCGGCAGATCGAGCGCGATTTTGTCACCGGCCTGCCAGACCCGGTCGATGACCAGATAACCGCCGTCGCGCACGGCCTGGGCCGGTTTGCCGTTCAGGGTCACGGCTGCGGTCTTTGCCCAACCTGGCACGCGCAGGGCCAGCTTGAACCGCGTCGGCCGGCGCAGCGCTGTGACGGCCAGCTTGACGCCGCCGTCATAGGGATAGCCGGTATCCATCCGCAGGCTGGCGCCCTTGGTCGTCCACTGGGCGGTCGACGGAATATAGAGATTGACGAACAGGGTGTCGGCCGACTGCCACCAGATCGACTCAGCGTGGCGGGCATGGCTCTCCATGCCGGTGCCGTGGCAGCAGGTCCAGTTGTCGACCGGATCGGAGAAGCCGCGTTCGGCGCCGGTGAACAGCGGCGTCATATAGCTGAACATACCGGTCTTCGGGTTCTGCTGGCTGAGCACATGGTTGAGGTGCGCCCGCTCGAAATAGTCAAAGCGCGAGGCGTCGGGTTGCCAGCTATACAGGAACCGCGTCAGGCGCAGCATATTGTAGGTGGCGCAGTGCTCGCACGTCGCCTCGGTAATGTGCCTGGAGATGGTGTCGGGTTCGAAGAAATATTCCCGGTCGCCATTGCCGCCGATGACGTAGCTGTGGTGGCCAGTAACGCGTTCCCAGAAGAAGTCCGACGCCGTGTGGTAATCGGCCTTGCCGGTGATCTCATACAGCCGCGCCAGACCCAATACCTTGGGGATGGTGGTGTTGGAATGGATATTGGCCAGCTTGTCCTCGCGTTTGATCATCGGGTCGAGGACGCGGTTATGATGCATGCGTTCGGCTAGCGTCAGCCAGCGCGCGTCGCCGGTGCGGGCATGCAGTTCGGCAAACGACTCGTTCAAGCCGCCGAATTCGCAGTTCAGCACCTGCTGAACCTGATCGTCGTTCAGCGCTGCAAAAACGCTGTCGATATAATGACCCAGCCCCGTAGCAACGACGACGCCCTTGTTCAGGCCGCAGAAGGTCTGGGCGTCGAACAGACCGGTGTACAGCTTGTGCCAGTTGTAGAGGGGGACCCAGCAACCGTTGAGGTCGAAGCCGGCCGAACGGATGTCGCCGGCCTTGATCTCGGCGAAGAGCTCCTTGCCGTCGACGATGGTGCCGTCGGGGCGCTTGCGGGTGAAGCCGGCGACATAGCCGTCGCCTTGCATGCCCTGGATCAGGGCCAGTTCGTCGATGACATAGGCGGCGCGGGCCTTCAGCGTGGCGTCCCCGGTCTGGGCATACATCAGCGATATGGCCGACAGGTAGTGGCCCAGGCTGTGGCCGGCGATGGTGTCGTTCTCCCAGCCGCCGTACTTTTCCGCCTTGGGCGTGAGGCCCGCGCCCTTGCGGTAGTTGTGCAGGAAGCGGTCGGGTTCCAAGGTTAGTAGATAGGTATGATTGACGTCCAGCGCAGTTTTGAACGGCGACGGCAACAGGCGCACATCGCCCAGCGCAAGCGACGTAGTACGCTTTTGGGGAAGCGCCTTTTCGGTCCCGGCCCACGCCGCCGCAGGAACCAGGCTCAGCCCTGTCAGGACAGACGAGGTCGTAAGGAAGTGGCGGCGACTGCCCGAAAAAACTGCCATAAATCGCTCCGTGTTGTCGGACAAATTAGTATACAATATACAAACTAGCAACAAGGCAAAATTTTCACATGCTGAAATTTTCCGACTCACAACGGGAGCGATTGTCGCCTTCGACGGCACCTCAGTTGCCACGTTTCGGACAAAGCGAGTCTTGAAATCGTGAGAAAATAACCAAATTCTCAAGCAAACTGCTGATTTATCTGATTTTTCCTAGCAGCGCGCCTTGAATCTATATTGTGTCGAAAATTGCTGCGACTGCGAATAACATTGTTGCGGATATGCCACATTCAATTGTCATGCTAATAAAATCGACACATAACCGTCGTATATCGTATAAAATATTTTGACGGAGTGGCTTTTTCATGGCCACTTGGCCTCACGGTTTTTTCCAAGGGGACTTGCGAGATGAATATGAAGCTGAAGAGTATCTTGTTGACGGCGACCGGTCTGGCCGCGGCTATGATGTGTGCGCCGGCCTTCGCCCAGGACACCACCAGTGCCACGGCAGCAGCTCCGGCTGACGACGCCGACGCGGTCGTGGTGGTCAAGGGCATTCGCAAAAGCCTGCAATCGGCGGTCAACCGCAAACGCAAAGCGGCTCAGATCGTCGACTCAATTGACGCGGAAGACGCGGGCAAACTGCCGGACAATAACGTCGCCGAAGCCATTTCGCGCGTTACGGGTGTGCAGATCACGCGTGAGCGTGGCGAAGGCGGCAGCGTCGCCATTCGCGGTATGACGGACATACAGACCTCGGTGAACGGCAAGGCGACCAATTCGGGCACCGGCCGCGCCGCTGGCCTGAATGATGTTCCGGCTGAACTTCTGAAATCAGTTCAGGTCTACAAGACGCGGACTCCCGACCAAGAAGAAGGCGGCATCGCCGGCACCGTCAACGTCGATCTGCGCCGTCCCATGGACCTGCGTAAGGGTTGGACCGCTGCTGGCAGTGTGCGTAACGTCTACAGCAATGTCGGTGAGACCGAGAGCCCCTATATCAGCGGCTTGATCGCCAACCGCTTCGACACCACGGTCGGCGAGATGGGCTTCCTGCTCAACCTGTCGCTCCAGAAGAACAATTACGGCGAGCAGTATGTCGAAAGCGAAACCCCGCGGGAATTCTGGGACCAACAGTTGGCCAGCCTGCCAGCCAACCAGAAGAATATCGTCGGAGTCTATAAGGTCCGATATGGTGTTGAGCGCGGTTATGTCGAGCGGCCGTCCTATAACGCTGCCTTCCAGTGGCGTCCAACCGAGAACTTGACACTTCTGATGGAAGCTTCGCAGTTCAATGCGAAGGAGCACCGTCAGCTTGACGTTCTGGAAGCGCGCCTCAAGGGTTCGAACGCGGCGCTGTCCGACGTTGTCCTGATGCCGGACGGGAAGTCGCTGAAGTCGGCCACCTTCACTGGTACCGACCTGCCGATTGGCCCTTGGGCCAACGACCAGGCTATCGATATCGAGAACCGTCGCCTCAACTTCGAGGCCGTCTGGACCAATGATCGCTGGGAAGTTGACGCCGGCATCTCGGTGGATGAAAACAACTTCGACATGGAGTGGTACCGCCAGACCATCCGCTTCAGCGCGGCTACCCAGTTTAAGATCGACATGAATTCCCCTAACTCGGTCCAGGGTGCTCCCTACGTCGAATATACCGGCATCAATCTTGACGACGTCAATAACTACTATCTGAATGAATTCGAAAACGGTAAGAGCTTCGAAGACAGCAAGGAGAATGTCTGGCAATTCAACGCCAGCTACCGCGTCAGCGACGACAAGTTTATCCGCTCGGTGAAGTTTGGTGCCCAGCACAAGGATCGCCAGACAGGTCGCGCCTACGGTTATCGCTATGCGCGTTTCACCGGAGCCAGCGCAGTGAAGTTGGTCAACTTTCCTACCGGTCAAGGTTATGACGCGGTGTCGATCAAGGTTCCTGGTTTCGACTCGCCGACTTGGTATCGCCTGAACCTTGACAGCATCATCGAGAACTTCGATGACATCCGTGCCTACGCGGTTGCCAACAAGACCAACACCTTCACAGGTTCAGGTGGTTGGGCGGATGAGGTCGTCACGACCGAGGACGGCTTCGGCTCGTTCGTCGCGACTGAAAAGAACTCGGCGATCTATGCGCAGATTAACTACGGCTTCAATCTCGGCAGCTTCCCGGTTGACGGTGTCATTGGTGCCCGCTCAACGAGTACTCAAGGCGACAGCACAACCAAACAAAATCCTAGCGCCGAACCGGTAAACGCTCCCATCGATTACCACTTCATCCTTCCCAGCGCGACGGCCATTGTCCACTTTACACCCAAGCTCCAATTGCGCCTGGCTTATACCGAAAACGTACAGCGGCCGAATTTCGGCGAAGCAACGTCCTGGGTTTCGCTGGATACCGGCTGCCGTTGTGGCTGGGGTGGGAATACCGACCTGCGGCCCAACCACGAAAAAAGCTATGACGCTTCGCTGGAATACTATTTCGGCCGTGGCGGCATCGTGTCGTTCGCAACCTATCTGAAGAAGCCCGATGGCTTCATCACTTGGACGCATGAAGTCAACGTTCCCGTTGGCGGTTACGAGGGAGTGTGGACGATCGACCGTCCGACAAACGCGGGTCCGGGTGAGTTCAAGGGCTATGAGTTCGCTGCACAAGGCTTCTTCGACTTCCTGCCTGGCAACTGGGCTAATTTTGGTGCCAGCTTCAACGCCACCTATAACGACAAGGCGGAAATTCGCTACCCTTATCTGAACGACACCGGCCTGGGTGATTACAACGCTATCGGCAACTCGAAGTCGACTTATAACTTGGCTTTGTATTACGACACACCGCAGTTCAGCGCGCGCGTCGCCTATAACTATCGCGACAGCTATCGCGACGGTGCGGATCTGGACTATGCCCAAGGCCTCTATTCTCTTTACGTTGAGCCGACGTCGCGTCTCGACGTGGCAGTTAACTGGACGCCGATCAAACAGCTTACCTTGGCGCTGGAAGGCACCAACCTGCTTGAAAACAACACGCAGCGGTTCTGGGGCGAGGACAAGCTCCTGCCGATGGGAATCCGGGTTCAGGCCCGCACCATCCAGGTGAGCGCGCGCTTCCGCTACTGATGCAAGCCTGATCCAAAAAACGAAGCCCCGCTACTTCGGCAGCGGGGCTTTTGTTCGCCAGCGCACTTTAAAGATATAACGATGATGATCAGAACCCTTCTTCCCCTGCTTTTTGCCGCAGCCATCGTCACGGCGCCGCCCGTCCTGGCTCAGGAACCTGTGGTCGATGATGCCGCCGAGTTTATGAGCGAGGATTTCGACCCAAAGGTCATGACTCTGACCGGACCTGCCAATCTTCGGGAACTCGCCGACCGTGCCGGCTATGACGGTGATCCTACCGCCGACTACCTGTTTGTCGTGCCGCAAGGCGTCAACATCCTCGGAAGTCCTGGGGGCAAAGGCGGCAGAAACGATGGCGGACCGGCTTTGGTCAGTGGAAGCTGGCCGGACGGTGTAGAAATCTGGTTGTTCGTACGTGGCCATGTCTACGGCGGTGGCGGACGCGGCGGCAATGGCGGTGTCATTCCGGTTCCGACCGATGGCGGTCGTGGCGGTGACGCCGTCGTAGCCCAGGCCCCCATGACCATAGTTGTGCTCAAGACTGGCTCCATAAAGGCGGGCGGCGGCGGCGGCGCTGGGGCTGATGGGGCGCCCGGTTTGGGGGGCAGTGGTGGTGGTGGTGGCTTTCCGAATGGCGAACCGGGGCAGCCAGGAAGTCCGGGCCCCGCGAGCGGTGAGTTTCGTTCGGGCGACTGGGGTAAGCCCGGCACACCGGGAGGTGGCGGGCGCGGTGGCAGCCGGGGCATTCCCGGCGGGCGCGGCGGCGATACGGCCATGCCGGGAGAAAGTGCCAATCGAGTCGGCGGCGCTCCTGGTAATGCCGTTCGCCTGAATGGCGTTGAGGTCACCGTACTGAATGGTGGCCAGATGTACGGCGAGGCCTATTGATTATACAGCTACGCGCTGGAGCGACGGGCACGTTCTGGCGATATAGGACTCATGGCTGGGCATGGTAGAGGCCAGTCCGGCCGTGCCCTCGCGAAGCCGGTCGATGCGCCAGCGGAATTCATCTTCGGCCATGACGTCAGCGAGAGGGTTGTACGAATCCGGCTCCATGCCCTGACCGACCAGCACGGCAAACCAGCTGGCTTCCTTGAACAACTCGTCCCCCTGGACCAGGCACTGGTTGTTCTGCGCGAAGGCCTCCAGCCGGAACTTGAGGCTCTCAGGAATGTCCATGTTCTTGACATAGGCCCAGAAGGGCGTGTCGTCGCGCGTCGTCACCTTGTAGTGCGCGATCAGGAAATCCTTCACATTGTCATAGGCAGCCAGCAGATCGCGATTGAAGCAGGCGCGTTGGGACGGCAGGATGCCGTCTTTCGGGAAATATTTGATCAGGGTCACTATCGCTTCCTGGACCAGGAAGATCGAGGTCGATTCCAAAGGTTCCAGGAAGCCCGAAGCCAGACCCATGGCAATGACATTGCGGTTCCACATCTGTTTGCGGTGGCCGGTCAGGAAACGGATGATACGCGGTTCGGCCTGTGCCTTGCCGTCCAGACGCTGCAACAGCAGGGTAGAGGCGTCGTCTTCGGAGATGTAATCGGAGCTGAAGACGTAGCCGTTGCCCGTACGATGCTGCAACGGAATGCGCCATTGCCAGCCGGCTTCGCGCGCCGTCGAAGTGGTGTACGGTGTGGCGGGCCCGACCTTGTCACACGGCACGGCTGCGGCCCGATTGCAAGGCAGCCACTTCGACCAATCCTCGTAACCGCTTTTCAGAGTCTGCTCGATCAGCAGGCCCCGAAAACCGGAGCAGTCGATAAACAGATCGCCAGCCATCACGCGACCATCCTCCAAGGCGACGGACGTAATGTCGCCGCTGTTGGGGTCCTGGTTGACATGTGTGATCTTGCCTTCGTGGCGTACGACGCCCAGGCCTTCGCAGAAACGGCGCAGGAAGCGGGCATACAAGGTGGCGTCGAAATGAAAGGCATAATTGACGCGCGGCGCCTTGGGATTGATTTCGGCCATGCGGCCGAAGCGATGGCTGCGGGCGGCCATGGTCTGGGGATTGAACAGACCGAAATCGGCATTGCCCCCGGCCTTGCGGTAACGCATCCAATGGTGGGTGAAGTTCACCCCCATATCGATGCCGTAGACGCCGAAAGGATGGAAATACTCGCTGCCCGGCGCCTTCCAGTCGATGAAGCGAATCCCCAGCTTGAAGGTGCCATTTACCGCCCGGAGGAATTCGTTTTCATCGATGCCCAGCATCTGGTTGAATTCCTGGATCGACGGTATGGTGGCCTCTCCGACACCGACCGTGCCGATGTCGTCGGATTCGATCAGAGTGATGTCGAGACGGGTGCCGAGCGCCTTTCCCAGCGCGGCGGCCGCCATCCAGCCTGCCGTTCCGCCGCCGACCACCACAACTTTACGTACCATAAATTGTATCTCCGATCAGGTCCGGACGTCGGCGCCGGTTTGCGGCGGTTGCGACTCCGCCGGGATATTGAGGAACAGGTTTGTCGTCAGCCGGCCTTTGGCAGGGTTGGCGCTGAAGGTAAAGTTGCTCGGAACCTGCGCGGAATGCAGCAGGGCTCCGGAATAGATCAGCAGACGATTGAAGCGGCCTTCAAAATACGCCGTCTGTTCGTAGGCCTCATTCGAGCCCGCCATAAACCCCGGTGCCGGTTCGCCGTAGGCAGCCAGGTCCTGGCGCAAACCCTCGTGGAAAGCTGCCTTCCGCTCGGCCGAAATACGCTCGAATCCAGTTCGGCGGTGTCTGAAAAAAGCAGTGCCGCCCTGGGGCTGCGGCGTCAGAAAGTGCAGTAGGGCATATTTGGCTTCGCCAACCTCATCATAGTGCGGAATACGGGTCATCGGGTGAGCTTCGTGCGGTCGCCGTGTCATCAGCGAGAAAGCTGCGGACGCTAGGCGAAACGCTGAGAAACCGAAGGTATCCTGCATGATCGGGCCGTAGCGTTTCAGAATGTAGGTGATGTAGGACCATTCCGGATCGGACTGCGGTGTGAAGTCATGTCGCAAACCCGGATAGCTGTTCCCTGACACCGGAGCAAATACACGGGCGGCTGCCACACGCACCAGGCCCTCGGCATGAGGTACGGCATCATCGACGATCACCACGCGATGCCCCTCAATGCCGATGTCCTTGACCTGGATCTTCATGCGCCTGTCCTGACGCTCTTTAAAGCTTTACTTCGTACCATAAGGCAATTTCGCATTTACCGGAACAGCTTGTCAATCGTTCCGTATATCGTATAAAATATTTGACTCAGCTTTCAAACTATGCCGAACATTGCCGGGTCAACAGGTGATGGAGGTGGGTGTATGGCCGCGCGAGTCGGTATTCTTGTGGGCGTCGCGGCCGTTGTACTGGCCATGGCCGGCCCGTTGGCGGCCGAGGAAAAGACCGTCAAGGTGTCCGCCCAGGCGCGGCCATGGGACACACGCATCAATAAAAAATATGGTTTCGGCAGTGGTGACGGCCGCTCTCCGGCCGTGGCCTTCGGTATCAGCCTGAAGGTCAATCGTACGCTCACGGTCACCGCGACCGGCAGCACCACCACCGTGCGCGGCGGCCCATCGTTCGGGCCCAATGGTCAGTCCGACTACATCACCGGCGCGCTGCCGGGAAATTCCGGCAGCTACTTCCCCAGCCGCTACATTAAAAGCGACAACCCGGTGCGCCTGAACCAGCTGGTTGGCGCCTTTGTCGACGCTGACGGGGTGATCATCGGCGAGCCCTTCGCCATCGGGGCGCAGGCGACGCTGGACGTCCCGAAGACGGCCGTGGCCCTGTCGATGGGGCTCAACGACGATATCTTTTCCGACAATTCCGGCGAACTGATCGTGACGATCAGCTACAGGACGCCGACCGTGACCGCAGAGGACCCTGCTGAATGATACGTGCGTTTGCGACCGCCCTGGCGGTATTCGTGCTGGCCGGCGCGGCTCAGGCCAAGGAGATCGTTGTCCAGGTCGACGCCAAGGCCGGGCCGTGGTCGGTCAAGCTCAACAAGGAGATGAAGTACGGTGTCGGCGATAATGCGCCACCGGTCATCGTCCCCGGTATGGGGCCCGGCATGCTGGGGTCGCTGGAAATCTATGCTGACGGCACCACGATTGCGGCCGGTCGTGGCGAGGTCGACGGCCTGGGCGTGCCAGACACCGCTGTCGACGACCAGAAAGCAAAGGGCAAGTACTACCCCAGCTTCTACACCCCCAAGATCCTTTATCCCGCCAATGCCCACGCACTGATCGGCGCCTTTGTCGATGCCGAAGGCGTGCTGCTCAGCCGGCCTTTTGTGGTCGGTACTGGCGTCCGCGTGCCCATCCCCGAAAACGCCGTCGCCCTGGCGCTCGGCTTCAATGACGTCAGCTTCGCCGGTAATTCTGGTGCCCTGACCGTCACTCTTGTTACTCCGGAAGACTGATTACATGCGTTATCGTTCCATCGCCCTGGCCCTGATCCTGGCAGCCTCAACCGCCACCTGGCCAGCCATCGTTCAGGCTGCGCCGGCGACCACTATCGCCGCGCGCTACGCCGCTTCGGACCAGTACGCGCCAGGCAAGATCGATCCGCTGATCATCGACCTGGATATGCAGGCGCGCTTCGTCAAGGACGGAGTCCTGTACCGCAAGGGCGCCAAGGGCAAGGGCGTGATCCTGCTGGCCGATCCAGTCACGGGCGTCAGCCACGAACTGGCTCAGGACGCCGTGTTGGTGCCGAAACTGACCGCCTCCGGAGCCACCTTTGGCGAGACGGTCGATATCCGTCCGACGGGCTTTGCGGATGGCGTGCTGACGGTGGCCGCTGGGGGCAAGGAATGGTCGATCGACGCCGCCGGGGCGGTGACTGCCAAGGCCCGGGCGGAAAAGCCCGACGGCGTCGTGTCGCCGGACGGAAAGTTCAGGATTGTCTCGCGCAACTACAATCTGTGGAAGGTCGAGGTGGCGACCGGTAAGGAAACGCCGTTGACCGCCGACGGCAGTTACGACGCCCGCTACGGCATCAACTACCCGCTGCTGGGCGACATGGTGGCCGCCAATTCCGAAACGCCCGACATGGAGGTTGGCGCGCAGTGGTCGGAGGACGGCAAGCAGATCCTGACCTTCCGCCTGTCGCGCAACGGCAGCTATATCTGGCACGGCGTCCAGCCGAATCCGCCGGGCAGCCAGTTCCCGCGCGAATTCACCTATGTCTATCCGACCGCCGGCGCCGTGAACGTGCCGCACTCCCAGCCCGTGCTGATCGATGCGGCGACCGGTAAGGTCACCGATCTCAACGTGCCCGCCGTGCCGCTGCTATGGCCAGGTAATCCCGCCCTGTGGTGGGAAAAAGGTCAGGTCATCTATGAATGGCAGGCGCGCGGCTATGGCGAACTGAAACTGTATGCTATCGACCCGGCGACCAACGTTGCAACCGTCCGTGTGCGCGAAAGCCTCAAGCCGATCGTCACCGTCACCTCGACCGCCATGGTCAGTGCACCGCAGCTCAAGGGCACCCTGGTCATCTCCGAACGCAGCGGCTGGGCCCAACTCTACTATGTCGCCGACGGCAGTGACCCGAACGGCGGCCAGCGCCTGACCCAGGGCGAATGGGAAGTCACCAACGTCGCCCATATTGCCGACGGCGGGCCGGTCTTGGTCGGCGGCATCGGCCGCGAGCCCGGTGTCAATCCCTATTTCCGCAGCCTGTACAAGGTCGGCCTGGACGGTGCGATCGCCAACCTGACCCCCGAGCCGCTGGACCACGATGTCACTCTGTCGGAAGATGCCGCCTGGTTCATCGACCGCATGTCCAGCCCGACCGAGCCGACGCGGACGCTGCTGCGCAGTGGCGCCGATGGCCGCATCGTCGCCGAACTGGGCCGCGCCGATCCGTCGGCCCTGCTGGCCACGGGCTTCACCATGCCGGAAGCTTTCGAAACCGTGGCCGACGACGGAAAGACCAAGCTGTACGGCATGATCTATCGCCCGAAAAATTTCGATCCCAAGAAGAAATACCCGGTGATCGAGAATGTCTATACCGGCCCGACCACCCACCGCTTCGAAGAGTCCTACGGCGACAATGTCCGCGGCTCGGTCAATTCTGTGGCGCAACTGGGCGCGATCGTCGTGACCATCGATGGCCGTGGCACGTCGCAGCGCGGCCAGGCCTTCCGGTCATCGGCCTACCAGAATCTGGGCGAGGTCGGCCTGGACGACCATATCTGGGTGCTGAAGGCGATGAAGAAGAAGTATCCGTACTTCGACCTCGACCGTGTCGGGGTCTATGGCGGCTCGGCCGGCGGCTACGATACGGCGCGCTTTGTGTTGCGGAGGCCTGACTTTTACAAGGTCGGCGTGGCGTCCTCGGGCAATCACGACCTGCGCCTGGACAAGGCGTGGTGGCCGGAAGTGTCGATGGGGATTGCCGACGACGCGACCTGGGAGCGCAATTCCAACGCTTCGGTGGCGGGAAACCTGAAGGGCAAGCTGATGCTGATCCATGGCGACATAGACGACAATGTCCCGGTGGCGGCCAGCTATCGCCTGTCCCAGGCTCTGGTGGCGGCCGGCAAGCCGCATGAGCTGGTGATCCTGCCCAACACCAACCACGCGGTGTTCCAGCCCTATTACTGGAATAAGCTGCGGGACTATTTCGCCGTCAATCTGCTCGGCGAAACCCCGCCGGTGGAGAAGAAGTAGCGCTACTTCACCTTCACGAGAACGGCGCCGTGCGGCGGGATCACATAGCTGAATCCGTCGCCGGCGGACGTTTCCGTACCCGTCCACAGGTCGCGCACTGAGGCGCCTGAGATACACAGTTCGGTCCAGGTGCCTGTGATGGTCAAAGGCGTCTCGCCGCGATTGAACAGCCCGACCGCCTTGCCATTGCTCAGCGGCTTGACCCAGATTTCGGCGGCACCGTCCTTTTTCACCGGCAGCCCCTGGGCGCCCAAAGGATCCTGGTCGACCGCGATGACCTCGCTATTGGTCAGTAGGGCCACGGTTTCCGGCGTCATGTCGCGGACATCATTGCCCAGGATCAGCGGCGCCGCCAGTAGCGCCCACAGCGACATGTGCGTGCGGTATTCATCGTGCGTCATGCCGCCATTGCCGACTTCCAGCATGTCGGGATCGTTCCAGCCGTTGGGTCCCGTGTGGTTCGGCACGCCATTCTTGTCGAAGCCGATCGACGACATCTTGGCATAGGTGTCCTCGATATCGCCGGTGGTCCGCCACAGGTGGCCGCCGACATCGCGGCCCCAGGAACCAACGTCGAAGCGGCCGTACTGGCACAGGCTATAGACGATATCCCGGCCAGGGGCTTTCAACGCCTCGCCCATCTGCTGATAGGTGGCGTACACGGTTTCCGCCGTATTGTAGAAGGCTTCGCCCGAGCACAGGTCGTATTTCAGGTAGTCCACGCCCCATTCCGCAAAGGTTCTGGCGTCCTGTGCGACGTGGCCGTAGGCCCCCTCGTAACCGGCGCAGGTCTTGGGGCCCGGGCCAGAATAGAGGCCTAACTTCAGGCCGCGGGCATGGACATAGTCGGCTAGGTCCTTCATGTCGGGGAAGTGTGCGTTGGGGTGTAAAACACCTGCGGCGTCGCGTTCGCCCTGCCAGCCGTCGTCGATATTAACGTAGATATAGCCGGCGTCGCGAAGCCCCGACGACACCATGGCGTCGGCGATCTGCCGGATAGTGGTGTCGTCGATATTGGTGGCGAACTTGTTCCACGAACTCCAGCCCATGGGCGGCCGCGGCGCCAGGGATTTCTGCGCCACGACGCGTTCTTCAGGCAGCGGGTAGGTCGGAAAGTCGAAGCTTTTCAGCTCCTTGGTTGTCCCCTTGTGGGCGGTGATGGCGAAGTCCTGGTACCACACCTTGCCGGTCATGCGGACCGATCCGCCTTCTGGCGCGACGACGATATCGGTCATGGTGACGCGTGGGTTTCCGTTGTAGAGCTTGAAGATCAGGGTGTCGCCTTCGACGCGGGGTTCGGTCAGGGGCAGGTCGCCGTACCAGCGTGAGGTGAGCGTGCCCGATACCTTGCCGGCTTTTTCCGCCACGACCAGGCGGGTAAAGCCGGGAAAGTTCGGAGAGCTGTCAAAGACCCAGCCGCCAACCGGCGGACCCGCCCATGCGGGCGCGGCAAGTACAAGGCTGAGGGCCGTAGCCAGGGTCCAGGGGCGCATGGCGATCTCCGCTTTACAAGTCAATATCGTATACAGTATTCATAATTTGTCGCAGTCGTCCAGAGGTCGCCCCATGTTCCGTTCGTTGATTGCCGCTTCTTTCCTGCTGGCCGCGGGTTCCGCCCAGGCCGAGATCTGGACGGCGGATTCGCCCGACGGCGAAATACGGGTGACGATCGACAAGGCAGGGGAGGGACTGCCGAAGTACAGCGTCGCCTTTAGTGGTAAAGCTTTGATCGTGCCGTCGGAGTTGGGTTTGCGCACCGATGTGGCCGGTTTCGGCGCCAAGGGATTTACTGTTGAGACCGTCACGACGCGCATGGTCGATGAGACCTACCGCATCGTGGCGGGAAAATCCGCCACCGCCCCCGACCGGTATAATGAGGTGGCCCTGACTTTCAAGGAAGGCGGTTCGCGGACCCTGGGCGTTATATTCCGCGTTTATGACGAAGGTGTCGCCTTTCGCTATATCTTGGAAAATTTCGATACTTTTGGAATTTACGGGGAAAGAACCGAGTTTGCCTTTGCCGATGACTATGGCTGCTGGGGCCTGAATATCGGCAAATTTCACAACGCCCACGAAGGCGAGTTCGACCCGGTCAAGGCGTCGCTGATCCGCGACCACAACCTGTTCGATTCGCCTCTGGTCTGCGAGACAGGGGAGGCCGCCTTCGCCTTGGCCGAGGCCGACATCGAGCACTATCCGGCCGGCTTCTATAATCGCGCTGGCGACAACAAGCTGGGGGTGGCCGTCCGGCTGCCGCCGCGGCTCGACAGCGACTCGATCAAACCCTATGTGGCGAAGTTTGGCCCGGGCGACGTGAAGACGCCGTGGCGGGTGATCATGGTCGGCGACAGTCCGCGCGATCTGGTCGAGTCGAACCTGATCGCTACCCTGGGGGCGCCGTCGCGGGTCAAGTATACGTCGTGGATCAAGCCAGGCAAGAGCGCCTGGGACTGGTGGAACGGTTTCCGGGCGCCGGTGGCCAATCCGGGGATCAATACCGAGACCTATAAGGCCTATGTCGATTTCGCCGCCGAAATGGGGCTGGACTATATCCTGATCGATGAGGGCTGGTATGTCGGATCATCGACCCGGCCCAAGCCCGGTTCGGATGTCACCAAGCCGATCGCGGCGGTCGATCTGCCGGCCATCATCAAGTACGCCCGTGACCGCAAGGTCCGGGTCATGGTGTGGCTGCAGTGGGAGCAACTGAACTGGCAGATGGACGAAGCCCTGGCGGCCTATGAACAATGGGGTGTGGCCGGCATCAAGGTCGACTTCATGGACCGGTCGGACCAGGACATGGTCGACTACTTCCACAAGATTCTGGGCAAGGCCGCCGATCATCATCTGCTGGTCGACCTGCATGGCGCCTATGCGCCGGCCGGGCTGACGCGGACCTATCCCAACTATATCACCCAGGAAGGCGTTCTGGGCGCCGAGTACAACAAATGGACCACCCGGATCACAGCGACCCATAATGTGACCTTGCCCTATACGCGGATGATCCTCGGGCCGATCGACTATACGCCAGGCGGCTTTGGCAACCGGACGCCGGAGACCTTCGAGATCGTCGAGAACCACCCGGTTACCATGACCACGCGCGGGCACGGCATCGCCATGTATGTCGTCTACGACAGTCCTCTGGTCATGGTGTCGGATGCGCCGCAGGCCTATAAAAAGGCGGATGGCCAAGGAAATATCGTGTGGGAAGACGGCGTCGATTTCATTCAGGCGGTGCCAACGACCTGGGATGAGACACGGGTGTTGCAGGGCGAGATCGGTCAGTTCATCGTCACCGCCCGGCGAAAGGGCGATGTCTGGTATATCGGCGCCATGACCAACGAGCAGGCACGGACGGTTGAGGTGCCTTTGGATTTTCTCGGGGGTGGGGTTGAGGCTAAGGTTTGGCAGGATGGTTCGGCGCCGACCGCTTTGGTGGTCAGTACGCAGGCTGTGGGGAAGGGCGATCGGTTGGTGTTGAGGTTGGCGGGGTCCGGTGGGGCGACCGCGATATTGAAGCCGGTAAAGCCAGTGAAAAAGAAAAGGAAGTGAGGAAGAAAGATGCCCCTCCCACCGCTTCGCGGTCCCCCCTCCCCGCAAGCGGGGCGGGAGAAGAAAGGCAGTATAAATCAGCAATTTGCAAAATCGTATAATTTATATTTGACGTGTGGGGCGAAGGGTGGTTGTATTACTCAGTCAATTGCTGTGGCTCGTTCTCCCTGAGCCGTGGTGATAGGCCCGGCTGCATAAAGTGCTTCTCCGGCGCGGTTTGCAGCCTCAATCCTGCCGGTGCCGGGGATCTCATCCCTATCCTCCCCCTCGGCCCCTGGTTCACTTGAGCGTCCGCGGCGATGGCCACGCCAGCCGCGGACCTCCTTTATCAAGTTGGTGCTATGACCGTCCGCTCGCTGAACCGCCGTTCCCTGCTCACCGGTACTGTCGCCCTCACGGCCATTGCGGGATCGGCCCGGGCCGCCGATCTGCCGTGGAACAGCCCCGATGCGGCGACCACGATCTTCGAGACCCCGCACTTCCTGTTGTCGCTGCAGGACACCTCGCAGACCCTGGTTTCGCTGGCGCCCAAGGGTGTTGCCGGCGGCTTCGATTTCTGCCCCTCCAACCGCTTTACCCAGCGCCTCGACGATGGCGCCTATCGTCTCGGCGACATCGACCTGCGTGTACGCTTCGCTGGCGAGACCGCCTGGAACGACCATTCGAGCGCTTTTAAGCGCGCCAAGGTTAAGGCTCTGCCCAAGTCGAAAGGCGCTTTGGCCTCCGCCGATATTACGGCCAGCCTCGGTGCCGGCATGCCGCTGAAAGTGGTGCGCACCTGGGAAGGTAAGAACGGCGACCTGGTCCTGCGCTTTACCGTGACCAACGCCACGAAAAAGGCCGTCGAGATCGGCGGCCTGGGCCTGGCCATGGTGTTCGACAACATCATCACCGGCCGCGACCTGGAAACGGCGCATGATGTCGCCAGCTTCTATGATCCCTATGTCGGGCTCGATGCCGGCTACCTTCAGGTCAACCGGCTGAACGGCCAGGGGCCGTCGCTGCTGGTCCTGCCGCAGACCGACTCGGCGTCTTTCGAGCTCTACAAACCGATCCTGAACGAGCGCAATCCGGACAAGGCGCTGAAGATCTACAACGATCCCGAACCACGCAACATGACGTTCGAGGGCTTCTATAGCTGGATGATCCATTCCGGCGGCTTCGCCGAAACCGAATGGAAGGGTGTCAAGCAGTGGAACGACACCGGCATCATGACCCTGGATGGTGGTGCGTCGCTCGACTACGCTGTGCGCTTCGTCCTGTCGCCATCGATCCGCGACATCGAAGCCACCCTGATCAAAAACAAGCGCCCGGTGGCCGTCGGCATTCCCGGCTATATTGTCCCGACTGACATGGAGGCAGCGCTGTTCCTGCATGCCCCATCACCAGTGACCTCGATCGAGGTCTGGCCGGGTGGATCGATGGAGATCGGCGCGGCCGAGAAGATCGGGTCCGGATGGGTTCGCTATCCTCTGACGGCCAAGCATATCCCCGATTTCCAGGGCGGCCGCGCCCGCGTCGACATCCGCTATGCCGATGGCAAGGCGCAGACCGTCCATTACCTGCTCACCAAGCCGCAAACTGAGGTCGTGGCCGATATGGGCCATTTCCTGACGACGAAGCAGTGGTACGACAATCCGGCCGATCCGTTCGGCCGCAGCCCGTCGATCATGGGTTACGACCGCGACAAGAACGCCATCATCACTCAGGATAACCGGGTGTGGATTTCGGGCCTGTCGGACGAGGGCGGCGCCGGGTCGTGGCTGGCCACCATCATGAAGCAACTCGACAATCCGGTGCCGGAAGAGGTGTCGAAGTTCGAGACCTTCGCCTCGCAGACCCTGTGGGGCCGCATCCAGGAAAAGGACGGCCCGGGTCAGTACGGCGTGCGCAAGTCGGTGATGTTCTATGACGAGACCCTGCCGGAAGGGACTTACGACGCTTCGTTGAACTGGAAAGTGTGGTCGGCCTGGGATCGTACCCATGCCGCCGATCTCGGCCGGTCCTACAACTATCCTCACGTCGCCGCGGCGTGGTGGGTGCTGTACCGCCTGGGCCGCTATCACGATGGCCTTGCGACGGGCGAGACCTGGCAGACCTACCTGACCCGCGCCGGTGAAACCACCAAGGCGATGATGACCAAGGCACCGTACTACACCCAGTTCGGCCAGATGGAAGGCGACGTCTTCGTCTACATCCTGCAAGACTTGAAGCGCGAAGGCTTTACGGAGCTCGCCGCCGAAGTCGAAAAACTGATGAAGGGCCGTGCCGACCATTGGAAGACTCTGAAATATCCGTTTGGCTCGGAAATGCCGTGGGATTCCACCGGCCAGGCCGAAGTCTATATGTGGGCGCGCTATTTCGGCGACCAACACGCGGCGGATTCGACGCGCGAAGTCATCCTGGCCTACGACCCGACGATCCCGCATTGGGGCTATAACGGTTCGGCGCGGCGGTTCTGGGACTTCCTCTATGCCGGCAAAACGTCACGCATCGAACGCCAGCTTCACCATTACGGTTCGTCGCTGAATGCCGTGCCCCTGTTCGACGCCTATCGCGACAAGCCGGCCGATTTTCAGCTGCTTCGGGCCGCATATGGCGGGCTGATGGGCTCGCTGACCAATATCGATTCCGAAGGTTTCGGTTCCGCCGCCTTCCACTCCTTCCCCGATGCCATGCACTGGGATGGCATGAACGGCGACTACGGCATGAGCTTCTTCGGCCATGCCGTAGCGGCGGCGTCGTATCTGGTCGAGCATCCGGTGTTCGGCTGGATCGGGTTCGGCGGCAATGTCCGTAAAGACGGCGACGCGATCGTGCTGGAACCCAAGGACAGCGCGCGATCGCGGGTGTTCATCGCGCCGGCGGGTCTGTGGATCACGCTGGACGCCGGCAAGATCGCCGCCGTGCGCTATGTGCCGAAGACCGGCCAGGTCTCGCTGACCCTGGCCTCGGCGACGGCGAAGACGAAGACACCTCAGGCCTGGCTGAATGTCGCAACGACCACGCCAAGCGGGAAGACCTACACCACGTCTGCACCTATTGAGCGCGGCGCCTATCGCCTTCAACTCGGTGCATCTGAAACCACCATTGAGTTGACGCCGAAAGCCGGTTAACACTTGAGGCCGCGACCCTTGCCAAGGGGTTGCGGCCTTCCTTTTTTCAGTATTCAGGGGACTAGATATGGCACTGTTCGGACCGCTCAAGCCGCTCCATCGGACGGAAGAAGACGGCAAGGCGCTGGCCAAGACGCTGAGCTGGCCGCACCTGATCGCCCTGGGTATCGGCGGCATTATCGGCACGGGGATCTACACCCTGACCGGTGTCGGTGCCGGTCTGGCCGGGCCGGGTGTCATCATCTCGTTTGCGCTATGCGGCCTGGTCTGCGCCTGCGCCGCCCTGTGCTACACCGAACTGGCGACCATGATCCCGACAGCGGGTTCGGCCTATACCTACACCTATTCGGCTATTGGTGAGATTGCGGCCTGGGTGGTCGGCTGGGCGCTAATCCTCGAATATAGCCTGGCCTGTTCGACGGTGGCGGTTGGCTGGTCGGCCCACCTGGTTGGCTGGCTGGAGCAAGGCGTCGGGCTGCAGTTGCCGGCCTTCCTGTTGAGCGGTCCAGCCTCGGGCGGCCTGGTCAATCTGCCGGCGGTGGTGGTGTCACTGGCCGTCATGGGGATGTTGCTGATCGGCGCGCGTGAGAGCGCGACCTTGAACATCATCCTGGTCCTGGTGAAGATTGTTGCCCTGGGTGCCTTTATCGTCATCGGTTTGCCGGCCGTCCAGGCGGGCAATTACGACCCCTTCATGCCGTTCGGCTTCCTGGCTCATGAGGTCGAGGGCGCCAAGGTCGGCGTCATGGCCGCGGCGGCGATTGTCTTCTTTGCGTTTTTCGGCTTCGATGCTGTGTCGACCTCGTCAGAAGAGGCCAAGAACCCCGGCCGTGACCTGACCATCGGCATCGTTGGCTCGATGGCGATCTCGACCCTGATCTACATGCTGGTCGCCGGTGTGGCGATCGGCGCGGCCCCCTTCCAGGAAATCGCTGACAGCGGCGAGCCCCTGCCGCACGTCCTGCGCAGCCTGGGCCAGCCTTTGATCGCCACCCTGGTCGGCGGTGCGGCCATCATTGCCCTGCCGTCGGTCATCCTAGTGATGATGTACGGCCAGAGCCGTATCTTCTTCGTCATGGCGCGTGATGGCCTGCTGCCCAAGGCGGTGGCCAAGGTCAATGCCAAGGGCTCGCCGGCCCTGATCACCCTGCTGACGGGTCTGTTCGTGGCCTTTTTCGCCGGGTTTGTCCCGCTGAAGCAGATCGCCGAGTTGTCCAATGCCGGTACGCTGATAGCGTTCGTGGCGGTGGCCCTGTCGATGATCATCCTGCGTCGCAAGAAGCCGGACGTGGCGCGGGTGTTCAAGACGCCGCTCTATTGGCTGGTCGGTCTGATCACGATTGGCGGATGTATCTTTATCTTCTCCAGCCTGCCGCTGATCAGCCAGGGCTTTACCCTGGTATGGATGGTGATCGGGCTGGTGTTCTACTTCGCCTATGGCTTCTGGAACAGCCGTCTGCGGAAGGAAAAGGCGTAGCCCGGGGCGCCGCGCGAAGCGCTTTCAAAGATAGGCCGGTTTGTCAGATTGAGGCGCTTTTACGCTGTCCATCTGACTTATCTGGCTTATCTGTGGATAGCCCTTCGCCGAGTTTCCGCCTGTGCGAATGTTCAAGAATATCCTGAGCGTGTCGCGTGGCGGAAGCAAAGAAAAGTTGATCCACAGATAAGCCAGATAAGCCAGATAGACAGCGTGAACGCCTTACAATCTGAGGCCTGTGGAGGACGTTTGAGGCGCTTCGCGCATCGAGAGATTTGAAGCCGCAGCCGGGACACGGCTGCGGCGTTTTGCATTTGACTACCCTTCCGAGTCAGATGAGCCCCAGGGGGGTAGAGCCATGCCGCGTGCAAAGTAAGGCACAAGTGTTCGGTAACTGCGAAGCTCCCTGACAACTCGGAGCTTGTCCATAACTTATATCAGAACGGGAGGCTCTTTAACGGGCAGCGCTAAATGACAAATAAACTCGCCGGGCTTCTTGAAGGGCCAACGAACCAACGCTCAGTGTCGGACTACGAAAGTGTCTACGATGATTTCGTCCGGTTCGCGGAGGGGAGTCGTATCGATCATAGATTTGAAATTCCGCCCGGGACTTTAAACGCCGACTATCATTTCGATCGTGTCAATTTCGATGTTATTCTTGAATTAAAACAAATATATAAGTATGGAAAAGAAGATACGGTTGATCAGTATTTTTCCAAGCGTTTAGAAGAGGGCAAGCTTAAAAATTTTATTCGGCTATCTAATAATCAAATCCGAATAGAGCCAAAGAGCTTAAGCGAGTCGGATTGGAACCATTTTTACAAAAAGTTCCGCCCCTCCGTCGCGGGGCAGTTGGATAAGGCTGCTCGCCAGCTAAAGCAAACGGCAAATTTTCTGCCCGTGACAGATAAGCCTCAAGTTTGCGGGGTTGTGTTGTTAAATACGGGTGATTTCAACATGTCCACAGATGTGGCGTTTAGGCTTGTCGAATGGCACATGAAAAGGGAATGGAAACGAGGTTCTTATAGAAAGATCGACTTCGTAACATGCGTCACTATGGATTTTGTACAAGAAGGTCAGACACCCCTTTACGGACGCCATATTGCGCGCCGCGTCGAGGATGAAAATGTGGTCGAGGCAATACGCTATTTGTATGATCGTTGGATTTATTATGTCGCGGAGGGGTACGGTTTAACCGTAGAATTTGATCCGAATGGTGTAGTCGAAGATACGGCGCCTAGTCTGTCTCCCAGCATGAGGGGCAAATTGCAAAAGAAGTTATGATAGAGGCATGACTTTGCCGCGGAGAGTACAAAAAGCTGATCGAAAGTATTGCCAGCTCCAGGGGAGATCGAAGATTTGTTACGCTGTTCAAGGCCTTATTCGGCTGTCGTACACGAACCGGGTCTTGTTGATGATCCTGACCTTGCCGGCGTCCGGGTGGCGCGGATTGATCAGCACATTCGTTTCCAGCGGCACCACCACGGACGGAACCTTCAGCAAAACGGCCCGATGTGAGGTGAGCCAATTGTCGCCGAAGTTGAGCGTTTCTTTCGGCGCCGGCTGAGCGTCCCAGACCGCCGGCAGTGTGCCCATTACGGATGGGGATTCTGCGGCGGCCCATAGGTCATCAGGGATAGCGATTTCCAGCACATAGCGGTTCAGGGGCCAAGCGCCCGTGTCGGTGTGCACGGTCGTCTCAAGCGCGGCCAGGGCGATGCTGCTGGCGGTATAGACGACCGGCACGCCTTTGCGGTTCCAACGGCAGCCGGAGAGTTCGGCGCCTTTCCCCGTCAGGTCGTCGTAGGCGTAGGCCGGGGAGGTCGAGGCTATGCGGTAGACGGAGGGCATCAGGAGATGCCTGCT
>NZ_GL883077.1:15719-45837 GCF_000204015.1 Asticcacaulis biprosthecium C19 | reverse complement strand
GCGCGACAGCCTTCGGCTTTCGCTTGCTCGCCACCTCCCCATCAAGATGGGGTGGAGAAGTAAGAAGACGTCTACACTGCAAATGTGGCTTCGTGGCAACGGTGGTGTCGCTTTTGAGTTGCGTGGGTTGCGTGTCGTTACGGATTTAACTATACGAACGCAACGTGCCGCGGAAACCCCGGGCATATGGAGAGTAAGACTTGATAGGATCAACCCACAGCCGGGGCTGTAAGCCCGCCGCGATCCTGCCATTCGTCTAAGCGCCCTTTCGGCGTCGCGGCGGGGCAGAGAGCTCGGCCGCACCCCTGTTTCCCAACCTGAATGAAACATCGTGAGATGCGCAACGCTGCGTCTCCGCCGAAAGACATGACCATGAACGAAGATCATATCGTCCGCAGCCTGGCGCTGCGGATGGCCCGCGACATCGTGCCGGACTCGAAGCCGGCGCAAAGACTGCTGGTCTGGGCCACCAGCGATGTCGCCTGGCTGTTGGGGCAGCCGGTACTGGAAAAGTTGGAATGGAAGCCGTTCCGCAAGCGGCTGAAGCGTGTCCTAAAGACGCCCCCTGAGTCGAAAGCACCGCGCCCGCGCGTCCTGGACTTGGCCGACGAACTGGGTCGCTTGCTGCACCTGGCGCCGTTTGACGCCGAACTGCTGACCCTGATGATCGCCTGCGACCGCCTGCCGAGGCTGAGCGCCATGCTGGGCTGTGTTGGCGATCACATCCGTGAACTGCCCGCCGCGCTGGGCGAACTGGCCGGGGCCGAGGCCCAGGACGCGACCCGGTGCGTCCGGCGCAGCGATGTCCTGAAGCTGGGCCTGGTCGGGTTCGGGGTTCGCGCGTCGTATGACGATCCGGTGGAGATCCGCTGGCCGTTGTCGCGCGTCCTCGACCGCGACCTGGCGCCGGACGAGATGTCCGAGGCCTTGGCCGGGCGGCGCCAGACGGCCATGCTGGGGATGGAGGACTTCGCCCATGTCGGCGAGGCCGAATTCCTGGTGCGGTTGCTGGCCGGGGCGGCGCGCGAGCGGGCGCACGGCGTCAACATCCTGATCCACGGGCCTCCGGGGACCGGCAAGACGGAGCTGGCGCGGACCCTGGCTGCGGCGGCCGGTTGTCCTCTGCACGGGATCGGCGAAGTCGACGATGATGGCGAGGAGCCGACGCGCGAGGACCGGGTACTGGCGCTGATGCTGGCTCAGCGGGTGCTGGGCGACCGCGCCGGCGCCGTGCTGCTGTTCGACGAGATGGAGGACCTGATCGGCGGGGCGCAACGGGGTTCCGGCGACTGGTTCGCGCGGCGCGAAGGCAGCAAGGTCTTCGTCAACCGGCTGCTGGAAACCAATGCGGCGCCGGTGATCTGGATCACCAACGCAGTCGGCAACATCGACGACGCCATCCTGCGCCGGATGAGCTTTGTGCTGCATCTGGACCTGCCACCGCGGCAGGCAGCCCACCGTATCCTGGCGCGGGTCGTGGCCGACGAAGGCGGACACGATAGGGGTAGGTTGGCGGGCGCGGCGATCAGGCGGCTGATCGACCAGGTGCCGGAGACCTCCAGCGTGCTGCGGGTGGCCGTGAAGGCGGCGCGGCTGGCCGGTGAGCCCGACTGCGGCGCACGGGCGGCAACGTCGCTGGTGCGGGCCTTGCGCGGCGGCGAGATGCCGATGGACGGGCCGGGCGAACTGGACATGGGACTGTACGAGGCCGACCGGCCGATGGATGTCCTGTTCGATTCGATACGGGATCTGGGCGCTTTGGATGTGTCGCTGTTGCTGACCGGGCCTCCGGGCACGGGCAAGACGGCTTTGGCGCACCATATGGCGCGGATGCTTGACCGGCCCTTGCTGGTGCGGCGGGCGTCGGACCTGCTGTCGAAGTGGGTCGGGGAGACTGAGCAGAACATCGCGAAGGCGTTCGAGGACGCGCGGCGCGAGGAGGGCGTGCTGCTGTTCGACGAAGCAGATTCGCTGCTGTTCGACCGGACGCGCGCGCGGACGTCATGGGAGGTCGGTCAGGTCAATGAGATGCTGACCTGGCTGGACCGGCACCCCTTGCCGGTGGTGGCGGCGACAAACCATCCGGGTTCGCTGGATCCGGCGACCCTGCGGCGCTTCGTGTTCAAGCTGGATCTGGCGCCTTTGGGGCCGGAAAGGCTGGGCCGGGCGTTCGCACGGTTCTTTGGGATGCCGGCGCCGGCGGGCTTGGCGGTGTTGCGCAACCTGACGCCCGGCGATTTCGCTGTGGTGGCCCGGCAACTGCGGCACGCGCCGGCGGTGGATGCCGTGGGTGTGCTGGCGCGGTTGGCTGAGGAGAGCCGGGTCAAGCCGGATGCCGGCAGGCGGATGGGATTCTGAAAGGGATGACATCCGCCTGCAGCGCGGCGGTGAAGTTCGAAAAAGTGGGTCCACAGATTACACCGATTACACAGATTTTTCAGAGGTTTAATCTGTGTAATCGGTGTAATCTGTGGACCCACTTTAGGAGGGTGCCGCCGCGCGGCGGGCCCAAATCTTAGCCCGCTTTTTCCAGTTCGAATTGCTTGCGCAGGTCCTCAAGCGTCGAGCTGATATGGTGCGCCATGATGGCGGCGACTTCCTTCGATTTGCCTGACGCCCACAGCTCGTACATGGCCGCATGCTCGTCGTGCGCGCGGCTGTCGCGGCCGGCTGGCTCCAGGTGCTTGCCGACATAGCGTTCCGAAATGATGTTCAGCCGTTCGACGATCTGGGTGGTGATCGGGCGTTGGATCGGCTTGACCAGAGCCATGTGATAGGCCCGGTTCAGCTTGCCGACCTTTTTCTTGTCCGACACCACAGCCTCGTCCAGCGCCTTGAGACAGTCCAGCGCCACCTGCTTGTCCTTGTCGGTAGCGACCGTGGCCGCCTCGGCGACAGCGTCGGGCTCGATCTTTAACCGCAGGGCATAGACCTCCTCGACCTCGTCGACCGACAGGGGGCGAATGAAGAAACCACGATTGGTGACGTACAGCAACAGACCGTCCTGCTCCAGGCGGGCAAAGGCTTCGCGCAACGGAATCTTGCTGACGCCGAGTTCGGCGGCCAGGGCGTCCTGTCGGATGGCGGTGTCGACGGGCATGACGCCGGAAATGATGCGGTCGCGCATCAGGGCATAGATCTGTTCCGATAGGGTCTGGACAATAATGGACATAAGCTTCTCGCCCCGCGCACGAGCTCTGTTATAAAGTATACCAAGTTAGCTATGGTTTGAGCCCGTTAGCAAGGGCTAAGGCCGAATCGTTGCGTGATCAACGAAATTAAACAACCTGAAAGCCGGCCCAGAAGGTGTCTTCGCGGTCGATCCAGAGGTTATTGAAACCGGTTGCAATGGCAGAGCCCTCGATCGAGGGGATGATGGCCTTTTGCCCGTTCAGTTCGGTCTCGGCTTCGACGCGGCCGATGAAGCGGCTGCAGATGTAGCTTTCATGGATGAAACGGTCGCCGACCTTCAGTTTACCCTTGGCGTGGAGGTGGGCCAGGCGGGCTGATGTGCCGGTGCCGCAGGGCGAACGGTCGATGGCGCGGTCGCCGTAAAACACAGCGTTGCGGCCATCGGCGCCGTCGTGTTTGGGTTTGTCCGCCCACAGGACGTGGCTGACCCCGCGGATGGTGGGATCGAGCGGGTGGACGGGTTCGTATGTGTCGCGGACCAGCTGGCGGATCGTGCGGCTCAGCTCGATGATGCGGGCGGCGCCCAGGTCGTCGAGGCCGGTATAGGGGCCGTGGGGCTCGATGATGGCGTAGTAGTTGCCGCCATAGGACACATCCACGGTCAGGTGGCCGAAGTCGGGGACATCGATCTTGATGCCGGTCTGGGCCAGGTAGGCCGGGACATTGGTGATCTTGACGGAGGTGACGCGGTTGCCGGCGGTTGTGTAGTCGATGTTGATGACGCCGGCGGGCACCTCCAGTTTCAGCTTGCCCGGAGTCCTGGGGATGATCAGGCCGTTTTCCAGCGCGAAGGTCACGATGCCGATCGTGCCGTGACCGCACATCGGCAGGCAGCCCGAGGTTTCGATGAACAGGATGCCGGCGTCGGTGTCGTCCAGGGTCGGCGGATAGAGGAAGCCGCCCGACATCATGTCGTGGCCGCGCGGCTCAAAACACAGGCCGGTGCGGATCCAGTCGAAGCGCGACAGGAAATCCTGGCGGCGCTCGGACATGGAGTTGCCTTTGAGCAAAGGCGCGCCGCCGGCGACCAGGCGGACCGGGTTGCCGGCGGTGTGGCCATCGATGGCGAAGAAGGTATGGCGCATAGCTGGGCTCCGGACGACAATAGGCGGTTCGATGGATTCGAACCGCCTATGGAACGCAAATCAGTATTTGGTTAAGCGGCTTTGGTGATCTTAAGCGACGGGCGGGTCGCGGCGGCCTTTTCGACCATGGCCGTGACTTCGGCGCGGCGGGCGCCGGTCAGCGGCATGCGCGGCATGCGTACACGTTCCGAACCGCGGCCCATGATCTGCTCGGCCAGCTTGATCGACTGAACCAGGTCGTGTTCGGCGTCGAGGTGCAGCAGCGGCAAGAACCAGCGGTAGATCTCACGCGCGGTGGCGATGTCGCCGGCTTCCAGCGCCTTGACCAGCATGACGGATTCGTGCGGGAAGGCCGAGGTCAGGCCCGAAACCCAGCCTTGGGCGCCCAGCAGCAGGCCTTCGAAGGCGACGTCGTCGAGGCCGGCGAAGATGACATAGCGGCTGCCGAAGGCATTGTAGAGATCGGTGAAGCGGCGGGTGTCGGCCGCTGATTCCTTGACCGCAACGATGTTCTTGACCGGCTTCAACGCTTCCAGGACGTCGTTGCCAATATTGACGCGGTAGGCGGTCGGGTTGTTGTACAGCATGATCGGCAGCTTGGTGGCGTTGGCCACCTGGGTGAAGTGCGCGACCAGTTCCTCGGGCTTGGGGACATAGACCATGGCCGGCAGCAGCATCAGGCCGTCGGCGCCAATGGCTTCGGCATCCCGGACCCAGGCTTGGGCCAAAGGGGTGGTGAACTCGGAAACGCCGGTGACGACCGGAACGCGGCCGTTGACGACCTCGACGATCGCCTTGAGCATGTCGCGCTTTTCCTCGGCGGTCAGGGAGTTGTTTTCACCGCAGGTACCCATGGCGATAACGCCGGTGACGCCGTCACGGATAAGATCATCGACAACGCGCTGGGTGTCTTTAAAATCGATCGAAAGATCTTCTCGGAATTGCGTGGTTACGGCAGGAAACACGCCGTGCCAGTCGATGGTCATTATAATAGGCTCCCGGAGCTTGCGTAAGAACATATACCGTATACAATATGCGATAGCGAGATGCAACAAGGATAGTATCACATGGCCCACGCAATTGTTACCGGCGGCGGCATCGTCGGTTTGAATGTTGCGCTCGCCTTACAGAGTAAGGGTTTTGAGGTTACGCTGATCGATCCGGAAGTGGTCAGAAGCGGCGCTTCTTATGGTAATGCGGGCCATATCGCCATCGAACAGGTCGAGCCTTTGGCATCGATGGCGATGGTCAGATCGGCTTGGCGGCGGCTCTATCCGAAGGGCGCCCTGGGCTTGCCGGTGCGGGCGGTCGGGCAGTGGTTACCGTTTTCGCTGCGGCTGCTGAAGGCGGCGCGTCCAGAGCCGTTCGCTCGCGGCAAGGCGGCTTTGTCGGCCTTGATCGCCCAGGCCATGCCGGCCTGGCAGCGCCGGGTCACGGATATCGCTGCGCCGGACCTTTTGAAGCAAGACGGCCACTATGTGGTGTGGGAAACGAAGGCCTCGGCGACCGCGGGTCTGAAATCCTGGCAGTCGACGGATATCGGCGATGCGCGGTTTCATGTCGCGACCGAAGACGAGTTGGCGAGCTTAAAGAGAATCACCACGGCGGACATTGCCGGGGCGATCCGGTTCGAGAACACCGGCCAGATTGCCGAACCGGCACGGTTGTTGGCGACGATGGAAGCGACGTTTGCCGAACGCGGCGGGACGGTGCTGCATGAACGCGTAGCGCGGGTCAGCGACGGCGCGGTGGTGCTGAGTGGGGGCGAGACCCTGATCGCTGATGCTGTCGTGGTGAGCGCCGGGGTGCGGTCGAAGGGGCTGCTGGAGCCTTTGGGGGCGCGGATGCCGATCGTCGCCGAGCGCGGCTATCACATTCAGTCGTCGTCGCACGGCTGGCCGGACGGTTTGCCGCCGGTGGTGTTCGAAGACCGCTCGATGATCGTCACCGGTTTCGAAGGCGGTTTGCGCGCGGCCAGCTTTGTCGAATTCGCTGGAGTCGATGATCCGCCCGATGCCGGCAAATGGTCGAGACTACGGCAGCATGTGACAGCGCTGGGTCTGCCGTTTGGGCCGGCGGATCAGGTGGCGCAGTGGATCGGAGCGCGACCGACCTTCCCGGATTATTTGCCGGCGATCGGCCGATTGAAGGATAAGGTGTACTATGCTTTCGGGCATCAGCATCTGGGTTTGACCCTGGGGCCGGTGACGGGCGAGATCGTCGCCGATATGGTGTCGGGCGGTGAGGCGCCTGTAGCTTTCTCTCTGGAGCGTTTTCAATGATCGGATCGTCGACTATCGAAGCCGAGCTGGCGCGGTTGAGCCCGCCAGTCGATCCGGCACCGGCCATTACGATTGCCGAGCGTTTAGACCGCCTCGACAAGGCACGGCGGCTGACCCGTGACATGGGCGCCGATGCGCTGCTGGTCGGGGCCGGGGCGTCGCTGCGCTATTTCGCCGGCCTGCCGTGGGCCGCGTCGGAGCGGTTGATTGCCCTGCTGCTGCCGGTCGATGGCGAGCCGGTGCTGATCTGTCCCTATTTCGAGCGCGGCTCGGTCGAGGCAGATATGCAGATCGCCTGCGACTATCGCCTGTGGCATGAGCACGAGAGTCCGTCGGCCTTGGTCGGCCAGGCGATGACGGACTGGGGGCTTTCGAAACTGGCCGTCGATCCGTCCATGTCGTTCGAGATGGTCCACCGTCTGGGGCGCGAGACCGGGTTGGAGATCCTGGAAGCGTCGGCGGTGATCAACGGCTGCCGGATGTACAAGTCGGCGGCCGAACTGGCCCTGATGCAGCAGGCCAAGTCGATGACCCTGGAGGTGCATCGCGCCACAGCCCGGATGCTGCGTGAGGGCATCACGACGGTCGAGGTCACCAATTTCATCGAGGCGGCGCATCGCCGGATGGGTGCGGCGGGCAATTCTTTCTGCATCGTCCAGTTCGGGCGCGGTACGGCGTTTCCGCATGGCCTGCCGGGTGTGCAGAGCTTGCGGGAGAACGATCTGGTGCTGGTCGATACCGGCTGTTACGTCCAGGGCTATACCTCAGACATCACGCGGACCTACAGTTTCGGCACAGCTGATGATGAACATCGCCGCATCTGGGAGATCGAAAAGGAATCGCAGGCCGCAGCCTTTGCCCGGGTCGAGGTCGGGGTGGCGTGCGAAGCGGTCGATTATGCCGCGCGGGCGGTTCTGGAAAAGCATGGCCTGGGGCCGGATTATAATTTGCCGGGAACGCCGCACAGGACGGGCCATGGCATCGGGCTGAGCATCCATGAGCCGGCCTATCTGGTGCGCGGCGACAAGACGCCGTTGGCGCCGGGCATGTGTTTCTCGAATGAGCCGATGATCGTGGTGCCGGAGCGCTTTGGGGTGCGGCTGGAGGACCATATGTATGTGACCGAGTCGGGCGCCAAGTGGTTCACCGAGCCCCAGCCGGCGATCGATCGGGTCTAGAGTTCTGATAGACTTCAGCGGGCTCTCGCGTCTTCCCCGGCCCAGTGGCTGATAAAATAGGACAGCACGAAGACGCCCACTGCCAGGCCAAGGCCCCACAGGCCGATTGTCGTGAAGGTGGCGATCGAGGCATCCAGCGACGCCTGGGCATCGACCACCTGGCCGCCGACGGTTTGGCTGGCTGCTGTGTTGGCGATCATACCCGCGACGTACTGCGCACCCGAAGTGCCCAGGAACCAGATGGCCATCATGGTTGAGACCAAAGTCACCGGCGACAGCTTGGTCTGTTGCGACAGGCCCACCGGCGACAGGGCCAGCTCGCCGATGGCGTGGAACATGTACGTCAGGAGCAGGAAGTACCACGGCACCCGGAAGCTGGCGTCGATCCAGTTGGCGCCAAGCGTCAGCATCAGGAAGCCACCGCCGGCGCAGGCCAGGGCGAAGGCGAACTTGCGCAGCGGCGGTGGGTCGAGGTGACGCCGGCCCAGCCACGCCAGGACAAAGGCCATGACCGGCGCGCCCAGCAGGATGAAGCCCGGACCGAAGCTCTGGGTCTGGGAACCTGTCAGGCCCATGTCGATCCATACGGTGCCAGCCGGCAGGCCGCCCAGGGCTTCCAGTTGCGCCGCCGAGGCCAGGACATAGGTATGGCCGAACAGGGCGATGGTCTTCGCGTCGTCGAGGAACTGCAGGTCGACATTGCGCGCGGCGAACAGGTTCAGCGACGATCCGGCCTGTTCGAACAGCGCCCAGAAGGCGACCGAACACAGGGACAGCACCATGGCCAGGGCCAGACGGTAGTTTTCCTCGCGGCTGTAGCGCGTGATCATGCGGAAGACGACATAGCCCAGCACGATGACCACGCCGGTCAGTTCGGCCAGGCCGACGATGGCGTGGCGCTGGATGAGATAGAAGACCAGCGGCAGGCCCAGCAACGAGAGGGCGTAAACGACCGTTTCGCGCGGCAGGCCGGCGACCTTTTCGGTCAGCTTTTCCGGTTCCGGCGGGGCGCCGCGGCCGTCCAGCCAGCTCTTGCCCAGGATGAAAACGGCGAGTCCGGCCACCATACCGATGCCGGCCAGACCGAAGCCCGCCCACCAGCCGACCGTCTGGCCGACATAGCCGCACAGCAGGGCCGACCAGAAGGAGCCGAGATTGATGCCGTAGTAATAGAGCTGGAAGCCGGAATCGCGGCGCGGATCGCGGCCGTCATACAGTTGCCCGACAATGGTCGAGATGTTGGGCTTAAGGAAGCCGACCCCCAGGATGATCAGGGAGACGGCCAGGTAATAGGCCTGTTCCGCCCACGGCGTCGGGTTGGCGACTGTCAGCTCAAAGCTGCCGGGGGGTAGGGTGGCGGGTAGCGGCGCATCGGCGGGCAGGCCGGCTATGGTCAAACCGCCGTCCGGCGTCGCCTGCCAGTCATAGCTGGCGTCGCCGACCTGGAGGCGGACCTCGCGCTGCGCCTGGCGGCCTTCGCTGACGAAGCTGTAGGTCTGGCCGGCGTGGGTCAGGATCTGTTCGGCTGGCTTCCCTTCGAAGGCCATGCCGAGGTGACCCAGGCACAGCAGGACGGCGCCGAAGATGACGGCCTTGCGCGTGCCCAGCCAGCGGTCGGCAACCAGGCCGCCGATCAGCGGCGTCAGGTAGACCAGGGCGGTGTAGCTGGCATATTGTTCGGTGGCGTGCTTGTCCGAGAACAGGAAGTGCTGGGTCAGGTAGTAGATCAGCAGGGCGCGCATGCCGTAATAGGAAAAGCGCTCCCACATCTCGGTGAAGAAACAGACGATCAGACCGCGCGGCTGGTTGCGCATCTGCAGGACGACCGGAATGGCCGACAGGACAGTGACCAGGACGCAGGCCACCAGCAGGAAGTTGATCATCGGCCCCAGCCTTTTGCAGTCGTAATGTTTATGAGTAGCAGTCGTTGACAAGGTCGGCCTTGGCGCTGTTCATGCGGGCCGGGTGGCGGTAGAAGGCGTCCGCCTTGAGGTGGTGGTTGTCGCCGTAGACTTCGCCCAACACGGCATAGAGACCGGGATCGTGGTTTTTGAGCTCATCGTCGTTGACGATGGTGACGTCGTCGGTCTTGTAAGCCATGTTGGAATTGAACCAGAACTGGGTGCCTTCGGCCCAGTATTCATCGATGTTCAGCGCCATATAGGCGCCGCGCCAGTAGCCCCTGGCCTTGGCGGTGGCGAAGGCGGTTTCGATGCGGCCGTACAGCGGACGGTCGATCTCGCGGATGGCATTGAGGATGTTGTGCGAGAACTCATGCACCAGGATGTTTTCGCCGTAATAGCGCGTGTGGGGTAGGCCGAGCAGGTTTTCCTCGGCGCCCGTGGTGTAAAGCCCGCCCATGCCGCGTGCCCGCATGGCCCAGTAGTCGCGGTCGCTCATGCGTCCGATCGTGGTGGCATAGTCGCGGACATCGCATTTCGACAGCCGCGGGTCGTCGATGGCCGGCTTCTGCCAGTCCGACTGTTCCGGCAGGTCGGTGGTGGTTTCGTCTATGGACATGACGCCGACCCGGGCACGTGTGCGGATCAGTTCAGCGCGCAGGTCGGGGCGATGGGCCAGCATGTCGTCGACCAGGTCTCGGGCGATGACGACGACCTCGTCGGGGACCTTATTGGACGTGGTGATCGGGATGCCCCCGGCGTCGGCATATTTCTGGTAGAACGGGTCGAGGTTCAGGGTTGGCGGTGGCGGGGCCAGGCTGGCCGTGCAAGCGGGGACGGTGAGGAGAGCCAGCACCATGAGGGAGCGGCGGAAAGAGGACCCCTCCGTCTCGACGCGCTTCAGCCTTCGGCTTTCGCTTGCTCGCCACCTCCCCACCTTCGGTAGGGAGGAGAAGAAAGAACAGGTGAAACCGACGTCCTTCTCCTCCCCATCTTGATGGGGTTTGGCGGAGCCGATGGGCGAGCAAGGGAGGCCCCTTATGGGGCGACCGCGTCGAGACGGAGGGGTCCTCTTAGATTTACTCTTCTTCAGCATAGGGGCTCTTGCCGCCTTCGGCGATGAAACGGTCAACGCGGGCTTCCAGCACCGGTAGCGGCACGCTGCCCAGTTCCAGCACTGTGTCGTGGAAGGCGCGGATGTCGAACTTTTCACCCAAGGCCGCCTCGGCTTTGCGGCGGACCTTCCAGATGACCATCTCGCCCAGGTAATAGCTCAAGGCCTGGCCCGGCCAAGCAATGTAGCGGTCGACCTCGGTCGTCACCTCGTGCTTTGACAAGGCCGTGTTGTCGAGCATGAAGTTTTGCGCCTGCTCGCGCGTCCAGCCCTTGGCGTGGATGCCGGTATCGACCACCAGACGCGCCGCCCGCCACATTTGGTAGCTCAGCATGCCGAAGCGCTCGTAGGGTGTCTGGTAGATGCCCATCTCGTCGCCGAGGCGCTCGGCGTAGAGCGCCCAGCCCTCGCCATAGGCCGAGATATAGGTGTGCTGGCGAAAGGCCGGCAGGCCCTTGTTTTCCATCGCCAGCGGCATCTGGAAGGCGTGGCCTGGCGCTGATTCATGCAGGGTCAGGGCGGGGATCGAGTACAGGGGGCGCGCTGGCAGATTCCAGGTATTGACCCAGTAGCCGCCCGGTCCGCCGCGTCCGCCGGTATAGAAGGGCGCCAGTTCCGGCGCTACCGGATAGATGCCGAAGCGCGAGCGCGGCAGGCGGCCGAAATACTGGTCGGCCTTGCCGTCGAACAGCTTGGCGGTCCAGGCGGCGCGGTCCAGCAGGTCCTGCGGCTTGGTAACGTAGAACTGCGGATCGGTGCGAAGGAAGTCGAGAAAGGCCTTCAGATCGCCGGTAAAGCCGACTTCAGTCATGATGGCCTGCATTTCCTTGCGGATCGAGGCGACTTCGTCGAGGCCGATCTGGTGGATCTGCTCCGGCGTCATGTCAACCGTGGCATATTCCCGGACCTGGGCCTGGTAGAAGTTGCGGCCGTCGGGCAGGTCGTAGGCGGCCAAAGACTTGGTCGCCTTCGGCATATAGTCGTGGCGCATGAATTTGAGCAGGTCGCGGTGGGCCGGGATGACCTTGTCGCGGATGGCGGCCGTGGCGGCGGCACGCAGTTCCGCCTGTTTCGCCGCCGACATGTTGGCCGGGAGGGTCTTGAACGGCAGGTAGTAGATATTGTCTTCGATGGTCGGGGCGTCGATGACGCTGGTGATGGTCAGGTCGCGGCCCTGCAGCGAAATCTGCGGCAGGGTGAAGCCGCGCTTCAGGCCCGCTCGCATGTTATCGGTGTTGTCCTTGAAATAGCGCGGTATGTCGTTGAGCTGGGCGATGTAGTTGCGGTAGTCGTCTTCGGTGCGGAAGGTGCCGCGCGCCATGCCGGTCAGGTCGCTCCAGAAGGAGGTGTCGCCGCTGACTGGCCGTTCATAGAGCTTATATTTTTGCCCGTCGATCGCCGTCTCGATCTGATAGCGGTAGACCTGATAGTTTTCGGCTTCGCGCGGCGACAGGGCTTTTGTATCGACGGCGTCGAGTTGCTTGAGGACATTCTGCCAATAGGCCAGCTTGCGATCCTGGGCGGCCTTGGACACATCAGGCAGGCGCGGGGCGACGTCTTTCTTGCCGGAGTCCTCGTCAGCCGCCGCGTGTTCGCTGCGCCACGCCCATTCCGTCTCGTAAATCTTGCGGAAGACGGCGTCGGTGGCGTCGTCGGCAAAGACCGGCACGGACGTTGCGGTCAGAACCAGGGCAAGTGCGGTGGCACGCAGCAGGAGTCTCATGTTTCGGCCTCGATTGGGTGTTGTCACAAAATTGTATACCGTATAATAATGTTTGCGCAACCGTCCGATTAAAGCTGAAGAGGCCGTTATGACCCGAATGCCATTGTCCGTCGATCGCCGTTTCCTGCTGCGGGGCGCCGCAGGTGGAACGCTGCTGGCTGCAGCTTCCGGCGGCGCCATGGCCAGGGATGCGGCCCCAAACCCGACCAAGGTGCCGGCGGCCGCCACGGCGGTGCCGCTGAGCGATGTCCGCCTGCTGCCGTCGCCGTTTCTGACCGCGGTTGAGGCCAACACCAAATATCTGATGTTCCTGTCGCCCGACCGCATGCTGCACAACTATCACAAGTTCGCCGGACTCCCCGTCAAGGGCGAGATCTATGGCGGATGGGAATCCGACACCATCGCCGGCGAGGCCCTGGGCCACTATCTGTCGGCGCTTTCGCTGCTATACGCCCAGACCGGCCATGCCGAGGCCAGGACGCGGATCGAATATATCATCGCCGAACTGGCCAAGGTCCAGGCGGCCCACGGCGACGGCTACGCCGCCGGCTTTATGAGAAAGCGCAAGGATGCCAGCATTGTCGACGGCAAGGAGATCTTCGCCGAAATCATGGCCGGCGATATCCGCTCGGCCGGTTTCGACCTCAATGGCTGCTGGGTGCCCTTCTATAACTGGCACAAGCTGTTTGCCGGCCTGATGGACGCCCAGACCTATGCCGGCATCGACGCCGGTATTCCGGTGGCGGTGGCCCTGGGCGGCTATATCGAAAAGGTGTTCGCGGCGCTGAATGACGAGCAGGTCCAGAAGGTGCTGGACTGCGAACACGGCGGCATCAACGAATCCTTTGCCGAGTTGTATACGCGGACGAAAGACCCGCGCTGGCTGGCCCTGGCCGAACGCATCTACCATCATCGTATCCTAGATCCGCTGACGGCGGGCGAGGACAAACTGGCCAACAACCACGCCAATACCCAGGTGCCGAAACTGGTCGGGCTGGCGCGGCTGTACGAGATCACCGGCAAGCCGGGGTATCGCAAGGCTTCGTCCTTCTTCTGGGATCGCGTGGTCAACCACCATTCCTTTGCCATTGGCGGCAATGCCGACCGGGAATATTTCTTCGAACCCGACACCATTGCCAAGCACATAACCGAACAGACCTGCGAAAGCTGCAACACCTACAACATGCTGAAGCTGACGCGGCATCTGTATGCGTGGACGCCGAATGCTGCCTGGTTCGACTATTACGAACGCGCCCACCTCAACCACATCATGGCGCACCAGAACCCGGAAACCGGCATGTTCGCCTATATGGTGCCGCTGATGTCGGGGACGGGCCGCGAATATTCGACGCCGGAGGATTCGTTCTGGTGCTGCGTCCTGTCGGGCATCGAGAGCCATTCCAAGCATGGCGACAGCATCTACTGGCAGTCCGACGACACCCTGTTCGTCAACCTGTTCATCCCATCGAAACTGACCTGGAACAAGGCGGCCTTCGAGCTGACGACGCAATATCCCTACGACAGCCGCGTTGCCTTCAAGGTGACGCAGTCGAGTGGCGCCAAGGCGTTCACCGTGGCCGTGCGTATTCCTGGTTGGGCGAAGTCCCATACTCTGCTGGTCAACGGCAAGCCGGCCCTGGCCGCGATCGACAAGGGCTATGCCCTGATCCGCCGCACGTGGAAAGCCGGCGATGTCGTGACGCTCGACCTGCCACTGGAGCTGCGGTTTGAGGGCACGGCGGGTGACGACAAGGTTGTGGCCCTGCTGCGTGGTCCGATGGTGCTGGCGGCCGATCTCGGCGCGATCGAAGACTCGTGGCAAGGCGATGCCCCGGCCCTGGTCGGTTCGGATCTGCTGGGGTCGTTTACGCCGGAGTCGGTCGAAAAGGCGGTCTATCGCAGCAATGGTATTGGCCGTCCGGGTGACATGACGTTCCGGCCGTTCTACAGCCAGTATACCCGCCGCACCGCTGTCTATTTCAACCGCTACAACGACGCCGAATGGGCCGACGCCCAGGTCGCCTACCAGGCCGAGCAGGCGCGGCTGAAGGATCTGGCGGCGCGGTCGGTCGACGTTATGCACCTGGGCGAGATGCAGCCCGAGCGCGACCATAATCTGCTCACCCAGGGCAATTCCTATCCGGTGGTCTATCGTGGCCGCAACGGCCGCGACGCCCGGACCGGCGGCTGGTTTACCTTCGAGATGAAGGTGCAGAAGGACGGCCGCGAGGCGGGGCCGCTGGTGCTGGAAGCGACCTATTGGGGCTCGGAGTTCAACCGCAGCTTCACCATCGAGGTCGACGGCACGGTCATCGCTCATGAGCGGCTATCGGGCCGCCAGCCCGGCGCCTGGATCGATGTCGACTATCCCATTCCGCACGAACTGACCAAGGGCAAGTCCAGGGTGACCATCAAGTTCAACGCCCAGGAGGGCAAGACGGCCGGACCGGTCTTTGGCGTGCGCCTGTTCACGGCAGCGCCGGCGGGCGTTGCGGCATGAAGCGGTTCTTACTGAGTGCAGCCCTGCTGCCGTTGATGGCCTGCGCCTCGGTGCATGCAGATACAGATTTGGCGGACTCGGCGCTTGAAAGCCGGTCGGTCCACGCGGCGGCCAATCCGATCCTGGCCGACGGTGCCGACTATACGACCGACCCGGCGCCGCTCGTGGCCGATGGCAAGCTGTACGTCCTGACCGGCCGCGATAGGGCGCAGGACGGCGTCAACGACTTCATCATGCCGGAATGGCAGATGCTCGCGACATCCGATCCGAAGTCGGGTGAGTGGACGCATTATCCGCACTTCATCCGGCCGGAGAACGTGTTCGCATGGGCGACGCCGGCGCGGGCCTATGCTGCCCAGATCGTCCAGGGACCCGATAAGCGGTTCTATTTCTACGCCCCGGTCATGCAGGAAGGCAGCACCAACAAGGACGGTTTCGCTATCGGCGTCGGGGTGTCCGACAGTCCGCTGGGGCCGTGGGTCGATGCCCATCCGGCGGGGCCGGTGGTGTCGCAGTCCTATCCTGTGGCCAACGATATCCAGAACATCGATCCGACCGTTCTGGTTGATGAGGACGGGCGGGTCTTCCTCTATTGGGGGACGTTCGGGCGGCTGAAGGGCGTCGAGCTGGAACGCGACATGGTCACCTTCAAGGGCCAGCCGGTCGATGTCATCACCCTGACCGGGTTCTTCGAGGCGCCGTGGATCTTCAAGCGCAAGGGCACCTATTACATGGCCTATGCCGGCAACAAGGCCGGACCGGACTCAGAGTGCACCGAAGCCGTGTACTACGCCTGTATCGCCTATGGTACGGCGCCGTCGCCTTTGGGGCCGTGGACCTATCGCGGCGTGATGCTGGAGCCGGTGTCGTCGACCACCTCGCACTCGGGCATCGCCGAGTTCAACGGCAAATGGTACATCGCCTATCATAACGCTGATGCCAGGGGGGGCGGGCATTTCCGCCGCAGCGTGGCGGTCGATGAGATCCTGTGGGACGACAGTGTCTCGCCGGCACGGATCAGGACGGTGGTTCAGACACGGAATATGCCACCGCCTGTGCCTTCGCGGAATATTGCGGCGGCAGCGAAGGTGACGGCGTCGAATGCGCCGGTGCCGCTGCAGTACTGGCTGCGGGCGCTGAATGACGGCAAGGTGCGGATGGCGCCGCTGCCGCCCGACATGTGGGCGACCTGGACACCGGACAATCCCAAGCAGCAATGGGCGCAGTACAACTGGGAACAGCCGGTTGTTTTGAATGGTGCGCGCATCCAGTTCTGGGGTGACCAACCGGCGGGTTCCGGCGTCGGGGTGGCACCGCCCAAGGCGTGGCACTTGGAATACTGGACCGGGTCGGCATGGTCGGCGATCGCCGCGGATTATCCGGTTGCGGACGGGTTCAATGCGGTCAGCTTTGCTGCGGTAACGACCAAATGTCTGCGGGCGGTGTTCGACGCCTCGACCGATGGCAAGACGTTTGCGGCGATGGCGGCCCAGGAATGGGAAGCCCTGACGCCGGAGGCCACGGTGGTGACGGCAGTTCGGGGCGCGGCGAGCAAGACCTGTACGGGCTAACTCCGATTTCCCCACTGCATTGAGCTTACGCAATCCGCCCTAAAGGCGTGATGGCTGCGATAAGCATTGACAAGGTGCGCTGACAGTTTTATGAACATTGTTCAAAATGTCAGGAACGACACACGTGACCTATCCCATTGGTCTCAGACTTGCCGGCGCCGGCGTCTATGCACCGCGAACCCGCCGGCCGTCCAGCGCGCTCGACGCCCTGTACGGCAAGGCCGAAGGCTGGACCCAGGCCCGGTTCGGCATTGCCGAACGCGGTATTGCGCAGCGCGACGAAACCACCTCGTTCATGGCCGCCCAGGCCTGCCGCGCAGCGCTCAACGAAGCCGGCTGGAGTGAAGACTTTGACGTCCTGGTTGGCGCCTGCGGGGTCATGGAGCAACCCATCCCCGGCACCTCCGTCCTGGTCCAGCACGCTCTGGGACTGCACAAATCCGGCATTCCGTGTTTCGACGTCAACATGACATGCCTGTCCTTCCTCAGTGCGCTGGACCTGGTCAGTCTTGGTATCAAGGCCGGGCGGTGGCGGCGCGCTCTGATCTTCGCCAGCGACATCGCCTCGGCTGGACTGGATATCAGCCAGCCGGAGATGTCGGCCATCTTCGGTGACGGTGCGGCGGCGGTGTGCGTCGAAGCCGGGCCTGACGACGGCCCGGCCATCCTGTCGTGCCGGTTTCTCACCCTCAGTTCCGGTAAGGACATGGCCCACCTGCGCTCCGGTGGTACGGGCATCCGCATCGAAGACGGTTATGAAGCCTTGCAGGCCGGAGCGCGGTTTCACATGGACGCTTTCGGCATCTTCAAGGCGGCCGGCAAGCGCCTGCCCGAGCTGATCAATGAGGCCGTTGCCAGCGCCGGACTGACGCTGGATGACATCGACACCGTGATCGGTCACCAGGCCAGCAAGCCCGGCCTGGAATATGTCCGCCATATCCTGGGTACACGGCCGGAACGTATCGTCGACATCTTCGGCCACACCGGCAACCAGATTGCCGCCTCACTGCCGACGGTCCTGGTCACCGCCCGCAACCAGCGACGCCTGACACCGGGCAGCCATGCCCTGCTGCTCGGGACCTCGGCCGGGGTCAGTATGGGCGCCATGGTCATCCGGTGCTAGGCGCGCTGTTCGCCTATGCCGGCGCCCATGGCCCGCCGCCGACACGCGAAGCGCTGGAACAGCAACAGCGTCGGTTGTGGTGCAGGTTACAGGAAAGGTTTTCATTTGCGCCGGCGCTCGCGGATCATGCCGCAAAGCCGCTGACCGATGTGCCGGTGATCACCGTCGCCCGGTTCCGCGCTGATTTTGCCGGTTACAACACCGAAGGTGTCGATGTGGGCGCCGCGACCCAGGCCGCTTTGGCCGCCGAAACCGGCGGAGCGTCATCTCTGCCGATGGGCTTGGAAGCCGGGTTTTCGACCGGAACCGGCGGCGGACCACGCGGTCTGTTTCTGACCTCACCGCGGGAGCGCCGTCTCTATGGCGCTCGGCTGGCCGGCAAGCTGTTCGGGCCGCTGGAACTGGTGCGGACGCAGCGGATCGCGGTTTGTCTGCGCGCGCCTAACCGGCTGTACGAGAAGCGACGGGTCAGGTTTTTCGGCCTGGCCGGTGACGATCGTGACGCCGCCATCGCCGCCTATGATCCTCAGTTGCTGATCGCCCCGCCCCAGGTCCTGATCGATCTCGCGCAGGTCACTCGGCCGCTGCCGTCGTTGCGCCGGCTGTTCTATGGCGCCGAGACCCTCAACGCCGCCGAGCGTGACTTTGTGACTGGCCGATTGGGCCGCCGCCCCGATCCGATCTATCAGGCGACCGAGGGCTTTCTCGGCGCGCCCTGCCGGCTGGGCACGCTGCACCTCAACGAAGACGCCCTGATCGTTGAACGCGCCCCGCTGGGTGGCGACCGGTTCCAGCCGATCGTCACCGATCTGATTCGGCAGACTCAACTGGTGGTCCGGCTGAAGCTGGATGACATTTTGCGGCCGACGTCCTGCGCCTGTGGATCGCCGCTGATGGCGGTGGAACCGGTCGAGGGCCGGGTCCAGGACATCTGGCGATGGGGCGAGCAGGTGGTCTTTCCGGGCGAGGTCGAGGCCGTCGTGTCGCAACTCGTGCCGCCGGGCCGGCCCTGGATCGTCACGGGACATGCCGACGGCATCACCTGTGCCTGCGAAACCGGGGATGCGCCAGCCCTGCTCCAGGCTTTGTCGGCTTTTGGTCAGCCCGTGTCGTGGCAGCCCTATGATCGCAACCTGGATTTCCCCAAGCGCCGGCACGTCAGGTGGCGGCCATGAAGATCCTGCTCAGCGGTACGCGCGCCCCGGTGACGCGCGACCTGGTCAGGGCGTTTGCCGCCTGTAGTCACGAGGTTCACGGCGCCGACAGCCTGGCCACCGCCTCGACGGCGCGCGAACTGAACAGCTTTACCCGCCTTGCGCCACCGGCGCAGAATTTCGCTGGCTTTGCCCGCGATGCGCAAGCCCTGGTCGCGCGGCTCAAACCCGATTTGATCGTACCGCTGTGCGAGGACATCTTCTGGTGGGCAAAGGCGGCGCAGGGCTGGCCGTTGTTCGCCCCGGATCTGAAGTCGCTGATGCAGCTGCATTCCAAGTTCGACTTCGTCGTCCTGGCCGATTGCCTTGGGCTTCCGGTGCCCGAAACGCGTCGGCTGGGTCCGGCCGATCGCGCCACGCCGGGCGACTGGGTCTACAAGCCGGAGTTTTCACGCTTTGGCAGGCGCGTCGTGATCCGTCCGCAACAGGCCCCGCCCCTGGCGCACGATCCGAAGAATCCCTGGCTCCAACAGGCGTGGATTGCCGGCGAGGACGTCTGTTTCCACGCCGTGGCGCACGGCGGGCGTCTGGGCGCCTTTGCCGCCTACCGATCGTCGTGGCGGACGAAAGGCGGGGCCAGCTACTATTTCGATCCGGTCGAAACGGAGTTGTCCCGGGCGCTTGAGGCCATGGCGGTACGGCTGGCGGCCAGTCTGAATCTGACAGCGCAACTTGCCTGCGACCTGCGCCGCGATAAAGATGGCCGGCTGTGGCTGATCGAGTGCAACCCGCGCGCCACCAGCGGCCTGCATCTGATGGCCCACGATCCGGCTGCCCTGAGCGCGGCCTTTACCGGAGGCGGGGACGCAACCTTGCGGTCCGACGGTCAGGCGGCCTGCGTCGGCCCCGCCATGTGGTTCTATGGCCTGCGCACCAACCGGTTGGCGTCATGGCGCATGGATATCGGCCGGGCGCGCGATGTCTTCCGCGGCGTAGCCGGCGCGGCCGTGAGCGATACCCTGGGTTTCTCTGTGCGTGCCGCCCTGGCCGGCCAGGACCTGCAGGATTTCCTGACCGCGGACATGGCGTGCGATCGGGACCTGACATGCAGCTGAGAAACGCATGCGTCCGGTTCGAAACCGTCGAAGGGCTTGATATTGCGATTCCGGAGACTGGCCCGCAGACTCCCAATAGCTGCTGGCAGACCTCGCTATGCACCCTGCTGGGGCCGGTGACGCGCGAGGAGGCCCGACGTGCGCTGACGGGAATGGACCTGTGGGGTGTGCTGGTGCTCAGCCATGTCACCGAAGCCTTTGCCCGCCTGTTCCAGGTCGACAAGGCCGTCTGGCCCGGCCATCACCTGCTCAGCACCAATCTCTACGGCGGGCGGGTTGATGAGGTGATCGCCGCCGCGCCGGGGCTGGCCCGACGCTATCCCGATCGGGCGGTGATCGTCCGCTCCCTGACGCAGCGTCCGGCCACCGGCCTTGTCTGGCCAACGCGGGTGGTGTGGATCATCGACGACCTGGCCAAGGCGTGGGCGAATCGCCGCGACAGCCGCCGCGATCTTCGCCTTCTGGCCGATATAAACCTGACCGCTCAGCGCTTCGGAGCTGACATCGATGATGCTCGCCTGACGCGCTGCCTCGCGCTATACCGCGCCCTCTATATCGACGCCTATTCGGCCTTCAATCCCGACTATACACCCGCCGGTATCCGCGCATTGCTGACTCTGGGCCTGGAGCTGTGGACGCTGGAAGATGACGGCGGCGCGATCCTGGCCTTCTGCCTTGCCCAGGACGACGGTGAAACGCTCATTTTACCGTTGGTCGGCTATGATCGCAGCCGACCGAAGGACGACGGCCTGTACCGCGCCCTCATGGCGCATATGGCGCAACAGGCGTTGGTTCGGAACCGTCAGCTCAACCTTTCGGCTGGCGCGCCGCACTTCAAACGCAACCGAGGAGCTACACCGTGGATGGAATATCTGCTGATCTTCGACTCGCACCTGCCGGTCTGGCGGCGGATGGCCTATCGCCTGATCGGCGCCATGCTGCGCCGCTTCGAGGCCCGACTGATGACGGCCGCGACGCTTTAGGACTACCTGCCGGCATCGATGCGGCGTGGCTGCCGGTGGCCCTCAGCCGCGAGGTCGGCGCCAAACCGCATGGCGTGAAGGTGGCCGGCGTACCCGTAGTGCTGTGGCGCGGCCGCGAAGGGCTGAAGGCGTTTCTCGATCGCTGCCCGCATCGCAATTATCCGTTGTCGGAGGGGCGCGTCGAAGATGGCCGGCTGGTCTGTCCGTATCATGGCTGGTCGTTTACAGGCGATGGTGCCTGCGCCGGCGTTCCCGGCTGCGGCTCGGGTGACCTGTCGCGGCTGAAGGCCGAAATCGTGGCGGTGGCACAATGGCAGGGCATGATCTTCGTCAGCCTGAAACCGCAGACGGCCTTTGCCGACGGACTGCCGGACATGCCGCAGGGCGATGACTATGACCACTTCTGGTGGGCGATGAAGCCTCAGCGGGCGCGGGTGTTCGACGCGCTCGACAATGTGCTCGACCCGTTTCACACGAACTTCATCCATGATGGCCTGATCCGGGTCAGCCACCGCCGCCAGACGGTCGAGCAGACCATCGAGACCTTCGAGAACGGCTTCGAGGCGACCTATATTCAGAACACGGACTATGGCTGGATGTCGCGGGCCCTGGAAGGTCGCCGCGCCCGCAGCCGTGGCCGCTACATCCCGCCGGTGGCGTTTCAGGGCCGGTGGGAAGGACCGGAGCGGCTGAACCTGTGCACCACCATCTGGTTCGTGCCCCAGGACGCCCACACCATACGCCCCATGGCGCGGTTCACAACCTTGAAGTCACGTGGGCCGGCCTGGCTGAAAGAGGCGGCGATCCGGCTGTTTCTGGTCAAGGTGATCGAGCAGGACGCCCAGGCCCTGACGAAGCTGCACGACAATATCGCTGCATTCGGCGGGCCGAAGTTCCGCGCCGGTCCTGGCGACCGGCTTGGTGACAAGCTGATGCGGCTCTATAGTGGCGGCAAACTGGTTCCGGAGCGGCTGGGGCCTTACGCGATGGAACTGTAGAACTACTTCATCAAAACGTCCGGCGTCGGCAGCAGGCGTTCCTGGAAGGCCAGAACCGCGGCGCCCAGAGCGGCCGCGTCGACCGCCGTTGTGGCCGCGCAGAACGGCCCGAGCGGGAAACTCGATGCGTAGGCCGCAAACCGCGCGTTCAGGGCCTGGCACAGCCGCTCGATAACAAACGGCGGCAGTTGCCCGCCGATAAAGTGCCGTTCGGGGCTCAAGGTGTAGGTCAGGGCCAGATAGGGCGCGACCATGTAGCCGGCGGCACGTTCGACCCAGGCATCGACGGCGGCAGAAACCTGCGGATCGGACTCGTCCAGGTCACGGTCCGGCGCGATTCCGCGCCGGCCCAGCATTTCCTGGAAGGCAAACACCGACAGGACGTCCCACAGCGTGCCTGACCCTCCGCTGTCCTGCGCGATCGGATACTTGCCGATCTCGCCGGTCTGGCGCAGACCGCCCTCATAGGGTTGGCCATTGACCACCAGTCCGGTACCGATGCCAGCGCTGATCAGGGTATAGACGAAGCTCTTGAACTGGAAGCCCTGGCCGAATTGCAGTTCGCCCAACACCGCCGCCGTGACGTCATTGCGAACAGAGACCGGCATGTGCAGGCGCTCTGTAAACGTTTCCACGATGTCGAGAGACGACCACTCACTGTAAGTATCAGGCCGGGCGGACGCTTCGACGCAGTCCATGCGTTCCGGCATGGCGACGCCCAGCCCCACCAGTCGCTTGCGAGAAATCAGCCGCCGCCCAAGGACGCTGTCCAGTTGCGTCTCGACAAAGGCCAGGACGTCCTCCGGGAGCGCGAAGCGCTTGGGGATATAGGCGCGGTGGCGCACCTTGCCCGACAGGTCCATCAGCATCAGGGTGACGTGTTCGCGGTCGATGTTCAGCCCTAGGGCATAGGCGCCGTCGGGATTGACCGCCAGGCGCGCCGCAGGCTGACCGCGGCCGCCGATGATGGCGCCCTCGTCCTGGACGATGCCGTCTTCCATCAGGCGGCGCGTGATGTTGATCACCGACTGATGGGTCAGGCCGGTGGCACCGGCCAGTTCGCTGCGAGTGACAGGCCCGCCGGCACGGATCGCCTGCAGGATGACGCGCTGGTTATAGTCGCCGGCACGGACCATGTTTGTACCGGCCAGGCTTGCGCCTGGTTTCCGGTTAGCTGTTAACGCCATACTCTCGAGACCCCAAAATTCTCTGGTAGCCAATGCTCTACGGCACCTGTGCGGAACCACCCTTCACCAATTCCGGAGGAATCGCAACGGTTATGAGATCGCTAACATTCCGTTTTGCTTCAGATACGCGTGCTGTGTCGGCAAAGTATCGGCCAATTGCTTCAGGTGATCCTTCATCCGGGCGAAACCGTCGCGCAGGGTCGCGATGTCCTCATAGGCGACCAGCGGGTCATGGCTTTGCGGGATGATGCCCTGGCCCATCATGACCGCCATCCACGAGGTCGGCGTGAACATCTCCTCGGCGGCATGGGCGAAGGCGCCGCGTTCGCGGAAGACCTCGATCTTGTGCGCCAGGCTGTCGGGGATCTCCATGGTCCGGGTATAGCGCCACAGGCCTGAATCGTCGCGCGCGGTCGCATGGTAGTGCAGGATGATGAAGTCGCGGATGCGCTCATAGTCCAGGTGCTGGCGGCGGTTATAGGCTTCGATATTGGCTGGGGCGAACGACCGGTCGGGGAAGTGCAGCAGCAGCTTGTTGATGCCCGACTGGATCAGGTGGATGCTGGTCGATTCCAGGGGCTCGATAAAGCCGCTGGCCAGGCCCAGCGCCACCACATTCTTGTTCCAGAACTTCTTGCGGCGCCCGGTCTGGAAACGCAGGCGATTGGGTTCGGCGAGCGGCTCGCCCTCCAGGTTGGCGCGCAGAGTCGCTTCGGCGGTGTCGTCGTCGACGAAGCGGCTGGAATAGACATAGCCGTTGCCGACCCGGTGCTGCAGCGGGATATGCCACTGCCAGCCACCTTCGCGCGCGGTCGAGGAGGTGTAGGGTTGGATCTGCGCACCACCATGAGCGCAGGGCATGGCCATGGCGCGGTCGCACGGCAGCCAGTGGCTCCAGTCGTCGTAGCCGGTCCCAAGCGTCTGTTCTATCAAGAGGCCGCGGAAGCCGGAGCAGTCGATAAAGAGATCGCCGGCGATCCCACGGCCGTCCTTCAGCCGGACCGACTGGACATTGCCGGACTCGGGGTGTTGTTGCACGTCGGCGATCAGCCCTTCGACGCGGATGACGCCCAGCTGTTGGCTGTAACGGCGCAGATAGCGGGCATAGAGGCCGGCATCGAAGTGATAGGCTGAGCCGAAGGTCGCCATGGCGCCGTCATCGCTCTGGCGGCCCATTCGGCCCTGCAATGCGGCCAGGGTACACAGGGAATAGTCGCTGACCGGGCCGATGTCGTGCCCCTGCGCCTGCATGCGCAGCCAGAACTGCAGAAAGTGGCCCAGCTCCGGTTTCAGGCCATAGACGCCGAAGGGATGGAAATAGTCCTGGCCGAGATGGCGCCAGTCGTGGAAGCGAATGCCCAGCTTGTAGGTGGCGCGGGTTTCGCGCATGAACTCGGCCTCGTCCAGGCCCAGCATGGCGTTGAACAGCTTGATCGGCGGTATGGTGGCTTCGCCGACCCCGACGGTGCCGATGTCTTCGGATTCGACCAGGGTGATGCTGAGGTGGCGCCCCAGGTTGCGGGCAAAGGCAGCCGCCGCCATCCAGCCGGCGGTGCCGCCGCCGACAATGACGATGCTGCGGATGGGGTCGGGTGATTGCACGCGGGGGGGCTCCGGAGAATTACGAGGGCGCTGAAAGCTCCCTCTCCTCACTTGAGGGGAGAGGGTTGGGGTGAGGGGTTGGTTCGGATAACCACTATGGTGCCCGAAAGTCCTCAACCCCTCACCCGATCGCCGTCACTGCGTTCGGCTCTCGTCCTCTCCCCTCAAGCGGGGAGAGGGAGACCTACAATAGCCTGCCCATAACTGTATCAGAAAACAAAAGGACCGGCTCTCGGGAGGAAAGCCGGCCAAGGGTTTGGGAGACCGGCCTGACGCTCCAGGGAGCATCAGGCCAGCATTTCGGCACCGCGAATCAGTTACCGAAGTTGTACCGCAGGCCGAGAATGATGCGGCGCTCGCCCGAAGCGTAACGCAGCGGCAGGTTCTCGAACTGCAGATAGCGGCCGGTGGATTCTTCCGTCAGGTTGATACCTTCCAGAGTCACCTTCAGTTTCGGCGTGATCGAATAACCGACCTGGGCATCCAGCTGGCCATAGGCCCGCTCCCAGGTGCCGGCTGTAACCGTCCCACCGCCTGCAGCCCCCGAGCCGAAGCCGAAGTTGCCGTAGTAGGCCTTGTCGCGCCAGGCGTAGGAGACGCGGGCTTCGAAGCCGTTGCCTTCATAGAAGCCCTGGATGTTGTAAGCGTGCTTGGACACGCCCGGGATCGGCAGGTTGTCGTCGAAGTCGTTGAAGTTCGACGATTCCGAGTCCGAGTAGGTGTAGTTGGCGGTGAAGCCAAAGCCGTTGTCGAACGCGTATTGCGCCGCCAGTTCCACGCCCTTGATCGTGCCGCCTTCACCGTTCACCGGGGCCGAGAACGGACCCGAGGTGCAGCCGGCCGCCGACTGGTCGGCGACGCAGACGCTGATGGTGTCGGTCTGGATAAAGCTGTCGACGCTCTTGTAGAAGAAGCCGCCGGAGACAAAGCCATCCTGGCCGAAGTAGCGCTCATAGGCGACGTCGTACTGAGAGGCGCGGTACGGATCCAGGTTCGGGTTGCCGCCCGAGCCCGAGGTGTAGAGGAACTTGTCCAGGTTCGGACCGGGCGAGGACGACCGGGTGAAGTCGTAGGCCGAGCCCTGGCCGAGCTGGAACAGGTTTTGGCGCGACACGACGCGGGCGGCCGAGGCGCGCAGCTTGTCGGACTCGTTCAGGTCGAACACCGCCGAAGCCGAGGGCAGGACGTCGGTGTATTCGCGCACCGTCGTGCCCGTGTCCGGGTTCTTCAGGATGCCGTTCCAGCTATCGGTACCCCACCACAGCGGGGTCACCGGCGTCGAGGAGGCGGTGACGGCCAGCTCGGTCTTGACGACGCGGACGCCGGCATTGAGGTGGAAGCGGTCGCCGCGTTCACCGACATCGGCCATCATATAGCCGGTGGTTGTTTTTTCCTCGACCTGGAAGGATTCCAGCGGGTCGCGGAAGAACTTGAACGGCGTTTCCGGATACAGCTTGCTGATCCAGGCGGCGGCGTCGGTCATGCCGTCGGCGCGGTTCACCAGAGCGTTGATGCCCAGGATATTCACCTGCTCGAACCGGCCCGGATTGCTGGCGGCGGTATCGTAGGGCGCCGCCGAGCTGTGGAAGGCGGTCGCCTTCGAGTCGCCGAAGCGGCCACACGGCGAACCCGCGCCGTCGCACCACTTCAGGCCGATCGCGCCGTCCATGAAGTAGCCGTAAGGCGTCCAGTTGATGAAGGTCGAGCCCGTCGTGTTGGTCGGCGAGACGACCGGCTGGCCGGCCGAGAAGGTCAGATACTTGCCCTGGGCCGAGGCCGGCAGTTCGCCGCGGCTGGTGAGGTCGGCGAGGTAGCGGCCGTATTCGGAATCGACCGTGCGCTCGGCGAAGCGGGCGCCGAAGCTAACCACCAGGCCGGCGTCGGCGGCGAAATCGGGCCGCCACTTGAAGTCGGCCGAAACGGCGGTGTTTTCGATGTCGGTCTTTTCACCGAAGGCCCAGTGCGACTTGGCGAAGACCATGGCCGGGTTGGTGAAGGCCGTGGCATTGGGGCCCGCAGCGGAGAAGGACGGCAGGTCGCCGTTCTTGTAGCTGAAGGTAAAGGTCGCCGGCGCGGTGCTGTTCGGCGTGATGCCGGCGCCGCCATTGACAGCGCGCACGCCGTATTGGGTGTAGCGCACGTCGGCATTGGCCGAGGAGCTTTCGTAGTCCGCCTTGGAGAGTGCAGCGCGGAAGGTCCCCGTCAGGGTGCCGCCGTTATCCCATTTGGCCGCGAACTGGACGTTGTCGGTCGTAACTTCGCCGTTCTGCACGAAGGTGATCGACTCGGCCGAATTGGCCGTGACCGTGCCCGACTGCAGGACGCGGTTGCTGTCGATGGTAAGGCTTGACGCGGCATAGGTCGCGCCTTCGTTGGCGAAGGGGAACTTCAGCGAGGCTTCGCTGGTCAGGATCGACAGGTCGGAATGGAACCAGTCGCCGGTCAGGGTCAGGGAGTCGCTGGCGTGGAATTCGCCGCTCAGCGAGAAGCCGATGCGCTCACGTTCCTGGTTGCGGTTGGTGGCATAACGGTATTCCGGAGAATAGACGGTGGCCGTGCCGCCCGAGGTCGGACGTTCGAACAAGCGCCAGCCGCCACGGTTTTCACCACCCAGCACGTCGGTGTGGATGTCGGTACGGTCATAGGAGACGGTCGCCAGCAAGCCGAAACGGTCGCCGAACTTCTTGCCGAAGACCAGTGAGCCAACCGGCGTGGCGTCGCCTTCACCGCCCTTGTTCAGGCGGATGTCGCCCGAAAACAGCATGTCGCGCACGGCGCGCGGCGAGCGGGTCTTCAGGTTGACGATGCCGCCCAGGCCGCCTTCCAGCAGCGAGGCGTCCGGCGATTTATAAACGTCGACCCCGCCGATCAGTTCCGACGGAATGCCTTCCAGCGAGGCGTCCTGACGGATATTACCTTCGCCCAGGCGGAAGATTTCCATGCCCGAGACGAAGATGTCGTTGTTCAGAACGGTGACGTTCTGGTCCAGGCCGCGGATGCGGACCTTTGTGCCCTGGCCGTTTTCGCGGTCGATCTGAATGCCGGGCAGGCGTTGCAGGCTTTCAGCGATATTCTGGTCGGGGAACTTGCCCATGTCCTCGGCGGTCACCGACTCGATGATCAGGTTCGAGTTCTTCTTGGTGTTCAGCGACGACTGGAGCGAGGCGCGGAAGCCGCGCACGACGACGACATTGTCGTCGCCGGCAACGGGGGCAGGCGCGGCAGCCGGGGCGTCCTGCGCGCTGACGGCCGTGGCCGTTCCGAGCGCAAGAAAAGAGGCGGCGGCCATGAGGGCCAGCCGCGGATGATGTGACTTCAACACGTGGTATCCTTCCCAATAGGAATTTATTTGGCGGCACGTGCTCTGCGCAAGTGGCAGCACGTGTCCGCGCCTTTAAATGCGGCGGGTATGACAACGATGTCAATTGAGCTAAGTCAGTGGTAGCGTTATCATTAAAACAATTTGAATTAATCTTTTTTCATGAAATTGCAAACCGTTGAATTGATTGAGTATGGCCATCATATTCTGTGACAGATTCGCAACGCTTCGCCGGCTATCCGCGTGGCAGGGCCGGCGCGGCGGCCGAAAGCGCATACCCGAAATTCATTTTTATGTGGTCATTGGCGGACGTATGCCGCCTCTTGCATATGCGGCTTAACAGGATCATGATTGCCATGTAGCCTATGGGGGATTTTGTTGTGAAACTGGTGAGATGTCTGTTCGTTGCTGTCATGGCGGGGTCTCTTCTCGGCTGCGGTGGCGGCGGGGGAGGCGGCAGCAGCTATAGCGGCGGGGGTGGCGGGGGCGGAACGGTCACGCCGCCTGCGGGTGGCTGGGTGGCGGGCGTCTTCCAGGCGGCCAGCAGCTTCAAGGATAAATGCGCCGCGGCGCGCACCGGCAGCGACATCGAAGGCAATCCCTTTCCCGACCGGGCAGGCACGGCGACGGATGAGAAGAACTGGCTGCGGTCGTGGACGCGTGAAACCTATCTGTGGAACACCGAGGTCGCTGACACCAACCCGGCCCTGGGCGGGACGCGGCTGCAATATTTCGACACGCTGAAGACCTTTGCCACTACGGCATCGGGCAAGCCCAAGGACGACTTCCATTTCAGCGAGCCGACGGCCGAATACCTGGCGCGGCGCAATTCCGCTGCGACCGCCAGCTACGGCGCCGAGTTCGTTGTCATTTCGGCAAACGTGCCGCGCGACGTCCGCGTCGTCTTTACCGAGCCGGGCTCGCCTGCCGAGGAGTTGTCGGGTGGTCAGAAGAAGCTGATCCGCGGCTCACGCATTCTCACTGTGAACGGCATCGACCTGGTCAGCGGCGGTACGACTCAGGCCGAGGTTGATGCGCTGAACAACGGTCTGTGGCCGGCCAGTTCCGGGACCACCACCACCCTGACGGTTCAGGATCCCGGCGCGTCGAGCAGCCGCACCATCATGGTGACCTCGCAGAACTTGGTCACCAAGGCGGTCAATCGCACACGCATCCTCAACAGCGGTGGCCAGAAGGTTGGCTATATCCTGTTCAACACCTTCAGCCCGTATTCCAGCGAAACCGAAATCGTCACGGCGATGCAGCAGATGCAGACCGAAGGCGTCGCCGACCTGGTGCTGGACCTGCGCTACAATGGCGGCGGCCTGCTGGCCGTGGCGTCGCAGGTCAGCTACATGGTGGCCGGCGATACGCGCACGGCCGGCAAGACGTTTGAATCCCTGCGCTTCAATGCAGCCGCCGGCACGCGCGACCCGGTGACCGGCGAAGCCAACGACCCCGTGCCCTTCTATCGCACCGGCCTGGGCTTCACCGTTGCCGATGGTACGCCTCTGCCCAGCCTGAACCTGCCGCGCGTCTTCGTGCTGGCGACGGGCAATACCTGCTCTGCCAGTGAGGCGGTGGTCAACGGCCTGCGCGGGGCGGGAGTCGAGGTGGTGCTGATCGGTGACGGCACCTGCGGCAAGCCGTATGGTTTCTATCCCCAGGACAACTGCGGCGAGACCTATTACACGATCCAGTTCCAAGGCGTGAACCATCTTGGTTTCGGCGACTATGCCGACGGCTTCGTGCCGAACAATGCCAGCGGTTCGTTCGGCGTCCGCCTGCCGGGCTGTAAGGTCAATGACGACTACGGCCATGAGCTGGGCGATGCCGGGGAGGGACTTCTGGCTGCGGCACTTGGCTATCGGTCGACGGCGACCTGTCCGGCACTGGTGTCGTCGGCGGTGCGTTCGTCGTCCGCCTCGGTGAGCACGTCGAAACTGCCGTCGATCGCGGTCGAAAAGCCGGAGCGGTGGATTATGGAGCGGAACCGCGACATGACCCTGCCGCGGTAGAGAGATACGTGGACAATCGCTCATCTCCCTCTCCCCACTTGAGGGGAGAGGGTTGGGTGAGGGGTTGGTTCGG
>NZ_GL883077.1:1433-15613 GCF_000204015.1 Asticcacaulis biprosthecium C19 | reverse complement strand
TGGTTCGGCTAAAAGCTGTCGATGCGGATTCTTCGCGGACCCCTCACCCCCGCCCTCTCCCCTCAAGTGGGGAGAGGGAGTTGCATCGGAGCCCCTCATGGTCTTGCGCAGCTATATTCTCATCCTACCGCTGGCCCTGACAGCCTGCCAGTCGACCGCCGCGGTCCGTGCGCCGGCGACGGTGGACCTCAGCGACCCGACGACCAAAACCGCCGTCACCTCGGCCCTCGCCCAAGCCGTCGGCAAGGCGCGCATTGAACTGGGCGCCAGCGACGGTAGCACCATCACTGTCCTGCCACCGCCGTTGGGGCCGCATGAGAGCCATTCCACCGCCCAGCCGATCCGGTTCGACATCGTCATCGAAGACGGTGTATGCCTCGCCGTCCGCCGCGACACCCAACAGGCCTGGCCGCTGCCCGGCGTGACGTGTCGCCCGAAGTCAACTTGACACGCCGCAACCCGCATCATACGACCAAACCATAACCAAATAATCGGGGAGTTCGTTGTGCGTTTTATCATACCATTGGTAATTGGTCTTAGTTTGGCGTGCGGTCAGGCCATGGCGACTCCGCAGATATGGATGAAGGGCCTGCCGTTCGAATTGACCCTGTCCGAAGCGGGCCACGTGACCATGGCCGATGGCGAACTGACCCTGACAGCGCCCAAGGGCACGGACCTCTACAATCCGGCCGGCAAGCCGGCGGTGGCGTCGGCCCCGCGCCTGACCTTTACCCCGCCGGCAGGGAATTTCATCTTTGCCTTCAAAGCGAAATCTGACCTTAAAGCCGCTTATGACGGACCGGGCCTGGTGGTATGGAACGGCGAAGGCTACTGGGCGAAGCTGCTGTTCGAACGCCTGCCGGACAACACCAACGCCGTCTCGTCCAATGTCTCGACTCCGGTCGGCGACAACAGCTACCATTTCCGCACTGAAGGCAGCGTCAATGAAATCTGGATGAAGGTTGTCCGAGTCAAGACGTCGGTCTTCTTCTACGTCTCGCGTGACGGCAAGACCTGGGAAATCCTGCGCGACTTCAGCGTCGATCCGGCCAGGCCGCTGGCGATCGGGATGTTCGGCCAGTCGCCGCTGGGCGAAGAGCTGACGACCGTCTTCAGCGATATCCGCTTCGAGTCGAAAACCATCGCCAGCTACTGGAACGGCGAATAATTACACCGGAAAGTGACAGCCCAAATCTTGCCAGTTCGGCTGGTTTGGCGGACCATCGGCGGCCACGACTTCCTGGCAGAGGTCAGGTCGGATCCGGCCCTGCGCTGCATCCCGCGCTGCGCATCTGCCACTTCCCGCCTGAACACCTGGCCTGCGGCAATTGCGCTTGCCTCCTGCCACTTGAATAGTATACGGTATATTCAAGATGGAAAACTTCAGCTCCCGCCCCTTTTCGTCCGGCTCGTCGCACACCTGCGACGCCGATTCCTGCCGCTGCGGCGGCGCCCTGTCGCGCCGGGGTCTGCTGGCCGCCACAGGCGCCGCCCTGTTTGCCACGTCGCTGCCGTCGGCATCCGCCCAGGCCCAGCAGACGCCGGTGAACTTGGCAAAAGTCGCAACCCCGTCGGCCTCGTACAATTCCGGCGACACCAAGGTCATCGCGCTGAATGACGGCCATGAGCCGGCCACTTCCGCCGACACCGAAAAGGGCATGTACGGCAACTGGCCAAAGACCGGCACCGAATGGGTCGAATACCAGTGGAGCCAGCCCGTCACCACCGACAAGATCGAGATCTACTGGTGGGTCGACGGCCAGGGCGTAGGGCTGCCGAAGTCCTGCCGCCTGCTGTACTGGAACGGATCGGCCTATGTGCCGGTCAAGAATCCGAAGGGCCTGGGCCTCAAGAAGGACCAGTTCAATTCCACGGCGTTTGATCCGGTGACCACCGACCGCTTGCGGTTGGAGATCACCTCCGATGGCACTTTGTCGACCGGTATCCTGGAATGGCGCGCCTGGAGCTACGGCGTCGTGCCGGCCTTTGCTCCGGCGGTTGCCGCCGGTATCGACCGCATCGTCATGACCGGCGGCCGCACCTGGCTGAGCGGCAAGGCCGAATGGCTGACCTCGACCTCCACCGCCGGCCTGACCTGGCGCAAGGTTTCCGGCCCTGGCGACGTCAGCTTCGCCGACTCCAAATCCGCCAACACCACCGCCAGGGTGACCGCGCCCGGCGACTATATTCTGGAGCTGGCGGCCACGGCCAATGGCAAGACCAGCACCTCGACCCTGCGCGTGCGGGCCGAAACCCCGCCGCCGGCGCAACGCCTGGATGTCGTCTATACCAAGCGCTATAGCATCGATAATCCGCTGTGGAACGCCCGCGCCAAGGCCTTGATCGTCAACTGGATGCCGCACGTCATCCATTACTGCGAACGTACCGATTTGAAGGCCGGCGACGGCGGTATCGACAATTTCATCGAGGCGGCGAAGAAGCTGCGCGGCGAGCCGCATGGTGCTCACCGCGGCTATGTCTTCTCCAATGCCTGGGTCATCGAGACCATCGAAGCCATCTGTATCTGCCTGATGGTCGATCCGCGTGGCGACGCCGAGATGATCGCCGCCCAGGACCAGATGCGCGCCACGCTGGAAAGGTGGATCCCGGTCATCCTGGGCGCCCAGGAACCCGACGGCTACCTGCAGACGGCCAAGACGCTGGCTGCGCCGGGGCAGTGGGACGAGCGTTGGGATCCGGCCCACCGCGCCGACCACGAAGGCTATATCGCCGGCTATTTCATCGAGTCGGCGATCAACCACTATACCCTGACCAACGGCCAGGACCTGCGCCTTTACAACGCAGCCAAGAAGCTGGCCGACTGCTGGGTCGCCAATATCGGCCCGGGCAAGAAGGCGTGGTTCGACGGCCATCAGGAGATGGAGCAGGCCCTCGTCCGCTTCGGCCGCTTCGTCAACGATATGGAAGGGGCCGGCAAAGGGGACGCCTATATCGACCTGGCGCGCTTCCTGCTGGAATCGCGTCGCGGCGGCCAGGAGTACGACCAGAGCCATCTGCCGCCGACGCAGCAGTACGAAGCCGTCGGCCACGCCGTGCGCGCGGTCTACTTCTATTCGGCCATGGCCGATATCGCCGCCGAAACCCACGATACCGACTACCAAAGCGCGGTCATGTCGCTGTGGGACAATATGGTCAACCGCAAATACTATATCACCGGCGGCATCGGCAGCGGTGAGACTTCGGAAGGCTTCGGGCCCGACTATTCGTTGCGCAACGGCGCCTATTGCGAGTCGTGCTCCAGCTGCGGCCTGATCTTCTTCCAGTATAAACTCAACCTGGCCTATCACGACGCCAAATATGCCGACCTGTACGAACAGACCCTGTACAATGCGCTGCTGGGTTCTACCGACCTGGACGGCAAGTCCTTCTGCTACACCAACCCGCTGACCAATACTGAGCGTACGCTGTGGCACGTCTGCCCGTGCTGCGTCGCCAACATCCCGCGCACCCTGTTGATGTTGCCGACCTGGACCTATGTGAAGGGCAACGACGGCCTCTATGTCAACCTGTTCGTCGGCAGCCGCATCACGGTCGAAAAGGTCGCCGGCACCGATGTCGAGATGGTCCAGGAAACCGACTATCCGTGGAACGGCAAGGTCAAGATCACCGTCAATCCGAAGGTGTCCAAGGCCTTTGCTTTGCGCATCCGTATTCCCGACCGCAAGACCAGCGAGCTGTATACCCTGAGCCCACAGGTCGGCGGGGTGACCGGTTTCAGCGTCAACGGCAAGGCCGTGACGCCGCCGATCGTCAAGGGCTATGCCGTGGTCGAGCGCACCTGGCAGGCCGGCGATACCGTGTCGTTCGAACTGCCGATGGCGCCGCAACGCATCATCGCCGATCAGCGCATCGAGGCCGGTCGCGGCCGCGTCGCCCTGGCCTATGGCCCGCTGGTCTACAATGTCGAACGCGCCGACCAGCCGGATATCGAAAAGAAGCTGAGCGCCAAGCCGATCCAGGCCCAGTGGCGTCCAGACCTCCTGCAGGGCGTCATGACCCTGACCGGCACCTGGGAGGACGGCTCGCCCATGCTGGCCATTCCGAACTATGCCCGGATGAACCGTGTCGGCGCGGCGGCCGAAGTGGGCGCCGGCGATGTCGACTATGCGCCGGGATCGAACGCAGCGATCGTGGACTCGCAGATTGGCCCGCGCACGCGGTTCACGGGGCTTCAGTCTCAGGTCTGGATACGTTCCGTTTAAGGATGGCGGCGTGACGCACAGTCTGACACTGGACGCGGCGTGGGACCTAAGCGTCCGCGTGCTGGAAACGGCCGGGTTTTCGCCCGCCCATGCGGCGGCCATCTCTCGGACCATCTGGGCCGGTCAGCGCGACGAATGCCATTCGCACGGCCTGTACCGGCTACTGGTCTGTACCCACACGCTCAAAACCGGCAAGGTATCGCCCGACGCTGAACCGGTGGTCAGCGATGCGGGTCCGGGTTTGGTGCGCGTGGATGCCAAGGGGGCCTACTCTCTGCTGGCCTATGAGACCGGCCGGCCGGTGCTGATCGCCAAGGCGAAGACGGTGGGGCTGGCGGCCTTGGCCATCAATCACTGCTATCATTTTTCAGCGCTGTGGCCCGAGGTCGAAGCAATTGCCGAGGCTGGTTTGGTGGCCATGGCCATGACGCCGTCCCATGCCTGGGTAGCACCGCATGGCGGCACGAAAGGCGTGTTCGGTACCAATCCGCTGGCCTTTGCCTGGCCGCGGCCGGAGGGTAACCCGTTCGTCTTCGACTTCGCCACCAGTGCGGCGGCGCGCGGTGAGATCGAGCTGCACCGCCGGGCGGGGAAGCCGATCCCCGAGGGCTGGGGACTGGACCGCAACGGTAATCCGACGACCGAGGCCGAAGCCGCCATGCAGGGCGCCATGCTGACCTTCGGCGGGCACAAGGGCTCGGCGTTATCGGCGATGATCGAGTTAATGGCCGGGCCTTTGATCGGCGACTTTTTAAGCCTGGAATCGATGGCCTTTGACGGCGATACGGGCGCGACGCCGTATCATGGCGAGTTGATCCTGGCCTTCGACCCGAAGGTATTTATGGGTCCGGATCATGTCGTGCATAGTGCCCGGGCGGAGGCCTTGTTTGACGCCATCCTGGGCCAGGGCGCGCGGCTGCCGTCGCAACGGAGGTATGAAGCCAGGGCGCGGAGTTTGGCCAGCGGCCGGGTGACCATTCCGCGCAAGCTTTATGACGACCTGATCGCCCTGCTGGACCCGGCATCCCCATCTTCACCGTTTTGACGCTTGGCCCGCCCTCCAAAAAGAATACGGCGCCGCAGGGGGGATCTGCGGCGCCGGGTAGAAAAGAAAGTCGCCCCACCACCACCCTTCGCCTTCGCTGCGCTACGGCTTCGGGCGGTCCCCTCCCCGCGCCAAGGGGCGCGGGGAGGTATCGACTTGTTTAGAACGCCGACGACAGGCCGATAAAGAACATACGGCCCAGCGGATCATAGGTGCTGGTATAGGTGTTGCCGTTGCCGTTTTCGGCCAGCAGGCCACCGTCGATCGCCGGCGGATCCTTGTCGAACAGGTTGGTAACGCCCGCCCGCAAGGTGACATTGTACGGCAGGTTATAGACCGCTGTCAGGTCGAAGTAGTTATAGGCTTCGATCTCGGCGTTCAGCACCGACTTGTTGCCCTTGAGGAACGGATCCTCGGTGTTACGCGACAGCTCCGTCTTGCCAACATAGCGCCAGTTCAGCGACACGGCAGCAGGCAGCCAGGCGCTTTCGAACGGGGTCGCCCAGGTGGTGCGCAGGTTATGGCGCCATTCCGGCGAAGGCTGGCCGCAGATCGGGCCGTACAGCCCCTTGCAGTCATACGATCCCAGGCCAGGCAGGACCTCGGTTTCCAGCGAGCTCAGAAGCGTGCCGACCAGCGAGAAGGTGACGTTGCCGTGTCCGGTATTCAGGACATAGTTGGCGGTGACGTCAAAGCCGGTGGTTTCCAGGAAGCCGGTATTAAGGTTGGTCGCGATGATATGGCCGCCCTGGACATTGTAGCCGAAGAGAGCGCCGGTCGACGGGTCACGATGGATTAGGGCGCAGTAGTACGGATCGCCCGTATTGATGCACTGGGCCAGGGTGACTGTGGGATCGACTGTGCCGATATAGCCGTCGATATGGATCTTGTAGTAATCGAGGCTGGCCGAGAAGTTCGGCATGGCGCGCGGCGTGAAGACGAGGCCGAAGGTCGTGGTCTTGGCTTCTTCCGGGTTCAGGTCCGGGTTGCCGCCGCCCAGGGCCGAACCGACGTCCGCCTCGGTCCGGGGGATGCTCTTGCTGTCATACTGAGTCGCGCTGGCACCGGTGCGCAGGCACTGCTCCTTGGTCGCCGTCTGGGTGGGGCCGGCGCACGGATCGATCAGGGCGACGTTTCCAACGCCCCGACCGGCGAACAGCTCGCCGATATTGGCGGCGCGCATGGCCTTGTTGTAGCTGGCGCGGAACAGAATGTCGGCCGTCGGTGCATAGCGACCTTCAACCTTCCAGGTGTCGGTCTTCTTCTCGCTGCCCGTGGAGGTCGAGGACGAGACATTGAAGGTCGACGAACGATAGCCCAGCGAGACATCGAGACTGCGGATGCCGGGCTTGTTGGCGACAATGGGAATCTGCACTTCGGTGAAGATTTCCTTCGCTTCGACCTGACCGTCGGCATTGGCCAGCCCGGCGGCAAGCTGAGTTTCGTCACGCTTCTCGTCCAGGGTTTCCTTGCGGCTTTCGACGCCGACAACGACGGCTACACCTTCCTCGGCCCACGGCGAGGTGACGCCGTAGTCGCCCAGATCGCCCGAAACGTAGGCGTTGTAGACCAGGATGTCCTGCTCATTGCGGGTGAAGGTCGGGGCATAGATGTAGTTATAGGATTCTGCACTCGGGCCTTTGGCGCTGAAGATATCGACCGGAACGCAGCCGACCTGGCCGCCCTTACAGACAAGCGAACCACCCGACATCACGGCCTGCAGCGCGTTAGCCGCCTTGTCCTGATTGATGTCGTTCTGATAGTTGAACTGGCCCAATGTCTTGGCATACAGCGCGCTGGCGTTATAGCTCCAGGTATCATTGAGGTCGCCGCTCAGCGCCGCCGTGAAGCGGTAGTTGGTGTGGCGCATGTCGTTGCGGCGGCCGGGACCTGTGGCGGCGCGGAAGGCGACCCAGGCCTTTTCCGTGGCGGTCGAGGTGGTCGATCCGCACAGCTTCATCTTCTGGTCGTTGCTCATCAGCGGGTTGTCACAGTTGATGTCGAACGGCCGGCCGTACCAGATGGCGGACGGCGCCACCTGGGACACCGAATGGTCGTCCATGAACATGAAGCTGCCGTCGAACCTTATATGGTCGGTTACGTCGTAATTGACGAAGCCGCCGGCCTGGTAGCGCTCGGAATTGCGCAGCGTATAGTTGGACGGTGCGTAATTGTAGGCGAACGAACCATCGTTCGTGACCCAGGTCTTGCTGCCGTCCTTGGCGTTGGCATATTCGGCGCCGGCATTGGGGCCGGTGATCACCCGGAACTTGCCATAGGCGTGGTTGCCCGAACCGCCGCAGCCGAAGCTGGTCGCGGAGGCCTCAAACAGGGCGCAAGCGGAATAGTCGCGTGCGTCCTGGGTTACCGCTTCCATCTTGCGGTAGCCGAAATAGCCGGTGACATTGCCGCGGCCGTCGGCCAGGTCGGCGCCCATGGCAATATTGGCGTCATACTTGGCGCCATCCCAGACGTTTTCCGGCGCCAGTTCGATGCCGCGCGACGTGTGCAAGGCGCGCAGATCGTCATTGTCGTTATTGTGCTGGTAGATGCTGTACTGGCCATCGACGCGCACCCCGTTGAGGCGCTTGCGCATGATGAAGTTGACCACGCCCGACATGGCGTCCGAGCCATAGACCGACGACGCGCCGCCGGTCAGGACGTCGGTGCGCTCGATGAGGGTCGACGGGATGAAGTTCAGGTCCACCCCCTGTTGCGGCAGCAGGCGCTGGCCATCGATCAGGACCAGGCTGCGGTTGCCGCCCAGACTGCGCAGGTTGACCCCGGCGGTGCCGTCCGAATTGTTGGACTGGTTTTCGTTGTTGCCGGCTTCCATCTGGGGCAGGGCCTTCAGGAAGGTATCGACGGCAATGGCGCCCTGCAGCTTGACCTCGCGGTCGTCGACCGTGGTGATCGGCGAGGCGCTTTTCAGGTTGGGCCGGCGGATACGCGTACCCGTGACCACGACCACGTTGTCTTCAGCCGTCGCCACCGCGGCGGCTGTATCTTGCGCATGGACCGCGCCGCCCAGGAAACCTGTGCTGATGGCGGCAACGGCCGCCCCGGCCATAATCCACGCTTTGGTGTTACTTTTCTTCATAGCGAACCCTTCTTCTTCCAAAGTCGGATCGCGCATTCCCCGGCGCACTGCACTCTGCAAACTTAGGCCCGAGGATACGCGACCCCTGAGTATGAAGGGATCACCGGTGGTCCAAACCGTCAATATATATTATACAAAATTTGAAATACTGTATACGATTATGTGACGATGATGTTAAAATGCCACCTTGCGGAGGCGAAATATGTCGATAGCGACCTATCAGGGGGTAACACCGCCGCTCTTTGCCGCCGACATCCGGCCGTTGAATCGTCCCGCCGTGTTGAAGGGCGTCGTCACCGACTGGCCGGCTGTGGCGGCTGGACGGGAGTCGGACGAAGCCCTGGTGGCGTATCTGAAGGCGCGCGATAACGGACAGGTCGCCGGGGTCTATGTTGGTGCACCGGATATCGACGGGCACTTCTTCTATGGTGCCGACACCAAAAGCGAGAACTTCCGCTATGGCCCGGCGCCCATCCCCCAGGCGCTGGACCGGCTGCTGGCGGAAAAGGCGAACGCACGGCCGACCTCGGTCTATGTCCAGTCGGCCGAACTGTTCAATCACATGCCCAAGGTCAAGGCCGAGAACCGGCTCGAGCTGTTGCCGAAAACCGTCGAGCCGCGCATCTGGATCGGCAACCGCACGGTGACGCGGGCGCACTACGACCTGAACCACAACCTGGCCTGCGTCGTGGCCGGGCGGCGCAAATTCCTGCTCCTGCCGCCGGAACAGTTGCCCAACCTCTATCCCGGTCCGTTCGACCGCACCATCGGCGGGGTGCCAGTGGCTATGGTCGATCCGGAGAACCCTGACCTGGAGCTTTATCCGCGCTTTGCGCTCGCCCAGGCCTCGATGCTCGAAGTCGATCTGGAGCCGGGCGACGCCCTGTTCATCCCCTATGGCTGGTGGCACCAGGTCCGGTCGCTTTCGGCTTTCAATGTACTGGTGAACTACTGGTGGGACGATGCGTCCCCTGCCGCGGCCCAGCCCTACGATGCCCTGTTCCACAGCCTGCTGGCCCTGCGCGACATGCCGGAGGGACACAAGGCGCTGTGGAAGACAGTGTTCGACTATTACGTCTTCAACGACGATTCGTTGTCCCATCTGCCATCCGGCGACCGCGGAAGTCTGGGTGACCTGACGCCCGAATTGGTCGCGCGGATCAAGGCGAACCTGAAAACGGGCCTGGGGTAGACATCCTCTGCTCGCCTGGCTCCTCCCTGCCTGGACCCGCCACGTCACACCAATTTACTTCGCGCGGTGTTTGTGGTTGATGACGGTCAAAGAGGAGACGCACGCGATGGTCGATTTGAATTCCCTGGCCAATCTGCCGGACTATTTCCTGTTCTTCGGCGCAGGCCTTCTGGTGTGGGGCGTTGGCCTGTTCCTCTACGAACTGGTCACCCCGATCAAGGAGTTCCACGAGATCCGCAACGGCAATGTCGCCGTCGCCATCAACCTCCTGGCCGTAGCCGTCGCCATGGCCTTGCCGATTCAGTCGATCGGCCATTCGACTTTCAATCCCGCCGACATGCTTCTATGGGGCGGGATCGGCATCGTCTGTCAGGTTGTTCTGCACCTGATCATCCGCACCTTCTGGAAGACCACCTATGGCCGCCTTGTCGCTCGCGGCGACGAAAAGCCGTGCATCGCCTCGGCCCTTCTGCTGTCGGGCTTCAGCCTGGTTGTCGGCCTGCTCAACGCCGCCGCCCTGTCGTACTGAGGGCGCGAAACCATGACCAACTCCACCCGCGCCTACCGGGCGCGCTTTCTCGGCGAAATGAAGCACCGGCGCGCACGCTGGCTGGCCATGCTGGCCTGCACCACGTCTGCGCTGGGCATGCTGGGCGGCTGCGGCAATCCGGCGCCCAGGGCTTCGGGCGACTGGGACAGCGGCGGCAACAATGACGCCATCGTCTATAATTCGCTCGCCGAATGCAAGGCGGCCCAGGCCGACGACCGGATCTGCGACGAAGCCCAGTCCCAGGCCGCCGCCGCCCAGGAAGGCCGGACCTATAGCCGTAAGGAACAGTGCGAAGCCGAATACGGTGCGGGTCATTGCGAGAGCCGGAATGGCGGAGGCTGGTTTGTCCCCGCCCTGACCGGATTCATGCTGGCCCGCGCCATGAACAATGTCGATCTCGACACCTACCGCCGCCGGGGCGGAAACGCCTATGCCGCACCGGTCTATGCCGGCGGCAGCCGCGCCGCGTCACGCTCCGACCCGAGCAAGCCCGGCTACAAGGCGTCGTCGCGCGGTGGTTTCGGCGGGTCGTCCGCGGTGCGCGGCGGCTGCTGCGGGTAGGGCAGGGCATGGCATGGAACGTTTGACGGTAGCGCCGCGCCCGGACTGGCAGACGCGCGTCGAGGCCGAGGGCATGCTGTGGCACACGGCCGGCGGCAGCCCCTACTGGAACGAAGGCGTCTGCTACCGCTTCAGCGAGTCCGAGGTCGAACAGATTCACGACGCCACCGAAGCCTGCCACCGCATGGCCATGGCGGCGGTGGCCACCCTCATCGCCGACGGCCAGTTGGCCGACTATGGCTATGACGCTGCGGCCATTTCCCTGATCGAGCAAAGCTGGCGCAATGCGGAGCGTGACATCTACGGCCGCATCGATTTCGCCTGGGATGGCCGTGGCGCGCCGAAGATGCTGGAATACAATGCCGACACCCCGACCAGCCTGCTGGAAGCGGCGGTTATCCAGTGGTCGTGGCTGACCGATGTCTATGGCGCCGGGCAGACGGCGCAATACAACGATCTGCACGCCGCCCTGGTCGACCGGCTGCGGCAGTGGCGCAGCGATCACGGTAGCTTTCTGCACGTCTCCTGCGTCTTTCCCCACGATGAAGACACCGGTACCGTGGCCTATATCGAAAGTGCGGCGCGCGAAGCCGGCCTCGAGGTCAAATTTGTGCCGATCTCGGCCATCGGCCATACACCTCAGGACGGCGGCCTGTTCCTCGACCAGGACGACCAGCCGATCCGGCTGTTGTTCAAGCTCTATCCCTGGGACTGGCTGCTGGCCGACGACTACGGCCCGCGTCTGGTCGATGCCGTGCTCAAGGGGCGAATCCGGCTGTTCGAGCCGGCGTGGAAGATGCTCCTGGCCAACAAGCGTCTGCTGGTCAAGATGTGGCAGATGAATCCGGACAGCCCCTACCTGCTGGAGACTCAACGGACCGAACGGCCGTTGCGCGCGAAGATGGAGCGCGGTGAGTCCTCAGGCTATGTCCGCAAGCCGGTTCTGGGCCGCGAAGGCCAGAATATCGCGATCTTTCGCCGCGGCGAGGTCGGCGCCTCGGAGCAGACCTCCGGGAACTATGGCGACAACGACGTCGTCTATCAGGACCTGGCCAGCCTCTTTGTCGCGGGCTCCGGCCACGATCGGGTGCACGCCCTGATCGGCAGTTGGGTCATCGGCGGCGAGGCAAAAGGCATGGGTGTCCGTGAGAGCGCAAGCGCAATTACCGATGACCGGGCACGTTTTGTGCCACATTATTTCTCTGAAAATTGAATCTGATTTAGTATTCGTAGGCAAAAATTGCCTAGCGTCAGTATAGGGTCGGCAAGTATTGCCCATTATACTCTTGTTGCGCCGCAACATTCTTAACGCGAGGGTGATTTCTGGTTGTCGAAATGTGCCTCCAAAAGTTGATTTTTGGCAAATACAACACGGATGCCGTTTACAAAATATGTAATAATATATTGATTTATAACAACAAATACAAATTCCGCGAAATGCTGTTCGAAGCGTTAAGGTGTGTTTCCAGCAATTAACAATTTGTTCAAGCGTTTGGCCGCATATTACTTGCCAATAGGCTCTAGAAGGGAGCTGGAGAGTGAAAATCTCATTGGCATAAGGCCTGTTCCCGTTCGGGGCGGACTGCGTTCTCAATAGACAGAAATTCTCTCAGATTGCTGAAAGCGCCTCCATTCAGGTCAATTCGACTTGCGCACTCCTGTGCGTGTTGGCGTCGCGCAAACATGGACAACAGGGCTGCGTAATGTGTTCGTAAAAGGGGCATTACCATGGCTGACATTATTGTTCTTGGGAACGGCGACAACACCGGCAGTTTCACGGACTTCCAGAGCCTGACGTCCGGCACTGGCAATGACAACATTACCGTTGGCGGTCCGCTTACCGTAGCTGTCATCAACCTCGGTGCAGGCACCGACGTCCTGACCTTCAACAATGACAATCACACGGCAACGGTTTCGAACGTCGAAACCCTGACCGCGGGCTCTGGGATCGACATTATCACATTGGGCACGACGCTCACCGGCATGACCCTGGACCTGGGCGCCGGCGCCGACACCCTGATCCTGGCCAATGTCATCAACACCGGCACCATCTCGAACGTCGAGACCCTGACCGGCGGCACCGCGGCCGACACCATCACCTTCGCCACCATCCTGACGAACGGTATCGTCAACCTGGGCAGCGGCACCGATTCGCTGATCTTCGGCAACTTCACCAATTCGGCGACGGTTTCGAACGTCGAAACCCTGACCGGCGGCACCGGCGCCGACACCATCATCCTGACGACGACCCTGACCGGCATGACGGTCGACCTGGCGGCAGGCACCGACGCCCTGACCCTGGCCAATGTCGTCAATACGGGCACGATCTCGAACGTCGAGACCCTGACCGGCGGCACTGCGATCGATACCGTCACCTTCGCCACAGCCCTGACCGGCACCGTCAATCTCGGTGCCGGAGTTGACGTCCTGAACCTTGGCAACTTCGCCAACACTGTCACCGTCTCGAACGTCGAGACCCTGACTGGCAATGCCGATGTCGATACCATCACCATCGGCGCAGCCCTGTCGGCTGCCACCATTAACCTGGCCGGCGGCACCGACGTCCTTACCCTGGGCAACTTCGCCAACACGGCGACGGTTTCCAATGCGGAAACCCTGACCGGCGGCACGGGCATCGACACCATTACGCTGGGCACGACACTGACCGGCATGACCCTTGACCTGGCCGCCGGCGCCGACGCCCTCACCCTGGCCAATGTTGCCAATACCGGTACCGTCTCCAACGTCGAAACCGTTACCGGCGCGGCCAATGCCGACGCGATCACGCTCGGCACCATCGCCACGGCAGCGGTCGTAAACCTGGCCGCCGGAACCGACAGCCTGACGTTTGGCAATTTCACCAACTCGGCGACGGTTTCGAACGTCGAAACCATCACCGGCGGCACCGGTGCTGACACCATCACCATCGGTGCTATCATGACCGCCGGCACGGTCGACTTGGCGGCTGGCACAGACAGCCTGATCCTGGGCAACTTCGCCAACTCGGCGACGGTTTCCAACGCCGAAACCATCACCGGCGGCACAGCCGTTGACGCCATCACCCTGGGCACCACCCTGACCGGGACCTCGGTCAATCTCGGCACCGGTGCTGATACCCTCATCCTGGGCAACTTCGCCAACACCGGCACCGTCTCGAACGTCGAGACCATCACTGGCAATGCCGATGTCGACACTATCACCCTGGGCGCGGCCATCACCGCCGGCGTTATCGACCTGAACGGCGGCACTGACGTCCTGACTCTGGGCAACTTCGCCAACAGCCTGACTGTGAGCGATGTCGAGACCCTGACCGGTGTCGCCGGTGCCGATACAGTCACCCTGGGCACGACCCTGACCGGCATGACGCTGGACCTGGCCGGCGGCGCTGACGCCCTGACCCTGGCCAATGTCGCTAATACTGGTACCGTCTCCAACGTCGAAACCATCACCGGTGCGGCCAATGCCGACGCCATCATCCTGGGCACCATCGCCACGGCAGCGGTTATCAA
>NZ_GL883077.1:0-805 GCF_000204015.1 Asticcacaulis biprosthecium C19 | reverse complement strand
GGCCGTGGCCAACACCGGCACCGTCTCGAACGTTGAAACCATCACCGGCAACACCGCGGCCGACGCCATCACCCTGGGTACCGCCGTCACCGCCGGTGTCGTCGATCTGGCTACCGGAACCGACAGCCTGACCCTGGCCAACGGCACCAACTCGGCCACCGTATCGAACACCGAAACTGTCACGGGCGGCACCGGGGCGGACACGATCACCCTGGCCACGGCCCTGGCCAACACCATGACGATCGACCTGGCAGCCGGTGCAGACGCAATCACCCTCGGCGCCTTCGCCAATACCGGTTCGTTGTCGAACGTCGAAACCATCACCGGCGGCTCGGCCATCGACACGATTACGATCGCCACCGCTCTGACCGGCACGGTCAATCTGGGCGCCGGCGCTGACACCCTCAACCTGGGCAACTTCGCCAACACGGTCACGGTATCGAACGTCGAAACTCTCACCGGCAATGCCGATGTCGACACCATTACCATCGGCGCAGCCCTGGCGGCTGCTACCATCAACCTGGCCGGCGGCACCGACGTTCTGACCCTGGGCAACTTCGCCAACACCGCCACGGTTTCCAACGCAGAAACCCTGACCGGCAATGCTGGCATCGACACCATAACCCTGGGCACGACCCTGACCGGCATGACCCTGGATCTGGCGGGCGGCGCGGACGTGCTGACCCTGGCCAACGTCGCCAACACCGGTACCGTGTCCAATGTCGAAACCGTCACCGGTGCGGCCAATGCCGACGCCATCACCCTGGCTACCATCGCCACCGCCGCGGTCATCAACCTGGCCGCC
>NZ_GL883076.1 GCF_000204015.1 Asticcacaulis biprosthecium C19 | reverse complement strand
GTAAGAAGATGATGGCTATGCACGCCGATATGGCCGCCCAGGTGCAAGACATGCAGAAGATGCAGGCCATGATGGGCGACATGCCGTGCATGAAAGATGGCCAAATGGGTATGATGGGGAATCAGGACGGCGCCATGCCAGCCCAGTCGTCATCGTCTTCATCGGCATCGACTGACGCTGATCTCACTATCCGTCATCCTGCCCATTAGGTGTCTCTATGAAAGCGCAACATGACTCCCAAACCGGCGGTAGCCTCAAGAGCTGGCTCTTTTCACGAACCGGCGCGGCCACGCTCCTATGCTTGGCCGTCCTCGGCTTCCTGATCTACAAAGGTCATGGATTACACCTGCTGGGCTTCTTACCTTGGCTACTGATCCTGGCGTGCCCACTGATGCACATCTTCATGCACGGCGGACATCATGGCGGTCATCACCCTCACAGCTACGAAGAGTCGCCGGGCGAACTAAAAGCAGTTGCTCCGGCAGATGGTACCTCAACGGGGCATCAACCGCGTTCGGACCCCCACCATAAACATGAAGGGCACTGACCATGGACCAATCCAATTCTGACCCTGCATACGGCCTTTGGTGGCTCGTCATCATCAATTCCGTCATCTTCATAGGCTTCGCCCTTAGCTTCTTTAAACCGCAAACCAAGACTGACTGGCGGAGTTTAGGCGCGTTTTCAGCGTTCATTATCGCGCTCTTCGTCGAGATGTACGGGTTCCCATTATCGATCTTTGTCTTGTCTGGCTGGCTTGCCACGCAATATCCAGGCGTCGATTTCCTGTCGCACGACAATGGCCACCTGCTTCACACGCTTTTCGGAATGAAAGGAAATCCGCATTGGGACATCTTTCATATCCTCAGTAGCGTGTTCATTTTTGGTGGCTTCATAATGCTGTCCAATGCATGGCATATCCTGTGGAAGGCACAACGAGGCCATGGCCTCGCCCGCACCGGCATTTATGCCAGCATGCGCCATCCGCAATATGTCGCCTTGGTGATCATCATGTTTGGCTTCCTGCTGCAATGGCCGACCCTGCCTACGCTGGTCATGTTTCCGATCCTCATCTTCATGTACGTGCGTTTAGCCCTGAAAGAGGAAAAGACGTCTGAAGCCGAATTCGGCGACGACTGGCGGCGCTACGCTGCGGTTACGCCCAGGTTTTTCCCCCGGTTCGGCTCAAATGCAGGCAAGCTGTCGCCGAGGACTTGAATAATACCCCTACCGGGTATATATACCGGGTAGGGGTATATTTGAGGCCATAATGTCCGAACATCCGTCGCATTCCGAACAATTGCCGAGATTGAACCGCGCCGCCGGCCAGATCGAGGGCATCAAACGCATGATCGGCGAAGGCCAGTATTGCGTCGACATCCTCACCCAGCTTCGCGCCGTGCGCAGCGCTCTAAAGACCATCGAGCTTAGCGTATTGGAAACTCACATGAAGTCGTGTCTGACAGATAGGTGCTGCACTGGCGAAAAACAGCGCGACGACCAGATCACCGAGATCATGACGCTGCTCAAGAAATACGAATAGGAAGCCAGACCATGGACGACACACACGATGCTGGACCCAGCAAATCAGGCGGCTGCGGATGCCGATCCAGTTCGGTCACCGCCACGGAACCGGCTATCTTTACCTGTCCCATGCACCCGGAAATCCAGCAAAATGGACCCGGCAATTGTCCGATTTGCCATATGACACTGGTTCCCGTCGCGGCAACTGACGCTGTTGCCGACAAAGGCGAAGGGGCCTCATGCTGTCATTCGACAGAGGCACAACCCACAGAACCGGTCACCGACGCAGCGGCTAAATACACCTGCCCGATGCACCAGGAAGTTCGTCAGGACGGTCCAGGGAACTGCCCGATCTGCCACATGACGTTGGTCCCCGAAGGTGGGCCAACCGCCTCCAGCGACACTAAGTCCTGCTGTCATTCAGAGTCAGTTACGGCACCGTCGGCTATCTCGGCGTCTTCCGAAAAGAGCCCTCCGGCCAAGTCTGCGCCTATCGCGGGAAATGCCGGCGAAACCGCCATCTATACCTGCCCCATGCACCCCCAGGTCCAGCAGAGCAAGCCCGGCAATTGCCCGATTTGCGGCATGACACTGGAACTGGCAGGCGTCGCCCTGTCCGACAAGCCCGACCCGGAACTCGTCGACATGACCCGCCGGTTCTGGATTGCGACCGCCTTGTCGGTCCCTTTGCTGCTCAAGGTGATGGGTGAACACTTCATTCCGTGGATCCACGAAAACTTCAACAACGACCTGGCGCGCTATGCCCAACTCGCGCTGGCGACGCCCGTCGTCATCTATTGCGGCTGGCCCTTCTTCGTCCGCGGCTGGCAGTCGCTGAAGAACCGCTCGCTCAACATGTTCACTCTGATCGCGCTCGGCGTCGGCGTCGCCTACGTCTACAGCCTGGCCATCACACTGTTCCCAGCGGCCTTCATGGCCTTCACCCGCCAGTCGATGCCGCCGGAAGTCTATTATGAAGCGGCAAGCATCATCACGACCCTGGTTCTTCTCGGCCAGGTCCTGGAACTCAAGGCCAGATCCCAGACCAACAGCGCCCTGCGCGCCTTGTTCGACCTTGCGCCGAAGACCGCCCGCCTGATCGCTGAAGACGGCTCAGAACACGACATTCCGGTCAGCGATGTCAAGGTCGGGGACCGGCTCCGTGTTCGCCCCGGTGAGAAAGTCCCCGTCGATGGCGTCGTCGTCGAAGGTGCCAGCGCCGTCGATCAATCGATGCTGACCGGGGAGTCTTTGCCGGTTGAGAAGCATGCCGGCGACAAGGTTACCGGCGCAACCCTCAACGGAATAGGCGCCCTGGTCATCCGCGCCGAGCGCGTAGGCCTCGAAACCATGCTGTCGCAGATCGTGGCCATGGTCGCTAAAGCGCAACGCTCACGCGCGCCCATCCAGCGCATGGCGGATATCGTTTCCGGCTGGTTCGTGCCGATCGTCGTCGCTATCGCTGTCGTCACGGCGGTTGTGTGGGGCGTTTGGGGACCTGAGCCCAAACTGGCCTATGCACTGCTAAACGCCATCGCCGTGCTCATCATCGCCTGTCCCTGCGCGCTGGGTCTGGCCACACCCATGTCGATCATGGCCGGCACCGGCCGCGCCGCCAAGGCCGGCATCCTCATCCGGGACGCCGCAGCGCTCGAGACTTTTGAAAAGGTTGACACCCTGGTTATCGACAAGACCGGCACCCTGACCGAAGGCAAGCCACGCCTGATCAAGGTTTCAGCGCTGGATGGTTTTTCTCCAGATCGGTTGCTTCAGCTTGCGGCCTCGCTTGAACGGTCCAGCGAACACCCGCTCGCCCAGGCCATAGTCGATGGTGCCGCCGCTAAGGCCCTGACCTTGTTCGACCCTCAGTCATTCCGCTCGGTGACCGGTAAGGGGGTGACCGGCCTGGTCGACGGCCAAACGGTTATCTTGGGTAATGCAGCCCTTTTGGAAGAGGCTTCCGTTGCCTCCGGTGTTCTTGAGGCTTTGGCCCGTCCGTTCCGCGACGAAGGCCAGGGCGTCATGTATATCGCCATCGGTGACAAACCCGCAGGCATTATCGTCGTTGCCGATCCGATCAAGGCAACCACGGTCGAAGCGCTCAAAGCCTTGAAAGCTGAAGGCCTCAAGGTCGTCATGCTGACAGGCGACAACCTGGTCACAGCCAAGGCCATCGCGGCCAAGCTCGGCATCACCGATATCGAGGCCGACGTCCTGCCGGCGCGTAAAGCCGAGGTCGTTCAGAACCTGATCGCCATGGGCGCAAAGGTGGCGATGGCCGGCGACGGCGTCAATGACGCGCCCGCACTCGCCTCGGCCACCGTCGGGATCGCCATGGGCAATGGCACCGATATCGCCATGGAAAGCGCTGGCATCACGCTCATCAAGGGCGACCTGCTGGGCATTGTCCGCGCTCGACGCCTCAGCCATGCCGTTATGAACAATATCCGCCAGAACCTATTCTTTGCTTTCTTCTATAACGCTCTTGGCGTGCCGGTTGCCGCTGGCATCCTATATCCGTTCTTCGGTCTGTTGTTGTCACCGATCATCGCCAGTGCCGCCATGGCCTTCAGCTCCGTTTCGGTGATCGCAAATGCCTCGCGGATCAGGGGGGTAAAGCTGTTGTGACCCACAATGGCGCCGTATCTCTTCCGGTGACCTTGCCGACTCGGAGTCAGGGCTTGCCTGCCACCGCCATCGATCTGCAGAAGATCACGACGCCGCTCCTTCTGCATATGCTGCGCACGGAGATGCGATTCCCGCTGATCTTCCTCCTCAGATGCAAGTTGACGGTCGGCCGCTTCAAAAAGAGCATCGATCCCCGATTTCCGGCGGAGTTCGTGGAAATCGTTGCCCTGCCACTATGGGTCTACGTCAATCTGAAGGCAGCCATCGGCCCGGACAAAGCCTTCGAGATCATGCGCGTCACCATCCTCACCGGTGGCCTGGCGCAATGGAATTTCCAGTACCAAACGACGAGCGTGGAACGCACCTTTGCCAATCTGTGCGATCTCGAAATTCAGGTCAACAGGGCCGGCTTTACGCGCTGGAACACACTTAACGTGGTTGAACGGACCGACAAGCGTTTCGAGATAAAGATTACGCGCTGCTTGTACCACGAGGTTTTTACCGCCATGGGCGTTCCCGAATTGACGCCGATCATATGCCAAATCGACAACGCAGCGTTCAATTCATACCTGCCGGATCAGGTTACTTTTAACCGCGGAGGTCCGGGACACCGAATCGCCGACGGAAGGTCGGCGTGCAACTTCATCTGGGAGGTTGCAGATGACCGGGGTTGAGACAACGAAGGGGAGCTACGGCCACAGCTGTGAAGCAAGCGTTGAGGTCGCGGCCACGCCTGATCTCGTTTTCGCGCACATAGACGACCAATCAAAATTGGGAAGTCATATGGAAAAGCCGTCCATGATGATGATGGGCGGCCGGATGACCTATGAGTTCGACGCAGCCAAGGGACAGGCCGTGGGATCGGTCATCAAGATGGGTGGCGGGTTCCTGGGCGTCAAGCTGTCGGTCGAAGAGGTCATCACCGTACACGACCCACCTCGCCGCAAGGTCTGGGAAACGTGTGGCCAAACACAGATTCTGATCATCGGAGCCTATCGCATGGGATTCGAGATCAGGCCAGCCAAGGGCGGCAGCCATCTTCGGGTATTTATAGACTACAATCACCTGACTACGTTCTTCCGCGGCATTCTCAGTCTGTGTTTTGCCTCGATTTACGCGCGCTGGTGCGTTAGCCAAATGGCTTCGGATGCCAGAAGGGCCTTTCTGCCTCGGTTGAAGCCGGTCGCCGATTGATCATGAGACAACGAGCCGGGCAAAGTTCACTTCTCAGTGAAGGCAACGGGCCTATACTTTCATGCTGAAGCGCTGGACATGTATTTGGTCGATGTTGGTGTTTGTCTTCGTGACAATCGCCGCGCCCGTGCTGGTCGTGTCCGGTCTAATCAACAGCTACTTTCTCATCGGTCTCGATCATGTCGGGCAGATATTCCAGTCGCCCTACGGCGTCCTGCTCGCGGTCAAGCTCGTGATATTCGCCGCAATGCTGCCACTTATTCAGGCCTGGGGAATAGCGCCGCACGGCGGCTGGAATCGCCTATCCTGGTCGATCTCGGCGTAGTGGTTTGCCTATCTGACCTTCCCGGTTTTCGCGACGGTAGCTGTCGCCTTATAGCTTGTGCAGGTTAAATCCGTCTCGCCTAGGGGAAAGGTGGGGCTTCCCATCATGGGAAGGTCAATAGCGATTGTCGGAAAAAATTTGCCCTTGCCCTTCCCATGGTGGGAAGCTTCCCCAATTACGAATGGGCAGGCAGCGGCTCGGCATCATGCGCCTTAAAAAATAGGATTCCTATGAACATCGGACAGGCCGCCAAGGCTTCACACGTATCGGCCAAGATAATCCGTTACTATGAGCAGACGGGCCTGGTTCCCCCGGCCACACGATCAGAGGCTGGTTACCGCGTATATTCAGGCCAGGACGTGCACACATTGCGCTTCATCCGCCGCGCCCGCGATCTGGGTTCACGGTCGAGGGCATTGCCGAGCTCCTGGCGCTTTGGCGTGACCGTACGCGACACAGTTCAGATGTGAAGGAAAAGGCGCTCGGGCACGTGAAGGCCCTACGTAAGAAGATCGGCGAGTTGGAAGCTATGGCGCAAACGCTTCAAGCCCTTGCGGAATGCTGTGCCGGCGACGATCGGCCCGACTGCCCCATTTTAAAAGACTTTGAAGACGGTGCCGAGGGCCCCGCGAAGGCGCCCCATCGTTTTGGTGGTTTGTCTGACGCGTCTTCTTAATGACGGTGCCTGCCGCGCCAGAAGTGTCGAAGCAGGAATAGTTTGAGGGCGATCAAAGACATGATTGCGGACGTCACGCCGACTATCAGCGTCCAGTTCCATTGCCAGTTATCAGGCATGACGCCCGCCAGGTAAGCGCCGCCGCCAACGTGCAGGCCACCGAGCACCACGAGCAGCAACAAAAGCCAGAGATAGCCTTGCGGTTTTTTCCTGCGCGCGTGAGAAGCCGCCGCAAAAGCTCCGAATTCCTCCGAAATGATACTTGTCTTCGAAACACCGGCGCGCCGCAACATGGACTGCGTGTCCGTTACCATGCCTTCCAGTCCTGCGATATAATATCGTGCTGCCTTAGGGTCGCGGACTTGGTCGTAGATCATTGCCTTGGTAATGCGCCCCGTCGCACCGCCCCAGGCGGGAGATGCCGTCATTGTGGGCAAGAACTTGAATGATGGATGTTGTTGCGCCAAAGCGTGCAAATCTTTCAGAAAGGCAGCGTCTTCCGGTCGCCGGTTGCAGTAGAACAAGATCAACGCGCGCTCTTGTCCGGAATCGAGGGCTGATTTTATCATCGAAAATATCGGTACAATGCCAATTCCGCCCGCTATAAATACGGTCGCATTGACACCTTGTGTGTCGAGAAAAAATGCGCCTTGAGGCGGGTCGATCAGCATTTCGACCATCACGCGATCGCCTGGGATTAAGCGATCTAATTCTTGCTTGAATGCACTTGGACGCATACGCAAGGCGAAGGTCAAGTCTTGCTCGAGGGGCGCACTGGCGAATGACAGAAAGCGCACATTACCTCCGGCAGCCCGCGAGGATAGCTTCTCAAGGGTCATGCGTACATGCTGGCCTGCCTGGTATGAAAAGCCATCTGGTTTTGCAAAACTGAACAACCACGTGCGCTCGGCAATCTCACGTTTTCCTTTCAAAACCAGATGATAAGCGACGCGGCGCCAAGTCTTTTGATCGCTGCCGTGTAAATGGCGAAAGAAGTCGTGATCCATTGGAAGTACCCGCGGACAATAAGCTCCTGGACAAGTAGACTGGCATTGGACATCCTGTTCAATATCTTTTGCTGGACGCCCGCCTCACGCCATCTGAAAATGGACAGAAATGCCAGATAGTCCCGAAATTGTTTCCGGCCTTCATATAGACCGCCGGGTCAAAAGGACGCGCATGGCTTTGCAACACGCGTTTTTGGATCTTATAAACACCAAGGGTTATGACGCGATCAGCATCCATGACATTTGCAACGCTGCAAATGTCGGACGCTCGACTTTTTACCTTCACTACACGTCGAAAGAAGATCTGAAACGCGCAGGCCTGGAACGTCTGCGACATATCCTCACTGCGCATCAAATCACTTCGCCTGCGCAAGGCGGCGCACCGCCGCTGGCTTTTAGCCTGGCCATGTTCGAACACGCGCGGGATCATGCCGGCTTATATAAGGCCCTTATGGGTACGTCTGGCGGGGCCATCGCGTTACAGACCCTCCGCGATATCCTCAGCGATATTGTGAGGCGCGACCCGCTGTTGGAGATCGAGGATGGCGCCGACCGCCAAATCCTCATCGCGGTTGTCGTCGGCGCTTTCATGTCAGTCCTCACCTCATGGCTCGATACCGGCGCGCGCACGCATCCTGCGGAGGTTGATGCTGCGTTTCGGCGCTACGTTCTGTATGGAGTTGCCGAACGGGCGGGAATTGTAAGATCGATCGGCGAGGATCAACTCCGTTAAAGCCATCATGTTGACTGGATAGTATCCAGGAGGTCAAACCCTCCTGATCTCAAGACCTGAAATTAGTCCGATAGACGCTAACGCCGTATATCTCGGCCAAAGACCACTGCTGCCGCCGCTGTAATGACCGATGCAACCAACACGCAAAATTTGGTAATGTTCGCAAGGCCCAGGACAGAGCCGAAGGCACGACGGTTAGCGTATTGCTAGGATGGCCCGGACCGTGCATTTTGCGTTAAACGACTTCAAATCTAGCGGTCAAGCAATTGCGGCACTATCAGACAGAACGGGTCTTCGCGGAGCAAGTGCCTCTATAATCGAACATTCTGCAACGGTGCGGCAATGGCAATCTTCAATGACGTTATCAAGGACGACTTTTAGAGCCTGAAGGTCGGCAATCTTCCGTTCGACCTCGTCACGATGTTTCCGTGCAATCTCGTCGACCGCCTGGCACGATCCGTTTCTTTCATCTGATAAGGCAAGCAGTGCGCGAACCTCGTCCAAAGAGAAGCCAAGGTCGCGCGCCCGCCTTATAAAGCTTAGCCGGTTGAGGTGTTGGGCTTCGTAAGACCGAAAGTTGCCAGTAGTGCGCGCAGGTTCCGGTATCAATCCCGTCTTTTCATAAAAGCGGATTGTCTCGACCTTGGTGCCTGTTGTCCGGGCTAAATGACCGATCGAAAATTGTTCAATGCCCACGCCTTGACCCTCTAGTTACTACAGGGTGTATACGACGGCCATTCAGCTATGTCGAGGTCGCAAGTGGCTACTCCCTCCCCCATTCGTATTCATGTCGGAGGCATGGACTGCGGCGCTTGCGCGCTCAAGATCGAAACCGCCATGAACAAGCTTCCCGGCGTCAGTGCGGTTTCCGTGTCTTACCAGAACGAGACACTGAACCTGGCTCTCGATCAGGAGCAAACTCCCCTGGGAAAGGTGGAGGAGCAAATCCGTAGCCTCGGTTATGAGCCTTCGCCGGTTCCCGTAACTGCAGCGCGCGCTTTGCCGACGCTCAAGCCGGGTCCACATTGGTGGCAGACCGGAAAGGGTAAGCTCGTACTCCTGACGGCCGCGATGTTGGCACTTGGTCTACTCCTAGAGCACCTGGTTCCTAAATACGGCGTCATTATCGCAACTGCCGCAGCATTGATCAGCGTCCTACCCTTTGGCCGTCGTGCTCTTTCAGGTGCGCTAGCCGGATCGCCTTTCAGCATCGAAACCCTGATGTCTGTGGCTGCGATCGGGGCTGTCGTTATTGGCGAAGCTGAAGAAGCATTGGTTGTGGTCTTCCTTTTTGCTGTCGGTGAGGTCCTCGAGACGGTTGCTGCCGGACGGGCACGGGCGGGCATCGAAGCCTTGATCAAGCTCATTCCGCGCACGGCGCGTGTAGAGCGGGAAGGCAAGATCATAGAGGTGGAAGCGGAGATTCTGGAAGTCGGCGATATCGCTATTGTCAGGCCAGGTGATCGTTTGCCATCGGACGGTGAGGTCGTCGAGGGATCCTCCGAGGTCGACGAATCGCCCGTTACCGGGGAGTCCATTCCCGTCTTTAAGTCGGAAGGTTCGGAGGTATTCGCGGGCAGCATCAATGCGAATGGTGAATTGCGTATCCGGATCAGCCATAAGGCTGCGGACAATACGATCGCGCGCATCATCCACCTCGTCGAGGAAGCCCAGGAGAGCAAGGCGCCGACGGCCCGATTTATCGACCGCTTCAGCCGTTGGTATACGCCAGCGGCCATGTTGGTCGCGGGGCTGATCATCGTTGTTCCTCCTCTTATTATGGGCGGAGACTGGATGACTTGGGCCTACAGAGGACTTGCAACCCTCCTGATCGCCTGCCCCTGCGCATTGGTCATTTCTACGCCGACCGCGATTGCCTCGGGTTTGGCGGCCGGCGCACGCCAGGGTCTTCTGATCAAGGGTGGAGCAGCGTTGGAGACATTAGGAAAAATCAAAACCGTGGCGTTCGACAAGACCGGGACGTTGACAAGAGGTCGACCACAGGTGACCGACGTGATTGCGCTTTTGGGCGACGAGAATTCGGTCCTGGCGAAAGCCGCGGCTGTCGAAGCAAATACCAGTCACCCGCTTGGCAAGGCGATTGTCGAGGCAGCGACGGGTCGCGGGATCGAACTTCCTGTGAGTTTTGGCGGTGCAAATGCAGTTCCGGGCAAGGCCGTCACCGCGCGTCTGAAGTCCGGCTTCGTGTCGGTCGGATCGCCGATTTTTGCTGCCGAAAAGTCGGTTCTGTCGCTTGAAGTGACTGCTCGGATCAACTCACTCGAGCAGGAAGGCAAAACCGTGGTCGTCGTGATCGCCAACAAGGTGGCGGAGGGCTTGATCGCTATTCGTGATGAACTTCGGGAAGATGCGAAAGCAGCTGTCCAGGCCCTCAAGGATCTCGGCATCACGACCTTGATGTTGACAGGCGACAACCGGCGCACGGCCGCTGCCATCGCGCGTCAGGTTGGCGTCGAGGCTGAAGCGGAGTTGCTCCCCGACGCCAAGCTTGCGCGCATTTCCGAGATCGGCAAGACCGCGCCGATTGCCATGGTGGGTGATGGCATCAACGACGCACCGGCCCTGGCCGCAGCGTCGGTGGGGATTGCGATGGGCGGCGGAACCGATGTGGCGCTTGAGACAGCCGACGCCGCGCTGTTGAAGGACCGGGTTTCCGGGGTACCGCAGTTGATCAGCCTATCCAAGGCTACGCTCGGCAACATTTGGCAGAACATCGCCCTGGCGCTTGGCCTGAAGGCCGTGTTTCTGGTGACGACGCTAACCGGTGCGACGTCCCTATGGATGGCTATCCTTGCGGACACGGGTGCCACTGTCTTGGTGACTTTGAACGCCTTGCGCTTGTTAAGTTTTTCCACATCGTCCAAACACTGATCCTGTGTCTTAGAATGAATGAGCCTCATGTTTCGTAATTTGTTTTTCGTCGCCGTCCTGGCACTTGCCGGCCTGACGTCACCCTCTTTTAGCAGGGCGGCACCTGCGACATCTGCGGATGACACAAAAACCGTTCAGGTAGCGTGGCGCCTGCTCGATTACGTAGCGGTCGACTACCCCGGCGCTGTGCAGAACGGCAAAGTAGTCAGCGACGCTGAGTATGCCGAGATGGTCGAATTCGCTGCAACGGTCGAAAAACAGATCACCTCGCTCGAGGACCGGCCGGAAAAAGCGCAACTTCTTACGGGAACCCTTTCGCTTAAAGCGGCGATTGCCGACAAGGCGACACCCGAGAGGATTGCTCGCGATGCCCAAGCTCTTGCTGGCGCCCTCCTGTCAGCCTATCCCGTCCAATTGGCGCCGACGGCTGTTCCCGATGTGTTGTCGGCCCAGCGGATTTATGATGCGACTTGCGCCAGCTGTCACGGTTCTACCGGCGACGGCAAAGGTTCCGCCGCCATCGGACTTGACCCTCCCCCAATCGCGTTCCGTGACCTCGGACGCGCCAGGGAACGGAGCGTTTTCGGCCTTTATCAGGTGATCGGCCAAGGGCTCGACGGCACGTCGATGCCGAGTTTCGCCCATCTTCCCGAGCAGCAAAGATGGGCGCTGGCCTTCTACGTTGGCGGTTTCGCGTTCGAAGACAGAATAAAGGCCGGCGAGAAGATCTGGAAAAGTGAACCCGAAGTCAGAGCCCTCGTACCTGACTTGGCTGCTTTGGTCAGCCTTACCCCGACTGCTTTGTCAAAACGGATAGGTGAAGAGAAGGCCCTCAATGTGACGGCATATCTGCGCTCCAATCCGGCGGCCGTGCTTTCCGCTGCCAGCCCGATCGCCATTTCTCGGAAGCGGCTTCGCGAAGCTGATGAAGCCTACCGAATCGGTAAGAAGCAGGATGCTGAGAAATTGGCCCTGTCCGCGTATCTTGACGGATTCGAGACGGTGGAGCCGCTTCTAGCGGCTCGTGACAACGCTCTGCTAACCCGGGTTGAAAAGGAAATGATCGCCGTCCGAAGCGCTATTGCCGCTCGCGAGCCCGCCGTATCCGTAAGTGCCAAGGTTGCGACCGTCGTCGCTTCGTTGGACGAGGTCGAGCGGGTGCTTTCCGATGACCAATCCACCGCGACATCCACCTTCGTTGGCGCCTTCACAATCCTCTTGAGAGAAGGCTTGGAGGCCCTGCTGATTGTCGCGGCCATGATCGCGTTCCTGCGCAAGGCCGACCGGACGGATGCCTTGCCGTGGGTCCACGGCGGCTGGATCGCTGCGCTGGCCGCGGGCGTGGCGACCTGGGCCGCCGCGACCTACCTGATAAGTGTCAGTGGTGCTAGCCGTGAACTCACAGAGGGGTTTGGAGCCGTCCTTGCAACCGTCGTGTTGTTGTGGGTTGGCATCTGGTTGCATGGAAAGTCCCAGGCCGATGAGTGGCAAAAGTTCATCCATCAAACCATGAGCAAGGCGCTGTCGAAGGGATCACTGTGGTTCCTGTTCGGGTTGTCGTTCCTTGTCGTTTACCGCGAGGTTTTCGAAACAATCCTGTTTTTCTCGGCCCTTTGGAATCCGGAAACGGCCATGGCGCTGTTTGCCGGCGCCGGCGTTGCGGCGGGTGTCCTGTTCGCCGTTGGTTGGGTGATGCTGCGATACAGTCAGCGACTACCCATCGGCAAATTCTTCGCCTACAGTTCCATCCTGATTTCTGCGCTCGCGGTCGTCCTGGCAGGAAAAGGCGTTGCCGCCCTACAGGAGGCCGGTCTCTTACCTCTGACCCCTCTCCCGCTACCCAAAATCGAGCTGTTTGGCATCTATCCTACGATTGAATCCATCGCAGCCCAGGCTGTTGTCTTGGGGATCGTGCTTTTTGCATTCCGGGCCAAACCCTTGGCGGAGAAAAACTGATGGTCCGTCTCAGCATATATTTGGCGGTTTCAATCCTGCTTATCGCCGCGGACCAACTAAGTAAGGCCGCGGTAGCGTCCCGGATGCCACTCCATCATGTTTTTGAAGTAACGCCTTTTCTCAACATCGTTCACGTTCTCAATCCCGGCGCAGCGTTCAGCTTCTTGGCGGATCAGCAAGGGTGGCAACGCTGGTTTTTTGTTTTGCTGGCAAGCGTCATTTCCATTGGGCTGCTGATCCTGCTCAAAAAAGCAAAGAGCCGCCTGCAAAGCCTGTCTTATAGCTTCGTTCTGGCCGGCGCCGTCGGCAATCTCTGTGATCGACTTTGGCGAGGCGCTGTTGTGGACTGGATCGACTTCCATGCGATGGGCGCACACTTTCCCGCATTCAATCTCGCCGACACCTGGATTTCGATCGGATTTGCGCTGTTGATGTTTGAACTGCTGTTCCGGCCCGAAAGGACCCGTGCCAGTTAAGAGGTGAGCCATGAGTGACGACTGTGAAGGCGACACGAAGCGAGCACGGACCGATCCCGCATATCGACGAGCACTATGGATCGTTGTCCTGTTGAACCTCGGGTTCGGCCTGTCGGAGACGGCCGGCGGATTTCTGGCCGGCAGTGAAGCCTTGAAAGCCGATGCTCTCGATTTTCTTGGCGACGGAAGCATTACTTTGCTCGGCCTTGTCGCGTTGACCTGGCAGGCAAAAACCAGGTCTAAAATTGCATTGACGCAAGGCCTATTTCTAGCCCTTCTGGCGATATACGTTTTTGCCATGGCGGTTTGGCGAGCGATCGAGGCCGTTCCCCCGGAAGCCGCCATAATGGGCGGGATCGGGATCATCGCCCTCCTGATAAATGTCTTGTCGGCCTATGTATTGTCCCGCTTCCGCGCAGGTGATGCCCAAGCTAGAGCGGTTTGGCTTTTCAGCAGAAATGACGCCCTGGCAAATGTCGGGGTAATTGCAGCCGCAGTCCTGGTGGGCGTAACGCGCTCTGCGTGGCCCGATCTGATCGTCGCCGGAATAATCGCAGGTCTTTTCCTTTATTCTTCGCGTGAAATCATTTCAGACGCATGGCTGGAACTGCACAAACCGGCATCGAATAAATGATTCAGCGTTGAAACGTTTTCGGAGGGACTTCCATGCAAATTCCAAATGAACGCGATCTGCGCCTTGAACAAAAACGTATCCGAAGAAGCGCGGTGGCAGCGTTTGTCGTGTCTGCGACGCTATATGTCGCATTCTATTTTGGGGTGCCGCGAGTCATGAAGCAGTTGCCATCTGACTTCGAAGGACTACTGCAGCTCTGGGCTGTCAGCAGTTTATTTATCGTTTTTTGGGTGATGGCCGGTGTCGGGATGGTCGCACACGGCCGGCGACATTCACCCGCGGACATCAACGGCGCGGCTTTCGCGCCGCCAAGTCCTAAGATTGCCATCGCCGTCGCGTTCCTGCAGAATACACTGGAACAGGCGATGGTCGCTGTTTTCGTCAATTTGGCATTGTTGTTGACCGTGCGGGACGTCGCGGTTCCATTTGTGCTTTGTGCAGTGGCCCTTTTCTCGATTGGCCGAATTACATTCATTCTTGGATATGGCAAAGGGGCTGGCGGCCGCGCCTTTGGAATGGTCCTTACGGTTTTGCCGAGCCTGTTATTCTTCGTGTGGACGTTAACGGCGGTGACGCTCGAGGCAATTTCCTGACCTCACAGGCGGAAGCAGGCTGCCCGGTGGAGGCGTACGGCAGCCTGACCAAAGCGACCATTGGCATGCACCCAAACAGAAATGCCCGCACCGGAGAATCGATGCGGGCACTATGTCAAAAGCCGTAGCGCTTAGTGCGCCTTATGCTCTTCATGACCGGCGGACTTGTCCGCCTTGTCACAGCAGCAACACTTTTCCATGGCTTCGCAGCAAGCCTTGGCGGCTTCCTTGACGGCCTCAGGTGCGGCAACGGCTGCGCCGGCTGCCAGCAGGACGGCAAAGGCCGACCCGACGATAAACGCTTTCATGATTTAACTCCGTAAGATTGAAAGTTTCAGGTTTCGATCTTCGGAGTCAGCGTGGCGGTGGCGCCAAGGGGGCATAGGTCACGCCAAGCCCAGTGGCAGACGTCATATGGAACTCGACCGATTTTTCGGCTGTAATGTGATGAAACGCGAAGCCAGGTGCAACCACTAACGGACAGTGTTGCGCGCACGCCTTCATCGGTGTCGATGGTGCATCTGGGCAGCAGGGCATGTCCTCAGGCATAACGCCATGAACCGAATGCCCGGTGGCAATCGCGGGTCGCGCCTGCGCGGGAACATTCACGCACAGCAACAGGGCTACCACGCCAAACAATATCCCGAACATGCTGAGCAGGTGTCGCATATCGTGACCCTATACCTGTGCCGGCTTTACGGCAATGTGGCGTCTTGTCATGTCTTTCCCGCCTCGCCTCTCCAGCCCAGCAGCCGCATCGCATTCAGGGTCACCAGGACGGTGGCGCCTGTATCGGCCAGTATCGCCGGCCACAGGCCAGTTATGCCCATGAGCGTTGTGACCAGAAACACACCTTTCAGGCCGAGCGAAATGGTAATGTTCTGAGTGATGTTGGTCATGGTGAGCTTAGACAGCTGAATCATGCTGGCGATGTCAGTGACGCGACCATGGAGGACGGCAGCGTCGGCCGTTTCGAGTGCCACGTCTGTGCCACCGCCCATGGCGATTCCGATGTCGGCGGCAGCCAGTGCAGGCGCGTCATTAATGCCGTCGCCGACCTTGGCCACGACCTTGCCCTGCTTTTTAAGGTCTTCGACGATGGCCTGCTTGTCTTCCGGCATCAATTCCGCTCGGGCTTCGATGCCCAGTTGCTGAGCGATAGCGGTGGCGGTTCGCTTGTTGTCGCCCGTGAGCATCAATACGCCGATACCCATTTCTTTAAGAGCCGACACGCCCGCCTTGGCGTCTACACGCGGTTCGTCGCGCAGGGCGAGGAAGCCGGCTAAGTCCTCGCCGACCATCAAAACCGACACCGTCTTGCCTTCATCGTTAAAGGCTGTAATCCGCCGCTGCACATCCTCGCTCAGGGCAGTGATGTCAGCGGCAGCGCGGGGAGAATAAAGGCCGGCTTCTACGCCGTCGATCTTCCCGACAACGCCCTTGCCGCCGATAGCCTTGGCATTCTCAGCCGAGGCGGGTTTGATGTTACGGGCCTTGGCTTCATTCAGGATCGCCAGCGCCAAAGGGTGGCTTGAGCCTGTTTCGAGTCCTGCGGCCAGCCTCAGGAGTTCGGTTTCGTCTTTGATGCCGGCGATGATGTCGGTTACCTTGGGTTTGCCCTCGGTCAGTGTCCCGGTCTTGTCCATGGCGACAAACGTCACTTTCCGGAAGGTTTCCAGAACGGCTCCGCCCTTCATCAACAGGCCGCGTCGCGCCCCTGCCGACAAGGCTGCCGCAATAGCTGCCGGTGTCGATATCACCAGGGCGCATGGGCAACCGATGAGGAGAACGGCAAGCCCCTTGTACAACCACTCATTCCACGTCCCGCCCATGACAAGCGGCGGAACCACGGCAACCAGTGCACCGGCAGCCAGGACGGCCGGCGTGTAATATCTGGAAAAGCGGTCCATGAAACGTTCGGTCGGCGCCTTGGCTTCCTGCGCTTCCTCGACCAATGCAATGACGCGCGAGATTGTGTTGTCCTGAGCCGTGGCTGTCACCCGGACCTTCAGAACAGCGTCCGAATTGATTGTGCCGGCAAAGACCTGATCATCGACGCCCTTGCGCTTGGGAACGGACTCGCCTGTGACCGGAGCTTCGTCGATAGCGCTTTCACCGTCGATGATTACGCCGTCCGCCGGTATCCGATCGCCTGGTCTGACGACGACTATGTCGCCTATCGCCAGCTTTTCAGCGGCGATTGTCTCGGTGCCGCCGTCAACTTCTCGGATGGCTTCCTTTGGGACAAGGGTTGCCAGCGCGCGGATGGATGCGCGAGCGCGTCCCGCGGCAATGCCTTCAAGTAGCTCGCCGACTAAAAAGAGAACGACAACGACCGCCGCTTCCTCCGCCGCGTCGATGAATATGGCGCCGACGGCCGCAATGGTCATCAGCATTTCGATCGAGAAGGGATTGCTCTTGCCAAGACCAATCAAGGCGCGGCGCGCGATCGGGATCAGTCCGACCAGCATGGCGACGATGAAGCCCCAGGGCTCTGTCTGAGGCATAAGCTTGGACAGCAGAAACGCCAGCCCAAGCGCTGCACCACAAGCGACAGTCAGCTTGGCCTTGCCGGAATTCCACCAGGGACCATTTTCGTCACCGTGGTCATCACCATGCAATCCTTCCAACTCATCATCGTGCTTTTTGGACGTTCGGTTAGCCGCGCCATTTTTATCGTTTCCGGCTCCGCGTCCTGTTTCGTGCGCCATGAGATGTCCTTTCCTGATTATTCCATGCCCCTGTTTTTCACCCCTGCCCTGGTGGTTACAGCCTATTCTGCGGGGCACGCCATATCGGTATCTTTGGCGCGTTCGCATTCCGTCTTCGCCGGTGTCTTGGGCACTTTGACGATGCGATAGAACTTTTCACGCGGCGCATGGGACCACTTCTCGGTACGGACGGTATAATCCTTGCCGGCCGTCGTCTCGCAGCTCGCCAACATGAATCCGAGGCCTAAAAGAATAGCGGGCGCCAAATTCTTTTGCATGATCTTCATCCTTATTCATCGGGGCAAAAAATTACAGTGGTTTACTCGGCGTAGTGATTCTGTAGTCATCTGTAAGGCTGCTGCAAAGTTTCGCAGTAGTGCCAGGCGCGCTCCGCGTGGAGTCTGGCCGCTGTCGTGTTACGTCGACGCTTTTCATTGACCAGACGCTGGCACCTTTCAGCCGCTTTCGCCCGATCTGCGGCCTCTTTTTTGCTGAGCGCGAAGCAAACAAGACGCATTTCACGTATCTCGGGACCCGGTGAATTTCGCATCTGCTGGCGAACCCTGACGCTGCCGTTTTTATAGCCAGACTTGTTTTCGAGCGGCCACATCGCTTCTTTGAAACACGCCTTCTGTTGTTGATTGATCGTAGCTGTGACCGGTTCGGCACCGGCTGCGCTTTGCTCAAGGCTGAGGCTGAGGCTGAGGCTGAGGCTTACGATAAGGACGATCACACGCAAAAACATGGTGTACCTCAAAATGACTGTGGGTCTCTATTGCCAAGATGCTTTGTCTGCACCTGGAAGATGCGCAATACCGTGCCTCTTTGCGATCGCGCTTGCCGGAGGGCACTTATCAGCAGTGGACGCAAACACGTCAGAGCGCGCTCCGTGATCATTTCATCGAGTAGTTCGGCTCATGCGCTCGAAGCTTGAGCAAGCAGAAATGTGCCGGTCACTGGCACGGTATTACCATCGCCTACGGGCGGTCGTTCCGGCAGCAGGTCAGTTTGCTGTCTAACCGTCTAAGCCCTTTCTCGATGTGGCTTTCGTTCTCCAAATTACCGTCCAACTCCGAATTCAAGCACCTCGACAGGTTCCATTGTTACGAGGCCGATGCCGGTGACATCTGAAATTGACGCAACGAATTCGCGCAGGCGTTCGTCCTCGTCAACGATTTCAATGACCAGCGACTGATCATCTTCGAGTATATGTCGCTTACGCAAGTGCGCCGACTTGCCAAACCCGACCAGGGCCTGCAAGACGGTTGCGCCCGAAAGCTTGGCATCCCTAGCGCGTGTGGCAATCACGGCGAAGACCTTGCTGTCGCCGAAATATGCGCTTTCACTGGTGTAAATTCTGAGCAACTTCATCGTTTGGCTCATAATGTGCTTCCTTCCAAAAGAGAGTTGCGCATCCCGGCGACAGCGCCGGGATGCGCTTCGCACTTACTCCGCGGGTGTTTGAACGATAGTCGGATCCTTCTTGCGACTTAACCGCTCCCCAAGGCCAAGAACTACCTGGGTGATTGCGGGCAGAACCAGAAGGGTCAGGGCGGTCGCGGTGACCAACCCTCCGATGACAACAACGGCCAAAGGCTTTTGAACCTCGGCTCCCGTCCCTGTACCGATGGCCATCGGGATAAACCCGATGGCGGGCACGAGCCCCGTCATGATGACCGGACGTACCCGTTCGATCATGCCTTCGGTGATCGCCTTGCTCAGCTCCATACCCGCCTCGATACGCTGGCGGATACTGCTCATAACGACGAGACCGTTGAGGACGGCGACGCCGGACAGGCATATGAAACCGACTGCTGCGGAGACCGAAAACGCGATACCTGTTATGGCCAGGGTAAAGACCCCGCCCGCTAAGGCCAGTGGAACAGCCGTGAAGACGGAAAACGCCCGCCCGATACCGCCGAGCGCCATGTACAGCAGCCCGAAGATCGCCAGGAAGCAGATAGGCACGACGATCGCAAGACGATCAGACGCTGCCTTCAGGTTCTGGAACTGCCCACCCCATTCGAGGAATGATCCGGAAGGCAAGGCCACCGCTTCGACTTTCGGCAGGGCCTCGGTAACGAACGAGCCAACATCCCGTCCGCGCACGTTCGTCTGGATGACGATACGGCGCTTGCCGTTTTCACGAGATATCTGATTCAACCCTTCTGTAAATCGAAATTGCGCCACCTGACTGAGAGGCACAGAACCGCGAGTATGACCTGCCTCTTCTGGAAGCATCACCGGCAACGCTTTGAATGCGTCCAGATCGTCTCGAGTAACTTGGGGCACCCGAACAACGACATCGAAACGTCGGTCGCCCTCGAAGACCAGCCCCGCTTCGCGCCCCCCCATCGCCGCCGCGACGGTATCCGCGACCTCTTCCACGGTTAGGCCATAGCGTGCGATAGCACTGCGGTCGAACTGGAGGTCGAGTGTGGGCGAGCCGGCAGTTTGCTCTGCCTTGACATCTTCGGCGCCTGGCACAGACTGCAGTGCACTGACGATTTTTGCTGCCGAAGCACTCATCTTGTCCAAATCGTCACCATAAATCTTGATGGCAACATCGCCCCGCACGCCGGCGATCAACTCATTGAAGCGAAGCTGGATCGGTTGGCTCAATTCGTAGTTCTGCCCAACCAGAGCACTCGAACGCTTTTCGATACGCTCGACGATGTCAGCTTTCGTCTCGACGTCCTTCGGCCAATCCTTTTCATCTTTCAGGATGACGAAACCATCAGATATATTAGCTGGCATTGGATCCGTGGCAACTTCGGCAGTGCCGGTCTTCGAGAACATCATTTCGACTTCAGGCAGACTGGAGATGGCTCTTTCTACCCCCTTCTGCATATTCAACGACTCCTCAAGTGAAGTTGAAGGAATCCGTGAGGAGGCGAGCGCAATATTCTTTTCGTCCAGTTGCGGGATAAACTCCTGCCCCAGAAGGGTGAAAACAAAACCGGAAACTGCGAAGATACCAATGCCTGCGGCGATGAAAGGCCACGGTCTGGCGACGGCGCTATGAAGCACGGGCTCATAGGCCGCCTTGATCTTACGAATGATCCATACTTCCTTTTCCGTTACCTTACCTCGGATAAGCAGCGCGACCATTGCAGGCACAAACGTAATGGAGAGCACGAATGCGGCGGCCAAGGCAAGAATTAGAGTGATTGCCATGGGAGAGAAGGTCTTGCCTTCGACGCCTGTGAAGGTGAGCAACGGAGCAAAGACCAAAAAGATGATGGCTTGGCCATAAACTGTAGGCTTAATCATCTCTTGCGTCGCGAGCGTGGTTTCTTCCAACCGTTCACGGAGGTTCAGGATGCGGCCTTCATGATGCTGTCGTTCCGCAAGCCGCCTCAAGCAGTTTTCAATGATGATAACCGCGCCGTCGACGATCAGGCCGAAGTCGAGAGCACCAAGGCTCATCAAGTTGCCCGACACCTTCATACCATTCATGCCGATGGCCATCATGAGGAAGGAGAACGGGATAATCAGTACGGCGATGATCGCCGCACGGACATTGCCCAGCAGTAAAAACAGGGCTGCGGCCACAAGAATGGCGCCTTCCAGCAGATTTTTCTGCACGGTATGGACGGTTGCATTGACCAGTTTTGAACGGTCGAGCGTCGTCGTGACCTTGAGACCGGGTGGCAAGGACTTCTTGATGCCCTCAAGCTTGTCGCCGACCGCCTTGGCGACTGTCCGGCTATTTTCACCGATGAGCATCAGGGTGGTGCCGATCACGACCTCGTGGCCATTCATGCTGGCGGCCCCTGTCCGCAGTTCCCCGCCCAGCCTTACAGTTGCGACGTCTTTAACTGCCACCGGCAAACCGCCACGGGTCGCGATAACCGCTTGATTGATCTCATCGAGCGACCGAATGCGCGCATCTGCCCTTACTAGGTAAGCTTCGCCCCCCGGTTAAGGAAGTTGGCGCCTACGGAGATGTTGGCAGCCTCGAGGGCTTCGGCTAGTTCAGAGAACGACACGCCGTAGGCGCTCAGTTTCACTGGATCTGGCTCGACGATATATTGCTTTTCAAAACCGCCGATGGAATCAACCCCTGCAACCCCTTTTACAGTCCGAAGTTGCGGTGAAATGATCCAAGTCTGCACTGTACGAAGGTAGGCGGCACGGGATACCTCATCGGTCAGGCGGTCGCCTTCTGGCGTAAGAAAGCTTCCGTCGGACTGCCAGCCAGGTTGACCATCGGCGACCTTGGCGCCCTTGCCATTCGGATTGGCGTAGTCGATCGCATACATATAGACTTCGCCCAAGCCGGTCGTAACCGGGCCGATCTGCGGCTGGGTCCCTTCCGGCAGGCTATCTCTTGCCTGCGTGATACGTTCGCTGACTTGCTGGCGGGCGAAATACAGGTCGGTACTCTCGGAGAAAATCGCGCTGACCTGCGAAAAACCATTGCGCGACAGCGACCGGGTGGTCTCCAGGCCGGGGATTCCGGATAGGGCTGTCTCAATGGGGAAAGTCACCCGTTTTTCGATTTCTATCGGAGACAAGCCGGGGTCCACTGTGTTGATTTGAACCTGGTTGTTAGTGATGTCCGGCACGGCGTCGATCGGCAATTTGGTCAATTGCCACGCGCCGAAGGCGCCAATCATCAGGATGATTAGAAGGACGGCCCACCGTGCACGCACACTGAGCGCCATTAGGTTTCCTATCATGGCTATTCCTCCTCAGCCGCGCCCTTGCCAAGCTCCGCCTTCAACGAGAAAGCCTTACTGGTGGCAATGGACTGACCTGGGATCAACCCGGATACGATTTCCGCACGCCCGGCACTGCGCTGACCGATCGTGACGGGTGTGACCTTGAATCCGTCTTTCGTACGTACGAAGACGACATCTTGGCCGTTTATCGATTGAACGGCCTCCTCGGGAACAACGATGGCAGAAGATTCGCTAGTTCCTTGTGGGAAGAGCGTCGCGCGAACCGAAAGGCCCGGCTGCAGCTCGCCGCCAACCACGTCCAACACGGCGGTCGCAGCGCGCGTCTCTGCATCTAGCGCGGGAGTCACGGACCTTACTCGAGCTTCCATGGTTCGTCCATCGGGCAACGAGATCACTGCCCGGTCGCCAATAGCGACCCTCTTCATATCCGATGAATTGATCGCGGCTTCGACCTGCACCAGATTGGGATCGGACACGCGAAACAATTCCGTCTCCGGCTGAACGAAGGCACCCAGACTCGCCATGCTCGCCGTCACCCGCCCCGAGATCGGGCTTGCGACGATAACGCCATGTCCGTCTGTGGTAATGCGAGCAGCAGAAGCTGCGGACTGGGTGCGGTTTACTTCGGCTTGAGCGGCCGCCGCTTCGGCCTGAGCGCTCTCGTAGTCAACCCGCGCCGAAACACCTTGATCGAGCAGGGATTTTTCACGGGCGAGGTTGGCCTGGGCGACGTTTGCCCGGGCGATCGCTGTCGTCCGATCTGCAGCAATCTGACCGGCATCCCGACTTTCGATCAAAGCCAGGGCTTCGCCGGCTTTCACTGGGTCGCCCAATCGCTTATAAATACGCGAGACAGAACCAGCCGCTCGCGCAGTCAAAGATGCCTGCCCGTTCGGTGTTGCGACAACCTGGGCCTGGGCGATGATTTCTGAGGAAAGTCCGCCTGCAGTAACGCTTTCGACGCCGATCTTGGCAGTGTTTATTGCCTCTTGGGTCAGCTTGAGTTCGTCAGAAGGCTTTTCTTCTTCAGCTACAATCGCACTGCTTGCCGGCTTCTTATCGGCTGTGCAACGCGCCAGGCCAAAGCCGCTCAAACCGGCCAAAAGCACGGCGGCGAGGGCTCCGCCGTAAAGGTATCGATTATTCGATTTCACGATTGGTCTCCAAAGGGGGCTACGCCACGCAGGCGCGCGAGTTCGGCTTCGGCGTTCAGACGATCCTGCCTCGCCTTGAGGGATTGATTTCTTGCGTCGGTAAGCGTTCGGCGGGCGCTCAAAACTTCGCTCAATGGTAGTTTACCCGCCTCGTAGCCGACGCGCGTAAGGCGGTAGGCTTCCAGTGCCGTTCGCTCGCTGTTCTGGGCTGACTTTACCCGGGTTACTGCAGCGTGCAGCCGGCCGGTCGCGGATTGGATATCTGCTTGCGCATCGAGCCGTGCTATGTTGACGCGCTCGTCTGCGGCCGCAAGTTCGGATTGCGCGGCGCTAATATTGCCTCGATTTCGGTCGAAGACTGGAAAAGGCACAGAGACACCCCCGACGAAGGCATTGGTGTCATCGGCAGCTAGTCGGCGGACGCCCATTGAGACCGTCACGTCCGGGGAAGACCGGGTTTGCTCAACACGCACCCGCCTGGCAATCTCTGCGCGTTCGGCTTGAGCGAAGAGATAGCCGGGACTGTTCAATGGGTCGGCGGATGGGATCGGCTCATCGACATCAGCATGATCGAGTAGGCTAACCGAAATTGAGGTAAAGGGCACAGGGGAGTCGACAAGCCCAGTCAATCTTGCGAAGGCGGCCGTGCGAGCAGCTTGTGCTTCGTCGACATCGGCACGAGCAGCCTCGACGACAGAGCGTGCTTGTACCGACCTGAGATCCGCTTCCTTGCCCGCTTTGACGAGTGCATCGGCCACGCGGGCATCATCTTCGGCCAAGCTCAACGAGTCACGTGTGAGTTGCAGCCGAACATCGGCGACTTCGGCATCGGTGTAGGCCTGGGCAAGGTCAAATGCGAAATCTGCCTTGACCTGATTTGCTCGTGCACGAGAGACCTCGACACCGGCATCCGCCGCCGCGATGCGCGCCCGACGCTTTCCACCTAGCTCGATAGTTTGTTCAACAGATGCCGTTGTTTCGGCACTTTGATTGCCTCTGTATGGCCCTTTGCCACCGAAATTTTCGACTTCGACATTTACAGTTGGGTTTAGCCATGCGCGTGACTGCCGCGCAAGTCCCTCAGCTTGGCCGACCGTCGCTTGCGCTTCGCGCAAACGGGGGGACGCTTCGGCTGATCGAAGTAAGTCTTGGAACGCAGGTGCGGGATCGGCATGCGCGGGAGAAGGAGCGAGCAAACTAGTGCCAACGCCTATGAAAAGGTGCGCGACCGCGCTACTCGCCGCGGCGAATCTTAAAGCGCGATCACCGCGCAAATTGAGGGAGATCATTGAATCCTCGAGCTAATGTTCTTTGAAGCGCCTCTATCCGGCGCGCGAAATCAAAGGGCGTTAGGCTCGAGGAGGCTGATCGGGTGTCGGTGTGGCGAACGAAATGAATTGAGGCTCGACGCCATTTTCGAACACGATCTTCGTAGCAAAAAGAGGCTGCGAAGAGCGGCCGGAATCGAGCGCGAGACCCGAGCTCTTTTCGCACGACGTATGATGGTGGTGATTCAAAGCGATGCCGTCGGCGTGGTTATCGCTTGGCGTGACATGCCCCTGGCACACACCGGTTTCGCCATTACAGTTGGTCGCCCATCCGCCATCCGCAAGTTTAAGATCACCCGCCGCCATATGTCGGAGATCAAGTGTGTCCGCCTCTACCGACGACCAGCCACAAAAAAGCACGGCGACCATACACAGTATGGCGCCTAGCCCCGTGAGGCGTGACAGCGATGTGGACAATGAGCGGATCATCAATCTACTAACTAGGATTTTCTATAAAAGCATACAAGTGTTTCTCGAATATGAAACGCTATATCTTGTACTCCTAAGGTGTTCTCGGTCATCAATCGGGCGTTCGTCGCAATCGATCCGCCTCCACCTGTTTCATTCGCTAGATACTAAGCAGGTTCAAGGAAAGCTGAAACTGACGATTATTTGGGCCCTAGGCAGATTCTCGGAAACCGTTTTTGCACTTTTAAGAAGCTCTATCTGGCTGCTTGCCCTCGGCAGACCTCATGACGCAGCACATTGAAGAGCTCGCCACGCTTCACTTCTCAATCGATGACGCAGATTATCGTTGGCGCGCCCTGCGTTTAGGCGAATCAAGGCTTGGTCGCCGGACCTCAGGGAATGCTTGAACCGAATCTCTACGTCAGAGACCTCAAGTGAACGCCTTGCTGGACCAGGCCGAAAGAGCTGAAGCCATGCGCCTTCAGATACAAAATGCGGCTTTCTTCCACGAAGTTGAGATAGACTGCGGTGTTGAGAATGCCTTGGCTATCGATTTCGTATTCACGCTGGCTCGCCGCACCAATACGATTCGCGAACTGACTGAGTTATCCCGATTTGAGCAACAAAATGCGGATTACGGCGTTGAATTTGAACAGTAAGTACAGCCTCGCGTAACGTGACCACTAGTCGTCGGCGAGCGTGCGCACCAAATCCAATATTTTGCGTCGATGCTTTGCGGATCTTATTCGCGGAAAGGCTTCTGCCAATTCGATGCCTTCAGTGGTCATCAAGAAGCTATGGACGGAATGCTCCGACACGCTCTCGGTAAATCCGTCCGGGTGCTCGCCCTCCCCGTATCCTTCGTAGAAATACGGTACCGGCGCCTTCAACGCTTTGGCTATTTCGTAGAGCTTTGATGCGCTGATCCTGTTCGAACCACGCTCATATTTTTGAACCTGCTGGAACGTGAGATCAAGGTGCTCCGCCAAGCCATCTTGGCTCATTCCGAGAAATTTCCGCCGCATTCTGACACGCCCGCCGACATGAAGATCAACTGGATTGGGGGCTTTGTCATCAAACGCCATCACATGCTCGCTTCTTTACTGGATAAGATATTTTCTCCATGTAGCCACTGGAACATGGCACATGGTCAAACGGTTTTGGTTCGGCCTGCAAAATATGTACCGTCTCCTGTCGCAGTTGGACTGCGGCACGGGCGAAGGCCGGAAGGCCTTGGAGAACGATCGCGTCTATATCGGCTCCGCCGACCCTTTCGGTCAATACGCCTTCTCAAGAAGACCCTTGCTGCGGCACGCCCAATATCATTGCCGCGTTTTTGGGTTCGTAGTCATTTGGAAGCTTGATGATAAGCGCCTCGTTCTCTATCGATGCCGGGCACTTCCGGATGCACTTTTTGTCGACGGCGAGTTGGCGGACGGAAATCTCCAAACCCTTGGACTTCTTGTCAACGACTTCCCAGCCCGATGACCCAACGGCTACCAGACGCAGGCGTTTCTGGCCCGCCGCAAGGCTGACTTGAACCTTCACCCGCTTGTCTTTCCATTTCAACCGCTCAAAAATCTTGGGTTCGATTTGGATGGCCAGGCCGGATGGCTTCGCCAAAATCTTGACCGTCATGTCCAAATCCTCGTTTGGTACCAAATCGGCAAAATCAAACATTGAATCTCCTTGGTAATTGTTTCTTGTGGCTCCCTCGTTCAAGCAAGCCACTGATTCTAAATTTGTTTCTCTCGTGACTACTAAATCTCGCCTTGAATGTCGCTCGCAGCTCAGCTAAAGAACAAAGCGTGATCTTCGAAGGGGGGAAGCAGTGACCGACAATCGTGAAAATGCCAGTGCTGACTCCACCAAAACCAGCTCTCACCTGCTGGCCGGCGCGATCGAATTAACCCCTGAAGCACGGGCGATCCTCACCAAGCAGGTCAATCGCCGTATCGTCTGGGGTTACAAAGTGACCAAAGCCGTTTTCCAAGCCTTGGCTTGTACGCCGCTCCTCATTTCAGCGTTCTTTTTGTATGTGGGGATTACGGCTGGTCGCCTAACCATCGGCTCAGTCTTTGCCGCCTTCTTGTTCATTGCGCTCCCAGCCGTCCTTTCGATGTTTTTCCTTCGACTTGCCAATAAGCTTTGAAGTCGCGAATCTACTGTTCGCCTTTATCAAAGACGCCAGTGACTGCATTCCATCCTTTCATACCGGCCTTCCCTACCTTTCCAAACGTGTCGCCGGTCTGCTTCGTGATGTCGATGTGTTCTCGGACCTGCTGACTGCCAAGATCTTGTTGGCCTTGCTGAACATCGGCGTTGATCTGCTTTGCTGTCTTCTGCGCATCTGCATCACGGGCCGCGAATGCCGCAGCCTGGGGACTTTCCGCAAGCGAGGGAACCGAGCCTGCACTCCAACCGCTATTCGATCCATGAGGTTGATCGGGCGCGTCGCTGTCGCTCGCGCCGCCGGACTTTCGACTCGGGCGCGATTTTTTCGATGGGGTTTCCGCGTCGCCTGCCCCGGGACGAAGGCCCGCGTCGTTTGCGACTGTCCGGGTCGCCTCAGCCGCAGAGATTAACACCGGGTCCTGCGCCAGGTGGTTGTTGGCAGGCGTGGCGGCGCTTTCGTATGTCTTTGCCAGGCTGTCGGCCTGAAGGCCGTTAAATTCTTCGGCCAGGGCCATGCCCCGTTGAAGATCTTGCGGTGTCGCTCCGACCCACAATGACCGAGCATCGGACACTGTCATGCCCTTGTCCTGAAGCATCCAGTTAAAGAAGGCAGTGCCTTGATTGCCAGTGACCGTCTCGGAGCCATTCCGGACATTCGTCGCGTCCTCCGAAAGACGCGTCCCGGTCGCTTGGAGCTTGGTCGCTGTGTCTGTGATCGACTGAAGCGAGCTGAAAGTGCTGGAGTCGACGTGCCGGGCACCGTTATCTGTTGTGTGTGATCTGTCGAAAGCCGACCGTGCCGCATCGGTGCTGACACGGTTGTGCGTATCGGTAATGTCGGTCGAAAGCGTACTCATCAGCGAATAGCCGCGATCGTTCGACTTGGACTGCGTCGCGGTCGTGCTGGCTTCCTTGGACGCCTCCCCCCTCACCCCGGCCTTGGCATCCGCGCGTACCTCGGCGACGCCGATGTCACCCTTTACCCCAGCGGAAGCTTCGAGACTCGAATAGACGGTGGCGGCCGCTCTCGTCGCTTCAGCATCGGCCTCCCCTTTGCTCATATGGTGGCTGGTCTGGTAATACTGCGACAGTTGCTGAAGGTCGCTGATGAGGCGGCCTGACGATGCCTGCTCCTCGCTCGACATGCCCGACATGTTGACCGTGTTGTTGCTCCAGCCACGGAAAACCTCGTCCGTAACGGCTTTGGACCGCGTCTTGCCGACGCTGACAGAATCCGTCAGTGCCTGGCTTTGATCCAGATAGCTCTGTGAGGATTTGGCCAGGGATTCGCTGTAGCCCCTCTGACGGGCCAGATCGACGGCGCCACTGCTGAGTGCCGCATTTGCGATATTCAGGCCGTTGCCGTAGCGCGTCATCGTGACGCCATCAGCGCCAACGACGGTCGAACGGGATCGGTCCTCGTACCGGCTGGTTACATGCTGATTGGCGTTCTCGTTGTCCCAGCTATGATTGCCAACGGCCGCATTGCCCAGCGACCAGTTGCCCGACGTCAGCGAGGACGAGGCGCTTTCAGCGCCGGAGCGGAAATTGCCCAACAGGGCTTCGCCCTGGGCGCCGACGGCCATGGCCCCCTTGGTCAGGAGGCCGGCAAGGACCGGGATCATCAGCATCATCGAGCCTGCGAGCGTACAGACGTCCTGGTTGGCCTGGGCGGAGGCATCGAGTGTCAAGGCATTGAAGACGTGCGTGTCGCCGGCGCCGAAGGTCGCGGCTGCCGTGTGCGCGAACGCGTTGGCCATCATCACCTTGTGCAGGATGACATACATCGGTCCCCAAAGCTGGAGGTAGAAGAAGCCGGCGAGATAGCCCTTGGCCATGGCCGGCCCCAGCTTGGGCAGCAGGAACAGCGGAAAAATGACCGGGAAGATTCCGATAAACAACAGCTCAATGACGATCTTCAGGTTGACGACCGCCTTTTCGCCGATGACCCCGAGGAGCTTTTGGGTGTTCTGTGTTTGAAGCTCGGCCATCGTCGCCCCGAGCACACCGCTTGAACTCCCCATGTAGCCTTTGAGGCTGTCGTTTAACATGTTGCGCACGACGGCCTGTTTGATGATCGTCGTCGCACTCTGGCTTGAACCGATGGCTGTCGTGACGACATTTGAGACGTTCGCCTGTTCGGCGTTCATGTTGGCCTCAGCGACGTCCGGATCGACAGACGCCACCAGATATTTCTGGATGTTGGGCAAATCTGTGCCGAGATCTACGCCGACCTGGGTGGCGTAGTCCGCGCAGTTCTTAAGCGTGGTCGAACCATCAGCATTTGTGTAGGGTCCCATCCTGGCCGGGTTTGGCGTCGCAGTCAGGGTCTGCCACATGTCGGCCGATTTGCTCAAGGCATCGATCTGAACGGTGTTGTCCGCTACGTCGTAAAACGCGCAGTCCTGCATATAACCACGCAGATTGAGCGCCGTGCGCTGATCGCTGGGTCGTAGCGTATTGATCTTGGCGAACATTTTCGCGCCGAAGATCATGCCATGTTTGGAGAATTCACCGTCGACCGGATCGGCAAAGGCCGTCTCGGTCAACTTGATGATCCGGTCGCCAATCTGGCTGATCAAAGCTGATGAGGCACCCACACCCAAGGGAACATTGGCGACGATCGGATGGACGACACCCGGGTTCAGACGGTCCTCGACCTGGATGCTGACCTTGGGCACCCACAGCACGCCGTAGATGACGACCGCGAAGATATACCATCTCAGGATCGTGCCGACATTGAAGTCGGTCACTGCCTTGACGATGCCCATGGCCACGCCAAGCACCAGGGCCAGCCGGATCAACGAATCCATGGCATTGGCGCCCGACATCAACGCGACCGCGTTGAAGATGTCGTGGTAAAGGCCGCCGGAACCGTAAGATCGGAACTCCCACATATAAGACCTACCCTGCCGACTTGGTGCTGGTGTATATGATGGACTGGGCGAGGCGCGAGGTCGTGTCGGCCGCAATGTCCTCCTCGAACATGCGCGTGCGCTGGATAAGTTGCTGGACCGCTGTGATCCGATTCTCGATCAGCTGCTGGCGCTGGTCCAAACGACCGACGATATCCCGCAAACTCGCCCGCCAGGCCGACGTCGATTCCGCGTCCGTACCGAGGACATTGCTGGATGCCACCGTGACCTCATGCAGGTTTCGCTGAATCCACCCGATCAGAACGTCAGTTGCGATGGCATCGGCGTATTTTTCCATCTCGGCGGCGGCGAGTTCCTTGTTCGCCGCCACCTGTACGCTCGCGATCTTGTAAAGCGGGATCGTCGCCAAACCGAGAAAGTCGATTTCCTGGGTGTTCAGCGTCTGCTTGTTGATGATCTTCGTCACGATCGAATTGATAATGGTGGTCACCTTCGCCTTGAGGCCAGTGACATTGACGGTATCGCCGTAGGCGACCATGTTGAGGCAAGGATCGTCGGCGCAGTGATGGATCCTGATGGTCCCGCCGTCGAGAAGCGCCGTGATCATTCCGTCGCTGTCCGCATCGGCGGCGAAGGTTTGCATCTGAGTTTGACCATCGTCGTCGATATGGATGACGGTTGTGCCGGTCAGCGTCATCAAGGTTTCTGCGAGTTGCTTGTCCCCGCCCAGGAGCGGGTGCTTCATGATCCCTTCCCAGGCGACGTTGCGGTTATAGGCCTGCTGCTGCCTTTGGGCGTCGGATGCCGACCCGATGGTCGACTCCGCCTCCCCGCCGAAACCACAGGCGGCGCGCGCCGCCGCCTCGTCGACATATTTGCCGTTGGCCAGCCCGATCTCCATGCAGGATTTCAGGGCGCCGGATGGCAAGGCGTTGACCGCGCCGTTCACGAGCTGCTGGGCCGCTTCGCAAGATCCGATGGCGCCGAGATTGGCCTTCTGGATGATGTTGAACATCTGCTCGATCTCGTTGCCGAGCAATTCAGACAGGCTCTTGACGGCCATTTGAAACAAAAGCCCGACCGCGTTCTGCGCCACTGCTTTGAAGGTGGCGATAATCTGATCGGTGTTGATGAAGGAGAAACTACCGCCATAGACGTCGATGCCACCGCAGCCGGCCTTCACCGATGGCAGGGAAACGGCCGAAATCTGCGTCGTCGTCTGGGGCGACCGATAGGAATAGTTGCCGAGCGTGTAGTATCCGGCCTCCTGGCCCTTGTAGGCGGAGGGTCCCGCGCCGTTCGAGCTGGAGAGGCTGTCGTTCCAGAACGAATTCATCGAGCCGTCGACATTGGCGGACGCCGGCGTGACAATCAGGAGCAGGTAGGCAATGAGGGTCACGAAGAGCATCGGTTTTTTCATCGTCATTCCCTTAAAAATCCTTGCCTGGTTGGGTCGCGAGGGTGACGAACAGGCGGTCGGCCAGTTCGTCGACCGTAAGCAAACCGGCGCCGACATAGGTCAAGCAGCCCTTCGGGCTTGCGCATGGCCGCAATGTGATCTGCTTGCCGTCCGTAACGGTGATAGATAGCGGCCTCGTGTTGCCGCGCGCGTCCAGAGATGGTTTCTGGTAGATCAGGTAGGCCGGCGTCACCGGATCGGTGATCCCCCAGGCCTTCAACTGGCCCCGGTCCGCCACGAAATCAGGGAATTCCGGATTCGGCGCTCCGTCGGTCGAGATCGGCTTGACGACCACGCCGAACCTCTGGCCGAACTCCCGCACTATGGGCGAAGCTACCCTGCACGGCCCGCATGAGCCGCGATAAATGTAAAACAGCCCAATCTGGTCATAGGCGCCGCGGAAGAACAGGTCGCGGTCCGTATTGCGCGTATCGACCCATTCGGTCTTTGCGGCCGTGCTGATCGGACGTTGCAGGGTGTAATCGAGGCTCGGATCGGACCAGATCAGGCGGCGAACCGTGTCGGCGAACAGCCCGGACTTGTCCATCGTCTCCTGCTGGAAAGCATAGTATCGGCGGATGTTCTCTTCGGTCGGGTTCCACACCGCGACAAGGCGGGCATGCTCCATATCCGCCTTAAACTTTTCCGCCGCCGCCATGTCCGCTTCGTCACTCGACAGCTCCGGCGATCCTGGATTTGCGTTCGGGGATCGCACCGGATCCGGATCGGTGTCGCAATAGAACCATGTGCCGAGCTGACGGGCGCAATAGTCGCTGTCGGGACCAACCTCGGCCTTTCGACCGGCTGGCGCTGGCGATGTTTGGACGGATATGTTGGTTTGAGCCTGCACCGCAAACGGCAAGGCGGTGAATCCCAAGGCCAAGCCCAATGCCGCCAGCCTGAGGAGTTGATGTCGAATGGCTGTCATTTCTGCGGAGTCCTCGACGTGCTCATGGAATTGATGGACGCCGTGATGGCAGCAACGGTCGAGTTGGGGTCGTTGTCGGCGAGCTGGGCCAGCTTGTCGTCGTAGAAGTCCGAGAAGTCGACGTTCGAGAGATCAATCTGCTGAAACTGGCTAACCGAGAAGCCGCCGCATTGTGGATTCTTCGCGTCGCCCCACGATATGCCCAACTGGCTGTGACCGGCCTCCTCGACGATCCGGCCCAGGACCGAGCCGTAGCAGCAGTAGGTCATCTTCTTCATCAGACAGCCGAACAGACTTTTGTTGGAGCAGTAGGTGCCGATGTAGTGGCAAGCCTTCTTCTTCTGTTCAGCTGCCAATTTTTTCTCATCAGCGTTGCAGCTGGTAAGATTTGCGTCGAGCAGGAGCCCGGAATCCTTGCAGCAGTTGGAAAGCCCGCCGATCGATTTGCCGCACTTAAGCCCGTCGCCGCCGAAGATGGTCAGGGTGCCGCTGGAGCCGTAGCTGCCCGATGCCTCCTTGAGCGCATTGATCGCGCTCAGCGCCTGGGGAAGGTCGTTGTCGGGATCATCGGCCGTCGCGATGATCGCCGTGCCATTGACCCAGCTGGAATCGCAGATCGCGCCGTTCGCTGAAGGCGGTGTTACGACCGCGGCCTGGCAGGCATAGACGTGGTCGTAGGTCTGGCACGGCGACGACCCGTCATAATTCGGATCGATACAGTTCTGCTCCTTCAGGACGCATCCGCCAGGCACCTCGCAGTTGCTGCCGGTGCTGGCAACGCTATCGCAGGAATAGGTGAGGGTCGATTTCAGGCAGAAGTCCGCCGGCAGGGCCAGGGCGGCCATGATGTCCGGTACATCGCTGGCGTGCTGTGTACAGGTCGAGGTCCCAAGGGTGCAGGCCGGATTACCCGAAAATGCCGCACATGCAGTCACGTTCAGGCCGTTGTCGACGTAGCCGGCATTGGCGCAGGTATAGGTGACGGTCTTGGCCCCGCAGGTGCCCGAGGCCTGATCGATCCAGGCGCTGCAGATCTCCGAGGAGTTGGTACAACCGGTATCCGCACGCTGAGCCGAACAGGTATCGGCCTTGCGGCCAAGGTACGTTATGCCGGTAATTCCGGTATAGGCAGTCTTGCAGTATTGAAGATAGTTGGACGTCGAGCCTATCTGTTTCGGAGGCGCGCAGTTGCCGCCGTTGATCTGACTGATCATGACACCGCAACCGATGCCAGTGTTGAGACCGCCTGGGCCCGCGAAAATCACGCACTGATGAGCCTCAGTGAAGTCGCCGATGTTGGCATAGCTGGCCTGTGCCTCGTAATAGCTATCGGTCTGGCAGGTCCGGGTCGCAGACGTGAGCGCAATGTCTTGATAGGTTTGGCAGGCCTGCGATGTAGTCACGACATTATTGCCGGACTCGCAGGTGTAGATCGTTGCCTGGTCCGTTCCGCCGCGCTGGGCGTGGCAGGTCGTCGACGTCGTGCCGGTCACGCCACCCGCCGATGGCGTCGGGTCATTGGCAACGCCGAGCGCGCCTTTCACCCATGCCGCGTTTTCACTGACCGGATTTGCTGCGACATAGGCGTTGCTATGGACAATGGCCGGTTTCATGACATTGGTCGACGAGGCGACCGCGCCATCGCGTTGCAGCGTCGCGACCTCCTCCCCCGATTTCGCCTGCAGGTCACTAGCCGCACCTTGATAACCCGGCATATTCGCAGCTATGTCATTGCTGACCGCAGCACTATTGGCGCGGTCGAGCGCGGTCCGAAACTCGGCCAGGTTCGGCGGCTGGTAGGTCTGGGCCAGCGCCTGAGAGAAAAATACCAGCAACAATAGGGCCGTGGAGGCAAGACAGCGCATCTAGTCCCCCATCCTCGAAAGTGCTTTGGCCGCCACGTCAGGCGCTGCCGTCCCCTTATCGGCCAACAGGCGAAGAGCCTGGCCAAGGCTGACATTGCCCCGGACGACATCGAACGGCACGTCCGGGCGATCGCATTCGATCCCCTCCTCGCACGGCTGGACCTCGTCGGTCACCGCGATGAATGAAGGCACCCGTTCGACATGGTATTGCTGGAACACTCGGGGATCGATGATCAGGCCGGCGGGTTCACCTTCGACGAAGACGCCCTTGAGGGCAGCCTGCGTCTTGGTGAAACTGCCATCCAGCAACCCGCGGATAACGAGCACCGCCTGCGCCTTTTCAGCATCGCGGGCCAACTGGCGCAGCGAGGCCTTGGGCATCGACAGGCTGACCGCGATATAGACGACGCCTTCGGAAATCTCGTCGCTATTGAGGTAGGGATCGACCTGATATTCTTTGGCAAGGAAGGTTACGCCTCGCCGGATGCGATCGCGATTGCCATCGTTGAGTGCCCGGGCGTCCTGCGTGTACTGCTGTGCCCGGTCCATAGTCGCTCGCGGGTCAATGCCCGTGAGCGTGCCCTTCAGAACATCGGCGCGCGTTTGCGCCTGATTGACCAGGTCCTCGACCGTCGGACCGGTCACAGCCTGAGCGAAGACGTACTCACCGAGAATAGCGGCAACCAGGCCGGCGATGATAATTGGCTTAGAGTGCACAGCAATTCCTCTTCCGCCAGATGAGGAACCCCAGGTCTTCACCCTTGACCGGATAGACCTTGCCAGCCTCGTAGGGCACCGTGCTCTTGCCGATGGCATTGCAGGCGAGCCGGCCCTTGTGCGCCACCGGGTAGATTTCCTGGTAGCGGTACTGAAGCTTGTCCATGGTCGGCTGAATGATGGGCGCGCAGAGGCTTAGCGACCCGCGCGTTCCCAAGGCCAACAGTTCCCGGTGCATTTTCGCAGTGAAGCGTTCGGCTACCTGGAGCGCACCAGGAAGCGCGCCGTACTGCCCCGTCACCAGTCCCGTCATCGGATAGAGCGATCCCTGGCAGCCGGCGCACCAGAACATCTGCTGAATCGGCCGGCCGGTGGCGGTTGCCGCGACGCAGTCTGCCGCGCAGGCCATGACAGCGATGGGGTTGGAGAACAGGAAGACTTCCGGATTGATGATAGCTGCCAGTTCGTCGCTGTTCCACAGCGGGTCGAACTCGGTGATGTAGGCGACGTCGAAGCTACTCTGCTCCATGCAGACGAAGTCGGTCAGGATCTCCATCCAGGCCAGGAGCGGATAGACATAGTAGTGGACATGGTAGGCGGTGCGGTCCCCTCGCCCGTCGCTGTTCTGGACGCTGGTCTTTTGTCCGTAGCCTATGCCCGGGGAGATCGAGACCCCGCCGAGATTGACGAAGCAGAACGGCTTTTGCGTCACATCCATCAACCGGTGCGGCTCCCAGTAACCGACCTCCAGACCAACGCGGGGGACGGGTGTGCCGCAAAAACATATCGGCGAACTGGGGTTAGGCGCATCCGGACGCGTCCCCTTGAACAAAGGAATGCCACCGACCGACAAAGGGAACATGCAATCCCAGCACGGACCGGTGATCGGATTTACAAAACGGCCGGCGCAGTGCCGGGTGGCGTCGGCGGGAGACGCCGCGACGGCGGCGCCCGAGGCGAGACCAATACCCAGCAACACCAGGACGAAGGCGATGGACCGGACACACAGCTTTGGGAGGCTCCAGATCATGGCCGCACCTCGCTGATTTTCAGGAGGTTACCCTGACGCTCGACCGTCGCCGGCACCTGGGTAATGCCGAATTTCTGGACGAGGATACCTTGCTGGTCGAAATAGACTGGTACCTTGTTGGCCCGCATCAACGTCATCGGCGCGCCGCCAGTGAGGATGATAAGCGTGCGCTCGGCGCCGAGCTTTTTGCGGATACTGAGAGCGAACTTAACCTCGGCCGGGTCGCTGCCATCAATGAAGACAAGGGTTTTGTCGTAGGTCGGCAGTCGCTCCAGGGGATTGATCCGCTCGCCGGCGTGGGCGAAAACACGTCCGTTCTGATCGGCGAAATCCCGCGGCACGACGATCGATGGATCGAACAGCCAGGATTTTGGCGTGGTTGTGTGCACCACGCCCTGGACCGCTGGGGGCTCTTCGATATGCCGCCGCGCCGTCGCGGCGAATTGTTGGTTCAATTGGTCGATCTGTCCCGATTGTTCAGCCTTTTTCAGCTTCGCGCCCAGCATCTTCAGCAAATCGACCTCGGCGATGTCGAAAGTCTCACCGTAGGTGCCAAGGTCATTGCCATGCACGAGGCCCTGTCCAGCCAGCGCCAGGACAACAACGGCAACGGTGATGAAACGACCGATGATCCGCATCACATCACCGGATAGGCGCGGCCGACCAGGCGCGAGGTGTTGATGAGGCCGATCATGGCATAACGGGAATCGAGCGAATCCGTGCTGGGCGTGACCATGAAATAGTGGCCGGGCGGGATGGTGCCCGGCTGAGACATCGCAGCGGGATGTCCGGCCTTGTCGGCGGGCTTTGCCATGCCAATCGACCGGCCATTGATGAAGAATTCCCGGCCCTTGACGGTCACGACATCGCCCGGGACGCCCACCACATGCTTGGTGAAGCGAAAGCCGTCGGGGTAATAGGGATTCGGCGGCGCCACAAACTCGAAAAACTGGTCGCGAACGGGTGTCTTGTTGCTCTTGTCGATGAAGAAAGCCCAGTTAGGCAGACTGTCCGTCTCGTTCAAAGCAAGCTGATATCGGTTGCCGATAGCCACGCCCAGATTGGACAAGACCGCGGTTGCAACGATCGCCCACAAGATCATACCCGCCTTCCGCTTCGTGAGCTTGGGCTTAAGACTACTGGGCCAGGTTGAGTGCGGCATTGCCGGTCCCTCCCATGGACAGAGCGCCCGACTTAAGTGCCTGGTCGACGGCGCCCGAGACCTGCGGCGTCAGATCCAGGCTGTCTCCGGTCAGAACGCACTCGCGCGCGAAGACAACCATGCCCTTTTGCTTTGCCGATTGGGCAAGCAACTTCTCGGTCGTCGCCAGGAAGATGCGAGTCTTCAGCTGGATCATTTCCGGCGTATTGGAAGGATCGGCCGCGAATTGCTGACCGTATATCCGGCTCAACTGCGTGACGGAGACAGTCGCGATGACTGGAGGCTTGTTCACCTCGATCTTCCAGAAAAGCCCCGCCATGACGAACAGGTTTACGACAAGGAGGCAGACGCCGGCCTCGCCAAGCGAAACCTTCAGGCGGAACCTTGCCTTGGCCCGATCTGCAAGCCTCGGCGGCACGACGGGTGAGTCATGAAAATCAGCCATTGATGAGCACCTGTTTGGGACGGCGCGCGATGACGACGATAAGCAGATTGAGGGCGAAGCCTATGGCCAGAACCAGGTTGATGGGAATGCGCGCAACGTCCGAGGCACTCTCGTAATGGCGCAGAAAATTGGCCGTCTCGTGCATCCAGGAGTCGACCCGCAGTCCGAATACCAGCAGGGTTTGGACGACGCTGACCGTGAATGTGATGGCCAGGCTTTCCAGATGATGCCCGAAGTCGACGTCACGCAGGACACCGATCAGAACGGCAGGCAAGGATTTAGGCTGCGTCGGCATCGATCAACCCCATGGCATTATACTGTTTGCGTATGAAGGCGCGCCGGTCTCGCTCCGACATGGCCAGATAGTCGTCGACGAGCTTCTTGATCGGCTCAAAACCCAGCAGCATCCTCGCGTATTCGATGTCCTTGTCGGTGAAGCGGCTCTTTGTATCCTCTTCGAACGCGACCCGGCGAACGGCCTCAGCGACATCCAACCCCTGCTTGATAAGGTTCTGCACCGCGAATAGAGTGTCCGGCTTTGTCGAATAAAGCGTCAGCGAGAAGCGATCGAGCACCAGCCGACCCAGAGCCTTGAAGGCAGGGCCGCGAATGAAGGCTTCCGAAAACTCGCCTTGCGAGGTGCGCAAGGATCGCATGACCGTCAGGTCGCCGGCCGACGCCTGCAGTATGCCTTCCTTCTCGAAGGCGGCGATGGCCTCTTCCTTCAGGCGCAGAATGACATTCCAGTCGCTGTTGTTGATGCAGGCGCGGCCGCCAGCCGTCTGCTGATAGTCAGCGAGGGACTGCGTGCCCGTGATCAGCGCCCCGCCCTCTTTCCGGCACCGGCGCGCGAAGCCTTCGATGTAGGGCCCTGCGGCGCCATCGCCGAGCAATTGCCAGGCTTCGTCGATGAACAGCGCCTTTTTCAGCGACCGGCCGCCGTGCTTCATGCGTTGGCGGATCAGCATGAGCAGGCCAAGGATGACCGAGGCCCTGAGCTCCTTCTTGCTCTCGATCGGCGACAGCTCGAAGACGGTGAAAGGGTTGGTAATGCTCAAGGAGCATTGGCCGTTGTAAAGCGCGTAATAGGAACCACCCTGGATGTATTCCGACATCGAAAGCTTCATGTTGCGGCCCATCTCGCCTTGCGTCCGCTCAAGGTGATTTGCGACGCCGTCGATGTCGCCGTCGGCGCCGCGCTCTTCCCAGACGGCGTTGACCGACTGTGCGATGGCGCCGATTTCCTCTTTCGACGTATCTCCGCTGCCGCGCGCCATTTGCAGGACCAGCGCCCGGATGGCCTCACGGCACTCGTCCTTGTATTCCTCGTCGGCCTCGGCCAGTGCATGATCGAACATCGAGAACGGATTGAGGCAGAGCCCGGAATTCAGGGTGAACTCGATGAACTGGCCCTGTTGGATGCGGCAGGTGTTCTCAAACGACCGCCCGTCGTCGAGCACCATGACGTGGGCGCCAGCGCCGCGCAGGCCGCCCGCCATGTCCTGCATGAAAACCGATTTGCCGGAGCCGGAACTGCCAATGACCGAGACATTGTGGTTGCCGCCGCCCGAGCCTTCCGCTTCGTTGGCGAATGGGCTCCAGAAGAAGGGCTGCCCCTTGCGGCCCAGGAGCAGCATGTGCGGAACGTCGCAGCCTGTCGTCTCGCCCTGCAGCGGCGCCAGGAGCGCCATGCAGCTGGTCGGCATAAGTTTCAGTCGCTGGAGGCTGCGGAAGTCATCGCAGAGCCCCTGCCCCATCGTCAGAGGAAGGCACGCCAGAAGCGTCTGCAAATGCAGCACGTCGTTCCGACTGAGGCCAAAACCGGCATTCGCCCAGATGGATTTCAGATAGCGTTCGGCCTTCTCGCCTTCGCCCAATGGCGTTATGGAGGCGACGTACAGCGACATTTCACAAAGCTTCGCGCCCTTTGAGACTTCGACATTGGCATGGTCCCAATCGGCAGCCGCCAGCGCTACGTTCGGAAAGAACTTGCCCGTGGGTCCGGCCGCCTGCTGGCTGGCGCGCATTGCCTTCAACTCGGTGTGGGACTTGGTCTTGTCGTAGGTCCAGGGAGAAAAATACAGGACCGTCAGGTTGGAACCCATCGGTTGGAGTTGTGCATTGAAGAAATCGCCGATCAGCGATCCCACCACACCCTGGTGGCAGATTTCTGGGTATCTTTCCGCCGAGAAGGTGCGGATTTCGAACCGCTCAGTTGTGGCCTCATCGGTTACAGGACCTGTCTTTCCGAAGGCGTCACCCGCGAACCAGGCCGAAGTCGTAAGACGTTCCCGGTAATGCGTAAGTGTCGTGTCGCGCGCCACCGCCTGCTCACGGATCGTCATTTCGGGGTCGTAGGGCGGCGTCTCCAATCCCAGGCCGCTGGTCGGATTGAGGACGGCACGCAAGAAACTGAGTAATTCGGTGGGCCGGACCACGGTCACCGATCCCCCGAGGGATTTGAAGGTGCCGTCTATGGTCTGATGCAGATCGTGGAGCGCCTTGCCCGCGTCGCCGGCGGCACTTCCCTTGAGTTCGAAGGCCAAGTAGATGCGGTAGTCGCGGACGAACATCGGCGCGCTGCGCGACATCGACGACCACACGCCCGACTTCAGGTGCTGCCGGCGATGGTGCGCCAGTTCTACGAACACGCCGCCGCCGGCCGAACGCGCCTTCGCCCAGCGATCCAGTATCCACCCGACCTTGGGCGAGGACCAGTTGATGATCTGGACGTGGATACCTTCCGGCAGGCTATCGTTGAAAATCTGCGCAATGATGTCGTGCTTCGCCTCGGTCAGATCGCCAAGCGGCGTGACTTCGAGGATCAGGCCGGCGGTATCGTCTTGCTGGTACAACTGGTGGACGCTGTCCCAGGACAGATAGGGCAGCTTGGCCGCGAGAGACGGCGGTACGTCGCGGTCAAGCGCGGACATTGGCTCCGGCAGATCATCCCAGAAGATACCGCGCGCCAGCCTGTGCGCCCTGGCACGAATGCCAGCCATCATGCCGTTGAAATCCAATCCCCGCATGGCCGACCTATTCCTTCTCAGGCGTAGGGGACGCCGGCGGCGGCAAGCTCGCACCTGGCTCCGGAGAAGCCGTGACGGGCACCGGCGGTGCGATCCACCATTGGGCCTTGCGCATCACCGCATAAACCTCGGCTCGGTCGTGATAGTCGCCCTGCGCGTCCACGTAAGGCGCGAGGAGGATCCGCATCGTCTGGTCGTATTCGCGGCGGGGCGCGTCTTCCCGCGTGACCGACGTCGGAGCAGGTGCATCCCACCAATTGGCGAGCCGGGCCCCAAAAATGGCGGTTCGAGGCACTTGCTTGTCCTGGCCGGCCGACCTGTTGTCGATCTCATGGATCGAGGCGCAGGTTTGATTCCCAACCGCTCGGCACGACCAGCTTTGGGTCGTGGTACTTTTGCTCGCACAGGCCGTAAGGACAAGCTGCAGAATGAATATGGCAAAGACCTTGGTCATGATTTGGCTTCCCCGAAGGCCTTCAGGGCGTCCAGGGCGAGGTAACCCTGGTTGACGGTTCCATCGGCACGGATGATGGTGGGCGTGCCGGAAACGCCATGCGCCTGCGCAAAGCGCGTATTGGCCTCGACGGCCGCGGCTGCGGCTGCGCAGTCCGATCCGGTTTCTATCTTGCCGGAGGTGTAAGCTTTGATGGAGGCCGCGGGCCGGTCCTTGGCGCACAACACGATCCGGGCCTTCGTGGCGCTCTCCTCACCCAGAATGGCGATCGGATACTCGGTCACCTCAATGCCCTTGGTCGTTGACAGTTCGGCGAACAGCATGCGGCAGTAGCCGCAACTGAAGTCGGAGAAGACCTTGATCTTGATGGGTGCGCCGGGATTATGGATGACGGCGTTGGCGAGCGGCAGGTCGACGTCAAGCTTGGCCAGGGCAGGAACTTGTGGCGCTGTGCCCTTGGCCGGTGCCGAGGTCACCTTGTCCGTGGCGAGGTCCAGCGCGGCCAGCTGTTTCAGCCGTTCGTCGGTCAGGTCGAGCTTTTTTTGCAAGTCGATCAGGGACCCGACGACGATGTAACGTCCGTCCCGCGTGGCATAGAACAGATTCTTCCCGGCGGTCACCTCGCAGAGCCCGTCGACGGCGGTGTCGCAGTTGATCGACGTGATCCGGGTGTTGGGGAAATCAGCCTGTATCCTGGTTTTGAGGCTCGTGGCGTTCTGCGGCAGGAAAATGACGCCGGCGACGACGACTGCGATCGCGGCGACGCCGAAGAGGCCGATGACACCCACGGTTTCCCGGTTCAGGTTCGTTTTGGTCCAGGCGGGGATCATTTCGTGCTGCCTTTATTCGTAAAGCGAAAGCCGTCGAGGAAGACCAACTCGACATCCATGCCGGTCGGCATTTCGATGACGGGTTGATACTGTTCCGCGCGTTTGATGTAGTAGTCGGCGAGCATCGAGGAGGCATTGCCAACGCCTGTGCCCAATGCGTCCTGCGCTATCTGGGAGGACGAAAGCGGTACCGTGGCGAGACTTCCGCCCGTCCCCGTCGTGGTGATGGCGGTCTGGCTGCGCTGGACATTTGTGCTCATGGCCTGACCCAGGCCCTGGAGCGTCCCGGCGACCATCGCCTTGCCGGCAAAGTTGCCTTCCCGCGAGACAACGCGCCCGCGGACCCCGGACTTGCCCATATAGGTGACGTAGCCGTCGACCTTCGAGACGAGGGTATGGTTTCCGTCGACCGCACAGGTGATCTTCTGCAGCTTGATATAGACCTTCTCGCTCGACAGCTCCGCGAACGCTGCGCCATTCACCAGGCAGCCGTTCAGGTTGCTTGACTGGTATTTGCCGTCGGCGCCCACGCCAATGGCGCTGCCCTCGATCCGGAATAGAACCGGCTTGGGATCGGCTGTCGACGCAATGCCGGTCTGCATATCGACGCCGACGAGAACCTTGGCCAAGACGTAGGAATTCGGCGCGACATACTGGGAACTATCGTAGATACTCACCTTGTCCGTGCCTGCACCGTCTCCAGCTGTGCCTGCGGCCGCCGTTGAAGCCGCTGGGGCCGCTTCAAGGCTATTTCCGACCGTGAGGAGCCGGATAGACCGTTTGGGCGCGCCAGCCCCCTCCCCTGCCGTGGCCGTGGCAGCGAAAAGCGGTGACGCTGCACTCTGAGCGGGGGGAATAGAGGCAGCGTCACCTGGCGCCGGGGGTTGCGAGCCCGTCTGGTTGTAGGCTGCGCCCTGGCGTGTTCTGGGTACATAGGTTTGGACAGGGGGATCGTTGAGCACCACTCCCGGCTGTCCGAGCATCTGGTTCTGGCTGGTAAGTTGGGCGTTCTGATCCATAGTCGTTTGCAGTTGCTGTTGCAGGTCGGCCATCTGGCCGCGCAGCTTCGTATTCTCCGCCTCAGGACTGATTGCGGCCGGTGCTGCAACGTTGGCCGTGGCCAGGCTCCTTTGTTCGAGCGCCTTTTGCTGCACGGCGGCTGCGCCCGCCGGCTTCTTGAAATTCATCATGTAGAAGACCAGAGCGCCGAGGACAGCCGCCGCGCCGACGATCAGAAGCCAGCGAAGGTTTTGCCCTCGACGGGCCTGGACGTTCGGATTGCCGATGTCATCGACGGACTCGGGGATCGGGTCGGGAATACTCACTGGGCCTCCTCCGCGATGTAGACCCGCGCACTGTCGCCCGGTTTGAGCATCTCGTGGCTCACACCGGCGGCAATCACATGTTTGACGAGGAACTGCTCGGCCTTCAGGTCTTGGGGAACCGTATCGCGATTGGTGACGTAGAGGACGATGCCGCGGATGCCGGCAGCGCGGTAGTAGCCAACGGTCCGGATTTTGAGGTGCGCGGTCGTCTCGCCCTCGTCGTCGACAGGTGTGTAAGTCACGCCGTCAGTAACCTGGCTATTGAACATCAGTTTCATGAAGGCCGTGACGGTCTCAGCATAGCCGTTGACTTTCAGCGAGGCCGCACCCGTCTGAGCTGTCGCCTTTATTTCCGGCACGAGTTCGATGGTCCTGGCCGCTCCGTCACCTGGGTGCAGCAGGACCTGGACCGTTTCGCCCTGGTCCGTGGTGACGAACAGGCTGAAGGTTCGGCCGGCCGTATCACCGTCGAAACCAACAAATACGTCGCCGGTGGCGGGATCGTTTTGCACGAGCAGCTGGGGCCCGGACGGGTCGTCGAGACTACGGACAGCCGTGATCTTCTCGCCCTGGACAAGCAGCCGCGACATCTGCATGGCCGAGACATCGACGGAGACCCTCCCGTCCTTGACTGAAATCACCTCTGCGCAGGCCAGGGAAGCGAAACAGGCCACGCCGAAGACCGGTGCAGCGAATAGGAGTTTGGCTGTCATCACATGCCCTCCGACGTTTGTATAGGTTTGACCTTTTCGCCTTTGGCGTCTTTTGGATCGATTTCGGCGATCGACAGGAGTCGGACCAGGGTGCCGGTCTTGCTCCAGTGGAGGGCGTAGATCTTCGGTTGGTCGTCGATCACCTGCGTCCCCTGCATGATCACCAGCCGCCCCCTCACCTCCGAATACAGGTTCGAAGGGTCTTCGAAGAAATCGTCCGGGAAGAAGGCCTGGGAGGTGTGGGTAGCCTCGGCCCTGGCGCTCTCCTTCTCCAGCGCGACCTTCACGCCCTCGAAGCTCGTCGGGTCCATGATCCTTTGGGCCTTGCGCTCGAAATACCGCGAGGTTTCCGGTGTTTTGTTGAGGAAGAGCCAGGCGACGTCACGCGACATGTCTTCGAGATATTCCGCATCGACATGACCGTTGGCGTCCAGGCTTGCGTCGGCCGGCAGGGTCGGGACGAGAATGATCCGGCTGCTGTTCATCAGGCAAAGCGACAGCACAGCAGTCGACGTCAGGCTCAATGCCAGCAGTCCGCCGAGCACAACCGACCGCTGCGCGAAGAGTTGCCGCTCCTTTTGGGTTTTCTGAAAGTCCATGACCTAACCGACCAACAGGCGTTCATGGGACGCCGGCGTCTTCTTGAGGCCGAACGTGCTCGATGGCAGAAGCCAGTACGCCGCCCAGAGCAGCCGGTTGAGGTTGCCTCCCTTTTTGAGCCGGCGAAGCAGCCAAAAGCCGATCGCCGCAACGATTAGGCCCACGAGGAAATTGCTCACAATGGTCAGCACGACCAGCGGCGCCACGACCACGACCAGTTCGTCCGGTGTGAAAATGAAATAGCGCTCAGGTTCGTCGAGATGTTGGGGGATACGGGTATTCATTTGGACCAGACTTCATTGGGCTGGCGCAGCATTCCCGTACTGCGCCAGTTAGTTTCGCTCGTTCCGGCAAGGCCGGGTGTGTGTGAAAAGGGGAAGGACGACGCCTCCCCTGCCCCGCCTAGAAGGTCGCCGTTGCCAGGGCGGAGACGATACCCGGGCCCGTAGCGGCCGTGAGACCGATGCCGGCGGCGCCGGCAATCAGGCGCCAGTCAAACTTCATGACCAGGCCGACCAGGGCCGAACCGATTCCGGCGACAGCCGCGAGCTTGCCGAGCGAACCGGTGGACCAGTTGGTGATCGTGGTCGTCGCGGCGGCGAAGGTGGTGTCAGTTCCGGCGATTGCGCTGCCGAACAGGGCGACACCGGCGACCAGTGCACCAAGGACAATGGCGTCCTCGACGATGTTCGTATTGTTGACGAGGTGGTTCCGCAGATCGGACGCCTGCGCGACAAGCTTTTTCATATGTGAGAGCCCCTTTGAGACCAGATTACGACGTACCCGCGAGGTACGGCGGACGATTCACATTTTCCTAACTATCTGTCAAAACAGTAGATTCCGGAAAAAATTGGTCCTTGTCCGGGGATTTCCGCCCATGGCAGGTTTTTGCCGACACAAGCTCAGGTTTATCGGGATCAGGCCGGGAAAAACCGGCTTCGCGACGGAAAAAACCTGCCCGATACCGTATTGGCCTAAGCGCGGTTCAATGTATGATTCGTCGAACGGTGGCTCGCAAATACTTAGCTCTGTGACTGTTTTTTGATAGCGATGCTTGTGAAGGCGTTGTTTCCTTTACGTCAACAGCGTAGCCCAATCGCAACCCAAACAAAAAAATGCTACCCGCTAAAACGACAGGTTGCGCTGAGAGTTTTTTTGATTTATGCGGGCCAACTTCTCAGTAGCGTCATGTGACGGTTTCGCCTCAACAGCGAATTATCGTAACATTTTCAATTTGTTTCATGTGTTTTTGTGCGAAGTTGAGTGCGTGAAGGTTCGCCTGGCTTTGCCGAATTAAACGAGCGTCCGGCAAGGGGGGGATGAGATGGTGGATCTTTGGAACGTTCCTGAGGCCCTGTATACGGCCGATATTATTACGGCTCGGGTTGCCGAGGCGTTACAGTATGCATTCATGCTATTGAAACAAAAACGCACCGGACGTGCATTTGTGAGAAAAAATTTAATTCGTGATTTAGGTATAAATAAGGATACGTTGAAGATTTATATTACACCGGTCCTGGATGAGAACTACAGGCTCGTCAGCGGCCCGACGAAGATTGAGCTGTTTCACAACATCATGCTCGAACTCGGCGTAAAGCCTTGGCAGCTCTACGAAGCCGCCGAAACAAGCAATAGCTATCGGGAATTCATCGAGAAGGTCAGTCGCATAGTCCTTGGAGATGAGGCCAAGGTCGCATCGGCGAACGACGAAGGGCGATTCCCCTCCCCTACAAAGCGAGCAGTGTGATGTTCGGCAGGTCGCTTTCTATCTTTGCTGTTGCACTCCTGACGGCCACGACTTCCGTGACGAGCCTTGCTTCAACGGCAAGTTCAGCTCGTCTTCGCGATCCAGAGGTCTTTCATGCTGGGTATTTTCCGGATTTGCTCGATGAGTTGTCCTATGACCCGGATGTACGGATCGCCTTGGGCAGGGCCGGTTTGGAGACGTTGTCCAGGCAGCGCTCAGTGCGCGGTTTCACAGCGGAGAAAAATTTGCGATCGCCTGGGGGATTGGTCGCATTGGTTGCCCGAGAGGGCTTCGAGGCCGGCATGGACCCTCGTTATCTTGTTCGCTTGGCCCAGAGGGAAAGCAACTTTGATCCCTTTGCTGGGGCTCAAACGTCTACGGCGTTTGGCTTGTTCCAGTTCACTGAAAATACCTGGCTCTGTAGCCTGAAGGAATTCGGTCCTGCGCTTGGAGTTAGCGGCGCAGAGGCGATCTGGCGAAACAGGCGAGGTGTGTGTGAAACTTCGACGCGAGGAGAGCGGGCTCGTTTGCTGGCACTTCGTTCGGATGCATCTTTGAGCACCAAGGTTGCGGCGGCTTTTTCGCTTAAAAACTATCGGGTGCTTTCCTCGGAATTTGGGCGGCGCCCTAGCGCTAGCGAGTTGTATATGCTCCATTTCTTTGGGCAAGATGCCGGGTTGCGGTTTCTGGAAGGCTACGCATTGAGGCCTTACCTGCCGGCATCTTTGTTGGTTCCGGACGCGGCGGCCTCGAATGGCCGGATATTTTTCACGTCTGGTGGCCGACCTAGAACTGTGGGTGAGGTCTTTGACCGGCTCAGATTGGCCGGATTGGGGCGGTTGTGATGCTTCCTATTCCGAATGCACCTTGGGTGGCAGCGATTCGCGAATCGGTTGTTTGCGGCCCTCAAATTTTTGGGTTTGCAGCCGTTTTGGCTGGACCCGAAGGAGGTTTTGTTCCGTTTGGTTTCTTTTTCGAATGCCCCTTACTACGATGTTTGCGGTGTCTCAGACGGGGTTTTCCAAAGAGTTATCCACAGGGCGGTAGTGTTAATATAAGTGTTATGTATGTGTTACGCGGTGGATAAGTGTTGGGAACTTATTGAATCGATACAGGGTTTTTGAAGGGGTTTGTGTGTGATCTGTCGAAGAAATGTGGGTGATATGTCGAACCTGCGTGGGTGAACTATCGAAAGCAATTTTCTATGATTTTTGGCCTTCCCTGACGTGCCGATTGGTTTGTTGCGTGTGTGAACTGTCGAAGTGCCTTGACTCTGTGTTTGAAATGTCGATGCTTCGAGTCTCGGACGTGTGTGAACTGTCGATACTTCGCCTGTTGTGTGGGTGAAATGTCGAAAACAGGCGTCATGAGCAGGCAGGTTTCGAGCGAAGTGTAGGGAGGGTGTGTGTGAAATGTCGAACGGCCTGGAAAGTGTGTGTGAAATGTCGAAGTGCTGTGCGTGTGTAAAATGTCGAATCCTTGGCGACTGCTCAGGCGGGTGTGTGTGAAATGGCGAAAGAAAAACCTGCACAGCCTCAGTTGGACCTGATCGAATCAGACACTGAAGATACCGATCGCGGAGATCATAGCCGCTCTCCCCTCCTCCCGACACGGCATGAGAGCGATTTGTTCGTCTGCGATATCCTGGACGCTGTTCCCAAGGCGGATATGGCCTCGATGGAGCACCCTATTTTTTCCCTTTCGACCAAGCCTGACCTCAACATCAGGAAATACCAGCACGGTAATGTCTTCGTTGAAGTCGCGCCATCTGTGCGCGGCATGGCGACCGTCCACGATCGGGATATTTTGATCTATTGTATCAGCCAGACGATCGCCGCGTTAAACCAGGGGCGGCCTGTTGCCCAGACCGTGCGCATGAAGGCCTGGGACTTTCTCGTTGCGACTAATCGAATGACAAATGGCGAAGCCTACGAGGGGTTAAAATCGGCGCTGGAGCGATTGGCCGGTACCCGCATCAGCACCAACGTCGCGACGGGTGGGCAGGAGGTTTTTGAGAACTTCGGTTTGATTGAAGGGTCGAAGATAGTCCGGGCTACGCGAGACGGACGAATGCAGGAGGTGGAAATCAAACTGGCCGACTGGGTATTCAACGCCATTCAGGCCAAGGAAGTCCTCACGCTGCACCGGGACTATTTCCGGCTCCGGAAGCCGCTTGAGCGCAGGATGTACGAACTGGCACGAAAGCATTGCGGGCAGCAACCGAGTTGGGCTATTTCTTTTGAAATCCTTCAAAAGAAATGCGGATCGACCTCGACGTCGCGGGAATTCCGTCGGCTGGTGAAAACCATCGTCAAGCAGGACGAAGAGCACCACCATTTTCCTGACTATGCCATCGACATCCAGGACGAGAATGTCGTCTTCACAAACCGACGCTCGGCGAAATTTAAGAACAAAGCAATTGCGGCAGCAGGCGCGTCGACGGGAGAACCGAAGATTGATGCCGATTGCTTTGCGAAGGCTCGTAAGGCCGCACCAGGTTATGACGTGCAGGGCCTATTCCATGAGTGGGTAAGCTGGTGGCGCGATAGCGGTAGCCCCGAACTCAAAAGCCCGAACGCTGCGTTTTTGGCTTTTTGTAAGAAGCGACATGAGCGGGCGCCATTGAGCAAGCGATAGCGCCTCCCCTCCCCTTGCCAGTGCAATAGCGGCGTAGATAAGTACTGCACCCTATCAAACCCTAGGGTTCTGCACGGGCGTCTAGGGTGCCCTTCAATATTGCGCGGCCCAATAGCGGGCAATATTGAATTGTATCGCACGGCTTGACGCGATAGTGCGCAATATTGTTCGCTATCGAGGCCTATTGAGTAACGCAATATTAACCAATATTGGGCGATATCGGACCCTACGATATTGCCCGATAGGGTAGCTCAAGCGGTTTGATGAGGACGCCCCATGCCAGTGATTACATTTGCCAATTCCAAGGGTGGGTCTGGCAAGACCACGACAGCGCTGCTTCTTGGTTGTTTTCTGGCTCAAAAAACCGGTGTGACGATCATTGATGCCGATCCGCGGCGTCCGATTTCAAGCTGGGCCCAAAAGCCGGGTGCTGTGCCGGAACGTCTCAGCGTCGCCGGCGGTGTCACCGAAGAGAACATCCTCGAACTCATTGAGAAGGCGGCTGCCAAGGATGCCTTCGTCATTGTGGATCTCGAAGGGACGTCCTCAAAGACAATGGGTTACGCTATCTCCGCCAGCGACTTCATCGTGATCCCTTGCAAGGAACAGCAGCAGGATGCAGAGGCGGCTGTTCAAGTCATCAAGAATATGAAGCTCGACTTCAAGATGATGCGCCGTGAAATCCCGTTTGCGCTGCTCTTCACCATGACCAAGTATGTGAAATCGCGGGCCTCGAAGATCATCGTTCAACAGTTCAAAGAGAGCCCGATCCCGACCTTCAATACCGAAATCTATGACCGGGACGCGTATTCCCAGATATTCCTCCGCGGGGGCACGATCTACGATCTCGGCAAAACGTCGAACAATCTTGAAAAAGCCTACGAGAACATCGCTGAATTCGGGGCAGAACTCATCGCAAAAATTCGTGAATCCGAACGGGAAGCCGCAGCATGACCAATTCATCGACCGCCACGCTAAAGACGCTCGACATTGATGACCTGGGCCTCGATTCCTTCAAGCCAAAGGCGCCCCGTTCCCCCGATCCAGGCGCGCCACCGGAAACCATCAAGACCGCTGCGCTTGCCAAGAAGCCTGAAAAGAAGGCGCCACCGCCTGCAACGGTGTTTCCCTCAAGGGAGCCCATCCAACCCAAATACCAGCAAGTAAACATGCACATCCGTTCGGATGTCGCAGAACGCTTCAAGGCCTTGGCCGTGAGGGACCAGTACACGACCTGGAAATACGGCCAGATTATCGAGTTCCTGCTCGACCATTACGAAAAAACCAGCTGATAGCTCTTTTCCAATCCATCGAAACGGCAGGTTGGAGAAGGGGCGAGGGCGAGGCTTCCGCGCAGATTTTGCGTAGGAGGTTACATGTCCCTGGTTCAAATCGTCCGTGCGACAGGCGGCGAGCTTTACAATGGCGGTCTGAGGGCCTCTATCCCGGCGCCTGGCCATAGCCGGGCTGATCGGTCCGCTTCATTGGTCATAGGTCGCACAGGCCGCGTTGTTGCTTTCAGCTTCGGCGGCGCTACGGCCTTTGAAATCCTGGATGATCTAAGGAAGAGGGGCCTTATCGACAGGGCAGGCTACCCCGGTGCGAGAGGACCATCGATACTGCAGCCTTCGTGCCCGTCGGACGGACAAAAACGAGGCGTCGCCGAAGATCTTTGGAGCGCCGGCGTCCCGTTGCCTGAGACCTTAAGTGCCAGGTATCTCCACGAATACCGAGCGATTGCGCGCGACCTGGTCAGGATAAAGAGTGTTCTGCATAATCCGGCGTGTCGCGTGGCTGCCTATCAGCGCAACAGCCGGTTCACCCGGCCAGCACTTATGAGCCGGATCGTAACACCACAAGGTCAAACGACGGCGGTCGAGCTTACCTACCTCGATCCAACCGGCGACCGCGATGCCAAGCTGAAGCTCTCGCGCAAAACCGTCGGCGTTGTTCCGCCAGGAAGCCTTGTCCAGCTTGATGACCCAGCCTATGAAATGCTTGTGGCGGAAGGCGTCATGACGGCGCTGTCCGCCTCGGATTATTTTGGCCTTCCCGCCCATGCGCTTCTTGGCATTCGTAACCTGCGTGCCTTCCGGCCTCCGGCCTGTGTGCGCTCAATCCTTATTGCGGCTGACCGAGGCGTGGAAGGTGAGTGGGCAGCCGTAGCCCTGCGCGAAATCCTTGTTTCACTTGGCTTAATGGCGACGGTGCATTTGCCGCCAGAACGGTTTCGCGACTTCAACCAAATGGCACAGGTCATGGGCCGGCGGGCAAAAGAAGAGGGGGAGGGAAGGGGGAGGGTGACTGGTCGCTGAGGATAGGCCTCACCCAGTTGATGGAGACTACCAATGAACCCGCAAGCATCCCAGCTGTCCCGCGTCGTCGTCGCCTTGAAGGATCTCGACATCGCGCCGGAAAACCCACGATTTCTGGAGCCGGCCGACGAATTGATCCCCGACCTCGCTCAGAGTCTGGCTCCCGATGCCGCCGGCCAATTGCTTCCGCTCCTGGTCCGTAAAGGCGGCAAAAAGGAAAAACCCTACATGGCGCTGGACGGTCGTCGTCGCTTGTTGGGCTTCCGAATGCTCCTGGAACAGGGCCTGATTACCAATGATCTCGAAATCACGACCGAGCTTTGCGAAACCCAGGAAGCTATCGCCGCCGCTCTTGTGACCGCCAACGGCGCCCGTCTGCCGGTCGGTCCCGCCGACAAGATCCTGGCCATCCGCGCCATGGCTGAAAAGAAATTCTCGGCCGACAAGATCGCGCGAGGATTATGCATGGACCTGGCCGAAGTGAAGAAGTTTCAGGTCGTCTCGCGCGTCCACCTCGACGCCATCACGGCATTCAAGACCAAGTTCATCGACTTCAACACTCTCAAAATGATCGCGCGCATTCCAACGCTGGCTGAGCAGGGAGCGGTGATCAGCAAGGGCCGGCAGTATGGACACCTGAGCGTCGGCCAAGTCCGTGACTACCTTGATCAGGAAGGTTTGTCGGCCGCCTCGTCGATGATGAAGATCGTAGGCTTAGGCGCCTACGTTGAAGCCGGCGGAAAGGTTTCAACCGACCTCCTGAACGAGTTGCCCGACATGTGCCTGGACATGCCCATTGCCGCTTCGCTATGGGCCGAAAAGCTCCAACCGTTGCGGGACCTGTTCGAGGGATTGGGTATAACGACCTTGATCAATCCCGACTGCGACGCGGAACTTCCCGAAGAATTCGGCGACCCTGGCTATCGGTACAGCCGAAGCAAGGAGGAACGGGAGGCTCTTGCCGAGGCCCAGGCCAAATTGGCCACGGTCCGCGAAGCTTTGCCGCCGGTGCCGGAAGATGGCGTGTTTGAGATCACCGGACTGGCGCCGTTCTGCAAGGCCCTGTTCGACCAGGAAGTTGCTCGTCTGGCCCCGATGCCGGTCCGGGCCGTCCTCATCGTCCCCGGCGACAGAACCCTGCTGGAATTCAAGTTTCACACCTACGTCGACGACATCAGCGCCTGGGAGGAGTCCAAACGTGCAGCGCTTGATGCCACTGCAAAGGCAGAGCCGCGTGTCTTTGATACCGTTCCGGAACGAAAAATCCTGATCGATACCGACGGCGAGAGCAATGCCTTTCACCGCCTGGCAACTGAGATGGCCGTGCGCGGTTTACAGTGTTCCTTGGCCGGCTCGTTCTCAGCGGCGCTCAAACTGCAGGTCTGCAGCATGTTCGAACAGGTGGTTCTCTCGCAGCAGGGTAGCTACATCGACGACCGGGCCCTGAAGGTCAGCTACACGCGCAATATCCAGGCTGCCAATTACGGCGCAGTAGAAGGTCTGGACCAGGGCCTGGTTCAGCGCTTGCTGGAATTCAAGGATGCCTATGCCGAGACGGGACTGCGGCCCTACGCGTGGGTTTCCAGCCTGGCATTTGGGCAAATTCAGGAGCTTCTCGCGCTCACGACCGCGGCGAGTCTGTGGATCACGGAGGACGCGACCAATATGATCCGGAAGAAGGCACGGGCGCTGATGCAGGAGGTCGCCGAGGAGATCGACCACGACATCCGGACCCACTGGTTCCCGAGCGCTGATTTCTACGCAAAGTGCTCGAAGAAGCAGTTGCTCGGCTTTGCCGACCGTATGGGCTGTGAGGGCGACACCCTGGGGACGATGAAAAAGGGTGCGCTGGCCAGCTATATCGCGGAGCAGGGGGTTGCCCATCAATGGGTGCCTGCGGCGCTCAGCTTCGACAACAACGCGGAACTGGAGGCGGAAGATGATGCGGCGGACGCGGATTCGGACGATGCCGCGGGCGCAGGAAACGTTGAGTTGGAAGGCGACGAGGAATTGGAACCCGAAGAGGAGCCTGTCCCAAATGACGCTGTGACTGGAGGCGATGAACAACTGTCAGAGGCAGCATAGGCCCTGAACTATCCGGCCCTCGCTGTTCTGGCGGGGGCCATTTTCATGCCGGCGTTCGAATGGCCTGGTTGGCGAAAGAAGAGGGGAGGGAGGGGAAGGCTGATCTCAACCGGGCAAAGCCCAAGACCAGACGGAGTCAGCCATGAACAAGTCCCTTTCCCTTTTCGGCGCAACCACCCTCAGCAAATCGGCGGCCCTGTTGGGCGCGGCGCGAGCACTGCAACCCAGCCTGATGCGCGGCAAGGCGCTCGATCGCGGCACAGTACGTGATGCCATGAGTTTTTCCTTCATGGGCACCGACACCGAAGGTGTGTGGAACTGGAAAGACGCCTATGAGGCCATCGAAGTCGCGCAGGTTCTGCAGGTTCGCAAGGTCGCGTGCCAGGTGTCGCGGATCGAAGATGCGCCTCTGGACGTGGTTGAGGCGCTGGCGAAAATCTCCGTCCTTGGCCTGACCCATTCGCGTCGGTCCGAGGAGCAGGTCATGCTTGACCAATTCTCCACACCGCTCGAACTTGCGGCCCTGGCGATCCTGGCGGCACAGATCAGACCTGGGGATTTTGTCCTTGAACCGTCCGCCGGCACCGGGATGCTGGCCGTGATGGCGGAGGTGTGCGGCGCCAGGCTGCACCTGAATGAAATCGCTGCGACCCGTGCGGAACTTCTGGACGCAGCATTTGCAGCTTGCGACCGCAGCCGTTTTGACGGGAAGACGCTGCACGATCGGGTCCAAACCGCAGGTCAGTTCGACGCTGTCGTCATGAACCCTCCCTTCACCGACATCGAGGCGCATCTGCTCAGCGCCGGAAAATGTGTAGCCGATGGAGGACGCGTCTCGGCAATCGTGCCAGCTTCCTTCTTCGAGTCGCCGGCGTTGGGGCGCCTGTCACGCCTGTTTGCTATTCGCGCCACAATAATCCTGCCGGAAAATGCCTTCGGTAAACATGGCACAGGGGTCGAAACCGGCCTTTTTGTCTTCGATCGCGTCGCGCCAACGGAAGGTAACGCTTCGACAATGGCCGCCGAGAGCCTGGCACAGGCGCTGGAGGCAATTTCGGCCGTTCCCGCTCGCTTGACAGCCAAGGCACGGATTTTCCGCCCTGCGGGCTCTGTGGCGGCTTTTTCGGGTAACGCAGGAGCACGACCAACCGTCTCGACCCGACTATGCTTCCTCCAAACGACCGCCCTGGCGACCTATACGACAATCGATTGGGCTGGGATCGGTGACGATGTCGGCCTGTTCAGCGCCTATCGCGTCTCGCGGATGCAGCTTGCACCCTCGTTCGCCCATCCGTCTTCACTTGTTGAATCCTCCGCCATGGGTTCTGTCGCCGTGCCGCGGCCAACATACCAGCCGAAACTGCCCCCTATGGTGCTGGCGGGTGGACTGTCTGACGCCCAGATGGAAACCGTCGTCTATGCCGGCCAGGCCCATTCTGAAATTCTGCCAGGCTTTTGGGCGCTGAATGAGCAAAAGACCAGTTACACAGCGGTGCCCGAGACCCACGAGGGCGGCTTTCAGCTTCGCAAGGGTTTCTTTCTCGGTGACGGTACGGGTGTCGGCAAGGGGCGCCAGATATCCGCGGTGATCGCCGACAATGTAGCAAACGGACGCCCAAAGGCCGTCTGGATTTCCAAGAACGACGAGCTGCTGGAAGACGCGCGACGAGACTGGTCGGCCATCGGCGGCGCGGCCAACGATCTCGTTTGCCAGAGCGCCTACAAGCTTGGGCAGCCGATCCGTATGGACAAGGGCATCCTGTTCAGCACCTACGCCACTTTGCGGGTGGCCGCTCGTCAGGAAAAGAAATCCCGTCTCGACCAGATCGTCGATTGGTTGGGGGCCGATTTTGACGGCGCTATTGTCTTCGACGAAGCCCACGAAATGGCGAACGCTGCCGGCGGCAAAGGCAATCGCGGCGCCAAGAAGCCGTCGCAGCAAGGCCTGGCCGGGTTGATGCTGCAATACCGGTTGCCGAATGCCCGGATCATGTACGTGTCGGCAACCGGCGCCACTACCCCGGAAAACCTGGCCTATGCCAGCCGTCTCGGACTGTGGGGATCGACCGAGGCCCCGTTCCTGACCCGGGAGGAATTTCTGAAAGCGGCGGACGATGGCGGCGTTGCGGTCATGGAACTGATTGCGCGCGAATTGAAGGCGCAAGGGCTCTATGTCGCCCGGATGCTCAGCTTCGACGGTTTGACGATCGATCCGTTGCTGCACGAGCTGACGCCGGCCAATATCGAAATCTGGGACGCCTGGGCCGAGGCCTTCGAAATCATCCATGCCAATCTCGACAAGGCTCTGGAGGCCATCGGCGTAGTCGACGGGGAGGGCAAGACCGCATCGGGTCAGGCCAAGGGCGCCGCCAAATCGGCCTTTGCCAGTACCAGTCAACGGTTTTTCAACGCGCTTCTTTGTGGATTCAAGACCCCGACGTTGATCCGAGCTATCGAGGGAGACGTCGAGGCAGGTTTGGCCTGCGTGGTTCAACTGGTGTCGACGAACCAGGCGGTCATGGAACGTCGGCTGGAAGCCGTGTCTCCAGCGGAGTACAACGACCTGCATATCGACCTGACGCCGCGTGATACCGTCACCGAGTATTTGCAGCACTCGTTCCCGACGACCTGTTTCGTTGAGACCGAAGACGATAACGGCAATATCAAGCTCGTGCCGATGACGGATAGCGAAGGCAATGCCGTTCATAGCCAGGAGGCGCTCGCCCTGCGTGACGAGCTGATCCTCAATCTGGCAACCCTACCTGGTGTGCCGGGTGTTCTTGACGGTCTGATCCACCATTTCGGGCCCGAGCGCATAGCTGAAATCACCGGCCGCGGCCGCCGTGTGATCCTGAAGGACGACAAGTTCGTTCTGGATAAACGCTCCGCCAGCGCCGCCAAATCCGAAACCGACGACTTTATGGGCGGCCGCAAAGACATTCTCGTGTTCAGCCAGGCGGGCGGGACCGGGCGGAGCTATCATGCTGACCGCGCCTGCGCCAACCAGAAGCCCCGCCGCCACTACCTCGTCGAATCCGGCTGGCGCGCTGACACGGCGATCCAGGGCATCGGGCGAACGCATCGCTCCAATCAAGTCTGTGCGCCCTGCTTCCGGCCTGTGACAACCAATATCAAGGGCGAGAAGCGGTTTCTCTCGACAATCGCCAGACGCCTCCACAGTCTTGGGGCGTTGAGTACCGGGGAGCGCCGCGGCGCCGGCAGCGGATTGTTCCGGCCGGAGGACAACCTGGAAAACGATTATGCACGCCGCGCCCTGTTGGCCTTTTATCAGGCCATGTACCAGGACAAGATCCCGAGCATGGGCATCAGCGACTTCGAGCGTAAAACGGCGCTGAAACTTCGCGGCGACAGCGGGTGCCTGCTATCGAGCGAGGATTTGCCGCCCTTGCATACCTTCCTGAACCGGCTTCTGGCGCTGCGTATTTCCGACCAGGACGCTGTATTCGACGAGTTCGAAGGTCGTTTGAAGGCGATCTTGGAGCGTGCGGAAGCTGCCGGCGCGCTCGATAAGGGCGTTGAAGACCTTGTGCCGCACCAGGTCGATCTCGTTAGTGACCAAGTGATCCGCACCGATCCGACGGGCGCCGAGACCAGGCTGTTGAAGTTCAACGTCAAGGAACAGCGGAAGATGACGAGGCTCGATGATCTTCAGTGGATGTTCGAGAACTGGCCCCGTAGCAAATATGACTTCGTCTACAATCCGAAATCGAAGCGCGTCGCCCTGCTGGAAAACGGTGTCACCACGACCGACGACGACGATGGCCTGATCCCGGCGATCCGGTTACATCGGCCGACAAAGCAGGACCTGGTGCGCGACGATCTGTTCGCTGAAAGCAACTGGGAACCCATCGAAGAAGCGAACTGGCGCAGCCTTTGGCAGGCAGAAATCGACGGGCTCGATCCGTTCGTTCATACTCAACTCAATCTCGTCACCGGTCTCTTGCTGCCGATCTGGAAAAACCTGCCGTCGAAGTCCTGCTATGTGAAGCGTTTGCGGGCGCCGGACGGCAAGCGCTGGCTCGGCCGGACCATGTCGGAAGCGGAAGCCCTGAAACTGCTCGACGTGCTGGGGGTATCGGACGCCAAGCGCGAAATCGCCAGTCCCTTGGGCGCCCACGATCTGGTGATGCGCAATGTCGGCACCGTCAAGCTGGCAGGCAACCTCAATCTCAAGCGCTCGAAGGTCATGGACAGGCACCGTTTGGAGGTCTTCGGCAATACGAACGAGTACAGGCGTTTGCGTGACCTCGGCTGCTTCGTTGAGATTATCAATTACACCGCCCGGGTTTTCCTGCCCGTCGGCGACATGTCCGTGATGGGGGCCGTGCTGAAGTCCTATCCAGCGCAGGACTTGGTGCTCAACGCCTGATCGGGCGGTTGGGTACGGCGAAAGAAGAGGGAAGGGAGGTCTCCTGCGAGCCCGAATGATCGGGTGAAAGCAGGAGATTTCCAATGAATACCGCACTCGACGCCATCATCGACACGATCATCATCGAACTGGACAAGGGCGTCGCACCCTGGCGGCAGCCTTGGGCCAACGGTGCCCGGCCGGGGTTTCCGCTGCGCTCCACCGGCGAGGCCTTCAGCGGGATGAACGCCATCCTGTTGTCGATGCTGCAGGCGACGCGCGGTTTTGGCAGTGCCTATTGGCTGACATTCAATCAGGCCAAGGACCTGGGCGGCAACGTGCGCAAGGGCGAAAAAGCGTCCCCTGCCATCCTCTACAAGACCCGGACTATCGAGGGCGAGGCGGAAGACAAAGGTGATGATCGCGTCCTGCGCTTTCTCAAGACCTATAGTGTTTTCAACGCTGACCAGATCGATGGTTTGCCAGAGCTCTTCAAGCCATCGACTGCGCCGACCGACGCTATGGAGCCGCTGGCGCAGGACATCGCCGGCATCATGGCGAATTTCCCGGTGCCGGTCACGCATGGAGGCAATATGGCCTGCTACGTCGTGGCGGAAGATATCATCCGGATGCCGCCGCGGGAGGCTTTTGCCAATGACGAATACTACGTCACGACGCTCCTTCATGAGTTTGGCCATGCCACTGGCGCGAAGAGCCGCCTGGACCGATTTGCCGTCTATGAAGGCCGGGAGGACTACGCCCGGGAAGAGCTGGTGGCCGAGTTGACGTCGCATCTGACATCGCTTCACCTCGGTATAAATCCATCACAGTCGGTCTTCCAGGACCACATTGCATATCTCGGCTATTGGGCAGAGCTTTTGAAGGATCGACCGAACGAACTGCTGAAGGCGGCTGGAAAGGCGCAATTAGCATGTGACATGATCCTCAAATACCGCCACGGCGGCCAAAGCTTGGAAGATTTGTCGACGTTGCCCCTCGCGGGGTGATGTCTTGGGGTGCCAGGTCCTTGTGACGAGCTGGCTGCGTGCTGAAGCCTGCGCCTGCACCTTGGCGGAAGACCTTTGGTAAAAGGGCGGCTTGACGCCGCCCTTTCGCTCTTTGGCCAAAAACGACGGAGAAGAACCTCGCGGGATCTTTTCCATTAACCGCCGCCGCGGGCTCTCACACCTCAGACGGCGAAGATGACTTATGGGCGGGTCCCGTCCAAGTCAAGACCGTGGCAGGCTTCGGTTTGGCGGTGGCGTAGGGCCGACGATGACCATTGCCGGTGTCGTGGCGGGTGGCTGCATGTGTTCGACAGCCCCTTCAGCTGGTTGGCAGGATACCAGTATTCCTCCGGTCAGTCCTTTGATGACTGCTTGACGGCGGGCGTGTTGTTTCGGCGTGCCTTCATTGAACGAACGACCAGGTGAAGCGGCCGGCCGGCGCGGGATTTTTGTAAGGAACCGGCTTCCGTCACAGCGGGAATGGCCGAGGCGGTTCGGTTTCGGCGGGTGACGATCGGAAGCGTGACGAAACGAAAAGAGCCCGGTGAAAAGCCGTTGGTCTCGCCTTTTATCCTGCAACCACTGCCACAGCGCCGATTTTTTGCGGGCAAGGGTCGAGACGAGCGCGCAAGCGCGCCCATTGCCCGAAAATCGGTCCGTGGCGGTCGTGGTGCAGAGGCAAGGCCAACGGCGGCCTCTCCGAGAAATCGGTTCTCTTACACCTTCGAAAGTCACACGCCATGAACATATCCTCTCCTTCCTTCGGCCTTTCCCGCTATGACGCCGCCTGCACGCTTGCCTCTCACGAAATGCCCTATCCCGCCCAGGCTGAAATCGAACACCTCGGCCTGACCGTTACCAATGAAGTCCTCGACGTCTTTCTGAACACCGCCCTGGAAGACCATCTGCCGATCATCATGGAAGGTCTTATCGGTGGCTTGCACAGCGCCATCCTGCGGATCCAGCGCGAAGCGGATCGCTCTCACGATGACATGCGCCGGCTGATCCGCGACTTCGATGGCAGCGAGATCAAGGATGTCGAACTTCAGGACGCCACGCGCAGCTTCAACCGAGGCGAGGCCGCAGTGATGATCATGGAGGTCATGCGCGACGCCGCCAATGAAAACTATACCGCCCAAACGGGTGAAGTCTGGACCCCGTGGCGCGGTTCGGCGAAAAATCACGCGACGACCTATGCTCAGATCGAAGTGAAGGAAGCCCTGCGCGCGAAGGATCGACGTGAACAAGGCTTGGCCGATCCTGGCACCGAGGTCGTCGTATTCCGCGGTGCACCGAAAGCCAACCGCGTGAATGACGCCAATCGCATCTATGACGCCTTGAACTGGGCGCTATCCCAATTCCCGAACATGCAACTGGCGACAACCGGCAATCTCGGCGCCGAACAACTGGCCCTCAAATGGGCGCGTGACAAGAAGATCAAGACCATCCTGTCCAAGGCCAATTTCGACAAATTCAAAGCCGCAGCGCCCTTCAAGGCCAATGACGATCTGTTGTTACTTGATCCGGTCCTGGTGCTGACCCTGGAATGTACGCTGGAGCCTGTCACCGAGGAAGAGCACCGCCCGTTTGGGCCTGCCGCCAATATCGGTCAAAAGGCCCGCGAAAAAGGCATCCGCACCATGCAGGTCACGCCGAAGAAATAGCAGCGTCAGCCCCAGGTTTCGGCCTGGGGTATTTTTTGCATCGCGCAATGGGGAAAAGGAAGGGGGAGGGCGCCGGTCGATGAGTTTCATCGGAGATCGGAAATGGCCAAGGCAATCGCACTCTACAAAGGCGGCACGAACGTCGAAATCGAACATGCGGTCCGGGAGGACGGCACGGTTTACAAACGATATCGGCGGATGACGTCCTACGGTTTGAAATGGACGGCGTGGACATCGACGGGCCGGCATATCGAGGTGACCCCGGAATTTGCACCCCAGCCTGCGATTAGCACTGGCGTCGCCATTTTGTCCCTGGTCAGCCAGCAGTCCCGCCTCAAATCGCATCGCTCGATGTTCGGCGCCGGCGGCGAATTGAAAATCCGGCTGCCAAGCGCATGATATCGCTTCACAATTTCTGATGCGTGGCTAGTTTGTCGTCTGGCGGAGTCTCTCACCTTCGCCACATCGACCTTCTCTCACAGGTATTCAAATGGCCAGACGTAAATCGCCCGATCTCGCGGATTGGGTGCGCGCGCTTAGCGTCGTTCCACCCTTTATCACTCTGCCGGTTGGCATCATCGCCTATCTTGTCCTGCATTACTTCGCCATGAAGACGGTGGCCGTGGGGGCGGGGTCGGCGGAAACGGCGGCTGCGGACGCGGCAACCGCCACTGTTTTGCGGGCTCTGGCGCTCGTGTTTCAATACCTGATCCCTTTCGTACTCGGCATGTCCGGGCTGTTATGGCTGGTTCGCCGGTTCGAGAAACGACGGGTCCGTAAGCTGGCCGATGTGGCGGGGTCGAGCGAGGTCCTGGCGTCAATATCTTGGGCCGACTTCGAGCGAATCGTCGCTCACGCCTTCACCAAGCATGGCTTCGACGCCCAGTTGACGCCAGAAGGAGCCGACGGCGGAATAGACGTGGTCCTGCACCGCGGCGAGCAGAAGTTCCTCGTCCAGGCCAAGCATTGGCGCGCCAAGGCCGTCGACGTCGAGACCGTGCGGGCGCTGTACGGTGTGATGCACGCCGAGGGTGCCGTAGGCGCCTATGTCGTAACGTCGGGCGTGTTCACCAAGGCGGCCGGCGACTTTGCCGAGGACAAGAGCATCTGGCTTTACAACGGTCAGAGGCTTCGGGACCTGCTGAAACAGGGGCGCGATGCGTTGCCTGGTGGCAATCTGACACTCGATCGACTGCCGGCCCGGGTTGGGGAAGGGGTGGAATGTCCCCTCTGCGCATCGCCGATGACATTGAGGATTGCGAAACAGGGTGGCCATCAAGGCGAGCGGTTCTTCGGTTGCACGACCTATCCGGATTGTGCGGGACTGCGGCCGGTCGATTGAAAGGAAAAGGGCAGGGAGTGGAGGGCGTAGATTTCGCTTCAGGAGAAAGCCCATGACAGACTATGCCTCGCCCACCGTCGTCCAAACCTCAATTCCGAAGGCGGATATGACGCCGTTGGAGCGTTACCTGCTGGCACGAATTTTCGATGAAGACGACGAAGGTGAGACCGTCTTCCTTTCGTCATGCGGTTCGCCCAACGACACCTTGGAAATGCCTCTGGGTGAGTTGCGGGCAGCTTTTTCGGCCAGCCAGGGCATTGGAAGTTTAGCGCTGGATCTGGTAGCGGTGAAGCTGGACGAATGGCAGGGGCTTGCCGACGGCGACGAGGTTCAGCTCGATCTAAGTATGAAGTCCTATGAGTTCGTGCTGCAGGACATCGTCAAGCGGTCGCCGGTTCTGAACCGTATCGAGGTTGTGACCTCCTATACCTGCACGAAGATGCGGCGGGATGGGTTCGGCGGCGCGGCCATGGCGATTACCGCCGGCGAGGTTCGCTTTAAAAGCACGGACGATATCCTCAACGATTTCCGGACGGAGGACGATGCACAGCCGGGGGAAGTGTTCGCGACCTTCGCCGTTCATTCGTTGCTTCGGTTATCCGAGGACGCTGTGCGGTGTCAGTTGCCGGGCATAATTGAAACCGATCCGGAGCTTGGTGTCGCGGTCGACGAGGTGACGGCGGCGGATATTCGCGCAGCTTGCACACAGGTGGCTGAGGTCTCTGACCTGGCCGACGAGAGGGGATTTGCCGAATACAAGGCGGCGGTTCTGGCGATCCGGCTGGCGAAGGAGAGGCAGGCGTTAGCGTAAACCTGCTCTGCCCTATTTAGGTATTGGCTCTCGGGAAACCTCGGGAGCCAATTTTCTGCAGATGTTGCGGGCAGACGCCTCTTAGAGGGGGTTCATTTCATCGAGGGCGGCTTGGTATCCCGCAGCGAACGCTTCGGCGGGATCGGTAATGTCACGGGCGACGACGAACATCAGATAGGCAAAGCCGGCCGCTGAAGGAGACATAACGCCCTTTTCGTCTTCGAACACGAAGCCCAGTCTTTGACATTCATGCAAACCGCCAAGCCGCTTGATCAGTTGATTGAGCGTGGTGCCGGTCTCAATATCAAAGGTGTTGTTGGTGTCTGCCATTTGGAATTTATATCATACCGAAAGCCGGTTTCCAACCTGGCGAAGGCAGGGTGGGCGTTGCGTCCGACTGCGTCGGCCGCCGGGCTCGTCGTCTGCGATGGAGCCCCGGAAGGTCGGGTCTCCACCCTTCGGGCTCGATCCCTAACGCGGTCCTGACGGCGAGGACGTGACATATTCCGAAAATCAGGCTCATCTGGCTTCTGAGGCAAGAACTTGACACGGGCCGCTCTTCTCCGGGTATGCGCAAGTGTTCGGTGAGGGGAGGGACAGTGAGGTGTTCCTCCCCAAAACCCATGTCTTCTAACGGTATTGTGACCGAATTGACGGCATATGGCTTTGATGTAGCCACGAAGGTGAGCTAGCGTTTGGTTCTCCCCGGATTCACCCCCCCGAAACCGGCAGAGTTCAGATGGTCACCCTTGCCCCCCAAGGGTGACCATTATTCCTCTTACATTTTGATACTGTGGTGCTCCTGCAAGGTGTTTGTGCCGCGAGGGAGCGTGTCCGGGTCATTGCGCGGCGGGCGAGGTGCTCCGCTGGGTGGTGCCGGCGATTTAAAGAAATGGGCAGGGAGGGGGAAGGTGTCTCAAACCTTCAAATGGAGCCCTGCCATGACCCCGAACAGCCAGACCTCGCCCAATGCGACATTGACCCCCATCCCAGAAGCCCGGCGGATGGAATTTCTTCTCAAGCTCTTCGGGACGTCGCTGATGATTATCGGCGAGAATTCCGTCTACACCTTCATGGAACAGCTCTGTTCCGACTATAATGGCGGCTTCTGGCAGTTCTTTGAAACCGATGATGGCGTGCTTTACATGGCCCCGGACGGACCTGCACGGATGAAGCTGGTGTGGGACGGGAACGGCTTCGAAGGCGAGATGTCGAACGATGCCGCCGGCATTATAGCCACCCTCTTCGCCCTGTCCCATATGTCGATGGCTTTCAGAGGCGCCGATCAACTGGCCGAACATTATCATCGCCTGCGGGATTTCGCGGCCGAGCACGAGGACTCAAGGATGATTTTCGCGGCGATCGACTGACCGGACGCGGTCCTGAGGTTGTCTCTCGCAGGTCGATGCGGTATCTTTGGTGTCCTTGACCGTGCTTACGCCTCGCGGTCATAAAACATAAGGCACGGCGCAAGCTGTGTAGGTCCGAGCGAGCACCTGGTAGGGTCGTCCGATAAGCGGAGAAATCTACTGGACTAGGGATCGGATAGTCAAAATTCCAAACGGCAGAGGTCTTCGGATCTTTGCCGTTTTCAATTTCACCAGCATCTTTCTGGTGTGTGATCCCCCGAGAACGGCGACGGTTCTGGCCCATCAGAAAGCCACTCCATTTTCATTACCCGGCCGATTCGAAGGGTCGGCCAGAGTCGACGGCATTGCGGCTTTCTTGCCCTTTATACGGACCCGTTGGGGCAGTGTCTGGTTGGCGAGAGCCAATCCGACGTCATCTTTTGCCGTGTCGATGAGGTTGCCGATTCGACCAAGTTCTCCGAGCACGAGTAGCACCATTGCCAGCACTCCCAGCGAGATGCCAGGGTCACCAGCTTCGACCCTTCGGACCGTGGAAACATTGAGGCCGGCGCCTTCGGCGAGCCGAGACTGGGTCATGTTGCGGCGTTTGCGGGCAATGGCAATGTCAGCGCCCAGTTTCTTGATTTCGTTTTGTGCCCGGATGGAGGGAAGGTTCGCCTTTTTCATAATAGTGCTTAAATACACGATTAAGTCATATAAAGCGAGGTTTATGCATTCTAATAACGTAGCATGGCTATTGACCTGATAGATATCGAATGAGCGACGTCGAAAGGCTGAACGGAGCTAGATGGGGTGTGACAGACGTTCGCACGACGGTCCGATATAATCCCAGATAGCTGAAATCACTTCGCCAAGCGCGATGTCGTCGAGATTGATGGACCGCGCATAGGCTGCCCACTGACGTTGCTTGCCGGCATCGTTATAGAATTCCTCGGACAGCCCAGGTGGACGGGTCGTGGGTATGTCGGTCTGGCGTCGATTAAAGGTTGCCTGAATAGCCGCATCCAGATCATCGGCCGCGATCGGCATGACCTTCGGAATTGTCCAAAGGTCATAGTAGTCTTTCATGCGGGTGTTGACGACGCCAAGCGACACCATGGCCTGGAACTTCTCGGCGACAACTGTGGCAGGCGGATAGGCGCGAACGCGAGGGGGTGCCGACCCTAAGAGGGTCGGATAATCGATAAATTGCGTCGGATCGGCGAGGGCGTCACCGAAGCCAATGTCGAGCGTTATGGGGATGCGCGTATTGCCAAGATAGGCTGTGGTTGTCAGCCGCACGCCGCCATATTCGCCCTGTTCCCGGATGGCTGTCGCGCGCAGCGCATCTGTATCGAACCGCAATCCATCGTTATCCTCCATGGACATGATGGTCTTGAAACGTTCAAGGAGGTCGTGTTCCTCGGCGTCGCCGAAGCCAAGAAAGTCTGCGTCGCGCGTAACCCGGTTGCCGTCGTCGATCCATGCCGTCACCAGCATTCCGCCTTTCAGGACGTAGCTGTCGCGGTGTTCGGACTGGGCAAGCCGGCTCAGGAAACGTTCCAGGCCGTAGCGCACTAGGATAACGTCGAAGACCTGGTTTTCCGCTCTTGCCAGATTGAGCAGCTTTTCCCGGATCGAGGCCGGCATATTGGTTACGGCTTTAGCCATTGGAGGTCATCGCCTCCAGGTAGGGCTGTACGGTTTTCCAGACCCGGCCTGATTTGGCCGCTTCAGCGATCTGTGCGGCTGTAGCCTTTCGGTTGGTCAGGGTTTGGCGCAGGCTGTCGATGGCCATGGATCGGTCGATCAGCTTGGGATGCCTGAAAATGTCCGCGAGGGTTTTGGCGACCCCGTAGATGGGAACGCTGACCCCGGAAATCATGTGGTGCTCGATGCCCTGGTTAAGATAATTGGCGCCCAGCCGGACGAAGTGGACGGGAGGATAGCTGACCTTCGGCGCCCAGTCTTTCGAACCGATCGCCAGCCAGACCTTGCGCGGCATCTGATCCGTGACGCCATGATAGGCGAGCGCAGACAGCATGGCGATGACGCCCTTGGGAACAAGCCGTGATGCTTCGGCCAGGGCCTGTTCGCCGTCGACTTGGCCATCGCTTTTTTGATAAAGACCGCGGGCGACACGCACAAGATCACCACGCTCCACCGCCCTGGAGATGGTCGTAGCGTCGATGCCGAGATGGCGCAGTTCGAAAGCACGCATAATGGGTTGGCTATCCAGTGCGCTTCGAAGTCGGTCGTGTTGAGTGCTGTCGGTTGCGGATATCATGTTACATAAGCTGGCATAAAAGGACGTTTTATCCTAGGATATGTAACATCGGGTAAATGCGGAGTCCACAGCGCCGAAACATCAAATCGCCAAACCCGTTTCTGAGCCTATAACAGGGATTGCATAACCCTAATGCTGGCAAACTGACAGACTTGCCGCCGCAAGCTGTCGGATGGGTGTGAAAGCATCCAGGCCGAAGCCTTGCCGAATTCAGGTTTGAGCTGCTGGCCGTTTTGACGCTTGGCTGCTGCGCAGCGTTTCATCGGTGTCGGTGGGTTGGGTTCGATCCCTCGACTTCTATTTGGTTCGCCGTTGGACGATCAGACCCGCTTGAAATTGAACAACCGGAAACGCTGGTCCAGTCGCTTGGGAGTAACTCGATATCTGATCAGCAGGAGTGGGCGTCATTGAGATGAACCCGTCGATGACGGATGACCGGGCCCCACTTACGAGCGTTGAACCGAAGGCGAAGGCACAATAGGCGGTCAGCAGCATTTCCCGGTCTCGAAGTCAGCCGTGCGAAGGTGTGCGATGAGGGCAGGGGGTGCCAAGGCGTCTCGCCGAGACAAAGGACCGTGGCCGAATGCCTTGGGCAGCGGGGTCGATGACCTCAATCAAATGCGAAATGTAGTCCCGCTTGGCAGTGCCACAAGGGCAAGCCCTCCTCCACTGCGTTGCGGCCCTGCGGGTGTGGCCCAGCCTGAGGCGCGGGAGCGGACATACGCATGATTGCGGTCGATCCGCAGCCCAAGGGGATTAGCCCCGAAGGTTTTCATCTCAAGGAGACTTCCCATGTCCACCGCTTCCTTCACCACCCTGATCGCCAATGTCGGCCGCATCGATCCCACCAAGACCTTCGGCGATGACCGTCAACTGGCAACCTTTTCTGTCGCCGTCAGCCGCAGGTTCAAGGCCAAGGGCGAAACCGTCGAAGAGACCGACTGGTACACCGTCAAGACCAACCTGCCGCACCTGATCAACATGATCGAAAACCACATCAAGAAGGGTGACCAGATCATCATCTCCGGCGCCCAGTCGCACAAAACCTTTGATCGTCAGAACGGCGAGAAGGGCATGGCCGTCGAGATTTTCGCCCACGCCATCCAGTTCAACATCTCGAAAAAGCCCGATGCCAAGGACGGCGCCAATGAAGCCGGCCAACAACAAACCCACGACCTCGACGACGAAATCCCGTTCTGAGGAGGGTTTCACCCGGATCTGGCAGGGAGGTGCGGCATCGTACCTCTCTGAGACCGGCTTCGACGTTCAACGGTTTCAATTTCTCTAAAGGAGCACGGCCATGGGCTGGCTTTTCATGCAACGACTGGACGGCCACAAAGGCCCCAAAGAATACCTCGATGCCCAATTCACCTATCAAAACGACCAATCCCAACTCCGCGTTCTCAGGTCCACCCTGGTGAACCGCCGTGTCTATTATGCCGCCGCCGAACGGATATTGACGGCCGACACTAAGCGCTCGGTTTTCGCCATTGTCTGTCTGGTGAAGTGGGCCCCGCGAGCCCGTGACGGATACATTTTCGGCTACAAGGACTTGGATGAAACCGTCGGACCTTGTGAGCGGGATTGTCCGGCCGGCATACTCGACCTGCTGACACCCACGGAATATCCCTATGCCGTCAAATGGCGCGAGGACTGCCGGGCCAATCTTGCAGTCCGGGCGATCCAGGCGAAAAAGCCAAAGCCGAGTCTTGGCCAGAACCTGATCCTTGCCGAGCCGATGTGCTTCACCGACGGTCAAAAGCTTAGCCGCTTCCGAGTGACAACCCTGCCAAGGCGCCGTGGTTTCGTCTACCAGTCGCTGGAGAACGGCGGCTTCTATAGGATGCCGAAATTGGCAACTGTCGATTATCGCTTGGAGGCGCCGGGGTAGGGTCAATCTGCCGGCGTTAGAGCAGGCTGTCCTGTACCGTCGCCGGCGCTTTTCCTTTCGGTTTTCTGGGAGCGGCCGGCTCTTCGACAAAATCCGACGGCTTGAACCGAAAGGTTCCCTTGGGTGCGGAGGGCCAGATTTTCCCTCCGTCATCGCCGGCTACGGGGTCGATACTGGCGATGGGCTTTCGGTCGAGCCAGAGCTTGATTTCATCTCCGACGAGCGTGACCGGTTCGCGGGTGTGGTAGCCAGTGAGGTCGTCGCCGGCGGCGCGGGTCATCAGGGTGAAGCTCTTGATGGTGGCGCGATCGGCGAGGGTGGCGGTATCCCAAATTCCGGCGAAGACCATTTCGTGGTTGTCGGCACGGAGGATGTCCTGACGCTGCTTTTTCTTCGCATCGTGCGGATGAGGGCCGAACCATTCCCAGAAATAGTCGACGGGCACGACGCAATGACGATGCTTCATGGCGCTGCGGAAGGTGGGCTTGTCGGCAGCTTCCTCGATCTTGGCGTTAAACGACGTGAGTTTGAAATCCGCCAGATCCTTGTTGAACCAATAGGGGATCAGGCTCCACCGCATGATCTCGACTTCGTAGCCGTCTGGTTTTCCGTCGACCAGGCGTTCGTGGATCACCGGGTAATTGTTCGTCGGCCGGATCTCGGACTTTTCATAGAGTTCGCGCTGGGGCGGTTCACGGCCGAACATGCTGAGAAGCTCATAGAGCTCAGCCCAGTTGTCGACCTTTGGTTTGAAACGTCCGCACATGAGGCACCTCGTCGTTACCTAGCAATCTTATGCGCGGGATCGGCATTGTCAAACCACGGCATGGTCCCAGCTGAATAAACGCTCTATGCGCAACAATGAATTATATGCGCAGGAACGAGCTTTCTATGCGCAAGAATGGACCGGTCGATTTGGCTAACGCCGCGATGACTTCGGCGAAGGAAGTATCGAGTCAGGTCGCCTCGATCGATAAAATCCCATCCCGGCGCCAGCTTCTTGCCACATCGACAAAGTCCTGCTCCGATATGAAAGGCGGCCTTTGAGGAACAACGTAAGTCGTTTGAAAGTTCTGGTCTGACGCCGGGGTGACCAGATCATTGTCGGGATCGAGCGACGGATTTTTCCGAATGACACCGCCCACGCAAAGCACAGAATGGTCAATGCCTTTCTTTGTTCGGCCCGACAGGATGTAGGAGATTTCGGGGTTGAGATCGCGGTGAATTCCCAGGATGTAATCAATCGGTTTTGGCCACCATAGCGTCAAGGAGATCAGTCCAAGGGATGCCAAGTATCCGTCCATCTGAGCTTTGAATTCCTCGCCCGACATTTCCTGATGCGAATGAGGAACGTCGGCCGCCGGTATCTCCAATATATTGGCAATGCAGGTTCGGTGACAGTCGCCCCAAATTCCTTGATCAGGGCGATGGCGAAATAGCTGGTCTTGCATCACGAACATCGAAAATCCCTGCGAGCCTGGAATCTTAGATAACGTCTGACGCCGCAGTTACAAGACTGTCGACATGGAGCGTGTCAGACACAGTAGGTTCGTATGGAGTGTCGAGCTGGTCGCTCGCCACGGGTCTCTCAGCATTATTGAACGGCCACCTTACCAGATCACCCCACCTGTCAACGGCTTTGCCGTTTCCCTCGTCTTCGACCTGAAGGTCTTGCCTCGGTGACATGAGGGGACCCCGATCTGGACGCCAGCCTTATCAACAACGCTTCAGATAAGGATCACTGCCATGTTCAACGAAAAGTCCACTCCGACCGTACCCTACGATCAAGATGAACGCTTTGAAGGTATCGACGAACTTGTGTCAGCGCTTGAAGCGAAATGGCTCGAAAGTGCAAAAGCCGCAGCGAATGCCGAGTAGGGAAGGCCCATCAGCCAAATGGCTGGTGGGTCTTTTTTTGGCTTCGGCGAATAGCTGAGCTGGCCCATTGGTAAGACACCGGTTGTCTATTTCGCGGCCATTTGCTCTGTGCAGTGAGGCTTGCCCATCTGGCGGTCGCCCTTACCTTCGACGAAGCCGGAAATCCACGACAAATCATCAACGTCTGGCGGTTGGATCATCGGCTTGCGATCGTAACCAGCGTTGTACCCGGCGCTCCACGACTCTGAATCTATAGCTACGGCAGGTGATTTTTTCATCCAGGCACAATGCAACGAATTTTTGCAACGCGCAACTTGTCGAGCATCTTGCCGAATGCGTTATTAAGTGAGTCCGGCACGAACTTAACGCCTAGAGGCGCGGCCCGAAAGGCAACAGACTTGGTTCGCCAGATGTCTGTAGGGCGGCGACCCCAGGATAGACGCCCCGACCGTGGGCCCTTTTGCGAAAGGGGAGAGGGGGCACCGTTGAGAAATGAGCTGTTTCATAGGTTGGCAGTCATCAGTGAATTCCCAGGCAATCCGCTCAAGACCGAACCCAAAGCGCAAACAATCGACAACAAGAGGATGGATCAAGAAGTGCTTTTTAGATGCACACCTTACGCCCACCCGGCGGCTGTCTAAGTCTTTGAAAGTTAAGCGAAAAAACAACACGTATTAGGCGTCATTCATGACGCCTATAAAAATGGACTGCTTCACGAAAATTCTCTTTACGCAGTGGAATCAATGCCTTAAACCTTTCATAGCAGGCGTCATCAATGACGCCTGCGAGGATTGAAAGGGAAGATAATGGCAGGAAAGCCATCAGGCCTGAATCGCAATGAACGGTTCCAGCTACGTCTCGATGGTGCCACGCTGGACGCATTGAAGCGCAGGGCGGCGCGCGAAGAAGTGCCAATCAACCATCTGGTCGTTAGCATCCTGGAGCGCGAACTGGATGACACATCTCGGTATCACCAACAGATGGCCGCCAAGCAGAGCTTTATCAGCGCGGCGTGGCTCAATGTGATCGCCGCCAGGCTTCTTCCCGTAGACGTGCGAAAGGAGGTTTTGCGGTCAATTCAGGATCAGGCCAGCCGTGCATTCGGGGCCAATCCGGAGATACCCCGCGGCCTCCTTGAGAGCAAAAGCGCGGACGATTCCGAATTCGTCACAGAGCTATTCGAGTTGTTCGAGCGGCACGCCGAGAACCGTTGGAATATAAGGCCTGAGTAGGTGCGTGAAGTCCTGATTTGTGGTATGGTGTTAGCCTCTCACACCTCCTAAAATCCGGACGACACCTCAATGGACGCATCTCTCACTGCGCAGAAGAAACGTCCCGAAAACAGCGCTGGCAGCGCGTGGCTTCGGGGCGGACAAACCATCGCACACACCGCTGACATGATCGTGGAGCTTTGGCGAAAGCTTCGGTGGCTACTGCTGTTATGGGCCGTCGTCTGCTGGGCGATCGCCGACCATGCAGCTCCCGATGAAGACCAGGTGTACGCCGGCCTGCACGTCGTCGCGTGGCTCTACACGCACATCGGCGCACCCTTGCCTGACAAATTGAATGTCCCTGACCCGACTGGCGTCAGCCACGTCGTTGCCGCCAAGATGTATGATGCGCTGCCGTTCGTGAACGCGGCGGTCGACCGCTACTTCGGCTACATGTGGCAGGGCTTCTGGCTTTGGCTGGTCGGCAGCATCGCTACCCTTACCCTGGTCTCCTATGCGTTCATCAGGTCGGGCGACGAGAAGCTTGAGAGCCACGACATCCGCGGCCAGCAGATCGTTCCCTTGCGGACATTGCTTGAACTCATCCGCGGCTACAACCTCTCCAAGGCCCGCGACATCAATCAAGACACGCTGCGGGCTTTGTCGCTGCCGACGGCGAGCATCAAGAACGACCTTCTGCATCGAGCCTATATGAAGGTGCGCGACGTCACCCAGGGATTTGCGGATGCGCGTGACGATATCATCTCCGTGGTCGGACGGGTCTCTGGGAAATCATCCAACACCGAAGGCGAGGTTGAAGCGCTTCTGACCGATGGGGATCATTATAATCGCCTACTCGACGAGGTCCGCGCCAACTCAGACCTGCCACACGCGATCCTCAAGGATCGGCGCTGGGCGGAAGGCCGGCTGGACAAGCATCACCGCGATATCCTGAATTGTATCGCGCACGAGGCGGCTGATCGCGGGCTACCCTTTTATGTTCGTCCGAGCGATTTCCGTCGGCCGACGATTGGCAAGGTGCCTTACCCCTATAAGGCTGAGTTCGAGCACACTCTGGTTGTTGGCGGCACCGGCTCCGGCAAGTCGGTGGCGATCCATGATACGATCGACAACATCAAACGTTGCGGCGACTCCGGCGTCATCTACGATCCTGAAGGTGAATTCATTCGAGCGCATTACCGCGAGGGCATCGATCTCATCTTCAATCCCTTCGATATGCGCTCGGTCGACTGGTCGCCATACATGGACCTGCATGACCTGACCCATTGGCAGTCGAGCGCGGCCGATCTCTTTCCAGACCCGAAGACGGGCGATCCCTATTGGACCCTGGCGACACGGACCATCTATTCCTACACCGGCTGGCTGCTCGGCACCAAGATGCGCAGTCGTGCCGGTCGCAACCCAACGATCAGCGAGCTGCTGGCGCTCCTGGTTGGCCCGCACGACAAACTCTACGAGCATCTGAAGAACACACCGGCAGCCAACACCCTGGGTGAAAAAGCGGGTCCGAGGTCGGATAGTCTACGATCAGTCCTGATCACGGGCGCGGAACGTCTCAGCCACCTGCTCGGAACCAAGGAGAACTTCTCGATCCGCAACTGGATCAACGATCCCAATCAAAAAGGCTTTCTGTTCCTCAGCGCCCCAGAGGACCTCGCCGCGACCATCAAACCGATCCTGGCGCATCTCTCGTCACTGACCATTACCGCGCTCCTGTCACGTGACCCGGAGCAGTCGAAGAAGACAACATGGATCATCCTCGACGAGTTCACCTCCCTTGGAAAAATGGACAGCCTGGCGGACTCGCCGGCGCGCTTGCGAAAGTTCGGCGGCTGCATGGTCGTCGGTATGCAGCAGGTGAGCCAGATCGAAGAGATTTATGGCGAGCCAAAGGCGCGCTCGATCGTCGGCCAGCTGCGCAACAAGCTGATCCTCGCCTGTAACGATCCGCGCACCGGCGAGTTCATGTCCGATCTCATCGGCAAGCGCGAAGTGCGTCGCATAGAGGAGACGACCTCTTACGGCGCCAACAATATCCGCGATGGCGTTGGCCTGGCGCCGAAGGATACGGTCGAGCCCATCGCCATGCCTGAACAGATCCAACGCCTGCCGACACGCACCGGCTACATCATGTTCTCTCCGGGACAACAGGGCTCAGCCTTCCCGGTATCCCTGGTGACCTATCCGTTCGTCAAACGGCCACACCGGGCACCATCCTTTGTTCCGCACAATAGGCAGAACCCGATCGAGATTCACTATCTCCAGCAGTTGTCTGCGAAGGATGAAACTCTGGGCGGCCTGATGACACCTCCAGAGGCGAAGGGGCTTCCAGGTGTCGAAGTGACGGGACAGCAGGATCTCGACAAGGAGGCGACACGTGATGACGTCGCCGATCTCGCACCTGTCGAATCCGAAGCGGTTCGCTCGGCGCCGCACCAGGCGCTGGTCGAGGAAGGCAGCGTCACCGGGCTAACTGTCGAAGATGCCGCCGGGAAGAAGGCAGGCAGGGCAGCCGTATTACCGCAAGCCGACAACCGGGCAATTCTCGACTCGTTGAACGACATGGTCAACGGGCCCGACCTGTTCAGTGGCATGTAAGTCATGTTGAGCGTGTCACGGATTGGTTCGCCTGGCGGAGCCGCCGGCTACTATACGAAGGAAGACTATGCGCGCAGCGGCAGCCTCGACATGCGCGATGGCGGCGCTGTTACCGAGATCGAGACGAGCGACGGTCTTGTCGCCTATTATGCTGTGTCTGAGGACGAACTGGGCACGCCGCTGTATTGGGACGGGGAGGGAGCAAAAGAGCTTGGTCTGGAAGGTCCGGTTGACGAGGCCGATTTCCGTGCAGTGCTTTACGGGTTGAATCCCGATCCGGAAGGAGAGGCCATCAGCAAGCTGGAAATCGCGTTGCGCGAGGCAGCTGAAAAGGAAATGGCGGAAACTGCTGGTGCACCGGAACAGCCGCAAACCGACCCCATAGTCGACTACCCGGCAGCGCCAGAAGTCGATGTTCCGCCGGCACTGCCCGACGAAGACAAAGCCAGTGGCGCCGAACCGAAAAGCGCGTGGGCCTCGATGTCGCCGGAAGAACGGATCAAGGCGGCGGAGGACCATCATGAAAAGCACGTGGCCGGCTGGGACCTGACCTTCAGTGCGCCAAAATCCGTGTCTATCGTGGCTTTGGACGCAGAGGGAGATCCCCGCCTGCAGGAGGCTCATCGCCTGGCGGTCGATGCCGCACTTGGCTATGTCGAGCAGCACTTCTCGGTTTATCGGGTCAGGGACGGCGATGGCGAACGCCGGGAGGAAATCAGCGGCAACCTGCTGATGGCGCGCACGACCCATACGCTGTCACGGGCCGGCGATCCGAACCTGCATGACCACGTCATAGTTCTGAACGCCACCAAGGACGAGGAGGGGACATGGCGGGCGCTGGAAAGTGAGCACATCTTCAAGCACATGAAGCTGGCCGGCGCCGTCTATCAGGCCGAGTTGAGAAACCTGACGCAGGAGATCGGACATGATGTCCGTGACGGCGACACGCTGAACACGTTCGAGATTGCCGCCGTGCCGGCTGCCGCCCTGGCGCAGCACTCCAGCCGCAACGCTCAGATCAAGGCCAATATGACGGCGATGGAGGAAGACAAGGGTCGGCAACTGACCCAAGCGGAGAAAGAGGCCGCTGTCCTGCTTGACCGGCCTGGGAAGGTCCAGCTTACCCGCGAAGAGTTGCAGGAAAACTGGGCGGCGGCGAACCATTCGATTGGCTTGGACGTTGGGTCGATCAGCCTTACGGCCAAGGACGCAGAGGCCGGCCGGGATCTGTCATTTGCCAAGCCATCGCCGTTCCTCAATGCCATCGAGAGCTTGAAGGACTTGTTTCACGGCGGGAAGGGCGCCTTCCAACGGCCTGAAGAGGCTCTGGCCTATGGCCGGGAGGCCGCGTTTCACACCTCCACGGTCGCGACCCAGCACGACATGTTGTTCCGCGCCATCGTTGCCAATGGCAATCGCCTTCGCGCCAGCGACTACATCGAAACGGGTTTTTTCGACCGGTCGGAATTTCTGCCGGCCGACAGGAAGGTCCTGGCCGGCCTGACGACGCAGGACAATACCGACCGCGAAAAAGGCATCAATGCCCATATCCAGGAACGGTTCGGCAAGGCCAAGGGTTTTGAACCCGAGGCCGTATCAGAGAGTCTTTCCACTGAGGCGTTGAGCCGGCGTGGTATTGACGTCGCTTTGACAGATGACCAGTACAGGGCGGTATTTGTCGCCCTGACGAGCCGCGATGGCGTCGTGGCCATTCAGGGTTTCGCCGGCACCGGAAAAACGACGGCCTATGAGGCGATGGAAAGCGTCTATTCGGCTTTGACGGCGCTGGCGGACGCGCGCGCCGATCTCGCTCCTAAGACGGCGCCGGTGAAAGTCGCCCTGGCGAGCCAGCAGCAACTTGACGATTTTCGCCATATCGCCGGCGGTTTGAAGGGTGCCGCGCCGACCCACGCGGCCGTCAAGGAGCTATCGGACAAGAATATCCAGGCCGATACGCTTTCGTCGATCCTGTCGCGCTATGATTTTGGCAAAACCAGCGCGCCTGAAGCCCTGACCAAAATGCGCAAAGAGTTCAAAGGCGCGACCCTTGTTGTCGATGAGGCGTCGATGATGGGCAATCGCCAACTGGAGAAGGTCTTTGAGATGCAGACCGATCTCAAGATCGACAAAGTCATCCTATCGGGAGACATCCGCCAGATCGCTTCGCTCCAGGCCGGCGCGCCCTTCAAGATGGGGATGGAGCACAATGAGCAGATGGCCAAGGCCGATTTGTCGACCATCATGCGCCAGAACGCCAACCCGACCCTGAAAGAAGCCGTCGTCGCCTTCGCGGAAGGCAAATCGGCCGAGGGAATGAAGCGCCTGAAGCCCTTCATCCATGAACAGGGCAGGAGCGCCAGCGACGAAGTCATCGCCGACAAGGCATTCGAGCTTTGGAAGGAGACAGGTGGCACCGGAAAGGTCGTCGTCGATACCAATAAGATGCGCGGCCTGATGAACGGCCGTATCCGAGGCGAACTTGTCCGCGAGGGCTCCCTTTCCGAAGACGGCTTCAGCCAGCCGACCTATCGCGACGCCGGCATGTCGAACCACGACAAGATGACGTCGCGGCTCTACCAGGCGGGTCAGACGCTCTATTTCTTTGCCAAGGTCGGAAAATTCAAGGCTGGCGACACGCTGACCATCTCAGCGCTCAACCATAAGCGCAATGTCCTCGAAGGGACCGACCGAGACGGAAAGCCGGTCAAGATGGACATCAAGCGCAATCTCGGCGGCCGGTCCGATGTGCCGTTCGGCGTCTATCAGCGTACGACCACAGAATTTGCCGTCGGCGAGCTGGTTCTGTTCAACAAGACGGACAAGCCGCGCGGCATCAAGACGAACGACGAATACCGGATCACCGGCTTCGATGACAAGGGCGTCCACGTCGAAGCGAGAGATGGCAGCGACCGGAGCCTGAGCCTGCCGCGCGCCGATCCGCAGCTTGAATTCATGACCTATGCCTATGCCGTCACGGCCGACAAGGCCCAGGGTAAGTCCTTCGATAGCGTCATCGCGGTGCTGAAGGCGGCCGGCCAGGGCGATTTCGTCAACCACGCCCGCGCCTACATTATGTCGTCTCGCGCCAAGGAAAACCTCAGCCTCGTGACCGACAGCTTTCGCGACCTTATGCGCAAGGTCACAGAACACGACGGCATCAACCTCGTTGGCCTCGACAATCTGAGGCTGGATGATGTGATCAGGATGCCCAAGGGCTTTGGCGAAAAGGACAAGAAGAAAGACCCGATCGAGAAGGACCTAGTATCCGCTGAAAGCCTTATCAAGCCACCGGAACTGGCGGGGTCCAAGTCCGACCTTGCCAATGCGGCGAAAACTATGAGGGACCAGCCCGGCGACGCGGCGCGCTACAAGTCCGATGGAACGATGGATATGGGCGACAAGCAAAAGGCCATGGAACGACCGCAACCGGAGCGCAGCATGTAATCCTATTTAAAGCCCTGAATTAACGTATGTTTTAGAGATTGGAAACCGGACTTAAATCTTCACGCGGTAGCATGATGTATCTTTTCGGAGGTCCCAATGCTCAACTATATCGTCGATCAGGTCGGAATCATCAAAACTATATGCCTGTTTGCCGGCACGATCCTGATGATCGGCGGGGCGCAATACCTGTCATTTCGGGAGACGTGCGCTCAGAACAGCTTCGAATGGAAGCAAAAGCCAGTCCGCAGCTTTCTGAGGCTCGTCGTCAAGCAAGAGCTGAACTACACCCGCAAGGTTCCGGCGATGATCGGCGCGATCTTTCTGGCAACCACTCTGGCCGTCTATTTGTGATTGACTTGGCGCCTTGCCGGTCTCACGGGTTTGAAGGTCAGTCCCTTAACCCGCTGAAAAGCAAAGGCCCCCTATGGAAAACAATCAGAAGCTCCTTGAGCGTACCGCAGATATCATCTCTGCTTACGTAACGAAAAATCCCGTGCCGGGCGCGGACCTGCCTGGTCTGATCAAAAGCGTCCACGCATCGCTCAATCACACCAGCGTGCCAGACGCACCTGCCGCCGAAGTGAAGGCGCCGTCCGTTTCCGTCAAGAAAAGCATCACCCCGAATTACTTGATCTGCCTGGAAGATGGCCGCCAGTTCAAATCCCTGAAACGCCACCTTCAGAGCAAGTACGGTCTGACACCCGATGCCTACCGTGCGAAATGGGGATTGCCCAAGGATTACCCGATGGTGGCGCCGGCCTATTCTGCCGCGCGCTCCGCCATGGCGAAGTCCATGCAACTGGGTGTGAAAGGTCGTCAGACCCGAGCCAAACGCAAAGCCTAAGACGGAATCGAGGGGGACCATGCCGGGAATTATGCTGTGTGACGAGCGGTTGGCTGAGACTGTCGATGACGCGATCCTTCAGGCGCAATTGGGACGGCACTATGCCGGCTTCAAAGGCAAGCCGCCCTTATGTCTTTGCACCGACATCCATGTACGGATGTATATTGCCAAATTCGGGCAGCGCTACCTGTTGAAGCGCTGGCCCGGCAGCGGCCACGAGCATGCGGTTGATTGCGATCGGTACGAGGCGCCACCGGAGGCATCGGGCTTGGGCAAGTTGATGGGTTCGGCGATCCGTGAGGATACGTTGACGGGCGACATCGAGCTGAAGCTGGGCTTCCCCCTGAAAAAGCAACCGCGGACCGCCGTCACCGCGGATTCGGTAGAAGCCCAAGGCCAGGAAAGCGACCTCAATGAAAGCGCCGCAGGCTCGACGAGCAAGGTGAGCTTGCGGGCCGTGCTGCATTATCTCTGGGACCAGGCCGAATTGACGCACTGGAAACCCGGCATGAAAAACAAGCGAAACTGGTGGGTGGTTCAGAGCCGGCTACTCGATGCTGCGGCACGGATGACGACAAAGGGTCTGCGGCTTCAAAAGCGGCTCTACATCCCCGAACCTTTTAAGCCCGAGGCGAAGGATCAAATCAGACTCCGACGGCGCGGACTTTTCCAGTCCGTCGCGAGCCAAAAGGCCGCGCGTGAACTCCTCATGTTCCTTTTCGAGGTCAAGGAGATATCGCCGTCGCCCTACGGGTACAAGCTGGTCGCCAAAAATGTGCCCGACGACAATTTCTATCTGACGGCCGACCTCTACAAGCTTTTGCGCAAGCGCTTTGCCACCGAACTGGAAATGTTCGAACGCACGCATGGCCAGTGTCATTTGGTGGCGCTCGGGACGATTTCGGTGAAGCCCAGCGGGATCGTCAATATCGAGGAAACGACGTTGATGGCGGCGACGGGCGACTGGATACCCGTCGCGGATCAACAGGAGGCCGTGGTCGTCGACTATTCCGTTGCAACCGGCCGGCAGTTCATCAAACCCCTGAAATACAATATGGGCGCCGGTCGGGCGCTGGCCGCGATGCTCTATACCGACACGCCCGAGCAGCCGACGGCGCTTTATATCGTCAAGCCTGACGACAGTGATGCCCTGATCGAGGCACGTCGGGAATTGCAGGACGCTGGTCGATCCTTAAGTGTCGAGTGGCATGTGGCGGACGATCCCATTCCGACGTCAGTTATTGACGCAATTCCGACGGCCAGGCGTGAGCGGGATCTGGCCAAGGCATAGTCTGTGGTCACGGACTATTACCAGTTGGTCCAATACCCTGGGCCTTTGTGATCGTTTCCGGATAATTTGACACTTGCAATTGCTGCGTTGCAGCATAAATTGGGCTTGTTCGACGTTCTTATGTCGATGCCCTTCCTGTGCGTTTCCTCCCTGTAAACTTGGGCCTAGCTGTGTAGCTGGGCCTTTTTTTTTGAATTCGGATGGGTGGATTAGACGTAAGCGTTAAGCGTCGTTGTCGGCCGACGCCGTGTAGCCGTCGAAGAAGAAACGAATTGGCACTTTTAAGATATTGCCGATGTCATGGAGTGTGCTGGCCCTGATGCGCACCATCCCTTCCTCGAAAGCGTAAATAACGGCGACGGGAAGAAACAGCCTGCTCGCCAAGGCATCTGCTGAAAGCTTCAACATCAACCGGCGTCCACGAATCCGCGCACCGATATAGGCATCCACAGTGGATGTCTCTGCAGGCGCAGAAAATTTTCGTTGGATCGCCCTCGGCGTCTCATTCATCACGAGGCTCTAAGAGGCTTTGTCGCGGTGCGCCCCCGCGTAAAGCCCTCCTCTGATCTTTGGAGATCGGGGAGTTAGAAAACCGGGTTTACTCGGTCCCTGTGGCCTTTAGCCGGGGCCTGTTGCATACGCCACAGGCTCCCCGACCATAAGGTCAAAGGAGGTTCGTGCCGAAATGGTCGGCATCAACCAATAAACCCGGGGCTTTCTACGACCCCAGTGCCGCGCGTACGGCACCGGGGAAACACATAGCGCAATCGTTTCGCTATTGCATCACCATTCCAAGCCAACCGTTTCTCAAAGAGGGTTCGCCACTATTTTTTTGGCAATGAAACCTGGGAATATAAGCCCTTGTTTTGATGGACCTAACTTCTATCTCAAGCCTCAAAAACATACCGCATGACGTAAGGAGACGCTCAGTGGTCAGCTTGACTCTCGTTTTAAATGAGAACAAATAAAGAACGTATTTCGTAAACGCAGGCGATTTTACGCCCATAAACCACTCCAGAAAGGACAATTTATGCCATGCCCCCCGCTGACGCCGCCGTCATTTCTGACCTCAGGCAACGCATCGAAAGGATTGGCGGGATTGCGGCCAGGACCAAGACTGTCCTCCCATTCGGCGTTCCTGGGATTGACCGGCGCTTACCCAAGGGCGGGCTTGCGCTCGGGGCCCTTCACGAGGTCGCCGGTGGCGCCAATGGAGCGGTAGACGGGGCGGCGGCGGCATCCTTCGCCGCCGGGATCGCGGCGCGTACAGGGGGCAAGGTCCTGTGGTGTTACACGCAGGCCGATCTGTTCGCGCCGGCGCTGGCGCAATCCGGACTGACCGAAGAGCAGGTTGTCTTTTTTGAAGCCAAGGATGAGGCGTCGATACTCGGCTGTTTTGAAGAAGCCCTGCGGCATGGCGGCCTGACGGCCGTGGTCGCAGAGCTGGCAGGCTTGAGCCGTGTGTCGTCGCATCGCCTGCAACTGGCCGCCGAGACCTCGGGCACAATGGGCCTGGCCGTGCGCCGCTGGCGCCGGCACGTCGATGCCCGTGATTTCGGCAATCCGACCGCGGCGTTTACGCGCTGGCGGGTGACAGAATTGAATTCAGCACCCCTGCCGGTCCGCGGCGTGGGTCGCGCCAGGTGGCAGCTCGAATTGATGCGCTGTCGAGGTGGTGAGAGTGCGGACTTTGAAGTGGAAGCGTGCGATGCCCAGGGTTTTATCGCTTTATCTTCCGACCTGGCCGACGGATCGGCTGCGACGGAAGCTTGGCGACACCGCGCCGCCAGCTGATGTCCCGTTCGCCCTCAAAGGCTCGGACGGCCGGCGCCGCGTCATAACGGCCATTGATGAATTCGCCCGGGCCAACGGCATCTATATTGGCATGCCCGTCGCGAAGGCCGAGTCCCTGTTCGCTGACTTGGTTATCATGGATGCCGACCTTCGTGGCGATGAGGTCGGGCTGGAGAAGCTCGCCATTTGGGCCTTACGACTCTATTCGCCCATTGTCGCGACCGATACGCCCGATGGCCTGGTCCTCGATATCCAGGGCGCCGCCCACCTGTACGGCGGCGAGGCAGGTTTGATCTCTGATGTTATCGCGCGGCTGGCCGATCTTGGCATTACGGCTTATGCGGCCCTTGCCGACACATGGGGGGCGGCACACGCTTTGGCGCGTTTTGGACAGAAGACGACGCGGATCGTCGAGCCGGGCGGACAATCCGACGCACTTCTGAAGCTGCCGATTGCCGCCCTGAGGCTGCCGGCAGAGATGATGCCGGATCTACTGCTCCTGGGCCTGGACACCATTGGCGAACTGGCAGCCAAGCCGCGTGCGCCTCTCACCCAAAGTTTTGGGCCGAAGCTGTTTCGCCGTGTCGACCAGGCCTTCGGCCGCCTCGCTGAGCCGATCGAGCCAGTTGAATCGCCGGAATTGATTTCGGTGCAGCGGATATTCGCCGAGCCGATCGGGGCACCGGAGACGCTTGAGAAATATACCCGCCGATTGACTGACATGATCTGCGATCGGATGGAGGAGGCCGGGCTCGGGAGCCGGCGCCTGGATTTGCATTACACGCGCGTCGACAACCGCATCGAGACCATTTTCGTGGCGACGGCAAAGCCGGTCCGCGACCCCAAACGCTTGGGCCGCCTGCTGTGCGACAAGATCGAGACCGTCGATCCGGGCTGGGGCGTCGACAAGATGACCCTCACAGCCGCCTTCGTTGAGCCACTGGTGCCAAAGCAGGTCGTCGCTCAATATTCGGCGCCGCCTCGGCCGGATGTCGAAGAGCTATGGGACACGATCACCAACCGCTATGGCCGGGAGAGCCTTTACCGGGCCGTGTCGGTTGCGACCGACATACCGGAGCGCGCCGTGAAACGCACATCCCCGACCTCGACCGAGGTCGGCTCAAAACGCAATGCCAGCTACCGCCGGCCGCAACGGATCTACCGCAGGCCCGAACCTATCCTCGCTCTTGCCGCGTTGCCAGATCATCCGCCGCGCGCCTTCACCTGGCGCGGCCAACGCTACAGCGTCCTTTGTGCCGACGGACCTGAACGGGTGCGTGGTGAGTGGTGGCGCAATGATAACGAGAAGGGGAAGGTCCGGGATTACTTCATTCTGGAGGTCGACAACGGTGAGCGCTTCTGGGCGTTCAGGGCCGGCGATGGCCAGCACGAGGGCACCGGCTCGCTGAAATGGTATCTGCATGGAAAGTTCGATTGACCATGCCGGATTACGTCGAACTGCAATGCGCCTCCTATTTTTCGTTCCTGCGCGGCTGCAGCGCACCGGACGACCTGTTCGCGCAGGCCAAGGCCCTTGGCATGGAGGCCCTGGCCATCGCCGACCGCAACACCTTGGCCGGCATCGTTCGGGCCCATGTCGCCGCCAAGGAAACGGGTGTCCGGTTGATCATTGGCTGCCGGCTCGATCTCACGGACGGCATGTCAATCCTGGTCTACCCGGTCGATCGTGCGGGATATGGCCGCCTTTGTCGGTTGCTATCCTTGGGTAAGAGCCGGGGAGGGAAGGGTGCTTGTGACCTGGAGTGGTCGGACATCGAGGATTTCCACGAAGGCCTGATCGCGATTTTCATTCCCGATGAAGCCGACGAACTGTGCGCCGTCCGCCTGCGCAGGTTCAAGCAGGTGTTCGCCGACCGGGCCTATATGGCTCTGACCCTGCGCCACCGGCAGAACGACCACATGCGCCTGCATGAGCTGTCGAACCTGGCCTTTAAGCACCGGGTTCCGACCGTCGTCACCAATGACGTCCTCTACCATATCCATGAGCGCGCCATGCTGCATGACGTTGTGACCTGCATCCGCAACCGCTGCACCATCGACACCATGGGCGATCTCCGTCACCGCTATGCCGACCGTTTCTTGAAATCGCCGGAAGAAATGGGGCGGCTGTTTTCCGACTATCGCCAGGCCATGGCTCGCACGATCGAGATAGCCGACCGCAGTCGTTTCAGTCTGGCGGAGTTGGAATACCAGTACCCCGAAGAAAAGCTGATGTCCGGAATGTCGGCCATTGAGGCGCTGAAGCGTTTGTCCTGGGCGGGCGCAAAATGGCGCTACCCGGAGGGTGTGCCTGACAAGGTCATCAAGCTGCTGAAGCACGAGCTGGATCTGATCGAGCGGCTCGACTACGCACCCTACTTTCTGACGGTCAACGCTATCGTCCAGTTCGCCCGGTCGAAGGACATCCTTTGCCAGGGCCGGGGCTCGGCCGCCAATTCCTGCGTCTGTTATGTGCTGGGTGTCACGTCAGTCGATCCGGATCGCAACGACCTGCTGTTCGAGCGCTTTATCTCGGAAGAGCGCAAGGAGCCGCCGGACATTGATGTCGATTTCGAGCATCAGCGCCGCGAGGAGGTCATGCAGTGGGTTTTCAAGACCTATGGCCGTAACCACGCTGCCCTGACGGCTGTCGTCACGCGGTTCCGCACGCGCGGCGCCCTGCGCGATACCTTGAAAGTCCTGGGGTTTCCGGAAGACACCATCAAGACCCTGGCCTCGTCTATCCGGCACTGGCACTCGACCGGCTTCAGCGAAGAGGATGCGGCCGAACTGAATCTGAATACCAAGGACCGGCGCCTGAAACTCGCCTTTGAAATTCACCTCCTGTTGCTCGACGTCCCGCGCCAGCTTTCCCAGCATCCCGGCGGGTTTGTCCTGACCCACGATCGTTTAGACGAGTTGGTGCCGATCGAGCCGGCGCGCATGAAAGACCGCCAGGTCATCGAATGGGACAAGGACGATATCGACGCAGTCAAGTTCATGAAGGTCGACTGCTTGGCGCTGGGCATGATGTCCTGCATGAAGCGGGCGTTCGACCTGCTTGGAGAGCACAAGGGCATCCATATCGACATGTCCTGCATCCCGCCGGAAGACCCGAAGACCTACGCGATGATCCGCAATGCCGATACGATCGGCACCTTCCAGATCGAGTCCCGGGCCCAGATGTCGATGCTGCCGCGCACCAAGCCGCGCACCTTCTACGACCTGGTCATCCAGGTGGCGATCGTCCGGCCGGGGCCGATCCAAGGCGACATGGTCCATCCGTACCTACGCCGGCTCGAAGGTTTGGAGGAGGTGACGTTTCCGACGCCGGAGCTGGCCGCTATTTTGGGTAAGACGTTGGGCGTGCCTCTCTTCCAGGAACAGGCCATGAGGGTGGTCATCGTCTGTGCTGGCTTCACGGCCGGCCAGGCTGATCTTGTTCGCCGGGCGCAGGCCACATTCAAGAAGACCGGCGGCATAGGTCCCCTTGCGCAGGACATTATCAACGGCATGAAGGGCAACGGCTACACTGAGGAATTCGCCCTGACCCTGGTGAAACAGTTGGAGGGCTTCGGCAGCTATGGCTTCCCCGAAAGCCATGCCTTCAGCTTTGCCATTATCTCCGAAGCCAGCGCGTGGATGAAATGCCACCATCCAGATGTCTTCCTGGCTGCGATCCTGAATAGCCAGCCCATGGGGTTCTATGCGCCAGGGCAGCTTATTCGCGATGCGAAACTGCACGGCGTCGAAGTCAGGTGGTTCTGTGTCAACAATTCACGCTGGGACTGCAGCTTGGAGCCGACCGAGCGGCCTGGCAGGTTCGCCGTTCGCCTGGGCTACCGGCTTGTCAAAGGCATACGCAGTCAGGAGATCGCCGAGATGATCCTGAGGCGCGGTGACCTGCCCTATAAATCGGTCCCTGATCTGTGGCGCCGGGCAAAGACCCCGGTCGCGACCTTGCGAAAGCTGGCCAGGGCCGACGTGTTTGAGCAAGCTTTCAAAGTGTCGAGGCGCGAGGCTTTGTTTTCAATCCGGGCGCTTCGGGATGACGCCCTGCCGCTTTTCGATAGCTTGCTCGACGAAACCGGCCGAAGCCTGTCCGAGATCGATCAGCCGGACATGGATTTCAAGCGGATGACCGACGGCGCCGAGGTGGTCGAGGACTACAACCAGGTTGGTTTCACCAAAGGGTCACATCCGGTCGCCTTCCTGCGAGCGGATCTGAAAGAGCGAAGCATCATCACCTGCAGGGAGGCGATGACCTCAAAGGACAAGCGCTACGTCCAGGTCGCGGGCATGGTCAATGTCAGGCAGCGGCCGGGATCAGCCAATGGCGTCATCTTCATGACGATCGAAGATGAGAGCGGTGATGCCAATATCGTTGTCTGGGAAAAGGTCGGGCTGGAATACAAGCGCGCCGTCTATGGCTCAAGCCTGGTCTTGATCACCGGCTTTATCCAGAAGGAAGGCGACGTCGTCCATCTCATTGCACGGACGGTCGTCGACCTATCGCATATGCTGGCCAGCGTCGGCGAGCGTGACACGCCGCTCCAGTTACCGCACCAGCCAGGGGACGAATTGAGGAACGGCGGACCAGGCGTCGATCCGCGGGTCGTACGGCAGGGAAGGGCGCAAATTCAGCATCGAAGCCGGGATTTCAAATGAGGCGTTAATTTGTTACCGCCGATGCCTGCCTGCCCGATCCGCTATCATAGCCTTTAACCTGGACCTCCAACCCGTCTCTTCCGCGACCAAGAAGATGCACAGACGTACATGGTATGTTTCGCGAACTGAATTTGCGTCTTAGAAATTCAGCTTGTGCGATATCGTGGGTCGACAGGAAGACTTGATGTCCACGAGCTTCGACTAGATTGCACATTATGTCTGCGAAGGCGGCGGCGTGAATGACGTCATTGTGCTGGAGTGGATCGTCCATCACCAAAGCCGGCCACCGACACCAGGGAAAACTCAAATTCGCCGCACAAAGCATGCTAACAGCCAGTGCAGCCATCTGGCCTTCGCTATGGACCAGTTGAGGATTTAGCTTGGAAACGAAATCGGGAGCATCTGCCGATTTGATCGCCGTTTGGGCGATCTTTTTCTTTTCAACCTTCAGATCTAGCCCGATATCAGGCTCACTTAGAATTGCCCGGTTGAGCTTATTCATCAGCGCACTTAGCGGCTTAAGGAAATCTGCGTTAAATTCTTGGACTTTGCGGTTTACTTCGGTTGTTGCATTTTGCGCGATTTCCTTGGCTCGCCCAATATCCAAGATCCGTTTTTGGCATACCCCGATCACGCGTTCCGCTTCCTGCCGTAAACCGGCACGCTCTAAATTTGGCGCCGCCGTTAGCCTTTCCCGTAACCGTTCGATTGTTTCCCTGTGACTCGATTGCCTTGCCCAAATTCGCCTCCCGTCGCGTAGGCGAACGATTTGTGGACGCACGAGTTCGAGTGCTGCCGACAACTCGGCCAACATTTGGGCCTGGCTTCTAAGCGCTTCGCTATTGATGGCGTCGCCTAGGTAGTCCATTGACCTCCATTCGTCGGCAAGCGATTTTATTAAATTGCGACCACGCTCGACTTCCTCGATCATCGCCTGCAACGAGGCCTCGGTTTGAGCTAAAACGAGGGACGCCTGGCTTGCTGCCTGCACGGCGGCATCCAACGCCTGGCGAGCTGAAACGAGTTCCTGAGTTTGGGAAGTTAGGGCTAGTTCGGCATCCGCAATTAGTGCTCCAAGATCGGCTTCGGCGCCTAAGGCTTGCGTCGTAGCCTCAATGGCGTTTTTCTCTGCCTCAACTCTCCCTTCCAGACTCGTGATATCTCTGACGAGAGAAGCCAAGTTGGCTTCCAAAGCGTTTTGCCGGCGAATTGCAGCAGTCCAGGCGTCGAAGGCATCACCATCCGTCACTAAAACTGGCAGTTTGCGCCGCCTGTCCAACTGTTCCGCACGGGAACTGAGCCTGTCGACCGCGACCGAAATTCGCTCCAAGACGGTTTCTATCGGCTCTTCTTGGGCTGTGCCGAATATTGATCCGACTATTTCATTTCTTTGCGCTAAATCACGATTGAAATCGGCAATTTGGCTGCCATACGATGCTATCTCTACAAGCGCCTCGACTTTTTTCTGTTTTAGCTCTGTTTCCTTGCGTCGTAGTTCGGACAGTCTGTCTTGGAACGGCACTAAAGTTGGAGCAAGCCGTTCGACAGCTTCGAACGCGCGACGCTGTAGCTCGCCATTTGGATCGAAGGTAGAGGCGCAGACTGGGCATTCGCAGTCCGATTTAGTCAATTTTTCCGCTATTTTCGCGACGGCACCTGTAATATTGTCAAATGTGAGCCTAGCCGCTTCTAATTCTTGTTCACCTTGTCGAGTTTGAGTTTGGAGCGCCTCTAAGGACAGGTCGAAATCTGCTATCAAACCTGAGGCGGCCGTCGAAGATTGTTGAAGCGTGCCAATTTTTTCAACGTAAAATGAAGCAGGCATCAACTTTAGTAGCTGTTCAGCCTTAAGACGGAGCTCCCGCTGCTCCGCCAGTTGCCGATTGCACTCTGCCACTCGCAGGTCGAGATTTTGGATAATGCTGCGGCGTTTCGAGTGATATTCGGCCGACGTTTTTGCTTCTGCAATTTCGGACTGAATCTGAGAGGTCTGGGCCGTGGCGCCGGTAAGCTCAGTGTTCCATTGTTCGATCTGACTATGCTGCGTTCGGATTAGCCGCAATTCGTCCAATTTTTCCTTTTGGTTTTTGATCGCATCTTCATGCGCCCGCACTTTCGATTCCGCGCTTGCCTGCTCGGATTTTCGGTCAGTTGACGCAAGGCGGTAGGGTTCCAAGTTGTTACGTGACGCCTCAATCACCAGGGAACTATCGCGATCGTGACTATCCTGCGTGGAAATCTGCTCCAATATTGCTCGTGCGCGCTCCATATTTGCTGCGCGTGACGAAACAAAGCCCGAGATTATTACTTCCCCAGCTGCGATACGATCAATCAGGACGTCGATGCCCGGCGACTCCAAAGACGCGTTTCCACTATCGTATACACTCGGGAGAGCGCGCGTGATCGATTCGATTACGACGTATGCTGCGTTATCATCAAGCGCTCCTTGACCTTGAGCGTCGGCCCACTCACTCGCTTCACGATCCAGCAAATCTTGCAATATATCTAGCTGATCCGTCCATGCATCGATTCTACGGTCATAAGCTTTCGCGTTGTTGGTGTTTCCTTGACCATGGATGGTGTTGATGAGTTCCGTCGCCCATTCGCTTTGGGCCGGTTGCTCCAAAAATTCCCATCTCTCTTCAGGCTTCCGGTGGGTCATTCGAGAAAGGGTGGACTGGCCCAAAAAATGCGTAAGCAACAAGTACCTGTGCAAACTATCGATCTTCTGCTTCCAATTTTCATCTCTGAGAAAACCAGTCACGTCGTCGATCCCGGCCTTAACGTCTAGCGTGTTGGGCAAGATCCTGCGAAGGGAGTTTCCATCAGAAAAAGCTAGCGAGATTTCGGTGGGATTTTGCGCCGGCGCGTCCCAACGCCGGAGATAATCCTTCGGCTTTGCGCCCTTTTTCCACTCATTAAAGTGATCAATTTCACCTGTGAGCGCCCATTCGAGCCCATCGAAAAGCGAAGACTTTCCCAGACCATTCGTACCATGAACAATCATCACCCCCGGCGCTGCGGGCAAATCGATCGTCAAATCGCCGAAATTGCGGAACTCTTTTAGTTGAATTTGAGAGATATAGATGGAACTCATGACCTCAGCTCCATAGCAGACACGAATTGCTCGACGCGTTCCTGGGGATCTTCTACCTGGGATGTCGCAATCTCGACCCACTTCGCGGCCGCGGCCGGCGTTAAACCCTGAGCTTGGAGAACATTTTCGACTAGGCGGTCGTTCTGATCGAGGGGCGCGTTATCGACCTCTTCGGTTGTGAGCCACGGCTGGGCGAGGAATGTCCGTTCTAGGAAGGCGTCGTATGATTCACCAATGGACGTGATTTTCGGTATCCAAACCAACTTCCTACACACGGTCTCGTCCCGTTCCGCCAAGTCGATAAGCTTGATCCAATCGGCTTGTGGAGGAGGCGGAGTAGCCACAAACAAAACATGCGTATTGATCACGTCGGACGCTTTCATATAGGATCGCGCGATCACAACCTGGTTGTGCGCCTGTCTAAGAGTGTGCAGAACGGTTTCGGCATCAATCAACTGTATGGCCAATACGAGAACCGGATAGGCGCCAATCCGAACGCCATACACCTCCGGCGGCAATGCGACGTCAGAATCATCGTCGCGGCCTCGAAATCTTTTGGCTGAAAAGGCTTCGGCCATGGAGGCTGACCACTTACGCCCGACAGCGCTCTCGATTAGGCGGGCCCCGAACTCTGAAGGTGTCACGGCTGTTTCTCCAGTTGGGCGTCTTGGCGGCTCTTCCAGTCTTGGAACTCGGCCTCAATATTTGCGATCCACGCTCTCAGATCCCCTTTCAGGGCATCTCTCCATCGACGCGTATTCTGAATAATAGCGGGACGTACCCGTTCGGATGTCAGCAGTGTTCTGGATGAGACGCCCCCGTCGGTAATCAGGTCTCGACCGGTACGCATCTCTTCATAGGCCCCCGCGAGAATAAGCGCGTCCGCACTCCAGAACTCATCTGCAGGGACATCGGAGATCAATTTGCCGTCCAAAATCTTACATCCAGACGCAACGCCTATCGCGTCACCTTGGAAAATCACGTTTCCGTGCCGCGAGTTTGTCGGCGTGGCTGACCGGCCGGCATGCGCCGCCATGATTAAGAAAGAGCCCGCGACAAGGTCCACGAATCCATCTTCAGCACCGTCCCATCCACTCCCATCATCAATCGCTCTTGCAAGCACACGCAGAAATTTTCCACGCAGTTCGTGGTCACCTTCGAGGATCAGTTTCCACTCTGACCAGGTTTCGGCGAATGTCCCGTAGAGAGATGGGTGAACGTCCTTAAATACACCGCAGCTTCCCGCTGCGCAGTGGGCGATCGCAGCATCCAGGCGTTGGATCAAATAGGTATCGAAAAGCTTCCGTAGTTCCGCAACGGTCGGCAATTCATTGGACCGATATGGACTAACAAAGGTGAGTTGTGGATTGACGGGCACTCCGCTGTCCGACCATGAAGGAAAGGTCGCCGGGCTCGCCTCAAGCAAAATTCGCCCGCCGCTTGCCCGAGCAAACCGTTCTAATTCTGTGGCGAATTCAGGTATCCGTGACCGCTGTAACGCTAGGTGAATTACGAGCGGCGCTTCAATATCGCTACATCTTGAGCACATCTCCTGAATCGTCTGCGTGCCTTGTTGGGTAGGCTTTTGAACGGAGTCATCCCAGTTCACAATAATTGTGGTCTTTTGCCGAGCCGTTAGTGCGTCTAACGCGGTTGCCTGGGTAGCATCCGCGATGCCTGCTCGAAATGCATCTGTAAAAAATGCGAAGCTAGCAGGATCAAGCTCAGGGGGGCTGAACTTGTCCGCCGAGGATACCTTCAAAGCCGCGATATACGTTGCGTATTGGTCGTAAAAGGAGGAGCAAAACTTGTAGCGGCCGGCACGGTCGGGGCCATGGCGCAAGATCACATCTGAAAAATGTGCGCTGGACGTGCCAAATGCAGGGCCGTCAACAATATAATTCGAAGCCGCCTTGGTTACGTTCGTGATCGCGCCAAGCGTACGTGTGACAGCCTGGTCTGTTTCTTCGCACGCTTTCAAAATCGCGAACATGATCACTTGGTTGAGGGGGGCAGCGCGGCCTTTCTGCAGAAGAATTTTCGAGCAGTTTAATGTCACCGTTCTGTCTTTGCGGAGTCTTTGTTTTATGTCTTTGACCACTCCGCGGCTTAGAAAGATCGGCAATAAGGTTTCTGTAAAAGCTGGTTCCAGATCGCCGTCATTCGGGACCTTCTCAAATATTGCCCCCACCTCGGCGGCCAACTCCGGGCCATTGAAAAGCGACAAGAACCATTTGACGAACGCGACCTGTTCAAATTCTTCGAAATGAACGGCTATAGCGTCCGCCAACCCTCCGTCACCATTTCCACTGATGAAATATTGCCTTGACTCCTTGTCTACCGCGGCGCCGATTGCATCCGAAGATTTCCAATAGTCATGCAGCGGAGCATCACCAATGACCCGCTCATCTCCGAAACCTAGTGCTAAAACAACGAAGTCGTATTCTTCTGGCGCCGCCCCTACGGAAATAGACCATTTGCCAGCCGTCCTTGTGAGATCTGTCACTGTAGAATTCGGTCGAAAGGTTAGGTTTGTGTGATTGGCCTTGACGGCTAGAAAAAAGCTATCAAGCGCTTTCCTGACGTCACCACCAGCGGCTTCGATCCATTCCATAATCGGTAGTGCCGCGTGTGTTTGCAAAGAGCCAGCCCGTGGCCAGTCATAAATATGCGGATGGAGCATCCTTTGCGACTTACTCTGTAAATGCAGGATGCCGGTCGCCTGTTCTATAAGCTCGACCCTGTGACCAAGCAAAGCCAATGCGATCGCCGTTGTGGTTCCGCCAGCGCCGGCACCGACAACCGCTATTCGGCTGTTCGCCTCTAGTCGCGAAAGCTCTTTCAATGCGTGAACTGTCCGAAGAGCTCGAACTTGCTGAGAATAAAGTGTGATACGCTGTTCCGCAGCACCTAAAAACAGCAGTCCTCGCAGATCCGGGCATTCGGCCACGGAAATCCAATCGGTAAATTTAGTTTTCGCGGCGCTTGTTAGCATTAACTGATTATAGTTCAGTCGCGAACGTCAGATATGCAACTCCATAGAACTTCGACATTTACCGCCCCTGTAAGTCAATGATTTCTTTTGTACTCTTCGCAGGGTTGCGGGCTGAACACAAGGAGAAACGCTGACAATTCGGACGTGCTTTGAGGGCGAAGCTAGATAAGGCAGAATTCGCCGAGTGATGTTGCGTTGCCCCATCTGTCACCCAACAGCATTTGTATAAATGCGCAGTGCCAGATCGTAGTCGATATGATGAAAGCCGTGTGGTGTCGCGCGCACAAATTGGCGCATTTCAAGCGGAGAAAATGAGAAATCCTTCCGAAGGCCCAGTTTTCGTTTGGCTGTGGCGTCGGCAGAGTTGCATTGCTCGCAGATGACGACCGGCTTGAAGCGCGCCGGCGCGCGGCCGAAGAACAATGCCGGGGCGTCGCCGCCGTGATCATGATGAGTATGAAGACCGGCGGCCCACCCTTCGTGCCGATCGGGACGCTTAGGATAGATCAACGTCCAACGAAGAATTTGATATCTTGATCGCCCGCATCCAGGGCATGTCCAATCCTTGGACAAGCCTGCGTAAAGAATTTTGCAGTGCGCTCCGTCGAACCCTAAATATTCCTCGTGGTTCGGCACACGGATTGGACCTGATCTGATCTTAATCGGCGCCATTATCTATATTCCACCTATTTTCAACTGTAGCCAGTAAGCCTTATCCCGGGAGGGGATTAGTCACTAATGAGACCGACTCTTCGGTCACCCTCACAATGGCATTGCCTCTTCGCAACCAAACTTCACGAAATGTATTTAGGGCTGGCCGCGTGACACGCACCATTCCCAACACGACGCCGCTATCGGCCTCCAAAATTACATCGTGCAGCAAATCTACGATCAGGATCAGGTCGGAGTCATATTTTTTCGCGCATTTGGCTCTAAGTTGAGCAGCTAGGTCGTTAGGAAGATTTTCCAGATCAATGCCAACCTGATCAAAAGAACGTTCAACCAATTCGGTCGACCCTTTTGAGGTCAAATCGGCAGCATATTGCCCGTAAATAACCCCAGGACGATAATCCCGAGGCATCACCTGTACAATCTCGAAAGCCTGTTGCTGGCGACCAAAATCGAGCCAAAAATCCGGTGGGTCATCGCCTAGCTTCAGCCGACGCGCGTGCATTAATTGGGCACATGACATGGCGATCCATGTTTCTCGCCAAAACTTCAATCCGCCCTGAGCAACAGCGAACATCTGCGTCTGGTCACCCACTTCCGCCATAATCGCATCGACATCATCCAGGGGCAGCCAGGAGCCAAGTCGCAATCTATAGCTCGCAATTTCATCTTTTGTCAGGCGGCGCATCTCAACATTTTTCAGTAATCAATTATTCTGGGTCAACGGGCGGTAGCGAATTCGGCCATGGCGCCAAATCTCCGTCATCGTGTTAAACAAACTCAGTGCGCGGGCGCTACCGAGTGATTTCAACAAACCTGCCTATATATACTTCCGGTAATCGGGGCTAATCGGTTGCCCTTCTGGGACATATTTCAGGACCTCACCAACCTTCCGGGCGGCCCGGATCGGAATAGGAAGTTTTTGATTCATTTGGGTCGAGTTCCAATTTATCTTGGTCATCGACAACACTTCTTCAGCGATCTGCGCAATCGTGCTCTCGCAGCTTGAGTGGGGGCAAAGAAGCAAAGGGCGGGGGTCGTACTGCCCTGGATAGGTCCCGTAGTAGGGCATGCTGCCATTGGTATAGAGAAGCCCCTTGCCGCCGAGATCAACGAATGTGCCACGCAGTACTGGATAATTCCCGTCACGCAGTACCTTGACTGAATACGATTCCTGCACCCAGACGAGATCACGCATCTCCGTGTTTGCCTCTTCTAGCGCCTCAAGTATGCCTTCAGCTTCCTCATCGCGGAACCGGGAAGTCTTCAGAACGATAACCCGCGCCGGATAATGTTTATGATGATCCCAATATGCCTGAAGTACGTTGACCACCAATTCCTTGGCGTCTTCCTTGGTCAGATAAGGGTGCCGGCCGCGGCTCTCGGTCCAAGCGCGTTTGCCCTTAAGAATGAAGCCACGTCCTCGCTCGTCGAACATCTGAGCGGCACTTGTAAACAACTGCTGGCCTCCAGCTTCGCGATAAAAGCTGATACCCACATAGCACGCGGCAAATTCCCCTTCCTTGGGGGACCGCCTCCACGGAATGCGCCCGCTGCCTTTGTAATACAGGCTGGCGAGAAGGTTCCAGGACCGCCCGGCTTCGTCTTGAATGTTGCGAGCGCTGGTTTCCTTTACTTTTCGCGAGATGACCGCTTTCTCGTCAATTACGTCCTCCCAAAGAATCTGGATAGGAAATTTGAGTGCCATGCATTTGGCTTTCAGCATGCCACGGAAATTAGGCGCGTCCGAACCGCTGCTGTCTTCTGACTCCGTCGAGCTTTTGGCTTCCACCTTCGCTCCCCAAACCCGATCGATAAGGGCGACGGGCAACGCAACGAGGGCGACTTGCGGCGAATTTCCGCCATCTTCAAGCGCCTGCAATTCGGTAAAGATCGCATCCACTGCCATTTCCACGGCCTTGGTGTGGCTGGGCTCTTTCACTATCTTATCGATTTTGGCCTGGGTCACAATTCCCGTCGCGTTAGCGTCTATGTCGAAGCGGCATCGGAAAGGGTTTTGATTTCCAAGGCCGGGAAAAGCCGGATGCAAATTGGGGTGCTTTTCCGATTTACCTTCGAAGCCGTTTGCCATAGCTGCGAAAAAAACCGTCGCGCTTTCGATTGTCTTAGAGCTGCCAACGACACCAACCTTTATTGCATCGCCCGGATAGGTCTGGAGTGGTCCTGCCTCGGTTAAGCCGAGGCGTGGATCAGGATGATGTTGCTGGCCGCCGAATTCTAGTTCTGGCTCGTCGAATATGCGAACGTCGAAGTTCATTTGAAATCCAACTCCACTTGCATCGAATCCGACGCGTCACTTTTGGGTTTCACTGTTTTCCAAGCATCTTCCGGAACCTTTGTTGGAAGGTGCACGACAGGTGGCAATCCGAAGCTCAGTACGTTTGGTGTGGCGGCTTTCTCCATGAAGAGGCCACCATCTGCATCGGCCGACTTGGTCAGGAAACGGTGCCACATAATGACTTGGCCCCGAACGGCAGAGCTGTTGTCCATTCTCTTTTTGCCCGACAGCAAGGCGTCCGGATAGGAATGCTCGGTGTACCCATTGGTGGTGAAGTAATAGGTTGGATTGATGATCAGATACCACTGGTCAAGGATCAATTCGAACCGCGGCACGAAGGCATGGTGCCGCACAAAACTGATGTTGCCATCCTTGGTGGCGACATTGACGACCTCAGCCTCGGTGCGATTTTTGGAAGCATCGTACCTGAACGTTCGACTTTCACCGGCGGTCAAGGCGCGGAAATAGAATAAGCTTTTGTCCTTGTGCCAGTTCAGATCTTCGCGAACTTGGTGCTGCAACGCTCGGCGGAGCAAGAAGGCGAATGTGTTTTGCTCCTCGATATTTTCATTGAAAGCGAGATAGCTCGTCTCAATCGCTTCAACCTGATCGAGGTCGACAATATCCCTGCAGGCCGACTCGCGTGGGTCATGGAAGGACCAAAACGACCCGTCTTTCATTACCCAATCGAAACGTGCGGGTTCCTCATGTTCCAAGAGCGTGGCTATTGCCTGGCCGGGCGTTAAGGAAGTCGACGCCACAAACATTTCAGTAGGTAGGACCAGCGGCAAAATATTGACGAGTGCGTCTTCGCCGCCCCCGAGCGGGGGCACGAAATATCCAAAGCCGGCCTTTGGAACTGTTAGGACGGCTAGCCTATCCGCAGCGTCACGATTAAGAATGTCAGTCGTCTTGCTGAAGCGCAGACGCCTATCAGCTGTGCGCGCGCCATCATGGATGCTTTGCCAATAAAAGGTGTCGTCGGATTGCCTGTAAAGCACAACGATGACCGGAAGGTTGGAGCCCTTCCAATATTTGAGGTCCTCGCCTTTGAGAAGGTATGTGAAACCTTCTGCATCTTCGTTGCTATACTTGCGGCCCTCGGTAGCCTTCACCTGAACGGCAATCATGCGGGCGAGGGGCCGGCCATTGTCCATGACCTCCGCAATGCCATCGATACCTGCCTCAAGTCTGGAGCGGCCGTCGAACTGAAACCCCATGGAAAGAAACCGCAAGCGGACAGCGGCTTCCCCGATCTCCCCGATCAGCTGATTCGGTGTGATGGTTTTTGACATGACCGGCAGAATAGAACATTATGTGAACCGTGAATACTAAAAAGTGAATTGGTTGCCATATCGGAGGTCGCCTTACACAACGCATAAGGATGGCTTAACTTCAGCGAAACAGGTGCGCCTCAGGCCGATCAGGCATATTTTCAATAGTTATAGATATCATTCGAACACCTTGCGCGGTCACTGCACGTAGTGCTCGGAATTAATTTAGTCGAAAGAAGAGGGGCATCTAATGGGTGAGGCAAAGAGTAGGAGGCTGCGTATAGTGGCGGAACAGCGGGAAGCGTTTCGACAACACCTCCTTAGCGAGGCAAACAAATGGTCTGCTCCAGCTACGAATGAAGAAATTGAACTTGCTTTGATTCTTGACACTCTACCTCGCCGGCCTGCTAGGCGGCTTCCCAAAGAACGGCTTCAACTCATGGGAATGCCGCCGAATATGTGCCATGCAAATTGCAGATGGTATGCCGAAGGAGAACCTGCGCGCCGAGAATGTCTTGGATGGTTACAAGACGCCGATCGCGTTTACGTCCTGCATTCGTTGATTGAAATTGAAGGTGAACTTGTGTGCATAACACCATCCACCATGGGTGCGCCGGATACTTTTGAGTTCATCCCAGACAACGAAGTAGACATGATCGAAGATAACTCTGGATACGTCGCCTTTGAACGGAATGGTATCAAAGTAAGCCACGGCGTGCGCGGGGACCCCGCTCGGATGATCAAAAAGATGGGTAAACTTCAGAAGCTGCTACTGTCTGGTGTCACACCATACAAGGCAATGGAGGAGATCGCAGCTACTGATTTCGACACGTCCGACAGCTGAAATTTTCCGCTCCTACAAATGATACCCCTTCCGCGCCTGCATGCTTTGAGGGCGCCGCTAGGGTAGACATTTTCTGGAATGTGGCGAAAATTTCCCATAATTACTAATATCCGCCGATCAATGGCGGCGGGGTGAGATCAGCTTTTGCCATTAGCTGACATCATTGTATGACCGCAGTTGGCCCTTAGGAGCCATTCGCGCATCGCTTAAAGCGGAAAAAGCAGACAGGCTCCTTCAACCTTAGAGTGCGGCAGGTCTGCTTCGTTGATAGAATCCCAGATACGGGTTGTTACCCGAGCGCTATCGCGGCGCAACAGTTGACTCTCGAGCTTGCAGACAGCATCCGACTCGTGTAGAACAAAAAGAGAACAATTGCGATAATCAGTCTCTAATGAGATCTGGCGACAATACCCATTGCTGAGAGCAATATGTTCGGCTCATAGTGTCGTTAACGACTCAAGGGATATAAATGCGTCTGGCGTTGGCATCTGACGGACCCGCAATTGCACCGATTTCCCCGAAAAGGGAATTCGGAGCCTATGAGGCCTTGTGGCTCGAAACCGGTGCGACGTTCAAAACACTCGCGGAAAAGTTTGCACTTGATCCGACTGCTTTGCCTTCGGACTTTGTGTCGCCGACTGTCGCGGATGAGCGTGCGAACGAAGTGCTGGCCGCACTTAAAGGCGCGGGCGTGCACCAGTTTGGCGTTCGCATAAATCATGCGGGCGATTATCCTGAAAAGCTGCGCGATGCCCGTCATCCTGTTGAACTGCTATATTACCAGGGGTTTTGGGAGATCTCAGAGAAGCCGGCGGTAGCGGTCGTCGGCAAACGTGACGCCACGCCTGAAGGCGTGCAGCGCGCGGCGCAGATTGCCAAGGCATTGGTAGAGCGCGACTACACCGTCGTTTCTGGCCTGGCAAAGGGTATCGATCGGGCCGCTCACACGGCGGCAATTGCCTGTAAGGGGCGTACGATCGCTGTGATTGGTACGCCGTTAGGACAATATTACCCTAAGGAAAACATGGAGCTTCAAGAGGAGATTGCCACCAATCATCTTCTTATCTCGCAAATACCCGTGCTTCGCTATGCGAAACAGAACGTAAATCAAAATCGTCTGTTTTTCCCTGAGCGGAATGTGACCATGAGCGCCCTTACACAAGCGACCGTGATCGTTGAAGCGGGGGAAACGTCGGGTACGCTGACTCAGGCGCGCGCCGCGCTTTATCAGGGACGTAAGCTGTTTATCCTTGATTCCTGCTTTGAGAACAAGGACATCACCTGGCCGGCGCGGTTTGAGGCCGAAGGCGCTATTCGTGTGCGCGGGATGAACGACATCTGGGATGCGTTGGGCTAGTGCCGCGGTTCAGCAAGATCGACGAATCCAACATCGGCGACCACTATTATCTGGAATCGTCGGATCAATGCCTATTCCTATACGAGTACACCGCCGGCAAGACGTACGCCTACAGCCAGACCAACAATCTAATTAGCAATCTGAAGAAGAAACCAAGCCAGGCCATACGGCCTGGCTATCACTATAAGCGACAGGCCATAATCCAGTGCAGTACCGATCTAAGAGATGCGCTAAATCCTGACTGGCTTGCAAATGCCACCCTCGTACCGGTACCCGGGTCGAAAGCCGTGGGTGATCCGGATTTCGATGATCGCATCGAACGTATTTGCCGCGGGCTCGGCCAGAACGTCGATGTGCGCCGGCTAATTATTCAAAACGCATCCACGCAGGCCTCGCACGAGGCGGGTGATGGGCCGAGGCGGACGATCGAGGAACTGGTGGGCTTGTACCAAGTTGACGAAACCCAGGCTCATCCTAGGCCCGAGGTCATAGGCATCGTAGACGATGTTTTGACGACCGGGACACATTTTCGAGCTGTCCAGCAAGTCTTGAACGAACGCTTCCCTGGCGTGATCTGCATAGGCCTGTTCATCGCACGCTGCGTTCACACCAGTCCATTCGAGGATTTCGAGGACTAATATGCTGTGCCGAAGGCGTTTCCATGGGGATTGGAATTGAGCGCTGACCTTAAGAAATTCGAGGCGCAGCTTGACGAGGCATTTTCAAATTTGCCGGTGAACGGTGCAAATGCCGACGAATGCCTGTCCTTGGCCTGCTTGGCCTACGAATTCGTATCAAAGCAAAGCACCACCAAAAATTCCGATTTTATAGCCATTGCGATGGTGGTGCTCGCACGAAAACTCGTGAGCGGCGATGCCGGCTGCGAGACTGACCTCGAGGCCTTGTTTCAAGATCTGCAATTCGCCTCTCACTACTACATGCTGCGGGAGTATCTATATTATAGCTATAATGCTCCGGGCAGTCTCGCATGGACCTTCTCGGACGATGCCGTGGAAGTAAAGTTTGCTGACCAAACGATCCCGAGACAGTTTTTTACGGTCTGGAACGACCAGGTCCTCGGGTCCAAGGAAGTTTTTGAAGGATTTAATCGGGGACATGAAATTCGCGATCTCCTGCGCGGCCAGGAAGAAAATGACATCAACCCGGCCACCGAAGCGGCTTACGCGATCATTCGAGAAGAGGCTCAAATAAAGCTAGATGCATACTTTTGCATTATCGCTCATGACGCCGATATCAGTTTGGGAGACTACAGCTACTCGCAGTTCATTACCCTTTACCGGGCTCTTCTCGAAAAGGCGCTGTATCACCGCTATCATGCCAGCGTGAACGATAAGGTAGGCCCCGTTTTTATTCCGGAGCACGAATTAGTTGCTGCCGCGATGGAAGAATCCAGTCTGCCAGCTGAGGTGACAAAGGCCATTCTGCGAGATATCGTTTTTGACGAAGCAGCGGTCAAGGAACGCGTCGACGCTTCGTATTTTTCACTCTACCGGCGCCACGAAGACGATGACATTGTCATGCGTCCACACCATTTTGCGATCAACGAAGGGCTGGTCAACGTCCTTCGGGTCATTGCCACCCGGCGCCCGAGGCTATTTTTGCAGAACATCAGTCAGGCACTTGGCGACGGATTTGTCGCACGTCAACAGCGCGCATGGGATGCACAAGGCTTTATAGTTCGTAAGAACGTATCGCTGCGGGAATTTGACCCGTCGCTACCCGACATCGATCTACTCGTCATTTCGGAAGAGCCCACACTCGGGTACGTCATGTTTGTTTGCGAGCTTAAGAGTCCTGTCCCTCCGCGATGGGCGAAAGATCAATTGCGCGTCCTGAATAAAGACGGCGTGTCTAAAGCGTTTCAACAGGCGAAGACAATAGAAGATTTCCTCGGAACCGAGCAAGGCATCGCCTTTCTGCGTTCCGTATTGCCGCAAGAAGGGCTGCCCCATTTCGACGGGTTCATAACGGTGATCAACCATCTAATCGTAACGTCCGATAACGCCGGGATGTTCTTCGGTGATGAGGAAACGCCAATAATGAATTTTCGCACACTGGAGCGATTGTTGAGGCGCGCGGATGGCGACATAGTGTTGATTCAGCGCGTCATCGACGACTATAATGAGGTCGCCGACTCGCTCATCAGCACAAAAATGATCGAGTTCGAAATGGGGACGATCAAAGTCCGTTATGAGGTAGTTGGTGATTGCCAGCCGTTGGATTTCCCACAACAAAGTTGGAAAAATTCTGCTGAGCGTCAGGCGATGATCGACGATTTCATTGCGAGTGGTGGCCACCCATTTGATGTGCTGCCGCATGACCCTCGTCTACGAAACGGGGACTAAATGCTGTATTGTCAGTAGCGAAACGAACGCTAGTTCAGATGACCCAGGCATCCTTCGTCGTCGCGCGCGATCGCAACCAGTTTCTCCTTCAAGGATCTGCTACGAGACCGAATTAAAGTTCGATATATGACTGCAAAGGCCAGCCAAATCGACATTGCCCAGAAATTCAACATATCAATGCGGAGTAGGGGGCGCAGCAATATTTTGTCCGGTTTCCGGCTTGGCATGTAATTTGTACCCAAACTTCCGGAATGGGCGCAAAGCGGCCCCGACGCTATCCACCTGTTAACTTTTAGAACTGAGTGGGGGGGCGCTGTACCCGCGATGCCGCTTCTGGCGTTCGAGTTTTGACGCGAGCTCAATTGCTTTGGCCTCGCTGTCTAACCAGTGCTCCTTGCCTTGACCATTCGCGCCAATCCGACCCCAATGGCGCGTGACGCAAACGTCACCGAATAGTCCATTTTGAACATCCAATTCGTAAAACCGCGCCATATTCTTGGTGGGGTCAACACGAGATAATCTAATGGACATAATTGTGCAGATCCTAGCGATATTAGCCAGATTCTACAGCAGATTCAGAGACTTGTCAAAACCCGCATAATAAACATTATGAGAAATTGGTGACCGGTAACACGCGATAAGAACCCTTCTCGCGTGTAATTGGAGGAGTCACAGACCGTATCTCGGCTAGTGCTGCGGCGTGCGCGTAATATTTCAGAAATATTTCTAAGGGGAGTTACCCCGGTACGCGTATATGGAGGAACGGGCGCGCCCGCACCTAAGCACCCGGAGAAACACCCGTGTCGGAAAACGTCCAAGCTTCAACGGGCGCGACTGATTTGTGTTGTCATACCTACGTTTCGGCGACCCGACAGGTTGAAACGAGCGTTGGGCTCAGTATCGTTTATTGGAAAAAGTCTGCGAATACGCGGCGCAAAACTCTAAGATATTGGATTCGAATGCTTGCCTCCTATCAGAAACCGTCGCGTCGCTTGCTGATAACGTCTCTTAGCGCACTTGCGGTTACACCGGCATGCGCAGCGAAACCAACTCGAACGGCCATTCATGTTTACAGAGATGCCGCGTGCGGCTGCTGCGGGGCTTGGGTTGCCTCTTTACAAACGAACGAGTGGCTAAAGCCCAGCGTCGAGATCGTTGCTGATATTGCGAGTGTGAAGAGACGCCTTGGAATTCCCGAATCTGTGTCCTCCTGTCACACCGCGACCGCTGGAAAATTCCTAATCGAGGGCCACGTCCCTGCAGAGGACATTGTCCGCTACCTATCTGCCCCACTCGAAGGAACAGTCGGGTTGGCCGTGCCGGGCATGCCGATTGGCTCACCCGGTATGGAGGCTCCTGACGGACGGCGCGACCCTTACGACGTTCTTGCGTTCGACAAACGAGGCCGTACGCGTGTGTTCGCCCATCACACGTGATCCATTTGTGCAGGCCTTTTCACCACCACCACGGGGTTCTGGGCGATCAGCCCAAGTCTAATTTATCCTGGCGCGGCGATCCGCCTAACAGACAAACCGCTAAGCAGCGAGCTGACGACAACTGATACCAACCTGCATTGATTTTGACCTATATGTCCATTGTCTGAGACCGATTGGCATTATGCGCCATGGCTGTTTGAGCGATTTTGTTCCATGCCTCGCAACATAGGTCGACGATGTCGTCGTAGGATAGGAAGATGCGGTTGGACAGCCAGTTTTCCCGCACGAACTGCCAGAGGTTTTCGACTGGGTGGAGTTCTGGGGCTTTGGAAGGCAGCGGCAAAAGAGTTATGTTTTCAGGAACGACGAGCTTTCGGGATGTGTGCTACCCGGCCTGATCCAGGATCAAGGCGGCATGACACCCGGGATCGACCGCGGCACTGATTTCCTTGAGGTGCTCTGCCATACCGAAGCTGTCGCAAAGCCCTTGGTGGTGGAAGCCTGATGCGTGAACGTGGCGACATCCTCGTAACGCTCCTCTTGGGCTTCATCGTGATCTTCCCGCTGGGGTTCATCAATCATGTCTCGCCTCGTTTCCCGGGCATCCTAGCGGGGGTGTGCTGGGTATTCTCGCCTTATTGATGATGATCCTCACCATCCCCTACCTGGCGGCGAAGCACATCTAGCGGCGCTGACCGCACTCAAACGGTTTCAGCAACAAGCAAGATATGCCGACATATTCACCGGCTTCATCCGCGACCTCTCGGCGAAAGAGCGCGACGACATAGAGAAGCGGAATTGATCCATGTCTCGAGAATTAGCGCGATGGGCACGATGGCGTCGACATTGGCGCAACACAGCCGGCTTCGCTGGCAACGGAGCTACACGACGCCCTGGGACGTCGCCGTCAGCCCCGTAATATTTCAGAAATTTGTCGCATATTTCTAAGGGGAGTTTCCCTAGTAAGCGTATATGGAGGAACAGGCGCGCCCGCACCTAAGCACCCGGAGAAACACCATGTCGGAAAACGTCCAAGCTTCGACGGGCGCGACTGATGTTTGTGTTATCATACCTACGTTTCGGCGACCCGAGGGGTTGAAACGAGCGTTGGGCTCGGTGGCAGCGCAGGTTGGCTTAGATCAGATCAACTTAAGTGTAATCGTGTGCGACAACAGCCCTGACGCCGGGGCAAGGTCATTTGTCGAGGCCTACCCGATTCACTATTTCCTGAAATATGTCCACGAACCGAGACCAGGTGTTGCCAATGCCAGAAATCACGCGGTTGCCGTGTGTGAGGCCAGCTACGTCGCGTTTCTCGACGATGATGAAGAAGCCCCGCAAGACTGGATTTCTAACCTTGTTCAAATTCAGGAGCGCTTTGCAGCTGATGTCGTGTTTGGCCCTGTTTATGCTCGCTTAAGTAGCCCCACTACCCGATATGACAGCTACTTTGCGTCATTTTTCTCTCGCATTGGCGCAGCAGAATCAGAAGTTCTTTCTTCATACTACGGTTGTGGAAACAGCTTAATCAGCCGCAATTGTATGATAGGTCCACAGCCCTTCTCTACCGAACTCAATGACTTCGGTGGAGAGGATGACCAGCTATTTCACCGACTTATGCAAGACGGGGCGCAATTTGCTTGGGCGGCAGATGCCTTTGTTTATGAGGACGTTCCCCCGTCACGAAAGCGACTTTCGTACACCCTTCGCCGGGCGTTCAACTTCGGACAGGGCCCGAGTTACACGGCAGCCAAGGCGGGCAAAACATGGTCGGCAGTCGCGTGGATGCTCAAGGGCCTTATTCAGGCGACTGTCATGACGCCTATCGGCCTAATTCTCCTGCTATTGAGGCGGCCCGAGGCTGCGCCCACACTGGATAAAGCGGTGCGAGGATTGGGAAAACTGATATGGTTTGTTTCCTTTCGTTTCTATGGAAGCGCTCTGCTATCAAAGCGCGATATAAATACTTCAAACGAAACTAAAACACTAAGTATATCTAATTGACACCCACGTCTTTGTGGCCTCATTATTTGGAGAATGGTTGCGAAATGCGCTCGGTATGCTTCATATTATGATAGGCTCAGAAAATGGCCAGGAACACTGCGTTCCTACGCATCCCCGAGCGAAGAAGCCGCGAAACGCAACGTTCTGGTGGTCTGATTTTTCATGGAGTGGCGGAAAACTTTGCATAAATAAAACCGGCATTCGCTTGGAGATCAGCGGTGCATTATTTCAGGAATTGTTTAATTGGGTTCTATACCTTGCGCTGCTTTACTTCGTGGCAGCTTGGGTTACTGTCGCGGGAAGGCACAAGAAAACCTTGTGGTTTGGGCCCGACGAGCCAAGGCCTTGGTACCTCATGCGTGGCGTCGCCATGTGGTCAGGCATAACGTTGGCGGACAGCGTCGATACTGCCGATGCCGCGGTATATTTCGATGATAGCACCGTAGGCTCTCCGCCTTTAGTTACTATCACGCCGCATTTCAATCATCGATGTACGGATATCAGTAAAAGCCGTGTCGCGGAAGTATTTGAAGACGTATTTGGTTATCATCTATCTGTAAATCCCGCCGAGGTCGTCGGAAAGATTGTTGAAAAGCCTGAAAAAAACGGCGTGCATGGCGGCCGCATTGTCGATGGTCCGATGATGCCCAGGAAGGGTTTTACCTATCAGAAACTTATCGATACCCGTGGCGTAGACGGGAAATGTCGCGACCTGAGGACCCCGTGCGTCGGTGGGAATCCTGTTTTGGTTTGGATCAAGCTCAAGTCTCCAGAAGGCCTCTTTTCAATCAATAACGAAAGCGCATTCCTAAAGGCGCCCTCTGATATATTTTCCGAAGATGAGATGGTGAAGATCGCCGCGTTTTTGGCGCATATGGGACTGGACTGGGGCGGACTTGACATTTTGCGGGACCGATCAGACGGGCGCATTTACATTGTGGACGTCAATAAGACGGATATTGGTCCGGTTATCGCACTCTCTTGGCGCGATAAAGTAGCTTCAATGAATTTGCTATCGACAGCACTACACAACATGCTGTCTGCTTAGCGACAAAGCGGAATGCTCCTGGCGATGGGAAAAATGCCAATGGTGTTTCGCCGGGGTCAGCTTTTCAGAACTAAATGGCGCGCCCTGCAAATTAATTCTGAACAGTTCGGCGCGTTCTCAGGTGCACGCCCTGCCCACCGAGAGAGGCCCAGCCGGCAATTGTGGTGGAGTGTGGTTGTGATTAGCTTGCACGCGGCCGTGATTTTTTGTCCTCCTGGCCGTTTGCAATCTGCTCTGACCTGGGATTTGAGGACCGGGATTGGAGTCGTCGTTGTCGTCAGCACGCTACTTTTTCTCAAGCTTTTTCTTATCCTGAAGCATAGGCATTAGGATTTTTTGTCCGAAAGGGCTCCGAAGCGATGTGCCGATTTCGCCGGCCCATGGGCGCCCGTGGCAATGTCGCTGAGGATTGGGCAGTCGGGACGATGATCGCCGGCGCAGCAATCTGCCAAGTGCTCAAGAGTGGCCGCCATCTCTTCCAGGTCGGTGATCTTCTTCCGGAGTGCGGCCACGTGGCCGATGGCCATTTGTTTGACTTCGGCGCTTTGCCGCCCAGTGTCTCGCCACAAAGCCAGAAGATCGGCAATTCGGTCTACCGTAAAGCCAAGGTCTCGCGCGCGTCGAACGAAACGGAGGGTATGAACGTCCTTTTCGGAATACAGTCGGTATCCCTTTTCAGAGCGCTGCGCATGCATGACCAGGCCCGTTTCCTCATAGTAGCGGATCATCTTGGCGGAAACGCCAGATGCCTTGGCAGCTTGTCCGATATTCATGTGATGTCTCCAGTCAGACGGCCGAAACGATGAAAGGGGGACGGAAACGTCTAAGCCTGAGCGCATTGCTGAGGACAAATACCGACGACAAGGCCATTGCCCCCGCAGCTATGACAGGAGACAGAAGCATTCCTGTGAATGGATAAAGCGCGCCGGCAGCCAACGGTATCAGCGCGATATTGTAAGCAAACGCCCAGAACAGGTTTTGGTGAATATTGCCAAGCGTAGCCTTCGATAAGGCAATGGCGTTTGGGACGCCTTGCAGGTTACCGGACATAAGTACGACATCTGCGGCTTCGATAGCCACATCGGTACCTGTGCCTATGGCTAAGCCAACATCCGCTTCGGCCAGTGCCGGAGCATCATTGATGCCGTCTCCGATATAAGCGCTCGCTCCGAATTGTGTCTTGAGACGGCGCACCGCGTCCAGTTTTCCTTGAGGGAGAACCTCAGCCACTACTTCGTCTATGCCGAGCGACTTGGCCACTGCGTTTGCGGTATGGCGGTTGTCACCCGTGATCATTGCGACCTTAAGGCCGAGGCTGTGAAGCGCTTTAATGGCTCCAGGGGTTGTCGGCTTGATCGGATCTGAAACTGCGACAATCGCCGCGAGCACACCATCAATAGCGGCGTAGACCGGTGTCTTCGCTTCCTCCGCCAGGGCGTTAGCCAAAGTTTCAAAAACCGCCGGCTCAAGACCCAGTTGGCGCATAAAGCGGTCGGCACCCACGTGAACCCGTCGCCCATTTACGGTCGCTGCAATGCCGTAACCCGTAACAGAGGAAAAATCGTCGACCGCCGGAATAGACAAGTTTTCATCCTTGGCGGCCTTAACGATGGCTTGAGCGACCGGGTGTTCCGATTTGGCTTCTGCGGCTGCCAAAAGGGCAAGGACATCGTCACGATCGAAGCCATGGAGCACGTGCATGTCTGTCAGAACAGGCTTGCCAAGCGTCAGGGTGCCGGTTTTGTCGAGCATCACCACCTTCGCATCTTTCAGCCGTTGCAGCGCATCTCCCTTTCGGAACAGGATGCCAAGTTCAGCCCCTCGGCCAGTGCCCACCATGATTGAGGTAGGGGTTGCCAGACCCATGGCACAGGGACAGGCAATGATGAGAACCGCTAGGGCGTTTACCAGTGCGAATGTTAAGGCAGGCGACGGCCCCAGGGCGAGCCATGCGGAGAATGTCAATGCCGCTACGGCCATGACCGCCGGAACGAACCAAAGCGTCACCTTGTCGACCACGGCTTGAATCGGCAGCTTGGCCCCCTGCGCCTGCTCGACCATCCGTATGATCTGCGACAAAAGCGTATCATGGCCAACGGCGGTTGCCTTTATGGTCAGAGCTCCAGTTTGATTGACCGTGCCGCCAACAACAGTAGCACCATGTGCCTTTTCGACAGGCACCGGCTCTCCGCTGATCATTGACTCGTCAATGAAGCTCCGGCCGGTTAGCACTTCGCCATCCACCGGCACCCGCTCTCCAGGGCGGACCTCGACATGATCGCCGAGTTGCAGATCGACGACATCAATATTCGAGGCGATGCTATCTCGCACAATGCGGGCGGTCTTTGTCTGAAGGCCGATCAGGCGGTTGGTGGCCTCGGATGTTCGGCCCTTGGCCTTTGCTTCCAGAAACCTTCCCAGTAAAATCAGGGTGACAATGACAGCGGCTGCTTCGTAGTAGACATTTACGGTGCCGCGCGGCAGCCATTGCGGTGCAAAAGTCGCGATAAGCGAGTAGCCATAAGCCGCGATCGTACCGACAGCGACGAGCGAATTCATATCGGGCGCCAGGCGAGACAATGCCGGAAGCCCTTTCTTGTAAAAGCGAAGACCAGGCCCGAACAGAACGGCAGTGGTAAGCGCAAACTGCAGCCACCAGGTCGAGGTGATGCCAATTGTCGCTTCAATGAGTGAATGCGCGCCGGGGATTAGGTGCGAGCCCATCTCGAGCGCGAAAACCGGAGCGGTTAGTGCAATTGCGATGGCAAGATCGCGCTTGAGCGCCTGTGTCTCGATTTCGCGGCGTTCGACCGCCTGGTCGTTAGCGGCGGCCGCCGCTTCGACCAGCTTGGCATCGTAGCCCGCTTCTTCAATAGCGTTAATCAACCTGACGGGATCGATGTTTTGACTCAGTTCGACGTGAGCGCGCTCGGTAGCGAGATTGACCGATGCACGTGCGACACCCTGGACGCCCTGGAGCGCACGTTCGACGCGGCCCACGCAGGACGCGCAGGTCATTCCCTCAACCAAGAAATCCAGGGCGCTTGGCGCTGGCACCGCGTAGCCTGTCGATTCAATGGCTTCGATTAGATCATTTCGCGAGATAGCTCCCAAGGTCCTTACCAAGGCGCGCTCCGTTGAAAGGTTCACCTCGGCAGAGGTGACCCCTGCGACGGCCCGCAACGCCCTCTCGACCCGGCCAACGCACGAGGCGCAGGTCATACCTTCGATTTGTAAGGTGACGGCTTCTTCTTTGGAATTCAGCGTTGTTTCCATAACGCAGGCTTTCATTTTGCTTGTCCTGCATGCCTAAATAGAGGTTCCAATCATTGCAAGGTCAATAGGCGCTCGCTTTTTTATTGTTTGTAATATAACTCGCCATAAAAGGCGATTTATGATTGTATATGAATTTTATTCGCCAGACATGGCGATTTACATGATATAAGCAATTTCGGAGTATATATCGTCACAAATGGCGAATTATGATCCGTTCCCGATATTAATCGTCAGGATTGACGACTTATGAAGATTGAGCCGACCTTAACAGACGATGCAATTTTGAACGAAATCGGGCAAAGATTAGCTCAGCGTCGGCTAGACCATGGCTTGACGCAAGCTAGCCTAGCCGAACAGACCGGCGTTTCGAAACGCACGGTCGAGCGCCTAGAGGATGGCGAAAGCGTCCAGCTTGTCAACCTGATCCGGGTACTGCGGGGCCTCGACCTTGCGCACGGTGTGGAAAACCTGATACCCGCGCCAACTGTGCGACCGCTCGATGTCGTCGAGCATCAAGGGCATCGCCGAAAAAGGGTGAAACCCACAAAAACCGAAGCCAAAAGCAGCCGCCCTTGGTCATGGGGTGACGAAAAATGAGTACGACCGCCGAAATCATGATGTGGGGGACGCGTATCGGCGCCGTACGCCTCGGTGATGACAGTCCCTTTGCCGACTTCGAATACGATCCAGACTTCGTGCGCAGCGGCATCGAAATTGCGCCGCTCACCATGCCAATCAACCGGACGGTCTATCGCTTCCCGGATTTACCACTCAGGACTTTCCATGGTCTGCCAGGATTACTCGCAGATGCTCTGCCCGACAAGTTCGGAAACGCTATCATAAATGCCTGGCTTGCGACGCAAGGCCGCGCACCCGAGGGTTTCAATGCCGTTGAGCGCCTGTGCTACACCGGCGCGCGTGGCATGGGCGCGCTGGAGTTCCGCCCTACGAGCGGGCCACGGCAGCGGCAAAGCAAACGCGTCGATATCGATGCACTGGTCGGTCTAGCCTCAGAAGTCTTGCGCAATCGCCACGATCTGAGCCAGTCATTTGCCGCTCCCAAGCGTCAGCAGGCCCTTCAGGAAATCCTGAGTGTCGGCACCTCGGCCGGCGGCGCGCGCGCTAAGGCAGTGATCGCGTGGAACCCGAAGACAAATGAGGTGCGCTCCGGTCAGGTCGAAGCCGGCCAGGGCTTCAGCTACTGGCTTCTGAAATTCGACGGCGTATCCGGTAACCGCGACAAGGAACTCGAAGATCCGCAGGGTTTCGGCGCAATCGAGTACGCCTATTACCTTATGGCGCGGGCTGCAGGGATCAATATGACCGAATGCCGGTTGCTTGAGGACGGCCCTCGCCATCATTTTATGACGAAGCGCTTCGACCGGACCGATGGGGGCGCCAAGCTGCACATGCAGTCATTATGCGCATTGGCTCACTATGATTTCAACATGGCTGGCGCCTACAGCTACGAGCAAGCCGCGATGGTCATGCGACAAATGAAGCTTGGCCTGCCCGCGATTGAACAGCAATTTCGACGCATGGCCTTTAATATTGTGGCCCGGAATCAGGACGATCACGTCAAGAATATCGCTTTCCTGATGGACAAGTCCGGTCAGTGGGCCCTCTCACCGGCTTACGACATAAACTATGCCTTTAATCCGAGCGGCGAGTGGACATCCCGGCATCAGATGTCGATGAATGGAAAGCTCGACAGCTTCACACGTGAAGATTTCAAGACGTGTGGTTCCGTTTGTTCGATGAAACGCGGGCGCGCCGAGGCGATCCTCGCGGAGATCATCAACACTGTGAGCCGCTGGTCCGATTTCGCTCAACAGGCTGGGATATCAGACGAAAACGCAGCGGCAATCGGCGCCACGCATCGCCTTCATCTACTTGATAAAACAAGCGGCGGCGCCTGATCCGACCATGGCTGAAATTTCGACAGTCGGACCGATTGGCCAAGGCAGTAGCTTCGTCATCGCCAGCCCCCTCCTCTTCCGGCAAAAAAATATGCTTGTGGTCTTGACCTTCCAATAGTGGGAAGCCCCACATTACAGAATGAGCCCGGCAAAAGGAGAAAGCTCATGAAATATCACATCGAAACTATGGTTTGTGGCGGATGCGTCCGTAGTGTCACCAAAATCGCTCAAAACCTTGACCCAACGGCGAAGGTCGAGGCTGACGTCGTTGAGCGCACCGTGGAGATCTCGTCGGATCAGACTGACGAGATTACAAAAGCCCTCGCACTTGCCGGGTTTGAAGCAACCCAAATCGCCGCTTAAACACCTTGAGGGATTGCGCGTCGCGGCGCGTATATCCCACGGGTGGCAACAGTTCCAAGGACATAGAGTATGAAGAAGTTAATTGCAGCACTGGCGCTTGTGACCGCTATAGGCGCAACCGCCCCGGTGATTGTCATGGCACACGAAGGTCACAAGCAGGCCGCGGACTCGCAAACGGCCGAAGGCGAAGGCGTCGTGAAAGCCATTGATAAGGATGCCGGTACGGTGACGATTCAGCATGGTCCCATCAAGGCGCTGAAATGGCCGGCTATGACGATGAAATTCAAGGCGACGACAGAAGCTATCGCCTCTGCCAAGGTTGGTCAAAAAGTGCACTTCGTGATGAAGAACGACAACGGCCAGCCACTCGTAACGGCTATTCACGCGATGTAATTTCAGACCCAGGACCTGTAGGCCTGGGTTTTTCCTTCATACATCCGACACGTACGGAGTTCCAGATGGCCAAGAAAATCTTTCCCCTTGTCTCAGGTCTTCTTGCCCTCACCGGCATTATAGCCTCGCTCCTTCTGTCGGCGCCGCCAGCGATGGCTCACAAAAATCAAAGCTCATCCAGCGCTTCAGCCGTTGCCGAAGCGAGTACAACCGTCAATAATCCGGAAGATGCCCCTATGGCGATGGCCTGGCCGACCGAGCCCGGCATGGGCATGGAGATGGACCACAAGAAGCCAAAAACATTCGGTGGGCGTCTTGTTTCGTGGCTCGGCGCTTGGCACCCCGCCGTCATTCACTTTCCGATCGCGTTGCTCCTGACTGTCGCTCTTCTAGAAGTGTTGGCCGCCGCTCGGAAAAAGCCGGTTTACAACGCAGGCAATAAAGTGTTGCTGGCATTCGCGACGGCAGGCGGGTTCGCCGCGGCCGCCCTAGGTTGGGCGAACGCAGGTCTGCCTGCGGCGGATGACGGTACAGCCCTCACTTGGCACCGCTGGATCGGGACTCTTATTCCCTTCGTCTATCTGTTGCTGTGGCGTTTGAAGCGACCAGCAGAGACAGCGGTCAACCAACCAAGCTCCCGGCTCTACGAAACCACCTTGGTCGTCGCTGTGGCGCTCATTCTCATCCAAGCATACCTGGGTGGCGATGTGACCCATGGCGCCGGGCACATGGCGTTCTAAGTCAACAGTGGCGCAGTATAGACTATTCAAATTGCCACAGGGCGGCGCGTAAGACCGATGATTGCAGAATCGGCCTCCGTCACCAAGCAACTAGGACGATTGCATTGTCTCCGGGCAATAGCGGCGCTGGGAGTGTTCTACCACCACTTGGGGCAATTTGGTTCTGCGACATTCGATTCATCTTACGGCTTGCCAGCAAGCGGCCTTCTATGGACGGGCGTCGACCTTTTCTTCGTTTTGTCCGGCTTTTTGATGATGTGGACAACGGATGGAAAGACCGGCGGCTTTCGGGTAGGCCTATCCTTTTTTATTACCCGCGCCGCCAGGGTTTATCCGATGTATTGGATCACTCTCGCTGCTACATACGGTTTTGCCTTATGGCTCCCTGCCGCCCTCTCCCATGACCAGCAATGCAGTGTTCCCTGCCAAATCGCGCTGATACCTGAGCAAGGCGGTTTTTTGATCGGGCCTGCATGGACTCTGTCGTTCGAGATGGTGTTCTACCTCGTGTTTGCGATACTCCTAGTCCTTTCGCCGCAAGGGCGGTTCCGCGTCCTTGCGGTCTGGACGATAACAGCCGCCGCTCTCGGTACCTTTATCACAACCCAGATCACCATCGTCCATCACGTCTATACGCCGCTCGTTCTCGAGTTCCTCGCGGGCGTCTGGATTGCCGTTCTAATCAAACGGGGTGTGAGATTAAATGGTTGGCTTGGCCTCGTTGCAGCTGGCGTCTTGCTCTTGGGCGGAGCGGCCCTGTTCAATGCTGTGTCGCCCTCACTGCCGTCGGGTGTCGCTGAATGGGTGCGAGTTGCTCTATGTGGCCTCCCCGCGAGCGTCATAATCTGGTGCCTTGCATCCCGAGACGCAACCAAACCCCATTATCCAAGTCCAATCATGGCTAAACTGGGCAACGATTCCTACGCTATATATTTGGCTCATTGGCCAATAGTGGCAGTTGTTTCGACGGTTGCAAACACTTGGGCGATGCCGACTTTCCCGAGTTTTGTCATTTATTTGGCCGTCACCGTAGTTAGTACCTTATTGTTATCTCGAGCCCTGACAAATTACATAGGATCGCCGGCGCAAGAGTTCGCCAAGTCACTGACGGCATTGATTAAGAGACAAAGAGGCTAATTTGTAAAAACGACGCCCAGGTACCCAGGGGAATTTTCACTATGAGAGCCGATCGTATGAAGGAGTATGAAGTATTGAGTCATAATTTACTCTACTACCCAATTTAAACGGAATGACTGTGAACCTTTGTTTGAGAAAGCGGCTAGTATGGCGCGAAAATGATCCAATCCCTCCTAGCTTATGGCTTATCCGTTGCACGACCCACATGTTGAGCAGGAGCGGCTCTTGGAAAGCCGGCCAAACGCTCCCGCCAAACTCTGATCAAAACCAGGCTCGCAAGCCTATGACGACTTTTGTGGATTCAGGATTTTTCCCCGACAGTCGCACAAAGTCAGCGGCGTCACCGAACTTGCGTTCGTAAACGATCCCGATATATGGCGCGAATTCACGACGGATCTCGTAGCGTAAGCGCAAGCCGAGTTCGACACTCGAGAGGCCCGAACCGATCTCAAGTTCGGGAATGTCCTGGGCTGAGAAAGTCACTTCCGCGGAGGGTTGAAGGATCATGCGCTGCGTCAGCCGCAGGTCATAAGTACCTTTAGCACGCGCCAGAAGTTCGCCTTCGTTCGAAAGGAAGACGGCGCCCTCCACATCGAACCAATAGGGAAAAATACCTTCCGTACCAAGTGTCAGGTAGGTGCGCGGCTGGGGTTCGAAATCTTGACGGATGCCCGCCTGAATATCGAAGTAAGGCGTGATCGCGCGCGAATAGAGAATTTGGACTTCAGCGTCTTCAACTCCGTCTTCGTTACTTCCTTCACCCTCTGACTTCACCACAAGGCGATGAATATCCCCGCCATACCGGAATTCCGTGTCCCATGCATATCCGCCATCGTCGGGCCGAAGCTCGAGCCTATCGAACATGACATTGGATAAGTTCATCGCACCATGCTCCATATGTACCATATGACGAGCCTCGGCCATCTGCGCTGAGTCAAAATACCGGTCCGCCAAATGATCTGTTGCCGGCGGCGGCGGCGGTGTTTGCGGAATTTCTACCTCGGCGCTCGCCTCTTCGTTGTCGTGGTTCATGCCAGACATACTCATTTCTGACATGTCATGGCCAGCATGAGCTTCCCCGTCCTTCGGAGGCATCTCTTGTTGAACTGAATTTGCCTGTGAAGTCTGCGACTTGTTTTCCGCGGGAACTGCTTGATGGGCGCTATGTGAAGTCGCTTGGGGCGCGGCCGGCGATTTGGTCGCAGCCTTTTTCGGCTTAGAGGGCGGAGCTTTCGGCCTAGGCTTAGCATTGGCTTTAGGCTGCGGCTGCGCTGGCATTGTCATACCAGGCATGTTGCCATGCTGTGAATGATCCTGCATCGCCAGAGCGGGCGTTGCCAGGAATAGGGGGACGAGTGCTATCATTGCGACCCGGTTCATTGGGCGCCTCCATCGCGCGGACGCACCGCAAAGACCTGAAACATGCCTGCGTGCATGTGATAGAGCATATGGCAGTGGAATGCCCAATCACCTGTCTCGGCGGTGAAATCCCACGACACCTTTCCTCCGGGTAAAACAGCCACGGTATGCTTGCGCGGCTTGTGATCCTGCGGTGCGCCGATCACCAGGTCAAAGAAATGTCCATGGAGATGGATTGGGTGGGCCATCATGGTGTCATTCACAAGGGTAACTCGAACCCGCTCACCGGTCGCAAAAGTATATGGCCCTGTTGTTTCGCTGAATTTACGTCCGTCGAAGCCCCACATGAAGCGTTCCATGTTGCCGGTAAGGCGGATTTCGAGGGCACGCGTCGGGGTGCGGGTGTCCGGGTTCGGCTCAAGCGCGACAAGATCCTTGTAAACGAGGACGCGATGCCCAACGCTTTCCAAACCTTGTCCCGTGTCACCGGTCCGATCCATAGGCATTGGCGAGATCGTCTGAACTCCAGGCCCTAATTTGATCTGGGGCGCGTTAGCAGGGTCTCGCATGGACATTTCCATGCCGCCCATGTCAGCCATTATGTCCGACCCCCTGGGTTTCGGCGGTGCCATACCAGGGGGATGCACCGACGTCATTTCCATTGAACCGTGATCCATGGACATTGACGACATGTCATGCCCTGCCGTGTCCGCTCCACCTATGCTCATGCCGGACATGTCCATACCCATATCCTTCATCGTGGCCAGGGGGCGCTCACGCAGCGAAGGAACTGGCGCTGTCATGCCCAGGCGTGGTGCGAGCGTCGCCGCCCCCATTCCGGAACGATCAACAGCTTCGGATACAAGGGTATAGGCTTTGTCCTCGATCGGCTGAACAATGATGTCGTACGTTTCAGCATTCGCGATCTGGAACTCATCGACTTCAACAGGCCGAATATTTAAGCCGTCGGCTGCCACAACCGTCATTTTCAGACCGGGAATTCTGACATTGAAGACCATTTGTGCGCCAGCGTTGATAAAGCGAAGGCGCACGCGCTCACCCGGCGTGAAAAGACCAGTCCAGTTGTCCTTCGGTCCGTGGCCATTGATAAGGAACGAATAGACGGCTCCAGTGATATCAGAGGCGTCGGTCGGATCCATTAGCGACTTTGCCCATTCGATCCGCTCCGCTAGAGTCTGATCTTTTCCGGCCAGCAGTCCCGAAATCGTTTGACGTTGATAATTGAAGACACCGGACTGCCCTTTCAAACGCTTGAAAAGGGTTTCGGGCCGAATGAAACTGTAGTCAGAAAGAATAATCACATAGTCACGGTCGAATTGTACCGGATCAGGATCTTTCGGCTCTATGATTATTGGACCATAAAGCCCTTCCTGTTCCTGTAAGCCCGAGTGGCTGTGGTACCAGTACGTGCCACTTTGCTTGAGTTCGAACTCGTACTCGAACGTCGAGTGTGCCGGGATGCCGGGAAAGGTTACGCCTGGGACACCGTCCATTTGAAACGGTACCAGGAGACCATGCCAGTGAATTGAGGATGTCTCGTCTAAGTGATTTTCCACAACGAGTTTGACGTTCTGCCCTTCCTTGAGACGAATGATCGGCCCTGGAAGCGTGCCGTTGATCGTTATGGCATTGCCAAGCTTTCCGTCGATCGGCCAACGGGCGCGTTCAAGTTTCAGCCGGATCTCAGAACCGGAAACAGTTTGCAGCGTGTGGTTCAATCCGGGCGTCGCGCTCCTCGCCCAGGATGGCAGTAACCCGCCGACCGCACTCGCCGTACCGAATATCGACAGGTTGTGCAGGAGCTTGCGCCGATGAATATCTGTCATTTGGAGGTCCTAGTCAGGGAGGGAATGCGTTGATCCCTCCTTTGATAGTTACGTCTCAAAAGGCGGATGCCCTCATAAAAAAGCACATGTTAGAAATAGGTTGGAAAACAAGAATGCACGGCATTCCGGTCATAGCCCGCCCGAAAGCTGAAAACAGCATTTTCCGGCGAAAAATATGGGTAACTAATGTCCAAGATCAGGCGTCTAGAAATTAGAAATACCTGGTATGAGGGATATTGCTTCGCTATGCGTATTATGTACTGGGAGGCGAGGACAAGTACATGAGTGACCGTATTGATGCGCTGTTGGCGCAATTGAAGACCCGGCCGATCGACCGATCGCTGGCGGATCTTGAACAAAACATTTCCCGAAATATCGAGCTTCAAAGGACTGAGGCTCGAACCGTCACGGTTCTTATGCCGCTTCGAGCGGCATCTCTTGCACTTGCACTTGTAGTCGGCACAACAGCCGGCGGCGCGGCGGCCTTGTCATCCGAGATAAGAGACCATGCCGAGCCGTTTGACTCATCCTTGCGGCTCGCACCCTCAAGCCTCCTCGAAGGGTACCCATGACGCTCGCCCGCAGCATGATTGTCACTTTAGTACTGTCGCTCGTGGGAGCAGCTCTGGGAGCTTTCGGGGGGGCTCAGTACGTCATTCACAAGATGCAAAAGCCGACGCCGATGCATGAGCTTGTGCATCGTAGACTGGACTTAACAGATGAACAGACGCACCGCATCGCTGCAATGGAAGAGAAACATGCGGAGGTAAAGGAGGCATTGGAAGCGGAGATGCGCGCTGCAAACGCCGATCTTGCCAAAGCATTCCAAGAAAAACACGCCTATACCCCTGAGGTTCAGGCCGCGATCGACCGGTTTCACGCCGCTATGGGGGACCTGCAAAAGGAGACGATTGACCATACCTTCGAAATGCGGTCGGTCCTCACTCCGCAGCAGGCTGTGGAATTCGATCAGACAGTCGTTAATTCTCTGACCGAAGAGCAAAAGTGACTTCCGATGCCGAAGTTTCAGATGAGGTGCTAGCAAGTTCAGCAGCAAGAGGCGACGACCGCGCGTTCAGCATTCTTGTCGGCCGACACAAGGAGGCCGTCTATCGGCTCTTGCGCCGCTACAACGGTAATTCCGACGAGGCTTATGAAGCGGCACATGAAGCGTTTATCGCCGCGTGGAAGGCAATCCGTCGATATGATGCCCGTCGGCCATTTGGCGCTTGGCTAAGAACGATCGCCATTAATAAAGCCCGGGATCGCGGCCGCCGGCAGAAGGTGCGTAACCTGATATTCGGCACGAAGTCCTCTGATGACTTCGAAGTTATGAATGTTACTGATCGATCAATCAACGCAGACGATCGCCTTATCCTCGATCACGAAGTGTCGCAGCTCGAAAAGGCCCTGGCTCGCCTTCCGGCAAACCTCAAAGAGGCGCTCTTGTTGACGGCACTCGAAGGCTTTTCACAGAAACAAGCCGCCGAAATCCTCGGCGTCACCAGTAAGACGGTCGAGACGCGAGTCTACCGCGCCAGAAAATTGCTGGCCGAGAAACTCGGTGAAAAGTGAGAACAGGTTACATTCGGCATGCTCGGTGCTGGCTCATTGACTTTTAACGATTGAAATCTATCCTGGCGGACAATGTTAAAGGCTGTTCTCTACATCTTTGCCCTTCTGGGTCTTTTGATTTCGCCTGTAAGCGCACAGGCGGCCCAAAACGCGTGTCTCGAAATGAGTCAGCCGATGCAGATGACCATGGCAGACTCCCAAGCCCACTCGGATATGGCCATGCCATGTTGCGAAGACGAAAAGCCTACCAAGTCGTCGGATCAGGCCTGCTTTCAAAACTGCATCGCAATGTGCGGGATCAGCGCTACGTCCGACACCCACGTGCCTGTAAGTCTTCCGATTTTGCATATCGAACTCGTCGTTTTCACGCGTTCGCCTGTCAATTTCGATGCAGATGAACCGGCGCTCTTTGTGCCCCCTCCCCGCTTCCACACCTGAACTGTGTGCGGCCCTCGCCGCACCTAGAGCGCGCCGTCGTTCCTGAGCAGGCTGCCACCGCCTGCGGGAGGCTGCGCTTCCGTGGCCGACCGCCGCGCAACTCGATGTCCCAGGTGTTTTTCAATGCGAACCTCTTTCCTCCTGGCTGCGGGAATATCGATCCTGGCAGCGCCTGCCTTCGGCGAACCACTTACTTTTCAACAGGCGTTGACGCGTGCGGAACAGTCAGCCCCTTCCCTTGCCGCGAGAGTTGCGGAAATCGATGCGGCGACGGCCGCCTCTCGTTCCGTCGGGCGCTTGCCTGATCCAAAATTTCGCGCCGGTTTCGAGAACTATCCGGTTTCTGGGCCGATGGCCGGATCTCTATCGGGTGAAAGCATGACCATGCAGAGTTTTGGCATCATGCAGGACGTACCAAATGGCGCAAAACGCCGCGCCGCAAAGAAACAGGCATCGGCGGAAATTCTCTCAGCGGAAGCGGCATATGCGGTCGATGCCAGAGACGCACGCCTCAGCGCCGGACTCGCTTGGGTCGACCTATACTTTGCGAGGCGCAAGCTCAAGGCGCTGGATGAGGTCGAAAAAGCGATTGCCCCTCTAAAATCCACGGCAACCTCACAAGTCGAAGCTGGAAACCTGCGTCCAGCGCAGTCGCTCGAAGCCGCAGAATTGGAAGCCGCTATTGCAGACCGCCGGTCCGAACTGACGGCCGAGGCCACGAAGGCCCGGGCAGAACTCATACGATGGACGGGTGATCCCACCGCGGACATCTCAGGTGAAGCCCCGCAATTTGAGATCGATCCAATCGCATTGCATGCAGGGCTAGGCCGTAATCCGAACCTTGCGGCAATGAGCGCCATGACGGCACGCAGCGACGCTGACGTGGCGGCTGCTACAGCAGAAAAGCGCCCCGACTGGGGATGGGAGGTTAGCTACCAGCGGCGTGATCCCATCTGGGGCGACATGATTTCTGCAGGCGTTACCATCAGCCTCCCGTTGTTCTCGAAAAATCGGCAAGACCCGATGATCGAAAGCAAGGCAAAGCTCTCCACGCGCGCCCGCCACAATGAGGATGCCGCGCGCCGTCAAGTTGAGGCTCAGCTTCAATCCGACTTGGCCGACCACACTATGCACTATGAACGTTTGGTTCGTGCACAAACGGTAATATTGCCGCTTGCGCAGCAGAAAGCTGACCTTGAACTCGCAAGTTACGGCGCAGGTACGGCTAGTCTCGCAGATGTTCTTCAATCCCAAATTCTGCTCGCCGAAGCGCGGATCGACGCCGTTGCGCGGGAAGCCAGCTTGGCTCGCAACAGCATCCGCATTCACTTTACGTACGGGGAGCACGAGCAATGATCCGCAACATCACGCTCAGCCGGAAACAGATCCTCGCTTATGGGGTCGCCATTGCTCTCGTCTCTGCCGGCACAGGCTATGGGATATCACGACTGAACACGTCAAAGGCCCTCACCTCTACCTCAGAGGCCAGTGGTCGAAAAGTTCTCTATTGGTACGACCCTATGGTTCCGGGCCAGCACTTCGAGAATCCGGGAAAATCGCCCTTCATGGACATGGACTTGGTGCCGAAGTATGCGGATGAGGAGGCGAAGGCGGGCGGCGTCAAGATCGACCCTGGCCGTTTACAAAACTTGGGCATCCGGCTGGCACAGGTTGAGCGCACGGACTTCGCCCTGGATCTTACAGTGGCCGGTACTGTTGAGTTCAACCAGCGTGACGTCGCTATCGTCCAGGCACGCGCGGACGGCTTTGTCCAACGTGTATACGCCCGTGCACCCGGAGACATAGTCGGTGCCGGCGCTCCCTTAGCTGATATTCTCATTCCGTCCTGGGCCGCGGCACAGTCGGAGTATCTTGCGGTAAGGCGTACAGCGGATCCGGCACTCGAGCGTGCGGCACGGCAAAGATTGACTCTGCTTGGCATGTCTCAAGGACTGATCGATCAGGTTTCCCGTTCGGGGAAGCCCAACACAATCGTTACTATTTCGACACCTGTTGGCGGAGCAATCCAAACCTTGGACGTCCGACAAGGCATGACAGTGAACTCGGGCCAGACCCTGGCCCAGGTTTCCGGCCTGTCCAGCGTCTGGCTGAATGCCGCAGTTCCCGAAGCCCTCGCATCACAAGTTAGCTTGGGACAACCGGTTAAGGCCAAGCTCGCAGCGTTTCCCGGCGAGAGCTTCTCAGGAAAGGTGTCCGCTATTCTGCCGACCGCCCAATCGGATACCCGGACGCTCAGTGTCCGGGTTGAACTGGCCAACCGGAACGGACGTCTGCGTCCAGGGATGTATGCCACTGTACATTTTCCAGGAAACACTTCGACGGCTCTGAGCGTACCTAGCGAAGCCGTTATTCGCACCGGAAAGCGAACCATAGTAATGCTTTCAAAGGGCGACGGGCGCTTCGAGCCCGTCGAAATTCAGGTCGGCCGAGAGTCGGAAAATCGTACGGAGGTCCTCGCAGGGCTTACCGAAGGTGAAAACGTCGTCGCGTCGGGCCAGTTTCTCGTCGACTCCGAAGCAAATCTGTCGGGAATTTCCGCCAGGGCGATCCAGGATAGAGAAGGCGTAGGGCAAGAAGCAACAGCAAAGGTCTTTACGGCCCAGGGCCGCATTGAAACGTTGACGACTGAACAAGTGACACTTAGCCACGGGCCTGTTCCGGCACTTAGCTGGCCTGCCATGACCATGACATTCAAGCTCGCCTCCCCATCAATTGCAACCGGCTTGAAGGTGGGGGATCAGGTCGATTTCAGCTTCGCTCAAAAGGCCGAAGGGCCAATTGTCGAAACCATGCGAAAGGGCACAGCACGATGATTGCTGCCATCATTCGTTGGTCGGTCGCCAACCGCTTCTTCGTGATCCTCGCCACGATCGCGGTCATCATCGCGGGTGTGTTCGCCATGCGCTCGACGGCCGTGGACGCCCTTCCGGACCTGTCGGACGTACAGGTTATCATCCGAACACCTTATCCGGGCCAGGCACCTCAAATTGTCGAGAACCAAGTCACTTACCCGCTGACAACGACCATGCTGTCCGTGCCCGGTGCGAAGACCGTACGCGGTTACTCCTTCTTCGGTGACAGTTTCGTCTATGTGCTGTTCGAAGATGGCACCGATCTTTACTGGGCGCGATCTCGCGTGCTTGAGTATCTGAACCAGGTCCAGGGACGGCTGCCAGCAAGTGCCAAGCCTGCCTTGGGGCCGGATGCAACTGGAGTTGGATGGGTATTCGAGTATGCCCTCATCGACAAAACCGGCCGCCATGACCTGTCTCAGCTGCGGTCCCTGCAGGACTGGTTTTTGCGATACGAACTCAAGAGCCTTCCAGGGGTTGCCGAAGTCGCCAGTATCGGAGGCATGGTCAAACAATATCAGGTTGTCCTCGACCCGGTGAAGCTGGCATCCTATGGCGTTACCCATCAGGAGGTCGTGTCCGCTATCCAGGGCGCCAACCAGGAAAGCGGTGGCTCTGTGTTGGAACTTGCTGAGGCGGAATACATGGTCCGCGCCAATGGCTATCTGAAGTCCCTCGGCGACTTCCGTGCGGTACCCATCAAAACTTCAGGCGGGCTGGCAATTACCCTTGGTCAAGTGGCGACGGTTCAAGTCGGCCCAGAAATGCGCCGAGGCATAGCAGAACTGAATGGTCAGGGTGAAGTCGCAGGCGGCGTCGTCATTCTTCGATCGGGTGATAATGCTCGCGAGACCATTGCGGCCGTGAAGCAGAAGCTGTCGGAATTGAGGAAGAGCTTGCCTCCTGGTGTCGAGGTCGTCACGACCTATGACCGCTCGCAGCTGATTGACCATGCAATCAGCAATCTTAGTGAAAAGCTGATTGAGGAGTTCGTCGTCGTGGCCCTGGTTTGCGCCCTGTTCCTCTGGCATGTGAGATCGGCGCTTGTCGCCATTGTCACGCTTCCAGTCGGCATCTTGCTTGCGTTCATCGTGATGAACCTCCAGGGGGTGAACGCCAACATTATGTCGCTAGGAGGCATCGCCATCGCCATCGGTGCCATGGTGGACGGGGCCGTGGTGATGATAGAGAATGCCCACAAGAAAATCGAGCACTGGGAACACGATCACCCCGAAGATCGACTCGAGGGTTCCGAACGATGGAGTGTTCTGACTGAAGCTGCAGTCGAGGTGGGACCGGCGCTATTTTTCAGCCTGCTGATCATCACCTTCTCCTTCATTCCCGTTTTTACGCTCCAAGGCCAGGAAGGCCGCCTGTTCTCGCCTTTGGCATTCACCAAGACCTACAGCATGGCCGGTGCCGCCATCCTGTCGGTGACGCTGATCCCTGTCCTGATGGGATATCTGATCCGTGGGCGAATTCCGAAGGAAGAGGTAAACCCCGTCAATCGCTTTCTTACAAGCGTCTATCAGCCTGTTCTCGACGCGGCCATGAAGCATCCGAAAGCGACACTCGCCATAGCAGCCGTGGCATTTGCCACCACGCTTTGGCCCCTAAGCCGCCTGGGTGGTGAGTTTATGCCGCAACTCGATGAAGGCGACCTACTGTACATGCCGTCCGCGCTGCCCGGCCTCTCGGCCAGCAAGGCTGCGGAGCTCCTTCAGCAGACTGATCGTATGATAAAGTCGGTCCCGGAAGTTGAAAGTGTCTTCGGCAAAGCCGGCCGCGCCGAAAGTGCGACGGACCCTGCGCCCCTTGAGATGTTCGAAACGACCATCAGGTTTAAGCCCAAGGATCAATGGCGGCCCGGTATGACGCCGGATAAGCTCGTCGATGAACTCGACCGCGTGGTGAAGGTGCCCGGTCTCGCCAATGTTTGGGTCCCGCCTATTCGCAATCGCATTGATATGCTGGCGACCGGGATAAAGAGCCCTATCGGCGTGAAGGTTTACGGGGCCAATCTCTCAGAACTTGACCGAATCGCGCATCAAATCGAGACTGTCGCCAAGACGGTGCCAGGAGTCAGTTCTGCCCTCGCAGAGCGCCTGACCGGCGGACGATATGTCGATGTAGAAATCGACCGGGCCGCCGCGGGACGTTTCGGACTCAATATCTCCGACGTGCAGTCCATTGTCTCGGGCGCCATTGGCGGGGAGAATATAGGCGAGACCGTCGAAGGATTGGCTCGCTACCCTATCAACGTCCGCTATCCGCGCGAACTGCGCGACAGCCTTGAAGGCCTGCGAAATCTGCCGGTACTGACCCCCTCAGGTCAGCAGATCACTTTGGGTACCGTAGCACGGGTGGAAATCACCGAAGGCCCACCCATGCTGAAGACGGAAAACGGACGGCCTTCGACCTGGATTTATGTCGACGTGCGTGGACGCGATCTGGCCTCGGTCGTCAAGGATTTGCAGGCAGCGGTCGCGAAAAACGTGCCGCTGGCTCCCGGCGTTTCTGTCGCCTACTCTGGGCAGTTCGAGTACCTTGAGCGGGCCGTCGCGCGGCTGAAGATTGTCGTTCCGGCCACGCTTGCTATCATTTTTCTTCTGCTCTACGTCACTTTCAGGCGCTTCGATGAGGCGGCTCTGATCATGCTCACGCTTCCGTTCGCACTGACAGGCGGCATCTGGACATTATATGTGCTCGGATTTCACCAGTCAGTCGCCACAGGCGTAGGTTTCATCGCCCTTGCGGGCGTCTCAGCGGAGTTCGGCGTAATAATGCTGATCTACCTGAAGGACGCATTGAAGGCACGCGGACCTAATCCGACAATGGCTGAAATCGAAGCCGCGTTGCGTGAAGGCGCGCTCCTTCGCGTGCGACCAAAAGCAATGACGGTCGCCGTGATCCTCGCAGGTCTTCTCCCGATACTTTTTGGCCACGGTGCTGGGTCAGAAGTTATGAGTCGTATCGCAGCACCCATGATCGGCGGCATGTTGACGGCGCCGCTTCTCTCGATGCTCGTGGTGCCTGCAGGTTATCTACTGCTGCACCGCCGGCGAGCAATCCGTTCTCCATCACTCAACAAAAGGAGCCTTCCATGAGAGCGAAAATATTCACGACCATTTCGCTGCTTGGTCTAACCCTGCTTGTATCCGCGTGCAGTCCGAAGCCCGAGAACCAGGACACTGCACCTTCCAGCGAAGCCGCGCCTCCCATGGACGGCATGGGTGACATGTCCGGTATGTCCGGGATGGCGATGGAGGCCGATGCGAAGACTGGCAGCGGCACCGGCACGATTACTGAAATCGACAAGACTGCCGGGACCGTAACCATCAGTCATGAGCCAATCCCGGCAGTTGGTTGGCCTGCTATGACAATGGCCTTCAAGGCCGGCCCGGAGATCCTTTCCAATGCCAAGGTCGGCCAGAGCATTTCGTTCGATGTTTCAGTAAAGGGCAGTGACACAGAGGTCACAGCCATTCGCGCTAAGAACTAGCGGCCGCTTATACAACAGTCGACCTTCGACGTAACCGCGCGTGACAGCACTTTCAAATGCTGCCACGCGCGAACTGGTTCCCCCCATTGCGCTTGCCGAACAGTGTAAATCGTCCGAACGGGAACTCAGAACTCGATCCTAAGCCGTGTTTTCACCCATGGGTATGGATTTCATCAAGGTTGCCCTGCCCTTGGGCTGCGGTTTGATTTCGTCCTCTTCTTCCTGGCAAGCGGCGCCATCCCACTTAAATCAGCCCAATACGTGTCCAAACCAACGTGGCCAGCTCTCTTGTCGCAGATGGCCCGGCAAGGTGTTCAACTCTCACTCCCTCAATCACATGAGGGACTGAAATAACATCTGTCGCGGACTTCAACTGATGAGGCCTCGCTGGCCCGGTTGTAAGCGCGTAGCGGTTCCCATCTGGTACTGAGGAATACGAGATCGTAGTGAGGCCGCCTGTGTTGCCTCCCGTGAGACCTCCTATGACTTCTCCTGCGACGTTCCAGATGATCGAGGCGGTGGCCGAACCTTTCGAAGGCGCTCCGGCGCAGGTTCACCGGCGTTGGTCGGATGCCTTCAAGACGGAGATCGCGGCGGAGTCGCTGATTCCGGGCGCGAAGGTTTCGGAAATTGCACGGCGCGTCGGGGTGGATGCCTCGCAAATCTACCAATGGCGCAAAGCGGCGGTTCGGGCTGGCTGGATCTCGCAGGCACCTGCGCCAGCGGCGACGAAGGCTTTACCCGTGCCGGAGACGCGTATCCCCACGATCGAGATCAGCCTTGGCGGTGCCACGATCCGCTGCGAAGCGGGCTTCGATGAGGCGCATCTGCGCCGTGTGATCCGGGCTGTGCGCCAATCATGATCCAGTCTGGTGTGAAGGTGTTCCTGGCTATGCACCCTGTCGACTTCCGCAAGGGTCCCGACAGCTTGCTTGCCCTGGTGAGGGACTCTGGCAGCGACCCTTTCAGCGGCGCGCTCTATGCCTTCCGGGCGAAGCGAGCCGATCGGGTCAAGATCGTCTGGTGGGATGGAACTGGCGTGTGCCTGTACGCTAAACGGCTGGAAAAGGACCGGTTTTGCTGGCCGAAGGGCGGGCACGGCCGAGTCCAGATGAGCCATGCTCAGCTGATCGCTTTGGTCGACGGCCTTGACTGGAAACGCGTTCGTCCGCAAAGCGTCCGGCGGCCACAGACGGTGGGCTGAAGCTCGGAAAAACTAGAGCCCATCGGCCCAAAAACCTATGCAGATAAAGGGCTTTTTGCTATAAGCTGGGCATGTCCGCTCCTGCAATCGCCCTTCCGGAAACCGTTGAAGAATTGCGGGCGTTTGCCCTGGCCATGGCGGAAAAAGCGGCGCGTGCCGACGTGCTGGAGGTTGAAAATACAGAACTCAAATCGCTGAAAGCAGCGGCGGACGCGCGCATCGAGCGCTTGACGTCGATCCTGAAGGCGTTTGACCGGGCACGGTTCGGGCGCCGTTCGGAAAAGCGCGCAACTCCCGCGATCGACGACGAGCAAAGCGCGTTTGTCTTCGACGAGATCGCCACGGGTATCGCGGCATTGCAGGCCCAGGTCGACCAGGGCAAGAGCTCCGGTGCTGCCAAGCGCACGCCGCGTCCGCGCAAGGGCTTTGCCGCTCACCTGGAACGGGTCGAGGTCGTCATTGAGCCTGAAGAGCTTCCCGAACACGCCGGCAAGGAGAAGGTCAAGATCGGCGAGGATGTCTCCGAAAGGCTCGACGTCACGCCGGCCAGGTTCCGCGTCATCGTCACCCGCCGCCCCAAATACGCCTTCCGAAACGAGGACGGCGTCATCCAAGCCCTGGCGCCGGCGCACATCATCGAGGCCGGCATCCCGACCGAAGCTCTGCTCGCCCAGATCGCCGTCTCCAAATATGCCGATGGTCTTCCCCTCTACCGTCAGGAAGCCATTTACGCGCGCGACAAGGTCGAGATCAGCCGTTCGCTGATGGCCCAATGGATGGGCAAGGTGGGCTTCGAGCTGGAAATCCTGGCGGACTACGTGCTCGCACAGATCAAGCGTGGCGAACGGGTCTTCGCTGATGAGACGACCCTGCCGACACTGGCTCCGGGCAGCGGCAAGGTCAAAACCGCCTATCTATGGGCCTAAGCTCGGGACGATCGCCCCTTCGGCGGCAGTGGCCCACCTATGATCGCCTATCGCTTCGAGGACAGCCGCGCCGGAGACTGCGTCAAACGGCACCTTCACGGTTATAGAGGCATCCTTCAGGTGGATGGCTACCAGGCTTACAACACCTTGGCCCGGACGGATCAGGGCAACGAAGGTGTACGCCTGGCCGGCTGCTGGGCACATCTGAGGCGACGGTTCTACGAACACCATGTCGCCGGCACGTCGACGGTCGCGACATCGACTGTCGAACAACTCACCAGGGTCTGGGAGGTCGAGGCGCAGGTGCGAGGTCAGGCGCCAGACGTGCGTGCTGCCGCACGACAACAGACATCGGGCGCCATCGTCTCGGACCTGTTCAAGCTGTGGCAGGACACGCTGCCGCGCATCTCCGGAAAATCCAAGCTGGCTGAAGATATCCGTTACGCTCTGACGCGCCGGGAAACGCTCACGCGCTTCTTGCAGGACGGCCGCATCGAAATCGACTCGAACATCGTCGAGCGGGCAATCCGGCCCCAGACCATTACTAGAAAAAATGCGCTGTTCGCCGGCTCCGACGGCGGCGGTCGCACCTGGGCCGCTATCGCCACCTTGCTGCAGACCTCCAAAATGAACGATGTCGATCCGCTGGCTTGGCTGACGCAGACTCTGACGCACATCGCAAACCGTTGGCCGAGCAGCAGTATCGAGGCGTTGATGCCCTGGAACTACAAGCCCTAAAGGGCCACAGCTACGCGCTTACGCCCGGTTTGCCCACGCGCCCGGTTGACCCGAAAAGGTTGATGAGCCTCTACGGCTACACGACCAAGCGCGACCTCGCCGGCCTTGGCGCGCTCCTGATCATGGGGCTGATCGGCGTGATTACCGCATCAGTCGTCAATCTGTTTCTAAAGAGCAATGCCCTGCAGTTCGGGATCTCCATCATTGGAGTCCTCGTCTTTATCGGCCTGACGGCTTACGACACCCAAAAACTGAAGCTGCCGTACGCAACGCTCACCGACAAAAGTGAAGGCGTGGGCAAGATCGTCATTTTGGGCGCTCTCACCCTGTATCTCGACTTCATAAACCTCTTCCTGCAGTTGCTCTACCTCTTTGGCAACAGACGCAAAAGCTGGTGACCCACCTTCCCAATCACAACACCTGGAGAAATACCATGAATATCAAGTTCCAATCTGTTCTGCTGGTCTCTGCCTTGGCCCTTTCTGTCGGAACAGTGCACGGCCAAACTGCGACGACGCCAAACCAATCGATGCCTATGACGGCACCGATGAAAACGTCGCCGGCGATGCCAATGGCACCTGGCGGCATGTCTGACATGAAAGCTCATATGGGCGACATGCAAAAACATATGGGGGAAATGGCTGCCAAGATGCAGACAATGGACGCCCAGATGCAAAGCATGACCACGACCGAAACCAGCCCCGCCAAGCGTAAGAAGATGATGGCTAT